>CAVPMY010000001.1:0-121359 GCA_963706685.1 uncultured beta proteobacterium
GCATCCGCTCGGGCAGCGTCGTCGTGCCCTTGCACCACCCGGCGCGCATCGTCGAGGAATGGTTGCTGGTCGATGTGCTGTCCGGCGGCCGTGTCGACCTCGGCGTGGCTTCGGGCTGGTTTCCGAACGACTTCGCGCTCGCGCCACCGGGCGCCTACGAGCGGCGCGGCGAACTGGTCTTCGAGCGCGCGGCCGAACTGCAGCGGCTGTGGCGCGGCGAGGCCTTCGACGCCGTGAACCTGCTGGGCGACAAAGTTGCGCTGCATACGATGCCGCGGCCGGTGCAGCCCGAGCTGCCGATCTGGATTACCGCGGCCGAGAACCCGACAGACCTTCGAGCGCGCCGGCGCTGCCGGGCACCACGTGCTGACGCATCTGCTCGGCCAGTTGCTCGAAGCGCTCGACGGCAAGATCAAGTCCTATCGCAACGCCTGGCGTGCGGCAGGACAGGCCGGACAAGGGCAGGTCACGCTGATGCTGCACTCCTTTGTCGGCGAGGACGACGACAGCGTGCGTCGCACCGTCGAGGCGCTGATGCTGCGCTACCTCGGCAGCTCGGCCAATCTGGTCGGCAACTACATCGCGTCGGTGCCGTTTTTCAGCAACGCTGCCCGGCCACCGCGGGGCCGTTGTCGGCCGACGATGTGCGCGACGCGCTCGAGTTCTCCTTCGAGCGCTACTACGCCGCCAGTTCGTTGATGGGCACGATGGACTCCTGCCTGGCCATGACCGACCGCCTGCAGGCGATCGGCGTCGATGAAGTGGCCTGCCTGATCGATTTTGGCGTCGACTCCGAGACGGTGCTCGCTGCGCTGCCGCTGCTCGACGAGTTGCGCGAGTTGGCCAACATCAGCGAAGAACCGGCCACCGCGGTCTGAGCACGGCGCATCCGCCAAGGCACACGCGGCTCAACGCTCGGGCAAGGTCGTGACGCGATCGGCCAGCAGTTTCATGGCGGCCTGCGCCAGCACCCACAGCTGCTCTCGCTGTTCGGCGGAAATCTGCTTGGGCGCCATGTCGTAGCCGCAAAGCGAGCCGACGGTCTGCGCGTTGACCGTGAGTCGCGCGGCGGCGTAGAAGCGGATGTGCGGCGGACCGGTGACCAGCGGATGGCTCGAGAACCGCGGATTGAGCGTGGTGTCTTCGGCAATGACGATGTCGTGCGAGGAGTGAAAGAGCGCCTCGCAGAAGCTCGTTGCCAGCGGCGATTGATCGTGCTTCAACCGCACCCTGCGCCGCGCGACAAGAAACGTTACGCAGCGATACCGCGCCGAAAGGACGCGCCGGCGAGCCCTCGGCACAGTGAAGGCCTTGTTCAACCCCCAAGGAACCCTCACCATGAAGACCTGGATCAAGCGCACCCTCATCGGCCTCTTCGGCGCCTCCGTTCTCGTTCGGCGGCATCGCCGCCTGCTCGCACCGCGCTCACTACGGCGCGCATGGCTGGCACGCCATGAGCGACGAGGACGCGGCCCAGATGAAGGCCGCGCATGGTCGAGCGGGTCGGCAGCCGCCTCGACCTCGACGAGGCGCAGAAGGCCAAGCTCGGCGTGCTGGCCGACCAGCTGCGCGCGCAGCGCAATGCGCTGGTCGGCAGCACCACCGACCCGCGCGCCGAGCTGCAGTCGCTGGTGGCCGGCACCGACCTTCGACCGCGCCAAGGCCAAGGCGCTGGTCGAGGCCAAGACCGGCGCGCATCAGCGCGCAGAGCCCGGAGGTGATCGCCGCGCTGGCCGACTTCTACGACAGCCTGAAGCCCGAGCAGCAGGCCAAGGTGCGCGAGTTCATGACCAAGCGCGCGGCCACGGCGCATTGCGGGCTACGGCGCATCGTGGCCTGAGCGCCGCGACCGCACAATGCACCGCATGCGCCGCCTGCTGCTGATCGACGACGACGAACGGCTCGGCCCGCCGCTGGCGGCCTACTTCGCGCGCTTCGACTTCGAGCTGCAGCACGCCACCCGGCCCAGCGCCGGGCTGGCGCGGTTGCGCGCAGGCGGCTTCGACGCCGCGATCCTCGACGTGATGCTGCCCGAGATGGACGGCTTCGAGCTCTGCCGCACGATCCGCAAGCGACAGCGACATCCCGATCGTGATGCTGACCGCGCGCGGCGACGTGATGGACCGCGTCGTCGGCCTCGAACTCGGCGCCGACGACTACCTGCCCAAGCCCTTCGAGCCGCGCGAGCTGCTGGCGCGCGTGCAGACCATCCTGCGCCGCGCGCGCCACGCGCCGCCAGCGACGTCGCGCGGCAGCTGCGCTTCGACGGCCTCGACATCGACCTCGACCGCCGCAGCGTGCAGCGCCAGGGCGAGCCGGTCGAGCTCACCGGCACCGAGTTCGAACTGCTGGCGCTGCTGGCCGCCGCGCCGCACAAGGTCTTCAGCCGCGACGACATCCTGGACCAGACTGCGCGGCCACGCGGCCGAAGACATCCACACGCCGCGCGGTCGACATCCTGGTGAGCCGGCTGCGCCGCAAGCTCGAGCCGCTGGACTGCATCCACACGCTGCGCAACGCCGGCTACACCTTCGCCGGGGTGCGGCCGTGAAGCCTGCGCCGGCGCAGCGCTGGCGCGCCGCACGGCACCGCTGGCGCCACTCGCTCAAGTGGCGCCTGGTCACGCTGTTCCTGCTGCTGGCGCTGGCCACGACCGCCGTCTTCCTGGTCGGCATGCAGCGCGTGCTGCAGGGCGGCTGGCAGGGCTACGCCAAGCCGCTGGTGGCCGACTACGTCGACCGGCTCGCCGCCGAGATCGGCTCGCCGCCCGAGCGAGGCGCGCGCCAAGGCGATCGTGGCGCGCGGCTGCCGGTGTCGATGCGCATCGACGGGCCGCAGCTGCACTACGACTCGCACCCCGAGCTACAGCGGTGCCGCAGACGCGTTGGCAACCACGCGCGACGGCGAACGTGAGTTCGGCGCCGAAGGCTTGGGGCCTCACGCGCACCACCGCCGACGGCCACCGCATCGCGCTTCGGCCTGGCCGGCCCGTGCCCGAGACGCAACGCCCGCGCACCTTCGGCTGGGTCACGCTCGCCGCGCTGCTGCTGCTGACCGCGCTGGCCTATCGCCTAGGTGCGCCGCCTGCTGCGCCCGCTCGACGACATCGGCGCCGGCGTGGCCGCGCTTCGGCCGCGGCGAGTTCGAGCCGCCGATCCCCGTGCGCCGGCGCGACGAACTCGGCGACCTGGCCGAACGCATCAACCGCATGGCCGAGCAGCCTGCACGGCATGCTCGACGCCAAGCGCGCGCTGCTGCTGGCCATCAGCCACGAGCTGCGCAGCCCGCTGACCCGGGCCCGCGTCAACGCCGAGCTGGTGGACGAGGGCGAGCACGCGCGACGCGCTGCTGCGCGACCTGGGCGAGATGCGCGACCTGATCACCGAGCTGCTCGAAAGCGAACGCCTGGCCGGCGGCCATGCCGCGCTGCAGACCGAGGCCGTGGACCTGGCGGCGCTGGTGCGCGAGCTGGTCGCCGAGCAGTTCGGCCCGATGGCGGCTGAACCTGGAACTCGACGAACACATTGGCCGCCGTGCGCGTCGACCCGATGCGCGTGCGGCTGCTGCTGCGCAACCTGATCGACAACGCGCTGCGCCACAGCGCCGGCGCGCCGGCGCCGCCGGTCGTGTCTTGAGCAGCGAATGCCGATGGCCAGCTGGCGCTTGAGCGTGCGCGACTTCGGCCCCGGCGTGGCCGAAGAACACCTGGCGCATCTGACCGAGCCGTTCTACCGCGCCGACAGCGCGCGCCAGCGTGCGACGGGCGGCGTCGGCCTGGGCCTGTACCTGTGCCGGCTGGTGGCGCAGGCGCATGGCGGCGAGATTGCACATTCGTCGCGCCGAGCCGGGGCTCGAGGTCGTGGCCTCGTGGTCCCTAGGCTGAGTTCTCCCCGGCTGCGGCCCCGGCCCCCGGAACGACATCCGCGCCATAGGCGTCGCGCCAGCGCTTCATGATCCGCTCCTGCTGGTCCAGCCGCTCACCCGGCAGGCCATCGTCAACATGCCAGGCGGCGATGCGCGATTCGATCGCGAAATGCGACGTCGGCTTCACCTGCCCGGGGTCGTCGAGCGTGCCGATCGAAATGTCGATGCGCTGGCTGTCGAGAAACTCGAAGCTGAACGGCGTGCCGCAATGGCCGCAGAAGGCCCGCCGCGCAATCTTCGACGAGGCGTAGTAGGTCGGCGTTTCCGCGGTCCAGCGCAACTGGTCCTTGCGCAGGTTGATGTAGGCAGCGCGGGTGTTGCCGAAGGCGAGCTGACACATCCTGCAGTGGCAGTAGTAGCCCTCGCGGTGATCGGCTGCGGCCTCGTAGCGAACGCGGCCGCACAGGCATCCGCCCGTCAGCGGCGGCAGCGGCGTTGAATCGGTCGGGCTCATCGCCGATCAGCTTACACAGCGGCGCGGCCCAGGACAAGCGAGCGCGCTGCGGCCGGGCGCGTTGACGCGATGGGCGCTCGATGCGCAACACCGCGAATGACGCAAGCCGAATCTCGGTAGTGCATGCAATTGCGGGGCAGCCTAGGTCTTGCACACGGCGCCGATCTGTGCCTATTATTTTGCGACGCCGACTCCAACAACGAGGCGAAAGATGAGAACAAGAAATGTCTGGACGCTCGCCGCGCTGGCCGCCGTCGCCGCGGGCCTGCTCGCTTGCCAGGTAGCGCCGCCCGCGCCGACCGACCCGAAGGCCGCCCTGGTCGAGAAGGGCCGGCGCTTGTTCTTCAACGAAACGTTCAACGGCAATGGCCGCACCTGCGGCACCTGCCATCCGGTGGACAACAACTTCACCCTCGATCCGCGTTTCATCGCGCGGCTGCCGAAGAACGATCCCTTGTTCGTCGCCGAGTTCGTTCCGGCATTGGCACAGAACTTCGAGAACCCGCGGCTGATGCGCGAGTTCGCGCTGATCCTGGAAAACCTCGACGGCTTCGACGACCTGGCCAGTCGCTTCGTGCAGCGCGGTGTGCCGCACACGCTGGCCTTGCGCACCTCGATCGCCAGCCCGGGCGGGCCGCGCACCGGCTGGTCGGGCGATGGTGCACCGGGCGACGGCTCGCTGCGCTCGTTTGCCACCGGTGCGGTGATCCAGCACTTCACCAAGACCTTGAACCGCGTCGCCGGTGTCGACTTTCGCCTGCCGACCGCGGATGAACTCGATGCCCTCGAAGCCTTTCAGCTCTCGCTCGGTCGCCAGGAGGAGTTGACATTGCCGCTGCCGTTGAAGGGCACCATCGCCAAGCGTGGCCAGGAGCTTTTTCTCGACAACAAGGTCGGCAAATGCAACCTGTGTCATGAGAACGCCGGCGCGAATGCGAACTTCCTCGGCGTCACCGGTAACCTGAACTTCGACACCGGCGTCGAGGACCTGCCTGACCAACCCGCGCGGCTGACGAAGGAAAAGGTGCCGGCCGATGATGGCTTCGGCAACCCGGGCGACAAGACCTTCAATATTCCGACCTTGGTCGAGGCCGCCGACACGGCACCGTTCTTCCACAACAACTCGGTGGCCACGCTCGAGGCCGCAGTCGGCTTCTACGACGGCGACTCGTTCAACGAGTCGCCGATTGGCAAGGCGTTGGCCGCGGCCACCGGTGGGCCGATCGAACTCGACGCGACGCAGATCCAGGCGATCTCGTCGTTCCTGCGCGTGCTCAACGCGCTGGAGAACATCCGCCAGAGCATCGAGCTGTTGCAGACCACACGCAAGGTCGGTCACGGCGCCGAGCCCGGCTCTGCGCTGCGGCAGGCCGTGGCCGAAACCGGCGACGCGATCCGCGTCCTGTCTGAAGCCGATCTGCACCCGCAGGCGGTGGTGCATCTCGAGCAGGCGCGCAAGGCGTCGCAGCGCGCGCTGCACAGTTGGTTCGGCAACCCGGAGCAGTCGGCCCAGGCGATCGCCGCACACAAACGTGCACGTGCGGAGCTGGTGCAATGAATTCGGCGCGTCGAATGCGAATCGGAGCAAGCATGAATCCACGACGAATGGCTTTGTTCACCCTGCTGCTGGGCGCGACGTCGATCGCGCACGGCCAGGAGGCCACCGAACGTTTTGTCCCGATCGGCAAGTCGCCTGGCGTTTCGGGCAAGACGACGCTGATCGGCACCATCGGCACGGTCGACAGCGGCAGCAGATCGCTGGCTGTGCAGTCGGCTTCGGGCTCGCAGCCCGTCAAGATGACGCCGGCGACGCGCATCTGGCTCGACCGCAGCGCGGCAGGCCAATCGACCCTGGTCGCCACGATGGCCGATATGCGACCCGGTCAGCGCGTCGAGGTGAAGTTCACCGATCCGAACGCTGGCATCACCGCCGATTGGATCAAGATCGACGCCGGCGCGCCGCGCTGAGGCGGCTGCGCAGGCCGGCGCATAGCCAGCCCCGCCGCTCACTCCTTCTCGAGTGTCAACACTTCGTTCACGCGCAGGTTCAGCGCGTCGGCCACCGCCTGCAAACGCTCGATCGACACGCCGGCATAGCGCGTGGCCTCGTAGCGCTGGATCTGCTGCTCCGCCAGATCCATCCGCTCGGCGAGGGCTTTGTGCGTGAGCTTGCGGATGATCCGCGCCTTGACGAGCGCGTCACCGATGCCGGTGATCGAATCCATCTTGAACGACACGACCTTACCGGTGCGCAAAGCGTCGTACTCGGCGAGCTGCTCTTCGAGTTCAGCGAGCTGGCTTCGCGCTCCATCGCGCATCGCCTTGAGCGCCTTCGGATGCAAGCCCTCGGCCGGTGCGGCGGACAGGGCTTCACGGAACTTCGCCGCATGTGCTTGCGTGATCAGGTACTGCCGTTCGTTGGTGATCATGATGGGATGTCTGGCGCACATCAAGCATCCATGCGCCTTTGCCCCGATTGGGAAGTGATGATCGACGCGATGAACCAGGATTTCAGGGCGTCCAAGGACGTCCAAACTGGTTTCGAAATGGCCGGCAATCATGCAAACGGAATTGCGACCGCAGCCTGCCTGCGGTCGCGAGTCTTCAGGTCGTGATGGATTCGTTCCGGGCTTTGCGCTCGATCGGCTTGATCTCGCCGAAGCGCCCGCCCTCGAAATCGCTCATCGCCTGACGGATCTGCGCGTCGGTGTTCATGACGAACGGCCCGTAGCCGACGATCGGTTCGTCGATCGGCTCGCCGCTGAGCAGCAAGACGCCGGCGTCGTTGTTGGCTTCGAGCCGCAACTCGGTGCCGTCGCGATCGAGCAAGACCATCTGGGCCTCGCGCGCCACCGTGTCGCCGTTGACCTGCACCGTGCCCCGCAGCACCACGATCATCACGTTGCGTCCGGCCGGCAGGTTCAAGCTCGCCGTGCTGTTCGCGCGCAGGCCAATGTCCCACACGTCCATCGGCGTGAAGGTGCGCGCCGGACCGCGGTGGCCCGCGTAGTCACCCGCGATCACGCGCACGGTGCCGGCCTCGTCGGGCAGTGCAAGGCTCGGGATGTCGGCGTTGCGCACCGTCTGGTAGCCCGGTGCGACCATCTTGTCCTTGGCCGGCAGGTTGACCCACAGTTGAATCATTTCCAGCGTGCCGCCGCTGCGCGTGAAGTCGTGGGAATGAAACTCCTCGTGCAGGATGCCGGCACCGGCCGTCATCCACTGCACGTCGCCGGGACCGATCAGGCCACCGGCGCCGGTGGAGTCGCGGTGCTCGACTTCGCCCTGGTAGACGATCGTCACGGTCTCGAAGCCGCGGTGCGGATGCTGGCCGACGCCGCGCGGGCGGTCGGTCGCGGCGAAGGCGGCCGGTCCGGCAAAGTCGAGCATCAGGAACGGGCTGGCCTGTGCGCCCAGCGTGTCGTACGAAAAGAGGGTGCGCACCGGAAAACCGTCGCCGACCCAGTGTTGGCGGTTGTTGCCATGCGTGCCGAGAATCTTCTTCATCACAGACTCCTGGTTGAGCGCCGGCTGCTGCCAGCGCGATGATCTGAAGATAGTTCCTCGGGTGTTAGAGCGGTAGGGGGCCTGACTTATCCTCAGCGTTCCATCAGTAGAACGATGCCTCGCGATGCCGCAGGATCTGAACGACCTCTACTACTTTGCCCAGGTGGTCGATCACCGCGGCTTCGCGCCAGCCAGCCGGGCCCTGGGCGTGCCCAAATCCAAGCTCAGCCGGCGCGTGGCCCTGCTGGAGGAAGGGCTGGGCGTGCGCCTGATCCAGCGTTCGACGCGGCGCTTCTCGGTGACCGAGGTCGGCGACACCTACTACCGGCATTGCAAGGCGATGCTGGTCGAGGCCGAGGCGGCCCAGCAGGCCATCGACGAGACACGGGCCGAGCCGCAAGGCATCGTGCGCATCACCTGCCCGGTTGCCTTGCTGCAGACCCGGGTGGCGGCCATGCTGGCGGACTTCTTGAGTCTGAACCCGCGCATCGAGATGCATTTGGAGGCGACCAACCGCCAGGTCGATGTGATTGCGGAAGGCGTCGACATCGCGATTCGCGCGCGCACGCCGCCGCTCGAAGACAGTGGACTGGTCATGCGCGTGCTCGCGCAGCGCAGATGGTGCCTGGTGGCCAGTCCGTCGCTGTGTGAACAATACAGACGGCCTGCGGATCCGACGGAGTTGGCGGGCCTGCCGAGCTTGGACATGGGGCCGCCACGCCGAGATCACGTCTGGCAACTCGAGGGACCCGGTGGCGCGGTCGCGGCGATACCGCACTCGCCGCGGCTGGTGACGGATGACATGGTCGCGTTGCGGACGGCGGCAGTCGCCGGCCTGGGCATCGTCCAATTGCCGGTGATGTTGATGGGCGACGAGGTGCGACGCGGTGAGCTGGTGAAAGTGTTGCCGCAGTGGAGCTCGAAGGGCGGTGTGATCCACGCCGTGTTCCCGACGCGGCGAGGTTTGCTGCCTTCGGTGCGAAGGCTGATCGATTTTCTTGCGGAGCGCTTTGCGGCCATCGACGAGGCCTGAAGAATCTGCCGGACGAAAACTGACGCGCTTTGACAAGCGCCGACGCCCGCCAAGCGTGGCCTGCGCAGGCGCGGGCATTGCCGGATGCGCACTCGCGATCGCATTGCAGGGCGCCGAATTGCAGATGAAACGCAGCCGTCACGGCGTGAGACCAAAGCGTAATCCTGGCGCGTCACCATGTCTGCGTGTTCAATCATCGTTGCTGGATCGAGATGGATTCGAGCCTCACTCCAAGCCTCAAGACGCTGTCCGACAGCGAGGTGCTTGTCTTGCGCGACCGCCAGGGCGCATGCATCACCGTCGTTTCAGGGCGCCTGTGGGTCACTCAGGAGCGTGACCAGCGCGATGTCGTGCTCGGCCCCGGTCAGAGTTTCGAGATCAGTCGGCCCGGACAGGCGATAGCGCACGCATTTGGCGACGCCAGGGTGCTGGTCTTCGCGCCGCCGAGTCAGGCAGTTGCGGCGGATTCAGGCGTGCCACCGGACTCGACAATCGCCAGTTCCGACGTTGATCTGCTTCGTGCGGCAAGGCGGCTGCGCCGCCAGGCGATTGCCGAATTGGCATGGCGGCTCTTCGCGCCGTGGCGTCGTTGGTTGCGATTGAAGTCGCCTCGCGCTGCAACACCATGCTGATGCAACGTCGGGCCGGTCATGAGCTGGTCGGGCCGGCTCGACGGCGGGTTCACGATCCAGGCATCGGTGGCTGCATTTCAATCGTAATACTGCGCATCGAAACTGCAACCCATCGGTAGCGCATGCGGCCGAGGCTAGGCCCGGATCAGGCCGTCCGGGACGGAAATCGCAACACATGCCAACAGACCATGCGTACGACAGCCCCAGCATGCCTGCGCCACCGCGCCGAGCTGGCAGGATATTGGTTGTCGATGCGAGCGGTGGATTGTTTGCGCTGCTCGACGAATGGCTAGGCGCTGAGGGCTGGCAGGTTGTCGACGAGATCGATGCAGGCAATGCGGCGGTCGAGCGCTATGACCTTGCGATCGTCGATGTGCCCTATCCCCGAGATGGCGGCGCGCAGCGGATTGCGCATCTCGTCGGCAAATATCCGACGACGCCGATCGTTGCCTTGTCGCCGGCCTTCTTCTCCTGCATCGAGTGTTGTGGCGCCGTTGCGCGCGCACTCGGGGTGTCCGGTGTATTGCCGGTGCCAGTGTCGCGCGATGGGCTGATGAGCGCGGTGCGACGACTCGCGGACTCCCACGGTGACTGAGGCAGCCGCAGACGCGCCGCGGCCGCTTGGGCAACGCATTGCCTGGATCGGCGGGCTGTTCGTTGCCGTCGTGGTGGCGTTGGCGGCGGTCGACATCGTTCGCGGTCACCTGGCCGCCGTTGAAGAGTCGGGCGGCCAGCTCAACTCGCAGGCACTGATCATTGCCGAGCAGACGGCACGCAGCATGCAAACAGTCGACCTGGTGCTGCGTCACATCGCCGACCAGCATCGCAGCGGCATCATCGCCATGGCCAGTGCGGAACAGATGCACGCCTACCTCGCCAGCCAGGCCGTCGGCCTGGCGCAGATCGAAGGACTCGTGGTGATCGACGCCGACGCCAGGGTGCGCGCGACGTCCAATGGCAGCGCCGTGCGTGACGCCACATCGGACGCCGGCGCCACCGCTGTCGGGGTCGCGGCCTTCGATGCCTTGCGCCGCGACCGCCATCGCGACGTGATCGTCGGCCCCAGCCGCCGAGCGAGCGACGGCGCTGGGCCATGGGTGTTCCCGATCGTGCGGCGACTCGAAACAGCCACGGGTGAGTTTGCCGGCGTGGTCGCGGCGCAGGGCAGGGTCGAGATACTTCCAGAAGTTCTACCGCGACGTGCGCCCGGTCGATGGCACCAAGATCAACCTGATGCACCTCGACGGCACGCTGATGGCCCGCGAGCCGGTGGTCGAGTCGGCGCTGGGCCAACACTTTGCGCTGTTCGACTCCTTGCTGGCCAATCATCACGCCGCGCCTGCCAACTCGCCGCTGCGGGTGACCAGCCCGCTCGACGGCGTCAAGCGGTTCGGCGCGCTGGCGCCGGTGGCCGGCTATCCGTTGGCGATCGTCGAGACACGCGATGTAGCTTTGGCGCTGGCGCCGTGGCGCGCGCAGACGGCCGGCACCGTGGTTCGCACGCTGGCGCTCAGCCTGCTCGCCGTGACACTGATGGCGTTGTTGCAACGGCAGTGGGTCCGCCTCGACAAGACCCTCCATTCGCTCGAAGTCTCGCGCGAACGCTTCGCGCTGGCAGTCGCCGGATCGGACGACGGCGTCTGGGATTTCGACTACACCAGCGGCGAGGCGTTCGCGTCGCAGCGCGCGCGGCAGATCATGGGCCTGCCGTTGCAGCCCGAGGTCCAAGCGCTCGACGAGTGGGTGGCCAGACTGCCGATCCATCCCGAAGACAGGCCGCTGCGGCAGGCGGCGATCGAGGCACACCTGGCAGGGCGCACACCGCACTACGAGGGCGAATGGCGCATCGTCCATGGCGACGGCAGACATCGCTGGGTCCGGGTTCGCGGCGTGTGCGTTCGCGATGCACACGGTAAACCGCTGCGCATGGCCGGCTCGGTATCCGACGTCGACGCACGCCGGCGCGCCGAGGACGCGTTGCGTCAGTCCGAGGAGCGCTACGCGCTGGCGGTTGCCGGGTCCGACGACGGGGTCTGGGACTGGGACTACGCATCGGGGCTTGCCTTCGAGTCGACACGTGCGCGTGAACTGCAGGGCCTGCCGCTGGCGCCCGAGGTGCAGCCTCTGGCCGATGTGGTCGCTTCACTGCGCGTCCATCCCGACGATGCGCCGCGACGCGCCGAGGCCGTCCAGGCGCACCTCGCCGGCGAGACGCCGGCGTACGAATGCGAGTACCGGGTGCTGCACGCCGACGGCGGCGAGCGCTGGATCCGGGTGCGGGCGCTGTGCATCCGCGACGCCGCCGGCAATCCGTGTCGCATGGCCGGTTCGGTCAGCGACATCGACTCGCGCAAGCGCGCCGAGGACTCACTGCGCCGCAGCGAAGAGCGTTTTGCGCTGGCCGTGGCCGGCGCGAACGACGGCATCCTCGATTGGAACATCGTCGACGACAGCATGTATGTCTCCGAGCGCGCGCTGCGCATCGTCGGCATCGATGCCAGCATGCGACCATCCGCAATCGCGCCGACTGGGCTGCACTGCTGATGCCGCAGGCTTCACGCCGACGATGCGCAACGCCTCGCCGATGAGTTGCAGGGGCAGGCCGGCGTCTACAAGCAGGCCCATGACGGCGAGTATCGCGTCCGCCACGCCGACGGCGACATATCGCTGGACCCGGTTTCGTGGCATGAGCGTGCGCGATGCCGACGGCCGGACGATCCGCTGGGCGGGGTCGGTCAGCGACATCGACGCGACCAAGAAGGTCGAGGAAGCGCTGCGGCGTTCCGATGAGCGCTACCAGCTCGCGGTGGCCGGATCGAACGAGGGCCTGTGGGATTGGGACCTGGCCAGCGATCAGCTGTTTCTGTCGCCGCGCAATCAGGAACTGCTCTGGCTCGAGCCCGCCGAGCCGCAGCGGCCGCGGCGCGAGTGGATCGCGCTGACGCACTACCACCCGGACGATCGTCAGCACGCGTCCGCGCGGCGATCTCTGGCCACCTGCGCGGCGCGACGCAGCACTTCAAGGTCGAGTACCGGCTGCGACACCATTCCGGCCACTGGCACTGGTACCGGCAGCGCGGGGTCGCGGTGCGCGACGCGCAGGGGCGGCCGACGCGCATGGCCGGATCGATGGAAGACATCACCGACCGCAAGAACGCCGATGCCGATCGCGAGCGCCTCGAAGCGCAACTGCGCCAGGCGCAGAAACTCGAAGCGATCGGCACGTTGGCCGGCGGCATTGCGCACGACTTCAACAACATCCTGGCCGCCATCCTCGGCTACGGCGAAATGGCGCAGAAGAACGCGACCGAGGGCACCGCGCTGCGACGCCACATCGATGCGGCGATCAGTGCCGCGATGCGCGCCAAGTCGCTGGTCGAACGCATCCTGGCGTTCAGCCGCAGCGGCATGGGCGAACGAATTGCGGTTCATGTGCAATCGGTTGTCGGCGAGGCGCTCGACGGCTCGCTGCGTCGCTGCCGGCGGGCATCCGGCTCGAACGGCAATTGGCTGCGGGCGAGGCCGCCGTGCTGGCCGATCCGACACAGGTGCATCAGGTGGTGATGAACCTGTGCGCCAACGCGATCCAGGCAATGAAGGCAAACGGGGCGCTGACGGTGATGCTCGACCGGATCGAAATGGACACGCCGCAATTGCGCCACCTGCAGGCTGCAAGGCGGAAGCTACATCCGACTGGCCGTTCGCGACACCGGGTCCGGCATTGCCGCACCGGTGCTCGAACGCATCTTCGACCCGTTCTTCACGACCAAGGAGGTTGGTGTCGGCACGGGTCTGGGCCTGTCGCTCGTGCATGGCATCGTCACCGATCTCGGAGGCGGCATCGATGTTGAAAGCCGCGTCGGCGAGGGCTCCACGTTCACCGTGTTACTGCCCGTGCACAACGGCGTCGCGGCGCCGATCGTTGTCAGCGAGGCGGTTTCGCCGAGAGGGCGAGGGCAGACTATCTTGCTGATTGATGACGAAGAGGCGCTGGTTCGACTGGGCGAAGAGATGATTGCCGAACTGGGCTACGAGCCGGTCGGATTCACGTCGAGCAGCGCAGCACTCGACGAGTTCAGCGTCGAGCCTCATCGCTTCGACGCCGTCCTGTCAGACGAAGCGATGCCCGAGATCACCGGCTCCGAACTGGCTCTCGAGATCCGCCGCATACGCCCCGACATTCCGATCGTGCTGATGAGCGGCTATGTGACACCGGCGCTCACCACTCGTGCTCGCGATGCGGGCGTCGTCGAGGTGCTGGCCAAACCGCTGACCTCAGGCGACATTTCGCGCAGCCTGGCAAGCGCGCTGCACGTCTGAATGTCAATACACCCAGGATTGCAAACGAAACTTGTGCGTGCTGATCGGAAACCGGCGTGTAAGGCTCAGAGGCTCCACTGAAATCTGTTTCATGTGGTTCAAGGAGATCTTCGATGCGTCGAAGCAGCACCACTGTTGACGCGCTGGCCCGTGCTGCCGCCACCGTCAAGGAATGGCGTCGCCTGAGTCGTTCGCGCCGCGAACTGGCCGCGCTCGACGACTACCAACTCAGGGACCTTGGCCTGAGCCGGTCGAGCGCGCTGTTCGAAAGCGACAAGCCTTTTCTGCGCCGATAGCATGAGCGAGATTGGCTTGCCCGCGCTGCTGCCGCCTGACGATGCCGGCGTGACAGCCGCCGCAGTCCTGCCGCACGCCGGTGCCATGCTATCTGCGCCTCACGTGCTCGCGCTCGACGACGATGCGTCGATGCGCGAGTTGATCAGCGACTACCTGACGGACAACGAGCTGCGCGTCAGCGCGGTCGCCAGCGGCGCCGAACTCGATGCCGTGATGGCACGCGAGACGATCGACCTGATCGTGCTCGATCTGCGGCTTCACGGCGAAGACGGCATGCAGATCGCGCGCCGGCTGCGCGAGTCGTCGTTGATCCCGATCCTGATGCTGACCGGCCGCAACGACGAGGCCGATCGGGTGATGGGGCTCGAGCTCGGTGCCGATGACTACATGACCAAGCCCTTCAGCCCGCGCGAGCTGCTGGCGAGGATCCGCGCACTGCTGCGGCGCGCGCGATCGCCTGCGCAAGGACAAGCAACGGCGGTCGACTCGATGGCGAAGGTTCGCGCCTACCGGTTCGGTGGCTGGGAGTTCAACGTCGGCTTGCGCCGACTGAAGGCAGCCGACGACAGGATCGTCTCATTGACGAACGGTGAATTCAGCCTGCTGGCGGCATTCCTTTCGTCGCCCGGGCGTGTCTTGTCGCGCGATCAACTGCTCGAGCTTTCGCGGCTGCACAACGCCGAGGTCTATGACCGCACGATCGACGTGCAGATCCTGCGGCTGCGGCGCAGGATCGAAGCCGACCCGGCGCGGCCGCAATACATCAAGACGCAGCGCGGCGCCGGATACCTGCTCGACACCGTCGTCGAGACGGTGAGATAGCGCGCGCGGCGCAACGCGATAGCCCACAGTAGATTTCAGTCGCAATCTGCGGCCGCCATCCCCGACATGGCTGCGTAACGTTGGCGAGGCGAAATGTCCCTCTTTACGGGCAGATCGCATGCGTGCAGTTCGACTCGAGACACGACAACGCTTGGCGTTTGTCGAAATCGGTCGGAGTCGTTCGTCGTACGACAACCGACACGCTTGAACGTCTGTTCCGATCCAACCCGGAGGCCCATTCACATGTTCGCATTCGAAATCCCTGTTCGACCCGCATCGGCCGCCGTCATGCCGCTCATCGCGCTGCTGCTGGGCGCCACGCTGGCTGCCTGCAACAGCGCATCCGGCGCCGCCGACCAACAGACGGGGGCTCACGCGGGGCCGCCGCCAGCCGATGTCGCGATCCAGAAAGTCGTGCCGGCCAGTTTGCCGGCAACCTACGAGTACGTGGGGCAAACCGCCGGTTCGCGCGACATTGAAGTCCGCGCCCGCGTCCCGGGCATTCTCGTCAAGCGCAATTTCGACGAAGGCCGCGCGGTCAAGAAGGGCGAGTCGCTGTACACGATCGATGCCGCGCCGTTCCGCGCTGCGCTCAATCTCGCCGACGCCGAGATCGCCGCGGCGCAGGCGCGCCTGGCGCAGGCATCGCGGCGCGTTGCGCGCCTCGAGCCGCTGTGGAAAGAGCGCGCCACCAGCCAGAAGGATTACGACGACGCGGTGTCGGCCGAGCAGGTCGGCCGCGCCGAGCTGAAGGGCGCCCAGGCGCGGCGCGCCGAAGCGGCGTTGAACCTCGGCTACACACGCGTCGAAGCGCCGATCGCGGGGCTGGCCGGGCGCTCGCAGGTCTCCGAAGGCACGCTGGTCTCCGGGCCGCAGGTGCTGCTGACGACGGTGGCGCAGACCGATCCGATCAAGCTGCGCTTCGGCATCGCCGACACCGACCAGATGCGCTGGCGCAACGACGTCGCTGCCGGCCAGCTGACGCTGCCTGCCGGCGCGGCGTTCGATATCGAAGTGCGTCTGGCCGATGGCAGCATCTATGCGCACAAGGGCAAGCTGACTTTTTCGGACACCCATGTCTCGGACAAGACCGGCACCGTGCAGGCCGAGGCCGAAGTCGCCAATCCCGATGGACTGCTCAAGCCGGGCCAGTTCGTTCGCGTTCGCCTGCTAGGCGCGACGCGTCCGAATGCGGTCAAGGTGCCGACGCGCGCCGTGCTCGAAGGCCCGCAGGGCAAGTTCGTCTACCTGATGGCCGACGGCAAGGCACAGCCGCGACCGGTCGAGGTCGGCGACCAGGTCGGCGACGGCTGGATCGTCACCAAGGGGCTGGCGGCGGGCGACGACGTCATCGTCGACGGCATGGCCCGCATCTTCTTCCCCGGTGCGCCGGTTCGGCTCGCCCAGGCTGATGCGGCGCCAAACCGCGACCGCGGCCGAGCACAGCGGCGCCGCGACACGCCAAGGCGCGATAACGACAAGCCCAACCGAACAGCCCAGCGCGGAGTCAACGCCCATGTTCTCACGCTTCTTCATCGACCGGCCGATCTTCGCGGCCGTGCTGTCGTTCTTCATCGTCATCGCCGGCCTGGCGGCGATGCGCATCCTGCCGATCGCGCAGTACCCGGAGATCGCGCCGCCGGTGGTCACCGTGCACCGCGGTCTATCCCGGGCGCCAGCGCCGAGGTGCTCGAGCAGACCGTCGCCGCGCCGCTCGAGAACGCGATCAACGGCGTCGAGAACATGATCTACATGAACTCGACCTCGACCTCGAACGGCGTGGTGACGATCCAGGTCACCTTCGACATCGGCACCGACGTCGACCAGGCGCGCGCAGACGTCAACAACCGCGTCAAGCAGGCCGAGGCCAAGCTGCCGGAGGAAGTGCGCCGCCAGGGCGTGACGGTCGAGAAAGGCTCGTCGTCGTTCCTGCAGGTGCTCGCCTTCTACTTCGCCCGACGGCAGCCACGACGACCTGACGATCAGCAACTACGTGACGCTCAACGTGCTCGACTCGCTCAAGCGCGTGCCGGGCACGACCAACGTGCAGATCTTCGGCGCCAAGGACTACGCGATGCGCATCTGGCTCAAGCCCGATCGCCTGGCGCAGCTCAAGCTGACGACCAGCGACGTGGCGCGCGCGATCAACGAGCAGAACGCGCAGTTCGCCGCCGGCAAGATCGGCCAGCCGCCGACCGGCGGCGGCCAGGAGCTGGTCTACACCATCACCACGCAGGGACGGCTGTCGACGCCGCGAGCAGTTCGAGAACATCATCGTGCGCGCCGATCCCGACGGCTCGGCATCGTGCGCCTGAAGGACGTGGCGCGGGTCGAGCTCGGCTCCAAGGACTACGACTTCATCGGCCGCGTCAACGGCAAGCCGGCGACGCTGGTCGGCATCTTCCTGCAGCCCGGCGCCAACGCGCTCGGCGGTCGCCGAGGAGGTCAACGACACCGTCGCCGAGCTCGCCGAGCGCTTCCCGCACGGGCATCAGCCATGTCGACCGTCTACGACACCACGCGCTTCGTCAAGGTCTCGATCCGCGAGGTGGTGAAGACGCTGGCCGAGGCGATGGTGCTGGTGTTCGCTGGTCGTGTTCCTGTTCCTGCAGAACTGGCGCGCGACGCTGATCCCGCTGCGCGGCCGTGCCGGTGTCGCTGATCGGCACCTTCGCCGGCCTGCTGCTGCTCGGCTACTCGATCAACACGCTGACGCTGTTCGGCATGGTGCTGTCGATCGGCATCGTCGTCGACGACGCCATCGTCGTGCTGGAGAACGTCGAGCGCATCATGCACGAGGAAGGCATGCGCGCGCGCGAGGCGGCGATCAAGGCGATGCACGAGGTCACCGGGCCGGTCATCGCCATCGTGCTGATGCTGTGCGCGGTGTTCGTGCCGATCGCCTTCCTCGGCGGCCTGACCGGCGAGCTGTACCGCCAGTTCGCGGTCGACCATCTCGATCGCCGTCGTCATCTCGGGCATCGTCGCGCTGACGCTGACGCCGGCGCTGTGCGTGCTGATCCTGAAGCACGAGCACAAGCAGCCGGGCCGCTTCTTCAGCTGCGTTCAACGACTGGTTCGCACCGCGTCACCGGGCGCTACGCCGACGGCGTGGCCTGGATGATGCGGCGCGGCGGCATCGGCGCTGGTGCTGTTCGCCGGCATGGTGGCGCTCGCCGCCGGCCTGTGGCGGATCACGCCGGGCTCGCTGGTGCCCGACGAGGACCAGGGCTACTACATCGCGGCGGTGATCCTGCCCGACGGCGCCTCGCTGCGAGCGCACCGACAAGGTGGTCGCCGAAGTCGTCGACAGCGATCAAGTCCAACCCGAACAACGACGACGCCATCGCCTTCACCGGCTTCGACTTTCTCGGCGGCGGCTTCCGCAACAACGCGGCGACCATCTTCGTCACCCAGAAGCACTGGGACGAGCGCACGGTGCCGGCGCAGGCACTGGTCGGCGAGCTGTTCCATGAAGACCGCGCACATCAAGGAGGCGCTGGTGCTGGCCTTCAACCCGCCGCCGATCTTCGGCCTCGGCAGCGCCGGCGGCTTCGAGCTCTACATCCAGAACCGCGGCGAAGGCGGCGCGAAGCGGCTCGCCGAGGTGATGCAGCAAGTTCCTGGGCGCGGCCAGCCAGAGCCAAGCTGCTCGGCCGGCGTGCAGACGCTGTGGCGCGCCAACGTCGCCGCAGCTGTACGTCGACGTCGATCGCGAGAAGGCCAAGGCGCTCGGCGTGCCGATCGACGAGGTGTTCAACACGCTGTCGGCGACGCTCGGCAGCTACTACGTCAACGACTTCAACAAGTCCGGCCGCACCTGGCAGGTGCTGATGTCGGCCGAGCCCGAGTTTCGCAAGCAGCCCGGACGACATCGGCCGCATCTAGGTGCGCTCCGACAGCGGCGAGATGGTGCCGCTCTCGGCGCTCGCCAAGGTCGACTACTCGTCGGGTCCGGAGACGCTCGATCGTTTCAACAACCTGCCGGCGGTCAAGCTGTTCGGCCAGGCCGCGCCCGGCGTCAGTTCGGGCCAGGCGATCGCCGAGGTCGAGCGCATTGCCGCGCGAGGTCTTGCCGCGCGACTTCAGCTACGACTGGGGCGGCGCCTCGTACCAGGAAAAGCGCGCGTCGGGCTCATCGGGCTTGCGCTGCTGCTCGGCGCGTTGATGGTCTTCCTGATCCTGTCGGCGCAGTACGAGAAGTGGTCGCTGCCGCTGTCGGTGCTGCTGGCGCTGCCGTTCGGCACCTTCGGCGCGCTGGCCGCGGTGTGGCTGCGCGGCATGACCAACGACGTCTATTTCCAGATCGGCCTGGTGACGCTGCTCGGCCTGGCGGCGAAGAACGCGATCCTGATCGTCGAGTACGCGTCGCTGAAGCACCACGAAGGCATGAGCGCGTCGGCCGCGGCGCTCGAAGCGGCGCGACTGCGCTTCCGGCCGATCCTCATGACCTCGCTGGCCTTCATCCTCGGCGTGCTGCCGCTGGCGTATTCCAGCGGCGCCGGCGCCGGCGGCGCGGCAGTCGGTCGGCACCGGCGTGATGGGCGGCATGCTGGCCGCGACCTTCCTGGCGATCTTCTTCGTGCCGATGTTCTTCAAGGTGATCACGGCGCGCAAGCTGCGCGAGCCGCGCAGCACGCAGGTGCTGAAGGACGAGGCCGCTCATGTGCATCAACATGCGCACCAGCATGCTCGTCAGCTCGGCGCCACGCACCATCCCCATCGTCAGCCGGACGCGGCATCGCAACGCCCCGCATCCGGCGAGCAAGGAGAAACGGCATGACCCCGCATCACACGCCCACCACGACACTGCGCGCGCTGGCGCTGTCGGCCATCGCGGCAGCGGTGCTCGCCGGCTGCGCGGTGCCGCCGCGTGCCAACACGGCGCCGCCGGCGATCGAGTTGCCGACAACGGCAGCGGCAGCAAGCCGGGGTGCCGGTGGCAGCGGATTGGTGGAAGTCGTTCGGCGACGATCGGCTGTCGGCACTGGTCGACGAGGCGCTGGCCAACAATCGCGACCTGGCGCGCGCCGCGGCGCGCATCGAGCAGTCGCGCGCCGCGCTGCGGCTGGCGCGAGCCGACCGCATGCCGCGCGTCGACGCCGGCGTTTCCAGTGGCCGCCAGCGCGCCAGCGAAACCAGCGCTGTGCCGCTCGGCGGTGCGTCTCCGACGGCGAGCAACCACCGGGCGACGATCGATGTCGCCTACGAAGTCGATCTGTGGTCGCGCCTGGCGCGAACGCAGGACGCGGCACGCGACGAACTGCTGGCGTCGGCCTTTGCCCGCGACACCTTGCGCACGGCGCTGGCCGCGCAGGTGGTGCAGTCGTACGTCGCGCTGCAGTCGCTCGACGCGCAGATCGCCCTGTTCGAGCGCACCGTGCAGGCGCAGCGCGACAGCCTGGCGCTGCAACGCAAGCGCTTGGCCAGCGGTGATATCGGCGAGCTCGACATTGCCCAGCTCGAGGCCGAACTGATCGGCAACGAGGCCCAACTGCCCAAGCTCGAACGCTCGCGCGGCGAGGCCGAACGCGCGCTGGCGCTGCTGCTCGGGCGCTCGCCGCGCCAAGTCGTCGAAGGCGCAGTCGCGCGTGGCGCGGAGCCAGCCGCGGTTCCGGTGGCAGCGCAACTGCCCGCCGCGCTGCCCTCCGATCTGCTCGAGCACCGCCCCGACGTGCAGGCCGCGCTGGCCAGGCTGCGTGCGGCCGGCGCGCGCGTCGATGTGGCGCGCGCCGCGTACTTCCCGCGCATCTCGCTGACGGCAGGGATCGGCCGCGAGAGCGCAGAACTATCCGACCTGACCGGCGGCGCATCGCTGATCTGGGGCGTGCTGGCGTCGCTGACCCAGCCGATCTGGGACGGTGGTCGCATCGCTGCGCAAAACGACTTCGCGCGTGCGCAGCAGCGCGAAATCGAGATCGACTACCGCGACAGCGTCGCCAGCGCCTTCAAGGAAGCGCGCGATGCGCTCGGTGCGCGCAGCCAAACCGAGCAGAACCTGCGCCACGCGCTCGATCGCGAGCGCGCTCTGGCGCAGGCGGCGCGGCTGACCAAGCTGCGTTTCGACGGCGGCGAGGAAAGCCGCATCGAGTTGATCCGCGCCGAGCGCGACGATCTCGCGGCGCAGTCGGAACTCGTCGACGCGCGGCGCGCGGCGGCCGCTGCGCAGGCTGATCTTTTCCGCGTGCTCGGCGGCGGCTGGTCCGGCGCCAGCGTGGATGTTGCCGATGCCGGTGATGCTGCGGCCGGTGCGAGTGCCGGGACAAGATAGGGCAGGGGCTGTCGGCCACATGGCGAAACTCGTTCTTGCCCTGGGGCTCGACCCGGCGCATGCCGACCCGACGGAGATGGCGCCGTTCACGCCGGACATGGTCAAGGGGTTCATCGATTCGCAACTCCTGCCGACACCGTGGAGGCGGTTCAGCGTTGGCTATAGGGTTGGGAGCGGCGAGATGACCGTCAAGCTGAACCACACCATCGTCGCCGCGCGCGATCGCAAGGCGTCGGCGCAGTTCATGACCGAGATCCTGGGCCTGCAGGAATCGCCGTTGCTGCTCGGCCCGTTTGCCGAAGGGAACCTCCGATGGCGACGTGGACAATGCTCATGGACTTCCCCTTGTCGAGTGGTTGATGCGCTCGCCGCTTCGCGGCTAGCTCGGGACGGGGAAGTTCCACAAAGCATCTTCCATTCGCTAGGCCGACATCCGAACATGCGAGAGGAAAATCATGAGCAAAGTATTCGTCAACATCGGACTCAGCCTCGATGGCTACATGGCACCGGAAGGAATGACCATGGAGAATTGGGACATGCCAGAGTACAAGAACTGGGGCGCCAAGTGGGGGGCGCTGATGGCCTGGATCATCAACCAACAGTACTTCCGCGAGAACCTCAAGCTCGGACCAGGAGGAGAGACCGGCCCGGTCAATGACCTGCTTCGCAGCACCACGGAGCGCATCGGTGCCAACATCATGGGCAAGCGAATGTTCGACCAAGGCGAGCGCGCCTGGCCAGAGAATGCTCCGTTTCACACACCGGTATACGTTCTTACCCATGAGAAACGCGAACCCTGGGTGCGCCCCGGTGGGACGACTTTTTACTTCATCAATGACGGGCCGGAGCGTGCCCTAGAGCTGGCTCGGGAATCCGCAGGCAGTCGTGACATTCGTATCGCGGGTGGAGCGGATGTGATCCAGCAGTACCTGAACGTGGGTGCCGTCGACGAGCTGGAAATCGCCTTGGCACCCGTGTTGTTCGGCGGCGGGCGGCGTCTTTTCGAGAACCTGCGCGAGCCCGGGCCGCAGTTTCGCATTGACAAGGTTCTTGATGGTCCAGCCGCCACACACCTGCGCTATGTGCGTCAGTGAGGGCGGCGCAACAACCGGTTGCAGCGGACGGTCCGCTGCGCGGCGCACCGCTGAAGCGGAACGATAGGAGAACGAAATGGCCAGCAAGAACACGATCTGCCTGTGGTACGACGGCACCGCCGTGGACGCCGCGCGCTTCTATGCCGAGACCTTTCCCGACAGCGCGGTGGGCGCGGTCATGCGCGCGCCGGGCGACTATCCCGACGGCAAGCAGGGCGATGTGCTGACGGTCGAGTTCACCGTGGCCGGCATCCCCTGCGTCGGCCTCAACGGCGGGCCGGCGTTCAAGCACAACGAGGCGTTCTCGTTCCAGATCGCGACCGACGACCAGGCCGAGACCGACCGCTTGTGGAACGCGATCGTCGGCAACGGCGGCCAGGAAAGCGAGTGCGGCTGGTGCAAGGACAAGTGGGGCCTGTCGTGGCAGATCACGCCGCGCGCCCTGCTCGATGCGATCACCGACCCCGACCGCGCGGCGGCCAAGCGCGCGTTCGACGCGATGATGACGATGCGCAAGATCGACATCGCCGCGATCGAGGCGGCGCGGCGGGGCTGATGGCCACGCTCACCGGGGCCTGGGGCCTTGTCGTGATCGCCGGCCTGCTGGAGGTCGTCTGGGCGGTCAGCATGAAGGCCTCGCATGGCTTCACGAAGCACCACTTCACAGCCATCACGCTCGTCGCGGCCGGGCTCAGCTTCTGGCTGCTCGGGCTGGCGCTGCGGCAGCTCCCGGTCGGGACCGCCTATGCCGTGTGGACCGGGATCGGCGCTGTCGGGGCGGCCGTGCTCGGCATCGCGCTGCTCGGCGAGCCGCCAACCATCGCGCGCATCGGCTGCATCGCGCTCATCGTCTGCGGGATCCTCGGGCTCAAGCTTCTCGGCGCTGACGGTGCGGCCTGACTCAGACGACCGAGGTCGATGAAACTGATCGCGATGAGGGCGCTGCTCGGCATCGCGGGTGCAACCCCGGCGCCGTCGACGCTCTCGGAAGTGTCGAAGCATGTCGGGCCGGAGGTCGGCGCCGCGCTGCTCGAGACCTCGCGCGCCGGACCCTGTTCGGCCGAGGGATGCGCCCGCACCCGGCGTTTCATTCGCAATCTCGGCACGCTGCCCGGCAATGCTGGCGTAGCGCGTGGCGCATCAACTACGGGCACGGCGCCTCCGCCGGCCACCCCACCTACTGGTCCCCATGATGAATTCCATGCCCTCCACCGCCCAGCCATCGCTCGTACGTCCAGCCCCGTATCGGGCCGACGACACGAGCAGCGCGATCGCGCGCATGGTCGAGACCCTGCTGCGCTGGCGCTCTCGGCGCACCGCCCCCGGACTGCTCGATCTCGACGACCGCATGCTCAGGGACATCGGCCTGACACGCCAACAGGTCTTCGCCGAGAGCAACAAGTGGCCTTGGCAACGCTAGAGCACGGGCATGAGAGATTCGCCATCGCCCCAATTCACCGGTGAACAACGCAGTCAGCCGATCGCAACCGCGGACGGGCGACGCTACGTCTCGAGCGTGGCGCTGCGCTCGCGCAGATCGACACGACGCACACCGTGACCAATCCGCGAGTCGAGATCAACGCCGAGTCGGCGGCACTGCTCGCATTGGTCGAGGCCCAGCACCTGCCGAGAAACGATCACGGCCGCAACCTGCTGCTGAAGAACTTCTACCGGGTTCGCCTTGAACGGACAGATCAACGCTGGCTCATCACCAGGCTGCGCATCGAGAACATCTGGTTTCGCGGCGACCCGACGGTGCTCTTCCCGCCGCACCAACCCTAGAAGAGCCCATGCCCCGGCGAAGTGAACCTGTTCATGCCACGCGTCGCGCTGCGTGCTTTGAACAGGGTCTGTCAGTTCTCGCGTGGTCTGAGTGTCTCGCCGCTGCGGACCGGCGCTGCGGTCGCCGATGTCGCCGCACCTCCAGCGCCGAAGTACACGCCCGCCGCGGCCAGAGCGAACCCCACGAGCGCGACCGGGCCGAGCGTTTCGTGAAACGCGACGAAGCCCATCGCGGCGGTGATCGGCGGCACGAGATAGAACAGCGTCGCGACGCGGCTGGCCTGACCTTGCCTGAGGAGCAGATAGAACAGACTGACCGCCACCCCGGAGTTGACCAGCGCCATCCACGCCGACGACAGCACCAGCGTTTCGGCCCACTCGACGCGCAGGCCTTCGAATCGCAGCGCAGGGATCAGCAGGGCGACGCTGGCGACCGCGAACTGGACGGTGTTGCCGGTGCGCAGATCGATCTCGCCGCAGTACCGCTTCTGGTAAAGCGTGCCGGCGACAAACGAGACGACCGCCAGGAACGTGACCGCATAACCCTCCCAGCCGGCGTTGGCGAATGACATCCGGTTCATCACCACCAGCGCGACACCGAACAAGCCGATCGCCAAGCCCGCCCAGCGCCGGGCGCCGATGCGTTCGCCGAACAGGGCGCCGGCGGCGAGCGCCGTGAGCAGCGGCGTCAGCCCCGCAATCAGGGCGGACACGCCGGCGCTCACGCCGGCATTCAGTCCGATGTACATGGCGGCCATCGTCAGGCCGTTGATCAGCAGACCTGCCACCGCAAGGTGGCCGTATTCGGCCCGGGTCTGCGGCCAGGGTGCGCGGGTCAACAACGCGATCAGCAGCATGAAGAGCGCGGCCGCAGCGAACCTGATCTCCAGCAGCGTCAACGGGCCGGTGAACTGCAGGCCGAACTTGCCGGCGATCCATGCAGTGCTCCACAGCACGATGAACACCGCGCTCGTTGCTTGCGGGCCGATCAGTAGTGACGTTGTCGCTGTGGGCCTGGCCATGTCGCACTCCTGTGCCGAACCGGTGTCGAAGGCTGTCACTGTGCCCGTGCGCCATTGCATGCCGACTACAGCACCGCGAAGCGGATTGCGGTTGAAACAGTGGCCAGCCGACGCGCACCATGCGTGGCGAGGCGGCGCTGCCGAAGCCTGGCACGTCGATGCCGCGCCCAACGAGCTGGCAGCGCGTCAGTTCAACCCCGCCTTGTCGAGCCCGAACATCTGGTCCTTCGAGCCCGGTACGGTGTGGAAGGCCACGTTCATGCGGTTCCATCCGTTGATGGCGACGACGCGGAAGGTCAACTGCGACAGCTCTTCAGCGGAGAAGTGCTCGCGCGCGTCGGCATAGGCTGCGTCGGACACGCCTTCGGGCGCCAGGCGTGTCAGCACCTCGGTCCAGGCCAGCGCAGCACGTTCCTTCGGCGTGAACAGCGGCGATTCGCGCCAGATGGCCACGTGGTGCAGGCGCAGCTCGCGCTCGCCGTGGATCTTCGCCTGCTTGACGTGCATGTCGACGCAGAATGCGCAGCCGTTGATCTGCGATGCGCGGATGTCGACCAGCAGCGCCAGCGTCTCGTCCATGTGGAAGGCCATGCCGAAGTCGAGGATCAACTGGCGGCACGCGGCCTCGCTGCGATCGAGGTGGCGCGCGACCTCGTCGTAGTCGAGGTCGAACACATCGTGCAGCACGAATGCCGCGCGCTCCAGGGGCGACAGCGGCTCCGCGCGCGCAGCCGCCGCGCTTGATCACGCTCGTAGCGCTGGGCGCGTTCAACGAGCCATTCGCTCATCGGCAACACCCCGACTGGGCATTGTTCAAGACGAGCCCGCCGCGGCCCAGGAAGCAACCGCATCGAGCATCTGCGCTGCAATCTCGGCATCGCTGCGCCCGCTGCGCCGCGGCACGTGAAACGAATGATCGGCGTCCTCGAACATGCGCAGCGTGGCACGGTCCTTCAAGGATGCGACGATCTCCTCGATCAACGGCGCCGATGCCAGCGTATCGTTGCCGCCCTGCAGGAACAACATCGGCACCTGCACCTTCAACAGATGCTCGGCGCGGCTGGTTGCTGGCTTGCCCGCCGGGTGCAACGGGAAGCCGAAGAAGACCAGGCCCGTCACGCCCGGCAATGGCGACAGTGCCTGCGCCTGCGATGTCATGCGGCCACCGAACGACTTGCCGCCGGCCAACAGCGGCACGCCGGGCATCGACTGCGCGGCCTGGGCGACGGCCGCGCGCACCGTGGCGTGAGCCAGCGGCGGGCTGTCCGGCCGCCGGGAGCCGCGCTCCATGTACGGAAACTGGTAGCGCAGCGTCGCCAACCCGCGCTCGTCCAGCCCGTCGGCGACAGCTGTCATGAACGGGTGCTCCATGCCGGCGCCGGCACCATGCGCGAGGACGAGGCAGGCGCGTGGGCGCGGCGGCACTTGCAACAAGGCCGAGACGTTGTTTGCCTCGTCGACCCGCAAGTCGAGGCGCTGCTGAGATCGGTTCATGGCAGGCCGGCCTGCTCGAATGGCTGCGGCGTGGGCATCACTGGGTCAAGCCCAAGCAACGATGAGCGCCAGGGCATAGAGAAACGTCGCCAGGACGATAGCCCGAAACGGAGTGCGGAAGAAATAGCGCTTGGCGAGGAGAGCGTAGGCCAACAAAGACAACAGGCCAATCGCGTCCAGAAAGATCGAATCGAACAGAAGGTCGGCGTGTGCCAGGGCCAGATAGCCGAAGACGGCACCGAACAGAACGAGGCCGCAGCCGTGGCTGGCGTTGAAGCCGATCCAGGCCTTCCACATCGTTGTCTGCCGCGTGATGACAGGTGAGGTCTGCTGCATTCGCGTTTGCAGTTCCGGATCGCGGGGCGACAGCTTGGAGCCGTGGAAGGTGTAGACAAGATGCGCCAATCCCAACAACAGAACGATCGCAGCGCTGGCCGCGACGAGTAAAGGTGCGATGACGGTCATGATGTGTACTTCGGCTCCAGCTTCGAATGCCGCCGCCATTCGTGTCCGATTGGTGGGCAGACGATAAGTCTCGGCCAGGCCGACCGCAAGGTTGTTTCGGTACATGCAGACTACAAATGCAATCGTGGCCTGTGACGTCGCGCGAGCGCCACGCGGTAGCCTGTCGCCATGGACTCCCTGATCGCCGCCGCCGCGCGCGCGCTGGCCGCCGGCGACGCGCTCGGCGCGCTCAAGCGGGTCGGCCTGCGCGACGACCCGCCGGCGCTCGCGCTGCGCGGCATCGCGATGGCCCAGCTCGGCGAACTATCCGCGCGCGCGCGAGCTGCTGCGTCGCGCCGCGCGCGGCTTCGGCACCCACGAGGCGCTGGCGCGCGCGCGCTGCGTCGTCGCCGAGGCCGAGGTGGCGCTGGCGATGCGCGACCTGCGGCGGCTCGCCGCGCACGCTGGCGGCCGCAGCGGCCACGCTCGAGGCGCGCGCCGATCACGCCAATGCGCTGCAGGCGCGCCTGATCGCGGTGCGCCGGCTGCTGCTGCTCGGCCGCCTCGACGAGGCCGCAGCCGCGCTGGCGCGACTCGACGCCGCGTGGCATGCCACCGTCGCTGCGGGCGGTGGCCGAGCTGACCACGGCCGAGCTGGCGCTGCGTTCGCTGCGCACGGCGCCGGCGCAGGCGGCACTCGCCCGCGCGCACGAGGCGGCCGAGGCGCGCGCGCGTGCCGGCGCTGCTGGCCGAAGTGGCCGAAGCGCGCGCTGCGCTCGATCGTCCCGCCGCGCGGCGCGTCCACGCCGGCCGCGAGCAGCCGCTGCGCCTCGACGAGGTCGAAGCGCTGCTCGCCTCGGACGCGCTGGTGGTCGACGCCTGCCGCCGCGGCCTGCGCGCCGGCGCCACCTGGCTGCCGCTGGCGCGCCGGCCGGTGCTGTTCGCGCTGGCGCGCGCGCTCGCCGAGGCCTGGCCCGGCGACGTCGATCGCGACAGCCTTGATCGCGCGCGCGTTTCGCACCCGCCATCCCGACGAGACGCATCGCGCGCGCCTGCGCGTCGAGATCGGCCGCTTGCGCGCGCTCGTCGCGCCGCTGGCGCGCATCGAGGCCAGCGCGCGCGGCTTCGCGCTCACGCCGCTCGACGCGCGCGACGTCGTCGTCCTGCTGCCGCCGATCGATGGCGAGCAGGCGTCGCTGCTGGCGCTGCTGGCCGACGGCGCGGCCTGGTCGACCTCGGCCCTCGCGCTGGCCCTCGGCGCCAGCCAGCGCACGGTGCAGCGCGCGCTCGTCGAGCTGGAGGCGGCAGCGCGCGTGCGCTCGATCGGGCGCGCACGCGCGCAGCGCTGGCTGGCGCCGCCGCTGTCGCGCGGATTCACGACGATCTTGTTACTCCCCGCTGCGCTGCCGCTTGGGTAGATTGTCTGGCAAGGCGCCGTTCCGATGCGCCGCAAGGAGCAGACGATGAGCAGGACTCGAAACAGGACAGGCAGCAGCAAAGCGCAAGCACCGGCGCGCGCCGCCGAGATCGTGCGCGAGTACGGCCCCTTCGCCGGCGCCGAGCAGCATCCACGGCGTGACGCACGACGGCCGCCACGTCTGGGCCGCCACCGGTCGCAAGCTGGTCGCCTTCGATCCCGCGAGCGGCGAGCTCGCGCGCACGCTCGACCGCGCCGGCGACGCCGGCACCGCCTTCGACGGCACGCACCTCTACCAGATCGCCGAAGCGCGCATCGACAAGATCGATCCCGCCAGCGGCGACGTCGTGGCGTCGATTCCGGCGCCCGGCCACGGCGGCGACTCGGGCCTGGCCTGGGCCGAGGGCAGCCTGTGGGTCGGGCAGTACCGCGATCGCAAGATCCACCAGATCGATCCCGAGACCGGCGCCGTCCTGCGCACCATCGAGTCCAACCGCTTCGTCACCGGCGTGACCTGGGTCGACGGCGAGCTGTGGCACGGCACCTGGGAAGGCGACGAGAGCGAGATCCGCCGCATCGACCCGGCGAGCGGCGCCGTGCTCGAGCGGCTGGAGATGCCGCGCGGCACCGGCGTCAGCGGGCTCGAGTCCGACGGCGCCGATCTCTTCTATTGCGGCGGCGGACCGAGCGGCAAGGTCCGCGCCGTGCGACGTTCGAAACAAGGAGAGCAATGATGACTGAGCACAACAAGACGGGAACACGTGAACAGTGGCTGGCGGCGCGGCTCGAGCTGCTCGAAGCCGAGAAGGAGCTGACGCGGCGCAGCGACGAGCTGGCGCGGCGACGGCAGGCGCTGCCGTGGGTCCGGATCGACAAGGCGTACCGATTCGAGACCGACGAGGGCAGCGCGTCGCTGGCGACCTCTTCCGCAGGGCGCTCGCAGCTGCTCGTCTACCACTTCATGTTCGGGCCCGACTACACGGCGGGGTGCCCCTCCTGCTCGGCGATCGCCGACGGGTTCGACGGCTTCGCCGTCCACCTGGCCAACCACGACGTCACGCTGTCGGCGGTGTCGCGGGCGCCGCTCGCGAAGCTGCAGGCGTACAAGCGGCGGATGGGATGGACGTTTCCCTGGGCGTCCTCGTTCGGCGGCGACTTCAACTTCGACTTCAACGTCTCGTTCACCGAGGAGCAACAGCGCGAGGGCGGCATCGAATACAACTACCGGCGCGAGGCGCCCTGGACGGCACGCGGCATCGGCGACGCGCTGACGAAGCAGGGCGAAGGGCCTGTCGCCGAGATCGCGGCCAGGACCGGAACCGACGTGGCCACGTACACGCGCGAGAGGCCGGGCATGAGCGCGTTCGCGCTCGAGGACGGCGTCGTCTACCACACCTACTCCGCCTATGCGCGCGGCCTCGACGCCCTCTGGGGCATGTACCAGTGGCTCGACCGCGCACCCAAAGGGCGCAACGAGACGGGCATCTGGTGGCGCCGCCACGACGAGTACGACATCAAGCGCTGAGACATCTCTCCTGGCCGCCAACGAATGGATCGCCGGCGAATTCAGCGTCGCCGATGCCTACGCGTTCACGATCATCCGCTGGGCCGATGGCGTGAACGTGCCGCTCGCACCGCATCCGGCGTTGCGCGCCTGGCTCGACCGCGTGGCCGCGCGGCCACGCGTGCGCGATGCGCTGATGGCCGAAGGTTGAGCAGCGAGAAAGGAGCAGGCATCGTGGCGCGATGGCAGGACGCGAGGCCCGACGACGGAGGGCTCCAGGGCGAGATTCCAGGCAAGCAGCTTCTCGTCGTCTCGGCGCTGCTGTTCGCCGCCAGCGCGGCGATCACGATCGTCTGCTGCCAGGCGATGTCGGCGATGGAGGAAATGCCGATGCCCGGCGGCTGGACGATGTCGATGGCGTGGATGCGGATGCCCGGACAGACATGGCCCGGGGCCGCCGCGTCGTTCCTCGGCATGTGGGTCGTGATGATGATGGCGATGATGTTGCCGTCACTGGTGCCGATGTTGTGGCGCTACCGCCAGGCTGTCGGCAGCACAGGCGAGACACGGCTCGGGCGCTGACGACGATCGTCGGCCTGGGCTACTTCGTCGTCTGGACTGCGTTCGGCATGGTCGCTTTTCCGCTCGGCGTCGCGCTGGCGGCGCTCGAGATGCAGCAGTCGGCGCTGGCGCGCGCGGTGCCGCTCGCGGTCGGTGGGGTCGTGCTCGGTCGCCGGCGCGTTCCAGTTCAGTGCGTGGAAGGCACATCACCTCGCCTGCTGCCGCGGCCGCGCCGGCGCTCGACCGATGCCGGCCGACGCCGGCACGGCCTGGCGGCACGGGCTGCGCCTCGGCCTGCACTGCTGCTACTGCTGTGCGGGTCTGATGGCGATCCTGCTCGTCGTCGGCGTCATGGACCTGCGCGCGATGGCTGTCGTCGCTGCGGCCATCACCGTCGAACGTCTTGCACCGGCCGGCGAGCGCGTCGCGCGAGTCACCGGCGTCGTCGCCGTCGGGCTCGGGTTGTTTCTGATCGCGCGAGCCGCGGCGCTCGGCTGAAGTCATTCGCACGACTGGACGAACGATCAAGCGCGCCGGCGACGGCCTTGCTAGTCTCTCGGCTCGAGTCGAGAACAGGTGCACGTGATGTCGATCGTGGACAAGACGCTGTGGGTCATCGAACGCAACTCGGGGTGCGGGTCGCGATTTCAATTGCAATCTGCCGCCGCTGCCGTGTAGTCGCGTCGTAGCCATCGCTTGGTGCAATGCATTCACTGGAACACAGCGACAAGGACAGAGCCATGAACGCACCCGACAATTCTTCCCGCGCGCGCCGCAACAACCTGGCAACGCTAGGGCTGTTCGTGCTGGGACTGACGCTGGTGGCTGGCCTCCTGGCCCACATCACGGATGCGGATTCATCGATGACCCGCGTCACGGCACACAAGAAGTATGTCGTCGCCATGCGACCGCTGGCCGAATCGGCCGCTGACGACGACACGAGAGCGTGGGAAATCCGCCTGACCTCGCCGGGCGGCCGGCCGGTGGCCAAGGCGCAGATCGACATCGACAGCCCACAACCGCAAAGTGGCCAGCGTTTCGCGATGCTGCCGCGCGTCACCGGGGAACTCGGCGGCGGGCGCTATCTGCTGGAAGGGACGAAGCCCGACACCGGTGGTTTGACGCGGATCAGGCTGAGCATCCGCGGCGACGGCGACGCAGACGCCGACCACGTCACCTTCGAGCATACCGTCGCGACGCGACGCGGCGAGCGCGCTCAGGGCGCGGCACGCTCGTCGTGACGGGGCAGATGCTGTCGCGGTCTTGAACAGCAGATGGTGCCGATCCAATGCCTGGCCATTGCCGCGCTGGCGAAGATCCGCTGCAGTACTTCCCGTCACTGATGCCCGAGGCGCTGCTCGTCGAGCGCTGCGGCAAGAGGGCGGGCGACTGCGCGGCTACGACACCGGTGCGCTATTGCAGGCCCGATGCGGCCGACGTCAAGCCGTGGCTGGTCAATTCGCTGGCCAGCAGCCGCCATCGCTGATCTTCGACGCGCGACAGCGTCGGCTTCGACTGAATACGCAACTGCTGTGCGTGGGGCGCCGAGCCAAGGCCCTGCCATCACCTTGCGCTTGGCGCGAAGACCGGCTGGATGGAAGACGCCGTCTCCGCCCTCTGACCTCATGAAAAGGCCCCCGCAAGGGGCCATTTCCATCGGCCGATCGCTCAGGGTCATGGCATGACGAGCCCTGTGGCGAGTTGCGCGTAGACGACTGAGACCCGTCGAAGATGGCGCGACTCGGGGTGGGTCAGCAACCAGAGTTCGGTTTCGGCCTCGGTCAGGGGCTCGGTGAGGCGCCGAACGTCCTTGCGCCCCTCGGCAAGGAACAGCGGCACGATGCCCACGCCCATGCCCAGGGCCACCAGTTCCAACACCGACAGGATGCTTGCGACGCGAAAGCGCGGCTGTACCTTGGGCAGGTGCTTCTTGCGCCAGATCACCGACGGGTGCTCGGGCAAGGCGTCGTCCGGCGCGACCCAGTCGACGCTGCCGTTCTCGACGTCCTCGAATGTTCGCGGCCCGCCCTTGCGAGCCGCGTAGACGGCGACGCGGATCGGCCCGACCATCTTGCCCACCAGGTGCTGCGGCGGCCGCTTGGTCGCGCGCACGGCGATGTCGGCATCGCGCCTCGTCAGGCTCGCCAGTTCATTGCCGGTGTGGAGCTCGAAACCCAGCAGCGGGTGCTGCGAGCGCAGGCCCTGCAGCGCCGGTGCCACCAGGCCATGGAGGACGGTGTCGGTGGTGGTGATGCGCACGCTGCCGGAGACCTGGGACGGTGCGGACTCGACCGCCGAGCGCGCAGCCTCGAGCGCCGCCTCCATCTGCTCGGCCAGCTCGGTCAGTTGCCGGGCCAGATCGCCTGGCACATAGCCTGTGCGGGTGCGCTCGAAAAGCGCGCGCCCCAGTCCGCGCTCGATGCGTTGCAGCGAGCGGAACACGGTGGACGGATCCATCCCCAAACGCTCCCCCGCACCGGCGAGGCTGCGACCCCTGGCCAGGGCCAGCGTCACCTCGAGGTCGGAGGGCGACAACTCGTATTGCGTCTTTGCAATCATGCTTTGCCCATTCGCTTATTCTCATTTCCAGTAGGCAATCCTACATTGGCGTCACTCGTCAACCTTTTCGGAGCTCATCCATGAACCCTTCCGCTTCCTCATCGACCGAACTCGGCATCGCCGTCCTGAGGGTCAGCCTCGGCGTCATGTGGGTCGCCCACGCGCTGCTCAAGCTGCTCGTATTCACCCTGCCGGGGACTGCTCAATACTTCGCGAGCGTCGGCTTCCCCGCCTTCCTCGCCTATCCGTTCTTTGCCGTCGAGGTGCTGGGCGGCATGGCTTTGATCCTGGGCCTGTACGCACGTCAGGTGGCGCTGGCACTGGTGCCGCTGATGGCCGGGGCAGCGTGGGTTCACCTGCCCAACGGCTGGGTGCACACGAGCCCGGGCGGCGGCTGGGAGTACCCGGTGTTCCTGATTGCCGCATCGATCGCGCTGTGGCTGCTCGGCGACGGCGCTGCCGCCATCAAGCGCAGCGCGCTGCTCGTCCCCAGGTTCGGTGCCGCGTGAGACATCAGCCACTCAAGCCCTGTCCATCTGCAACTTCCATTCTCGAGGAGAACCCACCATGAAGCTTTACTACTCACCCGGCGCCTGCTCGCTGACGCCTTACCCGCAGCTCAAGGCCTATCTGGCGCGCATCTCGCAGCGGCCGCGGGTTCAGGACGCGCTGCGCGCCGAAGGGTTGTCCAAGTGAACGCGCCGCTGGTGCTGGTGTCGCACGCGCTGTGTCCCTATGTGCAGCGCGCGGCCATCGTGCTGGCCGAGAAGGGGGTGCCCTTCGAGCGCCGGGACATCGATCTGGCCAACAAGCCGGACTGGTTCCTGAAGATCTCGCCGCTCGGCAAGACGCCGCTGCTACTGGTCGGCGACGAGGCGATCTTCGAGTCGGCCGTCATCTGCGAATACCTGGACGAGACCACGCTGCCGCGGCTTCACCCCGGCGATGCCTTGACGCGTGCTCGGCATCGGGCCTGGATGGAGTTCGGCTCGCAGGTGCTGAACGGCATCGGCGCCTTCTACAGCGCTGCTGACGAGCCGGCGTTGCAGGCACAGGCGTCGGCCCTGCGTCGTCGGTTCGAGCAACTCGAGGCTGCGCTGGGCGAGGGGCCATGGTTCGACGGCAAAGCGTTCGGTCTCGTCGATGCCGTGTTCGGGCCCGTATTCCGCTACTTCGATGTCTTCGACGCCTTCGATGCGCCAGGCGACTTCGGCTTCTGGTCGGGCCTGCCGAAGTTGCAGGCGTGGCGCGCCGCGCTCGCCCGGCGGCCGTCGGTCCAGTCTGCCGTGGACGCGGGCTACTCACAGGCGCTGCAGGCGTTTGTGCGGCGGCGAGGCGGTGCTCTGGGAGTGCGGATGGGCGCGTCACTGTCGACGATGGCGGCCTGACGGTGAACCCGCAGGCCCAGGTCAGCAGGGCGCGTTGCACAGGCGCGCGAAGCCATGGATGCGCCGGACCCCATGCCCGTCGCCCATCGGTTCGCGCTCGATCGAAGGGCCGGTGTCTTGGCAATCACAACGATGTGCAACCCAGACACCGGCCCATGAGTAGAGCTTCGTTGCCGCACTGACGCGTTGTAGCGGCGATGACTCGGCATGCCGGCTTCGGCCGGCATGCCCTGGGCTCACTTCCCCGCCACAAGGTCATTGGCCGCGCGTGCGCGCATGCCGGCCAAACGAATGAGCTCCAGCTCGGCAGGGGTCGCCTCGCGCGTGTTGAAGTCACCTTGAGAGATCAGTCCCAAGCGCAGTGCCTCGATCGCCTCGGCGCGCACTTCGGCGCGTGTCCTCGTCGACACGGCATTGTCGGCAGGGCCCAGGTCGGCGTCGCGGCGCGTCGATTGCCCGGTGGCCACGGCCTTGGCCTGTACGTCTGCGCGTGATTGCGTGGAGCCGAGCGCGACCCAAGCGTAGGGTGCGCTTTCACCGTTGTGGATCGTCCCTGCCGTATTGGCGGCACCCGCTCCGGCGTTCGCGACTGCAGCAAGGCTGCCAAGCACCAAGGCGGCAAGGAACTTTCGATTGACTCGCATGAATGACTCCTGTGGATGTGGATGGATCGATCGCTCTGCCGCGGCAACGCAAACAGCCGCGGCAGCTCGTATCCATGAGTCGCTGCCGGCCACGTCAAATTTCGCCGCCGCGCGAGGCCGCAAATTTCAACTGACACCGACGACGTCGCCAGTGAAACGACGCGTCAATCGAGCGCAAGCAAGCTCTGGTGCAAGGCAGTTGCTGCCGAGACCTGTTCACCCCGACGCCGACCATGCACGACGACTTGCCACCCGGAGCGCACCTGACCACGCGACGCCGCGGTTATATGCACCACGGACTCTATGCAGGTCGCGGCCGCGTGATTCACTACGCAGGGTACGGGCGCTGGTTTCGCCGCGGCCCGGTCGAGGAGGTGACGCTCCATCAGTTCGCGGGCGGCCGTGACTGGCAGGTGAAGACCCGCGCTGCGCCCGGCTTTGCCGGCCAGGCGGCGGTCGAACGTGCACGCGGCCGCCTCGGCGAGAACCGCTACAGCCTGTGGTCGAACAACTGCGAGCACTTTGTCGAGTGGTGCCTCAGCGGCGCGCCGCGCAGCGCGCAGGTCGACGCCCTGACCGGGCGCGTGCGAGGCAGCCTGGTTGCCCTTGGCTCGCTGCTCAACCCGCGGTTGCCGAGAAGCTCGCATTGACGCCGCAACGGCGGGCAACCTGGCGCCATGACACAGCGCGGCGAACGCCTACTGCAACGGCAGCGGATCGTCGTCGGCGCGGCTGACGAGGCCGGGCGAATTCGACTCCACTGCGCGCTCGGCGCAGTCCCAGCCATCGCCTGGCGTGAAGGCTGCAGTCGCGATGCGGCTGTAGGCCTTGTCGACCACCAGGAAGACGCTGCAGACCACGGCAGCGAAGGCGATCAGAACCGCGCTGCGGGTGGCGGTCATCAAGGGCCGGTGGGTCGGAATGCTGGGCGGCATGGTGGGCTCTCGGGCTGGCTGGGGCGGTGCCTGATGCTGGTTCGGTGTGCTTGCAGGACCATTGCATGCAACGACGCCGCTGTTTCAATTGCAATCGATCGGCGACTTTCGCGTCGGCTTCAAACACCCGGCAGGCTTTCACGCAGACGCGAACGCGCGCGGTGCAAGGTCAACGCGACGCTGGCCGGCGGCAGGCCCAGTGCACGCGCAGTCTCGTCGTTGCTCAGGCCCTCGATCTCGCGCATGACGACAATGCGCGCGCTTGTTGCCGGCAGACTCGCCAGCTGCGACTCGAGTGCCGCCAAGGACTGGCGTGCCTCGAGCGTGCGCTGGGGATCGCGCCGATCGATCAGGTGTTCGCCGAGTGGGGACTCGGCGGCGTAGCCAGCCGCGTCGTCGACCGTCAACTCGGCCTCGGCGGCGTGTGCGCGTGGCATGCGGCGTTCGCGGCGCAGCGCGTCGGCCATGCGCCGCAACAGGATGCCGGTCAGCCAGGTTCGTGCCGAGGCCCTGCCGGCAAACCGGTCGGCACCCTGCAGCGCGGCGACGATGGTGTCCTGGACCACGTCTTCGGCCAGCGCCGCGTCGTTCAGGCGACGACGCGCGAAACGCACCATGTACGGCAGATGCTCGGCAACCGAGAGGGCGACCGACGACGCGGGCACGGCTGCAGTCATCGTGGCGCGCCCATTGGCGTCAGCGCCATCGCGCCCGGCAGCTGGATGGCAGGCGCAACGCGTCGACGGGCTTTGTCGAAGCGTGCGCCACGCAGGTCACGCGTCACGCGCAGCAGTCGCGGGTCCGTCGGATGCGTGCGCGCCGCGTAGCCATTGCGTTGGGCCATTTCGATCATCGCTTCGTTGTCCCGCATCACATCGCCCACCAGGTGCTCGACGCCGTGCAGATGGGCATGTCGAGCCAGACTGCGCAACATCGCGGTGCCGAGGCCCACGCCCTGCCAAGCGTCGTCGACGACGAGCGCAAACTCACGCACGCCCGGTGGGCCGTCGCCAACGGCGTAGCGGGCCTCGCCGATGCAGACCTGTTGCCCGTCGACGATTGCAATCGCCAGCAGCCCCAGCTCATGCTGTGGATCGGGTTGCGTCATCCGTCGAAGCACGCCGAGCGGCAGGGAGTTGACGCCGCCGTGAAAACGCCGGTGGCGCGATGCCGGCGAAAGGCCGGCGATGAAGGCAGCCAGCAGCGACAGGTCTGTCACGCGCACGGTGCGCAGCAAGACCAGCCTGCCGTCGCGACTCGACAGCAGCTCAGGCATGGGCAGCGTTGCGAATGTCACAACGGGTTCCATCGCCGGCTCAATCGATCTCGATGCCGGCCTCACCATCGGCGCTGTCCAGGAGCAGCAGGCTGGCGTCGCTGAGCGCCTGCACGACGACGCGGCCGCGGCGCTCGATGGTGAAGGACTCGCCGGCGTCGAGCACGAAGTCGCGCAGGTCGTTGTCCTGGGTCACCCAGACCCGGCCCTCGAAAACGGCAATGCCGTGACCGCAGTCGCCGACGTGACTGTGCAACTCGCCTTTGCGCAGGCGGGTCAGTGCAGGGTCTAGGTTGACGTCCATGGCGGCTCCCCCGGGAGATGGGTTGAAGACGCGTTGATCGTCGTCCGCGGCCATTGCGTGCCGGTTTCAAGCGGCCGCTGTGTCGTTGCAGGTGAAATGGCGAACCGCGCGACCCGCGTGATTGGCGGTTGTATGCAGCGGCGCGCGCTGCGAGCGTGTCCGGCTAGCTGCCGGCCATCCACTGCGCCCAATGCTCGATGCAGGCGCGGATCTTGGGCAGGCGGTGGCGCTCCTGCAGCATCACGGCATACATGGGTACCGGCGTCGTGCTGAACTCGCCGGGCAGAACCGGCACCAGCGCGCCGCTGGCCACCAGGGGTCGGGCCGCGAGGTCGATCAGGCGCGCAATGCCCACGCCGTGTTGCGCCAGCGCCAGCACGATGGCGGTGTTGTCGCTGCGCGTGTGACCCTGAACGGCCAGCGCGCGCGCGTCTGTGCCGCCGCCCCTGGCCCACAGGTTCAGGCTCGGATTGGCGCTGTAGGCGATCAGGCGGTGCCGAGCCAGTTCCTCGGCGTCGCGCGGCAGGCCGAATTTCGCGACGTACGAGGGCGCCGCATACAGCGCGCGGGTCAACTCGCCGATCTGGCGCGCCACCAGTGTGTCGCTGATGGGGCTGCCGGTGCGGATCGCAATGTCGATGCCCTCGCGTGCCATGTCGACCATGCGGTCGTCTGCCGCGATCTCCACATGCAGTTGCCGGTGGCGCTCGTACAGCGCGTTCAGGCTGGGCGCGATCACCGCCTGCGCCAGGATCGCACTGACGCTGACGCGTACCCAACCGCTCGGGCCGCTGATCTTGCCGCTCAGGTCGGCCTGCAACTCGGCCGTGGCGTCGAGCAGTTTTCGCCCGTACGCAAGGAAGGTATCGCCCTCGTCGGTGAGGCTCAGCCCATGGGTCGAGCGATGCAGCAGGCGCACGCCGCAGATGCGTTCCAGTCGCGACAGCGATCGTGTGACCTGGCTGACCGGGACATTGCGTTCGCGCGCTGCGGCCGAGAGCGTGCCGAGTTCGACGATGCGCACGAACAGGGCAACGTCATCGAGCTGGATCTGCATGCTCGCACTGTGACGTGGCCTTGCACGAACTGCAATACCAATGACCGGTGAACGCGGTTTCCAGACCTTTGACGCGTCAATAGAGTTCAAGTCATCAGTTGCCCCAAGGACGCACCATGAACACCGACCCCACATTGGATCGCTACTCGACCGAAACCCTGAACCGGCTGCACGACGAAGCCCACGAACGCGCGCTGCGACTGCGCAATGAGGCGATGAATGCCTTCTGGGACGGCATAGCCGACCTGGTGTCCGCGCAGCGGCTCAGTGCGCGGCGTGCCGCCGAGCGTTTCGCGAAGAGCCTCGCGCGGCATGCCCGGCTGCGCGCCGAGGGCAGGGCACCGCTGCCGACCAAGACCTGCTGAAACGCAGCGGCGGCTGCGGCGCCGCCCCGTTTCAGATGAAATCTGACATCAACGCGCCGTAACGGCGCGGTAGCCGCCGTTCGCGATCGTGCAGCCCTGTCCTCGCTGACATGGAGACCCGACATGGTTGCAACCTTCGCCTCTCAGTTGATTGCCGACGCCGAACTGTTCGCCGACGAATTCGACGAACCTGTCGCCGAGTGGACCCTCGACGAACTCGACCGCTCTGCCGACCTGGGCTCGATGCGGTCGGCCTGGGCCGCGGCCGATGACCTCAACGAGTGACGCCCTGAATTCCGGGCCCGGCGGCGGCGCGCTGGCCGTGCGCCCGCGGCGCGTGCTGGTGGTCGACGCCGACGAGCCGCTGTTCGGGTTGCTCGAGGCATGGCTCAGCGCCGAGGGCTGTGTCGTCGTCAACGACCGCACTGGCCCTGCCGATGCCGTCGATCTCGTCATCGTGGACGTGCCCTTTCCGCGTCAGCTCGGCGTAGACTGGGTCCGACGCATTGCACAGCGGCATCCCATGGCGCCGATCCTGGCCTTGTCCTCGACCTTCATTGCGGGCATCGAATGCTGCGGACCGGTCGCCCGCGCGCTGGGTGTGGCATGCACCTTGCCCAATCCGGTCTCTCGCCAGGCGCTTTCGATTGCCGTGCACCGGCTCTTGCCGAGCTGACATGCCGGCGCCAACGGCAGACACGTTCAGCGAGCGCCCACGCCGGCCTTGGCGCAGCATGCCGTGGATCGGCGGCGCGATCGTCGCCGCGTTCACTGCCTTCGCGGCCTATGACCTGGTCCACACCTATCGCATGGCGGTGCATCAGACCGGGCGCGAACTCGAGACCCAGGCGCGCGTCATCGCCGAGCAAACCACACGCAGCCTGCAGTCCGTCGATCTGGTGCTGCGGCACCTCGCGACCCAGGACCGCGCCGCGCGGGTCGGCGGCCGCTCGCGCAGCGAGCTGCACGCCTACCTGAAGGATCAGGCCATCGGCCTTGTGCAGGTCGAAACGCTGGCGCTGTTCGACGCATCGGGCGCGTTGGTGGCTAACTCTTTGCTCGACGACCCACCCCCCATGCAGCTCGACTTTGCCACCGAGCCGGCGTTGCGTGCGCTGCGCGACGAGCAGGCCGTTCAACTGTCGATCGCCAAAGCCCGTCCGGCCCTCTTCAAGCCGCAGACCTGGGTGTTTCCGATCGCTCGCCGCCTGGCGTCTCAACACGGCGAGTTCGCCGGCATCGTTTTAGCTGGCGGCCGGGTCGAGTACTTCCAGCAGTTCTATCGCGACCTGCGCCTGGGCGAAGGGACCTCGGTCACGCTGTTGCTGCGCGACGGCACCCTGCTGGCGCGCCATCCGCCAGAGCCCGCGGCGCTCGGACAGCGTTTTGACGGCATCGATGCCTCTGGGCGCGGGCACGGGGAGTTCGACCGGGCCAACGCGCGCTGTCAGCCCGGTCGACGGCGTCGACCGCTTCGGCGTCGTCGAACTGACGCCCGACTATCCGCTGGCCGTGGTGGTGACACGCGACGCCAAGGTCGCACTGGCCGCGTGGCGCGAGCAGGCCATGGGCACGCTGACGCACACCGTGGTCCTGGGCCTGCTGTCGGTGCTGCTGCTGCTGCTGGTCAGGCGCCAGTTCGCGCGCCTGGACAAGACGCGCGAATCGCTCGAGCTCTCGCGCGAACGCTTCGCGCTCGCAGCAGCCGGCTCCGACGAAGGCATCTGGGACTGGGACGTCGCTGGCGACCGCATCTACGCCTCGGCGCGTGCGCGCGAGATCTTCGGCCTGCTGCCGGGGCCCGACATCCAGCCGCGCGAGGAGTGGTTCAAGGCGGTGCGCATGCATGCCGATGATGTCGAGACCCGCCGCCTGGCGCTGGAGGCGCACCTGGCCGGCAAATCACCGGTCTACGCCGGCGAGTACCGGGTGCTGTGCCGCGATGGCGAATACCGCTGGGTGCGGGTGCGCGGCCTGTGCGTTCGTGATGCCGCGGGTGCGCCGGTGCGCATGGCCGGGTCGGTGACCGACATCGACGCGCACAAGCGCGCCGAGGACGCGCTGCGCCTGTCGGAGGAGCGCTATGCCTTGGCGATGACCGGCTCGACCGGCGGTCATTGGGTCTGGGACGTGGCCACCGATGCCCTGTTCGTGTCGGGTACCGCTCAACCAGTTGTTCGGCCTGCCGGTCGATACGCAGCCGCTGTCGCGCAGCGACTACTTCGGCCGCATCACTTTGCACCCTGACGACCGCCAACGGATTGCGCGGATCGAGCAAGGCGTGCAGCGCGGCGGCGCGTCGCGCATCGATTTCGAGTACCGCATCGTGCTGCCCGACGGCGCCATCCGTTGGATCCTGACGCGCGCGCAATGCTTTCGCGACGCCGATGGCCGCGCGTTGCGGGTGGCCGGCGTCAGCGTCGACATCGACGAGCGCAAGCGCACCGAGGAGGCCTTGCGCCTGAGCGAGGAGCGCTTCGCTCTCGCAGTCGCGGGGTCGAACGACGGCATCACCGACTGGGACATCGTCAACGACCGCATGTACACCTCCGAGCGCATGCTCGAGATGATCGGCGAGCCGACGACGCGAACCGTGCGCAGCCGCGCCGAGTGGTTGGCGGTGCTCGAACTGCATATGGACGATCGAGAGCAGCACGCCGCCGAACTGGCGCGCTTCCTGGCCAGCCGCGAAACCCTGCGCGAGGCCGAATACCGGCTGCGCCGCGCCGACGGCGAGTACCGCTGGGTGCGCCTGCGCAACCTGTGCATCCGCGATGCCGACGGCAAGCCGCTGCGGCTGGCCGGATCGGTCAGCGACATCGACGCCTACAAGCGCGTCGAGGCCGCGCTGCGAGAGTCCGAGGAGCGCTACGCCCTGGCGATGACCGGATCGAACGAAGGCCACTGGGTCTGGGACCTGGCCAGCGACGACTTCTTCGTCTCGGCCCGGTTGAGTCAGATCTTCGGCATGCCGGACAACGAGCGCGTGGTCAAGTACGCCGCCTACTTTGCGCAGGTGCCGCGCCTGCCCGAAGACGATGCACGCGTGCGCAAGGCGCGTGACGACCTGCTGGCAGGCGCGACGACGCAGATGGACGTCGAGTACCGCATCGCGCTGCCGGGCAGCGGCGAGATCCGCTGGATCCACAGCCGCGGCCAATGTTTTCGCGACGCCGACGGGCACCCGGTGCGCATGGCCGGCTCGAGCATGGACATCACCGAGCGCAAGCGTGCCGAGCAGGCGCTGCGCCTGAGCGAGGAACGCTTCGCGCTCGCGGTGGCCGGCTCTGACGACGGCGTCTGGGACTTCGACTACGTCAACCAGCGCGTCTTCGCCTCTCGGCGCGGGCGCGAGATGCTCGGCGTGCCGCTCGAGCCCGAGGTGCAGAGCCTGGACGAATGGTTCGAGCAGCTGCAGCTGCACCCAGACGATGCCGCCGTCCGCACGACGGCCATGCAGGCCCATCTGGCCGGCCAGACGCCGGCCTACGAGGGCGAGTGGCGGGTGCGGCAGCGCGACGGCGGTTATCGCTGGGTGCGCGTGCGCGGCATGTGCATCCGCGACGCGACCGGCAAACCGTTGCGCATGGCCGGCTCGGTGTCCGACATCGATGCCCGCAAACGCGTTGAAGATTCCCTGCGCCAATCTCAGGAGCGCTACGCACTGGCCGTGGCCGGCTCCGACGACGGCGTCTGGGATTGGGACTTCACGGCCGGCATCGCCTTCGAGTCGGCGCGCGCGCGTGAATTGCAGGGCCTGCCGCCGGGGCCGGACGAGCAGCCGCTGCCCGACCTGATCGAATCGCTGCGCGTCCATCCCGACGATGCGCCGCGACGCGCCGAAGGCATCCGCGCCCATCTCGCCGGCGAGACAGCGGCCTACGAATGCGAATACCGGGTCCGCCACGATGACGGCCGCTACCGCTGGATCCGTGTGCGCGCGCTGTGTATTCGCAACGCCGCCGGCAAACCCTGCCGCATGGCCGGTTCGGTCAGCGACATCGACGCCCGCAAGCGCGCCGAGGAAGCATTGCAGCGCTCCGACGAGCGTTATCAGCTCGCCGTGGCCGGCTCCAACGAAGGCCTTTGGGATTGGGACCTGGAGAGCGACAGCCTGTTCCTGTCGCCGCGCGCGCAGGAACTGCTCTGGCTCGAGCCCGGCGAGCCGCAGCGGCCGCGGCGCGATTGGATCGCGCTGACGCCCTACCACCCGGACGACGTGGCGGTGGTTCGCGACGCGATCTCGGCGCATCTGCACGGCGACAGCCGGCGCTTCAAGGTCGAGTACCGCGTCAAGCACCACAGCGGCGAATGGCGCTGGTATCGCCAGCGCGGCATTGCCGTGCGCGACGCGGCAGGGCGGCCATCGCGCATGGCCGGTTCGATGGAAGACATCAGCGAGCGCAAGCGCTCGGAGGTCGAGCGCGAGCGGCTCGAAGGCCAGCTGCGCCAGGCGCAGAAGCTCGAAGCGATCGGCACGCTGGCCGGCGGCATCGCCCACGACTTCAACAACATCCTGGCGGCGATCCTCGGCTACGGCGAGATGGCGCTGAAGGATGCCGCCGAAGGCAGCGCGCAACGGCGCCACATCGACGCCGCGATGAGCGCCGGCATGCGCGCCAAGTCGCTGGTCGAACGCATCCTGGCCTTCAGCCGCAGCGGCATGGGCGAGCGCGTGCCGGTCCATGTGCAGTCGGTCGTCGCCGAGGCGCTCGACGTCGTCGCGGCGTCGTTGCCGGCCGGCATCACGCTCGAGCGCCATCTGGATTGCGGCGACGCCGGCGTGCTCGGCGACCCGACGCAGGTCCATCAGGTGGTGATGAACCTGTGCGCCAATGCGGTGCAGGCGATGAAGGCCAGCGGCACGCTGACCGTCACGCTGGCACAGGTGGAGCTGAGTCAGCCGCGCTGCTCGACCAGCGTGCTGGCCAACGGCCACTACATCGCATTGAGTGTTCGCGACACCGGCAGCGGCATATCACCGCAGCTGCTCGAGCGCATCTTCGACCCCTTCTTCACCACCAAGGAGATCGGCGTCGGCACCGGTCTGGGCCTGTCGCTGGTGCATGGCATCGTCACCGACCTGGGCGGCGGCATCTGCGTCGACAGCCAACCCGGCAAAGGCGCCACCTTCTGCGTCTACCTGCCATGGCAGGGCGGCGTGACGGCGCCGGCTCCGATCGAGGTGGCGAATGCACCCAACGGCAACGGCGAGACGATCCTGCTGGTCGATGACGAGGAGCCGCTGGTGCGGCTGGGCGAGGAGATGATCGCCGAGCTCGGCTACGAGCCGGTGGGCTTCACATCGAGCATGGCCGCGCTGGCCAGCTTTCGCGCCGAGCCGCAGCGCTTCCACGCCGTGTTGTCGGACGAGGCCATGCCCGACATGACGGGCTCGGAGCTGGTGCAGGAGATCCGCAGGATCCGACCCGACATCCCGATCGTGTTGATGAGCGGCTACGTGACGACCGCGCTGTCCGCACGCGCTCGCGATGCCGGGGTGGCCGAGGTGCTGTCCAAGCCGCTGGTGTCGCGCGACATCGCGCGCAGCCTGTCGAGCGCGTTGCAGCGCTGAGGCCGCCATCGGCCTTGCGTTTCAGCTGAAACGCCAGCGGCCGAGGCCGCAACCCTGCCGCAATCGGCATCGACAACGATGTCGCCTGTTGCTTTCACATCCGACAGGACGACGAGGCCGTGAATCGACTGCGTGCAATGCTCTTCGCGCTCGGCGCCATGCTGGCGAGCCGGCGTATTTGCACAGGGCGATGAATGGCCGCACAGCCTGCGTCATACAGGCTTGCATGCCGACGCGAGAAGCATCACCTTGCACCCGGACGTGCTGGCCTTCTCGCCGCAGTACCCGCTGTGGACCGACGGCGCCGACAAGCGCCGCTGGCTCCGCCTGCCGCGCGGCGCACAGCATCGACGCCTCCAACCCCGACGCCTGGGTCTTCCCGGTCGGCACGCGACTGTGGAAGGAGTTCGCCTTCGACGGCCGGCCGGTCGAGACGCGGCTCATCGAGCGCCTGCGCCGACGGCCGCTGGCGCTACGCCACCTACGTCTGGAAGGCCGACGGCAGCGACGCCGTGCTGGCACCCGCGCGCGGGCATTGCCGGCCTTGCCGGTGGCCGCGCGCGCCGGGCGGACGCTACGCCATACCGTCGCGCGGCGACTGCCTCGCCTGCCACGACGAGCGCCCGGTGCCGGTGCTCGGCGTCAGCGCGCTGCAGCTGTCGCCCGATCGCGACCCGCTGGGCGCGGCGCCGGCCGGCGCCGACCTCAGCGAGCTGCTCCGCCGCGGCCTGCTGCGCGGCCTGCCGCAGGCGCTGCTGGAGCGCCGCCGCGCATCGCCGCGCCCACGCCGAGGAACGCGCCGCGCTCGGCTACCTGCACGCCAACTGCGGCCATTGCCACAACGACAACGCCGCCGCCGCGCCGGTGCGCGCTGACCCTGGCGCAGCGCGTCGCCGAACCCCAGGCCGCCGCCACCGCGTGCTGCGACGTCGCTGGTCGATGCGCCGAGCCGCTTTGCCCGCCGGCGCGCCGGCCGACGCGCCGCGCATCGCGCCCGGCGACCCGACGGCCAGCGTGCTGGGCTGCGCATGCGTTCGCGCTGGCCCGCAGATGCAGATGCCGCCCCTGGGCACGGCCGTGCCCGACCCCGAGGGCCTGGCCCTCGTCGAACGTTGGATCGCCAACGACCTGCTGCCACCCGAAGGAGACCTGACCATGAACCCACATCTTCCGCCCCAGCTTGCCTTGGCCCTGGCCGCCGGCCTCGCGCTGCGCCTGCCGCCTGCGCAGCGCCGCGCCCGTGGCCGACAGCGCACGCGCCGACTGCGACCGACCAGGTCGCGCGCGGCAAGTACCTCGTCAACACCTCGGGCTGCCACGACTGCCACACGCCCTGTCAAGATGGGCGCCAACGGCCCCGAGCCGGACATGAGCCGCATGCTCTCGGGCCACCCGCAGGCACTGAAGATGCCGCCGGCGCCGCCGCTGCCGGAGGGGCCGTGGCTGGTGGTCGTCGCGGCCACCAACACCGCCTGGGCCGGACCCTGGGGCGTGAGCTTCACCGCCAACCTGACGCCCGACAAGGACACCGGCCTCGGGCTGGACGGCGCAGGACTTCATCGAGCACGATCCGCACCGGCCGCCACATGGGCCGCGGCCGCGGATCCTGCCGCCGATGCCGATCCCGGTCTACAAGAACTTCACCGATGCCGACCTGGAGGCCATCTTCGCCTACCTGCGCACGATCCCGGCCGATCAGCAACCAGGTGCCCGAGCCCTGGGCGCCGGCAACGGTGACGTCGAAGTAGTTCGCTCGACGACGAGCTCGCCCCGCTCGAGCAGACCGCGCGACCGCCGACGATGTGCCGGCGATGGTCCATCCCATCCGACGACCGGCGCTGCCCACTGACCGATCCGCCGGGCGGATGCGAACTCGACCTGCAGCTCCTTACGCACCCAGAGCTGCGGCACCCGTGGCGTATTGCGGTGGCAGCGCTGGCATCGACAGAGCTGCTGCGGCTCGAGCGAGCGGGGGGGGGGCGTGCGTCGCCATGCAACACGAAGGGCGCTGCATGGGATGCCTTGACGCGCGGCCGGCGCGCCGGCCGACGGATGTGCTCGATCGAGCGCAGCAACGTCAGATGAAACACGTCGCGCTGCGCGTGGCTGCCGCCGAGCCGGTGCGCCTCGGTCGGCAGACCGGCCAGCAGCGTGAGCGCCAGGGCATGGTCGCCATGTCCGAAGGCGATCAGCGCGCGGCAGGCGGGCAGGCCGATCAGCCGCGTGGTCGTGCCGTGACGCGTCGGCTGCGCATGGCTGCGAATCAGCGCCTGCTCGAGGCGATGCGCACGGTCCCAGTCGCGTGCGCCGACAAATGCCAGCATCGCATGCAGGTCGCTGATGCTGCAGAAGCCATCGTCGATGTGCGGCGCCCAGGCGGCGGCCAGCTCCGCCCAGCGCTCGTCAACGTCGACATGCTCGAGGTCGATGCGCCAGAGCAGCGCCGCGGCGTCGATCAGGTCCGCGAGTTCATCGGAATGGTCGGCGCGCACACGCCGGTCATACAGCGCCAGCGCCTGCACCGGTTGCCCCTGGGCGAGGTGGAACAGCGCCAGATGCCACCAGCAGTGCGTGGCGACGACGCTGTCGACGCTCCAGGCCGCAGCGTGCTCGTTCAGCCACCGAATGCCCGCTTCAGGTTGGTCGGTCATCTCGAAGACATGCGCCATCACGTGATGGGCCCGCGCGTCGAGCGGATTCAGTTCCAGCGCCGCGTGGGCGGCCTCTTCGGCACGCGTGTATTCGCCGCTCTCGACGAGCCCGAAGGCGTGCATGGCGAGCACCGCGTGATAGCCGGGCAGTTCGCGCGACCACGCCGGCAGCACCGCGGCCGGGCGATCGACCAGGCACGCCGAATCGCCGGTCAGATAGTCGAGCGCGTGCGCCACCTGCAATGCGATCGCATCGCGCGGCTGCAGGTCCAGCAACTCGCCGAGCCGCGCCTTGCCGCGTTCGATGTCGTCGCCGAGCACGGCGTCCAGCGCGGCGAGGTGCCCGCGCTCGCGCTCGTTGGCCGGCAGCGCGGCGGCGCGCACCACCAGCGGGCGCGCCGAGCGCACGCGCCGCTGGTCGCGGCTGCAGACGAGCAACCAGGCCTGCAGCACATGCGCCATCACAAAGCCCGGGGATTCGTGCAGCGCCCGATCGAGATGCGATTTGGCGCCGGCACGCCAGCCTCGGAAGGCGGCGAGCGCGTGTTCATACGCTGCCAGCGTGGCCGGTGTGGCGCCGCTGACGCTGCAGCCATGTGCGTCGACAAGGCTCATGGCAAAGGTCTTCCTTGAGTCGTTCTTGCCGGCGCGATGTTCAGGTTCATCCGGAACAGGTTGCCCGGATCGAAGCGCTGCTTGGCCGCCTGCAAGCGCGCATAGTTCGCGCCGTAGCTGGCGCTTCGTCGGCCGCGCGCTCGCATTGATTCACGAACAGCCGGCGCACGACTGGACCCTCGACGAATTGGGTAAGCACGCCGGCCTGTCGCGCTCGGCCTTGCACGAACGGTTCGTGCAGATGATCGGCCTGCCGCCGATGCAGTACCTGGCGCAGTGGCGCATTCAGACCGCGGCGCGCCTGCTGCTGGAGACGCGCGCCACCGTGGCCACGGTCGCACTCGACGTCGGCTACGACTCCGAAGCGGCCTTCGCGCGCGCCTTCAAGCGCCTGGTCGGCAAACCGCCGGCGGCCTGGCGCCGCGAGCGCGACGCCGCGCTGGCGTCATGACGGCGGATCCGGCACGAAGCCCGGAAACGGATCGGGCACCGTCGGCCACGTCCGGATGACGCCGCTGGCAACGAGGTTGGCATGACTGTCGTAGCGCACCTGCACGATCTGCGCCGGCTGCGCGCTGGCGCGCTCGAACGCGGTGCGGCCGATCGGCGCGTATTCGCGTTCGCCGTGGCCAGTGCCGAGCTTGTCAGTGCGCGACATCGATGGCGCGTCGCGCTCGCGCATCGAGCCTGCTGCGGCAGCCGCTGAGTCGGCCGACTTGCGCGCCGCGCCGACGTCGTTGGCGCGCTGCTCCGATTCCTGTCGCGCCGCGCCATCGGCGCGTCCGCCGGAGCCGTACGGCATGGGCTCGAACGGCCGCGGGCGCGGCAACGGCAAACGCTCGCGAAACACCGCCGCGCCGATCACGCCGACGTTGTGCGGGCGCCCGGTGCGCGCCGCATACGAATCGGGCAGGGCGGTGAAGTAGAACGCGGCGGCCTCGGCATCGCTCTTGCGCCAGCCGGTGATGTCGGCGCTCTGCCACGGCGACAGCACATAGCCGGTCTGCGCGGTGGCCGCGGTGTCGCCGCTGATGGCATTGACGCCGTCGACCGACAGCACCACGAGCACCCGCCCTGCGCTGCGGTTGGTCAGCCGCACCGCGTAGCGGTCGCCCGGCCTGCCGGCGACATAAGTGATGCCGCGATGGCGGTATTCGCTCAGCACTTCATTGCGGCTGCGCTCGACGATCTGCATGTCGACCAGCGGGCCCGCGGCGGCACTGACCGGCAGCGCGCTGCAGCCGCCCAGGGCGGCCGCGGCTGCGAGGGAGAACAGGATACGGCGTTTGACCATGTGATTTCCTCCGATGAGACCCAGGCTGATACGGCCGAGGGCGGCAAACGGGGTCAAACGGCCCGCATCGCGCAAACTGCGGGATGCGAAAACTGATCCTGAAGGGCCTCGGCGCGCTGCTGGCCATTGCGCTGCTGGCGACCGCGGTCTTTGTCGTCAACCTGATCTGGTTCCGGCCCTTCAGCCTCAACCTGTTCTACGAGAAGGTTTTTGTCACCTTCGTGCTCGAGCAGCCCGAACTGCTGAGCTCGCTGGGCATCCGCGCCGCGCGCGAGCCGCGCAATCGGCGCTCGGGCAGCGCTTCGATGCCGCGGCGCTGAAGGACTTTCACGACCTGGTGCTGGGCGGCGGCGCACTGCCGCTGGACGTGCTCGACGAGCAGGTCGACGCCTGGATCAAGACTCGCAGCTGAGCGACGAGCAGGGCGGGCGACCAGCCGCCCTGCCGTCGGGCGCGTTGGCGCAGCGGGTAAGGCGCGGCACGCATTCGACGCAGGCCAACGTGCATGCCCTTTGACGTTTCAAGCGTAACCCGGGGCCCTGCGCGCGAAACCGCGCTGCAACGCAAGGCAGGCGCAATGGAGTCCTGCGAGCCAGGCCTGAGCGCCTCACCGTTTGCAAGGAGCCCACCGTGATCAACCCGACCACTCCAACCACTGCCGCCGAGATCGCGGCGTTCGAGCTGCGTTTCCAGTCGCTTTTCGACGAGGGCCGCGCGCTCGCCTTTCCCTGCGATGCCGCGGGTCATGTCGACCTCGACAGGCTGAGCGAACGCGGCCGCGGCAATTACTTCTTCGCCCGCAGCGTGATCGGCCGCGACTATGCGCAGCCCGCCGTCCAACGCCGCGCGCTGCACTGACAAGGGACGAACATGAGCGCGATCATCACGCCCATCCGCCACCCGCTGCGCCAGCGCCTGCTGGCGCTGACGCGCGAGTACTTCGGCCTCAACCGCACCAGCCTGCGCGATCTCGACAGTCGCGCGCTGGCCGACATCGGCCTTGACGCCAGCGAGATCGATTCCATCGAGGCCGAGGCCCAGGGCCACGCGACGGCGACGCGCCTGCGCGTTGTCGGATCGAACTTCGAAAGCGTTGAACGATGACCCATTCGCATCAAACGTCCGCCGCCTCGTTGAGCGCTCCACAGATCGCACTGCGCCGGCGCATGCCCAAGGCACCGACCCTGCTCTTGGCCAGACGCGCCCTGGCACGGGCTGTCGACACATTCAGGCAGTGGCGCCGTTTGAGCCGCTCGCGGCGCGAACTTGCAGCGCTCGACGAACTCCAGCTGAAGGACTTCGGCCTGTCCCGGTCGCAGGCCCAGTTCGAGAGCGGCAAGAGCTTCCTGCAGCACTGAACGCGTGGCTGCACTGAAATGACTTTGCTGTTGACGGCACAGCCAAGCTATAACAGTGACCTGGCGGTCACGGATCGCGAACACCCCATGGCGCCCGAAGCGACATTGCAGCCGAACATCCTGGCCCTGGACGACGATCCGTCGATCCGGGCGCTGGTCGGCGACTATCTGGCCACCAACGACTTGCGCGTGACCACCGTGGCCAGCGGTCGCGAGTTGGATGCCGCGATGGCGCGCGAGACTTTCGATCTGATCGTGCTCGACCTGCGGCTGCAGGGCGAGGACGGCATGCAGATCGCGCGCCGCCTGCGCGAGGCCTCGGCGATCCCGATCCTGATGCTGACCGGCCTGGCCGAGGAGGCCGACCGCGTGATGGGCCTCGAACTCGGCGCCGACGACTACCTGACCAAGCCCTTCAGCCCGCGCGAATTGCTGGCCCGCATCCGTGCGCTGCTGCGCCGCGCGCGGGCCCAGGCCACGGTGGCCGACGCGATGGCCCGCGTGCGCGCCTACCGCTTCGGCAGCTGGGAGCTCAATGTCGGGCTGCGCAAGCTGAAGTCGGTCGACGGCCGTTCGGTCGCCCTGACCAACGGCGAGTTCAGCCTGCTGGCGGCCTTCGTCTCGGCGCCGCAGCGCATCCTGTCGCGCGACCAGCTGCTCGAGCTGTCACGGCTGCACAACGCCGAGGTCTATGACCGGTCGATCGATGTCCAGATCCTGCGCCTGCGCCGCAAGATCGAGACCGACCCGGCCCATCCGCAATTCATCAAGACCGAACGCGGCGCGGGCTATCTGTTCGACGCTGTCGTCGAGGCTGTGCGGTAGTTTGCCGGCTGGCATTTCATTCGACATCGGACAGGCCTGGGTTGCAACGCGCGGGTAGTGCGTGGCGTGCCAAATCACACCATCGCCAATACGACGACCGATCGGGATCCGACCCCGGCCGGTCGCCCCACCGATCGGAGACCGAGATGAAGTCCAGCTTCAAGTTTCGCGCGGCAGCCATGGTTGTCGCATTGGCCACCAGTTTGGTGCTGCTCGATCTGGTGGCCTTGATCGGCCACCCGGTCGGCGAACCCGTGCCCGAAGCCGCCCACGTCGCCGCCGCAGCGACTGGCACGTCATCATGAGACAACACGCCAAGAGCGTCGCCGGCGTCAGCAGCAATCGTTCGGCAGGGACAGCGCAGTTCGGGATTCGCTGACGCGGCATGGGCGTTCAAGACCCGGCGAGATCACAGGACCGGTTCGACGCCGCAGCACCGAGGCCCTAGCGCTGCCGCAGCGCCTGCGCCGCGGCAGCGATCACCTCATCGGTCTCGGCATCGATGTCTATGCGCAAGACGTCGGCCTCGTCGGCGCCCGGCCGCTCGAGAGTGCGCAGTTGGCTGTGCAGCAAGGTCAACGGCATGTAGTGGTCCTTGCGTTGCGACATGCGCTCGGCAATGCAGTCGGCGCTGCCATCGAGAAAGACGAAGACCAGGCCCGGACAGCCTTGGCGCAAGTGATCGCGGTAGGCGCGGCGCAGCGCACTGCACGAGACAACGATGCCGGCGTGCGAGGCGGTGGTGTTGGCCAGCGCGCCCGTGATGCGGTCCAGCCACGGCCAACGATCCTCGTCGGTCAAGGCGATGCCGTCACGCATCTTGGCAACGCTGCCGGCGCTGTGCAGATCGTCGCCTTCAACGCACTCCAGGCCGAAGTGCTGCGCCAAGCTTCGAGCGACCGTGGTCTTGCCGGTGCCGCTGACGCCCATGACGACGATCGACAATCGATCGGGCACGACGGCACTCACAAGCCGGCAGTGATGCCGCCATCCACGTACAGGATGTGGCCGCTGACGAAACTCGACGCATCGGAAGCTAGAAAAATAGCCGCGCCGGCGAGTTCGTGCACCTCGCCCCAGCGTCCTGCCGGTGTACGGCCGGCGAGCCAGCCGGTGAAGGCCTCGTCGGCGACCAGGGCCTGCGTCAGTTCGGTCTTGAAGTAGCCCGGACCCAGGCCATTGACCTGGATGCCGTATTTGCCCAGGTCGATCGCCATGCCCTTGGTGAGCATCTTCACCGCCCCCTTGGTGGCAGCATACGGCGCAATGCCGGGTCGACCGAGCTCGCTTTGCACCGAGCAGATGTTGATGATCTTGCCGCGCTGGCGCGTAATCATGCGCTGCGCCACCGCGCGGCCGACGAGAAACACGCTGTCGATGTTGGTCGTGGTGATCCTGTGCCAAGCCTCGGTGGGAAACTCGGCAAAGGGGCTGCGGTGTTGCATGCCGGCGTTGTTGACCAGGATGTCGATGGCACCGATGCCTTGTTCGATGCGGGCAATGCCGGCATCCACCGCTTGTGCATCGGTCACGTCGAAGGCCACGGCCTCGACGGCCGCGCCGCCGGCGCCAAGGGCGGCTTGAGCTTGCCTCAGCTTGCCCTCGTCGCGTGCATTGAGCACCACGCGCGCACCCGCCGAGGCGAGGGCCTGCGCCAGCGCCAGGCCGATGCCCTTGCTGGATCCGGTGATGAGGGCGGTGCGGCCTGATAGATCGAATAGCTTCACGTCATGCCTCGTGATGTCCGTTGCGGCCCCACTGTAGCCGGCAGGCGCCGAGAGCACATCGTCGGGCGCTCGCCGCGACACGGCAGAGGGCTGCCGCTGTCAATGCGCCGCGCCGGCTTCGCGCAAGATCGCTTTGGCCAGTTCGATGACTGACAACGGCGCCGAACCCTCGGCCTTGTTGTTGATCGTGACGAATGCGCGATAGCCATCGGCCAGCGTGGCGACCACGGCTTGCGCCAGGGCCTCGCGGGTCGGCATGTCAGAGCCTTGCAGGCGATCGAATGGCGCCCATTGGGCCTTGGCCTGGTTGTAGCGCAGCCCTGAGCGCAGGCTCCAGCGGCAGATGAAGTCGCCCCGGCCTGCTGCGCGGGCGGCGCCAGTTTGCTGGCGCACCGGCGGCATGTTGTCGTTCAGGCCGAGACAGTAGCTGACGCCATGTTGAGCCAAGTGCGCCGTCAGGCGCGGCGAGAGGATGCGCGCGTCTCGCAATTCGATCGCCGTCAGGGCCGCAGCCGGCATCGCCGGCACGACCACACGCCACAGCGCACTCAGTCGTTCGTGCAGCGCATGCGAATTGCGCAACCACCCGGCCGACAGCGGCGAGATCTGGAAGACCATCGCGCCGAGCTTGTGGCCCAGCCCGTCGATGGCCGGCTGCACTGCCGTGGCCAAGGCGCGCTGCGGGTTGAGGAAGTGCACGTTGTCGCGCAAAGGTACTCCGGTATCCGGCGCGCGCAGGACAGCGTCGGTGATCTCGCTGGGCGCCTTGACAACGAAACGGAAGTCGTCTGGCGTCTGGCGTGCCAGGCGTGCATAGGTGGCGGCATCGATGGCGCGGTAGAACGTGCGGTCGAGGCTGACCGTGCGCAACAGGGGATGCTTGGCGTAGGCGGCGAGGCCATGCCGCGACAGCTCGCCGTCGGTGTAGGGCCCTTGATCCCACACCAGACCCGACCAGCCGGGGAAGGTCCACGACGAGGTGCCGAGGTACAGGCGGCTGCCGAAGCTGGCTTGCAACTTGGCGGCGATCGCCGCCCATCGCTCGTCCAACGCCGCCGCGCCAACTCGACCCGCAGACGCGTCCTCGACCGCCATGCTGGTCGCGTGCGGGGTTGCGGCGTCGAACAAATCGGCCTGAGCGGTGGCGCCAGGCCGTACGCGTCGCGGCTCGTTACTGCGCATGCGACGGCAACTCGGCAGCGAGGCGAGCCATCACCAGTCGCCAGTAGTAGCAAAGCCAGGTGCAGATCGCGGCGGCCTTGGGTATGTCTTCGAAGGCGGTGGCATCGTTGACAAAGCCGTCGACCAACACCGAGACCACAAACAGCAGGGCGCCAATCGCCCAGAGCAGTACATCGCTGTTGAGAAGCACATGGCCGTAGCGCAGGACGATCGTGACCAGCACGGCTGCGTAGATGACAACCACGACGCCCTCGTGCAGGCCCAGATGCGGATAGACCACCTCGTGGAGCATGAAAAAATCGTCCAGCCCGAGCGCCGTGAGAAGCGCGCCCGAGCACAACAGGTAGGCGGCAATTTCGCGTTGTCTGGCAACTAGGCGCAACACGGCCGCGCCGAGAAAGCAGGTCGTTGCCGCCGCGCACCAGAGCAGCGCACCGACATTCGACAGGACGCCGATGTAGAACTTGCTGCCCAGCGTCGCGGCCACGTCGCGGGTCAGCAGGGCCATGGGCGTGCCGGTTGCACCGCTCAATGCCAACAAAGCCAGGATCGCCGCAGCGTACAAACCGAACAGACCCAGCAGAACGGGCAGCAGTCTGCGCCATTGGCCGGCCGCCCGCGACAGCAGCAGCATCGCCAGCCTGAACAGGCCGCTCGCAGACATGTCGCGCGGTCGTGCACGGTCGGGCGTGTCGAGTGGATCGTCTGTGTTGGTGGTCATACCCCACACAGTGTCTCAAACTCGACGGGGGCGCCGCCCCCCCCAAGCTCGCCGCGCACACCACTAGGCGCGCCGCGCAAGGCGTTCAACGCATCGGCCTTGCTACGATGCGGCCATGAGCCGGTGGCTCCCAAACGATTGTGCATGACCGAGTCGCCGCCGACACACCATTCAGAGCCCAAGGGCGTGATGCGCGCAGCCCTGCTGCTGCCGTTCGCCTATTTCTTCCTGACGCGGGTGCCGACGGCTCGCGAGAAGTTCGGCTGGCTCTTCAGCTATGTCGTGCCCGTACTTGCATTGTCGGCGCTCGGCCACCGCGCCTGGAGTTCACTGCCGATTGCACTGCTGGCCATCATTGCCATCTATGCAGCCTACGAGTTCGGCTACATCGTCAACGACACGGCCGCGGCCGACCGTGAAGCATCGCCAACGCATCGCCTGAGCCCTCGAACGCGTCGGTGGTTCCGGGATCGCCTGCCATGGGCTCTGGCCGTGCGCTTTGTGTTCGGTGGCGCGTGTATTGCAATCGTGGCGACGGCCCGGCCGTCGATGTCGCTGGCCATTGGATTGATCTGGCTGGCTATCTGGCCTGTCTTTGCGCTGTACAACTGGCGGCGCGGACGCATCACGCTGCTGTTGTACCTGCTGCTGGTGAGTATTCGATACCTGCTGCCGATCTGGGCAACCGGCGACGAGACGGATGCAGTGCCCAGCGAGTGGTTGTTGTTTCTGGTCTATCCATTGCCCAACACGATCGTGGCGGCATGGAAGCCACGCTACAGCCTTGACTTCCTGCAAGAGCCGTTCGGCAACGAGCATCGGTTCCGCGTCGTCTGGTACGTCGCACTGCTCTTGCTGTCGCTGTTGGGCGTTTGGCTGGCACCTCAATGGGTGACCTGGCCGTTCGTGGCCGTTTGTGCGTACTACTTCGCAGCGCGGTTGTTGTCGCTGTACGAGCGCAGGGTTGCAGGCAAGGAGTCGGCGCTGCGCTTGCAGTCTTCGAACCCCGGAGCCGCTCGCGTCGCGCTGAGCAACATGGCCTGGATTCTTGGCGACAAGGCCATGGCGATGGTGCTGGGCTTGCTGATCTTCGGCATGATCGGCCGCGCACTCGGCCCCGTCGGCGCCGGTCACTTCGCGTTCGCCGCGGCGTTGCTGCAAGTGGCGCTGGGCCTGAGCCTGGTCTGCTCGGCCTCGGCCTTGCTGCCTCGCTTTTGCCGCATGAATGCGGCGCTGCCAGGCGCCATCGCCAACGTCTTCGTCGTGCGCATGGCCGCCAGCGTGGCGTCGTTTGCCGCGGTGTCGCTGTACTGCCTGCTGGTCATCGACAGCCCCGAAAGGCGAACGGTATCGATGGTGATGTTGCTGGCCGTGCCCTTGATCGAACCGTTTGCAGTGATCGCGATGTACTGGAACAGCCGCAATCACAACCGCCCCAACGTGATCTCGCGCACTTTCGGCTTGCTGGCACGCACTGCCGCCGTGGCCATCGGCCTTGCGCTGGGTGCCGCCTGGTGGATGCTGGCCATGGCCTGGGTGCTCGAAGCGGCGATCGGCGCCCTCGTTCAGACCCGGCAGTTGCGCCAAGCCCTGCCGGGGCGCCGATTCTCCCGATTCCTGCGCAAGCCGCGCTCGCCGCCTACCTGCGCTTTGGCTCGCGCTTTGTCGTCGGCTCGTGGTTGCATGTGCTCTACACGCGGCTCGACAGGCTGCTGCTGGGCGAGCGCATGCCGACCGAATTGTTCGGCCTGTACGCCACGGCCATGCAGTTGATGGACGTGTGGATCCAGGTCGCGCAGTTGATCGGCGTGTCCGTGGCCACGGCCTACCTGTACAAGCGCATCCGTGCCGGCAACTTCGTGCCCGCATTCCTCGGCGCCGCTGCAATGATGTCGATCGTGGGCCTGGCCGGTCTGGGCGGCGCATGGCTTTTCGGTCCGACCGTGCTGCGCCTGGTCTTTGGTGCGCCATTCGCCGGCAGCCAGCCCTACTTGGTCTCCGGTGCCTCGCTGGCCGTATTGCTGTTTGCCAATCAGATCGTGCAGTTGACGATGGCCACGTTGGACCGTGCGGCCGCACTCGTCGTCATGTGGCTCGTCGCGGTGGTCGTGGCCGTTCCTGCGATCGTCATCGGATACGGTGTGATTGGCGCTCATGCCGGCCCCGCAGGGCTGGCGACGGGACTCGTCGCAGGTTGGATCAGCATGTTGTTCTGGCGACGCCCAAGCGCCTGAGTGCAGGGTGACCATCGAGTGACGCGCTGTGTTGTGCTCGCGCAGCACAGGTGGTCCACCCGCTCGAACGAGGGTGAAATCGTCAAGCTGCGTGCAACGGCACTGTCATTTTCGAGACATGCACGCCCCATGGGGTCGACTGCGCCACGCAGATCCGTGATTGCCGTGCTGCGCATGGCCACCCAGTCGGCAGCCCCTTGACTCGACTGGCCTGAGGCACTGCCACGTGGACAAGGGGTAACGGCCCACGGTTCGTACAAGAACAATCCCTTTCATCGCGCAGAACAGATCGCGACACAACGATTCAAGGGAGTTACTCGTGCAGATCCAAACCCTGACCCCGAACCCTGCCGGACCACGCCGCCATCGTGCGCTGGTTTGGCTGGCAGTGGCTGTATGCACGGTGCTGGTGGGCTGTGCCCATGCCCCGGGCATGAACCTCGACTCGGCATCGACCGACGTCAAAGCGCGCGTCAACCTGAAAACGGTCGACATGACAGTGATTCGCGAGCTCGACGAAGAGCGGCGTGTGCGATCGCGCGCGGTCTCGACACTACCCTCGGCCTTTCGCGACGATGGTCAGAGCTACGAGTACCGCGTTGCCGCGCAGGACGTGTTGCGCGTGACGGTGTGGAACCAGCCCGAACTGACCAATCCCAGCGGCACCACGACCGAGTTGTCGGGTCGTGTTGTCGACGCCGACGGCACCATGTTCTTTCCATTCGTCGGCAAGTTCATGGCCGCGGGACAGTCGGTTGGCGAGATCCGCGATCGCATCACCAAGGGGCTGTCGCGCATGATCCGCAAGCCGCAGGTCGACGTGTCGGTGCTGCAATATCGCGGCCAGCGCATCTATATCTCGGGTGAAGTGCGCACGCCCGGCGCGGTGCCGGTGACCGACGTGCCGCCCGATCTGACCGAAGTCATCGCGCGTGCCGGCGGCGCCACCAACGACGCGGATCTGACGGCCGTGACCATCACGCGCGGGCGCGACAAGCTGAAACTGGATGTGCAATCGCTCTACTACAACGGCAACCTGCGGGCCAATGTGCGCCTGAAGCACGGCGACATCGTCAACGTGCCCGAGCGCACCGGCGCACGGTCTTCGTCACCGGCGAGGTCGGTACACAGAAGGCGCTGCCGCTGCCGCGTGGCGACATGACACTGGCCGACGCGCTGGCCGACGCCGGTGGCGTCAATCCGTTGTCGGCCAGTGCGGGGCAGGTTTTCGTGATTCGAAATGGCGAATACGATCGTCCGCAGATCTATCATCTGAATGCGGCTGCCCCTGACGCGCTGCTGCTGGCCGACAAGTTTTCGATGCAGGCCCGCGACGTGGTCTACGTCGACGCTGCACCTGTGGTGCGCTGGTCACGCATGATCAGCAACATCCTGCCGTCGGCCACTTTCCTGCGTAACGGCCGGTAAGAAAATCGCCTGACCCGATGAATCCGTATCCGATCGAACGACGAGCAGCCAACCGACTGCCACCTGCACCTCCACCGGGCGATGCTTTGGGCATTCGCGGTGCGCTGGACACCGTACTGCAGCACGGGCGATTGGCGCTGAGCCTGTTCGCACTGACGCTCGGCGTCGCCCTGCTGTACCAGCTCCTGGCGGCACCGGTTTACCGTGCCGACACCGTGCTCGAGATCGACACACGGGCACGCAGTGCCTTGTTGCCCTCGTTGGCGGGCAACGATCGCGGCGCTCCCGTGCTCGAGCGCCAGCAGATCACTGGTGAGATGGAAATGCTGCGATCGCGCGAGGTCCTTGTGCCGGTGATCCAAGCCACTGGCGTCGACGTGTCTGTCGGCAAGGCCCGCCGCTACGGCTTCCTGCCGGTGGGCGCGCGTCACGGGATCGATGTCGTTCGATTCGAAGTGCCCGACAGCCAATGCGACGTCGATTTCGATCTGAGCGTTGCCGACGGCCGGTGGACGCTCAGCGACGAGGCCGGCCAGTCCCTGGCCACGGGCGCGTTCGGCGAGATGGTCCGCTTCACCATTGGCATTGAGAACGCGTCCATTCTCGTCAGCGCTGCCAAGGACCTTCCCGGGACCAGCGTCACAGTTCGCCGCGAGCTGCCGCTGAAGGCCTACGAGGACGTGCTCAAGCGGTTGCGCATGTTCGAGCCGTCTCGCGATTCGAACGTCTTGCGCATCAGCTTCGAGGACACGCGACCGACACGCGCCGCGGCATTGCTCAACGGGCTGGTGGCGAGCTACGTCAGCTCGGTGCAGCGACGCAGCGACGAAGACGACAAGGCGCTGGCCTACCTCGAGCAGCAGCTGACGCCGCTGATGGCCCGGGTCAAAGCCGCCGAGGACGCCCTGTCGCGAACAGCAGAGCAAGAGTACGGCCGACGCCGTTCGCGACCGAGACCGACGCGCTGCTGCGCCAACGCGGCGATCTCGAGCGCCAGCAGATGGAACTGCGCGTCAAGCACGCCGATCTGACGCAGAGCTTCACGCCCGAGCACCCCGATCTGGTCGCGGTCTGCACAGATCGTCACCGTGCAGCGCGCCCTCGGCAGGCTGCAGGACAACGTCGAGCAGCTTCCGGCGCAGCAGCGTGACCTGGTGCGCCTGCAGCGCGACGTGCAGGTCAGCACGCGAGCTCTACACCGCGATGCTGACGCGCGTGCAGCAGCTGCGCGTGACGGCCGCCGGCGGGCTGTCCACCGCGCGCCAGCTGGACTGGTCGGCGCGAGCCGGTGGAGCCGGTGCGTCCGCAGGCCGCCGCGGTGCTGTCGGTCGGCGCCGGGGCCGGCATGGTGCTGGCGCTGGGCGTCGTGCTGCGATGGCACGTGCGCTGCAGCCGACGGTGTCGGACACGCAGGAGCTCGAGTCGCCGGCCAGCTTGCCGACCCTGGCCGTGATCCCGGAAAGCGAGGCCCAGCAGCGGCTGATGGACGGCCGGCTGAAGGACGAGGTGGTCGAGGACTTCGGCACCCACCGCCTGCTGGTGCGCGCCGCGCCGGAGGATCCGGCGTCGGAGAGCCTGCGCTCGGTGCACCTGTCGCTGATGCTGCGCGCACGCAGCATGACGGCCAAGATCGTGCTGATCACGTCGCCGTCGTCGGGCACCGGCAAGGCCTTCGTCGCCGCCAACCTCGCCGCGCTGATGGCCGAGAACGGCAAGCGCGTGCTGCTGATCGAGGCCGACCTGCGCAAGCCCGGCATCCAGAAGTTCGTCGGCCTGGACCCGCTGGCGCCCGGCCTGTCGGACCTGCTGTCGGACAAGCGCACGCTGGACGAGGTCGTGCACCGGCATCCGTCGGTCGCGATGGACGTCGTGCTGCAGGGCGACGAACTCGGGCAACCCGGGTGCGATGCTGATGTCGCAGACGCTCGAGACGGCGATGGCCGACGCTGCGCGAGCAGTACGACCACATCGTCATCAGCGCCGCGCCCCTGCTGCCGTCGGGCGATGCGCTGGCGATCGGGCGCCTGGCCGACATCGCCCTGCTCGTCGTGCGGGCCGAGCAGAGCCTGGTGCAGGAGACGCGCGTCGCGCAGCGCCGGCTCGAGCAGGCCGGCATCAAGCTCGAGGGCCTGCTGTTCAACGGCGTCAAGCGCAAGCGACTCAATGCGCCCGTGCTGACGTGAAGCCTCGCAGCGGCGACCGCCGCCGGCCGGCGCTGTCGCTGGTGGCCGCGGGGCGCCGACTCGCCGACGCGGCCGGGCCGACGTCGCGCCGCGCGGCCGACCTGTGGTGGCTGCACCCGACGCGCATCGTCGTGCTGGCGCTGCTGCCGGTCTACCTGGCGATCCTGGCCTACGACTTCAGCCGCGTGGTCAAGAACGTCTACATCCCGAGCGCGCTGTACTGTCTTCGGCATCGTGCTGCTGCTGTCGGTGGCGGTGGGCATCCAATGGGCGCTGGCCCAGTCGCGCCAGGGCCCGGCGCAGCTGCCGCCGCGGCTGTCGAGCGGCCTGATGCTGGCCCTGCTGCTGCCGGCGCTGCTGTCCTACGCGGTCTGGTTCGGGCCGCTGCTGGGCAAGCCGCAGCTGCTGCTGGAGATCGTCCGCGGCGAGCGGTCCGAGCTGCGCGACGCCATCTCCACGGTGCCTGGCGTCACGACCTTCACCCAGTTCGGCGTCGCCTATGCCATCGCCTACGCCATGAAGGCGGGGGCCGGCGCAGCAGGCCGTGCGCGGCTGGGAGCATGCCGGCTTCGCTGCTGCTCGTCGGCCTGGCCACCTTCCGCGCCTTCGCCTGGGCCGAGCGGCTGGCGGTGATCGAGCTCATCGTCTGCTATGCGATCGCGCGCATGGCCTACCTGCCGGTCGCCAGCGCCGCGGCGCTGGCGGCTGGCGGCGATCGCGCCGGTGGCCGCGCCGCTGATCCTGTACGCTGCTGTTCACGGCCAGCGAGTACTTCCGCTCCTGGGAGTTCTACGTCGACCACTTCGATTCGGTCTGGGCGTTCACGCTGGACCGGCTGATCACCTACTACGCCACGGCGGTCAACAACGGCATCGGCATCCTGGTCGACAACACCAGCTGGCCCTACTACAAGGGCGCCTTCGCGCTGGAGTGGCTGTACATCACGCCCGGCCTGAGCCAGCTGCTCGACGCGGCCTTCGGCAACCCGCGGCCGGTGCAGTCGATCTGGATCGACACCTACGCACGGCCGGAGTTCAACAGCCCGACGGCCTACTTCCGGATCGTGCTGGACCTCGGCTATCTGGGGTCGGTGCTGTTCCTGCTGGCCATCGGCTACCTGATCGGCCGCGCCTACAGCGGCTTTCGGCGCGGGCACATCTTCGGGCTGCTGACCTACCCGGTGTTCGTGCTCTTCCTGCTGGAGTCGCTGCGCTACAGCTACCTCGGCGAGACGCCGCATCGTGCCGCTGGCGCTGGGCCTGGCCTGATCGCGCTCGACATCCGCCGGCTGCGCCACCGGGCCACGGTGTCGCCGCCGCCGGCCGCGGGGCCGACCCCGGTGCCCTGACGTCCGGGGTCAGTCGGCGGCGCCCTGGCGGGCCGCCGTCACGGCATCGGCATCAGCTCCAGGCGCCGCGCGCGGGAAGCGCAGCAGGTTGTCCGGCACGGTCGGGGCCGCGCGCCCGGCCGTGTGCGACAGCCCGTACAGCCGGCACAGCCGGGCCCGGAAGCTGGCGCTGCTGAAGCGCTCGGCAGCATCCTGGCGCGCGGCCAGGCCGAGAACCGGCGGCGCAGCGGTGTCATCGTGCAGCACACGTCGCACCGCCATCAGCATCTCGTCCAGCCCGTTCGTGACGAAGCCGGTCAGGCCCTGGCGCACCGCGTCGCGGTTGCCGACGGCGTCGGTCACCACGCAGGGCACCCCGACCGCCAGCGCCTGCAGCACCGACAGCGGCATGCCCTCCCAGCGCGAGGTCTGCACGTAGACCGCCGCCGGCCGAGCAGGCGCTGCACCTCGTCGCGGCCGACCCATCCGGTGACCTCGACGCCCGGCGGCGCGCAGCTGCGCCTCGCCCTCGGCATCGCCGTCGCCGATCCAGACGAAGCGCGCCGGCAGCATCGGCGATGTGAAAGCGCGTGGCCAGCGTGCGCGAAGCGCTCCGGCGCCTTCTGGAAGCACACCCGGCCCATCGCTGACCACCAGCGGCGGCGTGTCTTCGTGCCGCGCACGGCGAAGAAGCTGTCGTCGACGGCGTTTTCGAGCACCCGCGCCGGGCGCCTGCCGACGCGGCCGAGCAGCGCGGCCTCGCTGCGGCTGCAGCCGACGAGCGTGGCGTCGACGCGGGCGGCCAGCCATTCGAGCGACCGAAAGGCGGCACTGCGCAGGCGCTGGCGGCGGTTCAGGAACGACAGGCCGTGTGGCGAGTAGAAGATGCGCGGGCGGCGCGCAGGCCCAGCATCGCCAGCCGCCCGAGGAAGCCGGCCTTGGACGAGTGCAGGTGCAGCACCGCACTGTCGGACGTCTTGCAGCGGCCGCAGCACGGCGCGGCGCAGGTCGCGCAGATAGCGCACGTGCAGGCCGCCTGGCGGCGCGATCTCGACCAGCTCGACGCGGTGATCGAACAGCGACGCCACGTCGGCCGGCGTGTCGGGCCGGCGCGAGAACACCAGCGTCTGGCGGGCGCCGGCCTCGGCCAGCTCGCGCGTGGCCTGCACCAGGAAGGCCAGGGTGCCGGCGGCCAGGCACTCGGTCGCGTGGATGATCTGCGGGTCGTCGGCGGACAGCATGGGGGCGGGCGGTGTGGTCAGGGCGGGGTGGGCGTGGCGACGTGGGCCGATGGCGCCGTCAGGCCCGCCATCGTGTGTTGCAGGTGGTCTAGCAAGATCCGTGCGTTGGCGGCCAGTTGTAGCGCGCCAGGCGCTCGCGGCCGGCGGCCACGAGGCGGCCACGCAATCCGGGGTCCGCAGCCGCCGTGCGCAGCGCGTCGGCCAGCGAGGCCGGGTCGAGTGGGTCGAAGTACAGCGCCGCGTCGCCGCAGACCTCGGGGATCGACGCGGCACGCGCGGCCAGCACCGGGCAGCCGTTGGCCATGGCCTCGACGGCCGGCAGGCCGAAGCCTTCATAGAGCGACGGGAACACGAACCAGGCCGCATGCCGGTACAGCGCGGCCAGGTCGTCATCGGGCACGAAGCCGAGGAAGCGAAAGCCGTCCGGCAGCGCCGCGGCGTCCTGGAAGATGCCGATGTCCTTGGCGCCGGCGATCGCGACCGGCCACGGATAGTCGGGCAGCTGCCGCATCGCGCGGCCCAGCAGCGCCGTAGTTCTTGTTCGGCTTGACGCTGCCGACGCCCAGGATGTAGACATCGGCCGGACTCGAGACCGTGCTTGCGCAGCACGGCGCTTCGTCAGTGACCGGGCAGCGCTGCGTGCTCACCGCCCTCGCGGCCGACCAGGATGTCCTTGCGGCGCAGGCCAAACCAGCGCCGCAGTTCGTCGCGCGAAAATTCGGACACCGTCATCACAGTGTGGGCGCTGCGGCCGAGCACGACGACCAGGGTGTTGTGCAACCAGCGGTAGGCACGTGAAAAGGACTGCGGGCATGACCCGCACGGTGGCGTCGTGGACAGTCACCAGCTGCCAGCGCTTGAGCAGCGGCCCGGAGTAGTTGAAGTTGACGAGGTAGGCGCCGCGAGCGTAACGCATCAACGGCCACTGCTCCCAGAGATGGCTGCCGCCACCCGGCAGATGGACGCGGCGGATGTGGCGCAGGGGCAGGGCCGCGCACCGTCGGGCAGGCCAGCTCAAACTGAAAGTCGGTTCGACAGCGCGTGTCGCTCGGCGAGCACTGCATCGAGTGCCAGCAGGGTTTCTTGCCCGTAGCGCTGCACACCGGTATGCACCTGGGCCAGGAAGCGACCATTGAAGACAACGCGCTGCGGCGCGGGCATGAGACGGTCGTCGCCGGCCGCCGGCAACTTCGGACGCCGCCGTCAGTGCGCACCCTCTCGCGTCACCATGCACCTTGACGGTGCGCAATACGATCCACAGAATCGAACAGCGGATTGCGTCGCTCGACGTAGTCGGCATCGAACTCCACGCGTTCCTCATAGGTGGTGTTGTTGCGGCCGCTGACCTGCCACAGGCCGGTCAAGCCCGGGCGCACCGACAGGTAGTGGCGCTTGACGCTTGCCGTAGCGGGCGAGTCTCGGGCATCGTGACCGGCCGCGGGCCGACGAGGTGCATTTCGCCGCGCAGGATGTTGAACAACTGAGGCAGCTCGTCGAGGCTGGTCTTGCGCAAGATGCGGCCGATCGGCGTGACGCGCGGATCGTTGCGCAGCTTGTGATCGCTGCTCCCATTCGGCCCGCGCTGCAGCATCGTGGCGCAGCAGGTCGTCCAGCACCTCCTGAGAGTTGCGAACCATCGTGCGGAACTTCAGGCAGCGGAACAACGCGCCGCGCCGCCCGACGCGATAGTGCCCAAAGGTCAGGGGCGTCCCGTCCTCGCGCCGAATGCGCCAGGCGATGTAGAGCAGCACGGGCGACAACAGGGCGATGATCACCAGCGCTGTCAGCTGGTTGAGGCCCGTGTACGCCAAATCGAGCGTTGAACCGCCGGGCAGCGCCGTCTTGCGCATCGGCATGACGCCGCGGCCAAGGAGAAGTTGGGTCGATTCGGAGGGCATCGATATCGCTCGTGACTTGTTGTTTGGGTTGTGGCCACGGCTGTCGAACCGCGCCAGTAGGATTCTCTGAGTGCACCACGCGATACAAATGACGACCAGACCGCATCCAGGGGTCAAGATGAAAGCGCTGTTGTTTACGGCCGATGTGTGACCAATCACACAAATGGGCGCGCATAAGCTGTTAAGCATATCGCGTAAACCCGTATATGGCACATGGCGCGGCAAATATCCCCTTACCGCTACCTGTGTCGGCTTCATGCAAGCTTGGACCTTGCCAATAGCCGCCGAACTATGACGTCCAGCCGATCGCCAGATGCGCTTTGCATTCGCCGCGCACTTCGAAACGGGCACGCGACGCTCGCTGTCGGTTGCCTGATGCTGGCCAGTTGTGGCGGCGCCAATGGTGTTGGTGCGGGCTCGGTTGCTGCGGCGACGCCCATCGCCGCAGCAACCGACAGGGCGCCGCCGTCGCACGCGGCGCCAGAACCACCGGTTGCGTCCCCGGTTCAGGAAGCCCCTGCGGTCCAGCAAGCGCCGCCGGTCGCAGAGGCGCCGCCACCGCCTGCCGTCGCAAGTGCGCGATGCAGCCCTCCGGCGCTGCCGGCCAAGCCGGTCGATGTGGTCGACGTGCGCGATTTTGGCGCCGAGCCTGACGACGACAAGGACGACACCGTCGCCATTCAGGCCGCGCTGGATGCGCTCAAGCCGGGCCAGTGGCTGGTGTTTCCAGCTGGCACGTACGAGCACGCCAAGCGGTTGGTGGTGCGAACGTCCGGGGCAGTGTTGTGGTCGCAAGGCGCCACGCTGCATGCCACCAACCCGCTCGACCAGTCCGTGATGTTGGCGGCCGATGGCGCCAGCATCTACCAGTTCACATTGACCGCCGTCACCGGCACGCGCTTGAATGCGCCGTGGCAATCGCGAATTGCCGTATTCGACCGCGTCGACCGGCCTTCACACCTGCGAGGCAACGTGATCCAGGGCAACCGCATCGTCAACGCTGGTGCGCCGGGTTCACCGACGGCCAACAGCGCCTCATCGGCTGGCATCTTCATTTACCGCGCCGATGGTTTCCTGGTGGCCGGCAACGAAGTGAGGCGCAGCCTGTCGGATGGCATCCATATCACCGCGGGATCGCGCAATGGCCGGGTGCTCGGCAACACCGTGCGCGAGACCGGCGACGACATGATTGCGATGGTGTCTTACATGGCCGGCGGCCAGTGGCAGAACGAGACGGCGCGAACCCTGGCGGCCATGCCTGCAGCGCACCGCGAGTTGCAACTCGTGCGCAACGTGCTGGTCGCCGACAACGATGTCGAGGGCCAGTACTGGGGTCGAGGCATCAGCGTCGTCGGCGGTTCGGACATCACGATCGAAGACAACCGCATTGCGCGCACGACGCTGGCTGCCGGCGTGCTGCTGGCCCGCGAGGCCGTCTACCTGACCTGGGGCGTGTCCAACGTGCTGGTGCAGGGCAACACTATTTCTCAGGTGCAGACCACCGCGCCGTCCTACGTGCCCGCCGGCTGGCCGAACACGGTTGCACGGACTGGCCATGCCGGTATCGAAATCCATGCCTATGCCTTTGAGGACGAGTTGCTGACCCCGGCATTGCGGCCGTCGCTCGCGGTGCGGGATGTGCGGGTCGAGCGCAACTCGGTAACTGCCACCGCAGCCAACGGTGTGCGCATCGGTGAGGGCGCCGGCGTCGTCTCGACATTGACCGGCCAGCGTTCTGACGGCAGCGCCATCACCCGGCGATACAGCGGCGGCGACGTGGGTCGCATCTCGCTCAGCGCGCTTGAACTGTCAGGAACTCGGGCCCGGGCGCTGGCCATCAAGAACCGGCCGACTGAGGGCTACAACGTGCACTGCGATGGCTTGACTGACCGGGGTGCGCCATTGAGCGACACCGCGTGCTCGGGCGCCGCACCTCGTGTCACCGGGGCTTCGATGACCTGCGCCGGCTGACGGCGAGGGCATGTGGGCTTCTCGCCGGTGCCCGAGCAGTGAGTTTACATAATATACATTGCGGGCAATCAATAGCGGGGCTGCTCAACCCACCATCGGCGCGTCTGGCGCCTGTTCGATGACGCCTCCAAGATCGCGGATTCCAGGCCGTCGGCGGCAGCGTCTTCGCGTTGCACACGATCGAGCGGACGGCAAATGCGACGGTTCAGGCTCTCCAGCCGCGGCGACGCCTCGAGGGCACGAAAGATCGCCTCCGGGTCGGTCAGCAAGGCAAAGGGATTGGTGACTTGAGCGACGGTGTGCATGTGCAGACTCCTTGTGCGTGAATGCCATCGGGCATGTCTCAATGTAGGCACAGGTCCTCGGCACGAACAGCGGCAGCGCCGCGCAACGCAGTCGATCGGGCGAAGAAATACACGCTAAGGCTTCACGCTTTTCTGCAGGCGTTCAACCAGGAAATCGCGGCCGCCGGCACGTGCGAAATCAACGGCGTCGAGGTTGCGGACATTCTTCTTTGCTGCTGACGCGCCTCGGGCCAGCAGCAGCTCAACGCTGGCCTCGGCGCCATAGCGCGCCGCCATCATCAACGGCGTGTCCTGGTCGGGACTGAGCGCCTCCAGCGGCGCACCGCGCTGGAGCAGCAAGGCCACGGTTTCGACCTCGGGGCCGGTGGCCGCATAGTGGATCGGCGACCAGCCCTCCTTGTGCACCTGTGCGCCGCGTTCGAGCAGGCGCTGGACCCAGGCCAGGTTGCCGCGCAAGGCCGCCATCATCAACGCGTTCTCGCCGCTGGCGTTCAGCACATTGACGTCGAGCGCCGGGCTCTTCCACAGCGCCTCGGCGACCTTCGGTGAATCGTCCTTCAGTGCCAGGATCAGGGCCGTCTGGCCTTTGGGATCCATGGAATTCGGGTCAAACCCGCGCTCCAACAGTTGCGCTACGGTGCGGCCATCGTCGCGGATGACGGCGATGAAGAAGTCGTCATAGGAGCCTGATCTGACAGCAGAAAAACCAATTGCCAGAATAAGATAAGCAAGATATTTAACGTAACGCATTAACATTGTCCATTCAGGAACAAGCGCTCAAAATTGGCGCTGGTCGCACTGGCGAGCGCTTCGGGCGCGATGCCCCGCAGGGTGGCCACGGCCGTGCCCACGTGGGCCACGTAGGCCGGCTGGTTGGTCTTGCCGCGGTACGGAACCGGCGCCAGATAGGGGCTGTCGGTTTCGATCAACAGGCGATCGAGTGGCACGAAGCGCGCGATCTCGCGCAAATCGTCGGCATTGCGAAAAGTCACGATGCCGGAAAACGAGATGTAGAAGTCGAGATCGAGTGCCGCTCGCGCCACCTCAGCTGTCTCGGTAAAACAATGAAAAACGCCTGTGGCCGCCGCACCGGGTCCTTGCGCGCCCTCCTCCTTCAGGATCGCCAGCGTGTCGGCGCTCGCGCTGCGGGTGTGGATCACCAGCGGTTTGGCGCAGGCGCGGGCGGCGCGGATGTGAGTGCGAAAGCGCTCGCGCTGCCAGTGCATGTCCTCGATGCTGCGGCCGTTCAGGCGGTAGTAGTCGAGCCCCGTTTCGCCGATGGCCACGACACGCGGCCTGGCTGCCAAGCTCAGCAGGTCGTCGAGCGACGGTTCGCGAACACCTTCGTTGTCGGGATGCACACCGGCGCTGCACCAGAAGTTGTCATACGCCGTGGCCAGCGCATGCACGCGATCGAATTCTTCGAGCGTGGTGCAAATGACGAGCGCGCGGTCCACCTTGGCGACATCCATCGCGGCTCGCACCTCGCCAATGCGCTCGGCCAAGCCTTCAAAGGTGAGATGACAGTGGGAATCGACGTACATCGCGTGGGCTGCTCAGAAAGCGAGCGACGCGACGAGTCTAGATTGTCTGCGTGGGCTTGGCCGATTGGATGCTCGTGCCCAGGATCTCTTCGATGCGCTGCTTCAGCAGCCGGGTCTTTTCGTCGTTGGGGAAACGCACGCCGACGCCCTGCGTGCGCCCGCCTGACGCGTTGGCGGGCGTGATCCAGCCGACCTTGCCGGCCACCGGATAGCGCTGGTTGTCGTCGGGCAGCGACAGCAGCAGGTAGATGTCGTCGCCCAGACGGTAGTCGCGCGTCGTCGGCACGAACAGCCCGCCTTCGGCGAACAGCGGAATGTAGGCCGCGTAGAGCGCTCCCTTTTCGCGGAACACGAGCTGGATGACGCTCGGCCGCGAGGCGTTGGGCCCGGTGAGTGCGCCGGGCTGGGTCCGAGGGGTTGCAGTGGGGCTCATTGACCGGGCAGTGTAGCCAATGCACCGCCTCGGCCGGTGGGTGCAGCGCGTGGCGTATGCCACAGGGCGGCCGCTTGTGCCACCAGGGCATCGATGCGCAAGCCGGCGTGCCAGGGATGGTTGTCGTGGCGCGCCGCGCGCAACAGCTCCTTTTGCCAGGCCAGCAGTGCGGCCAATGGCGGCAGCGCCGGCCGCGCGGCGGGCGCCAGCGCGGCTGAACTGAAAAAGCGCGGCGTGCCGCCGACGTGCTGGCACATCAGGTCATGGCAAAGCTTGTGCAGGGCATCGACCACGCTCGGCACCGGCCATCCGCTCAACGCCGCTGCGTGGCCGCGGGCAATGAACCCGGGCACTTGGGACCAGGCCGCGCCGCTCACGCCCAACTCGTGCAACGTCAACGCAGCCTGCGCTTGACCGCCCGCCGCGGCGAGCAGCACGTCGGCGTCGGCCACGCCCTGCCCGGCGAGCCAGGCGCTGGCCTGGGCGGTCGATGGCGTGTGGATCGGCAGGCGCTGGCAGCGGCTGCGGATCGTCGGCAACAGGCTCTCGGGGTCGGCGGCCGTGAGCAGCAGCCGCAGGCGGCCCGGCGGCTCTTCCAGAGTCTTCAACAAGGCGTTGGCGGTGACGTTGTTCATGGCGTCGGCGGGATGGATCAGCAGCACCTTGGCGCCACCGCGTGCACTGGTGCGCTGGCTCCACTCGATGGCCGCGCGCAGCGCGTCGATCTTGATCTCGCGGCTCGGTTTGGCCTTGCTCTTGCCGCCACCGTCATCGCTGGCCTCGCCCTCGGCACTGCCCCAGCCCAGCCCGGTGCGCTGCGACTCAGGCACCAGGAGATGGAAATCGCTGTGCGAGTGGGCATCCATCAGGTGGCAGGCGGCGCAGTGACCGCAGGCGCGGCCGTTGACGGGTGATTCACACAGCCAGGCGCGTGACAAGGCCCAGGCCAGATCGAACTGGCCCAACGCGCCGGGCGCGTGGATCAACAGCGCATGGGCACGCATCGACAAACCGTGTGCCAGCGGCCCGTCGAGCCAGGTCGGCCAGGCGGCCGCAGCGGCAACACTCATCGAAGCATGGCCTGCATCGCGGCGCTGACCTGCGACCAGACCTCGAGTGGCGACAGCGCCGCGTCGATGCGCGAAAAACGAGTCGGCTCGGCCGCAGCACGGGCGGCGTAGCCGGCCTGCACGCGCTCGAAAAACGCCGGGCCCTCGGCCTCGAAACGATCGGCCGCCCGGGCCGCGGCGCGGCGCTGCGCGGCCATCGCAGCGGGCAGTTCGAACCACAGCGTGAGGTCGGGTTGCAAGTCGTGGTGAACCATGGCCTCGAGCTGCGACAAGATCTGCAGATCGAAGCCACGGCCGCCACCCTGGTAGGCAAAGGTGGCGTCGGTGAAGCGGTCGCACAGCACTGTCGTGCCCTCGGCGAGCGCCGGTTCGATCAGCCCATTGAGATGGTCGCGCCGCGCCGCAAAGACCAGCAGCGATTCGGTCAGCGCATCCATCGACTCGTGCAGCACCAGCTCGCGCAGCGTTTCCGCCAGCGGCGTGCCGCCGGGCTCGCGCGTCACCAGCACGCGGTGCCCGCGCTCGCGCAACCAGGCCGCCAGCGGCTCGATGTGCGACGACTTGCCGGCGCCGTCGATGCCTTCGAAGGTGATGAAGCGGCCTCGTGGCATCAATTGCTGCCGCCTCGCTGGTACTTGTTGACCGCGCGATTGTGATCGGCAAGGTTGTCCGAGAAAACGCTCGATCCATCGCCGCGGGCGACGAAGTACAGCGCCTTGGTCTGCGCCGGCTGCACGGCTGCCTTGATCGAGTTGGCGCCGGGCAGCGCGATCGGCGTCGGCGGCAGGCCTTTGCGCGTGTAGGTGTTGTAGGGCGTGTCGGTCAACAGGTCCTTCTTGCGCAGGTTGCCGTCGAACGATGCCCCCAGGCCGTAGATCACCGTCGGATCGGTCTGCAGCGGCATGCCGATGCGCAGCCGGTTGTTGAAAACACTGGCCACCTTGGTGCGGTCGGCTTCGACACCGGTTTCCTTTTCGACGATCGAGGCCAGGATCAGCACCTCTTCGACCGACTTCAGCGGCACTTCGCCGGCGCGCTCGGCCCAGGCTGCGTCGAGTTTCTTTTGCATCATCTGCTGCGCAACACGCAACACCGACAGGTCGGAGGCGCCGCGGCTGTAATGGTAGGTGTCGGGAAAGAAGCGCCCTTCTGCCGGTACGCCCGGCAGACCCAGCGCGGCCATGATCTGGGCTTCGCTCATGTCCTTGGTCGTCGGCCGCAATGACGGCGCAGCTGTCAAGGCCTCGCGCATTTGCTTGAAGGTCCAACCCTCGATGATGCGCACCACCTCCATCATCGACTCGCCGCGCACCATGCGCTCGAGCAACTGCCGCGGTGTCGTGCCGCGTTCGATGCTGTAGCTGCCAGCGCGCATCTGGGGTGCATCGCCCGAGGCCCGAAACCACAGCCACAGCAGCTCGGGCGGTGTTTGCACGCCGGCGGCGACCCACTTGTCGGCCACCGTGCGCGGCGACGTGCCCGGTGCGATCGACACTTCAACCGCGTCCGTGGCCAACGGCAACGGACGCTGCAGCCACCACCAGGCCGCAGCGGCGGTGGCCGCAGCGGCCAGCACGACGAGCAGCAGCAGCCCGCGCAGCAGACGCATCACCTTGTGGCTCCCCTGTTGTTCACGCGTCATGATAATCAGCGCATGAACACACCCATGACTGCTGATTTCGACGGCGCGACACCCCTGACCGACTGGGGCGTGATCCGCGCCAGCGGCGCCGACGCGGCGAGTTTCCTGCACAGCCAGTTGACGCAGGACGTGCTCGGCCTCGACGCCCACCACGCCTGCCTGGCCGGCTGGTGCTCGGCCAAAGGCCGGCTGATGGCGAGCTTCGTCGTCTGGCGCCCTGCCCCCGAGGAGCTGCTGATGGCGTGCAGCGCCGACGTTGTGCCCACGGCGTTGAAGCGTTTGTCGATGTTTGTCCTGCGCGCCAAGTGCAAGCTCAGCGATGCCAGCGCAGAGTGGCCTTTGCAGGGTGTTGCAGGCTCGGCGGCGAGTGCCGGCGCTTGGCGGCGCGTCGAGAGTTTGATCGGATTGCCGCCCGCGCGCGGCGTGGCGCGCGCTCTGCGCGTCGGTGCCGGCCCTGCCCTGCCCGCGCTCGATGCCGGCGCCTGGTCCTGGCTCGAAGTCGCCAGCGGCGTGCCGCGCATCGTCAGCGCGACGGCCGAGCAGTTCGTGCCGCAGATGGTGAACCTGGAACTCGTCGGCGGCGTGAACTTTCAGAAAGGCTGCTACCCCGGCCAGGAGGTCGTGGCTCGCAGTCACTACCGCGGCGCCGTGAAGCGGCGTGCCTTTGTGTTCGAGTCGGCCGCAGCGGCGTCGCCTGCGCAGGAAATCTTTCACAGCGCAGATCGCGAGCAACCGGCAGGCATGGTGGCCAACGCGGCGTCGTGGCAGGGGCGGCATCTGCTGCTCGCCGAAGTCAAGCTGGCGGCGTTGGATGGCGGCACGCTGCACCTGGGCGCGGCCGATGGCCCGCTGCTGACGCGGGCCGAGATGCCGTACGCGGTACCGCTCGAAGCTGCGGCGTGAGTCCGCACCGTCTGTACATCTACTTTCGCGTCCGGCGCGACAGCGAAGCCGTGGTCGTTGCCTCCGTACGTGAGCTGCAAGCAGCGTGGCAATCGGCGATGCCGGGCCTGCAGTGCGAGTTGCTGCGTCGTGCCGACGAAGGCGGCGACGACGTGACGCTGATGGAAACCTACCGCTGTACTGCCGGCATCAGCGCGCAGTGGCAACAACGCATCGAACGTGAGGCGACGCAGCGGCTGGCGCCGTGGTTGATCGGCGAGCGTCACGTCGAACTGTTCGAGCCATGTGCCTGATCGGCCTGGCGCTCGACGCGCACCCGCGCTTTTCGCTGGTCATCGCCGCCAACCGCGACGAGTTCTTCGACCGGCCGGCGGCGGCGCTCGACTGGTGGCGCACGTCAGCGGGCACGCCGTGGCTGTTGGGCGGGCGCGATCTTTCTGCCGGGGGCACCTGGTTGGCGCTGTCGGAGCAGGGACGCATCGGCATGCTGACCAATGTGCGCGATCCGTCGCGTCAGCGCGCCGATGCGCCGTCACGCGGTGCGCTGGTCACGGCCTGGCTCAACGGCGCCGATGACAGGACGCAAGGGCACAACCCGTACAACCTGATCGGGGGCGACCTGCAAAGCGCACAGTGGTGGTGGCGCAGCGACAGCCAGACCACCACGGCCCTGACGCCTGGCGTGCATGCACTTTCCAATGCGGCCCTGAACACGCCTTGGCCGAAAGTGCGCCGCCTGTCGCGGGCCATGGAACAGGCTCTGCAAGGCCGCGACGATGAAGACGCCATGACCGAAAGCCTGTTCACGCTGCTGGGCGACCGCAGCGCCGCGGTCGATGGCGATCTGCCCGACACCGGCATCGGCGTCGAGCGCGAGCGCATGCTGTCTCCGGTATTCGTCAGCACGCCCGACGGCCACTACGGCACGCGCTGCAGCACGGTGGTTCTGGGTCAGCGCAGCGACGACGGCTGGCGCCTGGGCGTGATCGAGCGCACCCATGACCGCCGCGGCATCACGACGCAGGAGCGGCGCGCGAGGCTCGACCGCTGGCCGCGCGCCGGCCACCGACCCGCCGTCAGTTGAGCGCCAACACCATTTCCTGGTGCTCGATGCCGGCTTCGGTGAACGAGGGTCCGCGCGGCTGCCAACCGTGGCGACGATAGAAGCCGATCGCGCTGGCCTGTGCGTGCAGCATCAGCTCGCGGTCGCCGCGCTGCCGTGCCGCGTGGATCAGCGCATCGAGCAATTGCCGTCCCACCGTTGAACCGCGCAGCGAGGCGACCACCGCCATGCGGCCGATCTTGGACACGCCGGGGCCGGCAACGACGAGCCGCCCGGTGCCCAGCGGCACGCCGAGCCGGTTGAAGGCCACGGCGTGCACGGCGCCCGGGTCTGCGCCATCGTGATCGAGCGCTGCGTCGATGCCCTGCTCCTGCGTGAACACCGCATGACGCAGCGCCGCGGCGGCGGCGCCGAGCGCGGTCCAGTCGGCCACGCGCACGTCCAACATCGGCTCGCCGGCCTCATAGCCCAGCAGCACGTCGCGCAAGGCAGCCGGCACCGGCTTCGACGTTTGCGCCACGGGATCGGCAAAGACGTACACCAGTTCGCCATGCACCAGACGCTGCGTGCCACGGAACACCACAGCCTGCAGCAGCATCGACGAGTTGCCGATGCGTGCGCAGCGGATGCCGGTTTCCAGCAGCTCGTCGTAGCGCGCCGAAGCTTCGTACTCGATCGTGGCCTTGCGCACGAACAGGTCGCCGCCAAGGGCCTGCATCGTGTCGTGGTAGGGCAGCGCGAGCGCACGCCAGTAGCCGGCCACGGCAGTGTCGAAGTACATCAGGTAGTGGCCGTTGAAGACGATGGCCTGCATGTCGACCTCGACCCAACGCACACGATGGCGTTCGACGAAGCGAAAATCCTTGCGCAGCGGCGCGGTGTCGGTCATGGTTCCGTCCTCCGTTACGGCAAGCATACTGAGCCCATGGCACACATCCAGTACCTCACCCAAATCCACCTCGACCCCGGCGTCGTGACGATGCTGCAAGCCGAATGCGAACGCATCGGCATGCGCAAGCCGCTCGTCGTCACCGACGCCGGCGTGCGCGCCGCCGGCGTGCTCGACAAGGCGCTGGCCGCCTTGGGCGACACGCCGCATGCCGTGTTCGACGGCACGCCGTCGAACCCGACCGAAGCCGCGGTGCGCGCGGCCTGCCGCATCGTCGATGCCGAGCACTGCGATGGCCTGGTCGCTGTCGGCGGCGGCTCGAGCATCGACCTGGCCAAGGGCGTGGCGATCGCCGCGACCCACGACGGTGCGCTGAAGACCTACGCGACGATCGAAGGCGGCAGCGCGAAGATCAGCGATCGCGTGCTGCCGCTGATCGCGGTGCCGACCACCGCCGGCACCGGCAGCGAAGTCGCGCGCGGCGCCATTGTCATCGTCGACGATGGCCGCAAGCTCGGTTTTCACAGCTGGCACCTGATGCCCAAGACCGCCCTGCTCGACCCGGAACTCACGCGCGGCCTGCCACCGCTGCTGACGGCGGCCACCGGCATGGACGCGATCGCGCATTGCCTGGAAACCTTCATGGCGCCTGCGGTGAACCCGCCGGCCGACGGCATTGCGCTCGACGGCTTGCAGCGCGGCTGGTCTCATATCGAACGCGCCACACGCGACGGCAACGACATCGATGCACGCTGGCAGATGATGAGCGCGAGCATGCAGGGCGCGCTGGCGTTCCAGAAGGGCCTGGGCTGCGTGCATTCGCTCTCGCACAGCCTCGGCGGCGTCAACCCGAAGCTGCACCATGGCACGCTCAACGCGGTTTTCCTGCCGGCGGTGATCCGCTTCAACGCCAGTGCCGACTCGATCCAGCGCGAGCAGCGCCTGCAACGCATCGCGCAGGCGATGGGCTTGCCGTCCTGCGATGCGCAAGGCAACGACGTCGCCGCGGCGATCGTCGAGCGCAACGCCCGGCTGGGCCTGCCCAGCGGCCTGGCGGCGATGGGCGTGACGCGCGAGCTGTTCGACCGCATCATCGACGGCGCGCTCGCCGACCACTGCCACAAGACCAGCCCGCGCCTCGCCACGCGCGACGACTATCGGCAGATGCTCGACGCCTCGCTCTGAACACCATGAACAAGTGGACCGCACTCTTGTTGGCGCCCGTGCTTGCAGCCTGCGCCAGCGCGCCTGCGGACGCGGTATTGCAGCCGAACGCGAACCTGTTGGCCCAAGGCATCCCGCCGATTCCGATGTCGCTCGTCGAACGCGTGGCCAAGTACACCGACTTTCGCGGCCACGGTTTCGTCGAGTGGCACCCGACCGAGCCCGCGATGCTGGTGACGCATCGCAAGGCCGGCGACAACATCGCGCGCATCTACCGGCTCGACCGACCGCTGGGCGAATTGCAGCAGTTGACCGACGGCACCGAGCCGGTCACGCGCGCCAGCTGGGAGCCGCGCGCTGGCCGCTACATCGTCTTCGAGCGCAGCAGCGGTGGCGACGAGGCCGACCAGATCTACCGCCTGGACCTGGCGACGCGCCAGAGCACCCTGCTCACCCACCCCGACGAGGCCAACGGCATCGTCGGCTGGGTGCGCGCGACGTCGCAACTGCTCTACACCTCGGTGCCGCTGGACCGCACGGCACAGGGCGGATCGCGGGGCAGCATCGACACCGGGCTGTGGATCGTCGACCCCGATCAGCCGCAGAGCAGACGCAAACTGGCCGACCTGCCGGGGCCGGGCTGGTTCGGCGGCGTGGTCTCCGACGACGGACGCAGCATTGCCATCACCCGCTACCTGTCGGCCGCCGAGTCGCAGGTCTGGCAGGTCGATGTCGCCAGCGGCACGCGGCGGCAATTGCTGCCGGCCGCGGGCGAATCGATCAAGGCGACGCATTTCGATGCCGGCTGGTCGAAGGACGGCAAGCGCCTGTACGTGATCAGCGATCGCAGCGGCGAATTCCGCGAGTTGATGGCACTCGACGTGGCAGGCGGCGCGCTGACTCGCATCAGCGGCCACGTCCCCTGGGACGTGACCGGCTCCGCACTGTCCGACGACGGGCGCTGGATCGTCGCCCAGGTCAACGTCGATGGCCGCGACGAGCTGCGTGTGTTCGATGCCGCGACGTTGAAGGAATCGGCCGCACCCGCGGTACCGGCCGGCCGCATCGGCAGCATGGGGTTCCATCGCCGCCTGCAGCGCATGGCCTACACAATCAGCAGCGCCAAGGGCCCGAGCGAGCTGTTTGCGCTCGACCCCGCGACGGGGCGCAGCCAGCAGTGGACGCGCGCGCAGTCGCCGCCGGGCGTCGATGCGTCGACGTTTGCCGATCAGTCGCTCGTCCGCTGGAAGAGTTTCGACGGCCTGGCGCTGTCGGGCATCGTCACGCGTCCACCATCGCGCTTCACCGGCAAACGGCCGGTCATCGTCTCGATCCACGGCGGCCCCGAGGCGCAGGCGACGATGGGGTTTCTCGGCCGCTGGAACTACTTCGTGCAGGAGTTCGGCGTCACCGTCATCGAGCCCAACGTGCGCGGCTCGGCAGGTTACGGCAAGACTTTCCTGACGCTGGACAACGGCATCAAGCGCGAAGATTCGGTGAAGGACATCGGCGCCCTGCTCGACTGGATCGCGCAACAACCTGACCTCGACGCCTCACGCGTGCTCGTCACCGGCGGCAGCTACGGCGGCTACATGACGCTGGCCAGCGCGGTGCACTACAGCGAGCGCATCGTCGGCGGCGTGCCGATCGTCGGCCCGAGCAACTTCGTCACCTTCCTGACCAACACCGAAAGCTACCGCCGCGACCTGCGGCGTGTCGAATACGGCGACGAGCGCGACCCGGCGATGCGCGCCTGGATGGAAAAAACCGCGCCGCTGAACAACACCGAGAAAATCAGGAAACCGCTGTTCGTCGTGCAAGGCAAGAACGATCCGCGCGTGCCCTACACCGAAAGCGAACAGATCGTCGCCAAGGTGCGCGCCAACGGCCTGCCCGTCTGGTACCTGCGTGGCGAGAACGAGGGCCACGGATTTGCGCGCAAGGAGAACGCGGACTTTCTGTTCTACGCGATGGTGAGGTTCGTCGAGGAGCGGCTGATCAAGCAGTAGTGCGCCGCTCCGGCGGCCCCGCTGAGCAACTCCGGCTCTCGACTACCAGCGCTCCTTCACACCGGTGAACATGGCCCGGATGAGGTGCGTGCGTTCCAGGCGCCCCATGACGATCGCGGCCAGTGCGTGAATCGTCGCCAGGGCAATGAGCAGCGTGGCGGCCTGCTCGTGCAGCACCTGCAACCATTCTTCGCCCCAGAATGCATCGAGCGTCTGCATCCAGCCGGTGACGCATACCGCCAGCACCTGGAACATCAGCGCCAGGATCATCATCGCACCCAGTGGGTTGTGCCCATCGTGCCGCTCGGGCGCACCCGACAGCATGCCGTCGAAGTGGTGGCGAATCCGCTTGACGGTCGGGAAGAAGTCCGAGAAGCGTGCGTGGGGCGTGCCGACAAAACCCCAGACGACTCTGGCGATCACCAGTGCAGCGGCCAGGTATCCCAGCCACCGGTGCAGCGCATTGCCGTCGTCGAGCACGGCATAGTCGATGATCACGCAGGACACCAGCGTCCAGTGGAACAGGCGAACAAAACGGTCCCACACGGGCACCGCTGTCGGCGGCGGCGACGAGGCGTTCATCGACATGCCGTGCTTAAGGCCACTACTTCGTCTCGAGGACAGCAGCCGTGACCGGATCGAAGTAGATCTCGACCTTCTTGCCGGACTTGTCGAAACCGTAGATCTCGTAGCACTTGCCCGAACTGACCTTGAATGTCTTGATCTGGTAGCCCTTGTCCTCGAGCCCCTTCTTGAAGTCGGTCTCGCTCATCCACTTGTCTTTCGGCGCAGTGCAGGTCGGACCTGCCATGGCAGCGCCCGAGGAGGCGAGCAAAAGAGCGGCGAGGATTCGTGTAGTCATCATGGTGTGTGTCCCTTGCAGTTGATGGCCAGCGTTTGCTGGAGAACCGATTGAAGGTGACGGCGATGAACTCAACCTGAAGAAGGATGCGCTGAACACAATCCGTCGCGTCGCTTGCGAATGGACGCGCCTCCGATCGGCAGCTCTGCGGGAGCATGGCCTTCAGAATTGCTTCAGCTCCGGCGGTTAGCCTGCACCGGCCTGTGGCTCGAGGAACTGCCATGAACGTTCTGCTGGTCGAAGACGATGCCGCTTTGGCCGGTGCCATGACGTCGTATCTTGGCATCAAGGGTTTTGCCGTCAGGCGCGCCGCGTCACTGGAGCAGGCAAGCGCCGCATTGGCCGAGTTGCCGTGGGACGCCGTGCTGCTCGATCTGCATCTGCCCGACGGAAACGGCCTGTCACTGATCCCTGGATTGCGACAGTGGTCTCCGGCCGCCTCCATCATCGTGCTTACCGCACGCGATCACGTCACCGATCGCATTCACGGGCTCGACGCCGGCGCCGACGACTGTCTGGTCAAGCCTTTCGATTCGGACGAACTGATGGCCCGGCTGCGCGCTGTCGAGCGCTGCCGCAATGGCGGCACGAGCTCACTGGTGAGGGCCGGTGCGTTGATGATCGACCTGGCAGGCGCGACGGTGACGCGCAATGGCGAGCCGATCGACCTGACCGCCAAGGAGTGGGGCCTGTTGCGCGTCCTGGCCTTGCGGCTGAACCGCATCCAACTCAAGGAGTCGCTGCTCAAGGCCTTGTACGGTGTCGACAGCGGAGCCGCGAGCAACACGCTCGAGGTGTTCGTCTGCAATCTGCGGCGCAAGCTCGGGCCCGACAGCATCCAGACCGTGCGAGGACTGGGCTATCGCCTGGCCGGGGACAAAAGATGAGGCATCCGCGTCGCAGCCTGGCGTCGCAACCTCTTGGGTTGCGAGCACACGACGAGGCCGGCCCTGGCTTGACTGCAGGTGCTGAGTCAACGACATGGCGGCCAGTTGGTACTGTCGTCTCCGCGCGCCGGCGGGCAACACGGTTTCGAAGCCGTGCCTGGATCGACCGCCCCAGCATGTCGGAGCGCGGCCCCTCAAAGGCGATAGATCAAGCCCAGTGACGCCGTGTAGGCGATCCACATGATGATCGCCAGGGGCAGGCCGACGCGCACGAAGTCGTTGAAGGAGTAGCCGCCGGCCGCCATCACCAGCACATTGATCTTGTGCGCCAGCGGCGTCGCGTAGCAGAGGTTGGCGCCGAAGATCACGGCCAGCACGAAGGCCTCGGGCGGCTGCCCGATCTGCTGCGCGATGCTGATCGCGATCGGTGTGCCGATCACCGCCGCGGCGTTGCTCGACACCACGTTGGTCAGGATGCCCATCAGCAGCACGAGGCCGCCGAGCACGACCAGCGGCGGCGCGCCGAAGGTGATGGCGACGAAGACCTGCGCCAGGTATTCGGCGCCGCCGGTGCGCAACAGGGCCAGGCCCAGGCCCAGGCTGGCGACGACGATCAGCACGACCTGCGTGTTGAGGGCTTCGGCCGCCTCGCGCCAGTTCAGGCAGCGCGTGACGATCATCAGCAGCACGCCGGCGATTGCGCTGATGGCGATCGGCAGCAGCCCGAAGGCAGCAACGACGATCACCGCGGCCATGATGAGGATCGCGGTCGGCGACTTCTTGACATGCGGCAGATCGGCCGTCGCGTCGAGCACCAGCATCTTGTCGTCGCGCCGCAGGGCGGCGATCTGCTCGGCCGGCCCCTGCACCAGCAGCACGTCGCCGGCGCGCAACTCGACGTCGCCCATGCCGCTGCCGATCGAGGCCAGTTCGCGGCCGGCGCGGTGAAGCGCCAGCACGACGAGCTGGTAGCGGTCGATAAACTGCAACTGCTTGAGCGTCTGGCGCTCGAGCGGCGAGTTCTCGACCACCACCACTTCGGAGATCTGCTGATCGTCTGCGGTCAGCGGATGTTCCTCGTCGACCTCGACATCGCCCGAGAAGAGGGTACCGCCGAGCGCCGACTCGAAGGCCTTGAGGTTCTTCGGCGTGTCGGTCAGCAGCAGGCGGTCGCCGGCGCGCAGCACGGTGTCGGGAAAGCTGACGACGTAGGTGCCGTTGCCACGCTCGATGCGCACTACGCGCATGCCGCCGCCGGCGTGCTCGACCGCCTTCGACAGCGTATTGCCGTCGGCGAAGCTGTCCTCGGGGATGCGCAGATGGGCCGTGAAGACGCGCGGCGAGGCGTCCGTCAGCGGCGTGCTGCGGTCGGGCAGCAGGCGCGGTGCGACAAAAACCAGGAACAGGATGCCGACCACACCGGCCATGCTCGCCGGCAAGATGAAGTCGAAGATGCCCATCGAGCGCAGCCCCATGTCGGCGGCCACCGAGACCACCAGCAGATTGGTCGACGTGCCGATTGTCGTCGCCGCGCCGCCGATCAGCGTCGAGAAGCCCATCGGCATCAACACGCCCGACGGCGACGTCTTGGTGTGCAGCGCGACGTTGATCAGCACCGGCAGCAGCAGGACAACGATCGGTGTGTTGTTGACGAAGGCGCTCAGCACCGCCGCCACGGTCAGCGTGACCAGCATCGCCAGCACCGGCCCGGCGCCCCACATCTTGGCCAGGATGCGGCCCAGGGGTTCGAGCGCGCCGGTGCGCACCAGGCCCTGGCCGACGATCATCAGCGCACAGACGGCGACCAGCGCCTCGTGGCCGAAGCCATGGAAGAACTCGACCGCATGCAGCGTCTTGCCTTCGGCCTCATACGGAAAGAGCTCGAAGCCGATGGTCAACAACGCCAGCACGATCAGGCTCGAGGTCTCGAGCGGGATCTTGTCGCGCATGAACAGGCCGAGCGCGACCAGCGTCAAGATCATGACAGCGATGGCGTGCGGTCCGGGGAGCAGTGGCAGTTCGATTTGTCGTCTCTCCGGGTCTGGGGCATCGGCGGGCAGTTCGCCGGCCGCGATGGTACCTGCCCCCGGCAGACCGTCACGATGGCATCACCAGCGCGTCTGCCGGCAAAGAAAAAAGGGCCCCCAGGGCCCCGTTTTCATCGCTGCTCGCCGCTCAGCCGTGCTTCTTGTCGAAGAACTGCTCGTCTTCGGTCGAGCCCTTCAGCGCCGCCGTCGACGCGTCGCGCTCGATCGTCGTCGTCACGGCGTCGAAGTAGCCGGTGCCGACTTCGCGCTGGTGCTTGACCGCGGTGAAGCCACGCTCGGCGGCAGCGAATTCCTTCTCCTGCAGTCTCGACGAAGGCGCTCATGTTGTTGCGCGCATAGCCGTAGGCCAGGTCGAACATCGAGTAGTTCAGGCTGTGGAAGCCGGCCAGCGTGATGAACTGGAACTTGTAGCCCATGGCGCCGAGTTCGCGCTGGAACTTGGCGATCGTCGCGTCGTCGAGGTTCTTCTTCCAGTTGAAGCTCGGCGAGCAGTTGTAGGCCAGCAGCTTGCCCGGGAACTTCGCGTGGATGGCGTCGGCGAAAGCCTTGGCGAACGCGAGGTCGGGCTTGCCGGTTTCGCACCAGATCAGGTCGGCGTACGGCCGCATAGGCCAGGCCGCGGCTGATCGACTGCTCGAGGCCGTTGCGTGCAGCGGTAGAAGCCTTCGACGGTGCGCTCGCCGGTGAGGAAGGGCTTGTCGTTGTCGTCGACGTCGCTGGTCACCAGGTCGGCGGCTTCGGCGTCGGTGCGCGCCAGCAGCACGGTCGGCACGCCCATCACGTCGGCGGCCAGGCGCGCCGCGATCAGCTTGGCGACGGCTTCGCGCGTCGGCACCAGCACCTTGCCGCCCATGTGGCCGCACTTCTTGACCGAGGCCAGCTGGTCTTCGAAGTGCACGCCGGCGGCGCCGGCTTCGATCATCGCCTTCATCAGCTCGAAGGCGTTGAGCACGCCGCCGAAGCCGGCTTCGGCATCGGCGACGATCGGCGCGAAGTAGTCGATGTCGTTCTTGCCTTCGCTCCACTGGATCTGGTCGGCGCGGGCAAAGGTGTTGTTGATGCGCTTGACGACCTTGGGCACCGAGTCGACCGAGTACAGCGACTGGTCGGGGTACATCTCGCCGTTGTCGTTGGCGTCGGCGGCCACCTGCCAGCCCGACAGGTAGATCGCCTTCAGGCCGGCCTTGACCTGCTGCATCGCCTGGTTGCCGGTCAGCGCGCCGAGCGTGTTGACGAAGGGCTCGGTGTTGACCAGGTTCCACAGCTTCTCGGCGCCGCGCTTGGCCAGCGTGTGCTCGATCTGCACCGAGCCGCGCAGGCGCACGACGTCGGCAGCGGTGTAGCCGCGCTTGATGCCCTTCCAGCGCGGGTTGTCGGCCCATTCCTTGTCGAGGGCGGCGGCTTGTTGTTCACGGGACGACTGGGTCATTGAAAAACTCCTGGTTTGAAGAACGGAATGGCGCGATCGTAGCTTTGAGAGTTGACTTATGTCTTATATAAGACAAAAAATACTTTCTTCATAAAATCAACAGGTTGGTCAAACGATACCGCAATACGAAACTCTGTTGCTCTGCACAAAATTGACCTCATCGAACGCGCTTTCATGGTTTCCATAATCCGGAATGCCGTGCCGCAGGAAAAAAGGGCCGCTGCGTACCATAGCCAGCCCCTGCAACGCTCCACCTGCCCATGCCCGGCTTTGCTTTTGAGTCGAACAACACCTTCCTGAAGGTGCCTGCAGCGAACACACAGCCCTACGCCGTGGCCGGCATCGCCTGGGACGGCGCCACCACCAACCGGCCCGGCGCGCGTTTCGGCCCGCGGGCCATCCGCAACGCAAGCCACATGTTGTGCGACGGCATCCACCCGCACTTCAACGTCAGCCCCGTCGGTGCGCTCGGTGATGCGGGCGACCTGGCCCTGCCCAACACGGGCCTGGCGGAGATGCGCAGTGCGATGGCGCCCTTGGCCGCATCGCTGATCGCCCGACATCACATGGTCTGGCTCGGCGGCGACCACTCGATCACCCTGCCCTTGTTGCGCGCCCACAGGAAGCAGCTTGGTCGCCCGCTGGCTTTGCTTCACTTCGACGCCCATTGCGACACCTGGAAGGACCACTTCGGCGAGCCCAGCGGCCATGGCACCTGGGTCTACGAAGCCATCGAGGAAGGCCTGGTCGTCAAGGAGTGCGTGATGCAGCTCGGCATCCGCTCGGCGGGCGAGCGCACGGCACGCGAGTACGTGCGCGACCAAGGCGGCGCGATCTACACGGCGCGCGACCTGCGCGGCCTGGAAAGCCCGTCGCAGCTTTACCCGGTGCTCGACGACCTGCGGCGCCGCATGGCCGCCCACGGCCAACCGCCGCTCTACGTCAGCCTGGACATCGACTGCCTCGACCCGGCTTTTGCCCCCGGCACCGGCACGCCCGAACCGGGCGGCCTGAGCACGAACCAGGTGCTGTCGCTGCTCGAAGGCCTGGCCGGCGTGCGCTGCGTCGGCATGGACTGCGTCGAAGTCGCGCCGCCGTACGACCACGCCGAGCTGACGAGCCATGCCGCGGCGCTGTTCGTGTGGACCTATCTTTGCGGCCGGCTGGTCGGCGCCAGATAGCGATCGCTACGGAATGGCGGCCCTGGCAATCGGCAATGCCGTCGTCTTCTTGACGGTGCGCAGCACCAGCATCGAATTCGAGCGCGCGACGCCCGGCAGCCGCATCAGCACCTCGGTGTGAAAGCGCTCGAGGTCTTCGGCGTCGCGATAGGTGAACCGGATCAGGTAGTCGTTGGCGCCGGCAACGTAGTAGCAATCGAGGATGCGCGGCTCCGCGCGCACTGCTTGCTCGAACAGGTCGAGCGCCTGTCCGGCCAGCGTTTCGAGGTTGACGATCGTGAAGCTGGTGCCGTGCGCGCCCACTGCCTTGGGATTGAGCAGGGCCGCGTAGCCCGCTATCACACCAGCGACTTCCATTTGCTTGACGCGCCGAAGGCAGGCCGAGGGCGACAGATGCACCTGTTGCGCCAGTTCCAGGTTCGACAACCGGCCGTCGGCCTGTAGAGCAGTCAGGATGGCGACATCAATCGCATCCAATTGCGTTGGGGCACTCGCATTTCGCATTGGATACTGACTGCAGCTTCCTTGCTCGCATGATATTGCAGCGACACGGGTGAGCCCCTGCCGATTGCGCAACCCTATTGCGCTCGCTGTTGCATAGACTCACGGTTGCCGACAGCGGCACACAGCCCACCGGTTGACTACCTATTTGCGGAGTTCCTCATGGCCGAGCGCATGGATGCCTTCTGGATGCCCTTCACTGCCAATCGGCAGTTCAAGAAGGCGCCGCGCCTGCTGGCCAGGAGCCAGGGCATGTACTTCTGGACGCCCGAGGGCCGCGCAGATCCTCGACGGCGTGGCCGGCCTGTGGTGCGTCAACGCCGGCCATGCACGGCCGAAGATCGTCAAGGCGATTGCCGAGCAGGCCGCTGAACTCGACTTCGCGCCGCCGTTCCAGATGGCGCACCCGAAGGCCTTTGCACTCGCCGAGAAGGTCGCCGAGTTGGCGCCCGCGGGCATGAACAAGGTCTTCTTCACCAATTCGGGCTCCGAGTCGGTGGAGACGGCGCTGAAGATGGCCATTGCCTACCACCGCGTGCGCGGCGAAGGCTCGCGCACGCGCCTGATCGGCCGCGAGCGCGGTTATCACGGCGTCAACTTCGGCGGCATCTCGGTCGGCGGCATCGTCTCCAACCGCAAGATGTTCGGCACGCTGCTGGCGGGCGTCGACCACCTCCGCCACACCCACGACCCGCTGCGCAACGCGTTCGCGGTCGGCCAGCCCGAACACGGCGCCGAACTCGCCGACGATCTCGAGCGCCTCGTCGCGCTGCACGATGCGAGCACCATCGCCGCCGTCATCGTCGAGCCGATCGCCGGGTCCACCGGCGTGCTGATCCCGCCGAAGGGCTACCTCGAACGCCTGCGCGCGATCTGCGACAAGCACGGCATCCTGCTGATCTTCGACGAGGTCATCACCGGTTTCGGTCGCACCGGCAATGCCTTCGCGGCACAGACCTTCGGCGTCACGCCGGACCTGATCACCTGCGCCAAGGGCCTGACCAATGGCGCGGTGCCGATGGGCGCGGTGATCGCCAAGCAGCACATCCACGATGCCTTCATGCAGGGTCCCGAGCATTTGATCGAGTTCTTCCACGGCTACACCTACTCGGCGCACCCGCTGGCCTGCGCGGCCGGCCTGGCCACGCTCGAGACCTATGCCGACGAAGGCTTGCTGACGCGCGCGCAGCAGATGGCCGGCACGTTTGCCGACGGCTTGCACTCGTTGAAGGGCCTGCCCAACGTGATCGACGTGCGCAACTTCGGCCTCGTCGGCGGCATCGAACTGGCGCCTTTGCCGGGCGAGCCGGCCAAACGTGCGTTCAACGTCTTTCTCGAGTGCTGGGAGCAAGGCGTGATGGTGCGCACGACGGGTGACACCGTCGCGCTGTCGCCGCCGCTGATCGTCGAGAAGAGCCACCTCGAGCGCCTCATCGACGTGTTGGGCCAGGCGATCAGGAAGAACGCGTGAACCGATGAACGCCGCACCACCGCAAAGGACCGCTGCCTAGCGCATAGCGCATGTCATTCGTGCAGACCGATCGCGAGCTGACGCGGCTGTCCTACTACGCCGCCACCACGCCCGACATGGCGGCGTTCGCGCCATTGCCGCCGGGCGACCATGATTGCGATGTGGCGGTGGTGGGCGGCGGACTGGCGGGTTTGTCGGCAGCCATCGAGTTGCGCCAGCGCGGCTTCGGCGTCACGCTGCTCGAGGCCCTGCGCATCGGCCACGGCGCCAGCGGCCGCAATGGCGGGCAGGCGATCTACGGCCTGGCTTGCGACATCACGACCATCGAAGACCAGCTCGGCCGCGATGCCGCACGGCAAGTCTTCGCGATGTCAATCGAAGCGCTCGACCTGATCCGCGAACGCATCGCGCGCTTTCGATATCGATTGCGATTGGCGAGACGGCTTCCTCGGCGTGGCCAAGAACGCGCGCAAGGCGCGTGCGCTGCGCGACGAGGTCGAGTTGCTGGCATCGCGCTACGACCATCCCCTGACCTGGATCGAGCGGCGCAACTTGCCGCAATGGATCGCCAGCCCGCGCTATGTGGCCGCGGCGCACGACCCGCGCTCGGGCCATCTGCACCCACTGAAGTACGTGCGCGGGCTCGCCCGCGCGGCGGCCCGAGCCGGTGTCGCGCTGCACGAGGGCAGCGTGGTCACGGCCTTGCGCCAGGATGCCGCCGGCGTTTACGTGAGCACACGACAACGGCGCCACCTTGCGCGCCCGCCATGTCCTGCTGGCTGGCAATGTCTATCTCGATGCGCTGTCGCCGGCGGTGGCACCGGCGCTGAGCAAGCGCATCATGCCGGTCGGCACCTACATCGTCAGCTCGAGGCCGGTCGCGCCCGAGCTGGCCGCATCGCTGATCCCCTGCGGTGCCGCGGTCTGCGACAACAACTTCGTGCTCGACTACTTCCGCACCACGCCCGACCACCGCATGCTCTACGGCGGTCGCGTCAGCTACAGCACGCGCACGCCGGCGGACCTGGCGGCGTCGATGGCGCGGCGCATGCAGCAGCACCTTCCCGCAGTTGCGCGGCGTGCCGGCCGAGTACGCCTGGGGCGGATTCGTCGACATCTCGATGAGCCGCGCCCCCGATTTCGGTCGCCTGCCCGAGTACGCCGATCGGGTCTATTACCTGCAGGGCTTCTCGGGCCACGGCCTGGCACTCACCGGCCTGGCCGGCAAGCTCGTCGCCGAGGCCATGGCCGGCGATGCCTCGCGTTTCGATGTCTTCACGCGCCTCAAGCACAGGCCCTTCCCCGGTGGCACGGCATTGCGCACGCCGGCATTGGTGCTGGGCATGGCCTACGCAAGATTCAAGGACATGATGTGAATCCCCCCCGAAGCGGCTTCGCCGCTCCCTCCCAGGGGGGCGCCGCCAGCGGCCTGGCCAAGCCAGTTCCGCGGCGGCTGCGCAGCAATACAGGCCGATCCTCCCTATGTCACGGGTCGCGCACAGCGCGGTGAAGGAATTGACGTGAAGATGAGACCCAAACCGATCGTCCTCGTGCCGGCGTGCAATCGCATGGTGGGCCAGCACCTGTTCCACATCGCGGGCAAGAAGTACATCGACTTCGTGCACCTGGCCAACTGCCAGCCGCTGGTCGTGCCCTCGACCACGCCGCAGGAGCTCGACAGCCTGCTCGATCTGGCCGACGGCGTGCTGCTGACCGGTTCACCGTCCAACGTGCATCCGAGCCACTTCGAGGAAGACGTGCACGACCCCACGTTGTCGCTCGACCGCGACCGCGATGCCTGGACGCTGCCGCTGGTGCCCAAGGTGCTGGATCGAGGCATCCCGTTGTTTGCGATCTGTCGCGGTACGCAGGAAATGAACGTCGCTCTCGGCGGCAGCCTGCACCAGGCGGTGCACGAGATCAGCGGCCACATGGATCACCGCGACCGCGACGAGGACCCGGTGGACGTGCAGTACGCGCCGGTGCATTCAGTCGATGTCCTGCCCGGCGGCTTGCTCGCCCAGCTGCTGCGCTCCGAGCGCATTCAGGTCAATTCGCTGCACGGCCAGGCGGTCAACCGCCTGGCCAACGGCTTGCGCGTCGAAGCGCGCGCGCCCGACGGCGTGATAGAAGCGTTTTCCAAGCCGGATGCGCCCGGCTTCAACCTCGCCGTGCAGTGGCACCCGGAGTGGCAGGCGGCGAGCAACCCGGTGTCGATGACCCTGCTGTCTGCCTTCGGCGCGGCCTGCGCAGCCCATCGACATCAAAAGAACAGGTGACCCATGGTCGCAACGACAAGATTTCACTTTTGCCGAACTCGAAAACTGGCTCAACGAACACCGTGTCACCGAGATCGAGTGCCTGGTGCCCGACCTCACCGGCGTGGCCCGCGGCAAGATCCTGCCGCGCGAAAAGTTCACCGAAGACCGCGGCATGCGCCTGCCCGAAGTGGTGGTGGCGATGGGTGTGACCGGCGAGTTCCCGGAAGAAGGCCCGTATTACGACGTCATCAAGCCGACCGACCGCGACATGCATCTGCGGCCCGACCCCAGCACCGTGCGCATCGTGCCCTGGGCGGTGGACCCGACCGCGCAGGTGATCCACGACTGTTATGACCGCGAAGGCGTGCTGGTGCCCTACGCGCCGCGATCGGTGCTGCGGCGCGTCTGCGGGCTGTACGAGGCCCACGGATGGGATCCGGTGGTGGCGCCCGAACTCGAGTTCTATCTGGTGGCCCGCAACTCCGATCCCGACGTGCCGCTCAAGCCGCCGGTCGGACGCAGCGGGCGCAGCGAGACCTCGCGCCAGGCTTATTCGATCGACGCCGTCAACGAGTTCGATCCGCTGTTCGAGGACGTGTTCGACTACTGCGAAAAGATGGAGCTGAACGTCGACACGCTGATCCATGAAGTCGGCGCCGGGCAGATGGAGATCAACTTCTTCCACGGCGAGCCGCTCGGCCTGGCCGACGAAGTGTTCCTCTTCAAGCGCACGGTGCGCGAGGCGGCGCTGCGGCACGACATGTTCGCCACCTTCATGGCCAAGCCGATCGCCGGCGAGCCCGGCAGCGCCATGCACATCCACCAAAGCCTGGTCGACAAGGCCAGCGGACGCAACATCTTCAGCAATGAAGACGGCTCGCCGAGCAAGGAGTTCTTCTGGTACATCGGCGGCCTGCAGCGCTACACGCCGGCAGCCATGGCGCTGCTCGCGCCCTATGTCAACAGCTACCGTCGCCTGTCGCGTCACACGGCCGCGCCGATCAACATCCAGTGGGGCACCGACAACCGGACGGTCGGCATCCGCAGCCCGGTGGCGTCGCCCTCGGCGCGGCGCGTCGAGAACCGCGTCATCGGCGCCGACGCCAACCCCTATGTCGCGTTTGCCGCCACTTTGGCCTGCGGCTGGCTCGGCATCCAGAACCGCATCGAGCCGTCGCCCGAGTGCAAGGGCGACGCCTACCTCGGCGAGTACGCGCTGCCGCGCAGCCTTGGCGAAGCGCTGATCGCACTGCGCGAAGAAACCGATCTGGCCGAAGTGCTCGGCAAGGACTTCGTGACGGTCTATACCGAAATCAAGGAGGTGGAGTACGCCGAGTTCATGAAGGTCATCTCGCCGTGGGAGCGAGAACATCTCTTGCTTCATGTTTAAGGGGCGGACGATGAAAAACGCTCAACGCACCACCCAGGATTGGCAGCACGCCGATGCGCGACATTTCCTGCATCCGTTCACCGACTTCCAGGCCCTGGCAAAAAAGGGCTCGCGCGTCATCACGCGTGCCGACAACATCTACCTCTGGGACAGCGACGGCAACAAGATCCTCGATGCGATGAGCGGCCTGTGGTGCGTCAACGTCGGCTACGGCCAGCGTGCGTTGATCGATGCTGCGACCCGGCAGCTCGAAACCCTGCCCTTCTACAACGCGTTCTTCCAGACCGCCACCCCGCCGGCGATCGAATTGGCCGAACTGCTGGCAGAAGTGACGCCACCGCACTTCCAGCATGTCTTTTTCGCCGGCTCGGGCTCGGAAGGCAACGACACCGTCGTGCGCATGGTGCGCCGCTACTGGGATTTGCTCGGCCAGCCGCAGCGCAGCGTCATCGTCAGCCGTTGGAACGGCTACCACGGCAGCACCATGGCCGGGGCCTCGCTGGGCGGCATGAAGGGCATGCACGAACAGGGCGGGCTGCCGATTCCCGGCATCGTGCACATCGATCAACCGTACTGGTTCGAAAACGGCGCAAGGATGACGCGCGACGAGTTCGGCTTGGCCTGTGCGCGACAACTCGAGGCCAAGATCAAGGAAGTCGGCACCGACAAGGTGGCGGCCTTCATCGGCGAGCCGATCCAGGGCGCCGGCGGCGTGATCGTTCCGCCCGCCACCTACTGGCCCGAGATCCAGCGCATCTGCGACCGGTACGGCATCCTGCTCGTCAGCGACGAGGTCATCACCGGCTTCGGCCGCACCGGCCGCTGGTTCGGCTGCGAGACCATGGGCACGCAGGCCCGACCTGATGACGTTCGCCAAGGGCGTGACCAGTGGCTACATCCCGCTGGGCGGCGTCATGGTCGGCGACCGGGTGGCCAAGGTGCTGATCGAGCAAGGCGGCGAGTTCAACCACGGCTACACCTATTCCGGCCACCCGGTGGCCTGCGCCGTTGCGCTGGCCAACATCCGCCTGATCCGCGAGCAGGGACTCGTCGAGCGCGTGCGCGACGATGTCGGGCCCCATCTTGCCCAGGCCTACGCCCAACTGGCCGAGCACCCGCTGGTCGGCGAAGCGCAGAGCGCCGGCTTGATGGCCGCGCTGCTGCTGGTGAGGAAGAAGAATGCAAAGACCGGCCGGGGCACGCCCTTCCCGCCGGAGCGTGACATCGGCATGGTCTGCCGAGGCCATTGCTTCCGCGACGGCCTGATCATGCGCGCCGTCGGCGACCGCATGATCATCGCGCCGCCGCTGGTGATCACGCGCGCGCAGATCGACGAAATGGTCGCGCTGATCCGGCGCTGTCTCGATTTGACACTGGCCGACGTACAAAAGAACGGCTGGGATCGCTGAGCCGAACAGGACCGAGCATTCACCCCAATGACGCCGCATTGGCGCCTGCCTAGACTCCTGCGCTGACTTGCTTCGCTGACGGTTTCCCACCCCTTCACGCCCTCGGAGGTTTTCGCACCATGGTGTTCCAACCGCTTTCCAGACTGATCGCTGCCGCGTGTGTCGCCACGTTTGCCCTGGCCTCGCTCGCCGTGCACGCGCAGGAGGAGAAAGTCCTCAACATCTACAACTGGTCCGACTACATCGGCGACGACCTGATTGCGAAATTCGAGGCCGAAACGGGCATCAAGGTCCGCTACGACAATTTCGACAACAACGAGATCGTTCACGCCAAGCTGGTGGCCGGGCGCACCGGCTACGACCTGATCGTGCCGTCGTCCAACTGGGCCAAGCTGCAGATCGACGGCGGCCTGCTGCAAAAGCTCGACAAGGCGCAGATTCCGAACCTGAAGAACGTCGATCCGGCGATCAACGCCCAGCTGGCGACGATGGATCCGGGCAACAGCTACCTCGTCGACTGGATGTGGGGCTACACCACCGTCGGCATCAACGTCGACAAGGTCAAGGCTGCGCTCGGCAGCACACCGATGCCCGACAACGCCTGGGACCTGGTCTTCAAGCCCGAGTACATCAGCAAGATGAAGGGCTGCGGCGTGTCGTTCCTCGACTCGGCCACCGAGATCGTGCCGGCCGCGCTGCACTACCTCGGCAAGCCGCCGTACAGCAAGACCCAGAGCGACTACGCCGCCGCCGCCGCCGTGCTGAAGGCGGTACGCCCGTACGTGACGCTGTTCAGCGCCTCGGGCTACATCAACGACATGGCCAACGGCTCGATCTGCCTGGCCATCGGCTGGTCGGGCGACATCAACATCGCCCGCCAGCGCGCCATCGAAGGCAAGACGGGCAACAACATCGAAGCGCTGATTCCCAAGAGCGGCGGCATCCTGTTCTTCGACACCATGGTGATCCCGGCCGACGCGCCGCGCCCCGGCAATGCGCACAAGTTCATCAACTTCGTCCTGCGCCCGGAGATCGCCGCATCGAACACGAACAAGGTGTTCTATCCGAACCCGGTGCCGGAGTCGAAGAAGCACATCCGGCCGGACGTGGCCAACAACCCGACAGTGTTCTTGTCAGGCCCTGAACTGGCCAAGATGGTGCCTCCCGATGCGATCAACAACGACATCCGGCGCCTGATGACGCGAACCTATACCTCGTTCAAAACCGGCCTTTGAACGGGCGGGTGGCGTCGTGAGCTATCTGCGCATCGAAGGGCTGACCAAGGAGTTCGACGGCTACAAGGCCGTCAACAACGTCAGCCTGGACGTCGAGCAGGGCGAGATCTTCGCGCTGCTGGGCTCGTCGGGCTGCGGCAAGAGCACGCTGTTGCGCATGCTGGCCGGCTTCGAGGAGCCGAGCGCGGGCCGCATCGTGCTCGACGGCCAGGACCTGTCGCACATGCCGCCGTACAAGTGTCCGATCAACATGATGTTCCAGAGCTACGCGCTGTTCCCGCACCTCACGGTGTGGGACAACATCGCGTTCGGCCTGAAGCGCGAGGGCATGCCGCGCGAGGGCATCAACGAGCGCGTCGATGCCATGCTCAAGCTGGTGCAGTTGGAGAAGTTCGCCAAGCGCAAGCCGCACCAGCTCTCGGGCGGCCAGCAGCAACGCGTGGCACTGGCGCGCAGCCTGGCCAAGCGGCCGCAGTTGCTGCTGCTCGACGAGCCGCTGGGCGCGCTCGACAAGAAGCTGCGCGAGGAGACGCAGATCGAACTGGTCAACATCATCGAACAGGTCGGCGTGACCTGCATGATGGTCACGCACGACCAGGAAGAGGCCATGACCATGGCCTCGCGCATCGCAGTGATGAGCGAGGGCCGCTTCCTGCAGGTCGGCGCGCCGACCGAGATCTACGAGACGCCGGCGACGCGCTTCGTCGCCGATTTCATCGGCAACGTCAATCTGATGGAGGGCCGGCTCGACGTCGATGAAGCCGACCATTGCATCGTCGGCTGCCCCGACGTCAAGCATTACATCGGCCATGGTGTGTCCGGCAGCGAGAACATGGCCATCACGGTCGGCCTGCGGCCGGAGAAGATCCAGCTGACGCGTGACGCGCCGCAAGACGCGGAGTTCAATGCCGTCGAAGGCACGATCAAGGAAATGTCGTACTTCGGCAGCTTCACGGTCTACCGGCTCGAGCTGGCCAGCGGCGCGTCGCTGAAGATCAGCCAGTTCAACACCCTGCGCCACCGCGACTACTCGCTGAGCTGGGGCGACAAGGCCTGGGCCCATTGGTCGCGCACGGCGCCGATCGTGCTCACGGCATGAACACGGGCACGACGACATCATGGCGCGCCTGAAGTCCCTGTTCAGCGGACGCACGGCCGTGATCGGCGCGCCGTACCTGTGGCTGCTGGCGTTTTTCCTGCTGCCGTTCCTGATCCTGGTCAAGTACAGCGTCTCGGAGATGCAGGCGGTGCAGCCGAAGGACCTGATCGTCGTCAAGGACGGCTTGATGCAGCTGACGCTGAAGTTCGCGAACTATGTCTACATCACGCAGGACGATCTGTACTTCAGATCCTACCTGTCGAGCCTGAAGTACGCCGCCGTCACCACCGTGTTCTGCCTGGCCATCGGCTACCCCTTCGCCTACTTCATGGCGCGCGCCAGGGCGACGGTGCAGCCGGCGCTGCTGATGCTGGTGATGCTGCCGTTCTGGACCTCGTTCCTGCTGCGCGTCTACGCCTGGAAGGGGCTGCTGACCGAAGGTGGTTGGGTGGCCAACGTGCTGATCGGCCTGGGCATCGATCAGTTGCTGGCCGGCGGCGGCATGATCACCGTGGCGGGCAAGCTGATGAACACGCCGTTCTCGCTCGTGCTCGGCATGGTCTACACCTACCTGCCGTTCATGATCCTGCCGCTGTACGGCAACCTGTCGAAGATGGACCTGCGCCTGCTCGAGGCCGCGCAGGACCTCGGCGCCACGCCGTGGACCGCGTTCTGGACCGTCACCGTGCCGCTGTCCAAGGCCGGCGTCATCGCCGGTTCGATGCTGGTCTTCATCCCCTGCGTCGGTGAGTACGTGATCCCGGAGTTGCTCGGCGGCCCCGAAACGCTGATGATCGGCCGCGTGATGTGGGACGAGTTGTTCTCCAACAACGACTGGCCGTTGGCGTCCAGCCTCGCCGTGGTGATGATCCTGCTGATCATCGTGCCGCTGGCGCTGTTCAACAAGTACCAGGCCGAATCCCAGGAGGCGCGCCGATGAACCGGCTCGGCGCCTGGTTCGGCCGCGGCTGGCTCGGCGCCGGCTATGCGTTCCTGTACCTGCCGATCGTCGCGCTGATCCTGTATTCGTTCAACGACTCGCCGCTGCCCAACGTATGGCGGGGTTTCACGCTCAAGTGGTACAGCGCGCTGGCGAACGACCGCGAGATGCTCTCGGGTTTCTGGATCAGCCTGAAGATCGCCTTCTTCACCGCCTGCGGCTCGGTCGTGCTGGGCACGATGGCCGCGTTCACGCTGATCAAGTACCGGCGCTTTGGCGGCCGCACGCTGTTCGCCGGCATGATCAATGCGCCGCTGGTGATGCCCGAAGTGGTGATCGGCCTGTCGCTGCTGCTGATGCTCGTCACGGTGCAACGCGCCACCGGCTACCCTGACAAGCGGCCAGCTCGACGATCTGGTTCGGCCACATGCTGGTCGGCATCGCCTATGCCACGGTCGTCATCCAGGCCCGGCTGCAGGACCTCAACCCGCAGCTCGAAGAAGCCGCGTTGGACCTCGGGGCCAAACCGCATCAGGTGTTCTGGCTGGTCACGCTGCCGATGATCGCTCAGTCGCTGGCGTCGGCCTGGTTGCTCACCTTCACGCTCTCGCTCGACGACGTCGTCCTGTCCGCGTTCCTGAACGGCCCGGGCTCGACGACCATGCCGCTGGTGATCTTCTCGCGTGCGCGCCTGGGCCTGAACCCCAGCGTCAATGCCGTGGCGACGTTGATCGTGCTCGTGGTCGCGATCGGCGTCGTCGTCGCCAGCTACCTGATTGCCCGTGCCGAGCGTCGCCGCCAGCAGGAAATGGCTGCTGCATTCCGCAACTGACTTCTCAACCCCCAGCCCTGAGGAAAGACCCGATGACAACAACGATTCGCCTCACCTGCCTGGCCGCCGCTCTGGTCTGCGCCTTCCCGGCCGCGGCGCAAAGCAATGCCGACGTGCTCAACGAGCTCAAGGCCCTGCGCGATCGGGTCGCCGAGCTCGAGCGCAAGCTGCAGGCCGCCGAGGCCGCCAAGCCCAAGGAGGGCCAATGGGGCATGACGCCCGAACAAGCGCGCGAGTTGAACCGCGTCACCGTCAAGACCGAAGCGCTCGAGGACGCACGCGATCAACAGGGCCTGAAGAACCTGACGATCAACGGCTACATCGATCCGACCTACATCTACAACCAGCGCCAGAACCGCAGCGGCTTTCAGTTCCTGAACAACGTCGCCGACGACGGCTACAACTACGACAACTCCTACTTCGGCGCCGTCGCCATTGATTTCCAGAAGGAAACCGAGTCCGGCACGCGCTGGCGCCTCACCCTCGTGCCCAACCGCGGCACCGATTCGGTCATCGGCAACGGCGGCGTCGTCCACGAGGCCACGGTTTCTGTGCCCCTGACCGATCTGCAAACCCGCTTCATCGCCGGCCACATGCCCGATTGGACGCGGCTATGAGTACCTGCAGCCGACGCTCAACAAGCTGATCACGCACAACCTGCTGTTCGACTTCACGCTGCCCACCGCCTACACCGGCGCCGGCCTCGACGTGACCAGCGGCAAGTGGTGGATGCGCGGCATGATCGCCAACCTCAATGCCTCGCGCAATGCGCAGGGCGAAAAGGCGCCGGTGCTGACTTACCGCGTCGACTACTCGCGAGGCGAGTACCAGGGCTTCGGTTTTGCCGGCGTGCATGGCAAGGCCGCCAACTTCACCGAGAACGTGCTCGACGGCGTCACCGGCGAGGTCATCGCGCAGCCCAATTCGCGCCTCGACCTGTTCGAGGTCGACGGCTACTTCATTCGCGGCGACGTCACGCTGCAGGGCCAGGTCAGTTTCGGCCAGCAGAAGAAAGCGTCGATCTCGCCCGACCCCGTCACCGGAGCCCTGCGTGACTCGCGCTGGTGGGGCCTGTCGGCACTGGCGGCTTACAAGTTCACACCGCGGATCGAAGGCATCGTGCGCGCGGACTTCATCAACAACAAGAAGAACGGCGGCGGCTTGCTCGGCTACACCGCCGCAGACGACCGCAACGGCATCGGCCCCGACGTCAATGGCGATCCGGACAAGGGCGCCAACCGCAGCGCGCTGTCGCTCGGCCTGTCGTATGCCTTCAACAGCGACACCACATTCAAGGCCGAGTACCGTGTCGACCGCGCAAATGTGCCGGTGTTCCTGGATGTCAAGAGCGGCAACTACCGCAAGACCAACCAACTCTTCGGCACCTCCGTCGTGGTGGCGTTCTAGCGATGGCTGCCATCGATTGGGCCGCACGCGCGAGCGAAGTCCCCTTCGACGGCCGCGCATTGATCGACGGCACGCGCCGCGATGCGCTCGGCGGCGAGACCTTCGTCAAGACCTCGCCGATCGACGGCCGCACGCTCGGTGCGGTGGCGCGTTGCCGCGAGGCCGATGTCGATGCCGCCGTCAAGAGCGCGCGCGCCGCGTTCACCGACGGCCGCTGGGCGGCAAGCCGCCGGCCGTGCGCAAGAAGCTGCTGCAGGCTTTCGCCGCCAGGATCCTGGCCGCCAAGGAAGAGCTGGCGCTGCTCGAAACCCTCGACATGGGCAAGCCGATCCGGTACTCGCTGTCGGTCGACGTGCCCTCGACCGCGCGCACCATCGCCTGGTACGCCGAGGCCATCGACAAGGTCTACGACGAGATCGCGCCGACGCCATCGACCGCGCTGGCGCTGATCACGCGCGAGCCGATGGGCGTGATCGGCTGTGTCGTGCCCTGGAACTACCCGATGATCATGGCGTCGTGGAAGCTCGGGCCGGCACTGGCCAGCGGCAACTCGGTGGTGCTCAAGCCGAGCGAGAAGTCGCCCTACAGCGCGCTGCGTCTGGCCGAGCTGGCCATCGAAGCCGGCATTCCGGCCGGCGTCTTCAACGTCGTGCCGGGGTATGGCGGCGAGGCCGGCGAAGCCTTGGCGCTGCACATGGATGTCGATGCGATCGGCTTCACCGGCAGCACGCGCGTCGGCCGCAAGATGCTCGAGTACGCCGGCCGCAGCAACTTGAAGCGGGTCTACAACGAACTCGGCGGCAAGAGCGCCTTCGTCGTCTTCGAGGACTTCGCCGACATCGAGCGCGCCGCCAGAACGGCCGCCGGCAGCATGTTCTTCAACCAGGGCGAAAGCTGCAATGCGCCGTCGCGCGTGCTCGTGCACGAAAGCGTTGCCGAACGCTTCGTCGAGGTCGTCGCTGCGCAGGCGCCGAAGTACCGCGCCGCCGACCCGCTCGACGCCGGCACCGAAATGGGCGCGCTGGTCGACGAGGGCCAGTTGCGAACGGTGATGGGCTTCATCGACGCCGGCAGAAGGAAGGCGCACGCGCCGTCACCGGCGGCACGCGCGCCCGTGAGGCCAGCGGCGGCTTCTACGTCGAGCCGACCGTGTTCGACCGCGTCGACAACAGCATGACCATCGCACGCGAAGAAATCTTCGGCCCGGTGATGAGCGTGATCCGCTTCAAGACCGAAGCCGAGGCCATTGCACTGGCCAACGCGTCGGCCTACGGCCTGCAAGCCAGCGTCTGGAGCGACAACATCAACCGCGCCCACCGCGTTGCGCGCGCGCTGCGCGCCGGCACGGTGCATGTGAACCAGTACGACGAAGACGACATCACCGTGCCCTTCGGCGGCTACAAGCAAAGCGGCAACGGCCGCGACAAGAGCCTGCACGCGCTGGACAAGTACACCGAGCTGAAAACGACGTGGCTGCGGATAGACCCCGCGTAGCAAGCATGAATGAAGTACAAACCCGTTCTGGCTGAGCTTGTCGAAGCCCTTCGTATGCAGACAGCCCTTCCTTCGACAAGCTCAGGATGATCGGGGATAAGGCTCAGGGCGAACGGATCACGGGGAGCACCATGAACCACTCGCAGAACGAACAGTTGATGGCCCGCAAGGCCGCGGCCACGCCACGCGGCGTCGGCGTCATGGGCACATTCTTCGCCGATCGTGCACAGGGCGCCGAGCTGTGGGATGTGCAGGGCCAGCGCTACATCGACTTCGCCGGCGGCATTGCGGTGATGAACGTCGGCCACGGCCATCCGAAGGTGGTGGCCGCCATCGAGGCCCAGGTCAAACGCTTCACGCACACCTGCTACCAGGTCGTGCCGTATGAAAGCTATGTTGCGCTCGCCGAAAAACTGAACCAGCTCACGCCGGGCACGCATGCCAAGAAGACGGCGCTGTTTTCCACCGGCGCCGAAGCCGTCGAGAACGCGGTGAAGATCGCGCGCGCGTACACGCGGCGCAGCGGCGTCATCGCCTTCGGCGGCGCCTTTCACGGGCGCTCGATGTTCGCCGTCGCGCTGACCGGCAAGGTGGCCCCCTACAAGACCGGCTTCGGCCCCTTCCCGCCGGAGATCTACCACGCCCCCTTCCCTTGCCACTGCGCATCGCTGGCCGAGGTGAAGAAGGCGGTTCAGCATTTGTTCAAGGCCGACATCGAACCGTCGCGCGTCGCGGCCATCGTCTTCGAGCCGGTGCAGGGCGAAGGCGGCTTCAACGTCATCCAGCCCGAGGCGGTGACCTGGCTGCGCGAGCTGTGCGACGAGCATGGCATCGTGCTGATCGCCGACGAAGTGCAAACCGGCTTCGGCCGCACCGGCAAGATGTTTGCGATGGAGCACTTCGGCGTCATCCCGGATCTGATGACGATCGCCAAGAGCCTGGCCGCCGGCACGCCGCTGTCGGCCGTCACCGGCCGCGCGGAAATCATGGACGCGCCGGCGCCCGGCGGCCTGGGCGGCACCTATGCCGGCAATCCGCTGGCGATTGCCGCCGCACATGCCGTCATCGACGTCATGGCCGAAGAAAAGTTGCCCGAACGCGGCGCCCGGCTCGGCGACCAGCTCAAGGCCCTGATCACCGGCCTGAAGCCGCGCGTGCCGCAGATCGCCGACGTGCGCGGCCTCGGTGCGATGGTTGCCGTCGAGTTCAGCGCCGCCGACGGCCAGCCCGATGCCGATTTCACCAGACGTGTGCAGTCCGAAGCCATGAAGCGCAAGCTGATCCTGCTGACCTGCGGCGTCAACGCCAACGTCGTGCGCTTCCTGTTCCCGCTGACGACAACACAGCCCGTGTTCGATGAAGCCCTGGCCATCGTCAGCGAATCGTTGCTGGCCGCCTGATCGTCGATCGTGAAAGCCCTGCGCGATCGCCTGGCCTCGCAAGGCGTGCACAGCCTGTTGGTGCAGTTCACCGACATCCACGGCACGGCGCGCGGCAAGCTGGTGCCGCTGGCGCACTTGGACGACGTGCTCGTCAGCGGTGCCGGCTTCTCAGGCCCCTCGATCTGGGGCACCGGCCTGGCCCGCACCGGCAAACGCTCCGAGTACTACGCGCGCGGCATCCCGAGCACCGTGCAGGCGTTGCCCTGGATGCCTGGCGTGGCCCGCATCGTCGGCGAGGGCTTCGTTGCCGGCGAGCCGTTCGACGCCTGCCCGCGCCAGGTGCTGGCGCGTCAAGTGGCCCGGCTGACCGGCAAGCAGTGGACGCTGCACGTCGGCATCGAACCCGAGTTCTTCCTGCTCAAGCGTGAATCGGCGCGCGACGGCAAGCGCTGGATCCCCGCCGACGACCATGACCGCCTTGACAAGCCGAGCTATGACCTGAAGAGCCTGGCGCGCCAGATCCCGTTGCTGCTGCAGTTGCAAGACGCGCTCGAACGCTGCGGCCTGGACGTGCTGCAGCTCGACCATGAAGACGCCCACGGCCAGTACGAAGTGAACTTCGCGCACACCGACGCGCTGGCCAGCGCCGATCGCCTGATGCTGTTCAAGCTGGCCGCACACACCATCGCCGAAGCGCATGGCCGCGTCTTCTCGATGATGCCCAAGCCTTTCGCCGATCAGCCCGGCAGCGGCATGCATTGCCACGTCAGCCTGTGGCACGGCAGCGGCGACAACATGCGCAACGTCTTCCTCGCCCATCGACCTGATGGATCGCTCGACACGCAGACCCTGCTCTCGGCGCTCGGCCGCCAGTTCGTCGCCGGCGTGCTCGCGCATGCCGAGGCGCTGACGGCGCTGGCCGCGCCCACGGTCAACTCCTACCGGCGGTTGACGGCCGGCGAGTCGATCACCGGCACCACCTGGGCGCCCGCCTACGTGGCCCAGGGGTTCAACAACCGCACGGCGCTGGTGCGCACGCTGTTCGGCCGCTTCGAGTGGCGCGCGCCCGATGCGGCGGCCAATCCCGTACCTGATACTGGCCGGGCTCATCGCCGCCGGTCTCGACGGCATCGAGCGCCATCTCGACCCCGGCCCGGACTGCGACGATGACCTGTTCACCCTCAGCGTCGCGCAAGTGCGCGAGCGCGGCATCGCCTCGCTGCCGCAATCGCTGGACGAGGCGCTCGACGCCCTCGAAGGCGACCCGGTGATCGCCGGCGCCCTGGGCGAAACACTGTTGCGCGAGTTCTGTGCGTTGAAGCGCGACGAAGTGGCCAGCCACGCCCGCGACGCCGGCCCGAGTGAACAGGTGAGCGACTGGGAGTTCGCACGCTACGTGACGGCGTTTTGACAACCCTCGATCCACTCTCGACATGACCCATATCCCGTCCCTGCCAACCCGCGTCATCGACTCCCACACCGGCGGCGAGCCGACGCGCTGTGTCATCAGCGGCGGGCCGGATCTTGGCGGCGGCACGCTGTTCGAGCGACGGCAGCGCTTTCGTGATGAGCACGATGCGTGGCGCAGGGCGTTGGTCTGCGAACCGCGCGGCTCGGACGTGGTGGTGGGCGCGCTGTTGTGCGCCCCGCTGGACGCCGCGAGTGTCTGCGGCGTGATCTACTTCAACAACGTCGGCACCATCGGCATGTGCGGCCACGGCACGCTCGGCGTGATCGCCACGCTCGCCCACCTGGGCCGCATCACGCCGGGCGATCACCGCATCGAAACGCCGGTCGGCACGGTCACGGCGACGCTGCATGCGGACGGCTCGGCCAGCGTCGCCAATGTGCCCGCCTATCGGCATGCCGAGCGGGTGGCCGTCGAGGTGGCCGGGCCATGGCATCGTCCATGGCGACGTGGCCTGGGGCGGCAACTGGTTCTTCCTCTGCGACGACCATGGCCAGACGCTCGCCGCGAGCGCCGTCGCCGAGCTGACCGCGTTCGCGTCGCGCCTGCGCGAAGCGCTGCAGCGGCATGGCGTCACCGGGCGCGATGGCGCCGACATCGACCACATCGAACTGGTCGGCCCGGCTGCCGATGCGGCCAACCATGCGCGCAACTTCGTCCTCTGCCCTGGCGGCGCGTACGACCGCTCACCTTGCGGCACCGGCACCAGCGCCAAGCTTGCCTGCCTGGCTGCCGACGACAAGCTCGCGCCGGGCGTGGTCTGGCGTCAGGAGAGCGTCATCGGCAGCGTCTTCGGCGGCAGCTACACACGGCCCGCCGCGCCGCTGGCCGGTGTTCCGGTGGATGCGGTGTTGCCGCTGATCCATGGTCGCGCGCACGTCACGCTCGACGCGACCCTGGTTTTCGACCCGGCTGACCCTTTCGCGTGGGGCCTGGGCTAGTTCGACGGCGCGCGTCGCGCTCCGCCGCGGCGTGCGAATCCATGTAATCGCAAAACAGGCCCAGGGCACCGAGGATGTGTTCGCGCGTCAGCCTGACGGCGAGTTGCGCGTCGCGCGCCTCGAAGGCCGCCAGGATCGCCTGGTGCTCGGCACGCGCGCGGCGCATGCCGGAGGTCAGGACCAGTTGATCGACCAGATAGCGCTCGGTCTTGTCGAGCGCGGCATGGACCGCCTCGAGGTGGTACGGCAGTCCGCACTCGGCGTACAGCGCGGAATGGAACTCGCGATTGCGCTCGCCCCACAGCACCGGATCGCGCTCCTTGGCGAAGGCCTGGCAGGTCTGGCGGGCCCGCGCGAGCGTTTCCGCCGAGGCCCGGGCAGCCGCGCTGGCGACGACTTCGCCCTCGACCAGCGCGCGGAAGCGGCAGATCTCCTCGATCTGCTGGCGCGACATCTGCGCCACCGTGTAGCCATGAAAGCGCCGGATTTGCGCCAGGCCATGTTGCTCGAGGCGGGTCAAGGCCTCGCGCACCGGAATCCGGCTGGAATTGAAGTGCCGCGCCAGTTCCTCCTGCCGCAGTGGATCGCCGTCCTTCAGCGCGCCCGAGATCACCGCCCGCCGCAGGCTCTCGAAAATGAGGTCGGCCGCCGATGGCGTATCGACGACGTTCATCTTATGGATCAACATTGATTTCTCGATTGCGCCATCGGCTTGAGGGTCCGCCGCCACGGCAGAGGCGCCACGCCGCCGTGGCGCCAATTTACCCCATATTGCATATTGGATCCAATCAGCCATAATGCGGCGAGCCGGCGCGCGGCCAGTGCGCCTGCCACGCCCCACCCACGCACCAAAGGAAACGACCGTGAATGCAAGGACACTGATCGCTGTTGCAGGGGCGCTTTGCCTGCTGCTGTCGCCGGTCGCACGGGCCGACAAGCTCGACGACATCATCGCCTCGGGCAAGCTGCGTTGCGCCGTCGTGCTCGACTTCCCGCCGATGGGATCGCGCGACGAGAAGAACGAACCGATCGGCTATGACGTCGACACCTGCAACGATCTCGCCAAGGCACTCGGCGTGAAGGCCGAAATCGTCGAGACACCGTTTCCCGACCGGATTCCGGCACTGGTGTCCGGCCGTGCCGACGTCGGCGTGGCCTCGACATCGGACACGCTGCAGCGCGCCAAGACCATCGGCTTTTCGATCCCCTACTTCGCGTTCAAGATGGTCGTGCTGACGAAAAAGGGCACGAACATCAATGCCTACAACTCGCTCAAGGGCAAGAAGACCGGATCGGTCACCGGCACGTTCGAAGCGATCGCGCTGGAAAAGGACGTCAAGAAGTGGAATGACGCCAACGGATCGTTCCGCGCCTACCAGACGCAGGCGGACGTGTTCCTCGCGCTGGCCCAGGGCCAGATCGAAGCCACCGTCGTCACCTCGACCGTTGCCGCGGCGACCGTCAAGGCCGGCAAGTACAAGGACCTGCAGATGGGCGGCGATGCACCCTATGACATCGACTACGTCGGGCTGATCGCGTTGCGCCAGGAGTACGGACTGATCAACTACCTCAACCTCTTTTCCCACCTGCAGACCCGGACCGGCCGGTCCCAGGAGTTGTACTCGAAATGGATCGGCGGCACGATGCCCGACCTCACGGTCAAGGGCGTCTATCGCTGAGCGCCGGCGAGGCCCGGCCCGCAGGGTTGCGGCCTCGCGCTGCGTCGCTGCCCATAGAGCGGCATCGCGGCGACACCGCGGCGGACAATGAACTACACGTTTCACTGGCACCAGGCGTTCCAGGCGTTGCCGGCCATGCTCGGCGGCGCGCTGATCACGATCGAAGTCGCCGTGCTGTCGATGGTGATCGGCATCGTCTGCGCCATCGCGCTCGCGCTGGCGCGCAATTCCGGATCCCGGTTGGCGCGCGCATTGGCCTCGGTGTGGATCGAAACGGCACGCAACACGCCGGCGCTGTTTCAGATCTACATGATCTATTTCGGTCTCGGATCGCTCGGCATCTTCGTCGATTCGTTCCCGGCGCTGCTGACCGGCATCGCGTTCAACAACGCCGGATACCTCGCCGAGACCTTCCGCGGCGGCCTGCGCGCGATCCCGCCGACGCAGATGCGCGCCGCACGCTCGCTGGGCATGAGCGCGCCGCAGGCCTTCCGCCTGATCGTGCTGCCGCAGCTGTTTCGCACCGTGTTCCACCCGATGACCAACCAGATGGTGTGGGCGATCCTGATGACCTCGCTCGGTGTCGTGGTCGGCCTCAACACCGACCTGACCGGCATCACGCAGGAGCTCAACGTGCGCACGTTCCGCACCTTCGAGTTCTTCGTCATGGCCGCCGCGATCTACTACCTCATCACCAAGTTCGTCACGCTGTCGGCGCGGCTCGTCGCTTCGCGACTGTTCCGCTACTAGTCCACTGAACCCGATGATCGAGACCGACTTCGCCCGCACCGACCTGTGGTTCATGCTCCAGGGCGCCAGCATGACCTTGGCGCTGACCTTCTGGGCGGTGCTGGGCGGCACGTTGATGGGCTTCGTCTTCGGCGTGCTGCGCGCCGTCGCAGCGTCATGGATCAACGTGACGCTGGGCATCGTGCTCGACGTCTTCCGCTCGATCCCGTTGCTGATCCAGTTCATCCTCGCCAACTCGTTCAAGTCGATCGTCGGCATCGACATGTCCGCGTTCACCGTCGCCTGCGTGGTGCTGGCGCTCTACACATCGGCCTATTGCGCCGAGATCGTGCGCGCCGGGGTGCTGGCCGTGCCGACGACGACGCGCCGCGCCGCGCGCTCGCTCGGGCTGACGTGGTGGCAGGACCTGCGCCACATCGTCTACCCGATTGCGTTGCGCGTCTCGCTGCCATCGTGGGTCGGCCTGACGCTCGGCGTGATGAAGGACACCTCGCTGGTGCTGTGGATCGGTATCGTCGAACTGCTGCGGGCGTCGCAGGTCATCGTCACGCGCATCCAGGAGCCGCTGCTGGTGCTGATGCTGTGCGGGCTGATCTACTTCCTGATGAGCTACCCGATCTCGCGCCTGGGCGCGTACCTGGAGACAAGGTGGCGCGACCATGATTGAGATCCAGGACGTTCACAAGTCGTTCGGCACGCTCAAGGTGCTGCGCGGCGTCTCGATGACGGTCGACAAAGGCGAAGTCGTCTCGGTGATCGGCGGCTCGGGCTCGGGCAAGTCCACGCTGCTGATGTGCATCAACGGGCTCGAATCGATCCAGGCCGGGCGCATCGCGGTCGACGGCGTCGATGTCCATGCGCGCGGGACGAATTTGAATCACCTGCGCCAGCGCATCGGCATCGTGTTCCAGCAATGGAACGCCTTCCCGCACCTGACCGTGCGCGAGAACGTGATGCTCGCGCCGCGCAAGGTGCTGGGCAAGAGCGTCGAAGAAGCCGACCAGATCGCCAGCGACAAGCTGCGCCACGTCGGCCTCGGCGACAAACTCGACGTCTACCCTTCCAAGCTCTCCGGCGGCCAGCAGCAGCGCATGGCGATCGCCCGCGCGCTGGCCATGTCGCCCGATTACATGCTGTTCGACGAGATCACGTCGGCGCTCGACCCGCAGCTCGTCGGCGAGGTGCTCGACACAATGCGGATCCTGTCTGCCGAAGGCATGACGATGATCGTCGTCACGCACGAGATCGGCTTCGCGCGCGAGGTTTCGCACCGCGTCGCCTTCTTCAAGTCCGGCCGCATCCACGAGGTCGGCCCGCCCGAGCAGGTGATCGGCAATCCGCAGGAGCCCGAGACCGTGGAATTTCTCAAGTCGGTGCTTTGAGCCGACCGCGGCAGCCACGGCAACCGATCCCTCACTTCAACCTTCGAGGACATTCACCATGTGGCAAGGCGTCATGCCCGCAGTAACGACCAAGTTTCAAGACAACGGCAGCCTGGACGCCGACGAGATGCTGCGCTGCTACCGGCAGCTGATGCAGGCCGGCTGCGACGGCCTGATCGCCTGCGGCTCGCTCGGCGAAGGCCCGATGCTGTCGCAGGCCGAGCGCATCGACGTGCTCAAGCTGTGCAAGCAGGCCGCGGGTGCCAAGCCGGCGCTGCTCACCGTGTGCGAGGCCTCGACGCGCTCCGCCTGCGCCGTCGCCGAGGCCGCGGCCAAGGCCGGTGCCGACGGCCTGATGGTCGTGCCGAGTCCGATCTATCACACCGACCGGCGCGAGACCGTCGCCGCGCTGCGCGACGTCGCCGCCGCCGCCGACCTGCCGGTGATGATCTACTCCAACCGCATCGCCTACCGTGTCGACGTCACCACCGACATGCTCGAGGAACTCGCCGACGACCGGCGCTTCGTCGCCGTCAAGGAATCCTGCGACGACATTCGCCGCAGCACCGAAATCATCAACCGCCTCGGCAGCCGCTACGACGTCTTCACCGGTGTCGACAACCTGGCCTTCGAGGCGCTGGCCGTCGGCGCGGTGGGTTGGGTGGCCGGCGTGATGGCGTTTCCGCGCGAGACGGTGGTGATCTACCGCCTGATGAAGCAGGGCCGTCATGCCGAGGCGCTCGCCATCTACCGCTGGTTCCGGCCGCTGCTCGACCTCGACGTGTCGACCTACCTGGTGCAGAACCTGAAGCTCGTCGAGGCGCTGGTCACCGGCACCAACGACCGCGTGCGCGCGCCACGCCTGGCGCACGCCGGCGCACGCCGCGCCGAGATCGAGAAGCTGGTGCAGCAGGTGCTGGCGACACGTCCAGCGCTGCCCAGCGTCGACTGACAGGCGAGCGAGCGACGGGAAGACAGCCACCATGAAGATCACCGCCATCAACGTCTACCAGGTCGACCTGCCGCTCAAGGAAGGTCGCTACAACTGGTCCAATGACAACAGCGTCGCGGTGTTCGACGCCACGGTCGTCGAAGTCGAGACCGACGCCGGCATCGCCGGTTACGGCGAGAGCACGCCGCTCGGCCCGGCCTACCTGCCGGCCTATGCGGCCGGTGTGCGTGCAGGTCTGCGCGAAATTGCGCCGAGGCTTCTCGGCGTCGATCCGACCGATCTGCACGTGCTCAACCGGCGCATGGATGCGCTGTTGCGCGGCCACCCTTACGTCAAGGCGGCGCTCGACAACGCCTGCTGGGACATCCTCGGCCAGGCAGCGGGCATGCCGGTCTGGAAGTTGCTGGGCGGGCGCCAGCAGGAGGACCTCAAGCTCTACCGCGCGATATCGCAGGAGGCGCCCGAGATCATGGCCGGCAAGATCGACGGCTACCGCAAGGAGGGCTACACGAAGTTCCAGTTGAAGGTCGGCGGCAATCCGGATCAGGACATCGCGCGCATCCGCCAATGCCGCGAGATCCTCTCGCCGTCCGACATGCTGATCGCCGACGCGAACACCGGTTGGACGATGCACGAGGCAGCGCGCGTGGTTGCCGCCGTCAAGGACCTGGACGTCTACATCGAGCAGCCCTGCCCGACCTACGAGGAATGCCTGACCATCCGGCGCCGCACCGCCCTGCCCTTCGTGCTCGACGAGAACATCGACGGCATGCAGACCCTGCTGCGCGGCATCGAGGATCACGCCTTCGACGCCATCAACCTGAAGATCTCCAAGGTCGGTGGCCTGACGCGCGCGCGCCAGATGCGCGACCTCTGCGTCGCCACCGGCGTGGTGATGACGATCGAGGACACCTGGGGCGGGGACTTCGTCACCGCGGCGATCGCGCATCTGGCGCAATCGACGCCGGACGAGTTCGTGTTGTCGACGACCGATTTCAACAGCTATGGCACGCGCGATATCGCCACCGGCGCACCGAAGCGCATCCAGGGTGTGATGAACGCCAGCGATGCGCCGGGACTGGGCTGCAAGCCGATACGCGAAGCGCTCGGCGCGCCGGTGGCGACCTTCCGTTGAAGGCGACGGTCGCGGCCGATGAGATGCCGTTGCCGTTGCTCGCCGCGGCCGAGCTGGCGTGCGACGTGCTGGTGATCGGCGCGGGCATCGTCGGCGTGGCCATCGCATTGCGCCTGCAGCACGAAGGTCGCCAGGTCACGGTGATCGATCGCACGGCAGTCGCGGCCGAGGCGAGCCGCGGCAACGCCGGCGCGTTCGCGTTTACCGACATCCTGCCGTTGGCCTCGCCCGGCATGCTGCGCAAGGCGCCGCGCTGGCTGCTCGACCCGCTGGGCCCGCTGTCGATCGCGCCCGCGTACCTGCCGCGCATTGCGCCCTGGCTGTTCCATTTCTGGCGCGCCAGCTTTCCCGAGCGCGTCAAGGCCAGCGCAGCGGCCCAGGCCGCGCTGATGGACCTGTCGATCATCGAGACCGATGCGATGCTGGCCGCTGCCGGCGCGACCGACATGCTGCGCAGCGACGGCGTGTTGCACCTGTACGAGAGCGAGGCCGAACTCGCGGCCTCGCAAGCCGGGTGGCAGGCCCGCGCCGACCATGGCATCGCCTTCACGCACCTGCACGGCGCACAGGCGATCGCCGAGCTGCAGCCCGGACTGTCTTCGGCGCTGGTTGCAGCCACCTTCCTGCCGGCCTGGAAGACGATCACCGATCCGCTACTGCTGACGCTCGCGCTCGCGCGCCGCGTCACCGAGCTCGGCGGTCGCCTGCGCCGAGGCGAAGCGCTGGCTCTCGAGCCATCCGCCGCCGGCATCGCCGTTCCGCTGGCGGGCCAGCGGCGGATCACGGCGCAGCAGGTCGTGGTCGCTGCGGGCGCCTGGTCGCATCGTCTCGCGCGCACGCTGGGCGAGCGCATCCCGCTCGAAACCGAGCGCGGCTACAACACGACGCTGCCGGCCGCCGCCTTCGATCTCAAGCGCCAGCTCACCTTCGGCGGCCATGGCTTCGTCGTCACTCCGCTGGCCTGCGGCGTGCGCGTCGGTGGTGCGGTCGAGTTCGCCGGCCTCGACGCGCCGCCCAACTTCGAGCGCGCGGCCGTGCTGCTGGCCAAAGCCAAGCGCTTCATGCCCGGCCTGGCCACCGAGGGCGGCAGGCAATGGATGGGTTTTCGACCGTCGCTGCCCGACACCCTGCCGGCGATCGGCCCGGCTGCGCGCGACGCGCGCGTGACCTATGCCTTCGGGCATGGTCATCTGGGCCTGACGCAGGCCGCCGCCACGGCGCGGCTGGTTGCCGACATCGTGTTCGCTCGCCCGAGCGCGCTCGATCTCTCGCCGTTCCGCCCGCAGCGGTTCGCGCATGCACTGATTCAACACGGGGAGCCCGGTGATGAAGACCCAGCGCGTGATCTCGATAGTCCGCTGCCATGCCGAAGGCGAGGTCGGCGACGTGATCGTCGGTGGTGTGCTGCCGCCACCCGGGCGAACGATGTTCGAGCGCATGACCGCGATGCAGCGCGACCAGGACGGCTTGCGCCGCCTGCTGCTGTGCGAGCCGCGCGGCAGCGTCGCCCGGCACATCAACCTGATCACACCGCCGGCGCGTGACGATTGCGACATCGGCATGATCACGATGGAGCCGACCGAGTTCGTGCCGATGTCGGGCTCGAACCTGATCTGCACGGTGACGGTCGCATTGGAGACCGGCATCCTGGCGATGCGCGAGCCCGAAACGATCGTCCGCGTCGACACCGCCGCCGGGCCGGTACGAGCGCGAGCGACCTGCCGCGACGGCAAATGCGTGTCGGTGGAGTTCGCCAACGTGCCGAGCTTCGTCGACCGGCTGGACGCGACATTGGAGATCGAGGGGCTCGGCAGCAGCGTTGTCGTCGACATCGCCTACGGCGGCATGTGGTACGCGATCACCGATGCGGCGCGGCTCGGTTTTCGCATCGAGCCGGACGAAGCACGCCAGCTGGCCGCCGTCGGCGAAAAGATCCGCCTGGCCGCGCGCGCGCAACTGCGCGTCGTGCACCCCGAGAACCCCGACATCGCCGGGGTCAGCATCGTCCAGTTCGACCGGTCCTTCGCCGGTGTCGGCCAGGTCACGCGCAACACCTGCATCGTCGCGCCCGGCCGCTCGGACCGCAGCCCGACCGGCACCGGCACCTGCGCGCGCATGGCGGTGCTGCACGCCCGCGGCGCGATGCAGGTCGGCGACTCGATGGTCCACGAATCGATCATCGGCTCGCGCTTCACGGGCACCATCGTCGGCGCGACCACGGTCGCCGGTAGGCCGGCGATCCTGCCGACCATCGAGGGCCGGGCGTGGATCACCGGCCTGGCCAGCGAGATGCTCGATCCGACCGACCCCTACCCGACGGGCTATGTGCTGGCGGACACCTGGGGTGTCAGCGGCACGACCTCGCAGTGATGCCAATTTCGCAGGTGGCCGTCTCGCCTGGCGGCCTGTCCCAATTGATCAACCGCGGCGCCGGTGGAGCCACCGGGTCGCCGTCATGCGTCAATGCTTGCCCGCGCAGATCAGCAAGGCCGGCATCGCGAACGCCACCTGGCCAGCGCCATCGACGAAGGGCCGGAATGCCTCTTGCGCTTCGAGCCGCAAGCGCTCGAATTGCGCGTCGTCGAGCAGTCCGCCGAGTGTCCACACGCAGGCGCGCTCGGTCGACACGAGCGCATCGATCGACGCGAAGCGAACCGTGCCGTCGCGCTGCACGACCTTGGCGTCGGCGATGCCGGCGTCGGCGCACAGCGCGAGCAGCTTCGCCTCGTCGCCCAGGACGAACGGCGACCGGAACGCATCGGCGACCGCCTTGCCGAACAGTCGCTCGAGCAGTGCGGCCAACGCCGCATACCCGGGCGAGTGCTCGAGCGCGTCGCACACCGCCACCACCAGGCGCCCACCGGGCCGCAACACGCGCTGCATCTCGCGCAGCGCGGCGACGCGGTCGTCGAAGAACATCAGGCCGAACTGGCTGACCACGGCATCGAAGCTGGCATCGGCGAACGGCAGCGCTTCGGCGCGGCCGTCCTGCCATTCGATGCCGGCGTGCTTGCGCCGCGCCACCGCCAGCATCTGCGGGTTGGCGTCGAGCCCGAGCACCGCGCCGCCGGGTGCCACGCGTTCGGACACCGCGGTTGTCAAGGCGCCGGTGCCGCAGGCGACATCGAGTACGTGCTGGCCGGCCCTGATGTGCGCCGCCTCGCAAAGCACCGGGCCCCAGGGGCGGAACAGCGCGGGCACGAACTGCTCGTCATAGACATCGGCAGGTGAGCGCGCGGCCGCTTGGGCCTGCGCAGGAAGGCTGGCGGTCATCATGCGTCTCCTTTCATTCAATCGGCAGGCGTAGCATCGGCGGCACGATGAACGAGGTCCATGACCCATCGTCCGAGTCGCATGCTGCGGCGTCCGGCGCCGATGTGCTGTCGGACGTGTTGCGCTCGGTGCGGCTGACCGGCTCGATGCTCTTCCTCGTCGACGCGACTACACCGTGGCGCTCGTGGGCGCCGCACGCCGAAGCCTTTCGCCGGCTCGTCTTGCCGTCGTCGCAGCACATGGTGTCGTACCACATCGTCACGCGCGGCTTCTGCTGGGGCGGGCTGCGCGATGTGGCGCCCGAGAAGTTCGAAACGGGCGACGTGCTCGTCGTGCCGCACGGCGATGAATACTTCCTGGCCAACCCGCTCGAAGCACAGGCCAGCTACGGGGCCGAGGAGGCGGTCACGTTCTTCCGCAGCATGGCCGCCGGTGAAATGCCGTCGGTGGTCGTCGAAGGCAGCGGCGGCGGTGCGCCGCAAGCGCAGTTCATCTGCGGTTTCCTGGGCTGCGACGTGCGGCCGTTCAATCCCGTGCTCGCGGCCCTGCCGCCAATGATCCATCTGCGCGCAGCGCCTCCGGCCATCGACCGCATGCGCCACCTGATCGATTTCGCGCTGTGCGAACTGCGCGAGCGCTCGTCCGGTAGCCAGGGCGTGCTGTTGCGACTGGCCGAGCTGATGTTCATCGAGGTCGTGCGGCGCCATCTCGAATCGATGCCTGCCGCACAAACCGGCTGGTTGGCCGGTCTGAACGACCCGCTCGTCGCGCGCAGCTTGGCGTTGATGCACGGTGCGCCGGCGCAGCATTGGACGCTGGAGGCGCTGGCCGCGCAGTCCGGCACATCGCGCTCGGTGCTGGCCGAGCGATTCGCGTTGTTTGTCGGGCAACCGCCAATGCACTACCTCATGCAGTGGCGCATGCAGCTGGCGACACGCCTGCTCGCCGAGCGCGACGCGAAGGTGGTCACGGTCGCAGCTGCGGTCGGCTACGAATCGGCGGCCGCCTTCAGCCGGGCCTTCAAGTCGAGCGCCGGCGTCTCGCCGGCGGTGTGGCGGCAGCAAAGAACTGCCTGATCACCGGGGACCTGCTCAGCGCGTCGCTCTTCGTCATGCTGCCCGCCAGCGCTTCATCCTGTCCACGGTCACGCGATACTTCGGCCGCGTCGCCGGATCGTCGTCGTGGTGTTCGAGCAGGCCCCAGTTCCCCCAGCGGCTGGGCGCCGACACGGCAGAGAAGTGGCAGAACAGATCGCCGTCGGCATCTTCCCAGCGGTCGAACAGGCGGCGGTACAACAGGCCCATGCGTTCGTCGCGGTTGGCTTGCGTGAACAGCTTCTCCAGCACGGCGTCTCGCAGTGCCGCCTCGCCGATGCCCACCGCATGCTGGCCGCCTTCGTAGGCCGCGAGCAGCAGGCCGTTGCGCGCGCACCAGCGGCGCTGTTCTTTCTGCAGTTCCGACAGCGTGTCGAGTTCCTGCTCGAAATGCTCGAACACGCGCTCCAGCGGCCAGCGTGCCACCTCCGACGATGACGGCGTGCTGCTGGCGCTCGGTGTCAGCCCCAGGTACGCGGTGACGCCCAATACATCGGTGGTCTCGATCACCGGATCGAGCAGCAACTGCTTGGTGCCCCAGCTGTTGGCGGTCTGCGTGCCGAGCACGCGCTGCAATCGCCTGCGGTCGGTCAACTGCCCTGCTGACTGACCCGCAAACGGTTGCGACCAGATGGCAAAGATCTCGCGCGAACGCCGGGCGTGCCAGCGCCAGCGGCCCAGGTTCTCGTCAGGTGCCAGCCCCTGCGCGACACCCTGCTGTGCTGCGTACGTTGACTGCGCGAAGTCCGGATTCCAGACTTCGTTCGAATGCTCCACCCAGACCGGCAATCGCTCGTCGAGCCGCTCGGCGACCAATGAGGCCGCGCGGCGGATGAAGTCGTCGTCGGCGCGATGCGGCATGCACAGCCAGGGGCCGGCGCCGCAGCGGTTGGCCAGGTCGACCAACAGCTCGAGCGCAATGCCCTGCGGCGCAAACGTGCGGTCATCGGGCCGCGGCCGATCGCTCCAGCGGGCGAGCGTTGAATTGTTGGTGGCCTGCAGATCCATCGTCCGCAAGGCGCCCCAGCCGCTCCAGCGGGCGACGAAGCCGGCGTCCCAGACATTGGTCGCCGGCTGGTTCTCGGTAGCGGGCTTGAAGACGCGGATGTTGCGCAGCGGGTCTTCGGCATCGATGCGCGTGATGCGCAGCCACAGCGACGGATCGGGCAACGGCTGCTGAGCCACGAACTCGCATTGCAGCCGTCCCGGCGCGCGCTGCACCACGCGCAGCGCGCCGTCGAACTCGATCTCGCCGCGGCCGTCGTAGCGCACCACCCACGGCGCACGCTTGCTATCCGGCAGGTGCGACCGGGCTGCCAGCGGCAACATGGCGACCAAGCCTTCAGGCAGCGCGCGCAGCCAGCCGCGCTCATCGATCGCCGGCGTGGCGTCCTTGACCTGCACGCCCGGCGAATCGCGCCGCCACAAGCTCCACTCGCCGGACATGCGCATCAAATCGACGAAGGGCAGCTCGGTGTTCCAGTAGTTCAGTCCGGCGAGGTTGATGCCCATGCGCGGCTGCGGCTTGACGACCTCGCGCGGGCCGCGCTGTGACCATGCATTCCCAGCGCCGAGCGACGATCCTGCCGCGGCCAGGGTAGCCAGCCATTGCCGGCGCGTGCTCATCGTCGTCATGCTGCGGCCATCTCCTGCTGCGCGGCCAGCCGTGCTTGCGCGGCGCGAGCCTGCACTGCCTTCGGCGGCAGGGCTTTGAAGCGGTGGTCGCTCCAGACCTGCCGCCAGCGGCGTGCGCCCGGCACGCCGTTGTACAGGCCCATCATGTGGCGCGCGATGTTCGTCCACGGCGTGCCATGGTCCCGGGCCTGTCGTTCCATGTAGGCCACCATAACCGCCTCGACGCTTTCCCGCGTCAGGCCCGGGGCCGCCGCGGCACCGAGAAAGGCCGTGTCCCAGGATGCCATCGTCCACGGATGGTGATACGCCTCGCGGCCGACCATCACGCCATCGGCGCTGACCAGATGCTGTTCGATCTGTGCGTTGCTGGTGATGCCGCCGTTGATGACGAACGTCAGCGCCGGAAAGTCGCGCTCGAGCTGCAGCCACGACCTCGTAGCGCAATGGCGGCAGCTGTCGATTTTCCTTGGGCGACAAGCCTTTGAGCCAGGCGTTGCGTGCATGCACGATGAACACATTGCACCCGGCTTCGGCCACCGTGCCGACAAAGTCGCGCACGAAGGCGTAGTTCTGGCCGCGATCGATGCCGATGCGGTGCTTCACCGTCACCGGCAGGTCCACGGCGTCGCGCATCGCGGCCACGCAGTCATGCACCAGCGCAGGCTCAGCCATCAGGCACGCACCAAAAGAGCCGCGTTGCACGCGCTCGCTCGGGCAGCCGCAATTCAGGTTCACTTCGTCATAACCCCATTGCTGTGCGAGTTTGGCGCACGCCGCGAGGTCTGCCGGCTCGCTGCCGCCGAGTTGCAAGGCAACAGGATGTTCCTCGGCATTGAAGTCCAGATGCCGCGGCACGTCGCCATGGAGCAAGGCGCCGCTGGTCACCATCTCGGTGTACAGGCGCGTGCGTTGCGTGATCTGGCGATGGAAGTAGCGGCAATGGCGGTCGGTCCAGTCCATCATCGGCGCGACGGACAAGCGCCAAGCACTAGAAGTCTTTGCTGAATCCTTATTTATCAACAACTTACGACAGAGTCGTCTCCACGAAGAAGCACGAAGATGCACAAGTCAGCACAGGCGAGCCCGGCCTGAGTGCTACGGATTTGCTACAGTAACCCCGGTCAGTGCTACAAGAAGGGGGCAAAGTGGCCAGCATTATCTCGGTTGGTGACGCTTGGCGCGCGCAAGTGCGCCGCAAGGGCCACCCCGTTCAGACCAAGACCTTTGCAAAAAAGGTCCTGGCAGAAATCTGGGCTCGAGGGATCGAAGCCGACATCGACGCCGGCCGCACGGGTGTGGCATCAGCCAGCGGTGCGGCGCGATATCTGACGCTAGGCAAGCTGATTGACCGATACACCGACGAGATTGGAAAGCAGAGGCCGTTCGGCCGAAACAAAGACGACGTTCTCAGGCGTCTGAAACACCACTTGGGTCAGGTCGCGCCCGCCGAATTGACGGTGGACCGCATCGTTGCCTACATCACTGAGGACCGTCGAATCAGCGGCGTCACCGCGTCAATCGATCTTACGTACCTGGGTGGCGTGCTCAAGGTGGGGCGATCGCTTTGGCGCCTGCCTGTGAGCGTCGCTGCCGTTATCGAAGCCCGCGACGTACTGCGGCACATGAACGTGCTCGGGCGAAGTAATGAGCGCGACCGCAGGCCGACGGCGGAGGAAATCGAGCGCGTTCGGGGCTGGTTGCGTCTTCATTCGCGCAGCCTCACGCCGGACCTCATCGACTTCATCATCGACAGTTGTTTCCGGCCGCCTAGCGAAATCGTTCGCTTGCGCTGGGAGGATCTCAACCATCAAGACCGCACGATCCTCATCCGTGACCGAAAGGACCCCCGGCGGAAACTCGGCAACAACCAAGTTGTACCGCTGCTCGGGCGTAGCTACGACATCATCTGCGCGCAGCCGAGAAACGGGGAGCTGATCTTTCCTCTCAATGGCAAGAGTTGGTCCAGCATCTTTCCGCGCGCGTGCAAGGAATTGGCGATTGAAGACCTGAACCTGTACGACCTTCGGCACGAAGGCATCAGCCGGTTGGTCGAATCTGGCAAGTACTCGATTCCCGAAGTCATGCTCGTGTCTGGGCACAAGGATCCAAAGCAGATGATGCGCTACACGCAGCTGCGGGCCAAGAACCTCCATCGGTAGAAGTGGATCGAGTTGCCGTCGGGCAAAGGCCAACCAGTACGCCTCCTGTCCTTTGATCCAGCTGACGGTGAGAGCGTCGGGCTGTTAATCCGTAGGTCCCTGGTTCGAGCCCAGGTCGGGGAGCCAAAGAAATCAAGGGGTTGCGAGCGATCGCAACCCCTTTTTCGTTGACGGAGCGCCCGGATATCAGACAGTTGTCTGATATTCCTCTGGTTGTGCATGGGTCCGCAGACTAGTTTCAGTGCGCACGCAAGAGACCGAGTCGTTCGAAAGTCGACGCGCGCCGAATTCAGTCGATGTCGCAAGTCTGGGCGCCAGCACCGAACTCGTAGAGGAAGTGGTCGCCCGTGCTGCTAGAGCCGCTGGAAGATCGAACGGCCGGTCATACCGCATTGCGGACTGTGGAGTCGGCGCGCTGAAGGTTCGCGATGCGCGGGTAGTGAACGATCGGGCGCGAGACCTGTGCGGCGGTGGACGGCCATGAAGGTTCTGACCTGCCCGGTTTCTTCGGTCCAGTGATTCTTGGGAAGATGGCTCTTCGACAGCGAGGAGCCCATGAGGAAGAGTCGATTCAGCGAAGAGCAGATGGTGGCCATCCTGCGCGAGGCCGACGGCACGTCGGTGGCCGCGGCGGCCAAGAAGCACAAGGTCAGCGAGCAGACCATCTACGCGTGGCGCAAGCATTTCGATGAGCTCGCGCCCAGTGACGTCAAGCGCCTGCGCGCCTTGGAAGCTGAGAACGCACGGCTCAAGCGCTTGCTGGCCGAGCGAGATCTGGACATCTCCGTGCTCAAGGAGATCAACGCAAAAAAGTGGTGAGCCCGCAGGCGCGGCGCGAGCAGGTCGAGTTCGCTTGCGAACGAGGCCTGAGCGAGCGGCGCGCCTGCGGGCTGGTCGGCCTGTCGCGCTCGTGCCTGAGCTACGAGCTTCGTCTGCCTGCCAAGGACGCACCCGTGATCGAAGCGATGAAGACCCTGTCGAGCCAGTATCCGCGCTACGGCTACCGGCGCATCCGCATCTTCCTGCGCCGCGCCGGCCACGAGCTGGGCGTGCACCGCGCGCACCGGCTGTGGCGCCAGGCTGGGTTGCAGCTGCCGCGCCGGCGTCCCCGAAGGCGCATCGCCACGGGTCGGCCGCGCCCGCTGCCTGCGGCCAACGCCAACTTCCTGTGGGCCTACGACTTCGTGTTCGACGCCACCGCCGACGGCCGGCAGATCAAGTGCCTGACGGTGGTCGACGAGTTCACCCGCGAGTGCCTGGCCATCGACGTGGCCGGCTCGATCCGCTCCAAGCGCGTGATCGAGGTCCTGAGCGCGCCTGGTCAGCGTGCACGGCGCGCCGCTGTTCCTGCGCTCGGACAACGGGCCGGAGTTCGTCAGCCACGCGATCCTCGAGTGGATCGCCGCCAGCGGCATCGCCACCGCACTGATCGATCCTGGCAAGCCCTGGCAGAACGGCAGCAACGAGAGCTTCAACGGCAAGTTGCGCGACGAGTGCCTGAGCCTGGAGTGGTTCCGCTCGCGCGCCGAGGCCAAGGTCGTCATCGAGACCTGGCGGCACCACTACAACGCCGTGCGGCCACACAGCAGCCTGGACTACTTGACCCCTCTGGAGTTCAAGCAGCAACATCAACCCACCCCCAACCGAGCCGTCCTCCAGGAATGATTGGCTCGAAAAAGCCAGGGCAGGTCAGTTCGCTCGCCGACAGCAAACGAACATTCCCTTCAGACTGGGTCCGGTCATTCGACTGTTCGATCTGACCCAAGTGCCGAGGAATTGCGAACGATGCGCCCCCTGTTCGTGCTCGCCTCGTTTTGGAATGCGTCAGGCATCACCGTCAGCTGTTCCTATTCGGGATCTACCGCTTCGGGTCAACTTAAAAAGCGTCGTTTGTCCGTTTATCCCGCTCGTTCGTGTGGAATTTTGATTACCCCCGGCGTCGGGCGGATCAGGTCGCACCCATCCGGGAGAAGAGCTTCTTCAACACGCCTATAAGCGGCAAGGCCTTCTTGATCAGGCGCTTGTGCTTCAGGTTGTTGGCGCCGACCGAAAACTGAGCCACTTTTGAGGGTTATGCCGACCCAAAACTGAGCCAGGTGTTCAACCTACCCTGCTGCTTTTTTGTGCAGCAGAGGACGAGGAGTGATCACCATGGACATGATTGGCAGGATTCGGCGTTTGCATAGCCGGAAGAACAAATCGGAGCGCGAGATCGCGCGCATCACGGGGCTGTCGCGCAACACGGTTGCGAAGTGGCTGCATGGCCAGGTCGACGGCCCGCCAAAGTACCGGCGCGGCGAGCAACCGAACAAGCTCAGCGCATTCCACGACGCGCTCAAGCAAGCCCTGAAGGCCGACGCCCGGAGAGCTCGACACGAGCGCCGCACGGCCAAGGCGCTGTACGCCGAGATCAAGGGCGCGGGCTACGACGGCGGCTACACCCGGGTCACCGACTTCATCCGCGCGTGGCGCCAGGCCGAAGGCCAAGGGGCATCGGCCAACGCCTTCGTGCCGCTGGCCTTCGAGCTCGGCGAGGCCTACCAGTTCGACTGGAGCGAGGAAGGCCTCGTGGTCGGTGGTATCTACTACCGCGCGCAGGTCTCGCACATGAAGCTGTGCGCCAGCCGGGCGTTCTGGCTCGTGGCCTATCCGAGCCAGGGCCACGAGATGCTGTTCGACGCTCACACCCGATCGTTCGCGGCGCTGGGTGGCGTTGCCCGGCGCGGCATCTACGACAACATGAAGACGGCGGTGGACAAGGTCAAGAAGGGCAAGGGCCGCATCGTCAACGAGCGCTTCGCCACCATGTGCGCGCACTACCTGGTCGACCCTGACTTCTGCAACGTCGCTTCGGGTTGGGAGAAGGGCGTCGTCGAGAAGAACGTGCAGGACAGCCGTCGGCGCATCTGGATCGACGCGGCCAAGCAGCGCTGGGGCAGCTTCACCGAACTCAACGCCTGGCTGGGTCAACGCTGCCGCGCACTGTGGGACGAGGTTCGCCACCCCGAGCACGAGCAGTTCAGCGTGGCCGAGATGCTCGAGCACGAGAGGCCGCACCTGATGCCCATGCCCACGCCGTTCGACGGCTACGTCGAGAAGCCGGCCCGCGTATCGAGCACCTGCCTGGTGTCGGTGGCACGCAACCGCTACTCGGTGCCGTGCGAGTTGTTCGGTCAGATCGTCAGCACGCGGCTGTACCCGGCCTGCGTCGTCGTGGTGGCCGACGACAACATCGTCGCCCGTCACGACCGCCTGAGCAACGCCGGCGAGACGCGCTACGACTGGCAACACTACATTCCGCTGCTGCAAAGAAAGCCCGGTGCACTGAGGAACGGGGCGCCGTTCGCCGACATGCCCGAGCCGCTGCAGCGCTTGCGCCGAGGGCTGCTGCGCAACTCGGGTGGCGACCGTGTGATGGCGCAGGTGCTGGCCATCGTTCTCACGGCCGGGCTGGACGCGGTGCTGGTGGCCGTGGAATTGGCGCTGGAGGCCGGGCCGCCGGGCAAGGTCAGTGTGGAGCATGTGGTCAACGTGCTCGGGCGGCTGAATGCGGTGCCGCCGCCGCCAACGGCCGCAACGCAGTTGCAGACGTCGACGCCGCCGCTGGCCAACACGGCGCGTTATGACAGCCTGCGCGCGGGCGGTACCGACAACGCCGCCGAGGACAGCGCCAACGACAGCACCGTGGGGGCCGGCCATGACGCAGCGTGACGTGATGGTCGAGCTCAAACAGCTTCGCTTGCACGGCATGGCCGGTGCTTGGGCCGATCTGGTCGAGCAAGGCGGCAATGCGAGCATCGAGTCCTCGCGCTGGCTGATCGAACACCTGCTGCAGGCCGAAGGCACCGACCGGGCCATGCGCTCGGTGAGTCACCAGATGCACGCGGCGAGGTTCCCGGTGCACCGCGACCTGGCGGGCTTCGACTTCGAGGTCTCGCCGGTGGATCGCAAGCTCGTGGGCACGCTGGCCACGGCGGCCTTCACCGACGACGCGCACAACGTCGTGCTGGTCGGGGGACCCGGTACGGGCAAGACGCACCTGGCCACGGCCATCGGCGTGTCGGCCATCACGCGGCATGGCAAGCGCGTGCGCTTCTACTCGACGGTCGATCTGGTCAATGCGCTGGAGCAGGAGAAGGCGCAAGGCAAGGCCGGGCGCATTGCCTTGAGCCTGCTGCGCATGGATCTCGTCATCCTCGACGAGCTGGGCTACCTGCCGTTCAGCCAGGCCGGCGGGGCGCTGCTGTTCCATCTGCTCAGCCGCCTGTACGAGCACACCAGCGTGATGATCACGACCAACCTGGACTTCGCCGAATGGTCCAGCGTGTTCGGCGACGCGAAGATGACCACCGCGCTGCTGGACAGGCTCACGCACCACTGCCACATCGTGGAGACGGGCAACGAGTCGATCCGCTTCAGCCGCAGCACGGCCCAGGCCAAGAAGCGCATCAAAGCACGCGAGCAAGCGCGCAAAGGCGCCAAGCAAGAACCGCCAGACGACAACATCTGAAGCCGGCGCCGCGCGGGGAAAGCCGCTACGGGCTACGCCCTGCGCGTCTTCCCCCGCGCGATCAGCACAGCACCGAGGAGATCAACGAACCAGGCAAAGACCTACACTTATCCACAGCCGACCATCTCAATGTCGGCTTCCACCCTGGCTCAATATTGGATCGGCACGGTGGCTCAGATTTGAATCGGCGCCGAC
>CAVPMY010000002.1:0-467528 GCA_963706685.1 uncultured beta proteobacterium
GGTGGCTTTCAGGTCCACCGGCGGTCGATAGGTCGACAGCCCTTCGCCGAAGGCGATCATCCACGGGTGGTCCTGGTAGAACTGCTGCCGGCCGGTGAGCGTGCGCCAGGGAATCATCTCGTGCACGTTGGTGTAGCCGGCGTTGTAGGACACCGTTTCGCTCTCGATGCCGCTCCAGGTGGGCGAGCTGATGATCTTGCGCGGCTGTGCCTGGATGTCGCGGAAGCGGATCTTCTCGTCTTCGCGATGCAACGCCAGGTGCCTGTGGTCGCGCCCGGTGATCTTCGACAGTGCTTCCCAGGCCTTCACCGACACGTGGCCATTGGTCTCGGGCGCCAGCTGCAGCACCACCTCGCAGGCGTCGATGTCGGTGTCGATCTTCGGCATGCCCTTGGTCACGCCCTCGTCGCGGACGTTGCCGTTGAGCTCGCCGAGTTGTTTGACCTCGGTCTGCGTGTTCCAGGCGATGCCCTTGCCGCCGTTGCCTACCTTGTTCATCAAAGGGCCGAGCGCGGTGAAGCGCTTGAACACGTTCGGGTAGTCACGCTCGACGACCATCACCTGCGGCGCAGTCTTGCCAGGGATCAGCTCGCACTCGCCGCGCTTCCAGTCCTTGACGTCGAAGGGCTGGCCCAGTTCGCCGGGTGAGTCGTGCATCAGCGGCGTGAGCACGACTTCCTTTTCCACGCCCAGGTGGCCGACGCAGACCTCGCTGTACTTCTTTGCAAAGCCCTTGTAGATCTCCCAGTCCGAGCGCGACTGCCAGGCCGGGTCCACCGCGGTGGACAGCGGGTGGATGAACGGATGCATGTCGCTGGTGTTGAGATCGTTCTTCTCGTACCAGGTGGCCGTGGGCAGCACGACGTCGCTGTACAGGCAGGTCGTGCTCATGCGGAAGTCCAGCGTCACCAGCAGGTCGAGCTTGCCTTCGGGGGCGTGCTCGTGCCAGACCACCTCGGTCGGCTTGGCGTCTTCTTTGCCCAGGTCCTGGCCTTGCACGCCGTTGCTCGTGCCGAGCAGGTGCTTGAGAAAGTACTCGTGGCCCTTGCCGCTGGAACCCAGCAGGTTGGAGCGCCAGACGAACAGGTTGCGCGGCCAGTTGTTCGGGTGGTCGGGGTCGGCGCAACTCATCTTGATCGAGCCGTCCTTGAGGCTCTTGACGACGTAGTCCTTGGCCTCCAGGCCTGCACGGGCGGCGTCGCGCACCACCTGCAGCGGATTCGTCTGCAGTTGCGGCGCGCTGGGCAGCCAGCCCATGCGTTCGGCGCGCACGTTGTAGTCGATCATGCTGCCGGCGTACAACTTCTTGTCGGCCAGCGGCGACAGCACCTCGTCCATGCCCAACTTCTCGTAGCGCCACTGGTCGGTGTGCGCGTAGAAGAAGCTCGTGCTGTTCTGCTGGCGCGGCGGGCGGATCCAATCGAGCGCGAAGGCCAGCGCGGTCCAGCCGGTCTGCGGACGCAGTTTTTCCTGGCCCACGTAGTGCGCCCAGCCGCCACCGCTCTTGCCGATGCAGCCGCACATCATCAGCAGGTTGATGACGCCGCGGTAGTTCATGTCACTGTGGTACCAGTGGTTCATGGCCGCGCCGATGATGACCATCGACTTGCCCTGCGTCTTGTGCGCGTTCTCGGCGAACTGCCGCGCCACGGTGATCAGCTGTGCCCGCGGCACGCCGGTGATGGCTTCCTGCCACGCCGGGGTGTAGGGCGCGTTGTCGTCGTAGTCCTTGGCGCCCGAGCCCAGCCCGCGGTCGATGCCGTATTGCGCGGCTTGCAGGTCGAAGACGGTGGACACCAGGGCGTGACGCTCGTCGCCGGCCTTGCCCAGGCGGATGTGCACGGCCGGCACGCGGGCGCGGTTGAGTTCGCCTTGCTGCGGGTTGTTGGCGAAGTGCGGCGTATCGGCACTGCCGAAGTACGGGAACGCGACATCGACGACTTCGTGCGCCTGCTCGGCACCTTCGAGCACCGACAGCTTGAGCTTGACCTCGCCGTCATGGCGCGCTTCCTTGTCCTCGAGGTTCCACTTGCCGACGTCGGCGCGGCCTTCGGGGCCCCAGCGGAAGCCGATGGAACCGTTGGGCAGCACCACCTTGCCGGCGTCGTCGAAAGCCAGCGTCTTCCATTCCGGGTTGTTGGCCTGGCCGAGTTTGCCGTTGAAGTCGCTGGCGCGCACATAACGGTCGGGCACGAGCGTGGTGCTGCCGTCAGGCAGTTGGTGTTCCTTCAGCATGACCAGCATCGGCAGGTCGGTGTAGCGGCGCGCGTAGTCGTCGAAGTACGCACTGCGTCCGCCCGCCACAGGGTCGTTCGCGTCGCCGAAGAAGAATTCGTTCAGAACCACGTGCCCCATGGCCATGGCGACGGCCGCATCGGTTCCCTGCTTGGGATGCATCCAGATGTCGGCCAGCTTGGCGACCTCGGAATAGTCCGGCGTCACCGCCACCGTCTTCGCACCCTTGTAGCGGACCTCGGTGAAGAAGTGCGCATCGGGCGTGCGCGTCTGCGGCACGTTCGAGCCCCAGGCGATGATGTACGTCGAGTTGTACCAATCGGCCGACTCGGGCACGTCGGTCTGCTCGCCCCAGACCTGCGGGCTGGCCGGCGGCAGGTCGCAGTACCAGTCATAGAAGCTCATGCACACGCCGCCGATCAGGCTCAGGTAGCGACTGCCGGCGGCATAGCTGACCATGCTCATCGCCGGAATTGGCGAGAAGCCGATCACTCGGTCGGGGCCGTATTGCTTGGCGGTGTAGACGTTGGCCGCGGCGATGATCTCGTTGACCTCGTCCCAGCTCGAGCGCACGAAGCCGCCGAGGCCACGCACCTTCTGGTAATCACGGCGCTTGCTTTCGTCGGCCTGGATGGCGGCCCAGGCCTCCACCGGGCCGTGCTGCAGGCGCGCCGCACGCCAGTGCTTGAGCAGCCGGCCGCGCACCATCGGGTGCTTGACGCGGTTGGCGCTGTACAGGTACCAGCTGTAGCTGGCGCCGCGCGCGCAGCCGCGCGGCTCGTGATTGGGCATGTCCCAGCGCGTGCGCGGGTAGTCGGTCTGTTGGGTTTCCCAGGTCACGATGCCGCCCTTGACGTAGATCTTCCAAGAGCAGCTGCCGGTGCAGTTGACGCCGTGTGTGCTGCGCACGATCTTGTCGTGTGCCCAGCGGTTGCGGTAGGCGTCTTCCCAGGTGCGGTCTTCGCCGGTGGTCACGCCGTGGTCACCGGAGAATTTCTCCTTGGGCAGCGAGAAGTGGTTCAGTCGGTCGAGAAAGTGGCTCATGGAGTTTCCTTGTCTTGTGCGTGCGTCGGGGCCGAGTTCAAGGGTTCTTCACGTACGCATTGGCACGCAGATAGAACCACCAGTTGAGGAACAAGCACAACCCGTAGAACACGGCAAAGCCGTACATCGCCGCCTGCGGCGTGCCGGCCTTGATCTGCTCGCCAATCACCACCGGCGCGATGAAGGCGCCGTAAGCGGCGACGGCCGAAGTCCAGCCCAGCACCGGGCCGGCCTGCTGGCGGTCGAAGATCACGCCGATAGTGCGGAAGGTCGACCCATTGCCGATGCCGCTTGCGGCGAAGAGCACGATGAACAGCGCCAGGAAAATGTAGAAGTACTCTTCCGGCGTCGCCGAGTGGTAGGCCTTCATCATCACGTAGCCCACTGCCACCGCGGCCGCGACCATCACCGCCGAGATCCACTGCGTGACGATCGAACCGCCGACCTTGTCGGAGACCCAGCCGCCCACCGGACGGATCAATGCGCCGACGAAGGGGCCGATCCAGGCAAAGGCCAGCACCGCCGGCGCGTTCGGGTTGGCCAGCGTGTGCTGCATCACGCCGTTGGCGTCGGGTACGTGGCTGACGCCGAAGATGACCTTCATCGACAGCGGCAGCGCCATCGAGAAGCCGATGAAGGAGCCGAAGGTGACGATGTAGAGAATCGTCATCGCCCAGGTGTGCTTGTTGCGGAAGATCTCGAACTGCTTGGCCACGCCTTCCTTCATCGGGCCGAAGGCGGCCATCTTCATCACCAGCAGCGCGAGAATGATGTCCAGCGGAATGGCGACCCACATGTTGAGCAAGCCCAGCCCGGTCGGCGCCGGCAGGTACAGGTACAGCATGAGGATCGAGGGCACGAAGGCCAGCGTGTACAGATAGGTGATCTTGCTGAACGCGACGATCGGGTTGCCTGTGGCCGGCGAGATCGTCTTCAGGTTGTTCATGCCGAACCAGCACAGGATGGCCAGCGGCACCAGTGACAGCACCCAGGCGAAGCCGGCGTTCTGTACCCAGGTCGACGTGCCGGCGGGGATCTTGCCGAAGATCCAGCCGCTGTCCTTGGCCAGCGTCATCGGCTCGCCACCGAAGGCGCCGAAGATACCGACAGTCATGACCAGCGGAATCACCACCTGCATCGTCGTCACGCCGAAGTTGCCGAGGCCCGCATTCAGCCCCAGCCCGGTGCCCTGCAGCCGCTTCGGGAAGAAGGTACTGATGTTGGACATCGAACTGGCAAAGTTGCCACCGCCGACGCCGCACCACAGTGCCATCAGCTGGAACGACCACAGAGGCCATTCGGGGTGCTGCAGCACGATGCCGGTGCCGATGGCCGGCGCCAGCAGCATTGCGGTGGTCAGGAAGATGGTGTTGCGCCCGCCGGCCAGGCGGATCAGGAACGAGGCCGGGATGCGCATCGTCGCGCCGGCGATGCCGGCGATGGCGGTCAGCGTGAACAGCTCGGCCTGGGTGAACGGGAAGCCCAGGTTGAGCATCTGCACGGTGATGATGCCCCACATGCCCCACACGGCGAAGCCGCAAAGCAGCGCGGGTATGGAGATCCACAGGTTGCGGTAGGCGATCTTCTTGCCCGTCGATTCCCAGAAGGCTTCGTCCTCCGGACGCCAGTCCACGATGTCCGCTGAGCTGTGCGCTCGTGTCGCGCCGGGCACGGCTGTGTTCATGATGTTGCGTCTCCGTTATGTATTCGCGTTCAGTGCGCGGCGGCCTTGGCCATCGGGCTGGCCGGGGCGTGCTTGCCCATCAGTTCGGTCTTGCGCACTTCGGTCCAGTACATCCAGATCAGCGAGACCCAGACCACCGCGTACATCAGCATGAAGGCGCTGGAGCGGATGCCGGTCAGGTCCATCAGCGCGCCGAACATGATCGGCAGCACGAACCCGCCCATGCCGCCGGCCAGGCCGACGATGCCGCTGATCGTGCCGATGTTGGTGGGGTACTCGTCGCTGATGTACTTGAAGACGCTGGCCTTGCCGAAGGCGAAAGCGATGCCCAGCGTGAACATCAGGAAGGTGAAGGCGTAGACGTTCAGGCCGATGTGAAAGGTGGTGGGGCCGTTGACGGTCATGATCGTCATCTGGGTCTGCGGGTAGCTCAGCAGGAACAGGCAGATCCAGCTGACCCACATCACCCACCAGGTGATGTTGTGGGCGCCGTACTTGTCCGACAGCCAGCCGCCGAAGGCGCGCAGCACGCCACCAGGCAGCGAGAAGCAGGCCGCCAGCAGCGCCGCGGCGCGGATGTCCAGGCCGTACTCGCCGACGTAGTACTGCACCATCCACAGGCTCAGCGCGACGTAGCCGCCGAAGACGATGCTGTAGTACTGGCAGTACTTCAGCACGTTGGGGTCCTTCAGCATCTTCAGCTGGTCGCGGAACTTGGTATTGCTCGGCACCAGGTGCGCTGGATCGCTATAGCTGAACAGCCAGAAGATGACCAGCGTGCCCAGCATGATGGCCGCGTAGACATGCGGCACCATGGTCCAGCCGAAGGCGACAACCAGCGCCGGGGCGATGAATTTGTTCACCGCCGCGCCGGAGTTGCCGGCGCCGAACACCCCCATTGCGAAGCCCTGCCGTTTGCGCGGGAACCATCGCGCCACGTAGGGCGTGCCCACCGAGAAGGAGCCGCCGGCCAGGCCGACGACCAGGCCGATGACCAGGAAGTGCCAGAACTGCGTGGCGTAGGCCATGAACCATATGGCCGGCACCGTCACCGCCAGGATGCCGGCCATGACGATGCGACCGCCGTACTTGTCGGTCCAGATGCCCAAGGGCACTCGCGTCAGCGAGCCGCTGAGTACCGGCATCGCGGTGAGCAGTCCGAACTCGGTGGCGTTCAGGCCCAGCGTCTTCTTCAGCGGGATACCGATGACGGCAAACATCATCCACACCATGAAACAGACGGTGAAGGCCAGCGTGCTGACGATCAGCACCGACAGCGCCTTGCGGTTGTCACTCATGACAATTGCTCTCTTCGAAGTGCATGCAGGCACTCTAGGAGGCAGGGGGCAGGCGCGACATCCTCCCGTGAGGCGGTGCGGCACGGCAGAAGAACGATGTGCGCCGGGCGCCGCATCGTTCTGAAGAACTACCGCGTCAACAAACGGCGCAGGACTTGCGCCAGATCAAAGCAGACCGTGCTCGGTTGCGGCAACGGCGGCCTGCACGCGCGAGCTCACGTCGAGCTTGCGCAGCACGTGCTGCACGTGGATCTTCACCGTGGTTTCGGCGATGCCGAGATCGCGTGCGATCTCCTTGTTGCTGGCACCGCGGGCGATGCCGCGCAAGATGTCGCGCTCGCGCGGCGACAACTGGTCGATCAACGAAGGCGTCGGCGGCGCCGAAGCCTCGTCGTGGCCCTTCGCCGGCGCCGCTGCGTCGCGATAGGCCGCTACCAGCTTGTCGGTCATCTCCTCGGCGACCACGCTGGCGCCGCGCATCGCGCGGTGGATGGCGGTGACCAGCGCGTCGCCTTCGATAGTCTTGAGTAGGTAGCCGCAGGCGCCGCCGCGCAGCGCGGTGGCCAGGTCGGTCTCGTCCTCGCTGACGGTGAGTATGACGACGCGCGCGGCCGGCGCGGCCTGGAGCAAGGCCGGCAGCGCGTCGACACCGTTCACGCCGGGCAGGTGGTTGTCCAGCAGAATCAAGTCGGGTTGCAACTCGGCCGCGCGGCGTTGCGCCTCGCCTGCATCGGCAGCGTCGCCTACCACCTGCAGCGACGCATCGCGCAAGAGCAGCGCGGTCAGCCCGCGCCGGAACAGCGTGTGGTCGTCGACCACCAGGATGCGCACCCGGACCGCCGGCTGCTGGTTGAGCGCGTCCATCAGTGCAGGGCGGCCGCGGGTGCCGTCGGTGATCCAGGCTGCGCCGTGGCGTCGGTCGCGCCGCCGTTGGGCGGCAGCTCCAGCACCACCGAGGTGCCGCGGCCCGGTGTGGAGAGGATTTCCAGCGTGGCACCGATGCGCTCGGCGCGTTCGGCCATGATGCGCAGCCCGACGTGGGTCTCGACCACGCGGATCGCTCCTCGGCACTGAAGCCGATGCCGTCGTCGCGCACCTCGAAACGCCAGTGCGGCTGCTGCTGCACGTCCAGCCACACCTGCCGCGCGCGCGCGTGCTTGCGCACGTTGGACAGGGCCTCCTGCACGACGTGCAGCACCTGGATCTGCACGTCGGGCGACAAGCGGCAGGCCCTGGCCGCGCATCTGCAGCCGGGCCTGGATGCCGCTCTGGTGCTCGAACTTGCGCAGCGTGGTCTGCAGCGCGGGCTCGATGTACTCGGCGTTGGCGCGGGTGCGGAAGTGCACCAGCAACTCGCGCACATCGCCGTAGCTCTCGCGCACGCCGGCGTCGATCTCGCTCAGCACCGACTGCACGCGCTGTGCGTCGCCGCTGGCCAGCGCATCGCGCATCAGCTGCACCTGGATCTTCAGGAAGGCCAGCGACTGCGCGATCGAATCGTGCAGCTCGCGCGCCAGCAGGTTGCGCTCCTGCGAGACCGCGGCCTCCTTGGCCAGGCTGTCCAGGCGCAGGTTCTCCATCGCCGCGCTCAGGTGCGCGGTCAGTGCCTCGAGCAGCGAGCGCTCGGCCGCCGAGGGCACCGACCTGCGCGTTGAAGAACAGGTTCGACCTCGCCCATCGTGCGTTCGTGCAGGCGGATCGGCAGCGACACCACGGTCTCAAAGTCGGCACGCGCGCAATGCTTCAGGCTGCCCTGCGGCAGCGACTGGATCGGGATGACGCGCACGCCGGCGCCGGCCTGTGGGCACGCCGCAGAGGCAGTCGCCGACCATCAGGCACTGCTCCTCGTCGGCCATGCTCTTCGGCAAGCCGTGGCTGGCCAGCAGCACGTAGCGCTCGTTGCGCTCGTCCGACCAGCGCAGCGCCACTGCGTCCGCACGCGCCACCCCGGCGATGCGCCGGCTGAAGCCGTTGCCCAGTTCTTCCAGCGTGGTGGCGTTGGCGATCAGCGTGCTCATGTCGTACAACGCCTGCAGCCGCTCGCCCTTTTCGTGCAGTTCGGAGGTCTTCGCGGCCACCTTGGCCTCGAGGTTTCGGTAGATCGACTGTAGTTGGTCGGCCAGTTCATTGAAGCCGGCAGCCAGCGTTGCCGAACTCGTCGTGGCTGGTGCCGCTGACGCGGACGCTGAAGTCGCCACCCTGCAGGCGCTCGATCGCGCGCTTGAGCTGCTGCATCGGTTCGAGCACGAAGCGGTAGCCGGTGAGCAGCAGCGTGATGCCGCCAATGACGGCAAGCGCCAGCACTGCCGTCTGCAGCAGGTGCTGCATCGCCGTCCAGCGCGACATGTGGGTCTCGATGCCGTCCACCAGTGCATCGATGTGGGCGACGAAGCTGGCCGCCTGCGTGCGGAGTTCGGGGACCACGACGGGCGTGTCGCCGGACCAGCGGTTCTTGAAGGCCTGCCAGTCGCGTTCCACCGTGGCGAAGCGTGCGCGCACCGTGTCGTCCCAGGGCACGAACAGCGGGCGCTCCGGGTCGCCGCCACGCAGCAGCGCCAGGCTGCTCTCGAAGGCCTCCGCTTGCTCGCGCAGGCGCGCTTCGTCGGCGGTGGCCAGCGACAGCGACAGGCGATAGGTCTGCATGCGCATGCGGCCGGCTTCGTTCACCGAGGCCGCGCCGCCTTCGAGCTGCCACGACACCCACAGCGTGGCGGCAATGGCCAGCAGCCCCAGTAGCATGAAGGGCAGCGCCACCAGCGCCAGCTTGGCGCCGAGGTTCCAGCGGCGGGGATTGCTCATGGCGGCGATGCTACGGGCAGCGTATGCGGGTGGCTCAGGACGCTGGCGCGTGCAGCGCGAAGGTGACGACCAGCGAGGTGCCGCTCAGCGCATGCACTGCGTGCGGTTCGCCCGCGGGCAGCAGCACCACCTGGCAAACCAACAGCACGAGCGTGGGCCTCGGCGTGGGCACCTCGGCTCGCCTTTCCAGGCATTCCCGAGTGATCTTCCCCACGTACGTGGAGTCCGGGCAGCCGTTCGCCGGCGCAGAACGACGCGCATCAGCTGCGGGCCTAGACACTTGAGGAGACTGCTGCTGGGCATGAGCGGCAGGCGCGAGCCAAGTGTCAGCATGTCGATGCTGTCGAAGGGCTGGGCGTGTGTGAGTGCCATTGGTCTGCTGCGTGCGTGTGCTGCCATTTTTTATGATGCGCCATTCAGAAAGCCGACGCCAAGGGGTGCAGCGCACCCAGCGTGTCCTTGGGTCGCGGCCGACACGATCCAGCTGACAGTGTGAGCAGAGCGGGCGCCCCAGCATGAGTTCCTATTGAGTGGGTTGTGTTGCTGGAGTCAGGCCGAATGCCCGACGAGTTCATGGTGACGACGACAGGCTGCACGACGATTTCCGCACCGCGACCGCTGGTTTCAGTAGGTTACCGATTGCGCCCCAGTCAGTGCCGGTGTCAGCGCTCGACGCGCAAATTCAGCGACAGGTTCAATGGCTCGGCGTCCTTTCAGGCTTGCTCAACCGGCGCCGCCGGGCCACCAGAGTCAGTCGCGTTTGCGCTCTTCGCGCTCCTTGCTTTCCTTGCGGTCCTCGCTTTTGCATGGCCGCTTCGGCTCCTTGCTCGCGTTGCGATGGCACTCGGCGCAATTCGCAAAGTCCCGACTCCCTTCCCCGAGGTGTTACTTGCGCACCTTGTCGGGGCGGTGTTCGCGGCAACCATAGCAGGTGTAGCGGCTGAAGTCGTTGTTGGTGTGTCCAGCCGCCCTTCGATCACTTTCGAGGTTGTCGATCCTTGTGAAACCGTGCTAGATCCTCCTGACCCCGACTCCAGGGGGCAGCGCAGCAGGGTCGTTCAGGATCGCCTGAGAAACCATCTTGTGGCTGATACACAAGTACGCCAAGGCATAGGCGTAGACCATCCGCTCGTCCGTGGTGACTCGGCCGTCTGCCGTAATGACTGCTGCAGCGAGTCGACAAACCAGCAAGCGCTGGCTCGGCTCGCGAACCTTGTTCAGAAGTCCGTCCAGATAGAGCAGCTCCGATGCTCGAAGCCATGGCGTTTCGCCAAGACTGGCGCCGATGTCCTTCAAGCAGGTATGTGCCAAATCCACGAAGCGCTCCCGGGTGACACCGATACGGCGAAACGCGTCGAGACCATCGAGCGTGCGCAACTCGCGCTCGTCGACGCGGCCGTTGGCGGCAACCATGACGGCCAGGACGCTGGCCAATGCCTCTGCGGTTTGAGAGGGCTGTATGTGCATGGTGAAGGTCCTCCGATTGAACTACGGGGGCCGGCTGACGAGCAATTCGACGCCGGTACGCCTCTGTGTTCGGCTCACGCCGCTAGCTTCCTATGGTCGTAGAGCGGATGCGCCAGCGCTTGATGCAGAGCAACCTTTGGCGCGATGATTGTCCTGAGCCGCTCAACCCGCGTCTAGCAGCGACCCGCCTGTGCGATAGATGCTCATGTTGCACCTCCGTGCGTGCCGCCAGCGTCTGTGGCCTCTGGTCGATGAGCGCGCGCATCATGACGCCTCTGCCGATCAAGCGCACGCCTTGTCGGTTCATCGTCGCCAGCAATTCGATCGCCGCCGGGTCCGCATAGGTAACCCCGTTCAGATCCGCGTCGATCGACTTGCCGGGATCGGCCATCGAGCACAACGCGTACATCGAGGAACACTGCGCTGCCCCCGGCATTAGTAGCACTTCGATCTAGAGGTCGAGCTTTTGCATCGTAGTTGATGCGCTGGTTTGCGCAGTGCCGCCAGCGAGCTGGCGGCACTGCGCGGCGAACATGGCCGGCGGCACGTACCCGAGGGTGCTGTGCGGTCGGTGGTGGTTGTAGTCGTCGCGCCAGTTGTCGACGACGCTGCGCATGTGGCTCAAGCTGGCGAACCAGTGCTGCGACAGGCACTCGTCGCGGAAGCGGCTGTTGAAGCTTTCGATGTAGGCGTTTTGGACTGGCTTGCCCGGTTGGATGAACCGCAGCTCGACGCCGTTCTTCGCCGCCCAGGTCTGCATCGTCCTGCCGGCGAACTCCGGTCCGTTGTCGGTGCGGATCACCTTGGGCAGGCCGCGATCGGCCGTGACCTGGTCGAGCACGCGCGTCACGTATAGCGCCGGGATCGAGGTGTCGACGGCGATCTGGACGACCTCTTTGCTGCAGTCGTCAACGACCGTCAGTGTCTTCACCCGTCGGCCGTTGGCCAGTTCGTCGAACACGAAGTCCATGCTCCACACCTCGTTGGGTTGCATCGGGCGCACGAGCGGTTGGCGCTCGGGCACGGGCAGCTTCTTGCGCCGGCGCTTGCGCACCATCAGGCCTTCCTCGCGGTAGACCCGGTACGTGCGCTTGACGTTGATCGCCCAGCCGTCGATCCGCAGCCGGCTGTGCAGCATTCGGTAGCCGTGGCGGCGATGCTGGCCCGCGAGCTCTTTCAAGCGCTCTCGCAGGGCTGCATTGCCATCGCCGCAAGGGCGGTAGCGCAGGGTGCTGGGGCTCATGCCCATCAGCTTCAGTGCCTGGCGTTCGCTCAGGCCCGACTCCTGCAGCTGCCGCACGATCTCTCGTCGTGCCGCCACGGCCACTATTTTCCCTTCAGCACCTCGCGCATCGCGTCGACTTCGAGCATCGAGTTGGCCAGCAGTCGCTTGAGCTTGCCGTTCTCCGACTCCAGGGCCTTCAGCCGCTGCGCGTCCGAGACCTTCATGCCGCCGAACTTGGCTTTCCACGCGTAGTAACTCGGCTCACTGAAGCCATGCTTCCTGCACAGCTCCTTGATTGGCATTCCGGCGTCGGCTTCGCGCAGGTAGCCAATGATCTGTTCCTCGGTGTATCGCTTCTTCATCGGTCCGATCTCCATCTCGGGTTGATCGAACTCCAATTGGGGGTCGCGTATGGCTAACTGGCGCAGCACCGAACAGCCACTCCTGAACCATTGCAGATCGAGCATCCTGTGCGCGGCAGACTGGGCGACCTTCATGCGGGGCCGCGACATCGGGCGCAGCATCGAGAAGCGATGCAGGCGCTGGGAGTTGAGCGAGCGGCACGCGAGCAGTTGCTGTCGGGCGGCCGCGCGGCGGATGTACAGCAACAACGCGGTGAGCGGCGCGACCTCCCGGCGAGAAGTCCGCCGCGCTACCGTTGCTGGAGGGCTACATCTTGCGACTCATGACGAACCCGCGATCGAAGGCCGCGATCCGCAAGCTGGCTGCGCGGCGAGCCCTAGCATCGAGCGCCAAGAATTCTGTTGCCAATTCTGTTGCCAAGCCCCAGAAACGGAAAACGCCTTAGCGGCTCGTCGACCGCTAAGGCGTTGATTTGATTGGTCGGGGTGGCGGGATTCGAACTCGCGACCCCTTGCACCCCATGCAAGTGCGCTACCAGGCTGCGCTACACCCCGACGAAGCTGGGCAGTATAGCGGCTGGGCGCTCGCGATCAGTCCTGAAGCAGCTCGCGCAGCGCGATCAGTTCGGCACGCACCTGGCTCGGTGACAGCTCCGTCACCTCGGGCAAAGGCATGGCCTGCACCGGTTCGTCTGCGCTGTCGACATCTCCGTCCAAGGTCGGAGCCTCATCGCGCAGGCTGTCGGTACCGTTGCGGCGCTCGACCAGGGCGTTGTCACCCAGCTTGTTGCGTGCACCGCTGATGGTGAATCCCTGTTCGTACAGCAGGTCACGGATGCGGCGGATGAGCAGCACTTCGTGGTGCTGGTAGTAGCGCCGGTTGCCGCGCCGCTTCATCGGCTTGAGCTGCGTGAACTCCTGTTCCCAGTAGCGCAGCACGTAGGGCTTGACGCCACAAAGCTCGCTCACCTCACCGATCGTGAAGTAGCGTTTGGCGGGAATCGGCGGAAGCGCTTTCTCCAAGGAAATCAAGGGGTTTCAACGGGAAAGCTCAGAATCTACTCGAAGTTGTCGTCGATGGCGGTTTCACCCTGCACAAGGCGCTTTAATTTGTGGCTGGCGTGAAATGTGACCACGTTTCGGGCGGTGATCGGGATCGCCTCGCCGGTGCGCGGGTTGCGGCCCGGCCGCGGCGCCTTGCGGCGGATATTGAAGTTGCCGAACCCTGTGAGCTTGATGTCCTGGCCGCCGACCAGCGCCTCGTGGAGGATGTCGAAGAAGGCTTCGACCATGTCCTTGGATTCGCGCTTGTTGAGGCCCAGGTTGTCGAACAGCAGTTCCGCCAGCTCGGCCTTGGTCAGCGTCGGCGTCTCGAGGACGGCAGGATCACTGCCTTGGTCACTTTCGGCGGCGGCGTCATGGTGGTGCTCCCTCGTCGTCGTCAAGCACGCAGGCGCGCGCCGAGGCGCATGGTGGCGCGCTCGAGAGCCTGCTGCAGGGTGGACTCGATGCGCTCGTCGGTCAGCGTTGCTGCGTCGTCTCGAAGCTCGAGCCGCACAGCCATGCTGCGTTGCCGGCCCTCGACATGCTTGGGTTTGTACAGATCGAACAACTGCACCGAGCGCACGAGACCGCTGGCATCGTCTTCGAGCGCAGCAATCAGTGCGTCATGCGAAACGCCCTCACCCACCAACAGCGCCAGATCGCGCAGCACCGATTGTTGACGCGGCAACGGCTTCGCCTGCGGCACTGACCGTTCGAGCAGCGATTGCAAGTCGAGCTCGAAGACCACCGGCGCCGCCTGAGCGGAGGGCAACTCATAGCCCTGACACCAGCGAGGATGCAACGCCCCTACCCAGCCGATGGCTCGGCCATCGACGTGGACCGAGGCGCTGCGCCCCGGGTGCAGCGCCGGGTGGTCGGCTGCCACGAACGCAGCCTGCAACGGCGCTAGCAGTGCTTCGACATCCCCCTTGGCGTCGAAGAAATCGATCGGGCGCTCGGCCGCGCCCCACTGCAGCGCATCTGCCGGGCCGTAGGCCAGCGCGCCGACGCGCATCGGTTGATCGATTCCCGCCACCGCGACGTCGCCATCGGCAGCGGCGGCATTGCGCACATACACGCGGCCGACCTCGAAGATGCGCACCCGCGACGCGCGATGCGCGAGGTTGTGGCGCAGCGTCGCCACGAGGCTGCCGATCAGCGATGAACGCATGACGGGAAGCGTCGCGTCGATCGGGTTCAAGACGCGGATCGGGTTGGCGTTGCCCGCCAGCTCGCGCTCCCAGCGTTCGTCGACGAAGCTGTAGGCGATGGTTTCCTGGTAGTCGAGTGCGGCCAGCGACGCGGCGCATCACATGCACGCTGCGCCGCGACTCCGGTCGCAGCGCGCCGTGACCGGCGCCAGCGGTGGCGTGGCCGGCAGCTTCGTCGTAGCCGAGGATGCGGATCACCTCCTCGATCAGGTCTTCTTCGATGTCAGGTCGAAGCGCCACGACGGCGGCGTCACGGTGACCGTGCCGTCGCCCTGCGTGATGGCGAAATCCAGGCGCCGCATCACATCGGCGCATTGCGCCTGCGTCAGGGGCATGCCGATGACCTTGGCGGCACGCGCGACACGCAGCGTCACCGGCGCGCGCTGCGGCATGGCGGGCTGCTGGTCGTCCATCGGGCCGGCCTGTCCGCCGCAGATGTCGATGATCAGCTGCGTGATGCGCTCGATGTGCTCGACGGTGCCGACCGGGTCGACGCCGCGTTCGAAGCGGTGGCCGGCGTCGGTGGAGAAGGCGTAGCGGCGCGAGCGGCCCATCACGGCTTCGGGCCACCAGAACGCGGCTTCGATGTAGACGTCTTTCGTCTCGTCGCTGACCGCGGTGTGGTCGCCGCCCATGATGCCGGCCAGCGACTCCACGGCCTTGGCGTCGGCGATCACGCCCACCTGATCGTCGAGTTCGACGGTGTTGCCGTTGAGCAGCTTGAGCGTCTCGCCCTTCCTGGCCCCAGCGCACGACGAGCTCGCGGTCGATCTTGTCGAGATCGAAGATGTGCGACGGCCGACCGTACTCGAACATCACGTAGTTCGAGATGTCGACCAGCGCCGTCACGCTGCGCTGACCGCAGCGCGCGAGGCGATCGACCATCCACGCCGGCGTCCTGGCTGTCGGATTCACGCCGCGCACGATGCGCCCCGAGAAGCGGCCGCAGAGGTCCTTGGCTTCGATGCGGACCGGCAAGCGGTCGTTGTGCGACAGCCTTCACCGCCGGAAACGCCGGCGTCTTCAGCGGCGCAGCCGGTCAGCGCCGATACTTCGCGCGCCATGCCGTACACGGACAGGCAGTGCCCAAGGTTGGGCGTCAGCTTGAGCGTGAAGAGGTGGTCGTCGAGCGCCAGCACCTTGCGAACGTCTTCGCCGAGCGGCGCGTCGCGTACGAGCTCGAGCAGGCCGCCATGGTCATCGGAGAGCCGCAGCTCGCGCGCCGAGCACAGCATGCCGAAGCTCTCGACGCCGCGCAGCTTGCCGACGCCGATCTTGAACGGCTTGCCATCATTCGCCGGCGGCAGCTCTGCGCCGACCATCGCCAGCGGCACGCGAATGCCCGATGCGTGCGTTCGGCGCGCCGCAGACGATCTGCAGCAGACCGTCCTTCGAGTGCCGACCCGCATCGACGCGGCACACACGCAGCTTGTCGGCATTCGGATGCGGCTCGGCCTCGACGATCTCGGCGACGACGATATCGGCAAACGGCGGCGCGACGGGTCCGCAGTTCCTCGACCTCCATGCCCGACATCGTCAGCAGGTCGGAGAGTTGTTGGCTGTCGAGCGGCGGGTCGCAGAACTCGCGCAACCAGCTTTCCGGGAATTGCATGTCTGGGTCTCGTGCTTACTTGAACTGCGACAGGAAACGCAGGTCGTTCTCGAAGAACAGGCGCAGGTCGTTGACGCCGTAACGCAACATGGCCAGGCGATCACGCCCCATGCCGAAGGCAAAACCGATGTGGCGCTCGGGGTCGAGGCCGAAGTTGCGAACGACGTTCGGATGCACCTGGCCCGAGCCCGCCACTTCGAGCCAATTGCCCTGCAGCGGACCGGACGCAAAGGCGATGTCGATCTCGGCCGACGGCTCGGTGAACGGAAAGAAACTCGGTCGGAAGCGAATCGTCAGGTCATCGGTCTCGAAGAAGCGACGACAGAAATCGGTGAACACCGATCTTCAGATCCTTGAAGCTCACGTTCTCGCCGATCCACAGGCCCTTCGCACTGATGGAACATCGGCGAATGCGTGGCGTCGCTGTCGACGCGGTAGGTACGGCCCGGCGCGATGACACGGATCTCCGGCATCGGCTCGACTCCGGCGTAGCGTCTTGGCATGCGCGCGCGCATAACGCACCTGCATCGGGCTGGTGTGCGTGCGCAGGTTGAGCCAGCGACCCTCGCTCGTCCTTCATGTCGACGTAGAAGGTGTCCTGCATCGAGCGCGCGGGATGATTCTCCGGGCTGTTCAGCGCCGTGAAATTCATCCAGTCGGTTTCGATCTCGGGACCGTCGGCGACATCGAAGCCCATCGAGCCGAAGATCGCTTCGATGCGCTCGATCGTCCGGCTCACGGGTGCAGGCCGCCGACGCCGCGCTGTCGGCCAGGCAGCGTCACGTCGAGCGCCTCGGACTTCAGTTGCGTGTTCAGCGCCGCCGTGGCCAGCGCCTGGCGCGCGGCCTCCAACGCCGCTTCGATCTGCTGCTTGGTGGCATTGATCTGTGCGCCGCGGACCTTTTTCTCTTCGACCGGCAGCGACGCCAGTGCCTTCAACAGTTCGGTCACGCGCCCGCTCTTGCCGAGGTAGCGGGCCTTGGCGTTTTCCAGATCGGCGGGCGTCGACGCCGCAGCGAAATCCGCACGCGCCGTGCTCACCAGGTTGTCGAGTTCGATCATCGTGCAAGGAAAAAATGAAAAAAGGCCGCCACCCAGGTGACGGCCTTCAACGCTCAACTTCAAGGCGCTGCAGGCGCAGCGCAAAGACTCAAGCCAGCTGGGCCTTCACCTTGGCAACGATGCTGCCAAACGCGGCCGGATCGTTCACCGCCATGTCGGCCAGGACCTTGCGGTCGATGTCGATCTGGGCCTTCTTCAGACCGGCCATGAACTTGCTGTAGCTGACCCCCAACTCGCGGCTCGCGGCGTTGATACGCGCGATCCAGAGCTGACGGAAAACCCGTTTCTTCGTGCGGCGGTCACGGTAGGCGTATTGGCCCGCCTTCATCACCGCTTCCTTGGCGATGCGGAAGACGTTCTTGCGGCGGCCGCGGAAACCCTTGGCTAGCGCGAGGACCTTCTTGTGACGGGCGTGGGCGGTAACACCACGTTTGACGCGAGGCATGTGTTTTTCTCCTTCAGCAAGTGGGTCTTAGAGGCCAGCAAAGGGCAGCATTTGTGCGATGTGGCCCATGTTGGTCTCGTGCACGTTCACGGCGCCACGCAGGTGGCGCTTGTTCTTCGTGGACTTCTTGGTGAGGATGTGGCGCTTGAACGCCTGACCGCGCTTGACGGTGCCACCCGGACGGACGCGAAAACGCTTCTTCGCGCCGCTCTTGGTCTTCATCTTGGGCATATCACTGCTCCTTTTTCTGACACCCCTGCAGGCGACCGTGTTTCACGGTGCTTGGTTGGCCTGCAACGGCTTCTCTTCACATGCGGCAGTGACCAGACCAGCGCACGGAAACTCTTGAACTTCTTACTGCTTTCTCTTCGGCGCCAGCACCATGATCATCTGGCGGCCTTCCAACTTCGGCATGTGCTCGACCACGGACACATCGGCCAGTTCGTCTCGAATCCGCTCCAGCAACCGCATGCCGATGTCCTGGTGCGTGATCTCGCGGCCGCGGAATCGCAATGTCACCTTGCCTTTGTCGCCGTCTTCAGCAATGAAGCGGCGCAGGTTGCGCATCTTGATGTTGTAGTCGCCTTCATCGGTGCCGGGACGGAACTTCACTTCCTTGATCTCGATGACCTTCTGCTTGCTCTTGGCCTCCGCCGCCTTCTTCTGCTCCTGGTACTTGAACTTGCCGTAATCCATCAACCTGCAAACCGGGGGCACTGCGGTGGCTGCGATCTCCACCAAGTCCACATCGTGTTCACCAGTCAGGCGCAACGCCTCCGTGATGCTCACGACACCCAGTTGTTCACCCTCGGGGCCAATCAGCCGTACCTCGGGGGCATTGATTTCTCGATTGAGTCGGTGCTTGCGCTCGACGTTGGGAGTACGACGGTCAAAGAATGTAGCGATGGTGGCAGCCTCTTCACGAGCGCAAGGCCGATGCGCCCGAACAAAAAACGAAACGCGCCTGGGTTGGCCTCAAGCCTTGGTGCGGATGGCCTGCTCGATCCTCTCGGCGAAGGATTCGAGGCTCATCACACCGAGGTCTTGGTTTCCCCGGGCGCGCACTGCAACGGTACCGTTGGCCTTCTCCTTGTCGCCAACGACAAGAATGAACGGCACCTTCTGCAAAGAATGCTCACGGATTTTATACGTGATTTTTTCATTCCGCAAATCAGATCGCGCTCTAACTCCTTGTTTTTGCAGCGATTTCACGACCGTTTCGGCGTAGTCAGCGTGTCCGTCGGTGATCGTGGCCAGCACCACCTGCTCGGGCGCCAGCCAGGCGGGCAAGGCGCCCGCGTGTTGCTCGATCAGGATGCCGATGAAACGCTCCAGGCTGCCGACGATGGCCCGGTGCAGCATCACCGGCGCCTTGCGCTCGCTGCTTTCCGTTACGTATTCGGCGCCGAGCAACCCGGCCATTGAAAAATCGACCTGCATCGTGCCGCACTGCCAGGGGCGGCCGAGCGCGTCCTTGAGCGTGTATTCGATCTTCGGGCCGTAGAAGGCACCGTCGCCCGGGTGCGACCTCGAATTCGACGCCCGAGCGGCGCAGGCTTTCCATCAGCGCGAATTCGGCCTTGTCCCAGACCTCGTCCGAGCCGATGCGCGCCGCCGGCCGCGTCGCCACCTTGTAGATGATGTCCGTGAAGCCGAAGTCCGCGTACACGCGCTGCAGCAGCGCCGTGTAGGCCACGCACTCGTCGAGAATCATGTCCTCGGTGCAGAAGACGTGGCCGTCGTCCTGCGTGAAGCCGCGCACGCGCATGATGCCGTGCAGCCCGCCCGTCGGCTCGTTGCGGTGGCACTGGCCGAACTCGCCGTAGCGCAGCGGCAGGTCGCGATAACTCTTGATGCCCTGCTTGAAGATCAGGATGTGGCCCGGGCAGTTCATCGGCTTCAAGGCGTAGTCGCGCTTTTCCGACTCCGTCGTGAACATGTGGTCGCGGTACTTGTCCCAGTGACCCGTCTTCTCCCACAGCGCGCGGTCGAGGATCTGCGGACCCTTGACTTCGAGATAACCGTTGTCGCGGTAGACGCGGCGCATGTACTGCTCGACCTCCTGCCACACCGTCCAGCCCTTGGGATGCCAGAACACCGTGCCCGGGGCTGTGCTCGTCGAGGTGAAACAGGTCGAGCTCGCGGCCGAGCTTGCGGTGGTCGCGCTTCTCGGCCTCCTCGAGCATCGTCAGGTACTGCTGCAGCTCTTCCTTCGTCGCCCAGGCCGTGCCGTAGATGCGTTGCAGCATCTCGTTGCGGTGGTCGCCGCGCCAGTACGCGCCGGCCACCTTCATCAGCTTGAAATGCTTCAGCTTGCCCGTGCGACGGCACATGCGGGCCGCGGCACAGATCTTCGAAGCGGCCTTCGCGGTACAGCGACACGTCTTCGCCGGCCGGGATGCTGGCGATGATCTCGGCCTTGTAGTGTTCGCCAAGGCTCTTGAAATACGCCACCGCCTCGTCGCGCGGCAATACGCGGCGCTCGACCTTCTCGTCCTTCTTCGCCAGCTCCGTCATCTTGGCTTCGATGGCCACCAGGTCGTCGGGCGTGAACGGGCGCTTGTATGAAAAGTCGTAGTAGAAGCCGTTGTCGATCACCGGTCCGATCGTCACCTGCGCCTCGGGGAACAGCTCCTTGACGGCATAGGCCAGCAGGTGCGCCGTCGAGTGGCGGATCAGCTCGAGGCCGTCGGCGCCCTTGTCGGTGACGATGGCCACTTGTGCATCGCGCTCGATGCGGTGGCTCAGATCGACCAGCTTGCCGTCGACGCGGCCGCCGAGGGCCGCCTTGGCCAAGCCGGCGCCGATCGACGACGCCACCTCGGCCACCGTCACGGGCCCGGCGTACTCGCGTTTCGAGCTATCCGGCAATTGAATCGAAATCATGGCAACAACCTTCGGAAAAGAAAAAGCGCGGGCTGGGCCGCGCTTTCTGTCAAGGGGAAAGGGGAAAAACTCGGTGGACGTGCGCGAACCACTACACCGCGTCAGCGGTGCCGAAAGTTCGCGGTGTCATAACCGTCATGCCTTTCTCGCCCTTGTGGGTTGATCTGGCCGGATTCTAACCAAACACTCAGACGATTCGGAAAAGGTTATTGCCTTCGACACGCACGCGGTCACCGATACGCAGGCCACCGGACTCCTGGAAATCGAAGCGGCGTGTACTGCCGTCGTCGAGCGTCACCGTGATGCGCACACCCCCCCGCTCGCGGCGCGCGTTCTTCTCGATCTCGTGGCCGATGATCGCGCCGCCCACGGCCCCGACGGCGGCGCCGACGTTCTTCTCCGAGGCTGTATCACCGATCTGACGGCCGATCACCGCACCAATGATGCCGCCCAGAATCGCACCGGTGCCGCGCGGTGTGTCCTTGTCCAGTGCTTCGATGCTGCGCACCGAACCGTAGGCCACGAAGGTGGGCGCGCTCGCGGCGTTGTCGGCTACTGGCATCGTCGAGCTGTTGGGCGGTGTGCCCTGCGCCGGCGTGCCCGCACAGGCGCCCAGGGCCAGTGCAAAGCCAATGGTGATGCCGATCCCAGTCTGGCGATAGTTTGTGTTCATCGCTTGCTCCTGTGTACTTGCTGCTGATCTGCGACCACGCTGCAACGCGCGCCGCCGCATTCTGGTTGAACGGCTTTTCACCGGCCGGGTCTCCTCCTGGCGGCACAATTCGCATTGTTTCTACCCGCGGAGCCCACGCCATGCCCACCACCACCATCCGCCGCGACGACCTGATCGAAACCGTGCGCGCCGCGTTGCAGTACATCAGCTACTACCACCCGGCCGACTACATCACGCACCTGGCGCGGGCCTACGAACGCGAGCAGAGCGCCGCTGCCAAGGACGCGATCGCGCAGATCCTGACCAACTCGCGCATGTGCGCCGAAGGCAAGCGCCCGGTCTGCCAGGACACCGGCATCGTCAACGTCTTCCTCGAAGTCGGCATGGACGTGCGCTGGGAAGGCTTCGGCGCAGGCGGGCTGCAGGAGGCAGTGGACGAAGGCGTGCGCCGCGCGTATCTCGATCCCGACAACAAGCTGCGCGGCTCGATCGTCGATGACCCGCTGTTCACGCGCAAGAACACCAAGGACAACACACCCGCCGTGCTGGCGACGACGATCGTGCCCGGCAACAAGCTCGGTGTCGGCGTCGCCGCCAAGGGCGGCGGCTCGGAGATGAAGAGCAACTTCACGATGTTGAAAGCCAGCGACTCGCTGGTCGACTGGGTGATGAAGACCGTGCCGACGATGGGCGCCGGCTGGTGCCCGCCGGGCATGCTCGGCATCGGCGTCGGCGGCACGGCCGAGAAGGCGCTGTCGATGGCCAAGGAAGCGCTGATGGACGACATCGACATGTTCGAGCTGCTGCAGCGCGGGCCGAAGACCGACCTGGAGAAGCTGCGTGTCGAGCTCTACGAGAAGGTCAACGCACTGGGCATCGGCGCGCAGGGCCTCGGCGGCCTGACGACCGTGCTCGACGTCAAGATCAAGACCTGGCCAACGCATGCCGTCGGCAAGGCGGTCGGCATGATCCCCAACTGCGCCGCGACGCGCCATGCGCACGTGGTGATGGACGGCTCGGGCCCGGCCTACCTCGAGCCGCCGAGCCTGGACCTGTGGCCCGACGTGCACTGGCAGCCCGACTACAACAAGAGCAAGAAGGTCGATCTCGACAAGTTGACCAAGCAAGAGGTCGCAAGCTGGAAGCCCGGCGACACGCTGCTGCTGAGCGGCAAGATGCTGACCGGCCGCGACGCCGCGCACAAGCGCATCCAGGACATGCTGGCCAAGGGCGAGAAGCTGCCGGTGGACTTCACCAACCGCGTGATCTACTACGTCGGTCCGGTCGATCCGGTGCGCGATGAAGTGATGGGCCCGGCGGGCCCGACCACTGCCACGCGCATGGACAAGTTCACCGAGATGATGCTGGCCGAAACCGGCCTGATCTCGATGATCGGCAAGGCCGAGCGCGGGCCGACCGGCATCGAGGCGATCAAGAAGCACAAGAGCGCCTACCTGATGGCCGTCGGCGGCGCGGCGTACCTCGTCTCGAAGGCGATCAAGGGCGCGAAGGTCGTCGCCTTTGCCGACCTCGGCATGGAAGCGATCTACGAGTTCGACGTCAAGGACATGCCCGTCACCGTGGCCGTCAGCGCCGACGGCACGAGCGTGCACAACACCGGGCCGAGGGAATGGCAGGCCAAGATCGGCAAGATTCCGGTGGTGATCGCGTGAGCTGAGCGCGTGAGCCGAGTCGAGCCACGATCGCCGTTCGAGACCATGGAGAACTTGACAAGACCTGTTTGCAGAAATAGTTGACGCCAATAGTTGGCGCGATCAGTGCCGAGCGGGTTTACCTGTGCCCGCTGCGCACAACAAAATGTCCGCTGCTCGACGCAACTCAGACGTCGATGACCGCAGAACAGGGAAAACAACATGCATGACTCGGTGATCGCGCGCTGCCTTGCTGTGGCTTGCGTCGCGTTGGGCGCCACGGCAGTTCAGGCCAACGAACCTACGCAGCAGCAAAAGGCCGGCCGCTTCCAGCTCATTCAAGGCGAGTACCGGCTTGTCACCGCTCGCGGTGAAGAGTTCAAACGCAAGGAGCTGCTGAAGATCGACAGTGCCACCGGTGAGGTCTTCGTCTGCACGATGAATCAGTTCGATGGCAAGGCGCGTGGCAAGCCTGGCAAGGTCTTTCAGAAGGCGACGTGCGAACCTTTTGAGCGCGAGCAATCTTTCGACGCCGACATCGACCAGCGACCCTGAACGGCCCAGCGGCCACTGACTGAACGACGCCGGCCCCGGCACCGGCGCGCGCACCTGCACAAGGCGCGGCCCTCCCCGGTCGTGCTGTCACGAACCTTGCGACAATCGTCCGTCGCAGCGTTGACAGCACCATGCCCACCCACATCCTCCAATCCCTCCCGAACGCCGAACGCGTCGGCATCGCCTTCTCCGGCGGCCTCGATACCAGCGCCGCCGTGCTGTGGATGCGCCGGCGAGGCGCCATCCCCTGCGCCTACACCGCGCACCTCGGCCAGCCCGACGAAAGCGACTACGACGAAATTCCGCGCAAGGCGAAAGCCTACGGCGCCGAGATCGCGCGCCTCGTCGATTGCCGGCCGCAGCTCGTCGCCGAGGGCATCGCCGCCATCCAGTGCTGCGCCTTCCACATCAGCACCGGTGGCGCGACCTACTTCAACACCACGCCGCTCGGCCGTGCAGTCACCGGCACGGCGCTGGTGATCGCGATGCGCGAGGACGGCGTCGACATCTGGGGCGACGGCAGCACCTACAAGGGCAACGACATCGAGCGCTTCTACCGCTACGGCCTGCTCGCCAATCCGAAGCTGCGCATCTACAAACCCTGGCTCGACCAGGCCTTCATCGACGAGCTCGGCGGCCGCAAGGAGATGAGCGAGTTCCTGATCGCCAACGGCTTCGACTACAAGATGAGCGTCGAGAAGGCGTACAGCACCGACTCGAACATGCTCGGCGCGACGCACGAGGCCAAGGATCTCGAGTTCCTCAACGCCGGCCTGCACATCGTCAAGCCGATCATGGGCGTGGCCTTCTGGCGCGACGACGTGAAGGTCAAGGCTGAGACGGTGTCAGTGCGCTTCGACGAAGGCGTGCCGGTGGCGCTCAACGGCAAGACCTCTGCCGACGCGGTGGCGCTGTTCGACGAAGCCAACCGCATCGGCGGCCGTCACGGCCTGGGCATGTGCGACCAGATCGAGAACCGCATCATCGAAGCCAAGAGCCGCGGCATCTACGAGGCGCCGGGCATGGCGCTGCTGCACATCGCCTACGAGCGGCTGGTCACCGGCATCCACAACGAAGACACGATCGAGCAGTACCGCAGCCATGGCCGCCGCCTGGGCAAGCTGCTCTATCACGGCCGCTGGTTCGACCCGCAGGCGCTGATGCTGCGCGAGACCGCACAACGCTGGGTGGCGCGCGCGATCACCGGCGAAGTGACGCTCGAATTGCGGCGCGGCAACGACTACTCGATCATGAACACTGAGAGCCCCAATCTCACTTATCACCCGGAACGGCTGACGATGGAAAGCGGCGCCGGCTCGTTCAGCGCCGCCGACCGCATCGGCCAGCTCTCGATGCGCAACCTCGACATCGACGACACGCGCGACAAGCTCGGCGTGTACACGCGCGCCGGGCTGCTCGGTAGCGACGACGGCACGATCCCGCTGCTGGGCAAACAGCACAAGTCGTAGCCGCCGAGCACGATGCGGACGTGTTCGGCAACACGTTCGTCGTATCCGACCCCGGGTCTTTTCTGGCCCATCGCGCTGCGTCAATCACATATCGATCGCTTCTGCGACTTCGATCGAGCCGCCCGCAGCGAGGATCGGACATTTCTTGGCGTGCGCCAGTGCATCCTTCAGGGTCGCCGCTTCGACGAGCGAGTAGCCGCTGGCCGGGTTGGCGCCGCCGTTGTCGCTCACCGAGCCGTCGGGGTTGACCGTCGACGACTTGCCGACAGGGTTGCCGCCATCGACCAGCGCGCTGCCGATGCCACTCATCCATTTGCCCCAGGCATCCATCACCTTGGCCTTCTCGGCGTCGGTCTTCGGGTGGCTGCCGCCGTGAAACACATACAAATACTTCGCCATGATCACTCTCCATCTTGATTGCTGAACGCACGCCGTCTATTGGGTGCCCGCTATCGACCGCTTGGCCGATGCATTGAAGCGTAGTGCGGCAGCTTCACAGCGTCACTGAGCAATCTGCAGAGAATTCGGCGCCGCCGTTGTGCAGTCTGCACAATGGGCCATGGCCGCCCATCACCTGACGCCGATGCACGCCGTGCTGGCTCGGCTCGCTGAGCGGCCGCAACTGCCCGCTGCGGTCGCACACCTGCGCGAGCATGCAGACGCGATCCATGCCGAATTGCGCAGCATCGTGCTGGCCGAGATCCCCGCCTTCACCGAGTCGCACGACGACGCGACGCTGGTCGAACTCGACGCGCAGCACCGCCTGCATCTGGCCGAAATCATTCGCCTTCTCGAAGGCGGCGCGGTCGGCGACCTCGGCTTCGTTCGCGATCACGCGCGGCTGCGCGCCGAGCACAGGTTCCCATTGGAGGCGCTGCTGCACGCTTATCGCTGCAGCCAGAAGGTGTTGTCGCGCCGGCTGCGCGACGCGGCGTTGAGTTCGGCCGCTTCCGACGACGCGGCGCGCGAGGCCGTCGCCGCGATGGCCGACTTCACGATCGAATACACGGACGCGGTCAGCACGGTGGCCTCAGCCGCCTACGTCGAGCGAATCCGGCTGCTCGCCGACGTCGCCGGCGACGAGCGCGCGCAGTTGCTCGATATCCTGCTCGACGGCTATGACGAATCGGACGCCCGCGTGGCCGCGATCCTGCGGGGTGCCGGCTATCTGGGCGCGCGAAAGGCCTTCTGCGTCGTGCTCGCGCAATCTGTCGACGCCACCGAGATGGACAACCCGGCGCGTGCGCGCCGCCTGGCCGACGCCATCGACCAGCTGGTGCCCGACGGACTGGCGCGCCGACTCGTCGACGTGCGCGGCGGCAAGGTCGTCGCAGTCTTTTCCGGCGTCGGCCGCGCATCGGGCTGGACGCGACCAAACAATTCCCTGGCGATGCGCATCGCCACCGACATGGCCGGCGCCGGCAACGCGGTGCTGATCGGCGTCAGCGGCGACGTGACGTCGACATCACGCGTGCCAACCGCGCACCGGCAGGCCATGCTGGCATTGCGCTTGACCGCGCTGACGCGCCGCGTGGTGGCATTCGCGTCGATTCCGTTGCGCCAGCTGATGATCCACCTCGCCGGCGAGCAACTGCAACACCTGCTGCCGCCGTGGGCGAGCGAGTTCCATCGCGCCGACGACGAGCTCGGCGGCGCCCTGAGCGCGACGCTGCGCGCCTACGCGGATGCCGACATGAACGTGCTCAAGGCCGCGCTGCGGCTGGCGGTGCACCCGAACACGGTGTATGCGCGCATGAAGCGCATTGGCGACGTCACCGGGCTCAATCCGCGCGGCTACGACGCGCTGACCGATCTGATCACGGTAGCCGATGCGCGGGTCGCTGTGTTGCCGGCGACTTGATCGGCGTCGGTCAGGGCGCAGAGGACAGCGCGCCGGCGTTGTGCAGCACACGCTGCGGATACGGGATCTGGACGCCTGCGGCGTTGAGCGTGCGCAGGATCGCCAGGTTGACGTCGCTGCGCACGTTGCCCTGGCCGTTGTGCGGGTCGTTCGATCCAGAACCAGATCGACAGCTCCAGGCCGTCGGCGGCGAACGAGGACAGCTGCACGCCGGGCGCCGGATCGGCAATGACACGCGGCACCGTGGCGATGGCGCTGGCCAGGCGCGGCATCAGCAGGTCGAGGTCGGTACCGTAGGCCACCTGAACCGTGGTGTTGATCGCCACCTTCGGGTCGGCCAGCGACGAGTTCTCGACGCGCTGCGTGATCAGCATCTCGTTGGGCACGATCGACTCGCGACCGCTCAGCGCGCGAATGACGGTGTAGCGCGTGCTGATGTCGGTGATGCGGCCCTCGAAGCCGTCGATCTTGACCATGTCGCCGATGCGCAAGCGAGCGCTCAGCCAGGATGACGAAGCCGCTGACATAGTTGGCGGCCAGCTTCTGCAGACCGAAGCCGATGCCGACGCCGAGCGCGCCGCCGAGCACGCCGAACGCACCCAGCGGAATGCCCGCGGCAGTCAATGCAAACAGCACGCCGACCAGCAACAGCAAGGCGCGCAGCGGCGTTGGCGGCAATCTTGCGCAGCGACAGGTTGTCCGAGCGCGGCGCCGCCAACAGACGCGACTCGATCGCCGCCGACATCCACAGCACACCCACCAGCACGATGACGGCCGACAACGCGCCCTCGACCAGGCTGCGCAGGCTGACTTCGCTGCCGCCCAGCGTCCAGCGGATGTTCTCCATCTCGGCCAGCACCAGCGGCAGCAGCCGGTGATCCAGAGCACCAGCATGATCCACACCAGCCAAGAGATCGTGCGCTCGATCACGCGCACGGCGTGCGATAGCGGAAAGGCGACGCGCAGTACCCGCACCGCCACACGAATGACGACCAGCGAGGCCAGGATCGGCACCGCCAGACCTGGAATACCGCCAGGGCCTGCGTCTTGGCCAGTATCCAGCGCGCCAAAACGCCAGGCCAAGGCACGCCATCACCGGGAACAGCACGCCATCGACGATGCGCTTGCCGAACCAGACACTGGGCGGCTGCGGCAGCGCTGCCGTGCAAGGCGCGAACGATGACCCAGGCCGCGCCCAGAGCAGGCCGCCAGCACGGCCAGCTCGATCAGCGCGCCCGGCCTGGTCAGCGTGTCAACCAGCTCGGCGAGGTCGGCCACCGGCGCGACGGCCGCACTGCCCGCAGCGACCATCACGTCAGTCCACGCCGCCGAGCACGCGCAGGTGCGCAGCGACGCTGCGCGCCAGGGCACCGAGGTTGTAGCCGCCCTCCAGGCACGAGACGATGCGCCCTTGCGCGTGGCGCTCGGCCACGTCGACCAGCTGCCGCGTGATCCAGGCGTAGTCGGCTTCGACCAGGCCGAGCTGGCCGAGTTCGTCTTCGCGGTGGGCGTCGAAGCCGGCGGAGATGAACAGCATCTGCGGCTTGAACTCCTCCAGCCGCGGCAGCCACATCGTCCTCGATCGCTGTCGCGCACCTGCTCGCCGCGCGCCGTAGGGCGGGATCGGCACGTTGACCATGTTGGTGCCCTTCGGCACGCGCGCCGCTGTAGGGATACAGCGGATGCTGGAAGATGCTGGCCATCAGGATGCGTTCGTCGCCGGCGATGATGTCCTCGGTGCCGTTGCCGTGGTGCACGTCGAAGTCGATCACGGCCACGCGCTGCAGGCCGCGCTCGTCCAGCGCATGGCGCGCCGCCACCGCCACGTTGTTGAAGAAGCAGAAGCCCATTGCCGCGGTCGCGCGTCGGCATGGTGGCCCGGCGGGCGCACGGCGCAGAAGGCGCTTTGCGCCGTGCCGTCGATCACCGCGTCGGTGGCCGCCACCGCGGCGCCGGCGGCGCGCAGACGCGGCGTTCCAGCTGCCGGGGCCGGCGCTGGTGTCGGGATCGATCTGGCAATGCTCACCGCTGTGCTGCAACGACGCCATCGCCTCGCGCAACTCGGCCACGTGCAGCGGCGAATGTGCGCGCTGCAATCTGCTCATCGTGGCCAACGGGGCCTCGCGAGCGTCGAGCGCGTCGATCAGGCCGGTCGCGATCAGGTGGTCGTGCGATGGCGTCCAGCCGCTTCCGGACATTCCGGGTGGCCGCGGCCCATGAAATGCGCACGGCAATCGGGGTGGCTGTAGAAGGCGAGGGTCATGGGAACAATTGAGTTAACGTGCGCGCATGGGACACAAGGATGTTGACCCCGCGCTGGCGTCGCACCTGGCGCGGCTGGCCGACCAGATTAGCACGGTCATCGTCGGCAAACGCCAGCGCATCGAAGACTGCATCGCCTGCCTGCTGGCCGGCGGCCACCTGCTGATCGAGGACGTGCCCGGCGTCGGCAAGACCACGCTGGCGCACACGCTGGCCGTCGCCTGGGCCTGGATTTCCGCCGCGTGCAGTTCACCGCCGACATGATGCCCAGCGACCTGGTCGGCGTTCAGCGTCTTCGAGCGCAGCAAGGAGCAGTTCGTGTTCCACGCGCGGCCCGGTGTTCGCGCAGGTGCTGCTGGCCGACGAGATCAACCGCGCCGGCCCGAAGACGCAAAGCGCCCTGCTCGAGGCGATGGAGGAGCAGCAGGTCACGGTCGAGAACGAGACCCGCGCCCTGCCGCAGCCTTTCTTCGTCATCGCCACGCAGAACCCGACCGACCAGGTCGGCACCTACCCGCTGCCCGAAAGCCAGCTCGACCGCTTCCTGATGCGCATCACGCTGGGCTACCCGGACCGGCCAGCGAGCGCGCCCTGCTGGCAGGCGCCGACCGGCGCAGCTGTCGTCGACCGCCTGCAGCCGGTGATGACGCCGGCCGAGTTGCAGATCGCGCAGCAGGCAGGTGCTGGCCGTCCACGCCGGCGAGCCGCTGCTCGACTACCTGCAAGCTGCTGATCGCGGCGACGCGCGGCGGGCAGTGGTTCACGCAGGGCCTGTCGCCGCGCGCCGGCATCGCCGTGTTGCGCGCGGCCAAGGCGCATGCCCTGATGGACCGCCGCGACTACGTGGCGCCGGACGACGTGCAGGCCGTGCTGGTGCAGACCATCGCCCACCGCCTGTCGCCCGTGCCCGGCGCCGGCCGCGGTGCGGCCGAACAGGTGATGGCGATGGTCAAGACGATCGCCGTGCAGTGACGACGGGGCGGGCGGCGATGTTCGGTCTTCGCCAACGCTTGCAAGCGTGGTTCGAGTCGCGCCTGGCGCGCGCCGACACCTGGCTGCTGACGCAACGCAACATCTACATCCTGCCGACGCGCGCGGGGCTGGCATTTGCATCGGTGCTCGTCGTCATGCTGCTGGCCTCGATCAACTACCAGTTGAGCCTCGGTTATGTGCTGACCTTCCTGCTCGCCGGCGCCGGGTTCGTCTCGATGCACATGACGCACAACACGCTTGCGCGGCATGACGCTGCACCTGCGGCCGCCGGGCTCGGGTTTTGCCGGCGAGCCGATGGCGCTCGAAATCGTGCTGACCAGCCCGAGCCGCTACCCAGCATGGCGTCGGTCTCGGCCTTTGCCGATCCAGGTGCGTCCGGGCATGACGTGTTTGTCGATGTGCCCGGCGGCGGCCAGGCCATCGCCCACCTGGCCTTCGTGCCGCCGCGGCGCGGCCTGCACACGCTGCCGACGCTGCAGGTCGAGACACGCTATCCGCTCGGCCTGTTTCGAGCCTGGACGGTGTGGAAGCCCGCGGCCAAGGCCCTCGCCTGGCCGCGACCCGAAATTCCGCTGGCGCCCTGGCCGGCGTCACCGAGCGCGGCCGGGCAAGCAGCTCAGGCGCTGCGCAGCGACAGTGGCGAGTTCGATGGCGTGCGCGCCTACCGTCGTGGCGATGCACTGACAGCGCATCGTCTGGAAGAAAAGCGCCAAGGGCGGCGATCTGGTCAGCCGCGATCACGTCAGCGCCATGCAGCACGAGCTGTGGTTCGACTGGCAGCAGGCCCAACTCCCAGGCACCGAGCCCCGGCTGTCCCGTATGGCGGCGTGGGTGGTGGCCGCCGATGCTGCCGGTATCCCGCACGGCCTGCGCCTGCCGGGCCTCGAAATCGCGCCCGGCAGCGGCGTGGCCCACCGCCGGGCAAGCCTCGACGCATTGGCCGCATGGTCATGAGCGCCGCCGGGCCGATCCCAAGGCGCTCGCGCCCCCTTGGGGGGCCCGGCGCGCAGCGCCGTGGGGGGCAGACATGAGCGCTGTCGCCCCATTCAAGTGGCCCGGCTGGTCGCACCTGCCACGCGACGCGCGTGACGTCCTGTTCCTGCTGGGTGTCATCGCCTGGACCGTGGCGCCGCACTTCTTGCACCTGCCGCTGTGGTGCCTGGCGCTCACGGTCTGTGTGATCCTGTGGCGCGCGCTCGTGGCCGTCACGCAATCGCCGTTGCCGGGGCGCTGGACCCTGTTCGCGGTGCTGGCGCTGGCCATCGGCCTGACGCTGTGGAGCCACCGCACGGTGCTCGGCAAGGACGCCGGCGTGACCCTGCTGGTCGTGCTGATGGTGCTGAAGACGCTCGAGCTGCGCGCGCGCCGCGATGCACTGGTGGTGTTCTTCCTCGGCTTTTTCATCGTGCTGACGAACTTTCTCTACACGCAGTCGATGGCGGTCGCCGCGGCGATGGTGGTCTCGGTGTGGGGCCTGTTGACTGCACTGGTGCTGGCGCATATGCCGGTCGGCCGGCCGCCGATCGTCCGCGCCGGCCGCGTGGCCGCCCAGGCCGCCTTGCTCGGCGCGCCGATCATGATCGTGCTGTTCATGCTTTTTCCGCGCGTGGCGCCGCTGTGGGCGGTGCCGCAGGAATCGCTGGCCAAGAGCGGCTTGTCCGGCACGCTGCGCATGGGTGGCGTGGCCGAGCTGGCGATCGACGATTCGATTGCGTTGCGCGTGCGCTTCGAGGGCGCCGCACCGCCGCCGAACAGCCTGTACTGGCGTGGGCCGGTGCTGTCTCGCTTCGACGGCCGCGAGTGGTTCCGCGCGCCATCGCAGTTCCGACCCGCCTCTGCTCGCCTGCAAACGCGTGGCAGGCCCCTGTCCTACGAGATGACGCTCGAGCCGAGCCAGCTGCCGATGCTGCCGCTGCTCGAAGCCACGCCCGAGCCACCGCAGCTGAGCGGCGCGAGCGCGCAGCAGCGCGGCGACCTGCAATGGGTCACCGAGCGCCCGCTGACCGAGCGCGTGCGCTTGTCGGCGCGGGCCTGGCTCGATCACTCGCATGGCCCCCTGCAAAGCGAGATCTCGCTGCGCGACGACACCGAGCTGCCGCCCGGCTTCAATCCACGCACGCTGGCCTGGGCGGTGAACTTGCAGCGCCGGCCCGATCTGGCCAATGCCTCGACCGAGCAGTTCGCGCAGGCCGTGCTCTCGCACATCACCGCCGGCTTCACCTACACGCTGACGCCGGGTGAATACGGCGACGAGAACGGTCGCCACGCCATCGACGAGTTCTGGCTCGATCGGCGCGAAGGGTTTTGCGAACACTTCAGCGCAGCGTTTGTCGTCATCATGCGCGCGCTCGATCTGCCGGCGCGCATCGTCACCGGCTACCAGGGCGCCGACCCGGTGCTGCAGGACGGCTATCGTCATCGTGCGCAACAGCCACGCCCATGCCTGGGCGGAAATCTGGGTCGAGGGCCGCGGCTGGATTCGCGTCGATCCGACGGCGGCCGTGGCGCCGGAGCGCGTCGTGCAGTCGCGATCGCTGCGCCCGCGGCCGGGGTTCGTGGCCGGCGCCATCGAGGGGCTGAGTCCCGAATTGATGGCCACGCTGCGCCGCAACTGGGAGCGCGTCAACCACCGCTGGAACCAGTGGGTGCTGCACTACTCGCGCGACGAGCAGCTCGGTCTGCTGCAACGCCTCGGCTGGCGCCAGCCCGAAGCGGTCGACCTGGCCTACTTGCTGATCGCGCTGATCAGTGTTGGCAGCCTGCTCGGCGCCGGCTGGGCCTGGTGGGACCGTCACCATCGCGATCCATGGCAACGGCTGGCCGCGCGCGTGGCCCGGCGGCTGGACGATCTGGATGTCGATGTCGCCGAGCACGAAGGCGCGCGGCACTGGGCAGCCAAGGTGCGCAAGCGCTGCGGACCTGTCGGCGAGGCTGTGGCCTTGCAGCTCGAAATGCTGGATGCCCTGCGTCATGGCCGCAACGCGGCGTCGCGGCCGGCCAGGACCTGGTGGCGGCAATTCGATGCGGCGGCCACGGCGGCGCGCGGCGCTTCGCGATAATCCACGCATGCTCATCCGTTGCTGGCGACAGGCGCTGGGGGCGCTGGCCTTGGTCAGCGGTCTGGCCACAGCGCAAACATCCACCACCCGGGTCCCTGAACCCACGGCCTACGGCACGCGCGACGACGTGATGCGATTTGCCGACGACCTGTCGGCGCGGTATCGCAGCGAACTCGACGTGCGCTGGGTGCGCGAGCAACTGCGGCGAGCACGCTTCATCGCCACCGTGCAAAAACTCATCATGCCGCCGCCCACCGTCCAGGGCAGGGAAACGGCGAAGAACTGGGCCGCGTACCGAGCGCGTTTCGTCGAGCGCGAGCGCATTGCGGCGGGCGTCGCCTTCTGGCGCGCCAACGAGTCCTGGCTGCAGCTCGCCGAACAGCGCTGGGGCGTGCCGGCGCAGATCATCGTCGGCATCATCGGGGTCGAGACCTACTACGGCCGCCTGACCGGCACATTTCGCGTCATCGACGCCTTGGCCACGCTGAGCTTCGATTTCCCCACCGGCCGCCGCGACCGCACGCCGTTCTTTCGCAGCGAGCTCGAGCAGTTCCTGCTCTGGTGCGCGCGCGAGCGCTGCGACCCGGCGCAGGTACAAGGCTCGTTTGCCGGCGCAATGGGCCTGCCGCAGTTCATGCCGAGCAGCCAGAACCGGTGGGCGGTCGATTTCGACGGCGACGGCCATGTCGACCTGGCCGGCAGCGCGGCCGACGCCATCGGCAGCGTGGCCCGCTACCTGAACTACTTCGGCTGGGCGCGCGGCCTGCCGACGCACTTCGACGTCCGTGCGCCCGACGACGCGGCCGACCGCGCATGGCTGCTGGGCCCGGACATCCTGCCCTTGTTTTCTGCCGACGAGTTCGTGGGTCGCGGCGCCACGCTGACCGCCGAGGGGCGCGCGTTCGACGGCCCGCTGGCCCTCGTCGAGCTGCAGAACGGCGACACGGCAGCGCCTAGCCACGTCGCCGGCACGCGCAATTTCTGGGCTGTGACGCGCTACAACTGGTCGAGCTACTACGCGCTGGCGGTGATCGAACTGGCCGCTGCGGTGGCGCAGCAGGTTGCAGAGCGCTGAGACGTCTTCGCAGCGTGAGTGACCTGCTCTTCGAGACCGAACGTCTTGACGTCCGGCGCTTGCGCCGCAGCGATCTGCCGGCGTTGCTCGCGGTCTATGGCGACCTCGACGCCATGCGCTGGGTCGGCGACGGCAGCGCACTGACGACCGAGGATGCGCGCCGCTGGCTCGACGTGACCGAGCGCAATGTGGCGACCCGGGGCTATGGCATGTGCACGCTGACGCGACGCAGCGACGGCGCCGTCGTCGGTTTCTGCGGACTCGTGCACCCGGGCGGCCAGCCGTTGCCCGAGATCAAGTACGCACTTGAGCGCGCCCACTGGGGGCAGGGTCTGGCCACCGAAGCCGCGTGCGGCCTGTTGGACTGGGGCGCACGATGCTTCGGACTGCGCCACGTCATTGCCACCACCGCACCCGACAACAGCGCCTCGCACCGGGTGTTGCGCAAGGCCGGCATGCGCGACGGTGCGCTGCGCCGCAACGACGACGGCACCACGACGCAACTCTTCGAATGGCGCGCGCCGCGGCACCCGCTGTTCGTCTATGGCACGCTCAAGCAAGGTTTTTGCAACTTCCCCGTCAACCGCGGCCGGCGGCTGCCAGGGGAGTTCGTGACCGTGCAGGCGTTTCCGCTCTACGTGATCGGCGAGTTTGGCCTGCCCTGGCTGGTCTATGCGCCAGGACGCGGCCTGCAGGTCACGGGCCAGTTGTTCGAGGTCGACGCCGCTGCATTGGTGGCCATGGACCGGCTGGAGCGTGTCGACGAGGCCGATTGGTACATGCAGCGCTCGTTGTCGGTGCAGGCGGCGGATGGCGGCGACCCATTGCAGGCCATGGCCTATTTCGGCAGCGCGGCCCGCCTGGCCACGGACACCATCCACCATGGTCCCTTGGGAGCGTTCACCGAAGTTCACCAGGTGCTCTATCGCAAGCACCTGTGAGCTGTCAGCTGACGAGGGCGCGCAACCAATCCGGCAATGGCACTGACTTCTGCGCCTTGAAATCCGTCCACACCGTCTTGCTGCCGCCCTCGGCGTAGATCACGCCCGGCGCATCGGTGCGCTCCAGCGTGATGTACGTGTCGAAGCTCGAACGCCCTGGGTTGGCCACATAGTGCTTGGCCAACACGTCGCCGGGGTACTCAAGCTGACGCAGGAAATTGCAGAAGGCATTGACGATCACCGGGCCGAAGCCGCCCGGGTCCGGTGGACCACCGACCTTGAACAGCCATTCGAGACGCACGATCTCCATGTACCGGAAATAGACCGTGTTGTTGACGTGGCCCATCACGTCCATGTCGCCCCAACGGATCGCAATGACCGTCTGGTGCGTCAGCTTCTTTTGGTCGGGTACCTCTATTCGCATGCCCGCAATGTAACGGGCGCGGGGACCTGTGGACTATTGCCGCATGGGCCGGTATCGCGTCCCTAGGATGCCTGGCATTGAGATCCGACACCATGAAGCCCTTGCGACACCTCATGCTCCAGTTGCTCGGCCGCGCTGTTGACGCCGGCTACATGTTTCGCGAGCGGCCGCGCGCATTGAAGATCAGTGCGCGGCCCTTGCGCATCGTGTTTTCCCGGCACGACGGCTGGGAACAAGCCACACGCCGGGGTTTTTCCGGGCTGGGTCATGCCCTGCACTTCGCGCCGCTGACGCAAACGGATCTGTCGCGCTTCGACCTGATCGTGCCGTTGTCGCTGGCCGACGCCCAGCATCTGCGCAGCCAGCCCCGGGACATCCGCGCGCATGCCGTGCCCTTGCCCGATGAAGCGTGCACCGCGCTGTGCCACGACAAGCCGCGCCTGAACGAGGCGCTCACCAGTGCCGGCTTCGGCGCCCACGTGCCGCCCATGGGCACGGATCTGGCACCGCCGTTCATCTGCAAGCCGGTGCACGGCGAGAACAGCAACGATTGCATCCTGGTGCCTGACTACGCGACGATCCTGCGCCTGGGCGACCGGCTCGAGCAGCCAGGCCTGTTCCGGCAAACGGCCGTGCACGGCGAAATCGAATATGCCACGCACTTCTTGATGAAGGACGGCTGCATCGAACGCGAGCTGACGGTGTCCTACCGCCATGACGCGCCGCTGTACATCAAGAATCCCGAGACGCAGCGGTCCGTCGCGCGTGTGCTCGTACCGTGCCCGGACAGGCCGGCGCTGACCGCCATGCTGCGCGCCATCGACTACAACGGCATGGGATGCGCCAACTTCAAGATGGCGGACGGCAAGCTGCAATTGCTCGAGATCAACCCGCGCATCGGCGGCAGCCTGATGGCGTACTTTTCGACCTTCCTGCGCTCTTTGCCGCAGGCGCGGCGTTCGCACCAAGCCAGTCCCTCGCGTTGGTCGTGGCTGGACAGCGTGATGGACCCGCCCTCAGTCGGCGCTTCCTGACACCGCGCCCTGCTGGCGCAGCAACGCAGCAACCTGCTCCTCCAACGCCGCCACGCGGGCTTCGAGCTGCTCCCATGGCGGCGGTGTTGTGGTGGTCGGTGCAGCTGCTGCGTCTTGAACAAGCGCCAGCACCTCGCCACACAGCAGCTGTGCCCAGCGTTGCTCGCGCGCCCCCGGCGCCCGCGCGAGCTTGGTCACGCGCGCAGGTTCCTTGGCCGCCAGCTCGTCGAGGAATCCTTCCACCGACGAGATATCGGCAAAGCGATGCAGGCGTTCGCAGTTCAGGCGCAGCTCGGCCGCCGTCTGCGGCCCGCGCAGCATCAATGTGGCCAGCAGCGCCACCGCCTGGCTGGGCACGCCGAGCACGCGCGCGGTGTTGTGCTCGAACTTGACGACGCGGCTGCCGCTGCCTTCGAAGACCAGGCTCAGCGACTTCAGGCCGTCGATGGCGGTCAGCACGTCGGCGTCGGACACGCTCATCACCGGCTCTCGCGCGGTCTTCTGGTTGCAACCGGCGACCAGGGCGTTGAGCGACAGCGGATAGGTATCAGGCACGGTGGCCTGCTTCTCGATCAGGACGCCGAGGACGCGGGCTTCTACGGCAGTGAGGTCGCGCAATTGTTCAGACTCCGAAGCCGTCGTCTGCGGCGATCACCGCGCCGTTGACGAAGTGGCTCTGATTGGCGCACAACATCAGCAGCGTGGAATCGAGGTCGCTCGGTTTGCCCAGGCGTTTTCTCGGCAGCATCTGCACCAGCTTCTGCCCGGCCTCGGTCTGCCAATGATGGTGGTTGATCTCGGTGTCGATGTAGCCGGGGCAAATGGCGTTGACGTTGATGTCGTAGCGCCCCCACTCGAGCGCCATGGCGCGCGTCATGTGCACGACCGCCGCTTTGCTCATCGCATAGACCCCGATCTGGCCGAGCACCCGCAACCCGGCCATCGAGGCGATGTTGACGATGCGCCCGCCGATGTACGTGCCCGGCGCTGCGCCCTTGCTGCGGGCGATCATGCGCTTGGCGACTTCCTGGGCCACGAAGAACGCGCCGCGCGTGTTGGTGTTCATCACGTAGTCATAGTCTTCGGCGCTGACATCGGTGAGTTTCTGCGTCGTGCTCACGCCCGAGTTGTTGACCAGGATGTCGATCGTGCCCATCTCGGTCTCGGCGTGCGCCACCGCGGCACGGATGCTCTCGATGCTGGTCACGTCCAGGCCGACCACATGGGCGTCGCCATCGCCGGCTTCGATCTCGGCGCGCAGGGTCTTCAAACGCTCGACGCGTCGTGCGGCCAGCACGACGCCGGCTCCGGCCGCGGCCAAGGCCTTGGCGAACTGTGCGCCCAGGCCGCTCGATGCGCCGGTGATCAGCGCCACGCGCCCGGATAGATCGATGCTGTAGGCCATGAGTTGCTCTCCCTGCAAGACAGCGAATAACTGCAATTCACGATAGCACGTCATCATAAAATCAGCGGCATGAACTCAAAAGAACTGATCGACAAGTTCGGCCCGCGCGAGGCGATGGAGTACGACGTGGTCGTCGTCGGCGGCGGTCCGGCGGGCCTGGCATGCGCCATCCGCTGCAAACAGCTGGCCCAACTCGACGGCAAGGAGATCTCGGTGGTCGTGCTCGAAAAGGGCAGCGAGCCCGGCGCGCACATCCTGTCGGGCGCGGTGATGGACCCGCGTGCGATCACGGAACTCTTCCCCGACTGGAAGGGCCTGGGTGCGCCGCTGAAGCAACGGGTGACGAGCGACGAGGTGCTCTTTCTCTCGCAGCATGACGCCAAGCGCACGCCGCAATGGCTGATTCCCGACTGCCTGCACAACGGCGGCAACTATGTCGTCAGTCTCGGTGAGGTCGCCAAATGGCTCGGCGAACAGGCAGAAAAGCTCGGCGTCGACATGTTCCCCGGTTTTGCCGCAGCCGAAGTGCTTTTCTCCGACACAGGCACCGTGCTCGGCGTGGCCACCGGCAATCTGGGCGTGGGCAAGGACGGGCAGCCGCATGACGCCTTCCAGCTCGGCATGGAGCTGCGCGGCCGCTACACGATCTTTGCCGAGGGCGCGCGTGGCCACTTGGGCAAGCAGATCATCAACCGCCACCGCCTGGATGGCGGGCGCGATCCACAAAGCTATGCCATCGGCGTCAAGGAGCTGTGGGAAGTGCCTGCCGACAAAGCCAAGCCCGGCCTGGTCGTGCACACCGCCGGCTGGCCGATGGACAACGACACCTATGGCGGCGGTTTTCTCTATCACTTGGATGACAACCGGGTCACGCTCGGTTTTGTCACCGGCCTGGACTACCAGAACACCTGGCTGTCGCCGTTTGAAGAGATGCAGCGCTGGAAGACGCACCCGGCGATCCGTGCGCACATCGAAGGCGGCAAGCGCATCGGCTACGGTGCACGAGCCATCACCGCCGGCGGATTGCTCTCGCTGCCCAAGCTCGTCTTTCCCGGCGGTGCGCTCGTCGGCTGCGACGCCGGCACCCTCAACGCCGCGCGTATCAAGGGCAGCCATGCCGCGATCAAGAGCGGCATGCTCTGCGCCGAAGCAATCTGCGAAGCGGTGCTCAAGAACGACCGGCGCCATGACGAGCTCAAGATGTACAGCGAATCCTTCGACAAGAGCTGGTTGTTCGACGAGCTGAACCAGTCGCGCAACTTCAAGCAATGGTTCAAGAAGGGCAACTGGGTCGGCATGCTGATGACCGGCATCGAACATTGGCTGCTGCCCAAGCTCGGCATCAAGAGCCCGCCGTGGACGATCCACCGCACGCAGCCGGACCATGTGCGGCTGAAAGCAGCGGCCGAGTGCCCGCGCATCGACTATCCGAAGCCCGATGGCGTGCTGACCTTCGACCGTCTGTCATCGGTCTTCATCAGCAACACCAACCACGAAGAAAACCAGCCGGCGCACCTGACGCTGGTCGATGCGAAGGTGCCGGTGAGCATCAACCTGGCCCGCTATGCCGGCCCCGAGGCCCGCTATTGCCCGGCCGGCGTCTACGAGTTCGTGAAGAACGAGGACGGCAGCGATCGTTTGCAGATCAACGCCCAGAACTGCGTGCACTGCAAGACCTGCGATATCAAGGATCCGACGCAGAACATCGTCTGGGTCACGCCCGAGGGCGGCGGCGGGCCCAACTATGCTGGGATGTGACCTGTCCTAGCGCGACATCGAGGGCCGCTGCGCCATCGCCGCTCGCCACCGCAGCAGGTGCACATGCTGCACATCGGGTGTGAGCTTGACCACGCGCGCAAAGACCACGGCCACCACGGCGATGATGTCGGCAATGCTGAACCGCTGGGAAGGTGACTCTTCCAGCATCACCGTGACCTTGACGCCGTTGGGCGTGGCCAGCGAATAGAGCTGCAGTCGGACCCGCGGTCGGGCGGTTGATGTTCGCAATCTGGCCGCCGTTGTCCTTGCTCAAGGACCAGATTCTCGGTGGCGTGTACGACGGCGAGTCGTTCATGCGGTGATTTCCAGGCGGTTGGCAGGCTCACACGATACCCGCGCAGGCCGGGTCTGCCGGGCCGCGAACGCATTCACAATGCCTGCGATGTCGGCCCCGATGTTGATGCTCTGCGCCTCGCTGCTCTTCGCCTTGATGGGCGTGTGCGTCAAGTTCGCATCCACGCAATACAGCGCCGGCGAGATGGTGTTCTACCGGGCCCTGGTCGGGGCGCTGTTCATCTTCGGCATGACACGCTGGCGAGGCGAGTCGCTGGCCACCAAGGTGCCGGCCATGCATTTCTGGCGCAGCGCCAGCGGCGTGCTCTCGCTGATGCTCTGGTTCTATGCCATCGGTGGTCTGCCGCTGGCCACCGCGATGACGCTGAACTACATGTCGGCCGTCTGGATGGCGCTGTTCCTCATCGGTGGCAGCGTGGTGGCCGGCTCGGCGCGGGTCGACGGCAGGCTGGTGGCCGCGGTGCTGCTCGGTTTCGCCGGCGTCGTGCTGATGTTGCGGCCGACCGTGGCACAGCAGCAGTTGTGGCACGGGCTGATCGGCCTGCTCTCGGGCATGCTGGCGGCATTGGCATATCTGCAGGTGACGACGCTCGGCCGCGCCGGCGAGCCCGAGCAGCGCATCGTCTTCTACTTCTCGATCGGCGGCCTGGCTGCCGGCGCGCTGTGGATGCTCGTCGAAGGCGCCAGCGCACACACGGCACGTGGGTTGGCATTGCTGTTGGCGATCGGGCTGTTGGCAACGGCTGCGCAGATGATGATGACGCGCGCCTACCGCATCGGCCGCACGCTGGCCAACGCCAGCCTGCAATACCTGGGCATCGTGTTTGCGTTTGCTTTCGGCGTGCTGCTGTTCAACGACCCGGTCACGGCCTCGGCGCTGGCCGGGATGGCGCTGATCGTCGGCGCCGGCCTGTACGCCACACTGTTGCGATCGCGCGCACAGGAACCCTCTGCCCTGCCGGCCAACGACAATGGAGTGCGATGAAAACACTGATCTCAGCCCAGGAATTGATGCAGCAGCTCGAAGGCACCCACCCCCCCGTGCTGATCGATTGCAGCTTCGACCTCGCCGACCCCGACGCCGGCCGCCGCGCGTGGCAGGCCGGGCATCTGCCCGGAGCGCACTATCTGCATCTCGACACTGACCTGTCGGGCGCCAAGCAAGACAGCGCAGGCGCGTTTCGCGGCCGCCATCCGCTGCCCGATCGCGCTGCGATCGCAAGCGCCTTGGGCCGATGCGGCGTCGGCCCCGCCACGCCCGTGGTGACCTACGACGCGCAGGGCGGCCCCTATGCCGCGCGCGCCTGGTGGCTGCTGTGCTGGCTCGGCCATGACGACGTGGCCGTCCTCGATGGCGGGATGGCCGCATGGCGCTGCGCCGGCGGCGCGTTGGCGACCCATGCGCCCGCAGCAACCTCGCAAGCCACCGAGCCCTACCCGGCACACGTTGCCGCGGTGCCCACGCTCGATGCGATCGCCGTGCGCGCGGGCCTGGGCCGACTGAACCTGGTCGATGCGCGCGCCGGCGAGCGTTTTCGTGGCGAAGTCGAACCGCTGGACAGCGCACCGGGCCATATTCCCGGTGCACGCAATCGCTGCTTCAAGGACAACTTGGCGGCGGACGGTTGCTTCAAGAGCGCCTCCGCGCTGAAGCGCGAGTGGCAGCCCTATCTGGCCAACGGTGCGCGGGCGAGCGACGTCATCCACTACTGCGGCTCGGGCGTGACCGCCTGCCACAACCTGCTGGCCGCGGCGCACGCCGGGCTGGGCATGGGCACGCTGTACCCGGGCTCGTGGAGCGAGTGGTCCAGCGATCCGGCCAGGCCACAAGCCAAAGGTTGACGTGGCGCAAGCAACGCGTACCCTTGGGGCTGCAAAGTTGTCGACGTCCCTACGGAGGCCAGCACCATGTACAAGCGCATCCTCATTCCCACCGACGGCTCGGAGATCACCACCAAGGCGATCAACACGGCGATCGACATCGCCCAGGCCGGTGGCGGCCAGTTGTTCGCGGTCAGCGTCAAGGAGCCCTTCCCCTACAGCGCCATCTCCGAAATGCAGCCGGTGCCGCCGCAGGAGTTCTACGACGCCCAGGAGCGCATTGCTGCAGGCCGCGTCAAGGCCGTGGTCGATGCAGCCAAGGCCGCCAACGTGTCATGCAACGGCCACACCGTCGAGGCCTTGCATGCATGGGAGGCGATCCTCGATCACGCCAAGGCCCAGCAATGCGACCTCATCGTCATGGCGTCTCACGGACGCCGCGGTGTCGCGGCACTGCTGCTCGGCAGCGAAACGCAGCGCGTGCTGATCCACAGCAGCTTGCCGGTGCTGATCGTCAAGTAGGGATTGGCGCGATCAATGTAAGAACTGCCGTGCCACCAGCACGACAGCCAGGCCGGCCGCGATCCAGCCGAGTTGCGACAGCGTTTCCCGCAACGGCAGGCGGCGCTGCAGTTGCGGCAACAGGTCGGCCACGGCCACATAGATGAAGCTGCTCGAGGCAATCACCAGCAGGTAGGGGAACAGCGATTCCCAGGGCCCGACGATGAAGTAGCCGAGCACGCCACCAACCACTGCCGACAGCCCCGACAACGCGTTGTAGACCAGCGCGCGGGTGCGTGACAGGCCGGCGTTGAGCAGCACGATGTAGTCGCCGACCTCTTGCGGGATTTCATGCGCAATGATGGCCAGCGCCGTCACGATGCCGAGTTGCGTGTCGCTGAGGAACGCTGCGGCGATGATGATGCCGTCGCAGAAATTGTGGATGCTGTCGCCCAACAACACGCTCCAGCCGCCGCGCCCGGCCTGCTCGGCATCGAAACCGTGGTGATGGTGGTGATGCGGGTCGTCGCCTTCATGGTGGTGGCCGTGCCGGTAGAGCTCGGCCTTTTCGAGCAGGAAGAAGAACATCAGGCCACCGAGCAGCGTCGCAAACAGCGCCTGCGGGCTGACGCTGCTTTCGAAGGCTTCGGGCAGCACGTGCAATAGCGCCGTGCCCAACAGCACGCCCACCGACAGGCTGACCAGGCTCTTGACGACACGGCCGAGCAAATGCACGGTCAGGCTCGCCGCAGCGAGCACCGACAGCAGGCCCCCGGCGAGCGTGGCCAGGATGATGTAGGCCAGCGTCACGTCGCGAGCCGCGTGCCTCGGACCCCTTGGCGGTGATTCATGTCACACCGTGGGTCTTCAACCAGGCCAGGCAGCGTTGCCAGCCATCTTCGGCGGCGTCCTTGCGATAACTCGGCCGGTAGTCGGCGTGAAACGCATGCGGCGCGTCGGGGTAGATCACGATCTCGCTATTTTTCGCAGCGGCGCTGCCGGTGGCCAGCGCGCCCTTCATCTGGTCCACCGTGTCGAGCGCAATGCCTGTGTCCTGGCCACCGTACAGGCCGAGCATCGGCGCGTTGAGCTTGCCCGCCAGATCGACCGGATGCGACGGCTGCAACGCATTGCCCTGCCCCACCAGGCGACCGTACCAGGCCACACCGGCCTTGATGCGCGGGTTGTGTGCCGCGTACAGCCAGGCAATGCGGCCGCCCCAGCAAAAGCCGGTGACCGCGAGCTTGTCGGCATGGCCGCCGTTGGCCTGGGCCCAGGCCACGCAGGCATCCAGATCGGTCATCACCTGCGCGTCGGGCACCTTGCCGACGACCTCGCTGATCAGCTTGGCCATCTCGCCGTAGCTGCCGGCATCGCCCTGGCGCACGAACAACTCGGGAGCGATGGCCAGGTAGCCGAGCCGAGCAAAGCGCCGCGCCACATCGGCGATGTGCTCGTGCACGCCGAAGATTTCGCTGACTACCAGCACCACCGGCAGATGGCTCTTGCCCGCCGGCATCGCCCGGTAGACCGGCAGCTTGAAGTCGCCGACGTCGATGAACACTTCGCCCACCGTCAGGCCCGCGCTGTCGGTCTTGATCTGCGTCTGCGCCTCGATCGGCAGGGCCGCGGCGGCAAAACCGGCACCGATGCCGGTACGCGCAAAGTCGCGGCGGCTGAAGGTGCGTGAGGGCGCGAGACTGTCGAGTTCGGCGTCGATCGGCATGCTGGTTTCCAGAATCGGCAAATCATTCAAGGCCCGGGATTCTAGAAGGCAAGCACAATGACGCATGCCCGCGTCCACCCTACCCGCACCCGACGCTCCGCTCGCGGCCGTCGACATGGGGTCGAACAGCTTTCGGCTCGAGCTCGGTCGCCTGGCTCGCGGCCGCTACGAGCGCATCGACTACGTCAAGGACACGGTGCGCCTGGGCGCGGGGCTCGATGCCAATGGCCAACTCGGCGAGGATGCCGCCGCGCGCGGCCTGGCCACGCTGCATCGATTTGCCGCGCGCTTGAAGGGCATCGAGCCGGTGCAGGTGCGCGCCGTGGCCACGCAGACGCTGCGCGAGGCCAGGAACCGCGACGCCTTCCTGCTGCGCGCGCAGGCGGCCCTCGGCCATCCGATCGAGGTCATCTCCGGGCGTGAAGAAGCGCGGCTGATCTATGCCGGCGTGGCCCACCTGCAGCCGAGCGATCGCACGCGGCTGGTCATCGACATCGGTGGCCGCTCGACCGAGATGATCCTCGGCCGCGGCAATGACCCGATCAGCGCCGAGTCGTTCGCCGTCGGCAGCGTCAGCCTGTCGATGCGCCACTTCGGTGACGGCAAGCTCACGGCAGAGGCGTTTCGCGCAGCCCAGGTCGCCGCCGGCGCGGAACTCGAAGAAGCACTGCAACCGTTTGCGCCGTCGAAATGGGAAGAAGCCCTCGGCTCTTCGGGCACCGTCGGTGCGGTGTCGCAGTTGTTGCTGGCCGACGGCCATGCCGACGCCACGATCACGCCCGAACGGCTGCGCGAATTGATCGAGCGCTGCATCGCCGCCGGCCACACCGACAAACTCAACCTGCCCGGCCTCAAGGCCGACCGCAAGCCGGTGATCGCCGGCGGGCTGGCGCTGCTCTACACCTTCGCCGCGCAGTTCGGCATCCAGCGCCTGCAGCCAGCCAGGGGCGCCTTGCGCCAAGGCGTGATCGTCGAGTTGCACGAGCGTCTGGCAGCCCAACGTCATGGCGGCGGTCGCAGTGATGGGGCCGCACCGCGAGGCGACCGGCGCGATGCCACCGTGCGTGACATCCAGCGCCGCTTCAGCGTCGACGCAGCACAGGCCGCGCGCGTGCGCAGCGTGGCCCTGGCGCTGTACCGCGAGATCGACCCCGAGGACGACGAGGGCGCGCGCGAGCTCGGTTGGGCCGCTGACCTGCACGAGATCGGCCTGGCAGTCTCGCACCACGACCACCACCGCCACAGCGCCTACCTCATCGGCCACCTCGACGCGCCGGCCTTTTCGCAGACCGAACAACGCCACCTGGCCGCCGTCGTGCTCGGCCAGCGCGGCGGCCTGCGAAAACTCGAAGCCCAGCTCGGCGACAAGCGCTTTGCGCGCCAGGTGCTGGCACTGCGCGTGGCTGTCATCAAATGCCACGCGCGCGGCCGCATCGATCCGCACGCTTTGCATCTGCACGCCGGCGGCAAGGACCGCGCTCAGCTCTCCTTCAACAGCGAATGGGTGGATTCGCACCCGCGCACGCTGTACCTGCTGACGCAGGAGGTCGAAGCGTGGACCAAGAGCGGCGCCTACGCGCTGACACTGGCCACGTCGGAGGAAGACTGGACCTGAACCCCGATGGCCGGGCCGGCGGCAGACGCGGCGGCGTCAGCGCAGCATCGACGGCACCAGGCGATCGGAGGCTGCGATCGGTGCATCGCTGTCGAGTTCGATCGCCACCTGGGTGCAAACGGCGCGGCACAGCATGGCGACGCGTTCGCTTTGCAGCCGGTAGTACATCTGCGTGCCTTCGCGGCGCTTGGACAGCACACCGCTGCGGTAGAGCATGCTCAGGTGCTGCGACATGTTCGGCTGCGTGGTCTCGATTTCGGCCAGCAGCTCCGACACGTTCTTTTCGCCGTTGCAGACCGCGCTGATGATCTTCAGTCGGATCGGCGTCGACAAGACCGAAAACAACTCGGCGACCGAATCGAAGACCTGGTCCTCGGTTTTCTTCGAACCCATGCGGCAACCCCGGCAGATGCGAACGACGTGATTCTATTCGCAAGCACCGATATTGCAATACAACCCCAAACAACCTATTTGTGGCGGTAGTGATCGCGGTTCAACACGGCGGCGATGGAGGTGACCTCTTCGGGGAACAGCCCCAGGTTGAGCTCGGTGTTGCACTGCTCGACCATGCCGCGCAGGAATCCCGCGCTGTTGATGCGCCCCGCCGGCCGATAGATCGACGAGCCGTCGCCGCCGACCTTGCTCACATGGCATTCGACGCAGCCGTGCTCCTTGATCAGGCGCTGGCCCAGTGCCAGGTCGGCATCGCGAAAAATCTCGGAAGCCGGCTGGGCGCCGGCGGCCGACATGAGCAGTGCGCCGCAAGCCGCGGTGGCCAGTTGCCTCGGTTGCATATCGACTCCCCTTCACATGGACCCAGGATGCAGCGATGCTACAGCGGCCGTAGGCGCTTGCCCTGGCCCAACAGGCCTGCCCGTGTCAAGGGTAATCGCTGATGCTGTCCATCTGCGCGCACCAGCCTTCGATGTCGTCCAGGTCAACGCCGCGCGCCTCGTCGTCGGCGCCGCGCAGCGCCGGTCGCCAGCCGCGACGCGTGTGCAGGCCCGGGCCGACGGCCACCGCGCCTTCGATCGGGGCCTGGGCAAAATAGGCGCTGCGTGCAACGACAACGGGAATATCAGCCGCACACGCGGCTGCCACGCCGCCCGGCGAATCTTCGATCGCCACCGCTTCGAGCGGACTGATGTCCAGCCTGTCCAAGGCGGCGAGGTAGACCTCGGGGTCGGGCTTCTTGCGCTGCACGTCTTCGCCGCAGATCGTGACCGCAAACCCGTCGGCCCAGCGCGGGCCCCAATGCACGCGCATCAGCGCCTCGAGATTCGACCGGCTCGTTGTCGTGGCGATACCCATGCGCACGCCGCCCTCGCGGCATTGCGCCATCAGGGCGCGCACGCCGTCGCGCAGCGCGATCGCGCCGCTGTCCACCAACTCGGCGTAGAAGGCATTCTTCTTCGCATGCATCGTGCGCGCGAGCCTGTCGCGCTCGCCGGGTGGCGGCGCGTCACCACGCTGGTTCATGTCGAACATCAGCCGCTCGCGGCCGCCGGTGATGCGCAGCAGGTCGCCGTAGTGCGCCTCGTCCCAGCGCCAGGGCACGCCGCAGGCCTCGAAGGCGCGATTGAACGCCACCCGGTGGCCATCGCGTTCGCTCTCGGCCAGCGTGCCGTCCACGTCCCAGAGCAGGGCTTTCAATCGCATTGTCGTTTCCTCTTCAGCGCACAGGGACGGCGCGCTGGGCACCGGCAGTAGGCATCTCGAGCACATGGTATGCAACTTCGAGCAGGCCCGGAAAGACCCTGTCGGGGTTCGTACTTTCGATCGGCTTGCCGCCGTTGTAGCCATAAGGCACCACCCAGGCCTGGACACCGGCGTTGCGTGCCGCCGCCACATCGATCGCCGAATCGCCGACATGTGCCGTGCGCTCAGTGCTGGCGTTCAAGCTGTGCATCACATGCTCGAGCACCGAGCGATGGGGCTTCTTCTCCGGCAACGAATCGCCGCCGACGACGAGATCGAAAAAGCCGTCGAGGCCGGTCGCTGCCAGCACGCGCTGGCTGTGGCGCAACTCCTTGTTGGTGGTGCAGGCCAGGCGCAGGCCTGCCTGCTTGAGTTGCTGCAAGGCGTCGCGACAACCTGCGTACGGTCGTGCCAACGTTCCGGTGGTGATCGCATAGTGCTGGTCGAAGCTCGCCAGCACCGCCTCAGGTTTCACCTCTTGTTCCAGCGACGGCTGTTCGAGGAAACCACGCGCCAGCAACTTCAACATCAACTCGCGCGTGCCGGCACCGATCAACCCGGTGATCTCGACGGCCGATCGCCGTGCCATGCCATGGGATTGCAGCGTCAGATTGGCGGCCTCGGCAATTTCGGCAGCGGTGTCGACCAGCGTGCCGTCGAGGTCGAAGCTGATCAGCTCGTAGTACATGGCCCGCCCTCAGTGGCTCGAACGAACGAGGCGCTGCTCGTCGTCGCACTGTGCATGCACCAGCGCCGCCAGCGCTTCGGCGGTCAACCCGACATGCGCAAAGACCTGTGCGGCGGGCGCCGATTCGCCGAACTGATCGACGCCGAGCGCAGCGCAGCAGCCGTATTGGCCCCACCAGCGTGTCACGCCGGCCTCGACGCCGATGCGCGGCAGGCCCGTGCCGAGCACGGCCTCGCGGTAGGCCTTGTCCTGGCGGTCGAAGAGGGTCGATGAGGGGATCGAGACCACGCGCACGGCCACGCCGCGCTCGTCGAGCAGGGCCTGCGCTGCCATCGCCAGCGCCACCTCGGAGCCGGTGGCCAGGATCACGCCTTGCGCTTCGCTGCGATCGCTGAGCACGTAGCCGCCGCGCCGGATGGCCAGCACCTGCTCGGGGCTGCGTGTCTGCGCCGGCAGGTTCTGGCGCGACAACAGCAGCGCCGACGGCCGATCGGCTTGCAACAGCGCCTGCGTCCATGCCACGGCCGTTTCGGCGGCGTCGCAGGGCCGCCAGACGTCGAGGTTGGGAACCAGGCGCAGGCTCGCCGCATGCTCGACGCTCTGGTGCGTCGGGCCGTCCTCGCCGAGGCCGATCGAGTCGTGCGTGAAGACGTGGATGACACGCTGCTTCATCAATGCGGCCATGCGGATGGCGTTGCGGCTGTAGTCGGAAAAGGTCAGGAAGGTACCGCCGTACGGTATGAAGCCGCCGTGCAGCGCGATGCCGTTCATCACCGCGGCCATGCCGAACTCGCGCACGCCGTAGTTGATGTGGCGACCGCCCTGCTCGCCGCCGCGCACGGCGCCGCAGCCCGCAAAGTCGGTCAGGTTCGAGCCGGTCAGATCGGCGCTGCCGCCCAGCAGTTCCGGCACCTTGGGCGCCAGCATCGCCAGCACCTTCTGCGATGCTTTGCGCGAGGCCATCGTCTCGCGCGAGGCGCCGAACTCGGCCATCGCGCCGATCAACGTTTCCTCGAAATCGCGCGGCAACTCGCCGGCCATGCGGCGCTCGAACTCGCCGGCCAACTGCGGGTGCGCCGCGCGGTAGGCCGCGAAGCGCGCCTGCCAGTCGCGCTCTCGCTCGGCACCCGACTGCGCGCGCGTTCCAGCGCGCCGCGATCGACGCCGGAATCTCGAACGGCGCATGCGGCCAATCGAGCGCCTCGCGGGTGTGCGCGGATCTCGTCGGCGCCGAGCGGCTCGCCGTGCGCCTTGGCCGTGCCTTCGCGCGCCGGCGAGCCCTTGCCGATGGTGGTGCGGCAATCGATCAGCGTCGGCTTGTCGCTCGAGTGCTCGGCTTGCTCGATCGCCTCGCCGACCGCGTCGACGCTGTGGCCGTCGATCGGTCCGATGACGTGCCAGCCGTAGGCGCGAAAACGCGCCGGCGTGTCGTCGACGAACCAGCCCGTCGACCTCCCCGTCGATCGAGATGCCGTTGTCGTCGTACAGCACGATCAGCTTGTTCAGCCGCCAGACGCCGGCCAGCGAGCAGGCTTCGTGGCTGATGCCTTCCATCAGGCAACCGTCGCCGACAAAGACGTAGGTGAAGTGATCGACGATCCCGTGGCCGGGCCGATTGAATTCGTCGGCCAGCAGCTTTTCTGCCAGCGCAAAGCCGACCGCGTTGGCCAGGCCCTGGCCGAGCGGGCCGGTCGTCGTTTCGACGCCGGGCGTCAGGCCGACCTCCGGATGGCCCGGCGTCTTGCTGTGCAGCTGGCGAAAGCGCTTCAGTTCGTCGATCGGCAGGTCGTAGCCGCTGAGGTGCAGCAGCGCATACAGCAGCATCGAGGCGTGACCGTTGGACAGCACGAAACGGTCGCGGTCGGGCCACTTCGGATTCGCCGGGTTGTGGCGCAGGTGTCGGCTCCACAAGCGCCACGGCCATCTCGGCCATGCCCATCGGCGCGCCGGGATGGCCGGAGTTGGCCTGCTGCACCGCGTCCATCGCCAGCGCGCGCAGGGCGTTGGCCATCTCGTTGCGCTGGCCGTTGTCGGCGCGGACCACGCGGTCATCGCTGGAAGCAGGTCATCAAGATCGCTCCCAGGGCGCGCTTGCGCCGTTCCATCATGCGCCAGATGAAGGGCGTGAAGATCAGCTGCATCGCCAGTTCCATCTTGCCGCCGGGCACGACGATGGTGTTGGCACGCGACATGAACGAGTCGTGGATCATGTTCAGCAGGTACTGGAAGTCGATGCCCTTGGGATTGGCGAAGCGGATCACGACCATGCTCTCGTCGGGTGACGGGATGTCGCGTGCGATGAACGGGTTGCTGGTATCGACGCAGCGGCACGCGCTGGAAGTTGACATGGGTGTGCGTGAACTGCGGGCAGATGTAGTTCACGTAGTCGGGCATGCGGCGCAGGATCGTGTCGGTGACGGCCTCGGTGGAATAGCCGCGCTGTTTCTGGTCGCGCCACAGCTTCTGGATCCATTCGAGGTTGATCACCGGCACGACGCCGATCAGCAGATCGGGGTGGCGCGCGATGTTGACCTCGGGCGTGACGACGGCGCCGTGCAGGCCTTCGTAGAACAGCAGGTCGGTGTCGGCGGGCAGATCTTCCCAGGGCGTGAAGGTGCCGGGCTCCTGCTTGTACGGCGCGGCCTCCTCGGCGTCGTGCAGGTACTTGCGGCGCCGGCCGGTGCCGCTTTCGGCGTAGCTGCCGAACAGCAGTTCGAGTTCGGCGAACAAGTTGTTCTCGGAGCCGAAGTGGCTGAAGTTGCGGTTGCCCGCCGCCTCGGCCTCGGCCTGGCGCCGCTTCATTTCCAGGCGGTCGTAGCGATGGAAGCTGTCGCCTTCGATGACCGCGGCGGCGACCTTCTCGCGGCGAAAGATGTTCTCGAAGGTGCGCGTCACCGACGTCGTGCCGGCGCCCGATGAGCCGGTGATGGCGATGATGGGATGGCGTTCACTCATGGTCAGTTCCTGAACAGGCTGCGTTCGGCGAACAGCGGCGTGCCGGCGTCGCGCGTCGAAGGATCGCGGTGGTAGCGCTCGATGCGTTCGACTTCGTTCTTCGAGCCGAAGATGACACCGATGCGCTGGTGCAGTTCCGTCGGCATGACGCCGAGCATCGGCTGACGGCCGGTGCTGGCGCGGCCTCCCGCCTGCTCGATGACGAAGCCGATCGGATTGGCTTCGTACAGCAGCCGCAGGCGTCCGTTCTTGCCGGCATCTTTGGTGTCGCGCGGGTAGAGAAAGACGCCGCCGCGCATCAGGATGCGGTGCGCTTCGGCCACCATGCTGGCGATCCAGCGCATGTTGAAGTCCTTGCCGCGCGGCCCCGTCTTGCCGGCCAGGCATTCATCGACATAGCGCTTGACCGGCGGCTCCCAGAAGCGGCTGTTCGAGCTGTTGATCGCGAATTCGTGGCTGTCGGCCGGCACGCTGATGTCGGCGTGCGTCAGCATGAATTCGCCCAGATTCGGGTCGAGCGTGAATCCGGCCACGCCGTTGCCCACGCTCAGCACGAGCATCGTCGTCGGGCCATACAGCGCGTAGCCGGCGGCCACCTGGGTCGCGCCGGGCTGCAGGAAATCGGCCTCGCAAACATCGCGGCCACTGTCGATCACGTCCTGCGGCGCGCGCAGGATCGAGAAGATGCTGCCGACCGAGACGTTGACATCGATGTTCGACGAGCCGTCGAGCGGATCGAACACCAGCAGGTACTTGCCGCGCGGGTAGGCGGCCGGAATCTGTCAGGGCTCAGCCATCTCTTCCGACGCCATGCCGGCGAGGTGGCCGCTCCACTCGTTCATGCGGATGAAGATGTCGTTGCTGAGCACATCGAGCGGTTTCTGCACCTCGCCCTGCACGTTGACAGCGCCGGCAACGAGTTTCGGCGCTGCGGCCAGGCCGTCGCCGAGCTCGCCGAAGGCCACGATGCGCGCGATCGCCTTGCAGGCCATCGCGACGTCGAGGATCAGCGCGTTGAGCTCGCCACTGGCCTCGGGAAAGCGGCGCCGCTGCTCGATCAGGTAGCGGGTCAGGGTCCAGCGTTGCGACAAGGGCATGGCGGTCTTTCGAGGATCGAAGATCAGGTGCTGCTGCCGAAGACGCGGCTGGCGCGGATGTCCGCGGCCTGCAGCGTGCGTCAGGTCGTCGCGCGTCAGCTCGCGCGTCGCGGTCGGCGAACAGCCGGCTGGCCTGGCGCAGCCGCACGCGGTCGAGCGCGTTGCGCACGCTGCGCGCGTTGGCGAAGTGCGGCTGCGCGAGCCGGCGCGCCAGGTACTCGCCGAAGGTGTCTCGTGCTCGTCGTCGAAGCGGTAGTTCATGCCGTCGAGCATCCTGTCGGCGATCGCCAGCAGCTCGTCGTGGCTGTAGTCGGGGAAGTCGAGGTGGTGGGCGATGCGCGAGCTCAGGCCCGGGTTGGACTGGAAGAACGTGTCCATGCGGTCCTTGTAGCCGGCCAGGATGACGACCAGGTCGTCGCGCTGGTTCTCCATCACCTGCAGCAGGATCTCGATCGCCTCCTGGCCGTAGTCGCGTTCGTTCTCCGGCCGGTACAGGTAGTAGGCCTCGTCGATGAAGAGCACGCCGCCCATCGCCTTCTTCAGCACCTCCTTGGTCTTCGGCGCGGTGTGGCCGATGTACTGGCCGACCAGATCGTCGCGCGTCACCGCCGACCAGATGGCCTTTGCGCACGTAGCCGAGGCGATGCAGGATCTCCGCCATGCGCATCGCCACCGTCGTCTTGCCGGTGCCGGGGTTGCCGGTGAAGCTCATGTGCAGGCTCGGGCGCTGTGCCTGCGCAGGCCGAGGTTCAGGCGCAGCTTGTCGATCACCAGCAGCGCAGCGATGTCGCGGATGCGCTGCTTGACCGGCGCCAGGCCGATCAGGTCGCGGTCGAGCTCGTCCAGCACCGCTTCGACCTGGCTTTCGGCCAGCACCTCGGCGACCGTGCGCGCGCTGCTCGTCGGCACGCCGGCTGCCGTGGCGTTCGACGACCGGGGCCGTCGAGCCGGGGATCGAGTACAGCGGCGCGGTACTCATCAGGCCGCCTGCTTCATGCCGGTGCGCGCCAGCTCGGCGCGCATGGCGTCGATCACCGCCTTGTAGTCCGGCTTGCCGAAGATCGCGCTGCCGGCGACGAAGGTGTCGGCGCCGGCATCGGCGACGCGGCGGATGTTGTCGATCTTGATGCCGCCGTCGACTTCGAGGCGGATGTCGCGCCCGCTGCGGTCGATGATGCGCCGCGCCGCTTCGCACTTGCGCAGCGCCGAGTCGATGAAGCCCTGCCCGCCGAAGCCCGGGTTGACGCTCATGATCAGCACCAGGTCGACCTTGTCGATCACCCACTCCAGCGCATCGAGCGGCGACGCCGGGTTGAAGGCCAGGCCGGCCTTGCAGCCCTCGGCGCGGATCAGCTGCAGCGTGCGGTCGACGTGCCGGCTGGCTTCAGGATGAAAACTGATCAGGTCGGCGCCGGCTTGCGCGAACGCCGTCGCCAGCGCATCCACCGGCTCGACCATCAGGTGCACGTCGATCGGCACCGGGCTGTGCTTGCGCAGCGCCTGGCAGACCATCGGCCCGAAGGTCAGGTTCGGCACGTAATGGTTGTCCATGACGTCGAAGTGGATCCAGTCGGCGCCGGCGGCGACCACGTCGCGCAACTCCTCGCCCAGGCGGGCGAAGTCGGCCGACAACAAAGAAGGAGCGATCGTTGCCATGTCAGCCGTACCGCTTGGCTTCGGGGCGGTCGGTGGCGTAGCTGTGCACGGTGTAGTGCAGCGAGCGGCCATGGCCTTCCTGCCTCACGAGGCCGAATCCGGGCTCGTCCTTCGGCCGGTTGACGATGAAGCTCATGGCGATGGTCTCGACATTGCGCGTGCTGTCGAAGGCCATCAGGCGGATGTAGTGGTTCGGGAACGACTTGCGGCAGTTCTTCAGCTCCATCAGCACGCCCGCGGCATCCTTCAGGTCGAACATCGGCATGCCGAACATCTCCCAGTAGGTGTTGCGCGGGTGCGGGTCGTCGGTGTATTCGACGCTCCAGGCGTAGCCCTTGGCCAGGCCGTAGTCGATCTGCAGGCTGATCTCGGCGTCCGTCAGGTCGGGCAGGAAACTGAACTGGCCTTGCGTGATGCGGCCGGTCGGGTTGGTCATCATGGTGGTGCGCTCCTTTCAGGCAACCGCCGGTGTGACGGCGTAGTCGGACGTGTCGGTCGAGGCGTAGTTGAAGCTGATCTCGCCCCAGGTATCGAGCGCCTGCTTCAGCGGCGTGCAGCACTGCGCGGCCTTGCGCAGGATGTCCGGGCCCTCTTCCTTGATGTTCTTGCCTTCGTTGCGCGCCTTGACCATGCATTCGAGCGCCACGCGGTTGGCCACCGCACCGGCCTGGATGCCGGCCGGGTGGCCGATCGTGCCGCCGCCGAACTGCAGCACCACGTCGTCGCCGAAGAGGTCGATCAGCTGGTGCATCTGGCCGGCATGGATGCCGCCCGAGGCCACCGGCATGACCTTCTTCAGGTCGGCCCAGTCCTGGTCGAAGAACAGGCCGCGCGGCAGATCCTTCTTGGTGTACGCTGTCGCGGCAGACGTTGTAGTAGCCCTGCACCGTCATCGGGTCGCCCTCGAGCTTGCCGACCGCGGTGCCGGTGTGCAGGTGGTCGCAACCGGCCAGGCGCAGCCACTTGGCGATGACGCGGAAGCTCACGCCGTGGTTCTTCTGCCGCGTGTACGTGCCGTGGCCGGCGCGGTGCATGTGCAGGATCATGTCGTTGGCGCGGCACCACTTGGCCATGCTCTGGATCGCGGTGTAGCCGATCACCAGGTCGACCATGACGATCACCGAGCCGAGTTCCTTGGCGAAGTCGGCGCGCTCGGTACATCTCTTCCATCGTGCCGGCGGTGACGTTCAGGTAGCTGCCCTTGACCTCGCCGGTGGCCGCGCTCGCCTTGTTGACGGCATCCATGCACGTACAGGAAGCGGTCGCGCCAGTGCATGAAGGGCTGCGAGTTGATGTTCTCGTCGTCCTTCATGAAGTCCAGCCCGCCCTTCAGGCCCTCGTAGACGACGCGGCCGTAGTTGCGGCCCGACAGGCCGAGCTTGGGCTTGGTCGTCGCGCCGAGCAGCGGGCGGCCGAACTTGTCGAGGCGCTCGCGCTCGACGACGAGGCCGGTCGGCGGGCCCTTGAAGGTCTTGACGTAGGCCACCGGGACGCGGATGTCTTCGAGCCGCGCTGCCTTCAGCGGCTTGAAGGAGAAGACGTTGCCGATCAGGCTGGCCGTCATGTTGGCGATCGAGCCCTCCTCGAACAGGATCAGGTCGTAGGCCACGTAGGCGAAGAACTGACCGGGGTTGTTCGGCACCGGCTCGACCTTGTAGGCCTTGGCGCGATAGCTGTCGCAGGCGGTCAGGCGGTCGGTCCAGACCACGGTCCAGGTGGCGGTGCTCGATTCGCCGGCCACCGCGGCGGCGGCTTCGATCGGATCGACGCCTTCCTGCGGCGTGATGCGGAACAGGCAGATCACGTCGGTGTCCTTGGGCACGTAGTCGGCGTCCCAGTAGCCCATCTGCCGGTACTTCAGAACGCCGGCGCTGTAGCGCTTCTTGCTGTCGGTGATGACGCCTTCGTCGACGGGTTTGTTCATGAGCGCTCCTGCTGATGTGCGGTGTGATTGACGGCCAGTGAGGAAAAATATAAGTTCGCAATGAGATAAAGAACAGTCAGGATGAATGACGCTACTGATAAGGCAAACCTGATCAATGAACATCACCTTCCGCCAGCTGCGGGTTTTCACTGAGGTTGCACAGCAGGGCAGCATGGCCCGCGCCGCCGAAACGCTGCACCTCACGCCGCCGGCGGTGTCGATGCAGATCAAGGAGGTCGAGGCCCAAGTCGGGCTGGCGCTGTTCGAGCGCCACGGCCGGCAGATCTCGCTGTCCACGGCCGGCGAATATTTCCTGGTGCATGCGCGCCGGCTGCTGTCCGATCTGAAGCAGGCCGACGACGCGATGGCGCGCTTCAAACGACTCGATCACGGCCTGCTGACGATCGGCATCGTCAGCACCGCCAAGTATTTCGTGCCGCAGATGCTGGCGCGCTTTCACGAGGAGCATCCGGGCATCGAGGTGCGGCTGCGCGTCGGCAGCAACCGCGATCAGCTGGTGGCGATGATGCAGGCCGGCGAGGTCGATCTGTCGGTGATGGGCCGGCCGCCGAAGGAAATCGCCACGCGCGCCGAGGCCTTTGCCGCGCATCCGCTGGTGTTTGTTTGCCCGCCGGCGCACCCGTTGTTGAAGGTCGGCCACGCCCCGGTCAACGCGCTCGAGGGCCATGCCTTCGTCGTCCGTGAGCAGGGGTCAGGCACGCGCGCGGCAATGGAATCCTTCTTCGCCGAGCACCGCGCCAAGCCGCGCATCACCATGGAGATGTCGAGCAACGAGACCATCAAGCAGGCCGTGATGGCCGGCATGGGGCTGTCGTTCCTGTCGCTGCACACCATCGGCCTCGAAGTGCGCAGCGGCCTGCTGCACGTGCTCGACGTCGAAGGCACGCCGCTGATGCGCATGTGGAACGTCGTCCACCTGCAGGCCAGGCTGCTGTCGCCGGCCGCCGAGGCGTTTCGCTACTTCATCATCGAGCGCGGCGAAGCGCATCTGCTGGCGCATGATGCGCCGCTGCTGCAGCGGGCGGCGGTGCAGGCGTGAGGGCGGCGGCGAGCATGTTCGACACCCCGCGGGCAGTGCAAACCACAGTCTGGCGGGTGCATCGCGGTGGCAGTAGTGCAGTCGGTGCAGCGCTGACCACGCGGCGAGGGCAACAGGCAAAACTTGACGCCGATGCGTGCAGTGACCCCGACGCGTGCCGCCTGAAAACGGATGAACGCGCGAATCCAGTGGAGGTACGATTCTTCCGTGCGCAGGCTGTAGTGCAAGTACCGAATCCGCTCGCGCACCTGGTCCAGCAAACGCGCTGACTGCAGGGGAGGCAACACCGATGACGACACGCCGCTTTTCACGATTTGATAATACTGGATGGAACTCCAGTACGCAAGCCGGAAAGCCAGCGTCCATGCGGATCCGAGCCCGATTTCGGCTCCCAGGTTCGGGAGCAGTCGGCCAGGATCATTGGCAAAGCAGTCTCCCGATATCAGGTTATGTCTCACAGACCCCACGTCAACTCACTATGACCGGACAGAACCATACCCTGCGTGCGCTCGTCGCTTTGTGCGTCATTCCGCTCATTGCGCAGGCAGCTGAAGTTGCGGTCGCTCGCGAGCTTCCGATCAGCATCGAAGGGTGCCCGAGTCAGTTGTCTCTCACCGTACCAAACGAGTTCACTCCTGCTGTCACTGCGGAGCAGCGAGCGCAGCGCTCTGCCGTCATTGAAGGATTGCACCGCAATCCTGGAAGGAAGGCGCGCTACTCAGAAGTTCTCTTTGCAGACTGGGAGGCCGAAGCACGGTTCCCACAGATCCTCGTTGCGTCACTTGGCTCAACGCTTCAGTCGCAGGGTCGTTATTCGCAAGCGCAGTGGCAGGAGCTAAAGCGCACTGCAGTCACGTCGTCTAAAGCACAGCAAGACGAGTGGGCACGTCGCGGCTTGGCTCGCCTAAAGCCTGGAATGCCGGCCAACCTGACGCAGGTTGAAGGAAAGGTCACTCGCCTTAGGGAAGGAGATGAGAATGACTTCACTGCCTTCATGAACTCCACTGCCACGGTCGACGGGAAGCCCATCCGGCTTTACTCAGCCGCGAAGTTCAACTACGCCAAGCAATGTCTCGCATACGTCACGGTGTCTGTGGAGGCATCAGACGCTGCTGCGCTGGAACGGCTGGTGCGGTTCGCCGAGCAAATTAGCGTGCGGTGAGACGTCGTGACTCCAGAAGCAATCGCACTTCTTGAGAGCAAGCTCGCTCGGCTGCGCGAGGCGCATGTCGGTGCGCTCCTACGGGCGGGAAGCGAAGCACTCGCCCTTGTGAGGCCGGATCGGCGCGCAACAGCAGGAGCGAGTATCGATCAACTGAAAAAAGGAACGGCAGAGGCGCAGAAGCGCTTTGGGCAAGAAGTTCGGAGTGAGGTCTTGTCTCTCTTGAACACGCTGAAGATTCCGATCACTTCGGAATTGAAGGTTTCAGTGCTCGCTGTCGTCAAGAAGTACGTTGATGGGGGTATCTACATGGAGCGCTTTCGCCTGTACGCGGAGTCCTTCGATCGGCATGTTGCGCGGTACGGTAACGGTCTGCGATTCGCTGAACTTCCGACTGAGCACGCACAGGCAACCTATGACGCAGCGTCCAGCCACTTTGTCAGTCATCTTCTAGGGGCACTTGCCGATGACCTCGAAGTTCTTGTTCAGAGAGACAAACACGCTGCAACTGCCACGAGTTCGCAAGAGGGTCGGTTTGAGCAGGCCAACCGCCTCCTAAAGCTTGAGCCGAACTTCTTTGGTCTCGGGGTGAACTTGAACTACCTGATTCGCCGGCTGTTGGGCCGTCGCGAGTGAGACATAATCGGGTAGCCGGGGGTTTCTAGCCCCCAGCCCCCACACCACCCACCGTGCGGGTCCGCAGTGGGCGGTTCAACAAGTCGGCGCGCTCGACGAAGTTTTCTCTCTCACACAAGCGCAAGCGCCGGGGTCAAGCGCAAGCGCCGGGGTCAGGTCTCGAGACGCACGAGACGCATCGGGGACGCATCGGGGTCACGGGGACGCATCGGGGTCGGGGACGCATCGGGGTCAGGTCTTGCCTTTTGCCCACACCTGACTTTGCTGTCAACCCCAAAGCGAAACCTGCACGAACTCGCCTTGCTCGCACCACGCCACCGCCTCCCGGCCCGAGGGTGCTGCGGCGACGGCGCGATTTCTGGTACTCCAGCATGAGCGACGGCGCCGCAGCGCCCTCGGGCCCCGCGCGACAGGGACGCAGCAACGCCATCCAAATAGCTGCCACGTCCTTCGGCATACGATCAACCTGGAGACGGTGCGACGTGCGCGGCGGCGCATGGCGTGCGCGCGTGGGCTGCGCATGGGGCCTGCGCATGGTGCGCATGGGGTCAAGGGTGCGCATGGGGTCAGGTCTTGCTTTTTGCCAGCCGCCGCGTAGACACGGCGCACACGGGGTCGGGACTTGTCTAGCCAGCAGCGCAATAGATACTCATCGTGCGTCGCCGCGCACGCGTCGGCGAACTCACCATTGCTACGTTGACCTTGTTCGCCGCCTAACCCGACGGCACATTCATGCACGGCATCTGCGGCGCCGCATATCGAATGGCCCGAATCCTGAGCTGTGGGCCGAGGACCACGAAACTGACCGACGATGGACGCGGTGGCAACGCTGCGCTGATGGCTGCAAACAAGCGGCCGTTAAGCTGCGCGGCTGTGCCCACCACCCGCTCGCCATGCTCGACATCGCCGCCGTCTGCCTCGTCGTCACCGCGCTGCTCGCCTACCTGAACCACCGCTTCGTCGGCCTGCCGACGACGATCGGCGTCATGGTGGCGGCGCTCGGGCTGTCGCTGCTGCTGGTGCTGCTCGATGCCGTGGGCGTCGTCGGCGCGCTGCGCGGCTACGAGGAATCGCTGCTGCGCTCGATCGATTTTTCCGACGTGCTGATGCAGGGCATGCTGTCGCTGCTGCTGTTCGCCGGCGCGATGCATGTCGACCTGAGCGAGCTGCGCAGCTACCGCTGGCAGATCGGCGCGCTGGCTGTCGTCGGCACGCTGCTGTCGACGCTGGTCGTCGGCGTGGTGCTGTGGTGGGTGCTGCCCTGGGTCGGCTTGCCGCTGCCGCTGATCTACTGCCTGATGTTCGGCGCGCTGATCTCGCCGACCGATCCGATCGCCGTCATGGGCATCCTCAAGTCGGTCGGTGCGCCGAAGAATCTCGAGCTGGTGATCTCGGGCGAGTCGCTGTTCAACGACGGTGTCGGCGTCGTCATCTTCTCGCTGCTGCTCGGCATGCATGCCAGCGGCATCACGCCGAGCGTTCGGCCAGGGCGCACAGTTGCTGCTGCAGGAGGCCGGCGGCGGCGTGCTGTTCGGCCTCGCCGTCGGCTACGTCACCTTCCGGCTGCTGCGCAGCATCGACCACTACCAGGTCGAGGTCTTGCTGACCTTGGCCGCCGTGATGGGCGGCTACGCGCTGGCGAGCCATCTGCATGTGTCCGGCCCGCTGGCGATGGTGGTGGCCGGGCTGGTGATCGGCAACCACGGCCGCGAGCTGGCGATGTCGGACACGACGCGGCACCACGTCGATCTGTTCTGGGAACTGCTCGACGAGATCCTGAACGCGGTGCTGTTCGTGCTCATCGGCATGGAGGTGATCATCATTCGCTTCCCCGACGGCATCGCCGGCGCGGCGCTGGCTGCCATCTTGGTGACGCTGCTGGCGCGATCGCTCACCGTGGGCTTGCCGGTGGCCCTGTGGCGCCAACGTTTTCGCCTGCCCGCGGGCTCGGCCAAGGTGCTGACCTGGGCCGGCTTGCGCGGCGGCATTTCCGTGGCGTTGGCCTTGTCGTTGCCGGCGGGCCCGGAACGCGAGACCTTGGTCGCCCTGACCTACTGCGTGGTCGTGTTCTCGATCCTCGTGCAGGGCCTGACGATCAAGGGCCTGGTGCGTCGATCGATTCGCACCTGAGCAACAGCGGCCGCCGCCGGCGCTGCCCTCACTTCGTCGCCTGCTGCTCCATCAACAGGTAGGTGTTGTAGGCGTTCATGCGGTTGGCGGCGCGGAACAACGGCAGGTGTTCGAAGCGCGACCAGTCCGCCTTGGCATAGGCATCGTCGAACGGTTCGAGCTCGCGCGCCGCATCGCCCATGGTCTTGCGCAGGTGCAGCAGGTAGTCGCGCGTCAGCGTCAGGTCGGCCTCGGGATTCGTCGACGGCGGCCCGTGGCCGGTGATGACCAGCTTGGCCTTGAAGTCGATGAGATGGCTCAGGGATTCGATCCACTGCCGGCTGTCGGCCTGGCCGACGAAGGGAATGCGGCCCTGGAACACCAGATCGCCGGCAAACAGCACACCGAGCTGCGGTACATGCACCACCAGGTCTTCGGCGGTATGCGCCGGCCCGACATGGCGGATGAGGAAGTCAAAGGAGCCGACACGCAGCGTCGTCTCCTGTTCGTCGAGCCAGCGGTCGGCGGCAACCAGCCGCGTCTTGTCGTCGACCCAGGGCCAGAGGTCCTTGCGGCTGGCTTCGAGGCGCAGGCGTGCGCTGTCCGAGGCCAGGTAGCTGCGGCCTTCGGCGTGAGCCATGATCGTTGCGCCGGCTGCCTTGAAGGCCTGCAGGCCATAGATGTGGTCGGCGTGGTAGTGCGTGACGATGACATGGCGGATCGGCTGCGGCGTGACGCGGCGGATCTCGGCAATCAGCTCCTCGGCCAGCACCGGCGAGCCGAGCGCATCGATGACGACGACGCCATCGTCGGTGACGACGAAGCTGGCGTTCGAGATGAAGTTGCGATTGGCAGTCGATCCCAATGCGGCCTCGCCCTGCACGGTCCAGACGCCAGGGGCGACGGTCGCGGCGCGCAGGGCCTGCTCGGCAGCCTGCGCGTTGATGAAGGCGCCGACAGCGGCCGCAGCGAGTGCAGCCAAGCCGTGTCGACGCTTCATCGCAGGACCCGCACGATCACGGTTTGATATAGGCCGCGCCCTCTTTCTGCAGCTTGGCGATGCGCACCACGCCCGAGGGCGTGAAGGTGGCGTCGAGCACGAACTGGTCCTTCTTCAGATTGCGGTTCTTGAGCGTGATCTCGCAGATCTCGAAGGTGACACCGCGGGCCACGAGCGCGGATACCAAGGGCGCGTACTCGGTGCCGTTGGCCGCCTTGGCGTCCACCATCAGCATGTCGACGCCATCGGCGTGGGTGACGACGCTGATCTTGGCCGTCGGTGTCCACATCGAGGTGGTTGCGCACGTTGCGCAGGCCCTTCAGGCCCTGTGCTTCCGCGTTGTCAACGTGATAGACGACGCGGTCCTGCGCCCAGCTCGTGGCGGCAGCGACGCTCAATACGGCGGCGACGATGAATCGGCAGATCTTCATGGTGGCATCCTTTGGCGGTGAGGGGATGGGACGACGATAGCGTGAGCGCGCCGGCTCAGGCGGCGATGCCCGCGTTGCCGGCCACGCCGACCAGCTTGGGCGTGTTGATCTTGCGCGGCTTGACGCGCCCACCCTGGGCCTTCAGCCAGCTTTCGACGACGTCCCACACCGGCTTGGCTCCCCGGGGCGGTGCGCGCGGCTTCGGCCACCGGCGCCCAGCCGGCGACCTTGTAGGTCTTGTCGGCGTCGATCGGCTTGCCGGCCAGGCGCATGTCGCTGATGCGGCTGCCCATCGTGGCCGCCGGATCGCAGGTGTAGGCCAGGCCGCCGACGCGCACCATGTCGCCGCCCTGCTGGTAGTACGGATCGGGGTTGAACAGGTTGTCGGCCACGTCTTCGAGGATGGTCTTGATGGTCGCGCCGCTCATCTCGTTGACCGTGGCGTAGGGATAGGTGATGGCCAGCTGGTCCATCATCAGCTCGCGCGTGATGGTGTCGCCGGGCAGCAGCGTCGTGCCCCAGCGGAAGCCCGGCGAGAACGCGATCTCGGCGCCCTGCACGTCGATCAGCGCGTCGCAGATCAACTGGTCCCAGGAGCCGTTGAAGTTGCCGCGGCGATACAGCAGGCCGTCGGTGACGGCCAGCTTCTCGGCCAGCTTGGCTTCGTAGGGTGCGCGCACCTGGGTGATCAGCGCGTCCATCGCCGGATCGGCCGTCAGCTGGTTGGCGAAGACCGGCAGCAGGCGGTAGCGGAAGTCGGCCACCTTGCCGTCCTTGACGTCGAAGTCCATCACGCCGAGGAACTTGCCGTTGCTGCCGGCGTTGGTGACCAGGGTCTTGCCGCCCGGCGTTGGCGACCGGCACGGCGACCGGCACGCCGTCGTGCGTGTGGCCGCCGAAGATGGCGTCGATGCCGCGCACGCGCGTGGCCATCTTGCAGATCGACGTCCATGCCGTTGTGCGACAGCAGCACCACCACCTTGGCGCCCTTGGCGCGCACCTCGTCGACCATCTTCTGCAGGTTGTCGTCCTGGATGCCGAAGCTCCAGTCGGCGACGAGGTAGCGCGGGTTGGCGATCGGCGTGTACGGAAAGGCCTGGCCGATGATGGCGCAGGGCACGCCGTTGATCTCGCGCAGCGTGTAGGGCTTGAACACCGGGTCGCCGAAGTCGGTGGTCTTGATGTTCTGCGCCAGGAAGTCGATCTTGCCCTTGAAGTCCTTGTCGACGATCTCCTTGACGCGCTCCATGCCGTAGGTGAACTCCCAGTGCCCGGTCATGACGTCGACGCCGAGCAGCTTGGCTGGCGTCGACCATGTCCTGCGCCTGGGTCCACAGCGACGTGGCCGAGCCCTGCCAGGTGTCGCCGCCATCGAGCAGCAGCGCACCGGGGCGGCTGGCCTTGAGTTGCTTGACCAGCGTGGCCAGGTGCGCAAATCCGCCGACCTTGCCGTAGCGGCGCGCGGCCTTCTCGAAATCGAGAACGCTGTAGCCATGGGCCAGCGCCGTGCCGGGCCGCACGCCGGCGCGCTTCAGCAGCGCTTCGCCGACCAGGTGCGGCAATTGGCCCTGCATGCGAGCCGATGCCGAGGTTGACGCTCGGCTCGCGAAAGTAGATCGGCTTCAACTGCGCGTGGCAGTCGGTCATGTGCAGGAACGACACATTGCCGAACGGCGCGATGTCGTACAGGCCGCGCTGGGCGGTGGCAGCGTCGGCATCGGCATAGCGGCCCAGCGCCATGCCCGCCACCGAGGCCGCGCCCAGGACCTGCACGAACTCGCGCTTCGATAGATTCATAAGTTCGCAATCAGTGATATTGAGGCTCGGAAAGAGCCCGCGCGAACGCGGGCCTGTCGATCAATCGAGATGACGCCCGGGGACTCGGATCAGTCCACGCTCATCCGTGGGTGATGGACTTCGTCGTGAAGAGATAGTCCTTGAGTTCCTTCGAGAACCGCGCGTCCTGGCGACGAATCCATTCCAGCACCATCGACGCATGCTCCTTTTCTTCGTCGCGGTTGTGCTCGAGGATGGCCTTGAGCTCCGGATCCTTGCAGGCATCGGCGCGCTGGTTGTACCAATCCACCGCCTCGAGTTCTTCCATCAGCGACACGATGGCGCGGTGCATGTCGCGCGTTTCGTCCGACAACTCGTCGATCGGTTCGTGATAGCCCACACTGGACATGTCGTTCTCCCTTTACGCTGCTCACTGGTTGACCGGCGACGCGGATCGAGCAGCAGCGCCATCACGTCGCGGATCTGGCTTTCGTCGAGCAGCTTGGCGTGGCCGAAGCGCGGCATGTCGGAGCAGGCCGCGAAGGCCTTGCTGTTCCAGATCTTGGCCCACGTGTACTGGATCATCGGCTTGGCCGCCGGGTCGGCCACGTCTTTCACGCCGCGCAGCTTGCCGTAGTTGTACAGGCTCGGACCGATGCTGCCGTACGACAGTTCCTGCTTGGAGATCTGGTGGCAGTTGTAGCAACTGCCGCCGTTTTCGCTGGGTTCGGCGCTCTTGTCGCTCCAGCTCATGCCGCGGCCGTTCTGGGCGAGTTTCTCGCCGGCCTTCCAGTCGCCGATGTACTTGCCGTCGCTGGGCATCTTGATCGTCGCCAGCGCCTCGTCGACGACGCGCTTGGCAACCGCTTCGGAAGGCGGCTGCGCCGAGGAGCAGGCCTTCTGACCCAGGTCCTGATCGAGCCGGTCCATCTTGGCGATGCCGCGCTCGCTGAAAGAGGCCTTGAGCATCGCCGCCGTCTGCCGATCGAGCTCTTCGGACGACGGCATGCCGGCGCAGCCGGCGACCACGATCGCGGCCAGCGCGGCGACGCCGCCAATGACAATGTGCTTGTGTTGCATGGTGATGAATGTATTCGTCGCGTTGCAGGTCAGCGCTTGAGGGCCGGCGCGATGGATTCAGCGCCCTTGGCGTTGACACCCATGTACACGCCGAGCGCGATCGTCACGTCCGAGCCGTAGCCCGGAAACGGAAAGCGCTGCTGCCGGTAGCAGTCGTTGAGGCGACGCTGCATCGTCCACAGGCTGCCGCTGGAAACGCGATACGCCGGCCAGGCCGCGAAGCCGATGCCGTCGCCGGGATTCGTGGTCAGGTTCGGCAGGTCCTGCAGCCGCACGCGCTTGCCCTCCGAGCCATGGCACGAAGCACAGGAAAAATCCATCGGGCCGCCGCGGAAGAAGAACGCTCGCTTGCCGAGTTCATACACGCGGCGCTCATCGGCATGGGCCTGCGGCAGATTGAACTTCTGACCGCGCGACGAGGCCGAAATCCAGGCGGCCAGCGACTCGATGGTCTCCTGCTCGCCCTTGTCGAAGGGCGTCTTGGCGATCTCGGCCGCGCTGAAGCCCTGCAAGGTTTCCATGCAGGTCAGCAGGCGCGATTCCAGATCCTGCACGCGCTGCGTATCGGCAAACCAGCGCGGCAATTGCACCCACGCGCCCTTGACCACACCCGGGCCGAGGCCGAGGTCGCACGCTTCGAGCGAGGCCTTCTTCGGCCCGCGCGGGGTCTTCCACAACAATTCGCCCTTGGCCTCGAACAACTCGGCAGGGTTGCCGTCTTCGAGCATCTTGCGGTACTCGGCGATGCCATCGGCCGTGGACTTCTGGGCCTGGCTGCCGGCAGCCAGCGCCAGCAGGGCCATCCCGATGAGGATCTCTTTGGTCACGTTGTCTCCTGGTCATGAAGGGTTCGCTCGGATCAGCGAGGAGCGAACCAACCGCCGCACGTTGCCCTGCGGGTCGATCAAGGCGTGCCGGCGTCAGCTGACCACGGCTTCGTCGGTGCGCTTGTCGCCTTTGTTGTCGACCCAGGACACGGTGATCTTGTCGCCGGCTTTGGCGCCCTTGACCGCGAACTGCATGAACGGATTCTTCGAAACCGCCGGTCCCCACTGCGCGCTCATCACGGTCTTGCCGTTGTGCTGCGCCGTCACCTCCTGGATGTGCCAGGCCGGGATGGGCTTGCCAGACGAGTCCTTGCGCTGTCCGGTTTCCATTTCATGGGCCATCAGCACGCGCACGGTGGCTGACGAACCTGCAACTTGCGCGCGAATGCGCATCGGGTCTGCCATGTTGATCTCCTGATTCGACTATCGATGATCTGTATGAGGCGGGAGGACTCAACCTCCGCAGCCGCCCAGCGTGACCTTCACTTCCTTCTGGGCGAACAGCACCTTGCCGTCGTTCATCATTGCCACCGCATAGACGTTCGATGATTGGCCCATCTTGACGCGGGTGGAAATGTTGGCCTCGATCGCGTCGGTGAGATCGAACATCGCCGCCATCATGCTCGGGTTCTTCTCGACCAGGATCAGCAGGCGCTTCGCGCCCGGCAGCGCGGTGGCGGCGCCGATCGGCACCACGGCACCGTTTTCGGCGATGTCCGGACCGGTGATGGAGACGTCCTTGCTCTCGGCCGGTGTGCCGGCATCCAGCGCCTTCATCAGCTCGGGCATGGTCTTGGCGGCGAATGCGGCGCTGTTGTAGCCCGCCGCTTGGGCCCGCGCCAGAGCGGGCACCAAGCCAAGGGAGGCCAGCATCGTCGCCACCTTGGCCGAATGGGAAAGCATTTCTCGACGGTTCTGCATTTCGATCTCCTTGAGAAGAACATCCTAATGTCTAAGTGGAAGGCCCGCGATGCGGATGACCCGTACCCCATTGGAGCTATACAGGCTACGGCGTCATGCCGTCGGCGAGCCACTTCGCGATGGTCCGCGCTTCGGCGTCGCTGAGCGATTGCGGCGGCATCGCTGTGCCGCCCCAGACTCCCGAGCCGCCGGTCTTGATCTTCGCTGCGAGGTAGCCCACGGCATCGGTACGCCCCGCATGTTTGTTCGAGACATCGCGAAAGCCCGGACCGAGCAGTTTGTCTTCCATGCCGTGACAGGATACGCAGGCATGCTTTTGCAGCAGCGCGATGGCAGGCGCTGGCGCGGCGGCAGCTGACGGTGACGTCGCCTCAGCGGCCATGCGGGTGTCGGCGCCCTTTTGCGCACCGATTGGGCGGTTCTGCTCGGCCAGGTTGCCGTGCGAGTCGCGCGCAAAGTCGGGCAGGAAGGAGGCCAGCTTCGGCTCGCCGGCGCAATCGGTCATGCAGGCCGTGGCGGCGACATCGGGCTTGACGCCCTTGTTTGCGCCCAGTGCCGCGCCCGGCCACAGCGCGTGATCCGTGGTCATGCCATCGCGGTTGGGCAACAGCTGCTGCACCTCGGACATGTTGCGATCGGACAGCGTGAAGTCGCTCGGCAACACGTCGGCCAGGTTGAGGATGTAGGCCGTGACGGCATAGACCTCTTCGGTGGACAGCGACTTCGGCTGGTTCCAGGGCATCGCGCGGTGGATGTAGTCCCACAGCGCGGACAGCGATGACACCTTCATCATCGTCGTGCGGCTCGGATACGAGGGGTCGTTCAGCCGCGCCACGCGCCCGGTCTTGACATCGTCCTGGGTCGTGCCGCCGACGATCGGGACTGAAGAACTGGTTGCTCTCGCCGAAAACACCATGGCACGACGAGCACTTGCTCTCCCAGACCGCCATGCCCTTGGCGACCGACCCGCTGCCCGTGGGCAGGCCCTTGAAGTCGGGCCGCACGTCGATGTCCCAGGCCACGATCTCCTTGGCCGTGGCCGCGCGCCCAATGCCGGGGTAGTCGGTTGCCCGCACCGACAGCGCGGCGGCAGCCAAGCCGATCAGGGCAGTTGCTGCCAGCAGCTCACGACAGCTGGACATTCTTCACCTCGCCGCTGTCCTGGACCAGCCAGGTCTGGATGGCGTTGTTGTGATAGATCGAGCGCGAGCCGCGAGCAGCGCGCAGCGCCTTGTAGGTCGGCTGGACATAGCCGCTGTCGTCCATCGCGCGGCTTTGCACCAGCGCCGGCTTGCCGTCCCAGACCCAGTCGATGTTGAAGCGCGTCAGGCACTTGCTCATGACCGGGACTTTCCAGCCGCGCACTGCGCCAGTTGCGCCCGCCGTCGACCGAGACATCGACGCGCTTGACCTTGCCGCGGCCCGACCAGGCCAGGCCGCTGATGTTGTAGAAGCCCTTGTCGAGCAGCACCTGGCCGCCCGACGGCGTGGTGACCACGCTCTTGCACTCCTGCAGGCTGGTGTACTGGCGGTGCAAGCCGCCCGGCATCAGGTCGATGTAGTGGATCGCCTCGTCCTTGGTGCCATACGGCTTGTCGCCGACTTCGATGCGCCGCAGGTACTTGACCCAGCTCACGCCCTGCACGCCGGGCACGACCAGGCGCAGCGGGTAACCTTGCTCGGGCCGCAGCATTTCGCCGTTCTGGCCGTAGGCGACGAGGACTTCGCCGCTTTCGACCAGTTCCATCGGCACGGTGCGCGTCATCGACGAGCCGTCTGCGCCCTCCCCCAGCACGAAGCGGGCGCGCTTGAAGTCGACACCCGCCATGTCGAGCAGCACTTTCAGCGGCACGCCGGTGAACTCGCTGCAACTGAGCATGCCGTGGCTGTATTGACAGGTTGGCACGGCCACGTTGCCCCACTCCATGCCGGTGTTGGCGCCGCATTCGATGAAGTGAAAGCGGCTCACCGACGGCAGGCGCATCAGCTCATCCATCGTCAAGACCATCGGGCGGCGCATGATCTGCTCGTCCGAGCCGTTGAGCATCAACCGGTGCTTGGACGGGTCGATGTCCCACCAACCCTGGTGGTGGCGTTCGAAATGCAGGCCGCTCGGCGTGACGATGCCGAACAGCGACTGCAGCGGCGCGAAAGACACCGAAGCCTGCCGCGTCGGCGTCAGACCCGGGCTGTAGCGGCGTTGCACATTGGTTTCGTACTGCGACGGCTTGCCGTAGCCGTCGGTGACCACCGACCGGCCGAGGCCCTTGCTGTGTTCGGGCAATTCGAGGATGTTGGCGTCGCCGCCCGACGGCGGCACCGGGTTGGCGGCAGCCAGTGCAGCCGGCGCCGCGACCGCCGCACCGGCCGTGGCAAAGGCGCGGCGGATGAAGTCACGACGGCCCTGCCGGGCCTCGGCGACAACTTCGTGCACGGCGGCCGGATCGAGGAAGTTCTCCGGCGCCTTGAGCAGGCGCCCCGGACATCTTGGCTGCGAATCCAACGTGACCCCTTGTGCAAGAAAATCTGGCGAGCTGCGATCTGTCGGGCCGACCGCATCAGCAGTCAACTTGTTTATCCGTATATTTGCTTTTACGCATATTAGTCGGTGGACCCGTTACATGCATGAGTACAAACCCAGGGCGACGAAGAGATTCGCGCCAGAACCCGCCATGACGCACGTTGCATCCGCGTTTCAGGGTTTGCCCGAGTTTGACCCGCATCACGGGTTAGTTGTCAGTTCTCGTTCAGCGAGCCCCCTCCATAATCCGCGCGCCGTGCACTGCAACTGCATGGTTCGCAACGCGGCTCAAGATTCTCTCGGAGGAGACACTTCATGAAGCACGACTCGCATGGCTACTGGAAAGCCACGCTGGGCCTGTTGACCAAGATCCTGATCGTCTGGTTCCTGGTCTCTTTCGGCGCCGGCATCCTGTTTGCCCCCCTGCTCAACAACATCAACCTCGGCGGCTATCCCCTCGGGTTCTGGTTTGCGCAACAAGGGTCCATCTACGTCTTCATCGCGCTGATCTTCTACTACGGCAAGAAGATGGGCGAGATCGATCGCAAGTTTGACGTTCACGAAGACTGAGGCCTGACACCATGGATCTGCAAACCACCATATATATCGGCGTCGGCCTCAGCTTTGCGCTCTACGTCGGCATCGCCATCTGGGCGCGTGCCGGCTCGACCAGCGAGTTCTACGCGGCCGGCGGCAACGTGCACCCGGTCATGAACGGCATGGCCACCGCGGCCGACTGGATGAGCGCCGCATCGTTCATCTCGATGGCCGGCCTGATCGCCAACATGGGCTACGGCGGCGGCCTGTTCCTGATGGGCTGGACAGGAGGCTATGTGCTGCTGGCGATGCTGCTGGCGCCCTATCTGCGCAAGTTCGGCAAATTCACCGTGCCGCAGTTCATCGGCGACCGCTTCTACTCCAAGAGCGCGAGCACGGTGGCGGTGATCTGCCTGCTGACGGCGTCCATCACCTACATCATTGGCCAGATGACCGGTGTCGGCGTAGCGTTCTCGCGCTTCCTCGGCGTCTCCAGCGAAGTCGGCATCTACGTCGGTATGGGCATCGTCTTCCTGTACGCGGTGTTCGGCGGCATGAAGGGCATCACCTACACCCAGGTGGCGCAGTACATCGTGCTGATCCTGGCCTATACCGTGCCGGCCATCTTCATCTCGCTGCAACTCACCGGCATGCCGATTCCGCAACTCGGCCTGGGCTCGAACCTCGAAGGCCATGACGTATCGCTGCTGAGCAAGCTCGACCAGGTCGTCACCGACCTGGGCTTCGGCAAATACACGACGTCGCTGCCGGGCAGCACGCTGAACATGTTTGTCTACACGTTGTCGCTGATGATCGGCACCGCTGGTCTGCCGCACGTCATCATGCGATTCTTTACCGTGCCGTCGGTCAAGGCGGCGCGCTCGTCGGCCGGCTGGGCACTCGTGTTCATCGCCATTCTCTACACCACGGCTCCCGCCGTGGCCGCGATGGCGAAGATGAATCTGATTCGCACCGTCACGCCGGGCGTGGTGATGAACAACACTGACGCCTTCGCCAAGGACTCAGCGATCGAGTACGCGAAGCGTCCCGACTGGATGAAGCGCTGGGAGGCGACCGGCCTGCTCAAGTTCGAGGACAAGAACGGAGACGGCCAGATTCAGTACTACAACGACAAGACCAAGGATGCTGCAGTGCTGAAGAAGGCCGAAGAAGCCGGCTGGAAGGGCAACGAGCTCGACGTCAACGCCGACATCATCGTGCTCGCCAATCCCGAGATCGCATTGTTGCCTGACTGGGTGATCGCGCTGGTGGCCGCCGGTGGTCTGGCCGCGGCGCTGTCCACCGCGGCCGGCTTGCTGATGGCGATCTCGTCCGCGGTCTCTCATGACCTGATCAAGAACGTGTTCGTTCCCGACATCAGCGAGAAAGGCGAGTTGATGGCCGGCAAGATCTCGATGGCGGTGGCGATCGTGATCTCGGGCTACCTGGGCTTGAACCCGCCGGGCTTCGCGGCAGGAACCGTGGCACTGGCCTTCGGCATTGCTGCAAGCTCGCTGTTCCCGGCCATCATGATGGGCATCTTCAGCAAGAAGATGAACAAGGAAGGTGCGATGGCCGGCATGCTGGCTGGCTTGGCGGTGACGCTGTTCTATGTGTTCGCACACAAGGGCATCTTCTTCATCAAGGGCACCGACTTCCTGCCGATGATCGGCGGCGCCAACAGTTTCTTCGGCATCACGCCGGAGGCCTTCGGCGCGGTCGGCGCGGTGGTCAACTTCATCGTCGCGTTTGCGGTCGACAAGGTGACCAAGGAGCCGCCCGAGCACATCCAGGCGATGGTCGAGGCGGTGCGCATTCCGCGTGGATCGAAGGCGGTTCACGGATCGCATTGACGGCCGCGTCTACCGGCCCGGGCGGCTCGCCCGGGCAGGCGACAAAATCGAGGCCTCGCTGGCTCATGCCGGCGGGGCCTTTTTTCTTCCATCCACACCACGCACTGGAGTCGTGAATGGTTTTCGACACGGGCGTTGCCCTGTCCTGGATTCTTTTCCTGGCCTTGTTTCCGCTGGCCTTCTTCTGGCTGCGGCGGGCCTGGCGGATCCTGGTCCGTCGCGACTTTTCCGAAGTCGCGCTCAAGCACGGCGAGGCGCCGGCCGACCCGCAACGATGGGCACCTTACGAGATGGTCATCAACGGCATTGCCGGCATCGTCGCGGTGTTTGTGATCGTCTCGGTGATTGCCATCGGCATCCCCTACGCGACCTGGACCGCGATCGCCGGCAGCACCATCTGGTGCAAGTTCTTCGCCAGCTTTGCACTCAGCCGACATGCCCATGCCTTCCCGGGCAAAGGCAAGCCCGGTGGCGGCTCGTGAAAGGCGGCGCTGCGGTCTCAGTCCATCGAGTTCATTGCGCCGGCCTGGCACTCACGCCAGTGCACGCAACTCGCGCAACAACACAGACAGCATGGCCATGTCCATTGAGGCGACGGGCTTGAGGTCGGCCAGCAGTTGCCGCACGCGGCCGAGATTGAACTCGCGCCGCGCCTCCCAGGCGTCGATCAATCCGGCCGCCGACGACGGCGCGGACGCCCCCTTGAACACCGAGCGCGTGAGTTCACGCGCCAGCGCGGTGAGGTCATTGCGCATGGCCAGGCGGGCCAGCGCCGACCAGCGTGAATCGGCCGGCAAGGCCGTGATCTGCTGCGACAACCAGCCCAGCCCGAGGCGACCGCCGACGCCGAAGTAGACGCCGGCCACGGTCTCGATGTCGGCACCCAGCTCGGCCGTCACGTCCACGATGTCCAGCCCCGCGGCCTGTGCGTCCAGCCTCGAGACGCGGGCGGCCAGTTCCGCCGGCAGGCCCAGGCCGATCAGCCGCTGCGCATCGGCATCGATGGCCTCGAGTTCCACGGCCACCATCCAGTGGGACAGTCCCTGCCCGACTTCGGCCACGCCCTGCGCAAAACGGCGGATCGTCGCGTCCAGGTCGCGCAGGGCCTCGCGTTCCTGCAGCAGCCACACCGCTCCGCGCTCGAGCAGTCGCACGCTGGTGCGCACCACCTCGTGCTGCGTCGGCATGGCGATGCGGTGGTCCAGCGCATCGTTGGCCTCCCACAGCGAGACCAGGTCGAACACCTGACGCGTGCCTAAGTAGGCGCGCACGATGTCGGGGCCCGGGGCACCGGTCTCTTCCGACAAGCGGTGCACGAAGGACGGCCCGACCCGATTGACCATGCTGTTGACCACATGCGTGGCGATGATCTCGCGCTTGAGCGGGTGGCGTTGCAGCGCACCGGCAAAAGGCTCGCGCAGCCGCGCCGGAAAGTAACGCGCCAGCGTGGTTGCGATGTACGGGTCTTCGGGCACGTCCGAGGCCAGCACCTGGTCGTAGAGCTCCATCTTGGAGTAGGCCAGCAGCACGGCCAGCTCCGGCGCACACAGCCCCGCGCCGGCCTGCCGTCGCTCGGCCAGCACCTCGTCGCTGGGCAGGAACTCGATGCGGCGGTTCAGCCGTCCGGCAGTCACCAGATGGCGCATGTAGCGGCCATGTTCGTCGAGCAGCTGCGGGCCGAGCGAGCGTGTCACGCCCAGCACCTGGTTCTGGTAGGTGTTGTCGCGCAGGCACAGCGCGGCCACGTCGTCGGTCATCTCGGCCAGCAGCTTGTCGCGCTGCTTGGTCGTCATCTCGCCTTCGGCCACCACGCCGTTGAGCAGGATCTTGACGTTGACCTCGTGGTCGGAGCAATCCACACCGGCCGAGTTGTCGATGGCGTCGGTGTTGATCAAGCCGCCGGCCAGCGCGAACTCGATGCGTCCACGCTGCGTGGCGCCGAGGTTGCCGCCCTCGGCGACCACCTTGCAGCGCAGTTCGCGCCCGTCGACGCGGATGGCGTCGTTGGCGCGGTCGCCGCAGTCGGCATGGCTCTCGCTGCTGGCCTTGATGTAGGTGCCGATGCCGCCGTTGTAGAACAGGTCGGCCGGCGCCAGCAGGATGGCCCGCATCAACTCGGCCGGCGTCATCGACTTCACCGACGCATCGATGCCCAGCGCCTCTCGCGCCGGCGCCGAGATCGGAATCGACTTGGCGCTGCGCGGATAGACACCACCGCCGGCTGCTGATCAGCGACTTGTCGTAGTCGTCCCAGGATGAGCGCGGCAGCGCGAACAGGCGCTCGCGCTCGCCGAAGCTCGCGGCGGCATCGGGCGTCGGGTCGATGAAGATATGGCGGTGGTCGAAGGCTGCCAGCAGGCGGATGTGGCGCGACAGCAGCATGCCGTTGCCGAAGACGTCGCCGCTCATGTCGCCGACGCCGACGACGGTGAAGTCCTGCGATCTGCGTGTCATGGCCGAAGCTGCGGAAGTGGTATTTCACCGACTCCCAGGCACCGCGCGCGGTGATGCCCATCTTCTTGTGGTCGTAGCCGACCGAGCCGCCCGACGCGAAGGCATCACCGAGCCAGAAGCCGTATTCGGCGGCCGTGGCGTTGGCGATGTCGCAGAAGGTCGCCGTGCCCTTGTCGGCCGCCACCACCAGATAGGGATCGTCGCCGTCATGGCGCACCACCTGTCGGGGCGGCGCCACGGCGCCGGTCGACCAGGTTGTCGGTGATGTCGAGCAGGCCGCGCAGGTAATTCTGATAGCAGGCCACGCCTTCCTTCATCAGTGCCTCGCGGTCACCGGCCGGCGGCGGTCGCTTGAGCACGAAGCCGCCCTTGGAGCCGACCGGCACGATGACCGCATTCTTGACCTGCTGCGCCTTGACCAGGCCCAGCACCTCGGTGCGGAAGTCCTCGATGCGGTCCGACCAGCGCAGCCCGCCGCGTGCCACATGGCCGCCGCGCAGGTGCACGCCCTCGACCCGCGGTGAGCTGACAAAAATCTCGAACAGCGGTTTGGGTTCGGGCAGCCCCGGCACCTCGGCCGGGTTGAACTTGAAGGACATCACCGGGCGCAGGCTGCCGTCCTTGCCGCGCTGGAAAAAGTTGGTGCGCAACGTGGCCTGGATCACGGCCAGGTACTGGCGCACGATGCGGTCCTCGTCGAGGTTGGAGACACCGTCGAGCGCTGCCAGGATGCGCTCGGTGACCTGCGCCTGCGCGGCCTCGCGGTCGCCCTTCAGATCGGGGTCGAAGCGGGCGTGGAACAGCGCGACCAGATCGGCTGCGATGCCGGCATGCTTGGCCATCGCCTGCTGGATGTAGACGCGGCTGAACGTGAACGTGGCCTGCTTCATGTAGCCCATGTAGGCGCGCAGCAGGCTGACGCCGCGCCAGTCGAGGCCGGCCTGCAGCACCAGGCCGTTGAAGGCGTCGTTGTCGTTGTCGGCCTGCCAGGTGCGCAGGAACGCTTCCTGGAAGCGCGCGCGCAGCGGCTCGACGTCGATGTCCTTCTGTTCGGGCAGTTGCATGCCGAAGTCGTCGATCCACAGCTCGGTGCCGTCGGCGCGCTGTACCTCGTAGGGCCGTTCCTCCAGCACCTGCACGCCCATGTTCTCGATCATCGGCAGGCTTTGCGACAGCGGCGCGAGTTGGTCGGCCCGAACGATCTTGAAGCGCAGGCGCCCCGGCGGCGCCTCCAGCGGCACGTACAGGTTCATCGCCAGCGCATCCGGGCCCTGCAGCGACTCCATCAGTTCGATGTCGTGCACGGCCTGGCGCGGTGAATGGTCATCGCGGTAGCCGGCCGAGAAGCCCTGCGCGTAGCGCTCGTGCAGCGCGTTGCCGCGTTCCTCGCCGCAGGCATCGATCAGCGCATCGAGCAGTTCGTCCTCCCAGCGCCGCGCGATGGCCACGATGCGGCGCTCGAGATCGCGCACATCGGTGGCCGGCGCCGCGCCCGCGCGGATGCGCACGACGATGAGCACGCGCGCCAGCGGCGAGTCGGAAAACTGCACCGAGAACTCCGAGGACTCGCCATGCAGATGCTCGGTGAGCAGTTGCTGCATGCGCGTGCGCAGTTCGGTGTTGTAGTTCTCGCGCGGCACATACACCAGGCACGACGCAAAGCGGCCGTAGGCGTCGAAGTGCACGAACAGCCGCGTGCGCTGGCGCTCGCCCAGGCGCAGGATGCCGATGGCAATCGCGTACAGCTCGTCGACGCCGATCTGGAACAGCTCGTCGCGTGGAAACTGGTCGAGGATGGTCACCAGCGCCTTGGCGGTATGGCTGCGCGGCAGGAAGCCGGCACGCTCGATCACCGCGGCCACCTTGCGCCGCAACAACGGGATCTCGGCGGCCTTGGCGTCGTAGGCGATGGAGGTGAACAGGCCGAGGAAGCGGCGCTCGCCGATGACGCGGCCCTGCTCGTCGAAACGCTTCACGCCCACGTAGTCCAGGTGCCCTGGCCGGTGCACCGTGGAGCGGGCGTTGGACTTGGTCAGCAACAGCACGCGCGCCTCGCGCGCCTGGGCACGCATCTCCGGGGCCAGCGCTGCGAACGAGGCCGAAGCCGCCGCCGCGTACGCACCGCCGCGCAGGATGCCCAGGCCGGAGCCGGGCATCACGCGCAAGCTGTCGACCCCCGCTTCATCGACCAGGTCGTAGTCGCGCTGGCCGAGCAGCGTGAAGTTGTCGTCGGCCAGCCAGCGCAGGAAGGCCAGGTCCTCGTCGAGGTCCTCGCGTGGCACCGGCGGCGGGCGTTGCTCGAGCTGCGTCACCGTATCCTCGACGGCCTGCCGCATCGGCTTCCAGTCTTCGACGGCCGCACGCACGTCGGCCAGGATGCGCAGCAGGCCGTCGTGAAGGTCCTTCAGCCGCGCCGGGTCGGTGCGGCGGTCGACCTCGACATGGATCAGCGACTCGAACCGTCCCTCCTCGTCGCTGCGCCGCGGCAGCACCTTCAGCAGCTGGTGGGCGCCGTCGCGGCGCAGCTTCATCACCGGGTGCAGGATCAGGTGCAGCGTCAGGCCCTGGCGGTTGACCTCCATCGTGATCGAGTCGACGAGGAAGGGCATGTCGTCGTTGACGATCTCGATCACGGTGTGCGTGGACTGCCAACCATGTTCATCGACGCGCGGGTTGTACACGCGCAGCTTGGGCGCCCCGCTGGCGAAGCTGCGGGCATGGTGCAGATGCGACAGGGCCGCGCCGTAGAGGTCGTCGATGCTGCGCTCGGCCAGGTCCTCGGCCGCCACCTGGCCGTAGTACTGGCGCGCAAATTCAGCGGCTTCGGCGGCGGCGGCAGCGTCCAGCCGTTCATGCAGACGCTGCGCGACCTGCTCGATCAGCGCCCCGCTCTCCGGATCGTTGAGTAGGTTGGGTGTGCGCTGGGTGGCCATGATCGTCTCCCGTTCTTGATGTGGGGCAAGCCTGTCCTTTTAGCACTGTGCGGCGCGATCGACCATGAGTGCCCCAACCAGCAGCGGCGATGCACTCGCATGGCAGCGGCGTTGTGGCGTCCGCAGCAACTCTGAAAGCACAAAGGGCCTGGCGAAACCGCCAGGCCCTTGATTCATCTACCGAATCTGGTAGGCGCGATTGGACTCGTCCACGCGCATGAGCCGACCGAGATGCATCCGGGCGCCGACCCGTGGTTGATTGATCGCATGGCGCCCGCGTCAGCCGGGACCGAAGCTCTGCTGCTCTCGCTCGTCTCGGGCGCGAGCCAGCATGAGCAAGGCCACCAGCCCTGCCGCGGTCACGTCGAAGCTGCCGCAGAACCCCGGCCAGCTTCGCGGCACGCCGGCGTTGTGGACGAGAAGATGGTGGAAGCCGTCCATCACGCCATGCCCGGCCAGTGCGACGACGGCGATCCACGGGTTGTGCTTGAACCCCGCCACCGCCGCGGCGATGAAGACGGCCGCAATCGCCACTTCGGACAGCATGACCCCGTTGCGGCCATCGACGACGGCGAACGCCAGGTAGTAGGACGCGACGGCGATGACCACGGCGGGATAGAACACGCGCTCGCGGTCCATGCCCAGCCCAGCCGCTGCGCCGCAGAACAACAGTGCGAGAGTGATGCCGACGATGTATTCCATGGCTCGATCTCCCCGGCTCAGGGCACGAGGTGCCGCAGGTCGTCGGGCACCGGCATCGGCTTGAAGGCACTGATGCGCGCCCGCCCGCTATTGCCACGCGGCACCCACAGGCACGAGAACAGGATCGAGGCCACGATCCGCGGCAGCTGGCCGACGACTTCGCGCATGTCGCCGCGGCGCAGGCCGGCGACCAGCATCCGCCAGTGGATGAAGGTGTGCCGGCCCGTCATCCGTTGGGCCAGCACATGCGCCCGTTCGAGATGCCGCAAGGCGGTCTCGAAGTCAGCTCGCTGCAGCGCCTGGTCGGCCCGCCCCACTTCCTGTTCGTACGCTTCGTCCACGTCGGTGCTCCTGGTTTGCGCGAACGCGACATGTGTTCGCTGACACGCACTGTCGGCGGCGCTGGCGGGCAGCGACAGCGGCATGCGCTCAACCGTCGAAATCGATCCGGCAAGGGTCCGAACACGCGCTCGAACGGTCGATGCCGGCGCCCGGCGCAGCGTGCGCGCTCAGCAGCACGGCACGCGGCGATGGCGCGACCACTCGGTCGATCGGCGAGACCGCTCCCGGACGCGTGCCGACCGTTCGTCTCATCGGGCTGTGCGTGCGCCGATGCAGCGCCGACAGTCCAGCCATCGAAGACACCCCGTCGTCGATGCCACCCCAAGGAACGCCACCATGAACACCCTCCAGCAAGTCCCCTGCAACTGCACCATCTGTCCCGGTACCGGCTGCACCTGCGGCTGCCAGCAAGCCGCCGAGCAGACCGCCGGCGCCTGCGGCCCGCAATGCCGATGCGGCGCGCAATGCCAGTGCGGACCGCAGTGCCCATGCGGCGCCGCCGCAACCTGCGCCCAATCCTGAGCCGGGTTGCATCCGGCACGACGCCGGCGGCCGCCACACGGCTGCTGCCGGCACCCTGACCTCGCGGATCGATCCCGCCCCGCCACCCCAAGAAGGAACCTGCCCGTGAACAGCTTTGTCCTGGCCTATGTCGGCGGCATCGTCGGCGCCGTCCTGATGGACATCACCGAGATGCTCGCCGCCCGGGTGGGCCTGACGAGCGGCGTCAGCGTCGCCCTGGTCGGCCGCTGGGCGCTGGGCCTGCTGCGCGGGCAATGGGCTCATGCCGACATCGCCCGCTCCCCGGCACGGCCGGGCGAGGTGCGGACGGGCTGGGCGTTTCACTTTCTCGTCGGCGGCGGCGGGGTCGCGCTGCTGTACGCGGCCTTCGTCTATGCCGCGGGCTTCAACCTGCCCACCCATCACCTCCGGGGTGGTGTGATCTTCGGTGCGGCGACTTCGCTGCTGCCCTGGCTGCTGCTGCTGCCGGCCTTCGGCTGGGGCTGGTTCGGGCGGCGCGGGCCGCGCGGGTCCAACGCCCTGCTGGCCAGCATGGTCTCGCACATCCCCTACGGGCTGGGCGTCGGCGTCGTGATGGCGCTGGGCTCGAGCGCTCTAGCGGCTTGGCGTTGCACTCCGCCGGCCCTAGAGTCGAGCCGGCGGGGTCCACACTCTCGAAGCACGACTGCCCACCATGTATCTCTCTTCGACGCCCACCGCCGAGTTGTGGCCCGACACGCTGAAAGGCGCGCTGCGCGCCATCGCCATCGCCGCCGTCTTCTGGGCCCTCGCTGCGACGCTGCTGTACGTGCTGTCCCCCGGGCTCGACACCTGGCCCCGGCTGCTGGTGTTCCACGAGTCCGTGGGCCTGACGATGGTGGCCTGCGTGCTGCTGCTGCGGCACACGCGCGCCTTCGCGCGATTCAAGCCGATGACCCGCTGGCTCCTCACCGGGGTCATTGCCATTCCGACCGGCTTCGTCGTGGGGCACCAGTTCGCCTTCCTGCTGCTGGGCGAGCCGCTGCGCATGGTCGGCTACTTGAGCGTCAGCCTGATCCCGATCGTCTTCACCCTGGTGCTGGGGGGTCTGGGCCTGCACTCGTTTGCGACGCGCGAGCAGCTGGCCCGGGAAGCCGCCGCGCGCTCGGAGGCGCAACGCCTGGCGGTCGAATCCCAGTTGCGCCTGCTGCGGGCCCAACTGGAACCGCACATGCTCTTCAACACGCTGGCCAACCTGCGCTCGCTGCTGCGGGAGGACGTCGACCGGGCCGAGTCGATGATCGACCAGCTGATCGTGTACCTGCGCAGTGCGCTGGCCGCGTCGCAGACGGAGTCGGTGGCCCTGAGCCGGGAGTTCGCCCAATTGCGCGCCTACCTGGACATCATGGCGCTGCGCATGGGGCCGCGCCTGTCCTTCCGGCTGGAACTGCCGGCCGCGCTGGAAGCCACCACGGTGCCGCCCATGCTGCTGCAACCGCTGGTGGAAAACGCGATCAAGCATGGACTGGAGCCCAAGGTCGGGGCGCGGCAGCATCGAGGTGGTCGCGCGCGCGACCGGCGCGGGCATCGAGATCCGCGTCAACGACAGCGGCCTGGGCCTGCCCGCGGACGATGAGGACGACGCCGCCGCCCGCCCCGCCAGCGCGAGCTATGGCCTGCAGCATGTGCGAGACCGGCTGCAGGCGGTCTACGGCCCGGCCGCGCGGCTCAGCCTGGAACGGCGCCAACCCAACGGTGTGAGCGCGGTCGTGTTCATCCCCACCTGACTCGGCGCACACCGCGTTCGCCCATCGTCGTTGTCATCGACCAATCGAGAGGGACCTGCATGAGCCTGGCCACCTCACCCACCGCCGTCATCGCCGAGGACGAACCGGTTCTCGCGCGCACCTTGAGTCGCCTGCTGGAACAGGTGTGGCCCGAGCTTCGCATCGTCGGCGTCGCGGAGGACGGCTTGCGGGCGACGGAGCTTGGGCTGGCCAGTGCGCCGGACGTGATGTTCCTGGACATCAAGATGCCTGGCCGCACCGGCCTGGAGGTGGCCGAAGCCGTGGCCGACGACTGGCCCGACGAGCGGGCCGAACCGCTCTTCGTTTTCATCACGGCCTACGACAGCTTCGCAGTGTCGGCCTTCGAGCGCGCTGCGGTCGACTACCTGCTCAAGCCCGCCACGGCCGAGCGTCTGCAGCAGACCGTGGAGCGGCTGAAGGCGCGGCTGGCCGGACGCGCCGCGTCGCCCGATGCCGGCGACCGGGCCGCGCTGATGCAGCGCATGCAGTCGATCGCGGCACCGCAGACCGACCCGAGCGAGCGCATCAAGGTCATCCGTGCCGGCGTGGGCAACACCGTGCGCATGATCCCGGTCGCCGATGTGGTCTGCTTCGAGGCGACGGAGAAGTACGTGAACGTCGTCACGCCGACGGGCGAGGCGCTGGTGCGCATGAGCCTGCGCGAGCTGATGGCGCGCATCGATTCGACCGACTTCATCCAGGTGCATCGCAGCGTGATGGTCAATGCGAACGCCATCGTGAGCGCGACGCGTGACGAGAACGGGCACTACAGCCTGGCCGTGCGCGGCTTGCAGCGGCCCTTGAAGGTCAGCCGCGCGTTCGGCCACCTCTTCCGGCCGATGTAGCGAGCGCGAGAAGCCTTCGCCTCAACCATTCGGTCGACAAGTCCGAGCGCTGCCGGACGCCAGCGCACCGCTGATCGCGTCAGGCCGCCGAGGCCGTCAAGCCGGTCCGAGACCGCGCGGGCTGCCCGCCGAACTCCCAAGCGGGCGCGGCGTGGTGTAAACCAAGTTTGCATCCGCTGAAAACCTCTTTACCTGTTTGCCGGTTGCGTCAACACTGGCGTCTCGCCGCCCACCGGGCGACTGCCGAACGGGAGACCATCGTGACGCCAACCGCCCAGAGATCGCGCGAATCGCTGTTGTCGACAGCCGATGCCGAGGTCCAGGCTGCGCTCGCGGTCGCTGAAGACCCGGCCGCGGCCCCCGAGGAGCGGGCGGAAATGCTGATGGAGATCGCCCGCGGGTTGCAGATCAAGCCGCGCTCCGCCCGGCAGCTGCACGACGCGGTCACCTTGTACCGGCGTGCACAGTCGCTCGTGCCGCCGGGTTTCGCGCTGCTGGCCGCGCGCATCCGGGCCCGCGAGGGCACGGCGCACCAGGCGTTGCCCGATGGCGGCGTGCAGGCGCTGCTCGACGCCCAGGACTGCTACGAGCAGGCGCGCTCCGACCTGGCCGCCCATGGCCTGCCGGAGGAGACGGCCGAGCTCGACATGAACCTCGGGCTGGTCGCGCAGACCCTCGTCGGCGCACACCGCGGCCGCATCCAGGATGCGATCGCGCATTACCACCGCGCGCTGCGTGTCTTCACCAAGCAGGCCTGGCCGCGCGAGTTCGCAATCCTGCACAACAACCTGGCGATCGCCTACCTCTCGATCCCTGCGACCGACGAACGCGCCCGCATGCGCGAGGCGCTGGCCGTACAGTCGTTCGAGGAGGTGCTGCAGATCGTGACGCTGGTCGACGAGCCGAGCGAATACGCGATGACGCAGAACAACCTCGGCAACGCATTGCAATACGCGCCGAGCAGCCACCCGGTGGCCAACCTGCTGCGCGCGATCGAGGCCTACGACGAAGCGCTGAAGGTGCGCAGCGCGCGCGAGATGCCGGTCGAGTACGCCAACACCATCGCCAACAAGGCCAATGCGCTGCTGAATCTGCCCGACGACCCGCAACACCCCGATCTCGGCAACGCCGGCAACAGTGCCAAGGCACGCGCGCTGTACCGCGAGGCACGGACGATCTTCGAGCGCCATGGCCTGACTGACGCGGCCAGCGCGGTGGCCGAAGCGCTGGCCGGCATCGATGGCGCCGACCCCGACTTCGGGGCATCGCGCGTGCCTGGCGCGCCGCTGCACTGAACCCCGTCCCTTCGGCAACCGACCACAGGAACCTTTCGATGATGAACACCTTGTTGATGTGTCTGGCCGCGCTGGCGGCCGGTGCTGCCGGTGGTGCGGCCAGCGGCGTCCAGATCGGCGGCGAAGCGATGGGCAAGCAGATGGCGGCGCTGATGGGCGCCTTCTTCGGGCTCAGTGCGGTGGTGCCTGCGGCTGTGATCGCGGTGCTGATCTACAACGGCCTGCGCTAGGGAGACGGCAATGTTCGACATGGTCGTCAATGCGTCCAAGCTTTTTTTTGCCGGCAAGCTGTTTCGCGACAATGCGGCGTTCTTCCGCCAATGGGGCATCGGCTTTGCCGTGGCGCTCGTGCTGATGGCGGGCTTGAGCTACTTGAACCCTTGGCTCGGCATGGTCGTCGGCGGCGCCGCAGGCGGGGCGCTGCTGCCTTGGCTGTTCCGCGACCTGAAGTACAACTGAACTCGGTTGTCATGAACGCTGCCGTTCTCGACGACAACGAACGCCTGGCCCAGATGGCCGGTGAGGTGGCCGCGCTGCAGACCATCGGCGAGGCCTGGCCGCTCGAGCAGCGCGCCGTGCTCGACAACCTGAAAGATGCCATCGAGTCCTTGCACCGCGAAGCGCTGCTGCGCCTGGTCAAGGGGCTGCGCGCCGAACCGGCGGCCGCGGCGCAGTTGAAGCAGGTCGTGCGCGACCCCTTCGTCTTCGGCGTGCTGCGGCTGCACGGCATCGTCCGTGATCCGCTCGAGGTGCGCGTGCGCGCAGCGCTCGACTCGGTGGCGCCGATGCTGGCCGAACATGCCGGCGGTGTGGAACTGGTCTCGGTGCAGCCACCGGACACCGTCGAGGTGCGGCTGACCGGCAGTTGCCAGAGTTGCCCGGCATCGGGGCAGACCTTGTCCGAAGGCGTCGAGCGGGCGATCAAGGAACATGCCCCGGAGATCGTGCGCGTGCTGCAGGTGCATCGGTCTGCGGCGACACACGCGCCGGGCGAGGCGGTGCCGATGCACTTCGTCAGTCCGTTCGCCCAGTCCGGCGAGCGCGGCTTCGTCGACGTCTGCCCGCTCGACGATCTGCCTGAAGGCGAATTGCGGGCGCGCCAGGTCAAGGACCACTCGGTGCTGCTGTACCGCGACGGCGAGCAGGTGAGTTGCGTCGACAACGCCTGCGCCCATCTCGGCATGCCGCTGGATGACGGCACGGTGGGCGATGGCATCGTCGAATGCCGGCACCACGGTTTTCGCTACCTGCTGGCCACCGGTGAATGCCTCGATGTGCCCGAGGTGCAGCTGGTCGTCCATGCGGTGCGGGTGCGCGACGGCCGCGTCGCCGTGAAGCTCGGAGGCTGAGCGATGAACGACGCGGCCACGGTGCTCAAGGTGTCGCTGGCGCGTTCGCGCGAGCGGCCCGCCGCGCCACAGGCGCTCGATGAGCGCGGCGCGCGTGTCGTGCTCGGCGCCGAGGCCGGCTTTGCCGAATCGATCACGCCATCATCGCGCAGCCTGTTCGGTCCGCGCGGCGCGGCGGTCACGGCCGACGGCGCACTTTGGGTCGCCGACACCGGGCACCACCGCCTGCTCGGCTGGCCGGCTTTGCCGCAAGGCGACAACCAGCCGGCCGAGTGGCTGATCGGCCAGCCGCGCTTCGACGCCGAAGGGCGCAACGCGAAGGGCGACGTGCACGGCGCGAGCCTGAACGTGCCGACCGGCGTCTGCGCCTGCGGCGACGGCCTGGCGGTGGCCGATGCCTGGAACCACCGCGTGCTGATCTGGCAGCGCGCGCCGCGGCGCAGCCACCAGCCGGCCGATGTCGTGCTCGGCCAGGCCGATCTTCAGGCCAACCTCATCAATCGCGGCGCCGAGCTGCCGCGTGCCGACACGCTGTACTGGCCGTACGGCGTGTTCTGGGACGGCGCGCGGCTGTGGGTCGCCGACACCGGCAACCGGCGCGTGTTGCGCTTTTCAGGCCTGCCGCAGGACCACGGTGCGGCGGCCGACCTCGTGCTCGGCCAACCGGACCTCGACCATCGCGACGAGAACGCCGGCGGCGTCGGTGCGGCGTCGTTGCGCTGGCCGCACGCGGTCACCGTCTGGCAGGGCATGCTGTGCGTCGCCGACGCCGGCAACAACCGGGTGCTGATGTGGCATGACGATCCGGCCGAGAACATGGCGCCGAGCGACACCCTCCTCGGCCAGGCCGACGCGCAAACGCTCGACCACAACCGCGGCGAATACTGGCCGAGCTCGCGCTGCTTCAACATGCCTTATGGCCTGGCGGTGCACGAAGAGCGCCTGTTCGTCGCCGACACCGCCAATTCGCGATTGCTGCGCTTCGACAGTCCGTTTGCCGGAGAGGCGCAGGCGCTCGCCGGGCAACCGGGTTTCGCCGACAAGGGTGACAACCGCTGGCAGGCGGCGACACGCGATTCGCTGTGCTGGCCGTATGCGCTGGCGATCACTGGCAACACGGCCATCGTCGTCGATTCGGGCAACAACCGCGTCTTGCTGTGGGACATCGCGGCATGAGCAGCGTGCTGACAGCCTTGATCTCGGGGCGGCGCATCGAAGTGCGCGGCATCGTGCAGGGCGTCGGCTTCAGGCCGCAGGTCTGCGCCTGGCGCAGGACTGCAGGCGTCATCGGCGGCCGTGTCGCAACGTCAAGGCACGGCGGCGGTCATCGACGCCTGCGGCCACGGCCGGCGCTGCGTGACTTCGAAGCCGGACGTCGTGCCTGCGCCGCGGCGGCCTGCGCGTCGATAGCACGTCGACGCGCTGCCGGTCGGCGTGCCGCGCGATCCCGCCCGACGGACTTCGACATCGATGGCAGCGCCGCCGCCATGCCCGGCCTGGGTGTCGCGCCCGACTGGGTCATCTGCCCCGCCTGCGTCGCCGAAACCCTCGACCCGTTCGCGCGCCGCTACCGCTATCCGTTCACCGCCTGCACCGATTGCGGGCCGCGCCTGAGCGTGTTCCAGCGTGCACCCTACGACCGCGCGCACACGACGATGGCGCCGTTTCCGCTGTGCGCCGACTGTCGCGCGCGAGTACGCCGACCCGGCCGACCGCCGCTTCCACGCCCAGGCCATGGCCTGCCCCGCCTGCGGCCCGCGGGTCCGCGCTGCAGCGGCTCGACGGCCGCGCCTTTAGCGCTCGGACGCATTGACTTCGCTCGACGACGTCGACGCCGCCGCCGACCCTGCTCGGCGCGCGGCGAGATCCTGCTCGTCAAGGGCCTGGGCGGCTACCAGCTGGCCTGCGACGCCACCGACGCCGACTGCGGTGACACCGGCTGCGCGCGCTGAAGCGGCGCGAGGCCAAGCCCTTCGCGCTGATGGCGCGCGATCTGGACATGCGTGCAGACCTGGTGCGAGGTCGACGCCGCGGCGGCGAGGCCGCCTGCCCAGCGCCGCCGCGCCGATCGTGCTGCTGCCGCGCCGCCAGCCGCCGTGGAACACCGCGCCGCTGGCCGACGCGCGTCGCGCCGGGCTTGCAGACGCTCGGCGTGATGCTGCCGCCGACCGCGCTGCACCACCTGCTGATGCGGCGCCGGCGCGCGCCGATCGTGCTGACCAGCGGCAACCTCAGCGACGAGCCGCAGGCGATCACGCTCGAGCCGACGCGCTGCGCAGCTCGGCGACTCCGAGGTCAACTACGTGCTCGACCACGATCGCGCGATCGAACGTCGCGTCGACGATTCGGTCGGGCGCGTGATCGGCGGCCGGATTCCGCGCTCATGCGCCGCGCGCGCGGCTTTGCGCCGGCGCCGCTGCCGCTGCCGCCGGGCTTCGATGCCCCGCCCCAGGTGCTCGCGCTCGGCGGCGATCTGAAGAACACCTTCGCGCTGCTGCGCGACGGCCAGCGGCCTGCTGTCGCAGCATATCGGCGATCTGCACGACGCCGCCTGCCTCGCCGACCAGCGGCGCGCGCTGACCGACTACCGGCGCTTCTACGCCTTCGAGCCCGACCTCGTCGCCTGCGACGCCCACCCGGGCTATGCCGTCGACGCAGATCGCGCGGGCAGCGTTTCGCGAGCGCCGGTGGTCGACGGTCGGCGCACCACCATGCGCATGTCGCCGCCTGCCTGGGCGAACATGGCTGGCCGCTGGACGGCGCGCCGGTGCTCGGCATCGCGCTCGACGGCCTGGGCCTGGGCGACGACGGCGAGCTCTGGGGCGGCGAGTTCCTGCTCGCCGACTACCGGCACGTGCCGAGCGCGTCGGCACCTTCAAGCCGGTGGCGCTGCTCGGCGGCGACCTCGCCGCGCGCGAACCCTGGCGCAACACCTATGCGCACCTGATGGCCGAGATGGGCTGGCCGCGCTTTGCAATGAACTACGACAAGCTCGAGCTGTTCGCCGTTGCTCGACGCGCAAGCCGCGCGCGCTGCTCGACGGCATGCTGGCCGCACCCAGCCTCGCGCCGCCGGCCAGCAGCGTCGGCCGCCTGTTCGACGCCGTCGCCGCCGCGGTCGGCGCTGTGCCGCGAGCGTGTCGCCTACGAAGGCGAGGCGGCGCATGCGGCTCGAGGCGCTGATCGGCGCCGACGACCTGGCCGAGGACAGCGAACTCGACTATCCGTTCGCCATCCCGCGCCTGGACCAGGGCCGGGCCTGCCCTACGTCGAGCCGCTGGCGATGTGGCAGGCGCTGCTCGGCGACCTGATGCTGCACACGCCGCCGGCGCGCATCGCGGCGCGTTTCCACCGCGGCTTGGCGGCAGTGATCGTGCGCCTTGCGCTGCCAGCTCGCCGACGAAGCATCGGCATCGACGACGGTCGCACTCGGCGGCGGCGTGTTCCAGAACCGCGTGCTTGCCGAACGCGTGCTGCGAGGGCCTGGCCGACGCCGGGCTGGCCACGCTGCTGCCGCAGCAGGTGCCGGTCAACGACGGCGGCCTGGCCTGGGGCCAGGCGCTGGTCGGCGCTGGCCCGGCCACGTCGCGACACGCACTGAAAGGACGATCACCATGTGCCTGGGCATCCCGGTCGGATCGAGGCGATCACGCAGCCCGAGGCCAAGCTGGCGCTGGTCGACGTGCTCGGCGTCAAGCGCGAGGTCAACATCGCCTGCATCGTGCGCGAAGGCGAAGCCGCTCGACGAATGCATCGGCGCCTGGGTGCTGGTGCATGTCGGCTTCGCGATGAACCGCATCGACGAAGCGCGAGGCCACGCTGACGCTTGCAACTGCTCAAGGAACTCGGCGAGGCGCAGACCGAGATCGATGCCTTCAAGACGAGGGCCGGAGCGTGAATCACGAGCACGCGCTCGGCAGCCTGTATCCGCACCTGGCGCGCGCAGCCGAGCCGACGCCGGCCGGCTCGACGCCGCGCTGCTGCGAAGCGCTGCGCGCCAAGTGCCGCGACAGCGTCGCGGTCAAGTCACGCTTCTTCGACGACCACGCCGACGCATCTGCTGCGCGCCGCGCATCTGCTGGCCGACAGCTACCGCCACGGCGGACGGCTGTTCACGATGGGCAACGGCGGCTCGAGCTGCGACGCCGCGCACATCGCGGTCGAGTTCCAGCACCCGGTGACCGCCGGCCGGCCGGCGCTTGCCGGCGCAGAACCTGGCGCAGGACATGGCGATGATGACCGCGGTCGGCAACGACGTCGGCTTCGGCGAGGTGTTCGCGCGCCAGATGCCAGGGCTGATGCCGGCGCCGGCGACGTCGCGCATCGGCGTCTCGACCAGCGGCAACTCGGCCAACGTGCTGCGCGGCCTCGAAGTGCGCGCGCGAGCTCGGCGCGCACACGCTGGCGCTGGCCGGCGGCGACGGCGGCCGGATGGCGCACGCGGCGCTGCGTCGATCTGTGCCTGACGGTCGCCAGCGACAGCATCCACCGCGTCCAGGAAACGCCATGTGGCGATCTACCACGTGCTGTGGGACCTGGTGCACAGCCTGCTGGCCGACGACCGCGGCCGACGAGGCAGCGCATGAAATACGTCGACGAGTTCCGCGACCCGCTGGCCGCGCGCGCGCTGGTGCGCGAGATCGGCGAGCTGCCACCGAACGCCTGGGCGCGACCGAAGCCAGCGCCGCTGCAGATCATGGAGGTCTGCGGCGGCCACACGCACTCGATCTTCCGCTACGCGCTTGAAGGACCTGATGCCGCCGGCGCATCGAGTTCGTGCACGGCCCGGGCTGCCCGGTCTGCGTGCTGCCGATGGGCACGCGTCGACGACTGCATCGCCATCGCGCGCGCAGCCCGGACGTCATCTTCACCACCTTCGGCGACGCGATGCGCGTGCCGGGCTCGCAAGGGCTCGCTGCTGCAGGCGCGGGCCGACGGCGCCGACGTGCGCATGGTCTATTCGCCGCTGGACGCGCTGGCGCTGGCCGCAGGCGCACCCGCAGCGCGCGGGTCGTCTTCTTCGCGCTCGGCTTCGAGACCACGATGCCGTCGACCGCGCTGACGGTGCTTCGAGGCCGAGCGACGCGGCATCAGCAACTTCTCGCTCTTCTGCAACCACATCACGATCGTGCCGACGATCAAGGCGATCCTCGATTCACCCGGCATGCGCATCGACGGCTTCCTCGGCCCGGGCCATGTGGCGATGGTGATCGGCACCGCGCCGTTCGAGTTCATCGCCGCGCGACTACCGGCGGCCGCTGGTGATCTCGGGCTTCGAGCCGATCGACATCCTGCAGAGCCTGCTGATGGTGCTGCGGCAGCTCGAAGCAAGGCCGCGCCGAGGTCGAGAACCAGTACGCGCGCCTGGTCGACCCGCGGCGGCAACGCGGCGGCGCTGCGACGCGATCACGCGCGTCTTCGAGCTGCGCGAGTTCTTCGAGTGGCGCGGGCTCGGCTCGATCGACCATTCCGGCGTCCGCATGCGCGAGGCCTACGCGCGACTTCGACGCCGAACGCCTGTTCGCGTTGCCCGGCGCTGCGCATCGCCGACCCCAAGAGCTGCCAGTGCGGCGAGGTGCTCAAAGGCGCGATCAAGCCGCAGCAGTGCAAGGTCTTCGGCCGGCGCCTGCACGCCGGCAGACGCCGCTCGGCGCGCTGATGGTCGTCAGCGAAGGCGCCTGCGCCGCCTACTACCAGTTCGCGCGCCGCGCGCCGGCGATCCCGATCGAGGCCACGCCATGACGCTGGTACGGCCAAGGCAAACGCATCGCGCTGGCGCATGGCGCCGGCGGCCGCGCGATGCACGAGCTGATCAGCGGGCTGATCGCGCCGGCGTTCGACAACCGCTGGCTGGCGCCGCTCGAGGACCAGGCGCGCTTCCGGCCCGGAGCAGACTGCCCGCCGGCGCGCAGCTGGCGTTCACGACCGACAGCTATCGTCGTCTCGCCGCTGTCATTTCCCGGCGGCGACATCGGCACGCTGGCGGTCTGCGGCACCGTCAACGACCTGGCGGTCGGCGGCGCCGCGCCGCGCTGGCTGAGCTGCGGCCTGATCCTCGAAGAAGGGCTCGAGATCGACACTGCTGCGCGCAGGTGCTGGCGAGCATGGCGCGCTGCGCGCGCGAGGCCGGCGTGGCCATCGTCACCGGCGACACCAAGGTCGTCGAGCGCGGCGCCGCCGACGGCCTGTTCATCAACACCGCCGGCATCGGCGTCGATCCCGCCGGGCCGCTCGACCGGGCCGCGACGGCGTGCGCGCCGGCGACCGGCTGATCGTCAACGGCGCGCTCGGCGACCATGGCATCGCGGTGCTGGCGGCGCGCAACGAACTGGCGCTGCAGATCCCGGTGCACAGCGACTGCGCGCCGCTGGACGGGCTGGTCGAGGCGATGTTCGCCGCCGTCACGGCCCGCAGGCCTGCGCTGGCTGCGCGACTGCACACGCGGCGGCCTGGCCACCGTGGCCAACGAGTTCGCGCTCGAAGGCCGGTTCCAGATCCGGCTCGACGAAACGGCATTGCCGGTCGACGACGCGGTGCGCGGCGCCTGCGAGATCCTCGGCCTCGATCCGCTGTACCTGGCCAACGAAGGCAAGCTGGCGGCGCTGGTGGCGCGCGAAGACGCCGACGCGGTGCTGGCGGCGATGCGCGCGCACCCGCTCGGCCGCCGCGCCGCCATCGTCGGCGAGGTGCTGGCCGGCGGCCACCCGGGTCTGGTGACGCTGCGCTCGGCTTCGGCGGCGAACGTGTCGTCGACCTGCTGCAGGGCGAACAGCTGCCCCGCATCTGCTGAGAAACACGACGTGCACGAACTCGGTATCACGCGCAACCTGGTGGCGATCGTCAGCGACGCCGCGCAGGGCCGGCGTGTGCGCAAGGTCTGGCTCGAGATCGGCGAGCGCAGCGCACTGCTGCCCGACGCGGTGCGCTTCTGCTTCGACGTCGTCAGCAAGGGCACGGCGCTCGAAGGGGCGACGCTCGAAGTCGTCGCGCTGCCCGGCGACGAACTGAACATCAAGGCCATGGAGGTCGAATCATGTGCGTGACCTGCGGCTGCAACAACGAGGCCAACGTGCGCATCGAGGGCGAGCACGAGCATGTGCTGGCCGATGGTGCGGTGGTCAGGCACAGCCACCATGACCATGGACATGAGCACGCTCATGAGCACGGCACACGCGTCGTGACCACACGCATGACCAGGATCACGCGCACACCCACACGCACTCGCATGCCGCGTACCGCAAGGACGCACCGCACGGAATTGGTGGCGCTGGAGACGGCGTTGCTCGACAAGAACCAGCGCATCGCCGATCGCAACCGCGCCGCGTTCGCAAGCAGCCGTGTCGTCGCGCTGAACCTGATGTCCAGCCCCGGCATCGGGCAAGACGACGCTGCTGGTGCGCACGCTGCAGGATCTGGCCGACGAGTTGCCGATGGCGGTGGTCGAGGGCGACCAGGAAACGAGCGCCGACGCCGAGCGCATCCGCGCCACCGGCGCCGCCGGCGGTGCAGATCAACACCGGCAGCCGGCTGCCATCTCGAAGCCGACATGCTCGAACGCGCGCTCGGCCAGCCTCGCTCCGCCCGCGGCAGCCTGCTGTTCATCGAAAACGTCGGCAACCTCGTCTGCCCGGCGCTGTTCGACCTCGGCGAGAACGGCCCGCGTCGTCGTCCTGTCGGTGACCGAAGGCGACGACAAGCCGCTCAAGTACCCGCACATGTTCCGCAGCGCGCAGCTGATGGTGACGACGAAGATGGATCTGGCGCCGCATGTGTCCTTCGACGTCGCGCCGGGCCGAGCGCAACGCGCGCAGCGTCAACCCGACCATCCAGTGCCTGCGCGTGTCCGGCACGCAGCGGCGAGGGCTTGAGCGACTGGTACCGCTGGTTGCGCGCGATGCGTCACGCTGGCGGCATTGGAGTCCGCTCCCGCGCACGCTGCGTTGGTGGCCTCCCAATGAACACTGCAATGGTGCTCGGCCTCGGTGTGCTGCTCGGCATGCAGCACGCCACCGAAGCCGATCACCTGGCAGCCGTGGCCAGCCTGGCCGGCCGCGAACGTTCGCTCGGCCAGGGCCTGCGGTTGGGCGTGGCCTGGGGCTGCGGGCACACGCTGACGCTGCTCATCGTCGCCGGCGGCGTCGGCCTGCTCGGCTGGGTGATTTCGCCGCAACTGGCCGGGCGCTTCGAGCAGGTCGTCGGCGCGATGCTGGTGGCCCTCGGCGCCAACCTCGGCTGGCGGCTGTGGCGCGAGCGATTCCATTTCCACGGCCATCTGCACCCGGGTGTCGGCGCGCATTTCCATGGTCATGCGCATCGACCGGCCGCGACAACGCGCCGCGTTTCGCACGCCGCTGATCCGCATCGCCACGGCCACCGCATGCCGCGGCGCAGCCTGTTTGTCGGCATGGTGCACGGGCTGGCCGGCTCGGCGGCGCTGGCGCTGATGGCCGGGCAGGCGCTGCCCGGTGCCGCGTCGCAGCTGGTCTACATCGCGCTCTTCGGCGTCGGCTCGATGGTCGGCATGGCACTGTTGTCGGGCGCCGTGGCGTTGTCGATCAACCTCGGCGCGCGCCGGCTGACGAGGCTTCATGGCGCCTTCAACGGCGTTGTCGCGGCGTTGTCGGTGTTGTTCGGCGCGCGCTTGCTGCTGGCCTGGTGATGAACGCGTCGCGCGTGCGCTCGAGTGTCCCGCAACTGGGTGCGCCGGCTGGCTCTGCGGCCCCGGCGCGGGTCTGGCGCGTGACGCTGGTCGGCGGCCGCCTGCACGGTGACAAGGCGCTGCGCAAGCATCTCGACGCTGAGTACGACGTGCTCGCCTACAGTCGGGTGCGCGAAGCGCTGGCGTCGATGGAGGTCGATCAAGGCAAGGCCGATGTGGTCGCCGTCGAGCAGACGCTGGTCGACGGCCGCGGCGTCGATTTCCTGCGCGAGCTGCGCGTGCGCCATCCCGACACGCTGCGCGTGCTGATTCTCGACAGCGCCGACCCCGACGTCGTGCAACACGCGGTCAACGATGCTGCGGTCTACCAGGTCGTGATCGCGCCCTGGCAGCCCGAGTCGCTGCATTTGCTGGTGCGGCGCGCGCTCGAATCGCGCGAGCTGGCGCGCATCCACCGCTACCTGTCGCGCGAACTCAAGTTCGCCGACAGCGTGGTCAGCCGGCAGAACGAAAGCATGCGCGACACCTTGCAGGACGTCTATTCGTTCGACCGCATGGTCTTTGTCAGCAACGCCATGGCCGAAGTCTGCAACCTGGCGCGCAAGGCCGCGGCCACCGACCTGCCGGTGCTGATAGAAGGCGAAACCGGCACCGGCAAGGAGTTGATGGCGCGCGCCATCCACCTCTTCAGCCAGCGCCACAAGCTGCTGTTCATGGCCGAGAACTGCGGCGCCATCAACGACGACCTGCTGCAAAGCGAACTCTTCGGGCATCGCCGCGGCGCCTTCACCGGCGCGACGACGGATCGGCTCGGCCTGTTCCAGGCCGCTGACGGCGGCACCGTGTTCCTCGACGAGATCTCGGAGATCTCGCCGTCGATGCAGGTCGGGCTGCTGCGCTTCCTGCAGGAAGGCGAAGTGCGCCCGCTCGGCTCCGACCAGACTCGACACAGCAACGTGCGCATCATCGCCGCCTGCAACCGCCCGCTGCGCCAGCTCGTCGCCGACGGCAAGTTCAGGCAGGACCTGTACTACCGACTGCGCGGCTTCGAATTGCGCATTCCGCCATTGCGAGAGCGGCCCGAAGACATCCCACCATTGGTATCGCACATGCTGGACAAGTACGCCGGCACGACGTCGCGTCGCGTTGCCGGCGTCACTCCCGACGCGATGGCGCGGCTCTGCGCTTACGATTTTCCGGGCAACGTGCGCGAGCTCGAAATCGAGGTCCGACGCTTTGTCGCGCTGGCAGAGGACGGCGAGTTCATCACCGTGCGCCACCTGCCTGCGGAGATCGCCAAGCTCGTGCCGCCGCTGGCGCGCGGCCAGGACGCCAGCCAGGCACTGCCCGGGCGCACGCTGAAGGAGAAGGTCGAGGCGCTCGAGGAAAAGCTCGTCCGCGATACGCTCGACCGCTGCGGCTGGAACCACAGCCGCGCTGCGCGCGAACTCGGCCTGTCGCGCGTCGGCCTGGCCAACAAGATCAGGCGTTACGCCATCGAGCGTGCCGGCATGGCGGCGTGATGGCCGATCCATCCAAGCCGGCACGGCCGATCCCGTTCCCGCTGTCGCGCACGACGCCGCCGCGAACACCCGGTGGCTTCCGCGAGCTCGGCACGACGACTTTGGCGCGCACGCTCGGCATCGCCGACGAAGCGCTGTACGGCCATTGGTGCCGTCGCTGCGAGGGCCTGTGGTGGGGCCTGCCGCTGGAGGCGGCTTGTCCCGCCTGTGGTCACCGTGGCCCGTGAGGCAAAGCGTGACGGCTTTGACGACATAGGATCGCGCCGCTGTCTGCCAAGGCCACGCAGCCGTCGAAAGAGCGAAGAATCCCGACAATGCGCAGCGCAACGGACCTGCTCCATGATGTCGACCCTGGCCCTTGATGTGCTGCAAGTCACGCTCGACAGCGTGCCGGCGCGCATCAGCTACTGGGATCGGGACGGCTTGAACCGCTTTGCCAATCAAGCCTTCCTGGGGGGCTTTGGCGTGGCGCAGGAGGCGATCACCGGCCGCCATGTCCGCGAAGTTTTCGGCGAGCAATGGTTTGCCCGTCTCGAAGGCGCCATCGCTGATGGGTTGGTGGGCAAGAGCAACGAGTTCGACGCCCTGCTGACCGACGGAGACGGCCAATCCCGGCACCGCAACCTGCGCTTCGTGCCGGACCAGCATGACGATCGGGTCCGTGGCCTGGTGATCTCGATCACCGACGTGATGGCCAACCAGCAAACCGAAGCGGAGCCATCGACCTCGTCCGCGCGCCTGCGGCTGCAGATCGATGACGAGCGCCAGCGGCGCGAGGCCAGCGATCAGGCCAACAAGGCAAAGAGCGAATTCCTGGCCTCGATGAGCCACGAGATCCGCACGCCGATGAATGCCATCCTCGGCCTGTCGCATCTGGCGTTGCAACAGCGGCTCGACGACAAGCCGCGCTCCTACATCCAGAAGGTGCATCAGGCGGCTGTGAACCTGCTCGGCATCCTCAACGACATTCTCGACTTCTCGAGGGTCGAGGCGGGACGGATGGACCTGGCGCACGAACCCTTCGCGCTGGCCGAGGTGCTCGACCGCGTGATGGACACTGCCGGCGTGAGAGCGCAAGCCAAGCAGCTGCGCTTCACGCTGACTGTCGAGCCCGAGGTGCCCAAGGAATTGATCGGCGATGCGATGCGGCTGGGCCAGGTGCTGCTCAATCTGTGCGACAACGCCATCAAGTTCACCGAACGCGGCCAGGTCCTGGTCCAGGTCGAGACCATGCAGCACATGGGCAAGCAGGTCGAGTTGCTGTTCAGCGTGGCCGACACCGGCAGTGGCATCGCCAGCGACCTGCAGCGGCGTGTCTTCAGGCAGTTCGAGCAGGTCGATTCGTCAGCGGTGCGTGGCCTTGGCGGCAGCGGGCTCGGCCTGTCGATCTGCCGGCACCTGGTCGATCTGATGGGCGGCCACCTCGGCGTCGAGAGCCAGCCCGGAGTGGGATCGACCTTTCACTTCAATGCGGCGTTCGAGGCCGTGCCGTCCGCCGTCGCGGGCGACGCCGGGCTGGCGCGCTCGCAGGCGCCGCCCACGGCGGCCCGGTTGCCCGAGGCGCTGCACGGTGCTTGCGTGCTGCTGGCCGAAGACAACGAGGTCAATCAACTGGTGGCCTGCGAGGTGCTGCGCGGCGCCGGCATCGAAGTGCTCGTGGCCGAAAACGGCCGCCAGGTTCTGGAGACTCTGAACGCCCGTCCGACGATCGACCTGGTGCTGATGGATTGCTACATGCCGCTGATGGACGGCTTTGCGGCGACACGGGCGATTCGCTCGCAACCGCGCTTCCACCAGCTGCCGGTGGTGGCGATGACCGCCAACGTGCTGACGGACGACTTGCTGAAGTGCCGCGGCGTCGGCATGAACGATCACATCGGCAAGCCATTCCTGGTCGACGATCTGTTCGAGGTGTTGACCCGCTGGATCCGGCCCAGGCGCTGACGCTGCGCCGCCGCGCGGCGTGCGCTGTAAACCTGCTTTGCGCCAGCCGGCAGTGCATACCTGCTTTACGTCGCGCTGCGCGATGCTGCAGTGCGATGAATCGCTGAATCTCAGCTCTGACGGCGCAACTGCACCTGTGCAGCGCCGAACCGACGCGAATGGTTAGTGGTTTTCCCGCGAACCAGGCTCGAAGCGCATTTCGGGCACAGCCGATGCATTGAACAGCCGGCGCGGCGAAGTTCGTTTCGCCGCCAACGACTGTATCGAGGAGTCTTCATGGCGAACCTACTGTGGCTGCAAGGCGGTGCATGTTCCGGCAACACGATGTCGTTCCTCAATGCCGAGGAACCGAGCGCTTGCGACCTGGTCACCGACTTCGGCATCAACGTGCTCTGGCACCCGTCGCTCGGCGTCGAACTCGGCGACAACCTGCGCAAGCTGCTCGACAGCCTGACCAGCGGCAAGGTGGCGCTGGACATCTTCGTCTTCGAAGGCACGGTCGTGAACGCACCGAACGGCAGCGGCGAATGGAACCGCTTCTGCGGCCGGCCGATGAAGGACTGGGTCAAGGACCTGTCGGCAGTGGCCGGCTTCACCGTCGCCGTCGGCGACTGCGCGACCTGGGGCGGCATCCCGGCGACGGCGCCGAATCCGTCGGACTCGGTGGGGCTGCAGTTCCTCAAGCGCGCCAACGGCGGCGCCCTCGGCGCGGGCTACAAGTCCAAGGGCGGCCTGCCGGTGATCAACATCCCGGGCTGCCCGGCGCACCCGGACTGGATCACGCAGATCGTCGTCGCCGTGGCCACCGGCCGTACCGCCGACATCACGCTCGACGAATTCCAGCGCCCGAAGACCTTCTTCCAGTCGTTCACGCAGACCGGCTGCACGCGCAACATGCACTTCGCCTACAAGGTCAGCGCCACCGAGTTCGGCCAGCGCAAGGGCTGCCTGTTCTATGACCTCGGCTGCCGCGGGCCGATGACACATTCGCCGTGCAACCGCATCCTGTGGAACCGGCAGTCGAGCAAGACCCGCGCCGGCATGCCGTGCATGGGTTGCACCGAGCCCGAGTTCCCGTTCTTCGAACTCGCGCCGGGCACGGTCTTCAAGACCCAGACCGTGATGGGCGTGCCCAAGGACATGCCCTCGGGCGTCGACAAGAAGGGCTATCTCGCGCTCACCGCGGCGGCCAAGAACGCCGCACCCAAATGGGCCGAAGAAGACATCTTTGTGGTCTGAGCAAAACGAACCGAGCACCACACCATGGCATCACAAGTTCAAACCCTCGACATCTCCCCGGTCGGCCGCGTCGAAGGCGACCTCGACGTGCGCGTCGACATCCAGGACGGCGTCGTCACCAACGCCTGGACGCAGGCCGAACTGTTCCGCGGCTTCGAGGTCATCCTGCGCGACAAGGATCCGCAGGCGGGCCTGGTGGTCACGCCGCGCGCCTGCGGCATCTGCGGCGCCTCGCACCTGACCTGCGCCGCGTGGGCGCTCGACACGGCCTGGCAGACCGAGGTGCCGCGCAACGCCATCCTGGCGCGCAACCTGGGCCAGATCGTCGAAAGCCTGCAGAGCCAGCCGCGCTACTTCTATGGCCTGTACGCGATCGACCTGACCAACAAGAACTACCGCAAGAGCAAGTTCTACGAAGAGGCGGTGAAGCGCTTCGCGCCGTTCACCGGCACGTCGTACGAAGTCGGCGTGACGATCTCCGGCAAGCCGGTCGAGATCTACGCGCTGCTCGGTGGCCAGTGGCCGCACTCGAGCTACATGGTGCCGGGCGGCGTGATGTGCGCGCCGACGCTGACCGACATGACGCGCGCCTGGGGCATCCTCGAGTACTTCAAGAAGACCTGGCTCGAACCGGTCTGGCTCGGCTGCACGCTGGAGCGCTACGAGAAGATCCGGTCCCACGACGACTTCATGGCCTGGCTCGACGAGTCGCCGGCGCATGCCAATTCCGACCTCGGCTTCTACTGGCGCATGGGCCTGGACATCGGACTGGACAAATACGGCGGCGGCGTCGGCAACTACATCAGCTGGGGCTACCTGCCGCACGAGGACAAGTACCAGAAGCCGACGATCGACGGCCGCAACGCGGCGCTGATCATGAAGAGCGGCGTCTACAACTCGAAGACCGACAAGCACGAGCTGATGGACCAGAAGTACGCCCGCGAAAACGTCGGCCATTCCTGGTACGACGAGGGCGATGCCGACATGCACCCGTACGATCGCACGACCAAGCCGGTGCAGAAGAACACCATCGACTACGCCGGCAAGTACTCGTGGGCGACGGCCGTCACGCACGCCGATGCCGGCCGCCTGGAGGCCGGGCCGTTTGCGCGGCAGATGGTCGCCGGCGGCAAGCATGGCGAGTCGTGGCAGCACCACGATCCCTTCGTGCTCGACATGTTCAAGAAGATGGGCGGCCCGAGCCTGCACCTGCGCCAGATCGCGCGCATGCATGAGACCATCAAGTTGTACCGCCAGGCCGAGCATTGCCTGAAGGAGTTCAAGCTGGGCGATCCGTGGTACATCAAGCCGCGCGAGCGCGACGGCCGCGGCTGGGGCGCCACCGAGGCCATCCGCGGGGCGCTGTGCCATTGGATCGATGTCAAGGACGGCAAGATCAAGAACTACCAGATCGTCGCGCCGACAACCTGGAACGTCGGCCCGCGCGATGCCAAGGGCGCGCTGGGACCGATCGAGCAGGCACTGGTCGGCGCGCCGATCGCCGACCCGACCGATCCGGTGGAAGTCGGTCACGTCGCGCGCTCGTTCGATTCCTGCCTCGTTTGCACCGTGCACGCGCATGATGCAAAGTCGGGGCGGGAGCTGGCCAAGTTCAGAATTGGGTGAGCGAACGCAATCGAGCGTGGCCTGGACGCTGCGCGCCCTTCAACCGAGGTAGCGATGTCGAGCCCAGACGACGACCGGCTTCGCGAGCGCATCGGAGAGATGCTGGCGAATGGCCTGAAGACGCAGACCGAACCCTTTCCGGAAACGGACCGGGAGTTCTCGCGGCTGCTCGACGAGTTGGCTGCATTGCCGCCGGGCGACCTCGAGGCCAAGCTGGTGCTGTCCGGATTTGCCGACAACCCGTACGGCCCGGACCAGATGCGCTGCCAGGAATGCATGTACTACCTGGTGCACCGCAAGTGGTGCGATCTGCCCGAGCTGGCGGTGCCGGTCGAGGCCGATTGGTATTGCCGGCTGTGGCGCATCTGAGCTGCGACGATGGACGACGCCGCATTGCAGGCGCAGCGCACCGCCATTGCCGCCGCGTTGCAGGGCAGACTGGTGACGAATTCGCGGCAGCGCGCCTACAGCGACGCCGAGATCCGCCGCGTCATCGATGCGCTGCAGGCGCTGGCGCCGGACGACCTCGAGAGCCGATTGCGAGTGGCCGGCTTCACGCTCCAACCCTTTGTCGGCGACGAAGACCCGGAAATCGAACAGGCCTGCGGCACTTGCATGTACTTCGAATCGCACCGTCGATGGTGCAGTCTGCCGGAGCTCAAACTCGGTGTTGAACCCGACTGGTCGTGCATCCTCTGGCGCGTCTGAACAACGGCCGTCGCCGCCGCTGCGCCTGGCGATCGTCGGCTGCGGCAACAGCGCGCGCAGCGACGATGGTGTCGGTGTCGACGTCGTGCACCGCCTGATGGATCAGTTCTCGCCCGATGGCGTCGAGTTCATCGACGCAGGCACGGCCGGCATGGACGTGATGTTCCGCGTGCGCGGTGCGCAGTCGGTTGTCATCGTCGATGCCTGCAGGAGCGGCAGCGAACCGGGCGCCATCTTTCGCCTGCCGGGCCGCGAAGCGATGACGCCCACCGAGCATCGCTTCACGATGCACGGCCTGCGCTGGGATCACGCGCTGTACGCGGGCTGCAAGATGTTCGGCGAGGGTTTTGTCGACCACACCGAGGTCATCCTGATCGAGGCCGGGAGCCTGGACTTCGGACTGTCACTCAGCGAGCCGGTGCAGGCGGCCGCCGAACGTGTCGCGCGGATGTTGCGCGGGCGCGCGCTCGAACATGCCTGAGCTCGCCGCGATCGCGTGCGTCCAGGTGCGCGCAGGGCGGCTGCACATTCCGAGTGAGGTCTACGAGCGTGTGCTGCCCGGCTGTCCGGCGCTGGCGCTGCTCGAGCGCGATGGGCGCTGGCTGTTGCTGCCGCTGCTCGGTGGTGCGGGCGGGTTGCAAGTGAAGATTCGAAACGCGCGCGGCGACCGCGTTGTCGAAGCGCAGGAGTTCTTTCGCAAGCAGGGGCTCGATGACGATCATGCGCCGCGCGAGTTCGACCTCGAGCATCGGGCCGATCTCGGCGGCTTCGAGTTGCTGGCGCGGCGAGTAGAGTGATTCAGGCAGAGGCGCGGGGCGCCGCAGCGTTGTGTCCAGGCCGAGGTCGCGCCGGGAAATCTGTCTGGTGCCTCCCCGACGCGCCTGCGTGGAAAGTCGTCAGCGTCGGACAGTGCGTCAGCTGTGCCGCCGCTCGAGCCAGCGGAACAGTGGCGCCGTGCACAGCAGCACCGCCAGGTAGCGTGTGACGTGAAACGCGGTGACGACCGGCACGCCGAGCTGCAGCACCTTGGCGGTGATGCACATCTCGGCGATGCCACCCGGTGAGGTGCCGAGCAGCACGGTCAGCCAGGGCAGCTCGGTGATCCGCGCCAGGACCCAGGCGAATCCTGCCGAAAGCGCGATCAGCCCGAGCGTGCCGCACGCCACGGTAACCAGCCAGCGCGGCGCGCCGGTCAGGAAGTCGGGTGTGAAGCGAGCACCGAGCGCGCAGCCGATCAGCAGTTGCCCGGCGTGGCTCACCGCCGGCGGCAGCGCCGACAACTCGACCTCGCTGCCGGTCAACGCCAGTGCCACCGCCAGTGACCCGAGCACGAAAGGATTCGGCAAGCCGATGCGCCGCATCAGCAGCGCGCCGGCCAGCGTCAGCGCACACAGCAGCAACAGGCCGCCGAGTTGCACGTGGGTCGGGCCGGGCGTGGCGACGTCGATGCCGTGCAGCCCGGACCACTGCAGCCCGAACGGCACCGCGACGACGACGATCAGGACGCGCAGCGAATGGGCCATGGCGATGCGGTCGCTGCGCCCGCCGTGGCGTTCGCCGAGCACGACCATTTCCGACGCGCCGCCGATGGCGGCCGAGAAGAACGCGGTCGCTCGGTCTTCGGCGCTCGACGCACTCGACGCTGTCGCCAGCAGCCCGTAGAACAGCAGCCCCGCCAGCAGGGCCCAGACGATGCCAACGGCCAGGGCCGGCGCCAGCGTGACGATGGTCGCGAGCACCGTCGGCGTGAAATAGAGCCCGAGCGCGGTGCCGATCGCCCACTGGCCGGCGTTGCGCAGCGGCGTCGGGCAGTCGACCGGCGCGCCGAACACACCGGCCAGCGCCACCGCCAGCAACGGACCGATCATCCACGGCAGCGGCATCCGTACGCGCTCTGCGAGCCATGCCGCCGCCAGCGCCAGCATCAGCGTGCCGGCGATGCGGCCGGCGTGGCCAGCTTCGAAGCGCATCGCTTCAGGCAGCCAGCGTCGCGGCGTCTCGCATCGATTGGCGCTGCACCATGCGCGCCGTGTCGGGTGTCATCAGCACCGTCATCGCCAGCGGGTGGGCGGGCAGATCCATGAGCGTCTCCGGGTGCGTCGGTTCAGGCGACGAACGCCACCTGCGACTCCGGCGTGCGCGTGTCCATGTTGCGGCCGCGGTTCAGGTGGTCGTCGATCTCGGCGGCGGCACCGATCATGCGGCCGTAGAGGAAGACGGTGAAGGCCGCCGTCTCCAGGTCGCGCTCGGTCAGTTCGCCGGCCGTGTAGTCGGTCCACAGCAGCGCCAGCAGCAGCGCGGCGATCACGGCGTCGATGTTGACGCAGAACACGTACGGCGTCGCGCCCTGCGTCGTACAGCGCCTGCACCAGCTCGCGGTAGAAGGCATGGAAGACGTTGTACTGCCCGCGCTCGGCCATGAAGTCGGCGATGAAACGCTCGCGCGGGTCGTGGTTGACCGGCTTGCCCTTGAACACCGGGTGGTGCACGCCAGGCAGCGCGCGCAGCTCCTGGCCCGGCTTCCTTGGCTGCGCCCTTCTCGGCCTTGTAGGTCTTGGCGAAGGCGGCGGCCATCGCCTTCAGGTCGAGGCCGTGGTTCGGGTCGGTCGGGTCCTTCAGCGCCTTGCCCTTGAACTGCTGCAACAGGAAGGCCATGCCTTCGAAGCCGTTGCCGCCGTGGCTGTAGCCGGTGTGGGTCAGGAAGCCGACCATCGCCTTGTTGATCTGCACCCGGCCCGGCGTCTGCGGGCCGTCGGCCGAGACCGCGCCCTTGGCGCCCTGCGCCGAGATCGCGCCCGGGCCGTTGGAGATCAGCAGGCCGATCAGCATCTGCAGCGGCAGCGACTGTTCGGCACTCGGCTTCTTGCCCGTCATCGCCAGATAGCACAGGTCGGCCATGGTCCACGAGCCGTAGCGCTCGGCCTGCGGAATGCCGGCCAGCATGCCCCACTGGTGGCGCTCGGCGGGAATCGTCGCGCCGACCATCACGCCGTACAGGCGCAGGTACCACGGCAGCGTCTCGGCCGTCAGACGGCTGATGCGCTTGCGCACCAGCGGGCCCCAGGCGATCGTCGTCGCGATCGCGGCGAGGATCGCGTCGCGCGACAGCCTGCCGTCCAGCCGCAGCAGGAAGTCGAGGAACACCGACTTCGCGCCACGCGCCTTCACCGCCTTGAGCATCGCCTCGGGGTGGGTGTCCCCGGACTCGTCGTCGCGGGCCATGAACAGCGCGCGCGTCGCCGCGTCGATCTTGATGCCCGAGTGGTCGAAGTCGACATGGTGGCCTTCCTGCAGCCCCGAGCCGGCGAACAGGTCGATCAGCGCCCGCGTGCAGGCCAGCGCGCGTTCGACGCGCTTCGGGCCGACGATCGCCGCGGCCGCGGCCATCACGGTATTCGGCGAATTGCCGGCCTGACGCGCGGCGTCGACCGCGACCAGGATCGGGTCGCCGACCAGGTTGACCTCGCCGGCGACGGCGATGTCGAGCATCGCGCGGTCGTTCGGGCCGGCGGCCTCGTGCACCAGCGGCAGCGCGAAGTTGGCCTGCAGCGGCTGCAGCGCCAGTTCGAGCACCGAATGGCCGTGCACCGAGGTGACCTGCGTCGTCGGGTCCATCTGCGACGCGCCGGAGCGGTCCTTCATGTTCTGGCGCGCGATCACCGCGCCGACCTGCGCGGCCAGCACCGCAATCTGCGTCGCATAGGGCTCGGGCGCCGTCACCGGCTGTCAGCGCCAGTTCGCTCGGCAGATCGATGCCCTGGTCGTTGGCCATCCAGGGCTTGAGCGTCAGGCTGCCGCGCGGCGCGAAGTCGGGCTTGGCGCCGCCGGCCGCCATCACCGCCGTCAGCGCCGCCGGGATGTGGGCGATGTTGGTGACGACGGCGCCCTTCTTCGACACCACCGGGTTCTCCGGCGTCCAGACCGCGTCGACGCCGAACGCCTGCATGAACCAGCGCTCCTTGTCCTCGGCGCTGTCGCCGCTGCCGGCCATCGCGCCGGCGTGGCCGACGGCGCGCGTGAGCTTGCTCTTCCAGCGGCCGACGACGCAGGCCACCACCGGCTTGCCGAAGTCGACATCGCGCTCGTAGTAGCCGCCGGGCTCGCAATACAGCACCGCGGCGCGCGAGCGGCCGTCGTTGCGCAGCGCGTGCGCGAAGTCGCGCGCGCCGTAGTGGATGTAGACGTCCTTGCCCGACGACACCAGCGTCGTCGTGCCCCAGCCTTCGGTGCCCAGGTACTGCGCGATCGTCGTCGTGAAGCCGCCCGAGTTGGAGAAGATCGCCACCGTGCCCTGGATCAGGGTCTCGTCGGGGTGGTCGCCGCCGAGCGCGCCGCCGATGCGCACCCGGCTCCACGAGTCGGCCACGCCCAGGCAGTTGCCGCCGATGATGTCGACGCCGGCGCCCTGCGCCATGGCGCGGATCTCGCGCGCGTCGTGCACCGCGATCTTCTCGGTGACGATGACGATCTTCTTCAGCCCCGGATTGACGCGGATCAGCTCGGCCACGCCGTCGCGCACGCCCGACGGCGGCAGGTAGACGACGCCGGTGTTGAACGCGTGGCCGGCGTTCAGCCCTTCGCGCACGTTGTTGAAGACCGGGATGTCGCCGACGCTGGTCTTCAGCTTCTGGCCGCCGCGCCCGGGCGAGGTGCCGAAGACGACGTTGCCGCCGGAAAAGGCATGGCTGGTGGGCGTGACCTGGCGCGACTCGCCGCCGAGGATGTTGAGCACGCAGACGCGGTCGCCGCGGCTGGCCAGGTCGGACAGCGTGTTGACGCCGAGGTAGTAGGGGAAGCCGGGCAGGCCTTGGGCATTCATGGTGGGTTCTCCTCAGGCGTCGGTCGGCAGGCCGAGCCGGCGCGCGATGACGTCGCGGCCGCCGGCCTTCATCCACTCGTCGACCTTCTTGGCGTAGTTGACGACCTCGCTGATCGCGCTGTCGAAGCCGAAGAAGCGGTACGGCACGCCGAGCGCGTCGCAGGTGTCGGCCAGCGCGCCGAAGCCGCGGATCAGGTTCGGCCCGCCGCGGCCGACGACGACGTACAGCGGCGTCGCGCCCTGGGTCGAGAAATGCTCGCGCAGGGCGTCGCCCATCGCGCGCAGGGTTTCGTGGATGTCGGTGTTGTTCGACTTGCCGCCGATGATGAAGAGCACGTTGCTCTGCTTCAGGAAGTGGCGGTAGCAGATGCGCGCCACCTCCTTCATCTTCTCGTACGGCGGGTTGCCGCCGAAGTCGGAGCTGATGCTGGCCGCTTCGCCGAGCACTTCGGTGACCAGGCTGTTGGCGCCGCCGCCGAAGGTCGGCGCCAGGATCGTGCCCTTGTCGTTGATGACGAAGACATCGCGACTGGCCCTGGTGCGTGCGCAGTTCGTTGACCTCCTGCTCGAAGGCGCCGACATCGGCCGCGAACAGGTGCGCCGGCAGCGCCAGCCGCGCGACGCGCGGGTCGTCGCGGTCGAAGCCGCACTTGAAGTCGCAGGCCACCGGCGTCAGCCGGCCCTTGCCGTCGGGGCGCATGCGGATCGGGTTCAGTTCCAGCGTCGTCATGCCGTAGTGGTGCAGCAGTTCCCACAGCTTGGGCAGGTGCTGCACCAGCGGCGAGACGATCTCGCGCGGCGCGCCGATGTCGGCCAGCGCGTTGGCGACGACGAAGGCCTTCAGCCCGGTCAGCGCGTCGAAGGGCACGGTGGTGATCTCGGTCTTGTCGAGTTCCTCGATGTCGACGCCGCCGCGGTGCGTGATGGTCATCGTCGGCGCGCGAAAGCGCGTGTCGTCGGTGATCGAGAAGTAGACCTCGTGCTCGGCCGGCACGCCGCCCTCGAAGGTCACGCCGTTGGCCTTGGCGCGTGGCGTTGCCGTGGCGGTGCTCGGCGAAGTACAGGCGCTCCTTCTCGGCCAGCGCCGTGCGCAGGTCGGTGGCGCGGCCGATCAGGCCCGACTTGCCCTTCTTGCCGACGCCGCCCTTGAACAGCGGCTTGATGAAGACCTGGCCGTGGCGCTTGATCAGATCCTGGATCTGGTCTTCGCTGGCATCGGGGCCGAGCACCTCGGCGGTGGGAAAGTCGACGTGCTTGAGCAGCGGCGCGCCGTGCAGCAGTCCGGTCAGTTGCATGAGGGTTCTCCGGGTTCAGGCTGTTGTCGCGGCGGCGGGCTTACGTGCGGCAAGCATGCGCATCAGCGGCGGCACGACGACCATCGCCGCGGCGCAGACCCACAGGCCGATCGAGATCGGGCTTTCGAACAGGATGCCGATTTCACCGTTGGTGATCGACATCGCGCGGCGCAGGTTCTGCTCCATCAGGTCGCCGAGCACGAAGCCGAGGATCAGCGGCGCCATCGGCACGCCCTGCTTGCGCAAGCAGGTAGCCGACCAGGCCGAAGCCCGCCATCAGCATCAGGTCGAAGGTGGTGGCGTGCACCGCATAGACACCGACCGTGCTGACCGCCAGGATGCCGGGAACCAGCATCCAGTTCGGCACGCTCAGCACCTTGATGAAGGCGCCGACCAGCGGGATGTTGATCGCCAGCAGGATCACGTTGGCGATGAACAGCGATGCGATCAGGCCCCAGACCAGGTCCGGTTGCTGCGTGAACAGCGCCGGGCCCGGCGTGATGTTGTAGAGCGTCAAGCGCGCCGACCATCACCGCGGTGGTGCCCGAACCCGGAACGCCGAGCGTCAGCATCGGCACGAAGGAACCCGCTGCCGATGCATTGTTGGCCGCCTCGGGAGCTGCCACGCCGCGGATGTCGCCTTCACCGAAGGTGCCGCTGCTCGCCGGCCAGCCGCTTTTCCATCGAATAGGTCATCGCGCTGGCGATCGTCGCGCCGGCACCCGGCAGCACGCCGACGACGAAGCCGACCACGCTGGAGCGCAGCGAAGGCCACCAGGTGAGCTTCTGCTCGGCCCAGTTGAACAGCTTGCGGCCGGTCTCCTTGATCATGCCGGCGCTGCTGTGCTGGTGTTCGAGCATCAGCAGGATCTCGCTGACCGAGAACACGCCGATCACGACGACGATGAACTGGATGCCGTCGGACAGGTGAACGTCACCGCCGGTGAAGCGGTAGACGCCCGAGTTCGAATCGAGCCCGACCGTCGACAGCGACAGGCCGATGATCGCCGCCAGTGCCGCCTTCATCGGCGCATCACCCATCAGGCCGGCGATACAGGCAAAGGCAAAACACATCAGCGCGAAGTACTCGGCCGGGCCGAAGGCCAGCGCCCAGCGCGCCAGCAGCGGTGCGAACATCACGATGCCGATGGTCGCGACGACCGAACCGATGAACGAACTCCAGGCCGAGATCGACAAGGCGACACCGCCCAGGCCCTTGCGCGCCATCGGATAGCCGTCGAGCGTCGTCATGATCGCGCCGGCGTCGCCGGGCACGTTGAGCAGGATCGACGAGATTCGCCCGCCGTATTCGCAGCCGACATAGACGGCGGCGAGCAGGATCAGCGCGGTTTCGGGGGGCAGCTTCAGTGCGAAGGCCAGTGGCATCAGGATCGCGACGCCATTGATCGGGCCGAGGCCCGGCAACATGCCGACGACGGTGCCCAGGAAGGCGCCGAAAGCGGCAATCATCAGGTTCATCGGCGACAGTGCGACGCCGAAACCATCCACCAGGTGCATCGATCGTTTCCATCAGCGGCCTCCGAAAATGAAGCTGAGAAGGCCGGTCGGCAAGACAACGTCAAGCAGCTTGTCGAACAGCAGAAAAAGTCCCACACCGAGGCCGACGCCGCCGAGCAGCGCCTGCTTCCAGGTGCCGCCGAAGGCCATGCCCACCGGCACCGACATCAGCGCAGTGGCCAGCGTGAAGCCGAGGATCTGGAACAGGAAGGCGTAGACAAAGACCGTCAATACACTGAGTCCGATGAGCTTGCCTGCACCGGGCGGGAAGGGGTTGGCGTGCAGCGACGGCTTGATCACCAGCCAGATGCCGCCGATCGCCATCAAGCGCGGCCAGCAGCCGCGGGAAGGCGCGTGGGCCGACCGGTTCATACGAAAACGGTGGGGCGTAGGCCTGGGCGTAGAACGCCATTGCAGCGGCCACGACGATGCACACCGCACCGAGGATGCGATCACTCATTGGGAATCTCCATTGGAGCCGCGACGGTGCGGCGGTTTCAGGCTCGGACGCCAGGGATCGGCCGCGCGACCGGAGGTCGGCGGCCGATGCGTCAAGCCCTTATTTCGCGACGGCCAGACCGAAGTCCTGGACCAGCTTGCGGTATTCGCCGACCCGCTTCTTCGCATAGGCGTCGGCTTCAGCGCCGACCAGGTCGAACGGGAACAGACCACGCTCGGCGCGCAGCTTGTCGTAGGCCGGGGTGTCCATCATCTTCTTGAACAGATCGCTCCAGACCTTGAAGTCGGCATCGCTGACCTTCGGGCCCATGTAGAAGCCGCGGATGATCGGCCATTCGATGTCGATGCCCTGCTCCTTGGCGGTCGGGATGTTGGCCAGATCGCCCGGCAGGCGCTTGTCGGCCATCACCGCGAGCACGCGGATCTTGGAGCCGGCCTTCGCCTGCTGCACGGCTTCCGACGCGTCACCCGAATAGACCTGGATGTGGCCGCCTTGCAGCGCGGTGCTGGCTTCACCACCGCCCTCGAAAGCGACAAAACGCATCGTCTTCGGATCGATGCCGGCGGCCTTGGCGACCAGCGCAGCCTTCATCCAGTCCTGGCTGCCGACCGTGCCACCGGCACCGAAGACGACCTTGGTCGGGTCGGCCTTGACGGCGGCGACCAGTTCCTTCAGCGTCTTGAACGGCGAATTCTCGGCGACGATGATCGCGCCGAAGTCGGCGCCGACCGCAGCCAGCCAGCGCACGTCGTTTTCGTTGTAGCGGCCGAACTTGCCCTGGGCGAGGTTCAGCAGCGAGCCACCCGAAAAGGCGACGATGGTGTTGCCTTCGTCAGGGCGCTGCGCGATGACGGAGTTGTAGGCAACGGCGCCGATGCCGCCAGGCATGTAGGTCACGCGCATCGGGTCGGCGATGTATTTGCCGTCCAGCAGCGCCGACTGCGCGAGCTTGCAGGTCAGGTCGAAGCCGCCGCCGGGCTTGGCAGGGGCGATGCATTCGGTCTTGTCGAGCGGGCCGGCGACGCCGGCCGTGGCGGCGCAGGCGAGGACCAGGGACAGAAGGGGTGACTTGAGCTTGATCATGGTGTCTCCATCGATTGGGGGATGCGATCCCGGCACATTGGTCGTGTCAGGGATGTAGGAACTCTATCGACAGGGTACTTTCAGACGCCTTTCAGCGAAATCGCGAAAAGTTCAGGGTAAACCCTAGGTCTCGCTGCCGATCCGCGTCCAGCCAAGGGAACAGCAGCGTCACCGACAGGCCCGCGTGCCGCCAGTCCCGCCGCCGAGCCGCAGCTCGCCGCCGTAGCCGCTCGACGATCGAGCGCACGATCGCCAGCCCCAGGCCCGTGCCGGGTTGGGAGACATTGCTGCCGCGAAAGAAGCGTTCGCCGGCACGCGCACGTTCGGCGACCGGAATGCCAGGCCCGTCGTCGATCACCTCGATTTCGGCCTGGCTGTGCCGTGCGTGCCACACTGCACGGTGACCTGGCCGCCGCGCGGCGTGTAGCGGATCGCGTTGTGCAGCAGGTTCGACAAGCGCCTCCTTCAGCAGCGCGGGATGCGCCAGACACCGCACAACGATCCGCCGACGGACTCGATGCCCAGGTCGATGCCGCCGATCTCGTGCCTGCGTCCACCATTGGCGGGTGACGCTCTCGCGCCAGCGCCATCCAGGTCGACCGCCTCGGGCGCGAGTTCGGCGCTGTCGGTGCGCGCCAGCGCCAGCATCTGGTTGGTCTGGCGCACCGTCTCGTCGAGTTGCGCCTTGATCGCCGTCAGCGCACTGGCGCTGCTGCGGCCGGATCGGCTTCGCGCAGCGCGAAGCCGACCTGGGTCGCCAGGGTCGTCAGCGGCGTGCGCAGTTGATGCGACGCATCGTCGACGAAGCGCCGTCGCGCCTCGGTCTGCCGCCGGTTGCGCTCGACATGGTGATTGATGGCCTCGACCAGGGGTCGCACGTCGGCCGGGATCGCCCGCGTCGAGATCGGCGCCAGGTCCTGCGGCGAGCGCGCCCGCACTTCGTTGCGCAAGCGTGCCAACGGCCGCAGCGCCCAGCCCACGGCCAGCACCAGCATCGCCGTGGCCGCGACCACCAGCAACAGGTCGCGCGCGACCGATTGCAGCACCAGGACACGCGTGAAGTCGTTGCGCGACTCCAGCGTTTCGGCCACCTGGATGATCATGCGCTGAGCCGCCGGCTGCCCGGCCAGCGGCCGGTCGAGCAGGCGCGCGTAGGAGCCGACGCGCACCGGCTCGCCGAAGTAGATGCCGTCGCTGAACTGCGGTCGACCCGGTGACCAGCGTGGCACGCGGCGGCGGCAGGTCGGCGTTGCCGACCTCGACCAGCCCGTCCTCGGTGGCGACGCGGTAGTAGACCTGTCCGCTGGCCGTGAGCTCGAAGAACTCGAGCATGCGGTACGGCAGCTCGACGCCGAGGCCGCCGCTGGCGGTGGAGATGTTGGCGTCCATGGCCTTGATGGCGCCGAGCAGCGAGCGGTCGTAGGCGGCGTTGGCGGCGTCGACGGCGGTGCGCCAGGTCAGCCAGAGCTCGGCGCCGACGACCATCAGCATGCCGGGAAACAGCACCAGCAACAGCGTGCGCCGCAGGCTGAAGCGGTGCAGGGCGTCAAGCGTCACCGGCACATTCCAGCACGTAGCCCAGGCCGCGCAGTGTCGTGATGCTGCACCGGGCTGTCGCCCAGCCGCTTGCGCAGCCGATGCACCAGCACCTCGATCGCCTCGGGGTTGACTTCCTGCTCGTCCGAGAACACGCGATCGAGGATTTCCTGCTTCGACAGCGGCTCGCCGCTGTGCTGGATCAAGGCGCGCAGCACGCGCGTGCTCGCGCGGCGTCAGCGGCAGCGGCTCATGCACCGAGCGTGAACTGCTTGGAGGCCGAGTCGTAGGCTGAGCGGGCCGCAGGCAAAGCGTGGATGGTCGCTGCCGCGGGCGCGGCGGATCAGCGCGATCAGTCGCGCCTCCAGCTCCGCCAGTTCGAAAGGCTTGGCCAGGAAGTCGTCGGCGCCCTCGTGCAGGCTGCTGACGCGTTCGATCAGCGAGTCGCGCGCCGTCAGGATCAGCACCGGCAGCCGTTGGTCGGCCTCGCGCAGGTCGGCCAGCACGTCGTGCCCGCCCAGGCCGGGCAGCCCGAGGTCGAGAATCAGCGCGTCGTAGCGGGTGGCCTTCAGGCTGCGACGCACGAGGCGGCCGTCGTCGACCCAGTCGACCTGAAAGTCGCTCTGCGCGAGCGCGCGCACCAGCCAGTCGGCCAGTTCGCGTTCGTCTTCGGCCAGCAGGATGCGCATGAGAGTCGGGCGGCAGGCGTGCAAAAGCGCCGCGCCAATGGTGCTGCACCGGACAAGATGGCGCAATCGATGCCGCCCCGGGGATTGCATTGCCCAGACCGCTTCGCCACGATGAACACGGTCGAGCCCCGCGGCTCAGCCTGCTGGTGCTTGACTGGACGGCGGATGGCAGCAGCTGCATCGCGCCGTATTCGGGAACTCGCGTCACACCGACGCCGCGACAAGCCCTTTTTGTCGAAACCACTCAGCCCCCGCTGAGCGCCAGCACGATGGCCACGAAGTCGTCCGGCTGCAGGGCATGCTGGAGCTCGCGCACGCCGATGCCGTTGACGAAGATGCGCATGTTCGGCCGCAGCAGGTTCTGCTCGTCGACGACGCGAAAACGCAGTCCGGGGTAGCGGCGGTCGAGGTCGGCGAACAGCTCGTCCAGCGTGTCGCCGACGGCCTCGACCTGCGACTCGCGCGTGTACGAGCGCAGCGCGCCCGGAATCAGCACCTTCATCGGCTGTGCTCGCCATCCGCGACCGCACCGTGTCATGCCAGCTCGGCCACTTCGACGGCGTAGATCTCCGGCAGGTGCCGGGCGATGTTCGACCAGCGCGCGCCTTCGTCATGCCCGATCCACAGCTCGCCGCTGGTGGTGCCGAGGTACAGCGCCGGCGTCGTCTGCGCGTCGACCGTCATCGCCTGGCGCTTCACGGTCCACCAGGCCTGGCTCTCGGGCAGGCCCTGGTCCAGCCGCTGCCAGGTGCGGCCGGCGTTGCGCGTGACGTAGGCCGCCGGGCGGCCGTCGGGGCTGGTGCGCGGCCAGACGGTGGTGCCGTCCATCGGGAAGACCCAGGCCGTGTCGGCGTCGCGCGGGTGCACGACCATCGGAAAGCCGATGTCGCCCACGCGCTTGGGCATCTTGCGGCCGATGCGCTGCCAGGTGTCGGCGGCGGGGTCGCCGGTGCGGTCGAGCCGGTAGATGCCGCAGTGGTTCTGCTGGTACAGCCGGTCGGGTTGGCTCGGGCACAGGCGCACGCAGTGCGGGTCGTGGAAGGTGACGGTGGCGGCATCGAAGCCCTCGACCACCTCCAGGCCCTTGATCAGGGTCGCCCAGCTGCGGCCGGCGTCGCGCGACTCGTGCACGCCGCCGCCCGACATCGCGAAGTACAGGTGCGACGGGTCGCGCGGATCGACGATGATCGAATGCAGCTTCGGCCCGTCGGGCGTGCCGTCCTGCACCGTGCCCATCCACTCGCGGAACTGCGGGTCGTCGTTGACGGCCGGCAGCGGCGCCCAGCTGACGCCGCCGTCCTCCGAGCGGAACAGGCCCTGCGGCGAGGTGCCGGCGTACCAGCTGTCGCGTTCGCTGGCATGCCCCGGGGTCAGCCAGAAGGTGTGGTCGACCGAGCGGCCAGGCAGGCCGCCGGCCGGCGTTGGCGAAGGCCGGCGGCTGCCGCGCCTCCTTCCAGGTGCGGCCGAGGTCGGTGGAGCGGAAGATCGTCGGGCCGAGGTGGCCGGTCTTGGCCGCGGCCAGCAGCGTGCGGCCGTCGCGCGGGTCGAGTTGCACATGGCTGATGGTGTGACCCAGGAAATGCGGGCCGTCGGCCACCCAGGCCTTGCGCCGGACGTCGCCGTGGAAGAGCCAGGCACCCTTGCGCGTGGCCACGAGGATGACCAGGCGCTTGGGCGACGCGGGCGTGCGGCGCGCTGCGGTCTTGCGGGTGGACGCGGAGGCGGCTGGTGTTCGGCTCATCTTGGTTCCTCGGCAGGGGTGGATGTCAGTTGAACGCGATCGGCGCGCCGTTGACGGCCCAGCTCACGCCAAAGCGATCCGTCAACATGCCGAAGGCCTCGGCCCAGAACGCGCTCGCCATCGGCATCGTCACCTGCCCGCCTTGCGACAGCGCGTTGAACGCGCTGTGAGCCTCGTCAACGCTGTCGTACTGCAGCGCGAGCATCACACCCTTGACGCCGTCGTACGGCATGCCCGGCGGGGTGTCGCCGGCAAACAGCATCGCACCGCCGGGCAGGGCCAGGCACGCATGCATGATGCCGTCGCCGCTGGGGGCGCTGCCATCGCCGCAGCCTTCGCCGGGCGTGGCGGATGCGGGCATGTCGGCGTAGCTCATCATGGTTTGGATCTTCGCGCCGAGTGCCTTTTCGTAGAACGCAAAGGCCTCGCGGGTCTGGCCGTCGAAGCTGAGGTAAGGGGTCAGGGTGGTGGACATGGTGGGGCTCCTGTTGCGACAGTGGATGGATTCATGATGCCGGCATCTTCTCGACGGATGAACCGGACGCAATTCGACAGCGGCCGCGAAAAAGTTTCTCCGCTGCCGACCCTCCCAGCCGTTACGTCATCTTCTATGCAACGCTCGACTGAGTATCTCGATCACTTGCCGGCAGGCGTCGTTGCACAAGACACCGATCCAGCGAGACGCGCGTCAGCAGCAGCCGTGATGCGACGACGGCGACCCTAGCCGCCCGCCAGCCGCCGATAGGCGCTGTAGTGGCGCAGCGCTTGCTGACGCTGGCCGAGGCGCTCGTGGAGGCGCGCAGCGTTGAAATGCGCGTCGGCCAATTGCGGATCGATGCGCAGCGATTGTTCGTAGTGCGAGAGTGCTTGCGCTTCGTGTCCGGTGTCTTCCAAGGCGATGGCCATGTTGAAGTGCAGCAGCGGCTCGTTGGCCATCCGTTCGAGGGCGCTGCTGCAGAAACCGACAGCTTCCTCGCTGCGGCCGCGCGCGCACAGCAGCGCCGCCAGGTTGACCGCTGCCGCGGCGTGTACCGGGTCAAGTTCGAGCGTCCTGCGGTAGGCGAGCAGCGCTGCCTCCGGGTCGTCGGCCTCGAGCACCTCGGCGCGCTCGAACCAGGTATCGGCCGACTCGTTGTGTTCGAGAAACGCCATCGAACCCTGCTCGGCGGCGACCTCGAAGTCCATCAACAACTGGCCCGATTCGGCCTCCCAGTGCGCGTCGCCCTCGCGCACCGCCACTTCGGCGCCGATCGCCGTGATGCGCAGGCCGGACAGCGGCATCGCCGTCGGCAGGTGCGAGCGCAACTGCTTCAGCGAGCGCAACAAGCGGCGCGGCGGCACCTTGGCGGCGCGCAGCGCATGCGCCGTGCGCAGCAGCACCACGTCCTGAAACGTGAAGCGGTATTCGTTGCGCGCGCCCCGCGCAGGCGTGACGAAGCCCGCGTCGATCATCGCGGTGACGACGCTGCGGCCCAGGCCGAGCATCTGTTCGATATGGCGCAGCGTGTAGGGAGCGTCGGGCCGGACAGCCGTCACATCACTTCTTGGCGCGCGAGCGGGCCGGCGCGGGCTGTTCTTCAGCCACTTCGGCCTTGGCGGCAGCGCGCTTGGCCGGTTTGCGCTCTGCCACCGGCGGCGGCGCCTCGGCCGCAGCCTTCTTCGCCGGCGTCTTGCTGCCCGCGCGCTTTTCCAGGCTCGCGCGCAACGCGTCCATCAGGTCGATCACCTGGCCGCTGGCCGGGGCTTCGCTCGGCTCGACGGCCACGATGTGCTGGCCGGCGATCTTCTGGTCGATGGCGGCGAGCACGCGCGCCTTCTCGTGGTCCTTGAAGGCCGTCGGATCGTAGGCGTCCTGCGAGTTCTGGTCGATCAGCTGCATCGCCAGCTGCATCTCGGCGGCAGAGACCGAGACCTGCTCGATGTCCAGGTCCTTCAGCGAACGCACCTCGTCGGCATACAGCAGCTGCTGCAGCACCAGCCCGTCCTCGACCGCGCGCACCTGGACCACGTACTGCTTGCCCTTGCTGGCCCACTGCGCGAGTGCGCAACGCCCGCTCTCGCGCAACGCCTGCGCCAACAGCGCGTAGGGCTTGCCGCCGCGCTTGTCGGGCGCCAGCAGGTAGGCCTTGTCGTAGAAGATCGGGTCCACGGAGGACAGCGGTACGAAGGCCACGATCTCGACCACGTGCGTCGGCGGTGTATCGAGTGCCTTCAGCTCGTCGGGTGTGAAGACGACGTAGCGGTCCTTCTCGAACTCGTAGCCCTTGACCATCTCGGCGCGCTCGACCACCTTGCCATCGCGCTCGGAGATGTACTGCTGCTTCACGCGCGAGCCGTCCTTGGCCAGCATGTTGAAGCGCACGCTGGCCGACGACTCGGTGGCCGAATACAACTTCACCGGAATGCTGACCAGACCGAAGCTCAGGGTCAGGGTGGCGATTGAACGGGCTGCCATGGCGGTTCTCTCGTATCGAAGAGCAGTCAGGATAAGCCTTCGGCCTGGCGGTGCAAAGACCGGCGTCGTGTCTAGCCCACGAGCTGCCGCCGCGCGCGGGTCAAGGTCTGTTTGCATGTCCAGTAGTCGGCCCAGGGATCGCTGGTCTGAAACGACAGGTGCTCGCGCGCATTGGCCAAGTTCCACTGTGCCCCGCTCTTGAGCCCGCTGGCTTCGTCCCAGGCGATCGGCATCGACACCCCCAGCCCCGGCCTGGCGCGCACCGAGAACGCGGCCGCTGTGGTGGCGCCGTGGCTGTTGCGCAGGTAGTCGACGAAGATCTTGCCGACGCGGTTCTTCGGGCCGCTCTTGGCGACGAAGCGGCTGCGGAATCACGCGCGCCAGGTGCTGCACCAACGCCTGCGAGAAATCCTTGACGGCGTCCCAGTCGTCGCGCGGCGTCAGCGGCACCACCACGTGCAGGCCCTTGCCGCCGCTGGTCTTGAGCCAGCATTTCAGCCCCAGTTCGTCGAGCAGCGAATGCACCAGCGTCGCCGCTTCCTGCACGTGCCTGAAGGGCACGCCTTCGCCGGGGTCGATGTCGAACACCATGCGGTCGGGCTGGTCGATCTTCTTCGCCTTGGCATTCCAGGTGTGGAACTCGATCACGTTCATCTGCGCCGCTTCGGCGATCGACGTCGCGTTCGGCACTTCCAGCAGCGGTTCGTGTTCGGGCCACAGCGCGGCGTCGAGCTGCTTCAGGCCCGGGATGCTGCCGCTCTCGTCGTGTTTCTGGAAGAACAGCTGGCCTTCGATGCCGCTCGGCGCGCGCACCAGCGAGCAGGGACGGCCGGCCAGGTGCGGCAGCATCCACTCGCCGACGCTCTCGTAGTAGCGCACGACGTCGAGCTTGGTCAGGCCGCTGCTGGCATCGACCACGCGCTCGGGGTGCGTCACCTTGGTGGCGCTGGCGCCGGCCGGCGAGACGACGGCTTCACGCTTGACCGCGCTGGCCGCCTTGTCATCGCGCAGGCCGACGAAGGTGGCGTGGCGGATCTGGCCTTCGGGCGTCCAGTCGCCGAAGCTGACTTCGGCCACCAGTGTCGGCTTGACCCAGCGAATGGAGTCGACTTCACGCTGCGACCAGCGGCCCTTCTTCGGCAACGCCGCAAGCGCGGCCGGGGGCTTGCTCGTGGCCAGCTCGAGCAGGCGCGTCTTCAGCGCGGCTGCGGTCTTGGCATCCCAACCGGTGCCGACATTGCCGACCGACACCAGCTTGCCCGCGTCGTCGTAGACGCCGAGCACCAGGCTGCCGATCTCGCTCGCCTTGCGATCGTTGCTGCGATCGATGAAGCCCAGGATCACGAACTCCTGGCGCTGGCGGCACTTGAGCTTGAGCCAGGTCTCGGTGCGCGCGGACACATACGGCGCATCGGCGCGCTTGGCGATCACGCCTTCGAGGCCGAGTTTTTGCGCCGACTGCAGGATGCTCGGCGCATCGGCTTCGAAGTCGGCACTGAAGCGGATGCGCTCGCTCGCCTGTTGCGCCACCCACTGCTGCAGGAAACGCCGCCGCTCGCGCAACGGCACATGGCGCAGGTCGTGGCCGTCGAAGAACGGCAGGTCGAACAGGAAGTAGCAGATGCCGTCGGCCGCGCGCTTGTCGAAAGCGTTCTGCAGCGCATTGAAATCGGGCAGCCCGTCGGCGCCGAGCACGACCACCTCGCCGTCGAGCCAGCTCGACCCGACCTGCAGCGCGGCGAGTTCGGCCGCGAGCTGCGGCAGCTTGTGCGTCCAGTCATGGCCGCCGCGCGTGATCAGGTGCGGCACGCCCTGGGCATCAACGCGCGTCATCAAGCGATAGCCGTCGAACTTGATCTCGAACTGCCACTCGCCGGCGCGTGGCACGCCGCCGGCGAGCGTGGCCAGTTGCGGTTCGAGCTTGGCCGGCAGCGCGCGTTGCACGGCGCCAACCAGCTCGCGCACGTCGGTCACTGCTGCAGGCGCGCTCGCCTTGTCTTTGGCCGGCCCGGCCGCCGGTAACAGCGGGTGCGTGACCACGCTGTCGGGCAGCGCGCTCACCACGTCGTAGTCGGCCTTCGAGCGCTGGTAGGGGTCACGTTTCTTGAACAGGATCCAAGCCATCTGGCGGTCGCCGGGTTTGCCGATGCGCACCAGTTCCCAGAGTCCGGCGAGCTTTTGCCCGTGCAGTTGGAACAACAGCTTGCCGGCCTCGAGCCCGGCATGCGGATCGCCCACCGGCTGCCAATGCCCGCGATCCCAGATGATCACCTTGCCGGCCCCGTACTGGCCTTTCGGGATCGTGCCCTCGAAGCTGTTGTACGAGATCGGATGGTCTTCGGTGCGCACCGCCATGCGCTTGTCGGTGGTGTCGTAGCTCGGCCCCTTGGGCACGGCCCAACTCAGCATCACGCCGTCGAGTTCGAGCCGGAAGTCGTAGTGCAGCCGCGTCGCGGCGTGTTTCTGGACCACGAACGCGAGTTGCGACCCGCTGGCATCTCCCACATTGCCGTGCGGCTCGGGAGAGCTGCGGAAGTCGCGCTTGGATCGGTAGTTGGAAAGGGGGTCGGAAGCCTTTGTCAGGGCTGGTGAAGAGTGAGTGTCGGCGTCGGCCGATGGTAGTTCACGGCTTCGGCACTTGGAAATGTCGCGCCGATGCTTCGGCCGCGCTCATCGCCCCGCCGGCCACCTGCTCGCGATCGACATCGGATTCACCGCCGTGTCCGTGGTGGCGCGGACGCTGCAGGGGGTTGCGACCGCGGCTCGGCCTTGAACAGCGTCGCCAGCCAAGGCTGCTGTTCGAACGGCAGGCCGGGCGGACGATAGTAGTGAGCCAGTTCGATGAATCCGGCCGCGGTCATGTGAACGCGCCAACCCTGCAGGTCGTGGAACACACCGTAGCGCTCACCGCTCCAGCCCTCCTGGCCATGGCCGCGCGGGTTCGAGCTGAACAACACGCCGCCCGGCTTGAGTGTTGCATGCAGTTGGTCCAGCACGCGCGGCAAGACCCGGCTGGGGACATGGAACAGCGCTGCATTTGCGAACACGCCGTCGAAGTGGCTCGCCGGCAAGTCCAGCGCAAAGAAGTTCTGTTGCAGCACGTCGCAGCCGCTGGCGGCGCGGGCCATCGCGGCCAGCCGTGGCGAACCCTCCAGCCCGGTGGCGACATGGCCGAGTCGGGTGAAGGTGTCGAGGTCACGGCCCGGCCCGCAACCGAAATCGAGGATCGCCAACGGCGCTGGCGTCGCTATGGCCTGGAGCAAGGCCGCGATGTTCTGGCTCACGTCGTGATCGCGCGTGCCTTCCCAGTAGGCCGACGCGCGCTGGTCGTAGTGCGCCAGCGTGCGCGCGGCGATCTGGTCGAGGTTTTCAGGCATCGGCTTCATCTGCCGACAGGCACGCCAACAGCGACTCGATGTCAGCCAGCGGCGGCAGGCACTGCGGGCCGCGACAGACCCAGGCCTGCGGACCGGCGCCCACCGGCTTGGCCAGCACCTGCGGCAGGCCGGCGGTGTCGTCGGGCAGCTCGATCGTGAGCACACCGGGACGATAGCCGCCATCGAGCTGGGCATGCCAGGCCGCGATCGCGGCGGACGGCCCGCTCAGCAGCACCAGCGTCGGTGGCCTGCGGAATTCGGCCAGGGCATCGACCAGCGTTGCATAGCCCTGCGGCGCGCGCCGAAGCTCGGCGGCAAACAGCGCCATCGTGCGCTGTGCGGCGTCAAGATAGCGCGGTTCGCCGACCAGATGACCCAGGCGCTGCAGCTGCAGTGCGGCCATGCCGTTGCCCGACGCCATCGCACCGTCGTGGCCCGACTTGGGGCGCAGCACCAGCGCTTCATGGTCGTTGCTGGTGAAGTGGAAGCCGCCCAGTCGCGGGTCCTCGAACTGCTCGAGCATCAGCTCGGCCACGGCGCAGGCAAGGCGCAGGTCGTCGGCGCGCAGCGGCCCGCCCTGCATCAGTTCGAGCAGCGCGCCGAGCAGGAAGGCGTGGTCGTCGAGGTAGGCATTGAGGTGCGAGCGGCCGTCTTTGTGAGTCGCCAGCAGCCGGCCGCCGCGCCACAGCGCAGCACGCACGAACTCGAGCGCACGCCGCGCCGACTCGGCCCAGCGTGGTTCGCGAAATACCCGCGCCGCGAAGGCCATGCCATCGATCGCCAAGGCGTTCCAGGCGCTCAACCGCTTGTCGTCGCGGCCCGGCCGCAGCCGCATCTCGCGCAGCGCGAACAGGCGCGCGCGGGCGCTGGCGATCAGCGCTTCGCACTCTGCCCTCGGGCGGCCGAGCCGCTCGGCCACCTCGGCCAGCGGCAGGGCGATGCGCAGGTGCCAGGCGCGGCCCTCGAAATTCGGCGCTGCGTCGAGCCCGTAGCGCGCGGCGAAAGCGGCAAACTCGTCGGTGCCGAGCGCCAGGGCGACCTCGTCGCGCTGCCAGACATAGAAGCGACCCTCTTCACCGTCCGAGTCGGCATCGAGGCTGGAGCAGTAGCCGCCGTCACTCGACTGCATCTCGCGCATCAACCAGGCTGCCGTACCTTCGCAGACCTCGCGCAACAGCGCATCGCCTGTGAGTTGCCAGCCTCGCGCATACAGGCGCAGCAGCGGCCCGTTGTCGTACAGCATCTTCTCGAAGTGCGGGATCGTCCACCGGTCGTCGGTGCTGTAGCGGCAGAAGCCGCCGCCCAGGTGGTCGTAGAGGCCGCCTTCGGCCATGCGGCGCAGGGTCAGCAGAACGGCGTCGCGCGCGGCTGTCGTCGCCGCTGACCAGCGCATGGCGCAGCAGCGCGTCGAGCGTCGACACCTGCGGGAACTTCGGCGCGCCGCCGAATCCGCCGTTGACCGCATCGAATGCTTGCATCGCGGTGTTGCGCAGTCCCGTTGCGGCTTGCGTCGCGGCCCGGTCGAGTTCGTCGCCATCGCCTGCGCGCGGCGCCGGCAGCGTCTGGCCGAGTTGGCGAACCAGCGCGTCGCCCTGGGCCCGCAGCGGTTCGCGCTGCGTGCCCCAGGCCTGCGCTACCCGCAGCAGCAGTTCGTCGAAGCCCGGCAGGCTGTAGCGCGACCGCTTCGGGAAATAGGTGCCGCCGAAGAAGGGCTTGCCTTCGGGGGTGAGGAACATCGTCAGCGGCCAGCCGCCCGCGCGCCGGGCCAGCAACTGGTGGGCCGTCTGATAGATCTGGTCGATGTCGGGTCGCTCCTCGCGGTCGACCTTGATGTTGACGAAGTGCCGGTTCATCAACGCGGCGGTGTCGTCGTCTTCGAAGCATTCGTGCGCCATCACATGGCACCAGTGGCACGCCGAGTAGCCGACCGACAGCAGGATCGGCCGATCGGTGGCGCGGGCCCGTGTCAGCGCCTCTTCGCCCCAGGGGTACCAGTCGACCGGATTGCCGGCGTGCTGCTGCAGGTAGGGGCTGGTTTCGTCGGCGAGACGATTGCGCATGCGGATTCAGCCTGCGTCGTAGATCGGCAAGGGACCGTCGAAGTAGGCCACGGACTGCAGCTCGAGCGCATTGATCGTCAGGGCGGCGATCCGGGCAAGCACGCCCTGGCGCAGGTGCGAAAGTTCCGCGGCGGTCATGGTCAACTGGAGTCACAGGCCCGACATCAGCGAGCGCGACTCCTGCGCCGAGGCCTGCACCACGAAATCGATGCGATCGTCCTTGTCGTTGTCGACCTCGATCGTCCAGCCGCCGTCGGCCGCCACCTGTAGCGTCAGGCGCGCTTTGAGAAACCCGATCACGCCGGCGGCGACAAACCGCCCTGAGGACAAGCCCGCAGCGGCCGGCGCTGCAGCGAGTTGAGCGGGTTGACTCGATGTCGCATCCAGCCACACCGAACCGTCGGCGCCCGCCGGCACGTCAGACACCACGCTCAGCCGTTGCACCTGTTGCTGCGCATCGACGCTGACGTCGAGGTACGACCAGTGCAGCGTGGCCGGACCGTCGGTGAGGCACAGTGCATCGGCCTGGCTGCGGCGTGTTGACCCCGCGCCGGCGGCCGTGCGCGACACTTCGAGCACGATCGCGCCATCCATGTGCGCCGCCGCTCCGAGAGCAACATGCTCGAAGCGAATCAGCGCCCGCACGAAGCCGGCTTCGCCGCGCAGCATCAGGCCTTCGGCGCGGTCCGCGGCCTCGATGTCGATGGTGACCGGGCCGGCAGCCCCGCCGCCGAGCGGCTGTGCGTCCAGCGCCAGCAGCCAGCGATCACCGGCGGAGGCCAGGGGCGCGGCGGCGATCGAGCGCAACTCGAAGGCGCGCGCCAACACGGCGTGGGCCCGCTCGCTGAAGTACAGCGGTGCCACGACGCCACGCGCGACGATCCGCAGCGCCTGGTCTCGACCCGACACGCGCGCGCCTTCCAGCGCCGCCGCCAGCGGCGGCGAATCCGCAGAGGGTTCGGTCCCCTCGTCACCGCCGCACGCCGGCAACAGAGCCACAGCGGCAGCGACGACGACTGCCGTCGCGGCGTGTCGAATGTCCTCTGCCATGCGGCCCATAACGCACAAGCGTATTCCTCATCGGCTCTGGTGGAAATACCCGCGCCGGCGTCCTGAAGCCCGTCGGTCGGGCCGCTTGCTGCGGCGGGCAAGGGCGACGGCAGCCGGCGACGCAGCTTCGGCGCGACGGTCGAGCATGGCGTCGGTCAGCGCGCACGCCATACCGGTAGTCCGTCGCGCGCGATTCGACGCCTGGAAACAGACATCAGCAGCTTGATTCGGCCGCACTGCCGACGACTGGACCTTCTTCTAGGCTTGGGACGGCCCGCCCTGTTGCCCAGGCGGCAGCAGATACTGGCCGGCAGCGGCCTTGACGGCCTGTGTCAGGCGCTGCGCCGACGGTGCCTCACGTGCCCAGTGCTGCCAGTACAGCGTCACCGCCACCGCTGCGCCGGGCATCAAGTCAACCAGGCCTGGGTGGCCGGGCAGGTGCTGCTCGGGCACCATGCCCCAGCCCAGGCCGAGTTCGATCGCGGTCTCGAAAGCGTCGATCGCCGGCGCGAAGTGGCGTGGGTAGCGCGGCTGCTGCAGGCCGAAATGCTGGGCCAGGAATGCATCCTGCAAGGCATCCTTGCGGTTGAAGATGATGGCCGGCTGGGCCAGCAGCCGGTGCGGTGACACCACGCCCTTGGCCGTGCGGCAACGCTGCGCGACCTCGGGCGCGGCCATGCAGCGGTAGCGCATCACGCCCAACGGCTCGGCCACGCAGCCGCGCATGGACGTGGCCAGCGTGGTCACGCAACCGGTGACATCGCCGCTCTTGAGCAGGTCGTGGGTATGGTCCTGATCGTCGAACACGATGTCCAGCAGCAGACGGTGCTTCTTCAGCTGCGCCGCCACGCCGGGCAGAAACCAGCTCGCCGCCGAGTCGGCGTTGATGGCCACCGACAGGCTTTGCCAGCGCTCGAGCACCACGCGTGTCGACCCCGCCCTGCAGGCCGCTGAGCAGGTCGGCTTCCATCAGGCGCACCTGCTTCACATGGGCCAGCAGCGCCTGGCCCGCCGCCGTCGCGTGCACACGCTTGCCGCGCACCAGCAGGCGCTGGCCCAGTTGCGCTTCCAGGGCCTTGATGCGCAGAGACACCGCCGACAAGGTCAACGACAAGGCCTGGCCGGCCGGGCCGAAACCACCAAACTCGACCACGGCGGCCAGGGCATCCAGTTGACGGGCGTCGAGCATCTTGGGCCTGAAGTTGATTGAGGAATTCTCAAGTGATCTGAGTTTAAGTTATCTCGATTCAATTATCTGTCGAGTCGGCACACACTCTCGCATCGGCGATGCAGGCCGACCGCCTCCGCCCATTCACCTCACTTCCCATACGCCGTTCACAGAGCCCTGCCATGACCCTCGCCCTCCCCACCTTCACCGCCGGCCTGGTGCTGAGCTTGTCGCTGATCATGGCCTTGGGCCCGCAGAACGCTCATCTGCTGCGCATGGGGCTGCAACGCCAGCATGTATGGATCACCGCGGCCACTTGCATGCTGTCGGACATGCTGCTGATCGGCATTGGCGTGCTCGGCCTGGCCCAGATCGGCGGCATGTCGGACAAGCTGATGGGCGCGCTGGTGGGCGCCGGCGCGCTGTTCCTGACGGTGTACGGCTGGAAGGCATTCCAGCGCTTCCTGCGCCCAGTGGCGCTGGCCGCTGGCGCCGATGCCGGCCACAGCGGCGTGAAGCCCATGTCTCGCCGCCAGGCCATGCTCACCGCGCTCGCGTTTTCCTGGCTGAACCCCCATGCCTGGCTGGACACGGCCGTGTTGATCGGCAGCGCCTCGCTGGCCTATGGCGCGGGTGCGAGGGTGTTTGGCATCGGCGCGGCTGCCGGCTCGGTGGTCTGGTTCACCGGGCTTGGGCTGGCCGCGTTCTGGCTCGGCCGGCGCCTGAACTCGCTGCACATCTGGCGCGCACTGGATGGCCTGGTCGCCCTGATGATGTGGGGCACGGCGGGCTGGCTGCTCAGCAGCCTGTTCTGAGCCCGCCCGTCATGCGACGCCGAGCGCGCCCAAGGCTGCGCAGGTCATGCAGGTGATCGATGGTCTGCTAAGCAGCAGCCCCTGAAGACCTGACAATCGACGAATGAAACCAGGAGAAGATCGATCATGAAAGCCGTTGCCTACAAGACCCCCGGTCCCATCGAGCGCGAAGGCGCGCTGCAGGACATCACCCTCGACGAGCCCCAGGCCACCGGCCGCGACCTGCTCGTCAAGGTCCACGCCGTCTCGGTGAACCCGGTGGACGCCAAGCTGCGCGTGCGCAAGGCGCCGGAGGCGGGCGCATGGGGCATCCTCGGCTTCGACGCCGCTGGCGTGGTCGAGGCCGTCGGGCCCGAGGTGAAAACCTTCAAGGCCGGCGACGCAGTCTTCTATGCCGGCTCCATCACCCGGCCCGGCACCAACAGCGAATACCACCTCGTCGACGAACGCATCGTGGGCCGCAAGCCCGCCACGCTGAGCCATGCCGAGGCCGCGGCGCTGCCGCTGACGGCGATCACCGCCTGGGAGATGTTGTTCGACCGGCTCGACGTCAAGCGCCCGACGGCGCAGGGCGGCCAGGCCATCCTCGTCATCGGCGGTGCCGGCGGCGTCGGCTCGATCACGATCCAGCTGCTGCGCGCGCTGACCGACCTGACCGTGATCGCCACCGCGTCGCGACCCGAGACCCAGGCCTGGGTGCGCGAGTGCGGCGCCCATCACGTGATCGACCACCGCCAGCCGCTGGCGCCGCAAGTGAAGGCGCTCGGCCTCGGCGCGCCGGGCTTCGTGTTCTCGACCACGCAGACCGACGCGCACTACGCCGACATCGTCGAGCTGATCGCGCCGCAGGGCCGCTTCGGCCTGATCGACGACCCGGCAGCAACTCAGCGCCTTGCCGCTGAAGGGCAAGGCCGTGTCGCTGCATTGGGAGCTGATGTTCACGCGCTCGATGTTCGGCACGCCGGACATGGCGCGGCAGGGGCAGTTGCTGAACGAGGTGGCGGCGCTGGTCGACGCCGGGCGCATCCGCTCGACGGCCACCGAAGTCGCCGGCAAGATCGATGCCGCGACGCTGCGCCGGGTGCATGCGCAGATCGAAAGCGGCTCGGCGCGCGGCAAGATCGTGCTCGAAGGATTCTGAGGCCGCATGACGCACGATCTGGACGCCAACAAGCGCAACGCCATCGACTTCTATCGCACGGCCTACCTGGGCGACCCCGCCAAGGCAGTCAAGCTGTACGTCGGCGCCGACTACATCCAGCACAACCCGGTGGTGGCGGACGGCAAGCAGGCCTTCATCGACTACTTCACCGAGATGGCGCAGCAGTACCCGGGCAAGTCGATCGAGTTCGTGCGTGCGGTGGCCGAGGGTGATCTGGTCGCGCTGCACACGCACCAGACCTGGCCGGGTGGCGACGAGTACGTGACGATGGACTTCTTCCGCTTCGACGTCGACGGCAAGATCGTCGAACATTGGGACGCTATCCAGGCTGTGCCGCCCGAGACGAAGAGCGGCAACTTGATGTATTGATCCGGCGCGACGGTACGCGCCCAGTTGCTGTCGCGCAGCCGCATGTCAGGCATGCGGCAACAACACGACTGACGACGTCACGACGCGGCTGAACAGTCCGCCGCGCTGACGTTGCTGGTCGAACTGAACCCGACTTTTCCGTACCTTTTCCGTACCGCCAAGAACAAAGGGCCTGGCACCAACGCCAAGCCCTTGATTCCATCTACCGGAATTGGTAGGCGCGATTGGACTCGAACCAACGACCCCCACCATGTCAAGGTGGTGCTCTAACCAGCTGAGCTACGCGCCTGGAAGGGGCAAATTCTAGCAGCGAAAAAACACCCGACTGCTCAGCGCCGCCTGGCTGAGCGCACGCCGCTGACCTGGGCCACCTGCTTCAACACCTGCGACAAACGCACGCTGCTGGCCACTTCAACGGTGAAGGTCATCCAGGCGGTGGCCGTGCCGCCACCACGCACGCTTTGCGTGTGGGCGCCGGTGACATTGACCTTCTCCTTGGCGAAAACCTCGGTGATGTCGCGCAGCAGGCTCGGCCGGTCGTGCGCCTCGACGAGCACATCGATCGGATACAGCGCGCCCTCGTGCTGGGCCTTGCCCCACTCGACGGTGATCACGCGATCGGGCGAATGCGCGCGCATGTGGCGCAGGTTGCTGCAGTGGCGGCGGTGGATGGCCACGCCCTTGCCGCGGGTCACGAAACCGTCGATCTCGTCGGGCGGCGCGGGCCGGCAGCAGCGCGCCAGCGTCGTCATCAGCGAATCGACACCGACGACGAGCACGCCGCTGCGCTGCGCGGCATCGCCGGCACGCGAGCGCTTGATCAACGGTGCTTCTTCGACCGGCGCCGGCGCCGCGGGCCGCAGCAACTGCTCGATGTGGCGCAGCGAGAATTCTTCCTTGCCCACGACTTCGTAGAGCGCATCGGCCGACTTGAAGCCGAGCCGCGCGGCCAGTTCATCGCGCTCCAGCGCGGTCTTGCCTTCGCGCTGCAGCAGCTTTTCCACCAGCTCGCGACCGCGCGCGATCGTCTGGGCCTGCGCCTGCGCGTTGAACCAGGCGCGCACCTTGGCGCGCGAGCGCTGGCCGGCAAGGTAGCCGAGTTCCGGGTTGAGCCAGTCGAGCGAAGGGCCGCCCTCCTTGGCCACCGTGACTTCGACCGTCTGGCCATTGGCCAGCGCCGTGTTCAGCGGCACCATGGCGCCATCGACGCGGGCGCCGCGGCAGCGGTGGCCGAGGTCGGTGTGCAGGGCATAGGCAAAGTCCACCGGCGTCGAATCGGCCGCAAGCTCGACCACCGTGGCCTGCGGCGTGAAGACGTAGATGCGATCGTCGGCGCCACTCACCGACGGCACGGCCGCGAAATCGCGCTCCCAGGCCAGCAACTGGCGCAGCACGGCCTTGCGCGCCAATGCGATGCGCTCGTCGCTGGCGCCACCTTCCTTGTACGCCCAATGCGCCGCCACGCCGAACTCGGCGTGTTCGTGCATCGCCCGGGTGCGGATCTGGATTTCGATCGCGCGGCCGTCGTCATTGCGAATGACGGTGTGCAGCGATTGATAGCCGTTGGGCTTGGGCTTGGCGATGTAGTCGTCGAACTCGCTGTCCACCGCATGCCAGCGCTCGTGCACGCGCGCCAACACGGCGTAGCAGGCAGCAACATCGGCAACGACGACGCGCAGCGCCGCCAGGTCCATCACCTGATCGAGCGCGAGCTGCTTGCCGTGCATCTTCTTCCAGATGCTGTAGAGGTGCTTCGGCCGGCCCTGTACTTCAGCGTGCAGGCCATGCCCTTCCAAGAACGCCGCCAACGTGGCCCGAAACGATTCGACGGCAGCCTCACGGCGGGCGCGTGTCTCGTCGAGGCCGCGGGCCACGCGCACGTACTCGTCGGACTGCAGGAAACGGAACGACAGATCCTCCAGCTCCCACTTGATCTGCCAGATGCCCAGCCGGTTGGCCAGCGGTGCAAACACGGTCTGCGATTCGCGCGCCACGTCTTGCGGGCACGGCACGCGGGCCGCAGCATGCCAGCGCAGTGTCTGCAGGCGCGAGGCCAGGCGCAGCAGCACGACGCGCAAGTCGCGCGAGAAGGCGAGCAGCATCTTGCGCACGCGCTCGGTCTGCTGGGCCTGCGCCTGGGCGTCGCTCAACAGCACAGCGCCGCGCGCCGCGCGCTGGATCTGCACGAGCTTGCGCGTGTGCTCGACCAGGCTCGCATACGACGGGCCGAAAGCCTTGCCGACAATCTCCTGCGGCCGCTGCAACCAATCGCTCGCATAGACCAGATAGGCCGCGGCCTGCATCGCCGGCGCAGCGCCGATGGCAGCCAGGATCGCGGCCACGCCGTCGGCATGTGCCAGCGCGTTCTCGCCGGTGTCGAGTGCGTGGCCGGCTGAGCAGCGGTTCGGCAAACGCCCGGGCGCGCGCCAGCGACGCGGCGCCATCGGCTTCGGCATCGGTGGCCAAGGCGACGATCGGCGCGGCCTGCGTCGCATCGGCAGGCCGCGAGAGTGCGGCCGTGGTCTTCATGGCGACATCAAGAACTCGCGCACCGCTGCCACTTGATCGGGTTGCACCAGCATCGGCGCGTGGCCAACGCCTTCGAACTGCACCAGCCTGGCGCGCGGACCACGTTGCGTCATCGCCTGCGCGGTGGCTGCGGACAGCAGGTCGCTCTGGCCGCCGCGCAGCAGCAGCGTCGGCAGCGTGAGCTGATCCCAGGCCTGCCACAGCAAGGCCTCGCCGGCTTGCGCCATCTGCGGCGTCACGGCCTTGAAGGGCAGCGCAATGGCGGGGTCTGAGCGCGGCTTGAGCAGTCGTCGCCGTCGCGATGCAGTTGCGGCTCGGTGAGCGCCAGCCATTGCTCGCGCGTGTGCGGGCCGAAGCCTTGCGAAATCTCCCACAGCGCATCGGCTGCTTCATCCAGGGTGGCCCATTGGGCGGTTCGTCCGACGTAGCCGCCGATGCGCGCAATCGCCGCCGGCTCGATCGTCGGGCCAACATCGTTGATGACGAATCGGCGCAACGGCGAACCTTGTTGTGAGCCCCCAAGGTCGCCGCCTTGCGGCGCCCGCCCCCCGAGGGGGAGCCCGCAGGCTCGGGGCGGCCCGTCGCCTGCATTGAGCCCCCAAGGTCGCCGCCTTGCGGCGCCCGCCCCCCGAGGGGGAGCCCGCAGGCTCGGGGCGGCCCGTCGCCTGCTTGAGCGCCGCCACGCCCAGTCCGATCAAGCCGCCCATCGACGTGCCGACCCAGTCGATCGTCTGGGCGTCGAGCCGCGCCAGCAGCGTCACCATGTCGGCCACGTACTGCGGCACGGCGTAGCTCATCGGATCAGCCAGCCAATCGGAGCGGCCGCGGCCGACCACGTCGGGGCAGACCACGCGGTAGTCGGTTTGCAGCGCAAGCGCCAGCGTGTCGAAATCGCGGCCCTGCCGCGTCAGCCCGTGCACGCAGACCAGCACGCGCGGGTTGGCCGCATCGCCCCACTCCCAGTAGGCCATGCGGTGCAGGCCGCGATTGTCCAGACACTGCACATGGTTGAGGCGTGGTTCAACAGGACCGCCGGGCCGCCCCACGGTACTGTTGCGCTCCTCGGGGGCCGCGAGCGTAGCGAGCTTGGGGTCGTCAGGGTTGGTCACTTGTCAGCTCCATCTCGATAATCGATGCTAACAACGAACGAAAGGCAACCATGCTCACAGGCAAAACGGCAGTCGTCACCGGATCCACCAGCGGCATCGGCCTGGGCATTGCCAAGGCGCTGGCCACGCATGGCGCCAACGTCGTGCTCAACGGCTTCGGCGATGTCGATGCGGCCAAGGCGCAGTTTCGCGACATCGACGCCGAGATCGGCTACCACCCCGCCGACATGAGCAAGCCCGAGCAGATTGCCGATCTCATCGACTATGCCGAGCGCACGCTCGGACGCATCGACGTCCTCGTCAACAACGCCGGCATCCAGCATGTGGCGCCGGTCGAGGAGTTTCCGGTCGACAAGTGGAACGCCATCCTGGCCATCAACCTGACCTCGGCGTTTCACACCACGCGCCTGGCCCTGCCGGGCATGAGGGCTCGCCAATGGGGCCGCATCATCAATGTCGCCTCGACGCATGGCCTGGTGGCCTCGGCGCAGAAGAGCGCCTACGTGGCCTCGAAGCACGGCCTGATCGGCTTCACCAAATCGATCGCGCTGGAAACCGCCACCACCGGCATCACCGTCAATGCGATCTGCCCGGGCTGGGTGCTGACGCCACTGGTGCAGAAGCAGGTCGATGCGCGCGCGGCCGCCGAAGGCGTCGACGACGCCGAAGCCAAGCGCCGACTGCTGGCCGACAAGCAGCCGTCACTGCAATTCACCACGCCCGAGCAACTCGGCGAACTCGCGGTCTTCCTGTGCACGCCGGCTGCGGACAACATCCGCGGTGCGGCGTTCAATGTCGACGGCGGCTGGGCGGCGCAATAACAGAGCCATCCCCTGAGCGGCTGCGCGGCGGCCGCTGGTTGACGCTGGCGCTGTGCGCTACTACTTCATCATCTGCGCCGAGCCGCTGACCGTGGCAACGACATCGCCCTTGCCGGCCTCGGTCGGCAGCGCTTCATCGGCCGCCTGCGCCGACATGACGCGTGACCGCATCATCGGCACCGGACCACCGCCGGGTTCGTTGGTGGACACGTTGACCTCGCGCACGGCGTAGCCGCTGTAGCCGAACTGCTGGCTCATCTGCTGCACCTTGGCGCGCCAATCGGCGATGGCCTGCGCCACGACCTCGCCCTCGACTTTGTCGCGGGCCTGCTTCGACAAGGTGTAGCCGACACGGGCGATATTCATCGTGCTGATGCGGCCAGTGAGTTGCGCAATTGCCGCGCTGTCCTTGCCTTGCACCATCAACTCGGCGCTGCCCTGCCAGCCGGTGATCGTGGGTTGTCCCGCGGGCTGTCCGCTGCGCGGGTTGCCGTAGCGCGGATAGAGCGAGAAGTTGCCGGTCTGCACCTCCACCTTGCCGGGCTGGGCGATTTTCTTGGCCTCGACAAGCGCCGCATCCAGCGCCTGCTTCAGCGCCGACTGCACGCTTTGCGCGTCGTTGCCTTCGCGCGTCGCGCTGAAGACCACCGACAGCACGTCCTTGGTGACTTCGACCGACGCCGTGGTCGTCAGGTTGAGCACGCCCGACGGTGGCGGCTGTACCTGCGCCGAGGCACCCCCGGCACTCAGGACGGCGGCCAGCGCCCACGACGCGCAACGCAGTTCTTCAGATTTCTTGAACATTGGATTCCTATCGCCCAGTGCCACCACAAAACCCAGTATGCGCATGCGTCGGCGCGCAATCAGGCGAGCCGGCGCAGCGTGAACTAAGGAACGGCAAGACATGTAACTTGAGGTCAGGCTCGACTTTTTGGCCCCTCGAACTTGTAACATGCGCTGCAGTTACATGTCCGGAGACCCCCCTCAAATGAATACCCCCGCCCAAGCCCGAGCCGACCGCGTTGTCGTCGTCGACGACGACGCCCGCATCCGCGACCTGCTGCGCCGCTACCTGACGCAAGAAGGCTTCGAGGTGCTGCTGGCCGAAGATGCCAAGGCGCTGAACCGGCTGCTGACGCGCGAAACCATCGACCTGATCGTGCTCGACCTGATGCTGCCCGGCGAAGACGGCCTGTCGATCTGCCGCCGCCTGCGCGCGGCCAACGACACGACGCCGATCATCATGCTGACGGCCAAGGTCGAGGACGTCGACCGCATCGTCGGCCTCGAGGTCGGCGCCGACGACTACCTGCCCAAGCCGTTCAACCCGCGCGAGCTGCTGGCGCGCATCCATGCCGTGCTGCGCCGCCGCCCGGCGATCGAAGCCCCGGGCGCGCCGTCCAAGGAAGCGCAGACGGTGACCTTCGGGCCCTTCGAGTTCGACCTGTCGCTGCGCCGCCTGCAAAAGGACGGCGAGCAGATTGCGCTGACCACCGGCGAGTTCTCGATGTTGAAGGCGCTGGTGCGCCACCCGCGCCAGCCGCTGTCGCGCGACAAGCTGGCGCAACTGGCGCGCGGCCGCGAGTTCGAACCTTTCGACCGCAGCCTCGATGTGCAGATCTCGCGCCTGCGCAAGATGATCGAGCCCGATCCCGTCGCAACCGCGCTACATCCAGACCGTGTGGGGCGTCGGCTACGTGTTCGTGCCGGACGGCACGTCATGACGACCCCCGGCGCCGGACCGCCGTAGGCGGTCTGTGCGCCGCGCCCCGAGGGGCTGGCCGGGCCTTGCTTGGGAGCGGCCCGGCGCAGGCGGCCCGGCGTCCGCTCCGTCAAGTTCCCGACTCGTCGCCAGAACATTCCTTCGGCTTCATGCCCAAACCCCCGGCCCTCGGGCTGACCCTCTTCTCGCGTACGTTCTTCCTGCTCGCGCTGTTGCTCGGCGCGGGCATCTTTGCCTGGGTGCAGACGCTGCGCTCGCTCGAACTCGAGCCGCGCGCGGTGCAGGCGGCGCAGCAGGTAGCCAGCCTGGTCAACCTGTCGCGCGAGGCCCTGCGCTACACCGACGGCATCAACCGCGTGGCCGTGGTCAAGACGATGACCGACCGCGAGTCGCTGCGTGTGCTGCCGCGCGAGCCGGGCGATCGCTGGGAGCCGTTCGAGGTCGACCGCTTCACACGCCGCGTCGGCGCCGAGCTGCGCTCGCGGCTGGTGCCCAACACCATCATCGCGCGCAGCGTCAACACCAACCCGGGCCTGTGGGTGGGCTTCTCGATCGACAAGGACGATTTCTGGCTGCAGGCCGACGTGGCCCGCGTCCTGCCGCTGACGCCGGGCACCTGGTTCATCTGGGTCGGCTCGGCGCTGGCGGCCACGCTGATCGGCTCGGTGATGATCGCGCGGCTGATCAACCAGCCGCTGCGCGACCTCAGCTTTGCAGCCAGCCGCATCCGCGAAGGCGAGTTCGACTCGGTGCTCGACGAGAACACGCTGACCAGCGAGATCCGCGACGTCAACATCGGCTTCAACCGCATGGCGCGCGAACTGGCCAAGGTCGAGGAAGACCGCGCCGTGATGCTGGCCGGCATCAGCCATGACCTGCGCACGCCGCTGGCGCGCTTGCGGCTCGAAGTCGAAATGAGCGTCAACGACGAAGAAGCCCAGCGCAACATGGCGCTCGACATCGACCAGCTCGACGCCATCATCGACAAGTTCATGGACTACGCGCGTCCGGGCGACGCCAGGCTGGTGCCGTTGAACCTGGCGCAACTGGTCGACAAGGAGATCGCCACCTTCCGCGATCCGCGCGAAATCCGCATCACGGCGCGGCTGGCCATCGACCTGCGCGTGATGGCCGACGAGATCGAGCTCGGCCGCGTCTTCGGCAACCTGTTCGAAAACGCGCGCCGTTATGGCCGCAGCAGCGACACCGGCATCGCCATGGTCAACGTCACCTATGCCCGCTCCGGGCCGTGGATCATCGTCAGCGTGCGCGACCACGGCCCCGGCGTGGCGCCCGAAAAGCTCGCCCAGCTGACGACGCCGTTCTACCGCGGCGACGCGGCGCGCACCGCCGCCACCGGCGCCGGACTCGGCCTGGCCATCGTCGAGAAAGCCGTGCAGCGCATGGGCGGCCAGTTCGACATCGACAACGCGCCGGACGGCGGCCTGACTGGCCCACATCCGGTTGAAGCGCGTGCCGTAGTGGAGACCGCGGCCGCGGAGTACCGCGCTAGCGCGCGTGTACAGCAGGCACACAGCGCGCGCCTCGATCGCCCGCCCTTCGCCTACCGGCCCCATCTTCTCCGCCGTCTTGGCCTTGACGTTGACCTGATCGACGTCGACGCCGAGCGCGCCGGCCAGACGTTCGCGCATCGCACCGACGTGCGGCGCCAGCTTCGGCGCCTGGGCGACGACCGTTGCTGTCGATGTTGCCGATCGCGTAGCCGGCCGCGCGCACGCGCCGGGCCGCTTCGGCCAGCAGCGTCATCGAATCGGCGCCCTTGAACTGCGCGTCGGTGTCGGGAAAGTGGCGGCCGATGTCGCCGAGCGCTGCCGCGCCGAGCAGCGCATCGGTGATCGCGTGGGCCAGCGCATCGGCGTCGGAGTGCCCGTCCAGGCCCTTGTCGTGCGGCACGTGCACGCCGCCGAGGATCAGCGGCCGGCCCGCCACCAGCGCGTGAATGTCCCAGCCTTCACCGAGGCGCAGCGTCATGTTCGACCTTTCGTTCGATCGCAGGAGCGCGCGCGGCGCGCTCGAAGTCCTGCCGGCCAGGTGAGCTTGAAGTTGTCGGCGTGGCCCGGCACCAGCAAGGGCGCGTGGCCCAACGCTTCGATGGCCGAGGCTTCGTCCGTCGCCTTGTCGCCGGCAGCGCTCGAGCGCCTGCTGCAACAGGCCCAGGCGGAACATCTGCGGCGTCTGCGCCGCCCACTTGCCACCGCGGTCGATCGTGGCACCGACTCGGCCCTGCGCATCCGCGGCTTTCAAGGTGTCGGCCAACGGCAAGGCCAGCAGGCCGCCCACCGCGTCATGCGATGCAGGCATCGATCAATCGATCGATCCACGCCGGCTGCACCAGGCAGCGCGCGGCGTCGTGGACCAGCACCCAATCGTCGTCGCCGGCGCCGTGGCGGCGCAGGGCCACCAGACCGGCACGCACCGTGGCCGCCCGCGTGGCGCCGCCTGAGCGCTCGACAAGGCCCTCGAATCCCGGTGCCGCGTCTTCGAACTGCGCGTCATCAGGCGCCAGCACCACCAGCGTCTGCTGGATGCGAGGCACCCGTGCCAGCGCGCCCAGCGTGTGGGCGACAACAGTTCTATCGCCGACGCGCGCGTACTGCTTCGGCCCGCCAACGCCGGCGCGTTCACCCAGGCCGGCACAAGGCACGAGGGCATGGATCGCAGGCTCAGACTGTGTTGTCATCGGCGGATTCTAGAATTCGCGCCCTTCATGCACCTTCCTTCGATTGCGCCCGGCAAGCGCTTCACGCTGCCCCGCCCTGTCGGCTCTGCCGACGCGCTGCTGATCGCACGCCAGGCCGCACAGCAGAAAACGCTGACAACGGTCATCACCGCCGAGCCCGCCGACGCGCAACGCCTGGCCGATGAACTGCCCTTCTTCGCGCCCGAGCTTCGGATCGCGCAGTTTCCCGATTGGGAAACGCTGCCGTATGACACCTTCAGCCCGCACCAGGACCTGATCTCCGAGCGCCTGGCCACACTGTGGCGGCTGTGGTCGGCCAGGGACGTCGATGTGTTGCTGCTGCCGGCGACGACCGCATTGACGCGCCTGGCGCCGCCGTCCTTTCTCGCCGCGACGACGTTCCAATTCAGGCAGAAGGACGAACTCGACGAAGCCTCGCTGAAGGCGCAACTCACGCTGGCCGGCTACTCGCATGTCAGCTCGGTCGTCTCGCCCGGCGAGTACGCGGTGCGCGGCGGCCTGATCGATCTGTTCCCGATGGGCTCGACAGTGCCTTACCGCGTCGACCTGTTCGGCGACGAGATCGACTCGATCCGCACCTTCGACCCCGACTCGCAGCGCAGCCTCTACCCGGTGCCCGAGGTGCGCCTGCTGCCGGGTCGTGAGTTCCCGCTCGACGACAAGGCGCGCGCGACCTTCCGCTCGCGCTGGCGCGAGAAGTTGGAAGGCGACCCGACCAAGAGCCGCATCTACAAGGACCTCGGCGCCGGTATCGCCACCGCCGGCATCGAGTACTACCTGCCGCTGTTCTTCGAGCAGACGGCGACGATCTTCGACTACTTCTCGCGGCGCCACTCGTGCTGCACGGCGACATCGACGCTGCGCTCAGCCGCTTCTGGGCCGACACGCGCGAGCGCCACCGCTTCCTGCAGCACGACCCGGAGCGGCCGATCCTGGCGCCCGAAGAGATCTTCCTGCGCACCGAAGAGTTCTTCACGTTGACGCAGTCGCATGCGACGCTGGCCTTGCGAGGCACCTCCGAACAGGGCCCGCAAGGGCCCGCTACGCCATCCGACCATTGGGCCAGGCCGCTGCCGGATGTGGCCGTCGATCGCAACGCCACCGAACCGCTGGCGCTGCTCGAACGCCATCTCGCCGCGACAGCCGCACGCGTGCTCATCGTCGCCGAAAGCGAGGGCCGCCGCGAAAGCCTGCTCGACCTGCTGCGCGACCACAAGATCGCCGTGCCGAGCGTGGCGTCACTGGCCGAGTTCGAAGCCAGCGACGAAAAGGTGGCGATCGTCGCTGCGCCGCTGTCCGCCGGCTTTCATTGGGCACGCGACGCCGCCACCGCGATCGAGTTCCTCACCGAGACCGAGCTCTTCGCCAGCGCCCCGAACGCACGACGCCGCAAGAAGCAGGAGCAGGTCAGCGATGTCAATGCGCTGATCAAGGACCTTGCGGAGCTGAAGGTTGGCGATCCGGTGGTGCACGTCAACCACGGCATCGGCCGCTACCAGGGCCTGCTCAACATCGACCTGGGCGATGGCCCGAGCGAATACCTGCACATCGAGTACGCCGACAACGCCACGCTGAAGGTTCCGGTGTCGCAACTGCACCTGATCGGCCGCTACACCGGCGTCTCGGCCGACGAAGCGCCGCTGCACAAGCTCGGCTCCGGCCAATGGGAGAAGGCCAAGCGCAAGGCCGCCGAGCAGGTGCGCGACACCGCGGCCGAGTTGCTGGCGCTGTACGCGCGTCGATCGGCCCGCGAAGGCCACTCACACCGCTACTCGGCGCACGACTACGAGGCCTTTGCCGCGAGCTTCGGCTTCGAGGAAACCGCCGACCAGCGCGCTGCCATCCATGCCGTGATCCAGGACATGGTGAGCCCGAAGCCGATGGACCGCCTGGTCTGCGGCGACGTCGGCTTCGGCAAGACCGAGGTCGCGCTGCGCGCCGCCTTCGTTGCCGTGCTCGGCGGCAAGCAGGTGGCGATCCTGGCGCCGACGACGCTGCTGGCCGAGCAGCACTACCAGACCATCGTCGACCGCTTCGGCCCGTGGCCGGTGAAAGTGGCCGAGCTGTCGCGCTTCCGCACGACCAAGGAAATCAACGCCGCGCTGCAGGGCATGGCCGCGGGCACGATCGACATCGTCGTCGGCACCCACAAGCTGCTGTCCAAGGACGTCAAGTTTTCGCGCCTGGGCCTGCTCGTCATCGACGAAGAGCATCGCTTCGGCGTGCGCCACAAGGAAGCCATCAAGGCGCTGCGCGCCGAAGTCGATGTGCTGACGCTGACGGCCACGCCGATCCCGCGCACGCTCGGCATGGCGCTCGAAGGCCTGCGCGACCTGTCCGTCATCGCCACAGCGCCACAGCGCCGCCTGTCGATCAAGACCTTCGTGCGCAACGAGGGCAGCGGCACCATCCGCGAGGCGGTGCTGCGCGAGTTGAAGCGCGGCGGCCAGGTCTACTTCCTGCACAACGAGGTCGATACGATCGAGCACCGCCGCGACAAGCTGGCCGCGCTGCTGCCCGAGGCGCACATTGCCGTCGCCCATGGCCAGATGCCCGAGCGCGAACTCGAGCGCGTGATGCGCGAGTTCGTCGCCCAGCGCCACAACCTGTTGCTGTGTTCGACGATCATCGAAACCGGCATCGACGTGGCCACCGCCAACACCATCGTCATCAGCCGCGCCGACAAGTTCGGCCTGGCGCAATTGCACCAGCTGCGCGGCCGCGTCGGCCGCTCGCACCACCAGGCCTACGCCTACCTGCTGGTGCCCGATGTGGAAGGCCTGACCAAGCAGGCCGCGCTGCGGCTCGAGGCCATCCAGCAGATGGAAGAACTCGGCAGCGGCTTCTACCTGGCGATGCACGATCTGGAAATCCGCGGCGCCGGCGAGGTGCTCGGCGAACACCAGAGCGGCAACATGATGGAGATCGGCTTCCAGCTCTACAACGACATGCTGGCCGAGGCCGTTCGTTCGCTCAAGGCCGGCCGCGAGCCTGACCTGCTCTCCCCGCTCGGAGGTTTGTTCGGCGCCACCACTGAAATCAACCTGCATGCGCCGGCGCTGCTGCCCGACGCCTACTGCGGCGACGTGCACACGCGGCTGTCGCTGTACAAACGGCTCGCGTCCGCAGAAACCAGCGATCGCATCGACGCCCTGCTCGAGGAGATCACCGACCGCTTCGGCAAGCTGCCGGCGCAAGGGCAGACGCTATTCGACACGCACCGCCTGCGCGTGCTCGCCAAGCCCTATGGCGTGATTCGCGTCGACGCGGGGCCCAAGCTGTCGGTGATCGGCTTTCGCCCCAACCCGCCGGTGGATGCGGCACGCATCATCGAGCTGGTGCAGAAGAACCGCCACATCAAGCTGGCCGGCAACGACAAGCTGCGCATCGAGCGCGACATCGCCTCGCCGGCGGAGCGGGCGCAACAGGTAAGGGATGTGTTGCGGGCGTTGGGCGCGCCGGTGAAGCAGGTGGCGTAGGGCGCGTGTGCTCATTCGAGCGGAGCGTGAGGCCATGCCAAAGATTCTTACTCGTTGATTTGCGCAGAGGCTCCCTTGCCCAACGCGTACCTACATCCTTGAATGTTGAGCATCGTAATGAACACACAGCAAACCGACCGTTGTCGAAAAGGTGTCAGGTAGCCTCGTCGCAGAAGCTGCACTCACGGTTATCGCTGCGATCGCAGGTGGTCCGCTAGCACCCTTGCTTCCGGTTCTGAGCAAATCTCTCGCGGCGGAGCGGCAGAAAAGGCGGATGGAATCTGAACTCGGCGCCATCCATGCACTACTCGCCTCGCAGTCAGAGCGCGTCGAAGCGTTATCGGACGAACAGTACAAGGTGACAAATGAGACCGTGTTGGCGGTACTCTTGCCGCGACCTATCTGTCCGCGCCAATCTCGGCCTTGCGCGCCGACTGGCGGTCTTGAACGGCACGAAGGCCGCGCTCAAACAGCAGGTCGGCGTCGGGGAATCGTTTTGTACTTCGTCGAGGTCTTCTCGCGTGATGACAAGCACTCCGAGGTCGGTCGCTGGTCCCGCGTCGGCTTCGACTTGCTCGCTCGTCATGGCCGTGACGATGACCGGCAACACCCGAAAATGCTTCATGTTGGAGGCGGCCAGTGAGTCACGCAGATTGACCGTACGCGCGGCGAGCTTGGACAACTTGCCTTCGGCGCGCAGCAGCCCCAGCGTGCACTCCACCACCCGGAAGACCCCGCGTGGCGTCGTCGCCACGACATCAAACGCGTCGCGCGCCTTGGAAAGGGTGCCGAACAAGGCGACAAAGAGACCGAGTGCCCACAACAGCCACGAGACCGCGGTTTCGAAGTCACTGGCCGCTGTGCCCGTCAGAGGAACGTCGGACCGCAAGTAGGCCTGAACCAAAGCATTCGATGGATCGACCAGCGACAGAATCGCCGCACGGGGATTTGGGAATGTCGTGGGATCGCCGCGCCAAAGAACATGGTGAGCCTCGTCGGCGTATGACGCAATGCACTGGACCACGGAACCCGCGGGGATTTCGATCTCGCCAGAGCCAACCGTTGCGAGGTCGCTATCGCTCCAGGTCAAGTTCGAGCCTCGAATCGCGCCACGCATCACGACACGCCCTTGATGGACGACACGAAAGCCGAGCTTTGCCTTCGCGCGATCAAGCGAACTCGCCATCCAGCTGCCGACGCTTTCCCGGGTACCGGTCACTGCGGACTCAGCAAGAACCTCGATCGTCGTCCGCGCAACCACTTCGAGCAAGGCACGATCAACGCGCAACGTACCCAGGCCGTAGTCGTTGGCCAGTTCCTGCACAGTGTCGTACGGGGCATCTGCAGCCTTGAGCAGCCAGTCCGACTCTGGTTGCGGCAACAGGTCGGCAATGTGGCCTCCGCCGATGGACAGCACTGCCAGCCGATTGCCCGCGCCGAGGCCTTCCGCGTGCAGCAATGTTGGCGGCGCGACAAAGATGCCGGCCTGCTCGGTGCTGGGCAGCTTGAAGCACCCAATCCCGGCTGCAGGGAAGCCATCGGCCGATGCGAGCGAGTGCGCGACGCCCTGCACATCTGACTCCAGCTGATTCAGGACGACCTGATGAGCTTCGACTCGGCCCGCGTGAAATGACGCCTTGCAGTCAGTGTCGCGGCCGACATCACTGTGCTGGTTGCGGTCATGGCCGACTACAAGGGCTTCCCCGTTTGTCAAGCGAATGAACTCCTCGAGCCGCGCAGCGGCTCGATTCACGTCTGGCTTTCTCGTCGTCGAACTACGGCGTCACCGCGCGTTCACGCGCATCGCGTCGATCTGTCGAGCCAGGTGCGGACGGACAAACTACAACCGGTCATTGATGCAGCGTTGCTCGAGAGAACTGCACTTCCCATCGTGGCACTCGTTGCCGCTCGCCGCTTCGCGGCTAGCTCGGGACGGGGAAGTCCCTTTCATTCGTTGGTGACCTCGTGCGCCACGATCAGGTGCCGCTTGGCCTCCACGGCCGCCTGCACGTTGTAGCCCACCATGCCTGAGCCTTTGCCGCTGGTGGCCATCGAGCGGGCGTGCGGATCGCTCAACGAGAGCTGGCCATCGGGCTGGGTCTTGAGTTGCTCGCCGATCTCGTCCAGGCGCCGCATGCGTTGGCGCAAGCGCTCGATCATCTCGTGCAGCCGCTCGGTCTTGGCTTCGAACTCGGCGGGCTGGGTGCGGTCGGCTGCTGCCAGCGCATCGAGGTAGCGCTGGATGCTGTGCTCGATCTGCTCGCGCCGCTTGTCGATCTTGCCCGGTGTGAAGTTGCGGTCACGGTTGTTCACCGCCTTGAACTTGCCGCCATCGATCGCTACCCTTTCAGGAACTCGCCCTGCGGGCCATTTCCCTGACACGGTGGACTGGCGGCTACACGAGCCGCTCTTCGTCGCACAGCCGGTAGCCCTGGCCTCGCACGGTCTGGATCAGCTTCGGGTCGATCTTGTGCCGCAGGTGGTGCACGTGGACCTCGATCGAGTTGCTCTTGACCGGGTCGCTCCAGCCATAAACCTCAGCCTCGAGTTGCTGCCGCGGCACGGCTCGATGCGGTCGTTTCAGCAGGGCCTCGAGCACCATCAGTTCCCTCACCGTCAGCGCGATCGATCGATCCAGCCAGGTGACGCTGCAGGAGTTGGCTCGAAGGCTCAGCGGCCCGTACCTCGTGACTGCCTGGCCGGCTCCTTCGCCAGTCTGCTGGTTGCGCCGCACGACCGCACGCACGCGCGCGCCGAGCTCGAGCAGGTCGTACGGCTTGACCAAATAGTCGTCGGCCCCGGCATCCAGCAGCGACACCCGGTTGACCGACGATCCGATGGCCGTCGTGACGACCACCGGCGTTTCGTCGCCACCGGCGCGCATTTCCGCTAAGCAAGCGCGGCCGCTGGGTTCCGGCAGCAAAAGGTCGAGCAGCACGCAGTCATAGCGGAACTCGCGCAGGTAGCCGAGCACGTGCTTGCCAGCGATCGCCCAGTCGACTGCATGCCCTTCGTGAATCAGGAACTTGCAAACGGGGGAACCCAGCGCCACATCGTCCTCGGCCAACAGCAAGCGCACTCTCTGCTCCTTTCGACCACGATCCGAAACGGAGTGTGGCCGTATTTGCATCCGTACGTGTCGTCGGGTTTCAACTCATTCGTGGGGGAGGATGGATCTCCAGTATTGAGTCCGGCAAACTGCGGGTGGATCCTACCGTTCGCGGCGGGTTGCTCCCCGTGCCCTGGCGCAACACCGCACGGCACACTGCAATGCCATGGCGACCTCGCCGATCGCATCGCTGCCCGCTGCCGCGCAGGTGTGCGCTGCCTTGCGTCTGGTGATGGTTGCCGCGGCCTGCGTTGTGCCGGTTGCGGCGCTCGCGCAGGTCTATGTCGGACACGGCGAGAGCGGGTCCATCATCTTGTCCAACCATGCCAGCGTCGATGCGCGCGAGTTGCTGATCGCCGACGAGAGCGCTTTGAGCGCGGCGGCGTTGAAGGGCACAGCTGCTGCGGCTCCACCCGCCGGAGTCGGCCGGGCCGAGCCGCCGGCGCCGATCGCCGCTTCGATCCGTCGCGTCGCACTGCGTCATTCGCTGCCCGAGGCGCTGCTGACGGCGCTGATCGCGGTCGAGTCGGGATTCGACCCGCGCGCGGTATCGCCCAAGGGAGCGCAGGGCCTGATGCAACTGATGCCAGACACTGCCCGCCGCTTCGGCGTCAAGGACGTGTTCGCGATCGATGACAACCTCGAGGGCGGCGCGACTTACCTACGCTGGCTGCTTAACTACTTCGGCGAGGACGTGAATCTCGCGCTTGCGGCCTACAACGCGGGAGAGCACGCCGTCGAGCGCGCCGGCCGCCGTGTTCCGGCGTACCGCGAGACGCAGGACTACGTGCGCAAGGTGATCGCGCTGGCCTCGCGCCGCGAGCCCCCGCACCAGGGTATCGCCGCTCGCTGATGCCGGCCGGCGAGGAACCCCCTGCCTGGGGGCCAAGGGCACTCCCGAAGTTAAGGGGCGGATAAGCCCTCCCGCGAATACTCATTGCACGCGCTGCCGGGCCACGCGCCGCGTGCGGCGCGTCTCCAGGAAAGGAGCATGCGGGTGGGACGACGTCATCGGTACATCGCAGTCTGCGCTTCGGGATTCACGCTGCTCGAACTGTTGGTGGTGATGGTGATCATCGGCCTGCTGGCCGGGATCGTCGCGCCCCAATACTTCGGCCAACTTGGCAAGTCCAGCGCCAAGGTCGCGCGGGTGCAGATCGAGTCTTTCTCCCAGGCGCTGGACCAATACCGCCTCGATGTCGGGCAGTACCCGACCACCGAGCAAGGGCTGCCCGCGCTGCGCCTGGCCCCGCCGGAGATGGTTCGCTGGCAGGGCCCCTATTTGAAGCGCGACGTGCCCACCGACCCTTGGGGCCGGCCGTACGTCTACCGTCAGCCCGGTCAGCACGGCGACTTCGACCTGCTGAGTCTGGGCTCCGACGGGCAGCCCGGCGGCACCGGCGAAGCCACCGACGTCACATCGTGGTGATTCGATGAAAGGCTCGGCCACCGTCCCCGACATCGCGTCGCGAGCGATCACCTCGCCGGCCACAGGCTCGACGCGCGCGATCGACGAGGAGCAGTTTGCGCACGACCTGAGCCTGATGCTGCGCTCGGGCCTCGGGCTGATCGAGGGACTGCGCACGCTGGCCGAGCAGCGCGCCGGCCCAGGCGCCGCGCCGATCCGGGTGCTGTTGCAACGGCTGCAGCAAGGTGACACCCTGTCGGCCGCAATGCAGGGCAGTGGCGCCTTCGGCGTGCAACTGGTGGCCTGCGCGCGTGCAAGCGAGCTGACAGGCGACCTGGGCGACTCTCTGCAGCGCTTCGCCACCAGCGCCGGCCGCCTGCGCGAGGTGCGCGGCCGCATCGTGTCGGCCTGCATCTATCCGAGTCTGCTGGTCGTCGTGTCGAGCTGCGTCGTGCTGTTCCTGCTGGTCTACGTGGTGCCGCGCTTCGCGCTGGTGCTCGACAACGTGGCGCAGGATCTGTCGATCCTGTCGCGCGGCCTGATCACCGTCGGTCGCGCGCTACACGACGTGCAGGGGCCGCTGTGGCTGGGCCTGGTGGCAGCGGCGGCGACGGTCGGCACGCTGGCCTGGCGTCAGCGCCGCGCCGGGCGTCTGTGGGGTTGGTTGCTCGGCTACGCGGCGCGACTGCCGTGGCTGCGCGCCTACGTGCGCAGCTTCGGGCTGTCCCAGCTCGCGCGCAGCTCGGCGATGCTGATCCGCTCCGGCATCCCGGCGCTCAAGGCGCTGGGCATGTGCCGCGACCTGCTGCCCGAAAGCGACCGCACGAGCCTGGACGGGGCCATGAAGGCGGCGGCGGCCGGCACGCCGCTGGCGCAGGCGATGCATGCCAGCGGACTGCTCGGCGCGCTCGACTGGCGGGTGCTGCGCGTGGCCGAAGACACGGGGCAACTGCACGTCGCGATGGACCGGCTGGCCGACATTCACGATGCGCTGCTGGCGCGCGGCTTGGAGCGCCTCGGGCGCCTGGTCGAGCCGCTGCTGATGCTGGGCATCGGCACGGTCGTTGGCGGCATCGTGGTCCTGATGTACGTGCCGATTTTCCAGATGGCCAGCAGCCTGCGCTAGGAACACACCGATATGACAACAGCCCTTCCGGCCGACGTGGACGCAGCACTGCGCGACATGCGTGCCGACGCGAGCGTCGAGGAACGGGCGCGCACCATCGTGCAGCGGCTGTCCGAACGCTTTCCGACCGCAAGCAAGCTGTTGCACGACGAGCGGCCCGCGATCCGCAACAGCGCGCTGACCCGCTGGTTGAGCGAAGGCAGTGGCATGAGCGCGTGCAACCTGACGGGCAGCGTGCCGGCCGACGCCGATCTCGACCTCGTGCCCTTCGCGATCGGCCAGCAGCGCCTGTGCCTGGCGCTGCGCGGCGACGGCGACTTGCGCAACATCGTTCTGGCCGATCCGTTCGACGGCGACACGCGACTGTGGCTCGAGTCGCGGATCCGCTGCGCCGGTCACCCGGCCACGTCGTGGTACGTCGCCGCGGCCAGCGATGTCGCGGCCTTCTATCGTCGGCTCGAACGTGACACGAAAGCGCTCGACTCGGTAAGCGGCGGCCGCAATGCAGCCTTGTCCTCCGCCCCTGCCGCGGGCGACCAATCGTTGGCGCTGACGCTGGCCGGCATCAGCGCCGACGAGAGTCCGGTGGTGCGTTTCGTCAACAGCACACTGTACGACGCGCTGAAGGCGCAGGCCAGCGACATCCACCTCGAGTGCACGGCGCAGGGACTGGCGGTCAAGTACCGGCTCGACGGCGTGCTGCAGGCCGTCGCACGCCCGCCGGGGCGCGACTTCGCCGACCGCGTGGTCTCACGCATCAAGGTGCTCGCCGAGCTGGACATCTCGGAGCGGCGGGTACCGCAGGACGGGCGCCTGCGCCTGAACTTCGGCGGCCGCTCGGTCGACGTGCGCGTATCGATCATGCCCAACCTGTACGGCGAGGACGCGGTACTGCGCGTGCTCGACCGCCACCAGATCTCCGCCAGCGACCGGCTGACGATCGAGCATCTCGGGTTCGACGCCGAGGCGGCCCGCTTCATCCGCCGGCTCGGCCAGACGCCGTACGGCCTGTTGCTCGTCACCGGCCCCACTGGCAGCGGCAAGACCACGACGCTGTACGCGGTGCTGTCTGAGCTGACGACCGGCCTGGACAAGATCATCACGATCGAGGACCCGGTCGAGTACGAGCTGCAGGACGTGCTGCAGGTACCGGTCAACGAGGCCAAGGGCCTGACCTTCGCCCGCGGCCTGCGCTCGATCCTGCGTCACGACCCGGACAAGATCATGGTCGGCGAGGTGCGCGACGCCGAGACGGCACAGATCGCGATCCAGGCGGCGCTGACCGGCCACCAGGTGCTGGCCACCGTGCACGCGAACAACGTGTTCGACGTCATCGGCCGGCTGGCGACCATGGGCATCGATCCCTACAACCTGGTGGCCGCGCTCAACGGCGTCGTCGCGCAACGACTGCTGCGGCTGAACTGCCCGCACTGCGCGCGCGAGGAGCGGCCCTCGGCCGAGCGCCTGGAAAGCAGCGGGCTGCAAGCGGCGCCTGAAGGTTGGCGCTTTGCCCGCGGCGTGGGCTGCGCCGAGTGCCGCGGCACCGGCTACAAGGGCCGGCGCGCCATCGCGCAAACCCTGGCCCTGGACGTCAAGCTGCGCAGCCTGATCGCCGAACGTGCAAGCCCCGCCGCGCTGCGTGAGGCTGCCAGCGCGCGCGGCCTGCGCACCCTGCGCGAAGCCGCGCTCGACCTCGTGGCAGCAGGCCACACCACGCTCGAGGAAGCCAATCGTGTCACTGCCGTGGAGGAGTGAACTGACCCTGCGCTTGTCGCCCCGGCGTTGTCGCGCCTGGCTGGCCGCGCCATGGTCGCGCCGGGTGCTGTGGCGTGTCGTCGGCGACGGTGTGCCGGCCGCATCGATCCCCGCGGCCCTGGACGCGCTGCAAGCCGCCGCCGGCACGGCGCCGCCGCGGCGCGCGCGGCTGCTGCTGGCCGACGAGCACGCCTACTTGAGCCTGCGGCCCGCGCGGCCGCGCTGGTCCGACGCGCTGGGTGACGCGCGCGAGCACTTCGAGCAGATCCTGGGCTTGGGTTGCAGGGTGCAGGTCGCACAAGGACCGATGGGCCCGTGGTGGCTCGCGGCCGCCGTGCACGGCACCGACCTGGAGGACTGGAGCGCCGCAGCGGGTTCGCGCGGCGTCACCTTCGACCGCGTCGAGCCGGCGCTGGTGGAAGACCTGCGGGCGCTGGCGCCGCGTGCTGGCGAGCAGGCCGTTCTGGCCCTGCTGGGCGAGGAAGGCGTCGTCGTCGTGCGCATCGCTGCGGGCGCGCCGGTCGAACTGTCGTGGGAGCGTTGCGACCCTCGCACACCGCGCGGCATCGAGCAGCGACTGATCGCGTTCCAGAAGTCGCCGGGCGTGTCGCAGTCCGACCCATTGCTGCTGGTCTGCCGCGATCCCGAGCTGGTGCGCGTCTGGCGGCCGCAGGCCCAAGCCTACGGCTGGACGCTGGTCGAGCTGCCCTGGGAATCGCCGCCGCCGCAGCCGCAGCCCAAAGCGCTGGCGCAGCCTGCCGGGCAGGCCACATGAAGCGCCCGCCGACTCTGGACTTCGCCGGCGGCGCGCCGCAGCCATGGATCGGCCTGGCAGTCTGCGTGCTGGCCGCGCTGATGTTGGCCGGCGGTGCCGCCGTGTCATGGCAGCAGCAACAACGCAACGGCGCACTCGCTGCTGCGTTGAGCCAGCGCAGCGCGCAGCGCCAGCCGGCGGCGCGTGCGCTCAGCGCGGCCGAGCGGACGCGCGTCGCGCAGGGCGAGCGCGTGATGAGCGAGCTGCGCGCACCCTGGGGAGAGCTGCTGTCCACGTTCGAGGCCCAGAGCCGGCCGGACATCGGATTGCTGAAACTCGAGCCCGACGCACGCACCGGGCTGGTTCGCGTCACGGCGCACGCGAAGGACACCACAGCGCTGTTTGCCTACGTCAAGGCGCTCGAAGGCGACGACCGGCTGCGCAACGTGTCGCTGGTCAACCACGAACTCGAGCGCGACACGCCCGGCCAGCCGTTGCGCTTCACGCTGCAGGCGGGCTGGCGCGTCCCGTCGTCGAGCGCCCGGGGTCGGACATGAAAGGCAAGCAATCGGCATCTGGCGCGCCGACCGCACGCGACATTTGGCGGCGCAGCCAGCCGACGCGCACGCGGTGGCTGCACTGGTCGCGCCTGCATCTCGGTTGGCCTGCGCTCGCGGGCTGCATGATGCTCGCGGGCGCCGCCGCATGCTGGGGGCTGTGGTGGCCGCAGGTGCTGCGCGAGCAGGCTGCATTGGCGGCGCGCGAACGGGCCCTGGCGGCAGCACCGCGCGCGCCGCTCGATGCCTTGACGCAGCGCGCGCTGGAAACCTTGTCGCCCGATGACATGCCGCCGCTGCGGCAGCGTGGCAGCGATCTCGAGGCACTGGTCGGTGCGGCGAAGCGCCACGGTCTGACGCTGGAGCGTGCCGACTATTCGGCGGGCTCTCCGCTGGGCGGGCGCCTGGAGCGGGTCGAAGCTGCGCTGCCGCTGACAGGCACCTACGCCCAGCTGCGGCCGTTCATCGCGACCGTGCTGAACGAGCTGCCGCACGCGGCACTCGACAGCCTGCAGATGGAGCGGCAGAACTCGCATGCCGCGCAGCTGCAGGTCCAGGCGAAGTGGGTGCTGTTCTATCGCGAGGACGCGCGATGACGCGCAAGCCCGTGCTGCTGGGTACGGCCGCGGTCGTCGGGCTGTGGTCGACCTGGATCGCCATGCAGCCGCGCACCGCGACCGAAGGTGCAGTCGTCGCCGCGGCGGTGCTGCGTGCGCCCGCGCCTCGACCGGCGCCGGCCTCGGGCGTCGTCGTTGGCAGGAGCGTGGCACCGGCGGCGGTCGCGGCCAGCTCGCAGGCCCGGCTGGCGGCGCAGAGCCAGGCCGACGCGTTTGCCGCGCGCAACTGGGTGCCCCCGCCGCCACCTCCGCCACCGGTACCGCCAGCGCCGCCACCCCCACCACCACCCGCGCCGGCGCCGCCGCCAGCGCCCGTCCTGCCGTACCGCTTCATCGGATTGCTCGACGAGGGCCGCGGCAAGCCGATGCGCGTGTTCCTGTCGCTGGGCGACAAGCTGCTGGTGGCCGGCGTCGGCGACCAGCTCGACGGCGGCTTCACGCTGGTCAACATCTCCGGGCAGGAACTCGTGTTCAACCACCCGCGCACCAACACCGCCCTGAGGTTGGCGCTGCCGCAAGAACGATCATGATCAAGCACGCCACGACGTCCCCGTGCACCCGGCAGTTGGCTGCCTTGGTGCTGACCGTGTTGCTGAGCGGCTGCGCTGCCCAGAAGCTGCACGACGAGGGCCTGCGCCAAGTCCAGCAGGGTCAGGTCGCCAGCGGTCTGCAGACACTGCGCCAGGCCTCCGAGATGGAGCCGTCCAATGCGCGCTACCGCATCGACTACCTGACGCAACGCACGCTGGCCACGCAGGGGCTGCTCGAAAGGGCCGACGCGGCGCGCAACGCCGGCCGCCTGGACGAGGCGACGCAGTTGTATCGCGAGGCGACGCTGCTGGACGCCGGCAACGAGCGCGCGCTGCGCGGCATGCAGCTGGTCGCCGACCAGCGCCGTGCCGACGTGGTGATCGCGCAGGCCGATCGCGCAATCGCCTCCGGCCAGCTCGCGACCGCACACGACCTGCTGCGTCAAGCCGCCAAGAACCTGCGCGACAACCCGAGCCTGGCTGCGCGGCTGCGCGTCGTCGAGGAGCGCGTCGAGGCCGACCGCGCCGCCCGCGAGCGCGAACAGGCGGCGAAGAGCGCATTCCGCCGCCCGGTGACCCTGCAGTTCCGCGATGCCAACCTGAAGATGGTGTTCGAAGCGCTGTCACGCACGTCGAACGTGAACATCATCCTCGACCGCGACGTGAAGAGCGACCTGAAGACCACGATCTATGTCAAGGACGCGTCGGTCGAGGACACGATCGACCTGATCCTGCTGCAGAACCAGCTCGAGAAGCGGGTCCTCAACAGCAACACGATGTTCGTCTATCAGGCCACCGCGTCGAAGCTCAAGGAGTACAGCGAACTCAAGGTCAAGACATTCCAGGTCAGCAACATCGAAGCGGCGCACATGGCCAACATCATCAAGTCGCTGCTCAAGACCCGGGACGTCGTCACCGACGCGCGCACCAACACGCTGGTGATGCGCGACACCGCCGACGCGATCGCCGTGGCCGAAAAGCTGGTGGCGGCCAACGACGCGCCCGACCCCGAGGTGATGCTCGAAGTGCAGGTGCTCGAGGTCTCGACCGACCGGCTGTCCAACCTGGGCATCAAGTGGCCGGACACCTTCGCCATCGCCACACCCGAGACGGTCGACACCTGGGGCGAGTTGCGTGCACTGAGGCGCGGTGACCTGGTGACGACCCCGCTGTCGGTGGCGCTGAACCTGATGCTGCAGGACACCGATACCAACATCCTGGCGAGCCCGCGGATCCGCGCGCGCAACAAGGAGAAGGCGCGCATCCTGGTGGGCGACAAGGTGCCCGTCATCACCAACCTGCTGACGCCGCAGCAGGCGGGACAGACCTCGGTGATCACCGGTTCCATCCAGTACGTCGAGGTGGGCATCAAGCTCGAGGTCGAGCCGCAGGTCTACCTCGACGGCGATGTCGGCATCAAGGTGAACCTCGAGGTCAGCAACATCGTCAAGGAGGTGATCACCGCGTCTGGTCAGGCCTACCAGATCGGCACGCGAAGCGCGCAGACCTCGCTGCGCCTGCGCGACGGCGAAACGCAAGTGCTGGCCGGACTGATCACCGACGAGGACCGCAGCACCGCGAGCAAGGTCCCGGGGCTCGGCCAGGTGCCGATCGCCGGGCGGCTGTTCTCGTCGACCAACGGCACGGCGAACAAGAGAGAGATCGTGCTATCGATCACACCGCGCATCTTGCGCCCGCAGACCCTGCCCGAGGCGCGCTCCGGCGAAGTCTGGTCGGGCACCGAGACGCTGGTGCGCGACAGGCCGTTGCGGCTGGAGCCGATCGGCGCGGCCAGTGGCGGCAGCACCACCAGCCCGCCCGCGAGCCCGGGCAGTTCGACTGCCCCGAGCGCCGAACCGGCTGCGGGCGCGAGCGCCGCCGCAGGCACGACGCGGCCGCGGGTCGTCACCCAGCGCCGACCCGGCCCCCCCTTGGCCCCGCCCGGCGGCGCCCCCGCGTCGGCAGCGCCAGACACGTTGCCCGGTGCCACGCCAGCGGCCGCGCAATCACCGGCGCCCGACGTACCGCCTGGCAACGCGCCGCCAGACCAACCTCAGGCCGAGAACAACTGACGTGGTGACAACCATGCGACTGACCGCACGCGGGTTCACGCTGATCGAGCTGGTGGTGACGCTTGCGCTGCTCGGCGTGCTGGCGATGCTGGCCGCGCCGATGGCCGAATCGGCGGTCCAGCGCAGCCGCGAACAGGCGCTGCGCGAGGCGCTGCGCGAGATCCGCAGCGCCATCGACCAGTACCGCATCGCTGTCGAGCAGGGTCGGATCGCGCGCCGGGCCGGCGAGTCGGGATACCCGCCCAACCTCGACGTGCTGGTCAGCGGCGTGCCCGACGCGCGCGACGTGAAGGGCGCACGCATCTACTTCCTGCGCCGCCTGCCCCGCGATCCATTCTTCCGCGACGTGCAGGCCCCCGCAGCGGCGACCTGGGCGATGCGCAGCTACGCCAGCCCGCCGGACGATCCGCGCGAAGGCGACGACGTGTTCGACGTCCATTCGACTGCCGCAGGCAACGGCATGGATGGCGTCCCCTACAGTGAGTGGTGAACGCATGAACCGCCCGCCGCAACGCCAGCGCCCGCGCGGCTTCACGCTGCTCGAACTGGTGATCGTGATGTCAATGATCGGCCTGCTGTTGTCGATCGCGCTGCCGCAGTACATGGCCGTGCTCGAGCGAGGGCGCTTGCAGGCCCAGCAGAGCAGCCTGGCGACGATGCGCGAAGCGATCGACAAGTTCTACGGTGACCGCGGACGTTACCCCGACACGCTGGAAGATTTGGTCACGCAGCGCTACCTGCGTGCGATTCCGAACGATCCGTTGACCGACGCGCCGGACTGGTTGGCAATCGCCCCGTCCGAGCCGGACAAGGGCGGTGTGATCGACGTGCAGAGCGCCGCAGCGGAACGTACCAGCCATGCGAGCGTGCGGCCGGCCGACGGCGTCACGCCCGAAGAGCCTGCCGACCCCATCACGGTCGAACAGATGCGTGAAGTCGACATCGACACGCCAGAGAGCGCCGCCGATGTGCGGCCGGCGCAGGTGCAGGGAGGCGAGCGATGAACACGTCGTCGCGGCCCTCGCGTGGCGTAATGCTAATCGGGCTGATGGTGCTGCTGGCCCTGTCTGCGCTGGCGCTGTTGCAATTCGGCGAGTCCGCCGCGACGACGCGCCAGCGCGAACGAGAGACGCAACTGCTCTGGGTCGGGCAGCAATACCGCGCAGCACTGGAGTCGTACTGGCGCGCGACGCCGGGCCATGTCAAGCAGATGCCGTTGGCGCTGGAGGATCTGGTGCACGACCCGCGATTTCCCAACCCGGTGCGGCACCTGCGCAAGCTCTACGCCGACCCGCTGCAACCGGAGGTGCCCTGGGGCCTGGTGCGGAGAGGAAACCAGATCCTGGGCGTTCACAGCCAGTCAGGCGCGGCGCCTCTGCGCCGCACCGGCTTCGCGACGGACCTCGAATCGTTCGAGGGCGCCGCGCAGTACACCGACTGGCGATTCCTCTTCGTCCCGCGAATCGTCCAGGGCACCGCTCCCGCCCAGACCGTCAAACCATGAACTACCGCATCCTCGTTGCCGAAAGACACCCGCTGCTGCGCCACGGCCTAAAGGCGTTGCTGGCGACCAATGGTGACTACCAGGTCGTCGATGAAGCCGCCGACAGCCGCGACGCCGTGGCCAAGGCACTGCGGCTGCAGCCCGACCTGCTCGTGTTGGACCTGTCGTTGCCGGGGGCCAGCGGCATCGACACGGCGACCCAGATCCACCGCCGGCTGCCTGCGCTGAGGATCCTCGCACTGAGCGACTTTGACACCGAGATGCATGTCAGCGACGCGATGCGCGCCGGCTGCACCGGCTGCGTCAAGAAAGACTGCGCGTCTGAGGAGATGCTGCTCGCGGTCAAGACGGTGCTGGGCGGACGGCGCTTCCTCGGACAGGACCTCGCCGGCCTACTGCTCGACGGCATGCTGCACGGGGCAAGGCTGCACGAAACCCAGCCTTGGGAACGGCTGTCCAGTCGCGAGCGGACGATCTTCAAGCTGATCGCCGAGGGCGGCACCAACCGCACGACAGCGGCCTACTTGAACCTCAGCGCCAAGACGGTCGAGAAACACCGCGCGAACCTGATGCGCAAGCTGAGCCTGAAATCGGCGGTGGAACTGGCGCTGCTCGCGGTCGACCTTGGTCTGGTGCAGCGACCGAAGTTGCCGGCGCGCACCCAGGGATCGGTACTGGAGTCGGGTTTGACCGGCTAGGTCGTGTAAACACAAGCGAAGTCCATCGGCAGTCAACACGAAGCTGATGAAACCGATGAACATCACGTCGAGCTTCTCGAAGCGCGAGTTCACACGCCCTGGGCGTCGGACCGGTCATCCCTCGGCCGGCAGCGAGTCGAACAACGCGAGCACCTGGTCCGGCGTGGGAAAGCCTTCGACGCGCACCCATGGTGCGCGAGCCGACTTGCGCAGCAGCAGCACCGGTGCATGCGCGCTCTTGTTGCCGCGGTAGACCTCGAAGTGTTTCTGGATACGCAGCAGGTCGTTGAAGCTGCCGGTGTAGAACTGCCACCCGTCTTGCACCGCGAAGCGCCGGGAGAACTTGCGCAGCTGTTCCGGCGTGTCGTTGTCCGGGTCGATGGTGATGCTGGCCAACTGCAGTCGTTGTCCACGCGCATGCATCGTGCGCTGCACCTGGGCCAGCACGGCGGTCTGCGCCGAACATGACGACGAACAGGTGGTGAAGACGAAGTTCAGGACCAGCGGCACCGAGTTGGCCAGCTCCGCGTCGAGCTGGCGGTGCTGACCGTTCATTGTCTGCAGCGGCAGCTTCGGCAACGCTGCCAACGTGGGCCGCGACACCTGCACCGCGTCGGCCGCGAACGCAGCGCCGAACCAGGGCGCACAGCAGATGCCCACGGCACGCGACAGCCAAGCGCGGCGCGTCGGCCACCCGCTCGGGCTGCGCACGGCACGGCTGCGCTTCAGCGTCATGGCACGATCCAGTCAGTCTGCGCTCTCAGCCCGGCGCCGACGAAGCGGGCGACATAGGCGCCCTTGGACGCGAACCGCTGCCCGGGGCCCAGGCCGATGCGCGGATAGGCGCCAGTGGCGAGGGACCGATCCGCGCCGTGCTCGATGCGCTCGATCAAGTACTCGCGCGAGTAGTTGTTCGCCATGTGGATGACCGTCTCGTTGACGATGGTCGACGCGAAGTACGTGTTGACCTGCGTGCGCCAGTCGCCGGCGGCCATTCCCCGCGACTTCATCCAGTGCTGGACCCGATCGACGCGCCGCCCGTCGGCGGCCGGCAACGCGAAGGGCCAGATGATCGACAAGCGCGGGTCGACTGCCGGCGACTCGAGCGGATGTGGCTCGCCGATCAGCGTGCCCGAGGCCAGCAGCGGCCCGTCACCGACCGCCGTCAGCTTGTCCAGCCGGGCCAGATCCGCGCGATCGAGCCACAGGATCCAGGCCGCGGATTCGTCGGCCGGCAGCGCGGCTTCGAGCGCATCGCCCGGCTGCAAACGCGTCTCCAGCAGCTGGCCGCCGCCCTGCTGTTGCCAGGCGGCCGCGAACGCTCGCGCACCGGCGGCGGCACGGTGCTCGTCGTTGCGCCACACCTGGCGCACGCGTCCCGTCCAGCCGCGGCCGGCCAGGTGGGCGGCCATCACCTCGGCCTCGAGCAGCACGCCACGCGACAGGTACAAGGTGTAGGCACCCGCCTCGGCCCGCCCGGGAACGTCGACATTGGGAAACAGGCAGGGCAGTTCATTGCCTTCGCAGAAGTCGTGCACCGGCTGCCATCGACCACCAGCACCGCTGAGCACCGCGAACACCGGTTGCGTGCGATAGCGCTCTTCCAACTGCGCGGCCCACGTGTCGGGCTCGCCGGTCAGCTCCCAGACATGCAGCGTCCACCTGCGCCAATCGACGTGCATGCTCTCGACGCCAGCGCGTTTGCGGTGCTGTTCCGAACGCGTGCCGGCGTTGCGCGTGTCGACCAGCGCGCCGAGCATCTGCAGCGTCGCATCGCGCACCTTCGGCTCGGCGTCGGGCGCGATGATGGTCGCGAAGTGAATCTCGTCGTCGGTCACCCCGGGCGCCGGACGCAGTGCGAGTTCGGACAGGTAGGCCTGCAGCGCCGAGATCGAGTCGTCGTCGAGCATGTAGCGCGGCATCAGCGCGCTCAGTTCACGGCCGTCCGCCGAGCGACCGTCGCGCAGCGCGCGCGCGAAGGCCTCTTGCGTGTATTGCAACTGACGCACCTTGACCCCGTGCGGCCTGGCGTAGCGGCGGGTGTTGGCCTGGCCGGCGAAGAACCCGGGTACGGTCAGCGGCCGGATCACGAACGGCCCTTCGGCCACCCCCAGCCCGCTGCGGCGGTGGCAACCCACGCAGGCGGCCTGCAGTCCGCGCACCGGCGCCGACCCCGCGACATGCCCTTCCAGCGCCTGGCCAGAAGGCAGCACGCCTTCGAGGTAGAGGCGCTTGCCCACCGCCATCAGCGCGCCGTCGTCGGCCGGCAGTGCGGGGCTCGCGCTGCATGCGACAAGCAGCGTCAGCAGCCTCATCCAGCGACGCCGGGCAAACCCTTTTGATGACACCGGGTCAGGCATCAGTTCACGGTGATCGTCACCGTCGCGGTGTTCGAGTTCTTGCCGCGCGTGTCCTTCACGCGATAGGTGATCGTCTCGGTGCCGACGAATCCCTTGCGCGGTTTGTACGACAGATTGCCTGCGCTCGCGCCGGTGCGGATCGCGCTGGCCGTCCCGCCATTATTGGGCCCTGTCACGATCGTCAGCGTCGCTGCGCTGACGTTGTTGGCCGGATCGAGGGGCGTGTCCGGGTCCGAATCGTTGGCCAGCACCGGCAGCAGTTGCGCGGGGTAGCTGTTGACCAGGCGGCGCGGCACGCCGAAGTTGTCGTTGGCGGCCACCGGCGGGCGATTGGCGAGCACGGTGATCGACACCGTGGCCGCTGCCGACGACGCAGCGCTCGGGTCCTGCGCCAGATACTGGAAGCTGGACGTGCCGACGAAACTCGCCACCGGCACGTAAGTGAAGCTGCCGTCGGCATTCAAGCTTAGCGTGCCGCTCGCCGGGCCGGACACGAGCAGCGCGGTCAGTGGGTTGCCGTCGGCGTCGCTGTCATTGGCCAGAACACCCGGCGCTGCGACGGACAGCGTCGCCTGCTGCACCGTTTGATAGGCGTCGTTGGCGGCGGTGGGCGGCACGTTTACTGCGGCCACGGCGATGGTGAACGCCTGGCTGTCGGAAAGCCCAGGGCTGTCGGTCACGCGAACGGTCACTGCGTGAGAGCCCGCCTGCGCGGCGTTCGGCGTCCAGAGCACGAGGCCGTTCGCCGGCCCGATGGTCATTCCTGCGGGCGCCTGCGTCAGCGCGTAGGTCAGCGCATCGCCTTGGGCGTCGGTCGCACTGACGGCGTAGCTGTACTGCGCGCCCACCGCGGCCACCGTGGTCGGCGTCGAGGTGATCTGCGGCGGGTCGTTGGGCGTGCCGCCGGCCAACAGGTCGTAGGCCGCACGCACGTCAACCAGCCCGAAGCCATAGCTGTCGTCCGGCCCGGGGTCGCCGCGGTCGATGGCGCTGTCGCGCAGCGCTGCTTCCAGCTCGGAGACGCTCGCGCCGGGAACCGCGCCGACGAGCAGGGCCATCGCACCGGCGCTATGCGGCGTCGCGTATGACGAGCCGGAGACAATCGCGTAGAAGGGAAAGCCGCCGAACGACAGGTCCGTCGTCAGCACGTTGACGCCGGGCGCCGCGACGGTGGGAAAGACCGGGCCATTGCACGACGAGGGCCCGCGGCTGGAGGAGTACGCCACGGTCTGCGATGCGTCGACAGACCCGACCGCGAAGCCATTGGCATTGTTTGCCGGGCTGACGCTGGTACCGGGCGCCGGGCCGTCGTTGCCGGCGGCGAACACCACCGCGATTCCGGCGGTCTTGAGCAAGCCGATGTCGGCCTCGAACTCGGTGATGCACTGGTTGCCGGTGCCCGCGAAGCCCCAGGAGGCATTGACGACATGGGGCGCGTCGTCGGTGTTGGCGTCGTTGTCCGGGTCCAGCAGCCATTGAAAGCCCTGGTGGATCTGGCTCATCGTCGCGTTGCCGGCGCTGTTGTATTGCCGGAAGGCGATCCAGCGCGCATCGGGCGCCATGCCGACTGCGGTGCCGCCGACCGAGCCGCCGACCATGAGGCCCATGGTCTGCGTCCCGTGGCCGTGCAAGTCGTAAGGCGCCGCGAACTCGCCGTGCGGATCGAACCAGCTGTTCGTGCCGCCACGATAGCGGGACAGGAGGTCCGGGTGCTGCAGGTCCACGCCGGTGTCCATGTTCGCGACCACGACGCCGTTGCCGGTGAAGCCCAGGGCCCACATCTCGGTTGCCCTCACGGCACCGAGGTTCCACTCTGCCGGCGCCGGCGAACCCGTCCCCACGTCGGGCGCGGACATCAGCCCGTCCAGGCGCACGCTGGCCACGCCGGGCCGCTGGGCCAGCGCGGCGACACGCGAGGCGGGCAACTTGACTGCCAGGGCGTTGATCGCCCATAGCTGCTTGCGCTCGCGACCGCCAATCGACTGCAGGTGGGTGTCGAGTGCGGGCAGGCCCCGGGCCGCGATGATGCGCAGGATCGTCACGAGGCTGCGCAGTCGCAGTCTGCGTGGCTGGCCGGCAAACGAGGCCAGGTTCGGGCGTTCGCGCAACTGCGCGATGACGGCCACTTCGTCGGTCGGTGCGAGCGTCGCGAGTCGGGCCTGCAACTGCGGGTCGATCTCACCGGCGCGCGCGCCGCCGACGGCCAGCGCAGCCACAGCCGCCAGGCATGCCGCAACCAGCTCTTTCGTACGCCACGTCGTGGTCGTCATTTCATTGCACCGTCAGGTTGCTCACCTGCAGCTCGCCGGCGATCAAGGTCACCTTGGAACCGGGTTTGAGCTGGCCGCCCGGGTTGCCGAACAACACGGCGTAGTCGCGGTCGGTGTAGATGTTGTTCTGGGCGCCTGACCGCAGCCGCCCTAGCTTGGGCGTGGTCGGCACGGCGAACTTGGCGCCCGTGCCTTCGTCCTGCAGGAAAGCCGGGACGCGGCGATCGAGCAGCACCTTGGCCAGCTCGGGGTCGACGACGCGATAGCGCAGATCGATCATGAAACCGCCGGCGCTCAGGCGCAGAGCCGTCACGCGGATGCCGAGTTCGTTGTCAGCGGCGGCCGGCGCCGCGGCAGGCGCGAGGCCCGGGGTCGCAAGCGGCGCGTCGCGCACCGCCGGCGCCGCCGCGCAGCCGAGCAGCCCGGCCGCGGCGAGCAGCAACGCCACCGCCGGCCGGCAGCGGGCCCGGGCTGCGGTGGGCAATGCGCTCGACTTCATCGCGGCTTGGCTCATGGCAGGTAGATCGCGTCCATCGAACCCGCTGGCAGGGTCGGCAGCGTCAGCACCAGGCTGAAGCCGCCGCAGGCCGACGCTGCGCCGGTCGTCGGCGTCGTGCAGCGGAAGACCTGGTCGCCCGTTCCGCTCAGGCTGTTCGCGCCCGAGGCGACGGCGAACAAGTTCGCAGCCGCGAACGACGTACCGAAGTGGATTTCGCCGCCGGCCAGGACCTTGACGTAGCGCACGTTCTCCGCTTCCGTTGTCAGTCCGATATCGGAGCCGTCGAAGTACATGCTCCACGGAGTGCAGACGGTCGCCGCACCGAAGGAGCCCGGCGCGCAACGCAGCAAGTCGTGCGATGCGACGCCGGCCACACCCGGTACCGCGCTGGCGCCGGTGGTCGACACCAGCAGGCTGCCGTCGGGCAACAGCGCGAACGCGTCCACGTCTTCCGGATTGCCGCCGTTGCTCAGGCCCACATCCGAACCGTCGAAGTACATCGTCCAGGTCGCGCCGTTCCAGCGCACGATGTCCTCGTCCTGGACACCGGCCAGTCCGGGCAGATTGACGCCACCGTTGTTGTTCAAGGACAGGTAGATGTCGTTCGGACCGAGGACGGCGAATGCGTCGACGTTGGCGCCTGCAGGCACGCCGGCCGCGCTGGCGTCGAACACGCGGGTATAGGTGCCGTCGGACATCCAGGCGTAGATGTCGGCATCGTCGTACGGCGCGGCCACGCCCGGCAGCGCGGTGTTGCCGGTGGTCGAGAAGTACGCACTGACCGTCGGCGACGCGGCGATCGTGTCGGTATCGGTCGCGGTGTTGTTGGCGCCGTTCGGATCGGTCACGCCGACAGGGGCCGTCACCGTGGCTGTGTTCGAGACGCTGCCGGTCGTACCCGTGGCGACGGTGGCGTTGAGCGTGAAGGTCGCTGTCCCGCCCACGCCGAGATTGACGGTCGTCGCGATGCTGCCGGCGCCCAGCGGCGTCCCGCAGCCCGAGCCGGCGCCGATGGCAACGCAAGTCCAGGTCGCGTTGATCAGCGCCGGGGGCAGCGTGTCGGCCACCGCAGCGCCGATCACCGCACTCGGCCCAGCATTGCTGACGGCGATCGTGTAGGTCACGTTCGCTCCTGCAACGACACTGGCGATGCCGTCGGTCTTGGTGATTGCGAGATTCGCAGTCGCCGCCTGGATGGTGGTGCTGTCGGTCGCGCTGTTGTTTGCAACGTTCGGATCATTCGTGCCGACGGGCGCCGCCACCGTGGCCGTGTTCGCCAGCAGCGTTCCGCCGCTGCCCGACACGGTGCCGTTGATGGTGAACGTCACGCTGCCGACACTGGCCAGCGCTACCGCTCCATTGATGCTGCCGCTGCCGCTGGCGGCGGGGCAGGTGCTGCCAGACGCTGCGGCGCAGGTCCAGGTGACCCCCGTCAGCGCCGCGGGCATGGTGTCGACCACCGTCGCACCGATCACCGCGTTCGGCCCTGCGTTGTTGACGACAACGGTATAGGTCACCGGCGTGCCGGTAAACACCACCGCCGGCGTGCGGCTCTTGGTGATGCCGAGGTCGGCCTGTGATGCCAGGATCGTGTCGGTGTCGCTGGCCGTGTTGTTCGCTGTATTCGTGTCGGTGAAGCCTGGGGGCACGGTCACCGTGGCAGTGTTCGTGACGCTGGTGCTCGTGGTCGCGGCGCTGACCGTCGCGTTCACGACGAAGGTTGCCGAGCCCCCCGCCGCGACATTCACGTTGGCGCTGAGCGCGCCGCTGCCGCCGGTCTGCAGGCACAGCGAGCCCGGGGTGGCGCTGCAAGTCCAGGTGAAGGCGGAGAACGCCGCCGGCATCGGGTCGCTGACCGTCGCGCCGTTCAACGGCACCGGCCCAGGGTTGTCGACCACGATCGTGTACTGCACTGTGGTGCCGCGCACGACCTCCAGGACGCCGTCGGTCTTGGTGATCGACACGTCGCCCTGCGTGCCCTGCGCGACGGCAAGCACGCCGAAGATGCCGCCATCCTGGGCAGCCGAGGTCACGGTGTTGAGCCGGCGGTCGTAGATCGGGTAGTTGCCGACGGCAGTCGGGTTGACGATCACGTCGGTCGTCTTCAGCGCGGCGAGCCAGGTCGAATACTGGTACTGGTCGCGCGCATGCACGCCGGTGCCATCGCGGTACTGATAGCGGTTGCCGTCTTCGGCGATCATCTTCATGTGCATGCCCTGCAACAGCGGTACGTACGAGCGCGAGCCGGCGTTGAGCAGCCGCAGCAGCGTGTTCTGGCCCTGCACGAGGGTCGCCAGAGGCAGGTCGCCCGCCGCGAACGGCTTGCCATTGATCAGGAAGTACTTCGGCCGGTAGCACAGCGTGCTGGTCATCGGCATCTGGCTGCCGTCGGTTTCGAGGCAAGGCGTGCCCGGAGCAGCGGGCGTGCCGAACGTGCCGGCGGCGATCGCGCCGTGCTGCGCGGGGTCGATTTCGCTCAGCAACAGGGTGGCCTCGGCGTCATAGAGCACACCCGGGTAGGCCTCGTTGGCGCCGGCATTCTTCGTCAGCGCGCCGTACAGACCCATCTGCACCTGAACCTGCGGGTGCGTTCCGCTGTGGTAGAGGTAGGTGCCGGGTTTGAGGTTCGACCAGACATAGTCGGCGAGGCCGTTTGCGATGGCTGCCTCGTGGGTGAACGAGCGCACGCGTTGGCGGCCCGTGGCGTCGGTGAACTTGACCGGCGACACCGGTACGACAGGACCAGCGCTGGGCTGCGGCATGCCCTGGCCAGGTATGACGATCGACGTCGGCTCGGGCAGCTCGTTGCGCAGGTGAACCGTCAGGCCGGCGGTGTCCGTCGGGGCGACGGTCAGGGCCGGGCCGGGCAGTGTCATCGGCGTGCCCGCGCAACCGTCGGACAGGTCGTTGTTGTCGTCATGCACGTAGCCCCAGATCGCCACGACGCTCGCGTCGGGCATCGTGACCATTCCGGCCTTGGCGCACAGCCAGTACTCGGCCGCGCTGGCATGACCAGCGGCCAGTGCCAGAGCGATGCCCAGCAACAGCCTTGCAAGTGGACTGGCGCGATTCGACTTGTTGTCCATGGCGGCCCTCACTCGGCAGGCAGGGTGTACGAAAACGGCACGACGACAAACATCGTCAGCATGCCGCCGGGGAAGATGTCGTTGTTGGTGAGCTCCTTCTCGCTGTGCGAGTGCCACATGAAGAAGTAGCCCATGAACGGATTCCATTCGCCCGATCCCGGCGGCAACGGACCGGTCGTCCCGAGGTAGGGGCTGCCGCTGTAGGCCATGCCGTAGGTCAGCTCGAGTTGCGTGGGCAGCGCCACCGGGAACGCCTTGCCGTGATCGGCGCACCATTCCTTCGTCAGCGGGTCGTATTCGGGCGCGCCTGGGTCCTGCGCCTGGCCCAGCGCCTTGCCGTTGCAGGTGTGGGCGTGGAGCAGCGGGCTCGCGCCCCGGATGTCCCAGCCCATGTTCTTGCCGGTCCAGGTGAAGAGGCCGTCGAACGTGGCGCCCGGGATCGCCTTGATCGTGAAGTCAGACCATGCGAGGTCGGGTCCGGTGCCGGGCGCGCTCTCGAGCATCCGGCCGTCGCGCGCGACGACCGTGATGTGGTTGCCGTGGGTGTGGAACGGGTGGGCGTCGCGGCCGGCATTGACCAGCCTGAGCAGCACCTTCTCGCTCGGCTTGGCCAGCACCATCGAGCCATACGGCTGGGTCGGCATCCACGGGATGTTGTCGCCGTACAGCGTGTCCATGCCGTTGCGGCCGTTGATGTACCACTGCACCGGGAAGTAGTCCGAGGTGTCGGGGCTCAGGTTGCCTTGCGCCACCTGCAGGTGGATGTCCGGGTCCATCTCGGTCAGCACGAGCAGGTACTCGCGGTCGTACGCGGTGCCGGCGTGTCCGTAGGCCTGCTTGGCCACGGGCGGGCGCACGACCAGCGCGCCGACCAGACCCATCTCGATCTGCAGCGCCGGCTGCGTTCCGCTCTGGTACAGGTATGTTCCCGGCATGCTGGCGACGAATGTGTAGGTCGCGGTGCCGCCGTTGGCGTCTGCCTCGGCGGTCTGCAGGCCGGTGCTGCCCGAACTGGTCGCGATCACGCCCGACTGGCCGGGGAAGACGATCGAGGTGGCCACCGGCAGCTCGTTGGTCAGATTGATCGTGACGGTGTCGCCCTGATTGACGATCAGCGTCGGACCGGGGTACTGCATCTGACCCAGTCCGTTCGAGAAACCCCAGACCAGCACGCTGTTGGCGTCAGCGGTGCTGACGTAGTCGTGCCTTCGCCCTCAGGTTGAAGGTCGGACCCGTGATGCCCGTGATTGCCGCTCGAGCCGGCACGGCCAAGGCCAGAGCAAGCACCAGCGCGGATCCCAGCACGAGGGCGAAGCGGTTCAGAAGTCGGGTCACAGCAGTTCTCCCTTGTTGGCGCTGGCTCGCGTTCAGTTGGAGATGACGATTTCGGTCATCATTCCGCCGAAGTCCTCGGCGCCGTTGCTCAGGAAGTTGAGGTTGGTCGTGTAGAGGAAGTAGGTGCCGGCGGGCACACCGCTGGTGTCGATCAGCACGTCGCTGGTTTCGCCGCCACCCAGCGTGATGGCGCTGGTCTGGTAGGACAGGTCCTTGCCGGTGGCCTCGCCGGCCGTGCGCAGGATGCGCGCACCCTGCCCGACGACGCGCATCGGCAGGCCCAGCGCCGTCACAGTGAACAGGTTGTCGACGCTGAGGTTGGAAAGCCGCAGCAGCAGTGTTGTGCCTTCGGCGGCGCGGTTCAGCGTCACCAGCGAGGTCAGGGGCTGGTTGGTGGCGATCGTGCCGCCGTTGGCGACTGCACGCGGGTTGTCCGCCACCGCAGGCAAGTCGGCCGGGTTCGCGGTGTCCGGATACCCGCGCCCATTGATCAGCGAATAGGTGGCGGTGATCTTGGCGAAGGGCAGCGGCTGGACATCGATGTGCTTCTCGTGGAACACATGGTCGAAGCTGCCCAAGAGCAGTGCCACGCTCTTGTGGTAGCCGGTGCCGCCGTCGACGTCGTTGTAGACGAACTGGGTGTAGTTCGGGCCCGTGGTGGGCGGGTACTGGATCGACGTCCCGTCCTGCGCCGGCCGCACGAACAGCTGGCCGAGCATGCCCATCTCCATGTGCTCGGTCGCTTCGACGTGGCAGTGGTAGATGTAGGTGCCGGGCTCCTGGATGTTGTAGAAGTAGGTCAGGCTCGACCCCATGTTGATGACCACCGACGCCTCGGGCAGGCCGTCGAAGATCGCGCTGGCGTTCGGGAAGCCGTGGAAGTGCACCGAGTGCGGGTCGAACAGGTCGGGCCGCATCACCATGCCGACGTTGGTCAGCGTGAGGTAGAACTTCTGGCCCTGTTTGAGGTCGATGGTCGGCGCCGGCTGCGTTGCGGCGAGGATGCCTTTGTCGAGGCGATCGTCGATGCCGCCCGCGCCGGGCCCGGTGCCGGTGAGGTTGGAGAAGCCGAAGGTGTAGAGCTGCTTGCCGTCGGCCATCTTGGTGTAGCCGTCGCCGCCCGACAGGTGCATGCATTTGATGTCCGGGTTGGGCACCTCGGGAACGGCGTCGCCATTGGTGTCGCCCGGGCATTGCACGAAGACCGCCGCCGCGGCCCGATCGGGCACGGCAAAGGCGGCGGCCACCGCCAGCGAGATGACACAGCCGCGCAGTTGCATCGCTGTCATCGCAGGACTCCTGAGAGTGAGGTCAGCGTTCATTCCGGTACCCCCTGGTTGTTCTCGTCGCCGGTTCACGGCGTGAAGTTGCCGCCCCTGAAGTTGTCGATCTGCGCACCGAAGGTCGGCAGTTGCATGCCGATGCGGCCGCCGTTGGCCATCCATGCGTTGGCGCCTCCCGTGGTCGGCAGTTGCACCGTGCCGAGACTTGTGGAGATACCTGCGGCCGTGGTCCTCCAGACCGTGACCAACCTGCTGGCGCTCACCGTGGCGGTCATCGTGTCGCCGGCTGCAAAGCTCCCGGGGATCGTGCCGCGCGAGGTGAAAATGAAGCCGTTGGTCGTCGTGTGGACCTCGACGGTCCCGCCGGTGCTGTAGCGAACTCGGATGTAGCGCGTCGGCGCTGACGCCGCACCCAGGCTGGCCTTCAGCACCAGCGCCGTGTTGTTCTGCGAGGCGTTGTTGTTGACGAAGGTCAAAGCAGCACCCTGGTTGGAACCGAACACGTTGCCCGGACCGTTCCAGTAGGCGTTGGACGCGAGGCCGGCGACCGACAGCGACAGGGCCTGGTTGCCGTTGACCCGGATGACAGCGCCGGTGCAAGGCGCCGGGCCAGCCTGCATGGCGGCACAGGCAAGTTGCGCCAGGAAACCGCTACCCGTGACGTTGACGACCGGCTGGCTCCAGTTGGACCCGTTGTTCAGCCACCCTGCGTTGGCACGGTTGAAGTTGTCGAGCAGGCCCAAGCTCGGCACCGTCGGCCCGGCGACGAACCATTCGTCGGCACCGATGTCGGCCGGATCGTCAGCCGTGAGCGCGCGCGGCTGGTTGTCGAAGTCGATCGTCGGCACCACGCCAGCGGTATTGCTGCCCTGGTTCACCGCCGGCGACGTGACTGCCGCGAGGTGGTAGTTGCCGGCGGCCGGGTTCAGCGGCGTCAAGAAGACGTTGATGTTGTTGCCGCCCTCGTCGATCACGGTCGCTGTCGACACTGTGTTGACGTAGGAGAGCACGAAGCCGGGGTCGGTCACGAGGTTGCTGCCGTCGGCGTAGTTCTCGCCGAACGGTCCGCTCAGCGACGACAGGATGGTGTCGTCGGGGTTCAGCGCCGGCGGCGTGCCCACGGCGTTGATGACGCCCAGGTCCCAGAAGCCGAAGGACGCCAGGCCGCCCGCGCCGCCGTTCAGGCTGGCGTCGTTGTAGAACGAGCGGTTGTGCCAGACGATGTTGTTCAGCAGCACCGGGTTCGAGTAGGTCGGCTCGCCAGGGATCTCGACCAGCTCCTGCAGCGCCGCGCTGTTGGCCGCCGACACGACACCCGCGGGCTGCGGCGTCGAGTTGGGCGAACCAGCGGCGAAGGCGCGGATGCCGGTGGCTGTGCTGTCGTTGTTGACGATGGTGTTGTTGACGATGCGCGCACGCAGCACGTCCTGCAGCGAGATGCCGCCGCCGGCGACCGCAGCCACGTTGTTGACGATGATGTTGTTGACGATGTCGAGCCTGTACCAGCTCGCGGCGTTGGTGGGCGACAGACGCACGTCGTCGGCGTTGACCGCGAATGCACGGATCCCCGCGCCGGAGCCGGACCCGGTGACGTTGCCCTGGATCAGGTTGCCCTCGATCGACACGTTGCCGGTGCCGTCGACACCGGTGACGGTGTCACCGACGAAGATGCCACCGCCGTCGCCGGCCAGGTTCAGAATCGCGCCGAAGAACACCTCGTTGAACAGAATCCTGTTGCCGCGGATCACGTTGTTGCCCGCGCTGTAGCCGTTGTGCGCGATGCCACCACCGTTGAAGCGGCTGAAGTTGCCAGTGACGAGGTTGGAGTCGACGAGGTAGTTCTGCGCCCCCTCGTTCATCGCGATGCCTCCGCTGCCGTCGACGCCGCCATTGACGTGCACCTTGTTGTTGCGCACGATGACGTTGTCGTTCTGCGAGTCGAAGCCGACATCGGGCGTGCCGATGCCGATGCCGCCGGCCAGGTTGCCCTGGTTGCTGGTGACGTTGTTGTTGCTGATCGTCAGGTTGCTCGCGCCGGCCACGGCGAAGATCCCGCCGCCGGCCTTGCTGCCGGAGATCGTGAAGCCGTCGATCGACGCCTGGCCCGCGCTGTTGAACGGGTTGCCCGGGTTGAGCGTCTTGGTTCCCGGCAGCTCGTTTTGCAGCGTGCCGTTCGGGTAGGTCAGTTGGCCGAGGACGAAGATGCCCGGCGCTTCGGCGGCGGTGAACGGATCCTTCAGCAGATATGCCGCGAAGTCGCGCGCGCCCAGTCCGTCGACCTTGGCGTGGAAGGTCGCCAGCCGATCGAGCGGGTTGGGGTTGGCGTTGATGAAGGTCGAACCCGCGCCCGCACCCTGCAGATGCACCGGCTTGTGCATCACGACGTTCTCGTTGTAGTTGCCGGGCGCGACCATCACGAAGTCGCCCCCCACGGCCGCGTCGATTGCGGCCTGGATGCTCTGGCCCGGCGTCACCGTGCGGACCCGGTTGTCACCCGGGCCGCAGTTGGCGATCATCAGTTGAACACCGATCTCGGTGGTCAAGCCTCCTGCGCCGCTGCGCGTGACAGTCAGCGTGCCGCTGGTGGCGTCGGCGGGAACCGTCGCGGTCACCGACCCGTTGGCCCAGGCGGTGGTCGCCAGCGGTGTATTGAGGCTGCTCAGGCGCACGGTTCCCGGCGTGGTGCCGAAGCCGTAGTCGCGCGTGGTGTTCAGCCCGGTGGCCGGATCGATGATCACGGTCGGACCGAGCGCAGTCAGCGTGATCTGCTGCGGCAGCGCCGTGGTGTTGGTGCAGATCAGCGGCCCGGCGAAGGACGCCGGCCCGTCGGCGGCCCGGATGCCCGGTGTCGCGTCGGGTGGCGCTGTCGAGAACGCGGTGCCGGCGGCCGCGAACGCGCGGATCGGGACGATCGGCGTGTCGGCGTACGTGGTCTTGCCAGCGTGGTAGTTCAGCGTCCACGGGCTGGTCGCATAGGTCGGGTCGTAGTACGGGTCGGGGGTACCGTCGCCGCGGATCGGGTCGTTCAGCACCAGGGTGATCATGTTGGGCGAGACACCCGACGGCGACGGCACGTTGATCGAGACTGACGACGGCAGCATCGCGTTGTAGGTGCCGAATTCGTCGGCGTAGACGCGGGTGATCTCGCGGCCGGTCCAGTCGCGGAACGACACCGGGATCCACTTCGCGGCGAGCTTCTCGCCGAACACCGGGCTGCCGGCGTTGAACTCGGCCGTGAGGTCGTTCAGCACGAAGCCGACGACGCGCGCGCCCTTCGGCACTTCGGTGAACAGGTGGAAGTCGGCGGCCGCGTTCTGCTGGGCGTTGACCGTCACCTGCTTCATGTTGCACAGCGGCGTGATCGTGCCCGGCGGCGGCGAGGTGATCGCCTCGCCCGGGAACAGCGAGTACTCGGCCGGCACTGGATGTGCAGTCTGTCCGTTGGCCACGGTGCCGACGCAGGGCGGCGGCAGCAGCAGCGGGCTCGGCGTCCAGGGTTCGCCGAAGTCGACGTTCTTGTCCTCTTCCTTGACGATCGCCATATGCGGCGGCGGGGCCGCCTCGACGATGTAGGTGCCGTTGCTCAGGTACTCCGGACTGCCCGGCAGCGCGCCGGCGACGGAGCCGAACGCATAGCCGCCGTCGAACAGGCCGGGGCGGACCTGGTTCCAGGTGCCGAACGCGTCGGCGCACTCGGGCGCGGTCTGGCCATGCACGACCGGCAGCGTCTGCACGCAGCGCGACGGCTGATTGTCGTCCCAGCTGTCGGTGGTGCTGACCTGGATCGCGTCGCCCTTGTTGAAGGTGATGCCGTCGCCGCTGCGGACGATGTCTTCGGGGCCCTTGGGCGCGCTGTCGTCGGACCAGCCGAACGGATGGTTGTCGACATCGCAGAGCTGGATGCCGGGCACGTTGTTGAGTTCGTCGATGACGCCATTGGCGTTGGCGTCGCCGTACAGGCAGACCTGCACGCGCGGTACGCCGGGTTCCCAGGTCTCGGGCGCACCGTAACGCGGGTCGTTCTCGGCGCGTGTCACCGAGTAGTAGATGACGCCCGACATGCCGCCGTTCTCGCCGGGGCCGTAGTTCGCCTTGCCCCATTCCATCAAGTTGGTCTGGCCCAGGAAAAGGTGCATCGCCTGGGTCAACACCGGACCGGTCTCGGTACGGTGGTCGACCGTGCCGTAGACGTTGGCCTCGGTGTCCAGAGGGTCCTGCGGCTGCAGCGCCTTGTTGCCGTTGGCCGGCCAACCCTGTTGCGTGATCTCACCGCCGTAGTCGATCGCGGCGGTCATGCCGGTGGCCTTGAAGCGCGCGAAGTCGACCTCGGTGACCAACCAGTTGAAGAACGGAAAGACCTCCTCGAACTTGTAGTTGCCGAGCAGATCGGTCGCGGTGGCCTGGTAGACACTGCCGTCGCGGAAGCGCAGGTTCACGGCCTGGTTCGGGAAGCCGACTTCGCCGGGATTGCTCAGGCCGTTCTGGTTGGTGTCGAAGTAGACCTTGCCTTCGAGCGTGCCGAACCAGCGGAACATCAGCACATCGCCGAGCGCAACTTGACCGCCTACCGCGGGAACGACGACGGTGCTCCTGCCAAACAGGAACTGCAGCGGCTCGTCCCAATAAACCAGCTCGTAAGTCCCCGATGGCACATTGCTGATCGTGAACGAGCCATCCGGGTTGCAGGGCGCCACATACAGGCCCGATGGCTGCAGCCCCGGTGCGGCCACCGGGGTGTTCAGCCCCACCCAGCAGGCATCCACCGCCGGACCCGGGAAGTAGCCCTGCAGCGTGGGCGGCCTCGAGAAATGGTTCAGGCGGATCGTTCCCGTGATCGACCCGGTGGCCGCCGACCGGTCGACATAGTCGGGATCACCAGGAGGCAGGTTCCATGGCAGCGCCTTGACGAACTGGCCGCCGATCGTCGACGACCCCAACGGATCAACCTTGACGAAACCGAACGCGACGTGGTTGAAGCCCTGGCCGAAGCCCTCGATGAATTGCCGCGGTTCGTTGGCCTTGACCCACGCGTCGATGGTCTTGGAGCCCTCGATCGTCGAGGTCTGGATCCAGGTGAGCGGGTTGTTGCTGTCGTCGATCTGCGGCGGCACGACCGTGACGCCGTACTTGCCCGGCGCGAGGTTCTTGATCAACGCCTCGCCGACCTTCAGCTTGTACGGGTTCTTGCAAGCCGGATTGGCAGTGCAGTCGGTGTCGTTGACGTCGTTCACCGACATGCTGGTGATGGCGCCGCTGCCGATCTGCACCACGTTGCCGGAGGAGTCGTAGCGTGTGCCCAGCGGGTTGCCGAGGGCGTCGGTCAGCATCTGGCCGGCGTTGTCGGCGATGCGGATCGTCGCCTTGCCCAGGCCGCCGTTGAGCGGCGCCGGGTTGGGGTTGTTGGGCGCTTCCGGGCTCAGGCCGCCGTCGTACTCGTCCCAGGTGTTGTTGATCGGGTTGTGGTCGGTGTGAACGAAGATCGAGATCTGCGCCGTGGGCAGCGGATGCTGCGCGACCTGCACCGTCACCGTCGGCTTGTAGACGACTTGCGCGGTCGCGCCCGCGCCGGTGGGTTCGATCGTGAAGTTCGAGGTCCCGCCGAGTCCGTAGCCAGCGTCCGGCAGCACCGTCACGAAATAGCGCCCGTCGGGCACGTTGACGACCACACCCGACGTCGCGCCGCTGCCGGAGGTGACGACACTCGCATGGCTCTTGTGGATCGACAGCGTGGAGCTCGGCCCAGCCGGCGGAACGACCTGAATCGTCTGCGGCAGGTTCAGCGTGGTGTTGTCCTCTTCAACCAAATAGCGGAACGTGCCGCCGTATGTCGTGCACACGCCGGCGGCGTCGCAGCCCTGCACGTTCAGCGTGAAGTTGGCCAGGGCTTGCGTTGGCACCGTCAGGCTTGCCAGCAGTCCCCAACACATCGTGGTCAGGACCCTGGTCCAAGAGCGCCGGGGCACCATAGCCTTGGCGCAGTGGAAGGCTTGTGCGATTGCTTGGTGGCGTTTCATGGTTCCCCTCGCTATCCGAGTCCCGCTTGGCGGAGACAAGTCCACAGTGCTGTTGAGGAGAGGTTTAGCCCAATCGGCAGCCACCGTTGGTAGCTGACACCACCAAAGTCCGGTAGGAGGTTCCCCACCTCACCCCTGAACTGGGGACTGGTGGCGCCGTTGGCGGTGTGCCACCTTAAGATCGCCTCATCGAGCTGGCCCGCAGGGCCGTGGCAACGAACAACCTCTTGAAATCCCCGACCCGATGCAATGCGAGTCCTGATCGTCGAAGACGACCGGCTATTCGGTTCCGCGCTGGAGAAGGTGCTGGCGCGCGCCGGCTGCAAGGTCAGCTGGATCGAGGACTGCAACGACCTCGACGGGGCCATGAGCCGCACCCGCTATGACTGCATCCTGATGGATCTCAACATGCCTGGGATGCCGGGCGAGGTCGGGTTGAAGGCCATCCGGGCGCGCAACACCAGCCAGGCGGTGATCGTGATCACTGCGCGCAGTGCCGTGATGGAGCGCATCCGCCTGCTGGACCTTGGCGCCGACGACTACTTGACCAAGCCGGTCGACCTGAATGAGGTGGTTGCGCGCGTACGCGCCGTCACGAGACGCTCGAACAGCGCGCACGCCGGCTCCTTGCTGCAACACGGCCCGCTGCAATTGCACGCGGATCGTCGCACGGCAACCTGGAAAGGCAACGTCGTGCCAGTCACGCACAAGGAGTTCTGGCTGCTTGAGATGTTGGTGCGCCGAAAGGGCCAGGTGCACTCACGCGCCCGCCTCGAGGAAACCCTGTACAGCAACGGCGACGAAACCTCGTCCAACACGGTCGAGGTCTACATCCACCACCTGCGGCACAAGTTCCACCGCAACCTGATCCGCACGATCCGTGGGTCGGGCTACCAGATCGGGCCGGAGGCCGCACTGGATGATTGACGGCCGCCGCGGCTGGTCGCTGCGTCGGCGTGTCATGTTGATCGCCGGGCTGGCGTCACTGGCCACGTTGATTCTCGGCGGCGCGGCAATGTACGTGGCCGCGCAGGCCGAGGACGACAAGCTGCGAGATGCGCGGCTGGCGGATCTGGGCCGCACGATCCTGTTCTTTGCCGAGCACGAAATCGACGAGATCCGGGCCGAGGGCCGCACCGACATGATTCATCTCGAGACCGAGCAGACATTGGGAAATCGGTTTGACTACCAAGTCTGGTCCACCGAAGACCGCAAGCTTCTGCTGCGCAGCCACAAGGCCTCGGCCGAGTCACCGATGGCCCCGCTGGACGGGGTGGTGAGCCTGCGCACCGTGAGGCTCGAGGGCGAGCCCTATCGCGTGTTTTCCTTTGCCGGCCAGTCCAGGATGCTGATCCAGGTGGCCGAGCGCCTTGAAGGCCGCGACTCGACAATCGGCCTTGTCAGCTTCTACTTCCTGACCCTGCTGGTGATCCCGTTCTCCATGGTCGCGCTGGTCACCTGGTGGCAGCTCAACCGCGCGATGCGGGCGATCGACGGTTCGGTGCGACAGCTTGCGCGGCGCAACTCGATTGACCTGTCACCGATGAATGTCCAGGACCCGCCGCAGGAACTCGAGCTGATGATCGGCGCCATCAACGGCCTGCTCGGCCGCATCGGCGATGCGATGTCGGTTGAACGCGGCTTCACCGCGGTCGCGGCGCACGAACTGCGCTCGCCGTTGGCGGGCTTGCGCGCGCAGGCACAACTGGCGTCGATGTGCACGTCGGACGGCGAACGCAACGAGGCCTTGGCCGCGGTGATGCAAGGCGTGGACCGCTGCTCGCACCTGCTCGAGCAGTTGCTCGACCTGACGCACAGCGAAGCGCTGGAGCCGGGCGAGAAGTGGACCGAGGTCGAGATCGAGCGTGCGCTGGAGTACGCGCTGGCCGATCTGCGCCGGGAGATCGAGCGCCGCCGCGTGCGCTTGACGGTGCGCCTGGAGGCGCAGCGCGTACACGCGGTCGAGTGGGGAGTGGTGCTGTTGCTGCGCAACCTGTTGAGCAACGCGATACGCCACACGCCCGAAGGCTCGGCGGTCGAAGTCAGCTCTTCCAGGCAGAGCGCAGGGGTGCTCTTGACCGTCGACGACGCGGGCCCAGGAATCCCGCCGGCGCTGCGAGCGCGTGCGTTCGAGCGCTTCGAGCGACTGGGCCGCAACGACGCCTACGGCGTGGGCCTGGGCCTGTCGATCGTCCGCTCAATCGTGCAGTCGCAAGCCGCCACCATTCACCTGGTCGACTCGCCGCTCGGCGGGCTGCGCGTGCAGGTGCTGTTCGGGTCGCAGCCCGAAGGTCCCCCGGGTAGGGCGTGACGATCTATCGACGACAGTGCGGGTGTGTTGCGTGTTTGCGGTGGCTGTCCATGCTGCCATCGGCGAAACCCTCGACGCCAACACGCGGGCGGGTCATGGGGTCCCGGTCGATCGGGTCGCGGCCGAGGCGCGCTCCAATTCCGGCGTCGCTCCGGCAGGTTTCCGCGCAACGTCGGGCGCGTGGGAACCGTCATCGGCGCTGGCCTCGCGCTTGGTACCGACGATCATCGACCAGATCAGGTTCTCCCGATGATTCCAGCTCTCGTAGATCGAGGCGCCAACGTGGATCGCGACCGCCCCCAGGGTGATGTTGGTCAGCAGGACATGAACATCTTCGACCGTCTCGCTTCCCCAAAATGCATCCAGGGTCAGCATCCAGCCGGTGACGCCGATGCCGACCACCATGGCGAGCAGGAAGAGGATCATCAACGCGCCGGCGGGGTTGTGCCCAATGTGCCGCGGCTCGCGTCGTTTGAGCAACGCCGAGAGGTAGATCAGGAATCTGCGCGGGCCTGGAACGAAGTCGGCGAAGCGGGCGTGCTGGCTGCCGATGAAACCCCACACAATGCGCGCGAAGACCAATGCCAGGGCAATGTAGCCGGACCAGTTATGGACCGATTGGCTGCCCACGGTCGAGAAGTAGGCGACCGCAAACGTGGCAACCAGGCTCCAGTGAAAGATGCGGACAAACAGGTCCCATACACGAACGCGTCTTGTACCGGCCATGAGAATCTCCTGTCCAGGCGGGCACCGCGCGTGCGCGCGCCTGGGAACGTGGCATTGATCGGAGTGCGGCATCAAAAAGACGGCTTCGCGTCCCGGCACGCGAGAGGCCGCGGTCATTGCCTGGCTGCGACCGTCACTCCTTGACCGTCTTCTCCATGATCTCGGCGGTGATGGGGTGGAAGTAGATCTCGACCTTCTTGCCGTCCTTGTCGTGACCGTAGATTTCCCAGCAGTTCCCTTTGGAGACATGCAGCTTCTTGATGTCGTCCTTGTAGCCCATCGACATGAACTTCTTTTCCATGTCCTCTGCCTTTAGCCACTTCTCCTTTGGCTCGTCCGTGCATTTGGGCCCGGCGATCGCGGCGCCTGCGGCAAACATGCAGATTGCGGCCGCTGTCGCAACGGCAATTGGTTTGGATGTCGAAAGTGTCATCGTGCGCTCCTGTTGTACGGAAGATCCGCATGCAAATGGTTGGTCTACATTGATGTGGATCAAATGGGTGCGCCCCCGAAACAGTTATGGGGACCTGCCCGCGAGCCCATGATTTGAGGGGTTGCCAAAGGCAGGTGTCGAGACGAGCCCTGGACTCTGGGCGTCGAGCGTGTGCGCATTTGTGCGATCGTGGACGCCGGTTGCCGCAACCACTGACGGCTTCTCATCGACTGGACGATTTCGAATGCGGCGAGCCGTCGCTCGACGATTGGCTCAAACGCCGGGCCCTGGCCAATCAGTCGAGCGGCGCCAGTCGGACTTTCGTTGTACTCGACGATGGCGAGCGCGTACGGGGCTACTACGCGTTAGCCGCCGGCGCCGTCTCGCATGAATCTGCGACCAGCAGGGTTCTACGCAACATGCCGGACCCGGTGCCCGTGATGGTGCTTGGGCGGCTGGCGGTCGATCGGGGCGCACAGGGACAGCAACTCGGCGCAGCACTGCTTCAGGATGCTGTCAAGCGCGCCGTGGCTGTCTCGAACAACGCCGCCGTGCGGGCGTTGCTGGTGCATGCGCTGCACGAGCGCGCCAGGCTGTTCTACGAGCATTACGGGTTTCAGTCTTCGCCGACACATCCCTTGACCCTGGTGCTTTGCCTGCCCGCAAGTGCGTGAGCAGGTCGCGCTGTCCAGCGTTCCTTCATGAAGATCGACCGTCGCCAGCCGGTCGAGAGCGCGAGGCTTGGGGTGCCGAAAACGGAACCGTCTGGGAACCTCCTTGCTGGCGGCAGCCGGCAGCTTGACGCCGTCGACGGCGAACATCGTCTTGCCGATCAGGCCAAGCCGGTCGCAGGTGTCACGGCCGGACGAATACGCCCTGAAATCCTAGTTCATCGCGTCGATCATCACTACCCAATCGGGCGCTGGGGCGCATGGATGCTTGATGCGCGTCGGCAAGCACCAGTTGGCTGGCCCAGATCATGGCCCTGATCTGCTCGCCAAATGCCAGCTCGAGACCCATGATGTCTATCTCGCCAGCAACTGGGCGCCGTTGACCTTGGCAGCACCCTTGTCGAAGGTCCACAGCGGCTGCTCGCCGGCTTGTGTAGCCAACGCGATGTGCAGGCAGTCCGCGAAGTCAGCCGAGCCCTTGCGAAACAGCTGCAGTGCGACCTCGAGCGCCCGCTCCGATTCGAAGCTGAGCTCGGCCGCAGAGAACAGACTCGACAGCGTCAGGAGCACGTCGTCTTTCGGGAAGGCGAAGTTGGACCGCAACACCCACTCGAGCTCGAGGACGACTGTCACGGGCACGAACAGCGCCAGTCCCTCGCCTACGCAGCGGCGGATCAGGCGCTTTGCCGCAGCGAGTTGGACGGCGTCATCCTCGACGACGTAACGGACCAGGACGTTGGTGTCGAGTGCCGGCATGCCTTTAGCGCCAGGGGTTCATGTCGTCGACACTGACGCGCTTTCCCTTGGGCGCCTTGAGCATGCCGGCCATGTCGAGGATGGACTTGGTCTTGGCCCGGACGATGATGGTGCCGTCCGGCATCGCAGACCAGACCAGACGGGTGCCTGGCTTGGCGTGCACCAGAGCCCGGATGTCGGCGGGGACGGTTGTCTGACCCTTGGCGGTGATGGTTGATTCAGCCATGGTGTTCTCCTTACTTTCATACTTATTGTAATGCGCACAGCCGGGTCTTGCCAAGCCATCTGCGTAAAGGCGGCGACCTCGCTCATGTACGCCGCTGCCCTTCGACGCCGGCGCGGCCCGTTTACCCGGGCGTGAACCTGGATGACCGCCCGCGGGATGTCCACGGGAGCAGTCCGAGCAGCCATCGGTCCCCGCTTTAGTACCCTGCCGCCCTGACCTCGGTCAGCGCGGCGGTCATGAGTTTGCGGCCAGTTTTCAGCCACCTGAACGGAATGCGCCCTGTAGGTGCCTTGTTTGACTTCACGATCGGATGGGCAAGTTCGCCCTCGCCACGCTTTGTATGCACCGATGACACGTAGGCGTATGTATTCGGGAATTTCGCCATGAAGGCCTTGTTGCCGATCACACCGCCAAAGTTGCCCAAGTTGCGGGCTCCGATGGTTCCGTCGCGTCGGAACAGGTCGTCGACCAAGAGATCGTTGAACACGTCGAGCATGCAATCCCATGCGGTCGGATTCGTCTTGAAGTAGCCCTTGCAAGCCACGATCTTCGACTCGGCATGCCGATAGTTCTTGCCGAAGAACTTCCTCCAGTTCACCTTGGTGTCCACGCCTGTCATTTCGAGCAGCGCCTGTTGTATCCCGCAGACGGTGCTGTCAACTCGCTTCAGCTTGCCGCTCTCGCGCAACACGACCTTGGCCAAGGGATGGATGTCGCGAATTGGCTTGCGAACCTCCGAGTCCAACAACGCAGCGAGCCACCCCGCCGCCAGCGCGACATCGGCATCCTTGCTGCGCATCGATGCATTCAACAGACGATCCCGTCTGTGCGTCATCACTGTGACGATCCGTTTGCCCGACTACAAGCACGAGCGCCTGAAGACCCTGGCGAAGTCCAACTCCATCAGCATCAACAAGCTGATGGACGAGCTGGCCACGGTGGCGCTTGCCAACTACGACGCCCGCGTGCGCTTCGAAACGCGCGCGGCGCGCGGCAATCCCAAGCGTGCGCTGGCCCTGCTCGACAAGCTTGATCGGGCGGGCTGAGGCGGCACCGGGCCATGCGTCGTCGTGAGCAGAGGCAAGCGGTGTCGATCGAGGCCGGAGCCCGAGCATCAGATCAACATCGCGCGACTGCTCCGAGGAGATGCTCGCGGCAGAGCTGTGACGCAGACGTTGACCTAAACGGTACGATCTCCAGACCCGATCGACCCCTATGCATAGAGCAGAGAGTCCTTTGCCTACCGGACGCGGGGCGACGCTGTGCCGTTCGCCACCACCTGCAAGCCGCGTCTGCCAGGCAAAAAGACTCTCTGCTATAGCACGCATAGACGTCACGGTCGCGAACATTCACTACGCGCCGCAAGAGCCCAACATGGCGATGCATCGCCGTTTGAATACAAAAAGAGCGGCCGACGCAACCTCCATCCATCCATCAAGACAGCGTGCTTGTTGGCGCGCGGACTGGCGTGCGCCATCCGCCCGGTGCCGAGCTACCGGCCGCCCTTCGCCAATGCACGCCGCTCGTGCTGCCGGGGATCGAGACTGAACAGCACGAGGCGCGTCGGCCGCTTCGCGTTGCCGCCGTCGTCGCTGACTATCACGAACAAGCGTTGCGAAAGTTGTGCCAGGCCCTCGTAGTTGTCGCTGGGCTCGAGGCCGGGCAGCGGCATTGCGTTGCTGCCGCCGCAAGGCGTGCCGTGGGCGCAAGCTGCCGGGTCCACGCGCCGCGGCACCGGCATAAACGCCTTGCCCTTGCCCTGCCGTTCGAGCACGAGCAGCGCGCCATCGGGCAAGGCCTCGATCGCCTTCACCGCGCCACGCTCGCCGGCCGGCAGCGACCATTCGCTGCCGTCGGTGGCGTACACCCGGTGCATGTCGGCCGGCAGTGCCTTCAATGGCAGCTGCGGCGCGGTCACGAAGCCATGCTTCGCATGCACGCTGACCGATTCGAGCCGGTTGCCGCCACGATAGGCCTTGGCATCGCGCAACGGCGTCGGCAACGCCACGTCGCCGAGCGCGCGGCCGTCGGGCGCGAAGCGCGTGAGGCTCGGCCCGTTCTCGAGCGCGACGACGAGCTGCGTGTCGCCGCGCTTGCCGTTGCCGCCGTCAATCAACGCCAGTCCCTCGGCGTTGAGGCGCGCGCGTGCGTCACTGCCGGTCGGCGTCAGCCGCACCGCGCGCACCGGCGTGATCTGGCGCAGCCGCGTGCCCTCGAGCACGAGCCGGAAGTGGAACAGCAGGCCCTGGTCGGACACCGCGTAGAGCAGTTGCTCGTCGGCGTCCCAGGCCAGCCCAGAAAGTTCGGTCGGCACCAGCCCGTCGATCGGCTGCGGCGCGATCACCGCCTGATCGTGAACCTGCAGTTGCGCGGCGCAGGCGCCGAACGCGGCGACCGCAAGACACGTGGCCGCCATGCGGCGCGGGAGTCGTACGAATGACATCTTCATGATCAGTACACCATCTGCAGACGCAGGCTCAGTGCATCGCCCACGTCGTCGTCGACATCGTTGACGATGCCGTCGGTGCGCGCGTGCACCACGTTGGCCGCGAGCCGCAGCCAGTCTCGGGCGTACCAGTTGACGCCGAACACGCGCACCTGCGCGCGCCCGCGATCTCGCCCGCCATCGAGCAAGCCGGGCTGGCCGCGCACGTCGAGCCAGTCATGACGCGCGAACAGCTCCCACGCGCCGAGCCGCCGGTTGGCCGCCTCGATGCGCCCGAACTTCGCGCCGTCGATCTCGTACGGCCGCGATTCGCCGGTCAACGTCCACGCCAGTTGCACGTAGTGGCCACGCGCGCGGCGCGCCGGCGCGCCGCCCGACAAGCGGCGCTGCAGCGCCTCGGCCTGCACCGACCAGGGCCCGGCCGCGGCCGCGAACTCGAGGCCGACCAGGCGGTGCCGCGCATAGCGCGCGCTGCCGTCGAGATCGCGCGCCAAGGTCACGCGGTTGCCGCGGTCGTGCTCGCTGACGCCGCGCACGCCGAGCCGCGAGCGCAGTTGGCCGTCGTCGTCGTCGAGCTTCTCCGACGCCAGCGACAGCCCAAGGTGGACGATGCGCTGCGCGCCAGCGATCGGCGTGAACGCGGCGCGCGCGACGATGCCGCGCGACTGCTCCCCGTCGAACGCGCCGGCGCTGCCGTACCAGCGCTGCGCGGCGTGGTCGAACTGCAGACCGAGGCCCTTGCCGATGTCGGCGATGTCGGCGCTCAGGTCCCAGATCGCCGAGCGCTCGATGGCGGTGGTCCAGTTCGAACTGATCGCCTGCTCGAAACCGAAGTCGGGATCGAAGCGGCCGATGCGCAGCGTGCCGACCGGCAGCCCGCCCCAGCCGAGCGCAGCGGTTTTCAGGAAGGTTCTGCCTCCCGGTTCGAAGTCGACATCGACTGCATAGCGCAGCCGCCACGGCAGCCGCCCCGATGCACCCAGACGCGCGCGCCGCGAATAGGTGGCGCTGCGGCGCGTGCCGTCTTCGCTGTAGATGCCGTCGAACGCATCGTGCTGCAGATGCAGCCGGCCGTCGAGCTTCAGGCTCGGCACGCTCGGGCCGTCGGTGGGCCGCTTCTGCTCGGCCGAGGCCGGCATCGCGGCGAGCAGCACGCCGGCGAGCAGCGTCGAGGCGAGGCGGCGCTCGCGCATGCCGCGATCCTTGGCCACAGGCGGCAGCACGCGGCTACGCAACGAGCGCACCCGGCCGCGCATGCAGCTTGCGCAGCGCCGGCAGGAACTTGTTGTGGCGGCCGACTTCTTCCAGCGCTGCCATGCCGATGCAGTACTTCGAGCAGCCCTTCGTCGGGTGCTGGTGCAGCGCGCGCAGCACCTTGTCGGCAATGCCGTTGCCGTTGGCCGACTTGGTCTCGACGATGAATAGCTCGTCACCGGTGGCGTGCGTGCGCTCGCTGCCCGAGAAGACGATGTTGCAGTCGATCGTCATGCGCTCGCCGCCCTGCCTGGCCACCAGCGTGATGCGGCGGTAGCTCATCTCGATCGTCGGTTCGAGGTCGAGCGTGAACTCGCGGCCGTACAGCGCCTCGTAGGAATCCTGCACGTGCGCCAGCGCGCCGCGATCGAGCGTGCCGTACTTGGCGATGTCGTAGCCCAGGCGCTTCTTGATCGTTGCGCCGCGCTTGTCCTTGAGCTTGACCTCGACGAAGCAAAGCTGCGCGTCGGTGTACTTGCGCACCCGCACCTTCATGCGTTGGCGGCGGCCCTGGTGATGATCGAAGTAGCTGCTGCGCCGCGCGTCGTCGAAGTAGCAGGTCTCGTAGGTGAACTCGCGCCTGCCGTCGATCTCGAGGATGTCGAAGTGTTCGGCCAGGCCGGGCACGGCGCGCCGCAACGCAGCACGGCCGACGACGTACTTCTGGTCCAGCCGCTCGAGCATGGCCGCGGTGGCGTTGAGCTGCTCGAGCGAGATCGGCTCGAAGCGGTCGAGCAACCAGCGCTGGGTCGATTCAGGATTTGCGGTAGTAGACATTGATCCTCGCCATGTCGGTGATGTAGTCGAGCGCGACGATCTGGTAGGACATCACGTCCACGCCCAGGCGCTTGCTGAGTTGGGCGCGCATCGCGACCGGATCGGACAGCGCGTGCGCATCGATCTTGTCGAGGCTGAGCTTGATGCCGTCGGCGGCGCGCAGCACGCGCGGGTGGTCGAGCACCCAGGCGCCGAGCAGCACCAGCGTGGTGACTGCGGCGGTGAACGGCAGGCTCGTGCCTTTGACCGCGCAAATGACGGCGATCACCACGCTGCCGAAGAAGTAGGTGATCTCGATCTTCGAGATCTGCTCGGAGCGTAACGTGAACAGCGCCAGGATCGCGAACAAGCCGAAGCCCGCGGCCAGGCTGAACTCGACCGCCGACAACACGGTCAGCACGGCGAAGACGAAAACGTTGAACAGCGCCGCCGCGGTCACCAGCTCCTTGTCGCGGTAACGCCGGTAGTACAGGCCGAACACCAGCAGCACCATCGCCACGATGTCGATGCCGAAACGCGCCAGCAGTATGCCGACCGGGTCGTGAGTGAAGAACGCGAGCATGGCGGTGCCGTCCCGGGGCGCTAGATGGTTTGCCCGATCTCGGGCCGCAGCCGGTCCACCGACAGCCGTCGCACGAACAACGGCAGATAGGTGGTGATCTTCACGTCGCCGAATCCGGCGGCGACTTCCTGTGCCACTTCGGCGACGCGCGGACGCGCCACCTGTTCGGCCAGGTCGTGCCAGATCTGGTCGACGACTTCTTGCGAGATTTCACAAGGCATCAGCGGCTCCTTCGATGCCGGCTCGGCCGGCGTTGGGTGCAGAGAGGACGGCGCTTTGCGCCGCGATGCGTAACAGAGCGCTGTCACGAGACGGAAATACAGGCGTCACACAACATGCCGCGTTTTCGGCTGACGTTGCGCAAGCGCCTTCGGCCGGCAACGGACGCACGACGAGGTCGAGCAGCTCAGCCATCGACCGCGGCTTGTGCAGGAACGCGCTTGGGCCATGGCGGCGCTCCGCGGCTTCGCTGTCGGGCGAGCCGTAGGCGGTGAGCACGATGCAGGCGGTGCCGCGATGGCGCTCGGCGATCAGGGGAACGTCTCCAGGCCCTCGGTGTCGCCGGACGGCGTCAGGCACGGATCGGTGATGACGATCGCATAGTGCGCATCGGCCAGCCGTACCGAGCGCGATGAACTCTGCGAAGTACGAGGCGATCTCGTCGGCCACCTTCTCCTCGCGCTCGCTGCCAACCAGCCGTTCGTAGGTCGAGTGGTAGTTGCGGAAGTCGACGTCGTCCTCGTCGACCCATGCACGGAACTCGGGGCTGCTGGTGGCCAGAGAGTTCAACACCGCCAGCCCGATGCCGTTGACCTTGACTTCCATCTCGTAGGTCGCCGTAGTGAGCGGCGCTTCGACATCGGCGAAGCGATCGACGTTGTTCTCGACGATCCGCAGGCCGCGATGGATCAGCAGCATCGACAACATGCCGAGCACGACGACCAAACCCAGCCCGGCGACGACCTTGCGGCCGACGGCCGCGAGCGGTGCACGCGCTCGCGCCGCGCGACCCAGCGGCCGGGCGCCGTCACGACCCGGAGCGTGCCGACAGCAGTGCGCAAGGCCGAGGCGCGACGGCGAGCCCCGCTCAACGCAACCATGCGCTGCGCATGCGGTTCTCATATCAGAGGACAAACGTCGCGACGATGAGCATCAAGGCGTCGCGAACTGGGCGTCCAGCCAGGCGACGCGCTCGACGAGGAATCGCCTCAGGTACGCGACCTCGGCGTCATGGCTGTTCGGCGCCGGCATCGGGACATTGGCGAAGACGTTGACATCCAGGATCGGCCAGCGCTCGAAATTGCGCGCCTGCGCCTGGCTCAACTCGATCGCCCGCTGGTCCACGTACCCGATCAGCGCATCGAGCCGGCCGTCGCTCTTCATGTCGCGCCAGGTCTGCGCCACGCGGTCGGCGAAGGCCGGATCCTCGAACAGGCGCGTGTACCAGGGCGCGGTGCGCACGTACCAGCCCTGCGGGTCGGGTGCGCCGAAGTAGGTGGCGTTGCCGATGGCGAGGTCGAAGTCCCACAGCGGACCGAAGTGCAGCTTGCCTTCGCGCGGCTTGAACAAGTAGGTGCTGCGGCGCAGGTTGCCATCGACGTTCTTCAGCAGTTCGCTGGCCAGGAAGTACTGGATCGCCGACGCAACGTCGATGAACGCTGCGTAGCCCGACGTCGCGCTCGCGAAGCCGGATCCGTACAGAGCGTTCTCCGCCTCCTGCACGTAGCCGGCGATGTAGGCGCGTTGCGCCGGCAGGACGTCGAGCGCCTCGGGCTCCTCGCCGCAGATCGTGACCTGGGCGACGGTGGTGGTGAAGCAGTGCGGCGCGCCGACGGCAAGCTCGTCGATCTGCAGCAGATAGCCGCCGCTGATCTCGGGGCCGCCGGTGACGGCCTGGTGGAGTTCGTCGATATCCACGCGCTGCGACGCGACGCGGATGTGCTCGGTGAGTTGGTAGACGCCGTCGTAGCGGCCGTTCAGGCGCACCTGCACGTCGAGCGAGCGCGGCGTCCAGGCCATGCCGAGCTGGCGGCCAACCTCGAACGCGATGTCGTTGCGCAGCAGCGTCTTGTCGGCATGGTTGGCCAGCAGCACCCAGTGCCGGCTGTCTGGCATGCCAAGCAGGGCCGTCGCATTCTCCAGCCGGACGCGGTACGGCTTCTTGTCGAGGCCCCAGGTGGAGTTGCCGCGGCCGCGGATCTCCATCGGCCCCGAGTGCAAGGTCGCACCCGACACATCGGTGACGGTGTAGGTCGCATCGACGTAGTCCACCCGATCGATCGTCTGGCCGGTGGTGTCGATGTCGAGCGTGGTCAGGGCCAGCGGTGACGGTGCTGTGGGTGGCGCTGGTGCTGGGGGAGGGGTCGGTGCCGTGGGTGGGGCCGGCGCGGCGATGGGTGGAGCCGGCGCGGGCGATGAGGGCGAAGTCGCGGCGCTGTCCGAGCCGCCGCCGCAAGCGGAAAGCGCGACGGCCGAGGCCAATCCCCACAGAAGGGTCAGGCGTCGCGAAAGGGAGTGTGCGTACTGCATGATGATGGCCTCCCGCCACGGTTCAGAGCGCGACGCATTGGTCTTCCTTCAGCGCCGCGATGTTGCCGCCGCCGCTCGGCGCCGGCGTGTTCTCCTTGCACTGCAGGTTACCGTTCATGCGGTTGTCGGTGAGCGCAACACCACCGCGGTTGGCCACGGCCTGGACGCTGCCGCCGATGCGGTTGCCGTGCGCGCGAAGCTCGCCCCTTTGCGCGTCGAGTTGCAAGTCGCCGCCGATCGTCGCGCCGACGATCTCGGCTACCTCGCCCTGCTTGATCTGGACCGAGCCGTCGAAGGACGCGGTGCCGCCCACCTTGACGCTGCGCGCGCCTTCGGCCTGCAGGTTGCCGGTGACTTGCACGCCGGCAGCCTCGAGCGTGGAGGTGTTGCCGACGATGATCGAGCCGCGCAGCCGCGTGCCGCTCAACTGACACGCCGCGCCGTCCGGGACGTTCACGGTATCGAGCGAGCGCGCGCCGATGCTGCCGTTGGCGCAGCTGACGGTCTCCTGGCCGTCGGGGATGGTCAGCGGCGGCAGGCCGAGCACGAAGGCGGGTTCGGCCGCAGCCGAACCCGTTGCGCTCGCTGCCGGCCCGTCATCGACGTCGCTGCCGCCACCGCCACCACATGCGGCGAGCAGGGCAGCCAGGGCCAGCACGGCGGCGCGGCGCTGATGCGGCACGGGGATGGTCTTCATCGAGGACTCCTGTTCGTGATGCGGAACCCGTCGTCCGCTCTGCACAGAGGCCCCGGGCGGCGCCCAGATACGGGCGCCGCAGCAACACTGTCCTCAGGCTGCGCGCTGGCTCACAAGCGCTCGCACTGATCCTCCTTGCTGCTGGCCTGGTTGCCCCCGCCATTGGGCGCAGGGATGTTCTCCTTGCACTGCAGGTTGCCGCCGATGCGGTTGCTGCGCAGGGTCACGCCGCCGAAGTTCTTGAAGGCCTGCACGTTGCCGCCAACGGTGTTGCCGTTGGCCGAGAGTGGGCCGGTGTTCTCGTCGAACAGGATGTCGCCCTTGATGCGCGCGCGCTCGATCGTCGCGCTGTTGCTCTTGACCACTTGGATCGAGCCTCCGAAGGTCGAGTGCCCCGCCACTGACACCGCGCGCGAGCCCTCAGCTTGCAGATTGCCGTTGATGGACACGCTGCTGGCATACAGCGTGGCGCCGGTGCCGACGACGATGCTGCCGTTGGCACGGGTACGGTTGAGGGTGCAACTCGCGCCGTCGGGCACGAAGATGTTGTCCAGCGCCACGGCGCCGACATTGCCGGTGCAGCGGAATTCTTCGGCGAGGGCCGGTGATGCACAAAGAACGGCGAACGCGCCGAGAGCGAGCGATTTCAGTTTCATGACGACTCCTGGTGATTCAGGCGGATTGCCCGCGCCAAGCGGCGTCGGGCGGGCATCGCACGTGGGGCCACGGCCACACCCGAACCACAGAACCTCGACACGCGTCGCTGATACCGACGACGCGCTGCCGCGGTCCGTCTTTCTCAGTCGGCGAAGAACTCGACGTCGCCGTCGTTGAGGTCGTAGCGCGCGCCGACGATCTTCAGCTTGCCGGCGCGCTGCGCCTCGATCAAGCTCGGCTCCGAGCTGGGCAGCCGGTTGACGACGCGCCGGACGTTCTCGCGCATTGCGGCGTCGAGCAAGGCGTCGGCCGAGGGCTTGCCTTGGGTCGACCCATTCGCCTTGAGCACGGCCGGCACGATCGGCACAATCAATCGGCTCGACCATCTGCCCGAGGCTGCCGGGGTAGACCGCGCCGCAGCATTCGTGGCCCAGCACCAGCACGAGCGCACGCCGAGCTCGGCGACTGCGTACTCGATGCTGCCGAGCGCGGTGGTGTCCACCGTGTTGCCGGCGTTGTGCACGATGAACAGCTCGCCCAGCCCGCGGCCGAACAGCAGCTCGGGCGGGACGCGACTGTCGGAGCAGCCGACGAGCACGACGAATGGCGCCTGGCCGCGCGCGATCTCGATGCGCCGCTCACGGCCCTGCGCCGCGCGCAGCGGGCTGTCGGTGATGAACTTGTCGTTGCCTTCCTTCAGGCGCGCCAGCGCCTCGTCGGCGCAGAGGCGCGTGCGCGTGGCCTTCGGGTCGGCGGCGAACAGGGGCGTCGCCGCCAAGGCGCCGACAAGGCCGAAGCCGGTGCAGCCGCCGCGGCGGTAGAAGCAGCGGCGCGGGGCGGTGATCTCGTTCTTGGTGAAGACCTTTCGTGCCGTGGGCGTCAGGGGCAGACCAGACTCGGCCCCGAGGTGCCGTCGAGCGCGCTCGCGGCGTCGATCTGTTTGAGCGGGCTGCCGCACAACTGGCGACCGTTGCCCATCAGCTTGCTCGTCACATCGCTCGGCTTCCACTCCGGGAATCGCGAGCGCAGCAGCGCCGCGGCGCCGGCGGCCATCGGTGCGGCCATCGAGGTGCCGTTCCATACGCCCCAGGCGCCGCCGGGCACGGCGCCGTAGATCAGTTCGCCCGGCGCCGCGACCTGAACCCAATCACCACGCGTGCTGAACGATGCCAGCGTGCCGTTCTCGGCGCTCGCGGCCACCGCGAGCGCACCACTGTGTTGCTCGCCGGCCGGGTACTGGCGTGTCGTGTCGCCGGAATTGCCTGCGGCGCTGACGACCACGGCGCCGCCCTGCGCAGCGCAGCGCACGACATCGTCGTCGCCGTCGTCGTCATCGTCGTCGTAGTCGTCGCCGCAGCTGACGCGCTCGATGATGTCTTCGAGCAGTTGCGTCGGCCGCGTCGTGCCCAGGCTCAGGTTGATGACCTGCGCTCCGTCATCGGTGCCCGGCACGCCGTCCGGATCGACCGCGTGCAGCAGGCCCTCGGCCAGGACCCAGATGTTGCCTACACCCTGCGCATCGAGCACGCGGATCGGCATGATGCGCGCGCCCGGCGCCACCTGCGCCACGAGGCTCGCCACATGCGTGCCGTGGCCGTAGCCGGCGTCGCCGACGCGGCCTTCCTCGTTCGGTGCGGCGTCGAAGTCGACGAAGTCGAAGCCCCCTGCGAGGCGCCCGGCGAGCGCTGGATGCGAGGCTTCGACGCCGGTGTCGAGCACGGCCACGGTGACGCCGCTGCCGGTGTTGATGGCATGCGCCTCGACCAGGCGCAGCGCGCGTGTGTTCCATTGCGTGGCGAAGGTGCCGGCGTCGCCGCCGATGGCCCAGGCCTCGCTGCGCCGGCCTTCGGGCGTCTCGGCCAGCAGGTTCGGCTCGGCATAGAGCACGCGCGCGTCGGCAGCCAGGCGTGCCGCCAGCGCTTCGATGTCGGCGCCGGCAGCGGCACTCAGTCGGTAGATCGGCCGCCGCCCGAACTGGTCGATCAGGGTCAGGCCGTACTCGGCGAGCACCGCTTGCAGGCTGGCCGGGTCGTTCAGGTTGACCACGATCTCGCCGGTGACGATCGTGCTTGCCGGCGGGGGCGATGGCGGCGACGGCGACGGCGTACCAGGGGCATTGCCACTGCCGTTGTCGCCGCCGTCCACGCCTGTGTCGTCGTCACTGCCGCCACCGCCACCGCACGCGGCGAGGGCTGCGGCCGCCACCGCAGCGCAGATCATTCTGAGTTTGAAGCCGGGCATGGGAGTTGCCTTTCTGTGACGTGGACATGACAACAGACCGACGGTCCGGTCCAAAAATACATGCGCGTGTACCGAGCGCCAGCGGCGAAAAAAACGATCGGCGCGCGTGCCGTACCCATCACCAACCGCCGTGTAGCGTGAAGGCCGACCAGAAGTAGGGGTGCGGCAGCGTGCCCAGCATCTCGACCTGTGTTTCGCGCAGTGCGCGCGCCGGCTCGCGCTGGCAGCGCAAGCGTTTATAGAAGTGACGCATGAAAGTGGCCGCGGTCTCGTCCTGCACCGTCCACAAGCTGGCCAGTACGCGCGCTGCGCCCGCCGACAGGAAGGCGTGGGTCAGGCCGATCAGCTCGTCGCCGGGCATCACGGCGCTGATGCCGGTTTCGCACGCGCTCAAGGTCACCAGCCCGCCGCGCAGCCGCAGCCGCTGTGCGTCGCGCACGGTGAACGCACCGTCGGCCAGATGCAGCGCCGAGAAGCGCGGGCTGTCGTTGCGGAACTGTGCATGGCAGGCAATGTGCACCACGTCGACGCTGCCGTCCGCCGCGCGCAGCGCGTCGCTGCGCGCGGCGTCTGCATACAGCAGCGTTGCACCGGGGAAGGCCGCGGCGACTGTTTCGACCTCGGCATGCACATGCGGCAGGCGTTCGTCGGCGTGGCCGAGCACGAGGGCGGAGTCGAAGTCGAAGTTGGAGCGAGCCTGCTGCAGGCTGCGTAGCAGCACTGCTGCGCTGGCCGCGCGGCACAACTCCCGGCGTTCGATCTCGTGCTGTTGCCCGTCGTGCAGCGCTTCGAACGGCACATAGTGCAATGCGCCGTGCGGCACGACGACGGCGCGCCTGCTGCCGAGCTGTGGCGCGAGCGGCGCCCAAAGCGCGGCGTGCAGGCGTTGCAGGTGGTGCAGCGCTCGGCGCTGCAGCTCGGGCAGGCGATGGGCGAGCCTTGCTGAGCCGTGACGCAGGCTGTCGGTCTGGAAGCGCAGCTGCTCGATCGCCGCCCGCACCTCGTCGGCCGGCGCGGGCAGCCGCACCACGCCGATCTTGCCGTCGGCGACGACGCAGGCCAGCAGCGCGTCGTTGATCGAGAAGTACTCGATCAGCGCGCTGTGCTCGCCGAGCGCCTCGTGCAGCGCCGTGATGTCGAGCACGCCGCCGAGCGCCGGAGCCGGCCGCGGCAGTGAACCTTGGCTGCCGAGTGCGTCGCGCCGGCCGGCCTCCAGCAGCCGCTCCTCGAGGCGTCGCACGTCGTCGAGCAGCCGCTGCGCGTCGCCGCCATCAGCCAGCGGACGCGCCAATGCGCGATAGCGGTCGTTCAACTCGAGCCGCAGCCGCGCGCGCTCGCGCGACGCGTCGTCATCGACGCCTTGCTGCTCGCCGGGGTCATCGGCCGCATCGGCCAGCGAGCGCGCGCGGGCGCGCTCAACCCATTGCAGCGCGGCTTCGACTGCGTGCGGCCCGTCGTCGTCGAGGCTGGAGCGGACCAGCTCGTGGTAGGCCAGCAGGTTGTGGCCGAGGAACGCGCTGCGGAACTCCTCGCCAGGCAGCGTGCCGCGTTGCGATTCGATCGACGTCACCACGGCCTCGAAGCAGCGGCGCGCTTCGGCTGCATCGCCGCGGTCGCGGGCCAGCAGGCCGAGCAGCAGCCGGGAACGCCGTTGTGTCGGCGCCAGACTCAAAGCATCGGCCGAAGCGCAGGCGGCACGCGCGACAGCCTCGGCCTCGTCGACATCGCCGGCGCCGCGCAAGGCCTCGGCAAGCAGACAGCGCGCGTGCAGATGCCAGCTCATCTGCCGCGCCTCGAGCAGCGGCGCCTCGGCCGCGACCGAGTGGTGTGCGGCGCCGCGCCAATCCCGCCGTTGGTGTGCCAGCTCAGCGAGCCACAACTGCACCAGCGCAGTACCGATCGCGTTGTTCTCGTCAGCAAATGCGGCTCTGGCATGTGCCAACGCGGCGGCCGCCGCGTCGTGACGGCCGAGCAGTGTGAGCGCGCGGCCGCGCTGCGAGAGAGCCCACGCGCGGTCGGTGACGAGGCCGGCGGCTTCGTAGGTGGCAAGCGATCGTTCGTACAGCGCCAGCGCTTCTGGCAGCAAGTTGAGTTCGAGGTATGCGTCGGCCAGACTTTCCTCTGCGACCGCCAAGCGATGCGGCACTTCGAGGTTTGCGAACTGGGCGCGCGAGCGTTCTAGCAACAGCAGCGCGCGATCGTAACGACCGCGGCGCATCTCCAGCCCACCCAAGTCACGGTTGATCAACGCCGTGATCAGCGCGAAGCCGCCGCGAGCAGCGCCAAGGTGCGCCTGCCCGTACAACGCGTCGGCTGCTTCAAACTCGTGCTGCCGGGCCGCCATGTCGGCCAGCCCCTTGATCGCCATCACTTCCAGCTCGGCCTCGCCCGCCACCACGAATCGCGTTCGCGCCTCCTCGTAGTGGCACACGGCCTCGTCGTGGTGGTCGCGGCGCGCCGCGAGGTTGCCGAGGTTGAGTTCGATCTTTCCGGCAGCGCGCGAATCGCCGGCGGCGTCGAACACCGCGCGCGCCTGCGCACCGCAGGCAATGGCGTCGTCGTAGCGGCCGAGCATGGCCAGCGCCATCAGCCGCGCGACCTGGGTCTGCGCCCGGTCGATGCTGCGGCCTTCGGTATCGAAGCGCGCCGCGGCGCGATCGAGCGCGGTCAGCGCCTCCTCCATCTGGCCTTGCGTCAACAGCGCGATGCCGCGGCTCCACGCCGCGAGCGCCTCGCTGTCCGGCGACGGGCGGCGCACGGCCAGTTCCTCCAGCAACCCGGCGGCGATCAGCGTGGCCGGGGGCTCGGTATTCCAGGCGGCGTCGCACTGGCGCTTGAGCGCCCAGGCGAGTTCGCGCTCGGCTAGCGCATCGGCCTGGGGCCACAGGGTCGCCCGCGCCGCGTCGTCCGGCGCGGTCATCAACGCGCGCGCCAGCGCGTCGGCGCGGCTCTCGGCCGTCGTCACGCCGGGTCCGCGCCGCTGCCGATCTCGACCTGAGGAATCACCACCTCGACCTCGCCGCCCTGCAGCGTCAGGCTGTAGCGGCCGGGCGGCAGATCGACAAAGCCGAACTCGCGCGTCGGCCCGAGCGCGGCGCTTTCCTGGTGCTCGGCGCTGGCGAGTTCGACGCGATCGGAGCGCAACGCACCGAAGACCTGGCCGGCCACGCTCCAGCGCTCGCCGCGCGGCGCGACGCGCAGGTCGATCTCGCACTCGTCGGTGCGGAACAGCCACTGCCGGCCGGGTGCGGCGCCACCGCGCACGCCGTAGGCCGGCGGTGCGAACGCCGAGCCGCCGCCGTCATCGGGCATGGGCACGGCAAGCGCGACGACCCGGCGCAGCAAGGCGCCGGCAGCAGCGGCGACGGCGCGCGCCGGGCTGGCGTGCAGCGCGACGGCGCGCGCGCGCACGGCCGGCGGCGGCGCCTCGTCGAGGGCGGCGCGGCGCAGCAGCGCGCCGATCGCATCATCGGCCGGGGCGAGGTTGGAGGGCTCGGTCATGGCAAGGTCCACGCAGGTGACAACGGCAGTGTCCAGCAACACAGAGCGCCTTGGAAGCGATCAGATACATGCTGTAGCGACGGGTTCACGGCATGCCCTCCATCGCCGCGCGCAGCTTACCGAGGCAGCGGGCGCGCGTTGGGCCGATGCTGCCAACCGGCATGCCGAGCCGGGCCGCGATCTCGGCATAGGGCGGAGCATCGTCGGCGCCGTAGAGCAAGCCGAGCAGACCGCGGCAGGGTTCGCCGAGTGCCTCCAACGCACGGCGCGCGCGATGGCGTTGCTGCAACTCCTCGAGCAGGGTTTCGGGCAGCGGGGCGGGATCGGGTAACTCGGCGCCAGCGTCCGTCTCGCCGTCGGCGGCCCCATCGCCGCCCGCCACTCGCTCTACGCTGCTGCGCCGACGCTCGTGTAGCAGGTGAAGCGTTTCACGCCGCGCCGTCGTCACCAGCCAGGCCTGCACGCGCTCGGGCTGTTGCAGGGCATCGAGATGCTGGTGCAGTCGCATGAAGACGGTCTGGAAGACATCGGCGGCGTCATCGGCAGTGAGCCCGGCGCGCCGCGGCACGGTGTAGATCAGGCGCTCGAAGCGCTGCACCAGACGTTCCCACGCACGTGCATCGCCGCGGCGGCAGGCCCCGATCAGCTCGGCGTCGCCGTCAGGCGTGGGTGGTTGGGGTGGCGGCGTGGGACGCATCGTGCATTCTCGCTCGACGCGCTGGCTGGAACCGTTGCTGACGCTCGTGACCGGCGCTCGAGAGTTCCTTTCTGGGCTTTTGGATAGCTACCCATAAAGCAGAGAGTCTTTGCCTACCGGACGCGTGGAGCAGGCACCCTGTTGGCCACCACCTGCGCGTCCGCCAGGTAGACCACACTCTGCTATCAGGAGCACCGGCGACTGTCAGCTCACGCCGCTCGCAACGGCACGACGGACGCGCCGGCGGCGAGCACATCGACCCGATCCGCCAACAACTGCAACGCCCTCTTACGCTCTGCAGCCAGCTCAATGTGGCTGTAGGCCGCCACCGTCGCGTTCTTCTCGCTGTGTGCGAGCAGCAGCTCGACGACGTCACGACCGAACCCATGCTCGCGCAGCAGCGTCGCCGCCGTGCCTCGCAGCCCGTGCGGGCTGAAATCGGGCACGCCGAAGTCGATGCGCTTGAAGAAGTGGTTCAGCGTCACGTCGCCCATCGGCACGCTGCCGCGGAAGATCGACGGCAGCACGTACTCGCCGTGCCCGCTGATCTCGTGCACCTGGCGCAGCAGTTCGACCGCCTGGCGCGACAGGAACACGCGGTGCGCCTTGCCCATCTTCATGCGCTCGGCCGGGATGTCCCACTGCGCCGCGTCGAGGTCGTACTCGTGCCACTTCGAGCGCAGCAGTTCGCTCTTGCGCGTCATCGTGTAGAGAAGCAGCCGCGTGGCCGCGATCGTCGTGATGTGCGCGCCCTGGTCGTCGAGCTTGCGCCAGAAGGCGCCGAGCTGCTTCTCGTTCAGGTGCTTGTGATGCTGCACCGGTGGGCGGGCGATGGCGCCGCGCAGCGGCTGCGCCGGGTTCGTCGTGACGAGCAGGTTGCGGATCGCGTGGTTGTAGACCTGCTGGATGATCACGCGGATGCGCTCTGCGGTCCTGGGTTGTGCACCCTGCCCTTGATGATCGCGAGCACGTCGCCGGGCTGCACGTCGCCCATCGCCATGTCGCCGATGGCCGGGTTCACATAGGCGTCGAGCCAGCGCACGATCTGCGCGACGTAGCCGGCTGAGCGGTAGAACAGCGTCTCCTCGATCCACCGCTGCGAGAATGCGCGGAAGGTCACACGCCGTTCGTCGGCGACCTTCCTTTCTGCCACCGCATTCTGCTTCAACTTGGCCGGGCTCTCGCCATGCTCGACCATCGCGCGCAACTTTTCGTGCCGATCGCGCGCCTGCTTGATGGTGAACGCCGGGTAGGAGCCGATCGTCACCTTCTCGCGCTTGCCGTTCAGGTGGTACTTGAAGCGCCAGGTCTTGGCGCCGGACGGCAAGACCTCGAGCAGCAGGCCGCCGCCATCGGTCAGCGCATAGGCCTTGTCGCGCGGCTTGGCGTTGTCGATCGTGAGCGGGCGAAGGGTGTAATTGACGTACCGCATTTCTGTGACTTGGCCGAAGTCAAAAACGAAGTCATGGCCCCATTTGGCCCCAAACCATGGCCCCATTTGGATCGGCAGTCAAGAAACGGCGCTGGACGCCATGAAACAAGAAACCCCAGTCGAATCAACGAAATCTGGGGCACTTTGTGAAACCAGTTTGGACGTCCTGGGACGCCCTGAAATCCTAGTTCACATTGCGTCGATCATCACCTGCCCGAAGCCCGAGCAGGAGACCTGGGTCGCGCCCTCCATCAGGCGCGCGAAGTCGTAGGTGACCTTCTTGCTGGCGATCGACTTCTCCATCGACGTGATGATCAGGTCGGCCGCCTCGGTCCAGCCCATGTGGCGCAGCATCATCTCGGCCGAGAGGATCTCCGAACCCGGGTTGACGTAGTCCTTGCCGGCGTACTTCGGCGCCGTGCCGTGGGTGGCCTCGAACATGGCGACCGAGTCGCACAGGTTGGCGCCCGGCGCGATGCCGATGCCGCCGACCTGCGCCGCCAGCGCGTCGGAGATGTAGTCGCCGTTCAGGTTCAGCGTGGCGATCACGCGAGTATTCGGCCGGGCGCAGCAGGATCTGCTGCAGGAAGGCGTCGGCGATCACGTCCTTGACGATGATGTCCTTGCCCGTCTTCGGGTTCTTGAACTTGCACCACGGGCCGCCGTCGATCGGCTTGCGCGCCGAACTCCTTCTGCGCCAGCGCATAGCCCCAGTCGCGGAAGCCACCTTCGGTGAACTTCATGATGTTGCCCTTGTGCACGAGGGTCACGCTGGGCTTGTCGTTGTCGATCGCGTACTGGATCGCCTTGCGCACCAGACGTTCGGTGCCCTCGCGCGACACCGGCTTGATGCCGATGCCCGAGGTGTTCGGGAAGCGGATCTTCTTGACGCCCATCTCGTCGATCAGGAACTTGATGAGCTTCTTGGCCTTGTCGCTTTCGGCCTCGTACTCGATGCCGGCGTAGATGTCTTCCGAGTTCTCGCGGAAGATCACCATGTCGGTCTTCTCGGGCTCCTTGACCGGGCGACGGCACGCCCTTGAAGTACTGGATCGGACGCAGGCAGACGTAGAGGTCGAGTTCCTGGCGCAGCGCCACGTTGAGCGAGCGGATGCCGCCGCCGACCGGCGTCGTCAGCGGCCCCTTGATCGAGACCACGTACTCGCGCACGGCCGCCAGCGTCTCTTCGGGCAGCCAGACGTCGGGGCCGTAGACCTTGGTCGACTTCTCGCCGGCATAGACCTCCATCCAGTGGATCTTCTTCTTGCCGCCGTAGGCCTTGGCCACCGCGGCATCGACGACCTTGAGCATCACCGGCGTGATGTCCAGGCCGGTGCCGTCGCCCTCGATGTACGGAATGATCGGCTGGTCGGGCACGTTGAGCGAGAAGTCCTTGTTGACGGTGATCTTCTGGCCGCCTTGCGGGCACCTTGATGTGCTGGTACATGGTGAGCCTGGTCTGGAGGTTGAGGGCCGAAAACCTGAAGCCGGAAATTCTATGCGGGTTGGCGAGCAGCCCGGCTCGGCGGCTAAGACTTGGGCGAGCCTTGTTTCTGGCGCTGACCTTTGTAGCGCAGCCTGCGCGCCTGCTTCGGATCGACGCGCAGTTGGCGGTAGATCTCGACGCGATCGCCTCGGCGCAGCGCTTGATCGAGCGCGCAGCGCCGCCCCCAGACGCCACAGTGCACGGCGTCGATGTTCAAGCCGTGCCGCTCCAGCAGGCCGCTGGCAAGCAGGGCATCGCGTACCGTCCACGCGGCAGTCATGTCGAGTGCGACCAGCTCGACCTGCCGTGCGCCCGCGCTGTAGGCCACTTCAACGCGGTCCATGCACCTGCTCGGCGCGCTGCACGAATGAATCGACGAGTGTGCCGGCGACGCGATCGAACACCGGGCTGATCAACGCCTCCAAGGCCATGTTGGCAAACGCATAGCGCAAGTCGAATTCGATGCGGCAGGCATCGGCATCGGCATCGCCAACGGCGCCGCCTCGAGCCACCGGCAGGAACATCCAGGTGCCTTCGAGCTCGGAGAACGGTCCGTCGACCAGGGCCACGCGCACCTCCTGGCCATCGCGATGGCGATTGCGCGTCGTGAAGTCGTGGCGCAGTCCACCCTTGGCCAGCGTCAGCCGTGCGGTCATGCCGTCGTCGTGGCGCGCCACGACCTCGGCCTGGGCGCACCAGGGCAGGAATGCCGGGTACTGCTCGACGGCGGTCACGAGCTCGTACATCTCGCGCGGCGAGTACCACAGCAGACACGGAGCGCTTGACGTGCTTCATAGAATGCCTGGAATTATGTCCATTGCAGAAAACCGCCGTGCGCGTCACGAGTATCACATCGAGGAGACCTACGAGGCCGGTGTCGTGCTCTCCGGATGGGAGATCAAGGCCATCCGCGCCGGCCAGGTGCAGTTGACCGACGGCTATGTGCTGATCCGCGATGGCGAGCTGCACCTGATCGGCTGCCGCATCAATCCGTTGCGCTCGGCGTCGACGCATGTCTTGCCCGAGCCCGACCGCACCAAGAAGCTGTTGATGCACAAGGAAGAGATCCGCCGCCTGATCGGCAAGGTCGAGCAGCGGGGCTTCACCCTGGTGCCGCTCGACCTGCACTTCAAGGGCGGCCACGTCAAGGCCCAGATCGCGCTGGCCAAGGGCAAGGCGCAACACGACAAGCGTGAGACTGAAAAGCAGAAGGATTGGGAACGCGAGAAGGGCCGCCTGATGCGGCACAAGGTGTCAGGCGGCAAACACGGTTAGTGCGTTGCTCGCATCGGCGATCAAATCATCCACGGCTTCGAGGCCGATGCAAAAGCGCACCAGCGTGCCACGGTAGGGCGAATTGGCGCCGCGGATCGTTTTGGGGTCGTAGGGCACGACCAGGCTGATCGGCCCGGCCCAGCTGTAGCCGATGCGAAACAGCTTCAGCGCATCGACAAAGGCATCGCAGCGCTCTGCGGCGAACCGCGGATCGATTTCCACCGTCACCAGCCCGGCTGCGGCACGGCAATGCGAGGCCCAATGCTCGTGCCCCGGCGAGCCCGGCAGCGCCGGATGCAGCACGCGCACGAACTCCGGCCGCGTCTGGCACGACGCGGCAAAGGCGCGGCCCGCTGCATCCTGCGCCGCATAGCGCAGCGCCATCGACGGCAGCGCGCGCAACACCAGCTCGACGTCGTTGATGCCGACGCCATGGCCGACGCGGCTGCGCGACAGCGCCAGCTTGCGGTACAGCGCCTCGTCGCGGCAGGTCACGGCGCCCATCAGTACGTCACCGCCGCCGGACGGATATTTGGTCAGCGCGTGGACCGTCACATCGACACCCTGCCCTTCGCCGACGTCGAAGGCGTCGAAGGCGATGCCGGCACCCCAGGTGTTGTCGAGCGCAATCACCGCTTGCGGCGCACGCTCGCGGACGATGCGGATCAGCGAGCGCAGGTCCGGAAACTCCAAGGTCACCGAGCCGGCCGCTTCGAGCCAGACGAGCTGGGTGGCCGGTGTGATCGCTGCGGCCAGCGAGGCCGCGTCCATGGCGTCGTACATCGCATGGCCGATGCCCCAGGCCGCCAGCTCGTGGCGCGTGAACGCCTTGTTCGGCCCATAGACGTTGTCGGGCAGCAGCACCTCATCACCAGACTTCAGCAACGCCATGTCGACCATCGTCACCGCCGCCAGGCCGCTCGACACCAGCATCGTGTACTTGCCGCCCTCGAGCGTGGCAATGCGCTGTTCGAGCGTGAAGGTGGTCGGCGTGCCGTGCAGGCCGTAGGTGTAGGCGCTGCGGTCGAGCCAGGTTCGCGAGCGCATCGCAGCGACGTTGTCGAACAGCACCGTCGAGCCCTTGTAGACCGGCACTGCCGGCGATTCGAATCCTGGCGGCGGCTTGAACGGATGGTGGATGAGCTGCGTCTTCTTCTCGGTCATCGAGCCCCCAAGGCCCTGCGGGCCGCCCCCCATGAGGGAACGAGCGCCTTCGGGACGGCCGCACGGCGCTCATACGACCACACCGACCAGATCGTGGCCTTCGGCGGCGACGATCTTCGCGCGCGCGAACTCGCCGACCTTCAACTGTTTGCTCGCCTTGTCCGGCGGCAGCAGGCGCACCGTGCCGTCGATCTCCGGCGCGTCGGCATAGCTGCGCCCTGCCCCGCCCTTGCGGCCGAGCGCCGGCGCGCTGTCGATCAGCACCTGCATCGTCGCACCGACGCGGCGGCGCAAGCGCGCCGACGATGCGGCTTCGGCCGCGGCCATGAAACGCGCTCGGCGCTCTTCGCGCAATTCCGTCGGCAGCATGCCCGGCAACTCGTTGGCCGCCGCGCCCTTGACCGGCGAGTACGCAAAGCAGCCCGCGCGATCGATGCCCGCTTCGTCGATGAAGTGCAGCAGGTGCTCGAATTCGCTCTCGGTCTCGCCTGGGAAGCCGGCAATGAAGGTACTGCGCACCACGAGCTCGGGGCACAGCTCGCGCCAGCGCGCCAGGCGTTCGAGGTTCTTCTCGCCGCTGGCCGGCCGCTTCATGCGCTTCAACACCTCCGGGTGCGAATGCTGGAACGGCACATCCAGGTAGGGCAACACACGGCCCGAGGCCATCAGCGGCAGCACCGCGTCGACATGCGGGTACGGATAGACATAGTGCAGCCGCACCCAGGCGCCATGCGTATCGGCCAGCATCGCCGAGCTTCTCGCACAGATCGAGCATGCGCGTCTTCACCGGCGCGCCGTTCCAGAAGCCCGTGCGGTACTTCATGTCGACGCCATAGGCGCTCGTGTCCTGGCTGACGACCAGCAGTTCCTTGACGCCGGCCTCGAACAGTCGCTGCGCTTCGTTCAGCACATCGCCGATCGGCCGCGACACCAGGTCGCCGCGCATCGACGGGATGATGCAGAAGGTGCAGCGGTGGTTGCAGCCTTCGCTGATCTTCAAATAGGCGTAATGCCTGGGCGTCAGCTTGATGCCCTGAACCGGGACCAGGTCGGTGAACGGATCGTGCGGCTTGGGCAGGTGCACATGCACCGCATCCATCACTTCCTGCGTCGCATGCGGCCCGGTCACGGCGAGCACTTTCGGATGGATCTGCCGCACCAGGTTGGCGCCATCATCGCCGGCCTTCGCGCCCAGGCAGCCGGTGACGATGACGCGGCCGTTGGCGGCCAGTGCTTCGCCGATGGCGTCGAGACTTTCCTTCACGGCATCGTCGATGAAGCCGCAGGTGTTGACGATCACCAGGTCCGCGCCGGCGTAGCTCTTGCTCGTCGTGTAGCCCTCGGCCGAGAGCTGGGTCAGGATGAGTTCGGAATCGGTCAGCGCCTTCGGGCAACCGAGCGACACGAATCCGACTTTGGGTGCGTCCTGCATGGGACGCGATTGTCGTCGCTATTTTTTCGGCGGCACGATGCCCGGAAACAGCGCCCCGGTCTGGTCCTGCATCTGCTTGAAGAGTTTTTGCGACTGCTCCAGGTACGACGCCATCAGGTTGGGCACCGGCGGCGGGGCGCCACCGAGCACGCGGCCCTGCATGTCGGCAAAGGCCTTCATGTTCTGCTCGAACCAGGTCCCCATCGCACCCTGCATCGTATGGCCGTAAAAGCGGATGATCTGGGCCAGGGTCTCGGTGGAGAACATCGGCACGCCGCCGCTTTCTTCCTCGAGGATGATCTGCAGCAGGATGCTGCGTGTCAGATCGCTGCTGTCCTTGGCGTCGCGCACTTCGAACGCTTCACCCGTGAGCACCATCTGCTTGACGTCGGCCAGCGTGATGTAGCTGCTCGACCGGGTGTCGTACAGGCGCCGGTTCGGGTACTTCTTGAGCACCCGCACGCCATCGGCGGCTGCTTCGGTCGCTTTCTTGGAGCTGGTGTGTCGCGTGGTCGCCATGGCCAAACCATTCTAGAAGGCAGGTTGGAACGCGCTTCGGCGGGGTTTACCCCCTCACCAGCGCTCGATCACCACCGGACCGTCCGCCGCAGCGCGTGCCGCGATGCGGACTGCGCCGGTGACGCGTGCGATTGCAGCCACCGCCGCATGCTTGCTCTGTGCATGCACCAACATCAGCGGCTCGCCGGCACTCACCCGCGCACCGATGGGCTGCAGCTGCGACAGACCGACCCGCACATCGACGCCATCGCTGGCCCGGCGCCGCCCGCCTCCCAGCTCGACGATCGGCCAGGCCGATCTCGCGTGTGTCCATGGCAGCGATCACGCCATCGCGCGGCGCGGGCAGCGGCAACACGACACGCGCCGCGCGGCAATTCGACAGCCAGCACGTTGCGCGGCCCGCCGAGCAAGGCCACCATGCGCGCAAAGCGCTCGGCGGCAGCGCCGCTGTCGAGGGCGCGCCGCGCCAGTACTTCGCCCGCTCGAGGCATCAACACACAGCCCGGTCAGCGCCAGCATCTGCGCGGCCAGCGCCAGCGTCACCGCTTCGCAGCCGCGGCTCGCGCGCGAGTGCGGCCGGTCAGGAAGTCGATCGCCTCGCGAGCTTCCAGCGCATTGCCGGCGCTGCGGCCCGAGCACCTGGTTCATGTCGGTGATCAGCGCGCGGGTCGGCAAGCCGGCGCCCGCGGCCACGTCGACGATGCTTCGCGCCAGTTCGCGCGCGGTGTCGATGCGTCGTTGCAGAAGGCGCCATTGCCGACACTTGACGTCCATCACCAGGCACTGCAGCCCGGCGGCGAGCTTCTTGCGACAGGATGCTGGCCGTGATCAGCGGCACCGACTCGACGGTGGCGGTGACATCGCGGATGGCATACAGCCGCCGATCGGCCGGCGCCACGCGCGCGACTGGCGCCGACGATGGCGCAGCCGGCTTCGCGCAAGACGCGCATCAGCAACTGCTTTCGACGGCGCGACGTGGTAGCCGGCCAGGCTCTCGCAGCTTGTCGAGCGTGCCGCCGGTGTGGCCGAGGCCGCGGCCGCTGATCATCGGCACGACGCCGCCGCAGGCGGCGACGATCGGCGCCAGCATCAGGCTGACCTTGTCGCCGACGCCGCCGGTGGAATGCTTGTCGACGATCGGGCCGGGCAAGCGCGCACGCGACCAGTCCAGCACCGTGCCCGAGCGCGTCATCGCCGTCGTCAACCCCGCCGCCTCCTGACGCGTCATGCCTTTGAGCAGGATCGCCATGGCGAGCGCCGCCACCTGGCCCTCGCTCCACGTGCGTCGGACCAGGCCGAGCACGAAGTCGTCGATCTGCGCCGGCGTCAACGCAAGCCCGTCGCGCTTGCTGCGGATCGTCTCCGCGGGTGTGGTCATGGCTCAGTAGGCGCAAGCGGCAGCGGGCGGGCCACTGTCGCCGGACAGCACACGTTCAATATCACTGAGCAAGCCGCTGGCGCCGAAGCGCAGCCGGCGCGGCGTGGCTTCATCCTGTCCCAGCAGCTCACGCACGAGCGCGATATATCCCGCGGCATCGGCCACGCTGCGGATGCCGCCGGACGCCTTGAAGCCCACCGGCCGCGGCTGCGCGGCAATTTCGCTCAGCATCACGCGCGCTGCGCCGAGCGATGCGCCGTGCGCCGTCTTGCCGCTGCTCGTCTTCAGGAAATCCACGCCCGCGTCGAGGCCGATCCGGCAGGCTTGACGGATGGCATCGTCGGAAGACAACTCGCCGGACTCGATGATGAGCTTCAACCGCTGGCCGCGGCACGCCGCGCGCACGCGCGCCACGAGCTGTGCCGCCTCGCTGGCTTGTCCGCCCTGCATCGCCCGCCACGGCAGCACGAGATCGACTTCGTCGCCACCGCCATCGACGATGGCCTGGGTGTCGGCCAGCGCGCGGCCCTCGTCCAACAAGCCTTCGGGAAAGTTCGCCACCGCAGCCACTGCGATATCGCCGGGCAACGCTGCACGCGCCTGCGCCACGAAGCGCGGCCACACGCACACCGCGGCCACGCGGCCGAAACGCGACACCGCCCTTTCACACAGCGCATCGATCGTGCGCGCGTTGTCGTCATCGTTCAGGCTCGTCAAATCGAGACAGGCCAGCGCCGCGCGCGCAGCAGCACGCTCGTCGTCCTTTGCAGCGCCGCCATTCATTTGCGCACGACGTCGTTGGGGGGCGTGAAATCGGCCGCCTTCAGCGGGCTGCCGGCAGCGATGAAGGCGCGCATCACGTCGGCATCGACCAGGCCGGTGTTGACATGGCCCGGATGGCTCGACAGCTTCGGGTAGCCGTCGCCACCGGCAGCGGTGAAGTTGTTGAGCGCCAGCCGGTACTCGCGTTGCGGCTCGATCGGCCGGCCTTGCACGCGCGCATCCTTCAGTGCGCCGCCTTCGATCACCATCTGCACGCCGACCGTCTGCGGGAACGCCCCGGAACCCGGCGTCATCTTGGCCACCGCTTCGAGGTAGCTCAGCAACTCGGCCCCGGTCAGGCGGACCAGCGAGATCTGGTTGCCGAACGGCTGCACCTTGAGCACGTCGCGATAGCGTCACCTTGCCCTCGGGCAGCGAGTCGCGCACGCCGCCGGCGTTCATGATGGCCAGATCGGCACCGGTGCGGTCCATCATCGAGCGCGCGATCATCACGCCCAGGTTGGTCGGCTGCGCGCGAACGCGCTGGCGGTCGCCATCGAACACACCCACGGTTTCACCCACAGGCACCGTCAGGCGGGCCTGGCCGTTGTCCTGGAACGGCTTGAGAAACTCGCGCACCGGCACGTCTTCGGCAATCTGCTCGGTATAGACCTTGCGCGAGCCGTCGGCCTGGCGCTGTTTCAGGTTCACCGGCAGCAGCTGGTACTTCACCAGTTCGACCTTGCCGGCGTCGATCACGAAGTCGGCGCGGCCGACGTACTTGCCCCACTCATGCGCCTGCACGATCCAGGCGCCGTTCTGCCGGTCCGGCGCGCAGGGTTGGCCGGGCACGTAGGCGTCGTTGCGCTGGTTCTCGGCCACTCATGCACACCGGGTTCTGGCTGTGGCCGCCGACGATCAGGTCGAGTCCCTTCACCGCGCGTGCCATCTCGACATCGCCCGGCGCGTTGACGCCGCTGCTTGCCGTCGGTGTAGTGGCCCATGTGGGTGGCGGCGATCACCATGTCCGCCTTTTGGCGCAGCTCGGGCACCAGCTTGGCCGCTTCCTGCGGCCGGTTTGCGGAACTCGACATTGGCCACGTTGGCCGGCAAGCACCATCTTGCTCGTGTCGTCGGTGGTCAGGCCCAGCACGGCGATCTTGTAGCCGCCGCGCTCGAAGATGCGGTACGGCTCGAACATGCGCTGGCCCGATGTCCTGTTGTAGATGTTGGCCGCCAGCAGCGGAAACTTCGACCACTTGATCTGCTTGTCGAGCACGGCCAGCGGCTTGTCGAACTCGTGGTTGCCGATCGCCGAGGCGTCGTAGCCGAGCAGGTTCATGCCCTTGAAGTCGGGCTCGGCGTCCTGCAGGTCGCTCTCCGGCACGCCGGTGTTGACGTCGCCGCCATCGAGCAGCAAGACCTGGCCGCCCGACGCAGCGACCTCGGCACGGACCCGGTCGATCAGCGTCTTGCGTGCGGCCAGGCCATATTCACCGTCGGCGTTGGGCCAGAAACGGCCGTGGTGATCGTTGGTGTGCAGCACGGTGAGTTTCAACGGCGCGCGCTGTGCCGGTGTCATCGCGCAGCCGGCGAGCAAAGACGCAAGAGCGAACAAGGCAAGGCGGGTGGTCATGGGTCGTTTCTCCGGGAGTGGGTGCTGATCATGTCAAGGCGGATGCGAGCGCTTCGAGCAGGCGCACCGCGCTCGCGCCCGCGGCCTGCGCTGCCGCCAGTGTCTGCGCATGGCTCAAGGGCTCGGCGTCCAGGCCCGCGGCGAGGTTGGTGATCATCGACAGCGCCAGCACCTTCATGCCGGCGTGACGGGCGATGATCGTCTCGGGCACCGTGCTCATGCCCACCGCATCGGCGCCGAGTGTGCGCAGCATGCGGATCTCGGCCGGCGTCTCGAACTGCGGCCCGAGCTGCCAGGCATAGACGCCCTCGTGCAGCACCTGCCCCATGCCGCGCGCGACCTCGTGCGCCTGGCGCCGCAATTCACGGTCGTAGGCGTCGCGCATGTCGACGAAGCGCGACGAGCCCGGCTCGCCGTGCAACGGCGTGCGCTGCGGCAGGTTCAGGTGGTCACTGAGCACCATCATCGAGCCGGTGCCCATCGACGGGTTCAGGCTGCCCGCGGCATTGGTCAGCAACAGCGTCGGCACGTCGAGCGCGGCCAGCGTGCGCAGCGCGCCCTTCATCGCATCGGCGTGGCCGTCTTCGTAGGTGTGCTGGCGCCCGGCCAGCACCGCCACCTCGGCGCCGCCGAAGCGGCCGAGGATCAACTGGCCGGCGTGCCCGGCCACGCCCACTGCTGGAAACGCCGGCAGTTCGGTGTAGGCAATCGTCGTCGCTTCATCGACATGATCGGTCAACGCCCTGCCAGCCCGATCCGAGGACGATCGCCAGGCGCGGCGTGCGCTGCGGGGCGCGCTCGCGAATCCTGGCCGCGCTGCGCGCAACGTCGTCAGCCAGCGTCACGACAGATGCTCCGGCCCGAAACTGTGCGGCAGCAACTCGCCCAGCGTGAACTGCGCGCGCATCTGCTGCAGGTCGGCGACGATCACCGGCGTGTCGGCACTCGCGAACTCGCGCAGCTTCTGGCGGCAACCGCCGCAGGGGGTGGTCAGGTGCGGCCCGTCCCCGACCACGACAACCGCACTCACGCGCTTGCCGCCGGCAGCCACCAACCGCGCCAACGCGCCGGCCTCGGCGCACAGGCCCTGCGGATAGGCCGCGTTCTCGACATTGCAGCCGGCATGGATGCGGCCCTGCTCGTCGAGCAGCGCCGCGCCGACGAGGAAGTGGGAGTACGGCGCGTGTGCGTTCTCGCGCACGCAGGCGTGCTGCCTCAAGCAACGCCTCGATATGGTCACTCATGCGTTGGAGCCAAGTTCAATGGAAAATGCCGTCACGGAGAAGACTACGCCTGATCGCCAAACTTGCGCCTCAAGTGCGCAACGTGTTCGACGTCGGTTTGTTTGGAGATTGCCTTTCGGTAGTACTCCAGTCGGCCGACACAGAACTGCAGGCGATTCTCCGACATCGCCTCGACCACGAACTCCCCAACGTGAGACGCCAACTGTGCGAGAGCCACCACGCCGGGTGGTCGATCCGTCTTGAACATTGCATCGCCCGTAAACACGACAATTGAATGGATGTGCTGAGGAGGAAGGAAGTCCAGCAGTTTGGCAACGGTCGCGACGTGCTTGCGGTTCTGGTGGATCGGGTTCTGGAACTTGTAGTGCTTGCTTGTACAAAACCTGCGTCCACTGGATCGCGCCGGCATTGCCAAAAATCCATCACGTGTAGTGCTTTGACTCAAGCACGAAGACGCCATGACGCGAAACGAGAATGTGATCAATCTGAGTCGTTCCGTCCTCTGTCGGCAAAGTAACGTTGTTCATCAGGTGATAGGCGGCTGAAGAGAAGCGAGCCGTCAGCAACCTACGAACCGCGGCCTCTCCGCGGTTGTCATTCAGCCCCTGCCGCCATCGGCCCAGCGACCAACCGGCAATGGAGGCGATCAAGCGCAACGAGAAATGTCGTCACTCGTCTGCCCCATCGTTCCTTCAGGTACGCCGTGCCCAGCGCCTTCGGTGCATAGGCCCGTCCAATGAACCCCGCCAGCAGCACGACCGTCAACACATACGGCAGCGCCTGGATCGCCTGCACCGGCACCGCCATGCCGCCGATGCTCGCACCTTGCAGGCGGATCGACAATGCATCGAGGAAACCGAACAGCAGGCAGGCCATCAACGCGCCCAGCGGATGCCATTTGCCGAAGATCATCGCCGCCAGCGCCATGTAGCCGCGGCCGGCGGTCATGTTGGGAATGAACTGCGGGTTCAGCGCCAGCACGAGGTAGCAGCCGGCCAGCGCCGTCAGCACGCCGTTGCCGGCCAGCGCCAGATAGCGCAGGCCGATCACGGAGACGCCGGCGGCGTCGACCATCGCCGGGTTCTCGCCGGTCGCGCGCCAGCGCAGTCCGAGCCGCGTCCGGTAGAGCAGCCACCAGACGGCAAAGACGAGTGCGATGGCCAGGTAGACCAGCGGCGCATGGCCGAACAAGCCGGCGACGACGGGGCCGATCAGCGGCACGCTCGAGATCGCTGCGCCGGGGCCGCTGAACCAGGCGTCGAGCCGCACCGCGTCCGGAATCGGCAGTGTCTGTCCGCCCTGCTTGAACCAGGCGATGCCCAGCACCACCGTCAGGCCGGCGGCCGTCATGTTGATCGCCACACCCATCACCACCTGATCGCCGCGGTGGCTGACGCAGCCGAAGCCGTGCAGCATCGACAGCGCCACGCCCGACGGCCAGCGCGGCCAGAACCGCTACCGGCAGCGAGCCGCTGCGCCACCGCGGCGCTGGCCGCGGCAAAGGCGGTGGCGAGCATCTTGCCCTCCAGGCCGAGATCGATCACGCCGGCACGCTCGCTCAAGGTGCCGGCCAGCGCGCACAGGATCAGCGGCGTGGCCATGCGCAGCGTCGACGCGAGCACGGTGCCGACGGTCAGCGCGAAGTCATCCATGCGCGGCCTCTGCCGCCACGCGTGGCGCCGGCCGCAGCGCGAACCAGGCCCTTGCCAACGACGGCCCCGCCACCTGCGCCATCGCGCCGGCGAACAGCACGATCAAGCCCTGCAGCGTGAACACCATGTCGCGCGAGAAACCCTGGATCTCGAACGCCAGTTCGGCGCCGCCCTGGTAGAGCGCGCCGAACAGCAGCGCTGCCAGTGCGATGCCCAGCGGGTGATTGCGCCCGATCAGCGACACCGCGATGCCGGCAAACCCGGCGCCGGCCACGAAATCGGCAATCAAGCGGTTGTGCACGCCACCGATCTCGTTGATGCCCACCAGCGCGGCCAGCGCACCGGAGATCGCCATCGCAACGACGATCAGCCGCTTCGGCTCGATGCCGGCGTACAGCGCCGCCTGCGGCGCATTGCCGACGGCGCGCAAGGCATAGCCGAGCCGCGTGCGCCAGAGCAGCAGCTGCACGCCGAACAACGCCGCCACGGCCAGCAATGCGCTGGCATTGAGCGGCGTGCGCGGCCACTCGATGCCGAGGGCCGCCAACAAGGTGTGCATGCCCGGCATCTGCGCGGCCGCACCGAAGGCGCGGCTTTCCGGCGACATGTTGCCGGGCTCCTTGAGCACACCGACGAGCAGATAGATCAGCAGCGACGACGCGATGAAGTTGAACATGATCGTCGTGATCACGATGTGGCTGCCGCGCCAGGCCTGCAAGGCACCGGGAATCGCCGCCCACAGCATGCCCAGCGCCATGGCCGCGAGCACCATCGCCGGCAGTACCAGCCAGGCCGGCGCCGACGGCCCCAGCGCGAGTGCGGCCAGACCGACGCCCAGGCCGCCCATCATGGCCTGCCCTTCGCCGCCGATGTTGAACAGCCCGCAGTGGTAGGCCACCGCGACGGCCAGGCCGGTGAAGACGAAGGTGGTCGCGTAGTAGAGCGTGTAGCCGAGTCCGACAGCACTGCCGAAGGCGCCCTTGACCAGCAGCGTCAGCACTTGCCACGGACTCTGGCCGATGGCCACGAGCACGATGGCCGAGACGGCAAACGCCAGGGCGAGGTTGAACAGCGGCAGCACGACGAGGTCGATCCAGCGCGGGATCTCGACGGGGTGCCGGGAGCTCATCGTCTGATCACGCTGCCGCTCGTTGCTGGCCGGCCCCACCCATCAACCGGCCGAGTTCGGCTTCGCTGCACTGCTCGATCGGCAGGTCACCGACGATGCGGCCGCGATCCATGACGAGCACGCGATCGGCCAGCGCCAGCACTTCATCGAGCTCGGAAGACACCAGCAGCACGGCTCCGCCGGCGTCGCGCATGGCCCGCAGGCGGCCGTGGATGAACTCGATGGCGCCGATGTCCACGCCGCGCGTCGGCTGGCCGACCAGCAGCACACGCGGCTCGGGGGCGGCTTCACGCGCCAGCACGAGCTTTTGCTGGTTGCCGCCCGAAAACTTGGCCGACTGCAGATCGCAGCTGCGCGGGCGCACGTCGTATTTGTCCATCATCTGCGCACAGTCGTCTTGCATCACTTTCGGCTTGAGCCAGCCGCCGACGCTGTAGCGCCGACGTTGCTGGTAGCCGAGCACTGCCGACTCCCAGGCGTCGAAGGCCATGACGAGGCCGCGTTTCTGGCGGTCTTCCGGCACATGGGCGATGCGCAGTTCGCGCGCGTGCAGCGGCGTCAGCCAATGCGCCGCGGTGAAATTTTCGCTGCCGATCTGCAGGCTGCCCTGCTGCGGCACGAGCAGCCCGGCCAGCGCATCGAGCAGTTCACTCTGCCCATTGCCCGACACGCCAGCAATGCCGACGATTTCGCCGGAGTGCAGGTCGATCGACACGCCGTCCAGGCGCGGCACGCCCAGCGCGTCGCGCCAGGCCAGCGCATTGGCCCGCAACAACGCCTCGCCCGGCGGTGTGCGCCGCGCGCCAGCCTCACGGCCAAGCTGCACGTGGCGGCCGACCATGGCTTCGGCCAGCGCATCGACCGAGGTCTTGGCGATCGGCGTGTCGAGCACCACCGCGCCCTGGCGCATCACGGTGACCTCGTCGCACAGCGCCATGATCTCCTTCAACTTGTGCGTGATCAGCAGGATCGTCGTGCCGCGCTCCCGAAGGCCGCGCAACACGACGAACAGCTGCTCGGTTTCCTTGGGCGTGAGCACTGCGGTCGGCTCGTCGAGGATCAGGATGCGCGCGCCGCGGTACAGCGCCTTGAGAATCTCCAGCCGTTGCCGCTCGCCCACCGGCAGCTCGGCGACGATCGTGTCGAGCCTGACCGACAGGCCGGTGTCGCGCATCAGCGCGTCCAGCCGGGCGCGGACCTCATTGCGCGCCGCGATCAGATGCCATGACGGCTCGGCGCCGAGCATGATGTTGTCCAGTGCCGAGAAGGTATCGACCAGCATGAAGTGCTGGTGCACCATGCCGATGCCCAGGGCGATGGCGTCGTGCGAATTCGCCGATCTGCACGGCCTTGCCTTCGACCTCGATCGTGCCGCTGTCGGCGGTGTAGAAGCCGTAGAGGACCGACATCAGCGTGCTCTTGCCGGCACCGTTTTCGCCGACGATGCCGTGCACCGTGCCGGCGCGCACCGTCAGATCGACGGCGCGGTTGGCGTGCACCGCGGCAAAGCGCTTGTCGATCGCCCGCATGCGGACTGCGGGCGCCGTTGCGCTCATACGCCGCGTCGAGCGATCTGCATTGCCAAGCAAACGCCGCGGATCTGGCTTTGCCAGGCCGCTGGCGTTGCCCCCCTGGGGGGGAGCGGCGCAGCCGCTCCGGGGGGGATCAACATTTGTTATTGACCATGTAGTCGATGACCTTGATCTTGCCGCTGATGATGTCGGCCTTGGCGGCATCGACCTTGGCCTTCATCTCGGCGCTGACCAGCTTTTCGTTGTTCTTGTCGAGCGCATAGTCCACACCGCCTTCCTTCAGGCCAAGCGAGGTCACGCCGGGCTTGTGCTGCTTGAAGCTCGCCGCCACCGCCACGTCGACGCGCTTGACCATCGAGGTCAGCATCGTGCCCGGTTGCAGGTGGTTCTGGTTGCTGTCGACGCCGATGGCCAGCTTGCCCGCGTCCTTGGCGGCTTGATAAACCCCGATGCCGGTGCCGCCGGCCGCGGCGAAGATCACGTCGGCGCCCTGGCTGAACTGCGCCTTGGCGAGTTCACCGCCGCGCGCCGGATCATTCCATGCCGAGGGCGTGGTGCCGGTCATGTTGGCCTGGACCTCGACCTTCGGGTTGGCGTACTTGGCGCCCTGCACGAAGCCGCACTCGAACTTGCGGATCAGCGGCACGTCCATGCCGCCGACAAAACCGACCTTGCCGGTCTTGCTGGCCATGGCCGCCATCATGCCGACCAGGAAGCTGCCTTCATGCTCGCGGAAGACCACCGACTCGACATTGGGCAGGTCGACCACGAAGTCGATGATGGTGAAGTTGAGCTTCGGGAACTCCTTGGCCACCTTTTGCATCGGCGAGCCCTGCGAGAAGCCGACACCGACGATCGGGCTGGCGCCGCGTTCGGCCATGCGCCGCATCGCCTGTTCGCGCTGCGTCGGGTTGGAGATCTCGAACTCGAGATAGGTCTTGCCGCTGTCCTTCTTCCAGGCTTCGGCGCCGTTGAACGCGGCCTCGTTGAACGATTTGTCGAACTTGCCGCCCATGTCGAAGATGACGGCAGGCTGCGATTGCGCTGCCACGGTGGCGGCGGCCGTGGCGGCGATCACGGCAAGAGCGAAGCGGTGGAGTTTCATGGCATGGGCCCCTTTGAGGGATGGGACAAGGTGGGTTTGAAGCGCCGCAGGATAGCAAGCGGCGGACCACCGCTCCCCTGGGGGTACTACGATCGCCATCCGATGAGCAGCGACCCCATTCTCGACCTGCCCAAGGTCCTGCTGCACGAGCACCTGGACGGCGGGTTGCGCGTGGCCACCTTGTTCGATCTGCTGCACGCCCGTGGCCTGCCCTGCCCGGCAGCAGACCCCGCCGCGCTGTCGAGCTGGTTCGATCAACGCGCGCACGCCGGCAGCCTCGTGGAGTTCCTGCGCGGCTTCGACCTCACGGTGGCCGCCATGGCCAGCCCGGCCGCGCTGGAGCGCGTGGCTTTCGAGGCGGCGCAAGACGCCCATGCCGAAGGCTGTGTGCTGGCCGAGTTCCGCATCGCGCCGCTGCTGTTCGAAGCCCATGGCCTGGCCGGCGAAGCTGCGGTCGAAGCCTTGCTCGCCGGGCTGAAGCGCAGCACGCTGTCGACCTCGCACTGCGGCCTCATCGTCTGCGCGATGCGCCACCTGCCGCCCGAACACACGCTGCGCGCGGCACAACTGGCGCTGGCCTACCGGGACCACGGCGTGATCGGCTTCGACCTGGCCGGCGCCGAGCATGGGCACCCGCCTGGCGAGCATGCCGGAGCCTTGCATTGCGCACGCGACGGCGGACTGCCCTTGACGCTGCACGCCGGCGAGGCCGACGACGCCGAGCGTGTGCTCGAAGCGCTGCAGCTGGGCGCCGCGCGTATCGGCCACGGCATCCGGCTGGCTGACGCCATCGGTGATCCGCAGCGCCAGGCCCTGGTCAACGAAGTGCGCGATCGCGGCGCGCACCTCGAGGTCTGCCCGACGAGCAATGTGCACACCGGCGCGGCGCGGTCGATCGCCGAGCACCCCATCGTGGCGTTGTGGCGCGCCGGCATCTCGGTGGGCGTGAACACCGACAACCAGCTGATGTCGCGCATCACGCTCAACGGCGAATGCGCGGCCCTGCTGACGCAGACCGCGCTGACGCTGCAGGATGTGACGCGCATGCAGCTCGAAGCGGCGCGCCACAGCTTCCTGCCTCCGGACTCGAAGGCCGAGGCCGTGGTGCGCATCTCGGCCTACGCGGCGTTGCTGAGCGCCTCGACGTAGAGCCAACGGCTACCGAAGCGCTCGAAGCGGCTCGTCTCGTGCATGCGCTCGGCGAGGCCAGCGAGCTTGCTGCGCATGGCCGCAGGGACACAGCTCGATGACGGTGCGACTCGACATCCAGCGATGCTAGTCCACTGAACCAGATAAATCGCACCCGAGCGGTTGCGCAGCGGCGCGCCAGGCCAGGCGCAAAGCACAGCGATACCCAGTGGTATCGCGAGCATTTGCAACGACGCATGGCGCGTCGAGGCGCAGACGAGCGGGGGTGTATTTCATCTGGTTCAGTGGACTATCGCGTCACCGCGTCAGTTCGATTCCTTGATCATGCGGCCGGAAGCCGACTGGATCGGACGTGCATTCATCGGGTACAGCCGCGCGAAGATGCCGATCTGCTCGGGCGTGGCCTGCAGCGGCTGCTTCATCACCATCCACAGCACGCCCTCGCTGCACGGCGGCGTAGTCAGAGAGCCCATGTAGGTGAAGTAGCCGCGTTCCTCGGGCAGCAGGCGCGGCAGGTCGATCGTGCCGCGAGGGTTGACCGTGTCGCCCTTCTCCAGCGGCAGGTTGTTCCAGACCTGCTGCAACTGCGCCTGCGCGCTGCCGCGTCCGATCAACACCGCCACCACGGCCAGCCGGCCTTCGAGGCTCTTGTGCACGAAGTGCGCCACCATGTCGAAGCGGCGGCCGTCGATGCTCTCTTCGGACGGCCGATGAAAGTGGAACTGGACCAGCTCGAAGCGCTGGCCGAGGACCTCGATGCTGTTGCCGGCATCGACATTGACCTGGATCGTGTGGCCGTTGTCGTGCACCTTGAAGGCCGACGGCCGGTAGTCGAACGACACCGGATCGAGCGACAGCTTGATGCCGTCGCGAATGTCGATCGGGCTCTGCCGCTGGCCGGTGGAACAGGCGTTGAACTCAGGCTGCAGCTTGCCCCACGCAGCCGGTCCGCCCTCGCCGTCGTACGACCAGTGCGGCGCATGTGTGGCCTCATGCTTCGCCCGCGCTGTCCGGGCGCGCACCGCCGGCGGTTTGTCTGCCGGCGCCGCAGCGGCGCGGGAGACGACGCGCACCACCGGCCCGCTGGCGCCAGGCTCCTCGGTGCGCTGACCGCCGAACTTTTCGCTCAGCCGCCGCTGCAGGATCACCAGGCCATCGCTGTGCGCATCGGCCACGGGTTCGGACGCTGCGGCCTTGGAAGCGCTCGGCGCGGCCGAGGCCGCCGGCGCCACCGGCTTGGGCGCCTCGTGGCCGTCACCGGCGCGTGCGGGCACCGGAGTGACGGCCCAGGCGGCTGCGGCCAAGGCACTGACAAGCCATCGAGGGGTAAGCCCCTGCCCGAGCAGGGCGCGGCTCTGCTGCTTCATCGTTGTTGCTCCATTGCGGCGCGCGTGCGTCCAGCGCGCACGGCTTGCCTGCCTTATCGGCCGCGGCAGCGTCAACCTGAAGCGTGGACCAGTGCGTGCCGACCTGCAAAGGTCAGTCTCCAGGCAAGACGAGGCTGTTCCTGTGCAAGAGTTGCCATTCACGGATGGGGCAAAGGCGCGCAGGGCACTGGTACCCCGCCTGACGCGTGCTTCATGCCAGCATACCCGCGGCCGAGCGGGCGCTGGATCGCCCGCGGTAGACGCCGCATGGCGCCTGCGCTGGTGGCTGCCTCAGCATCAGTGACCGGCATCGACCGACCTCTCCGCTGGCGCAGCAGCAGACCCTGGCCTGCGTGCACTCCCGGTGACTGTGGGAACGGCGATTCCGTCAGCGCGAATGTCGGCGGGTACCGCAAAGGCGACGGTCGCGTCGGCGCTCTGAATGTTCGCAATGTGATTGGAGTGAACGGTCGAGCGCGACTCGCGTGAATCGTCGAACGGTCACAAGCGGCCGGTGACGAATGTCGGCTCTTCGGCACGTTGTTCAATTGGAGCCGCATCGTTGCGGGATCCACGCGCAGATGCGCAGGCGACGCATAAGATGTTGTGCCTTTGTACTGAGGCTACAACGCACAAAAATGCAAATCACTGTTCCAAGCAAGTTGCCGGGCGGACAACCTGTCGTTCTTGACGGGCCACTTCGACTTGTCCTTATAGGTGCAAACGGATCGGGCAAGACGAGATTTGGCATCTGGTTGGAGGAAAACAATCACAACGTAGTTCCCGTCCACAGAATTAGCGCTCAAAAGGCACTTGCGATTCCTGAGTATGCGCCGCTGATGAACGCAGAGCAGGCGGAGAAGAACCTCCTGTTGGGTCGCGCGGACCAACACGCCTCTGTAGGAAACAAGAGGGCATACCGGTGGGGCAATGAGCCAGCCACGTTCCTCCTTTCAGACTACGAGAAGGTCTTGTCCTTGCTCTTCGCACGGACAGCTGATCGCGATCATCAGCACACCCAAGCGACACGCACGACCCAGCAGTACGTCCCTGTTCCCGACTCTCCGATCGATTCAATCATGAAGGTCTGGGGCGACCTGATGCCGCACCGATCGGTGTCTCTTCACGACGGCAAAGTTGTCGTCGACAAGGGGACGCCGGCTGAGTACCACGGCAAAGACATGAGTGACGGAGAACGAGTCGCGCTTTATCTCCTAGGCCAATGTCTCTGCGCGCCTTTGAATTCGATCCTGATCATTGACGGAGCCTGAGCTTCACCTGCACAAGTCGCTGATGGACAAGCTCTGGAACAAGGTCGAGGAACTTGCCAAGTAAGTCACTTGTCTACGTCACGCACGATCTGGACTTCGCCGCAAGTAGGGCCGGGGCAACAAAGATTTGGGTGCAAGGATTCAAGGCCGGAACATGGTCTTGGTCGGACGTGCCCTCTGATGACGTTCTACCAGAGGCTCTTGTTCTCGAACTGATCGGAAACCGCAAACCAATCTTGTTCTGCGAAGGCGAGCGCGGCGGCCTCGATCACACGATCTTTCAGCTCTGCTACCCGCATCTACACGTCGTCCCCCGAGGAGGGTCTGAGAAGGTTGTAGAGGCGACCAAGGCATTGAGAGCAAATCCAGCATTACACAATCTGTCAGCCCATGGCATTGTCGATCGGGACGTTAGGACCGACCATGAGTGCACCGCCCTCAAGAAGAGGGGGACTGCGAGTCCTCGCACTTGCAGAAGTCGAGAATCTCTTCTGTCTTGACGCTGTAGTGCGGCTTGCCGCAGCCAAGCTGTCGCTCGATCCAGATGCAATCGCTGTCGCCGTAGCCCAGTATGTTTCTGCCGCTTTCGCCAGCGAGCTTGACGCTCAGGTTGTGATGCACGCCGAACGCCGCATCCGCTATCACCTCTCGAAGTTCACTGCAGCGTCGGCCGATGAGCCGGGGCTGTCGACGGCCTCACGAACCTTCTGACCACACTCGACATTCCCACGATCGTCGCTGAGGCTCGAAGAGCGTTGAGCGCTGCGCATGCGAGCGGCAATCTCAATGAGATCCTTCGCGTCTATAACCGCAAGACGATTGCTGAGCGAGTCTCCACATGCTTCGGCCTTAATCATCGCGAGTACCCGGAACTTGTCCTCCGAGCTATGAAGAGTGCCGATGGCGCACCGTTCGTCCACGCCATTCGGGCGTCGCTCCCTGTGCTGTAGGGCTGGAAGCACTGATGCTGTATCGAACGAACTCGCCTTCGGCGAGCCGCTCGTGTTCAACGTTGCGCGCAAACGCCCGCTCTTCGGCAGTGATTTGGTGGTGCCGTACGATAGAAAAGGGTCGATCTCGCGCATTCGGTGCGACGGCTCGAATGATCGCGATGTGAGTACAGCCGATCATTCGCGAGCCGAAGCTCACCGCTCCCTTCGTCGCCACAGCAGTCATCGCGCGACGCCTCTCGAGCGCTCACGTTCGGCCATGCGAACGCGGCTTGAAGGCAGCGTCGCCGACATAGGCACCCTCACCCCCGAGGGTCCGGCGCAAGCCGAACGGTCAGGCGGCGCTGGCGAACGCCGCGTCCATCATCACCTGGGTGCCGCGGGAGAACTCCAGTGGGCAGGGATAGGCGGCGCCCTCGCGCACGCTGCGGTTGAAGGCGGCCGCCTGCAGTTCGTAGTGGTTCACCGCCGGCCACCGTTCGCTGATGGTTTCGGTGCCGCGATGAAGTTCCAGCCGCGCTTCGCCGAAGACGCGGGCATTGAACGGCACGGCCAAGCGCAGCACGCCGGCCTCGCCGTGGAAGGTCATCTCCTGGCGCGGATGCATGCGGATCGAGGTGAAGGTGGCGTAGTCCGCGTCGCCGAACTTGGCCGTGATCGCCGCGTAGACATCGACGCCGTTGTCCCACAGGATGCGGGCCTGCACGTCGGTCGGCTCGAGGCCGGTGGCAAAGCGGGCGCCGCCCATGACATAGACGCCGATGTCGCGCAGCCCGCCGCCGCCCATGTCGGCCTGGTTGCGGATGTTGGCCGGGTCGCGGTTGTTGAAGGAAAACGCGCCGTCGATGCGCCACAGCCGCCCGACGGCGCCATCGGCCAGCAGCTGGCGTGCGCGCTGCCATTGCGGGTGGTGCACGATCATGAAGGCTTCGGCCGCCAGCACGCCCGCCGCATCGCGCTCGGCGATCAGCGGCGCGAAGTCGCCGGCCTGCATGGCCACCGGTTTTTCGCACAGCACATGCTTGCCGGCGCGCATCGCCTTCAGGCTCCACTCCACGTGCAGCCGGTTCGGCAGCGGGATGTAGACCGCGTCGATGTCCGGATCGGCGAGCAGCGCGTCGTAGCTGCCGTGCACGCGCAGTCCGGGGGCGAAGACGCGGAACGGTTCGGCCTTGGCCGCATCCGAGGTGGCGAGTGCCGCGATGTGGCCGCCGGGTGCCAGCGTCAGCGCCGGGCCCATGAACTCACGCGCGAATTTCGCGGCCCCCAGAATGCCCCAGCGCACAGCCGACATGGTTGCGAGTCTCCATCAATGACAACTGCAAACCAGCATACCGCGCCGCACCTGTCGGTAGCGCCTCGGCGCCGAGGTTTCGATGAACATCAATGCCCCGTGTCGGGAAGCGCACCGCCCTGCCCGGCCACGAACGCATCCATCAGGAACCGCGCGTGCTCGCCGTGCGGGGCATGGCGCTGTCCGATGGGGCAGGCATGGCGCGCCAGGCAGCCGATGTCACGACAGCGCGGTGCAGGCTGCGTTGCCAGGTGCGCGGCGCACAGGTCGACGCGGTAGCCGCCGCCGGTAAAAGCCTGCACCGGGCAGGCGTGCAGGCAAGGCGTGTCGGCGCAGCGTGCGCACAGGTCGGTGGCGGCGACAGGCGCCGCCGTGGTGCGGATCGGTGCAGGCAGCGCGAGCGCGAAGCGGTAGCTGTGCCACAGCCCGTATTGAGGGTGCAGGCGCAGGCCCAGTGGCGAGGCGGGCAAGCCTTCGGCGCGCTCGGCCCAGCGCTGGAACGGATGGTGCGGCGGCCCGCCGAAAGGGAACAACGCCAGGCCGCCGAAACGCGCCGCCAGCGCCTGGCCGATGTCGCGGCTCCAGCGATCGAGTGGATCGGGCTGGCCATCGCGGTAGGGCGGCGAGGCCTTGAAGTGCGGCCATACCGATGAACCGGCCACGCCCACCAGCGCCAGCCAGCGCGCGGGCGCGCCGTCGGCCAGCGGCGGCACGGCGTCGTCGACGGCGGGCGCGAAGCCGCCGCGCAGCAGCAAGCCGTTGGCGTCAAGGGTGTCGATCAGTGCTTGTGCCATGGCAGTTCGTGGCTGGCGCCAACACAATCGCGCGGCAGCGCGCCGCAACCCGCGGCGGCAACCACCAGCAGCCCCCCATGATCGGCATCACCCCCTCGGCACGACTGCGCCCGTCGCCCTACTTCGCGGCCACGCTGCGCGACGGCGCGGCATCGTTCACCGTCTACAACCACATGCTGATGCCCACCGGCTACGGCAAGCCGGACGAAGAGTACTGGCGGCTGATCCATGGCGTTGCGCAGTGGGACGTGGCGGCGGAGCGGCAGGTGCAGCTCGAGGGGCCCGACGCCGCTGCGCTGGCGCAGATCCTGTGCCCGCGCGACCTGTCCAAGCTCGCCATCGGCCAGGGCAAGTACGTGCCGCTGTGCAATCACGACGGCGTGCTCATCAACGATCCGATCCTGCTCAAGATCGAGGAAGACCGCTTCTGGCTGTCGATCGCCGACTCGAACATCTGGTTCTGGGCGCGCGCCATTGCTGCCGAGCGGCGCCTCGATGTCGCCGTGTCCGAGCCCGATGTCTCGCCGCTGGCGCTGCAGGGGCCGAAGGCGGTGCAGGTGGCAGCGCATCTGTTCGGCGACTGGGTGCGCGAGTTGAGGCCGTTCGGGTTCCGCGCGGCAACGCTCGACGGCATTTCGCTGCTCGTCGCACGCTCGGGCTGGTCCAAGCAGGGCGGCTTCGAGCTGTACCTGATGGACGGCACGCAGGGCGAGCGGCTGTGGCAGCTCGTCCGGGAGGCCGGCAGCGCCTGGGACATCGGCCCCGGCAACCCCAACCTGTGCGAGCGCATCGAAAGCGGCCTCCTGTCGTGGGGCGGCGACACCGACGAGCAAACCAATCCGTTCGAGGTCCGGCTCGGCAAGTACGTCGACCTGCAGGTGGCCGACGACGTCATCGGCATCGCTGCGCTGCGCCGCATTGCCGCTGCCGGGCCGCGCCGCCGCCAGATGGGCGTCGTGCTCGACGGCGACGCAGCCGCGGCCGGCCCGAGCTTCGACTGGCATCCGATCGCGGCCGCGGGCCGGCGCCTGGGCAGCATGACCAACTGCGTGCGCTCGTACCGCCTGGGCAAGACGATCGGCTTCGCACTCGTGGCCAGCGAGTGCGCGGCGGGTGACGCCGTCGAGGTGACCCTCGGCGGCGCCACGCAGGCGGCGCGATTGGTCGAGCTGCCGTTCATCTAGGCGCCGGGTCGGCAGACAGTTCAGCCTCGTGCTGCACTTGCGGCGCCCGCACCGCCGGCGCGCCGGACGCGGTGGCCGTGACCACGGCCTCGAAGAAGACATGGCCGTCGATGTCGTGATCGACGCTGTTGCTGTGCTGCGTGTGCGCGAGCTCGATGTCGGTGGCACCGGCCTGCAGCGCCAGCACGCGCGCCTGCGTGGCGGTCAGCGTGCGTGCGCGTTCCAGGGCCGCCGGCAGATCGGCGAAGTCTTCGCCGCCATGCGCAGTGAACAAACGGTACTGGCCGCGCGAGAATTGGCAGACGGTCATGTGCACACGCTGCGAGACGCTGCCCAGCACCGCACCGACGGCGTTGGCCACTTCGGCAAAAGCGGGCAGCGCCAGCGGCATCGCCAGACGCTCGGCCACCGCGGGGTAGTAGCTCGCCGCTGGTGCCCCCACGGCCACCAGCGGCATGTCCGGCGCGAAATGCAAGGCGAAGACGCGGCCGCCGCCGCCCTGGCCGTCGCGTGCAATCGCCAGCTCGGTCAGCGTCTTGGCCAGGCGTTGCGCCGGGCCTTCGCCGAGCTGGCCGGCGTCGTTCAGGCCGGCTTCGATGAGCTTGGTGCAGATCGCCTGCACCAGGTGGTCGACGACATGCCGGCTCGGCCCGACGGCATCGCCGTTGGGCCACGGGCCGTAGCCGTAGAGGTGTCGCATCTGGCGCGCCCAGATGCGTGCGCCGAGCGTCGCCCCGGCCACGCTCCAGTGGCTCGACAGGCCCAGCGCATGCGCCGCGTCGGTGGGCGTGAAGCCGCTGTAGAGGGCCAGGCCCTTGCGCTCGAGGCGGGCCAGCTGGCGCGCCAGCTTGCGGTCGCTCTGGTTGGTGCGCTCCATGTCGATGGGGCCGCCCGCCAGCGCCTGCCAGGCCTGCAGTTCGTCGTCCGGCAGGCGGGCGATGGCAGCGTCGTCGGCCTGCCAGCGTTGCACGAAGCGCGCCTGCGCCGCGTGAGGCGACTCGGCCTGCTGGCGCTCGAGCACGGCCAGCAGGTGCGGGTGCTCGTGCACGAGCAGCGACAGCGGCATCACGCGCCGCGGTCCGATGGCCATGCCGTGGCCGCCGGCGAAGCGGACCTCGCTGTCGCCGCCCAGTCCGATGGCATAGACCTTGACCGCCTCGATCATCGGCCGCCAGTGGCCGACGATGGCGCCGTCGTTGCTGAGCTCGGGGCAGCCATCTCGCACCACGGCAATGTCGGTCGTCGTGCCGCCCATGTCGGCGACCACGGCGCGACCGTGGCCGCTCAACGCGCAGGCGCCGATGACGCTGGCCGCGGGCCCCGACAGCACGGTGGTCACCGGCCGCAACAGGGCCGTCGCTGCATTGACCAGCGTGCCGTCGCCCTTGACCACCATCAACGGCGCGTCGATGGCGCGCTGCGCCAGCACCTGCTGCACCGATTCGACCAGGTGCGTGACATAGGAAATCATGCGCGCGTTCAGCGCTGCCGTGAGGGCGCGGCGCGGTGCACCCAGGCTCGACGCCAGCTCGTGGCCGCAGGTCACCGGCCGGCCCGACAGCTCGCGCACCCAGTGGCGCAGCAGCAGCTCGTGCGCCGGATTGCGCACGCTGAAGGTCGCCGAGACGGCAAAGGCCGAGACCCGCGGCGCATGGGCCACGATCGCGGCGCGCGCCGCTTCGCCGTCGAGGGCCTGGGCTTCGCGGCCGAGGGCGTCGTGGCCGCCGGCCACGCTGACCACCGCATCGGCGCCGAGCAGATCGACCAGCCCGCTGGATTTCAGTTGCGCCGGCTCGTAGCCGGCCAGCAGCGCACACACCGGCGCGCCCTTGCCTTCGACCACCGAGTTGGTGGTCAGCGTGGTCGACAGCGACACCAGGCTGACACGCGCCAGCATCGCGCCGTCGAGTTGGTCGAGCGCGGAGCCGATGCCCAGCGCCAGGTCGTGGCGCGTGGTCAGGCGTTTGGCCGCGCCGACGATGCGCCGCGCGTCGTCGAGCAGCACGGCGTCGGTGTAGGTGCCGCCGGTGTCGATGCCGAGGAAGAAGGTGCCCGCCGGCGGTGCGCGCCAGTGCGGCGGTGCGGTGACACCGTGTTGAAGCAGGTCGGCGCGCACGGTGCCGATGCTATGCGACGAGGCCCGCCCGCTCAGGCGCGCAATCTTTGGTTGTCGGGATCGAGCGGCGACTCGACCAGCACCGTGGCGCGCCGGCGCTTGCCGAGGATCTCGATCTCCAACGCGGTGCCGACCTCGGCCTGTGCCGCCTTCACGTAGCCCAGGGCCAGGCTCTTGCCGAGCACGTGGCCGAAAGCGCCGGCGGTGGCGCGGCCGACCAACTGGCCGCCGGCATACAGCGGTTCGGTGCCGAGCGAGTCGGCATCGCCGACATCGTGCACTTCGAGCGTGACGAAGCGGTTCGGGATGCCGGCTGCGAGCTGGCGCTCGAGCGCGGCGCGGCCGATGAACTCGCCCTTGTTCATGCGCACGAAGCGGTCCAGGCCCGACTCGTAGGGGCTGTACTCGATGCTCAGGTCGGTGCCCCACATGCGGTAGGACTTTTCCAGCCGCATCGATTCCATGGCCCGCATGCCGGCCATGCCGATGCCGAACTCGGCGCCGGCCTCGAAGATCGCATCGAACAGCGAGTGCGCGTACTCGATCGGGAAGTGCAGCTCCCAGCCGAGTTCGCCGATGAAGTTGACGCGCAGCGCATAGACATCGGTGGCGTAGCCGACTTCGATGACCTGGCTGGTCAGCCAGGGAAAGCTCGCGTTGTCCAGCGGCGTGTCGGTGAGCTTGGCCAGCACCTCGCGCGAGCGCGGGCCGGCGAGCACGAAGCAGCCGCGGCTGGTGGTGATGTTGCGCAACTGCACCGAGTCGATCGCCCGGCAACATCTTCTGCAGGTAGTCGCCGTCGAAGCGCTCGCCGGCGCCGGCGCTGACGACGTAGAAGCGCTGCTCGCCGAGCTTGCTGATCGTGAACTCCGAGCGGATGCCGCCGCGCGGCGTGAGCGCATGGCACAGCGCGATGCGCCCGGTCTTGGTCGGCACCTTGTTGGCCACCAGGCTGTCGAGCCAGGCCTCGGCACCGGCGCCGCTGACCTCGTGCTTGGCGAAAGGCGAAAGGTCGATCACGCCGACACGTTCGCGCATGTTGCGGCACTCGTTGCCCACGTGCTCGAAGTAGTTGCTGCGCCTGAAACTCCAGACGTCCTTGCGCTCGACACCCGGCGGCGCGAACCAGTTGGCGCGCTCCCAGCCGTAGCGCTGGCCGAACACCGCGCCCATCTGCGCCAGCTTGTCGTAGACCGGGCTCGTCTTGGCCGGGCGGCCGTCGTGGCGCTCCTCGTCGGGGTAGTGGATGGTGAAGACCTCGCGATACGCCTCCTCGTTCTTGGCCACCGTGTAGCGCTTGCTGGTGTAGGGGCCGTAGCGGCGCGGATCGACGGCCAGCATGTCGCACCGTCGGCTCGCCGTCGACGATCCACTCGGCCAGTTGCCAGCCTGCGCCGCCGGCGGCGGTGACGCCGAAGCTGTGGCCCTCGTTCAGCCACACATTGCGCAGGCCCCAGGCCGGGCCGATCAGCGGGCTGCCGTCGGGCGTGTAGCTGATGGGCCCGTTGACGATGGTCTTCAGGCCGCAATGTTCGAGCGCGGGCACGCGCCGGGCGGCGGCCTCCACATGCGGCAGCAGGCGGTCGAGGTCGCCCTCGAACAGGTTCTTGCCGAACCAGTCGGGCACGCCGTCGGCAAAACGCGCCGGCGCGCCGCGCTCATAGGGGCCGAGGATCCAGCCCAGGCGCTCTTCGCGCAGGTAGTACGACTGGTCGGACTCGCGCAGCACCGCCAGTTCGTGGCCGCCGCCGCTGCGGTAGGCCTCGAGCTCGGGCGACTTGTCGTACACGATGTACTGGTGCTCGACCGGAATCGCCGGCACGTTGAGGCCGAACATGCGCCCGGTCTCGCGCGCGTAGTTGCCGGTCGCGCACACCACATGCTCGCAGCGGATGTCGCCCTTGTCGGTGCGCACCGTCCACTCGCTGTTGCCGTGCTGCTGCACGCCGAGCACGCAGGTCTGCTCGTAGATCTCGGCGCCGCGGGTGCGCGCGCCTTTGCGCAACGCCATCGTCAGATCGACCGGCGCGATGTGCCCGTCGTCCGGGTGATACAGCGCGCCGACGATGCGCGGCGTGGCCACGCCGTCGCCGAGGTTGACCAGCGGCCACAGGGCTTTGACTTCGTCGGGCGTGATGATGCGAAACGGCACGCCGATGGTATTGGCGGTGCCGCAGTACTTGAGGTACTCGTCCATGCGCTGCGACGACGTCGCCAGGCGCAGGTTGCCGCTGACGTGGAAGCTCACGTCCTGGCCGGTCTCGGCTTCCAGCCGCTTGTACAGATCGACCGAGTACTTGTGCAGCTGGCCGACCGTGTAGCTCATGTTGAACAGCGGCAGCAGGCCCGCCGCGTGCCAGGTCGAGCCGGCCGTGAGCTCGCTGCGCTCGACCAGCACCACGTCGCTCCAGCCCTTCCTGGCCAGGTGGTAGAGCGTGCTCACGCCGACCACCCCGCCACCGATCACCACCACCCGCGCCTGCGATTTCATGGCTTGTCCTTGCCTCCCAGTCCACCCTGGTCCGGCGAGTGTAGGCAGCGGGCACACCGACGCCGATCCAATTGCGACGGGGGTTTGCGGATTCGCGTCAAGGGCGCGTCAAGGATTGATCCGGGTTCTCGACCTGTCGGACGACGAACGTCAGCAGGCGCCACGTCAACCCGTTCGGGCTGAGCTTGGTCGTTGCCCCTGCCCGAGCCTGTCGAAGGGCTCGACGCGTTGGTTGCTGACATCGACAGCAGTTTGCCCCTGTTGCCAGCATGAACAACACGGAAGGGAGATTGAGATGGGTGCAGTGACGATCACGGTTGATTCGACCGAATCCTTCAAGCAGCGCGTGAAGGTTGCGTTCGCGGGCAAGCGGCAGCAAGAGCAAATCTCGTTCGGGTCGTTCGACCTGCTTTGGAAGGTGCTCGCGCCCACCCGCATGGCGCTCGTGCAGACATTGACCGGTGCCGGGCCGGTGACGTTGCGTGAGGCCGCGCGGCGCGCCGGCCGCGACGTGCGCGCGGTGCATTCGGCTGTGCACGTGCTGATTCCCCGGTGCCTTGCCACCGACCCGGAGCGGCCGTATCACATCTCGTTCATCGAAATGAGCCCCGCGCTATCGTCAACGCTCGACGCCGAGAGCAAGCTCGATCGCGATGAGGCGCATATCGAGTCGATGATCGGCGACGATGAGGTGCAGGCCGCCGTTTTTCTGGCGCAGCGGCGAGCGGCCATGGGCCGCTCGCCGCTGGCTTTTGTCACCGCCGGCTGCGGCGGCGCCCGCCTTCATGGCACTACGGCGCGCTGCACAGGCAGTGCACCACACCAATGAAGGGCTTGTGGCCTTCGGTCACATCCGCGAGCCACAGCATGTCGCGTTGGGCGTCGCGGATTGCCGCGGATGGTGCACCGAGTGGCAGCCAACTGCGCGCGAGCTGTGGGCCGATGGCCTGCACCGCGGCGCCGGTGAGCGAATCGAGGAACCGCTCGATCGGCTTGCGGTCGGCCTCCACGTAGCGCACCGCGTACTTGCCTTCCTCGAGCTTGGCGCGCTGCGCGGCCGACTTGAGCGCGTCGGCATAGCTGCCGGTGCGATCGATCAGGCCACGCTCCAGCGCCTGCGTGCCGGTCCAGACCCGGCCCTGGGCCACCTCGTTGATCTTCTCTGGCGTGGTCTTGCGCGCTGCGGCGGCTTTGCCGACGAACTCAGAGTAGCCGCGGTTGATGGCGGCCTGGATCACCTCGCCAAAGCGCGGATCGAAGGGCCGGCGCGGGTCGTAGGCGTTGGTGAGCCAGGTGGTGCCGTGGCCCTCGGTGTTGATCGAGAGCTTCTTCATCAGGCCGTCGGCCGTGGGCAGGATGGCGAAGATGCCGATCGAGCCGGTGATGGTGTTGGGCTCGGCGATCACCTCGTCGGACGACATCGAGATCCAGTAGCCGCCCGAGGCCGCGACGTCGCCCATCGACACCACCACCGGCTTGCCCGCCGTGCGCGCCAGCTCGAGCTCGCGCCGCACCAGGTCGGAGCCGAAGGCGCTGCCGCCGGGGGAGTCGACGCGCAGCACGATGGCCTTGATGTCGTCGTCGAAACGCGCCTTGCGCACCAGCGCGGCGGTGGACAGGCCGCCGATGGCGCCGGGGCCGGCCTCGCCGTCGCTGATCTCGCCCTGGGCCACGACCACGCCCACCGCACTGCCCTTGGCGGGCGGCTTCAGGCGTTGCAGGTAGTCATCGAAGTTGACCTGCGCGAAGGTGTGGTTCTCCTTGTCTTCGACGCCCTCCTTGATGAGGCGGTCACGCAGTTGATCGCGGGTTTGCAGCGCGTCGACGAACTTGGCATCCAGCGCGAGTTTGGCCAGGTCACCACCGACAGCCTGGAGGTTTCCGGGCAGGCCATCGATCAGCTTGCCGATGCCGCCGGCCGGCAGCTTGCGGGCCATCTCGACATCGTTGGTCCAGTTGGACCACAGCGCGCCGTAAAGCTCAGCATCCTGTTCCAGCGCCGCCTTCGACGGGCCGTTGGCGAAGTACGGCTCACCGAAGCTCTTGTACGTGCCGACGCGGATCACGTTGGCGCTGACGCCCAGGCGGTCAAAGGCGTCGCGGTAGTAGTTGCGCAGGCGGCCAAAGCCGTCGGCGTAGGCAGCGCCCATCGGGTCCAGAAGGACCTCGCTGGCACGCGCGGCCAGGTAGTACTGCTTCTGCTCGTAGTTCGCGCCCCAGGCAATGATCGGCTTGCCGCTGGCCTTGAAGGCATCGAGCGCTGCGGCCACCTCGCGTTGCTGGGCCATGCCGGCGCCTTCGAAGTCGTCGAGCAGGAGCACCGCGCGGGTGATCTTCGGATCCTTGGCCGCTGCGTCGAGCACGGCCAGCAAGTCGCGCAACTGGATCTGACCATCGGGCTGGCCAATGGCTAGGCTACGGATGCGATCCTGCACGCTGCCCGAACGTTGCTCGACCAGCTTGCCCTGGAGGTTGAGCACCAGGGCAGTGTTGTCCTTCAGCGCGGGCGTGCCGCTGCGCACCAGGAAGCCGATGATGCCGGCCAGCACCAGCACCAGCAACAGCAGGAAGATCAGGTTCAGCACGATCAGCCGGCTCGTGTTCACAAATCGCAGGAAGCGCCGGAAAAGGCTGGGTTTTTGACCGGGCAGGACGTCAGGCAGGGTTGTTGACATCTCAACTCCGAAAGGATGACGCCAAAAGCTTATCTCAGCCTCCGATGGCTGGCGCGCGCTGTTGGACAGAACCGCTTCCTGGACCTTCAACTTCAAGTCCAGGCTTGCCGACCAGGTTCACCATGATTTTCGGGCCGAGGAAGCCGATCACCACCCGCTCCGGGGCTTCCTCGCGCACGATCACATTGCAGGGCAGAAGCAGGCCGATGTTGGGCACGGCCTGCAAGGCCGGGTGCGCCAGCGGTGGATTGCAGGCGCCAAGGATGCGATAGGGCGGCATGTCGATGCCAAGCTTCTCCTTCATGGCGTGCTGCACGTCGATGTCGCTCAGCACGCCGAAGCCCTCGGCTTTCAAAGCGGCGATGGTGGATGGTTCAGGCGTGAGCGGCCGCAGCGGGCGATGCCTTGCTGACCAGCTTGGACAACTCGGCGAATCCGATCGGCGGGATAGTCAGCCAAGGAAGGGTGAACATGCGTTTGGCCAGCCCAGTTGCCAGCCTGCTGCCGGCCGACATTGCGCGGCCGATGCTCGCGTGCCGCCCGGAGCACGGTTCGTGCACAACCTCGGCCCGCTGCTGCTGGCCCGGGTCGGCCTGTCGAGCCTGGTCGGGGATGGGGCGAGAGCAGGGCTTTGCGGTCGACGCCGCGACGCGAATCGTTGAACGTGCTAGAAATTCACTTTGCCGCCAACGGCGACGTGGGCAGCGTCGGGCGCTGCCACGCGATGGCTCCCTTCGCTCGCTGGCAACCCTGCGCGCAGTCCGATTTTTTAACGAGGAGTGTCCATGTCATCCACACCCACCCCCTTCACGCGGCGCTTGATTTTGCTTCCGGCCTGCACTGCCATGGCGATCGCCGTTTGCCTGCCCGCATGGGCGCATCACGGCTGGACCTGGGCCGAGGACGTCGACTCCGAACTCACCGGCACCATCGTCGCCGCCAAGCTCGGCAACCCGCACGGCGAGCTGACGCTGAGCGTGGACGGTGCCAACTGGATCGTCGAAGTCGGCCAGCCGTGGCGAAACGAGCGCGCCGGTCTGATGGACGCGATGCTGGCCAAAGGCGTAAAGCTCACCGTGACGGGCCACAAGCACAGCGATCCGAAGAAGAAGGTGTTCAAGGCCGAGCGCGTCCTCATCGACGGCAAGAAGTTCGACCTCTATCCGGATCGAAACTGATGCGCGCCCTGCGCTGCCGCGCTTGCCGTTGACGCTGCTGGAGACGCTGGCCGCAGGGTTGCAGGCCACCGAGCTGTCGCGCCTGCTGCGCTCGTCGATCTGGCTCTACCCGCTGGTCAACACCGCGCACCTGGTGGGCATTGCGCTGCTGTTCGGCGCCATCGCTTCGCTCGATCTGCGCTTGATCGGCTGCTGGAAGGGCACGCCGCTCGATCACCTCGCCCGCACGTTGATCCCGGTTTCGATCGTCGGGCTCGTGCTCGCGGTGTCGACCGGTTCGCTGCTGTTCGCGACGCGTCCGCTCGACTACGTCGTCGAGCCGCTGTTCGGCATCAAGATGGCGCTGCTGGCCGCTGCGGTGCTCAACGCGCTGTGGCTGCGCCGTTCGCCGCAGTGGCGCTTGGCGAGCGTCGCGGCCGGTGCTGCACCGCGGCCCGCGTGGCGCGTCGCGGCGATCCTGTCGATCGTGCTCTGGCTGGGCGTGATCACGGCCGGGCGGTTGATCGGCTATCGCTAGGGCCTGTTCACACTACGCAGGCGGGTGCGAAAGGGGCTGTGAGGGCGCAGGGCAAGACGCGCGACGACGCGAAGGCTCGACGCCTTCGCTAGGAGTGCAACGCCGCCATGCGCCCTCACAACCCCTTTCCCTTCGGGTTGCCACCACAAACGGCGCCCGCGTCGTTGCAAAGCCTCGCTGGGTCCCGAACCCAGCTTCGTTTTGCGCCTAGCTGGCGCCGTTTGTGGTGGCAACGCATCCCGCCTCCGTAGCGTGAACAGGCCCTAGTCCGCTGCAGCGGACTAGTCCACTGAATCACTGAAATCGGATCGGTGCTGTTCGCGCGATACGGGCGCGCTGCGGCGTTGCAAATGCTCGCGATGCCTATGGGCATCGCTGTGCTTTGCGCCTTGCATCGCATCCCGTCTCGCGCGTCCCTCACCGCCCATTTCAATGATTCAGTGGACTAGGATCCCGATCCCCGCGCGCCGATCCCGCTGCTAGTCGACACTCAGGTCGTAGGCCTGTACTCGGTTTTCCAGCATGTGCGGCACGATCAACGTGCGCGATGCCGGCAGGTAGGCGATGTCGGCCGTGCCTTGTTTCATCTGCTTGAGCAGGCGCGTGTCGCCGTTGGCGGCGATGTGCAGGATCTTGCCCGCCACCCAGTCGCTGACGATGTAGCCGCCGCGGCCGTCGGACTCCAGCCCGTCGAGGTTGCCGGTCGGATGGGGCGTGATCAGCGTCTTGGCGCCGGTCAGAAGACTCAGGCGATAAAGGTGACCGGGCACCTTGGTCGAAAAATCGGCCTCGGGCTTGCCCCAGGCGGCGACGACCAGGCTGTCGCCTTCGACCAGCAGTCCGTTCGGGTACTCCACCTGCTCGCCTTGCGCGAAGGTGCTGACCTTGCCATCCTTGATGCTGTGGATCTTGCTTGTCAACATGTCCGACACGTACACGGTGCCATCGGACCCGGTTGCGACATCGTTGAGAAACTTGGCGCCGGCCACCGGTATGCGCGACTTGACGGTGCCCGTGGCGATGTCGATCGCGACGACTTCATCGACAGCCGACACCCACAGCGTGCCGGCGTGGCTGCGCAAGCCCTTCGGCGAATTCAGGCCGGTGACCCACTGGGCGGCGATCACCTTGCCGGTCGGGGTGAGCTTGGAGATGAAACCGCCGCCGTTCTTGTCCATCGGCGAGCCACCAGGACGCAAGCCGATCTGGGAAACGAACAGGAATCCGCTGCCGGCGTCGAGGTAGGCGCTCTCCGGGGCGTTGACTCCCTCACTGAACGACCAGGGTTCGACGCGCGGCGTGGCGCAGGCGGCAAGCAGCATCAGCAACGCCGCGAGGGCCGCGATGCGGCGGCTCGGGGTCGGACGGGAATGCACAGCCATGATGTTCTCCTGTTGTGGTGGGAGCAAGCCACGATCGAGAGTGGTGGTCGTTGGCAGCGGCGACGAGTGCGTTGGCATCGGCTGTCAGGCACTGCCGATTGCGATGACAACAGCGCCGAGCCGATGCTCAGTTTCGACCCGGCGATGGGCTTCGGCCGCTTGCTCCATTGGATAGACCCTGTCCACGATCGACTTGATTCGTCCGTCTTCGATCATCTCCTTGAGCGTGCACAGCGCCGCTTTCGTCTCGCCGGCAAATGCGAATCTGGCCGTCTTGTTGGTGAATCGGGTGGTGAAGAACGAACGAAGCATGACGGCAAGGCGCGGATTGCACGACAAGTAGCGTCCGCCGGGGCTGAGTGTCCTGATGCAAGCGGTATAGGAGCCGCCGGCAACCATGTCGAAGATCACGTCGTAGGTTCGCCCCATCTCGGTGAAGCTGTCCTTGGTGTAGTCGATGAAGTGGTCCGCGCCCATTCGCCTCAGCATTTGCTCCTTGATCGCGCTGTCCACGGCGGTGACGTCCGCGCCCATCGACTTCGCAATCTGAATGGCATGCGTTCCGATGCTGCCGCCGGCGCCGTTGATCAATACCCTTTCCCCCGCTTTGATGCGCGCGAGTCGCATGAAATGGAGCGCGTTGAAGCCGCCCAACGGGACCGCCGCGGCTTCCGCAAAGCTCATGTTGAGCGGGTTTGGCGACGATGGGGTAGCTTGCCGGCAGAGCGACAAACTCGCCGTAGGCACCGAACCTGAGGCCGGCTGCGCCATAAACCTGCTCTCCGGCGGAGAACTGGGTGACGTCCTTTCCGACCGATTCAATCTCGCCTGAGAAGTACCCGCCCAGGATATGGCGTCTCGGCTTTGTCACGCCGAATGCGATCCGCAGGGGCAACCAGAACCACTTCACCGCGAACTTGAACCGGCGCATCTCGACGTCGGACTTCGTCGCCTCAGCGGCCCGTACCCGAATCAGAACCTCATGGTCTTTCGCAACGGGCTTCGCCACGTCATCAAGTACCAGAACGTCGGGCGGCCCATAGTTGGCGTAGGTAATGGCTTTCACACGCACCCCGACCATGTGACGAGTTCAGTGGTTCGTCGATCGTATCGAGTCGAATGTTCGATCGGCAGCAGTTGGCCGAGCGCACAAGGTGATGAACAGACGCAATCTACCTGTTCATGCAGACTTTCCGATTACCATCCTATCCATGGGCTCGTCAATCACCAAACGTTGGCGGGGCGATGTACCCATGCGCACCCTTCTTTGGCGCGACATGCTGGTTGCTGGTACGTTGGTGAACCTGCTGGCCAGCCTTGCTTCGTTGATGGCTCTCGCTCAGCAAGGCAATGTTGCAGGGGCGATCGGGTTGCATTTCTTGCCGCTTCCCTTGAACATCTTTCTGCTCTGCGTCATCCTGCGTTCGCCACAACGAACGCGCGCCACCACTGCGGTAGCTGTGGTCTGGTTCTGTGCCATGCTGATAATGTGAAGGTGACGTCGGTCTGCCGTTCGTCAGGGAGGTCGAGGCGGCCATGTCGGCGGCGGTTCGTCACATGATGCAGATTAAGTCCGGCACTGAGGGACCGGAACAGGACGGGGCAGAAAACGATCCGGCTGCTGCGCCGATATCAATCGGGGGCAACTCCGCAATGCATCTGCAGTGATGCTCGCAGCGTCGCTCTTGCCCGATGCAGCATCACGGCAAGGTTGTTCGATGTGATGCCGAGTTCATCGCAGATGTAGCCTGTCCCCTCCTCCATGCAGTCGCGAAGCATCACCGCGCGAGCCTGCTGCGCAGGCAAAGTCCGGATGCACCGTTCCAGGTGTTCCATCAACTGGCGGCGATTCAGGCACTCCATGGGTCACATCAATGTAGACCGCGTCAGGCAGGGTGCCGAACACGGTTTCGTCAACGTCAAAGGTCTCGGCCTGGCACTCGCGCGTGTGGCGGCGAATCTGGTCCACCAGCATGGATCGATGCACGGCAATCTGATCGGCAATCAAGGGCATCTCAACCTCCCGTTCAACGCTGTCCGTTGAGCGACAGGTAGCCTTCCAGTGCAGCGGGGCTGTGGCCCACCAGCTTCATCAGGTTGGGCACCACGCCGAGTTGCTGCTTGACGGCGGCGAGCAGCGGCTTGGACGCTTCGGGAGCGGTGTCGACGGCGGGGATGCTGAGGCGGGACATGATGGTTTTCCTTCGGTGTGAGTCAGATTGGATTGGCTTGGATCCGCCGCGGCTGCGGCGAATGACTGAACTGTCCCTGAACCGGCCGCGATTCGGAATCCGTGCAGAATCAAAGACACCGTTGCGCGCGAAGGAACAATGTGGACCGCCTGCACCTGATCAACGTCTTCGTGGCGGTGGTGGACGCATCCGGATTCGCCGGTGCGGCGCGCAAGCTCAACATCTCCCCGCCGGCCGTCACGCGTGCCATCAACGAGTTGGAGAGTCATCTGGGCGTGCGCTTGCTGACGCGCACCACGCGCGTCGTGCGCGTCACCGAAGACGGCGCGCGTTATGCCGACGACTGCCGGCGCATCCTGGCCGAGCTGGCGGAGGCCGATGACGCCGTGATCGGCAAACACGGCTCGCCGCGCGGGCGGCTCACGCTCACGGCCCCGGTGTTGTTCGGGGCCAAGTTCGTGACGCCCATCGTCACCGAGTACCTCACGCGCTACCCGCAAGTCAGCGCGTCATGCTGGTTCATGGACCGCATCGTGAACATGATGGACGAAGGCGTGGACGTTGCAGTGCGCATCGGCGAGCTGCCCGACTCGTCGATGCAGGCGGTTCGCGTCGGCCGCGTGCGGCGCGTGATCTGCGCTGCACCCAGCTATCTGGAGCAGCATGGCATCCCGCAGACGCCGGACGAACTGGCTGCGCATTGCATCGTGTCGGCCAGCGCGGTGACGCCCACGGCCGAGTGGCGGTTGATGGACAACGGTGTGGTGCGTATCGTCAAGCTGCAGGCGCGCTTGATCACCACGAGCAACGACTCCGCCGTGGCTGCCGCCGTGGGCGGTTTCGGTCTCACGCGCTTGTTGTCATACCAAGTGGCGGACGCATTGCGCGACGGTCAACTCAAGACCGTGCTCGCCGAGTACGAGCCTGAAGCGCTGCCGGTGCACCTCGTGCACCGCGAAGGCCGGTACGCAGCACAGAAATCGCGCGCCTTTCTCGACCTGGCCCTGGAGCGGCTGCGATCGAATCCGGCGCTGAACTGACAGCGCCTATCGCTGCTGCGTAAAGCTTGGGCAAGACACCTTCAGAGCTCGAGCTCGACCGCTTGGCCGCCCGCGGCCGCCGGCCGCGCGCAGCAGATCAACACCTCGCCGTCGCCGGTTTGCCACGCAGGGGGCTCGGCGTAGGTCACACGGCCCGACTTCAGCGTCGTGACACAGGAACCACAATGGCCGGCGCGACACGAATACGGCGGTGACAAGCCCTGTGCTTCGGCCAATTCCAGCAAGGTGCCCTGCGCCGATGTCCATGCGGCTCGATGGCCGCTGCGCGTGAAGTTCACGACCGCATGTGCGGCCGCTGGTGCCGGCGGCGGTGCCGCGGGCGCAGCAACATCAGGCCTGCGGCGCAGCGGCGCCGGTCCGAAGGCCTCGGCATGGATGCGTTCGTCGCGCACGCCCAGTTCACGCAGCCCGTCGTAGATCGCCTGCATGAAACCACCCGGGCCACACAGGTAGAACTCGTGGTCGTCGAAGGGCAGCCAGCGCTTGAGATGCGCCATCGTCAGCGGACCGCGCTGCAAATCTTCGCCGCCCTGACCGAGCACAAGATGAACCTGCGCAGCACCGTTGGCGCGTGCCTCGAGCTGCTGCAGTTCCTGGGCAAAGGCGCGCACGGCTTCACTGTGTGCCACCTGAATCAGATGCACGGCTCGCGTGCGGCGGTGGCGGAAGCCTTCGGCAACGATGTGGCGCAGGAAGGACACCATCGGCGTGATGCCCACACCGGCACCGATCAGCACCGCCGGGCGGCGGCTTTGCGCATCGATGACAAAGTGCCCGCGCGGGCCCAGCGCCTCGATCACGTCACCCACGGCCACATGCTCATGCAGATGGTTCGATGCGGCGCCCTCGCGCTTGACCGACAGGCGCAGGCCCGCATCACCTGGTGCAGACGAGATCGTGTAGGTGCGTTGCAATGGCTTCGCGCCATGGGGCAGTGCCAAGCGGATCGGCAAGTACTGCCCGGCCTCGAACGCGGGCAGCGCCAAGCCGTCGGCGGGTTCGAGCTGAAAGGAGCGGATGACGCTGCTTTCGTCGATCGTGCGCATCACGCGGTAGGGCCGCCATGTCTGCGCGAGTTGCCGCGCCTGCAGCTTGGCGGCTGCCTCGTCCCAGGTTCCGGTGATCAGGGAATTCGCCGACCAGTCGCGAAAGCGCCAACGCAGCGGCAGCGCGTCGCGCATCCAGTGGGCTTGGTCGAGATGGAAGCGCCAGGCACGCTCGGCGCCGTCGAAGCATTTCAGATCATCGCCGTCCCACACCACCTCAGCACGGCCGGTGAGGCTGAGCAGGTCACCGCGCTCGAAGTCGATGAACAACACGCCGGCACGCGCATCGAGCTGCAGGTTGCCCAGCGTCATGAACATGTTGTTGCCGGCGAAGTCGGGCACCAGCAGCGTGGAATGGTTTTCGACTTTCACGAAGCCGGCGCGGCCACCGCGGTGCGAGACATCTGCGCCGCGCGCCGGCTCGCCGGCCGCGGCCGGCGCCTGCGTGGCCACGAACAAGGTGTCGGCCTGGCCGATCAAGCGCATCGCCTCGGCATCGAGCGCGGCCAGTTGCAACGTCGAACGCGGCCGCATGTCGCGCGCCTCGCGCACCCATTCGACATCGCGGCCCTGGATGTATTGCGGGCAGTTGCCCACGGTCTGCTCCACGGCCAGCGACAGGCCCGAATCGCCGACCGCCAACAGGCGCCCGTTGACTCGATTGCGCCGGCGCGTTTGCAGCTCGATGCCCAGAAACCCGAGCGGCGCGCCGACCCGCAGCCCATCCTCGAGGGGGTCACCGGGGATTGCGCGCGCCGCGATGTCGAGCTGCCGGTCGTGGGGCGACTGCATGAAGCCAGGCTCGCCCACCAGCACCGAAGCCCAGGGCCGCTGCGCCGTATCGACCGCGCCGACGACCACGAACGGCAGCTGCGCAAAGAACTGCCGGTGCTGCTCGGGCATGAACGGGCGGATCACGCGCTGGCCCACGCCAAGCATGCGCTCGGCCAGACCGAGGCGCTCTTGCAAGGCGCGCTCACCGGCATGGAACGGTGCGCTCGCTGGCGCGGGAGGCGTGCTCACGGCGGGCTCCAAGGGGCTCAGGGTGTCAGGCGGCCAGGCCGACCGGCGTCTTCTGGAAGGCCACGAAACCCGGTAAGGCCTCGATGCGTGCCAGCCAGGCACGCACATGGGCGTAGCGGCCCAGGTCGACATTGCCTTCAGGCGCCGCGCTGAGATAGCTGTAGCCGGCCACATCGGCCAGCGTGACACTGCTGCCGGCCAGGAAGGCGCGCGCGGCCAGTTGGGTTTCCATCACCTTCAACAGCGCGTGGGCGCGGCCGATCACGTCTTCGGCGTTGTGCTTGGCACCGAAAACCGTGATCAGGCGCGCCGCCGCAGGGCCGAACGCGATCTGGCCGGCGGCCACCGAAAACCACTGCTGCACAGCGGCCTGGCCCTTGGCGTCACGCGGAATCCAGCGCCCCGCGGCGTCGAACTTGGCCGCGAGGTAAACCAGGATGGCGTTGGAGTCGAAGACCACCGTGCCGTCGTCGTCCAGCACGGGCACCTGACCGAAGGGGTTGAGTCTGAGGAACTCGGGTGCCTTGTGGGCCGCCTTCATCAGGTCAACGTCGATCAGCTCATGCGGCAAGCCCATCAGCGACAACGCGAGTTGCGCGCGATGCGAGTGACCCGACAAGGGGTGGCGGTAAAGCTTCAGCGGTCGATCAGCGAGCACTGGGTTCTCCAATTGGGGTGAATGGTCGGTATCAGGCCGCGGCGGTGCGGCTCTGCGCTTTCAGCGCTTGCTCGAGCGCGGCGATGCGTGCGTCGCGCTCGTCGAGCGCAGCTTGCACGTCCTCGGCGTCGATGCGCGGCGGAATGTGCTGCGGGCAGTTCCAGTCGAATCCGGCGACGCGAATCGTCATCGCGCGCTGAGGCCGGGCCTTGTAGTCGGCACTGTGCAGCTGGCGCGCCAGCGCGTCGTCGCTTGCCAGCGTGTGCACTTGCAGGTGGCCCAGGATCTTCAATCGCAGGCGCTGCGCATAGTCCATCAGGATCAGCGCGACGCGGTCGTTGCCGGCGGCGTTGCCCACGCTGATGAGTTGGCGGTTGCCGGCAAAATCCGCGAAGGCCAGGGTCTCGTCGTTCAGTACTTTCAGGAATCCGCGCGGGCCGCCGCGGTGCTGCACGTAAGGCCAACCGGTCGCGGACACGGTGGACATGTAGAAGCTGCGTTGCTGGGCAATGAAGTCGGCCTCGTCCCGGCCCAGGCGCAGGTTCAGCGTTTCGCCAGCCCTCTCGAAGCTGCGCGCGTAGGCGGCGCGGCTGCCATCAAGCTGCTGGGCGGCCTTGACGGCAGGTGTGAAGGCGATTTCTGCGAAGGCGTTGGGCATGTGGGACTCCATGGCGCCGCAGCCGATTCGAAGGCAGTGGCTGGCGCGATGCGAACTGTGGCCCGGCGCGGCAGCAAAGGGAATCACCGTCGCCGCCAAGGCAGCGTTTCAGAAATCGGAAGAATGGGCTGGCCGTCCATGCGGCGTCACAGGGCTGACCGCCAGATTCACAAGAGTGCATTCGCGGCATCCTCGCCACCCATCGAGACTCCGCGCTGATTCTTCATTGCTCGTGCCGCTACACTGCGCGCCCGCTCACAATGGCCAGTGCCGTGTATTGCGCGATCGACTTCGGAACCTCCAACTCCGGCATCGCGGTGCCGCCGCCGGGCACGCCGGGTGGGGCCGCGCAACTGCTGGAGATCGAAGCCGGTCATCCGACCATGCCCACGGCGGTGTTCTACGCCATCGAAGGGCGTGCGCCGCATGAGGAGCCGTTGCCGCTGTATGGCAGCGCGGCGATCACTGCGTATGTCGAAGGCACCGAGGGACGCTTGATGCGCTCGATGAAGAGCATCCTCGGCTCGACGCTGGTCGAACAGCGCACCGAGCTCGGCGCCGGGCACTCGGTGGCCTACCTCGATGTCGTGGCCGGCTACCTGCGGCAGCTGAAACAGCGCGCCGAGGCGCATCTCGGTGCCGTGATCGGCCAAGTGGTGCTGGGCCGGCCGGTGTTCTTCGTCGATGACGACGCCGAGCGTGACGCCAAGGCTCAGGCCGCACTCGAATCGGCCGCGCGGTCCGTCGGTTTTGTCGACGTGCAATTTCAGTATGAACCCATCGCTGCGGCGCTTGACTACGAGCAGCAGGCCACGAAGGAGCAGACTGTGCTCGTCGCCGATATCGGTGGCGGCACGTCAGACTTTTCGTTGGTCCGTGTCGGGCCCGAGCGGCGCGTGCGCAGCGAGCGTCGCGACGACATCCTCGCCAGCCACGGTGTGCACGCGGCAGGCACCGATTTCGACCGCCACATCGAGCTCGCCTGCATCCTGCCCAGCTGCGGCTACAAGAGCCTGGGGCCGAGCAGGCGCGGGCAGCGCGCTCGCGAAGTACCGAGCGCGGTGTACTTCGACCTGGCCACCTGGCACTTGATCAACACGGTCTACATACCGCAGCGCATCTCCGAGTTGGCGAGCATGCGGGCGTTTTATGGGGAGACTGGCCATCACGACCGTCTGATGGCGGTGGTCAAGCAGCGTCTGGGGCACGCGCTGGCAGCGCAGGCAGAGCACGCCAAGATCGAGGTCGCCGGTGGCGATGCAACGCGCGTTGCGCTCGATGCCATCGAGCCGGGCCTGTCGGCCGCGGTGACGCACGATCTTGCAATGGGCGCGATCGGCGTGGATCTGGAGCGCATCGTCGCAGCGGCGCGCGAAACACTGCGACAAGCGGGCTGGGGCAACGATGCGGTTGACGTGCTGTATCTCACTGGAGGCTCGACGGGTCTTTCGCCATTGGTGCAGCGCCTGGCGGCGGTGTGCCCGTCTGCATGGGTGGTTCGGGGCGACCGGTTTGCCAGCGTGGTGCAAGGTCTCGGCTTGCACGCGCAGCGCTGCTTTGCGCCAGCCGGCGCCGACCTATCGCGCACCTGAGCTGGCCACCGCCTGTCGATGTCGCAGCGCTGCATTCGACAACTGAGACCATCACCGCGTCGACGAGCCGACGCCTGGCCCCGTCACTGCACTCACCGCGGCGGCTTGTCGGCCAGCGGTCGCCCCGCTGCTTGCCAGCCGTCGATGCCGCCGCGCAGGTAGCGCGCATTCACGCCCGCCGCACGCAGCCGCAGCGCGGTGGCGCGGCAGACCTCGTGGCCATAGACGCAGTAGACCACGACCTCGCGCGCGGGCGGCAGTTCGTCGGCCCAGGTGGCGACGCTGGCCGGGTCGCACCAGCGTGCGCCCGGGAGCATCGGCATGTGCCTGCTCGAACACGCCGGCGCGGCGCACGTCGAACAGCACCGCGTCGCCAAGTTCGTCGTGTGCCGCACCGAAGGGCTCGCTGGCCGCGTGCACGGCCTGCTGGTAGCGCGCATACGACGGCGGCCCAGTCGATGTTGTCCATGAAGGCATCGACGTAGGCGCCCGCCGCGGCGCCGAAGTCCATGTGATAGGCATGCTCGTACATGTCGAGCGCCAGGATCGGCACGCCGCCCGCCAGCGCATGCGTGTGGTCAGCGGCCCACTGGTTGACCAGCGTGCCCTCGCGCGGCTGGAACACCAGCAGCACCCAGCCCGAGCCGCCGCCCAGGGCCTTGCCCATGGCGACGAACTCCTCGCGCCAGCGTTCGACGCTGCCGAAGCTGGCATCCAGCGCCAGCTTCATCGCCGGCTCCATCGACTGGCCGTCGCCGCCCAGGCTGCCGAAGTACAGCTCGTGCAGCAGCATCGAGTTGGTGGCGATCAGCTCCTCGCGCTTCAAGCCGTTGAGCTGGAAGCCCGGCGCGTTGGCGAAGTCGGCGATCGGCGCAGTTGCGTGCGGATGGCATTGAGCCGCTTGACCGCGCCGCCGTAGTTGTTCTGGTGGTGGCTGGTCATCAGCTTCGTCCGACAGGCCGTTCAGCGCGGCCGGGTCGAATGGCAGGTCTTGGATTCGTAGCGATCATGGCAACTCCTTCAGCGCAGCAGCGGGAAGCAGCAGGTCAGCGACCAGCCCGACCGCTGCGCAGGCGCCGAGCAGCGGCATCACGCCGACCTTGAAGCGGAACAGCGCCACCGCCGCGGCGACGGCGATCAGCGGCCGACACGCGCATCGAAGCGCCCGCCGAAGCCCTGCGGCCACAGCACGTGGTAGGCGAAGAACAGCGCCAGGTTCAGGATCACGCCGACCACCGCGGCGGTGATGGCCGACAGCGGCGCGGTGAAGCCCAGCTTGCCGTGCGTGGCCTCGACCAGCGGCCCGCCGGCCAGGATGAAGACGAACGACGGCAGGAAGGTGAAGAAGGTCACCACGCGTGGCCGCCAGCGCGCCGCCGAGGAACAGCGCGTCGGGCCCGAACACCTGCTTCAGCCAGCCGCCGACGAAACCGACGAAGGCCACCACCATGATCAGCGGGCCGGGCGTGGTCTCGCCCAGCGCCAGGCCGTCGATCATCTGCGGGCCGCTCAGCCACTGGTGAGTGCTCGACCGCACCCTGGTAGACATAGGGCAGCACGGCGTAGGCGCCGCCGAAGGTCAGCAGCGCGGCCTTGGTGAAGAACCAGCCCATCTGCGTCAGCGTGCCCTGCCAGCCGTTGACCGCGACCAGCGCCGCCATCGCCAGCAGCCACAGCCCGAGCCCGACGGCCAGCACCTTGGCCAGATGGCGGCGCGAGAAGCGCGCGTGCGCCGGCGTCGGCGTGTCGTCGTCGATCAGCGCCGGGCCGTAGCTCGGCTTGGCGCTGCCATGCCCGCCGCCGAGCGCAAACACCTGCGGCCAGCGCCGCGCGCCGAAGTGGCCGATCAGCGCCGGCCGCCAGCACGATGGCCGGGAACGGCGTGTCGAAGGCGAAGATCGCGACGAAGGCCGCGGCCGCGATGCCCCACATCCAGCGGTTCTTCAGCGCCCGCGTGCCGATGCGGTAGGCCGCGTGCAGCACGATCGCCGTCACGGCCGGCTTGATGCCGTAGAAGATGCCGGCCACCAGCGGCACGTCGCCGAAGCGCAGGTAGATCCACGACAGCGCGATCAGGATGAACAGCGACGGCAGCACGAACAGCGCGCCGGCGACGATGCCGCCCCAGGTGCGGTGCATCAGCCAGCCGATGTAGGTGGCCAGCTGCTGCGCCTCGGGCCCGGGCAGCAGCATGCAGTAGTTCAGCGCGTGCAGGAAGCGCTGCTCGCTGATCCAGCGGCGGCGCTCGACCAGCTCGCTGTGCATGATCGCGATCTGCCCGGCCGGGCCGCCGAAGCTGATGAAGCCGAGCTTGAGCCAGAAGCGCAAGGCCTCGGCGAAGCTCACCGCGGCCGGCGCGCTCGGCGCGCGACAGCGGTCGGCGCGGCGGGTCGTGGCGGTACCGGATGTCATGGCGGCGGCGCCTGGTGCAGCGTAGCAGTGCGTCGAACACCGCCGCCGCCGCGACAGCCAGGGCGTCGTCATCGGCGTGCAACTCGCGCAGACCGGCCAGCACCGCCTCCAGGCCGGCCGCCTCGGGCACCGGGATGCCGCCGACGTCGAGGAAGTGCACAGCGCGCGCGATGCGCTGCAGCCGCGGGTCGGCGTCGAGGCCGAAGCTCGCGGCCAGCACCTCGAAGGTGACGCGCGCGCCGACATGCGTGAAGCGGGCGCCGTCGTAGTCGAAGCCGAGTCGCGCCGCGCGGGGCCGGCGTGGCGCCCGCGGGATCGGCGAGCCAGAGCGAAGCGGGCCTGCGTGTCGATGAAGCGGCGGATCAGCCAGGCGCAGGCCAGGCGGTCGACCCAGGGCCGCGCGCGCGTGGCCCAGCGCTTGCCCTGGAAGCGGCGCCGGTCCAGCCGCGGCGATCGCCGTGCGCCGCCCGGGCCACCGGTTCACCGCGCGAGAAGCGGGCATCGAGCGCCTCGCGCAGCGCTCGCAGGTCGGCCTGCGCCTGTTCGGCGGCCGCACCCGGGTAGTAGTCGATGCGCCGCAGCGCCTGCAGCGCTTCGGACACGCCGATCGCCAGCGCCGGCGCGCTTCGGTTTCGTGCAAGCGACGCCAGTTCCACCTGCAGCGTCTGCGCCCCGGCCCGCCATTGCGCGTAGGCCTCGCTGCGGTCGAACAGGGCCAGCATCTCGTCGCGCTGCGCGTCGTCGCGTGGCGACAGCCCCAGCACGCTCGCCGTGCCGCCGTGTTCGCGCACCTCGACGGCCAAGGGCTCGAAGCGCCTGTACCTGCGCCTGCGGCAGCAGGTAGGCGCCGTCGCGCAACGCCGCGCAGCCCAGCGCCTTCAGCGCACGCCAGACCCGCAGCCGCACGGCGTTGGGCTGGGTCGGCAGGGTGACGATCAGGGCGGCGAACATCTATGAAATAGATAGTACCAGATATGTAGTATATATTTCTGCATCAAATTGGGCCACGAAGCGTCGGCTCATGGCACCTGCGCGAACTGCATCGCGGAGACCGACCTGAGAGCTCTCGTGAAATCAATCACGATCAACGTCGACGAGCTGATGGACGAATTGGCTACCGTCCAGATTGCCAATTTGCAATGGACGGGTCGAGCGATGCCTGGTGGGTCTTCACGCGAATGCTGTAACGATTGCAGGAGCTGCATTTGCGAGGACGCGCCGAAGTCGGCTGCGATTGCCCTTGCGCGGCGTTTTCGATCCTTGTCGGATGGGCAGCACCACGGGCTGGCGAGGAGCACCGTATAACGTCAAGCAAAGACCAACTCGTGGAAATCGCACGGGGCATCTTGCTGTTGGGTGTCTTTCACATCCATGCCCTGTACGCATTGCTCGAACGCCAGGGCAACGCCGACGTCGCGGGCTTGGCCTGGCTGCAGGTCAAGGTCCTTGCCCCGCACATCGTGCTCTACTTTGCGCTGTCGGGCATGACGAGCACGGCCCTGGCGGACAAGCCTCTTGCGCTGGTCGCGAAGCGATCGCTGATGCTGATGCTGGTCGCGGTTCTTTCTCACATCATCGGCGAACTGCTGCAGTTCGCGTTGTGGAAGCCCTGGGAATCGGCCCGAGACGCGTTGACGGACATGGCCCTGCCGATCGTGCTGGGCACCGATCACGCGAACTCCATCGCGTGGTTCTTTGTCGTGTTGGCCATCGTGCGGATGTTGGCCTTTTTGATGTCGTCGAACATGCGCGCATTCGCCATCGCGATCGCCTTTGCCGCGACGGCCGTCGCCGCGTCGATGACGTTGAACCTTCACGACAATCTCTACGAGTGGCGCAACTGGCCGGCGGCATTACTGATGTTCATGCTCGGCACACGCATCGCGCAGGACTGGCGCGTGCCGCATTGGGCGGGCCTGCCAGCGACCATTGCTGGCCTGGCACTGCCGCTGTTCAATCGACCAACGTTGTGGACCAACGGGCTGTGCCTGGGTTGCGATCCGCAATTTGTCGCGCAACCGATGGTCGGCAGCTTTGGCTTCATGCCGCTGTACCTGGTGCAGGAACTCCTGGCCCTGCTGGCGCTGCTCTGGCTGGCCAGGCTGGCAGCGATGACGCCCATCGGCAGCGCACTGTCCTGGGTCGGCCGGCGCTCGATCCAGTTGCTCGTGCTGCACGGCTGGGTCATCTTGTCGGCCTATGCCGTGACCGCCTTCGTCGCCCCGCTGCTGACCAGCGCGTGGATATTCCTGGCCGTCTTCGCCGGCAACACGCTGCTGCACGTGGTTCTCTACAAACTGTTCGAGAAGCCGTTGGCGCGTTTCCTCCTGGCGTGCTCGATGGCGAGCCGCAAGCTGGTGGCGATGACCGGCAACGTCGTCCGGGCCACCCGAGGTGCGCAGATCCGCTGATGCATGCACGGCCTCGCGTGTGCCGGCGACACGCCGAATGACGAGCAAGACCAGACCCTGATTCAGGGCACGTCGATGGTGCTGTAGCCGAGCCAGCGTCGGCGACGCCGCCCGCGCCGCTACTGCACCGTCACCGTGATGCGTGCGCTCATCACCACCGGGTGATGCGGGATGTGGTTGTGGTCGGCCAGCAGCAACTGCAGGGTGTGTTTGCCGGGCGTCAGCTCGACGCGCATTTCGGTCTGTCCGCCGCCGAAGTGACGCACGTTGTCGGTGGCCGGCAAGGCGTTGTTGACATCGATCTCGGCCACATCGACCAGCAGATGGTGATGGCCGGTGCCGGCCTTCTCGATGCCGGCCGGCGCCACGCCGAGGCCGCTCAAGCCGAACTGCACGAGCACCGGACTCGACACGATGTCGCCATTGGCCAGGTTGATGAAATAGACCGTCGCCCCTGCCGGCGCAGCCACTTTCGTGTAGCCGCTGGCCAGCGTCGGCGTGCTGGCGCTCATCCGCACTTCCGGCGTCGGGCCTGCTGCCGCCGCGGCGGGCTGCTTCAACGAGACACCGCTGCAGGCTGCCAGCCCGCCGCAAACCACGAGGGCCAAGGCATTCAACTTCATTGCCGCCTCCTGTTGACTCATTGCGAAAGAGCCTGCGCCGCGAGCACCTCGGCACGCACGCTCTCGGTCAATTCTGCCTTCAACGTGGCAAAAGCGGGCGAGGTCTTGATCGAGTAGTGGCGCGGATGCGGCAGCTCGAGGCGACGGTCGAGCTTGATGCGGCCGGGCCGGGCGCTCATGACGACGACGCGGCTGGCCATGAAGATCGCCTCGTCGATGTCATGGGTAACGAACAGAACGGTCTTCTTCTGCGCCTCCCAGATGCCGAGCAGCAGCTCCTGCATCAACTCGCGCGTCTGGTGGTCGAGGGCGCCGAAAGGCTCATCCATCAGCAACATGCGCGGATCGTTGGCCAACGCGCGCGCGATCGCCGTGCGCTGCTGCATGCCCCCGGAGAGCTGCTTCGGGTAGTGATGCTCGAAACCCTGCAGACCGACCTTGGCGATGAAGCCCTGCGCTGCCTCCAGCTGCGCGGCCCGCGGCAGCTTGCGTTCGGCGAGACCGAAACACACGTTGTCGAGCACGGTCAGCCAGGGAAACAGCGTGTAACTCTGGAACACCATGCCGCGGTCGGCGCCCGGACCGTCGATGCGCCTGCCGTCGAGCAGCACCTCGCCTTTGGTCTGGCGATCGAGCCCGGCGACGATGCGCAGCAGCGTGCTCTTGCCGCAGCCGCTCGGGCCGAGGATGGTGATGAAGTCGTTCTCGGCGACGTCGAGGTCGGTGGCCTGCAGCGCCAGCGTCTTGTCGAAGCGGCGTTCGACGCCGCGGATGGCGAGCACGTTCATCGGCCGAGCTGCGCCCACGGGAACAACCGGCGATTGGCGCCCTTGAACGCGAGGTCGCTGACCAGGCCGATGACGCCGATGACGATGATGCCGAAAATGATCTGGTCGGTGGCCAGCAGCGCCTGGCTGTCGGTGATCATGTGGCCGATGCCGCTCGAGGCGCCGATCAGCTCGGCGACGATGACATAGGTCCAGGCCCAGCCGAGCACGGTGCGCAGGATCTCGGCAATTTCCGGCGCTGCCCCGGGCCACAGCACGCGCCGCACCAGGCTGGCGTCGCTGCTGCCGAGCGTGTAGGCGGCCTCGACCAGATCGCGTCGGGTGTTGCCCACCACCACCGAGATCATCAGCACCAGCGAGAAGAAGCTGCCGATGAAGATGACGGCGAGCTTTTGCGCCTCGCCGATACCGGCCCACAGGATCAGCAGCGGAATGAAGGCCGAGGCCGGCAGGTAGCGCGCGAAGCTGACGAAGGGCTCGAAGAAGGCCTCGACCGGCTTGTAGGCGCCCATCGCCACGCCCAGCGGCACCGCCAGCAGCGCCGCGATCACGAAGCCGCCGACCACGCGCCACACCGTCATGCCGATGTCCTTGGCAAAGCCCATCTGCGTCAGCAGCACCCAACCGCTCTGGAACATGGCCAGCGGATCGGCGAGGAAGGTCTTCTGCACGAAGCCGCCGAAGGTGACGATCGCCCAGACCGCGAAGAAGACGACGAAGAAGGCCACGCCGAGCAAGACCTTCCTGCCCGGCGAGACAGGGACCAGCGGCTTCATCGAAGCCGCATCACTTGATGAAGCGCGTGTCGGCCAGCTTGCCCATGTCCGGCAGCTGCTTGATGATGCCGATTTCCAGCAGCAGCTCGGCAGCCTCCTTGCTGAACGCGGCATGGTCGCCGGCGAAGAACTTTGCGTTGGCCTCGCGGTCCTGCCAGCGCAGGTACTTCTGGCTGGCCTCGAACTTGTCGGCGTCCTGCTTGACGTCGGCGCCCATGATCTCGAAGCTCTTCTTCGGATCCTTCTTGATCATGTCCAGCGCTTCGAAGTACGAGTCCGCCAGCGCCTTCGCGGCCTTGGGGTTCTCGGCCAGGAACTTGGGCGTGCAGCCGAAGGTGTCCATCACCATCGGGTAGTCGAGCGTGGTGGCGATGATCTTGCCGGCCTCGGGCTTGGCGCGCACCGCGCTCAGGAACGGCTCGTAGGTCATGCCGCCGTCGAGGTCGGCGGTGCCGGCGATCATGGCGTTGGCCGACGCCTGCGGCGACAGGTTGACCACGTTCACGTCCTTGATCGACAGGCCGTTTTTCTTCAGCATCCAGGCCAGCGTGAAGTAGGTGGCCGTGCCGGGCGCGTCCGCCGCCACGGTCTTGCCCTTCAGGTCCTTGATGCTGGCGATGGCAGGCTTGACGACCATGCCGTCGGCGCCATAGCTCTTGTCGAGCTGGAAGATCTGCGTCGTCGCCACGCCGTTGGCGTTCCAGATGATCCAGGTCTCGACTGTCGTCGCCGCACACTGGATGTCGCCGCTGGCAATCGCCAGGTGGCGGTCCTTCTGCGGAATCTTCTTGATCGAGACATCGAGGCCGTTCTTCTTGAAGATGCCGGCCTCGTTGGCCAGCGTCAGCGGCGCGAAGCCGGTCCAGCCGGAAATGCCGATGCCCACTTTCGTTTCCTGGGCCTGGGCGGCAAAAGCGACAGCGGTCAGGGCCAATGCAAGCAGGGTCTTTTTCATCGTCGGTCCTTTGGTGAGTCCTTGGTGATGCGTCAGGCGGGAGTCCACAGCGCGGGCAGCCCCGGCAGCGTGCGAAAGATGCGCGACAGCGAGCCGTCACGCACCAGGCCGGTGGCGGCTTCGATGTCGGGCGCGACATGGCGATCGATGTTCATCGCCGGGCATTGCTGGCGCAGCAAGGCATGTGCCGCTTCGAGCGGCGCCGAACTCGTCAGCGGGCGCAGGAACTCGATGCCCTGCGCTGCGGCCAGCCATTCGATACCGAGGATGTGGGCCACGTTGCTGATCATCGGTTGCAGGCGGCGCGCAGCAAACGTGGCCATGCTCACATGGTCTTCCTGGTTCGCACTCGTCGGCAGGCTGTCGACGCTCGCCGGATGGGCCAGGCTCTTGTTCTCGCTGGCCAGCGACGCCGCCGTCACATGCGCGATCATGAAGCCGCTGTTCAGGCCCGCGTTGGCGGTGAGAAACGGCGGCAGTCGCGAGACATTGCTGTCGATCAGCATGGCGATGCGCCGCTCGGCGATCGCACCGACCTCGGCGATCGCATTGGCCATCGCGTCGGCCACCAGCGCCACCGGTTCGGCGTGAAAGTTGCCACCAGAGATGATCTCATCCGATCGGGTTGCGCCTGTCGAAGCGCCGGCAAACACCAGCGGGTTGTCGGTCACTGCGTTGGCCTCGCGCAGCAGCACCAGGGCTGCATGGCGCAACTGGTCCAGGCAGGCGCCCACGACTTGCGGCTGGCAACGCAGGCAGTACGGGTCCTGCACACGGTCGTCGCCTTCGAGGTGGCTCTTGCGGATGGCGCTGCCATCGAGCAGTTGGCGGTAGTACACCGCCACGTCGATCTGCCCCGGCTGGCCGCGCAGCGCATGGATGCGTGCATCGAACGGACCGTCGCTGCCGCGCGCGGCGTCCACCGTCAGCGCACCGATGACGAGCGCGGCTTCGAGCACCGGCTCGAAACTGAACAGCGCATGCAGCGCCAGTGCCGTCGAGACCTGCGTGCCATTGATCAGCGCCAGGCCCTCCTTGGCTTGCAGCGCCAGCGGCGCCACGCCCGCGGCGCGCAGGGTATCGGCCGCGGGGCGGCGCTGTCCGTCGACGATGCAATCGCCCTCGCCCATCAAGGCCAGCGTCAGATGCGCCAACGGCGCCAGGTCACCCGACGCGCCGACCGAGCCCTGGCTCGGAATGCAAGGCACCAGGCCCGCGTTGTGCGCCGCCAGCAGCGCTTCGATGACCACCGGCCGCACACCCGAATGCCCACGCGCCAGGCTCGCCGCCTTCATCGCCAGGACCAGGCGCACGACACTCGCAGGCATCGGCTCGCCGACACCGACGCTGTGCGAACGGATCAGGTTGCATTGCAGCGTCGCCAGATCGGCCGCGCCGATGCGCGTCGACGCCAATTTGCCGAAGCCGGTGTTGACACCGTAGACCGCCCCGTCGCCGGCCGCCGCGGCCTGCACCACGGCCGCGCTGCGCTGCACCGCCGGCCAGGCCGCGGCATCGAGCTCGAGGCCCTCGCCGCCGCGGTGGATGGCCAGCAGTTCGTCGAGCGTCAGCGCGCCGGGACGCAGTTGCATCAGCGAGTCGCGTTCTTGTTGACCATCGGCAGGTTCAACCCATGCTCGCGCGCGCAGTCCACTGCCTCGTCGTAACCGGCGTCGGCATGCCGCATCACACCGCTGGCCGGGTCGTTCCAGAGCACGCGCTCGATGCGCCTGGCGGCTGCATCGGTGCCATCGCAGACGATGACGACGCCCGCATGTTGCGAGTAGCCCATGCCGACACCGCCGCCGTGGTGGAAGCTGACCCAGGTCGCGCCGCCGGCGGTGTTGAGCAGCGCGTTGAGCAGCGGCCAATCGCTGACGGCGTCGCTGCCGTCCTTCATGCTTTCGGTTTCGCGGTTCGGCGACGCCACCGAGCCGCTGTCGAGATGATCGCGGCCGATGACGATCGGCGCCTTCAATTCGCCCGACTTGACCATCGCGTTGAAGGCCAGCCCGGCACGGTGCCGCTCGCCGAGCCCGATCCAGCAGATGCGCGCCGGCAGGCCCTGGAAGGCGATGCGCTCGCCGGCCATGTCGAGCCAGCGGTGCAGGTGCGCGTCCTCGGGGAACAATTCCTTCATCTTGGCGTCGGTCTTGCGGATGTCCTCCGGATCGCCCGACAGCGCCACCCAGCGGAACGGCCCCTTGCCGCGGCAGAACAGCGGCCGGATGTAGGCCGGCACGAAGCCGGGGAAATCGAAGGCGTTCTTGACGCCCTCGTCGAAGGCCACCTGGCGGATGTTGTTGCCGTAGTCGACTGTCGGCACACCGGCCTTCTGGAAGTCGAGCATGGCCTGCACATGCACCGCGCAACTCTTCGCCGCCGCGTCGCGCAACGCCGCGTGCTGCGTCGTGTCGGCCTGCGCGGCGCGCCAGCGCTCGACGCTCCAACCGGCAGGCAGGTAGCCATAGACGAGGTCGTGCGCGCTGGTCTGGTCGGTCACCAGGTCGGGCCGGATCGACTGCCCGTCCTTGCAGCGCTCGGCCAGGGCCGGCAGGATGCGGGCCGCGTTGCCGAGCAGCCCGATCGACACCGCGCGCTTCTCGGCCGTGTACTTGGCGATGCGCGCCAGCGCATCGTCGAGGTCCGTCGCCTGCTCGTCGAGGTAGCGGCTGCGCAGGCGAAAGTCGATGCGCGACTGCTGGCATTCGATGTTGAGCGAACAGGCGCCGGCGAACGTGGCCGCCAGCGGCTGCGCGCCGCCCATGCCACCCAAGCCCGCTGTCAGGATCCACCGCCCTGCCCAATGGTTGGCCCCTCGGTCGCCGCTGACGACGCCCGGTCCCCCGAGGGCACGCGGCCCGGCTTGGGACGGCCCGGCGCCCGGGCCACCGCCGTAGTGCTGGCGCCCCGCTTCGACAAAGGTCTCGTACGTGCCCTGCACGATGCCCTGGCTGCCGATGTAGATCCACGAGCCGGCGGTCATCTGGCCGTACATCATCAGGCCCTTGCGATCGAGCTCGTTGAAGTGCTCCCAGGTGCTCCACTTCGGCACGAGGTTGGAGTTGGCGATCAACACCCGCGGCGCATCGACATGCGTCTTGAACACGCCGACCGGCTTGCCGCTTTGCACCAGCAGCGACTCGTCGGCCTCCAGCTGGCGCAGTGACTCGAGGATGGCCTCGAAACAGTCCCAGTTGCGCGCCGCCTTGCCGATGCCGCCGTAGACCACCAGCGCATCCGGGTTCTCGGCCACCTCGGGGTCGAGGTTGTTCTGCAACATGCGCCAGGCGGCTTCGGTGAGCCAGCTCTTGCAGCTGAGCTGGGTGCCGCGGGGTGAACGCACGGGGCGCGGTTGGGCAACGCTTTGCAGGCGGGACAGGTCGGTCATGGCAGCGGCTCCAGATTCGGGATCAACTCTAGTTGTCTAGACAACCCTAGTCAACTAAGCTCGGCGTCATGGTTTCCCCCAATTCGGCGGCGCCCTACGCCCGCGTCAAGCAGCACCTGAAGGACGGCCTGGCTCGAGGCCGCTGGGCGCCGGGCGCGCTGATGCCGTCGGAGGCCGAGCTGGTGCAGCAGTTTGCCGTCAGCCGCATGACGGTCAACCGCGCCCTGCGTGAGCTGCAAGCCGAAGGCCTGGTCGAGCGCACGCAGGGCGTGGGCACCTTTGCGGCGCAACTCCACCGCGCCTCGTCGACGCTGACCATCCGCGACCTGCACGACGAGATCGAGGCGCGCGGCCACCGCCACCATGCGCAGGTGTACCTGCAGCGCACCGAGAAGGCCTCCGCCACGCTGGCCGGACAACTCGGCGTGCAACGCGGCGCACAGGTCTTTCACACGGTCATCGTGCACCATGAAGACGGCAGGCCGCTGCAGTGCGAGGACCGCTATGTGAACCCGGCCTGCGCGCCGGCCTACCTCGACCAGGATTTCACGCGCACCACGCCGACGCATCACCTGTTCGAAGTCACGGCGCTGTGGCGCGCCCAGTACTCGATCGAGGCATCGCGACCGACGCCGCAGGAGGCGCGGCTGCTCGGCATTGCCGACGACGAGCCCTGCCTGGTCGTCGTCCGCCGCACCTTCACCCGCGATGCGGCGATCACCATCGCACGCCTGGTGCATCCGGGTGCGCTGTACACGCTGCAGGGAGAATTCGCGCCATGACCGTTCATGCAGGCGACGCGCACGCGCTGCGGCTGACCGCCCCCGAGGTGGTCAGCGCCTACCAGCGCGACGGCGCGGTCTGCCTGCGCGGCCTGCTGTCGGGCGACGAGGTGGCGCTGCTGCGCCAGGGCATCGATCACAACCTGGCCGCACCGAGCCCGCGCGCCATCGTCGCCAGCCGCAGCGAAGACCGCGGCCGTTTCGTCGAAGACTTCTGCAACTGGCAGGACAACAGCGCCTACCGGCGCGTCATCTTCGAGTCGCCGCTGGCGGCCGCTGCAGCGCGGCTGATGGGCAGCAGCACGGCGCGCCTGTACCACGACCACATGCTGACCAAGGAGCCGGGCACGCAGCAGCGCACGCCCTGGCACCAGGATCAGCCCTACTACAACGTCGACGGCCGCGACAACGTCAGCATGTGGATCGCTGTCGATCCGGTGCGGCGGCACTCGACGCTCGAGTTCGTCGCCGGCTCGCATCGGGGGCCGTGGCTGATGCCACGCAGCTTCATGGACCAGCAGGCCAAGTGGTTCCCCGAGGGCAGCCTCGCCGACTTGCCCGACGTCGAATCGCAACGCGGCACATTGCCGATCCTCGGCTGGGAAGTCGACCCCGGCGACGTGGTCTGCTTTCACATGCTGGCGCTGCATGCGGCGGGGCCGGTGGACGCCGACCGCCGCCGCCGCGTGTTCTCGGTGCGCTTTCTCGGCGACGACATCCGCCATGCGCCACGGCCGTGGACGACATCGCCGCCGTTCCCGGGCCTGGCCGAGGCCTTGCCGGCGGGTGCTGCGATGGATCATCCGCTGTTCCCCATCGTCTGGCCGCGCCCATCGTGACATCTGCCCTGCCCCGGATGGTGCGCGTTGCAGACGTCGCGCCGCAGCCGTGGAAGAACGGCGGTGGGCGCACGCGCGAGCTGCTGGCCTGGCCACGCACCGATGCGTGGCTGGTCCGCGTCAGCGTCGCCGACATCGATGCCGATGGTCCGTTCTCGGCCTTTGCCGACATCGAACGCTGCTTTGCCGTGCTCGACGGCGCCGGTGTCGTGCTGTCATTGCCCGGCGGCGATGTACGCCTGGGCCCGCAGGACGACGCCATCCGTTTTGCCGGCGAGGCGGCACCGATGTGCCGCCTGATCGATGGTCCGACGCGTGACCTCAACCTGATGGTGCGCCGCGGCGCGGGTCACGCGCGCATGCAACGCCGGCCTGCAACGCGCGGCCGCTGGCGTGGCCTGTTTGCCTGCGGCACACTGTGGTGGACCGACGATCCTGGAGAAACACTGCCGGCAATCGCCGGCTGGACCCTTTGCGCATGACCACCACCCTTTGGCGCCGCGCGCGCATCGCCACGATGGACGGCACCCGGCCCTGGGGCTGGATCGACAGCGGCGCACTGCTGGCCGACGGCGGGCACATCGTCTGGGTCGGCAGCGAGCGTGAGCTGCCGCGCAACATCGAAGCGCAGCAGGAGGTCAACCTCCATGGCGCGCTGCTCACGCCGGGCCTGATCGACGCCCACACCCACCTCGTCTACGGCGGCGACCGCGCCGCCGAGTTCGAGTTGCGGCTGCAAGGTGCGAGCTACGAAGAGATTGCCCGGCGCGGCGGCGGCATCCGCTCGACGGTGGCGGCCACGCGCGCTGCCCCTGACGAGCAGTTGTTTGCCAGCGCCTCGGCGCGCGCGCACGCGCTGATGGCCGAGGGCGTGACGACGATCGAGATCAAGTCCGGCTACGGTCTGTCCGAGCAGCACGAGGCGCGCTGCCTGGCCGTGGCCCGCCGGCTCGGCGCCGAGCTGCCGCTGTCGGTGCGCACCACCTCGCTGGCCGCGCACGCGCTGCCGCCGGAATACAGCGGCCGCGCCGACGACTACATCGATGCCGCCTGCCGCTGGCTGGTGGCGCAACAAGCGCGCGGCCTGGTCGATGCGGTCGATGCGTTCTGCGACACGATCGGCTTCACGCCGCAGCAGACGCGGCGCGTGTTCGATGCGGCGCGCTCGCTCGCCCTGCCCGTCAAGCTGCATGCCGAACAACTGTCCAACCAGCATGGCGCGGCGCTTGCCGCCGAGTACGGTGCATTGAGCTGCGACCATCTCGAACACCTGGACGCCGCAGGCATTGCCGCGATGCGCGCCAGCGGCACGGTGGCCATGCTGCTGCCGGGCGCGTTCTACTTCCTGCGCGAGACCAAACTGCCGCCGATCGACGAGCTGCGCTCGGCCGCTGTGCCGATCGCCATCGCCACCGATCACAATCCCGGCTCATCACCCGCGTTGTCGCTGCTCCTGATGCTCAACATGGCCTGCACGCTGTTTCGACTGACGCCCGAAGAAGCCTTCGCCGGCATCACGGTCAACGCCGCGCGTGCGCTGGGCTTGAGCGACCGCGGCCGCCTGACGCCGGGGCTGCGTGCCGACCTGGCGGTCTGGGACGCCGAGCATCCGCGCGAGCTGGCCTACCGCTTCGGCGCCAACGCCTGTCGGCAACGGATCTTCGAAGGCCGGGCATGAGCTTCACACTGCACCAGGGCACGACGCCGCTGGTCATCAGCATGCCGCATGTCGGCACGCTGATCCCGGAAGCACTGCAGCCGAGCTACCAGCCGCGGGCCTTGCTGGTCGAAGACACCGACTGGTATCTCGACCGCCTGTACGCCTTTGCCGCCGATCTCGGCGCCAGCCTGCTGGTGCCGCGCGAGAGCCGCTACGTGATCGACCTCAACCGGCCGAGCGACAACACGCCGATGTACACCGGCAGCAACAACACCGAACTCGTGCCGACGCGGTTCTTCACCGGCGAATCGCTCTACGTCGAAGGCCGCGAGCCTGACGGCGTGGAGATCATGCGCCGCGTCGACGACATCTGGCAGCCCTATCACGACGCCCTGCACGGCGAGCTGCAGCGCGTCAAGGCCGCTCATGGCCACGCGGTGCTGTTCGATGCCCACAGCATCAAGAGCGAACTGCCGTGGTTGTTCGAGGGCACGTTGCCGCACCTGAACCTCGGCACCGTCGACGGCCAGAGTTGCGCTGCGACACTGCGCCAGGCGTTGATCGCTGCCATGGCCGCACAACAGCGCTTCACGCATGTCACCGATGGCCGCTTCAAGGGCGGCCAGATCACGCGCGAGTATGGGCAACCTGCTCATGGCATCCATGCCGTGCAGTTGGAGATGTGCTGGCGCACCTACATGAGCGAGGGCCCGCCGACGGCGTGGAACGACGCGCAAGCGGCCCAAGCCAGGCCCTTGCTGCAGCACCTCGTGCAGACCATGATCGATTGGCGCGCGCCGTGAGCACGCTGCTCTGGGCGCCGCGTGCCTGGGTGCACGGGCGCTGGGCCGATGCCGTGCTGCTGCAGGCCGGTCGCGACGGCCGCTGGGCGCGGGTCGAAGTCGGCGTGGCGTCGCCGCCGGAAGCCACCGTGCTCGCCGGCCCCGCGCTGCCCGGCCTCGTCGATGCCCACAGCCACGCCTTTCAGCGTGCCTTTGCCGGCCTGTCCGAGCGCCGCGAGGCGGCGCATGACGACTTCTGGTCCTGGCGCGATCGCATGTACGGCGTGGCGCAGCGCATCGAGCCCGATGTGTTGCGCGACATTGCGACGCAGCTCTACCTCGAACTGCTGCGCGGCGGCTACACCCAGGTCTGCGAGTTCCACTACCTGCAGCATGACCGCGACGGCACACCGTACGCCGACCCGGGCACGCTGGCCTGGGCGCTGGCGGATGCGGCTTCGGCTGCCGGCATCGGCCTGACGCTGTTGCCGGTGCTCTACGAGCGCGCGGGGTTCGCCGACGATGGGCTGCGCGAGGACCAGCGCCGCTTTGCGCTGCAAGCCGACGCGGTGCTGGCCCTGCAGCGCGCCGCGCAGGGCTTTGGCGTGCCCTGCGGCGTGGCCATCCACTCGCTGCGCGCCGCCCGTCCCGAATCGATGGCCCGCCTGGCCGATGGCGCGGGCGCGGGGCCGATCCACATCCACGTCGCCGAACAAACCGCCGAAGTCGACGACTGCCTGGCCGCGACCGGTGCGCGCCCGATCGAGTGGCTGGCCACGCATGCGCGTCTCGATGCGCGTTGGCAGCTGGTGCATGCCACGCATGCCAGCGCCGATGAGATCGACGCCGTCGCGGCCAGCGGCGCCGGTGTCGTGCTGTGCCCGACCACCGAAGCCAATCTCGGCGACGGCCTGCCCGACCTGCCGCGCTGGCTGGCGTCGAGCACGCCGCTGTCGATCGGCTCGGACAGCCAGGTCGGCCGCGATGCACTCGAAGAGCTGCGCTGGCTCGAGTTCGGCCAGCGCCTGTTCAAGCGCGAGCGCAATGTCGCCGCCGATCCGCAGCACGAACCGTCGACGGCGGCGCGACTGTTCGAGCGTGTGCTGGCCGGTGGCGGCACCGCAGCGGGCCACAGCCAGTGGGGTTTCGTCGAAGGCGCGCGTGCCGACATGCTGGTGGCCGATCCGTCGTGCGATGCGACGCTCGGCACGCCGCGCGACGCGCTGCTCGATGCATTGGTGTTCGCCGGCGCGATGCGCCCCTGGCGCGACGTCATGGTGGCCGGCCGATGGGCACTGCGCGATCACCGTCATGCCGACGGCGACGCCATCGCGGCACGCTTTGCGCAGGCCATGCAAAGAATCTGGCCGGTGTCATGACACCAGCACAAGCCCTGTTCCCCGGTTTCACGACGCGCCGCATCAGGACCGAAGGCGCGGTGATCCACACCGTGCGCGCCGGCCATGGCACGCCGCTGCTGCTCTTGCACGGCTATCCGCAGACGCATGCCATGTGGCATGGGCTGGCGCCGCTGCTGGCGCGCGAACATCACGTGGTCTGCGCTGATCTGCGCGGCTACGGCGATTCGAGCAAACCCAACAGCGGCGACGCCGCCACCTACAGCAAGCGGACGATGGCCGCCGACATGGCTATGGTGATGCAGCGCCTGGGCCACGAGCGGTTTCACGTCATCGGTCACGACCGCGGCGCACGCGTGGCCCACCGCCTGGCGCGCGATCACGGCGCCCATGTCGCCTCGCTGACCGTGATCGACATCTGCCCGACGCTGGCGATGTACGAGCACATCGACCTGGCCTTTGCCCGCGCCTACTGGCACTGGTTCTTCTTCATCCAGCCGGCGCCATTGCCGGAGCGTCTGCTGGCCCACATCGGCTTCAACGGCATGCTGGCGCTGCTGACGAAGCAGACCGCCGGCCACGGCGGCTTCGATGCTCACGCGCTGGCCGAGTACCGGCGCTGCTTCACGCCGCGCACGATCCACGCCATGTGCGAGGACTACCGCGCCTCGGCCGGCATCGACCTCGAGCACGACCGCGTCGATGCGGCAAGAAAGCTGTCGATGCCGATGCTCGCGCTGTGGGGCTCGCGCGGCGTCGTCGGCAAGCAGTTCGACTGTGTGGCCGAATGGCGGCGCGTTGCGCGCCACGTCAACGGCGCCGCCATCGACTGCGGACATTTCGTGCCGGAGGAAAAGCCGCGCGAAACACTGACCGCGATCCGTGCCTTCCTCGAGCGCGTCGACAAGACATGAGCAGCGCCCTGCACGGCATTCGGGTCGTCGAGTTCGCCGGCCTCGGCCCGGCGCCTTTTGCCGGCATGATGCTCGCCGACATGGGCGCCGATGTGATCGTCATCGATCGCCCTGACCTCACTTCGCGCGAGCGCGCCGACGAACATCGCGGCAAGCGTTCGCTGGCGCTGGACCTGAAGCACGAGCGCGGACGCGAGGCGGCCTGGGCCTTGATCGAGCGCGCCGATGTGCTGATCGAAGGCTTTCGCCCCGGCGTCATGGAGCGCCTGGGTTTCGGCCCCGACGCGGCGGCCGCACGCAACCCGAAACTCGTCTATGGACGGGTCACCGGCTGGGGCCAGCACGGCCCGCTGGCGCATGCCGCCGGCCACGACATCAACTACGTCTCGCTGACCGGCGTGATGTCCATCGCCGGCCGCCCCGGTGAAGCACCGATGATCCCGGCGACGTTGATCGGCGACATGGGCGGCGGCGCGATGTTCCTGGCCTTCGGCATCGTCTGCGCGTTGCGCGAAGCCGAGCGCAGCGGCCGCGGCCAGGTGATCGATGCAGCGATGGTCGATGGCGTGGCCGCCTTGTCCTCGCTCGTGCACCAGCGGCGTGGCGCCGGCACCTGGAGCGACGATCCGTCGCGCAACTTCTTTCTCGGCACGTCGCCGTTCTACGACGTCTTCGAATGCGCCGACGGCCATGTCAGCCTGGGCGCGATCGAGCCGAAGTTCTACGCCGAACTGCTGACGCGGCTCGGCCTGGCGGATGTCGACGCGTCGCGCCAGTACACGTTCGAAGACTGGCCGGCGCTGCGCCAGCGCGTGGCCGCCCTGCTGAAGACCCGGCCGCGCGAAGCGTGGAGCCACGAGCTCGAAGGCAGCGACGCCTGCTTTGCGCCGGTGCTGACGCTGGCCGAGGCACCGCAGCATCCGCACCTCGCCGCACGCGGCACCTTCGTCGACGTCGCCGGCCGCACGCTGCCCGCGCCGGCGCCGCGCTTGTCGCTCAGCGGCGCACGCCCACCGCAGGCCGGCCCGTGGCCAGGGCAGCACACCGACGAAGTGCTGCGTGAACTCGGGCTCGACACCTCCTAGAAATCGACGGGCTCGCGGTGCTTGCTGAATCGCCGCGAGACCAGTGCCGCGGTGATGCCCAAGAGGATCGCCCATTCGAGCGACAGCGTCACGGTGGCGACCAGCGTCACGATCAACCCCGCGCGTTCGGCCGGTTCATCGCGCCAGATGCGGTGCATTTCGCGGTTGTCGAACAGGCCCCAGGCGACCAGGAACAACAGCGCCGACACAACGACGAGCGGCAACCACTTCGCCAGCGGACTGACGAAGACAAGGATCACGATCAGGAACAACGAGGCGAACACCGCCGACAGCGGCGAGCGTGCGCCGGCCTCCGCATTCACACCCGAGCGATTGAACGAGCCGCTGGTGGGCATGGCCGAGAACAACGAGCCGACGATGTTGGCCAAGCCCTGGCCGATGAACTCCTGGTTGCCATCGAGCACGTCGCCGCGCCGCCGCGCCATCGCGCGCGCGATCGCGCTGGCCTCGGTGAGCGCCAGCAACGTCATCACCAACGTCGCACCAAACAGGCTGCGCAGCGTGTCGATGCGCAGATCGGGCCACGATAGCGGCGGGATCGCGCCGGGCAGCGGCGGCACGGTGGGCAGTGCGGACCACTGCGGCGCCGCGTACGCCAGCAGCCAGGCAGCGATCGAACCGCCGATCACCGCCACCAGCATCGCCGGCACCCAGCGTGACAGCGGCTTGGCAACGATGGCCAGCACCACCGTCAGCAGCGTGATGATGACTGCGGCGGGATTGATCTCGTTCGAGCGCGCGAATACATCCTGGATGTTGGTCAGCACCGATTGACCGCGCGGCAGCGCCAGGCCGAACGCGCTGCCGATCTGGCTGGATGCAATCAGGATCGCCGCACCGCCAGTGAAGCCGACCACCACCGAATGCGGCACCTTGTCGACCAGCGCACCGACGCGCGCCAACCCGAGCAGCAACTGGATGATGCCGACCAGCATCGCCAGCGTCAGCACGAGCTTGACGTACGCGGGCGAGCCCGCGGCAGCCAACGGCGTGACCAGTGCCATCGTCGTCAGCGAAATCGCGTTGGCCGGGCCGGTCACCATCAGACGGCTGGCGCCGAACAGCGCGGCGACGATGCAGGGCAGCATCGCCGCATACAAACCATATTGCGGCGGCATGCCGGCCAAGGTGGCAAAGGCCACGCCTTGCGGCAAGACGACGACAGCGCCGGTCAGTCCGGCGAGGATGTCGGCGCGCAGCGCACCGGGTTGACGCCATTCATCGCGCCATCGCATTACGGGCAGTCGCATCTGACCTCGAAGAGTTTCATCGACAAGCCCCGATCGTCGCAGCGAAATCGCATGTATCTTTGGACGCCCTCTCCTTCAAAACCCTAGGGTGATGCCCCGAGCGAAGCGCCAAGCCTTTGGCGATATAGTCGCGGCCTTCGCGGTGTGCAACACCGCCGTCGCCCACAAGGCGGCGCCAAGAGCTAGAAGTCAGAGAGCAAGCAGCAGCACCCGCACCCCGGGGTGTCTGGAGGTTCGGTTTTGGCATTGACATACGACTACGCTGACCAGCAGCGCAAGCCCGGCAAGCATCTTGTCGGCATCGGGATCGTCATCCTGATGCATATCCTGCTCGCCTACGCCCTCGTCTCCGGATTGGCGCGCAAGGTGGTCGACGTCATCAAGAACCCGATCGAGACCAAGATCATCGAGGAGGTCAAGCCGCCTCCGCCGCCACCGGAAAACCTGCCGCCGCCGCCGCCCAAGCTGGCACCGCCGCCGCCGAGTTTCGTGCCGCCGCCTGAAGTGGTGGTAGCGCCGCCGCCGACACCGCAGCCGGTCATTACCGTGGCACCGGTCGAGCCACCGCCGCCGGCACCGGTGGTGATTGCGCCGGCGCCGGCGCCGGCGCCGCCGCCCGCGCCGGCACCCGCACCTGCTGCCGCCCAGCCGGCGATCACCAACGTCGTGGCCTGCAAACCCGAATACCCGTCGGCCGCGTTGCGGGCCGAGGCCACCGGCACGACCGCCATCAAGTTCACGATCGACGCCACCGGCAAAGTTGTCAGCGCCGATGTCGTGCGCCCCTCAGGTGCATCACGCGAGCATCGCCTGCTCGACCGCACGGCGGTCAGCTCGCTCAGCGACTGCAAATTCAGCCCGGGCCGCGACAGCACCGGCAAGCCGGTGGGTGCGTCGACCACGGTCGAGTACGTCTGGAAGCTCCAGTAGGCCAATGGACCGGCCCGCCGCCCCCTGATCTCCCGTCACCCATCCACTGATTCACGCTGTCGCGCGGCTGCACATCGAATCGCGCATTCGCTCTCCCGGAGGAACCATGTCTTTGAACCAAATCGTTCGCACACCGTTTCGTGCGACTCTCGCTGCGGCGCTGATTGCCGTGGCTGCCGTGGGCACCGGTCTGCCCGCCGCCGTGCTGGCGCAAGCCGCATCCGAGCCGGCCGCCGCGCCGGCGGCAGCCGAGCCTGCCCCGGTTGCGGCGCCCGCGCCCGCGCCGGCCCCGGTCGTCGAAAAGGAGACTGTCGAGAATCCCTACGGCCTCGAGGCGATGTGGAAGCAAGGCGACTTCGTGTCCAAGGGCACCTTGATCATCCTGGCCATCATGTCGATGTTCAGCTGGTACGTGATCTTCACCAAGGTCTTCGAGCAGAGCAAATTGATGCGCAGCGGGAAGGCCGCGGGCGAATCGTTCTGGAATGCCGGCTCGATCCGCAAGGGCGCCGACACGCTCAAGGAAGGCAGCGCGTTCCGCTTCATTGCCGAAACCGGCATGAAGGCCAGCGACCACCATGAAGGCGGCATGACGGCCTCGATCGACAAGCACACTTGGATCGGCATGAGCGTCGCACGCGCTGCCGAAAACGTCCAGAACCGCCTGCAGGACGGTCTGGCCGTGCTCGCCACGGTCGGTTCGACGGCGCCGTTCGTCGGCCTTTTCGGCACCGTCTGGGGCATCTACCACGCGCTGACCGCGATCGGCATTTCCGGCCAGGCCTCGATCGACAAGGTGGCCGGCCCGGTGGGCGAGGCACTGATCATGACGGCCATCGGCCTGGCGGTCGCCGTGCCCGCGGTCATGGGCTACAACTGGCTGATCCGCCGCAACAAGGCCGCCATGGAAAGCGTGCGTTCGTTCTCTGCCGATCTGCAGAATGTCTTGCTGGCCGGCAAGCGGTAAATGACAGCCCCCAGACGCCTGCGGCGTCGCCCCCCGAGGGGAGCGACTCCGCTTGGGACGGCCCGGCGCGGATTCATAGCCATCTCAGCCAGCAGCGACAGGAGACTGCCGTGTCCATGAACGTAGGCACCGCCGACGACGGCGACGAAGACCAGATGAACGCCAGCATCAACACCACGCCCCTGGTGGACGTGATGCTGGTGCTGCTCATCATCTTCCTGATCACGGTTCCGGTGGTCACGCAGTCGATCAAGATGGAACTGCCCAAGGAGCGCAACCTGCCGACGCAGACCAAGCCCGAGAACATCGTCATCCAGGTCAACCGCGATGGCGACGTTCACTGGGGCATGGAGCGCCTGCCCGACACCGAGACGCTGGTCTCGCGGCTGAAGACTGAATCGATCAAGGACCCGCAGCCCGAAGTGCACATCCGCGGTGACCAGGAAGTGCGCTATGAATCCATCGGCCGCGTCATCGTCGCCTGCCAGCGCGCCGGCATCCTGAAGGTGGGCTTCATCACCGAGCCGCCGCCCGGCGGCGTCACGAGGTAGTCGACATGGCAATGCAAGTAGGCTCCGGCGGCGGCGAGGACGCGCCCATGATCGAGATGAACATGACGCCGTTGATCGACGTGATGCTGGTGCTGTTGATCATGTTCATCATCACCATCCCGATCCAGACCCACGCCGTCAAGCTGAACATGCCGACGCCGAGCAACGTGCAGCCGCTCAAGCTACCCGACGTGATGCGCATCGACGTCGATTTCGACGGCACGATCGGCCTCAATGGCGAGCTGATCACCAAAGCTGAGCTCGACGTCAAGCTGTCGGAGTGGGGCCGACTGCCGCTGGCCGACCAGCCCGAGTTGCACCTGCGCCCGAACAAGCTGGTGACCTACAAGCATGTCGCCGCCATCATGGCCAGCGCCCAGCGCCAAGGCGTGTCGAAGATCGGCATGGTCGGCAACGAGCAATTCCTGAACTAGTGGACCGCAACACTGAATCGGAAGTCGCTGCCCGCGCGATACGGCGCGCGTTGCGGCGTTGCAAATGCTCGCAATGCCTCGGGGCATTGCTGCGCTTTGCGCCTTGCACCGCACACCGTCTCGCACGTTCCTCGACTCCCATTTCAATGTTACGGTCCACTAGGTCCTGTCGTCCTGGTACCCGCGGGGATCGTTACCGTCATTGGAACGATCCCCGTTTCACTTTGAGAGTCCCGCCGAAAATGAAATCGCTTCGTGTCCTTGCCGCCGCCCTGCTCGCCGCAGGCCTGTTGACCACCGCGCAGGCCCAGGGCCTGCGCCCCGAAGTGGGCAAGCCGCTGCAACAAGCCAGCGATCTGCTCAAGGCCGGCAAGGCGCGCGAGGCGCTGGCCAAGGCGCGCGAGGCCGACAAGGTGGCCGGCAAGACGGCCGCCGAGGAACTGGTGATCGATCGCATGATCGGCGCCGCGGCGCAACGCGCAGGCGACACCGCTGCGGCGATGACCGCCTTCGAGTCGGTCTATAACCGCACGTCAGGCGGCGAGAAGGCGCAGATGGCCGAACAGATTGCGTACATGTTCTCGCAGCAGAAGAACTGGCCGAAGACCAGCGAGTGGGCCAACAAGGCCAAGGCGGCCGGCGGCAACAGCACCTCGCTGAATCAGCTGATCGCCTTCGTGCAATCGCAAAGCGGCGACTACTCGCAGATCATGCGCGAGTCGCAAGCCGCGGTCGCTGCCGCAGAAAAGGACGGCCGGCGTCCCGGTGAAGACGATCTGCTGCGCCTGGCCGATGCTGCAAGGCGCACGAACAACAACGCCGTGTACACCAGCACGCTCGAGAAGCTGGTGCTGTACTACGCGAAGAAAGACTACTGGAGCGCGCACCTGGCCACCATCCAGCGCAAGCCGGGCTTCTCCAGCCGCCTGGCGCTCGACGTGCAGCGGTTGAAGCTCGCCAACGGCCTGATGGAGAAGCCCGAGGAGTACATGGAACTGGCGCAACTGGCGCTGCAGGCGGGCTTTCCGGTCGAGGCCAAGTCGATTGTCGACAAAGGCTACGCATCGGGCGTCCTCGGCACCGGCGAGCAGGCGGCACGACACCAGCGCCTGAAGGATCTGGTGATCAAGTCGGAAGCCGAAAGTGCCGCTGGCCTGGCCAAGAACGCCCAGGAGGCTGCAGCGCTGAAGGACGGCAACGAACTGGTCAAGGTCGGCACCGTCTATTCGTCGATGGGCCAGCACGACAAGGCCATCGAGCTGATCGAAAAAGGCATCGCCAAGGGCGGACTGAAGCGACCCGACGACGCCAAGCTGCGCCTGGCGCTGGCAATGGCGCTGTCGACCAAGACCAAGGCCAAGGGTCTGCAGGCGCTGCGCTCGGTCGGCGGCACTGACGGCACCGCCGACGTGGCACGTCTTTACACGGTGGTGATGCGCTAGCCGCTCGCGCATCGCGCGGGGCTTGCCCAGCAAACGCCGTGCAACCGCCCTTCGACAGGCTCAGGACGGGCCGCTGGCGTGCCTTGCAGGCCGCATGGCCGCCAGACGCGGCCATCCTTCGGCCCCCTTGAGGGGGTGCGGTGAAGCCGCACCGGGGGTGGTCAACAATAATGCCCGTGGCGCTGCAGGACTTCGATTTTGTAGCCGTCGGGGTCTTGAACGAAGAAGAAGCGCGCCAGCAGTTCGTCGCCGCGCTTGAATTCCTTGATCGGCTGCGGCCCGTGGCCGGCGGCCGTCACGGCGGCGTGCTTGGCATCGAGATCTTCCACCACCACTGCCACATGACCATAGCCGGTGCCATGCGTGTACGGTTCGGTGCGGCCCTTGTTGCAGGTCAGCTCGATCTCGGCGTCGTTCTCCTCATTGCGCAGGTAGACGAGCGCGAAGTCCGGAAAATCCAGCGTGTGCGAGGGCAGCAGGTCGAGCACGTCGCGGTAGAACGCCAGCGACTTGTCCAGGTCCATGACCCGGATCATCGTGTGGATCAGTTTGGCCATCGGACGTTCGATCAATGCCGGGCCGATGGTTTCAGTGCCAGCACCGGCGCCTTGGCGACCGGCTGCGCTGCACCGCCGTCGGACTCCACCCCCAAAGCGCGATCACACTTTCGCCGCAAGTACCTCAGGCAGGTGACGCGCAGGAACGACGAGAAGTTGGCGACGTCGCCGCGGTGATCAAGGATCTCGTCGTGAAACTGTGCGATCAGCGAGTTGGTGGTGCAGCCTTCGTCGTGAGCCATCTCGCTCAGCGTGTCCCAGACCAGGTTCTCGAGCCGGATGCTGGTCAGCACGCCGTGCACGCGCACCGTGCGTGTACGGGACTCATACAGTATGGGGTCGGCCTTGACGAAGAACTCACACATGGTTGATCTCCTTCAAATCGCACGAGCGCTCATCTGCTGCGCAATGTAGTCGGCCTGCCGGATCGCCAGCGTGACGATCGTCAGCGTCGGGTTCTCCGCGCCGCCGGTGGTGAACTGGCTGCCGTCGCTGATGAACAGGTTGGCGATGTCGTGCGTCTGGCCCCACTTGTTGCACGACGCCGTCCTTGGCCTGCGCGCTCATGCGGCAGGTGCCCAGGTTGTGCGTCGACGGATACGGCGGCGTGCGGAACGTCCGAACAGCGCCCGCGGCCTGGTAGACCTTCTCGCCCTGCGCGAAGGCGTGGTTGCGCATCGCGATGTCGTTCGGGTGGTCGTCGAAGTGCACGTTGGGCGCCGGCAGGCCGTACTGGTCCTTGGCGTCCTTGTTCAGCGTGATGCGGTTGCTCTCGCGCGGCATGTCTTCGCCGACCAGCCACATGCCGGCCAGGTGGGTGTAGCTGTCCATCCACCACGCGAACTCCGGCCCCCAGGCGCCGGGATCGAGGAACGCGGCCATGAAGGGCACGCCGAGCGCCAGCGTTTCCATCTCGTAGCCGCCGACGAAGCCGCGCTTGGTGTCGTGGCCCGATTCGTCACGGATGATGCCGGCCATGGTCGTGCCGCGGTACATGTTCACCGGCTGCTTGAACGCCGCGTACACCGAGCCCGTCATGTGGCGCATGTAGTTGCGGCCGACCTGCCCCGACGAATTGGCCAGGCCGTCCGGGAACTTGGCCGATGCCGAGAGCAGCAGCAGGCGCGGCGTCTCGATCGAGTTGCCGGCGACGCAGACCGCGCGTGCCTTCTGGCGCTGCTCCTTGCCGTCCTTGTCCATGTAGACCACGGCTGTCACCTTGCCGGCGTCGCTGTGCTCGATCTTGACGACATGCGATTGCGGCGCGCAGCTCGAGGTTGCCGGTGGCCTCGGCCTTCGGGATCTCGGTGTAGAGCGTGCGACCACTTGGCGCCGCTCTTGCAGCCCTGGAAGCAGAAACCGAGCTGCATGCAGCGCCCGCGGTCGTGCGCGCGGCACGCTGTTGATCGCCATGCGGCCGGTGTGCACGTCCTTGTAGCCGAGCTTCTTCGCACCGGCGTACATCACCTTGAAGTTGTTGTTGCCGGGCAGGCCGGGGATGCCGTGGGTGCGCGTCACGCCCATCTTGTCCTCGGCCTTGTCGTAGTAGGGCTCAAGCTCCTGCAGCGTGAGCGGCCAGTCGAGCAGGTTGGCGCCGTCGATGGCGCCATAGGTGCGTGCGTGCCTTGAACTCGTGCTCCTGCAGGCGCAGCGACGCGCCGGCCCAGTGGGTGGTCGTGCCGCCGACGGTCTTGCAGATCCACGCCGGCAGGCCAGCGAAGTCCTTGGCCACGCGCCAGGTGCCCGAGGTCGTGCGCTTGTCGAGCCAGGCCAGTTGCACGAACGACTTCCACTCGTCGTTGATGAAGCTCGCGCTCGATTGCTCGGCGCCGGCCTCCAGGCAGACCACCTTGATGCCCTTCTGGCACAGCTCGTTGGCCAGCGTGCCGCCGCCGGCGCCGGAGCCGATGACGACCACGACGGCGTCGTCGCTGTTGTCGAACTTGGCCATGCTGACTCCTTATCCGAAGTACGGTTTGGGGCTGGCTTCGAGCGGCGGCGCCGGCAGCCACTTCAGATCCTGGAAGCCGCGCGTGATGTAGCCGCCCTTCTCCCACGCCGAGCCGGGGTAGCCGAAGACCTTGTAGGCCATGTCGTTGTCGTACAGCGAGGTGATGCACTTGCCGCGCACCGCGGCGAAGAACGGCTGGCCTTCGAGCGATGTCACTGCCGCCGCGCGTTGCGCCGGCTTGGCCTTGAGGAAGCTGCCGCCCGCGGCCTTGTTCAACGACGCGATGCCGTCGTGCATCAGCTTGGCGGTGTCGGCGCTCTTGCCGGCATCGGCATCGAGATCCTTGGCCAGCAAGGCATATACGGCGTCAGGCAGCTTCTTGTGCGGGAACAGCACGCGGCCCATTTGCAGCAGCGTCTGGCCCTCGGTCTTGGACAGCGTCTTCAGCTCCACCGCCCATACCGTCGACGGTGCGAGCAGGGCCAGCGGGCTGCCTGCGGCGAGCGAGCCGATCAACACGCCCGTGCCGCCGAGCAGGCTGCGTCGCGTCAGCGGCAAATCGAGCTTGGGCACCTCGCCGGAATCTTCCCCGCATGCAGCGCGTGCTGCGTCGGCAATTGCGATCACTTTCATCGTTGTCTCCTGTAGCCTGTCGCGTGCGACGACGCAATGTAGGGCGGGCGACGGCATGTCGGGTGATAGAGGACTAACTACAGGGAAACTGCGGAGCCTTGTCGACGCTGCAACTGCTCCGCAATGGAGCACCTGCCTAGAATCACCGCCATGACATTGCCCGCTTTCGTCGAAGACCTCGGCCATCAGGTCTTCGCCATCGACACCGGCTTTTACCGCCCGAAGTTCGATGCGGCGTATCTGGTGGTCAGCGACGAGGGCCGCGCTGCGTTCATCGACACCGGCACCAATCACGCGCTGCCGCGGCACCTCGCCGCGCTCGATGCGCTCGGCCTGCAGCGTGATGCGGTGGATTTCGTCATCCCCACGCATGTGCACCTCGACCATGCCGGCGGAGCCGGCGCGCTGATGCGTGAGCTGCCCGGTGCGACGCTGATCGTTCACCCGCGCGGCGAGCGCCACATGATCGACCCCACGGCGCTGTACCAGGGTGCGCTGTCTGTCTATGGCCAGGCGGAGATGGATCGCTCGTATGGCGCGCTGATGCCCGTGGCCGCCGCGCGCGTGCGCGCCACGCACGACGGCATGGACCTTTTGCTCGGCTCGCGCCGCCTGCATTTCATCGACACGCCCGGACACGCCAGGCACCACCATGGCATCTGGGACGAGCGCTCGCGCGGCTGGTTCACGGGCGACACCTTCGGCATTTCATACCGGGAGTTCGACATGGCGGGCCGCGGCGCCTGGATCCTGCCCTCATCGGTGCCGACGCAATTCGAGCCCGAGGCCCTGCGCTCTTCGGTACAACGCCTGCTCGCCGTCTATCCGCTGTGCATGTACGTCACGCACTACGGCCGCGTCGAAGACGTGCCGCGCCTCGGCACCCTGCTGCTGTCGCTGCTCGACGGCATGGTGGCGATCGCCAGGCGCTGTGCCGGTGTCGCCGATCGTCATCAACGCTTGAAGCGCGACCTCGATGCGCTGTACACCAGCAGCCTCGCCGAGCATGGACACCTCGTCACCCCAGCGTCACGTCAGCTGTTCGCGCTCGATGTCGAGCTCAACGCCCAGGGCATCGGCGTCTGGCTCGACCGCGAGGACAAGGCCGTGCGTGCGTGAGTGGCGTGAGTGTTGGGTACCGGTGCAGTGGGTGCACCGCGTGGCGGCGGTGGCATTTTCATCGATCGGCGCAGCCATACTGCTCGGCCTGCAGCCATGATCGCTTCGAACTATGCTTGCTCCATGGATGCGTCCAACTTGCTCGCGCAATGGCAGGCCGAAGACGAGGCCTTGCGGGCGCGCCATCGTGACCTGCCGCGGCCGCCAGGTGGCCACCGCCGGGGGCCGCCTCGTCGGGCCCGAGGGCAGACTCCATGCCCACGCCACCACCACCTGCCTCGTTTTAGACCTGCCGTCATGAGCCAAAGATGAAATACCTTCACACCATGGCCCGCGTCACCGACATCGACGCCTCGCTCGAGTTCTACCGCGACGCGCTCGGCCTCGAAGTGCTCTCGCGGCGCGACCACGAAGCCGGCCGCTACACGCTGGTCTTCCTGTGCGCGCCGGGCGACAACAGCGCGCAGATCGAGCTCACCTACAACTGGCCCGACGCCGACGGCAAGACCGAGCAGTACGGCGGCGGCCGCAACTTCGGCCATGTAGCGTATGCGGTGGACGACATCTACGCCACCTGCCAACGCCTGATCGACCACGGCGTGACGATCAACCGCCCGCCGCGCGACGGCCGCATGGCCTTCGTGCGCTCGCCCGACAACATCTCGGTCGAGTTGCTGCAGGCCGGCGCGGCGAAAGCGCCCGCCGAGCCGTGGACATCGATGCCCAACGTCGGCGCATGGTGAGTGCGTGTACCTGCCCAAGCACTTCGAGCAGCACGATCGCGAGCAACTCATCGCGCTGATGCGCGAGCGCCCGCTGGCGACGCTCATCACCCTGTCGGCCGACGGTCCGAGCGCCGACCTGATCCCGCTCGAGTTCCATCCCGACGACGGCGAGCACGGCACGCTGCGCGGTCACGTCGCGCGCGCCAATCCCTTGTGGCAGCGCGCCGGCGCGACCGCGCTGGCCGTCTTCACCGGCCCCGGGGCCTACATCTCGCCCGGCTGGTACGCCAGCAAGCAGGAGCACGGCAAGGTCGTGCCGACCTGGAACTACACCATGGTGCAGGCGCGCGGCACGCTGCGCGCGATTGACGATGCGGCATGGCTGCGGGCGTTGGTCGGCCGACTGACCGACCGCCATGAAGCCGCGCAGGCCAGGCCGTGGCGGGTCAGCGACGCGCCGGACGACTTCGTGCAGCAGATGCTGCGCGCCATCGTCGGCATCGAGATTGCTTTGACATCGCTGGTCGGCAAATGGAAAGTCAGCCAGAACCGCAGCGCTGCCGATCGCGAAGGCACGGCGCGTGGCCTGGCCGCCGCGCATGCCGAGATGGCCACGCTGGTCCGTCTTGCCAAGCCGCCGGGCGCGGCGTAGTCTCGCCCGCCATGCGCAGTGCCGGACTGTTGTTGATGGGGTGTCTTGCCGCCGGCCCGGCCGCACAGGCTGCCGACATCGGCGGCTGGATGCAGCACAAACAACGCACGGAACTGTCCAAGGACGACTGTGCAGCATTGATTGCACAAGCGGCACGAACGTCGCGGGACGCCGAAGGTGCGGCACAAAGCTACTACGCCAGCGGCCTGTGCTACCTCTACAGCGACAAGATCGCACGCGACCCCGTGGCCGCCGGCGCCTGGCTGACGCGTGCGGCCGAACTCGAACACCCGCAGGCCAAACGTGCGCTGATCCAGATGCGCGACAGCGCGCCCTCGCCTCACACGGCGGGCCCACATTGCCACGACCTCGGCGGGGGCCGCAAGTTGTGCCACGGTGCTGCGGCATCCCCATGACATCCAAGGAGACCACCAACATGACGCTGTTCCGCGCGCTGAGCCTGGCCACGCTGGCCGTCGCCGCCTTCACGAGCAGCGCACAGGCCTGCTCCGACAAGGACTGGAAGGCCTGCAAGGGCAAGCCCTGGGTGATCGGCGACACCATGGAGACGCCGCTCGGCGAGCAAGCTGGTGGCCGCACAAGCTGTGGGGCGCAAGCGACGAAGCCGGTTCGACCAACTGGTACACCAAGCCCGAGGTCGTGCAGCGCGCACTGGCCGAAGCCAAGACCGGCAAGGTCTACCGGCTGGGCCGGCCCTACACGTGCCGCGATGCCGACCTTCGGCGAGCGCAAGTTCGTGCTGCGCATCCCCGGCGGCCCCACCGGCGGGCCCTTCGGCGCCAACTGCTGGTCTACAACGACGAGTTCCTGGCCACCGAGATCGGCCAGGTCGGCACGCAGTTCGACGGCCTGGCGCCACATCGGCATCGCGGTCAACGGTGCCGCCGACAAGAGCGAGATCCGCTACTACAACGGCGTCACGCAGCTCGAGATCGAAGGCGCGTCGGGACTGAAGAAACTCGGCATCGAGAAGCTGAATCCGATCGTCGCCCGCGGCATCCTGCATCGACATGGCCGGCGCCAAGGGCGTGACGCAATCTCGACGCCGGCTACGAGATCACGCTGGCCGACGTGCAACGCTGCGCTGGCCCAGCAGGGCCTGAAGGACTTCAAGTTCTGCCCGGCGACGGTGTGTTCTTCCGCACCGGCTGGGGCAAGCACTGGAGCAAGGACAACGCCAAGTTCAACGGCGGCGAGCCCGGGCATCGGCATGGAAGTGGCGCAAGTGGCTGTCCGACACGGTGCAGGCCGGCGTCGTCGGCGCCGACACCTGGGCCACCGAAGCGGTGCCCGAACCCGGACGCCGGCTGCGCGTTCTGCGTGCACGCCCACCTGCTGACGCGCCACGGCATCGTCAACCAGGAGAACATGGACCTCGACGCGCTGGCCACGGACAAGGCCTGGCGCTTCCTGTACGTGTACAGCCCGATGCCGATCGTCGGCGCCACCGGCTCGGTCGGCTCGCCGGTGGCGGTGCGCTAACCGCCGCGCGACGACGCCTCACGCCGGTTGTCATGTTTCGTCGCCTCGTGCGACTGACATTTCACGATGGACGCCGATTCGCCTGCCGCCAAGCCTGCCCGCGCCGTCGGCGGCGCGCTGGCGCGCTACCTGTCGCGGCCGCGGCATGTGCATGGCACGTCGGCGCCGGTGGACCTCGGCGCCCTCGCCGGCTCGTTGCGCCCGGCCGATGTGCTGCTGGTCGAAGGCGCGTCGCGCTTTTCGACCGCGGTCAAGTACCTGACGCAGTCGACCTGGTCGCATGCCGCGCTGTACGTCGGTGACCACCTGGGCCGGCGCGATGCGCGCGGCGAGGCCCTGACGGTGGTCGAGGCCGATGTCTCCGAAGGCGTGCGCGCGGTGCCGTTGAGCCAGTTCGCCGGTCTGCACTTGCGCGTCTGTCGCCCTCTGGGCCTGAGCGATGCCGAATCGAGCGCCGTCGTCGAGTATGCGTGTGCGCGCCTGGGTCATCGCTACGACCTGCGCAATGTCTTCGATCTCTTGCGCTACCTGTTCCCGACACCGCCGGTGCCGCTGCGCTGGCGCCGCCGCCTGCTGCAGTTCGGCAGCGGCGACCCGACGCGCGCCATCTGCTCGACCTTGGTCGCGCTGGCCTTCCAGTCGGTGCGCTACCCGATCCTGCCGATCATCGAACAGCGCTCCACGCACGACCCGCTGTGCCCGCTGTGCGTCGAAGAAATCCTGCACGTGCGCCACTACAGCCTGTTCGTGCCGCGCGATTTCGACCTGTCGCCGTACTTTGCCGTCGTCAAGCCGACGCTGGCGGCCGGTTTCGACCACCACGCGCTGCGCTGGGCCGACGCGCCCATACTGGCCCCGGCAGCACCCTGACGCCGCTCGAACACCAAGGACAACCATGCAGCAACGCGAAGTCGATGTCGCCATCATCGGCGCCGGCACGGCCGGCATGACCGCCTACCGGTCGGCGCTCGAACACACGCGCAACGTCGTCGTCATCGAAGACGGCCCTTACGGCACGACCTGCGCGCGCGTCGGCTGCATGCCGAGCAAGCTGCTGATCGCAGCGGCCGAGGCCGCACACACGATCGGCCACGCCGGCCTGTTCGGCGTGCACGGCGGCCCGCTGCGCGTCGATGGCCGCGCCGTGATGAAGCGCGTGCGCGAAGAGCGCGACCGTTTCGTCGGCTTCGTGCTCGAAGCGGTCGAGCGCTGGCCCGAAGCGCAGCGCCTGCGCGGCCGCGCCCGCTTCATCGACGACCACACGCTCGACGTCGGTGGCCACACGCGGCTGCGGGCAGCGCGCATCGTCATCGCCACCGGCTCGCGCCCGGCGGTGCCGGCGGCGTGGAAGCAGGCATTGGGCGAGCGCCTGATCGTCAACGACGACGTCTTCGACTGGCAGGACCTGCCGTCGTCGGTGGCCGTCGTCGGCGCGGGTGTGATCGGGCTCGAACTGGCGCAGGCGCTGCACCGGCTGGGCGTGCGCGTGCGCGTCATCGCGCGCAGCAACCACGTCGGCTCGCTCACCGATCCGGTGCTGCAGGATCTGGCGCGGCAAGTCTTCTCGAGCGAACTGCCCCTGGCCCTCAACGCCGGCCAGATCGATCCGCGACGCGATGGCGAGCAGGTGCTGCTGCGCACGCCCACGGCCGGTGAAGAACGCTTCGACTGGCTGCTCTGCGCCACCGGCCGCAGGCCCAACGTCGATGGCCTCGGCCTCGAGCAGACGAGCCTGCCGCTCGCGCCCAACGGCGTGCCGGTGCATGACCGGCGCACCGGCCAGATCGGCAAGACGCATGTCTTCCTGGCCGGCGACGCCGCCGACGAGCGCGCGCTGCTGCACGAAGCGGCCGACGAGGGCCGCATCGCCGGCGACAACGCCGCTCGCTGGCCCGATGTGCGCGTGCGTCCGCGCCGCACACCGCTGGCCGTGGTCTTCTCCGAGCCGCAGTTGATGATCGCCGGCGCCAGCCATGCCGAACTCGTGCGCTCGGGCAGCGCGTTCGAGGTCGGCGAAGTTTCGTTCGAGGACCAGGGCCGCAGCCGCGTCATCGGCCGCAACCAGGGCGCGCTGCACGTCTATGCCGCGCGCGGCAGCGGCCGCTTCCTCGGTGCCGAGATGATCGGCCCGGCCGCCGAGCACATCGGCCACCTGCTGGCCTGGTCGGTGCAACGGGGTGATACGGTGCAGCAGATGCTCGACAGCCCGTTCTACCATCCGGTGATCGAAGAAGGCTTGCGCACGGCCTTGCGTCATTTGCAACGCGCGCTGCGCATGGGCCCGCCCCCGGTCGAGCGCTGCCTCGATTGCGGACCCGGCGCTTGAAAACCGTTACCCCCAACCCAAAGGAACTCTCGATGAACATTGTTCGCACTCTCGTCGCTGCCAGCCTCGGCGCCGCCGCCACGCTCACCTTTGCCGTCGACGGCTTGATCGCCGTGAAAAGCCCGCACAACGCCAAGGAGACGATGAACAAGTTCGAGGCCGTGGCCAAGGAGCGCGGCCTGAACATCTTCGCGCGCATCGACCACGCCGCCGGCGCACAGAAAGTCGGCAAGGCGCTGCGGCCGACCGAGGTCCTGATCTTCGGCAACCCGCAAGGCGGCACGCCGCTGATGGAATGCGCGCAGTCGGCCGGCATCGACCTGCCGTTGAAGGCCCTGGTCTGGGAAGACGCGCAGGGCCAGGCCTGGCTCGGCTACAACGATCCGGCGTGGCTGGCCAAGCGCCATGACGCCGCGTCGTGCCCGGTGGTGCCCAATCTGCAGAAGGCGCTGGCCGGGTTGGCCGAGGCTGCCACGGCAAAGTAGATTCATTGCGGCCTGTCGAAAGCGGGCACGCTCGATCGTCGTCCAATCGAGCCGCCTCGGGCTCGATCTTCACCTCAAGGAGTGACCATGACCGCCCTCAGTGCCCAACCCTACTTTGTCTTCGGCGGCCGCTGCGAAGAAGCGCTCGCGTTCTACCAGCGTGCCGTCGGTGCAAGAGTCGAAGAGAAGATCCTATTCAGCCAGAGCCCCGATCCCACGCCGCCCGGCATGCTCGCGCCGGGCTTCGAGAACAAGGTCATGCACACCAGCTTTCGCATCGGCGACAGCCTGGTGATGGCCAGCGACGGCAGCTCGCAAAGCGAGACAGTCAGCGGCGCCTCGCTGGCCGTGACGGTCAAGACCGAGGCCGAGGTCGACCCGATCTTCAACGCCCTGGCCGACGGCGGTACGGTCATGATGCCGCCCGGCAAGACCTTCTGGTCGCCGCGCTTCGGCATGCTCAAGGACAAGTTCGGCCTCGGCTGGATGGTGATGGTCGCGCAATAGGCCACATCGTCGACACAACGCCGCCGCAGCCTTGGCCAGCTATGCGGCACGCTCAAGCCGATAGCGTCGCTGGCGCGGTCACCGCGGCCTGTCGCGCGGTCGCGCCGAGCGATGAGCTCGCTGCAACCGCGAGCAGGTGATCGAAGATCGCTGTGGCCGCCATTGCAGAGCCAGCATCGCAGCGAGCCAGGTGCCGCGGATCCTCGCCCTCCTCGGCGAGCAGCCGCTCGACATGCAACCAGTCGGTGCTGATATCGCCCACAGCCACCACGCGTTCGATCAAGCCGACGCGCGCCAGCACGTTCAACTCGTAGCCGGTGCCTTCGCGTCGCGCGCTGAAGCCGCGCAGGTCGAGCAGGATCGCGTCGCTCAGGCGCATGAGTTGTTCGACCGTGGTGCGCCACGCGCTGTTGAAGCAGAAGACCTCACTGATGCGGTAGCGGCCTTCGCGATCGGCTGCGGCATCCAGGCGCGCGCTCAACTGCTCGGCGCTTGCAGCCTGCGGCAGGAAGACATCATGCAAGCGCCCGGTGATGAACAGTGCGCACTCGTAGGGGTCGACGTTGAGCGTCGCCAGATCGGGCCCGCCGATCTGATGCACCGGGCCGGCGTAGCGCCAGCGCGATTGCAGCGCGTCGAGCAGCTTGCGCTGCTGGCGCTCGCGCGCGAAGACGCGCAGCACCAGCAGCCGCGGGCCCGGCCCGCGGCGGCGCTGTCGCGCGTTGAACGCGGCGTAAACCGCCACGGGCGCCACCACCCACGGCAGCGGCAACCAGGCGACCCAGGACGAATGCGCCCGCTGATCGATCAGACTGACGCCGACCATCATGGCCGCGATCATCGCCAGAACGACCAGGCTGCACAGCGACAACTCGCTCAGCCAGCCGGCCTCGACCCAGCGCGCCAATGCGTCCAGGGCCTTCAATGCCAGCCAAGCGGCCAGTGCACTCGTGGTCGCGAAGAGGCTGAACATCGCCACGCGCATCGCCATGTTGTCCGCCAACGCGAAGGACGAAGAGGCTTCCGTGAGGCACGAGCCCAGATGCGGCTCGAGATAGGCTATTGGAATCACCAACACCAGCGCGAAGATGGTCGTCACGAACGACATGGGAATCAGCAGGCCGCGCAAACTGCGGTGCAGCACCGCCCCGTAGGCCAATCCGATCAGCAGCGCGCCGATCGCAATATCCACCACGCCCGTATCGTCGGCGACGCTGGTCGACGGTGCAGCCGCCGGCGCTGCGTCGGCCAACAGAGCTACCAGGGCGAGCGCGGCGGCGCCGACGGCGAGCGCAGGCACTACCGTTCGAAGCGCCAGGCGCCGCGGCAGGTTGATGCCCAACGGACCGAGCGCCAACAAGCCGGCCGCCACAACGAAGTAGGCCTTGTCGGACGCCGCTTGCGCAGGCAGCACCCAATGCGCGACTGGCAGCGAGGCGATCGCGAAAACCAGCCATGCCAGCGCCGTGCTGTTGGTGATGCGAAGCTCGCACTGCTCGAGTCGCTGCGCCAAACGGTGCCTGTCTGCACCGGCCGTGGTGATTGCATCAACCGGCCGAGCTCGTCGCGCGGCTGCCGCTGCGCCCAACTCCCACCAGGCCGACGGCCGCGGCGACACCTGCTCGAAGCGCATCAGGCGCACGACCCGGCGGCGATACGCCCGCTGGACGAATGGCGCGGCGATCGCTGAAATCGCCGCCGCCAGCAGGGCCAATACCGCAGCGAGTGCGAGCACGCCGTCGGCCAGCAGCAGGGTCTGCGCGGCGGGCGGCGGGTGGTCCAGGCAGGCCGAAGCGAGCATCACGCACCGTCTGTCGCGGGATCAGGCGCCTCGGCCGTCACGCGCCAGCCGCGGCGCTCGAGGAAGTACCGATGGACGCGATTGGCCAACGTCCCGCAGGCGACGAACTGAGTGACCGCCAGCAGGTACTGAACGCCCGACGTCGCCAACGTGTTGGACGCCGCACCGGCCAAGGAAGCCAGCAGCGCCAGGCCATACAAGCGCCGATGCAATGCCCATACCGGCAGGGCAAAGGCTGCCCACCACGAGAAGCCGCTGACATGCATCACACATTCGCCGCGGTCGTTGACGTAAAGCCGCTCGTATCTCACGGCCGATGATAGGCACTGACCGCGCGCCGCAGGGTGCGGCGGCTGCGTGCGAGTTAGGGAGGCGCCGTCAGCGCCGCTCAGCGCAGCGCCGTGCTCTCGCGCGCCAGGCGTGTGATGCGCGTCCAATCGCCGGCATTCACCGCATCGGCCGGCGTCAGCCACGAGCCGCCGCAGACTTTCACATTCGGCAGCGCCAGGAATTGCGGCGCGGTCTCGGCCGTGATGCCGCCGGTCGGGCAGAAGGCGACGTCGGGGAACGGGCCGGCGAGTGCTTTCAACATCGGCACGCCGCCGGCTGCCGTTGCCGGAAAGAACTTCAGGAACGAAAAGCCGTCGGCGTTGGCCTGCATGACTTCGCTGGCGCTGGCCACGCCGGGCAGCAGCGGCAGTCCGATGCCTCGGCAGGCTTCGGCGATGGCCCGCGTGTAGCCCGGACTGACGCCGAACTGGCAACCGGCTTTCTTGGCGGCGTGCACGTCATCGGCGCTGCGCAGCGTGCCGGCGCCGACGATCGCTTCCGGCACTTGCTTGGCGATCGCTTCGATGCAGGCCAGCGCCGCTTTCGTGCGCAGCGTCACTTCGAGCACACGTACACCGCCCTGCACCAGGGCCTTGGCCAGCGGCACGGCGTGCTCGACATGCTCGAGCACGATGACCGGGATGACGGGGCCGAAGGCGGTGAGGTCGAGGGTGTTCTTGATCATCGTCGGGCCTTTCACAACCAGGTACACGCGCCCTCTTCGGCGCTCGTCACATTCTTGCGCATGCCGCCGAACAGCTCGCGGCCCAGACCCTGGGCATTGATGCCGGCCTGAGCCTCGCGGATGTGGGCCGCGCTGCGCGCCTGCCAAGTCGCTTCGGGCACGAGGGCGTCGAGGGTGCCCTGCACGGCGTCGAGGCGGATCACGTCGCCGTCGATGAACCTTGGCCAGCGGGCCGCCGGCCAAGGCTTCGGGGCTGGCGTGAATCGCCGCCGGCACCTTGCCCGAAGCGCCGCTCATGCGACCGTCGGTGACCAGCGCGACCTTGAAGCCCTTGCCCTGCAGCACCGCCAGCGGCGGCGTCAGCTTGTGCAACTCAGGCATGCCATTGGCGCGCGGACCCTGGAAGCGAACGACGCAGACGACGTCGCGGTCGAGTTCGCCGGCCTTGAAGGCGGCGTGCAGCGCTTCCTGGCCATCGAACACACGCGCCGGCGCTTCGACCACCCAGCGATCCTCGGGCACCGCGCTGATCTTGATCACCGAGCGGCCGAGGTTGCCCTGCAGCAGCTTCAGGCCGCCGCTGTGGGTGAAGGGACGTGATGCGGGACGGATGATGGTCTCGTCGCCGCTGTCCTTGGGCAAGGTGCGCCAGGTCAGGCGCTCGCCGTCCAGCATCGGCACGTCGGCATACGCGGCCATGCCACGCGCGGCGACCGTCGCCACATCGGCGTGCAGGCAACCGGCGTCGAGCAACTCGCGCAGCACGAAGCCCGGGCCGCCGGCGCTCTGGAACTGGTTGACGTCGGCGCTGCCGTTGGGATAGACGCGCGCCAGCAGCGGCACGGCAGCCGACAGGTCGGCAAAGTCGGTCCAGTCGATGACGATGCCGGCTGCGCGCGCCACCGCCACCCAGTGGATGAGGTGGTTGGTCGAGCCGCCGGTGGCCAGCAGCGCGACCATGGCATTGACGATGCAGCGTTCGTCGACGAGCCTGCCGATGGGCAGGAATCGACCGCGGTCCGGCCGGCCGTCGGCGCGCGACTTCCTGGTGATCGACAGCACCGTGCGCACGGCCTCGCGCGTCAGCGCCTCGCGCAGTTGTGCATGCGGATGCACGAAGGCCGTGCCCGGCACATGCAGGCCCATCGCTTCGAGCAGCATCTGGTTGCTGTTGGCGGTGCCGTAGAAAGTGCAGGTGCCGGCACCATGGTAGGCCGCGCTCTCGGCTTCGAGCAAGGCTTCGCGGCCGACTTCGCCGGTGGCGAACTTCTCGCGCACCTTGGCCTTGTCGTCGTTGGCCAGGCCGGTGCTCATCGGTCCGGCGGGCACAAAGACCATCGGCAGGTGGCCGAAGTGCAGCGCGCCGATCAGCAGGCCGGGCACGATCTTGTCGCACACGCCGAGCAGCAGCGCGGCGTCGAAGACATCGTGCGTGAGCGCGATCGCCGTGCCCATGGCGATGTTGTCGCGCGAGAACAGCGACAGTTCCATGCCCGGCAGGCCCTGTGTGATGCCGTCGCACATCGCCGGCACGCCGCCGGCCACCTGCACTGTCGCGCCATGACGGCGCGCTTCGTCGCGGATGACGGCCGGGAAGCTCTCATACGGCTGGTGCGCCGACAGCATGTCGTTGTAGGCGGTGACCACAGCGATGTGCGGCGCACGCTCGGCAACGATCTTGAACTTGTCTTCCTGCGGCATCGCGGCGAAGGCATGTGCCACATTGGCACAGCCCATGCGGTCGCTGCCGCGCGGGCGGTTGATCAGCGCTTCGATGCGCGCCAGGTAGGCGTGGCGCGTCGGCGCGCTGCGCTCGCGGATGCGTTGTGTGATCTCGAGAACGGCAGACTTCATCTCAGCCCCGCGATGTAACCATGGCCTCAATTTTGCCGTAATCGAGTTACATCGTCAAAACAAGCGCGTGGCCCTACGATATTGGGCCCTCATGCCAGCCCCGCCCGCCTCGAACGTCCCGCCGCCGCTCGTGCCCGTCACGCCGCTGCGCGACCCGCAGGCCCTGCTGATGCGAACCAGACATGAGTGGGGCGGCAGCACGCGACCTGTGGATCTTCGGCTACGCCTCGCTGCTGTGGAACCCGGACTTCAAGTTCGACGAGCACCACAGCGCCTTCGTGCGCGGCTGGCACCGCGCGCTGCGCATGTCCTCGCGCATCAACCGCGGCACGCCGGAGCGGCCGGGGCTGGTCTTTGCGCTGCTGCCCGGCGGCTCCTGCCACGGCGCCGTCTACCGCGTGCCGCGCGCCCAGGCCGCCGACGTGCTCGACGTGCTGTGGCAACGCGAGATGCCCACCGGCGTCTACGACCCGCGCTGGCTCGACTGCAGCACGCCACGCGGCAGCGTGCGCGCGCTGGCCTTCACGCTCAGCCGCAAGAGCCCGCAGCACACCGGCCACCTGACCGAGCCGCAACTGCTGGAAATCCTGCGCCACGCGCGCGGACGCTACGGCACGACGCTCGACTACCTGCTGGCAACGGCGAAGAACCTGACCGAGCGCGGCGTGCGCGATCGGGAGATCGAGCGCCTGGTCGCTCTCACGCGCCGCCACGGCCTGACTCGATAGATATCCGGCGCGAAGGCCGACGGCTTGAAGCCGCCCTCGGCACCGGTGCGCTGCCCCTGCAGATCCTGGCTGGTATCGATGTCGATCAGCACACCGGGGTCATCCACCTCCACCGCGTGCGACGGGAAGCGGGCGACCAGGCGGCGCGCGCCTTCGTCACCGGTCAGCGATGCGAGTTCGGAATACATCTCGGCGCTGAAGGCCACCGGGTGACCGCGCCGGCCCTGGTGCTGCGCAAAGGCCACCGGATGCAGCGGCAGCGCCTGCGACACCGCCTGCAGCGTGCTCGGCTTGACACGCGGCATGTCGGCCGGCAACAGCAGCCAGCCCGGCGAATCGGCGCGCGCCGAGACGCCGGCGGCGATCGAGTCGCCCATGCCGCGGCCGCGCGTGGGGGCGGCCTTGGGCACGATCAGCACGTCGCGCGCGGCCACGTCTTCGTAGGCCAGCGGCCGCCAGCTCGGCCGTGGTGACGACGAGCAAAGGCAGGCCGCTCTCGATGGCATGGCGCAGCGTCAGCGTCATCACCGCAGCCGCATGCTCGCTGCCGCCGTCGGGCAGCACCTGCTCGAGCTTGTGCCCCGTGCCGGTATAGCGGCTGCCCAGCCCTGCGGCGAGCACGATGACTGTGGGGAGGGGCGTCATGATGGTGGCGGCGTTGCAGGCGCAGGCTTTTGTCGGCGCCTGCCTGATGGTCTTTTTCTTGTGCCGAGAATCGTCGCCATGCGCGTCGCTGGCAACCGGTCGTGTACCTAAGGTCAATCACGTAGTAAGAAGTGGGGATGTCGCCGGGCTTATCCTTTGGTTTATGAGCACCTCACCCGGCGGCGCCGACATCGCCGCGTTACGCAAGAGTTACGAACGCGCCGAACTCGACGAGGCCGCGTCGGACGCCGACCCGCTGCGGCAATTCGACAAATGGCTGGGGCAAGCCATCGCCGCCCAGGTGCCCGAACCCAACGCGATGACGCTGGCCACCGTCGGCGCGAGCGGCCAGCCATCGACGCGCGTGGTCCTGATCAAGGGCTACGACACGCGCGGCATCGTCTGGTACACCAACTACGAGAGCCGCAAGGGCCGCGAGCTTGCCGAACAACCCGCACGCTGCGCTGCAGTTCCACTGGGTCGAGCTCGAGCGCGTGGTCCGCATCGAAGGCCGCGTCGAGCACGACCAGCGCCGAGGAAACCGACGCCTACTACGCCACGCGCCCGCTCGACCGCCGCCTCGGCGCCTGGGCGTCGCCGCAAAGCCAGGTTATCGGCTCACGCGCGGTGCTGGTGGCCAACGCCGCCAAGGCGGCGGCCAAACACGGCCTGCAAGCCGCCGCGGCCACCGCACTGGGGCGGCTACCGGCTCGTGCCCGAGTCGCTGGGAGTTCTGGCAGGGCCGCAAGAGCCGGCTGCACGACCGGCTGCGCTATCGCCTCGACGGCAGCGCCTGGGTGCGCGAGCGCCTCGCGCCGTAGTCCCCCGGCGCAATGCTGCCGACGACGCAGTTCAGGCGCGTTGTTTCACCCGCGCGGCAAAGGTCTTCTTGAACTTGGCCACCTTCGGCCCGACCACGGCGGCGCAATAGCCCGCGTTGGGATTGCGGGCGAAGTAGTGCTGGTGGTAATCCTCGGCCTTGCTGTAGTTGGCCAGCGGCTCGAGTTCGGTGACCACCTTGCCGCCGTGCGCGGCATTGACCTCTTCCAGCACCTCGCGCGCCGCACGTTTGTGGTCGAGGCTCTCGAAATAGATGCCTGAGCGGTACTGCGTGCCCTCGTCGTTGCCCTGCCGGTTCTTGCGTCGTCGGGTCGTGGATCGTGGAAGAAGATCTCCAGCACCTCGCGCAGCGTGATCCGATCGGCATCGAAACTCACGCGCACCACTTCGGCATGGCCGGTGTCGCCGCTGCAAACCTGTTCGTAGGTCGGGTTGGCCAGGTGACCGTTGCTGTAGCCCGACTCGACGGCAGTGACGCCATCGACGTTCTCGTACACCGCTTCGGTGCACCAGAAGCAGCCGCCACCGAGCGTGATGGTCTGGATGTTGGACATTGCGTTTCTCCTAAAGAGCCCTTGAGTCGCCGGGCCATGGTGTTCTTTACACTCGCACCACTATATAGACAGAGACCGCCATGGCTGCCAAGTTCAACTGGGAAGACCCTTTTCACCTCGACAGCGCAATTCAGCGACGACGAACGCGCCGTGCGCGACGCCGCCCACGCCTACTGCCAGGACAAGCTGCAGACGCGCGTGCTGATGGCGGCGCGTCACGAAAAGTTCGACCGCGAGATCATGAACGAGATGGGCGCGCTCGGCCTGCTCGGCAGCACCATCGAAGGCTACGGCTGCGCCGGCCTGAACCACGTCTGCTACGGCCTGGTGGCGCGCGAGGTCGAGCGCGTGGACAGCGGCTACCGCAGCGCGATGAGCGTGCAGAGCAGCCTCGTGATGCACCCGATCCACGCCTACGGCAGCGAGGCGCAGCGCGAGAAGTATCTGCCCAAGCTGGCCAGCGGCGAATGGGTCGGCTGCTTCGGCCTGACCGAGCCCAACCACGGCAGCGACCCGGCGAGCATGGCCACGCGCGCCAAGCCGGTGGACGGCGGCTACATGCTTGAAGGGCAGCAAGATGTGGATCACCAACAGCCCGATCGCCGACGTCTTCGTCGTCTGGGCCAAGAAGGTCGACCCCGACGGCAAGGTCGGCGGCCAGGAAGCGATCCACGGCTTCATCCTCGACAAGGGCATGAAGGGCCTGAGCCGCGCCGAAGATCGAAGGCAAGATGAGCCTGCGCGCCAGCATCACCGGCGAGATCGTCATGGACGACGTCTTCGTGCCCGAAGCCAACCTGCTGCCCAACGTCAACGGCCTGAAAGGCCCCTTCGGCTGCCTGAACAAGGCCCGCTACGGCATCGCCTGGGGCGCGCTCGGCGCGGCCGAATTCTGCTGGCACGCCGCACGCCAGTACACGCTGGACCGCCAGCAGTTCGGCCGCCCGCTGGCACAGAACCAGCTGATCCAGAAGAAGCTGGCCGACATGCAGACCGAAATCACGCTCGGCCTGCAGGGCTGCCTGCGCGTCGGCCGCCTGATGGACGAAGGCCAGGCCGCGCCCGAGATGATTTCAGCCTGATCAAGCGCAACAGCTGCGGCAAGGCGCTGGACATCGCCCGCATGGCGCGCGACATGCACGGCGGCAACGGCATCCACGACGAGTACCACGTCATCCGCCACATGATCAACCTCGAGACGGTGAACACCTACGAGGGCACGCACGACGTGCATGCGTTGATCCTGGGTCGGGCGCAGACGGGGTTGCAGGCGTTTTTCTAGCAACGTCCCGAGATTCGCCGCCGGTCGATCGACATGCCGCCTTTGCCGATGCCAATACGCTGTTGTCATGCGGAGCCTCAAGGAAAAAACTCAACTGCGACGGGACCTTGCGATGGAACACGTCGTCGCGCTGCGTACTCCGCGGCAGCGCTGCATATGCGGCGTATATTGGATCGAGAACACCTTAGACCGCACAAGCACATTTTCCCCAAGGAGAGGTGATGTCGAAGAAGACTGTCGTGTTGTTGGTGGGTTGGCACCCGGATTCAGTGGACTACAGCAAGTGGCCCGGGTTGACCCCGGAGAAGCTGCGCGCAGCGCTGGAAGCCGATCGAGACAAGCTTCAACAGCTTGGCTATGACGCCGAGCTTGGCTTGATTACGGACGCGGGGAGCGCGACCGACACAGTCAAGAAGCTCCTGCTTCAGAAAAACCCCGCGTGCGTTTTGATCGGGGCCGGCGTTCGAACCGTCAGCGAGTACGTGTTCCTCTTCGAGAAGCTTGTGAACACCGTTCACGAATCGGCTCCAGCGGCGAAGCTCTGTTTCAATACAGGACCAACCGACTCGGTCGCGGCCGTACAGCGTTGGTTTCCAACAGCGGGTTAGCGTTCTTCGGCGCGGTGCCTTCAGGGCAGGCTGTGAATTCGGCGTCAGGAGTGACGCTGGGATCATGCAGGACGATCCCCCATCGGCATTCCAAATACCTGTGAAGTTGAGCAGAGGCAATAGACAAGACCTGACCCCATGTTTTTGTGTCCCCATGTTTTTGCATGACCCCATGTTTTTGCCATGTTTTCGCATGTTTTCGCGTTCTTGACCCGCGTTCTTGACCACGTTCTCCCTCCGCATGCTTCTTGACCCCCATGCTTCTCCATGCTTCTTCGAGACCCCTATGCTTCTTCGCTGTGGGCACCTTGGGACGGGGAAGTCCCTGTCATTCGTTAGGTCTCACCCCGTTGTGAGAACGGTTGTTGCGCTGCCAGAATTCGAGCCTTGAATCGGAGGCACCTGATGCACAGAACGCTCGTCGCACCGTCGGCTATCGAGGCGTGGTTGACCGAACAACTGCGCACGCTTGAGGACTGTCAAGACTGCGCCGTGTCCGGCGTGATGGCTCTGCAGGAGCCGGATGACCAGGGCTGCAACTGGTCCGACAGTCTCACGGTGAATTGCGGGGGAGTTCCGTATCAGTACTACGGCCCGCATCTCCAAGCGCTGATCTTGCGAGCCCGAAAGCAGTTCAACCTTGTATAGATGGCATCACGAATGAGACTCAAGCGCTTGGCTGTTGTTGCATGTGTCGTCACCACCGCGGCGTTCGGACAGGCCGATTTGCGCGTTTCGCTGTGGAAGCAAGAACAACTTACGGAGCCGTTCATGCGGTCGTTGACCAAGGCTCAGTGCATGGCCAAGACAATCGCAACGCTGAAGAACGGGTGTACGTCGGAGCACTGCATAAAGACGGTCTCTGGAATCACGGGTGACTGCGTTACGTGGGCTGCTGGCGACCTCGCTTCGTTCTGCGCCACCTACGATCGTGAGTACCTATCGAGCTACTGTGGAACTAACGAACTAGACGCCCGTCATTGCTCCGTGCTTCATGTCGGGAAGTCAACTATGTGCACGTCGGGCACTTCACGATAGCTCCGGACGTTGGGGTCACTCCGGACGTTGGAGGACGTTGGGGGCAAGGACGTTGGGGTCAGGTCTCTCCTTTTTCCTCCTCCCGTAGTTGACACGAACCCCACATCGAAGCCTGCACGACTTCGCCCTGCTCGCAAACCCACACCGCCTCCCAGCCCGAGGGTGCTGCGGCGACGGCGCGATTTCTGGTACTCCAGCATGAGCGCCGGCGCCGCCGCGACCTCGGGCCCCGCGCGAAATGGACGCAGTAGCACCATCCAAATAACTGCCACGTCCTTCGGCATACGATCAACCTGGAGACGGTTACGACGTACGAGGCGACGCATCACGTGCACGCGTTGGAACTGGGGCGGACGCAGACGCAGACGCGGTCGCAGGCGTTTCTCCGAGCCGGCGGCGCATCGATCGCGTCATTCATCACGGCGGCGCCCCATCGCCCTTCTCGCACGGCAGCGCGCCGTAGCCCGGTGTGAATTGCGAGCTTGCAGCCGGCGACCCCGCCGTTAACCTTTCTGTCGTCCCGATGACCCGTTCAAGTGGAGCCGACAAGCCGATGCGCAGCAAGCCGACCGCAACCAAGGATTCGATCGAAGCGCCCCTGAAGGAGCGGCGAGCAGGGCTGCAAGGCAAGGGATCAGCGAATCCGCTGAAACGGCTCAAGGGCGCGCTGGGTCGGCCGGTGGCGCTGGAATGGCGCAACGGTCAGCCGCACGTCGTGCTCGTCGAGCGGCGCAGTGCCGCGCGTCTGGGTCGCTCGCAAGCACATCTGTGCACCGAGTTGCGCGCACTTCTGCTGGCGCAGGAGGCCGGCGAGACCTCCAAGCTGTTGCGCTACCTGGTCGTGGTGCACGACACGCTGACGCGCAAGGGTTGGGAGGGTGTGGGGGCACTGCCGGCCAGCGTGCTGGCAAAGGCCATCATGCAGGCTGACATGCTGGCCGGCGAAGACCCTTCGCCGGCACTGACGCAACTCACCGAGCAGTTGCGTGTTCAGCATGCCGCGGCGGTCGCACGCGACCAGGCCAATCAGGCCAACGTGAATCCGGGCGGCGACGAGATGCATGCGCCGAACCGGGTGGAAGTCACGGAAGGCTCATACAAGGAATTCGAGGAGCTGGAGCGCAGCTGGACGCGCACCATGCCGTCAGATCTGGCGCCGCTGAACGCCGAAGGCTGACCACAGCGAAGGCCGCCGCAGCCGTGGCTCCGGCCTCAAATCGAGACCTGCACCGATTCACCCGGCTCGCGCAACACCACTGTCCCCCGGCCCGAGGGCGCTGCGGCGACGGCGCGATTTCTGGTACTCCAGCATGAGCGAAGGCGCCGCAGTGCCCTCGGGCCACGCACGCGATCACCGCATGAGGGTCAGGCCAACCATCCCCCTCGGCCCCCGATCCGCTGCATGCAGGCACGACAACATGCCTGCAGCACGTCGCGCCCTTACCCGCCGCAAGTCATCGCCGAGCCGGTGACCCTCGGCGCTGCGCCCATGCAGGCCGCGTCTGCGAGCGGCGCGCCGCCGTCGGTGAGCGCTTCGCACTGCACGTTCATCGTGGCGCTGGGCGTACTCTTGATCGCCAACGCGCGCTCGGCGGTGCCGGAGAAGGCCAGGCCCGACAGCGCGATGCGCCCGGTGTCGCCGCCGCTATAGCGGCGCGAGACGCCGCTGCCGTCGGGCCGCGTGCCGCTCAGCGTGGAGATCACGCCGGTGCCTTCGCCGATGCGCACGCCGTTGGCGGCGGTCTCGGCAACGGTGTTGCGCTCGATCCGCAGATCGGTCACGGCCAGCATCGGGCGCAGGGTCGGGTTCTGCAATTCGTCCTCGAAGGCGAAGGCGTGGACTTCGATGCCGGCGTGGCCGGTGCGCTTCACCGTTGACGACGGCCAACCGGCGGGCACGTAGGCGGGCGTGGTGGTCTGCACCTGGCTGATGGCGTTGCCGCTGACCAGCACGTTGGACACACCCCAGGTCAGCCAGCCGGCCTCGCGTGCCAGCAGCACGCCGGCGGCCAGCGTCGGCTTGGCGATGCGGTTGTCGCGGATCGTGATGTCGGCGCCGCCGACGACGCTGATGCCACGGCCCCAGTACTGGCCTTCGACATCGTTGCCGGCCACCAGCACGTTGCGCACGAGTTGCAGATCGCGCTCCGGCGCGCTGATCGCCGCCAGGCTCTGCGCGGTCTCGGTCTGCCAGTTGCCGCTGCCGATGTAGGAGACCATCGCGATCATGTCGTCGCCGGTCTCGCGCACGGTGTTGCCGAGCACGCGGCCGTTGCGCGAACCGCCGGTGACATGGATGCCGTCCGAGAGGCTGCGCCGCACTTCATTGCCGGCAACCAGGAAGCCGTCGGCACGGTAGACGAAGATGGCCGCCGACGAGGCGCTGTTGGCGGTGGCCGATCCGGCCGGCCCGCCGTTGATGACGCGGTTGCCGCGGATGACGTTGCCGCGCAGGTGCGTGGTCCGGTCCACGCGGTCGAACACGGCAATGCGCGACTGCCACGGCGCCGTCAGCCGCGTTGCGGTGACCGCGGTCATCGTGAAGTTGTAGATGCTCGCGCCATCGGCGGCGAGCAGCACCGCCTGGTCCTGCGGGTTGGTTGCATGCAGCGTGGCGCCCTCGGACCAGAGCACCGCGCCGCTCGTGCGCACGACCACGCGCTTGCTCTGCTGGTAGGTGCCGGCGGGAAAGACCAGCCACTGGCCGGGTTTCATGGCATCGAGCGCGCGCTGGATGGCCGGCGCATCGTCCAGCCCGTCGTCGGCGATGGCACCGAACTGCCGCACGTCGAGCGCGTCGGCGGGCTTGCTCGGCAAGGCGGGCAGCGCACACGCTGTATCGATGGGTCCCGGCGCTGGCGCTGGCGCTGGCGCTGGCGCTGGCGCTGGCGCTGGCGCTGGCGCTGGCGCTGGTGCAGGCGCTGGTGCAGGCGCTGGTGCTGGTGCAGGCGCGGGTGCAGGCGCGGGTGCAGGCGCCGGTGCAGGCGCGGGTGCAGGCGCGGTGCAGGCGCGGGTGCGGGTGCGGGTGCAGGCGCAGGCGTGGGTGTTTCGACGCGGCCCGTTCGCCCTGGCTTGCCTCGACGCGCTTGTGTCGTTTCCAAGGCGACGCTGTTGTCGTAGGGCATCGGCATCGGCATCGGCACCGCCGCAGCCGGCAAGCGTGGCACACAAGGCGCCGCTGAGCGCGGTCAAGGCAAGGAGGTGGCGCAAGTGCTCGAGTTGAGCGCGTTGGATGAAAGTCATGGCAGGCGGCGAGGCATTCGATGCGATGACATGCAGCATCGGCCGTGCGGCCACGCAGGCGGTAAGTGAGCATTGGCGGAGGACGGCTGCGAACTCAAAACGCCGTGCAGTGGCGTCGTGCGTTGCGCCACGGCCGCCAACGAGAACTTCGTGAACTGGTTCTCGAAGCGATGGTCGCGGCGCGCTTTTCGCGCCGATGTCGCGCCGCGGCGAGACGCGCGGCTTTGCATTGCATGTTGCCGGCCGATACGCGAAGGGGTGTTGCGCGTCTAGACTGCGGCATCAACCGCCATCGAAATTCGCCATGTCGAGAATGAATCGCAGCGCACGTCCTCTGAACACCGCCGTTGCAGCAACCCTGGGTTTGCTCTTCGCGCTGGCGCCCGCCACTTCATCGGCACAGGCCTACCGTTGCGAGGTCAACGGCCGGGTGATCTTCCAGCAGCAGGCGTGCAACGATGGCCGGCGCGTGCAGGGCACGGCAGCGCCTGAGGCCGCGAGCGCCGCACCGCTCGGCGCCGCACTGTGCGAGGCGCATGCGCGCGCATCGACGGCGTTTCCCGACCCGCAGGGGCTGCGCATTGCGTCGGTGCGGTTCCTGGGCGCCAAGGCCTGGCGGGTGCACGAAGAGTTGATCGCTGCGCGCACCTACGGGCTGCGCATCAATGCGCCCAACAACTCCGGCGGTTTCGACGGCGAGCGCCTGTACGAGTGCCTGCTCAGCGAGGACGAAGCGCGCGTGCTGCACTTCGCTGCCGCACCGGTGCCGGCCGCCAAGCAGCAGCAACCGTAGCGGCGCACTGCCACGGTGCGCCCCACCTGCAGACGTCTTTTGACCGGCCGCGGCGACGGGGTGGCGACAAGACGTCGCGCTCGTCCCGATCGGATTGATCTGCATCAAGCCGCACAGGCCCGGGTGGCGTGCAATGTCGCATGTCCATGGTCGATGCCGATTGCGTGCCGGGTCCTGCGCCGGATGTTGTCGACAGGGTTCTGCGCCGTCATGGCAAGCGCCGCGAGGCACTGGTGCAGATCCTGCGCGAGGTCCAGGCCGAGAGCGGCTGGCTGCCGCGCGAGCTGATCGCGCGCATCGCCGCGGGCGTGGGACTGACGCCGGCCATCGTCGAGGGCGTGGCCAGCTTCTATCGCTTCTTCTACCTGCGCCCGGTCGGTCGCTATCACTTCCTGTGGAGCGACAACGTCACCGACCGCATGCTTGGCAGCCGCATGCTGGCGCGCGAACTGTGTCGCCTGCTCGGCGTGCGTCGCGGCCCGCCGGCGGGCGCGGGCGCGCTCGCCAGCGTCGATTTCTCGTCGTGCATCGGCCTGGGCGACCAGGGCCCGGCGCTGCTCGTCAACCAGCACCAGGTGCTGACGCGCATGGACGATCAGCGCGTCGTCGAACTGGCCGACCTGGTGCGCGGCCATGTGCCGGTGGCCGACTGGCCCGCCGAGTGGCAGCGCGTCGATCCGCAGGTGCGTCGCGCCGACACGCTGCTGGCCGCGCCGCCGCTGCAGGGCCAGGCGCTGCGCGCCGCGCTGGCGCGCGGTGCCGAGGCCACGCTCGACGAGATCGAAACCTCGCAAGCTGCGCGGCCGCGGCGGCGCCGGCTTCGCCACCGCGACCAAGTGGCGTCTGTGCCAGCGCGCACCGCTGGCGCCGGGCAGTCACCGCGTCGTCGTCTGCAATGCCGACGAGGGCGAGCCCGGCACCTTCAAGGACCGCGTGCTGCTGACGCTGCAGGCCGACGCGGTGATCGAGGGCATGACGGTCGCGGCGCGCCTGCTCGATGCGCGCCAGGGCTTCATCTACCTGCGCGGCGAATACCGCTACCTGCTCGAGCCGCTGCAGGCGGTGCTCGAGCGGCGCCGCGCCGCCGGCCTGCTCGGCACGCGCATCCTCGGCAGCGAGGGCTTCGACTTCGACATCACGATCCACCTCGGCGCCGGCGCCTATGTCTGCGGCGAAGAGAGCTCGCTGATCGAGTCGCTCGAAGGCAAGCGCGGCACGCCGCGCATCCGCCCGCCGTTTCCGGTCGAGCGCGGCTACCTCGGCGCGCCGACGATCGTCAACAACGTCGAGACCTTCTGCGCCGCGGCGCACATCGCGCAGCAGCGGCGGCGCCTGGTGGGCCGCGGTCGGCACCGCCGCAGAGCAGCGGCACCAAGCTGCACTCGGTCAGCGGCGACTGCGAGCGGCCCGGCGTCTACGAATACCCGTTCGGCGTCACGATCGAGCAGATCCTGCACGACTGCGGCGCCCTCACGCCGCGGCGCAGCGCGCAGGCGGTGCAGGTCGGCGGGCCGTCGGGGCTGTGCCTGGCGGCGCACGAGTTCGGCCGCCGCATCGGCTTCGAGGACGTGCCCACCGCCGGCGCCTTCATGGTCTTCGACCAGCACGCGCGACATGTTCGAGACCGCGCGCAGCTTCGCGCACTTCTTCGCGCACGAGAGCTGCGGCTTCTGCACGCCGTGCCGCGTCGGCACCGAACTGGTCGTGCGGCGCATGGACAAGCTGGCCGCGGGGCATGGTTCGCTGTTCGACGAGGCCGAACTGCGCGAGCTCGAGGCGCTGCTGCACGGCACCACGCACTGCGGGCTCGGCGCCTCGGCCACCAACCCGCTGCGCGACACGCTGCTGCGCTTCCGGCCGCGCCTACGAGCGGCGCCTGCAGTCGCCGACCTTCACGCCCGGCTTCGACCTCGATGCCGAACTCGAACCGGCGCGCCGCGTCACCGGCCGCGACGATGCCGGTGCCCATCTGGAGCGCGACGGATGAACGCACTTCACGCTCGACGGCGCCGAGGTGCCTTTCGAGGACGGCGACACGCTGATGGCCGCAGCGCGACGCGCCGGCCACTACGTGCCGCACCTGTGCTGGCACCCGGCGCTGGGCCAGAGCGGCGCCTGCCGGCTGTGCACGGTCAAGGTCGCGGGCCGGCTCGCCGCCGCCTGCACCACGCGCGCGGCGCCCGGCCTGGTGGTCGAGAACCGCACGCCCGACCTCGACGGCAAGCGCCGCACGCTGCTGCAGATGCTGTTCGTCGAAGGCAACCACTTCTGCCCCGGCTGCGAGAAGAGCGGCGACTGCCTGCTGCAGGCCACCGCCTACGAGATGGGCATGACCGGCCCGCAGTTCGAGGAGTTCTATCCGACACGCGTCGGTCGATGCCAGCCACGACGAGTTCTGGCTCGACCTGAACCGCTGCATCCTGTGCAAGCTGTGCGTGCGCGCCAGCCGCGAGGTCGACCACAAGGATGTGTTCGCGATCGGCGGCCACGGCATCGGCACGCATCTGCGTCGTCAACTCGCCGAGCGGCCGGCTCGGCGACAGCGCCTTCGCGGCCGGCGACCTGGCCGCGCAGGTCTGCCCGGTCGGCGCCATCCTGCCCAAGCGCCGCGGCTTCGTGATCCCGATCGGCGAGCGCCGCTTCGACCGCGCGCCGGTCTCCGCCGAGGCGGTTGAGGAGGCTGGCGATGGCAACGCCTGAAACGGCGGCAGCAATGGCAGCGCCGCGCGCAAGCCGCGCATCGCCACCGTGTCGCTGGCCGGCTGCTTCGGCTGCCACATGTCGCTGCTCGACATCGACGAGCGCCTGTTCACGCTGTTCGAGCGCGTCGAGTTCGACCGCTCGCCGCTGACCGACATCAAGCATTGCGGGCCCTGCGACATCGGCCTCGTCGAGGGCGGGCTGTGCAATGCCGAGAACGTGCATGTGCTGCGCGAGTTCCGCGCCCGCTGCAAGGTGCTGGTGGCGGTGGGCGCCTGCGCGATCAACGGCGGCCTGCCGGCGCAGCGCAACTCGATGGACATCGGGCGCATCCTCACCAGCGTCTACGAGACGCGCGACGGCCTGGCCGCCGGCAGCGCGGTGCCCAACGACCCGGAGCTGCCGCTGCCGCTGGCGCGTGTGCATCCGATCCACGAGGTCGTGCACATCGACCATTTCCTGCCCGGCTGCCCGCCGAGCGCCGACGCGATCTGGGACTTCCTGAGTGCGCTGCTCGACGGCCGCGACCCCACGCCGGACCGCCACCTGATCCACTACGACTGAAATGAAACCCCCACGCTCACTTCCGCTCGCTGCCCCCCGAGGGGGCGCTCAGCGGCTGCGGGCGGCCGGGCGCCACTGACATGGAAACCGCCGCCCACCCCGAAGGCCTGCGCCGCGTCGCCATCGACCCGATCTCGCGCGTCGAGGGCCATGGCAAGGTCACGCTGCTGCTCGACGAACACAACCGCGTGCAGCAGGCGCGGCTGCACATCGTCGAGTTCCGCGGCTTCGAGGCCTTCATCGTCGGCCGACCCTACTGGGAGGTGCCGGTGATGGTGCAGCGCCTGTGCGGCATCTGCCCGGTCTCGCACCACCTGGCGGCGAGCAAGGCGATCGACGTGGCGCTGGGCGTCGGCGCCATCCCGCGCACCGCCGAGGTGGTGCGCCGGCTGATGCACTACGGCCAGATCATGCAGTCGCATGCGCTGCACTTCTTCCACCTCGCGTCGCCCGACCTGCTGTTCGGCTTCGACAGCGAGGTGACGAGGCGCAACATCGTCGGCGTCGCCGCCGCGCACCCGGACATCGCGCGCCAGGGCGTGCTGCTGCGCAAGTTCGGCCAGGAGGTGATCCGCCTGACCGCCGGCAAGCGCGTGCATGGCACCGGCTCGGTGCCCGGCGGCGTGAACCGGCACCTCACGGCCGACGAGCGCGACGGGCTCGCGGCGCAGGTGCCGCAGATGCTCGACTGGTGCGACCAGGCCGTCGAACTGGTGGCCACGCTGCACGCGCAGGCCCCCGCGCTGTACGACGGCTTCGGCCGCCTGCGCACGAGCTGGCTGTCGATCGTGCGCGCCGACGGCGCGATGGACCTCTACGACGGCGTGCTGCGCGCACAGTCGGCCGACGGCCGCAGGCTCGTCGACGGCGCCGACGTGCAGGACTACCGCGCGTTGATCGAGGAGCGCACCAAGCCCTGGACCTACCTCAAGTTTCCGTACCTGCGCTCGCTCGGCCCCGAGGACGGCTGGTACCGCGTCGGCCCACTGGCACGCGTGCAGAACTGCGACGCCATGCCGAGCCCGCGCGCCGAGGCCCAGCGACAGCGCTTTCTCGCCGACGGCCCGGTGCATGCGACGCTGGCCTACCACTGGGCGCGCATGATCGAGATGCTGCACGCGATGGAGGTCATCGCCGAGTTGCTCGACGAGCCGGCGCTCGTCGGCGGCGAGCTGACGGCGCCGCTGCCTGCCGTGCGGCCGGCGCGCCGGCGCGGCGTCGGCGTGATCGAGGCGCCGCGCGGCACGCTGATCCACGACTACACGATCGGCGACGACGACCTGATCACCCAGTGCAACCTGATCGTCAGCACGACGCACAACAACCAGGCGATGAACGAGTCGGTGCGTGCCGTCGCTCGCGAGGCCTTCGACGGCCGCGCCGTCAGCGAGGGCCTGCTCAACCAGATCGAGGTCGCCGTGCGCGCCTACGACCCCTGCCTGAGCTGCGCCACGCACGCCCTGGGCAGCATGCCGCTCGAGGTCAACCTGGTCGGCGCCGACGGCGCGTTGCGCGACAGCGTGCTGCGCCACTTCGACGGCCGCATGCAGCGCATCACATGACGAGGCCAGCGCCCTGGCTCGTGATCGCCGTCGGCAACCCCAGCCGCGGCGACGATGCGCTCGGACCGGCGCTGCTCGATCGCCTGCGCGACGCCGCTGTCGACGCCGCCGGCGACGTCGAACTGCTCACCGACTTCCAGCTGCAGGTCGAGCATGCGCTGGACCTGCAACACCGCCGTGCGGTGCTGTTCGTCGATGCGGCGCGGCCGGGCGCCGCAGCCGGCGCCACGCTGACCCGCATCGAAGCCGACGCGCAGGTGCCGCCGGCCAGCCATGCGCTGCGTTCACAGGCGGTGCTGCATGTGGCCGCGATGCTGGACGGCGCCGCACCGCCGGCCTGGCAGCTCGCGATCGAGGGCCAGTCCTTCGATCTCGGTGAAGGCCTCAGCGCAGCGGCGCAGCGCCATCTCGACCGTGCGGCGCAGCTGGCGCTCGACTGGCTGCAAACGCAACGCGCCGCCGTGAGCGAGGAGCTGGCCGATGCATGAGCTGAGCCTGGCCGGCAGCATCCTGCAGATCGTCGAGGCGGCGGCGCAGCGCGACGCCTTCACGCGCGTGCGCCGACTGCACCTGTCGGTGCCGGTGCTGGCCGGTGTCGAGGTCGAAGCCCTGCGCTTCGCGCTGCAGTCGCTGGCGCCGCAGACTTTGCTCGAAGGCGCCGAGTTGCAGGTCGACGAGCCGGCGTCGCCGGCGCGCTGCCTGGCCTGCAGCGAGATGTCGGCAATTGCCGATCGTGATGCGGACTGTGCGCGCTGCGGCGCGTGCGAGTGGCAGCGCAGCGACGACGCGGGTTTGCGCGTCGTCGAGCTGCTGGTGGAATGAACGCAAGGAGCCACGATGTGCCTGGTCTGTGGATGTGGTGAAAGCGGCGACCTGCACTACGGCCTCGGTGCCGCGCGCGTGTCGGTGCCCGGCATGAGCCAGGCGCGTGCGATCCGCCTCGAAGCCGACGTGCTCGGCGCCAACCGGCGCATCGCCGAACACAACCGCGCCCACTTCGCCGCGCATGGCGTGGCCGCCTACAACCTGGTCTCCAGCCCCGGATCGGGCAAGACCACGCTCTTGTGCGCGACGATCGCGGCGCTTCGGCAGCGCCAGCCTTCGCTGCCGCTGGCGGTGATCGAGGGCGACCAGCAGACGAGCCTCGATGCCGATCGCATCCGCGCAACCGGCGCGAGCGCGGTGCAGGTCAACACCGGCCAGGGCTGCCATCTCGATGCGCAGATGGTGGCCGATGCCTTCGGCCGGCTCGCGCTGCACGGCCACGCCGGCCACGATCATGTTCATGACCATGCGCATTCACATGCGCATTCACATGCGCACGCACCTGCTCACGACCCGCAGGCGCTGCTGTTCATCGAGAACGTCGGCAACCTCGTCTGCCCGGCGCTGTGGGATCTGGGCGAGCGCGCGAAGGTGGCGATCCTGTCGGTGACCGAGGGCGACGACAAGCCGCTCAAGTACCCGGACATGTTCGCCGCCGCGTCGTTGCTGGTGCTCAACAAGACCGACCTGCTGCCGCATGTGGATTTCGACGTCGCGGCCTGCATCGCCCATGCGCGCCGCGTCAACCCGCGCGTCGAGGTGCTGCAACTGTCGGCGAAGACGGGCCAAGGCCTGCCGGCGTGGATCGACTGGCTGCTGCATCCGCCGGCGGCCAGCCGCGAAGCCTGATCGATCGACGACACCGCCGCCCTGCCCTGCAACCGGCCGGTGGACGGCGGCGCCTCACTTCTTGCGCAGCACCGGCGACAGCAACCGCGGCGCAGCCCTGGCGCATTCCTCAGCTTCGCGATTCAGTCCATCGAGGTCCAGCATCGAGAACGGCCCCGAGCGCAACCGGCCGTAGTGGCGCTCGAAGGTCGCGCGCGCGTCGTTGACCGCCTTTCCGATCTGCGCTTCGTGGTCGGTGAAGGTGGTGCGATGCAACGCCTTGTATGCGGCATAGTGCTGTGCGGTTCGCGACTCGAACGACAGCGCCGGCAAGGCGCAGAGCTTGCCGTTCTTTTCGGGCTGCGGCAGTGGTCCGGCGCGCGCACACAACTTGCGCAACAGTTCATCGGCCAGGATGCAGCTGTGGACCATCGATGCCGTCGCCGCCACAAACACCGTGGGCACCTCGTTGGTGTGGCCAGCCTGGCCATGCGCCTCACCGCCGAGCGTGAGCAGCATGAAGATCTGCAGTGGGAAATGCCTGGACATCGCCTGCTCCTCGGGAGCGATGGAGCACAACAAAGAAGGTCATGGGCCTGCTCATGGCGCGGTGGCCTGCGTTGGCCAATGCTGGCGGCGCCGATGCACCGCCGTGAGGTCGATCTGCGGCGCGTGCTCGGCCACCAGCGTCAGCACCTCGCCTTCGAGCCCATACAGCAGCGCAAAGGCCTCGGCCAGCGGTGCCGCGAGCAGCGTCTCGACACGGTCGGCAAGGTTGGCCGGCGCGAGGGCGAGCTGGTCGGCGAAGCGGTGCATGCGCTTGAACTGGTAGACGGTGAAGTACTGTCGGTTCAGGCCGGCCAGCGCGCCGAACAGCCGGTAGCAGGCATCGACCTGCATCTCGCGGCACCAGAGTGCGCCGTCGCGGTGCAGCAGGCGCGCGAACCACTTCCACGGCGTCGGTTCGGCGAGGTGGTGGCGCATCATCGCGTCAGCCAAGGCCTGCGGGAACTGCGCCACGCGCGCGCGCCACTGCGCCAGCCGCTCCGCGCCGAGCAGCACTTCGGCCACCAGCAGCCCCTCGGCCACCTTGTGGTTCAGGGTCGTCGGGTCATGGGCGACGAGCACCGTGTCGAGGTCGGCATCGAGGATGCGCCGTTCGGTGTAGGCGATCTGCACCTCGATGCCGTCGATGTCGAAGCCGACTGCCATGCTGGCGTCGTCGCTCGAATCATTTCGCCAGATCCAGGGGCCGCCACCGGCGCGCTCGCAGGCAGCGAGCCGTTCGGCCTCCGCGGGCAGGGTCTCGAAGACGATGCTCATGTCGACGTCGGAGTGCGCGTCGGCGATGCCGGCGACGGTGGACCCGAAGACCATCGCCGTGATGTCGCCCGGCGCCAGCGCTTCGTGCGCGTCTGCCACGCGCTGCGCGATCGACCGCCGCAGCGCCGACGGCGCATGCGTCTGCAACGCGGCGGGCGGCTGTCGGGAGCGCTTGGGCATGACTTGGCGGCGGACGAAGTTCGAGGCCTCCGCTCGACGGCTGAATGCTACGGCAACGGCGTCCGAGGCTCACGCATTCGGATCATGTTCTGTCTGCCACCGAAAGTGCGTGCATCTGCTGCCTCGTTTTGCGTTGCCGGCCAACAGGTGATGACGACACCGTGGGGCGGCCGTCGCCCCCTGCGATCAACCTTCCATCGCGTTGCACACGGTCTCGTACTCCGCAACGGCGACTTCCAGCGCCTCGTGGAAGGTGTTCTGGTGCGTCAGCAAGGCTTCGATCTTCACCGCCACTTCCTTCTGTTTCAGCTCGCCATCAAGCTGCAACCAGAATGCGGTCAGCTTCTCGATATTCGCCTTCGAGTAGTGCTGCATTTCCTTGAGCTGGGAAACAATGTCACGCGATTTTTCCAGCTCGGTCTTCTCGACAATCTCGTCAGACATGATTGACTCCTCGGGTCTGATTGGGAACATGACGCGCCGCAACGTTGCCAGGTTGCACGGTCGCCAGCGCCCAGCATAGCGACAAACCGGCAGGTCGGGGCCAGCTGCAGCAACGTGCGGCCGCGCGCGCAAGAAAACATTGAACCTCGTCCGTCGACCGTGCAACCCAGGTTCATCAGCGGCCGATGTCGGCTGCCAATGCAACCGGAAGGCCACCATGGACACCACCCGCATCGAGCAGGCCGTCGACGAACTGGACATCGACGGCGACGATTCCGATCCGTCCTGCGACGACATCCGCCTGTCCTGGCTGGCGCGCGATTTGGGAGCCGAAGACTTCAGCGCCCAGGATTTCGACGCACTCTGGTCCGATCGCTAAGACCGGCGATCGGCGCAGCCGCCGGGGCGACGCGGGCGGCCGCGATGCCGTTGCGCCGCCAGATCAGACGCAGCAGTGACCCGGGGCTGCTGCAGCGTCTTTGCTATCCGCCGACCCGCGTCGCCTCGGCCACCGCGCCCTGGATCAGGTGCACATCGCGCTGCGGGAACGGGATCGAGCAGCCGCCGGCTTCGAGCGCTTCCTTGCAGCGCTGGACGAGGTCGAGCTTGGTCGGCCACCAGTCGGCGCCTGGCTGTCCAGACGCGGAACAGGATGTTCACCGAGCTGTCGCCCAGGCTCTCGACCTTGATCAGCGGCGCCGGGTCTTTCAGGATGCGCGCTTCGTCGTCGGCGATGCGCTGCAGGATCGCGAGCGCGGCATCGATGTTGTCGCCATAGGCAATGCCGTAGACCTCGTCGATGCGGCGCATGTCCTTGTCGGTGACCGACAGGTTGACGATGGTCTCGCCCCAGATCTTCGAGTTGGGCAGGAACACGGTCGGCCCATCGGGCTGGTGGCCCTTGCAGAGAAAAAAGCCCAGCGAATCGATGACGTAGATCTCGCCGCCGAGCTTGACCGTGTCGCCGACGCCGAAGGGCCGGAAGACGAGCAGCATCACGCCGGCGGCGACGTTGCTCAAGGTGCCCTGCAGCGCCAGTCCGATGGCCAGTCCGGCGGCGCCGAGCATCGCGATCAGGCTGGTCGTCTCGACGCCGAAGCGGTTGAGCACGGCGATGAGCGTGAAGACGAGCACCGCCACGCGCACGACGCGGCCCGGCAACTTGTGGAAGACCGGGTCCAGCTTGTCGGCCTTGCGCACCGCGCGGTCGGTCACGCGCGACAGCCAGCCGGCCAGCAGGTAGCCGATGATCAGGGTCGCGATCGCCCCGATGACGTTCATGCCGTAGCTGGCGAGCAAACGCGTCAGGGACTCGGCGGTTTGTTGGGTCAGATCGTTCATTGCCACTCAGCCTCTAAAGTTGCACTCACCCTGCCAGCGCTGCAGTGACGCGCCAGATCACGTCGCCCACGTCGTCGGCCACCAGCAGCGAGCCGTCGGGGCCGAGCGCCACGCCGACCGGCCGTCCATAGGACACCTGCTCGTCCGGCGCGAGAAAGCCGCGTCAGGATGTCGCGCGGCGGCCCGGCGGGACGGCCGTTCTCGAACGGCACGAAGACCACCTTGTAGCCGCTGAGCTTGCTGCGGTTCCACGAGCCGTGCTGGCCGATCGACCATGCCGTCGCGGAAAGCCGGGCAGCGTGCCGGCGGGCAGCCAGCACAGGCCGAGCGAGGCGGTGTGGCCGCCGAGCGCGTAGTCGGGCGTGAGGGCCTTGGCGACCGCGGCCGGATCCTGCGGCACGCGGTCGTCGACCGTCTGCCCCCAGTAGCAATAGGGCCAGCCGTAGAAGCCGCCGTCGCGCACCGAGGTCAGATAGTCGGGCGGCGTTTCGTCGCCGAGGCCGTCGCGCTCGTTGACCACCGTCCAGAGCGCGCCGGTGTGCGGCTCCCAGGCCAGGCCCACCGGGTTGCGCAGGCCGCAGGCAAAGATGCGGCTGCGTGCCGGTGGCCAGGTCGAGTTCGTAGATGCAGGCCCGGCCCTCTTCGACCTCCATGCCGCTCTCGGCGATGTTGGCTGAGCGAGCCGACGCCGACGTAGAGCTTGCGTGCCGTCCGCGCTCGGCCAGCAGGCTGCGCGTCCAGTGGCCGCCGGGCTTGAACGCCGACAAGTTTGCGCCCCGGCGCGGTGATGCGCGTCGCGCCGGTGCGCATAGGGAAAGGCGACGACGCCGTCGGTGTTGCCGACGTAGAAGGTGTCGCCCAGCAGCGCCATGCCGAAGGGCTGGTTCAAGCCTTCGAGGAATGTCTCGCGGACTTCGGCCACGCCGTCGCCGTCGGCGTCGCGCAGCAGCGTGATGCGGTTCGGGCTCGCGCCCAATGGCGGCGGCGCGCTTCATGGTGCTGATCATGGCGTAGTCGAAGACCGACTTGGCCGGCCCGGGCATGAACAGCGCCTCGGCGACGAGCACGTCGCCATTGGGCAGCACATGAATCCAGCGCGGATGCTTGAGGCCGCTGGCGAAGGCATTGACCTTCAGGCCGGGTGCGGCCACGGGCTTCTGGCCCGGCGCCCAGCCCTGCGCCGTCGGCATCTTGAGCGTCGGAATGCTGCCCTGCGGCCGAGCCGCCGGAATCGTTGGTGCGGTGCCCAGCGCCTGCTCGCGCACACTGCCCTGCAAGCGCCGCCACGCGATGGCCGCGTCGCCGATCAGCGCCACGAACTGCGCAAACGCGCTCGACTGATTCATGATTTTCCTTTCGAGGCCGCTCGTTGCCCAATGGCGGGCGGGGCCGACAGCACGGTGCTATTGTCATTGGCGCTTTGATGATTGGCGTTTTAAGTGCCGGCGCACCATACTGCCTCGCACTGCCGCGCCGCGAAGAGCATGCACGACCCCCACGACACCGACCACGACCACGATCACAGCGAGCTCTCGCCGATGGAGCTGCGCGTGCGCGCGCTCGAAACGGTGTTGAGCGAAAAGGGCTACATCGACCCGGCAGCGCTCGACGTGCTGATCGACACCTACCAGACGAAAGTCGGGCCGCGCAACGGCGCGCGCGTGGTCGCCCGGGCCTGGGTCGACCCGGCGTTTCGCGACTGGCTGTTGCGCGACGCAACGCGCGGCCATCGCCTCGCTCGGCTACAGCGGCCGCCAGGGCGAGCACATGGTGGCGCTCGAGAACACGCCGGCGCAGCACCACATGGTGGTCTGCACGCTGTGCTCGTGCTATCCGTGGCCGGTGCTGGGGCTGCCGCCCACCTGGTACAAGAGCGCGCCGTACCGCTCGCGCGTCGTCCGCGAGCCGCGCGGCGTGCTGGCCGATTTCGGCGTCGCGCTGCCCGCCGAGACGGCGATCCGGGTCTGGGATTCCACCGCCGAGGTGCGCTATCTCGTGCTTGCCGATGCGCCCGCCTGGCAGCGAAGGTCTGGACGAAGAAGCGCTGGCAGCGCTGGTGACGCGCGATTCGATGATCGGCACCGGGCTGCCGCTGGCCCCGGCGGCGCGATGAGCACGCACGCCTACACCTCACATGCCGACCTCGGCGGCCAGCGCGGCCATGGCCGTGTCGTGCCCGAAGCCGAGGGCGAGCTGTTCCATGCAGCCGTGGGAGCCGCGTGCGCTGGCGCTGACGCTGGCGATGGGCGCCACCGGCGCCTGGAACATCGACATGAGCCGCAGCGCGCGCGAAACCCTGCCCGACTACCTGCGCCTGAGTTACTACCAGATCTGGTTTGCCGGCATTGGACAGGTTGCTTCACGACCATGGCCTCGTCTCGGCCGAGGAGGCGGCTGCCGGCCACGCGATGCAGCCGCCAAGATCATTGCCACGCAAACTGCTCGCGGCCGACGTGGCAGCGGCGCTGGCCAAGGGCTCGCCCACCGAGCGCGCGGCCGCCGCGCCGGCGCGCTTTGCGGTGGGTGATGCAGTGCGCCTGTACGCCGGCGAGGTGCCGCACCACACGCGCCTGCCGCATTACGCGCGCGGCAAGCGCGGCGTCATCGAGCGCGTGCACGGTGCGCATGTGTTCGCCGACGCCCACGCCACCGGCCGCGGCGCCGACCCGCGGTGGCTGTACTCGGTGGCGCTGCGCGGCGTCGAGCTGTGGCCCGAGCATGACGACGCCGCCGAAGCGTCGCGGCTGACCGTGTCGATCGACGCCTGGGAGCCGTACCTGGAAGCGGCGACATGACTGGCGTGGCGAACGATCGGCCCATCGATCCATCGCTCGGCGATGCCCCGGTGTTCGCCGAACCGTGGCAGGCACAGGCCTTTGCGATGGCGGTGAAGCTGCACGAACGCGGCCTGTTCACCTGGCGCGAGTGGGCCGACACGCTGGCCGCGCAGATCGCCGCCGCACAAACCGCCGGCGACCCCGACCGCGGCGACACCTACTACGCACATTGGCTCGGCGCGCTGGAGTTGCTGGTGGCGCGCAAGGGCGCTGCGTCGATCGACGAGCTGCAACGCACCGCGCAAGCCTGGGACCATGCCGCCGAGCGCACGCCGCACGGCCAGCCGATCGAGCTGCGCGCCGCCGACTACGCGGGCGGCAGGAACAGCGCCGGATCGACGGCCTGAGTGTTCAGGTAGACGCTGAAGTGCAGGTGCGGCCCGGTCGCACGGCCGGTGGCGCCGACCTTGCCGAGCGGCGCGCCGGCGTCGAGCTTCGCGCCCACTTGGGTGTCGATGGCCGAGAGGTGGCAGTACAGCGTCAGAAAGCCCTGGCCGTGGTCGACGATGACGGTGTTGCCGTTGAAGAAATAGTCGCCGCTGTCGATCACCTCGCCCGCCGCGGCGCTGGCCACCGGCGTGCCGCTCGGCGCGGCGATGTCCATGCCGCTGTGCGGGTTGCGCGACTGGCCGTTGAAGACGCGGCGCAGTCCGAACGATGACGAGCGCGGGCCGCCGGTGGGCACGACCAGCCGCAGCGTGGCCGGCTGGCGCGGCGAGAAGCGGCGCAGCACCTCGGCCAGGCGCACCCGCTCGCGCTCGTAGCGCGCCAGGTCCTTGGGCGACAGCTCGACATGCTTGGGCGCCACCGTCAGGCGCTGCTCGGCGTACTGCTTGGGCTGCAAGTCGAAGCTGACCTTGCGTGTCCGGCGTTCAGCGCCCTCGCCTGATTGCACGGTCAGGCTCTGCGGCTGCTGGTCGTCGGCGGCCAGGCCGATGCCGACCACCGCGACCCAGGCATCGCCTTGCGCCAATACCAGGACCGGCCGGCCGCCAAAGGTGGCCGTGGGTCGCACCGCAGCCGCGCCGAGTTCGACCACGGCGACGCCGCCCGGCACGGCCTCCGCGGTCGGCATCAGATCGGCGGCACGCGGCGCACTCGGCAGCGCCCACGCGCCAGCGGCGAGGGTCATGATGGCGTGGCGTCTTTGCATTCGATTCATCTCTTCAATGGCGCCGGCTCGGTTTCGAGGCGGTCTGCCGGATAGGCTCGCATGAAGTCTTTCATGCGTTCGGTCGGGCAGTCGAGCCAGGCGTCGTACTCGGCCTCGTCGAGGATGACGACCATGCGCTTTTCTTCGCCGGGGCGATGAAAGCGCTTCATCAGCGCATGGTCGTCGGCGTTGACGGTGAGCATGGTGAACGACAGCATGTCCCTGCCATTGTCCCGGTCGCGCCAGACGCCCCACAGGCCGGCAATGCCCATCGGCAGTCCGTCCTTGCGGCCGATGCGCCAGCGCACCGCCTTGCCACTTTCCCAGTTGGGCTCGAAGATGGCTTCGGCGGGCACGATACAGCGCCGGCCCCGGGCCCACGACTCCTTGAAGCTGGGCTTCTCATGCGCGGTCTCGCTGCGCGCGTTGTAGGTCTTGCGGCCGAAGGCGAGCTCCTTGGCCCAGAACGGCAGCAGGCCGAACTGGCCCACGTGCAACTCGCGTTCCATCTCGACGCGGTCGGCCGCACGCACGATGAACGGCGCGATCGACAACGGAAACGCCATCTCCGGCGGCGGCTCGTCGTCCGGGCGCTGCACGCCGAAGAATTCGAGCAGCCGGTCGCGCGCGGTGACGGGGTGGTAGTTGGCGCACATGGCGCCATCCTACGTTGCAGTGCAGGCGCAGCGCGTGGCGCCGTCTCCTGTTCACGACTCAGCATCGAATTGTGCCGCTGCGCCCGATCAAACCGATGCAGCGCGCTCAAACCTCCAACCACTCCTTGCGCACGCTAGGATCGGCGCGCAGCTCGGCCGGCGTGCCGCCGAACACGATCTGGCCGTGACCCATGACCAGGCAGCGGTCGGCCACTTCGAGGGCGATCGTCAGTTTCTGCTCGACCAGCAGCACCGAGATGCCGCGGCGCTTCAATTCGCGCAGGTACTCGGCGACGAGTTCGACGATCTTGGGCGCCAGGCCCTCGGTCGGCTCGTCGATCATGATCAGTTCGGGGTCGCCCATCAGCGTGCGGCACAGCGTCAGCATCTGCTGTTCGCCGCCGGACAGCACACCGGCCTCGACATGCTGGCGCTCCTTCAGGCGCGGGAACAGCGCGTACATCTCGTCGAAGGTCCACTTCGTTGCAGCCTTGGCCTTCTTCTGCCCCAGCATCAGGTTCTGATGCACCGTCAGCTCGGGAAAGATCTCGCGGTTTTCGGGCACGTAGCCGATGCCGCTGTGGGCGATCTCGAAGGCCTTGCTGCCCAGCAGTTCGCGATCGCGCCACCTGACGCTGCCGCTGCCTTCGACCAATCCCATGATCGCCTTGACCGTGGTCGAGCGGCCCGAGCCGTTGCGCCCCAACAGCGCGACGATCTCGCCGGGCTGGATGTCGAAGCTCACGCCGTGCAGCACGTGACTCTTGCCGTAGAAGGCATGGAGGTTGACGAGCCTCAACATCAGCGCTTCGCCTCCTCGGTCTGTGCGTCTGCCGACATCGAGCCGAGGTAGGCCTCCTGCACCCGTGCATTGGCACGCACGGCGTCGGGGGTGTCGAAGGCGATGACTTCGCCGTACACCAGCACGGCGATCCTGTCGGCCAGGCCGAACACCACGCCCATGTCGTGCTCCACCGTCAGCAGCGTCTTGCCCGCAGTGACGTCGCGGATCAGGTCGACGAAGCGCCGCGTCTCGCTCTGGCTCATGCCGGCCGTCGGCTCGTCGAGCAGGATCACGCCGGCCCCGCCGGCGATGGTGATGCCGATCTCCAGCGCACGCTGCTCGGCGTAGGTCAGGTTCATCGCCAGCACGTTGCGCCGCCGGTCGAGCTTGATCATCTCCAGCACCTGCTCGGTGCGGTCGTTGGCGTCGGTCAGATCGGCCAGGAACTTCCAGAACGAGTATTTGTAGCCCAGGCTCCACAACACCGCACAGCGGATGTTCTCGAACACCGACAGGCGCGTGAACAGGTTGCTGACCTGGAAGCTGCGCGCCAGGCCGAGCCGGTTGACCTCGTACGGCGTCTTGCCGTTGACGCGGCTGCCATTGACATGGATGTCGCCGCTCGTGGGATGCACGCGCCCGCTGATGAGGTTGAACAAGGTGCTCTTGCCGGCGCCGTTGGGGCCGATGATGGCCACACGCTCGCCCTGCGCCACCGCCAGGCTGGCGCCGCGGATGATCTCGGTCTTGCCGAAACTCTTGCGCACGTCGCGCAGCTCGACTGCCGGCGTCATGCGATGGCCTCCCTGCGCTTGATCTCCTTTTCGATCTCGGCTTGGATGCGTTCCCAGTCGGCGACGAAACTGCGGCGCGTGAGTTCGAACAGCGCCAGGCCCGCGACCAGCACCAGGCCGGCGCCGAACCAGCTGTCGAAGCTCTCGGCGTTCAGGCCGACGCCGATGAACGTCATCTGCGGGCCCAGCGCCTGGTTGAGCTGCAGGTGGTAGACCATCTCGATCATCGCGCCGGCGCCGGCCAGCACGATCAACGCCGTGCCGGCCAGCGCCAGGTACGAGGTCCACAGCTCGCGCAGCTTGCCGTACGCGGCCAGGCGCAGGTTCATCATGATCAGGCTCGACAGGCCACCCGGTGCATACATCACCATGAACAGGAACACCAGCCCGAGGTAGAGCAACCAGGCCTGGGTCAGCTCGGACAGCAGGACCAGCGAAACCACCATCAGCACCGCGCCGATGATCGGGCCGAAGAAGAATGCCGCGCCGCCGAGGAAGACGAACAACAGGTAGGCGCCCGAGCGCGCCGCGCCGACGACCTCGGCCGTCACGATCTCGAAGTTCAAGGCCGCCAGGCCACCGCCGATGCCGGCGAAAAAGCCGGCGAACATGAACGCACGCCAGCGCACCTGGCGCGTGCTGTAGCCGATGAACTCGACGCGCTCCGGGTTGTCGCGCGCGGCATTGAGCATGCGGCCGAGCGGCGTGCGGGTAAGCGCGAACATGGCCGCGGTGCAGACGAAACAATAGGCTGCGATCAGGTAGTAGACCTGCAGCTGCGGCCCGAACGAGATGCCCAGCGGCGCCGAACCGGCGACGCGGTTGCCGGTGACCCCGCCCTCGCCGCCGAAGAATTCGGGCAGCATCAGCGACATCGACCACACCAGCTCGCCGATGCCCAGCGTGATCATCGCGAACGTGGTGCCGGCCTTCTTGGTGCAGACATAGCCGAGCAGCGCCGCAAAGCCCAGGCCCGCCAGCCCGCCGGCCAACGGCACCAAGCTCACCGGCAGTGCAAACGATCCGGCGCTGATCGCGTTCATCGTGTGGATGGCGAGAAACGACCCCAGGCCGCTGTAGACCGCGTGGCCGAAGCTGAGCATCCCGCCCTGTCCCAGCAGCACGTTGTACGACAGGCAGACGATGATCGCGATGCCGATCTGCGACAGCATCGTGTGTGCGAAGCTCGACGTCCACAGCCGTGGCGCCAGCAGCAGGATCAGCGCGAAGCCGCTCCAGACCAGCCAGCGGCCGACGTTGTAGGGCTTGAAGTGATAGGACTTGGCGCTGGCCATCGTTGCCCTAGCCCTCGCGCGACCCGAGCAGCCCCTTGGGCCGCAGGATCATGATCAGCACCAGGAGCAGGTAGGGCAGGATCGGCGCCGCCTGCGCCAGCGTGATCTTGGCCAGCGCATAGCCGATGTCGCCCGGCGCCATGCGCCAGCCGAGCGCGGCAGCGACGTGCACGAGCGACTTGTCGACGGTCAGCGGCAGCGTCTGCAGCAGGCCGACGAGCAGCGAGCCGACGAAGGCGCCGGATATCGACCCCATGCCGCCGATCACGATGACGGCAAAGATGATCGGACCGATATGAGACATGTTGGGCTCGGTGACGAAGGTCATGCCGCCGACGACGCCGGCCAGCGCCGCCAGCGCGCAGCCGCTGCCGAAGACCGTCATGAACACGCGCGGCACGTTGTGGCCGAGCGCCTCGACCATCTGCGGGTGCACCAAGGCGGCCTGGATCACCAGGCCGATGCGGGTGCGCTTGAGCAGCAACCACAGCGCCAGCAACATCAGCAGCGCGACGAGCATCATGAACATGCGCGTCGCCGGAAACGTCGAGCAACGCACGAGGGCGCAGCGCTGCTGGCGCAACGCTCGGCTGGCGCGCTGCCCCAGGCCAGGCTCCAGCCCTCGCCGGCCGACTGGATGATGGTGAAGGCGGCCCCCTGCAGCAGCGCCGGCGGCGACACCGGCACCGGCCCCAGGCCCCAGACCAGCTTGACCAGTTCGAGCACAACGTACGACAGGCCGAACGTGATCAGCAACTCGGGCACGTGGCCGAACCTGTGCACGCGGCGCAGCGCGGTGCGCTCGAACGCCGCGCCGAGCACGCCCACCGCCAGCGGCGCTGCCAGCAGCGCGATCCAGAAACCGAACACCGACGTCAGCGCGTAGCCGAAGTACGCACCCAGCATGTAGAAGCTGGCATGGGCGAAATTGAGCACGCCCATCATGCTGAAGATCAACGTCAGCCCCGAGCTGAGCATGAACAGCAGCAGCCCGGCGCTGACGCCGTTGAGTACGTTGATCAGCAGTTGGTCCAAGGCAGACTGCAATAGGGCGGGCTCAGAGCGAAATCAAGCAGACGCCGCGGAACTGGCTTTGCCAGGCCGCTGGCGTCGCCCCCTCGAGGGGGTGCGGCGAAGCCGCTCCGGGGGTGGTCCCTTACCCCGGCCGCTTCATCTGGCACGACGTCGGCGTGCTCGACACGTAGGGTTCGAAGGTCTTGATCGGCGCAAACGTGTAGCCGGTGTTCTCGACGCTGTAGTCGAGCGGCGGCTTGCCGATTTTCTGCCAGGCCTGGAGGTACACGGTTTGCTGCAGCTGGTGATCCGCCTTGCGAACGGTGACGTCGCCGTTCAAACCCTTGACCTGCAAGCCTTCGAGTGCGGCGGCCACTTTGACCGCATTGGTGCTCTTGGCCTTGGCCATTGCGGCCGTCAGCAGTGCGTACGCGTTGTAGATCTGCGCGGTGTAGAAATCGTCGTTGAACTTGGCCTTGTACTCGTCCATCACCTTGCGCGCTTCAGCGCCCAGGCCCATCGGCATCACCGACACCTGGTACACGCGGCCCGCCGCGTTGGCACCCATGGCCGTCGGCGTGCCCGACACACCAGCGTAGTAGGTGTAGAACTTGGCATTCAGGCCGCCGTCGTTGGCCGCCTTGACGAGCAAGGTCAGGTCGCTCGACCAGTTGCCGGTGAGCACCGTGTCGGCGCCCGCGGCCTTGATCTTGGCGATGTAGGGCGCGAAGTCGCGCGTTTGCGCCAGCGGTGTCAGGTCGTCGCCGACGATCTGCACGTCGGGCCGCTTGCGTGCCAGGTTCTCCTTGGCAAACTTCGAGACCTGTTGGCCGTGCGAGTAGTTCTGGTTGATCAGGTAGACCTTCTTGATGTCGGGCTGGTCCTTCATGAAGGTCGTCAGCGCCTCCATCTTCATCGACGTGTCGGCGTCCATGCGGAAGTGCCAGTAGCTGCACTTGCTGTTGGTCAGGTCGGGGTCGACTGCGGCGTAGTTGATGAACACGACCTCCTTGCCCGGATTGCGCTCGTTGTATTTGTTCAGGAAATCGATGATCGCCGCCGCCGGGCCGCTGCCGGTGCCTTGCGCGACATAGCGGATGCCCTGGTCGATGGCTGCCTGCAGCGCGTTGACGGTTTCCTGCGGGCTCAACTTGTTGTCGAACGAGACGACCTCGAACTTGACGCCGGCCGGATTGCTCTTGTTGAAGCGCTCGGCCATGAACTGGAAGCCGCGCAACTGGTTCTGCCCGGTCGCCGCGGTCATGCCGGTCAGGGCGTCGATCCACGCAATCTTGACGGTCTCGCCCTTTTGCGCCATGGCAGCGCCCGAAAGCAAAAGCGCTGCTGCCGCGCTGCACAAAACCTTGCTGAACTTCATCGAGGTCTCCTGATATGAGGGCTGGGCGTCAATGGCGATGCACACGGTAGCGCAAGCGACAGCGCATTTCAGTCAGGGATTACGACGAATGCAGTCAACCGTTCAGGCTCCCGGCAGGCGATGCCCCTTGAACTGCTCGCGCAGCTTGTTCTTCTGCATCTTGCCGGTGGCGCCCAGCGGGATGGCATCGACGAAGACCACGTCGTCGGGCACCTGCCACTTGGCAACCTTGCCCTCGAAATGCGCCAGCACCGCCTCGCGCGTCACCTCCGAGCCCGGCTTCTTGACGACGACGAGCAGCGGCCGCTCATCCCACTTCGGGTGCGCAATGGCGATGCACGCCGCCATCGCCACGGCCGGGTGCGACATGGCGATATTCTCGACGTCGATCGAGCTGATCCACTCGCCGCCGGACTTGATGACGTCCTTGCTGCGGTCGGTGATCTGCATGAAGCCGTCGCCATCGATCGAAGCCACGTCGCCAGTGGGAAACCAGCCGTCGTCCAGCGGGTCGCCGCCTTCGCCCTTGAAATAGCTCGAGATGATCCACGGGCCTTTGACGAGCAGGTCGCCGGTGGCAACGCCGTCCCAGGGCAGCTCCTCGCCCTGCTCGTCGACGATCTTCATCTCGACGCCGAACACCGCGCGGCCCTGCTTGATCTGCACCGCAAGCTGCGATTCCTTGTCGCTGGCCAGGTGCTTGAGCTTGAGATTGCACACCGTGCCCAGCGGCGACATCTCGGTCATGCCCCAGGCATGCAGCACCGTCACGCCGTAGTCGTCGCGAAAGCTCTTGATCATCGCCGGCGGGCAGGCCGAGCCGCCGATCACGGTGCGCTTCATCGTCGAGAAGGTGAGACCATGCGCCTTCATGTGATTGAGCAGCATCAGCCACACCGTCGGCACGCCGGCCGACACGGTGACCTGCTCGGACTCCATCAATTCATAGACCGATTTGCCGTCGAGCGCCGCACCCGGAAAGACGACCTTCATGCCGGTCATCGCCGCGCAGTACGGAATGCCCCAGGCGTTGACGTGAAACATCGGCACCACGGGCAGGATCGTGTCGCGCGCCGAAAAGTTGAGCGTATCGGGCAGCGCGGCGGCGTAGGCGTGCAGCAGCGTCGAGCGGTGGCCGTAGAGCACACCCTTGGGGTTGCCGGTGGTGCCGCTGGTATAGCAAAGCGCGCTCGCGCTCTTCTCGTCGAACTCGGGCCATTTGTAGTCGGTGGCTTCGCCGCCGATCCAAGCCTCATAACTTTGCAGGCCGGCGATGCCGGTGTCGGCCGGCAGGGCATCGGCGTCGCACAGCGCGATCCAGTGCCTGACGGTCGTGCACTGCGACCAGATGGCCTTGATGATTGGCAGGAACGTCATGTCGAAACACAGCACCCGGTCTTCGGCATGGTTGGCGATCCACGCCACCTGGTCCGGTGCCAGGCGCGGATTGATCGTGTGCACCACGCGGCCACTGCCCGAGACACCGAAGTACAACTCGAAATGCCGATAGCCGTTCCAGGCCAGCGTGCCGACGCGATCGGAAAACGCCAGGTCCAGCCGGTCGAGGGCGCGCGCCACCTGCCGCGAGCGCTCCGCGGCCTGGCGGTAGGTATAGCGGTGGATGTCGCCCTCGACGCGCCGCGAGACGATCTGCGCGTCACTGTGGTGCCGCGCCGCAAATTCGATCAGACTGGAAATCAGCAGCGGCTGGTCTTGCATCAGGCCAAGCATGGGGACATCTCCTTGTTGACGGCATGGTGAGCAGCCCGGACCACGCTGTCAAAGCGTGATTGCCCCAACCCAGGAGCGACAAGCCACGGCAGGGGACAATACGCGACTCGTGAACGCTCCTGAACACTTGTCCCCGCTGCTGGCTCCGCTGTGGCGCAGCGCCAGCCTCCTGCAAACCCTCGGCCCGGCGTTCGGCACCGAGTTGCCGCCGCGCCCGGTCAGTGCAGCCGCCTGGGTGGCGCGCAGCGACCTGCTGGCGGCGCAACTCGGTCTGCGCGAATGGCTCGAAACGCCGGCGGCGCTCGAGGTGTTGGCCGGCAATCGGGTGCCTGAGGGCGTGCAGCCGTTCGCCTCGGTCTATTCGGGCCACCAGTTCGGCGTCTGGGCCGGACAGCTCGGCGACGGCCGGGCGTTGCTGCTCGGCGAGATCGATACCCCTGCTGGCGCCATGGAAGTGCAGTTGAAGGGCAGTGGCCTGACGCCTTACTCGCGCATGGGCGACGGCCGCGCCGTGCTGCGCTCATCCATCCGCGAGTTCCTGTGCTCCGAAGCGATGCATGCGCTCGGCATCCCGACGACGCGAGCGCTGGCCGTGATTGCTTCGCCGCTGGCGGTGCGGCGCGAAACGATGGAAACCGCGGCCGTGGTGACACGCGTTGCGCCATCGTTCCTGCGCTTCGGTCACTTCGAGCATTTTGCGCACACGGCGCAAGACCTGCCATCGCTCCAGGCCCTGCTCGAGGCGACGACCGGGCGCTATTTCCCCGGCATCGAGGGTCCGGCGGCCCTGCTCGAGGAAGTCGCCCGCCGCACGGCCCGCCTGGTCGCGCAATGGCAACTGGTTGGGTTCTGCCACGGCGTCATGAACACCGACAACATGTCGCTGCTCGGCCTGACCATCGACTACGGCCCCTTCGGCTTTCTCGACGCCTTCGAGCCGATGCATGTCTGCAACCACAGCGACGACCAGGGCCGCTACGCCTACGCGCGGCAGCCGAGCGTGGCCTTCTGGAATCTGCACGCGCTGGCGCAATCGTTGCTGCCGTTGGTCGAGGGGCCGCCAGAGGCGGCCTCGGAGCAGTTGTTGGCGGCGCTCGAACCGTACAAGGCCGAATTCGCTGCCGCGATGGTCGGCGGCCTGCGCGCCAAGCTCGGCCTGATGGCCGAACACGACGATGACGCCGCGCTCGCCGATGACCTGCTCCAGTTGATGGCTAAAGACCGCGCCGATTTCACGATCACCTGGCGCCGCATGACCGATCTCGCCGCTGCGCGCGACTGCTTCCTGCAGCGCGACAAGTTCAATGCCTGGGCCGAACGCTACCGTGCCCGCCTGGCGCTCGAGGACAGCATCGATGACGAGCGCATCCGTCGCATGCATCGCGCCAACCCGAAATTCATCCTGCGCAACCACCTCGCCCAAACGGCGATCGAACGCGCACAGCAAGGCGACCCTGCCGAGACTCAGCGCCTGCTGAAAGTTCTGGCACGCCCCTACGACGAACAGCCTGAACACGAAGCCGATGCCGGCTTTCCGCCCACCTGGGCCTCCCAACTCGAAGTCTCCTGTTCATCATGAGCACACACGATCACGACGACAAGCGCTATCCGGTCCACAAGAACGATGATGAATGGCGTGCCCAGCTGACGCCGATGCAGTACCAGGTGGCTCGCCAGGCCGCCACCGAGCGCGCCTTCAGCGGTGCGTTCTGGAACCACTGGGACGACGGCCAGTACCAATGCGTCGGCTGCGGCGAAGTGCTGTTCGAATCGAAGACCAAGTTCGACGCCGGTTGCGGCTGGCCGAGCTACTCCGAAGCCGTCAACAGCGAAGTCATCGAGCGCGTTCGCGACCAGACGCACGGCATGGTGCGTGTCGAAGTGCGCTGCCGGAAATGCGGCTCGCACCTCGGTCACGTCTTCCCCGATGGACCCGAGCCCACCGGCGAGCGCTTTTGCATCAACTCGGCGGCGATCGACTTTCGCAAACCCTGATCCGCGATGAAGCTGCTGTTCGATTTCCTGCCGATCATCCTGTTCTTCGTCGCCTTCAAGGTCGCCGACGCCAACAAGGCCGCAGCGGCGGCGTTTGCGACCAGCCATTTCGGCTTCATGGTCTCCGGCGGCCTCGTCGGCGCGGAAGAAGCGCCGGTGTTGCTGGCCACCGTGGTCGTGGTCATTGCCACGCTGACGCAGGTGGCATGGCTGCTGGCACGCGGCAAGAAGATCGACCTGATGCTTTGGGTCAGCCTGGGACTGGTGGTGGTGATGGGCGGCCTGACGATCTGGCTGCACAGCGAGACCTTCATCAAGTGGAAGCCGACGCTGCTGTACTGGGTCATGGCGACGGCCCTGCTGGTGGCGTGGCTGGGCTGGCGCAAGAACCTCATCCGCACCTTGCTCGGCCAACAGCTGACGCTGCCCGAGCCGGTCTGGCAGCGCCTGAACCTGGCATGGACGGCATTTTTTGCGCTGATGGGCGCGCTCAACCTGTGGGTGGCCTATCACTTTGCCACGCCGACCTGGGTGAATTTCAAGCTCTTCGGAATCATGGGGCTGCTCGCCGTCTTTGCCGTCGGCCAGGGCCTGTACCTGAGTCGCTACATCAGTGACGACAAGCCCGAACAAGGTAAGCCATGAGTACAGATGTCACCGCGCAACGCCTGCACGAGACGCTGCAGCGCGCGCTCGCCCCGACCGCGCTCGACGTCCGGGACGACAGCTACTTGCACTCAGGCCACGCCGGCGCGCGCGAGGGCCGGCATTTCACTGTCCATGTGGTCAGCGCGGCCTTCAACGGTTTGTCACGCGTGGCCCGCCACCGCCTCGTTTATGATGCGGCCCGCACGTTGATCGCCGAGGGCATCCACGCGTTGGCAATCGATGCCCGCACGCCCGCCGAAGCGCAGCGCTGATCCGCCACCTGCGCGACCCCGGTTGCAAGGTCGCGCGGCCCTCCCCGAGTCTCGAAAGGCCCTTTTTCCCATGTTCAAGAAGTCATTTGCCGCGCTGGCCGTGGCCCTGCTGTTCGCAGGCGCCGCATCGGCGCAGAACATCGCCATCGTCAACGGCAAGCCGGTGCCGCAGTCACGCGCCGACGTGCTGATGCAGCAGGCCACACGCGGCGGCCAGCAGCCGGCCACCCCCGACATCGAAACGCGCGTCAAGGAAGAGGCCGTCGTGCGCGAAATCTTTGCGCAGGAAGCTGAAAAGCGCGGCATGAACAGCAACGCCGAGTTTCTACAGCAACTGGAGTTGGCCCGCCAGACGCTGCTCATCCGCACGCTGTTCACCGACTACCAGAAGAAAAACCCGGTCACCGACGCCGAAGCCCAGGCCGAATACGAAAAGGTCAAGGCGCAAGCCGCGACGACCGGCGGCGACACCGAATACCGGGCGCGCCATATCCTGGTCGAGAAGGAAGACGAGGCCAACAAGTTGCTGGCGCAGATCAAGCGCGGCACCAAGTTCGAAGACCTGGCCAAGAAGAGCAGCAAGGACACCGGATCGGCGAAGAACGGCGGCGACCTCGACTTTGCCAAACCCGACGCCTACGTGCCCGAATTCAGCAAGGCGATGCTGGCGTTGAAGAAGGGCGAAGTCAGCGCGCCGGTGAAAAGCCAGTTCGGCTATCACATCATCAAGCTCGAAGACACGCGCGAAGCCAAGTTCCCCGAGTTTGCCGAGGTCAAGCCGCAGGTCATGCAGCGCCTCGAGCAGCAGAAGATGACGCAGTTCCAGGAGTCGCTGCGCAAAGCGGCCAAGACGGACTTCAAGTTCACTCAGCAGCCCTGATCGAGAGATTGCGGCTCGTGGCCTGAGGCCCGTGCGGTGAAAGCTGCACGGGCCTTTTGTTCTTTGCTGCTCTTCTTGCCTGCACACATTGCCGGGTCCCGGCCGCCGGGCCGGGGACCCGGCAAATGCTAGCCGTCAATCCCGATCCGCCGGCATCGCAGCCGGCACAGCGCCACCACTCTCGACCAGCGGCCGCTTTTTCTTGTCGTGCACCAGGTAGCTGTACAGCACCGGTACGACAACCAGCGTCAGGATGGTCGAGGTGATGACGCCGCCGATGATCGCCCGGCCCATCGGCGCCTGAATCTCGCCGCCCTCGTTGAAGGCCAGCGCCAGCGGCAGCATGCCGAAGACCATCGCCATCGTCGTCATGACGATCGGCCGCATGCGGATCAGGCCGGCCTGCAGCAGCGCGTCGGCCACCGTGGCACCGCTCTTTCGCATCTGGTTGGCGAAGTCGACCAGCAGGATGGCGTTCTTGGTCACCAGGCCCATCAGCATCACCAGGCCGATCATCGAGAACACGTTGAGCGTGCTGCGCCACAACAGCAGCGCCAGCATGACGCCGACCAGCGCCAGCGGCAGGCTGGCCATGATCGCGATCGGCTGCAGGAAGCTGCCGAACTGGCTGGCCAGCACGATGTAGATGAAGATCACCGCCAGCACCATCGCCGCCAGCAGGCCCTGGAAGGCTTCCTGCTGCTGCTGCGTCTGGCCGCCGACATCGAAGGTGTAGCCCGCAGGCAGCGTGGTCGACTTGATGAGCTTTTGCACATCGTCGCCGACGTCGCCCGACGGGCGGTCCTTGACGCCGGCGAAGATGGCCTCGCGGCGTTGCAGGTTCTGGCGTCGGATCACTTCAGGATTGACGACGGACTCGACCGTCGCCACGGCATCGAGCGTGATCGGCGTGCCGTCGCGCGCGAACGCCACCGGCAGGTTGCGCATCTGCTCGACACGTTCGCGCTGTTCCTGCGGCAGCCGCAACAAGACCTCGACCTGGTCGCCGTCGGGCGTCGTCCAGTAGGTGGCGACATCGCCGTTGACGTAGGCGCGCAGGCTGGCGGCGATCTGCGGCGCGGTCAGGCCGAGCTCGCGCACCGCACCCGGCTTCAGGCGCACCGCATAGGCCGGCAGGCCGGGCTTGACCGACAGCTCGACGTCGGTGATGCCGGGAATCGCCTTGATCTTTTCGGCGAACTCGCTGGCGATGCGCGCCAGGCCGGGCGCGTCGCTGCCGAGAATGGCGACATAGATCGGCCGCTCGAAGCCGACCGAGGTTTCGATGCCCGGGATGCCGGCGATCTTTTCGCGGATCGCGTCTTCGACTTCCTTTTGCGTGCGTTTGCGCTGGCTGCGTTCGACCAGGCCGATGTTGAGCACGGCCTGGTTGCGCCCGGTGGCCAGCCCGCTGCCCTGCCCGCCGACGCTGGTCGACACGTTCCTGACCTCGGGGAAAGAGGCGACGACTGCTTCGACCTGGCGCACCTTGGCGTCGCTGCGCTCCAGGCTCGAGGCCACCGGCATGCGGATCGTCAACTGCGTGAAGCTCTGGTCGGTCTGCGGCACGAACTCGCTGCCGACCAGCGGCGTCAGCGCCAGCGCGCCGATGAAGCTGGCCAGCCCGGCGCCGAGCACGATCACGCGGTTGCGGTGCGGGCGCGAGAAGACCCAGCGGATGGTCTTCTCGTAGACGAGGTGCAGCGCATCCATGCCGGCATCGCTGGCGCGAATCACCGCGCCGAGCAGCGGCAGCCTTTTCATGCGCTCGCCGGGCGGGTCTTTCCACAGCGAGGACAGCATCGGGTCGAGCGTGAAGCTGACGAACAGCGACACCAGCACCGCCACGACGACGGTGATGCCGAACGGGTAGAAGAACTTGCCGACGATGCCGCCCATGAAGGCCACCGGCACGAACACCGCGCACAGCGCGAAGGTGGTGGCCATCACCGCCAGGCCGATTTCGTCGGTGCCTTCTCGTGCGGCCGTGTGGTGGTCCTTGCCCATGCCGAGATGGCGCACGATGTTCTCGCGCACGACGATCGCATCGTCGATCAGCAGGCCGATGCACAGGCTGAGCGCCATCATGGTCATGAAGTTGAGCGTGAAGCCGAAGGCATAGACGGCGATGAAGCTCGAGATGACCGCGATCGGCAACGTCAGCCCGGTGATGATCGTGCTGCGCCACGAATGCAGGAACAGGAACACGATCGCCACCGTCAGCAGCGCGCCCTCGATCAGCGTGTGCAGCAGGCCGTTGAGCGAGCCCTTGACGAAATCGCTGGCGGCGTAGATCAGCACCAACTCGACATCGGGCGGCAGCGTCTTGCGCACCTCGTCCATCGCCGCCTTGACGGCGTCGCCGGTGGCGACGATGTTGGCGTCCTGCTGCTTGAAGACGTCGAAGTTGATCGCCCGCTGGCCGTTGATGCGCGCCGTCGAATCGGGTTCGCGCTCGCGCTCGACGACCGTTCCCAGGTCGCCGAGCGTCAGCGGCAATCCGCCCTTGGTCGAGACCACCACGTCGGCGAATCGTTTCGGGTCGCGCACGCGGCCCTCGACACGCAGGATCGAGTCCTGCACCTTGTCGGACAGCAGGCCCACCGGCTGATCGCTGTTGGCCTCGCGCAGCGCGTGCGAGATCTCGGCCGGCGTGATGGCGTAGGTCCGCAGGCGCGCCGGATCGAGGTCGACGCGGACCTCGCGCACCGTCAAGCCGCTGATGTCGACCCGGGCCACGCCCTCGATGCGCTGCAGCCGCTTGCCGACATTGTTTTCGCCGAGGATCGACAGCTCGCGCGCGCTGCGCGTCGTTGACAGCAGGGCCAGGTTGACCACCGGCGTCGCGTTGTCGTTGTTGAAGCGCGATACCAGCGGCGCCTTGGCGTCGCGCGGGAAGGCGGCCTGCACCGCGGCCAGGCGGTCGCGCACGTCCTGCATCGCGCGGCCCATGTCGGCGTCGAGGTTGAACTCGACGCTGTTCTGGCTGCGGCCTTCGAAACTGCGCGAGGTGATGCGCTTGACGCCGGCGACGCTGTTGAGCGCCTCCTCGATCAGCTTGGTGACCTCGCGCTCGACGGCTTCGGGCGATGCCCCGGGATACTCGACTTCGACGAACGCGCCGGGAAACGAGATGTCGGGCATCTGTTCGACGCCGAGCTTGAAATACGAGAACAGGCCGAGCACGCACAGGGCCACCATGACCATGGCCGCGAAGACCGGGTTGTTGATCGAAACGCGGGTGATCCACATGGCGCGCCCCAGGTCCTCAGTGCTTGCGCGGCGTCGAGGCCGCCGACGCTACGGCCGCCGACTTGGTGGCCACCACCACGGCCTTGCCGCCTTCGCGCAAATTGTCGAAGCGCGCGCCGAGCACCTGGCTGGCCGGCGTCACGCCCCCGATCAACTCGACGCGGCCTTCGCGTTCATCGCGCCGGCCCACGGTCACGGCCCGGCGCGCCAGGATGCCGTTTTCGATCAGCCAGACATGGTCCTGGCCGGCGGTGTTGCCGACCGCGGTCAACGGCACGGTCAAGCGCTGCTGCGGATCGGCCAGCACCACCTTGGCCAGCGCGTACTGGCCGGCGCGCAAGACTTCCTTCGGATTGGCCAACTCGATCGTGACGCCGATCGAGCGCGTGCCCGGCTCGGCGGCCGGCGCGATGCGAGCGATCTTGCCGACGACGGGGGCGTCGACGCCCTCCACGTTCACCTGCACCGCGATGCCGGGCGACAGCTGCGAGACCTCATGCGTGCCCACCGTGCCGGCCAATTCGAGCCGCGCCAGATCGACGATGGTGACGATGTTCTGCTCGGCCGACACCTTTTCGCCAGCCACGGCATGGCGCTTGGCCACGATGCCGGCAATCGGCGCCGTGATGCGCGTGTCGCGCGAGACAGCGCGCACCGTGTCGAGTTGCGCCTGCGCTGCGTTCTCCTGCGCCTTGGCGGTGTCGAGTGCGGCGCGCGACTGGTCGAGCGCGGTCGGCGAGATGAACTGCTGATCGGCCAGGCGCTGGTTGTTGGCATGGCTGCGCTCGGCCTGTGCGGTCGCGGCGCGGGCCGAGGCCACCATGGCCCTGCGCTCAGCCAGGCGCGTCGCCATCTCGGTGTCGTCGATCGTCGCCAGCAGCTGGCCGGCCTTGACGCGGCTGCCTTCGGCCACGGCCAGCGTCAGCAGCGTGCCGCCGGCGCGGGCCCGCACGGTCGCGGTTTGCGGCGCCACCAACGGGCCCGAAAACTCGATCTGCGTGGACAGCGTGGCCAGCGCCGGGGCAATCACTTCCGCGGCCGTGAACTCCAGCGTCACCTCGGCGGGCTTGTCGTCCTTCGTGCCGCCGGCCTGCTTGGAAACCGCCAACGCTCCCGCCACGCCCGCCACCGCGAGCACCGCCGCACCCACGAACCACCATGCTGTTCTGCCGCGCATCCAATGTTCTCCTGCTGCACCTGCAAGTGTCGCAAAGCACCGGCGCTTCGGTGGACCGGGTTGCGATAGAACGCGGGATCGCGACGACGAACTGCAGATCGCTGCTGACGGCCCTGCAGCCGTTTCAGCGGCCTCAGCTCAGCCGGGTCTGGTAGTGGTGATGCGCCGTGTCGTACAGCCCGCGGCGCAGTTCCACCGGCCGATCGCCATAGGTGAACGATACCCGCGACACCGACAGCAGCGGCGCGCCGGTGGCCACCTCCAGCAGCGGTGCGGATTCGGCGTCGGCCGCGACGGCGCGAATTTGTTCTTCGGCGCGGATCATGCGAACGCCGAATTCCTTCTCGAACAGGCCATACAACGGACCTTCGTAGGCGCTCAGCAACTGCTCGGTCAGGCCCTTGAACAGCGACAGCGGCAACCACAGGTTGTCGAGCACCACCGGCGCGCCGCGGAAATAGAGCAGCCGTCGAACGTGCAGTACCGCCTGGCTTCCCGGCACGTCGAGGGCCTGCGCCACCTCGGCGCTCGGACGCATGCGATTGCAGCCGAGAAACTTGCGCGACAGGCGTTCGGCGCTGCCGTCGTCCGGCGTCAGGCGCAGGAAGCGGAACCGCGTGTGCTCCTCGGCGTGGGTCGACACGAAGGTGCCCTTGCCTTGGCGCCGCACCAGCAGATTGACCGCGGCCAGCTCGTCGATGGCCTTGCGCACCGTGCCCTGGCTGACCTTGTAGCGCGCCGCCAGCTCGAGCTCGCTCGGTATCGCCTGGCCCGGCTGCCATTCGCCGCCGTCGAGGCTGCGCGTGATCAGCTCGGCGATCTGGCGGTAGAGCGGCGAGAACTGGGGACTGTCGGGCACGGCGGACATGACGCCATTGAAACACGGTCTGCTGTCTTATAGAAGACCTGTTTTGCGGGGCGGTTTGCGCACTACACTGCGGGCTTTCCCGCACTTCACCATCCCTTGGAGTCATCACGATGAACAAGAAACCCGTTCGCGTCGCCGTTACCGGCGCTGCCGGCCAGATCGGCTACGCCCTGCTGTTTCGCATCGCCTCGGGCGAGATGCTGGGCAAGGACCAGCCGGTGATCCTGCAGTTGCTCGAGGTGCCGGTCGAAGGGCCGCAGAAGGCGCTCAAGGGCGTGATGATGGAACTCGAAGACTGTGCCTTCCCGTTGCTCGCAGGCATGCAAGCCCATGCCGACCCGATGACCGCGTTCAAGGACACCGACTACGCGCTGCTCGTCGGCTCGATGCCGCGCAAGGCCGGCATGGAGCGCGCCGAGCTGCTGTCGATCAACGGCCAGATCTTCACCGCGCAAGGCAAGGCGCTCGATGCCATGGCCAGCCGCAACGTCAAGGTGCTGGTGGTCGGCAATCCGGCCAACACCAACGCCTACATCGCGATGAAGAGCGCGCCCGGCCTGGCACGCGAGAACTTCACCGCGATGCTGCGCCTCGATCACAACCGCGCCTTGAGCCAGATCGCCGCCAAGACCGGCAAGCCGGTGGCGTCGATCAAGAAGCTCGCCGTCTGGGGCAACCACTCGCCGACGATGTACGCCGACTACCGCTTCGCGACGATCGACGGCAAGAGCGTCAAGGAGATGATCAACGACCAGGTCTGGAACAAGGACACCTTCCTGCCGACAGTGGGCAAGCGCGGCGCGGCCATCATCGAAGCGCGCGGGCTGTCGTCTGCCGCGTCGGCTGCCAACGCCGCCATCGACCACATGCGCGACTGGGCGCTGGGCACCAACGGCGAATGGGTGACGATGGGCGTGCCGAGCAACGGCGAGTACGGCATCCCCAAGGACGTGATGTTCGGCTACCCGGTGACCTGTGCCGACGGCAAATACACGATCGTCAAGGATTTGCCGATCGATGAGTTCTCGAAGAGCTGCATCGACAAGACCTTGGCCGAGTTGACGGGCGAGCAGGACGGCGTCAAGCATCTGCTCTGAGACGCTGCATGTCGATGCATCCCCGCAGCGCCCTGTTCGACGCCGACGAGCCACTGGCGCCGGTGCTGCCGGTCTGCGACCACTACGCCGGCGTCGAGGCGCGGATGAGGAAGAGCCTGGCGCTGCAGGGCGATCTCGGCCCGGTCTTCGACGTCACGCTCGACTGCGAGGACGGCGCGCCCGTGGGCGGCGAGGGAGAGCACGCGCTGTTGATTGCGGCCATGCTCGCCAGCAGCGACAACCAGTTCGGCCGCGTCGGCGCCAGGCTGTTGCCGCGGCAGCACCCGCAAGTTCGAAGAGGTGGCCAGCATCGTGCTCGTCCGCGGCCCGCGCGCCGGCCTACCTGATGCTGCCCAAGCCGCGCCATGCCGCCGACGTGGTGCGTGCCGCGCAGGCGCTCGATCGCCTGGGCGGTTCGGCCGTGCCGCTGCACGCCTTGATCGAGACCCACGGCGCGCTGCACGAGGTGCACGCCATCGCCGCCCATCCGCGCATCGAATCGCTTTCGTTCGGCGTCATGGATTTCGTTTCTGCGCATCGCGGTGCGATCCCGGCATCGGCGATGGGCGTCAAGGGCCAATTCGAGCATCCGCTGGTGGTGCGCGCCAAGCTCGAGATCGCCGCGGCCTGCCACGCACACGCCAAGGTGCCATCGCACAGCGTCGTCACCGAGTTCAAGCATGCGCGCGCCCTCATGGACGCCGCGACGATGGCGTGCCGGCAGTTCGGCTACACGCGCATGTGGAGCATCCACCCGGATCAGATCCGGCCGATCGTCGATGCCTTCACGCCGAGCGTGGCGGAGGTCGATCAGGCGGTCGAGATCATCATGGCTGCGCGCGCGGCGCAGTGGGCGCCGATTCGTCACCACGACACGCTGCACGACCGGGCAAGCTATCGCTTCTACTGGCAGATCCTCGAGCGCGCACACCGCACGTCGTACGCGCATGGGCCGCAACTGCCGGCCGAGGTGCGCGAGGCATTCTTCGCCGATGACGACTGAACGCTGGCTGTCTCTGCCGACGTTTGCCCAGCCGTTGGAGCTGCACACACGGCGCTGCGTGTTGCGGCAATGGAAAGACAGCGACTTGCCGCCCTGGGTGGCGATGAACGCCGATGCCCAGGTGCGACGCTACTTCCCGAGCATCGCCACCGAAGAGCAGGCTCTCGGCGAGGCCCAGCGTTGCCGCGACGCCATCGCGCAGCGCGGCTGGGGCATGTGGGCGCTCGAGGTGCCCGGCATGCTGCCATTTGCCGGTTTCGTCGGCTTGAACGTGCCGCACTTCGATGCGCCGTGGGTGCCCGCCGTGGAGATCGGCTGGCGGCTGGCCAGCGCTGCCTGGGGCCAGGGCCTGGCCACCGAAGCCGCCCAGGCCGCGCTCGGCTTCGGCTTTGCCCGCTTGGGACTGCGCGAAATCGTCGCCATCGCGGTGCCGACCAACGCACCGTCGCGTCGCGTCATGGATCGGCTGGGCATGGCGCATGACCCAGACGGTGACTTCGATCATCCCCGCATCGAAAGCGGTCACCCGCTGCAACGCCACGTGCTGTATCGCACACAAGGCGCGTCCTGAGTGCCCCCAGCTACGGTTTGCAACGCCTGCCCGCGCGCAGAACGAGACAATCGTGGCGTCTACACAGGAGACTGATTTGAAGCTCACCCTCGCCCCGATCCTTGCTGCCATCATGTTGTCGCTGGCGCTGCCGGCAATGGCCCAGGCCGCCACGCCCGCCGCAGCCAAGGCAGCCAAACCCGCCAAGAAGTCGGTAAAGAAGGCTGTCGCGGCGCCCGCCGAGACGCCCCCGCCGGCGGCCAGCGACGAGCAGAAGTCGGCCGCCGCGATGGCCTACGTCGGCGAGTACGCCTGCGAGTTCGATGAGGCCGTCAACGTGTCCAGCAACCCGAAGTACGAGGGCTACCTGGATATGTCGCTCAAGAAGCAGCACTGGGTCATGAAGCCGGTGCTGTCTTCCACCGGTGCCCTGCGCCTGGAAGACGTGACGGGCCGCATGCTGATGATCCAGATCGCCAACAAGTCGATGGTCATGGACACCAAGATCGGCCAACGCCTGGTCGATGGCTGCATGCACGAGAAGCAGCGCGAATTCGCCAAGACGATGGTGCCGGCCGAGTCGATGCTCGGCAAGTAATAGTCCGCACCTCGAGCCTGCTGCGGCGGGCTCTGTCGATAATGGGGCTCCCTGGATGCGGAGCCCCTTTTTCATCATGACCCGCGTTTTCAATTTCAGCGCCGGCCCGGCCGCGCTGCCCGAGCCCGTGTTGCGCCGCGCTGCCGAGGAAATGCTCGACTGGCACGGCTCTGGCATGTCGGTCATGGAGATGAGTCATCGCGGCAAGGAGTTCATCTCGATCGCGGCCGAGGCCGAGCGCCTGCTGCGCGAGTTGCTGGCCGTGCCTGCGAACTACAAGGTGCTGTTCCTGCAGGGCGGCGCCATCGGCGAAAACGCCATCGTGCCGATGAACCTGCTGCGCGGCAAGACGAGCATCGACTTCATCGACACCGGCGAGTGGTCGAAGAAGTCGATCAAGGAAGCCAGGAAGTACGCCACCGTCAACGTTGCCGCATCGTCGGCTGCGACCGGCTACGACCGCGTGCCGCCGCGCAGCGCGTGGCAGCTCGACGCCAACGCCGCCTACGTTCACATCTGCAGCAACGAAACCATCGGCGGCGTCGAGTACCACTTCACGCCCGATGTCGGCAGCGTGCCGCTGGTCGCCGACATGTCGAGCGACATCCTGTCGCGGCCTGTGGAAGTCTCGAAGTACGGCCTGATCTACGGCGGTGCGCAGAAGAACATCGGCCCGGCGGGGCTGACGATCGTCATCGTGCGCGACGATCTGCTCGGCCAGGCGCTGCCGATCACGCCGTCGGCCTTCGACTACGCCACCGTGGCCGACAACGAATCGATGTACAACACGCCGCCGACCTATGCGATCTACGTCGCCGGCCTGGTGTTTCAGTGGCTGAAGGACCAAGGCGGCCTGGCGGCGATGGCTGAGGTCAACCGCACCAAGGCGGCTGTGCTCTACGACTTTCTCGACAACAGCCGGTTCTTCACGAGCCCGGTGCAACGCGATTGCCGCTCGTTGATGAACGTGCCCTTCAAGCTGAAGGACGAAGCGCTCGACGCGGCCTTCCTCAAAGGCGCCGAGGCCCTGGGCATGCTGCAGCTGAAAGGCCACCGCTCGGTGGGCGGCATGCGGGCGTCGATCTACAACGCGATGCCGATCGAGGGCGTGAAGGCGCTCGTGGCCTACATGAAGGACTTCGAGAACAAGAATGACTGAAGCCTATCGAGTGCTGGTGCTCAACCAGATCGCTGCGGTCGGCTTGAGGCGGCTGCCGAGCGAGCACTATGCGGTTGGCAAGGACGTCGAGGACCCGGACGCGATCCTCGTGCGCTCGGCCGACATGCACGCCATGGAGATTCCCGCCAGCGTGCGCGCCATTGCGCGTGCCGGCGCCGGCACCAACAACATTCCGGTCAAGGCCATGAGCGCGCGCGGCGTTCCGGTGTTCATTGCGCCGGGCGCAAACGCCAATGCGGTCAAGGAGCTGGTGCTGGCCGGCATGCTGATGGCGGCGCGCAACCTGCCCGGTGCCCTGCACTTCGTGTCGGCGTTGGATGCGGCCGACGCAGCAATGGACGCGCACGTCGAGGAGGGCAAGAAGGCATTCGCCGGCATCGAGCTGGCAGGCCACACGCTGGGCATTGTCGGCCTGGGCAAGATCGGTTGCCTGGTGGCCGATGCCGCCATCAAGCTCGGCATGCATGTCCTGGGCTATGACCCGGACATCACCGTCGATGCGGCGTGGAGCCTGCCCTCGCAGGTCAAGCGCGCGGCCAGCGTCGCCGACGTCCTGAAGAACAGCCACTTCGTGACCCTGCACGTGCCGCTGGTGGAGGCGACGCGCCACCTCGTCAACGCCGACAACATCGCCTCGATGCGCAGCGCTGCGGTGCTGCTCAATTTCTCGCGCGAAGGCGTGGTCGACAACGCCGCGGTGCTGGCCGCATTGGCGAACAAGCACCTCGGCTGGTACGTCTGCGATTTCCCGCACGCAACCCTCAACGGCCACGATCGGGTGCTCGCGCTGCCGCACCTGGGTGCCTCGACGCGCGAGGCCGAAGACAACTGCGCGGTGATGGTCGTCGACCAGCTGCGCGACTTTCTCGAACATGGCAACGTGGCGCGCAGCGTCAACTTCCCCGAGGTATCGATGCACCGCGAGTCGCGCTGGCGCGTGGCCATCGCCAACGCCAATGTGCCCAACATGCTCGGCCAGATTTCCACGGCCATGGCCAATGCCGGCTTGAACATCCACAACATGGTCAACATGAGCCGCGGCGAAGTGGCCTACACGCTGGTCGATGTGGACAGCCCGGTCGAAGCCACGGGGCTGTCCACCTTGGCGTCGATCGAAGGGGTCTTGTCGGTACGGTACTTGCCATCAGCCTAAAAAAGTACGTACAATGCAAACATACCTGATCGTTCAGACAAACTTCGTCTGAAAGGACCCTGCGATGGAAGCCACCGTGGCCGAACGCGGCCAGATCACGCTGCCCAAGGCCGTGCGCGATGCGCTGGGCCTGACCAAGGGCACCAAGCTCAAGGTCGAGATCGAGGGCAGCCGCATCATCCTGCGCAAGGACGTCGACGATGCGCTGTCGCGCCTGCGCGGCCGCTTCAAGCTCGACGGCTGGGCCGACACCGACGACATCATGCGCGAGCTGCGCGGGCGCGCACCCGGCGATCCGTACCCGCCGCCCGACGATGAGCGCCGCGAGGAACCGAAGTGATCGCGATCGACACCTCCGTGCTGGTCGACCTGACTCGGCGACGACGCGGGCCGATGGCCGCCGAGGCGCGTTCGCGATGCCCTGCACCACGGCCCGGTCGTCGTCTGCGATGTCGTGGTCGGCGAAGTCGTGCACCGCGCTCAAGGACGGCTGCCAGGTGCTCGAACCCTGGAAGCAGTCGGCATCAGCTTTTCGCCGCTGGAATCGCAAGTCTGCTCTGCGCGCCGGCGAAATGCAGCGGCGCTACCGCCACGCGCGGCGGCGGCCGCGACCACATGGTCGCCGACTTCCTCATCGGTGCTCACGCGCTGATGCAATGCACGGCCCTCATCACCCGTGACGCGGGTTTCTTCCGCGACTACTTCAAGGGACTCAAAGTCATCGTCCCGAAAGCCGCTTAACTCTTCGAACGAGACACCATGACCCACGCCTTCGCCTCCACCCAAAAGCCGCTCGGCCCCCGCACCACCTACTTCTCGCTGCCGTCGCTGGCCAAGCAGTTCCCCAACGTCAACCGCATGCCGGTCTCGATGCGCATCGTGCTCGAAAGCGTGCTGCGCAACTGCGACGGCCAGCAAGGTCACCGCCGAGCATGTCGAGCAGCTGGCCAACTGGAAGCCCAATGCCGAGCGCAGCGACGAGATCCCGTTCGTCGTCGCCCGCGTCGTGCTGCAGGACTTCACCGGCGTGCCGCTGCTGGCCGACCTGGCGGCGATGCGCAACGTCGCCGCAGAGCATGGGCAAGAACCCGAAGACGATCGAGCCGCTGGTGCCGGTGGACCTGGTGGTCGATCACAGCGTGATGATCGACCACTACGGCAGCAAGAAGGCGCTCGACCTGAACATGAAGCTCGAGTTCCAGCGCAACCAGGAACGCTACCAGTTCATGAAGTGGGGCATGCAGGCCTTCGACACCTTCGGCGTCGTGCCGCCGGGCTTCGGCATCGTGCACCAGGTCAACCTCGAATACCTGGCGCGCGGCGTGCACAAGCGAAAGGACGGCGTCGTACTACCCCGATTCGCTGGTCGGCACCGACAGCCACACGACGATGATCAACGGCATCGGCGTGGTCGGCTGGGGCGTCGGCGGCATCGAGGCCGAAGCCGGCATGCTCGGCCAGCCGGTGTACTTCCTGACGCCCGACGTGGTCGGCTTCGAACTGACCGGCAAGCTGCGCGAAGGCGTCACCGCCACCGACCTCGTGCTGACGGTGACCGAGATCCTGCGCCAGCACAAGGTGGTCGGCAAGTTCGTCGAGTTCTTCGGCGAAGGCACCGAGCACGCTGGCCCTGCCCGACCGCGCAACCATCGCCAACATGGCGCCCGAGTACGGCGCGACGATGGGCTTCTTCCCGGTCGACGAGCGCACGATCGAATACTTCAGGGGCACCGGCCGCACGCAACGACGAGATCGACGCCTTCGAGAGCCTACTTCAAGGCGCAGAAGATGTTCGGCGTGCCGATGGCCGGCGAGATCGACTACACCAGCGTCGTCAAGCTCGATCTGTCGCACCGTCGCCCCGTCTCTTGCCGGCCCGAAGCGCCCGCAGGACCGCATCGAGATCACGCACCTGTCGAAGAAGTTCGCCGAGCTGTTCAGCGCGTCGACTGCCGACAACGGCTTCAACCAGCCGGCCGAGCAAGCTGAGCAAGCGCTACACCGTGCCGGCTGCCGGCGGCAATCCGGCGCGGCAACAACGCCAAGGTCGACCCGGCGCGCCGCGCGACGTCGTCGAGATGGTCGACAACCGCTCCACCCTGAGCGCGGCGCACGCCACGCCGAAGTCCGGCGCCGGCGCCCCTGACCCTGGGCAACGGCGACGTGCTGATCGCCGCCATCACCAGTTGCACCAACACCAGCAACCCGAGCGTGCTGCTGGCGGCCGGCCTGCTGGCCAAGAAGGCGGTCGAAGCCGGCCTGAAGGTGGCGCCGCACATCAAGACCTCGCTCGCCCCGGGCTCGCGCATCGTCACCGAATACCTGACCAAGGCCGGCTTGCTGCCCTACCTGGAAAAGCTCGGCTTCGCCGTGGCCGCCTATGGCTGCACGACCTGCATCGGCAATGCCGGTGACCTGACGCCCGAACTCAACGAAGCTGATCACCGACAACGATCTCGTCTGCGCTGCGGTGCTCTCGGGCAACCGCAACTTCGAAGCCCGCATCCACCCCAACCTGAAGGCCAACTTCCTGGCCAGCCCGCCGCTGGTGGTCGCCTATGCGATCGCCGGCAATGTGATGCGCGACCTGATGACGCGAGCCGGTCGGCAAGGGCAAGGGCGGCAAGGATATCTACCTCGGCGACATCTGGCCGATCGAGCGACGAGGTCTACGCGCTGATGAAGCTGGCGATGAATCCGAAGGCCTTCCAGGCCAACTACGCCAAGGTCAAGACCCAGCCCGGCAAGCTGTGGGACGACGTCAAGGGCACCAAGGGCCAGGTCTATGACTGGCCGAAGAGCACCTACATCGCACGAGCCGCCGTTCTTCGAGGGCTTCACGATGCAGCCCAAGGCCCTGGTCGCCGGCGTGCAGGGCGCGACGGTGATGGCGCTGTTCGGCGACTCGATCACCACCGACCACATCAGCCCGGCCGGCAGCTTCAAGGACACCACGCCGGCCGGCAAGTACCTGCTGGCCAACGGCGTGCTGAAGGCCGACTTCAACAGCTATGGCGCGCGCCGCGGCAACCACGACGTGATGATGCGCGGCACCTTCGCCAACGTACGCGTCAAGAACCTGATGCTGCCCGCCAAGGCCGACGGCTCGCGCGAAGAAGGCGGCTACACGTTGAAGGATGGCCAGAAGACGTCCATCTATGACGCCGCCATGGCCTACATCAAGGAAGGCACGCCGACGGTCGTTTTCGCCGGCGAGGAGTACGGCACCGGCTCGTCGCGCGACTGGGCGGCCAAGGGCACGCAACTGCTCGGCATCAAGGCCGTGGTGGCGAAGAGCTTCGAGCGCATCCATCGCAGCAACCTGATCGGCATGGGCGTGCTGCCGCTGCAGTTCAAGAGCGGCGACTCGTGGCAGTCGCTCGGCATCCAAGGCGACGAGACCGTCGACGTCGTGCTCGGCAACGAGATCAAGCCGCAGACCGATGCCAAGCTCGTCATCACCCAGGCCGACGGCAGCAAACGCGACGTGACAGTGACGCTGCGCATCGATACCGCCATCGAGGTCGACTACTACAAACACGGCGGCATCCTGCCTTTCGTCTTGCGCCAGTTGTTGGCCGCGTGAACGAGCGGGCCGCAGAGGTCATCGAACGGCTGCAGTTCCGGCCGCACCCGGCGGGCGGCTACTATGCGGAAGTGCCCTGCTCGCGCGCCGGCGCGCCGCTGGATGGCAGGCCACCATCCGGCGCTGACTGCGTACTGAACCGGGTCACTAGGGTTTTTGCAATTCGACGTGACGCGAGGCGTGCACGTGCCTAACATGTGCCATGGACGAAACCAACCGACCTGAAGGCCGCACCGGCCCCCGCGCATCGGTCTACGCACCCAAAGGCGGTGGCATCAGCCGAGGCGCGGTCGCGGCAGCGGCCGTACTGATCGCGCTGGCCATCGGCGGCGGCTACTACTGGTGGCAGCAGCGCAACCGCGCCGTGGTGCCGCCGTTGCCGACGGCCGTGCAAGAGCCTGCACCGGCGCCAGTGGTTGAGGCACCCGCGCCAGCGCCCGTGGCGCCGGTTGCATCGGCGCCGGTGATCGAGCATCCCATCGAAGTGCCCGCGGCCACCGCGACAGCTGAAGCGCCGCTGACACTGGACCAGTCCGAAGGCGTGATCATGAAGGCGCTCGACGCGCTGCTCGCCAACAAGGCCGGCGCGTCGATGGTGCGCCGCGATGACTTCGTGCGCCGCGCGGTGGTGACGATCGACAACCTCGGCCGGGCGCACGCCGCGCCGCGGCTTTGGCCCGTCAACCCCATGGCCGGCAAGTTCACGGCGCAGCGCGATGGCGACACGGAGGTCATCGCATCGGCCAACAGCGTGCGCTACAGCGCCATCATTGCTTTTGCCGAGTCGATGAACCTGGTCGAAGTCGTCGCGCTCTACAAGAAGCACTACCCGTTGTTCGAAGCCGCCTACAAGGAGCTGGGGTACCCGAGCGGCGCATTCAATGACCGCTTTGTCGCCGTCATCGACCTGTTGCTGGCCACGCCCGAGCCGGCTGGGCCATTGGCGTTGAAACTGGTCGAGGTCAAAGGTGAAATCGCTTCGACGCAGCCGTGGACACGCTATGAATTCGCCGACCCCAAACTAGAGGCCCTGCCTGCCGGCCAGAAGATGCTGCTGCGCATGGGCACCGACAATGCCCAACGCGTCAAGGCGCGGCTGAAGGCGCTTCGAGGCGCCATCGCCAGCGCGGGCGTCAAGAAGTGAAGTGACGGTTCAGCCTGGTGGCGCCGCTAGGCCGCGCTCGCGAGCCAGCGCTTCGAGCGCCGGCAGCAGCGGCCCCAGGCGCTCGTGCATGACAGCGCGCACGGTATCGACGATGACTTGCGTCTGACGCTCGATCTCGATGTTGAGCGCATCACCTTCGCGCAGCCCGGCAAAGGTCGTCATGCGCAAGGTTTCGGGTATCAGCCAAACCTCGAACCAGCCCGCGTCTGCGGCTTCGCGCTGTGCTTGCGCCACCGTCAGACTGGCGCCATTGACCGCGATGTAGCCCTTGGCGAAGACGTAGCGCATCCACGGCCCCGGCAGCGCGATGCGCAGCACGCGGTTGTTCTCGGGCTCCCGTATCGACTGAACGATCGCCTGCACGTCGACATGGCCCGAGAGCACATGGCCGCCGACCTCGGCATCGGCCTTTGCCGCGCGCTCGACATTGACCGCATCGCCCGTCTTCAAGGCGCCGAGCGTGGTCAGCGCAAGCGTCTGCTGCATGACGTCAAAGTCGGCTGCCTTGTCGTGCAGCGCCGTGACGGTCAGGCACACACCGTCGACCGATACGCTGGCGCCGAGCTGCAGGCCGGCGTCGAAGCTGTCGGGCAGGCTCAAGCGCAGCGTGCGCAGGCCACTGCGGTCAGCGATCTGCGTGACGCTGGCGACACCTTGGACGATGCCGGTGAACATGCATCGACTGTAGCGCGGCGCCTGCGGCCGGCTTACCAGGCGGCGTCGCGATCGGGCGTCGAGCCGATCTTGTGAATCGACAGGTCGGCGCCGTCGTACTCCTCTTCAGCCGACAGGCGCAGGCCCATCACGGCGCGCAGCACGCCGTAGACCAGCACACCGCCGGCCAATGCCCAGACGACGCCCGCCAGCGTGCCGATCAGTTGCGCACCAAGATTCACGCCGCCCAGGCCGCCGAAGGCCGGCATGCCGAAGACGCCGCAGGCGATGCCGCCCCAGGCACCGCACAGGCCATGCAACGGCCAGACGCCGAGCACGTCGTCGATCTTCCAGCGGTTTTGCGTCAGCGTGAACAGGACGACGAAGATCGCGCCGGCAACACCGCCGACCAGCAGTGCACCGAGCGGATGCATTACGTCCGAACCCGCACACACGGCCACCAGACCGGCCAGCGGGCCGTTGTAGGCGAAGCCCGGGTCGTTGCGGCCGAGCAGTGTGGCGACCAAGGTGCCGCCGGCCATGGCCATCACCGAGTTGACGGCCACCAGCCCCGAGATCTTGTCGAGCGTCTGCGCGCTCATGACGTTGAAACCGAACCAGCCGACGGCGAGCACCCAGGCGCCGAGGGCCAGAAACGGAATCGACGACGGCGGATGCGCACTCATTCCGCCATCCTTGCGGTAGCGGTTGGCACGTGCACCGAGCAGGATCACGGCCGTCAGGCCGATCCAGCCGCCGACCGCATGGACGACAACGCTGCCGGCAAAGTCATGAAACTCGGCGCCGGCAACATCCTTGATCCAGGCCTGAAAACCGAAGCGTCCGCCCCACACGGCGCCCTCGAACAGCGGATAGATCACGCCGACGAGCACCGCGGTGGCAATCAGTTGCGGTCCGAAGCGGGCCCGCTCGGCAATGCCGCCGGAGACGATGGCCGGAATGGCCGCGGCAAAGGTCATCAGGAAGAAGAACTTCACCAGCTCGTAGCCGTTCTTCGCTGCCAGCGCCTCGGCGCCGACAAAAAAGCTGGTGCCGTAGGCCACCGCGTAGCCGACGAAGAAATAGGCAATCGTCGAGACCGCGAAATCGACCAGGATCTTGACCAGTGCGTTGACCTGGTTCTTCTTGCGCACCGTGCCCAGTTCGAGGAACGCAAAGCCGGCGTGCATGGCCAGCACCATGACCGCGCCCAGCAGGATGAACAGCGTGTCGGCGCCTTGTTTGACGGCATCCATCGATCCCTCACTCCATGTTGGTTCGTGCCGCACCACGGTAGCAAGTTGGATGCCTATCCTGGTGCGCCAACGACCAGGTAAATCCGCACCAAGCGAGCACTTGAAGCACCGTCGAGGTGCTTTGTGCACTGCCGATGGGCGCCCGCGCCTGCGGCACACTCGACACCCATGCGCGTTGACCCACCCGACAGCTTGCCCGGACCGCAAAGGTGCACTGGGCATGGCTGAGCCATTCAAGAACCTGCTCAACCCGGCACTCGTCAAGGCAGCCGGCGCCGCCCTGTCACGCGCCGACCCGGCATTCGACCGACGCGCCTTCGAACGCCGCGCGTTGAAGGGTCTCGACGCACTGGAGATGAAGGCCCGGGCGATGCAGATCGCCACGGCGCTGGAGGCGGTGCTGCCGCAAGACTTCGACGCGTCGTGCGCCGTCATCGAAGCCGCGCTGGCGCCGCCGATCGCGATCGACGGCCCGGCCTCGCAACGTGACGACGCGGCGCAGGGGCTCGCCGGCTGGATCGTCTGGCCACTCGGCGAATTCGTCGCCCGTCGCGGACTCGACGACCCCGAGCGCGCCCTGCGCGCCCTGCACGCGCTGACGCAGCGCCTGACGGCCGAGTGGGCCATCCGGCCGCTGATCGTCGCCCACCCGACGCTGGTCTTCAAGACGCTGATGCTGTGGACACGCGACCCGAGCGCTCATGTGCGCCGCCTGGCCAGCGAAGGCAGCCGCCCTCGCCTGCCCTGGGGCCTGCGGTTGAAATCGTTGATCGCCGACCCGTCACCGACCTTGCCGATCCTGGCTGCGCTGCAGGACGACCCGAGCGAGGTTGTGCGGCGCAGTGTGGCCAACCACCTGAACGACATTGCCAAGGACCATCCGCAGCTGGTCGTCGAGTGGGTGCGGCGCCACCTGCCCGGCGCGTCGCCCGAGCGCCGCGCGCTGCTGCTGCATGCCAGCCGCACGCTGATCAAACAGGGGAATGCCGGCATGCTGTCGCTGTGGGGCGCGGGCGCGGCGTTCGAGGGCCGCTGTGCGCTGCAGGTCGCGCCCAGGCGACTCAGCGTGGGCGACAGCGTGGCGCTCTCGCTGTCATTGCGCTCGACCGCGCGCACGGCGCAAGCGCTGCTGATCGACTACGCAGTGCACCATGTCAAGGCCGACGGCCGCACGAGCGCCAAGGTCTTCAAAGGCTGGAAACTCACGCTCGCCGCGGGCGAGTCGCGCACCCTCGTCAAGCAGCATTCGTTCAAAGCCGTGACGACGCGGCGTTATCACGCCGGGCGCCATGCCATCGAGGTCTCGGTCAATGGCCAGGCGCGGGCCCGCGCCGAGGTCCAACTCAGTCTGCCATGAAGCGGCGCTTCTCTTCGCACATCGGATCGACGCCGTAGCTCGCTTCGCGCACATGGTCTTCGACCAGCCAGACCTGGAACCAGCGGCACAACACGGGATATTCGTAGCGATACGACCAGACTTCGCCGACACCGCGCCAGCCCGTGCGCTTCTCTGACGGCGGCCCAAGTCGATCGTGCACGTCCGCCTTGGACTCGCCCGGGCGCACGGCTTCGAAGTTGGGCTCGGTGAGGAGCTGACGGATGCTCTGCACGCGGCCCGTGGCGTCGAGCGTGACGCGGTAGGTGTGTGCGCCCATCGGCCCGCGCGCGTAGTCGAGGCGCGCGCCACCGGCGGGCAGGCCGATGCGCTCCGTGGGTTCGCCCATGCGCGCGCGCACGTCGGCTTCGGTCTGGCCGGGCGCCAGGTTGCCCGGACCGTAGCCGGCACAACCGGCGAGCGCTGCAATCACAAGCAGGGCCGAGAATCGGCTAACGCTCGATGCGCGCGAAGGCGCTGTGGTTGTGCCTTCGCTCACATCGCTGCGCGATATGAGCAAACTCCAGCCCAAGCGCGCGTGCTGCGCACGCCGATCGCCGGCGCGATCGCTACGCGCGCTCGATGCGCGCGAAGGCGCTGTGGTTGTGAATCGATTCATGGTTGTCGACTTCGACGACATAGCGGCCGATGCGCGCATCCGCATTCAACGCCAGCGCCACATCACGCACCAAGTCCTCGACGAACTTCGGGTTCTCGTAGGCGCGTTCGGTGACCCACTTTTCGTCCGAGCGTTTGAGCAGTGCCCAGATCTCGCTCGAAGCATTGACTTCGGCAAATCGGACAAGTTCCTCCCAGGCCACCGGCGCACGGGTCTCGACGCGGATCGTCACCGTCGAGCGCTGGTTGTGCGCCCCGTAGTCGGAGATCTCCTTCGAGCAGGGGCACAGGCTTTTCACCGGCACGGCCACTTCGGTCCAGACGGTTGTCGTGCCGCTGCGTTTTTCTGCGATCCAGCGGCCCTGGTAGTCGAGCAGGCTCTGCACGCCCGACACCGGCGCGCGCTTGCGCAAGAAGAACGAGAACCGTGATTCGATGCGGCCTTCGCTGGCGCCGAGCAGCGTCAGCATCGCGCCGAGTCGGTCGTGCAGCAGCGCCGCATCGAGCGGCCCATCGAGCCCGTCCAGCCAGGCCACGAAGCGCGACATGTGCGTGCCCTTCTTTTCGGCCGGCAGGGCAACGTCGAGGCTCCACTGGGCCGCCGTCTGCTGCTCGGCACCGGCCACCCGCAGGCGCAGCGGGTAGCGCACGTCCCTGACGCCGACATGCTGGATGGCCAAATGCCGCTCGTCGCGCTCGCTTTGCGTGTCCGGGATGTGCAGGGCCTGGGTGGGGTGGGTCATGGTCAATCAAGAGCCGACAGTGCGAGCATCGCACCGTTTGCACGGTCGTGTCGTCGTGTCAGCTTTTGGCTCGCACCAGGGCCGGCCGCGCGCCGAAACGCTGCGCGATGGCCCGCGCAATGCCGTCGGCATCGAGGCCGTTCATCGACAGCAATTTGGCCGGGTCGCCGTGTTCGATGAACTCATCGGGCAGGCCCAGCGGCAACACCGCGTTGGCCAGCCCCGCGGCCTGCAGCGCCTCCATCACCGCCGAGCCGGCGCCGCCGGCCAGGCAGCCCTCTTCGACGGTGACGATGGCCTCGTGCGTGCGCGCGAGTTCGGCCACCAGTTCGGTGTCCAGCGGCTTGGCGAAACGCATGTTGGCCACCGTGCAGTTGAGCCGCTCGGCGGCCTGCAGCGCGGGGTACAGCATCGTGCCGAAGGCCAGGATGGCGATGCGATCGCCGCTGCGCCGCACTTCGCCCTTGCCCCAGGGCAACTCGTCGAGCGTGTCTTGAGTCGCCACGCCGGCGCCGGCGCCGCGCGGGTAGCGCACGGCCACCGGCTGCTGTCGACGGTACGCGGTGGTCAGGGCCATGCGGCACTCGTTTTCGTCGGCCGGCGTCAGCAGCGCCATGTTCGGAATGCAGCGCAGGTAGGCGATGTCGTAGGCGCCGGCATGCGTGGCACCGTCGGCGCCGACGAGGCCGGCGCGGTCGAGCGCGAAGGTGACGGGCAGGTTCTGCAGCGCAACATCGTGGATCAGCTGGTCGTACGCACGCTGCAGGAAGGTGGAGTAGATCGCCACCACCGGCTTCAGGCCCTCGCAGGCCATGCCCGCCGCGAAGGTCACGGCGTGCTGCTCGGCGATGCCGACGTCGAAGTAGCGCGCCGGAAAGCGCTTGTGGAACTCGACCATGCCCGAGCCTTCGCGCATCGCCGGCGTGATCGCGATCAGCTTGTCGTCGGCCTCGGCCATGTCGCACAGCCACTGGCCGAAGACCTGCGTGAAGGTCTGTTTGGGTGGCGTCGCGGGTTTGACGAAGCCCATCGCCGGATCGAACTTTCCTGCCGCGGCGTGGTACTTCACCGGGTCCGCCTCGGCCATCTTGTAGCCATAACCCTTCTTCGTCACCACATGCAGGAACTGCGCACCGTCCTTGTCGCGCAGGTTTTCCAGCGTCGGGATCAGTGCGTCGAGGTCGTGGCCGTCGATCGGGCCGACATAGTTGAAGCCGAACTCCTCGAAGATCGTGCCCGGCACGACCATGCCCTTGGCATGCTCTTCGAAGCGCCGCGCCAGCTCGAACAAGGGCGGCGCGTTCTTGAGCACGCTCTTGGCGCCCTCGCGCGCCGCGGCGTAGAACTTGCCGCTCATCAGCCGCGCCAGGTACTTGTTCATCGCACCGACCGGCGGGCTGATCGACATGTCGTTGTCGTTGAGCACCACCAGCAGGTTGGGCCACTTGCCCGCATGCGGCATGCCGGCGTTGTTCAGCGCCTCGTAGGCCATGCCGGCGGTCATCGCCCCGTCGCCGATGATCGCCACGGCGTGGCGCTGCTCGCCCTTGTGCTGCGCCGCGATCGCCATGCCGAGCGCGGCCGAGATCGAGGTGCTGCTGTGCGCGGTGCCGAAGGTGTCGTACTCGCTCTCGTCGCGGCGCGGAAAGCCGCTGATGCCACCCAATTGGCGCAGCGATTCCATGCGCTCGCGGCGGCCGGTGAGGATCTTGTGCGGATAGGTCTGGTGGCCCACGTCCCACACCAGGCGGTCATGCGGCGTGTTGAAGACGTAGTGCAGCGCGATCGTCAGCTCCACCGTGCCGAGGTTGCTCGACAAGTGGCCGCCGGTGCGCGACACCGACTGCAGCACGTAGTCGCGCAGTTCGCGGGCGAGCTGGTCGAGCTGCTCGCGCGACAGCGCGCGCAGCTCGGCCGGGCTGTCGATGCGCGCCAGCAAGGCGGCGGGGGCAATGGCATTCATATCGATCCCTCAGGCTTTTCAGTGTTCCCGATCGACGATGCGGTCGGCGAGCAGCGCCAGCCGAGCGGCGTCGGCAAGGCCACAGCGTGCCAGCGCAGCATGGGCTTCATCGCGCAGCTCCAGGCTGTGGCGGCGCGCGGCGTCCAGGCCCATCAGCGAAACATACGTTGGTTTGTCGTGGTGTTCGTCCTTGCCCGCGGTCTTGCCGAGCGTTTCGGAGCATTGCGTCACGTCCAGGATGTCATCGACAACCTGGAACGCCAGGCCAATCGCCGCACCATACGCCGACAGCGCCTGCCAGGCGCGTGCATTGGCGTCGCCGCACGCCGCGCCCATGAGGACGCTGGCCTGCAACAGCGCGCCGGTCTTGCGGCGGTGCATGTCGCGCAGCGACTGTTCATTGAGCGCCAGACCAATGCTCGCCAGGTCGATGGCCTGCCCCCCCGCCATGCCGGTATGGCCAGCGCTGCGGGCCAGCAGCGCGCACAAACGGGCCTGCAGCGGCGGCGCCATCTGCGCCTCATCGTCCGGCGTCAGCACCTCGAAGGCGAGGGCCTGCATCGCGTCACCGGCGAGCATGGCCTGCGCTTCGCCGTACTGCACATGCACGGTCGGCTTGCCTCGGCGCAGTACGTCGTTGTCCATGCAGGGCATGTCGTCGTGAACCAGGGAGTAGGCGTGGATCAACTCCACCGCCACGGCAGCACGCATCGCCGCCGCGGCGCTGCCGCGGGTGGCCTCGCAGGCGGCCAACACCAACAGCGGCCGCAGGCGCTTGCCGCCGTCGAGCACGCCGTAACGCATCGCCTCACCCAGACCGGCCGGCGTCTCGGCAGGCACCCAATCGCTCAGGGCCGCTTCGACAGCCTGCTGCTGGCGGACCATCCAGGCATCGAACAACTCGGACTTCATGCCGCGTTCACGTCTCGGGCGCGCTCCAGGTTTTCAGCTGCCCGTCTTCCAGCACCTTGACCTGCGCCTCCACCGCGGCCAGGCGCGAGCGGCACAGCTCGAGCAGCTCGGCGCCGCGCTTGTAGCTGCCCAGCATCTGGTCGAGCGGCATCTGCCCGTCCTCCATGCGTTGCACCAGGCGCTCGAGTTCGCTCAGTGCCTCTTCGTAGGTGGGCGCTGCTTGCGGTTTGGTGACAGTCGTGTTGCGCGTCATTTCAAGTCATGAAAACAGGCTGGGATTGTAGTCAGTGCGCTACAGGTAAACCCGTGACCACTGGCAACGGCTGCTGGAGAGGCCTCTCCAGCAGCGGCCATCAACTTGACCCAGCACAGTGCACGGCGACACCCCCTGGCTACAATGCGGCCCCTGCCGAGGCCCACGATCTATCACGAGGGTACAGCCCAATGGGTGCCGACAACACGTCGCCGTGACGCTGTCGGATTTTCGTGATGGTTCTTGGAGAGCCTTCAGACCATGTCTGACCTGAGCATCGGCCGCAACGCACTGCATCGCAGCGTTTCCCAACTGAGCGTCGATACCTACTTCGACGAAGCGCTGTACCAGCGCGAACAACAAACACTTTTCGAACCGGGCCCGCGCTACGCCGGCCACCGCCTCGCCGTTCCCAACGAGGGCGACTACCACGTGCTCGCGCACGAAGGCGATGGCCGCGTGCTGATGCGCAACGCCAGCGGCATCGAGCTCGTCTCCAACGTCTGCCGCCACCGCCAGGCGGTGATGTTGCGCGGCCGCGGCAACACCGGCACCAACGTGGTCTGCCCGCTGCACCGCTGGACCTACGATCTGCAGGGCCAGCTGATCGGTGCCCCGCATTTCAAGCAGGACCCCTGCCTCGCCCTCAACCGCTACCCGCTCACCGAGTGGAACGGTCTGCTCTTCGAGAGCAGCGGCCGCGATGCGAGCGCCGACCTGTCCCGGCTCGCCGGCCGCGCCGCGCTGGATTTCTCCGGCTTCCTCTACGACCGCACGGTCGTGCACGAGTGCGACTACAACTGGAAGACCTTCATCGAGGTCTACCTCGAGGACTACCACGTCGGCCCCTTCCATCCGGGCCTGGGCAACTTCGTCTCCTGCGATGACTTGCGCTGGGAAATGGGGCCTGAGTATTCAGTGCAGACTGTCGGCGTGGCCAAGAGCGGCAGCGAGGCCCTCGGCAAGGCCGGCTCGGCCGTCTACAAGGCTTGGCAGGAACAGGTGCTGCGCTACCAGGACGGCAAACCGCCCAGGCATGGCGCCGTCTGGCTCACCTACTACCCCGGCGTGATGGTCGAGTGGTACCCGAACGTGCTGGTGGTCTCGACGCTGATCCCCAAGGGCCCGCGCAAGACCGTCAACATCGTCGAGTTCTTCTACCCGGAAGAGATCCATGCCTTCGAGCGCGAGTACGTCGAAGCCCAGCAGGCCGCCTACATGGAAACCTGCATCGAAGACGACGAGATCGCACTGCGCATGGACGCCGGCCGCGAAGCGCTGATGAAGCGCGGCGACAACGAGGTCGGCCCCTACCAGAGCCCGATGGAAGACGGCATGCAGCACTTCCATGAGTGGTATCGAAGGAAGATGGGGCGCGTCGAGGGCTGACTTTCTGCTTCGCACGCTCGCTGCCAGCCCGCGAGGCCCGAGGGCGATGCGGCGCCGTCGCTCATGCTGGAGTACCAGAAATCGCGCCGTCGCCGCATCGCCTTCGGGCCGTGAGAACGCGGTGACATTCGATGCGTCGAATACCGTGGCCTCGACCGGCAAGAGGTAAGGCTTGACCCGATCGCGCTGGGTTAGGTCGCAGGCACGCGCAAGAGCCCTCGCCCCTCCCTCTCCCGCGTTGCGGGAGAGGGAGTAATTCAATTCAATGAATCCGCGCAATCCGCGACACGATCGGGTCGCGCCAGATGTCGTCCGGGCTGATGTAGTTGTCGCTGCGCACGAACCGCACGCCGCCGACGCGGAAGCATTCGTCGACCAGCTCCGAGCAGATGAACTTGCGGTCGCGCGTGCGACGGCTGACGCGAAAGGCGATGCGTGCGGCGATGCGCAGGATCTCGAAGTTGTCGTAGGGCTTGGTCAGCAAGTCCATGCCGTAGCTGACGGCCTTGCGCACCTGCTCGTCGCCGAGCACCGGGTTGACGCGCGCGACCACCATCTGGCCGCGGTAAGGCCGCCGGCGGCCATGGTAGTCGCGCAGGTACTTCGAGATCGGCGCCAGGCGCACGCCGATGCCGGTCTCGCTTTCGAGAATGAACACCCGCCCCAGGTGTTCGTCGCGGTAGATGATGCCGACATGGCTCCACACCGAGCGCGTGAAGTTCTGGATGAACTTGGAAAACACGTACGAGCCTGAGCAGAAGGCCAGGTCGCCCGAGCGCAACTCGGCGCGCACGTCGTCGTAGCTGCGCACCGGCAGCGCGGCGATTTCATGTTTGCGGAGCGGGTCGGCCATGATCGGCTGCGACTGTAGCGGTACACTGCGACCCGCCAGGAGAGAGCCCACCCGCAACGGTGGGCCGCCGACGGCGCAGAGGCAGCCCCAATGGGCGGCTTCGAACGCTCAGGCAAAAGGACTGGCAAGCATCGGTCGAAAGAGCGGTGTGACCTCACTGGAGAGAGGCGGTTCGTCGCGGCGAAGCGCCCACCGAAGGGGCAAGCGATCGCGGGTAGGAATTGCCTGCGGCGTCAATCTCTCAGGTAAAGCGGACAGCGAGGGCCAGAAGGTTCCGCCAGCATACAGTTGGCGGGTCATCGGCCCTCGGGAGATTCCGCACCATGTCCGCTGAGCTGCTGCGCACACCACTCTACGATCTGCACGTCGAACTGGGCGCCAAGATGGTGCCCTTTGCCGGCTACGAGATGCCGGTCAACTACCCCGGCGGCATCATCGCCGAGCATCGACACTGCCGCGAGATCGGCGGCGCTGTTCGATGTCTCGCACATGGGCCAGTTGCGCCTGGTCGGTGACGACGCGGCTGCGGCGCTCGAAACACTGGTGCCGGTCGACGTGATCGATCTGGCGGTGGGCAAGCAGCGCTACGCGTCTGTTCACCAACGCCGCCGGCGGCATCCTCGACGACCTGATGATCGCGCGGCGGCCGAACGACCTGTTCCTCGTCGTCAATGCCGCGTGCAAGGCCGCCGACACCAGGCACCTGATGACGAATATCGGCCACCGCTGCCAGGTCGTGCCGATGCCCGAGCGCGCGCTGCTGGCGCTGCAGGGCCAGCACGCGGTCCAGGCGCTGGCAGCGGCTGGCGCGCCGGCGTCGCGAAGCTGACCTTCATGACCGGCGACACGTTCAAGCTCGCCGGCGCGCGAGTGCTTCGTCACGCGCAGCGGCTACACCGGCGAAGACGGCTTCGAGATCTCGGTGCCGGCCGATGCCGCGGTCGAGCTGGCCAAGGAGTTGCTCGCGCAGCCCGAGGTCAAGCCGGCGGGGCTGGGCGCGCGCGACACGCTGCGCCTCGAAGCCGGCCTGTGCCTGTACGGCCACGACATCAACGAGCACGACGACGCCGATCGAAGCCGGCCTGACCTGGGCCATCCAGAAGGTGCGCCGCCCCGGCGGCGCGCGCGCAGGCCACTACCCCGGCGCCGACAAGATCGCCGGCCAGTTGGCCAGCGGCGCGCAGATCAAGCGCGTCGGCCTGGTCGGCCTGGAGCGCGTCCCCGTGCGCGAAGGCGCAACGATCGTCGATACCAAAGGCCACAAGCTCGGCCATGTGACCAGCGGCACGCTGTCGCCGACGCGTCAATCATCCGATCGCGATGGCCTATCTCGCCGCCAATCACGCCATCACCAATCACGAGGTCTATGCAGAGGTGCGCGGCAAGCGCCAGCCGATGCGTGTGACGCCGATGCCCTTCGTGCCGCCCGGCTATTTCCGCGGCTAGACAGCCCCTGCCCGCTTCGCCCACCACAGGAGATCCGACCGATGACGACCATGTTCACCCCCGACCACGAGTGGATCAACATCGAAGATCACGAAGCCGCGGTCGTCGGCATCACGTTGCATGCACAGGACGCGCTCGGCGACGTGGTGTTCGTCGATCTGCCCGAGGTCGGCAAGACCTACAAGAAGGGCGACGTCGTCGGCGTCGTCGAGTCGGTGAAGGCCGCCGCCGACATCTACATGCCGGTCGAGGGCGAGGTGGTCGAGGTCAACGAAGCGCTGCGCGCCGACCCGTCACTGGCCAACAGCGACCCGATGGGCAACGGCTGGTTCTTCAAGGTCCATGTCACGCACATGGAGCAGTTCGACCAGTTGATCGACCCGCCCGGCTTACGACACGCTGTTGACGACGCTCTGACCCTCTGCCGAAAGACTCATGCTGATGTCCGCCAGCCAGCCGCTCGCACGAACTCGAGAACACGGCGAGTTCCGCGCCCGCCACATCGGCCCGACGCCGGCCGACGAGCAGCACATGCTGTCGGTGATCGGCGCCGCGTCGCAAGCGCGCGCTGATCGAGGCCGTGCGTGCCGCGCTCGATCGCACGCGCGCAGGCCATGGACGCTGCCGCCGCCGGCCACCGAAGCGCAGGCGCTGGCCGAACTGGCCGCGATGGCGGCGAAGAACCGGGTCGTCAAGAGCTTCATCGGCCAGGGCTACCACGGCACGCACACGCCCGGCGTCATCGCTGCGCAACGTCCTCGAGAACCCGGCCTGGTACACCGCCTACACGCCCTACCAGGCCGAGATCTCGCAGGGTCGGCTCGAAGCGCTGGTCAACTTCCAGACCATGGTCTGCGACCTCACCGGCGATGGCCGATCGCCAACGCCTCGATGCTCGACGAAGCCACCGCCGCGGCCGAGGCGATGACGCTGGCGCGGCGCAGCGTCAAGAGCAAATCAGCGACACGATCGTCGTCGCCGGCGACTGCCATCCGCAGATCATCGAAGTGATGCGCACGCGCGCCGAGCCGCTCGGCCTGCAGATCGTGCTCGCCAACTCGGGGCCGGCGTGGGACGCGCTGATGGCCGGCGGCGACTACTTCGCCGTGCTGATCGGCTACCCCACGACCAGCGGCTCGATCCACGACCTGCGCGCCGACACCGAACGCGTGCATGCGCACGACGCCGCGTTCATCGTCTGCAGCCGACCTGCTCGCGCTGACGCTGCTGGCGCCGCCGGGCGAATGGGGCGCCGACATCGTCGTCGGCAACTCGCAGCGCTTCGGCGTGCCGATGGGCGGCGGCGGCCCGCACGCCGCCTTCCTGGCCTGCCGCGACGACTTCAAGCGCTCGATGCCCGGCCGGCTGGTCGGCGTCAGCGTCGACGCGCACGGCCACCGGCCTACCGCCTGGCGTTGCAGACGCGCGAGCAGCACATCCGGCGCGAGAAGGCGACCTCCAACATCTGCACCGCGCAGGTGCTGCTGGCGGTCATCGCCAGCATGTACGCGGTCTACCACGGACCGGCGGGGCTGACGCGCATCGCGCAGCGCGTGGCCAGCTACACCGCGATCCTCGCCGCCGGCCTGCGCGAACTCGGCCGCAAGGTGCGCACCGAAGCCGCCTTCGACACCATCTCGCTCGAAGACCGGCGGGCAGACCGGGCCGCTGGTGGCCGCCGCGCTGCGAGCGCCGGCATGAACCTGCGCCGCTTTGCCGAGTGGGACGACGCCTACCTCGGCATCTCGCTCGACGAGACGACGACGCGCGACGACATCGCTGCGCTGTGGGCGGTGTTCGCTCGTCCCGGCCAGGCGCTGCCGCAGGTGAGCGCCTTCGAGCGCGGCATCGAGCCGCTGATCCCGCCGGCGCTGCGCCGCACCAGCGCCTTCCTGACGCACCCGGTGTTCAACTCGCACCACAGCGAGACCGAGATGCTGCGCTACATCCGCAAGCTCTCGGACAAGGACCTGGCGCTCGACCGCTCGATGATCCCGCTCGGCTCGTGCACGATGAAGCTCAACGCCACCAGCCGAGATGATGCCGATCACCTGGCCGGAGTTTGCGAACATCCATCCGTTCGCGCCGGCCGAGCAGCGCGCCGGCTACGCGCTGATGGACGAGCAGTTGCGTGCCTGGCTGTGCCAGGCCACCGGCTACGCCGGCATCAGCCTGCAGCCCAACGCCGGCTCGCAAGGCGAGTACGCCGGGCTGCTCGCCATCCGCGGCTGGCAGCGCGCGCGCGGCGAGGGCGAGCGCAACGTCTGCCTGATTCCGGAGTCGGCGCACGGCACCAACCCGGCGAGCGCGCAGATGACGGGCATGGGCGTGGTGGTGGTGAAGTGCGACGCGCTCGGCAACGTCGACATGGCCGACCTGACGAAGAAGGTCGAAGCCCACAGCGCCAGGCTGGCCGCGATGATGATCACCTACCCCAGCACCTACGGCGTGTTCGACCCGCACGTCAAGGAACTCTGCGCGCTGGTACACAAGCACGGCGGGCGCGTGTACGTGGACGGCGCCAACATGAACGCGCTCGTCGGCCTGGCGGCGCCGGGCGAGTTCGGCGGCGACGTCAGCCACCTCAACCTGCACAAGACGTTCTGCATCCCGCACGGCGGCGGCGGCCCCGGCGTCGGCCCGGTGTGCGTGGTGGAAGACCTGGTGCCCTACCTGCCGGGCCATCACACCGGCAACGGCAGGGCCTCAGCCGTCGGCGCCGTCAGCGCAGCGCCGCTCGGCAACGCCGGCGTGCTGCCGATCTCATGGATGTACATGCGCATGATGGGCGCCGCGGGCCTGACCGCGGCCACCGAGATGGCGATCCTGGCGGCCAACTACGTCGCGGCGCGGCTGTCGGAGCATTACGACATCCACTACAGCGGCGAAATCGCAGCGCTCAAGGGCGGTGGCGTGGCCCACGAGTGCATCCTCGACCTGCGCCCGCTCAAGGAATCCGCGGGCGTCAGCGCCGAAGACGTGGCCAAGCGCCTGATCGACTACGGCTTTCACGCGCCGACCTTGTCCTTCCCGGTGGCCGGCACGCTGATGGTCGAGCCCACCGAGAGCGAACCACTGGCCGAACTCGACCGCTTCTGCGATGCGATGGTCGCCATTCGAGAAGAGATCCGGCGTGTCGAGAGCGGACAGTGGTCGCGCGAGGACAACCCGTTGAAGAACGCGCCGCACACCGCGGCCTCGTTGCTGACGACCGACTGGCCACACCCGTACACGCGCGCGCAAGCCGCCTTCCCGGTGGCCGGGCTCGAACAGGCCAAGTACTGGAGCCCGGTGGCGCGCGTGGACAATGTGTATGGAGATCGGAATCTGTTTTGCTCGTGCATTCCGATGAGTGAGTTCGCGAACGAGACAACAGCATCGGATGCTTGAAGACCGAGCTCGATAGTCCAGTTCCCCTCTTCGCCCTTGTTGGGGAGCTGATCTGGGCTCGAACTAAAACCACCCACCATTTTTTTCTAGTGGCGGTTCCCAATACGTGCGAAGCCGCCGAGATGACACGACCGAGTTCGTGACGGCTGGCGCAGTGCCGCACCGCTATGGCGGCTCGAAGCACGACGTGGTGTGATCGGCGGATGGCCAAGACTCTGCAGACAGACCCGAGCGCCTATCCAGGGGCTCAATGGCACGCCGCACTGGAAGCGGCGCTCGAATCCGCACCAGCGGCAAGCAGCGACATCGAGCGCCTGATCGCCGGCCTCGACGCCAGCGCGCTGGCCGACACGCTGGAATCGCTGGAACCCGGGCTCCGCCGCGCGCTGTGGCAAGAGCTGGCGCCCGAGCGCCGTGGCGCTGTCCTGATCGAGGTGCACGGCGAGGTCCGGCGACAGTTGATCGCGTGGACCGATGCCGATGATCTGCTGCGGGCGGTCGCGCCGCTGGACCTCGATGCATTGACAGACCTCGATGACGAGTTGCCGCCGCCTGTGCTGGCGGGCGTGGTGGCGGGCATGGACGCGCAGCGTCGCCGTCGCTACGAGCGCCTGCGCATCCACCCCGATGACAGTGCGGGCGGTCTCATGGACGCCGACCCGATCGTGGTGCGACCCGAGGACACCGCCGCCGAAGCGGTACAGGCACTGCGCCGGCACCGCGAGTTGCAAGGTGGCCTGCCGGAGCACCTTCACGCCTTGATGGTCACCGACGCTGCCGGGGCCTTCCTGGGCACCATCGACCTGGCCGAGTTGCTGCTGCATGACGGCAACCGGCCGGTGCGCGACATCATGGCAACGGACGCCATTGCGATTGCCGCCTCGCTGCCGGCGGCCGACGTGGCCCAGTTGTTCGAGGATCACGATCTGCTGTCGGCGGCGGTGGTCGACGAGGCCGGGCGCCTGATCGGGCGCGTCACCGTCGACGACGTGGTCGACGTGATCCGCGCCCAGGCCGAACGCTCGCTACTGGCCAACACCGGCATGGACGAGAACACCGACACCTTTGCCCCGACGCTCGAGGCCAGCAAGCGCAGGGCCTTGTGGCTGGGCATCAACCTGGCGAATGCGCTGATCGCCGCGGCGGTCATCGGGCTGTTCGAAGACACCATCGGCCATCTGGTGGCGCTGGCGGTGCTGATGCCGGTCGTCGCCAGCATGGGTGGCGTCGCCGGCACGCAGAGCCTGGCCCTGGTGATCCGCGCCATGGCACTGCACCAGGTCCAGCCCGGCACGCGATGGCGCCTGCTGCGCCGCGAACTCGGCGTCGCCGGCGTCAACGGTTTGCTCTGGGCCCTGGTGGTGGCAGCGGTCGCCATGGCCTGGTTCGGCAGCGCGGCACTGGCAGCCGTGTTCGCGGCCGCGGTCCTGCTCAACCTGATGCTGGGCGTGCTGGCCGGCACGACCATTCCGATGCTGCTGACGCGGCTGCGCATCGACCCGGCACTGGCCGGTGGCGTCGTGCTGGTGGCAGCGACAGACGCCATCGGCTTCGGCTTGTTCCTTGGACTCGGGCACGTGGTGCTGACCTAGAACGGGTCTGCCGCGGCCTGCGGTAAGAGCCCGAGGCGGTCGCGCATCGCCACCGAATGCTCGAGTTGTTGCGGCGACATCGACAGCAATTGCGCGGTGTTGATGAGTGCGGTGTGCGACAGCGCCTGCGGAAAATTGCCGAGCATGTGCCCGGCGCGCGGGTCGAACTCCTCGGCCAGCAGGCCGACATCGTTGCACAGCGCGAGCACGCGTTCGAACAGGGCCTCGGCCTCGTCGCGGCGGCCGAGCAGCAGCAGACAGTCGGCAAGCCAGAGCGTGCACGGCAGGAAGGCGCCCTCGCCCGGCGGCAGGCTGTCGACGCCGCTGTGCGTTGCGATAGCGCAGGATCAGGCCGTCGAAGCCCAGTTCACGCTGCACGGCGTCGATCGTGCCGCGCACGCGCTCATCGCTGGCCGGCAGGAAGCCGACCAGCGGCATCAGCAGCAGGCTGGCGTCGAGTTCGCGCGCCCCGTAGTACTGCACGAAACGGTTGCGTTCGGCATCGAACCCCTTGTCGCAGACCTGGGCATGGATCGCGTCGCGTGTGCGCCGCCAGGATTCGACCGGGCCGTCGAAACCGAATCGCTCGACGTCCTTGACCGCACGGTCGAAGGCCACCCAGGCCATCAGCTTCGAGTGCGTGAAATGGCGGCGCGGCCCACGCACTTCCCAGATGCCCTCGTCGGGCTCGTGCCAATGCGCTTCGAGGAAATCGAGCAGCGCGCGCTGGATGCGCCAGGCATGCGCTTCGAGCTCGAGCCCGGCCGCGCGAGCCAGATGCAGCGTGTCCATCACCTCGCCGTAGACGTCGAGCTGCAACTGGCGTGCGGCCGCATTGCCGATGCGCACCGGCGCCGAGCCGGCGAATCCCGGCAGCCAGTCGAGTTCGCGCTCGTCGAGCCGGCGCTCGCCGGTCACGCTGTACAAGATCTGCAGGTCCTGCGGGCTGCCGGCCACGGCACGCAGCAGCCACTCGCGCCAGGCCTGCGCCTCGTCGCGGTAGCCGCTGAGCAGCAACGCGTTGAGCGTGAAGGCGGCGTCGCGCAGCCAGCAGAAGCGGTAGTCCCAATTGCGCACACCGCCGAGCAATTCGGGCAGCGACGTCGTTGGTGCGGCCACGATGCCGCCGGTGGGCATGTAGGTCAGGGCCTTGAGGGTGATCAGCGAGCGCAGCACCTCGCGTCGCCAGCGGCCGCGGTAGTCGCAACGCTGCGACCAGGCATGCCACTCCTGTTCCGTGTGCTGCAGGGCTTCCTCGGCATCGATCGCCGACTGCGTGTCCTCGTGCGAGGGCCGGTAGTTGAGGACAAACGGCACGCGCTCGCCGGCGTGGACCTCGAACTCGGCCAGGGTGTGCATGTCCTCGCCGTGCGTCGGCACGCGGGTGTGCAGCTCCAGCGTGTCGGGTCCGGCAGTGGCCAGCAGGGTGCCGTCGGTGCGCCGCACCCAAGGCACGATCGAGCCGTAGTCGAAGCGGATGATCAGCTCCATGTGCATGCGCACGCAGCCGCGCAGGCCCTCGACGATGCGCACGACGTCCCAGCGCTCGTTGGACAGCGGCATGCAGTCGATGACGCGCACCGCGCCCTCGTCGTTTTCGAACTCGGTCTCCAGGATCAGCGTGTCATCGCGGTAGGCGCGTCGCACGCAGCATTGGCTGCCGCGCGGCGCGAGCAGCCAGCGGCCCTGCTCGGGGCCGGCCAGCAGGGCCGCGAAACAGGCCCCCGAATCGAAACGCGGCAGGCACAGCCAGTCGATCGAGCCGTCGCGGCCGACCAGCGCCGCGGCGTGGCAGTCGCCGATCAGTGCGTAGTCTTCAATGCGTCGCGCCATCGTCAGCAACCCGGCCGCGGATCGCGCCAGCCCCAGGAAAGATATTCTTGCGCGCCAAGTCACCGGCGGCGCCGAACACCACCAGCGCGTCGGCAGGCGCGCGCGCTGTGTTGCGGTCTTCAGCCATGCCCAGCTGCATTCAAGCGTTCCTCGAATCCCGACACCAGCCATATTGAGGGTTGCACCACATGCATGGTTCCACCCCATCGATCGACGTCAGCGGCTGAGGCCACGCAGTATTTCCTCCGCGTCGGCCGATCGCGCACTGCAGGGGAATCGACAGCAGGCCCTGCCCTACTTCGCCGGCACCGCGTCCTCGATCGCCCGCTCGGTGATCTCGCCGGGCACGCGGTTGCGCGCAAACCAGGTGTAGACCGTCGGCACGACGAAGATCGTCAGCAGCGTGCCGACGCTCATGCCGCCGACGATGACCCAGCCGATCTGCTGGCGGCTTTCGGCGCCGGCGCCGCTGGCCAGGGCGAGCGGCATGGCGCCGAGGACCATGGCGCCGGTGGTCATCAGGATCGGGCGCAGGCGCAGGCTGGCCGCTTCCATCACCGCCTCGCGGATCGACCGGCCCTGTTGGCGCAACTGGTTGCTGAACTCGACGATCAGGATGCCGTGTTTGGTGATCAGGCCGATCAGCGTCACCAGGCCGATCTGCGAATAGACGTTGAGCGTGCCGCCCGAGACTTTCAGTGCGGCGAGCGCGCCGACCATCGACAACGGCACCGCGAGCAGGATGATGAAGGGATCGACAAAACTCTCGAACTGCGCCGACAGCACGAGAAAGATGAACAGCAGCGCCAGCACGAAGACCAGGCCGAGCGCGCCCGACGATTCGCGAAACTCGCGGCTGACCCCATTGAGTTCGGTGGCAAACCCGGGCTGCAGGATCTTGGCCGCCGTGTCGTCGAGGAACTTGAGCGCATCGCCGAGCGCATAGTTGGGCGCGAGGTTGGCGGTGATCGGTGACCGAGCGGCGCTGGTTGAAGTGGTTGAGTTCGCGCGCGGCCACCGATTCGCGCACCGTCACCAGCGACGACAGCGGCACCATCGTGTCGTTGCGCGTGCGCACGAAGAGTTTTTCGATGTCGTCGGGCGTGGCGCGGCCGGCCGACGCGGTCTGCACGATGACGTCGTACTGGTCCGAGCCACGCTTGTAGCGCGTCACGTTGCGTCCGCCGAGCATCGTCTCGACGGTGCGCGCCACCTGGTCCACGGCCACGCCGAGGTCCGCCGCACGGTCGCGGTTGACTTCGATCAGCAGCTCCGGCTTGTTCAGCCGCAAGTCGGTGTCGGGCTGCACGAAGCCGGGGTTCTTCTGCATCTCGGCGACGATGGCCTGCGTCGCGCTCTGCAGGTTCTCATAGGAATCGTTGGTGACGACGACGAAGTTGATCGGCTGCGAGCGGAAGCCCTGGCCCAGGCTCGGCGGCGTGATCGGAAAGGCGCGCACGCCCGGCAGCGCCGAGAGTTCGGGCTGCATCGCACGCGCGGCGGCCTGCGTGCTGCGGCTGCGCTCGCTCCAATCCCTGGCGCGCAGGATCACCGTGCCTTGGGCGACGCTGCTGTTGAAGCCGCCGCCGAGGAAGACGAAGACGCGGTCGAAGTCCGGCTGTTTCATCGCGATGTCGCCGACCGCATCGAGATAGCGCCGCGTGTACTCGAGCGTCGAGCCTTCCGGCGCCGTGACCGGCAACAGGACCACGCCACGATCCTCCATCGGCGACAGCTCGGACTTGGCGGTGCTGAACAACCACCAGCTGCCGACGCCGCTGGCCAACATGACGACGAGCACGATCCAGCGCTGGTTGAGCACGGCGCCGAGCGTGCTGCGATACGCCGCCGTCAGGCCGACCAGCGTGCGTTCCATCGTGCGGTCGAACCAGCCCGGCTTCGGGTTGTGGCGCAGCAGCTTGCTGCACATCATCGGCGTCAGCGTCAGCGCGACGAAACCGGACACCAGGACCGCACCGGCCAGCGTCAGCGCGAACTCGACGAACAGGCGCCCGGTGCGGCCGGGCGTGAAGGCCAGCGGCGCGAAGACCGCGGCCAGCGTGAGCGTCATCGCCACGACCGCGAACGCTGATCTCGCGCGCGCCCTTGATCGCCGCCTGAAACGGTGTCAGGCCCTCTTCGATGTGGCGAAAGATGTTCTCCAGCACGACGATCGCGTCATCGACGACCAGGCCGATGGCCAGCACCAGCGCCAGCAGCGTCAGCGTGTTGATCGTGAAACCGGCCACCGCCATCAGCGCAAACGAGCCGATCAGGCTGACGGGAATGGTCACCAGCGGAATCACCGAGGCGCGCAGCGTGCGCAGGAACACGAACACCACCAGCGCCACCAGCAGCCACCGCTTCGGCCACCGTGGTGTAGACCGCCTTGATCGAGCGGTCGATGAAGACCGCGTTGTCGTTGGCCTGGATCACCTTCAACTGCGGCGGGATGTCGCGCTGGATCTGCGGCATCACGTCGCGCACCCCTTGCGAGACTTCGAGCGGGTTGGCGGTGGCGTTGCGGATGATGCCGGTGGAGATCGACGGCACGCCGTTCAGGCGCACGTAGCTGCGCTCGCTGGCGGCCGATTGCTCGACGCGCGCCACGTCGCGCAGACGCACGGTGTAGCCGGCGGCCTGCTTGAGCGCAATCTCGGCGAACTGCGGCACGGTGTTCAGATCGGTGCGCGAGGTGACGCTGAACTCGCGCTGCTGGCTCTCGATGCGGCCGGCCGGCACTTCGAGGTTCTGTTTGCGCAGCGCGTCCTCGACGTCTGCCACCGTGACGCGGTAGGCCGCCATGCGATCGGGCTCGAGCCAGATGCGCATCGCGTACTTGCGGTCACCGCCGACCCTGCACGTCGGCGACGCCGGGAATGGTCTGCAGCCGCGGCTTGACGATGCGGTTGATGACATCGGTGACTTCGAGCGGCGTCATCGTCTCGCTGGTGAAGGCCAGCCAGATCATCGGCGACGCATCGGCCTCCACCTTGGAGATCTCGGGCTCGTCGACGGTGTCGGGCAGGCGGCCGCGCACACGCGACACGCGGTCGCGCACGTCGGCCGCGGCGTCGTCGGGCGGCTTGCTCGAGCTTGAAGCGCACCGTGATCTGGCTCTGCTCGGAGCGCGAAATCGACGTCAGGATGTCGACGCCGTCGATGCCGGCGATCGAGTCTTCGAGCGGCTTGGTGATCTGCGACTCGATGACCTCGGACGAGGCCCCGGTCAGCCGCGTGCTCACCGTGACCACCGGCTCGTCGATGCGCGGGTACTCGCGAACCGTGAGCCGACGCAGCGAGACCACGCCCAGCAGCACGATCAGCAGCGACATCACGCTGGCCAGCACGGGGCGGCGGATCGTGACTTCGGACAGGCGCATCGAAGCTCCTATGCCGCCGGTCCGCCGCGTGCTGCGGAGGCGCCGCCCGCGGGCGGCCGTGGGGCACCCGCGGGCTTGCCGAGTTCGATGACGCGACAGCGGCAGCCCATCGCCGCGCATCACCCGCTCCTGACCTGCGGTCACGATCAGGTCGCCCTCGGCGAGGCCTTCGAGCGATCTCCACCTTGCCGGCCTGGCGCACGCCGACCTTGGCTTCGAGGCGCTGCGACACCAGCGCGCGGCTGGCACCGTTGTCAGCGGCGCCCAGGGCCGCACCGGCGGGCGCAGGCACCGCCTTGATCAGGTACTGCTTGCCGCCCTCCGGCACCAGCGCTTCTTCGGGCACCATCAGCGCGCGTGTCGCGCACTGCAAAGACGATCCGCGCACGGGCGAACATGCCCGACTTCAACTGCTCACCCGGCTGCTCGACGCGTGCACGCACCAGCAGCGAGCGGCCGTCGGCATCGACCAGCGCGTCGAGCGCCTCGACCTTGCCGACGAAGGGCTTGCCGGGCATCGCGTCGAGCTCGACCTCCACCGCCTGGCCGACCTTGGCCTGCGCCGGCAAAGCGCTCGGGCAGGCGGAAGTCGACCCACATGCGCGAGCGGTCTTCGAGGTTGACCAGGTCGGCACCGTCCTTGACGTAATCGCCGACGGCGACGCTGCGGATGCCGACGACGCCGTCGAACGGCGCCAGGATGCGCCAGCGCGCGACAACTGCGCCTCGCGCCAGTGCCACCTGGGCCTCGGCCACCTCGCAGCGCTGCCGCATTCTGGTCGACTGCGCTCTGGCTGACGAAGTTCTGCGCACCAGCTCGCGGTTGCGCTGCAGGTTGGTGCGCGCAATGCTGGCCTGCGCCTGTGCCTGCTGCAACTGCGCGACTCTGCAGGGTGTTGTCGAGCTGCACCAGCAAATGGCCCTTGCGCACACGGCCGGCCATCGACGAAACCCAGCCGGGTGATGCGCCCGCTGACCTCCGGCCGCACGATCACGCGTCTGCACGCGCGCGCAGGCTGCCGACGGCCTGGGCGTCATCCTCGATGCGCAGGACTTCGACCTTGCCGATCTCGACGACCGCAGGGCCCTCGGCACCGGCACGACCGGCGCTCGCCTGGCCGCGAGCAGCACCGCCCACCGCGGCCGCGGCATTGCCCATCTCCTTGCGCTCGACACCACTGCTGCGCTGTTGGTACCACCACGCGGCAGCACCGACGGCCACGATGCCGATAGCCGCCACCACGGAATGGAGTCTTTTCATCGCCATGCCGCCAATGTAGTCCTTGGCGGCAGGGTGCGGATCAGCAAGGGGTTTGCCGCGGACTCACTGCTGTTCGGCCGCGCCGCGGTTGGCCAGCGCGTCGGCGCGCTCATTGCCGGGGTCACCGGCATGGCCCTTGACCCAGCGCCAGTCGACCCGGTGCTGGGCGGCCAGCGCATCGAGGCGTTGCCACAGGTCGATGTTCTTCACCGGTTTGTTGTCGGCCGTCTTCCAGCCGCGCCGCTTCCAGTTGTGGATCCATGCGCGTGATGCCCTGCCGAACGTACTGGCTGTCGGTGTAGATCGCGACACGGCTGTGGCGCTTGAGCGCCGCCAGGGCCTCGATCACCGCGGTCAGTTCCATGCGGTTGTTGGTGGTCAGCGGCTCGCCGCCCCAGAGCTCCCTGCTCCTGCTCGCCGATGCTTCAGCCAGGCACCCCAGCCGCCGGGGCCCGGGTTGCCCTTGCAGGCACCGTCGGTGTAGATCGTGATCAAGTCGTCTGCCGTCATTGCCTCGTTCTCGGTTCGACTTTCTGCGTTGGATGTTCGTCACCACCGACGGCGCCGGCGCTGCGGCTTCACGCGCTCGTTCTTGCGACCAGCCCGACCAGCCGCATGCCGCGAACCCGTTTGACGGCCACCACCATGTAGACCGCGCCGAAGACCGGCCACCAGCGGTCGCCGACGCGGTCCATCCAGGCAAAGCGTTCCAGCCAACGCTGCGATCCGAGCGGCGGGCGGTAGGCGCCGAAACGTCCGCCCTCGACCTCGAAGCTCAGCAGCCGCAGCCAGTCGCGCAGCCGCCAATAGCCGATGAACTCGCCCGGGCGCGGCAGGAAGGACGCCGCGGTGCCACCGAACTTGCCGCGTACCCGGCCCGAGTCGCTGGCGCAATCCCCAGAGACTGGCCGCGTTGAAGCCGAGGATGACCACCCGTCCCTCGGGCATCAGCACGCGTTGCACCTCGGCCAGTGTGCTGGTGCGGGTCGAGCGCCAGCTCGAGCGTGTGCGGCAGGACGACCAGATCGAGACTGCGCTCGGCAAACGGCAGCGCGTCGCCATGCGCAAACACGGCTGCGGCGTGCGGCGCATGGCCGGTATCGAGCGCCACCCAGCGGTGCGGCATGCGGTTGGCGCGCAAGGCGTCGAGCTCGGGCAGGCCGAGCTGCAATGCATGAAAGCCAAATATGTCACTGACCACGCGGTCGAGTTGTGCCTGCTCCCATGCCAGCAGGTACTGTCCAGGCGATGTTTCGAGCCAGGCGCTCAGCGCTTCGATGCCGGGTTGTGTATCAGACATTCACTTGCAAATGACGAACTGCAATCGAGGCCATGGCGCCCCAGAGGCGTTTCTATAATCGCGCGGCCGATGACCTTGCCTGCCCCGACCGCCAATTCAGACAATTGCATCTGGATATTGCACGACCGTGCACGCTGGCGGGCGGTCGACCTTGGCGGGCCCGAGAACGAGGGCCGGGCTGTCGATGCGCGGTGTTTCGAACTCGCCGCGATTCTAGTGATGCCTCGTTTTGCCGGCCGACCGGCAAGTCAGGCTGCTCGGGTGCGCTCGAGATCCACCCGCAGCCACAAGCGGTGACAGTGCCGCAGCCATGGAAGCAGCCCGATCGATGAACACGCTTTCTGACGCATCGACGTCCCGCGCCCGGCGTTGGTCGATCTTCCCGCCGTTGGCCCTGGCCGCGGTGCTGATCCTGCCGGCCTGCGCAGTGGCTCCGGTGTCCGCGCCGGCGCCTGAGGCCGCGCCGGTGCAGCAGGCCTCGCCGCAAACTGTCGCCTCTGCCGCCAGCGCCGCAGCGGCGAACGACGACGAAGACCCGGCCACGGCAGCCGCTGCGCCGATCGACCCCGTGCGTCCCGAGGCGCGCATCGACATCGACGATCGCGGCGCGCGCCTCGATCTGTGGCAACGCATCCGCGATGGCTTTGCCATCCGCGACATCGATGACCGCCACGTCAAACAACGAGAACGCTACTTTGCCGGCCAACCCGAGTACGTGAACCGGATGACCGACCGCGGCTCGCGCTACCTGTTCCATGTCGTCGAAGAAGTGCAGCGCCGCAACCTGCCGACCGAACTGGCGCTGCTGCCGTTCATCGAGAGCGCGTTCAACCCGGAAGCCGTGTCATCGGCGCGCGCCTCGGGCATGTGGCAGTTCATGCCGGCCACCGGCCGCCACTTCGACCTCAAGCAGAACGTCTTTCGCGACGATCGGCGCGACGTGCTGGCGTCGACGCAGAGCGGCGCTCGACTACCTGACGCGCCTGCACGACATGTTCGACGACTGGCATCTTGCGCTGGCGGCCTACAACTGGGGCGAAGGCAATGTGCAGCGCGCGATCCGCGCCAATCGCAAGGCCGGCCGGCCGACCGACTACGCCAGCCTGAAGATGCCCTTCGAGACGCGCGACTATGTGCCCAAGCTGCAGGCTGTGAAGAACATCGTGCTGCGTCCGCAAGACTATCGCGCTGACGCTGCCGGTGCTCGAGAACCACCCGTACTTCCTGACCGTGCCGATCTCGCGCGACATCGACGTGGATCTGGTGACCCGGCTGTCCGGCCTGCCGCTCGAGCGAGTTTCGCGAACTCAATCCGCAAATGAACAAGCCGGTGATCCTGGCGGCCGGCACGCCGCAGGTGCTGCTGCCGTACGACAACGCCAATGCATTCGTGAAGGCGTTGCCGCTGCACAAGGGGCCGCTGTCGAGCTGGACCGCTTGGATCGCGCCGAAGACGATGAAGGCCGCCGAAGCCGCGGCCGCGGTGGGCATGGACGAAGGCGAACTGCGCGAAGTCAACTCGATTCCGCCGCGCATGCTGGTGCAGGCCGGCTCGACGCTGCTGGTGTCCGCGCCGACGCTCCGGCGACGGCGATGTCTCTGAACTGCCAGGCCGACGGCGCGACCTTGTCGCTGTCGCCCGAGGGACAGCCATTGAAGCGCGTCTCGCTGAAAGTCGGCAAACGCGGCGACAGCGTGGCCGGCGTGGCCAGGCGTTATGCCGTCAGCGCCGGCGCAGGTGGCGCAGTGGAACAAGGTGTCCGACAACGAGCAGGTTCGCGCCCGGCGCCACGGTGGTGGTGTATGTGCCGCATGGCAAGTCGGCAGCCCAAGGCTTCGAACACCCAGCCGCGCAAGCGGCGCGCTCGAAGTCGTCGGTGCGCAATGCCAAGGCCAGCGGCAGCAAGCGTTCCAAGATCTCGGCCACCGTGGCGCGGTAGCCGAGCCGAGGCGCTGTTCAGCGCCGATCGCTCATCGCGTGAGCGATCGTCGACAGGTCGACATACTCCAGTTCGCTGCCCACCGGCACGCCGCGCGCCAGACGCGTGACCGTTCTGCCGCGCGCGCGCAGCGCCTGCGCCAGCGCATGCGCCGTGGCCTCGCCTTCGGCGGAGAAGCCGAGCGCCAGAATCACTTCCTGCACTGCGGCGTCGGCGGCGCGCTCGAGCAGTTCGGCCACGCCGATGTCGCGCACGCCGACACCGTCGAGCGGCGACAGCCGCCCCATCAGCACGAAGTAGTAGCCGCGGTAGCTGCCGGTGCGCTCGAGCGCGGCCTGGTCGGCCGGCGTCTCGACCACGCACAACTTGCTGGCATCGCGCTGGCGTCGCTGCACAGACCGCGCAGAGCGCCGCCTCGCTGAAGGTGTGGCAGCGCTCGCAATGGTGCACATGCGGCCACGGCACCGGTCAGCGCGCTGGCCAGCCTGAGCGCACCGTCACGGTCGTGCTGCAGCAGGTGAAACGCCATGCGCTGCGCCGACTTGACGCCCACGCCGGGCAGGCGGCGCAGGGCCTCGATCAGCGCGTTGAGACTCGGCTCGGCCACGCACCGATCAGAAGGGGAACTTCATGCCGGGGGCAGCGGCATGCCGGCGGTGAGCTTGCCCATCTTCTCCTGGCTCACCTCTTCGGCGCGGCGCACGCCGTCGTTGAAGGCGGCGGCCACCAGGTCTTCGAGCATGTCCTTGTCGTCGGCGAGCAGGCTCGGGTCGATGGTGATGCGCTTGACGTCGTGCTTGCAGGTCATCGTCACCTTGACCAGGCCGGCGCCGCGACTGGCCTTCGACTTCCATCAGCGCCAGTTCGTCCTGCGCGCGCTTCATGTTGTCCTGCATCTGCCTGCGCCTGCTTCATCAGGCCGGCCAATTGGTTCTTCATCATGGTGTGGTACTCCTAAGGGTTTGATCGAACCGGGCACGATGCGCGCCGATCGGAAACTGGGCCAGCAGTTCCTGCACCAGCGGGTCGTTGTGAATGATTGCTTCGGCTTCGCGCTGGCGGCGTTCGCGCTCGGCGCGGTCGCGCTTGGCCGGCTGTCGGTGCACCGCGCCGGCCTCGACCTCGAGTTGCAGCGGCGCGATGCCCAGCGCGTCGGCCAGCGCGGCGCGCAGCTTGTCGCGCAGCGCCGGCGCACGCAGCGACTCGCGCTCGACACGCAGGTGCCACAGCGGCTGCGGCGCCGTCACGCTGCGCCACCAGTCGCGCCTGCATGGCCAGCTCGCGCGCCAGCGCCGCGATCGACTGGCGCTGGTCGAGCATGGCCACGATCGCCCGCCCAGCGCTCGCCCAGCGGCGCTGGGCATCGCAGCGGCGCGCTGGCGCAGCCGCGGGCGCCGGCGCTGCGGCCGGCGCACGCGCGACCGGCGCCGTCGATTCAGCGCGGCGCCTCGTCGAGCCAGGCCGGCGGCTCGTCGGCTCTTAGCCGTCCTTGCGCCCGCCTGGCCGCACGCGGCGCCGGCGGTGCGGACGCGTCGCGGCGTCGGTTTGGCCGGGCTGCGCGGCGGCCTTGCCGCGGCGCAACGACCATCGGCGGCGCGGCCCGCGCAGCGCCCCGCCGGCTCGCCGGCGGCGCGCCGCTCGGCGCAAACGCCAGCAGGCGCAGCAGCACCATCGTCAACGCCAGCGTACTCGTCGGGCACCAAGCCGAGCTCCTCGCGGCCGTGCAGCACCATGCTGTAGAGCAACTGCGTCTCGTCGGCCGGCAGCAGCGCGGCCAGTTCGCGCGACGCGTCGGCGTGTCGGGGTCGGTGTCGGGCAAGCGCGCCGGGCACGGCCTGCTCGACCGCCATCTGCTGCAGCAGCGCCGCCATCTCTTCGAGCGTGCCGGCGGCCGACAGGCCGTGCTCGCGCAGCGCGTCGACGCCGGCCAGCACGGCGCGCGCCGTCGCGCGCGGCCAGCGCGCGCACGAAGGCCGTCGGCGTGGCTGCGGTCGACGCTGCCGAGCATGGCGCGCACCGCGTCGTCGTCGAGCGCACCGCCGCCGTAGGCGATCGCCTGGTCGGTCAGCGACAGCGCGTCGCGCATCGAGCCGCGCGCCGCGCGCGACGAGCAGGCGCAGCGAGGCCTCGTCATGCGCCACGCCTTCGGCCTCCAGCACCTGCTGCAGGTGCTCGTGCACCGTCTCGGGCGCCATCGGCCGCAGGTTGAACTGCAGGCAGCGGCTGACAGCACCGTCGGCAGCATCTTCTCGGGGTCGGTCGTGGCCAGCACGAACTTCAGGTACTCGGGCGGCTCTTCCAGCGTCTTCAGCAGCGCGTTGAACGCGTCCTTGGTCAGCTGGTGCGCCTCGTCGATCATGAAGACCTTGAAGCGGCCGACGCTGGGCTTGTAGGCGGCGCGCTCGATCAGGTCGCGGATCTCGTCGATGCCGCGGTTGCAGGCGGCGTCGAGCTCGATGTAGTCGATGTAGCGGTCGGCGTCGATCTCGGTGCAGGCCGTGCACACGCCGCAGGGCGTCGCGGTGATGCCGCCCTGGCCGTCGGCGCCGGTGCAGTTCAGGCTCTTGGCCAGGATGCGCGAGACCGTGGTCTTGCCGATGCCGCGCGTGCCGGTGAACAGGTAGGCGTGGTGCAGGCGCTGCTGTCGCAGCGCGTGCGTCAGCGCCTGCACGACGTGCTCCTGGCCCGACCATCTCGGAAAACGTCCGCGGCCGGTACTTGCGCGCGAGGACGACATAACTCATGCGGCATTCTACGGGCGTCTCGGCGCCCGCCGCGGCCGCTGCGCACGCCCTGCCCTGGCGTGCCGATAATCGCCGCCCATGACGCACGCCCTCGCCGCCCCGGGCTCACCGCTGAGCTACGAACAGGCCGGCGTCAACTACGACCTGATCGACCCGCTGAAGGTGGCGCGCAGCGCGCCGCCGCAGCCACCGCGGCGCAGCTGGCGCAGCACGGCTTCAGCGAGGTCGAGGCCTCGCGCGGCGAATCGGCCTATGTCGTCGACGTCGGGCCGTTCTACCTGGCCAGCATCGTCGAATGCCTGGGCAGCAAGGCGCTGGTGGCCGACGAGATGGCGCGCCTCACCGGCAAGAGCTACTACGCCGGCATCGCGCAGGACACGATCGCGATGGCGGTCAACGACCTGATCACCGTCGGCGCCACGCCGCTGGTGGTGCAGGCCTACTGGGCCGCCGGCGGCAGCGACTGGTTCGGCGACGCCGACGCGCTCGCAGGCGCTGGTCGCCGGCTGGAAGCGCGCCTGCGAGACCTGCGGCGTGGCCTGGGGCGGCGGCGAGACGCCGGCGCTGGCCGGCATCGTCGAGGCCGGGCGCATCGACCTGGCGGCCAGCTGCACCGGCCTCATCAACCCGAAGCAGCGCCTGTCGCTCGGCGACGCAGCTCGGCGCCGGCGACGCCATCGTGCTGCTGGCCTCGCAGCGGCATCCACGCCAACGGCCTGAGCCTGGCGCGCAAGCTGGCCGAGCGCCTGCCGCAGGGCTACCTGACACCGATCGACGACGCGCGGCCTGAGCTATCGGCGACGCGCTGCTGGCGCCGACCACGCTGTACTGCGCCGGTCACCGAGGCGCTGTGGCGAGCCGGCATCGCGCCGCACTACGCCGCCAACATCACCGGCCACGGCTGGCGCAAGCTGCTGCGCCATCCCAGCGCGCTGACCTACCGCATCGCACACCGTGCCGCCGGTGCCGCCGGTGCTGCGCTTCATCGCAGCAGCACGCCGGGCACGACGACGCGACGAGGCCTACAGCACGCTTCAACATGGGCGCCGGCTTCGCGCTGTTCGTGGCCGGCGGACGACGCCGAGCGCACGGTGGACGTGGCGCGCGACCAGGGCATCGACGCCTGGGTCGCCGGCCGTGTCGAGGCCGGCGCCAAACAACTGCTGATCGAGCCGCTGGCGCTGCGCTTCGGCGACGACGCGCTGCAGTTGCGCTGACGCCGGCCGCGCACAAGTGACGGCCGTCCTTGTGGTGATTGACCGGCTCACAGCCACCCGTGCCCGACCCCACTACAATCGTCCTCGACGGGCCTTCCCGCATGGAAGCACGCCCAACCGGGTCAGGTGGGGAACCAAGCAGCCCTAAGCGTTGCAACCAGTGCCGGGGTAAAGGCTCGTCACCCCGACTTCAGTCTGGGGATGGGCCTGACCGCGGCACTGCTGCACATTGTTGGCGACCATGCACCGAACCTTCCGCACGCACGTCGTCGAGACCATGCAAGAGCTGATCATCAGCTTGGCGCGGCCGTACATCCTGCGCGAACTGCCGGGCTGGGGCTACGTCTATCGCTGGGCTGTCGGCAACGAGCAGCAGCGCGAGTGGTTCTGGGCCGAGGCGCCGGTGCGCACCGTGCGCGGCAAGCTGCATGGCTTCGAGATGAGCCTGGACCTGTCGCATTGGTCGGACCGCTCGACCTACTTCCTCGGCCGATGGATCGACCTGCACAACCAGCTGTTCATGCTCGACCTGCTCGAGCCCGGCGACACCGTGGTCGATGTCAGCGCGCACCGCGGCAGCTTTGCGCTGGTTGCTTCGCGTCTGGTAGGCCATCGCGGCAAGGTGGTGTGTTTCGACGCCAACCCGAGCAACACGGCCCATGTGGAGCACGACATCGCCGCCAACGGCATTGCCAACATTGTCGTCAAGCGCGCGGACCTGACCGATGATGTGCTGGAAGCCGACCACCCGGCGCTGATCAAGATAGGCAGCGACGACAACGACTTCCACGTCATCGCCAAGCTCTCGCAGACCATCGAGCGCGACCGGCCGGTGCTGTTGACTGAAGTCCCCCCGGCACAGCGCGCCGAGCGCGATGCGTCGATGCTGGCGTTGATGGCGCTGATGGACCAGCGCGGCTACAGCGGCTTCACGCTGACGCTGCGCCGGCAAGGCCTGCAGCATCGCTGGGGCCTGGCGCCGTTGCAGGGCGCCAAGCGCGCGCTCAACGCAGTCTGGTTCCACGCTGATTTCCTGAAGCGCCATGCAGCGTCGCTGCAGCGCTACGGGCTGCCTGCGCTGCACTGAGCCTGGCTGGGGTTCAGTCAGGCCGCCGGCTGCGCTGCCGGTAGGGCAGGCGCTGCCGTCTCTGCCGGCACTGTGGGCGCGGTGCCCGTGGCACTGGCCTGCAGCGCCGCCGTCAGATCACGCGCCGTCAGGTCGAGCACGCGCGCATACCGCTTGGCCACGCGCTCGATGGCCGCACTCTGGCGCGCGGCAGGCAAGGCCAGCAGGTCGATGGCTTCGTTGGCGGCGCTGCCGACGGCGCGCAGCACCTCGTCGTCGCTGTCGGTCGGCGCGCACCGGCGCATCGGCGGGCAAGCGGCGCATCAGGTGCAACACGGCATCGTCGTTCCTGCTGGACCCAACAAGCCCACCAGCGCGCCACGGCAGCGCCATGCCTGTCGATGTCGGCGCCGAGCACGGCAAAGCTGGCCGCCTGTTCGATCATGCCCGGCTGATCGGGCTGGCCCGGCACGGCCGCAGGAGCGGCTTGCATCAGGCGGCGCACCTGGCGCATTTCGTCGGCCTGGTGGTACTGCAGGACCAGACGGCCCAGGTTCTGCAGCAGCGTCACCAGCGCCGTCACCTCGGCGTCGTAGCCCGCAGGGCGCAGCGACTGCGCGAGGCGCGCCGCGCGTTGCGCGTTGGCGAGCGTGGTTTGCAGTTCGCCGGCGCCGGTGGCATCGAGCGGGCCCGGCCAGTTGCGCACGCCAGCGCACTGCGACGCACGCCGTCGAGGCCGATCATCGCGATCGCCCGCCGAACCGTCAGCACCGGGCCGTTGCCCGACACCTGCGTGCCGCGCACCTGCGCGCTGTTGACGGCGCGCAGCAGTTCAAGCGTCAGCGCCGGGTCGCGCAGCACCAGACCGGCCAGCTCTTCGGTGTGTTGACGCTCCATCAGCGCCAGCCGCGCGGCGCGGGCGGCGGCGCCGGGCAGCGCCGGCAGGACGCCGATCTGGCGCACGCGCTCGATCAGCTGCGCATGCGCGTCGCCGTCCTGGTGCGATTCGTGATCGAGCCAGCCTTCGAGCGCACGCGCCAGCGTGCGCGCGTTGCGATAGCGCTGGCGCGGCTGGCGGTCGGTGGCGCGATTGGCAATGGCCCGCAGCGGCTCGGGCAATGGGCGCGGCACGTCCCAGGGCAGACGCAGGGCTTCCCGGCCCGCAGGCGCGCAGGCGCAGCAGGGCCGCGCCGATGTCGGGTTCGTCGAGCGCCGGTGCACCCGACAGCAGGCCGTGCATCAGGACGGCCAGCGCCAGCACGTCGCGCTCGCCGGCTTCTCGGGCGCCGCGGCGATGGCGCTGCGTCGTCGTTCAGCGCCGTCGTCGGACTCGCGCGTCGGCATCGACGGCGTCAGGCCCAGCCCCATCAGGCGAGCGCTGCCGTTGTCGCTGACGGCAATGAGCCAGGGCTGCACGTCGCGGTGCGCATGACCGCCGTCGTGGGCAAAGGCCAGCGCCGGTCAGCGCCTGCGCCATCCAGCGCGCGATCACCGTCCGGCGCGTCGCCGTCGCGCGGCGGACTGCGCTCGGCCAGCGTCGGGCCGAGCCGCGCCGTCATAGGCGACAAAGGGCCAGTGCTCTTGCTCCCGACCTCGACCGCATGCGCGAGGTTCGGATGCGACAGGCGCGCGGCGCGCGCATCTCTTGCAGCCAGACCGGCCAGCGCCGCTCGGCCGGCCGGCTGTCGCCGCGGCAGCACCAGAATCAGTTCCTGCGCGGTGCGCGGGTCGTGCGCGCGCCAGGCCATGCAACGCGCGCTGCGACCGAGCAGAGGCGCGCAGCTCGAAGCGGCCGCAGAGCGGCGCGTGGTCAGGGAGTCGAAGGCAGCGGCCATGTCCCTCGATTGGACGGCGCCGCGTGTCCCAGCCAAGCATCGAACAGGCTGCTTTTCGACCGCAGTTCGCGCTCTTGCCAGCCGCTACGGTGCGGGTTCGATGACCTGCCCGGCGGCCGTGATGAAAGCCGCCCGCACCGGCTCGCCAGGCACCAGCGCGGCAACCGCCTGGCGATAGTCGGCCAGCTGCTCGACCAACGCGGCGTCGACCTGCGGCGTGGCCTTGAGCTTGTAGTCGAGGACCCACCAGCAGCGCGCGGGTGCAGCCAACAGGACCAGGCGGTCGATGCGGCGCGGTTGGCCACTCGGCGAAGCCACCGCGACTTCACTGCCGGCCCATTCGATCAGTAGCGGATCGAAGAACCGCCGGCACGCCGGGCTGGCCAACACCTGCCGCGCCATGGCCTGCACCGCCTGCGCGTCCGGCACGTCAAAGGCCGCCGCCGCAGCGCGCGCCAAGGTGGCCAGGTCCTGCGCGCCGGGACGCGATGCCCACTCGAGCGTGCGGTGCACCGCCTGGCCGAGCGCTGCGGCAACGTCGTCCTCGGCCGTGGCAACTGCGCTGTCTTGCAGGCCGTCGCGCCGCTGCAGTGGCAGCAACACGACCTCGGCACGGTGGTCGTGTGGCGCCACGCCGGCCGGTGCAGGCGCCGACCCAGGCTGCGCGAGCGGCTCCAACCGCGTCCACCACGACGGCAGGGCCTCTTGGCGCTGCGCGGCGGCGTGCGACTGATGAACAGACGCTGCTGCGCGCGTGTCAATGCCACGTACAAGGCATTGGCCTCTTCGCGGGCGCGTGCTGCCAACTCGTCGGCCAGCAGGGCTGCAACGACGGCGGGCACCGCGCATGCGACGCCACGAAGGCCACCTGCGCAGGCTGCGCCGAGTCCACCGGCCAATCGATCAGCAGCGTGGCCGTTTCAGTTCTCGTCGGCTCCGGCTGCGTGTCCATCAGGAACACGACTCGCGCCTCCAGGCCCTTGGCGCCGTGGATGGTCAGCAAGCGCACGGCATCTTCCTGCTGCGACGCCGGCGCCAGGACCTTTCGCGAGCGCAGCGCGCGCACGAAGCCGTAGGGCGAGGCGTAGCGCCCGCCGTCGAGTTCGAGCGCAGCAGCCAGCAGTGCACGCACCGCGTCGAGCGCGCGCGCACAGCGCTCCGGCGGCACGACCGCGGCCAGCCGCGGCATCAGTTCGCCCTCGTGCACGATGCGGTCGAGCAGGTCGTGCGGCGGCAAGGTCGGCGCGGCGCGTGCCCACGCGGTGCACAAGGTGGCCGCGCGCTGCAGGGCAGCGCCGGCATCGACGTCGCAGGCCAGCAGCGCGGGCCACCAGCCGCCACATCGGCTGGCGCGCCGGGACAGTTCGAGCAGTTCGGCATCGCTGGCGCCGAACAGCGGACTCTTCAGCGCCCGCGCCAGCGACAAGGACTGCGCGGGCGACGCCAGGACGTCGAGCATCGCCAGCAGATCCTGCACCTCGGGCAATGCCGACAGCAGCAGGTCTTCGGGCGCGACATGCGGCAGGTGCAGGGCCAAGGCGTCGGCGGCCAATGCCAGGACCGAGCGCTTGCGCGCCAGCACGAGGATGTCTTGCGCGGCGACGCCCTGCGTGCGAATCAGATGTGGCGATCGCCTGCGCGACCTGCGCCGCTTCGGCCTCGCGCAGCACGGCCTGGGCCTCGACACGCGGCACTGTCAGCGAGGGCCGCCAGACCCGTTGCGTCGCCGCCGCTTGTCGTGCCGCTGTGGGTGGGCGCTCGACGCTGGGCAAGCCCGTCAACGCCGGCGCGGTGCCGTCTTGCGCCACTTCGTGGTGTGATCGCGCCACTGCGCCAAGCCGCCCTCACCGCTCCAGGCACCGAACACCTGGTTGATGACGGCGACGACACCGGGCGCGCAGCGCCGCGTGTGGTCGCAGGCCGCCGTGGCGCCGCCCAAGGCCTCGACGACGAACGCCTGCGCGGCCTTGAACACACGCGGCTCGGCGCGCCGGAAGCGGTAGATGCTCTGCTTCGGGTCGCCGACGATGAACACGCGCGGCGCCGCCATGCCACCGCCGGCGCCGGCGTAGGCGGCCAGCCACGATTGCAGCGCCTGCCACTGCAGCGGGCTCGTGTCCTGGAACTCGTCGATCAGCAGGTGGCGCACGCGCGCGTCGAGACGCTGCTGCACCCAGCCCGACAGCGTGTGCTCCGACAGCAGCGCCAGCGGCGACGCGCTCCAGGTCGTCCATGTCGACCAGGCCGCGCTGACGCTTCAGCGCCGCGTACTCGGCGAACAGCAGGCGCGACAGGCGCGACATGCGACAGTGGTCCTCATGCGCATCCTGCTGTTCGATCTGCGGCGAATCCGCTCGAGCGTCGCGCACAGCGCGGCTTGTTCGTCGCTGTCGCCGAGTTGCTTGCGCGGCGTGCCGTTGCCTTTGTCGGTGAACAGCGCCGCCCGCAACCGTGCGTAGGCTGCGCGATCGTCGGCTTGCAGCAGCGCTTCGATGAGGCCGGCTGACGCCGTCTGCGCAACCGTCTTGTATTTCTCCTGCCGCCCCAACGCCCCTGCGAGCGACTGCGCGTTGGCGACGAACGAGGCTTCGCGCACACGCGCCAGCGCCTGCGGATCGGCCGCCGGCGGCACGCTCGCCTCGAGCACGCCCGCCGCGTCCGCGAGTTCGATTTCAGCGCGTTTGTCCAGCGACGTATCGAACCAGCGGCCGAGCTGGCTGCGACCATGGCGCAAGGCCAGCCGGCGGTAGTCGGCCAGCAGGTTCGCATCGCCGAGCAGCGTCGCGTGAAAGCGCCGCATCAACGCGGGCTGCAAGTCGTCGATGTCTTCCAGCGGTGTCAGACCCGGCGCCAGACCCAGATCGGCCAGCAGGTCGAGCGGCGCCGCGCTGCAGCAGCTGCGCGTACCAGGCATGCATGGTGCGCACCTCGACGCTGCGTCCGCTCTCAAGCACACGCTCGTGCAGGCCGATCAGGGCATCGGCCTGCTGCCGGGCCTCACGCTCGCCCATGCCATAGTCACGCAATCGCCCGGCGGCCTGCTCGGTGGACAGCGTCGCGCACTCCTGCAGCCACGTCGCCAGCCGCGTGCGCATCTCGCCCGCGGCCTTGCGCGTGAAGGTGATCGCCAGGATTTCCTGCGGCTGCGCGCCATCGAGCAACGCGCGCACGATGCGCGCCACCAGCATCCAGGTCTTGCCGGCACCGGCGCAGGCTTCGACGCACGACGTGACGCCGCGGATCGCAGGCCACGGCGTAGAACGCTTCGCGCGAGGCCAATCTGCCGTCGAGCTGGTAGGCGGCGATCATTGAGCCCCCAGGCGCTGCGCGCCGGCGCCACCAGGGCGGCGCGAGCGCCTTGGGAGCGACCCGGCGGCGTTCATTGAGCCCAAGGCGCTGCGCGCGGCCCAGGGGGCGGACGCCTCGGGAGCGGCCCGGCGGCGTTCATTGAGCCCCCAAGGCGCTGCGCGCCGGCCCCCCAGGGGGGCGCGAACGCCTTGGGAGCGGCCCGGCGGCGTTCACTCTTCGCTCCAATGGTCACGCCGGCACAGCCCGCGGGCCTCGCAGTGCTCGCAGGACGTCGCCTTCGCCGGAGCGCAGGCGCACCGGCACCGGCGCGCAGCGCATCCAGATCGCAGGCCAGGCCGTCGATCAGCAGCGCGGCGCTGAGCGCGACGTCTTGGTGCTCGAACGCGCTCGGCCGTTTGCGTTCGCTCGATCGCGAGGTAGATCGCTCGCGGCGGCGGCATCGCGGCTCTCGTCGGTCAGCAGCGCCGCGTAGAACGCCAGTTGCGTGTCTTCGAGCGGCTCGGCAACACGCTGCTTCAGCTTGTCCGCGTTGCCGGTCTTGTAGTCGATCAGCATCGCGCGCGCCGTTGCGCTGCAGGTCGATTCGATCCAGGCGACCATCGATGACCAGACCGCCGAGGTCAGGCGGCGCGCAGCGGCGATCGACTTCACCGCTGCCGAAGCGCCAGCCCTCGGCCTCATGCTCACGCAGCCACGCCAGATATTCCGCGGCGAAGCTGTCGAAGCGCGGCCCGATATGGCAGCAGCGCAGCGGCGTCGATGCCCAGCAGTGCCCGTTCGGCCTCGGCTGCGGCCAGCAACTCGGCGTGATCGTCGCTGCCGCTGCGCTCGCGTGAAAGCGAAACAACAGGGCGTGCATCCAGCGGCCATAGTCGCTGCTGTCGAGCCCGGCGTCGAGTTCGTTGCCTTCGCTCAGGCCGAGCGCGACGCGAGCGAAGAAACGGTACGGGCAGTCGCGCAGCGCCTGCACGGTGGTGGCCGACAGGCGCTTGGGCATCGCGCGGTCCATCGCCGGTGCAGGGCGCGCGACCGGCTGCCGTGCGACGGCGTGCATCGGCAGGTTCACGTTCTGCTCTTCGTCAACGACTGCGCCCAGGCGACGGCGCGCCAGCATCGCGCGCTCGACCAGCGCACTCGGTGCCAACGGCTCGCCGCCGTCATGGCTGCGGCGCAGCAGCGTCAGCCTGGGAGCGCGCAGCAGCTGTGCAAAGGCCAGGGTCGCCCGCAACCGGCGCAGTTCGGCATCGACCACGCCGAACTCGACGTGCCACGGCGCTCGGCAGCAATCCGGAGCCGATGTCCGCGCCGCCGAGCCGCTGTGCATCGCAGCCGGGAAAGACGACAGCATCGAAAGGACGCAGCATCGCCCGCGCCAGCGGCACGATGGCCACACGCGGCGCCGTCGGCGCCGGTGGACGCCATGCACTGCCCTCGAGCGTGTCATCGACCCACGCCGTGAAGCCGGCGAAATCCAGATGGGTCGCCCGTGCGCCGTGCTGCCAGGCAGCGGCTGCCTGACCTTGCAGTTGCAGCGCAGCCAGCACCTGGCGCCCGGCGCCATCGGCATCCAAGGTGGCGATCAGACCGGGCGCAGCGTCGCGCAATGCCTGCAGCCAGGCAACCAGGTTGCGCGGCCGGTCAGCTTGCAACGCCCAGATGCAACCCGCCAAGACGCTGTGCGCAGCAAGGGCCGCCGCATCGGGCTCGCGCTCGCGGCGCCAGGCGTTTTCGAGTGCGCTGACGGCGCCTTCATCGTGGCCTTGTCCGCGCAGCGCTTCGATCGATGCGTCGCGGCCGGCGCCCGGCACGGCCGCGCGCAGCCAGGCCATCAGGTGCGCAGCGGCACGCGTGGTCGACAAGGTCCAACCGTTTTCGTCGTCGAGGGAGACGCCGGCACGATCGAGCAAGGCGCGGATGCGGCGCACGACGAGGCGGTCCTGGGCGATCAGCGCCACCGATGCCGCGCCATCGTCCAGGGCTTCGAGCACGGCCAGCGTGGCGGCGCTGGCTTCTTCCTCGAGACCGGCAGCACGCCAGCGGCGCGGTGCCGGCAACATCGCCGCATTGTCGAACGGTCGCGCCGGGTCACTGTCGGTGAGCAACTGCAACATGGGCGCACCATCGCCCAAGGGCATGCCGGATTGCCCTCCGCTACTGAGCACGACCCATGCCGAGACTGGATCGAGTACAGCGCGTCCGTGTCAGGCGGCTCGGCCGCGGCCGCCCATTCGACGGCCATGCGCGCCAACAGGCGTTCGCTGGCGCCGGGCCCATGGGCCGGCGGCAACGCGTCCCGCAAGGCGTCCCACCAGCCGGCACGGACCTCGGGCCGTTGCAATGCGCTCGCCTCGCGCAGCGCGTAGGCCGTGGTCATGAACGATTCGACCGCGGCGCGAAACGCCCGCGGATCGCGCTTCTCCCAGGCGGCGCCGAAGGGCTGGCGACGCAGCAAGATCGAGGCAAAGAGGCGATCGGTCGCGCGATCGCCGCTCAGCATCTCGGGCACAGCCAGCTGGCGGCGGCGCGTGAGCGGCGGCCAGCGTTGCCGCTGTTTCAATGCGCGGCTGCCAGCCACCGCGGGCTGCAAACGCGGCACGCGCCGGCATCAACAGGGCGCTGTGCGGCAACAGCAACACCGCGTCGCGCGGGCTCGCCGCGACTGTGCTCAGCCAATCGCCGACGAGCCCGGCGACGCGCGGCCAGAATCGCCGATCGACCGGACCGTCATCAAGCCGCTGCAGGGCTATGGTTGTCATTGAAAATGGGTCGACCCAGCAGGCCATGCGACACAGTTGCTTGTGTCAGAATCATTGTGCCTGCCGACGACGTGGGCGAAAATCGAGGAACCCTGATGAGCAGCGACCTGATCAAGCATGTGACCGACGCCAGCTTCGAAGCCGACGTCCTGAAGTCCGGCAAGCCGGTGCTGGTGGACTACTGGGCCGAGTGGTGCGGACCCGTGCAAGATGATCGCGCCGATCCTCGACGAGGTGTCCACGGAGTACGGCGACAAGCTGCAGATCGCCAAGATGAATGTCGATGAGAACCGCGAAGTGCCGGCCAAGTTCGGCATTCGTGGCATTCCGACGCTGATGCTGTTCAAGGACGGTGAACTGGCCGGCACGCAAGGTCGGCGCGCAGCCCAAAGCCACAGTTGACGGCCTTCCTCGACGGTCATCTATAATCTGCGCAGTGCCGCGCGCACGCCGCCCGGCAGCAGAACCAGCCACCGCGCGTTGGACGCCCGCCTCAGTCGTGAGGCACCCGGCCCGCGGTTTCGGCCCCTCTCCCCTGACGCTGCGAATCGAATGCGCTTGACGCGCGTTCGGCTCGAACACCAGGGCCAGAACCTCCCCCGAGTTTTTCCCGATCCTGGGGCCGAACCTTTGCGGCAACGCTCGGCTGAGCAAGCCGCGCCACCCGAGGGTTCATCCTTCGCCATGCATCTTTCCGAACTGAAAGCGCAGCACGTCTCGAGCCTGATCAAGATGGGCGAGGAGCTGGAGATCGAAAACGTCGCTCGCCTGCGCAAGCAGGAGCTGATGTTCGCGATCATGAAAAAGCGCGCCAAGGCCGGCGAGCAGGTCTTCGGCGACGGCGTGCTCGAAGTGCTGCCTGACGGCTTCGGCTTCCTGCGCTCGATCGAGGCCAGCTACATGGCAAGCACCGACGACATCTACCTGTCGCCGAGCCAGGTGCGGCGCTTCAACCTGCACACCGGCGACATGGTCGAAGGCGAGGTGCGCGTGCCCAAGGACGGCGAGCGCTACTTCGCGCTGGTCAAGGTCGACCGCGTCAATGGCGCTGCACGCCCGAGGAGAGCAAGCACAAGATCATGTTCGAGAACCTGACGCCGCTGTTCCCGAAGGAGCAGTTCAAGCTCGAGCGTGACGATCAAGGGCGAAGAGAACATCACCAGCCGCATCATCGATCTGATCGCGCCGATCGGCAAAGGCCAGCGCGCGCTGCTGGTCGCGCAGCCCAAGACCGGCAAGACGGTGATGATGCAGCAGCTGGCGCACGCCACTCGTCGCCAACCACCCCGAGGTGCACCTGATCGTGCTGCTGGTCGACGAGCGGCCCGAGGAAGTGACCGAGATGCTGCGCACGGTGCGCGGCGAGGTCATCAGCTCGACCTTCGACGAGCCCGCCGCGCGCCACGTGCAGGTGGCCGAGATGGTGATCGAGCGCGCCAAGCGCCTGGTCGAACTGAAGAAGGACGTGGTCATCCTGCTCGACTCGATCACCCGCCTGGCGCGCGCCTACAACAACGTGCTGCCCCAGTCCGGCAAGGTGCTGACCGGCGGCGTCGACGCCAACGCGCTGCAGCGCCCGAAGCGCTTCTTCGGCGCCGCGCGCAATGTCGAAGAAGGCGGCTCGCTGACCATCATCGGCACCGCGCTGATCGACACCGGCTCGAAGATGGACGAGGTCATCTACGAGGAGTTCAAGGGCACCGGCAACTGCGAGATCCATCTCGATCGCCGCATGGCCGAGAAACGCGTCTACCCGTCGATCCTGATCAACAAGAGCGGCACGCGGCGCGAGGAACTGCTGCTCAAGCCCGAGATCCTGCAAAAGACCTGGATCCTGCGCAAACTGCTCTACCCGATGGACGAGATCGAGTCGATGGAGTTCATCCTCGACAAGATGAAGGCGAGCAAGAACAACCTCGACTTCTTCGACATGATGCGCCGCGGCGGCTGACTGACAGCCCCGATCTCGCTTCGCTCGCGCCCCCCGAGGGGAGCGCGGTCCGCTTGGGACGGCCCGGCGCTGGCCCGCCCTATAATTCGCTTTTCCCGACCCCGGCAAGTGCGCTGCATCGAGCGGCGTGGCTGCCGCAACCCCTGCAAGAGGTTTTCCCATGAAAGACGGCATTCACCCCACCTACCGCGACGTCTGTCTTCGTCGGACCTGTCCAACGGCTTCAAGTTCGTCACCCGTTCGACGCGTGCAGACCAAGGAAATCGATCAAGCTGGACGACGGCCGCGAACTGCCGCTGTTCAAGCTGGAAACCACCAGCGAGTCGCACCCGTTCTACACCGGCACGCAAAAGAGCATCGACAGCCTCGGCGGCCGCGTCGAGAAGTTCCGCAACAAGTTCGCCAAGGTCGGCATCAAGAAGTGAGCGTGTCGCTGGCAGCCGCGATCAAGGGCAGCCTCGGCTGCCCTTTTTCATGTCGAGCAAGCATGATCGACGCCGTGAACTCCGTCAGCCCCAACCCAGCCCTGGTGACGCAGCGCGCCGTGCAGCGCCTGCCGCGCCTGGCGCTGCTGCTGTTGTGCGCCGCCTACGTGCTGCCCGGCCTGTTCGGCCGCGACCCCTGGCGCAACGCCGATCAGACGGCCTTCGGCTACATGCTGGCGATGGCCGAGGGCCGCACGCTCGTGGTGGGCACCGACCATCGGCGGCCTGCCGCTCGACACCGCGCTGCTGCCGCACTGGCTGGGCGCGGGCAGCATCGCTTGCTGTCGCCGCTGATCGACGCGCCACTGGCCGCACGCGTGCCCTTCGGCTGCTGCTGGCGCTGCGTGCTGGTGCTGACCTGGTACACCACCTTCCATCTCGCGCGCACCGAGGCCGCGCAGCCGCTGGCGTTCGCCTTCGGCGGCGAGGCCGACGCCGGTCGGACTATGCCCGCGCGATGGCCGACGGCGCGCTGCTGGCGCTGATCGCCACGCTGGGCCTGCTGCAGCTCGGTCACGAGACCACGCCCGAGCTGGTGCAGCTGTTCGCCGCTGCGCTGGCGCTGTGGGCGCTGGCCGCTGCGCCTTATCGCCGCTGGCGTGCACGCGCTGGCCGTGCTGCTGGCGCTGCCGCTGCTGGCCGCCAGCGGCGCGCCGACGATGGCCGTGCTGTTCGGCATGGTCGGCACGGTGATCGCGCGCGCTCGCGCTACGCCCAGGTCCGCGCGCTACTGCGCCGCTGGCTGGCCACGGCGACGCTGGTCGCCGCGCTGCTGGCCTGGGCGCTGGGCACCTGGGCCTGGCGCGATCGGTTCCGAGCCAACGGCGCGCAAGCGCTGCAATTCGGCGCGCCTGTGGCTGTGGTTCCTGTGGCCGGCCTGGCCGCTGGCGCTGTGGACGCTGTGGCGCTGGCGCCGCCATCTGGCGCAACCGCCACATGTCGCGCTGCCGCTGGCGTTGGCCGCCGTGTCGCTGGTGGCCTGCGTGGCCGGCGGCGGCTTCGACCGCGCGCTGATGCTCGGCCTGCCGGCGTTTGCGGTGCTGGCGCCTTTGCGCTGCCGACGCTGCAGCGCAGCGCGACGGCGGCCATCGACTGGTTCTCGGTGTTCTTCTTCACGCTCGCCGCGCTGGCCGATCTGGGTCATCTACGTGGCGATGCAGACCGGCGTGCCCGGCGAAGCCGGCCGCCAACGTCGCCAAGCTGGCGCCGGGCTTCCGAGCCCAGTTCTCGGTGCCGCGCGTTCGCGCTGGCGCTCGCCGGCACGGTGGCCTGGCTGGCGCTGGTGCGCTGGCGCACCGGCCGCCACCGCGCACGCGCTGTGGAAGAGCCTGGTGCTGCCGGCCGGCGGCGTGGCGCTGTGCTGGCTGCTGCTGATGACGCTGTGGCTGCCGCTGCTCGACTACGCGCGCAGCAACCGGCCGTGGGTCGAGCGCGCTGGCGCCGCATGTGCCGGCCGGCGCCTGCATCGCCGCGCCGGGCTACTCGCGGTCGGCCGGTGGCCGCGCTGGAGTAATACGGCCGCTGGCGTGTCGATGGCGCGGCGCAGGACGCACGTCGGCGCATGCGCCGGTGCCGACTGCTGCCAGGAGCAGCCGCGGGCAGCGCTCAGCCGCGCCCGCCGCGCGGCTGGAACGAGGTCGCTCGTGTGCGCCGGCCGACCGACCGCGATGAAGTGACGCTGGTGCTGCGCCGCTCGCCGCCCTGAGCGCTCGCGCAGCTGCTCTGCGCCTCGGCGCTGCGCACCCGGACGCGCGCTGCGGGCACAGACCAGCCTGAAACTCGAACCCTTGCCGAGCTCGCTCTGGATCTCGATCTCGCCGCCGTGGCGCTGCATCACATGCTTGACGATGGACAGGCCCAGGCCGGTGCCGCCGGTCTCGCGCGAGCGGCTGCCGTCGACGCGGTAGAAGCGCTCGGTCAGGCGCGGCAGGTGCTCGCGCGCGATGCCGATGCCGGTGTCGCGCACCTCGAACTCGCCGCAGCCGTCGGCGCGCGCACTCGCCAGCGCACGTCGATGCGGCCGCCGTCGGGCGTGTAGCGCACGGCGTTGGTGACGCAGGTTGCCCATCGCGCTGGCCAGTTCGCCGTCGCATGCCCGCGATCTCGCACGCCCGGCTGCGCATCCACAGCTCGATGCTCGTGACGGCCCGCCGACAGCAGCTCGCGCATCGGCCAGCACGCGCGCCAGCAGAGCGCGTCACCGGCCAGCCAGCGGTCCGATCGGCGGCCGCGGGCTGCCCTCGAGCTGCGCCAGCGTCAGCAGGTCGTCGACCAGCGCCTGCATGCGCGTCGGTCTGCTGCCGCATCAGCGCCAGCACGCGCGGCGCTCGGCAGCTCGACAGCGGCACGCTGGCCAGCGTCTCGACGAAGCCGGCCAGCACCGTCAGCGGCGTGCGGATCTCGTGCGACGACGTTGGCGACGAAGTCGCGCCGCATCGCCTCGGTGCGCTCGCGCTCGGTGATGTCCTGCGACAGCAGCAGCTTCTGGCCGTCGCCGTAGGGCCTGCACGACGACCTGGAGCGTGGCATGGCCGCGCGGGCTGGTGAAGACGATCGGCGCATCGAACGCGCCGCCTTGCAGGTAGCGCGACGAAGGCCGGCAAGCGCACCAGGTTGGTGACGCGCTGGCGCCGGTCGCGCTCCGGATCGAGCCCGAAGTGATCGGCGGCGCGCGCGTTGCACCAGTCGATCTGCTCCTCGGCATCGAGCATCAGGACGCCGTTGGGCGAGGCCTCGATGGCCGCGACGGAATTGGCGCAGGCGATTGCGTTCGGCGGCGGCTTCGTGCTCGCGCCCGCGCAGCGCCTTTTCGATGCGGTAGCCAGTTCGCCCCAGAAGCCGGTGTCACGCGGCGCCGGCTGCGTCTGCGTACCGCGCAGCCAGTTCATCAGCCGCTCGGCGCGCAGCGCGTCGATCGACGCGGTCAAGGCGACGCCGACATGCCGCGCCGCACGGCCGTCCCCAGGCCACTCGCGCCGATGACGCGGCCCACCACCCAGCCTATGCAAGGCGCCAGCCGCCAGACCGAGCAGCAGCGCAAACACGCGGCCGCACCAGCGAATCGTTCATCGGCCCCGGCTGTAGCCACGTCAGCCGATAGCCCGCGCCACGCACGGTCTCGACCATCGGCGCAGCACTGCACCGGCGTCCAGCGCCTCGCGCAGACGCTTGATGTGCACGTCGACCGTGCGCTCCTCGATGAAGACATGGTCACCCCAGACGCGGTCGAGCAGCTGCGCGCGGCTGTGCACGCGCTCGGGATGCGTCATCAGGAAGTGCAGCAGGCGGAACTCGGTCGGCCCGACCTTGGCTTCGCTCGGCACGCCGTCCACGATCCGCGTGACGCGGTGCGTCGCCGGGTCCAGCGCGCAGGCCCGCCACCTCGACCGCGTCGTCGAGCGCCTGCGGCGCCTTGCGGCGCAGCACGCGCGCGGATGCGCGCCAGCAGCTCCTTGGGCGAGAACGGCTTGGTCAGGTAGTCGTCGGCGCCGGCATCGAGGCCGGCAATCTTGTCGGTCTCTTCGGCGCGCGCGGTCAGCATGATGATCGGCAAGCCTCGCGTGCGCGCCTGGGCGCGCCAGGCTGCGCGAGAGCTGCAGGCCCGACTGGCCCGGCAGCATCCAGTCGAGCAGCACCAGGTCGGGCAGCGCGTCATCGACTTGGGCCGTGGCCTCATCGGCGTCGCCGGCAATGCTGACCTCGAAGCCCGCATGGCGCAGGTTGATGGCCATCAGTTCGGCAATCGCCGATTCGTCTTCGACGACCAGGATCCGGCTCATCTGATCGCATCGCGTCGACATTCGCGACATCGACCGAGCTGTGCCGCACGTCGGTGCCCTTGACGACGTAGATGATGGCCTCGGCCAGGTTCTTCGCATGGTCGCCGACGCGCTCGATCGCCTTGGCCACGAAGACCAGGTCGATGCTGACGAGATCGTGCGCGGGTCTTCCATCATGTAGGTGATCAGCTTGCGCAGCAGGCCGTCGAATTCCTGGTCGATCTGGTCGTCGCCGCTTGAGCACCTCGCAGCGCCTGCGCGGTGTCCAGCCGCGCGAAGGCGTCGAGCGCCTTGCGCAGCTGGGCGATCGCCAGGTCGGCCTCGAAGCCGAGATCGGCCACCGGCAGGCGCAGGCGGCTGGACACGCCGGTGTTGATCAGCCGCTGCACCGTGCGCGCGATGCGCGCCGCCTCGTCGCCGACACGCTCGAGGTTGGCGATCGTCTTGCTGATCGCGATCAGCAGGCGCAGGTCGCGCGCCGTCGGCTGGCGCCGCGCGATGATGGCCGAGAGGTCGCGGTCGATCTCGACTTCCATCTGGTTGACGCGCTCTTCCTGCTGCAGCACCTGCGTGGCGGTCTCGCCGCTGAAGTTGGTCAGCGCATAGACCGCCTGCGCGACCTGCGATTCGACCAGGCCGCCCATCTCGAGCACGCGGTTGGAAATGCCGCCGAGCTCGGCGTCGAACTGCGTGGAGAGGTGTTTTTCAGCCATGTTGCGTTCACTCCATCAGCCGAAGCGGCCGGTGATGTAGTCCTCGGTGTCCTTCTTCTTCGGCTTCATGAACAGCTCGGCGGTCGGGCCGAACTCGATCAGGTCGCCGAGGTACATGTAGGCGGTGTAGTCCGAGCAGCGCGCCGCCTGCTGCATGTTGTGCGTGACGATGACCACCGTGTAGTCGGCCTTCAGCTCGTGGATCAGCTCCTCGATCTTGCCGGTGGAGATCGGGTCGAGCGCCGAGCAGGGCTCGTCGAGCAGCAGCACCTCGGGCTTGATGGCGATGCCGCGCGCGATGCACAGCCGCTGCTGCTGGCCGCCCGACAGGCTCGGCGCCGCTCTGGTCGAGCTTGTCCTTGACCTCGCCCCACAGCGCGGCCTTCTTCAGCGCCCACTCGACGCGCTCGTCCATCTCGACCCGCGGCAGGCTCTCGAACAGCCGCACGCCGAAGGCGATGTTGTCGTAGATCGACATCGGGAACGGCGTCGGCTTCTGGAACACCATGCCGATCTTGGCGCGGATCAGCGAGACATCGAGCTTCTTGTCGAGGATGTTCTCGCCGTCGAGCATGATCTGCCCTTCGGCGCGCTGCTCGGGGTAGAGCTCGAACATGCGGTTGAAGATGCGCAGCAAGGTGCTCTTGCCGCAGCCCGACGGGCCGATGAAGGCCGTGACCTTGCGCTCGGGGATGTCGAGGTTGATGTTCTTCAGCGCCTGGAAGTTGCCGTAGTAGAAGTTCAGGTCGCGCACCGAAATCTTTGCGCGTCTCGGCCGACGGGCAGTTGACTCTGGCTGTCCATGTGGCCATGCTCAGTGTTTGTTGCGGAACAGCACGCGCGCCAGGATGTTGAGCGCCAGCACGCCCAGCGTGATCAGGAACACGCCTGCCCAGGCCAGCTTCTGCCAGTTCTCGTAGGGGCTCATCGCGAACTTGAAGATCGTCACCGGCAGGCTGGCCATCGGCTCGCCCAGGTCTGGTGCTGAAGAACTGGTTGTCGACAGCGCGGTGAACAGCAGCGGCGCGGTCTCGCCGGCGATGCGCGCCAGCGCCAGCAGGACGCCGGTGATGACGCCGGCGCGCGCCGCCTTCAGCGTCACCGACCAGATCACCTTCCACTTCGGCGTGCCCAGCGCATAGGCGGCCTCGCGCAGCGCGTTCGGAATCAGCGCCAGCATGTTCTCGGTGGTGCGGATCGACGACCGGAATCACGATCAGCGCCAGCGCCAGCACGCCGGCCCAGCCGGAGAAGCTCTTGAACCGCGCCACGACCACGGCGTAGATGAACAGGCCGATGACGATCGACGGCGCCGACAGCAGGATGTCGTTGATGAACTGCGTGACGCGGCCGAGCCAGCGTCTTCTGGCCGTATTCGGCCAGGTAGACGCCGGCCATGATGCCGATCGGCGTGCCGAGCGCGGTGGCCAGCCCGACCATCATGCACCGAGCCGACGATGGCGTTGGCCAGGCCGCCGCTCGGACCTGCGGCGGCGGCGTCATCTCGGTGAACACCGACAGCGCCAGACCGCCGACGCCGAGGCGAACCGTCTCGAACAGGATCCAGACCAGCCAGAACAGGCCGAAGGCCATCGCGCCCAGCGACAGCGTCAGCGCGATCACATTGATGCGCTTGCGGCCGCTGTGCTTGCGCATCCGCGCGGGGTCGAGGGTCGTCAGACTGCTCATGTGCGGCCGCCCTCTCCCTTCTTCAAGCTCGACAGCAACAACTTGGACAGCGCCAGCACGACGAAGGTGATGAAGAACAGCACCAGGCCCAGGTAGATCAGCGAGGCCTGGTGCAGACCCGCGCTGGCCTCGGCGAATTCGTTGGCCAGCGCCGAGGTGATGCTGTTGGCCGCCTCGAACAGCGACAGCGAGTCGAGCTGGTTGAAGTTGCCGATGACGAAGGTCACCGCCATCGTCTCGCCCAGCGCGCGGCCCAGGCCCAGCATGATGGCGCCGATGACGCCGGTCTTGGTGTACGGCAGCACGACCTTCCAGACCACTTCCCAGGTCGTCGAGCCGAGTCCGTAGGCCGACTCCTTCAGCATCGGCGGCGTGATCTCGAAGACATCGCGCATCACCGAGGCGATGAAGGGGATGATCATGATGGCCAGGATGATGCCGGCCGACAGGATGCCGATGCCCACCGGCGGGCCGGACACCAGCGCGCCGAACAGCGGCCAGTCGCCGACCCAGCGCTGCAGGGGCTGCTGCACGTAGGTGGCCAGGATCGGCCCGAAGACCAGCAGGCCCCACATGCCGTAGACGATCGACGGCACCGCGGCCAGCAGCTCGATCGCCATGCCCAGCGGCCGGCGCAGCCAGCCGGGCGACAGTTCGGTCAGGAACAGTGCGATGCCGAAGCTCACCGGCACGGCGATCAGCAGCGCGATGAACGAGGTCGTCAGCGTGCCGTAGATCATCACCAGGCCGCCGTACTTGTCCTGGACCGGGTCCCACTCGCTGCGCCACAGGAACGACAGGCCGTACTCCTGGATGGCCGGCCAGGCACCGACCACCAGCGAGACGATGATGCCCAGCAGCAGCGCCAGCGTCAGCCAGGCCGCCGCATGAGCGGCGATGGCAAACAGCGCGTCGGCCCACGGGGCGCGGCGCTGACGCGACGGCGGCGCGCCGCCCGAGGCGGAGGACTGCATCTTCTTGTCGGCCGGAAGACCCCCAAGCGGGGCGGCGGGGAGTGTAGCGGTCACGGCCCTGGCCTCTACTTGTCAGCGGCTCTCCCGCTCACTTCAGGGCAACCGCCTTGCCCGAACCGTCCTTGATGCTCTCCCAGGCCCGACGCACCAGCGCCTTGACCGCGTCGGGCATCGGCACGTAGTCGAGTTCAGCCGCCATCTTGTCGCCGTTGGCGAAGGCCCAGTCGAAGAACTTCAGTGCCGTCGCCGCCTTGGCCGGCTTGTCCTGCGCCTTGTGCATCAGGATGAACGTCGCGCCGGTGAGCGGCCAGGCGTCCTTGCCGGGCTGTTCGGTCAGGATCTGGAAGAAGCTCTTGTCCCAGGCCGCACCGGCAGCGGCGGCCTTGAACGTCGCGTCGTCCGGATTGACGAAGTTGCCCGCCGCGTTGCGCAACTGGGCGTGTGCCATCTTGTTCTGCTTGGCGTACGCGTACTCGACGTAGCCGATCGAATTGGGCAGGCGCTGCACGATAGACGGCCACGCCTTCGTTGCCCTTGCCGCCGGCGCCGGTCGGCCAGTTCACCGCGGTGCCTTCGCCGACCTTGGCCTTCCACTCGGCATTGACCTTCGACAGGTAGTTGGTGAAGAGGAATGTGGTGCCCGAGCCGTCGGCGCGGCGCACCGGCGCGATGGCCGCGTCGGGCAGCGACACGCCGGGGTTGAGCGCGCTGATCGCCGCGTCGTTCCACTTGGTGATCTTGCCGAGGTAGATGTCGCCCAGCACGGCACCGGTCAGCTTCATCTGCCCGGGCGCGATGCCCTTGATGTTGACGACCGGGACGACGCCGCCGATCACGGTCGGGAACTGCATCAGGCCGTCCTTGGCCAGTTCTTCGTCGGTCAGCGGCATGTCCGAGGCGCCGAAATCGACCGTCTTGCCGCTGATCTGGCGCATGCCGGCGCACGAGCCGACCGACTGGTAGTTGATCCTGACGCCGGTGGCCTTGTTGTAGGCATCAGCCCATTTGGAATACAAGGGCGCCGGAAACGAGGCGCCGGCGCCGGTGACGTCCTGCGCCAATGCTGCGGCGCCCAGCGAGAGCGCGGCAGCGGCGAGGGTGAGAGTGCGAAGGGAGCGCAGTGCTGACATGGACAGACCTCGTCGGGTTCGTTGAAGACAACACACTCTAGGAAATCTGTATGACGCTGACGTGACAAGCGGCACCTTCGGCGGCCCAGGACCTGCTTTGGGCGCACTGACACGACACCGTCATGGTCGGTGTCACGACTCTGCCATGACGGATTTCCAGCCCGTCAATGGTCATCAACACGACGGCCCGCACGCCCATGCGGTTTCATCACCGCGTCATCGATATGCGCCACAGTGTCTGCACCCAAGCTCTGACGAGGCCCGCCATGCAAACCCTGACCTCCTTTGAAACGCCAGCGCGGTGGCGCCCGGCGCCGGCCATCGCGGCAGCCGCAGCGCTGCAGGTCGAGTGGGCGCAGTCGCTGGCCGACGTGCGTGCGGCCCAACGCCTGCGCTACTGCGTCTTCGTCGAGGAAGGCGGTGCGCAGGTGGCCAGCTCGGTGCTGCACCACGAACTCGACGCCTTCGATCCCTGGTGCGAGCACCTGCTGGTGCGTCGCGCCATCGACGGTGAGGTGGTCGGCACCTACCGTGTGCTGACGCCACAGAAGGCGCAGCTCAACGGCGGCCTGTATGCCGACGCTGAATTCGACCTGGCGCCGCTGTGGCACCTGCGGCCCAGCCTGATGGAACTGGGTCGTGCCTGTGTGCACCCGCAATACCGTACCGGCGGCGTGATCCTGACGCTGTGGCGTGCGTTGGCCCGATTGATGCAGCAGCGTGGACTGGAAACAATGATCGGCTGCGCCAGCGTGCCGATGCGCGATGGCGGCCACGCGGCGGCCAGTTTGTGGCAGCGCCTGCGCACCACGCATCTGGCCCCACCGTCGCTGCAGGTGCGGCCCCGGTTGCCGCTGCCGGTGGAGCACCTCGACCGCTCCATCGACGTCGAGCCGCCGTCACTGATCAAGGGCTACCTGAGGCTCGGCGCCAAGGTGCTGGGGCCCCCGGCATGGGACCCGGACTTCCAGAGCGCGGACCTGCCGATGATGGTTCGCCTGAGCGAATTGCCCGCGCGCTACCGGCGCCACTTCCTCGACGAGCGCTGATCAGCCGCAAGCCGCAGCAATACGCTCGGCCGCTGTCCTGGCTTGCGTGGCATCGCGCGCCTCGACCATGACGCGCAATACCGGCTCGGTCCCGGAGGCACGGATCAGCACGCGGCCGCCGTCGCCCAGTTCGCGCTCGACCGCCGTCTGCGCGTCCCTGAGCCGCGGATTGGACTGCCAATCGCTGCCGGCGGCGATGCGCACGTTGATCAACGTCTGCGGAAACAGGGTCATGCCTTCGAGCAAGGCGGCCAACGGCTTGCCGCTGCGCCTGACTGCCTCGAGCACCTGCAGCGCGCTGATGATGCCGTCGCCCGTGGTGTGCCGGTCCAGCGCCAGCAGGTGGCCCGAGCCCTCGCCACCGAGTTGCCAGCCGCGTGCCCCGAGTTCTTCGAGCACATAGCGGTCACCGACCTTGGTGCGCACGAACGGAACGTTCATGGACTTGAAGGCCAATTCGACGGCCATGTTGGTCATCAGCGTGCCGACCACGCCGCTGACTTGCTCGCCGCGCGCGCGGCGATCGGCGACCATCAGATACAGCAACTCGTCGCCGTTGAACAGGCGCCCCGAGGCATCGACCATCTGCAGGCGGTCGGCGTCGCCGTCGAGAGCGATGCCGTAGTCGGCCCGAGCGGAGGCCACGGCAGCCAGCAGGGCCTTCGGTGCCGTCGCGCCAAAGCCGTCATTGATGTTGGTGCCGTCAGGCGCGCAGCCGATCCTCACGACCTCGGCGCCCAGCTCGTGAAACACGTTCGGCGCCACCTGGTAGGCCGCGCCGTGCGCCGCATCGATGACGAACTTCATGCCTTTCAACGACAGTTCGGGATCGAAGGTGCTCTTGCAGAACTCGACATACCGCCCTCCGGCATCGTCCAGGCGCCGCGCACGCCCGAGGCCGGCAGAGTCGACCCAGGCCGGCGCTTCTTCCAGCGCCGCCTCGACGGCGAGTTCCCAGTCGTCACTCAACTTCGCGCCGCCCGCCGAAAAGAACTTGATGCCGTTGTCCGGGTAGGCGTTGTGCGACGCGCTGATGACCACACCCAGGTCCAGGCGCAGTGCGCGCGTCAGGTAGGCCACGCCGGGCGTCGGCAGCGGCCCCGACAACAGCACATCGACACCCACCGAGGCAAAGCCGGCTTCGAGCGCCGACTCGATCATGTAGCCCGAGATGCGCGTGTCCTTGCCGATCAGCACCGTCGGCCTGGGGGTCGCGCGCTTGAGCACATGGCCAACGGCGTGCCCCAGTCGCAGCATGAAGTCGGGTGTGATCGGACTCTGGCCGACCGTGCCGCGGATGCCATCGGTGCCGAAGAATTGTCTGCTCATGGTGTTGTCGCCGGTTGCGAGGGCGCGATCGTCGCACACCACACTTTCAACGCATCGACCGTGGCCGCGACATCGTGCACGCGGACGATGCGCGCGCCGCGCTCGACGGCCATCAGCGCCGCGGCCACGCTGGCATGAACGCGCTGATCGGCGGCGCGGCCGGTGACGGTGCCAAGCGTCGACTTGCGTGACCAGCCCACCAGCAACGGCGCGCCCAGCGAGCACAGTTCGCGTTGCCGACGCAACAGCTCCAGATTGTGTTCGACGCTCTTGCCGAAACCGATGCCCGGATCCAGCACGATGCGATCCAGACCGATGCCCGCGGCCAAGGCCGCGTCGCGCCGCGCCGCCAGGAAGGCAGAGACCTCGCGCAGCGGATCGTCATAGCGCGGCGCGGCCTGCATGGTTTGTGGTTCACCTTGCATGTGCATCAGGCACACACCGGCAGTGGGGTGCGCCGCCACCGCCTCCAGCGCGCCAGGGCGCTGCAAGGCACGCACGTCATTGACGATGTCGGCGCCCAGTTCGAGCACGTCGCGCATCAGCGCCGGATGGCTTGTGTCCACCGACACCGGGACGCCGAGCGTCAGGGCGTGGCGCAACACCGGCAGCACACGCGCCGCCTCTTCACCCGGCTCGAGCGCGCGCGCGCCGGGGCGCGTCGACTCGCCGCCGATGTCGAGCATGTCGGCGCCCTCGCCCAGCAATCGCTCGCAATGGGCGATGGCGTCGCCCGCATTGAAGAACCGGCCGCCATCGGAGAACGAATCGGGCGTGACGTTGACGATGCCCATCACGCGCGGCACCGACAGGTCGATCGCGAATCGCGAGGTGCGCCAGAGGTTCATCAATGAATAACGGGGCCGCAGCCCCGTTGGTTTGCGCTCGGGCCTCGGCTCAAGCCGTGTGCGTGGCCGCTTCGCCACCGACCGCCGGTGCGGTGCCGCTGCCGCCACCCGACGGCGGCGAGCTGCCGGACCAGTCTTTCGGCGCGCGCGGCGGACGGCCTTGCATGATGTCTTCGATCTGCTCACCGTCGATGGTTTCCCATTCGAGCAGCGCCTTGGCCATGGCGTGCATCTTGTCGGAATGGTCCTCGATCAGCTTGCGGGCGATACCGTACTGCTCGTCGATGATGCGACGCACTTCGGCATCGACCTTGCGCATCGTCTCTTCCGAGATGTTGGTCGTCTTGGTGACCGAGCGGCCGAGGAAGACCTCGCCCTCGTTCTCGGCATAGACCATGGGCCCCAGCGCATCGCTCATGCCATAGCGCATGACCATGTCGCGCGCCATGTGGGTGGCGCGCTCGAAGTCGTTCGAGGCGCCGGTGGTCATCTGGCCCATGAAGACTTCTTCGGCGATGCGGCCACCGAAAAGCATCGAGATCATGTTGAGCATGCGCACACGATCGGTGCTGTAGCGGTCTTTCTCAGGCAGCGAGACGGTGACACCGAGCGCGCCGCCGCGCGGGATGATCGTCACCTTGTGCACCGGGTCGAGCTTGGGCAGCAGCTTGCCGATCAGCGCATGGCCGGACTCGTGGTAGGCGGTGTTGGTGCGCTCGTCTTCGTCCATGACCATCGACTTGCGCTCTGCGCCCATCATGATCTTGTCCTTGGCCTTCTCGAAGTCCTGCATCTCGACGACGCGGCCATTGCGGCGGGCGGCGAACAGCGCTGCTTCGTTGACCAGATTGGCCAAGTCGGCGCCCGAGAAGCCCGGCGTGCCGCGCGCCAGGATGTCGGCGCGGATGTCCTGACCCACCGGCACCTTGCGCATGTGCACGTTCAGGATCTGCTCGCGGCCGCGGATGTCGGGCAGTGTCACGTAGACCTGACGGTCGAAGCGGCCCGGACGCAGCAGCGCCGGGTCGAGGATGTCGGGCCGGTTGGTGGCCGCCATCACGATGACGCCGAGATTGGTGTCGAATCCGTCCATCTCGACCAGCATCTGGTTCAAGGTCTGCTCGCGCTCATCGTTGCCGCCGCCCAGCCCGGCGCCGCGGTGGCGGCCGACGGCGTCGATCTCGTCGATGAAGATGATGCAGGGCGCGCTCTTCTTGGCCTGCTCGAACATGTCGCGCACGCGCGCCGCGCCGACACCGACGAACATCTCGACGAAGTCGGAGCCGGAGATGGTGAAGAACGGCACCTTGGCTTCGCCGGCGATGGCCTTGGCCAGCAAGGTCTTGCCGGTGCCCGGGGGGCCGACCAACAGCACGCCGCGCGGAATGCGGCCGCCGAGCTTCTGGAACTTCTGCGGGTCCTTCAGGAAGTCGACCAGTTCCTTGACCTCTTCCTTGGCCTCGTCACAACCGGCAACGTCGGCAAAGGTCGTCGTGTTGTTGGCCTCGTCGAGCATGCGCGCCTTGCTCTTGCCGAAACTGAAGGCACCGCCCTTGCCGCCGCCCTGCATCTGGCGCATGAAGTAGACCCAGACGCCGATCAGCAGCAGGAACGGGCCCCAGCTGATGAGGATGGTCATCAGCAGCGACTGCTCTTCGCGCGCCTTGACCTCGAACTTGACGTTGTTGCGGATCAGGTCACCCGTGAGGCCACGGTCGAGCACCGAGCCGAGGGTTCGTACCGCGCCGCCATCGGTGCGTTTGGCGATGATCTCGATATTGCCCGGCCCTTCCTGAATCTGCACGCTGGCAATGCGGCCGGCATTCAACTCCGACAGAAACTCGGAATAGCCGATCGCATCGGCCCGCACCGCGGTCCTGTCGAGCTGCTTGAAGACCGTGAACAGGACCAGTGCAATGACCAGCCAGACAGCGATCTTCGAGAACCATTGATTATTCACCGCGGCTCCTTGTGCCGTTAACCCAAACCAAAACAGGCTGGGGTGCAGATGCGGACGATTTTAGTCCGATCAAGGGTAGGGGATTTCGGGAGAAATAGACGATGCCCGACCCTAAACCCTTGTCAGCGCACCGGATTCTTCAGACCGAGGCCAACGACAAAAGTTTCCGACGAACGGTCACGAGACGCTTTGGGCTTGATCGGCTTGACCACGCGGAAGGTTTTCTTGAACAACTCGATCATCTGACTGTAGCCGCTGCCATGGAAGAGCTTGGCCACCAGCACTCCCTGCGGCTTGAGATGCCGATTGGAGAAATCGATGGCCAATTCAACCAGGTGGGCCATGCGGGCTGAATCCGCGCTGTCGATGCCAGACAGGTTGGGGGCCATGTCCGACACCACCACATCCACCGTCCGTCCGGCCAGGGCAGCTTCGAGTCGGTTCATGACTTCAATTTCGCGGATATCGCCCTGGATCACCACCACGCCCTCGATGGGATCGAACGGCAGCAGGTCCAGGGCGATGATCGTGCCGTCGAGTTCACCCACCGCTGCGCCACCGACGCCCGTGGCCCTGGGCGCAAACCTGCGGCGCAGGTACTGGCTCCAGGCGCCGGGGGCCGCGCCGAGATCCACAACCAGCTGGCCGGGTTTGATCAAACCCAGCGCCTCGTCGATTTCCTTCAACTTGTAGGCCGCCCGCGCGCGATAGCCCTCGCGCTGCGCCAGCTTTACATAGGGATCATTGACATGGTCGTTCAACCACGCCTTGTTGACCTTCTTGCTCTTGGTGTTGACTTTCATCGCCAATCGATAATACGCAGATGCCCGCCATCCTCCTGACCGCCGCCCAGCGCCGCGAACACCGAGCCGCTTCTCACCATCTGGCGCCGGTGGTCCTCATCGGCAGCGACGGTCTGACCGCCGCCGTGAGCAAAGAAACCGATGCCGCGCTCGCCGCGCACGGCTTGATCAAGGTGCGCGTCTTCAGCGATGACCGCGCCGCGCGCGAAACAATGCTCACCGAGCTGGCCGACAGCCTGGGTGCGGCGCCAGTGCAGCACATCGGCAAACTGCTCGTGCTCTGGCGCCCGATCGCTCCCAGGGACAAGGCCGAACGCGACGACAAAGGCGCCGGCCCGCGGGTTGTCAAGGTGCTCAAGTTCAGCAAGAGCGGCAACCACCGGCCGCAGGTCAAGAAGCTGACCGTGCGCGGCAACGAGCGACTGACGGCCGGCGGCACCGTCAAGCGCGCCAAGAAGCGCCCTGCGCAGTCGAGCGCGAAGAAGAAGGCGCTCGCCTAACTTCGCGTGTCGGCCTACGCGTAGCGGACGTCGATGATCTCGAAGCTCTTGGTGCCGCCCGGCGCGTCGTACGCGGCCACGTCGCCGGCCTCCTTGCCAATCAGCGCGCGCGCGATCGGTGAGCTGATCGACACCAGTCCCTCCTTCAAGTCCGCCTCATCGTCGCCGACGATCTGGTAGGTGACCTTGGCGCCGCTGTCTTCGTCTTCGAGATCGACGGTGGCGCCGAAGACCACACGGCCATCGGTTTCGAGTCTGGCCGGATCGATGATCTGTGCCGCTGCCAGCGTCGATTCGAGTTCGAGGATGCGGCCCTCGATGAAGCCTTGCTTGTCTTTGGCCGCTTCGTACTCGGCGTTTTCCGACAGATCGCCCTGAGCGCGGGCCTCGGCAATGGCCTGGATGACGGCGTGACGATCGACGGTTTTCAGCCGTTGCAGTTCTGCTTTGAGTTTTTCCGCGCCGCGCACGGTGACAGGGACAGTGGCCATGGTCTTGGTTTCGACAATCTGAAATGAAGCCGCCGCCGGGGCCATGCCCCGGCGGCGGAGGGTTTCGCACGATTCTAGTGAAGCTGGGCGTGCAGTTCTTGCAAAGACATCACACCGAGATCGGCCTGGTGCTTCAGCGCTTCGGTGGCGGCTTCGCAGCCGGCCATCGTCGTGTAATAGGTGATGCGGTGCGCCAGCGCAGCCGTGCGGATGTAACGCGAGTCGGCAATCGCGGTACGCGTTTCGTCCACGGTCGTGAACACGAGCTGGATCTCGCCGGCCTTGACCATGTCGGCGATGTGCGGCCGTCCGTCCTTGACCTTGTTGACCAGCCGCACCGGCACGCCTGCAGACTCGATCGCCGCTGCGGTGCCCTTGGTGGCGACAACGGCGAAGCCCAGATCGTGCAACTCCGATGCCACCTTGACCGCGCGGTCCTTGTCACCGTTCTTGACGGTGATGACCACGGTGCCCTTGTCCGGCAGGCGCGAGCCGGCGCCGAGCTGGCTCTTCAGCATCGCCTCGCCGAAGGTCGTGCCCACCCCCATCACCTCGCCGGTGGATCGCATCTCGGGGCCCAGAATCGGGTCGACCCCGGGAAACTTGTTGAACGGGAACACCGCCTCCTTGATGCTGAAGTACGGCGGGATGACTTCACCCACAGGGCGCCCGTTCGCACCCTTCTGGTCATTGAGCTTCATGCCCGCCATGCAGCGTGCGGCGATCTTGGCCAACGGCTGGCCGGTGGCCTTGCTCACATAGGGCACGGTGCGCGACGCGCGCGGGTTGACTTCGAGCACATAGACGACCGCTTCATCGCCTTCGCCCTGGATCGCGAACTGCACGTTCATCAGGCCGACCACCTTGAGCGCCTTGGCCATCAGCGCGGTCTGCCGGCGCATCTCGTCCTGGAGCTGCGCCGACAGCGAATACGGCGGCAGCGAACACGCCGAATCGCCGCTGTGGATGCCCGCGGCCTCGACGTGCTCCATGATGCCGCCGATCATCACGTCGGTGCCGTCGCTGATGCAATCGACATCGACCTCGATCGCATCGTCGAGAAAACGATCGAGCAGCACCGGTGACTTCTCGCTGACCCTCACCGCCTCGCGCATGTAGCGCTCGAGGTCCTTGTCGCCGTGCACGATTTCCATCGCGCGGCCGCCGAGCACATAACTCGGGCGCACGACCAGCGGGTAGCCGATCTCCTGCGCCAACAGCAGCGCCGCCTCTTCGGTGCGGGCGGTACGGTTCGGCGGCTGCTTCAACTTCAGTTCATGCAGCAATTTCTGGAAACGCTCGCGGTCCTCTGCAATGTCGATGCTGTCGGGGCTGGTGCCGATGATCGGCACGCCGGCGCGCTCCAGGTCCAGCGCCAGCTTCAGCGGTGTCTGGCCGCCGTACTGCACGATCACGCCAGCGGGTTTTTCCTTGTCGACGATCTCGAGCACGTCCTCGAGCGTCACCGGCTCGAAGTACAGCCGATCGCTGGTGTCGTAGTCGGTGGACACCGTTTCAGGATTGCAATTGACCATGATGGTCTCGAAACCGTCTTCACGCATCGCCAGCGCGGCATGCACGCAGCAGTAGTCGAACTCGATGCCCTGGCCGATGCGGTTGGGGCCACCGCCGAGCACCATGATCTTGCGCTTGCTCGTCGGCTCGGCTTCGCACTCTTCGTCGTAGGTCGAGTACATGTAGGCGGTCTGCGTGGCGAACTCGGCGGCGCAGGTATCCACGCGCTTGTAGACCGGGCGCACACCATGTGTGTGACGCCTGTCGCGCACGGCGTACTGGTGCGTTTGCAGCAATGCGGCGATACGCTTGTCAGAGAAGCCCTTGCGCTTCAAAAATCGCAGTTCCTCCTTGCTCAGGCTGTCGAGCGTGCGTGCCGAGAGCGCTTTTTCGACGCTGACGAGTTGCTCGATCTGGGCCAGGAACCAGGGGTCGATGTTGGTCTCCTCGAACACTTCTTCGAGCGACATGCCGATGCGAAATGCGTCGCCGACGAACAAGATGCGCTCCGGCCCCGCATTGCCGATCTGCGCGACGATCTCGTCGCGGTCCGTGCTGCGCTCGGACAGGCCATCGATGCCGGTCTCCAGTCCGCGCAGCGCCTTCTGAATGCTCTCCTGAAAAGTGCGGCCGATCGCCATGACCTCGCCCACCGACTTCATCTGCGTTGTCAGGTGCGGATCGGCGGCGGGGAACTTCTCGAACGCGAAGCGCGGGATTTTGGTCACCACATAGTCGATGCTCGGCTCGAAGCTGGCCGGCGTGGCACCGCCGGTGATGTCGTTGCGCAGCTCGTCGAGCGTGTAGCCGACCGCCAGCTTGGCCGCCACCTTGGCAATCGGAAACCCCGTGGCCTTGGACGCCAGTGCCGACGAGCGCGAGACGCGAGGGTTCATTTCGATCACGGTCATGCGGCCGTTGGTCGGATTGATCGAGAACTGCACGTTCGAGCCACCGGTGTCGACGCCGATCTCGCGCAGGATCGCGATCGAGGCGTTGCGCATCAGCTGGTATTCCTTGTCGGACAGCGTCTGCGCCGGGGCCACGGTGATCGAGTCGCCGGTGTGGATGCCCATCGGGTCGAGGTTCTCGATCGAGCAGATGATGATGCAGTTGTCTGCATGGTCGCGCACGACCTCCATCTCGAACTCTTTCCAACCGATCAGCGACTCCTCGATCAACAGTTCCTTGGTCGGCGAGAGGTCGATGCCGCGCCTGCAGATTTCCTCGAACTCTTCCGGGTTGTAGGCGATGCCGCCGCCGGTGCCGCCGAGCGTGAAACTCGGCCGGACCACCATCGGAAAGCCTGAATGCACCGCGGCACCGCCGAGTTCGGCCTGGATGCGTTTTTGCACGGCCCAGGCTTCTTCGAGCGAGTGCGCAATGCCGCTCTTGGCCGAATCGAGGCCGATCGAGGTCATCGCGTCCTTGAACTTCAGACGGTCCTCGGCCTTTTCGATCGCGCGCTCATTGGCGCCGATCATCTCGACGCCGTACTTGGCCAGCACGCCATGCTTGTGCAAGTCGAGCGCGCAGTTCAACGCGGTTTGCCCGCCCATCGTCGGCAGTACCGCGTCCGGCCGCTCCTTGGCGATGATCTTCTCGACCACCTGCCAGGTGATGGGCTCGATGTACGTCGCGTCGGCCATGCCCGGATCGGTCATGATCGTCGCCGGATTGCTGTTGACCAGGATGACGCGATAGCCCTCCTCGCGCAGCGCCTTGCAGGCTTGCGCACCCGAGTAGTCGAATTCGCAGGCCTGACCGATGACGATCGGGCCAGCGCCAATGATGAGGATGCTTTTCAGATCGGTGCGCTTCGGCATGTCAGGCTTTTTCCATCAAGTTCACGAAGCGATCGAACAGGTAGGCAATGTCGTGCGGACCGGGCGAAGCTTCCGGATGGCCCTGGAAGCTGAACGCCGGCTTGTCGGTGCGCGCCAGGCCCTGCAGCGTGCCATCGAACAAGCTCACATGCGTCGCGTGCAGCGTCGATGGCAGCGACTTTTCATCGACCGCGAAGCCGTGGTTCTGGCTGGTGATGCTGACGCGCCCGCTGTCGAGGTCCTTGACCGGGTGGTTGGCGCCATGGTGGCCGAACTTCATCTTGAAAGTCCTCGCCCCCGAGGCCAGCGCCATGATCTGGTGGCCGAGGCAAATGCCGAAGGTCGGCACGCCGCGGTCGATGATCGTGCGCGTCGCGGTGATCGCGTAGTCGCAAGGCTGCGGGTCACCGGGGCCGTTGCTGAGAAAGACGCCGTCGGGCTTGAGCGCCAGCACATCAGCGGCGCTCGTTTGCGCCGGCACGACAGTGATTCGGCAGCCACGGCTGGCCAGCATGCGCAGGATGTTGTGCTTGACGCCGAAATCGTAGGCGACAACGTGAAGGCGCGGTGCGGCCAGCGAGCCGTAGCCGCTATTGAGTTGCCACTCGGTTTGGGCCCACGGGTAGGGCTCGCGCGCCGATACGACTTTGGCCAGATCCAGGCCGGACATGCTAGGCGCACTGCGCGCTGCAGCCACCGCCTCGGCAAGCTGCTCAGGCCCCACCGCCGTGCCGACAGGAAATGCAGCGATGCAGCCATTTTGCGCGCCGTGGGTGCGCAAGCGGCGCGTCAGTTGGCGCGTGTCGATGTCGGCAATCGCCACCGTGCCCTCGCGCTGCAGATAGTCCGACAGGGTCAGGCCGGCGCGAAAATTCGAGACGCGGATCGGCAGATCCTTGATCACCAGGCCGGCGGCGAAGACCTTCTTCGACTCGACGTCCTCCGTGTTGACGCCGTAATTGCCGATGTGCGGATACGTCAGCGTGACGATCTGCTGCGCATAGCTCGGGTCGGTGAGGATTTCCTGATAACCGGTGAGCGCAGTGTTGAACACCACTTCACCGATGGTGCGACCGGCTGCGCCGATCGAGGTGCCTTGAAAGACCGTGCCGTCTGCAAGGGCGAGCACGGCGGGGGGCAGGACGGGCAGCAAATCGGGGCTCCGGGGCACTGGCGGTCGCAGCCCGCGGTTTTTGTTCACCCGCCTTGCGGCGCGCGCTGATCCGGCTGTGGCGTGCAGGAAAACCGAGGGCTTTGACGGTTGAAAAAGCCCTGAATTATAGACGGGCAGTTTCCTTGGTCTGCCGCTGCGGGACGCCTACCGATGCGGCTTGCATGACGACATGTTGCATCGGGCATTGAATCGAACGTCGACGCCCCCAATCTATGGGGCCTCGACAGCCTGAAGTCGCCACAAGGCATGTGGGCATTCCTGGGTGTGGAGGTAGGGAACTAGAATCGTGCTGTTGGGTCATAAACCCAGCTTTACTTCAACAACGGAGGTCTGTGATATGGACGATCGATTGCAACCCGCTTACGCCAAGACCAGCGGCGCTGGCGCGCTGAGCGGCGAGCGCAACCGCGTACTGCGCAATACCTACTGGCTGCTTGCGTTGTCGATGGTGCCCACCGTCATCGGCGCCTGGGTCGGCATGGCCATGGGCATCAACCAGATCCTGAGCCCGGGCATCGGCCTGATCGTTTTCCTGGCGGGTGCGTTCGGCTTCATTTTCGCGATCGAGAAAAACAAGAACTCGGCCGCAGGTGTGCCGATCCTGCTCGCGTTCACGTTCTTCATGGGCCTGATGCTGTCGCGCCTGCTGTCCGTTGTGATGGGCATGGGCAACGGCGCCAGTCTGGTGATGATGGCGTTTGCCGGCACTGGCGCGGTCTTCCTGGGCATGGCGACGCTGTCGACGGTCGTCAAGCGTGATCTGTCGGGCATGGCCAAGTTCATGTTCATCGGCGCGATCCTGGTGATTGTGGCGGCCATCGCCAATTTCTTCATCCAGAGCAGCGCCCTGATGATCACCCTGGCGGTGTTGATCATCGGCATCTTCTCGTTCTTCATCCTGTACGACCTGAAGCGCGTGCGTGATGGCGAAGAAACCAACTACATCACCGCGACACTCGGCGTGTACCTGAGCGTCTACAACATTTTCCAGGCACTGCTGGCGCTGTTCGGCATCGGCAGCAGCGAATAGGAAACTTCGTTGATTCAACAAGGCCCCATTGGGGCCTTGTTCGTTTATGGATGGTCGAATACGGCGATGCTTTCCACATGCGACGTGTGCGGGAACATGTTGACCACGCCGGCGGCCGAGCAGCGGTAGCCGGCCTGGTGGACCAGCAGCCCGGCGTCACGGGCCAGCGTCGCTGGATTGCAGCTCACATAGACGATGCGTGACGGCGCGGTCCAAGCGGCACCTGACTGAACCAGATCGGCCGTTGCCTTGGCCAGCGCGAACGCGCCCTCGCGCGGCGGATCGATCAGCCACTTCTGTGCGATGCCGTCGGCGGCCAGGACATCGGGTGTGAGGTCAAACAGGTTGCGTGCTGCAAAGCTCGCCTTCAAGCCATTGCGCTGCGCGTTGTCGCGCGCGCGCTGCACAAGCACCTCGCTGCCCTCGATACCAAGCACCTCGCGCGCCCGTGTCGCCAGCGGCAGCGTGAAGTTGCCCAGGCCGCAGAACCAGTCGATCACGCGCTCGTCGCGTTGCACGTCGAGCAGGCCCAGCGCGCGATGCACCAGCACGCGATTGATCTGCGCGTTGACCTGCGTGAAGTCGGTCGGCTTGAAAGGCATCGATACGCCGTACTCAGGCAAGGCGTAGGCCAGTTCAGGGCCTTCATCGTCGAGCCGGGCAACGCTGTCCGGGCCCTTGGGCTGCAACCACCACTGCACGCCATGCGCCTCGGCGAAGCGGCGCAAGCGCTGCAGGTCGTCCTCGTTCAAGGGTTCGAGGTGGCGCAGCACCAGAGCGATCACGTCGTCGCCCATCGCCAGTTCGATCTGCGGCAGCGTCTGCCGCGCCTGCATCGCCATCACCAACTCGCGCAGCGGCATCAACATGGCGCTCACACGCGGCGGCAAGACGGCGCAGCTTTGCATGTCGGCAACATAGCGCGACTTGCGCTCGTGGAAGCCGACCAGCACCGTGCCCTTCTTGGCCACATACCGCACCGACAAGCGCGCGCGGCAGCGATAGCCCCAGGCCGGGCCTTCGATCGGCCGCAGCATTCGCTCTGGCTCGACTTTGCCCAGATGCCACAGGTTGTCTTCGAGCGTGCGCTGCTTGACCGCCACTTGCGCGGCCGGATGCAGGTGCTGCATCTTGCAGCCGCCGCAGGCGCCGGCATGCAGGCCGAAGTGCGGGCACGCCGGCCGTACGCGTTGCGAACTCTCGCGTGCAATGGCCGTCAGGCTGGCCTGTTCCCAGTTGTTCTTGCGCCGCTGCACCTGCGCCTGCACAAGCTCGGTCGGCAAGGCACCTTCGATGAAGACCACCTTGCCTGCAGCGTTGTGCGCCACGCCCTGCGCCTCGAGATCGAGCGATTCAACCTCGAGCCATTCGCCGTCTGCTGTCATGAGACCGGATTATCCCGGCCACGCAGCAAGGTACTCGGTCCAATGCGGCTCATCGCTGGCCTTCAGCGAATCGCGTGCCAGTTCGACCTCGCGATCGTGCTCGGCCGCGGTGAAACCGCCCCGCATCTTCTGGAAGCGGCAGTACAGCAGCCAGGTGTTCATCACATCGGTTTCGCAGTAGCGGCGGATGTCTTCGATCTTGCCTTCGAGAAACGCCGGATAGACCTGCGAGCCGTCCATGCCGAGTTTGCCGGGCAGGCCGCACAGCTTGGCCATCGCGTCGAGCGGTGCGTTGGCGCGCGGCTGGTACATCGCCAGCAGGTCCATCATGTCGAGATGGCGCAGGTGGTAGCGCGAGATGTAGTTGTTCCACTTGTACTCGCGGTCGTCCTCGCCCATATCCCAGTACTTGTCGGCCACCACGCCACGCCTGAGGCCGCGGTAGTGCAGCACCGGCAGATCGAAGCCGCCGCCATTCCAGCTGACGAGCTGCGGCTGGTGCTTCTCGATCTTGTCGAAGAAGGTCTGGATGATCGCACCCTCATCGTCACCGGAGCGATCGGCGAACGACTGCACCGTGAGGCCCTTGGCGCTGCGAAAGACGCAGGAGATCACGAGCACGCGCTGCAGGTACAGCGGCATCATCTCGCTCTTGCCGGCGGCCTCGCGCTCGGCGCGCTCGGCGTCGTAGACCTCGGCATCGGACGAGGCGGCATCGGCGCCGCGCAGCGCGCGCAGGCCCGCAATATCGGGGATGGTCTCGATGTCGAAGACGAGGACCGACGCGCTCAAAATACCGAGTCGCGATCGATGCCGCGGCGCTGCAGGTGACGCTTGAGCTTGCCGAGCGCTTCCTGTTGAATCTGGCGCACGCGCTCGCGTGTCAGGCCCAGGCGCTCTGCCAGCGCTTCGAGCGTTTCCTGCTCGCGGTTGTACAGACCGAAGCGCCCGGTCAGCACCTCGCGCTCGCGTTTGCTCAGCTCCAGAAGCTCGCTGTCCACCAGCGACTCCAGTTCGTGATGGAGCAATTGGCCTTCCGGGTCGTCATGGCCATCGCCCACCACACCGTCGAGCAGTGACTCGCCCGAACCATCGCCGTCACGTGCCAGGTCGCGCGGCGCATCCAGCGACGCCGGCTGTTCGGCGTAGCGCAACAGGTCGGCCACTTCCTGTACGGGCCGGCCGAGCATCTCGGCAATGCGTTGCGCGCGCACCGGCCGGTCGGTGGTCTCACCGGCCAGCGCGCGCTCGCTGTCGAGGGTCCGCCGGGCGCGCAGCACCTGGTTGAGTTCACGCACCACATGCACCGGCAGCCTCACCAGGCGGGCTTGGTGCATGATGGCGCGCTCGATGGCCTGGCGAATCCACCACGACGCGTAGGTCGAGAAGCGAAAGCCGCGCTCGGGCTCGAACTTGCCCGTTGCATGCATCAGGCCGAGATTGCCTTCCTCGATCAGGTCGGTCAGCGGCAGGCCGCGGCCGAGGTAGTTCTTGGCAATGCTGACGACGAGCCGCAAATTGCGCTCGATCATCGACTGGCGTGCCGAGAAGTCGCCGCCGCTCGCGCGCACCGCCGTCGCGTACTCCTCTTCAGGCGTGAACAGCGGCGCACGGCGGATCTCGCGTAAATAGGTCTGCAGCGTATCGGCGGCATTGCCGTCGTCGGCGGTGGCATCGGGCAGCGGCAGGTCCGCCAATGAGTCGACTGGCACGGCCACCGCGCCCGCTCCGCTCAGCGCCGCCAGGGCTGCGCTGTCTGTCGGGTCGTGCGGTCGCACGGTCATGGTGGTGAACCGCTACGCTAACGCGGCGGCAGCAGGCGCGCCGGGTCCACAGGTTTGCCCAATCGGCGAATCTCGAAGTGCAGTTGCACCCGATCAGCGTCGCTCGAACCCATCTCCGCGATCCGCTGTCCGCGGCGCACTGCCTGGTCTTCCTTCACCAGCAGCGTCTTGTTGTGGGCGTAGACACTGAGGTAGCTGCTGTTGTGCTTGACGATGACCAGGTTGCCGAATCCACGCAAGCCTGAGCCGGCATAGACCACGCGTCCATCGGCAGCCGCCTGCACCGGATCGCCCGCCTTGCCGGTGAACAGCAGGCCCTTGTTGCGTCCTTCGTCGAACGGCGCTGAAACCGTGGCCGCGGTGGGCCACGCCCAGGCCACGTCGTCGTCGGCATCTCGTGGCGCTGCCGACGCTGCAGCGGTTGGCGCTGCGGCCGGCGTCGGGGCGGGCGCTGGTGCCGACGCTGCGGGTGGCGGCATTGCAGGCGACGGCGCCGACGCGCCACCATTGGCCGGCTTGGCATCGAGCGGTCGCGTGTCGACCTTGGCCACGGTGACCGGCCGCGCCGCAGCGGCCGACGCATCGACGCCGGGTGGCACGACGCGCAGCACCTGGCCCACTTCCAGCACGTTCGGGTTTTCGATGTCGTTCCAGCGCGCAATGTCGCGCGCGGCCTGGCCGTTTTCCAAGCCGATGCGAATCAAGGTGTCGCCGGGCTTGACGGCGTAGTAACCGGGCTTGCCGAGATTCTCGACACCCGGCAATGGATTGCCCGGCGCTGCAACGGGTGCGGACGCAGCGGCCGACGGCGCAGAAGCGGCTGATGGTGGCGCAGCGGCTGCGCGCGCCCCCGCACGATCTTCCACCGGCGCGCGATTCACCGAAGTGCCGCAGCCGGCGATCAACATGGCGCACATCAACGTCAGACACGCGCGCATCGGCGCCGACGACGCGCGCCCATGCGAACTGCATTGCGACAAATAGTGCTTCCTGATCATGCTGTTCCCGATCTTAACGGCACGAAGCGCACCGCATCGCGATCGTGTCGTGTCCATCCATTCTCATGCCGGTCCACCGTCACCAGCACCTGGTCGCCCCGGGCATCGGCCTGGGTCGGTGCGACGAGGCGACCGCCCACCGCCAGTTGGTCGAGCCAGGCTTGCGGCAGGTCATCGCCACCGGCGGCGCAGATGATGGCGTCATACGGCGCATTCGGTGGGTGGCCGAGGCGACCATCGCCATAGACCAATCGCAGGTTGGAACGGCGCATCGAAGCCAGGTTGTCGCGCGCCTTGTCGTGCAGGGGGCGCAAGCGTTCGATGGAGATCACCAGAGTGGCCATCTGCTGCAGCAGCGCGGCCTGGTAGCCGCAGCCGGTGCCGATCTCGAGCACGCGCCCGAGGTGCGGTGCGCCACCCCGCGTGTCGAACAACAGTGACAGCATGCGCGCCACCACCGACGGTTTGGAGATCGTCTGGCCATGCCCTATCGGCAAGCTGGTGTCTTCATAGGCCTGCGCCACCAGCGCGACGTCGACGAAAAGATGCCGCGGCACCAGCGCCAGGGCGTCGATCACCGGCCGGCACACAAGACCCTGCCTGCGCAGCCGCTCGACCATGCGCGCGCGCACCTGCTGCGAGTCCAAACCCAAGCCGCTCGGCGCCGGCGCTGCCGGCAACCGCGCAAGCGGTTGCGCTCGGACCAGCACGCGTTGGCTCGCCGTCGTGCGGCCGACGCGATCCAGTACCAGCGGAAAGCGCGGCGATCGCGTCATGCCGCGCTGCCGCTGGTCAACACCTCGCGCCAATCGCCAAGCGTGGCGTGGTCGGTCAGATCGACCTGCAACGGCGTGATCGACACGCAGCCGACGGCCGTGGCGTGAAAGTCCGTGCCTTCGCCGGCCTCGCGCGCATCGCCGGCCGGTCCAATCCAGTAGATGGGCTCGCCGCGCGGGCTCTTCTGCTGAATCACCGGTTCGCTGGCGTGGCGCCGGCCCAGCCGCGTCACCCGCCGCGGCAGTTGCAATGCATCAGCGCGATTGGGAATGTTCACATTGAGCAGGAAAGGACGCGCCGGGCGCGGCGCCGCCAACACCGTCTCGACCACCGCGCGCGCCACGGCGGCGGCTTCCTCCAGATGCGCCCAGCCTTTTTCGACCTGCGAGAAGGCGATCGACGGTACGCCGAACAAGAAGCCTTCCATCGCCGCTGCCACGGTGCCCGAATACAGGGTGTCGTCGCCCATGTTGGCGCCGTTGTTGATGCCCGAGAGCACCAGATCCGGGCGCTGCGGCAGCAATCCGGTGAGCGCCACGTGGACGCAATCCGAGGGCGTGCCGTTGACATAGGCAAAACCGTTGACGCCGCGGTACAGCGACAGCGGCCGGTGCAACGACAACGAGTTCGAAGTGCCGCTGGCGTTTTGCTCGGGCGCAATGACGTCGATCTCGCCGAGCCCCTCCATGCACTTCACCAAGGCCGCCAAACCAGGCGCGAGGTAGCCGTCGTCGTTGGCAATCAGTATTCGCATGTCAGTACCACCGGGCCGCCCAAAGGTGCTGACACTCCCCTTGGGGGACGCGAACGCAGTGAGCCAGCGGTTGTTTCATTTGGCGATTGTAGAGAGCACATGCCTATGATTCGCCATCGAGCAAGAACGAGGAGCGCGCGATGCAAGCATGGCTTTGCGAGAACCCTACGGGCGTGGACAGCCTGGTCTGGCGCGAGCGGCCGACCCCCGAGCCCGCGGCCGGCGAAGTGCGCATTGAAGTGCACGCGGCGAGCCTGAACTTCCCGGACCTGCTGACGGTTCAGAACAAATACCAGATCAAGCCACCCCTGCCCTTCGTGCCGGGCAGCGAGTTCTCGGGCGTTGTCCAGGCCGTGGGCGACGGCGTGCGCCATGTCAGGCCCGGCGACGCCGTCGCGTCGATCGGCGTGGCGGGTGGTTTTGCCACGCATGCCTGCGTGCCGGGCTCGCAAGTGCTGCCGCTGCCGGCTGGTTTCGATCTCGACGACGGCGCGGCCTTCGCCTTCACTTACGGCACCTCGCACCACGCCCTGATCGACCGCGGCGAGCTGCGCGCCGGCAACACTGTGCTCGTCCTCGGCGCCGCAGGTGGTGTCGGCAGTGCGGCGGTGCAGATTGCCAAGGCCTCGGGTGCTCGTGTGGTCGCAGCCGTTTCGAGCGCTGACAAGGCGGCGTTTTGCACCGAACTCGGCGCCGACATGAGCATCGACCTGGCGAGCCAGCCCTTGCGCGACGCACTCAAGGCCGCGCAAGTCGTGCCCGACGTGGTCTTCGACCCGGTCGGCGGCGACCTCGCCGAAGCAGCATTTCGTTGCATCGCCTGGCGCGGTCGTTACCTGGTGGTCGGCTTTGCGGCAGGGCCGATACCGGCGCTGCCGCTGAATCTGACGCTGCTCAAGGGCGCGTCGATCGTCGGCGTGTTCTGGGGCGATTTCGCGCGCCGCGAGCCCAAGGCCTTCCAGCAGAGCATGGCGCAGCTCTTCGCCTGGTATGCACAAGGCACGGTCAAGCCCGCCATCGACGCCAGGCTGCCGATGACACAATTGCCCGAAGCCTACGAGCGCATGGCGTCGCGCCGCGTCCGGGGCAAGCTGCTGGTGGTCAACCACCCGACATGACTGCGGGAACCTGCCGCCCCGGCAGCGCTCCATTTGTTTGCTTGTCAGCGGCGCCTGTTGCGCTAGGATGTGACGGGTTCATGAAGGGGCAACGATGACGGTCAAGGTCTTGATCCTCGAAGACAACCCGGTAGCGCGTGCGTTTCTGTGCCGCGTCGTGCGCGACAGTTTCAGCGATGTGATCGCCATCACCGAAGCCGGGGACCTCGAAGGGGCGCGCAAGCAGATCGCGCTGGCCGGCGGCGGCAGTGGCATGCACGGCGACGGACCCGTTCAAGTTGATCCTGGTCGACCTGGAACTGCCCGACGGCAATGGCATGGACCTGCTGGCCGAACTGGTGCACTACCCCGCCACCAAGATCGTCACCACGCTGTACTCCGACGACGATCACCTGTTCCCGGCGCTGCAGCGCGGCGCCGACGGCTACCTGCTCAAGGAAGACCGATTCGAAGTGCTGGTCGAGGAGTTGCAGAAAATCGTGCGTGGACAGCCACCACTGTCTCCGGCCATCGCGCGCCGTCTGCTGACGCACTTTCGCAGCGGCAACGATGCTGCAGCGCCCGGGCACGGGTTGTCGTCGTCCAACTTCAGTTCGAACAAGCCGGTGCCGCTGGTCGAGAAACCGCTCGATCACGAGCGCCTGACGCCGCGCGAGAGCGAGGTGCTGACCTACCTCAGCAAAGGCTTCACGATCAAGGAAATCGCCAACCTGATGGGCATCAAGTGGTTCACCGTCAACGACCACATCAAGTCGATCTACAAGAAACTCAACGTCTCCAGCCGCGCCGAAGCTGCCGTGCTGGCCAGCAAACAGGGCCTCGTCTAGGGTCCACCGGCGCCGACCCCGGCACCGGCCGCACGGCATGGCTGCGCTGCCTCCGCAAGCTTCGTTGACCACCGGCGGCAACCCGGCCGGCCCGAACCAGACCGGCGCGCAGGGCGCACCCGCTGTCGACGACAGCGGCGACTGGGAGCAGCGCGCACGCAACCGATTGCCATCCGCGCGCTGGATCGGCTGGCGATTGCGGGCATTGGTCCTGGCCGCCTTGCTGGGCTGCCTGGCCATGTTCTTGTTGATCCGCGCATTGGCCCAGCAGCCGGTGCTCGAACAACGACTGGTCATGGATGACCATGGCGTGTTGCGGCTTTCCGGCCAGATACCCCAGCCCGCGCTGGCATTCCTGGTCGATGCCGATGGACGCGCTCAGCCCATCGACCGGCTGCTGATGGTGCGCTCGGCGCGCTGGCTGGTAGACGACGCCGATCGCCAACGTCACCTGCAGCAGCACGATCTCCTGGCCGCCGCGCTGGCGAAGGGCCCGGTGGTGTTCGTCGACGTCGACGGCCGGCAGCACAAGGTCGACATCACGACGCGCAGCGCTGTCGGTCTGGGCTGGGTGTTCTGGCTGCTCTGCACGCTGGCCTTGCTGATGTATCTGGTGACGATGGTCGTGGCCATGGCGCGGCCGGGCCAGCGCAACACCTTGTACGCCTTGATGTCGCTGTCGCAAGCCGGCAACCTGATGTTCCTGGCCGTGCTGTCGGTGCCGGCCATCGGCTGGGCCACGGGTTTCATGCGCTGGGAACACGACGCGCGCACCCTGTTCGACCTGCTGACCGCTGGTGGCTTGGTCCACGTCGCGAACCTGCATCCGCGCCGGTTGCCTCATGGCCTGCGGCGCGCTTTGGCGGCATGGGCTGCGCTCGGCGCCGTGTTCGCGGTGGTCGTGATCCTGCGCCAACCCGAGTCCTGGTGGTGGACGCAAAGTGCGTTGATCGCTGCCGGTCTGGTGGCCATTGCCCAACTGGTGTGGATGCAAAGACGCCAGCCGCACCCGCTGGCCGTGCAACTGCTGCGCTTTTCGATATTGGCCCTCGGCACCTTGCTGCTGCTCACGCTCACCGTGGCCGGGCTCGGCTCGGAGATCGATCCACGCGGCCAGGCGCCGACGCTGGGCTCGACGATGTGGGTGGTGTTCCTGTCGGTGATGCTGTTGATGCTGCCGTTTCTGTCGCGCACGCAGCAGCTGATGCGCGAGTTCTCGCTCGTCGCCGGTGTCAGCACCGTGGCCACGGCGCTCGACTTGCTGTTCGTTGCCGTGTTCTCGCTGGGCAGCTTTGCCTCGCTGACCCTGGCCCTGTTCATCTCGCTGGCGGTCTATGCCGGCGCACGGCAATGGCTGTTGACGCGGCTCATTTCGCGCACGCGCATTTCAACCGAACGCATGTTCGAGCATGTCTATCGGATGGCGCGTGAGGTGCAATTGCAGCCGCAGAGCGCAGCCGAGCAATTGCGCCGGCTGATGCGCGAGCTGTTCGATCCGATCGAAGCGCGCGTGGCCGCCCGCCGCACGCGGCGCTCGCAAGTACTCAGCGACGGCACCCAGCTCGTGGTGCCGGTCCCCGATCTGGGGTCGTCGGCCGGTGCCGTGCCCGGCGCCATCGTGCTCGGCTTCGCCGATCGCGGGCGCCGCATGTTCACCGAAGAAGACGCCCAGCTGACCGACCGCGTGGTCGATCTGGTGGCCCGCGCCGTGGCCTTCGACCAGGCGGTCGAACGCGGCCGCGTCGAGGAGCGGGCGCGCATTGCGCAGGATCTGCACGACGACATCGGCGCGCGCTTGCTGACGCTGATGTACAAGTCGACGACACCCGAGATGGAGGACTATGTCCGCCACACGCTGAAGGATTTGAAGACGCTGACGCGCGGCCTGGCTGCGCCCAACCATCCGTTGACACATGCCGCAGCCGAATGGAAAGCCGACATCACGCAACGCCTGTCGGACGCCGGGTGTGAACTCACCTGGGCTTTCAGTTGCGACCGCGACTTCGACCTCAGCGTCGTTCAATGGTCTGCGCTGACCCGCGTGCTGCGCGAGCTTGTCAGCAACGCCCTGGCCCATGCGCGGGCATCGCTGCTGCAGGTGGACATCGAGTTCAACCGCGGCACCTTGACGCTCGCCGTCTGCGATGACGGTCACGGCCAGCAACCGCAGAATTGGTCACATGGCCTGGGGCTGGGCGGCGTGCGCAAACGCGTCAAGCAACTCGGCGGCGAGGTGACCTGGAGCGAGGTCGAACCGCACGGCATCGTCTGCCGGGTCATGGTGCCTGGACTGGCCGGCGCTGCGTTGCGTCCAAACTAGTTTTGGGTTGGCCGCCCGTCAGGCCGCGTGCGGGCCGCTCCAGAGGCCTTCGATCTGCGGGATGCTCCAGCTGCCTCGCGGCTCGCGCCCGGTGATGCGGTCATTGCTCTTGGCCAGGTCGAGGCGTTTGGCGGCTATCGGCAGCATCGATTGGGTCGAGAAGAACACCTTGACCAGCGGCGTCGTCAGCGACTGAGCGTTTTGCTCCAGCACCACGGCCAGTCGGCCCGAGGCCAGGCGCACCAGCGAGCCGGTCGGGTAGATGCCCAGGCTCTTGACGAAGGCCGCAAACACGGTCGCATCGAAGTGCCCGTCCCAGCTGGCCATGCGGGCGATCGACTCGGCCGGGTCCCAGCCGGCCTTGTACGGGCGGTCGGAGGTGACGGCGTCGTAGACGTCGCAGACGGCGCCCATGCGCGCAAACAGCGTGATCTCGTCGCCGCTCAGGCGGTGCGGGTAACCGCTGCCGTCGACCTTCTCGTGGTGATGCAGACAGACGTCGAGCACGCTGTCGCTGGCGCTGCCGCCTTCGACCAGCATGGCGTGTCCGCGCTCGGGATGGCTGCGCATCACGGCAAACTCTTCGTCGCTGAGCTTGCCCGGTTTGTTGAGAATTTCAGCGGGCATGAGCGCTTTGCCCATGTCGTGCAACAGACCGGCCAACCCCGCTTCCTTGCGCTGGGCTTCGTCCAGGCCCAGGGTCTTGCCGAGCGACACCATCAGCGCACACACCGCCACCGAGTGCATGTAGCTGTAGTCGTCGGCGGTCTTCAGGCGCGCCAGACTGATCAGGGCGCCGGGGTTGCGGTAGACCGATTCGGCGATGTCTGCAACCAGTGGCCGGCAATGCTCGGCGTCGAGCGCCTTGCCCAGGCGCACTTCGTTGAACATCGACGCCACCGCCTCCTTGGAGCGCCGGCACACCGCAGCGGCCCGACCCAGTTCGTCGCCGAGTTCCGCCGGCTCCAGGGATACTGCCGCGCGCGCCGTCGCTGCGTCCGGCCGCACGGCAGCCGCAGCAGGCCGCGACGGCGGCGCGTTGCGCGTGCGCTTGGGTGCGACGGCCGGCCCGACCGGTGGCGCCGGCACATCATCACCCTGGCTGACGTCGATCCAGCATTCGCGCACGCGGCTGGCAGCGATCGCCGCCAGGTCGGCCGGGTCGGTGAGCGTGAAGCGGGTGCGCCAGAACGGATGGTGCACCCAGGCGGCTTCGAAACTGTGCAGGCGCATGCCCAGTCGGAGTTCGCTGACGGGGATCTTTTTGAGCATGTCCTGGATTGGCGGGGCGCGGCGCGGTCGAGCACAACCATTGTTCGCGCCGGCGCACCGCGCAATCACACAAGAAGTGCAGTAAATCCAGCTCAGTTCTGGCGCTGACGCGCACCGAGCACCCTGCATTCAGCTCAAGCGGCCCCTGATCGGCGGCACGCCGATGACAACGTCGCCGCACTGCGCGCGCTGGCGCAGCGCATGGTCCATCACCACCAGCGCCAGCATCGCCTCGGCGATCGGCGTGGCGCGGATGCCGACGCAGGGGTCGTGGCGGCCATGCGTCTCGACGCTGGTCGGCGCATCGTTGCGGTCGATCGATGGCCGCGGCAGGCGGATCGAGCTCGTCGGCTTGATGGCGAGGGTGACGATCAGGTCCTGCCCGGTGCTGATGCCGCCGAGCACGCCGCCGGCGTGGTTGGTCTGCGAAGCCCGCGGGCGTCAGCTCGTCGCCATGCTCGCTGCCGCGTTGCGCAACGACCTCGAAGCCGTCGCCGATCTCGACGCCCTTGACGGCGTTGATGCCCATCATCGCGTAGGCGATGTCGGCGTCGAGCTTGTCGAACAGCGGCTCGCCCAGGCCCGGCGGCACGTTGCTGCGCCCTGCACGACGATGCGGGCGCCGCACCGAGTCGCCGGACTTGCGCAGCGCGTCCATCGCGGCTTCGAGCTGCGGCACGATCTCGTCGTTGGGCGCGAAGAACGGGTTGCTGCGTGAATCGCCGCAACATCGTCGAAACGGGATCTCGATGTCGCCCAGCTGCGCCATCCAGCGCATCGAAGCGCGATGCCGTGCTGCTCGTGCAGCCACTTGCTGCGCCACCGCGCCGGCGGCGACCATCGGCGCCGTCAGCCGCGCCGATGCGCGCCCGCCGCCGCGCGGGTCGCGCAGGCCGTACTTGCGCCAGTAGGTGTAGTCGGCGTGGCCGGGGCGGAAGGTGTCGAGCAGGTTGCGCGTAGTCCTTGCTGCGCTGGTCGGTGTTGGCGGATCAGCAGCGCGATCGGCGTGCCGGTGGTCAGGCCCTCGAAGACGCCGGACAGGATCTCGCACCGCGTCGGCCTCGTTGGCGCTGCGTGACATGGCGGCTGCGTGCCGGGGCGGCGGCGGTCGAGGTCGGGCTGGATGTCGGCTTCGCTCAGCGCTCATGCCGGGCGGGCAGCCGTCGATCACGCAGCCGATCGCCGGGCCGTGGCTTTCGCCGAAGTTGGTGACGCGAAACAGATGGCCGAAGGTGCTTCCTGACATGCAGCGATTCTAGAAGGCGCCGCTTTCGCCAGCGCCACGTACGCTGAGATGGCGCGATGCGAACCGCCGCTACTGCGGCGGCGCGCCGGCTGTCGGCTGCGCTCGTCGCCCTCGCCCGACCGGCCAGTCGCGGATGTAGGCCTTGAGCATGCGGTTCTCGAAGTCCTGCGCATCGACCACGGCCTTGGCGACGTCGTAGAACGAGATCACGCCCATCAGCGTGCTCTCGTTCATCACCGGCATGTAGCGTGCGTGGCGCTGCAGCATCATGCGCCGCACTTCGTCGATCTCGGTGTCGGGCGTGCAGGTCAGCGGAACGTCGTCCATCACCTCGCGCACTGTCGCCGTGCCGACCGCGCCGCCATTGCGCACCACGGCCTTGATGACCTCGCGAAAGGTCAGCATGCCGGCCAGCTCGCCGTGGTTCATCACGACCAGCGAGCCGATGTCGAGATCGGCCATCGAACTGCAGCGCGTCGGCCAGGGCTTGCTTCGGGTGACACGGTGAAGAGCGTGCCGCCCTTGACGCGCAGGATGTCGCTGACTTTCATGGGAGTCTCCGATGCCGACCGGTGCATTCAACATAGCACACAATCCGCCCACCCCCGAAGCGGCTTTGCCGCTGCCCGAGGGGGCAACGCCGGCGGCCCGTCCTGAGCTTGTCGAAGGGCGGATCCGCGGCGTTTGCTGGCAAGTCCCCGTCACCCCTTGCGAACAGGTCAACACCATGCCCGGCGCATCCGACCCCGGTTTCGACACCCTGGCCCTGCACGCCGGCGCCGCGCCCGACCCGGCCACCGGCGCGCGGGCGGTGCCGATCCACCTCATCGACATCGTTCGTCTTCGAGATCGAGCGACCATGCGGCGTCGCTGTTCAACCTCGAGCGATCGGGCCATGTCTACAGCCGCATCAGCAACCCGACCAACGCGGTCTTCGAAGAGCGCATGGCCGCGCTCGAAGGCGGCGTCGGCGCGATCGCCACCGCCAGCGGCCAGGCCGCGCTGCACCTGGCCATCGCCACGCTGGCCGGCGCCGGCTCGCACATCGTCGCCAGCTCGGCGCTGTACGGCGGCTCGCACAACCTGCTGCACTACACGCTTGCCGCGCTTCGGCATCGACCACGACCTTCGTCAAGCCCGGCGACATCGACGGCTGGCGCGCCGCGATCCGGCCCGAGACGCGGCTGCTGTTCGGCGAGATCGCTCGGCAACCCGGGACTGGATGTGCTCGACATCCCCACCGTGAGCGCCATCGCGCACGACGCCGGCGTGCCGCTGCTGGTCGATTCGACCTTCACGACGCCGTGGCTGATGCGCCCGTTCGACCATGGCGCCGACCTCGTCTTCCACTCGGCCACCAAGTTCCTCTGCGGCCATGGCACCGTCGTCGGCGGCGTGCTGGTCGACAGCGGCCGTTTCGACTGGGAGCGCTCGCGCCACGCTTTCCCGAACTGAACCAGCCCTACGCCGGCTTTCACGGCATGGTGTTCTGCGGAAGAGTCCACCGACGGCGCCTTCCTGCTGCGCGCGCGCCGCGAGGGCCTGCGCGACTTCGGCGCCTGCATGAGCCCGCACACCGCGTGGCTGATGCTGCAGGGCATCGAGACGCTGCCGCTGCGCATGGCGCGCCATGTCGACAACACGCGCAAGGTCGTGGCCTTCCTGGCCGTCGCAGCCGATGGTCTCGGCCGTCGGCTACCCCGAGCTCGAGCACCACCCGAGCCATGCCCTGGCCAAGACAACTGCTGCCCGGGGTTGCGGCGCGGTCTTCAGCTTCGACTTGAAGGGCTCGCGCCAACAAGGCATCGCCTTCATCGAGGCGCTGAAGCTGTTCTCGCACCTGGCCAACGTCGGCGACTGCCGCTCGCTGGTCATCCATCCCGGCCTCGACGACGCACTTCCGCATGGACGACGCGGCGCTCGCCGCAGGCCGGCATCGGGCCGGCAACGATCCGCCTGTCGATCGGCCTGGAAGACGCCGGACGACCTGATCGACGACTTGAAGCGCGCCTGAAGGTCGCGGACAAGGCCGGCGCATGAAGCTGACCTTGCAAGGCCCTCACGCCACAGGCGAGGCCTACGCCTACACCGGCGGCAAGCCGTTCGACGCGTCGCTGCCCACGCGTCGTCTTCGTGCACGGCGCGCTCAACGACCACAGCGTGTGGACATTGCTCGCGCGCTGGGCGGCGCACCATGGCTACGGCGTGCTGGCGGTCGACCTGCCGGGCCACATGCGCAGCGCCGGTCCGGCGTTGACGAGCGTCGAAGCCATGGCCGACTGGCTGCTCGCGTTGCTCGATGCGGCCGGCGTGCAAGCAGGCCGCGCTGGCCGGCCACAGCATGGGTTCGCTGGTCGCGCTCGAAGCCGCGGCACGCGCGCCCGAGCGCGCAACGCGCCTCGTGATGTTCGGCACCGCGGTGCCGATGCCGGTGTCGGACGCGCTGCTCGAGGCCTCGCGCGACGCGCCGCACCAGGCCATCGACAGGGTGGTCAACTACTCGTTTTCGACGCTGGCCGCCAAGCCGTCCTACCCGGGCCCCGGCGCCTGGTTGCGCGGCGGCGCGCGCAGCCTGATGCGCCAGGTGCTGGCCCATGGCGGCGACCCGCAGCTGTTTCACACCGACTTCGCGGCCTGCAACAACTACCGTGGCGGCCCGGCCGCGGCCGAGCGCGTGCGCTGCCCTGTGCACCTCATCCTCGGCGCGGCCGACCAGATGACGCCGCCGCGCAGCACGCGCGAGATTGCCGCCGCGCTGAAGGCGACCGTGCACATGGTTCCTGCCGGGCATGCCTTGATGCAGGAGTCGCCCGATGCGGTTCTAGGGGTACTGCGCCGCGCACTGGGTTGACGCAGCGCCGATGGCCGCCTAATCTGATGCTGTAGAAACCCGCCCCGACCCGCAATGGGTCGGGCTATCGAAGCAGCCTTTTCGGCTTTCGCTTCCTGCGCCGCGCAGCACGCCGGCGCGGTTCCATCCCCCCCATCAACGACGTGCCGTCCGGCGCGATGTCCGCGCGCGTGCTCGCGTCTCGTATTTCCCAACAAGACCCACTCGACAACGACGTACCCCATGTCCACTTCCATCATCCACGGCCTCGCCGCGCTCACTGTCGCCGCGCTGTGCGCGGCCATCGGCAACCCGCTCGCTGTGCGCGCCGGCGACGACGACGTCGTGCGCATCGCCGTCGAGACGCCGGCGATGCGCACGGCCCAGGCTGAAGCCGCGCGCCAACGCGCGGCAGCGCCCGGTCGCGCGCTGTTCATGCTCTCGCCGTTCGGCCCGGTAGCCGCGCCCGAGTCGTTGCCCGATGAGCCGGCCATGCGCACGCGCAACAACCTGTACGCCACGCGCCAGGAAGCCGACGAGATGGATGCCGCGGCCGGCGGCGAGACAGTCTGGATCGGTGTCGAGTGCTGCGGTGCTGCGGCGCTCGATCAGGCCTACGGCATCGCCGTCGGCATCGTCGCGGCCAACGATCTGGCCGACGACGTGCCGGTGTTCGTCGCGGGCGCGGACCTTCGACAGGCCGCCAAGCTGGTCGATCAGCTGAGCGATCGAGGCATGACGCGCGTCTTTCTTGTCACCCGCTAGGGCGAGCACCCATGTCGCAGAACATGCTCACGCGCCGCACCGCCTTGCACGCCGGCTTGGCGCTGATCGGTGCGCCGCTGCTCGCCGCCTGCGGCGGCGCCGCGCGCGCTCTGTCTGCCGACGACGAGCCCCGCGCGGCCACAGCCGCGCCGGCGCGCTGGGCGCTCGTGCTGTCGGGCGGCGGCCTGCGCGGTTTCGCGCACCTCGGTGTGTTGCGCGCGCTGCAACGGCTGGGCATCGAGCCGCCGCTGGTCGTCGGCAGCAGCGTCGGTGCGGTCATCGGCGGCCTGTATGCGTCGGGCGTCTCGCTCGAGGCTGCAGAGCAGCTGGCGCTGTCGCCCGAGATGGACCCGTGGAGCAGCCTGCTGGTCTCGCCCGACTCGCGCAGCGCCGGTCTGGGCGTTTTCCTTCAGGCCACGCTCGGCCGGCAACGTCTCGAAGACTTCCCGCGCCGCTTCGCCGCCGTGGCCACCGCACGCGACAGCGGCCAGGCCTGCGCCTTCGGCGGCGGCGGCGATGCGGTCTGCGCGATCCTGGCCTCGGCAGCGCTGCCGGGTGCGCTGGCGCCGGTCGTCATCGGCGGCCGCGAGTATGTCGATGGCGGTCTGTCGCAACCGTTGCCGGTGCGCCTGGCGCGCGCCCTCGGCGCCGAGCGCGTGGTCGCAGTCGATGTCGGTTTTCATCCCGAGGTGCCGGCGCCGACGGGGCGCATCGGCTCGGTGTTTCACGCCGGCTTCCTGATGGCGCGCAACCTGTCGGCGCCCGACCGCGCGGCAGCCGATCTACTGATCGAGCCGGTGTTGCCGCCGGTGCCCGAGATCACGCTGGCGCGGCGCGCGGCGCTGATCGATTGCGGCGAGCGCGCGGCGATGGCAGTGGTGCCGTCGCTGCACGCGCTCGAATCTTCACCGGCCTCGATCGTCGCCAAGCTGCCATGACCGGACACGAACTGATCGCGCTGGCGTTCGCGATTTCCAATGCGCTGCGCCTGGTTTCGTACGCGCCGCAGATCTGGCGCGTGGCCCGCGACCGCAGCGGCGCGCAGGCGATCTCGTGCCTGACCTGGAACCTGTGGGTCGCTGCCAACGTCAGCACCGCGGTCTACGCCTGGACCCATTTGAACGATTGGATGCTGACCGCGATCAGTGCCGGCAACGCGGTCTGCTGTGCGAGCGTGGTGCTGTTGACCTGGGTCAAACGCGCCAGGCACGCAGCCGCCTCAACGCCGGCCACCCACCTTCACCGGGAGCCTGTCATGACATCGAAATGTTGCCCTCACTTGTCCAATCTTCCAAAGCTGCGCCGCGGCGCCGGCACGCTGGCCCTGGGCGTTGTCGCCGCATCGGTCGTCGGCGCACTGATGCTGGTGCAAAGCATGTCCGGCAATGCACAGGCCGCGGCCGACGTTGCCGCAGTCGACGTGCCGACGCCAACCGAGACCGAGCGGCTGGATGCCGGCGTCGATTGGAGCCGCGCCGAGGTCGCGGCCGACGAACCCGGCATGTCGGTGGCGGCCTATGAGCGCTGATCAAGCCCGTCCCACCGTCTCGCCCGCCCCACGTGCGGCCGCCGCCCGATGGCTGTGCGCCTCGGCGCTGTCATTGCTGGGCGTCGGCGCCCTGGCCTCGGCCCTGCGGCTGCCCGATGCGCAACTCGAAAACGCGTTCTGGGCCTGCGACGCCGTGGCCACGCAGCAAGCGCTGCCGCCGCGCGGCGTTGCCCAATGCGCACGGTTCGCCGACGAGCTGAAGCGGCGACGCTTCGGCGGCGACCTGGAAAAGTTCCAGGCCTGGCACCGCGAGCGCAAGCACGACGAGCACGAAAAGCGCCTGACATCGCCCCTGGCGTACTACCGGTTGCCATGAACCCGCCATGCCCCGATGCCTGCGGCGGCGGCGCGCGCCGGCCGCGTGGCCGCCGCGCATCGTCAGATTGGGGATGCACGAACGCATTGCCGTCGCTACCATCGAGCGCCGTCATCCGACGCTCGATGGAGACTGCCCATGGGGGACGTCACGCTGCTGATCGCTCGGGCCCGCGAGGGCGATCACGAGGCGCTGGGCGGCCTGTTCGAGTTGCTCTACCCCGACTTGAGGCGCATCGCGCACGCCCGGCTGTCGAGCCATGTGCGCAACGACCAGTTGGACACGACCGCGCTGGTGCACGAGTGTTATCTCAAGTTCGCGCAAGCCGAGCGGCTGACACCTGCGGATCGCGTGCACTTCCTGGCCTATGCAGCGACGGCCATGCGCTCGATCATCGTCGACACGGCGCGCGCCAGTCTGGCCCAGCGGCGCGGCGGCGACGCCCAACATGTGACGTTGAACACCGGTGTCGCCGAAGCCGTGGCCGAGCCGGAAACCGACATCCTCGATGTGCATGCCGCGCTCGACGACCTCGCCAAGCTCGACCCACGCCTGGTGCAGGTGGTGGAGATGCGCTACTTCGGCGGCATGAAGGACGAAGACATCGGCGACGCGCTCGGCCTGACCGATCGCACGGTGCGGCGCGATTGGGAGAAGGCGCGGCTGTTGCTGGCGCACGCGCTGCGGGAATAGCCGGCGCCGACGCCATGAACTCGTTGGGCGACCTCGCGCCGCGCTGGACTGAAATCAGCGCACTGCTCGACGAGGCGCTCGCGTTACCGGCAGCCCAACGCGTGCGCCTGGCTCGACGCGCTCGAGGGCAAGCGGGCGGAGTTGAGGACACGCTGTGATCGACTGCTCGAGGCGCGGACCGGCGTCGAGACGGGCGATTTCCTGCAGACGCTGCCACGCTTGCCGACACTGCCTGCATGCACAGGCGACTGCCTTCGAACCCAAGGCCGGTGCGCTGATCGGCCCGTACCGGCTCATAAGCGAACTCGGCCACGGCGGCATGGGCGCCGTGTGGCTCGCCGAGCGCGCCGATGGCACACTCAAGCGGCAGGTCGCGCTCAAGTTGCCGCACCTGGCCTGGGCGCGCGACCTGGCCGAGCGCATGGCACGCGAGCGCGACATCCTCGCCACGCTCGAACATCCGAACATCGCGCGCCTGTACGACGCCGGCGTCGACCGAGTGGGCCGACCCTGGCTGGCGATGGAGCATGTGCAAGGCCGCACCATCGACGTTTTGCCGCGAGCGAGGCGCTCGACGTGCGGGCACGGCTGGACTTGCTGCTTCAGGTCGTGCAGCGCGGTGGCCTACGCCCACAGCCGACTGGTCATCCACCGCGACCTGAAGCCGTCGAACATCCTCGTCACGCCGAGACGGCCAGGTGCGCCTGCTCGATTTCGGCATCGCCAAGCTGATGGAGGGCGACCGCACCTCAGAGACCGCGCTGACGCAAGCCGCCGGGCGCGCCCTGACGCCGGACTACGCCAGCCCGGAGCAGATCCGTGGTGAGCCGCTCGGCGACTGCAAGCGACGTGTACAGCCTGGCTGTGGTCGGCTACGAACTACTGGCAGGGCAGCGACCCTATCGACTCAAGCGTGGCAGCGCAGCCGAGCTGGAAGAAGCAATTTCAAGCGTGGACTCGCCGCTGGCAAGCCATGTTGCCGACACAGCAGCGCTGAAGAAGCGGCTGCGAGGCGATCTGGATGCAGTCCTAAATAGAGCACTCCAACGGAGTCTGCCGCAGCGTTACGAGAGCATCACCGCGCTGGCCGCAGATCTGCGCCGTCACTTGAACGGTGAACCTGTCCTGGCGCGGCCCAATACAAGATGGGATCGCGTAACACGCTTCACGCGACGCCACCGTGTCCCGGTAGTGGCGAGCATGTTGGTTTGCGCCGCGCTCTCCATCGCGACGGCAGTGGCACTGAGGCAATCGCGCGAAGCATTGGCGCAGGCGCAGATGGCGCATCGTTCCGCAGAGCGTGAGGCGGCCGTGTCCACTCTCTACCTCGAGACATTGACTACCGTGGCTGGCTGGGATGCGAGAACATTCGCCGAGCCTCTGTCGGTGTCGAAGGTCTTGCGAGCCAAGCTCGACGAGCTCGAGAAGCGCTTCGGAGCGTCCACAGACCGGCGACTCGCTCTGTTGGAGACGGTAGCCACGCAGCTTCCGTACATGGGCGACACCGACACCGCACTCATAGTCAGCAAGCGCCTGATCGCTCTGCTTGAACAAGGAGGCGGCACGCCCGATGACGTCCTCACCGCGCACAGCCAGTTGGGCAGAGCCCTGATCGTCTCCGCGCGTTACGCTGAGGCCGAAAGCGTGCTCGCGCCGGCATTGGCAGCAGCCAGCGCTGTGAACGCGCGCGCGATCACGCGCGCGCGTGCACTGGACGGACTGGGCAGCGCCTTGCTGTGGCAGGGCAAGCGCTCTGCGGCAAGGCGCGCTCTCACACAGGCGGTGGACTTGTTATCGACCGCCCCCGGCGAAAACAGCAAACTGTTCAGTGAAACCCTACAGACACTCGCCCGCAGCGAGACTGGCTTCGACAGCTTGTCCGCACTGGCCACCACGGAGCGCGCCAACGCCGTTTTGCGCAGCGACAAGAACGCAGGGCCGGACAATCTCGGCGGGCCAGCCTGCCGTTCCCTGGCCGCTGGCCCACATGCCGGGGGACACGGGCGACTTCCTGCACGCTACCGAAATCCACCTTCGCGACTCTGCGCATGGCACCGATGTCGAGCCTGCCGCCGGCGCGGTCGTCGGCCCGTACCGCCTGATTGCGGAGCTGGGCGAAGGCGGCATGGGCGCGGTGTGGCTGGCCGAGCGTGTCGACGGGCAACACAAGCGCAACATGGCGCTGAAGCTGCCGCGCCTGCTGGGGCGCCGTCTCGCCGAGCGCCTGGCGCGCGAGCGCGAGATCCTGGCGTCGCTCGAACACGCCGAACATCGCGCGTCTGTACGACGCCGGCGTCGCCGCGGAGGGCCGGCCGTACCTGGCGCTGGAGTATGTCGAGGGCGAGCGGATCGACGCCTACTGCCGCGAGCGAGCGCTGCGATGCGCGCGCGCAGCGGCTGTTGCTGCAGGTCGGCGGGGCGGTGGCCCATGCGCACTGCGCGGCTGGTCGTGCACCGCGACCTGAAGCCGGCCAACATCCTGGTCACCGAGACCGGCGAGGTGCGGCTGCTCGACTTCGGGATTGCCAAGCTGCTCGAAGACGACCAGGCCACTGAGACCGAACTGACGCAGATGGCGGGCCGGGCGCTGACGCCGGAGTACGCCGCACCCGAGCAGATCCGGGGCGAGCCGATCGCCACTGCCGCCGATGTCTAAGCGCTGGGCGTGGTGCTGTTCGAGCTGCTCACCGGGCAGCGGCCCTATAAGCTCAAGCGCGATTGCGCGCCGCACTCGAGGAGGCGATCGTGGCCGCCGAGGTGCAGCGGCCGAGCAGCGTGGCGGCCGAGGCGCACTGAAGAAGCGGCTGCGCGGCGATCTGGACACCGTCCTGACAAGGCGCTGAAGAAATCCCCCGCCGAGCGCTACCGCTCGGTCGAGGCGCTGGCCGACGATCTGCGGCGACATCTCGACGGCCGCCCGGTGCTGGCGCACCCCGACAGCCGCTGGTACGCCGTGCGCAAGTTCATCGCCCGTAACCGCGTACCGGTGGCGGCTGCCACGGCTACCTTCGCCGCGCTTGGCATCGGCCTCACGGTGGCGCTGTGGCAGAACGCAACTGCGCGCGAAAATCTGCTTCGCGCGACGCTGGCGCTCGAGCGCGAGGATGGTGTACGCAGGCTGCTTGTGGAAACGCTGGCGGGCGTCTCGACACTGGACGCAAAGTCGTTTGGCGAGCCCGGATCGATATCACGTTTGCTCCAGAGCAAGCATGCGGAGCTTGAAGAGCTGTTTCGAAACCAGCCCTTTCAGCGACTGTCAATGCTCAACACCGTCGCGACCCAGCTGCCCTACTTCGGTGACTACGAGGGGTCGCTCGCGGCGTGGCAGCGATATCTGACACTCTTGAAGGCTGAGCACGGCGAAGCGCAGCAGTTGCTCGAAGGCTACATTGGCGCAAGCCGGGCCTTGTACTTTCTGCAACGTTATCCTGAGAACGAAGCCATGGCGCGCGAAGGACTGGACGCAACGGCTTCGGCCTTCGGCGTAGCAGCAACGCGTGCCGAGTTGGCTTATCAGCTGGCGGACGCATTGCAGCGGCGTGGTGCCCGCAAAGAGGCGAGCACATTGCTCGATGAACACGCGAGCGCCGTCGAGGCTAGCGAGAATCGCGACCACAAGGTGCGCTGGGACATCGAGATGTTGCGCGCGCGCATGGCGCTGGACCGCGACGACTTCGAGTCTCTTCGCCGGTCGCAGCAAGCGCAGGCGGGCTATGCAGCCAGTACCGACTCGTCGTTGTCGCAACTCGGCATGAGCGCCATGTATGTCGGCTTGTCGTATGGCGCATTGGGTCAACTGGCGAAGGCTGAAACCGCGTTCAAGAGCGGCCTGCGGCACTATGAAAGAATCTTCAGCCGCGAAGACCGCGACACAGTGCAGGCTGTGGCGCGGCTTGCACGAACTATCGCTGCAAGGACGCTACGACGAAGCGCAGCACATGCTGGCGGAACGTCTGCACGACGTGCAGGAAAGGCCTGGGCCCGATACGCCGATCGCGCTGCGCATGCTGCTGACAAATCAGCTTGACGTCGCGCTCCTGCACGGCGACACCGCGGGCGCAGGTGCCTTGATCGAACCGGTGCGCGCAAATCATGCACGACTTTCAACCGAACTCGATCGGGCTCCGGCCATCGTCCTCGAATCGCGCTGGCACCAACTGACCGGCCGTCATCAGGCTGCGGCCCACCTGCTCTCGACCTGGTTGGAGAAGCTTCGACCGCAGCGTATGGCCATCACGCCGTTTACGCGCGCGACTGACGCAGCCGCGTCCGATACTGCTCGGGCACTGCTTGCGCAGATGCAGCAAGAAGGCGCGGTCGCAACATGGATGCACACCGAGGCCACCGAACGCGCCGCGCTCGCGCTTGCGGCGGTGGGTAAGCCGGCGAGCGGGGCCGCGGCGCTGCAGGATGAAGAGCGCCTTGGCGTCGCATCGCGAGTACCGCCGCCGATGCATATCACGCGTGCCGACTCGGCATTGAGACGTGCGCAGGTCTGGCTGGCGAACGGGCAACTGCCGGAGGCAACTGCGGCACTATCTTCGCTCCGCGCCGATCTCGCAAACCAACATCCTGACAGTCCGCGCCTGTCGGCGGCCTCTCGCCTTCTCGCCGCTGGCAGCCTGAGGGACGCGACTAGGTAATGGTCATGAACGCAGTCGAGAAAGAATGATCTGCGATGAACACAACCACCGACCCCAAGTCCTTCAAATCCTTCGCCGAGTTCTACCCCTTCTACCTCGGCGAACACCGCAACCGCACCTGCCGCCGGCTGCACTTCGTCGGCTCGACGCTGGCGCTGGCGTGCCTGGCTGGATCGGCCGCATCAAGTTCTGAGCTGATCCGGCGACAGCACGTTGACCAGCACCACCTGATCCTCGCCTTCGCGCTCGGCGTTGCGATGACGGCTGCGCAGCCACCACACGGCACCCTTCTTGAAGGCCCACGGTTGCACCGCGCCTGCCATCAATTGCGCCGCCACCAGTCCGAGCGTCGGCTGGTGGCCGATCACCAGCACCGCCTCCTTCGCGTCGGGCCAGCGCGCCGCTTCGAGCAATGCCGTCACGGACGCATCCGGCGCCAGCGCCGGCAGCGTGCGGAACTTGCGCTCCAGCGCCTGCGCGGTCTGCTGCGTGCGCCGCGCCGGGCTGGCGAGCACGCGTGTCGTTGCCGGCAGGTGCTGGTTCAGCCACGCCGCCATGCGCTTGGCCTGGCGTTCGCCGCGCGGCGTCAGCGGGCGATCGAGGTCATCGTCCACGCCGGACTCCACGGCTTCGGCGTGTCGCCACAGGATCAGGTCCACCCGTAGCGCCTCATCAAGGCCTGCTGCGCACTGATGCCCTCGTCCGTTTTCTTTCTTGAGATGCGCCGGTAGCGGCCATCGCTGTGCAACTCCCAGGCATCGCGCGTGTCGTGCAGGTAGGGCACCAGGCATTCGTCGATCAGGCGCTGCTTCAGGCGCGCATCACGCACCGGCCAGGCCAGCTCGATGCGGCGAAACATGTTGCGACCCATCCAGTCGGCCGACGACAGGTAGAGCACCTCGTCTTCGTCACTCTCGCCCCAGCGAAAGTAGATGACGCGCGTGTGCTCCAGAAAACGTCCGACCACCGAGCGCACGCGGATGTTGTCCGACACGCCGGCCACGCCCGGCCACAGCAGGCACGCGCCGCGAACGATCAAATCGATCTCCGCGCCGGCGATGCCAGCGGCCTGCAGTGCGCCGATCAGACCGGCATCGGTCAGCGCATTGACCTTGACGACGATGCGCGCCGGCCGCCCGGCACGCGCCGCCTCGGCAACCTGTTCGATGTGCTGGACCAGGCGCCGATGCAGGCCGAAAGGCGCCGACAGCAGGCGTTGCGGCCGATGCGGGCGCGCCTGGCTGGCGAGCTGGTGGAACACGGCCTGCGCATCGTCCGTCAGCGCCACGTCGGCACTCAGGTAGCCGACATCGGTGTACTGGCGCGCGGTGCGCGGGTTGTAGTTGCCGGTGGACAGGTGCACGTAGCGGCGCAGCACGTCGCCCTCGCGCCGCGTCACCAGCAGCAGCTTGGCATGGGTCTTCATGCCGACAATGCCATAGACCACCTGTGCACCCACGGCCTCCAGCTGTTCGGCCCAGTTGATGTTGGCTTCTTCGTCGAAGCGCGCCTGCAGCTCGAGGACCACCATCACTTCCTTGCCGCGCCGCACCGCGTCGAGCAGGAGCTCCATCAACACGCTGTCGACACCGGTGCGGTAGATGGTCTGCTGGATGGCCAGCACCTGCGGGTCCTGCACGGCCTCGCGCAGAAACGCCACCACCGGATCGAAGCTCTCGAATGGATGGTGCAGCAGCGCATCGCCGCCGTCGCGCAGCGCCTCGAACATCGAGCGCTCTCGCGCCAGTCGCTTGGCCGGCCACGCCGGTTCGAACGGCCTGAATCGCAGCTGCGGTGCTTCGGCCTGATCGATCAGCTGCGCCAGGCGCACCAGGTTGACCGGCCCGTTGACGGGGTACAGCGCTGCAGCCGGCAGGGCGAACTGCTCGAGCAGGAACTGCGTCAGCTCTGCCGGACAGCTGCTGACCACCTCGAGCCGCACCGCCTCGCCGAAGTGACGCGTGCTCAAGCCGCTGCGCAGGGCCTGGCGCAGGTTGGTGACCTCGCGCTCGTCGACGGCCAGGTCCGAATCGCGCGTCACGCGGAACTGCGAGAAGGCTTCGACGCGGCGGCCGGGGAACAGGCTTTCCAGATGCGCCCGGATCACCGACGACAGCAGCACGAAGCCCTGCTGGCCGCGCTTGCACAGCGCGTCGGGCAGGCGGATCACCCGCTGCAGCACGCGCGGCACCTTGACGATGGCGATCGCGTTTTCGCGTCCGAACGCATCGCGGCCGGACAGCCTGGCGATGAAGTTCAGCGTCTTGTTGGCCACCATCGGGAACGGATGCGACGGGTCCAGGCCCACCGGCACCAGCAGCGGGCGCACCTGTTGCTCGAAGAATTGCGTCACCCAGCGCCGTTGCGCTGCACTGCGCTCGGCGTGGTTGATGATGACGATGCCGCTGCGGGCCAGGGCCGGCATGACCTGCGCATTGAGCAGGTCGTACTGGGCGTCGATCAACGCGTGCGCGCTGGCGGCCAGCGTGTCGAGCTCGTGCCGCGCGGCGTCGGTGTCGCGCTCGCGCACGGCTTCCATGTAATCGGCAAAGCGCACCTCGAAAAACTCGTCGAGGTTCGACGAGACGATGGAGATATACCGCAAGCGCTCGAGCAACGGTACGTCGTCGCGCTCGGCTTGCGCCAGCACGCGGCGGTTGAATTCGAGGATGGCTTCCTCGCGGTCGAGTGGCCCGGGAACGCGCGCTGCCGAGCCCGGCGACCTTTCGGCCACGGGCGCTGCAACGTTCGGTGCGGACTTGTCGATCACGGAAGCAGTTTATGAAGCTTTTGCGACCGTACCGTGACACGATAAGCTCGCGGCCCTTGAAGCTGCTGTGGAGACTGTCTTGACGATCACCCGCCGCGCCAGCCTGATCACCCTCGCATCGCTGCCGTCACTGCCGCTGACGGCCCTGGCCAAGGCCGCCAAGACGCGCCAACCCGCCGGTCCGCCAGTGGCGCGCGTCGAGCCGGTGAGCGAAACCTTCTTCGGCCAGGCGGTGGTCGACCCGTACCGCTGGATGGAAAACCCCAAGGATGCGCGAGTGGGAGCCCTTCATGCGCGGCCAGGATGCGTATGCGCGCGCGGTGCTGGGCAGCATTGCGGGCCGTGACCAACTCAAGCGCCGTGTCGCCGAGCTCTCGGGCGGCACCGCCGTCGCGTATGGCGTGCAGTCGGCCGGCGGCAACATCTTCTACCAGGTGCGACCGGCCGGCGCCGACAACTTCAAGCTCGCCGTGCGCAAGGGCGTGGGCGGTGCCGAACGCATCCTGCTCGACCCGACGACGATGAAGAGCGACGACGGCAAGCATGTCTCGCTCGACTGGTGGCGCGCCTCGCCCGACGGCAAGCACGTCGTTTACGGCCTGTCGCCGGCGGGATCGGAGAATTCGGTGCTGCACGTCATGGAGGTCGAGTCGATGCGCGTGCTGCCCGAGCGCATCGCCGGCACGCAATACGCGTCACCGTCGTGGCTGCCCGACGGCAGCGGCTTCTTCTACTGGCGCGTGGCCGACGCGGCCAAGATCGGCACGGCGGCGTACTACCTGAACTCGCCGTCGCTGCTGCACCGCCTGGGCACCGACCCCAAGGACGACGTGCTGATGATGGTGCGCGGCAAGGACAGCGCCGTCGCGATCGACGAGAAGGAGTTCCCGTACATCGGCGCGGGCCGCAGCGGCGAGTACGCCGTGCTCGGTGTTTTCGGCGGCGTGCGACGGCAGAACCCGCTCTACGTCGCGCAGGCTGGCCGACGTGGTTGCCGGCAAGGCCGAATGGAAACAGGTCTGCACGATCGAAGACGAGGTCGTCGACTTCGCCTTCGACGCCAAGGACATGTATTTGCTGACCACGCGCGATGCCCCCAACGGCAAGGTGCTGCGCACGCCGCTGGCGCAAGCAGCCTACAAGGACGCTGCGCAGGTGGTGCCCGAGGGCGCGCTGGTGGTCGAGGCGCTGGCGCTGGCGCGCGACGGCCTGTACCTGCAGGATCTCGACGGTGGCTACCACAGCGTGCGCAAGCTGGATCGCGACGGCAAGCTGGCGCCGGTCGGATTGCCGTGGGAAGGCTCGATCGGCGGCCTGTCGGCCAACACCGCCGAAGACGGCCTGTGGCTCGACGGCACCGGTTGGCTGCTGCCCTTCTCGACCTTCCATCACGACCCGGCCAGCGGCAAGACGCAACGCGTCGACCTGGCGCCGCCGAGCGACGCTCGACCTCGACGCCTACGAGGCCGTGCGAACCTTCGCCGTGGCCCGCGACGGCACCAAGGTGCCGCTGTCGATCGTCGCCAGGAAGGGCCTGAAGCGCGACGGCCGCAATCCGACCCTGGTCACCGCCTACGGCGCCTACCAGATCGTCAGCGAACCGTACTTCAGCCCGCGCACCCTGGCGCTGCTCGAGCGTGGCGGCGTGTTCGCGACCGCGCATGTGCGCGGCGGCGGCGAGTACGGCAAGCGCTGGTGGAAAGGCGGCCAGAAACTGACCAAGCCCAACACCTGGCGCGACCTGATCGATTGCTGCGAGCACCTGATCCGCGAGCGCTGGACGTCCAAGAGCGACGCTGACGATCCAGGGCGGTTCGGCCGGCGGCATCACTGTCGGCCGTGCGCTCACCGAGCGGCCCGATCTGTTCGCCGGCGTGATCTCCAATGTCGGCGTGTCCAACACGCTGCGCGCCGAGTTCTCGCAGAACGGCCCGCCGAACATCGACGAGTTCGGCAGCGTGAAGGACAAGGACGGCTTCATCGGCCTGCGCGAAATGGACGCCCTGTTTCACGTCAAGGACGGCACGCGCTACCCGGCGGTGCTGCTCACCGTCGGCATGACCGATCCGCGCGTCGAGGCCTGGAACGGCGGCAAGATGGCCGCGCGCCTGCAAAAGGCCAACCGCTCGAAAAACCCGATCCTGCTGCGCGTCGAGTTCGAGGCCGGCCATGGACTCGGCAGCACGCGCAGCCAGATCGACGACGAACGCGCCGACGAGTTTGCGTTCGTGCTGTGGCGGGCGGGCAGGAAGAGTGTGGCCTGAGCGGCCAGCGAGTCAGAGGCAGCCGCGGGCGCGGCAGCGCTCAACGCAGCGGCACGCCGGGCAGCACGCAGAGCATCTCGTACAGCAGGTTGGCGCCGAGCAGCGCGGTGTTGCCGCTGGTGTCGTAGGCGCGGTGCCACCTCGACGAGGTCGGCGCCGACCAGATTCAGGCCGCGGCAGCCGCGGATCGATCTCCAGCGCCTGCGGCACCGTCAGGCCGCCGATCTCCGGCGTGCCGGTGCCGCCGGCGAAGGCCGGGTCGATGCCGTCGATGTCGAAGCTCAGGTAGCAGGGCGTGCGGCCGACGCGCTCGCGCACCTCGCTCCATCAGCGGCGCCAGCGAGCGGTACCAGACCTCGTGCGCCGGCACGATCGTGAAGCCCTGGCGGCGCGGCCAGTCGAAGTCGTCGGCGGCGTAGCCGGTGCCGCGCAGGCCGATCTGCCAGACCTTGTCGCCTTGCAGCAGGCCTTCCTCGACCGCGCGCCGGAACGGCGTGCCGTGCGCGATGCGCTCGCCGAACATCTCGTCGTTGACGTCGGCATGGGCGTCGACATGCACCAGCGCCACCGGACCGTGCCGGCGCGGCCAGCGCGCGCAGGATCGGCAACGCGATCGTGTGGTCGCCGCCCAGCGTCAGCGGCTTGCAGCCGGCGGCGAGCACGCGGCGGTAGAAGGCGCTCGATGATCGCCATCGACTTCTCGATCGAGAAGGTGTTGATCGGCACGTCGCCCAGGTCGGCGACCTGCAGGGCGTCGAACGGCGCGGCGCCGGTGGCCATGTTGTAGGGCCGCAGCAGCGCCGACTCGGCGCGGATCTGCGCGCGGGCCGAAGCGCGCGCCCGGCCGGTGGCTGGTGCCGATGTCGAGCGGCACGCCGATGAAGGCGGCGTCGAGGCCCGGCCGGCGAGTCGGCCGCCGGCAGCCGCATCATCGTCGCCGGCCCGCCGAAGCGCGGCATCTCGTTGCCGCCCAGCGGCTGGTTGAGCTTGCGTCGCGACCGTCATGGCGCGGCGCCCCCGCAGCCACTCGAGCACCCCCATCAGCGCGGTCGTGAAGATCGTCAGCAGCGTGGCGACGGCGGCGATCGTCGGGTTGATGTTCTCGCGGATGCCGGTGAACATCTGGCGCGGCAGCGTCACCTGCTGCGGCCCGGCGATGAACAGCGTCACGACGACCTCGTCGAACGAGATCGCAAACGCGAACAGCGCGCCCGAGATCACGCCCGGCGCGATCACCGGCAGCGTGACGCGAAAGAAGGTCTCCACCGGCCCCGCGCCCAGGCTCTGGCTGGCGCGCACCAGGTTCTGGTTGAAGCTCTGCAGCGTCGCCATCACGGTGGTCACGACGAAGGGTGCACCGAGCGCGGCGTGCACGATGATCAGGCCGAAGTAGGTGTCGGCCAGCCCGATGCGGGCGAAGAAGAGGTAGCAGGCCGACGCCGACGACGACGATCGGCACCACCATCGGCGCGATCAGCAGGCTCATCAGCAGGCCCTTGCCGGGAAACTGGATGCGCGCCAGCCCGACCGCCGTCAGCGTGCCGAGCACGGTGGCGATCAGCGTGGCCGCCGGCGCGACGATGAAGCTGTTCTTGGCCGCGCGCGCCCAGGCGTCGGAGGTGAACAGGTTGTCGTACCAGCGCAGGCTCCAGCCCGGCACCGGGTAGGCGAGGAAGGTGCTGTCGCGAGAACGACAGCGGCACGATGACCAGGATCGGCAGCAGCAGGAACACCAGCAGCAGCACGCCGAACGACGCGCAGCGACCACCAGCCCAGCTTGTCCAGCGAGCGTGAAGTAGGCCGGGAAGCGCGGGCAGACGGTTCAGCGTCGGCGCATGCGCCCTCAGCCCAGGCTCAGCTCGGACTTCACGAGCCGCCGGTAGACCGCATACAGCAGCAGCGTGGCCGCCAGCAGCAGCGCGCCGAGCGCGCAGGCCATGCCCCAGTTGATGTTGACGTTGGTGTACTGCGCGATGTAGTAGCGAGATCATCTGGTCGTCGGCGCCGCCCAGCAGCGCCGGCGTCACGTAGTAGCCGATGCACAGGATGAAGACGAGCAGCCCGCCGGCGCCGATGCCGGGATAGGTCTGCGGCACGTAGACGCGGAAGAACGCCGCCAGCGGCGGGCTGCCGAGCGAGATCGCGGCGCGCAGGTAGGTCGGCGGCACCGACTTCATGACGCTGTACAGCGGCAGGATCATGAACGGCAGCAGGATGTGCACCATCGCGATGATGACGCCGGTGCGGTTGAACAGCAGCGCCAGCGGGTCGCCGATGATCGACAGCGACATCAGCGACGTGTTGACCAGGCCCTCGCGCTGCAGCAGCACGATCCAGGCCGCGCACGCGCACCAGGATCGAGGTCCAGAACGGCACCAGCACCAGGATCATCAGCAGGTTGGCCTTGCGCGCCGGCAGCGTCGACAGCCACCAGGCCAGCGGGTAGGCCAGCAGCAGGCACGCACAGCGTGACGATCGACGCTGATCTCGAAGGTGCGCAGCAGGATGCGGCCGAAGACGCGCTGGTCGGGCGGCATCCGGATCGACGTCGCCCTCGGCACTGCGCCGCAGGTCGACCGAGGCCAGCAGGTAGTCGGGCGTCCAGCGCGACGCGTTCTTGGCGATCGCCTGCCAGTAGCGCAGCTCGCGCCCAGCGCTCGTCGAGCGCCAGCATGCGCTCGCGCGCTCGTCGTCGGCGTCGAGGCCGCGCGGCCAGGTCTCGGCATCGCGGCACCGCGCGGAAGGTGCCCATGACGAGCGAGCGAGCGCCCGACACCTCGGAGTTCAGGCGCCGCGCCAGCGCGCCGGCGTCGGCGCGGTCGTCGCAGCGCGACAGGTCGGCGGCGACGCGCGGCGAAGGCCGCCGCCGGCGGCGCGCTGCGCCGGTCCCAGGTCGCCAGCACGCTCGACCGTGCGCGGCAGCGTCGCGGCGACCTCGGGGTTCTCGACCGCGCGCACCAGCAGCGCGCCGATCGGCACCAGCAGCGTGACCAGCAGGAACAGCAGCAGCGGCAGCGTCAGCGCGATGGCGACGATCCGCCGGCGCCGCTGCACCGCGCTGCAGCGAGCGGCGCACTTCGGCCGCGTCGAGCGGCGATGCCGCGTTCATCGCTGCGCGGCCTGCACGCCGATGCGCCGGCCTTACTGCGCGGCCCAGGAGGCGAAGCGCTTCTCGAGCGCCTCGCCGGCGTCGGCCCAGAACTTGATGTTGAACTGCAGCGCGTCCTTCGAGTTCGCCGGCGAGGTCGGCAGACTGGCCAGCACCTTGGCGTCGAGCTTGGCCAGCGCCTTGTTGTTGGTCGGGCCGTAGGCTGATGTTGCGCGCGTACTCGGCCTGCGCGTCGGGGGTGCGAGGCGAAGGCGATGAACTTCATCGCCGCGTCCTTGTTCGGCGAGCCCTTGACGATGGTCCAGTAGTCGAGGTCGTAGATGCCGCCGGTCCAGGCGATCTTCAGGTTGCGGCCTTCGCGCTGGGCGGCGTCGATGCGGCCGTTGTAGGCGGTGGTCATCGACGACGTCGCCGGCGACCAGGAACTGCGGCGGCTGCGCGCCGGCCTCCCACCACTGGATGCTGGGCTTGAGCTCGGTCAGCTTCTTGAACGCGCGGTCGGCGCCTTCCTTGGTGGCCAGCACCTTGTAGACGTCGGCCGGCTTGACGCCGTCGGCCATCAGCGCGAATTCGAGGTTGTAGCGCGCGCCCTTGCGCAGGCCGCGCTTGCCGGGGAACTTCTTGACGTCCCAGAAGTCGGCCCAGGTCGTCGGCGCCGGTCTTGAGCTTGTCGGCGTCGTAGGCCATGCACGGTCGACCAGACGAAGATGCCGACGCCGCATTCGGTGCACGGCCGCCGGCTGGAAGTCGGCCTTGTTGCCGATCTTGGCCCAGTCGATGCGCTCGAACAGGCCTTCGTCGCAGCCGCGCGCGACGTCGGGGCTCTCGACCTCGACCACGTCCCAGCTGACGTTCTTGGTCTCGACCATGGCCTTGATCTTGGCCTGCTCGCCGTTGTATTCGACCTGCTGCACCTTGGTGCCGCTGGCCTTGTCGAAGGGCTCGATGAAGGCCTTCTGCTGCGCCTTGCCGTTGGCGCCGCCGAAGTTGATGACGGTGAGCTGGCCCTGCGCCAGCGCGGGCAGCGCGACCAGCGGTGGCGACGGCCAGCGGCGATGTGGATGAGTCTTCATGTCGGGTCTCCTGGTCATGGTGGAATGGATCGGACAGTCTGGCATGCGCGCCGTCAGGCGTAGACGCGCAGGTGCGGCGGGCAACGCGCAGCCACACCGGCTGCCCGGCCGCCGGCTGCGCGCCGGCGGCCAGCGGCAGCTTGACGGTGGCCTGTGCCTGGCCGGGCAACGTCGCAGCGCAGGCGCAGGTGGTCGCCGAAGTAGATGACGTCGTCGACCTCGGCCGGCGAGCGTGTTGTCGCAGCGCCTGCGGCGCCGCTGAAGCGAGCCTCGATGCGTTCCGGCCGCACCGACGCCAGCGCCGCCTGCGCCCGTCGCCGACGCCGTTGACATCGACGCCGCGACAGGCGCTCGCCGGTGGGCAGCAGCAACGTCGCAGTGGCCGCCCTCGGCGCTGGCGACGGTGCCCTTCGAGCTGCGTGCTGTCGCCGACGAAGCCGGCGACGAAGCGGTTCGCCGGCGTCTCGTACAGCGGCTCGACGGCGTCGATCTGCTGGATCTCGCCGTCGTTGAAGACCGCCACGCGGTCGCTCATCGTCAGCGCCTCGCCCTGGTCGTGGGTGACGTAGACGAAGGTCACGCCGAGCTGGCGGTGCAGGTCCTTCAGCTCGATCTGCATGTGCTCGCGCAGCTGCTTGTCGAGCGCGCCCAGCGGCTCGTCCATCAGCACCAGCTGCGGCTCGAAGACCAGCGCGCGCGCCAGCGCCACGCGCTGCTGCTGGCCGCCCGACAGCTGCGACGGGTAGGCGCGGTCGCGGCCGTCGAGCTGCACCATCGTCGAGCGCCTTGGCCACGCGCTGGCGCGATCTCGGTCTTCGGCAGCTTGCGCACGGTCAGCGGGTAGGCCACGTTGTCGGCCACCGTCAGGTGCGGGAACAGCGCGTAGTTCTGGAACACCATGCCGAAGTTGCGCTTGTGCGGCGGCGTGCGCGTGATCGGCTGGCCGTCGAGCAGGATGTCGCCGGCGGTCGGCGACTCGAAGCCGGCCAGCATCATCAGGCAGGTCGTCTTGCCCGAGCCCGACGGGCCCGAGCAGTGACAGGAACTCGCCGCGCCGGATGTCCAGGTCGAGCGAGCGCACGACCAGCGTCTCGCCGTCGTAGGTCTTCTGCACATCGCGGAAGCTGGACCAGGGTGTCGTCGGCAAGCGTCTGAGAAGTTTCCGTGACAGACCTCGAGTTGGCGGCGGGCGGGTTGGAAGGCGCGCCACTGTAGCGGAGTCGACGCGCCGCCGCCATCGGCATCTGCACGCGCACGTTCAGTGCGCCTGTTCCCAGTTCGGGCCGACGCCCACCTCCGCCAGCAACGGCACGCTGAACTGCGCCACGCCGGCCATCAGCTTGGGAATCTCGGCGCGCACCCAGTCGACTTCGGCGTCCGGCACTTCGAACACCAGCTCGTCGTGGACCTGCATCACGATCGCCGTCTTCTTGCGCGCCGCATCGAGCGCTGATTGCACGGCGATCATGGCCAGCTTGATCAGGTCGGCCGCCGTGCCCTGCATCGGCGCGTTGATCGCCTGGCGTTCGGCGCCGGCGCGCCGCGGTCCACTGCCGCCCTTGATCTCGGGCAAGGTGATGCGGCGGCCGAACCAGGTTTCGACATAGCCTTTCTCGGCTGCGCTCTGCTTGGTTTCGTCCATGTAGCGCTTGACGCCGGCAAAGCGCGCGAAGTAGCGCTCGATATAGTCCTTGGCGGCCTTCTGCTCGATGCCCAGCGACTGCGACAGGCCGAACGCGCCCATGCCGTAGATGAGGCCGAAGTTGATCGTCTTCGCATAGCGGCGCTGCTGCGGCGTCACGCCATCGAGCGGCACGTTGAAGACCTCGCTCGCAGTGGCGCGGTGCACATCGAGGCCCTGCGCAAAGGCGTTAGTCAGACCCTCGTCGCCGCTGATGTGGGCCATGATGCGCAACTCGATCTGCGAATAGTCGGCGCTGGCAATCACATGGCCCGGCGGCGCGATGAAGGCCTCGCGGATGCGCCGGCCCTCGGGCGTGCGGATCGGGATGTTCTGCAGGTTCGGGTCGTTGCTCGACAAACGCCCCGTCACCGCCACCGCCTGCGCGTAGCTGGTGTGCACGCGGCCGGTCTCGGCGTTGACCATCTGCGGCAGCTTGTCGGTGTAGGTGCCCTTCAACTTCGAGAAGCTGCGGTGCTCGAGGATGCGGGCCGGCAGCGGGTAATCGGCGGCCAGTTCGGCCAGCACCTCTTCGTCGGTCGACGGCGCGCCGGTGGCGGTCTTCTTCTTCACCGGCAGGCCGAGCTTGCTGAACAGGATGTCGCCGATCTGCTTCGGGCTGCCCATGTTGAAGGGCTGGCCGGCAATGGCGTAGGCATCCTGCTCCAGCGCCACCATGCGCTCGGACAGCGTGCGGCTTTGCGCGGCGAGCAACGCGCTGTCGATCAGCACGCCATGGCGCTCGATGCGCAGCAGCAGTGCGCTCACCGGCATCTCGATCGATTCGTAGACGAAGCGCTGGCCGAACGGTTGCGAGCGGTCGGCCTCGAGCTGCGGCCACAGCACCTGGTGCACGGCCAGCGTCATCTCGCTGTCTTCGCCCGAATACTCGGCCGCCTGGTCGACATCGACCTGCGCAAACGGGATCTGGTGCGCGCCCTTGCCGCACAGGTCTTCATAAGACAGGCCCTTGCGGCCGAGGTGCCGCTCGGCGAGCTTTTCCAGGCTGTGATTCAGATGCGCTTCGAGCACATAGCTTTGCAGCAGCGTGTCGTGCACGAAGCCGCGGCCGTGGATGCCATGGTTGGCCAGCACATGCAGGTCGTACTTGATGTGCTGGCCGACCTTGGCCGCGCGCTCGTCTTCGAGCCAGGGTTTGAGATGCGCCAGCACATCTTCAAGCGCCAACTGCTGCGGCGCGTCCGGGTAGTTGTGCATCAGCGGCACATAGGCGGCCTGACCGGGTTCGACCGCAAACGACACACCGACGATGCGGGCCTGCATTTCATCGAGCGAGGTTGTTTCGGTGTCGAAGGCGACCAGCGGCGCGGCCCTGATCCGGGTCAACCAATGATCGAGTTGCGTTTGGGTGAGGATGGTTTCGTAGCCGCTCGTCCCATTCCGTTCGGGCTGAACTTGCCTTTCGACAAGCTCAGGGCGATCGGGAGATGACTTTGGGCGAACGGAGTTTTCTCCGCCCTCCTCCAGTTCCTTCTTGAAGGTGCGAAACCCGAAGCGCGCATAGAAATCGAGCAGCGCATCGCGATCCACATCCGACAAGGCCAAGGCATCGAGCGACGGCCAGCCCTTGACATGCCCGCTCAGATCGCACGCGGTGGCCACCGTCACCAGCTTGCGGCCCATCGGCAACCAGTCGAGCGCCTTTTTCAGGTTGGCACCGACGGCGCCACCGATCTTGTCGGCCGCGGCGATGACGCCGTCGAGCGAGCCATGCTCGGCCAGCCACTTCACGGCCGTCTTCGGCCCGACCTTGTCGACACCGGGCACGTTGTCCACCGCGTCGCCGACCAGCGCCAGGTAGTCGACGATGCGCTCGGGCGGCACGCCGAACTTGGCTCTCACGCCCTCCTCGTCCAGCGCCTCGCCGCTCATCGTGTTGATCAGGCTGACACGGTCGTTGACCAGTTGCGCCAGGTCCTTGTCGCCGGTGGAAACGACGACGCGGTGTCCGCTTTCAGCGGCATTTTTGGCCAAGGTGCCGATCGCGTCATCGGCCTCGATGCCCGGCACCTCGAGGATGGGCCAACCGAGCAGCTTCACCGCTTCATGGATCGGCTCGATCTGCAAGCGCAGGTCATCGGGCATCGGCGAGCGGTTGGCCTTGTAGGCCGGGTACCAGTCGTCACGAAAGGTCTTGCCCTTGGCATCGAAGACGCAGGCGGCGTGTTCGGCGTTGACATCGGCACGCAACTTCTTCAGCATCGCGATGAAGCCGTGGATCGCTCCGGTGGGCACCCCACCCGGGCCGGTGAGGTTGGGCATCGCGTGGTAGGCACGGTAGAGGTAACTCGAGCCATCGACCAACAGCAGCACAGGCAATTTATCGTTCATGGGGTCATTCTGCCCCCGTAAAATGAGTGCATGAAGCTGCCCATCGTCGCCCTGTTCGTCGCGTTGAGTGCTGCCGCGGCCATCGCGCAGGCCAAGGACACCCCCGAGCCCAAGGTCGAGCGCACCGTGATCGAGGACGATGGTGCGCGCATCGAAGAGTTGCGCGTGCGCGGCCAGGTGCAGCGCATCGTCGTCAAGCCGAAACACGCGGCCGAATACGAAATCGTCGCACCGGCCGGCGGCCGCGACCCATCGCAAAACCGCGCCGGCCAGCAACCGGGCGTCGCCGGCCAACGGGTCTGGAACCTGTTGAAGTTCTAAATAGATAGATGACCCCCAAGCTCGCTTCGCTCGCTGCCCCCCAAGGGGGCGCTCAGTCGGCTCGGGAGCGGCCCAGCGCCGACCACCTATGGACCCCCAAGCTCGCTTCGCTCGCTGCCCCCCAAGGGGGCGCTCAGTCGGCTCGGGAGCGGCCCAGCGCCGACTACCTATGGACCCCCACGCACGCTTCGCTCGCTGCCCCCCAAGGGGGCGCTCAGTCGGCTCGGGAGCGGCCCAGCGCCGACTGAATGGCTGTCTTTACCGAAGTCTCGCGCGACGAGGCCAGCGCGTTCGTGGCGCGCCTGTCCGTGGGTCGCCTGACCGGGCTGCGCGGCATCCAGGCCGGCATCGAAAACAGCAACTTCTTCGTCGACACGCTCGATGACCGAGGGACCACCCGGCATTGGGTGCTGACGCTGTTCGAGCGTCTGAGCTTCGAGCAACTGCCGTTCTATCTGCAGCTGATGCGCCACCTGGCGCAACGCGACATCCCGGTGCCGATGCCGCAGGCCGACGACAGCGGCGCATTGCTGCATACGCTCAAGGGCAAGCCCGCAGCGCTGGTCGACCGGCTGCCCGGCGGCCACCAGCTCGCGCCCGATGTCGACCATTGCTCGCAGGTCGGCGCGATGCTGGCGCGCATGCACGAAGCCGGCCGCGACTTTGCCCACGCACAACCCAACCTGCGCGGCCTGGCCTGGTGGGACGAGACCGTGCCGCAGGTGCTGCCGCATGTGAGCCCCGCGCAGCGCGAATTGCTGCAGGTCGAGCTGGCGTTTCAACACCAGGTCGTCGGCTCGGCTGCGTACGCGGCGCTGCCTCGCGGCCCGATCCACGCCGATCTGTTCCGCGACAACGTCATGTTCGAGCCCGGTGACCTCGGCCACGAGCGACTGTGCGGATTCTTCGACTTCTATTTTGCCGGCGTCGACAGCTTCCTGTTCGACATCGCGGTCTGCCTCAATGACTGGTGCATCGACCTGTCCAGCGGCGCGCTCGCCGAAGACCGGGCGCAGGCCTTCATCGCCGCCTACGGCGACGTGCGCGCGCTCGAAGGCAACGAGCGCCGCCTGCTGCCGGCGCTGATGCGGGCCGCGGCGTTGCGCTTCTGGTTGTCGCGGCTGTGGGACCTTCACCTGCCGCGCGAAGCCGCCATCCTGAAGGCGCACGACCCGTCGCACTTCGAGCGCGTGCTGTGCGCGCGCATCACCTCGCCCTGGCACGGTTGACGTTGTTTCGATGAGCTTGCGCATTTCCCAGGTCCCGGCGCAGCGCGGCATCGCCTGGCTGCGCGACAGCGCCAGGCTGTTCTTCAAGAGCCCCTTCGGCTTCACGGTGTTGTTCATGCTGTTTCTCGTCGCGGCGCTGGTCCTGATGGTGCTGCCGATGGTCGGCCCGCTGTTGCTGCTGGCCGCGATGCCGCTGCTGACCCTGGGCTTTGCCGCGGCCACGCGGGCCGCGCTGCGCGGCGAACCGGTGCATGCCGGGCTGCTCTTCGAGCCGTTCAAGGCCGGCGCCGACACGCAACGGCGTGGCGCGTTGCTGCGCCTGTGTTTCATCTACGCCGCCATCACCGCCGCCGTCATGCTGCTGGCCCAGGCCGTCGACGGCGGTGGCTTCGAGCAGCTGCAAGTGCTGATGGCCGCCGAGCGCACCGAGGCCAACGTCAAGCAGATCGACGCCTTGCTCGACGACCCACGCCTGGCCAGCGGCATGTTGCTGCGCGTGGCGCTGATCGCAGCGCTGTCGGTGCCTTTCTGGCATGCACCGATGCTGGTCTTCTGGCACGGCCAGAGCCTGGGGCAATCGCTGTTCTCGAGCACGCTGGCCTGCTGGCGCAACAAAGGCGCCTACGTCGTCAACATCCTGGCCTGGGTCGGCGTCAGCGCGGCGCTCGGCGTCTTGGCCAGCCTGCTGGTCATGCTGCTGGGCATGCCTCAGCTGGTCGCCGTGGTTGTGCCGCCGGCAGCACTGATGCTGTCGGTGGTGTTCTATGTCTCGCTGTACTTCATGTATGCCGACTGCTTTGCGGCGGCCGTTCCAGCCCTGCGGGTGGTCCACTGATTCCCGCGTTCGCGCGGTCTTCACGGCCCCTGCCGAGCCATCGCCTCCGCTACCATCGTTGCGCACTGCACAGTGCGCAGGAGGAACCGGATGGACAACAGCACACCACCCCCATCGTCTCAACGCTATGCACCGCCGACGGCCGATGTCGCCGATGTCGCGGTCGGCGACGGGACCCAACTCGCCGGGCGCGGCCAGCGACTCGGCGGCGCCATCATCGACGGCGTGATCCTGCTCGGCCTGTGGTGGCTCGTCGGGTCGGTGACGCCGTGGAACATCTTCTCGCCCAAGATGGCGCAAGCCGGCTTCGCCTCGATGCTGGGCATGCAGCTGGTGGGTCTGCTGCTGTTTGCTGCCGTGAACGGCTACCTGCTGGCCACACGCGGTCAGACGGTGGCCAAGAAACTGCTGGGCATGCGCATCGTGCGCCCCGACGGATCGGCGGCAACGGCTGGCCGCACGATCGGCCTGCGCTACGGCGTCGGTTGGCTGATCTCCGCCATCCCCGCCGTCGGTGCGTTTTTTGCGCTGATCGACGCGTTGCTGATCTTTCGCGCCAATCGCCGCTGCCTGCACGATCTGATCGCCGACACGATCGTCGTCAAGACCTGAGACCTCGCCCAAAGTGTCGGCCCCAAGCTCGCTTCGCTCGCGTCCCCCGAGGGAAGTTCAGGCCGCTTGGGGCGGCCCGGCGCTGGCCTGATGCGCCTCGACACCCTCACCAGCGCCGAAACCCCGGAAGGCATCGCGCTGGCGCTGCGGCCGGCCGGCGTGGTGGCACGCGCGGGTGCGTTCGCGCTCGACCTGCTGATCCGCGGCGCATTGCTGATGGCCGCCGGCATGGTGCTGGCGCCGCTCGGCCGCTTCGGCGGCGGGTTGGCGCTGATCCTGTGGTTCGCCCTCGAATGGTTCTACCCGGTGCTGTTCGAGCTGCTGCCCGGCGGCGCCACGCCGGGCAAGCGCGCCTTCGGCCTGCGCGTGACGATGGACAGCGGCCTGCCGATCACGCCGGCCGCGTCGCTGCTGCGCAACCTGCTGCGCAGCGCCGACTTCCTGCCCGTCGGCTATGGCCTCGGACTGGCCTCGGTGCTGATGCGCAGCGATTTCAAACGCCTCGGTGATCTGGCCGCCGGCACGATCGTCGTCCATGTGCATCGGCCGACGCTGCATGGCGCGCTGCCGCAAGCCGCGCCCGCCGCGCCCGCACGCCCCCTGTCGCCACGCGCACAAGCCGCCGTCATTGCCTGGGCCGGCCGGGCGACGCGCATCACCGAAGCGCGACTGGCCGAGCTGGCGCAGATCGCCGCCCCGGCCACCGGCGCCAGCGAAGGCACGCCCGCGCGCGACGCGGTGCTGCGGCTGTTGTCGGTGGCGCACTGGCTGCTCGGCAAGCGATGACGCCGCTGCAGTTCGAAGACCTGTACCGCGCGCGCTGGAGCGAGCTCGAAGCGGCGCTCGATCGGCTCGATGGCCACAAGGCCGGCAAGCGTTCGTCGGCTGGGCGCGCCTTCAACGTCACCCCCTCGGCGCCCGACGCGGCGCGCGTTGCCGCGCTCTACCGCAGCGCCTGCGAACATCTGGCCCTGGCGCGCGCACGCGACTACCCGGTGCACCTGATCGAGCGGCTCGATCAACTCACCCACCGTGCACACCAGCGCATCTACCATCGCGCCGAGCCGGCCACAGGCCGCGTGGCGCGCATGTTTCTCGTCGGCATACCGCAATCCGTGCGCGCGCATGGCTGGTACGTGCTGGCGGCCACGCTCGCTTTTGCCCTGCCGCTGATCGGCACGGCCATCGGCGCCGCGTTCGAGCCCGGCTTCGCGCTGATGCTTCACGACGCACCGTCGCTGCGCAGCTACGAGCAGATGTACGGCAGCGAGGTCGAAGCCTATGGCCGCCAGCGCGGCGCCGACAGCGACTTCCAGATGCTCGGCTACTACATCATGAACAACATCGGCATCGCCTTTCGCACCTTTGCCGGCGGCCTGTTCGCCGGCATCGGCGCGCTGTTCGTGCTGGTCTTCAATGGCCTGTATGCCGGCGCGATCGCCGGCCACCTGACGTCGCGCGGCCTCGGCGGCAACTTCTACGCCTTCGTCGTCACCCACGGTGCGTTCGAGCTCACTGCCATCGTGCTGTCCGGCGCCGCCGGCCTGGCCATCGGCCACGCGCTGCTGGCGCCAGGGCGAAATACACGCGGCCGCGCCTTGCGCGAGGCGGCGACGCGGGTGGTGCCGGTGCTCTACGGGGTGTTCGCGTTGCTCGTCGTGGCCGCAGTCGTCGAAGCGTTCTGGTCGTCGGCGCGCTGGGTGCCGCATGAAGTGAAGTACGGCGTCGGCGGCCTGTGCTGGCTGCTCGTCATCGGCTGGCTGGCCTGGCAAGGCCGTGCGGAGACACGCCGTGCGCATTGAGGCCCTGGCGATCACGCTGCGGCCGCGGCCGATGAGCGAGGCCGCCGATCTCGGCCAGCGCCTCGTGCAAGTCCATGCGACATCAATCTGGCGCTGCTACTGGCCGGTGTGGGCCGCGGTGTTGCTGCTCGCCCTGTCGACCGTGGAGATCGCCGCCTGGCTGCCGGGTGTCGTCATCTTCTGGCTCAAGCCCTGGCTCGATCGCAGCCTGCTGTTCGTCCTGTCACGCGCCGTGTTCGGCGAATCGACACGCTGGGTCGACCTGTGGGTCGCGCGGCGCGAGGTCTTCACGCGCTCGCTGTTGCGCACGCTGACGATCGCGCGGCTGTCGCCCTGGCGCGCCTTCACCGCGCCGATCGGCCAGCTCGAAGGCCAACGCGGCGCGGCGCGGCGCAAGCGCCGGGCCGTGCTGCTCGGCAGCCAGCGCGGCGCCGTCATGGGAGTGCAGTTCGTCTACGCCAACCTGGAGATGGTGGTGGTGACGGCGCTGGTGGCGCTGGTGGCCTGGTTCCTGCCCGACGGCCTGCAAGGCGAACTCTGGGCGCTCTACCGCGACGGCGATTCGGCATCGCTGCAGGCCGCAATGGCGCTCGGCTACGGCCTGGTCGTGCTGGCACTCGAGCCGTTTTACGTGGCCGCCGGTTTTGCGATGTACCTGAACCGCCGCGTCGAGCTCGAGGCCTGGGACATCGAGCAGGAGTTTCGCTTTGCATTTGCGTGATATGGCCCACCCCCGGAGCGGCCTGCGGCCGCACCCCCTCAAGGGGGCAACGCCGACGAACCGGCAAAGCCGGATCCGTGGCGTTCGCTGGGTTGTGCTCTCGCTGTCGCTCGTGCTTTCACTTTCAGGCGCTCTCGCCGCAGATGCTGCGCCAACGCCGCAGCAAATCCGCAACGCCACCGAAGCCGTGTACAACGACCCGCACCTGCATGGCCTGAAGGCCGACCGCGTGCTGCGTTTCAAGAACCGCGATCAGCCCAGGGCCGCGGCGCCAACGAGCGAGATGGGCTGGCTGCGCGATCTGGTGCGCTGGTTCACTGAAGCCGGGCGCTGGCTGGTCTGGCTCGGCCTGGCGGCGCTGGCGGCGTTGCTCATCGTTTATCTGCGCCGCTGGATCGCCGTGCGCGGCGATGCCGCCGCGGGCCGCGCGCTGGTGTTGCCCAGCCATGTGCGCGACCTCGACATCCGCCCGCAAAGCCTGCCCGACGATCTGCCGGCCGCCGTGCGCGCACTGTGGCAGCGCGGCGAGTCGCGCGCGGCGCTGTCGCTGCTCTACCGCGGCGCGCTGTCGCGCCTCGTCCATGATCACGCCGTGCCGGTGCGCGCGGCCAGCACCGAGGGCGAATGCGCCACGCTGGCCGCACGCCATCTCGACGCCGAGCGCGGCGCCTTCGTCGGCCGCCTGATCGGCCTGTGGCAGGTGGCGGTGTACGGCGCGCGCCTGCCCGACAGCGGCGCTGTGCTCGCCGTATGCGACGAGTTCAACGCGCGTCTGCCCAGGCAGGCGCCGCCAACCGCCCGTGCAGCATGACGCGGCCGTCGAGTGAAACCACGCTCAACCTGCTCGCGCTGGCGGCGTTGCTGGCGCTCGGTGCGTGGTTGATGTCTGCGACCGAGTGGGTCGATGTCTGGCGGCCGACCCCCGCCCGCGGCGAGGCCGCGCGCGACCCGCACTACGCGATCAAGCAGATCGTCGCCCGGCTCGGCGGCAAGGTGGCGTCGCCGGACAGCCTCGAGCGCCTGCCGCCGCCCGGCGCGACACTGGTGCTGCAATCCAATGACTGGGATTTCCTGCCCGGCCGCAACCAGCAGTTGCGCAACTGGGTCGAGGTCCAGGGCGGCCATCTCGTGCTGCCGAGTTTCGGCGTCACCGGCGAAGACATCCCCTGGGTGCCGATTCGCCAGAAGTCATTGACACGACAGCAGCTTCCTGGCGATGACGAAGACGAAGACGAAGACGAAGACGAAGACACCAGGCTGCCTGACCGAAGGACACCGACGCGCCAACGTCCTCTCGATCCCAATCTCGTCGGGCCCGCCAACAACCCGCAGCAGCAGTGTCCGACGCTGACCGAATCCGCAGCCGCCGACGGCGGCGCCGAGGCGCGGCGTTTGCGCCTGTGCAGCGGCGATTGGGCCGCGCGCCTCGAGCCGCTGCCGTGGGCCAAGCCGTCATGGTCGATCGACGGCCAACGCGGCGCGCACACGTTACGCGTGCCCGTCGGCAAGGGCCGCGTCACGGCCATTGCCGAATTCGGCTACCTGGCCAATCACAACCTGTTCCGCGGTGATCACGCACAGGCCGCCATCGCTGCCCTCGACCTGCGCGCCGGCGACGAGGTCTGGTTCGTGATGGACGAAAAGCGCGAGGCGCTGCTGAAATGGCTCTGGCATCGCGCCGGCCCGGCGATCGGGCTGGCGCTGTTGGCGATTGCCTTCGCGCTCTGGCGCGGCGCCGTTCGCTTTGGCCCGCTGCTGCCGCAAGCGCCGCTGGCGCGGCGCTCGGTGGCCGAACAGATCCGCGGCACGGCGGCATTCGTGCTGCGCGGCGGCGGTGCGCCCCTGCTCGTCGCGGCGCGGCGCGCGCTCGACGACGCAGCCCGTCAGCGCATCGCCGGCTACAGCGGCATGACGATGGCGCAGCGCATCGACGCGCTGCGCCACCCGACCGGATTGGCCGCTGACATGTTGACGCGCGCGCTCGACCCGACGCTGCCGCCCGGGCGCGGCCGCGCGCTGGCCGACAAGCTGGCCCTCATCGAACAAGTACGGCGACGGCTCGCCTTCAACGCCGCAACGACTCCCTGACGAAAGGACCCTGGCATGTCACTCAACCCGACCGACGTCACGCGCGCGCAAGAAGTGCTGGACGCGCTGCGCGAGGAGATCGGCAAGGCGGTCGTCGGCCAGCGCCAAGCCGTGGACCAGTTGCTGGTGAGCCTGCTGGCCGCCGGCCATGTGCTGATCGAAGGCGTGCCCGGCCTGGGCAAGACGCTGCTGGCGCGTGCGCTCGGCAAGTCGCTGTCGCTGCAGGTCGCTCGCGTGCAGTTCACGCCCGACCTGATGCCGTCGGACATCACCGGCCACGCCGTCCTCGACACCACCACGCGCGGCGAAGGCAGTGCGCTGGGCACGCTGCGTGTGCTGCGCGGCCCGGTCTTCACCAACCTGCTGGTGGCCGACGAGATCAACCGCGCGCCGGCGAAGACGCAGGCCGCACTGCTCGAGGTGATGCAGGAAGCGCAGGTCACGCTCGAAGGCCAGACGCTCGCCTTGTCCAGGCCCTTCATGGTGATGGCCACGCAGAACCCGCTGGAGACCGAGGGCACCTACCCGCTGCCCGAAGCGCAACTCGATCGCTTCTTGCTGAAGATCGACATCGGCTACCCGCCGCACGACGAAGAAACCGCGATCGTCGATCGCGCCACATTGGGCCAGGCCGGCGACCGGCTGCCGCTCGACGGCGTCACGCAGCGCGTCGAAGAGCGCCATGTCCTGACGCTGCAGAACATGGCCGCCGCCGTGCGCGTCGATGGCAAGGTCACCGACTATGCGGTGCGCATCGTGCGCGCGACGCGCAGCACGCCGGGCTTGTCCAACGGCGCCGGCCCGCGCGGGGCGATTGCATTGATCCGCGCTGCGCGCGCGGCCGCACTGATGGCCGGCCGCGATTTCACAACGCCGGATGACGTGAAGCACCTGGCCCTGTCTGCGCTGCGCCACCGCGTGATGCTGGCGCCCGATGCACAGCTCGAAGGGCGGCGCGTCGATGAGCTGCTGGCGACGCTGCTCGAGGGCGTCGATGCGCCCAGGATGTAGCGGCCGGTGAAGCTGCTGCCCTCGCGCCTCACCCTCTACGCCCTGCTCGGCGGGTCGGCGGCGGCTTTGGCGGCACTGTTGCTGCACGTGCCCGCAGCCGATGTCGGCAGCGCGGTGCTCGGCGCCCTGGCGCTCGGCGGGCTGTGGATCGTGCTCGACCTCGGGCTGACCCGCCGCGCGTGGCGCGCAGAACCCCTGACGTGGACGCGCCGCCTGCCCGACGCCTTCGCGCTCGGCGTGCAGCGCACGATCGACGGCACGCTGGTCAACTCCGGCACCCGACGCTGGCGCGTGGCCTTTTTCGACCATGCCGACCCCGACCTCGACCCGCAAGGCCTGCCGGTCAGTGCCGACTTGCACGCCCATGTACAGGCACAGCTGCGCTACACCGTGCAGCCACGTCGCCGCGGCCGCGTCGCCTTCGAAGGCGCCGATGTTCGCGTGCAAAGCCTGGGCCGCAGCCTGGAACTGCAGTGGCGCATCGGCGAAGCCCAGACGCGCCCTGTGTTTCCCAACTTCGCATCGGTATCGCGCTACGCCTGGCTGGCCACCGATCGGCGGCTGGCCGACATCGGCATCAAGACGCAGGTGCAGCGCGGCGAAGGCACCGACTTCAAGCAGCTCGCCGAATACCGCGCCGGCGACTCGATCCGTCACATCGACTGGAAGGCCACGCTCAAGCAATCGCGGCCGATCGTGCGCCAGTTCCAGGACGAGCGCGACCAGTGCGTGATCTTCCTGATCGACTGCGGCCGCCGCATGCGCGCCGATGAGGGAACGGTTCATGGCAGCCACTTCGACGAAGCGCTCAACGCCACGATGCTGCTGGCCCACGTGGCGCTGAAGGACGGCGACGAGGTCGGCGCCATCACCTTCGGCACCGCGCCCGAGCACAGGCGCTCGTTCGCGCCGCGCAAGGGCCTGGCCACGCTGTCCGCGCTGACGGCGGTGCTGCACGACATCCAGCCCGAAGCCACGCATTCCGATTACCTGATCGCTGCGCGCGACCTGATGCGCGTGCATGCCAAGCGTGCGCTGATCGTCTTGCTGACCAACTTCCGCGATGAAGACGCCCCCGAACTCGACGCTGCATTGAAACTGTTGCGCAGCCGCCACCTCGTGCTGCTGGCCTCCTTGCGCGAGCGCGCGCTGCGCGAAATGACCGAGCAGCCGCTGACGGCGTCGCACCACGCCGTCGAAGTGGCCGGCGCCCACCTGTTTGCGCAGGCCCGGCGCGACGCCTTTCGGCGCCTGGCCGAGCGTGACGCGCTGATGGTCGATGCCGAGCCTGAGGGGTTGGCGGTGGCGCTGGTAAACCGCTATCGTGCGGTCAAGCGCGCCGGACTACTCTAGACACCCATGAAAACCTCGCATGCCACCACGATGGCCGTTCTCGGCCTATGGGCCGTCGCGGCGGCTGCGCAGACCGTGACCCTCAACGGCTACATCGGCGCACACAAAGCACTGCTCGTCATCGACGGCCAGCCGCAGACCCTGGCTGTCGGTGCCACTGTGCGCGGCGTGCGGCTGTTGTCGCTGTCGGAGACTGCGGCCGAGGTCGAGATCGGCGCGGTGCGGCGCACGCTGGCGCTCGGCGCCGGGCCGGTACGAGCAAGCGAGTCTGTGGCTGGCACCAGCGGCAAGCAGATCGTGCTCACCGCCGGCACGAACGGCCACTTCCGCACCACAGGCCAGATCAACGGCAAGGCCGTCGAGTTCATGGTCGACACCGGCGCCAGCTCGGTGGTCATCAGCCAGGCCGACGCCGACCGCCTGGGCCTGGACTACAAGAACGCGCCGCAAGGGCTGGCCAGCACCGCCAACGGCACGGCGCCGTTCCGGCAGATCGTGCTCAGCGCGGTGCGCATCGGTGACGTCGAAGTCGCCAACGTCGAAGCCGCCGTCATCCCCGCGCCGATGCGCGGCGTGCTGCTCGGCAACAGCTTCCTGATGCGTTTTCAGATGAAGCGCGAAAACGATGTGATGCGGCTCGAGAAGCGCAACTGATGCCGCATCGCAGGGCGTTTGCGCCCTGCGCCGGGTATGAAATGTGTCCAGGCTTGACCGGCCGCCCGGCGGCCAAACACGGTTTTTTGCCCATGACGCGACGACGCTCGGCCATGGGCTGCGCCTGACCTGTGTGAAACACACATTAACGGCTCAACACACGGCGCAGCCCCGGCCTGACTAGCCTTGCATGCATCGAGGCAGCCTTGGCCGCGCAGACCGTGCCGGCCTGCCAATTCCCAACGCCATGCCTGTCGTCGCGGCGCAACCAAAAACCTCTCCATGCAAAACACTCAAGAAGTCTTCATCGAATTTGTCCGTATGGGCATCGTCTATGCACACCTGATCGCATGCTGTGTCGCCATTGGCCTGGTCCTGACCAGCGACCTCGCCATGTTGAAAGAACTGTTCAACGGCGACCCCACAAAACACGTCGACTCGAAGCACCTGCATGATCTGCAGAGCACCGTGGCTATTGCGCTGCTCGCACTTTGGATCACCGGCGCGGCGCTCGTCTCACTCGATGCTTCGATCAAGGGCTGGCAGTACTTTGAGAATCCCAAGCTGCAGGCCAAGATCCTGATCGTCGTCCTGCTGACGCTCAACGGCATGCTCCTGCATCGCCGGGTGCTGCCATCGATGTTGCGCGCAGGCTCTTTGCTCAACCTGTCGTACGGCCAGACCTTGCTGGCACTTGGCGCCGGCGCAGCCTCAGGCGTGTCATGGTTCTATGCCGCCATGCTCGGCATCGGCCGGCCCTTGTCATGGAAGTATTCGCTCGGCCAGCTGATGTTGGCGTACCCGCTGTTGATAGGCGCAGGCTTCTTCTCGATGGTGTTGTTGACGGTCTGGGCCAAGTACCGCGCGAGCGGCGAACAACGGGCCTTCCAGCACACGATGCTTTACGCCGACGCCTGAGGCCGTGCGCGAATCCAGCGTGGGGTCCTGATGCGCTTGCTGACAAGGCGCTACAGAATCCGACTTATGTCGGCGTCAATTTCGCAATCGACAACTGCAGCCACTTCATGCCGTGGCGGCCGAAGTTGACCTGTGCGCGCGCGTCGTCACCGACGCCTTCGAGCGTCACGACCACGCCCTCGCCGAACTTGTTGTGGAACACGCCCTGGCCGGAGCGAAAGCCATGCGACGGCGGCGTCTTCGACACGTACGGCGGCGGTGGCGGCGACTCGACACGGCGGCCCGCACCGACAATCGAGCCCAGGCCCGATCCGCGCGCCCACGCGCTCTGGTAGTCGCGCGCAAATCCCGAGCCGAAGCCCTGGTTCTTCGGCGTCAGCCACTTCAGGTGTACCTCGGGCAGTTCATCGAAGAAGCGGCTCTTGATGTGATAGCGCGTCTGGCCGTGCAGCATCCGCGTCTGCGAAAAGCTCAGGTACAGGCGCTGTCGCGCGCGTGTGATGGCCACGTACATCAGTCGCCGCTCCTCTTCGAGCCCGTCGTGGTCGCTCATCGAGTTCTCGTGCGGGAACAGGCCCTCTTCCATGCCGGTGATGAAGACGGCATCGAACTCGAGGCCCTTGGCCGAGTGCACTGTCATCAGCTGGATCGCGTCCTGACCTGCCTGCGCCTGGTTGTCGCCGGCTTCGAGCGCGGCGTGGGTGAGAAAGGCGGCCAGCGGGCTGACGATCTCGCCGGTGTCGGCGTCGGGCGCCAGCGCTTCGGCCGGCAGCGGCGCCGCATCGACGATGGCGCCGGGTGAGAGTTCGTCGACCGGCATCGCCACGGCGTCCTTGCCGAATCCCTCCTGCGTGACAAACGCTTCGGCGGCGTTGATCAGTTCGTCGAGGTTCTCGATGCGGTCCTGGCCCTCCTTGTCGTGGCGGTAGAACTCGGTCAGGCCCGAGCGCTGCAGCATGGTTTCGATGATCTGGCGCAGCGTGTCGCCGCGCGTGTCGTCGCGCAGTTGGTCGATCAGCGTGTTGAACGCCGCCAGGTTCGCGCCGCCCTTGCCGCTGACACCACCGACGCTCTGGTAGAGGCTGCGGCCGCTGGCGCGGCCGGCGTCCTGCAGCAGCTCCACGGTGCGCGCGCCGATGCCGCGCGTCGGGAAGTTGACGACACGCAGGTAGCTCGTGTCGTCGTTGGGGTTCTCGATCAAGCGCAGGTAGGCCAGCGCATGCTTGACTTCGGCGCGCTCGAAGAAGCGCAGGCCGCCATAGACGCGGTACGGAATGCCGGCGTTGAACAGCGCACTCTCGAGGACGCGGCTTTGCGCGTTGCTGCGGTAGAGGATGGCGACCTGCGAGCGCGCCATGCCGCCGCGGTGCAACTGCTGCGCCTCGTCGAGCAGCCACTGCGCCTCGGCGTAGTCGCTGGTCGCCTCGAACACGCGCACCGGTTCTCCCGACCCGGCATCGGTGCGCAGGTTCTTGCCCAGGCGCTTCAGGTTGTGCGCAATCAGCGCGTTGGCGGCGTCGAGGATGTGCGCATACGAGCGGTAGTTCTGCTCGAGCTTGATGACCTGCGGCACGCGGTACTCGCGCTCGAAGTCGGCCATGTTGCCGACCTGCGCGCCGCGAAAGGCGTAGATGCTCTGGTCGTCGTCGCCGACGGCGAACACACCCTTGGGCATTCCGGGCGGGGCGAACATCTGCAGCCACTTGTACTGCAGCTTGTTGGTGTCCTGGAACTCGTCGACCAGCACATGCGAGAAGCGGCGCCGGTAGTGCTCACGCACGGCCTCGTTGTCGCGCATCAGCTCGTAGCAGCGCAGCATCAGCTCGCCGAAATCGACCACGCCTTCGCGCTGGCATTGCGCTTCGTAGGCCGCATAGACCTCGATCAGCTTGGCGGTGTGCGGGTCGGGCGCGTCGATGTCCTGGGCACGCTTGCCCTCCTCCTTGCTGCCGGAGATGAAGTACGCAGCCTGCTTGGGCGGATAGCGCTCTTCGTCGAGGTTCATCGCCTTGACGACGCGCTTGACCGCCGCAACCTGGTCGGCCACATCGAGGATCTGAAAACCTTGCGGCAGGCCAGCCAGCTTCCAGTGTGCGCGCAGGAAGCGATTGCACAGGCCGTGAAAGGTGCCGATCCACATGCCGCGCACATTGACCGGCAGCATGCTGGTCAGGCGCGTCAGCATCTCCTTGGCTGCCTTGTTGGTGAAGGTCACCGCGAGCACGCCGCCCGGCGAGACCTGCCCGGTGGCGAGCAGCCAGGCAATGCGCGTCGTCAGCACGCGCGTCTTGCCCGAGCCGGCGCCGGCCAGGATCAGCGCCGGCACGGGCGGCAGCGTCACGGCAGCGAGTTGTTCCGGATTCAGCCCCTTGAGCAGGCCGCCTGCGGGTTCATGTTGCATCAGCGGATTCTAGAGAGCGGGTTCGCCAGGCAGTGGCCCGCCTGGCGCGTGTGCGCTGGCACCCGATCGACGCCGACAGCAAGCTCGCTGCGTTGCCTCGCAACACGCGCCCGCGGCCAGCGCAGACCTTCGCTCAACGCCTGTGCGATGCAGGCCGAGAGATCAACCGTTGTCGAGCAGCGAGAACAGCGTGATCGGGCTCGTGTCGGTATAGCGGCTGCGCGATCGTCTGCGCGAACTGCGTGCGCGGTTGTAGGTGACGTACCAGGAAGCGAAGTCGGCACCGGGCATCGGCCGGCTGATCCAGTAGCCCTGCACTTCATCGCAGCCGAGCTCGCGCAACAGCTGTGCCTGCTCGGCCGTCTCGACGCCCTCGGCAATGACGCACATCTTCATGTTGCGGCCCAATGCAATCACCGCGCTGCAGATCGCGGTGTCTTCGTCGTTGTCGGGCAGGGACTGCACGAACGAGCGGTCGATCTTCAGCGTATCGATGGCGAAGCGCCGGATATAGCTCAGCGACGAATGACCGGTGCCGAAGTCGTCGATGGCCAGGCGCACGCCGAGACGGCGAAAACTCTCCAGCATCGCGCGGGTGGCGTCGTTGTCTTCCATCAACAGCGACTCGGTCAACTCGATCTCCAGGCGCTGCGGTTCGATGGCGTTCTGGCGCAGCGAATCTTCGATCATCGAGGCCAGGTAGAGGTGGCGGAACTGTCGCGCCGACAGATTCACCGCCAGGCGCAATGGCGGCAAGCCCAGACGGTCCCAGGCCGCGAGCTGCGCACAGGCTGCGCGGATCACCCACGCCCCCACCGGCAGGATCAGTCCCGTATCTTCGAGCACGCTGACAAAGCGGTCCGGCGGAATCAACCCATGGCCGGGACGGTGCCAGCGCACGAGCGCCTCGACACCGGTGATCTTGCCGGAACGCAGATCGCTCTTGGGCTGAAAGTGCAGCACGAACTCGTCGCGCTCGATGGCGCGGCGCAAACTGCCTTCGAGCGAGACACGCGCAGTCACGGCCGCCGACAGGTCTTCGCTGAAGAAGCTGTAGGTGGCACGGCCGTGCGACTTGCTGCGGTACATCGCCATGTCGGTGTGACGGATCAGCGTGTCCATATCGACGTCGTCGATCGGATACAACGAAATGCCGATGCTGGCCGTGATGACCAGTTCTTCTTCACCGACCTCGAACGGCTCGCCCAGCGCTTCGAGCACGCGGCTGGCCACATGCGCCGCATCTTCTGCGCCGTTGATGTTCTCGATGATCAACGTGAATTCATCGCCGCCCAGGCGCGACAGTGTGTGCGGCATGCCGCCGTCGCGGGTCACGGAGTCGACCGCGCGCAGGCACTCGGTCAGCGTCTTGCCGACATGCTGCAACAGGCGATCGCCAGCCTCGTGGCCGAGTTCGTCGTTGACCTGCTTGAAGCGGTCGAGATCAAGAAACATCAGCGCCATCGGCCGGCCGCAGCGCTTGGTTCTTGCCATCGCCTGAGCCAGCCGGTCGCGAAACAGCGAGCGGTTGGGCAGGCCGGTCAGGCTGTCGAAGTTGGCCAGTTGCTTCAATCGCTCCTGAGCGTCGGCGCGCTCGGACGCGTCGCGCACGCGCACCAGCACGTGGGTACCGCCCGAGCCTTCGTACTCGGTAAGGAGCAAGTCCACAGGACGGCCCGGGCCGGCAGGAACGCGCGTCATGGCGCCGCCGGTGTGCAGCGAAAAGCGTTCGTTCTGGCCTTGTTCGAACAGCGCCGAGACATGATGGCCTTCCACAGCCGCCAGGTCGTCACCGAGCAAGTGCATCGCCGCCGGATTGCACGACAGCACCTTGCCGTCGCCCGCGCAGATCAGGAAACCATCGCTTGCCCGTTCGAACAAGGCGGCGAGCAACGGATCGGGCTTGGCATCGAACCAGCGGCCGAACACTCCCCGCGATTTCGAGCGGGCGCCCTTGGAATCGACGAAGGTTGAACGTTCGGTCACGGCGACGGCCACGTGGCCTGAATGGAAGTTTCCAGATTATCGAGAGCGGGTTGCACACCCGCGGCGGCGGTGCGCGACCAATCGCCAACTCCGACACGAATGAGGCGCTTTCTGACCGCGTAGAATCCGTCACCGGGCCCAAATTCTGGCGGCCGGTGTGCCTCGGTGACACCGGGCAATCAGGTCAAGCGCTCTCCTGCCATCGATCGAGCGTGACCATGGAAATCTTCGACTACGACAACATCCTGTTGCTGCCGCGCAAGTGCCGCGTGGAAAGCCGCAGCGAGTGCGACACCAGCACGCAATTCGGGCCTCTGCACTTCGTCATGCCGGTGGTGCCGTCCAACATGAAGACCGTGGTCGACGAATCGATCGTCGAGGCGCTCGCCGCCAGCGGCCACTTCTACGTCATGCACCGCTTCGACCTGGACAACGTGGCCTTTGCGACGCGCATGCGCAGCAAGAAGCTGTTCGTGTCGATCAGCCTGGGCGTCAGGGCCGCCGACAGAGCTACGGTGGACCAGCTTGCCGCCGAAGGCGTCGGCACCGACTACATCACCATCGACATCGCACATGGCCACGCCGACAGCGTGCGCCGCATGATCGAGCACATCAAAGCCAAGCTGCCCGAGGCCTTTGTCATTGCCGGCAACGTGGCCACACCCGAAGCGGTGATCGATCTCGAGAACTGGGGCGCCGACGCGACCAAGGTCGGCGTCGGACCGGGCAAGGTCTGCATCACCAAGCTCAAGACCGGGTTCGGCACCGGCGGCTGGCAGCTGTCGGCATTGAAGTGGTGCGCGCGCGTGGCCACCAAGCCGATCGTTGCCGATGGCGGCATCCGGCACCATGGCGACATCGCCAAGAGCGTGCGCTTCGGCGCGACGATGGTGATGATCGGCTCGCTGTTCGCCGGCCATGAAGAAAGCCCGGGCCAGACGGTCGAGGTCGATGGCAAGCTGTACAAGGAGTACTACGGCAGCGCGTCGGACTTCAACAAGGGCGAGTACAAGCACGTCGAGGGCAAGCGCATCCTGGAGCCGATCAAGGGCAGGTTGGTCGACACGCTGCGCGAGATGCGCGAAGACGTGCAGAGCTCAATCAGCTACGCCGGCGGCACCCAGCTGATGGACTTGAAGAAGGTCAACTACGTCGTGCTCGGCGGCGAGAACGCCGGCGAGCACCTGTTCATGTAGAGCGCGGCGAACGTCAGCGCGCACTCATGCCGCTGCGCTCGCCGCCGTCGGCGCCGCTGTAGCGCTTGCGCGCGCCGGGCCTTGACAGCGACAGTGGCGATTCGCGGGTCAGGGCGATCGGGCACGCGCCGTTGTCGGCGTGATGGGCTGCGGCGACGAGCAACGGGTCAGCGAGGTCGCCGATCGGCCGCAAAAAGTCTTCGCTGACGGCGCAGGTCGGCGTCAGGCCATTGAAGTAGCGGCCTTCGTCTCGCGCGTTGACACCTTCGAAATTGACGATGCTGTAGGTAGTGCCGCAGGCGTCATCACGCGGCAGGAAGCCCACCGGCTTGCCGCAGGTGATGTCGCCGATCGCCACCACCTCCACCCCGACGCCACGCAGGCCGTTGATCACCTGCTCGCTGGCCGAACACGTGCGCTCGCCCATCAACACATAGACCTTGGCAAAGCCTGCCCAGGCCGCAGGATTGGTGAAGTTGAAGATCTGGTTGTTGCCGCTCTGCTTGTCGTTGTAGAGCAGTTTGGCATACGCCTGCCCCGCGCCGCGGTTGCCTGCAGCGTAGGACGCCACGGTGCCGCCCATCGAGACCAGGCCGCCACCGTTGTAGCGCAGATCGAGCACGAGTTGGTCGATACCCTGGTTGCGAAAGTCAGTCATCGCCGACGCCAGCGGCGTGCCGACCTGGTTGATCATGTCCTTGATGAAGACGTAGCCCAGGCGCTGGCCGTTCTGGCTGAAGACGACGCGCCCGCTCTGCACCGGCGTCAGGTCGAAGACACGGGCGACGACGCGAACCGTGCGGTCCTGGCCGAGCGCGTTGCGCAGCACCACCGTCAGGCTTTCACCGGCGGCGTTGGGCGTGAGCACGCCGAAGTCGTCTGCCGCAATCATGTCCGACGCCGGTCGGCCATTGAGCGACATCACGCGCTCGCCACGCTGGATGCCGGCCAGCGCCGCCGGCCCGGCCGGTTCGACGTAGCGCACGTACAGCGGCGCCGACGGCTGCGCCGTGACTTCGAGTCCGGCCACCGCCAGACCGTAGCCCAAGCTCTGTCCGTCGGCGAAGAATTGATTGAAGCTCTCGGTGGTCTGGAAGCCGCTGTAGCTGTCGGCCGGCCACAGCGCGCCACCGCCGTTGGGGATCGGATCGCCACCGCCATACAGCAAGGCATCGAAGTAGGCCTCGGTGGTTGAGAAGTTCGCGGCAAACGGCTTGGGGCTCAGCCGGTACCAGAGGTAGTTGTCGTCGAAGTAGCTGCCCAGCCAGTCCTGCCGGTCACTCACCGCGCAGCTGAGCGCGCCCGGAGGACCGTTGCCCCCGCGACCGCCACCGTCGCCTCCGCCACCGCAAGCCGCCAGCAAGACAGGTACGGCCATGGCCAGGCAGCGCAAGGATCGTGAAACGGCGTTCGGCACTTCGATCTCCGGGTTGATGCGAGGCGTGAATCTACAATTGACGCAACCCCTCAGGCCCACTTTGCGTTGACAAGTATCGTGCAACGGCGATGGGGCCCGCTTGTTTCCAAAGACTTCAACGCGCCTCGCCGCACACCAGCGCATGCCTTTGCCCGAACTCGCCAAGTCCTTCGAGCCTGCCGCCATCGAAGCCAAATGGGCGCCGCGGTGGGAAGCCAGCGGCGCGGCCGCATCAACGCTCGACCCGGCCAAACCGTCGTTCTCGATCCAGCTGCCGCCGCCCAACGTGACCGGCACGCTGCACATGGGCCACGGTTTCAACCACACGATCATGGACGCCTTGACGCGCATGCATCGCATGAAGGGCTTCAACACGCTGTGGCTGCCGGGCACGGACCACGCCGGCATTGCCACGCAGATCGTCGTCGAGCGCCAGTTGCAGGAACAGGGTCTGTCGAGACACGACATCGGCCGCGAGGAGTTCGTCAAACGCGTCTGGGCGTGGAAGGAAACCTCGGGCAACGTCATCACCGGACAGATGCGGCGCATCGGCGACACGGTGGATTGGAGCCGCGAGTACTTCACGATGGACGCCACGCAGTCGGCAGTCGTCAACGAGACCTTCGTGCGCCTGTACGAAGAGGGGCTGATCTACCGCGGCAAGCGCCTGGTGAGCTGGGACCCTGTGCTGATGTCGGCAGTCTCGGACCTCGAAGTCGAGAGCGAAGAGGAAGATGGTTTGCTCTGGCACATCCGCTACCCGCTCGAGGACGGCTCGGGCTCGGTGGTGGTGGCAACCACGCGGCCGGAAACGATGCTCGGCGATACCGCGGTCATGGTGCATCCGGACGACGAGCGCTACGCCGCACTGGTCGGCCGGCGCGTCACGCTGCCGCTCGCCGATCGAACGATTCCCGTCATCGCCGATGCGTATGTCGATCGCGAATTCGGCACCGGCGTTGTCAAGGTCACGCCGGCGCACGACCACAATGACTACGCGGTCGGACAGCGCCATGGCCTGCCGGTCATCGGCGTGCTGACGCTCGACGCCAAGATCAACGACAACGCGCCGGCGGCGTATCGTGGCCTCGACCGATTTGCCGCGCGCAAACGCGTCGTTGCCGACCTCGACGCGCTCGGCCTGCTCGTCGAGACAAAAAAACACAAGTTGATGGTGCCACGCTGTGGGCGCACCGGACAGGTCATCGAGCCGATGCTCACCGACCAATGGTTCATGGCAATGACCAAGCCGGGCCGCGACGGTGAATCGCTCGCCGGCCGCGCAATCAAGCTGGTCGACACCGGCGAAGTGCGCTTCGTGCCCGACAACTGGGTCAACACGTGGAACCAGTGGATGAACAACATCCAGGACTGGTGCATCTCGCGCCAGTTGTGGTGGGGCCACCAGATCCCGGCGTGGTACGACGAAGACGGCACCGTGATCGTCGCGCGCAGCGCGGCAGAGGCCCAAGCCAAGGCACCGGGCAGAACACTCACGCGCGACCCGGATGTGCTCGACACCTGGTATTCGGCCTCGCTGTTCCCCTTCTCCACCGTCGGCTGGCCTGGCAAGAGCGTCGAGCAGGACCTGTTCTTGCCGAGCACGGTGCTCGTCACCGGATTCGACATTCTTTTCTTCTGGGTGGCGCGCATGATCATGATGACGGCGCACTTCACGGGCAAACCGGCATTCAGGCACGCCTACATCCACGGCCTGATCCGCGATTCGCACGGCCAGAAAATGAGCAAGAGCGAAGGCAACGTCATCGACCCGGTGGACCTGGTGCAGGGCGTCGATCTGGAAAAGCTGATCCAGAAAAGCACCACCGGCCTGCGCCGCCCCGAAACGGCGCCGAAGGTCGCGGCACGGGTGAAGAAAGAGTTTCCCGATGGCATGCCGGCCTACGGCGCCGATGCGCTGCGGCTGACGATGGCCTCCTACGCCAGCCTGGGCCGCGAAATCGCCTTCGACACCAAGCGCTGCGAGGGTTACCGCAATTTCTGCAACAAGCTCTGGAACGCGACACGCTTCGTGCTAATGAACTGCGAGGACCACGATTGCGGCTTGAAGGAGCACACCAAAGAGGAGTGCGCGCCTGGCGCTGCGTTCCACGGCTACATGAGCTTCTCGCCGGCCGATCGCTGGATCACCGGCGAATTGCAGCGCGTCGAAGCCACGGTAGCGCAAGGCTTTGCCGACTACCGGCTCGACCTCGTCACCGCTGCCGCATACGAATTCGTGTGGAATGCGTATTGCGATTGGTACCTGGAGATCGCCAAGGTGCAGATTGCCCTGGGTACCGAAGCACAGCAGCGCGCGACGCGACGCACGTTGATTCGCACGCTCGAAACGGTGCTGCGCCTGCTGCACCCGCTGGCGCCGTTCGTCACCGCCGAGCTGTGGGACAAGGTGGCGCCGGTGGCTGGGCGAGCGTCGGCCGATGCTGCGGGTGTGATGCTTGCGCCTTACCCGGTGGCGCAGCCCGAGCGCATCGATGCCCAGGCCGATGCGTGGATGGCGCAACTCAAAGCCGTTGTCGGCGCCTGTCGCAACCTGCGCAGCGAGATGGGGCTGTCACCGGCCGACAAGGTGCCGCTGCTGGTGATCGGCGATCCGGTCTTCATCGGTGCCGCGGCGGCGCAACTCAAGGCGCTGGCGAAGGTGAGCGACGTGCAGCGCTTCGACGATGAGGCTGCGTTCACGACCGCGACCTCGTCATTGCCTGTGGCCGTCAGCGGCGAACTGCGCGTGGCGCTGCGGGTGCAGATCGACGTTGCTGCTGAAGCGGCTCGCTTGGCCAAGGAGATTGCGCGACTGCAAGGCGAGATCGCGAAGGTGCATTCACAGCTTGGCAACGAGAGCTTTGTCGCCCGCGCGAAGCCGGAGGTCGTTGCTCAGGCGAAGCAGCGTCTGGCCGACTTCACTCAGGCCGTGAGTCGCCTTCAAGATCAAGCGGCACGTCTGGCGCCGTCGCCTTGAAGTCACTGCGCGCCGGCGTGCTTTGCGCCGAGAGCAGCTCGTCTATGCGCCGCGCCACCGCCCAGGCCGCACGCACACGCGACTCACGCGTCGTGCCGGCCACACGCGGCGTGACCTGCAGCGTGTCGATGTCGGCCAGCGGCTTGCCCGGATCGAGTGCGCCGGGCTCGAGGCTGTCGAACCAGGCCGCGGCCATGCGGCCGGTTCCCAGCACGTCGGCCAGCGCCGCCTGATCGAACAGGCTCGAATGGGCGACGTTGATCAGCACCTGGTTCGGCTTGCAATGCGGCAGGAAGCGCTCGCCGATCAGACCCTGGTAACGTGTGAAGTAGGTCAGTTGCACGCACACGCCGTCGCTTTGCTCCATCAGCTCGCGCAGCGCCACCGGTTCGACGCGCCAGCGTGTCCAGACGTTGTCCGAGGAGTGAACCGCCGGGTCGTAGCCGATGACGCGCGAACCGAAGGCCGACAGCAGTTGCGCCAATGATCGCGCTGCCGGCACCATGCCGATGAGACCGATCGTCGCGCCGCCAAGCTCACGCCCGACCAGCAACCCTTCGGGACTCAGCACGGGCACGCGGCGCAGCATCTGCAGCAGCGCACCGACCATGAACTCGGCTTCGGCCACGGCGCTGGCCGTCACGCTGCGCACCACCTCCACACCGGCACGGCCGCAGGCGTCGAGGTCGATGTTTTCCGAACCCGACGACAGGCGCCCCACGGCGCGCAACATCGGTGCGTAGTGCAAGGTCTGTGCGTCGAGCGCCACTGACGGCGGGATGACGAGTGCGCGCACATTGAACAGCGCCTGCCGCAACGCGCGCGCGTCTCGTCCCAGCTCCGGTGCATAGCGCACAGCGTGGCGCTCACCGAGCCATTGCATCACCTCCGGCTCCAGCGGTTCAACAATCAATACGTCCATACCTGCCCCGGGCAATCGGCACGTCAACCCTTCCGGGATCACGTGCCAGAATCAACCCGACTCCCCCGCTAATTGTAAGTAAATGCACATCCGCAAAGCGATCTTTCCCGTGGCAGGACTCGGTACCCGATTCTTGCCGGCCACAAAAGCCCAACCCAAAGAGATGCTGCCGGTGGTCGACAAACCGCTGATTCAGTACGCGGTTGAAGAGGCGTATGCCGCCGGCGTCCGAGAGATGATCTTCGTCACAGGCCGCCACAAGCGCCCGATTGAAGATCACTTTGACATGACCTTCGAGCTTGAAGTAGCCCTTGAACAAGCGGGTAAGCATGAGCTGCTGCACGTCGTGCGCACGGTCAAACCCGATGACATGGACTGCGTCTACGTTCGACAGGCGCAGGCGCTCGGCCTGGGCCACGCAGTGTTGTGTGGCCGAAAACTCGTCGGCGACGAACCGTTCGCCGTGTTGCTGGCCGATGACCTGATGGTCGGCGCGCCGCCCGTGTTGGCGCAGATGGTCGAGCAGTTCAAGGAGCGGCGCGCCTCGATCCTGGCCGTGCAGGAAGTGCCGGCCGAACAGACGCAGCGCTATGGCATCGTGGCCGGTACGCAGGTCAACGATCGCCTGGTCAATATCGATCGCATCGTCGAGAAACCAAAACCGGCCGACGCCCCCTCACGTCTGGGGGTGGCCGGCCGCTACATACTGACGCCCGGCGTGTTCGAAGAGATTGCCAACCAACAGCGCGGCGTCGGCGGCGAGATCCAGCTCACCGATGGCATCGCCGGCCTGATGCGCCGGGAAAAGGTGTTTGCCTACCGCTATCAAGGTCAGCGCTACGACTGCGGCAGCAAAGAAGGTTTTCTGCAAGCCAACGTCGAACTGGCGCTCACGCACCCCCAACTGGGCCCGGGGTTCCGCGAGTTCCTGAAGTCGCTGGCGCTGTAGGCGCCCCAGCGCCGCGCCGCGGGCAGGCCGAGGCCTACCGTCTGCGCAGGTAGTGCACGAACTCCTTGTCGTCACTGACCTGATCGATCAGCTCGTTGCCGGTCTGGCGCGCGAAGGCCTGGAAATCACGCATGGAGCCCGGGTCCGTGGCCACGACCTTGAGCACCTCGCCCGACAGCATCTCCGTCAGAGCCTTCTTGGCTTTGAGGATCGGCAGCGGGCAGTTCAAGCCGCGGGCGTCGACTTCTTTCTGTGCGAGTGTCATGTTGCGATTCTAGGCCCGCCGCGCCCAGTCGATGAACTGAGGTTCATGCCCTTTTGCGCGCAACCAGTCGGCCAGCGCGTAGCCGGTTCCGGCCGGCCAGCAGCGCACCTCGGGCGGCGCGAAGAGCTTGTACTCCGCCAGTTCGGGCGAGAGCACGATCTCGCCACGCGCCCGGGCGTGGTAGGCAATGATCACCTGATTCATGCGTTGAAAATCGTAGACGCCGATCAGCGACACGGCGTCAACCGCCAAGCCGGTTTCCTCGGTGACTTCGCGCGCCACGCCCTCCTGAGGCGTCTCGCCGGCTTCCATGAAGCCGGTGATCAGCGCGAACATGCGGTGCGTCCAGGCGGCGTTGCGGGCCAGCAGCAACTGCCCGCCCCGATCGACGCACTCGACCACCGCCGCCAGCACCGGCGTCGGGTTGTTCCAGTGCGTGAAATCGCAAGCGCTGCAGCGCAGCCGCGTCTTCGGGCCGCCATCCTCCATTTGCTCGATCGGCGCCAGCGCCGCGGCGCATTGCGGGCAAAACTTGAAACTCATGCCGGGAAGACACCGGTCGAGAGATAACGATCGCCGCGGTCACAGACGATGAAGACGATGGTCGCGTTGTCCAGGCGCTCGGCCAGCGTCAAGGCCACGCAGCAGGCGCCGGCTGCGGAGATACCGCAGAACAAGCCCTCCTCGCGCGCCAGGCGCCGCGCCATGTCTTCGGCCTCGGCCTGGCTGACGAGCACGATGTCATCGACATGCGTGGCATCGTAGATTTTCGGCAGGTAGGCCTCGGCCCATTTTCGGATGCCCGGAATCCGCGAGCCCTCGGCCGGTTGCGCGCCGATGATGCGCACCGCCGGGTTGCGCTCCTTGAGGAAACGCGAGACGCCGGTGATGGTGCCGGTGGTGCCCATCGCACTGACGAAATGCGTGATCTGGCCCTCGGTGTCGCGCCAGATCTCCGGGCCCGTGGTGTCGTAGTGCGCTTGCGGATTGTCGGCGTTGGCGAACTGGTCGAGCACGCGGCCCTTGCCGTCGGACTGCATCTGCAGCGCCAGGTCGCGCGCGTATTCCATGCCGCCGGACTTGGGCGTCAGCACCAGTTCGGCGCCGAAGGCCTTCATCGTCTGCGCTCGTTCGACCGACAAATCCTCCGGCATGATCAGCACCATCTTGTAGCCGCGGATCGCTGCAGCCATTGCCAGTGCAATGCCGGTATTGCCCGACGTGGCCTCGATCAGCACATCGCCCGGCCGGATCTCGCCGCGCTGTTCCGCGCGCACGATCATGCTGATCGCCGGCCGGTCCTTCACCGAGCCTGCCGGGTTGTTGCCTTCGAGCTTGCCGAGCAGGATATTGCCGCGCTGTTGATTCCCAGTGCCCGGCAGGCGCTGCAGGCGCACCAGCGGCGTGCCGCCGATCGCGTCCTCGAGAGTCATGTAGCTGGGCATGGCGCGATTGTCCCATCGCCGCGGCGATGGTGCAGGGTGCATGTGATAATCGCCGCCCGTTGCGCGAAGCGCACCGCACCCAACTTGCCCCGGTGGCGGAATCGGTAGACGCAGTGGACTCAAAATCCACCGCCTAAACAGCGTGCCGGTTCGAGTCCGGCCCGGGGCACCAACACACCTCCTCCATGCCGCCGCTGCCTCCGGTCACCAAAGCGTTCATGCTCATCTGCACCGCAGTGTTCTGTCTGCAGTGGCTCCTTCCTCGACAGCTTGAACCGTGGTTCGCGTTGTGGCCGATCGCCAGCGGTCTGTTCATGCCGTGGCAGTTGGTGTCCTACGCCTTCATGCACGGCAGCATGGGGCACCTGTTCTTCAACATGCTCGGCTTGTGGATGTTCGGCGGCGAGCTGGAGCGGCTGTGGGGCCAGAAACGCTTCATCCAGTTTCTGTTTGCCGGCGCGCTGTCTGCCGCGGCCGTGCAGATCGTCTGGACGATGCTGATCGGCTCGAACGTGCCGACCATCGGTGCTTCGGGTGCGCTGTTCGCGCTGTTGCTGGCCTTCGGCATGCTGTTCCCGAACCGCATCATCATGCCGCTGTTCCCGCCAATCCCGATGAAGGCCAAGTTCTTCGTCGCCATCTTCGGCGGACTCGAACTGGTGTTTGGCTTCATGGGCAGCGGCGGGGTGGCCCATTTTGCGCATCTCGGCGGCATGCTCGGTGGCTTCTTGATGATCCGCTACTGGCGGGGCCAGAAGCCTTTCGGCAGGCGCTGAGCTCGTTGCGCGAGCGCCGGCTCAGGCGCGCGAACTGCGCCGGAACGCGTTCCACGCCGCCGACGGCGTCGGGTACGCCAGGCGCAGGCGCAACTCGCGGTGCAGGCGCGTATTGTCCAGGCGCCGCGATTCGCTGATGAAGCTCCATTGCATCTCGGACACCGCTGCGCGCAAGGCCTCGCGCGGCAGGCGCGGCGCACGCGGCAAATCAAAGGCATCGGCCACGGCGTCGAAGTACTCGCCCATTTTCAGTGCGCTGTCGTCGCTGACGTGATAGACACGCTGTGGCGCGGCGCGAAACAACGCCGCCACGCAGGCCCGTGCCAGATCGTCGGCGTGGATGTGATTGGTGTAGACGTCGTCGGCATCGTCAAGCAACGGCGTGCCACGCTGCAGGCGTTGGCGCGGGTCACCGCCCTCGCGGTCGAGCGCGTAGATGCCCGGGATGCGCAACACGCTCGTATTGACGCCGAACGCGCGACCGTGATGGCGCACGTGCGCTTCAGCATCGACACGGCGCCGCGCGCGCGATGTTGTCGGCTGTGCTGCCCTGGTTTCGTCGAACAGCGCGCCGGCCGCATCACCATAGATGCCGCTGGTGCTGGCATAGACGAATCGACGCATCCGTGGGCTGCGTGCCAGCGCGTGCAACAGCGCCGCAGTGCGCGGGTCGGTGCTGCCCTGGGATGGCGGCGGCGCCAGATGAAGCACCCAGTCGGCCAATGACGCCAGACGTCCCAATGTCGCTGCGTCGTCCAGGTCGCCGCGCAGTGGCAGCGCACCAGCCCGTCGCAACGTGCCCAGGCGCTGCTCGCTCGAGCTGAGCGCGAGCACGCGCACGCGACCGCGCAGCAGCCGCAGCACGCGCAGGCCGATGTCGCCGCAGCCGACGATGAGCAGCGTCGGACGGCGTTGGGCGGCGCAGGGCAAGGTCATCGGGGACAATTGCAGATCGATCCCCAGTGTAGAGAGCGCCCGACCGCCATGACCTTCAAAGTCACTGTCCAGCCTGCCGGCCTTGCCTTCGACGTGGCGCGCGACGAAGCTATCCTGGCCGCCGCGATCCGCAACGGCATCGGGCTGCCCTATGGTTGCCGCGATGGCGCCTGCGGTTCGTGCAAGAGCCGCCTGCTCGAAGGCCGCGTCATCCACGGCGCGCACCAGTTGCGCACCTTGCCGGTGGCCGAAGAAGAACAGGGCTGGATCCTGCCCTGCTGCGCAACGCCGCAGACCGATTGCGTGATCCAGGCGCGCACAGTGGCCGGCGCCGGCGAGTACCCGGTGCAAAAGATGCCCGCGCGCGTGGCCAGCCTCAGCCGGCCGGCGCCCGACGTGATGCTGCTCAAGCTGCAACTGCCGGCCAACGTGTCGATGAAGTACCGCGCCGGCCAGTATGTGGAGTTCATCCTGCGCGACGGCTCGCGGCGCAGCTACTCGATGGCCAATGCGCCCGAGCACATCGGCGAGCCGCCGATGATCGAGCTCCATCTGCGCCACATGCCCGGCGGCAAGTTCACCGACCATGTCTTCGCAGCGATGAAGGAAAAGGAAATCCTGCGCGTCGAAGGCCCGCTGGGCAGCTTCTTCCTGCGCGATGACAACGACAAGCCGATCGTGCTGCTGGCCTCGGGCACCGGCTTGGCGCCGATCAAGGCCATCATCGAGCACATGCGCGTCAAGGGCATCACGCGCGATGCCGTGCTGTACTGGGGCTGTCGCAGCCGGGCCGACCTGTACCTGCAGGACTGGGCCGCTGGGGCGGCGGCCGACATGCCCAACCTGCGCTACGTGCCGGTGCTCTCGCAAGCCAAGCCCGAAGACGCCTGGAGCGGCCGCACGGGCCTGGTCCACCAGGCGGTGATGGCCGATCTGCCCGACCTCTCGGGCCATGAGGTCTACGCCTGCGGCGCGCCGATCATGGTCGAGTCGGCAAAGCGCGAATTTATTGCCACCTGCGGTTTGCCCGAGGACGCGTTCTACGCCGACAGCTTCACGTCGGAAAGGGACAAGCATCCGGCCTAGCGCTGCCATCGCCACCCCCCCCCCCCGAGTTTCACGAATGACAGCGCCGGTGCGCGGTACCAGAATCGTCGACACATTGTCGAAACCGCCTGGAGGATTGCTCATGAATTCACGACACACACTCACCGCCCTGACATTGGCCGCAAGCGCCGCCGCAGCGTCGGCGCAAACCTTGGGCGAAGGCGGCTCGGCCGCACAGGGCGGCGCCGGCCCGAGCGGCTCGCAGAACGCCAATGTGCAGCTCGAAAAGTGCGACGCGCCCAAGGGCACGCTGGCCGTCGTCGAGCCGCAGAGTCATATCCTGGCCAGCCTCAGCCGCTACGGCTTGCAATCGCCGGTCGGCCTGATCCGCATGATGGTGCAGCAGTCGAACTGCTTTCAGGTCGTCGAGCGCGGCGTCGGCATGCAGAACATGATGCAGGAACGCGCGTTGGCCGCCGGCGGGCAGATGCAGTCCGATCAGAACGTCGGCAAGGGCCAGATGGTCGCGGCCGACTTCATCCTGACACCGAGCGTGGTCTTCAGCGAGAACAACGCCGGCGGCGTCGGCGGTGCGGTCGGTGGCCTGCTCGGCCGCCTCGGCGGCGGCGCCGCGGTGGTGGGCGCGGTCGCCGGTGGCCTCAAGTTCAAGGAAGCGCAGACCAGCATGCTGCTCGCCGACACGCGCTCGGGCATCCAGGTCGCGGCGGCCGAAGGCAGCGCCAAGCAGACCGATTTCAACTTCGGCGGCGCGCTGTTCGGCGGCGGCGGCGGCGCGGCGCTCGGCGGCTACACCAACACCAACGAAGGCAAGGTCATCACGGCGTCGTTCCTCGACAACTTGAACAACATCGTGCGCAACGTGCGCAGCAACGCCAGCCTGATCCAGGCCAAGGCCGGTGTGGCGTCGCAGGCCAACGCGGCCGGCAGCGTCACCGCCAATGCGGCCAACGCGGGCGACGTCATGGTGGCCAAGATCGCCGGCGTCAAGGTGCTCAAGGGCCCCGCCGACAGCGCCGGTGTGCTGATGAGCCTGGGCAAGACCGACGAAGTGCTCTATCTCGGCGAAGAGGCCAATGGTTTCGTCAAGGTGACCTCGCCGAGCGGCGACGGCTGGATCAAGAAGGTGCTGCTGAAAAAACCGTAGAGCGGCGTCGCGCTGTTCAGCGGTGCTTGAAGGCCGCCTTTCGTTTGGCGACGAAGGCCGCCATGCCCTCTTTCTGGTCTTCAGTCGCGAACAGCGAATGGAACACCAGGCGCTCGTAGCTCACGCCGTCATCGAGCCCCGACTCGAAGGCGCGGTTGACGCACTGCTTGGCCAGCATCACCGCGGGCAGACCGTAGCTGCAGATCGTGGCCGCCGCAGCCAGGGCCTCGTCGAGTAGTTTCTCAGCGGGCACAACGCGGCTGACGAGACCGGCACGTTCGGCCTCGGCAGCGTCCATCATGCGCGCGGTCAAGACCATGTCCATGGCCTTGGCCTTGCCGACAGCGCGCGGCAGGCGCTGCGTGCCGCCGGCGCCCGGAATGATGCCGAGCTTGATTTCGGGCTGGCCGAAGCGGGCCGTGTCGGCGGCGATGATGAAGTCGCACATCATCGCCAGCTCGCAACCGCCGCCGAGCGCAAAGCCGGCCACCGCAGCGATCACCGGCTTGCGCACCTGGCGCATCTGTTCCCAGTTGCGCGTGATGTAGTTGCCCAGGTAGGCGTCCATGTAGCTGTAGCCGGCCATGGCGCCGATGTCGGCGCCCGCCGCGAAGGCCTTCTCGCTGCCGGTGACGACGATGCAGCCCACGCCGGGGTCGGCGTCGGCCTCGGTCAGCGCCTGGCCGAGTTCGTCCATCAGCGCATCGTTGAGGGCATTGAGCTGCTTGGGCCGGTTCAGCGTGATCAGCAGCGTGGCGAGCGCGCCGTCAGCGCCGTCGTGGCGCGCGACAACGATGTGCTGGGGGGGGGGTTGCTTGCATTTTTTCGCGTTTCCGTCGAAGGGCAGACAGCGCCGGACTATAGAGCCAGGCTGGCCATGCCGAAACAGCGGTGAGGGTCTTGGTACTGCACAGTGGCACAGCGTTGACCCGCAGCAACCGCCCGGGCCAACACCAGACACCGGCCTGCCCTGCAGCGCACAGATTCTCGGACCCGCAATGACCACCCTCTACCGCAAGACCGCCAAGGGGCTTGACGAAATACAGACCCGCGCCCACCGCCTGCCGCCGCAATTGCGCGGCGCCCTGATCCTGGTCGATGGCCAGTGCGGCGTGGACGATCTGGCCAAATTGGTGCCCGGCGATGTCGCAGGGGCGTTGCAGCGGTTGCTGGACGCCGGATTCATCGATCTGTTTGCCGTGCTGGCGGACCGCCCGCCTCTGCCGCCGCCGTAGGGCGCGAAGCACTGCCCGGCCCACCCTCGGCAGCGGCCTGCAGCGGCGCGGCGTCGAGCATCATGTCGACGAAGGTGTCTGCGTCCTGCTGGATGCGGATGCGCACCGGCAGGTATTGCAGCGTCGGCGCAAACCAGACCTCGGCACTGAGCTCGCCGCGCGGCCGGCTGTCGGCGCGTCGTGGCTTCAGATGAAAGGTGTCGAGCGCGCCCACCGGCGTGTACAGGCGGACCTCGTCGACCACGTCATAGGTCCAGCGATCCATGCGCCGCGGCAGCGCCAGCGGCAGCTCGATGCTGTTGCCCACGCGCAGCAGCTCGGGCCGCGTGGTGAACAGCCACGTCATCTGCACGAACTGGCTGGCGCTGTCCTGCACGCCGGCCAGGGCTTCGATGCGATGGCCATTGGCCAGCGTCACGGCCTCGGGTGTGAACAGCACGGTGATGCGGCGCGGCGCCTGGAAAGGCAGCTTGGTCGCTTCGTCGTAGCGGCGCGGCGTCAGGCCCGCATCGCTCAGTTCGCCATCGCTGGTCATGTTGCGCGAAATCAGCGGCGCGAACGACGGGCCGACAGTGACATCCATGTGCACCTGGTAGCGCGAACCGACGCGCACCCACTGCACACGTGCGTTGCCGTGCATCTCGCCACGGTAGTTGCCGTGCAGGGTGTAGGTCAGCCGCGTTGACGGCGGCCACTCGAACGCCGGCGCGGCCGCGGAGGCACTCGGCGAGCCGGGCGCCGCCGCCTCGGCCGCGGGCTCGCCGAGTGCCGATGCCGCTACGCTCGATGGCAGCGGCCGCCGGGCCGCCACGGTCGGTTCGCTGGCAGATGACGCGGCCGCTTCGATCGGCAGCTTGGCTTCGGGTGACGACGCCGCCGACGCCGCTGCGGCCAGCGGGCGCGCGCGCCGCGGGCGCCGCGCCGGCGTTGCGGGCGGTGTCGCCGCCGCTGCGACCGGCGTCGGCTCTGCCGGCGCCAGGATGCGCACGAAGGCCACTTCCAGTCGCGGCGGCATCTGTTGTTGGCCGGCGCCCCAGCCGACCAGCGCTTCTTCGAGCCACCATACCGCCCAGCCGTGCGCGAGCACGACCACAACGAGCAGCAGCGCCCAAGCGGTGCGGCGCGAGACGGCCTGCATCGGCTGCCCAGCGGCGCTCAGGCGCCGAGCCACGCCTGTCGCAACGCCGCCGCACGCGCAGGCGGTTTGTTCGCCAGCGCCAGGGCGCACTGCGGCGCAGCCACCGCGCTGGCCGGCTGCAGCGTCAGGCGGTGCAAGCGCTGATCGCGCACCAGCAGCAATTCGAAGTCGCGCCCCGGCTCGAGCCACTGTTGTGCTTCGTCGAGGCGGCGGATGCGCCAGCCGTCGACGGCCAGCAGCTCGTCGCCCGCCGACACGCCGGCGCGCATCGCGGCGCTGCCGGCCAGCACCTGCTTGACCTGAACACCGCCCTGCCCCTCGACCAGACGCAGGCCGAGCGCGGCCGCATAGGCGGGCTTGTCGGCGCGCAGCGTCACGCCGGCCGCCTCGAGCAGCGCAGCCAGCGGCAGTTCTTTCGTGCCATGCACCCAGGCCGCGATCTCCTTGGCGTACGAGCGCCCGCCGATACGCTTCAGCGCATCGGCGATATCCGGCTCGTCGATCGGCCCGCCGCGGCTGCGCTGCCAGAGCAGGCACATGACCTCGTCGAGCGTGCCCTGGCCCTCCTTGCGCAAGGTGAGATCGAGGGCCAGCGCCACCAGCGAGCCCTTGGCGTAGTAGCTGACCGTGGCGTTGGGCGTGTTTTCGTCGCTGCGGTAGTACTTGACCCAGGCGTCGAAGCTGGCCTGCGCGACGCTCTGCACGTCGCGCCCCGGCATCAGCGCCACGTTGTTGACCGTCTTGGCCAGCAGCCCCAGATAGCGCGGCACGTCGATCAGACCGGCGCGCAGCAGCAGCAAGTCGTCGTAGTACGACGTGAAGCCCTCGAAGAACCACAGCAGCGGCGTGTGGTTCTCGCGCGTGTAGTCGATCGTCGCCAGCTCGGCCGGCTTCAGCCGCTTGACGTTCCAGGCGTGGAAGTACTCGTGCGAAATCAAGCCGAGCAGCGACGCATAGCCCTCGGTCATGACGGCGACGCCATGCTGCGGCAGGTCGCGCCGCTTGGCGATCAAGGCCGTGCTGGCGCGGTGCTCGAGGCCGCCGTAGCCGTCATCGACGGCGTTGAGCAGGAACAGGTAGCGATCGAACGGCGGCCTGGGTTGCTTGTCGCCGTGCCAGAACACGATCGCCGCGTCGCAGATGCGCTTGGCATCGGCCAGCAGCCGCGCGCTGTCGAAACCCGGCCACGCCCCGGCGACGACCAACTCATGCACGACGCCGTGCGCCGTGAACTCGCCGCGCCAGAAGGGTCCGAACTCGAACGGGTGATCGACGAGTTCGTCATAGTCACCCGCAACGTAGCGATGCGTGCCCTGCGGCGTCATCGACGTCGCCACCTGCCAGCCGCGCGGCAACGCGCCGAGTTCGATGGCATGCACCTCGTTTTCGCGCCCCTCGACACGCAGACACAGGCTCGTGCCGTTGAAGAAACCGCGTGCCGCATCGAGAAACGCCGCGCGCACCGAGGAGTCGTTGGCATAGACAAGATAGCTCACCGTCAGCGCCGCACGCCCTTTGCAGGCCGCCTGCCACGTCGTCTTGTCGATCTGCGTCAATGCCACCGCCTGGTCGCCCTGCCGCGCCTCGAGCCGCGACAGATGCCGTGCGAATTCGCGCACCATGTAGCTGCCCGGAATCCACACCGGCAGCGACAACCGCTGCGCGGCGGCCGGCTTGGGCAGCGTCAACGTGAGGCGGTACTGGTGTGCATGCAGATCGTGCAGGTCGATGCGGTATTTGATCGTCGACATGGGCGGCATTGTCGCCGTTGCCACCCGTGAGATTCAGTCGCCGCCGCAACCGCCGCCGCCACAGCCCGAGTCGCTGCTGGAGCCACCACCACAGCCGCTGCTGCAACCGCTGCCGCCGCCGCCTTCCTGACGCTTCCTGGCCGCCGTAGCGAAGCCGGCGCCGCAGTAGATCACTGCCGAGGCGACAGCGCCGGCGTTGTGGCGTGTCACCTGTGCCGCGTCGCAGTCGAGCGCATAGTTGAAACCATCGGCGGCGCCAAGCTTGGCGTCGAGCGCGAACAGCAGCGGCAGTCGTGTCGGCTGGCGCGGGTTGATGTGGTCTTCCCGGCACGCGAACCACCAGCAGCGGTGCAGGCCGGCGTCGGCGACCGCAGCGCCGCCCGCCGCCACCGCAGGCGTGTGGTGCAGGAAGCCGCCGAACGCAGCCGTGCAGAACGCTTCGTAATGACGCGTGAAGAGGATGAATTCATGCCACAGCTCGTCGGCCACCTGCGACGGCATCGACACGTATTTGCGGCCGCTCTTCAGATAGGCGAGGAAGAACTGGCGCAGCGCGTTGGCGGCGAGCTGGCACTCCTTGAGTCCGAGTTCGGGGCGGCGCTTGCGCAGGTTGTCGAACAGGCCGCGCGGCAGGTCGTAGGTGCGGATGTAGGCCTCGCGCCTGGCGACGCGTTTCTGCTGCCACAGCACCGCCGAGACACCGGCCAGCGCAACCGTGCCGAACGCCAGCCAGCTCATCAGTAGGTGCCCGGATACGCGCCGCCGTCGAGCAGGATGTTCTGCGCCGTTCAGATAGCCCGCATGCACGCTGCAGATGAAGGCGCAGACGGCGCCGAACTCTTCGGCCGTGCCGAAGCGCTGTGCCGGCATGGCCTGCGCGCGCGCCGCGGCCACGGCCTCGACGGTCTTGCCCGCTCTTGGCCGCCGCACCCTTCAAGGTGGTGCGCAGGCGGTCGGTGTCGAACGGACCGGGCAGCAGGTTGTTGATCGTCACGTTGCGCCCGGCCAGACGCTGTTGCCGTGCCAGCGCCGGCGACGAAGCCGGTGAGCCCGGAGCGCGCGCCGTTGGACAGGCCGAGGATGTCGATCGGCGCCTTCACCGCGGCCGAGGTGATGTTGACGACGCGGCCGAAGCCACGCTCGGCCATCTCGTCGACCGTGGCCTTCATCAGCTCGATCGGCGTCAGCATGTTGGCGTCGAGCGCCGCGATCCAGGCGTCGCGGTCCCAGTCGCGGAAGTCGCCGGGCGGCGGGCCGCCGGCGTTGTTGACCAGGATGTCGACCTGCGGGCACGCGGCGAGCGCGGCGGCGCGGCCCTCGGCCGTGGTGATGTCGCCGGCCACGGCGCGCACCTGTCACCGCCGCATTCAGCGCGCGCAGCTCGCGCGGCCGTGGCTTCGAGCGCCTCGACACCGCGCGCGGTGATGACGACGTTGACGCCCTCGCGCACCAGCGCCTGCGCGCAGCCCTTGCCCAGCCCCTTGCTCGCGGCGCAGACCAGCGCCCATTTGCCTGCGATGCCGAGATCCATCTCAGTGCCTCCGAAGTACTGAGTCAGCGCCAGCGCGCCAGCAACCAGACGCCGGTCAGCACCAGCGACTGTGCCGGCCACCACCCAGCCGGTGAAGGGTTCGCCGAGCAAGCACGACGCCGATCAGGATCGTGCTCATCGGCCCGACCATGCCGGCCTGCGCGGCCAGCGTCGCGCCGATGCGCTCGATGGCCATCATCACCATCAGCACCGGCGCGAAGGTGCAGAGCACGGCGTTGAGCAGCGACAGCCAGAGCACCGGCTCGGGCACCGCAGCGCCGCCGACAGCGGGCGCAGCAGCAGAAACTGCGCGATGCACAGCACGCAGGCCACGCTGGTGGCCAGCGCCGGTCAGGCGCAGCGCGCCGATGCGGCGCACGACCTCGCCGCTGTAGACGAGGTAGACCGCATAGCTCAGCGCGCTGCCGAAGACCAGCGCCGCGCCGAGCGCGACATCGGCGCCTTCGAGCGACAACTCGTGGCCGAAGACCAGCAGCACGCCGGCGTAGCTGACGCGCAATCGCCAGCCATCTGCCGCGCGCCACGCGCACGCGCAACCAGCAGCACCGCCCAGCAGCAGCACCAGCGTCGGGTTCAGGTACAGGATCAGCCGCTCCAGGCTGGCGCGTGATGTACTGCAGGCCCGAGGAAGTCGAGGAAGCTGGCCAGGTAGTAGCCGCAGAAGCCCAGGCCGGCCACGGCGAGCCAGTCGCGCCGCGTGAACGCCGGCTTGCCGCGCCCGGCCCACCAGGCCAGCGCCACGAACAGCGGCAGCGCGAACAGCATGCGCAGCATGATCACCGTGCACCGCGTCGACGCCGTGGCGGTAGGTCAGCTTGACGATGATGGCCTTGCCCGAGAACGCGATCGCGCCGACCGTGGCCAGCGCGAGCCGGGCCACACGCGGGCGCGCGTCGGCGGCAGCGGTGGCGCCGTCGCCGCTCAAAAGCCCGACCGCCGCGCCGTCGCGGCGCGGGTCGCTGGCCGCGACATAGCCTTCGACCGCCGGGTCGCCCAGGCGCCAGATGAACTGGCCGGCGCCGAAGTCCATGTAGCTGTCGTCGATGCCGTCGATCTGGTGGCCCAGCGCCTGCCAGGCCCTTGCGACCGTCGCCGGCGGTCATGCCGGCGCTCGACGTTGATCTCCAGGCCCTGCGGTTGAAGCGCCAGCGCGGCGCGTCGCAGGCCGCCTGCGGGTTCTGGCCGTAGTCGAGCATGCGCACCAGGGTCTGCAGGTGGCCCTGCGGCTGCATGTTGCCGCCCATCACGCCGAAGCTCATCACCGGCTGCGCCGTCCTGCGTCAGGAAGGCCGGGATGATGGTGTGGAACGGCCGCTTGCCCGGCGCCACGACGTTCGGGCTGCTCGGCGTCGAGGCTGAAGCCGTGGCCGCGGTTCTGCAGGCTGATGCCGAACGTCGGGCATCGACGACGCCCGAGCCGAAGCCCATGTAGTTGCTCTGGATGAAGCTGACCATCATGCCGCTCTCGTCGGCCGCGGTGAGGTAGATGGTGCCGCCCTTGACGCGCGTTGCCGGGGCCGAAGTCCTGCGCGCGCTGTCGGGTCGATCAGCTTGGCGCGCGCGGCCAGGTAGTGCGCATCGAGCAGCTGCGCCGGCGTCACCTCCATGCGCGCGCGGCTCGGCGACGAAGCGGTAGACATCGGCAAAGGCCAGCTTCATGGCCTCGATCTGCAGGTGCTGCGACGCCGCGCCGTCGACCGGCAGTGCGCGCCAGGTCGAAGTGCTCGCAGCATGCCCAGCGCCATCAGCGCCGCGATGCCCTGCCCGTTCGGCGGGATCTCGTGCAGCGTGTGGCCGCGGTAGTCCTGCGCCAACGGCTCGACCCACTCGGGCTGGTAGGCCGCGAGGTCGGCCGCGGTCATCGCGCCGCCGTGCGCTCGCGCGTGCGCGCGCCAGCGCGGCGGCCATCTCGCCGCGGTAGAAGGCTTCGCCCTGCGTGGCGGCGATGAGCCGCAGCGCGCGCGCAGCGTGCGGCATCGCGAAGCGCTCGCCGACCTGCGGCGCGCGGCCGCGCGGCAGGAAGGTCTGCGCAAAGCCGGGCTGCGATACCAGCTCGGCCGACGCCGCGCGGCCAGCGTCCACTTCTGCTGCACGACGACCGGCACGGCATAGCCGCGCTCGGCAATCTCGATCGCCGGCGCCATCAGGTCGGCGAACGGCAGCTTGCCGAAGCGCTCGCTCAGCGCGACCCAGGCCGACACCGCGCCGGGCACGGTGACCGCAGTCCCAGCCGCGCTCGGCGGCGTCGTGGCGTCGGCGCCGTACTTGCGCGCGAAGTAGCTCCGGCGTCCAGGCCGCCGGCGCCGGGCCCGAGGCGTTCAGGCCGTGCAGCTGCTTGCCGTCCCACAGGATGCAGAAGGCGTCGGAGCCCAGGCCGTTGCTGCACGGCTCGACGATCGTCATGCACGGCGGCCGTGGCGATGGCCGCGTCGACCGCATTGCCGCCGGCGCCGCAGCATGCGCAGCCCGGCCTGCGCGGCCAGCGGGTGCGAGGTGGAGACGATGTTGCGCGCGAACACAGGCGGCGCGTGCTGGCGTAGCCGGTGTGCCAGTCGAAGGATCACGGTGCTGAGACTCGTCATGGCTCCGCAGTCATCGCGCAGATTGCGGCAGCGTGCGCGCCGACGACATCCAACGACTGTGCGATGTAGCGCTTGACCCGCAGCGGCAGCTTGCCGAGGTGAAACGCCAGGCGCTCCTCGCGCAGGCCGGCGTCGAAGGCCGAGAAGCGTTCTTGCCGGCGCTGGTGCTCGATGCCAGTTCTCGTCGACGAAGTACTCGATGTAGCGCCCCGGCACGCGCCGCGTCGCGAAACAGTCCCCAGGACAAGGCGCCCTGGCGCAGCCGTGCGCGGCGCGTGCGCTGCATGACCTCGGTGAACGCCGCCACGCGCGCCGGGTCGATGAGGTACTCCACCGTCACCATCACCGGCCCGTCTTCGTTGGCGACATCGACCGCGGGCTCGGGCAGGTTGATCATCGGCGCCGGCGAGAAGTCCGGGTCGATGCGCACGCCCAGCGTGCGCTTGCGCAGGATGGCCACGACGGCGACGCCGAACAGTGCAGCCGTCGCCACCGACGCCGGCACGTTGACCCAGCTGGCGACCTGGCCCCACAGCAGCGAGCCCGCCGCCGCGCCGCCCATCAGCGCCATCTGGTAGATCGCCATGCCGCGTGCACGCACCCAGTCGGGCAGCGCGATCTGCGCCGAGATCGTCAGCGAGTTGGCCACCGAGATCCAGGCCACACCGACCAGGGCCATCGCCGGCAGCGCGATCCACAGCGTATGCACATAGACGATCAGCACCGACAGCAGTGCGTGGGCGAGCGTGCCGGCGTTGACGAACTGGTCGCGGTTCCAGCGCGCGCGCCAGCGCGGAAAGTACAAGGCCGCAAAGATGGCGCCGCCGCCGAGAAACGCCAGCATCACCGTGAACGTGGCCGGCCCGCCGCCATGCATGTCCTTGGCCACCAGCGGCAGCAACGCGATCAGCGCGGTGGACTGCAGGAAGAACAGGAAGATGCGCAGCAGCACGAAGCGCAGGCGCGGCGACTGCCGCGCAAAGTTGAAGCCGACGCGCACCGCACCGACGAATCGTTCGCCGGGCAAGGTGCTGGTCTTGGGTTGCGAGCGCCAGCGTCAGGATCAGCGCAAAGGCCACGCCGGCCAGCAGCGCATTGAGCACGAAGACGAAGGCTTCGCTCACGGCCGCCAGCATCGTGCCGGCGAGCACCGGGCCGATGACCCGCGACAGGTTCATCGCAATGCCGTTGAGCGCAATCGCCGGCTGCAGCTCCTCGCGTTTTACGACCTCGGGCACGATGGCGGCAAACACCGGCCAGCGCATGGCCAGGCCGACGCCGTTGACAAAGGTCAGGCCGAGCAACAGGTTGGCGCTCAGTGCGCCGGCCAGCGACAGCCCCGCCAGCAGCAGCGCGTTGACGCTGACCCACAGCTGCGTGGCCGCGAAGTAGCGCCGCCGGTCGACGATGTCGGCCAGCGCACCGCTGGGCAGGCCGAGCAGGAACACCGGCAGCGTGGACGCCGTCTGCACCAGTGCCACCATCACCGGGCTGGCCGTCAGCCGCGTCATCAGCCACGCCGCGGCGACATCGTTCATCCACATCGTCAGGTTCGCGGCCAGCCAGGCGAACCACAACATGCGGAAGGTGCGGCCGTGCAGCGGTACGAGGGCGGGGGCGGCCAGCAGCCGAGACTTGATCGACATGACGTTCAGCACGCGGCGCCGAAGGTGCCGCAACTCACCGATACAGCGCAGGAGGTGCCGCAGCTCACCGATACAGCGCCGAAGGTACCGCAGCTCACCATGCGGCGCCGAAGCTGCGGCGCAGGTCCTCGATCTGCGCCGGCGTGAGCGAAGACGGCCGCGGATCGCACAGCATCCACAGCCTGGCGGTTTCTTCCAGCTCTTCGAGCACTGCCATCGCCGCGGCAGGGCTCGAATGCCAGACGTTCGGGCCGAGCCGCTCGAGCATCACCGCACGCAGCGGCGTGCCGCGCGCCGCAAAGCGTGCCATGCACTCGGCCACTGCGTCGGCCACGGCGGCGTCGCCCGGCCGGTGGTACGGGATCAACGGCACATGGCCGACCTTCATCACGAAATACGGCGTGATCGGCGGCACGATGTCGTCGCCGCTCCACACGCCCTGCAGTGTCAGCGCCACCAGATGCGTGCTGTGGGTGTGAATGACGCAGCGCGCATCCGGTGCGGCGGCGTAGATGCGGCGGTGCAGCGCCAGCGTCTTGCTCGCGCTGTCGCCACTGACCTGCACGCCGTCAGCACCGACATGCGCCAGTCGCGCCGCGTCGAGGAAACCGAGGCAAGCGTCGGTGGGTGTGATCAGGAACGAACCATCATCGAGCCGCACGCTGATGTTGCCTGCCGTGGCATGTGACATGGCCACGCTCGAACAAGGACTTGCCGACGCGGCAGATCTCTTGGCGCAGCAATGCCTCGGTGCTCATTGGGCAAACGGCAGGCCGACGTAGTTTTCGGCCAGGGCGGTGGTGGCGGCGCGCGAAGAAACGAGGTAGTCGAGTTCGGCGCGCTGCAGGCGCTGGCCGATGGCGCCGGTCTCGGGCAGCTTGTGCATCAGCGTCGTGAACCACCAGGAAAAGCGCTCGGCTTTCCAGACGCGGGCCAGGCAGCGTGCGGAGTAACGGTCGATGCCCTCGCTGTTCTTGTCGCGGTAGAACTCGACCAGGGCGCGTGAGAGGTAGCGCACATCGGACACCGCCAGGTTCAAGCCCTTGGCGCCCGTCGGCGGCACGATGTGGGCCGCATCGCCGGCCAGCAACAGGCGGCCGAAGCGCATCGGCTCGGCAACGAAGCTGCGCAGCGGCGCAATGCTCTTTTCGATCGACGGCCCGGTGACCATGCTCTGCGCAGCCGCCGGGTCGAGCCGGCGCCGCAGCTCGTCCCAGAAGGCGTCGTCGCTCCAGTCTTCGGGCTTGTCGTGCAGGGAACATTGCACGTAGTAGCGTGTGCGCGTCGGCGAGCGCATCGAGCACAGCGCGAAGCCGCGCTCGTGGTTCGAATAGATCAGTTCGTGCGAGACCGGCGGCGTGTCGGCCAGGATGCCGAGCCAGCCGAACGGATAGACCTTCTCGAAGATCGACAGCGCCGCCGGCGGCACGGCGGCGCGGCACGGTCCGTGGTAGCCGTCGCAACCGGCGATGAAGTCACAGCGCAGCTCGTTGACCTGGCCGTCGTGGGTGTAGGTGATGGACGGCGCGGCGCCGTCGAAATCATGCGGCGCCACATCCTTGGCTTCGTAGACCGTCGGCAGGCCGGCCGCGGCGCGCGCCGCCATCAGGTCGCGCGTGACCTCGGTCTGGCCGTAGACGATGACATGTTTGCCGCCGGTGTGGCCGGACAGGTCGATGCGGTGCCGCGCACCGCCGAAGCAGAGTTCGAAACCGTCGTGCACCAGGCCTTCGGCGTGCATGCGCGCGCCGACGCCGGCCTCGTCGAGCAGATCGGCGGTGGTCTGCTCGAGCACGCCGGCGCGCACGCGGCCGAGCACGTAGTCGCCGCTCTGGCGTTCGAGGATGACGTTGTCGATGCCGGCCTGGTGCAGCAGTTGGCCGAGCAAGAGGCCGGACGGCCCCGCGCCGACGATGGCGACCTGCGTGCGCTTCATGGATTCAAGTTTCCTCTTGAAATGCCTGTTCGCGCTTGGCCCGGATCGACGGCAGCATGACGACCACGATCATCGCCAGCGCCGCCAGCAGCAAGCCCGCCGACAACGGCCGCGTGGCAAAGGTGGTCCAGTCGCCGCGCGACAGCAGCAGCGCGCGGCGCAGGTTTTCTTCCATCATCGGCCCGAGGATGAAGCCCAGCAGCAGCGGCGCCGGCTCGCAATGCAGCTTGTAGAAGACGTAGCCGACAACGGCGAAGCCCGCGCCCATGTAGACGTCGAAGGCGTTGTTGTTGAGCGTGTACAGGCCGACGCAGCAGAAGACGATGATGGCCGGGAACAGGAAGCGGTAGGGCACGGTGAGCAGCTTGATCCAGACGCCGATCAGCGGCAGGTTGAGCACGATCAGCATCAGGTTGCCGACCCACATCGACGCGATCAGGCCCCAGAACAGCTCCGGGTTGCTGGTCATCACCTGCGGGCCGGGCTGGATGCCCTTGATCGTCATCGCGCCGACCATCAGCGCCATCACGGCGTTGGGCGGGATGCCCAGCGTCAGCATCGGGATGAACGAGGTCTGCGCGCCGGCGTTGTTGGCGCTCTCGGGACCGGCGACGCCGCGGATGTTGCCTTTGCCGAAGGGCACTTCACCGGCGCGCATGCGCATCTTCTTCTCGACCGTGTAGGCGGCGAACGACGACAGCAGCGCGCCGCCGCCGGGCAGCACGCCGAGGACGGAGCCCAGCGCGGTGCCGCGCACGACCGCCGGCCAGGCGTTCCGGAAGTCTTCCTTGGTCGGCCACAGGCCCTTGACGTCCTTGGTGAAGACCTCGCGGTGTTCCGCCGGCCGGCCCAGGTTGGCGATGATCTCGCCGAAGCCGAACACGCCCATGGCGATGGCGACGAAGCCGATGCCGTCGGTGAGTTCGGGAACGTCGAAGCTGTAGCGCGGCACGCCGGAGATGACATCGGTGTTGACCTGGCCGAGCAGCAAGCCGAGCAGGATCATGCAGATGGCCTTGATCAGCGAGCCCGAAGCCAGCACCACCGCACCGATCAGTCCGAGCACCATCAGCGAGAAGTACTCGGCCGGGCCGAACTTGAAGGCCAGCTCGGTCAGCGGCGGCGCAAAGGCGGCGATGACGACGGTGCCGACGCAGCCGGCAAAGAACGAGCCCAGCCCGGCAGCGGCCAGCGCCGGCCCGGCCCGGCCCTGGCGTGCCATCTGGTAGCCGTCGATCGCCGTCACCACCGAACTGGCCTCGCCCGGCACGTTGATCAGGATCGCCGTGGTCGAGCCGCCGTACTGCGCACCGTAGTAGATGCCCGCCAGCATGATCAGCGCCGGCGTGGCGTCGAGCGAGTAGATGCTGGGCAGCAGCATGGCCATCGTCGCCACCGGCCCGAGGCCGGGCAGTACGCCGATCAGCGTGCCGAGCAGCGCACCGCCGAAGGCGTAGGCCAGGTTGATCGGCGTGAAGGCCACGCCGAAGCCGAGCGCCAGATTAGCTAGAAGGTCCATTGAAGCCGGCCCGTCAACCCATGAACCACGGCTTGAGCGGAATCGTCAGATTCAATCCCCAGGTGAAGATGGCCCAGCTGAAGACGGTGAGGATGGCGGCATTGATCAGCACCTCGCCCCAATGGAACTCGTTGCCCGCCAGGGCAGCCATCACCACCAGGATCGGCAGCGCGACGAACATGCCCAGGTGCGGCAGTGCCCACGCAAAGACGACCACCGCGCCGACGATGACCAGCAGCGGCTTCCACGCCCAGGCGCCGACCCGCTCGCCGTCTTCGGCCTCGATCGTCAGCGCCTTGAACAACACCAGCGCGCCGATCAGCGCCAGCAGCACGCCCAGGCCAAAGGGAAAATAAGCCGGCCCCGGGCGCGCCGAGTCGCCGAACCGGTAGGCCGTCGCGCCCCATGCGAATGCGATACCGATGACGACAAACATCAGGCCCGACCAGAAGTCGCGCTCGCTCTTGATTTTCATGAAACCGCCCAGGTGCTCCGGCGCAGGCCGGATGTGCGGCGCATTCTAGGCAGTGCATCGTGTATCGCGACTTCGGGTCTGGCGTGAGACCGCTCGCTGCACGCCTGGGCGTTCAGCGTTGGCGTGCTGGCCATTTGCGCGACACTCGCTCGATGCCGCCGCCTCCGCCCATGCGCGGCTCGAATCGCGCCAGCAGCGGCGCCCTGGTCCTGATCGCCTGAGGAGACGTACGTGATCCACGGCATGAACCACTTCACCATCACCGCCGAAGACCGCGCGGCCACGCTCGATTTCTATTGCGGCCTGCTCGGCCTCGTCGAAGGCCACCGCCCCGACCTCGGCTTCCCCGGCGCGTGGCTCTACCCGCCGGGCGGCCAACAGGCCGTGCTGCACATCTTCTGGGACCGCCCGATGCCCAGCCTGCGCACCGGCGTCATCGATCACATGGCCTTCACCGCCACCGACCTGAAGGCGGTGAAAGCGCGCTTCGACGAGCGTGGCCTGCAGTACGACCTGCAGCAGCAGCCCGGCGCCGGCACCTGGCAGATGTTCTCGCACGATCCGAACGGGGCAAAGGTCGAGCTCGACTTCGATCCGAGTGAGACGCTGTAGCAGCAGCGTTTTCCTCAAGTCCTGAAGCACTGCAAGGCGACGGTCTGCGATTGCAGGGGACAGCGGGCTTGCGATCAAGAAGCAACACGCGGGGCGTTCCGATGGTTGTCCGCAGCTACCGCAAAGGAGGCCGTCGATTCAGCTGCCGAGCATTCGCGTTTTGATCAGAAGGAACGTTCAGGCGAGAAACCCATGCGTTTGCAATCAGACCCAACAGGGATCCGTGGAGCCGCTCCGTGAAGGTCAGCGACGTTCGCTGAAGCGGTCATCGGTGGCGACAAACTGGTCGACCGCCCTCGACCCACAGTAAGCCCACGGCCACGTGGTTCCCAAACCCGCAATGTGATCGATCGCGACCGCTCGTGGACGCGAGTTCGCGTGGGCAGCACGACGGCCACAAGCAGTCGCTGGTAGACGCGCGAGTGAGCAGTATTCGTCGCGACTTCGACACCACAGTTCAACTATTGAAGCATTGCGATGTCTCGCTCCATGGCACAGACCTCACGCCTTTGCGATCGTTCTTGCACAAGCAAACGTCTAGGATTTCTTCTTCGCTCGACCGCTTGGCAAAGAGGCTTGCAGCTTTTCAACTGCCTCTTGCATGCCGGCGAGGTAGTTCTTCTCCAACGATCCCAAAGTTCGAAAAGCCTCCGCTCGCTTCTTGGGGTCTTGCGTTTCAAGATTTGCGCCTACGCGGTCGAGTTCCGCACTGGCCGTCCCGGCGTACTTCTCGATGACTTTAGGCATCGCCATAGCGAGGCCTTCGTCGTACTGTTCAAGGCCGCGAGTCGTGAAATATGATCTAACGGCTTGGGAGCGATCCGAAATTCGGGCGCTCCACAGCAATTCGGTGAGACCAGCGCCATCTGCGATTCCGCCAAGGAGAAGTTCGACAAACTGAATCAGGCCAACATGGCTAATCATGGTGTCGGAAATCGCTTGATACTTGCCATCGGAGATTGCCACCTGCAATCGGCGATCGGCTGTGACGAATAGCGCCCTATCCCCCTTCGAAATCTCGGTATCTAGCATCGCCAGTTGTATGGCGTCATGTTCGATCAAGATCGGCCCCTTGCCGTATGCCAATTCGCCAGCATTTGCGGTTTCCAAACGAGAGTACAGCGCCGGAAACTTCGGACCTTTGACGGCGTCAACGATCTCAAAACCTTGCGCAACCAACCATCGCCGTAGCTGGAGCTCTGTTGTGTAAGGCGCGACTCGCGAAAGAAATTCCTTGAACGGCAGCGAACCATGGTTCTCCACCCAGTTCGCATATGCGCCGACATAGACGTTGACGTTTGGAACGCCGTGGTAGACCGCATCACTGCGGGCGATCATCGGAAAGTCATCGCCAGCTTGTTCACTGTATTCGACCGCGTTGCGGCGATGGCTGACTATTTCATTCAAGTAGACGGTGCACACACGAAGTTGCAGTTGAATTGCCGCTGACGACGCGGCCTCCTTCAGTCGCTTGATTGTGCTCCGATAGACTTGGCTGAATGGGTGCCCCTCGACCAGAGCGGGTAGCAACACACTCGCGTCGAAATAGATTCTCCTAGGGAGAATTGCCTTGTGCAGCAGGGTTGACCGCGGGGACTGGAAAGCGAGTTCCACAGCAAAGCTGACTCTTCCGAGTTCGCCAAGTACCGCTGTCTCCTCATGGGACGGGTGCTGAAAAAGATTCACACATACGCGCAGCAAACGTTCACGATCGAAAGCCGTCAGCCCGATTGCGCACTCATTCAGCAACAGTTCAATCCCCACCAACTCTGGAGCACGGCCGGCAGCGAATGCCGCACCGAGATCCCAGCCGCGCCGCCTGATTAGCTGGCTGAAGAAGCCCGTCATTGTGTCCTGCACTTCCCTACCAGTGTTCCACCCCTCTTGAAGATGTGCTCGGATCTTTACGCTCTTCGTGAGAACGCCAATGGCGGCATCAAGTGAATCGGCCTGCCGAACCTCTCCCGCCCAAGCAACCTTGACGCCACGGCCGCC
>CAVPMY010000003.1:0-550191 GCA_963706685.1 uncultured beta proteobacterium
AACCGCCAGACTCACGAATGATGTCTCCGGATTCTGGATTCGCAGCGATGAAGTTGATGAACTCTTGGCGCTTGGTGTCAGACCAGACTTCGGCGGCGTACCGAACGAAGACTGGTGTTTCGGCAACCGTGCGCATGCCACAGTGTACGGCATTGCCGTATTAAGCGCAAGCCGGCACCGGGACGGGCTGTTCGTGACCTAACGAATGAAAGGGACTTCCCCGTCCCGAGCTAGCCGCGATTGCGGCGACCGGCAACGAAGTGCCACGATGGGAAGTGCGAACTCTCATCAACTCACTCGGAAGGGGAAGTCCATGACTATTCTGACCGTCGGCATCGATCTCGCCAAGAACGTCTTTGCCGTGCACGGCGTGAACGCCGCAGGCAAGCTGCAGCTGCGCCAGCCCAAGGTGGCGCGCGCCAAGCTGCATGCGCTGGTGGCCGCGTTGCCGCCGTGCATGATCGGCATGGAGGCGTGCTCCGGCGCGCACCACTGGGCGCGGCAGTTCGCGGCCACGGCCACACCGTGCGGCTGATGGCGCCCAAGCTCGTCACGCCGTACCGCATGAGCGGCAAGCGCGGCAAGAACGACGCGGCCGATGCCGCCGCGATCTGCGAGGCCGTGCAGCGCCCGAACATGCGCTTCGTGCCGGTCAAGACCGAGGAGCAGCAGTCGCGGCTGATGGTGCACCGCGCGCGCCAGGGCTTCGTCGCCGCGCGCACCGCCACGCATCAACCGCATCCGTGGCCTGCTGGCCGAGTTCGGCATCGTGCTGCCGCTGAAGGCCGAGGTGGTGCGCCGCGAGGCCGGCAAGCACCTGGAGGATCTGCCCGGCTACGCCAACCTCGTCATCGGCGACCTGCTCAGCGAGGTGCACCACCTGGACGAGCGCATCGCGCAGTACGACGTGCACATCCGCGCGATGGCCAAGGACGCACCGCGGCGCAGCAGCTGATGCAGTTGTGGGCGTCGGCGAGACCACCGCCACGGCCATCGTGGCGATGGTGGGCAACGGCCGCGAGTTCGACAGCGGCCGACAGTTCGCGGCCTGGCTCGGCCTGGTGCCGGGGCAGTACAGCTCGGGCGGCAAGACGCGGCTGGGGCGCATCACCAAGGCCGGCGACGCCTACCTGCGCAGCCTGCTGGTGATGGGCGCGCGGGCGGTGCTCAATGCGGCCACGGCCAAGACCGACTCGCTTGAGCCGCTGGGCGGTGCGCTGGCGCGAGCGCCGCGGCTACTGGAAGGCGGTGGTGGCCATCGCGGCGAAGAACGCGCGCATGGCCTGGGCGGTGCTCACCAAGGGTGAGGCGTTCAAGCTGCCGGCCTGAAGGGGAGCGGCGATGACAACGCCTACGCCCAGCGACCTGCGATTCCGATCGCGCCAGGCCGCCCGGCGCCCTGAGCCGATCCGCTGTTTCCACCACCGCGTGATGACCAGCGTTGATGAGCAAAGGTTGGACCTGCGCGGGGAGTGACCGATTAACTCGAGGAGCCTCTGGCGCGTCGGCAACGACGCGACAGACTCGGCTAACGAATGGGTCCCCCGCGCGCGTCTTTCATCAGGGTCCGCAGCCAACGCATGCTGCATCAATGACCGGTTGTAGTTTCTCCAGTCCGCACCTTGGCTCGACGACTCGACGCGATGCGCATGCAGCGCGGTGATGCTGTAGCTCGCACAACCCAAGTCCGATGTGAATACGCTGCGCGACCTCAAGGAATTATTCGCTTGACAGATGGGGAAGCCCTTGTAGTTTGAGTTAAGCGGCGCCGTAGGCCGTCCGCTGGAACGAAGGGTTCGGCGTCTTCGTCTACTTAGCGGAACTGGTTGAACGTCTTCAGCAGCTTCATCGTGGATTCGTAGTCAAGCTTGTCGCCCTCGAACTCGCAACGGTAAAGACCTTGAAGATTCGAAGGTAAGACAACCCCCTTCTCGACCAAAAGAATCATTCTCTTGCCGTAGAGCGCCATGGCGGCGCCGATCTCGATGCAGACGTTGTCGTTGAGCTTGGTGTGTTCGTTGCCGTCCTTGTCGAGGTACTTCCCCTCCGCACCGACATGCAAAACCCCGGCTCGCACGAGCGCATGTCTTCAAAGACCTTTTCCGGAACGGGAATTGCAGTCGACTCTCGTTCTACTGACACCACGGGCTCAAAGCTACCGAAAGTCAGCAGTTCCTTGATTTGCCCGACGATCGCACGCTGCTTGCCGTGCGTGATGAATACCTTATTCGCCTTTGCATCGAAGACCGGCGTCGCGGCAGGCGAAGCCGCTGGAGGTGTGACAGATCCAGTGCTAGGCAGTTCTTCCGCACCGCTTGACATTAGGTCTTCCAACTGCGATCCGCTTGAGCCAGCAATCAGATCTGAGGTCGCGGTTGGCCGTGGAACGCCTGGCGAGTCTAGGTTGATGAATGGACCAGTGGGGGTATCTCGAATGATGCCCGCGTAGCTGCCGTTGGTCTTGATGACCTCGATTGCAGACGCTGTCCTATCGCCCGGCAGGCCGAGAGCTTGAGCACATTTGCCGCGATGGTGTCGTTCGGGAGCTTTGCGCGTCGATACTTTTCAAAGAACTCACGCAGGATTCGCGGCTTGAGGATTGCCTCGCGCCGAGCAACAACATCTTCGCCTTCCGCCTCCGGAGCTACCAGTCGCTTTCCAAGCGAGGTGAGTTTGATCGTGCTCGCGTTCACACCACCATCGGTGAGCCCATTAGGCGATCGAGGATCACGCAGGGTGACGTTTCCCCAACCGCTACTGGTGGGCTGGTCCGAGCGAGTTGCTGGTCGGGGTCGGCCATCACCTCGAATTCTCGATGCAGTTGCGGTACCAATTCTTCTCGGCCTGTTCAAGGTCTTGGCCAGGGAAACGCAACCTGTTCGACGAAGTCGACGCGCTTCTCATCCGCCTTCGAGTAATCAACCTTCTTCCATGAAAGCACGTCTTCGCCGAGCCTCTGCTTCTGGCCATGTTTCCTTCTCGCTCGTTGTTCTTGAACCTGGACCACCGCAGGCCTCGGTTTGGTGGTGATTCGGGGCGTCGAAAAAGCTGCAAAGCCAAGCGACAAGGAGGGCGTGTTCTCGCGCGCGAAATCACGCGCGTACGCAGTCTAGCCGCGCCTTATGCAGGCGCGGGCGGCGGCAGGCAAGTGCCTGTCGCGCCAGAAGATCCCGCTTGCGGGCTGTAGTTTCATATGGGCTATCCACTTAGCTCCGCAGGCCGCACAATCGCCCTGTGAGCAGCGACAAGCCGACCGCTGGCAAGGACTACCCCGCAACGTGGAGCGACTTCGAGGATTGGTTCGCCAACGAAGAGGCGTGCGCCGCGTATTTGGAGCAACTTCGGTGGCCAAGTGGATTCGTTTGTCCTGCATGTGGCGTTGCGGACCAGCCTGGACGTACGTCTCGGGGGCGACTGGGATGCCGATCCTGCCGCTACCAGTGCAGCGTCACCGCGGGGACGATCTTCGACAAGACGCGCACACCGCTTCGCGTCTGGTTCGCGGCCGCCTGGTACATCACGAGCCAGAAGCAAGGCGTCAGCGCTCTGGGGCTGCAGCGTGTGCTGGGATTGACCAGCTATGAAACCGCGTGGGCGATGCTCCACCGATTCCGACGTGCCATGGTTCGTCCGGGCCGCGAATTGCTGACAGGCACCGTAGAGGTCGACGAATCCTTCCTGGCGTTACGGCGCAGGAAGGGCCAAGCGCGCAAGAGCCGCACTTCCAAGGCGCACAACACGGACCATCTGGTGCCCGTGGCTATTGCGGTGGAGGTCCTTGAGCCGAAGGGGTTTGGACGCATTCGAGTGCAGCGAATTGGCGGTCCGACGATCGACAGTCTGGAGCCATTCATCCACGACAACATCGAGCCCATTGCCTGCGTGCGAACAGACGGCTCGGGCATCTACTCGGGGCTTGCGCGGGACGGTGTTGATCACGATCCGCGGGTTCAACTGGGTTCGGCTGTGCCGGCCCATGCCTCCTTGCCCGGGGTTCACCGAGTCGCCTCGCTGTTGAAGCGCTGGCTGCTTGGCACCCACCACGGTGCCGTGGACCCGAAACACGTGGACTACTACCTCGATGAGTTCGTGTTCAGATTCAATCGACGAAGCTCGCGATCCAGAGGAATGTTGTTCTATCGATTGATGGAACAAGCCGCCATCACTGCGCCGGTGACCTACTCTCACATCAGAGACAACGAACCAGGTCAGCACCGGCGACGTCCGATCCCAGCGACTGCGGAGCTAAGTGGATAGCCCATAGTTTCATCCAGTACTATCCAGCCATGCCTTCGAGCATGCCCCTTCCCGCTCGCCATGCGCCGCGCAAGGTGCTCGGGGCCATGCCGCCGCTCGGCGCCTCGCGCTTGCTCGATCAGGTGCGCGAGCGGGCGCGGTACCTGCACTACAGCCTGCGCACCGAGCAGGCTTATGTGCATTGGGTTCGCGCCTTCGTTCGCTTCCACGGCTGCCGCTTGCATCCGCGGGAAATGGGCGCGCGCGAGGTCGAGGCCTTTTTGACCTGGCTCGCTGCGGAGCGCAATTTGTCGGCCTCCACGCATGGGCAGGCATTGTCGGCATTGCTGTTTCTCTATCAGAAGGTGTTCGCGCTCGATCTGCCGTGGATGCAGTCCATCGGCCGCCCGCGCCGCCAGCCGCGCCTGCCGGTGGTGTTGTCGCCCGAGCAGGTGTCGGCGCTGTTGCTGCAACTCGACGGCGTGCACCGCTTGCTGGCGCAGGTGCTCTACGGCTGCGGCATGCGCATCGCCGAGGCGCTTCAGTTGCGCGTGAAGGATGTCGATTTCGAGCGCCGCACGCTGATCGTGCGTTGCGGCAAGGGCGGCAAAGACCGGGCGCTGATGTTGCCTTCGGCGCTGGCGCCGGCCTTGCGCGAGCAACTGGCGCGCGCGCGTTTGTTGTGGGCGCAAGACCGTGAGGGCCAGCGGCCGGGCGTGCAGATGCCGGACGCGCTGGCACGCAAGTACCCGCGCGCAGCCCAGTCGTGGACCTGGTTCTGGGTCTTTCCTCAAGGCGTGGAGTCGGTAGACCCGCGCAGTGGCGTTGAACGCCGGCACCATCTTCATGACGATGCGTTCCAGCGCGCGTTCAAGAAGGCCGCCACGCGCGCGGGCATCGTGGCGCCGGCCACACCGCACACCTTGCGCCACTGCTTCGCCACGCACCTGCTGCAGGCTGGCTACGACATCCGCACCGTGCAGGAGCTGCTCGGCCACTCGGACGTGAGCACGACGATGATCTACACCCATGTGCTCAAGGTCGGCGGCGGCGGCGTGCGCAGTCCGCTGGATACGCTGCTGACGGCGGGGCTGCCTGGGCAGGCCGGCGCGCAGGCCAGCGCGTCGGCGGGCGGCGATGCAACGCCGCCGACTCTTTATGCGCGCCAGCCGCAAGCTCGTCATGCCGTGTTCAGCGCGGCCACGGCGCTCACGCCGGCCACGCCAGCTCGCCCCTGACGAACTGCTCGGCCGCCGGCGGCAGCGGTCGTTCGAAGAAGTCCGCCGTCGGCCGATCGACGATCACGCGCCCGCCTTCGAGATACACCACGCGCGTGCCCAGGCGCTTGGCCTGGCCGAGGTTGTGGGTGCTCATGACGATGGCCACGCCGTCGTCGCGCGCAAACGATTCGATCAGCGCCTCGACCTCGCGCTTGGCGCCGGGGTCGAGGCTGGCCGTGGGCTCGTCGAGAAACAGCACCGCGGGCCTCACGGCCCAGGCTCGTGCCATCGCCAGGCGTTGCTGCTGGCCGCCGGAGAGCACGCGCGCCGGGCGGTTGCGCTCGCGCGCCAGGCCCACGCGTTCGAGCGCTGACTGCGCGCGGGCGGCGCGTTGCGCTGGGGGCACGCCGGCCAGCCAGAGCGCGATCAGCAGGTTGTGCCAGACCGACAGGCGCAGCAGGAACGGGCGCTGAAAGACCATGGCCTGCGTCGGCTCGGGGCCGGCCGGCGTGCGCCGCCGGCCGCTGTGCGCCAACTGGCCGTGCAGCAGGCGCAGCAGCGTGGTCTTGCCGCTGCCGTTGGCGCCGACCAGCATCACGCGTTCGCCAGCCCGCATCGAGAAGCTGACGTCGTGCAGTGCCGTCACGGCGCCGAAGCGCACGCCGGCCGACTGCAGCGCGATCAACGGCGGCGTCATCCGGGCACCCCGGTGGCCAGCAGCGCGGCGTCGTGCGAACCCCGCCGCCGCTGCACCAGGGCGACGGCGGCGTTGAGCAGGCCCACCATGCCCAGCAGCACGATGCCCAGGCCGAGCGCCAGCGGCAAGTTACCCTTGCTGGTCTCGAGCGCGATCGTCGTCGTCATCACCCGCGTCACGCCGTCGATGTTGCCGCCGACGATCATCACCGCGCCGACTTCGGCGATGGCGCGGCCGAAGGCGGTCAGCAGCACCGTCACCAAGGCCAGGCGCTCGTGCACGAGCAACAGGCCGGCGGCCACCAGCGGGCGCGCGCCCATCGAGCGCAACTGCTCGCCGTTGCCCTGCCAGGCATCGGCAATCAGCTGGCGTGTCAGCGCGGCCACCACCGGCAGCACGAGCAGGGTCTGGGCGATGATCATCGCCGCCGGCGTGAACAAGATGCCCAGCGATCCGAGCGGCCCGGCGCGCGACAGCAGCAGGTAGACCACCAGCCCCACCACCACCGACGGCAGGGCCAGCAGCGTGTTGAGCAGCGCGATCACCGCGCGCCGCCCGGTAAAGCGCACCACCGCCAAGCCGGCGCCGAGTGCCATGCCCAAGCCAGAGGCGATCACGCACGCGCTGCTGCTGACATACAGCGACAGGCCGACCACGCGGCCCAGAGCGGCGTCGAAATTCCACAGCAATGCCAGCGCCGTCTGCGCTGCGTCGATGAAGCCACCTCCCATGGCGGGCGATTGTCCGGGCCACGCCATGCCCTCACGATATGTCCCGTCCAGCATAGGGCGAACCCGCAGCGCAGGTTGCTGTGGCACAGTGCGGCGCCGACGCGCGTGCCGACTCACGGCACAGCGCCGCCAACAACCCCATGGCCCTCAAATCCACCATCTACAAAGCACAGCTGCAGATCGCCGACATGGACCGTGGTGTGTACGCCGACCATGCGCTGACCCTGGCGCTGCACCCGAGTGAAACCGAGGAGCGATTGATGGTGCGCCTGCTCGCCTTCGCCCTGTTCTCGCCCAAGGACGACGCGCGCGGCACGCTGCAGTTTGCGCGCGGCCTGTCCGACACCGACGAGCCCGACCTCTGGCAACACGACCTGTCGGGCCAGCTCGTGCACTGGATCGAGGTCGGCCACCCCGACGAGCGCCGCATGCAGCGCGCCGCCTCGCGCGCCGAGCTGGCCACCTTCATCGCCTATGCAGCCAGCACGCCGGTCTGGTGGGCCGGCATCAAGAACAAACTCAACCGCACCGGCCGTCTGGCCGTCTGGCAGCTGCCCAGCGAACAAAGCCAGGCCCTGGCAGCATTGGCCCAGCGCTCGATGCAACTGCAGATCAGCGTGCAGGACGGCAGCGTCTGGTTCAACGCCGCCGATGCCAATGTCGAAGTGGCCTTGCAACCCTTGCTGTCCCCATGAAGTCCCCGCTCGCCGCCCTCCTCATGACCGCCGCCCTCGCCACCGCCGCCCAGACGCCGCCCGACGATCCCTACCTCTGGCTCGAAGCCGTGCAGGGCGAGACAGCCCTGGACTGGGTGCGCGAGCGCAACCGCGAGTCGCGTGCCGTGCTGGAAAAGCACCCGCGCTTCGAATCGATGCGCGCGCGCTTTCTGGAGATCCTCGACTCGAAGGAGAAGATTCCCAGCGTCACGCGCCGCGGCGAGCAGCTCTACAACCTGTGGCAGGACGCGAAGAACCCGCGCGGCCTGTGGCGCCGCACGACGCTGGCCGAGTACCGCAAGGCCGAAGCCGGCATGGCAGACCGTGCTCGACCTCGATGCGCTCGGCGCGGCCGAGAAGGAGAACTGGGTCTGGAAGGGCTCGAGTTGCCTTGCGCCGGACTACAAACGCTGCCTGCTCAGCCTGTCGCGCGGCGGCGCCGATGCCGCGGTGCTGCGCGAGTTCGACACGCAGGCCCGGCGTTTCGTCGAAGCCCAGGACGGCGGCTTCGTGCTCGCCGAAGCCAAGTCGTCGATCGACTGGATCGACGACAACACGGTCTATGTCGCCACCGATTTCGGCGCCGGCTCGCTGACCGATTCCGGCTACCCGCGCATCGTCAAGCGCTGGCAACGCGGCACGCCGCTGGCCAAGGCGGTGACCGTGTTCGAGGGCCAGGCCAAGGACGTGGCGGCCGGCGTCAGCGTCGACCGCACGCCCGGCTTCGAGCGCACGGTGTTCAGCCGCGCCACCGATTTCTACAACAGCCAGCGCTGGCTGCTGCAGGGCGAGCGACAGGTCGCCATCGATCTGCCGAGCGACGCCGAGTTGTCGTTCTGGCGCGAGCGCATGCTGATCCAGTTGCGCAGCGACTGGACGTTCGGCGACAAGACCTGGCCGCGCGGCTCGCTGCTCGCCGCCGATGCCGAGGCCTACCTCGCCGGCCGGCGCGAGTTCACTGCCCTGTTCACGCCCAGCGCCACGCGCTCGCTCGCCGGCTTCGCCACCACCTACCACCACGTGCTGCTGTCGGTGCTCGACAACGTCGCCGGCCGCGTCGAGGAGTGGTCAGCCGACGGCACATCCTGGCAACGCCGCGAGGTCAAGGCGCCCTTCCCCGGCACGCTCGGCGTGCAGTCGCTGCACGATCCGATGCTGGGCGAAAGGGATCCGCTGGCCGAGCAGTACCTGCTCAGTTATGCCGACTTCCTGACGCCCGACTCGTTGATGCTCGCCACAGGCCGGCAGCGATGCCCGCGAGACGCTGAAGTCGCGGCCGCGCTTTTTCGACAGCGCCGGCATGCGCGTCGAGCAGCGCTTTGCACGCTCGAAAGACGGCACCCGGGTGCCGTACTTCGTCGTCTGGCCGCAAGGCGCCAAGGCCGACGGCAAGCAACCCGACGCTGCTCTACGGCTACGGCGGCTTCGAGGTCTCGCAGCCGCCCTGCTACTCGGGCGGCTTCGGCAGCGCCTGGTACGCCGCAGGGCGGCGTGCTCGTGGTGGCCAACATCCGCGGCGGCGGCGAGTTCGGCCCGGCCTGGCACCAGGCCGCGCGTCGGCGCCCACAAGCAGAACAGCTACGACGACTTCGCCGCCGTGGCCGAGGACCTGATCGACGCGCGGATCACGTCGCCGACGCACCTCGGCATCAGGGCGGCAGCAACGGCGGCCTGCTGGTCGGCGCGGTGATGCTGCAGCGCCCCGAGCTGTTCGGCGCCGTCGTCTGCCAGGTGCCGCTGCTCGACATGCGGCGCTATCACCAGCTGCTCGCCGGCGCCAGCTGGATGGCCGAGTACGGCGACCCGGACAAGCCCGACGACTGGGCCTTCATCTCCAAGTACAGCCCGTACCAGAACGTGCGCCGCGGCATGAAGCTGCCCACGGTGCTGTTCATCACCAGCACCCGCGACGACCGCGTGCACCCCGGCCACGCGCGCAAGATGGCCGCGCGCATGGCCGAGCAGGGCCATGCGCTGCTCTACTACGAGAACATCGAAGGCGGCCACGGCGGCGCAGCCGACAACGAGCAGCGCGCCGACATGATGGCGCTGCGAGTTCAGTTTTCTTTGGCAGCAGCTGGGGCGCCGGGAATGATCGACATCAAGCACGACCCCACCGCCTCGCGCTTCGAAGCCACCGTCGAAGGCCAGCGGTGTGTCTGCCACTACCGCACCTTCGCCAAGGTGATGATGCTCACCCACACCGCCGTGCCGCATGCGCTGCGCGGGCGCGGCATTGCGGCGGCGCTGGTCAAGGCCGCGCTCGACCATGCACGCGAATCGGGCCTCAAGGTGCGGCCCGACTGCAGCTATGTCGAGGCCTACATGCTGCGCCATCCCGAGACGCAGGACCTGCTGTGAACGCCGACGCCGCCGCGGTGCTCGATTTCTGGTTCGCCGGCAGCGATGCACAGCGCGACGAGTGGTTCCGCAAGGACCCGGCGTTCGACGCGCTGATCGCCGAGCGTTTCGGTGCGCTGGTCGAAGATGCGTTGGCCCATCGGCTCGATGCCTGGAGCGATGCCGCGCCGTCTGCGCTGGCGCGTGTGCTGCTGCTCGACCAGTTCCCGCGCAACATCTTCCGCGACACGGCGCGCGCCTTTGCCGGCGATGCCCTGGCGCTGGCCGCCGCGCAGGCGATGGTGGCGCGCGGCGACGACCAGGCGCTGCCGCCGCTGCATCGGCTGTTCGTCTATCTGCCGTTCGAACATGCCGAAGACAGGGCGCTGCAGCAGCAGTCGCTGCGCCTCATCTCGGCGCTCGGCCAGACGCACCCGGCGCTGGCCGGCTTCGAAGACTATGCGCGCCGGCACGCCGACATCGTCGAGCGCTTCGGCCGCTTCCCGCACCGCAATGCGTTGCTCGGTCGCGTCTCGACGCCCGAGGAGCTGGCGTTCCTGCAGCAGCCGGGCTCGCGGTTCTGAGCCTTTGCTCAGCGGTTGCTGCCGCTCGGACGCGCGGCTTCGAGCTCGCGCATCTTCACGCACTCGGGGTGCGCGCTGACGGCGGCGTTCTGGCATTCGCGCTTCATGCACAGCAGCTTGGCGATGAAGTTGCGCTCCAGGCAGCCCGCAATCGGGTCGGCGATTTCGGCCAGAGCGGGCTTGACGCTGCGGCCCGCCGTGGCATCGGCCACACGCGGCGCCGTCGGCTCCAGCGCCGGGCTGCGCGGCGGCGGCGTATCGAGTCCGCGCGCTGCCGCGGCTGGAGGCGCTGCGGAGGCCGTCGGCGCCGCCGACGCGGCGTTGTCCGGTGCGCGCGGCGCACGCGCGGGCAACACCGACAGGATGGTTTCGTTGTCGCCGGCGTCCGCAGGCCGGGTGGCGGTCTGCGCCACGCTGGCCGCGGCAACCGGCGCTGTCGCGGCGATGGCAGCACTGGCCGCCGCCGCTGAGGCCGGCGGCGCCACCACCACCACCGCGGTCGCGGGCCGCGACACGCCCGTTGCATCGTCGCGCGTGAACCACCACCAGGCCAGCACATTGAGCACGACGAGGCCGGCGAGCACAGCCATGGCCGAGCGGCGCGGCATGAACGATGACGCCGGCGCCGGCGCGCCGGGTGCACCCTGCGCAGTCGCTTGCGCCGGCTGCGGCATCGGCTCGGGTATGGGCGGCGGCATGTGCACGGTCGGCGCCATGGCGTCATTCAGCGTGGCCTCGGGTGCCGGCGCCAGATCGCCCGGCGAGGTCAGGATGTCGACCGAATCGCGCGAGGTCACGCCGGGCACGGTGCGCTCGCGCGCGGCGCGTCCGGGCACGGTGATGCGGCCCTCGAGCACGTCGCGCAGCATGTGCACGCTCTGTGGGCGTTCGGCCGGCTTGATGGCCATCATCCAGTCGATCGTCGCCAGGAAATGCGGCGAGCAGCCCTCCAGGCCCAACTCGCCCAGTCGCGGCTGGTCGTCGTGAAGGGCCCGCGACGCGGCGGGCACCGGCTCGCGGCCGCTGAGCAGGAAGTAGATCGTGCCGCCGAGGGCGTACAGGTCGGTCCACGGGCCCTGGCGCATCGCACTCTGGTCGGCGTATTGCTCCAGCGGCGCGAAGTGCGGCTTCATGATCGACGTCAGCGCCTTCTGGCTGCCGCCTTCGATGACGCGCCGCGCGGCGCCGAAGTCGAGCAGCACCGGCACGCCGCCATCACCGTCATCGGCGATCAGGATGTTGTCCGGCGCGATGTCGCGGTGGTACACGCCTTCCTTGTGCAGCACCTCGAGCGCCGACAGCAGCGCGCCGAGCACGCGGCGGCAGGCCCCCTCGCCCGGCGGCAGCACCATGCCGGCGCGCACCTTGCGCAGCGTGCGGCCGCGGTAGAAGGGCATCGCCATGTAGGCGGTGCCGTTGGCTTCCCAGAAGCGATAGACCTTGACCAGCGACGGATGGTCGAAGCGCGCCAGCATGCGCGCTTCGTTGACGAACGAGCGCAGGCCGAGCGCGAAGGTCTCGGCCATCGACGTCGATCGCACCGACACAGACAGATCGCCGCCGCGGCCGGCCAGCGTGCCGGGCATGTACTCCTTGAGCGCCACCTCGCGCTCGAGCGCTTGGTCCCAAGCCAGATAGACAATGCCGAAGCCGCCGCTGCCGAGCACGCTGCGGATCTCGAACTCGGCCACGCAGGCGCCGACCGGCAACGCGCTGGGCACGTCGCCGGGCGGGCCGATGCCCGCGGCAGGCGATGCAGGCGAGAGGGCTGCGGAAACCATCTTTTCAGCTTATCAGCGCCACCTCTGGATGCCGTGGTCTGTCGGCGCAGCGCACAGCCCGGGATGTCAAACATCGCACGCCGTGGCCGGTGGCCGACAGTTCACACTGTTACGGAGTGGATGGGTTGATCTGCAGGGCGAGGGCCGGTCCAATGGCACAAAATCACAAATTCGAATCGACCATGGGCCCTCCCGCTCCCTCCCGCCGCTTGTTCATAGGCCTGCCGCTGTTGCTCGGCTGTCCGGCATTGCCCGTGCATGCAGCAACCACCCCGTCCGACGCCGTGCTCGTTGTCAGCGGCGCCGCGCTGGGCCCGCCGGCCAAAGGTGGAAAACAGGCCTTCGACCTGGCCGCGCTGCAGCAGTTGCCGCAGCGCAAGCTGCGCGCGGCCACGCCCTGGTACAACGGCACGAACGAATTCGCCGGCCCGTTGCTGCGCGACGTGCTGGCCGCAGCGGGTGCACCTGCCAGCGGGATCGAAACGCTGCGTTGCACAGCGCTCAACGATTACCGGGTGCAGATTCCGATCGACGATGTCCGCCGTTACGATGTGGTGCTGGCCCACGAGTTCAACGGCAAGCCGATGTCGGTGCGCGAAAAAGGCCCGCTGTTCGTGATCTACCCCTTCGACGAGCTGCCCGAGTTGCGCACCACCACCTACTACAACCGTTGCATCTGGCAATTGAAGGCGATCGATATCCTGTGAGTGCCGTTGCCGTTCCTGTCGCCCAGCGGCGCTATGTCTGGGCCGCGGCGCTGGCACTGCTGCTGGCGCTGGTGGTGGTGGCCTGGACCCAATGGCGACAGAACCGGCTGCTCGACAGCACGGTGCAGTACCAGAACGACAACCTGCAAACCAACCTGTCGCAGTTCGAGATCGAGTATTTGCGCCTGGTCGGTGCAATGCAGAGTGCAGCACATGACAGCCCGCTGTTGCGCGACCCGGTGCAGCTGCGCTACGACATCTTCGTCAGCCGCGTCGATCTGCTGTCGACCGAACGTGTCCGGAACATCGTCACCGACGCCGCAGAACTGGCGCGCGTGATGACGCAGGTCAGGGCCTTCGTCGCCGAGGCCGATCGCAGCCTCGGTCCCAATGCCACGGCAGCCTTCGACCAGGCCGCCGCCCGTTCGTTGGCGGCGCGGCTGCAGTCGCTCAACGCGCCGATCCACTCGCTGGTGGTTGAAACTGCGCAAAGTGCGTCGGCGCTGATCGGCCAACACTACGACACAGTGCGCGAGCAGGGTCATACGGGCTTGATGCTGACGGTGCTGCTGTCGGCCACGTCGGTGGGCTTTGCGCTGCTGGCGCTGGCGCTGTGGCGGCGCGAGCTGCAACGCCGGCGCGAGCTGGAAACCCTGGCCACCGACCTTCGCGACGCGCAGCGCAAGGCCGAGGGCGCCAGCCAGGCCAAGAGCGCCTTCCTGGCCAACATGAGCCACGAGCTGCGCACGCCGTTCCAGGGCCTGCTGGGCATGCTGCAACTGCTCGACGCCGAGGATCTCACCGCGGCGCAGCACCGGCAGTTGCGCGTCGCCCGCGAGTCGGGCGGCCACCTGCTGGGCATCCTCAACGACGTGCTCGACGCGGCGCGCCTGGAGGCCGGCACGCTGCGCCTGCACGAAGCACCGGTGGCGCCCCAGGCGCTGGCCAGTGAAGTCCAGGCGCTGATGACGCCGCCGGCGGCTGACAAGGGCCTGCGCCTGACCACACAGGTCGATCCGGCGCTGCCCGCGCACCTGCTGCTCGATGGCACGCGGGTGCGCCAGGTGCTGTTCAACCTGCTGTCCAACGCCATCAAGTTCACCGAGCGCGGCAGCGTCAGTCTGAACATCCGCGCCGAGGGCGGTCGGTTGTGCATGGCCGTCACCGACAGCGGCGTCGGCATGGGCGTGGCCACGCAGTCGCGCCTGTTCCAGCGCTTCAGCCAAGGCGACGACTCGACCTCACGGCGCCACGGCGGCACCGGCCTGGGCCTGGAGATTTCACGCAACCTGGCGCGCCTCATGGACGGCGACATCGACGTGCACAGCACGCCCGGCCAGGGCAGCCGCTTCGAGCTGCGGCTGCCACTGCGTTGTGCAGCCGCGGCGCCCGCGTCGCCGGCCGTGCCACCGCCCGCGGCGCTGCGCAGCCTGCGCCTGCTGGTGGCCGAAGACAACGAGGTCAACCGCGAGGTTCTGGCCGCGATGATCCTGCACCTGGGCCATGTACCGCACTTCGCGAATGACGGACGGATGGCGCTGCAGACTGTGCAGGAGCAAGACTACGACCTGGTGCTGATGGACCTGCACATGCCCGAACTCGACGGCCTGGCGGCCACGCGCGCCATCCGCGCGCTGCCCGGCGCCAAGGCCGGCGTGCCGATCATCGCGCTGACCGCCGACGCCTTTGCCGAGACCCGCGCCAGCTGTTTCGAAGCCGGCATGGATGGCTTTCTGTCCAAGCCGGTGAACCTCGATGACCTGGCGCACACGCTGGCCCGCAACGCCGCCGCAGCGCGTTCCGTGCCGAATTTCGACGCGCCGGACATGCTGACCGCGGTGGCCGCGCAATAGTGCGCACAACGCGCGTCTCAAGTTCGCGCCCAGCCTGACCGAAAAAGGGGCACGGCCCCCACCACTTCGCAAACGGGGACGGACCCCGACCGGCCCTCCGGCCGGCTCGAGGAACTCAAACCACCGTTAACCGGAGTATCACCATGCCCATGACCATCAACACCAACCTCGTTTCGCTGAACGCTCAGCGCAACCTTTCCAGCTCGCAGTCGTCGCTGGCCATGTCGATGCAGCGCCTGTCTTCCGGCCTGCGCGTCAACAGCGCCAAGGACGATGCCGCCGGCCTGGCGATCGCCGAGCGCATGGGCGCCCAAGTGCGCGGCATGAACGTCGCCGTGCGCAACGCCAACGACGCCATCTCGATGTCGCAGACCGCTGAAGGCGCGCTCGGCAAGGTCGGCGACATGCTGCAGCGCATGCGTGAACTGGCGGTGCAGTCGGCCAACGCCACCAACGGCACCGGCGACCGCGCCAACCTGAACGCCGAGTACCAGCAACTGGGTGCGGAAATCGGCCGCACGCTGGGCGCCACCAAGTTCAACGGCCAGGCCATCCTGGCTGGCGACTCCGGCGCGAAGGTGTTCCAGGTCGGCGCCAACAGCGGCGAAACCATCACCGTGACGACGACCAACATGTCCACCAACGCCAGCGTCACCGGCGCCACCGGCGCCGCGCTGACCGATGCGGCCACGTCGACCGCGGCGCATGACGGCCATCGACACCGCACTGGACACGGTCAACGGCGAGCGTGCACTCTACGGCGCAACGCAGAACCGTTTCGACGCCGTCATCGGCACGCTGCAAGTCGCGGCCGAGAACCAGGCTGCTGCCACGAGCCGCATCATCGACGCCGACTTCGCGGCGGAGACGGCCAACCTGTCGCGCGCCCAGATCCTGCAACAGGCCGGCACGGCGATGGTGGCGCAGGCCAACCAGTTGCCGCAGCAGGTGCTGGCGCTGCTGCGCTGATTGACCGCACCCCCGGAGCGGCTGTCGCCGCTCCCCCTCAAGGGGGCACCGCCAGCGGCCTGGCAGAGCCAGTTCCGCGGCGGTCGCTTGGCAAAGTCCCTGCGCCCGCCACGACGGCAACGTCGTGGCGGGCTTTTCTTTGCGGGGCTTTTGCCTCGTTGTTCGGCCGATCGGCGCGCTTCAGTTGTTCGCAGAATGAGTCATCCATTCTCGAGGAGCGCTGAACATGCCCCAGACGATCAACACCAACCTCGTTTCGCTCAACGCGCAGCGCAACCTGACCATGTCGCAGTCGTCGCTGGCGACATCGATGCAGCGCCTGTCGTCGGGCTTGCGCGTCAACAGCGCCAAGGACGACGCCGCCGGCCTGGCGATTGCCGAGCGCATGAACACCCAGGTGCGCGGCATGAACGTGGCCGTGCGCAATGCCAACGACGGCATCTCGCTGGCGCAGACGGCCGAAGGCGCGCTGGGCAAGCTCTCGCGACATGATGCAGCGCATGCGCGAGCTGGCGGTGCAGTCAGCCAACGCCACCAACGGCGCCGGCGACCGCACCAACCTCGACGCCGAGTACCAGCAGCTGTCGGCCGAGATCACGCGCACGATCGGCTCGACGCAGTTTCAACGGCATCGCCATCCTGGCCGCCGGCGCCGGCGCGCAGGACTTCCAGGTCGGCGCCAACAGCGGCGAGACGGTGACCATCACCACCACCGACATGTCGGGCAATGCCAGCATCGGCGCCGTCACCGGCGGCGGCCTGACCACCGTGGCCGCGTCGCAACTGGCGCTGACCAACATCGACGCCGCGCTCGACACCGTCAACAGCGAGCGCGCCCTCTACGGCGCGGTGCAGAACCGCTTCGAGGCCGTGATCTCGACGCTGCAGGTCGCCGCCGAGAACCAGTCGGCCGCACGCGGCGCGCATCATGGATGCCGACTTCGCCGCTGAAACCGCCAACCTGTCGCGCGCCCAGATCCTGCAGCAGGCCGGCAACGCGATGGTGGCGCAGGCCAACCAGTTGCCGCAGCAGGTGCTGTCGCTGCTGCAACGCTGAATTCCGATTCGTGCAGCGCGTCACGCACTGCACGGTTACCGCCAGCGCCGCTGCTCAAGTCGCCGCGCGACGCTGCCGAAAACCGGACGACGACCGTCATCGGAAAAGCACCTCATGGCCACCATCTCCTCCGCCGGTATCGGCAGCGGGCTCGACATCAACAGCATCATCACGCAGTTGCTGGCCATCGAGCGCCAGCCGCTGGTGGCGCTCGAGAAACAGCAAACGCAGCTGACGACCAAGCTGTCGGAGTTCGGCAAACTGCAAGGCATGGCCTCGGCAATGCGCGACAAGGCCAGCGCGCTCAGCTCGCCGACCTTGTGGGCGCGGACCACCGGCACCAGCGCAGACAGCGCCGTCACCGTGACCACGTCCAGCGGCGCCGCCGTCGGCGCCTACGCGGTGCAGGTTCAGCAACTGGCCGCGACGCAAACCATCTCCAGCCGCCGCTTCAACGACGCCGACCCGGCGGTATTCGGGCCCGGCACGCTGACCATCGAACTCGGCACCTACACCGGCTCGCCGGCGATCACCGGCTTCGACGTGAAGCCCGGCGCGTCGGCCATCACGGTGACGCTCGGCGCCGAAGACAACACACTGGCCGCGGTCCGCGACAAGATCAACGCCGCCGGCGCCGGCGTCACTGCCACCATCATCAACGATACCAACGGCGCGCGCCTGGCCATCCGCTCCACGGACAGTGGCGCCGAGAACGGTTTTCGCATCAGCGCCAGTGAAACCAACGACGACGGCGTGGCCGCCAACGGCCTGTCGGCGCTGGCCTTTGACGCCCGCTCGGCCTCGCCGATGACGCTCAACCTGCGCGCCGCCAATGCGCTGGCGACGATCAACGGTATCAATGTCGAGTCGGCGAGCAACACCCTGACCGATGTCTCGGACGGCGTGACGCTCAAGCTCGTCAAGACGACGACGACGCCTGTCGACGTGTCCGTGAGCGCCGACGGCGCGGCCGTGAAGACCGCGGTCGAGGAGTTCGTCAAGTCCTACAACGAGCTGGCCAGCTACATCCGCACCCAGACCCAGTACGACGAAGCCAGCCAGCGCGGCGGCCCGATGCAGGGCGACAGCCTGGTGCTCGGCATGCAGCGGCAGTTGCGTGCAGTGTTCAACGACGCCTCGTCGGCCTCGTCGGTCTTCGGCCGCCTGTCGGATGTCGGACTGTCGCTGCAGCGTGACGGCACGCTCGAAATCCGGGCCGGCGCACTCGACAACGGGCTGGCGAATCTGGGCGAGTTGAAGAAGTTGTTTGCCGCCGACGGCGTCGGCAATGCCGACAGTGGCTTCATGCGCCGCTTCAAGGAACTGGGCGATGTCCTGCTCGGCGCCGAAGGCGCCTTCGACACGCGCGCCGAAAGCCTGCGCACACGCATCGAACGCATCGGTGATCGACAGGACCAGATGGAGGCGCGCCTGGCCTCCACCGAACGCCGTTTGCGCGCGCAGTACACCGCGCTCGATCGCAACATGGGTTTGTTGAACGGTCTGTCGAGCGCGGTCAGCCAGCAGTTGACGGCGCTGAACAACTTCTACAACGCCCGCAACAACAGCTGAGCGTTGGTGCGTTAACGCGTTGACGTTGGCGAAAATTCGCGGCCAATCCGAGCGATCAGCAAGCTCAAGCGCGACGCTCCACGGACGATAACCCTGGCAAGCCCAGTCACTTCCGTTCACAGGTAGCCGCCATGTACGCACCGCACCGCACTACTGCCTCGATCAACGGCTTCTCGCCGCACGCCCAGATGTACAGCCGTGTCGGTGTCGAAACCGGCGTCGAGGCCGCGTCTCCGCACAAGCTGGTGACCATGCTGTTCGACGGCTACTTCGAATCGATCGCACGCGCCGGCGCTGCCCTGGCCGCCGGCCAGACCGAACTCAAAGGCAGCGAAATCGGCCGCGCCGTGCGCATCGTCGAAGAAGGCCTCAAGGCCAGCCTGAACCTGTCGGCCGGCGGCGCGCTGGCGGCCGACCTGTCAGAGCTCTATGCCTACGTGACGCTGCGCCTGACACAGGCCAACCTCAGGAACGATGCCGCGCTCCTCGACGAGTGCCGCGAGCTGATGAAACCGTTGCACGAGGCCTGGCAGTCGATCGCCGCGCAAGTCGATGGCCGCTGATCACAAGGACGCGCAAGCCATGAACGCCACCACACAAGCCTCGATCGACACACGCCTGCTCGGCTACTACGAAGCGCTGGAGCGTGCCAGCAACGACATGCTGGCCGCCGCGCGCGCTGCCAACTGGGACCAGGTCGTCAAGCTCGAAGGCGCCTGCGTGCTGTTGATCGCGCAGTTGAAGCATGCCGCCACCGCAGCCAGCCTGCCCGGCGACGAACGCAAGCAGAAGAGCCGCATCATGCAACGCATCCTCGTCAACGACGCCGAGATCCGCACGTTGGCCGAACCCTGGCTCGAAGACCTCGACCAGATGATGACGGGAAAATCGCGCACGCTGCACTGACGACATGAAGCCCCAAGCCAGACCCTTCGAAGCCACGCAGCCGGCGCCGCTGTCCGCCCTCACCGGCAAAGCGATCGACGAGTTTCGGGTGAATCATCCGGTCGAAGTGATGGCGCTGCTGCGGCGCCTGATCGACAGCGCCGTGCTGGTGCAACTCTCGGCGCCCGGCGGCGCTGCCTACACCTCGACGCTGTGGGCGGTGGACGCACAGGCGCGGCGCATCAGCCTCGACGCCGATGCCGCGCATCCGCAGATCCGCGCCCTGGTCGAAGGCGGCGAGGCCACCGCCGTGGCCTACCTCGACGCCATCAAGCTGCAGTTCGATCTGCACGGCCTGATGCTCGCCCATGGCCACAACGCCAGCGCCTTGCAGGCGGTGATGCCCGACGAGCTCTACCGCTTCCAGCGCCGCGAGTTCTTCCGCGTGCGCACCCGCGACAGCGCGGTCGCGCACTTGCGCCATCCGGCGTCGAGGGGCGAAATGATGACGCTGCGCGTGCTCGACGTCAGCGTCGGCGGCTGCGCCTTGATGCTGCCGGCCGCCGCAGCGCCGATCGACGCCGGCACGCAGATCGACGCCGTGCGCCTCGAACTCGATGCCGACACGCTGTTCGTCGCCCCGCTCGTGGTGCAGCACGTCAGCGGCGGATTCGGCTCGAGCAGCAACGGCTCGCGGCTGGGTTGCTCGTTCGCGCGCCTGGACGGCACCGCTCAGCGCTCGCTGCAGCGCTACATCGACCTGACGCAGCGGCGGGAGAAGTTCTTGCTGCTGGGGTGAGGGAGTTGCGCACGACCCGGGATCCGGGCGGCGCGACTCGATGAGTCCGGCTCGACAATTGAACCGGGGCGCTTGCTCAGGGTGGCGACGTGTCAGTCCCCTGCGTCATGCTTACCTCGGGTGATCGGAAGGCGCTGATCGGAAGCATGCCAATGGCATCTGCGCTTGCAATACTCACGAACGGGCCGATGAGCGACGCGCTGACCGCAGCAAGGTAGAGCGAGTAGCGGATGCGGTCGATCAGATGCATATTGGGCATCGAGAGACCGTCTAGTTGCAGCCCAGGGGGAACTGACAATCCACCGGCATCTGTTGCACCGACGACATGCATTGGCCTGATAGGGCCTTCCCAGCAAACGCCGCGGAACTGGCTCTGCCAGGCCGCTGGCGTTGCCCCCTTGAGGGGGTGCGGCGAAGCCGCTACGGGGGTGGGCCCATCTAGACCTGCATGTTCATGATGTCGGTGTACGCACGCACGAACTGGTTGCGCACGGCCAGCGTGGCCTGAAAACCGATCTGCGCCTTTTGCATCGACACCATGGTCTGCTCGAGGCTGACCGTGGGGTTGTCCATCTGCAGCTCGCGTTGCAGACCTTGCGACTCCAGCTGCTGCGCACTGACCGATTTCAGCGCCTGCGTCATCGCCGACGCGAAACCGCCCTCGGCGGCACCGACCTTCTTGCCCGACAGCGGTTGGCCATCCACACCCAGGCCGGCGCGGGCGACGGCCTGCGCGAAGTTGAAGGGTTTGAGTCCGCCGATCGAATCCATGTCGTGAATCCCGTCACGCCCGCACTGCCGGGCCATGACGAGCACTGTAGGTTTTCACGTTCCGTTGCAAGCGGTGGAAGTGAGCGTCGTTTGGCCGACTGTTCGCGCTATAGATAGGGCCGCTCGCGCCGAACAATGCCTCCCATTCCGAGCCACTGCGCCAAGCCTGGCAGCACGGCGTGCGCTCGGTAGCCACTTCACGCAAGCAAGCGAATGAACACCACGGCCCTCGCACAAGTTGGATCCCCCACAGCACCGCCGCCTGGCGATGCTGGCGCACAGTCGCCGTTGTCGCGTCTGGGCGCCCTGCCCGCGGCGGCGAAGATGAAGCTCGGCTTCGGCGTCGCCGGGCTGCTCGCCGTGCTGGCCGCGCTGTCGATGTGGAGCGCGCGCGGCGACTACAAGGTGCTGTACGCCAACCTCAGCGAGAAGGACGGCGGCGCGATCATCGCGCAGCTCTCGCAGATGAACATCCCCTACCGTCATGCCGACGGCGGCAACGCCATCCTGGTGCCGTCAGGGCAAGTGCATGACGCGCGGCTGAAGCTGGCCTCGGCCGGCCTGCCCAAGGGCAGCGTGGTCGGCTTCGAGCTGATGGACAACGCCAAGTTCGGGCAGACGCAGTTCCAGGAGCGGCTGACCTTTCAGCGCGGCCTCGAAGGCGAGCTGACGCGCTCGATCCTCGCCCTCGGTGCGGTCGAAGCTGCACGTGTGCACCTGGCGCTGCCGCAGCAGAACGGCTTCTTTCGCGAGCAGCAAAAGCCTTCGGCCTCGGTGCTGGTGACGCTGCACCCGGGTCGCGCGCTCGACCGCTCGCAGATCGCCGGCATCGTGCACCTGGTGGCGTCGTCGGTGCCCGAGCTGACGACCAAGGCCGTCAGCGTGATCGACCAGAGCGGCGCGCTGCTCTCGGGCTCGAGCGATGCGGCCACGGGCCAGGGGCTCGACGCACAGCAGCTGCAGTACGTGCAGCAGATCGAGCAGAGCTACCACAAGCGCGTCATCGACATCTTGGAGCCGATCGTCGGCCGCGACAACCTGCGCGCCACCATCGCCGCCGAGGTCGACTTCTCGCAGACCGAGTCGACGGCCGAGGAGTTCAAGCCCAACCAGGGCAATGCGCCGGCCGCCGTGCGCAGCCAGCAGGTCAGCGACTCGGGCAGCGGCGCGCAGAACACGCCCTCCGGTGTGCCCGGTGCGGCCTCCAACCAGCCACCGGTGCCGGCCACCGCGCCCATCAACGGCGCGGCGCAGCCGCTGCAAACCGCGCAGGGCGGCACGGCCGGCGGCAGCTCGCGCCGCGACGCGGTGACCAACTACGAAGTCGACAAGACGGTGCGCGTGACGCGCAATGCCACCGGCAACGTCAAGCGGCTCAACGCGGCCGTGGTCGTCAACCACCGTGTGACGACAGCGGCCAACGGCAAGACCAACAGCGCGCCGCTGTCTGCCGAAGAGATCGAGAAACTGACTTCGCTGGTGCAGGAGGCGATCGGCTTTTCCAAGGAGCGCGGCGACTCGGTGAAGCTGATCAACGCACCGTTCAAGGCCGACGCGATACCGAAGATGCAGGAGCTGCCGATCTGGAAGCAGGACTGGGTGATCGACCTCGTGCGCAGCGGCGCCACACCGTCGGCGCTGGTGCTGGTGGCGCTGATCATCCTCTTCGGCTTCGTCAAGCCGGCGTTGAAGGCCGCCGCGCCGACGCCGGCGAAGCCGGCGCAGGGCGGCAAGCTCAACGTCGTCGCTGACGACGCCGTGCCCATGCCGGCCGGCAGTCCACCGATGCTCGAGGCGCCGCGGACCAATGAGCACCTGGCCACCGCCCGCAGCGTGGCCAAGGAGAACCCGGCAGCGGTGGCGAACATCGTGCGCGACTGGGTGAAGGCGGAAGACGCATGAGCGCTTCCCAAATGAACGAAGCCGGCCTCGAGAACGCCGCCATCCTGCTGATGTCGCTCGGCGAGGAAGAAGCCGCCGAGGTCCTCAAGCACCTCGAGCCGAAGGAAGTGCAGCGCCTGGGCGAGACGATCGCCAAGATGAAGTCGGTGTCGCGCGAAAAGGTCGAGACCGTTCTCGAGCAGTTCTCCAGCGCGGCGTCCGAGCAGAGCAATCTCGTTGCCGACACCGACCAGTATGTCAAGCGCGTGCTCAAGAAGGCCTTGGGCGACGACAAGGCCAAGCTGCTGACCGACCGCATCCTGCAGGAAAGCGATGTCGCCGGCATCGAAACATTGAAGTGGATGGACGCCGCTGCGGTGTCCGAGCTGCTGCAAAACGAACACCCGCAGATCGTCGCGGCGATCCTGGTGCATCTCGACCACGACCAGGCCGGCCCGGTGCTCAAGGGACTGCCCGAGCGCATGCGCAACGAGGTCATGATCCGCATCGCCTGCCTCGACGGCATCCAGCCCAACGCGCTGCGCGATCTCAACGACGTCATGAGCAAGGTGCTGCGCGCCGGCGGCGAAACACGCCGCGCCTCGCTCGGCGGCGTGAAGACCGCGGCCGAGATCATCAACCTGCTCGGCAGCCCCATCGAGACCTCGGTGCTCGATTTCATCCGCGAGGCCGATGCCGATCTGGCGCAGAAGATCATGGACAACATGTTCACCTTCGACGACCTGAACCGCCTCGACGACAAGGGCTTCCAGGCGCTGTTGAAGGAAGTGCAGAGCGAATCGCTGGTGGTCGCCCTCAAGGGCGCCACGCCTGAGCTGCGCGACAAGATCTTCAAGAACATGAGCTCGCGCGCTGCCGAGACCCTGCGCGAAGACCTCGAGTCGCGCGGGCCGGTGCGGCTGGCCGAGGTCGAGGCCGAACAGAAGGAAGTGCTGAAGATCGTGCGCCGGTTGGCCGACGAAGGCCAGATCGTTCTCGGCGGCGGAGGCGGCGATGAACTCCTCTGACCGCAACGCCGCCAACACGACCGCACTCGCGCTTCATCCCACGCGAGGAACTCGAAGACTTTGCCACTTGGCAGCCCGATGCCTTCGACGACACCTCTGGCACAGCCGATGGCCAGCGCGCGCCAGGCAATGTCGCCCAGCCCACGGCCGGCGAGCAGGCGGCATCGCATGGTGCACGCCAGGCGGGCTACCAGGACGGCTACCGCGACGGCCTGGTCGCGCTCGAAAGTTTCAAGCAGGCCTTCGCCACCCAGATGAGCGCGCAGCTCGGCACGCTGGTGGCGGCCTTCGACGCCGAGTTCGCACAACTCGAATCGGCCATGGCCGACGGCTTGGCCGCCAGTGCCACGGCGCTGGCCCGCCAGGTCGTGCGCAGCGAACTGGCCACACGCCCCGAACTCGTGGCCACCGTGGCCACGCAAGCCATCGAAGCCGTGCTGCTGTCGGCCAAGCACATCCGCGTGCATGTCAACCCGGAGGATCTGGCGCTGGTGCAGGCGGGCGCCGCCGACGCCATCGACGCCCGCGGCGCACGCTTGTCGGCCGACGCCACCGTCTCGCGCGGCGGCTGCCGCGTCGAATCCGATCTCGGCCGCATCGACGCCGGCATCGAAGCGCGCTGGTCGCAAGCCGCGGCCACACTGGGTCAGACGCTGCCCCTGCACGACGATGACCACGACGACAACAGCAACCCATGACGCAGCCCACCTCCACCCGCATCGACAAGTGGCGGCGCTACCTGCGCGATCTGCAAAGTTTTGCCGAAGCCCCGCAAAGCCTCGAAGTCGAAGGCTCGCTGGCGCGCGTCACCGGCCTCGTGCTCGAAGCCGCCGGCGTGCGTGCGCCCGTGGGCGCGGTCTGCGAAGTGGCCTGCGACGGCCAGCCGCCGGTGCTGGCCGAGGTCGTCGGCTTCTCGGGTGATCGCGCCTACCTGATGCCCACCGGTGAAGTCCATGGCCTGCAATCGGGCGCTCGCGTCACGCCGCGCCCGGCGCCGCTGGCGCCGCCCCGGCTCGGCGCGGAAAACACCCTTTGGCGGCGGCGCGAAGACCGCGGCCTGCACCTGCCGGTCGGCGACGGCCTGCTCGGCCGCGTCGTCGATCCGCATGGCCATCCGATCGACCGCCGCGGGCCGATCGGCAACACAAGGTCCAAGCCGATGCTGCGCCGGCCGATCAACGCCATGGACCGCGACCCCATCCGCCAGCCGCTGGACACCGGCGTGCGTGCCATCAACGCCATGCTCACCGTCGGCCGCGGCCAGCGCATCGGCTTGTTCGCCGGCACCGGCGTCGGCAAATCGGTGCTGCTGGGCATGATGGCGCGCTACACCGCGGCCGACGTCATCGTCGTCGGCCTGATCGGCGAGCGTGGCCGTGAAGTCAAGGAATTCATCGAAGACATCCTCGAAGCCGAGGGCCTGGCGCGCAGCGTCGTCGTTGCCGCACCCGCCGATGCGCCGCCGCTGGTGCGCATGCAGGGCGCGCACTACGCCACCGCGATCGCCGAGCACTACCGCGACCGCGGCCAGCATGTGCTGCTGCTGATGGACTCGCTGACCCGCTACGCGATGGCGCAGCGCGAGATCGCGCTGGCCATCGGCGAGCCGCCGGCCACCAAGGGCTACCCGCCGTCGTGTTTTGCCAAGCTGCCGCAACTCGTCGAGCGCAGCGGCAACGGCCGCGACGGCTGCGGCTCGATCACCGCCTTCTACACCGTGCTGTCCGAGGGCGACGACCAGCAGGACCCGATCGCCGACGCTGCGCGCGGCATCCTCGACGGCCACATCGTGCTGTCGCGTGCGCTCGCCGAGGCCGGCCACTTTCCGGCAATCGACGTCGAAAAATCCATCTCGCGCGTCATGACCAGCGTCGCCGACCGCGAGCATCTGCAGCAGGCCCGCCACGCCCGCGCCATGCTGTCCCGGCTGACCAAGGCGCGCGACCTGATCCAGCTCGGCGCCTACATCCCGGGCCACGACGCCGAGCTCGATGCCGCCATCCGCGCCCAGCCCAAGCTGACCGCGCTGCTGCAGCAGGACATGCATGACTGCGCGCCGCTCGATGCCAGCCGCGACCAACTCGCCGACGCGGTCTTGTGATGGAAACCCTGGCCACCCTTTTGCAGCAGGCCGAAAAGCAGCGCAACGTCGCCCTGGCCGCCTTCAACCAGGCGCGTGCGCGGCGCGACGAGGCCCGCACGCAGGCCCGCGATCTCGAAACCTACCGCGACGACTACACCGCACGCTGGAGCGGCCAGTTCCAGCGCGGCGCGGCACTGGAGGTGGTGCGCTCGTACCACCAGTTCGCGGCGCGGCTCGAGCTGGCGCTGACGCAACAGGCCCATACCCTGGGCGTTCTCGAACAGGCCATGACACGTGCCAACGATGTGCTGACCGCGCACGAGCTGCGCGTGGCCTCGGTGCGCAAATTGATCGAACGCCGCCAGCATGAGCTGCGCCACGGCCTGCAGCAGCGCGAGCAGCGCGCCGCCGACGAACTGGCGCAGCGCATCAGCAAGACCACACGCAACCCGTTTGCAGGAACCCAGCTATGAATCCGATCGCCGCTGCCTTGCCAGCGCAGCCCAGTGCCCCAGCCGCGTCGGCCCTGGCGCCCGCAGATGAAGGCCGCGGCGCCGAGTTCGCGCGCTGTCTCGACCGGGCACGCGACGGCGACGCGGCACAGGACCGCGAAGCCGCGTCGCGCCCGGCAGCCAAACCAGTGGCCGATGGGCGCAATCCGGCGAAGGCGTCGAACGCTCGCCGCGATGATGCGGACGCGCCGGCGAAGGCGCCGAAGGAGGCTCCGCCCAAGGAAGCGGCCAACGCCGAGGCCGCAATCGAATCCGCAGCCGACGCCGCCGAGGCAGCAGGCGAAGACGCGGCCGCGCCCGATCTGGCGGCGCTGTTGCCAGGCTGGTCGCCACCGGCGGCCGCGGTCGCCGCCGTCGTGCCTGCAGGCGTGCCGGCACCCGCCGCCGCCATCTCAACCGGCGCTGAGGGCATCGACAGTGCCGATGCCCTGCTCGCCACATCGGTCGCCACATCGGCCACCCTGTCGTCCAGCACCAAGGTCAGCCTGTCGTCGTCGACCGCAAACGACGGCGACGCCGCCCGCACCGCCACAGCGCTCGAGGCGCCACCGAGCCGCAACAGCGTGCCCACCACGACCCTGCCGTCGAGTGCCGAGTTGCAGCAAGCCGCTGCCGGCGAGCACAAGGAGCCGAAAGTCGGCACATCGGCCGCGCAGGCACCGATGCCGGCTGCCGGTGCCCTGCCCGTGGCGTCTTCAACGCCAGCTGGCGCCGCGTTCAAGGCCGGCGAAATGTTGCCGCCCACCGCCACCGTGGCCGCGCCGATCGAGACCCCGCAGTTTGCGCCGACGCTGGCCACGCAAGTGCGCTGGTGGGCCCAACAAGGCGTGCAGCAGGCGCAACTCCTGCTGAATCCGGCCGAGATGGGGCCGGTGGCGGTGAAGATCTTGCTCGACGGGCGCGAGGCCCGCATCGACTTCAGCGCTGATCTGGCCGCCACGCGCGGCGCGATCGAAGCCGCGCTGCCGGTGCTGGCTGCCGCGCTCGACGACAGTGGCTTGAAGCTGTCGGGCGGTGGCGTGCACGACGGCTCGGCGCAGCGCCAGCCCGGGTGGAACGCGCGCGGTACACCGCAGCGCAGCGCGGTCGGCAGCGCGGCGCGCGAAGGCGCGGCTGCGATCGGCCCGGCGGCCGCAAGCGGCGGTGCCGCCCGCGGCCTGGTCGATCTGGTGGCCTGATCCGGTGGCCTGATCCGGTGGCCCGAGCTACGCGACAAAGGCCCGCCTTTTCAGCACTTCCGTTTCGCCTGCGCCACCAACAATGCCCAGTCAAGAACCCGCCGTGCGTGACCCGCGCGGCCGCAACAGGAGCCTTTGAATGTCCGCTGCCGCTGCCAGCAATGCCGCCACCGATGCCGTCCCCGCAACCCCAGCCAAGGGCGGCAAGAAAAAGCTGATCATCATCGGCGCTGCCTTGGCCGTCGTGCTGGCCGGCGGCGGCGGTGCGGCCTTTGTCGTCATGCAAAAACGCGCGGCCGCTGCAGCTGCGGCGGCGGCCGAAGAAGACGGCCAGGCCGAGGGCGGTCACCACGACGAGAAGCAAGTCAAGGCCGACCTCAAGAGCGCACCCACCTTCGTGCCGCTCGACCCCTTCACGGTCAACCTGGCCGATCGCGAGGCCGAGCGCTACGCGCAGGTCGGCATGACGCTGGAGCTGGCCGACGCCCACGCCGGCGATCTGTTGAAGGCCTACATGCCGGCCATCCGCAACAACATCCTGCTCGTGCTCGCCGGCAAGACCGCCGGCAACCTGATGGAGCGCGAGGGCAAGATCCAGTTGGCCGCCGAAGTGCGCGCCGCTGCGCTCAAGCCGCTGGGCTACACGCTCGATGCGACGGCTGCCGCGATCCCGGGCGCGGCCGCCAAGGCCAGCGCTCATGGCGACGACACGCCACCCATCCGCGCCGTGCACTTCTCCAACTTCATCATTCAGTAGCGTCAGCGCGCTTTGGCGCTGCGCAAGCCCCCTGCCGGGGCAAATGACTGGCTTCGCCAAAGCGCACGCCACTGCGGCACGGGCGCCAATGCGGCCGTCAGAACAGCGACAGCGCGGGCCCCAGGCGCAATTTGCCGATCCAGCGCGACAGCAGCTCGGTGCCGACGGCGTCCCGATCGGCCCAGGTCACGCCGATACCGAATTCATAGCCGCGCATCGCCACGTAGGCGACGCGCACGGTGCCGCTGAGGTCGCTCAGTTGTGCCGAATTACCGGGATCGGGCACGCGCACGCAGACCGCGAGCGTGGCGCCGGAGGGCACGGGTTCGGCCGCCTGCAGTCCCATGCCGTTGGCGGAAATGTCCTTGACCCGGCAATCGATGCGACGCCCATCGAGCAACTGAAGACGGGCTCGCCAGTGAACGTTGTAGCGCGGCTCGCGCCGTGCATCGACGCAAATGGAGCGTTGGAGGGCGTTGCTCATGGCATGCCTGTTGATTTCGCGTTTCCTGTGACCGCATGCTCGATCGCATGGCCTGGGTGGGATATCGGCGCGCTTGGCAGGGCCTTGAGCGCGACCATGCCGGGGCCGTATGACCAGCACAACGCCGATCTGACCGCAATCCCCCACGCTTATCGACCGATCTGGGCAGTGGGCGAATCCCGAGAATGGCTTCAGCACTTCAGGGCAGCACGCAAGGTGGCCCGACACAAACTCGACACCCATGAACCAGCAGGTCCTCTCGCAAGACGAAGTCGATGCGCTGCTCAACGGCATTACGGGCCAGGACCAATCGCCCGAGCAGGACGACGCGCCGCCGGGCGAAATTCGCACCTACGACCTGGCGAGCCAGGAGCGGATCGTGCGCGGGCGCATGCCGACCCTGGAGGTCGTCAACGAGCGATTCGCCCGCAACCTGCGCACGGGGCTGTTCGACCTGATTCGCAAGAGCCCCGAGGTTTCGGTCGGCGGCATCAAGGTGCAGAAGTACAACGCCTTCCTGCGCGAGATCGTCGTGCCGACCAACTTCAACATCGTCAGCATCAAGCCGCTGCGCGGCGCGGGCCTGATCGTCTGCGATCCGACACTGATCTTCGCGGTCATCGACGCATTGTTCGGCGGCGCTGGCAAGTTTCACGCCCGCATCGAGGGCCGTGACTTCAGCCCGACCGAACAGCGCGTGATCTCACGCCTGGTCGGCGTCATTTGCGACGAGTACAAAAAGGCCTGGCAGGGCATCTACCCGCTCGAGCTCGAAGTTCAGCGCGCCGAGATGCAGCCGCAGTTCGCCAGCGTCGCCACGCCGAGCGAAGTCGTGGTCACCACCAGCTTCACGCTGGAGATCGGCGAAACCTCGGGCACGCTGCACTTCTGCATTCCCTATGCGACGCTCGAGCCGATCCGCGACGTGCTCTACAACACGGTGCCCGGCGACACGGCCGCGCCCGACCGGCGCTGGGTCAACCTGTTGACCCGCGAAATACAGGCTGCCGAGATCGAGCTCGTGGCCGAACTGGCGACGACGCGGGCCACCGTCGAGCAGTTGCTGGCCTTCAAGGCCGGCGACTTCGTCGAACTCGACCTCGACCCGGCCATCCAGGCCAAGGTCGACGGCGTGCCCCTGTTCGACTGCCATTACGGCACCGCCAACAACCGCTACGCGATCAAGATCGATCGATTGATCTCCAGCACTGCACAGGGCTGGTTGGGAGACAAGCATGTCAGCTGAGACCGCCAACGAACCGCAAGACGCGATGGCCGACGAATGGGCCGCCGCGGTCGCCGACAACAAGCCCGCCGCGACGACGGAAGTCGAACAGGTGGCACCAGCGCCATTTGCCAACCTGGCGCAAAGCCAGGCCGGCATGCCCGGCGCCGGCAACGACATCGGCATGATCCTCGACATCCCGGTGCAACTGACCGTGGAGCTGGGCCGCACGCGCATCCCGATCAAGAACATCCTGCAGCTCGCGCAGGGCTCGGTGGTCGAGCTCGAGACGCTGGCCGGCGAGCCGATGGACGTGCTCGTCAACGGCTACCTGATCGCGCAGGGCGAAGTGGTCGTCGTCAACGACAAGTTCGGCATCCGCCTGACCGACATCGTCACGCCGAGCGAGCGCGTGCGCCGCTTGTCAAAGGGCTGAGTCGATGAGCGCCGGCTCTGTCTTCACCTCGCTGCTCTGGTTCCTCGCCATCCTGGCGCTGATCCCGGTCGCGCTGTGGCTGCTCAAACGCACGCCCGCCGGCGGCGCTGGCGCTGCACAGCGGTCGATGCGCACGGTGGCGGTGCTGCCGCTGTCGCCGAGCCAGCGCATCGTCACCGTCGAAGTCGGAAAGGGCGAGGCACGGCGCTGGCTGGTGCTCGGCGTCACCGGGCAGCAGATCACGACGCTGCACGAGATGGCCCCGCAGGAAGAAGTCTTGCCGGCTGCGCCCCAGGCCGCGACGCCGTTTGCCCACTTGCTGGACCGCTTCAAAGGCAAGGACGACCGCAATGCGCGCTAGCTCCTGGCTGAAAGCCCTCGCGCTGTCGGTGTTATCGGCCGGAACTTCAATCGCTTTAGCGCAACAGGCGCAAAGCGGCCCCGGCCTGCCGCTCGTCGTCGCGCAGGGCGCCGGCGGCACCAGCTACTCGGTGCCGATCCAGACGCTGCTGTTCTTCACCGCACTGTCCTTCCTGCCGGCCTTGCTGCTGCTGATGACCGGCTTCACGCGCATCGTCATCGTGCTGTCGCTGCTGCGCCAGGCGCTCGGCACGCAGGCCGCACCGCCCAACCAGGTGATCATCGGCCTGTCGCTGTTCCTGACCTTCTTCGTCATGTCGCCGACCTTCGACAAGGTCTACGACAACGCCTACAAGCCCTTCACCGAAAACCGCATCAACGCCGAAGAGGCCTTCAAGCGCGGCGAGCTGCCGTTGCGCGAGTTCATGTTGAAGCAGACGCGCCAGGCCGACGTGATGCTGTTCGCGCGCCTGGCCAAGCTGCCGGCCGACACGAAGGCCGAGACCGTGCCGCTGAAGGTGCTGGTACCGGCCTTCGTCACCAGCGAGTTGAAGAGCGCCTTCCAGATCGGCTTCATGATCTTCATCCCGTTTCTGATCATCGACATGGTCGTCGCCAGCGTGCTGATGTCGCTCGGCATGATGATGCTGTCGCCCGTCCTCGTCGCCCTGCCCTTCAAGCTGATGCTGTTCGTGCTGGCCGACGGCTGGAACCTGCTGCTCGGCTCGCTGGCCGCTTCGTTTGCAACCTGAACATGCCCCCAAGCTCGCTTCGTTCGCTACCCCCCGAGGGCGCCGCAGGCCCCTTGGGGCGGCCCGGCGGGGCCTGACAACATGGACGCCTCCCACGTTTTTACCGCCGGCCAGCAAGGCCTGTTGATGCTGTTGATGATCGCCGCGCCGGTGCTGCTGGTCGTGCTCGCCGTCGGCCTGGTCGTCAGCGTCTTCCAGGCGGCCACGCAGATCAACGAAGCCACGTTGTCTTTCGTGCCGAAGATCGTCGCCGCCGTCGCCGTGCTCGCCATCGCCGGGCCGTGGATGATGACGACGCTGGTGGAGTATTTGCAGCGCACCTTGCAGGCGATTCCCAGCGCCGTCGGCTGAGAGGCCGCGTCGTGATCACCCTCACCGAAGCCCAGCTCACGGCCTGGCTGGCGCCGATCTTCTGGCCCTTCATCCGCGTGCTGGCGTTGTTCTCGTCGCTGCCGGTGCTGGGCCAGCGTACGGTGCCGGTGCGTGTGCGCGTCGGCCTGGCATTTCTGATCGTCGTCGCCGCGCAGGCCTCGCTGCCCGAGATGCCGGTCGTGGCGCTGGACTCGCCGCTGGCGGTGTCGCTGATCGCGCAGAACGTGCTGATCGGCCTGACGCTCGGCTTTGCCGTGCGCGTCGTCTTCGCGGCCGTCGAGTTCGCCGGTGAACTGATCGGCCTGCAGATGGGCCTGAACTACGCCGGCTTCTTCGATCCCACCAGCGGCGGGCAAGGCACGGCGACGAGCCGCTTCTTCGGCACCACGGTGGGCTTTCTGTTCATCGTCATCAATGCGCACCTGCTGGTCGTCGCCGCGGTCGTGCAGAGCTTCCACGCCTTTCCGGTCGGCAGCGAACCGTTTGCCTTCCTGCGCGCCATGCAGCCGCAGACCTGGGGCGCCGAGATCTTTTCGATTGGGTCTGTGGATCGCCTTGCCGCTGATCGGCATGCTGCTGTTCGTCAACCTCGTGCTCGGCGTCATCTCGCGCGTGGCCTCGCAGATCAACGTCTTCGCGATCGGCTTTCCGATCACGCTCGGCGTCGGCCTCGTCGGCATGCTGCTGACGCTGCCGATGATGCAGGTGCCGTTCACGATGGCGCTCGAGCGCATGCTCGAGCGCTTTCAGTGAAGCGATCGCGCGATCACTTGCCGATCGTCACCCATTCCCAGATCAGGTAGTTGTCCGGCCGGTGCACCGCCGTGACGTTGCTGCGAGCGGCCCACGGAATGACCTGGCGGTGCAGCGGGATCGTGTGCACCTGCTCCTTCCACTCGGTCAACGCCGCGAGGATCAGCTCCTTCCGTTTGGCCGGGTCGGCTTCGACGCTTGACTTGGCGGCCAGGTCATCGAACTTGGCGTTGCTGCTGCGGCCGTAGTTGTACGAGCCGATGCCGCCCGAGGGCTGCAGGTTGCGCAGCACCGGCGTCAGCGTGGTTTCGGCATCGGTCACCGCACCGCCCCAGCCGAGCATGTACATGCTGCTGTCGAACTTCTCGAGCTTGGGGAAGTAGGTCACGCGCGGCTGCGTCACCACCTTGACGGTGACGCCGATCTTCTGCCACATGCCAGCCAGTGCGATGCAGATTTCCTCGTCCTGGATGTAGCGGTTGTTCGGGCAATCGAGTTGGACCTCGAAGCCGTTGGGATAGCCCGCCTCGGCCATCAGCTTCTTGGCCTTGTCCAGATCGAAGGGCAGTCGCGCTTCTATCTTCGGGTCGTTGAAGTAGGCCTTGGGAGATGGCGTGTTGCCCCCGGTCGGGTAGCTCTGGCCGCTCATCAGCTTGTTCTTCATCGTCTCGATGTCGACCGCGTGATAGAACGCCTGGCGAACGCGCACGTCCTTGAAGGGGTTCTTGCCCTTGATGTTGCTGTAGAGCAATTCGTCGCGGAACTGGTCCATGCCGATGAAGACGACGCGGTTTTCCGGGCCGTCGATGACCTTGACGCCGGCGGTGTTGCGCAGCTTGGCGACGTCGCGCGGCGGCGGGTCGAGGATGAAGTCGAGCTCGCCGGAGATCAGCGCGGCCGAGCGCGTGGCGTCGTTGCCGATCGGTGTGAACACCACTTCCTGCACATTGCCTTCGATCTTGTCCCAGTAGTTGGGATTGCGCTTCCATGTCGTCTTGATGCCCGGCTCGCGCTTGACGAGCATGAACGGGCCGGTGCCGTTGGCATGGAGAACCGTGTGGGTTTCTTCCTTGTTCTTGAAGTCCTGCGGCTTGGTGACCTTGTTCGTTTCGCACCAGGCCTTGCTCATGATGAACAGCGGCTGGATGTGTTCGAGAAAGATCGGGTTGACCTTGGTCATCTCGAACTCGACCGTGCTCTCGTCGATCTTCTTCGGCGTGCCGACCGCATTGGCATAGACCGCGATCTGCGACGTCGGCTCCTTGGCGCGGTTGATCGAGAACACCACGTCGTCGGCCGTGAACGGCGTGCCGTCATGGAACTTCACGCCCTGGCGAATCTTGAAGCGCCACTTCAGCGGCGAGACCTGCTCCCACGAGGTCGCCAGGCCAGGGATGAAGTTGAGCTGCTTGTCGCGGTGGATCAGGTATTCGTAGACCTGCTGGTTGACCGAGTTGGTGAACGACTCGTTCTGCGAGTGCGGGTCCATCGTCTGGGGGTCGCCCTGGCTGGCAAAGCGGAAGGTCTGCGCCGGCGCGGCGCTGGCCAGGCCGAGCGCGGCCGCGGCGATGATGCTGATGAGGACATGTTTCATGATCGGTCGAGCTCCTATCGGAACGAGGCGAGGCGCGCAGTGTAGGCAGGCGGCGAAAGGCCGACGTTGGGGGTTAACGAGAGGCCCTTGTGGCAAGCCGGTGGCAGCCCCTTGCAAAGCGCAGGCCAGCCACCACCTGCGGCGCTGTGGGTGCCAACGACGCTTTCTTGCTCGATGCCTATTCGCGCGCTGTCAGCGAGGTCGTGGACCGTGCTGCGCCGGCCGTGGTGGCGGTGTCGGTGGCGCAGGATGGCCACCGCGGCGGCGCCGGTTCGGGCTTCCTGATCACGCCCGACGGCTACCTGCTGACCAACTCGCACGTCGCCAGGGCCGGCCGCGACCGCATCAAGGGCCTCTCGCACCGTGTTTTTCTGGCCGACGGCCGTGAGGCCGCGGCGCGCGTTGTCGGTGATGACCCCGACACCGACCTGGCGCTGCTGCAAATCGACGCCGCGGCGTCGGGCACGCTGCCGGCGTTGACGCTCGGCCGCTCGGCAGGGCTGCGGCGTGGCGAGATTGCCATTGCCATCGGCAACCCGCTCGGCTTCGAGCACACGGTCACCGCCGGCATCGTCAGCGCCCATGGCCGCAGCCTGCGCGCCAGCACGGGGCGTCTGATTCCCGACGTGGTGCAGACCGACGCCGCGCTCAACCCGGGCAATTCGGGCGGCCCGCTGCTCAATTCGCGCGCCGAGGTCATCGGGGTCAACACCGCGATCATCCGCGGCGCGCAGGCCTTGTGCTTCGCCGTGGCGGTGGACATCGCCGCCTGGGTGGTGCCGCAGCTGCTGCGCCACGGCGTCGTGCGCCGGGCCTGGCTCGGCGTCGGCGGCAGCACCACGCTGTTGCCGCGGCGCGTGGTCTCGGCGCTGGCGTTGGGCGGCAGCGGCGCCGTGCGCGTGGACGTCGTCGAGCGCGGCAGCCCGGCGGCACTGGCCGGTCTGCGCGAAGGCGACCTGATCGTCGGCATCGACGGCCAGGCGGTGCCGTCGGTGGATGCCCTGCATCAACTGCTGAACAGCGAACGCATCGGCCGCGAGAGCGTGATCAAGCTGCTGCGCGGCACGATGCCGCCCGAAGTGCGCTATGTGCGCGTGCTGCCGGCCGAGCGTTCCGTGGGGTAGCCCTTTGACCAGGGGTCCGACGTCGTCCTCGTCGTGGTCACATGCGTCGAGTTTTTGCACAGTACCGATCGGCGTCACACAACGGAGGTGCCAGCATGTCGCAGTTCCCACAACTCGAGCGCACGCGCTTCTTCGCCGGCCAGCTGCTGTCTGCAGACGACCTGCAGCACGAGCAGGACTACTTTCGCGACAAGTCGCGCCTGCACAATCGGTTCTTGCATGGCTGGGGAATCGTTGCGGGCCTGGGCATCACGGTCGATCAGGAATCGACCGTGGTCGTTTCTCCGGGCCTGGCGCTGGACTGCGCGGGCAATGAACTCGTCCTTGCCGACGAACAACGAATCCCGCTCTCGGGCCTCGCCGGGCGCCACTACCTCACCATCGAGTACCAGGAGGTTGCGGTCGGGCAGACGCCGTCACCGCACGGTGAAACCGAGCACAGCCGCGTGCGGGAGGCGGTTTGCGTGGCGTTGGCGGGCGCCAATCCCGGTGCCGGTCACAGCGGCACGGGCGCTGGCACGCCAGGTTGTGGTCGAAGCCACGCGCTGTGTCTGGCCACCATCACGCAGCACGGCGCTCATTGGCGAGTCGCTCGCGCGAAGCGCAGTGTTCTGCGTCGCAAGTGACATCATGATCGCGACCTCCGGGCCAAAGCCATGAAAGCGCAAGATCGGGAAAAACTGCTTCAGCTACTGAAGGTGCGCTTCGAACGGAACATGCACCGACATGCCGCAATCGCATGGGCTGACGTACGAGCCAAGCTCGAAGGCCATGCCGACGCACTGAGGTCGCTGCGAGAAATGGAAGTCACCGGCGGCGAACCGGACGTCATGGGCCAGGACAAGGAGAGCGGCCACCTCGTGTTCTGCGACTGCTCGCCGGAAAGTCCTGCAGGACGCAGAAGTGCCTGTTACGACGGTGAGGCGCTGGCGTCTCGCAAAGAGAACAGGCCGGACAACAGCGCCGTGGAAATGGCTGCCGCCATGGGCATCGACCTGCTGACCGAAGAGCAGTACCGGGAACTGCAGAAGCTCGGTGAATTCGATACCAAGACTTCCAGTTGGATCGCAACCCCGCCCGTCGTTCGAGCACTGGGTGGAGCCCTGTTCTGCGACAGGCGCTATGGCAAGGTCTTCGTCTATCACAACGGCGCGCAGTCGTACTACGCTGCCAGAGGGTTTCGCGGTTCACTTCGAGTCTGAACACCTTGCCGCGAAGCGCCGGCAACAGGCTTGTCGAGTGTAGGCACGCAAAAGCAACGTGACACATCGATGCCGGAGTCGTGACCTTTGCGTGAGGAACCCATGTCAGCGCGATGTTTCACTGGCAGCCCCCAACCCACCGGAGCTGCCACGATGGAACACAACCCGTCTCGATTCACACGACGAACGCTGGCCTGTGCCGCGCTGGCTTTTGCAGCCATCGGCCCGGCCCACGCCAGGGACGATTCGCGCCATTCGTTCACCTATGAGGTGACCGTCACCAACCTCACCTACAACCAGCAATTCACGCCGCTGCTGCTGGCCACGCACAAACCCGACATCGCCTTCTTCACGCCCGGCCAGCCGGCAAGCACGGAGTTGGCGACGCTGGCCGAACAAGGCGACGTCGGACCGCTGCGCGCGGTGCTGACCGGCAGCCCGAGCACGACGGCCACCGAGGCCGGCAACGCGCTGCTCAATCCGGGCCAGTCGGTCACTTTCCGGATCAAGGGCAACCCGTGGCGTGACCGCCTCAGCTTGGCGGCCATGCTGATCCCGACCAACGACGCATTCGTGGCGCTGAACGCCGTGCGCCTGCCCGGCTGGGGCGAGGGCACGACCTACACGGCACGCGCCTACGACGCCGGCAGCGAGGTCAACGACGAGCTGTGCAGCTCGATCCCTGGCCCCTCGTTCGCCGAGTGCGGCGGCTCGGGCGGCGGCGCCAAGGTCGGCGGCGGCGAAGGCTTCGTGCACGTGCACCGCGGCATCCACGGCGTCGGCGACCTGAAGGCAGCCAGCCGCGACTGGCGCAATCCGGTGGCGCAGGTGAGCATCCGCCTGGTGCGTTGAGCCGATGCAGCAGACCGGCGCGGCTCGGCCGCGCCGGTGTTGATCACTTCACGACGTCGAAGCGCAGCCCGCTCGACCCCTCGCCGCGTCCGGTCTTCTTGCTGCGACCGATCCACAACAGGCCGCGGCCGTTGGCATCGCGGGCGTAGTTGAACGCTCGCTGCACGACGACGCCGTCGCGCGGCACCTCTTCGTCTTCGACGCGCAGGAAGTCGGTCGTCAAGAGCGACGCGGCATCGGCCGGTGTCAGGCGCAGGATCTCGCCGCGCGGGTGGAACATGAAGCCCTGCAAGCCGGCCTGCGCGGGCTTGGGCTCGACGAACGGCGTGTGGCGCAGGCGTTCGATCACGGCCGCGTACGCTGCATTGCGCGGCTCGGCCAGGCGCTGCGGGTCGACCAGGTAATGCTGCACGACCACGCCGCGCTGCAACTGGATCGACCAGTTGAGTGCACTCGCGCCCTTGCGCTTGACGGGCAGGAACGGAATCCAGTTCGCGGCCACCGGCGTTTGCAGCGTGAATTTCAGCGGCGCGCCACCCGGTACAGGCTCGGCGCCGAGCGGCGGCAGCAGGCTTTGCTGCGTCGACAGGCGCGTACTCTCGAAGCGCCGGTCGAGCGGCTCGCCCGAGCTGCCCTGCACTTTCTTCTCGACCGCCCAGACCAGGTTGGCCATCTCGTCGCGCATCAGGCTCACCTGCTCGAGCGGCGGGCCCTCGCGCGCGTGCAGCGCCGGGCACAGGTACATGCAGTCATCGAGCCGCGCGCGCGGCAGCAGCGGGCTCGGCTTGGTGCTCATCTCGAACATCGTCCACTGCGAGCCGTCGAGGTTGGCCGCCGGCGGGATCGGCACGGTGATGCCGAAGTTGTCGCTGATGCTGAACTGCGCCACCTTGTACAGCGCGTTCACGGGCAGCGTCACCGGCAGCACGAACCAGTCGTTGCCGAAGACGAGTGCGTACTCCATCACCGCCAGCCGCGCCAGGTCGCTCTTGGCCGCGCCCATGCGGCCGAAGTTGACCTTGCCGTCTTCGAACTCCCAATAGCGGTCGGCCGGCATGCCGGGGTAGCGGGCCACGGTGGGCATCGGTGCGCGCTTCGGCTGAAAGTCGATCGGCGCATTGCCGAGCACCGGCACGCCGGGCGGCGTGACGCCGGCGCTGACGGTGAAGCTGTGCCAATCGAGCCGGCCGTCGGTGTACTCCTCGGCATCGAGCCGGATCTCGGGCTGCACGCCCTCGCTGCGCAATCCGAAGCCGTATTCGAGCCGTTGCGGGTTCCAGTACGGGCTGGCGCCCTGCGGCGTGCCGGGTTCGAGCGCCAGGTCGTCGAGCCAGGCCAGCCAACGCACCAGCACCGCACGCACCGCGGCCTGGGGCGCGGCGACGCCGGCGCCGGCCAGCAGCGCGTCGATGGCCGCCGCATTGCCGGCCAACGCGCGCAGCTCGGTGGCCAGGCGCTGCGCATCGATGGCGCGGGCGTCGAGCAGCTGGTGCCAGACGAAGCCGGCGTTGTCGGCCACGGCGTCGGCGGGCGCGGCGATGGCCGCAGGAAAGGCCGCACGCAGCGCCTCGCCGGCGGCGGCCTGGCCGTCGGCGCGCAGCATGCGCATCAGGTGCTGGCCGGCCTGCGCGTTGAGCTTGGGGTGCGCGGCCAGCACGCGCTCATGTTCGACCAGCGCTTCGATCGGCGGTGCGGCCTCGGCGAGCACACGCTCGGGCACCGCGCCGCTGGGATGGCGCAGGCGCTGCATCGGCACGCCGCGCACGCGCAGATCGGCACCGACCGGGCTGCCGGCGTCTTCGCCGCGAAACTCGTTGAACTGCCATTGCCGCGCCAGCATCCACAGCGGGTCGGCCAGCGGCGCCTGCAGGCCGAGCGTGACATCGTCGGCCGTCGGCAGCGGCTCGAGTCGTGACCAGGTGGTGGCCGACGGATCGGGCTTGAAAGCCTTGATGTTGAGCGCGGCGACCTTGGCGATATCGGCAGAGATCTTGAAAGCCATGATGGTGCGTGTCCCCGATGCTCATTCGCTGACGATCTGCTTGCCGTCGGCCATCGTCATGAAACTCTTGCTGCTGTACTGGCCGTAGGCGGCGCGCACCTGGGCGAGGTTCTTCTCGACCAGCAGCGCAAAGTCGACGGATGGCACGTCGCGCTGGAAATTGTTCGACAGGAACAGGCCCGGCAGCAGCAGGCCGAGGCCATGCAGATCCTGCGGCCGCACGGCGCGCAGGCGCGCCAGGGCCAGTGCTTCGTCGACCACGCCGAGCAACTCGTCGAGCGTCCAGTGCGTGGCCTGCGGGTCCGACGGCACGGCCAGCAGCATCGACTGCGGTGCGCGCGCGCCGGGCGTGTCGAAGTGAAAACTCAGGCCGGTGGTCTCGTGGGTGTCGGGGATCGATTCGCTCCACTCGTCGATGAACAGGCCGGCCAGCGCATCGTCGGCGGCCAGGCTGGCCATCGCCCCCGGCGCATGGGCGACGACGGCGACGACGCCGCGCAGGTCGTCGTCCGGATGCGGCGGCAGCGCGCCCCAGCGCTGCGGCGGCGGCCGGTTCGGCGCGCCGGTCTGCAGCAGCTTGAAGTCGCTGCCCTCGGTCGGCAGGCCGATGGCTTCGGCCGCCGTGATGACGTCGTCGAGCAGGCCGGTGGCCTCATGCACGCAACCGAGCTTGGGCAGCCAGCCGGCGATCGCCAGCTCGTCGCCGTCGAGCAGCGTCGCCCGCAGGGGCAGCGACGCTGCCGCTTCCGCCGCGAAGCCACCGAGCGTGAACAGCGGCAGCACCGGGAACGATTGGCCGAGGATGGCGCGGATGCGCGCGATCGCCAAGCGCACCTGCGCACCGGGGCGTTCGCTGCCGTCAGGCGCCGGCGCAGCGGCCAGGCGCGCGGTGACTTCGTCGTGCAGCGCCTTGGCGCGGCCGTACGCAGCCAGCACCGTGTCCAGCGGATCGAGCTGCTCGCCTTGCACGCGCGCGGCCGGCTGGCTGGCCAGCGCACTGCGCCAGCCCAGCGCCTCGGCCTGCGCCAGCGCGGCTTGCAGTGCGGCGAGCAGCGTCTGCGTCGAAGCGAGCGTCGGGTCCAGCGCCTGCAGCGCTTCGAGGCGCTCGAGCTCGCTCGGCGCGGCCGGCAACGCGGCCATCGCCGCGGCCAGTGCCGCCGTCGCGGTTTGCGCACGCGCCTCGGCGATCGCCAGGCGGCCCAGCAGCTCGGCTACATCGACGCCGGCGAACTCGCCGTCGTTCAGCGTCGCTTCGGTCTCGATGCCGTCTCTTGCCTGCACCATGTCCATGCGGCGCAGCGCGCGTGTCTTGTCGAGCAGGCGCTTGATGCAGCCAGGCCAGCGATTCGAAGCCGACGACGCCGCGGCTGCCGGCCGGCGCGGCGGGCGGTGCATCGGCCTCGATGACGACGGCCAGATCCTGTTCGCTGAGGTTCGGGAACGCCGCGCGCGCCTTGGCGCTCAGCACCGCGGCCAGCCGCTCCTGCACCGCGCTCTGGCCGCCCTGCTGCTGCGGCTCGCTGCCGAGCATCAGCGACAGCGGCGACAGGCCGAGCTCGTCGATCGACGCCGTGAGCGCATTGCCCAGCGCGTCCCAGCGCAACACCGGCCGGCCGTCGTAGGTCTCGCCGGTGTCGACACGTTGCAGCAGGCGCGCCGCGAAAACATACTGCGCCGGATCGCCGAGCCAGCGCGCGATCCAGGCGTTGAGCCGCGGCTCGACCTGCGCCGGCAGATCGTTCAGCGGCGCCCAGGCGCCGGCATTGCCGCTTTGCATCACCGCCACCACACGCTGCGTGTAGCCGCGTGTCGAGTGCGGCGTTTCGATGACGCGCGGCTCGGGCGGACGCGTCTGCTTGTCGAGCGTGGCCATCGCCGCGGCCGAGCCATCGACGTTGCCGCCGACGAGCTGGTGCACGCTCTCGGCGACCAGCAGGTCGGACACGGCGTCGAGCTGGTCGATCAGGCTCTTGATGATCGGCTCGATCTTGCTGCGGTCGGCCGCCGGCACGCTGGCCGGCGAGACGCCGCCGATGCCGCCCTTGCGGTACTCGTCGACCAGGCGCACGCCGTCGATGACCTCGCGCGCCGAGATGTCCTCGCCGGTCTCGGGGCCGGCCTGCGTCGGCTTGAGCGGGTAGCGGCGCCGGTAGTCGAGGATGTGCTGCGACAGCGCATCGTCGCGCAGCGCGCGCTCGAAGCGGTAGCCGAGCAGCGCCGCCATCGACTGGCCGTTGGCGATGCCTTCGAGCAGCGCCTTGGCGTTCTTGACGCGCAACGAGCGCAGGTCGATGTTGAACGCGCCGGCCGCCTGCGCGCGGTTGGCGAGGTGGCCGCTGCGCAGCACCGAGGCGGTGGTGGCCTGTTGCAGCGACGGTGCATGCACATAGCCCATGCTGTCGGCCAGGCGCTGGTCGGCCAGCTGCGAGTCGGGGCGCAGGCCCTCGACGACACCGAAGGCGCCGAGGTGCACGCCGCCGGGCGTGGCCTCGCGCATCTGGTCGAGGCGCTTGGTGGCCAGCGAAGTGATCCAGGCGTCGAGCCGGTGCGCGGCGCAGTCGAGCGTCGTGCGCAGCGCCAGATCGAGCTCGCCGACCTTGCGCTGCTGCAGGAACTCGAGGCTCTCGCGGAAGGTGGCGACGTTGGCCAGGTGCTCCGGCCATTGCGTGACCAGCTTGCCCAGTTGCGCGCCGATGGCCTGCGCCACCGACTGGTTGCCGGTGGTGCCGACGAGCTGCAGCCCCATCACCGCCGCGGCGTGGCCGACCTGGAACTGGTCGCCGAACAGCGTCTTGCTGTCGACACCGTTGTACTCGGCATAGCGCATGTTGCGCGCTGCCAGCTTGACCTTTTCCGAGAGCAGCGGGTTGACCTTGAGATGGTTGTAGAACAGCGAGCGGCCGCTGGCCAGCACCTCTTCGTCGGCGGCAAACGCCAGCAGTGCCGCCAGCAGGCTCTCGGCGTTTTGCATCGCCAGCAGCGCCGCGCGCGGATCGACCGTGGTCTTCGACAGCAGCGTCACCAAGGCACCGATGTAGTCGCTGGCCAGACTGCGCGCCGGGTGGCAACTCCTGTTTCGGGTTCTCGGGGTCGCGCTGCACCCAGGCCACCGCGTCGAGCGAGTGCGGCTTGGGGCGCACGCCGCAGTTGGCGATGAACGGCTCGCGCTTGCTGGGCGGATGCTTGGCCAGCAGATCGGCACCGATCAGTTCGAACACCTTGCGCTGGGCCTCGGCGACGTCCTTGATGTCGGGGTAGTTCGCCACCGCCGCCGGGCCGGCGACCTGCCAGAAGCGCTTGGCCACCGACCACGGCTGCGAGGCCAGCAACTGGTGCAGCGTGTCGGGCGCGGGGCGCTGCATCGTCGGCACGCGCGACTCGGCCGCTTGCCAGAAACCGCGGAACCAGCCGATCACATCGAGCAGTTCGCGCTCCAGCGCCGAGTTGGCGCGCGGCTTGTAGGCCCGCGAGGCCAGCGGCAGGATGCCGTAGGGCTGGTTGCCGACGCGCAGCGCGCCGAGCGGCCCACTCGGCCGCAGGTAGCGCACGGCATGCGCGCGCAAGGTGGCGATGGCGTCGTCGTCGATCAGCGACTCGGCCTCACTCAGCGGGTTCCAGAAATAGCGCAGCGTGTAGCCGAGCGTGGCGCTCCACAGCGCATTGATCATGTGGCCGGCGGTCGCGCCTTCCTGCAAGTCCGCACCGGGCACGAGCGTGGCGTCGAAGCTGCCGGCCGCATCGGCCGGCGTGGGCAGACCGAGCAGCAGTTGCAGGCGCGCCCCGGCGCCGGCGAGTTCATCGGCCACCAGCGGCACCTTGACCGCGGCCCCGGCGCTGCCGATCGCCGCCGCCTGCGCGTCCGCGGCCACCGGGTCGAGCGCCGGTGCGACATCGCTCGCGTCGGCCGCAAAACCGGCGCGCGTACCGGCGGTGTTGTTGGTCGGCGTGCCCTGGGCGACGAAGGCCAGGCCCTGCGCATGCTGGTGGTTGTGCAGCAGCTCGCCCAGCAGCGCCGCCGCGTCGTCGGGCGTGCGTGTCCAGTCGACGCCGAGCACGACCAGGCGGTCGAGGCCCTGCGCGAGCGTGTTGCCCGGCGCGAGATCGGCCGCGGTGACGGTGATGGCCATGCCGGCAGCGACGGCGGGTTCGTACTCGACCAGCCAGGCGCGGTCACCCTCGAACGGGTTCCACTGCGATTCGTCTTCGACCAGCAGCGGATCGAACAGTGCCGACATCGGCAACACGTCGGCGACGGCGCGGCCCCACTTGCGCAGCACCTGCTGGCCGCCGCGCCAGCCGACGGCGACAAAACGATCGGGCAGCGCCACCGCCTGGACCTCGCGCGCCTCGGCCGCCGACATCGGCAGCGCCGCCTCGTCGAACTCGGGCTCTGCAACGGCGCCGATCTGCGCCAGGTTGAGCGGCGTCAGCACGCGCACCAGGTAGGCGGCGCGCATCGGGCCGTGCAGCACCGACAGTTCCTTCCACGGCGAGGCGCTGTCGGCCGGCGCTTCGAAACGCTGCGTCCAGTAGCGCCGGCCATCGCTGAGCTCGGCCGGTGTCAGGCCCGGGTCGTGTTGATACGCATGCAGCACGTCGGGATAGATGCGGATCATCAGCCGCGTCGTCGCGTCGTCGTAGCGCGTCTGGATCGACACCGGCATCAGCAGCACCGGGTGCTTGGCATCGAGCGACTCGACCAGCAGTGCCGGGTCGCGCTGGGCCAGCAGCGCATCGGACAGGCCGCGCACAGTCTGCGTTTGTTCGCGGGTCTTGCCGGCCTGACTGCGCGCGCTGCCGGCGAGTTGCTCGATGCGCGCCTGCGTACGGTCGAGTTGGCGCTGATCGGCGCCCTGCGCGCGCAGCGTGTTCAGCTGCACCTGCGCGGCCTGCAACTGCGCCCGCGCCGTGCGCTCGGCGTCGCGTTGGCGCGCTTGCACCTGACGAGCGCGGGTGATCTCTTTGCGGTTGAGTGGCAGCAATGGCATGTCCGTGTCGTCCCTTGTGTTCAGGCCGCACTCACGGCGCGGGAGGAGGCGGCATCACGAGGTCCGGGCCTTCCCAATAGGCGCGGAACGGCAGCTGCAGCAGGGCCTGCGCGATCTCGGCGGCAGTGGGCGTGGCAGTCAGGCCGGGGAACGACGCGAACGGCGCATTGGCCGGTTGCGACAACGCGCTCAAGGCGCCGACCGACACATGCGCGCCCGCGTCGACCTTGACGTCCGACCATGACAGCGTCTTCCAGGCGTTGAAGCCGCGCTGCTGGATGGCCTTGAACTGCGGCGTGGCGGCATTGCCGAGCGAGAACTGGCCGCGCGCCCATTGCACGGCCGTGCGCGGCTTGGCGCCGATGAGGCCCGTGGCGGCAGCGCCGCCGAACGCGGACTGCGGGATGTCGAAGCCGAAGCGCGGCTCGGTCATCTGCTCTTCGACGACGAAGCACCAGTCGCCGATGTCGCCGCGGTCGATGTCGAAGCCGAAGAAGGTGATGTCGGGTTTGATGAAGCCGGCAAACACCGGCGTCTGCACCTGCGGCGGCAGCACCAGCTTGCTCTCGTCGGCCGGCACGTTCTTGCGCCGCTTCCAGGCGTAGACCGCGGTGTTCGGATAGCGCAGCAGCAGGCGGCCCTTGATGATCAGCGCCACGCGGTCGGGGTCGGTGATGTTCGGATCAGTGCGCTTGCCCAGCGGCTGTTGGCGCCAGAGGTGGATCGGCTCCATGTCGTCGAGCTTGCTGGCATCGCCACTTCGGCTGGGATCGATGCGGCCCCAGAAGCGCTGGAACGGCGTGCCGCGCAGATCGGTCGGGAAGCCGCGCCAGAGCAGTTCGCGGTTCATCTCGAAGTTGGCGCCGACCATGAAGCTGTCGATGAAGGGCTGGTTGACCTGCACCAGCATGATCAGGTCGGGCGGCAGGTTGCCGATGCCGGGCATGAAGGCCTCGGGGTCGTAGTCGGCCAGGGCGCGGTACATCGGTTCGCGCAGGTGCGGGAAGGCCATCACGCGGTCGAACAGCGGCGCAATGGCAAAACGCAGCTTGGCCGCCGCCACGCTGTCCAGCAGGTAAGGCGCCACATGCGCGTTCGCCTTGCTGAACGCGGCATCGGCGATCGAGACCTGCGACGCCAGCCGCGCCGCCAGCGTCAGCGCCGGCTGAGTACGCGCACGCACGATGGCCGCCGACGACGCGAGCGGAAAGTCCACCACCTGCACCGCCACACGCGAGCTGTGGAAACCGTCGCGCCACAGCGCTTGCGTGCCGCGCGTGGCGTCGGCAAAGCGCTTCAGGACGTCACGGTTGCGCAGCGCCGGCGGTAGCGTGATGCTGACGACGTTGCCCGCCTGCGGCGCGTCGCCGATGCGCGTCAACTCCAGGCCGGCGCTGAGCTCGAACCTGGCGCCGCTGTTGCCGCCCTGCAGATCCATGGCGTTCGGCGGCAGGCTCGCGAACAGGCTGACGTTGTCGAACTTGCGCGCATCGCTGACCGTGAGGCTGCCGAGCGCCGCGCCTGCCGCGCGCGTGACTTCGCTGCGCGCCGGCCGCACGAGCCTGCGCTCGCGGCTGACGCGCAACAGCGGCTTGTCCAGGCGCAGCGCGCCGCTGCGCGCGTCGATCTGCATGGCGCTGAACTGCATCTGCCCGCCCTCGATCTGCGCTTCGAGCAGGAACCCTTCGACGCCACGGCGGCCCAGCGCTTCGATCTGCGTGGCGACGAGCCCGAAGTCGGCGCTGCTGACGCTCGGTGTGGCCGCCACCAGCGCGCCGAAGCGCTGCACATGGGCGTCGGTGAAGATGCCCTTGGTCATGCCGGCGCGCACCTTGGGCAGGGCCACCCCGGGGCCTTCGGCAATGTCCTGCGCCTTGGTGGCCGCGGCCAGCGGTCTGCTTGATCTGCGCTGCGGCCAGCGGCTGGCGCAGGCCGCGGCTGCGCAGATCGATGCGATCGGCGTTGAGGTTGACGCCGTCGAACAGCTTCGTGCCGGCGATGCCGTCGGGCAGGAAGCGGTTGACGGCAAAGACGTCGGCCTTCTGTGTTGCCGCAGCCATCGCCTGCACGTATTGCGTCGACAGCGCCGGCAACTGCGCCAGGCTGCGCGTGCGCATCGCCGCCGTGCGCAGGCGGCGCTGCTGCGGACTGGCGATGCGGCGCAGCGCGCTGTCGACCAGCGCGGCCGGCATGCTCGAACGATCGACCTGGCCGCCCAGCGAGGCCGTCACGCCGTTGACCTTGTAGGCCACCACGCCCTGCGCGTCGAGGGCCTCGATGCGCGGCAGCGCGCTGCCCATGACCTGCAGCAGGCGTTCCGGCGGCAGGACATCGAAATGCTTGCTCTTCAGCTGCTGCAGCGCCTCGATCGCCAGCCGCGTCTGGTTGAACTTGCGCTCGGCATCGAGGATGTCGCCGACCTGGCCCCAGCAGGCATCGACATAGTCTTCCTGGTTCTTGCGCACGACCTCGGTGCCGTAGCCGGCCGCGCCGCGGTAGCGCGGCGTCAGGTTCAGGCCGGCAAGCCACCAGCTGCCGATCTGCGCGTTGGCGACGCTGTGCTTCTTGGCGTGCCAGGCGCCGTAGATCGGCGGCTTGACTTCGAGCCGGCCCTCCGTGCCAACGGGCTCGTCGGCCACCGGGTTGTCGACCTGATCGGCCGGTGTGTTGACGATGACGCGCAGGCTCGTCGCATGCGTGGGCTCCGGCGGCTGGCCGGTCTGGTAGCTGATCGGCACCAGCGCGCCTTCCATCGTCGTCTGCAGGCCCGGCGTGTTGCCGTTGAGCAGGTTGTCGACCGACATCGGCGAGGTGCCGATGTTGGCCAGCAAGGGGCCGATGGTCGGATCGTTCTTCCATTTGCTCGGGCTGCGCAACCTGCGCGCCAGGTATTCGAAGTCGCCGGCGGCGCTGGTCGAGAACTCCCAGTGGTGATAGATCGGCAGCAGCACGTCCTGGTTGGCGGCGTTGTTCCATGCCGGCGCCAGCGTCTGCATGGCGGCCGACGTGCCATCGCCGGCCTGGCCGAGGCCGCGCAGGCGGCCGGGCTCGAACGCCGGCACGACGCAGGCCACGTAGTCGGTGTCGGGCTTCAGGCGGCGCGGGCAGACCAGGCGCGAGATGTTCTTGCGCGGGTCTTTCTGCAAGTCCGCCTGGATGGCGGCAGTGTCATTCGCGTCGGCGTTGCTGAGCACCTGCGCATGCGCCCACGACCACGATTCGCCGAGCGGCGGCAGCTCGGCCTTGACATGCGCCGCACTGATGCGAATCTGCGGCAGCGGCGCGGCGCCGACCATCTTCGGCAGGCCGACCTTGGCTTTTTCGAGCACGACCAGCACCAGCCACGGCCGCAGCCGGTCGTCGGCATTGGCCAGCGCCGGCGTCAGCATCCACGGAAAGTCCGGCGGATCGAAATCGACGATGGCCAGGAAATTGGGTTCGAAGTTGGTCGTGCCCGGCCGCGGATCGGTGCGCACCACGAGCGACGTGTCGATGCCGATCACATCGCCCGGGCCGTACAGCTGCATCGGCAGCGGCGTGATCGCGGTGCCGGCATGCGCGCCGGCGAGCTTGACGCCGATCTGCGCCGTGGCCCGCGCCGGCAGGTTGTTGGCGAGCGTTTCGGTCTGCGTCAGGGCGACGGTCAGGCCGCGCCGCACCCAGGGCAGGAATTGGTAGGAGATGGACGCCATGTCGACTGTGCTCTTTTCTAGAAGACGGTCTCGAATTCCTCGACCGCCATCGCGCCGGCGGCCAGGGCCACGTCCTCGGCGTGGAAGTACGAGGTCTTGGCGATGCCGTCGAGCGTGGTCGCGGCGAGCGTGCCGGCCGCGGCATCGATGGTCGCCATCGGCGGCGGATTGACGGCGATCTTGATCTCGTCCTGCGGCATCAGCAGCGACTTGCGGCGCAACGGCGAGCGCGCCGCCGCGCCGTTGTCGAGCGCCCAGGCCAGGTGCTGCGACTGCGTCAGTCCGGGCAGCGCGAGCAGGCCGGTACCGCTCTTGTCGATCGACAGGTTGACCTCTTCGTACTCGAAGAGTCCAAGCACCGCGGCGCCGAACGCGTAGTCGCGCTGGCCGACTTCGAGGCCGGCAGTGAAGCGGTCGAACGACGGCTTGGACAGCATGTCGTCTTCGCTCAGCTCGAGGAACTGCGACGACGAGAAACTCTCGGTCAACGTCTTGTCGGCCACTTTCTCGATGGCGCCGAAGACCAGGCGGTCGATGGCGATCTGCGTTTCGCCGTCGATGCCGTCCGAACCGAGCTTGGCCAGCGTCTTGGCCAGCGGCATGCGTTTCTGCAGGAACTGCAGCACCGCATTCGGATGCGCCAGCAGCGGCGTCGCCGCACCGGCCGGCGGCGCCGGCAAGGCAGCGAAGCTCGCGAAGGCATCGCCGGCCTGCGCCAGTTGCGCCGCCCAGTTGGCCGGGTTCTCGATCTCGGGCACGAGTTGCGAGGCCAGCGTGAAGCGGCGCACGACCGTCGTGCGGTCTTCGCCCCAGCTTTCGTCGACATCGAAATGAAAGTCCGGCAGCGGCCATGGCGTGTGGATCGTCGCCTTGCCGACGATGCGCCAGCGCCCAGGCCCGGCGAGCAGGCCGTAGATGTCGACGCTGGCGAAATCGATGCCGAAGACTTCGACACCGGCAAAGACATGGATGTCGACCTCGAAGCGGAACTTCGGCACCAGGTAGACGATGGCGTTGAACTCGAAGCCGCCTTCGAACGAAGCAACGCCGACATCGCCCCAGACACGAAACGACGAGCCGCCCTGCACGCTCGCCGAGGTGACCGCGAAGTAGCCCTCGAACTTGAGGCCGACGATGCCGATCGAGAACTCGCAGCCGACGCGTTGGAACGGGCTCGGCAGGCCCGGCGGCAGATCGGTGAAGCGCGGATGGAAGCCGCCGGCGCTGATGAGGAAGGTCGGGTGCTCGCCGGTGGTCAGGCGGAACGCGAACTGGCCGTACAGCGAAATGAAGAGCACGCGCGAATCGCGCAGCACGCCGTCGAACCAGATCTGGAACGGATCGAAGACGACGCCGCCGGCGAAGTCGACCTGCAGGTACAGCAGCGCCAGATCCTTGTCGATCAGCGGCGGCAACTGGACGATGATCTGGCCGACCATCACCAGCTGGCTCGGCTCGATCAACAGTCCGACGCGCGCCGTGACCAGGCTCGGCGTGCCCCAACCGAGCTCGAGCATCGGCCCGATGATGAAACCGCCGGCCTGGAACGGGAAGATGACGCGCAGCTGGTTGAAGATCTGCGGCGCGTTGGCCACCGGGTTCTGCGGGAACAGGAAGCTGTCGAGCGAACCGGTGGCCAGGCCGGCGGACAACGCGTCCTTGTCGATCGTGTGCTGCACGCCGATCAGGCCGCCGAGGCCGGTCAGCGTGAAGCCGAAGCCGAGCTGGATCGGCGGCAGTTGCGCGGTGATGATCAGCAGCAGCGACCAGCCCTGCGGGTTCTTCGTACCCAGCAGGCCGATCGCCTTGACGCCGATCTGCATCAGCTTGATGTCGAGGATGCCGCCGTACTCGCCGCGCTCGGGGTCGAAGAGCAGGAAGCCGCCACCCTTGATGATGCCGGCGTCGATCGCCAGGCCGGCGCCCGACGGCGGCTTCAAGCCCCAGCCGGCTTGGGCGACGCCGGCCAGCAGGTTGTCGAGGTTGAGCTTGGTGCCCAGGCGGTCGATCGAACCCTGGAACGGGCCGATCGAGACCTGGAACGAGCCCGACAACTCGACCTCGATCTTGTTCAGGCCATCGGCTTTTTTCAGCTCGAAGGTCAGGAATGGGATCTGCACCGGCGAGTTCGGAATCGCTTCGAGCGGGATCGTGGCCTTGAGGCCGGTGCCGTCCTTCAGGCGCAGGCCGCCGGCGCTGTCGGCGATGAGGCCGAAGGCGAGCGCGACTTCGATCTCGTCGCCGATGATGGCGCCGAGGAACGGGTCGTCGCCGATCTTGAGCACCAGCTTGCTGTCCTTGAGATCGAACTCGAGCCGCGGCTCGAGGTTCTTCAGCACGATCGCGCCGGAGAGCTCGCCGATCGAAAAGCGCGTGCCGCTGGCCGGGCCGAGCACCAGCGGCGAAGCACCGCTCTTGCGCCCGAAGTTGATGCCGAACTCGACCGCCTTCGAGAACTGCGGCGCGGGCAACGAGGCCGGCAGCGGCACCAGTGCCGGCAGATCGAAGGCCATCGTGACGTCGGCACTCGCCGTGAGGCCGAAGACGAACTGCTCGCCCAGGTTCTGCTCGACGTTCAGGTTGCTCGCCAGCTGTGCGAACAAGCGCGCCGGGTTCGGCGCCGCCGGGCCCTCGTAGCCCAAGGTCAGGTCGAGCTTCTTGGCGCCACTGCCGGCCAGCGTGAACTTGCTGGTCTTGCTGCTGGCAGGCAGCGTCAGCGTGGGGATCGGCGGCGGGATCGCCGCGGCCACGGCAGCGCTGTCGAACGATCGGTCGATGACCGTGCCCACGGCCATGATCGCCAGCGCCAGGATGGCCTGCGGCTCTTCGAGCTGATCTGCGCCGGCAGCGGCGTTGTCGTCGGGATCCGGCCCTTGAGGATGTTGATCAGGCGTTGCGCGGGCGGATCGGCAGCGCTCTCGTCGGCATCACCCGAGACGATCAGCAGCAGCTTGGCGATCGAATACGCCGACGGCGGCTTGCCGGGTTGCGCACCGAGGATGCGGTCGATCTGGCGGATGACCTTGACCAGGTCGTCGAGCCCGGCGTTGCCGGCCTGCAGGTCGGCCAGCACCTGGCCCAGCGTCTTCAGCGCGGCGACTGTCTCGCCGGTGACGAGTGTGGCCAGGGCCAGCGATTGCGCGGCAGCGCGCGTCGCCGCAAAGCCGCTCGGGTCGATCGCCGCTTCGGTCTTGTTGAGCTCCAGGCCGAGGCCGGTGCGCAGCACGCCGGCCAGCGGATCGGCCAACGCCGGCGTCGTTGACGCGACTTGGCCATGCAGGAAATCGACCGCCGATCGAAACCAGCGGAAGGTGCGCAAGAAGACTTGGTCCGATGTACCCGCCATGCGACCTCCGTGCAAGGAGCAGCGCACCATAGGAAGCGCGGTGCCCTGCGTCTCCCCCTAGAGCGAACAATCGCTGCGGCAATTCGCAACCAAATGTATGCGCAGCAAAAACAATGGCCGCCCGAGGGCGGCCATTCTGTTCGCAGCTTGGTCCGCGCTGATCAGCGGAAGTACGGCTCCTTGATCGTGCGCAGCTCGCCCGGCAGCGAGCCGAGATAGGCCGCCATCGCCTTCAATTCCGGCAGCGTGAATTGCTTGACCTGGCCGCCCATGATGGCGTTGTTGCGGCCGACCTGGGCGTTGCCCTCGGTCTTGTAGGCCTTGAGCGCGAAATACAGGTAGTCCGCATGCTGGCCGGCAACCTTCGGGTAGGTGCCGTCGATGGGCTTGTTGAAGTTGGCACCGTGACACGACGCGCAGGCGCCCTTGGTCAGCAGCGCGGCCACTTCCGGCGACGCCGGCGGTGCGTCATCGGGCGGCGCTGCAGCGGCCGGGCCGCCAAGCTGCTCGTAGAAGGCTGCGAGATCGCCGATGTCCTGCTCGGTCAGCGAGGCGGCGATGGCACGCATCGTCGGGTGCTTGCGGTCGCCCTTGTTGTAGGCGGCGAGCGACGCTGCGATGTACTTGGCGCCCTGGCCCGCGATCATCGGCACCTTGTGCACTTCCGGAAAACTCGACTGATAGCCCTTGATGCCGTGGCAGCCGATGCACATCGCGGCCTTCTTCTCGCCGGCCGCGGCCGAGCCCGCAGCGCCGGGTTTGGCGTCCTGCGCCTGGGCCATCGACAGGGCAGCCAACAAAACGGAAGAGATCAGCGCGCGCTTCATGTTCTTGGGTGAGCCAGACAAAACAGCCGCGGATTATAGGGGCCCCTATACTGGCTCGAACCCCTTGCGCCGCGCTTGCTCGATGAAATTCCAAGGCTCAGCCGACTATGTCGCCACCCCCGACCTGATGCTCGCGGTCAATGCCGCCATCACGCTCAAGCGGCCCTTGCTCGTCAAGGGTGAACCGGGCACCGGCAAGACGATGCTGGCCGAGCAGGTCGCGCAGGCCCTGAACATGCCGCTGCTGCAATGGCACATCAAGAGCACGACCAAGGCCCAGCAGGGCCTGTACGAGTACGACGCGGTCAGCCGGCTGCGCGATTCGCAGCTTGCCGGCATGGGCGACGACAAGGTCAAGGAGAAGGTCGGCGCGATCGGCAACTACATCGTCAAGGGCGTGCTCTGGCAGGCCTTCACTGCCGAGCAGCCGGTGGCGCTGCTGATCGACGAGGTCGACAAGGCCGACATCGAGTTCCCGAACGATCTGCTGCGCGAACTCGACCGCATGGAGTTCTACGTCTACGAGACGCGCGAGCTGGTCAAGGCCATGCACCGGCCTGTCGTCTTCATCACCAGCAACAACGAAAAGGAGCTGCCCGACGCCTTCCTGCGGCGCTGCTTCTTCCACTACATCAAGTTCCCGGACGCCGAGACGATGCGCGCCATCGTCGACGTGCACTTCCCGCGGCTGAAAAAAGAGCTGCTCGCCGCCGCGCTGAAGAACTTCTACGAGGTGCGCAACCTGCCCGGCCTGAAGAAGAAACCATCGACCTCCGAGTTGCTCGATTGGTTGAAGCTGCTGGTGGCCGAAGACATTCCGCTCGAAGCCCTGCAGAGCCGGGATGAGAAAGTGGCCGTGCCGCCGCTGGTCGGCGCGCTGTTGAAGAACGAGCAGGACGTGACGCTGTTCGAGAAGCTGGTCTTCATGCAACGGCATAACCGATGAGCGCCGCACGGCCGTTCCGAAGGTGCTCGCGCCCCAAGGGCCACGAAGGGGCCCCTACAGGACCCGGGGGGTCGGCCCGAAGGGCCTAGGGGGCACACAAGATGGCCTGGCCCGAGTCGATCACGCTGCAAGGCCCGCACGCCACGCTGCGGCCGTTGTCGCACGAGCACCATGACGCGCTGTGCGAGGCCACGCGCGACGGCGAGCTGTGGAAGCTCTGGTACACGAGCATTCCCGCGCCCGAAGGCATGCGCTCCGAGATCGCGCGCCGGCTCGATCTGCGCGCGCAGGGCTCGATGCTGCCATTTGCGGTGTTCGATGCCGAGCGGCCGCGCCGTCGGCATGACCACCTACATGAACATCGACGCCGTCCACAAGCGCGTCGAGATCGGCAGCACCTGGACGGCGCAGAGCGCGCAGCGCACGCCGCTGAACACCCAGTGCAAGCGCCTGCTGCTCGGCCATGCCTTCGAAGCCCTCGATTGCATCGCCGTCGAGTTCCGCACGCACCGGCTGAACACGCAAAGCCGCCGCGCCATCGAACGCCTGGGCGCCCAGTTCGACGGCATCCTGCGCAGTCACCAGCGCGCTGCCGACGGTTCGCTGCGCGACACGGCGGTCTACAGCATCACGGCCGCCGAGTGGCCGGCGGTGCGCTCGCATCTGGATTGGCAGTTGGCCAGGCCGCGTTGAGCTCCAGGCGCGTCGGCGTTGACTGAGAACCGTCACCAGGAGGGAATCGCACCATGAGCAATCCAGGCGAAGCCAACGCGCATGCGCAAGACCTCGTCATCTCCCGCGTCCTGCGCTCGCCTCGGGCTGCGGTATGGCAAGCCTGGACCGATCCCGCATTGCTGCGGCAGTGGTGGTGCCCGAAACCGTGGACCACCGAGGTGCGGGCCTTCGACCTGCGCCCGGGCGGCGCGTTCTATACCTTCATGCGCGGCCCGGACGGCGGCAGCAGCGACAACCCGGGCTGCTTTCTGGAGATCGTGCCGCGCTCGCGCATCGTCTTCTCGTCGATGCTGGTCGCATCGTGGCGTCCGGCCACACCCTGGATGCCCTTCACGGCCATCATCTCGATGGCCGACGAGGGCCAAGGCACGCGCTACAGCGCCACGGTCATGCACCCGGACCAGGCCACCCGGGACCAGCACGAGCAGATGGGCTTTTTCGACGGCTGGAACACCTGCATCGACCAGCTCGACGCACTGGCGCTGCGAAGTCGATGAGCCTGGGCGCTGCTGGCGCAGCGCTCGCTCACGCCGCCGTCGTCGCCTCGACCCGGTTGCGACCCTTGGCCTTGGCCAGGTACAGGGCGCGGTCGGCACGGCCCATCACGTCACCAACGCTGGCGTCTTCAGCGCGTCGACAGGCCACACCGATCGACAGCGTGACGCGCAGATCGCTGGCGCGGGCATGGATGTGCTCGGCCTGCATCGCCAGGCGCAGCCGCTCGGCAGCCTGCATTGCACCGGCCAGCGTACGACTGCGGCGCGACGATGATGAACTCGTCGCCGCCGTAGCGGCCAACGCTGTCGGCCTGGCGTGCCTGGGCCTCGATCACCGAGGCCGCATGCACCAGCACCTGGTCGCCAACGGCATGCCCATGGGCGTCGTTGATGCGCTTGAATTGATCGATGTCGATCAGCAGCAGCGCGAAGCCCTCGCCGCCGCGAGACGACTGCGCCCACAGGCGCTGCACGGTGGCGTCGATGGCGCCGCGGTTTTCGAGGCCGGTCAGCGCGTCGCGACGCGAGGCGCGGCGCAGCTTGATCAACAGGCGCTGCGTCAGCAAGACCATGAAGCCCAGATTGAACAAAGCCAGTCCGACCATGAACAGGGCCATCAAGCCGACATTGGCATCGGCATTGATGTGCATCTCCTGCGGTGTGCCCAGCGCCAGGGCCTGGCGCAACGCCAACAGCACCAGCAAGGCGGCAATGACGACGCCAGGGACGATGCTGCCGAGGTAGGCGGCGCGGCCGAACTCGCCGCGCAGCGGCATGCGCACGTTGGCCATCAGGCGCGCCATGGTGTAGCCCATGCCGGCGTAGCAGAGCAGGATGCGCCATGCCGAGCCCGACGCTCCGGTGCCGACGAACGCCATCGCGCCGCCCACCAGCGCCAGCATGGCGAGTTGTTCGTTGTCGCTCGAAGGCACACGCATGAAGTGTTCGACACCGCGCCGCATGACGGCAAAGGCCAGCAGCGCCAGCAGGTTCGCGCCGTTGTAGAACCACCAGCTGCGCGGTTCGTTGCGCAGGCCCGCCAGCAGCAAGGTCATGCACAGCAGCAGCAGGAACAGGCCCCAATGCGCGACGGCCTGGTTGTCCTCGCCGAGCGTCGCCGCGCAGACCACCCAGCCCAGCGCGTACAGGCCGCATTGAAATGCCACCAGCCAAAGCAGCGGCGTGATGGTGGCGGCGTCGGTGCTGTTCATTTTTTCGAAACGAGTGTAAACAGCATAAATGGGAGGCCAAATGGGCGTTCAGCCTGATTGACCGATACTCGCGCCATCGTGTTGATCGACTTCTTCTTCACCCTGCGGGCGGCCAAGCTCAAGGTCTCGGTCAAGGAGTATCTGACGTTGCTCGAGGCCATCCAGGCCGGCGTGATCGACGACGGCGGCGGGCCGTCGATCGACAAGTTCTACTACCTCGCCCGGACCTCGCTGGTCAAGGACGAAGCGCAGTTCGACAAGTTCGATCGCGCCTTCGCCGCCTATTTCAAAGGCGTCGAGCTGCTCACCGACTTCACGCAGGAGGTGCCGCTGGAATGGCTGCGCAAGACCCTCGAGCTCGAACTCAGCGCCGACGAAAAGGCCGCGATCGAGAAGATGGGCTGGGACGAGTTGATGGCAACGCTGAAGAAGCGCTTCGAAGAGCAGAAGGAGCGCCATGAAGGCGGCAGCCGCATGATCGGCACCGGCGGCACCTCGCCGTTCGGCGCCTACGGCGTCAATCCGCAGGGCATCCGCATCGGCCAGGCCGGCGGGCGCAACAAGAGTGCGGTCAAGGTCTGGGACCAGCGCGCCTACAAGGACTACGACGACACCAAGGAGCTGGGCACGCGCAACATCAAGGTCGCGCTGCGCCGCCTGCGCCGCTTCGCGCGCGAAGGCTCCGAGCTCGAGCTCGACCTCGACGACACCATCCACAGCACCGCGGCCAATGCCGGCATGCTCGACATCAAGCTCGTGCCCGAGCGCCACAACAAGGTCAAGGTGCTGCTGCTGATGGATGTCGGCGGCACGATGGACGAGCACATCCATCGCGTCGAAGAACTGTTCACGCGCCGCCAAGAGCGAGTTCAAGCACCTCGAGTTCTACTACTTCCACAACTGCGTCTACGACTTCATGTGGAAGAACAACCGCCGGCGCTTCTCGCGAGAAGTTCGCCACCTGGGACCTGATCCGCAAGTACAACCGCGACTACAAGCTGCTCTTCGTCGGCGACGCGACGATGAGCCCGTATGAAATCCTGCAGCCCGGCGGCAGCGTCGAATACAACAACGAAGAGCCCGGCGCCGAGTGGTTGCAGCGGCTGACCAATGCCTTCCCCAAGTTCGCCTGGATCAATCCGGAGCCGCAGGGCGTCTGGCAGTACCGGCAAAGCATCTCGATCATCGGCCAGTTGATGAACCAGCGCATGTTCCCGCTGACGCTGGCCGGCCTCGAAGGAGCGATGCGGCTGCTGTCGAAATGATGGCGCGCTCGGTCGGCCTGGTCTTGCTTGTGCTGCCTGCTGCTTCGGTGGTTGCGCGGCGTTGCAGCAGGCCGGCGGCGACGCCCCCGCGCCGCCGCCGCCGGTGGTCGACGTGCAGATCGATGCGCCCGAGCCAGTTGAAGCGCCTGCTCGACACGCACCTCGACCTGGCGCGCCTGGTGCGCGTGGCCAGCGGCGAGGCCAACGAGCCGATCAGCGAATCCGAGTTGCGCCGCCTCGAGAACGCCACGCCCGCGCAGGCCCGCGCGCTTGCTCGCCACCGAGGGCTACATGGCCGCGCAGGTGCGCACACAGCGCCAGGGCAGTGCCGCTGCCGACGCGCAGCCGGCAGCGCGCCCGCTGGTGCGCGTGATGGTCGAGCCCGGTGTGCGCACGGTGGTCAGCGAGGTGTCGATTGCAAGTCAGTGGCCCGCTCGGCGACGAAGCGGCCAGCGGCGACAACGCTGCGCAATCGCTGGTCGGTCATGGCAAGCCGCCTGGACGCTGCCGGCCGGTGCAGCCGTTCACCAACGCCGACCTGGCGCGACGCCAAGAACAACGCGCTGGCGCGCCTGCGTGCCGTCGGCTATTCAGCGGCGGTATGGCAGCAGCACCGCGCCGCATGTCGACGCCGACAGCGCACGTGCCGGCTGGCGCTGTCGCGCGACTCCGGGCCGCTCTTTCACACCGGCGAGATCGTCATCGAAGGACTCGAGCGCCAGGATGAGGCAGCGTGCGCAACCTGGCCGACTTCTCCACGGGTGCGGCCATCACCGAGCAGCGCGCTGCTCGACTTCCAGGAGCGGCTCCAGGGCACGGGCCTGTTCGAGGGCGTCTCGGTGACGCAGGACGCCGACCCGCAGCGCGCCGATGCGGCAACGATCAACGTGCGCGTGCGCGAGCACCGTTGCAGCAGGCCACGTCGGCGTCGGCATCAGCGCCAACAGCGGGCCCGCGGATTTCGGTCGAGCACCTGCACCGCCGCATCGGCGGCCAGCGCGCAACATTGCGCAACAAGCTCGAGGTGGGCACGCAAGCGCAGGCCTGTGGGAGGCCGAGCTGTCGTCGCATACGCTCGGGGCTGTACCGCAACCTGCTCGGCGGCGCGGTCGAGCGCCTCGAGTCCGACACCGACCTCGTCACCTCGTCGCGCCTGCGCCTGGGCCGCGCCTACGACAGACGCAGCGTCGGACCGGCTGTGGTTCGTGAGGTCGAACGGCGCGCGTGCGTCCGTTCGACACCAGCACCGCGGCCAACGCCTCGGCAAGACATCGACACCAGCGCGGCCACGCTCAACTTCCACGGCACCTGGCGCAATGTCGACAGCATCGTGCTGCCGACGCGCGGCCACAGCCTCGCGCTGCGAGTCCGGCGTCGGGCAGGTGCGTCAGCGACGACGCGCAGCGGCCCAGTGCGCCCGCAGAGCGGCCCCTTCGGCCGCTTGCACGCGCGCGTGCAATGGTGGCAGCCGTTCGGCGAGCGACTGGTACGCGCCAGGCGCGCCTCGAAGTCGGCCAGGTGTTCGCGCGCGACGAGGTCAACGTGCCCGGAGACGCAGCGCTTTCGCGCCGGCGGCGACGACTCGGTGCGCGGCTATGCCTACCGTTCGCTGACGCCGCAGGTCGGCGGTGTCGATGTCGGCGGCCGCGTCGTGCTCACCGGCAGCCTCGAGGTCGCGCACCCGGTCAGCGCACGGCTGCCCAGCGTGTGGTGGGCGACCTTCATCGACGCCGGTCGCGCCGCCGAGAGCTGGAGCGACTGTCGCCGGCCTGGGGCGCCGGCGTGGGCGTGCGCTGGCGCAGCCCGGTCGGCCCGCTGCGCGCCGACGTGGCCTACGGCGAAGAAGAGAAGCGCTGGCGCCTGCATTTCTCGGTGGGGATCGCGTTTTGATCGGCCGCACAGACGCCACGCCCGCAGCACCGGCGCCGCGCCGCCTGGTGCGCACGGCGCTGATCGTGTCGATCGGCCTGATCGCGCTGACCTGCGCCGCGCTGGCGTGGCTGTTGAGCACCGAAAGCGGCAGCGCATGGTTGCTGGTGCGGGTGCCGGGGGTCACGATCACGCAGCCGGCCGGGCGCCTGTTCGGCGGTGCGTTCAGCGCCGAGCGCAGTCGAGCTGCGCGCCGGCGGTCGCACGATCGCGCTCGACCGTCTGGCCTGGCACGATGCGCATTGGACATGGCGTCCGCACGCCGGCGCCTGGGTCGGCCTGGCCATCGACGGCGCCAGCATCCAGCGTGTTGCGCTCGGCGCGGCGGCCGCCGCGTCAAGCACGACCGCGGTCGAGCCGGACACGCTGCGGCTGCCGTTCGCGTTGACGCTCGACGACCTGCGCATTGCCGAGCTGCAGCTCGACGGCGCGGCCGTGCTGCGCGACATCACGACGCGCGTTGAACTCGGCCACGACGGCGGTCGCGAGCACCGCCTGCCGTCGTTGGCATTCATCAGCGAGCCCGCCACCGTCAGCGGCAGCATCCGCATGGCCGCCGACGCACCCTTCGCGCTGGACGCGCAGACTGACAGCGAGCTCGCTGGCGAGCGCGGCACAACCTTGGCAGGCCAGCGCCCAAGCCAGCGGCCCGCTGGCGGCCATCGCCGTCAGCGCGCAGTTGACGAGCTCGCAAGCGGCCGGCGCGCGGCTCGACGCGCAGGCCACGGTGGCCCCATTTGCGGCCTGGCCGCTGTCGCAGCTGAAGCTGACCACGCGCGCGCTCGACCTCGCCGCGCTGCTGCCCGGTGCGCCGCAGACACTGATTTCGGGCGAGCCGAGATCGACACGCAGGGCCTCGACACACCGGTGGCAGCCAGCGCCCGGCTCACCAATGCGCAGCCCGGGCGCTGGGACGAGCAGCGCCTGCCGGTGGCCGAACTCGACCTCGACCTCATGGGCCGCGCCGACCAGCGCGACCGCCTGGTGTTGCGCCGCTTCGAGATGCGCGCGCCGGGCGATGCCGGCCGCATCTCGGGCCAGGGCGAGTGGCGCGCGGCACGGCGACGATCGATCTCACGCTGAAGGCGTTGCGCCTGAGCGCGTTCGATGCGCGCGCGCCGGCGATGGCGCTGTCGGGCACGTTGGGCAGCCGCTGGCTCGGCCTGCCCGCGCCCGACGGCAGCACGCCGCTGGCGGCAACGCTGCAGCTGCAGAGCCTGCTCGCGCTCGAAGGCACGACTCGACGGCCGACGTGCAGCGGCCGGTGCGCGTCGACGGCGGGATGCAGTCCACGTTCAGCGCCGATGGCTGGCGCATCGAACTGCACGATGCGCAGGCCCGTGCCGGCAACGCCAGCCTGCGCGGCTCGTTGCAAGCCGAGCGCAGCGCCAGCGGCGCGATGCACCTGGCATCGCAGGGCCAGGCCAGCGGTTTCGATCCGTCGCAGTGGTGGGCCGACGCGCCGGCGGCGCGGCTGAACGGCCACTGGCAAGCGGACCTGCAGGTGCCGCCGTCGTGGCGCTTCGACGCCGGCAATACCGCGTCCTGGCTGGCGCTGCGCGGCAAAGCCGAGCTCGAGTTCAAGGACAGCGCGCTGGCCGGTGTGCCGCTGCAGGCAGCGCTGCGCAGCGACGGCACCGGCACGGCCGGTTGGACCCTCGATGCCAAGTTGCAAGCGGCCAACAACCACGCGCGCGTGCAAGGCCAGCTCGCCACACGCGCCGGCGACGACCGCTGGCGTGCCGACATCGACGCCCCCGCACTGGCCGCGCTGCGCCCGATCGTCGCCGCCTTCGCCCCCCGCGCTGCACGCGACGGCTTTGTCAAAGATTTCGAGGGCACGCTGACGGGCCAGACGCAAGTCGATGGCCGCTGGCCCGCCGCGCGCAGCAGTGGCACGCTGCAGGCCAGTGCGCTGCGCGCCGGCGCGTTCAACGCCAAGCAGCTGAACGCACAGTGGCAGGCCGGGCCGGACCGCGACGCGCCGTTGTCGCTTGCCATCGACGGCCAACAAGTAGCCTACGGCGAATCGTCGTTCGACGCCTTGCGCGCGACGGTCGACGGCACGCTGGCCGCACACCGCTTCGACGTGCAAGGCACGAGCGCGCTGCGGCCGCCGGCGTGGACCGACACCTTGCTCGGCGTGGCAGCGCAAGGAAACGCCGCGCCGCCCGCAGTTTCCTTGAAGCCCTCGGGGGGTGGCGGCGCCAGCGCCGCCTCGGGACCGGCACAGACAGGCAGCACGCTCAAACTTCGTGGCGAGGGCCGTTGGCAGGCCGAGGGCAATCCGCCACAGACGAGCCAATGGCGGGCCAGGCTGGCCGAAGTCGACGCCCGCGGCAGCGGCGCCGCGCAAGCGTGGTTGGCGCTGCGCGACGCCGAGCTGCGCCTGGCCTTCGATGCGCAGGGCGGCATCACCGAGGCCCAAGCCGAACCGGGCACGGCCAGCGTTCTCGGCGCCGCACTGACCTGGCGTGAAGCGCGCTGGCAGGCCGCGAATGCGCAGCGCCCGTCGCAGGTGGCGCTCGATGCGCAACTCGAGCCGCTGGCCGTGGCGCCGTGGATGGCGCGAGCGCAGCACGAAGTACGCATCGGCGGCGACCTCACGGTCAAGGGCCGGGCCATCATCAGGCAAGGCCCCGACTTCACGGCCGACATCGTGCTCGAACGTGCCGGCGGCGACCTCACCGTGACCAGCGAAGACGTGACGCAGCAACTCGGCATGACCGATCTGCGCCTGTCGCTGGCCGCCGATCAGGGCACCTGGCACTTCGCGCAAGCCATTGCCGGCGCCAACCTCGGCGTGCTCGCCGGCGCGCAAAGCATGCGCCTGCCGCCGAGCGCCACCTGGCCTGCGCCCGAGACGCCGATGCAGGGTGTGCTGGAGTGGCGCGTGGCCGACCTCGGCGTGTGGGCGCCGTTCACGCCACCGGGCTGGCGCGTCGGCGGGCAACTGCGCACCAGCGCGGCGATCGGCGGGCGCTTCGGCGCGCCCGAGATCGAAGGCCGCATGGAAGGCTCGGGCCTGGCCGTGCGCAACCTGCTGCAGGGCGTGGATTGGCGCAGCGGCGAGTTGGCGCTGTCCCTGCGCGGCGCCGATGCGCGTGTCGAGCGCTTCGTCTTCAAGGGCGGCGACGGCGAACTGCGACTCACGGGCGGCGCAGTGCTCGGCGCCGAGCCGAAGGTGACGCTGAACCTCGTCGCCGACCAGTTCCATCTGCTCAATCGCACCGACCGGCGCGTCGTCACCAGCGGCACGATGGCACTCGCCCTCGATGCAAAACTGCTGGCGCTGGACGGCCAGTTGAACATCGACGAAGGCTTGATCGACATCTCGCGCGCCGACGCGCCGAGCCTGGACAGCGACGTCACGGTGCGCGGCGGTCAGCACGCTGCCGACCAGGCGGCGCTCGACAGGAATGCCCAGTTGGCACGTCCCGCAGGCGCGCCGCCCCAGCGTGAGGTCAAGGTGGCCGTGCTGCTCGATCTCGGCAAGAAGCTGCGGCTGCGCGGCCGCGGCATCGACACGCACCTGACGGGCAGCGTCGCCGTCAGCTCGCCCAACGGACGCCTGGCGCTCAACGGCCAGGTGCGCACGGCCGACGGCCAGTACGCAGCCTACGGCCAGAAGCTCGACATCCAGCGCGGCGTGCTGGCCTTCAGCGGCGACATCGAGAATCCGCGCCTGGACATCCTGGCCGTGCGGCCGAACCTCGACGTCGAAGTCGGCGTGCAGGTCAGCGGCACGGCGCAAGCGCCGCGCGTGCGCCTGGTCAGCACGCCCGAGATGGCCGAGTACGACAAGCTGTCCTGGCTGCTGCTCGGCCGCGCCCCCGACGGGCTGGCGCGCAACGACACCGCGCTGCTGCAACGCGCCGCGCTGGCCATCCTGGCCGGCGAAGGCCAGAGCCTCGATGCCCAACTGCTGGGCAGGATCGGCATCGACGAGTTCTCGCTGCGCCAGGTCGAAGCCGGCGAGGTCCGAGAAACCGTGGTCTCGCTCGGCAAGCAACTCTCGCAGCGCTGGTACCTCGGCTACGAGCGCAGCGTCAACGCCACCACCGGCACCTGGCAGCTCATCTATCGCGTCGCCCAGCGCTTCACCTTGCGTGCGCAGTCGGGCGCCGACAACGCCATCGACGCCATCTGGACCTGGCGCTGGAACTGAGCCCAAGCCAACAGATGGCGGGGACGGACGATTGGCTGCAGCGTTTGCATTCGCAGCAAGCAACTCGTGAGCCTGCCAAGCGCCTATTCGTTGAGCGCGCCCCAGGCCGTGATGCCGGTGCCGCGCTCGTCGCCCCAGCCGGTATTGCCCTCGCGCAACTCGCCCCAGGCCGTGTCGAGCTCCATGCGCTTGATCTCCTCGACGGCGCCGGCGTCGTCGTTGCCGCCGGCTTTGCGTGCCTGTGCGCGCGCCAGCCGCTCCATCAGGCGAAGGTCGCGGGTGGTCAGGCACAGTGCCGTGTCGGCCCACAGGTTCACCACCTGCAGCAGCGACTCGTAGGTGATCGGCGCGGTCACTCGCTGCGCATCGAGTGCGGCCAGCGTCCCGCGCAGTCGCGGATCGACATTTCGCACCACGTCGAGGATCGCCGCTTCGCCGGCGCCGTCGTCGACAACGGCGTCGACCAGACTGCGCCTCGCCAACTGCTCGGCGGTGTACAGCCGCCCGCTGAGGATCATGTCCTTGGCAACCGCATAACCGGCCTTGCGGATGGTCAACGGCCAGGCACCCATGCCCGGGAACAGGTTGAACAGCACCTCCGGAAACCCGGCCTGCGCGCCGCGCTCGAAGATGACCTTGTGAAACGGCAACACCGACTCGAGACCGCCGCCCAGCGTGTCGCCCTGCACGAGCACGGTGGTGTGCACGCCGCGCAGTGCCGCATGCTCCAACCACCAGACGAGATCGATGCAGCGCCGGCCGTACATCTTCAGCGAATCGACGTCCTGCGCGCGCACCAGCAGCACGAACAACGCCAGGTCGCCGCCGAAGTTGAAGACACCGCTGACGTCGGAGCTGACCACCAGATGATGGACTTCGCCAGGGTTGTCGCCGATGTCGTCGAGCACGCGCTGCATTTCGGCCAGCCCCGCCAGGCTGTAACACTGGATCGGCTTGACGCAGGTGCGCACGCGCAACATGCGGAACTCGTCGATCCACTCCAGCCTCAAGTATTTGTAGGGCCGCGCCAGAAAGGGCGGCATGCCGTCTGTTGCAAGCCCGAGGGTCATACCTGTTCGATGATCCGCGTGAAGTGGTGGAAGTTGAGCAAGGCCGCGTCGGCGATGGCGTCGCAGGCCGCCGCGTCGTCGAGGGTGTTGAGGATGCGGCGCAGGTCGGCCATGTGATGCGTGTCCATCGTGGCGTGCGAGCTGATGAACGAGACGCCGCGTTCGCCGTCGAGCAGCAACGACTCCTTGATCGCCGCGGCGAACGGACCACCGTAGACCGACGCGATCACCTCCAGCGTGTAGAGCATGCCCAGCACCGAACAGGGGTGGAGCCGCTCGGCCGTCCAGTAGTTGAAGCCTATCAGGGCGCGCGGTGAACGGCGATGCACTGTGGGACTCGGTCTGCGCGGCCGACGTGCCGATGGCTTCGAGGTCGTTGCGCACCCATTGCTCGTGGCCCGATTCCTCGTGCATGTGTTCGTACAGGAAGTAGCGCACCTGCTTGTGGCTGTCGCCGATACGGCTGGCCGCGGCAGCGCAGATCGGGTTGAAATGCCACACCACCTGGTAGAGCTCGAGCAGCAAGCTGCGGTAGCGCGACAACGGCAGGCCATTGGCCACCGCATCGAGCAGGACGGGATGGGTTTCGAAGGCGCGGCGCGCCTCGTCGGTGCGCATCACCAGATCTGCAAAGTACATCGACATCCTGATCTCCACTGCGTTATCGGCCGCCGGCCGTGATACCTCATGCCCACACGCGCCGGGTCTACATCCAGGTCGACACGATGTCGCGCAGCTGGTCGCGCGTGAAGGGCTTGGCGAGGTGGGCGTCCATGCCGGCGTCGAGCGCCTGCGCAATGTCTTCCTGATAGGCATTGGCCGTGAGGGCGACGATCGGCGTGCGCGGCAGTCGCAACGTGCGCTCGCGCTCGCGGATGTGGTGGGTGGCGGTGTATCCGTCCATGACCGGCATCTGGCAGTCCATCAGCACCATATCGACCGAACGATGCATCAGCAGGTCGAGCGCCCGCGCACCATCCTCGGCACCGACGCACTCGAGACCGAGCGACACCAGCATCTCTCGCGCGATGATGGCGTTCACCGGGTTGTCCTCGACCAGCAACACGGTACCCGTCAACGGCGCGCGGTCCGAGTCGAGCCCCATCCTCGTCGAGTCGTTGAAATCGGTGGCCGGCGGGTGGGGATCGATGTCGAACGACACTTCGAAATGGAACAACGAACCTTCGCCCACCCGGCTGTCGAGGGCGATGCGGCCGCCCATCGCTTGCACGATGGCCTGGCTGATGGCCAGGCCGAGCCCCGTGCCACCGGCGCGGCGACTGCGGTTGCCGTCCAGCTGCTGAAACGACTTGAAGAGCATGTCGCGGGCCTGGCCGGGAATGCCGATCCCCGTGTCGGCGATCTCGAAACGTATGCAGGCCGGCTCCTGCGGCCGGCTGCCTGGGCACAGACGCAACGACACGCCACCCCGTTCGGTGAACTTGATGGCGTTGCCGACCAGGTTGAGCAAGACCTGCTTGAGCCGCTGCGCATCGCCCAACACGTGGTTGGCGACGTCGGGCTCGATCGACACGGACAGTCGCAGGCCCTTGGCTTCGGCATTGGCCCGAAACAGGCCGACCACCGACATTGCGATCGCGTGCACCGACAGCGGACCCCGCGCCAGTTGGAGCTTGCCGGCCTCGATCTTCGAGTGGTCGAGCACATCGTTCAAGATCGCCAGCAGCGACTCTCCCGACGACGCGGCTGTCTTCGCCAGGCGTCGCTGCTGCGCATCGAGGTTGGAGCGGCCCAGCAATTCCAAGGCACCGAGCACGCCGTTCATCGGCGTGCGGATCTCGTGGCTCATCGTGGCCAGGAACTGCGACTTGGCCATGTTCGCCGCCTCGGCGCCCTCCTTGGCGCGCTGCAGGGACTCATTGGCCGCGTCAACTTCCAGGCCGTGCCGTATCGCCTGCACGGTCGTTCGGGTGAAGTCGCGTGTGGCGCGGTACATCGTCAGGCCGAAGACCAGCGAGAGCACGGCGAGCGGTACCGACTGCACCTTGTCGACGAACAAGCAGACGACGACGATCGCACTGAGCAGCGGTACCGCCAGCAGCAGAAACGAATGCCCGACCAGCGACAGGAAGAACGCCGCCACGGCCACCGAGCCGCAGGCCACGACCATGAAGGCGGTGGCCTCGGTGCCGCTCTGGTGCGCGAAGATTCCGATCACGCTGGCCACCCAGAAAGCGCCCGCCATGGCGGCGTTGCCCTGCATCAGGTAGCTTGCTCGGGCAATTCCACGGTCATCGAGCCGTTTCGTGTCGGCATAACGGCGAGCGATCCACCAGCGCCACGCGGTCCCGGCATAGCCGATCACACCGACCAGCAATGCGTTGTTCAATTGCCCGGCACGCCAGCCCAGCCAGACGACGAAACTGACGACAATCGCCTGCGCCCAGACGCTGCGGCCGGCATTGTTCAGCGCCAGCTGCAATAGCTCGCGGCGGACTTCAACGTCCGTGTTCGTGGCTGTATTCATCGCTCCGCAAGCGTTTGGGGGGACTTGGATTGGCTCTTGGGCGCGGCTGTGCGAGCGAGCACATGCTTAGACGCTGCCAGCCTGAGGATACCGCCCCAGACTTGAAATCGGTGGGTCGCTCGAGCAGCCAGCAACCGCGTCCGCGGTGTTGCCATCGGGAAGGAGACTCGATCGACGCTGCACCGGTCCACCGGCACGATCGCCCGATGCAACCGCGCGTCCACTCCGTCGCAGCGTGCGATTGCGCAGCCCAATGTCCTGGCGGAAAGCTATTCCAGCTTGATTTCGCCGTCGAAGTTGACATCGAGCTGCAGCCCCGGGATCTGCAGTCGAATCGTCGCCGGCAGCGTCTCGCTTCCCTTGACCGTCCCCGCCGCGGTGGCCTTCGCCACGGCCTGCTCGATCTCGCGCTGCGAGCTCACGCCCACCATTTTCAGAAACTTGCGGATGCTGAGGTTGAAGGTTTCATCGTTCATGCTGGTCTTTCCTTGTGGTCGGTTGCAGGTCAGGATAGCGACACGAGGACGGCCGGCCCGCGCCTCGTGCGTCTGACGGCCAGAGAGGCCGAGCCTGCCGCCGACACTCGAGTGCGCTCAGGACGGCTTCGCGAACCCGCCATCGATCCACGCCGACGCGCTGCCCGGGTTGAGCTTGAAGCCGGCCGGCACGCGCAACCGCGCCAGCTCGGCGCCATCGGCATCCGTCGCCGTCAGCAGCGCATGCGCATCGTCGTCATCGGGCACGATGTCGAGCGTCACCTCGATTCGCCCCGCGGGCGCCGTCACGAACACGCTCTTGTGCAGCAGCGCATGCAGTTGCTGCTCGTGCCGGCGCAGCACCTCGCTCGCGGTCTTCACCAAGGTGTTGAACGCCGCCGAGTCCAGGGGCTTCGGGTTCTTCTTGTCGCGGCCCATCGTCCACGGCCCCACCAGCGCCGGCTCGGCCTCGCCGTCCTTGACCATCTCCACCGCCCAGCCCTCGTCGTCGTTGTTCTTGATGACGCGCGCGGTCCAGCCGTTGTCGCGCCAGAGCGTGGGTTCGTGCAGCGGCTCGGTATCGGTGAGGTCGGAGGGGTTCATGGATGGCGGCGTCGTGGGCAAGGGTTGGATTGTGGCGGCCTGCATGGAACACAATCCTGCCGTATGAACACGAAGATCTCCCTCATCGGCGCACCGACCGACATCGGCGCCGGCGCACGTGGCGCGAGCATGGGGCCCGAGGCCCTGCGCGTGGCCGACATCGTGCCGATCCTCGAGGGCCACGGCCTCGAAGTGGCCGATCGCGGCAACCTGATCGGGCCGGCCAACCCGTGGCTGCCGCCGGTCGACGGTTATCGCCACCTGGCGCAGGTGGTGCAGTGGAACCTCACCGTGCACGAGGCCATGCTGGCCGAACTGAAGCTGGGCCGCCTGCCGATCCTGCTCGGCGGCGACCATTGTCTGGCCATCGGCAGCATCAGCGCCGTCGCGCGGCACTGCCGCGAGAGCAACAAGAAGCTGCGCGTGCTCTGGCTCGACGCGCACGCCGACTTCAACACCAGCACGCTCACGCCCTCGGGCAACGTGCACGGCATGCCGGTGGCCTGCCTGTGCGGCCAGGGGCCGCAGGCGCTGATCGAGATCGGCGGTGTGGTGCCGGCGATCAACTCGAAGGTGGTGCGCCAGATCGGCATCCGCAGCGTCGACCCCGGCGAGAAGCGCCTGGTGCACGAGCAGGACCTGGAAGTCTTCGACATGCGCTACATCGATGAGATGGGCATGCGCCACACGATGGAACTGGCGCTGGCCACGATCGATGCCAACACCCACCTGCACGTCAGCTTCGATGTCGACTTCCTCGACCCCGAGATCGCGCCCGGCGTCGGCACGACGATCCCCGGCGGGCCGACCTACCGCGAAGCCCAGCTGTGCATGGAGATGATCGCCGACACCGGCCGCCTGGCCTCGCTCGACGTCATGGAGTTGAACCCGGCGCTCGACGTGCGCAACAAGACGGCGTTGCTGGCGGTGGACCTGATCGAGAGTCTGTTCGGCAAGAGCACGTTGATGCGCAAGTGATGCGCCGACGCGTCTTCGGGTTTTTACTGGCTCACGCCATGAGCCACTGAGGGGGGACGATGGCACCATGCAAGAGCCAGCCGATCATTGGGCCCACAGCCGCCGCGATGCCGACGGCACGCTCGTCACACAAGCACTTCCCGATCACTTGTACGGTGTGGCAGACCGCGCCCGAGAAAGCGCTGCGCGTCTGGTGCCTGATTGGGCGTGGCTCGCTGGCCTGTGGCATGACCTGGGCAAGTACCGCCCGGGCTTTCAGACCTATCTCCGCCAAACTCCCGACGCGCACATCGAAGGCAGGCTCACCGGTCCCGCCCGGCGGGACAAGACGCACTCGGCCGCTGGCGCCCTGCACACGATGGCAGTGCTCGGTGCACGCGATGGGCCGGCGGGCGAGCGCGCGGCGCGCCTGCTGGCCTACGTGATCGCCGGCCACCACGCCGGCCTGGCCGACTGGGTGGCAGGACTGGACAACCGCCTGCTCGGCACGCGCGCCGACGACAGCCGGCGCGAATACGAACAGGCGCTCGCGGCATGCACCGATGCCACACCGCAACTGCTGAACTTGCCGGCCGAGTTCGACCTGCGCCGCACCCTGGCCGCGGTCCCCGGCGCCATGGCGCGCGAGCCGCTGGCCTGGAGCCTGTGGGTGCGCATGCTGTTCTCGGCGCTGGTCGATGCCGATTTCCTCGACACCGAGGCCTTCATGAACGCTGGCCGCGCCGACGCGCGCGACGCCTTCGCGCCCCTGGCGCAGTACCGCGAGCGGCTCGACAAGCACCTGGCACGGATGGCGCAGCGCGTCGCCGCCGACGGACGCGAAGCCGACCCGATCATGCAGCAACGCGCTGCCGTGCTGCGCCGCTGCCACGATCAGGCACCGAGACCGGCCGGCGTGTACTCGCTGGAGGTGCCCACCGGCGGCGGCAAAACGCTGTCGTCGCTCGCCTTCGCACTCGCGCATGCCGTGCATCACGCCAAGCGGCGCGTGGTCTATGCCATCCCCTACACCAGCATCATCGAGCAAACCGCCGACGTGTTCGCAGCGATCTTCGGCCGCGATGCCGTGGTCGAGCACCACAGCCAGGCCGACGCTTCCATCGGTAGCGCCGACGATGCGCACGACACCGCCGCCAGCCGCCTGGCCTGCGAGAACTGGGATGCGCCGCTGGTCGTCACCACCAACGTGCAGTTGTTCGAATCGCTGTTCGCCGCGCGCACCTCACGCTGCCGCAAACTGCATAACCTGGCCGACAGCGTGATCGTGCTCGACGAGGCGCAGCTGCTGCCGCCCGAATTCCTGCAGCCCATCCTCGACACCCTGCGCCTGCTGGTCGATCACTATGGCGTCACGCTGCTGCTGTGCACCGCCACGCAACCGGTGCTCGACCGACGCACCGCGCTTCGACCCGCGGCGCAGCCTGCGCGGGCTGGCTGTGCCTCAGCGCCATCGTCGAGCAGCGCGACGCGCTGTTCGACGCGCTGGAGCGCGTGGCCATCGAATGGCCTGCCGACCTGCAGCAGCCGGTCGAGTTGCCCGATGCTGGCGCAGCGCATGGCTGGCGACGACTGCGTGCTGGCCATCGTCAACACGCGGCAGCGACGCGGCCGAGCTGCTGTCTGCGCTCGACGCCGCCACCGGCCAGCGCACGCTGCACCTGTCGGCCGCCATGTGCGGCGCAGCATCGCGCCGACACGATCGCCGAGATTCGGGCCCGCCTGGCCGCGCGCCGCGCCGGCACCGATACGCGACCGCTGCGCGTGGTCAGCACGCAACTGGTCGAGGCCGGTGTCGACATCGACTTTCCGGTGGTCTATCGCGCGCTGGCGGGCCTGGACTCCATCGCCCAGGCGGCAGGGCGCTGCAACCGCGAGGGCGTTGCTGCGCCGGCAAAGGGCGGGTCGAGGTGTTCGTGCGCGACCATCACCGACGCCGCTGGCCGCCTTGCGCGCGGGCGCGCAGGCCACCCGCAGCACGCTGCGGTCTGGGCGACCGGCACGCGCTGAGCGCCGGCGCACTTCGAGGCGCTATTTCCGTCACTACTACGATGGCTTCCAGAGCCGCGACGCGCATGGCATCGTCGATCTGCTGCGCTGCGACAGCCATTTGCGCGATCGAGCTTCCGCACCGCGGCCGACAAGTTCCGCCTGATCGACGACGAGGATCATGCAGCCTGATCGTGCCCTACGAAAGCCCGCCACCGACACGCGCGACATCGCGCCGCTGATCGCGCGCATGTGCGCCGGGCAGACGCCGACCGCTGGCTGATGCGTTCCCTGCAGCGCTACATCGTGCAGCGTGCGGCGCCGCGCCGACCATGGCCTGGCAACAGCGCGGCGACGCCGACGAAGTGCATGCCCGGCTGTATTCATGCTGCGCGACGCGCAGCCGCTACGACGCCCGGCGCTGGCTTGATCGGCGACGAAGACCCGCGCCGAACCTGTGCTGGTCGCTTGAGTCAGGAGGACACCGCATGAACAACAGCAAACGTTACTGCCTCGAAGTCACCGGCGACTTCGCCTGCTTCACCCGGCCGGAGATGAAGGTCGAGCGCGTGTCGCTACGACGTGATCACGCCGTCGGCCGCGCGCGCGGTCTTCGAGGCCATCCTCTGGAAGCCGGCGATGCGCTGGCACGTGCGGCGCATCGAGGTGCTGAAGCCGATCCGCTGGATCAACCTGCGGCGCAACGAGGTGGCGTCCAAGGTGTCCGACGCGCAACGTCGCAGCGGCGATGGCGACGGGCAGCGGCGACCTGGCGCCTGTACGTCGAAGACGACCGCCAGCAGCGCGCCGGCCTGTTCCTGCGCGACGTGGCCTACCGCCTGCATGCCGACCTCGACGTTCGCGCCGACCGCGATGACCCGCGAGCCACCGGCCAAGTTCTTCGCGCATGTTCGAGCGCCGCGCCGCAAGGGCCAGTGCGTCAACCAGCCCTACCTCGGCTGCCGCGAGTTCGCCGCGCGCTTTCCGGCTCGTGACCGAGCCCGCGCGCGAGCCGCCGCCGATCGCCGAGACCGCGACCTGGGCTGGATGCTGCACGACCTGGACTTCACCGACCCGGCCGACCCGCAGCCGCGTCTTCTTCCGCGCCGCAATGCAGCGCACGGCGTGATCGATGTGCCGAGCGCAAGGCCGACGGCGGAGGTGCGCGCGATGATCCTGCAAGCGCTGGTGCGCTACTACGACCGCAAGGCGCGCGATCCCGACCCGGCGCGCCGGCTGCCGAGCTTCGGCCTGGAGGACAAGGAAATCCCGTTCATCATCGAGTTGCTGCCCGACGGGCAGGCTGCATCCAGTTGCGCGATACGCGGCGCATGGCGACGGCAAGAAGCTGCGCGCCCAGCAGCTTCCTGCGTGCCGCAGGGCGAAAAGAAGACCTCCGGCGTAACGGCCAATCTGCTGTGGGACAGCGCGCGAGTACGTCATCGGCCTCGGCGCGTGCGCGCAAAGGCGAAGCCGAGACGTGGCGCCAGCATGCCGCTTTCGCGCAGCGCATCGCTGCACTGCCCGAGCTGCCGCGCCAGGCAGACGCCGGCGCTGCAGCGCCGTGCTGGCTGCGCTGGACCGCGCACGACTGGTCGGCCCTGCACGCGCACCCGGCCGTGGACCGAGATCGGCGCAGACCAACCCCGTGATGACTTTCGCGCTGCACGGCGACATCGAGCTGGTGTGCCAGCGATCCGCCGTGCGTCGAGTCGGCGCTGGCACAGCTGTCGGCCGCCGATGCGGCCGCGGGGCTTGTGTCTGGTCGACGGCGAAGCGGCGCCCGATCGCGCGCCTGCACCCGTCGATCAAGGGCGTGTGGGGCGCGCAGACTTCAGGCGCCAACATCGTGTCGTTCAACCTGCGACGCGCCTTCGAGTCCTACGGCAAGCCGAGCGCAGGGCGAGAACGCGCCCGTCGGCGAGCGCGCCGCATTTGCCTACACCACCGCGCTGAACCACCTGCTCGGCAAGGACTCGACGCAACGCGTACAGGTCGGCGACGCTTCCACCGTGTTCTGGGCCGACCGCGACTGCGCGATTCGAGGAGCCTGTTCGCCGACTTGTTCGGCGAGCCACCAAGGACGATCCCGACGCGCGGCAGCGCGGCCGTGCAAGGCGCTGTACGAGTCGCTGCGCAGCGGGCAGCTGCCGGTGGCGCGAACGCGACCGCGCTTCTACGTGCTCGGCCTGGCGCCCAATGCCGCGCGCATCGCCGTGCGCTTCTGGCTACACGCGACCGCTGGCGGAACTGGCGCCGCGCATTCGCACGACACTTCGACGACCTGCGCATCGTCCGCGCGGTCCGACAGCGACCCGCGCACGCCCTCGCTGTTCCGCCTGCTCACCGCCTGCGCCGTGCAGGGCAAGGCCGACAACATTCCGCCCGACTGGCGCGGCGAGATGGATGCGCGCATCCTCGAAGGCCGCCCTACCCGGCCGCACCTGCTCAACGCCGCCGTGGTGCGCTGCCGCGCCGAGCAGCGACGTGACCTATCTGCGCGCCGCCGCTGCTCAAGGCCTGCTCAACCGCGAGCACCGCCGCCGCCATCCCGACCTGCCACCGACCACAGGAGTTCACAGGAGATCCTCGACATGGACCAACACCAACCCGGCCTACCGGCTGGGCCGCCTGTTCGCCGTGCTGGAGAAGATCCAGGCAGACGCCAGCCCGGGCATCAACGCCACCATCCGCGACCGCTACTACGGCGCTGCATCCAGCACGCCGGTGGCCGTCTTCACGACGCTGCTGCGGCTGAAGAACCACCACCTCGAGCAAGCTGAGCCACGGCCAGGCGCGTCAACTTGGAGCGGCTGCTCGGCGAGATCATGGCGGCCGTCGCACGATTTCCCGCGCCACTTGACCCTGCCCGACCAAGGCCGCTTCGCCCTCGGCTACTACCACCAGCGCCAGGCCTTCTTCAGCCAAGAACGACAGACTGCCGCAACCACACCCGCCACCGAGGAAGGATGACCATGAGCCTCAACAACCGCTACGACTTCGTTCTGCTGTTCGACGTGAAGGACGGCAACCCCAACGGCGACCCCGACGCCGGCAACCTGCCGCGCCTCGATGCCGAGACCGGCCACGGCCTGGTGACCGATGTGTGCCTCAAGCGCAAGGTGCGCAACTTCGTCGGCCTGCGTCAAGGACGGAGCAGCCGCCCGTATCGAGATCTACGTGCAAGGAGAAGGCGGTCCTCAACGCAGCACGCACGCGCGCCTACGAAGCGCATCGGCGCGACCGACGAATGCTGCCGTCGAAGTCGAAGGACAAGAAGAAGCGCAAGGGCAGCGGCGACGACGTGGAGCAGGCGCGCGCGACTGGATGTGCAAGAACTTCTTCGACGTGCGCACCTTCGGCGCCGTCATGTCCACCGGCGTCAACTGCGGCCAGGTGCGCGGGCCGGTGCAGCTGACCTTCGCCCGCTCCGTCGACCCCATCGTCGCCCAGGAGCACTCGATCACGCGCATGGCCGTGGCCACCGAGGCCGAAGCCGAAAAGCAGGAGGGCGACAACCGCACCATGGGCCGCAAGCACACCGTGCCCTACGGCCTCTACCGCGCCCACGGTTTCGTCTCCGCCTTCCTGGCCAAGCAGACCGGCTTCGCCGAGGACGACCTGGAACTGCTCTGGCAGGCGCTGGCGCAGATGTTCGAGCACGACCGCTCGCCGCGCGCGGCGAGATGTCCACCCGCGGCCTGTATGTCTTCAAGCACGACGAACAAACTGGGCAACGCCCATGCGCACGACTTGTTCGAGCGCGTCTCAGCCGAAAGAAGGTGGACGTGCCTCGCGACTTAGACGATTACGAGCGAAGGTAAATGCCGAAGGGCTTCCTGCCAACGTCGAACAGCTCCGTGTCGTGGGGTAGACCCGTTCTCACCCCGCTCACCGCTTCGCCCAATACCCCGGCTGCCTGCTCTGATGTGCCACTGCGATCACGGTGATCACCTCGCCTTGGACGCGGTACACCAGCGTGTAGGGAAACTGGCGCAGCGCAAACCGTCGTGTCGCGCCCGATACGACCGTGCCGATCGCCGGCTCGCGCAGCAGCATTTGGCCGGCTTGCTCGAATCGGCGCCGCAGTCGCGCTGCGGTGCGGTCACCGAATGCCGTCTTGCTCCATTGCAACGCCGCATCGAGTTCGAGTCGCGCTGCAGGGTGAAGGATCAAGCCGCATCAACCGTACTTGGTGCGCAACTCCGCCATCACATCGTCCCAGGCGATGCACTCGATCTCGCCGGCGTCGAGTTGTTGGATGCGGCGCTCGATCTCGGCGTCCCAGGCAGCTTCGACCTCTTCTTTGGAGTTCACGCTCAGCCAGAGCTTGTCGGCAAGGTCGGCTCGTTCAGCCGGCGTCAGCTTCATCGCTTGCGCTTCGATAATCTCGATTGGGCTCGGCATGGGAACCTCCTTGGTGCGATGGAGCAAAGTTTAGTCCGATGCACGGCGTTGCGCGACATCGGCATAGTGATCCATGGATGATACGAATCCACTTCCCCTCTCTGCCCTGCAGCACTGGGCCTACTGTCCGCGCCAGTGCGCGCTGATCCACGTCGAGCAGGCGTTTGATGAGAACCTGCACACCTTGCGCGGCCGCGCCGTGCACGCGCAGGTGGATCAGCCGGGCCTGGAACTGCGGCGCGGGTTGCGCATTGAGCGCGCACTGCCGCTCTGGAACGACGCGCTGGGCCTGATCGGCAAGGCCGACGTCGTGGAGTTCGAGCCCGACGGCACGCCCTACCCGGTGGAGTACAAGCAGGGCTCACGCCACAAGGCGGCCGACATCGCCGCGTGCGATGACGTCCAACTTGCTGCACAGGCGATATGCCTGGAGTCGATGACCGGCCGCGCGGTAGTTGAAGGCGCAATCTACTATGCACAATCCAAGCGGCGCCGTGTCGTAGCAATAGACGCTGCTTTGCGCGAACAGGTGCAGCAAATCGCGGCCGAGGTGCGCCGGCTGATAGAGCAAGGCAACCTGCCGCCGCCCACCGGCGACGAGCGACGATGCAAAGCCTGCTCGCTGCGCGACCGCTGCCAGCCCGAAGCCACGCGTCGCCTGGCCGCTGCCGGCACGGTCGACCCCTTCGACCCAGACGTATGACAGCCCGGCGAGGAAGACCTCTTGAATCTGCTCAACACCTTGTACGTCACCACGCCCGAGAGCTACCTGCGCCTGGACAACGACACGCTGCGCGTCGAGCTCGAGCAGGAAACCCGCTTGCGCGTACCGTTGCATCACTTGAGCAGCGTGGTCTGTTTCGGCCATGTCGGCGTCAGCCTGCCGCTGATGCATCGCCTGGCCGAAGACGGCGTGGCATTGGTACTGCTCGACAGCAACGGCCGCTTCAAGGCGCGGCTCGAAGGCGCCACCGCGGGCAACGTAGTGCTGCGCCAGGCCCAACACCGGGTGCACGGCGACGCGGCATTCAGCGCCGGGCTGGCGCGGCGCTTCGTCGCCGGCAAGCTGCAGAACCAGCGCCATGTGCTGCTGCGTGGCGCGCGCGACAGCAAATCCGACGAGACACGGCCACGCTCACCCGCGCCGCGCAAGACCTGGCGGCCAGCCTGCGCGCGCTGCCGCAGGCGGCATCGCTCGACGCCATCCGCGGCGTCGAAGGCGAGGCCGCGCGCATCTACTTTGCGCGCGACGAGCCGCCTCGTGCGCGCTGATGAGCGCGAGGCGTTCACGATGGACGGCCGCACGCGGCGCCCGCCGCGCGACCGCATGAACGCGCTGCTGTCGTTTCTCTACGCGATGCTGATGAACGATTGCCGCAGCGCCTGCGAGGCTGCAGGGCTCGACCCTCAACTGGGCTTTCTGCATGCGGTGCGGCCGGGTCGCGCCTCGCTCGCCCTCGACTTGATGGAGGAGTTCCGGCCGCTGGCCGACCGGCTGGCGCTGACGCTCGTCAACCGCCAGCAATTGCGCGCCGGCGAGTTCGAGTTTCGCGAAGGCGGTGCAGTGCAATTGGCCGAAGCAGCGCGCAAGACCATTCTGGTCGCCTACCAGGAGCGCAAACAGGAATGCCTCGCACACCCGCTGCTGTCCGAGGCCGTGCCACTGGGACTGGTGCCGTTGGTGCAAGCGCGCTTGCTGGCGCGGCATCTGCGCGGCGATGCGCCCGAATACCCGCCTTACCCGCTGCATTGACGACATTCTTAAAAAAAGGGCCCCGGCATGCTGGTCATCGTCTGCTACGACGTCAATACCGAAACACGCGACGGCCGCCGCCGGTTGCGCCGCGTGGCCAAGGCCTGCGAGGGCGTTGGCCAGCGGGTGCAGAAATCGGTCTTCGAGTGTCAGGTGGATGTGTCACGCATGGAAACGCTGGAGCGCAAGCTGCTCGAGTTGATGGACCTGGAGCAAGACTGCCTGCGCCTGTACCGGCTGGCTGACACCCGCGGCTGCGAGGTCCGCGCAGCACGGCAAGTTCAAGGCCACGGATTTCGATGCGCCGCTCGTCCTGTAGGAAGTCGCGCGCGAACCACGAGTTGGTGAGATGCACGCCGACGGTTCGCGCGCGCGCCAAGTGCTTGTCAGCACGGGCAAATTGCAATCGCATCGGTCCTGCGAGCAGCCGCCGCACGATCGCGGTCGCCATGGTTCGCGGATTGCAGCAAAATTCAGCAGCCGCGAGAGCAACTTGCGCGAACGGCGTCGCGCGCGTCTCACGACGCGCGCGTGGATTGAAACTTCGCCCAGTCGTCGCGGACAGCCGTCATCAAGGGTCGCGCGCGCTCACGACGCGCGCGTGGATTGAAACGTGATTACGATCTCACCTCGGTCTGCGACTCGTGTCGCGCGCGTCTCCGACGCGCGCGTGGATTGAAACGCATGAGCAATCAGAAGGCCGTCGCCCCGGTCGCGTCGCGCGCGTCTCACGACGCGCGCGTGGATTGAAACCTCTGAGCCGCAGACCGATCGTCATGGAGTCGATGGTCGCGCGCGTCTCACGACGCGCGCGTGGATTGAAACTGCGGCGAACGATGTCATGCGATGCGCCCGGCATGTCGCGCGCGTCTCACGACGCGCGCGTGGATTGAAACTGTCGCGGCTGTCACCAGTCATGCGACGAAGAGTCGCGCGCGTCTCACGACGCGCGCGTGGATTGAAACACCGCATCGCGCCTCGATCCGCGACGACCAGGGTCGCGCGCGTCTCACGACGCGCGCGTGGATTGAAACATCCGTGCTGCGCTGTCTGAGTCGGGCGTGCGCGCTGGTCGCGCGCGTCTCACGACGCGCGCGTGGATTGAAACACGAACAACCAGCGCTATACGCTGAGCCCGAGCGAGTCGCGCGCGTCTCACGACGCGCGCGTGGATTGAAACGTGCGTGTAGGTGCGCCGACCTCGTACTGCAGCGTCGCGCGCGTCTCACGACGCGCGCGTGGATTGAAACGCATGGTGCGGGCGCGTCGATGAACGCCGTCTGATATGTCGCGCGCGTCTCACGACGCGCGCGTGGATTGAAACGCGTGCTGGACCCTATGTTGTTGTCCGAGGCTCACGTCGCGCGCGTCTCACGCGCGCGCGTGGATTGAAACGACTTCCTTGGCACGACGACAACCGGAACGCGATGTCGCGCGCGTCTCACGACGCGCGCGTGGATTGAAACGCCGCTATTTGACTGAGTCAGGCGAGCCTGTTCGGAGTCGCGCGCCGTCTCACGACGCGCGCGTGGATTGAAACTTTGAACTCGGTCCACGCACGCCATCGCGGCGCGGCGTCGCGCGCGTCTCACGACGCGCGCGTGGATTGAAACAACGTCGAGCCCGGCGTGTGCGCTGTGGTGCAGGGTCGCGCGCGTCTCACGACGCGCGCGTGGATTGAAACGCTCGACGTGCGCGCCCATTGCATCGAGCCGCCGAGTCGCGCGCCTCACGACGCGCGCGTGGATTGAAACGCTCGACGCCGGTCCGAAACCGACCGCGCGCGGCAGTCGCGCGCGTCTCACGCGCGCGCGTGGATTGAAACCGGAGAACAGGAACCGACACGCGTCAGGGTTGCCGTCGCGCGCGTCTCACGACGCGCGCGTGGATTGAAACCAAATCTGCCGCGTTTACACAGTCGGCGCGTTCGAGCGTCGCGCGCGTCTCACGACGCGCGCGTGGATTGAAACGCAGCTGCTCGAACAAGTATGCGGCTGCGAACCTGGTCGCGCGCGTCTCACGACGCGCGCGTGGATTGAAACATCGTGGCCGTAGCGCTGCGTTCCAGTCGCCGCCGTGTCGCGCGCGTCTCACGACGCGCGCGTGGATTGAAACAGCGAGGGGCTCCCGCGCTCCGGCAAGTCGTTCGGTCGCGCGCGTCTCACGACGCGCGCGTGGATTGAAACCACCTTGCGCGGGCGGGGTTCTCCAGGCAATCAGTCGCGCGCGTCTCACGACGCGCGCGTGGATTGAAACGGCGTCAACAAGGGCGCCGGCCTGGTGGTCTAGGGTCGCGCGCGTCTCACGACGCGCGCGTGGATTGAAACGTGGCTGAGCATGGGCATCGCGGCGAGGATTGGCTGTCGCGCGCGTCTCACGACGCGCGCGTGGATTGAAACCACGGCGTCACTCGCGACCATCACGCGCCGGAGCGAACGTCGCGCGCGTCTCACGACGCGCGCGTGGATTGAAACTTCTGCTGGCGGCTGGTGCTGGCGGTGCGGCGCAGTCGCGCGCGTCTCACGACGCGCGCGTGGATTGAAACAACGCCTGCGCCCGCTGGGTCAACGCCGAGCTGGGTCGCGCGCGTCTCACGACGCGCGCGTGGATTGAAACGGCGGATGACTACGTGCGCGCTGTGCTTCGGCACGGGTCGCGCGCGTCTCACGACGCGCGCGTGGATTGAAACGGGTCTTTAGCTCGAGCACTGCCGCACAGATGCAGTCGCGCGCGTCTCACGACGCGCGCGTGGATTGAAATCGATCCTGGTGGCGATAGGGTTGAGCCTCGGGGCGCCGCAGAAATGTCGGGCTTCAACGCGCAAGTAGGCCCCGCCACGCCCGGCCCGCCTCCCTAATCTGCAGCCCCTAGTCTGCAGGCGCGATACCCCCTTAAGGACGAATGACCTGAGCGGCTTTGCTTCGTATCCTGATGTACATGCCCTCACCTTCAGAGGGCCAGGAGATCAGGCATGGCAGAGACCGGAAGACGCTGGGCGCAGGCAGCACTGTATGTGGCGCTGGTGGTGGCGATCCTCAGCGCTATTGCATTGCCGGCCATGGCCGCCGAGCCGCGCACGCTGCTGACGATCGCCGATGGTCCGGTGCAGGTGCTGCGCGGCGAGCAGAAGTTCGACGCCACCGAGGGCCTGGGGCTGGCCGATGACGACATCGTTCGCACCGCGCCATCGGTGCGCGTGGCGCGCATTGAATTTGCCGATGGCCGCGTGCTCGACCTCGGCCCGTCGACGCAAATTCTGCTGCTGTCCGAACGCACCGCGCAGGGGCAGGAATGGGCCGGCGCGACGGCCGTGGTGATGCAAGGCTGGGCCAAGTTGGCGGCCGGCGCCGCCGCCGGCCGGCTGGTGATGCCACGCGCCGTGGTCGTGAGTGAGGCCCGCGGTGCCGTGCTGGTGCAAAGCGCCGCCGACGGCGCGGCGCTGGCCTTTGCCGAGTCGCGCGGCATGACGGTGCTGCCGCGTGGCGCCGGCGCCGACGTCACGCTGCGGGAAGGTGAATCCTGGACGCGCGACGCGACAACGACCACGGCGCGGGTGTCCTCGCGCATGGCGCTCGTGATCGACGTGCCGCGTGCGCTGGCCGAGCAAGTTGCCGCGCCGCGCCGCGCTGTTCGACGGCGCCGCAGCCGATCCCGCCGAAGGCGTGCCGATCGAGGCTGCCGACCTGGCGCCGTGGCGGACTGCCGAGCCCAAGCTGCTCGCGGCGCTGCATCCGCCGCCCAAGCCACGACGAGCCAGGCCCACGCGCACGGTCAGCGCCCCTGTACGCCCGCCGATCGTTGCCAAGTCGCCGAGCGAGAACGACAGCCGCCCCGCGGTCAGCCCGGTCGTGCCGGCACTGCCGCTGCCCGTGGACGCGCCCAGCGAATCGGGCGACTCCGCCGCGATCACGCTGCCGCCGACGACCTTGCTGAGCCCCCAAGCCGTTGACAGCAGCACCCGACTGCCGACGCTGACGACGCCCGCCGTGGCCCAGGAACCCGCGCGGGCCAAGGTGAGCGGACGCGCTGCACAGACTCCCTACCCATGACATTGCCGTTGACCGCACCGGAACACCGAGGACCCTCTCCATGAAACTGCTGATCAAGTTCAATCTCGTCTTCATCGCCGTGTTCGTGCTCGGGCTGGCGATCACCGGCGCGGTCACGCGCTCGCTGCTCGACCGCCACGCACAGGAAGAAGTGCTGCAGCACGCGCGCTTCCTGCTGGAAAAGGCACTCGCCGTGCGCTCCTACACTTCGACCCAGGTGGCACCGCTGCTGGAAACGCAGATGAAGTACGCCTTCCTGCCGCAGTCGGTACCGGCGTATTCGGCCACCGAGGTCCTGGGCAAGATCGCAGAAGGCCTACCCCGAGTACAGCTACAAGGAGGCGACCCTCAACCCGACCAACCCGCGCGACCGCGCCGTGGCGTGGGAGGCCGACGTGATCGGCGAGTTCAGGAAATCGCCCGACACGAAAGAGTTCGTCGGCGAGCGCGAGACGCCGGCCGGCCGAGCGCTCTACATCGCACGCCCGATCCGCGTCAACGACGCGGCCTGCCTGCGCTGCCACAGCACGGTCGACGTCGCGCCGCACACGCTGGTGGAAAAGTACGGCCCGGCCAACGGCTTCGGCTGGCAACTGCACGAGGTGGTGGGCGCCCAGGTGGTGTCGGTGCCGATGACGGTGCCGCTGGCGCGCTCGCAACAAACCTGGACCGCTGTCATGGTGTTGTTCAGCGCGGTCTTCGCCGCCACCGGCCTGGCGCTGAACCTGCTGCTGTGGGCGATGGTGATCCGTCCCGTCACCAAGATGGCCGAACTGGCCGAGCGCGTCAGCCTGGGCAAGGACGACGCCCCGGCGTTCGACGCCCGCGGCCGCGACGAGATCGGCGTGCTGGCGCGCTCGTTCAACCGCATGCGGCGCAGCCTGACCACGGCGATGAAGATGCTCGAGGGCGCACCGTCATGAGCATCAGCGCACGCGTGCTGGCCAGCGTCAACGCGCGGAAGCCCGGATGAGCATGCGCCTCGAGCCCACGAGCGCGCCACCCGTCGCCGGCGACGCCGCGGCGGCGCCGGCGCCGTCTCGCCTGGGCCGCTACACGCTGCTGGACACGCTGGGTGAGGGCGCCATGGGCGTCGTCTACCGTGCGCATGATCCGCAGCTCGACCGCACCGTGGCGCTGAAGACCTTCCGCAAGCCGCCCTGTGGTTCCGCCCAAGCCAGCCTGGCGGCCGCCCTTCGCCTGCGCAACGAGGCCCAGGCCGCGGCGCGGCTGTCGCACCCCGGCATCGTTGCGGTGTATGAGTACGGCGAGGACGGCGAACAGTCGTTCATCGCCATGGAGTACGTGCGCGGCCTGCCGCTGCTCACCGGCATGGCGCAACCCGCCGCGCTGCCGATCGACGATGTGTTGTGCCTGATGGTGCAGTTGCTCGTCGCACTGCAGTGCGCGCACGAGCAAGGCGTGTGGCACCGCGATGTCAAACCCGCCAATCTGATGATCACGCCCGAAGGGCGGCTGAAGATTGCCGACTTCGGCATTGCGCGCATGGTCCAGGGCGACACCGCGGCCCGCGCGCCCGACGGCGCGCTGGTCGGTGCAGCGCGCGACGGCGCATTGATGGGCTCGCCCGGCTACCTCGCGCCGGAGTGCTACCAGGGTGAGTCCGTCGACCAGCGCGCCGACATCTACGCCTGCGGCATCCTGCTGTTCGAATTGCTCACCGGGACGCGGCCCTATCGCGGCAGCCCCGACGTGGTGATGTACAAGGCGCTGCACTTGCCGGTGCCGCCGTTGGCCGTACCCGGCGACCCGCAGTTCGTGGCCCTGGCGCGGTTTGCCCATGTCGTGCAGCGGGCGCTGGCCAAGTCGCCCGACCAGCGCTATGCGAGCGCGCTCGAGATGCGCACGGCCCTGACATTGGCCGCTGAACGCGCGGTGCCACACGCGCTCTCGGCGCCGGCGATGAAACTGCTGATGCCCTCACGCCGCAGCAACATTGACGCCGTCGTCAGTGCGCCGCCAGCGGTGATGTCAACGCCATCGCCTGCTCCAACGCCGACGCCCCCACCCTCGGCGCCGACATCGTTTCCCGGCGCCCTGCTGGCGCGCCTGGCGGACGAACTGGTAGACGATCTCGGGCCGATGGCGCTTTGCGTGGTGCGGCGCGCCGCAGCGCGCGGCGACGACACGGTGGCCGCGCTGGTGATGCGCGTGGCCAACGACGCGCTGCCGACGTCGCGGCGCAGTGCGTTCATCGAACGGATGCGGCGTGTGCTGCAGCCGCCCGCCGAAGCCGCAGCGCGCCCTGCAACGAGGCCGCCCACCGGCACCGTGTTGCCGGTGCTGGTGGACGCGGTGACCAACACAGCCAACGGGGTACCGCTCGATCCCGGTTTGTTGCGCAATGCCGAACGGCTGGTGGCACGTGAACACGGCCCGCTGGCCGCGTTGCTGGTGCGCCGTGCTGCGGCCAACGCGGCGACGCGCGAGCAATTCATCGCACGCCTGGCCAATCAGGTGGCCGAGGGCCGCGAGCGGGAAAAATTGTTGGCGATGCTGAATCGCCTGGGGTGAGCGCGCCGCTGTGCGCCGCGTCACCTCAGCGGGTGCGGCACCATTGTTTTTCGCACGGCACGCCGTCGCGGTTGCCGTCCATCTTGACGCCGGGGCAGTGCTGCACAAACCAGGTCGCTTCCTCGCAGGAGGTCATCTGCGAGCAGTAGGTGCGACCGTCGCAGCTGTAATTGCCGCTCGCCGATGCGGTCGTCACCGTGGACGCCGCGCTGGGCTGCGTTGCCGGGGCCGCTGACGGCGCCGGGCCGTCTTCGCAGGGACCATGCCGTTGCCGGAAATCGCGCGGCATGACGGCGCCGGCTTCGCCATGCACACCGCGCCGCAGGGCCACGGCCATGCGCTCTTCGGCCACATAAGGCCCGCGGTCGTACTTGTGGCGCGCACTCCAGGCGTGGCCATCGCGGACCATGCGGTCGCCGATGTCGGTATCGCCGTCGAACACCTTGCCGACGATGCGTGCGTAATCGTCCCGGGCCGCGATGCGCACGGTGACGTTGCGGTTGAGCGTCAGGCGGGTCAGCGCCTGCGTGGCCTCGGCGCCGCCGGCCTGGCAGCTCTCCGGCGCGTCGATGCCTTCGATGCGGATCACCACCGGCTCGCTGTCGGCCGCGGTCTTGAGCCACAGCGTGTCGCCATCGACGATGCGGCTGACCTGGCCGACGAGTTCGGTCGGCTCGGGCGGCGGCTTGACCTTCTTCGCTTTCGTGCCGGCTTGGGCACCCGCAACGAAGAACAACAACGCTGACACCACAACGACGATTCTGTTCATGCCTTGACTCCCGATGAGAACACGCTCGCCAGCCACCAGGCGAACCCGCCGGCGATCAGCAACCAGGTCAATACAACCAGCAACGCACCCCACCACACCCGCGGCAGCTTGTCGGCGCTGGCTTCGGCCTCGAGCATGCAGGCCTGCCACAGCGGCTGCGGCGTCAGCCGCACGGCCAGGGCGATGCCCATCGGCAACAGCACCACGTCATCGAGCAGGCCGATCACCGGAATGAAATCCGGGATCAGGTCGATCGGGCTCAGCGCATAAGCCAGCACGAGCAGCGCCACGACCTTGGGCGCGCGCGGGGTTTGCGGGTGACGCATCAGCTTCCACAGCGCGAGCAGGCGTGTGGCCAGGCGCGCGGTGTTGGCATGGCGGACGAGATTGCCGAACATGGTTCAGACGGATTGTCGCTTGCGACCTGGGCTGCGACGGGCGGGCTGAACCGCCACTTCTGTGCCATCGAGCACGGCTTCGGCGTTCGCCAGGATGCGCTGCCAGCCGGTCGGCCAGCTTCTCGGTGCGACAGCTGCTCGCGCAGGCGCTCGACCATCAGCGGCAGGCGAACGGGCTGGGCGCGGCCAGCGTCGACCAGGTCGAGCGGCTGCGCGGCCAGACGCTCCAGGGTGCTGCGCAGGCGCTCGAGTTCGAGCTCCTGCGACAGCACCTCGCGCTCGGCCTGGGCGAGCAGCCGGTTGCCGGCGTCGTACTTGCGAAAGACCTCGAAGAACAGGCTGCGACGAGGCCTGCAGCTGGCTGCATGCTCTTCGGCGCGCCGGGGTAGCCGCCGAAGACCAGGCCGGCCACGCGCGCGATCTCGCGAAAGCGCCGCTGCGCCAGCTCGCCGCGAGTTCAGGCTGGCCAGCACGTCGACCAGCAGCGTCGCGCGTGCCGAACAGCGCTGCCGTCGAGCAGCGGCGCCGGATCGACCGGCTGCGCCGCCAGCGATCTCGAGGCCGTAGTCGTTGATCGCTGAGCGAGAAGGTGTTCGGCTGCGTGCGCGCCAGCCGCCAGGCCAGCAGTTGCGCCAGGCCCGATGTGCACGTTGCGGCCGGCGAACGGGTAGAGGAAGAGGTGATGGCCTTCGCGCGAGTCGAAGCGCTCGACCAGCAGCCGGCCCGGCCGCGGCAGCCGCGACAGCCGCTGCCTGCGCGGCCAGCATCGGCTGCGCGGCCTGCATCTCGGGCTCGTCGAAGTCGCCCTGCGGCGGCCGCGTCCAGCAGCGCCTGCACCGCGTCGGCCATCTCGCTCGGACAGCGGCATCTTGCTGCCGGCCCAGGCCGGCACGATGCCCTTGGCCTTGGTGGCCTTGCGCACTAGGCCGCCATGTCCTGCGTGCGCACGTACTCCAGCACGCGGCCGGCGAAGACGAAGCAGTCGCCCGGCCTTCAGGCGGGCGATGAAGCTCTCCTCGATGCTGCCGATGCGCGCCGCCGCGACAGCCACTTCACCTGCATCGACGCGTCGCTGACGATGGTGCCGACCTGCAGCCGGTGGCGCTGCGCGATGCCGCGGTCGGGCACGCGCCAGACGCCGTCGACGCCGCGCGCACGCGGTGGTACTCCGGGTAGGCGCCCAGGCTGTCGCCGCCGCGCTCGACGAAGGCCAGCGCCCAGTCGAACTCGTCGCGCGTCAGCGTCGCGATAGGCCGCGCGCCGTGCGCACTTCGTCGAACAGCGCGTCGGCGTCGAAGCCGCCGCCCAGGCCACCGTGACCAGGTGCTGCACCAGCACGTCGAGCGGCTTGTCCGGCGCTGACGCGCGACTCGACGCTGCCCGGCCAGCGCGGCGCGCGCGCGCGGCCGCGGCCTCGACCAGTTCCAGCGTGTTGGTCGGCACCAGGGTGACGCGGCTGGCGCGGCCCGGCGCGTGGCCGCTGCGGCCGGCGCGCTGCAGCAGCCGCGCCACGCCCTTGGCGCTGCCGATCTGCAGCACGCGCTCGACCGGCAGGAAGTCCACGCCCAGGTCGAGCGACGAGGTCGCCACCACGGCCTTCAGCCGGCCCGTCCTTCAGCCCGGCCTCGACCCATTCGCGCACGCTCTTGTCCAGCGAGCCGTGGTGCAGCGCGATCAGGCCGGCCCAGTCGGGCCGCGCGGCCAGCAGCAGCTGGTACCAGATCTCGGCCTGCGAGCGCGTGTTGGTGAAGACCAGCGTGGTGCCGGTGCGCTCGATCTCGTCGACCACCGGCTGCTGCATCTGCGCGCCGAGGTGGCCGCCCCAGGAGAAGCGCCCGGGCTCGGTCGGCAGCAGCGTGTCGATGACGCAGCGTCTTGTCGACGCGGCCCTGCACCAGCGTGCCGCCGCGGCACCGCACCAGCGTGCGCATCGCCTCGTCCAGGTTGCCCAGCGTCGCCGACAGGCCCCACACCACGCAGCGCGGGTTCCAGCGCCGCAGCCGCGCCAGCGCCAGCTGCACCTGCACGCCGCGCTTGTTGCCGATCAGCTCGTGCCATTCGTCGACGATCACGGTGTGCACGCCGGCCAGCTCCTGCGCGCGCGCGCTCGCGCGTCAGCATCAGGCTCAGCGACTCGGGCGTCGTCACCAGCGCCGTCGGGCAGGCGCCGGTCCTGCCGCGCGCGCTCGGCCGCTCGGCGTGTCGCCGGTGCGCTGGCCGACCGTCCAGGCCGGCGCCAGCTCGGGCAGCGGCAGCTGCAGCGCGCGCGTGGTGTCGGCCGCCAGCGCGCGCATCGGCGTCAGCCACAGCACCTGCAGGCCCGCGGCGCCGCGGCCGCGGCCGCGCGCGCGCAGCGCGCCGAGCCACACCGCGTAGGTCTTGCCGCTGCCGGTGGTGGCATGCAGCAGGCCGCTTTCGCCGCGCGCCATCGCCGCCCAGACCTCGCGCTGGAAGTCGAACGGTTGCCAGTGCCTTGCGGCAAACCAGGAATCGATGACAGCGGGCGCAGACATGCTGCGGCCCACTGTAGCTTCACGCCTTCAGGCGGGATGGACGCGGCGCACGGTGCCTGCAGCTCTGGGCGACGCGGCCTCGCGCGTTGCCTTCGTGGGTGAAGTCGTTGGCGCGGCCAGCCAAAGCAGCATCAGCATCGCCAGCAGGGGCAGGTTCTTGGCGAGCGGCCCGCAATGGTCGATCGTCAGCTCGGGCATGTTGACGGCGGCGGTCAGCGTGTAGCCGAGCACGGCGCCGATCTGCAGCGCATAGGTCCACGGCCCGGGCCGGCGCAGGATGGCCACGCCGAGCGCGGTATTGAGCGCGCACGAGGCAATGAGCATCAGCACGCCGGCGTCACCGCTGAAACCGCAGCGCGCCAGCAAATGCAGCACGCCGGATTCTTGCGGCAGCAGCGCGCTGACGAGCGCGGTGTAGAGCCACATGCAAGCGATGGATGCACGCAGCAGCGACGACACCGCAGGGCTCAGCGTCACGCGCAGGTCGATCGCAGCGGCGGGCGGCGTGACGCGCAGACCGACGGCCATCGCGCTCGGTGCGCGCTTGAGCAATCGCGGCGCGGCATTGGCGAGGCTGGTGTTGCCGCGTTCGAGCAGGCGCAGCGTGTCGCGGCTGAACACCTTTTGCGGCAGGCGTTCGGCAACGAGCGCACCGGCACGCATCAATGCCATCGGCACTGGCAGCCACAACGCGGCACCGAGCGACAGGGCCGCGCGGTACGCGGACAGCATCTGCCGGTAGCTCATGGCGGTCGGACCGGCGAGTTCGAAGACGCCGCTCCGGGACGCCTTGTCTTCAACCCAGCGAGCGATCGCCTCGGCCACTTCATAGACATGGATCGGTTGCACGCCTTGCGTGCCGCCGCCGGGCAACGAAATCACGGGCAGGCTGGCCAAGGTGGCGAACAGCGACGCGCTCGCGCTGCCGGGGCCGTACACCAGCGACGGCCGCACGATGGCGTGCGTGAGCGGCAGCGCCGCCAACGCTCGATCGGCCTCGCGCTTGCTCGTGATGTAGGGCGGGTGGTCATCGCCATCGTCGGTGACGCCGAGCGCGGAGACTTGCACGATGCGCGACACGCCGGCCAGCGCGGCGCCGCGAAAGAGTTCGATCGGGCCTTGCGCGTGGATGCGAGCGAAACGCTGCGTGCGGCTTGGCATCAGGATGCCGACGCAGTTGACGACCGCGTCGATGCGCGCCTGCCTGAGGCGCTCGGCCCAGGCTTCCGGCGTCACAGCCTGCGTGTAGTCGATGCGCAGCGCCGCCTCGCCGCTTGCCGAGCGTGATGCGGCAATCACCGTCTGCCCTCGCGAGCGCAGGGCGTGCACCACGGCGCGTCCGATGCAACCGGTGGCGCCTGTGACGAGGACTCTCATGGTGTGCTCCTTGGGTGGATGCGTTCGCACACGCCGCCTAGCGCAACGCTGCATGCGCCGCGTCGTTCGTGCAGCGGCGATGTGTTCGATCAGCGGCGCGGTCAGGCGCGAGATGGCGTAAGCGGTGGCTGGCGAACCTGGCGTACAAGCCCGTCGAACAAGCGGCGCAGCAGCGGCCAGCCGGTCGGCGCCCACAGCCATCCGAGGCCGACCGCGCCATAGGCCATGCGCAGCGCAGGCACACCACGATGCGTGCGGCCTTGCGCATCCACGGCGTGCATCAGCGCGTTCAGTTCGTCGAGCGTTGCGCCCCACGGCGCGGCCTCGAAGCCGTCTTGCGAGATGTCGATGAAGATCAACTTCGCCTCGCGGTCGCGTTCGCGCAGCGCGTCCATTTCCAGTCGGCAGACGGCGCAGCGGCGGTCGTAGAGCAGGGTCAGCGGGTAGAAGGACGCTTTCCGGCCAGGGTTGTTAACCTGCATGTGCCAGCTTTCTTATCTGTAATTTCTGTTTCAACAGAAACGTTCGGTCAAAAAGAACGACTCGATTCACGGTCCCAGCAGATCGGCCGCCGTGATCTGCCGGGGCGCACGCACGCCATCGACTTCCGCCGGGGCGTCGCCAACGTTCTCGCGCCCCAGGAGCTTCTTCACCTTGGCGCCCATGCGCAGCACCTTGGTCAAAGTCTCGGTGTCCAGGCGCAGCATCTCGTCGCTCCAGGCGGTCAGCGTTTGCAGCAGTTCGAGCGTCGCTTTGACGCGCAGCTTGGCTTCGGCGGGTTCCTTGCTCATCGCGGGATCGGCCAGGAGCTCGCCGAGCACGGCCACGGTGGGCGCAATCTCGCGCTGTTGGCGCTCCCGGACCACGGTTCGCAGCAGTTCCCAGACCTCGGTCATGGTTTCGTAGTGGTCGCGCCGGTCACCCGGAAGGTGAACCAGCTTTACCAGCTTCCAACCTTGAAGCTCACGCAAGCTTGTGCTCACATTTGACCTCGCGATGCCGAGCGTGTCAGTGATCTCCTCGGCGTGCATCGGCCGCCCGACATAAAACAGCAGGGCATGAATCTGGGCCACGCTGCGGTTCACGCCCCAGCGGGTGCCCATCTCGCCCCAGTGCAGAACGAAGCGCGAGGCGGTGGTTGAAAGTTCCATGGCAACAGATTAGTGCCGCCAATAATTTCTGTCAATACAGAAACTACCGCCCAAGAGCGGGATCCGCGCTGACGATCCAGCCCTCCAGGGGGTCAACCTCGGGCGGCAGGCCGTGGTCGGGCCGCGTGCTGGCCCAGGCCGCTTGCACGAGGCACAGCAGCGCATCGAGCCGGTCGCCGCTGGCGTCGGCGGCGAGCGCGTCGCGCTGCGCATGGCTCATGGCGACGCGAATGCCCAGCCGGCTGCGGCCCTGCTCGAGGGCTTCGAGCAGGTCTTTGCGCGCGATCAGTCGCTCGGGCGTCTGCCGGGCCTTGTCATCGCTCTTGTACGAGCGAGTGCCGATCAGTTCTCGAGCGAGCAGGCCAGGGTAGGCCTCGAGCGCAGTGCGCTGCAGGTCGCCCCCGTGAAGCGCCGGCACATGGACGCCGGCATCGATCAGCCGCGGCACGCCGGCGTGCAACATGTACGCCACCGGCGGGTTCACCCATTTCATCGACGGGCTCGAGCCCGCGGGGCCATCGCAGGCGCGGTGCGCGAACTTGCGGCCGGCGGGACGCGCGGCGCAGAAGGCGGCGAACTGCGCGCGGATGTCGGCACGTGACAGCGCCGCGTAGTGGCGCATCAATGTGGGCCACTGCTCGGGCCAGTTCAGCGCCCGCACCAGTTCACGCGGCAGACCGAAGGGAAAGTCGAACGCGCCGAGCCACGGCCCGGGCTCGCGCAGCATGGCCTCGAAGTCGGCAAAGCCCTGCAATGCATCGATGCGCTGCAACGCCAGGCGCGCGCCGGCGAGCATGCCGCGCGCCACGACGATCGGCTTGCGCCGGCTCGGCGCACTGGTGAAATCGACGCCGAGCAGCACGGGGGGCATGGCGTCGATTGTCGACGGCGTGGCAGGCCGCGCTCTGCGCGCCAGTTACGCTCAGGCCATGCAACCCGCGCCATCGTTCGCCCGTGCCAGCGCCTGGATGGCGGGCTGGTTGACGCTGATGGTGGTGATCGCGGTGGCAGGGCGTGAGGCCACGCGCGAGTTGGCCGTGTTCCAGGTCATGGCCTTGCGCTCGCTGATCGGACTGGTGATGCTGGCGCCGCTGGTGCACGCCGCCGGCGGCCTGCCGGCGCTCATGACCGCCCGCATGCCCCACCACGTGGCGCGCAACGTGGTCCACTACGCGGCGCAGTACGGCTGGTTCGTCGCCCTCGGCCTGATACCGCTGGCGCAGGTGGTGTCCATCGAATTCACGATGCCGCTGTGGACGGCGCTGCTGGCCGCGGCATTTCTCGGCGAGCGGCTGACGCGCTGGAAGCTCCTCGCCGTCGCGCTCGGCCTGGTCGGCGTGACGATGATCGTGCGGCCCACGGGCACAGGCTTGAACGCCGGCCATGCGATCGCGCTGGCGGCCGCTGTCGGTTTCGCGGCGTCGGTGACGCTGACCAAGTCACTGACGCGCAGCGACAGCGCGTTGGTGATCATCTTCTGGATGCTGGTCGTGCAATCGGTGATCGGCATCGTTCCGGCACTGCTGACCTGGCGCACGCCCGCTGCGACGCAGTGGGGCTGGATCGTCGTGGTGGCGTTCTGCGGCACCTTCTCGCACTACTGCATGGCGCGCGCGTTGCGGCACGCCGACGCGACCGTGGTCGTGCCGATGGATTTTCTGCGCGTGCCGGTGACGGCAGCGGCCGGCTGGGCGCTCTACGCCGAGCGCTTTGACCTGCTGAGCGTGGCCGGTGCGGCGCTGATTCTCGGCGCCAACCTGCTGAACCTGCGCCGCCGGCCGGCGTAGCCCAGCCACAATGCCGCATGCCCGGCCCCGATCGCGATTTCTGGCAACGCCGCTTCGAGCAGCGGCAAACACCCTGGGACCGCGCCGAGCCCGGCCCACAGATCGCGGCCTGGGTCGCTGATGGCACGCTGCTCGCCGGCCTGCGCATCGCCGTGCCGGGATGCGGCAGCGGGCACGACGTGCTGGCGCTGGCCGCGGCCGGCTGCGATGTCAGCGCGATCGACTATGCCGACGCCGCTGTCGCCTTGACACGCGCGCTCCTGGCGAGTCACGGCCTGCAAGCTCGTCTGGCACAAGCCGACGTCCTGACGTGGCAGCCCGACGCGCCGCTCGATGCGGTCTATGAACAAACCTGCTGGTGTGCATTGCACCCGGATCATTGGGCGGCGTATGCCGCGCAACTGCAGGCCTGGCTTCGCCCCGGCGGCCTGCTGCTGTTGTTGGCGATGCAATGCCGCCGCAACGGCGCTGCGGAGGGCCGCATCGAGGGCCCGCCGTATCACATGGACATCAACGCCGTGCGCGCGCTGTTGCCCGAGACGCAGTGGACGTGGCCTGTGCCGCCCTACCCGGCCGTGCCGCACCCGGTGGGATGGACCGAGCTGGCCGTGGTGTTGACGCGGCGCTAGCGCGGCGGCGGCTGTGCATCGCCGCCGATGCGGCGCCACAGCCAGGGCAGGAACCGGTCGAGATCGGGCCGCGTGCCGACTTGTTCCGGCGTGGCCAGCGCGGCGATCGGGCTCGCCTGTGCGGCAATCGCGAAGGTGAAGGTGTAGGCCGGTTCCTGGCCCATGCGCAGGTCGCTGATCAAGACGCGCGAGCCTTGCTGACGCAGCGCGTAAAAGCCGTGGCTGAAGCGGCTGATGCGCTGGAACCCTTCGATGTCGCGAACCTGGGCTTCGATCGAAGCGCCGCGGTCGAAGCGGTCGAAGGCGACCGAGCGCTGCGCGTCGAGCAGCGAGTAGAAGCCTTCGAGGTAGTGCTCGCGCTGCATCACGACGACGCGCCAGGCCAGCGTATTGAAAGCCGTCGGCGTGACCAGCACGCGCTCGGCAGCGATGCCTTGCGCTGCCAGCGAGCTGCGCGCGACGGCCTCGACATGCTGCTGCGCGCCGAATCCCCACGCCAAATAGGCCGTGCTCAACGCCAGGCCCAATGTGTTGGTGCGCAGGCGTTTGGACAGCAGCGCGACGCCGGTACCGGCGAGCAGCGGCAGCGTGAACAACGGGTCGATGATGAAGACGCTGCCGACGCCGAACGGATGGTTCGAAAACGGCAGCGCGAGCTGCGTGCCGTAGACCGTCATCGCGTCGAGCAGCGGGTGCGTGACGAGCGTCAGCCACATCGCCAGCCACCAGCGTTTCCACAGCGGCCACTCGCCGCTCGCGCGCGCCACGAGCAGCGAAAACGGCAGCGAAAACAGCGTCAGCCAGAACAGCGAATGCGTCTCGGCACGGTGCAACACCATGTTGGCGATGGCGTCGCCATGGTCGATGAAGACATCGAGATCGGGCAGCGTGCCGGCCACTGCGCCCCAGGCCGCAGCCTTCCACAGCGCCGTGCGCCGGCCCATGACGGCCACGCTGACGGCGGCACCGAGGGCGATCTGGGAGACTGAATCCATTCGGCGATTGTCGTGCCACGGCATCAGGCGCTGGCCAGCGCAATCACCCCCAAAGCGATGAAGGCCGCACCGGCCAGACGCAGCGCGCGGTCGCCCTCGCCGAGCAAGCGGCCGCCGATCAGCGCGGCGAACAACATCGAGACCTCGCGCGCCGGCGCCACGTGCGACAGCGGTGCCATCGTCACGGCGTAAAGCACGAGGATGTAGGCCAGCGGCCCGAGCACGGCAACGACCAGGGCATGCTTCCATTGGGCACGCGAGGCATCGACAAAACCTTGCCAGTCGCGCACCGCCGTTGTGGCCAGGATCGGCACTCGCAGCAGGTTGCCGACATAGTCCACCAACACAGGACCGATCAACAGCACCTTGACCGCGTAGCCGTCGATGACGGTGTAGGCCGCGATCAGGGCGCCGGTCAGCGCGCCCCAACGGATGCCGGCGATCGCCTTGCGATGGCTTTCGTCGTCACCGCCGCGAAACAGGCGCGGCCCGCCGGCGATCAGGAACACGCCGCCGCACGCCGCGACGATGCCGAGGCCACCGAGCAGCGTGATCCTTTCGCCGAGCACCAGCACCGCCCCCAGCGACGCCAGCAGCGGCCCGCTGCCGCGCGCCACCGGATAGACGACCGTCAGATCCGATTTTCGGTAGCCGGTGAGCAGCACGGTGAAGTACAGCACATGCACCAGCGCACTGGCCGACAGCACCGCCCACTCGGCAAGGCCCCAGTGCTGCCATTCGTCGATGCCGAACCACAGCGCCACCGGCGTCCACAACGCGACGGTGATGAGCACCGACAACAGCGCGAAGTGGTGGTTGCCGCCGGCCTTCTTGGCGACGATGTTCCAGATTGCATGCAGCAGCGCCGCAGTGAGGACGAGCGCAAGCGCAATGGGCGGCATGCGCCCATTGTCGCGGCGTCGTCACGGTGCCTTGACTTCGATCTTGATCGACGAATACCACCCCGCAAGCGTGTCGATGTCCGCATCACTCAACGGCTTGGCGACGACGTTCATCACCTCATGCGAGCGCTTGCCGTTGCGATAGGCCTTCATCTGCTCGGTGATGTAGATCGCCGGCTGGCCGGCGAGGTGCGGCGCGTTGGGCAGCGTGGAAATGCCGTTGGCGCCGTGGCAGGTGCTGCACGCCTGCGCTGCAGCCGGCGCCTTGCTCTGCGCCCAGGCGAGCGACGGCAGCACAGAAAAAGCCGCCGCGGCGCAAGCCGCGGCGGCCATCACACAAGACATCATCCTCACCGCCCTCACGGCGCCTTGTAGCTGATGCGGTAGATCGCGCCGGCGTAGTCGTCCGACACCAGCAGCGAGCCATCCTTCCACACCGCCACATCGACCGGCCGGCCGCGGTAGCTGCCGGTCTCGCTGTCGAGGAAACCTTCGGCGAACACCGTGCTCTTGTCGGCGGTGCCATCGGGCTTGAGCGACACGAAGTTGACCAGGCCGCCGCTGGCCTTGGTGCGGTTCCACGAGCCGTGCGCGGCGACGAAGATGCCGCCCTGGTACGTCGCCGGGAACTGCTTGCCGGTGTAGAAGGTCATGCCGAGTTGCGCCTGGTGCGCAGGGAACTCGATCTGCGGCGCGATCGCATTGGCCGGTGGCGCCATGTCCTTCAGGTCAGGCGCTGCGCCCGTGCCGGCGACCTTGAACTTGCCGTTCCAATACGGGAAGCCGAAATGCTCGCCGGCCTTGGTGATGCGGTTCAACTCGCCCGGCGGCACGTCGTCGCCCAGGCCATCGACCTGGTTGTCGGTGGTCCAGAGCATGCCGTCCTTGGGATTGAAGTCCGAGCCAACCGGGTTGCGCATGCCGCGCGCATAGACCTCGCGCTTGCTGCCGTCGAAGGCATTCATGCGGATCACGCCGCCGATGCCTAGCTGGTTGTACAGATCGATCTTCTCCTTGGCCTGCACATTGAACGGCTGGCCGACGTTGACGTAGAGCATGCCGTCCGGGCCGACCTTGCAGACACGGGCACCGTGGTTGAAGCTTTCTTCTTCCGGCGGGATCAGCTTGCCCTGCGGCGCGACCTCGATCACGGCCACGTCCGGGCCTTCATAGAAGAACTCGGCGGCCGGAAAATTGAGCACGCGGTTGTGCTCGACGACGATCAGGAAACCGTCCTTGGTCCAGCACACGCCGTTGGGGACCTTGAAGTTGAGGCCGGGGGCAAACGACTTCACCTCGTCGGCCACGCCATCGGAATTGCGGTCGGTAACCGCCCACAGCGTGGTCTTGCGCGTGCCGACAAACAGCATGTTGGTCGACGGCGCCGACCGCCATGTGGCGCGCATCGGGCACGATGGCGAACAACTCGATCTTGAAGCCATCGGGCATCTTGACGCGCTTCAGGTTCGCGCGAATCGCCTCGGCATTGGCGCCGCCTTGCGGCACCACCGGGATGTTCAGATCGGTGGTCGCGATGCGGAACTGTTTCATCTTTTCGAGCGTTTGCTGAGCCAACGCCGACGTGCCGGCCAGGCAAAGCGCGGCCGCGGCGGTGATGGCGCACAGGGAGAACGTCTTCATGCATGGCTCCTTGAGTTTTGGCAGGGGCGAACCAGTCGGATCGCCGACGCACAATGTAGGGCGATGCTCGACGCCTGTGTATGTAGCCCGATGCGCAGTGGGGTAGATGCGGATGCGAAAGCCGTCGAGCGCACGCTGCCCCCTCGTGGAATCCCGAATGAACCCGATCCTGGTTGAAGCATGGCGCGGCAATGCCGTCGAATCGTTCCATCGTGGCGCATTCACGGTCGTTGATGCGGCGGGCACCGTCGTCGCTTCGCGCGGTGACACACTGCGCCCGACTCTTTCCGCGTTCGGCGATCAAGATCCTTCAGGCCTTGCCGCTGGTCGAAAGCGGCGCCGCAGATCGCTTCGGACTCACGGCGGCCGAGTTGGCGCTGGCCTGCGCATCGCACGGCGGCGAGCCCGAACACGCGCACACGGCGGCCTCGATGTTGTCCAAGGCCGGCATGGACGACAGCGTGCTCGAGTGCGGATCGCACTGGCCGTACCACGAACCGGCCAAGCTGGCATTGGCGGCCGCCGGCGTGCAGCCGAGCGCGCTGCACAACAACTGTTCGGGCAAACATGCCGGCTTCGTCTGCCTGGGTTGTGTGATGGCAGGCGAGCGTGAACACCGCAACTTCCTCGGCGGCTATGTGAAGCAGCAGCATGCCGTGATGCGCGAAGTCAGCGCGGCCGTGGCCAGCGCCACGGGCTTCGACCTGGCCACGGCGCCGGTGGGCACCGACGGCTGCTCGATCCCGTCGCATGCCATCCCGCTGCACAACCTGGCCCACGCCTTTGCCCGAGTCGCGACCGGCCACGGCCTCTCCCCGGGCCGCGCTGCGGCCGCCCGGCGGCTGCGTGCCGCAGTGGCCAGCGCACCGAACATGGTGGCAGGCAGTGGCCGCCTCGACAGCCGCGTCATGGCCTTGTTCGGCCAGCGTGTGTGCTGCAAGGTCGGCGCCGAGGGCGTGTATTGCGCCGCCCTGCCCGACGCGGGCCTGGGCCTGGCCTTGAAGATGGACGACGGCAACAATGCGCGGGCCTGCGAGGTGGCCTTTGCGGCCCTGATCGAAGCGCTGCGCGTGGCCCGCAGCGACGCCGAACACGCACTGTTGGCCGAACTGTCGAACGTGAGCTTGCGCAACTGGCGTGGCATCGAGGTCGGGCGCCTGGCCGCGGGCCCTGAATTGCGACGCACTTTGCGCCACGCTGGGGACTGAAAGCACGCTGCGGTGTGACACATTGCCGCCGCCTGGCGGCGCGGCGCGAACAAAATGTCGCCGTCATGTCAGCCAAGCGCCGTGTCCCAGCAAGAACTGCTTACGTCCCGCGTCAGTCAGGGTTGATGGAGTTCGAGCAGGTTTCGATCGAAGCCGCGCGCCAAGCCCTCGATGAGATCGACGCGGCCATGGCCTCGCTGCTCAGTCCCGAATACTGGGCCAAGGTGCGGCGCAAGCCCCTGGCCACCGACCGCGCGCTCACTGGTCGCAGCATGAAATGGCTGGCCGAACTGCCCGAAGAGCTTCGGCCGGTGGTCACGATGCATCGCTACGCGCGCGTCATCAATTCGATCGTCGATGCCTGGGCCGACCCGCAACAGCGCGACGACGTGTTCGAGAACCTGCTCAATGACCGCCGCACGGGCCGGCGCGGTTTTCCGATCGATGTCGAACGCGAACTCTCGGCGCTGTGCCTGTTTGCGAGCATCCTGCCCCGATGACTGAATCCGATGTGATCGAGGAGATCACGGCTCCGCTGGTCATCGAGCCGGTCGATCCGATGGACCTGCAAGCCCTGGCCCTGCTGGCCGAAGCCGGCCGCGAAGCGCGCGCGCTCTACCCCGAACTCTTCGCGCCCGGCAGCCCGGCGCCGACCAACACGCCGCTCGGCGATCGCGAGGTCTATCTGCTGGCGTGGCGTGAAGGCGTGGCCGTCGGTTGCGGCGCATTGCGGCGACTCGACACCCAGCGCGGCGAATTGCGTCGCCTGTTCGTCACCCAGCAGGCGCGTCGCGACGGCATTGGCCGGTCGCTGCTGGCACGCCTGGAGGCCGACGCGCTGGCGCTCGGCTACCGACGGCTCCTGCTCGAAACCGGCACGCGCCAGAAAGCCGCGTCGGCGCTGTACCGCGCCGCCGGCTGGCGCCGCGTACCGCCGTATGGCAACTTCGTCGGTGACCCGACGAGCGTGTGCTTCGGCAAGACCTTGCGCTAAACGCAGCGACAACGACGACAGTCGGTTTTGCCACGCGAACGCCGCGGATCGGGCTTTGCCCGGCCGCTGGCGTTGCCCCCTTGAGGGGGAAGCGGCGCAGCCGCTTCGGGGGTGGGCCTAATACCGCCCGCTGAGGCCGGCAACGCGCATCACCCAATGCGCAACCCAGGCGACGAATCCGCGGCGCAGCGTGGCCGTCCAGCCGCGGGGCACCGGCGGCGCGGTGACCTCCCGGGAGGCTGCCAGCGCGCGTTCGATTGCGGCCGCCAGCGCCACGCTGAAGTCGTCGTCGCGCACGACGACGTTGGCTTCCAGGTTCAACAGCAACGACAACGGGTCGATGTTGGAGCTGCCGACCGTGGCCCAGTCGTCATCGACCAACGCCACCTTGGCGTGCAGGAACGCCGGCGTGTACTCGAAGATGCGCACGCCGTAAGTCAACAGTTCGTCGTACAGCACCTGCGCCGCGAGACCGGCGAAGCGGTAGTCGACCATGCCCTGCAGCAGCAGGCGCACGCGCACGCCACGCCGTGCGGCGCCGCGCAATGTGCGGCGGAAGATGCGGCCTGGATAGAAGTACGGGCAGACGATGTCGATGCGCTGGCGAGCCGTCTCCAGCGCCTGGACATAGCTGCGTTCGATGGCACGGCGCTGGCGCAGGTTGTCTCGCACGACGAAGGCGACAGTGGCCGCTTGCGGTGCCTCGGCAGTGCCGGCGGTCGGTCGCGGCATGATGCGCAGCTGTTGCAGCAGGCTGCGTGCGCCAGCCAAGGGCTCGGCGCTGCGCGCCAGCGACAGCAACTCTTCGCGCCACTCGTGACCGAATGCAGCACGTGTCCACATCGCGCGCGCGGTCTGGGCCACCGGCTGCACCACCGGACCGTGCAGCGACACCGCAAAGTCCAGTCGCGGCATCGCCGTGGCGCCATGGTTGAGATCGATGCGGTCGTCGATGATGTTGATGCCGCCGACAAAGCCCCTCTCGTCGTCGACGGCGAGCAGCTTCTGATGCAGGCGGCGCAACTGGCCGGGTTGCAGGTAGGCTGCCCAACGGTCCAGCGGCCGGAACACGGCCAACGACACGTCGCTGTCTTCAAACCATTGGCGCAAGGTCTGCAAGCTGGATTTGGAGCCGAAGCCATCGACGACGACGCGTACGCGCACGCCTCGAGCGGCAGCGGCGACCAGAGAATCGGCCATCGCGCGTGCGGCTCGGTCATGGAAAAAAATGTAGGTGGCCAGCCAAACCTCGTGCCGCGCCGCGGCGATGGCGGCATGCATGGCCGGAAAAAGCTCGTCGCCACCGCACAGCAGTTTGACGTCGTTGCCGCTGCTGAACATGTCCTCGGTCTCGGCAACCGCTGGCGAGCGCAGAGCCTTGTTCGTGGTCATGACGCAGCGGCAGACAGATCGAATTCCGCCACCAGGGGCAAATGGTCCGACATGCGCGCCCATGCAGGGCCGCGGGGCACATGCGTGAAGCGGCACGTCAACCGGCGCGTGTAGATGCGATCGAGTGCAAACACCGGCACGCGCGACGGGAAGGTGGGCCGCGAGCGTGTACCGGCAGCGCGTGACAAGCCCATCGCCTGCATGGGTGCATCGAGGCGCTCGCCCCAGTCGTTGAAGTCGCCAGCCACGATCAACGGCTCGTGGCGTGGCACGGCAGCCTCGAGGTACGCCGACAGTTGCTGCAACTGCCGCATGCGGCTCGAATGAATCAGGCCCAGGTGCGCGACCACGGCGTGCACGATGCCGCCTTGCCAATGCACTGGCACATGCAGCAAGCCGCGTTGCTCGAAGCGGTGGTCGCTCACGTCATGATGGCCGACGTCTCCCATCGACCAGCGCGACAGCAGCGCATTGCCATGCTCGCCATGGCGCGTGATGGCGTTGCTGCGGTAGGCCACCGTGTAACCCTCGGGGGCGAGGAATTCGGCCTGGCCTTCGGCCGGCCAGCCGAACCAGGTGCGCTGGAAACGCCGCGCGTCGGGGGCGTTGTACAGGCGAACCTCCTGCAGGAACACGAGGTCGGCGTCGAGCGCTTCGATGCCCAGGCCGAGGTTGTGGATCTCCAGGCGCTTGCGCATGCCGAGGCCACGCACACCCTTGTGGATGTTGTAGGTGGCCACACGCAGGCGGGATTCACCGGCGGCCGGCGGCAGTTGGCTGTGCAGCGCGCGGCGGATCATGGAGCCGTGAAGCGGGGAAGCATCAACACTGCTTCGGCATTGCTCGGTGAGAAGCATCGATCGGCCGCCTCGCGCCACGGCAACCAGACATGCGCCAGATGCTCTCGCGGGTTCAGGCGCACCGCGGTGCCGGCCGGCACCGTGAGGCCGAAAACATGCTCGGTGTTGTGCGTCACGCCAGGCGCATAGCGGTGTCGCCAGACCGGGTAGATCTCATAGACGTTTTGCAAGCCCCAATCGCGCAGTGCCGAGGCGCTCGATGCCAGTGCTGCCGATCATGATGCCGGTTTCTTCGGCCACCTCGCGTTCACAGGTCAGCGCCAAGGGCTCATCGACCGCATCCTTGGAGCCAGTCACGCTTTGCCAGAACCCGGGCTTGTCGGCGCGCTCGATCAACAGCACGTCGAGCGCGGCCGTGTGGATGACCACGAGCACGGACTCGGGGATCTTGGGCGGACGCGGCGGCGGCTTCTGCGTGCTCATGTGCATCCGCACATTGTGTCGATGCGCCGCGGGTCAAGGCGTCATCGGGCGCGTCAGGCGGCGGCGCCTGTGTTGCGCAGCCGGATGTGCAGCTCGCGCAGCTGCTTCTCATCCACCGGGCCCGGAGCGTTGGTCAGCAGGTCTTGTGCACGCTGCGTCTTCGGGAAGGCGATGACGTCGCGCAGGCTCTCGGCACCGGTCATCAGCATCACGAAGCGGTCCAGGCCGATGGCAATGCCGCCGTGCGGCGGCGCGCCGTAGCGCAACGCGTCGAGCAGGAAGCCGAATTTGAGCTGGGCTTCTTCGGCGCTGATCTTCAGTGCGCGGAAGACCTTGCTCTGTACCTCTTCGCGATGGATACGCACTGAGCCGCCGCCCAGTTCGATACCGTTCAGGACCACGTCGTAGGCCTTGGCCACGCACTTGCCGGGATCGGTTTCGAGCCAGTCTTCGTGGCCGTCCTTCGGGCTGGTAAAGGGGTGGTGGACGGCGTTCCAGCGCTGCGCCTCGTCGTCGTGCTCGAACATCGGGAAGTCGATCACCCACAGCGGCTCCCAGTCACCGTGCGCCAGGCCCTTGGTCTTGCCGAACTCGCTGTGGCCGATCTTGACGCGCAAGGCGCCGATCGAATCGTTGACGACCTTGGCCTTGTCGGCGCCGAAGAAGATCAGGTCGCCGTTGCGCGCGCCCGTGCGCGACATGACTTCGTTCAGCGCCGCGTCGTGCAGGTTCTTGACGATCGGCGATTGCAGGCCGTCGCGGCCCGCGCCGGCCTCGTTGACCTTGATCCAGGCCAGGCCCTTGGCGCCGTAGATCTTGACGAACTCGGTGTAGCCGTCGATCTCGCCGCGGCTCATCTCGGCGCCGCCGGGCACGCGCAATGCGACCACGCGGCCGTCCTTCATCTTCGCCGGTGTCGAGAAAACCTTGAAGTCGACGTCCTTCATCACGTCGGTGAGCTCGGTGAACTCGAGCTTGATGCGCAGGTCGGGCTTGTCGGAGCCGTAACGGTGCATCGCATCGGTCCACGTCATGACCGGGAACGGCCGCAGCTCGACGCCGATCGCGTGCTGGAAGGTGCTGCGAATCATGCCTTCGAACATGGTCGCGGATCTCTTCCTCGTCGAGAAAGGATGTCTCGATGTCGATCTGCGTGAATTCGGGCTGCCGATCGGCGCGCAAGTCTTCGTCGCGGAAGCATTTGGTGATCTGGTAGTAGCGGTCGAAGCCGGCCACCATCAGCAACTGCTTGAACAGCTGCGGCGACTGCGGCAACGCGAAGAACAGGCCGTCGTGGACGCGTGACGGCACGAGGTAATCGCGCGCGCCTTCTGGCGTGCTCTTGGTGAGCATCGGCGTTTCGATGTCGATGAAGCCGTTGGCATCGAGGAACTTGCGCACCTCCATCGCCACCCGGTAGCGCAGCAGCAGGTTGCGCTGCATCTGCGGGCGGCGCAGGTCGAGCACGCGGTGCGTCAGGCGAACGGTCTCGGAAAGGTTGTCGTCGTCGAGCTGGAACGGCGGCGTGACGCTGGGATTGAGCACATGGAGCTCGTGCGCCAGCACCTCGATCTTGCCGCTGACGAGGTTGCTGTTTTCGGTGCCGGCCGGGCGCGCGCGAACCTTGCCTGTCACTTTGAGGCAAAACTCATTGCGCACGTCTTCGGCAGCCTTGAAGGTCTCGGCGCGATCGGGGTCGCAGACGATCTGCACCAGGCCTTCGCGGTCGCGCAGGTCGATGAAGATGACGCCGCCGTGGTCGCGCCGGCGGTGGGCCCAGCCCATGAGGGTGACGCTCTGGCCCATCAGCGCTTCGCTGACGAGGCCGCAATAGGTGGTTCGCATGGAAGTGAGTCCAGTCAATCTTGTGATCCGTTGTCGTTCAGGTTGGCGCCGAAAGTGGCCGCCCGTCGCGCGTGCGCCGCCGGGTCAGCTTCGCGCCGTTGCCGGTGGCGCGACGACGCCCATCGAGATGATGTACTTCAGCGCTTCATCGACGCTCATGCGCAGCGCGACCACATCGGTTCGCGGCACCATCAGGAAGAAGCCCGAGGTCGGGTTCGGCGTGGTCGGCACGTACAGGCTCACGTAGTCAGCATGCAGATGCTGCGCCGCCTCGCCGCCCGGCTTGCCGGTGACGAAGGCGATGGTCCACGAACCCTGGCGTGGGTACTGGACAAGCACGGCTTCGCGAAACGCGTTGCCACTCGATGAAAACAGCGTGTCGGAGACCTGTTTGACCGAACTGTAGATCGACTTGACGATCGGGATGCGGTGCAGGATGCGGCCGCCTTGGCGCAGCCACCACTGGCCGACCATGTTGGTCGCAAACACGCCCGTGCCGAGCAGCAACAGCACGACGGCCAACACGCCCAGCCCAGGCACCTTGCGCAGCATCTCGATCGGCGCGTGTGCCGCCACAGGAAGCACGGTCTGCGTGGCCGTCAGCAACCAGCCGAACAGGTCCCCGACGATGCCCAGCACCGCTTGCAGTAGCCAGATCGTGACCGCCAGCGGCAACCAGACCAGCAGACCGGCGATCAGGTATTTTTTCATGTCGATGACGAGCCGGGTGGCGGCGGCGCCGCGGCGGCAGGCGCGGGGGCCGGCGAAGCAGCCGGCGCGGGTGCCGCGGCAGAATCCGTCTTGGCGACATCGCCGGCCGGCTTGCCGTCGATCTTCTTGTCGGCGCCTGGCTCGGCCGGTTTGTCAGCGGGCTTGTCGGCCTTCTTGTTCGCGCCTTCCCGGAAATCGGTAACGTACCAGCCGGATCCCTTCAACTGAAAGCCCGCTGCCGTGACCTGCTTTTCAAAGCGCGGCGCGCCACAGGCTGGGCAGTCGGCAAGCGGCGGGTCAGACAGCTTTCGCAGCACGTCCCTCGCATGCCCGCAGGCGGCGCAGCGATAGGCGTAGATCGGCATGGGGGAACCTGTGGGTTGATTGCGAGTCGCAAAACCGCAAATTATAGGATTGGCCCCGGCGTAAACAATAATCCCGCGCCTGTGCACCTCAGCACGCCAGAAACGTTCTTCCACCCGCACTGCCACCACATCGGAGGTGAATCCATGGCATTCCATCAGAACTTTTTCGCGGCGATGGCGGCCGCCCTCGCGCTGCTGAATGCTGCGCCGGCCCACGCCCAGGAAGAGAAGATCCTCAACATCTACAACTGGGCTGACTACATCGCACCGGAGACGATCAAGAATTTCGAGAAGGAAACCGGGATCAAGGTCAACTACGACAACTTCGACAGCAATGAGATTCTGAATGCCAAGCTGGTTGCGGGCCGCACCGGCTATGACATCGTGGTGCCAGGCTCGCATTTCGCCAAGCTGCAGATCGAGGGTGGGCTGCTGATGAAGCTCGACAAGAGCAAGCTGCCCAACCTGAAGAATCTGGATCCGGCGATCCAGTCCCAGTTGGCCAAGCTCGATCCGGGCAATGAGCACCTGGTGGATTGGCTGTGGGGCTTCACCACCGTGGGCGTCAACAACGACAAGGTCAAGAAGGCGCTCGGCGCAACACCGATGCCCGACAACGCCTGGGACCTGGTGTTCAAGCCGGAGTACACGTCAAAGTTGAAGGGATGCGGCATTGCCTTCCTCGACACGGCCTCCGAGATCATTCCGATCGCGCTGCACTACCTGGGCAAGGACTCGCAGAGCAAGAATCCCGACGACTACAAGGCGGTCGCCGCGATGCTCAAGGCCGTGCGCCCCCATGTCAGGAAGTTCGCAGGTTCTGGCTCGGACTACATCGACCAGATGGCGCGGGGTCAGTTGTGCGCGGTGATCGGCTGGTCCGGCGACATCTATATCGCCAAGGACCGGTCCAAGAAGGCCAAGCAGCCACAGCCGCTCGAGGTGCTGGTGCCCAAATCGGGTGCGCTGCTGTTCTTCGATGTCATGGCCATCCCCAAAGACGCCACCCATGTGGAAAACGCTCACAAGTGGATCGACTACATCATGCGGCCCGAAGTCCATGCCGCGCTGACCAATGCGGTCTTCTATGCCAACCCGAACAAGGAAGCGCGCAAGTTCGTCAAGCCCGAACTGGCCAACGACAAGGCCGTGTTCCCTGACGAATCGGTACTGGCCACGATGATCGTGCCCGGATTGCCAGACGCCGCCACGCGCCGGCTGATCACCCGCACCTTCACCAACTTCAAGGCCGCTCGCTGAGCGCCAGCGGCCTGTGGCATTGGCCCGCAACTGGCTTCAAGGACCAAAACGCAGCAGGATTTGAGCGAACAGCAGACCCAAGACGAACCCCAGGCCAGTCCAGAGTACGGCGCGCAGTGATTGATTGGTGCGCCGCTGCTCGGCCAGCAGCGCCCGCATCAAGGCCGAGTTGTCGCGAGGCTGCAGCGCCAGGTGCAACAGGCGCGGCAGCTCGGGCAACAGCTTGGCGTAGCGCGGTGCTTCGTCCTTGAGTCGTTGCGTGAGGCCTTCCATGCCGATCTGCTCGCTCATCCAGCGCTCGAGAAACGGCTTGGCCGTGCTCCACAAATCGAGTTCGGGGTCCAGCTGGCGGCCCAGGCCCTCGACATTGAGCAGGGTCTTTTGCAGCAGCACCAACTGCGGCTGGATTTGCACGTTGAATCGGCGCGAGGTCTGGAACAGCCGCAACAACACCTGGCCCAGAGAAATATCCTTGAGCGGCCGGTCGAACAGCGGCTCGCAGACGGTGCGGATCGCGCTTTCGAGTGCATCGATGCGCGTCTGTCTGGGCACCCAGCCGCTTTCGATGTGCAGCTCGGCGACGCGCTTGTAGTCGCGGCGGAAAAATGCCAGGAAGTTTTGCGCCAGATAGTCACGGTCGCTGTCGGTCAACGTGCCGACGATGCCGAAGTCGAGCGCGATGTAGCGACCGAAGGTGGCCGGATCGGTGCTGACCTGGATGTTGCCCGGGTGCATGTCGGCGTGGAAGAAGCCGTCGCGAAAGACTTGCGTGAAGAAGATCGTCACGCCGTCGCGTGACAGGCGCTTCAGGTCGATGCCCGCGGCGACGAGGCGCTCGGTACGGCTGATCGGAATGCCGCTCATGCGTTGCATCACCATCACGTCGGCGGTGCACCAGTCCCAATACATTTCGGGAATCTCGACCAATGCCAGCCCAGCCATGTTGCGCCGCAACTGCGCAGCGTTGGCGGCTTCTCGCACCAGGTCGAGCTCATCGTGCAGATAGGTGTCGAACTCGGCAACGACTTCGCGCGGCCTCAGGCGCTTGCCGTCTTCACTGACGCGCTCGACCCAACGCGCCAATCGATGCAACAGCGCCATGTCGTCTTCGATGGCGCGCAACATGCCGGGGCGCAACACCTTGACCGCGACTTCGCGGCCGTCCTGAAGGACCGCGAAGTGGACCTGCGCGATCGACGCGCTGGCCACCGGCTCGGCGTCAAAGCTCGCAAAAAGCTCGGCCAGTGGTCTGCCGAACGCGCGCTCGACGATGGCCACCGATTGCGAGCCGGGAAACGGCGGCACCTTGTCTTGCAGGCCGGCGAGTTCGTCGGCAATGTCGGCCGGCAGCAGGTCGCGCCGCGTCGACAGCACCTGGCCGAACTTGACGAAGATCGGCCCCAGCCTTTCGAAGGCGAGCCGCAACCGCACACCGCGCGGCTCGGGCAATCGTCTGCCGACCATGACGATGCGCGCCAGCGCACGCACCCAGCGCTGCTTCAGGCCCGACAACGCAATGTCGTCGATGCCGAAGCGCAACAACGTCAAGGCGATGAACAGGGCCCGCGCCAGTTGCCTCATTGCGCGTCGCGATCCGGGCCCGCGGCAAACGAACGGCGCAGGGCCTGCCTGGCGGCGCGGCCCACGCTCATGGCCAGTCGCGCCGGTGTCGCGCCGACCACCTGCGCCATATCGGCTTCGATGTCCCAGCGCAGGTTGTCGGCCAGCCAATGCATGTCGGCAGCCATAGCGGCCGCACCTTCGATATGCACTTCCGGCATCGGCCCACCCGACAGTGCCATGAGCACTTGTGGCGGTGCCGGCATCGCGACGCGCAGCGTCAGGTCGGGCTCGTCCTGGGCGGCGGCGCCGGCGTCGCTGTCGAACAGCCCTGCGGGCGTGACCGTCACGCGCACCGGCGGCAATGGCGGCAGCCACCGGGGCTGATCCGTCAACTCCACGATCAGCCGGCGTCCGGCATGTGCCTTGAGCCGTTGCACTGCGGCAGGCTCGCGCGAAACAACGTGATTGACCAACAGCAGCAGCCGCGCCTGCGCCGCCGGCAGCACCAACTCACGAACCGATTGCAACATTTGCACGGATTGTAGGCAGTGGCCCTGCGGCAACTCTGGCGCCCGAGGCCCAATCGACTGCGCGCTTTGGGAGACAATTGACTCTCCGGGCGTCAAGTCGCCCACCAACAAACGCGAGCGCTCGAATGCAGCTCCGGCACAGTCCAGCCACCCTCCTTCGCTGTCGATGTTCCAAGACCGCAGCTACAAACGCACCTTCTACAGCGCACCGCAGTCGGTAACGTCGCTGGTTGCCGCCGTGCTCGAGCCGACGCTGATCGTGCTCGCTTATCTGGGTGCGGCGCTGTGGTTTCGCGAGCCGATCATGCGGCCCGATCTGGTGCTGTGCCTGCTCGTCTTTGCGCTCACGTTCCCAGGGCGCAATCGCTACAAAGACAGCATGCTCAATGCCGCCACCGATATCGTGGCGTCGTGGCTGACCCTGTTGGCGATCCTGGTGCTGTGCGCCTATGCCACCGACAGCATGCACTACTTCGACCGCAGCGTGCTGCTGGGCTGGGCCATCGCCACACCCCTGGTGCAATGGCTGGCGGCGTGGCTGGGGCGGTCGATCCTGCGCAAGCGCGCGCTCGACCCGGCCATTCGCAAGTCGGCCGTGGTCATCGGCGCGGGCTTGCTCGGCGTGAAAGTGGCGGCCGCGTTGCAAGGCGACCGCGAAGAGGGGCGCGACTTCCTCGGTTGGTTCGACGACCGCACCGATGAACGCCTGGCCGGCGAAACCAGCGGTCACATGTTGGGCGGCTTGAAAGACGCCGCGCCCTTCATCCGCGCCAACGGCGTCAAGGAGGTGTTCATCACCTTGCCGCTGGGCTCTCAGCCGCGCATCCTCGAATTGCTCGAAAGCATCCAGGGCACCACCGCTTCGCTGTTTTTCGTGCCCGACGTGTTCGGTATCAGCATCATCCAGGGACGCCTGCAGGACATGAACGGCGTGCCGGTGGTGGGCATTTGCGAAACGCCCTTCACCGGCACCAACGAACTGGTCAAGCGCATTTCCGATGTCGTGTTGGCGATCGCGATCCTGCTGCTGATCTCGCCGCTGCTGCTGATGATCAGCATCGGTGTCAAGCTCAGTTCCCCGGGGCCGGCCATCTTCCGGCAGAAGAGAAACGGCCTCGATGGTGGCGAGATCACGGTCTACAAATTCCGCTCGATGCGCGCCATGGACAACGGGCTGGTGGTCGCGCAGGCGACCAAGGACGACCCCCGCATCACGCCTTTCGGCGCCTTTCTGCGCAAGACCTCGCTCGACGAGTTGCCGCAGTTCTTCAATGTCTTGCAGGGCCGCATGAGCATCGTCGGGCCGCGACCGCATGCGGTTGCCCACAACGAGCTGTATCGCGAGCTGATCAGCGCCTACATGGTGCGGCACAAGGTCAAGCCAGGCATCACCGGCTGGGCGCAAGTCAATGGCCTGCGTGGCGAAACCGAGACGGTGGATAAGATGAAGGCGCGGGTCGAATACGATCTGGAGTACTTGCGCAACTGGTCGCTCGGGCTGGATCTACAGATCATCGTCCGAACCGTCCGGGTGCTGTTCTTCGATCGAAACGCCTACTAGAACCACATTGCTCTGCCCAGGAGACTGCCTCATGACGCATGCTCGAACTCACCGACTCTTGATTGCCGCCTGTCTGGCCGCGCCCCTTACCCTGTCCGCGCAGCAAGTCGGTGATCCCAATCGGCCGTGGAACATCGGCCTGTCGCAAGGCATCACCCACTACACGAACGCACTGAGCGGCTCGAGCGGCTCCGAAGTCAGCGACACGGTCTGGACGACCACGCTCAATGGCGGTGTGAACGTGCCGTTCGGCCGCCAGCGCGCCTATGCCAATGGATCGCTCACGCACACCCGCTACAGCAAGATCGACGGCCTGGATGGACAAGGCTATACCTTTGGCGCCGGACTGGACTGGGAGACCGTCAACAACCTGTCCGGCAGCCTCCTGGCCAACGCGGGCCGCCGCCAAGCCGACTTCAACACGGGTATCAACACCGTCTCGTTGAAGAACAATGAAAGCTATGAGGAGTTGCTTGCCCGTGCACGCTTCGGAGGCGTGGGCCTGCTCGGTGTCGAGGGCACCTTGGGCTATCGGCGTGTCGACTTCTCGGCGCCGGAATTCGACGCCCGCGAGTATGTGCAGAACAGCGCCAGTGCCGGCGTGATCTACCGGCCCAGCAGCGCGCTGTCCCTGGGGGCGGGCCTGCAGGCGCAGTACTCGGACTACGACGTGCCGTCATTCGGTCAGACCCAGCCCGACACCAACACGCGCCGCGAGGTCTATGTCACGGCCGATTGGGCCGTCTCGGGCGCCAGCGCCATCAATACGCGGCTCAACTTCGGCAAGACCGACTACCAGCGACCGAATGCCGACGACTTTTCAGGCGTCACCGGATCGGCCACCTGGCGTTGGCGCCCCACCGGCCGCACCGCGCTGACGACCACATTTTCGCGAGACACCGGCCAGGAGTCCGGCTTTCAGAGCCAGACCAATGGTGGCCGCACGCGCCTGACCGCCACCGATTTCAGCCGCGTGACCAACCTTTTCGGCGTCAGCGCCACCTACGACCTCACCGGCAAGATCGTGCTGACGGGCGCGATCAGCCATGCAAGGCGCAGTCTCGTCGATGCCATCAGCGGCGGCACGGGCAACGACAACACGACCGTTTCCACGCTCGGCGCACGCTGGACGGCCACCCGAATCATCACGGTCGGTTGCAATATCGGCCACGAAACGCGCTCGGCGTCGGGCTTCGGATCATTCGACTACAGCGGCAGCAACGTTGGCTGCGTGGGCAGCGTCGTCTTGAACTGAAGCGGAGATGAAGCGGCCTGTCGTCCTGCTGACCGGTGCCGCAGGCTACATCGGTTCACACACCTGGTTGTGTTTGGCCTCAGCCGGCTTCGACGTGGTGGGGGTCGACAACTTCACCAACAGCTCGCCTCGCGTGCTCGATCGATTGCAGGCGCTGCTGGGCTCCCGGCCCATCTTCGAGCGTGCCGATGTCTGCGACACCGCGCAGATGATGGCCCTCGCCCAGCGCCACCGCTTCGATGCAGCCATCCACTTCGCCGCGCACAAGGCCGTCGGCGAGTCGGTATGCCAGCCGCTGGACTACTACCGCAACAACCTGGGCGGTGTGCTGGCAACTTGCGTCGCGCTCGGCAGCGCCGGGATCAAGCGCTTTGTCTTCAGCAGCAGCGCGACCGTCTACGGCCAGCCCAAGTCGCTGCCCATTGCCGAAGATGCGCCGCTGTCAGCGACCAATCCGTACGGCCAGACCAAGATGATGGCTGAACAAGTCCTGGCCGATCTGCGCCATGCCGACAACGACTGGCGGGTTGCGAGCTTGCGCTACTTCAATCCGGTGGGCGCACACGAAAGCGGCACCATCGGCGAAGACCCGCGCGGCGTGCCCAACAACCTAATGCCCTACGTCGCGCAAGTCGCCGTGGGACGGCGAGCGCACCTGCAAGTATTCGGCAACGACTACGACACGCCCGACGGCACCGGCGTCCGAGACTACGTCCATGTCATGGACATTGCCGAAGGCCACGTGGCGGCGGTTTCGCACCTGCTCGACACGGACGGCTCGATGACTTTGAACCTGGGTACCGGTCGCGGGGCCAGCGTGCTCGATCTGGTCAAGGCCTATGAGCGCGCGAGCGGACGTCTCATTCCGTATGTGATCGCACCCCGCCGCCCGGGCGACGTTGCCGCCTGTTACGCAGATGTGTCACGAGCCCACGCCACTCTGCGCTGGCAGGCGCGGCGTGACTTGCACCAGATGTGCGCCGACAGCTGGCGCTGGCAATACAGCCACCCCGACGGATACGGCGCCGAGGCCTGAGGCGCAGGCACGAGGGTCGCCGCGACCTACCGGCGAGGGCGCGCTTGCTGGAGCTGCATCAAGGTGCTGAGTTCGGCCCGCACAGTGGCCGGGAACCCCCGCCGGCCGCCGCGGTAGTCGTTGAGCATGTGGTCGAGCACCCGCGTACACAGTGGCACGTCTTCCCAAGACTCGGCGATCGCGTTGGCGACGCGCGGAAACTGCTCGCAAGTGGTGTGAGGACGTATGGGCGGCGGCAAGGCTACCACCCAGTCCATCGCGGTGCCGGTCAATGCCCGATCGGAAGGCAGCGCGACTCGACGCCGCTGCTCCCAGTAGCCAGGGATCGTCTGCTGCATCGCCGTCAATCCGGCTGGCAACTCCTCCAATGCACGCCGAGCCTCATCGAAATCAGTGATCTCGAAATCCAGTGAGTCCAACGGCGCCGAGGGCTTGGGGGGCTGCTGTGTCATCGTGGTCGCGAGGCGTAGGTTTGCGGTCTTCGTGCTCGGTATTTTGTCTCACTCTGGTCCCTAAGAGTATGGTCGGACCAGCGGTCCGGGGGTCATTGACCGGGCGGCCGTAACGGCAACTCGCCGCTATTCCTCCCCAAGCAAGCGTGTGCAGACTGCACGATGGGCACCGCGGACGGTTATGTCCGGCCGCAGCGTCGAGCCTGCGCCAGACGAGGGGTGGGTAAACTCTAGCCAATCGTTTCGCGGTGGATCGGCAAGGGGTTGATCGGCCGTTACACGGCCGCAGGCGCCCAGCGCGCACCCTGCTCGCAAACCGTGGCAAGGACTGACAAGCGATGCAAACTGGAATTTTGACGACGGTACCGCGTTCGGCCGTGGCGGCGACGGCGCTACTGTGTGCCGCGTGGGGGCTGGCTGGTTGTGGTGCGAAGGACAACGCCGCCACGCAAACGGCAGCGCGGGTGAACAAGGAAGAGATCACAGTGCACCAGATTGGAGCATTGCTGTCGCAGCAAACAGCCAAGCCGGAACAAGTTCAGCAAGTCGAGCGGCAAATTCTGGAGCGCCTGATCGACCGCGAGTTGGCCGTGCAAAAGGCGATCGATCTGAAACTTGATCGCGAGCCGAAGGTCGTTCAGGCCATTGAAGACGCGCGCCAGGAGATCATTGCGCGCGCCTATGCGGACAAGCTGGGCAGCGGCGCATCGCGGCCGACCCCTGCGGATATCAAGAAATACTATGACGAGCACCCGGCGCTGTTCAGCGAACGCAAGATCTATCAGCTCCAGGAGTTTGCGGTCACCGCCGATACAAAACAGGTCGAAGCTTTGAAGGCCGCACTGCCGCCGATCAAGACTGCCGACGAGCTGGTGGTGTATTTCAAGGCCAACAATCTCAAATACGCCGCCAATCAGACGGTGCGCGCTGCGGAGCAACTGCCTTTGTCTTTGTTGCCTCTGCTGGCGCGCATGAACGAGGGCCAGACGCTACTCAACACAACGCCCAGTGGCGTCCAGGTCGTCGTCCTGCGGGGCGCTCGGTCGCAGCCGGTCGACGAGGAGCGTGCGTCGGCCGCGATCGAGCAGTTCCTGCTCAACGAGCAGAAGCGCAAACTGATGGCAGATGACCTGAAGGCTCTGCGGGCCGCAGCCAAGATCGAGTACCGTGGGCGTTTTGCCGCCTCGGCGCCAGCCGCTAACGTGGCACCGCAACCCTCGGCGGCCGACGTGGCTGCGTCGGCCGCCGCAACGCTGAATGCACTCCCTGTCAACGAAGGGCCAGACACAAGCGCTGGCTCCAATCGAGCTGCCGAGGCTGCTGGCACTCCGGCCAGCGGCATCGACGCCACCACCGTCAACAAAGGCCTTGGACTGAAATGAATGCGATGAACTCCAAACCAATTTCCCGACGCCTGTTCGCGTCGACCCCGCTGCTGCTGGTGGCCGTGCCCGGATTCGGGTGGGCACAGCAAAACCTGCCTGCGGCGGCCAACCTGCAATACCGGTTGGCTGCCGGCGATGTGATCCGCATTTCCGTCTACCAGAGTGCGGACCTGACGCTTGAGGCTCGTCTGACCGAAGCCGGCACCATCTCCTACCCACTGCTCGGCACCGTGGCTTTGGTCGGGCTGACGGTATCGGAGGCCGAAAAACGCATCGCCGATGGCCTGCGCACCGGCAATTTTGTGAAACAGCCGCAGGTATCGATTGCGGTCCAGCAAGTGCGCGGCAATCAGGTCTCGGTGCTGGGTCAGGTCGGCAAGCCCGGCCGCTATCCGCTGGAAACCGGCAACGTCCAGCTCACCGACATGATCGCCACCGCCGGCGGCGTCCTCGGCACCGGCGCTGACCAGGCAGTGATCGTGGGCACCCGCAACGGCCAGCCGTACCGCGTGGAAGTCGATCTGCCCTCTGTGTTCGGCCCCGGCCGGCGCGCCAACGACGTGACGCTGCAAAACGGCGATGTGGTCTGGGTTGATCGCGCACCGATGATCTACATGTATGGCGAGGTGCAGAAGCCGGGTTCGCTGCGCCTGGAGCGCGGCATGACAGTGATGCAGGCGCTTGCTGCTTCGGGTGGCCTGACCCAACGTGGCACCGAGCGTGGATTGCGCGTGCACCGTCGCGATGCCGAAGGAAAGGTTCGCGTCATCGAGCCCGCGATGACCGACAGGCTGCAACCCGAAGACATCGTCTACATCCGCGAATCGGTGTTCTAGGAGCGCATGCCATGAGTCCGCGTCAAATTCTGCTGATCCTGCGCCTGCGATGGCTGGTCGTGACCGGCACCTTGCTCGCCGCGGTGGCGCTGGCCCTGGGCGTCAGCCTGCTGCTGCCCAAGCAATACACCGCCGAGACGTCGCTGCTGCTGGACATCAAGACCGACCCGCTCGTGGCCACGTTGGCGCCCAGCTTTGCCAACCCGTCGTACATGGCCACGCAGACCGAAATCCTGCAAAGCGATCGCGTCGCCATGCGGGTGGTAAAGATGCTTGGGCTGGCGCAGAACGCCAAGGCCGTCGAGCAGTGGCGCGAGCAAACCGAGGGCCGCATCCCGCTGGAAACGTATTTTGGTTCGCTGCTGCAGAAAGGCTTGAAGGTCGAACCGGGCCGCGGCAGCAGTCTGCTCAACATCTCCTTCACCGGTTCGGACGCCAAGTTCGCAGCCGCCGGTGCGAACACGTTTGCGCGAGCCTATCTCGAAACCATACTCGACCTTTCGCGCGACCCTGCACTCGAATACGCCAAGTTCTTCGACGAGCGCATCAAGCAGTTGCGCACCGAACTCGAAAGTTCCCAGCAGCGCTTGTCGGCGTTTCAGCAAAAACGCGGCATCGTCGTCACCAGCGAGCGCATCGACCAGGAAGTGACACGCCTGAACAGCCTGGAAATGGCCCTGGCGGCTGCGCTCACCGACCAGGCCGACACATCGAGCCGCACGACCAACTCAGGCGTCGACTCATCGGCCGACGTGTTGAGCAGCGGCACCGTGCAGACGCTCAAGGGCGAACTGGCGCGCGCGCAGACGCAGTTGACCGAAATCAGTGCCAAGTTCGGCAGCAACCACCCGCAGCGCATCGAGATCGAAGCGCGCGTGAGCGAGCTGCGGCAACAGCTCAACTCCGAAATGAGCCGTGTCGGCCGTGGCACGGTCGGCGTCAACCGGGTTGCTGAGAAGAAGATCACCGAGCTGAGAACGCTGGTCGACATGCAGAAGAAGGCCGTGCTGACGATGCGCTCGCAGCGCGACGAAGCTGCCGTGCTGCTGCGCGATGTCGATACCGCGCAGAGCGCCTACGACGCCGTGGCCAAGCGCCGTTCGGAACTGGCCAACGAGACGCGTGCCGAGCAGACGCCGGCGCGGGTGCTCAGCCCAGCCACCGAGCCCCTGAACCCTTCCAAGCCCAATCTGGTGAAGAACACCTTGGCCGGCCTGATTCTCGGCATGTTGGGCGGTGTGGGCCTGGCCTTCGCACTCGAGTACATCGACCGCCGCGTGCGCAGCGCCGATGACCTGATGGCGTATGGCGATGTACCGGTGCTGGGCGTGATGTCCGACAGCGCAGGCCGTTCTCGCTCGGCGCCGCGGCTGGCGCACCAGCGGCGGCCGGCGCTGCCCTCGCCCCAGCTGACTTTCGATGGGGGCGTGCAATGACACCGGTCACGATGCTGTCGACCAAGGTCCGCAACGCGGACCGGTCGATCGGCGCGATCCTCATCGACGCCGGCCGGCTGACGCCTCAGGACGCCGAGCGCATCATCAACTTCCAGAAACAGACGGACCTGCGCTTTGGCGAAGCCGGCATCGAGCTGGGCTTGATCAGCGAGTCCGACGTGTTGTATGCGCTGTCGCTGCAATTCGACTACCCCTACCTGCAACCTGGTCCCAACAAGCCGATCAGTTCCGAAGTGGTCGCGGCCTACAAGCCGTTCAGCCCCGAGGGCGAAGGCATGCGCGCACTGCGCAGCCAGTTGCAGTTGCGCTGGTTTGACGCCAAGGGTGCCAATACCAGCCTGGCCATCGTCGGTGCGGCGCGCGGCGAGGGGCGCAGCTATCTGGCGGCCAACCTGGCCGTCACGTTCGCGCAGCTCGGCGAGCGCACGCTGTTGATCGATGCCGACATGCGCACCCCGCGCCAGCACAAGCTGTTCAAGATCGAGAACCAGACCGGCCTGTCCAACCTGCTGGCCGGGCGCATGCAGGACCAGGTGGTGACCTTCGTGCATGGCATCCCGGGCCTGGCGGTGCTGCCCTCGGGCCCGATCCCGCCGAACCCGGGCGAATTGCTCAGCCGCCCTGCGCTGCCGAGGATCCTGCAGCAGAGCATGTCCACCTTCGACGTCGTGCTGATCGACACGCCGGCCATCGAGCAGGGCCCGGATGCGCTGCTGCTGGCGCGAGGCGCGGGTGCTTCGCTGATGGTCGCGCGCACCAACCTCACCCGAACCGCGCAGTTCGACGATGCGGTAGCCACCATGGCCGAAAGCAACGTCTTCGTTGTCGGCTCAGTGCTGGTGGACGTTGCGGCACGGCGCAACGCGTCGCAAGCCCAAGAGAGCTGAAATGTCTTCAGGAGGGTCGGCGGCGGCGCCCGCGCAGCGGCCGCTCCAAGCTTGGCTGTGGGTCGCGGCCGGGCTGGCGGCGTTGTATCTGCCCAGCTACTGGAATGCCGCCCATGACCTGTGGCAGACCGATGAGTTCGGCCATGCGCCGCTTATCCTGGCCATCGCGGTGTGGCTTTTCTGGCAGGTCCGCCAGTCCGTGCTGGGATCGCCCGATGCGCCGAGCAGCGGATCGGGATGGCTGGCGCTGGCACTGGGCCTGGCGCTGTACGCACTCGGACGCACGGCGGGCGTATCCAGCGTCGAGTTCGCATCGCAGTTGTTCATCGCGGCCGCGGTCCTGCTGTTGCTCAAGGGCACGCAGGCCCTGCGTGCGGCCTGGTTTCCGGTCTTCTATCTGGTCTTCATGGTGCCGCTGCCGGGCACCTTGGTCGATGCGCTGACAGAGCCGCTGAAACACTGGATTTCGATCATCGTCGTCGATGTGCTGCATGCGCTCGGCTATCCCATTGGACGCACCGGCGTCATGATCACCGTCGGCCGCTACGAACTGCTGGTGGCCGATGCCTGCTCGGGGCTCAATTCGATGTTCAGCCTGGCCGCGCTCGGCGCGCTGTTCATCCATGTCATGGGGCGCGTGAGTCGCCTTCACACGGTACTGTTGGTGCTGGCCATCGTGCCGATTGCGTTTACCGCCAACATCGTGCGCGTGGTCTCGCTGGTCTTGATCACCTACCACTTCGGCGATGCTGCGGGCCAGGGCTTCCTGCACGGCGCGGCAGGCATCGTGCTGATGCTGGTCGCGCTGATGGCTTTTTTTGCGCTCGACTGGTGCCTGGCGCACTGGTTGCCTGATTCAAGCAAAGCGCCATGAAGGAACATTTTGTCGCCTTGGTCTATATCCTGGTTATTGCCGGAGTTGCATTCCTGGTGATGGCCAAGCCGCTGACGGCGCGCGTCATGGCGTCACCGGACTTCGCACGGCGACGCAATCTCTGGTTTGCGGTCACCGTGGTCACCTTTCTGGCCCACAATTTCTGGCTGGCCATGCTCGCCGTGGCGCTGATCGTCGCACTGGGATCGCGCCGCGAACACAATCCCGTGGCGCTGTACTGCGCGCTGCTGTTTGCCGTGCCGCAGTTTGACGTGCCGATACCGGGCTTCGGCGTCATCAACCAATTGTTCGAGATCAATCATCCGCGGCTTCTGGCGCTGGTGTTGCTGTTGCCTGCTGCATGGCGTTTGGCCGGTCGACAGAGAACGCCAAACCCACGGTTGTTGATTCCGGACCTGATGATCATCGGCTTCTTTGGCTACGTGTTCGTGGTCAATGCCACTGCCGCCTCAGTCACCGGACTGATGCGCTTTGCCACCTACCTGACACTTGATCACTTGCTGCTGTACTACGTGGTGACGCGATCGATCACCAGCCGCAAACAATTGATCGACGTCCTGGCCAGTTTCGCCATGGGCTTGGCGGTGATCTCGCTGATTGCGGTGTTCGAGAATCTGCGCAGTTGGCTCGTCTACGAAAGCCTGCGCGAACCCCTGGGCGTGCCGCCGCCAGACCTGACGATGTACCTGTTGCGCGTGACCGAAGACGGTGGCTACATGCGTGCGCTGACAACCACGGGCAACGCGATCGCGATGGGTTTCATGGCCATGGTCGCCCTCATCTTTCATCTGGTCCTGGGTCGTGGCTACACGCCGAAGTGGCTCGGCGCAGGGGTGCTGCTGATGCTCTTTGGCGGCATCCTGGCTGCCGTTTCGCGCGGACCCTGGGTGGGCTGCGCGATAGGCCTGATGCTGGGACTGGCCACGGGTTCAGGCGCGAAACGCCGAATCCTGTGGATGTCGGCCGTCGTACCCGTGGTGGCCATGGCACTGTTGCTGTCGCCGGGCGGCCAGAAGTTCATCGACCTGTTGCCCATCGTCGGCACGGTCGAAGCAGGCAATGTCACCTACCGCACGTTGCTGATCGATCGCGCCATGATCGTGTTCTGGCAGAACCCCGTGTTTGGCTCCCTGCAGTACATCTACAACCCGGTCCTGGAGGAAATGCGACAGGGCCAAGGCATCATCGACATTGTCAATTCCTACATCGGTGTCGCGCTGCCCTACGGCATCGTCGGCCTGATCCTGTTTGTGGCGCCGTCGTTGTATGCCCTGGCAGCCACTTGGACGACGAGTCGAAAGCTGGCCACTGTGGACCCGACCAGCGAGGCCACCGGCCGGGCCCTGGCGATGTCGATGCTCGCCATCATGCTGGTGATCGGAACGGTCAGCCACTACTTCCACATTCCCATCGTGCACTGGATGGTCGTCAGCCTGTGCATGGCCTATGCAGCGAATGCGCCGGCATGGCACCGCAATCCCGCGGCCGCTGAACGTTCGGGTCCGAGGGCCGCGCCGACAATGCGTCCAGGCATGGCTGGTCAGCCAATGAGGCCGTCACCGCGGCGCCACGCTTGAATTCCTTCCGGGTTGCTGCAGGCCCCGCGCTTGGGTGGGTCGGCGAGCACGAATGCACGCCGCGCTCCGATCCGGTCCCACGTCTCGAGACGGCAGCGCCGAAAATCACAGGCCCGTCGGCGTGAGCCGGCGCCACGACCGCGTCCGGCGGTCATCAATTGCCCCATGACCACTGCCGCCAGTTTGATGACGCCCGCCGCTGCCAGCGAACCCAAAGCGTCCACGCCGCTGAAGGAGCGCATGTTGCGTGCCGGCAGCTGGACGGTGTTTGCCTACGGCTGTACGCTGGTGCTGCGTCTGGCCAGCAGTCTGATCCTGACCCGGCTGCTGGCACCCGAAGCCTTCGGCCTGATTGCCATCGTCTCGACGATCGCCACCGTGGCCATGTTGCTTTCGGACATCGGCATTCGGCAGTCCATCGTGCACAGCCCGCATGGCGATGAGCCGATGATGCTCAACACCGCCTGGACGATGCAGATTCTTCGCGGCGGCCTGATCTGGCTGGTGTGTTGCCTGATCGCACTCGCCCTCTATGGCGCAGGGCAAGCTGGATGGCTCACTGTCGGATCGGTTTATTCGTCCCCCCAGCTGCCGTTGCTGTTGGCGCTGGGCACGTTCAATGCGGTCATCGTCGGCTTCGAAAGCACCAAGCGTTTCAGCGCCGACCGCCGCATCGACCAGAAACGCGTCGTACTGATCGAACTCGGCGCGATGTTCATCAATATTTCGGTCGCGATCGTATTGAGCTGGCTCACCCACTCGGTATGGGCGATCGTGGTCGGCGGCGTGGTCGCGGCAGTGTGCTCGGTCAGCGCAGGACATGCATGGTTGCACGGCCAACCCAATCGTCTGGCGTGGCACCGCGAGTTCGCCAGCCAGATCTTTCATTTCGGCAAGTGGATTCTGGCCTCGTCGCTGCTCTTCGTGCTGGCCACCAACGGCGACAAGCTGCTGCTCGGCGTCTGGGTCACACCCGCGGTACTCGGCTGTTTCGCCATCGGGCAGAGCCTGGCGCAGATCCTCGAGCTGGCTGTGGGCCGCGTCTTCACCCAGGTAGCTTCGCCGGCATTTGCCGACGTCATGCGCAACAGCCCGCAGCGTCTGCGCGAGGTCTATCTGCGCATGCGCCTGCCGATCGACTTGATCTTCATTTCAGCGGCGGGCTTCTTGTTCGCCATCGGCCCCTGGCTGGTGGGTCTGATGTACGACCCGCGCTACAGGGAAGCAGGAACCATCCTGCAAATCCTCTCGTTCCTGCTGATCGTTGCTCGCTACGGCGTGTCGACCAGCGCCTACTTGGCGCTGCAGGCGCCGCAAGTGCAGGCATTGATGAACCTGGTGCGCGTCGTGGCGTTCTTCGTTTGCGTGCCTCTGGCGTACCAGACTTTCGGTGTGAATGGCGCGTACTGGGCCATTGCCTTGAGTCCGGCGTCGATTGCGCCAGTGGTTTGGTGGTTCGACCGCCACTATGGCATTGCAAGTTGGCGCCACGAAGTGTTGACGCTGCTGGTCTGGCCAGTGGGTTGGGTCCTGGGGCTGGCCTTTGTCGCAGCCGCAAGATGGCTGTCGTCGTGAGCTCGAGCGACGCTCAGACGACGCAGCACGCCATGCACGTCACGATCGGCATCCTCGCCTACAACGAGAGCGAGGTCATCGCCCGCACCATCAGTTCGCTGTTCGAACAGTCGGTGTTCAGCGGCCACGGCTTGACGCTGCCGGATGTGCAGTGGGACATCGTCGTCGTGCCCAACGGCTGCAAGGACGATACGCATCAACGCGCCGAGCAGGCACTGCAAGCCTCGTGCGCGCTCAGCAAGTCGGCCAAGGTGAGCCACCGCGTCATCTCGCTCGAGCGCGCCGGCAAGAGCCACGCGTGGAACAAGCTGGTCCATGAACTCGCGGCCCCGGCCACCGACGCTTTCTTGATGATCGACGCCGACATCGAGTTCGGCCACCCCGACACCGTCGCCAACTGTGTGCAACGGCTGCGGAGTGACGCCCACGCGTGGTCCGTGGTCGACCTGCCACTCAAGCGCTTCTCTGCCGATGCCGACGACTCATACATCGCCAAACTGTCGATGGGGGTGTCGACCACGCGACTGGCCATTGGTCCGCCGGGCATCTCGGGTCAGTTCTATGTCATGGCCGCAACGCGGATGCGCAGCGTCTGGATGCCTGTGGATCTTTCCGTTGAAGACGGCTTTCTGCACGCCATGGTCATCACCGACAATTTCCGCCAGGAGCCCGATTACTCGCGTGTCGTGCGTGCCGACAACGCTTCGCACTATTACGAGGGCTTGAGCCGCCTGCGCGACATCGTCAACCATGAAGTGCGGATCACGATCGGCACCGTGCTCAATGCCTACCTGTGCTGGGACGTGCTGTTGTTCATGACGCCGCGTGATGGTCCGGGCGCCGGAGACGTCGTGCGCAAGCTCAACGCCCTGGATCCGGATTGGTACCGACGCATGATGGAAAACCAGATTGCCATTCGGGGTTCCTGGCCGATTCGCCTCAAGGAGTTCTGGCGCCGCTTGCCCGGCTGGTGGGCCCTGCCACTGACGCAACGTCTCGGCAAGTTGCCGAGCATGTTGTTATTGTCGGTGTTCGATGCCTACGTGATGTGGCAGGTGCAGCGCCGGCTCGTCTCTGGCAGGGCCGTCAGCTATTGGTAGCAGGGGCTGCCGGATGGCTATGCTATTGAGATGAGCGGCGGCTTTGCCTGGGACGAGCCGCCTCATGGGCGCCGACTTGCACGCCGAATTCGCGTGCATCACCTGGATCCGAGTTCATGAGAGATGAAAAATTCAGTTTCGTGGTGGCTGTCAACAACCACCGTGTTCTACACAACAACCTGATGCAGTCGCCGTTGCTCGCCGACGCTGCTTCACCTCATCAGATCATCACCAGAGAAGACTTCGCGTCCGCCGGCGCCGCCTACAACAGCGGGTTGGACGAGGCGGTCAACGACGTGGTCATCTTCATCCACCAGGACATGTACCTGCCTGCCGATTGGATCGACCACGTCTCGCAGTCGATTCAGGCACTCGATGCGGCCGGCGAAAACTGGGGCGTGCTCGGATGCTCAGGCGTCACGCCCGAGCATCCAACCGGCTTGGGACAGGTCTACTCCACCGGACTCGGTGTGATCGGCAAACCGCTGGCCCGGCCCGAACCGGTCGACACCCTCGACGAGATCGTGCTGATCATCCGCAAATCGCGCGGATTGCGGTTCGACCCCACTGTGCCCCACTTCCACATGTATGGCACCGATATCTGCCTCGAGGCTCGGAGCCGCGGCATGCGCTCGTTCGCGATCCAGGCCTTCTGTGTCCACAATACGAACCAGGTGCTGGATCTGCCGGCCGAGTTCAAGCTGAGCTATCGTTACATCAAGCGCAAGTGGCGCCGATACCTGCCGATCTACACCACATGCACCATCGTCGAGCGATTTGACCGTGACATGCGCCGACAATGGAAAGAGGCCTTCGTCGACCGCCTGCGTGGCCGCCCCCGAACGACAGCGCCGCGCATGGACGATCCGCGATCGATCTTTCGCGGCGGTGAAAACGCTCAGAGTGTCATCTCGCCTCCAGGCTGAGGCAAACACCTGTGCCGTTTTCGAATGGCGTCGTGTCACGGGATACCTTTCAACGCCAACACGACCAAGAAACGCATGCGTCCCGTCACCCTACCGATCGGTACCTCAGACGGCCTGCGCATGGACCCGAAGCAGGTGCGTGCACTGGGCAGCCTGCTGGCGGAGGACTGCTGCCGCGCCGACCCGCTGCCTCATGTCGCATGGACGGCATCCTGCCCGAGCCATTGATCCGCCAACTGTTCAATCATGTCCCGAAGGACCTGCTCCAAAGGATGTCGTCTTCGCACGCAGCCTTCGCGGCAGTTGAGCGACCCCGGCTGCCGGGCCGCCGTCCCATGCACCCGATGTCATGCGAATTGCCTACCTGATCAACCAATACCCGAAGGTCAGCCACAGCTTCATTCGACGCGAGATCGTCGCACTCGAGCGTGCGGGGATCGACGTGGTGCGGGTGTCTGTGCGCGGCTGGAACGATATCGCTGCCGACGCGGCCGACGAAATCGAGAAAGGCAAGACGCGCTACTTGCTGCAACGCGGCATGGGTCCGTTGGCGATGGCGATGTTGGCCTGTATCGTCACCAATCCCTGGTCATTCGCCATCGCGCTGGCCAGCGCGCTGCGATTTTCGCGCGGCTCGTTGCGCCCGCTGCCGCTGCATCTCGTCTATTTGGCCGAAGCCTGCCTGCTCAAGCGCTGGCTGCGCGAGCTGAAGTGTGACCACGTGCACGCGCACTTTGGCACCAACGCCGCCGAGGTCGTCTATCTGTGCCGCCGGCTCGGCGGACCCGGCTTCAGCTTCACCGTACACGGGCCTGAAGAGTTCGACATGCCGGCGGCCCTGCACCTGCCGAAGAAGGTGCGGCTGGCTCGCTTCGTCGTCGCCATCAGCTCCTTCGGCCGCAGCCAGATGATGCGCTGGATCGATGCCGCGGATTGGCACAAGGTGCGCGTGGTGCACTGCGGGCTCGACGGCGAGTTCCTGGCGCAGACACTGACACCGCCGCCGCGCAACCTGCAATTCGTTTGTGTCGGCCGTCTGTGCGAGCAAAAGGGTCAGCTGCTGTTGTTGCGCGCCGTGCACCGGCTGCGCGAGCAGGGTCTGCGCGTCGAGCTGGTGCTCGCCGGTGATGGCGAAATGCGCCCCGAAGTCGAAGCATTGATCGCACAACTGGGCATCGCCGAGCAAGTGCGCATCACCGGCTGGATCAGCGGCGACACGGTGCGCCAGGAGATTCTGCAAGCCCGTGCGCTGGTGCTGCCGAGCTTCGCCGAAGGCTTGCCGGTCGTGCTGATGGAAGCCATGGCGCTGGGTCGGCCGGTGATCTCGACCTACATCGCCGGCATCCCCGAACTGGTGCACAACGGCATCAACGGCTGGCTCATCCCAGCCGGCGACGTGCAAGCCCTGGCCGACGCCATGCGCGAGGTGCTGGCGAGCGATGAGCACGCGCTGGCTGCCATCGGCGAGCGCGCCCATCAGCGCGCGCTGGCGCGCCACTCGATCGACACCGAAGCCGACAAGCTCCTGGCGCACTTCCGCACTGCGGTCGCCGGCGCGGCCTGACAGCCATGGGGTGGGGCCCTTTGACCTATGCCGTCGGCGCGCTGTGCATCCTGGCCGCGCTGCCGGTGCTGGTGCTCGGTGCGCAAGTGATGCTGGCTCATGGCCGGCGTCGCGCTCCCGCCGCTGCGGCGCCCCGCCGGCCCGACAGCGACATCGCAGTGCTGATCCCCGCGCACAACGAAGTGGTGGGCATCGAAGCCACATTGAATTGCCTGAAAGCCCAAATGCGCCCCGGCGACCGGGTGCTCGTCGTTGCCGACAATTGCAGCGACGAAACTGCCGCGGTGGCGCGCCTTGCCGGCGCCGAAGTCATCGAACGCAGCGACAGCGTGCGCCGCGGCAAGGGATTCGCGCTCGACTTTGGCGTACGCCATTTGGGCGCGCGGCCACCCGCGGTGGTGGTGATCGTCGATGCCGACTGCCTGCTCGACGCCGGCGCCATCGACACGCTGGCCGGCCTGTGCGGCGTCACGGGGCGGCCGGTGCAGGCCCTCTACGAAATGAATGCGCCGCCCGGCGCCGGACTGCGGGCGCGCGTGTCTGCCTTTGCCTGGCGCGTGCGCAATCGCGTGCGGCCGCTGGGTTGGTGGCACGTCGGTGCGCCCTGCCAGTTGATGGGCACAGGCATGGCCTTTCCCTGGGCGCTGCTGCGCGACGCGCCACTGGCCAGTGGCCATCTGGCCGAGGACGTGCAACTTGGCGCGGACCTGGCGCTGCGCGGCCAGCCGCCGCTGTTCGCTCCGCAGGCACGCGTGGCCAGCGAATTCCCGGTCGCCGACGACGCCGCCGCATCGCAGCGCCGCCGCTGGGAGCATGGCAACCTGTCGCTGATGTTCGTGCACGGCCCGCGTCTGCTCGCCGCCGGACTGGCCCGTGCCGACTGGCGCCTGCTGGCCATGGCCGCCGACCTGTTGGTGCCGCCGCTGGCGCTGCTGGTTCAGTTGCAGCTCGGTTTGCTCCTGATCGGCGCGTTGGCCTGGTGGCTCGGTGCCAGCATCGTGCCCTTGGGCATCAGCGCCGCGGCGTTGGCGTTGCTGGCGTTGTCGATCATGGCCGCTTGGCGCCTGGCCGGGCGCGACATCATCAAGCTGTCCGAGCTGCTGCTCACGGCACCGGCCTATGCCTTGCGCAAGCTGCCGATGTACGTCGCCTTCTTGTGGAAACGCCAATCAACCTGGGTGCGTGCCAAACGTGATGGCGACTGAGGCGTCCGCTTCGCCGGCAACGGCGCCGCCGAGGCAAACCGACGCCGACAGCGACGTTTTGATCGTGCACACCGCCGACGGGCGGCCCCAGCTTGATCTCGGCCGCGACGTGCACGCCCTGCTCGGCCTCGTGTTTGACCGTGTCGATCTGGACGGCGCCGCCCTCCACATACGCCGCTGCGTGACCACACGCCAGCGGTGTTTCCTGTCCACACCCAACGTCAACTTCGTCGCTGCCGCAGCGCGCGACCGCGAGTTCCGCGGCTCGGTGTTGCGCAGCGACCTGAGTGTCGCCGACGGCTTTCCGATCGTGCTGGCCGCGCGCTGGATGGGCATCGACCTGCCAGGCCGCGTGGCCGGCGCCGACTTGTTCGAACGCCTGCAGTCCGCCGGCCGCGCAGCGCAACGCCCGCCGATCAAACTCTTTCTGTTCGGCGGCCCGCCAGGCGTTGGCGCGCACGCGGCCGCGCAACTGAATGCGCAGGCGCAGGGATTCGAGTGTGTCGGTCACGACGAAGGCGGCTTCGGCGACATCGAGGCCATGAGTTCGGACGCCACGATCAATCGCATCAACGCCAGCGGCGCCGAGTTTGTGCTGGTGGCCCTCGGCGCCAGGAAAGGTCAGGCCTGGATCGAGCACAACCGCGCGCGATTGCACGCGCCGGTGATCAGTCACCTCGGCGCAGTCATCAACTTTGCCGCGCAAAGCATCGAGCGAGCGCCGCGGTGGATGCAGCGTGTGGGCCTGGAGTGGGTGTGGCGCATCGTTCAGGAGCCGCAGCTGTGGCGCCGCTATTGGCAGGACGGTCGCATGCTCGTCGCTGCGTTGGGCACCCGCTTGTTGCCCTGGTCAACGCGGCGCTGGCTGCGCCTGTTGCCGGCCGGTGCAAGACAAGCCCCGCAATTCACCATCGAGCAACGTGACAGCGGCCAGGCGGTGATCAAACTGTCCGGTGATTGGCGAGGCCCGGCAGACCAGAAGCCGCTTCGCCTGGCGCTGGCGCAATTGCTGCGCGCCGGCAGCAGCGTCGAATTCGACCTGAGCGCAGCACCGGCCGTCGACAGTGCACTGCTCGGCGTGCTGGCTGTGCTCGACGCCTGGCAAGTGGCGCCACGCGCCGTGCGCGCCGAATCGGTGACCAACCGCGCCTTGCGTGCCGATGTGCATGCCTATGCAGCCCAGTACCTGCTGCAACGGGCGACTGACGGGCGCCAGCCGCCCCGGTTGTGCTCAGCGCGGCGCCGGGAACCAGTAACCCGCGTCGGTGCCGGCGTTGAAATAGAACGGGTTGTCCTGCGACTGTGCCGAGAACCGGCTCACGCAGCCATTGAGCATGCCCGTGCCGCCCTTGTACGAAGCAAACGCGGAGCAGTACTGCTCACGCATCTGGGCCTGACATTGCGACATCGATGGCGTGCTGGCACTGTTGTAGTGGTTGGCGACCGACTGCCACGCCACCTCCTGCAGCGCCCGCGCCTGCTGCGCGGTGACATCGGCGGGCGCCCACGCGCCCACCGGTGAACGCCGGTAGACCGAGGCGTAGCTGACCAGCGCCATGTAGTAGACGCCGGTGCGGGTCATGTGCACGTCATCGGCGAACAGTCGGTCCATGGTCTCGCGCACGCTGCCGCCGGTGATTCCTGCCACACTGCCGCGCGTGGCCTGCTCGACCAGGTTGGTCAACGCCAGACCCGCCGGCAGGTAGGCCACGCGGTCGGAGCGGCCCGATGCGGCCAGCGACTGATTGATCCGTGCCGCCACGCACTGCCAGGCCGGCGCTGCGGCGCGCTCGTAGTTGATCCAGGCACTGGGATCGTTCTTGTTGGTGACCTCGAGCCAGGCGTGGTACAGGTAGCTGTTGGCGCGGGCGTTGCCGGCGATCAGACGATCGTGGAAGTGCCGCGCGTAGCGCACCGAGTCCTCCCACATCAGCACATTGGCCAGGTCATGACGCTCGGCCAACAACAGCGTGTCGTAACGCTGGCCCCCCAGGGTCTGCGGATTGGCCAGTTCGGCAACGATGTCCATGCCCGAGCCGCCGCGGTTCTTGCCCGTGCGGTAGCCCGAAAAGCTGTCGTCGCTGAGATTGTTGCCGCGGGTGCGGACACGGGTCGGCGAGCCGTTCACGATCTGCTCGTTCCACCACAGGGGCGTGTTCATGCTCTGCGCGATCGAGCTCATGAAATCACCCAGGGGGTCGTCGACGAGGCTGTGGCCGGAGATCAGCACCCGTGCTGAGTTCAGCGCATTGCCGAGACTCGGCGCAGCGGCGGGTGCCGGCGCTGGTGCGGGTGCAGGGGCAGGTGACGGCGCGGGCGTGGGTGCAGATGCTGGCGCTGGCGCGGGCGGCGGGACGGCGCAGGCGTCGGGGCTGTCACAGCCGTTGCGGCGCTCGCCAACGCTTCGCAGCGTTTGGCCTGGCCGATCATTGGATCGGCACCGAAGAAATTGTTGGTGCAGGTGGCAGCGCCGGAAACCGTTTTTTGCAGCCACGCGTTGCCCGCGCCATAGCGCACGACATGCGTCTGGCTGACGCTGAAGGCTTGGTTCTCGTGAGCGATGATCGACCAGCCGTCGCTGTCGCTGGGTGCAGGCGCCGCGACTGCCGGGGCTGCGGCGTCCGGGGTCGGCGAGTCCGTGGCAACAGGGGTCGTTATGCCGTCGGCAGCGCTGGCGGCGTCGCTGCCGCCGCCACAAGCAGTCAAAAGCACTGCGACCGAGCAAAAAAGCAGGTGAATCGACTTCAATTGATTGTTCTCATTTCTTGTTGAACCGAAGAGGACCAGTGCTCGCTGGTGCTGCCGGCGCCATGGCAGGCACACGGCGGCCTGGCCGGACGGGAATCAATGCCCTCGTCTCGACGACTTAGCAGGAGCTTGGCAGTCGGCCGCGCGGACCGCGGCCAAACCAAGTCACAGGCGCAGCAAGCGCACCGGTCGGCCGCCGGCTGGGCAACCGACCGCCTAATGGTAGGGGTTTAGTCCAACCCAAAGTGTCCGCAACTGTTTCTAAATCGTTAGCAATAGCAGCCAAACAGTACCGAAAGAGCGTTCACTCGCCCATCAGCGGCCAGACAGCACGACACTGAACGGCCGGTAGTTGGACTCGTCGGAGTCCGCGGCGAGCTGGTCTGCCTTCGGATAGGCGATACCGCCCTGGAACTTGAACCAGACGAGGTTGTTGGCGCGGTCCTGCCAGAGCTTGGTGCCGGGGCTGGCGGCGACCTCGGCCAGGCTGGCTGCGGTGCTGAAGGTGCGCGTGGTGCTGGGCTCGGGCGGGGCCTGGCGGCCGTGCTCGTAGCCGGCCACCGTGTAGCCCGCAGCCGTCGTGTTGCCGTCGAAGGCCACGGCCATGAGCATCGAGTCGGTGCTGCGCCAGGCGTTGCCCACCGTCATCGCAAACCACTTCGGGTTGGGCTTGCCCGGGAAACGCAGCACGTAGCGGCCGTTGGCGCGGGCGGCAAAGTGGCGCATGTGGCCCAGGAAGGTCGAGGTTGCGCCATCGCCGATGCTCCAGGCGCCGATCGGCTGGCCGTTGGCGTCCTGGCGCGTGACCTCGATGGGTGCGTTGAACTCGTAGCGGCTCATGTCGAAGTCGGTCTGGAAGGCGCCCACGCCGTAGTACTCGCCGGCGCAGGACTGGCCGTTCTTGCCGGCCGGGGCCACCGGCTGGCAGGCCGCGCCGGCGCTCAGGAAGGGCTGGTCGTAGACCCAGTAGTTGCCCTTGGGGCCCCAGTAGCCGTGCGGGTCCCATAGCGCGCCGGCGTAGGTCCAGTGGCGATTGGCCAGGGGCTGGCCGTCCAGGTGCGGCGGCAGCGTGCGGTAGCCGGGGTGGCTGGCAATCAGGCGGTTGTTGGGGTTGCGCACGGTGCCCTTGTCGACGGCCGTGATGTAGTAGTCGTTGGTCCTGAACACGCCGCTGGATCGGCCCTCGACGAAGGCAAAGTTGACCAGCGTGTTGTCGCGCATGGAAAACGTCGAGTGGTAGGTCGCAAAGGCCGAGGGCGGCTCGGCGGCTGGCGGATAGCTGGTGTGGTTCAGGCTGCGCCCGACGAACAGCCCGCGGGTGATGCGCCCGTCGTCGCCGGAGCCGGAAAAGTGCACGCCGGCGTTGTCGGCGCTGACCCACTCGGGGTAGTCGGGCTGGGCCACGCGGTTCCACAGCCCGGTGCTGCCGGCGCCGCCGCTGCCGTTCTTGTACAGGGTGTTGCGCCGCATGGCCATGCGGATCTGGTTGGTGTAGACGTTCTCGCTGCCGTCGACGGTGGGCATGTAGCGGTTGGGCGCGACGTGGCCGGCCTCGTCGGTGGGCGCCCAGTCCAGGTTGATGCCGGGCTGGGCGTTGGAGTGGGCCACGTTGTCGTCGAAGACGCCAAAGGGCAGCCGGTCGGGCAGCATCGCCACGTTGGCACTCGGCCCGCTGGGCTTGCGCGGAAAGGCCAGCCAAAAGCCGTTGCCCTGGGCGTCGGCGGACAGGTTGCCTTTGACGGTGTTGTCGGGGTTGGTCAGCCAAAAGCCCGAGGCGCCGACCTGGAACTGCCCCGGGCCTTCGTGGGCCTTGAGGATGCGTCCGGCGGCCGGGCTTCGGATCATCAGCGCCAGGTTGCCTTCGAGCACGTTGCGCCGCTCGACGGCGTCTTCGAGGAAAAAGGCGTGCCCGGCGATGTCGTGGCAGATGTTGTTGTTGACTTGCACGCCGTTGGTGGCGTGCAGGACGATGCAGCGGTTGGCCGACTGCCAGATGGCGCTGTTCCTGATGACGTGGCCTGTGGCGTCTCCCAGATGCGCGCCGTTGGCGTAGCTGAGCAGGTGCCAGTGCATGGGGTAGCGGCCGAGCACGCCGGCCTGGCCCATGCGGCGCATCTCGACGCCGTCGACGATGATCTTCGATCTCAGGTCCATGACCATGACGTGGGCGCCGAAGCCGCTGTTGCGCCAGGCGCTGTCGTCGGCGCCCTGGATGACGATGTTGCGGCTCAAGTTGGCCACCGCGGCGCGTTCGTCGAGCACGCTGGGCGCGGGTGCTGCGGGCGGCGTGTAGCCGGGCTCGGGGGCCAGGCTCATGCCGGCGCTGGTGGCGTATTGCAGGCGGCCCCAGCGCGCGGCGCCGAGGGCGCTGCGGGTGGTGATGCGCTTGCCGCTGGCGTCGGCGGCCAGGGCCAGGCGCTCGGTGGCCGCGACGCCGTAGAAGTCGCTGGGGGCCACGGCGATGGTGTCGCCGGCTCGCCAGTTGGCCGGGGCGGCCAGCGCCAGGCTGGTGCTGCCGGCTTGGGCGTGCTCGCCCAGGCGGCTCCACAGCGGCTGGGGCAGTGCGCCGTAGAGCTCCAGGCGGCCGCCCTGGATGTTCAGGCCGCGGGCGATGCCGTTGTTGCCGCTGGCCTGCGGCGCGCCGGTCAGGGTGATGGTGGCGCGGTGCAGGTGCGGTGCACCGGCGCTGCCGATCTGCAGCGCGCCGCTGACCTGGATGGCCGCGGCACTCAACTCGACGTCGGCTTGGCCGAAGCGCAGCGTGCCTTCGATCTTCAGGTTGCCCAGCGCAGCGCTGCTGGTGTCGAGCACCACCGTGGCACCCGCAGGCACCACGACTTCAGCACCCGCGCCAGGGATCGCTCCGCCCCAGGTGGCGACGTCGCTCCAGCGCAGTTCGCCAGGGGCCAGCGTCGACGGGCCACCAGGCGGTGCCGGAATGGGCGGCGGCGCCGGCGGGCTCGGATCGTCCGATGACCCTGGGCCAGGGTCGGCTGGATCTTGTGGCGCGGTGTAGTTGATCAGGAGCACCTTCTCGGTGCTCTTGCCAGCTTTGTCGTAGGCACGCACGACGATGTTGTTGCCGCCGCTGGACAAGGTGATGCCCGAGGCCGTCCATCTCACGTTGGCCGAGGCCGAGTCCTGGAATGCGACACCGCTGCCGCCCCGGTCGTTGACCCAGGTCACGCGGGCGATCGCGCGGTCGTCGCTGGCTGTGCCGGCCAAGGTCAGGGTGGCTTGCCCGGTCTCCATCGAGTCGGCGGCCGTCGGGCTGGTCACGGCCAATGTCGGCGCCTCGCGATCGCGACGTGCTTCGAATTCCTCCCGATCCACGGCGTTGGGGTCGTCGCCGCCGCCCCAGCACGCCGCCACCAACAAACAACCTGCAAGGGCCGACAGGTGGGCAGAGCGGACAATCTGTGTTTTCATGATCTGAGGCGCGTCGCTGAAGGGTCAACATCGACGTGGCCACTACCCTCGGCAGTAAGGACCATTCCCGTCCTGCCGTCCCTCTGCCAGGAACTCTTGCGAGTCACATGGCTGTACTTGTCGATGCACGACGCCAAGGTAGCGAGGCCACGCCCATGAGCTGTAAAGCGCCCTCGGCATGGCCTCGTTTCGCATCTCAGAACGGCCGGAAAAATTGCTCACCACTTGCGCACGCCCGGCCCGTTGGCGGCGATCGACGGTGAACTGCTGCACAAGCAGCGTGCTGTGCCTTGCCGCAGCGCAGCCGCGCAAGTTGTTGCGCGCCCTTACAGGCAGCCCGAGACCTCGTGAACTACGAACGAGCGAGAGCGCGCCGCGTCACGCGGCGTCGAGCCCGGCCAGCCGCGCGCGCGCCACAGGCGAGCAGGCGTCGAGCAGTGCCCGCACGAAGTCGCCTTGGCGGTGCCATGCCCGCTGCGCGTCGGTGTCGATCGACGAGACGCGAAAGAGCAGGCCGTCAGGCACCTGACCGGTGAACATCAGGCGCACGCTTTGCAATCGCCGCTCCCAGGCCGACGCACTGGTGCGCCCCGCATAGGCAAACCAGTACATCACGGGCTCATTGCGCGCGCCGAGCACCGTGCGCAGCGTGCGTGCAGGGATCGGGCCATGGTCTGTGTCCAACACGATGTCCGTGCTGTCGAGCAATTTGAAGCCCTGGGCCGGATAGCAGACCTCGGGCTTGTGGGCCCGCAGGGTGCCGCGCTGGTCACCCCCATAGGCAATCGACAGCATCACCTGGTAGCCGTCGCTTGCAGCATAGGCGCGCGCCAGGATCTCGTTGTAGATCGACTGCAGCAGCTCTTGCGTCTGCGCACTGACCACCGTGGTCGGTGTCGGACGTTCGCGCCAGCCCGCAAATTCCCGCGGCACGATGCGCCCCAACTGCGGCGGCGAAGCCTGTTGGCCGTCGGCCAACGCGTGTCGCGTCGCGGCCGTTGCGGCCGCGACGGCTGCCATCGAGCCAGCCATCAAGACGCTTCGACGAGTGGGATTCATGGGCGAGAGAATGTGCTTTGCAGCCCTGAGGCAACGCACCAAGGTGACGTTTGGAGAATTATCGTGCCATGACGTGTCCACAGAGGTAACGTGGGCGCGATGGGCCTCGAAGGCGGCCCTGCCCGGCATCATGGCGCATTCAAACCAGCCCGCATGGCGCTCGCGGTCGGAACAAAATCACGTGAAGGCGCTGTACGCGGCCCCAAACAGTCTTCTGCCGTGCGATCGGGGGGGTCGGTTGAACCCGCGGCACGAGAATAATCTTTACTCGCATTGCGCAGCGTGAGCGACCCACAAGTCGGCGGTCGGGCTGCTGGCCTGTGATCCCGCCGCCGCGCCGACGACCCTCGATGCCCTTCACATGACCCTGAACACCATTACCCCCGAAAAACAAGCTGTCCTCATCGGCGGCGAGTCGCTGCTGATCGAATGCGCACAGACGCTGCAGTCGGTCGGGTTTGGTATCGCCGCCGTGGTCTCGCGCGCCCCGGCAGTGCGGCGTTGGGCGGCGTTGAACCAATTGACGCTGTTGGCCGAGCCGTTGCAGCTGCTGTCCGCAGCCGCACCGGGCAGCTTCGACTATCTGTTCAGCATCACCAACCTCGAAGTGCTGTCACCGGAGGTGATTGCGCTGCCGACACGCGCAGCCATCAACTTCCATGACGGGCCGCTGCCCGAATACGCCGGCTTGAACACCCCGGTCTGGGCCCTGCTCAACGGCGAGGCCCAACATGGCATCACATGGCACCGCATGACACGCGACGTCGATTGCGGCGAAATCCTCGCACAACGCCGATTCGATCTGGCCCCCAACGAAAGTGCGCTGACGCTGAACACGCGCTGCTTCGAGGCCGCCATCGAGAGCTTTGAACAGGTTGCGCGCGGCTTGTTCGACGGCACCCTCGTCTCGCGCGCGCAGCCCTGCGCCCCGCGGCGCATGTACCGACGCAAGGACCGGCCGTTGGCGGTGATCGAGTGGTCCAGTCCGTCGGCCGACATTGCAAGACTGGTGCGCGCGCTCGACTTCGGCGCCTACGCCAATCCTGTGGCCAGCGCCAAGTTGCTGACGCTGCGTGGCGCCTTGATCGTGGCAGGCGCCGAGGCCACCGAGCAACGCAGCACACAACCGGCCGGCACGATCGTGGCGATCGATGCGCAAGCCATCACCGTGGCCACCGCCGATACCGATCTGCGCCTGAGCGCATTGCAGCGCACATGCGGCAGCGCCACCGACACGCTGAGCGTTGCCCAAACGCATGATTTGCAAGTCGGCATGCGCCTTCCCTCACCCACTGCGGCGATGCAGGCCCGCCTTGAAACAACCGCCGCGCAGGAGCCGTTCTGGCTGAAGCTGCTCGCAACGCAGGACGCGCTCGAGCTGCCTGTCATCGATCGCAGCATCGCGACGGCCGTCTCGACGTACTCGCAAGCCGACATGGCAGCACCCGCGGCGCTCAGCGCGCCACAGCGCCTGGCCTCGGTGCTGGCCTGGCTGACGCGTTGCGCCGACAAGAGCGTGTTCGACATCGGTGTCGGCGCCGACGAGACCGACGGCTCGGGCTTGTGGGCGGCACAAGTGCCGTGGCGCACGAGCATTGACCTGACTCAAGGACTCAATGCCCTGGCCGAACGCTGCAACCTGCAGTTGCAGGACTTGCAGCGACGCGGCACCTATCTGAACGACCTCGTCGCGCGCCAGCCGGAACTGCGCTTGCGCGCTACCCAACGCGATCCGCGCGTGCTGCCGGTGGCGCTGCTGCTGGTCGATCGACTCGACGACGCCAGCGCCGGGCCCGGCAGCGAACTGACGATTGCGCTGGCGCGCGACGGTTCTGCGACGCGCTGGCTCTACGACGCCGCCAAGCTGGACGCCTCGCAGGTCGCGCAATTGCAGCAGCAGTGGCTCGCCCTGTCGAACGCGGCCGCCGCTGCGCCCGATCGCGCGATCGCCGAGCTGCCGCTGATGAGCGCTGCGCTGCAGCAGCGGGTGCTGCACGACTGGAACGCCGAGCGCGCCGAGCCAACGGCGCAGACCTGCGTGCACCATCTGATCGAAGCACAAGCCTCGCGTACGCCGCAGCGCACCGCCCTGGTCGCGGGCGGTGTCAACATCAGCTACGCCGAACTCGACCTCCGGGCCAACCGCGTCGCCGCGCAGCTCGTCGCCATGGGTGTGGGCCCCGACGTGCTGGTCGGCCTGTGCTTGCCGCGCGGCATCGAGCTGATCGTCGGCTTGCTGGCGATTCACAAGGCCGGCGGCGCGTATGTGCCGCTCGACCCGACCTATCCGCGCGAGCGCATCAACTACATGCTCGAGGACGCGAAGGCGGCGCTGCTGCTCACCGATCGCGCGCATGCGTCTCGGGGCCAGACTTCGTCAACCGTGCTGCTGGTCGAGGATGCTCTGCGAGCCCAGGGCAGCGACGTCCGCATCGACGGCGGCGCCAAGCCCGAGCACCTGGCCTATGTGATCTATACCTCGGGCTCGACCGGCAATCCCAAGGGTGTGATGGTCGAACACCGCAACGTCGTCAATTTCTTTGCCGGCATGGACCGGCATCTCGACGCCGATGCTGCGGGGACCTGGCTTGCGGTGACCAGCCTGTCGTTCGACATCTCCGTGCTCGAACTGTGCTGGACGCTGGCCCGCGGCTACACCGTTGTCCTGGCCAGCGAAGACCAGAAGCTCGGCGTTGGCGGCGCAAGCGGCGTCACACGCGGCGCGCACGCCGCGCGACCGCTCGACTTCAGCCTCTTCTATTTCTCCGCCGACGAAAACGAAGGTGGCCAGGACAAGTACCGCCTGCTGCTCGAAGGCGCGAAGTACGCCGATCGCAACGGCTTCGCGGCGGTGTGGACACCCGAGCGCCATTTCCATGCCTTTGGCGGCCTGTACCCGAACCCGGCGGTGGCCGGCGCGGCGGTGGCCGCCGTCACCGAGCGCGTCGGCATCCGCGCCGGCAGCGTCGTGTTGCCCTTGCACCATCCGGCGCGGGTGGCCGAAGAGTGGTCGGTGGTCGACAATATTTCCAAAGGCCGCGTCGGCATCTCGTTTGCGTCCGGGTGGCAACCCAATGACTTTGCGCTGATGCCCGGCAACTACGCCGACAACAAGGCGATCATGCTGCGCAACATCGAGGTCGTGCGCAAACTCTGGCGCGGCGACAGCGTGGCCTTCGACGGTCCCTTGGGCAAACCGGTCGAGTTGCGCACGCTGCCGCGGCCCGTACAAAAAGAGCTGCCGTACTGGGTCACGTCGGCCGGCAACCCGCAGACCTTCATCGACGCCGGCCGCATCGGCGCCAATGTGTTGACGCACCTGCTCGGCCAGACGGTCGAGGAGCTCGCCGAAAAGATCGCCGCGTACCGCAAGGCCTACAAGGAAGCCGGCCACGCGGGCGAGGGCTTTGTCTCGCTGATGCTGCACAGCTTCGTTGGCCCGGACATGGACGTCGTGCGCGCCACGGTCAAGCGGCCGCTGATCGAGTACCTGAAGACCTCGCTGAACCTGGTCAAGCAGTACGCGTGGAGTTTCCCGGCCTTCAAGCGCCGCGAGGGCATGGACGCGAAAGACCAGGGCAGCGTCGATCTGCAAAGCCTGGCGCCCGACGAGATGGACGCGCTGCTCGAATACTCGTTCGAGCGCTACTTCGATGACAGCGGTCTCTTTGGCACGCCCGAATCCTGCCTGGCGATGATCGACCGCATCAAGGCGGTCGGCGTCGATGACGTGGCCTGCCTGATCGATTTCGGCATCGCCTCGGATACCGTACTCGCACACCTGCCGCACCTGAACACCTTGCGCACGCAGTCGATGCCTGCCGCAGCAACGGCTGATACCTCACTGGCCGAACTGATGCAACGCCACGGCGTGACGCACTTGCAGTGCACACCCTCGATGGCGCGCATGCTCGCAGCCGACGACGCCGCACGCGCCGGCCTGGCCAAGCTGGACTGCATGATGGTCGGCGGCGAAGCCTTCCCGCCGACGCTGGCGCGCGACCTTGCCGGCCTGGTGCAAGGCAAGGTGATGAACATGTACGGCCCGACCGAGGCGACCATCTGGTCGGCGGTGCACACCGTGGACCGCGATGCGTCGAGCGTGATCCCGCTCGGCAAACCATTGGCCAACCAGCAGATCCACATCCTCGATTCGCGCCTGCAACCGCTGCCGCCCGGCGTGCCCGGTGAGCTCGCGATTGGTGGCGACGGCGTCGTCCGCGGCTATTTCCGGCGCCCGGAATTGACTGCCGAGCGCTTCGTGCCCAACACGGTGAGCCAGCACGGCGGTCGCCTTTACCGCACTGGCGACCTGGCACGTTGGCGCGACGATGGCGTGCTCGAGTTCCTCGGCCGCCTCGATCATCAGGTGAAGCTGCGCGGCTACCGCATCGAGCTGGGTGAGATCGAAGCCGCGCTGGCGGAGCACGACGGCGTGGCGCAGGCGGTGGTGATGGCGCGCGAAGACGAGCCGGGCGACGCCCGACTGGTGGCCTACATCGTGACGCGCCCCGGCGCCAGCGTCGATGGTGCGACGCTGCGCGAGTCGCTGAGAACGCGCCTGCCTGATTTCATGCTGCCATCGGCCTTCGTGACGCTCGACGAGTTCCCGCACACGCCCAACGGCAAGATCGACCGCAAGGCCCTGCCCGCGCCCGATGCCGCAGCGCCAACAATCGCCGCAGCCGAATACGTTGCACCGACGAGCGATCTCGAGTCGCAGATCGCCGAGGTCTGGAAAGACGTGCTCAAGCTGGCCAGCGTCGGCACGCGCGACAACTTCTTCGATCTCGGCGGCCACTCGCTGCTGGCCGTGCAGGCCCATCGACGGCTGAAAGACGTACTGCAGCGCGACTTGTCAATCACGGATATCTTCCGTTTTCCGACGATCCAGACCCTGGCCGGCTATCTGGCCGGCGGCAACCAGGGCGGTGCCCAACAAGGCAGCGACCGCGCCCAGGGCCGACGCGCCGCGATGCAGCGCCGCCAACAACAACGCAGCGGCGCCGCCGCGACGACCACGGTCCGCTGAACGACAGAGCCGATGCATTCACGAGACGACAACCCCCAAGCGCTGGATACCGACATTGCCGTCGTCGGCATGGCCGGCCGCTTCGCGGGCGCGCGCTCGGTCGACGAATACTGGAACAACCTGCGCAACGGTGTCGAGTCGTTGTCCACCTTCACCGAGGCCGAACTGGCCGCGGCCGGCGTCAACCCGGCCGAGCTGGCCGATCCGAACTACGTGCGCGTCGGCGCCGTGCTGCCCGAGATGGAGGAGTTCGACGCCAAGTTCTTCGGCTTCTCGCCGCGCGAAGCGTCGATCATGGACCCGCAGCACCGCCACTTCCTGGAGTGCGCGTGGCAGGCGCTCGAGAACGCCGGCCATGTGCCCGAGAGGTTCGGCGGCTCGATCGGCGTCTTCGGCGGCTCGGGCCACAACGCCTACATGCCATACAACCTGCTGACCAATCCGAAGTTGATGGGCAGCGTCGGCTTCTTCCTGGTCCGCCACACCGGCAACGACAAGGACTTCCTGACCACCCGCGTCTCCTACCTGCTGAATCTGCGCGGGCCCAGCGTCAACGTGCAGACCGCCTGCTCGACCTCGCTGGTGGCGATGCACATGGGCGCGCAGAGCCTGCTCAACGGCGAGTGCGACATGGCGCTGGCCGGTGGCGTGACGATCGAGCTGCCGCACCGCCACGGCTATCTGTACCGCGAAAACGAAATCCTCTCGCCCGACGGCCACTGCCGGGCCTTCGACGCCGCGTCCAAGGGCACGGTGTTCGGCAGCGGCGTCGGCGTGGTCGTGCTGCGCCGCCTGGCCGACGCCATCGCCGACGGCGACCACATCCACGCCGTCATCAAGGGCTCGGCGGTCAACAACGACGGCTCGCAGAAGGTCGGCTACATGGCGCCCAGCGTCGATGGCCAGGCCGAGGTCATTGCCGAAGCGCTGGCCATCGCCGATGTGCCGCCGGAGACGATCACCTATGTCGGCGCGCACGGCACCGGCACGCCGGTCGGCGATCCGATCGAGGTCGCCGCGCTGACGCAGGCCTTCCGGCAACGGCACCGACAAGACCGGTTACTGCGCGCTCGGCTCGGTCAAGACCAACATCGGCCACCCCGACACCGCCGCCGGCGTGGCCAGCTTCATCGCCGTGGCCAAGGCGATGCAAGCCGGCGAGATTCCGCCCTTGCTGCATTTCCAGTCCGGCAACCCGGCCTGCGATTTCGAGCGCACGCCGTTCTACCTCAATGCCGAGCGCATCGCGTGGAAGACGCCGGCGGGCGTGCCGCGCCGCGCCGGGGTGAGTTCGCTGGGAGTCGGCGGCACCAATGCACACCTCGTCGTCGAGCAGGCCCCGCAGCGCGGTCCCTCGAGCGCGCCGACGCGCCGTTTCCAGGTCTTGGCGCAATCTGCGCGCTCGATGAAGTCGCTCGATGCCGGCAGCCAGGCGCTGGCTGCGCACCTCACGGCGCAACCGGGCATCAACCTCGCCGATGCGGCGTACACCCTGCAAGTCGGCCGCCAGGCGATGCAGCTGCGCCGCGTCGTCGTCGCCGACAGCACCACCGACGCCGCCGCTGCCCTGGTCGACGCGCAGCGCGTGATCACCGAAACCGCGGCCGACTCGCCGCGCAGCGTGGCCTTCATGTTTGCCGGTGGCGGCGCGCAGCATCCGGAGATGGGTGCCGGCCTGTACAACAGCGAGCCCGTCTACCGCAGCGCCGTCGACGAGTGCCTGAATATCCTGCGCTCGCGACTCCGGCTCGATCTGTTGCCGCTGCTCTTCCCGGCCGCTGGACAGCACGAAGCAGCAACCGAGCAATTGCAGCGCCCGTCACTGGCCCTGCCGGCCCTGTTCACGACGCAGTACGCGCAAGCCCAGCTCTGGCGGTCGTGGGGCATCGAGCCGGCCGCGATGATCGGCCACAGCATGGGCGAATACACCGCGGCCCATCTGGCCGGCGTGTTCAGCCTGGCCGACGCGCTGTCGCTCGTCGAGCTGCGCGGCCGCCTGTTCGAAACCCTGCCCGAAGGTGCGATGCTCAGCGTGCCGCTGCCCGAAGCCGAGTTGCTGCCGTTGCTGACGGCGGACCTGTCGATCGGCGTCATCAACGGCCCGCGGCTGTGCGTCGTCTCGGGTCCGGTGGCCTCGATCGAAGCGCTGCAGGCTCGGCTGGTGGACATGGAGATCGATGCCGCGCGCGTGCGCATCAACGTCGCAGCGCATTCGCCGATGCTGGAGCCGATCCTGGCCGAGTTCGGCGCCTTCCTGCGCGGCATCACGATGCGCGCACCGGCGATCCCCTTCATCTCCAACTTCTCGGGCCAACCGATCACGGCGGCAGAAGCCACCTCGCCCGAATACTGGGTACGCCACCTGCGCCACACGGTGCGTTTCGCCGACGGCCTGCAAGCACTGCTGGCCGATGAATCACGGGCGCTGCTCGAAGTCGGCCCGGGTCGCACGCTGTCCAGCCTGGCGCGCAACCATCCGGCGCGCAAGTTGACGCAGCCGATCATCACGTCGATGCGCCACCCCGACGACGCAGTGGATGACCAGGCCTTCATGCTCGGTGCGTTCGGGCGCCTGTGGGCCGTCGGCACCGATGTCGATTGGAGCAAGTTGCGCGACGGCGAAACGCGGCTTCGCATCGAGCTGCCAGGCTACTGCTTCGATCACCAGCGCCACTGGATCGAACCCGGCGTGCGCGGTGTGCTCGCGCCCGAAGACCGGCCGCTGCACAAGCGCAAGGACCTGTCGCAGTGGGCCTATCAGCCGGTGTGGCGGCGCAGCCTGGGCGCGCCGGCGGTTTTGGCCGACAGCGGCGCGATACCGCGGCGCACGCTGGTGCTGTCTGACGGCTCCGGATTTGCCGAGCGCCTGGTGCAACGACTGCGCGAGGCCGGTGACGACGTCGTCGTTGCCCTGGCCGGCAGGGCCTGGCGCGAAGTCGACATGCACAGCTTCACTGTCGATGCGAACAACGCCAATGACATCGAACGCCTGTTCCAGCACGTGCTTGCCGCCGGCTCGCCGCCGTCACGCATCGTGCATCTGTGGAACCTGGGCACGGCCGATGTCGAGACGACCTTGCAGCGCGGGTTCTACCGCTTGCTGCAGATCGCGCAGGTGATCGGCCGCGAAGACCTGTCCGATCCGATGGCACTGATGGTGATCACGCAACGCGCGCAGCGCGTGGCCGGCGAGTCCGATCTGGACCCGGCCAAAGCCACGCTGCTCGGCCCCTGCAAGGTCATTCCGCGCGAGTTTCCGAATGTGCGCTGTCTGCTCGTCGATGTCGATGCACCGGTCGCGTCGTCGGCGCTCGACCGGCGCATGATCGACGGCCTGGCCACCGACCTCGATGCGGCAATGTCGGCAACACCGACGCACGACGTGATGGCGTGGCGTGCCGGTGAGCGCTGGGTGCAGGAGCAGGTCGAGTTGCCGTTGCCGCCGGTGGCTGCAGGCCGGTCGCGTCTGCGCGCGCGAGGCACCTACCTGATCACCGGCGGCTTGGGTGGCGTCGGCTTGGCGATGGCTCACTACCTGGCCAAGACCGTGCAGGCACGCCTCGTGCTCATCGGCCGCCAGGGCTTGCCCGCACGCGGCGAGTGGCCGCAGCATCTGGCCCACGCCGATGCATCGCCGTCGCTGGTCAGTCGCATTCGCCAGGTCATGGCCATCGAAGCGCTCGGCGCCGAGGTGCTGGTGATCGCTGCCGATGTCACCGACGTGCAGCAGATGAAAGCGGCCTTGAAGCAGGCCCGGGCTCGCTTTGGCGCGCTGCACGGCGTGATGCACACCGCCGGTGTGCTCGCCGATGGCGTCATCCAGTTGAAGGATGCATCGGTCGCCGCGTCGGTGTTGGCGCCCAAGGTCCAGGGCACGCTCGCACTCGAAGCGGCGCTGGCCGACGACAAACAGGCGCCGGCGCTCGACTTCCTGATGCTGTTCTCGTCGATCAGCGCCTTTGCCGGCCTGGCCGGCCAGGTTGACTACGCCGCGGCCAACGCCTTTCTCGATGCCTATGCGCAAGCGCGCTACGCGCGTGGCGACGGCAACACGATCGCATTGGATTGGAGCCAATGGCAGGAAGTCGGCATGGCTGCCGAACTGGCCCACCAGCTCGGCATGGCGCCCGATGCGCTGGCGGGTGAAGACGGCGTCGAGATCGGCCATCCGCTGGCGCAGCAGTTGCTCGTCGACACGCGCGACGAGCGGGTGGTCGCGGCGCGGCTGTCGCGGGCTACGCACTGGTTGCTCGAAGAGCACCAGATCAAGGGCGGTGAAGCGCTGATCCCCGGCACCGGTTACCTCGAGATCGTGCGCAACGCGTTTGCGCTGCGGCCCGTGTCCGGCAACGGCCAGGGCGCCGACAGCGGCGCCATCGAGTTGCGCAACGTCACCTTCCTCGCGCCTTTTGTCGTGCGCACCGGAGAACAACGTGACCTGCGCGTTCAACTGCGCGGCCTGGGCACACCGACGGCGTCGTTCTCCGTGGTCGGGCGCACGGCCGGCGAGGCCTATGTCAACGATGCCTGGACCGAACATGCGCGCGGCCAGGTCGCTCGCGTGGCCGAGGCATGCGCCCCCGCCGACAGCGTGGCCGAGATCAGCACGCGCTGTCAGCAGCGCGTGCTGGACGGCTCAACGGCACCGGAGCATCTGCTGTTCGGGGCCCGCTGGCGCAACATCAGCCGCATCCAGTTCGGTGACCGCGAAGCGCTGCTGACGCTCGAATTGCCTGCGGCTTTTGCGCCGGATCTGGCCGAGTTCCCGCTGCATCCGGCCCTGATGGACATCGCCACCGGCGGTGCCCAGACGCTGATGCCGGGCTATGACGAGAAGCGCGACTTTTTCGTGCCGGCGCTGTACGGCCGGTTGCGCATCCTCGGCGCGTTGACGGCACAGATGACCAGTCATGTGCGTTGGCGCGCCGATCTCCTCGACGATGGCACCGACACGCCGGGCACGGTACCCGACCTGGCGCACTACGACGTGACGATCCGCGATGCCGGCGGCCGCGTCGTCGTCGAGATAGAAAACTTCACGATGATCCGCGTGCGCGACAAGTCGCTGCTCGCGCGCTCGGCGGCATCGACGGCGCACCCGCCTGCCCGTCCACGCGCCACGGCCAACAACGTGCTCGCGCTGGGCTTGCGCGACGGCATCTTGTCGGCCGAGGGCGCGGAGATGATCGAGCGCGTGCTTGCTGCCAACGCCGGGCCGCAGATCGTCGTCTCGCCGCAAGACTTGAACGCGCTGCTGGCCAGGTTGCACCAGAACAGCGCGCCCGCAGCGGCTGCGCAGACCGAATCCGCCGAGGCCATGGCCGGCTACAAGGCGCCTACAACGGCCATGGAAAAACTCATCGCGCAGATGTGGGCCGAGATGCTCGGCCATGCGCGCGTGAGCGCCAGCGACAATTTCTTCGACCTCGGCGGCCACTCGCTGCTCGCCGTGCAGGTCATCAACAAGCTGAAGAAGAAGATCGGCAAGGCCCTGCCGCTGACCGCCTTGCTCGAAGCGCCGACGGTGGAAACGCTGGCCGCGTTGATCGACCCCGAGGGCCAGCGCGTCGGCGCGGCCGTGCGTGGCGAGGCCCCAACCTCGCCTGCCGGCACGCCGGTCATCCGCAGCGCCACGCTGGTCCCTGTGCGCCCGGCATCGGGCAAGCCACCGCTTTTCTTCGTTCACGACGGCCTCGGCGAGACGCTGCTCTACCGCAACCTGGCCCTGAAGCTCGAACCGGGCCATCCGGTGTACGGCATCCAGCCCGAGATCAACGCCCGCGGCGACTATGCGCAGACGACGATTCGCGATTGGGCCGCAGCGCACATTCGCACGCTGCGCCGCGTGCAACCGCAAGGCCCGTACATGATCGCCGGCTTGTGCGCCGGCGGCGTGATCGCCGTCGAAATCGCTCGCCAGTTGCAGCAAGCCGGTGAGCGCACGTCCTATGTCGGTATTCTCGACGCGGCCGATGCGCGCCTGCCCGAGATCAGCAACCGCATTGCCAACGAGCGCTGGCAGCGCCTGAAGCGCCTGTTTGCACAGGGCCGGGACGGGAGCGAGCCGACGCCGTTGTCAGTGCTGCGTGCATTGCCAAAGGTCCTGGTCAAGGTGGCTCGCGCGGCGCACTATGAGTTGACAACGCGCTGGGCACGCATCGTGGATGCGCGCAAGGTGCGCCGCATGCGCAGCCAGGGCACACCCGATCCGGCGATGGACACCCAGTCGGCCACCGACATTGACTATCTACCGCTGTACGAACATGCACACCGCGAGCACGACCCGGGCACGCAGCCGCTGCAGGGCCTGGTGGCGCTGTACCGCGCGACCCAGGGCGATGGCTCGGCCGCCGACCAACCCTACATCGAACGCTACGGCGATCCCCTGTTGGGCTGGGGTCCGCGCGTGGCCTCGCCGATCGAGGTGGTCGACGTGCCGGGAGGCCATGCCAGCCTCTTGCAGGAACCGAACGTGGACAAGCTTGCCGAGGCCATGAACTCGCACCTGGTGCGTGCCATGGATGGCGGCACGGAAGCCGGCCCACCGGCTGCGCGCTCCGAGCGCCGTGACTTGCTGCGCCCGACACCACAGGCGCCGACGCTGCAGACCGCAGACATTGAAGGATAGACAAGCCATGCCCGCCGTACTCGTCGTCATCGTTCACTACCGAACGCCCGATCTGATCCTCGACTGCCTGCGTTCGCTCAAGGACGAAGTGCGGTCGTATGGCGAGGCCTCGGTGGTGGTGGTGGACAACCAATCGCAAGACGGCTCAGCCGCGCGCATCGCCGACACCATCCGCGCCGAGGGCTGGTCCGACTGGGTGCAGTTGCTCGAGTCGCCCGTCAACGGCGGCTTTGCCTATGGCAACAACCATGTCATCGGTCCGGCGCTGTCCGGCGACAATCCGCCGGCGTACTTCTGGCTGCTCAACCCCGACACCACGATCTATCCCGGGGCGATGAAGTCGCTGATAGATTTTTTGTCGGCACATCCCAAAGTTGGACTGGCCGGCAGCGCGATTGAAGAGCAGCGCGGCGTACTCTGGCCGTATGCGTTTCGATTCCCGTCGCTGCTCAGCGAACTCGACGACGGCCTGAGGCTCGGCGTCGTCACCAAGCTGCTGTCGCGCTGGACCATCCTGGACCCCATGAACGGTACGCCGGCCCGCGTCGATTGGGTGCCCGGCGCCAGCCTGATGGTGCGGCGCGAAGTCTTTGCAGACATCGGTCTGATGGACGAGCACTACTTCCTCTACTACGAAGAGACCGATTTCTGCCTGCAAGCCCGGCGCGCCGGCTGGGATTGCTGGTACGTGCCTGAAAGCCGCGTCTTCCACGTTGCCGGCGCCAGCACCGGCATGGTCGACAACCCGCCGGAGCCGCGCCGGCTGCCGCGCTACTGGTTCGAATCGCGCCGCCGCTACTTCATCAAGAATCATTCGCGCCTGTATGCCGTGGCCACCGATCTGGTATGGATCGTCTCGCACGCCCTGTGGCGCCTGCGGTGTGCGCTGCAGCGCAAGGCCAGTGCCGAGCCGCCCCATGAGCTGGGCGATTTCGTCCGCAACTCGTCTCTGATGACCTCGGAGATCTCGGTCAATCCCGCCGTCTACAAGTCGGGGTCGTAGCTTGTCGCCCGCCCGCCCTCGCATGCGCCTGGCCTATTTCGTCAACCAATATCCGAAGGTCAGCCATACCTTCATCCGGCGCGAGATCCGAGCGCTCGAGGCCCTCGGCTTCGAGGTGCATCGCTATGCGCTGCGGGGCTCCAGCGGCGAAGCGCTGATCGAGGCCGCGGATCGTGAAGAGCGCGAACGCACGCACTACATCCTGGGCCACGGCATCTTGAACCTGCTCTACAACTTGCTTTTGTTGGCGCTGCACCGCCCACTCGGCCTGGTGCGCGCGACGCGCATGATGTTCAGCATCGCACTGCGCAGCCACCGGCCCTTCGTGATGCACCTGGCCTCGCTGGCCGAAGCGGCCGTGCTGGCGCGCTGGACACAGGCACAGGGCGTACAGCACATCCACACCCACTTCGGCACCAACTCGGCCGAGGTGGCGTTGCTGGCGCGCTTGTGGGGCAGCGCGCCCTACAGCGTGACCGTCCACGGCTCCGACGAGTGGGACCGCCCCCTGCAGTGGACCCTGCTCGACAAAGTCCAGCATGCTGCCTTTGTCGTTGCCATCAGCTCGTTCACCCGCGCCCAGCTGATGCGCTGGATCCGTCTCGAAGATCACGACAAGCTGCACGTCGTGCATTGCGGCGTTGACGATTCGTTCCTGCAGACGCCGTTGTCGCCGGTGCCTGACAACCAGCGTTTTGTTTGCGTCGGCCGGCTGTGCAATGAAAAAGCCCAGCCGCTGCTGCTCGACGCGCTGGTGCTGCTGCGCGAACGCGGCCTGCGTCCACAGCTGGTGCTGGCCGGCGATGGCGAGTTGCGGGCGCGCATCGAATCGCTGATCGCGGCCCATGGCCTGGCCGATCAGGTCACGCTCACCGGCTGGGTCGATGGCCAGCGTGTTCGCGACGAGATCCTGGCCTCACGGGCCTTGGTCATGCCCTCGTGCATGGAGGGATTGCCTGTGGCGCTGCTCGAAGCGATGACCCTGCAACGTCCGGTCATCACCACCTATGTGGGCGGCATTCCCGAACTCGTGCGGCCCGGCCGCGAGGGCTGGTTGGTAGAAGCCGGGTGCGCATCAGCACTGGCCGATGCCATCGAAGGCTGCATGCGCACGCCCGTCGAAACATTGTCCCGGATGGGCGCCGATGGCCGCGCGCGCATCATCGAGCGGCACCGCGTTGCCGACAGCGCCGATCAGCTGGCGCGCCTGTTCGAAGCCTCGGTGGACGCCCACAGCCAGCCCGCACAATCTCGCACGCTGCCGCTCAGCCAAGCAGGTTGAGCCGCCAGCGCGCCGCGTCGTCGAAGCGGCCGACGCCCACGCGCGGCAGCTCATAGCGCGATCCGTCACGACGCCAAAGGCCTTTGCGCGTTGTCACCGCACTGGCCAGACCGAGCGCCGGCAGCGCCGCGGCCAGCGCAGCGTTGTAATTGCCGTTCGGGTAAGCGAAATGCGTGATCGAGCGCCCGGTCCACTCGGCCAGCAGCGCCAACGATTGCGCAATGCTGTCGCACGCCGTGCTCAAGCTCACGCGATCGAGCAACTGGTGGCCATGCGAGTGGCTGCCGATCGTCACCCAGCGCGATCGCGCAAGCGCCTTTACGTCGGCCACGGTCAGTGGCTCGAGCGGACGAAAACGTGGGCGGCGGCAGGCCGCGGTGGCAGCAACGATGCGCTCGGCCAGCGCATCGCGTGGCTGGGGTTCGAGCGCTTTCATCGCCTCGAGCAGCGCCGAAATACGCAGCCAGTTGGTCTCGCCGCGCCCAGCGTTGAGCGTGATGCGTCCAAGCCCCGCCGCTTCGGTATCCAGTGCCAACGGCTCGATGGCCTGCAGCGCGTTGACCACCGCATCGAACCAGTACGGCACGCCGTTTTGCACGTGGCCAGTGGCGACATACAGCATCACCGGCAGCGCCTCGCGCTCGACGATCGGCAGCAAGTGCTCATGCCAGCCGCTGTGGCCATCGTCAAACGTCAACACGACGCGCGGCCGCGTCGACTCGCTGTCCGTCAGCGCCTCGTCGAGACTGACGATGTCGTAGTCGCGGCGCAGCCGTTCGATCTGTTCCAGAAAGTCGCTGCGCCGCAGCACGGTCCAGGCGTCGAAGTCGTCGTCGTCGGCGCCGATGGTGTGGTAGGTCAGCACGGTGACCGGATTGCCGCGCAAGGCACGCCAGCGCAATGCAGCGTAGGGCGCATCAGCGGTCAAGGCGCGCTTGGCCAATGACTTGAGTCCCGTCATCCCACCACCGCGGCCCACGACACGATCACGTCTTTGCTGCTGTCCGGCGAACAACAGACCAGCAACTCCCACGCGCGACGCGGCATGCTGACACACACGCGCTCGGCGCCGGCATGCACGCCGCACTCGAAGCTCGAGGGTGCGAGCGACAGCCCGCAGCCCGTGGCCTTCAGGCAGGCCTCCTTGCGCGTCCAGCCGCGCAAGAAGGCGCGGTCGCGCTCCCCGCCGCTCGCCCTCGCTACGCCCTCGCGCTCGCGTGCCGTGAAGTGCAGTTGCGCCAGATCTTCGGCGTCCGGCATCGCACGCAAGGGTTCGACGTCGACGCCGATGTCGTGCGTTGCCGAGATGCCGATCAGCGCCACGCCGCCGCGCCGGCTGAGGTTGAAGTACGGCGGCGGCGACGCCAACGCTGGTTTGCCGTGAGCGCCGATGACCCATGGCGCTGGCGTGCCCAGCAGTCCGCGCAACGCCCCATGCGCAGCCCGGTAGCGCCGCCCATCGTCCGGGCGCACGAAGCGCGCCGCGCGTTGCAGCTCGGCGTCGGTCAGCATGTCCTCGGAGCCGGCCGGCGCGGTGTCGAGATCGACCAGCCACAACTGCAGATCGACGCCGAGCGCCGCCGCGTTGCCGCCCGGAGCCAGCACGATCGCACTCACTTGTATTCGATCAGCGCCGAGCGCTTGGCCATCAGGCGGTTGCGCCAATAGCGCAGGTGGCCGGCCGCTTCCGGAAAGTAGCCCAGCGTCGTGAACACCGATTGCAATGCGCGCGCACGCGGCGCGCCGGACTTGCGCAGGTACAGCCGCAACATCTGCAGCGGGTACATGCCCACCAGCAACACGAACCAGGGCGAAACGCCCAGCGACAGCGTGACGATCAGCGCCGGCAGCGCCATGCCCCACAACCTGGCGCGTCGCGACTCGCGCACCCAATGGCGCTCCGGCGGCGCACCGAACAGGCGCGAGCCCTCGGCAAAGGCATAGCCGGTGCGCTTGGTGCGCATCCACCATTGCCCCCAGTGCAGGATCGCCGCATCGTGCAGCGTCATCGGCGCATCCACACAACGAATCTTCCAGCCTTCGCTGCGCAGGCGAATGCACAGCTCGGGCTCCTCGCCGGCAATCAGGTCTTCGCGATAGCCACCGGTGCGGCGCAAGGCCTCGGTGCGCATCATCACGTCGCCGCCGCAGGAACGCACCTCGCCTGGCGGCACGTTCCATTCCATGTCGCACAGGTGGTTGAACACCGAGCGCTCGGGAAAGCGCTCGCGGCGGCGGCCGAACACCGCGGCCACGTTGTCGTTGGCGCGCAGGAAGTCGTGCGCCGTGTCGAGCCACGCCGGATCGACTTCGCAGTCGCCGTCGACGAACTGCAGGAACTCGAGCTCGGGCTTGAGCTTCAGGGCCAGTACGGCGCCGGCATTGCGTGCCCGCGCGGCGGTGAACGGTGTTCGCATGTCCAACGCCACGAATTCGGCGCCGAGCGCCTTGGACATCTCCACCGAGCCGTCGGTCGACCCGGAGTCAACATAGACCACCATCGTCGCCCGGCCAACCACCGATTCCAGGCAGCGGCGCAGACGGTCGCCCTCGTTGCGGCCGATTGCAACGACGGCCACGTTGTGCAGTCGAGGTCGGGCGGGCACGTCAGTCATGTTCGGCATCGACTGTAATTCACGCCAAGCCGCGGCTTGCCAGCGTTCGCGCGATCAGCACGTGACGGCGGCGATGCATCTCCTGATGTGTCGTCGCGCGCGCGCTCGCCAACGCCGCCAGGCCCAGGCGCTGCAAGGACTGCAGATCGGCCGCGGCCCAGAGCACAGCGTCGGCAACGCCATCGGCATCGGCCGGCGGAAACAGGCGGCCATTGACGCCATCGGTGACGCAGGCCTTCAACCCTGGAGTGGCCGAGGCCAGCACCGGCAGCGCCTGCGAGAAAGCGTCGTAGACGATGCGCGGCTGCTCGTCGGCCAGGCTCGGCACGAGCATGGCGTCGAAGCGCCGCAGCAGTGCAAAGAATGGTTCGCCATAGCTCACGGGCTCGAGCACGTCGAGTCGCACGTGCTCGTCGCTGAGCTCGGCATGCTCGCGACACAGGCCCGCGAGCGGCCCGGCGCCGATGATCGACAGCTGAACCTGGCAGCGGCCGTCGCGGCGCAGACGCTGCAGGGCCTCGAGCATGACGTGGATGCCCTTGTCGTCCTGCAACCGTCCGGCAAACAGCAGCCGCAGCGCCGGGGCGCCGTCGCGCCGGCGCGCCAGCCATCGCGCCTGGGCCGCGGCATCGCTTTGCACGGCAGCCGCGTCGATCCACGAGGCGTGGATCACATGGCCATGCTCGGCGCGGCGCGGCATGAGGTCGCGGCGGTAGCCCTCGTGCGTGAACAGGGCCAGGTCGGCCGTCGACACGGCCCAGCGGTTCAGTGCCTCGGCGACCCGCACCTGAAATCGTCGCCAGGCCGACGCCCGCTCGCCTTGCAGCAGGCGCCAGTCCGACGATTCGATGACCACCATCAGGCATTTGCCGCGCCAGCGCGCGATGCCGTCGACCAGGTAGGGCGTCGAAAACGGCCACCAGTTGCCGTAGATCGAGTGGATGAAGTCAAAGCCTCCGATCAGGCGCCACAACTGCAGCAGCGTCAGTGGCGCGCGCAGCATCGAGATCACCGAGCGCTGCGGAAATGGGATCTCGACGAAGCCCATCGCGCTGTCGTCGGCGCGAACGCAATCGGCCGGCGGCTCGGCGTGCACGAAAGGACAGGCCACCGTGAGATCGCGGATGTAGTCGCTGTGCCGCGCCAGATCGACCATCCACAGGCGCTCGGTCCAGCGCTGGCCGCGGCCGTCGATGTACAGCGGGATGTGAATCACGAGCAGATAGCGGCACGCCAGCGGCGGCGGCGCGGCATCCGTCGCAACGGTCGATCGAACAGGGACCATGGTCTGCGAATCTACAGTGCGAACGGGCAACTGCCTGTGCGGTTGCGGACAGCGGCCGCCAAGGAGTTCTCGGCGCTGCCGCTTCAACGTGGCTTGTGCGTGTCTCCGCCCCACAGCGCCCGCGCCGTGCGGCACGGTGCACCTTCCCAGGCCGTGCCGCAGGAAGTTTGCACTTGGGCGCACATGCCCTCGCCGGCCTCGCGCAGGGCCCGGTAGGCCTTGGCGTCGACGCGACCGACGCCGGCAACCAACACCACGTCGGACACCGGCAACTCGCTCTTGTCGTTCAAGGCGCGGCAGGTGCTGCGCAGCATCGCGTCGACACAGCCGTCGTGGATGGCCCCGACCTGCTCTGCGCTGCCGCCCGCTGCTGGTTTGTCAGCGCCGCAGGCCGCCACCAGCAGCAGCAGGCAAGCACACCATGCGAACCTCACGAGGCGTCGTCCTTGGGTTTCAGGACCACGCTGATCGGCTTGTATGTCGCTTCATCCGACATCGCCTTCAGCTGGTCTGCCTTCGGATAGGCGATACCGCCCTGGAACTTGAACCAGACGAGGTTGTTGGCGCGGTCCTGCCAGAGCTTGGTGCCGGGGCTGGCGGCGACCTCGGCCAGGCTGGCTGCGGTGGTGAAGGTGCGCGTGGTGCTGGGCTCGGGCGGGGCCTGGCGGCCGTGCTCGTAGCCGGCCACCGTGTAGCCCGCAGCCGTCGTGTTGCCGTCGAAGGCCACGGCCATGAGCATCGAGTCGGTGCTGCGCCAGGCGTTGCTCACCGTCATCGCAAACCACTTCGGGTTGGGCTGGCCCGGGAAACGCAGCACGTAGCGGCCGTTGGCGCGGGCGGCAAAGTGGCGCATGTGGCCCAGGAAGGTCGAGGTTGCGCCATCGCCGATGCTCCAGGCGCCGATCGGCTGGCCGTTGGCGTCCTGGCGCGTGACCTCGATGGGTGCGTTGAACTCGTAGCGGCTCATGTCGAAGTCGGTCTGGAAGGCGCCCACGCCGTAGTACTCGCCGGCGCAGGACTGGCCGTTCTTGCCGGCCGGGGCCACCGGCTGGCAGGCCGCGCCGGCGCTCAGGAAGGGCTGGTCGTAGACCCAGTAGTTGCCCTTGGGGCCCCAGTAGCCGTGCGGGTCCCATAGCGCGCCGGCGTAGGTCCAGTGGCGGTTGGCCAGGGGCTGGCCGTCCAGGTGCGGCGGCAGCGTGCGGTAGCCGGGGTGGCTGGCAATCAGGCGGTTGTTGGGGTTGCGCACGGTGCCCTTGTCGACGGCCGTGATGTAGTAGTCGTTGGTCCTGAACACGCCGCTGGATCGGCCCTCGACGAAGGCAAAGTTGACCAGCGTGTTGTCGCGCATGGAAAACGTCGAGTGGTAGGTCGCAAAGGCCGAGGGCGGCTCGGCGGCTGGCGGATAGCTGGTGTGGTTCAGGCTGCGCCCGACGAACAGCCCGCGGGTGATGCGCCCGTCGTCGCCGGAGCCGGAAAAGTGCACGCCGGCGTTGTCGGCGCTGACCCACTCGGGGTAGTCGGGCTGGGCCACGCGGTTCCACAGCCCGGTGCTGCCGGCGCCGCCGCTGCCGTTCTTGTACAGGGTGTTGCGCCGCATGGCCATGCGGATCTGGTTGGTGTAGACGTTCTCGCTGCCGTCGACGGTGGGCATGTAGCGGTTGGGCGCGACGTGGCCGGCCTCGTCGGTGGGCGCCCAGTCCAGGTTGATGCCGGGCTGGGCGTTGGAGTGGGCCACGTTGTCGTCGAAGACGCCAAAGGGCAGCCGGTCGGGCAGCATCGCCACGTTGGCACTCGGCCCGCTGGGCTTGCGCGGAAAGGCCAGCCAAAAGCCGTTGCCCTGGGCGTCGGCGGACAGGTTGCCTTTGACGGTGTTGTCGGGGTTGGTCAGCCAAAAGCCCGAGGCGCCGACCTGGAACTGCCCCGGGCCTTCGTGGGCCTTGAGGATGCGTCCGGCGGCCGGGCTTCGGATCATCAGCGCCAGGTTGCCTTCGAGCACGTTGCGCCGCTCGACGGCGTCTTCGAGGAAAAAGGCGTGCCCGGCGATGTCGTGGCAGATGTTGTTGTTGACTTGCACGCCGTTGGTGGCGTGCAGGACGATGCAGCGGTTGGCCGACTGCCAGATGGCGCTGTTCCTGATGACGTGGCCTGTGGCGTCTCCCAGATGCGCGCCGTTGGCGTAGCTGAGCAGGTGCCAGTGCATGGGGTAGCGGCCGAGCACGCCGGCCTGGCCCATGCGGCGCATCTCGACGCCGTCGACGATGATCTTCGATCTCAGGTCCATGACCATGACGTGGGCGCCGAAGCCGCTGTTGCGCCAGGCGCTGTCGTCGGCGCCCTGGATGACGATGTTGCGGCTCAAGTTGGCCACCGCGGCGCGTTCGTCGAGCACGCTGGGCGCGGGTGCTGCGGGCGGCGTGTAGCCGGGCTCGGGGGCCAGGCTCATGCCGGCGCTGGTGGCGTATTGCAGGCGGCCCCAGCGCGCGGCGCCGAGGGCGCTGCGGGTGGTGATGCGCTTGCCGCTGGCGTCGGCGGCCAGGGCCAGGCGCTCGGTGGCCGCGACGCCGTAGAAGTCGCTGGGGGCCACGGCGATGGTGTCGCCGGCTCGCCAGTTGGCCGGGGCGGCCAGCGTCGAGGCTGGTGGCTGCCGGCGTTGGGCGTGTTCGCCCAGGCGGCTCCACAGCGGCTGCGGCAGTGCGCCGTAGAGCTCCAGGCGGCCGCCCTGGATGTTCAGGCCGCGGGCGATGCCGTTGTTGCCGCTGGCCTGCGGCGCGCCGGTCAGGGTGATGGTGGCGCGGTGCAGGTGCGGTGCACCGGCGCTGCCGATCTGCAGCGCGCCGCTGACCTGGATGGCCGCGGCACTGAGCTCGACGTCGGCCTGGCCGAAGCGCAGCGTGCCTTCGATCTTCAGGTTGCCCAGCGCAGCGCTGCTGGTGTCGAGCACCACCGTGGCGCCCGCAGGCACCACGACTTCAGCGCCCGCCCCAGGGATCGCTCCGCCCCAGGTGGCAACGTCGCTCCAGCGCAGTTCTTCGGGCGACTTGCGTGCAGAACTCTGCGCTGTCGATGCGATAGGCAACGACAGTGTCAACAGCAACAACAGCAAACGGGCTGCGACGGTCATGAGCGGAGTTCGAAATGTGCTCGCGATGCGGGTTCCCACACCGTAGCGCGAGGCTCTGCACGCAATGTAAGCATTTCAACAGACCGTGCGGTCATGCGATCCGCACGACCCTTGCGCAACGAGCCCGTCCAAGCCAACGCCGCGGATCGGGCTTTGCCCGGCCGCTGGCGTTGCCCCCTTGAGGGGGAGCGGCGAAGCCGCTTCGGGGGTGGACCCATCAGCAGCGCACGCCGGCATGCAAGGCGACGATGCCGGCAGCCAGGTCATGCACGTCGACATGCGCGAAGCCGGCGGTCTTCATCATCGACTTGAGCGTCGCCTGGTCGGGGTGCATGCGGATCGATTCGGCCAGGTAGCGGTAGCTGTCGCCATTGCCGGCGATCCATTGCCCGAGCTTGGGCAGCACGTTGAACGAGTACCAGTCGTACGCCGGCGCCAGCGGCGCGGCGACCTTCGAGAATTCGAGGATGAGCACGCGGCCGCCGAGCTTCGTCACGCGCGCCATCTCGGCCAGGGCGGCCGCTTTGTCCGTCATGTTGCGCAGGCCGAACGCCGCGCTGACGATATCGAACACGCCTTCAGCGAACGGCAGTGATTGCGCATCGGCCAGCAGCGAGGGCACGAGCAGGCCAACGTCTTCGAGGCGCTCGCGGCCGCGGCGCAGCATCGCTTCGTTGATGTCGCTGTGCACGACCAGGCCCGAAGCACCGACGCGCCTGGCGAAGGCGCGCGTCAGGTCGCCGGTGCCGGCCGCGATGTCGAGCACGCGGTCGCCCTCCTTGGCCTGCGCCACGGCCACCGTGTAGCTCTTCCAGACGCGGTGCAGGCCGAGCGACATGAGGTCGTTCATGACGTCGTATTTCTCGGCCACGGCATCGAAGACGCCGCGCACGCGCTCGGCCTTGTCGGCCGCCGGCACCTGCTCGAAGCCGAAGTGCGTGTCGTCTTTCGTGTCGCTCACGTCAATGACTGTGTCCGCAGGCGCCCGCAGATGACTCGATCATCGGTGCGTCACGCGACATGCCGGCTGCCGCCAGGCGTTCCTCGTAGCGCTGCCACAACTGCTCCTGCTCGGCACCGAGCCGGTACAGGTAGTCCCAGGAAAAAATGCCGGTGCTGTGGCCATCGCTGAACGTCGGCTGCACCGCGTAGTGCCCCACCGGCTCGAGGGCATCGATGCCGACGTCGCGTTTGCCGGTTTGCAGCACCTCCTGCCCAGGGCCATGGCCTTGCACTTCGGCTGAGGGCGAATAGATGCGCATCAGTTCGAACGGGATACGAAAAGTCGCCCCATCGTCGAAAGTGACTTCGAGCGATCGCGATTGCTGATGCACCGTCAGGGCGGCGGGGACGGGTGTGGCGGCCATGCTTTCAGTGTAGCGGCCAGCCCGGCGTCGATGCCGAAAAGTGGCAAGCGCAGGCCCTAGTGGACCGCAACACTGAAATCGAAAGTCGCTGCCCGCGCGAGACGGCGCGCGTTGCGGCGTTGCAAATGCTCGCGATGCCTCGGGGCATTGCTGCGCTTTGCGCCTTGCACCGCACACCGTCTCGCACGTTCCTCGACTCCCATTTCAATGTTACGGTCCACTAGTTCACGCCGCGGACAAGCGGTAACCACCGATGTGCCGCCGAGACCGGTGTGGCTGATCGAGAATTTGTCGATCGACGAACTGACGGGCCCGCAAGGCCCGCGCTGCATGCCTTTCCCGGCCGCCCTGGACGCCAGTCTGCTCAACCCTTTGCTCGCGCTCGTGCTCTGCGCGGCGCTGCTGTGGGTCGGCTCGGCCGTGGCGTGGGAGGCGATGGCGCCCGGTGCGCTGCGCACGCGCAGCCTGGATCTGGTGGCCGTGGTGCTGCTCGCGGCCGGCCTGTGGTGGCCGGCGCAAGCGGCTTCGGCCTTTCAGATCACCGGCCATGGCCTCACGCTCACCTTGATGGTGCTGCTGGGCGGGTTGACCGCCTTCGTGTCCCGACTGGGCGTGCTCGCACCCTGGCACCACCCGCAGCAACTGCTGGGCAGCGGCGGCACGCTGCTGGTGTCGCTGCTGTTCCTGTCGCTGCTCCATGCCTTGCCCGGTGAGGGACTGCCCTGGACGACGGCGGCGCTGTTGCTGGCCGCGATCGTCCTGACGGCGGCCCTGCGCGGGCTGCATCGTCCGCTGCGCAATACGCGCCTGCATGCGGCATTGCGCAGCGGCTGCGCGCTGCTGGCCGCCATGGTGATGACGGCCGTGACCTGGCGCCAGGCCAGCGCCAGCGTGGCCATCGACACGTCGCTGGTGCCGATGGGTGCGCTGACAGCACTGGGGGCATTCCTCGCCGCCAGCCTGCGCCAGGCGCGACGACAGCGTCAGGCCGAGCGCCTGAGCGCCATGCCGAACGCCGACGTCGATCTGCTGACCGCGCTGCCCAACCGCACCGCGCTGGAAGCACGGCTGGCCCAGGCCGTGGCGCGCTGCGACACCGAGCGGCGGCGACTGGCGCTGCTGATCATCAACCTCGATGGCTTCAAGCCGGTCAACGCGACCTACGGCCACCTGATCGGCGACCAGTTGCTCAAACATGCCAGCCACCGCATGCGCCGGCTGATGCAGCCCAGGGACATGCTGGCCCGCCTGGGCAGCGACGTTTTCGCGGTGCTGCTGACGCAGCAGACCGAACGCGAGCCGCTGACCCGCCTGGCCGAACGGTTGATCGATGCCGTAGGTCAACCCTACCGGTTGGGCACCAAGGAAGTTCACCTGAGCTGCTCGGTGGGCATTGCGCTGTACCCCGATCATGGCGATGCCGAGCGCCTGATCGCGCGCGGCGAGACGGCGGTGCAAACCGCCAAGCGCGCCGGCGGCGCACGTCTGGGCGTGTTCACCGCCGAGATGGACGAGGACATGTCGCACGACCTCGAGTTGCTGCGCGATTTCCGCCAGGCGCTCGACAATGACGGCCTGGACCTGGTCTACCAGCCCAAGATCGACGCCGCCAGCGGCCGCATCACCGCTGCCGAAGCGCTGTTGCGCTGGAAGCATGCCAAGCGCGGCGACGTGCCTCCGACGATCTTCGTCACGCTGGCCGAACGCTTCGGCCTGGTGACGCGGCTCGGCGACTGGGTGATCGACCGGGCCTGCCGCCAGGCCGGCCTGTGGGCGCAGGCCGGCCTGAACATGCGCGTGGCGATCAACCTGTCGGCGCAGCACTTGCGCGAGCCCGACCTGGCGCAGCGCGTCGGTCAGGCCCTGACGCGCAACCGCATCGAGCCGAGCCGGCTGACTTGCGAGATCACCGAGACACTGGCCATGGAAAACACCCAGGCGACGCAGGCCACGCTGGCGCAGCTGGGATTGATCGGCGTGCACCTGTCGATCGACGACTTTGGCACCGGCTACTCGAGTTTGTCCTACCTGCGCCAGCTGCCGGCCAAGGAAATCAAGATCGACCGCAGCTTCGTCATGGACCTGGAGCGCAGCGCCGATGCACGCGCCGTCGTCGATGCCGTCGTCAAGCTCGCACACGCGCTGGGCAAGCGCGTCGTCGCCGAGGGTGTGGAGACAGTCAAGCAACGCCGCATCCTCACCGAGATGGGCTGCGACGAGTTGCAGGGCTTCCTGTTCGCGCAACCGATGAAAGCCGCCGATCTGCTGCAATGGGCGATGGACGCGCGCAACAGCGATGAGGATGCCTTCCGCTCCTCGCTCTACGTCCACCCGGGCGATGTCGACCCCAGGTTGCGTCGCGCCGCCGCGGCCAGGGCGTCCAAGCAGCGCGCGACCATTTACTAGGTCAAACGAGCACGCGCTCGATGCCGCCGGCGTTGGCCTGGGCCACGTACCGCGGCATCCAGTCCTCGCCAAGCATGCGGCGCGCCATCTCGACGACGACGTAGTCGGCTTCGAGCAGGCCGTTGTTCAGGTCGGCGCTGTAGCGCTGCAGTCCCTGCAGGCAACTCGGGCAGGAGGTGAGGATCTTGACGTCCTGGCGCTGGCTGACGGCGCCGCTGGCACGCAACGCGGCCTCGTTCTTCTGCAACTCCTCTTCCTTGCGAAAACGCACCTGCGTGGCAATGTCGGGCCGGGTCACGCCGAGCGTGCCGCTCTCGCCGCAGCAGCGCTCGCTCTTCATCACCTGCTCGCCGAGCAGCGCCTTGACCGTCTTCATCGGGTCCTGCAGCTTCATCGGGCTGTGGCAGGGGTCGTGATAGAGGTACGCACCCGAACCCGATGTCGCGTCGAGCCTGAGGCCCTTTTCGAGCAGCACCTCGTGGATGTCGACGATGCGGCAGCCGGGGAAGATGTCCTCGAAGCGGTAGCCCTGCAATTGGTCGTAGCAGGTGCCGCAGGACACCACCACGGTCTTGATGTCGAGGTAGTTCAGCGTGTTGGCCACGCGGTGAAACAGCACCCGGTTGTCGGTGATGATCTTCTCGGCCTTGTCGAACTGTCCCGAACCTTTCTGCGGATAGCCGCAGCACAGGTAGCCGGGCGGCAACACCGTCTGCACGCCGGCGTGCCAGAGCATCGCCTGCGTGGCCAGGCCCACCTGGCTGAACAGGCGCTCGGATCCGCAGCCAGGGAAGTAGAAGACCGCTTCGGTATCAGCCGTCGTCGTCGCAGGATTGCGGATGATCGGCACGTAGTGCGCGTCTTCGATGTCGAGCAGCGCGCGCGCGGTTTTCTTCGGCAGTCCGCCCGGCATCTTCTTGTTGATGAAATGCACCACCTGCTCCTTGATCGGCGCGGCACCGACCGTGGCCGGCGGCGACTGCGTTTGCTTCCTGGCCGCCAGCCGCAACATCTGGTTGGCAAAGCGCTGCACCTTGAAGCCGACGTCGACCATCGCGCCGCGCATCAGCTTGATCGTCTGCGGGTTGGTCGCGTTCAAGAACAACATCGCCGCCGCGTTGCCGGGGCGAAAACTCTTGCGACCCATCTTGCGCAACAGGTTGCGCATGTTCATCGACACATCGCCGAAGTCGATGTTGACCGGGCACGGCGACAGGCACTTGTGGCAGACGGTGCAATGGTCGGCCACATCCTCGAACTCTTCCCAGTGGCGCAGGCTGATGCCGCGCCGCGTCTGTTCCTCGTACAGGAAGGCCTCGATCAGCAATGACGTGGCGAGGATCTTGTTGCGCGGGCTGTAGAGCAGGTTGGCGCGCGGCACATGCGTGGCGCAGACCGGCTTGCACTTGCCGCAGCGCAGGCAGTCCTTGATGCTGTCGGAAATCGCACCGATGTCGCTGCGCTGCATGATCAGCGACTCGTGGCCCATCAGGCCGAAACTCGGCGTGTAGGCGGCAGACAGGTCAGACGCCAAGTGCTCGCCTGCGCTTCGTTTGAGCAGCTTGCCTTTGTTGAAGCGGCCCTGCGGATCGACGCGCTGCTTGTAGTCGGCAAAGCCGCGCAGTTCGTCGTCGGAGAGGAACTCGAGCTTGGTGATGCCGATGCCATGCTCGCCCGAGATCACGCCGCCCTGCCGCCGCGCCAGCGCCATGATGCGGCCGACCGCTTCGTGCGCGGTCTGCAGCATCGCGTAGTTGTCGCTGTTGACGGGGATGTTGGTGTGCACATTGCCGTCGCCGGCATGCATGTGCAGCGCCACCCAGACGCGGCCGCGCAGCACCTCCTTGTGAAGGCGGCGGCACTCGTCGATCACCGGCACGAAGGCCGCGCCGGCAAACAGCGTTTGCAGCGGCTTGAGGATCTGCGTCTTCCATGAGGCCCGCAGCCGATAGTCCTGCAATTGCGCAAAGAAGCCGGCGCCGTCCAGCCCATCGAGCCACCCGGACCACAACGCGCGGACGTCGGCCAGCAGGGCCTGCGCCTGTTGCACGCGATCTTCGATCAGCTCGGCGCTGGCGATCTCTTCGGCGTCATCGCTCTTGCCCAGCGGCAGCGCGCTCCTGGCGAAGAACGCCTGCAGCGCGTCGACCAGCTCGATCTTGTTGCGCAAGCTCAGTTCGACGTTGATGCGCTCGATGCCGTCGGTGTACTCGCCCATGCGTTGCAGCGGAATGACGACGTCTTCATTGATCTTGAAGGCGTTGGTGTGCTTGGCGATCGCCGCCGTGCGCTTGCGGTCGAGCCAGAACTTCTTGCGCGCGTCGGCGCTGACGGCGACAAAGCCTTCGCCGTGGCGGGAGTTGGCGATGCGCACGACCTCGCTGGTCGCCTTGGCCACGGCCGCTTCATCGTCGCCGACGATGTCGCCGACGAGCACCATCTTCGGCAACGCGCCTCGTTTGCTCTTGGTGGCGTAGCCGACGGCCTTCAGATAGCGATCGTCCAGGTGTTCGAGGCCGGCGAGCAATACCTGCGACTGCGAGAACATGAAGTCCTTGATCTCGACGATCGACGGCACCGCGTCTTTCGCGTTGCCGAAAAACTCCAGGCACACCGTGCGCACATGCCTGGGCATGCGGTGCACGATCCAGCGCGCGCTGGTGATCAGGCCATCGCAGCCTTCTTTCTGGATGCCGGGCAGGCCGGCGAGGAACTTGTCGGTGACGTCCTTGCCGAGACCTTCCTTGCGGAAAGTCGCGCCGGGGATGTCGAGGCGCTCGCTGCGTTCGAGCTTCTTGCCGCCGGCATCGAAATACTTGAGCTCGAACGATGCGACATCAACGTCGTGGATCTTGCCGAGGTTGTGGTTCAGCCGCGTGACCTCGAGCCACTTGGCCTCGGGCGTCACCATCTTCCAGGACACAAGATTGTCGAGCGCCGTGCCCCACAGCACCGCCTTCTTGCCGCCGGCGTTCATCGCGATGTTGCCGCCGATGCAGCTCGCTTCGGCCGATGTCGGATCGACCGCGAAGACATAACCCGCGCGCTCGGCCGCATCGGCCACGCGCTGCGTGACCACGCCGGCTTCGCTGAAGACCGTGGCCACCGGTTGCGCCAGGCCCGGCAGCGACAACATCTCGACCTCGCTCATCGCTTCGAGCTTTTCGGTGTTGATGACGGCGCTCTGCCAGGTCAGCGGAATCGCGCCGCCGGTGTAGCCGGTGCCGCCACCGCGCGGGATGATGGTCAATTCGAGTTCGACGCAGCCGGCCACCAGCGCGGCCATCTCAGCTTCGGTGTCGGGCGTGAGCACGACGAACGGCATCTCGACGCGCCAGTCGGTGGCATCGGTGACATGCGAGACACGGCTCAAGCCGTCGAACTTGATGTTGTCCTTGGCCGTTGCACGGCCAAGGACACGGCGCGTGGCCTTGCGCAAATCCCAGACGGCGCGAAAGTGTGCGGCAAAGCGCGCGACCGCCGCCGTGGCCGCGACGAGCAATTCACCCACCAGCGTGTCTCGCTCCGGATCCGCTGCGGGCGAGCGGCGCTTCTCGATTTCATGCAGCCGGTGCTGCAGGGCACCGATCAGGGCGGCACGGCGCTTCGGGTTGTCGAGCAGATCGTCCTCGAGATACGGGTTGCGCTGCACCACCCAGATGTCGCCCAGCACTTCGTAGAGCATGCGCGCCGAGCGGCCGGTACGGCGCTCGCCGCGCAACCTGTCGAGCAGTTGCCAGGCCCGCGCGCCGAGCAGGCGCAGCACGATCTCGCGGTCCGAAAACGAGGTGTAGTTGTACGGAATCTCGCGCAGCCGCGGCGCCGCAGCGTCGGCGTCAGCATCTGCGAGCGCCAGCGACTGGCTGGCTTGCAGGGACAATGGTGCGTTCATAGGGTAGTCCCGATGCTACCGTGCTGTCCGTGGGCGTGTTTTTGCGATCGGTGCTAGAGGGGGCTTTCCCCCTTGCCCCAGGCACTACTTCCGTGACAGAAACGCGGCTGTCACAGACCTCGCACACACTGCGTTGTTCAGCCCTTCATCGAGACTTGGAGACTGCATGAAACTCAATCAATCGTTCGCATTGGCGGCAGTGGCCGCCGCGACCCTGTTCGGTGCTACGTCATCGGTGCACGCCCAGACCGAAATCCAATGGTGGCACTCGATGACCGCCGTCAACGACGAATGGGTCAACGACCTGGCGAATGACTTCAACGCCAAGCAGAAGGACTACAAGATCGTGCCGACCTACAAGGGCACGTACGACGTGTCCTTCACGGCTGCGGTCGCGGCCTTCCGTGCTGGCCAGGCGCCGCACATCCTGCAGGTTTTCGAAGTCGGCACCGCGACCATGATGGCCAGCAAGGGCGTCAGCGTGCCGGTCGGCAAGGTGATGACGGATGCCGGCTACAAGTTCGACCCGGCCGCCTACATCCCTGCCGTCGCCGGCTACTACACCGCGCCGAACGGCCAGATGCTGAGCTTTCCGTTCAACAGTTCGACGACGGTGTTCTACATCAACAAGGACGCCTTCAAGGCGGCGGGCATCGACACCAACAAGCTGCCCAACCACCTGGACCGAGGTCGCCGGGGCCGCGGCCAAGCTCAAGGCCAGCGGCCACAAGTGCCCGCTGACGATCGCCTGGCAGGGCTGGACGCAGCTCGAGAGCTTCTCGACCTGGCACAACGTCGAGCTGGCGACCAAGAGCAACGGCCTCAAAGGACTGGACGCACGTCTGGTCGCCAACTCGCCGCTGCACGTGCGCCACATCGAGAACCTGGCCAACATGAGCAAGCAGGGCCTGTTCATCTACAAGGGCCGCGCCAACACGCCGGAAGCCAGCTTCGTCTCGGGCGAGTGCGCGATGATCACCACATCCTCGGGCTTCTACGGCAACGTGAAGAAGAACGCCAAGTTCGACTTCGCGCTCGCCAGCCTGCCCTACTACCCTGACGTCCCGGGCGCGCCGCAGAACACCGTGATCGGTGGCGCCAGCCTGTGGGTGATGTCGGGCAAGAAGCCGGCGGAGTACAAGGGCGTCGCCACCTTCTTCAACTACCTGTCGAGCCCCGAAGTGCATGGCCAGCCACAAGCGCACCGGCTACCTGCCGATCACCAACGCGGCCTTTGCGCTGACCGAGAAGTCGGGCTTCTACAAGGAGAACCCGGGCACCGACGTGGCGCCGACGCAGATGGTGCGCAAGGTCACCGACAAGTCGCGCGGCATTCGCCTGGGCAACTATGTGCAGATCCGCACCATCGAGGACGAAGAACTCGAGAACGTGTGGAGCGGCAAGAAGACCGCCAAGCAGGGGCTGGACTCGATCGTCGAGCGCGGCAACGAATTGCTGAGCGATTCCAGAAGCGAACAAGGGCTGAAAGCCCTTGTTCGCTTCGCGGGACTCATGACGACACCCCTCCCCGTCCCTCCCCGCCGGGCGGGGAGGGTCTAGCCAGATAGACAACAAGTCATGGCCGCGGAAAAGCGCGTCACCTTCCGTACTGGCTGGCTGCCCTGGGCGCTGCTGACGCCGCAGGTGTTCGTCATCGCGGTGTTCTTCTTCTGGCCGGCGGGGCAGGCGCTGGTGCAGTCGCTGCAGCAGTCCGACGCCTTCGGCACCTCCGTCGAGTGGGTTGGCCTGGACAACTTCCGCAACCTCTGGAACGACCCGACCTACCTGGCGTCGTTCTGGACCACAGCGGTGTTTTCGATCCTCGTTGCCTCGCTGGGCCTGTCGCTGTCGCTGCTGTTGGCGGTGTATGGCGATCGGGTGATCAAGGGCTCGGGCTTTTACCGCATGCTGTTGATCTGGCCCTACGCCGTCGCGCCCGCCGTGGCCGGCGTGCTGTGGCTGTTCATGTTCGCACCGAGCGTGGGCATCGTGTCCTACCTGCTGCGCGAGCATGGTTTCGAATGGAACCACCTGCTCAACGGCAACCATGCGATGGCGCTGATCGTCATGGCCGCGGTGTGGAAGCAGATCGCCTACAACTTCCTGTTCTTCCTCGCCGGCCTGCAGTCGATCCCGAAGTCGCTGATCGAGGCCGCGGCCATCGACGGCGCCAAACCCTGGCGGCGCTTCTGGACGATCCAGTTCCCGCTGCTCTCGCCGACCACGTTCTTCCTGCTCGTCATCAATGTCGTCTACGTCTTCCTCGATACCTTCGCCATCGTCGATGCTGCGACCTCGGGCGGGCCGGGCAAGGACACGGCCATCCTGGTCTACAAGCTCTACTACGATGCGTTCAAGGCGCTGGACCTGGGCGCTTCGGCGGCGCAGTCGGTGGTGTTGATGTTCATCGTCGTCATGTTCACGGTGATCCAGTTCCGCTTTGTCGAGAAGAAGGTGAACTACTGATGAAGCCCCATCGTGGTTGAGCGCCGCCCTGCCCTCAGCGTTCTGTCGCATGTGGTGCTGATCGTCGGCGTGCTGATCGTCGCGCTGCCGGTCTACATCACCTTCGTCGCCTCGACGCATGCCAACGAAGCGATCATCCACCCGCCGATGCCGCTGGTGCCGGGCTCGCACCTGGTCGAGAACTACACCGCCGTGCTGACCGGCACGCAGGAAGGCGGCGGCTCGACAGCCTCGGTGGGCCGCATGATGGTCGTCAGCCTGGTCACGGCGCTGGTGATCGCCATCGGCAAGATCGCGATCTCGCTGCTGTCGGCCTTTGCGATCGTCTACTTCCGCTTCCCGTTTCGGATGTTCTTCTTCTGGGCGATCTTCGTCACGCTGATGCTGCCGGTGGAAGTGCGCATCGCGCCGACCTACAAGGTCGTCTCCGACCTCGGCATGCTCGAACACCTATGCCGGCCTGACGGTGCCGCTGATCGCTTCGGCCACGGCCACCTTCCTGTTCCGGCAGTTCTTCCTGACCGTGCCCGACGAGTTGACCGAAGCCGCACGCATCGACGGTGCCGGGCCGCTGCGGTTCTTCTGGGACGTGCTGGTGCCGCTGTCGACGACCAGCATCGCCGCGCTGTTCGTCATCCAGTTCATCTACGGCTGGAACCAGTACCTGTGGCCGCTGCTGGTGACCACCAGCGAGGACATGTACCCGGTGGTGATCGGCATCAAGCGCATGATCTCCGGCGGCGATGCGCAGACCGAGTGGGGCGCGGTGATGGCGACGGCGATGCTGGCGATGATTCCGCCGGCGCTGGTGGTGCTGCTGATGCAGCGCTGGTTCGTCAAGGGCCTGGTCGATACCGAGAAATAGGTCGAGTCCGTGAGCCTGATCGACAGCCTGGGCTGGCACGCCAAACACCTGCGCTACGCCCTGGGCAAACCGCGGCTGCTCGGCGGCCGCGCGTACCGCATCAAGGGCTACTTCAGCGACAAGTTCTGCCGCGACGACGACCATGAACCGCACCTCGGCGTGGTCGTTGCCGAGCTGTTGCGCCAGCGCGAAGGCGCATTCATCGACATCGGCGCCAATGTCGGCCAGACGCTGTGCAAGCTGCTGGCCACCGGGCAGCGGCGGCGCTACATCGGCTTCGAGCCGCAGATCGCCTGCTGCTTCTATGTCGATCAGTTCATCCGCCACAACGCCATTGCCGATGCGCAGGTGATCCCGGTCGCGCTCGGCGAAGAAGCGGCCGTGCTCGAACTGCACGCCGACAACGACGATGTCGACGAAAGCGCCTCGCTCGACGCCACGGGGTTTCGGGCCACGCTGTCGGCCCTGGGTCCGCTACGCAAGGTGCTGGTGCCGGTGCTGCGCGGCGACGTGGCGCTGGCCGGCCTGCGCCTGGACAAGATCGCCGTGCTGAAGATCGACGTCGAAGGCGCCGAGCTCGAGGTGCTGCGCGGCCTGCCCGACACGCTGCGCTTCTGGCGCCCGCCGGTGATGTTCGAGGTGCTGCCGAACTTCTTTGGACCTGAAAGAAAACCAATCGACGCCGGGCTGGCCGCCGAGCACAACCAGCGCGCCGAGGCCATCTTCGACTTCTTCACCGCGCATGGCTACAGCGTGCACCAGGTGGACAAGACGGGCCACTGGTCACCCATCACCGGCTTCAGGCTCGACGACCGCGAGGGCTTCGTGACCTGGGACTATCTGGCGCTTGCGCAGGACTGAGCGAGGACAACACCATGGGCGCGATCTCGATTCGCAACGTCGAAAAGACCTACGGCAAGGGACTCAAGGCCAACAAGGTGATCCACGGCGTCGACGCCGAAATCTCCGACGGCGAGTTCGTCGTCATCGTCGGCCCCAGCGGCTGCGGCAAGAGCACGCTGCTGCGCATGGTGGCGGGCCTGGAAGAGATCAGCGGTGGTGAAATCCACATCGCTGGGCGCATCGTCAACCAGCTCGAACCGTCGGCGCGCGACATCGCCATGGTCTTCCAGAACTACGCGCTGTACCCGCACATGAGCGTCTACGACAACATGGCCTACGGCCTGAAGATCGCCAAGCAGCCCAAGGCCGAGATCGAAATGCGGGTGCAGAAGGCGGCGAAGATTCTCGAGCTGTCGCAACTGCTGCAGCGCAAGCCGCGCGAACTCTCCGGTGGCCAGCGCCAGCGCGTCGCCATGGGCCGCGCCATCGTCCGCCAGCCGGCGGTGTACCTGTTCGACGAACCACTGTCCAACCTCGACGCCAAGCTGCGCGCGCAAACACGCCTGGAGATCCAGAAACTGCACGCCGAGCTCGGCACGACGTCGCTGTTCGTCACCCACGACCAGGTCGAAGCGATGACGCTGGCGCAGCGCATGATCGTCATGAACGCCGGCCGCATGGAACAGATCGGCACGCCCGAAGAGGTCTACCAGCGCCCCGCCACGACCTTCGTTGCCAGCTTCATCGGCAGCCCGCCGATGAACCTGCTCGAAGGCCAGGCCGATGGCACGCGCTTCACGATCGGCGGCACGACGCTGCAACTGCCGGCCGCCGCGCCTCGCAACGGAGCGCTGCTGCTCGGCGTGCGCCCCGAGCATGCGTACCCGGCACCGTCCCACGACCGTGGCTGGTCGCTCAAGGTCGATGTCGTAGAAATGCTCGGTGCCGAACGGCTGGTCTACTGCAAGCTCGGCAATACGCTGTTCACCGTGCGCCTCGATGCGACGCTGCCGGCGCCGACCAGCGGCGCCATGTTCACGGTCGCGGTCGACGCCAAACACCTGCACTGGTTCGATCCGCAAACCAAGCAGCGCGTCGCATGACCCCCTCCCCCTGGCCGCTGTGGATCGCCCACCGCGGCGCCGGCAAGCTGGCGCCGGAAAACACGCTGGCGGCGTTTCGGCTCGGTGCGCAGCACGGCTACGCGGCCTTCGAATGCGACGTCAAGCTGAGCGCCGACGGCGTGCCGTTCCTGCTGCACGACGCGACGCTCGAACGCACCAGCAATGCGCGCGGCGTGGCCGGCGACAAGCCGTGGGCCGAGCTGTCGCGCCTCGATGCCGGCTCGTGGCACAGCGCTGCCTACGCCGGCGAGCCGCTGCCGACGCTCGACCACATCGCTGCGTTCTGCCTTGCGAGCAACCATGCGTTGAACATCGAGATCAAGCCCACGCCAGGCACCGAACACCACACCGGCGAGGTGGTGGCGCGCGAGGCCGAGCGGCTGTGGCGCGGCCGCGCGTTGCCGCCGCTGCTGAGCTCGTTCGAAGCCGCCGCGCTCGAAGGAGCACGCGCCGCCGCGCCGCAACTGCCGCGGGCGCTGCTGATCGACACGCTGGTCGACGGCTGGCTAGAACTCGCACAACGCCTCGGTTGCGTGGCCGTGGTTGCCAACCACCGGCTGTACAGCGCGCCGATGGTGCAGCGCCTGCACGCCGCCGACCTCTGGTCGCTGTGCTACACGGTCAACGATGCTTCAGCCGCGCGCGCCCTGCTCGCCATGGGGCTCGATGGGCTGATCACCGACGCGGTCGATCGCTTCGCGCCCGACGGCGACCGCACCGGCGGGCACCTCGGCGTCTGAACGGACTTCAGTCAGCGCCGAGACCGTGGCTTCGGCGCCGAGCAGGTCTTCCTCGCTCTCGGGCTGCGGCAGCTCGCGCACATCGCGCAGCATCGTCAGCCGCCACACGGCCAACGTCGCCAGCAAGGCGCTGATGCCGGCAAACAGCAGCGACGCACGCAGGCTCACATGCTCGCCGAGCCAGCCGCCGATCAGCGCGCCCGGGCCAGCGGGCAACAGGATCAGCCAGCGCATCGTGCTCGTCATGCGGCCGAGCAGCGGCGACGGCGTCACGGCCTGGCGCAGCGACAGGAAGTTGATGTAGATCAGCACCGCGCCGACGCCGAACAGGAACAGCATCAGCGCAAACATCGCTCGGCCCAGCGCGTTGGCCGGTGCCGCCGCAAGCATCAGCCAGCCCGCGCCGCAAATGGCCAGGCCCAGCAACAGGCACGGCCCCGGACCGATGCGCGACGAGATGCGGTGGCCCGTCGTGCTGGCGAGCACGGTGCCGACACCGAGGCCGACGAAGGACAGGCCGATCTGCGATTCGTTGAGCCCCAGCGTGCGCGTCGCGAACAGGATCTGGACGACGATCGCCGCGTGATGGCACATCTGCCAGGCGCCGACGGTGCACGCCATCGTCACCAGCAGCGGCGTGCCGCGCACGAAGCGCACGCCCGCCTTCAGGTCGCGCCAGAAGTGCGCATCCAACCTGGAGCCCCCGGGCGACGGATTGCCGTGGCCTCCCCCCGAGGGGGCCAAGGAAGCTAGGGAGCGGCCCGTCGCTTCCTTGCGCGGCGCGAGCACCTCCTGCACACGCACGCCGCGCAGTATCAACACCGAGACGATCAGCATCAGCGCGTCGAGCAGCAGTGCCACCGGCGCCCCGACCGCCTTGATCAGCGCGCCGGCAAAGCCCGGGCCCGCGACCTCGGCGCCCGAACTCGCCAGCGCGTTGCGCGCATGGGCCTCGACCAGGCGGTCTCGCGACACGACCTGCGTCAGCACGATCTGCGCTGCCGAGCCGGCAACGACATAGACGCAGCCCATGATGAAGGCCGCCACGTACATCCACTGCATCGTCAGCCAGCCCAGGTAGTAGGCGGCCGGCACGCTGGCCACCAGGAAAGCCAGCACCAGTTCGCCGCCGATGTAGACCGGCAGCTTGCGCACGCGGTCGAGCCAGACGCCCGACGGCAGCGACAGCAGCACGAAGGGCGCGATCTCCATGGCCACCAGCATGCCCATCTGCGTCGCCGTGGCGTGCAGCAGCACGACGGCCGTCAGCGGCAGCGCCAGCATCGTCACCTGGCCGCCGAGCGAGGAGATCAGGATCGATGTCCACAGGCGGCGGTAGGCGGCGACGCGCAGCAGGTCGTTGGCCGGCAGCGCAAAGCGCTGCACTGCCGCTGCGCGCAGGGCAGGCCACCAACGGGACGGCAGGACGAGTGACAACATGGTGAAGAAAAACAGTTCGGGCCTGACACTGATCGCTCAGCGCAGGCCCGACGGGATGCTGGAGCGAGACGGCTAGTCGGCGCGCGCACCGACGACAAATGCGCGACACAGTCGGCGCGCGTTCGGGATGTCGTGGGTGGTGGTCATCGGGGGTCTCGCTTAGGTCAAGAATGTAGCAGCGAGACCTGCCGCCGCACAGTCCCTAACTTCGATAGTCGGCGTTGATGCTGACGTAATCGTGCGACAGGTCACAGGTCCAGACCGTGGCATGCGCCGGCCCGCGGTGCAGATCGACGCGGATCGTGATCTCGCTTTGTTTCATCACGCGCTGGCCGTCGGCCTCCTGGTAGGCCGGGTGGCGGCCGCCTTGGGTGACCACATGCACATCGTCGAGGAAGAGATCGATCAGTCCTTGGTCGAGGTCGTCGATGCCGGCATAACCGACCGCGGCCAGGATGCGGCCGAGGTTGGGGTCGCTGGCGAAGAAAGCAGTTTTCACGAGCGGCGAATGCGCGATCGCGTAGGCAGCCAGGCGGCACTCCTGCTTCGTGCGCCCGCCGTCGATGCGCACGGTGATGAACTTGGTGGCGCCTTCGCCGTCGCGCACGATGGCCTGTGCGAGCTGACGAGCAACGCCGAAGACGGCCTCGCGCAGCAGCGCGCCTTCAGGCGATTCGAGCTGCGTGATGCGGGCATGGCCGGCGCGCTGCGTGGCGATCAGCACGAAGGCATCGTTGGTGCTGGTGTCGCCATCGATGGTGATGCGGTTGAAGCTCTGGTCGGCGGCTTCGCGCACCAGCAGCGGCATCAGTGCCGGATCGATCACCGCGTCGGTGGCCATGAAGCCGAGCATCGTCGCCATGTTCGGGCGAATCATGCCGGCACCCTTGGCGATACCGGTCACGGTGACGGTCTTGCCGCCGATCGTCACTTGCCGGCTCGCTGCCTTGGGCAGCGTGTCGGTGGTCATGATGCCCTGGGCGGCGTCGAGCCAGTGCGTCGGCGACAGATCGGCCAGCGCGGCAGGCAGGCCGGCGATGATGCGATCGACCGGCAGCGTTTCCATGATGACGCCGGTGGAGAACGGCAACACCTGCTCGGGCGCGATCTTCAGCTGCCGCGACAGTGCGACGCAGGTTTGCCGCGCACGCGCCAAGCCGTCGGCTCCCGTGCCGGCGTTGGCGTTGCCGGTGTTGATGACGAGGGCGCGGACGCCGTTGTTGCCGGCCAGGTGCTCGCGGCAGACCTGGACCGGCGCCGCACAGAAGCGGTTCTGCGTGAACACGCCGGCCGCGGCGGCACCTTCGTCGAGGGCGAAGACGACAAGGTCGCGCCGGTTGGCCTTGCGCACGCCGGCCATTGCCGTGCCGACGCGCAGGCCGGCCACTGGGTGCAGGTCGGCGGCCAAGGGAGCACAGAGATTGACGGGCATGGCGGTCGTGGGCGGGTGTCGGTAGAGCCGAGAATTGTAGAAGTCACCCACCGCCCGCCATGAAACCTCTCGCCGCCGCAGCCCTTGCTCTGTGTATTGCCGCACCTGTGGTTGCACAGACGCCACCGCAACGGCTGTTTTATTCCGGCCACAGCCTGCTCGATCAGCCGCTGCCGCGCGACGTGGCTGCCATCGCCGCGAGCCTGGGCACGCCGCTGCAATGGAACCGCCAACACCTCGAAGGCTCGTCGATCCGCGAGCGCACGGCAGGAATCGGCCCTGGCGCTGAAACTTGGCAGGGCTACCGCAGCGGCAGCAACCGTGAGGGCGCGGGCATGGATGTGCTGGCCGAGTGGCGCGCACCGCGCACGGTGCACGGCGGCGCGTACGACACGCTGATCGTCACCGAGCAGCACACGCTGATCGGCAACCTGGTGTGGAACGGCAGCGTGCGGCACCTGCGCCACATCCACGAGCGCTTCGTCGAAGCCAATCCGCGCGGCCAGACATGGTTCTACGCCTCATGGTTGAACCTCGACAACAAGGACGATCCGCGGCGCTGGATCGCCTACGAGCGCGCCGCCTCGCCGATCTGGCAGTGCATGGCCATGCGCGTCAACGCCTCGCTCGCCGCCGAAGGCAGAAGCGACCGCATCGCCTTCCTGCCCGCCGGCGCCTTGCTGGTGGCACTGGTGGAGCGGGCCATGCGCGGCGGCGTTGAAGGGCTGAACGCGGGCACGCCACGGGCCACGCTCGAACACCTCTTCCGCGACGATGTGCACCTCACGCCGCTGGGGTCCTACTTCATGGCGCTGGTGGTCTATGCCTTCCTGTTCGACCGCTCGCCGTCCGGTGCGGCAGTGCCGGATGACCTCGACGCAACTGCCGCGCGCACGTTGCAGCCATTGGCATGGGAGTTGGTGCAGCACGAGCGTATCCAGCGCGACACGCCCTCGCTGGAGACGTGCCGCTCGCGGCTGCAGCATTTTGTGCCTGGCTACGCGGCGTATGTGCGCGATGCCATCGACCGACCGCGCCTTGGCGCCTGGCGGGCCTGGTGGCAATGGGGCAAGCACCGGCTGCAGTGGCAGTGGGCATTGAGGAGCGGCGCGCCGACGCATCCCCTGCGCTTCGACGTCGGCAACGACAAGGCCTATTGGTTGCCGCCACCCCCATGAAAAGCGGCGCCCGGAGGCGCCGTTGTGCGAGGGCCCGGGGCCGTTTGCTGATCAGCGCGCGCGGGCTGCGCAGCCGATGATGGACACCACGCCCCTGAGGTCGATGAGCCGGTCTTTCAGCGCTTCGAATGCCAACTTGGTCGAACAGGCGACGAACCTGCCGCGGTTCCTGGCGGCATCGCTACATTGTTCGACCGCGACGTGCAGCATGTCGCCGTTGGCCAGCGCATTGGGCACACGGGTGTCGCAGTGGCCGATCTTGAGCGTCTCCAGATCCCAGCCGACGTCCTTCATCAACGACGGCGTCAGGTCGAGGTTGCGTGCCGAGCGCAGGTCGCCATTGATGAACGGCTCCATCAGCAGGTTGGGCGCCGCCGTGGTGTCGAAGTGGGAGATCGACGAACCGAGCGCCACGGTCGAGGGCGCATACAGCCGAACGTAGCCGCCGGCGGTGCCGGCCAATCGGCTCGGATCGACGAAGAACGACGCGGTAACGTTGGGCAGGGCAGCGCGGATGGCGTCGGCGTCGGCATTGGAGATCAGGATCGAGGCGATCGTGATCGTGGCGTCGGCGCCGCCCATGCCTTGGGTGCCACGGCCCAGCGTGTTGGCAACGATCACGGCGCTGGCGCCGGCATCCTGCGCATTCTTGACCTTGACCACAAAGCCGCAGCCACCACGATCGATCAGCGCGATCTTGCCGACGACGTCGGACGTGATCGGCTCGCAGGCATCGGTGACCGTGCCGGCAATCGCCGGATCGGCAATGCCGTCGGTGGCCACGACGACCATGCCGCCGAAGTTGGCAGTCGAGGGCGGTGCGCCGAAATCGGCCGTGCCGAACTCGAGTTCGCGCGCCAGCGCACCGCTCACGCGGATGCCCTCGAACGCACCCAGCACGCGTTTGGCATTGGCCGTCACATTGTTGCCCGCCCACACCACCTGTCCGGTGCGCACCGCCGAGTCGACAATCTGCTGCGCCGAGAAGCCGTTCCAGCGCAGACCGTTGGTCAGGTCCAGCGTGTTGGCCATGTACACATCGGGCAGGCCCAGGGGCGTGCCACCTGAGAGCTCATTGGCAAAGTTCTGGAACCCCAGGCCATGTGAGACCTCGTGCATGAAGGTGTCGAGGAAGTCGATCTGGCCGCCCAGCGCGTTGTTGTCGAGCCCGTAATACCAGCCCGGACCGGCAATGCAGTCGGCCATGCCGACGTCGCCGTTGAAGTTGGCGATGATTTCGTCGTTGAATTGATCGTCGGGTCCTGGAACGTCCAGTGGACCCGGCGTCAGGTCGAAACCCGCGATCGCATTGGCCAGCGCAACACCGTACCAGTGGCCGGCCAGCGGTGCATTCGGGAAGTCGGAAAAGATCTGGTTGGCACCCGCCTGCGCCAGCGTACCGCCGGTCGGGGTGCAGTTCAGACGGGCGAACGATCCTTGAACAACGATCGTGGCATTGCTCCTCAGCACCTTGCCCCACAGCTCGAGGGCCTTCTGGTAGGCGATCAGGCGCTGTTGACCAATGGTGGTGCCTGCGTTGCCACCCACCGGCGCGGCCGGCGTCGTGTCGTTGAAGCCGACGCCTGGGGCGTCAACATTGTTCAGGACCAATGTGGCGGCCGAGGCCGGCAATGCCAAAGCAGCCGCCAAGAAGCTGGCGGCGAAAAGACGCTTGTTCTTCATCGCGATGCTCCTCACTCGGTGGATCTTGTCGTGGCGTTGGGCTGGACGGTGCTGCCGTGCTCGTGCGCCGGATTGGCATGACGAATCACCAGCTTGCCGTCGCTTTGGCGCTCGGCCTTCAGCGTGCTCAGGTATTCCGGGCCCAGCACGGCGCTGCGCATGCCACCGGCGTGCTGGCGCACGATCATCGGTGCCACCGGGCCGGCGGTCGCGGATTGGCCACGCGCCGTGCGCGCGGCACGTTCGCTCTCGATCATCGCCTTCAGTTCGTCTTCGCTCGGAGCGCGCAGTTTGCCGGTGACGGTGTCGCGCACCGCCCGCCGGCCCTGCAGCGTCTGCTCAGCCTTGTTGGGGGCGGACTGGGCCTGTTGAGGGCCTTCCTGCGGTTGGGGGCCTGCAGCCTGCGCGGTACTCATCGCGAGGCCGAGCAGCGCAATGGATGCGGTGATCGACGTCAAATTCATGATCAAACTCCGTATGACGCTCAGTGGATACGCCCCAGCGCCAAGCGATCTGACTGCACCGGTCGGGCGCTGCAGAGCCACACGGACAATGAGGAACACGGCTCGCGGCCGGGGCTGGCCGCCCAGACTGCGAGAGCAGCTTAGGCAGGCCATGCGAGCGCAGCAATACCGGTTCCTACCTAGGCGAAAGCCCGCCCGCGAGAAGCCGACAGGGGTGGCGCGGCGCCAGCCGAGTTCAGCTCAGCCTGCCGTGGCAGAGCTTGAACTTCTTGCCGCTGCCGCAGGGGCATGGGTCATTGCGGCCGACGCGAGGCAACGCCTGAGGCGGCTTTGCAGGATCCCTGTCTTCCGACACGCTGCCGTCCTCGTTCGGGTGCACATAGGTCACGTTGCTGACATGCGCCGCCCTCTCCTCGATTGCCTCGGCGGCCTGCGCCACCTGCTCCTGGGTCTGGATGCGCACGGTCATCAGCACGCGGGTGACTTCCATCTTTACCAGGCCGAGCAGTTGCGAGAACAGCTCGAAGGCTTCGCGCTTGTACTCCTGCTTGGGATTCTTCTGCGCATAGCCGCGCAGGTGGATGCCTTGGCGCAGGTAGTCGAGCGACGCCAGGTGTTCGCGCCAATGGGTGTCGATGCTCTGCAGCATGACCATGCGCATGAACGGCGTGAACTGATCGTCGCCGACGATGGCCAGCTTGTCGGCAAACACCTTGTCGGCATGCGCCTGCACCTTCTCGACGATCTCGTCGTCGGTGATGGAGTCGGACTTTTCCACTTCGGCCTTGAGCGGCAGGTCCAGTTGCCACTCGTCGCGCAGCGTCTTCTCCAGGCTGTCGAGATCCCATTGCTCTTCGAGGCTCTCGGCCGGCACGAAAGTGCGCACCACCTCTTCCATCGCGCTCTTGCGCAGGTTGGTGGTGATCGCTGTCAGCGACGGCTCCTCGAGGATGTCGTTGCGCTGCTGGTAGATGACCTTGCGCTGGTCGTTGGCGACGTCGTCGTACTCGAGCAATTGCTTGCGCATGTCGAAGTTGCGCGCCTCGACCTTGCGCTGCGCGCCTTCGATGCTGCGCGTCACGATGCCGGCCTCGATGGCTTCGCCTTCGGGCATCTTCAGCCGGTCCATGATCGAGCGTACGCGGTCGCCGGCGAAGATCCGCATCAGCGAATCGTCCAGGCTGAGGTAGAAGCGCGAGGCGCCCGGATCGCCCTGGCGGCCCGAGCGGCCGCGCAACTGGTTGTCGATGCGGCGCGACTCGTGGCGCTCGGTGGCGATGATGCGCAATCCGCCTTCGGCCTTGACCTTGTCGTGCAGGCCCTGCCATTCGTCGTGCAATTGGGCGATGCGCTTGGTCTTTTCGTCTGCGGGGACCGCTTCGTCGATCTCGATGAAGTGCACCTGCCTCTCGACATTGCCGCCGAGCACGATGTCGGTGCCGCGGCCGGCCATGTTGGTGGCGATCGTGATGACGCCGGGCCGTCCGGCCTGGGCCACGATCTCGGCTTCCTTCGCATGCTGTTTGGCGTTGAGCACCTGATGCGGCAGATCGGTCTTCTCGAGCAGGCCGGAGATCAGCTCCGAGTTCTCGATCGACGTCGTGCCCACCAGCACCGGCTGGCCGCGCTGGTGGCAATCGCGGATGTCGTTGATCACCGCGTCGTACTTTTCCTTGGCTGTCTTGTAGACGAGGTCGAGTTCGTCCTTGCGGATCGTCGGCTTGTTGGGCGGGATCACCACCGTCTCGAGTCCGTAGATCTCCTGGAACTCAAAAGCCTCCGTGTCGGCCGTGCCGGTCATGCCCGAGAGCTTGCCGTACATGCGAAAGTAGTTCTGGAAGGTGATCGAGGCCAGTGTCTGGTTCTCGCTCTGGATGGCCACGCCCTCCTTGGCCTCCACCGCCTGGTGCAGTCCATCGCTCCAGCGGCGGCCGGTCATCAGGCGTCCGGTGAACTCGTCGACGATGATGACCTCGCCGTCCTGCACGACGTAGTGCTGGTCGCGCTGGTAGAGATGCTTGGCCCGCAGCGCCGCGTAGACATGGTGCATCAGCGTGATGTTGGCCGGGTCGTACAGGCTCGCACCCTCGGCCAGCAGGCCGGCCACGCCGAGGATGCGTTCGGCGTTTTCATGACCCTGCTCGGTGAGGAAGACCTGGCGGCCTTTTTCGTCGAGCGTGAAGTCGCCCGGCTCGATCACGCCCTCGCCGGTACGCAGGTCGGCCTCGCCGATCTGCTGCTTCAACTGCGGCACTACGGCGTTGATGCGCACGTACATCTCGGTGTGGTCTTCGGCCTGGCCGCTGATGATCAGCGGCGTGCGCGCCTCGTCGATCAGGATCGAATCGACCTCATCGACGATCGAATACGACAGGCCGCGCTGCGAACGATCCTCGGTGGCCTGGACCATGTTGTCGCGCAGGTAGTCGAAGCCGAACTCGTTGTTGGTGCCGTAGGTGACATCGGCTGTATAGGCGGCCTGCTTTTCCTCTCGGCCCATGCCCGGCACGTTGACGCCGACGGTCAAGCCGAGGAAGTTGTAGATCTGGCCCATCCACTCGGCATCGCGCCGCGCCAGGTAGTCGTTGACGGTGACCAGGTGCACGCCCTTGCCCGCCAGCGCATTGAGATAGACCGGCAGCGTGGCCATCAGCGTCTTGCCTTCGCCGGTGCGCATCTCGGCGATCTTGCCCTGATGCAGCGCCATGCCGCCCATCAGTTGCACGTCGAAGTGGCGCATCTTCAGTGTGCGCTTGCTGGCCTCGCGCACGGTGGCAAAGGCCTCGGGCAGGAGATCATCGAGCGTCGAGCCCTGCTCGAGGCGCTGCTTGAACTCTGCTGTCTTGGCACGCAAGGCGGCGGCATCGAGCGCTTCGAACTGCGGCTCGAGCGCGTTGATCTTGGCAACGACGGCGCGGTACTGCTTGAGCAGGCGTTCGTTTCGGCTGCCGAAGATCGAAGTCAGAATTTTGGGCAACATGGGCGGGCAGTGTTTTTGGCGCAGCGGCGGAGCACCGCTCAAAGCAGATGAGGCGCTTGGGGCCGTCCTCAAGCACAGAGTTCCACGAGCTCGGCGGCCCTGTGGACAAAGCCGCGAATTTTAGCCGCGGGCTCAGCGCTGGCGCTGGCGGCCCGCCGTTGCCTTCGAATTGGCGCCCCGCCCGGCGAGGAAACGGGCCGGGTTTTGCGGCACGCCATCGAGCAGCACTTCGAAGTGCAGATGCGGCCCGGTGGAGCGGCCCGTGTTGCCGACCTGGGCCACCGCCTGTCCGCGCCGCACCAGGTCGCCGTTCTTGACGAGCAGCTTGGAGGCGTGGGCATAGCGTGTCACCAGGCCGCTGCCATGGTCGATGTCGACCACGTTGCCGTAAGCAGCATGCGTGGACGCACTGATGACCACGCCGCCAGCCGCGGCCACGATCGGCGTGCCGACTTCGGCTGGGAAGTCCAGGCCCATGTGCAGCGCACCGCGGCCGGTGATCGGGTCGGTGCGAAAGCCGAAGCCCGAGCCGACGGGCCCGACCACCGGCTGTGTGCTCGGAATCAGCAATTGCGCCAGCCGCCCCTCGAGCAAGCGCGATTCGATCAGGATGAACAGGTCGGTGTACTGGTCGGCACGTTGGTCCATTGTGCCGACGTCGGCCACCAATGCATCGAGCACGCTGCGCTGGCTGTCGTCCAGGCCGGGAACGAAAGGGCCGCCCTGGTCCTTGAAGGCCAGCGGCGCCGATGCGCCCGGCAGCGGTGCCAACACCGGTTTGAACTCCTCTGGCTTGATGCCGGCCAGTCCGGACACGCGGTCGCCCATGGCCTCGAGCTGGAGCAGCTTGGCCTGCATCTCGCCGACCTTGGTGGCCATGACGTCGAGGTTTTCGCGCACGAATCGGTCGCGCTGCGCGAACTCGTCGCGCACCACCAGTCGCAACACCGAGCTGACCACCGGCCAGCCTTCGCGCGCGGCCTTGAGGAAGACGAAGTGATAGACCAGGCCCGAGACCAGCATCAGCGCGACGATCAATGCCGCCAAGGCCATGCCGAGCTGATAGCGATTCAACTGCAGCACGCGCGTATTGGCGAGGCTGCCGTGGGTGATCATGATCTGCATGGGCCTACACTCCAAAACATGGCGGCCACCAAGAAACCCCTTGCGTCGGTGCCGTTGCCGCTGAGCCTGGACTGCGCGCTCGCCGGCAGCGACAGCTTGCAGCACCTGACCGCCCGGCTGCGGGAGTCGGAGCAGCGCTTCGACGCCATCGTCTCGCTGCTGCCCGACAACCTGATCCGCGAGTTGCGGCCGGGGCCGGTCGACGACGAGGGTTGGTCCTTGCTGGCCTCCAATGCGGCGATTGCCGCCAAACTGCGCCACCTGTTGCCACGTCTGAGCCAAGAGCTGCGCTCGCGTTCCTTCCGTGACCTGCCGATTCGGGTTCGCCTGCGCACGCCCTGACACTTCGCGCCACGTCTGGTGCCGACTATCCGAATCGAACGGATGACCTACCGCTTACAAGGCGGTTGCTCTACCAGCTGAGCTAAGTCGGCGGCCCGGTCGGTGATTCTAGGCCGGCAACGCAGGACCGCGCTGCGGCGAGAAACGCCCGGAAACAGCGCCGTGCCGGGAAATGCGAAGTACGCACCCCCGCCACGGTCGGCGGCAACGGCAACGCCGCTTGCCAATCGATCACTTGATCCGCTTGAGCGAAGGCTTGGGACCGCCCGAAGGTGCCGGCGGCGGCTCTTCGGATTCACTGTTGTTCGAACTCGGCGTATCCACTGCGGTCAGCCGCGGCGGTGTGCCCCGGGCGCCGCCTTCGGCCGGCGGCAACACCGAGGGCCCGGCGCCCGAAGGCGCGCTGGGCACCGGGAAAGCCATGCCCTGCCCGTTTTCCCGCGCGTAGATGGCCACCACATGGTCGATCGGCACGACGATTTCGCGCGCCTGACCACCGAAACGCGCCTTGAACTCGATCACGTCGTTGCCCAGCTTCAAACCCGAGGTCGCCTCGAAGCCGACGTTGAGCACGATCTCGTTGTTCTTCACATACTCCTTGGGCACCTGCACCGAACTGTCGACATGCACGGCGATGTAGGGCGTGAAGCCGTTGTCGGTACACCAGTCGTGCAGCGCACGGATCAGGTAGGGCCGCGTCGAGCTGCCCTGGCCTTCGGGAGACATCGGGGTGGTCGTCACGCCTGCGGTCTGCCTTTATTTGCGCATCACCTTCTCGGAAGGTGTCAGCGCCTCGATGTAGGCCGGCCGCGAGAAGATGCGCTCGGCGTATTTGAGCAGCGGCAAGGCGTTCTTCGACAAGTCGATGCCGTAGTAGTCCAGGCGCCAGAGCAGCGGCGCGATGGCCACGTCGAGCATCGAGAAGTCGTCGCCGAGCATGAACTTGTTCTTGAGGAAGATCGGCGCAAGCTGCGTCAGGCGATCACGGATCTGGTCACGCGCTTTTTCCTGTTGCTTCTCGGTGCCCTTGGCGCCGCCGCGGCCCTCGAGGATGTTGACGTTGGCGAACAGCTCCTTCTCGAAATTGAAAAGGAACAGGCGCACCCGCGCCCGCGCCACCGGATCGCCCGGCATGAGTTGCGGATGCGGGAAGCGCTCGTCGATGTACTCGTTGATGATGTGCGACTCGTACAGGATCAAGTCGCGCTCGACGAGGATCGGCACTTCGTTGTACGGATTCATCAACGCGATGTCTTCGGGTTTGGCGAAGACATCGACATCGCGGATCTCGAAATCCATGCCCTTTTCGAACAGCACGAATCGGCATCGGTGCGAATAGGGGTCAGTCGTTCCGGAGTAAAGCACCATCATGGTGGCGGGCTCCTGTTATTCGGTTTCGGTGAGTCTACAAAACACGAGGCGCAGCGGTTGCGAGGCAGCCGCTGCGCCCAATGGCCGGACGGCGCTTACTTGATGTTTTTCCAGTACGCGGCGTTGAGGAACCAGGCGATCACGGTGAACACACCCAGGAACAACAGCACCCACACACCAATCTGCACGCGCGATCTTTGTACCGGCTCGCCCATCCATTGCAGGAACGCCACGAGGTCGGCGACGGCGGTGTCATATTCGCGCGCGCTCATCGAGCCAGCCTGGGTGACCTCCCAGCGTCCGGTGAAGACCTCGCCTTCTTGGCCATGGTCCATCCGCTTTTCGAACACCGGGCGACGTTCGCCTTGCAACTCCCACAGCACGTGCGGCATGCCCACGCCCGGAAAGGCCAGGTTGTTCCAGCCGCTGGGCTTGGTGTCGTCGCGATAGTAGGTTCGCAGGTAGGTGTAGAGGTAGTCGGCGCCGCTGCCCTGGCCGGCGGCCGAGCGCGAACGCGCAATCACCGACAGATCGGGCGGCGTGGCACCGAACCACACCTTGGCCTGCTTGGCGTCCATCGCCACCTTCATCGTCTCGCCGACCTTGTCGGTCGTGAAGAGCAGGTTGTTCTTGATCTGGTCATCGGTCAGACCGATCTCGTGCATGCGGTTGAAGCGCATATACGCGGCCGAATGGCAGTTCAGGCAGTAGTTGACGAACAGCTTGGCGCCATGTTGCAGCGCTGCGTTGTTCGACAGCTTGTCTGTCGGGAAACGGTCCCAGGCCAGTCCGCCTTCAGCCGCCTGCGCGGCGCCAGCGATCACGAGCAGCAGACCGGCGAGGATTTTCTTGATCATCTTGTGCATCGCCATCATCAATGGGCATGGAAGACCACGCGGTCGGGTACCGGCTTGAACTCACCCAGCCGGCTCCACCACGGCATCAGCAGGAAAAAGCCGAAGTAGTAGATCGTGCCGATCTGCGCCAGCAGGGTCTTCATGTCCGACACCGGCTCGATGCCGAGCCAGCCCAGGATGAAGAAGACCACGACAAAAACACCATAGACGGCCTTGTGCCAGCCCGGGCGGTAGCGGATCGACTTGACCGGGCTGTAATCGAGCCAGGGCAGGAAAAACAGAATCATCACCGCCGCGCCCATGACGACCACGCCCCAGAACTTGGCATCGAAGGTCTTGAGCAACGCAACGGCGACCAGCGCGGCCACGGCAATGCCGATCTTGGCCGCAAAGGACATGCGGCCTTTCCAGAACGCCACCAGCGCGCCCAGGCCAAACAGCACGCACAGCACGTTGACCATCGGGTCGGTGGTGGCGCGCAGCATCGAGTAGTAGGGCGTGAAGTACCAGACCGGTGCGATATGCGCCGGCGTCTGCAGCGGGTCGGCGGGGATGAAGTTGTTGAATTCGATGAAGTAGCCGCCCATCTCAGGCGCGAAGAAGATGATCGCCGTGAAGATCATCAGGAACACCGAGACCCCGAGGATGTCGTGCACGGTGTAGTAGGGGTGGAAGGGAATGCCGTCGAGCGGAATGCCGGTCTTGGGGTCTTTCTTGGCCTTGATCTCCACGCCATCCGGGTTGTTGGAGCCGACATCGTGCAGGGCCAGCAGGTGGGCGACCACCAGGCCGATCAGCACCAGCGGAATCGCGACGACGTGGAAGGCGAAGAAGCGATTGAGCGTGGCGTCGCCGACGACAAAGTCGCCGCGGATCAGCAGCGCCAGGTCCGGGCCGACGAAGGGGATGGCGGCGAACAGGTTGATGATGACCTGCGCACCCCAGTAGCTCATCTGGCCCCAGGGCAAGAGATAGCCCATGAAGGCCTCGCCCATCAGGCACAGGAATATGGCCACGCCGAAGATCCAGACCAGCTCGCGCGGCTTGCGGTAGCTGCCGTAGATCAGGCCGCGGAACATGTGCATGTAGGTGACGATGAAGAACGCCGATGCACCCGTGGAGTGCATGTAGCGGATCAGCCAGCCGCCCGGCACGTCGCGCATGATGTACTCGACCGAGGCGAACGCGGTGGCCGCATCGGGCTTGTAGTGCATCGTCAGGAAAATGCCGGTGACGATCTGGATCACCAGCACCAGCAGCGCCAGCGAGCCGAAGAAGTACCAGAAGTTGAAGTTCTTCGGCGCGTAGTACTCGGACAGGTGCTTCTTGTATTCGGCAAACGCCGTCGGGAAACGGTTCTCGAACCAGTTCGTCACCTGTGCCGTCATCGGAGCACCGGACGGAAGTTCCTTGAATTCAGCCATCGTTGTTGTGCCTCTTGAGAGCTCGCTGTCCGACGATCGCGCCTATCGCGCCGATCACGCCTTCTTGTCCTCGCCGATCAACAGCTTGCTGTCTGACAGGAACATGTAGGGCGGGATCTCGAGGTTGTCGGGCGCCGGCTTGTTCTTGTAGACGCGGCCGGCCAGGTCGAACATCGAGCCATGGCAGGGGCAGAAAAAGCCGCCTTGCCAGTCGTCGGGCAGGCTGGGCTGGGCACCGGGCTGCAGCTTGGCCGTCGGCGAGCAGCCCAGGTGCGAACAGATGCCCACCGCCACCAGCAGCTCGGGCTTGCGCGAGCGGTATTCGTTGCGGGCGTACTCGGGCGTCAGCTCATCGGGTTTGCGCAGCGATTTCGGGTCGGCGACCAGGTCGTCGGTCTTCTTCAACGACTCGAGCTGCTCGGGCGTGCGCTTCAGGATCCACACCGGCTTGCCGCGCCACTCGACGGTCTGCATCTCGCCGGCCTTGAGCGCGCTGATGTCGACTTCGACAGCGGCGCCGGCGGCCTTGGCGCGCTCGGAAGGTGCAAAGCTGGAAATGAACGGCACGGCGACTGCCGCACCGCCCACCGCGCCTGCGCCACAGGCGATACCCACCCAGGCCCGGCGGCCCGGATCGATGGCATCTTGACTCATGGTTTTCCTCGTCGAACTAGGTCTGCAAGACAACCAGAGATTCTAGCGGACGCATTTGCAGGGTCCGGCCGGGCTTGACGCGAAGAACTGATCGGCAATACTGCGCCCCGCCCGATGCGAGCCCCGCATCGTCCTCAGCACAACATCCAGAAAGGAGAAGCTGACATGAGTTTCATCAGCGAGTTCAAAGAGTTTGCGATGAAGGGCAACGTCGTCGATCTTGCCGTCGGCGTCATCATCGGAGCAGCCTTCGGCAAGATCGTCGACTCGATCGTCAGGGATCTGATCATGCCCGTGGTGGGCAGGATTTTTGGCGGCCTGGACTTCAGCAACTACTTCGTCAAGCTGGCCGAGGGGCCCAAAGATATCCCGCAGACCTACGAGGCGCTGAGCAAGGCCGGTGTACCGCTGTTTGCCTATGGCAATTTCATCACCGTGGCCATCAACTTCATCATCCTGGCCTTCATCATCTTCTTGATGATCAAGCAGATCAACCGGCTGAAGAACGCCGCGCCGCCGGCCCCGCCGGCGCCGCCGGAAGACACCGTGCTCCTGCGCGAGATTCGCGACGCACTGAAGAAGTAGGCCCAGCGGTCCATCCCAGGCCGTCCCACGCCGGGCGTTTGGACGCATACTTGATGCCGCGCCGGCGACCCGGCGCGGCGTTGTCATGTCCTCGTGTCGAAGGAGCCTGCCGCGCCGACATAGCGCCAAGCCCGCATGAAATCATCCGATCCTGTCGTTCCCATCGCCCTCAAAGCTGCTGTTCAGCGCGTCAAGGCCGCTGCCCGCGATGCAGCAATTCGGTGCGTGGATGCGCTGGGCGTGGCAGCGCTGGCGAGTGTGCGCACGATCGAGCGCGAGGAGTTCCTGGCGGCGCAGTTTGAACTCAACAAGCGGCATTCGGCCTATGTGATGACGTTCAACGAGCACCTCGACGACGGCGTGATGCGCGAGTTGCGCCGTCTGGACACGAGTCCGTCGAAGTTCAACAGCAAGCTCGGTTCGTCGTGGCAGAGCCTGTCGCTGGTCGCCGATCGCGATGTTGAAATCCAGGTCGCGGCCGATCGCATCGCACTCAATCTTCAGCACGAGTGCGAATGGGAATTGCGCGAACTGGACACGCTGCTGATGGGATTGCTGCACACCGCCAGCCGCCGTGATGGCGAGTACCGCAACCCGCTGCGGCCCGAGTTGATCGGCAGGGCCCTGGTGACGGCCTGCGACGCGGTCAGCGAGCGCCCGGAAGTGCGGCGCCTGCTGACCGAGCACATGGGCCGCAGCCTGGCCAGCGGCATGCCGGCGCTGTACGGCACGATCGTGCAGGAACTCAAGTCTGCGGGCGTGAGAGCGCCGGACATGACCGTGCGCAGCGTGCAGGGCCCAGGCAGTGACATGGCGCACCAGGCGCATATCCACACCGGGTATGACACGCTGGGCCGGCCGTTGGGCATGGACGGCGAGGCGATCGACAGCGGCCCGGGCCACTTGTCTGGACCGTCAGGGTTCGCCGGGGCCCCGAGTTCGCGATCGGGTTTGAGCAGCACGGGCGGTTACGGCCACAGCGGCCACGGCAACGCCATGACCGGCAGCGGCAGCAGCAGCAGCGGCGGCTCTGGGACAACGATCGGCCAGGTCGACGCCGAAGTCATGACGCTGATCCGACGCCTGGCCATGCTCGGCAACCTGGCCACCGAAAGCCAGATCGCTGCCGCCACAGGCCATGACGGCGGCGCCGTCGCGCTGCCGGCCAACGTGATCCTGGCCCACCGCGACGAGTTGCACCGCACCGCCAGCGGCGCCCTCGACCACATGGTGATCGATGTCGTCGGCAGCCTGTTCGACCAGATCCTCGCCGACCCGAAGATCGCGCCGCAAATGGCGCGCCACATCGCTCGCCTGCAACTGCCGGTGCTGCGCGCGGCGCTGGGCGATGCGACCTTCTTCTCGTCGCGCCGGCACCCGGTGCGCAAGCTCGTCAACCGCATGGCCTCGCTGGCCGTCGCCTTTGAAGACTTCAGCGAAGGCCCCGGCCAGCATTTCCTCGAAGTGGTGCGCCACCTCGTCGACGACATTGTCGGCGGCGACTTCGACCAGATGCTGGTCTACGAACAGACGCTGGACAAGCTCGAGGCCTTCGTAGCCGAGCAGGCCAAGCGCGACGTTGCGTTGCGCAGCAATGCCGGCAACGTGCTCGACAACAAGGAAAGCGAACTGCTGCTGCAGCAGCGCTACACGCAGCAGTTTCACGCGGCGCTGGCGCGCGTGGAGATGGACGACTTCCTGCGCCAGTTCCTGACCCAGGTCTGGAGCCAGGCGCTGGTCAAGGCCATGACAACCTTCGGGCCCGACAGCGAACGGCTCAAGCGCTTGCGCATCGGAGGACGTGAGCTGGTCCTCAGCGTGCAACCCAAAGGCTCGCCTGCCGACCGCAAGGCGTTTCTGGTGCGGCTGCCGCAGTTGATGAAGGATTTGAACGACGGCATCGCCCTGGTCGGCTGGCCACTGGCGGCGAAGAGGGAATTCCTTGCCAAGTTGTTGCCGGCTCACGCGGCATCGTTGAAGCGCGAGTCGATGCGCTTGCTGGACTACAACCTGTTGTCGCGCCAGCTCGACGCCATCATGGCCACGCCGCTGCCGCGCCCCGAGGACAACGTGCGCGGCATCAGCGCCATTCCGGTGCTCGATGACGTGGTCGTCGAGCCGTTCACGGCCGAAGAAGCGAAGCGCATCGGGCTGGTTCAGGAAAGTGCGATCGACTGGGACGGCAACGTCGACATCGACCTGTCGGCCGAGGAAGCCGAGGCCGAGGCCATCGAGCAGCAACAGGCCATCGAGGGCCTGCCCGAGCCTGAGCCGATCGAGCCGACCAAGGGCGCGACGCTGGCCGATCATGTGCAGATTGGTTTTTCCTACCGCATGCACTTCGAAGGCTCCTGGCACAAGGTGCGCCTGTCGCACATCAGCCCCGGGCGGACGTTCTTTGTCTTCACGCGCGGCAAGGACCATCAGCACGCGATCTCGATGACCGCGCGCATGCTCTATCGACTCTGCGAAACCGGGCGCCTGCGTGCCTTTGAAAACGCCTACCTGATCGAGCGCGCGACCGCCCGTGCGCGCAAGCAGCTGGCGACACTGCGCGGCGGCGACAAGCCCGCCTCAGCCGCTTCGCAATCTAGGCACTGACAGCGTCGGTGCCGGCCCGCCGCGCCCAACCGATGGCGGCCTCCAGACTCGACGCGTCGGCCACACCGCGGCCGGCAATGTCGAACGCGGTGCCGTGATCGGGGCTGGTGCGCACGAACGGCAAGCCGAGCGTGATGTTGACGCCATGCTCGACGCCGAGGTATTTCACCGGGATCAGGCCGTGGTCGTGCGTCATTGCCACGACCAGGTCGAACTCGCCGCGGCGGGCCCGCATGAAAACGGTGTCGGGCGCGAACGGCCCCAAGGCGTCGATACCCTCGGCGCGGGCGGCGGCGATGGCCGGCGAGATAACCTGGCGTTCCTCGTCACCGAACAGCCCGTCTTCGCCGGCATGCGGATTCAGGCCGGCAACGGCGATACGCAGGCCCGGCCCGCCTCGGCCGGCGATCGGCCAGCGCTGCGCAGTCGGCATGGGCGATGCGCAGCGTATCCAGTACAGCGTCGAAAGTGACCGCGTCGATGGCGCTCTTCAGCGACTGGTGGATCGTCACCAAGACGACACGCAGTTCGTCGTTGGCCAGCATCATGCGCACCGGCACGCCGCCGGCCAGCGCTTGCAGCATCTCGGTGTGGCCGGGATAGGGCACGCCCGCTGCAGCCAGCGCACCCTTGTGGATCGGCGCCGTGACGATGGCGCCGCCCTGGCCTTGCTGTACGGCGCGCACCGCGGCGTCGATGCAGGCCGCAGCCGCCGCGCCCGCACGCGCATCGACCAGACCCCAAGGCAGTTGATCCAAGGCCGCCGGCAGGCCCTCGGGCTGCCACACCGGCAGGCAGCGCGGCGGGCATTGCACGACATCGCGCGCCGAATCCAGCCGCGCGATCGGCCACGGCTCCTGCAGCAATGCCATCGCGCGCCGCATCACGCCAATGTCGCCGACAACCACCGCACCGTCCGCGGCACCGCGCTGAAACGCGCGCGCCACGATCTCGGGGCCGATGCCCGCGCAATCGCCCATCGTGATCAAGAGCGGCAATGCGTTCATGCCGGGTTGTCGATCTCGATGAACTGATGCTCGAGGCCAAACCGCTCGGCCACATGCGCGGCCACTGCAGGTGCCCCATAGCGTTCGCTGGCGTGATGGCCGCAGGCCAGAAAGGCGACGCCGGTTTCTCGCGCCAGATGTGCCTGCGGCTCCGAGACCTCGCCGGTGATGAAGGCATCCACGCCCGCTGCGATGGCGGCCTCGAAGTAACCCTGGGCGCCGCCGGTGCACCAGCCGATGCGTTTCAAGGCCCGGCCATCGCCCGGCAGCAGCAGCGGTGCGCGCCCCAACGCTGCTTGCACATGTTGGGCGAGCGCGTCGACGCTGCGTGCTGGCGCAACCGGGCCCGCAAAACCCAGATCCTGGTCGCCGAATCGCAGGTCGGCCAACAGTCCCAGGCGCAAGCCCAGTTGCGCGTTGTTGCCCAGCTCGGCGTGCGCATCGAGCGGCAAGTGGTAGGCAAACAGGTTGATGTCATGCGCCATCAGCCGCTTCACGCGTTCGGCCAGCCAGCCGGTGAGCCGTCCGTCCTGGCCGCGCCAGAACAAGCCGTGGTGGACCAGGATCGCATCGGCCCGCTGATCGATCGCCGCGTCGATCAAGGCGCGGCTCGCGGTTACGCCGGACACCAGCCGAAACACGTCCGCTCGGCCCTCGACCTGCAAACCGTTCGGCCCATAATCCTTGAAGCGTTCTACCGCCAGCAGCGTGGCCAGGTAGTCCTCGATTTGTTTGCGTGCAGCCATTGCCCACCAGTATTTCATGCGCCGACTCTGGTTGATCTTTACCCAGGCCGTCACCGTGGCCTGTGCGCTGCTGTTCGTTGTGGCCACGCTCAAGCCCGACTGGCTGCGGCGTGGACCGGGGCAGATGTTGCCGCAGGTTGTCTCGGTGACGGCGGTGCCCGACGGGCCGCTGCTCCTGCCAGCGCCCGGCAGCCTCGCCGCGGCCGCCAAGCGCGCGTCGCCGGCCGTCGTCAGCATCGTCGCCAGCAAGGCGCCGCCAGCCAACCCGCATGCCGACGATCCGTGGTTTCGCTTCTTCTTCGGCCAGCGCGGCGGGCCCCTGGGCATGGAGCCGCAGCGCGGCCTCGGCTCGGGCGTGATCGTCTCGGCCGAGGGCTACCTGCTAACCAACCACCATGTCGTCGATGGCGCCGATGACATCGACGTCATGCTCGCCGACGGCCGCCAGGCCCAGGCCAAGCTTGTCGGCACCGATCCGGAATCCGACGTTGCGCTGTTGAAGATCAGCCTCGACAAATTGCCCACGGTGGTCTTCGGCAATTCCGCAAACCTGCAGATCGGCGACACGGTGCTGGCCATCGGCAACCCTTTCGGCGTCGGCCAGACGGTCACCTCGGGCATTGTCAGTGCGCTCGATCGCAAGGGATTGGGCCTGAACACCTTCGAGAACTTCATCCAGACCGATGCGGCCATCAACCCCGGCAACTCAGGCGGCGCATTGGTCGATACCGCCGGCAACCTCGTCGGCATCAACACCGCGATCTTCTCGCGCAGCGGCGGCAGCCTGGGCATCGGCTTCGCGATCCCTGCGGCCACAGCGCGCCTGGTGATGGACGCCCTGATCCGCACCGGCAGCGTCGTCCGCGGCTGGATCGGCGTCGAGCCGCGCGACCTCACGCCCGACATGGCCGAAACATTGCGACTGCCTGTCACGAGCGGCGTGCTGATCACCGGCGTGCTGCAGAACGGGCCGGCCAGCAACGGCGGCATCAAGCCCGGTGACGTGGTCACGAAGATCGGCGGCAAGGCGGTGGCCAACACCGCCGAACTGCTCAATGCCGTGGCTGCCTTGGCCCCCGGCAGCGACGCTGCCATCGGCGTACAGCGCGGCGACAAGACGGTGGACGTGACCGTGACCGTGGCGCAGCGACCGTCGCGCCGACAATCTCAGTGAGCGCAAAGGACGAACCGATGAATCGCCCCACCCGTTGCCTGTTGGTGAGCCTGCTGAGCAGCGCTGCCATGCTGTGTGTGGCCGCCGAGCCGACGACGACCGAGAAGATCGCTGAGTTTGCGCACGAGCGCAAGGCCGAGGCGGTGGCCGAGGGCAAGCGGCTGATTGCCGAAGCCGACAAGAAGCTCGCCGAGATGAAAGCGCAGACCGAGCACAGCAGTGCCGAGGCCAGGGCCGCTCACGCGGCGAACATGAAAGAGCTGCAGCAGAAGAAACAAGAAGCCCAGCAACAGCTGGCCAGGCTGCAGAAAGCGTCGAGCCAGACCTGGGACGCGACCAAGGAGGGCTTTGCCAACGCCTATCAGGCGATGCGCGCGTCCTTCGACAAGGCGACGAGCAGCGAGGCGCCCGCCAAGTAGGCACGCCCAGCGGCTCGGCTGCCACTTCACGCCGACTTCACAGCCGCTGCTTGCGCCCTTCCTGGACCCTTCCTAAGGGGTTCACCCCCAAGCGCGAACCTTGCGTTCATGCCACCGGCGGCCGGTGGCGCGACATCACGCAAGGAGAGCGCACATGCCCGGCAAAACTGAAATTGAAGAACTCGTGCGGCCGCACAGCCGCGTCGGCCGCGTCATCATGGCGATCGCCGGTGCGCTGTTCGCGGCACTGCTGATCGTCGCCTGGTCGCCGGCGCATGCCGATGACAGCGAGGCCGCCCGGCCCGAGGGACCGTACTTCCACATCGCCAGCACCGACCCCGGCATCGATCAGCTGCCGCTGAAGGGCACGAAGGTCGATGTGCACATCGTCGGCCCGATCGCCGATGTGCGCGTCACGCAGCGCTACAAGAACGAGGGCCAGCGCGCGATCGAGGCCCGCTACGTCTTCCCGGGTTCGACCCAGGCCGCGGTGCATGCGATGACGGTGCGCCTCGGCGATCGCGTGCTCAACGCCACCATCCGCGAGAAGCAGCGCGCCAAGCTCGAATACGAAGCTGCAAAGAAGGAAGGCAAGACCGCTGCCCTGCTCGACCAGCACCGGCCCAATGTCTTCCAGATGAACGTGGCCAACATCCTGCCGGGCGACGAAGTGACGGTCGAACTGCGCTACACCGAACTGCTGTTGCCCACCGATGGCCGCTATCGTTTCGTCTACCCGACCGTGGTCGGGCCGCGCTACCACGTGGCCCAGAGCGCAGGCGGCACGTCAAGCTTCCCGGGCACCGCGCACTTGCCCGAAGGCCAGGCATCGACGAGCGCGTTCGATCTCAACGTCAGCTTCGCCTCGCCGTTGCCGGTGAGCGATATCGCATCGACTTCGCACAAGGTCGAGGTCAAGGGCGAAGCCAGCGTGCAGGCCGAGGTGACGCTGGCCGATGAAGGCGCGCCGGCCAACAACCGCGACTTCATCCTCGAGTACCGACTGGCCGGCAGCACCACCGCAGGCGGCCTGACGCTCTACCCCGGCAAGAGCGGCGAAGACAACTACTTCCTGGCCCTGGTCGAGCCGCCACAGGCCATTGCCGGCGCGATGATCAACCCGCGCGAGTATGTGTTCGTGGTCGATATCTCGGGTTCGATGCACGGCTTTCCGCTCGACACGGCGAAGACCTTGCTGCGCCACCTGATCGGCGGCCTGCGCGCCAGCGACACGTTCAACGTGATGCTGTTTTCCGGCAGCAACCGCATGCTGTCCGAGACACCGGTGCCGGCCACGCGCGCCAACGTCGAGCGCGCCATCGCCACCATCGACAACCTGCGCGGCGGCGGCAGCACCGAGATCGTGCCGGCGCTGGAGCGCATCGCCGCACTGCCGAAGAACGCCGAGGTGGCACGCACGGTGATCGTCGTCACCGACGGCTATGTGACTGTCGAGGACCGCGTCTTCCAACTGGTGCGCCAGAACCTGGGCAACAGCAACGTCTTTGCCTTCGGTATCGGCTCGTCGGTGAATCGCCACCTGATCGAAGGCATCGCGCGTGCCGGCCAGGGCGAGCCCTTCATCGTCACCCGGCCGGAGATGGCCGCTGCGCAGGCCGAGCGCCTGCGCAAGATGATCGATGCGCCGGTATTGACCAACGTGCAGGCGCGCTTCGAGGGCCTGGACGTCTACGACATCGAGCCGGTGCGCCTCGACGGCCTGCCCGATGTGCTCGGCGGCCGTCCGGTGGCGCTGTTCGGCAAGTGGCGCGGCACGCGCGACGGCAACGGCGCGCTGCAAGTGCCCAAGGGTCAGTTGATCCTCGACGGCCGCGCAGCCAACGGCAACTGGCAGCAGGTCGTGCCGCTGGCCACGCCCGACCCGGACGCGCAGGCACTGCGGCTGCTCTGGGCGCGACGCCGCATCCAGCAGCTGTCCGACGAAGAAGCGCTGCGCGGCGGCAACTCGCAGCGCGAGGCGATCACCACGCTCGGCCTGCAGCACAGTCTGCTGACGCAGTACACGAGCTTCATCGCCGTCGATCAGGTGGTGCGCAACCTCGACGCCGACAACCGCGTCAGCGTCAACCAGCCGCTGCCGTTGCCGCAGGGCGTGAGCAACCTGGCCGTTGCCCGTCTAGGCACCGCGGTGCCGAGCACGCCGGAGCCTGCGGCCTGGTTGGCGCTGCTGTTCGCGCTCGGCCTGGTGGCCGCTGGCGTCGCGCACACCCGTCGTCACCGTTGAATCGCGAGGCCTCATCGTGACGCTTGCCCTCACCCTGCCCTGCCGTCCCGTCGTCCTCAGGGCGCCGGCCTGGCTGGCCCTGCACGCCGCAGCCTTGTGGCCGCACGCCGCCTGGGCTGCACGGCGCGTTGCCGACGGCTCGGACGACCCGCTCGGCGTGGCCGCGTTCGCCGTGCTGTTGTTGTGGCTGTGGCTCGCCCGTGAGTCGCTGCGTGCCACGCCGCGCTTGGCCTGGCTCGGCGCGGCTGGTGCGCTGACGCTGGCGGCGACGGCCGCCCTGTTCGTCGCGCCGCCGCTGGCCGCGGCGCTGCTCGCGGCGCTGGCGATCAGCGCGCATGCCTTCGCCTGGCTGCCCGATCGTGCGCCGCGCGCCGCGCTCGCGGGGCTGGCGCTGCTCGCGCTGCCGCTGATCGCGTCGCTGCAGTTCTACGCCGGCTACCCTCTGCGCGTGTTCACCGCGCATTTCAGCGCCTGGTTGCTGCAGGCCATCGGCCTGGCCGCCGAGCCGAGCGGCGCCGCGATGACGGTGGGCGGCCAGCTCGTCATCGTCGATGCGCCGTGTTCGGGCGTGCAGATGGCGTGGCTGGCCTACTTCGCTGCATCCAGCGTTGCCGTGTTCACGCAGCGGCGCGATGCGGACTTCCTGCGCCGTTTGCCGCTCGTCGGATTGCTCGTGCTCGTCGGCAACGTGTTGCGCAACACGATGCTGGTGGCGCTCGAAGCGCAGCCGCCGGCGCTCGCACCGTGGGCGCACGAGGCCATCGGCATCGGCTGGCTGGTCGTGGTGGTGGCCTTGGCGGTGCGCTTGATGGCATCGCGACACGACGGGGAGTCGGCATGAACAAATCCAAAGTTCACAAGCTGCAGCAGTACGCCGCGCAGCAATGGCCCTATGCCCTGGTCGCCCTGGTGCTGTGGTGCGCGATGCTGCCGTTGGCGTTGCCGAAACCTCAGGCGTCGCCGGGCGCTTCGGCGCACGGCGAGTGGCCCACGCAGTGGCGCGGCCAGGCACTGCAACCGCTGGCCTTGTCAGCCGTCGAACACCGCTTCGCCGCACAGTTCCCCGGCCGCATCGCGCGTTTTGCGGTTGCCGACGGTGCAGAGTTGGTGCTGCGCGATGTCAGTCGCCCGACCCGCATGCTGCACCCGGCCGCCGACTGCTGGCGCGGCATCGGCTGGCGCATTGAAGCAACGCGCCTGGAGCGCGATGCCCAGGCCCTGCTCTGGCGCTGCTTCGAGGCCGTGCGCGATGGCCGGCGTGTGCGCGTGTGCGAGCGCATCGTCGATGCCCAAGGCCAGGAGTTCACCGACACCTCGGCCTGGTTCTGGGCGGCCACGCTGCAACAAAGCAGCGGGCCCTGGCGCGCTGTAACCCGTGTCGAGGGCCTGTTGTGAAAACCGCTCGCCGCTGGTTCAGCGTTGCCGCGCTGTTGTTCATCGTCGCAGGCTCGATCGCCGCGGCGCTGGCCGCCGTCGCCTGGCATGCGCTGGCAGCGCATGGCGATGAGTGGTCGCACCGCCTGCGCTTGACGCTCGGCGGCCGCGTTGTCGAACAGGACCTGAGCATGGCCGCGCTGTTGCGCGCGGCCACACACCCGCTGGCCGCAGCGCTCATCGACGGCCGCAGCGTCAATACCGCGCAGGGCCGCTGGTGGCTCACGGTGCAGCCGGACGGCAGCGTGGCCGCACGCTGTGCGCCGTGCCGCTTCGAGCTGCCCGCACTCGGCACCCAGCCGCTCGTCGTCGGGCGCGCCGTGATCGTGCTGCACAACGAAGGCGCCGACCGTTACCGCGGCACGCTCGAACTCGGCGCCGGGCAGGTGATCCGCATCACAGGCAGCGGCCAGTTCAACCGCGGCGGCCAGCTCTCGATCGAGGCCCGATTGCCGCCGACGCCGATGGCCGATGCGGTGCGTGTCCTGGGCAGCGACCTGCCGGAGCGTGACACGGTGCAAGTCAAGGGCACGCTGGCACTCACGATGTCGGCCGCAACACACCGCGGGCCCTGGCGCATCCAGCCGACGGTCGAAGGTTTCGAGGTCTTTGGCCTCGGCACCGAACGCTTCATCGACATGCAGCGCCCCGCGGCCTGCCGCATCGATGCCCGGGCCAGCGCACCGGCCATCAGCGGCTGGTTGCCGCGGGCGGTGGTGGCCGCCGAAGACGCGCGCTTTCACGAGCACCCAGGCTATGACCTGCGCGCCCTGACCGATGCCCTGCAGCACAACCAGCGGCCCGGCGCGGCGATCGCCGGTGCGAGCACGCTGACCCAGCAACTGGCCAAGCTCCTGGTCGCTGGTGACGAGCGCAGCGCCTCGCGCAAGCTGCGCGAGCTGCTGTACGCAGTGGAGATGGAGCGCACGCTCGGCAAGGCGCGCATCCTGCAGCTCTACCTCGCACTCGCGCCCTGGGGCGACGGCGTCTGCGGCGCCGCGCGAGCGGTGCGGGTGCACCTTGGACAGCAAGATCCGTCGACCGTCGGGCCGGTGGCTGCGGCCTGGCTGGCCAGCTTGCTGCCGGCGCCCGACCTGTATCTGACAACCGACTACACGGCGCAGGAAGTCGACCATGCCCGGGTGGCCCGTGTCATCGAAGCGATGCGCCCCATGACGCCGCTGCGGCGCGAAAAGGCCCAGGTGATGCTGTTGTTCTGGAGCCCACCGGCCCTGGCCAGGCTGCGTGAGGCGGCGGCGCCTGCGCTGATGCCTGACGGTCGAGGGGTCTTTGCCGAGGCCGCCCTGCCCATCGACGAGACACCATCGGTTGCACCTCCTCCCTAACACGCGGCCAGCGCCTGCGCTCATGATGTCGGCTTCGCGGACAATCGAGCTGGCCGCGCTGCGGGTATTGCATTGGCGTCAATGCAGCCTACAGTTGCCCCTTGCATCGCACGCTCTGCTCACTGCACTCACACCCCATGTCGATGTTGTCTTCACTGGCGCCCTGGCGCACTCTCATCAGCCTGACGGCAGTCTTGTTGATCAGCGCTTGCGCCAGCACCAAGTCGTCGCAACAGACACCGCAGCGACCCGGCATATTCGGCGCGCCCGCGCCCGCACCCAGTACAGGCAGCGCCACCACCGCGCCGCGCCCGGCCACGACCAGTCCCGTTCCCGGCAGGTCCAGTTCGGCGACGCCGCTGGCCACCGAGCAACGCTTCCTCGAAGACTGGTTTCGCGGCACGCCGGTGATGATCGCCGCGCAAATGCCCGTCACGTTGCAGCTCGACGTGCCGTTGGTGCATGCCTTTGATCCGGGCAAGTCCGAGATCAAGCCGGCGCTCAACGCCGTGCTCGAGCGTGTCGCCGAGAGCCTGCTGCGCCAGAGCGCGGCACGCGTCTTTGTCGATGCGCCGGCCGACGCCGGTGGCGGTGACGCGCTGGCGGACGCTCGGGCCAAGCGTGTGCGCAGCGCCCTCGGCAGCAAAGGCATCGCCAGCACACGCGTGGTGCTGGCCGAGGTCACGCGCACCGGCGGACCGGTGCAGTTGGTGCTGACGATTCCCGGTATCGGCGAGCAGCCCATCGCACGCGGCGTGTACGACGGTGTGATCGCAGAGCCGGCCAGGAGCGCCAAGCCCGTGTCGTCGGTCCAGCCGGCCGGCTGGACCGAGAAGAAACATTGAGGCTCAGGCCGACTCCATTGCCGTGAACAACGGGTCGCGCAGTCCGCGCGGCCGGTAGGCCGAGACCTTGCGCGCGATCTCGGCGATGTGATCGGGTGTCGTCCCGCAGCAGCCGCCGGCGATATTGAGAAAGCCGCTCTTGGCAAAGTCAGCGAGCAGGCTGGCCGTCATCTCCGGCGTCTCGTCGAAGCCGGTGTCGCTCATCGGATTGGGCAAACCTGCATTGGGATAACAGGAGACAAAGGTGTCGCCGGCGACCTTGGCCAGCTCCTCGATGTAGGGCCGCATCAGCGCGGCGCCGAGCGCACAGTTCAAGCCCACCGCGAGCGGGCGAGCGTGGCGCACCGAGTGCCAGAACGCGCCGACCGTCTGGCCCGAGAGGATGCGGCCCGAGGCGTCGGTGACGGTGCCGGAGATGATCACCGGCAGGCGTTCGCCGGTGTCCTGCATCAGCTCGTCGAGCGCGAAGATGGCGGCCTTGGCATTGAGCGTGTCGAAGATGGTCTCGACGAGGAACAGATCACAGCCGCCTTCGAGCAAGCCTTCGGCCTGCTCGCGATAGGCAACGCGCAACTGCTCGAACGACACATTGCGTGCGCCGGCATCGTTGACATCCGGGCTGATGCTGGCCGTTTTCGGCGTCGGCCCGAGAGCGCCGGCGACGAAGCGCGGCTTGTCCGGCGAGCTCGCAGCGTCGGCCGCTTGCCGGGCAATGTGCGCCGCAGCCACGTTCATTTCGCGCGCCACATGCGCCAGGCCGTAGTCCTCCTGCGCGATCGAAGTGGCGCCGAACGTATTGGTTTCGATGATGTCGGCGCCTGCGGCCAGGTACTGGTCGTGGATCTCGCGCAGCACCTCGGGTCGCGTCAGCTGCAGCAGCTCGTTGTTGCCCTTCAGGTCCTTGTTGTGATCCTTGAAACGCTGGCCGCGAAAGTCGGTCTCGCCGAGCTTGTAGCGCTGGATCATCGTGCCCATCGCGCCATCGATGATGACGATGCGTTGGCCGAGCAACGGCGGCAGCGCGCCGCCACGGGTAAAGGATGAGGCCGACTTCATGCGAACATTGTAGGCAGTGAAGCACTTGACCCCGCTGCAGTCCTGGGACTACCTGCAAGCCCGTCGCGACGCGCTGTTCGTCGACGTGCGCATGGAAATCGAGTACCTCTATGTCGGCCATCCGCCGGGCGTGGTGCATGTGCCCTGGTACGAGTATCCCGAGATGCAATCCCACCCGCAGGCCTTCGTCGATCAGGTCCGGCGTGAGGCCGGCGGCGACCATGCGCGCCCGGTGGTGCTGATCTGCCGCTCGGGCAAACGCACCGTCGAGGCCGGCTTGGCGCTCGAAGCCGCCGGCTTTGCCGAAGTCGTCAACGTGCTGCACGGTTTCGAGGGCGAACTCGACGAACAATTCAAGCGCGGCCGCTTGAATGGCTGGCGGCACGACGGACTGCCCTGGGAGCAGCTGTAGCGCAGCGCTTCTGCCGCGGGGCCGGCCGCGTGTCGGCGTGCAGCGTTTATTGCAGTGTGCGCGCCGGCGGCGGCGGACCGTCGCGGCTGCCGGTCTCGGGCAAGGGGCCGATGTTGCGGGTCTCGCCGCCGACCCAGTGCACGAGCCGCTCGGCATCCATCGGCCGCGCGAACAAATAGCCCTGGAACTCATCGCAGCCGAGCGTGGTCAGGATTTCGCACTGGCGTTCGGTTTCCACGCCTTCGGCGACCACGCGCAGGCCCAGCGCGTGGGCCAGGCGGATCGACCGCGTCGACCACCGCCATCGCGTCGCCGGACACGCCGAGGTCGGCGATGAAGCTGCGGTCGATCTTCAACTGCCGGGCCGGCAGCGTGCGCAAGTAGGCCAGGCTCGAATGGCCGGTGCCGAAATCATCGATCGCCAGCGCTACACCGGCGCGCGCGAGTTGCGCAAAGGCGCGCATCGTGGCCTGCGTGTCCTCCATTGCCACACTCTCGGTGATCTCGAAGGTGAACAGCGAGGCATCGACACGGTGGGTTTCGAACGATTGGCGCACGCGCTGCACCAGGTTGTCCTGGCGCAGTTGCTGCGCCGACAGATTGACGGCCACGCGCAGCCGCAGTCCCTGCTCGTCCCAGACCCGCATCTGGCGGCAGGCCTCATCGATGACCCATTGCCCGATGCCGCCGATGAGTCCAAAACGCTCGGCCACAGCGATCAATTCGGTCGCGGCGACCGCGCCACGTGTCGGGTGCTGCCAGCGCACCAAGGCCTCGACGCCGGTGCATTCGCGGCTGCGGGCGTCGACCTTGGGCTGGTAGAACAGCGCCAGTTCGCCGCGCTCGATGGCCATGCGCAGGTCGGTCTGCAGCTCGAGCTGGTCGCTGCCATCGAGGCCCATGCGCGGATCGAAGAAGGCATAGGTCGAGCCGCCGGTGCGCTTGACGGCAAACATCGCCGCGTCGGCGTTGGCGATCAAACGGCTGGTCGGGCCATGGTCTGGAAACACCGCGATGCCGATCGAACACGACAGCCGCACCTCGCTGCCGCCGGGCAGCCGGTAAGGCGCCGTCAGCGCGTGCAGTGTCTGCTGGGCCAGCGTGGCGGTGTGTTCATGCGAGCCCGGCTCGGCATGGAGGACCAGGAACTCGTCGCCGCCGATCCGAGCCACGCTGTCCTGCTCGCCCGCCTGCGCGGCCAGACGCCGGCCGACCTCGCGCAGCACTTCATCGCCCGCAGCATGGCCGAAGGATTCGTTGACCGCCTTGAAGCCATCGAGGTCGATGAAGAACACCGCCATCGCCGAAGCCTGGCGGCCGACCCGCGCCAGCGTCGCGTCGAGCTGCTCTTCGAAATGCAGGCGGTTGGGCAGGCCCGACAAGGCGTCGCGAAACGCCAGCTCGCGCAGGCGTTTGTTGGCCGATTGCAGCGACCCCGCCAGTGCTTGCGCGCGGCGGCCGGTGCGTGAATCGACCAGCGCACAGATCAGGCCCATGGCGACGATGAAGGTCGAAAAGGCCGTCAACAGGCCGACCAGCCGTGGGTCCACCGCATCGAGCGGCATCGTGCCCAGGTCTGACGGCAGGGCCGGCACAGGCACCGGCGCGGCATGCAGGCCCAGCACCTGACCGGCCACCAGCGCCAGGGCAAATATGCCGAGACCCAGCAAACGCGGCACCAGGGAGCGCCGCCCCAGACGCCGCCCTGCGCCATTGAGCATCGACAAGGCCACCCCCAGGCCGAGCGTTGACAACGCCAATGCGGCCAGCAGGGGAGCGCTGGCGATCAGCTCCCAGCGCGGCGGCAAGGCCAGCGCCGAGCCCATCAGCACGAACACCAGCGACATCGTGGCCATCAGCGCCACCACCACCGCCAAATTGGCCGAGCGCGGCGTCGGCATCCAGCGCCCACCCAGAACGGCCAGCCCGCTGCCGAACGCGCCAGCGCACCAGGAGGCCAGGAAAGGTCCGAGCGCAAACCAGGGTGCAGCCTGCGGCAAGGCCTCGCGCCAGGACAGAAGCTGCAGCAGCCACAGGCCGGTGCCCACGGCCAGCGCCCCACCACCCCCCCAGCACAGCGCCACCACCCAGTCATGCGAGCGCACCTTGCGCAAGGTGTGCAGCAGCAGCGCCGCCACCGCCAGGCCGAGCGCAAACAGCAAGAGCGCGTCGCCCATGCCCAGCGCAACCGTACCCATCAGGGGTGGGATCACTGGAGGCATGTTGTTGTCAGGCTGGACCGGAGGCAGCGGCAGGCGCGGATTGTTGCAGACGAACCCGACCATGCAACAGCCCCCTGGGGCGCAACCGGCCCACAAACAGGGGACTGCCGGGCTTCAGGCCCTGGTCGAGAAGCCGATGGCGCGGCGTTCGCGCACGCCTGGCTTGACGCGGTGCTCGCTCTCGAGTTGCGCCAGGAACTCGTCGGCCTCGAAATCGACGCCGAGCACGTCGACCTGGCGCTTGACCGCCGCGAAGTCGCCCGGGGCGAGCTGGTCGAGTGCGGCCAGGCGGTCGCGCTGCTCGGCAGTGAGCCGGCCGGCCTCGCCGCCGAGGGCCTCGACGACGAACATCGCGTCGCGCTGCTCGGCGCGCAGCGGCCGGAACTGGATCTTGAACGTGAAGCGGCGCAGTGCCGCTTCGTCGAGCTCGTCGAACAGGTTGGTGGTGCAGATGAACAGGCCGCCGAAGCGCTCCATGCCCTGCAGCATTTCGTTGACCTCGGTGACCTCGTAGCTGCGCTCGGCACGCTGGCGGCTGCGCAGGAAGCTGTCGGCCTCGTCGAGCAGCAGCACGGCGTTCTCGGACTGCGCTTCTTCGAACATGCTTGGCCATGTTCTGCTCGGTCTCGCCGACGTACTTGCTGACCAGGTCGCTGGCCTGGCGGATCAGCAGCGGCCGCTGCAGCTCGCTGGCGATGTGTTCGGCCAGCGCCGTCTTGCCGGTGCCCGGCGCGCCATGGAAACACAGCGTGCCGTGGCCGCGGCGGCGCAGCGCCTCGATGATCTTCGGCATCTCGAATCGCGACTCGACGTTGAGCAGCGACAGGTCGTAGGTGGTGACGACACGCCGCGCGCCCGCGCTGTTTGCCGCGCTGTGCCGAGCGCCTTGTCGGCGTTGCCGAGCTGGCGCTCGATCAGCGCTTCGGCCGTCGCTGCCGCTCGCCCGCCGCCAGCGCGGCAAAGCGCACCGCGGTGCGGATCTGCGCCGGCGTCAGCGCACGGCGCTCGGCCAGGCGCTGCAGCGAAACCCGTCGCTCACCTCCACACCGGCCAGCGCGCGCGCGACCAGCGCCTCGCGCGCGCCGGGCGGCGGCGACTTCAGCTCGAGGTGGTACTGGAAGCGGCGCCGGAACGCCGGGTCGATCTGCTCGATGCGGTTGGTGACCCAGATCACCGGCACCGGGTTGGTCTCGAGGATCTGATTGACCCAGGCCTTGCCGCTGACGCTGCGCCGACGGCGCGGCGTCGCTGGCTGTCCAGCCGCGCCATGCAACTGCGCTGCGTCGGCCGAGATCGGCGGGAACACGTCTTCGACCTCGTCGAACAGCAGCGCCACATTCGGGCTGCCCTTCAGGAACACCTGGCTGATCTGCAGACGAGCGATAGCGGTCGCGGCCGGTCAGCGAGTTGCCATCGCGGTCGGCGTACTCGACTTCGAACAGCTCCAGCCCGGCGGCCTGCGCGCACACGCGCGCCAGTTCGGTCTTGCCGGTGCCCGGCGGGCCGTACAGCAGCACGTTGACGCCGGCGGCCTTGCGCGGCCACGGCGTTGCCGCAGCAGCGTTGTCAGCACCTTCACGTCGTCGGCGACGAAGCGCGAAGTCGTCGGCCGTCAGCTCGCTCTTCGCCGCCGGCCGCGTGAACACCGCCATCAGCTCGGCCGGCGCCTTGTACTCGCGCATCAGCACCGGCGGCAGCTGCTCGCTGACCTTCATCAGGTCGGCCAGGTCGGTGATGTTGTGCTCCGAGATCAGGTTCTCGACCATGCCGATGCGCTCCAGCCGCGAGCCGGCGCGCAGCGCTTCGGCGACCTCCTGCTCCTTGACGCCGGCGACGTCGGCGATCGCCGCATAGGCCTCCTGCGCATTGCCGACCTTGAACTCCACCAGCAAGCCGCGCAGTTCACGTTGATAGCGCGCCAGCGTGCCGTACAGCAGCAGCGCGCGCTCGGCGGCATTGAGCTGCAGCAGGCCGGCCAGCGCGTCGATGTTCTTCTGCACCAGCGTCGACTCCTTCTTCAGACGAACGCTCCAACCATTCGGCGGTGGCGCCGAGCACGGTCAGCAGGTCCTTCGGTGAATCCTTGACGTATTCGTCGATGTAGAAGAACAGCGTGCCTTCTTCATAAGGCCCGCGCCAGGCGCCGAAGCGCTGCACGAAGGCGTCGTCGCCGAGCGCATCGTGGCCGCTCCATTGCGGGTTGCCCTTGCAGCGCCGAACGAGGAACTGGCGCACGCGCTTCAGCACCGGTGCCGGCCAGACGAGGTGGCGGCCGGTCAGCGCGAGCAGGTTCGACCAGTCGCGACGCAGGTTGAAACGGCCGCTGTTCTTGAGCGTCAGCGCGAGCACGAACTGCGAGCACATGCGGTCGAGCACCGGCGCCGCGCGCAAGGCGGGCGAAGCAATCACGGCAGCGGCGCGGCTCTTGGCGTTCATGCAGTCCTCGACGGTGGGTTCACGCCATCTTGGCGTGCGAGCCGCGCCGGGGCAAGCCCCGCGAGCGCTACAAAGTGCTCAATGCAAGACGACGGGTTGCTGCGCCATCGCGCCATAGCGCCCGATGTACTCGTCGAGTTCTTCTTCGCTCGGCCCGGTTTCGATCAGCGCATCGACGCCGGCCTTGAATTGCACGGCCAGCGCGCCATCGAGGAAGATTTCCTTGCGCGCGAACTTGTCGACGATTTCGTAGCCGCCCCGTGAGGGCAAGTGCTCGCCTTCCTCCGTGCCGAACTGAACGACGGCGAATTGGTCCGAGTTGTAGAGCATCAGCATGCGCAGGGCCTCCTCGTACCCAGATAGGCCCTGCAACGCGCGATTCAAGGCCCGGTTGACGCCGTTTGGAGCGTCAGCTCCATGGGGGTGCCGCCGTCGGGCTGCGTCAGCAACGCACGCAAGGGGATGTGACCCCGCGCCGGGTCGAGCCAGACCTCGACCTGCAGGTCATGCGGCTTTCTGGCCGCACGCAGCAGCTTGAGGGCGGGGTTAGTCCCCGACGCGTTGGGCGCCGATGACATCGAATGTCCACACATCCGCGCCGCCGCGCGCACCGATGACCATCAGCGCCACGCGTTGCCCGGGGCCGAAGCGCTGCGGCGCAGCCTCGATGACCGCCGCCAGTTGCAGCATCCAGCTCAGCCGGTCCTGCACGCCGGCGACGAGCGGCACCTCGTGTGTCGGGCCGGAGAAGGTGATCTTGCCGGCATCGCGCTGGAAGTTGGCGGCCTGCCGGTCCTTGCCGCCGCGGCGGATCGCGAAACGATCGGGCGCGATGCCGGCGTCGTCGATGGCGCCGCTGCTGACCCAATCGAGCACCGTGATGCCGGCGATGACGCCTTCGAGTTGCATCCGGTAGCCTTGCTGTTCGTCGGGCTGCCAGCTCAACTGGGCCTGGCCGCTGGCGACGCCGCGCGTCAGCCCATAGTGCCACGTGCTTGCAGCAGGCAGGCGTGTCGGATACACCGGCACCTCGAACGCCGTCGCGGCCGGTAGCTCGACCGGTGCAGCAACCGGCTCGACAGGCGCCGCTGCCGCAGCGACGGCCACCGCGGCCGGCGGCACTTGTGCGGGGTCGATTGGCCGGGGCATGCGGGCGACCTGGGGCGCTGGCGCGGCGCTGGCCGGCTGACGTGCCGGCTGACGCGTTGGCGGCGCGGCGGGCATCACCACCGCCGTCGGTGGCGGCGCCGACAGGGTCACGCTGCGCACGCTCAATGTCGTCGCCGCCGCCGGGGCTGCTTCGGGGTCGATCCCCGACGGCGCGAGCATCACCAGCAACAGGCCGTGCAGCAACAGCACCAACGCACCGGCCAGCGCAAAGAACAGCCAGCGCCGCGATCGGCTCGACGGATGCAACGACAATTGCGGCACGATGAAACTCGCCACCTTCAAAGACGGATCGCGCGACGGCCAACTGGTCGTCGTCTCACGCGACCTGACGACGGCGCATTTTGCGACCGGTATCGCCACCCGCCTGCAGCAGGTGCTCGACGACTGGAACTTCCTGTCGCCGCAGTTGCAGGACCTCTATGTGACGCTCAACCAGGGCAAGGCGCGCCATGCCTTCGAGTTCGTGCCGGCCCTGTGCATGTCGCCGCTGCCGCGCGCCTACCAATGGGCCGACGGTTCGGCCTACATCAACCATGTCGAGCTGGTGCGCCAGGCGCGCAAGGCCGAGGTGCCGGAGAGCTTCTACACCGATCCGCTGATGTACCAGGGCGGCAGCGATGACTTCCTGGGGCCCTGCGACGATGCGCCGTTTGCGAGCGCCGACTGGGGCATCGATTTCGAGGCCGAGCTGGCGGTGGTCACGGCCGATGTGGCCAACGGCGCGACGCCGGATCAGGCGCTCGACGGCATCCGCCTGGTCATGCTGGCCAACGACTGGAGCCTGCGCCACCTGATTCCCAGCGAACTCGCCAAGGGCTTCGGCTTCTTCCAGAGCAAGCCGGCCACGGCCTTCAGCCCCGTCGCCGTGACGCCGGATGAACTCGGCGAGGCCTGGCAAGGCGGCCGCGTGCACCTGCCGATGCACGTCAGCTGGAACGGCAAGAAGGTGGGCCTGTGCGACGCCGGGCCGGAGATGACCTTCCACTTCGGCCAGTTGATCGCGCATATCTGCAAGACACGCAACGTGCGCGCCGGCTCGATCATCGGCTCGGGCACGGTGAGCAACAAGGACTGGAACAAAGGCTACTCCTGCATCGCCGAAAAACGCTGCATCGAGACCATCGAAGACGGCGCGCCGAAGACGCCGTTCATGGCCTATGGCGACACGGTGAAGATCGAGATGAGAGGCAATGACGGCCAGTCGGTGTTCGGCGCCATCGAGCAGAAGGTCTGCCCGGTCCGCTAGCTAGCGCTCAGCGCTTGCTCTTCGCCGCCGCTTTTTTCGCCGGCGCGGGCGTCTCCTGTGGCGCCAAGGCCTGCGACAAGCCGACCAGCACGCCGCTGGCCATCGCCGCATAGCTTTCGGCCAGCGCCGAGGCCGCACGCATGCTGGCGCTGCGTGCCCCGCTCATCGCGGTCTGCATCTGGTCGGCAAAATCCTCGACGGTCTTCGACGCGCTCATGCCCGACAGCGAGCCGCCGGCCTGCAGCTTTTCCATCGCCTGCTGCCAGGGGGCTGCCATCGGACCGGCCGCCGCCCCGGCTTTCTTGACCGCGCCGATCAGCAGCCCGTCGAACTTGTCGAGGTCGTCGAGCGCCTTCTTCAGGTGTTTTTCACGCAGGTCGACGCCGCGATCGACAAACTGCTGCAGCGCCGCCTGATTGGCCTGCACCGCCTTGACCAACGCGTTGTCCATGCCGGCCACCGCCTTGTCGAGCAGGCCGTCGATCGCGCCGACCGGCAGGCCGCTCTTGGCCGCGCCCTGCGTCACAGCCTTGGTCACCGCGTCGAGCGAGGAGCGTATGTTCGTCAGCGTCAACTCGCGACCGCGCAGCGCGGCCAGCGTGGCCTCGGTGACGGCTTTCTGCACGCTGGCGGTCGAACTGGTGCTGGCGTTCTCGAACATCGAAATCAGCGCGTCGGCATCGAAGGCGGGTGCGGCCATGGCAAGCTCCGTTTGAACAGGTGCGCATGCTCGCACCTTGACTGCTGCACCGCAAGCGGCGCGCCGCAAATTGTCGGCAACGATTCCGGCCGCGGCGCTCAAGCCGACGCTGGTGGGTGCACGTCGCGCAAGTGGCCGCTCTTGACCCAGACCCTGGCACCCGCCGCGCCGCTCACCGCATGGACCACGCCGCCGACCGGCACGCGCAGCCATGACCACCGGACCAGGGCGTCGCCCTGGTCCTCGAAGCCGCCGTCGAGCACGAACACTTCAGCACCGCCGTCAGCCTCCAGCGTGACCGCGGCGCCGGCGCGCCACGTCTCCACCCGCACATGCTCCCGATCGTCTTCATACAGTGGTGTGACCATGACACCCGGCCGCTTCGCGTCGGCCAAGCTGCCGATCTTGTCGATGTGGGTGCGCACGTGCGTGCGGTCGGCGAGGTCGAACTGCCACAGCTTGACCAGGATCACGCAGCCCGGCGCCGAGCCCGGTGAGTGCCGGGACTCAGGCGGATTGCGGATGTAGGCGCCGGCCGGATAGTCGCCATGCTCGTCCTGAAACACGCCCTCGAGGACGACGAACTCCTCGCCGCCGCTGTGCACATGCGGCGAGAACTTGCTGCCGGACTCATAGCGCACGATGCTGGTGGCGCGCGCCACTTCGCCGCCGATGCGGTCGAGCATGCGCCGATGCACACCCGCCATCGGCGAGGCCTGCCACTCGAGTTGCGCGCCATGGACGACGACACGCTGGGTGAAATCGGCATTGACTTGCATGACGTTGATTGTCGTGCGGCCGGAGGCGGCACCCTGGTTCACGGCAGCTGCCGGGCAGCGAGCTTGCCGAGCAACTCGATCAGCATCGCATGTTCGGCGTGGGTCAAGCACTGCTGCAATTGCCGCTCCATTGCTTCTGCCGCGGCGGCAGCGTCGAGCGCCAGCCGCTTGCCTTTGTCGGTGAGCACCACGTTCTGCGAGCGGCCGTCCTCCGGGTGTTGTTCGCGCCTGAGCAGGCCGCGGTGTTGCAGGCGATCCAGCAGCAGCGTGAGATTGGGCGACGTGACGGCCAGCGCCCGCGCAAGCCGCTTGGGCGGGAGGGCGCCATTGGCCCAGACCAGCATCAGCAGCGAGAACTCGACCTTCTTCAGTTCGAAGGGCGTGCCGATGCAATGCTCGTAGGCTTCGTAGGTCGTGACCGCGGCACGCGCGATGTGGAAACCGACAATGCCCGCCAACGGCCCGAAGGACAGCGCCAAGGCGCGCCTGTCGCCGTCTTCGGCATCTCCAGGAGTCGGCGCGCGCGTTTTCATGGACTCACGATGGGCCGTGCCGCTGCTCGATGGCGAGCGCACCCTGTCCGCTGAGGTTCATGCTGTCGACCGGCTCGGCAGGAACAGGAACGGGTCGGACGCACGGCCCTCGTACAGCGCCTCGACCAGCGCGGCGCGGTGCGTGAGCACGGCGCGCTGGTTGATCGAGCCCTTGTCGGTGACCTCGCCCTTGTCGATCGACGGCGGCTCGGCCATCACGTGCAATCGCTCCGGCCGGTTGGCGCTGCCGCTGCCGGCACGCCAGAGCCGGTCGGCCAGATCCTGGAAGAAGGCGCGCAGCGGCGCGCTGTGCAGCACGTCGGCCAACGGCGCGTCGGCGGCGAGCTGCGCCAGCGCGCGGCAGCTGTCGACGCGCGGGAAGATCAGCAGCCCGATTTCGTCGCGGTTCAGGCCGGTGACGACCACGTCCTGCACGCACGGCGCGCCCAACGAGATCACCTTCGCACGCAGCGGGCCGACGCTGACGAAGGTACCGGTCGAGAGCTTGAAGTCCTCGGCGATGCGGCCGTCGAACAGCAGCCCCCTGGACAGGTCGTTGTCGTCGACGAAGCGGGCGGCGTCGCCGGTGCGGTAGAAGCCCTCGTCGTCGAAGGCCTCGCGCGTCAGCTCGGGTTCGCGCCAGTAGCCGGGCATGACGTGCGGGCCGCGGAAGCGGATTTCCATCTTGCCGTCGATCGGCACCAGCTTGACCTCGCAGCCCGGATTGGGCAGGCCGATGTGGCCGGCGCCGACGCCGTCGTGCATGGCGTTGGTGCAGGTCGGCGAAGTCTCGGTCATGCCCAGGCCGGTGAGCATGCGGATGCGCTGGCCGATGGCGGCCTCGGCGTGGCGGTCGAGATGGTCCCACACCGCCTGCGACAGGCCGGCGCCGGCGAAGAACATCGCCTTCAAGTCCTTGAAGAAGGTCTTGCGCAGTTGCTCGTCGCTGTCCATGGCCAGCGCGATCTCCTCGAAGCCCTTGGGCACGTTGTAGTGCACCGTGCTCGGGATCTCGCGCAGGTTGCGCAGCGTCTCCTTGATGCCGGCCGGCGTCGGCTTGCCTTCGTCGATGTAGAGCGTGCCGCCGTTGCAGAGCGCGATGCCGACGTTGTGGCTGCCGCCGAAGGTGTGGTTCCAGGGCAGCCAGTCGACCAGCACCGGCGGCTGCTCGGTCAGGAAGACACTCGACTGGCGCAGCATCTGCTGGTTGGCGCTCAGCATGCGGTGCGTCGTGATGACGCCCTTGGGCAGCTTGGTCGAGCCCGAGGTGAAGAGGAACTTGACGATCGTGTCGCCGCTGACGCGCTCGTGCGCGGCGGCGCCCACGGCGCCGGCCGGCGCGGCCAGCAGGTCGGCAAAGGCCGTCACCGCGCGGCCTTCGATGCCCGCCATGCGTCATCACCACTTCGACCTCGGGCGCCACCGTGGCGGCAATCGCCTTGGCGTACGCCGGCCCGCTGGCGAACACCAGGCCCGGCGTCAGCTTGCCGAGAATGTGGCGCAGCTTGCCGTAGTCCTGCGACAACAGCGAATACGCCGCCGAGACCGGCGCAAACGGCACACCGGCCCACATCGCGCCGAACGCCAGCGACAGGTGCTCGAGGTCGTTGTCGGAAAGGATGGCGATCGGCCGCTCGGCACTCAGGCCACGCGCCGCAATCGCCTGGCCGATGCGCTGTGCGCGTGAGAGCATTTGCGCGTAGGTGAGGGTTTCCCAGTCGCCGCCGTCGCGCCGCTTGGCGACGAAGACGCGGTCGCCGGCGCGCTCGGCCCAATGCTCCAGCATGTCGGTCAGGCGCTCGGGATACGAGCGCAGCGGCTCCACAGGCGCGATCAGCAGCGCGCCGTCGGCGCGGCGCGTCAACGTGGCTTCCGTGCAGCCACCCACCGTGCAGGGCCGGAAGCTCGCTACGCCACGGGCGCTCATGAGGCCTTCACCACCTTGCCGGCGCGCCCTTCCAGGAAGGCGCGCAACCGGTCCTGCGCCTCGGGCGTGCTCTCGGCCACCGCGGCCATCAGCGACTCGGTGAACAGGCCCTCGCTTTGCGACTGGTCGGCAATGCGCGGCAAGGCGTGCATCACGGCAAAGTTGGACATCGCCGAGTTCTGCGCGATGCGCTCGGCCAGCGCCAGTGCCCTGGGCAGCGCCTGGCCCGCTTCGACCATGTACTGCGACAGACCGACCGCCTGCCCCTCCCCGGCATCGAAGACGCGGCCGGTCATCATCAGGTCGGTCATGCGGGCCACGCCGATCAGGCGCGGAATGCGCGCCGAGCCGCCGCCGCCGACGAAGATGCCGCGCTGGCCTTCGGGCAGGCCGTAGTAGGCGGTGCTGTCGGCCACGCGGATGTGGCATGACGCGGCGAGCTCGAGTCCGCCGCCGACCACGGCGCCATGCAGCGCCGCGACCACCGGTACGCGGCCGAACTGGATGGCATCGAATGCCGCGTGCCACATGCGCGAGTGCAGCACGCCGCTGTGGATGTCACGCGCCACCAATTCGGACAGGTCGAGGCCGGCACAGAAATGCGCGCCCTCGCCGCTGATCACCGCGGCCAGCGTGCCCTGCGGCAGGTTGACGAAGACGGTGTGCAACTGCTGGATCAGCGGGTCGCTCAGCGCATTGCGCTTGGCCGGGCGGTTCAGGCGGACGTGCAGAACGGGGCCGTTGCTCGAGACCTGCAAGAGGTCCAGCGAGGCCAGCAGGCCGGTGGCGGGGGCGAAGGGGGTGGTCACGTGCAGGCCTCGGGCTGTTGTCGCTATATTAGTTCATTTATTGAATCATATGTCTAGGGGCAAACCCGGGGGTTTGGCCTGATCACTGCTGAGAGAATCTGCAAGCATCCGGTACCGATCTGCGTAATGTAGTTCATTAATCAAACTTAAAACAACCTCTCGCGAAGCGAAAAAACCCGCCATGAAGACCGACGACCTGATCGCCATCGACACCCACACCCACGCCGAGGTGTCGTGTCGCAACCCGTTCGACAACTACGGTGAGGAGTACGACCGCGCGGCCGACAAGTACTTCGGCAGCGACCGCCGGCCGACCATCGACGAGACGGTGGCCTACTACCGCGAGCGCAAGATCGGGCTGGTCATGTTCACGGTCGACAGCGAGGCCCAGCTCGGCCGCCGCCGCATCCCCAACGAAGAGATCGCCGAGGCCGCGCAGAAGAACGCCGACATGATGATCTGCTTTGCCAGCATCGACCCGCACAAGGGCAGGATGGGCGCGCGCGAGGCCAGGCGCCTGATCGCCGAGCACGGCATCAAGGGCTTCAAGTTCCACCCCACGGTGCAGGGCTTCCTGCCCTGCGACAAGATGGCCTGGCCGCTCTACGAAGTGATCGCCGAGCACAAGCTGCCCGCCATCTTCCACAGCGGTCACTCGGGCATCGGCAGCGGCATGCGCGGCGGCGGCGGCCTGCGCCTGCAGAACAGCAACCCGATGCTGCTCGAAGACGTGGCGATCGACTTCCCCGACATCCAGATCGTCGTCGCGCACCCGAGCTGGCCCTGGCAGGACGAGGCACTGTCGCTGGCGCTGCACAAGCCCAATGTCTGGATCGACCTGTCGGGCTGGAGCCCGAAGTACTTTCCGCCGCAACTCGTGCAGTACGCCAACACGCTGCTGAAGGACCGCATGCTGTTCGGCAGCGACTATCCGCTGATCACACCCGAGCGCTGGCTGAAGGATTTCGAGGAGGCCGGCTTCAAGGACAAGGTCAAGCCGCTGATCCTCAAGGACAACGCGATGCGCCTGCTCGGTCTCGGCTGACGGACTTTGGAAGGCCGTGTTGGGTTCGAACCGACGATCAGACGACCACGAGACCGATGCCGCCCGGCATGGTTGTTATGGATCAACCACTTGCGCCGCTGGCCACATTGCTTCTACGAGCGCAACCGCCCCGAACAGACCACGCTGTACCGCGTGGTGCAGCAGCACGCAGTCAGCTTCATCGCCCACACCGAAGCCAGCACCGGCGCCGAACTGCACCGATTCGCCAAGGACGCGTGCGACGCTTTCCTCGAGTGAGGCATCCTGGCGCACGGCTTCCTGAAGCTGCGCGGCGCCGAGTGCGGCCACGACAAGCTGCTGGCCTTCAGCTGCATGCGCCAGAGGTTCTGCCCCTCATGCGGCGCCCGCAGGATGTCGCAGGCGGCGGCGCACCTGATCCATTCGTCGGGATCGCTTCGATCACGCTGTAGCCCATCGCCGCATCGCGGATCGCCACCATCGCAAACCCCGAAGCGCCGAGCAGCGCCTGGAACTCGGCCGTCGTCCGTTCGCGTCCTCCGAGCATGACCAGCATGTTGAGATCGGCGAGCGCCGCGTCTCGATGGGCGCGGCTCGACTCGATCCGATCGGGCAGCACGCGCTCCACCACCAGCAGCCGCGCGCCGCGAGTCGCAGCGATGGCCTCGTGGCAGCAGGCGAGGATCGGGGCGCATTCCTCGTCGGTCCAGTCGTGCAGCACCGTCTTCATCAGGTAGATGTCGGCGCCTGCCGGCACGCCGTCGAAGAAGCTGCCCGCAACGAGGTCGCAGCGATCGAGAACATCAGCGGCACTCAGATATTGACGAGCGCTGGCCATGGCGTGCGGCAGGTCGAGGAGCATGCCGCGCAAGTGCGGATGTTCCCGCAGCAGCGCTGCCATCAACTCGCCCGAGCCGCCACCGATGTCAGCGACGAGATTCACGCTCGAAAAGTTGAAAGCCGGCAGGACGCCGCGGGCGACTGCGCGAGTCAGTGCGGTCATGGCGCCGTGGAATGCAGTGGCGGCGGCGGGGTCGCCATGCAAGTCCTTCATCCCGGAGCGTCCGCTGGCGCCGCCGTTCGTCCGCGCGTTGGTGGCAACGCCGTCGGGCAGCGAGCTCCAGGCCGCCCACCGGTGAGCACCCCACCAGCGGCAGTAGGCGTGAAGCGCAGCTGGATGGTCGCTTCGCAGCAGGCTGCCCTTGGGCAGCAGGCGCACGTCGTGGCTGCCGTCGTCCAGGCTCAGCAGCCCACAGCTGGCCAGAGCGCGCAGCAGGCGTTGCAGCGCACTCGGATGGGTGCGCGTCGCGGCTGCCAGCGCCGCGACCGGCCGTGGTCCGTCCGCCAGCAGATCGACAATGCCGAGGTCCGCTGCGGTGGCGATCGCCTGCGACATCTGCGCGCCGGAAATCATCTCGAGCAATTCTTCGAGAAAGACGTCGGCATCGTTCATGGCGCATCACTCGGCCCGAATGCCGGCTTGGCGAACCAGTGCATGCCACTTGCGCATGTCGGCGTGCTGATGTTCGGCGAACTCGCTGGGCCCGAGCCCGGCGGGTTCCAGGCCGATCTTGGCGAGATGCTCCTTGACATCCGGCGCTGCAAGGGCGACGAGCAGTGCCGCATGCAGGCGATCGACGACCTTCTGCGGCGTCGCCGCCGGCGCGACGATGCCCTGCCAGTCGGTGAGCACGATGCCCGGCAGGCCCAGCTCAGTGAAGGTCGGCACTTCGGGAAGCGCCTGCACGCGCTGCGGCGACGAAACCGCGAGCAGTCGGATCTTGCCAGCCTTCGCGTAGTTGGCCGCGAATCCGACCGAGCCGGCGAATGCGTCGACGTCGCCCGCGAGCAGGGCGGACTGTGCTGCCGGGCCGCCCTTGTAGGGCACGTGCAGCAACGACGTGCCCGTCTGGTGCGCGAGAAGCGCCATGACCAGATGCGCCGGCGTCGCGTTGCCGGGAGACGAATACTTCAATTCGCCCGGGCGGGCCTTGGCCTGCTCGACAAACTCCGGCAGCGTGCGGATCGGCGACGACTCGCGCAGGGACAAGACCGCGTAGTTCCAGTTGAGCAATGTCACCGTGCGCAGGTCGCGCTCGATGTCATAGGGCATGCTCGCGACGAGACTCGGCGTGATGACGTAAGACAGCGTCTGCAGACCCAGCGTGTAGCCGTCCGCTGCTGCGCGCGCAACTGCCTGCAGGCCGATGATGCCGCCGCCGCCCGGCCGGTTGTCGACGACGACGGATTGGTCAAGCGCACCGGCCAGCCGCTGGCCCACCAGTCGCGCGACCATGTCGGGCACGCTGCCGGCTGTCGTCGGCACAATCACCTTGATCGGGTGTTCCGGGTAGTCGGCGGCGTTGACCGAGCCCGCCACCAGGCTGGCGAGCGCACCCCCCGTGCCGACAACGAACTGCCGCCGGGTTGGTGACTTGACGCAAGCCATCGGGTGCGATGTGACGTGATGCATTGCCATGTTGCGCTCCTGCGTCCAAGGTGCGCTCAGTGTGGGCGTCGGCATGGCGATCCACAAGCCGGCATGCGGCCATGGCATGTTAAGTTCGGCTTAACCACAGCTCGACGGCGGGATGACGATGGACAAGCTGCGCGCGCTTGAGTACTTCTCCCGGGCGGTTCAGTCCGGTACGCTCGCGGGAGCCGCAGCGCACTTCGACGTCACGACGTCGGCGGTCACGCAACTCGTCGGTTCACTCGAGCGCTCGCTCGGCACCCTGCTCCTGCGACGCAGCAACCGCGGCCTGACGCTGACCCCGGATGGCGAACGCTACTATGCCCATGCACAGGCCATGCTCGACGAGTTGCGGGCGGTCGAAAGTCGACTGGGCGGCGGCAGCACGGGGCTGCGCGGGACGCTGACGGTCGGCATGCGCGGGACGATCGCCAGCACATGCGTGATCCCGCACCTTTCGCGCTTCATCGACAGCCATCCCGATCTTGAGCTGGTGCTCAAACCGGTCGAGCAGGTGAAGGACTTCGATGCGCAAGGCGTCGATGTCGCCGTCATGACGGGCTGGCCGCCAGAGGGGGAGTTCGTCGTGCGTTGGCTCGCGCAAACGCGCAACGTCGTCTGCGCCTCGCCAGGTTACTGGCAGCGCCGCGGCCGGCCGAGCGTTCCCGAAGACCTCCAGCATCATGATTGTCTCGTGATGCGCAGCAGCGGCGGCATGCTGCTCGACCGGTGGACGTTCGCCAAGATCGGCGATGAGCGCGCGATCGATGTGCCGCCGCGCATCCTGAGCGAGCAAGTCACCTGGATCGTCGAGGCCGCGTTGGCCGGTTGTGGCGTTGCGCGCGTCGGCGACATCGTGTTGATTTCGCATCTGCAGTCGGGAGCTCTGGTGCCGGTGTTGGCCGATTGGGAGGCGTTGGAAGCGCCTTCGCACTTCGCGCTGTACCGCCCCGCGCAGCGGCGGTCGCGCCGTGTACGCGCCTTCATCGACTTTTTGGTCGGGTTGTTCGCCGGCTTCGAACCGGACCGCCTGCCGCTGCCCTCACCCCGCGGCAATCGGATGCCGAAGCCCGAATGGTTCGGCCGAGGGGAAGGCCGGCAGTCGCGATACGCCTCGCGGCATTCATCGACGACGTCCATAAAACGCTGAGGCGGTTCTCCGATCCCGGGAAGGGCGCCGGCGCCAACAGGGCCATGCCCTTTGCAGAAGAGCGCCCTGAAAATGGGGCTTGGGCGGTCCACGGCCACGGCTAATGCGCGTCGTCGGCACGGCCCTGAACGGCCAGTGCCTGAAAGGTGGTGCAGGCCGCGGCCCCGTGGTTGCATGCGCACGGCACCATCGCGTCTTCGAAAGCCAGGTCGGCATCGGAGGTGTGCGTGCGCTGGGCCGACGCGGTGCCGGCCAGCAGCGTCAACAACACGACGTCGCTGGTCGGCGAGTGAACTCGACGATTCAGACCTTGGTCCGGAGCGCCTGGCATCGGTCGGACAGACACCGGGCGCCATCGGTCGTAGAGCCTGTGAAAGACGTAGCCGTAGAACACATAGGCCAGGGTCAGCGCAACATCGGCCTGCAGGGCCTGCATCCAGTCGTAGTCGCTCATCGCATAGATGACCGGGACGCTGACGCCCATGGCAGTGGTTTCGAAGCCGATCGCGTGCACGACGCGCAGCAATCGCGGACGGGCGCTGGCCACGCGTCCGGTCAGCCGAAACTCGACGACGTCGAAGACCGTGTTGAACAGCGCCGACCAGGCCATCACCACCAGTGACAACGCGGCGACGAGGCTGAACGACTCGCCAACCCCTGCGCTGGCGGCCCAGCCGTAGAGCGGCGCCACGATGGCCAGGCCGAGGCCTTCGAACCACAAGGTCTGGAGGCCTCGTTCGCGCCAGCTGCGTATGCCGTCGGGCATGCTGCTCACCAGGCTTGTGCGGCGTAGACCGCGATCACCAGCGCGCACACCGGGTCGCCTCCGCAGTGCGCGCTGGCGATCTCGGTCTGCACGTTGCCAAGCGCCATGCCGCGGTTGCGCTGCATCGCCTCGAGCGTTGCGTGCAGATCGCGCTCGAGCCGCTGGCGATTGTCGTCGTGCAGTTCGACGAACAGGCCATGGCCAAGCTCGTCGTCGCGCACCCAGCCGATGCCCGCATGCACGGCGTGGTTGGGCCGGTCTTCACGCGTTTGCGACATCACGCAATACAGACGCTGTCCCCACGCCTGCGGCGGCGTGTGCCAGCGCCGGCGTTCGATGACGCTGCCGGGCGGGATCACCGACGACAGGCAGATCAGGTTGTAGTTGGCGACGCCGGCGTCGAGCAAGGCGGCGTCAAAGGCCGCCAGCGTCGTCGGGCCCTGGCCGATGCCGCGGGTCATGACGATGGGGCCGAATGGCTGCGGCACCGCAATGTCCACGGCTTCAAGCTCAAGCAAGTTCATTGCACCGCTCCTCGTCAATTCACTGCCACTGGCAGCGTCATCTGCATTCCCTCCAACTGTTGAAGACGAGTTGGGCGGCGAAATCCGGCCACCGCGATGCGGTTTCTTGTTGTTACTGGCCCTTCGAGCCCCTGACCCTGAGTGGGACCGGCCGAGACACGGGGCTCATGAGCGCCAAGAATGAACGCGATGCAGCAACTCTGGCGCGTCAGCGACCCGGTAGCCATGGTTTCCGCGCGATACCTGTCAGCACTGTGACGCCGGCGCTTCCAAGATCGTTGATCTACCATCCGTGCCAGAGCAACTACTCAGGCGCCCTGCGTTCCCGTAGAACCAGCACAGCCAGGAATATGACCAGGCCATCGTCGCTTGACCCTGTGTCGATGAGCTCCGAGCGGGATCTGGCCGAGGTGCTTCGCACCGGCGATCACTACCGGCTGATATTCGAGACCACGTTCCAGTTCATCGGCCTGCTGGACACGCAGGGCATCATGCTCGAGGTGAACCGCTCGGCGCTGGACTGGGTGCGCACCCCGCGCGAACATGTCGTGGGACAGCCGGTGTGGGCAACCCCCTGGTGGGTCAACGCGGACGATGCCGTGCTCGATCAGCTCAAGGCTGCCGTGGCCGTCGCACGCAGCGGCGATTTCGTTCGCTACGACGTGACGCTGCCGTCGCGTCGACGGGGCCGCGCACACGTTCGACTTCTCGCTGATGCCGATCGCCGATGCCGATGGCCGGGTGGTGCTGCTGGTGGCCGAGGGCCGCGACATCACCGAGCAGAAGCGGCTCGAGCAGGCGCTGCGCGAGGTCAACCAGCAGTTGCAGCTCGCGCAGGAACAGGCGCGCCAGCTTGCCATCACCGACGAACTCACGGGCCTCTACAACCGCCGCGGCTTCTTCCTCTTGGCCGAGCAGCAGAAGCGCATCGCGCTGCGCACGCGGGCGCGCGGCCTGCTGATGTTCGTCGACGTCGACGGCCTCAAGCAGACCAACGACAGCTTCGGGCACGATGTGGGCGACGCCCTCATCACGGCGGCGGCGCACACCCTGGCACACGCGTTTCGCAACGGCGACCTCGTGGCGCGCCTGGGCGGCGACGAGTTCGCGGTGCTGGCGCTGCCCTCGCCGGGCGATGCCGCCGCCACGCTGTCCGAGCGTGTCGCCTCGCACGTGGAAACGTTCAACCGCGAGGCCACGCTGCCCCAGCCGTTGCGCCTGAGCATCGGAACGCACGAATTCGTCTGGACAGACGACCTTGCGCTCGATGGGCTCGTTGCGCGTGCCGATGCGGCGATGTACCAGCACAAGCGCAGCCGGCGTGGAGCTTGCTGAGCAGGCCGTGGGTCCGCGTAGATCGATAGCGCGTGTGAGCCGAGCAAGCTGAACTTCGCGAGCAGTCACGTGCTGGAGGCCCTGGCGTCCCTGCGCACCAGGGGGAATCAGCCTGGCGTGATCGCGGAGCCGTTCCCGTCCCTGACCATTTCGAAGAACGATGCCTCACCCATCTGCCCTCCCTTCAAGACGATCCCCAGGCCGTCTCGCCGTGGGTTGCGCGACCACGCGCGGCACAGCGGAGCGCCCGAGGTCAGGCCGGCGGTCACAGTCAGCGCCTCGATATCCAGCGCGCTGGCGACCTCCCCGGAGCTGTCGCCGCCCGCGACCACCACCCGTTGCAGGTCGACCCTGTCGACAAGCTGCCGCATCACCTTGGCCAGCACGGCACCGACGGCGCGCGCCGCGTCCGATCTGCCCAGGCCCGCTTCTCGCGCGATCGCATCGAAGCCGACGACGCTGGCATCTTCCGGGCCTTCGGCGCTGAAGACCAGGGCGCTGCGGCCCGCGTTCAATGCGGCGGCAGCAAGGCCGACGATGCGCTCGATTTCACGCTCGCGCGAATGCGTGGCGAGCGCACTCGGCAAATGCAGGCGTTCGGTCGAGAAGCCGTTGGCGCGCGCCCACTGGATCTGCCTGGCGGTGACGGGCGAACAGCTGCCGCTGACGGCGGCGATTCGGTGCACCGCAGGCTCAGGTGAGTAGAAGTGTTTTGGTAGGCCGTGTTGGGATCGAACCAACGACCAAAGGATTATGAGTCCTCTGCTCTAACCGACTGAGCTAACGGCCCTTGCTCGGGGATTCTAGGATTGGCCTGCGGCGCGAGCCGGCTCTGGCTACGATCGGTGCTCACGTTCCCTGCTCCTGCACGAAAAGGATCGCCATGAAAGCCGACACCATTCTCGCCACCATCGGCGACACGCCGCACATCCGCATCAATCGTCTCTTTGGATCGCACGAGGTCTGGATCAAGTCCGAGCGCAGCAACCCGGGCGGCTCGATCAAGGACCGCATTGCGCTGTCGATGATCGAAGCGGCCGAGCGCGCCGGGCAACTCAAGCCCGGCGGCACGATCATCGAACCGACCTCGGGCAACACCGGCATCGGGCTGGCGATGGTGGCTGCCGTCAAAGGCTACAAGCTGGTGCTCGTCATGCCCGACAGCATGAGCATCGAGCGCCGCCGGCTGATGCTGGCCTACGGCGCCACCTTCGAGCTGACGCCGCGCGAAAAAGGCATGAAGGGCTCGATCGCGCGCGCGCAGGAACTCGTCGAGTCGACGCCGGGCGGGTGGATGCCGCAGCAGTTCGAGAACGAGGCCAACATCGAGGTCCACGTGCGCACCACCGCCGAGGAGATCGCGCGCGATTTCCCTGAGGGCATCGACGCACTGATCACCGGCGTCGGCACCGGTGGCCACATCACCGGCTGCGCGATGGTGCTGAAAAAGCGCTGGCCGAAGCTGAAGGTGTTCGCGGTCGAACCGTCGGCCAGCCCGGTGATCAGCGGCGGCCAGCCCTCGCCGCACCCCATTCAGGGCATCGGCGCCGGTTTCGTGCCGAAGAACCTGCACACCGCGCTGCTCGACGGCGTGATCCAGGTCGAGGCCGAAGAAGCGCGCGAGATGGCGCGCCGCTGCGCGAGCGAGGAAGGCATGCTGGTCGGCATCTCGAGCGGCGCCACCTTGGCGGCGATCGCGAAGAAGCTGCCCGAGCTCGACGCGAAAGCGCGCGTGCTGGGCTTCAACTACGACACGGGCGAGCGCTATTTGTCGATCGAGGGCTTCTTGCCGGCCTGACTTACGGCCCCAAGCTCACTGCGCTCGCGTCCCCCGAGGGGAGCGCGGGCCGCTTGGGACGGCCCGGCGCTGGCCCGCCTACCTCGGCGCGGAAAGCGCATTGCTGACCAGCTTGGAGGTGATGTCGACGATCTGGATCATGCGGTCGTAGGCCATGCGCGTCGGCCCGATCACGCCCAGCGTGCCGACGATGCGGCCATCCACCTCGTACGGCGCGCTGACGATCGACAGCTCATCGTACGGGACCACGCCCGACTCGCCGCCGATGTAGATGCGAACCCCCTCGGCGCGGCTGCTGACTTCGAGCAGGCGCATCAGCTCTGTCTTTTGCTCGAACAGGTCGAACAGCTTGCGCAGCGAGCCCATGTTGTGACCAAAGTCCTGCACCGAGAGCAGATTGCGCTCGCCGCTGACCACCACCTGCTCCTCGCTGGCCATGGCTTCGCTGCCGGCCTGCACCGCCGCCTGCATCAGCGTGGCGATCTCGCTGCGCAGCGTTTCCACCTCCTGCTGCAGGCGCGCACGCACGGCGTCGATGGTCAGGCCGGCGTAGTGGGCGTTGAGGAAGTTGGCCGCCTCCACCAGTTCGGTCTGCGTGTAGTCGCGCACCGTCATGATGACGCGGTTCTGCACATCGCCGTCGGGTGCGACCATGATCAGCAGCACCCGCCGCTCGCCCAGGCGCAGGAACTCGATGTGGTGGAAGACGCTGGCCTTCTTGGGCGCCGTGACCACGCCGACGAAGTTGGACAGGTTGGACAGCATCTGCGCCGCGCTGGTGATGACCCGTGTCGGCTGGCCCTGCTGCAGTTGCTCGCGCGCCGTGGTCGGCAGCTGCTGCTGCATCGATTCCGGCGGCCGCGCGGTCAGCATCGTGTCGACGAAGACGCGGTAGCCGCGGGCGGTGGGAATGCGCCCGGCGCTGGTGTGCGGGCTGGCAATCAGGCCGAGCTCCTCCAGGTCGGCCATGACGTTGCGGATCGTCGCCGGCGACAACTCCAGCCCCGAAGCCCGCGACAGGGTGCGCGAACCCACCGGCGTCCCTTCGGCGATGTAGATCTCGACGAGGGTTTTCAGCAGGGACTTGGCGCGCTCATCCATGACGTTCCGATTTTGCGCCCCGAGCCTACCCTCTATCATCCGGGTCATGCCGGCCCCTCAGCGCTTTCGTCACGCCGCGATCGTGGGCAAACCCCAGGCGCAGGGCACGCGAGAACTGATCGAGGACGTGGCCCGATTTCTGGCGCAGCAGGGCCTCGAGGTATGCCTCGAACAGGCCACGGCGCAGGCCACCGGCATCGCGGCCTATGACGCGCTGGAGACGGGGCAACTCGGCCAGCGCTGCGACGTCACGGTGGTCGTGGGCGGTGACGGCACGATGCTGGGCATCGCACGCGAGCTGGCGCACCATGACATGCCGCTCGTCGGCATCAACCAGGGGCGGTTGGGCTTCATCACCGACATCCCGGTCGATCGCTTCCGCGAGGCGTTGGCGCCGATCGTGCGCGGCGAATACGAAGAAGAACAGCGCGCCATGCTCGACGCCAGCGTCTGGCGCGACGGCCAATGCATCTTCAACAGCGTCGCGCTCAACGACGTCGTCGTCAGCCGCGGCGCCACGGCCGGCATGGTCGAGCTGCGGGTCGACGTGGGCGACGAGTTCGTCGCCAACATGCGCGCCGATGGCTTGATCGTGGCCTCGCCCACCGGCTCCACCGCTTACGCGCTGTCGGCCGGCGGGCCGATCCTGCATCCGGGCATCGGCGGCTGGCTGCTGGTGCCCAATGCATCGCACACGCTGTCGAACCGGCCGATCGTGCTGCCCGACGATGGCGAAGTGCGCATCACCGTGGTCTCGGGCCGCGATGTCTCGGCCAACTTCGACATGCAAAGCCTGGCCAGCCTGCTGCACGGCGACCAGGTGCGCATGAAGCGCTCGGCACACCGGGTGCGCTTCCTGCATCCCAAGGGCTGGAGCTATTACGCGACGCTGCGCCGCAAGTTGCGCTGGTACGAGGGAGTGGTCTAGTGCTGCGGCGCTTGTCTTTGCGCGACTTCGTGATCGTCACCGGGCTCGAAGTCGAATTCGGCGCTGGCTTTTCGGTACTGACGGGTGAAACTGGCGCCGGCAAGTCGATCCTCGTCGATGCCCTGCAGCTGGCGCTCGGCAGCCGCGGCGACGCCCTCGTGGTCCGCGAAGGCGCGGCGCGCACCGAGATCGCGGCGGAGTTCGATTCACCCGCTGCGCTCGCCGGCTGGCTCGACGAGGCCGGCTTCGATGGCGGCGAGACGCTGCTGCTGCGCCGCACGATCGACGCCCAAGGCAAGAGCCGCGCCTGGGTCAACGGCAGCCCGGCGACGGTGACGCAATTGCGCGAAGCCGCAGACGCCCTGGTCGATATCCATGGCCAGCATGCATGGCAAAGCCTGACCCGGCCAGCAGCCGTGCGCGCACTGCTCGACAGCGAGGCCGGCGTGAATCCGGCGCCGCTGTCGGCGCTGTGGGCGCAATGGAAAAGCGCTGCGGCCGCGCTCGAGCGCGCGCGCTCGCGAAGCGCCGACATCGAACGTGAGCGCGAGCGTCTGGCGTGGCAGATCGCCGAAGTCGACCGGCTCGCGCCCGGCGCCGGCGAATGGCCCGAACTCAATGCCGAGCACAACCGCCTGGCGCACGCGCAGTCGCTGATCGAAGCCGCACAAGGTGCACTCGACATGGCCAGCGCGGCCGACACCAATGCTGCGGCACTGACCCTGAACGCCGCCGATGCGTTGACCGACGCGGCGCGCATCGACGCCCGACTGGGCCCGATCGCCGAGGTGCTGCAAAGCGCGCACGCGCAGTTGAGCGACGCTGCGCATTCGCTGTCGGGCTATTTGCAGCACACCGATATCGACCCGCAGCGCCTGGCCGAACTCGATGCACGCTTGTCGGCGTGGATCGGCCTGGCGCGGCGCTTTCGCCGCCCGGCCGAGGAATTGTCCGGCCTGCTGGCGAGCTGGCGCGACGAACTGGTGCGGCTCGACGCGGCCAGCGACAGTGCCGCGCTCGAACGCGCCGCTGCGGATGCCGAGCGCGCGTGGCGCGTCGAGGCACAGCGCGTGAGTCAGGCGCGCCAGCTGGCGGCACCCCAGCTCGCCAACGCCGTGACGCAGGCGATGCAGCAACTGGGCATGGCCGGCGGCCGCTTCGAGGTGGTGTTGATGGCGCAGGACGAAGCGCAATCGTTCGGTCTGGAAAGCGTCGAGCTGCGCGTGGCCGGCCACGCCGGCAGCACGCCGCGGGCCTTGGCCAAGGTAGCCTCCGGCGGCGAGCTGTCGCGCCTGGCGCTGGCGATTTCGGTGACGACGGCGCGCGATGCTGCCGTGGGCGCATCGACATTGATCTTCGACGAGATCGACGCCGGCATCGGCGGTGCCGTGGCCGACACCGTGGGCCGCCTGATGAAGCAACTCGGCCGCGAACGCCAGGTCTTGTCCGTCACCCACCTGGCGCAAGTGGCAGCCTGCGGCGACCACCACTTTGTCGTCAGCAAACAGACGACAGCGGGCCACACGTACAGCGACGTGCAGCCGGTCAGCGGCGAGTCGCGCGTTGCCGAATTGGCGCGCATGCTCGGCGGCGAACGTCTGGCCACGAGCGTGGCCCATGCGCAAGAGCTGCTCGGCTCGGCCGCGGCGGCCGTCAAGGCTGGCAAATCAAAGTCGAAGGAAAGGCGCGGCGCGAAGTGAGTCCGCCGGCGAAGAGGAAGACATCGACTGCAACAGCGACGCAGGGTGCAGCGGGCGCACTGGACCTCGTGCTCATCACCGGCATTTCCGGCTCGGGCAAGTCGGTGGCGTTGCATGCGCTCGAAGACGCCGGTTATTTTTGTGTCGACAATCTGCCCCCCGAATTGCTGCGCGATTTCATTGCCGTCGAGCGCAAGCGCGAAGGCGGCTCGCGGCGCGTGGCCGTGGCGGTCGATGTGCGCAGCGCCGGCTCGCTGCCCAATCTGCTGCCGTTGATCGAAGGCCTGCGCAGCGAAGGCGTGACCGTGCGGCCCTACTTCCTCGATGCCGGCACCGATGCGTTGCTGCGCCGCTTCTCGGAAACGCGGCGGCCGCATCCCTTGTCGGCAGACAACGCCGCCGGGCACGGCGTCGGGCCACGCGCACTGGTCGATGCGATCGAGCTCGAGCGCCAACTGCTGGCCGGCTTGCGCGACCTGTCGACCGTGATCGACACCAGCCAATTGCGTCCGGCGCAGCTCTCACGCTGGCTGCGCGATGCCGTCGGCGCCCGGGGCGCCACGCTGACGCTGGTCTTCGAGTCTTTTGCGTTCAAGCATGGCGTGCCACTCGACGCCGACTTCGTTTTTGACCTGCGCGTGCTGCCCAACCCGCACTACATCCGCGAGTTGCGGCCGCAAAACGGGCGTGACGCGGCCGTGGCGGCCTACCTCGCCGCGCAGCCCGAGGTCGGCGAAATGATGTCGCAGATCGAGGCCTTCATCGGCCGCTGGCTCGACGCCTTCAACGACGGCCATCGCGCCTACGTCACGGTGGCGCTGGGCTGCACCGGCGGCCAGCACCGATCGGTGTACTTAGCCGAACAGCTGGCGCTGCGCTTCAAGAAGCGCGCGGCGACACTGGTACGCCACCGCGAACAAGACAGCCACGGATGACGCTTCGTCAATCGATCCCCTTGTTTCCGCTGAAGAGCGTGCTCTTCCCCGGCACCGTGCTGCAGCTCAAGGTCTTCGAGGCGCGCTATCTCGACCTGGCCAGTCAATGCCTGCGCGAGAAGACGCCCTTCGGCGTGGTCTGCCTGGCCGCGGGCAAGGAGTCCGGCCGCGGCAACGTGCGCTTCGAGTCGCACGGCGTGCTGGCACACATCGACAGCGTCGACGCCGAAGGCGCGAACCTGTTGCACCTGCGCTGCCTCGGCGTGGAGCGTTTTGCCCTGTTCGGCAAGCCGGTGCAGCAGGACAACGGCCTGTGGGTCTGCGAGATCGAATTGCAGATGCCCGACGTCGTCGTTTCTCCCGAGCCCGACCTGTTCGGCACGGTGCGCGCACTGCAGCAGGTGATTGCGTCGCTGGTCGGCAAGGGCAACTCGCCATTTGCCGAGCCCTACCGGCTCGATGAAGCCGGCTGGGTCGCCAACCGCTGGTGCGAGATCCTGCCGATCCCGCTGGCAGCCAAACAAAAATTGATGACCCTGCCCGACCCGCAGGCGCGCCTGCGTCTGGTGCACGACTACCTCAAGGGCAAAGGCGTCGTTCAGTAGGCCTGCAGGAGCTTGCGGATCGGCGCCGGCAGTCCGAGTTTGAGCGCCTCGTCGGACATGAACCAACGCCCTGGCGACAGCGACATTCCGATTGCTGCCAGTCGCGTCGCTGACACGCGTGCTCCAAGGGTGTGCCGCCACGGCTCGAGCCGCCAATCGAAGTGCGTCAGCGCGTGATCGATCGGTGGCAGCGGCCGACCCTGGCCGGGCCAGGCGCTGCTGCGTTCACGCAAGGCGTCGAGCGAGTCGAACAACGGCAGCGTCCACAGCCCTGCCCACACGCCCTTGGGCTCGCGCTGCGTCAGCCAGACGCGCCCTCGCGCGTCGGTCAGCCACAACAGGGCATTGCGACGCGCGCCGCGCTGGAGCTTGCTTGTCTTCACCGGATAGCGCTCCGGCCGGCCCTGCGCCCGCGCCACGCAGCCCGTGTTGACAGGACAGTCGTCGCACTGCGGCGCACGGCGGGTGCACAGTGACGCGCCGAGGTCCATCAAGCCCTGCGTGTAGGCCTCGATGCCGCGCTCGGGCAACAGCGCCTGCGCGTGCGCCCACAACGCGCGCTCGTTGGCGGCCGTGGCCAGATCGGCATCGAAGCCGAGCACACGCGTCAGCACGCGCTTGACGTTGCCGTCGAGGATGGCCACACGCTCGCCATGGCAAAACGCCGCAATCGCCGCCGCGGTCGAGCGGCCGATGCCGGGCAACTCCATCATTGCTGCAGCGCTGCGCGGAAAGATGCCCTGATGATCCCGCACCACCTGCTGTGCGCAGCGGTGCAGGTTGCGGGCGCGGCTGTAGTAGCCGAGGCCGCTCCACAGCGCCAGCACGTCGTCCAGCGGCGCGGCCGCCAGCGCAGCCACGTCGGCAAAGCGCTCAAGGAAGCGGGTGTAGTAGTCGAGCACCGTCGCCACCTGTGTTTGCTGCAGCATGATTTCCGACAGCCAGACACGGTAGGGATCGCGCGTGTCTTGCCAAGGCAGGGCGTGCCGGCCATGGCGTCGCTGCCACGCAATGATGCGCGCGGCGAACGGGAGGTCTTGCTGTGAAGCCTTGCGTGACACACCGTAGTGTCACGCCTGTGCATCTTTGGCGCTCAGCCGGCGGCGCGCCGTGCAGTCACCGGCAGTGGGCCGCTGGCCGCGGCCTCGCTGTGCAGTGCCGCTTCACGCAGCAACGCCGCCTGCTGGCGCACGCTGGCCCACAGTTGCTGCAGGCGTTGCTCCTGCTGCTCCAGATCGGCGATGCGCGCGTCGAGGTCGCCGGCCGCGGTCTGAATCCGCTCCAGGCTCTCGCGGCGGCGCTTGAAGCCGCGGCGACGGTCGCGCAACTGCGAGTCGACCTGCGTCGAGGCCGACTTGTTCCACAGCTCGATCTCGCCGCTGGCGTTCTCGAACACCATGTTCAACTTCGACAGCAGCATGCGCCGGAACTGTTCCATGAACCGCGGCTCGGCCAGGCGCAAGGCATTGGACAGGCCGAGGTATTGCACATAGCTGCTCTCGATCAGATCGATCTCGCGATCCGTGCGTTCGAGCGATGGCAGGCGCGTCAGGCTGAGCGCAAAGCCGAACTCGCTGTTGAGCTGATTGAAGCTGCCCTGCAGCATCTCGTGGATTTCCTGGCTGCGCGCCCGCGCTCGCGTGATTCGCATGCGCAGGCGCATGCACAGCGCCAGGAAGGCCTTCTTGGCGCCGAGCTTGAACAGGGTCGCAGCGGCTTCGTCCTGCATTTGCGCCACTTCGTCGCGCAGCGCGTCGGCTGCCAGCGACAACAGCTGATCGCGCAAGACGCGCGAATGCACGGCGCGCAGCGCCAACAGCTTTTCGGTGCAGCGCTCGAATTCCTGGGCCTCGGCATCGACACGCTTGATCATCTGCGCGACCTTGCCGCTGTTCTTGCCGCGCAGGCCGCGCAGCTCGAGCATCTGCTCGGCAATCTGGCGTCGCTGGTCGCCCAGACTGCGCTGCGCCTGCTGCTCGATCAACTGCACGGTTTCGGTGACCAGGTTGGCGACCACCTCGCGGCGGCGCGGCAGCAGTTGCGTCGCCAGCGCATCTTCCAGCGCCGGCAGTCGGCTGTTCCAGAGCCCGGCTTCGTCGCCGGCAATGCGCGCGGCCAGCGCCTGCCGGGCCGACAGCGGAAACACCCGCGACGGCTCGACGCCGAGCGTGGCCGCAGTGCTCTTGACCTGTTGCTCGATCTGCGCGAGCACTACATCGGCGGGCAGCAGCGGGTCGGCCAGGGCGTCGATCTTGTTGAGCACCACGTAGCGGGCCATCGACTGGCCGCCGAGGTGATCGCGCCACACCGACAGATCGGACTTGGTGACGCCGGTGTCGGCGCCGCAGATGAAGACCACGGCGTGCGCTGCCGGCAGCAGCGACAGCGTCAACTCGGGCTCGGCGCCGATGGCATTGAGACCCGGCGTGTCGAGCACGACCAGGCCGCGCTTCAACAGCGGGTGCGGGTAGTTGATCGATGCGTGGCGCCATGCCGGCACCTCGACCAGGCCGTCGGCCAGCAGCGGCGGGTTGTCCTGCGGCGCATCGTCGTGCCAGAACCCGAGCGCCCGCGCAGTCTCCTGGCTGACACCCTTGGTGCGCATGACTTCGGTCAGCGCTTGCGAGAGCTGGTCCGGCGACGACGGGTCCAGCGGCAGACGTGTCCACAGCGCCGGCTTGGCGCGCAGATCGGCGAGCGATTGTGCTTCCAGGCGGGTGTCGATCGGCAGCAGCGCCAGCACCGGCGGCATGGCGGCGTCGTAACCCAGCTCGACCGGACACATCGTGGTGCGGCCAGGCGTGGCCGGCAGCACGCGGCGGCCGGTGTCGGCGAAAAAGATGGCGTTGATCAGCTCCGACTTGCCGCGTGAGAACTCGGCCACGAAGGCGACGCACAAGCGATCGCTGGCCAGGCGTTCGCGCAGCGCCGCGAGGTGGCGCTCGCTGGCCTCGTCGTCCATGTCATGGTCGTGCAGGAAGCGTTCGAGGTCGGCGGCCTGGCGGTCGAGATGGCCGCGCCAGGACGCCAAGGCATCGAGCTGGCCGCTCAGGCTGTGATCGAATCGGTCTGCGTTCATGGCTCTTTTTCGGGGTTCGAGCCATGCTAGCGGAAGGCCTTGGCACTGGCAGCCGACGAAACAACTCCTGACAGCGCGCGGCTGCAAGTTGTGACGCTTGTCGCAGTTTTCAGCATTTGATCGTCAACGCCGCTGGCAGCGGCTGCAGAAGAACGTCGAGCGCTGCGCCTGAACGATGCGTCGAACGGCGGCGGCGCAGCCCGGGCAGGGTTGGCCTTCACGGCCATAGACCCGTGAATGATCCTGGTAGGCACCGTCCCTGCCATGCGCGTCTCGAAAGTTGCGCAGTGTCGCGCCGCCGAGCACCAGCGCATCGGCGAGCGTCTTGCGGATGCTGGCCAGCAGGCGCGCAGCGCGGGGCCGGCTGATGCGGTCGCGCACGCGTTCGCGGGTCGATGCCGGCGTCGAACAGCGCTTCACAGGCGTAGATGTTGCCGGCGCCGACGATGATGCTGCCTCCCAGCAGCGCCGCCTTGATCGGTCCGCGGCGGCGCTGCAACGCGGCATGGAACCGTGCCGGTGTCAGCGCATCATCGAACGGCTCGGCGCCGAGCTTGGCCAGCAGCGGCGCGGCCGGCGCGGCATCGATGGCGCGCGACCAGAGCACCGCGCCGAACCGCCGCGGGTCGGTCAGTCGCAACAGGCCACGCGTGGTGACGAGGTCGAAGTGATCGTGCTTGCCGGCCGCGGCCGGCGGGCAGGCGGCGTCGCGAAACGCCAGCGAGCCCGACATGCCCAGGTGCATCAGCAGGCCGCCCGCGGGCCCGGCGTCGCGTGTCAGTGGCAACCAAAGGTACTTGCCACGCCGCTCGGCCAGGCCGACCGTGCAGCCGACCAGCGACTGCGGATTGCAGCCCAGCGGCCAGCGCAATGCAGCGCCCTGGCGCGCCGAAATGACGGCCGCGCCGTCGATGCGCTCGGCGAAGCTGCGGCGGGTGGTTTCGACTTCGGGCAATTCAGGCATAGACAAATCCTACCGATATGAACCCTGGCTGGCTGCCATGCTCCAAGCGAATACCTAAAATGGACAGGATCATGAAGTCACGCCTTTGCCTCGCGATTGCCGCCACGTTGCTGGCTGCCAACGGCGCTGTCGCGCAGAGCCCTACCGTCAGCAGTTCGGCGCTCGACGCGCCGCTGTTCTATGAGTTGCTGCTGGGCGAACTCGACCTGCGCAATGGCGATCCTGCGGCCGCGCAAGCCAAGTTCCTCGACGTGGCGCGGCGCACGCGCGACGAAGCGCTGTTCCGCCGCGCCGTCGAAGTGGCGCTGCAATCCCGCGCCGGCGAGCAGGCCCTGGCATCGACACGCGCCTGGCGGCAGACCCTGCCCGACTCGCTCGACGCCCTGCGTTTCGAGTGCCAGATTCTGGCCGCACTCAATCGCAGCGGCGAACTGGCCGAACCGATTCGCCTGTTGCTGGTGCGCACACCCGAGGCCGAGCGCAACAGCGCCATCGCCGGCCTGCCGCGGATGACCCAGCGCGTCACCGACAAGCAGGTACTGGCCAAGCAGATCGACGACGTGCTCAAGCCCTATCTTGAAGCGCCGGCCACCCGAACCGCGGCGCGCGTCGCCAGCGCGCGGCTGTGGCTGCAAGCCGGTGAAGCGCCGCGCGCACTGGCCCTGGCCGAACGTGCACAGGCCGACGACGGCGCTGCACTTGGCCCCGTGTTCCTGGCACTGGAGCTGATGGCCACCCAGCCGGCCGCAGAAAATCTCGTCAAGGGCTACCTGGCGCAACCCAAGGCCGAGGCCAATGTGCGCCTGGGCTATGTGCGCGCCCTGAGTTCGGCGCAACGCCTGGTCGACGCGGAATCGCAGATGCGCGTGTTGACCCAGGACCAGCCGACACGCGCCGGCTACTGGCTGACACTCGGCGCCCTGCAACTCGAGCTGCGCCAGGCCAAGGATGCCGATACCTCATTGCAACGCTTCCTGCAAGTGGGCGCGGCACCACCTGAGCAGACCGAGCCGGCCGCCGCCGCTGGCGATGACGAACAAGACAACGACAGCGTGGCCGATGGCGGGCGCACCCAAGCCTGGTTGATGCTGGCGCAGGCCGCCGAGATGCGCGGCGACGGCAAAGCGTCGGCGGCCTGGCTCGACAAGATCGACGACCCGCAGCGCGCGCTCGAGGTGCAAACGCGCCGTGCCACCTTGCTGGCCAAACAAGGCAAGCTGCGCGAAGCGCGAGCGCTGGTGCAGCAAGTTCCGGAGCGCAGCCCCGACGACGCCCGCGCCAAGCTGCTCGCCGAAAGCCAGGTGCTGCGCGAAGTCAAGCGCTGGCCCGATGCACACGCCGTGCTGGTCAGCGCCAACGAGCGTTTTCCGGGCGACATCGATCTGCTTTACGAGCAGGCCATGGTGGCCGAGAAGATGGCGCGAATGGACGAAATGGAGCGGGTACTGCGCCGCGTGATCGAGCTCAAGCCCGACCACCACCACGCCTACAACGCGCTCGGCTATTCGCTGGCCGAGCGCAACCAGCGCCTGAGCGAGGCGCGTGACCTGATCGCCAAGGCAGTGGATCTGGCCCCCAACGACCCGTTCATTGCCGACAGCCTGGGCTGGGTGGAATTCCGCCTCGGCAACCAGGCGCAGGCGCTGCTGCATCTCAAGCGCGCCTACGCGTCGCGGCCCGACACCGAGATCGCCGCGCACCTGGGCGAAGTGCTGTGGGCCACCGGCCAGCGCGACGAGGCCCGGCGCGTCTGGCGCGAGGGCCGCACGCGCGACGCCGACAACGAGGTGCTTCGCGAGACGCTGGCGCGCCTGCAAGTCAACTTGTGAGTGCCGCTGCACAGGCGCAGCGCGAAGCCGCCCCGGTGTCGCGGCGCGCCTGGTTGGCGGCGGCATCGGTGGCGCTCGGTGGTTGTGCCGGCCTGGTCCCGCAGCAACCGCCGCCCGACCTCGCCGGTCGCCTGGCCGTGCGTGTGGAGGCTTCGCCGCAAGCGCCCTCGCGCAGCTTCAGTGCCGACTTCGACCTGCGCGGCGACACCGAGCGTGGCGTGCTGCGCCTGACCGGCCCGCTCGGTGCCACGCTTGCCGAAGTGCGCTGGCAGCCCGGCCGAGCCGATCTGGCAGACGCCCAAGGCAGCCGCAGCTACGACACGCTCGACGCAATGGCACAGGATCTGTTCGGCGAGCCGCTGCCGTTGGCGGCGCTGATCGACTGGCTGCGCGGCCGGCCCTGGGCTGGCGCTCCGAACCAGAAAAGCGACGATGGCTTCGAACAACTCGGCTGGCGCATCGGCCTGGCCGGCTTTGCCGATGGCCTGCTCCAAGCCACGCGACAGCGCGCGCCGGGCGTGAGCGTGCGGGCGCGCCTGGAGCGACCAGCGTGAGCCTGGCATCTCTGTACGACGTTCCCGCGCCGGCCAAGATCAACTGGTTCCTTCACGTCGTCGGCCGACGCGCCGACGGTTACCACCTGCTGCAGTCGGTCTTCTTGCTGATCGACTGGGCGGACAGGCTGCACTTCGAGCGTCGTGCCGACGGCCAGTTGAGACGCCACGACCTCGGCACGGTGCTGCCCGCCGACGACCTCACGCTCAAAGCCGCGCGACTGCTGCAAGCCGAAAGCGGCAGCATGTTCGGCGCTGACATTTCGATCGACAAACAGCTGCCCTGGGCCGCCGGTATGGGCGGAGGCAGTTCCAACGCCGCAACCACGTTGTTGGCGCTGAACGTACTGTGGGGCCTGCACTGGCCGCGCGAGCGCCTGCTGCCGCTGGCCGGCAAGCTCGGTGCCGATGTGCCGTTTTTCGTCGGCGGCCGCAATGCATGGGTGGAGGGCATCGGCGAGCGGCTGACGCCTATCGACGTGCCGCGCCAATGGTTGGCTTTGCTCAAACCGGCCGCCGGCCTGTCCTCGGCGGCGGTCTTCACGCACCCCGGGCTGATCCGCGATACACCCGCTGCTATACTCGCCGGCTTTCTCGCAGACGCATCAGAATCCGGGTTTTGGCAGTCGGATTGGGGTCGAAACGACCTTGAGCCGCCCGCTCGAGACCGCTGTCCCGAGGTGGCCGAGGCCGCTGAGTGGCTGCAACGCCAGTTCGGCAACAGCCGGATGACCGGATCGGGTAGCGCGGTGTTTGCGAGAAACGGCATGGACGACCAACCCTTGGTGACATGGCCGGCGGACAATGGTCTTCCGCCGGGCTGGGTGGGCCGGATGTGCCGCAGCTTGGCACAGCATCCTCTGCTGGACTGGGCCGGCTGAACAGGTTTCGAGGGCACGGCGAGAGTCGCGTCCTGTGTAGGGGAGTCGCCAAGTTGGTCAAGGCATCGGATTTTGATTCCGACATGCGAGGGTTCGAGTCCTTCCTCCCCTGCCAAATTCTTTGCCACTTCGCCGATTCGCCCCTCACGCCTCTCCGCAGAGCCATCGCCCGTGCTGTTCAACACCGTACTGTTCACCGGCAATTCCAACCGCGGGCTGGCACAGGAAATCTCGTCGAGCCTGGGCGTCGAACTCGGCCGCGCCAAGGTCGGCCATTTTTCCGACGGCGAGGCGGACATCGAGATCTACCAGAACGTGCGCGCGCGCGACGTGTTCGTCGTCCAGTCCACCTGCGCGCCGACCAACGAACATCTGGTTGAACTGCTGGTCATGATCGATGCCTTGAAGCGCGCCAGCGCGCGCCGCATCACAGCGGTGATCCCGTATTTCGGCTACGCGCGCCAGGATCGCCGGCCGCGAAGCACGCGGGTGCCGATCAGCGCCAAAGTCGTGGCCAACCTGCTGGAGACCGTGGGCGTCGAACGCGTGCTGACGATGGACCTGCATGCCGACCAGATCCAGGGCTTCTTCGACATCCCGGTGGACAACATCTACGCCAGCCCGGTGCTGCTGGCCGACCTGAAGAGCAAGAACTACAAGGACCTGGTTGTCGTCTCGCCCGACGTTGGTGGCGTCGTTCGCGCCCGTGCGCTGGCCAAGCAACTCGGCTGCGATCTGGCCATCATCGACAAGCGCCGTCCCACCGCCAACGTGTCCGAAGTGATGCATGTCATCGGCGAAATCGATGGCCGCAACTGCGTGATCATGGACGACATGATCGACACCGCAGGCACGCTGGTCAAAGCGGCCGAAGTGCTGAAAGAGCGCGGTGCCAAGCGTGTCTATGCCTATTGCACGCACGCCGTCTTTTCGGGCCCGGCCATCGAGCGCATCGCCAAGTCCCAGCTCGACGAAGTGGTCATCACCAACACGATTCCGATGGGCAACGCCGCCCAGTCCAACAAGAAGATCCGCCAGCTCTCGGTGGCGTTTCTGTTTGCCGAAACGATCCGCCGCATCACCGATGGCGAATCGGTAACCTCCCTGTTCGCGGAACAGAACAATAACTTCTAGCGACGAAAACGGGCTGCGTTGGCAGCCCTGTCCGTAGTGCAGGCCTCGCGGCCTGCTTTTTTCAAACGGGAGCCTGGTCGCGGGCCCCGACATCCAAACCAGAGAAAGGGATGCAACCATGAAGTTCGTAGCCTACGAACGCACCCAGCAGGGGACCGGAGCGAGCCGCCGCCTGCGCAAGACCGACAAGGTGCCCGGTATCGTCTATGGCGGCGGTGAGCCCAAGCTGATCGAGCTGGATCACAACGCGCTGTACTTCGCATTGAAAAAAGAGGCCTTCCACGCGTCGCTGCTCGAGATGGAGATCGGCGGCAACGTGCAAAAGGTGTTGCTGCGCGATTTCCAGATGCACCCCTGGAAGGCGAACGTGCTGCACGTCGACTTCCAGCGCGTCAATGAATCGACGCGCGTGCACAAGCGCATCCCGCTGCACTTCTCCGGCGAAGAGGGCTCGCCAGCGGTCAAGACCGACAAATGCCTGGTCAGCCACGTGGCGACCGACATCGAAGTCGAATGCCTGGCCGCCAAGCTGCCGGAGTTCATTGCCATCGATCTGGCGGGCCTGGAGAAGAACCAGACCCTGAAGGCCAGCGAGTTGAAGCTGCCCGAAGGCATCAAGTGGGTGCGCCACGGCAAGATCGACCCGGTGATCGTGGCCGTGACGACGCCGAAGGAAGAAGTCGAGGAAGTCGAGGCAGCCGCGCCGGTGGTGGTGGCAGCTGCGGCCCCAGCCAAGAAGAAGAAGGACGAGCGTCAGAACAAGAAGTAGGCCGCACTGGCTTGCCATGCTCCGGGCCCCGCTTGCGGGGCCCTTTTGTTTGCAGGCCGACCCCTATCATTGCGCCATGACCCCAACGATCCGACTGCTCGTCGGCCTCGGCAACCCCGGTCCCGAGTATGAACACACGCGCCACAACGCGGGCTTCTGGTGGCTCGATGCCGCGGCGGGCCGTCTGCGCGCGTCCTTGGTGCCGGAGCGCAACTACCACGGGCTGGTGGCGCGCGTGAACCGGGCCGGCGGCGATCCGCTGTGGCTGCTCGAGCCGATGACCTTCATGAACCTGTCGGGCAAGTCAGTGGCGGCACTGGCGCGATTCTTCAAGATCGCACCGGCCGAAGTTCTCGTCGCGCACGACGAACTCGATCTCCAGCCCGGCCAGGCCCGGCTCAAGTTCGGCGGCAGCGCGGCCGGACACAACGGCTTGAAAGACATCCACGCGCAGTTCGGCACCCAGGACTTCTGGCGCCTGCGCCTGGGCATCGGACACCCCGGCGTGAAGGCCGAGGTACCCAACTACGTACTGAAGAAACCCTCGGCCGAGCACCGCACGGCCATTGAGCAGGCCGTCGAGCGCTCGCTCGAATCCCTCGACTCGGTGTTGGCGGGCGACATGACACGCGCGATGATGAAGGTGCATGCCGACAAACCGGAGCGGCCCAAGCCGCCGCGGCCTGCACCCCCCGAGGAGGACAAACCATCGTGATGACCAGAACCTCGATCGCTGTGGCGATGCTGATGCTGGCCGCGCAGCCGCTGCAGGCGCAGAACAAACAGATCTATCGCTGCGAAAACGCCGCCGGCCGCGTGACCTACTCGGACGAAGCGTGCAAAGGCGGCGCCGCGCTGGCCAACGACGACGCGCGCAGCGACGAACAACGCCGGGTGGCCGCCGATGTCGTCAAACGCGAAGACCAGCTCGCCCAGCGGCTGGCGCGCGAACGGCAGGCGGCCGAAAAGTCAGCGCGCCCCGGCGGCGCAGCGATCATTCCCTACTCGGCCGCTGCCAAGGCCGCCAAGGAACCAGCCAGCGGCACGAAGCGCTCGTCGCCAAACAAGTCCAAGAAGAAGAACAAGGACAAGACGGCGACCGCCGCCGCCAAAGCTCAGCCCTGAGCCGTCAGGCGCCGGTACTTCGCCCACAGCGAGTCGTTGTCCTCGATGTGCTCGGGGTTCACGGGGATGCACGCCACCGGGCAGACCTGCACGCACTGCGGCTCGTCGAAATGGCCGACGCATTCGGTGCAGCGTTTGGCGTCAATGACATAGAACTCGGTCCCCATCGAGATGGCCTCGTTGGGGCATTCGGGTTCGCAGACGTCACAGTTGATGCACTCGTCAGTGATCATCAACGCCACGGGGTGACTCCTCGTCGCGCGGCGCCTGCGCCACGCGTTCCTTCAATCGCTGAAGCACCAACGGTGCCACGAACTTGGAAACATCACCGCCAAGGGTGGCAATCTCGCGCACGAAGGTGCCGCTGACAAACTGGTACTGGTCGCTCGGCGTCAGGAACAACGTCTCGACCTCGGGCATCAGCTGCCGGTTCATGCCGGCCATCTGGAATTCGTACTCGAAGTCGCTCACGGCGCGCAGGCCGCGCACGACGACCCGGCCGCCGTTCTCCTGCACGAAATCGCTCAGCAGGCCCCGAAACGCGAGCACCTCGACATTGTCATGGGACTTGGCCAGTTCGCGGGCGAGATCCAGCCGCTCCGCGACGCTGAACATCGTGTGTTTGTGATGACCCGCCGCCACAGCCACGATCAGCCGCTCGAACAGCTTGCTCGAACGCGCCATCAGGTCTTGATGGCCGAGCGTCATCGGGTCGAACGTGCCCGGATAGACGGCGGTGAGGCGGGTGGCGGAGGTCATGACGCCGGATTATCGGTGCGGCGCCAGAGATGGGCGTGGACGGCACCGGCCGTGAGCTGGCGGTGGGCCTCGAAGTCAGGTGGCGGCTGCAGCGCCAGCGCTGATTCCACATAGAGCCAGCCGCCCGGCTTGAGCAGCTTGCGTCCCAGGTCGGTGGCCCGGGCGTGCAGGCCGGCATCGAACGGCGGGTCGAGCAGCACGAGGTCGAAGCGACCATGTGCGGCGCCGGCCATCCAAGCCAACGCATCGGTGGCGTGGACCTGCAGCGCATCAGCGTGCAGCCGCATCTTGGAGGCCGCCAGCAGGCGCGCGAGGATCACGTCGCGTTCGAGCAGCACCACCTCGCCGGCGCCGCGCGATGCGGCTTCGAATCCGAGCGCGCCGCTGCCGGCGAAGGCGTCGAGCACACGCCAGCCCGTGAGGTCCTGGCCGAGCCAGTTGAACAGGGTCTCGCGCACGCGGTCGGGCGTCGGACGCAGGCCGGGCCGATCGGCCACCGGCAGCTTGCTGCGCTTCCACTGTCCACCGATGAGGCGGACTTCGCCAGCGTGTGCCCCTCGCCCGATGGCTACATCGGTCGATCCCTCGAGGGGATGAGCCGCTTGCTTGGGGCGGCCCGGCGCGGCGCGGCTCACGTTCGGACCGGGATGCCGCGCGATGCCAGCAACGCCTTGGCCTGCCCGACCGTGTGCTCGCCGTAGTGAAAGATGCTGGCGGCGAGCACCGCATCGGCGCCGCCGATCGTGATGCCGTCGGCCAGGTGCGACAGCGTGCCGACGCCGCCCGACGCGATCACCGGCACGCCCACCGCATCGGCCACCGCGCGCGTCAGTTCGAGGTCGAAGCCGCTCTTGGTGCCGTCGCGGTCCATGCTGGTCAGCAGGATTTCGCCGGCGCCGAGTTCGGCCACGCGCCGGGCCCAGGACGACGGCGTCGAGCCCGGTGTCCTTGCGCCCGCCATGCGTGTAGACATGCCAGCCGCCGCCTTCGTGGTCCGCTTGCCGCTTGGCGTCGATGGCGACGACGATGCACTGCGCACCGTATTTGTCGCTGGCCGCGCGGATCACTTCGGGATCCGCCACCGCGGCCGAGTTGAAGCTCACCTTGTCGGCACCGGCGTTGAGCAGGCGGCGCACATCGGCCACCGTGCGCACGCCGCCGCCGACGGTCAGCGGAATGAAGACCTGCGAGGCCACCGCCTCGATCATGTGCAGGATCAGGTCGCGGCCGTCGCTGGTGGCCGTGATGTCGAGAAACGTCAGCTCGTCGGCGCCCTGCTCGTTGTAGCGTGCGGCAATCTCCACCGGATCGCCGGCATCACGCAGCGCGACGAAATTGACGCCCTTGACGACACGGCCGCCGGTGACGTCGAGGCAGGGGATGATGCGCTTGGCGAGCACTGTCAGGGCACTAACCAGCCAATGACCAATAGTGCGCCGCCTGCCATTGCAATGAACGTCGCGACGTCGCGCACAGGGTGGCGCTCCATCATGCCAAGCACTGCAGCCGGCAGCAGAAATATCGAACCAAAAGTCAGAAAACTGACTGTTCGCCCAGGGCTTAAGGTTGCGAGGTCATAGACGACATAGCCGACCAGCAGCGCGACCGACAGGAGCGCCCATGTCGTTCGATGCGTCATGCTGACTCGCCCTTAAGCTCATCGGCACGCCTTTGCGCCGCCGCAAAGTCAAGCGCGCCGTTGTAGATCGCGCGCCCGCAGATCACACCTTCGATGCCGTCACCCTCGACCGCGCAGAGCTTTTCGATGTCGGCCAGGCCCGCCAGCCCGCCCGAGGCGATCACCGGGATCGTCACCGCCTGCGCCAGCCGCACCGTGGCCTCGATGTTGATGCCGCTGAGCATGCCGTCGCGGCCGATGTCGGTGTAGATGACACCTTCGACGCCGTAGTCCTCGAACTTCTTGGCCAGGTCGGCGACCTCGTGGCCGGTGAGCTTGCTCCAGCCGTCAGTGGCCACCTTGCCGTCCTTGGCATCGAGGCCGACGATGATGTGGCCGCCGAAGGCGCTGCAGGCGTCTTTCATGAAGCCCGGGCTCTTCACGGCCGCGGTGCCGATGACGACATAGCTGATGCCGTCGTCCAGGTAGCGCTCGATCGTGTCGAGGTCGCGCAGGCCGCCGCCGAGCTGCACCGGGACTTCGTCGCCGACTTCTCGCAGGATCGCCTTGACGGCGCCTTCGTTGACCGGCTTGCCGGCAAAGGCGCCGTTGAGATCGACCAGGTGCAGGCGGCGAGCGCCGGCGTCGAGCCAGCGCCGCGCCATGGCAGCGGGGTCTTCACCGAACGTGGTCGACTTGGCCATGTCGCCTTTTTCCAGGCGAACGCAATGGCCGTCCTTCAAATCGATGGCAGGAATCAGCAGCATGGGGTGGAGAGAAAAGACGTCAAGGCTTCAGCACTATGGATTCCAGTGCAGGAAGTTGCGATACAGCATCAGGCCGTCGGCAGCGCTCTTCTCGGGGTGGAACTGGGTGGCAAAAATATTATCGCGGGCCAGCGCCGATGTGAAGCGCGTTCCGTACTCGGTGATACCCGCGCTGTGGCCGGAATCCGCCGGCTCGGCGTAATAGCTGTGAACGAAGTAGAACCAGGCGTTGTCGGCCACGCCCTGCCAGATCGGGTGCGGCAGCGCCTGCTGCACCCGGTTCCAGCCCATCTGCGGTACCTTGTAGCGGCTGCCGTCGGGCTGCGTGCGGCCGTCGAGGCGAAATCGCTTCACCTGGCCGGCAATGACGCCCAGGCCCGGGGTGTCCTGCTCCTCGCTGTGCTCGAGCAGCATCTGCATGCCAATGCACACCCCCATCACCGGCTTGGTGCGCACGGCTTCGAGCACGGCCTCGACGAGGCTTGAATCGGCCAGTTCTCGCATGCAGTCGCGCATCGCGCCCTGGCCAGGCAGCACGATGCGTTCGGCCGCGAACACCTCTTCCGGGTTGCCGGTGACGATGACCTTGATGTCGTCGGCCTGGCGCGCCACATGTGCCACCGCCTGCGACACCGAGCGCAAGTTGCCCATGCCGTAGTCGATGACGGCCACCGTGCGAGTCATCGCGCGGTCTCCTGGTTCCTGCGGGTCATGGCGGGTCTACAAGCTGCCTTTGGTCGACGGAATCACCCCCGCAGCGCGCGCATCGATTGCCACCGCCATGCGCAGCGCCCGGCCGAAGGCCTTGAACACGGTCTCGCACTGGTGGTGCGCGTTGTCGCCGAACAGGTTGTCGATGTGCAACGTCACGCCGGCGTGGTTGGAAAATCCCTGGAAGAACTCATGGGCGAGCTGCGTGTCGAAGCCGCCGACCATGCCCGACTTGAACGGCACGCGCATGTGCAGGCCCGGGCGGCCGGAGAAATCGACGACCACGCGCGACAGCGCTTCGTCGAGCGGCACATAGGCATGGCCGTAGCGCGTCAGGCCGGCCTTGTCGCCGACCGCCTTGGCCACCGCCTGGCCGAGCGTGATGCCGACATCTTCGACCGTGTGGTGGCCGTCGATGTGCAGGTCGCCGCTGGCCTCGATCTGCAGGTCGATCAGGCCGTGGCGCGCCACCTGGTCGAGCATGTGGTCGAAGAAGCCGATGCCGGTGGCCAGTCGGGCCACGCCGGTGCCGTCGAGGTTGACCCTGACGCGGATCTGCGTTTCCTTGGTGTTGCGTTGCACTTCGGCAGTGCGTGCGTTCGGTGCATCCATCACAGGCTTTCCTTCAAGGCATCGATCATCATCGTGTTTTCTTCCGGCGCACCGACCGTCAGGCGCAGGCAGTTGGCCAACAGCGGGTGCAGGCCGGCGATGTGCTTGACCAACACCTTGCGCTGCTTCAGGCCCTCGAAGGCACGCGTCGAGTCGGGCACGCGCACGAGGACCATGTTGGCCTCGCTCGGGAACACGGTGACGCCGCTCATGCCGCGCAGCGCGATCATCAGGCGCTGGCGCTCGCGGCGCAGGATGTCGGCCTGCTCGGCGTAGACCTCGGCATGCTCCAGCGCAAACAGCGTCGCCGCCGCATTCAGGCCGCTGATGTTGTACGGCGGGCTGACCTTGTCGATCTGCTCGACGAGCGCCGTTGCGCCGGCCAGGTAGCCCATGCGCACACCAGCCAGCCCGAACTTCGACAGCGTGCGCAGCACCAGCACATGCTCGTGCGTCGCCAGCTTGGGCATCCAGCTGCGCGACGAGAAGGGTTGGTAGGCCTCGTCGAACACCACCAGTCCCTCCTGCGCGCCGACGGCATCGACGATCTGTCTCGACGATGCGCTCATCGAACAGATTGCCCGTCGGGTTGTTCGGGTAGGCGATGTAGGTCAGCGCCGGCCTCGCGGCCTCGATCGCGGCCAGCATCGCTGCTTCGTCGAGCTCGAAGTTGGCGGTCAGCGGCACACCGACGAACTCGAGCCCGCGCAGCCGCGCCGACATCTCGTACATCACAAAGCCCGGCAGCGGCGCCAGCACCGTCGCGGTCGGCCCCTGGGGATGGTGGCAAGCCACCGACAGCAGATCGATCAATTCGTCCGAGCCATTGCCGACGATGACCTTGCAGCCCGCCGGCACCTCGAAGTGCTGCGCCAGCGCGGCGGCGACCTCGCCCTTGTTGATCGGGTAGCGGTTGATCGCGACTTCGGCCAAGCGCTCGCCGAGGGCGCGCTTCAATGCCGGCGCCAGACCGAACGGATTTTCCATCGCGTCGAGCTTGACCATGCCGGTGCTCGGCTGGATCGCGTAGCCGGCGCTCGAGGTCACGTCCTGGCGCATGGTGCGGGCGATGCGACGATCCAGATCCGTGGTGTTCATCGTGTTGCCTTCAACGTCAGCACCATCTCGTGCTCACCTTCATTGACCTTGCCGGTGTAGCGGAAGCCGAACTTCTCATAGAACGGGCCCACCGGGTTCTCCGGCACATGCGACAGGCCGACGCTGGCCACGCCCATGCGCCTGGCCTCGTTGATCAGCCATCCCATGGCCGCCTGGCCGTGACCTTGGCGTTGGTGGCGGGCGTCGATCGACAAGCGCCAGATGTAGAGCTGGTCGGCGCGGTCGGCAAGGTCGGGGTCGCGGCGCGCGTCCCACAACAGCAGGAAGCCGACCGGCTGGCCATTGGCATACAGGCCCAGGGGGCGGCCCGCAGGCCGCACCGAGGCCTGCGCGAGCGACTTGGCCACCGAGGCAACGAACTTCTCCTGTGCTTCGGTCGTCCTTAGCTTGATGAGGTCATCGACGTTGTCGTCGGTGACGGGTCGCACTTCGAAGAGCGTGGTGCTCGCGGGCGTTGCGTCAGCACTGCCCAGCCGCATCTCCGCCGCACGCGCATGCGCCTGCAGGCCCTCGCCGTGCGCGAGCACCGATGCGATCTCGCCCAATGACTGCGCACCCTGCGCGCTGACTTCGATCAGGCTCGTGCGCTTGACGAAGTCGTACACGCCCAGCGGTGACGAGAAGCGCGCCGTGCCGGCTGTCGGCAGCACATGGTTCGGCCCGGCGCAGTAGTCGCCGAGGCTCTCGCTGGTGAAGCGGCCGAGGAAGATCGCGCCGGCATGCTTCAGCAGCGGCTCCCAGCGCTCGGGGTTCGTGCTCGACACCTCCAGGTGCTCGGGCGCAATGCGGTTGCTGATCGCACAGGCCTCGTCCATCGAGCGTGTGTGGATCAGCGCACCGCGGCCGGAGAGCGAGGCGCGGATGATCTGCTGGCGCGGCAGCGTCGGCAGCAGGCGATCGATCGCCAACGCCACCGCATCGAGGTACAAGGCGTCCGGGCAGAGCAGGATGCTTTGCGCCAGCTCATCGTGCTCGGCCTGCGAGAACAGGTCCATCGCCACCCAGTCGGGCGGCGTCGTGCCGTCGGCCAGCACGAGGATTTCGCTGGGGCCGGCGATCATGTCGATGCCGACCTGGCCGAAGACCTGCTTCTTGGCGCTGGCCACATAGGCATTGCCTGGGCCGGTGATCTTGTCGACGCGCGGCACTGTCGCCGTGCCATAGGCCAGTGCGGCCACGGCCTGCGCACCGCCGATCGTGAAGACGCGATGCACGCCGGCGATGTGGGCGGCGGCGAGGACCAGCGCATTCTTCTCGGCCCCCGGCGTGGGAACGACCATCACCACTTCCCCGACGCCGGCCACGCGTGCCGGCAAGACATTCATCAGCACGGACGACGGGTACGCCGCCTTGCCGCCCGGCACATAGACGCCGACACGGTCGAGCGGCGTCACCTTCTGGCCGAGCAGCGTGCCATCGGCGTCGCGGTAGGCGAAGCCGCGGCAGCTCACGTCGAGCTGGCGCTCGTGGTACGCGCGCACGCGCTCGGCGGCGGCTTCGAGTGCGCGGCGTTGTTCGGGCGTGATGGCGCCGTGCGCGGCAGCCAGTTCGTCGCGCGACAGTTCGAGCGCAGCGACGCTGGCGGCGTTCACGCCGTCGAAGCGAGCGGTGCAGTCGAGCAGCGCCGCATCGCCGCGTTCACGCACGTCGGCAATGATGTCGGCCACCGTGCCGTCGATCGAGGCATCGGTCCCGGCAGACCATTGCAACGCCGCGAACTTCGCTTCGAAGTCGGGCTGCGAAGTGGACAGGCGACGAACGATCACGCTGGTACCGCCCGCTCGACTGCTTGTTCGAGGGCATCGATCAGCGGCCGCATCGCCTCGCGCTTCAACTTCAGCGCCGCCTGGTTGACGACCAGACGCGACGAAATGTCGGCGATCTTCTCCACCTCGATCAGGCCGTTGGCCTTGAGCGTGTTGCCCGAGGACACCAGATCGACGATGGCGTCGGCCAACCCGGTCAGCGGCGCCAGCTCCATCGAACCGTAGAGCTTGATCAGATCGACGTGCACGCCCTTGTCGGCGAAGAACTGGCGCGCGGTAGCCGTGTACTTCGTCGCCACGCGGATGCGCGAGCCTTGTTTGACCGCGTTGGTGTAGTCGAAATGGGAACGCACGGCCACGCTCATGCGGCAGCGCGCGATGCGCAGGTCGAGCGGGCGGTACAGGCCGTCGCCCTCGGACTCCATCAGCACGTCGGCGCCGGCCACGCCGAGGTCGGCGCCGCCGTACTGCACATAGGTCGGCACGTCGCTGGCGCGCACGAGGACCACGCGCACATCGGCGCGGTTGGTGGCCAGGATCAACTTGCGCGAGCTCTCGGGATCGTCGGCCACCGTGATGCCGGCGCGTGCGAGCAGCGGCAGCGTCTCGTCGAAGATGCGGCCTTTCGAGAGGGCGAACGTCAACATGACGGCCCCTCGCCCGCGCCGTACCGCGGTCGATCCCCCAAGGGGATGCGGCCGGCTTGGGGCGGCCCGGCGCGCGGGCCGTCACGAGGTCCTCTCGATGTTCGCGCCGACGCCGCGCAGCTTGGCTTCCATGCGGTCGTAGCCGCGGTCCAAGTGGTAGATGCGATCGACCAGCGTCTGCCCTTCGGCGACAAGACCCGCGATGACCAGGCTCGCCGAGGCGCGCAAATCCGTGGCCATCACCGTCGCTCCCGACAGCTGCGGCACGCCGTGCACGACCGCCGTGTGGCCATCGACCTCGATCTTCGCGCCCAGGCGTACCAACTCGTTGACGTGCATGAAGCGGTTCTCGAAGATGGTCTCGCTGATCACCGCGCTGCCCTCGGCGATGCAGTTGACCGTCATCAACTGGGCCTGCATGTCGGTCGGAAAGGCCGGGTACTCGCTGGTGCGAAAGCTCACCGCCGTCGGCCGCTGATCCATGCGGATGCGAATCCAGTCGGACCCCGACTCGATCTGTGCGCCGGCCTCGCGCAGCTTGTCGATCAGCGCGTCCAGATGGTCGGCATAGGTGTCCGTGAGCGTCACGTCACCTCCGGCGGCGGCCACAGCGCAAAGGAACGTGCCGGTCTCGATGCGATCGGGGACGATGCTGTGCGGCGTCTTCGGTGCATGCAGCCGATCGACACCCTGCACGAGGATGCGGCTCGTGCCCTGGCCTTCGATCTTCGCGCCCATCGCGATCAGCAGTTCGGCCAGATCGCCGACCTCCGGCTCCTGAGCGGCGTTTTCGAGCAGCGTCTCGCCCTCGGCCAGCGCCGCGGCCATCAGCAGGTTCTCGGTGCCGGTGACCGTGATCATGTCGGTGGTGATGCGCGCACCCTTCAAGCGCTTGGCCTTGGCGACGATGTAGCCGTGTTCGACGGTGATCTCCGCACCCATCGCCTGCATGCCCTTGATGTGCTGGTCGACCGGCCGCGAGCCGATCGCGCAACCGCCGGGCAAGGACACCCTGGCTTCGCCGAGGCGCGCCAGCAGTGGCCCGAGCACCAGGATCGAGGCGCGCATCGTCTTGACGAGTTCGTACGGCGCTTCGGGCGTGCTGATTCGTGTTGCGTCGAGCGTCATCAGCGACGGATCGGACTCGTTGCGCTCGATCGCGACACCCATGTGGCGCAGCAGCTTGGCCATCGTCGCCACGTCCTGCAGCTTCGGCACATTGACCAGCGTCAGCGGTTCGGCCACCAGCAGCGCAGCGCACAACTCGGGCAGCGCAGCGTTCTTGGCGCCGGCAATGGCAACCTCGCCGGCAAGGCGCTGGCCGCCGCGGATCGATAGCTTGTCCATGATCAGGTCGTCTTTCGGTTTGACGACACGGGCCGCGAGGGTCTCAATGGGTCGACACGCTGGGGTTCACGCATGCGCCACCGCCCACCCGCAGCGCGCGCCGCGGGCGGTTCAGTGGTGGTGTGGTTGGGCCGGAGCTTGGGCCGCAGTGGTTTGCCACTCGGTGGGGGTCAGCGTCTTCATCGACAGCGCGTGGATTTGCGCGCGCATTCTATCGCCGAGGGCCGCATAGACACGCTGGTGGCGCTGGATGCGGCTGCGGCCCTCGAAATCGGCGGCGACGATGGTGGCAAAGAAGTGCTGGCCGTCGCCTTCGACGTCGAGATGGACGCAATCCAGGCCTGCGGCAATGAAATCCTTCACTTCTGCGGCGGTGGGGTCGGCCATGGTTGTTGAATTCTAGGGGCGGACCGCTACATTTCGCCTCGAAGGGGGAAACATCGTCATGAACACCACTGCCATCGTCACGCTCGTCGTCCTGGCCGTCCTCGGTCTGTGGATGCTGGCCGCCTACAACCGCCTGGTCCGCCACCGCAACGAGATCGGCAACGCGTTTGCGCAGATCGACGTGCAGTTGAAGCGCCGCTACGACCTGATCCCCAACCTCGTCGACGTCGCCCGGAAGTACGTGCAGCATGAGCGCGACACGCTCGAAGCCGTGATCGCCGCACGCAATGGCGCCAAGAGCGCCAGCGAAGCTGCAGCCGCCAAGCCGATGGATGCGGCGCGCATTGCCGCGCTGGCCGGCGCCGAAGGCACGCTGGCCGGCCTGATGAACAAGCTCAACGTCGTCGTCGAGGCCTATCCTGAGTTGAAGGCCGACGGCACGCTGCGCGACCTGTCCGAAGAGCTCAACCACACCGAGAACCGCATCGCCTTCGCGCGCCAGGCCTTCAACGACTCGGTACTCGAATACAACAACGCCGCCCAGCAGGCGCCAACGAACCTCATCGCCGGGCTGTTCAGCTTCCGCGAGGCGGCGATGCTGGAGAGCACGACGAAAGAGGTCGAGCGCGCGGCGCCGCGGGTGAATCTCGCCTAGCGGCAGTGCCGCCACGCGCGTACCGATGCGCTTTCGCCGCCACCAGGAAGCCGCCGAACAATCGACGCGGCAGCTGATCGGCATGTTCGTGCTGGTCCTGATCGGCCTGGTCGTCGCGGTCAATGGCGTGCTGGCGCTGATCTACTGGGTCACGGTGCCGTTTGCCCGCGGCCTGCCGACCTACTTCATCGAGACCAATACCGGCCTGGTGCTGCTGTTCGTGCTCGGCGGCTGCTGGGTCGAGTCGATGCGCTTGCACAATGGTGGCCCGCATGTGGCCGAACTCGCCGGTGCGCGCCCGGCGCAGCCCGGCGGCAACGACGAACATTCGCGCCGCGAGCAGCGCTTTGTCAACGTCGTGCAGGAGATGGCGATCGCCAGCGGCCAGCGTCCGCCGCCGCAGGCCTGGGTGCTGCCGCGCGACGACGCCATCAATGCCCTCGCAGCCGGCTGGCGCGGCGAGGACGCGGTCGTCGTCGTCACCCGCGGCGCCCTCGAGCGGCTGACGCGCGCCGAGCTGCAGGGCGTGGTGGCGCACGAGTTCAGCCACATCGTGCATGGCGACACGCGGCTGAACATGCGCCTGGTCGGGCTGGTGTGGGGCCTGCAGATGATCTGGGGCCTGGGTCTGTCGCTGTGGAGCGAAGACGAGCAAGGCCGGCGCGGCGCCGGCGCGCTGTTCGGCCTCGGCCTGATGGCGGTCGGCTCGCTCGGCTGGCTCGCCGGGCGCTTGCTGCAGGCGGCTGTGAGCCGGCAGCGCGAGTTCCTGGCCGATGCCTCGGCGGTGAAGTTCGCGCGCCATGTCGACGGCCTCGGCGGCGCCCTGCGCAAGATCGCCGACCAGCAGGCCCAGCACATCAAGGGCCTGGCCAGCGCACACGCGGCCAGCCTGGCGCATTTGCTGCTCTCGTCGAGTGCCCGACCGGCGTCGAATGGTTCATGGCGGCAATGGCTGGCCACGCACCCACCGCTGGCCGAGCGCCTGTCGCGGCTGTATGGGCGCTCGTTTGCGGCCGACGAGGTCTTGCTGGCGGCCGACCGCGTGGCCCTGGAGGCCGGCGACGACACTGGCGCTGCAGCCCTCGCGCCGGCGCTGTCTGCGCGTCTGGCCGGCGCCACGCCGACCCGCGTCACCAGTCCGATGGCGCTGACGGCCCTCGACGGCAGTCTGCACGACGCCACCCAGAAGCCCGACCACTTCGGCGCCGCCGAGCGCGAGCGCGACGCGCTGCGCCGCATCGAACAGTGGTACGGCCTGGGCGAATGGCAGGCCGCGATGCTGGCCCTGGCCATCGACCCGCAGGCCCCGGACGTGTTGGCCCGCTGGCGCGCTTACGAGGCGGCGACGGCCGACCTGCATGTCGCCGTGGCCGTGCGCGAGGAAGTGCAGGCACTGCGCGCCGGCGCGCGGCGCGCCGTCATGGACAAGCTGCTCGACCGCGCCCGTGAATCACCGCCGCTGCACAGGCAGCGCCTGCTGCGCCAGTGGGCCCAGCGCCGGCGCCACCCCGCGCTGGCCGGCGCCAACAGCGCTGCCGACCAGTGGCGCGCCCTCGTCATCCGCCACGCCTTTGCACCGATGACCACCGCGCCGGCGCGCGGCACCCTGTCCACCCTCGCCAATGAAGTGCGTGCCGCCACGCGCTGCATGGCGCAGGTGCTGACGTCCGAACTTGGCGCGCAACGGCAATGGCATGACGCCGCGGTCACGGCGCTGCAGTCGATGGGCCTGCCCCCACGGCGCAGCCCCGGCGGTGGCCTGGCCCCGCCCTCGGTGCCGTCTGGTCAGCGCGAGATTTACCGGGCGCTGCGCGTCCGGCGCTTGTCAGCGATGCAAATGCCGCTGCTGGCGCGAGCGTGGATCGATGCGGCACAGGACTGCGGGCTGCTGTCGCCGTCAGCGGGCGTCGATGCCCTGAGACTGGCCTGCCGCGCGCTGAACCTGCCGGTACCCGACACCTTGCAGTGAGAGTGCTGGGCGGCAATCCGGCGCTATTGCAGCTCCGTCTGCCGCTCGATCACCCGCGCCACCAGCCCGTAATCGATCGCCTCTTGCGCGCTCATCCAATGGTCGCGGTCGATGTCGACCAGCACGCGTTCGAGCTTCTGGCCGGTTTCCTTGGCGATGACGCGCGCAATGCGTTCGCGCATCTTGACGATCTCCTGCGCCTGGATGGCGATGTCGCTGGCGCGTCCACCGGCGCCGCCGGAAGGTTGATGGATCATGAACCGCGTGTTGGGCAGACAGACGCGCCGCTCCTTCGCCGCGGCGAGAAAGATGTGCGTGCCGGCGCTGGCCACCCAGCCGGTGCCGATCGTCGTCACCGGTGCGCGTACGAAGCGCACCATGTCGTGGATGGCGTCGCCCGATTCGACATGGCCGCCCGGCGACGAGATCAGCATGTGGATCGGCGCATCGGATTCCTGCGCCAGCAGGATCAGCCGCTCGCTGGTGGCGCGCGCGACCTTGTCGTCGATCTCGCCGAAGACCATGACGAAGCGCGACTTGAACGCCAACTGCTCCATCAGGCTGCTGCCGCGCTCGGGCTTGTCTTCCTTCTTGTCGTCTGTGTCCTTGTCGCTGTTGCTGCTGCCGTCAACATCGGCCGGCGAAAGGTGGTGGTTCATGCGGTGCTCCTGGTTGATCGCTGTCATTGTCTCTCGCGCTGCAGGTCATGATCGAAGCTTGTAGCCTATGGCCAAAAGCCGCAGGCAGATCGCCGAGACCAGCACGAAGCTCGTCGCCACCACGCTCAGCGACAACCACGGCGAGACATCGCTGACGCCAAAGAAGCCGCGGCGAAAGCCGTCGATCATGTAGAAGAACGGATTCAAGTGCGACAGGGCCTGCCAGAAGCCGGGCAGCGAATGCACCGAATAGAAGACGCCGGAAAGAAACGTCATCGGCATGATCAAAAAGTTCTGGAAGGCCGCGGTCTGGTCGAAGCGCTCGGCCCACAAGCCGGAAATCAGGCCCAGCGCGCCGAGCATGGCGGCGCCGAGCACGGAAAAGACGATGATCCACCACGGCTCGACAAAATGCGCCGGCGCGAACCACACCGTGACCACGAACACGCCCAGGCCCACGGCCAGCCCACGGACCACGCTCGCGCCGACATAGGCCACGAACCAGGCCCAGTGCGACAGCGGCGAGACCAGCAGGAAGACCAGGTTGCCGCTGATCTTGCTCTGGATCAGCGAGCTCGAACTGTTGGCGTAGGCGTTCTGCAGCACGCTCATCATCACCAGGCCGGGCACGAGGAAGCTGGTGTAGCCGACGCCGGGATAGACCTGCACATGCGCTTCGAGCACATGGCCGAAGATCATCAGGTAGAGCAACGCAGTGAGCACCGGCGCGGCGATGGTCTGCACGCTGACTTTCCAGAAGCGCAGGATCTCCTTGTTGAACAGCGTGCGCGCCCCGGCAAGCTGGACCAGGCTCATGCCGATTCCCTTTGCATGATCTCGAGGAACACGTCTTCGAGGTCGGCGCGGCCGATCTCGAGATCCTCGATGCGCACGCCGCCCGAGCGCAGCTGGCCGAGCACGGTTTCCACTTCGGCGGCGTCGTGCGCGGTGACCTGCGCAATGCGGCCCGTCACCCGGGCATGCGCGGTCACGGTGGGCGGCAGCGGGTCGTCGGTCTTGAAGCGCAGCATCGTGCTCGCGGTGCCGGCGAGCAGCGCCGAGGTCTTGTCGAGCGCGACGACGCGGCCTTGCTTCAACATCGCGATGCGGCCGCACAGCGCCTCGGCCTCCTCGAGGTAGTGCGTCGTCAGCAGCACGGTGTGGCCTTTCCTGTTCAGGCTGGCGATGAAGCCCCACAGCGTTTGCCGCAGCTCGACATCGACGCCGGCGGTGGGCTCGTCGAGCACGATCACCGGCGGCCGGTGCACGAGCGCCTGCGCCACCAGCACGCGCCGCTTCATGCCGCCCGAGAGCTGGCGCATGTTGACGTCGGCCTTGTCGGCGAGGCCGAGGCCGGCCAGCAGCTCGTCGATCCAGGCGTCGTTGTGGCGGATGCCGAAGTAGCCGCTCTGGATGCGCAAGCTCTCGCGCACGCTGAAGAAGGGGTCGAACACCAGCTCTTGCGGCACGATGCCCAGGGCCTTGCGCGCAGCCGCGTAGTCGGCCAGCACGTCATGGCCCATCACCGTGACCGTGCCGCGCGTGGCCCGCGTCAGGCCGGCCAGGACGGAAATCAGCGTCGTCTTGCCGGCGCCATTGGGGCCGAGCAGGCCGAAGAATTCACCTTCTTCGATCGCCAGCGAGACACCGTCGAGCGCACGCACATCGCCGCGTGCGCCGGCAAAGGTTTTCGCAACCTGGTCGAACACGACGGCGGGCATGCAAGGATTGTAGGCAGCGCTGTCGCACCGCACCGCGCCTGCGCTTGGCGACCCTGCACGTACCATCGCCCGCGTGAATGCTCCCGAGCGCCACGACGTCCGCACGATCGGCCTGACCGCGCTGGCCATGCTCGCCTTTGCCGCCAACTCGCTGCTGACCCGGCAGGCCCTGCAGCAGTCGAGCATCGATGCCGCCAGCTTCGGCAGCGTGCGACTGGTTTCGGGTGCGCTCGTGTTGATGGCGATCGTGCGCCTGCGCAGTGGACCACCGCTTGCCGCTCGCAAGGATTGGCTGGCGGCGACGATGCTGTGGGCCTACGTGGCCTGCTTTTCGTTTGCCTACATCACGCTGCCGGCCGGCAGCGGCGCCCTGATTCTTTTCGGCGCGGTGCAGCTGACGATGCTGGGCGCGGGCCTGTTCGCCGGTGAGCGTTTCACGGCTGTGGCCTGGACCGGCTTTGCGCTCGCCGTGGCCGGCCTGCTCTACCTGGTGTCGCCCGGGCTGGCCGCGCCGCCGCTGGTCGGCACGCTGCTGATGGCCGCTGCCGGCGTCGCCTGGGGCGTGTATTCGCTGCGTGGCCGCGGCGCCGGTGAGCCGGTGGCGGCAACTGCCGGCAACTTCGTGCGCGCTGTGCCGCTTGCACTGTTGCTCAGCCTCGTCCTGGCGAGCCGCGCGCACATCACCAGCAGCGGCCTGCTGCTGGCCATCGCCTCCGGCGCGCTGACCTCGGGGCTGGGCTACGTGATCTGGTATGCCGCGCTGCCGCACTTGAGCGCGCTGCGCGCGGCGACGGTGCAACTCTCGGTGCCGCCATTCGCTGCGCTCGGCGGCGTGCTGCTGCTGTCGGAGTCGCTGACCCTGCGCCTGGTGCTGGGGTCGGTGACCATCCTCGGCGGCATTGCGCTGGTGCTGTTCAGCCGCGCACGCCATAGGTAAACCCTGAAGCCGCCGCGGCTCGACCGGCCGCCTGTCCTGGTGCAAGATCGCGGCCCTGCCCTGAACGCATCCATGGCTTCGAGTCCGCCCAAAAAACCCCGCCGCACGGCCGAGCGCATCCTCGACGTCACGCTCGAGCTGTTCAACCGCTTCGGCGAGCCCAATGTCAGCACGACGTTGATTTCCGCCGAGCTCAGGATCAGTCCCGGCAACCTCTATTACCACTACCCGGCCAAGGACGAGCTGATCAACAGCCTGTACATGCGCTACGAAAAGGCGCTTGCCGACATCCTGCTGGCCGCCGACAACGTGCGCAATGTCGAGGATGCATGGCTGTTCTTCCACATGCTGTTCGAGACGCTGTGGGCCTACCGCTTCCTGTACCGCGATCTCAACGACCTGCTGTCCAAGAACCGCAAGCTGGAAACCGAATTCCAGCAGGTCCTCAAAGCCAAAGGGCGTGCGGTGCAGTCGGTGTTGGGCGGGCTCGCGCGCGGCAGCGCCATCAAGATCGACGCCCGCGAGGCCGAGCCGGTGGCCACGGCAATGGTGGTCGTGCTGACCTACTGGCTGTCGTTCGAGTATGTGCGCGACCCGCGCCGTGCGCTCGAACCCGAAACCGCCGGCCCCGCATTGGCCCGCGGCGCCTACCACGTGCTGAGCCTGTTGATGCCCTACATCGAGCCCAAGGCGCGCGACCATCTGCACTCGCTGGTCGCGCCGTACCGTCGCTGATGGCGTTATCGATCACAACAAGGAGACACCCCCATGGCCAAGTGGACCGCATTCCCGCACGACCTGTTCGATCTCGATGCCGCTGCCGTGAAGAAGCAGTGGGCGCGGCTGCACGCCGGCGATGCCGAGCCTTTGCCGAAAGATGCCAAGGTGCTCGAAGCCTGGGTGCTGTTCCACCGCGGCGAGTTCCACAAGGCGTTCGACGCCGGCCTGAAGGCCGGTGGCGCCGGCATCACGGTGGCCAACAAGGCGCAGTCGATCTACGCCAACTACCTCGAGAAAAGCGAGAAGAACAAGCTGGCGATGTTCCAGGAAGTCGCCGCGCGTGCCGAAGCCCAGCAGGCCGAGGAGCCGAAGAACGCCAACGCCTTCTACTGGCAAGCCTACGCACTGGGCCGCTACAGCCAGGGCATCAGCGTGGCCAAGGCGCTGGCGCAGGGCCTGGGCAGCAAGGTCAAGGCGTCGCTGGAAAAGACGATCAAGCTCGCGCCCAAGCATGCCGATGCCCACATCGGCCTGGGCACCTTTCACGCCGAGGTCATCGACAAGGTGGGCTCGCTGCTCGGCAGGACGCAGGGCGCCGACAAGGCCACCGGACTGAAGATGTTCCAGCAGGCCCTGAAGCTCAATCCGGCCAGCGCGATCGCGACGAGTCGAATACGCCAACGGCCTGGTCATGCTCGAAGGCGACAAGCGCATGAAGGAAGCCGAGAAGCTGTACGCCGACGCGGCAGCGTGCAAGCCGGCCGATGCGATGGAGATGCTCGACGTGGAGATGGCGAAGGAAGAACTGGAAGATTGAAGCGCTTTGGGAGTGATGCCAAGACTTGGTGTTCGATCAGCCTGCGAGCTCCTGACCCCGAGTTCCTAGGCAATCAGCGCACTCGCGATATCCGTGTGCGCAAAGTCATCGCCTTTGTAGAGCAGCGGCAGGCCGCGCACCTTGGCCAACGCATAGCTGAACACATCGCCGAAGTTCAAGCCCGCCGGGTGGCCACTGCCCTTGCCATAGGCAACGAACGCCGCGTAGGCCGCATCCATCTCAGGCGCAGACGGCGCCACCAACTCGAACATCGGCAGGCGCAGCAGATCGTCCATGAGGATCACTGCACGCTGCCCGCGCCGGCCATGGATGACCATGCGGGCCTCCACCACAGAAACCGTGCTGATCAACGCCTTGTCCGCAATCTTGATGGCCTGCAAGAAGGCCTCACGCTCCGGCTCGGCAAATGCGATGGCCACCAGCACCGACGTGTCCACCGCGATCATCTCGGCAGACCGCGTTCGTCCCACTCGATCGGGTCAAAGGCGTCAGCCCGGTCTGGAATCCGGTCGAGCTGCGCCAACAGCGCCGCCACACGCTTGCCACCGTCAGCCTTGCCCATCGTTTCACCGATGAGCCTGTCAAGCGCCCTTTCAACGACGGCCGTCTTGCTCAGGCCAGTGGCCTTGGCGAGCCGTTCGACCTTGCCAACCACCACCGGATTGGCGATCTGAAGTGCCATGGAAAGTCCTTAGAAATGTTGACATAAACAGCGTCAATATACATCTCGACCGCCACGCTCGGCAAGGGCTTAGCAGTGGGTTCGGCGTCTCAAGATCAAAAGGTCGTTGCGTTGGTAGCAAGAGGCAAGACCCGACCCCGATCCTTGACCCGGAGGACGGGGGCAAGAAGCAAGGGGAACGCATGGGGTCGAACGCATGGGGTCAGGTCTTGTCTATTGCCTCTAATCAACTGTGTGGGTACCTGGAATGCCCATTGGCCACGAGCACGCCAAGTCACTCGACCACCGGCCACGGCGACATCAGCGCCAGCAGTAGCAACTGCTCGAACTCGGGCGCGAAGCGCGCCACGATGGCCTCCGGGTCGGGGCACATCCTGGCGTCGGTGATGAGGCCGAACTGCACGCCGCCGGCGTAGGACAGGATCGACAGGCCCATGCCGATGTCGCCCGACTGCGGCACCCAGAACATGACCTGATTGACCGTGCGTCGGCACAGGTGCAAGGGCTGCTTCGGCCCCGGCACATTGGTCATGACCGCGGTGGCCTTCTTCGCAAAGATGCCGGTGATCAGGTCTTGCATCGGCTTGACGACCAGCCCCGACAGCGCCAGCACCGCAAACGCCAGCAGCGGCTGGTAGCTGCCCTTGAGTGCATTCATGCGTGCATTGACCGCGTACAGGCGCTCGCCCGGGTGCGCGATGCCGATCGGCAGCACCAGCGGCACGAGGCCGAAGCGGTTGCCGAGTTCATAGGCCTTGTCGAGCGGGCGCAGGTTGACCGGCACCATGGCGCGGATTTCCTGGCCGCTCGGATCGTCGCCCTTGCTGCGCAGGTAGCTGCCGATCGCGCCAGCGGCGGCCGACAGCAGGACATCGTTGATCGAGACGCCGTAGGCCTTGCTCACCGCCTTGACCGCGTCCAACGGCAGCGGCTCGCCCCAGGCCACGCGCTTGCCCGGCGTGGCCGTGCCCTTCAGTCGCGTCTGCGAATCGTCGGCCATCAGCAGCAGCGCGGCGGCATCGTGCGCCACCTGCGCACCGATGCGGGCGGCATCGACCGAGCCCGCCAGCGGCCCGCCGGAATGCATCAACGCCTCCAGGCCCTTGGCCGTGAGGCCGATGAAGGGCTTGAACAGCGACTCGGCAATGCCCTCGTGGTCGTCGTCTTCGTCGGGCCGCGCGCGGCGTCGCGGCGGCGGCTTGCCGCCATCGGCCAGCGACAGCGTCACCGACATCAAGGCGATGCCGTCGCCGATGCAGTGGTGGATGCGGCAGATCATCGCGCTCTGCACACCGTCCAGGTTCTCGACAAGATGGAACTGCCACAGCGGCCGTGACGGGTCGAGCGGCTGCGTGGCCAGCTCGGCGACGCGGCGCTTCAACGCGTCGAGCGCCGGCTCACCCGGCCTGCCGCGCAGGGTTTCGCGCGTCACGTGGTGGCCGATGTCGAAGGACTCGTCGTCGACCCAGCGCGCGCCGGCATCGTCTTCGACCACCTTGCGCCGAAAACGCGGGTAGGCCAGCAGCGCGTGTTCGATGCGTTCGGTGAGTTCGGCCAGCGCCAGCCGCGGCTCGAGCAGCCAGAAGCCGACGATCATCATCAGGTTGGCGTCGCTGTCCATGCGCAGCCAGGCATGATCGACGCGCGACATGCGCTCGCTGGTAGCGGCGCGCAGCGGTCATCGACCTGCTCCCGATCGTGCGCCGTGACGTTGACCGCTAAGATGATTTCCGTTCATGCCCTTCAACCTCAACAGGAGCGTCTCATGGCCACTCTGAAAGCCCAGTTCGACAAGGCGGTTACCGACAGCAAGGCCCTGCCCGAAAAACCCGACAACGCCACCCTGCTGCAAATCTACGCGCTTGTACAAGCAGGCCACGGCCGGCGACGTCGATGGCAAGCGCCCCGGCTTCACCGACATGGTAGGCCGTGCCAAATGGGACGCCTGGAACGAGATCAAGGGCAAGGACACCGACGCGGCGATGCAGGCGTATGTGGACCTGATCGAGTCGCTGAAGTAGGCGCCGAGCCGCTCGCCCCGGACGCGTTGCGCGCTGCTCGCGCGAGCGCGCTGGCCTCAGACCTTGAAGCGGCCCCGCGCTTGCATCGCGAGCAGCGCGGGCGAGCCGACATCAACCCAGGTCAGGAAGTCGATCGTGCGGAACTCGCGGTCGATGGCGGGCGGCCCGCAAATCGCGGCGCCCAGGGCCAGGTAGGCCGACAGCAGGCGCGGAATGCGCGGCGGCTCGGCCGCTTCGCGCTCGAGCGGGCAGGCAAATGCCCGACATGGCCGGGTCAACCACGACGCCGGTGCGAGACGTGGCGACAACGCGCGAAAAGCCGCGGCACCGACAGCTGCATCCTGCACGCTCAGCGAGCTGCAGCCGATGAGGTAGCGCGCGCCATGGTCGCGCGCATAGGCGCCGATGCCCTTCCACAGCATGTTGAGCACCGCGAAGCTGCGATGGTCGCGGTGGATGCAGGCCCGCCCGAGTTCGAGGATCTGCGAGCGCATCGGCTCGAAGGGCCCGAAGTCGAACTCACGTTCGCTGTAGTAGCCGCGCGCAGCGGCGGCGCGAGCGCCGGTTTGCAGCCGGTAGGTGCCGACCACGTTGTCGTTGGCGATGTCATGCACCAGCAGGTGGTCGCACACGGCGTCGAACGGGTCGGCGTCGAGGCCGGTGTCGTAGGACTGCAGCAGGCCTTCGTCGAGCTCCATGTTGAAGACTTCGAAGCGCAGCGCCTGCGCCGCTCGAACGTCGGCCTCGGTCGACGCCAGGCGCGCCCGGTAGACCGGCCTCGACACGGCCGTCGATGGCGCAGACTGGATTGATTTGTCGATGAATGTCATGAGGCGGCACGCCAGCGACCGATGTCGGCGTGCGCTGGTCAGTCGACGCGCGGCTCTCTTGATTACAGCCCGTGGCGTAAAGAAAGGGCCGTGAGAACGACTGAGTCGCAGGGCCCGACGGACCACGACGGCGCCCATTCGGAGAGCTGGATGCTGGACAAGTCGTTGCCCGGCCGCGTCACGTCGCGGCGATCAAACCGCCAGCGGGCGGATGTGCCGGCACGCGGGCGCTTGTGGAGTGCAATCAGCGTGGCCCTGGCCGCCGTCGGGTGCGCGCCGACGGGCCTGCGTGCGCCCGAGTCCGCCACCGAGTCCCTGCGGCAGACGGTCGTTGTCGGCGCGCCGCTGCGCACGCAGCTCAACTATTTGCGCGCTGGCGACCCTGCAGGCACATGCGTCATTCTTGTTCATGGCACGCCGGGTTCGGCCTCGGCGTGGACCGACTACCTGCTCGACCCGCCGGCCAACACCGAGTTGCTTGCCCTCGATCGCCCGGGCTTCGGCGCCAGCGGCCCCGAGCACGCCGTGACCGGACTCGAAGCCCAGGCGGCAGCCGTGTTGGCGCTGATGCCCGACGATGGCCGGCCGGTGGTCCTGCTCGGGCATTCGCTGGGCGGGGCGATCGTGGCTCTGGTCGCGGCGCAGCAGCCGTCGCGCGTCAGCGGCCTCGTGCTGCTGGCAGCATCGCTCGATCCGGCACAGGAGACGATCCACCCGCTGCAGCATGTCGGCGCCTGGCCGCCGGTGCGCGTCGCGCTGCCACGAACGATCCGCAATGCCAATGCCGAACTGTTGGCGCTCCAGCCCGAGCTCGAAGCGCTGGCGCTGCTGTTGCCCAGGATCACCGCCAAGGTGTTGATCGTGCACGGCACGGCGGATGACCTGGTGCCGGTGGCCAACGTCGCCTTCATGCAGCAGCGGCTGACCGGCTCGCGTTGCCTGAACACCATCCTGCTCGAAGGCCGCAACCACTTCCTGCCCTGGAACTCGGCCGCTGTTGTCCGCGACGCGATCCATCAGGCGATGGGGGCGAACTGTTGAGCGCCTGGCACGACAGCCTGGCCTGGTTGCACGGCGTGCTCGCCGGCATGGCCGAACCCTGGGTGATCGCCTGCGTGCTGGCGCTGACGACGCTGCTGCTCGAAGACCTGGCGATTGCCGCCGGCGTGGCCTTGGCAACGCAGGGCGTGATTTCCTGGGAGCTGTCGCTGCTGGCGGTGGGCGGCGGCATCGCTGCAGGCGACATCGGCTTGTACGCGCTGGGCCTGGGCGCGCATCGCATCGCCTGGCTGCGCCGGCGCGTAATCGGCGAGCGCAGCCATTGGGCACGCGGGCAGCTCGTGCAGCGCCTGCCCAGTGCCGTGATGTTGGCGCGCGTGATCCCGGGCCTGCGCCTGGTCACCTACACCGCCAGCGGATTCCTACGGGTGCCGCTGCTGCCGTTCTCGCTCTGGGTGCTGCTGGCCGTGACCTTGTGGACGGCCGGCCTGTACGGCATCGGCGTGGCCGCGGGCCAGGCGCTGGCGCAACAGTTCGGCCTGCCGGCGCCAGTGGCCGTCGCCCTGCCGATCCTCGTGCTCGCCGCAGCCGTGCCGCTGCTGCGCAGTTTCCGTCAACGCCTTCGACGCAGCACACCATGACCACCACACCGATTGCACGACCTCGCACCATGGCATGCCGCCGTTCGAGCAGGATGGGCCGGCGCTGAGCTTCTTCGAGTTCTGGCCGATGTGGGCCTTCTACCCGCCGGTGATGGCTTATGCAGCCTGGCTGATGCTGCGCTACCGCGGCATCCTGCTGCCCACCGTGGCCAACCCGTCGTTCCCAGGAGGCGGCTTTTTCGGCGAATCGAAGGCCGACATCCTCGAGCTCGCGGTCGCGCACGTGCCCGAGTGGGTGGCGCCCTTCGTGCGCATCACCCGGCGGGCGGACGGTGCGATCAACGTCGATCAGGAACGCGACTGCGGCACTGGCCACGCTGCGCCAGGCCGGCATCGACTTGCCGGTGGTGGCCAAGCCGGATCTGGGCTGCCGCGGCGCCGGCGTCAAGCTGGTGCGCAGCGCGCACGATCTGTCGGCCTACCTGCGGGCTTTTCCACGCGGCGCCACGCTGTTGCTGCAGCGCCTGGTGCCCTTCGAGGGCGAGGCCGGCATCTTCTACTGCCGCCGGCCCGGGCAGGCCAAGGGGCGGGTGGTCTCGATCACGCTCAAATACTTCCCCTATGTCACCGGTGATGGCCGGCGCACGCTGCGCGAGCTGATCCTGGCCGACCCGCGCGCGGGCAAGCTGTCGCACCTGTACCTGCGGCGTCACACCGCGCGCCTGGACCAGGTGCCGGCGGCGGGTGAATCGATCCGGCTGGCTTTTGCCGGCAGCCACAGCCGCGGCGCGATCTTTCGCAACGGCACGCATCTGGTCACGCCGGAGATGGAAGCGCGCTTCGACGAGATCGCCCAGCGCCTGCCCGAGTTCCACTTCGGCCGCTTCGATGTGCGCTTCGAGCGTTTTGCCGACGTGCAGCAGGGCCGCGGCTTCACCATTGTCGAGGTCAACGGCGCCGGCGCCGAGAGCACGCATATCTGGGACCGCCGCACCGGCATGCGTGCAAGCCTGGCGTGACCTGATGCGCCAATACCGCTGGCTGTTCGAGATCGGCCACGCCAACCGGGCCCGCGGCTTTGCGCCGATGGCACTGGTCGATTTCATGCGCGACTACCGGCGCGAGAAGTTGCTGACGCCGTTGTACCCGGCGACCGATTGATCTGCGTAATGTTGCCCGGCATGGGCCGACTACTGCAGGACTCGTCTGTCACTCGACCCCATGCCCACGCTGTCCGACATTCCAACGCTTGCGCTGCTGCGATACAACCGCCAGGTACTCGACCAGGCCCTGGCGCTGGTGGTTGCGCACGAGGCGCCGGGCGCAGCTGCGTTCGCCGGCCCCGTCGGCGCCCACCTGCGCCACATCATCGAACACTATGAAGCGCTGCTGATGCCGGCCCAACGCGGCGCGGTCGATTACGACGGCCGCCCGCGCGATCGCGAACTCGAGCGCAGCACCCGTCTCGCACGACAGCGCATCGTCGCGCTGCAACAGCGTTTGGCGTCCTGCACCGGCTTGGCGTGCGACGAGCCGGTGCGCGTGCGCGGCCAAGGCGGCCTGGCCGGCGAGTTCGTCTTCGGCGTCGGCTCGACCATCGGCCGCGAATTGGTCTTCGTGGCCAGCCATGCCATCCATCACTTCGCCTTGTTGCAGGCGCACTGCAAGCAGTTCGGCATTTACATCAGCACCGATTTCGGCAAGGCGCCCGCCACGGTGGCGCATCAGCGCGCGACCGGCGCCACGCACATCACCGACACAGCAAAGGAATCAACATGCACCGCATCACTTCAAGCAGCGTGAGCCGCCGAATCGCACTGGCCCTGGGCGCCGCCGCCCTGTTGATCGGCGGCGCGGCGCTGGCCGCACCGCCGATCAACACGCTCAAACCCGGCCTGTTCGGCGGCCACGGCGACACGGCCATCCTCGGCTACGACACGGTGGCCTATTTCACCGACGGCAAACCGGTCAAGGGCCAGGACATCTTTGTGCACGAGTGGCAGGGCGCGAAATGGAAGTTCGCCTCGCAGGCGCACCTGGAGCAGTTCAAGGCCAGCCCGGAGAAATACGCGCCGCAGTACGGCGGCTACTGCGCTTATGGCGTGGCCAATGACAACCTGGTCAGCATCGAGCCCGACAAGTTCCGCATCGTCGGCGGCAAGCTCTACCTGAACTACAACGCCGACGTTCAGGACAAGTGGATCATGGACATCCCGGGCTTCATCCGCCTGGCCGATGCCAAGTTCATGTCGCTGCTCAAGAAGTAGACCGAGTGCTGACGGAGAAACTCATCATGAACTGGTTCAAGAAACATGGACATTGGCTGCTCACGCTGTTCGTGGCCTTCGTCTTCATCCAGTCACTGTTCTTCAAGTTCACCGGCTCGCCCGAGACGGTCTACATCTTCGAAGGCAAGTTGAATCCATGGGCCGCATCGCTCGGTTTTCCGGGCCTGTTCGCGCCCGGCGGCCTCTTCTCGGCCAAGGTGGTCGGCGCCTTCGAGTTGATCGCGTCGATCCTGCTCATCACCGGGGCCGCGCTGTCCGCCAACCGCACCGTGCAAGTGATTGGCGCTGCCATGGGGCTGGGCGTCATCAGCGGCGCGATCTTCTTTCACTTGTTCACGCCGCTGGGCGTGGCCGTTGTCAACACCGACGGCAGCAGCGATGGCGGTGAACTGTTCGTGCTCGCCTGCGGCGTCTGGGTGTCGTGCGCGTGGCTGCTGTGGCTGCGCCGCGAGGTCTGGCTGGGCTGGATCGCGCGCCTGTCGGGGCGCTGATCGCACGACCGATCGCAACAGCGGCCGCTACTTTCGCGCTGTCTTCTTCGCTGCAGGTTTTTTCTCGCCGGCGCTGCTCTTGGCCAACAGCGTATCGAGATTCTTCTGGATCTCGCTTTCGATCGTCTTGCTGAACGCGCCGAGCAGGAAGCCGAGTTTGGCGTTGAGGTCGAAGTGGTCGGCGGCGACGATCAACTGACCGTTGACGCCTGTTCGGGTGAATTCCACCGTGTCGCTGTATTCGCCTTCGATGTGCGTGCAGCACATCGAGAATTCCTGTTCCACCTGCTCGGCCCACTTCAGCGCGATCTTGCGCGCCTTGGCCAGTCCCAGGGCATGGTCGCGGTGGATCTTGATGTCGGCCATCTGGTCGCCTCCTTACAGGGCTGCGAGTGTCGCGTGCCGCTGCGCTTTCGGCAAGGCGGCCAGCCGCGCCACCTCGGCATAGAAACGCTCGAAGTCGCGGCCTGCCTTTGACTCGCGCTCGAACAGGCGCTCGAACTGCGGCACGAGTTCGTTGTAGGCGGCGAGCACGCCGAAGCTGGCGTTGTTGGCGCGTTCGAACCAGCCGTCGTAGCCAACAAAACCGTTCCAGCGCTCGGCTTTGATTTGCGCGTAGTCCATGCGCAGCTGTCGCATCAGCTCGGCCTTGCCGTGGCGCTTGCCGGCGTCGGTGGCGTCGCTGCTATAGAGGGCGTTCAAGCGGTCGCGGTAGCCTGTGGTCAGCGCGCGAAAGTCTTCGCGCCGCGCGTCCTGGGCGGCGTACTGGCGCTTCGCTTCCTCGCTCGCCTGCGCCGTCAGCCAGCGCTGCACGCCGATGCGCTCGACCGCGGTGGCGAACGATTCGTTGAACATCGTGTCGCCCTCGGCATAGACCACTTGGTGCGCGAGTTCATGGAAGACCAGGCGGGCCAGCTCGCCTTCGGGCCAGTTGATGAAGGTGTTGAGCAGCGGGTCGCCGCCGAGCCAGTCGAGCTTGCCGAGCGTCGAGTAGGCCGGCACACCGTAGACGTTGACCTCGAGCCCGCGCGCGCGCAGCGTGCCGGCCTCGGCCTCGGCAGCGGCGCGGTCGTAGTAGCCGCGGTAGCCGACACAGCCGACGACGACGAAGCACCAGGTTTCCAGCTTCAGCGAGAGCTCGGGCGCTGCGGTCACGTTGTACACGGCGGCGTTGCGGCCGAGATCGCTGTAGCGGCGGTAGCTGCGGTTGTCGGGCAGGCCGAGATCGGTGACTGCAAAGTCGCGGATGCGTTCGGCCAGCGCCAGGCGCTCGCGCAGCGGCGCCGGCGTCGACTCGCTGGCTGTCAACTCGGCGATCGGCGTGGCACGGGCGAGCAGATCGAGGTGGCCGCCGACCGACTGCGCGTAGTAGCCGATCGTCCCGCAGCCGGCACTCAGGCACGCTGCGCCGATCAGCGCCGCCAGGCCCGCCATGCCGAGGCCTGCCATCAGCGCCCGGCGCATTCACGGGGCCCCAAGGCCCTCCGGGCCGCCCCCCAAGGCACTGAAGGGGCCCCTTCGTGGCCCTTGGGGAGTGCGCGCTTTCGGAGCGGCCGTGCGGCGCTCATAACTCGACTTCGACCAGGCAGTCGTAGAAGGTCGGCGCATGGCCGATGTCGGTCAGCCGCTGGCTCGTCACCTCGTTGACGTTGGTGCCGTCGGCACCGAGCTTGCGCCACCAGACACCGAGGCCATTGACGACGCCCGGCCGCGCGCGTGCACTGACCTCGCACTTGCAGCGGTACTCGCCGCGGTCATTGAAGACGCGCACCATCGCGCCCGAGACGATGCCGCGCGCCGCCGCGTCGTCGGCGTGCATCTCCAGCAGCGGCTCGCCTTCGATCGAGCGCAGGCTCTTCACGTTGACGAAACTGGAGTTCAGAAAATGGCGCGCCGGCGGCGAGATCATGGCCAGCGGAAAACGCTGCGCCAAGGCCGGCGACGACAACACGCTCTCGTGGTTGGGCACATGGTCGGGCACGCCGAGGCCGCAGACGTCGACCTGCGCCTTGCCGTTGGCCGTGGCAAAGCCGCCATCGGCAAACGGCGCCTCGGCCAGCGGCAGGCTGGCCCAGCCGCGTTCGCGCAGGGCCTCGAAGCTGGTGCCCATGGCCTGCCAGTCGAAGGCCTGCCGCGCCAGCGCTTCGTCGTCGTCGTCGAAGCAGGCGTCGGCAAAGCCCATCTGCGCCGCCAGCTCGCGAAAGATCTGCGAATTCGGCTTGGCCTGGCCGATCGGTGCGATGGCCGGCTCGTTGAACATCACATCGGTGTGGCCGTAGGTACCGTGCACGTCGAGGTGCTCGAGCTGCGTCGTCGCCGGCAGCACGTAGTCGGCATGGTCGGCGGTGTCGGTCATGAAGTGCTCGAGCACGACGGTGAAGAGGTCTTCGCGCGCAAAGCCGGCCACGACCTTCTTCGACTCCGGCGCCACCGCAACCGGGTTGCTGTTGTAGACGATCAGCGCCTCGATTTTCGGGCCGAAGGCTGCCGAACGTCTCACGCAGCAGGTCGTCGCCAATCGTGGTCATGTTGATCGTCCGCGGCCGCCGGCCGGCGAGCAGGTCGGGGCGCTCGAGCGCCGGGTTCCTGAACTTCTTGAACCAGCCCGAGCTCGACAGCAGCAGGCCGCCGGCGCGATGCCGCCAGGCGCCGGTCAGGCAGGGCAGCAGTGCAATCAGTCGCGTCGCGTTGCCGCCACCGTGCACACGCTGCATGCCGTAGTTCAGGCGGATGGCGGCCGGCTGCGTGGTGCCGAGGTCGCGCGCCAGGCCGCGCACTTCGTCGGCACTGATGCCGCAGACCGCGGCCGCGCGCTCAGCCGGCCATTCGGCGATTCGCGCTTGCAGCTTGTCGAAACCATCGACGTGATCGCGGATGTAGTCCCCGTCGAGCCAGCCGTTGCTCTGCAGTTCGTGCATCACGCCCAGCGCCAGCGCGCCGTCGGTGCCGGGCAGCAGCGCGATGTGCTGGTGGCACTTGTCGGCCGTCTCGGTGCGGCGCGGGTCGATCGCAATCAACTTGGCGCCATGCCGCTTGGCTTGCTGCGCCAGCGTCCAGAAATGCAGGTTGCTGGCGATCGAATTGCTGCCCCAGATGACGATCGCCTTGCTCTCGGCGAAGAAGCGCATGTGCATGCCGCCCTTGATGCCGTAGGTGGCGGCCAGCGCGTCGCCGCCGGCGGCCGAGCAGATCGTGCGTTCGAGCAGCGACGCGCCGAGCCTGTGGAAGAAGCGCAGCGCCATGCCCTCGCCCTGCACCAGGCCCATCGTGCCGGCGTAGCTGTACGGCAGAACCGCCTGCGGGTCACGCGCCGCAATCGCCTTGAGCCGGGCCGCGATGTCGCCCAGGGCGTCTTCCCATGAGACGCGCACAAATTCGCCACTGCCTTTCCTGCCGACGCGTTTGAGCGGATGCGTCACGCGCTCATCGTGATAAGTGCGTTCGGCATAGCGGCTGACCTTGGTACACAACGCACCTTGCGTCGTCGCATGCTGCGTTTCGCCCTGGATGCGCACCACGCGCCCACCCTCGACGGTGACACGCATGGCGCAGGTGTCCGGGCAATCATGCGGACACGCCGCGTGGACGGTCCGTGACAGGTGATCCGGCGCTGCAGCGGCACTCATGAGCGAACTATTGCACATCGAACCACAGCGCAGTTCACTCGGTGTGTGACAGCGGCGGGCAATCGGCCGACACTCCCGCACTGACGACATCGGATCGATGGCGCCCGCCCCAGTTCAAGCTCCGCTGCTGACAGGACCATGAACATCAATGTCGACCTCCCTCGTGCAGGCGGGCGCCGCCATGCGCTCAAGCGCTTGGCCGGCGCAGCGGCGGCATCGGTGGCCGCGCCGTTGTGGGCACAAACCGGCGGCCGCAACATCGTGCTCGGCCAGTCGGCCGCCTTCAGCGGTCCGGCGGCCCAATTGGGCGAACAGTTCAAGCGCGGCGCGCTGCTGTTCTTCGATCAGCTCAATGCCAAGGGCGGCGTCAACGGCCGCACGATTGAACTGAAGAGCCTGGACGACGGCTACGAGCCCGATCGCTGCAAGGCCAACACCGACAAGTTGATCAAGGACGGCGTGTTTGCGCTGTTCGGCTACATCGGCACGCCCACCAGCCTGGCCGCGCTGCCGCTGGCCACCACGGCGCAGATGCCCTTCATTGCGCCCTTCACCGGCGCCCAGGCGCTGCGCGAGCCGTTCAACCGCATCGCCTTCCATGTCCGCGCTTCGTATTTCGACGAGACGGCGCAGATCGTCAAGCAGGTGACGTCGATCGGCGCCAAGCGCGTCGGCGTCTTCTACCAGGATGACTCCTACGGCAAGGCCGGACTGGAAGGCGTGGTTCGTGCGTTGGCGCCGCTCAAACTCGAGCCCGCCGGCCTGGGCACGGTCGAGCGCAACACGGTCAATGTGGCGGCGGCGGTGAAATCGATCATGGCCGCCAAGCCCGATGCGATCGTGCAGATCAGCGCCTACAAGTCCTGCGCCGCATTCATTCGCGAAGCGCGCAAGGCCGGCTTCGGCGGTGCCTTCTACAACGTCAGCTTCGTCGGCACCAAGGCCTTGGCCGATGAATTGGGCGCCGACGCGCGCGGCGTCGTGGTCAGCCAGGTCATGCCCTATCCGTACTCGGCGGCATCGCAGTTGTCGGGTGAGTATCTGGGTGCCGGCAAGGCGATCGAGGGCGACAAGTTCGAGCCCAGCTACAGCAGCGTCGAAGGTTATGTCGCAGCCAAGATCCTCAGCGAGGGCTTGAAACGCATGGGCACCGCGCTGAGCCAAGGGGCGTTGATTGCCGCCATGGAGTCGCTGCGCGAATTCAACCTCGGCGGCTTCTTCGTTGACTTCAGCGCCACCAAGCACACGGGGTCGCGCTTCGTCGAACTGACGATCCTGACCGGCGACGGCAAGGTGCGGCGGTAGTTGACCCACCCCCGGACCGGCTGACGCCGCACCCCCTCAAGGGGGCAACGCCAGCGGCCGGGCAAAGCCCGATCCGCGGCGTTTGCTTGGGAATACGCGGCCATCGGCGCGCTGGTGCATGCGGCGTAAACTGGTTTGGACCACGGAGTTCCAACGCCATGTTTGCCATTGAATCGATCCTTGCCGATGCAGCCAGCATTGCCACGCTGCGGCGCGACATCCATGCCCATCCGGAGCTTTGTTTCCAGGAAAATCGCACCAGCGACCTGATCGCCAAGGCGCTCACCGATTGGGGCATCGAAGTCCATCGCGGGCTGGGCACGACGGGCGTCGTCGGCATTGTCAAGAACGGCACGTCGTCGCGCACGGTCGGCCTGCGTGCCGACATCGACGCGCTGCCGATGACCGAACGCAACCAGTTCGAGCATGCGAGCCGGCACGCCGGCAAGATGCACGCCTGCGGCCACGACGGCCACACGGCGATGCTGCTGGCTGCGGCCAAGCACTTGTCGAAACACCGCGATTTCGACGGCACGGTCTATCTGGTCTTCCAGCCGGCCGAAGAAGGCGGCGGCGGCGCGCGCGAGATGATCAAGGACGGCCTGTTCGAGAAGTTTCCGATGGAAGCGATCTTCGGCGCCCACAACTGGCCGGGCATGAAGGTCGGCCAGTTCGGCGTCAAGACCGGCCCGTGCTTTGCGTCCTCCAACGAGTTCAAGATCACTGTCCACGGCAAGGGCAGCCATGCCGCGCTGCCGCACAACGGCGTCGATCCAGTGCCGATCGCCTGCCAGATGGTGCAGGGCTTTCAGACCATCATCACGCGCAACAAGCGGCCGATCGATGCCGGCGTGATCTCGGTGACGATGATCCATGGCGGCGAGGCCACCAACGTCGTGCCCGACTCCTGCGTCCTCGAAGGCACGGTGCGCACCTTCACGCTCCCCGTGCTCGACATGATCGAGCAGCGCATGCAGGCGCTGGCCGAACACACCTGCGCCGCGTTCGACGCGCGATGCGAGTTCGAGTTTGTCCGCAACTATCCGCCGACGATCAACCATGACGCCGAAACCGAGTTCTTCCGCCGCGTCGCCGCCGACGTCGCCGGCAAGGACAACGTGCTCGAGTTCGAACCGACGATGGGCGCCGAAGACTTCAGCTACTTCCTGCTGGAAAAGCCTGGCTGCTACTTCCTGATCGGCAACGGCGACGGCGCGCACCGCAGCCTCGGCCATGGCGAGGGCCCCTGCATGCTGCACAACCCGAGCTACGACTTCAACGACGACCTGATCCCGCTCGGCGCGACGATGTGGGTGCGGCTGGCTCAAGCCTGGTTGAGCCAGCCCAGCGCGACGAGCTGACGTTCGGCCTGCGCCGCATTCTCGAAATGCAGCGCCTGCCAGCCAAACGAGCGCGCCGCGTCGACATTGCCGGCGTGATCGTCGATGAAGATCGCCTGCTGCAGATCGAGCGACAGCGCGTCGCGCACGCTGTCGAAGATGCCGCGCTGCGGTTTCATCACGCCCAGGCGCCCCGACCAAGCACGATGCTCGAACCAGGAGAAGCACTCATGCGCGCCCTCGAGGTGCGTGGCGTAGGGGCGTGGCATGTTGGACAGCAGGGCCAGACGATGGCCCGCGGCGCGCACGGCTTCGAGCAGGGCCACGCTGGCGGGCATCGGCTGCAGGTGTTCGGGAATGGCCTCGATCAGCGCGGCCATGCCATCGCGCGGCAATCCGGTGCGCTCGGCGATCCGCTCGGCCAGTACATCAGGCTCGACAGCGCCGCGGTCGAAAGTCGACCAGTCGGCGTCGGCTGCGAAGGTCTGGAACACCTGGGCCTTGACGGCGTCCGCGCTGGCGTCATCGACGGCGTGTTGCGGGAAGCAGCGACGCATCAATTCGTTCGGCTGCCAGCGCACGATGACGCCGCCGACATCGAAAACGACCGTCTTGCGGATCACGATCGCAGACGAGTCAGCAGCGCAGCCGTCGATGCATCGAGGCCTGCGGCATCGCCCGAGGCAAAACGCGGCAGCAAGGCGCTGGCCAGTGCCTTGCCGAGTTCGACGCCCCACTGATCGAAACTGTTGATGCCCCACAGCGCGCCGCTGGTGAAGACGCGGTGCTCGTACAACGCCGTCAGCGCGCCGAGCGAGCGCGGCGTCAGTGCGTCCAGCACGAAGGTGGTGCTGGGCCGATTGCCGGGGAAGCTGCGGTGGCTGGCGAGTTGCGCGCGGTCGAAGGTCGTCGAGGCGGTCGGCGTCGTTTCTGCCATCGCTTCATCGGCGCTCTTGCCCAGCATCAGCGCCTGGCTTTGGGCCAGGCAGTTGGCGAGCAGCTTGGTGTGCTGATCCTTCAAGCCGTGGCTCGGCCGGTGCACGGCGATGAACTCGACCGGCACCACGTCCGTGCCCTGGTGCAGCATCTGGAAGTAGGCATGCTGGCCGTTGGTGCCGGGCTCGCCCCAGACCACCGGGCTGGTCGCAAAAGGCAACGGTTGGCCCGCCATGTCGACGCACTTGCCATTGCTTTCCATTTCCAACTGCTGCAGGTAGGCCGGAAAGCGCGCCAGGCCCTGGTGATACGGCGCGATGCTGCGGCTCGAGAAGCCGTGGAAGTTGCGGTACCAGACGTCGAGCAGGCCCAGCAGCGTCGGCAGGTTGCCGGCCAGCGGCGCCTCGGCGAAATGGCGATCCATCGCGTGCGCGCCGTCGAGCAGCGAGCGAAACGACTCTGCGCCGATGGCGATGGCGATCGGCAGGCCGATCGCGCTCCACAGCGAATAGCGGCCGCCGACCCAATCCCAGAAGCCGAAGGTGGTGTGAATGCCGAACTGCGCCGCGGCCTCGATATTGGTCGTCGTGGCGGCGAAATGTTTGCTGATCTGCGCTTCGGCCATGCCCTGCGAGAGGAACCATTCGCGCGCCGCATTCGCGTTGGCCATCGTCTCCTGCGTCGTGAAGGTCTTGGAGGCGACGATGAACAGCGTCTCCTCGGCTTTCAGCCGCCGCAGCACGCGTGTGATGTCATGGCCGTCGACGTTGCTGACGAAGTGCATCGTCAGCGCCGGGTGCACGAAGTCATCGAGCGCCACCACCGCCATCTGCGGCCCGAGGTCGCTGCCGCCGATGCCGATGTTGACGACATGGCGGATGCCCGTGCCCGCCGTCTCGCGCACGCGTTCGGCATAGGCCAGCATGGCACCCTGCACGCCGTGGACCTCGCGGCTGAACGGCCCGGCGCCGGGCGGCGCGCGCAAGGCCGTGTGCAGCACGGCGCGGCCCTCGGTGGCATTGATCGGCTCGCCGGCAAACATCGCATCGCGGCGCGCTTCGAGGCCGCACTCGCCCGCCATGTCGAGCAGGAAGCGCAGCGTGGCCGTGTCGAGCAGGTTCTTCGACAGGTCGGCGTGGACTTCGGGCGCGTCGAAGGCGAGGCTTTGCGCGCGCCCGGCGTCTCGCGCGAAGGCCTCGCGCATGTCGAACTCACGGCCATGGGCTTCGAAGTGGCCGCGCAATGCAGCCCAGGCCTGCGTTGCGTCGCAACGGATGTTCATTTCAGCCCCTCGATCATCTTGTCGAGCTTGACCGCATCGGCGGCAAACGCGCGAATGCCTTCGGCGAGTTTGTCGCTCGCCATCGCATCTTCATTCAACGCCCAGCGGAAAGTCGTCTCGTTGAAGGTGGCGGCGTGCACCGACGCTGCCTTGGCGGTGTCGGGATCGAGCGCGCGCGGCAACGGCGCCGTCGAGGCCTGCAGCTGCGCCAACAACTCCGGGCTGATCGTCAGCAAGTCGCAGCCCGCCAGCGCCTGGATTTGTCCGACGTTGCGAAAGCTTGCGCCCATCACTTCGGTGTCGATGTCGAAGTGCTTGTAGAAGGTGTAGATCTGCGCCACCGACTTGACGCCGGGATCGTTGGCGCCGGACATCGCCGCTTCGTCCCAGGCCGCAGCGGCCGTTTTCTTGTGCCAGTCGTAGATGCGGCCGACAAACGGCGAGATCAGGCGCACGCCGGCCTCGCCGCAGGCCACGGCCTGGCAGAACGAAAACAGCAGCGTCAGGTTGCAACGGATGCCCTCATGTTCGAGCGCCTTGGCCGCCTGAATGCCTTCCCAGGTCGAGGCCATCTTGATCAACACGCGTTCGCGATCGACGCCGGCGCGCTCGTACAGCTCGATCAGGCGGCGCGCGCGCGCGATCGTCGCCGCGGTGTCGAACGACAGGCGCGCGTCGACTTCGGTGCTGACGCGTCCTGGCACGATCCTCAAAATCTCCAGGCCGAAGCGCACCAGCACCTGATCGACGATGCGGTCAGGCGCCTTGCCCTTGACGCCGGCCACCGTGTCGGCCAGCAGGGGTGCGTACTCGGGCTGCTGCACTGCCTTCAAGATCAGCGTTGGATTGGTCGTGGCGTCGCGCGGCGCGAACTGCGCGAGCTGATTGAAGTTGCCGGTGTCGGCGACGACGACGGTGAATTGCCGGAGAGCATCGAGCTGGTTCATGTCGGCCCCTGTTTGCGCACTGCCTGCATTGTGCCGGGCACCGAGGTAACGCCGCTGTAACCTCGGCGAGACCGACGGCTGCGCAATCGCTTGCGCCGTGTTCGGCATGTCGCGTTGACCGGCCCACGAAACTCATGCATCATAAAGACCGTAACTTAATTACATCGTCTTTGCGACGTCTGTGCCGATGTCTTTCGATCTCGTTCTCTTCGGCGGTACTGGCGATCTGGCATGGCGCAAGCTGATGCCCGCCCTGTTCCAGGCCTGGCGCCACTGCAAACTGCCGGCCGGTGGTCGCATCCTCGCCGTGGCGCGCGACGAGCGCAGCGACGAGCAATACCGCACCTTCATCAAGGACAAGTTCGCTGAAGTCGAGAGCGCCAAGCGCCCCAGCGATGAAGAGTTCGCTCGCTTCGCCGAGCTGTTGCACTACCGCCGCATGGACCTCGCCCAGCCCGAGGACTACGCGGGTCTGAGCCAGTGGCTCGACGCGCGAGGCGCTGACGTGAAGGTGTTCTTCCTGGCCACCAGTCCGCACCTGTTCACGCAGATCTGCGCTCAGCTCGGCGCAGCCGGCCTGAACGGTACCGATGTGCGTGTCGTTCTCGAAAAGCCGCTCGGCCAGGACCTGGCCAGCGCGCAGGAGATCAACCGCGTCGTGCGCGCATCGTTTGCCGAGTCCCAGGCGCTGCGCATCGATCACTACCTCGGCAAGCCGGCGGTGCAGAACCTGACGGCGCTGCGCTTCGGCAATGCCCTGTTCGAGCCGCTGTGGCGGCGCGAAAGCATCGCCAACATCCAGATCACGATTGCCGAATGCCTGGGCGTCGGCACACGCGGCGACTTCTACGATCGCACGGGCGCTCTGCGCGACATGGTGCAGAACCACGCCCTGCAGCTGCTGACCATCATTGCCATGGAGCCGCCGGCCAATGGCGACGCCGACGCCATCCGCGATGAAAAGCTGAAGGTGCTGAAGTCGCTGAGGCCCTTCACCACCGAGAGCGTGGGCCGCGACGTGGTGCGCGGACAGTACCGCGCCGGCAATGTCGAGGGCCAGCCGGTGTTGGCTTATCGGGAAGAAACCAAGGTGCCTGAGCGCAGCACGACGGAAACCTTTGTCGCCCTGCGCACCGAGGTGCAGAGTTGGCGCTGGGCCGGTGTGCCGTTCTACCTGCGCACCGGCAAGCGGCTGGCCGCGCGCGACTCGCACATCGTCATCAACTTCCGGCCGGTGCCGCATGCGATCTTTGCCGGCAGCGCGCGTGCCAACAAGCTCGTCATCAAGCTGCAGCCCGAAGACGGACTGGAGTTGCACCTGCTGGCTGCCAAGGGATCGGGCAACAACGACGTGCTCGCGCCGGTGCAACTCGACCTTGACTTCGACAAGGCCTTCGTCGCCGATCGCGTCGGCGCCTACGAGCGCTTGCTGCTCGATTCGATCGCCGGGCGCTTGAACCTTTTCGTGCGCAGCGACGAGCAGGAGCAAGCCTGGCGCTGGGTCGAGCCGGTGCTCGATGCCTGGCGCAACGACACGATCGGACCGCGCCCCTATGCCGCAGGCTCCTGGGGCCCGCCGGCGTCGAGTGCGCTGATCGCCCGCGATGGCTTCAGCTGGGACGAAGAAGATTGAATGTGACCCACCCCCGAAGCGGCTTCGCCGCTCCCCCTCAAGGGGGCACCGCCAGCGGCCTGGCAAAGCCAGTTCCGCGGCGGTTGGTTGGCAGACAAGCCGATTTGGCACTCTTGACGTGACCATGCTGGAACGCATCCACGCGGCGCTGCCGGCGCTGCCACCGGCCGAGCAGCGCGTGGCCAAGCTGGTGCTGGCTGACGCGCGCAGCTTCGCGTCGCTGCCCGTGAGCGAGCTTGCCGAGCGCGCGCATGTGAGCAAGCCGACCGTGGTTCGCTTTTGCCGCAGCGTCGGCTACGACGGCCTGGCGGACTTCAAGTTGAAGCTCGCCGGCACGGTCAACGAAGGCGTGCCCTTCGTGCACCGCGCGGTCGATGAAGACGACAAGGCCAGCGACATCGTCGTCAAGGTGATCGACAACGCCGTCAGCGCCCTGCTCGCCTATCGCAACGATGCAGCAGGCCATGCCTTCGAACGCGCGATCCAGGTGCTGACCGAGGCCGGCCGCAACGGCCGTCGCATCGAGTTCTATGGTGTGGGCAACTCGGGCATCGTGGCGCAGGACGCGCAGCACAAGTTCTTCCGCCTCGGTGTCATCGCCACTGCCGTGTCCGATGGCCATGTCCAGGTGATGAGTGCGACGATGCTGCAGCCGGGCGACTGCGCGGTGATCATTTCCAACTCGGGCCGCAGCCGTGACCTGCTCGACGCCGCCGAGATCGCGCGCCGCAAAGGGGCGACGACGATCGTCATCACCGCCAGTGGCTCGCCGCTCGCGCGCTCGGCCAACAATGGCGCGCAGCAAATCCTGCTGGCGGCCGACCATCCGGAAGACTACGACCGCTACAGCCCGATGGTCTCGCGACTGCTGCACCTGGTGATCATCGACATCCTGACCACCGGCGTGGCGCTGCGGCTGGGCAGCCAGATGCGGCCGATGCTGGCCGAGATCAAACGCAACCTGCGCAGCAAGCGCTACGCCAAGGCGGACTGAGCGGCCGATGTGAAGCCGAGCAACTCGGCCACGCCATACATCGTCGCCAATTCAACCATCGCCGCTGGCGCACCGTTGACGCTGAAGTCGCGGCCGGGTGCACGGCGCCGCAGCTCGAGCAGCGTGGCGATGGCCGACGAATCAAATTCTTTCAGCGCACTGGCGTCGACCACCAGCGCGCCGCTGCCCTGCCCGACCTGGGCCGCGAGCGCGGGCAGCGCCGCGCTCGCTTGCTCGATGCTGAGTTGGGCGGGCAATGCGAGCATCAGCTCTTCGACGCCGTCTTGTTGCGCTCGGCGAGCTTGCTGATCAAGCCGTCGATGCCGACGCTGCCGATGTCCTGCTGGAACTGACCCCGGTACTGTTCGACCAACCACACGCCGAGCACGTTGACGTCATAGATCTTCCAGTCGGCACCGGACTTCTCGAGGCGATAGTCGAGCTGGATCGGCTCGCCGCCGCCCTTGATCTCCGTGCGCACGACGACTTCGGAGTCGGCGGCCGCGGCACGCATCGGCTTCAACTGCACAGTTTGATCCTTGACCTGCGTCAATGCACCTGCATACGTGCGCACGAGCAGGGTCTTGAACTCTTCCTGCAAACGCTTTTGCTGCTCGGGCGTGGCGCTGCGCCAGTTGCGGCCGACCGCCGACGCCGTCATGCGCTGGAAGTTGACGTGCGGCATGACCTTGGCGTCCACCAAGGTGATGATCTTGCCGACGTCGCCGGCCTGGATGGCCTTGTCGCTCTTGACGGTGTCGATGACCTCGGTGGAGACCTGCTTGATGAGGCCGTCCGGCGTGGTCTGCGCCAGGGCGGTTGCGGCCGCCACGGACATCACGAGGCCAGCCAGGGTTTTCTTCAAAGACAACATGGATTTCCTTTCACGGCGCCCACGCGCAGCGCGGGCACGAAGACCTCAACGCGCAGGGCGACCGAGGGTTTACTTGGGGACCGCCGCAGGGGGCGCTCCGGGCTCATTGTCCTCCGGCAACTCCGGTGGATTGCCGTCGTACACCAGGTTGCGCCGTCGCGCGATGTAAGCGTCGCGAATGAAGGTATACCGGTCGAGCGCGATGCCGTCGATGATGCGCGAGGCCGACAGCAGACTCGCGCGCGTGTCGATCAGGTTCAGCGCCGCCAGGCCCACGTTGACGCCGCCATCGTTGATGGCCAGCGAAGGCGACCACGCCAGGTCGAGCGGGCGGCCGAGCGTGTCGCGCGCAGTCGAGGGCCCCAGCAGCGGCCAGACGATGTAGGGGCCGGCCGGCATGCCCCAGTAGCCCAGTGTCTGGCCGAAGTCTTCGGTGGACCGCTCCATGCCCAGATCGCTGGCGACATCGAAGATGCCGCCGATGCCGAACAACGTGTTCGCGGCCACGCGCATCGTCATCGTCGCCGCCGCTTCGCCCTTGCCTTGCAGCACATTGTTGATGGCCGACCAGCCGTCGCCGAAGTTGCCGAAGAAATTGGACACGCCCCTGCGCATCAGCTCCGGCACCACCTTCTGGTAGCCCTCGGCCACCGGCGTCAACACGGCATTGTCCAGCGCATCGTTGAAGCCGAACATGGCGCGGTTGTAGCCTTCGAACGGATCGTTCGGTGACTGAGCGTGGGCTGCACCGGCCGCAAAGGCCAGGACGAGCAGCACTGTTTGTCGTGGCTTCATGTGGCCTACTTCTTCGGCGGCGGATCTGCTGCGGGTGCACCGCCACTGCCTGCCTCGGCCGCCCGGTTGAAGATGAGCTGCCCGATCAGGTTCTCCAGAACCACCGCCGACTGTGTTTGCTTGATCACGTCGCCGCCGGCCAGCTCCTTGTCTTCGTAGCCGGCTTCCAGGCCGATGTACTGGTCGCCGAGCAAGCCCGCGGTGAGTATCTTGGCCGACGTGTCCTTGGGGAACTTGACGAAGTTGTCGATCTCCATGCGCACCACCCCTTGAAACGTCTTTGGGTCGAGCGAGATGCTTCTCACCCGGCCCACCGTCACGCCTGCGCTGCGCACCGGGGCGCGCGGCTTCAAGCCGCCGATGTTGTCGAACTTGGCGCTGATGGTGTAGCCCTTGTGCTGGCCGAAGCTGGCCAGGTTGGCCGCCTTCAGGGCCAGGAAGACCAACGCAGCCATGCCCAGCAACACGAACAGGCCGACCAGAACTTCGATGCTTTTCTTGCTCATTGCCACTTGCTCCTGCTGCTCGGTCAACGCGCCGAATACATCAACGCCGTGAGCACGAAATCCATGCCCAACACGCCGAGCGACGACACGACCACTGTACGCGTTGTCGCGTAGGCCACTCCCTCCGGAGTGGCTTCGGCTTGAAAGCCCTGGTACAGCGCCACAGCCGTGCAGACGATGCCGAAGAAGAAACTCTTCAGCACGCCGTTGCCGACATCGCGCCACACGTCCACGGTCGACTGCATCAGCGACCAGAAGTTGCCCTCGTCCAGGCCGATCAGCACGACGCCGACGACATAGGCACCCAGGATGCCGATGGCGGAAAACAGCGCAGCCAGCAGCGGCATTGAAATGATGCCGCCCAGAAATCGAGGCGCAAACACGCGCACGCGCGTGTCCACCGCCATCATCTCCATTGCGGCGAGTTGCTCGCCGGCCTTCATCAGGCCGATCTCCGCGGTCAGCGACGTGCCCGCGCGACCGGCAAACAACAGCGCCGTGACCACCGGCCCCAGCTCGCGCACCAGGCTCAGGTTGACGATCAGGCCGAGTGATTCGGTGGCACCGTAGGTGGACAGCGCGTAGTACATCTGCAACGCCAGCACAAAGCCGACGGCCAGGCCCGAGGCCAGGATGATGACCAGCGAGCGGTTGCCCACGGCATGGATCTGCGTGATCACCAGGCCGAAGCGCAACAGCGACTGCGGCAAATGCGCCACCAGGTCGACGAAGAACAGCGTCGAGCGACCAAAGCGCCGCATGGCCAGCAGCGTGCGCGCGCCAACGGCCTGCACCCAGCCGGTCATGCGCGCACTCCAAAGTCTTCATCCAGCGTCGGCGCCGGGTAGTGGAACTTCACCGGGCCATCGGGTTCGCCGCGGACGAACTGGCGCGTCTCGGGATCGTCGGAATCCATCAGCTCGGCCGGCGTGCCCTGGGCGACGATGCGCCCGCCGGGGGCGGCCAGCAGCACGACGTGGTCACTGATCGCCATGCACTCGGGCACGTCGTGCGAAACCACGAGCGAGGTGGCGCCGGTGGCATCGTTCAACTTGCGGATGAGGTTGGCAGCCACGCCCATGGATATCAGGTCGAGCCCGGCGAACGGCTCGTCATACATGATCAACTCCGGGTCGAGCGCAATCGCGCGCGCCAGCGCAATGCGCCGCGCCATGCCGCCCGACACTTCCGAGATGCGCAAACCCGCGGCGCCGCGCAGACCGACTGCATGCAGTTTCATCAAGACGATGTCGCGGATCATCGACTCCGGCAATCCGCTGTGCTCGCGCAGCGGAAAGGCCACGTTGTCGAACACCGTGAGGTCGGTGAACAGCGCACCAAACTGGAACAGCATGCCCATGCGCCGCCGCTGCCGCAGCATCTGTGTGCGCTCGCGCGCATCGACCAGTTCACCGTCGAAGACGACACGGCCCGAGTTGGCCGCCGCCATGCCGCCGATCAGGCGCAGCAGCGTCGTCTTGCCACAGCCCGAGCCGCCGAGGATCGATGTGACCTTGCCGCGCATGAAGCGCAACGAAATGTCACCCAGGATCGTACGGCTGGCGTCATAGCCAAAGGTGACATGGTCGATGTCGATGAGAGTGTCTGATTTCAAGCGGCGGGGCAGGCGCAAAGCGCCCAGAGCGCGGCGGCTGTTGTTGTTCGAATGATTGTCTCACGCGAGCTCCGGTGAGCACCGGTGTCCGGCAATGGGCCTGCCTTGCCCGCTTCCCGACTACCGGGTCAAGGGGATCACTTTCGATATCGATGACCGATGCAACGTCGCGTTAGCCAAGGCGCCCCGGGATGAACGCCGTTTCGCGGAACATCTGCAGCACGCTTTGCGCCGCCTGCTCGTCGCCGGGCACCGGGTCAAGGACGAGCGCGTCCGAGACCTTGCCGTCATCCTCGATGAACAGTCGCACGCGTATCGGCAGTCCGGATCGGTGACCGTCTTCGACATGGCGCTCGTCGGGTGCGGAGACGGGCACCGGCGACACATCGAGCACATGCGTCGGTAGGTGCGCATTGGCCGAAGGTCGTTGTTCACTCGGCAGCATTGGCGCGACGGAGTCCGCCAGTGCAGCGAGCGGCAAAGGCGGCGCCGTCGCGTCAGGAGCTTTCGATCGTCTGGGCACGTGAACCACGGACACAACCTTGTCCACGTGCATGTCAGAGGACGCGCGGGAGGGAGCGACGGCGACGGTGTTGCCTTCGGCGCTCGGCATCGCGATCGTGCGCACGTTCAGCACTTTGGCGGCGGCCAGGGGCGCCTGCTCGGCCACTTCTGCCCGCCTTGTGCTGGCCAGCTGATCAAGTGCTGCTGCATGCACCAGGATGCAAGCCAACGTCAGGCCGGCTACCACCGGCCTACGCCGCCAGCGCATCCTGGTCATCCGTGCTCAGTCGGCGCGAACTCAGTTGGCGGTTTGCACTTCACGCCAGTTCAGGCGCCGCAGCGTCGCGCCGCTTCTGTCCAGGTTGCCACAGTCGATGTCGCCACCGCTGCCGCAACGCGTCGTGGCAGTCACTCCGCCACTCCCCACTGAAGAGCCGGAGGTGGACGCGCGCGAGGTACCGTAGTAGGCGCGCGTCTGCCCGTTCACCGTGAGGAACGACAGGGTCGTGATCACGCCGTTGACCGAGCGGCTCGCCACCAGATCGTCCGTGCCGGTGCTCGTGTTTTCCTCGACCAGCACAGTGCGACCATCCGACAGTCTCAGTCCGACGAGCCGGCCGGTGCCCGACCCCGCGCATGCCTGGCCATCGGGCAAGTTCACAGCGGCCAGCACCGAACCCAGGTTGGCCGACATGTCGGTGTTGACGCGCTCGGCCACCCCGTTGGATGCCAGCTGCAGATCCAGGTACCAACCCATCGCTTGCGCCGGCGTGCTGCCGATGCCGGTCAGCGGATTCGTGTTGTTGTTGAGGTTGTTACGGCCGACCGGGAAGGTCACCGAAGCCGGCAGCGTGGCCGGGGTGTAGAACTCGCCGCTGCCCGAAGTCCCGTCCGCGATGACATACAGCGTCTGGCGTTGCGAGTTGTTGATGTCGCTGTCGGCCAGCAGGCGGCCGGTGGCCACGACCACGTAGCGTTTGTTCGACGATGGGTCGACTTCGACGAGCGGCCGCGTGGTCACCGGTTGCGCGTTGCCGCTGCTGTCGGTCAAGGTCGCGATCTTGGTGGCCTGGGGGAGGACGCCCGACGCGGCCGTCAGGTCGAAGCGCCACACGTTGCCGCGCATGTCGCCGGCGTAGATCGCGTCGGCGGTGAAGTCCCGGAACGACGGCACGAATGCATTGGCGTGCGCGAGGTTGATCGGAGCGCCGACGCTGCCCTCGGGCGTGCTGATCGCCTCGAGCAGCGCGCCGGTACGCGGGTTGATCAGGAACAGATAACCTTTGCCGTCGCTGTTGTTGTAGCCAGACGGAACGATCACCGTCCAGCCGTACTTGCGCGTCTTGACGACGGTGGCCTCGCCGAAGGTGTTGCCCAGGCGCGAGTCCGTGAACTCCCATAGGAACTTGCCGGCCAGTGCCGTTTCGCTGGTCCACGTGCTCGGGTCCGTGACGTCGAGAGCGTAGTAGCCGCGGCCGCCCTTGCCGAGGCCGCCGATCAGCATCGTGCGCCAGTCGGGCGCCGTGGCGGTCGCGCCGGGGGTGTTGAAGAAGTCGACATCGAAGTTCTGGGCGGTGGCATCGACGAGGTAGTGGTGCGTGAAGTTGGGATTGCCCAGCGAAGCCAGTCCGTCGACAGCGGCCGCACTGGCGCCGTTGTACGCAAAGCTGGGGATGAACGCGAAAAGCTCGCTGCCGCAGGTACCGGTTGCACAAGTGCCAGAAACCGGCAGTGTGCCGTCAAAGGCGTGCAGCATGCCGTCGTTGGCGCCGACAAAGACCACGTTCTTGCGGTTGGCGTAGGTGTTCTTGAACGTGCCGTAACCGGGATTGAACTGGTCCGCATACGGGAACAGCGGACGCCCGACCGGGTTGGCCTTCGAGCCGACGATGTCGCCCAGCACGCTGCTGCGGCTGCGGTAGATGCCGCTACTGTACGAATCCTCCATGGTGCGCACGCCGCGCAGGTAGTTAAGGTAGTTCGCGCGAGTCTGCGCGCCGGTCACGCCGGGCACGCTGGCAAACGACGCGTAGTTGGTGCGCGCATGCAACGTGGCAGACGACAGGTTGGCATCGCGGAAGGGCAGCGCCGCATTGGCCGACGTGCAGCAGGTGACGATCTTGCGCGAGCCAGGCGTGGCGGCGTCCAGCAGCGCGCCGGCATTCCAGCGCACGGCCAACTCAGGCACGCCATACTGGTTGAACGTGATCTCGGACGCTTCGACATCGCCCGACCAGGCGCGCGGGTTGAACTTGGTCGCGTAGCTGGCGGTGCCGGTGCGCGACACCTTGGCCGTGGTGGTCGAGAACGCGGTGGTCGAAGCGGCTTCGTTCTCCGACGCGATGCTCTCGAAAGCACTGCGCAGACCCGCCGCCATCGCGGCCGGATCGGAAGCAATGAAGTAGTTGTTGGGGCGCTGATCAGCACCGACCAACTGGCCGGGACGAGTCCACATGCTCTGCGTCAGCGTGCTGGTGTCGTTGCTGGTGGCATAGGGGTCGAAGCCGGCCGGCACTTCGAAGCCGCCGTACTTGGCTGCGAGCCAGTATTGGTTGCGGCTCTCGTAGGTCTGGTTCTCGCGCACGTCGAGCCAGTAGGTGCTGATGGTCTGCGTCCCTGGCATCGCCGATTCAGGCCGGATGTCTTTGGTGTGGGCGTCGTAAGCGAGGCCTGCGACGTAGTAGGACCCGTGGCTGGCCGAACCGGTGCGTGTGCTGCCGAGGTTGGCGATGCCCTCGAGCGTGCCCACCATGTTGGTCACCGTCGTCACGTTAACGGTGCCGTCGCTCGCCACCTCGCTGGGCATGGTTGGCTCGATCGCCGGTGACGAGTTGAGTACGGTGCCCGGTAGGTTGTTGTCGTAGTGGGTGTAAACGTCGCCGATGCCGAGGATGAAGTTCTTCTGGCAGCTGTACTGGATCGGGTCGTTCCACTGCCGGATCACCGGAAAGCCGTCGATCCAGCGGGCCAGGGTGGCCTGGCTGCCGGCGCCCGCCAAGTTCGAATACGAGGCCACCGGGCCCTGGTTGCGAAAGTAGCGCGTGGCCGCGTAGTACATCTCGCTGACCGGATCCTTGCTTTTATAGGTGTTGGCATTCAGCTTGCCGAAGCGGTTGAGGTAGTTGATGACACCGCTGTTGCCGACCGTGACGGTGTAGCCCGCCGCCGCCGCGTCGGTCGAAGTGGCCGACGCGTCGGCAGAGTCCGGGTTGACATTCAGGATGCCGGTGCTGGTGCTCCATTCGGCACTGGTGTTGGTGATCGCCGCTGAGCCTGGTACCGGTACCTGGGGGCCAACGCTCTTCATCCGCGCACGCAACACACCGCCGTCGCGCGTGTCGCTGACGTCGTTGAGGTAGCCGAACGCGCCATAGCGCAACTGCATCGCGTACTGCTGCATCAGGCCTTCGGGCTTGTAGTTGCTGCCATACTGTTTGCAGTTGCTCTCCAGGCCGACCGCGCTGTCGCAGGCCTTGACGCGGATCTGGGCGCGGTACGCCCGGCCGGCCGTCAGCGAGCCCGTGCCGGTGTAGTCCACATCGGTGGTGCCGCTCGAGCTGCAGCTCCCGCTGGCTGAACTGCTGCTGTACGTGCGATTGTTGTGCGCGCACGAGCTTGCTTCAGGCGCGACGTTCGGCGACGTGACCGAACACGAGAAGTTGTAGGTGTTGTTGCTGGAACGAGTCGTGGTGCACGACATCGTGGCCCCGCCGACCGGGCCGGCGTTGCAGGTTGCGCTCCCGCCGTTGCCCGGATTGCTGTTGCCCGTGCTGCAGGTGAGCGCGCTGCTGCCGAACGGCGTGCACGTGGAGGTGACGTTGCGATTCGAGTTGACACTGAAGCTGCAATTCAGCGGGGTGTCGTTGAACCAGAATCGAACGAACGTGCCCATCGTTCGGCCGCGGCTTTCCAGCGACGACGAGGAAAACGGCGTGCTCGACGAGACGGTAGCCGAAAGCGTCTTGTCGGCAAAGACGCTGGTGCCGGCCTGACCGGACTCGCGTGTCTTCTCGAGGATGGTGCTGGTGACGGTGTCGACGGCGCGGTCACCGCCGGTCAATGTCCAGCGGAAGATGTCAAGCGACTGCATCGCTGCCCAGTTCAGATAGTTGCCGCTCCAGCGGTGCGAGCTCGAGGTGCTGGTGCAGGTACTCGAAGTGGCCGCGCTGGAGGGCGCGAAGTAGCTCTGCGTCGCGTCGGCGGCGACGTAGACGTAGCTGTAGCACTTGTTCGGGTCGAAATAGCCGAGGTACTTCGTGCTGCTCGCGTAGGGGTTCGTGCTTAGGTAGGCCGGCGTGTTGGCCGTCGGCCATTCCACCGACAGCGCCAGCATCAGGTTGCCAGGCACGTTGTTGGTCGAGAACAGCGGACGGTCCGCCAGGTCGACGGTCTGCGCTAGTGCGCTAGCCATGCCGAGCCCCAGCAAGGTGGACACGGCCATCCTGCCGAGGCGCGTGATCGCCGCTTCAACTTTGCCGCTTTGCATGGCTGTCCTCCGAGATGTCATTTGGTTCTGGATCGATTTGCTGATGGCGCCCGAGGTCACATCACGAGGGTGGTTTGCAGGTAGGTCTGCACACCCCGCGGTCCGGTCACGCGAATGCTGATGCGGTACACCGGAGACGAACTCCCACCGGCTCTGGCGTCGCTGCCGCCTGAGCTGCCGCCCTTGTCACCCGCCAGGGTGGACACCGAGGTGCACGTGGCGGCGTCGTATGTGCCTGCGGCAGAGCACTGCCGGTCGACGACGTAGCGGATGGCGATGCCGGCGCTGCTGTCGGTGATGTCCGCGCCCGAAAAGCCAGCGCCGGTGAAGGCGTTGTCGTCGAGCAGCACGGTCGGAATACCTTGGCCTGGCGACGCGAGCAGGCTGGCCGAGTAGTTGCTCGCCGCGCGGTTGGATTCGCGCGACGATGCCGATGCCAACGCACCGGTGCGCATGGCAGCCAGCGCCGCGGCCACCGCGCGCTCGCTCTGGTTGGCCAGGTCGCGCTTGAAGGCCAGGTTGCCCGACATGCGCAAGGAGGTGTTAGTCGATCGCACCATGGCGATCGCACCGATCGTCAGCGTGACCAGCGCGATCAGCGCCACGATCAGCGTGACGCCGCGCTGCCGGGGGCGGCCTGGCATCCGACCGTGTTGCGTTTCGCGCCGCATCAGTTTCATGCTCATGTCAGCTCCTGGGCGCGAGCAGCGCGTTGCGCACCGGGATCGTGGCCTCGATCACCCGGTAGCGGAATCGCCGTTCATCGGCGGTCAGGGTTCGAGTGCGAGTCAGTCCGACCTCCGAGAACAGGGTCAGCGTGGCCGGCGTGAAGGGATTGGCCGTAGCGTCCGCGGCCTTTTCCTGCAGGTTCGAGCGCAGGATCAGCGCCACGCGGATCGCCTTGATCTTGTCGATGCTGCCTGCCGCAGACACGGTGCCACTCATCAGATTGGCCATGCGGAATTCACCCGTCGTGGTCTGCGGATCGACGAAGTCATCGACCGTGCCGTTGTCGTCGCTGTCGACGCCATACACGGCATGCAGCTCCAGCACGTTGTCGGCCACCGCCTGAACGGCCGGGCTGCGCATCTCCAACAGGTCGTAGCTCATCAACGTCGCGTTGTCGCCGACGCCGATGGCCATGAAGTTCGGCAGGTTGTTGGTCACGTTGCCCAGCTTCAACGCGATCGAGCTGTCGTCATAGTTGCCTTGCGACACGCCGGCGACCGTCGAGGCTGCATAGGTGCCGCTCAGGCCCGCGGTGGACGACGTAAACGATCCGACCTGCTGCACCATGCAGTCGTCGACGTTGCTGGGACCGGCCGGCTGGTCGGCCAGCAGCAGCAGGTCGCCCGCCGCCACCGACACCGTATTCACAAGAGGCACCGTGTTGGCCGCAACCGCAGCCGTCAATGCAATCGGTACCTCGGCAAAACCCGCCGAGCCGCCCATCACGAGCAATACGTCAGAGCGATCGCCGCCCAGACCCAGGCCGCGGGATTGCTGCGGTGCCACGAGCACCGGCGCCACCCGCAGCAGGCCGGGGGTCACGCCGCTGACGCCGACGCCGACGTTTTCAAACGGTTGCGGCAACGCCGACCCTCTGGGCAGCGCCGTCGTGCCGGACCGCGCCATCAGCAGGCGGCAGCCGAAGGCCATCGCCTTGCGATCTTCGTTGTCGGGGTTGGGTTGCGGGCCGGCCTGGACGAAACCCGAGCCGGCGCTACGCAGCCACTTGTCCACCATGTACATGGCGTAGGTGCCGGCCTGGCTGGCGTCGTTGATCGACGTGGTGGTGCGCTTGCGGCCTTCGAAGGTCGACATCACCGCGAAGATCGCGAGCGTCAGGATCGACGCGATGACGAGAGCCACCATCAGCTCGATCATGGACAGACCGCGCTGTGCGGTGCAAACGGCTACGCACGGGTTGATGTTGGACGAGCGATTCATAGCGGCACCGCGACCTTGGTCTGGTAGACGCTGTCGGGGTCGCCAGTGCGCCGCGACGGGGGGCGCCATGAAATTCGCACGGTGACTACCCCAGCGGCATCGGGCACGCTGACCGTGGCGGTGGCGCTTGACAGGACGCCGGCCACCCGTGTTGCCCATGCGGTGGTCTCCGCCGTGCTGAGGCTGGCCGTGCCGCTTGACCACATCGTCGCGACCACTTCGTCGGCCAACAAGGCGGCGCGGTTGCGGTCTTCGCCATCAACCGACATCTGGATCGTGCGCGCTTGCAGCGCCACAACGCCCAGCAATCCGATCGAGAAGATCACGATCGCCACCAATGTTTCAAGCAGCGTGAAGCCAGCCTGGGCGCCGCGTCGCCGAGAGGTTCGGAAGGTTTTCATGGCGTGCATGCGTTGGGTTGGGTCGAGGACGCGCTCACGTCGCAAAGGCGCACGCGGCCGCCGAGAAACAGCTCCACGCGCATCGCCCGGTTGGAGCTCGGCAACGTGACATCCAGGTCGGTCGGGTCGACGGCGGTGGTCGGCGCGACGCAATTGGCGCCCAAGGCGGTGGCGGTGTTGTTCACCACACGACCGACCGAGTTGAAGCACACGAGCGCGGGGCCTGCGACGGTGGCGCCGCTCTGGGCCGAGAACGCGCCGCCCTGCAGGTAGGCGGTGTTCTGGAAGTCGGTCATGCCCGCCTCCGTGGCGTTCAACGGCAGCACCTGGATATACCAGTTGGTGCCGCTGGCCGACGGAGCGGCGTTGCGCGCAGGTGTGGCATTGGTGCGCACGAAGGCCACTTGCCGGTTGCGGTTGACTGCCTCGGACTGTGCCAGACGCAGCGCGTTCTGCAACTCGTCGGCCACGGTGCGCACACGCGAGTTGGAGATCCAGTTGCCGATGCCGGGAATCGCCAGCATCAGCAGGATGCCAATCATCGTCACCACCACCATCAGCTCGATTACGGAGATGCCGCGAGACATTTGGCGGTGCATCAACACACTCCGCCCTTCCGCGTCACCCAGCAGTTGATTGTCGGCGTGCCCCAGCCGGCGGGCGCGGCAGTCGTGCGCTGTTCACCGCGCTGATTGATCGTGAAAGTGAAGCCGGCCCCGGTAGCCGTCATGACGAACGCCTGGTCGGTGCCGAACGGCGCTGTGCCCGTACCCCAGTCGCACGCGAAGGTGAAGTTCGCGTTGATCGGCATGGCCAGCCCGCATGCTGCGCCGCTCGAGCCGTAATTGCGGTTGTCCTGATAGAACTGCTCGAGGCGCGCTGCCGACGACGACAGCAGATTGCGCGCGTCCGACAACTGTCCGCGCAGGATGTAGTCGCGGTAGCTAGGCAAAGCGACGGCCACCAGGATCGCGACGATGGCCACAGCAATCATCAGCTCGATCAGGGTGAAGCCCCGACTTGCGCGGCGGCGCGAATTCGCAGTCCAACGACTCATCACGACAGATCTCCCAACGGCCTTGTGCACATGCTGCGGATGCAAGGGATGCGTCGGCAGCGCTTTGTTGAGAGGGATCGTAGGGAGTCGGCCTGAAATGCCGCGCGAACGAATGCACGGCAGTTGTCGCCGCCGATGGGCGGACCGGGCAGCGCGACAAACGGGCGTGCGCTGTGCACTCGCGTGCCGGGGCTGAACCCGGTTAGTGAAAAACTACCGCGGCAACAATGCCACGGCGACGCGTACCACCGCTAGCGCGGCAAGTCGCTCGCGCCCATCAGGTATTCATCGACTGCGCGCGCGGCCTGTCGACCCTCGCGGATCGCCCAGACAACGAGGCTCTGGCCGCGACGCATGTCGCCGGCAGCGAAGATTTTCTCGGCGCTGGTCTTGTAGCCGCCGATGACCTCGGTGCCGGCTTTGGCGTTGCCGCGGTGGTCGCGTTCGACACCAAACGCCTCGAGCACACTGGCCACGGGCGCGACAAATCCCATGGCGAGCAGCACCAGTTCGGCTTTGCATTCTTGCTCGCTGCCCGGCACTTCGACCATCTTGCCGTCTCGCCATTGCACGCGCACGGTCTTCAAGGCGGTGAGCTTGCCCTTGCTGCCGATGAACTCCTTGGTCGCGATCGCGAACTCGCGCTCGCAGCCCTCTTCATGGCTCGAACTGGTGCGCAGCTTGGTCGGCCAATACGGCCAGACCAGCGGCTTGTTCTCGTGTTCGGGTGGCATCGGCATGAGCTCGAACTGCGTCACGCTGGCCGCGCCATGGCGGTTGCTGGTGCCCACGCAATCGCTGCCGGTGTCGCCGCCGCCAATGACGATGACGTGCTTGCCATCGGCGCGAATCTGGCCTTTGACCTTGTCCCCGGCGACCAACTTGTTCTGCTGCGGCAGGAATTCCATCGCGTAGTGCACACCGTCGAGTTCGCGGCCGGGCGCCGGCAGGTCGCGGGACTGCTCGGCGCCGCCGGTGAGCAGCACGGCATCGAACTGCGCTTTCAGTTCATCCGGGCTGATGGTTTGCGTGGCATCGTTGGTGACCTTGCTGTCGGCGGGCAAGGCACCCACCAGGACGCCGGTGCGGAAAACCACGCCTTCGGACTGCATCTGATCGATGCGGCGGTCGATGTGCGTCTTTTCCATCTTGAAGTCGGGGATGCCGTAGCGCAGCAGGCCGCCGATGCGGCTGTTCTTCTCGAACACCGTCACGTCATGGCCTGCGCGCGCCAGTTGCTGCGCAGCGGCCAGACCCGCGGGGCCGGAACCGACGACGGCCACCTTCTTGCCGGTTCGCACTTTCGGCGGCTGCGGCAGCACCCAGCCCTCGGCCCAGCCGCGGTCGATGATCGCGTGTTCGATCGACTTGATGCCCACCGGATCGTCGTTGACGTTGAGCGTGCACGCCTCCTCGCATGGCGCCGGACAGACACGGCCGGTGAACTCCGGAAAGTTGTTCGTCTGGTGCAGCACGGTGAGCGCGTTGTGCCAGTCGCCGCGGAACACCAGGTCATTGAAGTCCGGAATGATGTTGTTGACCGGGCAGCCGCTGTTGCAAAACGGCGTGCCGCAGTCCATGCAGCGCGCACCCTGCTGCCTGGACTGCTCTTCGTTCAGGCCGATGACGAACTCTTTCCAGTTCTTCACCCGCTGCGGCACGGGCTCGTAGCCTTCTTCGACGCGTTCGTACTCAAGGAAACCGGTGACTTTGCCCATAGCTTCGTACTCTTCCTTTTCTCTTCTTCCTACTTGGCAGGCACGGTGGCCGTCTTGTCCTTGACCTTGGAAACGGACGCCTCCGCTGCCACCGTGGCATTCATCCGCTTCAACGCGCGCGCGTACTCATGCGGGAACACCTTGATGAATTTGGCGCGCGACTCGGTCCATTGCTCGAGGATGTGGCGCGCACGCAGCGAGCCTGTCCAGCGGTGGTGGTCTTCGATCAGCTTTTTCAGCCACACATCGTCGGCCTGGCCCTTGTGAAAGGTGGCGGCGTCCTGTTGCTCGCGCGGCAGCACCTTGTCGAGCGAGACCATGCTGGCGTTGCAGCGGCGTGCGAAGTGTCCGTCTTCGTCATATACAAAAGCCACGCCGCCGCTCATGCCCGCGGCGAAGTTGCGGCCGGTCTTGCCGAGAACGACGACCGTGCCGCCGGTCATGTACTCACAGCCATGGTCGCCCGTGCCTTCGACGACTGCCGTCGCGCCCGACAGGCGCACGGCAAATCGCTCGCCCGCAACGCCCCGGAAGAATGCCTCGCCGCTGGTCGCGCCATACAGTGCGGTGTTGCCGATGATGATGTTGGCCGTGGCATCGCCGCGGAAGTCGATGCTCGGCCGCACGACGATGCGCCCGCCCGACAAGCCCTTTCCGGTGTAGTCGTTGGCGTCGCCGATCAGGTATTGGGTGATGCCGGCGGCGAGAAAGGCGCCGAAACTCTGCCCGCCCGTGCCCTCCATCTGCATGAAGATGGTGTGGTCGGGCAGGCCTTCGGGGCGGCGGCGAATCAACTCGCCCGACAGCATGGCGCCGACGCTGCGATTGACGTTGCGCACGTCCTGCATGAACTGCACTCGCTCGCCGTTTTCGATGGCGGCCTTGCACTTCTCGATCAGCTTGACGTCGAGCGCGTTGTCCAGGCGATGGTCCTGCTCTTCGACCTGGTGGCGCGCCACATCCGCCGGCACGGCCGGCTGGTGGAAGATGCGCGCGAAGTCCAGACCCCGCGCCTTCCAATGCGCGATGCCCTTCTTGGTGTCGAGCAGATCGGCGCGGCCGATCAGTTCGTCGAAGGTGCGCATGCCCAGTTGCGCCATGATCTGCCGCGCTTCCTCGGCAACGAAGAAGAAGAAGTTGACGACATGCTCGGGCTTGCCGGCAAACTTCTTGCGCAGCACCGGATCTTGTGTCGCCACACCCACCGGACAGGTGTTGAGGTGGCACTTGCGCATCATGATGCAGCCTTCGGCGACGAGTGGCGCGGTAGCGAAGCCGAACTCATCGGCGCCGAGCAGCGCGCCGATGACGACATCGCGGCCGGTCTTCATCTGGCCGTCGGCCTGCACGCGGATGCGGCCGCGCAGGCGATTGAGCACCAGGGTCTGCTGCGTTTCCGCGAGGCCCAGCTCCCACGGTGTGCCGGCATGCTTGATCGACGACCAGGGCGATGCGCCCGTGCCGCCGTCATGGCCTGCGATCACCACATGGTCGGCCTTGCACTTGGCCACGCCGGCCGCGATCGTGCCGACGCCGACCTCACTCACCAGCTTGACGCTGATCGAAGCCTGCGGGTTGGCGTTCTTCAGATCGTGGATCAACTGCGCGAGGTCTTCGATCGAATAGATGTCGTGGTGCGGCGGCGGACTGATGAGGCCCACCCCCGGCACGCTGTAGCGCAGCATGCCGATGTAGTCGCTGACCTTGCCGCCCGGCAATTGGCCGCCCTCGCCCGGCTTGGCGCCCTGGGCCATCTTGATCTGGAGCTGGTCGGCGCTGACGAGGTACTCGGTGGTCACGCCGAAGCGGCCCGAGGCCACCTGCTTGATCCTGCTGCGCAGCGAATCACCGTCCTGCAACACGTAGTCGGACTGGATGACTCCGGCTCCGATGACGTCGCCGACCTTGGTGCCAGCGGCAATCGGGATGCCCTTCAATTCGTTGCGGTAGCGCGCCGGGTCTTCGCCGCCCTCGCCGGTATTGCTCTTGCCGCCGATGCGGTTCATCGCAATGGCCAGCGTGGTGTGCGCTTCGGTGCTGATCGAGCCGAGCGACATGGCGCCGGTCGCGAAGCGCTTGACGATTTCGCTGGCAGGCTCGACGTCCTCGACGGCAATCGCCTTGCTCGGATCGACCCTGAACTCGAACAGACCGCGCAGCGTCATGTGGCGCCTGCTCTGGTCGTTGATGAGCTGGGCGTATTCCTTGTAGGTCTCGAACTTGCCGTTGTTCGGGGCCCTGACCGCGTGTTGCAGCTTGGCAATCGCATCGGGGGTCCACATGTGCTCTTCGCCGCGCACACGCCAAGCGTACTCGCCGCCGGCATCGAGCATCGTGGCCAGTGTCGGGTCATCGCCGAATGCCGCGCGGTGCATGCGCAGCGCTTCTTCAGCGACTTCGAACACGCCGATGCCGCCGACCTGTGAAGCCGTGCCGCGGAAGTACTTGCCGACGAAGTCTTTCTCCAGGCCCACAGCCTCGAACAGCTGCGCACCACAGTACGACATGTAGGTCGACACGCCCATCTTGGACATGATCTTCGACAGACCCTTGCCGATGGCCTTGACGTAGTTGTAGATCGCCTTTTCAGCGGACAGCTCGCCTGGAAGTTCCTGGTTCAATGCAGTCAGCGATTCCATCGCCAGGTACGGATGCACAGCTTCGGCACCGTAGCCGGCCAGCACCGCAAAGTGATGCACCTCGCGCGCAGATCCGGTCTCAACGACCAGGCCCGCGGTCGTGCGCAGGCCCTCGCGCACCAGGTGGTGGTGCACCGCCGAGAGCGCGAGCAGCGCGGGAATGGCGACGCGCTCGCGGCGCATGCGCCGGTCGGTGACGATCAGGATGTTGTTTCCGCTCTTGAGCGCATCCACGGCTTCGGCGGTCAGTGACGCGAGTTTGGCTTCGACGCCTTCCTTGCCCCAGGCCAGCGGGTAGGTGATGTCGAGTTCGTGGCTCTTGAACTTGCCGTGGGTGTGCTTCTCGATCGAACGCAGGCGCGCCATGTCGTCGAAGTCGAGGACCGGCTGCGTGACTTCCATGCGCATCGGTGGATTCACCGCGTTGATGTCCAACAGGTTCGGCTTCGGCCCGATGAAACTGTTGAGCGACATCACGATGGCTTCTCGGATCGGGTCGATCGGCGGGTTGGTGACCTGCGCAAAGAGCTGCTTGAAGTAGTTGAATAGCGGCTTGTTCTTGTCCGACAGCACGGCCAGCGGCGAGTCGTTGCCCATCGAGCCGATGCCTTCTTCGCCGGCGCTGGCCATCGGCGCGAGCAGGAACTTGATGTCTTCCTGCGTCATGCCGAAGGCCTGCTGGCGGTCGAGCAAGGATTCCGCGTGCGGCAAGGGCTTGGCGGGCTCGATGCTGATCGCGTCGAGCTTGACGCGCACGTTTTCGATCCACTGCCGGTACGGCTTGGCAAAGGCGAACTGGCTCTTCAGCTCTTCGTCGTCGATGATGCGACCCTGTTCGAGGTCGATCAGGAACATCTTGCCCGGCTGCAGGCGCCACTTCTTGATGATGCGCGGCTCGGGGATCGGCAGCACGCCGGACTCGCTGGCCATGACCACGAGATCGTCGTCGGTGACGATGTAGCGTGCCGGCCGCAGGCCGTTGCGGTCGAGCGTGGCGCCGATCTGCTTGCCGTCGGTGAACACCATGGCTGCCGGGCCGTCCCAAGGCTCCATCATCGCGGCGTGGTACTCGTAGAAGGCGCGGCGGCGGGCATCCATGCCTTCGTGCTGCTCCCAGGCCTCGGGAATCATCATCATCATCGCGTGGGCCAGCGGGTAGCCACTCATCGTCAGCAATTCGAGCGCGTTGTCGAAAGACGCGGTGTCGCTCTGATGTTCGAAGCTGATCGGGTAGAGCTTCTTCAGGTCGTCGCCGAGCACGGGCGACTTCATGACGCCTTCGCGCGCGCGCATCCAGTTGAAGTTGCCCTTGACGGTGTTGATCTCGCCGTTGTGCGCGACCATGCGGTACGGGTGCGCCAGGGGCCACTCGGGAAAGGTGTTGGTCGAGAAGCGCTGATGCACGAGCGCCATGGCGCTGGTCACGCGCTCATCGGCAAGGTCGCGGTAGTACACGCCGACCTGGTTGGCCAACAGCAGGCCCTTGTAGATGACGGTGCGGCAGCTCATGCTGGGCACGTAGTACTCCCGGCTGTGCGTCAGCTCGAGGGCCTGGATGGCCGCCGCCGCGGTCTTTCGGATCACGTAGAGCTTGCGCTCCAACGAGTCGGGCACGATGACGTCGGGCCCGCGGCCGATGAAGATCTGGCGGATCACCGGTTCCTTGTCGCGCACGGCCGGGCTCATCGGCATCTCACGGTCGAGCGGCACGTCACGCCAGCCCAGCAGCACTTGGCCCTCGGTCTTGATCGCGCGCGCAAGTTCCTGCTCGCAAGCCAGGCGCGAAGCGTGCTCCTTGGGCAAAAAGATCATGCCCACGCCGTACTCGCCGGGTGGCGGCAGGTCGATGCCCTGGTCCGACATCTCGGCGCGGTAATACTCGTCCGGAATCTGGATCAGGATGCCGGCGCCGTCACCCATCAGCTTGTCGGCGCCGACCGCGCCGCGGTGATCGAGGTTCTCGAGGATCTTCAGGCCCTGCACAACAATGTTGTGCGTGCGCTGGCCCTTGATATGGGCAACGAAGCCGACACCGCAGGCGTCGTGTTCGTGGGCCGGGTCGTACAGACCCAGAGCGGCGGCGGCATCTACTTCTTGACGGCTTGCGTTGCTCATCGCTCGCTCCACGAATCGGCTGGCGGGAGAGCGAGATTACTGCGGCGCAGCAAAACCGCCAATCGTTTTTTATGGGGTCAGACTCATTTTATATCAACGCCATCGACTGTTGACATTAATTAGGGACAGTCTTATTGCTCGGATGCCGGGGCGGCCGACCGCGGAGGCGGGGCGCCAATGACCTGCCGAGCAGCGCTGCCATGCGGCCAACGAAGTCCGGGGGTCCCAGCAACAAGCCTCGTTCCACCGCCTGACCAAGACGAACGTCTTCCGCTTCCTGCTGGATCTCATCCAATGCAACAGTGTGCGCACGCTCTCTATCAAACGGCGTATTGCCAAACTGCCAGTACAGGGCGTGGTCGGTGATCAACAGATCGCGGCGGCGACCCGTGTGATGGGCGGCACTGGACCAGACCCAGTCCGGCGCGGCGTCTACCAACCCCGAGCGCACCGGCAGTGACTCGATTTGCAGCGTGGCAGGCAACAGCCAGGTGCCGCTGTCGAGAAGGCTGTTGCGGAAGCGCCCGTCCCAGAGGGTGCCGCGCCGGCCATGGCGCCGGTTGTAAAGGGCCACATAGCGCCGACCGATCGACTGCATCAGCCGACCCAGCGCGTCCGCCTCGGCCGGTGTGGCCAGCAGATGCACCTCGTTGACGAGCAGCGCGTACGCATGAATCGCCACGCCGTGACGTGCCGCCGGCTCACGCAGCAGACCGACAAAGGCGTTGCGGTCCGCGTCGTCGGCGAACGCCGCCTGGCCACTGTGGCCGCGCAGCAGCAACTGATGCAACTCCCCGGCCACCGCCAGGCGCGGCCGGCGCGCCATGATCAGTGCTCCTCGAAGGCGATTCGAGCCGTCAGCCGCGTGTATTCGCGCGAAGCAAATCGGTCCGTCATGCCGGCAATGTAGTCGGCGACGGCGCGCAGGCCGATCTGTTCGTGCGCAATCCGGTGCTCGTCGGGCAATTGCTGCGGCGCGCCGGCGTAGGCGGAAAACAGCGTCTGCACGACCTCCTGGGCCTGCAAGGTCGTCCTCGCGACTTGCGGATGGCGGTACAGCGCCGAAAACAGAAAGCGTTTGAGCGCGGTGACCTGCTCGCGCATGGAGGGCGAGAACTGCACCAGCGGCGGCAATGCCGGCACCTGCCGCGCCTGCAGCGGCGCATGCGCGCGCAGCGCCGCGCTGGTGGCGTCGATGACATCATTGACCTGCGCCGACAGCAGGCGGCGCAGCGTCTCGGCCAGCAGGCGACGCTCGGGTGCGTCGCGCAGATGCGGGTACTCGGCCAGCGCCGCGGCGCGGTGCGTGGCAAACAGCGTCACCTGGGCATCGAGCTGCTCCATTTGCAGCAGACCCGAACGCAGGCCATCGTCGATGTCGTGCGCGTTGTAGGCGATCTCGTCGGACAGGTTGGCAAGTTGAGCTTCGAGGCCGGGCTGCCGGCCAGCGACGATGCGGCTCGCCGGACCGCGCGGTTCCTCGGCCGCCATCTGCGTTGCTGTGGCCTTCGAACAGCGCTTCAAGATGCCCTCGCGCGTTTCCAGCGTGAGGTTCAGGCCGTCGAAACACGGGTAGCGCTGCTCCAGCACATCGACGACGCGCAGGCTTTGCAGGTTGTGCTCGAAGCCGCCGTACGGCTTCATGCACTCGTCCAGCGCGTCCTGGCCGGCGTGGCCGAAAGGCGTATGGCCGAGGTCGTGCGCCAGCGCGATGGCTTCGACGAGGTCTTCGTTGAGCATCAAGGCGCGCGCGATCGATCGGCCGAGTTGCGCCACCTCGAGCGAATGCGTCAGCCGCGTGCGGAACAGGTCACCTTCGTGATTGATGAAGACCTGCGTCTTGTAGACGAGGCGGCGAAACGCCGTGCAGTGAACGATGCGATCGCGGTCACGCTGATGGTCATTGCGCGGCGGCGCGCTGGGCTCGGCGATCCGGCGGCCGGCCGACTGCGCTGGGTCGCAGGCATAAGGCGCGAGTGCCGTCACTGTTTGCGCTCAGTCGCAATGCGCGGCGAGGGTCTCGCGCACCAGGGACTCCGGGACGGCGCGAAGCGCGGCACGACCCAGCTGTTCGATGACCACGAAGCGGACGTCGCCGCCTTCGGCCTTTTTGTCCAGCCGCATCAGTGCGAGCCATTGCTCGGCGCCGCCAAGTCGCGGCGCACGCACCGGCAGCCCAGCGCGTTGGCACAGCGCGCGAAGGCGATCGACAAATGTCTGCGGTACCAGACCCAGACGAGCCGACAGGTCGCTGGCCAGCACCATGCCGCAACCGACGGCTTCGCCATGCAGCCACTGGCCGTAGCCCAGGCCTGCTTCGATCGCGTGGCCAAAGGTGTGGCCGAAATTGAGGATGGCGCGCAGGTTGGCTTCGCGCTCGTCGGCCGCCACGACGGCGGCCTTGATTTCGCAGGAGCGCTGCACGGCGTGGGCGAGCGCGACGGGGTCGCGTGCGCACAGGGCATCGATGTTGCTCAGGGTCCAGTCGAAGAAGGCAGCATCTGCGATCGGCCCGTACTTGATGACCTCGGCCAGACCGGCGCTGAGTTCGCGTTGCGGCAGCGTGTCGAGCGTGGCCAGATCACAGAGCACGCGCCGCGGCTGGTAGAAGGCGCCGATCATGTTCTTGCCCTGCGGATGGTTGATTCCCGTCTTGCCGCCGACCGATGAATCGACCTGCGCCAGCAGCGTGGTCGGCACCTGCACGAAGGGCACACCGCGCATGTAGGCGGCTGCGGCGAAACCGGTCATGTCGCCGACCACGCCGCCGCCGAGCGCGAACAGCACGGTCTTGCGATCGCAGCCTTCGGCGAGCAGGCGATCGAAGATCCGATTGAGCGTCGGCCAATCCTTGTGCGTCTCACCGTCGGGCAGCTCGATCACCAGCACACGGCGGTAGTGCGGCGCAATAACCGTGCGAAGCGCATTGGCGTAGAACCCGGCCACCACGGGATTGGTGACGATCACGGCGCAATCGGCGCGCGGCAGGTCCTGCCACGCCGCTGCGTCAAACAACAAGCCGCGGCCAATCAGGATGCCGTATGTGCGATCGCCGAGGTCGATGGCGACCTGGGTACTGGACGAAGCAGACAAGGGCATGGACGACATGCCGCCGAGTTTACGGGTGCGGTGGTGGTGCGCCCTTGGCATTCGGCGCCAGTCCGGCAAGCTCAATTTGCATGAGCACCATGTTGACCAGCGAATGCACCGACGGCCGCCCGGTCTCGATGACGTAGTGCGCGCAGCGCCGGTAAAGCGGATCGCGCTCCTGGTAGAGAGCGCGCAGGCGCTTGAGCGGGTCGGCGCTGCCTTGCAGCAACGGCCGATGAGCATCGTGGCGCATGCGCCTCGCCAAGTCTTCTGGCGTGCTGCGCAGGTAGAAGACATGGCTGCGTTCATGCAGCGCACTGCGATTGTCGTCTCGCAGCACCGCACCACCACCGGTGGCAATCACGCCAACGTCGCTCTCGCGCGTGACCTCGTCGACAACCTGCGCCTCGACTTCGCGGAAGGCAGGCTCGCCATGCAGTTCGAAATAGGCGCGGATCGAGCAGCCGATGCGCTGCTCGATCCGCTGGTCAGTGTCGACAAAGCGCAGGCCAAGATGTCGTGCGACATGGCGCCCGACAGTGGACTTGCCACTGCCGGGCATGCCGACCAGCGAGATCAAGAGATGGGCCCGCCGGGCGCTAGGACGGTACGCACTCCGTGGCCGCTGTCGTTATCGACGCGTTCGGATTCTGCGGCTCGTCCGCTCGCCAGCGGTTGTAGCGGTACAGACGCATCGTGCAGTCGGGCGTGACCTCGAGATCAAACAGATGCCACCACAACGCCGTGCCTTCGCCCGGCGGCGGGCTGAAGATAACCGTTCGGCCGAGGTAGTTCAACTCGACGCTTGTCGGCGACCCGGTCATGCCTGGCGAAAAGCTCTGCGAGAAATTGTGCAAGTAGAACCGATAGATGCCAACCCGCGGGCGCCGGATGGTCGTCACTTCGGGGCCAAAGCCGGTCACATCATCGACGTCCAGGCTCGAGAACGGCGTCTGAGTCAACGAGCCCTTGGATGCAAAGTACACATGCGAGCCATCGGGGGTGCGCAGATGCGAATCGATATCGGACGGGCTGGCGCCCCAGGTCAGCCGCATCGTGGCGGCGTTTGAGGTCGGCAGCGTCAGGCACTGCGTGATGTTGAAAGACGTCACCGCGCCGACATCGACCGACGCGGCATTGGTCAGGAAGGCGCCGCGTCGTCCTGAGACCAGAAAGCGGCTTGACGGCCGTGCGACGACCGAGAACTGGCCCTGGGCATTGGTGGTGGCCTGCGCGATTGCGGAATAGCTGATGCCCTCGGCCTCGATGCGAACGTTGGCTGCAGGCACACCCGCATCGTCGTTCACGCAGCCGGTGACGGTCACCGGACTCGCGATCGAAGCACCGACCATCCATTGGCCAAATGCCGTCACCGTGGCGGTGTAGGTGCCGCCGGAAAGGGTTGCTGCCCCCGCCTCCACCCAACGACCGCTGGATGGATCAAGTCGATACAGACTGGCTGAGGCGGGCGCGGTACCGCGGCTGCTGACAGGGATGCCCAGTGTCAGTTCCTGGCCACTCGTCACCTCTACCGGCACGGTCGATCCCAGATTGACGGCACCGAACGATTCCACTGGCCCGGGGCTGTCATCGCTGTAGTCCCCCGACAGCAGGTGGCTGTCGGTACCCACGGCGATCTGCGTCACGCGCACGCCGACAGTTGCCGGCGCGGCACCGCCGCCGGCCGCAACGAGCGCGTTGGCGGGCAGCGTGACTGAGGCGGTACTGGCCGTGTCGGTCACCGTGCCACCGGAAGCCACAGTCACATCCGAGGTCGTTCCGAATGGGGTCAGGCGCAGCAGACCGACCGACGGCACGGTGCCCAGCACCTCGGCCGGCGCATAAAGGGTTTCGAATCCAGTGGCACTGGCGTTGAAGACTTGGCGCGCCGACGCAGTGGCGCTGGCCTGCGCGTAGGCGCCGTCATTGCCCGTGGTCAGCGTGGTGGCGGCAAAGCTGACGGACGCGCCCGCCAATGGACTGCCGGTGCGTGCATTGACGACGGTGCCTTGAATGGCGTCGTTGCTCACCACGACCGCCGGATCGGGATCGGGGCGTGGACCGTCGCCCTCCAATCCTCCAGAGCCCGACCCAGAGCCGAAGGGGGGATTGCCCGCGCCGGATCCCAACGGCGTCGTGCCTGAACCGTCGCCAAAAGGCGTCGTTCCAGTGGCGCCTCCACCGCCGCCACAGGCGACCAAGAAAGCGAAACCCGCCAAACTCAGCCAACGGCTGACACTGCGTTGCGTCGCGCAAGTACCCTGGGGATTGCGTGCGTTCACCGCACCGCCGCCTTTTCAGTCACCACCTTCGGCGTCAGGAACACCAGCAGTTCGGTGCGCTGAGAGTCCTGCGTCTTGGTTTTGAACAGATTGCCCACGTAGGGAATGTCGCCCAGCAGCGGCACCTTGGTGACGGTGTCATTGGACTGCTGCTCGTAGATGCCGCCGATCACCACGGTGCCGCCGTTCTCGACCAGCACCTGCGTCTTGACTTCCTTGACGTTGATCTCGCGGCCCAGCGCGGTCAGGGCGCCCAGGCTGTCCTTGTTGATCTTCACGTCCATGATGATGTTGCCTTCCGGCGTGATCTGCGGCGTCACCTCGAGTTTGAGCGTCGCCTCGACAAACTCGATGGCCGTGGCGCCAGAACTGGTGGACTTCTGGAACGGCACCTTTTGGCCCTGACTGATGAAGGCCTTGACCTGGTCCGCCGTGACGATGCGCGGGCTCGAGACGATTTTGCCTTTGCCATCGGCCTCCAATGCAGAGATCTCAAGATTGAGGAAGCGGTTTGAGGAGGCACCGAAGATCGACAGCGCAAAGTTGGCGGGGTTGTAGCCGCCCTGCCCAATCGCCGGCAGGTTCACCATCTGCTGGTTGGTGTAAGCGTCGCCTGCATCCGGCGTCTGCAGCGTCACCTGGCCAACGCCGACATAGTTGCCGCCGGCGGCGACGCGGTTGTTGCCGCCCAGGCTCCAGCCGGGGACGCCGTTGCGGATGCCCCGCAGGTCGACGAAACCGAGCTTGGCGCCCAGCGACTTGCCGAATGTATCGGACGCTTCGACGATGCGCGCCTCGATCAGCACCTGTCGCACAGGGATGTCGATGCGACCGATCAACGACTGGATCTCTTCGAGCTTCGACGGGATGTCCGTCACGAACAGCTGGTTGGTGCGCTGGTCGGAGATCACGCTGCCACGGGCAGACAGGAGCTTCGTAGTCGCACCGCCACCGCCGCCACCGCCTGTGCCCGTACCCGCCAGGCCCTTGGCCACGTCCTCGGCCTTGGTGTAGTTGAGTTGGAACGATTGCGTGCGCAGCGGCTCGAGTTCGGACTTCTTCTTGCCCGCTTCCAGGTCAGCTTGCTCCTTGATAGCCAGCTCGTCCTTCGGCGCAATCCAGATGACGTTGCCGCTCTTGCGCAGCCCCAGGCCCTTGGCCTGCAAGATGATGTCCAGCGCCTGGTCCCAGGGCACGTCCTTCAAACGCAGCGTCAGGCTGCCGGTGACCGTGTCGCTGGTGACGACGTTGAAGTTGGTGAAATCGGCGATGACCTGCAGCAGCGATCGCACCTCGATGTTCTGGAAGTTCAGGCTCAGCTTCTCACCCTGGTAGCCCGGACCCTGCGTCAGCTTGTTCGGATCAACGCGCACCGGGCGAACTTCGACGACGAACTGCGTGTCGCTCTGGTAGGCACTGTGCTCCCAGTTGCCACGCGGCTCGATCACCATGCGCACGCGGTCACCGCTTTGCGTGGTGGTCACGGTCTGCACCGGCGTGCCGAAGTCGGTGACGTCCAGGCGCTTGCGCATGCTGTCGGGCACCGTCGTGCGCGGGAACTCGACCAACAGGCCGGTGCCTTGCTGGCGGATGTCCACACCGACCTGGTTGCTCGGCAAGGTCACGACGACGCGGCCGGCGCCATCGACGCCGCGCCGGAAGTCGATCTCGCGCAGCGATTGCGGATCGCTGTTCTGGCTCGGCGCAAAGGTGGTCGGCGCCGCTGCCGTCGCCGCGGCAGGCGCTGCACCTGCTGCAGCGGCTGCAGTGGCGGTCGATGGCGCAGCGCTGTCGACCACGATCAACAGCGCATTGCCGTCGATCTGGGCGCGATAGGTCGCGGCCTGCTTGAGATTGAGCACCAGCCTCGTCCGGTCACCAGCCTGGGCCACGTTGACAGAGCGCAAGTTGCCTTGGTTGATCTCCACCGACGGCTTTCCCAGCGAACTGCCGACCCCCGGCAGATCGATCGCAATGCGAGCTGGTTGCTGGATTGCAAAACCAGCGGGCACTGCCTTCAGCGCCTCGCTCATCTCGATGCGCACGACATCGGCGCCCGATTGTTGTGTGCTGGTGATCGACTTGATCACCCCTTGCGCCAGTACTGCCGGAGCAGCCAGCGCAAGCGCCAATGCACCCCCCCAAACACGCCACTTCATCATGATGCGGTTCTCCTTCGAATTCATCATCGCGCCGCCCGCTGTTCGATCAGTTGCAGGGTGCTGTTGCGTTCGATCCACTCACCGGCGGCATCCTGCACCACCTCGCGCAAGACCAGTTCGGTCTCGCCGACGCGCAGGATGCGGCCGTAGTTCTGACCCAGGTAATCACCGACCTTGACCTGGTACAGCAGGGTGTCCACGCGCAACAGCGCGTACGGTCGGCCTTCCTTGTTGATGCTGCCGACCATGGACATGGTGTCCAGCGGGTAAGCCTCCAGCGGCTCCTTGCGCCGCTTCAGCTCCGCAGACAGGAGCGAACTCGGTGCGCGCTCATCGCGCTTCAAGGCCACCGCCAGTTTCTGGCTGCTGAAAGGATCCACGGCCTCGGCCGTTGCATAGGGCTGCGGCGTGAATTTTTTCGGCGGCGACAAGGGCGTCACGTTCGGCTTGACTTCCTTTTTCTGCTGCGCAGTCCACTGATCGAGCTCAGCCAACTCGGCGCCACAGGCTGCGAGCATGCCGATCAGGGCCAGGCCTGCACTGGCGCGATAGACAGACATCATCAGTTTGCTCATCACTTCTTTGCCCCCGCGGCGGCTTTCTTCTGCGTGGCCTGGGCAGAAATTTCGGCCTGGTCGAGGTAGCGGTAGGTGCGTGCTGTTGCCTCCATCGACAACAGGCCGCCGGCATCCTTGGTTGGTGAACCGATCGACATGTCATGCAAGGTGACGATGCGCGACAGGTTGGCCACGTCGGCCGCAAAGGCGCCGATGTCGTGGTAGCGGCCCGAGACCTTGACCGCGATCGGCAGCTCCGCGTAATAGTCCTTGACCGAGACCGAGCCCGGGCGGAACAACTCGAACTGCAAGCCGCGCCCGATCCCCGCCTGGTTGATGTCCGACAGCAGAGCGTCCATTTCGGCCTTGCCCGGCAACTGCTTCTCGAGCTGGGTCACGTACTCCTCGACCTGGAGCTTTTGCTTCCTCAATTCAGGCAAGTTCACCGCCTGCGAGAGTTTGCTGCGGTAGTCGCTCTTCAAGGACGGCTCTTTGGCGCGTTCGGCATCGAGCTCGTCGGACTTGCCTTGCAAGAGCAGGAACCAGCCGACCAAGACCACTGCGGCGGCCAGAGCCAGCCAAGTAGCCACCTTGGGCAGCAAAGGCCATTGGCCGGGTTGACGTGTGTCCAGGCCGCGAAACTGCGCAGCGGCCTGCTCGAACATCGTGCTGAGTTCGAAGCCGGGGGATTTGGTATGGGTGGCCATGTTTCGACCTCAAGAAGCTTTGGCAACGCTGGCAGACTTGCCAGTCGGCGCGCTGGCCGCATCAGCCGGCGCCTGTGGGCGCTTGATCGATACGCGCATCGAAAAATCGAACAGGCGTGAGGAGCGGTTCTGCGCTTGGCTGACGGCCGCCTTGATCTCGATCAGCTCGGGGCGCTCGAGCCAGGTTGAGGTGTAGAGCGTGTTGCGCAGGAATTCGGAAACGCGCTCGTTGGTCTGCGCCACGCCAGTGACCGTCACGACCTGGCCGGCCTGCTTGATGGTGGTCAGGTACACGCCCTCGGGCGTTTGTTTGACGAGTTCGTTGAGCAGATGCACCGGCACGTTGCGGTCGGCCTGCAGGTCCTCGACGGCTTTCTGGCGCGCCTTCAAGGCGTCGATTTCGGTGCGCAAGTTGGCAATGTCCTTGATCTCGGTTTCGAGCTTCTTGATCTCGGCGCCCAGGTAGGCGTTGCGCTCTTCCTGCGCCGATTTCATCTGGCTCAGCACGGCAAACCACAGACCGACACCCATCAAGCCGACGCAAAACGCGACGAACAGACCGGCAAAGTAGGCGCGCTTGCGCGCCGCTCGTTTTTCCTCCCGGTGTGGGAGCAGGTTGATGAGGATCACTGCATGAACCTCCGCATCGCCAGCCCACAGGCCGTGAGGTATGAGGGCGCCTCACGACGCACCTTGTTCTCACGCACGGAGCCGCCGAGCTTCATGTGTTCGAAAGGATTGACGACCATCGAGGCAAAGCCGGTCAGATCGGTCACCCGCTCCTTCAAGCCCGGCAAGGTGGCCGTCCCACCGGCCAGCATCACGTAGTGCACCTTGTGGTGCGGTGTGCTGGTGAAAAAGTACTGCAGCGCACGGCCGATCTCCTGCGACAAACTGTCGACGAAAGGCGCCAGGATGGCCGATTCGTAGTCCTCGGGCAACTCGCCACCGAGCTTCTTCTGCTCGGCCTCTTCGAACGAAAAACCGTACTGACGTGAAATCAGCTGCGTCAACTGCGAGCCGCCGAAGGCCTGGTCGCGGTCGTAGAGCAACTCGTCGTCGCGCAAGACCTTCAGGCTCGTTGTGTCGGCACCGATCTCGAACAGCGCCACCAGCGCGTCCTTGCCCTCGCTGGGCAACGCGCGCACGATGCGACTCATCGCCAACCGCGAGGCATGGCTTTCGATATCGAGCACCATCGGCTTGAGTCCGGCAGCTTCAGCCAGACCCTGGCGGTCTTGAACGCGGTCCTTGCGTGATGCTGCTATCAGCACCTCGACGTCGCCGATCGACGTCGAACTCGGACCGATGACGCAAAAGTCCAGGCTGACCTCGTCGAGCGAGAACGGAATGTACTGATTGGCCTCGCTCTCGACCTGCAACTCGAGCTCTTCCTCGCGCAGGCCCGCAGGCAACATGATCTTCTTGGTGATGACTGCGGACTGCGGCATCGCCATGGCGACGTTCTTGGTGCGCGTGCCGCTTTTGGTGACGACTCGCTTGACCGCCTCGGCCACTTCGTCGAATTTCTCGATCTGGCCGTCGGTGATCCAGCCTTTTTCAAAGGGCTCAGCGGCAAAACGCTCGACGACGAACTCGCCCGAAGCACTTTGTCCCAGTTCCACCAGTTTTACGCTCGAAGTGCTGATGTCCAGTCCGATCATCGACGTATGCGTGCGACCGAACAACGCGTCAAGGAAGCTCACTAAGGTACCCCCCAAAATGCCTCGCCGAACCTGTATCAGCGGCACACTGGACTGTTAAGAAGTTACTTGAATGCTAGCAGTAAAGCCCTTGTGGGCCCAAGGAAAAGGCACGCTTTCGGGAGGCGCCACGTTGTGTAACGCAGACGTGTGGCGACTCTCGTTGGCTGTGCACCTTAATCGAATTGACGAGTCGTGTTCGTGCGGTCTGCACTCATGTCGAGCAGCAGTTCACGCTCGGCATCTTTGCCCGCATCGGCGTTTCTATAATCCCAACACAAAACAGCGTGGCTGCCGCCGAGGATGCCCACTGCCGCACCCTCACTGTTTGCGTTTGCCCTACCGAACGATCCCCCTTATCTGAGTAGTCCGCCCCAGTGACGCTGTCAGACCGCCTCCCCTCCTGGACCCCTTGGATATTGCGGCCGCTGGCGTGGTTGCTGGGCATAGCCGTAACACTGGTACTGGTGGTCGCGTCGCTGGTCGCCGTGGCGCTGGCTGTGGCCTATCCGAACCTGCCCCCCATCAACAGCCTGACCGACTACCGGCCAAAGCTGCCGCTGCGTGTCTTTTCCGCAGATGGTGTGCTGCTCGGCGAGTTCGGCGAGGAGCGGCGCAGCTTCACGCCGATCAAGGAGGTGCCCAAGGTCATGCGCGACGCCGTGTTGGCGATCGAGGATGCACGCTTCTACGAACATGGTGGCGTCGACCTGGTGGGCATTGCCCGCGCTGGCTTGGCGCAGTTGTCCGAAGCACGCAGTCAGGGCGCCTCGACGATCACGATGCAGGTCGCACGCAACTTCTACCTTTCGACCGAAAAGACGCTGACACGCAAGGTCTACGAGGTGCTGTTGACCTGGAAGATCGAGAGCTTGCTGAGCAAGGACCAGATCCTCGAGGCCTACATGAACCAGATCTTTCTGGGGCAGCGGGCTTACGGCTTTGCCGCGGCGTCGGAAATCTACTTCGGTAAACCGCTCAAGGACGTCACGGTGGCGGAGGCTGCGATGCTGGCCGGGCTGCCCAAAGGGCCATCGATCTACAACCCGATCGTCAACCCGAAGCGGGCCAACGCGCGTCAGCAGCACATCATCAGCCGCATGCTCGACAACGGCTTCATCACTGCCGAGCAAGCGGCGGCGGCGCGGACCGAAACGCTGCACTACAAAAGCCAGTCGGAAGTGGCCGTACACGCCGAGTTCGTCGCCGAGACGGCACGCCAGCTCGTTTTTTCCCAGTACGGCGAGGAGGCCTACACGCGCGGGCTGAGTGTGGTCCTCAGCGTCGATTCGGCCGATCAGCTCGTCGCCTACCGCGCCCTGCGGCGCGGCCTGATGGACTATGAATTGCGCCAGGTCTATCGCGGCCCGGAAGCGTTTGTCGACCTGCCGGCCAAGGCCGCTGCGGTCGATACCCGCATCGCTGAAGCATTGGCCGACCACCCGGACAACGATGACCTGCGTGCCGCGGTCGTCACCGAAGCCTCGACGCGCAAGGTGGTGGCCGTGATGCAGGACGGCGAAACCGTGACCATCACCGGCAACGGGCTGCGACCGGTGGCCTCCGGCTTGGCCGACAAGGCACCGGCCGCCAAGAAGATCCGGCCTGGCGCCATCGTGCGTGTGCTGCAAGACGGCAAGGGCCAATGGTCACTGACCCAGGTGCCGGAAGTCGAAGGCGGGTTTGTCGCGCTCGATCCCACAACGGGCTGGATCCGCACCATGGTCGGTGGCTTCGACTACCGCAAGAGCAAGTTCAATCACGTCACGCAAGCCTGGCGGCAACCGGGGTCGAGCTTCAAGCCATTCATCTATTCGGCTGCACTCGAGAAGGGCTTCACGCCGGCCACGGTGATCAACGACGCACCGCTGTTCTTCGATGCCACCACCACCGGCAGCCAGCCTTGGGAGCCGAAGAACTATGACGGCACCTTCGACGGCCCGATGCCGCTCAAGCGCGGTCTGGCCAGGTCGAAGAACATGATCTCGATCCGCATCCTCGAAGCCATTGGCCCGCCGTTTGCACAGGAGTGGGCGACGCGATTTGGGTTCGACGCCGAGAAACATCCGCCGTTCCTGACCATGGCACTCGGCGCCGGATCGGCAACGCCGCTGCAAATTGCCAGCGCCTACGGCGTGTTCGCCAATGGCGGCTATCTGATTGCACCGCGCCTGATCACCCGCATCACCGACCATCGCGGCCAGCTGCTGCAGGAGTCGGTGTCGAGCCCGCCCGACGAGTCGATGCGCGTGATCGACGCCCGCAATGCCTTTGTGATGACGGATCTGCTGCAGGAGGTCACGCGATCGGGCACGGCCGCTCGCGCCCAGGCGACCTTGAAGCGCGGCGACATCTACGGCAAGACAGGCACCACCAACGACTCGCTCGACGCCTGGTTTGCCGGTGGGCATCCGAGCTTGGTGGCGGTGGTGTGGATCGGCTACGACACGCCGCGCAAGCTCGGCGACAAGGAAACCGGCGGCGGTCTGGCGTTGCCGGTATGGATCGAATACATGCAGTACGCGCTGAAGAACGTGCCGCAGCCGAAGACGGCCCCCAAGGCGCCGGACGGTGTGGTCAGCGTCGGCGGCGAATGGGTCTATGAGGAATACGCCCACGGTGCGGGCGTGACCAGCCTGGGGCTTGATCAGGCGCCGCCGCCGACCGCGCCGACCGAAGACGAGAAGAAAAGCATTCTCGACCTGTTCAAGAATTGAGTCGCAGCGTCTTTCCGGCCTGGGCGCTGGCCTCGCGCGACAGACGCTCGAAAAATTCCAGGCCGTCCTTGGTGTCACGCCATTGGCCATCGACCTGCTTGAAATGGTAGCCGCCGGCGCGCGACGCCAGCCACAGTTCGTGCAGCGGTGGCTGCGTGTTGATGACGATCTTGCTGCCCGCAGGAAACGACATTTCCAGCAAGCCACCCGTGCGCTGCGAGTCGATGTCGATGACGTCGTTCTGCAACCAGCCGTCGAGCTGGGCTTCAATGCGCGACAGCACGGCAGCGGCGAGGTGGTGGAACTCGGCGTCGGTCATGGAGAAGTGGCCTCTAGAATTGCTCGCATGCGCAATAGACTGCTCAAAATCAGTGTAGCGGCGGCCCTGGCGGCAGCGAGTGCATCGCACTTGTCCGCGTGTGGGCAAAAAGGCCCGCTGAAACCGCCCGCCGCTGCCGCGTCGGCCCCCGGTCGATGAACACGCCGGCCGCGCCAGTACCGCTGCCGGGCGCCCCCTTTCTGGCTTGGCGCGGGCCGAAACTCGAACTCGACGGCCATGCACTCGACGCACTGGCGCACGAACACGGCACACCGCTGTTCGTCTATTCGCGCGCCGCGATGCAACACGCGCTGGCGTCATACACGCGTGCCCTGACCGGCCGGCGGCACCTCGTCTGCTATGCGATGAAGGCCAACTCGTCGCTGGCGGTGCTGCAGACGTTCGCGCGGGCCGGCTGCGGGTTCGACATCGTCTCGGTGGGCGAACTCGAGCGTGCGTTGGCCGCGGGTGGCGACCCCAAGAGAATCGTCTTCTCGGGCGTTGGCAAGCGGCCCGACGAGATGCGTCGTGCCCTCGAAGTCGGCGTCAAGTGTTTCAACGTCGAAAGCCTGGGCGAGTTGCTCTGCTTGAACGAAGAAGCGCGAGCCATGAACTGCCGGGCCCCGGTCAGCCTGCGCATCAACCCCGACATCGATCCGAAGACCCACCCCTACATCTCCACCGGCCTGCAGGACAACAAGTTCGGCATTGCACACAAGGAGGCCGTGACCGCGTACGTCGAGGCAGCTCGGCTGCCGGGGCTGGAGGTGGTCGGCATCGATTGCCACATCGGCTCGCAGATCACCGAGGCCGGCCCGTACCTCGAAGCACTCGATCGGCTGCTCGACCTCATCGAAGCCGTCGAGAAGCACAACATCGGCATCCGGCACCTCGATCTTGGCGGCGGGCTGGGCATCACCTACACCGACGAGACGCCGCCGGACGCCGAAGACCTCGTCGGCCAGATCCTGGCGCGCATCGACGAGCGCGGCCATGGCCGGCGCGAGTTGTTGTTCGAACCGGGGCGCTCGCTGGTGGGCAATGCCGGTGTGTTGCTGACCGAAGTGCTGGTCACCAAGCAGGGCGTGCAGAAGAACTTCTGCATCGTCGACGCGGCCATGAACGATCTGCTGCGACCTGCGCTCTATGAGGCCACGATGGGCATCGTGCCGTGCATCCAGCGTTCAGGGACGCCGACAAAATACGATGTGGTCGGGCCGGTGTGCGAATCGGGCGACTGGCTGGGCCGCGAGCGCCTGCTCAAGGTGCTGCCCGGCGATCGCCTGGCGGTGCTGTCGGCCGGCGCCTACGCGATGTCGATGGCCAGCAACTACAACAGCCGGCCGCGCGCCGCGGAGGTGATGATCGATGGCAAGCAAGTCCATCTGATCCGCGAGCGCGAGAACGTGCGCGAACTGTTCGCGCACGAAAAGCTGATCGATTGAGCCGGCGGCCCGGTGCTGCCGCTAGATCCTGCCTTCTTCGACCGCGTGGCATGCGATCCGAATGCCGTCGAAGTCGCTGAGCGCCGGCCGCTCCGACTTGCAGCGCGCATTGGCATGCGGGCATCGCGGGTGGAAGGCGCAGCCTGAGGGCGGATTCAGCGGATTGGGCACCTCGCCTTGCACCGGCGTGCGCGCTTGGCCGGTGCGATGGATATCCGGGATCGCGTCGAGCAGCATGCGTGTGTAGGGGTGGCGCGGGCGCGTGAACAGGTCTGCCTTGGCCGCCAGTTCGACCAGGCGGCCGAGGTACATCACGCCGACCTGGTCACTCACATGGCGCACGACCGCCAGGTTGTGCGATATGAACAGGTAGGTCAGACCGCGCTGGCGCTGCAGGTCCTTCATGATGTTGAGCACCTGCGCCTGCACGCTCACGTCGAGCGCAGACGTGGGCTCGTCGCAGACCAGAAACTCGGGTTGCGTGGCCAGCGCGCGCGCGATCGAGATGCGCTGGCGCTGGCCGCCGGAGAACTGGTGCGGAAACTTCTCGGCGTCGGCGGCGGCGAGGCCCACCGAGCCCAGCAGGTCGGCCACCTTGGCACGCTGCTCGCCGTCATCGGTGACCAGGCCATGCTCGCGGATCGGCTCGGCCACGATGTCGAGCACCTTCCAGCGCGGGTTCAGGCTCGCAAAGGGATCCTGGAAGATCATCTGCATGCGTCGGCGCAATTGGCGCGTCTGCTCGGCATCGAGTGTTTTCGTGTCAACACCGCTGAAGTGGACGGCGCCGCGGGTCGGCGGAAACAGGCCGACGAGCAGACGTGCGACGGTGCTCTTGCCGCAACCCGACTCACCGACCAGCGCCAGCGTCTTGCCCTTGTCGATGGCAAAGCTCACGCCATCGACGGCATGCACGAACTGGCGCGGCTTGCGCTCGATGACGCGGTTGAGCCACGGCGCCGACACGTCGAACACCTTGGCCAGGTCGGTGACCTCAACGATCGGCGTCATGCGTTGACCAGCCAGCAGGCCGCGCGCGTGGCGTTCGCATCCAGCAAGATGGGCCGCTCGAGCTTGCAGCGCTCGAAGACGTTCGGGCAGCGCGGGTTGAACGCGCAGCCCTTGGGTATCGCGTTCAAGCGCGGCATTGCACCGTCGATCTGCGTCAGGCGCTCTCGATCTTCGTCTTTCGCCGGAATAGAGCCCATCAGGCCAATCGTGTACGGATGCGCCGGCCGGTTGATGACGTCAGCCACCGGTCCGATCTCGACGATGCGGCCGGCGTACATCACTGCCACCCGGTCGCAGGTCTCGGCGATCACGCCCATGTCGTGCGTCACCAGCATGACCGCGGCACCATGTTCATTGCACAGTCGCTTGAGCAGCGCAATGATCTGCGCCTGGATCGAGACATCGAGCGCGGTGGTGGGCTCGTCGGCGACGATCAGCTTCGGCTCGGCGGCCAATGCCAGCGCAATGACGACGCGCTGCCGCATGCCGCCGGAGAACTGGTGCGGGTACTGGTCGATACGCTGTTCGGCACCCTGGATGCCGGTTTCCTGCAGCAACTTGACGGCACGCGCGCGCGCCTGGTCTTCGCTGACGGGCAGATGGGTGCGGATCGTTTCGATCAGTTGCCGGCCGATCGTGTACAGCGGGTTCAGCGAGGTCAGCGGGTCCTGAAAGATCGCACCGATCTGCCGGCCGCGTATCTTGCGCATGGCTTCGTACGGCAGATTGTCGATGCGCTGGCCGGCCAATCGAATCTCGCCGCCGGCAATGCGCCCCGGCGGCTCGAGCAGGCCGATGATCGATGCGCCGGTAAGCGACTTGCCCGCACCCGACTCGCCGACCACGCCGAGGATCTCGCCCGGCGCAATCGAAAACGAGATGTCGTCGAGCGCGAGCAGGGTGGCGCGGCGCGTCGGGAATTCGACGCGCAGGTTCTTGACTTCGAGCAGCGGCACACTCATCGCACGCAGGGCCGCCCCAAGTGCGATGAGCGCCCCAAGCGCCATGAAGTGGCCCCTGGGAGGCCACGGGGGCCGCGAACGGAGTGAGCTTGGGGGTTCATTTTCTTCATTGCAGTCTCGGGTTCAGCGCATCACGCAGCCAATCGCCGAGCAGATTCACGCTCAGGGCGATCAAGACCAGCATCAGCCCGGGAAAGATCGTGATCCACCACTCGCCGGAGAAGAGGAAATCGTTGCCGATGCGAATCAGCGTGCCCAGCGACGGCTGCGTCGGCGGCACGCCGACGCCGAGAAACGACAGCGTGGCCTCGGTCAGGATGGCCGTAGCCACCTGGATCGTGGCCAGCACGAGCACCGGGCCCATGACGTTGGGCAGCACATGTTTGCGCATGATGCGCAGCGGCGGCACACCGGTCACACGCGCTGCCTGCACGTATTCCTTGTTGCGCTCGACCAGCGTCGAGCCGCGCACCGTGCGCGCGTACTGGACCCAGCCGGGCAAGGCGATCGCCAGCACGAGCACCGCAAAGGCCAGCGTGTCGTGCGCATTGGGAAACATCGCGCGGCCCACGCCGTCGATCAACAGCGCGATCAGGATCGACGGAAACGAGAGCATGACATCGCACACACGCATGATGAATGCGTCCGTCTTGCCGCCGACAAAACCGGCCAGCAGCCCGAGACCGACGCCGACGATCACCGACAGCACGACCGATGCGAAGCCGACGAGCAGCGAGATGCGCGCGCCGTACATGATCGCCGAGAGGATGTCGCGTCCCTGGTCGTCGGTGCCGAGCAGGTATTTGGCAACGCCGCCTTCTTCCCACATCGGCGGCTGCCGCGCGTCGGACAGCTCCAGCGTGGCCAGATCGAACGGGTTGTGCGGCGCCACCCACGGCGCGAACAGCGCGCCGAAGATGCACAGCGCCGCCACCACCGCGGCACCGATCGCCATCGGCGAGGTGCGAAAGCTGTGCCAGACGTCGCCGTCGAAGAAACGCCGCAGCGCCGTGGCTGACATCACTTCACGGTGATGTACTTGTAGGGCATGAAGTTGTCGGCCAGTTGCACCAGCGACACGTTCTTCTTCATCGCCCAGGCCAGCGCCTGCTGGTGCAGCGGGATGTGGCCGATGTCGTCGCTGTGCAGCTTGAAGGCTTCGGCGATCATGGCGTTGCGTTTGGTCTGGTCGGTCTCGCTCTGGATCTTCGCCGTCAGGTCGTCGAGCTTCGGGTTGCTGTAGCTGCCGAGGTTGAAGGTGCCCTGCCCCTTGTCGGTGGGCGTGGCCAGCAGATTGGACAGCACGTTGTGCGCGTCGTAGGTGCCCGGCGTCCAGCCGAGCAGGTAGAAACTGGTGTCGCGCCGCAAAACTTTCGGGAAGTACGTGGACTTGGCTTCGGCCTGCAGATTGATCTTGACGCCGATGCGCGCCAGGTTGGCAGCGATGGCCTGGCAGATCTCGCCATCGTTGACATAGCGATCGTTCGGGCAGTTCATGCCGACCTCGAAGCCGTTGGCATATCCGGCCTCGGCCAGCAGCTTCTTGGCCGCGTCCGTGTCGTGCGGCAGGCGCTTGTTCAGTTCGGGCACGAAGCCCTTGATGCCTGGCGCGAGCATCAAGCCGGTCGGCGTGGCCGCGTTGCGCATGACGCGCGTCTTGATCGCTTCGATATCGATGGCCTGGTAGAACGCCTGCCGGACCCGCTTGTCCTTGAATGGGTTCTTGCCCTTGACGCTGGAGAGCAGCAACTCGTCGCGCTTCTGGTCCATGCCGAGAAAGATGGTGCGCAGTTCGGGGCCCTGCATCACCGTAAGGCCGGCGCTGGACTTGAGACGCTCCACGTCCTGCAGCGGTACCGGCTCCATCATGTCGATCTCGCCGGACAGCATGGCCGCGACGCGCGTGGCGTCGTTGCCGATCGGCGTGAAGATCACCTCGTCGACATTGCCGCCGATCTTGCCCCAGTAGCCTGCATGACGGACAAACGTACTGCGAGTCGTCGGCTGACGCTCTCGCAGGCGATACGGGCCGGTGCCGTTGGCACGGAACGATGCCGTGTTCTCGATGCCCTTGCGCCGATCGACAGGCTTGTCGGCCCTGTTCTCCTCGCACCACTTCTTGCTCATCACGTAGACGAGCGAGATCACGTCGGGCAGGATTGGAAACGGCGCCGTGGTTTCGATCTCGACCGTGAAGCCGTCGACCTTGCGCACTTCCTTGATCGACGAGGTATAGCCCTTCATGTCGGAGCCGTCGCCGGCCGCGCGACCGAAGCTGAAGACCACGTCGTCGGCCGTTAGCGGCGTGCCGTCATGGAACTTCACATTGCGCCGCAGTTCGAAACGCCACACCGTCGGTGAGGTCTGCGACCACTTGGTGGCCAACGCGGGTTCGAGGCCGAGCTTCCTGTCGCGGCCCACCAGCGGCTCGTAGACATTGCCGGTGATCGACAGCTGCAGCGATTCGTTGAGCGAATGCGGATCCATCGAGGTCGCATCGCCCTGGTTGGCCACGCGCAGCGTGGCCGCTTGCGTCAGGCTGCACGCCAGCGCTGCCGCAATCGCAAGGGGTTTGAAGCGCGTCATCGTGTTCTCCTTGAAGTCATTGAGATGCCGTCAGCGGCAGGGACCGTTCGACCAGCCCGGCAAAAAGCGCCGCACCGAGTGGCAGCACCTCGTCGTTGAAGTCGTAGCGCGAGTTGTGCAGGAAGGCACCGCCGCCTTGCCCCAGGCGCAGGTAGGCGCCGGGCTTGACTTGCAGCATGAAGGAGAAATCTTCGGCGCCCATGCTCGGCGACATCTGCCGGGTGACGCGCTCCGGCCCGACCAGCGCAGCAGCGACATCGGCCGCAAAGTGCGCATGCTCGCCGCTGTTGATGGTCGCGGGATAAGTGCGCTGGTAGTTCAGCGTCGCCGTGGCGCCGAAAGCCGAGGCCACCGAGTCCACCAGGCGAGCCAGGCGCTCTTCGACCATGTCCTGCACTTCGGGGCGGAAGGTGCGCACGGTGCCGATGAGTCGCGCCTCGCGCGGGATGACGCTGAAGGCGCCGACGTCGCCGGCCTGCATCGCGCACAGGCTGATGACGGCGCTGTCCACCGGGTTGACATTGCGCGCAACGATGCTCTGCGTGGCGGTGATGATGTGCCCGGCCACCAACACCGGATCGACGGCGAGGTACGGATGCGCGCCGTGCCCGCCCTTGCCGTGGACGACGATCTCGATGCGGTCGGCCGCGGCCATCATCGGCCCCGGGTTGACGCCGATGTGGCCCGCCGGCAATGACGGCCAGTTGTGCATCGCGTAGACGGCCTCGACAGGAAAGCGCTCGAACAGGCCGTCGTCGATCATCGCCTTGGCGCCGGCAAAACCCTCTTCGCCGGGCTGGAAGATCAGCACCGCGCTGCCATCGAATTGCCGCGTCTCGGCGAGGTAGCGCGCGGCGCCGACGAGCATGGTCGTATGACCATCGTGGCCGCAGCCGTGCATCAGGCCGCGCGTGCAGGAGCGCCAGGCGAAATCGTTCTCCTCGGTCATCGGCAGCGCATCCATGTCGGCGCGCAGACCGATCGAGCGCGCGCGGTCCTTGCCGGCGCCGTGGATCACGCCGACGACGCCGGTCTTGCCGATGCCTTCGTGGATCTCGTCGACGCCGGCCGCCCGCAACGCGGCCATCACACGTTGCGACGTTCGCCGTTCCTCGAAGCCGATCTCCGGGTGCGCGTGCAGATCGCGGCGAAATGCGGTCAGCTCACCATGCCAGGCGCCGAGGCGCTGGTAGGCGCCGTTGCTCACGCGTTGGCTCGCTTGCAGCATGATGTCAATGGCCAGCCGTCGATTGCTCGATACGCAGGCGCGGATCGACCACGAAGTACAGCATGTCGACGACGAGGTTGATGACGACGAAGATCAGCGCGATCAGGCACAGATACGCTGCCATCACCGGGATGTCCGCGAACTGCACGGCCTGAATGAAGAGCAGCCCCATGCCCGGCCACTGGAACACCGTTTCGGTGATGATCGCAAAGGCGATCAGGCCACCGAGTTGCAGGCCCATGATCGTCAGCACCGGGATCAGCGTGTTCTTCAATGCGTGGCCGAAATACACGCTGCGGTTCTGCAAACCACGGGCGCGCGCGAACTTGATGTAGTCGGTGCGCAGCACCTCCAGCATCTCGGCGCGCACCAGCCGCATGATGAGCGTGAGCTGAAAGATGCACAGCGTCACCGAGGGCAGGATCAGGTGCTTCCAGCCGTCGGCGCTGAGCAGGCCGGTGGTCCAGGCGCCGATGGCCACGGTGTCGCCGCGGCCGAAACTCGGCAGCACCTTGAGCGTGACCGCGAACAGCAGGATCAGCAGGATGCCGATCAGGAAAGTCGGCAACGACACGCCGAGCAGAGAGAACGTCATCAGGGCCTGAGAGAAGAAGTTGCCGCGCCTCAGCGCCGCGTACACGCCCATCGGGATGCCGAAGACGAGCGCCAGCAGCGCCGCAACGACGGCCAGTTCGACCGTGGCCGGAAAGCGCTCGACGATCAGCGACGAAACCTTGCGGCCCTGGCGCAGCGACAAACCGAACTCACCGCGCAGCGCATTGCCGACGAAAGCCGCGAACTGCACCGGAAACGGCTTGTCCAGCCCGAGATCGGCGCGCAGCTGAGTGCGTTGTTCCGGCGTGGCGTCCTGACCGAGCAGGTTGGTCACTGGATCGCCGACGTACTGGAACAGCATGAAGGCAATGAAGGCCACCGTCAGCATCACGATGACGGCTTGGACGAGGCGGCGAAGGATGAAAGCGAGCATGTTGCGTTAACGTCGCCCAAGCTTGCGGCGTGCGGCAGTGTGCTTCAGTTCACCCTGACCGCACGCATGTCGATGCGATTGTCGGCCCGATGGTACAGGCCGATGTTCTTCTTCATCGCCCACGGAATGACCTGGTTGTGCAGCGGGATGTGCGAGACGTCCTGGTGGCTGAGCAGCAGCGCCTGCTCGATCAACTGATTGCGCGTCTTCTGATCGACCTCGGTCTTGATGCGTTCGACCAGCGCGTCGATCTGCGGGTTGCTGTAGCGGCCGACGTTGTAGTTGCCGTCGCCCTGCGCGCCGACGCTGCGCACCAGTGATTGCAGTGAGTACAGCGCGTCGAATGTCGGCACGCCCCAGCCGAGCATGTAGATGCTGGCCTCGTAGCGCTGGATCATCGGGAAATAGGTCGACAACGGCAGCGTGCGCAGCTTGGCCCTGACGCCGGCCTTGGCCCACATCGCCGTCACCGCCTGGCAGATTTCCTCGTCGTTGATATAGCGGTTGTTGGGGCAGGCGAAATCGACCTCGAAGCCCAGCGGGTAGCCGGCTTGAGCCAGCAGCTTCTTTGCAGCTCCCAGGTCGTAGGGCCAGCGCGCATCGGCTCTTTTGGTCCAGCCGTTGACCTGCGGCGAGATCAGCGCGCCGGTGGGCTGCGACAGGCCGCGCATCGTGACGCGATTGATGGTCTGGATGTCGATCGCTTGGTAGAGCGCCTTGCGCACGCGCTGATCCTTGAGTGGATTCCTGCCCTTGATGTCGCTGCCGGGTAGCTCGTCGCGGTACTGGTCCATGCCGAAGAAAATGGTTCGGTTCTCAGCGCCATCGACCACCTTGAGGTTTGCCGCGGCGCGCAGCTTGCCCAGGTCGGCCGGCGACGGGTCGAGCACCATGTCGACCTCGCCTGACAGCAGCGCCGCCACGCGCGTGGCCTCGCTCTTGATCGGCGTGTAGATGATTTCGGTGACATTGCCGCCATCGATCGGCGTGCCCCACCAGGCCGGGTTCTTCACCAACACCAGCTTCACATCCTGCTCCCAGCTCTTGAGCATGAACGGGCCCGTGCCGTTGGCGTTGCGGTGGGCAAAGCTCTCGTCCTTGGTCTTGATGTCCTTCGGCTCCACCGATTTGTGCTGCTCGGCCCAGCCCAGATCCATCATGCGCAGTTCGGTCAACTGCCGCTGCAGCACAGGGCTCGGCCCCTTGGTGATAACGTCTATCGTGTGCTCGTCGACCTTGACCACGTGGTCGATGCCTTGCGTGTAGACGCCGTAGTTCGACGTCTTGGACATCGCGCGCTCGAGCGAGAACTTGGCATCGTCGGCATCGAAATCCGCACCGTCGTGGAACTTCACGCCTTGGCGCAAAGTGATCCGTACCTGCGTCGGGCTGAGCTGCTCGTAGCCGGTGGCCAGCACCGGCTCGAGCTCGAACTTCTTGTTGTAGGTGAACAGCGACTCGTACACCGAGGCGTGCACCCCGTTGCCCAGCGCATTGTTCTGCGAGTGGATGTCCCAGGTGGGAATATCAGCCGCGCTGGCCCATTTGAAGCTCGCGGCGTGCGACAGCACGCCACAAGCACACAGCGCGACGGCAAGCGGCAAAGACACCAAGGTGCGCATGTCGAGCAGGTTTTACAGGGATCCCCAGTGGAAATCGATCATGCGCTGCCCGCGCTGCGCGTGCCAGCGGGGGAATCCCGGTCGCATCGTCTCGGCAGCCAGCGCAGTCATGGCAACGAGGCGATGCCTTGCGCGCAAGCGGCCGCGGCATCGGGCGCCAAGACAAGATGGTCATCACGCGCGCGAGGCGCCACATGCCAAAGAAAAGCCGCCCGAAGGCGGCTGGTCATGCCTGAGATGCGCAGGTTTTAGAAGCGATGACGAATGCCGAACGCAAGGCTGTTCGAGTCGACGCCGGCTTTGCTCGTGAATCCGCCGAGAAATCCTGCCTGGCCGGGCGCGGCCTGCGCGAGGTTCTTGTTGTCGAAGTGCGTCAGCACGGCGTTCAGGTCCGTGCGCTTGGACAGCGCGTAGGAGTAGGCCACACCGTAGGAAGTCGTATCGGCATTGGCCGGCCGGGCGTCGTTGTAGTTGCTGTAGGCGACGTAGAACGTGTTCGCGCCTGTCGTCATCTTGTAGCCGATGTGCGTCAACTTGCCGTCGAAGCGCACGGCATCGATGAATGCCTGTTGCACGCGGGCAGCTGCCCCCTGACCAGTAGAGGGTGCCAGCAGCGCCGCGATGCCTGACAGGCCACTCGGGTGATCGTCCTTGAACGTCCCGTACAGGCCACTCAAGGTGCCCGGACCAATATCTGCCGACGCGCCAAACACGGTGGACACCAGCGCTTTTTGTCCCAGCTCGTTGTTGCGGGTGTTGTAGCCCAAACCAACGGCATAACCACCGTAACGGTACATCGCCATCGCGCCCATCAGTCGATTGGCTTTGGAGTTGCCGTTGACACCGCCGAAGGCGTACATTGCCGACGCTGTCAGACCGCCGTAGACGATGCGGTATTGCAGGGCATCACTGATGCGGATCTCGACGCTGGCCGGGAACGAAGCCACCTGGCCGGCGGCAAGGGAAGACTGGGTCCCCAAGGCGTCGAAGGTCGCCGTGATCTCGTAGGCTGGCGTGTACTGACGCCCCGCAATCACGGCGCCCACCGGCGTCACCAGGCCGACATAGGCCTGCCGATCCCAGAAACGGCCCGGCAGGTTGACGCCAAGCACGCTGTTGGCGAGCGAAGCGCCCACACCGCTGACCGCAGCCTGGATCGGGCAGACCGGCAAGCCGGTCGGACCACTCGGCGTGGCGACGGGGCACAAATCCGAGACCAGCAGCCGCGCGTCGGCCAATCGATCCGGCAGTTGCGTGCCGGAAATCGGCCGGGTGCTGATCGTGCCGTTGTTGATTTCGGTTCGATTTTCAAAGGTATAGATCACGCGCCAACCACCGCCCAGGTCTTCGTTGCCACGCAATCCGAAACGCGTGCCTTCCATGATGCCGCTGACCAGCGCGGTGTCCGTGCCCTTGGCATAACCGCTGACCCGCTGCACGCCGACATCGACGATGCCGTACAGGGTGACAGAGTCGGATGTCGATTGCGCCCACACGGCAGAGCTGGCCAATGCCAAGGCGGTGAGCGCGAACACAGTCTTCTTCATGGTTGTCTCCAAGGCATCGTCTACCAGCGTCGAATCTTCACCGATGCCGGCTCCGATGGCGACGCCCTGTTGCACTGTGCCAACGCTGTGTTTTCCCTAGGAGCGCGGCAATGCCGCACCCAAGAAAAAGCCGCCCCGAGGGGCGGCTTGTTGGCTCGGACCGGTAAACCGATCAGAACTTGTGGTTGACGCCCACGTCGAATTGGGTCTTCTTGGCGTTGGTCGATGCACCGTCGCCGCTGACTTTGCCCACGTCGGTGTACAGCGTGGTCCGCTTGGACAGGCTGTAGTCCAGGCCGATACCGAGCTTCTTGATTTCCTCGTCCGACCACCGTGTGTAGCCAACCTTGAGCGCAGCCGCACCGAACGGCACCTTCGCGCCGAGCGACCAACGCTTCACGTTGTCGAGGACGGCGGAGTACGTGTCGCCCTTTTCCCACTGGCCCATGAAGGTCGCGAAGCCAGCGTTGAAGGAGCCGTAGAGGCCGGTGGTCTTCTTCTTGTCGGCGTTGCGGTCGTAAGCGGCAGCGACGCGGAACGGGCCCGCCGCAAAGTCAGCGGCAAAACCGATCGGACGCTCGGCGCCGAACGGCACGGGAAGCTCGCTGTTGGCGTCCGCCGCGGCGATCATGCCGTGCAACGTCAAACCGCCCAGCGACGGCGACGAGTACTGCATCGCGTTGTTGTAGCGCGAGCCGGAAGTGGTCTGACCAGCGAACAAGCCACCGGTGTGAACGCTGCCCACCGTATCGGTGCCGAACGGATCAAAGTCACCGTTCACGAGTTGCAGCGGAGGCAGCATCTTGCCCATCTTGAAGCTGCCGAAGCCGCCACGCAGGCCGACCCAACCCTGGCGCCAGAACGCATTGCTGTCACGCTGCGCGCCGGTGTTGAGGTTGAAGCGATGGTTCATGTAGAAGAACGCGCTCATGCCGCCACCGAGGTCTTCGGTGCCCGACAGCGTCACGTTCGTGCGGCTGGAACCTGCATTGCCCATGTTCCATGCGCCGTTTTGGCGGCGTACGCCCAAGTCCACGCTACCAGACAGCGTGACCGAAGACTGTGCCTGCGCTGCGCCGACGAATGCGGTCAGCACGGCGACTGCGAGCAGAGTTTTTTTCATTGCCAAGATCTCCAAGGTTGAGATTTAAGGGGTCCCGATGACGCTACCGTTGATCCGGACTATCCAGCCCGGGGCCAGACGGTCCATCAGGCCAACCTCCTTATGCGGAAGTTGCACGTATTGCACCAGTTCCCCTGGGGGGCTGCATAGCCTTGAGCAATAATTCAATGCTTCTTGTTGTCCAGGCACAACGATGCACCCGTCGCCAACACAGCCTGACCGTCGCGTTGTCAGTGGTAACTTACCCGTCGGCTCAACCAATAGGCGGACGGGATGCCTGACTTCATCGATCGCTGTTTGAGGGCCGCCGATACGGGGCTGCGGACCTTGTCTGGTACCGCGCGCGCCGTCCGCGAGCGTCCCACGGCCGCCGACGGCGCAGCGCTCAACGAAACAGAGCGCCGCCTGGCGGGCTCGCTGATGCGCGTCAATCACGTCGGCGAGGTTTGTGCGCAAGCCATGTATCAGGCGCAGGCGTTGACCGCGCGCAGCGATGCGCTGCGTCAACAAATGGAACAGGCCGCCAGCGAAGAGCAAGACCATCTGGCCTGGACGGAAGAGCGCTTGCGCGAGTTGGGCGACCGACCCAGCCTGCTCAATCCGCTGTGGTACGCCGGCGCCTTTGCGATCGGACTGGCCGCCGGTCGTGCCGGCGACCGCTGGAGTCTGGGCTTTGTCGTCGAGACGGAGCGCCAGGTCGAAGAGCATCTGGCCGGGCATCTGAACCGCCTGCCGGCCGGCGATACCGCGTCGCGGGCCATCGTCTCGCACATGAAGGCCGACGAAGCCCAACATGCGCTGCAGGCTCAGCAGGCCGGTGCCGGTCGGCTGCCGCTGCCTTTGCGCTGGCTGATGCGCGGCGCGGCCAAGGTGATGACGACGACGGCGCATCGCCTCTGAGAGTTCGACGCAGCTCTCGTCAGTCCGCAATCAACTCGTGCGTGACCTCGATCTGCGCCGTCTTGGCCAGCATCGCCGTCGCCGAGCAGTACTTCTCGTGCGACAGCGCCACCGCGCGCGCCACGGCCTGGGCGTCGAGTTGACGCCCACTGACCATGAAGTGCATGCGGATGCGCGTGAACACCTTGGGGTCGGTTGAGGCACGCTCGGCATCGAGCCGGACTCGGCAAGCCGTCACCGCGTGCCGACCGCGCTGAAGAATCAACACCACGTCGTAGCCCGCGCAGGCGCCGCTGCCGGCGAGCACGGTTTCCATCGGCCTCGGCGCCAGGTTGCGGCCACCGCCGTCGGGTGCACCGTCCATTGTCAACAGGTGGCCGCTGCCCGTTTCAGCCACGAAGGCCATGCCGCTCGCAGCGACCCAATCGACCGTGCATTCCATGGTGCGTCCTTCTTGCCTTGCGTTGCCGCCGATTGTGCCGACCTCCCGCCTATGATCTGCGGCCAAGGGAATCAAGGAAGGGTCATGAGCAGCAAGCCACGCGTTGCCAAACAGGCGAGGCACGACTATCTGCAGCGCATTCTCACTGCGCGCGTGTACGACGTGGCGATCGAATCGCCACTGGAGCCGGCGCGCACGCTGTCGCGGCGCATCGGCAACCATGTGCTGCTCAAGCGCGAGGACCAGCAGCCCGTGTTCAGCTTCAAGTTGCGCGGCGCGTACAACAAGATGGCGCGGCTGTCGGACGCCGAGCGCGCGCGTGGTGTCATCTGTTCCTCAGCGGGCAACCATGCCCAGGGCGTGGCCCTGGCGGCGCGTCGCCTGGGTTGCAAAGCCACGGTGGTGATGCCGGTGACCACACCCCGGCTGAAGATCGACGCCGTGCGTGCGCTCGGCGGCGAGGTGGTGCTGCATGGCGACAGCTATTCCGACGCCCACAGCCATGCCAAGACGCTCGAAGTCGAACGCAGCCTGACCTTCGTCCACCCCTTCGACGATCCCGACGTGATCGCCGGCCAGGGCACGGTGGCGATGGAGATCCTGCGCCAGCACCAGGGTCCGCTGGATGCGGTGTTCGTTGCCATCGGCGGCGGCGGATTGATTGCCGGTGTGGCCAGCTACATCAAGGCCGTGCGGCCGCAGATCAAGGTCATCGGCGTGCAGATGAACGATTCCGACGCAATGTTGCGCTCGGTCCGAGCCGGCAAGCGGATCACACTGACCGATGTCGGCCTGTTTTCCGATGGCACCGCCGTCAAGCTCGTCGGCGAGGAAACCTTTCGCATCGCCCGTGCCCTGGTCGATGACTACGTGGTGGTCGACACCGACGCCGTCTGCGCCGCCATCAAGGACGTGTTCCAGGACACGCGCAGCATCCTCGAGCCCGCCGGTGCGATGGGCGTGGCAGCCATCAAGCAATACGCGGCCGAACACAAGGCCAAGGGCCAGACCTTCGTGGCCATCACCTGCGGCGCCAACATGAACTTCGACCGCCTGCGCTTCGTCGCCGAGCGCGCCGAGTTCGGCGAAGAGCGCGAGGCGCTGTTCGCGGTCACGCTGCCCGAAGAGCGCGGCTCGTTCAAGCGCCTGTGCGAGCAGATCGGCTCGCGCAGCGTCACCGAATTCAACTACCGCATCTCCGACGCCAACGAAGCGCATGTCTTCATCGGCTTGGCCATCGCCCAGCGTGACGAGGCCGAGCGCATCGAGCGCAACTTCATCCGTCACGGCTTTGCCACCGTCAACCTGACCGACGACGACATGGCCAAGGAGCATGTGCGGCACATGGTCGGCGGCCGCAGCGCGCTGGCCCGCGACGAGCGCCTGTATCGCTTCACCTTTCCGGAGCGGCCGGGCGCGCTGATGCGCTTTCTCGACGCACTGCACCCGGACTGGAACATCAGCCTGTTCCACTACCGCAACCAGGGCGCCGACCATGGCCGCATCCTGGTCGGTTTGCAGGTGCCGCCGGCCGATACACGTGCATTACGTCAATTTCTCGACCAGCTCGGCTACTCCTACGCTGACGAAAGCGAAAACCCAGCCTACAGTTTGTTCCTGCGCTAGAAAAGCCACACTGGCGGCGCCCAACCCACTGTCTCCAACGCCTGCACATGCACAACGCTGCCCAATCGTTGATCGCGCCGACCGCCAATGCGGCGCTCGAACGCGCATTGCGCGACAAGCTGCAGCGCCGCGGCGAGACCATCGGCAGCCTCGGTGAGCTCGAACCGCTGGCGCTTCGCATCGGACTGATCCAGGACACCCTGCGCCCACGTTTCGAAGAACCCCAGGTGGTGCTGTTTGCCAGCGACAACGGCCTGGCCGTCGAGGGCTTGCCGGCGCCCCCCGGCCAGAACACCGCCGATCGCGTCTGGCAAGTGTTGTCCGGACAACTGCCGCTGTCGGTGTTTGCAGCCACGCAGGGCTTGGCCGTCTCGGTGGTCGACGCCGGCGTGGCTGACCGTCTGAACGCCCACGAACGCCTGCTGATGCGCAAGATCGCCCACGGCACGCGCAATGCGCGCGTCGGGCCGGCCATGTCGGTCGACCAGGCCCAAGCGGCGATTCGTGCCGGCATGGAGATCGGCCAGTCCATTCCCGGCAACGTCATGGCCTGCGCCGGCCTCGGCGTGGGTTCGACCGAAAGTGCGGCGCTGATCCTGTCGCGCCTGAGCGGTGCTCCGGTGCGCGAACTGCTGATGGCGCACCCGCAAATGGACAACAACCTGTTGACGCACCTGCTGGCAGTCACACAAAGTGCCCAGGCACGTCACCGCGAAGTGGCCGATCCGGTCGAAGTGCTGGCAGCCTTCGGCGGCTTCGACATCGCGATGATGACTGGCGCCATGCTGGTGGCCGCAGGCCGGCGCCACCTGATCATGATCGACGGCATGCCGGCGTGCGCGGCGCTCATGATGGCCTCGCGCATCGCCGCACCGGTCATCGACTACTGCGTGTTCTGTCGCAGCCACAGCCATCATGGGCTCGACTATGCGCTCAACCTGTTCCAGTCCTCGGCGCTGCTCGAGCTCGGCATGGAGAGCACCGACGGCACCGGCGCCACGCTGGCCTGGCCGCTGGTGCGCGCCGCGGCCTGTTTGTTGACCGAAGTGGCCGAAGGCGAAGACCCGGGCCCGTCACATCTGGGCGACCTGGATACCCGGCCCGAAACCACGGGGGCCGCGGACATTGAATTGCCGCGCTGACGCCGCAGGCGCCAGCACAAAATATCAGCGCGTGTTGGTGCCGGCTCGCGGCAGCGCTCCCGGCGGCGCAATGGGCTGCGGCTGATCTGTCTCGCCGCCCTCGGGCGGCAACACGCCGGGCAGCGGCAGCGCCGTCCCCGGCGGCGGGGGCACGATCGACGTTGGCACCGACACGATGGAACCTGTGCCGGGCGGCGGCGCGAACCCTGGCACCGTCGCCAGCGGGCTGGCCGTCGCGGCGGGCACGGCGGGCAGTTCGAGTGACACGGCGGGTGCGGCACCCTGGGCGCCCAGCGCCGCGCCGCGTGGATGCACCGACTGCAGCACCAGGTCGCCGTCGATCACGGAGCCGACCTTGAAACCACGCGCCGGTTTGCCATCGACCGCAATCAGCGCCAGGCCGTTGACATCATCGCCTTCTCGCGGCGCCGCCACGCCCAGCAATTTGAAGCGCGAGGCCAATGCCGGCTCTGTTGGCCCGGCTGTCGGCGTGGCCGAAGGCGGCGCACCGAAAACGCGGTCCAGGTCGCCACGCGGCGGCGCGTTGGTGTTCACCGCCACCGTGTACGGCGGCGCCGCCGGCGACGAGGCCCACAGCCGCAACAACCAGAACACCGCACTCGCGGCCACGGCGGCCCAGATCACGAATGCCAACAGGCGCACTTTCATCGGCCCATTATGATGGAACCAAACCATGCAAGACGTTCTCGCACCGCCAGCCATGACACTGCCGTCCCCACTCAGCGCCCGCCGCCATGGCCGCGGCTTCACATTGATCGAGTTGCTGGTGGTCCTGACCATCATCGGCGTGCTGGCCGCCTTGATCGTGCCCAACGTGCTCAGCCGCGCCGAAGAAGCCAAAGTCACCGCTGCGCGCACCGACATCAGCAACCTGATGCAACAGTTGAAGCTTTACAAGCTCGACAACCAGCGTTACCCAACGGCCGAACAGGGCCTCGACGCCTTGGTGCGAAAGCCCACCACCGGCTCGGCGCCGCCGAACTGGAAACCCTACATCGACAAATTGCCCAATGACCCCTGGGGCCGGCCCTACCAGTACGTGAATCCCGGCATCAAAGGCGAAGTCGATGTCTTCAGCTACGGCGCTGACGGGCAAAGTGGCGGCGAAGGCAACGGATGCCGACGTCGGCTCCTGGCAATAACGTTACGCATCCGACCACGGCGGTGCGCAACCGCGGCTTCACGCTCATCGAACTGCTGGTCGTGATGGCCATCTTGGCCATTGCGTCGTCGCTGGTCGTGGTCTCGATGCGCGACAGCACGCAGTCGCAACTCGAAGAAGAAGCCGAGCGCCTGGGCGCCTTGCTCGAGGGCGCGCGCACCGAAGCGCGCGCGTCGGGCATCACCGTGCGCTGGGAGCCGGCCGGTGCCGAGAGCACCGACGGTGTCGATTTCCGCTTCATCGGCCTGCCCAAGAGCTCCAACCTGCCCTCGCACTGGTTGCGCCCGGGCGTCAGCGCGGAAATCGTCGGCGCGCGGGCCGTGCTGCTCGGCCCCGAGCCGATCCTGCCGGCGCAGCGCATCGTGCTCGGCCGCGATCAGCGTCGGGTGGTGCTGGCCAGCGACGGCCTGGCACCCTTTACGCCGGCCCCGCCGGCTGCGCAAACGCCATGACCCCGCAACGTCGGGCGGGCCGAGCGCCGGGCCGCTCCCAAGCCGGACCGCATCCCCCCGGGGGATCGGCTGACGTACTCCTCGGCCGAGGGGCCAGCGACCGCGGCTTCACGCTGATCGAGGTGCTGGTCGCACTGGCCATCGTTGCCGTGGCGCTGGGTGCGGGCTTCAAGGCCGCCGGTGCGCTGGCCAACAATGCGCAGCGCCTGTCCGACGTCAGCGCCGCGCAATGGTGCGCCGACAACCAGCTCACCAACCTCAAGCTCGCCAAGCAGTTCCCTTCGATCGGCGACAGCGCTTTCGCCTGCAACCAGTTGGGCCGCACATTCAACGGCCAGCTCGTCGTGCGGCCGACGCCAAACCCCAACTTTCGCCGCGTCGACGCCAACATTGCCGACGAAGCCGGTACGCCGCTGCTGACCTTGTCGACCATCCTGACGCGCTTTCCATAGAGATGACAGCCCAACGCTCGCTCTGCTCGCACGCCCGGGCGCACGCCGTCCGCAAAGGCTCGCGTGGCTTCACGCTGGCCGAAGTGCTGGTGGCACTGGCCTTGATGGCCTTGCTGGCCACGATGTCCTGGCGCGGCGTGTCCAGCATGGCCGAGGCCAAGCAGCGCAGCGATGCCCGCGTCAACGAGACCTTGCGCCTGGGTACCGTGCTCGCGCAATGGGAGCAGGACCTGCAGCAGTTGTACGACACGCCGCTGGTGCCGGCGCTGGCCTTCGATGGCAAGACAGTGCGCATGGTGCGCCGCCAGGGCGGCGGGCTGCAGGTCGTGGCCTGGGCGCTGAACGACGTCCGCTGGACGCGCTGGATCTCGCCGGTGGCCACCAGCGGCCAGGGGCTGCAGGATGCCTGGCTGGCCAGCCAGCAATTGCTTGGCAACGAGCCCGGTCAGCTGACGCTGTATGAGGGCCTGGTCGGCTGGCAGATCTATTTCTATCGCGTCAACGCCTGGTCCAACGCCCAGTCGAGCGCCGGCACGATCAGCGCCCAGAATCCCGGCACCGAACCGCAGGCCCCGGTCATTCCAGGAACGCCGGCGACGCCGACGGCCCGGATATCGAACCTGCCCGACGGCGTGCGCGTCGTGCTGACGCTGCAGCAGCAAGGCGACGGCCAGGGCGGCAGCACCGTGACCCGCGACCTTCGGCTCGCGCCCCAATAGCCATGAAAAACAGGCACCTGGCCAGGCCCCAACGCGGCGCGGCGCTGCTGTTGGCCATGCTGATCATGACACTGGTGACCACACTGGCCGCCGGCATGGTCTGGCAGCAGTGGCGCGCCATCCAGGTCGAGGCGGCCGAGCGCGCCCGCACGCAGGCGGCATGGATCCTGGTCGGCGCGCTCGATTGGGCGCGCCTGATCCTGCGCGAAGATGCACGCAATGGCGGCCCCGACCACCTCGGCGAGCCGTGGTCGGTGCCACTGGCCGAAGCCCGCCTGTCGTCCTTCCTGGCTGCCGACCGCGACAACAACAGCGTCGCCGAGAACGACTCGCTCGACGCCTTTCTGTCCGGCACGATCACCGACGCCCAGTCGCGCTGGAACCTGCGCCGCCTGATCGATCCGACCGGCAAGCCGATCCCGGCCGAGGTCGAGGTGCTGCGGCGCCTTTGCTCCCAGGGCGGCGCCACCAGCGACTGCGCCGACCGCATCGCCGAGGGGCTGGTCAAGGCCTGGGCGCCCGCCGGCAGCGGCAACGTCGCCGCGATCGCGCCGCAGCATTTGTCCGAACTGGCCTGGCTCGGCATCGACAGCGATACCTTGAAACGCATCGAGCCATGGGTCGATATCCTCCCGGCACCAACGGATGTGAACATCAACACCGCGCCCGCCGAGGTCATCGCCGCAGTCGTCGACATGAGCCTGGGCAATGCCCAGCGCCTGGTCCAGGAGCGGCAGCGCACGGTACTGCGCGACGTCAACTCGCCGGAGGTCCGGGCCTTCTTCCCGCCGCCCCCGGCGACCCCGCCGGCGACGCCACCACCGGCTCCAGGCATCAGCATTGCCAGCCGATTCTTCTATGTGCAAGGGCGACTGCGCCTGGAAGAACGCGTGCTCGAAGAGCGCTCGCTCGTCGAGCGCCAGCAAAACAACATGATCGTGCGCTCGCGCGAGCGCGTGAACCTGCGCGACGGGCCCTGATGCCGATGCGACCGATTTCACGATTCCTTGTTGCAAGGCCCGCTCGGGCCGCTACTACACTCGTGCCTCTGTTACTTATTGCTGTGACTCGCCGGTCGCGCGGCATCGCGCACGCGCCGGCCTGAAGCCCGCCATGTCAACGCTCGTCATCCTGCTGCCCACCCGGCCTCGCCTGGCCGGCGGCACCGACACCGCGCCGCCGGGGCGCGAACGTAGCTGCCGAGCTGCTCTACGTGCTGTCGCCCGACGGGCTCAACATCGTTCGCCAGGGCCGCGCCAAGGCCGCGCTGCTGCCCAAGGCCGACAACGCCGTCGTCGTGCTGCCCGACAGCGACGTCAGCTGGCACCGCATCGCCATTCCCAAGGCGCCGGCCGCGCGGCTGCGCGCCGCCGTCGCCGGCGTGCTCGAAGAACAGCTGCTCGACGATGCCGACAGCCTGCATTTCGCGCTCGCGCCCAACTTGAACGGCGGCCAGACCGGCTGGGTCGGTGTGATCGACAAGGGCTGGCTGAAGGCCGAACTGACCGCTCTCGACAAGGCCGGCGTGATGGTCGAGCGCGCGGTGCCGATGTCGTGGCCGGAAGACATGCCGCTGGGTCATTTCAGCGCCGCCGCGGGCGACGACGCCAGCGCGCCGATGCAACTCACCTGGTCCGACGCCAAGGGCGTGGTCTGCATGGGCATCAACGGCGCCTTGGCCAAGCAGATGCTGCCGCAATGGACGGCGCAGCCGGCCCGCTGGACCGCGCACCCGGCGGTGGCCGCACCGGCCGAACGCTGGCTCGGCGGCACCGTCACCGTGCTCTCCGACGAGCAGCGCCTGCTGCGCTCGATGCGCTCGCTTTGGAACCTGCTGCAGTTCGACATTGCGCCCAAACACCGCGGCACCGTGGCCCTGCGCGATGCGCTGCGGCGTTTTCGCAGTGTCGGCTGGCGCCCGGTGCGCTGGGGTCTGGTCGCCTTGGCGGTGCTGCAGATCGCCGGCTTGAACCTGTGGTCGTGGCACCAGGAGCGTCTGGTCGCTGCCAAGCGCGCGGCGATGGTGTCGCTGTTGCGTGATGCCCACCCGCAGGTGCGTTCGGTGCTCGATGCGCCGGCGCAGATGCAACGCGAAACCGACCTGTTGCGCGCCGCCGCCGGCAAGGCCGGCGAGCGCGATCTCGAAGCCCTGCTCAGCGCGGCCGCCGCCGCCTGGCCGGCAGCGCAGGCGCCGCTGCAAACCCTCAAGTTCGACAACGGCCGGCTGATGTTCGCCGCCGTCGGCTGGACCGATGCGCAGGTGGCCGAGTTCCGCGGCCAGCTCACCACCGGCGGCTGGACCGTCGCCCAAGACGGCAGCGCGCTGACGATCAGTCGCCCCGGCATCGCGGCGGCTCGCTCCTGATGGATACGACCACGGCCCCGCCATCGCAGAACCCGGGCTCACGCCAGCTGTCATGGGCCGGTCCTTTGCGCCAGCGTTGGCGCGAACTCGCCGTGCGCGAGCGACGGATCGCCGTGGCTCTGGCCTGGATCGTTGGCCTGGCCCTGTTGTGGTTCGTCGGCATTGCTCCGGCCTGGCGGATCGCCAGCACAGCGCCGGCGCGGCTGGACCAACTCGACCGCCAACTGCAGGACATGCAAAGCCTGGCCACCGAAGTGAAGGCTTTGCGTGAGTTGCCGCCGGTCGGCGGTCTGCAGTCGCAGGCGGCGCTAAAAGCCGCAACCGATGCGCTGGGCCCTGCCGGCCGCCTGACGCTCGGCGGCGACCGCGCCACGGTGACCTTTACCAACGCCACCGGCACGCAGGTCCGCGACTGGTTGTCCGAAGCAAGATCGGCCGCCCGCGTGCGACCGGTGGAAGCCAACCTGACGCGCGGCCCGCAGGGCTACAGCGGCAGCATCATCGTGCAGATGGCGGGCAGCGGAGGCGGTCAATGAGCGCCACATTCAGGCCAGCGCAAGCGGCGCGATGGCGCCGCGGCAGAAGGGCTGTCTTGATTGGTGTGGACCGCATCAAGAACTGGTTCGGGCGCAGCCCGGGGCGTTTTGCGCGCACCGGGTTTGCCGAGACCACATTGGCCGAAATCGCGTGGCAGCGCGTGCGCACGTCGGCGCATCGCTGGGCAGGCACCGGCGCGGCGATCGGCGCGCTGGCCGGTCTGGTGGCGTTCGTGCCTGCGGGCTGGATGGCGTCTCGGGTCGACGCCGCCACCGGCGGCCGCCTGCTGCTCACCGATGCCCGCGGCACCGTATGGAGCGGCAGCGCCTTGCCGGTACTGACCGGCGGCGCCGGCAGCCGCGACGCCTCGGCATTGCCCGATCGCCTGTACTGGCGCCTGGGATTTGCCGGACTGACGCCCGAGCTGCGGCTGCGCCAGGCCTGCTGCCTGCGTGGCGAAATTCGCGCACGCATCAGTCCCGGCTGGGGCCGCGTCAGCGTGACCGTGCTGCCGCAGGACAGCACGACCATCGGCCAATGGCCGGCGGGCCTGCTGGCCGGTCTGGGCACGCCGTGGAACACGATGCAGATGGGCGGCACGATGCGCCTGACGTCTCCCGGCCTGACGGTGGAATCGGTGCAGGGCCGGGTGCGTTTTACCGGCGACGCGTCGCTGGACATCGCCCACGCCTCGTCGCGCGTTTCGACGCTCAACGAACTGGGCAGCTACCGCCTGACGGTCAAGGGCGATGCTGACAGCGCCGGTGCGGCGACGGTGGACCTGATCACCGTCGACGGCGCGCTCAAACTCACCGGCAGCGGCCAGTGGACCGGCAATGGGCTGCGTTTTCGTGGTGCGGCCTCGGCCGAGCCGGGCAGCGAGTCGGCATTGAACAATCTGCTGAACATCATCGGCAAGCGTCAGGGCGCCAGCTCTGTGATCTCGATCGGATGAACATGAAGCCAACAACACTGACACCCCGTCTGCAGCGCCTCGGCGCGGCCCTCCTTGCCAGCGCCGTCGGCGTGACCACGCCCGGCACCTTGTTCGCCCAGGCCGCGCCGGCGAAGAAGAGCACGGCCGCGCAACGCGGCGGCACCCGGGTGACGATGAACTTCGTCAACCAGGAAATCGAGGCGGTGACGCGCGCCATCGGCGCGATGATGAACCGCCAGTTCATCGTCGACCCGCGCGTCAAGGGCACGATCACGGTCTACAGCGAAACGCCGCTGACGGTCGACGAGGCCTACCGCAACTACCTGTCGGCACTGCGCGGCCTGGGCTTCACCGTTGTTGAAAATGCCGGTCTGCTCAAGGTCGTGCCCGAGGCCGACGCGAAGCTGCAAGCGGGCACGGTGTCGGTCGGCAATTCGGGCCGACGCGGCGACCAGGTCCTGACGCAGATCTTTCGCTTGAACCACGAGAACCCGAACAACCTGGTGGCCGTGCTGCGGCCGCTGATCAGCCCGAACAACACCATCAACGCCAACCCCGGCACCAGCTCGCTGATCGTCACCGACTACGCCGACAACCTGGCACGCATCGGCAAGATCATTGCCGCGCTCGACCAACCAACGGCCGGCGATATCGAGGTGATCCCCTTGCAGTCGGCGGTGGCCGCCGACCTGGCGCCGCTGGTGCAGCGCCTGTCCGACGGCGGCAGCGCCAGCCCGGTGCCCGGCGTGCCACAAGCAGCCGGCGGTGCACTGTCGGTGATTGCCGATTCGCGCAGCAACTCGCTGATCGTGCGTTCGAGCAACCCTGCCAAGCTGGCCCAGGTGCGCAGCATCGTCGACAAGCTCGACCGGCCCAATCAGAACGGTGGCCCGGCCGGCGAAATCTGGGTGGTCCACCTGAAGAACGCCGACGCGACGAAGATGGCGCAGGTGCTGCGCGCGGCCTTCACGACCAATGCCGGCGGCGGCGGGGGCGGCGGCGGCGGCTCGATCACGCCGACAGCGCAGCAGCCGCAACAGTTGCAGCAGCAAGGCGGCGCGACGGGCGCCTCGCCGCAGGCCACGGCACCGATCCAGGCCTCGGCCGGACCTTCGACCGGCGGCTTCATCCAGGCCGATCCGTCCACCAACTCGCTGATCATCACCGCGCCCGAGCCGCTGTACCGCCAGGTTCGCGGCATGATCGAGAAGCTCGACACGCGGCGCGCTCAGGTCTACATCGAAAGCCTGATCGTCGAGGTGGTCGGCGACAACGCCGCCGAGTTCGGCATCCAGTGGCAGGGCCTGTCGGGCCAGAAAGGCGATACCTACATCACCGGCGGCGGCACCAATTTCGACAACACCTCGGGCGGCAACATCCTCGATCTGACCGCGGCGGTCGTCGCCGGCGGGCGAAACGCCGATCCGGGCCTCCTGGGCACGGGCCTGAACATCGGCGTGCTGCGCAACTTCGGCGGCGGCAGCTACGGCGTGGCGGCGGTCGCCCGCATGTTGCAGAGCCAGACCAACACCAACATCATGTCGACGCCGAACCTGATCACGGTGGACAACGAAGAGGCCAAGATCGTCGTCGGCGACAACGTGCCCTTCATCACCGGCCAGTTCACGAGCACCGGCACCGGCACCACCAACCCGTTCCAGACCATCGAACGCAAGGACGTCGGCATCACGCTGCGCATCAAGCCGCAGATCGGCGAAGGCGGCACGGTGCGGCTGCAGATCTTCCAGGAAAGCTCGAACGTGAAGACCCAGGCCACCGGCACCGCAGGCACCGGCCCGACCACCAGCAAGCGCTCGATCGAATCGAACGTGATCGTCGATGACGGTGCGATGCTGGTGCTGGGTGGATTGGTCGAAGACCGCTTCGAAGACAACAAGAGCAAGGTGCCGCTGCTGGGCGATCTGCCGTTGATCGGCAACCTGTTCCGCAGCGAGACCCGCAAGAAGATCCGCACCAACCTGCTGGTGTTCCTGCGCCCGATCGTCATGCGCACCGCCGAAGACGCGAACAAACTCTCGATCGATCGCTACGACCTGATCCGTTCGCAGCAACAGGGCGCGCAACCGTCGCCGCACTTGTTGCTGCCGATCAACGAATCGCCCGTCCTGCCGCCGCAGCCTGCGCCCGAGGGCGCCGCCTCGGCGGTGCCGCCGCTGGCGACGCCACCGGCATCAGCGCCGTCAGCGCCGGGGGCCGGCGCCAAGACCAACTGAAGCGAGCTGCCATGGGCTCACGCCACCCCCTGCCCTACGCCTTTGCCAAGGCCAACACGCTGCTGCTCGAGGACGACGGCCGCGAACTCACGCTGTGGGCCGGCGAGCATGCGTCGATGACGGCGCTGTCGGAAGTGCTGCGCGTCTACGAGGTCCGGCGCTTCGAGCGCGAGCCCGTGGGCACGCTGGCGCAGCGCATCCAGGCCGCCTATGCCGGCGGCAATTCGAGCGCGGCCGCGGTGGTCGGCGAAGTCGAATCCGCAGTCGATCTGTCGCGGATGATGCAGGACCTGCCGGCGGTTGAAGACCTGCTCGAAGCCGCCAACGACGCGCCGATCATCCGCATGTTGAACGCGCTGCTGACGCAGGCCGCCAAGGACGGCGCCAGCGACATCCACATCGAGCCCTACGAGCGCAACTCCTCGGTGCGATTTCGTGTCGACGGCACGCTGCGCGAGGTTGTCGAGCCCAACCGGGCGCTGCACGCGGCGCTGATCTCGCGCCTGAAGATCATGGCCGAGCTCGACATTTCCGAGAAACGCCTGCCGCAGGACGGCCGCATCTCGCTGCGCATCGGCGGCCGTGCGATCGACGTGCGCGTCTCGACCCTGCCCAACGCGCATGGCGAGCGCGCCGTGCTGCGCCTGCTCGACAAGGGCGAAGCCAAGTTCACGCTCGAATCGCTGGGCATGAGCGGCGACGTGCTGTCCAAGTTCAAGTCCCTGGTGCAACAACCGCACGGCATCGTGCTCGTCACCGGTCCGACCGGCAGCGGCAAGACGACCACGCTGTACGCCGGCCTGCAGACGCTGGAGACTTCCACGACCAACGTGCTGACCGTCGAAGACCCGATCGAGTACGAGTTGCCGGGCATCGGCCAGACGCAGATCAACGCCCGGATCGACCTGACGTTCGCCAAGGCGCTGCGCTCGATCCTGCGCCAGGACCCGGACGTGATCATGATCGGCGAGATCCGCGACTTCGAAACCGCGCAGATCGCGATCCAGGCGTCGCTGACCGGCCACCTGGTGCTGGCCACGGTGCACACCAACGACGCACCGTCGTCGGTGACGCGGCTGATCGACATGGGCGTCGAGCCCTACCTGCTGAGTTCTTCGCTGCTCGGCGTGCTGGCGCAGCGCCTGGTGCGCAAGCTCTGCCCGGTGTGCAAGCGCAAGGACGATCGCGGCCGCTGGCACCCCGTGGGCTGCGACGAGTGCGGCAAGACCGGCTACAAGGGCCGTACCGGCGTCTATGAACTGATGACCGCCGACGACAAGGTGCGCGCGTTGATCCACAACCGCGCCGCCGAAAGCCAGCTCTTCGTAGCCGCCGAAAACGCCGGCTTGAGGCCGATGCGCGACGACGGCGAGCGCCTGGTGGTCGAGGGCGTCACGTCGGCCGAAGAAGTCTTGCGCGTGACCCGGGAATGAATATGGCCCCCGAGCTTGGCGCTTCGCGCCTTCGCTTCCCCCCGAGGGGGAGCTGCCCGCCTTGGGGCGGCCCGGCGGCGGGCATGGCCCTCGAGCTTGTCGCTTCGCGCCTTCGCTTCCCCCCGAGGGGGAGCTGCCCGCCTTGGGGCGGCCCGGCGGCGGGCATGGCCCTCGAGCTTGTCGCTTCGCGCCTTCGCTTCCCCCCGAGGGGGAGCTGCCCGCCTTGGGGCGGCCCGGCGGCGGGCTGACACATGCCCGCCTACAAATTCGAAGCGCTGGACGCCGACGGCAAGTCCAAGAGCGGCCTGGTCGAGGCCGACAATGCCAAGGCCGCACGTGCACAGTTGCGGGCCCAGGCCCTGGTGCCGCTCGAGGTCTCGATCGTCGCCCAGGCGGCCAACGATGCCGTGGCGGCGCGCTTCACGCGTCGCGTCTTTTCCGGCACCACGCTGGCCGTGTGGACGCGGCAGATGGCCGGCCTGGTCGGCTCGGGGCTGCCGCTCGAACGCGCCCTGACGGCGCTGATGGAAGACAGCGAAGAACCGCGCCAGCGCGAACTGGTCGCCCACTTGCGCAGCGAGGTCAACGCCGGCAATACCTTCGCCCGCGCGCTGGCCACCGCGCCGCGCGAGTTCGACGACGTCTACCGCGCCGTGGTCGCTGCCGGGGAACAAAGCGGCGCCCTGGGCCCGGTGCTCGAGCGCATGGCCGATGACCTCGAAGCGCGCCAGGCGCTCAAGTCCAAGGTCATCGGCGCCATGCTCTACCCGGCCATCGTCTCGCTGATCGCCATCGTCATCGTCATCGCGCTGCTGACCTATGTCGTGCCGCAGGTCGCCGGCGTGTACGCCGGCAGCAAGCGCACCTTGCCGTTCCTGACCGTGGCCATGCTGGCCCTCAGCGCCTTCGTGCGTCAGTGGGGCTGGCTGGTGGTGCTGGCAGCCGCTGCCGGGGGCACGGCTCTGATGCTGGCGCTGCGCGGCGACGCCTTCCGCGAGCGCTTCGATGCCTTCTGGCTGACGCTGCCGCTGGTCGGCCGCCTGGCGCGTGGCTACAACGCGGCGCGTTTCGCCGGCACGCTGGCCATGCTGGCTGGCGCCGGCGTGCCGATCCTGAAGGCGCTGCAGGCCGCCGCCGAAACCCAGTCCAACCGCGCCATGCGCGCCGATGCCATGGCCGCCCTGGTCCAGGTGCGTGAAGGCGCGCCGCTGGCCAACGCGATGGCATCGAAAAAGCGCTTTCCGGGGCTGCTGGCCATGTTCGCCCGCCTCGGCGAGCAGACCGGCACGCTGCCCAAGATGCTGCAGCGCGCCGCCGATCAGTTGAGCGGCGAGGTCCAGCGCCGCGCCATGGGCATGGCCACCATCCTCGAGCCGCTGCTGATCGGTGCCATGGGCGCGGTCGTGCTGGTGATCATGCTGGCGGTGCTGATGCCGATCATCCAGCTCAACACCTGGGTGCGCTGAGGGCCCGGTTCAACACCGCCGGGCGCGCTGAGCGACGGCACCGCTCGGCGGCGGCCTCAGACCACCCAGCTCACACCCACGGCCAGTGCGGCCAGCGGCAGCAAACCGAGCAACCACAGCATCGATGCACCGCGCGAGCGTTGCGGCACGGCCTTGGGAGCCGGCTCGACCAGATCCTCCACATCCTCGGCGAAGGCTTCACTGCGATAGGACGAGCGGTAGTTGTCGGCGGCGGCGTTCATGGCGCGATGGGGTGTCGGTGATCTACGCTGCCAGTCTGACTTAAACGCACAACAGCGGCGTGACCGGTTGTGAGCCATGGCCACGTCCGCACACGCAGTCGGCAGGTGTCGGGCCCGTCTTCGCCATCGTCGCCGCGCAACCCTCGCCGCAATCCGATGCGCCGCCACCGGCGACGACAAACGGGATGCGACTTGTTGCACACCGGCGCAGTTTGAGACGGCCCGGCGCACTATTGGGTTGGGGATGTCGGTCATTTGCGGGCTTGCATCGCGCGCCCACTTGCTTCAATCTGAGGCGCAGGTTGTTTAGGGAAAGATCCGTATGACGACTGAGACCAACCCCATCGCGGCCAAGGCCACCGGCAAGATCGGCATCGCGCAGATGCGCAGCGTCTATCGCAGCGCCGACGTGCACAGCCGCCTGGCTCGACTGCCAGCGCCTTCGGGGCATGAGCACGAGCCCCTGCGCCACACCTACGAGCGCATGCTCGAGCGCGGCCCCGAGCGTTTCCAGGTCAAGCCGTCGGGCCTGCCGGCCATGGAACATCTCTACGACGAGTTGCCCAACTTCCACGTCGTGCTCGACGACCTGAAGCGCCAGCTGGCGCTGACCCAGGACAGCGGCGACGCGCTCGAGCTGACGCCGATGCTGCTGCTGGGCCCGCCTGGAGTCGGCAAGACGTACTTCGCGCGCGAGGTCGCCACCCTGCTCGGCACCGGCATGGGCTTCGTGTCGATGAGCAGCCTGACCGCCGGCTGGGTGCTGTCCGGCGCGTCGAGCCAGTGGAAGGGTGCGCGGCCGGGCAAGGTCTTCGAAACGCTGGTCGATGGCCCCTACGCCAACCCGGTGATGGTGGTCGACGAGATCGACAAGGCCTCGCGCGGCGAATACGCCTACGACCCGCTGGGCGCGCTGTACAGCCTGCTCGAGCACGACACCGCCGCCGACTTCACCGACGAGTTCGCCGAGGTGCCGATCGACGCCAGCCAGGTCATCTGGATCGCCACCGCCAACGACGAGCGCTCGATCCCCGAGCCGATCTTGAACCGCGTCAATGTCTATGAAGTGCCGGCGCCCGACCGCGACGCCGCGCGCGCCATCGCGCAGCGCCTGTACACGCGCCTGCGCGATGGGCACCGCTGGGGCGAGCGCTTCCCCGAAGAGCCGTCGGACGCGGTGCTGGAGCGCATGAGCGAACTCGCACCACGCGAGATGCGGCGCGCCTGGACGGCGGCCTTCGGCAATGCAAGACTGGCCGGGCGCGATGTGGTCGAGCCGGGCGACTTGCCCGGCGGCAATCCGAAGCGCGGGCCGATCGGCTTCGTGCAGTAGACAGGCCAAGCCCCCTGCCGTTCGCCCTGAGGTACCGCAGGGCTTGCGCAGGGCTTCGATGCCTCAGATCGAACGGCAATGATCGGGGCAAGCGGCTGTCTATGATCGCCGCATGCCCATGTCCCTCGACGGCCGCCTGGTCGTTGCCATCTCCTCGCGCGCGCTGTTCGATTTCGAGGAAGAGAACCGCGTCTTCGAGGCCAGCGACGACCGCGCCTACATGCAACTGCAGCTTGGCCGGCTGGAACAACCGGCGCGGCCGGGCGCGGCGTTCTCACTGGTCAACAAGCTGCTCGCCTTCAACGCCAACGACGCCGGACTGGTCGAGGTGGTGATCCTGTCGCGCAACGACCCAGTGTCGGGCATGCGCGTCTTCCGCTCCTGTCAGCACTACGGGCTGCCGATCGAGCGCGGCGTGTTCACGCGCGGCCAGAGCCCGTGGCGCTACCTGAAGCCGCTGAACGCGCACTTGTTCCTGTCGACCAACGAGGCCGACGTGCGCTCGGCGCTGGCCGCCGCCGTACCCGCGGCACGCGTGATCGCGCATTCGGCACGGGCCTCCGCTGCGCATCCGAACGAAGTGCGCATCGCCTTCGATGGCGACGCCGTGCTGTTCTCCGACGAGTCCGAGCTGGTCTTCCAGCGCGACGGCCTGTTGGCATTCCAGGCCCATGAGCGCGACCGTGCTGCCACGCCGCTGGCACCCGGCCCCTTCAAGCCGCTGCTCGAAGCGCTGCACCGCCTGCAGCGCGAACCGGTGGCCGGCATGCGCATTCGCACGGCGCTGGTCACGGCGCGCAGTGCGCCCGCCCACGAACGCGCGATCCGCACGCTGATGGAGTGGAAGATCGACGTCGACGAAGCGATGTTTCTCGGTGGCCTGCCCAAGGGCGAGTTCCTGCGTGAATTCGAGCCCGATTTCTTCTTCGACGACCAGACCGGCCACATCGACAACGCCGCACCGCACGTGCCGGCGGGGCATGTGGCCGCAGGGGCGATCAACGACGTCTGACGAAAGGAGTCCGTGCGATGCCGACAACCTGTTCGAGATTCATCTCGCTGTGCGCCCTGGCGTTGCTGATGGCGGCCACGAATGCCGCCGCCGCCGACAAGCCGGGTTTCTTCAATTTCAGCTTCGGCGGCAAGGACCAGCAGCGTGCAGAGGAAACCGCCGCTCAGCTGCGCGAACTCGACCAGCGGCTGTATGCCTTCGCCGATCGCTACACGACGCTGATCGTCTCGGCCGCCGACGACATCGTGCGCGGCAACCCGGACGCCGAACAGCGTCGCCTGGCGCACCAGATCAAGCTCGTCGGCACGAGCTCGATCTACGACATCGTCACCAACGCCGACCCCTTCACCAAGCTGATGGACCTGCTGCTGGTGGTGACGCTGCAAAGCTACACCTGGATCGACGAGGACCGCGCCGAGAAAGCCTTCGGCGAGCGCGCGGCGCCGCTGATCCGCTCACTGCGCACCGCGCGCGTCGACGTCTGGAAGATGGCCGCCGGCATCCTCAAGCCCGACCAGCTGCAACGCCTGGACAACCTGATCCTCGAATCGCGCAAGGACAACCCGGATGTCAGTTTCGTCTCCTTCATGCGCTTCAACGAGGTTTCGGCGTCACGCAACAAATCGGTGATCGCCGAGCTGAAAGTCGAAAGCGGGCTCTTCTCTTCGATCTCCGAGGCCACCAAGGTCGCCGACGAAGCGCGCCTGCTCGCCGAGCGCGCGTTCTATCAGGGCAAGCGAATGCCCTTCCTGATGAACTGGCAGGTTGAAGCGCTGCTCAACGAGACCCTGGCCAAGCCGGAAATCCGCGGACCGCTCGAAAGTTCCGAGCAGATGCTGCAGGCCGTCAATCGCGTGGCGGCCACGGCAGAAAAGATGCCGCAGTTCATCGCCTCGGAGCGAGAGGCCATCTTCGCCGACCTGAACAAGCGCGAGTCCACGGCCAGCCGACTGCTGGCCGAAACGCGCAAGACCTCGGCCGAAGTGCGTGAGCTGTCGATGAGCGGCGAGCGCCTGGCGCAAAACCTGAACGAAACCAGCAAGGGTCTGAACACGACGATCGCCTCGCTCGACGCCTTCATGACCAAGCAGAACCAGGCCTCGCCGCCGAACGCCGAGCCGTTTCGCATCGACCCGTACGTCAAGGCCGCGAGCGAGCTCAACCAGACGGTGGCCGGCGTCAACCAGGCGCTCGCCAGTTCGCAGAAGTTTGTCGAGGCCAGGCCGTGGCAGGCCGCGCTGGCCGATGCCGACGCGCTGGCCGGCGCGCGCATCGACCAGCTGTTCTGGCGTGCAGCCGCCTTGATCGCGCTGTTCTTCGCGTTGCTGCTGGCCTATCGCATCGCCACGGCGCGCCTGCTGCCGCGCCGGGCGGCAGCGTGAAGCGGCGCTGTTTCGCCGCGGCCGGCCTGGCCGCACTCGTCGCCCCGCGCGCCATCGCGCAGGCCGCCGCGGCGCGGCCGCGCGCTGCCAGCAACCTGCGCTCCTATGCCCTTGCCGACAAACTGAGCGGCGGCGTGGCGGCGCGCGGCTCGTCCACCGTGGCAACGCTGCTCAAGGAAGTCACCGAGGCATTCGCAGTCGTGCAGCCTGGCGTCACCTTCGACATCGTCGGCGCCGGATCGAGCACGGCGCTGGCCGGCATGCTCGACTCGCCAGCGACGCTGGGGCTGCTGTCGCGGCCGATCAACGCGCGCGAGCGCGAGCGCTTTCGCGCCCAGTACGGGCATGAGCCAACGCAAGTCAAGATCGCCGTCGATGCACTGGGCGTGTTCGTGTTCAAGAACAACCCGGTCAAGGCGCTGTCCTTGTCCGAGCTGCGACGCGCCTTCGGACGCGACCCTGACGCCGTGAACCGCTGGAGCGCACTCGTCGGCGAACAAGCCGTCGGCGCCGACTGGCGCAACATGCCGATCACCCGCTTCGGACTCGAACGCGGCCGCGGCGCCTACGAGCTGTTCCGCGACATCGTGCTCGAAGGCAGCGACTTCGCCAGCGACATCTCGATCGAGCGGGTCTCGACCAGCGTCGTCCAGGGTGTGGCCACCGAGGCCGGCGGCATCGGATACGCCAGTGTCTACTTCCGCACCGAGCGCACGCGGCTGCTGCCGCTCATGCACAAGGGCGAGGTCGTCGAGCCGACGGCAGACAACGCCTTGTCGGGCAAGTACCCACTGGCACGCTTTCTGCACGTGATCGTCAACCGCAAGCCCGGCACGCCGCTCGACGCCGCACTGCACCAGTTCCTGTACTTCCTGCTGTCGCGCGATGGCCAGGACGTGGTCGCCCGCCAGGGCTTCTTTCCGCTCGACGCCGCGGTGGCCGGCGAGGGCCTGGCGCAGATCGGCATGGCCGCAAGCCCCGCCAAGTGATGACGGGCGCGGCTCAGGCCGCGCCGCGTTCAAGCGGCCGCGCGCGCTGCAGCGCAGCCCGGTCGAGCACCCGAACGCCGCCGTACTCGATGCGGATCCAGCCGTTGGCCTGCAACCGCGTCAACGCCTCGTTGACGCGCTGCCGCGACAGCCCGACCAGATAGCCCAGTTCCTGTTGCGTGATGCGCAGCAAGTCGCCGACGCCGGGGTAGAGCACCGGGTGGAACAGCGCGCCCAGGCTGCGCGCGACGCGGGTGTCGGGATCGGTCATGCGGTCGATCTCGCGCGCGGCGATGAACTGGCCCAGGCGTTCGTTGAGCAGACTCATGACATGGCGGTTGAACGGGATGCTGCGTTCGAGCAGCCAATCGAAGGTGGCCACCGGCAGGCCGGCGACCACGCTCTTGCGCAGGACCTCGATGTTGTAGCGATAGCTTTCGTGCTTGAGCAGCGTGCCCTCGCCGAACCAGGCACCCGAGGGCACACCGGTGAAGGTGATCGGCGCGCCCATCGCACTGTCGTTGCTCATCTTCAGCAGGCCTTCGACGACGCCGAGCCAGAGCGTGGCCGGTCGGCCGATGCGGCACAAGAACTCTCCCGGTTCGGCAGCAGCGACCTGCATCTCGGCGGCGACACGCTGACGCTGCGACTCGTCGAGCAGCGGCCACCAGGGCACGCGCGCGAGTTCGGCGTCGGTCGGCCGGCGTATGCGCTGGCGCAGAGACGCCGGAGGAGGTTGATGAAGGACTGACAAGGATGCTGCGGGTAACCCCCGCTCGGGATTGCCCGAGGATTGTCGTCAGAACGACAACACAGCGTCAAACTTCCTCCTAGCATCGGGCTCGAAGTGAGCTCTTGTCACTGCGAGACGCCGCCGATGCAATCCACCTTCCCCCGCTTGCTGCTCGACCATGCGAAAGCGCGGCCCGACGCGCCGGCGTTGCGCGAGAAGGAGTACGGCATCTGGCAGACATTGACTTGGCGCCAGCTCGCGCAATTGGTGCGCAAGCTTGCCAACGGTCTGGCCGCCGCCGGGCTCAAGCGCGGGCAGCACATCGTGGTCATCGGCGAGAACCGGCCGCGGCTGTATGCGTCGATGCTCGCCGCGCAGGCCCTCGGCGCGGTGCCCGTGCCGCTGTACCAGGACGCGGCCGCGACCGAGTTCGTGTTTCCGATCGTACAATGCCGACGTCGCGTTCGCGATCGTCGAAGACCAGGAGCAGGTCGACAAACTGCTCGAGATCCGGCCGCAGTGCCCTGCCTTGTCGCGCCTCTGGTACGACGACCCGCGCGGCCTGCGCAACTACGACGAGCCCGGCCTGGCGGCGCTCGACACCTTGTTGGCCACGACTGCGGCCGACGTCTTCGATGCCGAAGTCGCCAAGGCCGATCCGAACGATGTCGCGGCGATGTTCTTCACGTCCGGCACCACCGGCAACCCGAAGGGTGTCGTGCACAGCCACTTCACGCTGCTCGACCGTGCGCAGGCCGGCGCGCGCTTCGACAGGCTGACCGACAAGGAAGAGGTGCTGGCCTACCTGCCGCCGGCGTGGATCGGCCAGAACATCTTTTCCTATGCGCAGTGGCTGGCCTGCGGCTACGTCGTCAACTGCCCCGAGAGCGCGGCCACGGCATCGATCGACCTGAAGGAGGTCGGCCCCACCTATTACTTTGCGCCGCCGCGCGTCTTTGAAGCGCTGCTGACCAGCGTGACGATCCGCATGGAAGATGCGAGCGCCATCAAGAAGTGGCTCTACAAACACTTCATGGAAGTGGCGCAGCGTGTCGGGCCGAGGTTGATGGATGGCAAGCCGGTGGGCCTTGCCGACAGACTGTCTTATCAGCTTGGCAACTTCTTCGTCTACGGCCCGCTGCGCAACACGCTCGGCTTGTCGCGCGTGCGCGTGGCCTACACCGCCGGTGAAGCCATCGGCCCCGACCTGTTCACCTTCTACCGCTCGATCGGCATCAACCTGAAGCAGCTCTACGGCAGCACCGAGACCGCGGTCTTCGTCTGCCTGCAGCCCGACCATGAGGTCAAGGCCGACACGGTGGGCGTGCCGATCGAAGGCGTCGCGATCAAGGTCGACGACAACGGCGAGTTGCTCGTCAAGAGCAACGGGCTGCTCAAGGGCTACTACAAGAACGAGGCAGCGACGCGCGAGGTGCTGACGGCCGACGGCTGGTACCGCACCGGCGACGCCGGCTTTCTCGACGCCAGCGGCCACCTGAAGATCATCGATCGCGCCAAGGATGTCGGCCGCCTCGGCAAAGGACCGCACGAGGGCGCCATGTTCGCGCCCAAGTACATCGAGAACAAGCTCAAGTTCTTCCCCTACATCAAGGAAGCGGTGGCCTTCGGCGACAAGCGCGACAAGGTCTGCGCCTTCATCAACATCGATTTCGAGGCCGTCGGCAACTGGGCCGAGCGGCGCAACCTGCCCTATGCCGGCTACACCGATCTGGCCGCCAAGCCCGAAGTGCGCGAGCTCGTTGCCGATTGCGTGAAGAAGGTCAACGCCGATCTGGCGGCCGACGAGAAGCTGGCCGGCGGCCAGGTCAGCCGCTTCCTGATCCTGCACAAGGAACTCGACGCCGACGACGGCGAACTGACGCGCACGCGCAAGGTGCGCCGCGGCGCCATCGGCGACAAGTACCAGGTGCTGGTCGATGCGCTGTACGGCGGCAAGACAGAGCAGTTCATCGAAACGGCGATGAAGTTCGAGGACGGTCGCAGCGGCAGCGTCTCGGCCACCTTGCACATCGTCGATGTGCCGGTGCTGCCTGGTGTGAGGAAGGCCGCATGACGGTCGTTGCTCCGGCTCCCGTTCGCCCTGCGCCTGCCGAAGGGCCTGTGGGCAACGCCCCCGGGGCTACGACAGGCTCAGGGCGAACGGGAGAAAGCCGCATCGGCGACGTCATCCTCGAAGTCAAGAACATCAGCCTGGCCTTCGGCGGCGTCAAGGCGCTGACCGACATCAGCTTCGACGTGCGCGAGCACGAGGTGCGCGCCATCATCGGCCCCAACGGCGCCGGCAAGAGCAGCATGCTCAACTGCATCAACGGCGTCTACACGCCGCAGCAGGGCACGATCACCTTTCGCGGCAAGACCTTCAGCCACATGAACTCGCGCCAGGTCGCCGAAATGGGCGTGGCGCGCACCTTCCAGAACCTGGCGCTGTTCAAGGGCATGAGCGTGCTCGACAACATCATGACCGGGCGCAACCTGCGCATGAAGACCAACCTGTTCCAGCAGGCCCTGCGCTGGGGGGCGGCCGAGCGCGAGGAAAGCGAGCACCGCCTCGTCGTCGAGAAGATCATCGACTTCCTCGAGATCCAGGCGTATCGCAAGACCCCGGTCGGCCGCCTGCCCTACGGCCTGCAAAAGCGCGTCGATCTGGGCCGCGCGCTGGCCATGGAGCCCAGCGTGCTGCTGCTCGACGAACCGATGGCCGGCATGAACGTCGAGGAAAAGCAGGACATGTGCCGCTTCGTGCTCGACATCAACGACGAATTCGGCACGACGATCGTCCTCATCGAGCACGACATGGGCGTGGTCATGGACATCTCGGACCGCGTCGTCGTGCTCGACTACGGCAAGAAGATCGGCGACGGCACGCCCGACGCGGTGCGCGCCAATCCTGATGTGATTTCCGCGTACCTCGGCACATCGCATTGAACATGTCGACGACAGGCGCAAGCCCGAGCCAGCCAAGCGGCCGCCGCGGAACCGGCTTTGCCGGGCCGCTGGCGGCGCCCCCTGGGGGGAGGCGCCGCAGGCGCTTCGGGGGGGACCATTGACCATGGGCTTCCTCATTGAAACCATCCTCGGCGGTCTGATGGCCGGCATGCTCTATTCGCTGATCGCGCTCGGCTTCGTGCTCATCTTCAAGGCCAGCGGCGTCTTCAACTTCGCGCAGGGCGCGATGGTGCTGTTCGCGGCGCTGGCGATGGCGCGCTTCGCCGGATGGTTCCCGGCGTGGTTGGGCTTCGACAACAAGCTGCTGGCCAATCTGCTGGCGTTCGGCGCGGCGATGATCGTGATGGTGATACTGGCCTGGCTGATCGAGCGCCTCGTGCTGGGCAAGCTGGTCAACCAGGAAGGCATCACGTTGCTGATGGCCACGCTGGGCATCACCTATTTCCTCGACGGTTTCGGCCAGACGCTGTTCGGCAGCGACATCTACAAGATCGACGTCGGGCTGCCCAAGGATCCGGTATTCGCGTTCGACAAGGTCTTCGAGGGCGGCATCCTGATCAGCAAGGAAGACCTCTATGCGGCCGCCATCGCGGCGGCGCTGGTGGCGCTGCTGAGCCTGTTCTTCCAGAAGACCGGCACCGGCCGCGCACTGCGTGCGGTGGCCGACGACCACCAGGCCGCGCAGTCGATCGGCATTCCGCTGAGTCGCATCTGGGTCATCGTCTGGAGCGTGGCCGGCTTCGTCGCGCTCGTCGCCGGCATGATCTGGGGCAGCAAGCTCGGCGTGCAGTTCTCGTTGTCGCAGATCGCGCTGAAGGCACTGCCGGTGGTGATCCTCGGCGGCCTGACCTCGGTGCCCGGCGCCATCGTCGGCGGCCTGATCGTCGGCGTCGGCGAGAAACTGTCCGAGGTCTACATCGGCCCCTTCTTCGGCGGCGGCATCGAGATCTGGTTCGCCTACGTGCTGGCGCTGATGTTCCTGCTGGTGCGGCCGCAGGGCTTGTTCGGCGAGAAGATCATCGATCGGGTCTAGACATGATGCCCCCTGGCTCACTTCGTTCGCGACCCCCCGAGGGGGCGCAGGCCTGCCTTGGGGCGGCCCGGCGGGAGGCCTGATGCTGTACAGAGAAAACGGTCAGTTCAAGACCAGCTACCGCTCCGACAGCCAGGTCTTCCCGATCGCGCAGGATCGCGTCGCCATTGCGCTGCTGCTGGTCTTTGCCGTCGTCGTGGTGCCGCTGATCGCGCCGGAGTATTTGTTCCGCGCCATCCTGATTCCGTTCCTGATCCTGTCGCTGGCTGCGCTGGGCTTGAACATCCTGGTCGGCTACTGCGGCCAGATCTCGCTGGGCACCGGCGCCTTCATGGCCGTCGGCGCCTATGCGGCCTACAACTTCCAGGTCCGCATCCCCGGCATGCCGCTGATCGCATCGCTGTTGCTCGGCGGCGTGTGCGCCACCGTGATCGGCGTGCTGTTCGGCATCCCGAGCCTGCGCATCAAGGGCCTGTACCTGGCGGTGGCAACGCTGGCCGCGCAGTTCTTCACCGACTGGGCGTTCCTGCGCATCCGCTGGTTCACCAACAACTCGTCGTCGGGCTCGGTCAGCGTGGCCGGCCTCGAGGTGCTCGGGCTGACCGATCAATACGCCGGTCAGCAAGTACCTGTTCTGCCTGGCCTTCGTGATCGTCTTCGGCTTGCTGGCCAAGAACCTCGTGCGCGGCCACATCGGCCGCGAGTGGATGGCCATCCGCGACATGGACGTGGCCGCGGCCGTGATCGGCATCCGCCCCGTCTACGCCAAGCTCACCGCCTTTGCCGTCAGCTCGTTCATCGTCGGCGTGGCCGGCGGCCTGTGGGGCTTCGTGCACCTGGGCGCCTGGGAGCCGGCGGCGTTCAACATCGACCGCTCGTTCCAGCTGCTGTTCATGGTCATCATCGGCGGCCTGGGCTCGATCATGGGCAGCTTCTTCGGCGCCGCCTTCATCGTCGTGCTGCCGATCGTGCTCGACAACATGCCCTACTGGTTCGGCATCCCGATCGACACCGCGCTGGCTTCGCACCTGACCTTCATGATCTTCGGCTCGCTGATCGTCTTCTTCCTCATCGTCGAGCCGCACGGCCTGGCCCGGCTGTGGTCCACGGCCAAGGAAAAGATGCGGCTGTGGCCCTTCCCTCATTGATGCGAATCGACTTCTTACCGCGCACTCAAGGGTGCATCCTTCCCACCACCTCTCGGAGGCAGACAATGATGAAACTCAAGTCAATGGCTTTGGCAGGCGCTCTGGTCGCTGCTGGTTTGGCCGGCGTGGCCAACGATGCACTCGCCCAGGGCAAGGAGCAATTCTTCCCCGTGCTGGTCTACCGCACCGGCGCCTACGCACCGAACGGCGTGCCGTTCGCCAATGGCTATGTCGACTACCTCAAGCTGGTCAATGCCAAGGGCGGCATCAATGGCGTCAAGGTTGTCTTGGGAGGAATGCGAGACCGGCTACGCCACCGACAAGGGCGTCGAGTGTTACGAGCGCCTGAAGGGCAAGAACGGCGGCGCCACGGTGTTCCAGCCGTTGTCCACCGGCATCACCTTCGCGCTGACGGAAAAGGCGCCGGGCGACAAGATCCCGCTCATCACCTCGGGCTACGGCCGCAGCGAGAGCGCCGACGGCGGTGTCTTCAAGTGGAACTTCCCGCTCGTCGGCACCTATTGGGTGGCCGCCGACATCCTCGTCCAGTACGTGGGCACGAAGGAAGGCGGCCTGGACAAGTTGAAGGGCAAGAAGATCGCGCTGGTCTATCACGACAGCCCCTACGGCAAGGAGCCGATCGCCCTGCTGCAGGAGCGCGCCAAGATGCACGGCTTCGAGCTGCAACTGCTGCCGGTCACCCACCCTGGCGTCGAGCAGAAGTCGACCTGGCTGCAGATCCGCCAGAGCCGGCCCGACTACGTGTTCCTGTGGGGCTGGGGCGTCATGAATTCGACGGCGCTGAAAGAGGCCGTGGCCACCGGCTACCCGCGCGAGAAGATGTACGGCGTCTGGTGGTCCGGTGCCGAGCCCGATGTCAAGGACGTCGGCGCCGGCGCGAAGGGCTACAACGCGCTGGCCATGCAGCATGGCGCCGAGCCGAACGCCAAGATCACCAAGGACATCCTGGCCACAGTCCATGCCAAGGGCCAGGGCACCGGCTCCAAGGATGAAGTCGGCGAGGTGCTGTACATGCGCGGCCTGTCGGCAGCGATGCTCGCCGTCGAAGGCGTCCGGCGGGCGCAGGAACGTTTCGGCAAGGGCAAGGTGATGTCGGGCGAACAGGCACGATGGGGCTATGAGAATCTGACCCTCGACCAGAAAAAGCTCGACGCGCTGGGCTTTGCCGGTGTCATGCGCCCGGTGTCGACCTCGTGCGTGGACCACATGGGCTCGGCCTGGGCGCGCATCCACACCTGGGACGGCGCGAAGTGGAACTTCACCAGCGACTGGTTGCAGGCCGACACGCAGATCATCAATCCGATGGTCAAGCAGGCCGCAAACAAGTACGCCAGCGAGAAGAAGCTGGAGCGGCGTACGCCTGAGGACTGTCAGAGCTGAACGGCTTCGCCGTTCAGCTTTGGCCAAGGCCATGAACTGACTGCACCCCCCGCTTCGCGGCCCCCGCCCGGCGGGGGCGGGCAGCCGGGCGAATAACCCGGCTGCCGATGCAAAGCCCGAATGCGAGTTATGTCGACCATCCTTCTCAACGTCAACGGCATCGAGGTCATCTACAACCACGTCATCCTGGTGTTGAAGGGGGTGTCGTTGCAGGTGCCCGAAGGCGGTGTGGTGGCCTTGCTCGGCGGCAACGGAGCGGGCAAGACGACGACGCTGCGCGCGGTGAGCAACCTGCTCGCCGGCGAGCGTGGCGAGGTCACGAAGGGTTCGATCGAGTTGCGCGGCGAGCGCATCGAAAAACTGTCGACCGCGCAGATGGTCGACCGCGGCGTGATCCAGGTCATGGAGGGACGCCACTGCTTCGCCCACCTGACGATCGAAGAGAACCTGCTCACCGGCGCCTACACGCGCCAGGACGGCAAGGCCGCGGTCAGGGCCACGCTGGACAAGGTCTACACCTACTTCCCGCGGCTGAAGACGCGGCGATCGTCGCAGGCCGCCTACACCTCGGGCGGCGAGCAGCAGATGTGCGCCATCGGGCGCGCGCTGATGGCCAACCCGAAGATGGTGCTGCTCGATGAGCCGAGCATGGGCCTGGCGCCACAGCTGGTCGAGGAGGTCTTCGAGATCGTCAAGGACTTGAACCAGCGCGAGAAGGTGACCTTCCTGCTCGCTGAGCAGAACACCAACATGGCGCTGCGCTACGCCGACTACGGCTACATCCTCGAAAACGGCCGCGTCGTCATGGACGGCGAGGCCAAGTCGCTGCGCGAGAACGAGGACGTCAAGGAGTTCTATCTCGGCATGGGTGGCGGCGACCGCAAGAGCTTTCGCGACGCCAAGAGCTACAAGCGCAGAAAGAGATGGTTGTCGTGAGCGAGGATCTTGGTGGATTTGCGCCGCCGCCGTTCAATGCCGACAACGCGCTGGTCGCGATCAAGCGTTCGCTGCGCGACATGAAGCTGGCCGAGCGTGGCAACGCCTATGAGCTGCGCGGCAAGCGTGTGCTCGAGCTCGCCATCGACGGCGCGGCGATCAACGCCAGGCTGGCGCGCCGGCTGATGCTGACGCCGGAGTGGGACCGCATGGCGGTGAAGTCCGCGACCGACCAGCGCAAGCTGCTCGACGAGGTCAAGAAGCGCCTGGCGCGGTGGGAAAGCGAAGAATGACCGCTTCGTTCTACGACACGCTCGAAACGCGCGACCCGGCCACGCGCGAAACGGCGTTGCTTGCCGCGCTGCCGGCTCAGCTGCGCGCCGCACAGGCCAGCGCGGCCTTCGCTGCGATCCTGGCCGGCGTGGAAGCGGCCACGGTCACGTCTCGCGCCGCGCTGGCAACGCTGCCGGTGACGCGCAAGTCGCAACTGCTCGAACGCCAGCGCGCGTCGATCGCCAACGATCCGTTCGGTGGCTTCTCCGCGCTCGGCTGGCGCGCGTTGCCGCGCGCACGCCCGGCACAGCGTGTTTTCCAGTCGCCCGGCCCGATCTACGAGCCCGAGTCCGACGCGCGCGACTACTGGCGCCTGGCGCGCGCGCTGTTCGCCGCCGGCCTGCGCGGGGGCGATCTGGTCCACAACTGTTTTTCCTACCACCTCACGCCCGGCGGCCTGATGATGGAGTCGGGTGCGCTGGCGCTCGGCTGCACGGTCTTTCCCGGCGGCGTCGGCAACACCGAGCTGCAGTTGCAGGCCATGGCCGAGTTGAAGCCCGACGCGTATATCGGCACGCCGAGCTTCCTGAAGATCCTGGTCGAGAAAGCCGCCGAGGCCGGCTCCAACATTTCGTCGTTGAAGAAAGCTCTGCTTGGCGGCGAAGCCTTCCCACCGTCGCTGCGCGACTGGCTGATCGAGCGCGGCATCGAGGGCTACCAGTGCTACGCCACCGCCGACCTCGGCCTGATCGCCTACGAAACGACGGCGCGCGAAGGCCTCGTGCTCGATGAGCATGTCATCGTCGAAATCGTGCGCCCGGGCAGCGGCGACCCGGTGGCCGACGGCGAAGTCGGCGAGGTTGTCGTAACGACGCTCAACGCCGACTACCCGCTGATCCGCTTCGGCACCGGCGACCTGTCGGCGATGCTGCCCGGCCGCTGCCCCAGCGGCCGCACCAACGCCCGCATCAAGGGCTGGCTCGGCCGCGCCGACCAGACGGCCAAGGTGCGCGGCATGTTCGTGCATGCCAGCCAGATCGCCGAAGTCGCCAAGCGCCACCCCGAGATTGCGCGGGCGCGTCTGGTCGTCGAAGGCGAGATGGCCGAAGACCGCATGACGCTGTTTGCGGAGCTGTCACAGGCCGAGCCCGAGGGCCTGGCCGAGCGCGTGGCGCAGAGCCTGCGCGACATCACCAAGCTGCGTGGCACGGTCGTCTTCAAGCGCCCGGGCGAACTCGCCAACGACGGCAAGGTGATCGAGGACGCGCGCAGCTACCGCTGAGCCGGCACCTTTTCGGTGCGTCCCGTCTTCGTCCGATGAAAGGCCCACGCGCATGACTGCGCTGGCCGTGATCATGCTAGCCTCGTTGTTTGTGGGCCCCGTCGTCTCCCGGGTATGACGACACCCCCTCGGCCAAACGAACTGCAACAACAAGCGCCGCATGCCAGCGTCAACATCGAGCCGCGAATCCGCACGCGCAGCGGCCTCGTGGGCGGCGCGGCGGCCGGGCCGCTCCGCTTTGTGGGTCGGCATCGCCTTTGCGTCCGGGATCGCCCTGCTGCTGGCCATCACTGCGATCACGTCGGCGCGGATGAACGAGCTTCGAGCGCTGAGCGCCCAGCGCGGCCTGGTGCGGGCCCAGCTGCTCGATGGCAAGGACCTGTTCTCGTCGCTGCAGGATGCCGAGTCCAGCCAGCGCGCCTACCTGCTGACCGGTGATCCCGCCGCGCTGGCCGGCTATGAGGCCGCTGTCGCGGCGGTGCAGCGCAATCGCGAATCGCTCGCCCACGGCAGCAGCAGCGGCGACAGCAACATGCCGCAAATCGGGCTGGCCGGTCTGTCGCCGCTGATCGACGCCAAGCTGGCCGAACTCGATGAGATCGATCAGGCGCGGCGACGCGGCGACGCCGATGGCGCGCTGCGATTGGCGAAAGGCGGCAGCGGCACGCCGTTGATGGACGACGTGCGAAGCCGCATCGACGCCGACGTGACCCGCATCGAGAGCCTGCAGGACGCGCGCGTGGCCCGCATGGGCGAGCAGGTCCGACAAGCGTCGATCGCCCTGCGCGGCGGACTGGCCCTGGCCGTGGCGGTGCTCGTGGTCGCCTTCCTGTGGCTGCGCCGCGAGGGCCGGCAGCGCGACCGCCTGCTCGCGGCCGTGCAGCTCGAACACGAGCGCGTCGAGCAGCTGGTGGCCGAACGCACGGCGCAATTGAGCCGCAGCGTCGACGAACTGCGCTCGAGCGAGGCCTTCATCCGCTCGATCGGCGACAACCTCCCGGGCGGCGCGCTGTACTCGCTGGTCCTGGACGACAACGGCCACCCGGAATTCCAGTACGTCAGCGCGGGCGTCGAACGCATCAATGGCCTGACGCCGCAGGCCATGATCGCCGATGCGTCGCTGTTTTACGCGCAGGTGGTCGAGGAAGACCGGGCCGACCTGCTGGCCGAGCGCCGGCGCGCCGACCGCGCCGGACATGTCTTCCGCCATGAAGCGCGGGTTCGCCGGCCCGATGGCGACGTCCGCTGTTGCCTGTTCACGGCAGCGGTGCGCAAGGCTGCCGACGGCAGGCTGCATTGGGATGGCATCGAGCTGGACATCACCGAGCAGCGCCTGGCCGAGCGCGAACTGCGCGTCAGCGAGGAGCGCTTGCGCCTGGCCACCGAGGTCTCGTTCGTCGGCATGTGGGAATGGATTCCGCAATCGCGGCAGATCTACTTCTCGCCGATCACCAAGCGCCAGCTCGGTTTCGACGGCGAAGACTCGTTCGACAGCGTCGCGACCTGGTTTTCGCTGCTGCACCCCGACGACCGCGCCGAGACCCTGCGCCGCATCGATGCCTCGTCGCACGCGCCTTGGCCGCCCTACCAGAACGAATACCGCGTGCGCCACCGCGACGGCTCGTACCGCTGGTGCCGCGCGCGCGGCGCCATGCTGCTCGACGACAGCGGCCAGCCGCTGCGCCTGCTCGGCGTGATCGACGACGTGACCACGATGCGCGAAGCGCAGCTGGAACGCGAACGGCTGCTCGAGCAACAGTTGGCCGTGCGCGCCGAGGCGGACGCTGCACGCGCACGCGTCTTGCAGGTGCTCGAGTCGGTCAGCGACGCCTTCATCGCGGTCGATCGGCAATGGGCGTTCACAGTCATCAACCGCAAGGCCGCGCAAACCTTCGCCCAGCCCGCCAGCGGCCTGATCGGCAAGACATTGTGGAATCATCTTCCCGACCACCTGGCGACCGCCTTCGGGCCGGCCTTTCGCCAGGCCATGCAAGAGCGCAGGTTCGTGTTTCTCGAGGTCCATGACAACGTCAACCAGCGCTGGTACGAAACCCGGGTCCACCCGTCCGAAGAGGGCATTGCCGTGTTCTTCCACGACATCAGCGAGCGCAAGAATGCCGAGGCGGCCCTGCGCGCCGGCGAGCAGCAACTGCACGCATTGCTGGCGCAGTCGCGCCGCGACCAGGAGCGCGAACGCATCCGCATCGCCCGCCAGATCCACGACGAGCTGGGGCAACAGCTGACCGGCGTCAAGATGGACTTGCGCTGGCTGGAGCGCAAGCTCTCCGAGCCCGGCACGGCGCCTTCCCTCAATGCCCTGCTCGACCGCACCGTTGCGGCGTCGGAATTGAACGACCAGATCATCACCACGGTACAGCGCATCGCCGCCGAGATGCGTCCTACTGCCCTCGACCACCTGGGCCTGGTGTCGGCGTTGCGGCAACGCGGGCGCGAATTCGAGCAGCGCAGCGGCCTGCGCTGCACGGTCAAGGTCATCGGCGACGAACCGCAGCCGGCGTCGAACGTCGCCAACGAGCTGTTCTACATCGCGCAGGAGGCGCTGACCAACGTGGCCCGCCACGCCAAGGCGACCCAGGTCGAGATCACGATCGGCAGGCAAGGCGACGAATTCATCCTCGACATCCGCGACGACGGCCGGGGCATCGAGCCGTCGCACATCGACGGCCGCCGCAGCCTGGGCCTGCTCGGCATGCGCGAGCGCGCGCTGCAATGCGGCGGCAGCGTGCTGGTGCAGCGTGCGCAGCCGCTGGGCACGATGGTCTCGGTGCGCGTTCCCGCCACAGCGGCGCAGGAAATCACGCCATGACGCGCATCCTGATCGTCGATGACCACGAGATCGTGCGCCGCGGCGTCAGACATATGCTGGCCGAGGCTTTCGTGGAGGCTGACTTCGGCGAAGCGGCCAACCTGCCGCAGGCGCGCGAGCTGCTGTCCCAGCAGCCCTGGGACCTGGTGCTGCTGGACGTCACGCTGCCCGGCGGCAGCGGCCTGGAGTTGATCGAGCGCGTGCGCCAGCAATGCCCCACAGCGGCCGTGCTGGTGCTCTCGGCCTATCCCGAGGAAGAATTTGCAGTGCGCGCTTTCAAGCTGGGCGCCGCGGGCTACCTGACCAAGGCCAGCCTGGCCGACGAGATGGTGTCTGCCGTGCAAAAGGTGCTGGGCGGTGGACGTTATGTCAGTGCCGCGCTGGCCGAGCGGCTGGCCGCGGCGCTCGGCAGCGCCGCGCCCGCCGCGCCGCACGAGAGCCTGTCGGCGCGAGAGCTCGAGGTGCTGCGCCAGGTGGCGAGCGGCCGCACGATCAAGGCCATCGCGCAGCAGATGCAGTTGTCGGAGAAGACGGTGGCCACTTACCGCCGACGGATCGCGGAGAAGACGAGGCTGTCGAGCAATGTCGAGCTGACCCGCTACGCGATGCAGCACGGCCTGGTCGATTGATCCCGCTGATTGCCGCGTGTAGGCAATTTCACCGACAAGCCGGGCGCGAATTGCCGGCATCGATTCGAGGCCTGCAGTCGATGGCGCCGGCGCCGGGTGCGGCCTAGATTCTCGGCATGGAAGAGACTGTTTGCAGGACAAAACACCGGGTGCTGCTGGTCGAGGACTCGGACGTGGTTCGCGAGCGCCTGAAGAGCCAGGTCGAAGAGGACCGTCGCTACCGGGTGGTCGGCGAGGCCGCCGATACCGAACAGGCACGTCAGCTTTTCGACCAGACCGCTCCCGATGCCGTGCTGCTCGACCTGCAACTGGCCGACGACATGACCTTCGATCTGCTGGTCGAGTTCAAGCGGCGCCGCCCCGAGTGCAGGATCGTCGTCCTGACGCAGCATTCCCTGCAGGCTTATCGTGAGCGCTGCCTGGCGCTGGGCGCCGATCGGTTTCTCGCCAAGTCCAGCGATTTCGAGCGTGTCGTGCCGCTGTTGTCCGAATTGCTCGACGCCCATGCGACGCCCACAGCCGGCGCGTCGCGAAGCCCGATACCCGGTCTGGAGGCCATCGTCGAGCAGTTGCCTGCAGCCCTCTACGTTTGCGACGCCGACGGCCGTGTCGTCCTGTTCAATGCCGCAGCGGCCGAACTCTGGGGCCAACCCCCCGATGGGACGCGTGACCGCTGGTGTGGTGCCTGGCGCGTGCTGGATGCCAACGGCCAGACGATGCCGCGCGATGCCCATCCGATACGCCGCTTCGCCGCCGATCGGCTGGCAACCGCGGAGCAGGAACTGGTCTTCGCCCGCCCGGACGGCACGCGGCGCACGGTTCGCTGCGTCGCCCAACGCCACAGCGACGCCACCGGTGCGCTGTGCGCCGTGGTGACCGTCTTGACCGACGAGACCTCGGCGCGCCAGGCCGAGATGGCGCGCCGAAAATCGGACCTGCTGCTCAAATGCGCGCTCGACACATCGCGCTCTGCCCTGTGGGATCTCGATATCGCCAGCGGTCGCATGACCCTGTCGGAGCACTGGTCCGAGATGATGGGCGGCGAGCGCGCGGCGATCAGCACCGAGTTCGGCCAACTGGCCGCACGTGTGCCTGCACCGGCTCGCACTCGCATCGGCGAGGACATCGTTGCTGTGATCAAGGGCCAGACGGATGTCTACAGCTGTGAAGTTGCGGTGACCAACGATGCCGGCGAGCCGGTGTGGGTGCTCTGTGAAGGCCACGTCGTCGAGCGCGACGCCGGCGGCCGCGCACTGCGCGCGGTCGGCACAAACCGCGACATCACGGCCCAGGTCGTCACCCAGCGCGCGCTGCGCCAGAGCGAGACCCAGCTGCGCCGCCTGATCGACAACCTTGCCGCCGGGGTCATGGTGTACGACACCGACAACACCATCGTCCTGAGCAACGCGCATGCCCAGCAGCTGCTGCAGTTGCCGGCGCGCCGCACCAACGATCGATCGATGCCGGGGCTGGTGATCGAGTTCATCCATGAAGACGGACATGTCCTCGACGCCGCCGAGCGCCCCGTGGACCGCGTGCTGGCCAGCGGTGTGCCGGTGCGCAACCGCGTGCTCGGACTGCGCTGGTCCGACAGCAGCGACACGCGCTGGGCCATCGTCAGCGCGTTCCCTGAATTCGATGCCGAACAGCGCGTCGAACGCGTGGTGCTCAGTTTTGTCGACATCACTGACCGCCGCCACGCCGAACAGTCGATGCGCCGCAGCGAGGCGCGCCTGCGCGCGCTGGTCGAGCTGTCATCGGACTGGTTGTGGGAGCAGGACGAAGCGCTGCGTTTCACGCTGGTCTCGGACAACGGCGATGACCTGGCCGGCCTGAGCGCCGCCAACCACCTGGGCAAGACACGTTGGGAGCTGCCGCATGTGGACATGAGCGAGGCCGTGTGGGCCGAGCACCGCGCGCAACTCGCCCGACGCGAGGTTTTTCGCGACTTCGAGATCACACGACATGACAAGAACGGCGTGCTGCGCACCGCGTCGGTCAGCGGCATGCCGCTGTTCGACGACAACGGACGCTTCGCCGGTTATCGCGGCATCTCGCGCGACATCACCACCCAGCGCGCGGCGTACAGCGCGCTGCGGGCGCTCGAATCGCAACTGCTCGAATCACAGCGCATGGAGTCGATCGGCACCCTGGCCGGCGGCATTGCGCACGACTTCAATGGCCTCGTCGCCGCGTTGATGGCCAACGCCACGATGGCTTGCGATGCCCTCGGCGACCCGGCGAAGCCGGGTGTTGCGGCCGCGCTGGCCAGCCTGGAGCGCATCCAGCTGGCCTGTCGCCGAGCACGCGCCTTGGTGCAGCAGATTCTTGCCTTTGCCCGTCGCCAGCCGCAGGTGCTGGTCAACCAGGCGCTGCAGCCCGCGGTGGCCGAGACGGTGGCGCTGTTTCGTTCCTGCCTGCCGGCGTCGGTGTCCTTGCACTGCGAACTCGAAGACGTCGAATCGGTCCATGTGATGGCCGACGCCACACAGTTCCAACAGGTGCTGATGAACCTGTGCACCAACGCCCTGCACGCCCTGGACAATCGCAGCGGCCACATCGCCGTGGGCCTGGAGGAGGTGACGCTGGACGCGGCGACGGTGCGACTGCTCGCGCTGGCGCCGGGCCCCTACGCGCGTTTGTGGGTCAAGGACGACGGTGTCGGCATGGACGCGAAGGTGCGCGCGCGCATTTTCGAGCCCCTGTTCACCACCAAGCCGGCCGGGCATGGCACCGGCCTGGGCCTGTCGGTCGTCAAACGCATCATCGACTTCCACCAGGGTGCGATCGCCGTTCACAGCGAACCCGGCCAGGGCTCGATCTTCGAAGTCTTCCTGCCGATCGCCGACTACGAAAGCGCGCTGGCGCCGCTGGACAGCCCCACCATCCCGTCGCTGCTGCGCGCCGACGGCGAAGTGCTGCTGGTCGACGACGACGAGGTCATGCAGCTGACAATCGCCAGCCTGCTCGAGCGCGAAGGCCTGCACGTCACGACCTGCTCCAACGCTCACGATGCGCTGGCGCTGGTGCGCGCCGAGCCGGGCAGTTTCGATGTCGTCGTCACCGACTTCAACATGCAGGAGATGTCGGGCCTGGACCTGGCGCGCAACCTGGCACGCCTGCGCAGCGATCTGCCGGTGTTGGTCATGTCGGGTCTGACCACCGACGAATTGCGTGCCCAGGCCCGCGACGCCGGCGTGCGCTCGGTGCTCGACAAAGGCCTGCTGGGCCGTGAGCTGGCGCTTGCGGTGCGACGAGCCTTGCAAGCCGCGTCGACCGCGGGACCGCAGGGCGAGTTGAAACCCAGACCATGACGGTGGGCGCCTGCATCGCCGATGCCGAGCCTGAACAGGGTGGGCTGACATGCAGACGGACCCGCACCGGGCAGGCGTCAGCAATGGCTTAGGATCGACCGATGGGCGACTGGGTCGAATCACTGCAACACGCCGCCGCGGCCAGCGTCTCGCAGCTGCTCGCGCATCTGCCGCAATTGCTGTGGGCGCTGGCACTGTTGCTGATCGGCTGGCTGCTGGCGACGCTCTTGCGCATGACGACGCGGCGCGGCGCATCACTGCTCGATTCATTGATCGCCCGCGGCGCCGGCCACGGCCGCTGGACGATCGGCCGCTCGGCATCGGTGCTGGGCAACGTCGTCTTCTGGGTCGTGCTGCTGTTCTTCGTCACCGCAGCCACGCATGCGCTGGGTCTGCAGACCTTCACCGACTGGCTGGCGCGGCTGCTCGACCACGTGCCGACGGTTGCCGCCGGGCTGCTCATCGTCGCTGCCGGCTTCGTGCTCTCGGGCTTCGTCGCCGAACTGGTACAGGCCGCCGCGTCCGGCCTGGCGCCGGCGCAGCGCGACGCCCTGGCGCGCGCGGCCAGGGGTGCGACCCTGCTGGTGGCGCTGATCGTCGGCGCCGACCAGATCGGCCTCAAGGTGACCTGGGTGGCGATCCTGGCCGCCGTGCTGGTGGCCTCGGTCATGGGTGGCGTGACGCTGGCCGTCAGCCTGGGCGCGCGAGGTTATGTCGCCAACCTGATCGGCGCCCACCATCTGCGCCAGGCGCTGCGACCCGGCCAGCGCGTGCGTGTGGCCGGCTTCGAGGGCCGCATCGTCGATGTCACCGCGACCTCGCTGGTCCTGGAGACGAGCGACGGCCGCGCCGTGCTGCCCGGTCGCATCTACCATGACGAGGCGATCGTGGTCATCGCCCGTCAGGACGACCCCGAGCGCTGAGGCAAGCGATGGCCGAGGACCGTGACCGCGCGCTCAGCCTGGCCTTCATGCGCGAACATCCGGCACAGGCGGCGCGCGTCGTCGAGGCCCTGCCGGTGGCGCAGGCGGCCGTGCTGTTCGAGCGCGCACCGGCGCGCCTGGGCGCCGCGGTGCTGACGGCAATGCTGCCGGGCCGCGCCGCGCTGTGCCTGGTCTCGCTCGACGATGCACGCGCGCTCGAACTGCTGGCGTCGATGGCCACCCAACCGACTGTCGCGGTACTGCGGCAGGTCAGCGAGCCGCGGCGCAGGCGCCTGGTTGCCGCCCTGCCGACCGCCGCATCGCTGGCCTCGACCTTGCTGCTCGGCTACAGCGAAGACACGCTGGGCGCCTGGGCCGATCCCGATGTGGTGGCCTTGCCGGCGGACAGCCGCGCCGGCGACACGCTCGATCGCATGCGCCGGGCGCCGGCTGCACACGCGCTGGTCTTCGTCGTCAATGCCGAGCGGCGACTCGCCGGCATCGTCGCCGTGACGGCGTTGCTGACAGCGCCGGCCGAGGCGACGCTGGCCACGCTGATGAGCCGGCCGGTCGCCCTGCTGGCGGCATTTGCACCGCTGTCGGCCGCGCTGTCGCACCCGGGTTGGGAGTCGGGCTCGATCCTGCCGGTGGTCGAACCCGGCGATCGCCTGGTCGGCGTCATCACGCGCGATGCCCTGGCCCGCGCACTGCGCCGCGAGACAGCGCCGGCTGCCGCGGTCAGCGACACCACGCTGCCGGTGCTGCTCGGGCGCAGCTATTGGCATGCGCTGTCGGCAAGCATCGCGCTGGGCCTGGCCTGGCTGCCCCGGGTACCCCCGGTAGCGGCGGCTGCCGACGATGGCGATGAACGCTGAAGTGCTCGACCCGGCGGCAGCAGCGCTGACGCAGCGCTTCCTGCTCGACTATCCGCACGAGGCGGCGCGCCTGCTGGAATCGATGCCGATCGCCGACGCGGCGGCGCTGTTGGCGCTGCAGCCGCCACACGCCGCGCTGCGCGCCTGGCAGGCGCTGGCCTCCGATGTTGCGCAGGACATGCTCGAGCGGCTGCCCGAACCGCTGGCGCGACACCTGCTGGCCGAGGCCGAGCCGGTGGCCAGCGTCGCCGTGCTGGCGCAGCTCGATGCGGCGCAGCGCGACGACTGGCTGAAGCGCCTCGACAGCGAAGTCGCGCACGAGTTGCGCTCGCTGCTGGCCTACCCGGACGACTGCGCCGGGCGCATGATGAACCCGCGCGTCAGCCCGCTGCGCGGCGACATGAAGGTCGCCGAGGCCATCGAGCGCATGCGGCAGATTCGCCGCCGTGGTTTGCGCGAGCTGTTCGTGGTCGATGACGAGGGCCGGCTGACCGGCCGCGTCGAGGTCTTCGATCTGGCGCTGGCCGACCGCGACCTGCCGTTGGCCGACATCACGCGCAGTGTCGTCGCCTTTGTCAGCGAGCTCGATCCGCGCGAGGAAGTGGTCGAGATCCTGCAGCACCAGCCGATCACCGCCTTGCCGGTGATCAACCTCGCCGGCCGCTTTGTCGGTGTGATCCGGCAGGCCGAACTGGTGGCGGCGGTCGAGGAGGAATCGAGCCTCGACATCCAGACCATGGTCGGCGCCAGCCCCGACGAGCGCGCGCTGTCGTCGCCGGCGTTCGCCGTCAAGAAGCGCCTGCCCTGGTTGCAGATCAACCTGCTGACCGCCTTTCTGGCCGCGGCGGTGGTCGGCCTGTTCGAAAACGTCATTGCCCAGTTCACCGCGCTGGCAGTGTTGCTGCCGGTGGTCGCGGGCCAGTCTGGCAATGCCGGCGCGCAGGCGCTGGCGGTGACGATGCGCGGCCTGGTGCTGCGCGAGATCAGCCTGCGCCACTGGCCGTCGGTGGTCGGCAAGGAAGCGCTGACGGGTCTGATCAACGGCCTGGCCGTGGCCGCCACCACCGGGCTGGCGGTCTATGTCTGGAGCCGCTCGCTGGCGCTGGTGGCAGTAATCGCCTCGGCGATGGTGATTTCGATGCTGGCCGCCGGTCTGGCCGGCGCGATGGTGCCGATGGTGCTGCGCCGCATCGGCCAGGACCCGGCCACTGCGTCGTCGATCATCCTGACCACGGTCACCGATGTCGTCGGCTTCTTCTCGTTCCTGGGCATCGCTGCGTTGTTCGCGCCGATGTTGTCGGCCACCGCCAGCTGATCCTGCGCACGGCTAACGTTGCAACGGCTCGTCGGTGTCATCGCGCCAAAGGTCGGCGCTCAGTTCATTGAGTTGCGCCATCTGTTGCTCGATCTGCCGGCAGTTGCCGCACGCCTTGAGGTGCAGCCGCAGGCTCCATCGGCGCCACCAGCTCAGAGGTTCGTCGCGCCACTGCGAGATCAGCTCGGCGGCCTGCTTGCAGCTGTGTTGCATCCATCCCATCACGAACCCCGTACATGTGTTGTCGGCGCTGCCGGCGATCCCGCCGCAGCACCTGCCATTCATGAGTCGTGCGAGCGGACGAAATCGTGACAACTGCTTTCGTAATCGACCCAACGACCCGGCGACTGACGGTCCAACCGCTCATAACCGCTCAAAGGAGCCCGCCATGCACATCACCGCAGCGCTCGAATCCGAACTGCCCGCGCTGCGCCAGCGGCTGCTGCGCCAGGCTCGGCTGGCCGTGCAGGACAGCGCGCGCGCTGAAGACCTGGTGCAGGACACGCTGATCGCCGTCGTCGAGCAATACCCGACCTACCGCGGCGACGCGGCGCTGTCGACGTGGGCCATCTCGATCCTGCGCCACAAGGTCGCTGACTGGTACCGCTCGCCGCTGGCCAATCGAGAAACCCAGCTGCCCGACAGAGCCGGGGGCGACGACGCGGCGCTCGATGCGGCGCTGGCCGAGCAATTCGACGAGTCCGGCGCCTGGCGCGAAGCGGTGCCCGCGTGGCAGCAGCCCGAACAACACAGCGAGCGCAAGCAGATGATGCAAACGCTGGAGGGCTGCATGTCATGCCTGCCGGCACAGACCCGGCGTGTCTTCATGATGCGCGAGTGGCTCGGCTTCGAGTCCGACGAAATCCGCAGCCAGCTCGGCTTGTCGGCCGACAACGTGCGCACCGTGCTGCACCGGGCCCGCATGTCGCTGCGCGATTGCATGCAGCGGCGCTGGTTTGCGGCCGGCTCGAGCGCAGCGCCGCGGCTGAAAACGGCTGCCGCGAGGTTCGCGGCAGCCTTTCCATCGTCAGGCACCGATATCGATGCGGCGGGCCGAAGCAACGGTGTCGACATGTGCAGCTTCGCTGCGCACGTCGGCGACCGAGCGCTCGCTCATGAACGTCGAGCGATGCACCGTCTCGTCGCCACGGTGCACATAGTCGCCGCGGGCTTGCGAGGCCTTCAGTTCGGCAACGACTTCGGCGCGCGTCTTGGTGGAAGTGTTGGTGTACACCGGCACCAGGCCGTCGCCCATGAACACGAACTGCACCGACGAATTGGTCGGGGCGGTCATGCTGTCGACGTTCTTGGCGAACGAGACGGCGGAGATCAGCGACAGGGTGATGGCAGCAATGGCGGTCTTCATGATGAGGTTCCTTGAGTAAAGTGAAGTGAAGTGACTGTGGGTTGAACATTCACGGAACTTTCCCTGGGGAACCGATCCGTGGCAGCGTTGCGGTAAAGCTCTGCTGTCCCAACGTCAGTCGCAGCCCACCCCGAAAACGTGACAGCCTTTTTTGACGGCATGGGTGCGACGACACTGGCCGCGACGGGACTAGACTTTGCAGGCCGATCCACCCACGCCACCGAACCGATGAACACCAAAGCCTTCGCCAGCCAGGCCGACCTCGAAGAAAAGAAGGTCACCTTCGAACAACTGTCCGAACACGCCTGGGCCTACACCGCCGAGGGCGACCCCAACACCGGCATCGTCATCGGCGACGACGCGGTGCTGGTGGCCGACACGCAGGCCACGCCGGCGATGGCCGCCGACGTGATCCGCCGCATCCGCGAAGTCAGCGACAAGCCGATCCGCTATGTCGTGCTGACGCACTACCACGCCGTGCGCGTGCTCGGCGCCAGCGCCTACGCGGCGCAGCAGATCATTGCCAGCAACGACACGCGCGATCTGATCGTCGAGCGCGGCGAAGCCGACAAGGCCAGCGAGATCGGACGCTTTCCGCGCCTGTTCCGCAATGTCGAGTCGGTGCCGCCCGGCATGACCTGGCCGACGATGACCTTCAACGGCCGGATGACGCTGTGGTTGGGTTCACTGGAAGTGCAGTTGCTGCAACTCGGCCGCGGCCACACCAAGGGCGACACCGTCGTCTGGCTGCCGGCCGAGCGCACGCTGCTGTCGGGCGATCTGGTGGAGTTCGATGCCACGCCCTATGCCGGCGATGCCTACTTCAGCGATTGGCCGAAGACGCTGGACAAGATCGCGGCGCTCGAGCCGCTGGCCCTCGTGCCCGGCCGCGGCCCGGCGCTCAAGGGCCCGACGCAGGTGCAAGCCGGGCTCGACGCCACACGCGCCTTCGTCAGCGACCTGTACGCCAGCGTCAAGGCCGGCGCCGCCGCGGGCAAGGACTTGAAGACCGTCTACCGGGACACCTACGCGGCCCTCCAACCCAAGTACGGCGCCTGGGTGATCTTCGACCACTGCCTGCCCTTCGACGTCACACGCGCGTACGATGAAGCCACGCAGTACCGCGACCCGCGCATCTGGACCGCAGAGCGCGACATCGAGATGTGGAAGTCCCTCGAAAGCTGAGGAATCACGCGCCATGGCACTCCTGCAACGCATCCATCACGTCGCCTACCGCTGCCGCGACGCCAAGCAGACCGTCGAGTGGTACCGCCAGCACCTCGGCATGGACTTCGTGCTCGCCATCGCCGAGAACAACGTGCCCTCGACCGGCGCGCCCGACCCGTACATGCATGTCTTCATGGACGCCGGCCAGGGCAATGTGCTGGCCTTCTTCGAGCTGCCGAACTCGCCGCCGATGGGCCGCGACAGTGCGACGCCTGATTGGGTGCAGCACATCGCGTTCAAGGTGGCGAGCCTCGATGAACTGTCGGCAGCGAAGGCAAAGCTCGAAGCCGCGGGCATCGACGTCGTCGGCCCGACCGAGCACACGATCTTCAAGTCGATCTACTTCTTCGACCCCAACGGCCACCGCCTCGAACTCGCGGTGGACACCGCCACGCCCGAGATGAACAGCAAGCTCGACGCGGTGAAGTGGGAAATGCTCGAAGAGTGGAGCCGCACGAAGAAGGCGCCCGCGCACGCGGCGTGGATGCACGAGAAATGAGCCCACCCCCGAAGCGGCTTCGCCGCTCCCCCTCAAGGGGGCAACGCCAGTGGCCCGGCAAAGCCGGATCCGCGGCGTTCGCGTGGTTTGACCGCTTCGCGCGCTGAGCTCGCCGAAGGCCAGCACGGCATGCTCGCCACCTACACTTGGCCGCGCTACGCGTACCAGCGCGCCCCCGAAATCGGCGCAGGCCAGACGCGCCATGTGCCGTTGGTCATCGTCGGCGCCGGCCCGGTGGGCCTGTCGGCAGCCATCGACGCTGCACAACGCGGCCTGCCGGTCGTGCTGCTCGACGACGACAACACCGTGTCTGTCGGCTCGCGTGGCGTCTGCCACGCCAAGCGCACGTTGGAGATCTACGACCGCCTCGGCGTGGGCCAGCGCGTGGTCGACAAGGGCGTGACCTGGAACGTCGGCCGCACCTTCCACGGCGAGCGCGAGGTCTTCAGCTTCAACCTGTTGCCCGAGGCCGGCCATCACCGTCCGGGCATGGTCAATCTGCAGCAGTACCACCTCGAACAGTACCTGGTCGAGCGCGCGCAAGAGTTCGATGCGATCGATCTGCGTTGGCAACACAAGCTCATGCACGTCCTGCCGCAGGACGACGGCGTGAGGCTCGAGATCGACACCGCCGACGGCCCCTACACGCTGCAGGCCGACTGGCTGGTCGCCGCCGACGGCACGCGCAGCACGGTGCGGCGCCAGATGGGCCTGGACAGCGAAGGCAAGGTCTTCCAGGAGCGGTTCCTCATCGCCGACGTCGTGTTGGGTGGCGAGCCGTACCCGCTAGATCGCACCGAGCGCCGCTTCTGGTTCGCGCCCAAGTTCCACGCCGGCGAGAGCGCATTGATGCACCGCCAGGCCGACGATGTCTGGCGGCTGGATTTCCAGCTCGGCTGGGACGCCAACCCCGAATTCGAGAAAGACCCCGAGCGCGTGCGCACGCGCGTGCGTGCCGCGCTCGACCAGCAGGGTTTCGAGCGCATCGGCTTCGAGCTCGAGTGGGTCAGCGTCTACACGTTCCAGTGCCGGCGCATGAGCCGCTTTCGCCATGGCCGCGTGCTCTTCGTCGGCGACAGCGCCCACCAGGTCTCGCCGTTCGGCGCCCGCGGCGCCAATTCCGGCGTGCAGGACATCGACAACCTGATCTGGAAGTTGAAGCTCGTCATCGACGGCGCGGCCCCCGCGTCGCTGCTCGACAGCTATGACCGCGAGCGCGGCGCGGCGGCCGACGAGAACATCCTCAACTCGTCGCGCAGCACCCACTTCATGACACCGAAGAGCCGCAGCGCGCGTGTGCTGCGCGACGCCGTGCTGTCGCTCGCCGACGAGGTGCCCGCCGGCCGCGCGCTGGTCAACAGCGGCCGCCTGTCGGTGCCGACATGGTTGACCGGTTCGCCGCTCAGCACGCCCGATGTCGATCATTTCGACGGCTGGATGACGCCCGGCGCGCCGATGGACGATGCACCCGTGCGCGGCCCGCACGGTGCGGGTTGGCTGCTCGACGCGGTGAGCAGCGCCGGCAGCGGCTTCGTGCTGCTGCACTTCGGCCGTGCCGACGAGGACGCCCACACCGCGATGGCTGGCCTGGGGCTGCCGCTGGTCGAACTGTTCGATGCCGCCGAGCCCACACCCGACGCCCTGCACGATGTGCAAGGCCTGGCTGCCCGCCGCTACGACGCGCGCCCGGGCACCTGCTACCTGATCCGTCCCGACCAGCATGTGGCCGCGCGCTGGCGGCGCTTCGACGCCGCCGCCGTGCGCGCCGCGCTGGCGCGCGCCACCGGCCATTGATGAAGGCGCCGCCGATGCCGCTCACCCTCGAACCCAACTTCAGCGAACCCGGCGTGCGCCAGCGCTGGGCCTACACGCCGGGCGACGCGTTCTACGACACGCTGGTCGCCGCGCACGAGGGCCTGACCGATGCCCAGAGCGAACTGCTCAACGCACGGCTGATCCTGCTGCTGGCCAACCATGTCGGCGACCTGTCGGTGCTGCGCGAAGCGATTGCCCTGGCGCGGGCCGGCGTTGCCGGCGCCGCGCATCGGAACAAGCCCTAGCGGTCGTTGTCCGAGCGGGTGAATCAGCCGGGCTGGCGCGGCCGGCGTTGCGCCGGGTCATAGAAGAATTGTTCTTCGGCGATGCGTTCGCCCTCCCAGCGCTGGTACGCCAGCTCTTCCATGTGCGTGACGGTGCCGTCCTGCCACTCGAAGTCGAAGATCCAGCGGACGACGACGTGATCGCCGCTGACAAACACCGGCCGCACGCAGCGCGACTGCACGGCGCGGGCCCGCGCCATGACCTGGCGTTCGCTGGCCACGTGCTGGTCGCGACCGATCCGGGGCGGCGATTGGTTCTCGCGCATCGACGAGCCTTCGCTATAGAACTCCTCGCAGGCCTCGGCATGGGCATTGGATTCGACGCGCGCTATGAAGTGCTCCAGAGTTTCGGGGGTCGGCATGATCGTATTTTGGAGGTTGCGAATCGCGCTGCGCATTCTGAGATCAAGAATCCCGGTCGCCCCGCCTGGCAGCGCCCGCGGGCGACGGCAGTCCCAGCGCTTTTTCCAGCCGCACGCCATCTTCCATGCCCAGGTACATGCCGACCACCGTGTCGGTCTGCCGGTAGCCGTGGCGCCGGTAGAAACCGAGTGCGGCTGCGTTGTCGTGCCGCGCTTCGAGTTGCACACGCTCGATGCCCGCCACCTGCGCCACCTGCTCCAGCCATCGCAGCACCGCGCTGCCGGTGCCTTGCCGGCGCGACGCCGGGTGCACGGCGAGCAGGCTCAGGTGCGCCGTGTCTTCGGCGTAGATCATGATGCCGAAGCCCAGCAACGACCCGTCGTGCATGGCCACGCAGACGTTGGTGCGCGAATCGCCGATGGCGCGTTGCACGCGCGGCGGCGTCCAGCGCCACGGCAGCCCATGTTCGATCTCGGTTCGCGACAGCGCCGCAATTGCGCGCGCATCGTCGCCTCTGGCCAGGCGGATCAGCGCGGTCACGGCGGTCCCGGGCTGGGCGGGCTGCCCTTGTCGAAGACGACGCGCCAGACCTTGGGCGCCTCCAGGCGCCAGATCGAGTTGAACCGCGCAACCACCTCGCCGCCGGGGTTGCGCACCGGACCGGTGCTGATCGCCAAGGTGCCGGACGCCAGCACTTCGACCTGGTCCGGCTCCCAGGAGAACGGCGCTTGCGCATCGGCAAAATACGCCGTCCAGCCTTCGATCACTTTCGCCTTGCCGCGCAAGGGCGTCGTGCCGGCGAAGAAGATGGCTTCGTCCGACACGAACCCGGCAAAGGCCTTGAGATCGCGCCGCACCATCGTTTGCGCGAAGGCCCGCTCGGCGGCAAAGACCTGCGCCTGGGCCGAGTCGGGCGCTGCGAGTGTGGTCATCAGCGAACATCCTCCAAATGCGGCGGGGATGACAGCGATGGCCATCGCAAGGGCACCCCGCCGACGCAAGAACGAACGCTTGGCCGTCATGGCTTGCTCGCCGCCGCGGGCTCGATGTCGGCGCCGCGCTCGGCCAGCAGAGCACGCAGCGCCGAGCGGTGGCAATGCGCTTCGCGCTCGCAATAGCAGCCGACCGAGAAATTGCTGTGCCGCGACAGCGTGGCCAACACGTCCAGCGTGCGGCTGTTGTCCGGCGTGTTCATCTCGGCGCGGTACTTCCGGATGAAGGCCTGCCACTGCGCCGGTGTCTCAGCCGACTGGGCCAGCTTCATGGTGTTGACACTCGGCGCCAGGTTGGGAAACCAGACGTCGTACCAGTTCTGCGACGCAAACGCCGTCTTCGGCACGCCGCGCGGCGGCCTGCGCACGGTGCCGATGCGCGTGCCTTCATCGCGCCAGCGCGGCGTGCCCAGCCTGACGACGCGGATGACCATGCTACTTGCTCTCGGACGGCTGCAGCACGAACACCATGCCCAGCACGCCGACCGAGACGATGCGCTTGTCGATGGTGGTGTACGAGGCCACGCCGAGAGGGTGATAGGTGGACGTGAACGCCGTCAGCACGCCGACGCCGAGCACGGCAGCCAGCGGGCTGCGCTCGGCCACCGCCGCCTTGATCTCGGCGCGATGCTGCTCGGCCGACGGGTTGAAGACGAAGGCCGCTGCGGTGACCGCCGCGGCGATGACGGCGGTGACGACGACTGATTTGCTGGTCATGCTGTGGCGTGAGAACCGGGCGCTGAGGGTTGCGGCCATTTTCCACGCAGGGGATCGATCGCGCCAAGAACACTTCAACGCCATGACACAGTTGCACCAGGCCATCGAGTCGAGCCGCAGCTAGAGTCTGAGCCATGCACGCGCTTGACGATTTCCTGACGTCCCCTTCTCGCCGCCATCTCCTGACCACGGTGCTTGCGCTCGCAGGTGCGCCTCTGGCCGCCTGCGGCAGCGGCGGCGGCGGCAGCCAGCCGCCTGTGGCCACACGCGACTGGCGCATGGGCTTTTCGCCGAACCCGCCGCGCGCCAGCGTGGCCTCGGTGCTGCAAGGCATCGACCTGTGGAGCCGGCGCGCCGAGCTGGCGATCATTCACGTCGAGCTGCCGTGGACCGGCCTGCTGGCCGGCATGACGCCCGACGCCATCATCGACCGCGACACGCTGCCGCTGGTGCAGGTGCTGCGCGGCAAAGGGCTGCAGCTGATCTACATGGGTGACCTCAACGACGGCCTGGCGCGCGAGCTGGACGCGCCGCAGCTGCGCGCCGCCGGGCGCAGCATCACCGAGCCCGCGGTGCAGACGCTGTACCGCAGCTACATGCTGGCCATCGACCGCAAACTCGCGCCCGCGGTGCTCGGCCTGGTGGCCGAGAGCAACCTCATCCGCGCTGCGGCACCGGCCCTGTACCCGGCCGTGAAACAAGCCGCCAACGACACCGCGGCCGCGTTGCGCGCCGCCGGCAGCCGCACGCCGTTGATGGCCAGCGTGCAGGTGGAAACGGCGTGGAGCCGGCTCGGCGCCGCCGGCAACTACATCGGCATCGAGACCGACTTCGCCGACTTGCCGTTCATCGAGACGCTCGGCCTGTCGTCGTACCCGTACTTCGGCTGGCCCGCGCCCGAAGACCTGCCGCTCGACTACTACCAGCGCCTGCGCGGCGGCCGCACGACGCTGCCGCTGATGGTGGTCGAAGGCGGCTGGGCCAGCGCCAGTGCCGGCAGCATTGCCTCGTCACCCGACAAGCAGGCGCGCTACGTCACGCGCCACGCCGAGCTGCTCGACCACGCCGGCGCCAGCGCGTGGCTGCATCTGCAGTTTGCCGACGTCGACCTGAGCGCCCTGCCGCCACCGGTGCCCGCGAACCTGCCGCTGTTTGCCAGCATCGGCCTGGCCGACAGCAACTTCGTCGCCAAGCCGTCGCTGGCGGCATGGGACGCGCTGTTCGCACGCCGGCTCGCCGGTTGACAACAGCCATGTGGCACAAGGTGCCCGCAGGAAAGGTTCATGCGGGCCGCTGCCCTCACTGGTTGATCGCCGCAGAAGTAAATCTGACCCACCCTGGGCTCGCTCGATGGCGCGGTTCGGGCGCTTGGCTCGTCGACAAGGGATCGGCCGATCAGTGAGTCGGCATGACGGCAAGAACCGCATTGCTGACCGTGGAGTCGGCGCGCTGAAGGTTCGCGATGTGCGGGTAGTGAACGATTGGGCGCGAGACCTGTGCGTCAGTGGACGGCCACAGGGGTGCGTTCAGGCGACGCGCATCGAGTGTCGGCGACTGTTGCATCGGCGACGCTTGAGTCCGACGCTCTGAAGCGTGCGCGACTCGTGAGCGGTCAACGATCGGGGATGTTGTGGGCTGTTCGTCGAGGACTGCCTAGCGCGCGGGCGCGCCTACGGCGCAGCCGGCGGCGGCACCCGCCGCTGCGTCGCCTGCTCGAACGCGTAGGCCAGTGCGATGAGCCGCGGCTCGCTGCACGCGCGCCCGGTGAAACTCACGCCGAAGGGCGACGGCTGCGCGTCAAAGCCCTGCGGGAACGCGAGTCTCGGTGCGTTGGGCACCAAGCCGAAGGGGACGATCACCGTCGGATAACCGGGGATGGCCGCCAGTTCCGAGCCGAGTGCGCCGGGGAACAGCAGCGCGTCGAGTCGGCCCTGCGCCATCGCAGCGTCGATCCCCTGCTCACCCGCCAGCCTGAGGTCCCGCGCGCGGTCCGCCTCGTAGCGCGCGCGGTCCTGCTCGAGGTGCATCTCGTCGGAGATGTCGAGCAGATCCTGCCCGTACTTGATCGCACCCGCACGCTGGTGCGTGAGGTTCCAGACGCGCAGCTCGGTCAGCGTCTTCACCGGCGCCGCGGGTCCGAGCGATGCCAGCCACTGGTTGAAGTCCCGCTTGAAGCCGTACTTCAACACCACCGAGCAGTCGGCGTCCTGGCCTTTGGCGCTGACGCAGATGTTCCAGGCCAGGACGTTGCGGGTTCGGTCCGCCTCGAGAACGCTCGGGATGTTCGCCGGGTCGACGATCACCGCGCCCTGTTGCTGCAGGATGGCGATGGCCTCGGCCATTGCCCGGGCCCGCTCGGGATCGAGGCCGCCGCGCGGCTCCTTGCTGCCCGCAACGCCGGCCTTGTCGTAGAAATAGGCGCGCGGGATGCCGATGCGCGCGCCCTTGAGTGCGTCAGCTTTCAGAAACGCGGTGTAGTCGCGGTTCGGGGGTGGCGAGCAGGTCGTGGTCGCCGGGTCGTTCGCATCGGGCGCGGGCCCTTCGAGCGCACCCAGCAGGATGGCTGCGTCGGTGACGCTGCGGGCCATCGGGCCGGCGGTGTCCTGGTCGGCCGTGAGCGGAATGATGCCGTGGCGGCTGACCCGCCCGACCGTCGGCTTGATCGCGGCGAGCATGGTTCTGTCGGCCGGGAACAGGATCGAGCCGGCGGTCTCGGTGCCGACGTTGGCGGCCCAAAAGCTCGCGGCCGTGCCGGTGCCCGAGCTGGAGCCGCCGGTGGTGAGTGCGGGGCGGCCGTCGAACGTCGCCTCGCGCGGATCGCGTCGCGGGTCGTACGGATTCATGGCGTGGCCCGACACCGCGTTGTAGTTGCCGGGCATGCCGTCGCTCACCCAGTGGGCCAGCTCCGTCATGACGGTCTTGGCGATGATCACGGCGCCCGCTTCCCGCAACAACCGGGTGAGCGTGGCTTCGTAAGGAGGCCGCAGCCCGTCGAAGGCGAGCACGCCGCCGGTGGTCGGCATGTCGAGCGTGTGGATGTTGTCCTTCAGCGCGATCGGGATGCCGTGCAGCGGTCCGCGCACCTGGCCCTGCGCGCGCTCGCGGTCGCGCTCGTCGGCGTCGCGCAGCGCACCCGGGTTGACCGCGATCACGGCATTCAGCCGGTCCTCGAAGAGCGCGATGCGCAGCAGGTGCTGCTCAACGATCTCGCGCGATGTGGTGCGCCCCCCCTCCATCGCCCGGTGCATGTCCGGGATGCTCGCCTCGGCCACGGCGAAGGGCTGCCGCGCCGGCGCGGCCTGTGCCGCCGTCGCACGTCCAGGCGCCTGGGCGTGCACAGCAAATGTCGTAGCGAACCCGATCCCGAGACAGAACCGCACGACGGCTCGCATCGCCACCTCCACCTTGCTATCGAACGCGTGATGATCGGCAATGCGTGACGCGTGTCAACTGGGCCTGCCCGGTCCACCCGGGCGATTTCAGCTGCGGGACAGGCAGTCCGCTGCCAACAACACGATCGACCGGTCATCGAGCCTGCGGCCTTCGTCATAGGCCTTCGCATACGCGTCCGCCGCCAGGCCCGAGCGCGCCTGCGACAGGAAGGGCTCGAGGGGCGCCATGTCGATGGGCTCGATTCTCTGGCCGGTGTGCTGCAGGTGCGCCTCGGCCGCACCGTGCAGGCGCGCTGCAACTTCCCAATCTCGATCCGCCGCATGCAGGGCCGCCGCGATGAGCAGGATGTGCCCAACGCCGTAGAACCCCTGGTCGCTGCGCGCACGCACTTGGATGGCACGCTCGGTCCACCTGCGGACGGTGTCGAGATCCGGCCGCGCGAGCGCGATCAGCGCCAGGCAAACGGCCCCGTGCACGATGGCGCTTTGCGTGCCATTCGCGACCGCCTCGTCCAGGTTCTGCCGGAACAGCGACTCGGCGTCGTCGAGCTGACCCAGCGCCCGCAAGGTTTCCGCCTCAACGTGCCGAACGGTCCGCGCTCGCTCAGGCCGGTCCGCGCACAACGTCTGCATCGACTCGACCTGCGACCAGGCCCGCGGCGCATCGTTCAACGCCAGCGCGGCGAAGGCGATACCGCGCAGCGCACTGAACTCCTCGCCTTGATCACCCAGGGCTCGCGCGAGTTGCAGTTGCTCTTGCGCCAACTGCATGACGCGTTGATACCGGCCGGTTCTCAGCGCCGCGACGCCCGTTGCACGAAGCGCCATCACCCTCGTCGCACGCTGAAGTTGGGGGCCGGCTGTTGCCAGCATCGCTTCGAGCAGCGCGTGCCCGAGCTCGTAGAGCCCGCACATCTGCCAGTACCCCTCGAGCGCCCCGGCCAGCCGCCACGCCACGCTTGGCGTGCCGCCATGGGCGCCATAGCGCAGGGCCGCGATCAGGTTGTCACGGTCAGCGTCGAGAACAAGGTGCGCGCTCGCGCGGACACGCGGGTCCGAGTGCGCGATCGACTCCTCGGCCCGCTTCGCGAAGAAGGCTAGGTGCCGATCGCGCGCAGCGCCCGCTTGCCCGCTCTCGTCCAGCCGCTCCAGCGCAAACAGGCGCACGGTCTCCAACATCCGATGGCGAGGTTCCGGTCCGTCGGGGGCCAAGCCGATGAGTGACTTTGCCGCCAAGCTGGAAAGCTGTTCGATGACCTCGTGCTCGGACGCCTCAGCCGCCGAGACGGCGGCGGCGGTCTCGATCGTCGAACCACCGCTGAAAACGGCCAGTCGCTGCAGCAGCCGCTGCTCGGCGGCGTTCAGATGCTCGTAGCTCCACCTCACGACCGCATCGAGCGTCTGCTGGCGAGGCAGCGCGCGCCGCCCTCCGGACAACAGGCGAAAGCGCTCGTCCAGCCGTGCCCTGAGCTGGTCCACGGACAACACGTTGAGCCGCGCCGCCGCCAGTTCGAGGGCCAGCGGAATGCCGTCCAGGCGCCGGCAGACGTCGTGCAGCGCAGCGGCGTTGTGTTCGTCGACCTGGAAGTCGGAGTCCACCAGGTGCGCCCGGTCCACGAACAGCTTCACGGCATCGCATTCCCGCAGCACAGCGACGTCATCGGCACGGGCGAGTTCCAGCGCCCCCACAGGCTGCACATGCTCGCCCGCGATGCCCAGAGCCTCGCGGCTGGTGACCAGCACGCGCAGAGCGTCGCAATGACCCAGCAACGCATCGACCAGCGCGGCGACCGGCTCCAGCAGGTGCTCGCAGTTGTCGAGCACGAGCAACAGCCGCGCGGTGCGAAGGCGCTCCTGGAGGAGCTGCAGCATCGGCGTCCCCGGGGCTTCGCGGATGCCCAGGGCGTTGGCGACCATGGCGTCCACGTCGCGTGCGTCGCCCACGGCGGACAGGTCGACGAAGGCGATGCCATCGGGGAAGCTAGTCTGCGCTTCCCGGGCGACCTCGAGCGCCAGCCGCGTCTTGCCGCTGCCGCCGATGCCGATCAAGGTGAGCAACGGGCCGTCGCGAAGATGCGCAATGGCCTGCCGCCTCTCGCGTGTGCGCCCGACGAACTGCGTGCGCGACCTTGGCAACGGCAGGGAGGGCCCGCGCCCGGCGCCCTCGGCGGCCTCCGGCGTGCTGGGCCGGTCCGGCAGGGCGACCAGGCGGTACCCGCGCGCTGGAATGGTCGCGATCGCGCCAGCTCCGAGAAGCTTGCGCAGGGCGCTGATCTGGACCTGAAGGTTGTTCTCCTCGACGACGAGGCCTTCCCAGACCTTGCCGATCAACTCGTCCTTGGATACCACGCGGTCGCGATGCTCCAGCAGCACGAGCAACACATCGAAGGCTCGCGCGCCGATTGCCGCCGGCCGGCCGCCGACCAGCACCTGTCGCTGTGCGGTGCGGACCTCGACCGCTCCAAAGCGGAAGCCTTCTTCCATCGGCACGCCTGATGCTCCCCTGGTTTCGTCGGCTCACCCCTGATGCGCGCTGCCCGTATCCGTATCGGCTGATTGCTGCCGGGCTGACGCCCGACGCGAGGGTATCGCCATCCCGTCTCGTGGCACAACCGGAGTTGCCTCCGGAGTCAGTGCCTCCGGAGTTGCCTCCGAGCTCTGGCCGTTTCAGAACGCTTCAGCCCCGCCTTCAGCCGGCTTCAAGACTGAAGGCATCGCTCGGGCAGACAGTGCACCCATCGCAACGCACTTCGGTGCACCACCTGGAGACAAGCCATGAAGACCTCGCTCAAGACCCGCGCCCTCGCCCTCGTCGCCTCATTTCTCGTGACGACCACAATCGTGCACCTGATCGCCAATTACGCCATTCCCGAGGCGACGGCTCCCGTGCTGGCCCAGGCCACGCCACGCGATTGACAGCGCGACACTTCGATGTGTGGCGCTGCCGGCAACGCTTCGGTCACGTACGTCCGGTCAGTGCGGTGACCCGGCGCTCGGACGGGGCGTCGCGACCGTCTGCAACGGGTCTATTGTGTTGAAGAACTCCGATTTGCCCGCGCCGCCCAACCAAATCGCGTCTATCTGCACGCATCCAGTGCGACGACTTGAATGATCGCGATTTGGGTAGATCGGACCTTCGCGCGCCGGCGCTCTCCGTTCCCAATGTCGCCTAGTCGGACCCTCACGATCGACCTGGGCGATCAGTCGGGCAGCGCGGTCGCGGCGGTCTGCGTGCCGAGCGTGGCCAAAGCGTCAGCGTGCAGCCTCAGTTCGGCCAAAAGACCGAGCACGGCAATGGAGTCTCGGGCTGGATGCTCGTTCTATGGCCGAAGGTCGACGTGCTGATGGCGTGGCAGTTCAATCGTGGGCGCCAGGCGTTCGATGGCGTCAATCGTATCGGCGCATGCGAACACTGGACGCGAGGCTCTTCGCGGCAGGGCAGTCCCGCACGGCGACCTACCAGGATGCCGGGTCCAGCCGGTAGCAGCGCTGCAGTTGCTCGTACAACGCAGGCCGCTCGGCGGCCAGCGCCTGCGGCCGCTCGAAGAACAGTTCGGTCGTGACGGCAAAGAACTCGGCCGGGCTGGTGGCGGCATAGGGATCGATGAGCCCGGGCTGCGCCTGCGCCAGGCGGGCTTGCAAGGCATCGAACTCCTGGCTCATCACACGCGCCCAGGTCTGCTGCAACGCACCGCGCCCGACATACGGCGCTCCGTTCGCAACGCCAGTGTCCTGGTCGAGTTGGTGCGCGAATTCGTGCATGACGACGTTGGTACCGTCATGCGCATCGGCCGCGCCGCCGCCGCGTCCCAGGCCACGATGACCTGGCCGCGCTGCCAGCTCTGGCCGGCCAGCACGTCGCGGCCTTCGTGCACCACGCCGCCGCCGGCGCCACAGCCGCGCCAGCGTCGGTCCGGCCAGCGCTGCGCCGGTCGCCACGGCGATGAAGACGACGACCCCGAGGGCGACCAGAACGCTCACCGACGTCATGTCGGCGGGTGCGCGGCCGATTTCAAGCCTTGGGGGCGCGATTCGTTATCCTCCGCCGCGTGATCAACGCCTCTGCTCTGTCGGCCGCGCTGCAGGCAGCGCTGCCGCAGGTCTCGCCAGGCCTGGTGGCCGAACTGGCGGGCGGGTTCTCGGCGCAGACCTTGCCGCGCAATGCACCCCTGCTGCGGCCCGGCGAAACATGGGCGGCGGCCTTGCTGATCGAGTCCGGGCTGGTTCGCATGCACTTCCTGCGCCGCGATGGCCGCGAGTTCAACAAGAACTTTTTTGCCGAAGGCGTGCTCGTCTGCCCGATCACGCCGGCGATGTGGTCGGCCGCGTCGCTGTTCGGCATCTCCTGCATCGAAGCGACGCGACTCTGGCGTTGCGATGCGGCGCAGTTCCGGCAGGTGCTCGACCGCCATGGCCAGTGGGAGCCGCTGCAGCGCGAGTTGCTGGCCCGCCTGTTGACCGGCAAGCTGCAACGCGAACACGATCTGCTGGCACTGGACGGCAGGCAGCGCTACCAGGCGTTCTGCCAGCGCTTCCCGACCCTGGCCGCGCGGGTGCCGCTGATGCACCTGGCCACCTACCTCGGCCTGACCGATGTCTCGCTGTCCCGGCTGCGCCGCGGCCTGCGTGGCGCCAAAGGCGCGACGGCGCCACCCGCTGCGCGCAGCACCGGCTGAACACATTCGCTCTAAGGCATCGCCGGCCAAGGTGGCGAAGACTCCTGCGCAGCGCAACGGTCTGCTGCAAGGAGTCATCGATGAACGTTCACAAACGCGCGATTGCCGTGGCGGCCTCGCTGGTTGCCGCGATGGGCGTCACCGTCTGGGGTCTGGCCGCATCCACCGAATTGGACATCGGCGCCCACCGCTCGGCGGTTGTCAAAGCCGCGACGGCCTCGCCCTCATCGGCGCCGACCGGCGCGCGCCTATGACGCCTACGTCGACGGCCGCCTGCTGCGTTTCGACACGCAGGCCGACGGCGATCTCGCCACGCCCTACCACGGCGCCGGCGAGCATGTCGCGCGCGACGACTACCGCGACGTTGGCGGCATGATGGTGCCGATGAAGTTCGTCATCGCGCGCGCTGCCGGTGGCCAGCTCTACCCTTTCTGGGACGGTCGCGTGACGCGGATTCGCTATGCCGAAGCCGCAGGTCAGTTGTCCAGCGGACCAACGGGCAATTAACCTGCGCGCCGCTCGGTGCGCGGCGACGCTCGTGTCTTCACAGATGCGGCGACCGCCGCAAGCCGGCCAGCGACGCCGCCAAGGCCAGCAGGGTGACGCCGCAAAAGCTGTTCAGCCACTTCGCTGCGGCGCCGCGCAGGCTGCGCACGGCGCGCGCCCCCATCGTCGCGTAGCCGAACATGATCGCCAGGTCGATCAGCGCGAACGTGCAGGCCAGCGACAGGTATTGCGGCAGCTGCGGCGCCGACGGCGAAACGAACTGCGGCAACAGGGCCGAGAAGAACAGGTAGCCCTTGGGGTTGCCGAGGGCGACGAACAGGCTCTTGGAGAACACACGGCCCGCATGGCGTCGAGCCTTGTCGTCGCCCGCTTCGCCGGGCGACAGATCGGCGGAGCCGCGTGAGCGCAGCAGGCCCACGCCGAGATAAACCAGGTAGGCGACGCCCAGCCACTTCAACACGGAGAACGCCAATTCGGACGCCGCCAGCAGCGCGCCGAGGCCGAGCGCCACCGTCGTGATGAGGACGAAGTCGGACAGCACCGCGCCGGCGATGCCCACGGCGGCCAGACGCATGCCGTGGCGCGAGCCGGTGCTCATCGCCAGCAACACCGTCGGTCCCGGGGTGGCGACGGTGACCAGCGCGACTAGGGCGAACGCAAGCAGCGACGATGGATTCATGGCGAGGCTCTCAGCGGTGAGTGAGACAACGCATGCCCTATTGGCATGCGGCATGGGGCACGGCCGACTCTAGAGCGCGGCACCGATGGCGCCCTTAACAAAGGTTCATTGCGTGGCGCCCGTCGGCGCCGGGCGCCGCTTCAACAGCCGCGCCGATAAGCGCTCGGTGTCACGCCGCGATGGCGCCGGAAGGTCGCCGAAAAGTGCGCGGGATGGACAAAGCCGCAGGCGTGGGCGACGTCGTCGATCGGCGCGCTGCTGGCGCGCAGCCGTTCGCAGGCGGCGTCGAGCCGCTGCTCGAGGATCCAGCGGTGCGGCGTCGAGCCGGTGGCCTGCTCGAAGGCGCGCACGAAGTGGTCCACCGACAGCGAGGTCATCGCGGCCAGCGTGTCGAGCGTCAGGCGCTGCCTCAGGTGCTGCTCGATGTGATCGAGCACCTGGCGCAGCAGGAACGGGCGCAGCGGCGCCACAGGCGACTTGCTTGTGGCCGCGGCGGGATGCTGCAAGCCGGCGAGCCGGCGCATCAGCAGGCTGCCCAGGCGGTCGAGCAGATCGAAGGACTGCAGCTGTCCGCCGGCGCGGCAGGCCTCGTACTCGAGCAGCAGCAGGCGAAAGAAGCTGTCGAACCAGGGGTCGCGCACGTCCATCAAGGGCGCGGCGGCGGTGCTGCCCGCGGCGGCGTCGAGGGCGCCGCGCATCGCCTCGACCGAGATGTACAGGTGCACATGCGCGACCTCGCCGATCGACTCGAGCAGCAGGCGCTCGTAGCGGCCGGCCGGCAGGAACGTCACCGCCCCGGTGTGTTGCCGCGCCCGCAAGTGCATGCCTTCGACGTCGATCGTCGACAACGCGCCGCCACGCTCGCAGTACGACAGCAGGTGTTGCTCGAGCTGCAACGGCCCGTCGAGCTGCACCTTGCGACGGTGCCAACGCGCGGCCACGAAACGCGTCGGCGGGCCGTCGGCGAACACGAAGTCCGGCTGCGTGGCGCTGCCGCGCGCCAGCATCGCCACAGGCGATGTGGCGGCAAGGCCAGAGGCAGCGATTGCAAGCATGCGACCCATGGATCCGGTCGGGGCAGCGCAGGGCGACGACGGCGCGCAGCCGAGGGCCGCATCTTGTGCGCGCCGCATCGAGCTCGTCTTGGGGATGATCCGCATATCAAACCGACGACGAGCTGCTCGGCGCTGTTCGCGCGTCAGCTCGTCGCTCGACGCTGCGTCAGCGGCATGGCCACGGCGCCGCTTCCATCCCGCCTGGGCCGACCCTCTCCCTAAGTTCGATGTCGATCTTTGCAACGCCAGCACGGAATTGCGACAGCCGCCGGCAGGCGATCGATTGACCGGCACAACGGCAAGGCACAGGCTGTGCTGCTCCTTGCTGGCCGGCTCATCCAGGACCGAGAAACCGACGGCCTGTCTCGAGGGGTTGACGCAACCGCAGGAAAGGACAAGCACATGAACTCCCGTCATCTGCTCTTCGGCGCTGTCGTCGCAGCCACGTTTGCCGGACTCATCACCTGGCAACACGATGCCGCCGCCGACCGTGACCGCGAACGTTTCTCCGTCGATGCCGACTGGCCCAAGCCCTTGCCGAACAGCTGGCTGGTCGGCCAGGTGGCCGGCGTGGCAGTGGACCGGCACGATCGCATCTGGATCGTGCAGCGCCCATCGTCACTGACCGCCGACGAGCGCGGGTCCGACCCCGCGGCCGGCGATCCACGCCGCTCCGACTGCTGCAACCGCGCACCCTCGGTGATGGTCTTCAACCGCGAAGGCCATCTGCTCAAGGCCTGGGGCGGCCCCGCCGACCCGGGCTTCCTGGAAACGCGCTGCAACCCCGCGATCGGCTGCGAATGGCCGACCAACGAGCATGGCATCTACGTCGATCACATGGACTACGTCTACATCGCCGGCAACGGCGCGGCCAACAACCAGGTGCTCAAGTTCACCAACGACGGCACCTTCGTCTACCAGATCGGCATGGCCGGCGCGTTCATGGGCGGCCGCAGCAACGACACCAACGGCGGGCCGGGCGGACGCCCGCTGCTCGGCCAGCCTGCCGACATGGAAGTCGACCCGCAGACCAACGAGCTCTACATCGCCGACGGCTACCAGAACAAGCGCGTGCTGGTCGTCGACGCCGCACACCGGCCTGTACAAGCGCCACTGGGGCGCCTACGGCAACACGCCAGACGACGCGGCTCCGGGCCCCTACGACCCGAACGCGCCGATTGCCCAGCAGTTCCGCAACCCGGTGCACTGCGTGCGCATCGCCAACGACGGTCTGGTCTACGTCTGCGACCGTGTCAACAACCGCTACCAGGTCTTCCGCAAGAACGGCACGTTCGTGCGCGAGGCCTTCCTCGAGCGCGACACGCTGGGCAACGGCGCGATGTGGGACATCGACCTCTCGCCCGACCGCCGCCAGCGCGAGCTCTACAACGCCGACGGCGAGAACAACAAGGTCTGGGTCTTCAGCCGCGCCAACGACCGCGTGATCGACAGCTTCGGCCGCAACGGGCGCAGCGCCGGCCAGTTCCACTGGGTGCACAACCTGGCCGTCGATTCGCGCGGCAACATCTACACCGCCGAGGTCGATACCGGCAAGCGGGCGCAGAAGTTCACGCGCCGCGAGCGCCACCGCGATCGCTACGACGACGACCGTTGACGTGAGCCTGCACGAGAGCCTGCAGTGGCTGCGCCGCGCGCTGTTGGGCGCGGCGTTGCTGATGCTCGGCGCGTGGGGCGCCGTGCACGCGCACGACGTCGCCAACCAGCTGCGGCTGCACGCCATCGCGCAGCAAAGCGCCGACGGCCGGCTGCAGGTGGTGCTGCGCGTGCCGCTGGAGTTGATGCTCAACGTCGACCTGCCCAAGCGCGGCAACGGCTACCTCGATCTGGCGCGCATCGACGACGCGCTGCCGCGCGCATTGGCGGCCGTGACCAAGGACATCGTGTTCCTCGACGGCGGGCAGGCGCTGGCCCTCGCCGGCGGGCAGGCGCGCATCGCCTTGCCGTCGGACCGTTCGTTCGAATCGTTCGACCAGGCGGCGGCGGCGATTCGCGGCGAGCGGCTGCCGGCGGCCACCGACGTGTTCTGGAACCAGGGCAGCTTCGATGCGCTGCTCGAGTACCGGCTCGCTTCGGCCACACCGGACCTGGCACTGGACTTCTCAGTTGCCCCCGGCCTGCGCGACCGCCTGCGGCTGGACCTGCGCTACGTGACGCCGCAAGGCGACGTGCGCGCCTACGACATCGCCACCGGCGGCGGCCCGGTCGCGCTCGATCCGCGCTGGCACCAGGCGGCGTCGACCTTCGTGCAATCGGGTCTGCGCCACATCCTCGGCGGCGCCGATCACTTGCTGTTCCTGCTCTGCCTGGTCGTGCCGTTCCGGCGCTTCGGCTGGCCGCTGGTGGGTGTGGTGACCGCGTTCACCGTGGCCCACTCGATCACGCTCGGTGCCGCCGCGCTCGGCTGGGTGCCGAGCGAGCCGGCTTTTCCGCTGCTGGTCGAAGTGCTGATCGCCGCGTCGATCCTCTACATGGCGGTGGAAAACCTCTTCAAGCCGAACCTGCGCCGGCGCTGGCTCATCGCCGCGGCCTTCGGCCTCGTGCACGGCTTCGGCTTTTCGTTCGGCCTGGCCAACGAGATGCAGTACGCCGGCTCGCACCTGGTGCTGTCGCTGCTGGCCTTCAACATCGGCATCGAGATCGGCCAGTTGCTCGCCATCGCTCTCGTGTGGCCGCTGCTGGCCTGGGCCGTGACGCGCTATCCGCAGGCCGAGCGCGTGATGCTGGCCGTGCTGTCGGGCTTCGTGGCCCACGAGGTCTGGCACTGGCTCAGCGAGCGCTTCGTCGCCCTCGGCCGCGCCGACTGGCAAGGGCTGCTGGGGCTGCTGTGGCCGCACGGCGCAGCGCTGCTGCTGTTGTTGCTGGCCGCGTCGATGGCCGCCGCAGCGTGGCGCCGCCGCGCGCCGGCGCTGGCGGCGCGCGGCGACACGCCGGTGTAGCGGGTCCGCGTCACGACGCCGCCCGCTACAGGATGCCCAGCCGCCGGAACACGTCGGCCAGCTTTTCCCCGCGCTGCAGCGCCTGGCGCGTCTGGTTCTCGCCCGAGACCTTTTCGAGCGCAAGGCGCACGACCTCCTGCTCGACCTCTTGCGGGATGACGACCACGCCGTCGACGTCGCCGAACACGAGGTCGCCGCGGCGCACGGCGACGCCGGCGCACACCACCGGCACGTCGCGCTCGACCATGCGCGCGCGGCCCTTGGTGTCGAGGGGCCCGACGCCGCCGCAGAAGACCGCGAAGCTCATCTCGCGGATCTGCTTGACGTCACGCACCAGGCCGTCGGTGACGCAGCCGGCCGCGCCGCGCGCCACGCTGGCCGTGGACAGCAACTCGCCCCAGGGTGCGATGCGCTCGCTGGGGCCGTCGCACGCCAGCACGACCACGTCGCCGGGCGCGAGGTCGTCGACCAGCGCGATCTCGACCTCGTAGGGGTTCTCGCCTGCGGCCGGCGGCGCGTAGACCGGCATGTACAGGCCGGTGCGGGCGCGGCCGATGAGCTGCAGCGACTCGTCCAGCGGCCGCAAGAAGGGCTTCATCGCCTGCTGCATCAGGCCCAGGCTGTCGAGCGTGTCGCAGAGCACCGCGGCATTCAGCGGCTGCAGGGTGTTCGGGTTCAGCGACATGGTGGCAGCATGGTCTCGATTGGTTGGGCACGGCGAGCTTACCGCTGACGATCCGGCACCGACGCCGCCCGCTCGCCGGGAGCCCGAGGTCGGCATCGACGGCAAGCCGTTCGCGCGAATTCGAGACCGCATTCACCTGGAGGCCATCGAGGAAGACGGCAAGTGCTCGATGAGCGAATTCATGGCCAGCTCTAGCGGCCGGCCGGCCGGGCGCGCGGCCGTTCATTCCGGCAGCCCCAGACCAACCTGGCAGATCCGTCCTTCGCGTATGCCGCGCACCACCAGCGTCGCGCTGCCCAGGGCAACGCTGTCGCCAACCACGGGCGGGCGTCGCAGGCTGTCGGCGATCCATTCGGCCAGCGGCAGCTCAGCTTGCGGTGGGGCCGGCAAGCCGTAGAAGTCGCAGACCTGTTCCACCGGCAGCCTTGGATCGAGCACGAAGTCGCGAAAGACGGCGCGCACTGCCTGCTCGTTGCCCGGGTCGGGCAGCGCCACGCCGAGCTTGCGGGCCACCCAGCCGATCGTCGTGCCCTGGGTCAGCAGCGAGACCAGGACGACGATGAAAGCCACGTTGAACAGCGGGCCCGCCTGCGGCAGGCCGGCCAGCAGCGGGAACAGCGCCAGCACGATGGGCACCGCGCCACGCAGGCCCACCCAGCTGATGAACCAGGTTTCTCGCGCGCTGAACCGGAACGGCCACAGGCACATCCACACCGCCACCGGCCGCGCGACGACGATCAGCACCGCGGCAACGGCCAAGCCGGGCAGCCAACTCGCCGCCAGGTCCGATGGCGTCACCAGCAGTCCCAACAACAGGAACATGCCGGCCTGGGCCAACCAGGCGTAGCCGTCCATCGCCGCCAGCGTCGGGGCGACGGCCTCGGCCGCGCGGTTGGCCACGATCAGCCCGAACAGATACACCGCCAGAAAGCCTGAGCCGCCCAGCCAGCCCGTGGCGGCGAACACCGACAGTCCGGCTGCGCCGATCAGCAGCGCCTGGACGCTGCCGCCGGTATCGCGCGCGGCCACGTGCCGCAGCAGCAGGGCCATGGCGAAACCCGAGCCTATCCCGACCAGCGCGCCCCAGCCGAACTGCTCGGCAAAGCTGCGGGCGATGGTCGACCAGGCATTGCCGCCCGTGTCCGCCACCACCCCTGTACCGCCCAGCAGCGCGATGAGGGTCAGCGTGAGGTACACCGCCATCGGGTCGTTGACACCCGACTCGATCTCCAGCGTCGCGGCGACTCGCTCGTTCAGCGTGACGCCCGAACGCGTGAGCAGCGAGAACACCGCCGCGGCGTCGGTGCTGCCGACGATGGCTCCGAGCAGCAGGGCTTCGCCCCAACTCAAACCCAGGAACAGCACGGCCGCTACGGCGGTGATGGCCGCGCACACCAACACTCCCACCGTGGCGAGCAAGGAAGCAGGCCTCAGGCCCGTGCGGAAGGTCGAAAACGCCGTGCGCAGCCCGCCGTCGAGCAGGATGATGGCCAGCGCCAGATTGCCCACCCAAAAGCTCAGCCGGTAGTCGTCGAACTGAAAGCCGCCGGGACCGTCTTCACCGGCCAGCACACCCGCCAGCAGGAACACGAGCAGGAAGGAAAACCCGATGCGCGCCGAGAACAGCCCGGCCAGGACGCTGAAGAAGACCAGGCCGGCGGCGGCAAGCAGCGGAACGTTGACAAAGTCCATGGCCGCAGTATCGCGGCGGTGCCATGGAGGGTCCTTTGCAGCTCGTTACGACTTCTTCCGGCAATGCGCGCCCATTGCTGCCCTCCGCCTCGGGCGGATCTCGGGCAGTTCAGCTCAGATCGTGGCAGATCGGATCCAATCGGTCGCGACGGACGCAGCCCGCGCCCCGGCAACCGCCGCGGTATCGAACATGCCGAATGGCGCTGAGCTGCTTCAGCGGGGCGGCCCGGGCGCGACAGGGTGGCCGGTTTGGCGGCCCGCCAGATGTCGTGTCAGACCCGCCTCGCCGGCACGCATCACGCCGTCGTGGTTCCATCGGAACACTGGCGCCAGCAGCGGCGCCAGCCAGCGCATCCAGGGCCTGGCCAGCTCGACGCGCCAGACATAGGTGACATCGGTCTGCTCGCCTGCGTCACGAAGCAGCCAGATGCCTTCGCCGCAGAGTTGGCCGCGCGATCGGCCGCGCAGGCGCTCGTGCCGCAAGGCCTCCACGGCTTCGACTTCGATGTCGATCTCGTAGGGCAGCCGGGTCGACCAGCGGATGCGGCGCACACTGCCCACGCCGCTGGCGTCACCCGGTTGCAGCGTGCGCACGGCGCGGACATAGGACCACCAGCGCGGCCAGCCTTGCGGGTCGGCCAGCGCGGCCCAGACACGGTCCACCGGCGCCGCAATGCGCCAGTGGCTGATCAGGTCGAAGTGGGTGGAGGGCATGACGCCGGCAGACGGGACGGTCAGGATCACACCGGCGCCAGCGACGCGGCGCGGCGAGGGCCGCCAAGCGGGTAGCCGCGCGTCTCGATGTCCGCCTTGTCTTCGAGCGCCGCAGCCCGCACTTCCTTGCGGATCTGCGCCTCCAGCAGTGGCCGCACGAGAGGGCCGATCAGCGGCGGCAGCGGCAGGCGGATCGTGATCTCGACCTGGGTTGCAAACTGGCCCTCGGCGCGCGCCGGCGTGAAGCGGACGCTCAGGCTGCCGCCGCGGTTGAAGCCTTCGACCGAGCGGTCCTCGATGGTGCCGTCCGGCTCGATGCTGCGTTCGAAGACGTCACGCTGGCGGATGCCGAGCAGCCGCACCTCCTGTACGAAGCGGGCGCCGCGCGTGCGGCGCTCGAGCACCTCGAAACGCAGCTTGGGGTGGACGTTGCGGCGGATGTGGTGGTCGAGGTCGGCGAACTGCGCGCGAACGGTCTCGACCGGGGCGGCAATCCACTCTTGGTGAGTCACTTCGGCAAAACGGGTCATGGTCGAACTCCGGCGCGTGGTGTTGATGGATCCGGTTACGGCAGGCCGCCGCGTTCAGATGCAATCAACCCCGGCAAGGGCTTGCCACCCGGCCGAAGTTGGCCGACAGTGCATTCGCCGGCCCCACCCACAACGCGCCGAGGGAAATGAATCCGCAACGCGAATTGCGCCGTAGCCTCGTCATGGACATCCCCGACCCCCAGCACCGGGAGGCACCCTCCTCCGGCACGCCGACCCAGGCCCACAGCATCCGGCGCCGCCTGATGGAACGTGTTGCCGACGCCGACCTGTCGCACCTGACGATCGATGGCGACGCGGGCGAGTGGCAACCCTTCCTGGAGGGGGTGGCCATCAAGGTGCTGCGCGAAAACGCAGGCCTGCTGTCCTACCTGTTGCGGCTCGAGCCCGGTGCCGTGCTGCCGCCGCATCGCCACCCGCACGACGAGGAGTGTGTGGTGCTCGAAGGCCGCCTGCAGGTCGGCTCGAAGATCGAGATCGGGCCGGGTGGCTACCACCTGGCGCATGGCGGCGCGCTGCACGCCACGATCAGTTCGGCATCCGGCGCGACGATCTTCCTTCGTGGTGCCGTGCCCGACGCCAGCCAGTTGCTCGGCTGACCGTGGCTGCCCTGCGCTCCGCCCAACCCGCGCTGCATCCGCTTTCGGCTGCGCGCCGTAGTTCATCCATCGATGCGGACGTGCCTTGGCAGACTCAAGGGCCGCCGCCTGCCCCATGGGCCATCCCTGCCGAGGTTGTCGCATGAACGCTTCAATGATGCAGACCGCAACGTCCGGTGACGAGGCTGCAGCCCCCATCCCCGATGCCATGGCACCGCCGTGGCCGGTGGCCGCTGACGAGCCGGACGACGATGCCCTGCGAGACGCCGCCGACCGCGCGGCGGCAGGTCCGACGGCAGCGGGCACGGGACTGGCCCAAGCAGCCACCGACGAGCAGCTCGCGGCGTGGATCGACGCCATCGTCGACCGCGACGAGCGCGCCCTGGCGGCGCTCTACGACGCCACGTTCTCGCGCATCTTCGGCATCGTCAAGCGCATCGTGCGCCAGACCGCATTGGCGGAGGAAGTCGTCGAGGACACCTACTTCCAGGTCTGGCGGCAAGCCGTCCGCTTCGATCCGGCGCGCGGTCAGGCCCTGACCTGGCTGCTGGCGATCGCCCGTTCACGCGCCATCGACGCACTGCGCCACGAGGCGCGCTTCCAGCACGAGAGCGTCGACGACGAGACCGAGCACGACACGGCAGGCGACGCGAGGCCGAGCGATGAATTGCTCGACCTGGCACGTCATCAGGCCGACCTGCACCAAGCCATGATGCTGCTGGGTGCGCAGCCCCGCCAGATCGTCTCGCTGGCCTTCTTTCGCGGATTGAGCCACGAGGAAATCGCGCAACAGACCTGCCTGCCGCTGGGCACCGTCAAGTCGCAGATTCGCCGGGCCCTGCAGAGCTTGCGTCAGATCCTCGGTGAAAGCGGGCCGGCCGCCCTGGCATCGTGAACAAACCTGGCGCATCCGCACCCGACCCTTCACAGCGTTTCGGACCCACACCGCCATGAACAACCGCCCCCTGCCGCTGCCCGTGAGCGAGCCTCCCGACCCCGTAGACCGCGATCTGGAGCCCCTGCTGCGCGAGCCCTTCGCCAGTGCCTGGGCCGCCGGCGCGCCAGGCCCGCAGGCCACGGCTGCGGTGCTGCGCGGCCGCCTGTTGGACCGCCTCGCCGCGTCGCGCGCCGAGGCCAGCGTCATGTTCACCGCCCGGCGGACGCGGCTGGCCAGCGTCGAGCTGGCACCCGGCGTTCAGGCGCGCACGCTCTACGCCGCGGCCACCGACCGTGACCTGCGGCCTGGCGAGCCAGTGCTCGTGCGCCTGATCGAGCTGCAGGCCGGCAGCCAATGGACAGGCCCTGCGCCCGAGCGTCACCGCGAATGGCTGGTGCTGCGCGGTTCGGTCCAACTCGGCAACGAACACCTGCGGTTGCGCGACTACCACGTCGCACCGGCCGCAAGCGCTGCCTGGCGGCTGAAAACGGACGAAGGTGCGCTGCTCTTCCTGCGCGAGGCGTCCGCCCCAGCGGGCGCCGACCCTGCGCCCCGCACCGTGCGCGACGAAGACGCCGGCTGGCCCGACTTCGCGCCGGGTATCCAGCGGCGCGTGTTGTGGCAGCACGCGGGCCAGGCCGCGATGCTCTACTACGCGCAGCCCGGTGCCTCGGTACCGCTGCACACCCACGGCCATGACGAGGAGTGCATGATGGTGCAGGGGGAACTCTTCCTCGACGACGTGCTGCTTCAAGCCGGCGATTACCAGCTCGCGCCGGCCGGCACGGGCCACAGGGTCACCGAGACCGACACCGGCGTGGTGATCTACGCGCATGGCGACCTCGACCTGCAATTCGTGGCCTGAGGCAGACTGCAGAGACACCCAGGTTTTCTACGCCCGCACAGGAACGTCGCCACCACCAGAAGCGCTGGCCGCCACCTGCCGCGCCTGCGCGCTGCACAGCCTGGACGACGGCCTTGCTGGTCCCCTGACGGTGCGCGCGACCCCTGGCCAAGTCTTGGAGCGTGGCTACCACGATGCCGGGTCCAGCCGGTAGCAGCGTTTGAGCTGCTCGTACAACGCAGGCCGCTCGGCGACCAGTGCGTCCGGCCTCTCGAAGAAGAGTTCGGTCGTGACGGCGAAGAACTCGGCCGGGCTGGTGGCGGCATAGGGCTCGATGAGGCCGGGCTCGGCCCGTGCCAGGCGAGCCTGCAGGGCATCGAACTCCTGGCTCATCACGCGCGCCCAGGTCTGCTGCAGCGCGCCGCGCCCCACATACGGCGCGCCGTTGGCCGGCCGGTGTCCTGGTCGAGTTGGTGCGCGAACTCGTGCATGACGACGTTGGCACCGTCATGCGCGATCGGCCGCGCCGTCGCGCACCGCGTCCCAGGCCACGATGACCTGGCCGCGCTGCCAGCTCTGGCCGGCCAGCACGTCGCGGCCCTCGTGCACCACGCCGCCGGCACCCGCTCCGCTGCGCGGCACGACGAAGTGGCCCGGATAGACCAGCACCTCGCGCAGGTTGCCGAACGAACCGCCGCGCCCCAGCAGCAGGAAGGCGGCCTGCGCGGCGATGGTGACGCGCATCTCGTCGCTGACCTGCAGCCCCGCGCAGCCGATGAACGGCACCTCGGCCAGCAGCACCTGGATGTGCTTCTTCAAACGCAGCTGCTGCGCGGCCGGCAGTTGGCGCACCAGCGGCACGCGGCGGCGCACGATGTCGCGCCAGGCAGCGGGGAACGGCCGCCGGGTGATGCGCTGCCGGCGCCACAGCCGCGCCAGCGTCGGTCCGGCCAGCGCTGCGCCGGCCACCGCCGGCGACGAAGACAACAAACCCGAGGGCGACCAGAACGCTCACCGACTCCATGTGAGCGGGTGCGCGGCCGATTTCAAGCCCGGGCGCGGAGGGTTTCCAGCGGCGCCACCTGCGGCGTGCCGATCGGGGTGCTAACCCGACTCGGATTGCAGGAATGCCTTGAGCCTTTGCAGCAATTTGTCGGGAGCCTCGAGCTGGGGCAAATGGCCGACGCCCGGCAATGTCTGGAAATCGGCCTGTGGCATGAGCCTGTGCAGCGCCTTGCCTCGATCCAGCGGGATCCACGGGTCGTCCTCGCCCCAGAGGATCATCACGGGGCACCTGATCTTGCCGAACAGCGGCTCGACTTCAGCGGTGTATTTCTCGTCGGCCTGGGCGAACTGACGGTAGAAACTGTCGGCGCCTTGCGCGCTCAGCCAGGGTGCGACGAGTCTGCCGAAGTCCTCGTCGTCGATGTCGTTGACGAGGGCGCCCTTGATGTACGCCTCCACGAGCGCGCGGTGAATGTGTGGCGGCAGCCCCTGGAAGGCCTCGACATGTTTGCCGACGTGGCTGAAGAAATCCGATCCCCAGGGCCGCATCGCCACCACGTTCATCAAGACGTAGCGTGCAAACTCACATCCGTGCAGAAGATGCGCTCGCAACGTCGTCGCTCCGCCGAAATCATGGGCCACGACCAGCGGCCGCGCGAGTCGCCAGTGGGACAGCATCTCGGCAAAGACAACGCCCTGCACGTCGAGCGAGGTGCGCTGGCCCGGGCGCTGGTCCGACTGGCCGTAGCCCGGCATGTCGTACCAGTGAACTCGATAGCCACGCGTGAGCCCAGGGATCACGCGGTGCCAGGCGTACGACGACCAGGGCCAGCCATGGGCCAGCACCAGGTCCGGCCCCTGTCCCGCGCGTCCCGCCGCCACAGCGCCCGCGCTCGTCATCACAGCCTCGTCCAAGGCCCAGCCGCCCACGGTCATGTCTTGCGTCTGTTCGGTTCCCGCTCGTAACAGGTAGCGTAGCAGTCCGCTGCACGAACGTCTTCAGCGGCAGCGCCGATCGACACCCGGCATCACGCAAACCCGTGCCGGGCCGCTGGCCGCGGACGGCAGGAGCGCTCAGCTGCCCCGCATCAACTGCGGCAGCCACAGCGTCAGCGGCGGATAGACCGTGATCGCCAGCAGCACCACCAGCAGCGGCACCAGCCACGGCAGGATCGTGCGCGCCATGGTTTCGAAGCTGATGCCGGCAATGCGCGTGACGACGAACAGCACGATGCCCATCGGCGGCGTGATCGTGCCGATGATCAGGTTGAGCACGACGATGACGCCGAACTGCACCGGGTCGATGCCGTAGCTCGCCGCTGCCGGCGCCAGGATCGGGATCAGGATCAGCATCGCCGCCAGCGCCTCCATGAAGCAGCCGACGACCAACAGCCCGACGTTGACCAGCAGCAGGAACATCAGCGGGCTGTCGAAGGTGGCCAGGATCAGCGGCGTCAGCGTCTGCGGCAGGCGCGAGATCGAGATGCACCAGCCGAGCGCCGCCGCCGCCATCACCAGCACCATCACCACGCCGGTGGTGGTGGCAGTGTCGACCAGGATCGGCCCGAGCTGGCGCCAGTGCAGCGTGCGGTAGACGACGAAGCCGAGGAACAGCGCGTACAGGCAGGCCACCGCAGCGGCTTCGGTGGGCGTGAAGATGCCGCCGAACAGGCCGCCGAGGATCACCACCGGCGTCATGATGGCGAAGAAGCATTTGAGGAAGGCGCGGCCGATGGCGGCGAAGCCCGCCGAAGGCATGGCGCGCCATGCCTTCGCGCCGGGCGACGAAGCCCACCATCACCATCAGCGACAGGCCCATCAACATGCCGGGCACGACACCGCCCATGAACAGCTTGCCGATCGAGACGTCGGCCATCACGCCGTAGATCACCATCGGCAGCGACGGCGGGATGATCGGGCCGATGGTGGCCGCGGCGGCGGTGATGGCGGCGGCCGTCTCCGGCTTGTAGCCGGCGCTCTTCATCGCCCGGATCTCGATCGCGCCCGAACCGGCGGCGTCGGCCACCGCCGAGCCGACCATGCCGGCGAAGAGGATGCTGGTCAGGATGCTGGCATGCGCGTAGCCGCCGCGCACCCAGCCGATCAGCGCGCTGGCGAAGACGACGATGCGGTCGGTGATGCGCGCCGCGCCGAGGATGTTGCCCATGAGGATGAACAGCGGCGCGGCGACGATCGGAAACGAGTTCATCGACCCGGCCATCTTCTGCGGCAGCACGGTGATCGGAAATCCCGCCAGCCAGAGGAAGGCCAGCGCCGCCAGGCCCATCGACACCCACAGCGGCAGGCCGCCGAGGATGGCGACCAGCCAGGCGCCGGCGATCTTGGAGATCAGCCCGGTCATGCCGAATGGGGCTCAGCGGGCCGGCGATTTCGCATGACTTGCCACAGATCGGCGCACGCCTGCACGACGGTCAGCAAGCCGGCAGGCAACAGGGGTGCATAGCCCCAGGCGGTCGAGATCGGCAGCGCCAGCGCTTCGATGTCGGCGTTCGTGCGCACCAGGTGCACGCTGAACCAGGCGACGACGGCACCGAGCACAGCGACCGCAACCAGGATGGTGCACTCCGTCGCACGCCAAGAAGCGGCAGGCAGCTTGTCCTGGAAGACGCGGATGCGGATGTGCGCGCCGTGGCGCGTGGCCAGCATCCAGCCCAGGCAGGCCAACCACACCATCAGAAAGCCGCTGGCCTCGTCGGTCCAGGCGAGCGGATGATTGATGGTGCGCGATATCACGCCGGCGGTCACGGTCAGCAACAGCACGACGACGAGCGCGCCGGCCGAAACCTGCAGCAAGCGGTCGAGACCGCGCAGCAACGGCATCAAAGAGCCAACAGCGACTCGAAGGTTCCCTTGCCCCACTTCTCTTCAAACTGCGCCGGCACCTTGTCGAGCACCGGCTTGCGCCACAACGCCACGTCGGGCTCGATCACCGTCATGCCGGCGGTCTTGAAGGTGCCCACCAGCGTGGCTTCCTGCGACAACAACTCCTTGTCCTGCCAGGTCGCGGCCGAAGCCAGCGCGGCCTGCATCAGCTCGCGGTCGGCGGGCTTGAGGCCTTTCCAGAAGGCCTCGTTCACGATCGGCATGCGCGGCGTGATGATGTGCCCGGTGAGCACGAGGAACTTCTGGACCTCGAAGAACTTGCCGCTCTGGATCGTCGGCAGCGGGTTCTCCTGGCCGTCGACCGCGCCCTGGCTGAGCGCAAGATAGAGCTCGCCGAAGGCGATCGGCGTCGCGCGCGCGCCCCAGGCTTCGGCCATCGCGCGGAAGGTGTCGACCGGCGGCACGCGCAGCTTGAAGCCGGCCATGTCGGCGGGCGTCTTGACCTCCTTGCTGCCGGTGGTGAGGTGGCGCTTGCCGTAGTAGGTGATGCCCAGCATGCGCATGCCGCGCTTGCCGACCAGGTCGTCGTTCAACTTGGCGAACAGCGGCGTGCCCGCGGCCTTGGCCATGTGCGCCGCATCGCGCCACAGGTACGGCGCCTCGATCACCGACAGCTGCGGCAGGAAGGCACCGAGCGCGCCGGCACCATCGGTCGTCATCTGCAGCGCGCCCGACGACACCGACTCGATCATCTCCTTGCCCGAACCGAGCTGGCTGTTGGCGAAGACCTGGATGTCGATGCGCCCGCTGCTCTTTTCCTTCACCTCCTTGGCCACGCGATCGGCCATCTGCACCTGCGGATGCGAGGTGGCGAGCGATTCGCCCCAGCGGATCACCGTGGCGCCCTGCGCGAACGCGCGCGGCAGCATCACGCTCGCAGCCGATGCCGCAGTGGCTTGCAGGACGGTGCGTCGTTGGATCTTGTGGGCAGTCATTGGCGTCTCCTTGTTGGCGTTGGGCTGGTACTAAAGAATGGTGGCGTCACCGGCGACGGCACGATAGCCGTCGCGCACGGCGCGCGCCTCGGTGTTGTCCAGGGGATCGAGCGGCGCACAGACGTTGAGCCAGGCGTCGTCGCCGGTCTGCTCGGCGAGCATGGTCTTGTAGACGCTGACGAACGGCATGTTCGGTCGCACCGACATCAGCGCCAGCAGGCCGTGCATCAGCTTGTCGTCTTCGGGCGCGACACGATCGGGGTGCTCGATCACGCGCTGCATCAGGCGCGGTGCGACGTTGGCCAGACCGTTGACTGAACCGGCGCCGCCGGCGCGCATCGTCGGCGCGACATGCGGTTCGCAGCCGACCAGGATCGACAGCGGGGCAAACGCCTTCACCAGCCCGAGCGAATGCTCGAGGTTGGCCGAGCTGTCCTTGACACCGACGATCTGCGCGGGTGGCGCCGCGCCAGCTCGGCAATCGCGGCGTGCGAGAACGGTACGTTGCATTGCGACGGAAAGTGGTAGAGCAACAGGTTCAGGCCATCGCTGTCCACGCCGCGCACGACCTGCGACACCGCCTCGACCATGCCGGCATCACGCGGCGCGTTGAAGAAGAACGGCGGCATCAGCATCGTGCCGGCGACGCCGTGGCGCATCGCATGGCGACCGATTTCGATCGCATCGTCGAGGGCCAGCGCGGTCAGGTTGACGATCAGCTGCTGGGCGGCGATGCCATGGCCGACCATCGCATCGACCAGGCCCATGCGCTGGGCCACGGTGAAGGCCGTGCCCTCGCCGGTGGTGCCGAACAGCGTCAGGCCGTCACTGCCGGCCTCGAGCAGGCGCTGTCCGTGCGCGATGGCACGCTCGGTGTCGAGCCGGCCGTCGGTGGCCACGGGTGTCAGCATGGCGGGCCAGTGGCCGCGCAGTCGTTGGGTTCTGTTGTTCAACGGGAGCTCTCCATCATGGTGTTCAGGGCCGGCCTCGGCAGGCCGAGCACGCGCCGGTGCGCGCTTTCGATGTGGTGCGACAAGCGCTCGGCGGCCTGCTGCGCGTCACGGCGCTGCAGCGCCTCGATGAACCACTGGTGCTCCTGCATCGCCGGCAGCAGCGCTTCTTCGGACAGCATCGCGCGCTCGAGCCGGATCAGGCGCACGCGCAGGCTGTTGACGCGGTAGATCTCGGAGATCAGCTTGTTGCCGAGCGCGTCGATCATCAGGTCGTGCAGGCCCCAGTCGACGGTCTGCGCGTCGTCGAGCAGCGCGGCGTCGATCGGCCCCTTCTTCGCCCGCGCGACGATGCGGCGGTGCGCGTCGTCGATCTTCGCCAGGTCGCCGTCGGAGACGGTGGCGCAGAAACGCAGCACTGCTTCGCGCTCGAGCACCAGGCGCAGTTGAAAGGCGTTGTTGATCAGCGCCAGGTCGACATGCGCGATCTGCAACCCGCGCTGCGGCACCGTGCGCAGCAGCCCCTCGGCTTCCAGGCGCGGAATCAGTTCGCGCACCGCCCCCAGCGGCATGTCCAGCAGCTGCAGCAGCTCGCGCTGCGAGATGAATTGCCCGGGCCGGATATTGGCCGCGAGGATCTGCCGGCGAAAGTTCTCGTAGGCCTGCGCGCGCAGCGTCGGCGCCGCAGTTTTCATTGGAGCCCCCTGCGGCGCTGCGCGCCGATCCCCCCGAGGGGGAGCGAGCGCCTTGGGAACGGCCCTGCGGCGCTCATCGCGCCGCCTCTGGCGCGGCGACCACGCCCTTGCGCAGCAGCACGTTGGCGTAGGTCCGTGTGTCACCGCAGGCAAAGACCGCGTAGGCCTGCGCAGCGCGCTCGTAGAACGCAAAGCGTTCGAGCGCCCCCGCGGGCTGCTCGCCGGCTGCATCGAGGACCGACAGGACGTCGGCCACTGCCAGCGGTACCACGTTGGCGCTGCCGCTGACCTGCATGGTCCAGGCCGCCTCGGTCCCTGGACCGTCGAGCGGCATCAGCGCCAGCACGGCGCGCAGCACCGTGGGCATGTCGGCACCGGACAATTGCACCAAGCGCGCGCCGTGCCGCGCCGCCACACGCGCCGCCGGGAAATGCGCGTCGACGATCGCCAGTTCGTCGCCATGGCCCATGCTGGCCAGTGCGTGCAGGGCATCGGGCGTGAGCAGGGCGGGGATGTGCTTGAGCATGGCAGCGTTTGCGCAGGCGGCGGCCAGGGTTGCTGGCGCGGTTGCGGGTTGTTCCGCAGTCGCCATACTGACATGTTAGTCATAAGATCAGTCTGTACTCACCCGTGCTAACCCGACACAACGGCCGACCCAACGCCGACCAACCGCCGGCCTCCAGCCATGCCGATCTTCCCGCCTTGCGTCGGCGGCGCCCGCCTCGGCCTCGGCGGCGCGCCGCTCGGCAACCTGTTCGCGCCCGTCGCCGACGCCGACGCTGCCGCCACGCTCGCCGCCGCGTGGGACAGCGGCTGCCGCAGCTTCGACACCGCCCCGCACTACGGCCATGGCCTGTCGGAGCACCGCTTCGGTGCCGCGTTGCGCGTGCACCCGCGCAGCGACTTCACGCTGTCGAGCAAGGTCGGCCGGCTGCTGACACCCGCAGCCTCGGTACCGCGCGAGCAGCACCTGTATGTCGACGGCCTGCCGTTCGTGCAACGCTGGGACTTCAGCGCCGCCGGCGTGCGGCGCAGTGTCGAAGACAGCCTGCAGCGCCTGGGCCTGGCGCGCCTGGACGTGGCCTTCGTGCACGACTGCGACGCCGCCACGCATGGCGCTGCAGCCGCCGCGGTGCTGCGGCAGGTGCAGCGACGAAACGCTGCCGGCCTTGCGCAGCCTGCAGCGCGAGGGCCTGGTGGGCGCTGTCGGCCTGGGCGTCAACGATGTCCAGGTCGTGCTCGACGTGCTGGGCCACGCCGACCTCGATGCGCTGCTGCTGGCCGGTCGCTACACGCTGCTCGACCAGACGCGCGCTGACCGAGTTGCTGCCGCTGTGCCGCGCGCGCGGCGTGCACGTCGCACTCGGTGGTGTCTACAACTCGGGCCTGCTCGCCACCGGCACGCGCAGCGGCAGCGTGGCGCGCTTCAACTACGCGCCGGCGGCGCGGCATTGGGTCGATCGCACGGCGCAGATCGAAACGTCTGTGCGAACGCCATGCGGTGCCGCTGCGCGCCGCTGCGCTGCAGTTCGCCCTCGCCCACCCGGCCGTGGAGATCGTGATGATGGGCGCGCGCAGCGTGGCCGAATGGCACGACGCCACGGCGATGGCGCAGCATTCGATTCCGGCGGCGTTCTGGCACGACCTGCGGCAGGCGCGGCTGCTGCCCGACGACGCGCCCACGCCGTGATCGTCGCGCCATGTGATCGTCGCCATGTTCGTCGATTCTCACTTCCACATCTGGCAGCTCGCGCGCGGCGACTACGGCTGGCTGACGCCGGCCCTGGCGCCGATCTATCGCGACGTCTCGGTCGACGATTGGGCCCAGCAGGCGCAGCCGCTGGGCGTGCAGGCCGGCGTGCTGGTGCAGGCCGCGCCGAGCGAGGCCGAGACGCAGTTCCTGCTTGCCGCAGCGGCGAAGCACGAGGCCGTGCGCGGCGTCGTCGGCTGGCTCGACCTGCTGGCCGACGACGCGCCTGAGCGCATCGCACGGCTGGCGGCGACGCAGCCCAAGCTCAAGGGCCTGCGGCCGATGTTGCAGGACATCGACGACACCGAGTGGATCGTGCAGCCGCGCCTGGCCCCGGCGCTGACAGCGATGGCGCAACAGGGTCTGGTCTTCGACGCGCTCGTCAAGCCGCAGCACCTGCCCCATGTGCTCACGCTGTGCGAGCGCCAGCCGACGCTGCGCGTCGTCATCGACCATGGCGCCAAGCCCGATATCGCACACGCGATGTGGCAGCCTTGGGCCAACATGATGCAGCGCATCGCCACCGCAACGGGCGCAGTGTGCAAGCTCTCGGGCCTGCTCACCGAAGCGCAGCCGCAGACCCGCGCCCGATGCCGCACGTCGCTGGGCTGAGCATCTGCTGCAAAGCTTCGGCCCGCAGCGGCTGCTCTGGGGCAGCGACTGGCCGGTGCTGGAATTGGCCGCGAGCTACAGCGATTGGTGGCACGAAGCGCAGACGCTGCTGGCGCCGCTGCCCCCTGCCGAGCGCGCAGCGGTGCTCGGCGGCAACGCGCAACGCGTCTACGGTTTGTGACGCCAGCCCTCCGATCGCATTGACAGGGCTTGTGCATGCATGATGCGCGCTAAGGCAACGCTGAAGAAGTCCCCGTGGATGCGCGCGCCCTGGTTTGGGATGGGCCGCAAGGCGCAAATCCTCGCCATAGCCCCAGCTATGGCGAGGATTTGCAACGCCGCGGACCGCCCAAAGCAGGGATGCGTGCGCCGCGAGGGACTTTTTCAGCGTTGCCCTAAGGTCCACGACGGACGTGCAACCGCACTGCATGGAGACCAGCGCATGAACCCCAACCCTCTTCGAGCCCTCGCCGCGGCGACTCTGGCACTGGCCGCGACCTGGTGCGCGCAGGCTGCCGAGATCACGATCGCCTGCGGATCGAACGCCAACGACCTCGCGTTCTGCCAACGCTACGCCGAGGACTGGGCGCGCCAGAACGGCCACACGATCAAGCTCTACACGGCGCCGACCAGCACCACCGACAACCTGGCGCTGCTGCGCCAGCAGTTCGCGGCCGGCGCGTCGGACCTCGACGTGATCCGCATCGACGTCGTCTGGCCCGGCGTCATCAAGGACCACCTGGTCGACCTGAAGAAGTACAGCCAAGGGCGCCGAGGCAAAACACTTCCCGGCCATCGTCGCCAACAACACCGTCGACGGCAAGCTGCTCGGCATGCCCTGGTACACCGACGCCGGGCTGCTGTACTACCGCAAGGACCTGTTGGCCAAGTACGGCGTGCAGCCGCCGAAGACCTGGGGCGAACTGGCGGCGGCGGCCAAAAAACTTCAGGACGGCGAACGCGCCGCCGGCATCGCCGACTTTCAGGGCTTCGTCTTCCAGGCCCGGCCTACGAAGGCCTGACCTGCAATGCGCTCGAATGGATCGCCAGCTTCGGCGGCGGCGAGGTCGTCGATGCGGCCGGCAACATCACGATCAACAACCCGGCGGCGGCGAAGGCGCTCGACACGGCGGCGTCGTGGGTCGGCAGCATCGCGCTCGCTCGGCGTGCTCAACTACGACGAAGAGGCCAGCCGCGGCGTGTGGCAGAACGGCAAGGCGGCGTTCATGCGCAACTGGCCCTACGCCTGGTCGCTGGCGCAGGCGGCCGACAGCCCGATCAAGGGCAAGGTCGGCGTTGGCGCGCTGCCGGCAGGCCCGGGCGGCCAGACGCGCGGCCACGCTCGGCGGCTGGCAGCTGGCGGTGTCGAAGTACTCGAAGCACATCGACGCCGCGGCCAGCCTGGTGATGTACCTGACCAGCGCCGAGATCCAGAAGCAGCGCGCGATCGGCGGCTCGTTCAACCCGACCTTGCCCGCGCTGTACAAGGACGAGGACGTCCTCGCTGCCAACCCGTTCATGGGCGAGTTGCTCGGCGTCTTCACCAACGCCGTCGCGCGCCCCGCCACCGTCACCGGGCTCAAGTACCCCGAGGTCAGCCAGTCGTTCTGGGACGCCACCCACGATGTGCTGGCCAAGAAGATCGAGCGGCGCCGACGCGGTGAAGAAGCTCGAGGGCAAGCTGCGCCAGGTCAAGCGTCGCGGCTGGTGATCCGCGCGGTCCGGCGCCGGCCACCACGCTTGATCGCCGATGCACCACCGCACCCGCACCGCCTGGTCCCTGCTGGCGCCGATGCTGATCGTGATGGCGCTGGTGGCGCGGTGGCCGCTGGCGCGTTCGATCTGGTTCAGCTTCACCGAAACCAACATCAACGACCTGTCGGCCAGCAGCTTCGTCGGCCTGGGCAACTACGTCGGCGAGTTCGGCCTGTTCGGCAACGCCTACTACACGGAAGGCTTCTGGGCCAGCGACTGGGGCGTACGCGATCCGCAACACCTTCGTCTTCGCGATCGTCTCGGTGCTGCTCGAAACGCTGGCCGGCCTGGGCGTGGCGATGCTGCTGAACCAGGAGTTCAAGGGCCGCGCACTGGTGCGCACCGCGGTGCTGGTGCCCTGGGCCATCCCGACCATCGTCTCGGCCAAGATGTGGGGCTGGATGCTGCACGACCAGTTCGGCGTCATCAACCAGTTGCTGGTCGACTGGGGTTTGATCGCCACCAAGATCGCCTGGACCGCCGACCCGGCCTATGCGCTGTGGACGGTGGTCGCGGTCGACGTCTGGAAGACCACGCCGTTCATGGCACTGCTGATCCTGGCCGGCCTGCAGAGCGTGCCGCGCGATTGTTACGAGGCCGCGCGCGTCGACGGCGTGCACCCGCTGCGCGTGTTCTGGAAGGTGACGCTGCCGCTGATCCGCACGCCGCTGCTGGTGGCGGTGATCTTTCGCCTGCTCGACGCGCTGCGCATCTTCGACCTGATCTACGTGCTGACCTCCAACAGCAGCAGCACGATCAGCATGTCGGGCTTCGTGCGCCGCGAGATCGTCGACAACGGCCATGTCGGCTTCGGCTCGGCGGCCTCGACCTCGCTGACGCTGATCATCTTCGTCTCGGCTGCTGCTGTTCATCCGCGCCGCGCGCGTCAGGCTGTCGGAGGACGCGGCGTGATCGGACGTTCGCTGATCGGCCGCGCCCTGCTCTACGCCGCGGCACTGCTGGTGGTCGTGGTCTCGGTCTACCCCTTCGTCTACACGCTGGCGACCTCGTTCAAGACCGGCAACGCGTTGTTCAGCACGAACCTGCTGCCCGACGCGCCGACCTGGCGCAACTACGTCCAGCTCTTCGAGGGCCGCCAGCCGTTCGGCCGCCACCTGCTCAATTCGGTGATGGTGGCCACCATCACCGTGGCCTTGTCGCTGCTGCTCGCCGTCACCGCGTCGTACGCGCTCGGCCGCATCCGCTTCAAGGGCAAGGCCACGCTGCTGCTGGCGATCCTGACGGTGTCGATGTTCCCGCAGGTGGCGGTGCTGTCGGGCATGTTCGAGCTGATGCGCTCGCTCGGTCTGTACAACCGGGCGATCGGGCTGGTGCTGCCGTACATGATCTTCACGCTGCCGTTCACGGTGTGGATCCTGACCACCTTCATGCGCGCGCTGCCGGTCGAGCTGGAAGAGGCGGCGATCATGGACGGCTGCGGGCCGCTGCGCATCATCTTCCAGGTCTTCATGCCGCTGCTGTGCGCCGGCGCTGGTGTCGACCGGCGCTGCTGGCCTTCATCGGCGCCTGGAACGAGTTCCTGTTCGCGCTGACCTTCGTTGCCGACGACAACCGAACGCACGGTGCCGGTCAGCATCTCGCTGATCACCGGCGCCAGCGCCTACGAGGTGCCGTGGGGCAGCATCATGGCGGCGTCGGTGATCGTCACCGTGCCGCTGCTGCTGCTGGTGCTGGTGTTCCAGCGCCGCATCGTCTCCGGCCTCACCGCCGGCGCGGTCAAGGGCTGAGCAGCATGTCGCGCATCGACTTCAACGCCGTCTGCAAGCGCTTCGCGCCCAGGCTGCCACTGGTCATCAACAACGTCAGCCTGGTCATCGACGAGGGTGAGTTCTGCGTCTTCGTCGGGCCGTCGGGCTGCGGCAAGTCGACGCTGTTGCGCATGGTGGCGGGCTTGGAGTCGATCAGTTCGGGCGAGATCGCCATCGCCGGCCAGCGCATCAACGACACAGCACCTGCAAAGCGCGGCGTGGCCATGGTCTTCCAGAGCTATGCGCTGTACCCGCACATGACGGTGGCCGAGAACATGGCCTTCGGGCTGCGCGTGCTCGGCGCCGACAAGGCCGACATCGCGCACCGCGTCGACAAGGCCGCCGAGATCCTGCAGCTCGCGCCGCTGATGGACCGCCTGCCCAAGGCGCTGTCGGGCGGACAGCGCCAGCGTGTGGCCATCGGCCGCGCCATCGTCAGGCAGCCGCGCGTCTTCCTGTTCGACGAGCCGCTGAGCAATCTCGACGCCGCGCTGCGCGTGCAGACCCGGCTCGAGATCGCCAGGCTGCACCATGACATCGGCAGCGCCAGCATGATCTACGTCACCCACGACCAGGTCGAAGCGATGACGCTGGCCGACAAGATCGTGCTGTTGCGCAGTGGCCCCGCGGTCGAGGCCGAGGGCAGCGTGGCGCAGTGCGGCACGCCGATGGACCTCTACCACCGGCCACGCAACCTGTTCGTCGCCGAATTCATCGGCAGCCCGAGGATGAACCTGCTGCCGGGCAAGCTGCTGCGGGCCGAGGCCGGGCACGCCCTCGTCGAGGTGCATGGCGAGCCGGTGCGCGTGGACGTCGATGCGCGCGCGGCAAAAGCCGGCGATACGGTCACGCTCGGCATCCGCCCCGAACACCTGGTGATCGACGACGCCAACCATGACGGCAGCGCGACGCTGCACGGCAGGCTGCAGCAACTGGAACGCTTGGGCGACAGCTCGCTGCTCTACCTGAGGGTCGATCCCGCCGCGCCGCTGGTCACGCTCAAGCTCGACGGTGCCGCCGCTCAGGCGATCGGCGCGCAGATCAGCCTGCGGCTGCGCGCCGAGGCTTGCCATCTGTTCGACGCCAACGGCCAGGCGTTCGGGCGCACGGTGACGCTGCCGCGCTGAGCGCGCATCGTCGTGCGCTCAAAACCGGCTCTCGATCCCCGGCAAGCGCAGGCGCTGCTGGATCGCGCGCGCGTGGCTCACCCAGCCGTGCGTTTCCCAGCGCCAGCGCATCAGGCCGCTGCGGATCCATTCGTCGGCGGCGTAGGCGATCCAGATGCCGACCAGCCCGTAGTGCTGGCCAAGCCAGAGCGAGCCGAAGCCGAGCACGAGAACGATCGAGACGATCGCCACCGACACCGGAACGATCACGTCACCGGTGGAACGCAGCGCGCCCAGCACCACCAGGTTGCCGACACGGCCGGTCTCGAGCGCAAACGAAATCCACAGCAGCGTCTGCGCGGCGTGGATCACCACCGGGTCGCTCGTGAAGGCCCGCATCAGCCATGGCGCACCGATCGCCGCGGCCAGCGCCATCGCGCCCGAGGCCACCATGCCGTTGCGCAGACCCTTGCGCACCAGCTGGTGGGCCATGCGGAACTTGCCCGAGCCGACGAGGTGGCCGACCATGATCTCGCAGGCCCAGCCGATGGCCAGGCTGATCAGCAGCACATAGCGCAGCGTCTGCAGCACATAGGCCTGCGTGGCCAGCGCCGCCACGCCGAGCTTGGCCGCGGCCGACAGCGACATCATGAAGGCGATGCGGTAGGCGATGTCGAGCGAGGCGCCGGGCACGCCGATGCGCAGCACCGGCATCAGCGCACGCGCCGGGCAGCGCCACCAGTCCTGCTCCGTGGGCACGAGATTCATGCGACGCCGCCACAGCCACAGGTGCAAGGCCAGGCCGATGGCGCGGCTGATCGTCATCGCCGCCGCGTTGCCCGACAGGCCCAGGCCGTCGAAGCCGCCGATGCCCAGGCCGAGCATCAGCGGAAAAGCCAGCGCCAGGTGCGTGGCATGCATCACCAGCATCACGAACAGCGTGTCGCGCGCGTGCAGGTGCGCGCGCAAGATGCTGGCCATGACCAGGTTGTAGGCCTCGAGCCAGGCAGCCACCGCCAGCAGCGGCAAGTAGGTGCCGGCCAGCGCCGCCACCGACGGCGGCGCATTGAGCACGGCCAGCGTCCAGTCGCCCAACAGCAGCAGCCACAGCGCTGCCGCCGCGCCCAGCCAGGTGCAGGCACCGAAGCCGACCAGGGCCGTGCGCCGCGCCGCCTCGGCCTTGCGCCCACCGAGGGCCTGCGTGATCGTCACGCCGACGCCGATGGCCAGCACGCGAAACAGCCCGAACAACGATTCCAGCACCTGCTGGCTCATGCCGAAGGCGCCGGCGTTGGCGTCGGAAATCTGCGAGGCCATCCACAACACGGCCATCGCGACGCTGATGCCGACCAGGAACTCGCCCAGGATCGGCCCGGCAATGGGAGTGATGCGGGGGCGCTGCGGGCGGACCATGATTGGGGGTCGCGACTATATCGGTGTGCCGTGAGCTCGGCCGTGCGTGACGAACGAGGCGTGAGCACTATTGCCGCCGCACAAAGGTGTGAAACGATGTCGATTTCCGGCGGCCCGATGCGTCGTGCGATGAGAGCCACGCGACGATGGCCCCAACCCCCGACTCAATCAAGGAGATCAGCGATGCGTGTGATGGTGATGGTCAAGGCCACGAGCGAATCCGAAGCCGGCAAGATGCCCGGCACCGAGCTGCTGGCTGCCATGGGCAGCTTCAACGAAGAACTCGTCAAGGCCGGCGTGATGCAGGCCGGCGAGGGGCTGCAGCCGAGCGCCAAGGGCAAGCGGGTGCGCTTCTCCGGGCCGAAGCGCACGGTCATCGACGGGCCCTTCGCCGAGACCAAGGAACTGGTTGCCGGCTTCTGGCTGTGGCAGGTCAAGTCGATGGACGAAGCCGTCGAATGGGTCAAGCGCTGCCCGAATCCGATGGAGAGCGACTCCGAGATCGAGATCCGCCAGGTCTTCGAGGCCGAAGACTTCGGCGCCGAGTTCACGCCCGAGCTGCGCCAGCAGGAAGAGCGGCTGCGCGCCGAGATCGACGGCGCCGCGAAGGAGCAGACACGCTGAGGTGACGATCCGGGCGACAGATCAGCGGATGAACTGGTCCACGTAGCCCTCGCCCAGACCGACCTGGGTGTAATGCGCACGGCACTTGTCGATGCGCGTGAAGACATCGTCGAAGCCGGTGCACCGGCCGTCGGGATCGCAATAGACCATCGCGCCGTTGACCTGGAACAGGGTGATCATCTCGTCGACAGGCGCATCGACCACCAGCGTGTGCGTCTCGCCTGGCGCTTCGTAGACGTAGCTGCCCTCGCTGGCCACCCAGTCGTGTTCGAGATAACGCCACTGGCCCTTGATGACGTAGCCGTGCACCGGCTGCGGATGGCGGTGCCGCGAGAGAACGCCGGCGCGGCGCACGCGCAGCAGATTCATCCAGTAGCCGCGGCTGGCGGCGAGGCAGAGCGGCCGGAACCAGACGTTGTCGTCCACCGGCACCCAGATGCGCTCGTCCCTGGGCACGGCATCGGGCACCACCAGTTCCGGCGGGCTCTCCTTGGGCATCGGGTGGCGGTAGGGCTGCCACTTGTCGCTGGCATCGTTGTCGGCGTCCATGCGATGCCCTTTCAGGAAATGAGGTAGCCGCCGTCCACCGGCAGCACGACGCCGGTGACGAAGCACGCCGCCGCGCTGGCGAGAAACAGCACCGGGCCGGCGATGTCGGCCGGCGTGCCCCAGCGGCCGAGCGGCGTGCGCGCCAGGATCGGCGCCGCGCGCGCCGGGTCGTCCTGCAGCGGCTGCGTCAGTGGCGTGGCGATCCAGCCCGGCGCCACCGCATTGACGCGGATGCCGTCGGCCGCATAGGCAATGGCCAGGCTCTTGGTGAGCTGCGCCACGCCGCCCTTGCTGGCGCTGTAGCCCGGCACCAGGCCAGCGCCGAAGAAGCTCAGCATCGACGCCGTGTTGACGATGCAGCCGCGGCGCGCCTTGAGCCCGGCGCGCGCCGCAGCGCAGACGCGCATGGTGCCGGTGAGGTTGATGTCCAGCACCATGGCAAAGACCTCGGGGTCGAGCTCGGCGCCGCCGCGGCGGATGACGCCGGCGCAGTTGACGACCACGTCGAGCTCGCCTTGCGCCTGCACCAGCGCGCGCACGGCGGCGTCGTCGCGCACGTCGAGCACGTCGAGTTGCAGGGCCTGCATCTCGGGGCGGGCGCGGGCCGCTTCGACCTCGGCTGAAGTGGCGCCGGTAGCAGTGACGCGCGCGCCTTCGGCGGCAAAGGCCTGCGCGATGGCAGCGCCGATGCCGCTGCTGGCGCCGGTGACGAGGATGTGGCGGGTCAGGGTGGGGCTCATCGACGAAGTCGTTCGACTCTATATCACTGCGGCCGCCGCGATGCAGGCATCACCGCATGCCGCGCACTGCCGCCGACGCACGCCCGTAGCCGCGGCGGTGCCACGCCGGGCGTTCGACCGACGGGCCCCCGGCCAGGAATTTGCCCTCGTCCTCGTGCTGCTGCAGCAATTGCAGCGTGAACTCGATGAACAGCCGGGCCAGCGCGTTGCGCCGCGCGCTGGCGCGGTACAGCAGGTTGATCGGCGGGCCGCCCTGCACTTCCCAGTCCAGCAGCACCGGGACCAGCCGCCCGCTCTGCACATGGCTGCGCGTCGTCACCTCGTTGAAGCGGCCCACACCCTGGCCGCGCATGACCGCTTCCAGCACGACCTCGCGCGCGTTGCTCATCAGCCAGCCGTTGACCTTCACCGCTCGACGCTCGCTGCCTCGCGTGAACTCCCAGAGATCGACGACGATGCCGGCCGGGTTGCGCATCATCAGGCACTCGTGGCGCGCCAGCGCCGACGGATCGGGCGGGATGCCGCGCGTGGCCCAGTAGTCAGGCGATGCCATGACCAGGCCGCGCGCCATGCCGAGCTTGCGATGCACGTAGTCCTGCGTGGCCTCGGGCCAGCCGTGCAGCAGCAGCACGTCGGCGGCCTGGGCGTCCGCATCGCTCATGCGGTGGACGGTACGAAAGTCGAGCTGGATGTCCGGATAGCGCGCCCGAAAGCGTGGCAGCGCCGGCAGCAGCACGTGATGCGCCAGTTGCTCGTGGGCGGCCACGGCCAGTGTGCCGCTCGGCCGCGACGCACCGGGGCGCTTGAGCGACTCCTCCGTGGCCAGCAGTTCGTCGATCAGCAGGTGGCAGCAGTCAAGGTAGTCGCTGCCGCCGAGGGTCAGGCGAACGCCCTGCGCACTGCGCTCGAACAGCGTCGCGCCGAGCGATCGTTCGAGCGTGCCGATCAGCTTCTGCACCGCCGGCACGCTCACCTCCAGCTTGCGCGCCGCGCCGGTGAAGCTGCCGGCCTCTGCGGCCGCCATGAAGTACTGAATCGCGCGCAGCTTGTCCATGAGCGGGCTCCTCCGGGCGATGAGCTGAGGCTTAACCGGTGGTTAACGCCGCATTTTGCGCTGGGTGTATTCCGGTGGCGAGGGGCAATGCCTAGAGTCGCGTCACCCCTACTGCAAGGACCCCGCGATGAACGCCTATTCAAAGCTGCCGGCGATGTTCGCCGCCGCGATGCTCGCGACCTTGCCGCTCGACGCGACGGCCCAGGCCGCGGCCGGCTTCCCCACTCGGCCGGTGCATATCGTCGTGCCGACGCCGGCAGGCGGCCCGTCGGACACCGTGGCCCGCCTGGTGGCGCAGTCGCTCGCGGCCGCCTGGGGCCAGCAGGTGCTGGTGGAAAACAAGACCGGAGCCAGCGGCGCCATCGCCGCGCAGGCCGTGATGGCCGCCGCGCCCGACGGTCACACCCTGCTCTGGGCCCAGGCCTCGATGGCCGGCCTGCCGCTGGTGCAGAAGGGCTCGCCCTACCGCCACATGAACGAGCTGGCTCCGGTGGCCAACGTCGTGCAGTTCGGCTATGCGCTGTTCGTCAACAACGAGCTGCCGGTCAAGAGTTTCGCCGACCTGGTGGCCTACGGCCGCGGCAACCCCGACAAGCTGAGCTTTGCCACCGGCACCTTGGGCGAGTACATGGCGGCCACGCAGGTGCTCAAGGCCGCCGGCGTCAAGGCGGTGCGCGTGCCGTACAAGGGCGGCGCGCAACTCATGCCCGACCTGATCGGCGGCCAGGTGCAGCTCAACTTCGGGCCCATCCTGAGTGGGCTGCAGCACGTCAAGGCCGGCAAGCTGAAGATGCTGGCCACGCTGCAACCGCAGCGCAGCGCGCTGCTGCCGGACGTGCCGACGATCACCGAGCTCGGTCTGCCCCCGAGCACCCTGCCGTTCTGGAACGCCGTGTTCGCTCCCGCCAACACGCCGCGCGACGTGATCGACAAGGCGTCTGCCGCCATCGCGCAGGCGCTGCGCGGCCCGGCCGTGCGCACGGCGCTGGAGCAGCAGGGCGCCGAGCCGCTGGGCAGCACGCCGCAGCAACTGGCCGAGGCCGTGGACGCAGCCACCAGTGCCTGGAAGGCTTTCGTGCGCGAGTACGACATCGCACCGGAGTGAGGCCGATGCGCAACCTCGCCTCCCTGCAAAAGCGGGCCGCCACGCAACTGGTGCAGCAGATCGTCTCGGCATGGCGCACGCAGGCCCTGCACGTGGCGGTGCGCATCGGCCTGCCCGAGCGCCTCGCCGACGCGCCGCTGGCGGCGCAGGATCTGGCCACCGCGCTGGGCTGCGACGTCGACGGTCTGACCCGGTTGCTGCGCGCGCTGTGTGCGCTGGGCGTGTGCCGACAGCAGCGTGACGGCCGCTTCGCATTGACCCGCAGCGGCCGCCTGCTGTGCGCTGACGGCGGCGGCGAGGGCGCGAGCCTGCGCGCGCTCGCGCTGTGGTGGGGCGGCCCGCTGTGGGCGATGTGGGGCGAGCTGGAGTTCAGCGTGCGCACCGGGCAGAGCGCGCGCCTCAAGCTCACCGGCGACGCCCATTACGCCTATGTCGAGCGCAGCGCCGAGGTGGCGCAGGTCTTCCACGAGGCCATGCGCTCGATGACGGCGCTGGTGCAGGACGACATCGTGCGCCTGCCGTTCTGGCGCGAGGCGACGACGGTGGTGGACGTTGGCGGCGGACATGGGCAACTCATGCTCGCACTGCTGGCCGCACACCCGCATCTGCGCGGCACGGTGTTCGACCTGCCCAGCGCCGAAGCCGGCGCCCAGGCCTGTATCGCCGACGAGGGGCTCGGCGCGCGCTGCCGCTTCGAAGCCGGCAGCTTCTTCGAATCATTGCCGTCGGGCGCGGACGGCTACCTGCTGAAGAGCATCCTGCACAACTGGGACGACGCGCGTTGCGCCACCCTCCTCGCGGCGTGCCGCGCCGCCGCGCCGGCACATGCCCGCTTGCTGATCGTCGAGCGGGTGCGTGCGCAACGCGTGCGTAGCGGCTGGCGCGACGAGGGCATGGCGCGCACCGACCTCAACATGCTGGCCGGGCTCGGCGGGCGCGAGCGGAGTCTGCAAGAGTACGCCGGCCTGCTCGAGGCGGCAGGCTTCGCGCTGGGGGAGGTCCACAGCACCGGCTTCGAGTTCAGCGTCATCGAGGCGCGCGTGCAGGCCAGGTAAGGACCGCCGCCGCACCAGCGCGAGCCTGGAAGCTGGCGTGTGCCAGCGAGTCCGTGAGGGGCAGGCCGTGAACCCGCGGCGCCGGCGCGGCAGGTCTTGCCCGGTTGCAGACAAGAGGTCCAGAATCTGCAGCGACCGACCCGCGGGGAGACACATGATGGAACGCAGTCACGGCCAGTTCTGCACCGTGGCGCGCAGCGCCCAGGTGTTGTGCGAGCGCTGGACGCCGCTGGTGCTGCGCGAGCTGTTGTGCGGCAGCCGCCGCTTCAACGACCTGCACCGCGGCGTGCCGCGCATGTCGAGCAGCCTGCTGGCGCAGCGGCTGCGCCAGCTCGAGGAGTTCGGCGTGGTGCGCCGCACGGCGCTGGGCAACGTCTGGGAGTACAGCCTCACGCCGGCCGGCGAGGACCTGCGACCGATCATCATGGCACTCGGCCATTGGGGCGCGCGCTGGATCGGCAGCCGGCTGCGCAAGGACGAACTCGATGCCGCGCTGCTGATGTGGGACGTGCGGCGCTCGGTGCACGTGGAGGCGTGTCCGGCCGCGCCGGTGGTCGTCAACTTCCGCTTCCGCGACGCCCGCGCCGGCGAGCGCCAATGGTGGCTCGTGGTCGAGGACGGCACGGTCGATTTGTGCCGCGACGACCCCGGCCGCGACGTGACGGTGGTGGTGGATGCCACCGTGCGCGGGCTGACCGAGGTCTGGAGCGGCGACCGCACGCCCGAGGAGTCGGTCGCCGCCGGCGCCATCCGCATCGACGGTGCACGGCGCGACGCGGCGCGGCTATGGGCGTGGCTCGGCTCGAGTGCGTTCGCACCGACGCGGCGCCAGGCGGTGACGCGGGCGGCAGCTCACTAATTGGCGACTCCCTAGATCGCGGCTCAACGCTTCAGTTCCTGGACTGGATCGGCTGCGGTGGCGCCGCCAAGCTGGTGTGCACTTGTCGACATGACGACACAACGACGCTCGAAGGAGAGACACCATGACCATGCCCCTGGCCGGACTCGACGGCAACACCATCAGCCTGGCGACCGAAGCGTTGCAGGCTTTCAAGACCACCTTCAAGGGCCCGCTGCTGGCGCCGGACGATGCGGCCTACGACGAGACGCGCAAGCTCTGGAACGCGATGATCGACCGCCGGCCCGGGCTGATCGCGCGCTGCACCGGCACCGCCGACGTGGTCGCGGCCGTGCGCTTCGCGCGCCAGCACCGGCTGCTCGTCTCGGTGCGCGGCGGCGGCCACAACATCGCCGGTCTGGCGGTTTGCGAGGGCGGACTGATGATCGACCTGTCGCTGATGCGCGGGGTCTGGGTCGATCCGGCGCGGCGCGTGGCTGCAGGCGCAGGCCGGCTGCACGCTCGGCGACGTCGACCGCGAGACGCAGCTGCACGGCCTGGCGGCGGTGCTCGGCTTCGTCTCGGCCACCGGCATCGCCGGGCTGACGCTGGGCGGCGGCTTCGGCTACCTGACGCGCCGCCACGGCTGGACCTGCGACAACCTGCGTCTCGATGGAGGTGGTGACGGCCGACGGGCACAGGTGCTGCGCGCGCCGAGAGCGAGAACGCCGAGCTGTTCTGGGCGCTGCGCGGCGGCGGCGGCAACTTCGGCATCGTCACCTCGTTCGAGTACCGGCTGCACCCGGTCGGGCCCGGAGATCCTCGGCGGCGCGATCGCCTGGCGCGGCGAGGACGCACCGCAGGTGCTCGAGGCGTTTCGCGATTTCAGCGCCAAGGCACCGCGCGAACTCACCAGCGTGGCCGTGCTGCGGCGCGCGCCGCCGGCGCCGTGGCTGCCCAAGGAGATGCACGGCCAGCCGATCGTCGCCATCTTCGTCTGCCACAGCGGCAAGCGTCGAGGACGGCGAGGACGCTGCTGGCGCCGCTGCGCGCGCTCGGCCGGCCGGTGGCCGACATCGTGACGCGGCGGCCGTACACGCAGATGCAGAGCCTGCTCGATGCCACGCAGCCCAAGGGGCGGCGCTACTACTGGAAGTCGCACTACCTGCCGCGCGTCGACGACCGCATGCATCGACGCTGGCTGCACGAGCATGCCGCGCGCATCCGCTCGCCGCACTCGGCGATCCTGCTGTTCCAGATCGGCGGCGCGCTCAACGAGCAGCCCGCCGGCCACTCGCCGGCCGGCAACCGCGACGCCGCCTACGTGCTCAACATCGCCGCCTCGTGGGAGAACGCCGCCGACGACGCGCCGAACATGCGCCTGGGCCCGCGACTGCTTCGAGGCCACGCGGCCCTTCTCGACCGGCGGCACCTACGTCAACTTCCTGACCGAAGAAGAAGGCCGCGAGCGCATCGCGGCGGCGTACAGCGCCGCGGACCTCGACAAGCTGGCGACGTTGAAGCGGCAGTACGACCCAGACAACCTGTTCCGGCACACGAAGCCGATTGCGGCTTGAGCGGGGGTTGGCAACTTCGGCAACGAGTCGCGGCGGACGTTCGGGCGCTGATGATCTGCAGCGTATTGCCGGTCAGCACGCGCAGCCTTGGCCTGTTTGATCTCCCCGGCTACGGATTCGCGGCGCGGTACTTCGCCCGCTTCTCGGTGTGAGCGGCCACCCGTTCCTTGGCACCCGCGACGCCGCGCTTCGCGTCGCGCACGGCGCGTTTCAAGCGGTCACGCAGGATGTGAAGCCGGCCGCGATGCCTGCTGGCGCCCGTGGCATTGGACATGGTGGTCTTTCGATGGTTTGGGTCGTGCAGTATGCGCGCTGCGCCATCACCTGCTGCCCTCAGCGCGAGCCCTGCGATGCAGAGTCTGGACCATGCGGTCTGGATGTGGGGACCACTCTCTAGTGAATCAGAGCCTATTGGGTGCTGCACCCCAGACATCCGCGGCCACACTCTCGCCACCCGATGATCTTTCATCACAACGCACGGAAGCGAGCCATCATGAAAAACCAATACCTCAGCCACGTCACGCTGGAAACCCTCGAGAACTGTCGCGCCGCCGCTTCGCGCAGCGTGCTGGCCTACCGTTCGGGCGGCCGCCGTCTGATCGGCGCCGTCAACGGCGCGCTCGAACACAGCGTGTATCCGCGCACTGCCAGGCTGGCGCCGCGCGCCACGGCGTTGATGAACGAAGTGCGCGGCAACGTGAGCCAGATCGTCATCAAGGGCCTGGACCAGGCCGCCACGAGCGCCGCGACGGCGATCGAGTTCGGCGCCAACACTGCAGGCACGCAGGTCAACAAGCTGGCCCGGTTTGCGGCCGGCGTCGACAACCCGGTCGTGGCCCATGGTCTGCAGACGGCAGCCCGCCTGACGATGCCCGGCGCCAAGGTGGCGTTGGCGATCTCGGGCAAGGTGGCCGCCGGCGCGATTGCACTCGCCGACGCCGCCGGCGCGCGCCCGGTGCGCCGCGCCGCTCGCCAGGCCGCTGCCGCCCCGCGCCGTGTGGTGAAACGTGCGCCCCAGGCCGCGAAGGCACCGCTGGCCAAAGCCCGCCGCATTGGGCGCGCCACCAAGAAGGCCGTGGCGCGCCGCGCTGCGCGCGGCTGAGGCCGGCAACGCTACTGCTCTTGAACCGCGGGTCGTGACGATGACTTCCCGCAGTGCCGATGCCGCGTCGCGGCGTGGCCCGCGCCTGCTTGCCCAGCGCCTTCCAAGTTAGCGCCGGCACAAAGGCATTGGCCATTCACATCGGTGATGCCAGGCTTCGCGGCGCGAATGGTTGAAATCTAGTGTTTACCCTAATATGAGTTTGGTCGGGGCTCCGCCCCAAGAAAACTACTGCAACAGGGAAACAACATGTCCAACGCATACGCCCAAACCCACCCGCATCGCCTCCTGGGCACCCAGGCCGGCAGGCCGCAATATGGCTTGCAGCAACGCTTGGCCGAGTTCGGCCGCGCCGTCTGGAAGGCGCTGGAAACGAGCGGCCGTTCGCGCGCCGAGCGCGAATTGCTGATGCGTGCCGATCTCGTGCAACGCAGCCAACCGAAGCTGGCACGCGAGCTGCGTTCCTACGTGCGCGGCGGCTCGAGCTACTGATCCCCCGGCCGCGGCCGGGGGTTGCCGCGCCCGCCGCGCGCGCGCATGCTCGGGCACGGCGCTTGCCGCGCCCGGGGGGCCTGCCGCGGGCGGGCTGTGATTGGTTTGATGAACGTCCCATCGCTTGATCCGACCCGTGCGTCCTCCGCTGCGCACGCGGATCGGCGCGACTTTTTCGACGGCAGCGGCCAGCGGCGGGTCTTGCGTCACCTCGAACAGGCGATCGCGCAGGACGATCGCCTGATGGTGCTCACCGGCGACGAAGGCGTCGGCAAGACCACCGTCGTGCTGCAGCTGCTGCACGGCCTGGACCACCGCAACGCCGTCTGGTGCGTGCTGCTCTCGGCCACGCATCTCGACACCGGCGAGCTGCCGGGCTCGCTGGCGCGCGCCTTCGGCGCCCCGGGCGTCGCGCCCTCGCCGGCGGAACTGCGTGCGACCCTGCGCCAGCATCTGTTGCGGCTGGGCAAAGGGCGTACCTTGCTGGCGGTGGTCGACGACGCGCACGCCCTGCCGCCCGAGGCCATCGTCGAGCTGGGCGAAACGATCCACGAGGGCCCGCTGCGCGTGCTGCTGGTGGGCCGGCCCGCGCTGCGCATGCTGCTGCAGCGCCAGCTGCCCTTGCATCCGGCGTCGCTGGAGTGCCACCTGGAACCGTTGCAGGACAGCGAGACCCCGGCGTACGTGGCGTTTCGGCTGCAACGCGTCGCCGGCGCCGGCGCGCCGGCGTTCAGCGACGAAGCCAAGGCGCTCATCCACCGCTTCAGCCGCGGCGTGCCGGCGCGCATCGACCGCCTGTGCGACCGCCTGCTGCGCGCGGCGCGGCAGCGCGGCCTGGGCACGGTGGGTGCCGAGGAGGTGCAACGCATCGCCCGCCCGCGCCTGGACGATGCCTCGATCCCGATGCTGACCAACGAGGTGGACGACCCGCCGTCGTCGGGCTGGGCCGTTGCCACCGCGCCAGAGACCATGCTGCCGCCAAAAGACGAACCGCCCGCGTGGGCCGTCGCCCCCGCGGCCCTGCCGAAACGCGCCGGCGCGCGGACGCGGCGGCAGCGCGCGGGGCTCGCACTTTCGGTGGTGGCGCTGGCCTCGGTGCTGGGCCTGGCGGCGTGGCGCTACTTCGAACCGCTGCGCGTGAACTCGACGCTGACCGCCTCGCCGCCACCGCTGACGCCATCATCGACGCCCGCAGCCGTGCTCGCCGAGCCAGCGCCCGCTGCGCCCAGGCCTGCGCCGGCCGCGGTCAGGACGACGCCGGCCCCCGCCCCGGCACGCGCCACCACCGGCACGCCGATTGCTCCGCCGGCCTCAGTGCCATGCACCGCGGCCGTCGTCGCGCTCGGGTTGTGCACGCACAGCGAGAACCCACCATGACAAGACTGCGAGCGCTGTTTCAACAGGCCTTGGCGCCGCTGCTCGCCGCGCTGGCCACGGCGCTCGCCTGGCCCGGCGCGACAGCCCAGGTGCCCTACAAGATCGTCACCGCCTCGGAGCGCGGCACCTACATCCAGATCGGCCGCGACCTGGCCAACTTCGTCGCCCCCGACGCCGGCATCGCGCTCGAAGTGCTGCCCTCGGCCGGCTCGGCGGACAACGTGCGCCGCCTGCGCTACGACGCGGGCGTGAAGTTCGCGTTGGTGCAGTCCGACGTGTACCAGGCCTACATCGACCAGGCCAACAGCGGCAACGCCGAGGCGCGCCGACTGCTGCGGCCGCTGCGGCTGATCCTGCCGCTGTACAACGAAGAGATCTACTTCGTGGTGCGCGCCGATTCTCCGCTGCAGTACGTGCACCAGATCCGCGACGCGCGCATCAACGTCGGCCCGCTGCTGTCGGGCACGGCGATGACCGCGACCACGCTGTACCGCCAGATGTACGGCAACGCCAGCCCCGAGGCCAGCACCAGTTTCCTGAGCAACGAGGAAGCACTGGTCAAGCTCACCGGCGACAAGAGCGTGGACGTGGTGGTGATCGTGGCCGGACAGCCGGCCAAGCTGCTGGCAGACATGAAGCCCGAGGCGCGGCAGCTGGTGAAGCTGCTGCGCTTCGACCCGACCCAAGCGGCGAGCAAGGCGGCGCTGGACACCTACGTCAACGCGACCGTCCGCGCCGCGAGCTATCCCAACCTGCTGAGCGAAGACGTCCCCGCGCTGGCGGTGCAGGCCTACCTGGTGACCTACGACTACGACCGCGAAGGCACGATCGGCATGCTGCGACGCTTCGCCCGCTCGCTGTGCCAGAACTTCCCCACGCTGCAGGCCAAGGGCCACCCGAAGTGGCGCGAGGTGCAGTTGGCGCTGCCGGCGTTGAAGGCGGGGTGGAGCTACCACCCGCCGATGCAGCGCGAGCTGGCGAGTTGCCTCGCCAAAGCGCCTGCACCGGCGGCGGCAACGGTGGCGCCACGACCGGCAACGGGCAAGGCGTGCAGCCAGCAGGAGCGGGTGCTGGGGTTGTGCAGCTGACGCGCGCGCCGGCCGCACGCTGACCGGGAGCGCTTCGACGGTGACGCCGAGCGTGCGGCGCGACGGCGTTCTTTCGGTCGTTCCCTCAGAATCGGTGCTCGATGCCCGTCGTTGCGCGGGCCTGTAGCGCCCGGTGGAGCCGATGACCTTCTTGTGGCCTCACAACCTGTGGTGGATGCTGGCGCTGCCGTTGCTGCCGGCGCTCTACCGGTGGCTGCTGCGTCGAGCCGGCAAACCGGCGCTGCTGTTTTCCAGCTTGCGCGTCGTTCGTGAGGCCGCGTGCCGCCCCTGGCGGCGGCACGTGCCGCCGGCGCTGATCTTGCTGGCACTTTCACTGCTGCTGCTGGCCCTGGCGCGCCCGACAGCGCCCGTGCCGCTGCCCTGGGCGAAGTCCACGATCCTGCTCGCGATCGACATCTCGCGCAGCATGCGCGTGGCTGACGTCGAGCCCAGCCGCATGGTGGCCGCGCAGGACGCGGCCAAGGCCTTCCTGGGCGAGGTGCCCCAACACATCGAAGTCGGGTTGGTCACCTTCGCGGGCAGCGCGCAGGTGGCCCAGCGGGCCACGATCGACCGCGCCTCGGTCGCGAGCGCGATCGACGCCATCCAGATGCAGTTCGGCACCGCCGTCGGCAACGCCATCGTGGTCTGCCTGGCCGAGCTGTTTCCGGACCACGGCATCGACCTGGCCGAGATGACCTTCGGCGCGACGCGCCGCGAGGCAGCACGCAGCCTGGACGAGAAGCAGGCCGAGAAAGCGCCGCCGAAAGAGATCACGCCCGTGGCGCCCGGCTCCTACGAATCGGCCGCGATCATCCTGCTGAGCGACGGCCGCCGCACCACGGGCGTGGACACGCTGGACGCCGCGAAGATGGCTGCCGACCGCGGGGTGCGCATCCACGTCGTCGGCCTGGGCACCCCCGACGGCCATGCCGCCCTGGGCGAAGGCATGGCGATCTACCTGCAACTCGACGAACCGACGCTGCGCCAGGTGGCGCAGATGACCGGCGGCGAGTACCACCATGCCGGCACGGCCGAGGCGCTGCGCGGCGTCTACCAGCAGCTCGGCTCGCGCCTGCAGGTGAGCACGCGCGACACCGAACTGACGGCGCTGTTGGCCGCGGCGGCGGCGGTGCTGCTGGTAGCGGGTGCGGCGCTGTCGGTGCTGTGGTTCGGGCGAATTTCGTGAGCTGACGGCGCAGCCGTTTGCGGCATGCTCGCGGGCACGCCAACCATCACACCGCGCCTGACCATGCCGATCCAGCTCTACGCCTTCGACACCCCCAACGGCCGCAAGATCAGCGTCGCGCTGGAAGAGATGGGCCTGCCCTACGACGTGCATGTGGTCGACATCGGCAAGCGCGAGCAGTTCGACCCCGCGTTCCTCGCCATCAGCCCCAACAACAAGATCCCCGCCATCGTCGACCCCGACGGTCCGGGCGCTGCGCCGGTCAGCGTGTTCGAGTCCGGCGCGATCCTGATCTACCTGGGCGAGAAGACGGGGCTGTTCTGGCCGCGCGAGCCGCGCGCACACATCGCCACGCTGGAATGGCTGATGTTCCAGATGGGTGGCTTCGGGCCGATGCCGGGCCAGGTGCACCACTTCGTCGCGCTCGACGACGAAGCCGACCGCCGCTACGGGCTCGAGCGCTACATGGCCGAGACCCGGCGCCTCTACGCGGTGATGGACCGGCGGCTCGCGGACAAGCCGTACTTTGCCGGCGCCGAGCTGACGATCGCCGACTTCGCGATCCTCTGCTGGGCTTGGCGCCACCCGCGACACCGTGTCGACCTGGCCGACTTCCCGCACGTCAAGCGCTGGTACGACATGTTGATGGCGCGCCCGGGCGTGCAGCGCGGCTTCGCGGTGGCGCTCACGCGATAGCGACCGTTCACGCCAAGCGCCCGATCAACGCGCGCGCGATGTCCAGCGCTTCGTCGCGCGTGTCGCCGCGGTGCGATGGCCGGCTCGCGCGCCGGTACCAGTAGTCGGCGTTGCCGAGATCGCCCTCCACGCGGTGCAGCCAGGCATGCACCCAGGCGCCCTGCGCATCGTCCTGCGCCTGGGCCAGCTCGTGCGCCGCATTCCAGTCGCCGCGCAAGCCGAACCACAGCGCGCGCAGCATCGGCGTGGCCTGCGGCGGCGGCGCAGCGTCGTCGAGACTGCGGACGAAATCATCCATCGCGTCGGTCATCGGCAGTCCTTGTGGTTCGCTTTGTGACGAGCGTAGCGCGCCGCTTGCACTACGCGGGGCGCGCAGAGCCCGCCGCGTCCACCACCTCGGCCGCCGCGCGGAAGGCATCCACCGCGGCCGGAAAGCCGCAGTACACGCTGGCGTGCAGGAAGATTTCCTGAAGCTCCTCCTTCGTCACGCCATTGTTCAGCGCGCCGCGCACGTGGACCTTGAGCTCGTGCATGCGGCCCAGCGCCACCAGCATCGACACGGTGACGATGCTGCGCGTTCGCAGGTCGATGCCGGGGCGCTGCCAAGTGTTGCCCCAGGCGTGGCGCGTCACCAGTTCCTGCAGCGGCGCGGTGAACGGCGTGGCCTTGGCCAGCGCGCTGTTGACGTAGGTGTCGCCGAGGACGGCGCGGCGCGTGACCAGGCCCTTCTCATCGAGGTCCATGGGTGCTCCTTGAACGAGGGGCAGCATAGACCTTGAGGCGCGGGGAAGCTCATTTCCTGGGCGGCGTAGAGGCCGTCTCCTTCGGCGACGAAGGGAGCGGTGAGCTTCTGCTCGCGTAGGTCCGCTGTACTCACATCGCGACTATTCGAGCCGTCGCACCGGATGCGCGAGATCGACCCCAACCGGTCGTGGATCATCGTGAAGAGCCGCCCTTCGTCGACTCATCGGCGCCTCTGGTAGCCAACGCCGACCTTCTTGCTCGCCCTGTTCGTCGCCTGAGGGAGCAGCATGGTCACCGCGCCGCGGTCGCGCATTGGACAAACGCTGCGGTGGGGCAGCGACATGCCGTGGTCCTTGTCTGTAATAAGATTGCATTATCATTAAATGCACTGGTGTCTTGCGCCAGCCGCTCCGATCCCTAGACTTATCCGGTACCCTCGATGCATGGAACGCAACACCCGCCAGCGCAGCGCCATCCGCGATGCGATCGCTCAGGCCGATCGCCCGCTGCTGCCGCAGGAGGTGCTGGACGCCGCCCAGAAGGAGGTGCCGGGCCTCGGTATCGCCACCGTCTACCGCAACCTGAAGGCGCTGGTCGAGGAAGGCGAACTGCAGGCGGTCGACCTGCCTGGCGAGAACCCGCGTTTCGAACTGGTCGGACATCAGCATCACCACCATTTCCAGTGCAGGCAATGCCAGCGCGTGTTCGACGTGCACGCCTGCCCCGGCGACCTGTCCGCGCCTGGCGCCGCAGGGCTTTTCGGTGGAGGATCACGACCTCACGCTGTATGGCCGCTGCAAGGACTGCGTGCAGCCGCCGGCGCGAGCGGGCCGGCGCCCGCGGTCGACGCCCAAGCCGACACGCGGCCGCATGCCCCGCCATCGCGACTGACGGCGCGGCCGGTTTTTTTCGAGCGTCCGACATGCTGACGGCAGGCGCCGCTGTGCGCCTGCTCTGGGCCAGCGTGGTCGTCGCCGCGATGTGGCTGACTGTGGCATGGGCGCTTGCATGACGCCACGCCCGGCCCGGATCGACGGCGTGCCCGCGATCGCCCTGCGTGACCTGACGGTGTCCTACCGCGGACATCCTGCGGTTCATCACCTCAGCGGCTCGTTCGGCGCCGGCACGCTGACGGCCGTGGTCGGTCCCAACGGTGCGGGCAAGAGCACGCTTGCTGGGCGCGCTCGGTGGCACGATTCGCGATTTCGAAGGCCGCATCGAGCACGACTCGTCGCTGCGCGTGGCCTACCTGCCGCAGGCCTCGCTGCTGGATCGGAGCTTTCCGGTGCGCGTGCACGAGGTTGTCGCCATGGGCCTGTGGTCGCGCATCGGCAGCTTCGGCGGCCTGCGTTCCGAAGACCGGAGCCGCATCGACGAAGCGCTGGCCGCGGTGGGCCTGAGCGGCTTCGGGCAGCGCTGGCTGGGCGAACTCTCGGCCGGCCAGGCGCAGCGCGTGCTGTTCGCGCGCGTGCTGGTGCAGGACGCCGGGCTGATCCTGCTCGACGAGCCCTTCAACGCCATCGACGCCCGCACCACCGCCGACCTGTTGGCGCTGCTGCAGCGCTGGAAGCGCGAGGCGCGCACCGTGATCGCCGTGCTGCACGACCTGGAGCAGGTGCGCGAGCACTTCGAGCAGGTGCTGCTGCTGGCGCGCGAGCGCGTGGCCTGGGGGCCGACGGCCGAGGTGCTCAAGGCCGAGCACCTCTTCAAGGCACGCCAGATGGCCGAGGCCTGGGACGAGGCGGCGCCGCGCTGCGAGGTGTCGGCATGAGCCTGCTCGCGGCGTCCTTGCTGGAGCCCTTCATCGAGTTCGCCTTCATGCGCCGGGCGCTGGTGGCCACGCTGGCGCTGTCGCTGGGCTGCGCTCCCATCGGCTGCGTGCTGGTGCTGCGCCGCATGAGCCTGGTGGGCGACGCGATGGCGCATGCCGTGCTGCCCGGGGCGGCGGTGGGGTTCCTGCTCGCAGGCCTGTCGCTGCCGGCCATGAGCCTGGGCGGATTCGTCGCTGCACTGGCGGTGGCCCTGGCCGCCGGCTTCGTCACCCGCGCCACGCCGCAGCGCGAAGACGCCAGCTTCGCGGCCTTCTACCTGATCGCGCTGGCGCTCGGCGTGCTGCTGGTGTCCTTGCGCGGCACCCAGGTCGATCTGATGCACATGCTGTTCGGCAGCGTGCTGGCGGTGGACGACGCGGCGCTGCTGCAGATCGCGGTGGTCGCCAGCCTCACGCTGTGGGCGTTGGCGCTGATGTACCGGCCGCTGGTGCTGGAGAGCTTCGACCCCGGCTTCCTGCGCAGCGTGGGCGGCCCGGGTGCGCACGCGCACATGCTGCTGCTGGTGCTGCTGGTGGCCAACCTGGTCAGCGCCTTCCAGGCCCTGGGCACGCTGATGGCCGTGGGCCTGATGATGCTGCCGGCCGCAGCTGCGCGCTTCTGGGTCGCCGGCCTGCCGGCGATGGCGGCCTTGTCGGTGGCCATCGGCGCTGCGTCCGGTGCGACCGGGCTGCTGCTGAGCTACCACGCCGAGTTGCCGTCGGGCCCCTGCATCGTGCTGGTCTGCGGCGCTGCCTACATCGCGTCGGTGCTGTTCGGCGCGCGCGACGGCATCGTCACGCGGCGCCTGCGCGCCACGTCCCACCTCGCCCGCTGAACACCATGAAACCGATCCGTCGCCGAACCGTTTGCCTTGGCAGCGCCGCTCTGGCCGCGTTGCACCCGCTGACCGTGCCGGGCGCAAGCCCGCGCGCCGCGGATCGTCGCCAGCTTCTCGATCCTGGCCGACATGGCGCAGGAACTCGCGCCCGCAGGGGTGCAGGTGACGGCCCTGGTCGGACCGGACGCCGATGCGCATGTCTACGAGCCCAGCCCGGCCGATGGCAAGCGCCTGGCCCAGGCCGATCTGGTGCTGATCAACGGGCTGGCGTTCGAGGGCTGGATCGAGCGCATGGTCAAGGTCTCGGGCTACCGCGGCCCGGTCGCCGTGGCCAGCCAAGGCATCCAGCCTCGCAGCGGCGGTCACCATGGCGCCGATCCCCACGCCTGGCAGGACCTGGCCCTGGCGCGGCGCTACGCCGCCAACATCAGTGCCGCCTGCGCCCAGCGCTGGCCCGACCGGCGCGACGAGATCGCCAGGCGCAGCGCCGACTACCTGACGCGCATCGAGCAACTCGACGCCCGGGTGCGCGACTGGCTGGGCGCCGTGCCTCGCGCCCAGCGCCGCGTGATCACCTCGCACGACGCGTTCGGCTACTTCGGCGCCGCCTACGGCGTGGACTTCCTGGCGCCGCAGGGCTGGAACACGCACAGCGAGCCCTCTGCAGCCGCGGTGGCGCGGCTGATCCGCCAGATCAGGAAGGACGGCGTGCGGGCGGTCTTCGTCGAGAACATCAGCGACCCGCGCCTGGTCGAGCGCATCGCCCGCGAGGGCGGCGTGCGCGTCGGTGGAACGCTGTACTCCGATGCGCTGTCCAAGCCCGGCGGGCCCGCCGCCACCTACCTGCAGCTGTTCGAACACAACGCGCGCAGCCTGGCAGCCGCCCTGCAGGCCTGACACCCTCTTCACCACCCCTGCCGAAGGAGACCCCGTGCAACGCCCCACCCTGACCCGATCGATGATCGCCCTGGCCGTCGCCCTCAGCGCCGGCACGGCATGGGCCGCCGGCAAGGCCCATGAACACGGCGCCCTCAAGCTCGACGTGGCCATCGACGGCAACAGCTCACGATCGACGATGGAAGCGCCGCTGGACAACCTGCTCGGCTTCGAGCGGGCACCGCGCACCGACGCCGAACGCAAGGCGGCGGCCGATGTGCTGACCCGGCTGCGCAGTCCCGACAAGGGCACGCCGCTGTTCGTCCCGGACGCCGCGGCGCAGTGCACCCTGGGCAAGGCCGAGGTGCAGGCACCGGTGCTCGAACCCGGCGCCAAGCCGGCGTCGAAGGACGAACATGCCGACCTCGATGCCAGCTACGAATTCACTTGTGCGACAGCCCGGCGAACTGCGCACGCTGGAGGTCGGCTTGTTCGATGCCTACAAGCGCATCCAGCGCATCGACGTGCAGGTGGTCGGTCCGAAGGGTCAGGCCAAGGCGACGCTCAAGCGGCCGGCGCGCAAGGTCCAACTGGTGCGGTGAGCAACGCCGCCCGTCCTCACCCTCCGCCTTGACGCTCGACGACGTGCGGTTTCGCTGGCCGCGCGCCGACGCCGACACGCTGGACATCGAGCGCCTGCACCTGCAGCGCGGCGAACGCGTGCTGCTGCGCGGCGACAGCGGCTGCGGCAAGAGCACGCTTGCTGTCGCTGGCCGCCGGCGTTCTGGTGCCGCAGGCGGGCCAGGTCTGCCTGCTCGGCCAGGACTGGCGTGAGCTCTCGGCCGGCCGACGCGACCGCCTGCGCGCCGACCACATCGGCTACATCTTCCAGCAGTTCAACCTGCTGCCCTACCTCAGCGTGCTGGACAACGTGCTTGCTGCCCTGCCGCTTCTCGCCGACGCGGGCCGAGCGCGCGGGCAGCACCAGGGACCGCACGCGCAGCGAGGCGCAGGCCTTGCTCGACGGCGCTGCAGCTCGAGTCGTCGCTCTGGCGCAGAGCCGCGAACGAGCTCTCGGTCGGGCAGCAGCAGCGTGTGGCCGCGGCGCGCGCGCTGATCGGTCGCCCGGAACTCGTGATCGCCGACGAGCCCACCTCGGCATTGGACGAAGCCCGGCGCGACGCCTTCATGGCCCTGCTGGTGCGGGTGTGCGAGCGACGCCGGCAGCGCGCTGCTGTTCGTCAGCCACGACGCCAGGCTGGCCGTGCACTTCGAGCGGCGTGATCGACCTGCCGGCGATCAATCGCGCCGCGCGACCGATGGAGCCTGTCGCGTGAGGGCACTGCTGTCGGTGGCCTGGCACAGTGCGTGGCACCGGCGCTTCGGCCTGTCGTTCGTGGTGCTGTCGGTGGCCCTGGCCACCTTCCTGCTGCTGGCCGTCGAGCGCGTGCGCCACGACGTGCGCGAGAACTTCTCGCAGTCGGTGTCCGGCACCGACCTGATCGTCGGCGCGCGCACCGGCGCCGTCCAGCTGATGCTGTACTCGGTGTTCCGCATCGGCAGCGCCACCAACAACATCCGCTGGAGCAGCGTGCAGGCGCTGGAGCGCGACCCGCGCCGTGGCCTGGGTGGTGCCGATCTCGCTGGGCGACTCGCACCGCGGCTTTCCGGTGGTGGCGACGACGCCCGCGTACTTCGAGCACTTCCGCTACGGCGACCGGCAGGCGCTGGTGCTGGCCGAGGGCCGCCCGTTCAACGCGCGTCTTCGATGCCGTGCTCGGCGCCGAGGTGGCCGAGCGGCTCGGCTACCGGCTCGGCCAGCGCGTGGTGCTCAGCCATGGCAGCGGCGAGATCGCCGGCAACGACCACGCCGACAAGCCGTTCACCGTGGTGGGCATCCTCGCGCCGCACCGGCACACCGGTGGACCGCTCGGTGCACATCGGCCTGGCCGGCATGGAGGCGATCCACCTCGACTGGGTGATGGGCGTGCCGCTGCCGGGCATGGCGGTGCCGGCCGACAAGGTCGGCGAGCACGACCTCACGCCCGAAGACCGTGACGGCCGCGCTGGTCGGGCTGAAGTCCCGGGCGGCGGTGTTCGCGGTGCAGCGCCGGGTGGCCGAGTACGAAGGCGAGCCGCTGCTGGCCGTGCTGCCCGGCGTGGCGCTGGACGAACTGTGGGACGCCATCGGCGCCGGCGAGCGGGCCCTGCTGGCGATGAGCGCGCTGGTCGCGGTGGTCAGCCTGGCCGGGCTGGTGGCCGTCATCGTCACCGGGCTCGAGCAGCGCCGGCGCGAACTGGCGGTGCTGCGCTCGATCGGCGCCGGCCCCGGGCCGGTCTTCGCGCTGCTGATCATCGAAGGGGCCCTCGTGACGGCGCTGGGCGCGGCGCTGGGCGCCGTCGCCTGCAGCATCGCCATCGCCGTGCTGGGGCCGCTGGCCCAGGTGCGTTTCGGCGTGCGCCTGAGTCTGGGCTGGCCCACGCCCGCCGAATGGTCGCTGCTGGCCGCCGTGCTGACTTCGGGTACGCTGGCCAGCCTGCTGCCGGGCTGGCGGGCCTACCGCATGTCGCTGGCCGACGGCCTGTCTCCGAAAGGTTCGTGATGCTCTCTCGCCGCCGATCACTTGCTGGGACTTGCCTTGCTGCCGTCGTGCGGCGCGCTGCCGGGATTCTGGCTCTCGACCGCCCGTGCCGCGGACAGCCCGGCCAGCTTCCGCACCGCCACCTGGGAGGAACTGGTGCCCAAGGACTGGGACCCGCTGAAGCAGTTTCCGCGAGCGCAACCTGGACAGCGTCCGCGAGGGCGACGCCACCGAGCTGGCGATGATGCGCGAGATGCGCGAGTTGTGGGACAACGCGCCGACGCGCGGCGAGCTGAACGGCGCGAACATCCGGCTGCCGGGCTATGTGGTGCCGCTCGAGCAGTCTCGCGGGGAGGTCAGGGAGTTCCTGCTCGTGCCGTATTTCGGCGCCTGCATCCACAGTCCGCCGCCGCCGGCGAACCAGATCGTGCACGTCGTCCTGTCGACACCGCAACCCCTTCGCACCATGGAAGCGGTGTGGGCCAGCGGAACGCTCACGACCGTGCGGCGAGACTCACCGGCGGGAACGAGCGGGTACAGCCTGGATGGGTACGAAGTCGTGCCATACAAGGATGTCCGGCGGTGAGCGCCAGCACTGTAGCGGGTTAAGCCTGGCGCCGAACGGCAGCTGTCCGCGACGAGTGCGAAGAGCAGGAAGTGGCCGTCCAGCGACGCACATCCCTCACGCTGAACGATCGCTACGCGCACATCGCGAACATTCGTCGCGCTGAGTCGACCGTCTCCAATGCGGTACGTCCAGTCGCTCAGATGAGCCAGGCAAGCCACCAGCGATTGACTGTTTGAACCGCGCCAGCTTCGCGTCGAGAGGCCACTTCAGTTCGTCGCGGTGCGCAGCGCCCTGGGCCGGTGACGAACGCCCTCACCGCTCCGCCAGGTAGTGCCGCGTCTCGATCACGCTGCCTTCGCTCAGGTGCGCGCGCAGGTCCGCTTCCAGCTCGCGGTCGGCCAGCGTTTGCCGGCTGCGCTGGTGCAGGTAGTCGGCCCAGCTCTGCACGATGAAGCGCTCCACGAAGCGTTGCCGGTCCTCGAGGTCGCGGTACAGCCGCCAGAACAAGGCGCCATCGCGTTGCCGTGGCGCCTTCAGGCGCCCGGCTTGGCTGACGAAGGCGTCGATCGCGTCGGGCCGCACGCGGTAGATCAGCTCCACCGCCACCGGGCCGGCCTCGGGGTCGGGCTCGTCGGCGATGAGCAGGTGTTCCAGCGGTGCCGGCGTGACTTCGAGCGCCGCGCCCATCCGCAGCGGGAACCGCCTGGCCAGCGGCAGGCCTGCCAGCATCGTCACCGCTGCGATCAGCAGCGCCGCGGGCAGGCTGGTGAGGCTGGCCAGCGCGCCCCAGACGGCCGAGCCCAACGCGAAGGAGCCGAGCGCCGACAGCACGTGCAGCGCCGACGCACGCGAGCGCACCCACGGCGGGGCGCTGGTCTGGGTGGCGGTGTTGAAGGTGGACATCACCGCCATCCAGGCCGCGCCCGATGCCGCCAACGCCCAGTACACCGGCCACGCCACCGGCGACAGCGCCGACACCACCATGGCGAGCGCGAACATCAGCACGCCGGCCACGATCAGCCGCTCCAGCCCGAGGCCGCTGCGCAGGCGCCCGATGACGAAGCTCATGGCGACGGCGCCACCGCCGAGGCAACCCATCATCAGGCCGTAGCCCGAGGCGCCGCTGCCCAGCCGCTGCGCGCCGATGGCCGGCAGCAGCGCCCACAGCGCCGAGCCGGTGGCGCCGTAGGCCGCCGTGCGCACCAGTTGCGACAGCACGGTGTGCGAGTGCCAGGCGTAGCGCATCCCGGCCAGGGTGCCGCTCCACAGCCGCTCGGCGGGCAGGCGCCGGGCCGGGTGCGGCTTGGGCGGCCAGCGGCGGATCGCCCATGCCAGCGCCACCACCCCAGCCAAGGACAGCACGAGCACGGCGCTGCCCGCCAGCGCGCCGGCCTGCCGTTCGCCCTCGATCGCCAGATCGAGCGCCAGCTCGGGCGAACCCTGCACATCGAGCGCAGCCGCCGCGTCCTGGTGGCGGACCAACACCCAGCCGTGCAGCGCGGCGTACATCAACCCGGCCAGCATCGGCCCGAGCGCCCGCGCGGCGTTGTAGGCGGTGCTCATGGTCACGATGGCTTGAGGCAGGCGCTCACGCGGCAGGATTTCGCCGACCATCGAGTTCCATGCGGGCGTGATGCAGCGCGGTGCAGCAGCCGGCAACGAACGTCAGCAGCAGCATGCTCGTCGAACCGGCCCAGCCGAGGAGCAGCATGCCAACCAGCACCGCCACGGCCAGCGCCTGGACGGACAACGCGGCCAGCATCAAGCGCCGACGGTCGGTGGTGTCGGCCAGCACGCCCGCCGGCAGCGAGAGCACGAACATCGGCAGGAACACGGCCGTCTGCACCAGCGCGGCGAGAAAGGACGATGCGGTGCGCTCCACCGTCAGCCAGGCCACGACGGTCAGGTGCATCGCGTTGGCGATGAAGTAGGCGCCGCTGGTCAGCCAGACGATCCGAAAGACCGGGTGGCGCAGGGCGAGCCCACGTGCCTTCGTCGTTCGAGGCGGCCGACGCGGTCGGTCCATCGGTGGCAGGTCGAGACGCATCCGGATCAGGGTTCATGCCCCGATCATCGCGCGGCGGGGCGGGATCATGGGCCGAAGCCGTCGTTCAACCGAGCGCCGCTTCAGCGTCTCGCGGTGCGGGTTGCAGTGCTTGGCGGTGACAAAGCGCGGATCGCTGGACAGGTCGAAGCGCTCCCGTGCCGCGGCCTGCAGGCATGCAGGCACGGTGCGGGCACGACTGCACACGGCCGCACGGCACGGCGGCCGGCGACGTGATGAACGCTTCGGCACCCGCCTGGCAACCGGCGCAGCGAGCGCCCGGCGGCAGGCGGCGGCCTCAGGTCAGCAGCAGCGTGCGCTCCTCGGGCTCGACGTCGAGCGTGCGGTCCGACAGGCTGTTGGAAAGGCCCGAGTCGAGCAGCAGCAGCAAGCGCCCGTCGCGCTCCACGATCGAATCGCCCTCATGCATGGTGTCGATCGTGGTCGTCAGTGCATTGCCCTTGGACACGATGCGTACGGCGGCGCCGTCGGGCGCGTGCGATTGTTCGAGTGCGGTCTTCAGGTACTCACAGGCGGCGTTGGTAACAGACAACATGGGTGCTCTCCTGAACGCAAGACAAGCCTTGTGCGAGGGAGGTATGCCGTGGGGGTTCCGCCTGCGCTTTGCAAGCGGAAGTAACGCCGGACCGGCGGCGTCAGGCGCCACGCGCACCACGCGGCCGGCGCGCGCGTCGTCGAGCGCCGGAGCCAGCGCCCAACGGTCCCGCATCGAGGCGAGGCACGACGGGTGGCGCCCGTTTCAGGGCAACGCCAACTCGTCTTGTGCACCCGGCCAGCGCCGGCCGCTACGGCGTGTCGCGCAACGGTGGCGGCCGCCGGTACGTCGCCGGCGTGCGGCTCAGCTTGATCGGCGACGCCACGCCCTCGGTACTCTCGCCGATCTGCACCACCATGCCGCGATGCGCCGTGTGCGGGTCGGCCAGCGCGGCAGGAATGTCACGCGTCGGCGCGCACGGCACGCCGGCGCGGATCAGGCGGTCGGCGAGCGGCTCGCCATCGAAGGTGGTCAGCCGCGCTTCGAGCAGGCGCTTCAACTCGACGCGATTGGCCGAGCGCAGCGCGTTGTTTGCAAAGCGCGCATCGCTCGCCAGCTCCGGCGCGCCGATCTGCTCGGCCAGCTTGGCGAACTGGCCGTCGTTGCCCACGGCCAGGAAGATCGGCAACGTGCGCGTGGCGAAGGTGTCGTAAGGGCAGATGTTGGGGTGCGCGTTGCCGCTGCGGCCGGGCACGCGTTGGGGGTCGAGCAGATGGTTGGCGGTGTGCGGGTGCAGGAACGACAGGCCGCAGTCGTAGAGCGCCGCTTCGACGAACTGGCCCTGGCCGCTCTTGCTGCGCTCGTGCAGCGCCATCAGGATGCCGAGCGCGGCGTTGAGCCCGGTGGCGATGTCCACCGCCGGCACGCCCATGCGCACGCCCTCGCCGCCCGCCTCGCCGTTGATGCTCATCATGCCGACCATGGCCTGCACGGCGGCGTCGTAGCCGGGCAGGCCGCCCTTGGGGCCGTCGGCGCCGAAGCCGGAGACGCGGCAGTGGATCAGGCGCGGGAAGCGTACGGAGAGCGTGTCGAAGCCGAGGCCCCACTTTTCCATCGTGCCGGTCTTGAAGTTTTCCACCAGCACGTCGGCGTCTTGCAGCAGCGCCAGCAGCGCCTCGCGTTGCGCCGGCTGCGACAGGTCCATCGTCATGCCGCGCTTGTTGCGGTTCAGGCCGAGGAAGTACGACGCCGTGCCATGCTCGTCGAACGGCGGCCCCCAGCCGCGCGTCTCGTCGCCCTGCGGCGGCTCGATCTTGAGCACGTCGGCGCCGTGGTCGGCCAGGATCTGCGTGCAGTAGGGGCCGCCGAGCACGCGCGAGAGGTCGATGACTTTGAGGCCGGCGAGGGCACCTGCGTTTGGCGCGGGCAAAGAAGAGGGGGTGGCTGCGTCGCTCATGCGAGGGCGATCCTAGTCCACTGAACCAGATAAATCGCACCCGAGCGGCTGCGCAGCGGCGCGACAGGCTAGGCGCAAAGCACAGCGATACCCACTGGTATCGCGAGCATTTGCAACGACGCATGGCGCGTCGAGGCGCAGACGAGCGGGGGTGTATTTCATCTGCTTCAGTGGACTGGCGTGCACCTCGTTCACGCCACGACGACGAGCGCGGCCGCGGCGCAGCCCGCGCCGGCCAGCGAGGCCGCGGTGCGCACATGGTTCCAGCGCGTCCATTCGCGCACGTACACGGGCCAGTAGTGCTGTGCGTCGGCGGACGCGGCGTCCAGGCGCGCCAGCCGTTCGTTGCGCGGCACGTTGAAGGCCATCGTCACGCCGAAGCAGCCGACGAGGTACGCCAGCCCCGCGGCCAGCAGCCATGGCGCGTGCGCCGCACCCCAGGCCCACCACGCGAACGCAGTGCACGCCAGCGAGAGCACGGCGCTGCCGACGAAGACGCCGAGGAATGCGGGGTTGATCACGACGACGTTGATGCGCTGCATCGCGGCCACGCCCTGCGCCGCGGGCAATTGAGACAGCGCTCGCATGACGAAGGTGGAGAAAGCGAAGAACACGCCGCCCACGGTGCCGGCGCCCAGGCACAGCAGCAGTGCAAGCGCGGTGGTCATCACATCAGCACGTCGGCTGGCTCGACTTCGAAGATCACCACCAGGCGCATGCGGCGACGTCCACTCAGGGCATGAGCACGACGCGCCCGCGCACGCGGCCCTGGCGCAAATCGTCGAGCGCCTCGGCCGCCTGCGCGAGCGGCCGTTCGCTGACGGCGAGCGCCGGCAGCGCGCCGTCCTGGGCGAGGGCCAGCAGCTCGCGCAGGTCTTGCAGCGTGCCGACGTAGGAGCCGAGCACGCTCACCGCCTTCATCGCCACCATCACCGGCACGATCGGCGCCGAGCCGCCGAACAGGCCGACGCAGACCAGCCGCCCGCCCTTGCGCAGAGCGCCCAGGCCGAAGGCGAAGCTCGATCCCGCGCCGACGAAGTCGATGGCCGCGGTGACGCCGCCGCGTGTGGCTTTGACGAGCGCTTTGCCCGCATCAACGGCCGTGGGGTCGATGAACTCGTTGGCGCCGGCGGCGCGGGCGAGTTCGGCCTTCGACGCATCGACTTCGGCGACGACGATGGTCGCATCCGCGTGCAGCTTGCGCGCCAGGCGCACGCCCGACAGGCCGACGCCACCGGCGCCGATGATGAGCAAGGTGTCGCCGGCGGCGAGCTCACCACCGGCCGCGGCCTTCTTCAGCGCGGCATAGGCCGTGATGCCGGCGCAGGCGTAGGTGCAGGCCTGCGCCGGCGGCACCGTGCCGGGGTCCACCAGGTAGCGTGCATCGGGCACCAGCACATGATCTGCAAAACCGCCGGCGCGGTTGAGGCCGAGCACGCGCGGCGCGGCGCAGAGTTCTTCGTGGCCCGACGCGCAGACGCTGCATTGTCCGCAGCCGATCCACGGATAGGCCACGCGCGTATCACCCACAGCCACACCGCTGTCCGGATTCACGTCGGGGCCGAGTGCGACAACGCGGCCCGCGATCTCGTGACCCAGCGTGTGCGGCAGCGAGATGCCGCGCGACAGGTCGAGCTTGCGGCCCTCGCCGAGCGAGAAGTAGCCGTCGTGCAGGTGCACGTCGCTGTGGCAGACGCCGCAATGGCTGACGCGCAGCAGCACTTCGCCGCCTTGCGGCACGGGCGTGTCGCGCAGCGCGCGTGCCAGCGGTTGGCCGAAGGCCTCGACCTGATAGGCAAGCAAGGTTCAATCTCCTCGAGCGTCAGACACCGAGGAACGATGCTAACTGCTCGCTGGCCCGCAACTCGGCCGAGTCGCCGGCGAGCACGATCTCGCCCTTTTGCAGCACGAGCGCGTGATCGGACTGCGCCAACACCTTGCGGTAGTCGCGGTCGACGATCAGCGTGGCGATGCCGCTGCCGCGGATCTCGGCGATGACGCGCCAGATGTCGGCGACGATCAGCGGCGCCAGGCCTTCGGTGGCTTCGTCGAGGATGATCAGTTCGGGTTGCGTCATCAGCGCGCGGCCGATCGACAGCATCTGCTGCTCGCCGCCCGAGAGCTGGTTGCCGAGGTTGTTGATGCGCTCGGCCAGACGCGGGAAGGTGGCCATCACGCGCTCGTAGCTCCAGCCGGTCTTGCTGTCTCGCGGCGGCTTGGCCGACATCACCAGGTTCTCGCGCACCGACAAGTTGGGAAACACGCCGCGGCCCTCGGGCACGTAGGCCACGCCGCGCCGCGCCACTTCATGCGGCTTGCCTCTGGACAGATCCTGGCCGAAGAAGTGGATCTGCCCGTCGCGCTGCGTGACGTGGCCGAGCAGCGTGCGGATCAGCGTGCTCTTGCCCATGCCGTTGCGACCCAGCAGGCCGACGGTTTCGCCGCGGCCGATGGTCAGGTCGATGCCGTGCAGCACATGGCTCGAGCCGTACCAGGCATGGATGTCGCGGGCTTCGAGGATCGGGTCACCTGCTGAGCGCCGGGCCGCCCCTTGGGGGTCCACGTTCGCCATCAGTGGCCTCCCAGGTAGGCGGCCTGCACGTCCGCGTTGTTGCGAATGCCATCCGGCACGTCGGAGGCGATGACGCTGCCGTTGACCATCACGGTGATGCGATCGGCGACGCGAAAGACCGCGTCCATGTCGTGCTCGACGAGCAGGATCGCATGGCCCGCGCGCAGCTCGCCGAGCAGGGCGAGCATGCGCTCGGTTTCTTCGGCGCCCATGCCGGCGAGCGGCTCGTCGAGCAGCAGCACCGCGGGATTCGTCGCCAGGCACATGGCGATCTCGAGCTGACGCTTCTGGCCGTGCGACAGCAGGCCAGCCTCGCGGTCGAGGAAATCGTCGAGGCCGGCGCGGCCCGCCGCCGCGCGCGCCGCAGACGTGCTGGCCTCGCAGCCCCGCGCGTCCTGCCACCACAGCCAGGGCTTCTGCACACCGGCCTGCGCGGCCAGGCGGCAGTTCTCGAACACGGTGAAGCTCGGGTAGATCGTGTTGCGCTGGTAGCTGCGGCCCAGGCCCGAGCGAGCACGCCTGGGCTGCGACCAGGGCGTGACGTCCTGGCCCATCAGTTCGACCGTGCCCTCGCTCGGCGGGATCTCGCCCGACAAGATGTTGATCAGCGTGCTCTTGCCGGCGCCGTTGGTGCCGATCACGGCGTGCACCTGGCCGCGCTGCAAGTCGAGCGAGACCTTGTCGACGGCCACCAAACCGCCCCAGCGTCGGGTGATGTCGCGCCCCTTGAGAAGAATCTCACTCATCGCCGTCGCCTCCCGCCGCTTCGGCGCGGCGCCCCTCGTGTGAGGATCGGCGGCCGACGAGGCGGTCGCGCCACTGCCCCGGCAAGCCGACCAGGCCGCGCGGCAACAGCGCCACGCTGATGATGATCGTCAGCCCGAGGCCGAGGTGCCAATGCCGGGCGAAGTCGCCGAACACGGCCTCGGACTTGAACAGCTCCTGCAGCAACACGAAGGCGAAGGCACCGATCAGCGCACCGCGCAGGTGGCCGATGCCGCCGAGGATGATCATGATCAGCACCGCTCCCGACTCGTGCCAGCCCAGCAGCTCGGGGTTGACGAAGCCGTCCTTGACCGCGAACAGGAAGCCGGCCAGGCCGGCGATCGCGCCCGACAGCGTGAACGCGGCGAGCTTGTACGGGTAGGTCGAGAAGCCGGTGGCGCGCATGCGCTGCTCGTTGACGCGGATACCCGCCAGCGCGCGGCCGAAGCGCGAGCGCAGCACAAGCGCCAGAAAGCCGAATGACAACACCAGCATGGCCAGCGTGAAGCCGTAGAAGACGAGCGGGTTGTCGAGGTCGAGCACACCGTCGATGCCCGGCTTGACGTTGAGGTAGATGCCATCGGTGCCGCCGCCGAGCGGCGTGTCGTGCACGACGTAATACGCCATCTGCGCGAACGCCAGCGTGACCATGATGAAGTACACGCCCTTGGTGCGCAACGACAGCGCGCCGACCACCAGCGCGTACAGCGCCGCCAGCAACACGCAGGCGGGCAGCAGCCACCACAACGAGGCGGCTTCGCTGACCGGCGAAAGTTCGACCACGGCATAGGCGCCGATGCCGAAGAACGCGGCCTGGCCGAAACACACCAGGCCCGTGCCGCCGACCAGCAACTCGAGGCTCAAGGCGAAGATCGCGAAGATCATGATCTTCGTCACCAGGTCGAGGCCGTACTTGCCGCCGACGAGCGGGTACAGGGCGAGTGCGCCGAAGCACAGGCCGACGAACAAGAGTTTGCTTCTGTCTGCAGTCATGCTCGTACTTCCAAGCGAACGCCGCGGATCCGGCTTTGCCGGGCCGCTGGCGTTGCCCTCTTGAGGGGGTGCGGCGAAGCCGCTCCGGGGGTGGTCATATTCAGCCTGCTTTGAAGAGACCGTCGGGCTTCCAGAGCAGGATCAGCGCCATCAGCACGTAGACGAGCACGCCCGCAGCCTGCGGCAACAGCACCTTGCCGAAGGTATCGACGATGCCGATCAGCAGCGCAGCCAGCAGGGCGCCGCGGATCGAGCCGATGCCGCCGATCACCACCACCACGAAGCAGATGATCAGCACCGAGTTGCCCATGCCGGGATAGACCGACGACACCGGCGCGGCCACCATGCCGGCGAGCACCGCAATGGCCACGCCGGCGGCGAAGACCACACGGTAGAGGAACTTGATGTCGATGCCGAGCGACTGCACCATCTCGCGGTTGGTGCTGCCGGCGCGGATCATCATGCCCAGGCGCGTGCGCGTGAAGACCAGGTACATGCCCACGGCAAGGGCAATGCACACGCCGCTGATGAACAGGCGATAGACCGGGTACTGCTGAACGTCGCTCAGGGCGATGCTGGCGTTGAGCAGCGGCGGGATCGGCACGCCGTGCACATCGTCACCGACGAGCAGGCTGCGCAGTTCCTCGAACACCAGGATCAGGCCATAGGTCATCAGCACCTGCTGCAGGTGTTCGCGCTCGTACAGGTAGCTGTAGAACACCCACTCGAGCACGTAGCCCAGGATCACCGACAGCACCAGGCCGACCGCCAGTACAGAGAAGAAGCCGCCGCCAAACGTACTGCCGACGATCGGCGCCAGCGCGTAGGCCATGTAGGCGCCGATCATGTAGAAGCTGCCATGCGCCAGGTTGATGACGCCCATGATGCCGAAGATCAGCGTCAGCCCGGAGGCGACGAGAAACAGCAGCAGCCCGTACTGCAGTGCGTTCAGGCACTGGATCAGGAAGGTTGCAAGGTCCATGACTTGGGGGCTTCGCTGGCTCAACAGGGTGGCTGTCGCCACCCTGTCCTTGATTGAATGAAGACACTTGCCGCCTCGATCACGCGCTCGGGCTGGTCGCGGTGCGGACTGTGCCCGCAGTCGGGCAGTTCGAGCAACACGGCTGTGCGGCACGCGTGCGCGGATGCCGCGGATCTGTTCGAGCGTGCCGTATTCGTCGTCCAGGCCCTGCACCGCCAGCAGCGGGCAGCGGATCGACTCGATTTCGTCTTCGATCGACCACTGCTTGAACGGCGGGTGCAGCCAGATGTCGTTCCAGCCCCAGAACGCGGAGTCGGGGTCGTCGTGGTACTTGGCCAGGCGCTGGCGCAGATCGGTTTCGCTGGTAGGCGGTGCGCGCCCTTGCGATGCTGCTCGACCGACAGGTCCTCGACCATGATGTGCGGCGCCAGCACGATGGCGCCGGCGAGCCGGTCGGTAAATCGCGCCGCGTACAGCAGCGCGATCGAGCCGCCGTCGCTGTGGCCGAACAGCCAGGGCGTCGGCAGCCGTGACGTCGAAGTGCAGGGCATCGAGCAGCGCCGGCAGCACCTCGTGCGCCTGGCGGTGCATGAAGTCCAGGTCCCAGCCTTCGTCGGCGGCGCGCGGCGTCGAGCGGCCGTAGCCGGGACGCGAGTAGACGAGGCCGCGGCACCGGCGCCGCGTCGCACAGGCGTTGCGGAAAGTCCTTCCACATCGCCAGCGAGCCGAGGCCCTTCGTGCAGGAAGACGATCAGCGGCGCCTGCGTACGCTGCGGCGCGATCCACTGGTACTCGATGCGCACACCGCGCCCGGCCCAGTCGATGCTCGACGAACTCGGCGCTCATTTCGCCTGGCGCTCCCGCTCGCGCAGCTTGAAGCGCTGGATCTTGCCGGTGGCGGTCTTCGGCAGCTCGGACGACGAACTCGATGAAGCGCGGGTACTTGTAGGGCGCGAGGCGTTCCTTGACGAAGGCCTTCAGCTCGTCCTCGGTCGCCGTGCGCGCCCGGCTTGCAGCACGACGAAGGCCTTGGTCTTGGTCAGGCCGTCGCCGTCTTCCTCGCCGATCACCGCGGCTTCGAGCACCGCCGGGTGCTGCACCAGCGTGGCCTCGACCTCGAACGGCGAGACATAGATGCCGCTGACCTTGAGCATGTCGTCGCTGCGGCCGCTGTAGGTGTAGGTGCCGTCGGCGTTGCGCACGTACTTGTCGCCGCTCTTGGTCCAGCGCGCCCTGGAAGGTCTCGCGCGTCTTGGCGCGGTTGCCCCAGTACATCAGCGCCGCGCTCGGGCCCTGGATGTAGAGGTCGCCCGGCTCGCCGTCGGGCACCGGCCCGCCGTCTTCGCCGCGCAGCTCGATCTCGTAGCCGGGCACCGGCCAGCCGGTGGTGCCGTAGCGCACGTCGCCCGGCCGGTTCGACAGGAAGATGTGCAGCATCTCGGTCGAGCCGATGCCGTCGACGATGTCGACGCCGAAGTGCGCCGTGAAACGCTCGCCGAGTTCGGCCGGCAGCGCCTCGCCGGCCGACGAGCACAGGCGCAGCGCGACCGTCGCTGCTGCGCGGCAGATTCGGCGACGCCAGCATGCCGGCAAAGCCGGTCGGCGCGCCGAAGAAGATCGTCGGCTTGACGCCGCCGACCTGCCGAGCCAGCGCTTGAACGTCGCGTCGGGCGTCGGCCGCTCGGCCATCAGCAGGGTCGTCGCGCCGACGCTCATCGGAAAGGTCAACGCATTGCCCAGGCCGTAGGCGAAGAACAGCTTGGCGGCCGAGAAGCAGACATCGCTTTTCGGTGCAGGCCGAGCAGACGCTTGCCGTACAGCTCGGCCGTCCAGTACGGGTTGGCGTGCGAGTGCACCGTGCCCTTGGGCCGGCCGGTGGAGCCCGACGAGTAGAGCCAGAACCCGGGGTCGTCGGGGCCGGTGGCCGCCGGCGCGCGGCCGGCGCTTGGCGCCCGACGAAGGCCTCGAACTCGACCTCGCCGGTTCGCCGAGCGGCGCAATCGGGCGCGACACGATGACCTTGCTCGAACCTCGTGCTCCGACTTGGTCATCGCCGCGCCAGCGTCGGCAGCAGCGCACCGGACACCACGGCCGCCTGCGCGCGAGAGTGCTCGAGCATGTAGGCGTAGTCGTCGGCGGTCAGCAGCGTGTTGACGGCCACCGGCACGAGCCCGGCGTACATCGCGCCGAGGAAAGCTCACCGGCCAGTCGTTGCAGTCGTGCATCAGCAGCAGCACGCGCTCCTCGCGCCGCAGGCCGAGCGCCCGCAGGCCGGCGGCCATGCGCCGGACGCGCGTCGTCGAGCTGCGCCGTAGCTCAGCGTGCCGTGGTCGTCGATGAAGGCGGCCTTGCTGCGCGCGCTCGGCGTTGGCTCCAGCAGGTGCTGGGCAAAGTTGAAGCGCTCCGGCGGGGGCGGCCACTTCGGGTGCGGTGGTGTTGCTCATGGGCCTGTCTCCTGTGTTCGCGTGCGACTCGTGCGGGCTCAGCGCGTGAACTCGATCGCGCCTTGCGGCAGCAGGTACAACACCAGCGCCCGGCCCTGGCTGACGGTCGGCCGGTGCGCGCTGCCGGCAGCGTAGACGCACCAGCCGGCGGGCCGGCCGTCGAAGGTCGCCCCGGTGTCGATCGGCATGATCAGGTCGATCTCGCCGTTCGGGTGCTTGTGGTGCGGGCCGGCGACGTAGTCCTGTTCGCCCCCCGCCGGCGGCGTACCGCCGTCGGCCCCCCGAGGGGGCTGCGCCTTGCTCGGGGCGGCCCAGCGCGGCGGCGCCATGTCGACGACGTCGACCGAGAAGCCGTGCAGCTCGTCGCTGGGCTTGAAGATGCGGCCGTAGCGGATGCCGCCGCCTTCGCGATTGGCACAGCCAGCCTTCGGCGACGCCGGTGCGGCAGGCCGCGGCCAGGTTCTCGAAGGTGCTGCTGCCGGGACCATGCTCGCGGTTCAGCCACGCATCGAGGCCGTCATCGAGCGCGCGACCCTGCGAGTTGTGCCGTGAGATGCGCAATCAGGCTGCGGAACTGGTCCGGCGGCGTCGTCATGGTCGTCTCCGTTTCTGCTTGCGATCCTTGCGGATGGCGTCAAGATGAATTATTGTGCTTGCATGAACGATACGAGCCGCAGTTCGCGATGTCAAGCACTATATTGCATATGTCGGGGTTATCACTGAATCAAGTCCTTGAAGAAGCGACGGCGCCGGCGGACAGCAGCGCCAGTGGCGGAGGACAAGAATCCCTTCCTCGTCGCGCTGGGTGAGCGGGTGCGCGCTTTGCGCTCGCGCCGCGGCATGACACGAAAGGCGGTGGCGCTGGCGGCCGATGTGTCGGAGCGCCACCTGGCCAATCTGGAGTACGGCGTCGGCAACGCGTCGATCCTGGTGCTGCTGCAGGTGGCGCAGGCGCTGCAGTGCTCGCTGGCCGAACTGATCGGCGACGTGACGACCGCCTCGCCCGAGTGGCTGCTGATCCGCGAGCTGCTCGACGGCCAGGACGAAGCCACGCTGCGCCGCGTGCGGGTGGCCATCGGCGAGCTGCTCGGCACCGGCGGCAGCCACGCTGCGCGCAGCCCGCGCGTGGCGCTGATCGGCCTGCGCGGCGCCGGCAAGTCCACGCTCGGCCAGCGGCTGGCCGACGATCTGGGCTTCCCGTTCGTCGAGCTGTCGCCGCGAGATCGAGAAGTTCGCCGGCTGCAGCGTGGCCGAGATCCAGGCGCTGTACGGCCAGAACGCCTACCGCCGCTACGAGCGCCGGGCGCTGGAGGAGGCGATCCAGATCTACCCCGAGGCGTGATCGCCACGCCCGGCGGCCTGGTGTCCGACCCGGCCACCTTCAACCAGCTGCTGTCGCACTGCACCACGGTGTGGCTGCAGGCCACGCCCGAGGACCACATGCAGCGCGTCGTCGCGCAGGGCGACCTGCGCCCGATGGCCGCGAGCAAGGAGGCGATGGAAGACCTGAAGGGCATCCTCGCCGGCCGCGCGGCCTTCTATTCGAAGGCCGATTTCAGCGTCGACACCAGCGCGCAGCCGCTGGAGCCGACATTCGAGGCGTTGCGGCAACTCGTCCGCGAAGCGCTCGACGCCCAAGGGTAAACACCCATGCAAGTATGAATTTCATTGCTTGACCGGTTTCTGTGTATGCACTATTATGCATTTCATCGATGGTCAATGTATGCACTATTGTGCAAAGGAGACTTTCAGTGAGCGATTCATCCCCTCGCGTCGACTACCAGACCGATCCTTCCCAGTACAAGCACTGGAAGCTCAATTTCGACGGCCCGGTCGCCACGCTGGGCGCCGACTTCGACGAGAACGCCGGCCTGCGCCCCGGCTACAAGCTCAAGCTCAACAGCTACGACCTCGGCGTCGACATCGAACTGAACGATGCGATCAACCGCATCCGCTTCGAGCACCCCGAGGTGCGCACCGTGGTGCTGACCAGCGCCAAGGACAAGGTCTTCTGCTCGGGCGCCAACATCTTCATGCTCGGCGTCAGCTCCCACGCCTGGAAGGTGAACTTCTGCAAGTTCACCAACGAGACCCGCAACGGCCTCGAGGACTCGTCCAAGCACAGCGGCCTGAAGTTCCTGGCCGCGGTCAACGGCGCCTGCGCCGGCGGCGGCTACGAGCTGGCGCTGGCCTGCGACGAGATCATGCTGGTCGACGACCGCTCGAGCGCGGTCAGCCTGCCCGAGGTGCCGCTGCTGGGCGTGCTGCCCGGCACCGGCGGCCTGACCCGCGTCACCGACAAGCGCCATGTGCGCCACGACCTGGCCGACCTGTTCTGCACCAGCGTCGAGGGCGTGCGCGGCCAGAAGGCCAAGGACTGGCGGCTGGTCGACGAGATCGCCAAGCCGGCGCAGTTCGCCGCCAAGGTGCAGGAGCGCGCGCTGCAACTGGCCGCGAAGAGCGACCGCCCGGCCGACGGCAAGGGCGTGACGCTGACGCCGCTCGAGCGCACGATCGAAGCCGATGCACTGCGCTATCCGAACGTCACGGTCGAGATCGACCGCGCCAAGCGCACCGCCACCTTCACCGTCAAGGCGCCGACGGCGCGCAGCCGAAGCCGACATCGCCGCCATCGAGGCCGCCGGCGCCGCCTGGTACCCGCTGGCGCTGGCGCGTGAACTCGACGACGCGATCCTGTCGATGCGCACCAACGAACTCGACATCGGCATCTGGCTGATCAAGACCGAGGGCGATGCCGCCGCCGTGCTGGCGATGGACGACAGTGCTGCACGGCACAAGAACCACTGGTTCGTGCGCGAGACGATCGGCACTGCTGCGCCGCACCTTGAGCCGGCTCGACGTCTCGTCGCGCAGCCTGTTCGCGCTGATCGAGCCGGGCTCGTGCTTCGCCGGCACGCTTCCTCGAACTCGCGCTGGCCTGCGACCGCAGCTACATGCTGGCGCTGCCCGACGATGCCGCGCAGGCGCCGAAGATCACCGCTGGTCGAGGCCAACTTCGGCCTCTACCCGATGGTCACCGGCCAGAGCCGGCTGCAGCGCCGCTTCTACGACGAAGAAGCCGCCGCTGGACGCGGTGCGCGCGCAAGACGGGCCAGGCGCTCGACGCCGACGCCGCCTTCGCGCTCGGCCTGGTCACCGCCAACCCCGACGACATCGACTGGGCCGACGAAATCCGCATCGCGATCGAAGAGCGCGTGGCGATGTCGCCCCGACGCGCTGACCGGCATGGAGGCCAACCTGCGCTTCAACGGCCCGGAGAACATGTACACCCGCGTCTTCGGCCGCCTGACCGCCTGGCAGAACTGGATCTTCCAGCGCCCCAACGCCGTCGGCGAAAAGGGCGCGCTCAAGGTCTACGGCAAGGGCGACAAGGCCGCCTTCGACTGGAACCGCGTCTGACCCCGCGTCACCACGAACATCTCAGGAGCAAGCAATGAGCAGCATCAACTACAGCGACAAGATCCCCAACAACGTCAACCTGGCCGAAGACCGCACGCTGCAGCGCGCGCTCGAGCAGTGGCAGCCCAACTTCCTCAACTGGTGGGACGACATGGGCCCGGACGGCTCGACCAACTTCGACGTCTACCTGCGCACCGCGGTCAGCGTCGATCCGCAGGGCTGGGCGCAGTTCGGCCACGTGAAGATGCCCGACTACCGCTGGGGCATCTTCCTGAATCCGGGCGACGCCGACCGCAAGATCCACTTCGGCGACCACAAGGGCGAGGAGGCCTGGCAGGACGTGCCCGGCGAGCACCGCGCCAACCTGCGCCGCATCATCGTCACGCAGGGCGACACCGAGCCGGCGTCGGTCGAGCAGCAGCGCCACCTCGGCCTGACCGCGCCGAGCCTGTACGACCTGCGCAACCTGTTCCAGGTCAACGTCGAGGAAGGCCGCCACCTGTGGGCGATGGTCTACCTGCTGCACAAGCTACTTCGGCCGCGACGGCCGCGAGGAAGCCGAGGCGCTGCTCGAGCGCCGCATCGGGCGACGAGGACAACCCGCGCATCCTGCGGCGCCTTCAACGAGAAGACGCCCGACTGGCTGTGCGTTCTTCATGTTCACCTACTTCACCGACCGCGACGGCAAGTTCCAGCTCTGCGCGCTGGCCGAGAGCGAGCTTCGACCCGCTGGCGCGCACGACCAAGTTCATGCTGACCGAAGAAGCGCACCACATGTTCGTCGGCGAGAGCGGCGTCTCGCGCGTCATCCAGCGCACCTGCGCAGGCGATGAACGAGCTGAAGACCGACGACGTCGAAGAAGCTGCGCGCCGCCGGCGTGATCGACCTGCCGACGATCCAGCGCTACCTGAACTTCCACTTCAGCGTCACGATCGACCTGTTCGGCGCCGACGAGTCGAGCAACGCCGCCACCTTCTACAGCACCGGGCCTGAAGGGCCGCTACGAAGAAGGCAAGCGCAGCGACGACCACGTGCTGAAGGGCCAGACCTACAAGGTGCTCGAGGTGAAGAACGGCCAGCTGGTCGAGAAGGAGGTGCCGATGCTCAACGCGCTCAACGAAGTGCTGCGCGACGACTACATCAAGGACTCGCGTGGCCGGCGTCGAGCGCTGGAACAAGGTGATCGAGAAGGCCGGCATCCCGCTCCGGCTGACGGTGCCGCACAAGGCCTTCCACCGCAACATCGGCGCGCTCGCGGGCGTCAAGGTGTCGCCCGACGGGCGCGTGGTCAGCGATGCCGAATGGAACGCGAAGAAGAACGAGTGGCTGCCCAGCGCCGAGGACCGCGCCTTCGTGGCCAGCCTGATGGGCCGCGTCGTCGAGCCGGGCAAGTTCGCCAACTGGATCGCGCCGCCGGTGATGGGCATCAATCGCCAGCCGGTGGATTTCGAGTACGTCCGCTTCAACTGAAATGGGCGCGACCGCTGCGCGGGGCGTACTCGACAGCCGAGGGGCTCACATGATCGGAGTCATCAAGCAGCACCTGATCGACCCCGAGATCTGCATCCGCTGCAACACCTGCGAGGCGACCTGCCCGGTGCAGGCGATCACGCACGACTCGCGCAACTACGTGGTCGATGCCGAGAAGTGCAATGTCTGCATGGACTGCATCTCGCCCTGCCCGACCGGCTCGATCGACAACTGGCGCATGATGCCCAAGGCGCGCGCCTATTCGACCGACGAGCAGTTGACCTGGGACGAATTGCCCGCCGAGTTGACGGCCGAGCAGCTCGAAGCCGAGGGTGTCAGCGCAGATGCCGCGGCTGGCATCGAAGCGCCCCCGACACCGCCGCTGCAGGCCGCGGCCAGCGGCGACGAGGCCTTCAACGCGGCAGCCTACGGCGCCGCCGTGCCGCCCTGGTCGGCGGCGCACGCCTACACCAACCTGTACGGCCCGAAAACCGGCCCGACGACGGCCACCGTGGTCGGCAACTTCCACGTCACCGAGGCGGGCACCGAAAACGACACGCACCACATCGTGCTCGACTTCGGCGCGATGCCGTTCCCGGTGCTCGAAGGCCAGTCGATCGGCATCATCCCGCCGGGCACCGACGCCCAGGGCAAGCCGCACCATGCGCGCCAGTACTCGATCGCCAGCCCGCGCAACGGCGAGCGGCCGGGCTACAACAACGTCTCGCTGACGGTCAAGCGCGTGCTGGCGGACCACCAGGGCAAGCCGGTGCGCGGCGTGGCCAGCAACTACATGTGCGACCTCAAGGTCGGCGACAAGGTGCAGGTGATCGGCCCGTTCGGCACCAGCTTCCTGATGCCGAATCATCCGCGCTCGAACATCGTGATGATCTGCACCGGCACCGGCATCGCGCCGATGCGCGCGATGACCGAATGGCGGCGGCGTCTGCGCCAGAGCGGCAAGTTCGAGGGCGGCAAGCTGATGCTGTTCTTCGGCGCGCGCACGAAGGAGGAGCTGCCCTACTTCGGCCCGCTGAAGAACCTGCCGAAGGACTTCATCGACATCAACTTCGCGTTCAGCCGCACGCCGGGCCAACCGAAGAAGTACGTGCAGGACCTGATGCGCGAGCGCGCGGCCGACCTGGCGCGGCTGCTGAAGGATCCAGAGCACCTACTTCTACGTCTGCGGCCTGAAGAGCATGGAAGAAGGCGTGGTGCTGGCGCTGCGCGACGTCGCCACGCAGGCCGGGCTGCCCTGGGAGACACTTGGCGCCGCGCTGAAGAAGGAAGGCCGCCTGCACCTGGAGACCTACTGATGCCCCCAAGCTCGCTTTGCTCGCGGCCCCCCGAGGGGGCGCAGGTCCCCCTTGGGGCGGCCCGGCGGGAGACCCATTGATGATGCCCCCAAGCTCGCTTACCTGATGCCGCAGACCCTGAACATCTCACGCCGCGCCAATGGCGTGGCCCAGGTCACGATGTCACGCCCGACGGTGTTCAACGCCTTCGACGAGACGATGATCGCCGAGCTCGACTTTGCGTTCGCCGCGCTGATCGACGAGGCCGATGTGCGCGTGATCGTGCTGGCCGGTGACGGCAGGCATTTTTCGGCCGGCGCCGACTTGCAATGGATGCAGCGTGCGTCCGAAGCCACGCAGGAGTGGAACCTGCAGGACGCGAGGCGCTTTGCCTTGATGCTGGCACGCATCGAGGCCTGCCCCAAACCCACCGTCGCCCGCGTGCAAGGTGCCGCGCTCGGCGGCGGTGTCGGCCTGGCGTGTGCGTGCGACGTGGCGATCGCCGCCGACAACGCCAGCTTTTCCGTCAGCGAGGCACGCTTCGGCATCCTGCCCGCCGTCATCGGCCCTTATGTCACCAATGCGGTCGGCAAGCGCCAGGCCAAACGCCTGGCGTTGACGACCACGCGCATCGGCGCGGCCGAAGCCCTGGTGATCGGACTCGTGCAGCAGGTCGTGCCGCTGGCCGAGCTCGATGCGGCGGTGGATGCGACCGTCATAGAGCTGCTCGCCGGTGGCCCGAACGCGCAGCGCGAGATCAAACAGCTGTTCGGGCAACTCGAGGTCGGCCCCGTGACAGCTGAGGTGCGCGAACTCACGGCGCAGACCATCAGCCGCGTGCGCGGCAGCGACGAGGCCAAGGAAGGCTTCGCGGCGTTTCTCGGCAAGCGGCCGCCGAAATGGAATCCGAACGCATGACCGAATTGCAAGGCAGTCCCGTACTTGTCGTCGGTGCCGGCATCATGGGCGCGGGCATCGCGCAGGTCGCGGCGCAGGCGGGCCATGCGGTGCGCCTGTTCGACACACGTGATGGCGCCGCGACACAGGCCAAGGCCAGGCTCGCTGCGACGTTCGACGGCCTCGTTGCCAAGGGCAAGTTCGCGGCCGCGAGTGCGCAGGCGACGCTGGAGCGCATCGCGCCGCTGGAAAAGATCGAAGGTGCCGCCGATGTGGGTCTCGTCGTCGAAGCCATCGTCGAGAACATCGAGACCAAACGCGCGCTGTTCCGGCAGCTCGAAGCCATCGTCAGCCCGCAGTGCGTGCTGGCGACCAACACCTCGTCGATCTCGGTCACGGCCATTGCCAACGGCCTGCAGCACGCGGGGCGCCTGGTCGGCATGCACTTCTTCAACCCCGTGCCGCTGATGAAGCTGGTGGAGGTCGTCAGCGGCCTGCACACCGAGCCGGCCGTGGCTGACGCCATCTTCGAACTCAGCGGGCATTGGGGCAAGACGCCGGTGCATGCCCGGAGCACGCCCGGCTTCATCGTCAACCGCATCGCGCGGCCGTTCTACGCCGAGACGTTGGCGCTGCTGCAGGAACAAGCTGCCACGCCGCAGGTGCTCGACGCCTGCATGAAGGCCGCAGGCTTTCGCATGGGCCCGTGCGAGCTGATGGACCTGATCGGCCACGACACCAACTTCGCGGTCACCAACTCGGTCTACGAAGCCAACTTCCAGGACAAGCGCTACGTGCCCTCGCTGGTGCAGCGCGAACTGGTCGACGGCGGCTGGCTCGGCCGCAAGAGCGGCCGCGGCTTCTACCGCTACCCGGACGGCATGCCCTCGCTGCCGGTGGCGCTGCACGAGGCACCCGCCACGGCGCGCGAGGTTCACGTGCATGGTGATGGGGCGATCGCCGATTTTCTCGAAGGTGCGGCCGCCAAGGCGCTCGAACCGCAAGGCTGGGGCCCCGCGCGCGTGCGCGACAGTGCGTGGATCGGCCTGTCGATCGACAGTGCGCGCCTGGTGCTCACCGATGGCCGCACGGCCGGCGAGATGGCTGCGCTGCTCGGCAGCGACGACGTGGCAGTGTTTGATCGGCCGCTCGTGCTGCCCGCCCCGCCCGGCGCCGCCATCGCCTTCGCGGTGGCATCGCGTGCGAGCGAGTCGTGGCGCAGCCAGGCCGACGCCTGGCTGGCCGCGCTCGGCTTCGCGCCGCTGCGTCTGTCCGATGCGCCCGGCCTCGCCGTTGCACGCACCGTCGCCATGCTGGTCAACGAAGCCGCGGATGCCGTGCAGCAAGGCGTGTGCAGCGAGGCCGGCGCCGATGCGGCGATGAAGCTCGGCGTCAACTACCCCGCCGGTCCCTTCGAGTGGCTGTCTCGGTGGAGCACGCGTGACGTGGTGGCGTTGCTCGATGCGCTCGACCACCACTACCGGGGCGAGCGCTACCGCGCCAGCCCATGGCTGCGCAGTAGAGTCGTGGCATGAACCAAGCCTTTATCTGCGACGCCATCCGCACGCCCTTCGGCCGCTATGGTGGCGCCTTGTCGTCGGTGCGCGCCGATGACCTGGGCGCGCTGCCGCTGCGTGCGCTGATGGCGCGCAACCCGAATGTCGATTGGGCTGCCGTCACCGACGTGCTCTTCGGTTGTGCCAACCAGGCCGGCGAAGACAACCGCAACGTCGCCCGCATGAGCCTGTTGCTCGCCGGCCTGCCAAAGGAAGTGCCGGGCGGCACGATCAACCGCCTCTGCGGCTCGGGCATGGACGCGGTGGGCACGGCAGCGCGCGCGATCAAGAGCGGCGAGGCACAGTTGATGATCGCCGGTGGCGTGGAAAGCATGAGCCGTGCACCGTTCGTGATGCCGAAAGCCGAAAGCGCGTTCTCACGCGCCAATGCCGTCTATGACACCACCATCGGCTGGCGCTTCGTCAACAAGCTGATGAAAGAACAGTTCGGCATCGACTCGATGCCCGAGACAGCGGAGAACGTGGCGGCCGAATTCAACATCGAGCGCGAGGCGCAGGACCGCATGGCGCTGGCCTCGCAATTGAAGGCGGTGGCGGCGCAGCAAAGCGGCTTCTTCGATGCCGAGATCACGCCGGTGACAGTCGCACAGAAGAAAGGCGAGCCGGTCATCGTCGTCTGCGACGAGCACCCGCGCGAAACCTCGCTCGAGGCGCTGGCCCGGCTGAAGAGCATCGTCAGGCCCGACGGCAGCGTGACCGCGGGCAATGCCAGCGGCGTCAACGACGGCGCCTGTGCGCTGCTGCTGGCCAGCGAAGCGGCAGCGACGCAGCACGGCCTGACGCCGCGCGCGCGCGTGATCGGCATGGCCACGGCGGGCGTGCCGCCGCGCGTCATGGGCATCGGCCCGGCGCCTGCAACGCGGCGTGTGCTCGAGCTGACCGGCATGACGCTGGCGCAGATGGACGTCATCGAGTTGAACGAAGCCTTTGCCGCGCAGGGCCTGGCCGTGCTGCGCGATCTGGGCCTGCAGGACGACGACCCGCGGATCAACCCCAACGGCGGCGCGATCGCCCTGGGCCACCCTCTGGGCGCCAGCGGCGCGCGACTGGTCACGACCGCCGTCAATCAATTGCACAAGTCCCAGGGCCGCTACGCCCTGTGCACGATGTGCATCGGCGTCGGCCAGGGCATCGCGCTGGTCATCGAACGCGTCTAGTGCGACGGGGCTCGAACGCGCCCGAGGCCCCGCGATAACCCCGTTGCCCGCGATGCCCCGATGCAGGCATGCTCGGTGACACTGAACAAGGAGTTCCCGTCCATGCGTCTGACCCACACTTTGCTGACCGCCGCGACCGTCGCCGCCGTCTCGTCCACTGCCTTCGCGCAAGGCCTGCCGCCGCTCAAGGTCGGCCTCATGCTGCCCTCCACCGGCACCTTCGCCGCGCTGGGCAGCGCGATCGAAAATGGCTTCAAGCTCTATATCGAAGAGCAGGGCGGCAAGCTCGGCGGCCGCAGCATCGAGTACTTCAAGGTCGACGACGAGAGCGATCCGAGCAAGGCCACCGACAACGTCAACAAGCTGATCAAGCGCGACAACGTCGACGTGATCGTCGGCACGGTGCATTCCGGCGTGGCGCTGGGCATGGCGCGCGCGGCCAAGGACAGCGGCACGCTGCTGATCGTGCCCAACGCCGGCGCCGACGCCATCACCGGCCCGCAATGCGCGCCCAACATCTTCCGCAGCTCGTTCTCGAACTGGCAGCCGGGCTACGCCACGGGCGTGGTGGCTGCCGGCAAGGGCTACAAGCGCGCGATGACCATCACCTGGAACTACGCCGCCGGCAACGAGACGGTCAAGGGCTTCACCGAGGCCTTCGAAAAAGGCGGCGGCAAGATCATCAAGGACCTCTCGCTGCCGTTCCCCGGTGTCGAGTTCCAGCCGCTGCTGACCGAGATCGCCTCGCAAAAGCCCGACGTGGTGTTTGCCTTCTTTGCCGGCGGCGGCGCAGTCAAGTTCGTCAAGGACTACGACGCCGCGGGCTTGAAGAAGAGCATCCCGCTGGTCGGCTCGGGCTTTCTCACCGACGGCACGCTCGAAGCGCAAGGCGCCTCGGCGCAGGGCCTGATCACGGCGCTGCACTACGGCGACAGCATCGAGACGCCGCGCAACACCGCCTTTCGCAACAAGTATGCGGTTGCCTACAAGACCAGCCCCGACGTCTACGCCTTGCAGGGCTATGACGCCGCGCAGATGCTGGCCGCCGGCCTGAAGGCGGTGAAGGGCGACATGAGCAAGAAAGACGCGCTCTACGCGGCCATCAACAAGGCACAGATCGACAGCCCGCGCGGCAAGTTCACGCTCTCGCCGCAGCGCAACCCGACGCAGGATTTCTATGTGCGCGAGGTCAAGGGCAACTACAACGTCGTCACCGGCATCGCGGTGAAGGCGCTTGCCGATCCGGGCCGGGGGTGCAAGTCGTGATTCTCGAAATAGCCGAACTCCGCATCGCGCCCGGCCAGCAGGCGGCGTTCGATGAGGCGATCCAGCGCGGCCTGACCACCGTGGTCAGCCAGGCCAAGGGCTATCGCGGCTGGAAGGTCAACAAATGCATCGAAAGCCCCGAGCGCTATGTGCTGATGATCTTCTGGGACACGCTCGAAGACCACACGGTCGGCTTTCGCCAGGGGCCGCTGTTCACGCAGTGGCGCAACATCGTCGGACCCTTCTTTGCGTCGCCGCCGATGGTCGAGCACTTCACGCTGCTGGGCAAGTCAGGCGACTGAGCGCCATGGCGACATCACGCTTTCGCTGGCCTGCACGCCGGTGGGCATCAGCGGACGCTGGCTGCCGGACGAAAGCGCGCGTTTCTGGTGTGCCGGCGCCGGTGTGGTGGCGGACGCCACGTGGTCTGCACTGGCCAGTGCCGTGCCACGCTGGCATTCCAATATGCCCGCAGACGAAGCAGCGCGGAGCGATTGGGTCGACCGCCTGGCCGGCCGCCAGCCGCTCGCCCTAGGCGTGCTGGCCGAACGCCATGCGCATTGCCGCGACCAGAAGAACTGCCTGCAGGGCAAGATGCCAACGACCGAGGACCTGGCGCGCTGGCGCGCGGAGAACGAGGCGCGAGAACCGGCGGCGCGCGCGCGCATGGAGCGCGAACGCGCCCGCGCCGGCAGTGCGCAGAGTCTCTACGTGCTGGGGTCGATCGTGGCCGGCTTCGCGATCTATGCGCTGGTGGCGCGGGCCGCCGGCACGGCGCTGGCGACGGGCCTGGTCATCGGCATGTCGGTGATGGCGGCCGTGTGGCTGTTCGGCGCGGCGCGCTCGAGCGACGGCTGGGGCGCGCTCGGCCTGTTGATCATCGCCGTCGGCGCGCCGGTGTATGGCGTGGTGCTCAGCCTGATCTACCGCTGGCTGTACCGGCGCTTCCTCGCGCCCGGGTAGTGACGGTCTCACGCTGTCGCGACGAGGACGCGGTTGCGACCGGCTCGCTTGGCGGTCAGCAACTCGTCATCGGCGCGCTTGAGCAAGGCCTGCCAGCTGCGGCTCACGCAAATGAATCGGCCACGCCGGCCGAAAAGCTCGTGCCGGCGTCGCCCATCGCGCCTTGCATCAGCGATTCGACGCGCCAACGCTTGAGCAGCGCGGCGATCTTGCGCTGCGCGCCGGCGGCGTCGGTCTCGGGCATCAAGACGCAGAACTCCTCGCCGCCGTAGCGGCAGGCGACATCGCTCTTGCGCAGGTTGGCCACCAGCACGCGGCCAAAGGCAGCCAGCAGGCGGTCGCCGGCATCGTGGCCATGTTCGTCGTTGACACGCTTGAAGTGGTCGAGGTCGATGATCACGGCGGCCAGCGGTTTGTGCTCGCGCTGCGACAGCGCCCACATCGCCGGCAGCGTGTTGTTCAAGTGGCGGCGGTTGAACAGCCCGGTCAGCTCGTCGCGCGTCGCCTGCTGGCGCAGCGCCGCCTGCAGGGCCTGGATCTCGGCCATCCGCTGCGACAAGGCCTGGTTGGCAGCTTCGAGTTCGGCGCGCGCGAATTCGGTGGCGCGGCGCTGCGCATCCTTTTCGTCGAGTTGGTGCTGCAGCATCAGCAACTCGGTCTGCAGTGCGGCGGCCTGGTAGTGCGCGCGCGAGGCCAGCTGGGCGCGCTCCATCGACAGGTTTTGCCACTCGCGCACGGCCGCCAACGCGGCAACGGCATCGCCCTGCGCCTCGAGCACCTGTGAGTGCAAGAGGTGAACGGCGCAGCGCACACGCAGACTGACGCCGAGATCGCCCGCGGCGGCCCGGTCGTGCGCAGCCTGCAAGTGCACTGCGGCGCCTGCAAGATCGCCTTCGGCGCGCGCGAGCAGGGCTTCGGCCATCGCCAGTTCGAGCCGCTCTTCGACGATCGGCTCGCGCTCGACCTGGCGTGCACGCTCGACCAGCTCACGCCCGAGCCGTACAGCACCGGCGCGGAAGGCGGCAATGGCCATGGTCTCGAAATGCGGCGTCAACGCGCCGCGGCCGGTGGCGTCGGCCGGCAAGGCCATCACACGTTCGATGTCGGCCAACACCTCGGCCGCTCGGCTGACTTCGGTCAGGATGATGATGCGGTTGATCCACAACACGCTGGCCAGGCGCGGATTCTTGGCGTGGTCGAAGCGCGCCAGGCCCGCTTCGACATGCTTGAGCGCTTCGTCGTAGTCGCCCAGTTGCATCAGCTCGTGGGCGAGGTTGCAGTGCAGGACCACGTCATAACCGTGGCCACGGGCCGGCGGCGCATCGCGCAGCGCCTGGTACATGTAGGCAAAGGCCTGCTCCGACTGATTGCGCGCCGAGTAGCAGCCGGCAATGGTGTTGAGCAGCAAGCCACGCTGCTCGTGGCGCAGCACCGCCAGACCTTCGTCACGCAGCGCGAGTACCAATTGCAGCGATTCTTCGTAGCGGCCGGCGCGCCACAGTCCGCGCGCCAGGCCGGTCTGGGCCAGGATGCGGCCGCTGCAATCGCCCAGGCGCTCAAAAATTTTCTGCGCTGCGCGCAACTCGGGAGCCGCCACCCGCGGCCGCGCGAAGTAGGTCAGATGAAAGCCGCGCGCCAGGCGCGCCCAGCCCTCGCCCATCGCATCGCCGCGCGCCAGCGCCTTGGCCAGTGCCTGGTCGGCCAGTTCGATGGCGCGCGTCGAGTCGACATGCAGCATCTTCCAGGCCTGTTGCGCCAGGCGTTGCACCGCTGTCGCGCGTTTTGCCGAAGAAGCCATGCTTGCATTGTGCGCGCCGACTGCGGTCGTCGAGGCTGAGTGCCGTCAACCCAATCGCGGATGAAGTGAGCAATGCGTCACTGTTCAACAACACCGTCATGCCGTCAGCAAGCGATGGCACTCGACGGCGTGATGCTCGGCAGACTTGCGCGCAGCGCCTCAGCAGTTCTCGTACTTCCAGTTTCTGGATTTCCCCTCGGCCAGCCACACCACGGCCTGTGCAATGCGACGCTGGCGCGTGTCGTCGCGTTTGGCCTGGGCAATCCACTGGGCGTATTCGCGCTGTTTGCCCGGTGGCAAGGCCTCATAGCCGCGGCGCGCGGCGGCGTTGCACTTGAACGCGGCCGCCAGTGCGAGAGGCGTCACCGGCGCTGGCTTGTTGTCGCCTGTCTTGGGAGCGCGCGGCGGCTTCGTGCCAGCATCGATCAACGACGCAGCCATCTTCACCAGCGCCTTGAGCTCGCGCGCGCTGGGCAGGCCGGTCAGCGCCGTTATGCGCCCGAACTGTCCCATCGCCTCACCATCCTTGCCGGCGTCGACGATTTGCTTGCCCCGCCAGAAGCCGAACGCGCAGTGCTGCTTGAAAGCCGCCATGTGGGCCAATGGGCGGCCAGCATGTTTAAAAAAATGGCATCCCCCACTTGATCGTCTCCTGCACACCGGGACAGGCTGCGTGCACCGTGGCGCGCAAGTGCAGCAGGACCGGCTGCGCGAAGGCGGCGCTCCTGGCGATGTAGGCATCGACGCGCGGATCGAAATTTTTCATGCGCTGCATCTCGGTCACGGTTTGCCCTCCGCGAGGGGTGCCATTGTTGTCCGCAGCGCAACGCTTGGAAAGCCGGGCGCAGCGTCGTAGCATGTCAGGCCCAACCCAGGAGACACCGATGGCCACCGATACCGTCTGCACACTGGTTCCGTACTTCAAGGTCAAACCCGGCCAGCTTGCCGCGTTTCGAGCCGGCGTGGCTGGCTTTGTCGAGCGCACGAGTTCCGAGAAGGGCTGCGTGCACTACGCGTTCTCGTTCGACGGCGACAACGCGCATTGCCGGGAGGGTTATGACAATGCAGATGCGATGCTGGCGCATCTTCAGAACGTCGACGCTCTGCTCAAGGAGGCGTTGAAAATCGCCGACATCGTGCGCCTCGAAGTCCATGGCCCGGCCGCGGAAGTCGAAAAGCTGCGCCAGCCCTTGGCCGGCCTGAAGCCGCAGTTCTTCGTGCTCGAGCCGGGCGGCCTTCGGCGCTAGCTCAGGCGGCGTGCCGCCGCGCCACCCAGAACGTGGCGCCCTTGTCGCCGTAGCGCTCGGCATGCGGCATTTCGCGCGCCAACTCGAAGCCGTCACCCGACCGCAAGTGGCGGGTGCGTCCGCTCTCGGTCAGCCAGACTTCTCCGCGTGTGACCAGCGCCTTGATGGCGAAGGGGTGGCGATGTTCCTCGAGCACCTGGCCGGGCTGCCACTCGCGCACCAGCACTTCGTCGTAGCCCTCGGCGCGGGCGGCCGTCTCGAACTGGTCGAACGTCATGTTGCAGTCTGCCAACTACATGCTTCTTCGGTATTGCCCGCCCACCTCGAACAGCGCATGGGTGATCTGACCGAGCGAGCACACGCGCACGGCGTCCATCAGCACCTCGAAGACGTTCTTGTTGTCGATCACCGCCTGCTGCAATCGCTCCAACATCGCCGGCGACTGCGCGGCATGGCGTGTCTGGAATTCACCCAGCCGCTTCAACTGCGACTGCTTTTCTTCCTCGGTCGAACGCGCCAGCTCGATGTGGTCAGGCACGTTCTCGCCGTGTGGGTTGCGGAAGGTGTTGACGCCGATGATCGGGTACTCGCCGGTGTGCTTCTGCATCTCGTAGTGCATGCTCTCTTCCTGGATCTTGCCGCGCTGGTAGCCGGTTTCCATCGCGCCGAGCACGCCGCCGCGTTCGGCAATCTTCTCGAACTCGGTGAGCACGGCTTCTTCGACCAGCTCGGTCAGCTCGTCGATGACGAAGGCGCCCTGGTTCGGGTTCTCGTTCTTGGCCAGGCCCCATTCGCGGTTGATGATCATCTGGATCGCCATCGCGCGGCGCACGGACTCTTCAGTGGGCGTCGTGATGGCCTCGTCGTAGGCATTGGTGTGCAGGCTGTTGCAGTTGTCGTAGACCGCGATCAGCGCCTGCAGCGTGGTGCGGATGTCGTTGAAAGCGATCTCTTGCGCGTGCAATGAGCGGCCACTGGTCTGGATGTGGTACTTCAGTTTCTGGCTGCGCTCGTTGGCGCCGTAGCGGTCGCGCATCGCGGTGGCCCAGATGCGGCGCGCCACGCGGCCCATCACCGTGTACTCCGGGTCCATGCCGTTGGAAAAGAAGAAGCTCAGGTTCGGCGCGAAGTCGTCGACGTGCATGCCGCGGGCCAGATACGCTTCGACGAAGGTGAAGCCGTTGGACAGCGTGAAGGCGAGCTGGCTGATCGGGTTGGCACCGGCCTCGGCGATGTGGTAGCCCGAGATGCTCACCGAGTAGAAGTTGCGCACGTCGTGGTGCACGAAGTACTCGGCGATGTCGCCCATCACCTTGAGACTGAACTCTGTCGAGAAGATGCAGGTGTTCTGGCCCTGGTCTTCCTTCAAGATGTCGGCCTGCACCGTGCCGCGCACATTGGCCAGCGTCCACTCGCGGATCTTGGCGGCTTCGGTGTCGGTGGGTTCTCTGCTGTTGTCGGCGCGGAACTTGTCGAGGTTCTGATCGATCGCGCTGTTCATGAACATCGCCAGGATCGTCGGCGCGGGGCCGTTGATCGTCATGCTGACGCTGGTGCTCGGGTGGGTCAGGTCGAAGCCCGAATACAGCACCTTCAGATCGTCGAGTGTGGCGATCGACACGCCCGAGTTGCCGACCTTGCCGTAGATGTCGGGCCGCGGGTCCGGGTCGGCGCCGTAGAGCGTCACCGAGTCGAAGGCCGTGGACAGGCGCTTGGCCGGCAGGCCGGCGCTCACGACCTTGAAGCGTCGGTTGGTGCGAAACGCATCGCCCTCGCCGGCGAACATGCGCGTCGGGTCTTCGCCTTCGCGCTTGAAGGCAAACACACCCGAGGTGTAGGGGAAGCTGCCGGGCACGTTGTCGAGCAGCAGCCACTTCAGCAGTTCGCCGTGGTCTTCGTAGCTCGGCAGCACGACCTTGCGCACCTTGTTGCCCGACAGCGTGGTGTGCGTCAGCGCCGTGCGGATTTCCTTGTCGCGAATCTTGACGACGTACTCGTCACCGGCATAGGCCTTTTTCATGTCCGGCCACATCGCCAGCAGTTTTCTTGCATGCGGGTCGAGCTGCACCGCTCGCTCCTCGGCGAGCGCGAGCGCCGCTTCGGCCGCCCGCGGCTTGTCGGGCTTGCCGACCTTGAGCATGCGCGCTGCCTCGCGCAATTGCTGAACCTCGCGAGCGCATGTGGCCTGTTCGCGAGCGCGGCGTTTGTAGCCGCGCACCGCGTCGGCGATGTCGGCCAGGTAGCGCACGCGCGCAGGCGGCACGATCGGCACCTGGTGCGTGCTGTGGCGCGTCGACGTCGCCGGCAGGCGACCGGCTTGCAGTGCCAGCCCCTTGTCGGCCAGCCGCGCCTTGATCGCCTGATACAGCGCCGTCACGCCGTCGTCGTTGAAGCGGCTGGCCATGGTGCCGAAGACCGGCATGTCGTCGGCCGTCTGCTTGAAGGCTTCGCGGTTGCGCTGCACCTGCTTGGCCACGTCGCGCAATGCGTCGGCCGCGCCCTTGCGGTCGAACTTGTTGATGGCGACGAACTCGGCGAAGTCGAGCATGTCGATTTTTTCCAGCTGGCTCGCCGCGCCGTACTCGGGCGTCATCACGTACAGCGGAATGTCGACATGCGGCACGATCGCCGCATTGCCCTGGCCGATGCCGCTGGTCTCGACGATCACCAGATCGAAGCCCGCCGCCTTGCAGGCCGCCAGCACCTCGGGCAGCGCGGGGCTGATCTCGCTGCCGGCTTCGCGCGTCGCCAGGCTGCGCATGAAGACGCGCTCGCCGTTGCGCCACGGCGCGATGGCATTCATGCGGATGCGGTCGCCGAGCAACGCACCGCCGCTCTTGCGCCGGCTCGGGTCGATCGAGATGACGGCGATGCGCAGCGCATCGTCCTGGTCGAGCCGCAAGCGGCGGATCAGCTCGTCGGTCAGCGACGACTTGCCGGCGCCGCCGGTGCCGGTGACGCCGAGCACGGGTGTTGTCGATGTCTTTGCCGCGTCGTTCAGCGCCGACTTGAGCTTGGCATCGGCCGTGCCGTTCTCCAGCGCGGTGATCAGCTGCGCCAACGCACGCCACTGCTGCTCCGGGTTCTCGCGCCGCGTCGCCTCGGTGTGACCCGCCACACCGCCGACGCCCTTCGGTGCCTTGGCCGCGAGATCGACATCGCAGCGCATCACCATTTCACCGATCATGCCCTGCAGGCCCATGCGCTGTCCGTCCTCCGGGCTGAAGATGCGCACGCCCTGGTCGGCGAGTTCGCGGATTTCCGCCGCCACGATGACGCCGCCGCCGCCGCCGAAGACCTGGATGTTCGCGCCGCCGCGCTGGCGCAGCAGCTCGACCATGTACTTGAAGTACTCGACATGCCCGCCCTGGTAGGAACTGACCGCGATGCCCTGCACGTCTTCCTGCAGCGCCGCGGTCACCGACCTCGTCGACCGAGCGGTTGTGGCCGAGGTGAATCACTTCTGCGCCCATGCCCATCAGGATGCGCCGCATGATGTTGATCGCCGCGTCATGGCCGTCGAACAGCGAGGCCGCGGTGACGAAGCGCACCTTGTGCTTCGGGCGGTAGGCGGCCAGGGCCTTGTAGTCGGCGGCAAGCTCGGTCATGGGCGTCGTTCCAGGCTGAGACGAGGGTCGAAGTTACATTGACGTTAACGTCAATTGTCGATGATGCCACCGCTTCCGAACGGTCAGTGCCCTAGGTTTGCGCTGAGGGCGGCGGCGGCGCTTTTTCATCACAATCGCCACCCATGCCGACGCTGCCCGCCCCGCTGCCCTCGACACCTGCCGCCCTGCCCGTGCTGTCGCTCGTGGTGCCGCAACGCACGCCGGCCGGTCAGGCCGCGCTGGCGCGCCGCACGCGCGAGCTGACGCCACGACAGCGCACCACCTTGTTCATGGTCGACGGCAAGCGCAGCGTCGACATCGTGCTTGCGCTGGCAGCGCAGGCCGGCGCCAAGGCCATGGATTTTTCCGAGCTGGTGACGCTCGGCCTGGTGACCACGCCGGGGCTGCAGGATGTCTCTGTGATTTCGGATTCGTCGGTGCTGCCATCGTCGCAGTCCTTGCATGGCGATTCGACCTGGAATCAGCTGCCGGACGAAGCTGCGCCGCAGTCCCTCGTCGACGCGCCCCTGGCGGAGGCGCGCGCGCTGCTGATGCGTGCCGTGCGCAGCGCCGCGCCACTGACCGGCACACTGACGCTGCTGCGCCTGAGGCGAGCCGCCAGCCGCGCCGAACTCGAAGCCCTGCTCGACGAGGTCGAACAGCGCCTGCGCAAACCGCACCGCAGCGTGATCGCTGCGCAGACGCTGCGCCATGTGCGGCATTTGCTGAGCCTGCCGGCGAACACCGTCTCGGTGTCCGCAAGCCGCTGATGTTTCTGGCCATCGACATCGGCAACACGCGCCTGAAATGGGCGCTGTACGAGGCCGCGCGGCCCGGCGCGCTGTTGCAGGCCAGCGGCGCCGCCTTTCAGGAAACCATCGACACGCTGGCCGAAGGCGCCTGGCGCGACCTGCCGGCGCCGGCGGCCATGCTCGGCAGCAACGTTGCCGGCGAAGCGGTGCGGCGGCGTGTCGAAGAACAACTCGAGTTGTGGGACATCGAGCCGCGCTGGATCGTGCCCAGCGCGCATGCCGCCGATGTCGTCAACGGCTATGACCACCCGGCGCGGCTGGGGGCCGACCGTTGGGCGGCGCTGGCCGGCGCGCGCTGGCATGTGTTGCGACGCGGTCAGCCGCAGCCGGCGCTGGTGGTGATGGTCGGCACCGCCGTCACGGTCGATTCGCTCGATGCGCAGGGAAACTTTCTCGGCGGCTTGATCCTGCCGGGCTTTGGCCTGATGTTGCGCGCGCTCGAACAAGGCACTTCGGGCCTGCGCGTGCCGACCGGCGAGGTCGTCGATTTCCCGACCAACACCAGCGACGCGCTGATGAGTGGCGGCGCGCATGCACTGGCCGGCGCCATCGAGCGCATTCACCGCCGACTCGTCGCGCATTGCGGCGGCCGAGCGCCGCTGTGCCTGATGACCGGCGGCGCCGCCGTGAAGATGGCGCCGATCACCGACCTGGCCTTCGAGACGATCGACTCGTTGATCTTCGACGGACTGCTGGCGTTGCAGGCCGAGCGGCAGGCCGGCTGACGCGGCTGCGTGCGTCAGCGCGACGGGCGCAGCAGCACGACGCGCTGCGCGCCGCGCAATGATTCGCCGATGCCGAGTGCCAGCGGCACCGTTTCGTTGGCCAGCCACTGCGGCAGGAACAATGTGTAGTTCGGGTCGCCGAGCACGCCGCTGGTGCCGCCGGCCCAGATCGACTCGGCGTGCGTGCGGCCGCGGCCGACCTCACCGACGAAGCGCCGCACCGGCCCCGAGCCGAACATGAAGCCGTTGAGCGTCGCCGCACGGGCGCTGTGCGACGACGCATCGACCGTCGAGAAGCCGCCGTCGGTGGGGATGCCGGCGAGCCCGGCCAGCGGCGCCGGGAAGGCGCCACCGGCGGGCGGCACCGAGAACGGACCACCGAGCGGGTGCGCGAAAACGATGCGGTGCAGTTTGCCCCAGCGGTAGTCGAGCTGGTTCGTCGAGTTGGCGAACGCCGGCTTGAACTCGTCGCTGGCCAGCAGCGTCAGTGCCTCGCGCAGGCTTCGCAGCAGCACGACATCGCGCCGGTCCGCAGCACTGGCCACACCGGGCACGTTGAAGAAGTTGATGCCCGAGGCGCCGACGCCGCCCCGCGCGTCGAAGGTGTCGAGCAGGTGACGCAGCGCATTGACCACCTCCTGGCTGCCGGGCAGCGGCAGGCCGCTGGGCCGCAGGGCAGCGTCGATCGTGTTGGCGATGGCGCGGCTGCGCCACACGGCGTAGATCGTCGCAGCCACGGCGTTGTGAACTTGGGCCGCCGACGGCGGCACGCCGGCGGGCTTGCCGGCATCCCAGCCTTCGGCCAGACCGGTGGGTGTGGAGTGATCCCACGCGGCCAGCCGTGACACGGCCTCGGCAGTGGCGGCGTCGGCGCCCAGAGCCGCCAGTGTCGGGTCGGCGCCCGTTGCGCGCGAACGTGAGAAAGCATTGACGATCCACGGCGCGAAGTACTCGGCGTCGCGCAGCTTCACATCGGCCTGGATCGACTGCATCGCCTCAAAACTGATGCGGGCGCGCTGCGCGATCTCGTTGCGGATGCGATCGCTGATGCGGCCGGCGCGAAACCCGCGGTCCCAGGCGTAAGCCAGGTAGAAGATGCCGCCGCCGGGGCGCAGCGTGTTCAATGGCTCGTTGTCGAGCGTCAGCCCGGCCGGATCGTTGTTGGCATTGACCAACCAGCCGGCCGGCGGGTTGACGATCTGCGGCATCTCGGCAAACGGCAGCACCGCATAGGCCAGCGCCTGGTCGGCCGGCGGGCGGGGCTCGGCGATCCATTCATTGCCGCCTTGGCCGTTGCGGATGAACCAGGGCGGCAGACCGTTGACCGTACCGGCCTGCAGGTCTTCGCGCAGCGGCATTTCGCCGGTCGTGAAGTAGGCGATGTTGCCGCGCTCGTCGGCATAGACGAAGTTCTGCGAACCGAAGTCGAAGGCCTGCAGCGCGGCCTTGAAGCCGGCGAGGTCGCGCGCGCGGTTGATCCGGGCAAAGCTGTCGAGTTCGCGCGTCGGCGAAAAACCCGCGTACTGCACCGACAGCGCGCTGCCGGTGGCTTGATCGAACGAGACGATCGGGCCGTTGTTGCGCCGCGGCACGATCAGCGTTGCCGCCGGAATGGCGCCGCCCGGCGGCACCACGGCCACATCGTCGGCAATGCCGTTGCCCGGCCGGTTGGCGCGAAAGACCTCGGGGATCGGGATCACATGCTCGAGCCGGCCCTGGTAGAGCGTCGACAGGCCGCTCGGCGACGCCGGGTCGGGCACGACCTGCTCCTGGAAGGTATCGGTGACGTCGATGGCGTTGTTGGTCGTGCCCCAGGCGATGTGGCGGTTGTAGCCCTGCACGACACCCGGGATGCCGGCAAAGCCGCTGCCGAAGACTTCGAGCCGGCCGAACGCCGACAGGCCCATCGGGTAGAAGGTCGATGGCGTGCCGAGCGAGAGGTGCGGGTCGTTGGCGATCATCGGCCGGCCGTTGGCCGACAGGCGCGCGCTCACCGCCCACAGGTTCGAGCCGTCGCGGCGGTCGCGGTCGCGGATGCGCTGGAACAGCGGGATGTCGCGCAGCTTGTCGCCCCACTGCCGGGCCTGCTCGAGTGCGCGCTGTAGTGATATCGGGTCGATCTCGCGGTGTTCGTGGCGGCCAAGACCGCCCCTGCGGCGCGCGCGCGGCACCGACGCATCGGGCACCGTCGCGGCGCTGTCGAACGGCGCCGCGCGGTCGAGGTCTTCGGCAAACAGCGCTTGCCCATCGAAGCCCAGCGCCCGACCGGCCGCAATGTAGGACTGCAAGGTGATCGTGGCGTCGGTATCGAGGTCGAACGAGAGGCTGAAGGCGATCAGCTTGGCGACGACCACGCTGTCGGCATCGGTCCACGGATCGGCGCGCGTCAGTTCGAGCGCGCCGTATTCGGGCGGCAGCGGGTTGGCGGCGAGCCAGGCATTGACGCCGCGCGTGTAGGCGGCGACCCCACTGCGCGTGGCCAGGCTGAGCGCGGCCAGCGAGCGCTCGGCCGCGCGGCGCAGGCCGATGGTGCGCAACTGCACGTCGCTGCCCAAGGCCGCGGCGCCGAGCAGTTCGGCCAGGGTACCGCTGGCGATGCGCCGGTTCTGGTCCATCTGGAAAAAACGATCACGCGCATGCACCCAACCCTGCAGGAAGTACAGGTCAGGCTCGTTGACGGCGGCGACATGGGTGATGCCGCTGGCATCGGTGATCAACAGTGCCGGCGCCTGCAAGCCGGCTTGGGTCTGCGGCTCGACCCGGCGCTCGGCGAGCGCTGGCGTGGAACAAGCCAAGGCGATCAGCGCGCAGCCGACGGCTGCCGAGTATCGATGCATGATGACTCTCCAGCTCGCCTGCAGGAATGACGGTTCGGCCAGGCGCCAGCGCACGATACGCCGCGCTGAGGCGCCCTACAAGCCCGCAAAGACCACAGCCGCCCTTGTCCGAGCACCAGCCAGCGAGCGCATCTATTGCTCCAAGCGCCTATGATGTTCACGCCCGCTGTGCGCCGGGCATGTCTGTTCTATCGGCCCGCGATGTCATCCTCGCCTCCCCCGGACCCCTTGGCTGCCGACGTGCGCGGCAAGGTGCTCTACATCGAAGACGTCGATGTCAACTTCGCGGTCGTCGAGGCCGGCTTGGCCGAATGCACGGGAGTGCAACTGATCCGCGCGGCGACCGGGCTCGAGGGCGTGCGCCTGGTGCGCAGCGAGCAGCCGGACTTCGTGCTGCTGGACATGCACCTGCCCGACATCTCCGGCCTCGAGGTCGTGCGCCGGCTCAGCGAGGACATCGAAGCGCGCCGGCTGCGCGTGACGATCCTCACCGGCGACGAGTTGACGATGGATGTCATCAAGGCGATGAGCCTCGGTGCGTTCGAGTACTGGATCAAGCCGGTGGACGTTCGCGTGCTCAAGGACGGCGTGCGCCGTGCCCTGACCGGCAAGCGGCCCGACCCGGCACGCACGCTGACACCGCGCTGATTCGGCGCAGACTCAAAGCACGTAGCGCGACAGATCCTCGTTGCTGGCCAGGGCCGCCAGCTTCGCGTCGACCTGCGCAGCGTCCAGCGTCACCGTGCTGCCGCTGCGATCGGGTGCATCGAAACTGATCTCGTCGAGCAGCCGCTCCATCACCGTGGCCAGGCGGCGCGCACCGATGTTCTCGGTGCGCTCGTTGACCTCGCAGGCGATCTGCGCAATGCGGCGAATCGCCGACGGCGTCAGCTCGAGCGTCACGCCTTCGGTGGCCAGCAGCGCCTGGTACTGCTTGACCAGGCTGGCCTGCGTGCTCTTGAGGATGGCTTCGAAATCATCGACCGTCAGCGATGCCAGTTCGACGCGGATCGGCAGGCGGCCCTGCAGCTCGGGAATCAGATCGCTCGGCTTGGCCAGGTGAAACGCGCCCGAGGCGATGAACAGGATGTGGTCGGTCTTGACCGGCCCGTACTTGGTGCTCACCGTCGTGCCTTCGACCAGCGGCAGCAGGTCGCGCTGCACGCCCTGGCGGCTGACATCGGCGCCGCTGGTCTCCGAGCGCGTCGCCACCTTGTCGATCTCGTCGATGAAGACGATGCCGTTGCCCTCGGCGTTGGCCAGCGCCGCAGTGCGGATTTCGTCTTCATTGACGAGCTTGGCGGCCTCTTCCTCGGTGAGCTGCGTCAACGCCTGACCGATCGGCAGTTTGCGTGTCTTCTTCTTGCCGCCGCCGATCTGCGAGAACAGGCCCTTCAATTGCTCGGCCATTTCTTCCATGCCCTGCGGGCCCAGCACCTCGAGCATCTGTCGCGGCGCTTCGAGCTCGACATCGACCACCTTGTCGTCGAGCGTGCCCTCGCGCAAGCGCTTGCGCATCACCTGGCGCGCGGTGTTGTCGACGCTGGGCTGAGGCTCGGACTCGCCGAAGCCTGAGCGCGGGTCCCGTGGCGGCGGCACCAGGATGTCGAGTACGCGGTCTTCGGCTGCGTCCTGCGCCTGGCGGCGGCGCGTGCGCATCTGCTGCTCTCGCTCCTGCTTGACGGCCACATCGACCAGATCGCGAATGATCGCATCGACGTCCTTGCCGACGTAGCCGACCTCGGTGAACTTGGTCGCTTCGACCTTGATGAACGGCGCGTCGGCCAGCTTGGCCAGGCGGCGCGCGATCTCGGTCTTGCCGACACCGGTCGGGCCGATCATCAGGATGTTCTTCGGCGTGATCTCGCTGCGCAGCGCCCCGTCGACCTGCTGTCGCCGCCAGCGGTTGCGCAAGGCGATGGCAACGGCGCGTTTGGCGTCGGCCTGGCCGACGATGTGGCGGTCGAGCTCGGAAACGATCTCCTTGGGGGTCATCGAACTCATGTCGTGCTCATTCCAGCACCTCGATCGTGTGCTGATCGTTGGTGTAGATGCACAGCTCGCCGGCAATCTGCAGCGACTGTTTGACGATGTCCGGCGCGGCCAGCGTGCTGTGCTCGAGCAAGGCGCGCGCGGCGGCTTGTGCATAAGCGCCGCCCGAGCCGATCGAGACAATGCCGAGTTCAGGCTCCAGCACATCGCCATTGCCGGTGACGATCAGCGAATGCTCCTTGTCGGCCACGGCGAGCATGGCTTCCAGGCGGCGCAGCACGCGGTCGGTGCGCCAGTCCTTGGTCAGCTCGACGGCGGCGCGCAGCAGATGGCCCTGGTGCTTTTCGAGCTTGGCCTCGAAACGCTCGAAGAGCGTGAACGCGTCGGCCGTGGCGCCGGCAAATCCAGCGAGCACGCGATCGTGGTGCAGCTTGCGCACCTTGCGCGCCGTGGCCTTGACGACGATGTTGCCGAGCGTGACCTGGCCGTCGCCGCCGAGCGCGACCACGCCGTCGCGGCGCACCGACAGGATGGTTGTGCCGTGATAAGTGGGTTCCATGTCAGTGCCGCCGGGCCGCCCCAAGGGACTGACGCGCGCCCTCGGGGGGCAGCGAGCGGAGCGAGCGTGGGGGTGAACTCATTCGTCTCAGCTTGGGGCCGGTGGCCGCCGTTCAAGTCCGCCTAGATATTGCGGATCTGAACCTTGGCGTTTTCGTTGATGCCCATCGCACCGAAGAACAGCGCCACCAATCGGTGTGCGTCGGCGAAGGTGACGCTGCGGTTCTCGCCGCGCTTGGCCAGCACCCAATTGAGCAGGTCGCCGGCAGCCACGAAATCGACGCGGATCAACTTGTTGCAGGCCACCGATACCATCGCCGCCGAGCCCAGCTGTGAATTCAGTTGTTGCAGCGTGGCGCCGATATCGCCGACGAGTTGCCCCGACAACTCCACCGTGGCCATCTCGACTTGCCCCGGCGCGTCATCGACGCCGGATTCGATGAAACTCGTCGCCACATCGCCGACCTGCGACAACGGCGGTGACTGTGTCGACAGCCCGCTGCCGCCGATGCGCACCTGGCAGCGCACGCGCTCCCACGATGGCGGCGAGACTTCATAGGTGACGCAGTAGTCGATCGCCGCTTCGTCGAACTGGTCGGGCCGGTTGGCCATGCGCAACGCGTCCAGGCGCAGCACCCAGTAGGCCGGGTCGGCGTCGCGCACGCCGGTCGGTGCAGCGTCGGACAGGACAGCCAGGAAGGTGTCGCCGGACAGCCAGCGCATGTCGAGCGCGTCGCCCGACCACAGGCGAAACAGATCGGACAGGTGGGACGCCCCTTCGGGCTCGATGCTGCGCAGGGCGCTCCAGTCGAAGACCCAGGGCAGCGGCAACTGCAAGGTGGTCGAACGCAGCCGCGCCACGGCGTCGGTGTCCAGCACCTCGGGGCAAATCCAGCCGATCTCACCGACGGAGCGTCGCTGGGCCGGCTTGTCCTGGCTGGCCGATTCGGCCACCAGCTTGGGCAGCGAAAACCACTGCGGCGCCGACCAGCCGAACTGCTGCGCGTAGTCCAGCGCCAGGCTCTCGAACTTGGGCTGCTGGCCGGTCGCGCGGTAGAGGTCGAACAGCACGAGCCATGTTTCCGCATGTTGCGCACGCCGCCCTCCGGCGCGGGTGAGCGATGACAAGGTCTGCTCGCAGGTCTCGAAATCGGCGTTGGCAAACGCAATCACCGGCTCGTCGAGTTCGGGATCGTGCACGACCTCGCTGACCTCGACTGCAAATGGGCTGGCGAAATCGCTGGCCGCAGCGCCTTGCAAGCCGCCCAAGGGCACCGACACGCCGCCACGCGGCGCGCTGGGCGGGGTAGCAACCGGCACTGCGGCTGCCGCCGCGGCCGGCGCCGGCGCCGGCGCTCTTGGTAACAGGCTTTCGGCCGGTGACCAGGTCAGCGGCGGCTTGGCCGTGGTGATGGGGCCGCCGGCGGGCGCCATCACACCGGGCCGCGTCGTCGTCTGGCTGAAGGCCTGGCGTTCGGTGGGGGCATCGTCGGTCACGGGGCCGCGGCGCGCCGCCGCGACGACGACGACGACGACGACGCATTGTTCATGTCGCCGACCATTTGCTGCTCGATCTCGTCGATCTTGGCCTTGACCGCGCTGTCGTTCTGGCGCAGCGGGTTGCCCTCGCCCTTGGACTCGGAGTCGATGCGCGACGTACCCGCCATGGCAGCCAACTGCTCGGGCGACAGGCCTTCGCGGCGCACCTTGCGCAGCATGTCGAACTCGCGCTTGCGCACGAAATCGTTGCGCTTCTTGCGCTCGATCATCGCCTTGAGCTCGGACTTCTCGAGATCGAGCTCGCGCCCCTCGTCCTGCCGCGAATTCAGGTCGGCCCAATCGGTGGCTGGGTTGGCCACGAATCGCACCACCTTGCGGAAGAAGCTGTCGCCGTCTTTCGGCGGAACGTTTTCAGACATGTCGTCGAACCCAATTCGGCTGCAACGCAGCACCCAAGCGACCGCCGCGGATCCGGCTTTGCCGGTCCGCGGCGGGCCCAGCAGGCCGCATGGCCGCGAGACGCGGCCATTCCTCGGCCCGTCCAAGCCGAGAGGTGGGGGGAGCGGCGAAGCCGCTTCGGGGGGGTCATGCGCGGGCCAGCGCCGGGCCGCTCCCAAGCGTCCGGCACGCGCCTCCCCTCGGGGGAGCGCGAGCAAAGCGAGCGAGGGGCCGTCATGATCAATCGCCGAACATCTTCTGTTTCATCTCGCGGCGCTGCTGGGCTTCCAACGACAGTGTCGCCGTGGGCCGCGCCAGCAAGCGCGGCAAGCCGATCGGCTCGCCGGTCTCGTCGCAATAGCCGTAGTCGCCGGCCTCGATGCGCGTCAGCGATTGCGAAATCTTCTTCAACAGTTTGCGCTCGCGATCGCGCGTTCGCAGTTCGAGCGCGTGTTCCTCTTCGATCGTCGCTCGGTCGGCCGGGTCGGGCACGATGGACGTGTCTTCGCGAAGGTGCTCGGTGGTCTCGCCGGCGTTGGACAGCAGGTCGTCCTTGAGCGCCGTCAGGCGAACGCGGAAGAATTCCAGCTGCTTTTCATTCATGTACTCGGTTTCGGGCATCGCCAGCAGTTCAGGCTCGGTCAGATCGCGGCCGGCCTTGCCCTTCCAGGCGTTGACCAGCTTGGGGTCGAACTTGACCGGGGCGCGCACCGGCGCGTCGACGGCAACCTGGCGCGCCGGTGGGCGCGTCGGCGCGAAACGATCGGCAAAGCGACTGACCTGCACCGGGTCCGGCACCGGGATCGAAATATGCACATTGCTGCGTGCCGCGCGGCTCGGCGCACGCGGCGGCGGCTGGTTCAAGACGGGCTGGCCACCGGCTGACTTGGCCGGCGACTTGGTGGCGGCTTTGGCGGCGGGTTTGGCGGCACTGACAGGAGGAGATTTGGTCACTGGGGCAGGAGCGACGGATTTGGTCGCAGTTTTCTTGGCAGGCGCCGGGGATGCCGGTTTGGCGGTGGGTCTGGCCGTGGGCTTGGCACTGGCTTTGACAGCGGGTTTCTTGACAGGCTTGGCTGCGCTCTTGGCAACCGGCTTGGGGGCCGGCTTCTTTGCCGACTTTGCGGCCGGCTGGGCGGGTTTCTTGGCGGCAGCCTTGCGCGGAGCCGCGGCTGCTTTGCCCGCTGACTTCTTCGCAGGGGCTGAACGCTTGGCCGGGGACTTGGTCACTGGTTTCTCCTCGATCGGGCTTTATACCCGCTGCGTGAGCGCATGGCGCACCCGGGAGCGGGAATCTGAGGCGCGCGGATTGTAGCCACGTGATGTCTTGCCCAACGCAATGGATGTCAGTGACCCCTTTCCCCCGGCGTCTTGGACGCATCCGCTGTGCAGTCGTGCCGCGCCGCCCGTGCGCGGGCAGCCGTCAGGCCAGGCATTGCTCCAGGCCTTGCAACAGGATGTCCTTGGGCAGGTCGATGCCGATGAAGACCATCTTGCTCTGCTTTTTCTCGCCCGGTGCCCACTTGGGGCCGAGGTCGCTGCCCATCAGTTGGTGCACGCCCTGGAAGATGACCTTGCGCTCGCTGCCCTTCATGTTCAGCACACCCTTGTAGCGCAGCATCTTGGGGCCGTAGACCTGCACGATCGCGCCCAGAAAGTCTTCGAGCTTGGCTGGATTCAAGGCCTTGTCGGAGCGGAAAACAAAGGATTTGACGTCGTCGTCGTGATGGTGGTGGTGCGGGTGGTCGCAGTGCTCGTCGTGCTCATGGTCGTGATCGTCGTGAGCATGGTCATGGTCCGCGTGAGCGTCGTCGTTGAGGAACTCGGGGTCGATCTCGAGCTTGGCATTGAGGTTGAAGCCGCGCAGGTCGAACACCTCGGCGATCGGTACCTCGCCGAAATGCACCTTGCGCTGCGGTGCACGCGGGTTCATGTGCTTGATGCGATGCATCAGCGCATCGACTGCGGGCGCGTCGGCAATGTCGGTCTTGCTGATGAAGATCTGATCGGCAAAGCCGATCTGCCGGCGCGCTTCCTGGCGGGTGTCGAGCTGGCCGTCGGCGTGCTTGGCATCGACCAGGGTCAGGATCGAGTCGAGCAGGTAGCTCTCGGCGATCTCGTCGTCCATGAAGAACGTCTGCGCCACCGGGCCGGGGTCGGCCAGGCCGGTGGTTTCGATGACCACGCGTTCGAAGTCGAGCTCGCCCTTCCTCTTTTTCTCGGCCAGCGTGGTCAGCGTGGCCCGCAGATCCTCGCGGATCGTGCAGCACACGCAGCCGTTGGACAGCTGCAGGATCTGCTCCTTGCCGGCGTCGTCGACCAGGATTTCGTTGTCGATGTTCTCCTCGCCGAACTCGTTCTCGATGACGGCGATCTTCTGGCCGTGGTGCTCGGACAGAACGCGCTTCAACAGCGTGGTCTTGCCCGAGCCCAGGAAGCCGGTGAGGATGGTGGCGGGAATCAGTCCTTGAGGCATGGCGTGGTCCGGCAATCGAGTGGGTGCCGCAGATGCTGCCATCTGACGGCGAAACAAGGTCGGGTATTCTCGCCGCTTCCACCTTATCCGACACCCCCGCAGTGTCCGAACCCCAACCGCCCCGCACCCCAGCCGCAGAAAAGCGCAGCTTCTTCGAGCGGCTGGTCGAGTTCATCGCCCCCGGGCCCGACAGCAGGAACGAGCTGATCGAGACCCTGGCCGATGCCGAGAAGCGCGAACTGATCGACCCCGAGAGCCGCTCGATGCTCGAGGGCGTGATCCGCATGGCCGACATGACCGCCGGCGACGTGATGGTGGCCGCGCCGCGCATGGACCTGTTGGACATCGACGCGCCCTACGACGAGTTGCTGGCCGTCGTCATCGAGACCAGCCACTCGCGTTTCCCGGTGTACCAGGACAAGCGCGACAACGTCATCGGCATCCTGATGGCCAAGGACTTGCTCAAGCTGCAACGCGCGCCGGAACTCAATTTGCGCACGCTGCTGCGGCCGGCGGTGTTCGTGCCGGAGAGCAAGCGGCTCAATGAATTGCTGCGCGACTTTCGCAGCAACCGCAACCACCTGGCGATGGTGATCGACGAGTTCGGCAACACCGCCGGGCTGATCACCATCGAAGACGTGCTCGAAGAAATCGTCGGCGAGATCGAAGACGAGTTCGACGAGGTCGACCGCGACAGCAGCGTCTACACGCTGGCCGACGGCACGCACCGCGTGGCCGGCGATGCGCCGATCGGCTCGGTCAACGAAGCCTTCGGTACGACCTTCTCCGACGCCGCATTCGACACCATCGGCGGCCTGGTGGCGCACGAGTTCAACCGCGTGCCGCGCCGCGGCGAGGTGGTGGACGTGGGCGGCCTGCGCTTTGCAGTGATGCTGACGCGCGGCGGCGCCGTGCGCTGGTTCCGGGTGTCGCGCCTGGCCACCGATGCACATGGCGAGTCCTACGTCGATGCCGACTGACGATCGTTGCATCGACTGATGCGCACTGACGGTGCGCTGGCGGTTGCGCTCGACACGGCGATTGCGGCAGGGCTCGGCGCACTTTTCAGCCTGAGCTTCGTGCACACGCAGGCCTGGTGGCTGCAGTTCGCGTGCATCGGCCTGCTGGCCTGGGGCGTGTCGCGTGTCGGCGCGCGCCGCGCGGCGCTGCTGGGCTGGGCATTCGGCACCGCCTGGTTGGCCGCCGGCACCTGGTGGCTGTTCATCAGCATGCACCGCTACGGCGGATTGCCGGCGCCGCTGGCGGCGTTGGCCGTGCTGGCGCTGGCGGCTGCACTGTCGCTGTATCTGGCCGCCGCGATGGCGCTCGTGGCGCGTTTGCGGCGCCGCAAGGCGCTGGCCGACGCGCTGCTGTTCGGTGGCGCTCTGGCTCGCCGCCGAGCTGGCGCGCGGCGTCCTCTTCACCGGCTTTCCTTGGCTGGCCACGGGCTACGGGCAGGTCGATGCGCCGCTGGCAGCCGTGGCGCCCTGGGTGGGCGTGTACGGCATCGGTGCGATCGTCGCCACGCTGGCCGCGCTGTTGGCGTTCAGTGGCGGCTTGAAACGCCAACTGATCGCGCTGGCAGCCGTCGCGGCTCTTGTGTTGACATCGCCGCTGCTGCTGCAGCGCGACTTCACGACCAGCGCCGGCCGTATCGGGGTGACGCTGGTGCAGACCAACGTGCCGCAGAACGAAAAGTTCGTGCCGCAGTTCCTGCCCGAGACCTTGGACTGGCTGCAGCGGACGATGGCCACGGCGCCGGGGCCGTTGGTGGTGGCGCCGGAAACCGCCATCCCGCTGCTGCTCGAGCAGCTCGGCGACGAAGGCTGGCAGCGTTTCGATGCTCCCTTTCAGAACGGCGACCGCGCGGCGCTCGTCGGGCTACCGCTCGGCGACTACGACGCCGGCTACACGAACTCGGTTGCCGGCCTCTCGCGCGATGCACCGCAGCCCTTCTACCGCTACGACAAGCAGCACCTGGTGCCGTTCGGCGAGTTCATTCCCGACGGCTTTCGCTGGTTCACCGACATGATGAACATCCCGCTCGGCAACTTTGCGCGCGGGCCGCGGGTGCCGCCGTCGTTCGCCTTTGCGGGCCAGCGCATCGGACCCAACATCTGCTACGAAGACCTGTTCGGCGAAGAACTGGCGCGCCGCTTCGGCGATGCCACGACCGCGCCGACGATCCTGGCCAACGTCAGCAACATGGGCTGGTTCGGCGACACGATTGCGCTGACGCAGCACCTGAACATCTCGCGCCTGCGCAGCCTCGAGCTGCAGCGGCCGATGATCCGCGCCACCAACACCGGCGCCACGGCGGCGATCGACCACCGCGGTGTCGTCACGGCGCAGATGAAGTGGTCCGAGCGCGGCGTGCTGCAGGCCGAGGTCGACGGCCGCAACGGCCTGACGCCCTACGCGCGCTGGGCCGAAGCCTACGGGCTGTGGCCCCTGGCGCTGCTCTGCCTCGCGCTCGTCGCCGTTTGCGGCCGCTGGAAGCAGCAAGCCGCTCCGTAGAATCGCCGCTCGCCTCAGACTCGCGCATGCTGACCTTCCAGAACATCATCCTCAAACTCCAGGACTACTGGGGCCGGCAAGGCTGCGCGCTGCTGCAGCCGTACGACATGGAAGTCGGCGCCGGCACCAGCCACACCGCCACCTTCCTGCGCGCCCTCGGCCCGGAACCCTGGAAGGCGGCCTATGTGCAACCGAGCCGCCGGCCCAAGGACGGCCGCTACGGCAACAACCCGAACCGGCTGCAGCACTACTACCAATACCAGGTGGTGCTCAAACCCGCGCCGGCCGACATCCTCGACCTCTATCTCGGCTCGCTCGAAGCGCTCGGCTTCGAGTTGAAGACCAACGACGTGCGCTTTGTCGAGGACGATTGGGAGAACCCGACGCTCGGCTGCTGGGGCCTGGGCTGGGAGGTCTGGTTGAACGGCATGGAAGTCACGCAGTTCACCTACTTCCAGCAGGTCGGCGGCATCGACTGCAAGCCGGCCACCGGCGAGATCACCTACGGCCTGGAGCGCCTGGCGATGTACCTGCAGGACGTGGACAACGTCTATGACCTGACGTGGACCGAGGGCCTGTCTTATCGCGACGTCTATCACCAGAACGAGGTCGAGCAGAGCGCCTACAACTTCGAGCACAGCGACGTCGAGTTCCTTTTCACCGCCTTCGCCGCGCACGAAACGCAGAGCAAGCATCTGATTGAACAAAAGCTGGCGCTGCCGGCCTACGAGCAACTGCTCAAGGCCGGCCACTGCTTCAACCTGCTCGACGCCCGCGGCGCGATCAGCGTCACCGAGCGCGCGGCCTACATCGGCCGCATCCGCGTGCTGGCGCGCGCGGTGGCCAGGAGCTACCTCGACAGCCGCGCGCGCCTGGGATTTCCGATGGCGCCGAAGGCATGGGCCGACGAAGTGCAAGCTGCGCTTGCAAAGAAGGCGGCGTGAGTTCGACCAAGAGCCTGCTCGTCGAACTCCTCGTCGAGGAACTGCCGCCGAAGTCGCTGAAAAAACTCGGTGACGCCTTCGCGACAACGCTTGCGGCGAGCCTGAAGGTGCAGGGCCTGGCGACCGAACATTCAGCCGTCACGCCGTATGCCACGCCGCGCCGCCTGGCACTGCACCTGAGTGCCGTGCTCGCGCAGGCTACCGACCGGCCCGTGACCCACAAGCTGATGCCGGTCTCGGTCGCGCTCGACGCCGGCGGCGCACCGACCCCGGCGCTGCTGAAAAAACTCGCGGCCGTCGGCGCCGATGCCAGCGTGCTGCCGCAGCTCGAGCGCAAGCCTGACGGCAAGACGGAGGCGCTGTTCTGGTCGACGACGGTTCGCGGTGCGGTGCTGGCCGCCGGCCTGCAGACGGCGCTCGATGAAACGCTGCGCCTGTTGCCGATACCGAAGGTGATGAGCTACCAGCTCGCAGACGGCTGGACCAGCGTCAACTTCGTGCGGCCCGCGCATGGTCTGGTGGCGCTGCACGGTGCCGAGGTCGTGCCGGTACAGGCGCTCGGCCTCGAGTCCGGCCGCAACACGCTGGGCCATCGCTTCGAAGCGCAGATGCAGCCCGTGGTGTTGCAGGACGCCGACCACTACGCTCAGCAGCTGGAAAGCCAAGGCGCGGTCATCGCCGCCTTCGACCACCGCCGTGCCGACATCGCGCGCCAGTTGCAGCATGCCGCGGCGCCGCTCGGCCTGACGCCGATCGACGACGAGGCACTGCTCGATGAAGTCACCGCGCTCGTCGAGCGGCCCAACGTACTCTTGTGCCAGTTCGAGCCCGAATACCTCGCCGTGCCGAGCGAGTGCCTGATCCTGACGATGAAGGCCAACCAGAAGTACTTTCCGCTGCTCGACGCGAACGGCGCACTGACGAACCAGTTCCTCGTCGTCAGCAACATCCGCCCAGACGATGCGAGCGCGATCGTGCAGGGCAACGAGCGCGTGGTGCGCCCGCGGCTGGCCGACGCCAAGTTCTTCTTCGACCAGGACCGCAAGAGGTCGCTCGAGTCGCGGCTGCCGATGCTCGACAAGGTGGTCTATCACGCCAAGCTCGGCTCGCAGGGCGAGCGGGTGCAGCGCGTGTGCGCGATTGCAAAAGCCATCGGCGAGCAACTGGGCGGTGCCGCACTCGCCGCGCAAGCCGGACGCGCCGCGCGACTCGCCAAGGCCGACCTCGTCACCGACATGGTCGGCGAGTTCCCCGAACTGCAAGGCGTGATGGGTGGCTACTACGCGCGCCACGACGGCGAGAGCGAAGCCGTCGCGATGGCGATCGAGGATCACTACAAGCCGCGCTTTGCCGGCGACGGATTGCCGCGCAATGAAGTCGGTGTTGCGGCTGCGCTGGCCGACAAGCTGGAGACGCTGGTCGGCCTGTTTGGCGTCGGCGAGCGGCCCACCGGCGACAAGGATCCGTTTGCATTGCGCCGCCATGCGCTCGGCGTGATCCGCATGCTGGTCGAACGTGACCTACCGCTGGCGGTACCGCAGCTCGTGCACGCTGCCGCGGTCAACCTGCGCGCCAACGAGCAGGCGATCGTCGAAGTCACGGCGTTCATGTACGACCGCCTTGTCGGCTACCTGCGCGATCTGGACTTCAGCGCGCCGGAAGTCGACGCCGTCGTCAGCGTGCGCCCACCGCGTTGGGCCGAACTGCCCAAGCGCCTGGCCGCGGTGCGCACGTTCGCCGCGCTGCCCGAAAGCGCATCGCTGGCCGCAGCCAACAAACGCATCGGCAACATCCTGAAGAAGAGCGATGCCGCGCCGGCCGCGCACATCGAGCCATCGCGACTCGTCGAACCCGCCGAGCGCGCCTTGCATGATGCGCTGCTGGCCATCGCACCAAAAGCCGACGAGCTCTTCGACGAAGGCGAGTACACCGCCTCGCTGCGCGAACTGGCCGCGCTCAGGACGCCGGTCGATGCCTTCTTTGACAGCGTGATGGTCAACGCCGACGACCCGGTGCTGCGTGCCAACCGGCTGGCCTTGCTGGCCCGGTTGTACCAATCGATGAACCGCGTGGCCGATCTGTCGAAGCTGGCCACCTGACAAGCGAGGCAGCGACCACCATGCAAGGCAGCCACCACCACAGTCCCAAGCTCGTCATCATCGGCCGCGACGGCATCTTGAACGTGTTCCGCGAAGACCATGTGAAAGCACCGCAGGAGTGGATTCCGATCGAGGGCGCGCTCGAAGCCGTGGCCAAGTTGAACCAGGCCGGCTGGCATGCGGTGATCGCCACCAACCAATCGGGCATCGGCCGCGGGCTGGTGGACATGACCTCGCTCAACGCGATCCATCAGCACATGATGCAGATGCTCGCCACCAGAGGCGGGCGCATCGATGCCGTCTTCATCTGCCCCCATGTGCCGCAGGATCATTGCAGTTGCCGCAAGCCGCTGCCGGGCTTGATGTTGCAGATCGCGATGCGCTATGGCGTCGATAACCTGGCCCGTGTGCCGATGGTGTGCGACACGGTGCGCGACCTGCATGCCGCGCAGGCCGCAGGCTGCGAGCCGCATGCGGTGAGAACCGGCCGCGCGGCCGCGCTCGATGACGAGGAAGTCGCCGCATTGACCGCGGCCATCAAGGGCGTGAAGGTGCATGCCAATCTGGCGGCGTTTGCCGACTTCGTCCTGCACCGCGAGCATGTCGCCGCCGGCGTGGTCGGCGAAGACTCGCGCCCCGGCCAGTTGAACCTCTGAGCCGCGGATGCTGAGCGCGATCCGTTCCGCGATTTTCATTCTGTGGATGGCACTCACGGTGGTGCCCTGGGCGCTGGCCGTGCTGGTGGCCTCGCTGTTCATGAGCGGTGATCGCATCTACTGGATGTGCGCCGGCTGGCTGAGTACGGCGATGTGGGGCTGCCGCGTGATCTGCGGCGTGCGCTCGCGCGTGCACGGCATGGACAACCTGCCGCCGGTGGACCGCCTGTCGCCGGTGATCCTGCTGTCCAAGCACCAGAGCACCTGGGAGACGTTCACCTACCCGACGATCATGAGCCACCCGCTGGCCTATGTGTTCAAGCGCGAGTTGCTGTATGTGCCGTTCTTCGGTTGGGCCATGGGACGCATGGACATGATTCACATCGACCGCAGCAAGCGCACCGAAGCCTTCAACAAGGTGGTCGAGCAGGGCAAGCGCATCCTCGCCAACGGCAGCTGGATCATCATGTTTCCCGAAGGCACGCGCATCACGCGCGGCCAGCAGGGCACGTACAAGACCGGCGGCGCGCGCCTTGCACTGGCCACGGGAACGCCCATCGTGCCGATCGCGGTGAGTTCGGCGCGCTGCTGGCCGCGCAAGAGCCTGCTCGTCAGGCCGGGCGTGGTCGACATCTCGATCGGCAAGCCGATCAGCGTCGAAGGCCGAGAGGCCGACTCGCTGATGCGTGAGGTCGAGGCGTGGATCGAGGGCGAGATGCGGAGACTCGATCCCGAGGCCTATCCGCAGGCATGACGAAGGCACAAATACAATCCCGGCCCATGCCACGACGCGCCATTGCTGTCGATGCCTCTCAGCTGTCGTTCGGTTTCGACGAATTCGGCGCGCCGCCCGCGCCAGCGGCGTCGGCGCCCGCCGCATCCGCAGCGCCCGCAGAACCCACTGCATCGATAGCCTCGGTGCTGCGGCCGGCCACGTTTCACCACCCGCGCTCCAACCGCCAAGCGCGGCTGGACGGCCACGTCGTCGGCTACGAATTCCGTCGCCAACGGCGCAAGACGATCGGATTTTCAGTAGCTGTCGAGGGCTTGGTCGTCAGCGCGCCGCGCTGGGTACCCGCCGGCGAAGTCGAAGCCGCATTGCAGGAAAAGTCGCGCTGGATCCTGAAGAAGTTGCAGGAACAGGGCGAGCGCGCGCGCAGGCTGGCCGCGCAGCGCATCGACTGGCGCGACGGCACATCGATTCCCTTTCTCGGCGAGACCGTGATCGTCGTGCTCGATGCACGCTCGCGCCGGCGCCGTGCTGTACTCCAGCCCCGACACCCTGCCCGGCGTGCCGCGGCTGACACTGCACGTCGGCCTGCCGCAGCAGGCCACGCCGCAGCAGATCCGCGACGCGGTGCAGAGCTGGTTGCAGCGCCAGGCCAGGCGCGTCTTCGAAGAGCGCTGCAGCCACTTCGCGCAACAACTCGGCGTGCGCTGGACGCGTCTGTCACTCAGCTCGGCGTCGACGCGCTGGGGCAGCGCCAGCGCTGATGGCGCGATCCGCCTGCACTGGCGGCTGATCCACTTCGCATTGCCGACGATCGACTATGTCGTCGCCCACGAACTCGCACACCTGCGCGTCATGGACCACAGCCCGCGCTTCTGGGACGTGGTGCGCTCGGTGATCCCGGATGTGGAGCGGCTGCGCGACGGCTTGCGCGATGAGGCGTTGCCAGCGTTCGACTGATCAGGCCGTCGCGGCAAAGCGCCACACGCCGTCGCTGCCCAACGCACGTGACAGCGCGCCGCGGTGCCACAGCGCGTGCAGATGCGCCACCGCCTCGCCCATCGCGAACGTCGTCTGGTGCAGGTCGAGCACTCGCTTGAACAGCAGCGGCAGCAACTCGGCGGCATGGCAGGGCTTGGCGCGGCAGGCGGTCATGACGTCGGCCAGGCGCTCGTCGTGGTGATCGCGCAGCTGACGGATACGTGCATGCAGGCCGGTGAACGGTTTGCCGTGCGAGGGCAGCACGAGGGTGTCGCCAGGCAAGGTTTCGTAGCGCGACAACGAGTCGAGGTAGAGCGTCAATGAATCGGCTTCGGGTTCGATGTCGTAGACGCTGACGTTGGTCGAGATGCGCGGCAGCACCATGTCGCCGGAGATCAGCAGCTCGAGCGCCTCGCAGTACAGCGCCATGTGCTCCGGCGCATGGCCATAACCGGCGATGCAGCGCCAGGCCCGGCCACCGATGTCGATCGTCATGCCGTCGAGCAGCCGGCGGTACGCCTCGGGCACGTTCGGCACCATGCCGGCGTAGTAGTTCGCCGCGCGCGCGGACCTTGGCCAGGGCCTCGGGATCGGTCAGGCCGTGGCTGGCAAAGAAGGCCGCCGAGCGCTCGCCGCCGAATCCGGTCGGTGCTCTGGCTGGCCAGGCGTGCACCGTTGTAGTCGGTGGCGCTGATCCACAGCCGGCACTGCCAGCGCTCGGTCAGCCAATGGGCCAGCCCGATGTGGTCCGGGTGCATGTGCGTGGCGATCACGCGCACGACCGGCTTGCCGTCAAGCGCGCCGGCGAACACCTGCTCCCACGCCGCTTTCGTGGCGTCGTTGGTGATGCCGCAGTCGACGATCGTCCAGCCGTCGCCATCGTCGAGCAGCCACAGGTTGATGTGGTCGAGTGCGAACGGCAGGCCCATGCGCAGCCACTTGACGCAGGGGTTCGCGCCGGGCGCGACGTCGATCACCTGCCCGGCCAGGGGGACGGTGTCGCCGAAGGGATAGTGCAGTTCGCGCTCGAGCAGGTTGGCCATGAACGGTGCAGCGGCAGGCTGCTACATTGACGATTGACGTATACGTCAATTGTGCCCGTGAGCCCGACCCCCACCTTCAGCATTGCCGAACTCGCCACGGAGTTCGATATCACGCCACGCGCGATCCGCTTCTACGAAGACCTGGGCCTGCTCGAACCGTCGCGCGCCGGCCGCAGCCGCGTCTACTCGCTGCGCGACCGCACGCGCTTGAAGCTGACGCTGCGCGGCAAGCGGCTGGGCCTGACGCTGCAGGAGATCAAGCAGCTGGTGGATATGTATGACACGCCGGCCGACAGCGCGGCGCAGTTGAATGCCTTCCTGCGCGTGCTCGGTGAGCACCGCCGTCAACTCGAACAACAACTCGAAGATATCCGCATCACCCTCGAAGAAATCGGCCAGCATGAAGCGCGTTGCCGGACCCTGCTGGCGCCGCGTTTGAACAGGAAACAGCGCAAGGAGACCATTGCATGAACCTGCCCGGACTCAACTTTCAGTTGGGCGAAGACGTCGATGCGCTGCGCGACGCGGTGCGTGCCTTTGCCGACGCCGAGATCGCGCCGCGTGCGGCCGAGATCGACCACAGCGACCAGTTCCCGATGGACTTGTGGCGCAAGATGGGCGAGATCGGCGTGCTCGGCATCACCGTGCCCGAGGAATACGGCGGCGCCAACATGGGCTACCTCGCGCACATGATCGCGATGGAAGAGATCAGCCGCGCCAGCGCCTCGATCGGCCTGTCCTACGGCGCGCACAGCAACCTGTGCGTCAACCAGTTGAAGCGCAACGGCAACGAAGCGCAGAAGAAGAAATACCTGCCCAAGCTGATCAGCGGCGAACATGTCGGCGCGCTGGCGATGAGCGAGCCCGGCGCCGGCAGCGACGTCATTTCGATGAAGTTGAAGGCCGAGGACAAGGGCGGGGTCTACCTGCTCAACGGCAGCAAGATGTGGATCACCAACGGCCCCGATGCCGACACGATGGTGGTCTATGCGAAGACGGAGCCCGAGCTGGGCGCGCGCGGCGTCACCGCCTTCATCGTCGAGAAGGGCATGAAGGGTTTCTCGACGGCGCAGAAACTCGACAAGCTCGGCATGCGCGGCAGCCATACAGGCGAGATGGTGTTCGTCGACGTCGAGGTGCCGGCCGCGAACATCCTCGGCAACCTGAACGGCGGCGCCAAGGTGTTGATGAGCGGGCTCGACTACGAGCGCGCGGTGCTGGCGGCCGGGCCGATCGGCATCATGCAGGCGGTGATGGACAACGTCATCCCGTACACGCACGACCGCAAGCAGTTCGGGCAGAGCATCGGCGAATTCCAGCTCATCCAGGGCAAGGTCGCCGACATGTACACCGTGCTGCAGGCCGCGCGCGCCTTCTGCTACACGGTGGGCAAGAACCTCGACCAGCTGGGCGCCGAGCATGTGCGCCAGGTGCGCAAGGACTGCGCCAGCGTGATCCTGTGGTGCGCCGAGAAGGCGACGTGGATGGCCGGCGAAGGCATCCAGGTCTTCGGCGGCAACGGCTACATCAACGAGTACCCGCTCGGCAGGCTGTGGCGCGATGCCAAGCTCTACGAGATCGGCGCCGGCACGTCGGAGATCAGGCGCATGCTGATCGGCCGTGAGCTGTTCGCGGAAACGATGTGAGGTTGCATTGAGTGCCGATCTCGCCGACCTGCTGGACAACAACCGCCGCTGGGCCGAAGCCACGATAGAGCGCGAGCCGGGCTTCTTCACCCGCCTGGCCCAGCAGCAGAGCCCGCGCTACATGTGGATCGGCTGCGCCGACAGCCGCGTGCCGGCCAACGAGATCACCGGGCTCGACCCGGGCGAGGTCTTCGTGCACCGCAACGTCGCCAACGTCGTCGTGCATTCGGATCTGAATGCGCTGTCGACGATCCAATTCGCGGTCGAGCATTTGAAGGTCAAACACATCATCGTTGTCGGCCACTACGGCTGCGCCGGCGTGCGCGCGGCGATGCGCGGCATCCGCGTCGGCCTGGCCGACAACTGGCTGCGCCATGTGCAGGACGTGCGCCTGCGCCACCGCAAGCGCCTCGATCACCTGCCGCCCGAACGAGCAGGAAGACATCCTGTGCGAGATGAACGTCATCGAGCAGGTCGGCAACGTGGCGCTGTCCACCGTGCTGCAGGATGCCTGGGCGCGCGGCCAGGTGGTGGCGGTGCATGGCTGGGTCTATGGCCTGCGCGATGGCCTGTTGAAGGACCTGGACGTGACGATGGACCGGCCGGAGATGGTGGTCGAGGTTTTCGGCAATGCGATCAAACGCTACCCGCGGGTGGCCGATCCGGCGGACGCACTCGACACCTCGTTCGACTGACGATGAAGCCATTGCACATCGACACACCGCTGCTGCGCGCGCCGCCTGAGTTGTTCGGCTACGAGCGCACGGCGTGGCTGAAGATGGATGCGCTGCAGGCCAGCGGCAGCTTCAAGATGCGCGGCGTCGGGCGGCTGGTGCAGCAGCGCGTCGCCGACGGCGCGCGCGCGGTGGTCTGCGCATCGGGCGGCAACGCCGGCATGGCGGCCACGCTGGCGGCCCAGGCCTGCGCGGTGCCGGTGACGATCGTCGTGCCGCAGACGACGGCCGCGCAGGTGCGCGAGGCGATCGCAGCGCGCGGCGCATCGGTGGTCGTGTACGGCGCGGTCTGGGATGAGGCGCACCAGCATGCGCTGCACCTGGCCGGCGAACAGAACGCGGCGTACGTGCACCCCTTCGACGATCCGCTGCTGTGGGACGGTCACGCGACGCTGATCGACGAGGTGGTGCGCGCCGGCGTCGCCTTCGACTGCGTCGTCGCCAGCGTTGGCGGTGGCGGGCTGCTCGCCGGCATCGTCGCCGGCTTGCGCCGCAACGGCCTGCACCGGGTGCCGGTGGTTGCCGTCGAGACCGAAGGTGCGGCCAGTTATGCCGCGGCGCTCGCGGCCGGCCAGCCAGTGACATTGCCGGCCATCACCTCGATCGCGACGTCGCTCGGCGCGCGATGTGTCATGCAGCACGCAGTGGACCTGGCGCGCGAGCACGAGATCATCAGCGTGGTCGTCAGCGATGCGCAGGCGGTGCGTGGGTGTTTGCGCTTTGCCGAGACGACACGCGTGCTGGTCGAACCGGCCTGCGGCGCGTCGATCGCGGCGCTCGGCGCGCAGCGCGATCTGTTCGCTCGATTCAAGGCGCCGCTGATCGAAGTCTGCGGCGGCATGGGCGTGACGCTGGCGCGCCTGGCCGCCTGGGAGCGCGAGCTGTAGGCTGTGCCTACATCCCCCAGCGCAGTGCCGCCGTGTGCACCGGCGCGTCCCACAGCGCCAGCAGCGGCGCATCGACCGCCGTCACCGTGATCGAGCAGCCGGCCATCTCGAGCGAGGTGACGTAGCTGCCCGTCAGATGGCGAACCACCTTCACGCCCGCAGCATCGAGGACCTTCTTCGCGGCGTGCACCATCAGGTACAGCTCGAGCGTCGGCGTGCCGCCGAATCCGTTGACGAGCAGGATCGCTTCCTGCCCGGAACGCAGCGACAGGTCCTTGAGCACCGCACCGGTGAGTTCGGCGGCAATGTCGTCGGCGGTGGTCAATTTGACGCGCCGGCGACCGGGCTCGCCATGGATGCCCACACCGAGTTCCATCTCGTCGATGCCGATCTGGAACGTCGGCCGGCCGGCCGCGGGCACGGTGCATGACGTCAGCGCCACGCCCATCGAGGCGGTGGCCTTGTTGACTGCATCGCCGAGCGCCTTCAGCCCGCCAAGCGTGTCGCCACGCTCGGCCGCCGCGCCGACCATCTTCTCGACGATCAGGGTGCCGGCCACACCGCGGCGTCCGGTGGTGTAGGTGCTGTTCTCGACGGCCACGTCGTCGTTGACGATGATGCTGGCGTTGTCCCGGTCGAGCATCTCGGCGGCCATCTGGAAGTTCATCATGTCGCCGGAGTAGTTCTTGACGATGAACAGCACGCCGGCGCCGCTGTCCACCGCCTGCGCGGCAGCGAGCATCTGGTCGGGTGTGGGCGAGGTGAAGACCTGGCCCGGGCAGGCGGCGTCGAGCATGCCGTGGCCGACGAAGCCGGCGTGCAGGGGCTCGTGGCCCGATCCGCCGCCGGAAATCAGCGCGACCTTGCCGGGCTTGAGCTGGCGCCGGCGCACGAACTGCCATTGCTCGCCCAGGACGACGATGTCCGAATGCGCCTGCGCAAACCCTTCGAGCGACTCGTGCAGGACGGTTTCGACGTTGTTGATCAGCTTTTTCATGGCAGCTCGCCTCGGTGTTCGGTTGTCAGAGCGTGTCGCAGATCGCGCCGATGATCAAGGCCATCGAGCGCGAACCCGGATCGACGTTGCCCAGGGCCCGCTCGCCGAGGAAGGAGGCGCGGCCCTTGATGGCCGGCATTGCGGCCGTCGCAGCGGCGGCGTCCAGGGCGCTCTGGCGAACGCGGCTGAGCATGTCCGCACCGCCCGCTTCGAGCGTCTGCCGCACCGGGTCGAGCACGTCGAGCAGCGTCTTCTGGCCGACCTCGGCCTTGCCCAGGCGGGTCAGCGCCGCGATGCCGGCGGCCACGGCGCGTGCCAGATCGGCCGCCTGCGGCTGCGCGGGCAACTCCTTGGCCAGCGTCACCAGCAGGGTGCCGAATACCGGGCCCGACGACCCGCCGATCATCGACATGCAGGTCATGCCCATTGCCTTGAGCGCGTCGTTGAGTCCTGCGGCTTCCAGTTCGGGCAGCTTGGCCACGATGGCCTGCGCGCCGCGCTTCATGTTCAGGCCGTGGTCGCCGTCGCCGATGGCCTGGTCCAGCGTCGTCAGTTCCTCGACATGGTCGATCAGTGTTTGCGTCGCGGCGCGAATCAATTCGGCATGGTCCATGATGAGAATCCTCGTCGTTCACGCGCTGACGCGCTGCCCGGCTTCGTTGAACCACAGCGGGCGCAGGAATTCGACGCCCACCGCGGTGCCCGGGGCGTGGCGCGCACCCAGCGGCGCGGCCACCACGAGTTCGGCCGCGCTGCCGTCGAGAACGAGGTGGACCAGGTGCTGGTCGGACAGCATCTCGATGCGGCGCACCTGGGCGCTGGCATGGGCGCCGTTGCCCGGCGCATGCAGACGCGCCTGCTCGGCGCGCACGCCGACGCTGGCCGTGCGCTGCAGGCGCCGCCAAACCCGGCAGCGCGCTGCGCGGCAGCAGGTTGATGCGCGGCGAGCCCAGGCGCGTCGCCACGGCGGCACTGGCCGGCTCTTCGTAGATCTCGCGCGGCGTGCCCGACCTGCACCAGCCGGCCACCGTCGAGCACGCCGATGCGGTTGGCCATCGTCATGGCCTCGATCTGGTCGTGGGTGACGTAGAGCATCGTCGCGCCCAGGTCCTGCTGGATGCGCTTGAGCTCGAGCCGCAGGTCGTTGCGCAGCTTGGCGTCGAGCGAGGACAGCGGCTCGTCCATCAGGTAGATCGCCGGCGCGCGCACCAGCGCGCGGCCGATCGCCACGCGCTGCATCTGGCCGCCGGACAAGCTTGGTCGCCGGGCTCTGCAGCTTGTCGTCGATGCGCAGCATCTTCGCGACCTCGCTCGACCTTGTCGCGCGATCTGCGCCTCGGGCACGCGCCGCAGCGGCGAGCGCAGCGGAAAGGCGAGGTTGTCGAACACGGTCAGGTGCGGGTAGAGCGAATACTGCTGGAACACGAAGGTCGACGTCGCGCGCCGCCGGCGGCGCGCGCGTCACGTCGTGGCCGCCGATGAGGACGCTGCCCGGCATCGGGCCGCTCCAGTCCGGCGACCAGGCGCAGCGTCGTCGTCTTGCCGGCGCCGGTCGGGCCCGAGCAGCACGACGAATTCGCCGCTGGCGATGTCCAGCGACAGAGCGCGCAACGCCTGCACCGCGCCGAAGCGCTTGGACACCGTGCGAGCCGCAGCTCAGCCATGGCCGCGCCTCGTCGTCGCGCGCGGTCTTGAGCGCGCGGCCGCTGGCGGCGTCGAACAGCGACACCGCGCCGGCGTCGAAGCGCAGCCCGACGCGTGTCGCCGCGCGCTGCGCGCACGGCCACCGGCAGCTTGGCGCGCAGCGTCACGCCCGTGCGCGGTGTCGCACGGTGACGATCTGGCTCGTGCCCAGGTACTCGGCTGCCGAGCACCTCGCCGCGCAGCGCGCGAGCCGTCGTCGAAGCGCACATGCTCGGGCCGGACGCCGCAGAGCAGCTGGCCGCGGCGCCACGTCCTCGCGCAGCGCCGGGACGCCGACGACCGCGCCGCCGACGACGCAGCCGCGTCGCGCCCGGCGGCAGCCGCCGCCTGCGAAGCGGCAGGAAGTTCATCGGCGGCGAGCCGATGAAGTCGGCGACGAACACGCGTCGCCGGCCGGTCGTAGATCGTCCTGCGGCGCGCCGAGCTGCTCGATCACGCCCTGGTTCATGACCGCGATCTTGTCGGCCATCGACATGGCCTCGAGCTGGTCGTGGGTGACGTAGACCGTGGTCGCGCCGATGCGGTCGTGCAGCGCGCGCAGCTCGCCGCACATCAGGTCGCGGAACTCGGCGTCGAGCGCGCCCAGCGGCTCGTCCATCAGGAAGGCCATGCGGCCGGCGCACGATGGCGCGGCCGAGCGCGACGCGCTGGCGGTCGCCGCCGGCCAGGCCCGAGACCGGCTGGTCGAGCAGGTGCTCGATGCGCAGGACGCGCGCCGCCTCCTCGACGCGCTGGCGCTGATCTCGTGCCCGCGGCATGCCCTGCGCACAGCAGCGGGAAGCGCGATGTTCCTGCGCACGTTCATGTGCGGGTAGAGCGCGAACAGCTGGAACACGAAGGCGATGTCGCGGTGCGACGGCGCGCTTGAAGGTGACGTCCTCGCCGCCGAGGAAGATGCTGCCCGGAGGTCGGCAGCTCGAGCCCGGCGATCATGCGCAGCGTGGTCGTCTTGCCGCAGCCGCGAGGGGCCGAGCAGGCACGAAGAACTCGCCGTCGCGCACGGTGAAGCTCGAATCCTTCACGGCGACGAAGTCGCCGAAGGCCTTGTGCAGGTTCTCGACGCGGATCTCGGCCATCGGCGCTACTCCGGGAAACTTGGAGACGATGATGAACATCACCATGCCGGCCAGCGTCGTGACGAACGACTAGGTGAAGAGCACGAGCGCGAACGGCTGCATCATCATGAAGACGCCCAGCGCGATGACGATCGACGCCGCGATCTCCATCGGCCCGCGGCGCAGCCCAGCGCGGGCCAGCGCGGTAGCGAGCTGCGTCGCTTCATTTGCGCACCGCCCCGAAGGTGATGCCGCGCAGCAGGTGCTTGCGCAGCAGCACGGTGAAGACCAGGATCGGGATCAGGAACAGCGTCGTGCCGGCCGCCACCGCCGGCCAGTCCTGGCCGCCCTCGCCGATGATGATCGGGATGAAGGGCGGCGCGGTCTGCGCCTCGCCGCTGGTCAGCAGCACCGCGAAGGCGTATTCGTTCCAGGCGAAGATCAGGCAGAAGATCGCGGTGGCGACGATGCCGGTGGTCGCCTGCGGCAGCACCACCTTGCGGAAGGCCTGCAGCCGCGTGTAGCCGTCGATCATCGCGGCCTCCTCGTACTCGCGCGGAATCTCGTCGATGAAGCCCTTGAGCAGCCACACCGCGAGCGAGACGTTGACCGCGCGTGTAGAGCAGGATCATGCCGAGCTTGGTGTCGGACAGGCCGAGCTCCCGGTACATCAGGTAGATCGGGATCGCCACCGCGATCGGCGGCATCATGCGCGTCGACAGGATGAAGAACAGCAGGTCGTCCTTGCCAGCGGCACCTTGAAGCGCGAGAAGCGCGTAGGCCGCCATCGTGCCGAGGCACGACCGACAGCGACGGTCGAGCCGAAGGCGATGATCAGCGAGTTGATGAAGCGCGGCACGAAGTTCGACGGCCCGGCGATCGACCATGTTGCGCGCGCGCGCGATGCTCGTCGCAGGCATTGTCGGCCGGCGGCAGGCTGGCGATGTACTCCGGCGTCTGGCGCGAGCGCGTGGTGAACAGGTTGCAGTAGCCCTCGATCGACGGCTCGAAAAGCACCTTCGGCGGGTAGGCTGATCGAGTCCGGCGGCGTCTTGATGCTGGTGAGCAAGATCCACACCAGCGGCACCATGCGTGATCAGCGCATAGAGCGATGACGACGCGCCGCGCGATGCGCTTGCGACAGGCTGCCGGGCTCGACGACCGAATGGGCGCGTGCTGAGTCCGCTGCGCTCATCGGTTGCTTCACCCCGTTGAGCGCCTTGACGTAGATGTTGGCGAGGCCGAACACCGCGACGAACAGGATGATCGCAAGCGCCGACGAATAGCCGGTGCGCCACTTCTCGAAGGCCTCGCGCTTCAGCGTGATCGACGCGACCTCGGTGGTCGAGCCCGGCCCGCCGCCGGTCAGCAGGTTGACCAGGTCGAACATCTTGAAGTTCTCGATGCCGCGGAACAGCACCGCCAGCATGATGAAGGGCAGCACCATCGGCAGCGTGATCGACCAGAACTGCCGCCAGGGCGAGGCGCGGTCGACCTCGGCCGCCTCGTAGATGTAGTCGGGAATGCGAGCGCAGCCCGGCCAGGCAGATCAGCATCACGTAGGGCGTCCACATCCAGGTGTCGACGATGACGATCGCCCAGGGCGCGAGCGTGCACCGAGCCGAGCATCTCGAAGCTCGAGGGCGGCGATGCCGGTGAAGAAGGAGACGACGTAGTTGAACAGGCCGATCTGCGGCTGGTAGAGGAAGCGTCCAGAAATTGCCGACCACCGCCGGCGACAGCATCATCGGAATCAGGATGAGCGTGGTCCAGAAGCCGTGGCCGCGGAACTTGCGGTCGATCAGGTAGGCCAGCGCGAAGCCGATCAGCGTCTGCAGCACGATGGTCCAGAACACGAAATGCGCCGTCGCCTGCATCGCGCGCCCAGATGTCGGGGTCGGTGAGGATCGCGACGTAGTTGTCGATGCCGACGCCCACGACCTCGGCGTTCGGCCGGTTGGCGCGGTAGTTGGTGAACGACAGCTGGATCGTCCAGATCAGCGGGAAGATGTTGATCGCCAGCAGCAGCACGATCGTCGGCGCGATGAACAGCCAGGCGATCGCGCGGTCCGACAGGCCGCGCACGCGCCGCGCCAGCGGCGCGCGGCGTGGCCTGCGCCGCGCGTTCGGCGACGCGTCGCATTGGCGAGCAGTGCTCATCGTCACGGTCCGGTCTCGCCGGTCGGATTGCGGCGAAGGCCCGTCCCGGCGCAGGCCGGGAGCGGGCCAGTCTGCGGTCGGCGAGGCTCAGAGCTTGCCTTCTTCCTCGAAGACCTTCGTCCAGTCGTCGACCAGCTCGTCGAGCGCTTCCTTGGCCGTGCCCTTGTCGGCGACGACGTAGTCGTGCACGCGCTTCTGCATCGGCCAGCAGCAGCTGCGGCGTAGGTCGGCTCCTGCCCAGAAGTCCTCCACCTGGCCCATCGCGTCAGGAAGTCGGCCGCGAAGGGCTGCGCTGTCCGCGAAGCCCGGGTCGTTCAGCACCGCCTTGTGGCAGGAGTAGCCGCCGAGCGCCCACCACTTCTTCTGCACGTCGGGCTGGGCGAACCACTTGATGTAGTCCAGCGCCTCGTCCTGGTTGGCGGAGTAGGCGACCACCGAGATGCCCTGGCCGCCGAGCTGTCGAGGCCTGCACCTTGTCGCTCGGATTGACGAAGAAGCCGATCTTGTCGCCGCCGACGTTCTGGTCCTTGTACAGGCCCGGGAAGAAGGCGAACCAGTTCATCATCATCGCCACCTGGCCCGACTTGAAGGCGTCGAGGCCCTCGCCCATGTAGGCGTTGGTGTAGCCCGGCGGCGTGCAGCACTTGTAGAGCTCCTTGTAGAACTCGAGGCCCTTGACGGCGTCGGGCGAGTTGACGAAGCCGTCCATCGTCGTACGGCTTGCTTCGGGATCCTGGTACTTGAAGCCCATAGGGTAGAGCGACGTTGGTGACGCCCATCGTGATGCCTTCGGAGCCGCGCTCGGTGAAGATGGCGGCGCCGTAGACCTTCTTGCCGTCGATCTCGCGGCCCTGGAAGAACTCGGCGATCTGCTTGAGCTCGGTCCAGGTCTTCGGCGGGCCGAGGTCGCGGCCGTGCTTCTTCTTGAACTCGGCCTGCAGTTCGGGCTTGGCGAACCAGTCCTTGCGGTAGGTCCAGCCGAGCGCGTCGCCCATCGCCGGCAGCGCCCAGTAGTTCGGCGTGCCCTTCGGCCACGTCGGAATAGCCGTAGACCGTGGCCGGCGCGAAGTCGTTCATCTTGATGCCTTCCTTGGCGAAGAAGTCGTTGAGCTTGACGTAGTGGCCGTTCTCGGCCGAGCCGCCGATCCACTGGCTGTCGCCGATGATCAGGTCGCACAGCTTGCCCTTGCGAGTTCAGCTCGTTGAGCATGCGGTCGGCGAAGTTCGGCCACGGCACGAACTCGAACTTCATGTTCGACGCCGGCTCTTGGCGGTGAAGTCCTTGCGACAGCTCGACCAGCGCGTTGGCCGGGTCCCAGGCCGCCCAGCACAAGGTGATGGTCTTGTCCTGGGCCGCAGCGCCGCCGCTGGCCAGCGACAGCGCGGCCGTCAATGCCAGGGTGGTGAGCCCGGGCAGCTTGTTCTTCCAAATAGTCATCAGGGGTCTCCTTTGAAAGGGTCAGGGGCTCACACATCCGGCAGCGGATCAGTGAAGGTTCTCCGCCGTCAGAATCTCGACGCGCGGTTGCACCACGTTCAGTGCACCGCGCACGTTCTCGCACAGCGCGCGCAGCACGCGCGCCGCGGCGAGCACGCAATAGTGGATGTCCTGATGAAGGACATAGACTCAAGCCGCCGCTGCCGAGCAGCGCACGGTGGTCGTCGGTGAAGTCATGCGCGGCGACCGCCCACCGTGCCGGCCAGCCCGGCGGCATCGAGCGCGCGCACCAGACCGACGCTGCCCGAGCCCACGTTGTAGACGCCGGCCAGCGCCGCTGCATCGACGCCCTTCTTGAGAAAGCGTGTCAGCGCGCGGGCTGCACCGGCGTCGTCGGCCGGCAATGTCGGGCATGCGCACGAGCTTCAACCGCGCAAAGCGCTCTTCGACGACCTGGGCGAAGCCGATCCGGCGCTCGATCTCGGCCGACAGCCGCGTGGCCTGCGATGCCAGCAGCAGCGTATCGCGCCCCGACGCGGCCATGCGCCCGAGCAGCAGGCCGGCCGTGCGGCCTGCGGCCCGGTTGTCGGCGCCGATGTGGGTCTCGCGCATCGAGCCGGCGACGTCGGAGAACAGCGTTACCACGTGCACGCCGGAACGCACCAGCGCGTTGATCGCCAACTTCACCGGCGGCAGGTCCGGCGCCATCAGCGCCACGCCCTCGCAGTCCCCCAGCTTCGCCAACTGCTCGGCGAAGCGCACCGCATCGTCGGTGTCCAGGCGGTGGGTGACCTCCGTGATGTGCTGGTGGCGGAAATCACCCGCTGCCTGCGCGATTTGCCGATCGACCAGGCCGACGAAGGGCAAGGCTGCGGCCGGCAGCACGAACGCAAAGCGAAGGTTGTCGAGCGTGCGCGGCCGCCCACGCTGCGGCGGCCCGCCCATCTCCGCCACCACCTGCAGCACGCGCCGAACCGTTTCAGGGTTGACCCCCGGGCGGTTGTTGAGCACCCGGTCCACGGTGGCCGTACCCACCCCGGCTCGGGCAGCAATGTCGGCGACGGTGGCGGGGGCTTGCACAGCGCAAAGGTGGGCAGGATCGGCAGGTATCCATCAAACCATCAAAAAATAAATCAATCAACTAGGGTTTGACGGGATGGCGAGGCCGGGCGCCGGCCGTTCATTGCGGAAGCGCTCGCCGACGCCATCCGCGTCCTGCCGCCTGACGGCGGCGGACGGAATTACCATTGCGCGAGCGACTCAATGGAGACGACACCATGGCCCAGACCCACTTCCGCAATTTCAAGGTCATCGACGGCAGCGGCGCCGCCCCCTTCGCCGGCGAGGTGCTGGTGGAGGGCAACCGCATCAGCGAGCTCGGAGCGCGCGTTGCGGCAGCCCCCGGCGCCCGCGTAGTCGACGGTGCCGGGGCGGTGCTGATGCCCGGCCTGATCGAATCGCACTCGCACCTGTCCTTCCTCGACACCGCCGACCTGGAAAGCCTGGGTTTCGTGCCGGTCGAGGAGCATCTGCTGCGCACCCTCAAGAATGCAAGGAAGATGCTCGACCAGGGCTTCACGGCGTGCGTCAGCGCCGCGGCGGCCAAGCCGCGACTGGACATCGTGCTGCGCAACGCGATCGACGCCGGCGACCATCCCGGCCCGCGCACGCTGGCCGCCACGCCCGAACTGACCGTGTCGGGCGGACTGGGTGACGTCAACCTCTGGCACATGCAGCGCTCGACCTTCGCCATGATTTGCGACGGCGCCGACGAGTTCCGCAAGACGGCGCGGCAGATGGTGCGCGAAGGCGTGGACACGCTGAAGATCAATCCGTCCGGCGATGAATTCGTGCCGCACGCGCGCGCCGCGCAGACCGTCATGACCGAAGCCGAGATCGCGGCCGTCTGCGATGTCGGGCGCGCCCATGGCAAGGTGGTGGCCGCGCATGCGCGCAGTGCCGGCGCGGTCAAGCTGTGCGTGAAGCATGGCGTCGAGCGCATCTACCACGCCACGCTGTGTGATGAAGAGGCCCTGCAGGCGTTGGTCGACGCCAAGGATCGCGTCTTCGTCTCGCCGACGCTGGGCATCACGGTGGCCACGCTCTACGAGGCCGGCCCGTGGGGCCTTTCGACCGAGGCGGCCGAGAACATGGGCATGAAGCGCGAACTCGACATCGGCGTCGGCAACATGAAAAAGCTCAAGGCCGCCGGCGTGCGCCTGCTGCCCGGCGGCGACTACGGATTTGCCTGGAACCCGATCGGCCGCGACGCGCGCGATCTCGAACACTTCGTCAAACTGCTCGGCTTCACGCCGCTCGAAGCGATCCATGCCGCCACCGCGCTGGGCGGACAGATGTTCGGCCGCAGCGATCTGGGCCTCGTGAAGGCGGGCTGCCTGGCCGACCTGCTGTTGGTCGACGGCGACCCATCGGTCGACATCAGCATCCTGCAGGATGCGAGCCGACTGATCGGCGTCATGAAGGACGGGCGCTTCCACAAGGACCCGTCGTCCGAACGCGCGGCCGCCGCCTTGGCGGCATGACGGCGGGCCCTCACGTGCCCCGGTCAGGCCGCGCAAAGGCGCGACCTTGACCACGCCCGCGACCGGCGCGCTGCCGACAATGGCGTTGGGCCTGCACGGCTGGGCTTTGCGTGCGTGGCGCGCCGGCGACGCAGCGTCCTTGGCCACGCATGCCGACAACATCAACGTCTGGCGCTGGATGAGTGACGGCTTCCCGCATCCGTACACGCTGGCGGTCGCCGAGCACTGGATCGCGCGCGGCCAGGCCGAATTCGGCGGCGACCACTGGGCCATCACCTTCAGCGATGAAGCCGTCGGCGGCTGCGGCATCGTGCAGCAGCAGGGGCACCTGCGCTGCAATGCCGAAGTCGGCTGGTGGCTGGCCGAAATGCACTGGGGCCGCGGCGTCGTCACGCGTGTGGTGGCGGCCCTGGTCCAGCGCGCCTTCGGCAACCCGCAGATCACGCGCATCCATGCGCCCATCCATGCCGGCAACCAGCGCTCGATGCGGGTGGCCGAGAAGAACGGCTTCGTGCTCGAGGGCGTGCAGCCGAAAAGCGCGATCAAGGACGGTGCGGTGATCGACCGCTGGGTCTGGGCCAGGTACAGGATCTGAAATGCGCGAACGCCCTGCCATGTTCCCCAGCCTGACCGACCCGCGCGCGGTCCAGATCGCGCTGGCGATGCTCGACGGCTTCAACCGCCACTACAGCCTGTTTCGCGAAACCAGCCGCACCGCCAAGGAGCGCTTCGAGGCCGGCGACTGGCACGGCCAGCAACGGGCGCAGCGCGAGCGCATCGAGTTCTACGACAAGCGTGTCTCGGAAGCCGCCGAGCGCCTGACGCACGAGTTTGATGCGCCGAACCTGCCGGCCGAGGTCTGGCAGCAGATGAAGCTGCACTACATCGGCTTGCTGATCAACCATCACCAGCCCGAACTCGCCGAAACGTTCTTCAATTCGGTGTCGACGCGGCTGCTGCATCGCAACTACTTCCGCAACCAGTTCCTTTTCGTGCGTCCGGCGGTCAGCACCGAGTACATCGAGAACGACGAGCCCGCGGCAATGCCGACCTACCGCGCCTATTACCCGACGCGCGAGACGCTGCGCGAAACGATCGAGCGCATCGTCACCAATTTCCAGTTGCAAGGTGCATTCGAAGACCTGCCGCGCGACATCGGCCGGGTGCTCGCGGCTTTCGAGCGTGAGCTGGGCGGCCACCGGCTGCGCACCAACTTCCAGATCCACGTGCTGAGCTCGCTGTTCTTCCGCAACAAGGGCGCCTATGTGGTCGGCAAGATCATCAACGGCTTCATCGAGACACCGTTCTCGCTGCCGATCATGCACACCGATGGCGGCAGCCTGACGATCGACGCCGCCCTGTTCGGCGAGGACGACCTGCTGCTGGTCTTCAGCTTCGCACGCGCCTACTTCATGGTCGACATGGAGATACCGAGCGCCTACGTCACCTTCCTGCGTTCGCTGATGCCGCGCAAGCCGCGCTCGGAGATCTACAACGCGCTCGGCTTGCAGAAGCAGGGCAAGAACATCTTCTACCGCGATTTCCTCTACCACCTTCGCCACAGCAGCGACCAGTTCCGCACCGCGCCCGGCATCAAGGGCATGGTGATGCTGGTCTTCGACCTGCCCTCGTTCCCGTATGTCTTCAAGGTCATCAAGGATCACTACCCGCCGCCGAAGGACACCTCGCGCGAGCAGATCATGGGCAAGTACCTGCTGGTCAAGACGCACGACCGCGTCGGCCGCATGGCCGACACCCTGGAGTACAGCAACGTCGCCTTCCCGCGCAGCCGCTTCACGGCCGAGTTGATTGCCGAGCTGAAGACGCACTGCGCCAGCGTCTTCGAGGAAGACGACCGCGACGGCGACGAGGTGATCGTCATCAAGCATGTCTACATCGAGCGGCGCATGATCCCGCTCAACATCTACCTGGCCGACGCGACGCCCGAGCAGCTGGAGCATGCCGTCGTCGAATACGGCCATGCCATCAAGGACCTGGTGTCAGCCAACATCTTTCCCGGCGACATGCTGTGGAAGAACTTCGGCGTGACACGCCACGGCAAGGTGGTGTTCTACGACTACGACGAGATCGAGTACCTCACAGAGTGCAACTTCCGCCGCGTGCCCGAGGCGCGCAATGAAGAAGACGAGATGAGCGGTGAAGTCTGGTACCACGTCGGCCCCAAGGATGTGTTCCCGGAAACCTTTGCGCCGTTTCTGCTCGGCAACCCCGGCGTGCGCGCAGTCTTCATGAAGCACCACGCCGACCTGCTCGACGCCGCGTTCTGGCAAGGCCACAAGGAGCGCATCGCCGCAGGGTACGTGCACGACGTGTTCCCGTACGACGAGAGCAAGCGTTTCTCGAAACTTGCGCCATGACCGCGCTCGGCAGCCGCGTTCAATGCAATCGCGACCCGTCGTCCATCGTCGACGGATCGACGGCGGTCACATCGTGGCCAGGATGAGCACGACTTCGTCGTTGTCGCGCTGCAAGACGACGTGATCGAACAGGATCCTGCGGATCGTCATGCCATCGAAGCTGTCGCCCTCGCTGTAGCGCTCGCCTGCCGGCCCGATGAGGCGGCTGCCGCGCTTGTTGCTCATGACCACGGAGTACTGGCGGCTGCCCGCTGTGCGTTTCGGCACCTGCGCCGCGAGCCGCGGCGCAGCGATCTGCAGCGACAGTTCGCGCAAGCCGGCCACATTCGAGCTGGCCGCACGCAGCTTCTCGGCCGTCACGGCGTCGCCGATCTCGAGGCTGCAGCCGATGCGGCCGGCGCCGCGGTAGACCGGCGTGCAGGCAACGCCCTGGCGCTGCGAGATCGCCGTCACCGACGACAGCAGCTGCTCCACTGACACCACTTCGCTGCCCGGCGCATCTGCTCGCTGCGCGATGGCGGCTGCCAGTGTTTCGCGCTGACGAGTCGTCGGCACATAGCCGGAGACGGTCAGGCGCTCGCCGTTGTCGTTGGCGATCAGCTGCAGTTCGCTGTCATGCGGGGCGACGGATTGCAGCCAGCGCTGCAGACGCGCCATGTTGTCTGCCGGCGTGCGCAGCGGCACGGTCAGGTAGTTCACGGTGCCCCAGACCGATCCCGCGGCAACCAACAGAAAGCCCAGCAGCAGCGCCGCAAACGCCGGCGGGTTCGAAGAGCGCATGCGCTGCAACTGCACTTCGACGCGCTGGCGCAGTCCCGGCGCGGTGGCGGCGGCACGCATGGCGAACGACCAATCGGAGCCTCGCGGCCCGACGAGCAGGGTCGCCTGGCCGCAGCACAAGGGCAGGAAGTCCGGCATGACCATCGACGCGCCGGGCCGCAGCTCGCGCTGGCCCACCCACACCGCGTCGTCGAGCGCGGTGCAGGTCACACGCCCGCGTGCATCGAGCGTCAACGCGCAATGCCGGGGCGCCACGTCCTTGTCGCGCAGCACGACGCTGCACAGCGCTGGCGAAGCGCCGATCACGCAGGTGCCGCCCGTGATCAGCGGCAGGTCGCTGCCGCGCTGCAACCCTCGGGCTACATGCAGGATGCGGTTGGCGACGGTGGTCATGGTGGGGTACTTCGGCAAAGTCGGCGGATACAACGTCTCGCTCGAGCGCGGGGCAGATCGGCGACCCGGATTGGAGCGGTCGGTATATCCAGCATCCGGCGGGCGGCACACTGTACGCCGATCGGGTACTTCATTGGCATGCAAGACGTATGCCGGCAGTGGCGAGACGCGGCTGGACAACACACTGGCTGTCGCGTGATCAGCCGCCGTTCTCCCACGCCTCGCGGTCCTGCCGCAGGTCGGTACGGATGCCCTGGATCTCGTCGCGGTATTCGGGCGACACGGCGCTGACGTAGTTGTCGATGAAGCGGCCGGCCTCGCTGTACTGGGCATCGATGTCGCTGGTGTCCACCTGGCCGAACAGCGCGTCGGTGGCGGCGCCCACCACATCCTCGCGCACCGCCGCGCCGGCGGTATCGGCCAGCGGCGCGATGATGATCGTGGCGGCGGCGCCGGCCGGGCCGCCCAACGCCGGCGCCGCCACTTCGACGCCCTGCGAGGCCGCACCGACCGACCAGTCGTAGAAGAAGCCGACGAAGCGCTCCTGCGCCGCACGCTGCTGCTCGGCGTCGTGATACTGCTGCGCCACGCCGTCCTGCATGGCAAACAACAGGACGCCGGCGCGGTGGCGCGGGTTGTCGCCGGTCGGATCGACATAGTCCGGTCCATTCAGCGCCGTGCCGTACTGGGCCAGTTTCTGGCTGACCAGCTGCGCGGTGCCCTCGCTGATGTCCGGGTTGTAGTAGGTGTTGCGCAGCAAGGTGCCGAGGACCTGTGCTTCGGGCAATGCCGCCAGCACCTCGTCGCCGTTGGACAGGCGCGTGTCGCCATAGAGCTGGGGATTGGTCAGGTTGTTGAGCAGGGCGTCATCGTGAAGCGACAGCAGCATCGCCATCGCCTGCGAGCGCTGGTTGAACGTCGCGCTGTCGTTGCCGTCGATGAAGTGATCCTGGTGGCTGTGCGCCCAGTGCGCCAGATCGATCGCCGCGTCGTCGTACACGCTGTGGCCCTGCGTGGAAGCAACGTAGTGCGTGCCCGGTACAAGGATCGCCTGCCCTTCGCCGCGTTGAAGGGCGACACTGTCGATCAGCACAGCCAGTGGATCCTTGAATCCGCTGTCGGCGTCACTGCCCCGCGAAGTGCCGAAGTACAGCTCGCCGTCGCGTGCCAGCATCGTGCACAGTGCGTTGCGGTCCTCGGCGCTCAGGCTCACATACAGGTCGGCGAGCTGCTGGCGGCCTTCACTGGTTTGCGCCAGTGTGAAGACGCCGGTCGCGCCGAGCGAGCCCATCTGGCGCGGCACGCCGTTCTTCTCGATCTCGATCTCGCGCTGGATCAGCTCTTCGCCGAGCTGCTGCCGGAACGCGTCGGCCTGCTCGGGCGGCAGGCCGGCAATGAAGGTGTCGATGCGCTGTTGGATCTCGGTACTCGTGGTCCCGCTGTCAGGGAAGATCAGCCAGCTCTCGACGGTGTCGAGGTTGACGTCGCCGGAGCCTTCAAGGTAGGCGCCGGCCAGGGTCTCGATCACCGCCGCCCGTTGTTGCGCTGTGACTTGTCCGGCTTCAACCCGGTTGTCGAGCCTGCCGAGTTCGAGCCAGCTGTAGGGTGCGTTGCTGTCCTTTTGCAGGATGAACTCGACGAGCCGCACCCGATCGGCGGGGTTGTCCAGCGCCGCGATCTGGCGCGCAAATGCATCCATGCGGGGGTCCATTTGGTCGGGCAGGCCCCGCCGGTCGCCGGTCTTCAGGATGCCCCGGGCAAGAAGGTTCAACTCTTCGTCGCTGCGCGGCGGCGGCGACGGCGGCGGTGGTGGCGGCAGTGGCGGTTCCATCCGAACCGACTCGCGTGCGCGAACAAAGAATTCAACGGGTGGCATGGGGTGACCTCCGTGTGTGCTGGTGCCCGGCGCGGCCGGGCAGCGGGTGACGAAACCATGATGCGCCTGCAGCCTCGAAAAAGCCTTGAAAACCGGCCCGTGAGCAACGCTTGCAGATCGTTGTTACCTCTGTCATGACTGGATCGACGCCACGGTGTTGACGCGCAGGTCGCTGGCCAGTTCCTGGTAGGACAAGACCGCCAGCAGCGGCAGCTCCTGCTCGATGAAACGACGCACATAGGGGCGCAGCTCCAGCGACGTCAGCAAGACCGCGCCGCTGGCTTCGGGCTGCAGGCTGGCCTGCTTGATCTGCTGCGTGATGCGCCGGCCCACCGCCGGGTCGAGCATCAGGATCGTGCCGGCCGGCGTCTGCCGGCGCGAGGCCTGCAGCTGTTGCTCCAGCGACGGGTGCAGCACCAGCGCCTTGAGCGAGTGCTCGCCATCGGCATGACGGTACGACACCTGGCTGGCCAGCGCGCTGCGCACGTACTCGGTCAGCATCACCGTGTCCTTCTCCCTGGGCGCCCAGTCGATCAGCGCATGCGCGATGTCGCGCAGGTTGCGCACGCCGATGCCCTCGCGGACCAGGCGGCGCAAGACCTCGTTGATGCGCGGCAGCGGCACCGCGCGCTGCAGTTCGCGCTCGAGGTCGGGGTGCAGCTCGGCCAGGCGCATCAGCAGCATCTGCGTCTCCTGCACGCCGAGGAATTCGTCGGCGTGGCGGCGCACGGTGCGCAGCAGGTGCTGGGCCAGCGCCGCTTCGGCCTGCGCGCCAGCGGCCAGCTCGGCCCGCGCCACCGGAATCTCGTTGACGTGCAGCGTGTACTCGCGCGGCGCCAGGGCGGCGCGCATGCGGATCGCCAGCCCGGGGAACGGCAAGCCCAGCTCCTGGCTGATCTGTCCGCGCATCAGTTCGAACTCGCGCTGCAAGCGCGGCATCGAGACGCTGCGCTCGAAGGTCTCGCAGACGTGCAGCGACAGCGGCACGGTCAGCGCATGATCGCGGCGGTCGAGCAGCGCCGGCACGGTGGTGCTGCCCTCGCGCTGCAGCACCGGCATCGGCGCATCGCCCGGCCGCTGGTAGCGCCGGTAGCCGCGCATCAGGTACCAGCCCATCGCCGCGACGACGCCGCCGAGCACGAGAAACTGCAGCTTGGGAAACCCGGGCACGAGCAGCAGCGCGGTGATGACCAGCCCACCGACCAGCAGCGCCTTCGGTTGCGCGCGGATCTGCTGCAGGATTTCATTGCCCAGGTTGGCGCGGCCGCTGCGCTCGGGGTCGGCGACGCGGGTGATGATGACGCCCGAGGCGATCGAGACGAACAGCGAGGGAATCTGCGACACCAGCGCATCGCCGACGGTCAGCACCGCATAGACGTCGAGCGCCTCGCTGGCGCTCATGCCCTTGCGCAACACGCCGATGGCCAGGCCGGCGACGATGTTGATGACCGCGATCAGCATGCCGGCGATGGCATCGCCCTTGACGAACTTCATCGCGCCGTCCATCGCGCCGTAGAGCTGGCTCTCGTTTTCCAGCCGCGCGCGGCGGCGCTTGGCTTCGTCCTTGTCGATGTTGCCGGCGCGCAGGTCGGCATCGATGCTCATCTGCTTGCCCGGCATGGCGTCGAGCGAGAAGCGCGCGCCGACCTCGGCCACGCGCTCGGCGCCTTTGGCGATGACGATGAACTGCACGATGGCGATGATCAGGAAGACCACCGCACCGACGATGACGTCGCCGCCGACGACCAGCCTGCCGAAGGTCTGGATGATGTCGCCGGCGTAGGCGTTGAGCAGGATCTGCCGCGTCGAGGCGATGTTCAGCGACAGGCGAAACAGCGTCGTGAACAGCAGCAGCGATGGAAAGGTCGACAAGCCCAGCGGCGAGCTGATGTAGAGCGACACCATCAGCAGCACGATCGAAATCGTTAGATTCAGCGCGATCAGCGTGTCGAGCAAAGCCGGCGGCAGCGGCAGCACCATCAGGCAGATCACCGCCACCACCAGCGCCACCAGCAGCAGATCGCTGTGCAGCGGCAACTGGCGCCACCACCCTCCAGGCAGCAGTCGCGCGGCCGTCGGCTTCACGGACTTGACTGTCTTGCGCTCAGCGGCCAAGAGGGTTCTCGCTTTCGGCAGGGTCTGACTTCAGGCTGCGCACCCAGCGCAGCACCTCGGCCACCGGCTCGATGAACTCGTCCGGAATGAACTGATCGAGCGGCGCCTGCTCGGCCAGGCGGCGCGCCAGGTCGACGTTGTGCAGCACCGGAATGCGTTCGCGCTCGGCAACCGCGCGGATCGCGCGGGCGACGTCGTCCTCGCCCTTGGCCACCACCAGCGGCAGGTCGGTGCGGCCGGCCTCGTAATACAGCGCCACGGCGACATGCGTCGGATTGACGATGACCACGCTGGCCTTGCGCGCGTTTTCGAGCATGGTGTTGACGGACAGTTCGCGGTGCAGTTCGCGGCGGCGGCCGCGCAGGTGCGGGTCGCCCTCGGTGTCGCGCTGGTCGCGCCGCACCTCGTCACGCGTCATGCGCTTCAGGCGGCGGTAGTTCCAGCGCTGGAACCAGAGATCGAAGGCGGCGATCGCGGCAAAGCAGCACAGCGCCGGCCACATCAGGCCGAGCAGGACATCGCCGGCCAGCGGCAGCAGCGCCTCAAGCGGCAGCCAATGCGAACGCAGCAGGTCGGGCAGGGCCCGCCACGCCACCACGGCGACGATGGCCGCCAGCAGCAGCGCCTTGAGCGTGAGCTTGGCCAGCTCGACCGCACTGTGCACGGAGAACAGGCGCTTGAAGCCTTCGACCGGGTTGACCCGCGACAGCTGCGGCTTGATCGGATCGGCCGAGAACACGCCGCCGGTTTGCAGCACCGACGACAGCACGCTGGTCAGCCACAAGGCCAAGACCGGCACGGCCAGCAGGCTCATGCCCTGGCGCAGCAGTTCGGCCAGCCAGTCGTGCAGCGCGCGCGGCTGCGCCAGCGTGCGGAAGTCGGCCGTCAGCACCTGGTCGAAGACGCTGCGCAATCCCTGCACCAGGCCGTTGGCGCCCCAGGTCAGGAAGATCGCAAAGACCACCAGCACCATCACCGCCGGAAAGTCCATGCTGATCGGCACGTCGCCCTTGCGGCGCGCATCGCGCAGCCGCTTTTCGGTCGGCGGCTCCGACTTGCGCTGGCTGGTGCTCGACTGCTCAGCCACCCGCCGCTCCCTTGATCGAGCGCAGGATCGCCGAGAAGTCGGCGATCGGCAGCAGCCGGATGGCATCGGTCATCGCCAGGCCGTAGAGCAGCAGCATCGCCGTCAGCACCAGCACCTTCAGCGGCAGGGCCAGGAAGAAGACATTGAGTTGCGGCGCGAAGCGCGCCATCAAACCCAGTGCCACTTCGAGCAGCAGCATCAGGATGACGAACGGCGCGGCGACCTTGACCGCGATGGCAACCAGTTCGGCGACACTGCGCAGCGCCACGCCGGTGAGCTCGAGGTTGCCGACCAGCGGCGCCATGCTCGCCAGCGGCCAGACGGTGTAGCTGTCGAACAGCATGCCGATCATCGCCAGCAGCCCGCCCATGGCCAGAAACAGCACGGTGAAGATCTGCATGAACAACGTGCCGATCAGCGAATCGTCCTGGCCGCTGGTCGGATCGATGGTGGTCGCCATCGACAGGCCGGCCTGGTACTCGACGATCGTGCCGGCGGCATGCACGGCCCAGAAGCCGATCGACGCCAGCAGGCCGAGGACGAGGCCGAGCACCGACTCCTTGAGCGCGAGCAGCATCCAGTTCTGCGCCGCCAACTGGCGCGTCAGGCCGGGATCGGCCAGCGCGTACGGCAGCAGCGCCACCGCGAGCCCGGCGACGAAGACCATGCGCGCGGTCATCGGCACCGTGTTGCCGATGAACAGCGGGATCACCGAGAACGCCGCCAGCATGCGCGCCATCAGCAGCGCGATGGCGATCAGCATGTCTTGCCAGGACGTCGCGAGGTCCGTGCTCATCTCACCCCGGGAATGGCCGCCATCAGTTGTTCGACGAAGTTCATCACCTCGCCGCCCATCCAGGCCGACAGCAGCGCAATCGTCACGATCGTGGCGACCAGCTTCAACGCAAACGGCGTCGTCTGGTCGTGCACCTGCGTCACCGCTTGAAAGAACGAAACGACCAGGCCGGTGAGCGCGGCGACGAGGACGACCGGCAGCGCCAGCAGCAGCGTCAGCATCAGGGCCTGCTTGACGAAAGTGATCAGCGAGGCGGCGTCCATGGCATCACTGGTAGGACAGGATCAGGCCGTGCACGAGCTTGGACCAGCCATCGAGCAGCACGAACAGCAGCAGCTTGAGCGGAATCGAGACCACGGTCGGCGAAAACATCATCATGCCCAGCGCCAGCAGGATGTTGGCGACGACCAGATCGACGACGACGAAGCCGATGTAGATCAGAAAGCCGATCTTGAACGCCGCCGTCAGCTCGCTGACGGTGAAGGCCGGCGCCACCACCAGCAGGTCATCGCGCGTCAGCGTCTTGGCCATCTCCTCGGGCCACAGGCGCGACGCCGAGCGCAGGAAGAACTCGCGCTCGACGTCATTGGTGTGTTTGCTCAGGAAGCCGCGCAGCGGCTCGCGTGCCGTCTCCAGCGCCTTGAACAGCCCCGGTGCGCGCAGCTCGCCCGACGGCAGTTGCGATTGCACGCCGCTTTGCACCTGGTTGATCACCGGCGCCATCACATACAGGCTGAGCACCAGCGCCAGGCCGCTGATGACCAGGTTGGGCGGCACCTGCTGCAGCCCGAGCGCGTTGCGCACCAGGCTCAGCACGACCACCAGCTTGGCGAACGAGGTCACCATGACGGCCAGGAACGGCGCCAGCGCCAGCAGCGCAAAGCTGACGATGACGACGGCGGGATCGGGCAAGCCGGTGGTGGGCATGGTGCGGCGTGGCGTGGCGTGGCGTGGTGTGGCAATGGCCGTCAACGCGCCATGGCGCCGGCGCGCTCGTCTTCGCCGGCCACCTGCTGCACACACACGCCCAAGGCGCGGCCGATGACGATCAGCTTGCCGCGGGCGATCGGCTGGCCATGCACACGCAGCGTGACGACGGCGTCGCTCACGTCCTGCGGCAACTCGAGCGATTGGCCCGGCTGCAAACCCTCGATCTGCGCCAGGCTCAGCGACAGCCGTGCGAGTTCGACATCGACGGGCACCTCGAAGTCCAGGGCCTGCGGTGCGGTCATGGGCGGTTCCTCCTGCGGGTTGAAATCGAGCGCCAGCGACGGCGCCGACGGACCGCTGGCTGGGGTGCCGGCGGCCCTCAGCGTCGCCGTGCGGCCGACGATGACGCACGGCCAGGGCCCGCGGTCCTTGATCGGCTGAGCCAGGCACAGCGTGGCGGCCACGCCGTGGCGCGAGAGGCCGCCACGGCCCATGCGCAGCACGTCGCCGTCGCGCAGTGCGCGCAGCTGGCGTGCCGGCGCCATGACGCGGCCCAGGTGCATCGCCACGGCCAGCGGCAAGTCGGTGCGCGGCGGCGGCGCGGGCGGCAGCGCGCCCAGCGGCAGCGTGGCTTCGAGCCAGCGCAAGGCCTCGAGCGAGTCGGCGCCGATCAGGCCCTGTGTCGGCACGTCGTCGCCGACGCGGCGCAGTTCGAACGCCACCGCAGCGGCGCAGCGCGGCGCGGCCTGCCAATGCAGCGCCTGCAGCTCGACGCTGGCGGCCAGCGGCGCCGGCAAGGCGGCAATGAAGTCGGCCAGCAGGCGCTGCACCACCAGCTCCTTGATCGGCGCCGGCAGGGTGGTGAAGGGTTCGCCGACGAGCCGCTCGTCGATGGCCGCCAGGTCAGCCAGCCAGACGATCGCCTGCTGGTCCTGGCACGACAGATGAAGGCTCAAGCCCGTGATGTCATGGCCCGGACGCGGCGCCGGCGCGGCTCGCCAATGCACAGCGAAGGCGCGAGCGCCGACTGCCATCGTGGCGCCGTTGCGGCGCTCGATCCAGCGGTTGACCAGCGCCGCCTGCGCCGGCTCGGCGTGCTGCAAGTGACGCTCCAGGGATTGCTCGCGGTTCATCCGGGCCGCACCACATCGACCACCACGCCGAGCTGCGTGCTGCGCTCCAGCGCCGAGATCAGGCGGGCGCGCTGCGTGTCCATCAACTCGGCGGCCTGGGGGTCGCCGGCATGCAGGCGCACACGCAGGAACGCACCCTCGCGCGCCAGCTCGACCAGCGCGCCGGGCAGCGTCTGGCCGAGCTCGAGCAGCATGCGCGGCGGGCCGGCAGCTTGCGACCCGGTCGCCACGTAGAGCCGCGCACAGTGGCTCTGCAGCAGGGCAACGAAGTCGTCGCCGGCCGCTGGCGAGCGGACGGCATCGGCCGCTGCCGGCGTACCGACCGACGGCGCAAGGCCGTTCGATGACGGCAGCGTCGCCGCGCCGTCCGGCGACAGGTCGCGCTGCGCCTGCGCCCACTGTTGCTGCTGGCGGACCTGGGCGCCGGTGGCCGCGTCGGGTGTCGCGGCACGGCCGGCGCCGTCATCTCGTCGCAGCGGCGTCACCTCGGCCGGCGGGGTGTCGAGCAGCGCACGGAACTGCTCGCCCGCCCGATCCGGCGCCGCGGTGCGCGCGGGCAGCGCCGGCGCCGCCGGCTGCGCGGCCGGCAGACCGGCGCGGGTCGGCGGCGACAGCGGCGCGCTGCTCATCGCAGACTCCACGCCGAGCCGCCCAGGCCGCGCTCGCGCGCGGCCAGCAACTCGGCCGCATCGGCGTCGCGTCGTGCCAGCGCCAGGCCCGACAGAGCGCGCTGCGCGCGCTGCTGCGCCTGCTGCACGGCGTCGACCCGAGCCTGCTGGCGCAGCAGCCGGGTGCGCGCCGCGTCGGCGTCGCGCGCGAGAACGGCGCGCCGACTCGATTGTTCATCGCGCTGCTCGGTGAGTTCGTCGCGCCATGCGGCCAGGTACAGGTGCTGATCGACGTAGGCCTTGCCGTGCATCGGCGCGCCGCCTTCGCGCGTCCAGCGCTGCCAACCGGCCTCCCACGACAGCGTCTGGCGCGCAATCTCCTGCAGGTCGGCATCGAGCGCTTCGATCTCGGCGTCGACGCCAGCGAGCTGGTCCAGCGCCGCCGTCAGCGCCGCCTCGGCCGCGGCCAGCCGCGCACGGCGCACCGCCAGCACCGGTTGCAGCATCGCTGCGCTGACGGCCAAGCCCGTCATGATGCCGACACCGCCCGTTCGAGCCCACGCAGCGTCTCGGCCGGCGTGCTGCTGTCGTCCTGGTCCTGGCGCAGGAACGCGGTCAGCTTGTCGCGGCAGGCGATGGCGCGATCGGTCAGCGCGTCGCTGCCTTTGCGGTATTCGCCGATCTTGAGCAACACGTCGACGGCCTGCGCCTTGGCGATCAACGTACGCGCGCTGTCGGCCAGTTCGCGCGCGCGCGCCAGCGTGACCTGGCGCATGACGCGGCTGCGGCTGGCCAGCACGTCGATGGCCGGGAAATGCCCGCTTTCGGCGAGCGCCGGCGAGAGCACGATGTGGCCGTCGAGCAGCGCCCGCATCTCTTCGCCGATCGGATCGCCCGTCGGGTCGTCGTCGACCAGCACGGCGTAGAACGCGGTGATGGCGCCGCGCTCGTCCTGGCCGCAGCGCTCGACCAGGCGCGGCAAGGCCGAGAACACCGAGGGCGTGTAGCCGCGCCGCGTCGGCGGCTCGCCGGCGGCCAGGCCGATCTCGCGCAGCGCGCGGGCGTAACGCGTCACCGAATCGACCAGCAGCAGCACCGACTGGCCCTGCGCGCGAAACGATTCGGCGATCGCCGTGGCCACGCTGGCGGCCTGCACGCGCTCGCCGGCCGAGGCATCGGAGGTGGCGACGACAAACACCATGCGCTCGCGGCGCTCGGGCGACACGGCGTGGTCGATGAACTCGCCGACCTCGCGCCCACGCTCGCCGACCAGCGCCACCACCGTCGTGTCGGCGGCGGTGCCGCGCGCGATCATCGCCAGCAAGGCGCTCTTGCCGGCGCCGGCCGGCGCGAAGATGCCCATGCGCTGGCCGACGCCGCAGGTCAGCAGGCCGTCGATGGCGCGCACGCCGGTGGCCAGCGGCTGCGTGATCGTGCGCCGCGACAGCGGCGCCGGCGCCGCGGCAAACACCGGCGAGGCGACGCCGCCGTCGATCGCGCCGCGGCCATCGATCGGCTCGCCGAAGCCGTTGAGCACGCGCCCCCGCAGCGCCGGGCCGGTGATCACGCTGGCGCTGCGGCCGAGGTTGATGACCTCGGTGTGCGCCGACAGGCCGTCGAGATTGCCGAACGGCGTCAGCAGCACGCTGTCCTGCGTGATGCCCACGACCTGCGCCTGGAGCCGCCAGCCGTCGCCCGGGTTGACGAGTTCGCAGACCTGGCCGACACGCGCCGGCACGCCGCTGGCACGCACCAGCGTGCCCAGCGCTTCGAGCACGCGCCCGCGCGACTGCACCGACGGCAAATCGTCGAGCGCGTTGTCGAGCGCGTCGGCCAGGTAGTGCGTGGCGCGGCGGCTCATTGGCGCGGCCCTTGCGCGTCGGCGACGCCACCGCGGCGGCCGACAAACGCCTTGATCAGGCCGACACGAACCGCCGCCAGCTGCGTGGCCAGGCTGGCATCGACACGGCCGTACTCGCTTTCGAGCACGCAACTGCCGGGCTCGGCCTGCGCGGCCTTTTGCAGCTCGATGACATCGACGCGCGGAAACTGTTGTCGCAACGCCACCAGCTCGCGTTGCGCGGTTTCGAAATCGGCCGCCGCGACCAGCAGCCGCAGCGGCTTGTCATGATCGACCGCCGCCAGCGCGCGCGTGATCATGCTGCGCATGCGCTGCCCGTCGCCGACCTCGCCGAGGATGCGTTGCAAGGCGTCCATCACGGTGTTGGCAATGCGCGCTTCGAGGCCGATGTAGGCCGATTCGAGGCGCGCCGTGGCCTCGACCACCGAGGCCGCGAATTCCGAGCGCGCTTCGGCCAACCCCTGCGCATGGCCGCGTTCGCGTGCCGCCGCCAGTTCGGCGTCGGCCTGCGCGCGCACGGCCTGGGCATGGCGCTCGGCCTCGTCCACCAGCGCCTGCGCGCTCAGCAAGGCGCTGAACTGTTCGCCCGGGATGATCGGGCCCTCGGCCGCAGCCAGGCGCTGACGATCGATGACGACGCTGGCGCCGAGCTGCTTCATGCGGCCGCTCCCGGCGCGGCATGCAGCCAGGCCCACTCGGGCGCGGCCCGTGGCGTTGCCGCCGCAAACAGCGCACCGATTTTTTGCCGCTCGGCATCGCCCAGGCGCCAGGCTTCCAAAGTGCGCCAGGCCAGCGGCAACTTCAGCCGCAAGCGCCGCATCGTGCCCAGCGCTGCGCCCGGCACCATCGACAGCCACAGCCGCGCCGCGCGGCGAGGCCAGCGCTCGGCGTCGTCGGCCGGCAGTGGCACCAGCAGCTCGCTGACGTCGAGCAGCGCCGCCGGCAAGCCGGCCAACGTGGGCAGGGCCTCGTGGCTGCGCAGGATCTGCGTCAGCGTCGCAGCGCCGAGGTGGCGCTGCAATGCGGCCACCTGCGGCGCCAGCACGACGCGGCGCAGGCTGTCGCGCAACAGCAGTGCCGAGACCTGCGAGGCCACCCGCAAGCCGGCGTCGCTGTCCATCAGCGCGCTGCGCTTGGCGCCGTCGGCAAAATCGAAATCGACCAGGCGGTCGAGTTCATGCTCGCGGATCAGGGCTTGCGACAGGCGTCGCATCCAGAACGGCGATGCGCTGCCCGCACTCCGGCCGTCGTCGCCGAAACCGTCCAGCATCGACGCCACCCAGCTCGGGTGCACGTACAGCGCCGGGAAGAGGTTGAACTTCATCTCGACGTCGAAGCGCTTGTCGGCGACGAAGGGCGCATCAACAGCGGTCATCCGACTTCCTCCGTCGCCGCCACGTCTTGCAGGCGTTGCGCGCGCAGCGCGAGCCAGCGCTGCAGGGCCTCGCGCAATCGCGTCGAACGCGCCAGCGCAAACAGCAGGACACCCACCACCGCCCATGGCAGCACGACCAGCGCCCACAACAGCGGCAGGCTGGACGAGGCCACCAGGGCGCCGAAGAAGCGCGTCACCGGCTGCTGGGCGGCCGGCGTCAACGACGCGCGCGAGGGAAAGAAGGACACCGCCACACGATCGGCGCTCAGGCCCTCGACGCTGCGCACCACCAGCTCCTTGACCGCGGGCAGCACGACCTGCATGTCCATGTCGGCACGGTGCTTGAGGAACACCGAGGCCGAAGTCGGCTTGGCCTGCGCCGACAACGGGTCGCTCGAAGGCAGCACGACATGCACACGCGCCACCAGCACGCCATCGATCTGCGACAGCGTGCGCGCGATCGATTGTTCGACACCGTAGATGAAGCGGATGCGCTCTTCGTTCGGCGACGACACCAGGCCGTGGCGGGCGAAGATGTCGCCCAGGCTCTGGTACTGCTGCGCCGGCTGGGCATTGGCGTTGAGCAGCTCGATGGCCGCCGCCAGCTTCGAGTCTTCGACCCAGACGCTGAAGTTCTTGCCTTCGACGCTGCGCTTGTCGGCGTCGATGCCACCCTTGAGCAGCGTCAGCAGCACCTGGTTGGCCTCGTCTTCGCTCAGATTCTGGTGCACCGGCTGCTGGCAGGCGGCGAGGCCCAAGGTCAGGGCCAGCGCCAACAGCCAGCGCCGCAGACCTGCGCGGCTGCGTCGCCCGTCCTCCCTCATGATGACAACGCCTTTCTTGGCTGCTGCGGTCAACTGCGCTGGGTCAGCGTCTGGATGTCGCGCTCGACGACGCCGGCGGACTTGGAGGTCAGCTCGAGAGACACCGAGGCCTTGACCATCTGGTACTGCATCGACAGCAACTCCTGTGGCGACATGTCCTTGGTGGTTGCCATCTTCTGCATCGCCTGGTCCAGGCCATGCCATTGCGACGACATGCCTTCGGCCCAGCCCTGCAGGCGTCCACCGGCGATGGAAGATGCGCTGGACACCGACGAGGCAGCCGCTCCCTCGGGTGCGAACATCAGCTGCTCAAAGCGCCCGATCGAGTCGGGCCGCGCCGCCGCTGCCGACCCGCCAGCCTGACCTGCGGTCTGGTTCGTGACCGCTTGCGGCACGAAGGCGATCTGTTGTGCGAAGTCCATCTTGTTTCCTCCGTTGTCAGGAACCGGCGGCCGCTTCGAGCCGGCGCGCGGGCTCGATGCAGCAGCGAACGACATTCACCGCGCCCGAATCGCGGTTCGTGGCCAACACGTCCTCGAACAGCACCATCGCGCCGGGGCGCTCGGCGTGCACGAGCAGCGTGCCGAGCATGGCCTTGGCCATCTCCGAGTCGGCGTGGTGTTCGACGACGTCGCGCAACTGCGCAATCGCCGCGTCCACTTCGCCGCGCCGCGCCTGCACCATCGCTGCGCCGATCAACGGCGACGGACTGCCGGGTTTCATCGCCGTCAGGTTGGCGAAGATTGCAGCGGCCGCTGCGTGCAGTCCACATTCGCTGGCCAGAAAGCCGACCTCGGCGAGCCGCTCGAACAACTCCGGCGATGCGGCGCCGCGCAGCGCGCGGCCGGCCACGCCCAGGCTCGCCCCGAGTTCGGTCTGCAGCGCGGCGGCGTCATCCATCGGAGCTGCGCTTGCGCTCATCAGATCGACATGTTCTTGGCGATGTTCTTCTGGCCTTCGCCCCAGGACTTGATGATCTCGCTGGTCGCGGTCAGGGCGAACTGAGCCTGGGCCATCTTGATCTGCGCCTGCATCATCGCGCCCGGCGAGCCGTCCTTGGCCGCGGCAGCCGCAGCACTCATCGCGCTGTCGATGCTCGTACCCGCCGTTGAAGCCATTCCGTTGACGGTGTCGATCGTGCTCATTGAAATCTCCTTGGAAGTTGGGTCGCTGAGGTGTGCGAGAGTCTTCTGCGCACGGGGAAACACGGCCATCAGGGTCCCGAGTGCATCGCGCCCGGCGTGTCGTTGAGCGCGGACCATGCCAGATCGACGACCTCGCGTGCCGCAATGCAGGCATCGATCGTGGCCTGCGTGGCCGCAAAGTCGGCTTCGGGCAGCGGCCGCGCCAAACGCAGCCGCGCCTTGTCGATCGCGGTATCGAAGCCGCTGATGTACCGGGTACGCAGCTCGTCGCCGGCGTCGCTGCGCAACCGCTCGCCCAACTCGCCCAGCCAACCCGCCGGCAACTGGGCCAGCGACTGGCGCAGCATGTCCGCCGAGGGGTAGACGATCGCTGTGGTGACGGCGCTCATTTCATCTGCGCCACGTAGAACACGTATTCGTGCTGATCGCGCTCGAAAACCACATGGTCGAGCGCGATTGAGCGGATGGTCAGGCCATCGAAGACATCGCCTTCGCCATAGTGCTCGCCGGCCGGACCGATGACATGCTTGCCGCGCTTGCTCATGAGGATCGAGAACTTGCGGCCGATCGAGATGCCCTTGCGGTCGCTGGCAACAACCGGCGCTGCCGGCGCTGCACCGGCCGGTGCGGCGGCGACTTGCAGCGACAGGTCGCGCAGGCCGGCGACCTGCGCCGAGGACGCGCGCAGCCGGTCGGCGGCTGCGGCGTCGGCGATCTCGTTGGTGCAACTGGCGCGGCCCAGGCCGCGGTAGGTGACGACGCAGGCCAGGCCCTCGAGCTGTGCCATGCGCACCACCGAGGCCAGCAACTGCTCGACCGAATAGACCTCGCTGCGCGGCGCGTCGGCCTGGTCGGCGAGGGTGGCGGCCAGCAACTCGCGCTGGTAGTTGGTGGGCACGTAGCCGGAGACGACCAGACGCTGCCGGGTCTCGTCGGCGATCAGCTGCAACTCGCTGCCGGCCGGCGACACGGTCTTGAGCCATTGCTGCGCTCGCGCCAGGTTGTCCACCGACAGGCGCGGCGTCGAGGCCAGCAAGCTCACCGCGCCCCAGACCGATCCGGCGAGCAAGCCGGTCGAGGCCAGCAACACCGCCACCAGGGCCACCGGATGCGACGCCCGCGCGCGCCGCAACGACGCACTCGCACGCTGCCACAGACCTGGCGCGCGCGCAGCCGCGGCCGTGGAAACGCTCCAGTCGCAGCCCGGCGGGCCGACGAGCAAGGTCGCCGCACCGCAACGCAGCGGCGCAAAGTCGGCCAGCAGCATCGACTCGCCCGGCGGCAACTCGCGCTCGCCGATGTGCACCGCAGCGTCGAACGCAGTGCAGCGGACCCGGCCCTGTGCGTCGGCCGTCAGCGCGCAATGGCGGCCGGCCACGCCGTCGTCGAGCAGCGCCACCGTGCAATGTTCCGGCGACGAGCCGATGACGCAGGCCTCGCCCACGGCCAGCGGTACATCGACACCGCTCTGCAGGCCTTGTGCAAGGTGCAGGGTGCGCGCGGCGTTGGTGGTCATGGTGCTTTCACATCAGGCACGCAGCACTACCAGTTCCAGGGCATCGCTCTGCCGGCCGCATCGACGGCACCGCCAGCCACGTCACCGGCCTTGTCGGCGACGACTTCAACGACATCGCCCTGCATATCAGCCAGGACTTCAACGCCATTGCCGACCTGGTCGAATCCGGCTTCGACGACGCCGCTGCCTGGAATGTGCTTCGCATCCATCACGGCGCCGACCAGGCGGCCGGTGCCATCGAGCGCGTCATCGGCGCGCCGACCCGCCCAATCGTAGGCGCCGTTGGCCAGATCGCCGCCGACATCGATCGCACCATTGACGACGGTGCCCGGCTCTTGCACCACCGTGGTCACCGTATCGACCACGGTGCGCAACTGCTCGCGGTTGCCCAGTCCGATGCCGATGCCGGCGTAGTCGCGGTCGCCGTTGAACTGTTCCCAGCTCTCGCGATGCGCCGCGATCCAGGCCTGGTGCTGGCCTTCGGAGACCGAGGTGATCGCCTGCAGGTCGCCGACGACCTGCGAGCCGGCCTGAAAGCGCGCGTCCTGGACGATGGTCGTGCCGCCGCAGCCGTTGTCGGCAAAGCGGAAGGTCTGCTCGCCACGCAGCACATGGCCGTCGAGCGTGTGGATGGTGATCGAGTGGGCCTGCGCATCGACTTCGATCTCGACCGGCAGCCAGGTCGGCACCAGCGGCGCGCCGGTTTCGAGCATGTAGCGCCCGCCATCGACCAGCTTGGCGATGGCCGGGCGAATCTCCATGCCCCCGGCGTTGAAGACCTTGTTGGGGTGGTTGACCCAGTGGTCGAACATCTGCTGCGGCGTCGCGTTGGGCACCTCGCTGGTGTAGACGCCATGCGTGACCTCGACGCCGTCGCGGCCGAGCGGCGGGTTGCGGTCAAGCGAATTGAGCTTGGCATTGACGTCGGCATCACCCTGGCGCAGGTAGGGCACCCAGCGGCCGGCATAGCTGCGCGCCGCGTCGTCGGCCAGGTCGAGGGTGTGATCGCGCTGCGCCTCCTGCTGGTCGTGCGTGCCGCCCACGGCGAGATCGGGGTCCGGCCCTTCCAGGCGCATGTCCAACCGGTTCGGCCCGCGCGGCACGTCCAGCGGCTTCATCGTCGGGTGGTGCAACCGCTCGGCCACCACCGGCGGCACCTCACAGCGAGTCGGCTGCGGCAGCGGACTCGGCGCCGGTCGGTACGGGACGTAGCGCACAGCGCTGCCGCCGTCGATCAGTGGGGGGATGGACATGAGCCTCCAGTGGTCGGACCAATCAAGCCGGTTTGCTGCGCAGACGAGCCGTTCGTGAAATAAATCACGCAGCGCAACCGACGCATCACACCTTGCTCGAAATCACTTCGGAAAACCATGGCGCGCTTGTGTGCGAACGCAAGCGCCGAGACGCCGGCGTTACGGCCGGACACAATGCGTGGCTCGGCGCCGTCATCGCCGGCTGAGTCACCTCAAGGCGACGGCGGCGCACCGATTCCTACAATGGGTTGCCCTGTCGCAGCCAACGGGGCCCCCGATCCATCGCCAGGAGCACGCCATGTCATCTGACCCCATCGTCATCGTCTCGGCCGCTCGCACGCCCATCGGTGGCCTGCTCGGCGATTTTTCGAACGTCGCGGCTTGGGAACTGGGCGCCACCGCGATCAAGGCCGCGGTCGAGCGCGCCAAGCTGGCCGGCGATGCCATCGACGAAGTCTTGATGGGCAATTGCCTGATGGCCGGCCAGGGCCAGGCGCCGGCGCGCCAGGCCCTGCGCAAGGCCGGTCTGCCCGACAGCACCGGCGCGGTGACGCTGTCCAAGATGTGCGGCAGCGGCATGCGCGCCATGATGTTCGCGCACGACATGCTGGCCGCCGGCAGCGCCAACGTCGTGCTGGCCGGCGGCATGGAAAGCATGACCAACGCACCGCACCTGGCCTTTGCGCGCAAGGGCATCAAGTACGGCGCCGCCCAGCTCTACGACCACATGGCCATCGACGGCCTGGAAGACGCCTACGAACGCGGCAAGGCGATGGGCGTGTTTGCCGAGCAATGCGTCGGCAAGTACAGCTTCGCGCGCGAAGCGATGGACCAGTTTGCGATTGCCTCCACGCAGCGCGCCAAGGCCGCCAACGAGGATGGCAGCTTTGCCTGGGAGATGGCGCCGGTGACGCTGAGCTCCCCCAAGGGCGAGTCGGTGATCAAGTTCGACGAGCAGCCGTTCAAGGCCAAGCTCGACAAGATCCCGTCGCTCAAGCCGGCATTCAAGAAAGACGGCGCCATCACGGCTGCCACGTCGTCGTCGATCTCCGATGGCGCGGCCGCGCTGGTGCTGATGCGCGAGTCCACGGCCAAGAAGATGGGCGCGACGCCGCTGGCGCGCATCGTCGCCCACGCCGTGCACGCGCAGGCACCCGAATGGTTCACCACGGCGCCGGTCGGCGCCATCCAGAAGGTGCTGCACAAGTCCAGCTGGGACGCCAAGAGCGTCAACCTGTGGGAAGTCAACGAAGCCTTTGCCGCGGTGACGATGGCGGCGATGGCCGAGTTCAGGCTGCCGCACGAGATCGTCAACGTGCATGGCGGCGCGGTCGCGCTCGGCCACCCGATCGGCGCCTCCGGCGCCCGCATCGTCGTCACCCTGCTCGGCGCGCTGAAGAAGAAGAGCCTCAAGCGCGGCGTCGCGGCACTGTGCATCGGCGGCGGCGAGGCCACGGCCATGGCCATCGAGATGCTCTGACGCGTCAAGAAAAAAGTCGGTCAGCGCGTCGCTGCTGTCAGCCACTGGCAGTGCCCAGGCGTTGCTGCGCGATGCGTCAACGACACCGCCACCCCACGATTGCAGGGGGTGACGGTCAGGCGGCGCCCTGCACGCTTATGCTCATGCCATGAGTGCCACGATCTCGTCGTTGAGCCCTTTGACGCCGTCCCCGGTCCGCGTCGGCGAGCGTTGCTCGCGCATCATTCACTTCAGCGCCGAATCGATCGCCGAATTCGCGCGACTGACCGGCGACGCGAATCCGTTGCACACCGACCTCGACGCCGCGGCGCGCTCGCGCCATGGCAAGGTCATCGCCGCCGGACAACACACCACCTCGCTACTGATCGGCCTGGCGGCCACCTACTACTCGCGCTCTCATGAAGAGTCGGCGTCGGCGCTGCGTGAGCTGCTCTGCCTGAACTTCAACTTCTCGCTGAAGAGCCCGGTGTTTGCCGACGAGTCGGTCGAACTGGCCTGGGTCGTGTCCAGCATGGAGTGGAGCGGCCGCCTGCAAGGCTGGCTGGTGCAGGCCGACGGCACGGTGATGGCCTCGCAACGGCTGTGCGTGGTGGCCCGTGCCACACTGCTGATCAAGGCGTTCGATCAAGGCGCCTGACGCCGCAGAGTCGGCCGCGAGCGGTTCGCGCCGGTGACCTGCAGATGCGCTACGCTGACCGGCAGCGCGCATCGCGCGCAATAGGAGTCAAGCGCACTGCGGGGCCCACCACCTTGAGTTCGACCGCAGCCGCCACGGCAACCCACAACGCCGCCATCCACCTGCGGCTGCTCGGCATGGCGCTGCTGTGGGGCGGCTCGTTTCCCGCCGGCCGCACGCTGGCGCACGCCATGCCGCCGCTGACCGCCGCGGCATGGCGCTTCACGCTGGCCACCGTCGTGCTGCTGGCGTGGATGCGCTGGCTGCATCGCGGCTGGCCGCGGCTGAACGCGCGCCAATGGGCCGGCCTGGCCGCCGGCGGCGTGATCGGCGTTGCCGGCTACGCCGTCTTCTTCATGCTCGCACTGGAGCGCGTGGAGGCCAGCCGCGTCGCCATCGTCGTCACCACCAACCCGGTGTTCACGACGCTGCTGGCCGCCTGGCTGTTCCGGGAGAAGTTCAACACCCGCATCGCGCTCGGCATGGTGCTCGCCATCGTGGGCGCGGCGACGGTGATGACGCACGGCGCGCCGTGGAAGCTGGTCAGCAGCGGCATCGGCAGCGGCGAGTGGCCGCTGCTCGGCTGCATCGCCACCTGGGTCGGCTACACGCTGCTCGCACGCGGCCTGCTCGCCGGCGTCGATTCGCTCGTCGCCACCACGGTCACTGCGGTCACCGGCACGTTGCTGTTGTGGATCGTGGCCATCGCCTACGACGGCGTGCCGGTGATCGCCGGCAGCCTTGGCGGGTTGGCGCCTTCGGGTTGGGCCTCGCTGGTCTTTCTTGCCATCGGCTCCACCGTGCTCGCCTACGCCTGGTACCTGCGCGGCGTGGCCGAGCTCGGCGCGGGCACGGCGGCGAGCTACATCAGCCTGGTGCCGGTGTTCGGCGTCGCCGCTTCGGTGCTGGTGCTCGGCGAATCGCTCAACGCGTCGCTGCTCGTCGGCGGCGCGCTCGCGATAGCCGGGGTGGTGCTGACGAACCGGGCGCGGCGCTAGCGAAGCACAATCGGCGCTCACCCAGGAAGGCCACGACCATGCTGCTCACCGAAGACCACATCGCCGTGCAGGACGCCGTGCGCGCCTACGTGCAGGACCGCATCGCGCCGCACGCCGCGGCGTGGGACCAGTCGCACCACTTCCCCAAAGACGAGTTGAAAGGCCTGGCCGAATTGGGCTGCTATGGCGTGGCGGTGCCGACCGAGTACGACGGCGCCGGCCTCGACTACCTGGCGCTGGCGCTGATCCTCGAAGAAGTGGCGGCCGGCGACGGTGCGACGAGCACCATCGTCAGCGTCAACAACTGCCCGGTGTGCTCGATCCTGATGGCCTTCGGCAACGAGGACCAGAAGGAACGCTTTCTCAAACCGCTGGCGCGCGGCGACATGCTGGGTGCGTTCTGCCTCACCGAGCCGCATGTCGGCTCCGAAGCCGGCGGCCTGAAGACGACGGCGGTCAAGGACGGCAGCGACTACGTCCTCAACGGCGTCAAGCAGTTCATCACCAGCGGCAAGAACGGCGATGTCGCGATCGTCATGGCGGTGACCGACAAGGCCGCCGGCAAGAAAGGCATCAGCGCCTTCATCGTGCCGACCGCCACGCCCGGCTACACCGTGGCCCGCGTCGAAGACAAGATGGGCCAGAAGGCCAGCGACACCGCGCAGATCCTGTTCGAGGACTGCCGCGTGCCGGCAGTGAACCTGCTGGCCGACGAAGGCATGGGATTGAAGATCGCGCTGTCGGGCCTCGAAGGCGGACGCATCGGCATCGCCAGCCAGGCCGTCGGCATGGCGCGCGCGGCGTTCGATGCCGCGCTGGCCTACAGCAAGGAGCGCCAGTCGTTCGGCCAGCCGATCTTCAGCCACCAGGCGGTGCAGTTCAAGCTCGCCGACATGGCCACCCAGATCGAAGCCGCGCGCCAACTGATCTGGCATGCCGCGTCCCTCAAGGACGCCGGCCGGCCCTGCCTCAAGGAAGCCGCGATGGCCAAGCTCAACGCCAGCGAAATGGCCGAACGCGTCTGCTCGGCCGCGATCCAGGTCTTCGGCGGTTATGGCTACGTCAGCGACTTCCCGGTCGAGCGCATCTACCGCGACGTGCGCGTGTGCCAGATCTACGAGGGCACGAGCGAGGTGCAGAAGATCCTGATCGGGCGGGCGTTGGCATAGTTGACAACACCTGAACGTGTTGGCATCATCTCCAACATGAAGGCCATCGAGCTGGTGCGCACTCGGGTGGTCTATGCGGAGGACGCGTTTGCGGAGCTGGTGTTGTGGCGGGTTCCGGCGCCGGTGCGGAACTCGCCACACGACTACAAGTACCGTTTGGCCTACGTCGTCGATGGCGTCTGCGTCGTCCGCTACGACAACGAACCGGGCAAGGGGGACCATCGGCACTACGGTGTGAAAGAGCGTGCCTACGTCTTCACAACGCCGGAGGCATTGGTGGCTGACTTTCAACGCGACATTGCGAGGTGGAACCATGAAAACCGTGACGCTTGAAGTTCGTTCTCCCAGCGAGTCGATGGCCGGCTTCGCCCAGGCTTGGCAGGCGGGCAAACCCGAGAAGTCGGCCCGCATCGGATTTGCGACGCCGGAGTTGCTGTGGAAAGTGCTCACGGCCAAGCGCTGGGAGTTGCTCAAAGCCCTGTGCGGCGCGGGACCGTTGTCGATCCGCGAAGCGGCGCGCCGCGTCGGCCGCGACGTCAAGGCCGTTCACAGCGATGTCACCGCACTCCTGGCAGCAGGCGTACTCGATCGCACGGACAGCGGCGCCATCGTCTTCCCGTTCGACGCGATCAAGGTCGAGTTTCTGCTCGAAGCGGCGTAGGCGGTACGTCGTAGTTGGGCTCAATACCGGCGAACGGACTCAACGCGTCTGCTCGGCCGCGACCCAGGTCCTCGGCGGCTATGGATACGCCGACGACTTACCGGTTGAGCGCATCTACCGCGACCTGCGCGTGTGCCAGATCTGCGAGGGCACGAGCGAGGTGCAGAAGATCCTGATCGGGCGGGCGTTGGCATGAGGCAGCAGCCTGCGTTGCGCAGATCGTCGATGCTTTGGCGAAGGAGCAGTACGAGCGAGTTATCGCAATGGCGCCAACGTCCAGAGTGAATGCAACCGAGTTGCACACTGCAGTGACGGAGTACGGTCGCAAGTTGCTGCCACTTCCCGAGCATGAGTGGAGTCGAATCGAATACATCGCAATAGCCGCTCCACAACCACAGTCATGGTTTGTCGTAGTTCCAGTGTTCACTGTCGAAGAGGGTCTTTCAGACCTCTCGCTTGAACTCACACTCACTGCTGGCGAGCACGGCAAGTACGGGGTTGAAATCAATGGCCTGCATGTCCTCTAGCCCGACGCTAACCCCTCCATCGAGCGGACGTTGCCCGCACCAATGCCGTCGCTACCCACCGTTGAATCAGTAGCAGCCAAGATCGAAGCCCTCGGCATCGCTCTGCCTGCGGGTCCCGTGCGTGTCGATGGCTACGGCGACAGTGCGACATTGTCGAAAGAACTGCTGGCGCTCATCATCAGCGGCAAGAAGCGAGCGGGCACCGGCCTGCTGTGGGCGTACGAAGCCGACGGCGAGTCGCTGCCACAGGTCGGCGACGTGGAAATCGTCGTCGACCACGACCATGAACCTGTGCTGGTGACCAGGATCACCAGTGTCGAGATCGTGCCCTTCGGGGCGGTCACGGCAGAATATGCGGCCATCGAAGGCGAAGGCGACGGATCCTTGGCGTTCTGGCGCAAGGCGCATTGGGCTTTCTTTTCGCGGGAATGCCAGCGCTTGGGGCGAGAGCCCGAGGAATCCATGCTTGTTGTCTGCAGCGTCTTTGAATTGGTGAACGTCTTGCCGGCAAAACGCGCGGCGTAGCCAGGGCCTGGTCACTCCGCAAAGGAACGGGCAGATCGTGAAGTTGCCGCAAGTCTCAGGTTTCGAGGTACGGCCGGTTCGGCTTGAAGACGCCGCTGATTGGGCTCGCTATGCGTGTCTGCCCGAGGTGAAGGAACATACGAGTTCGACGGTCGCGACCGTCGACGACGTCAGGGCCACGATCGAGCTCATCCTTGCCAGCGCGCCTGGGTTGCCCACGCGATTCGTCCTGCTCCCGCAAGGAGGCCACACCCTCGTCGCGACGGTCGGCTTCCACACCGTGTCGATCCCCAACGGAACCGCGGAGATCACCTACGACGTTGCACCCTCTCATTGGGGCCAGGGCATCGCATCGGCTGCCTGCCGCGCGGCGACGCTGTGGGCGTTCGACGTTGCCGCCTGGCACAGGGTCCAGGCGACGACGGTCTTGGCCAACGTGCGCTCGCAGCGTGTGCTGGACAAGTGCGGCTTCAAGCGCGAGGGCCTGGTCCGCAACTTCAGGATTGTGCGTGGCCTTCCCGCAGACTATTGGCTCTACGCCGCCATTCCGGGCGAGGTGCAGAGCGTTTAGGTAACGCCACATGAGTTGCCACGTCCACCATGCCTGAGTTCGTCGTCAAGCCGCTCGCCCCGCCAACCTGGCCCGACTTTGCCGCCCTCGTCGAGCGCCACAACGGTGTCTGGGGCGGCTGCTGGTGTCTCGAGTTCCACCCCGAGGGCGCACAGCGCAATGCCGAGCGCCGCAACAAGAAGGAGTGCCGTGTCCGCGAAGGCACGGCCCATGCGGCCCTGGTCTATGACGGTGCAGCCTGCGTCGGCTGGGCCCAGTTCGGCTCGCCGTCGGAGCTGCCTCGCATCAAGCATCAGCGCGCCTACCGCGAAGGCCTGGCGCAGCTGCCCGATTGGCGGATCACCTGCTTCTTCGTCGACAAGGCGTATCGGGGTCGGGGCGTCGCCAACGCCGCGCTGGCCGGCGCTCTGCAGGATATCGCACGCCTCGGTGGCGGCACGGTCGAGAGCTACCCGCAGGATGTGGCGGGATCACGCTCCGTGTCCTCGTCCTTCCTGCACAACGGCAGCGTCTCGATGTTCGAGCGGCAGGGTTTTGCGCGCGTGCGGCCACTCGGCAAGAACCACTGGGTGGTCAGCAGGGTGGTTGAAGCCATCGCCGCGCGATGACGCCTCGCAGATGCAAACGCCGACGTTCTTCAACGACGCGCAGGCATTCCGCCACTGGCTCCTGTCGAACGCCGCGACCGCGACCGAGTTGCTCGTCGGCTTCCACAAGGTCGCCTCCGGTCGCCCGAGCATGACCTGGCCGGAGTCGGTGGACGAGGCGCTTTGCGTCGGCTGGATCGACGGCGTGCGCAAGCGCATCGACGACGACGCCTACCAGATCCGATTCACGCCCCGCAAGCCCACGTCCATCTGGAGCGCGGTGAATATCGCCAAGTTCGAGGCCTTGGCAAAGCAGGCACAGACGCGGGCCTCGCGGTTCGCTGCGCTGCTCGAAGCCTGTAGAGTCGGCACGAGGCTCAGATGAGTGCGCCGGGAGCGCAGGTGAGCCGACGGTCCCAGGAGAACGTGCGTGAGTGATATCGACAAGTCGATCGCCAGAGTACTCGGTGTGTACAGCGCGGCCGTGCAGGCCAAGGATGTCGCCGCCTTCATGGGCCTGTATCACCCGGACGTTCGCGTCTTCGACGCCTGGGGCATCTGGTCGTATGAGGGCGCACAGGCGTGGCAGCGCGCCGTCGAGGCCTGGTTCACGTCGCTGGGCACTGAACGGGTGAAGGTGAGCTTCGACGATGTCAAGACGTCGGAGGGACGAGAGTCGGCGGTGGTCAGCGCCATCGTCACCTACGCCGGTCTTTCCGCCGAAGGTGAACCCCTGCGGGCGATGCACAACCGGCTCACCTGGGCCCTCAGGCTGAGCGGGCATGTGCTCAGGATCGTGCACGAACACACCTCGGTGCCGATGGGTTTCGAGGACCAGAAGGCGATCCTCCAGCGGCCGAGCGGCGCCTGAACAGGACAACGCGAGCCCACTGGCCGAGCGCGTGTGCACGGCCGCCTCAAGTGAGGTTTCAGTCTGCTGGCGTACAAAGTACTCGATGACTTGCTGGCTTGTTCGACCAATGACCCAACCGTCCGTCACGCGCTACAGCACTTTCACGCAGGCCCTGCACTGGCTGACAGCCATCCTCGTTCTCGTCGCCTTCATCTATGGTCCGGGCGGCTCGGAGGCGCGCGTCTACGCGCCGGCGCGCGATTTCGAGCGCCAGTTGCACGAGACGCTGGGCCTGTGTGTGCTGGCCCTGGTGGCCGTGCGCCTGATCTGGCGCCTGTTCGACAAACGGCCCGAACCGGCGCCCGCGGCGCGCGGGCTGCAGATCGCCGCCACGCTGATGCAGGTCGTCCTGTACGTGCTGCTCTTCGCCGTGCCGCTGACGGCCATTGCCGGCGCATGGCTCGACGGTCACGCCCTGACGCTGCTCGGCGGCCTGCAGACTGCGCCGCCGCTGACAGAACACCATGCCGCCGGTGAAACGATTGCAAAGATCCCCACCTGGCTCGGCGACGCCATCCTGTGGCTCGCGGGCCTGCATGCGCTGGCCGCTCTGTTCCACCAGTTCGTGCTCGGCGACGGCGTGCTCGCGTCCATGCTCCCGGGCCGAGAAACGGGCCGCATCGCGTAGAGCCGCCGCAGCCTTGGTCGCGCTGCCGGGCACGAGTCCCACTGCGCCACAGGGTGACTGCCTGGCTTGCGCCCGTGCGCCGCCCGCTGGGCGCAAACTACGCGCCAGACTGACAAGGAGTTGGCCATGCACACCCGAACCTGCATCCTGCTGACGATGCTTGCCGTGATGGCGCCACCGGTGTGGGCAGAGTCGCTGCGCTGCGCCGGCGGCATCGCCGCCGAGGGCGACTCCAGGCTGTCGGTAGCCTACAAGTGCGGCCAGCCCTTGCTCAAGGACAACTACTGCGCGCCGGTGTTCTACAGCCAGTCGGGCAACCCGGTACCCGAGCCTATCGCCAGCGCCCTGGTGCCCTGCCTGCTGACCGACGAGTGGTTGTACGACCGAGGCCCCGGCAATCTCATGGCCACGGTGCGTTTTCGCTCGGGCGCGGTGCAGTCGATCACCTACGGCCGCACGCCGCGCTAGCGCGGTCTCTCAATCCGGCGTTGCCGGCCCGTCGTCGACGGGCCACGGCAGCGGCGGCAATGCCGCCAGCCGCTGCGGCAACAGCGCCCACACGGCGCGCTTGTCATCGTCGTCGAGCACGCTCCACAGCGCGATCTCATCGAGTGTGCGACCGCAACCGACGCAGTGGCCGCTGGGCTCGTCCATGCGGCAGATGTTCTTGCAGGGGCTTTCGATGCTCACGGGACAACCGCTTCGACAACACAGCGCTGCATCGTCTCATGCCCTTGCTGCGCCTGGCGGCAGCCGGGCTGCGGCGTGGCGGCCGGCGCTATTGCGCTTGCGGCAATGCGAATTCGAAGGTCGTGCCCTGCTGCAGCGCTGAATGCACGCGGATCGCGCTGCCGTGCAGCTCGACAATGCGCTTGACGATGGCCAGGCCGAGCCCTGCGCTGTGCGAGGCCGTGTCCTGCGGCTGGGCGTCGCCGACGCGCCAATAGCGCTCGAAGATGTGCGGCAGGTGCTCGGCGGCGATGCCGGCGCCGGTGTCGCTGATCCGGAGCAGCAGTTGCTGCGCGCCGCCGGGGTCCGGGTTGGCTTCGATCTCCAGTTGCACGCGGCCGCCGGCGCGGCGTGTAGCGCAGTGCGTTGTCGACCAGGTTCTGCAACACGCGCTCGATCAGCGCAATGTCGGCGCGCACCAGCGATTGCGCGTGGCTGCCCGCAGCCAGCTCGATCGCCACGCCGCGCTCTTGCGCTTGCAGCCGGTAGGACTGGACCACGTCTTGCAGCAGCTCGCCGAGGCAGAACACTTCGGCGCGCGGCTGCACGCGGCCGGCGTCGAGCTTGGACAGCTCGAACAGGTCCGCGATGCGGCGGTCGAGCTTGCGCGCGTGGCCGAGCGCCGTGCGCAGGTGCTGCTCGCGCGTCGCGGCGTCGAGCCGGTCGCCGCGCAACAGCACCGTTTCCAGATACCCCTGCACACTGGCCAGCGGCGTGTGCAGGTCGTGCGAGATGTTGCCCACCAGTTCGCGGCGCATGCGGTCGCTGTCCTCGAGGCGCTTGAACTGCTCGGCAATGCGCTCGCGCATGGCGTGCGTGGCCTGGGTCAGGCGCTCGATCTCGCCGCCGGCCGGGGCCGGCGACGCCGCATCGGCTTCGCCACGAAAACTTTCCAGCTCGCCGGTCAGGCGGCGCAGCGGTCGCGTCAGGCGCGACAGCACGAGCGCGAAAACCAGTGCCGCACCGAGCACCACCAGGCCGATGCCCAGCGCTGCCGTGCGCAGGGCGCTCGACGAATCGAGCGTGGCCCGTGCGGCCGTCTGGTCGTGGCCTTGCAATACGACATAGAGGTAGCCGCGCATCGTCGCGCCGTCGTTGATGGGGGCCACGGAGACGATCGTCGAGCGGCCGGCCTGGCGCGGGTCATCACCCTGCACCGGCAGCATCTGCGGCCGCCGCGGCGAAACCAGCTCCTGCACGCGGCTGACATCGACGCGCGTCTGCAAAGGCCCGACGCCATCGAGCGCATGGGCCAAGACCTGACCTCGCGGGTCGAGCAGGTAGACCTCCACGGCCGGGTTGATCTTCATCACCATGCCCGCCATCTCGCGCATCAGCGCAGTGTCGGCACGGCCGTCGGCAGCGATCAGCGGCCGCGGCTGGTGGGCCACGATGTAGTCGGCCAGATCGAGGTTGATGCGCTGCGCAGCTTCGAGCGCACTGCGCTCGCCGTACTGTGCGCTTTGCAGCCACAACGCGGCGCCGGCCAGGGCCATCAGCGCCGCCGCCAGCAGCGACAGCCGCACGTGCAACCTCGACAGCATGGGAATCACGTTGGCGCCACTTCGAAGCGGTAGCCCACGCCCCAAACGGTGTGGATGAAGCGCGCCTGTTCGCGCTCGTCGCCGAGCTTGGCGCGCAAACGGTTGATGTGGCTGTTGACGGTGTGGTCGTAGCCGTCATGGCCGTAGCCCCAGACGTCGGCGAGCAGTTCACTGCGCGTGAAGACGCGGCCCGGGTGCTGCACGAAGTGCCAGAGCAGATCGAACTCGCGTGCGGTCAGCGTGAGCAGCTCGCCGTCCAGGCGCACGCGGCGCTGCTCGCGGTCGATGGCCAGGCCACCGGCCTCGACACGCAACGGCTCGCTGGCAGCGCCGCCGTCGGGCACGGCGCTGGCCATCGAGCGCCGCAGCAGCGCCTTGATGCGGGCCCGCAGCTCGAGCACCGAGAACGGCTTGGTCAGGTAGTCGTCGGCGCCGAGTTCGAGGCCGAGCACACGATCCAGCTCGCTGCCGCGCGCGGTCAGCATCAGGATCGGCGTGCGTTTGCCGGCAGCGCGCAATTCGCGGCAGACCTCCAGGCCGCCGAGGCCGGGCAGGCGCAGATCGAGCACGATGGCGTCCCAGGCCTGCTCGGTGGCCAGGCGCAATCCGGCGGCGCCGTCATGGACCTGCGTCACCTGGGCCGGCAACTCGGCCAGGTGCATGGCCACCAGCTCGGCGATGTCGCGCTCGTCTTCGACGACGAGCAGGCGCGGCTCGGTGGATTCTGTGGTGGTCGCGGGCATGGGCATGACCAATGATGCACCGGATCGGCCCGGCCGATCCTCACGCAAGTATCACGCGCGCCGCGCTGCGGCGTTCAGTTCAACACCAGCTCGGCAATGTCGTCCCACAGCTCGGCCGGCATGCGGCCGCTGAGGGCCTTCACGACCTTGCCTTGACGGTCGATGACGATGGTGGTGGGAGTCTTTGCCGACAACTCGCCGAAGCTGTCGCGGTGTGCCGCATCGCGGCGCCAGACGATCTTCATCTGCTCGTTCGGTGGCACCACCTTGTCGAGCACCTGCTCGTAGTGCCTGAGATCGGCCATCGTGCGGTCCTGGCTGACGGCGATGATGACAAAGTCCTTGCCGCGCCAACCGTCGAGGTTGCGCCGCAGCTCGGGCAGTTTGTCCAGGCACACCGGGCAATCGGTGGACCAGAAGAACAGCAGCACGACCTTGCCTTTGAACTGCGCCAGGTCCACGGGTGCCGGCTGCATGGTCTTGCCGACGAGGGCCGGAGGCTGCACGGTCTGCGCCGGGGCACACACGCTGGCGGCGACGAGCAGACTGGACAGCAAGGCTTTTGAAAGCAACGGCATCGGGGCTCTCCTGGCACGCATCACAGCGGCGAATGGTTCATGGTCGCGCAGTCGCGCCGAGCGCTGAGCGTGCGGCGATTGCGCGGCGTGAACGATTCACGTTGTCTGCACCACATCCACCAGCGGTGCACCGCCGGTCAGCGCTTCGAGCTGCGCCGGGACGAGCGCGAAGACGCCGTTGGGATGGCCGGCGGCGGCCCAGACCACCTCGAAGCGCAACAGCTCGCGGTCGATCAAGGTCAGCGGCGGCGCGCTGTGCGCCAGCGGCGCCACGCCGCCGATCGAAAAGCCCGTGCTGGCCTTGACGAAATCGGCATCGGCACGGCCGATGGCGCCGGCCAGCGCCGCGACCTTCTTCTCATCGACACGCCGGTCGCCCGAGGCGATGACGAGCACCGCGCAGTCGTCGGCCTTGCGCCTGAAGATCACGCTCTTGGCAATCTGGCCGACGCTGACACCGAGATGATCCGCGGCCTCCTGCGAGGTGCGCACGGGCACGTCGAGCCAGCGTGGTGCATGCGGATGGCCGCGCTCGGCCAGCGCGCGGCAGACGCGCCGAAAGCCCTCCGGTCGCTCGTCGCTGGCCTCGGTCATGGTGCCGCCCTGTCGCGCTTGGCCAGCAGGGCCTTGCCGGCACGCGAGACCGGATCGCGGCCGAGCACACCCGAGATGAAGGCACCCGCATCGACGAGGGCGTCGAGGTCGATGCCGGTCTCGATGCCCAGGCCATCGAGCATGAAGACCACGTCTTCGCTGGCCACGTTGCCGGTGGCGCCCTTGGCGTAGGGGCAGCCGCCGAGGCCGGCGACGCTGGTGTCGAAGGTGTGCACGCCGATCTCGAGGCAGGCGTAGATGTTGGCCAGCGCCTGGCCGTAGGTGTCGTGGAAATGGCCGCTCACCTCTTGCAGCGGGTAGTGCTTCAGCGCCCGCTCGATTGCCGCCTGCGCGCGCCGCGCGGTGCCGACGCCAATGGTGTCGGCCACGCCGACATGCTGCACGCCGATGTCCTTCATCAAGCGCACCACGCGCTCGACGTCGTCCAGGCTGACCTCGCCCTGGTAGGGGCAGCCGAGTGCGCAGCTGATGGCGCCGCGCACCTTGACGCCGGCGGCCCGTGCAGCTTGTGCCACCGGCCGGAAGCGCTCGATGCTTTCTTCGATGCCGCAGTTGATGTTGCGTTGGCTGAAGGCCTCGCTGGCCGCGCCGAAGACCACCACCTCATCGGGCTGCGTCGGCAGCGCGGCGTCGAGGCCTTTCATGTTGGGCACGAGCACGCTGTAGCACACGCCCGGCTGGCGCTGCAGCGCCGCCATGACGGCGGCGTTGTCGCTCATCTGCGGCACCCACTTCGGCGAGACGAAGCTGGTGACTTCGACGTGGCGCAGCCCGGCGGCCGTCAGGCGGTGGACGAGTTCGACCTTGTGGGCCGTCCGGACGTTTTGTTTTTCGTTCTGCAATCCGTCGCGCGGACCGACATCGACCAGCGTGACCTGTGGAGGCAATGAGACGCTCATCGTGAATAGTCCTCGTGGGGGCCCGCAGTTACTGTAGCCGAGCGCACAAACGCACAGATGCGGGACACCGCGCCGCGTGCGCCTTGTACACACTACGTTACATGGATCCACGCCACATCATCGTCAGCCGCATCGACATGCAAATGCGTCGTCACCTTGACCAGCCGGTGGATACCCACCGCGCGGTCAACGACGTGCGCTACGCGAAAGACTTGCTGCTCGTCTGCGAGGCGATGGAGGGCACCGAGCTGCCGCAGCTGGCCAGCCAATACCGCGAGGCCGAGCAGATCATCACCGCCGCTCGCCGCGCCCTCGCGCCGCGTCCGACGACGCGCGTGCCGACAGCGTACGCGCCGGCCGCAGGTCAGGCCAACGTTCCACAGCGACCGGTCAACTTCGGCCGCGGTCGCTGAATCCAACGCACCCGCCACGGCGAGAGCCGCTCGGCTGCACAGCGCTGCTCGCTGCTCGAAAAGACTGGTTCGCAAAACGTGGTGTGACGAGTTCGCGCGCCCGCAAGCGCGGGATGGTCGAACGCGGCGCAGTTCAACACACTGCGTGTCATGGATTCATGCAATGTCATCGTCGCCCGGATTGATCTGAACCTGCGCCGCCATCTCGGACAGGCCGTCGATGCCCGCCGCCTCATGACCGACAAGCGCTATGCGCTGGACCTGCTGCTGGTTTGCGATGCCATGACCGATACCGAATTGCCCGGCCTGGCGCAGCGGTTCCGGGACGCCACCAAATTCGTGGCGCAGCGCTTGAAACCGGCACGCGCCGCCCTTTTCAGTGCCGGACTACAAGCCTCGATGCCGCTGCGCTCGCGCTGAGCGTCGGCGGCGCCGCTAAGTGGCCTGCAAGCGCAACAGCTCGGCGCCTTCGGCCACCTGATCACCGACGCTGTAGAGCAGTTCTTCGACCGTACCGTCGTGCGGCGCAGCGATGGTGTGTTCCATCTTCATCGCCTCCATCACCGCCAGCGGCTGCCCGGCCTTGACGGCGTCGCCGCACTGGGCAAGAAAGCTCACCACCTTGCCTGGCATCGGCGCGGTCAGCCGGCCACCGGCAGCAGCGCCCTCGCCGGCGTGGGCCAGCGCATCGACCTCGTGCAGCGCCAGCGTGCCTGCGGGCGCAAAGACGGTGATGCGTTCGCCTTGTGCGTAAACAGCCAGCGTCCAACGCTGCGACCCCAAGGTAACGTCATGGCGGTCATCGCCCAGCGCGCGCGCTGAATACGGCCAACGCTGATCCGCGATGGCCAGTGTCAGCGCGCCGTCGTGCAGGCGATGCAGCGTCACTGCGTGGTGCGTGCCACCGATGTCCAGATCGAAGCGCCGCGTCGCGCCACCGTACATCCGCCAACCGTCACGGCGGCTCCACGGGTCGTGATCCTGCAGCGCCAGTTCCGCGGCCAGTTCGCGCGCAACCACGCCGGCGGCAGCGCATTCGAGCGGCACTGGCGCATGTTCGAACAACGCCTTGTGTTCACGCTCGATCAGCGCGGTGTCGAGGTCGGCGGTCGCGAAAGCCTCGCTCTTGACGACGCGGCGCAGGAAGGCGACGTTGGTGGCCAGGCCGACGATGTGCGTGGCCGCCAGCGCCGCATCGAGCCGCGCCAGGGCTTGCTCGCGGCTGTGGCCCCAGACGATCAGCTTGGCGATCATCGAGTCGTAGTGCGGGCTGATCGCGTCGCCCTCGTCGAAGCCGCGATCGATGCGCGGCCTGTAGTCGTCCGGTTCGCTGCGCGTGAAGCTCACGTGGGCCGGCCAGCGTGCGACGTGCAAGGTGCCTGTTGACGGCAGGAAGTTGGCCTCCGGATTTTCGGCGCAGATGCGGGCCTCGATGGCGTGGCCGCGCATGATCAGTTGCTCTTGCGTCGCCGGCAGCGGCTGGCCGGCGGCAACGCGCAGTTGCCACTCGACGAGGTCGTGGCCCGTGATCGCTTCGGTGACCGGGTGCTCGACCTGCAGCCGCGTGTTCATCTCCATGAAGTAGGCGCGCAGGTCACCATCGTCCAACGCCTCGGCGACAAACTCGACCGTGCCGGCGCCGACATAACCCACGGCCTTGGCCGCGGCGACTGCCGCCTCGCCCATCTGCCGGCGCCGCGCTTCGCTGATGCCCGGCGCCGGCGCTTCTTCGAGCACTTTCTGGTGGCGGCGTTGCACCGAACAATCGCGCTCGAAGAGGTAGACACAATCGCCATGCGTGTCGGCAAAGACCTGGATCTCGATGTGCCGCGGCCGCGTGACGTAGCGCTCGACAAGCACATGGTCGTCGCCAAAGCTGGCCTTGGCTTCGCGTTGGCAAGACGCCAGCGCAGCGGCAAAGTCTTCGCCCTTGTCGACACGGCGCATGCCCTTGCCGCCGCCGCCGGCGCTGGCCTTGATCAGCACCGGGTAGCCGATGCGCGCGGCCTCCTTGGCCAGGAAGGCAGGCTCGTTGTTGTCGCCGTGGTAGCCGGGCACCAACGGCACGCCGGCCTTGTCCATCAATGACTTGGCCGCCGACTTGCTGCCCATCGCCGCAATGGCCGACGCCGGCGGGCCGATGAAGACGAGCCCGGCCTTCGCGCAAGCGGCTGCGAAGGCTTCGTTCTCCGAGAGAAACCCGTAGCCGGGGTGAATGGCCTGTGCGCCAGTGGCTTGGGCCGCTTCGAGGATGCGCTCCCAGCGAAGATAACTGTCGCGCGGTGCGGCAGCGCCGATGTGCACCGCTTCGTCGCAGGCATGAACGTGGCGCGCGTTGGCGTCGGCATCGGAGTAGACCGCTACCGTGCGCACGCCCAGGCGGCGCGCGGTGGCGGCGACGCGGCAGGCGATCTCTCCCCGGTTTGCAATCAGGATCTTGCTGAACATGTTCACGTCCCTTCGTACGATGGCCGCGCAAAGTGGCCACGCAATCGCCGCACCAGACCGCGCAGGAAGCGGAACAGCAACACGATGACGACCAGGCTGATGACGAGCACGATCGCCAGGGCGATGAAGAACGCCGTCGGGTACTCCTGCGACAGCCACAACATGCCGGGCACGGCCGCATCACCGGCCAGCGACAGCGCGATGTTCGAGAACGGCTCGGGGGATGTGTTGACCGCCGCCCGCGTCGTCGTCTTGGCGGTGTGCGAGGTCGCGGCCAGCGTGCCACCGAGCAGCCCGGCCATCACAGCCCAGCTCGCCTGGTCGGCGCCGAAGACGCTGTAGGCCAGCGCCGCGCCGGCCGGAATGCGGATGAAGGTGTGCACCGAGTCCCACAGCGAATCGACCCACGGCACCTTGTCGGCGATGAACTCCACCGCCAGCAGACCGCCGCTGACATACAACAGCGCCGGCTGCTGCAGCACCTGCAGACCGGCCGGCAGCGGCACCCAGCCGAGATAGCCGGCCAGGCCGGTGAGAAAGACCGCGGCATACAGCCGCACACCGCTGGCCCAGCCGAGCGCAGCAGCCAGCGCCACGAGTTGGGTGGTGTCCAGGTCGGGCATGTTCATGGGCTCACCTTCTTTCAGCCAGCGCCAGGCGGGCGGCCACGGCAATGAAGACAACACCGGTGGCGCGCTCGAGCCAAAGGGCGATGCGGGGCTGCCTGACCAACCGCGCGCCGACCGAACCGGCGCTCCACGCCAAGGCACTGTAGGCCACGGCGGTGATCACCGTGAACGTCAGGCCCATCAGCCCCAGCTGCCAGATCACGGCGACACCGTGCGCTGGATCGACGAACTGCGGCAGGAAGGCGAGGAAGAACAGCATCACCTTGGGATTGAGCGCGTTGGTCAGCACGCCCTGGCGAAAGCGCTGTGCGGCATTGCCGCGGCTTTGCGCTGCCGTGGTCATCGCCACGATGCGGCCTTGGCTGCGCAGCGCCTGAATGCCGAGCCAGACCAGATAGCCGACGCCGATCCACTTGATGAGGTTGAACAGCGTGGCCGAGGCGGCGACGATGGCCGAGATGCCGAGCATGGCCCACAGCGTGTGCGTCAGGCAGCCGATGCCGACGCCGAGCGCATACGCCACGCCCTCGCGGCGGCCGCGCGAGATGCCGATGGCCAGCGAATTCAGGCTGTCGGGCCCGGGCGAGGCGATGACGATCAGCGCGGCGACCAGGAACGACAGGTACAGCTCGAGCGGCATCATGGTGTGCTCTCCTGCGGGCCCTGCCATGCGGGTGTGCGCTTGTCGAGAAAACTCTGCACGCCTTCCTTGCCTTCGGCGCTGGCGCGGATGTCGGCGATGCGGCGCGCGGTGTCGGCGCGCAATGCAGCATCGATCGGCCGTCCGGCGATATCTTGCACCAACCGCTTGCAGGCCTTCACCGCGGCCGGGCCGTTGGCGACCAGGGCCGCCACCACCTCGCCGACCTTGATGTCGAGCGCGTCGGCCGCGACCACCTCGTGCACGAAGCCGAGCTGCTGCGCGCGCGTGGCCGAGAAACGTTCGGCCGTGGCGAAGTAGCGCCGCGACGCCTGCTCGCCGAGCGCGCGCATCACATACGGGCCGATCGTCGCCGGCAGCAGCCCGAGCTTGGCTTCGGAGAGACAGAAGTGCATGCCCTCGGCGGCGATCAGCACGTCGCAGACGGCGGCCAGGCCGACACCGCCGGCATAACAGTCGCCGTGGATGCGGCCGACCACCGGCAGCGGACACGCGTAGATCGTCCACAACATGTCGGCCAGCGCCTGCGCATCGGCGCGGTTGCGCTCCCAGTCGTAGCCGGCCATGGCGCGCATCCACGACAGGTCGGCGCCGGCGCAGAACACCTTGCCATGGCCGCCGAGCACGATGACGCGCAGTTCGGGGTCGGCGCCGAGGGTTGCGAACGCCGCAGCGAGTTCGGCGATCACGCTGTCGTTGAAGGCGTTGCGCACCTCGGGTCGGTTGAGCCAGACCTCGGCCACGTGCGCCGAGGGCCGGCGGATGTCGAGCGTGGTTGCCATCGTGTCGAGTCCTTCTTCAGTAGCGCTTCGCCGCTTCTTCGAGCATTACTTCGGTGGCGCCGCCGCCGATGGCGAGCACGCGCGCGTCGCGCCACAGACGCTCGATGGCCGTGCCGCGCATGTAGCCCATGCCACCGTGGAACTGCTGGCAGGTCTGGACGACTTCGTTGACCAACTCTCCCGTCAGCGCCTTGAGCAGCGACACATCCTGCACCACGTCGCGGCCTTGCGTCACCAGCCACGCGCAGTGGTAGAGGTACTGGCGCGCGGCGCGTGTCTTGGCATCCAACATCGCCAGGCGCTGGCGCACCGTTTGTTGTTCGAACAGCGTGGCGCCGAAGGCCTTGCGTTCGCGCACATGGGCCAGCGTCAGCTTCAGCGCCTGCGTCGCATGGCCGACTGCCATGGCGGCGAGCGCGATGCGTTCGGTCTGGAAGTTCTTCATCACCGAGCGAAAGCCGTGGTTTTCTTCACCAAGCAACTGCGCGGCCGGGATGCGGCAGTTGTCGAACACCAGCTCGGCGGTGTCCGACGACAGCCAGCCGGTCTTGTCGAGCGAGCGGCCGACCGTGAAACCCGGTGTGCCCTTGTCGACGATGAACATCGAAATGTCGTGCCGGCCGGGGCCGGTGCGCGCGGCGACGAAAGTCAGGTCGGCGTGGACGCCGTTGGTGATGAAGAGTTTCGTGCCGTCGAGCACCCAGTGGTCGCGATCGCGGCGCGCCGTCGTCCGCAGGCCCGCCACATCCGAGCCGGCGCCGGGTTCGGTGATCGCCACCGCGGTGATGGTGCGGCCCGACGTGATGCCGGGCATGTACCTGGCCTTCTGCTCGCGCGTGCCCGCGTGGTGCAGGTGCGGGCTGGCCATGTCGGTGTGCACGAGCACGGTGATGATGAAGCCACCGAAGGTGGACTGCGACAGCGCCTCGGCGAAGACGAGGTTGGTGAGCGCATCGGCCTCGGCGCCGCCGAACACGCTGTCGAACATCAGGCCGAGCAAGCCGGCATCGCCCATCTGGCGCAACACGTCGCGCGGCACGCAGCCATCGCGCTCCCAACCCTCGCCGTGCGGCTCGACCTCGCGGGCAAGGAATCGCGCCACCTGCTCGGCGAGCACCTCATGCTCGGCCGTGAGGTACACGTTATCCATGGTGGTAGCCCGCACCCCATCGACCGTCGGTGCGCCAGGCCGGTGGCGGCTCGGCGACGGCCCAATGCTCCTGCACTGCGGCGATGCGCGTGCCGGCGAAGCTGAACCGCGATTGGGCGAAGAAGCGCTCGGCACCATGCGGTACCTCGACGATCGAATGCACCCGACCGTCCGCCAGCGCATCGACCGCCTTGACCTCGATCGACCAGCCCTCGGGGTACTCGGCGTTAATGCGCACGATCAGATCGGCGCCTTCGAAACACTCGGCGCTGACCGGCCAGTGCATCGTGGCATCGTCGGTGTAGGCGGCGCGCATGGCCGCCCAGTCGCGCGCCTGCACATGCGCCCACAGCGCACGCACCAGCGCGCAGCGGTGTTCGGCATCGCCGCTGTCTGGCGCCGCGCCGTCGAGCGGCTTGACGAAGATCAGGCTGCGGTAGCGCTTGCCGTGCCACTGCACGTGATCGACCTCGGCGTAGCCGAGCCGCTCATAGCGCGCGCGCAGATGTTGCGCCGGCTCGGCGGTGTCGAGCGCAGTGGCGCGAAAACCCCGCGCGCGCGCCCAGGCTTCGCAGGCCACGACCAACTGGTCAGCGAGGCCCCGACCCTGCCGCGCCGGATCGACCGCGAGCTGGTGCAGGTGCGCGACATCGCGCCGCAGGTACCAGGGGCTGCGGCGCGTGCCCGGGTTCTTGTCGACGTCGAACGGCCCGGCCACGACAACGCAGCCGACGAGTGCGCCTTCTTCCTCGATCACGTAGCCCTGGCCCGACTCGAAGCGCGCCCGCGTTATTTCGACGCTTTGATCGACCGCGGTGTAGTTCAGCCCCATTGCACCCAGCGGCGCGTAGGCGCGGTGCAGCAGCGCGGTCAGCGCCTCGAGCGAGTCGCTCGGCGCCAGCGGGCGCAGCTGCGCGTCCATCGTCAATGCTTCCAACCGCGCAGCCCGCGCCGCTCTTCGAAGGCCTGGAAGTCGCGATCTCGATGCAGCAGCGCGTAGTCGTTCTCGATGCAGAACGCGGCGATCAGCACGTCGATGCCACTGCGCACGGTGATGCCTTGCGCGCGCAGGCTGCGATAGTGGTGCGCTGCAGCGAGCGACAGCTCGGCGCCGCCGGTGCTTTCAACGTGCAGGCTCTGCATCAGCCGACGCGCCTGGCGGTGATCGTGCTCATGGCGAAAGCCGCGCAGGACTTCGAACAGTACCAAGTCCGGCACGACGAGGCGAATCTCGCCGTGATCGAGCATCTGGTCGAGCATGTCGACAGCCGGGTGGACGGCGTCGTTGAAAAAATCGATCCAGACGCTGGAATCAACGACGAGCACGGCGCTTCTTCGCGTAGGGCTGGGCAGTCGGTTCGCGAACTTCGAGCGCCGGCGTTGCCGACTTGGGTTCTGGTTTTGTCCAGTCGATGCTTTCGTCGCCTTCCCAACGAAGCTTGCCGCGCCATTTGAGGATTTCGCGGTAGGCCGCCTGGCGCGCGAGCAACTTCAACCCCGCCTCCACCGCGTCCTTCTTCGTCTTGAACGGACCGGCCTTCATGGCCTGAGCCATCAAGTCTTCATCGATGACGATATTGGTGCGCATGATGTGTATTGAGGTCTTACAGTGCACACATCATACACTACATGCGAAAGACGCCGAACTTCACGTCCGGGATCGGCGCATTCAAGCTCGCCGACAGCGCCAGCGCCAACACGCGGCGCGTGTCGGCGGGGTCGATGACGCCGTCGTCCCAGAGGCGCGCGCTGGCGTAGTACGGGTGCGCCTGGTGCGCGAACTGGTCGAGGATCGGCTGCTTGAACTTCGCTTCCTCGTCGGCGCTCCACTGCCCGCCCTTGCCCTCGATGCCGTCGCGCCTGACGGTGGCCAGCACGCTGGCGGCCTGCTCGCCGCCCATGACGCTGATGCGCGCGTTGGGCCACATCCAGAGAAAGCGCGGCGAGTAGGCGCGGCCGCACATGCCGTAGTTGCCGGCGCCGAACGAGCCGCCGATGATGACGGTGAACTTGGGCACGTTGACGGTGGACACCGCGGTCACCATCTTCGCGCCATGCTTGGCGATGCCTTCGTTCTCGTACTTCTTGCCGACCATGAAGCCGGTGATGTTCTGCAGGAACACCAACGGAATCTTGCGCTGGCCGCACAGCTCGATGAAGTGCGCGCCCTTCATCGCCGACTCGGAGAACAGCACGCCGTTGTTGGCGACGATGCCGACCGGCATGCCCTCGATGTGCGCGAACCCAGTGACCAGCGTGGCTCCGTAGCGGGCCTTGAACTCGTCGAACTCGCTGCCATCGACGATGCGGGCGACGATCTCGCGCACGTCGTAGGGCTTGCGCGTGTCGATCGGGATGACGCCGTGCAGTTCCTCGGCGGCGAACTGCGGCGCACGCGGCGTGGCGAGCTGCATCGCAGGCGACTTGCGCCAGTTCAGCCGCGCCACCGACGCGCGCGCGATCGCCAGGGCATGCATGTCGTCCTGCGCCAGATGGTCGACGACGCCCGACAGCCGGGTGTGCACGTCGCCGCCGCCGAGTTCTTCGGCGCTCACCACCTCGCCGATGGCGGCCTTGACCAGCGGCGGGCCGCCGAGAAAGATCGTGCCCTGCTCCTTGACGATGATCGATTCGTCGCTCATTGCCGGCATGTAGGCGCCGCCCGCCGTACATGAGCCCATCACCACGGCGATCTGCGGGATGCCCGACGCGCTCATGTTGGCCTGGTTGAAGAAGATGCGGCCGAAGTGCTCGCGGTCCGGGAACACGTCGTCCTGGTTCGGCAGGTTGGCGCCGCCGGAGTCCACGAGGTAGATGCAGGGCAGCCGGTTCTCGCGCGCCACCTCCTGCGCCCGCAGGTGTTTCTTCACCGTCAGCGGGTAGTAGGTGCCGCCCTTGACGGTGGCGTCGTTGCAGACGATCACGCACTCGACACCCGAAACGCGGCCGATGCCGGCGATCAGGCCGGCGCCCGGCGCGTCGCCGTTGTACATACCCTGCGCAGCCAGCGGTGCGATCTCGAGGAACGGCGTGTCCGGGTCGAGCAGCATCTCGACGCGGTCGCGCGGCAGCAGCTTGCCGCGGGCCAGATGTTTTGCCCGCGGGCCCTCGCCGCCGCCCAGTGCGATCTGTTCGAGCTTGGCGTTCAAGTCATCGACCAGCACACGCATCGCGGCTGCGTTGTTCCTGAAATCCTCGGAACGCGCGTTGAGCTTCGTCGCCAGGATCGGCATGCAGTCTCCTCGTCAGCAAGCTGGCGATGATGATATCGGTACCATCGCGGCGAGCCCACAAGGTAGACCATGACAGATCTGCGCGACTACCGTCTGCAGGACAACCTCGCCGCCAGCTCAGGCGCCGTCTTCTTGACCGGCACGCAGGCCCTGGTGCGCCTGCCGCTGATGCAGCGCCGTCTCGACGCCGCCGCCGGCCTGAACACGGCAGGATTCGTCTCCGGCTACCGCGGCTCGCCGCTGGGCATGTTCGATCAGCAACTCTGGAAGGCCCAGGCGCTGCTCGACGCCGCCGGCGTGCAGTTCCTGCCCGCCATCAACGAAGACCTGGCCGCCACCGCCTGCCTGGGCACGCAGCGTGTCGCGCTCGATCCCAAGCGCACGGTCGATGGTGTCGTCGCCATGTGGTACGGCAAGGGCCCCGGCGTCGATCGTTCGGGCGATGCCTTGAAGCATGGCAACGTCTATGGCTCGTCGGCGCAGGGCGGCGTGCTCGTCGTCGCCGGCGATGACCACGGCTGCGTCTCGTCGTCGATGCCGCACCAGAGCGACCTGGCGATGCAGGCCTGGAGCATGCCGGTGCTGCATCCCGGCAATGTCGCCGAGTACCTCGAGTTCGGCCTCTACGGCTGGGCCTTGTCGCGCTTTTCGGGAGCCTGGGTCGGCTTCAAGGCGATCAGCGAGGTCGTCGAGTCGGGCATGACGGTGGACCTCGACGCGGTGCCGCTGGACTTCACGTTGCCGGTGGACTTTGCGCCGCCACAGGCACTGCATGTGCGTGCGGTCGACCTGCCGTCGCTGGCCCTCGAAGAGCGGCTGGCGAGCAAGCTCGATGCGGTGCGCGCCTTCGCCAAGCTCAACACGCTGGACAAGCACATCGTCTCGAACCCGAGTGCGACGCTGGGCATCGTCACCGTCGGCAAGGCGCATTTCGATTTCATGGAGGTGCTGCGCCGCCTGGCCCTCGACCCCAATGCATTGGCCGCGGCCGGTGTGCGGGTCTACAAGGTCGGCCTCGTCTTCCCGCTGGAGCCGACGCGTTTGCTCGACTTTGCGAGCGGCCTGGACGAGATGCTCGTCATCGAAGAGAAGGCGTCGGTCGTTGAGCGCCAGATCAAGGAACTGCTGTTTGCGCTGCCCGGCGAGCAGCGGCCACGCATTGCCGGCAAGACCGACCATGAAGGCCGGCCGCTGATCTCCGCGCTCGGCGAGCTGCGGCCGTCGCGCATCATGGCCGTGGTCGCCGAATGGCTGGCGCGATTGAATCCGGCACTCGACCGGCGCCACCTCGTCGTCGATTTCACGATGCCGGCGCTGTTGTCCAACGAAGCCGATGCGGTCAAGCGCCAGCCGTACTTCTGTTCCGGCTGCCCGCACAACACCTCGACCCGCGTGCCTGACGGCTCGCGCGCGCTGGCCGGCATCGGCTGCCACTTCATGGCCAGCTGGATGGAGCGCGAGACCAGCGGCCTGATCCAGATGGGCGCTGAAGGCGTCGACTGGGCCGCACATTCGCGCTTCACGACCGAGAAGCATGTCTTCCAGAACCTCGGCGACGGCACCTACTTTCACTCCGGCCTGCTGGCGATCCGCCAAGCGATCGCAGCGAACACGAACATCACCTACAAGCTGCTCTACAACGACGCAGTGGCAATGACCGGCGGCCAGCCGGTCGATGGCCACATCAGCGTGCCCGAGATCGCGCGCCAGGTCGAGGCCGAGGGCGCCAAGCGCGTTGTCGTGGTCTCCGACGAGATCGGCAAGTTCCGAGGCCGCGAAAGCGAATTCCCGAAAGGCACCACCTTCCACGACCGCGCCGACCTGGATGCCGTGCAGCGCGAGCTGCGCGAGATCGAAGGCCTGACGCTGCTGATCTACGACCAGACCTGCGCGGCGGAGAAGCGCCGGCGCAGGAAGAAGAAGGAACTCGAAGACCCGCCGCAGCGCATCTTCATCAACCAGCGCGTCTGCGAGGGCTGCGGCGATTGCGGCGTGGCCAGCAACTGCCTGTCGGTGATTCCGGTCGAAACCGATTGGGGTCGCAAGCGGCAGATCGAACAGTCGTCCTGCAACAAGGACTACTCCTGCATCAACGGCTTCTGCCCGAGCTTCGTCACGGTCGAGGGCGCCGTGCTGAAGAAGCGCCTCGGCTCGGGCATCAGCGCCGATGCGGTGGCGCGCGAGCTGGCGACGATCACCGCGCCCGCGCCGTGGCAGTGGACCGGCCCGTTCGACCTGCTCGTCACCGGCGTCGGCGGCACCGGCGTCGTCACTGTCGGCGCGCTGGTCACGATGGCCGCCCACCTCGAACACAAACAGGCCTCGGTACTCGACTTCATGGGCTTCGCGCAAAAGGGCGGCGCCGTGCTGTCCTTCGTGCGCCTGGCGTTGACAGCGGATCAATTGAACCAGGTGCGCATCGACACCCAGCAGGCCGACCTCGTGCTGGCCTGCGACATGGTCGTCGGCGCTTCCGCCGATGCGCTCGGCACGATCAAGCACGGCCGCAGCGTCGTCATCGCCAATACGCACGAACTGTCCACGGCCGCCTTCGTGCGCGATCCCAACGCCAGCCTGCACGCCAGTGCCTTGCTCGACAAGTTGCGCCACGCGGCAGGGCCGGAGCGCGTGTTCACGACCGACGCCCAATCGATCGCCCAGCGCATGCTCGGCGACACGATGCCGGCCAACATCGTCATGCTCGGCGTCGCATTTCAGCGCGGCCTGGTGCCGGTGAACGACGCGGCGCTGATGCGCGCCATCGAGTTGAACGGCGTCGCGGTGGAGACCAACAAGCTCGCCTTCGCGCTCGGGCGCCTGGCCGCGGCTGCGCCCGACGCGCTGCGGCGCCTCGAAGGCGCCTCTGCCGACGCCGCCGCCACCGACACCCTCGACGCCCTGCTCGCGCGCCGCGAGGCGTTTCTCACCGACTACCAGGACGCTGCGCTGGCCAGTCGCTACCGCGGGCTCGTCGATCGTGTGCGCGATGCCGAAGCACCATTGGGCCGAGAGACCTTGACCGACGCCGTCGCCCGCCAGTTCGCGCGCCTGCTCGCCGTCAAGGACGAGTACGAAGTGGCGCGCCTGTACACCGACGGTGGCTTCATGCAGTCGCTCGGCGATCAGTTCGAGCGCTGGGATGGCCTGACCTTCCACATGGCGCCGCCGCTGCTCGCGCGCCGCGGCGCCGACGGCCGCCCGCGCAAGATACGCCTCGGTGCCTGGTTGATGCCGGCGCTGCGGATGCTCGCCCCCGTGCGCCGCATCCGCGGCCGCTGGTTCGACCCTTTCGGCCACACCGCAGAGCGCCGGATCGAGCGCCAGCTGGCGCGCGACTATGAAGCGCTGATCGACGAGGTGCTGGCATCGCTCAGCGCCGACAATCACGCGCTCGCGGTGGCGATCGCCAAAGTGCCCGAAAACATCCGCGGCTACGGCCATGTGAAGCTGGCCAACCTGGCCACCGCCAAAGGCCGCTGGCGCGAGCTGCTCGATCGTTATCACGGCCGGACCGAGGCCAACGAACAGCCGATTCAGGGCCTCGCCGCCGAACGTCGCGAGCGGGTTTGACGCCGGGCAGCGTTGCACTGCAGCCGCTGTTCGGTCAGCGCCGGGTGGGCGGCGCGGGGCTATCTTTTCGCGACAGTCCATAGTAAATACGAGCGTCTGTGTTGCGCACGGCGCAACCGTCTTGACGGAGGAAGAAGACGATGGAATCGGAAACCGAAACAGATGCGCGGGAGCGGGCACCGGAAAACTGGGAGACGCTCGCCAAGCTCGCCGCTGCCGGTGATGCGAACGCACTCGAGGCCTACGTCGAGCGCATCGGCCCCAGCGAGGCCTTTCGCGCGATCCTTCGCCTCGGGCCCGAGGACCGCGAGAAGGTCCTGACCACGCTGTCTCCCGAGGAGGCCGCCGACCTGATCGAGGAGATTCCCGACGAGCATGCGTCCGACCTGATCGAGCGGCTCCCGGCCAAGAAAGCAGCGTCGATCCTGAGCGAGATGGATGTCGACGATCAGGTCGACGTGATCGCGGATATGCACGACGAGGACGCCGAGGCGATCCTCGCCGAGATGACGCCGGAGGACGCAGCAGACATCCGGCGCCTCATCCGCTACGACCCGGACGTTGCCGGCGGCCTGATGTCGACCGACTACCTCGCCTACGGGGAATCTGCACTCGTCGGCGATGTCATCAACGACCTCAGCAAGCGCGCGGACGAGCGCGACGAATCGGAACACGACGCGCATGTGTACGCGGTGTCCACGTCGGGCAAACTCATCGGCGTGCTGGACTTGCGCGATCTGGTGCTGGCGCGGCGAACCACACCGCTGACCGCCATCCTCAAGTCATCGCTGTTCGTGCGCGCCGAGGCAACGCTCGACGAGCTGGAGACTTTCTTCGAGCGCTATGGATTCCAGGCGGTGCCGGTCGTCGACGAGCGCCAGGGACTGGTCGGCGTGGTGGGGCGCGACGAGGTGGCGGAGGCCATCGCGAACCGGGCGCAAGCCGAGTACGCCAAGTCCAAGGGCATCATCGGCGGCGACGAGATCCGTTCGCTGCCGGTGCTGACGCGCGCCCGACGGCGCCTGGCCTGGCTGAGCCTGAACATCGTGCTCAATATCATGGCGGCCAGCGTGATCGCCCTGTACTTCGACACGCTCAGCGCGGCCATCGCACTGGCCGTGTTTCTGCCGATCGTCTCGGACATGAGCGGCTGTTCGGGCAACCAGGCCGTCGCGGTCAGCATGCGCGAGCTCTCGCTGGGCATCGTCAAGCCGTTCGAGGTGGTGCGGGTCTGGATCCAGGAGATCAAGGTCGGCATCTTGAACGGCATCGCGCTCGGCATTCTGCTCGGCGTGGTGGCCTGGCTGTGGAAGGGCAACGTCTGGCTGGGCCTTGTCGTCGGCGCTGCGCTGGCCATCAACACGATGGTGGCGGTTTCGCTCGGCGGCACCGTGCCGCTCGTGTTGAAGCGCATCGGGGTCGACCCCGCGGTCGCGTCCGGACCGCTGTTGACCACGGTCACCGACATGTGCGGATTCTTCCTCGTGCTCAGCCTGGCCACCATGGTGCTGCCGAAACTGGCCGGGGTCTAGATGCACCGGTCATGACATCGCGGCCAGGCACCGTTCCGATCGCGCCTCGGCCGCCGGTTCAAGACCCCTCGACTGCCAGCGTCTTCATGTCGTTGACCAACGCCACCGCATCGAGCGTGGCCACACTGTAGATTTCGCGCACCCACAGTTGCGGGTCGATCAGGAACACCTTGAGCAGATGGTTCAGCGTGCGCGTCGGCTGGCCTCGCGGATCGGTCTCGACGCTGACGTCCTGGCCGAGGCCTTCGAGCAGCGGCAGCAGTCTGGGCACCGACGCGGTGGTCAAGAAGCGCCAGCGCACGCGCGCCGGGTCGGCCTGGCCGTGGCCGTACATCCGCATCTGCTCGGGCGTGTCGTTGGTCGGGTCGAAGCTCAGGCTGACGAGTTGCGACTGCGCGGCCAGCGCGGCGTCGGCCATCAGCGCATCGCGCGTGGAAACCATGATGCGGTAGGCCAGCGGGCAGCCCACCGGATCGCGGCAGTAGGTGTACATGAAGCCGAGCACGCTGATGCGGCCGCGCAGCACGGCATGCAGGCGCTGCGCGCGGCCATCGGTGTCGAGCACCGCGCCATCGGGGCAGCGCTGGATGCGCGGCAGCTTGTAGCTGCCGGGCACGGGCAGGCGTTGCACATCGACTCGCGGGCCGCCCGGCGCCGGCGCAACGTCACCGGCCGCGTGGGCGAAAAGCGGCGACAGTGCGAGCGCACAGGCGGCGCGGCGCGACAGACTCACTTCATCGCCAGGTTGTCGGCCGCCACCTGAGCCATCGTCTTGCCGCTGGGCTTGGCGCTGAACTTCATGTGGTGCGCGCGGCCGAGCTTTTCTTTCGCGAAGTCGACTTCGAACGCCAGCTTGAGCTCCTGGCCGTCCCAATCGAAGGCGCGCAGGAACTGCTCGTTGTCGGCGCCGCCCTTGTCCCATTTGTCGAGCAGGCTCGACGTCAGGTAAACGCGCTTGCCGTCCCAGCTTTGCGAGACCATGTTGACCTGCTTGCCGGTCTGCTTCGAGTAGGTTTGCTTCGGCGCTTCGGGATCGGTCAGATCAAAGTAGCGTGTCGTGCCGTCCATGAAGGTATTGACCCACAGGCCCTTGCCGTCGGCGGTGATGCTGATGTCTACCGGCAGCGGGATCTTCGCCGGGTCGCCGATCGTGCCTACCTCCTTGGCGGCGTACTGGCCGTCGGCGCCGGCCTTGATCAGCCAGAGCTTGGAGGTCAGCGCGGTGGCGGTGATGGCCCAGTTGTCGCCCTCTTTCAACGACCAGCGAATCTCCAGAGGCGCGCCAGGAACGGAGAACACCTGTTGCGGCTTCATCGCTTTCAAGTCCCACAACACCATCGTGTTGCCGAACTTCTTCATCGCCTCGCCGTCCTTGATCAGCTCGCCGAGCGGGCGCATGTAGTTGTTGTAGCCGGTGAAGCTCGACGTCAGCATGGCGTTGCGGCCGGGGTTGATGGCAATGTCGTAGCCGTAGCCATCGCCCTTGACACCGCCGATCTCGCCAGTGGGCATGTCGTGTTTGGCGATCAGCTTGCCGCTGTTGTTGTAGGTCGCCATGCCAGTGACGCCGCCCTTGTCCTTGGCGTTCGACAGGCCGGCAATCAGCATGCGGCCCGGCAGCGCGTAAAAGGTGTGCGGGCCGGCGTAGCCGCTCGTCTTGGCGAAGTCGTTGATTGTCTTGACGAGCTTGGGCTTGGCCGGGTTGGCGCCGACATCGAAGACATGGATGCGGTTGTCTTCGAGGCCACCGGCCCAGAGGTAGCGCCGGTCATCGGTGAAGCCCATGTGATGCGCCTCGCCGCGCGGCTGCCCCTTCACCGAGACCTTGCTGACCACTTTGCCGTAGGTCTTGGATTTCGGGTTGGCGTCGATCGTCACCAGCTTGTCGCGCCCGTCGCCCATGCCGGCGACGCCGAGCGTCCAGACGTGCACATAGTCTTCCTGGCCCTTGATCAGCTTGGCCAGGTACGGCGAGTTGCAGGTTTCGTCGGCGTGGGCCGCACCGAACGAGAGCAGACTCAGCGCGATGGCAGCTCGCGCCACGATCGACAGACGATGAGACATGGTGATGACTCCTGTGGCGAACGAAGGGCAGCCATTCAAACACTTTGTGCAGCGCATGGGAATAGCCGCGCGGGAACGGAAATGGCGGCCTCAATGCCCCCGGAACAGGCCTTCGCCGGCCGACGGCATCAACGCCTCGCCCATGCGTGCGCGAAACAACAGCTCGTCGGTGGCCCGCAGGCGGCGGCAGACCTCGCGGCCGATGTTCATCTGGATCAGCGCAAACTGCTCGACGTCGCGCTCGTAGAGGCGGTGCAGCGCGGCGGTGCTGATCTCGATGGCGCGGCAGTCCTCTGCGGCGCGCACCGAAGCGCTGCGCGGAAAGAAGTCCATCAGCGCCATCTCGCCGAAGCAATCGCCGGCGGCGAGCTGGTGCAGCGTCCAGTCACGGCCCTCCCAGCGCTTGACGACGTCGACGGCGCCCTCTTCGATGACGTACATGCACTGCGCGTCGTCGCCTTCGCGAAAGAAAAGCTCGCCCCTCGCGTGGCTCACCGTCGGCGCGTCCTCGAGCAGGCATTCGAGCGCGTCATCGCGCAGCGCGCCGAAGATCGGCATCGTCTGCAACAAGGCGAGGCGACCGGGGGCCATGACGTTCAGCCCTTCTCGGCCTTCTCGGCCTTCTCGGCCTTCTCGGCCTTCTCGGCCCTCTCGGCCACCGGCGCGCCCTTGTCCTTCCACGCCGTGAAGCCGCCGTCGATGTGCGCCACCTTGTCCAGGCCCATGTCCTGCAGCGTCTTGGTGGCCAGCGCCGAGCGCCAGCCGGCGGCGCAGAAGAGCACGAAGCGCTTGTCCTCGCCGAACACGGGCTTGTGGTAGGTGCTTTCGGGATCGACCCAGAACTCGAGCATGCCGCGCGGCGCGTGGAAGGCACCGGGGATGATGCCTTCGCGCTCGAGCTCGCGCACGTCGCGGATGTCGACGAATTGCACGTCGTCGCGGCCGTGCAGCTCCTGCGCCTCTTCGACGCTGTAGGTGGTGATGACGCTCATCGCGTCATCGACCATCGATTTCACGCTCTTCTTCATGCGGCGCTCCTCTACATCACGGTGTGCGAGTAGTCGGCCTGACCCGCCAGCCAGGCTTCGATCTGGGTGCGGCGGTCGTTGCCCCAGAAGGGTTCACCGTCGACGATGAAGAACGGTGCGCCGAATACCCCGTTGGCGATCGCCAGATCGTTCTCGCGCTTGAGCCGGTCCTTCCACAGCGGATCGGTGTACGCCGCTTCAGCGGCGGCGGCATCGATGCCGGACTCGCGCAACAGCGCGCGCAGTGCCGTGGTATCGCTCAGATCGACGTCACGGGTGAAGTAGGCGCGCAAGCCGGCATGCGCCCAGGCCACGGCCTGCTCTGGCGAGGCGGCGTCATGCAGCCACCAGAAGACGCGCGCCGCGTTTTGCGTCGGGATCGGGAACTTGTGCGGCATCTCGAACGGCACGCCGGCAAAACGCGCCGAGCGCGCAAAGTCGCGCAGCGAATACTCGCGCTTCAGCGGATACGACACCGGGCTCTTCAACTCCGCGGCCTGGAACGTGGCGCCGAGCAGGATGGCACGCCACTGCACCGCGCGGCCATGCCGCGCCGCCACCGCCTGCACCCACTCGCTGGCGATGTAGGAATACGGCGACGAGAAGTCGAAGTAGAAATCGATCGGAGGTCTCATCGAAGCAAAGCCTACACCCCTCACGCCCAAAGTCCAGCAACCGCCGCGGATCCGGCTTCGACGGTCCGCCAGCGGTCCCACGGGCTCGCAGAGCTCGCCCGGCTTGTGAGGCACCAAGCAGTGCGCAGGCACTGCTTTGAGTCCACACTCGCCCCCCTTGAGGGGGTGCGGCGAAGCCGCTACGGGGGTGGGCCTACTTCCTCCAGAACTGCGGCGTCAGCAGCACCAGCACCGTCAACAGCTCGAGGCGGCCGAGCAGCATGCCGACGGTGCAGACCCAAGTCTGGAAATCGGACAGGCTCTGGAAGTTCACCGACGGCCCGACGTCGCCGAGGCCGGGACCGATGTTGTTGACGCTGGCAATGACCGCCGTGGCTGCAGTGATCGGCTCCAGTCCGGAGAACAACATCACCAGCGTCAGCCCGGCCAGCGTGGCGCCGTAGACCATCATGAAGGCGATCACCGAGGCCATCACCGGCTGCGGCACCGTGGCCCCGCCGAGCGTGACCGGCAGCACCGCGCGCGGGTGCACGATGCGCACGAGCTCGTGGCGCGCCTGCTTGATCAGCAGCAGCATGCGAACCATCTTGATGCCGCCGCTGGTCGATCCGGCGCAGCCGGCGAAGCAGCCGAGCAGGATCATCAGCATCGGCGCAAACAGCGGCCACTGCGCATAGTCGGTGGATGAATAGCCGGTGGTGGTGGCCAGCGAGACGACATGGAAGGCGGTATGGCGCAACGCCGACAAGCTGCTGGCGTAGGTGCCGTGGTAGATCAGGTAGACGGTGATCAGCGCGATGCTGGCCACCAGCATCAGCACGTAAGCCCGCGTCTCGACACAGCGCAGCAGCGGCATCAGCGAGCGCGAGCGCCAGACGACGAAGTAGCGCGCAAAGTTGACGCCGGCGATCAACATGAAGACGATCGAAACCGTTTCGATGACCGGCGAGTCGAAGTAGCCGATGCTGGCGTCGTGCGAGGAGAAGCCGCCCAGGCCCATCGTGCTGCACATGTGCATGAAGGCATCGGCCCAGCCCATGCCGGCCGCACGGTAGGCCAGAAAGCATGCCGCCGACAGGCCGACATAGACCACCCACAATCCGCGCGCAGTTTCGGCGATGCGCGGCGTCAGCTTGCTGTCCTTCATCGGCCCCGGCGTCTCGGCCTTGTACAGCTGCGAGGCGCCGACCCCCAGCAGCGGCAGGATCGCCACGGCCACCACGACCACGCCCAGGCCACCGATGAACTGCAGCAGACAGCGCCAGACATTGATCGACAGCGGCAGCGTGTCGAGCCCGACGAGGGCGGTGCCGCCCGAGGCGGTGAGGCCGCTCATGGCTTCGAAGTAGGCGTCGCTGACCGACAGGTTCGGCAACGCGAACAACAGCGGCAAGGTGGCGAACACCGGCAACACGGTCCAGATCAGGGTCACCAGCAGGAAACCGTCGCGCGGCTGCAGTTCGCGCTTGTGACGGCGCGTTGCCCACCACAACACGACCCCGAAGCCGGCCGTGATGGCGATGGAGCCGTCGTAGGCAACCAGCGCTGCGTCGTGGCCGACGATGGCAAAGGCCAGCGGCACCAGCATGGCCAGCGAGAACAGCGCAATGACGACGCCGAGGATCGGCAGCAGCGGCAACAGGCTGGACATGAATCAGAAAAAAGTGGCTGCGACCTGGAACAGCTTTTCCACTTCCCTGACCTGCTTCTTGCTCGGCATGAAGACGATCACGCGGTCGCCGGTCTGCACCACCGTGTCATGGTGGGCGATGATGACGTCGGGTGCCGCCTTCTTCTCACCCTCAGCGCGCTTGTCGCCGAGCGCCAGCGCGTCGTCGTGGTCCGGCACCGACAGGCCGCGCACGATGGCGCCGATCTGCACGCCGCGCGGCAGCTTCACCTCGTCGATGCGACGCCCTGCCAATTGGCACGAGCCCTTGTCGCCGCGCACCACCGCCTCCAGCGCTTCGGCGGCGCCGCGGCGCAGCGAATGCACGGCCTCGACATCGCCCCGCCGAACATAAGCCAGCAGCTCGCCGATCACTGCATGCGAGGGCGACAAGGCAATGTCGATCGTCGTGCCCTGCATCAGATCGGCATAGGCCTTGCGGTTGATCAGCGCCAGCACGCGCCGCGCACCCATGCGCTTGGCCAGCAGGCAGGCCATGATGTTGTCCTCGTCGTCGCTGGTCAGGGCGAGGAACAGGTCGACGTCACGCACGTTCTCGTCGGCCATCAGCGCCTCGTCGGTCGAGTCGCCGTGCAGGATCAACACATCGCTCGGCAACTGCGTGGCCAGGTAGTCGCAGCGCGCGCGATCGGTCTCCAGGACCTTCATGTGCACCTCGCCGCGCAACTGGCGCGCCAGGCGCAAGCCGACCTTGCCGCCGCCGGCGATCATGATGCGCTTGACGGGCCGGTCCATCTTGCGCAACGCGCTCAGCACGGCGCGCAGTTTTTCGGTGGCGGCGAGCACGAAGACTTCATCACCGGGCTCGATGCGCGTGGTGCCTGTCAACTCCGTCAGCGGCTTGTCCTGCCGGTAGATGGCCACGATGCGCATCTCGGCGCCCGGCGCCAGCTGTGGAATCTCGGCCAGGCTGTGCTGCACCAGCGGCCCGCCGGCCACCGCACTGACCGCCACCAGGCTGAGCAGGCCGGCACCGAATTCCAGCACCTGCAACGCCTCCGGGTATTCGATCAGCTTGCGGATCGTTCGCGTCACCGAGTCCTCGGGGCAGATCACCCGGTCGACGGCGAAGCCATCGCGCTGGATCGTCAACGACGCTTCGTCCTGAAATTCGGGGCTGCGGATGCGCGCAATCGTCGTCGGCACGTTGAACAGCTGGTGCGCCACCTTGCAGGCCACCAGGTTGGTCTCGTCCAGCGGCGCGCAGGCGATGAAAAGATCGGCGTCCTCGATGCCGGCTTCGCGCAATATCGACGGCTGGATGCCGTTGCCGGCCACGCCGCGCAGATCCAGCCGATCCTGCAGCTGCGCCAGGCGCGCCGGGTCGGTGTCGATGACCGTGATGTCGTTGGCCTCCGAGGCCAGGCTCTCGGCAACACTTTCACCGACGCGGCCGGCACCGAGAATCAGGATGTTCATGCGCGACGCATCTTACGTTCATGCCCGACACTTCCACCGCCCCCGCCGAAGCACGCAACGCCGCACCAACGACTTTTGCCTGCCCGACGTGCGGCGCCACGATGGCCTTCGATCCCGCGCGCTCGGCGCTGACCTGCGCGGCCTGCGGCCATGCCCGCGTGCTGCCCGAACCCGACCCTGACGCGCAGGCCGAAGCGCTGCGCGAGCAGGATTACATCGACACGTTGCGCCGACTGGCGGCGCGCGAGCCCAGCCTCGAGACGCGCGTCGTCGATTGCCCCTCGTGCGGCGCGCAGACGCGTTTCGAGGGCCATGTGGTCGGCGATCGTTGTGCGTTCTGCGCCGCGCCACTGCTCGTCGAACAATCACATGTGCAGCGGCTGATCCGTGCGCAGGCCGTGCTGCCGTTTGCGCTCGACAAGGCCGCGGCGCAGCGCGTCTTCGCCCAGTGGGTGGGCAGCCGCTGGTTCGCGCCCAGCGCGCTCAAGGCCACGGTGCGCGAAGCCGACGGTGTCAAGGGCATCTACCTGCCCTGGTGGACCTATGACGCCGACACGATGACGACCTACCGCGGCGAGCGTGGCACGCGGCGCCGGGTGCAGCAGAACCGACCGAGTTTTTCACATCGGGACACGGCGCAGGCCGGTGCGGCGACGACGCGCGAGGTCATTGATTGGTCGCCCGCTGCAGGCGCCGCGCAAGTGGGCTTCGACGACATCCTCGTCGCCGGATCGCCGTCGATCCCGCCGCACCTGGCCCGCGTGCTCGACCGTTGGGACCTCTCGCGCCTGCGCCCGCCAGCCGACGAGGTGCTCTCCGGCTTCGCTGTCGAGGTCTATCGCATCGGCCTCGAAGCCGGCTTCGGCGAGGCCCGGCAGCGCATGGCCTCGGCCATCAACGCGGCCATCCGGCGCGACATCGGTGGCGACGCGCAGCGCATCCACGCCCAGCAGACCGTCGTCGACGCCATCCGCTTCAAGCACCTGCTGATGCCGGTATGGATCGGCTCCTACCGCTTCGGCGGCAGGCCCTACCAGGTGCTCGTCAACGGCCAGTCGGGCGAGGTCGAGGGCGACCGGCCTTGGTCGAAGTGGAAGGTTGGCGTCGCAATCGTGCTGGCGCTGCTGGTGGCATTGGTGTTGATGCTGTTCCAGCAGCGCTGAGCGGCGTCGCGAAGCGCGACGAAGCGGCGGCTACGGACCGGGCGCCGGGTTGTCGGGCAGGGACGGCAGCGCGCGCAGGTACTCGTAGATCGCCTTCAAGTCACGGTCGGTCTTCTTGCCAACCACCGGCCACGGCATGACCTGGATGATTTCTCCCGGCGGGTCGTTGGGGTTGTGGCCCGTGCGCAGGGTGGTGATGAAGTCGCGCAACGACAGCCCGCCGGGTCTGCCGCTCGCGTCCGGCGTCAGGTTGGTCGACGTGAAGGGTCCGAACTGGCGTCCCCCCGTGAGGTACTGCTGGAAGTTGATCATCTCGGGCTGACCCAGGAACGGATTGCCGCCGGGCACAAACTCCGGGTGCGTGTGGCAGTCGTTGCAACCGCCGGTATTGACGATGTAGCTGCCCAGGCCGACCAGCGCCCTGTTCTTGCCCCTCAGGTTCAGTTGCACGCCCTGCGGAACGATCTCGAAACCCTGCTTGATCCGCGACTGGGCATGCTCATCGTCGTCGTGTCGGTTCGATGACCTGCCGCGGTCGTCGTCCGCGCGGGGGGTTGATGCAAACGCCAGCAACAGCGTGGCGCAGGCAGCCAAGGCGACGCGGCTGCACACAGGAAGGTGGAATGCCATTTTTCTTGCTCCTTCGGGATCACGTGCGGCACCTGTTCGCGCCCCTGAATCCTCGGTTCGAAGCAAACCGCACAGCGTCCGAAGACCGGTCGATCGGCGGATACCGCAGGCGCCAATGGCCGCGAGCATAGGCTCGCGGCGCCGCTCGATTGCCCCCTAGAACGCAGTAGCGGTGCAACGCCTGAGTTCGGTATTCACCCATTGACGCCCGGTTTCAGCGGTGTGAGCCGCAAGCCGGCTTCGGCGCGCGGGATATTCAACCGCCGGCCGGCGGCTGCCACAGCTCGATGCGGTTGCCCTCCGGATCCATCAGCCAGCCGAACTTGCCGAATTCGCTCTCTTCGACCTTGTCGTCGACGATGCAGCCCTCGCTGCGCAGCGCGGCCAGCAGCGCGTGCAGGTCGGCGACGCGGTAGTTGATCATCAGGCGTGACTCGCTCGGCGCAAAGTAAGGCGAGTCTTCCGCGAAGGGGGTCCAGATCGTCGTGCCGATGCCCTGCGGGTTGTCGTCCGACTGCCAGCGCAACGCCGCACCGCCCCAGTCTTCGACCGGGATGCCCAGGTGATTGCGGTACCACTCGCCCAGCGCCTTGGGATCGCGCGCCTTGAAGAACACGCCGCCGATGCCGGTGACTCGTTTCAGGGTTGTCGTCATGATGGTGTTCAACCTTTGTTGCGGCGGTGGAGGTTCAGCGCGGCGTTCTTTCCAGCAGCGCCACCATCGCTGCATAGCCGCGCGAGCGCGCCAGCTGCAGCGGCGTGCGGCCCTCGCGGTCGGTGAGCCGGATGTTCGCGCCGGCGTCGATCAGTGCACGCAGCGTCGCCTGGTGGCGCGGCGCCGCCGTTGCCGAGCACCACGGCTTCGATGGCGCGGTCCAGTGCAGGTTGTTGACATGGTCCAGCGGCGCGCCGGCGGCGATGAGCTGGCGCACCACGCCGTCGTGGCCGAGGTGCGCGGCGGCGATCAGCGCCGTGCCGTCGTAGCGGCTGGTGGTGAGCTTGGCGCTGGCGCCGAGTTCGAGCAGCACGGCAAGCGTGGCTTCGTCATCGGCCACGGCGGCGATGGTCACGGCGTCGTAGCGGTCGTTGTCGAGCGCGGCAGGGTTGGCACCGGCCTCGCAGCCAGCGCGCGCACCGCGTCGCCGTGACGCGCGAACGTGGCCACGTGCAGCGGCGTGCGGCCGTTGCCGTCTCGCGCCTCGAGTGCGCGCGGACTTGTCGCTGGCCAGCCGCTCGATGGCGGCCACGTCGCCGCGCCAGGCCGCGGCATGCAGGCCGCCGTAGGCCGCGGCCTCGGCGGCACTGGGCGGCGTCTGTGCGTTGACTGCGCAGCCGGTGCACATCCACAGCGCCAGTGCGGCCGCGATCGATGCAGCGGCTCGCAGCGGCGTCATGCGCGTTGCTGCGGTGGCGGTGGCGCCGCCTCGCTCCACAACACGCCGCCGGTGGCCCAGTCGCTCTTGGCAACGTCGTAGAACAGGATGTCGACGCCGCCCGGGCTGCCGCCGAGCACGCGTACGCAGGCCTGCGTGATCTCCTGCGCCAGCGCGCGCTTGACCTCGGTGCTGCGGCCTTCGAACAATTCGACGCGGATGGTGGGCATGGTCGGTCTCCTTCGTTGCTTCAGTCTCTGAATCCGGGCGACAGGCGTTCGGCGCGGCGCAGCAGCGCCGGCCATTCGACGTCGCCGTCCCATGCGCTGCCGTCGCCGACCCACTGCGCGTGGGTGCGCGCCGCCAGCGCCTCGCTGACGCGCATGAGGCGGTCGCCGGCCGCGGCCATCGCGCGCAACTGCGCCTGCGCGGCGCGTTCGAGGATGTGCATCAGCAGGAAGGCCTCGGCGACCGTGCGGCCGACGGTGAGCACGCCGTGGTTGTCGAGGATCAGGCCGTCGAGCGCGCCGAGCCGGCGCACCAGGCGCTGTTGTTCGTCGGCGCCGAGCGCCAGGCCCTCGTAGGCATGGCGGCCGACGCGGCCGTGCAGCCGCATCGCCCACTGCGAGGTCGGCAGCAGGCCCTCGGGCAGCATCGACAAGCGCCACGCCCCACGGCGTGTGCAGATGGATCACGCATTCGGCCTCGGGCCGCGCTGCGTGCACGGCGCCGTGGATCGCAAAGCCGCTCGGGTTGACGGGCCGTGCGCTGCCGTCGACCACCCGGCCCTGCACATCCACCTTGACCAGCGACGACGCACAGACCTCGTCGAAACCGAGTCCGAACTCGTTGAGCAGATAGACGCCCGGCTCGCCGGGCACGCTGGCCGACAGGTGCGTGTACACCGTGTCGTCCCAGCCGTTCAACGCCGCCAGGCGGTAGGCGGCAGCGAGGTCCGTGCGGACCTCGCGTTCAGTGCGCTGCGGCCTTCGCGCGGGCATCCGTCGATCCTGCTGTTCAGAAGCGGTGCCGGATGCCCACCGAGTAGCCGTGGCCGCTCGACAGGGTGTCGATCTTGTCGCTCATCGCCACGCCGTAGACGTCGGTGCGCTTGGACAGGAAATAGTCGTAGCCGATGGTGAAGGTCTTGCGGTCGTTGCCGATGTCGGGCCGGATGCGGTCGTAGTGGGCCAGGATGTTGCCGGCGCCCACCGGCACCGAGACGCCGAAGCCGGCGAGCTTGTAGGTGTTGTTGGTGGTCTTGTTGTCGACCTTGCCGAGCTGCACGAACAGCTTGGCAACCGCCAGCGCATACGAGCCGCTGAGTTGCCAGGTGCGTGTATCGTCCACCGGCGTCGCGCCATCCTTCTCGACGTCCTGGTAGACGAAGGCAGCCGCGAACGGCCCGCCCGAGTAGCTGGCATTGACACCCTTGTTGCGGCCGCCGGCGCCGTTGGTGTCGGTGGTGACCGCGGCGCCGACGCGAAAGCCACCGAAGCTCGGGCTGCTGTAGAGGATGGAATCGTTCCAGCCCGAGTCGCCGGTGGCGGTGCCGCTGGTGAAGTAGTGGCGAATTGCCGGCGAGTAGCCGAACGAGTCGCCGAAGGGGTTGAACTGCAGCGTCGCCACGAACAGCGGCGTCGTGTTGCGACCGACCGTCATCGTGCCGTAGTCCTTGTGCGACAGGCCGACGGTCGCGTTGCGCGACCAGAAGGTGTCGCCGGTGAAGCGGCCGATCTCGCCGGTGTCGGCGCGCAGGAAATGCTCGAGACGGAACACCACCGACAGGCCGCCGCCGAGGTCTTCGCTGCCGCGCAGGCCGATGTGGCTGGTGGTCATCTTGCCGCTGTCGACGTCGCGGTTGCGCACGCCGCCCGGGGCCTTGGTCTCGCCGACGCTCAAGTCGAACAGGCCGAACAAGGTGACGTTGCTGCTGCTCTGGGCCTGGGCCGCCAGCGCCGTGGCGGCGAGGGCGCAGGCAGCGGCGACTCGCAATTGGCTTCTCACGATGCTGTGTCCTCCGGTGGTGGTTGATCGTTGTGATTGATTCATTGCGGCGTGCTCAATGCGCCTCCGCCGTCTTGGCCGCTTCGATCGCGCCTGCGGTGTCGGCCTTGGCTCCGTTGAAGAACAGGTTCAGCACCACGGCAGCCACCGCGGTGAGCAGGATGCCGGACTCGAGCAGCGGGTGCAGGCCGTGCGCCATCTGCTGCGTCCAGCGCGGCGCCACCAGCGGGATCAGGCCGAAGCCGATCGACAGCGCAACGATGTAGAGGTTGTTGCGGTTGCTCTTGTAGTCGACCGTCGACAGGATGCGGATGCCGGTGGCGGCGACCATGCCGAACATCACCAGCCCGGCGCCGCCGAGCACGAACTGCGGGATCGCTTCGACAAGCGCGGCCATCTTCGGCAGCAGGCCGAGGATGATCATGATGATGCCGCCGGCGACGCAGACATAGCGGCTCCTGACGCCGGTGACGCCGACCAGGCCGACGTTCTGCGAGAAGCTGGTGTACGGGAAGGTGTTGAAGATGCCGCCGATCAGCGTGCCCAGGCCGTCGGTGCGCAGGCCGGCGGCCAGTTCGGGCTGGCTGATCTTCTTGCCGGTGATGTCCGACAGCGCCAGGAACATGCCGGTGGATTCGATCATCACGACGATCATCACCAGCGTCATGGTCAGGATCATCACGATGTCGAAGGTCGGCATGCCGAAGGCGAACGGCGTGACGACGTCGAACCAGTGCGCCTTGCCGACCTTGTCGAAGTTCATCTTGCCCAGGGCGATGGCCAGCGCGCAGCCGGCGACGATGCCCAGCAGCACCGAGATGTTGGCGATGAAGCCGCGGGTGTACTTGACCAGCAGCAGGATGAAGACCAGCACGAAGCCGGCGATGGCCATGTTGTCGAGCGCGCCGTAGTTCGGGTTGTCGACCATCGGGATCGGGCCGAGCTTGATCGGCGCCGACGCCGATGCCGCGGCGGCCTTGGCCTGGTCCACCATCTCGACCAGCTTGGGCACGTCGGTGCGCTGCGCCAGGAAGGCCGGCCCACCCATCGCCCAGCCGACGCCGACGCGCATCAGGCTGACGCCGATGATGGTGATGATGGTGCCGGTGACCACCGGCGGAAAGAAGCGCAGCAGCTTGCTGACCATCGGCGCGATGATCATCGAGATGATGCCCGCGCCGATGATGGCGCCGAAGATCGCGCGCGCCCCGTCCTCGCCCGGCACGGCATTGGCAAACGCCACCATCGGACCGACGGCGGCGAAGGTCACGCCCATCATCACCGGCAGCTTGATGCCGAACCACGCGTCATGCCGAAGCGACTGGATCAGCGTGACGATGCCGCAGGCGAACAGGTCGGCCGAGATCAGCAGCGCCACCTGCTCGGGCGTGAGCTTCAGCGCGCGGCCGACGATCAGCGGCACGGCAATCGCGCCGGCATACATCACCAGCACATGCTGCAGGCCCAGCGCGGCCAGGCGCGCGGTACGGGCAGCTTCTCGTCCACCGGGTGGACGGCCGTTGTCGTTCATGGGTGTCTCCTCTTTCCTCTGCTGGTTGGTGGGCGGCGGGCTCAGTCCGTCGGCGCGCCGGCCTCGAACCAGCGCTTGATCAGCGCGCGCTCGTCGTCGGTGATCTGGGTGGCGTTGTTCAGCGGCATCAGCTTCAGCACCGACGGCCTGCTGGTAGACCGTCTGCGCATGCTGCTTGATCAGTTCGGGCGTGTGCAGCGCGACGTTCTTCTGCTGCAGCGCCGCGTTGTGGCACATCGCGCAGCGCTGGTCGATGACCGCCTTGACCTGCGGCGAAGCTCGACCGGCCTGGCGGCCGCGGCCACGGCTGCGCGGCCGACGGCGGCGCGGGCGCCAGCCAGACCACCAGCGCCAGCAGCACCGCGGTGCCGCCGATCGGCATGTTCCCAGGGCACGCGGCTGGCCGTGCGACCAGCGCCTTGTGGCGGGCCACGAAGCTGTGGCGGATCAGCGCGCCGGCCAGCATCAGCAGCACCAGCACGATCCAGTTGTTCTTGCCCTGGTAGAGCCAGCCGTAGTGGTTGCGACAGCATCGCCACCATCACCGGCAGCGTGAAGTAGGTGTTGTGCACGCTGCGCTGCTTGCCGCGCTGGCCGTGGATCGGATCGACCGGCTGGCCGGCGCGCAGTTGCGCCACCACCTTGCGCTGGCCGGGGATGATCCAGAAGAAGACGTTGGCGCTCATCGTCGTCGCCAGCATCGCGCCGACGAGCAGGAAGGCGGCGCGTCCGGCAAAGAGCTGGCAGGCCAGCCACGAGGCGAACACGACGAAGCACGAACACCGCTACGCCGACGATCGAGATCGCCGTTCTTGCGCTGGCCGAACGCGCGGCAGATGCCGTCGTAGACGATCCAGCACACGACCAGGAAACCGAGCGAGGCCGCGATGGCCGCTGCCGGCGACCAGTCGAGCACGCTCTTGTCGATCAGGAAGATGCCGGCGTTGAACAGGTAGAGCACCGTGAACAGCGCCAAGCCGGTGAGCCAGGTGCTAGTAGCTCTCCCAGTACGACCAGTGCAGGTTCTCGGGCAAGGGCCGCCAGCGCGGCGCCACCATGTACTTGTTGGCGTGGTAGAAGCCGCCGCCGTGCACGGCCCACATCTCGCCGTCGACGCCCTTGGCCTTCAGGTCTTCGTGCTCGGGCTTGGACAGGCTGTTGTCGAGCAGCACGAAGTAGAACGACGAGCCGATCCAGGCGATCGCCGTGATGACATGGACCCAGCGCAGCAGCAGGTTGACCCAGTCGAGAAGATAAGCATCCATCGCAAATGGTCCCGGGGATGGCGCAACGCTTGCGCTATCCCCTCACCACAGCGGGCTCTGTGAGGAGCGACCGTCGCAACCGCTGACGAGTGTCAACGGGCACCGCGGCGACGTGGGCAAAGTGTATACACCTTGGTTTACACTGCACTCAGGGAATTCCCTAGCTTCAACTTCCGCGGTAGGTGCTGTAGCTCCACGGGCTGACCAGCAACGGCACGTGGTAATGGCCCTGCGCGTCGGCCATGCCGAAGTCGAGTTGCACGACGTCGATGAACGGCGGCTCGGGCAGTACCGTGCCGCGACCACGGAAGTACGACCCGGCCTCGAAGACCAGGCGGTAGCGGCCGGCGGCCATCGTTTTTTCGTCGAGCAGCGCACTGTCGGCGCGGCCGTCGGCGTTGAGCGCGAAGCTGCGCAGCGTCGTTGCGCCGGCGCCTTCGATGCGCTGCAAGGTGACCTTCATGCCGGCGGCCGGGCAGCCGTTGGCGGTGTCGAGAACATGCGTGCTGAGGTGGCCCATGGTGGATGTCGAGTGGGCCGCGCATTGAACGCGGCAGGGTTGCAGAATTCGCCAAAGTGTATACACTTTGGCATACACGTCAACCGCGCAATTCCGAACGAACCGTCCATGGCCAGGAGCCGAGCCCAACTCAAGGTGGTCGCGTCTGCGCCGAGCAGCACCCGGCGCATCGTCGAATCGATCGTCGAGGCCATCGTCGAGCGCCGCCTGATGCCGGGCACCAAACTGGCCGAGTCGCAGATCGGCGAACTGTTCTCGGTCTCGCGCACCGTCGTCCGCCAGGCGCTCAACCAGCTCTCGCGCGACCGCCTGGTCACGCTCGAGCCGGCGCGCGGCGCCTTCGTGGCCCAGCCGAGCATCGACGAGGCGCGCCAGGTCTTCGAGGCCCGGCAATTGATCGAAGCCGGTATCGTGCGCGACCTGGCCCCGCGCATCACCGAGCGCGCAATTGGCGACCTTGCGGGCGCACCTGCGGCAGGAGCGCGAGGCCGTAACGCGAACCGATGCCAAGGGCGTGTCGGGGCGCACCCGCCTGCTGGCCGACTTTCACGTCGTGCTGGCGCGCATGCTCGGCAACGAGGTGCTGGCGCAACTGCTGGCCGACCTGCTGTCGCGCTCGTCGCTGATCGCGCTGATGTACCAGTCGTCGCATTCGGCCGAACATTCGCAGGCCGAACATGTGGCCATCGTCGATGCGCTGGAGCAGCGCGACACCCGCGCCGCCGTCAAGCTGATGACGCATCACCTGCACATGGTCGAGCACAACCTGCGGCTCGATCCACGCCCCACCAACCTGGCCAAGGCCCTGAAGCTCTGAGCACGATGACGCACCGCTCTTCAAACCTACCCGCGAGACTTCGCCGGCTACGGCCGCAACCCGCCGCACGCCCGCTGGCCCGGCGGCGCACGCGTGGCGCTGCAGTTCGTGCTCAACTACGAAGAGGGCGGCGAGAACTCGGTGCTGCACGGCGACGCCGGCAGCGAGCAGTTTCTGTCCGAAATGTTCAACCCGCCGGCCTTCGCGGCGCGCCACCTGAGCATGGAGGGCATCTACGAGTACGGCTCGCGCGTCGGCGTCTGGCGGCTGTTGCGCGAGTTCGAAGCGCGGCAGCTGCCGCTGACGGTGTTCGGCGTGTCGATGGCGCTCGAGCGCTGCCCCGAGGTGACGGCGGCGTTCGTCGAACTCGGCCACGAGATCGCCTGCCACGGCTGGCGCTGGATCTCACTACCAGGACATCGACGAAGCCACCGAGCGCGAGCACATGGCGCGCGGCATGGAGATCATCGAGCGCCTGACCGGCTGCAGAGCCGCTGGGCTGGTACACCGGCCGCGACAGCCCGAACACGCGGCGCCTGGTGGCCGAGCTACGGCGGCTTCGAGTACGACAGCGACTATTACGGCGACGACCTGCCGTTCTGGCTGCAGGTGAAGAAGAGCGACGGCGCGCTCGCGCCGCACCTGGTCGTGCCCTACACGCTCGACTGCAACGACATGCGCTTCGCGCTGCCGCAGGGTTTCTCGCATGGCGACGAGTTCTTCAACTACCTGCGCGACGCCTTCGATGTGCACTACGCCGAAGGCGACGAGCGGCCGTCGATGATGTCGATCGGCATGCACTGCCGCCTGCTTGGCCGGCCCGGCCGCATGCGCGCGCTGCAGCGCTTTCTCGACCATGTGCAGCAGCACGACCGCGTCTGGATCGCGCGCCGCATCGACATCGCGCGCCATTGGAAGGCCACGCATCCGTTCAATGAGGCCACCGCCTTCGTCTGGGAGTGACCATGCCCCCAGCTCACATCGTCAGTCCCTCCCATGACAAATCTGCAACAACTGAACGCCGCCACGCCCGCCGAATTTGCTGCGCTGCTCGACGGCACCTACGAACATTCGCCGTGGATCGCCGAACGCGCCGCGGCGGCGCGGCCGTTCGCCAGCCTGGCGCAACTCAAGCTCGCGCTGGTCGACGTGGTGCGCGACAGCCGGTCGCGAGGCGCAACTCAAGCTGATCCGCGCCCACCCCGAGCTCGCCGGCAAGGCGATGGTGGCCAAGACGCTGACCGCCGAATCGACGCACGAGCAAGGCAAGGCGGGCCTGACCGACTGCACGCCGCAGGAGTTCGCCAAGATTGCAGCAGCTCAACGCCGACTACAACGCCAAGTTCGGCTTTCCGTTCATCCTCGCCGTGCGCGGACCGCGCGGGCTCGGGCTTGCCCAAGGCCGAGATCATCGCCACCTTCGAGCGGCGGCTCGACAACCACCCCGACTTCGAACTCGCCGAGTGCCTGCGCAACATCCACCGCATCGCCGAGATCCGCCTGGACGACAAGTTCGGCCATGTGCCCGAACTCGGCAATCTGGTCTGGGACTGGGCCGAGCGTCTGGCGGCCAACAGCGACCCCGGTTATGCCGAGCGCGGCGAGCTCACCGTGACCTACCTGACCGACGCGCACCGCGCCTGTCGCGCAACGGCTGGCGCACTGGATGCGCGCCGACTGCGGCTTCGACGAGGTCGAGATCGATGCGGTCGGCAACGTCGTCGGCATCTATCACGGCAGCGACCGCAACGCCAAGCGCCTGCTCACCGGCAGCCACTACGACACCGTGCGCAACGGCGGCAAGTACGACGGGCGCCTGGGCATCCTCGTGCCGATGGCCTGCGTGCGCGAGCTGCACCGCCAGGGCCGGCGCCTGCCGTTCGGCTTCGAGGTCGTCGGCTTCGCCGAAGAAGAAGGCCAGCGCTACAAGGCGGTGTTCCTCGGCTCGGGCGCGCTGACCGGCCACTTCGACACGAGCTGGCTCGACCAGAAGGACGCCGACGGCATCATCGATGCGCGAGGCGATGGAACATGCCGGGCTGTGCATCGACGACATCCCCAAGCTGCAGCGCGACGCCGTCGCAGCTACCTCGGCTTCGTCGAGGTGCACATCGAACAGGGGCCGGTGCTGAACGAGCTCGATCTGCCGCTGGGCATCGTGACCTCGATCAACGGCAGCGTGCGCTATCGTCGGCGAGATCGTCGGCATGGCCAGCCATGCCGGCACGACGCCGATGGACCGCCGCCGCGACGCCGCCGCCGCCGCGGCCGAACTGGTCCTGTTCGCCGAAAAGCGCGGCGCCAGCGTGCCGCACCTGGTGGCCACCGTCGGCATGCTCGAAGTGCCGAGCGGCTCGATCAACGTCGTGCCCGGGCGCTGCAAGTTCAGCCTCGACATCCGCGCCACCACCAACGAGGTGCGCGACGCCTGCGCCGCCGACGTGCGCGCCGAGCTGCAGCGCATCTGCGAGCGCCGCGGCCTGCACTTCAAGCTCGAGGAAACGATGCGCGCCGCCGCCGCGCCGAGCGCCCCGGCATGGCAGCAGCGCTGGGAGCGCGCGGTCGAAGCGCTCGGCCTGCCGCTGTTCCGCATGCCCAGCGGCGCCGGCCACGACGCGATGAAGCTGCACGAGGTGATGCCGCAGGCGATGCTGTTCATGCGCGGGCTGAACGCCGGCATCAGCCACAACCCGCTCGAATCGATCACCAACGACGACACCGAGCTGTGCGTGCGCGCCTTCCAGAACCTGCTCGACCAACTCGCCTCGGAAATGTCATGACATTCACCAGTGAACTACAGCGCGCTCGACACCTGGATCGACGCGCACTTCGACGAAGAGGTGCGCTTCCTGCAGGAACTGGTGCGCGTGCCCACCGACACGCCGCCGGGCAACAACGCGCCGCACGCGCGAGCGCACCGCCGAGCTGCTGAAGGATTTCGGCTTCGACGCCGAATCGCATGCGGTGCCCGCGGCCGAGGTCAAGGCCGCCGGCCTGCGAATCGATCACCAACCTGATCGTGCGGCGGAGCTACGGCAGCGGCGGCCACACCATCGCCTCAACGCCCACGGCGACGTCGTGCCGCCCGGCGAAGGCTGGACGCACGACCCCTACGGCGGCGAGGTCGTCGACGGCAAGCTCTACGGCCGCGCCTCGGCGGTCAGCAAGTGCGACTTCGCGACCTACACCTTCGCGATGCGCGCGCTCGAGTCGCTGAAGGCGCCGCTGAAGGGCAGCGTCGAGCTGCTACTTCACCTACGACGAGGAGTTCGGCGGCGAACTCGGCCCCGGCTGGCTGCTGCAACACGGCCTCGATCAAACCCGACCTGCTGATCGCCGCCGGCTTCAGCTACCAGGTGGTGACCGGCCACAACGGCTGCCTGCAGATGGAAGTCACGGTGCACGGCAAGATGGGCCACGCCGCCGTGCCCGACACCGCGGTCGATGCGCTGCAGGCGGCCACACTGATCCTGAATGCGCTGTACGCACCAGAACACGCGCTACAAGCAGGTCACGAGCCAGGTCAAGGGCATCACGCATCCCTACCTCAACGTCGGCCTGATCGAGGGCGGCACCAACACCAACGTCGTGCCCGGCAAGGTCATGATCAAGCTCGACCGGCGCATGATCCCCGAAGAGAACCCGGCCGAAGTCGAGGCCACGCTGCGCCGCGTCATCGCCGAGGCAGTGGCGCGGCTGCAACGGCATCACGATCGACATCAAGCGCCTGCTTGCTGGCCAACGCCCTGAAGCCGCTGCCCGGCAATCAGCCGCTGGTGCAGGCCCTGTGCCGACACGCGAGCGACGTCTTCGGTCGAACCGATCGAAGCCTCCGGCACACCGCTGTACACCGACGCGCGCCTGTTCAGCGAGCGCGGCATCCCCGCCGTGCTCTACGGCTGCGGCCCGCGCACGGTGCTCGAGAGCAACGCCAAACGCGCCGACGAACACATCGAGCTCGAAGACCTGCGGCGGGCAACGAAGGTGGTGGCGCGCTCGCTGGCCGATCTGCTCGGCTGACGCTAGAAGACGTCGAGCGTCGGGAACTCGGCGCTGCCTTGCAGGCAATGCCAGAGGTAGATGGCAAAGCCCAGGTCGCCGGTCCACAGCGAATAGCGCAACCGGCCGAGTTGCCGTTCGTCGGCCTCCAACTGGGCGATGCCGTGCATGGCAAAAGCGCGCGCGCGTTCGAGCCACAGCGCATCACCGCTGCGCTGGAAGAGCTTGAGGAAGGCGTAGCCGTTGCCACCGGTGCCGTGGCACAGGTTGGCGCCCTTGGTCAGCGGCCCGGCGTCCCAGATCGTCGATCCGGCAGCCGACAAGCACCGATCGAGAGCCTGACTCGGCAGCGTGGCCAGGCAAATGACGAAGCCGGGAGCGCCATGGCAGAACTGCATCAGCATTCGCGGCATCTGCCCCGCGGGCATCTCGAGCCAGGCGCGCCAGTTCACCCGGTCGCCGTCCCAACTCGCCGTTTGCTCAACGGTGTTGACGATGCATTGCTCCCACGTCGCCCAGGCTGGCGAGTCGAGCAGGCCGCGGCCGCGAATCAGCGGCACCGCAGTGGCGACAAAGCCATGCACCGCGTCGAGGTAGGTGCTGCGTTGTCCGTAGAGGTTCTGCGTCCAGTAGGCGCAGCCGAACTCGTCCGACCATTCCAGCTGAGACCAGAGCTTGTCTGCGCTGTCGCGGAACAGCGCGGCCCAGCGGGCGTCGCCGCATCGCTCATGGAGGAACAAGGCAGCGAGCAACGTTCCCGGTGCGCCGCACATCATTTCGCGTGACGGGTGGTCGATGTTGCCGGCGATCAATGCGGCCAATTCATCCGAGCGCGCCGTTGTCGGCTCCTGGGCATGCGCCATCATCACGATCGGCGTGTCGCCCATCAGGTAGGAGGCGACGTCGGTGCTGCCGCTGCAGGCCAGCCTGGCGCGGTTGCGAAGGCGCAAGGCCTCCAGGTCGTCGATGTAGCGTCGCGACAGCGTGGCCGCGCCAATCGTCTGCAGGTGGCGCAAGGCCCAGATGACACCGCAGGCGCCGTCATACAGACTCGTCAACACCTGGGTCGGGTCTTCGCCGGCTTCAACGTCTCGTGGGTGGACGGGCCAGTAGCGATCGGGCGAATAGTGCGCCTCGGTGTCGCTGACGATGCGCTCGATGGTCGCGCGCACGCGAGGCTCGTCCCAGGCCAGCGACTGCAGCGCTTCGTGGCGTGCAGGGTCATAGAGCATGGAGCGCTGGCGTGGCGATGGCGCGCCCGGCGTGCGCGTCGCCTACCCCATGACCTTGGCCGGCAGCCAGGTGGCGAGTTCCGGAAACACG
>CAVPMY010000004.1:0-559569 GCA_963706685.1 uncultured beta proteobacterium
CAAGACAAATGCCAGATCGCTTTGAGTATTCGCGTTATGCCGTTCCATGACTTCATTTAAGTCAAAGTCTGGTGACGCAATCATCTAGTTGTCGACGGCACGGTACCCCATGACGGGTTTCCGCCGACAACGCTGATTTCAACTCTATGAATTGTTAAAGAACGACAGCCGACCGACGGTCGGACAGGCAAGCCCTCAGACGAGCACTTGCCTGTCCGGCAGAAGAAATGGTGGAGGTGAACGGGATCGAACCGATGACCCCCTGCTTGCAAAGCAGGTGCTCTCCCAGCTGAGCTACACCCCCGAGTTATCGCGGAGCTATGGTGGGTCTGGTTGGATTCGAACCAACGACCCCCGCCTTATCAAGACGGTGCTCTAACCGACTGAGCTACAGACCCTCACGCCTTGTGATCTGTCGTCAACAACAGCCGATAAGTGTGGGCGCTTGATCTTGAGTGCGTTTTCCAGAAAGGAGGTGATCCAGCCGCACCTTCCGATACGGCTACCTTGTTACGACTTCACCCCAGTCACGAACCCTGCCGTGGTAATCGCCCTCCTTGCGGTTAGGCTAACTACTTCTGGCAGAACCCGCTCCCATGGTGTGACGGGCGGTGTGTACAAGACCCGGGAACGTATTCACCGCGGCAAGCTGATCCGCGATTACTAGCGATTCCGACTTCACGCAGTCGAGTTGCAGACTGCGATCCGGACTACGACCGGTTTTCTGGGATTTGCTCCCCCTCGCGGGTTGGCAGCCCTCTGTACCGGCCATTGTATGACGTGTGTAGCCCTACCCATAAGGGCCATGAGGACCTGACGTCATCCCCACCTTCCTCCGGTTTGTCACCGGCAGTCTCATTAGAGTGCCCTTTCGTAGCAACTAATGACAAGGGTTGCGCTCGTTGCGGGACTTAACCCAACATCTCACGACACGAGCTGACGACGGCCATGCAGCACCTGTGTTCAGGTTCTCTTTCGAGCACTCCCACATCTCTGCAAGATTCCTGACATGTCAAGGGTAGGTAAGGTTTTTCGCGTTGCATCGAATTAAACCACATCATCCACCGCTTGTGCGGGTCCCCGTCAATTCCTTTGAGTTTCAACCTTGCGGCCGTACTCCCCAGGCGGTCAACTTCACGCGTTAGCTTCGTTACTGAGAAGCAAACCGTCCCAACAACCAGTTGACATCGTTTAGGGCGTGGACTACCAGGGTATCTAATCCTGTTTGCTCCCCACGCTTTCGTGCATGAGCGTCAGTGCAGGCCCAGGGGATTGCCTTCGCCATCGGTGTTCCTCCGCATATCTACGCATTTCACTGCTACACGCGGAATTCCATCCCCCTCTGCCGCACTCCAGCCTTGCAGTCACAAATGCAGTTCCCAGGTTGAGCCCGGGGATTTCACATCTGTCTTGCAAGACCGCCTGCGCACGCTTTACGCCCAGTAATTCCGATTAACGCTTGCACCCTACGTATTACCGCGGCTGCTGGCACGTAGTTAGCCGGTGCTTATTCTTCAGGTACCGTCATTACCCCAAGGTATTAGCCTGGAGCGTTTCTTCCCTGACAAAAGCGGTTTACAACCCGAAGGCCTTCTTCCCGCACGCGGCATGGCTGGATCAGGGTTGCCCCCATTGTCCAAAATTCCCCACTGCTGCCTCCCGTAGGAGTCTGGGCCGTGTCTCAGTCCCAGTGTGGCTGGTCGTCCTCTCAGACCAGCTACAGATCGTCGGCTTGGTAGGCTTTTACCCCACCAACAACCTAATCTGACATCGGCCGCTCCAGTAGCGCGAGGCCTTGCGGTCCCCCGCTTTCACCCATAGGTCGTATGCGGTATTAATCCGGCTTTCGCCGAGCTATCCCCCACTACTGGGCACGTTCCGATGCATTACTCACCCGTTCGCCACTCGTCGCCAGGTTGCCCCGCGTTACCGTTCGACTTGCATGTGTAAGGCATGCCGCCAGCGTTCAATCTGAGCCAGGATCAAACTCTTCAGTTCGATCTTGAATTTTGCTCAATACGGAATTGAAGTGAACTTCACTTCTTCATCCGTGAGCGTTCGAGACCTTGCGGCCTCAGGTCTTTCGACCTTTGGCACTCGCCCTCAAACGCCCACGCTTATCGGCTGTTTGTTGTTAAAGAACCTGAGCGCCAAGCTGTTGCTTGTGCGCTACTGACTTTTCGTCAGCGAAGAGATGGGATTATCTGACGTTTTTCGCTCCAGTGTCAAGCACTGGGTTTTTGTTTTCTCTCGCCGCTTGCCGCCCACCGTGTTCATGCCACTGTGCAGCGCGTTCAGCGAAGCCTATGACTATAGCAGATGGTGCGCGCGCTCGGGAATGGGCGCCTAGGCGTGGGCACCTAGGCGCCCGCGTCACCAAGTACTGCTCTCGCCACGGCCTGCGGATCATCAGCATCGAACACGATGGCGAGATCCTTTGCAAGGCGAGCACAGTCCGCGCGAAGCACAGTCTGCTTCACTGGCGCGATCTGTCGAGGGTGCATCGAAAAGCTGCGCAATCCCATGGCCAACAGCAGTCGCGTGAACAGGGTGTCGCCAGCCATCTCGCCACACACACTCACTGGTTTGCCGGCGCTGCGCGCTTTGGCAATGGTCGTGGCAATCAGCGACAGCACAGCCGGGTGCCAGGGATCGTACAAATGGGCGACGTGCTCGTCCGCGCGGTCGATCGCTAGCGTGTACTGGATCAGATCGTTGGTACCGATCGAGACGAAGTCAAAAAGGCGCAGCAGGCTGTCAATCATCAACGCTGCCGCCGGCACCTCGATCATCGCGCCAACCTCGACATTCAGGAATGCACTGCCTGCGTCGCGCAGCTGCTGCTTGGCGCGGCCCAGCGCCTCCATCGTTTGCCGCGCCTCGCTAACATGCGCCACCATCGGCACAAGGATCCGCACCTGGCCAAATGCGCTGGCACGCAGAATCGCGCGAAGCTGCGCGCGAAACATCGCCGGTTCGGACAGGCTCCAGCGGATCGCGCGCAATCCAAGCGCCGGATTGAGCGAATGTTCGTGGCGCAGTTCATGCAGGCTCAGTCTGTCGAGTGGTTTGTCTGCGCCGATATCCACCGTGCGGATCGTCACCGGCATGCCCTTCATTGCGACAACCGCAGTCCGGTAGGCTTCAAACTGCTCGTCTTCACCGGGCAGATCGTTGCCGCGGTTCATGAACAAGAATTCGCTGCGGAAAAGTCCGACGCCGACGGCGCCCGCCTCAAGCGCGTATGCGGCATCGTCGGGCGACTCGATATTGGCCAACATCTCCACAGACTCGCCATCAAGCGTGATGGCAGGCGTGTGGCGCAATCGATCGAGCTTTTCGCGCTCGAGCTGCAACTGGCGCTGACGGAATCGGTACTCCTCCAGGACGATCGGCGGCGGATCGACGATCACCACGCCCGCGTCGCCGTCGATGACGATCCAGTCATCCTGGCGGATGAGGCGGCTTGCCTCGCGGGCGCCGATCACGGCGGGAATGTCCATGCTGCGCGCCACGATTGCCGTGTGCGACGTGCGTCCACCGACGTCGGTGACAAATCCTTTGAAAACGCTGCGCTTGAACTGAATCATGTCAGCGGGCGCAATATCGCCCGCCACCAGGACGAGCGGCTCCTCACCGCCAAAGTCTTGTTGTGTTGGCGCAGCAATGCGGGCGCCGCCTCTGCCACTTTGACGCTTCAGTGCTGCAAGCACGCGCTCAGTGACCTGCTCGAGATCGGCCTTTCGATCGCGCAGGTAGTCGTCTTCCATTTCGTCGAATTGCCGCGCCAATACTTCGAGCTGCGCCGACAGAGCCCATTCAGCGTTGTAGTGGCGCTCGTGGACCCACTGCGATGCAGCGCCGACGAGGTGTTCGTCGTGCAGCAGCATCAGGTGCACATCAAGCAGTGCCGACAGCTCGTGTGGTGCATCGCGCGGCAGATCGTGCTGCAACGTGGTCAGTTCGGTCGACACCTCGTCGCGCGCGCCTTCGAGCCTCGCCACCTCCTGGTCAGCCTTGTCCTGCGTGATGAAGTAGTGAGCAACATCCACGCGACCTGAAGCCACCAATACGGCACGGCCAATGGCCACGCCTTTGGCTACCGCCAGTCCGAAAATTTGCACGGTCACGGCTGTGCCTTCATTCGCCTTCGCCGAAGCGCTCTTTGATCAAGCTGACGAGCGCCTGAAGCGCCGACGCTTCATCGGCACCGTCGGTCTCGATTTCGACCTCCGTGCCCATGCCGGCGGCCAACATCATCACGCCCATGATGCTCTTGGCATTGATGCGACGGCCGTTGCGTGTCATCGAGACGTCGCACGCAAAGCTGCTCGCCAGTTTCGTGAGCTTGGCGGACGCGCGCGCATGCAAGCCCAGCTTATTGATGATGGTGACGGTTGTCTTTTGCATCCTCTGAGCCGGCGCTGCGCGCCTGTTGTTGCGGCCGCGTCCCGCTGGCCTGCATCACCCCCTGCGATGCGCCGGCAAGGGCACGAGTGACCAGCGCATCGAGCGACTCGTGGGCATAGGACAGCGCGCGCCACAACATCGGCACATTGACGCCCGCCAGCACCTTGACACGAACACCATCGGCCAAACGTTGCGCCGCGTTGCAAGGCGTGGCGCCAAAAACATCGGTCAGGATCAGCGTTTCCCGCGGCTCGCCCGCAGACAACAACGCTGCAGCGCGCACGTGTACGTCCTCGAGCGTCATTTCCGGCGTTACGTCCAATGTCAGCAATTGATCGGCGCAGTCGGGAAAGGTGTGCGCAGCGACCTTGGCGAGCGCAGAGGCCAGCGGCACGTGGGCGATGATGAGTAGGCGAACCATAGGACGGCAATCAGCCGGAACTGATTATCCGCGTTCGCCGCGCCGAAGCTCAAACCAAAGAAGACAGCAGTTGCGCTCACGCCGAAGATTCCAGGTGCGTCCGGTCACGAGCCCACCCGCAGCGCACCGAAAAAGGTGTCTTGCGCTTGCACATCAAGCTCTGTGCCCAGCATCGTGGCCTGATAAACGTGCGTGCCGTAGCTGAATACGACCGTGCGCTCCTGCACAAGGCGACCATCGGGCAGGCGCCCCGCAAGGCGCAACTGCACGGCATGCGGGTGCGGCGTCATTCCAGCCACCTTGATCGGCTCAGACACGGCAGCGCTGGGCGACTCCAAGTTCAGCCGAACTGCACGCGCCAACTCGTCGAGCGCTGCGCCGACGAGCGAAGGATCCTTGATGTCGGCAAACGACAGCGCGAACACTGTCTCGCCAGCCGAGCAGGCAAACATCGACATTTCGATGGTCTGTCCTGCCAGCGCGACGCGACGCGCATGACTGGCCGGCTTGCAGGGCAGCATCAACCGCGCCTGGCTGCCTTCGGGGCGCAACTCGCGCCAATTGAGCGTCGGCGTGCAGGCCGTCAACCCCAGCGCCAGCGCGATCAGGCCGCGCACTCAGCCCCCAAACACCTTCTTCAGGATCGCGCTGCCGGTTTTCACGGGGTCTTTGCGAATCTTCCTTTCTTCCTCGCCGATCATGAAGTACAGCCCATCGAGCGCTTTACCTGTCACATAGCCATTGAGGTTGGATTCTTCTTTGCTCATCAAGCCCAGGCCCGCAGCCTTGCCGGCCACTGCGTCGTACCTCTTCGCCAGCGACACCTTCTCGGTTGCGCGCTCGACGATCGGCAGGAATTTGCCCCCCAGTGGCTCGCGCGTCTTCGTGATGAAGAATTGCGTTACCGACGTGTCGCCGCCCTTGACGATTTTCGTTGCGTCGTCGACCGACATGGCTTTTACCGCGCTGATCAGCATGGCCTTGGCCTCGGGCACCGCCGCCTCTGCAGCGCGGTTCATTGCAGTGACCAATTCGTCGACGCGTCTGCCTTGGCCCGTCATCTTGAGCAGCTTCGCAGCGTCGTTCAGAAAGCCCGGCAACTCGATCTTGACTTTAGGGTTGCCGAGGAACCCATTGTTGCGGCCGAGCAGGGCAACCGCCGACGTGGCGCCACGTTCGAGCGCCGCGCGAACACCGGCTGCGGCATCGGATTCGCTGAACAAACCGGCAAATGCCGTGCCTGGCAGCCCCAATGCGGGCAGAAGAATAAAGGGCTTCGTAAAATCGCGTCGTTGCATAACATCCTCTCCTTGTGAAGCTCACTCGCACTCTAACCATCATCGCAGTTGCCGCACTTTGCGTGGCCGCCGCCTGGACGGCCTGGCGCGTGCTCGGCGCGCGTGAGGCTGCGCCCTCAGTGTCTTATACCTTGCTCGATGGCAGCCAGCGTTCGAGCCAGGCCCAGCAAGGCAAGGTGACGCTGGTCAATTTCTGGGCGACGAGTTGCGTGACCTGCGTCGCCGAGATGCCGCACATCGTGGCAACGCACGAAAAGTTCAAGGGCGCCGGCTACGACACGATTGCCGTGGCGATGGACTATGACCAACCATCCTTTGTAACGCGCTTTGCACAGTCGCGCGCGCTGCCTTTTGCGGTGGCGTACGACAGCAACGGCCAGCTGGCGCGAGCATTCGGCGACGTCAAGCTGACGCCCACGACCTTTCTGATCGACAAACAGGGCCGCATCGTCAAGCGCTACCTCGGTGCGCCGGATTTCGCAGCGCTGGAACAACTGATCGGCGAACTGCTGGCCGAAAAGGGCTGAGCCGCCGCGCGGCTCGGTGGTCAGGGCCGGCCGAGGTTTTGCGTCCAATAGCTGCGGTAGGTGCTGGCGTCGTTGCGAGCGCAAGCCAGGCCGAATTCGGTGAAGCCCGGATTCATGAGATTGGCGCAATGGCCTTCGCTGCCCATCCAGCCGTCGACCACGGATTGCACGCTGCCGTAGCCGGCGGCGATGTTTTCGCCGATCGTGCTCCACGCATAGCCTGTTGCGTTGACGCGGTCGCGCATCGTGCGGCCGTCCAGGCTGGTGTGGCTGAAGTAGTCGTTGTCGGCCATGTCGCGCGAGTGGCCATAGGCCGAGCTGGTGAGCTTTGCATTGAGGACGAGTGCAGCGGCCGGCGCGAATCTGCCAACGGTGCCGCAGGTGGCGCCCGCGGCGCGGTACTGGTTGACGATGCGCAGCGCCTCGGCCTCGAAGTCGGCCAGGCCGCAGGTGATGTCGACGGTGACGGCGTTGCCGCCCGGCGTTGAGGCCGCTGGGGCCACGGGTGTGGGCGCTGCAACAGGCGCGGCGGCGGATCCTTCGCTGTTGCTGTTGCCGGTGTTGACGGTGGCGCCGTCACCACCGCCCCCGCAGGCCTGCAACAGCGCAAGCAGCGCGATGGCCAGTGCGGGTCTGAGTTCTTGCCATTTCATCCCACCAGAGTGCCTGCAACCCGAGTTTGCAGGCTAGTGAAGATGCAAGCAGATGAGGCTGTACGCGCAGCGCCATCGCGAGTGCGTGAAAAATGGCCGCGGCCGGGCCGGTCAGCCCGTCAACACACCGGCGGCATGAGCCTGTTCGTCGGCGTGGTAGCTCGAACGCACGAGTGCGCCAACAGCTGCGTGAGTGAAACCCATGGCCTCGGCCTCGCGCTCGAACATCGCAAAGGTGTCCGGATGCACATAGCGTCGCACCGGCAGATGATGGCCGCTCGGCGCCAGGTACTGGCCGAGGGTCAGCATGTCGATGTGGTGCGCGCGCATGTCTCGCATCACGGCGAGGATCTCATCATCGGTTTCACCCAGGCCCACCATCAAGCCGCTCTTGGTGGGGATGTGCGGAAACTGGGCCTTGAACTTCTTCAGCAGGTTCAGGCTGAACGCGTAGTCGCTGCCCGGGCGGGCCTCTTTGTACAGCCGTGGCACGGTTTCGAGATTGTGGTTCATCACGTCGGGCGGCGCGGCCTCGAGAATCGCCAGCGCACGGTCGTCGCGGCCGCGAAAATCCGGCACCAGCACCTCGATCGTCGTCCGCGGCGACAGCTGGCGCGTCTTGCGAATGCAATCGACGAAATGAGCGGCACCGCCATCGCGCAGATCGTCGCGATCGACGCTGGTGATGACCACGTACCTGAGTTTCAGCGCTGCGATCGTCTTGGCCAGATTTTCGGGCTCGTCGGCATCGAGCGGGTCCGGCCGGCCGTGGCCGACATCGCAAAAAGGACAGCGCCGTGTGCACTTGTCGCCCATGATCATGAAGGTCGCCGTGCCCTTGCCGAAGCATTCACCAATGTTCGGGCAGGACGCTTCTTCGCATACCGAGTGCAGCTTGTGTTCGCGCAGGATCTGCTTGATCTCGTAGAAGCGCGAGTTCGGCGTCGCCGCCTTGACGCGGATCCAATCGGGCTTTCTCAGCACTTCCGCCGGCACGACCTTGATCGGGATGCGCGCCGTCTTGGCTTGCGCCTTTTGTTTGGCGGTGGGGTCGTAGGTGGCGTCTGTCATGGTGTGAATTGGCTCGCCAGGCGCGCTCCAAGTTGCTCGGCGGCATCGCCCCAGGTGGCGTGGACGCCCAGTCTAGCGAAGTCCAGCGTTGCCAGCCCGGCGTAGCCGCAGGGGTCGATGCGGGAGAAGGGTTCCAGGTCCATCGCCACATTCAGTGCCACGCCATGGGTCGTGCAATGGCGGCTGACCTTGATGCCGAGCGCAGCGATCTTGCCCAGTCCCTTGAACGGTTGACGCGGATCAGCCGGGCCACTGAGCGCGGCATGGGCAAACGGGTCATCGAGACGAACATAGATGCCGGGTGCGCCGGCGACGCGATGGCCGGTCACGCCATAGCCTTCGAGAACCTTGAGCACGGCCGCTTCGAGCCTGAACACATACTCCTTGACGTAGATGCCCTGGCGCCGCAGATCGACCAGGGGGTAGGCGAGCACCTGACCTGGCCCGTGGTACGTGACCTGTCCGCCCCGGTTGCTTCGCAGCACCGGGATATCGCCGGCTGCATGCACGTGCCCGGCGCGGCCGGCCACGCCCTGCGTGAAGACGGGATCGTGCTCGGCGATCCACAGCTCGTCGGCCGTGTGCTCGCTGCGCGCTTCGGTGAAAGCGTGCATGGCATCGGCGGTGGCGGACCAATCGCAGCGGCCGAGGTGACGTATCAGCATGAACATTGAGTCTCGCACGGTCGTGAAAGGAATGCGTCTGCGGCCCGACAATGGCCCATGCGCCTCATCGCCTGCCTCTGCCTCGCCTTCTTTGCGCTGTCGGCCCGGGCCGACGACCGACTGCAATCGGCGCTCGCCGCTTATCAGCGCGGCGATTTTGCGGTTGCACGCACGGCTTTCGAGCGGCTGTCGCGCCAGGGCGTGCCTGCCGCCGACTACAACCTGGCTGTGATGCACCTTCGCGGCGAACGGCGCGATGCCAGCGTGCGCGAGGCCTTGCGCCTGATGACGCGCGCCGCCGACGCCGGCTTCGTCACCGCGATGGTCGGCTTGGGCGAACTCTACGAGCGCGGTCATGCGCAACTGCCGCGCGACCTGGCGCTGTCGGTGCAGTGGTACCGCCGCGGCGCCGAGGCCGGCAGCCTCGAGGCGCAGCTCGCCGTGGCCACCGCGCACTACCTCGGCCGCGGCGCAGCCCTCGACAAGGTCCAGGCCGCGCGCTGGTATCGCCTGGCCGCGCAAGCCGGCGATGGCAGCGCGATGTACCTCTATGCGTCGATGCTGGAAAGCGGAGACGGCATCGAGATCGACCTCGCCGAAGCGCGCTATTGGTATGACGCGGCCGGACGCAACGGCGAAACCGGCGGCGCAGAAAAAGCCCGGGCGTTGGACGCCAGGCTCGGCCAACCGGCAAGCTAGAGAACCACCTTGACCATCGGATGCGTCGACAGCGTGCGATACAGCTCGTCGAGCTGTTCGCGACTGGTCGCGTTGATGGTGATCGTCAGACCCAGGTAGTTGCCGCCCTTGCTCGGCCGTGACTCCACGGTGCCGGCATCGAAGCCTGGGTCGAACTGCCGCGCGATCGAGACGATCGCTTCGGTGAACCCCTCGGCCTGCGCGCCCATCACCTTGATCGGAAACGCGCTCGGATATTCGATCAGGCTGTGCTCTGGCGGGATGTCCGCGCTCATATCGATTGCGTGATCTTGGCCTGTTGGTACGCCTCATACAGCCGCGCGTACACCGGGCCCGGCTTGCAGCGCATCGCGCCATGGCCCACCGGCTCGCCATCGATCCTGGTCACCGGCAGCACTTCTTTGGTCGCCGAACTCAGAACCACTTCGTCGGCCGAATGGACCTCGGCCTCGCTGATCGGCTTCAGGTTGTAGGCAATGCCCTGTTCCTCGCACAGTTCGTGCAACAACTCGACGCGGATGCCTTCCAGCACGTGGGCACTCTTCGGCGGGCCGAGAAATGCGCCATCCTTGACGATCCAGACATTGCTCGCCGACGCTTCAGTGAGCCAGCCGTCGCGGAACATGATGGTTTCCATCGCCCCTTGGTCGGCCGAAATCTGCCGCGCCATCACATTGGCCAGCAGCGAGGTGCTCTTGATGTCACCATGCTCCCAGCGGAAATCACGCGCCGTGATGCAGGCCACGCCGCCATGGCGCTGATCGGGCGTGGCCGGCTTCATCGGGTTGGTCATCATGAAGACCGTCGGCGCGAGGCCCTCGGGCATGACATGGTCTCGCGGCGCGACACCACGGGTCAGCTGGATGTACACGACCTGATCGTCGACCTGCTCCGTCTCGGCGAGCGCCGCGACCAACTTCCGGCAGCGCTCGAGCCAGTCTTCCCGCGACAGCGGGTTGGCGATGCGCACCTTGGACAACGACCGTTCGAGGCGCGCCATGTGTTCATCGAAGCGGAACAGCCGCCGCGCATAAGCCGGCACCACCTCGTAGATGCCGTCACCGAAGACGAAGCCGCGGTCGAGCACATGCACATGCGCCTGCGACAAGGGCTTGTAGACGCCGTTGAGGTAGCACAGCCGATCGTTCATCGCCTACTCCTGTTTGCGCAGAGATTGTGCTACTTGATCCACAGCCTCACGGCATCCCACGTGCGGCCCAGGAAGCCGGCCTGTTCGACGGCCTCCTGCACGACCAGCGGCACTTCGGTCACTGGCGCGCCCGCCGCAGTACTGACCTTGAGCGTGCCTACGCGCTGGCCCTTGGCCAGCGGCGCCACCAACGGGTCGGTGCGCTGGACCTCGGTCTTGAGCTTCTCGCCCTCACCGCGCGGCACGGTCACCACCACCGAGCTTTCGGCGCCCAGCTTGGCCTGGCGTTGCACGCCCTTCCAGACCTCGGGCGTGACGATCGGTTTGCCCGCTTCGAACAGGCGCACCGGATCGAACGCCGTGAAGCCCCAGTTCAACAGCTTCTGGCTTTCGTTGGCGCGCGCGTCGTTCGATGCGGTGCCCAGCACGACCGAAATCAGGCGGCGCTTGTTGCCCGCGCCGAGGTTCGGGTACTCGCGCGCCGCGCTCGATACCAGGCAATAGCCGGCCGCTTGGGTGTGGCCGGTCTTCATGCCATCGACCGTGGAGTCGCGGCGCAGCAGCAGGTTGCGGTTGTCCTGCCGGATCTTGTTGTACGTGTACTCCTTGATCGAGTAGTAGTGGTAGTACTGCGGAAAGTCGAACACGATGTGTGCCGCCACGGCAGCAACGTCGCGCGCGCTCGACTTGTGGCCGGCCTCGGTCAAGCCGGTGACGTTCTTGAACACCGTGTTCTTCAGGCCCCAGACCTGGGCCTGGCGGTTCATCATGCCGACGAAGACTTCGAGGCTGCCGCCGACGGCTTCGGCCAGCGCCACCGAGGCGTCGTTGCCGGAGACGACAACCATGCCGTGCAGCAGTTCGTCGACCGTCGGCCGCATCGTCGTGTTGATGAACATCAGCGACGAACCACCCTTGCGTTCGTCCCAGGCACGCACGCTCACCGGCAGCTGCTGCTCGAGCGTCAGCTTCTTGTCGCGCAAGGCACCGAAGACGAGGTAGGCGGTCATCAGCTTGGTCAGCGAGGCCGGGTCGGTGGCCACGTCGGCATCGCGTTCGGCCAGCACCTGGCCGGAAGTCAGGTCGATCAGCAGGTACTGGCGCGCCGCCAGTTCCGGGGGTTGCTGAGCCTGCGCCTGCGCAAGCAACGAGGACAACGCCGTGGCCGCTGCCACGAGCAAGGTGAAGAGAATTTTCATCGGGTCAGCGCATTCGTTTGTTATGGAAGACCATTCAGATGCCGCACGACAAGCTCCTTGAGCAGCGACAGTCGGCCATGGAAAAAATGTCCACCGCCGGGCACCACGACCACCGGCTGCGATTGTGGCCGCGCCCAGTCGAGCGTCGCCGACAGCGGCACGACTTCATCTTGCTCGCCATGGACGACCAATGTGCCTTGCGGCACGGCGGCCGCGGTGAAGGTCTGCGTCGCCGGCCCGACGAGCACGATGGGTCGTGCCTGCAGGGCGGCGGCGGCATGCGAGGCCACATAGCCGCCGAACGAAAAACCGGCCAGCGCCAACGGCTCGTCGCCCTGACGCAACGGCGCGCGCCACCGCCAAGGCGTCGTCGATCTCGCCGCGGCCCTCGTCCCACGCCCCCGCCGAGCCGCCGACGCCGCGAAAGTTGAAGCGCACGGCGCGCCAACCGCATTGCACAAAGGCCCGCACCAGCGTCACCACCACCTTGTTGTCCATCGTGCCGCCATGCTGCGGATGCGGGTGGCAGACCAGCGCCAGGCCGCGCGCCGCGGCTTCCGGCCCGTCGATCGCGCACGCCAGGTCACCGGCTGGGCCGGCGACGATGTGCTTGACCGTGCGCGGGTTCAACGTCCGACGTCAGCTGACAAGAGCAAACGCTCGACGACGCGGCCTTCGACCAGATGCGACTGCACGATGTCGTCGATGTCGTGCTGATCGACATAGGTGTACCAGACGGCTTCCGGGTAGACCACGGCCACCGGTCCGCCGGCGCAGCGATCCAGGCATCCCGCCTTGTTCACACGCACGCCACCGCGGCCATTCAGACCCAGCGCCTTGATCCGCGATTTGCAGCGCTCGAAGCCCTGTTGCGCATCATGGTCGGCGCAGCAGGCTTCGCCGCTGTCGCGCTGGTTGAGGCAAAAGAAGATGTGTCGCTGGTAGTAGCTGGGCTCGGCCATGTGCGAAATTGTAGGTCCCGCCTCTCAAACCCTATTCGCGGGCGGGCCGCACCAGGCGCAGCAGCAGCCAGGCCATCGCCGCGTAGGGCCAGAGCCAGCCCACCCATTGCGCCAGGCCATGAAAGCGCACCAGACGGCCCTGCTCCCAACCGGCCAGACTGGCCGCGAAATACGGGTCGTTGGGCGCCTGGCCCACCAGGGCCACGAAGAAGGCCAGCACCAGCACGCCCAGCGCCGCGGCCCAGCGCGTATCGATGCCGGCCAGGGTCATCGCGATGGCGGCCCCGCCCAACAGCGCCGATCCTGTGAACGGCGACCACCAAGCCAGCGCATGCTCAGCGCCAAAGTTCAGTGCGGTCGACATCGTCGTCATGCCAATCGCCAGCAGCGTGGCCCCCGCGACCAGGATCAAGCGGTGCCAGCCTGCGCGCATCGTCGCGTAGGCGACCAGGCAAGGCGCCAGCATACCCAGGCCGTTGATCAGGAACTCCTGCAATCGCGTCAGGGGCCGTATGGACTGGGCACTTTCGGGAAACCACAGCGCCGCATCATCTGCCCATGGCGTGCCAGCCAACGCGGCCTGCATCCAGACCTGCACCTCGCCCCAGACATGGCCCAGGGCCAGCGGCGCCGGCGCCGGAAACAGCAGCGCCACCGGCCACAGCAGCAGCAGCATGAAGGCCGTGGCGCTGTCGGGCTCGAACCAGCGTTGTCGAACGCCCTGCCATTGCTCGAGCAATCCTGCGGCATGGATCACTGTTGCCAGTCCCGCGCCCGTTGCTGCGCCGCCAAGGTTGAAGACGCAATCCTTCAGCGACGGCACGCGTGGCGGCAGGAACTGCTGCGCCAACTCGACACCGTAGGACAGCGCGGCGGACAGGCCCAGTGCCGTTGCCAGCGCCAGCCAGCGCCCGCCTGCGCTGCGCAACACCGCAATCACCAGCAGCGCACCCAAGGGCACATAGCCGATGAAGTTCGACAGTTCGTCGAACCGCAAGCGTTCCTTCGGCCACGGCAGCAACAGCCAATCGGCGCCGACCATGCCCTTTGGCCAGCGCCAGCCGGCAAACGGGTACAGGCTCGCATACACCACCAGCGCGGCCAGCGCCAAGGCCAATGGCCAGGCGGTGCTGCGTTGGCTGATGCTCAAAACGGCTTGACCACGACCAGGATCACCGATGCGGTGAACAACAGCACCGAAATTTCATTGAAGACGCGAAACCAGCGCTCGCTGCGCTGGTTGCTGCGACTCTCGAACCTGCGCAGCAGCGAGCGGCACGCGTGGTGGTAGCCGATCACGACCAGCACCAGCACCAGCTTGGCATGCAGCCAGCCACCGCCGACGCCATAGCCCAGCCAAAGCCACACGCCCAGGCCGAGTGCCGGGACCATCAGCAACGAGGCAAAGCGGTACAGGCGCAGGCCCATCACGATCAGGCGCTCGCGCTCGGCGGCGCTGTCGTCCTGGACCTGGGCCAGATTGACGAGGATGCGCGGCAGGTAAAACAGTCCTGCAAACCAACTCGCGACGAAGACGATGTGAAAGGCCTTGATCCAGAGGTAGCCGGTGGTCATGGCGTCGATTATCGGAAAAGGCCCGTGCTGGAAGAAAAAAGCCCCAGCCACTGCGAGCAGGGCTGGGGCTGCAATGCCTTATCGCTGTCATCACGCTAAGGCACCTGCTCAGGGAGGTAAAGCAGGGAATGACGGCCTCGCGGCTATCATTCGCCGGTCAATTTAGCCGAGTCCGTGTCCGATGTAACGCCTCGCAAACACCGATGGCCGGATGACAGCCAGACCCTGTTTGTATTTGCAGGTAACGCCGCATGAGCCCTGTGCCCCCGCTGCCCCCGTATCCCGCCAGCCGACCGCGGCGATTGCGGCGTGACGCGGCCACCCGCTCACTGGTGCGCGAGTCGCATCTGGCGGCGTCGGACCTGATCTACCCGGTGTTCGTACTCGACGGCCGCAACCAGGCGCAAGATGTGGCTTCGATGCCGGGCGTGCAGCGCCTGTCGGTCGACCGGCTGCACGCCCAGGCCGAACGGTGCATTGCGCTGGGCGTGCCGGTGATGGCGCTGTTCCCCGTCATCGAACCGCACCTGAAGACGCCAGACGGCCGTGAGGCGCTCAACCCCGACGGCCTGGTGCCGCGCGCCGTGCGCGAACTCAAGCAGCACTTTCCGCAACTGGCGCTGCTGACCGACGTCGCGCTCGACCCGTTCACCTCACACGGCCAGGACGGCCTGCTCGACGACAGTGGCTACATCCTCAATGACCAGACGGTGGCCGTGCTCGTCAAACAGGCCCAGCTGCAAGCGCATGCCGGCGTCGACATCGTCGCGCCATCGGACATGATGGACGGGCGCATCGGTGCCATCCGCGCCGGCCTGGAAGCGAGCGGCGCGATCCACACCCGGATCATGGCCTACAGCGCCAAGTACGCCAGCGCTTTCTACGGCCCGTTCCGCGACGCCGTTGGATCGGCCAAGAACCTCGGCAAGAGCGACAAGAAGGTCTACCAGATGGACCCCGGCAACAGCGACGAGGCGCTGCGCGAAGTGCAGCTCGACATCGCTGAAGGCGCCGACATGGTCATGGTCAAGCCCGGCATGCCTTACCTGGACATCGTGCGCCGCGTCAAAGACACCTTCCGCATGCCGACCTTTGTCTATCAGGTCAGCGGTGAGTACAGCATGCTCAAAGCGGCCGCGGCCAACGGCTGGCTCGACCATGACGCGGTGATGATGGAGTCGCTGCTGGCCTTCAAGCGGGCCGGCGCTGATGGTGTGCTCACCTACTTCGCGCTCGACGCGGCGGGGTTGCTGCGTGGTTGATCGGGCACGGCGGGTCGCGCCCAAGCCGGCCCGCACCTCCTCGGGTGCGGCGTACTCGCCGCACCGGGAGTGAACATAGCGTGCGCATTTTCCACGTCACCGCAGATCGTTTTGCCGAGTTGGACGCCTTGCCCCCATCGCTGCCGGCCACCGGTTTTCTGTGGATCGGCAGCGCGCGCGGCGAGTTCGAGGTCAATGTGGCCTCGATCCAGGAGCACCTGCAGCGTTGGGAGGGCGGCACGCTGGTCGACCTGCATGTCTCCGATCTGCTCAACAACCAGTTGCCGAGCCAATTCGACTACACCTCGTGGTACGACATGCTGGTCTTTCGCCGTCTGGCCGCCGCCAACGGCGGCGACAAGCATTTCATCGACGACGAGCACGGCTCGCTGGCCTCGGCCCGCCAGGCGCTGGCGGCGATCGACACCAGCCCGGTGGGTTTTGCCGTCTTTGACCATGTGCTGTTGACGGTGCACCCCGCCGATTGTGCGGTTCGCGATTTCTTTGCCCAACGACTGAGCGGTCTGGCCGGTGGCGGTGAATCGCGCGCCCTGCTGCGGCTGCCCGCGAATCCGCCCGACCTGATGCTGCGCATGGTCAACCACATGGTGGACAGCTACCTCGATCTGCGGCGCCTGCTGACGCGCCAGCTCGGCCTCCTGCAGCGCCAGCTGCTCGACGCGCACAGCCGCTTCCATGACTGGTCGATGCTGCTCGACGTGCGCAATGCGCTGCACCTGCTCGAAGACACATGCGAGGACCAGCGCGCAGCGCTTCAGGAGTGGATCGACGGGCTCGACGAGTGGCCCGACCCGGCCGATGCCGCCGCCCGTCGCGAGCGCGAGCTGCTGCGCGTGCGCTCGCGCGACGTGCAGGAGCACATCGAGCGCGTGCTGTCGCATGTGCGCCGGCTGGAACAATCCGCGGAGAACGCGGTGCAGATGCATTTTTCGGCGTTGTCGAACCGCACCAACGCCATCATGCGTACGCTGACGGTGCTGACCGCGATCTTCCTGCCGTTGAACCTGATCACCGGCTTCTTCGGCATGAATTTCGACGCGCTGCCGTTGATCCACAACTCGACCGGCGTCTGGGTGACGATCGGCCTGATGATGCTGGTCGGCCTGGGCCTGGGCGTGTTCTTCTGGCGCAAGCGCTACCTGGGCGTTCAGGCGCGGTAACTGTTGCGGTAAGGGTCGCGGTAGCCCAGCGCCGTCAGCAGCTCGACCTCGCGCGCCTGCATCTTCTTCGCCTCGGCCGCACGCCCGTGATCCCAGCCTTGGGCATGCAGCGCCCCGTGCACGAGCAGGTGCGCGTAGTGCGATTCGAGCGTCTTGTGCTGCTGGCGCGCCTCGCGCGCCACCACCGGCGCACAGAGCACGATGTCGGCCACGACAACCGGCTCGCGCTGGTAGTCGAACGTGAGCACGTTGGTGGCGTGATCCTGGCGGCGGTAGCTGTGGTTCAGCGCACGGCCTTCGGCCTCGTCGACGATGCGCACGGTGATCTCGGCCGGCGCGGCCAACGCCGCATGCAGCCAGCGTGCCACCCGCGAGCGCGTCAGCACGCCGCGATGGCGCCCATCGGGCTGCTGCAGCGACAGTGCCAGGGCTGGCACCGGCCCGCGCTCAGACGTCGTCCTGCTGCGCGCGCTCATAGGCCTCGACGATGCGCGCCACCAGCGGATGCCGCACCACGTCGGCGGCGGTGAATCGCGTGAAGGCGACGCCGCTGACGTCGTGCAGCACCTGCTCGGCTTGCACCAGGCCACTGGTGGCGCCCTTGGGCAGGTCGATCTGGCTGGTGTCGCCCGTCACCACCGCCTTGCTGCCGAAGCCGATGCGCGTCACGAACATCTTCATCTGCTCGGTGGTCGTGTTCTGCGCCTCGTCGAGGATGACGAAGGCGTGGTTCAGCGTGCGGCCGCGCATGAAGGCCAGCGGCGCGATCTCGATCGTGCCTTTTTCGAAGGCCTTGGTCACGCGGTCCAGTCCCATCAGGTCGTACAGCGCGTCGTACAGCGGACGCAGGTAGGGATCGACCTTCTGCGCCAGATCGCCGGGCAGGAAACCCAGGCGTTCGCCGGCCTCGACGGCGGGGCGCGTCAGCACGATGCGCTGCACCTGGCTGCGCTCCAATGCATCGACAGCGCAGGCCACCGCCAGAAAGGTCTTGCCGGTACCCGCCGGGCCGATGCCGAACGTCATGTCCTGGCTCAGGATCTGGCGCAGGTACTGGCGCTGGTTCGGCGTGCGGCCTTGCAGGTCGGTGCGGCGCGTGCGCAGCACGATGGCGTCGGGGTCGTCGGCCACGGCGTCATCACGCCCTACGGTATCGGCGATCGCCAGTTGCAGCGCCTGCTCGCTGATCGGCCGTGCCGCACCGGCGTACAGCGATTGCAGCAGGGCAAGCGCCCGCTCGGCCATCGGTTTGGTGCCATCGATGCGAAAGGCCTCATGGCGGCGCGAAATGCGCACCCCCAGGGCGCTTTCGATGCTGCGCAGATGCGCGTCGAGCGCGCCGCTCAGATGGGCCAGGCGGTTGTTGTCGGGCGGCGTGAAGGCGTGGCGAAGGATCAAGGGTCGTGCCATTCGGTGCAATGGGTTGGAATGCGAACGATGCAACGAAAGCGCGATTGTGGCGGCCCGGCGCCGAAGGCGCGTCCTGCACAATCGCCGGCCTCATGGTCCGTCTTGCAGACATGCCCCTCGCCTGCCATCGCATCGTGCTGCGGGTGGCCTTGCTGCTGCTGGCCTTGTTGGCGGGCGCCACGGCATCGGCCCAAACCGATGGGCAGTCACCCAGCGTGCGCATCACCGAGGCGCTGGCTGCCGACGATGCCGGGACCACGCAGTTCCCCGGCGGCGCCGTGAGTCGCGCGGTCAGCCTGCCCGACGACTGGGCGCTGACGCGGCCGGGGATCGACACACCGCTGTGGTACCGCCTGCGGCTCGATGCCGCGGGCGCACGGCCCAACGACACGCTGCTGGGTCTGCTGATCGAACATGTCTGCGGCAATGTGATGGTGCAACTCAACGGCCAGACGCTGCACGCGGCGGGCTCGATGCAGGATCCGATCTCGCTCGACTGCGAACGGCCGTTGCTGCTGGCGCTGCCGCGGGCCCTGCTCAATGACCGGGCCAACACCGTCGACTTGCGCCTGGCCGGCTATGCGCTGCCGCAGGTCGCATCGCGTCAGCGCGCCGCCGCCCTCGCCGCGCCGCTGGTCGGCCCCTATGAGGCCCTGCTTGCGCAGCAGCGCCACGCGGTCCTGGTGAAGTCGGTGCTGCCGCAACTGGCGGCCAGTGGGTTGCTGATGATGGGCATGGTCATCTTCTTGCTCGGCTGGTGGCACCACCGCGAGGCCCATCTGCTGTACTTCGGCGCCTTGTCGATCGGCTGGGCGGCCGCGACCGTGCGCCCGTGGTGGCACGGCGCGGGCCTCGGTCGGTTTGTGACCGAAGCCGGCATCACCACGCTGCTCAGCCTGGTGACTCTGCTGGCCATCGCTTTCCTGCTCCACTTCGCGCGGCGGCCGCTGCGCCAGGCCCTCTGGCTGCTCGGCATGCAGAGCCTGTTGGTGCCGCTGTCCCTGGCCGTGGCCGGGCCGCAGCAGATTTTTGCACTGGCCAGCGCCTGGTACGCGTTGTTCGTCATCGAAACGATGCTGGCGATCGGCTACTCCCTGCATGTCGCCCGCGTCGAGCAGCGGCGCGACTTCTGGCCGATCCTGACCTTGTTGCTGCTGGCCGCGTTGTCGGTCGGCATCGAACTGGCCGGCCAGCGCTATTTGCTGCCGCCACTGTGGCGCACGCTGCCGCATGTGGTCACGCCGTTGATCTTCCTGTGCATCGGTCTGCTGCTCGTGCACCAGTACGGGCGCGCGCTGATCAGCGCCGAGGAGCTGAAACACTCGCTGGAGTCGCGCATCCGCGACACCACTGCCGCCATGGAGCGCAATTACGCGCAGATGGCCGAGCTGCGCGTCGAGCAAGTGACGCAAAAGGAGCGCAAGCGCATCGCTGCCGATCTGCATGACGACCTCGGCGCCAAACTGCTGACCATCGTCCACACCAGCGACAGCGAGCGCATCTCGACGCTGGCGCGCGAGGCCCTCGAGGAGATGCGGCTGTCGGTGCGAGGCCTGACCGGCAAGCCGGTCAAGCTGATCGACGCCCTGGGCGACTGGCGCGCCGAAGTGGTGGGCCGGCTGTCGCAAGCCGGCGTCGAGGGTGAATGGCTGGCGCCCACCGACGAGTTGCCACAGACGCTGTCGGCTCGCGCCTACGTGCAAACCACACGCATCCTGCGCGAGGCCGTGAACAACATCATCAAGCACAGCGCTGCGTCACGCTGCACCATTCGCTGCAACATCACCAGCGGCGACTTCCTGCTCAAGATCCAGGACAACGGCAAGGGCATTCCGCTCGAACTCGACGGCCGCATGGATCGCGGCCACGGCATGACCAGCATGAAGCACCGCGCCAAGCAATTGCAGGGACAGTGTCTTGTCGAGTCGGGCCCGGGCTATGGAACCGTGATTCGTCTCACGATTCCACTGGAAAAGCACACGCTCGCGGCGTGAACCGGCAAGCCCTGGCTGCTAGCATGGCTTGCCCTTAGTCCCGTCTCTCGGGAGACCCCGCGATGAAGACCATTCTGCTGCTCGAAGACCTGCCCGAAATCCGCGCCTGGATGAAAGATCTGGTGCTGCGCGTGTTCCCCGACGGCCAGATCTCCGAAGCGGCTCGGGTGCACGACGCCATTGAACTCGCCTCGGCGATCAAGTTCGATCTGGCCTTGATCGATCTCGGCCTGCCCGACGGGTCGGGCGTCGATGTCGTCGAGAAGCTGCGCGAGACACAGACCGAATGCCAATCGGTGGTGGTGACGATCCACGACGACGACGACCACCTGTTCCCGGCGCTGCAGGCCGGCGCCTTCGGCTACATCCTCAAGGAACAGGCGCGCGAGCTGATCATCGAGCAATTGCAGCGCATGGCCCAGGGCGAGCCGCCGCTGTCGCCGTCGATCGCGCGCCGCGTCATCGCCTACTTTGCGGCACAGAACAAGCCGCAGGCCAACGCCTTGCCGCATGTCTCGCTGACCGAGCGCGAAAGCGAAGTGCTGTTGCGCGTGGCCAAAGGCTACACGCTGCCGGAGATCGGCGTGCAGCTCGGCCTGTCGCGCCACACCATCGCCGACTATGTCAAGCAGATCTATCGCAAGCTCAATGTGAGCTCGCGCGCCGAAGCGGCTCTCGAGGCGCAACGCCTCGGCCTGTTCCGTCGATAGACTGCGGGCCAGCGCCGGGCCGTCCCAAGCGGCCCGCGCTCCTCTCGGGGGCACAAGCGAGGCGAGCTTGGGGCCCACAATACCCGACCATGATCGGTCGGCTCACCGGAACACTCGCGGAAAAATCTCCGCCGCGCCTGCTCATCGACTGCAACGGTGTCGCCTACGAAGTCGACGTGCCGATGAGCACTTTCTATAACCTGCCGGCGCTGGGTGAGCGCGTCACGCTGCTGACGCACTTCGTCGTCCGCGAGGACGCGCAGCTGCTCTACGGTTTCCTCACCGCAGCCGAGCGCTCGACGTTTCGCGAGGTGCTGAAGATCAGCGGCATCGGGCCGCGCACCGCGCTGTCGGTGCTGTCGGGCTTGTCGGTGAGCGAACTTGCGCAAGCCGTGGCGCAACAGCAGACCGTGCGGCTGACCAAGGTGCCGGGCATCGGCAAGAAGACGGCAGAGCGCCTGCTGCTCGAACTCAAGGGCAAGCTGGCGCCGGATCTGAATTCGACGGCCTCGGCGGCGAGCGATGCGCAGGCCGACATCGTGCAGGCACTCGTCGCCCTGGGTTACAGCGAGCGTGAAGCTGCTGCGGCGATCAAGGCCCTGCCGGCCGATGTGGCCGTGGCCGAGGGCATCAAGCTGGCGTTGAAGGCGCTGTCGAAGTAGCTGACGTCCCGCCCTGCCCGGTCAATGCTTGTGGCTGCCGTGTGCCGGTGCGGCCGGCCGTGACGCCACTTCGAACTCGACCAGCACGTCGCCGACCCGTTCGAACTTCAGGGTCACCGGCACCTTGCTGCCCAGCGCCAGGGGCTGTTTCAGGCCGGTGAACATGACGTGCAAGCCACCCGGCTTGAGCTCCACGGTCTTGCCGGCCGGCAGTTCGATAGCGTCGATCTGCCGCATCTCCATCACGTCGCCCTTCATCGCCATGGTGTGCAATTCCACATGCTCGGCCAGCGGCGTGCTGCCGCCGATCAGCCGATCGCCCGAGGCACTGGTCATCGACAGGAAACCGCCGCCGCCCTGCTGGCCGGCAACGGTGGGCCGCGCCCAGGCCTGCTCGACCGTCACCTGCGCCAGCGACGACGACGCGGCGAGGCACAACAAGGAGGCGACAACGCAATGGATGAGGGTGGCGGGTTTCATGGCGCAGATGGTAGCGGGTAGCGGCGGGATAATGAACGCATGAGCATCCAGACCGATGACCTCGGCAGCGCACCGCCATCGACCGCACGCCGCATCGTCAGCGCGGCGCCGGCCTCGCCGAACGAGGAGGCCATCGAGCGCGCGTTGCGGCCCAAGGCGCTCGACGACTACGTCGGCCAGGTCAAGGCGCGCGAGCAGTTGGAGATCTTCATTGCGGCGGCGAAGAAGCGCGGCGAGGCCCTGGATCACGTGCTGCTGTTCGGCCCGCCGGGGCTGGGCAAGACGACGCTGGCGCATATCGTTGCAGCCGAGCTCGGCGTCAACCTGCGCCAGACCTCGGGCCCGGTGCTCGAGAAGCCGAAGGACCTGGCGGCGATCCTGACCAATCTCGAGGCCCACGATGTGCTCTTCATCGACGAGATCCACCGCCTGTCGCCGGTCGTCGAAGAGATCCTCTACCCCGCGCTCGAGGACTACCAGATCGACATCATGATCGGCGAGGGCCCGGCCGCGCGCTCGATCAAGCTCGAGCTGCAGCCGTTCACGCTGATCGGTGCGACCACCCGCGCCGGCATGCTCACCAACCCGCTGCGCGACCGCTTCGGCATCGTCGCACGCCTGGAGTTCTACACGCCCGACGAGCTGGCGCGCATCGTGCACCGCTCGGCCGGGCTGCTCAACGTGCCGATCGACGACGCCGGCGCCGGCGAGGTCGCGCGCCGTTCGCGCGGCACGCCGCGCATCGCCAACCGGCTGTTGCGCCGTGTGCGCGACTACGCCGACGTCAAGGCCGAGGGCCGCATCGGCCAGTCGGTGGCCGACGCCGCGTTGCTGATGCTCGATGTCGATCCGCTCGGCCTGGATCTGATGGACCGCAAGCTGCTCGAGGCCATAGTGCACCGCTTCGACGGCGGGCCGGTGGGCCTGGACAACCTGGCCGCGGCGATCGGCGAAGAAGCCGGCACGATCGAAGACGTGATCGAGCCCTATCTGATCCAGCAGGGCTATTTGCAGCGCACGCCGCGCGGCCGCGCGGCGACGCAGGCCGCCTACAGGCACCTCGGGCTGGCACCGCCCAAGGGCGCAAACACCGATCTGTTCTAGATCAAATCCTCGACCACCAGCCGGTGGTACTTCTCGGCCATCAGCGCACCTTGGGCGCGTGCGACCTCGGCCACACGGGAGGCCTGTTTGTCGTCGGGCGCGAAGATGATGAGCCAGCTGGCGCCGTCGCGGGCCAGTTCCTGATAGCGCCGCATCAAAGTGACTTCATAGCCGAAGCCGGCGAAGTCACTGGCGTTTTGCAGCATGCGGTCCATCTCGTCGTCTTCTTCGGCGGCGGTGTATTCGAGGATGTCTTCAGCTTCGAAGCCGGCTGCAAGCAGGCCCCGCACCACGGCGGCAGCACGTTCGTCATCAGGCATCGCCACCACGACATGCCCGACCGGCTTGAACGTGCCGAAGGACTGCGGGTGATCGGCTTTGGTCATGCGCTTGATGGCCATGGTCAGACCTCCTTTCGCCAGTTGACCCACGCCACTCTACGCCGCTGATGAAGCGCGTCAACCGGCGCAACCGCGGGCATCGACTCGGATCAACTCTTCCACCGTGCCGCGCTCGAGTCCGCCGCGCACGCCGACCATCGTGTCGTGCAGGTTCACCGTCGGGTCGCAGTGTCCGGGCACCAGCCAGACGCACTCGCCCAGAGCAGGCAAGCGCGCCGATGCATCGCGCGGGCGCAGGATGCCGTGTTCGTCGCCGCCGTTGACAAAGTCGAGGTCATCGCGGCCCCAGATGCGCGGCAAGCCACTGTCGATGGCGTGGCTTTTGTGGCCGGCGTCGATCACCGCGCGATCGGCGGCGCGGCTCATCACCTGGCTTTTGATGAACAGTGCGTGTTCGAAGCGTGGCGCGCCGGGCAGCGATTCGTTGTCGGCGTAGTCGCGGTCCATGAACAGGTAGGAACCGCATTGCAGCTCGCCCCACAGGCCGCTGTCGGACTCGAGCATGAAGGTGCCGCTGCCGGCGCCGCTGACGAGCGGGCAGGCGATGCGCTCGGCGGCCAGTGCGGCCTGTGCAGCACGCACCGCGTCGGCGGCGGCACCGATGGCGGCGCGGCGTTCGGCGATGCTGCGCAGATGCTGCGCCCGGCCGTGGTAGGCCTGCAAGCCGGCAAAGTGCAGACCCTGTTCGACAAGTCGTCGAGCCAGCGACGCCGCCTCCTGCGGCGGCGCGCCGCAACGTCCATGGCCGACGTCGATTTCGACGAAGACACCGAGCGCGGCGCCGCTCGCCTTCAGCGCCGCCGCCAGCCGCTCGATGCCGAGCCCGCTGTCGACCGCGATGGCCAGCTTCGCATCGCGCGCCAACGCGGCCACGTGGGCCAACTTGGCCTCGTCGATGACCTGGTTGGTGATGAAGATGTCGCGCACGCCCTGTGCCGCCAGCGCCTTGGCCTCGCTGGTCTTCTGCACGCAGACGCCGACAGCGCCCTGCGCGATCTGCGCCTGCGCGATCCAGGCGCTCTTGTGCGTCTTGGCATGGGGCCGCAGGCGCAGGCCACGCTCACGTGCAAAGGCGGCCATCGCCGTCAGGTTGCGCTGCATCGCGTCCAGATCGATCACCAGGGCGGGTGTGTCGATTGCCGCCACGTCCTGGCCGACGAGCGTGTTCACGCCGAAGCCTCGTCGATCACATCGCCTTCGAGGTGCAGGCGGTCGTTCCAGCCGACGAGCATGAAGCCCCGCTCGCCGTGCAGCACGCGATTGATGCTGGCGTTGCCGAGTTGCCAGGTGCGCGGCGCGTTCAACGGCACGCGCGAGGCGGCTCGGTAGAGCGCGTCGAGCACCCCGCCATGGGTGACGATGGCGATGTGCCCGCCGCGATGGCGCATCGCAATGGTGGCCAGCGCAGCCACCGCGCGCTCGTAGAACGCAGCCAGTGTTTCGCCGCCCGGCGGGCCGAAGCTGGTATCGCGCTCGCGCCAGCGCCGCGAGGCATCGGGGTGGCGTTGTTCGACCTCGGCCCAGGTCAGGCCCTCGAAGTCGCCGAAGCCGCGCTCGCGCAGGCCGACATCGGTGCACACCGGCAAGCCGGCCGGCTCGGCGAAGGCACGCGCCGTATCGGCCGCGCGCTGCAGATCACTGGCAAACACGGCGTGCAGGTCCTCGCCGGCCAGCGCGCGCGCCAAGCGTCGTGCCTGCTGTCGACCGTTATCGTTCAGGCCGATGTCGATCTGGCCCTGGATGCGCGTTTGCACGTTCCAGGCGGTTTCGCCATGGCGAATGGCGATGACACGCGTCAGATCGTCACTCAAGAATGAACGAGCCGACGGTTCAGCGTGTAGGTGCCCGAGTAGGTGGCGGCGTCGAGCACGCAGCCGGCCAGCGCCTGGCGCACCTGCGCGCCATTGAAATGGCCTTCGAGCGGCAGCCGCGCCACGCTGAGCGCGTAGAGCGTGAACACGTAGTGATGCACCAGCGAGTCGTTGAACGGCGGAAACGGACCGTCGTAGCCGAAGTAGTTGCCTGCGCGTTCGGCGTCGTTGGCAAACCAGCCGGTGTAGTCGTTCAATCCCTGCCGCGCGCCATGCGCTGCAGCCGGGCCGGGTTTGCCGTGCGGCGTGAAGCCGCGGCTGAACTCGCCTTCGGCAATGTGCGTCACCGTCGGCGGCAGATCGATCAGCAGCCAATGGAAAAAGTCGACGCGCGGCAGATCGCTCGGCACCTCGCGGTCGGTCTTGTTGACGTCGTCGCCCTTCGAAGGCACATCGAAGTCGTGGCAGATCAGCACCAGTGACTTGACGCCCGCCGGCAGGTCGCTCCACGCCAGGTGCGGATTGACGTTGTCGGAAAACCCGATGTTGCCCTGCTCGTCGATCCGCCCGGCGGCGTACTTGGCGCCGATGCCATCGCCGTTGGTCCAGGAGTCGCTCCACAACTTCATGGCCTCAGACCCCCCAGGTGATCACCTCGCGCGCCGCGTGACAGCGGCGCAGCATCTCGACGAGCGGCCAGACGCGTTGACGCAACGACACACCGTCGCCTTTGCCCGAGGGCGGATCATCGCCATCGGGCTTGCGCTCATCGTCGCTGGCCACGGCTTGTTCGAGCGCCGAGATCAGGCGCGGCATGTCGGCGACTTCGAAAATGCCCTTGGCCGCAGGCTCGCGGCCGATGACGCGCATCACCTGGTCACCGTTGGGGCCGAGCATGATGACGTCGCCGGCGGCTTTGGACTTGAACTTGTAGAGCATGGCAACGCGGTCCTTGTGCAGATGGTCGCGGGTGAAGGGATAGGCCGATTGTGCCCCGCGCATCGGTCCGTCTTCGACGCGCCCCGTGGGCCGTGCCGCCAGGATCTGGTGCAATGCCATCCAGCCACGTTCGAAGGCCATGGCACTGCCGGCCAGATACAGGCGCCAGGCGCGCAGTGTGTTGGCCGACGTGAGCGTGCGCGCGGCGTCGAGTTGCGCTTCGAGCGCATCGGACCAGGCCCACAGCGTCCTGGCGTAGTGCGGACGCAGGTTCTCCACGTCGACCGTCTCCCAGCCGGCGTCGGCCATCGCTTCGACCACCGGGGCCACATGCACCAATTCGCCGCCAGGAAAGATGTGGCGCTCGACGAAATCGCCGATGCCCGCGCCCAGTTGGTGATGACCCGTGCCGCCGGCGGTGATGCCGTGGTTCATCAACAGACCGCCCGGCGCGAGCAGGCGGTACAGCTTCTCGAAATAGGTGCCCAGGTACGCGCGGCCGACATGCTCGAACATGCCGATCGAGGCGATTTTGTCGAAGGGCCGCAGTTCGGGCAGCGCGCGGTAGTCGAGCAACTCGATGTGCACGCGCCCGGCCAGGCCACGCTCTTCGATCAGCCGGCTGACGTGCGCGTGCTGGTTCCTGGACAAGGTGATGCCCGTCGCCTGCACGCCGTAGTGCTCGGCGGCCCACAGCAGCAGGGCGCCCCAGCCGGCGCCGACATCGAGGAAGCGCTCGCCGGGGCGCAACATCAGCTTGCGGCACACCAGGTCGAGCTTGGCCTGCTGCGCGGCAGCCAGGTCCTCGGTGCCTGCAGGCCAATAGGCACAGGAGTAGACGCGGCGCGGGTCGAGCCAGAGTGCGTAGAACTCGTCCGAGACGTCGTAGTGGAACTGCACCTGGCGCGCGTCGGCGGCCCGCCTGTGACGCCACCGCGAGCGCCAGGCGGTCATCGGACCGCCGCGCTGCCCGCGTGTCGGGTCGGCGTCGAGCAGTGCCGCAGCGGCTTCGACGGCGTCGCGCATCGAGCCCGCGAGTTCGACGCGGCCTTGCACGTGGTCTTCAGCCAATCGGCCGATCTGGCCGCTGACGAAGTGCGCGAGCGCGACCCAGCTTCTGAACGCCAGCCGAACGCGCGCGTTCGTCGCGCCCAACCAGCGGCCGGTGGGCAAGCGCACAGACAGCGCCGGCGCCTGTGTGGCGATGCGGCTTTCGAGAGCGGCGGACAACGGGTTCATCGTGGTGCGCGCGCAGCGTGCAGCCAGCGCATGAACCTTATTTAGTCACGGCGACCCGTCCGATGCAACCCGGTACGCACCGGGGTTGAGGGGCATCAATGGCGCGGAGCGAAAGACGGCATCGGCGCCGCGTCATCCCCGTCTTCGAGCGACTCGAAGAACCAGGCCGCTCGGCGAGGGGGCATCAACTGATCGCGCACGGCCGAGGGCAACTGCTCTGCCGACAACGCACGGCGGATGCCCAACACGCTTTGCTGCGCCAGATCGACCAGCACCGCCTCGTCGTCGGAGCGCCTTGGGTCGTGCACCTGAACCTTGGGTTTGAGCGGGCGCGATGCCGACACGCTCTCGACCACCGCGTAGCGGTCGTCGGTGAGCTGCACCACCGAACCCGGCGGGTAGACGCCCATCATGCGCACGAAGGCTCCCAGCAGGGCGGGGTCGTACAGGCGCTGGCCCTGCTGGAACAACAGCGCCACGGCCTCATGCGGCGTCATCGCCAGCGATCGCAGCGACGGGTGGCACAAATTGTCATAGCGGTTGACCAACGCCGTGACGCGCGCCGGCATGGACAAGCGCTGACCGCCGATACCTTGCGGAAAGCCACTGTCGTCCATGTGCTCATGGTGTTGGCCGATCACCAACAGCGCACCCGGGGCCAGGCCCATGCGCTGTCCCAGCGCCACGCCGCGTGCAACATGTTCGCGGTAGCGCGCCATGTCGGCCGACGTGAAATGCGCATCGGCCTTGTGCAGCGACGGCGGCAGCTCGGTCTTGCCGATATCGTGCGCGAGCGCACCGACACCCAGGTCATGCAGCTCGGTCGGCGCCAGCCCGCACAGCCGCCCCATCAGCAGCGCCAGCACGCCGACGTTCAAGGCGTGGCTGGCGTGTTCGCTCGGCGCGGCCGAGACGCTGCGGATCGACAGCTCACGCGCGTCCAGCATCTTCGACACCAGCGCCTGCGACAACGCTGACATGCGCTGACCGGCAGCGACCGGGTCGCGCGTGGCCAGGTCGGCCGCACCGCGCCAGTCCTTCGCCGCTTCGGCGTACTGGCGTTCGACCACGCTGGTCGCGCGGCGCTGCGCGGCCAAGGTGTTGGCAGCGGGCACCGACGCGACGGTCGTTGCTGTCATCAGGGGCGCAGCGCCTGCGTTGGCGCCGTTGCCCGAATTCGGCGACGTTGCGGGGTGCGGGTGCGGCAGGCAGGTGCTGTCGCTTTGCGCCGGGCTCCAGCGCACGCGGGCCAGGCCGAGGGCGCGGATCGACGCGATCTGCCCGGCGTCGGCGATGCGAAAGCTCGACAACGCGAACGGATGCGACATCCACCCCAGATCGAGGTGAACGAACATGCCGACTTGCAGGTCGGCAGTGGCGATGGTGGGGGCAGTGGTGGTCACAGCAAGGGCAAGGCATCAGGGCTCCCCTGGTGTTTCGGCGGCTCGGCTGCCAACTTGACTCTCAGCGCGTGCACAACGCACGCCGCAATCGCGCAGACGCCGCCGGGTTGACACGCATCAGCAGCAGCGCCATTGCGCATGCCGGATGGACGTTGCGAAGACAATTGCCGCGCGTCCCAGCATCAGGAGTGATCTGAATGAACTACGTGCTCCCGCCCGAGCCCCAAGTCAGCGTGCCCGTTGTCGGCAGCGCTGCACAGTTCCCGGTGCGCCGCATCTACTGCGTCGGCCGCAACTACGTTGCGCATGCCCGCGAGATGGGCGCCGACGAACGCGACCCGCCGTTCTTCTTCTGCAAACCCGCCAACGCCATCGTCGTCGTGCCCGCGGGCCTGGCGATCGAGTTACCCTATCCCAGCCTGACCAGCGACTATCAGCACGAGGTCGAGCTCGTTGTCGCCATCGGCAAGGGCGGCAGCAACATCGCCGCCGAGCGCGCCAACGGGCATGTCTTCGGCTATGCGGTGGGCCTGGACATGACGCGGCGGGACCTGCAGGGCCAGATGAAAAAGCAGGGCCGGCCATGGGAAGTAGGCAAGGCCTTCGACAAGTCGGCGCCGATCGGCCCGATCCACCCCGCCGCGAAGGTCGGCCACCCGAACCAGGGCGCGCTGTGGTTGCAAGTCGACGGCGCCGACCGCCAGCGCAGCGACCTGTCGCTGTTGATCTGGTCGGTGCCCGAGACGATTGCGAACCTGTCGACGCTGTTCGAGTTGCAGCCCGGCGACCTGATCTATACCGGCACACCCGAGGGCGTGAATGCCGTGGTGCGCGGGCAGACGATGCGCGGCGGCATCGACGGCCTGGGCGAGATCGTCGTCAAGGTGGTCTGAGCAAGCTCGGCCGCCGCCGGCCACCTGCCCGTTCATGTCATCAGGAGTGCGCCGTGCTTCTCCGCATCCTTGTCCAGTGTTGCGCCTTGGCGGTGCTCGTGCTCAGCCTGCCGTCGGCCACCGCCGCCGAACCCGTTGTCACACGTGCCCAAGCGCTCAGGGACATGGAACAACCCAGCGCAGCCTTGCGCCGCGCTGCCGCCGAGCGACTGGCTGAAGTGGGCACGATGGCCGATGCGGACCGTCTGGTGCGCCACTTGAGGGATGACGATGCGCAGGTTCGCCTGACCTCGGAAGCCGCGCTGCGGCGCATCTGGAGCCGCTCCGGCGACCGTGATATCGATGCGCTGCAACAGCGCGGCGTCACGCAGATGGAAAACTGGCAGTTTGCCGAGGCCGAGCAGAGCTTCACCGAGGTCATCCGCCGCAAACCCGGCTTTGCCGAGGGCTGGAACCAGCGCGCGACCGTGCGCTTCCTGATGGGCGAGTACAAGGCTTCGTTGAAGGATTGCGACGAGGTGCTCAAGCGCAACCGATATCACTTCGGTGCGCTTTCGGGCTACGCGCAAAACTACATCGCACTCGGTGACTACGAGCGTGCGATCATTTATTTGCAACGCGCGCTGCAGGTCAACCCCAACCTGCCCCAGGCCGCCGCGACCATCGAGGCGTTGGAGAAACTGGCGGCAGACAAGCGGCGCAAGACGATTTAGGCGTTGCTGGCCGCTAGTGTTGCTCCAGGACCCGCTACCAAACCCGGGCGAGCCGGCTGCCAGGCGATGGCCGACGCCATCGACCCGAGGCTGTTTCGCGGCAACGACGACGACTGAGCGAAGCCAACTCGAGGATGGCGCGGGGCGCATTGCTCGCTTGGTCAACCCCTAGTTTGGGGTGTGTACCCGCACCGACCCGGCTACCAAGATCGTTGCTCGGCCTTTGTTGCCGATTGTGGGCGTGTGCGCATGCTTATGCCGAGCCCACCAGCGCCGAGCCTTTTCAACAACACCCAATGTGCCCACGCGGCGCGGAGTACCAACGATGAACAACATCCAAGCGAGACCCTGGGCCCGCATGGCACGCTGGGCCGCCCTGGCCGGCCTGCTCGGCGCCACCTGGGCCCAAGCCCAGACCAGCGGCTGTGCACCGGCGGCGTACGCGACGCTGCCGGTCGTCAACACCGGCCTGCCGGTGGTGCAGATCTGGACCGACAACGCGGCGCCCATCGTCGACCGGGAGAACTATGTCACCGGCTGCATGCGCATCACCGACGGCAGCAAGGAGCGCTACGGCAGCGGCCTGTACCACGGCACCTTGCAGCTGCGTGGCCGCGGCAACACGACCTGGAACATGCCCAAGAAGGGCTACCGGCTCAAGCTGACCTCAGCCGCCGCGATCCTGGACATGCCGGCCCACAAGGACTGGGTACTGATTGCCAATTACGCCGACAAGACGCTGCTGCGCAACAACATCGCCTTTGAACTGAGCCGCCGCGTCGACATGGACTGGACGCCGCGCATGCGCCATGCCGACGTGTACCTGAACAACGAATTCCTGGGCAACTACCAACTGGGCGAGAAGATCGAGGTCGACCCGGCGCGGGTGGCCATCACGAAGATGAAGACCGCGGACGTTGCGCCGCCGAACGTCGAGGGCGGCTACCTGCTGCAGGTCGAGTACACGGATCGCTTGCTGGCCACGGACACCTTCTTCACCAGCCGCGCCTACAACTTCCTTATGGAGAGTCCGAAGGAGGGCGAAGTCCAGCCGGCGCAGAAGGCCTACATCGCCAACTACGTGCAGGGTCTGGAGGACGCGATTTTTCGCGGCGACTTCAATCGGCAGACCGGCGTGCCGGCCTACATGGACGTCGACACCCTGGTCAGCTACTACCTGGTGCAGGAGTTGCTGAAGAACAAGGACGCCGCGATGGGCTCCAGCGTCTACCTGTTCAAGGAGCGCGGCGACCTGTTGAGGATGGGCCCCTTGTGGGACTTCGACATTGCGGCCGGCAACATCGACTTCTACCAGTCGGCCATGTACCCCGAAGGCTGGTACCTGCGCAACACCACGGCCTGGTTCGACAGCCTGATGCGCACGCCGGAGTTCAAGAACCGCGTCGTCTCGCGCTGGAAAGATTTCAAGAAGTCAGCCAAGGATCTGGACAAGTACATCGACAACCAGGCCAAGATGCTGAAGTCATCGCAGGAAGCAAACTTCAATCGCTGGCCCATCTTGAATACCTATGTCTGGCCCAACCAGGCGGTGACCGGCAGCTACAAGGGTGAAGTCGAGTGGCTGAAGAAGTGGCTGAAAAAACGCATCGAGTGGATGGACAAGAACATCAAGAACTGATGCGGTCCGGCGCGGCCGTCATTCGACGGTCACGCTTTTTGCCAGGTTTCTGGGCTTGTCGACGTCGGTGCCGCGTGCACACGCCGTGTGGTACGCCAGCAACTGCAACGGCACGACGTGCAGGATCGGGCTGAGCGCGCCGTAGTGCTCCGGCATGCGGATGACGTGCATGCCCGGGGCGTTTTCGATGCGCGTGTCGGCATCGGCAAACACATAGAGCTCGCCGCCGCGGGCGCGCACTTCCTGCAGGTTGCTCTTCAGTTTTTCGAGCAGCTTGTCATTGGGCGCGATCGTCACCACCGGCATGGCGGCGGTGACCAGCGCCAGCGGGCCGTGCTTGAGTTCGCCGGCGGGGTAGGCCTCGGCGTGGATGTAGCTGATCTCCTTTAACTTCAGAGCGCCCTCGAGGGCCACCGGATAGTGCAGCCCGCGGCCCAGGAACAGGGCGTGTTCCTTGCTCGTGAAGGCCTGTGACCAGGCGACGATCTGCGGCTCGAGAGCGAGCACGGCTTGCACGGCGGTGGGCAGGTGGCGCAACGCCTTCAGCTGCTCGGCCTCCTGCTCGTCGCTCAGGCGGCCGCGGACTTGCGCCAGTGCCAGCGTCAGCAGGTACAGGCCGACGAGCTGCGTCGTGAAGGCCTTGGTGGAGGCCACGCCGACTTCGATGCCGGCACGCGTCAGAAAGGCAAACTTGCACTCGCGCACCATCGCGCTCGTGTCGACGTTGCACACCGTCAGCGTGGTCGCCATGCCGAGCGAGCGTGCATGCTTGAGCGCGGCCATCGTGTCGGCCGTCTCGCCGCTCTGGCTGATGGTGACGACCAGCGTGCGCGGGTTCGGCACGCTGTCGCGGTAGCGGTACTCGCTGGCGACTTCGACCTGCGCCGGCACGCCGGCGATCGATTCGAGCCACAGCTTGGCCACCGAGCCGGCGTAGTAGCTGGTGCCGCAGGCCAGGATCAGCACCTGGTCGATGGCCTTGAAGGCCGATTGCGCACCGTCGCCGAAAAGCTCGGGGCTGACGCTCTGCACGGCATCCAGCGTGTCGGCAATCGCCTTGGGCTGCTCGAAGATTTCCTTTTGCATGTAGTGGCGATAGGGGCCGAGGTCGGCCGCGCCGCTGTGCGCGTGCACCACATGCACGGCCCGCTCGACCGGGCGCAGCCTGCCGTCCGCCTGGCGGCCGACGACCCAGTGCTTGCCCATCTGCACATCGACCACGTCACCCTCTTCGAGATAGACGATGCGCTCGGTCACGCCGGCCAGCGCCATGGCGTCGGAGGCGAGGAAGGTTTCACCGTCGCCCACGCCGAGCACCAGCGGCGAGCCTTCGCGCGCACCGACCACGCGGTGCGGCTCGTCGCGACAGAAGACGGCGATCGCAAAAGCACCACGCAGCCGCGGCACGGCTTGCTGGACGGCCTCGAACAGGTCGCCCTGATAACAATCGGCCACCAGGTGCGCAATGACTTCGGTATCGGTCTGGCTGGTGAAGTGGTAGCCCTTGGCCTGCAATTCAGCGCGCAATTCGTCGTGGTTCTCGATGATGCCGTTGTGCACAAGGGCGATGCGCGCCAGCGGCGCGGCGGCGTCGGCGCCGGCGCCGGAGCGCGGGCCGGTCGAGAAATGCGGGTGCGCGTTTTCAACCGCCGGCGCGCCATGGGTGGCCCAGCGCGTGTGGGCGATGCCGGTGCCGGCATCGATGTGCTCGGCGGCCACCTGGGCATCGAGTTCGGCCACCCGCGACGTGCTGCGGGCGCGCCGAAGTTGCCCGTCCTGGTGCACGGCCACGCCGCAGGAGTCGTAGCCGCGGTATTCGAGGCGTTTCAGGCCCTCGACGAGGATGGGGACGATGTTGCGCGCGCTGACGGCGCCGACGATGCCGCACATGGATGGGACCTTCTCGTTGCAGTGGACGATGGACGCAAGCGTATGCAGGCCACGACGAAATTTGCGATCATGTTTGGATGATTTCTGTATGATGATTTCTCATCTATCAATATTTGCAATAAGATTTCTCACCGGCGTAGTATTCCGCTCATGAACGCCTTGGATGACACCGACCTGCACTTGCTTGAATTGCTGCAGACCGACGCATCGCTTGCCAACCAGGCATTGGCAGCGGCGGTGAATGTGTCGCCCGCGACGGCGCTGCGCCGCGTGCGGCGGCTGGAGGACAGCGGGTTGATCGAGCGCCGCATTGCGCTCCTGTCGTCGCAGGCGATCGGCGGCCTGCAGGCCGTGGTCGAGCTGCAGCTCGATCGCCAGGGCGCCGAACACCTCGACGCGTTCGAAGCCATTGCGGTGGCCGACACGGCGGTACAGCAATGCTGGCGCGTCAGCCCAGGCCCCGACTTCATTCTTGTGCTCTGGGTGGCCGACATGGCGGCCTACAACGCCGCCGCGGCACGCCTGTTCACGCAGCACGCCAACGTGCGCAACGTGAAGACCTTCTTTGCCACCCAGCGCGCCAAGTTCGAGCCGCGGATCGATGTGCGCGCTATCGTTTCAACAAAGCCAGTCCCTTGAGGTACTCGCCCTCGGGAAACCAGAGTGTCGTCGGATGATCGTAGGCCGCTTCGAGGCGCGCCAACAGCACCGCATCGACGCCGGCATCGATGCCCGCGCCGGCGACGATCTTGTGGAACAGCTCGGCGCCGACACCGCCCGAGCAGGAGAACGTCAGCAGCAATCCACCCGGCGCGAGCAGCTTGAGTGCCAGGCGGTTGATGTCCTTGTAGGCGCGCGCGGCGCGGTCGGCATGCGCAGCCGTCGGCGCGAACTTCGGCGGGTCAAGCACGATGGCGTCGAAGCTGGCGCCGGCCTGCAATTGCGCGCGCAGGTACGTGTTGACGTCGGCATCGGCGAACTCGGCGCGCGCCGCGTCGAAGCCATTGCCCGCCACATGCGCCCTTGCACGCTCGAGTGCCGGCGCTGACGAATCCACGCTCGTCACCTGCGCCGCGCCGCCGGCCAGCGCAGCCACCGTGAAGCCGCCGGTGTAGCAATAACAGTTGAGCACACGCTGGGCGCCGAACTGCCGCACCCACTGCGCAAAGCGCGCGCGGTTGTCGCGCTGGTCAAGATAAAAACCCGTCTTGTGGCCCCCGGCAACGTCGAGCGTGAGCTGCCAGCCATGCTCGCGGATCGTCACCTCGGTGGCGCCCTCGCCGCGCAGCCAGCCGGTGAGAGCAGCCAGCCCTTCCAGCTTGCGCACGCCGGAGTCGGAGCGTTCGTACAGCCGCGTGCAGCCGGTGGCGCCAAGCAGTGCATCGGTGATCACCGCTTTCCAGCGTTCGCTGCCGGCCGACAGGAACTGCGCCACCAGCGTGTCGGCATAGCGGTCGACGATCAATCCCGGCAGCGCGTCGGCTTCGCCGTGGATCAGGCGCACGCCGTCGCTTGCAATCGCCATGCGCGCACGAAGTGCCACCGCGGCAGCCACGCGCCGCTCGAAAAACGCCGCGTCGATGCGCTCGGCCTCGTCGAAGCTCCAGGCCCGCAGCCGGATCTGCGAGCGCGCGCTGTACGCCGCCCAGGCCAGGAAGCGGCCGTCGCTGCCTTCGACGCGCACCGTCTCGCCGCTGTCGCCGCCACCCTTGTCCACGCTGCCGGCGAAAACCCAGGGGTGGCGCTTGAGCAGCGAGCGCTCCTTGCCTTCGCGCAAGCGGACGGTCTTCATGCCGGTTCAACCGCCGCGTTTCTTGGCCCGCGGGTGCGCTGCATCGTAGACCCGGGCCAGGTGCTGGAAGTCCAGCTTGGTGTAGACCTGCGTCGTCGTGATGTTGGCGTGGCCGAGCAGCTCCTGCACGGCACGCAGATCGCCGCTCGACTGCAGCACATGCGAGGCGAAACTGTGGCGCAGCATGTGCGGGTGCACATGCGTCGGCACGCCGGCGGCGAGGGCGATCTGCTTCAGCCGCAAACGCAGCTGGCCCGCGCCCAGGCGCGTGCCGCGCATGCTGACGAACAGCGCCGCCTCTGCCGGCTTGGCCAGTTCGTCGCGCACAGCGGTCCACGCGCCGAGGGCTTGCAATGCGGATCGGCCCACCGGCACGCTGCGCCGCTTGCTGCCTTTGCCGAGCACATGCGCGCTGGCGTCGGCAGCGTCGATCCAGCCCGCGGCGTCGCGGCCGGCGCGCACGTCCAGGCCGATCAGCTCGGCCACGCGCAGGCCGCAGCCATACAGCAGCTCGACAATGGCGTGGTCGCGCGCAGCCAGCCGCGCATCACCGCTGTCGAGGTGGTGATCGGCCAGCGCCACCGCATGGTCCACCGACAGCGCCTTGGGCAGCGGCTTGGCCGCCTTGGGCGCCCGCACGCCCTCCACCGGGTTGCTGGCCACGGCGCCCTGCTCGCCCCACCAGCGGTACAGCCCGCGCCACGCCGACAGCATCAGCGCAAGGCTGCGCGGTGCCAGTCCGCTGCGGTGCGCCTTGGCCATCCAGCTGCGCACATGGTGCGGCTGCACCTGTTCGAGCGCGACGCCGTCGGCGCGCGCGCTGGCCTGCAGGCGGCGCAGGTCGACGCCGTACATCTCGACGGTGCGTGCCGCCAAACGCCGCTCGACTTCGAGGTGCCGCAGGTAGGACTGCAGCGCGGGCGCGAGCGTTGCGGCGCCCTCTGCCGGGTTCATGGTGCGGTGTTCACGGCGCTGCGCTCACGTCGACGTCACGCCGACGGCGGCGGCAACAGGCGCGACAACGCCGCTCCGGCCACCTCGCCCAGGCGCGACAGGAAGTCGGTGGCCATGTCGGCGCTGTAGCGGGTGGCGTCGGGCGAGCCGAGTGCCAGCAAACCAAACACTGGGGCCGCGCTCGAGCGGCGCAGCGGCACCAGTGCCAGCGAAGCCACCGCGGCCGTCTCGCCTTCGGCCGCGCTCATCCAGCGCACGGCCTCGGTGCCGGTGTTGGCGCCGCAATACGGTTGCGCAAGATCGGCGGCAAAGGCCTTGGCGTCGTCACTGACCGCGGCAGCCTGCGGCAGTTGCGCATAGGCGGCATCGACGCCCCATACCCGCAGCCCGGTGCAGGGCACCAGGAACTGCTGCTGCAACTCGCGCAGCAGCACGCCAGGCAGTTGCGACGGCTCGGTCGTCAGCATCAGGGCGCGCGTCCAGCGGTGCAGGCGATCGGCAATGGCCACGTTGTCCTGGCCGTTGCGGATCATCTCGACGATCTTTTTCTCCAGGCCCTTGATGCGCTCGCGCAGCATTTCCATTTGCCGCTCCTGCAGCGAGACCGCGCGTTGTCCGAATGGGCTGGTGAGCTGGATCGTCGCCAGCAACTCGGCATGGCGCTCGAAGAACGCCGGCGTGTTGACCAGGTATTCGGCGATGTCGTTCTCGGTGATGCCCTGGGGCACGGTATGCACGCTGGAAGTCACAGGTCGATTTCTCCTTGAAAAGCCGTTTCTGCGGGGCCGGTCATCCACACCGGCGATTGCACATCGGTGGCGCCGGCCCACTCGATCGACAACACGCCGCCGCGCGTGTGCACGTCCACCTTGGCATCGAGCCAGCCGGCACGCACGCCGGCCACCACTGCGGCGCAGGCGCCGGTGCCGCAAGCCAGCGTTTCGCCGGCGCCGCGCTCGTAGACACGCAGTGCAATCTCGCGCCGCGACAGCCACTGCATGAAGCCGGCGTTGACATGCTGCGCAAAGCGCGCGTGGCTTTCGATCAGCGGCCCGAGCGTGGCCACCGGGGCCTGGTTGAGGTCATCGACACGGCACACGGCATGCGGGTTGCCCATCGACAGCACCGCCAGCTCGACGCTGCGGCCGTGCACATCGACCGGCCACAGCGCGAAGCCATTGACCTCGCGCGGCACCAGACCGGCGGCGTCGAACGGCACGCGCGCCAGATCGAACAGCGGCGTGTTCATGTTGACGCTGACACGGCCGTCATCGCGCCAATGCAACTCGAGCACATTGTTTACCGTCTCGACGCGCACGACGGACTTGTCGGTCAGGCCCTTGTCGCGCACATAGCGCACGAAGCAACGCGCGCCGTTGCCGCAATGCTCGACCTCGTCGCCGGAAAAACCGTTGTAGATGCGGTAGCGAAAGTCGATGCCCGGCGTGCTGCTGTTTTCCACCAGCAGGATCTGATCGGCGCCGACGCCAAAGCGCCGGTCGCCCAGGCGCTGCACCTGCTGCGGCGTCAGCTCGATCGGCGCTCGCGTGGCGTCGAGCACGACAAAGTCGTTGCCCGCGCCTTGCATCTTGGTGAAGGGCAATCGCATGCCGCAATTGTCATTCATGCTGGAACCCCCTCCCGGAGGGGGCTCGGGGGAGCCGTACGTTCGGGCGCAGCCGTGCCGAAGGCCGTTCCTCAACCCTTGGGTTGAGGAACTATCCTGAGGTAGGGCTTGGGCGCCTTCCAACCGCCGGGGAACAGCTTTTTCGCATCGTCGTCGCTGACCGATCCGGCGATGATGACGTCCTCGCCCGGCTTCCAGTTCGCCGGCGTGGCCACCTTGTGCTTTGCCGTCAGCTGCATCGAGTCGAGGGCACGCACGATCTCGTCGAAGTTGCGCCCGGTGGTCATCGGGTAGGTCATCGTCAGCTTGATCTTCTTGTCCGGGCCGATCACGAACACCGATCGAACCGTGGCGTTGGTGGCTGCGCTGCGGCCTTCCGACGTTCCCGCCTCATCGGCCGGCAGCATGTTGTACAGCTTGACCACGGCAAGGTCGGTATCGCCGATCATCGGGTACTTCGGCAGGTGACCCTGCGTTTCCTCGATGTCCTTGGACCATTTCTCGTGGTTGTCGACCGGATCAACGCTCAGGCCGATCAACTTGGTGTTGCGCTGCTTGAACTTGTCCTCGATGCCCGCCATGTAGCCGAGCTCGGTGGTGCACACAGGGGTGAAGTCCTTCGGGTGTGAGAACAGGATCGCCCAGCTGTCGCCGATCCATTTGTGAAACTGGATCGAACCCTGCGTGGTCTGGGCCGTGAAGTCGGGTGCGGTGTCGTTGATGCGCAATGACATGGCGGATGCCTCGGGCGCCTGGTGCAAGCGGCGGCCAGCCGGCGCCGCGGGCACGGCCGCCAAGTCATTTGAGCACTCTGGAATGAACTCGTCGGCAACAGGGGTAGCGCCGCCGTGCCGCGAGGGGCACAGCGTCGCAACCGCCGCCTCGATCGCTACGGCGCCGAGAGACCGCGCTTGACCTCACGCGCGAGACGCGGCGGAAAGAAGCCGGACTCGACATGCTCGAGGAACGCAGCGCGCTGGTCGGCCGGCAGCGGTCGCACTTCCTGCGCCAGCGCGGCGGCCACCTCGTCCTGCTCCTGCGGTGACAGCGCATGCAATTCACTGCGCGCCTGGCGCAGCTGCGGAATCATCGGCTTCATCATGCCCATGCCCATGCCGAGCGCAGGTACGCTCGCCGGCACCAGCACCATGCATTCCTTGAGCTCGGCCTGCATCGGCTTGGGCAGGAAGCCGAGCTCGAACAGTTCATCGATCGTGGCGACGGTTTCGGGCGGCGACAGCGGCTGGGCCATCATTTGCTGCATTCGCGCCATCATCGCGGCCTGCTCCGGGTCGAGTACCGCACCCGCAGGCTGTGGCCCGCTGCTGGGCATCAGGGCCTGCATCTTCGCCATGATGTCAGGCGGCACGGCATTGGCGTGGCCGGCGGCGCCCAGGCCGCCAAGCCCGGCGGCGCCCGCGGGCAGGCCGGGAAACCCGGTCATCGGCGGCATGTTGGGCATAGACATGCCGGCCGGCAGCGAGGGCATGCCACCCAGTGCCACGCCGGCACCGCCCTGGCGCAGGTCGAAGGCGCTGATGGCATTGGACAGCGCAATACCCTTGCATCCCATTCCGCTCAGGCTCGACAGCAGCGCATCCTTGATCATCGAAGTGGCCGCCTGCTGGGCGATCTGCTTGACCATGAACAACAGGGCGGGCGCCAGCGCGTTACTGGTGGCGGGCAGCAGCGCCACAGCGGCCGCCAGCGTGATGGCGCACAGGCGCTTGCGACCATTGGACATAGCAGACCTCCTGAAGACTTGCAACGACCGGCCATTCCGAGCAGGCCAGCGCCGCTGGAATACCAGCATGGTGATCGAACGGCCCGTCCGATTCATGGCCGACTGAAGTCCCAAACATTCGTGAATTGACCGTCCTCATAGGTCCCGGTCAGTCTGGTTTGCCCTTCCGTGAACGGGCCGGTGCCAGACGCATAGTCAACAACGTAGTTAACAAACTCACTCACCACATCGGGCTTTCCCGGACAAGACGCCGTCGAAGTGAAATTCACGAACTGCCGGCCGGTGACCGCGTAGCTGGGCGGCGCGAATGGAATCAAGCTGATCGTCAGTCTGGATTGCTGTATCGCCGGGTTGCTGTCGATGACGAAGGTATTCGGGGCCAGGGCGTAGGTGCAACCCGTCGAGGGGAAATTGAATGCCAGAGTGAAACTGCCGCTTTGCGGCGTATAGGTGGTGGTGCCGTTCTGGCTGGTGCTCGCGATCTTCCAGATCACGCTCGATGTGCTTGTGCTGTTGTCCGTTGGCGGCGCACCCGGGGTCCGAGCGATCACGCTTGCCGTTCCCGCCCAGCTGTCAACGCAACTCGGCCCCGGGGGGACGGCCTGTGCGTCGCGGGTCGTGGTCGCCAGGGTATGCGCTCGCCCGGGAGCGTTTGCCAACGGGGCTCCCGCCGCAAAGCAGCTCACTTCCACCTCCTGGATGGAATTCTTGGCGACCTCGAGATCCACGACATCGATCTTCGTTCTCGCAAAGGCCGCAAACTCGTACTTGCCCGCGTCGGATGTGGTCGGCACCCATCGATATTGATACACCGGCGTGCCGCTGGCGATCAGCGCCATCGACTTCCAAAGCGTGAAGTCGCTTTCGTCATCGCGCTTGCGATAGAGATCGACACCGACCACGTTTTCGCCCAACAGGAAGTAGTTGACGGTCTTCGCATCGAACTCCACCGTGAAGTTCACTGCCTCGTTGGGCCTGAGCTTGGGCACGCTTGCAACCAGAGTGCCTTTGGGCGACTCTGAAAGGTCGCTGGAGAACTCCGCCTTGAACTTCACCGTCGTCGAGTCGTCGCCGATGACCATCTCGATGGCCTTCTGGAGCGCTTCACCCGGTTCGACGACGCCTTCGAGCTTCAGGTCGTAGGTCGAGGCGTAGTCAGGCCTTGCCGCCTGGTCGTCCTCGAAGGCCATGTAGAAGGACTGCTTGGGGCCGATGCGGGCCTCCACGATGCCGGCATTGAGAGCGCCCAGGAAGAACGAAGCGTCGAGCCCCGCAATGACATAGAACTGCGCCGAGACGTTCGCCTCTGGGTCCTTGTCGGTAGGAATCCTGGATTTGGTCTTGAATTCGTTCACTAGGGTGACGTCGTCCAGACCCCGGCAAGCGGGTGTCGCCCCGCCGCACTCCCAGCCCAGCACCGGGCTGAAGCCGACCTTGCCCTCGACGCCCAGCTCCGCCTGGACCAGCACAACCTCTCCTTCGAGTTCCGCGCCGAGTCCGAAGCGAACCGCCGGCATCGCGAGCACACTGAACCAGCCTCCGATCGGAATCTTGATCTGGCCCTGGGCATCGCATCGTCCGGACGCCTTGAAGCCCGCCTTCAGCTTGAGACCCGCACTGCCGACGATGGCCGCCGACCCCTCCAGCGCATGTTTGCTGTAGCCGGGCCGGTCTTCGAGGATGAGCTTCAGGTTGTTCTCCAGCGAAAGCTGGATCGGCGCACTGTTGAGTTGGGGCTTGACGCTGCGGTCGCATTCGAAGGTCTTGAACGGGTCGAAGGCGTCGAGCCGGCGCGCCGTTCCAGCGAGCGGCCGGCTGCGGCCTTCGCGCGAAGCCGCCCCCAGCGTGGTCATGCCAGGCCGATCCGGCAGTGGTTCGAATGCGAAGGCCGAGAGTTCGATGTTCAGACGAATGTCGTAGGCGCTGAACAGCTGGTACAGCGGCGCAAGCGCGAGCCTGACCACGAGTCCGGCGGCTTCCTGGCGCGTCGAGACGACTCTGCCCGCAATCAGTGCGGTCTCTGCCGCCATCACCATGGTGCCCGGCGCGGGCGCAGCGACGCCCTGCAGGGTGACTTCGTACTCGGTGCCGACACGCGGCGAGGCGCCCGCGGCAAGACCGAGCGGCGGGCCGACCGACACCACCTGCGCATCGGTGACGAGCAGGGCGCCAGGCACCGGCTGAGCAACGATCGCCAGCGTCGGCGCGGAGCGGACCCCGCCGGCCTCGGCGAATATCTGTGCCGAGCCGATGGCCAAGGCCACGACCTGCCCGGCGGCGTCGACCGATACCTGGCTGGGCGCGCTGGACGTCCAGGTGACGGGGCCTGGGGCCGCCACGCCCTGCGCATCCAGGATCTGCGCCGTCAGCCGGGCCGGCTGGCCGATGGCAGAGAGGAACACCGAGGGCTTGTCGATGACGACACTGCCGCGCGCGACCGCAATGACGCTGACGCTGGCGGGGCTGCTGGTCACCCCGCTGCTCGACGCCGTGATGTCTGCGGTTCCGGCTGCGACGCCGGTGACGACCCCGTTGTTCACACTGGCGACGCCGCTGTTCGACGAGGCCCAGCTGAAACTGACGCCGGCCATGACGGCGCCGCCTTGATCCCTGGCCTCGGCCGTGACGGTTTGAGTCTGCCCGACGGCAACGCTGGCACCGGACTGCAAGACCGTGACGGTTGTGACTGTCGGCGTCGCGGGGGCCGGGCTGTCGCCCCCGCCACCGCACGCGACGAGCAGCACGAGCCCAATCGAGACCAGCGCGGGGCGCCAGCGCTCTCCTGCCGCAGCGGCGCGCCTCACAACCCCTAGCAATGCCCTCGTCGATACCGTAGCGCTGCCCATCGCAACTCCCTTTGCGCCGAAGACGTTTCGGCGTCAGCGCACGGTATGGGGTCGGCTATTACGAAACGCATACCGATGCGGCGCAGCGCCGAGCGACCCCTAAGTCGAGGGGATGTCGTGCAGCGTCGCCACCAGCGCCAGCGTGGCCGCCGAAGGCTTGGCGCCCAGCCCGGCGGCAATAGCATCGCGGCAGCGAGTGAAGACGGCCAGTGCAGCCGCCTGCTCGCCGCTGTCGATCAGCTCACGCATCAGGTCGCGCGCCAGATCTTCGGCCAGGGGGTCGAATTCGAGGCCGCGCTCGAGCAGCGCGCGCGCATGGCGGCCATCGCCGCGTGCGATGGCGGCATGCGCCAGCAGCGTGACGATGCGCTTGAACTTGCTGGCCAGGCGCGAGCGATAGACCAACTGCCAGGCTTCGTCTTCGGTGTCGTGCAAGAAAGCGCCGCTGTACAGCGCCTGTGCCCGTTCAGCGGCGGCGCGCGCGGGAGCGCCGAGCGTTTCGGGCGTAGGCATGCCCACGCCGTCGACGAGCTGCTCGAACGCCAGGCAATCGACCCAGACCAACTTCGGGTTCAGGCTCAGCCGACCGACCTCGAGCAGCACGGCCTCGTCGCTGCCCAGCAGCTTGCGCAGGCGGTGCAGCGCGATATTGAGCGCCGCCCGCGCCTTGTCGCCGTCGAGCTCGCGCCAGAGCGCGAACGCCGCCGTGGCGGTGGAAACATCGCTGCCGCTGGAGGCGACGATGAACATCAGCAGGTCCAGCGGCTTGCGCGCGACCTTGCCCTTGAACACCAGGGTCTCGCCGTTCAGTTCGATCTGCAGCCCACCGAACGTGCGCACGCGAATCGGCCAGGGCCAGGCGGACAAGTCCGCGCGCACTGCCTGCAGACCACGTTCGGCAATCACTTCACGCGCGAACGGCGCCTCGACGTCGTGTTCGAGCGCCAGCGCGCAGATCGTCGCGGCCACCTTCGGCCCGGCGCGAAAGAAGTTCAACCAGGCCAGTTCACGGGCCATGACCAAGCCGTCCTGCAACGCAGCGCGGCCGGCGTCCACGTCCGCGGCGGCGAAGTGGCGCAGCGCGTGCGCCAGATTTGCAAGGCACCAGCAGTACTTCGCCTGGCGCCCGCTCGCGGCGCGGCCCGCACGCTCGAAGAACGGCACCGCGTCGGCGTAGGCTCCGGCGACCATCTGCACCTGACCCTCCTGCATCACCGTCACGCCCATCCAGCGCTCGGGCAAGTGGCTTTCGCTGCCCAGGCGCAGGGCCAGGCGTGCATGCGTCAGCGCCTGGCGATTGCGACCTTCGAGCAGGTCCAGCCGCGATCGCAACAGGTGCCACCAGCTGGCGGGCCGCGGCGCACGAATGTGCAGCAAGGGCTCGGCGCGGGCGAGCGTGGCGCGACCGACTTCGACGCGGCCTGCGCCGAGCGCGATCTGTGTGTCCAGCAGCAGCAGCTTGAGCTCGATCTGCGGCAGTGTGGCAAGACCGGAGTCGATGCGCTGCGCGCGCATCGACTCGGCCCGCAGCGGCGCTTCGCATTCGTAGAGCGCCTGCACAAACAGGTGGTAGGTCTCGTCGGCCAGGCGATCGCCGAGCGTGGGGTCGTCACTCAGTGGGCGCATCGCCAACTCGACCCAGAGCAAATTCGCCAGGTCCATGCGCGTGCGGAAGTAGCCTGCCGCCGCCAGGCCTGCACAACAGCGAAACGGCGCCGCGAGCGTCGCGTCGCCGATCGCGCGCACCAGCGCCTGAGCCATCTCGGGCAGGCTGGGGTCGTCAAGGTCGCTGAACCAAGCGCCAATCAGTGCTCCGGCCCGCGCAATCAGCGCGTGATCAGATTCGGGTAGACCGTCGAGCAGATCGCGCGTGGCGTTGATGGTAGCCACGGCCGCCTCGAATCCGGTGTAGTCGTCGTCGGCGATGCCGATGAACACCACCTGGGCCGCAGCGGCGACCAAGCGGCCCTGTGCATCGCCAATCGCAGAAAATTTTTGCTCTGCGTCACGCAGTTCCGCGCGCCCGCTGCCGAGGTCCGCGAACGCGAGTGCCAGGCCGTGCCGCAACTGCTCAACGGCGGCGCCCGCGGCGTCAGAGTGACCCGGCGCCGTCTCAGTAGAGCGAGGCTTCACCGACCGGCCTCGTCTTGAAGCGCTTGTGCACCCACAGGTACTGCGCCGGGTGGCGTCGGACCTCGGCTTCGATCCACTGATTGAGCTGCAGCGTGTCGGCGATCGCATCGTCAGCCGGCCAACCCTGCCAGGGTTCGTGAAAGGTGACGCGCCAGCCGCCGCCCTCACGCATTTCGGCCACCACCGGCTGCACCACCATGCCGAGCATCCTGGCCATGCGAGCGGGGGCAATCAGCGTCGCCGCGGGCACACCGAAGAAAGGCACGAACTCGGCGTCTTTGATGCCGAAGTCCATGTCGGGCAGGTTGAAAAAGCCAAGCCTGTCCTCGCGGATGGCGCGAATCAGCGGCTTGGCGCTGTCGTGGCGAGAGAACAGCAGCGAGTCGCCGAAGCGCTCGCGGCCGGCGCGCATGGCGGCGTCGAACACGGGGCTGCTTTGCCGCTGATAGATCGTCGCGCCGCGGCGCGACTGAAACAGCTGTACCGCCGTCGCTGCCGCTTCAAGGGCCATGAAGTGCGGCACCAGCCACATCACCGGCGCCTCGCTGCGTTCGGCGAAGGTGACGTCGCCGTGGACCTCGATCAGGCGCAGCAGCCGCTCGCGCGGCGCGTACCAAAGCAGGCCGCGCTCGACGAGGCTGCGGCCGAGCCAGCGGAAGTGGTTTCGCAGCAACTGCTCGCGCGCGGCCGCGTCCAGCTCGGGTAAACACAATTCGAGATTGCGCCGTGCCACGCGCCTGCGGCCCGCGGCGAGCCGGTAGGCGAGCGCGCCGACCAGCGTGCCGATGGCCGACTGCCAGCGCGCGGGCAGCCAGTGCACGAGCCACAAGAACGCAATCGCGAGGCGGGCACCCAAGTTCATGCGGACCGCGGCGATTTGAAGCGGTGATAGCCCCACAGGTACTGCTCGGGGCACTGGCGGATCAAGAACTCCATCGCGCGGTTCATCACCGCGGCGCACGCCACCTGGTGCGCGGCGTCATCGCCAGCGAAGGCCTGCACCTGCGGCAGCGGCTCCGGCATGTCGAAGACACGAATCCGCCAGCCCTGCGCGCGCGGCAGACGCTGGCCCAGCATCAGTAGCATCGGCGCGCCGGTCTGCAGCGACAGCTTGGCCGCCAGCGTCATCGTGTAGGCGCGCTGGCCAAAAAATGGCGCCCACACGCCCATGCCGTCAGGCGGCACCTGATCGGGCAGCAGGCCCACGGTCTGGCCCTGGCGCAGCGCACGCAGCATCTGGCGCACGCCGGCCAGCGAGGCCGGCGCGGTGAGCAGGCCCGGCCGGTTGCGCGAGGTCTCTTCGAGTTGCCGCAGCCAGGCCTGGCGCGCCGGCCGGTACAGCGCCACCATCGGCTGGCGCGCGCCGAAACGCTCGGCGTACGCCTGTGCAATGACTTCGAAGGCGCCCAGGTGTGGCGTCAGCAGCAACAAACCGCGGCCGGCGTCGAGCGCCTGGTCGATGCGCTCGGCACCCTCCCACTGCGCCGGCGGCGCCAGCGCCAATGCTGCCGGCCGCAGCCACAACCGAGGCAGCTCGGCCACCATGCGCCCGGCATGGCCAACCGATGCGCGCCATTGCGCCGCGCTGGCACCGCCCAACGCCGCATTGACGCGCAGCCGCCGACGGTAGCTGGCCGAGAAGAAATAGCCGATCCAGCCCAACCCGGCCCCCAATGCGTGCACAACCCCCAAGGATCGGTGGGACAGCCAACGCATCAGGGACAGCATGTTTCTTATAATCCGTGCACATCGCCGAGTTATGAACTACTTGCGGGGCGATTCAAAAATCCTGCTAAAGCGTTCGCCGCAAGCTCCCCCAGGTTTCGAGTCCGGCGCCACGCAAGGCCCGAGATGCGAAACCTGTTTTCTTTTGTGGAGTTTACGAAGTGGCAAGCAACGACTTTCTGTTCACCAGCGAATCCGTCTCCGAAGGCCATCCCGACAAGGTGGCCGACCAGATTTCGGACGCCATCCTCGACGCGATCTTCAAGCAGGACCCCAAGAGCCGCGTCGCCGCCGAAACACTGACCAACACCGGCCTCGTGGTGCTGGCCGGCGAGATCACGACCAACGCGCATGTCGACTACATCCAGGTGGCGCGCGACACCATCAAGCGCATCGGCTACGACAACACCGACTACGGCATCGACTACCGCGGTTGCGCAGTGCTGGTCGCCTACGACAAGCAGAGCAACGACATCGCGCAGGGTGTCGACCACGCCAGCGACGACCACCTCAACACCGGCGCCGGTGACCAGGGCCTGATGTTCGGCTATGCCTGCGACGAAACGCCCGAACTGATGCCCGCGCCGATCTACTACGCGCACCGCCTGGTCGAACGCCAGGCGCAACTGCGCAAGGACGGCCGCCTGCCCTTCCTGCGCCCCGACGCCAAGAGCCAGGTCACGATGCGCTACGTCGGCGGCAAGCCGCACAGCATCGACACCGTGGTGCTGAGCACCCAGCACCACCCCGACCAGAGCGAGACCGCCACCAAGATGAAGCCCAGCTTCGTTGAGGCGGTGATCGAGGAGATCATCAAGCCGGTGCTGCCCAAGGAGTGGCTGAAAGACACCAAGTACCTGATCAACCCGACCGGCCGCTTCGTCATCGGCGGGCCGCAGGGCGATTGCGGACTGACCGGCCGCAAGATCATCGTCGACACCTACGGCGGCGCCTGTCCGCACGGCGGCGGCGCGTTCTCGGGCAAGGACCCGAGCAAGGTCGACCGCAGCGCCGCCTACGCCACACGCTACGTGGCCAAGAACATCGTCGCCGCCGGGCTGGCCAGGCAATGCCAGATCCAGGTCGCCTACGCGATCGGCGTGGCGCGGCCGATGAACATCACGGTCTACACCGAAGGCACCGGCGTGATCCCGGACGATCGGATCGCCGCGCTGGTGCGCGAGCACTTCGACCTGCGGCCCAAGGGCATCGTGCAGATGCTCGACCTGCTGCGCCCGATCTACGAAAAGACCGCGGCCTACGGCCACTTCGGGCGCGAAGAACCGGAGTTCAGCTGGGAGAAGACCGATAAAGCCGCTGTCCTGCGGGCGGCGGCCGGCTTGTAAAGGCCGCCGCGCGAAAGCGCGGTATCGATCGTCCGGCGCAGTCGTGCTTCAGTACCCCGCCTCCCGCTGCCCCCGCACTGCCGCCACACGGACCTCGTCGATCTCGGCGCGGTACTCGTAGAGCGCCACATAGCCGCGCGCGCCGCGGCCGATCACGAGTTCGCGCATGCCCTGTTCAGCCGGGCGGCCGATCATCGGGTTGCGCACCAGGACATCGAGCGCAGCGACGATGTCAGCCACACGCTCGCCGGCGTCGCCCGCACCCTGTTCGACGAGATGCGCCAGGATGCGGTCCAGATCGTCCAGCGCATGCGTGGACAAGGTGACAGCCGTCACCAGCGGTCAGCGCCGTGGCTTGCGTGCCTTGGGCCGGGCCACCCGCTTGCCGGCGGCGCGAGCGAGCAGGTAGGTGCGCACGTCATCCCAGGGCACGCCTTCTGCGGCCCGCTCCATGTCGTCCAGCCGGGAGCGCGCCGAGCGAACGAAGTCTGCGCGCGCCTCGCTGCGCTCAGCCTCGCGCTCAACGGCCTGAACGATGTAGTTGTGTGCACTGATGCCGGCCTGCTTGGCCAGCTTGGCGATGCGCAGCTTCAACTCGTCGGGCAGCCGAACCGTGGTCGTGCTCATGCCAATCTCTCCTTTGGCGCAATGTAGCACAACAGTGCTACAGCCGGCACGCCAACGGCGCCCCGACGCGACCCGTCAGTAGCGCACGGCCTCGGCGAACCGCGGCTCGTCGTGCAATGCCCAGTACGCGGCCTGCAGCCGCGACGTCACCGGCCCGAGCTCGCCGGCCCGGCGCCCACCGATGGGCACCCCGTCGAGTTGGCACACCGCCACCGCGCCACCGCCGCTCGACGACAGAAAGATCTCGTCGGCACGGCGCAGTTCGTCGACGCCGAGTTCTCGCACCTGCATGTCGAAGCCCTCGCCGGCGGCCAGCTCGATCATCGTGCGCCGCGTGATGCCCTCGAGCACGCCTTGCGACGGCGTGACCACGGTGCGGCCGAACACGGCAAAGACATTGAAGCCCGGCCCCTCGGCGACGTGGCCGGCGCCGTCGGTCAGGACCACGGTCTCGCCGCCGCGCTCGTAGGCCTCGAACAGGCCCATCACGAAGTCGAGCCAGTGGTAGTTCTTGATCCGTGGATCGACGCTGGCCGCCGGTATGCGCTGCGGCGTGCCGACGATCAGGTTGACGCCGCGCCGCTGCTTGTCGGGGTCGGCGATCCAGACGAAGGGGATGGCGAAGGCCATGAAGCGGTTGCTGCAGGTGCGCGGATCGCGCGAGCCCGGTGCCGGCCGGCCGCGCGTGCATAGCAGCTCGACGTAGGCATCACGCAGGCCGGCGCGCCTGACGCACTCGTGCATGACCTCGCGCATGCGCTGGCGCGAGACGCCGGGGTCCAGGCGCAGCGCGGCCAGGCTGGCCTCGAATCGATCGAGGTGGTCGTCCAGGCGGAAGAAGCTGCCCTGCCAGACATGGGCCACGTCGTAGGTGGCATCCGAATGCAGGAAGCCCCAATCGAAGATCGAGATCTTGGCGTCCTCCGGGTCCACGAAGCGACCGTCGATGTAGGCGCAGCCGTTCATGCACCCCATCGTAGTTCACTGAACCAGAGTCGATGCGATGATCTCGCGATGGCGACATCCACCTTGAGCGCGCGTGCGCTGGTGCTCTACAGCGCGGCGCTGATCGCGCTGCTGGCCTGGTCGGGCTGGCGGCCGTTCGATCTGGCCACCTGGGCCATGGAGGTGGCCCCGGTGGTCATCGTGGTGCTGCTGCTGTGGGCCTCGCACCGGCGCTTCCCGCTCACGCCCCTGCTCTACGCCCTGATCTTCGTGCACGCCGCGGTGCTGATGCTCGGCGGCCATTACTCCTATGCACGGGTGCCGCTGGGCGACTGGGTGCGTGACTGGTTTGCGCTGTCTCGCAACCCGTACGACGGCATCGGCCACTTCGCGCAGGGCTTCATCCCCGCCATCGCCGCGCGCGAGCTGCTGCTGCGCCACACCCAGCTCGAGCGCGGCGGCTGGCTGTTCGTCATCGTGACCGCGGTCTGCCTGGCCATCAGCGCGCTCTACGAGCTCATCGAATGGGGCGCTGCGGTGGCCATCGGCCAGGGTGCCGATGAATTCCTGGGCACGCAGGGCGATCCGTGGGACACGCAAAAGGACATGGCTTTCGCCTGGATCGGTGCGATGGTGGCGCAATGGCTGCTCGCGCGCTGGCATGACCGCCAGCTGGCCGCGTTGCCGGGCGCTGCGCACGATGGCGCGCATTGACCTCGACGCCTTGCGCCGCCACGCCGTGGCGCGCACCCTGTTCGCGCCGACGACGCTGCCGCGCGCCATCGCCAGGCTCGGCTTCGTGCAGGCCGACCCGATCCGCGCCCCGGCGCGCGCACAGGACCTGACGCTGCGCCATCGCGTGCGCGACTACCGCGCCGGCGATCTGGAGACACGCTACCCGAAGCTCGACATCGAAGAAGACTTCTTCGTCAACTACGGCTTCGTGCCGCGTGCGCTGCACCGCCTGATGCACCCGCGCACGCCGCGCACCGTGTGGTCGCCGGCGTACTGGGCCCAGGCCCACGAGGTGCTGGCCTTCGTGCGCGAGCGCGGCGTGGTCCACCCGCGCGATGTCGACGCCGCGTTCGCCCACGGCAAGACACGCAACTGGTTCGGCGGCTCGAGCAATGCCTCGACGCAGTTGCTCGACGGCATGCACTACCGCGGCCTGGTGCGCGTGGCGCGGCGCGAGGGCGGCACGCGCTGCTACGCGGCGCGCGAAGTGCACGCCGCCGAAGCCGATGTCGATGCCGCGATGGACACGCTGGTCGACGTCGTCGTCGCCAAGTACGCGCCGTTGCCCTCGTTCTCGCTCAGCCAGCTCGTCATGCACCTGGCCGCTGCCGCGCCGCAGTGGCGCGAGGCGCGTGCGGCGGCGTTGGCGCGGGCCCGGCAGCGCCTGCCGGCCGCAACCGTGGACGGCGTCGCCTGGTACTGGCCCGAGGGCGAAAACCCGTCGTCCAGGCGCCATCAACCAGACGATGAAGTGCGCCTGCTGGCACCGTTCGATCCGCTGGTCTGGGACCGTCGCCGCTTCGAACTGTTCTGGGGCTGGGCCTACCGCTTCGAGGCCTACACGCCGGCGCCGCAGCGTGTGCGCGGCTACTACGCGCTGCCGCTGTTGTGGCGCGACCGCGTGATCGGTTGGGGCAACCTCAGCGTGCGCGACGGGCAGCTCGACGCGAACATCGGCCATGTCGGCGGCAAGGCGCCGCGCGACGCCGTATTTCGCGCCGCGCTCGACGAGGAGCTGCAGCGCCTGCGCGAATTCCTCGGCATCGGCTGAGCGTCACGTCCACGTCGTCGGCAATGCCGCCGGATCGGTGAACAGGCGCCAGCGTTCGCGCGGCACGTCGGCAAAGGCCTGTGCATAGCGCGCGGCGTCGGCGGCTTCGCCGGTGACGTCGCGGATCAGCACGGCGGCAATGCGTGACGGATGCTGGCGCGCGATCGCGCCGTAGGTTTCCGGATCGCGCTCGCCAGAATCGCCGACCAGCACGAAGCGGCGCCGCGGATGGTCGGCGAGCAATTGGCCGATCTCGGCCTCTTTGTGGCGCGACGTCGCCTCGGCATCGAGCAGCGCCGCCGGGTTGAAGGAAAACGAGCGCAGGTGCACGCTGCCGGCGGGAAAGCGCTGCGTGCGCAGGAAGTCGGCCAGCGGCGGCATCAACTGCAGCGGCGAGCCCGACACATAGTGAAAGGCCACGCCCGGGCTCGTGCGCGCGATGCGGTCGAACCAGCCGGCCATGCCCGGCACCGCGGCAAACTCGCGCGCAAAGGTGTTGTGCAGCATCTCGCGCCGCTGCCGCACTTGCGTGTGCTTGATCGTGTCGTCGATGTCGGTGACGACGCCCAGACCCTCGTCACCGACCCATTGCGCACGGCCGGCAAAACGGCGTGTGCCGGAGGCCAGCGTCCAATCGATCCACTGCCCCGGCCGCACCTGACCGTCATACGGCACCAGCGCGCGCACGCGGCCCTCGCCATCACTGGCCGGCATGGCCAGCGCCGCGCGCGCGGGCAGCAGCAGCTTGAGGTCGCGGCCGTCCTTGGCCTCGGCGCCGAACAGCGCCGCGCGCTGCGTGAAGCGCCGCCGATCGGCCGCGCCCAGATCGTCCAAATCCAGGCCCAGCGCGCGCGCCAGCAGGCGCGTGCGTGTCGGGTTGCGCTCGCGCTCGAAGACCCAGGCTTCGATGCGCAGCAGCAGGCGACCACCGAGTTCGCGGTGGACGACGGACGGGAACACCGTGACTTGATCGTTCGCACGCAGCGGGCGTGCCCAGGCCAGCGCGGGCGCGAGCAGCATGCTGCCGAGCCCGCCCAACAGGCAGCGCCGCGTCGTCGGCCCTGTCGGTGTCATGGCGCCAGCGCCCCGAGCACCGTCTGCAGCACCTGCGCCGCGGCCTGCGGCCGGCCGAGCGCGAGCGCGCGCTGACGCAGGGCCGCCAGGCGTTCGGGTGCCGCCAACAACTGCTGCAGGCGCCACGCCAGCGCCAGCTCGTCCATCGCCAGCCACGCCGCGCCCTGCTCGAGCAGGTATTGCGCGTTGCGTTCTTCCTGGCCGGGAATCGGCGAGATGAGCAGCATCGGCAGGCCCAGGGCGAGGCACTCCGAGGTCGACAAACCGCCCGGCTTGGTGATGCACAGATCGCTGGCTGACATGACGCGCTCGATGGTCGTGGTGAAACCGAGCGCCACCATGCGCTGCGGGTGCTGGCGCGCCAGTGCTTCGTAGGCGCTGTGCAAGGTGGCATTGCGCCCGGCGATCGCCACCACCTGCAACGCATCCGACAGTCGCAGCAGGCGCTCGACCATGGCGCCGCCACTCGACAGTCCGGCGCCACCGGTCATCACCGTCACCGTCATGCGATCGGGCTGCAAGCCGAGCTCGCGCGCGCAATCCGCACGCGGGGCGCGCGATGCAAAAGCCGGCATGACCGGCATGCCGGTGACCTGCACCGGCATCTCCGGCAGGGCGTCGCGCAAGCGGAACGCGATCTCGTCGCTGGCCACGCAATACCCGGCCACGCCGGGCTGCACCCAGAGCCGGTGCAGGTCAAAGTCAGTGACCTGCACCCACACCGGCGGCAGCCCACGGCCACGCAGGTTCGCGCGGGCGAGCAGTTCGGCCGGCAGGAAGTGCGTGCAGATCACCGCGTCGGCGCGGGCCTCGCGCAGCGCCGCGCCGAGTTCGCGCGTGCTGACGCGCTCGACCGCGCGGCGCAGCTTGTGCTCCCAGGCATCGGCCGGAGCGCGGTCGCTGCGCTGGTACAGATGCGCCCACAGGTTGGGATGGCGTTCGACGAGTTCGAGATACCACTGTCCGTAGGCCTTTTTGAACCACGCCGGTACCAGCGCCAGCACGTCGAGGTGGATCGCCTCGACGTCGCCGCGCGCCAGCGCAGCGGCTTCGAGGGCCTGCGCGGCGCGCACATGGCCGGCGCCGGCCGACACGCTGAGCAGCAGCAGGCGTTTTTTCGGTGTCGTGTTCATGCTGCGCTTCGAGCCAAGGGCTGCTGTCGGCTGGCCAGCACGGCGCCGAGCGCGAGCACGCCGGCACTCAGCGCCAGACCCCGCAGCAGGCCGCCCTCACCGTCGGCGACATGGCCGACGAGCGTCGGGCCGACGATCTGCCCCAGCGCAAAGACGATGGTAAAGGCCGTGATGCCGGCCGGCCACGCCGCCGCGGCCAGGTTGTGGCGCACCAGCGCCGTCGTCGCCGCGACGACCTGCAGGAACACGGCGCCGAACAACAGCCCCGATGCAAAGACCGCGAGCGTGCCGTGAGACAGCACCGGCAGCAGCGTGGCCACGGCCAGCAGTGCATTGAGCAACGCCAGCACGCCGCCGCCGCGCCAGCGTTGCAACAGGCCCGCCCACAACCAGGAGGAGGCGACCACCGCAACACCGAGCAGCAGGTAGAAGGCCGTGATCGTGGGGCCGGCCAGCCCCTGCTCGCGCAGCAGCGTGATGATGAAGGTCATGTAGCCGATGTAGCCCAGCCCGAAGCACAGGTAGGCACAGAGGCCGAAGGCCATCGGCGTCCAGGCAAACTGGGCACGCACGGCCCGTGCGGCCGGTGGTGCGTGCAGGGCGCGCGTGAGCGATGCAGTCACCGCGGTGAAGAGGGCCGCCAGCACGGCCAATGCCAGCCACGCTGCGGGCCAGGACGCGGCAGAGATCGACACAACAGGCGGCACGGTCAGCGCCGAGGCGACGATGCCGAGCCCGGTGCCGCCGTAGTACAGGCCGAGCACCGTGCCGGCCCGCAGTCCGCCGCTGGCGCTGGCCAGGCGCGCCGCCAACAGCCCGCCACCGACGAACGACGCCGCGCTGGCCACGCCGGTGAGGGCGCGCAGTGCATACAGCGCGGCGTCGTCGCGAACCAGGGCGTGCAGCGCCAGCAGCAGCGCCGCGGCGGCGCCACCGATCAACATGAGGCGCCGCGCATCGTGGCCGGCCAACCAGCGCGGCGCCAGCAGCGCACCCGCCAGATAGCCGGCGGCGTTGACCGTGTTCATGGCACCGGCCGTGGTGTAGCTCCAGCCCAGATCGGCGCGCATCGGCGGCAGCAGCAGCGCGTAGGAAAAGCGCGACAGGCCGAGCGACACCGCGGCGGCCAGCGCCAGCGCCAGTGCCGCGCGCAGTGGCATAACGAGCGCTGCATCGCCCGGCCTCATGGCAGCGCCCGGGCTGCGATCACGCGCTCGGCGACTTCGGCAAAGCCGGCGCCGCGCTCGCCGTCGGTGATGAATGCCGGCCAGGTGTGCAACTGCGCGGCGAAATCGCGCAGGTTGGCAACGCCGATCGAGAGCGGGAAGAACGCGAACATCGCCTGGTCGTTGGTTGAATCACCGACATAGATCCAGCGTTCGCGCTCTTCGTCGAGCTCGCGGCCGAACAGGCGCCGCACCATCCAGCGCGCGCCCGAGAGCTTGTCATGGTCCCCGAACCAGCCGTTGATGTGGATCGAGCTGACGGTGGCCGTCATGCCCTCGCTGCGCATCAGCATGACGACACGCTCGATGTCCGCACCGTCGAGGTGCGCGAATTCGCTGTGATCGATGGCGATGTCGGTGACCCGGCCGGCGCTGTCACGGGCCAGTGTGGAGCCGGGCACCTCTTGCAGCACGCGGGCGGCCACGGCGCGCAAGCGCTGTGCGTTGCGCCTGCGCGTGGCTTCGTCCTGCACGTACTCGGTGATCAGCGCAGCGCCTTGTCGGATCAGCGCCACCGCGCCGTTCTCCGGCACGATCGCCGCCAGCGGCCACTGGCGTGCAAAGCGCTCGCTCCAACCGACGGGGCGTCCCGTGACGGCCACGACTGGCACGCCCACTGCACGCAACGCGTGCAATGCGCTGCAGGGCCGCAGGCTCGATTTCGCCTTGCTTGGTCAGCGTGTCGTCGATGTCGGTGAACAGCCCGAGCGCGCCAGCCCAGCATGCCGCCGTCGAAGCAATCAACGGTCGGGGCCGCGCGTCCATGGTCGGCAGTGTGTCATGCGCCACGATGCGCCAGCTTCCCGTCGGCTTGCGGTGCAGGCATCATCGCGCAATGTGTGCCACTTGCTCGCCCCGCGCAGAGACCGCGACGGTTCGTCATTTGTGCCGTATGCGATTGGCGCGATGGTGATGGCAGCCGCGATCGACAATCATTCACGCCCGCTGTACCCGGCGACCGGGCCTGTCGCATCGTGGCGGCCCGTACTGGCCTGGTTCGCCGCGGCCGTGCTGCTGGTCCTGGCATTGGCCGCAGGCTCGATCTGGTGGGTGCACGACCGGCAGATTGCCCTTGAGGCGGCGCGTCTGGAGGCCGTGGCCGCCCTGCGCTCGCAGCAGGTCTCGGGCTGGGTCGCAGAGCGTCGGGCGCAGTTCCGTTTTCTGTTGCGCACGCCGTTGTGGCCGGAATTGCTGGCGCGCTGGCAGGACCAGGCTGACACCGGCGCTCGCGACCGCCTGAGCGAGCGCCTGCTCGACTATGCGACGGGTCACGGCTTCAATTCCCTGTTCGCGATCGACGCCGACGCGCGAACGCTGATCCCGGACGACGGCGCGACGGCCCGCCTGCCGCCACAGGTGCGCGATGCCGTGCGGCGCGCGCTGTCGAGCCGCGAGCCGGCGATGACCGAGATCTATCGGCAGCCTGGGGTGGATCCGACGGCACTGAACCTGGACTTCGTGGTGCCACTGGTGGCGTCCGTCCCGCCGGGCACGGACGTCCGTTGGCTGGTGGTCGTGCAGCTCGACCCGCGCAAGAACCTGTTGCGGATGCTGGAAACCTGGCCCGATTCGCGTACTCCCGCGGTCACGCAACTGTTGCAGCACATCGGCGATACCTTGGTCGGCCCCTTTGCCAACAACCCCGTGCCCCTGTCGCGCACGGATCTCCTGGCCGGCAAGGTGGTGCGCGGCGACAGTGCGCCGGGCAAGGCGCTGTTCGCCAACGACTTCGCGGGCCGTCCGGTATTTGGCGTTGTGCGCTCGATTCCCGACACGCCGTGGTGGCTGGTGACGCGCGTGATGCGCGACGAGGTCCTGGGCCCGGTCTGGGCCACGGCGCGCTGGACCCTGCTGGCCGTTGCGCTGGGCCTGCTGGCCGCTGCGGCCCTGGCCACCGGCCTGCGTCAGCGCCAGACGCTGCGCGTGATGTTGCACGAGCGGGATCGACAGGCGCAACGGCTGCAAGCGCTGTCCCTGGTGGAAGGTCTGGCCAACAGCTCCACCGATGCCATCTACGCCAAAGACCGGGACGGGCGCTATGTAGTCTTCAACCCGGCGGCCAGCCGGCTCAGCGGCTTGCCGATGAACGAGGTGATCGGCCGCCGCGACGTCGATGTGTTCGATGCCGAGAGTGCTGCGCTGTTCGCTGCCCACGAGGCGCGCATGCTCGAGTCCGGCCATGCGTTGAATTTCGATGAACACCTGCCCGGGCCGATGGGCGAACGCGTGCTCGAAGTGGTGCGTGGGCCGCTACAGGATGAACAGGGCCGCCGCGTCGGCTCGTTCGGCATGGCGCGCGACGTCACCGAGACGCGCCGTATCGCCGGCGAGTTGGAACAGCACCGACGACAGATCGAAAGCCGGGTCCACTCGCGCGGCGCCGTCGGTGTGCCGGACCCGGCCAGCGCGCTGCTCACGCGCGGCGCGCCCGGCCGCGTCGCCTACTGGGACACGCAGATGCGCTGCGTCTATGTCAACGATGTCTATTGCGAATGGTTCGGCTTGCGCCGGGAGCAGTTGATCGGGCGCAAGTTGTCGGAGATCTTCGATACCGAGTTCGTGGAGCAGCGGATGGGCCGCATCCGCCGGGCGCTGGATGGCGAGCCGCAACAGTTCGAGCGCGACGAGGTGAGTGCCGATGGCCGCGCCGCCACGACCTGGGTGCACTACATCCCCGACGGTCCGCCGAGCGCCGTGCGCGGGCTGTTCGTGCTGGCCACCGACATCACGGCGATGAAGCAGGCCGAGCAGCAGCAACGCCAGCAGATGAGCGATTTGGCAGCGGCGCGAGAGGCCGCAGAAAGCGCCAATATCGCCAAGAGCAGCTTCCTGGCCAACATGAGCCACGAGATTCGCACGCCGCTCACCGCCATTCGCGGCCTGACCCACCTGCTGCAGGTCGAGCAGCCGAACGCCGGACAGCGACTGCGCCTGGACGGCATCGACGGCGCGGTCGACCACCTGCTGCAGGTCATCGACGACATCCTCGATCTCAGCAAGATCGAAGCCGGTCGCGTCGTCCTCGAAGACGTGCCGTTCTCGCTCGACGCGCTGCTGCAACGCAGCGTCTCGATGGTGGCCGAGCGCGCCCGGTCGCGCGGCCTCGAGCTGGTGATCGCGCGCCGACCGTGTCCCGACAAGCTGCGCGGCGACACGACGCGCCTGTTGCAGGCCTTGGTCAACCTGCTGAGCAACGCCGTCAAGTTCACACCTTCCGGCAGCGTGGTCCTGCATGTGGGCGAGTGTTCGGCCGAAGCGGGACACGTTCGGCTGCGCCTCGAGGTCGAAGACAGCGGCATCGGCATCCCGGCCGACAAGCAAGCCCTGTTGTTCAGCGCATTCGGGCAGGCCGACAACTCGACGACGCGGCAATTCGGGGGTACCGGCCTGGGCCTGGCGATCACGCGCCGCATCGCGGCACTGATGCACGGCGACGTCGGCATGAGCAGCGTGCAGGGACAGGGCAGCCGCTTCTGGTTCAGCGTCGACCTCGCGGTCGAGGACGCGACGCCGGTGCCGGCGCCGCGCGCCGCCCTGTCCGGCCGCACGGTAATGCTGGTGGCACCCGGCGCGGCGACCCGCAAGCACCTGTCGGACATGCTGAACGCGCTGGGCATGACCTGCGTCGCGGCCTCGTCGATCGACGAGGCGCTGGCGCTGACGGCCCGGCGCGACGTCTCGCTGCTCGTGGTTGACGCGTCGCTGCCGGGCCTGGGCGACTCGGCCGGGCTGCGCCGCCGGTGGCCGCTACTGCCCGCCGTGTTGTTGGCCGATGATCTCGTGGCATGGCACACCGCCACTGGCGCGCCGTCGCCAACGCTGACCGCCGTCGATCGGCCGGCCACGGCGTCGTCGCTGGGCGCAGCGCTCGAGTCCGTGCTCGGCCTGCAACCGCAGGCAAAGCCGCCGGCCGTGCCCACGACAACTGCCGACAGCGCCGCCGCACTGCGCGCCGCGCATGGCGGCGCGCGCGTGCTGGTGGCCGAAGACAACGCCGTCAACCTCGAAGTGATGATGGCGATGCTGTCGATCGCGGGCATCGACGCCGACACCGCGACCGACGGCGTGCAGGCGATCGATCGTGTTCGAACGGGCCGCTATGACGTGGTGCTGATGGACCTGCAGATGCCGCACCTGGATGGTCTGGCGGCGACGCGCTTCATCCGCACCCTGTCCAACGCGCAGACGCTGCCTATCCTGGCCTTGACGGCCAACGCCTTCGCCGAGGACCGTGCGGCCTGCCTGGCAGCGGGCATGAACGATTTCCTGGCCAAGCCGTTCGAGCCGGCCGACCTGTACGCGTTGCTGATGCGCTGGCTGCCGCAACGTGACGTGAATCACTTGTCACCGGCCTGACGTCTCCGCCGATTGATCCACATCAACCGACGGCCCGGGCAGGCTGCCGATCATGGCCTTTTCATCCACTTGTCACGTACCGCCATGGCCAAGGATTCTGCCGCAAGCCCTCCAGCCACTGCGGCCGCGCGACGCACGGCGCCGCGGCGCGTGCGCGAGGGCGACGTGCCGGCGTCGTTCGACGGCCGACGGCTCGAGGCCGACCGCGTCGCTCGTGCAAGAACGCGCCAGGCGGCGGTGCAATCGCTGGCGGTGGCTGATTTGTTGCACGCCCCGGCGAGCAAGGAGACCATGCTGCGGCTGCAGGCCCTGATCGGCGGCGCCTCGCCCGACGAACGCAAGGCGCTCAAGCGCGCGCTGGCCGCGGCCAAGGCCACGCGTACCGGCAACACGGGCGCGAGCGACCCCGACAGCGCGCTCGTCGCCAACTGGCGCGAGGGCGTGTACCCCTATGCCAACCTGATGTCGCGCAAGTCCTACGAGCACCAGAAGTACCGCTTGCAGGTCGAGTTGCTGAAGCTGCAGGCCTGGGTCAAGGAATCGGGCCAGCGCGTGGTCATCCTGTTCGAAGGCCGCGACGCGGCCGGCAAGGGGGGCACGATCAAACGCTTCATGGAACACCTGAACCCGCGCGGCGCCCGTGTCGTGGCCCTCGAAAAGCCGAGCGAGGTGGAACGCGGCCAGTGGTACTTCCAGCGCTACATCGAGCATCTGCCGACGCGCGGCGAAATCGTGCTCTTCGATCGCAGCTGGTACAACCGCACCGGCGTCGAGCGTGTGATGGGCTTCTGCTCGCATGCCGAGTACGAGGAGTTCATGCGCCAGGCCCCGGAGTTCGAGCGCCACCTGGTGCGTTCGGGCGTGCACCTGTTCAAGTTCTGGTTCTCGGTCAGCCGCGCCGAGCAACGGCGCCGCTTCAAGGAGCGCGAGGCGCACCCGCTCAAGCAATGGAAGTTGAGTCCGGTCGACCTGGCGTCGCTCGGCAAATGGGACGAGTACACGCGCGCCAAGGAGTCGATGTTCCTGCATTGCGACACCTCCGACGCGCCGTGGACGGTGATCAAGTCCGATTGCAAGAAGCGCGCACGGCTGAACGCGATGCGCTACGTGCTGCACCGGCTGCCGTACAGCCAGAAGGACGTGAAGACGATCGGCCACGTCGACACCCTGCTGGTCGGCCGCGCCTCGCTGGTGACCGGGCGTGCGGACGAGTTCATGCCCGAGGTGCAGACCTAGCTCGTGGGGGTGGCAGGGCCGCGGCGGCCTCGCTACAATCACCCCACCTTCCGAGGAGCGTTGCAACTCCGACCCGTCATGGGCTCGGAGCCAGGCTCGGAAGGCTCCCCATTGCAACAGCGCTCACCTGCACGACCGTCGTGGGTGAGTCATCAGCCGAGCCGCCGCGTCGTCGTTGCAGGGCACAACCGTTTGGAGCCCGCCGACATGAATGCCGTTCTCAAGCCTTTGCACACCGACCAATACGCCGTGGCCGACCTGTCGCTCGCCGACTGGGGCCGCAAGGAAATCCTGATCGCCGAGACCGAGATGCCCGGTCTGATGGCGATCCGCGCCGAATACGCCGCCAAGCAACCGTTGAAGGGCGCGCGCATCACCGGCAGCCTGCACATGACGATCCAGACCGCCGTGCTCGTCGAGACGCTGCAGGCGCTCGGTGCGCAGGTGCGCTGGGCCTCGTGCAACATCTTTTCCACGCAGGACCATGCCGCCGCGGCGCTGGTCGCCAAGAAGACGCCGGTGTTCGCCTACAAGGGTGAATCGCTCAAGGACTACTGGGACTACACGCACCGCATCTTCGAGTTCGGGCGCCAAGGGCAGCGATGGCGAAGGGCCGAACATGATCCTCGACGACGGCGGCGATGCGACGCTGCTGATGCACCTGGGCAAGCGCGCCGAGAAGGACGCCTCGGTCATTGCCAAGCCGGGCAGCGAAGAAGAGCGCGAGCTGTTCGCTGCCATCAAGGCCAAGCTGGCCGTCGACGACAGCTGGTACAGCCGCAAGAGCGCACAGATCATCGGCGTGACCGAAGAAACCACCACCGGCGTGCACCGCCTGAAAGAGATGAGCGCCAAGGGCACGCTGCTGTTCCGCGCCATCAACGTCAACGACAGCGTGACCAAGAGCAAGTTCGACAACCTCTACGGCTGCCGCGAATCGCTGGTCGACTCGATCAAACGCGCGACGGACGTCATGATCGCCGGCAAGGTGGCCTGCGTGGCCGGCTATGGCGATGTCGGCAAGGGATCGGCGCAGGCGCTGCGGGCCTTGAGCGCGCAGGTCTGGGTGACCGAGATCGATCCGATCAATGCGCTGCAGGCGGCGATGGAAGGCTACAAGGTCGTGACCATGGAGTACGCCGCCGACAAGGCAGACATCTTCGTCTCGGCCACCGGCAACAAGAACGTCATCCGCTTCGAGCACATGGCGGCGATGAAGGACGAGGCCATCGTCTGCAACATCGGCCACTTCGACAACGAGATCGACGTCGCTGCGCTCGAGAAGTGCGAGTGGGACGAGATCAAGCCGCAGGTCGACCATGTCACGTTCCCCTCCTTGGATGGCCAACCGGGCAAGAAGATCATCCTGCTGGCCAAGGGCCGCCTGGTGAACCTCGGCTGCGCGACCGGCCACCCGAGCTTCGTCATGTCGTCGAGCTTTGCGAACCAGACGATCGCGCAGATCGAACTGTTCACGCACAGCGACTACTACGAGCAGGGCAAGGTCTACGTGCTGCCGAAGCACCTCGACGAGAAAGTGGCGCGCCTGCACCTGAAGAAGGTCGGCGCCATGCTGACCGAACTCACCGACGAGCAGGCGGACTACATCGGCGTGCCCAAGCAGGGGCCGTACAAGGCCGACACCTACAGGTATTGAGCCGCCGTGCGAGCGGATCAACTGCTCGTGCAACGCGGCCTGGCGCCCACTCGATCGGCCGCTCAGCGGCTGATCGAGCATGGCGCGGTGCGCTGGCTCGGGCCACGCGGTTGGGCGCTGCCTAAAAAGACCGGCGAAGACCTGCCGGAAGACTGCGAGATCGAGGTCACCGACGACGCTGAGACTCGCTGGGCGTCGCGTGCGGGGCTCAAGCTCGAAGCTGCCTTGAAGCACTGCGGCATCGACGTCACTGGCCAGGTGTGCCTGGATCTCGGGCAAAGCACAGGTGGATTCACTGACGTCCTGCTCGCTCGCGGCGCTTCCAGGGTGGTTGGATTTGACGTGGGCCACGGTCAGCTTCTGCCTCGTCTAGCCGCCGACCCGCGCGTCGAAAGCCATGAGGGATACGACGCCCGCCGCGACTTCGAGGACTCAGAAGGGAATCCGGCCTACGGCCTGACGGTCGATCTGGTAGTCGGCGACCTGTCTTTCATCTCGCAAACATTGGTGCTCGACACCATGCTCGAAGCACTCAGGCCGATGGGTCACGTTTTGATGCTGGTGAAACCACAGTTCGAGTTGCAACCCGCGGACATCGGCAAGGGCGGCATCGTGAAAGACCCCGCCCTCTACGCGCAGGTCGAGCAGCGTATCCGACACGCCTATGCAGACAAGATGCTCGAAATCAAAGACTACTTCGAGAGCTCGATCACCGGCGGTGACGGCAATCGCGAGTTCTTCGTCCATGCCACCCGAGGCTACGAGTCCTTGCTGGAAAGAGTGAAATGAAACCCATCCCCATCAGCTTCGAGTTCTTCCCGCCCAACACGCCGGCGGGCGACGAAAAACTCGTCACGCAGGTCGTGCCCGCACTGGCCGCGCTCAAGCCGCAATACTTCAGCGTCACCTACGGCGCCGGCGGCTCGACGCGTGAAAAGACGCTGAAGACCGTGCAGGACATTGCCGCCGCCGGTCACGAAGCCGCGCCGCACCTGTCGTGTGTCGGCTCGACGCGCCAGGGCATCGCCGAAACGCTGGCCACCTACCGCGCGCAGAACATCCGTCGCATCGTCGCGCTGCGCGGCGATCTGCCGAGCGGCACCGCGGTGGCCGGCGAGTTCCGCCACGCCGCCGAACTGGTGCGCTTCATCCGCGAACAGCAGGGACCGGACTGGCAGATCGAAGTCGCCGCCTACCCCGAGTACCACCCGGCGCAGCGCTACGCCGCCAAGGACCTGCAGCACTACGCCGACAAGGTCAAGGCCGGCGCCAGCGGCGCGATCACGCAGTTCTTCTTCAACGCCGACGCCTACTTCCACTTCGTCGAGGCGACGAAAAAGCTCGGTGCCGAGGTGCCGGTGACGGCCGGCATCATGCCCTTCCACAACTACGCGCGCATCGCCCAGTTCGCACAGCGCGACGGCATCGACATCCCGCGCTGGGTGGCGCTGAAGATGGAAGGCTACGTCGACGACGCCGCGTCGATCCGCGCCTTCGGCCTCGACGTGATCACCTCGCTGTGCGACAAGCTGATCGCCAGCGGCGTGCCGGGGATTCACTTCTATACGCTGAACCAGTCGGCGCTGACGGTGGAACTGGTGCGGCGTCTGAAGCGCTGAGTCACTTCGCGCTTCTGCCAAGCCACCCCGTCCTCGGTCAGCACGGCGTCCAGCGGCACGTCGTGCGGCTCGCCGTCGAGCCACGGGATGTAGCCATGCGAGTAGCCCACGCCGACGGTCACGGGCGCGGGCTCCAGCGTGGCCAGGGTGCGGTCGTAGAAGCCGCCGCCGTAGCCCAGGCGCAGCCCGCCGGGACCGAAGCCGACGCAGGGCACCAGCAGCAGTTGCGGTTCGAACGGCGTCGGTGTCCTTGGGCTTGGGGATGCCGTAGGCGTCTTCTTCCATCGGGCAGCCGGGGAACCAGACGTGAAAGCGCAGCTGCTTGGTGTCGCGGTCGATCACCGGCAGGCCGATGATGCGGTGCCGCTCCTTCACGTCCTCGCCCTCGGTCCAGCGGAACAGCGCCGGCAGGGCGTCGAACTCGCCCTTGATCGGCCAGTAGGCGCCGATCGCGGTTTCGTCGCGACTGACCAGCCACACGCGCAGCACTTCCTGCAGATGCATCGCACGCTGGTGGCGGTCGACCATCGCCAGGCGCTCGGCCTGCAACTGGCGGCGCAGCAGTTTCTTGTCGCGCGGCGGCTCGAGGGAGAAGTCTTGAGGCATGGCCTTAGGATTGTCGGCCATATGAGCAACGCCCTGGTCGAACACTGCCTCGAACTGCTCGCCCCGCTCGGCGCCGTGCGCGCCAAGCGCATGTTCGGCGGCCATGGCATCACTATCGACGAGCTTGTTCATCGCCATCATCGCCTTCGAGCGCCTGTACCTGAAGGTCGATGCGCAGACGCAGCCGGCGTTCCGTGACGCCGGCTGCGAGGCCTTCACCTACTCGGTCAAGAGACAAACCGATGACGATGAGCTACTGGACGGTGCCTGCCGAGGCCATGGAGTCGCCGCAGCTGATGCAACCCTGGGCGCGGCGGGCCATCGAAGCGGCGCTGCGGGCCAGAGCCGCCAAACCGGCAGCCGCGCGTTCCAAGACGCGCGCCGCGAAGGCAAAGCCCGTTGCAGTCGCCGCACGCAGGCGGCGTTGAGCCAAGTGTGGCGGCGCCAATGTCCAGTCCCACAGCGCCACCTGTCCGGCGCGCAAGGCCGACACCGTCACCTGCTCGCCGGGCACCAGCACCAGCCGCTCGCCAGCCTGCAATACATGGTCGTCGAGGTGGCCAAGCCGGGTCACCCACACGAGGCCCTCGCGGGCCGTCAGCCAGGCCGCCCCGGTGACCCGCAGGTGTTGCATTTCTTGCATGGATAGCGTCATCATTGCGAGCTCCCGTAAAGGCAGTTGGTAGACTGAAGCATCGTGCAGAAACGGTTGGCCGTCGAATGAGTTCGGCAGCCGACACTGATAGCATCCGCGCATGAATCGACAACCCCACCGCGCACTCGCCGTGGGCCCGCTGCGGGCCTTCGAGGCGGTGGCGCGGCGGCTCAATTTCTCGGCGGCTGCCGAGGAGCTCCACCTCACGCAGCCGGCCATCAGCCGCCAGATCAAGGCCCTCGAAGACGAGCTCGGGGCGCCTCTGTTCGTGCGCGGCACACGCAAGGTCGAACTCACCGGCGCGGGGTTGCAGCTGCTGCGCAACGTGATGCCGCTGTTGCAGCGCCTGGACACCACCGTGCGCCAGATCCGCAGCGCGCGCGGGCGCCGGCATGTCGCGGTGGCCACCTTCGCCTCGTTGGCGTCGCTGTGGCTGCTGCCGCGGCTGCGGGCATTCGAAGCCGCGCACCCGGACATCGACATCCGCATCTCGGCCAGCGACGCCATGGTCGATCTCGACGATCCGGAGACCGATCTCGTGCTGCGCTATTGCCTGCCGGCCGACGCCCCCGAGGGCGCGCAACTGCTGTTCGGCGAAGTCATCACCCCCGTCGTCAGCTGCGCCTTTGCCAAACAGGCCGCGCAGGGCCACACGCCGCCGCTGCGCGAGCCGACAGACCTGGCCGCACACACGCTGCTCGAAGAAGACGAGCGCCTGGCCAGCGTCGAATTCCTGAGCTGGCGGCGTTGGTTGCGCGACAACGACGTGCCCAAGCTCGAACCGGCGCGCTGGCTGTACTTGAACTTCACCTACCAGCAGATCCAGGCCGCACTGGCCGGCGGCGGCGTCGCGCTCGGCCGCATCGCGCTCATCGGCGACAGCCTCATCCGCGGCGATCTGGTGGAGCCTTTCGGCACCGAGCGGCGCATGGTCTCGCCCTTTGCCTACTGGCTGATCCGGCTCAGCGACCTCGCCCAGCACCGCGCCGAGCGCAACCTGCGCCCCGAGGTCACCGCCTTTGCACAATGGCTGGCCGAACAAGCCGCGGCGACACGTCAACAAATGGACACTGCGGTCGCCACCGCCGTGCCCTAGGGGATTGATGTGATGGCCCCTCACCGGACAATCGCAGCTGCGATACAAACACCAACCAGCGCGCGATGGCGCGCGACAGCACGCCGAATCATGCGCTCACGTCTTGTCCGTTTCACCGCCAGCCTGTTGCTCACCCTCGGCCTGAGCAGTTGCGGATCAGCGCAGGACGTCAGCCGCGACGCGCAAACGCCGGACCAGCCCGTCAACGAGGAACCCACCGAAGTGCTCGGCAGCGTCAATGCGGTGACGCAGAACGCCGATCTGGCGCTGGTCGCACGCGACGCCCTGCGCCGCCGCGACGCGGCACAACTGCTGGCCCTGCGCGACATCACGGCCTCGCAGCGCCACCCGTTGGCGTCGTGGATCGACTACTGGGAAATCGGCAACCGCCTCGCCACCGCGCAGCAAAGCGAGCTCGATGCCTTCTACGCACGCTGGCCGGGCACCTATGTCGAAGACCGCCTGCGCAACGACTGGCTGCTCGAGCTCGGCATGCGCCGCGACTGGGCCAACTTTGCGCGCGAGTTCCCGCGCTTTCGCATGAACGACGACCGCGAGGTCACCTGCTACGCCTTGCTGGTGGAGCACCTGAGCGCGCCGGCCTCGGGCAAGGCCGCGGTTGCGGCGTTCAAGGCCCGTGCCTTCGAGGCCTGGGCCGTGCAGCGCGACCTCGACGACGGCTGCATCCTGCTGGCCACGACCCTCTACGAAGCCAAGATCTTCACCAGCGACGAGTTGTGGCAACGCGCTCGCCTGGCCGCCGAAGTCAATCGACAGCGTCTCGTGCGCGCCGTGGCAGCGCTTCTCGCGCCGACGCTGCAAGCCCAAGTCGCCCGCGCGCTCGACAAGCCCGCGCTCTACCTCAATGCCGGTGCCACCACCGCCAACCGCACGCAGTCCGAAATCGCCACGCTGGCGCTGATCCGCATGGCGGCCAATGAGCCGGATGTCGCCGCCGCCCAGCTGAGCGAGAAGTGGCAAAAGCGCCTGCCGCGCGACCTGTCGGCATGGGCCTGGTCTCAAGCCGGCCGCGGCGCGGCGCAAAAACTGTTGCCCACGGCGATCGACTACTACGGCACCGCATGGGCCGAAGCCGATCGCGCGAGCAAGAACCCGCCAGCCTGGAGCGACGAGACCCTGGCCTGGTCGGCGCGCGCCGCGCTGCGCAATCTCAACGGCGCCGCGCGCTGGATGGCCTTGCAGCGTGCCATCGACCCCATGAGCGCCGACGAACAACGCGACTCGACCTGGCGCTACTGGAACGCCCAGGCGCAGCGCGAGTTGGCTGCCCCCGGTGCGGCCGGCGACAAGTTGCGCACGCAGGCCCTGGACTCGCTGCGCCAGCTGAGCAGTGAGCTGCATTTCTACGGCAAGCTCGCCGCCGAAGATCTGGGCCAGCCGTTTGCGGTACCGCCGCTGCCGCTGCCGCTGTCGACCGACGAACGGGCGATGGCGCGCGAGCATGCGGGCCTGGCACGCGCGGCGCGGCTGATCGAACTCGGCCTGCGCAGCGAGGGGGTTCGCGAGTGGAACTTCAGCCTGCGCGGCATGACCGATCGCCGCCTGCTGGCCGCGGCCGATCTGGCCTGCGAGAAGGAAATCTGGGACCGCTGCATCAACACCAGCGATCGCACGCGCAACGAGATCGACCTCGCACAGCGCTTCCCGATGCCTTATCGCGACGAGGTGGTGGCGCAGGCGCGCAGCATCGGCCTCGACCCGGCATATGTCTATGGCCTGATCCGCCAGGAGTCGCGCTTCATCACCGACGCCCGTTCGGGCGTCGGCGCTTCGGGGCTGATGCAGATCATGCCGGCCACCGCACGCTGGACGGCCAAGAAGATCGGCCTGCCGTTCACGAAGGAGCAGATCACCGACCGCGAGGTCAACCTCAAGCTCGGCACCTCGTACCTCAAGCTCGTGCTCGACGACTTCGACGGCTCGCAGGCCATGGCTGCCGCCGCCTACAACGCCGGCCCGAACCGGCCGCGGCGCTGGCGCGAAGGCGCGACGCTCGAGCCCGCGATCTGGGCCGAGAATATTCCGTTTTCCGAGACTCGCGACTACGTCAAGAAGGTGCTCTCCAACGCCACGGTCTACGCCTCGCTGCTCGCCGGCAAGACGCAATCGCCGGCGGCGTTGCCGGCGCCACCGCGCTTGCCGTCCGAGCCGCCCGAGCCGCCCGAGCCGGCAGCTTCGGCGGCGGCAACGCAGGCCGCGGCGTCGGCCGCATCAGACGCCACCGCTGTGGTGGACGCGCCCTTGCCGCCGCCACCGCCGCCACTGTTGTTGCCGTCGCTGCGGGCGCGCCTGGGCTCGCCGATCGGCCCGCGCGATCTGGCAGCAGCGCCGATGGACAAGGAACTGCCATGAGCATGGTGAGCCCGGGTGCGTTGCCGCGCCGCGTCGCCGTGCTCGGCGGCACCGGCTTTCTCGGCCGGGCGCTGTGTGAGCGCCTGGTGCGCGCCGGCGACGGCGGCGGCAGCATCAATGTCGTCGTGCCGACACGGCGCGCCGCGCACGGCAACCGCGTGCGCTTCCTGCCGACGGTCGAGGTGCGCGTGTTCGATGTGCAGGACGACAAGGCCTTGATGCGGGCACTCGGCGATTGCGATGCCCTCGTCAACCTGATTGCCATCCTGCATGGCAGCGTGCGCGAGTTCGAGCAGGTGCATGCGGCGCTGCCGCAGCGCATCGCGCGGGCCTGTCATGCTGTCGGGCTGAAGCGCGTCGTGCATGTCAGCGCCCTCGGTGTCGCCAATGGGGGCGTCGAGGGCAGCGAACCGTCGAACTACCTGCGCAGCAAGGCCGCGGGCGAAGCGGCGTGGAAGGCGTCCGGCCTCGACGTGACGCTGCTGCGCCCGTCGGTGATGTTCGGCGCCGAAGACAAGTTCCTCAACCTGTTCGCGAAACTGCAAGCGATCTTTCCGCTGATGCCGCTGGCCGCGGCCGACGCACAGTTCCAGCCGGTGTGGGTCGACGACGTCGCCGAGGCGATCCTGCGCTGCCTGCAATGGCCCGAGACCATCGGCCAGACCATCGAATGCGCCGGCCCCGAGGTCATGACGCTGGCCGACATCGTGCGCGCTGCCGGCCGCTGGTCAGGCCATCCGCGGCCGCTGCTGCCATTGCCGATGGCGCTGGGCAAGTTGCAAGCGCTGGCCATGGAACTGTTGCCCGGCGAGCCGCTGATGTCGCGCGACAACCTCGATTCGACGACAGTGCCCAATGTCGCCAGCGGCAAGCTGCCCGGCCTCGACTCGCTCGGCATCACGCCGACGGCGTTGGCAACCATTGCGCCGGGCTACCTCGGACACACGGACGGGCGCACGAAACTCGATACGCTGCGGACTGTGGCGCGGCGTTAGCAGCGCCGCCAGCATGAAAACCTACCAAGTCGGCGGCGCTGTCCGCGACCGCCTGCTCGGCGTGCCGCACGGTGACCGCGACTGGGTCGTCGTCGGCGCGACGCCGGAGCAATTGCTTGCGCGGGGCTACACGCCGGTCGGCAAGGACTTTCCGGTCTTCCTGCACCCGCAGACGCGCGAGGAGTACGCGCTGGCGCGCACCGAGCGCAAGTCGGCGCCGGGCTACCGCGGCTTCGTCGTCCATGCCGATCCGTCGGTGACGCTCGACGACGATCTGCGGCGGCGCGACCTCACCATCAATGCCATCGCGCAGGACGATGACGGCACGCTGATCGACCCCTTCGGCGGCGCGGCCGACCTGCGCGCCGGCATCTTGCGCCATGTGTCCGACGCCTTTGCCGAAGACCCGGTGCGCATCCTGCGCCTGGCGCGCTTCGCCGCGCGCTGGCCGCGCTTCAGCGTGGCCGATGAGACGATGACGTTGTGCCGCGCCATGGTGCGAGGCCGGCGAAGCCGATGCCCTGGTGCCCGAGCGCGTCTGGCAGGAACTGTCGCGCGGGCTGATCGAAGCCCAGCCGAGCCGGATGTTTGCCGTGCTGCGCGACTGCGGCGCGCTGGCCCGCCTGCTGCCCGAAGTGGATCGCCTGTGGGGCGTGCCGCAGCCCGTTGAGCACCACCCGGAGATCGACAGCGGCGTGCACCTGATGATGGTGCTCGATGTGAGCGCCAGGACGGACGCACCGCTGCCGGTGCGCTACGCCTGCCTGGTGCACGATCTCGGCAAAGGCACGACGCCGCGCGATGACTGGCCGCGCCACATCGCCCACGAAGCGCGCAGCGTCCAACTGGCCAACGCGCTGGCCGAGCGGCTGCGTGTGCCGGCCGAGTGCCGCGAACTCGGCGAGATCGTCGCCCGCGAGCACGGCAACATCCACCGCAGCGACACGCTCGACGGCGCGGCCACGCTGCGCCTGCTCGAACGCTGCGACGCGCTGCGCCGGCCCGAGCGCTTCGAGCAGGCGTTGTCGGCTTGCGAGTGCGATGCCCGCGGCCGCCTCGGTCGCGACCATGAGCCGTACCCGCAGCGCACACGCTTGCACAACGCGTTGCGCGCTGTGCTCGCCGTCGATGCCACGGCGGCAGCGGCGCAAGCGGTAGCGCAAGGCGCGCAGGGGCCGGCCATCGGCGAGGCGGTGCGGCGGGCCCGGCTGGCCGCGCTGTGACCGGCTCAGATCAGCAACCCGATCCCCGCCGCCAACAAACTCAACACGACGCTGCTCGCCAACGGCACGAAGACCTCGCGCCCGCGCCAGCGAAAGCTGAAGTCGCCGGGCAGGCGACCGAGGCCGATGCGCTTCAACCAACCGGCCAGCGCATTGAAGAGCACGAACGCCAGGATGAAGACGAGCAGCCAGCGCATGAGGGACGTCAGAGCCGGTGCGAGCGATCGCCTTCGGCAAAGCCGATGGCGTCGAACGGCGCAGCGCCTTTGCACAAACCGAGCACCTTGAACAGCTCGCCCATCTCGTGTTCGGCCAACAGCTTCTGCGCCGCCGCGACGGCCGGCCAGTCGCCACGTTGGCGCGCCGCATCGGCCAACGGCAGCAGGCCGCAGTTGATCAGGAAGTGCGCCTGCGAGGTGTAGCCGAGGACGTGAAAGCCGGCGTCCTGGGCCGCGAGCGCGACGGCGCTGAAGTTGACATGGGCGGTGATGTCCTTGTCGCCGATGTCGGCCAGCGGGTCGGTGTCGCTGCGTTGCGCGCGGTGGCACATCAGCGTGCCGTCGCGGCGCTCGGCCAGGTAGTACTCGGCGTCGGGAAATCCGTAGTCGATGAAGAATGCCGCGCCGCGCTGCAGGCGTTCGGCCAGCGTGCGCATGAAGGCTTCGGCCTGCGGATGGATCTCGACGGTGGCGCCGGGCACGAAGGGCGTGTCCACCGGCGGGCGCAACGGCGTTTCACGGTCGACGAACACGAACGCAGCGCCGTCCTCGGCCACCCCGCGCTCGAACCACCGCTCGCCGTCGAAGTGCAGCAACTGCACCGGCATGGCGTCGAGCACTTCATTGCCGATGACGACGCCGCGCAGGACATCGGGCAGGGCATCGATCCATTGCACGCGCTCGGCGAACGGCGCCAGCCGCAGCTGTTGCCGCGCGCGCAGCGAGCCCGAGAGGTCGACGATGGTGTAGCGGCGCACGCCCTGCCCCAGCGCGCCGAGCAGTTGCGCGGCCAGCGCGCCGCTGCCGGCGCCGAACTCCCAGACTTCGTCGGTCGCGGTGGCGTCCAGGGCCTGTTTCACCTGCGTCGCCACAGCAGCGCCGAACAGTGCGCTCATCTCAGGCGCGGTCGTGAAATCGCCGCGAGGCCCAAAGACCTCGGCGCCGCGCGCGTAATAGCCCAGGCCGGGCGCATACAGGGCCGCGGCCATGAAGCGGTCAAACGGCAGCCAGCCGCCGGCCGCCGCGATCTGGCGACGGATCAGCGCCGATAATCGATGCGTTGCCTGCGCCGCTGACCCGTTGGCTGTCATCGGCCGATTGTAGGAATGGACACTTCACCTTCACGCCCGGTTGTCCTGGTCACCGGCGCTGCGCGCCGGTTGGGCCGCGCCATTGCGCTCGAACTCGCGGCCCATGGTTTCGACATCGCGCTGCATTACCGCGGCTCGCAGCGCGAGGCCGAGGCCACGGCCGCCGAGGCGCGTGCGCTGGGTGCGCGTGCCGATTGCTTCGCAGCCGACCTCGCCGATGAGGCGGCCTGCCGCGCCCTCGTGCCGGCGGTGGCCAAGGCGATGCAACGCATCGACGCGGTGGTCAACAACGCCTCGCATTTCGAGTACGACAACGCCGAGACGTTTTCCCATGCGGCCATGGACGCGCATTGGCGCGCCAACACCGCGCCGGCGGTGCTGCTGGCGCAGGCCCTGGCGACGCACCTGAAGGGTTGCAGCGGAGCCGACGGCATGAGCGGCTGCGTGGTCAACCTGTCGGACCAGAAGCTGTGGAACCCGAACCCCGACTACCTGTCGTACACGCTGTCCAAGGCAGCGCTCGAAGCGGCGACGACGCTGCTCGCGCAGGCACTGGCGCCTCGGGTGCGCGTGGTCGGCGTGGCGCCGGGGGTGACGCTGGCCTCGGGCTCGACGATGGACGACGCGGCCTTTGCGCAAGCGCACCGCATGACGCCGCTGGGCCGCTCGTCGACACCGGAAGACATCGCGCGGACGGTGCGCTTTGCAATTCAGTCGCGCGCGATCACCGGTACGACGATCCTCGTCGATGGCGGCCAGCACCTGATGGCGCAGCCGCGCGACGTCGCGTTCCTCACCCACCCATAGGCTGCCATGCATTCGCTGCTCGTCCACCCCGCCCTGATGGGCTGCCGCCGTCTGTTCCTGCGCGACTACGAGGTCTGGATCAACATCGGCGTGCACGAGGTCGAGAAGCGCGGCGAGCAGCGTGTGCTGATCAACGTCGACCTGTTCGTGCCGCTGGCGCTGTCGACGCCGCAGGCCGACAAGCTCGATGAGGTGCTCGACTACGACTTCATCCGCCGCAGCATCAGCGAACGCGTCAGCCAGGGACATATCCATCTGCAGGAGACGCTGGTCGACGATGTGTTGAAGCTGATGCTGGCCCATCCGCAGGTGCGTGCGGCGCGCGTGTCGACCGAAAAGCCCGACGTCTACCCGGATTGCGACGCTGTGGGCGTCGAGGTCTTCGGCCTCAAAGAAGGCAAGCCATGAACGACATGACCGACCGCGCTGCGGTGATCCAGGCCGAACGCAAGGCCGCCTTCGAGGCCAACAAGCTGAGCAAGCGCCTGCACCGCCAGGTCGGCCAGGCCATCACCGACTTCAACATGATCGAAGACGGCGACAAGGTCATGGTCTGCGTCTCGGGCGGCAAGGACAGCTACGCCCTGCTCGACATCCTGATGGGCTTGCAGCAGCGCGCGCCGATCCGCTTCGAGCTGGTGGCCGTCAACCTCGACCAGAAGCAGCCGGGCTTTCCCGCGCAGGTGCTGCCCGATTACCTGAGCCGGCTGGGCGTGCCGTTTCGCATCGAGAACCAGGACACCTATTCGATCGTCAAGCGGCTGATTCCCGAAGGCGCGACGATGTGCAGCCTGTGCTCGCGCCTGCGCCGCGGCATCCTCTACCGCGTGGCCGGCGAACTCGGCGCCACCAAGATCGCGCTCGGCCACCACCGCGACGACATCGTCGTCACGCTGTTGATGAACATGTTCTTCGGCGGGCGCATGAAGGGCATGCCGCCCAAGCTGGTCAGCGACGATGGCAAGAACGTCGTCATCCGCCCGCTGGCCTACGTCGCCGAGACCGACCTCGAGCGCTGGGCCAGCGTGCGCGACTACCCGATCATTCCGTGCACGCTGTGCGGCAGCCAGGAGGGTCTGCAGCGCGCGCAGATCAAGGCCATGCTGCGCGAATGGGAGATCAAGCAGCCCGGCCGCAGCGACAACCTGCTGCGCGCCATGGGCCATCTGGTGCCATCGCACCTGCTCGACCGGAACCTGCACCCGTTTGCGACGCTCCAAGCCACAGGCGTTGCCGATCCTTCGGGCGACAAGGCCTTCGATGACGACGATGACTGCGGCAGCACGTCCCACGGCCGGGGCGTGATGCTCATGCCCCGTGGAGAGACTGCACCATGAATCTCGTTCGGACTCTGGCGACGATCATCGCCGCGGCCGTGCTCGGCGGCTGCGCGGCGATGAACACCGTGACCAGCGAGGTCACCACCTTCAGCGAGTGGCCGGCCGCTCGCCAGCCGGGGCGCTACGCGTTCGAGCGCCTGCCCTCGCAGAAGGCCAACGCCACACGGCAGGCCGATCTGGAAGCGGCGGCGGCCAAGGCGCTGGACAAGGCCGGCTTCACGGCCGCGCCCGAGGCCGCCCAGGCCGACCTGATCGTGCAGATAGGCGCGCGCATCAGCCGCACCGAGGTTTCGCCCTGGGACGACCCGTTGTGGTGGCGCTGGGGCGGCAGCTACTGGCGCTCACCGTACTGGCGCGGGCCGCGCTCGGCGTACTACGGCGGCTATGCCGGCCTGCGCGCTGACTGGACCACCCGCTACGAGCGCCACGTGGCCTTGCTGCTGCGCGACCGGGCGAGCAACACGCCGCTGTTCGAAGCGCATGCCCAGACCGAAGGCGGCGCGGCCGGTGATGCGACATTGCTCGGCGCGATGTTCGAAGCCGCATTGCAGGGCTTTCCGGCCAAGGATGCGCCCAACCCGCGGCAGGTCAGTGTCTCGCTGGCGCCCTAGCGGATCACGGCAAACGGTTTTCGCCGCCGTTGCCAGATCCGTTGCCGGCGCCATTCGCCAGCGCAGCGATCAAGCGCACATCCTCTTCCCAGCCTTTCAACTTGTCGCGCGCATGCTCGCGCTGTGCGGCTGTGGTGGCGTTGTGCATGGCCGCGGCCAGAGCGCAGTTCTCCTGTGCCAGCCGCGCCTGGTAGGCCCGGTACTCCGGGCGCGGCGAGCGCAGCGCCTGTTCGGCCAGCATGCGCACGGCGGCCCGGCCTTCGGCCTGGGCAGCCTCGGCGCCCTTGCTGCCGGTGGATACCGCCATCAGCGTGGCCAGCAGATCGCGGTTGCGGCGCTCGCGCTCGGCGAGCCAGCGGTCGGCGTCGAACGGCGATGCAGCGAGCAACTGCCTGAGCTTGCCGCGCTGCGCATCGTCGAGCGTGCCGTAAAGGTTTTCGTAGCGTTCGAGCGTGCGCTTGAATGACGTTTTGGCACGTTCGGCCTTGTCGGTCTGCGCAAAGTCGCGCTTCAGCTCTTCGCCGTCCTTGTCGAGCTTGCGCTCCATGTGGCGCAATTGCTCGACCGACAACGACGCCACCAGCGTGCCCAGCGCGGGGGCGGCCTCGTCGAGTGCCGCGTCGAGCCGGCGCTGGGCCTCGTCGCGCCAGTAACACAACTGCGCGGCCGTCAGCGTCGGCTCCGTGACCTCGCGCTGCGCGCGCGCCAGCAGCGCCGCATAGCGCGGCATCTCGACTCGGCGGTGCCACTCGAACCAGCGGTCGATGGCCTCGCGCAGCTTCAGCGTCTGTTCGCCGTTCAGGTCCACGTAGCCGTCGATCCACCAGTAGGCGAAGCTCGGCGCCTGGCTGTAGCCAATGCGCAGCACGCTGCAACCAGCGAGCAGCAGCGCCAAGGCGAGGCCGATAATCCAGCGCAACTTCAACTGCATGACGCTTCCCAACTTCATGGACGCCAACCTCAACGCTGCCGCCCTTTCGATCGTTGTCATGGCCGCCGGCAAGGGCACGCGCATGAAATCGGCCCTGCCCAAGGTCTTGCACCTACTGGCCGGTCGCAGCCTATTGCAACATGTTCTGGCGACGACGGCGGGCCTTGGGGCTTTGCGCACCGTCGTCATCACCGGGCATGAGGCCGCCCGGGTCGAGGCCGTCACGGCCGGCATGGACGGCGTGCGCTGCGTGCGCCAGGAGCCGCAACTGGGCACGGGTCACGCGGTGCAGCAGGCGGTGCCCCATTTGAGTGATGTGCCCGATGCGGGCACGACGCTGATCTTGAACGGCGACGTGCCGCTGATCGAAGCGGCCACCGCGCGCGCGCTGGTCGCGGCCTGCGGCGGCACCCAACTGGCGCTGCTGACGATCGAGTTGGCCGACGCCACCGGCTACGGCCGCATCGTGCGCAACGACAAGCAAGAGGTGCGTGCAATCGTCGAACACAAGGACGCCAGCGAATCGCAGCGCGCCGTCCGCGAGGTCTACACCGGCATGCTGGCGGCGCCCACGGCGTGGCTCAAGCGCGCGGTCATGGCGTTGAACAACCACAACGCGCAGCAGGAGTACTACCTCACCGATATCGTCGCCCTGGCCGTGGCCGAGGGCCTGCCGGTGGTAGCCACACAAGCCAGAAACGAAACCGAAGTGCTCGGCGTCAACAGCCCGACGCAGCTCGCCGAGCTGGAGCGCCGCTTCCAGCGCCGCCAGGCCGACGCGCTGATGGAAGGCTTCGGCGTGCGCCTGGCCGACCCGGCACGCTTCGACCTGCGCGGCACGCTGCGCTGCGGGCAAGACGTGAGCATCGACGTCGGCTGCGTCTTCGAAGGCGACGTGGCGCTGGCCGACAACGTGAGCATCGGCGCGCACTGCGTGATCCGCGATGCGCGCATCGAGGCCGGCGCGGTCATCCATCCGTTCACGCACATCGAAGGCGCCACCATCGGCGCCGGCGCGCTGGTCGGCCCCTACGCACGCCTGCGCCCCGGCGCCGCGCTCGGCCCCGAGGTCCACATCGGCAACTTCGTCGAGGTCAAGAACAGCACGCTGGCCCGGGGCGCCAAGGCCAACCACCTCGCCTACCTGGGGGACTCGACCGTCGGCGAGCGCGTCAACTTCGGTGCCGGCAGCATCACCGCCAACTACGACGGCGCCAACAAGCACCGCACCGTGATCGGCAACGACGTGCATGTCGGCAGCAACTGCGTGCTCGTCGCGCCGGTGACGCTCGGCGACGGCGCGACGATCGGCGGCGGCTCGACGATCAACCGGGAGGCGCCCGCAGACAAGCTCACCGTGGCGCGTGCGAAACAGGTCACGATCGAGGGCTGGGTGCGGCCGAAGAAGGCGAAGCCCTGACCCGTGGTGGGAGGTAGGCGGCGGCCAATCAGCCCGCAGGCCGGCCGTGCGGGTACTGCGGCAGATCGTCGTCGATCGGCCACCAGTTGCACTTCGAGGCGGTATGGGCATGCCAGGCCAGTGCGACAGGGATCGGCTCGTTGATGAGCCCCGCGCGAACACGAACCACATCAGGCAGCGCGTCGCGACGGCTGTAGACCGGCGAGCCGCAGTGGCGGCAGAACAGCCGGTGTTTGCCCGGCGACGATTCATAGGACGTGAGCGCCTCGGCGCCGGCGAGCAATACAAACGCGTCGGCCCGCACCGGAATGACAGTTGCCAACGGGCCGCCCTGCGCCTTGCGGCATTGGCTGCAGTGACAGACCTGGATCGGTGCGAGCTCGCCCTCGATGCGAAAGCGCACACCAGCGCACAGGCAAGCACCGGTGTAGGTCATCGGGCGCTTGCCTTGTTGTTGCGGGCGCTACTGACGGCAGTGGACGCGCTGCGCTGGCGAGGCGCCCTACATGCCGGCGTAGAAAAACTCCTCGCGGACGATCTTGCCGTTGTCGATCGTGTACAGGCCCACCTCGTCCATCTTCATGCGTTTTCCGGAGGGCTTGTGGGTGACGTCGTACTGGAAGCCGACGACAAACCGGTTGCCGTGCGGCCACGGCCCGGTGATGGTTCCTTCGTGGACTTCGTGATTGTCCCGCCACCACGCGCCCTTGCCGAGGATGCCCTGAATGCCCTTGACTTCCTGCTGGCCGCCCGGCGGCGCAAACGCCTCGACGCTGACGGCGTTGTCGGAATACAGCGTCTTGACGGCGTCATCGTTCTTGCCCTTGCGGCACAGATCAACCAACTTGCTTGCAATCTCCATCGTGTTCATCGCGGATTCCTTTTCGCTCGAGTGAGAGGAGGAGCAGCGTCGCTCCGCAGCCAGTCTAGGCCGATCCGTTTCCGACCGTGTGACAAAGGTATTGCGGCCCGATCTGGCCGGCCGACGACGCAGCGCGCTCGTAGATGACAAAGCGCTTGCGCGTCGGTTCAACGACCCGCCATGTGCCCGAGAACCCGGCGGCGATGGTGAACTCGCTGCCGGCGCCGACCGTGACCGACTGGCCCGCCGCATCGGTGATGACGCTGCGGCCTTCGAGGATGCGACAGTACTCGTGCTCGGTGTAGTGGATGCGCCATTCGCCGACCTCGCTCGACCAGACACCCACGGAGAATTGATTCGACGGCTCCTGGTATTCAAGCCAGAAGGTCTGCCGGGGGTTGCCCGAGACCAGCTTGTCCGGCGCGACGAAGTACTCCTCGGCGACAACGTTGGGACGTGCATTCAGCAGAACGACGCCTGGAATGGGTGGAAGGCTCACGCTGTACGCTCCTTGGGCTGTGGAACACGAAGCTCGAGAAGCTCATCGCCATGCCTGTCGAACTGCCCGGTGGATTGCCAGCCGAGGTGCCGATAGAAACCGTAAGACCTGCTGTTCGGGTCCGGCGAGCAGCCCAGGAACAAGCGATTCTTTCCCAAGGCGACCAGGTCCCGAACCATCCTGGCCAGCAGCTCCTTGACCGCCATGCCGGCCTCGGCCTGCCTCAGGAACCCGACGATCTGCTCGTCGCTGAATCTGCTCTTCTTCATGTCCGTTCCTTCTTCGGAAAACGGACTCTACTAACCTTCGATTGGTACGCCCTACGGGGGGCAGGTCAGAACGACTCGACGCGATGCGCATGAGCGCGGTGTTGCTGTAGATAGACGACAAGAAAAGTCAGAAGTGAATCGAGCCGCTGCGCGGCTCGAGGAGTTCATTCGCTTGACAAAGGGGGAAGCCCTTGTAGTCCGCCATGAGCGGCGGTTGGAGGCGCGCAACGCGCGCCAGAAACCGTCCGCTCGATGAAGTGGTTAGGCGTCGGTGCGAGTCGAAGCATGTGTACTGATTGACCGAGAACGAGAGACGGTGACAACGCAGAGCACGATTGCAGCGAAGTTAGCCGATATGTCAAGAAGCAGCGCGCCCGCGTTCAGATTGTCCTCAAAGAACGCTAGTTGCCCTTCTCGCGACACCCCTTGTGCGTCGAAGAGGAACGGGAAAGGGAAGCCTCCCTTCAACACGGGCTTGTAGCAGGGCTCACTTCTAGAAGGACCACACAGGTTGCCTTGCTGCACAAGCTCTGGCCCAGTTTGCTCAACAAGCACCGAGAGAAGAGCGAGAGTAATTGCGAGCACCACGGCAACACTCACAACACCTGCTCTGGCAAGACCGTGGCGCATGTTTGTCGGTTCCGACGCCTAACGAATGAAAGGGACTTCCCCGTCCCGAGCTAGCCGCGAAGCGGCGAGCGGCAACGAGTGCCACGATGGGAAGTGCAGTAGTTCTCTCATCAACTCACTCGACAAGGGGAAGTCCATGAGCATTGTCCACGTCGGCATCGATCTCGCCAAGAACGTCTTCGCGGTCCACGGCGTTGATGAACACGGCAAGCCCGCACTGGTGCGGCCTGCCGTGCCACGCGCCAAGCTGCACGAGTTGATCGCGTCCTTGCCGCCCTGTACCGTGGCCATGGAGGCCTGCTCGGGCGGCCATCACTGGGCCCGGCTGTTCGCCTCGCACGGCCACAGCGTGCGCCTGATCGCGCCCAAGTTCGTCTCCCCGTACCGCATGAGCGGCGCACGCGGCAAGAACGACGCGGCCGATGCGGCCGCGATCTGCGAAGCGGTGCAACGGCCTGCGATGCGCTTCGTGCCGGTGAAGACCATCGACCAGCAGGCCCGGTTGATGGTGCACCGCGCCCGCCAAGGTTTTGTCGAAGCGCGCACTGCCACGATCAACCGGCTGCGTGGCCTGCTCAGCGAGCTGGGCATCGTGCTGCCCTTGAAGGCCGCCACGGTGCGGCGCGAGGCCGGTGCGTGTTTGGAGGATCTGCCCGGCTGGGCCAACACCGTCGTCGGCGATCTCTTGAGCGAGCTGCACCGGCTCGATGAGCGCATCGCGCAGTACGACGCGCACATCCAGACGATCGCGCGCCAGGACGAGCGGGCCAAGGCCTTGATGCGCTTGTCGGGCGTTGGCCCGACGACGGCCACGGCAATCCTGGCGATGATCGGCAACGGCCACGAGTTCCGGTGCGGCCGCCAGTTCGCGGCCTGGCTGGGCTTGACGCCGGGGCAGTACAGCTCGGGCGGCAAGACGCGATTGGGGCGCATCACCAAGGCCGGCGATGCGTACCTGCGCACGATGTTGATCCTGGGCGCGCGGGCGGTGCTCGCGGCGGCCAAGAACAAGACCGACTCGTTGAGCCGCTGGGCGACGGCGCTGGAGCAGCGGCGCGGCTACTGGAAGGCCGTCGTTGCCATCGCGGCCAAGAACGCGCGCATGTGCTGGGCCATGCTCGCGCGCGGCGAGCAGTTCAAGCTGCCGGCGTGAGCGTCATGAAGCCAGACGCACGTTCGACCCATCCCCCCGCCCTTCCCGGTCCCGGGAAGGGGGCCCCAACGACGTCGGGTCCTTGACGTCGAAGACTTCCACCGCGTGATGCGACTGCGTTGATGAGCAAAGGTTGGACCTGCGCGGGGTGTGCCTGTTTAACTCGAGGAGGCGGTTGTCCATACGTCCTCGGCTAACGAATGAGGCCCCCGCGCGCGTCTTTCATCAGGGTCCGCAGCACACGCTCGGCAACGAGCAACGCTGCATCGATGACCGGTTGTAGTTTGTCCGTCCGCACCTGGCTCGAACGACTCGACGCGATGCGCATGAGCGCGGTGTTGCTGTAGCTCGCACAACCCAAGTCAGATGTGAATCGAGCCGCTGCGCGGCTCAAGGAATTCATTCGCTTGACAAAGGGGGAAGCCCTTGTAGTTCGACATGAGCGGCGGCCGAAAGCTTGCGAAGCAAGCTTTTGGACGTCCGATCGATGGAGTGGTTAGGCGGCACTGCAGGCATTGCGCATTACGTCTTCGCCGGCGGAAACAGCGCCGAACATACCTTGAGCAGGGTTGCTGGATCTTCCGTCGACAGCGAGGCCGCCTTTGCTTCCAGCACGTACTTCGGTTGGGCATACATGAAGCGCCTGACGCTCTGCTCCAACACCAGCTGCTCGAACACCGGTCCGTGAAGCGAACTGCCCTCGGCTGCACCCATGCACACCACGGGCATGTTGCGGGCGCCTTGAATTACGGGTTGAAGTTTGGCCGTTAGTTCATGCAAGCCAGCTTGCGAGTTCTCAACGCTGAAGGTTTGGACCGTTCCTTGCGCACCAATATAGGCAACGTGAGCGATCGATCCTACGAACAGAAGAGCAACTGAGGTGAACATGCGCGTGTGCCGCCTAACGAATGAAAGGGACTTCCCCGTCCCGAGCTATCCGCGAAGCGGCGAGCGGCAACGAGTGCCACGATGGGAAGTGCAGTAGTTCTCTCATCAACTCACTCGACAAGGGGAAGTCCATGAGCATTGTCCACGTCGGCATCGATCTGGCCAAGAACGTCTTCGCGGTCCACGGCGTTGATGAACACGGCAAGCCCGCACTGGTGCGGCCTGCCGTGCCGCGCGCCAGGCTGCACGAGCTGATCGCGTCCTTGCCGCCATGTACCGTGGCCATGGAGGCCTGCTCGGGCGGCCATCACTGGGCCCGGCTGTTCGCCTCGCACGGCCACAGCGTGCGCCTGATCGCGCCCAAGTTCGTCGCCCCGTACCGCATGAGCGGCGCACGCGGCAAGAACGACGCGGCCGATGCGGCCGCGATCTGCGAAGCGGTGCAACGGCCTGCGATGCGCTTCGTGCCGGTGAAGACCATCGACCAGCAGGCCCGGTTGATGGTGCACCGCGCCCGCCAAGGTTTTGTCGAAGCGCGCACTGCCACGATCAACCGGCTGCGTGGCCTGCTCAGCGAGCTGGGCATCGTGCTGCCCTTGAAGGCCGCCACGGTGCGGCGCGAGGCCGGTGCGTGTTTGGAGGATCTGCCCGGCTGGGCCAACACCGTCGTCGGCGATCTCTTGAGCGAGCTGCACCGGCTCGATGAGCGCATCGCGCAGTACGACGCGCACATCCAGACGATCGCGCGCCAGGACGAGCGGGCCAAGGCCTTGATGCGCTTGTCGGGCGTTGGCCCGACGACGGCCACGGCAATCCTGGCGATGATCGGCAACGGCCACGAGTTCCGGTGCGGCCGCCAGTTCGCGGCCTGGCTGGGCTTGACGCCGGGGCAGTACAGCTCGGGCGGCAAGACGCGACTGGGGCGCATCACCAAGGCCGGCGATGCGTACCTGCGCACGATGCTGATCCTGGGCGCCCGGGCGGTGCTGGCGGCGGCCAAGAACAAGACCGACTCGTTGAGCCGCTGGGCGATGGCGCTGGAGCAGCGGCGCGGCTACTGGAAGGCCGTCGTTGCCATCGCGGCCAAGAATGCGCGCATGGCCTGGGCGATGCTCTCGCGCGGCGAGCAGTTCAAGCTGCCGGCGTGAGCGTCATGAAGCCAGACCCACGCTCGACCCATCCCCCCGCCCTTCCCGGTCCCGGGAAGGGAGCCCGAACGACGTCGGGTCCTTGACGTCGAAGACTTCCACCGCGTGATGCGCCACCAGCGTTGATGAGCAAAGGTTGGACCTGCGCGGGGTGTGCCTGTTTAACTCGAGGAGGCGGTTGTCCATACGTCCTCGGCTAACGAATGAGGCCCCCGCGCGCGTCTTTCATCAGGGTCCGCAGCACACGCTCGGCAACGAGCAACGCTGCATCAATGACCGGTTGTAGTTTGTCCGTCCGCACCTGGCTCGAACGACTCGACGCGATGCGCATGAGCGCGGTGTTGCTGTAGCTCGCACAACCCAAGTCAGATGTGAATCGAGCCGCTGCGCGGCTCGAGGAATTCATTTGCTTGACAAAGGGGGAAGCCCTTGTAGTTTGAGGTAAGCGGCTTGCCGTAGGCAAGTCCGCTTGACCGAATGGTTAGGCCTTGCTCGTTGAGCATGCGACCTCATTTGAGCGATTGAGCCGCAAGATTGCGAAGGGCAGCGAGCTCGACGACCAGCAGCTGGATATTGGGCGCGATCGAGGCTGCAGCTTCAGTCGGGTAACGCTGATGAAAGGGCTTCTTGTGCGTCGCGCCGAGAAGGACACACCAACGTGGCGGCGTTGCTTGAACTGCGAGCCCGTGGTTGGATGCGCAGGTCCAAAGCGCGGCGAGATCGTGCTGAATGGGGCGAAGCACATCCTTCGTCTGTCCCTTCGACTCAAGGTAAGCCTTGAGGGTAAGTTCCAAGCACCACGAAGCAAGGAAGATCGCCGCTTCTGCCTTGGTTGAGCCAAGAGGTGCAAGTGCTTCTAGCCCCGAAAACAGCCCGTTGGCGCGATCGAGAAACTGATGGGGCGGACTGGACATTGCGACCTTTGCCTCGCCAGCAATGAGTGCGCCAGATGAAGTGTGATGCGTGGGCATGCGAGGCCCAACTTGTTATCGGGCGACAATTTTGCTGCATAACCTGGCGCCCTGCTGCATAACACCATCCCCTTGCACACGAAAAAATCCTTTCATGACAGTCACTTGCCGTGTCGACTGCCGCCTATCACCGCCCTAACAAACCGTGAAAAGCAGCAGCCGGAGCACACGCGTCGGCGCATATGTTCGATCGGACCGCTTGCGGCCTCGTCACCCGCGCTCGCCGGCCAGCAGCTGGTACGACCGCATGCGCGCCGCATGATCATGCACCGCCCCGGCGACGATCAGTTCGTCGGCGGCGGTCTGCGCCACGATCGATTCGAGTTGCTGGCGCACGCGCTGCGCCGAGCCGACCGCCGAGGCGGCGAGCATGCGCTGCACGTTGGCCTTTTCCTGCGGCGTCCACAGCGCTTCGAGTTGCGCCGGCTCGATCGGCCGCGGCAGCGGGCCGCGCTGGCCGCGCTGCATGCCGAGAAAGCGCTGCTGGATCGACGTGAACAGCAGCGCTGCCTCGTCGTCCGACTCGGCGCAGACGACATTGACGCCGACCATGGCATGCGCTTGCGGCCATTCGGCTGAAGGCCGATAGCCCTCGCGGTAGACGTGCAGCGCCTGCAGCAGCAGGTCGGGCGCGAAGTGAGAGGCGAAGGCGAACGGCAGGCCGAGGTGGGCGGCGAGTTGCGCGCTGTACAGGCTCGAGCCGAGCAGCCAGATCGGCACCTGCGTGCCGCTGCCGGGGATCGCGCGCACCGGCTGGTCGGGCGCGGGCTCGCCGAGATAAGCCTGCAGTTCGATCACGTCGCGCGGGAAGCCCTCTTCCTCGTCGCTGGCGTGCAGATGGCGGCGCAGCGCACGCATCGTCAGCCGGTCGGTGCCCGGCGCGCGACCCAGGCCGAGATCGATGCGGCCCGGGTAGAGCGTGGCCAGCGTGCCGAACTGTTCGGCAATGACCAGCGGCGCATGGTTGGGCAGCATGACGCCGCCCGAGCCGACGCGGATCGTCTTCGTGCCGCCGGCAATGTGGCCGACGAGCACCGCGGTGGCCGAGCTGGCCACGCCGTCCATGTTGTGGTGCTCGGCCACCCAGTAGCGGCGGTAGCCCCAGGCCTCGGCATGCTGCGCCAGCTCGAGGCTGTGGGCCAGCGCCTGGGCGGCCGTGCCGCCGTCGACGATGGGCGCGAGGTCGAGGACCGAAAGCGGTGGCAAGGTCATGGCCGCCATCATGCCGTGCGCCGCCGCCAGCGCCCGCCGTGGGGTTGCTGGCACACTCGGGCATGACCCAGCCTTTGCTGCAAGCCGCCGACCTGCGCGGCGCCGCCCAATTGACCACCGACGCAGTGTCGGGCCTGACCTGCCTGGTCGAAGCGATGCACGCCCGCATTGCGTCCTTGCCCGGCGTGCCGGTGGTGCCCGACGAGCGCACGAACGGCATCACAGGGCTGGTCTACCAATCGGTGCGCGGCGCCACGCGCGTTGTCGGCGGCAGCGTGGAGGCGCTGCTGGGCTGGCTGGGGCCGACGCTGGCGGCGTCCAGCGCGGTCGGCACGAGCAGCCTGCCGCGCGCCGAGCGCGAGGCGGTGGTGGCGGCGCTCAACGGCGTGCTCGGCGACCACCTGGCGGCCACCGACAACCCGCTGGCCATCGACATGACCTTTCGTTGCGACGGCCGCGCGCTGCCGCTCGAACGCTTTGCGTTGCGCTACCGCCTGCGCGACGCCGGGCCGCGGCCGCTGGTGCTGCTGCACGGCCTGTGCATGAATGACCTGCAATGGCAGCGCGACGGCCACGACCATGGCGCCGAGTTGGCGCGCGAGGCCGGCTACACGCCGATCTACCTGCACTACAACAGCGGCCTGTCGATCTCCACCAACGGCCGCATCCTGGCCCAGCAGATGGAGCGCCTGCTCGATTCCTGGCCGGTGCCGATCGAGCGCCTGGCGATGGTGGGCCACAGCATGGGCGGCCTGGTGGCGCGCAGCGCGTTGCACCACGCCGTGCTGATCCAGCGCGGCGGCCTGCGCTGGCCGGCGCGCGTCGATGACCTGGTCTGCCTGGGCTCGCCGCATCTGGGCGCGCCGCTCGAAAGCGCGGGCCACGGCGTCGACGTGCTGCTCGGCGCCGCGCCTTATGCAGCGCCCCTGGCGCGCCTGGGCAAGGTGCGCAGCGCCGGCATCAACGACCTGCGGCACGGCAACATCGAAAACGGCGACGCCGGCAGCCGCGCGGCCGTGCCCTTGCCCTCCGGCATGCGCTGCTATGCCGTGGCGGCCAGCCTGGGCCCGGCCGGCGGCAACCTCAAGGCCAGCCTGCTCGGTGATGGCCTGGTGCCGGTGGCCAGCGCGCTCGGCCAGCATCGCGAGCCGGCACGGCGCCTGGGTTTTGCCGCTGAGCGCCAGGCCGTCGTCCACGACACCAGCCACCTGGGCCTGTTGTCGAGCGCCGAGGTGTTTGCGCTATTGCGGCAGTGGCTGGCCTGAAGCCCTTTCGCGCGTTCTCTATCGTGCCGGCCTGATCTTGCCCAGCCGCTTGGCGTTGCCGACGGCGCGGCGCTGCAGCGGCGCCAGCCCCTGGCTGAGAACATTCAGCGTGTGATGGGCCAGCGTTGTCGATGACGGCAGGCCGGGCAGCGGGCGGCCGAGCGTCGGCATCGTCGTCAACGAGCGCAGCATCGTCGCTGCCATCGACTGCTGCGCCTTCATCGCCGCCAGTCCCATCGCTGCCCAGGACTCGTAGAACGCGGCCGTTTTTTCAGCGCCCATGAGCTTGAATTCCTTGCGGTCGCGCGCACTCGGCATGGGGCCCGAGGCGGCCATGCGGCCGACGCGGTGCGCAATCACCTGCGGTACGGCCATCGACAGGGCAAGCGTTTGCTCGGCCAATCGCCGCTGCGGGCGTTGGGGGCGTTTGGAACGGGGCATGGCAACTTTCGCTGGTCGGGACTGCGCGAGCGTGCCACAGTTGCGGCGTCGCGGCTTTTTGCGGCCGTGAAGGCCTTCGGCGCAGGCTCTGTAGCGTCTTCGGCAGGTGTTGCACTGGGGGAATCAAATGCAACTCCATCAGGCCAGGCGGTTTCTCGCACGCATCTTTTGCACGCTGGGTGTATCGGCAGCGCTGAGCGCAAGCCCGCCGGCAGTGGCCGAGTTGTCGACCTACCAGTTCAGCTTGAATCCCAGCCCGGCAGTTTTCGTACTGGGGCGTGGTCGGCAGCGGTTACTTCACCGTCGACGACACGACGATTCCCGACAGCGGATCGTTCATGGCGGTGGCGACCGACCTGGCGGGCAGACTCGTCACCGGACGCGACTTCGGGTATGCCTTCGGCAATACGGAGGTCACTGGAACGCCGGACAACGCGGTCTGGCTCCACACGCCACACACCGACGCGGTGATCAGTTTCGAGGATGGTGTGCCGACCGGCATCAGCTACGACGAAGTGCACCTTTGCGGTGTGGCGTACCACTGCCTTCCGAATCATCAGATCCACCTGCTGGGCGCCGCGTTCGACGTCTTCGACTACCCGCGCCTGGGAGCGTATGGCGATGTGGCGATCAGCCCGGCCATCCCCGAGCCGTCGACGGTGGCGCTGCTGTTGGCCGGGCTGGGCGCGATGGCCCTGCGGCGGCGGCGCCGCTAACGCCGCGTCGTCAGGGCGATACCTGCGAGCACCAGCGCCGCGCCGACGAAGTGAAAGGGCTCGATGCGCTCGCCGAGCACCAGCCAGCCGGCCAGCGCCGCATACAGCGGCCCGAGGTAGAGCACCATGCCGACGCGTGCTGCACCGAGGATGCGCTGCATGATCGAGTAGGCACCGTAGGCGGCGGCGCCGGGCAGCAGCGCGGCGGCCAGCACCAGGCCCGCGCTGTGCCATGACAGCGTCGACGGCCACCACCAGACCGCTTCGATGACGGTGAAGGGAACCAGCACGAGCACGCCGCCGCCGGCAATGAGCGTCAGCCGGGCCAGCGTGCCGAAGGCCGAGGGCCAGGCGCGCAACAGCAGCGAGTAGGCCGCCCAGCAGACCATCGCCACCGCGATCCAGGCATCGCCGGGGTTGATGCGCACCTCGGCCAGGGCCTGCCATTGGCCTTTGATGATGATGTGCAGCACACCCGAGACCGACAGCGCGACACCCAGCCACTGCCTCGAGCCGAACCGTTCATGCAGCCACAACGCCGAGGCCAGCGCAATCAGCACCGGCGAGCCGGCGTAGATGAGGCCGATGTTGACCGCCGTCGTGCTGCGTCCACCGATGTAGACGAAGGCGCCGCAGACCCACATGCCCAGGGCGCCGAGGACGATGAAGTGCCAGGCCTCGCGCCGGACATGCTCGCGCTTGGCGACGATCTCGCGCCAGCAGAACGCGCCGAGCAGCAGCGCGGCCAGCGCCCAGCGGCCGAGCGCCAGCAGGTGCGGCGCGATCACTCCTGGCGCCCAGCGTGCGACGAGGTAGTTCACGCTCCACAGCGCCGGTGCGATGAACAGCAACGCCACGGCCAGGCGGCGTTCTCCGGCGCTGACCGCACTCACATCTGAAATGGCGCACCCTCGGTCGGGGCGCCGAACAGCAGGCCCTGCAATTGCTGGCAACCCAGGCCGGTCAGGAAATCGCGTTGCGCTGCGGTCTCCACGCCCTCGGCGATGACCTCGCGGCCCAGGCTGGCGGCCAGCGTGACAATGGCGCGCGCGATGGCGGCATTGCCGGTGTGCTGTGGCAAGCCGCGCACGAAGCTGCGGTCGATCTTGATGCGGTCGATCGGCAACTGGTTGATGGCGCCGAGCGACGAGTAGCCGGTGCCGAAGTCGTCGATCGCCACGCGCACGCCGATGGCGTGCAGCTGCGCCAGCGTGGCCCGCACCGCGTCGGCATCGTCCATCAGCATGCGCTCGGTGATCTCCACCTCGAGCAGGCGGCCGGGCACGCCGGCCGCGGCCAGCGCGGCCTGCACGCCGTCGACCAATCGTGCATCGCGCAGTTGCAGCGACGACAGGTTGACGCTGACCGGCAACTCGCGGCCGACGTCCTGCCAGCGCCGAGCCGCCCGCGTGGCCTCGCCCAGCACCCAGTTGCCGATCGGCACGATCAGGCGCTGCGCTTCGGCCAGTGGTACGAATTCGTCGGGCTCGACGAGGCCGCGCCGCGGATGCCGCCAGCGGATCAGGGCCTCGCAGCCGACCAATGCGCCGTCGCCGGCACGCACCTGCGGCTGGTAGTGCAGCACGAACTGGCGCTGCGCGATCGCCTGCCTCAGTTCGGTCTCGAGCTCCATCGCCGCCAGCGCGCGTTGGCTGAACATCGGGTCGTACCAGCGGTGCGTGGCCCGGCCCTGGCGTTTGGCTTCGTACATCGCGGCGTCGGCATGCTTGACGAGATCGGCTGCATGGCCGGCGTGCTGCGGGTACAGCGCCACGCCCACCGACGGTGTGACCGAGACCGCCCGGCCGTCGAGCGTCACCGGCTCGCCGAGTGTGGCGAGCACCTTGGCGGCCACGTCTTCGACCTGCGCCGGCCGCATCATGCCGGGCAACAGCACGACGAATTCGTCACCGCCGAAACGCGCCACCAGGTCGGTGGTGCGCAGCAGCCCGAGCAGGCGCCGCGCCAGCGTTTGCAGCAGCAGGTCGCCGGCCGGATGGCCGAGCGAATCGTTGACGCGCTTGAAATGGTCGAGGTCGATGAACAGCAGCGCACCCTGCGACTCCTGCACCCTGCTGCTCTTCATCAGCTCTTGCAGACGCTCCATGAAGGCGTGCCGGTTGAGCAGGTTGGTCAGCGGATCATGGTGCGCCAGGTGGTCGATGTGCGCGCGCTGCGCCATCGCGGGGCGCAGGTCGCGGATGATGACCATGCGCAGCGACTCGCTGCCGCGCTTGGCCATGCGCACGATGAACTCCACCGGAATGCGCGTGCCGTCGCGATGGGTCAGCGCACTTTCGTACGACAGCTCGGCGCGCCGCGCGACCATCTCCAGCGCCAGCGGCACCTGGTCTGGGGCGATGAACTCGAGCGTCCTGCGGCCCAGCAATTCTTCGCGGCGGTAGCCGATCAGACACTCGAGCGGCAGGTTGACGTCGGTGATGATGCCGTCGTTGTGGAAGACGATGCCTTCGACGCTGGCTTCCATGAACTTGGACAGCCGCTCCTCCGACTGGCGCAGGGCGTTTTCGTCGTCGCGGCGCGACGTGATGTCGTTGATCAACACGAACGCGCCGTCGAGCACGCCGTCGCCCGCGAAGTGCGGCAGCAGTTGCACGTCGAGCCAGCGTGGGCCTTGCGGCGTCTCGAGCCGGCGCTCGTAGCGCGCGCTGCGGTGATGCAACCTGATCTCGTTGATGTACGGCTCGATGAAGCGCATCGCCTCGGTGCCGATGATCTCTTCGAGCGTGCGGCCGAGCACCGTCTGTTCGTCGAAGCCGAAGGTGCGCGCGTAGGCCGCGTTGGCGAACAGGCAGCACAGCGTGTCCGTGTCGTAGAAGGCCATCAGCGCCGGCACGCTGTTGGCCACCAGGCGCAGCAGGCTCGCGTTCTCGCGCAGGCTGGGCTGTGTACCGATCGTGGTCGGCGGGATCACGCTGTGAGTCATGACAGCCCCCCGGCCGATGAGTACCTCGGCCGACCCCCCGCGGGGGTGCGGGCTGGCTTGGGAGCGGCCCGGCGCTCGGCCCGCATCGCGACGGACGCAGGATGTCTCATGCCGGCAGCTCCAGCACCGATGCCGCCAGGCACAGGTCGTCCCAGGCCCGCGCCTTGTCGGCCAGCGTGCGCAGCAGGTAGGCCGGGTGGTAGGTCACGACCACCGGCACGCCGCGCCGCTCGTGCACCTTGCCGCGCAGCCGGCCGATGGCCTCGTCGGTGCCGAGCAGGACCTGCGCGGCGAAGCGGCCCATGGCCAGCAGCAGCCGCGGCTGCACGAGCGCGATCTGGCGCTCGAGAAAGGGCGCGCACTGCGCCATCTCGGCAGCGTCCGGGTTGCGGTTGCGCGGCGGCCGGCACTTCAGCGTGTTGCAGATGAACACGGCTTGCTCGGGCTGCCGCGGCGTCGCGCGCCAGGCCGATGGCGCGCAGCATGTTGTCGAGCAGCTTGCCGGCCTGGCCGACGAAGGGCTCGCCGCGCAGGTCTTCCTGCTCGCCCGGCGCTTCACCGACGATCATCAGCCGCGCCCGCTCGTGGCCGACGCCGAACACGGTTTGCGTGCGCGACTCGCAAAGCGCGCAGGCCCGGCACGCGCTGACCGCAGCGCGCAAGTCGGGCCAGTCGAGGGTGGCGACGTCGGCGCGCTCGACCGGGCGCTCCTGCGTCGGCCGACGGATTTCGACAGGCCGAGCCCGGTCCCTTGAATCGTCAGTGCGTACGGCATTGGCGGCACCGTCATCGTTGTCGTCGTGCGGCGTGTCGTACAAGCGCACGCCCATCGCTGCGAGCATCTCGCGCTGGCGTTCGGACCAGCGGGTGTTCATGCGGCGGGCTCCAGCGGCGCAATATCCGGCGGGGCAACAGCCAGGCGCATCACGCAGGCGTCTTCGCGCCGGCCGCCGCTGCCCGGGTAATAGCCACGGCGCAGGCCGGCTTCTTCGAATCCGAAGCGCGCATAGACATCACGCGCGCGCAGGTTGCTCATCCGCACTTCGAGCCACAGGGCTGCGCTGCCCTGCTGCCGGCAGCGCATCACCAGCGCATCGAGCAGCGCTCGCGCGTGGCCCTGGTGCTGCCAGGCCGGCGACACCGTGAGGTTGAGCAGGTGCATCTCCTGCACGCCGTTCATGGCCACGCTGTAGCCGACGAGCAGGTTGTCGGCCGCGCGCAGCACATGGGCGACGTGGCCGGCGGCCAGCGAGTCGACGAAATTGCCGTGCGTCCAGGGGAACGGATAGACCGCTTGTTCGATGGCCAGCACGGCCGGCAGGTGCGCCAGATGCATCGGCACCCGCAGCAACGGCGCACTGGTGTCGGGCGATTGCGGCAACGCGCTCAATGGAGCCCCCGCTTCGCCGAGTACGCCGAAGCACCCCCCGAGGGGGTGGCGCGGACCGGCTTGGGAGCGGCCCGGCGCTCGGTCCGCGTGCTCCGGAACCCCCGCTTCGCCGCGTACGTCGAAGCACCCCCCGAGGGGGTGGCGCGGACCGGCTTGGGAGCGGCCCGGCGCTCGGTCCGCGTGCTCCGGAACCCCCGCTTCGCCGCGTACGTCGAAGCACCCCCCGAGGGGGTGGCGCGGACCGGCTTGGGAGCGGCCCGGCGCTCGGTCCGCGTGCTCCGGAACCCCCGCTTCGCCGCGTACGTCGAAGCACCCCGCGAGGGGGTGGCGCGGACCGGCTTGGGAGCGGCCCGGCGCCCGGTCCGCGACCGTTGGAGCCACCGCATCGCCACACTCATGGCGCAACCGCCGCCCGCGCGACCTGTCGTTCGGCGGTGGTCAGCGCGACCTTGTCGCGCAGGTACAGCGGCAGCGCTTGTGCGGCGTCGACGGCCTGCCCCTGCGCCCACGCTGCGCGCGCCAGCCGCGCCAGGGCAGCGGCTCGATCGGCGCCGGCGTCGTCGATGCGCCGTGCGTCGGCGCAGGGCAACCGGTCGCCGAACTCGGCCAACGCCGAGCCGGCAACCGCCGACGGTGGCTGCGCCTGCCACAGCGCCTGCAGCGCCGGCAGCGTGAACAGCGAACCACCCTGCTCCACACGCCAGCGTCCCTGTCCATAGCGATACGCGCCGGCGTAAATCTCGTCCATGCGCGCATCCATCACCACCCACAGCTCGGTCACGCCGTGGCGCAGCCGCGCGTCTTCGGCGACGATGGCCAGGCTGTCGATCGGCAAGACCGGGCAGCCGATCCCCAGGGCCAGGCCCTGGGCCACCGAGGTGGCGGTGCGCAGGCCGGTGAAGGCGCCCGGTCCGCGGCCAAAGGCCACGGCGTCGAGTTGCGGCGCGGTCAGCGCCGCGGTCTGCAGCAGTTCGAAGACCAGCGGCAACAGGCGCTGCGACGCGCGCGCACCGCCGGCCTCCATGGCGCTGACAACCTGCTCGCCGACCACCACCGCCACGGCCATCTGCTCGGTCGCGGTGTCGATAGCCAGCAGACGTGGCGCGTTCATGGAGTCAGTGTATGCGCGGCCATGAAAAAGCCGGCCCGCGGGCCGGCTTGGTGCATCACCGGGAGACGGGTCAAAGATTGTCGGGCACCCAGCCGAAGTCCTTCAGCTTGGCCCAGACCTGATCGGCAGTGACTTTGTGGCCGCCGGTGGTCGGATGAATGCCGTCGGCGAACAGGTAGGTGCTGGCGCTGGCGCCGGGCGTGATGGCGTTGAGGTTGGGCAAGCCGGCGGCCGTGAACTGCGCTTCCGGCGAGGCGTTGCAGAACAGCGATGAGCCGTCGGTGATGCGGCCGCCGGTCACGCCGGCAATGATCATGGCGTTGCATGCGGGTGTGGTCACGTTGGTCAGGCCGAAGGCGCTCGGATTGGCCTGTACCTGAGCGAGCAACGTGCGCGCGTCGATGATCCGTGCCCCTGAGCCGTCCAATCCAGCAATCAACGCCGTGTTGAACTCGGCCGACAGCTGCGTCAGCAGGCCCTTGGTCTGCGCGTCTGCAGCCGAGAACGCCGGCGTTGTGGCGATGTCGACCAGCGTCAACACGGCCACGCGTGTGGCGCCGTTGGCGATGATCTGGTCCTTGACCAGCGTGGCCAGTTCGGCAGCGGCGGTCTGCATGGCAACGACCGCGTCGACCGGTGTGATCGCAGCAGCGCCGACCAGCGCCAGTTGCGCGAACACGTCGTTGTGGCCGCCCCAGACAAAGACGACGTCGTCGTCGCCGTTGAACTGGGTGAACGCCGCCAGGTGGTCTGCCACCTGCGTCACCACCGGCACGGTCATCGGCGCCGGGCCGCCGTTGTTGATGCCGTCGCCGTTGGGGTTGCCGCCGCCCGCGGGATTGGTCACGCGCGAGCCGCCCTGGGCATAACCGGTGCAACTGCTGGCCAGCGACGGGACGCTGGCAGCCACGGGACACTTGCGGCGGTTGGGCGCCGGGCCGAACCCGACTTCGGCCGGCGTGATCGCCACGCCCATGCGGGCCGCAACCGACTCGACCCAGACCAGGGCGTTGTTGGTGTTGCTGGTGGCGCTGTAGCCGGTGTAGGTGTTGGTGGTGAACTTGCCGCCGAAAAACGGCGGCACGCCAGCGGCCTGGCCGAGCGGAATCTGCGTGGCCGGCGTGTAGGCGCCGATGTCGGTCAGGCTGTCGCCGAAAGCCACGACGCGTTTGGGCAGCGGCCGGTCCTCGCTGCTGCCGCCACCGCAGCCGACAACGATCAAGGCGGCTGCAGCCAGGGTGGAGATATGCCAGCGACGACGGGTGATCATGTTCATGTACTCCTTCGATACGGGGACTGTTCGCTTCGGCAGACTGGGCCGGACCGCGACACTTTTCAAGTGCCGTGGACTATACGTTTGCGCACCTGCAACACCCGGCCGGGTTAACCCCGCCGGGCGTGGCGCGGTGGTGACAGTGGGAATCGCACTCGCCCCCCTCGAGGCGGTGCGGCGTCAGCCGCTCCGCGGGTGGTCCATCAGAATGGGTTGTTCTTCGCCCGCGACGCGGCCTGCGCGCCCATGCGGGTCTGCACGGTGGGGCCGGGACGCAAGTCGTCAGCCCACATGTAGCCGGTCGCGGTGGCGCCGGTGACCAGCGTCGAGGTGGTGCAGTCCGGCAGCACGGCGCTGCTCTGGCAGGCCGCGTCGAGCACGTTGGTCATGCCGAAGCTGCTCGGGAAACGGAACACGTTCTGCGTATCGATGTCGGTGAAGACCAGCCCGATCAGCCGGCCGTCGTTGATCAGCGTCACGCTCATGCGGTTGTTGAACACGGAGGTCAACTCACTGAGCACAGCGCTGCGGCCGGGGTCACCGGTGGTCGTGTTCTGGGCCCGGGCATACGGCGTCAGACCCAGGTCGGGCACGGTCAGCACGACAACGGCAGGCCCCGAGCGGGCAATCGAATTGATGAATTCACCATAGGTCGTGGCGCGCGAACGCGCTTCGGCCTGCAGCGACGAGGCCGACTCGGCCGGGTAGCGCCGATACAACTCCAGGATATCGTTCATGCCGACCAGCGTCAGCACCAGATCCTTCTCATTGAGCGCCGCGCCCTGCACCGCAGCCTGTTGCGCAGCCAAGTCGGCCACCTTCTGCCCCGGCTGCGCCAGGATCTGGCCGCTGACTGCGGTGGCCGCGCCCAGGCAGCGCTCGAATACCAGGCCAAAGCTGGCCGCGACGATCTGCACCCAGATCGGGTTGCGTGCGCAATCGAGCTCGGTCGTGCTTTCGGTGGGCGGCGTGGTGGTGGCGTCGGTGATCTTGAAGGCGTTGATGCTGTACTTGCGGCCATCGGCCTCCAGCGAAGACAACTCGTCACCAAAGGCCAGCACCCGGTTGGGCTTGAACGGCTCCTGGGTGTCACCGCCGCCGCCGCAGGACGCCAGCGCCAACAGCGCCGCCGCAGCGGCCAGCGACTTCAGCAGCCACCGTGTCATCGAACTCGAACTCATGAAATCTCCAAAACTCAGGGGAAGGGTGCGGATGCTGCAGCCCGTTGCAAACGGTCACGCACACCGTCCCAGTCGCTGCCGGGTGGTGGCTGCTCCACCCAGATCAGGCCCACGCCCAGCGCATCGAATTCACGCAATGCCGCAAACAACTCGAACGCCGCAGCGCGCGCGGCGGTTGGCATGCTGCGCACCACCAGGCCCAGATCGGCTGCAGCACCCGCGTTGCGCGGCATGCGCACCGTGCGCGAATATACCGCCAGGGTCGACTTGCGCCGCTCGGCGGTGCTCGGCGCTGCAGCACGCGCATCGCACCAGATCGCCAACGCGTCGGCGAGCGCAGCGCTGGGCATCAGGCGCACCTTGGCGCGCGGCGCGTAGTGTGCTTCGAGCGTTCCCGAGGCGCGCGGCGCAGCGGCGTCGGCGTCGGCGAGTTCGGCGCCTGCGGCGGCCTGCAGCGCTTCGCGCGTCAAGGCGCCGGGGCGCAGCAGTACGGGCACGCCGCGCGAACAATCGACGATGGCCGATTCGATGCCGACCTCGCAGGCGCCCCCGTCGAGCACGGTGATGTCGCCGCCGAACTCTTCCTGCACATGCGCGGCGGTGGTCGGGCTGACGCGGCCAAAACGGTTGGCACTCGGCGCGGCCACGCCGGGCACGCCGCGTGCCGCGCACTCGACCAGCAGCGCATGCGCCAGCGGATGCGCCGGGCAGCGCAGGCCGATGGTGTCGTGCCCGCCCGCCGCGGCGGTGGCCAGGCCGGCGCGCCGCGGCACGATCAGTGTCAGCGGGCCGGGCCAGAACGCCGCCGCCAGCCGCTCGGCGAGCGGCGGCCAAGCGCCGCCTTCCGGGCCGTCGGCGGCAAAGGCTTTGGCATGCTGTGCGTCGGCGACATGCACGATCAGCGGGTGATCGCTCGGCCGGCCCTTGGCGGCGAAGATCTTGCGCGACCGCGGCATCGTCATCGGCGCGGGCGCCCAGGCCGTAGACCGTTTCGGTGGGAAAGGCGACCAGTTCGCCCGCGGCGAGGCGTTCGGCGGCTTGCGCGACGGAAGATGAATCGCTGGCCGAAAGTTGCACGCTAGAACAGCGGCAGGCCCAACAAGGACGCTGCCTGCAGTGCCGCGGCGCGCGTGCTCGCCGCATCGACGCCGGTGATCGTGAGATGACCCATCTTGCGCGCCCGCCGCGGACTGGCCTTGGCATACAAGTGCAAGTGCGTGCCGGGCAACGCCAAGACATCGTTCCATGGCGGCGTGCGCTCCTGGCCCTGGGGGTCGAACCAGAGATCGCCGAGCAGGTTGAGCATGACCGCGCTCGAATGCAACCGCGGCGTGGGCAGCGGCAGGCCGGTCATGCAGCGCACCTGCAGCTCGAACTGCGAAAAGTCGCAGGCATCGATGCTGTAGTGGCCCGAGTTGTGCGGCCGCGGCGCCATTTCGTTGGCAACGAGCGCACCATCGTGCAAGACGAAGAACTCGACGCACAGCACGCCGATGTAGTTCATCTCCTGCGCCAGGCGCCGCGCCGACGCGGCAGCACGCTGCTGCACCTCGACGGCGATGTCGGGCGCCGGCACCTGCGTCACGGCGAGGATGCCGTCACGGTGCAGGTTCTGCTGCACCGGCAGTTGCACCACCGTGCCGTCGGCGCCGCGGGCGACGATGACGCTCAACTCGTGCTGCAGCGGCAGCAGCTTTTCGAGCACACACGGCACCTGCTTCAGCTCGCGCCATGCCCTCACCACCGCGTCGCGATCGCCGACGCGAATCTGCCCCTTGCCGTCGTAGCCCAGGCGTGCCGTCTTCACGATGCCGGGCAGCAGTGCGGTGTCGACCCTGGCCAGGTCGGCTTCGCTCTCGATCGTCAAGAACGGTGCACAGGCCACGCCGCTCTTGACGAAATGCCGCTTCTCGGCGGCGCGGTCCTGGCAGATGGCCACGCTCTCGGCCGACGGCGAGACCGGCCGGTGCGCACCGAGCGTGTACAACGCCGGCGCCGGCACGTTCTCGAACTCGGTGGTGATGGCCGCTGAGCGTTGCATCAGTTGCGCCAGCCCCTGCTCGTCGAGGTAGTCGGCGTCGATGTGGTAGTGCGCGACGAGACCCGCCGGACTGGTCTTGTCCGGATCGAGCACGGCGGTGAAGTAGCCCATGGCCTGCGCCGCCTGCACGAACATGCGGCCCAACTGGCCGCCGCCCATGACGCCGAGCGTGACCGGGCGGCCGTCGGGGCCGGTGGCGCCAGGCAGCAGCGGTTTCATGTGAGTTGCGAGGACATGGCGCGGGCCGCATCGGTTTGCTGCGCACGGTAGGCGTCGAGCCTTGCCGCCAATGCGCCGTCGTTGAGCGCCAGCATCGCCACCGCGAACAGCGCCGCGTTGGCCGCGCCAGCGTCGCCGATCGCAAAGGTCGCCACCGGCACGCCCTTGGGCATCTGCACGATCGAATGCAGCGAGTCGACACCGGCCAGGTGCTGGCTCGGCACCGGCACGCCGAGCACCGGCAGCGCTGTCTTGGCGGCCAGCATGCCCGGCAGGTGCGCAGCGCCACCGGCGCCGGCGATGATCGCCACCAGGCCGCGCGCGCGCGCCGATTGCGCGTACTCAAACATCTCGTCGGGCATGCGATGCGCAGAGACGACCCTGCATTCATGCGCCACGCCGAACTCGGCGAGAATGGTGGCCGCGTGTTGCAGGGTGGGCCAGTCGCTGGCCGACCCCATCAACACACCGACTTTCGGTTGCGCCTCGTTCATGGCTTGAATTGTAGGTGTCGCCCCCAATCTGCCATTGAACATGATCGACGTCACGATCCAGAACTTCGAAGCCGAACTCGTCAACGCCTCGATGCAGCAGCCCATCCTGCTCGATATCTGGGCGCCGTGGTGCGGGCCGTGCAAGGTCCTCGGCCCGGTGCTCGAGAAGCTCGAGGTGGCCTATGCCGGCCGCTTCAAGCTGGCCAAGCTGAACAGCGACGAGCAGCCCGAAATTTCGAGCCAGCTGAGCCAGGCATTCGGTGTGCGCTCGATTCCGTTTTGCGTGCTGTTCGACCAGGGCCAGCCGGTCGATGGCTTTGTCGGCGCGCTGCCCGAGAGCCAGATACGGCAGTTCCTGGACAAGCATGTGCCGACGGCCGAGGCCCTCGAAGCCGAGGCCGAGGCCGAAGAGGCCGAAGCGCTGATCGCCGAGGGCGACCCCGAAACCGCGCTGGCCAAGCTGCAGCAGGCCGTGGCGATCGACCCGGCCAATGACGACGCGCGCTATGAATACGTGAAGCTGCTGCTCGAACGTGGCGCGTTGGCGCAGGCCGAGACCGCCTTCGAACCGGTGGCCAAGAAGACCGCGCTCGATGTGCGCCTGGACGCGCTGGCGCATTGGATCGCGGCGCAACGCAAGGCCGGCGCGGCGCGCAGCGCCGATGCGCTGGCCTCGGCCATCGCGGCCAACAAGCGCGACTTCGACACCCGTTTCGAACTCGCGCAAACGCACTTCGCGGCCGGCCGCTTCACGGCGGCGATGGACGAGTTGCTCGAGATCGTGATGCGCGACAAGACGTGGAACAGCGACCTGGCGCGCAAGACCTATGTCGCCATCCTCGCCGTGATGGCCAAGCCGGCGCCCAAGCCCGCAGTCGGCGAGGCCAAGGGCGCGCTCGAAGTGACCGGCAAGGCTGCCGCGGTCAGCGCCGACCCGGTGGTCGACCAGTACCGGCGCAAGCTGAGCATGGCGCTGTTCTGAGCGTGATGAACTAACGTCGATCCGCGGACTCGCCGGATCGCATCAAGGTCGCGGCGAGCAAGGCCGAGGCCAGCATCAGGAACAGGCTCACCGCATTGAGCACCGGGCTGGCGCCCTCGCGCATGCGGCCGTACATCATCACCGTCAGCGGCGGATCGGAGCCGACCAGCATCAGCGTCGTGTTGAAGTTCTCGAACGACATCAGAAACGAGATCGCCGCCGCACCGATCAACGCCGGGCGCAGGAACGGCAGCACGATGTCGCGCAGCACGCCCAAGCGTGAGGCGCCGAGGTTGAAAGCGGCATCTTCGAGCGTGCGGTCGAAGCGCTTGAGTCGCGCGGCAATGGTCAGCGTGGCGATCGAGACGATGTACGAGAACTGGCCCAGCACCACCAGCGGCAGGCCCGGACGCAGGAAATTCAGGTCGAGGCCGAACATGTCGTCGGCCAACTGCGCGACGCGGCTGGCAAAGGCCAGGATCGAGATGCCCAGGATCACGCCCGGGATCACCAGCGGCGCCAGCATCAGCAGCGACAGCGCGGCCTTGCCGCGAAACACTGCGCGTTCGAGCACGAAGGCGTTGGCGGTACCGACCGCCACCGACAGCAGCGTCACCCAGGCGGCCACGACCGCGCTCGTCCAGACGCTGCCCAGCAGTTGGGCATCGGCGAACAGTCCGACGCGGCCCGTGTCACCGTGCCCGGTGAACCATTCGAGCGTGAAGCCGCGCCAGGGCGGCGCCGGGTACGGTGCATCGTTGAACGCAAACACCGCGACGACGGCGAGCGGCAGGAACAGGAAGGCGAAGAACGCCACACCGTAGAGCAGCGTCGCCGTGCGCAACCAGGGCGGACGGGGCAGCGAGGCGATCATCGCGTCATGTCCGCCTCATCACATCGCCGAAGCGCTGGCCTGTCACGCGCAGCCCGGCCCAGACGATCAGCGTCGACAGCCCGAGCAGCAGGAAGCCGAACGCTGCGCCCTGTTCCCAGTTGAAGCGGGTGATGAACTGGGTGTAGATCAGCTCGGTGAACCAGAGCGAGTTCTTGCCGCCGAGCAGCGTCGGCGTCAGGTAGTTGCCCAGCGTCAGCATGAAGACGACGATGCAGCCCGCGGCGATGCCGGGCGCCGCATGCGGAATGACGATGCGCCACAGGATCGACGGCCCGCTGCCGCCGAGGTTGTAGGCGGCCTCGACGAGCGAATCGTCGAGCGAGTCGAGCGCGCCGATCAGCGGTACGACCATGAACAGCAGCGAGGTGTAGACCAGACCGACCAGGATCGTTGCGTCGTGGTACAGCAGCTCGGGCGGCGCCGGTGTCAGGCCAGCGGCCGTCAGCAGAGCCGGCAGCACACCCGATTCGCGCAACAGGATCGTCCAGCCGAGCGTGCGCACCGTCTCGCTGACCCAGAACGGAATCATGCACAGCATGAAGACCAGCGCGCGCTGTCGCCCGCGCAGCAGCTTGGCGATGCTCCAGGCGATCGGGAACGCCAGCAGCAGCGTGCAGGCGGTGGCGACGATGGACATCACCGCGGTGCGCACGAAGGTGTGCCAGTACAGCGGCTCGTCGATGAAGGTGGCGTACTGGCGCAGGCTGAACTCATAGACGCGCGGCGCCACGCGCACGCGCAGCGACAGCAGCGCCAGCTCGACATGCGGCAGCACGATCAGGCCGATCAGCCACAGCAGCGCCGGCGCCAGCAGCAGCAGCAACAGAAGGCGCGCCTGAAAGGCAGCGCCGCGCGGATCAGCCTGCATGGACTGCCGGCGCGGCGGCAAAGCACAGCGCACGCTGCGGATCGAAGGCGAAGGCGACCTGCTCACCGACCCGCAGGTCGGCGAAGCGCCCGGTCTGCGGCAGGGCCACGCGAATCTCCAGGCGGCTTTTCGCCTCGCGCAGCAGCACGGCTGAACTGGCGCCATCGAAGAGCAGGCTCTCGACAAGGCCGCGGTAGCGCGGCTGGTCGGCGGGCAACTCATGCTCGTCTCGCGCCAGGCTGGCCATTTCCGGACGCACGAAGGCCTCGGCGGCATCGCCCACGGCGAGGCGCCCGCTGGCGCGTGCCAGCAGCACCAGGCCGCCTTCGCCGGTCAACGTCACACGGTCGTCGGCGACCGCGCTGACACGCCCGGCAACGCGGTTGTTGGCGCCGACAAAACCGGCGACGAAAGGCGTCTGCGGGTCGTAGTAGAGCGACTGCGGCGAGCCGACCTGTTCGAAGCGGCCGCGGTTCATCACCGCCACCCGATCGGACAGCACCAGCGCCTCGGATTGGTCATGCGTGATGTAGACGAAAGTCGTGCCGAAGGCCGCCTGGAGTTGCTTCAGTTCGACCTTCATGTGCTCGCGCAGCTTCAGGTCGAGTGCGCCGAGCGGCTCGTCGAGCAGCAGCAGCGTCGGCTCCAGCACCAGGCTGCGCGCGATCGCCACGCGCTGCTTCTGGCCACCCGAGAGCTGGTCGACGCGTTTGCCCTGCGCACCGCCGAGGCCGACACGGTCGAGCATGTCGCCGACGCGGCGCGTGATCTCGGCGCGCGCGACGCCGCGCTGCGTCAGGCCATAGGCCACGTTGTCGCCGACCGACATCATCGGAAACAGCGCCAGGTGCTGGAACACCATGTTGACCGGTCGCCGGTTGGGCGCCACGCCGCGCATCGAGCGCCCGCCGATGACGATCTCGCCTTCGTCGGGCGCGGTGAAGCCGGCGATCATGCGCAGCAGCGTGGTCTTGCCGCAGCCCGAGGGGCCGAGGATCGAGAAGAAGCTGCCGCGCACGACCTCGAACGACAGCGCCTCGACGGCCGTGAACGTGCCGAAGCGCTTGACGAGGTGCTCGACCTGGAGATCGATCGATGGCGCACCCGGCTCGCCTTGTACGGCCGGCGGCCCTCCGGCCGGCGGGCTCAGTTCGCCGCCTTCACGCGGTCCAGCACGCGACCCTCGATTTCCTCGATGCCGGCGGGTACTGCCGGGTACCACTTGATGTTCTTCAACGCCGCCTCGGGGAAGCTGGCCGCGAATTGCGACTTGAGCTTGGCCTCCATCAACTGATCAGCGCCCTTGGAGGCGGTGAAGTTGCCGGCCGATGCCGCGACCTTGGCCGCGATCTCGGGCCGCATGTTGAAGTTGATCCAGGCATAGGCCGCGGCGTCGTTCTGGCCCTTGCCAGGAATCGCAAAGGTGTCGATCCAACCCAGCGCGCCCGACTTCGGGGCGATGAACTGGATGTCCGGGTTGTCGGCGTTGAGTTTCCAGCCGCCGGTGTCCCACATCATCGCGCCGACGATCTCGCCGCTGCGCATGCCGTTGAGCAACTGGTCCTTGTTGTCCCAGAAGAATTTCAGGTTGCCCTTGCACGCCGCCAGCTGCTTGCCGGTTTCGTCCATCAGCGCGCCGTAGGCCTTGGGATCGCCGTAGAGCGCAAACGGGTCCTTGCCGGCAGCGATCGCCATCGCCAGCAACGTCGGCCGCTTCAGGCGCACCGCGGTCTTGCCCTTGTAGTCGGCCTTGCACAGATCGGGGTAATCGGCCATCTTGGCCAGCTTGGTGTTGACCACCAGACCGTCGGTACCCCAGATGTGCGGCAGGCCGTAGACCTTGCCGGCCAGCGTGGTGTTCTTCTTGGTCGCCTCGAGCATCGAGGCGATGAACAGCTCGCTCTTGAGCTTCGACAGGTCCATCGCCTTGTAGATCCCGAATTCCTGTTGCGGTCCGGTGATGCGATCCTGCGAAGGCTGCGCCAGATCGAAGCCGGCGCCGCCGGTGGCGCGCAACTTGGAAATCATCTCCTCGTTGTTGGACAGCGTGATCTCGACCGCGATGCCGGTCTCCTTGGTGAACTGGTCGACCACCTCCTTGGGCGCGTAGTCGGCCCAGGTCAGCAGGCGCAGCTTGTTGTCCTGCGCCAACGCGGTGCCGGCGATGGCCAGCGACGCGGTGGCGGCGGCAAGAATGGTGGTGACCAGTTTCATGACAGAGTCCTTCCGATGGCGTCGAGCGAGCGACAAGGTACGCAGTGTCACGCCGCGCCACGGCGGGGGTATCCGGGCAAGTCCTAGCTGAGGCTGCGGCTAAAGCTGCTTCGGATCAAGCCCCGCGAGCGCCTCGTCCAGCAGCGCGACAATGCGCCGTTGCTGCTCGCAGTGCTGTGCATGCAAGCGCTGCGACTCCTCGCGGCACGTGGCTGCAAGGCTTTTTTCGCCCAGCGCGTCACGCACCTGCGCCAGGCGGGCCAGCGCCATCGCACGGTCATCGTGGTCGATCGGCTCGGCCAGGGCCTGCGCGGCCGCACCGGCCAGCGCGCGCGCCTTGTCGGCCTGGCCCTGGTGCCACTCGCACCAGGCGCGGTCAGCGAGCAGGCAGGCTGCGCAGCGCTTCAGGCCTTCGCCGAGGGCGCTGTCGAAGTTGGCGTCGAACAGTTCCAGCGCTTCGGCCCAGCGGCCTTGCGCGGTCAGCACCTGCGCGCGCAGCATCGGCACCAGCGAGCCGAGCGATGCGGTGCCGATGCCGGCATCGTAGTGGCCGATCGACTCGGCGCCGATCAGGGCCTGCGTCACCGACTGCGTCGCTGAGGGCTGATCGCCCGCAGCGTCGCCGCTCTCATCATCGAACAGCAAGGCGATGCGCGCCTGCGAGGCGCGCAACCAGGCCTGGTTGTGCATCAGCGCCGACAAATGCGCCTCGTCGCCGTCGGCAATGGCGTGCCGGCGCGACGCGTCGTACCAGGGTTGCGCGCGCGCACTCTGGCCGCCGAAGTGATAGGCAAATCCGGCCACCAGCGTGGCCCGCGCGCGGGCGCCATGGTGTTCGGGCGCTGCCGTGTCGAGCGCCTCGCGTGTCAGCGGGGCCAGGCGCGACATGTCGTCGTCGTCGTAGACCAGGCTGGCCAACCACGCGGCGCTGGTGGCACGCAAGCGCGTCCCCGCGGCGCCGGTGTCATGGGCCAGCTGGTAAGCGAATTCGACCTGCTCGCGGCCACACACGCCAATTTCGCTGTAGTGCCCGAGCACACCTTCGGCCAGCGCGACCCAGCCGCGCATCAGGTTGTTGTTGGGCTGCCACGCAAGCTGCGATTGCAATTCGTCGATGGCAGCTTTTGCGCGTTCGAGCTGGCCCTGGCGCGCCAGCAGCGCGGCGCGCTCGGCGCGCAGGCAATTCGCCTCGATCGGGTTGCCTGCGTTCTTGATCGCCGCTTCGAGCGAAGCGAGCAGGCGCGAACGCGGCGCAGTCTTCTGCCTCATGCGCCCAGCCGTGTCAGCGCCTCACGGTACTTGGCGGCGGTCTGCTCGATGACCTCGCTCGGCAGGGCCGGCGCCGGCGCACGCTTGTTCCAGGGTTGGCCATTGACGCGCGCAGCTTCGAGCCAGTCGCGCACGAACTGCTTGTCGTAGCTCGGCGGATTGACGCCTTCGCGATAGCTCTCGAGCGGCCAGAAGCGCGACGAGTCGGGTGTCAGCACCTCGTCCATCAGCGTCAGCGTGCCGTCGGCATCGAGCCCGAACTCGAACTTGGTGTCGGCAATGATGATGCCTTGTGCCGAGCGCGTAGGCTGCCGCTTCGCTGTACAGGCGGATGGCGATGTCGCGCACTTGCGCAGCGCGCTCGGCGCCGATCAGCACCGCCGTCTGCTCGAAGCTGATGTTCTCGTCGTGCTCACCGGCCTCGGCCTTGGTGGCCGGCGTGAAGATCGGCTGCGGCAGCTTGCTCGCATTCTTCAACCCCGGCGGCAACGCCACGCCGCACACCGACTGCGACTGCTGGTACTCCTTCCAGCCACTGCCGGCGAGGTAGCCGCGCACCACGGCTTCGACCGGCAGCGGCTGCAGGCGCTTGACCAGCATCGAGCGGCCGCGCACCTGCGCCCGCTCGTCGGGCGCGACGACGCTTCCGGGGTCCTCGCCGGTCAGGTGGTTGGGCACGATGTGCGCCAGGCGCGCGAACCAGAACAACGCCATGCGCGTCAGCAACTCGCCCTTGCCGGGGATCGGCTCGCCCATGATGACGTCGAACGCCGACAGGCGGTCGCTGGCCACCATCAGCAGGCGGTCGTTGCCGACCGCGTAGTTGTCGCGCACCTTGCCGCGGGCGGTCAGCGGCAGCGAATGAAGGCTCGTGTTCAGCAGGGCCGGCATGGCGCCGATTCTATTCAGCGCCCTCTTGCCGACTCACCCCTCAAACGACTGTCTGCGCCAGCTTGCCGCTCGCATAACGGTTGGCGATCGCCTTCAAGCCCAGCGGCTTGATCTTCGGCCCCTGCCCTTCGCAGCCGAACTCGAGGTAACGCTGCTTGCAGATCGCGGTACGCCGCTTCGCGCGCCGGCTTCAGCCATTCGCGGGCATCGAACTTCTCCGGGTTCTCGGCCAGGAACTTGCGCACCGCACCGGTCATCGCCAGGCGGATGTCGGTGTCGATGTTGATCTTGCGCACGCCGAACTTGATCGCCTCCTGGATCTCGGACACCGGCACGCCGTAGGTCTCCTTCATGCTGCCGCCGTACTGGCGGATCTGCTCCAGCAGATCCTGCGGCACGCTCGAACTGCCGTGCATCACCAGGTGCGTGTTCGGGATGCGCTTGTGGATTTCCTTGATGCGGCCGATGGCCAGGATGTCGCCGGTGGGCTTGCGGGTGAACTTGTAGGCGCCGTGGCTGGTGCCGATGGCAATCGCCAGCGCGTCGAGCTGGGTGCGCTTGACGAAGTCGGCCGCCTGCTCTGGGTCGGTCAGCAGTTGCTCGCGCGTCATCGTGCTGTCGGTGCCGTGACCGTCTTCCTTGTCGCCCTTCATGGTCTCGAGCGAACCCAGGCAGCCGAGTTCGCCTTCGACGGTGACGCCCAGGGCATGCGCCATGTCGACCACCTTGCGCGTGACGTCGACGTTGTAGTCGTAGCTGGCGATCGACTTGCCGTCGGCTTCCAGGCTGCCGTCCATCATCACCGACGAAAAGCCGAGGTCGATGGCGCCCTTGCAGACCTCCGGGCTCTGGCCATGGTCCTGGTGCATCACCAGCGGCACCTTCGGGTAGGCCTCCACCGCCGCCTGTATCAGATGCTTGATGAAGGCTTCGCCGGCGTACTTGCGCGCACCGGCGCTGGCCTGCAGGATCACCGGCGCACCGACTTCGGCCGCGGCCGTCATCACCGCCTGCACCTGTTCCAGGTTGTTGACGTTGTACGCAGGGATGCCGTAGCGGTTCTTGGCGGCGTGGTCGAGCAGTTGGCGCATGGAGACGAGTGGCATGGCGGGTGTCCTTCAATCGGCGATACGAGGAACGCCGATTTTACGGGTCCGCCTTGCGGGCGCCGCCAATCGATCAGTCAGGTGCGCAACGGCGGCGCGCGATCCCCAACGCAACCAGGCCTGCCAGCATCAGCGCCCAGGTGCCGGGTTCGGGAATCGCCGGCACCGGGTCGGGCGTGACCGGCCCGGCCGACGACAACAACTCGACCGAGACGTTGTCCAGCCCGATGTAGTTGAAGCCGGTGCTGCCCTGCAGCGTCAGCGTCGTCGTCGCGCCGCTGGCGGTGAAGGTCATCGACTCGTGGTACCAGTCGTTGTTCGGCATGGTCGCGCTGGCCGGGCCGGTGGTGAAGGTGGCCGACGTGCCGGCGGCACTGGCGATGAGCGCATCCGGCCGCCCCCAGGCGTTCGAGCCGCCGAGGTCGAAGCCGAGCGTGTAGGTTGCGCCCGCCATCGTGGCGAAGGTCTGCGAGACGCCGGCGAACGGCGCCCCGGCCGAGTAATTGGTCAGGTCGAGGAAGCGGCTGCCGTCACTGGCCGCAAGGCCGAACGGGTTGCCGGCGTTGATCCACGCGGTGGCGTCGGTGATGACGGTCCAGCCGCTGATCACGGTCGAGCCGATGCCCGGCGACATCGTCTGGTTGCCCTGGTTGACGAACGCGCCGTCCTCGAAACTGCCGTTGAGCAGCAGGTTCTGCGCCTGGGCGAGCGACGCGGCGCCGAGCCATGCGGCCAGCATCCAGTTCTTCAGAGTTCGGTGGTTCATGGAAATCCTCCTGGCAGCAGGTCAACGGATGAAGATGGACTTGTTGGAAAAGGCGACGGCCTGGGCAGCGACGAACGCCAGCACGCTTGCCGCGAGAAAGACACTTTTCACTCGACATGCCTCCTTCAGGGCTTGGCCACCACCTGCACGTTCTTGGGCTGCGTCATGCGGTCGCGGTGCCCCGAGTTGACCTGCGTGATCCAGTCCTTGACGCACAGCATCAGGTACTCGTATTGCGGCGCCTTGGCATAGACCGTGACCTTGCCCTTGGAGAATATCGCCGCCTCGACCATCGGCAGCGGGCCGAAGTCGCTGATGCAGACGATCGCCTCTTCCTCGCCGCCCTTGTGCGGCGCATTGCCGCTGAGGGCCAGCGCGCCGCCGATGAGTTCGACGTCGCCCTTGACGTTGAGATTGCGCAGCAGCGTCGGCAGTTGCTTGCCCAGCATCGCATCCAGTCGCGCACGCACCGCCGGCTCCTTCAGCAGGGCATCCGTGTCGGGGTTGCCGATGTACTTCTTCAGCAACGGCCTCGTCGGTGCCTGGGCCAAGGCGGCCGATGTCGCCAACAAGGCGACTGCGACGAGCGCCGCGCTGGCGATGAGCGGCAGCAATCGCCATGCGGGTGCGAAGTGGCGGCGTTTCATGATGGGCACCTCGTGCAAGGACGCGCTAGGGGCACTTGCTCAACTCGGCGGGGCCGAGCGGAAAGCGCGCGCCGAGCTTCTTGTCGTTGCTGAAGTCCACCGACACCGAGGGCAGCTTGTGCGTGCCGTTCATCGAGATGATGAACGGCGAGTCACCCATCGCATCGGTGGTCAGCCAGACCGGTTGCTTTTCCGTCATCGCGCCGGCGGCGCAGGTGAAACACTGCTCGAGCTTGCGGAACTCGGCGCGCTGCGTCCCGTTGACGAAGCGGACCTGGTTGGCATCGATCACCACCTTCAGTGGCGAGCCGCAGCCGGCCTGGGCCGGCACCCAGGTGCCGCGGAATTTGGACTTCGACGCTGCCGCCGGTCATGGCATGGACCGGCAGGCACGACAGCGCAAGCGCGGCCAGACAGCCCTTGAATGCGCGGCGATGGTGGGGACTCGATGCAATCATGTCAGGACAGTGCGCTCAGCGGTCGCTCAGCGGAATCGGTACGACACGTTGCGCCTTGGCCTGCGGCCGCTGGGCAGGCGGGGTTTTCGCCGCGCCCGGCGCCGCGGGTGCCCTGGCCACCGCGCCGGCTGGCGCATTCGCCGGCGACTTGGCCATCGGCGGTGTCGCCAGCGCCTGGTCGGCCAGCACGACGGTCAATTTGCCGGCCGTGAGATTGAACAGGCCGGGGCCCTGCCGGTTGTTCGCCTTGCGGACATTGAAACCGACAAAACGGACGCCGGAGGCCACCGATTGCTGGCGCACGATCGCGGTGACGTCGATCGGGCGCGAGAAGGCATTCTTGTCGGTGCAGTCGGCGCTGAGCTGCGCGATGCGCGACCCGGCGCTGGCGTCGGCGACCGCGGACTTGCCGTCGGCGGCATAGGCATAGACATCGATCACCACCGGCTCGGCACCGACGCATTGCGACGGCCGGCCGCTGAACTGGAAGCTCGCCGAGCGCACGCGCGTCGGCGCGGCCTCGGGCAACTGGTACTCCATCGTCGAGACAAACAGCGCACCGACGCCGGGCTTGGCGCCGCTGGCGCGTTGCCAGAAGCCCACCCCCATCGTCCTGTGCGGACTGACCTGCGACCCCGGGATCACATACCCCCAGGACATGGCAAGCGTTGGCGGCACGGGGATCGAGCGGTCGGCCGCCAAGGCCGAGCCCGACGCCAGCGCCAGGGTGATCAGCAGTCCGCTGTCGAGTCGCATCATGATGGGCCCCTTGCCGTCGAGCCACGCGCCGATCGCCCGGCTCTGAGCGCAAAGGTAGTCGGGAGCGTGTTACTGGCGAGTTACCGCGTGCATGCCCGGCCTGCACGCCGCGGGCCCTACAGGGGGGGTCCGGCCAATCGCCGTTGAGCCGCCGCGAGCAGCGCGCGGTTGGCCGGGTTGCGTTGCAGAAAGCTGTCGCGGAACGCGTCGGGCACGTGGGGCAGCGCGACGCGGCGCACCCATTGCGCGCCGCGCGCCAGCGCCATCAGCGAATCGTCGCCGTCGCCATTGGCATCGAACACCTGCGCCGCGATCCACCAGGCCTCGCCGATGTACAGGTCCTGCGGCTGCACCTGGTTCATGCGCTCGACCAGCGTGCGCATCGCGCCGGCGGCTTCATGGGTCTGGCCGGCTGCACATTGGGCCTGGGCGCGCAGCAGTCCAGCCTTCAGTGCCACGCCGACGAACTCGAGTTGCGTCGCCACGCGGGTCACATCGTCGCAGTAGCGCATCGACAGTTCCGGGTCGTCGGTCGTGCGAGCGATCTCCAGCATCAGTTGCATGCGGATGTGTGCATCGTCACCCGGGCCGAGCGTGGCCAGCGCCCCTTCGAGCCGGGGCGCGTCGCGCCGCACGCCCAGCGCGCGATCGACGCGCGCGACCATCGTCGCCGTGCGGGCCTGCACTGATGTCATGGGCGCCGGCTCGTGCTCGAGTGCCTGTCGCGCACGCGCGAACTGACCCAGGTCGATCAGGACCTGCACCTTGTGATTGGCTGCCAAGGCGGTCCACACCGGCTGGCGGTCGCGCTCGAAACAGGCCAATGCCGCGTCCAGGTGTTCGAGCGCCTCGCGGTAGCGTCCGCAGGCGCTGCAGTACAGGCCCACGTAGGCGTGCACGACGCCGCCTTCCGGGCCATCGACGGCACCGAGTTCGGTCTGCAGCGCGAGCGCACGTTGGGCCAGTGCGAGCGCCTGATCGACGTGTCCGAGGTTGCCTTCGACGGTGGCCAGGTTCGAGGTCAGCGTGGCCAGCTCGGCCAGGTCGCCGAGGGCCTGGGCGTTGGCGATGGCCTGCTGCAACGCATGCGCCGTGTCGCGCAGACGCCGCACTGCGTTGAGTGCGTAGGCGTAGTCGGCCCAGAAGCGGCCGCGCTGCCTGGGGGTGGCGTCACGCTCGACCTGCTCGCGATGCGGCTCGATGACGGCCAGCGCCTCGACGGCGCGACCGGCCTGCGCCAGGCCCACCGCGTGCAGGCAGGCAGCTTCGAGCGCCAGCGCCGGCGATGCCAGCTTGCGCGCCAGCGCCGCGGCTTGCACCGCCGCATCGATGCCGGCCGCGTGATCGGCCGCCATCAGTGCGGCCATCGCGAGCGCCAGCAGCGCCGCGGCGCGTTCGGCATCGTTCGTGGCGCCGGTGATCAATGTGTCGACCATGACGCGCGCAGGCGACACGCCCTGGACGACGATCACTGCCGGCACGCTGTCGCAGCGCGCCTGGAACGCACGCGCGTTGTCGCCGGCGCGATCGAACGCCTCGGCCGCCAGCCGCCAGTACTCGACCTCGTGGCTGCGCTGCGAGGCGTTCTGCGCCTGCTGGGCTGCCGCCGCATAGGCTTCGCCCGCCGCCAACCACTGCCCGGCGCCGGCCCAGTGCGGCGCCAGGCGTGCGCTGGCGCTGCCGCGCAACTGCAGATGGCGCGCGATGCGCTCGTGCAGCAGCGCAGCGATCGGCGCCGGCACGCTCGCACGCGTGGCCTCGAGGATCAGGTCATGCGCGAAGGCACCATCGCGGATCACCTGTGCCGCCTCGAGTTCGCGCCACGGCTCGGCAATGTCCAGCGGATGCTGCTCGAGCACCGCCGCCGCCAGTTCGGCGCTGAAGTCGCCGCCGGCCAGTGCTGCCACGCGGGCCAGCTTGAGCGCCGGCGCCGACAGCTGCTGCAAGCGCCGCTCGACCAGCGCGCTGACGCTGGTCGGCTGCGGCAGCTTGCGCCCGGCCGGCGGCGGCTCGCCATCGCCGGCGAGCACCAGCTCGCGCAACGTCTCCAGCGCGAACAACGGGTTGCCGCCGCTGTGGCGCAGCAGCGCCGGCGCCAGGCGCGCGGCGTCGAGCTCGGGCAGCAGCAGTGACTCGATCAGCTCGGTCAACTGCGCCAGGTCCAGCGCGGCGAGGGTCACGGTCTGCAGGCGCTGCGACTCGGCGAGCGTCGACTGCAGGCGGGTGGCGCCGCCGGTTGCATCGGCCGGCCGCTGTGCCAGGCCCCAGTGCAGCGCAGCCAGGGTTTCGGATTCGATCAGTGCCTGCAGCAAACCCAGGCTGGCGTCGTCGGCGAAATGCAGGTCGTCGATCACCAGCGCTCGCAGGCCCTGTGCCATGGCGTCGGCCAGCGTCGCCTCGATGGCGCGCTGCAGCGCCAGGCGCAGTGCCGAGCCGGCCAACGCCGCCGGCTCGCCCAGTTCGGGCAGCAGCCACGCCAGCGCGCGTTGGCGCTCGGCTGACGTCGTGAGCGCATGCGCCGCCAATACCGCGCGCAGCAGCCGCGCCACCATGGCATCTGCAACGCCGGCATCGCCCGGCCGCGCCGTGACCAACACCACGCCGGGCTCGGCCTGCGCCAGATCACCGACCAGCCGGCTCTTGCCGATGCCGGCCTCGCCCGACAGCAGGAAGACGCGGCCGGCGGCCCAGGCGACCTGCAGCGCCTGCCATTCCCGATCGCGGCCGATCAGCCGCGGCGGCCGCAGCAGGCTGGCCGGCGCCACCGCGCGGCGCGCTGGCAACGACGCGCCGCCGCGCTCGATGGTGACCAGCAGCTCGATCGTCTCGGCCGACGGCCGTGTGCCGAGTTCGTCCTTCAGGCGCTGCTCGAACTGCTCGAACACGGCAATCGCCGCAGCGCGGTCGCCGCGCAGGTAATGAAGGCGCATCAGACGGCGCTGCGCATGCTCGGCCAGCGCATCGGCATCGACCAGGCGCCGCGCGTAAACCAGGCCGCGCGCGATCGCGCCGTCCTTCTCGCAGCGATCGGCGGCCGCGGCGAGCACGGTGTTGCGCTGGTCGCGCCAGTGCAGCCGCTCGCCAGCCAGCCACTCGGCGAACTCGGGCAGCTCGCCAAAGGCCAGGTCGCCGAGCAGTTCGGGCAACTCGGCAGTCTCGTCGTGCACCAGGCGCTCGAGCGTCGGCGCGAGGTCGGTGCGCACCTGCGGCGTCAACGCCAGCAGCGCACCGCTGCTGATCAGCGTGGCCTGCAACTCCCGGCGCAGGCGGTAGATGCGCTGGCGCAGACTGCTGTCGGCCTGGCGCGCCGTCGCCGTCGGCCAGAGCAGTGCGGCGACGCGCTCGGCGCGCACCGGCGCGGCCAATGCGGCCAGCGCCAGCAATGCCGCGTCCTTGGCTGACAGCGCAACGACGCGCTGGCCACTGCTCAAGCGGGCCGCGCCGAGCAATCGCAGTTCACATGGCGGGTCGGCAGTTGATGGAGGATGGGCTGGACGGGACATGTGCAGCGAAGTGTCGTGCCGCCCGCGGCGGCAGGCAACGCACGATGCTGGCAGACGCTGCGTGACTGGCCGGTTACCGAGCGCCGGACTCAGCCGACCCGGCACACCTTGAGCATGTTCGTGCCGCCGGGGTGGCCCATCGGCTCGCCGCAGGTGATGGCGTAGGTGTCGCCGGGCCGCAGCACACCACGCTCGACAAGGATCTGCTCGGCCGCCGCGAGCGCCTGGTCGCGGTCACCGAAGTTGGGCATCAGCAGCGGCTGCACGTTGCGGTACAGCGCCATGCGGCGTTGGGTGACGATCTGCGAGGTCAGGCCGAAGATCGGCGTGTGGGTGCGGTAGCGGCTCATCCAGAGTGCGGTCGAGCCGCTTTCGGTGAGCGCGAGGATGGCCTTGCAGCCCAGGTGATGCGCCGTGAACAGCGCGCCCATGGCGATCGACTGGTCGATGCGGCCGAAGTGGCGGTTGGTGAAGTCGGCGTCCAGGCTGACCTGTTCGGAGCGCTCGGACTCCAGGCAGATATCGGCCATCGCCTGCACCGTTTCCACGGGGTACTGCCCGGCGGCGGTTTCGGCCGACAGCATCACCGCATCGGTGCCGTCGAGCACGGCGTTGGCAACGTCGCTGACCTCGGCACGCGTGGGCACCGGGTTGACGATCATCGACTCCATCATCTGCGTGGCCGTGATGGTGAGCTTGTCGAGGCCCCGCGCCAGTCTGATCATTCGCTTTTGCAGCGCCGGCACGGCCGCGTTGCCGACCTCGATGGCCAGGTCGCCGCGCGCCACCATGATGCCGTCGCTGGCCTTGACGATGCCTTCGAGCGCGGGGATGGCCTCGCTGCGCTCGATCTTGGCGATCAGGCCCGGCTTGTGGCGCCACTTCTCACCGGCCACGTTGGCCAGTTGGCGCGCCATCTCCATGTCGGTGGCGCTCTTGGGGAAACTCACCGCGAGGTACTCGCAATGGAAGCTCACCGCGGTCTTGATGTCCTCCATGTCCTTGGAGGTCAGCGCCGGTGCCGTCAGGCCGCCGCCCTGCTTGTTGATGCCCTTGTTGTTGGACAGCGCGCCGCCTATTCTGACCGTGGTGATGACCTGGTCGCCGCGCACTTCATCGACCTTCAGCACCAGCAGGCCGTCGTTGAGCAGCAGCGTGTCGCCGGGTTTGACGTCGCGCGGCAGCTCCTTGTAGTCCAGTCCGACGACATCGTTGTTGCCCAACTCGTTGCGCTCGGCATCGAGGATGAAACGCTGGCCCGCGGTGAGGGTGGTCTTGCCGCCCTCGAACTTGCCGACGCGGATCTTCGGGCCCTGCAGGTCGGCCATGATGGCCACGGCCTTGCCCGCGCGGTCGGCAGCTGCGCGCACCATCTCTGCACGATCGATGTGGTCCTGCGCCGTGCCATGCGAGAAATTCAGCCGCACGACATCGACACCGGCCGCGAGCAGCCGCTCCATCACCTCGGGCGTGGACGACGCAGGGCCGAGGGTGGCAACGATCTTGGTATGGCGCGACATGTTTCTTTTCTCGTGAAAGGCCATCGATTATCGGCGTGGCGGTCGGCGTTGTCCGTTTCGGCTCAGTTTCGTGTCAGCGGCGGTTGGTTTGGCGTCAGGGCATCGTCAGTGCGCGCACGCACAGTGCCGCCATCCAATGGAGATCAACCGGAGACAGCCGATCATGGACGACGATCTCGTGCGGCGCATTGCCGCACATCCCGACTACATCGCGCTCAAGGCCAAGCGCAGCGCGCTTCGGCTGGGGCTGACGCTCGCGATGATGATCGTCTACTACGGCTTCATCCTGCTGGTGGCCTTCGACAAGGCCGTTCCTCGCGCAGCGCCTGGGCGACGGCGTGATGACGCTGGGCATGCCGATCGGCTTCGGCGTGATCCTCTTCACGATCGTCATCACCGGCGATCTACGTGCGCCGCGCCAACGCCGAGTTCGACGACCTGACCGAACGCAGTCAGCAAGGCGGTGCTGAAATGAACGACGCCCGCTCGTACTCGCGCGGCGCGCTGGCGCTGGCGGCGCTGCTCGCGGCCGCTGCCGGCGCCTGGCCGCCGGCGCCGACCTCGGCCAGGCCGAGAAGCAGGCCACCAACTGGACCGCGATCGGCATGTTCGCGCGTCTTCGTCGTCTTCACGCTGTTCATCACCAAATGGGCCGCCGCCAAGACCAAGTCGGCGGCCGACTTCTACACCGCCGGCGGCGGCATCACCGGCTTCCAGAACGGCCTGGCGATCGCCGGCGACTACATGTCGGCGGCGTCGTTCCTCGGCATCTCGGCCGCGGTGATGGCCAGCGGCTTCGACGGCCTGATCTACTCGATCGGCTTCCTCGTCGGCTGGCCGGTCATCACCTTCCTGATGGCCGAGCGGCTGCGCAACCTGGGCAAGTTCACCTTCGCCGACGTCGCCGCGTTCCGCTTCGCGCAGACGCCGGTGCGCATCTTCGCGGCCTCGGGCACGCTGGTCGTCGTCGCCTTCTACCTGATCGCGCAGATGGTCGGCGCCGGCCAGCTGATCAAGCTGCTGTTCGGCCTCGAATACTGGATCGCGGTCGTCATCGTCGGCGCGCTGATGATGGTCTACGTGCTGTTCGGCGGCATGACGGCCACCACCTGGGTGCAGATCATCAAGGCCTGCCTGCTGCTCGCCGGCGCCACCTTCATGGCCTTCATGGTGCTGTGGCACTTCGGCTTCAGCCCCGAGGCGATGTTCGCCGAGGCGGTGAAGATCAAGACCGACCTCGCGGCCAAGCGGCGGCAAGACGCCGAAGAGGCGGCCAGCGATGGGCTCTCGATCATGGGCCCGGGCAGCTTCGTCAAGGATCCGATCTCGGCGATCTCGCTTCGGCATGGCGCTGATGTTCGGCACCGCCGGCCTGCCGCACATCCTGATGCGCTTCTTCACCGTGCCGAACGCCAAGGAAGCGCGCAAGTCGGTGCTGTGGGCCACCGACCTGGATCGGCTACTTCTACATCCTGACCTTCATCATCGGCTTCGGCGCCATCACCTTCGTGCTGACCAACCCGCAGTTCCTCGACGCCAAGGGCGCGCTGCTCGGCGGCGGCAACATGGCGGCCATCCACCTGGCCAACGCGGTCGGCGGCAACGTCTTCCTCGGCTTCATCTCGGCGGTGGCCTTCGCCACCATCCTCGCGGTGGTCGCCGGCCTGACGCTGTCGGGCGCCTCGGCGGTGTCGCACGACCTCTACGCCACCGTGATCAAGAAGGGCAAGGCCGACAGCACGACCGAGCTGCGCGTCTCGCGCATCACGACGGTGGCGCTGGGCGTCGTCGCCGTGGTGCTCGGCATCGCCTTCGAGAAGCAGAACATCGCCTTCATGGTCAGTCGCTGGCCTTCGCGATCGCCGCCTCGGCCAACTTCCCGGTGCTGTTCATGACCGTGCTGTGGAAGGACTGCACCACGCGCGGCGCGGTGATCGGCGGCTTCCTCGGCCTGATCTCGTCGGTGGCGCTGACCGTCGTCTCGCCGTCGGTCTGGGAAGCCACGCTGGGCAACCCCAAGGGCTCGGCGCTGTTCCCCTACACCTCGCCGGCGCTGTTCTCGATGACGCATCGGCTTCGTCGGCATCTGGCTGTTCTCGATGCTCGACAACAGCGCGCGCGCGCCAGCAGGACCGCGCCGGCTTCCTGGCCCAGCAGGTGCGCTCGGAGACCGGCATCGGTGCCGCAGGGGCCAGCGGGCATTGAGGCCTCGCCAGCGGGCCGAAGGCAAACACCTTCGGTCTCTTCAAACAATGCGGGACTGCGGGCACACTGTCTGCAGTCCCGTTGTCCTTTCACGCCATGCCTGACGCCACCGCCGCCGACACCGAGCGCGAAATGCTGTCGCTGCTGAGCGCGCGCCTGCGGGAGACGGCGGTCTTCGAGCCCTTGCTCGTCGACTGCGGCATCGATCTCATCAGCGCCTGCCGGCAGATCGACGCCGCGCAATCGCTGGCAGACCTGGTGCAAGCCGCGCAACGCGTCGAGGCGCTGCTGGCGATGCTGTACGACGGGGGCCTGCGCATCGAGCGCCTGGCGAAGCTGGTGGGCACGCTGAACCGGCGTCTGTACGCGCGCCTGTGGTCGTTGGTGGCGCCACCGGAACTCATCGCCAACAGCTGCCTGATCGTCATGGGCAGCGAGGGCCGCGGCGAGCAGCTCCAGAAGACCGACCAGGACAACGCGCTGCTGCTGCGCGACGGCTTCGAGTGCACGGCGCTGGGCGAGATCACGGCGCTATTCAGCCAGGGCCTGGCCGCGCTCGGCTGGCCGCCTTGCCCCGGCAACATCATGCTGACCCACCCGCGCTGGTGCGCGCCGCTGGCCACCTTCCGCGAGACGATGCTGAGCTGGGTGCATGGCGCCGACGCCGAAGGGCCGATGCACCTGGCGATCTTTTTCGACGCCGCGCCGGTGGCAGGCGACGCCTCGTTGCTGCACCAGGCGGTGGAGCAGATGACAGGCGCGATTGCCGCCAACGACGCCTTCATCGCCCGCTTCGGCGCCGCGGCCGACCAGTTCCACGCGCCGACGCATTGGTGGGCGCAGCTCACGGGCCATGCCGACGAATTGCCGCTGGACCTGAAGAAGCTCGGCACCTTTCCGGTCGTGCACGGCGTGCGCGCGCTGTGCCTCAAGCATGGCGTGCGCGAGACCGGCACCACGGCGCGCATCGAGCGGCTGCGCGCCCTGGGCGTGCTCGACGCCGGGCGCGCGGTCGACCTCGCCGAGACGCTGCACTTCCTGATGGGCTTGAAGCTGCGCCACCAGTTGCGCCAGCGCGCCGCGGGCGCGACCGCGGGCGATCTGGTCCGGCCCTCGCAACTGAGCACGATGGAGCGCGAGCAGTTGAAGACCGCGCTGGCGATCAACCGCAGCTTTCGCGCGCTGCTGCGCCAGCGCCTGAACCTGGACACGTTGTGATGCGCAAAGCACGTCTGCTCGGCCTGTTCGCGCTCGGCTGGCTGGCCTTGAACTTTCCGCTGATCACGCTGTGGGACCATCGTGTGACGCTGTTCGGCCTGCCACTGATGGCGCTGGCGCTGTTTGTCGGCTGGGCGGCATTGATCGTCAGCGCGGCCTGGATCGTCGAGCGCGGTGAGGACAGCGATAACGATGGTGACGCCTGAGCCCAGCATGCAGACCCTGCCGCTCCCCCTGGTCCTCGGCGCCTCGTTCGCCTATCTGGCGCTACTGTTCGCCGTGGCCTGGTGGGCCGACCGGCGCGCCATGGTCGGCCGCTCGGTGATCGGCAACGCCTGGGTCTACTCGCTGTCGATCGGCGTCTATTGCACCGCCTGGACCTACTTCGGCAGCGTCGGCCGCGCGGCCACGTCGGGCCTGTGGTTCCTGCCGATCTACCTCGGACCGACGCTGGCGATGCTGCTGGCCTGGACGCTGCTGCGCAAGATGGTGCGCATCGCGCACACGCACCGCATCACCTCGATTGCCGATTTCGTCGCCAGCCGCTACGCCAAGAGCCGCATGCTGGCGGCGCTGGTGACGCTGATCGCACTGATCGGCATCCTGCCGTACATCGCGCTGCAGCTCAAGGCGATTGCCGGCGGCTTCATGCTGCTGACCGGCACCGAGGGCTCGGCCGGCGCGCCGTGGTGGCAGGACAGCACCTTGTACATCGCCCTGCTGCTGGCCGGCTTCACGATTGCCTTCGGCACGCGGCATCTCGATGCCTCGGAGCGCCACGAGGGCATGGTGGCGGCGATCGCGCTCGAGTCGGTGGTCAAGCTGCTGGCGTTTCTGGCCATCGGCATCTTCGTCACCTGGGGCCTGTTCGGCGGCCCGGCGGACCTGTTCGCGCGCGCCGCGGCCGAGCCGTCACTGGCGCCGCTGCTCGGTCTGGCCGGTTCGGCCGGCGGCGAGGCGCGGTTTGCCGGCGGCCAGTGGTTTGCGTTGACGCTGCTCGCGGCGCTGTCGGTGCTGTTCCTGCCGCGGCAATTCCAGGTCATGGTGGTCGAACTCGTCGACGAGCAACATTTGAAGCGCGCCACCTGGGCCTTTCCGCTGTACCTGCTGTTGATCAATCTGTTTGTGTTGCCGATCGCGCTCGGCGGCCTGCTGCACTTCGGCCGCGGCATCGCCGACCCCGAGACCTTCGTGCTCTCGCTGCCGCTGGCCGGCGGTCATTCGTGGCTGGCGCTGGTCGCTTTCGTCGGCGGCCTGTCGGCGGCCACCGGCATGGTGATCGTCGAGGCGATCGCCGTCTCGACGATGGTCTGCAACGATCTGGTGATGCCCGCTGGTGCTGCGTGCGCGCCCGCACAGCGATCTCAGCCGCCTGCCGCTGCCGGTGCGGCGCGCCGTGATCGTGCTGCTGCTGCTGCTCGGCTATCTGTACTTCCGCATTGCCGGCGAAGCCTATGCGCTGGTCAGCATCGGCCTGATCAGTTTTGCCGCGGTCGCCCAGTTCGCGCCGGCGCTGATCGGCGGCATGTACTGGAAAGGCGCCACGCGTGCCGGCGCGCTCGCCGGTTTGCTCGCCGGCTTTGCGCTGTGGGCGTGGACGCTGCTGCTGCCGTCGATCGCCAGGTCGGGTTGGCTGCCGCAGGGCTTCGTCGCCGACGGCCCGTTCGGGCTCGCGCTGCTGCGGCCCGAGCAACTGTTCGGCCTGGCGGGCCTGGACAACCTGACGCATGCGCTGCTGTGGAGCCTGCTGGCCAACATCGGCCTGTTCGTCGCCGTGTCGCTGGCGGGCGCGCCGACGGCGCGCGAGATGAAGCAGGCGCTGAGCTTTGTCGATGTCTTCCACCACGACCAGCCCCCCGGCAGGGCCGTGCGCTGGCGCGCGCACGCACCACTGGCCGAATTGCGCCAGTTGGCGGCGCGCTTCCTCGGCGCCGAGCCGGCCGAGCGGCTGTTCGCCGGTTACGCGCAGAGGACGGGCGCCGGTCGCATCGAGCACATCACGCCCGACGCACAGCTGGTGCGCCATGTCGAGACCCAACTGGCCGGCGCCATCGGCAGCGCTTCGGCGCATGCCGTGGTCGCCACCGTGGTCGAGGAGGAGCCGCTGGCGCGCGGCGACATCCTGCGCCTGCTCGACGAGGCCTCGCAGGTGCACGAGCTCAACCGCCGGCTCGAGGCGCTCGACAAGCTCAAGGACGACTTCATGTCGTCGGTGACCCACGAGTTGCGCACGCCGCTGACCTCGATCCGCGCCTTCGTCGAGCTGATGCGCGACGATCCGCAAATGGACGCCGCCCAGCGCCAGCAGTTCCTCGGTCTTGTCGTCGACGAGACCGAACGCCTGTCGCGGCTAGTCAACCAGGTGCTCGACATGGCCAAGATCGAGTCCGCCCAGGGCGAGTGGCGCAACGACACGATCGACCTCAAGCAACTGATCGCGCACGCGGTGCAGACGACCTCGCAGCTGTTCATCGAACGCGGCGCCACGGTCGGCGTCGAACAACCCGACAGCGTGCCGACGCTGATGGCCGATCGCGACCGCCTGCTGCAGGTGGTGATCAACCTGCTGTCCAACGCCGCCAAGTTCGTGCCCGAAGGGCAAGGTCGCGTCACCGTGACGCTGCGCACCGACGCACGCGCGGCGACGATCGAAGTGCACGACAACGGCCCCGGCGTGCCGCCCGAGCAGCAACAGCTGATCTTCGACAAGTTCCGCCAGGGCGGCAGCACGACGAACCGGCCACAGGGCACCGGCCTGGGCTTGCCGATCAGCCGCCGCATCGTCGAACACTTCGGTGGCCGCATGTGGCTGCACAGCCGGCCCGGCGCCGGCGCCACGTTCGGCTTCGAGTTGCCCTGGCATCACACCGAGAAGGACGCCACCGCATGACCGCAAGACACGTGCTGATCGCCGACGACGAGGCCAACATCGTCGTTTCGCTCGAGTTCCTGATGAAGCGCGAGGGCCACCGCGTGAGCATCGCGCGCGACGGCGACGCGGCGCTGGCTGCGATCCGCGCCGATCGCCCCGACCTGGTGCTGCTCGACGTGATGATGCCCGGCAAGAGCGGCTTCGAGGTCTGCCAGGCGGTGCGCGCCGACGAGAGCCTGGCAGGCGTCAAGATCCTGATGCTTTCCGCCAAGGGCCGCGACACCGACCTGGCCAAGGGCAACGCGCTCGGCGCCGACGCCTACATGACCAAACCCTTTTCGACACGCGAGCTGGCCGACAAGGTGCGCGAGATGCTGGGGGTTGCGCCATGACACCGTTCGGGCTGAACCTGTCGAAGGCAGAACGGCCGCTCGCCCTGAGGTATCGAAGGGTCGGGCTGAGCCTGTCGAAGCCCTCGCGGTGCCTTCGACGAGCTCAGAGCAAACGCTGCGTCGCGTGATGTTGCCCAAGTTCGACAAGCGCGAAGTCGTCGCCGTACTGTTGCCCGGCGCGCTGCTCATGCTCGCATTGCTGCTCGCCTGGGCCGCCTTTGCACTGGCGCCCGAAGCCCAGGGCCGCGCCGCGCTCGGCCTCTTCGGCGCTGCGCTGCTGGCGGCCGCAGCCGGCGCGCTGCTGCGCCAGGCCTACCGGCGCTGGGTGCGCGCCGCGGCGCGTCTGGCCGAGGACGCGCAGGCACTGCTGGCCGCCGACGTGCAGCGCGAACTCAGCAGCGACGAAGGCGGCGCCGAGGTCAAGGCGCTGGCCGGCCTGGTCAACCAGTTCGCGGCGCAGCGCAGCGCCTTGCGCCGGGACATCGCCGAGCAGGTGCGCGCCGCCAGCCGCAACGTCGAGCAGGAGCGCAACCGGCTGGCCGCGCTGATGGCCGAGCTGACACAAAGCGTGGTCGTCTGCAACCTCGACGGCCGCATCCTGCTCTACAACCGGCGCGCGCGCATGCAGTTGCGTGCGCTGTCTGCAACGCCGTCAGCCGCCGACGGCGCCGAGCTGATCGGCCTTGGCCGCTCGATCTACACCCTGCTCGACCGGGCGCTGATCGCGCATGCGATCGAGAGTGTGCAGCAGCGCCTGGCGCGCGGCGCTGCCAATCCGTCGGCGCAGTTCGTCACCGCCACGCGCGCCGGCGCGCTGCTGCGTGTGCAACTGGCGCCGGTGCGTACGGTGGACGCCGCCGACCGCGACGATGCGCTCGACGGCTTCGTGCTGATGCTCGACAACATCACGCGCGACTTTGCCGGCCAGGCCGAGCGCGACCGCGTGCTGCACACGCTGGGCGAAGGCAGCCGCGCATCATTGGCCAACGTGCAGGCGGCGCTGGAGATGCTCGACTTCCCCGACCTCGACGCCGCGACCCGCGAGCGCTTCATGGCCGTGGTCCGCGACGAGGTGCGCGCGATGAGCGCTCGCGTGCAGGACGCTGCCGCGCACAGCGCGCAGACGATGAAGACGCGCTGGCCGCTGGAAGACATGCGCGGCGACGACCTGCTGGCTGCAGCCTGTCGCCGCATCGAAACGACGATTCACGACTGCCGCGCCAGCATCGAGCAAGTCGACGCCGATCTCTGGCTGCAGGTCGACAGCTACTCGCTGCTGCAGGCGCTGACCTCGCTGGCCGGGCGGCTGGCCGGCGACCACGACATCAAGCTGGTGAGGCTGCGCCTGACGCGCGGCGATGCCGACGGCGACCAGGCGTCGCACCATGCGCGACTCGACCTGGTGTGGCAAGGCCCGTCGATGAACACCGAGACCGTGATCGGCTGGGAGACCGAGCCGATGCGTGTCGGCGACGAGCGCGTGGCTCTGAGCGTGCGCGACGTCATCGAGCGCCACAGCGGCGAGTTCTGGTTCGAGCGCGAGCGCGAGCGCCAGGCGTCGTTCTTTCGCCTGCTGCTGCCGCTGGCGCACGAGGGCGAGACGCTCGATGCGGCCGCCATGCTGCGCGGCGAGAGCCGGCCCGAGGTCTTCGACTTCGACCTGTTCCAGCGCGAGCCGCCGCGCGAGCTCGCCGAGCGCCGCCTGGCCGACCTGGCCTACACCGTGTTCGACACCGAAACCACCGGCCTCGAACCATCGGCCGGCGACGAAATCATCCAGATCGGCGCGACGCGCATCGTCGCCGGCAAGCTGCGCCGCGAAGACGCGTTCGAGCAACTCGTCGACCCGCAGCGCGGCATCCCCGCGGTGGGCATCGCCATCCACGGCATCGAGCCGGCAATGGTGCAGGGCGCGCCGACCATCGATGCCGTGCTGCCGTCGTTCCATGCCTACGCGCAGGACACCGTGCTGGTGGCGCACAACGCCGCCTTCGACATGCGCTTTCTCGAACTCAAGCGCCAGCGCTGCGGTGTCGCTTTCGACCAGCCGGTGCTCGACACGCTGCTGCTCTCGGCCGTGGTCCACCCAGCGCAGGCCTCGCACCGGCTCGAAGCGATTGCCGAGCGCCTGGGCGTGCCGGTGCTCGGCCGCCACACCGCACTCGGCGACGCCATGGTCACCGCCGAGGTGTTCCTGAAGCTGGTCGCGTTGCTGGCCGAGTGCGGAATCCACACGCTGGGGCAGGCGCTGGAAGCGTCGGAGAAAACGTACCTGGCGCGGGTGAGGTACTAGCCAGTGAGCTGTACCGTTCAAATGAAGTACAGACAAGGGAATGCACCATGCCGGCATTGATGCGTCGCCTCTTCACGACCTCGTTGGCCGCAGGCGCGACACCGCCACAGGACCCCGACATGACGATCAAGAACAGGAGCCAACGCTGATGCTGCAACTGCGCCCTTCTTGCGAATGCTGCGACACCGACCTGCCGCCCGAATCGCTGCAGGCCCTGATCTGCTCTTACGAGTGCACCTTCTGCGCCGACTGCGCCGAGCATCGCTTGCACTGCGTGTGCCCCAACTGCGGTGGCGAACTGGTGCGACGCCCGCGGCGCAGCGCGCTCAGGCTGGCCAAGGATCCTGCATCGACAGTGCGGGTCTGCAAGCCTGCAGGCTGTGCGCCTGGGCGCTGAATGTCGTCCGCAACGCCGTCGGGCAGCCGCGTCAGACCAGATCGGCCAATCGCAGTCGCGCCTCGCGATCGTCGAACAGCGTCAGCGTGACGACCGTGCCCACGTGACGGCGCGAGTAGTCGAACATCACGCCCAGCCGCTTGAGCACGCCCGTGCCGATGCTGCCCGACGCCCCCAACGCGGCCAGGACATTGCGGCGGCGCCAATGCAGAGCCGATGTCATGTCTTGGCCCGGCCGACGCGCTTCATGCCGCGGCCTCCTGTGCATGAACCGGGAAGCGCGCCCGCCAGTGCCGCGCGAACCACTGCACCATGTCGTCGACAAAGGTGAAGACCACCGGCATGACCAGCAGGCTGAGGAAGGTCGAGGTGATCAGGCCGCCGATGACGACGATGGCCATCGGCGCGCGGAAGCTCGGGTCGGTGCCGAGGCCCAGGGCGATCGGCATCATGCCGGCGCCCATCGCGATGGTCGTCATGACGATCGGCCGGGCGCGCTTGTGGCAGGCGTCGAGCAGCGCGTCCCAGCGCGTCATGCCGTGGTCGCGCCGCGCCATGATCGCGTAGTCGACGAGCAGGATCGAGTTCTTGGTGGCGATGCCCATCAGCATGATCAGGCCGATCATCGACGGCATCGACAGCGCCGTCTGGGTGATGAACAGCGCCAGGAAGGCGCCGGGGATCGACAGCACCAGCGCGGCCAGGATCGTCACCGGCTGCACGAAGTCCTTGAACAGCAGCACCAGCACGATGTAGATGCACAGCACGCCGGTCAGCATCGCCAGGCCGAAGCTGGCGAACAGCTCGGCCATCGCCTCGGCGTCGCCGACCGTCGTCTGCGATGACGCCCGGCGGCAGCTTGCTTCAGGCTGGGCAGCGCCAGCGCCCGCGGCCTCGCACCTCGCCGAGCGGCTGGCCGTTCAGCTCGATCTCGAAGTTGACGTTGCGCAGCGCGGTCGTAGCGGTCGATCTGCGCCGGGCCGCTGGCCGATCGCGAGCGTGGCGACGTTGCCCAGCGGCACCGGCCCGTGCGCGCCCGGCACCGCCAGGCGCTCCAGCAGCGCGAGGTCGCTGCGCGCGCCGGCCTCGGGCAGTTGCACGACGACCGGCACCTGGCGCTGCGACAGGTTGAGCTTGGCCAGCGCCTGGTCGTAGTCGCCGGCCGTGGCGATGCGCAGCGTGTCGGCGATCGCCGCCGACGTGACGCCGAGGTCGGCGGCGCGCGCGAAGTCGGGCCGCACGACGAGCTCGGGCCGCACCAGGCTGGAGCGTGCGAGGTCACCTCGCCGATGCCGGGGATGGTGCGCAGCTCGCGCTCGACGCTGCGCGCGTGCGCGCCGAGCACGTCGGCCGTCCTCGCCGGCCAGCACCAGCACGTACTTCTCCGCTCGAGCCGCCGAAGCCGACCTTGACGCGCGCGCCGGGCAGCGCGTCCAGCGCCTCGCGCAGCTGCGCCTTCGATCGTCCTGCTTGCTGACGCCGCTGCGCTCGCTCGCGCGGCGTCAGGTTGATCGTCAGCGTGGCCTTGCGCGACCTCGGCCGCGCCGCCGCGGCATGAACGGGTCGCTGCCGGCGCGCCGCCGCCGACGGCGGTGTAGACGAGCTTGACATGCGGGTTCTTCTGCACGCATGCGCGCGCCTGCTTCGGCCGCGGCGCAGCGTCTGCTCGAAGGTGCTGCCCGGCGGCAGCGTCAGCGTGACCTGCGTCTGCGACAGGTCGTCCGGCGGCATGAAGCCGGTCGGCAGCAGCGGCGACCAGCGCGAACGAAGCCGACGAAGAAGACGGCGGCGGCCAGCGTCGTCACCACGCGGTGCTGCAGGCACCAGTGCGCCCAGCCGCATGTAGACGCGTCATCCAGCGCGGTTCGGCGTGGTCCTGTCTTCGGCGGCCTGCAGCAGGTAGGCCGCCATCATCGGCGTCAGCATGCGCGCGACGACCAGCGAGAAGAAGACCGCGATCGCCGCCGTCCAGCCGAACTGCACGAAGAACTTGCCCGGCACGCCGCTCATGAAGGCGGTCGGCAGGAACACCGCGATCAGCGTGAAGGTGGTGGCGATCACCGCCAGGCCGATCTCGTCGGCCGCCTCCATCGCCGCCTGGAACGGCGTCTTGCCCATGCGCAGGTGGCGCATGATGTTCTCGATCTCGACGATGGCGTCGTCGACCAGGATGCCGACCACCAGCGACAGCGACAGCAGCGTGACGACGTTGAGCGTGAAGCCCATCAGTGTACATGACGACGAAGGTCGGGATCGATCGACAGCGGCAACGCCGTCGCCGAGACGAAGCGTGGCCCGCCAGTCGCGCAGGAAGAACCAGACGACCAGCACCGCGAGCACGGCGCCTTCGTACCAGCAGCGTCATCGAGCCGTCGTAGTTCTCGACCACCGGATCGACGAAGTTGAAGGCTTCGGTGACCGTGATATCGGGGTGCGCGGCCTTCAGCTTCGTCGAGCGCCGGCGCGCACGCCGTCGGCGACATCGACTTCGCCGGCGCCGCGGCTGCGCACGATCTCGAAGCCGACGACCGGCTTGCCGTTGAGCAGCGCCGTCGATGCGTTGCTCGGCCACCGTGTCGCTGACCGTGGCCACCTGGTCGAGGCGGATGCGGCGGCCGTCGGTCAGCGGCGACGTCCAGCGCGCCGAGTTCGGCCGCGGTCTGCACCGTGGCGATGGTGCGCACCGATTGTTCGGCGCCGCCGACGTCGGTGCGGCCGCCCGAGGCGTCCTGCTGCACCTGCGCGCAGCTGGCGCGAGATGTCGGCCGCGGTGGCGTTCAGCGCCAGCAGCTCGCGCCGGGTCGAGTTCGACGCGCACCTCGCGCGTCGACGCCGCCGACGCGCGCGACCGCGCCGACGCCGCTGCACGCCGAGCATGCGCCTTGGTGACCGTCGTTGTCGACGAACCACGACAGCGCCTCGTCGTCCATGCGCGCTCGAGGCCACGGTGTAGGTGAGGATCGGCGAGCCGGCCAGGTTCGACCTTCGCGATCGACCGGGTCGCGCAGGTCGCCCGGCAGGTCGGAGCGCACGCGCGAGACCGCGTCGCGCACGTCGTCGAGCGCCTCCTGCGTCGGCTTTTCGAGGCGGAATTCGACGGTGATCGATCGCCGTGCCGTCCTGCACCTTGGTGTAGATGTGCTTGACGCCCTGCAGCGTGGCGACCGAGTTCTCGATCTTGCGCGCGACCTCGGTTTCCATCTGCGCCGGCGCCGCGCCCGGCAGCGCGGCGGTGACGGTGACCGTCGGCAGGTCGATGTCGGGGAAGTTCTGGATCTTCATGGCGCTTGAAGCCCATCACGCCCAGCAGCGTGAGCATGATGAACAGCAGCATCGCCGGAATCGGATTGCGGATCGACCAGGCGGAAACGTTGATGTTCATGGCCTTTGGCACTCTGCGACTTGTCGGCGCAGGCGACACGCGCACGTGTCGCCGTCGGCGAGGAAGCCCGCACGCTCGAGCGACCACGCGTGCGTCCTTGGCCAGGCCACCGGTGATCTCGATGCGATCGCCCACGCGGCGGCCGACGTCGACCTTCGTCTGCGTGACCTTGTCGTCGGCACCGACCGCGAACACGTAGTTGAAGCCGTCGCGCAGCAGCACCGCGCTTTGCGGCAGGGTCAGCGCCCTCGGCGCTCGCCGACGGCGAACTCGCCGCGCGCGAACATGCCGGCGCTTGGCGCTGCCGGGTGCGGGCAGGTCGACGTAGACGAGGCCGTTGCGCGTGCCCGCGTCGACGGTCGGCGCCACCATGCGCACCGTGCCGTCGATGGCGCTGCCGCCGGCCGCGGTGACGCTGCACGGCCTGCCCCGGCTTGAGGCGCGCCAGATCGGTCGCCGGCACTTCGGCGCGCCATTCGAGCCGCTCCTGGCGGATCAGGCGGAACAGCTCCTGGCCCGGCTGGCACCACGGCGCCGACGGTGGCGCCGCGCGCCGAGATCACGCCGTCGTCGGGCGCGGCGACGCGCGTCTGCGCCAGACGCACTTCGGCGGCACGCAGCCTTGCGCCTGCAGCGACGCGGCGCGCGCCTTGGCGGTGCGCTTCGGCCGTCAGGTACTGGGTGATCTGCTGCGCGCTCGATCGCCCCGCTGGCTTGCAGTTGGCGCGCCCGCTCGGCGTTGGCTGCGGCCTCGGCCAGGTCGGCCTCGGCTTCGGCAACGCCAGCGCGCGTCGCCGCCACTTCGGCCGCCAGCGTGTCGGCCGACAGCAGCGCCAGCAGCTGGCCGCGCTTGACACGGTCGCCAACCTGCACACGGACCTCGGTCAGTCGCAATCCCTGCGCTTCGGCGCCGATGATCGCCTCCTGCCAGGCGGCGATGTTGCCGTTGGCGCTGACCGTCGCCGGCCAGCGGCCGCTGCGCGGCGTCGTCGCCGTGACAGTCAAGGCCGGCTTGGTGACGGCGCCAGACGGCACGGCATCGGCCGGTTTGTCGTTGGCGGCACGCACCACCAGGGCCACAAGGGCGCCACCGAGCGCCAACAGGCCGGCGCCGCCCACCGACAGGATCAAGGTCTTCTTGCTCATCAACATCACGAACTCTTTCGGGAGAAACCAGCTTCTGGGGTGGCGTCGTCGGCAGACCAGCCGCCACCGAGGGTGCGGTACAGCGTGATCCACGCCGTCACCCGTTCGCGCTGCACATCGATCAGCGCGTTTTGCGCACTCAGCGCGGTGCGGCGCGCGTCTTCACGGTCGATCAGGCTGCCGGCGCCGATGCGCCAACGTTGTTCGGCCGCGGCGAAGAAGTCGCGAAAGCCCTGCGCGGCGCGTTGAGCCTGGCCTTCGCGGCGCGTCGCCGCATCGAGCCGCAGCAGCGCTTCTTCGACTTCACCGATGGCGCGATGCAGCTGGCCGTCGAGCGAGGCCCTGGCCTCGTCGTAGCGCGCCCGCGCTGCGTCTTCGCGCGCGCCGCGCGCCCCGGCGTCGAAGATCGACAGCACCAGCGACGGACCGAACCCCCACGCCGCGCCGTCGACGCTGTTGCCGCCCGTGCGCAGCACCGCCGCGCCCAGGTTGCCGCTGAAGGTCAGCCGTGGATAACGAGCGGCTTCGGCGACGCCAACGTCGGCGGCGGCGGCCAGGAGCGCACGCTCGGCCGCGGCAATGTCGGGGCGCTGCTGCAGCAGTTGCGCAGGCAGCATGCCGACGTCAAACGCACCCGGCTGCGGCAGCTTGGCCGCGCCCGCCTGCAGCCGTGCCCGCAACGCCGGCTCGCTCTGGACGGTCAACACCACCAGGCTCTTGACCAACGCATCGCAATCGGCGCGCTGCGCGATCGCGCGGTTGCTGGCGTCGGCTGCCGCGCCGTCGGCCAGTGCTCCGTTGGCCGGCGCTTCGAAGCCGACACGCACCTTCTCGCGCGTCAGTTCGGCTGTTTGGGCTTGTGAGCTCGCGTCCTGGTCGAGCACTTGCTGCTGCGCTTCGCAGGCACGCAAGGCGACATAGGTACTGGCCACGTCGGCGGCCAGGCTGACGCGCGCCGCGTGCCAGCCGAGCGCGGCCTGCTCGCTGCGCGCCTGCGCGGCCGCGATCTGCGCACGCGTGGCGCCGAACAAATCGACTTCCCATGTCGCATCGACACCGAGCGAGCCTTGCGTCGATGCCACGAAGGTGCTGCTCGCCGATGCGCCGCGCTGCATCTGCGCGGCGGCGTCGACCGCCGGCCAGCGCTGGGCCGAGGTGCTGCGCAGGTTGGCGCGGGCTTCGCCCAGCCGCGCCAGCGCTTGCATCAGCGTCGGACTGCCGGCTTGCGACTCACGCACCAGTTCGGGCAGCAGCGGATCGTCGAAGCGCTGCCACCAATCGGCGAGTGCCGCCGTGTCGCCCTGGTGAGGCAGCGTCGCCTGCCAACGCTCGGGTGCAGCCTGGCTCGGCGTGGCGGGCAAGCGGGGCGTGGCGCAGGCGGCCAGGAACAAGGGCGTGGCGGCAACGAGCCATGGCCAGCGCAACGTCGTCGTCTTCATTGCTTCTCCAGACCTCGGCGCCGGCGTTCGTGTTCTACCAGCGCCACGCCCCAATCAACGAGGCGCTCTCGCGCCCGCTGCAGTGCGTCAGGGCCTTCGAGCATGCGCGGCGCGACGGCGCGCATGAACTCGCGCGACATGCAGTAGTCGTGGGCCATCGCGACCAGGCCGAAGACCAGGCGATGCACATCTTCGTCGGGCTCATCGACACCGATGTGGCACGCCAACCAACGAGCGATCGATTCGTGGACCGGGCCGATATGCTGCGCCACCGCAGCAGCAAACACCGGTGTCGGCTCGATCATCTCGCGCAGGTACAGGCGCACCCCTTCGTCGGCAGGGGCCAGGGTGGAGTCTTCACCGACCAGGCCTCGCAACAAGTGCTGCAGCGAATCGCACAAGGTCAGCCCCGGAGCATCGAAGCCGGCGAGTTGGCCGGCGATGCCCTGGATCGGGCCGAGCAGCACAGCGCGGTACAGACCGTCCTTGTCGCCGAAGTGGTAGTGGATCGCCGCCGGGTTGAGGCCCGCTGCAACGCAGATCTCGCGGGTCGACGACTTGGCGTAGCCCTTCTCCGCAAAGATTCTGCTGGCCTCCCCGAGCAGACGATTGCGCGCCCGCTCACCGCGGTTTGCCGTCGCCTCCGGCGCAGGGTTGTCGGGTGCTGGATGGCTCATTTCGGAGCGCGATCCTAGCGACAAATCAAGCGCTTGCTTGAATCAAAAGGTAAGACCTTGACCGCGACGGGCCCATCTAGAAAAACGGGCCGCAAAGGCGGCCCGTGTCGTGCAGTCGCAGAGCGGGTCAGTCCGCCATCGCAACCTGCCCCGCGTACTGCGCCACCAGGCCGAGCAGATCGTCTTCCGAGTACGGCTTGCCCAGGTAATGGTTGACGCCCAGCTTGGCTGCATGCTCACGGTGCTTCTCGGCAATGCGCGAGGTGATCATGATCACCGGCAGGCCGGCCCAGCGCGTGTCGGCGCGCAGGTTGCGCACCAGGTCGAAGCCGTCCATGCGCGGCATCTCGATGTCCGACAGCACCACCACCGGCGTTTCATCGGCCAGCTTTTCGAGCCCGTCGAGGCCGTCCTTGGCGGTCGTCACCCGGTAGCCTTCGCGGGTCAGCAAACGCTGCGTGACGCGCCGCACCGTCAGCGAGTCGTCAACCACCAGCACCAGCGGCGCCTGCTTCGGCGTCGGGGCTGCAGCCGGCGCCAGCGGCGTCCTGACGGACGATGCGGTGGACGCCACGGCCGGCGCCGCCTCCGGCACCGCGAAGGCGTGCTGCATCGCGGCGCGAGCGCTCGCCCCATACAAAGTGGCCAGAGCCACCGGGTTGTAGATCAGCGCCGGCGAACCCGAGGCCAGCAGTGTCACGCCGGCCAGTCCAGGCAGGCGCTCCAGCTGCTGGCCGAGGTTCTTGACCACCACTTCCTGGTTGCCGATGACTTCATCGACATGCAAGGCGACACGTTGCGCCGCGCTTTTAATGATGACCACCGTCAGCGTGCGTCCCGGCACTTCGTCGCTGCGGCCGCTGCCTTGCAGCAAGGCGCCGAACCAGAAGAAAGGCACGCTCTTGTCGCCGTGCTCGAAGCTGCCGCGGCGGGTGGCTGCGGCGACTTCGGCCGCCGGGACGCGGCGCACGATATCGATCAGCGTGGCCGGCACGGCCACCGTGGAAGCGCCGGCACGCAACATCACGACCTGCGTCACGGCGGTCGTCAGCGGCAGCACGAGCTTGAAGTTGGTGCCCTGGCCGGCGGCACTCGAGGTCTCGATGCGGCCGCCGAGTGCATTGACGTCGTTGCGCACCACATCCATGCCGACACCGCGGCCGGCCAGTTCGGTGACGCTGTCGGCAGTGGAAAAGCCGGGCGTGAAGATCAGGTTGGCCAACTCGGCGTCGGTGGGCTGGGCATCGGCGGCCACCAGGCCGGCGGCGACACCACGCTCGCGGATGCGCTGCAGGTTCAAGCCGGCGCCGTCGTCGCGGAAATCGACCGAGACTTCATTGCCCTCATGGTGCACCGACACCGTGATCTGCCCGGCCGGATCCTTGCCTTGGCGCTCACGCTCGTCCGGCATTTCGATGCCGTGTGTGACACAGTTGCGCAACAGGTGCTCGAAGGCGCCGCCCATGCGTTCCAGGACCCCGCGGTCGACTTCGATCGAGCCGCCGACGATGTCCAGACGCACCTGCTTGTGCGTTTCCTTGGCCGCTTGCCGCGCCACGCGGTAGAGGCGATCGGACAGGCTCTCGAACTCGACCATGCGCGTGCGCAGCAGATCGTCCTGCAGGTCGCGCGCCAGTCGGGCCTGCGCGGCCAGGTCGTCTTCGGTCAGTTGCAGTGTGCGCGTCAGGCTGCGCTGCACGGTGGCGACGTCGTTGACCGACTCGGCCATCATGCGCGTCAGCTCCTGGAAGCGCGTGAAGCGGTCCATCTCGAGCGGATCGAAGTTCGCGCCCTCCGCCTTGGCCGCTTCCATGCGCGAGCTGATCTGCGATTCGGCTTGCAGTTCGATGTCGCGCAACTGGGAACGCAGGCGCTCGAGGTTCTCGGTCAGGTCGCCGAGCGAGCCCTTCATGGTGCCGACTTCGGATTCGATGCGCGAGCGCGCAATCATCACCTCGCCGGCATGGTTGACCAGGCGGTCGAGCAACGGCGCGCGCACGCGGACTGTCGACAAAGCAGCAGCGGCCGGCCGCGGCACCAGCGCGGCAGCAGCAGCCGTCGGCTCGCCGCTGGCTGCAAAACGCCCCCAGTCGATGGCCGCCACCGGTTGCGCGGCCGGGACTTGGGGCCGCGCAGGGGGCTCGACACGCGGCGCCTCGGTCGGCGCCGGCACGTCGTGCTGCGCTGCCGCAGCTGTCTCCGGCTCCGGCTGGATTTGAGGTGCCTGCCTGGCCGCGATCACCGGCATCGGGCGCATCGGCAGCGGCTCGTGCGGTACCACCGGTTCGGGCATCGTCAGATCGAGATCGACCGCCAACGGACCAGCGACAAGGCGCTCGAACGTATTGCCCAGCGCATCGAACTGGGTGAACAGGCCTTCAACGTCGCCGGCGTTGACGACTTGGCGCGCCATCAGATGCTCGATCAGCGTTTCCAGCCGGTGTGCCAGCTCGCCCAGACGCATCGCACCGGCCAGGCGGGCACCGCCCTTGAGCGTGTGCAGGGTGCGCATGCAGGCCGACGGCGCGGACGGGCTGCTAGGCTGCTGCAACCAATCGCGCATCCGCGACGCCAGTTGCGGCAACAGCTCGGCGGCCTCTTCCTGGAAGATCGGGAACAGCTCGACGTCGACCACGTCCACCGCGTCGATGTCGTCATTGCCATCGAACGACTTCGGACGCGCGACCGACCGTCGTTCGACCGCCACCGACGTCATGTCCAGTGGCGCGAGGGCGTGGAATTCAGCCTGGCCGAGCGTCTCCACCGACGACTCGAGCGACGCCGCTTCGAGCACTGGCGCCTCGAACGCAGCCGCTTCGTCAACCGGCAGCTCGGCGACAGTCGGCTCAACAACCGGCGGTTCGACGGCCATCGGCTCGATAACCGGCGGCTCGAAATCGACTGGCGCCGCGTCAGGTTCTGCCGCGGGCTCGGCGACGCTCGCATCTTGCGCTTGACCCAGGTCGACCGCTTCGTCCACCGGTGCATCGTCCACCGGTGCATCGTCCACCGGCGCTTCGAACATCGGCGCAGGGGCTTCGGCCGCTTCGGCAGACGGGGCGCGCTCGGCCATCGCGTGCACGCGCTCGGCGGCGATGCGCTCGTGGTCGACCAGGCGATCGATCAGCGCCGGCGGCGGCGCCTTGAGGAAGCCGGCGGCGAATTGGTGCAGCAGGCCGCGGATCTCGTCGGCGCTGTCATTGAACAGCTGCGATTCCTGTGCGTTGCCCTCGCCGATGGTCTGCGAGCGCATCAGAGCATGCTCGAGCAGGCGCGCCAGATGCGACAGATCGGTGAAGCCGACGGTGGCGGAATTGCCCGCCAGCGAGTGCGCCAGGGCAATCGCGTCGTCGCCGACCGGACGCTGCGTGAACTCATGCGACCACTCGGCCAGCTCGACGCCCAGGCGGCGCGATTGTTCGTCGGCCTCGTTGAGGAAGATGTTGAACAGGGGCACGCCGACGCGCAGCGCGCCGATCATGCGGTAGGCCGGCTCCTCGACCAGCGGCTCGGGCTGCGGCGGCGAATCGATCTGCATCGGTCCGGCAGCGGACGCCGCGTCGGCAGGCGCTGACGCAGGCACGTCCTCAATCGTCGGCTCGTTGTTCGTGGCCTGGAATTCGAGCGACATCATCGCCGAAACCACTTCGGGCGACGGCGCACCGGCCTCGCGCTCCGGCGATGCCAGTGATTGCAGGGCGTCGCGGCCACCAACTTCGAGTCGGGCGGCTTCGCCGAGGTCGAGCTCGAAGGATGCCGGCGATTCCGGCGTCAGCAACTGCTCCAGCGGCTGCACGTTCGCAGCCAACGCAGGCGCCAGCGCAGCCTTGTCGGCCAGTTCGTCGGGCAGCAGGCCCTCGAGGGCCATCGGTCGCGAGATGCTGTCCAGCTCGGCGCTGCCTGCGGGGCGCGGCGCGTCGAGCTTGCCGTGGCTGCCGCTGGCGCGCCAACGCTGGATGGCCGCGCTCACGTCGGCCGGGCGGTGGCCGGCGGCACGGCCGGCGGCAATGGCGTCGACCCAATCGGCCATGTAGGCCAGGATGTCGGTGGTCAGCGCGAGCAGCGGCGCATCGGCGCCCTTCTGCTCGGCCAGGCGGGCGTTGTACAACTGCTCGCAATCCCAGCCGGCCTCGCCGAATGCGGTCAGGCCGACCATGCGCGCGCTGCCCTTGAGCGTATGGAAGGCGCGGCGCACCGTGGTCATCTCGCTGACGTCGCTGCCGTCTTCTGCCAGGGCGGCCAGTGCCGCGTTCGCGTTGCCGATCACCTCGCGCGCTTCCTCGAGGAAGACCTCGCGCATCTCGGCATCGTCTTCGAGTCCGGTCTGGCCGGCCGGCGTCGGCGCTGACGGCAGCAAGGGCATCGGGCGCGTTGACGCCGGCAGCTCGTCGAGCTTGGCCGCCGCCGTGCTGTGCACGAAGTCGGTCATGGCTTGCGCCAACTCTTCGCGCACGGCGCGGCGCTCGTCGTCGTTGATGGCAACTTCGAAGGCGCTCTTGACCTGCTGCATCGTCTCGGCCAGCACCGGCTGGTCGGCCACCATCGCCTCCTGCGACAGGCGATCGAGTTCGTGGCGCACTTCGACCAGCGGCACATCGAGGTGCGCGGCGGCCTGGCCCAGCGACTGCGCCTGTTCGATCAGGCGCGGCTCGACCGGCGCCTGAGCGGTCGGCTGTTGTTCGCCGCCGGCCGAGGCCACGAAACGCGTGCGGCCATGCGTGGCCATCACGGCACGCAGTTGCCCGGCTGCGGCATCGAAGGCAAACAAGGCCTTGGCCATCGCCGGTTGCACATTGAGCATGTCGATCAGGAAGCCCAACGCACCGAGGTTGGTGGTCAGCCGTTCCGTGATCGCGGCATCGGGTGTGACCGCATTCTTGGCTGCGGCGACCAGCGCTTCGACGTCGTCGCGCATGCGCACCACGGCCTGCGAGGCCTGGTCGAGGCCCAGCACCGAGAACACACCGCGCATCGAGTTCAGTTGACTCGGCACCGGGTGCAGCAGTTCGGCCTGGGCCGTCTCGCGGAAATACAGGTCGATGGCTTTCTCGGCCTCGGCCAGCGAGCCCTTGAGTTCCTGCACGACACTGCCCATGGTCTGGCGGTCAGAGACGCGACGGTAGAGCACCTCCATCCAGACATCGAGCGGCTCGGGGCGGCCGCCATGGCTGACCTTCTGGATCCGTGCGGCCAGGCGCTGCACGCGCTCGGCCTGCGCCGGGTGATCGAAGTCGCCATCGTCGAGCGAGGCCTCGAGGAAAAGTACCGCGGTGGCCACTTCCATGGCCAGCATCGGCGCCGGCACAGTGCCCGACTGCACGACCTGCGCCGCAGCAGCCGACAGGGCATTGCCCAGGTGATCGCCGGCCGGATAGAGCTTTCGCAGCGACTCGCCGACAAGGGCAAATTGTTCATTGAGCGAGGACAGGCGGTGCAGTTCGCTGCCGGCCACCGCGGCCCAGCTTTCCTTTGCGGCATGCACGCGCTTCTTGGCCTGCACGATCGCCGCCGGATCGTGGCGGCCGAGCGTCGTCACCAGGTAGTCCACCGGCGCGCGTCGGCCCAGGTTCCAGGCCTGGCGCACCGCGGCCAGGCGCTGCGCGCTGCGGCCGTCGCCCGGCGACGAGGCCTGAGCGCAATAGAAAAGCAGGTCCTGCGCCAGGCGCTGCGAGACATCGGCGCCGGCATTGGGCCGCGCCGAACTGTCGTCGACATGCTCGGACATGCGCAGTTGCGCCAACAGCCGCGAGGCGATGCGTTTGCTGTAGATGTCGGGCACCAACAGCCGCTGGCCCTGCGCTTCGAAGAAGGCGGCGGCCAGGTGCCAGAGCGTGCCCATGTGGCGGCGTTTCTTGTCGCTGCCGGCGGCCAACCCGGCAAAGACACTGGACAGCGCCTGTGCCGGTTCGCCGCTGCCCTGGCGCATCAGGCCCAGCGTCAGCGATTCGACTTCGCTGCGCAGCGCCGCATCGAGCACACGCGGCTGGGCGCCGTTGCTGGCGACCTCGCGCCACTGCCAATCATGCGGCCACAGATCGGCCGGGTGCACACGGTCCGCGCCGGCCAGCTCCTGCACCTCGCGGTACTGGGGGAACAGTGCCAAAGGCGACACGGGCTTGGAGGCCAGCAGGCGCGACAGGTAGTCGAGCAGCGCAAACGAGGCCTGCTCGATAGTCTCGACATGCTTGGCGCCGAGCTTGATGGGGCGCGACGCGCTCAACTTCTGCAACGCCGCTTCCGAGGCCCGCAAGACCTGCGCGGCTGTCGGCATGCCGACCAGTTCGAGTGCGCCCACGCTCTGATGGAGTTGGGCACGCGCCGTGCGCAGCACGCTCGGATCGACCGCATCGACGTCCGAGCCGGCCACGGCGTCGGCCTCTTTCAGGTAGCGGCGCAGCGCCTTGTGCGCCGTCTCGAGCGACAGACGCAGCTCGTCATGCACCCAGGCCAGCGCGGAAAGGTCTTCGATCGTCTCGGTGTCGTTCAGGAGGTCCATGCCTGGCCTTCGCGATGTTTGCTTCTTAGGCGGTACGGGGCGGCGTCCAGGCGGACGCCGCGGATCCGGCTTTGCCGGTCCGCTGGCGTTGCCCCCTTGAGGGGGAGCGGCCGACGGCCGCTTCGGGGGTGGGCTTGGTCATGCGATCTTGAATCGCGAGACCGAGGCCTTCAGCTCTTCGGCCGTACGCGACAGCTCGCGCACCATCTGCGCGGTCGAGCGCGTGCCTTCTCCGGTCTGCTCGGTCACCGCAAAAATGTGCTGGATGTTGCCGGCCACCACGTTGGCCGACTTGGCTTCTTCGGAGGCTTCCTTGGAGATGCGCTCGATCAGCTCGGCCAGTTCGCGCGTCACGCGGTCGATGTCGGACAACGCACTGCCGGCCGCATCGGACAGCTTGGTGCTTTCGACCACGCCCTGCGTCGAGCGCTCCATGGCGGCCACCGCATCCTGGGTGTCGGTCTGAATGGCCTTGACCAGCGCCGCGATCTGCTTGGTGGCATCGCCCGAGCGCTCGGCCAGCCGCTGCACTTCCTCGGCCACCACCGAGAAGCCGCGCCCGGCGTCGCCTGCCGAAGCGGCCTGGATCGCGGCGTTCAACGCCAGCACGTTGGTCTGCTCGGTAATGTCGGAAATCAGCTCGGTGATCTCGCCGATCTCCTGCGAGGACTCGCCCAGGCGCTTGATGCGCTTGGACGTTTCCTGGATCTGCTCGCGCATGGTGTTCATGCCGCCGATGGTGTTGTCCACGGCCTGGCGGCCGGTCTGCGCTGCCGCCAGGGACTGGCGCGCCACCGAAGCCGTTTGCTGGGCCTGTGTCGAGACGTTGTTGATGCGGCCGGCCATCTGCAGCACCGACTCGCCGGTCTCGCGAATCTCGCGCAGTTGTTCGGTCGAGGCGGCCAGCAGCTCGGTCGACGTCGATTCGACCTGCAGCGTCGTGTCGGTGACGCGGCCGACAGCGCCTTGCACCTGCTCGACCAGCATGCGCAACTCTTCGACGGTGTAGTTCACCGAATCGGCGATGGCGCCGGTGATGTCTTCGGTCACGGTCGCGGTCTGCGTCAGATCACCCTCGGCCACTGTCTGCAATTCGTTCATCAGCCGCAGAATCGCCGCCTGGTTGGCGTCATTGACGCGCTTGGCTTCGTTCTCCTGGCGCTGCGCCTGCACACGCTGTGACTCGGCGAGCCTGGCGCGCTGGCCCTGGTCGGCAACGAACAGGCGCAACAAGCCGAGCGCGCTGAGCGCAGCCGCACCCAGACCGAGCAGGATCAGCGCGATGCTGGCCGCACTGAGGCCGCCGCCTTCGACCTTGCTTTGCAGCGTCTCCAATCCCTTGCGCAGCGGCTCGCTGTCCTTCACCACCGACGCCTGGGCTTCGCGCGCGGCCACCAGGCCCTGCAGGTTGTTCAGGATCGCACTGGCGTCGGTGCGCGTCTTTTCGTATTGGCTGACAAGCAGCTGCAAGCGCTCCCTGGCCTGCGGATCCTTGGTGCCCGCCAAACGCAGCTCGGCGCTGCCGTTGAGCAGACCGTTGGCGATTTCGCGGAAGGAGTTCAAGTCCTTGCCGAGCAGGAACACAGCCTCCGGGCTCACGCCTTCGGTGGTCAGGAATTCGTTGGCGCTCTTGCCGATGCGCTGTGTCAGCATGACCAGCTGGCCCACGGCCGACAGCTCGCTGGCACTGGCCTCCTGCTGCAGCTTCAGCGAGGACACCGTCTCGGCCGTTTCCAGCAGCTCCGACGACTGGCGGTTGATCGCGCGCAGCGCCAGGCCAACCTGCGTCAACGTCTTTTGCTGCTCCAGCACGGTGGCTGCGTTCTTTTCGGCACGCTCGACCAGCGGCATCAGCGGCTCGATCGCGCCCTGTGCGCCGAGCGACACGGCCTTGACGTCGTTGCTGCCGTCCTTGAGGGCGCGCACGTTCTTGCCCAGCACATCGGCGCTCTCGCGCACTTCGCCGAACGCGCTGTCGCTGCCCAACAGGGCCTGCGACACCGACTTGGCAAGGCGCTGCGACTGCATCAGCGCCTGGCCCGTGGCGCCGACCTGCGCCGAGCCTTCGTTGGCCGCACTGACGGCCAGCCAGGAACCGCCGATCAGGCCGCCCAAGCCGAGCGCCAGCACACCGATCAGGGTGCGCTGCTGCTGCGCCAACGGCAGCCTGCCGATCAGCGGCAGGCCGGTGCCCTCGGCGGCAACGCCTTCGCTGCCGGGCAAGCGGGTCTCGCTGTACTCGCCGCCGGTTTCGCTGGCGTTGATCTCCGACAGGATCGACGTGTCACCGTTGCCCTGCGTCACCGCCGGGGCCTGCGTGGGCGCGCTCAGGTCGACCGCGCGCGAGATCACGCCGCCGCCGCCAGCGCCGGCCAGCACCATGTCATCCGGGCGCACCGGCACCACCTCGTCGAACATCGACGCCAGATCGTCATCGCGTCGATCGGCATCGCGGCCTTTGCCTTTGAACTTGTCGAGGAAACTCATGAGGCCTCCAGTGATATTTGCGTAATGGGTTGAAGGCGTCGGCTCAGGCGACGATGGAAAGGAAGTGCTCGTCCTGGGCCAGACGGGCCAGATCGAGGCTTTGCCAGCTGCGCTGGCCCGGGTCGAGCAGGACCGGGCCGGCGAATGCCGGACGACCCGCGCCATCGCTCGGCGCGACCGTCATCTGATCGCTGCTGCGCAAGCCGGCCAGGCGGTCGACGAGCAGGGCACAGTTCAGGCCGAGCACAGCACCGAAGGCCACCAAACGAGACTGCTCACGAATCGCTTCAGCTGTCGGCACCTCGGGCAAGCCAAGAAAACGCGCCAGATCGACCACGCCATGCAAGCCGCCGCGCAGATTGGCCACGCCGACAAACCAGGGCTGCGTGTGCGGCACGGGCATCATTGCCGTCGGCGCAAAGATCTCGCCAGCCTGTTCGAGCGGCAGCAGCAAGCCGTGACCGCGGCACTCGACCGCCAGCCACGATTGGCCGCGCTGCTCGCGGCGCGCCGCCTGCATGCGCTCCGCCAGGCGGGTCTGCAACTCGCGCAGGGCTTCGCGGTTAGCCATTCAGCGCCTCCAGCGCAAGACACAAGCACCAGCCGGCGCGAATATCCAGGCAAACGCCGCGGATCCGGCGTTGCCGGTCCGCTGGCGAGCCTTGCAGGCCGCGTGGTCGCGTGACGCTCCGGGGGTGGTTCATCTCAATCGAAGCTCTTGATCTTGCCCAGCAGCTCGTCGGTATCGACCGGCTTGACGACGTAATCGCGCGCGCCCTGGCGCATGCCCCAGACCTTGTCGGTCTCCAGACCCTTGCTGGTGCACATGATCACCGGCACGTCGGCAAAGCGCGGGTCGCGAGTGATCGCACGGGTGAGCTGGAAGCCGTTCTGGCCCGGCATCACCACGTCCATCAGGATCAGGTCGGGCTTTTCTTCGCCCAGGCGGCGCATCGCGTCTACGCCGTTCTCGGCGCTGCGCACCGCGTAGCCGCGCTTGGTCAGCAGCTCGGTGAGGTGGTGAAGTTCGGTTTTGCTGTCGTCAACCAGCAGGATTTTTTGGATGGTCATCGTGATTTCGCGAAGTGCGTGAGGAGGGCGAACATCAGACTGCGGCCGGTGCTTCGACGCGCCGGCTGAATTGCTGCACCGCCCGCAGCAGTTGTTCTTTCGTGAAGGGCTTGGTCAAGTAGTCCTCGGAGCCGACCATGCGCCCGCGCGCCTTGTCGAACAAGCCGTCCTTGGACGACAACATGATCACAGGCACATGCGCGAAGCGCGGATTGCGCTTGATGATGGCGCAGGTCTGGTAGCCGTCGAGTCGCGGCATCAGGATGTCGCAGAAGATCAGCTCGGGGCCGTGGTCGTTGACCTTGGCCAGGGCATCGAAGCCGTCCTCGGCCAGCACCACCAGATGGCCACCCTGCCCGAGAAAGATTTCGGCGCTGCGACGGATCGTGTTGCTGTCGTCGATGACGAGCACCTTGACGCCGGCGGCGTTGGCGGCTTGGATCGGGGCGTTCATCTGGCGGCAGCTCCTTGGGCAGTTCGCACGGTGTCATGACGCGTCGCGCGTTGCCGCGAGGCGCTTGTTCATATCTGCACCATCTCGAAGTCCTCCTTGCGCGCACCACATTCCGGGCAGGTCCAGTTCATGGGCACATCGGCCCACGCCGTTCCGGCGGCCAGTCCATGTTCGGGATCGCCGGCGGCTTCGTCATAAATCCAGCCGCAGATCAGGCACATCCAGGTACGAGAAGGTTCGGTCACGAGAGCGTGTCAATCACTACAATGCGGGGCTATTGTATGGAGCGAAAAAACGAGAAATCCAAGCGCTGCTAGGCACATACGGTACTTTCTTCACATTACGCTGGAGGTCTTCTTCGGCTCCTTTGGCGATTGCCTAGAACATCACATGAACCGCTTGCAGCCGCTCGCCGGGCGCGTCCTCCGCCGATGAACCCCGATCCTTCCGTTGTCGATCCCGGCTCGGTGATGGCCGAAGAGCCGCCGGCGCCGGCCTGCGTCATGAGCTTCAACGCCAGCGACGCATCGGGGGCCGGTGGCAGTGCCGGCGACGTGGCCACGATGTCGGCCATGGGTGCGCACACGCTGCCGGTGATCACGTCGATCGTGCTGCGCGACAGTGCGGAGGTCTTCGATCAGCACCCGCTCGAGGCCGAGCATGTGGCCGAGCAGGCGCGCACGATCCTCGAAGACGTGACGCTTGCGGCCTGGAAGGTCGGCTTTCTCGGCAATGCCGACAATGTCGCCGCCGTCGCGGAGGTCCTCGCCGACTACCCCGATGTACCGCTGGTGGCCTACATGCCCAGTCTCGGCTGGGTCGACGAAGACGAGTTGCAGAACTACATGGAGGCGTTTCGCGAGCTCATTCTGCCGGCGGCCGAAGTGCTGGTCGGCAACCACAAGACGCTGACCGACTTCCTGCTGCCTGATTGGGACAACGAGCGCGCGCCCTCGGCGCGCGAACTGGCCGTGGCCGCGGGCGAACACGGCACGCGTTTCGTGTTGGTCACCGGCGTGATGTTGCCCGCCAAAGGCAAGGAACAGTGGATCGACAACGTGCTGGCGTCGCCGCAAGGCGCGCTGACCGGCGAGAAGTTCGAGCTCTTCGAAGCCGGCTTTGTCGGCGCGGGCGACACGCTGTCGGCCGCGCTCGCCGCATTGCTGGCCTCGGGCGCAGAACTGTCGGCCGCCGTCGGCGAGGCGTTGCAGTTTCTCGATCAGAGCCTGGACGCGGGTTTTCGTCCCGGCATGGGCAACGTCGTCCCCGATCGTTTCTTCTGGGCGCTGCCGCCGCCGGAAGACGGCACTGCGCCGCCCGATGGCGAGGCCGGCGCCGAGCCCGGCGACGACATCGGCCTGCCGCCCGGAGCGTCGCGCCGTGTCCACTAACCAGCAACTGTTCGACCGCGCGCAGCAGGTCATCCCCGGGGGTGTCAATTCGCCGGTGCGCGCGTTCCGCGCCGTCGGCGGCACGCCGCGCTTCATCGCGCGCGCCCACGGCGCCTACCTGTGGGATGTCGAGGGCAGCCGCTACCTCGACTACATCGGCTCCTGGGGCCCGATGATCCTCGGTCACGGCCATCCCGCTGTCCTGGAAGCGGTGAGCCGCGCCGCTCAGGAAGGCTTGAGCTTCGGCGCGCCGACCGAGCGCGAGATCGAATTGGCCGAAGCCATCCTTGCCCACGTGCCGAGCATCGAGCAGCTGCGTCTGGTCTCCAGTGGCACCGAAGCCGGGATGAGTGCGCTGCGCCTGGCGCGCGGTGCCACCGGCCGCGCCAGGTTCATCAAGTTCGAGGGTTGCTACCACGGCCACGCCGACGCGCTGCTGGTCAAGGCGGGTTCCGGCCTGGCCACCTTTGGCCATCCCACCTCTGCCGGCGTGCCGCCCGAGGTGGCCAAGGACACGATCGTGCTGCCGTACAACGATGTCACGGCGCTCGAAGCGGCATTCGACGCACACCCGCGCGAGCTGGCCTGCGTGATGATCGAGCCGATCGCCGGCAACATGAACTTCGTGCGCGCCAGCGTGCCTTTCATGACGCGGCTGCGCGAGTTGTGCTCGCGCGACGGCACGCTGCTGGTTTTCGACGAAGTGATGACCGGATTTCGCGTCGCGCTCGGCAGCGCGCAAAGCCTGTACGCCAAGCTGATTCCAGGCTTCAAGCCCGATGTCAGCGTGTTCGGCAAGGTCATCGGCGGCGGCATGCCGCTGGCGGCTTTTGGCGGAACGCGGGACGTGATGTCGCAGTTGGCGCCGCTCGGCCCCGTGTACCAGGCCGGCACCTTGAGCGGCAACCCGGTGGCCACCGCCTGTGGTCTGGCGACATTGCGCGAAATTGCCAAGCCGGGCTTCTTCGAGGCGCTGTCGCAGCGCACCCGATCGCTCGCCGATGGCCTGGCCCGCGAAGCCAACGCAGCCGGCGTGCCGTTTTGCAGCGATAGCGAGGGCGGCATGTTCGGCTTCTTCTTCGCCGAGGCCCTGCCGCAGAACTATGGCGCCGTGATGGCCACCGACAAGGACCGCTTCAATCGCTTCTTCCACGCCATGCTCGAGCGCGGCGTGTACTTCGCGCCGGCCCTGTACGAGGCCGGTTTTGTCAGCGCCGCACATGGGGCGGCCGACATCGACGCCACGTTGAGCGCAGCGCGCGCGGCATTTGCGGCAGTGAAGTAGGCCCGGCGCTGGCCCGGAAAACGCCGCCGGCCCAAGCGTTCCTCACAGGGTGACCGCAGCCTAGAATTTATGACCATGCACATCCACATCCTCGGCATCTGCGGCACCTTCATGGGCGGCATCGCAGCGATCGCGCGCGAGGCCGGCCACCGGGTCACCGGCTGCGACGCCAATGTCTACCCGCCGATGAGCGATCAGTTGCGCTCGCTTGGCATCGAACTGATCGAAGGCTACAGCGCCGAGCAGATGGCGCTCGAACCCGATGTCTTCGTGATCGGCAATGTCGTCACGCGCGCGCGCCCGCAGGACTTCGCGCTGATGGAGGCGATCCTCGACGCCGGCGCCGATTACACCAGCGGCCCGCAGTGGCTCTCCGAGCACGTGCTGCGGCATCAACATGTGCTGGCGGTGGCGGGCACGCATGGCAAGACGACGACCAGCGCGATGCTGGCCTGGATCCTCGAAGCCAGCGGTCTGAAGCCAGGGTTTCTGATCGGCGGCGTGCCGATGAACTTCGGCATCTCGGCGCGCCTGGGTGCCGGCAAGTATTTCGTCATCGAAGCCGACGAGTACGACACGGCGCTGTTCGACAAACGCAGCAAGTTCGTCCACTACCGGCCGCGCACGGCGATCCTGAACAACCTGGAGATCGACCACGCCGACATCTTTGCCGACCTGGCCGCCATCGAGACGCAGTTCCACCACCTGGTGCGCACCGTGCCGGGCCAGGGCCGGCTGGTGGTCAACGCCCGCGACGAGGCGCTGCAGCGCGTGCTGGCGCGCGGCTGCTGGAGCGAGGTGGTGCGCTTCGGCGCCTTGCGCGAGGAGCCCGGCGCTTTGCGCGCCCGCGGCGAGCCGCATGCCTTCGACGTGCTGCGCGGCAGCCTGAAGATCGGCCGCGTCGAGTGGGCACTGCTGGGCGAGCACAACCAGTTGAATGCGCTGGCGGCCATCGGCGCGGCCGAGCATGTGGGCGTGGCGCCCGAGGCCGCGGCGGCGGCGCTGGGCCGATTCGAAAATGCCAGCGCCGCATGGAGCTGGTCGGCGAGGCCGCCGGCGTCAAGGTCTACGACGACTTTGCGCACCACCCGACGGCGATCCGCGCCACCGTCGACGGCCTGCGCCAACGGGTCGGCTTGCAACGGGTGCTGGCGGTGTTCGAGCCGCGCTCGAACACGATGAAGCTCGGCACGATGAAGGCCCAGTTGCCGTGGGCGCTGGAAGAGGCCGACTTGATCGTTCTGCCTGCAGGGCGACTACGGCTGGGACGCGCGCGAGGCGCTGGCACCGATGGGCCCGCTGGCGGTGGTGGCCGACAAGGTCGAGGCCCTGGCGGCGGCGGTGATCGCTGCCGCCCAGCCCGGCGACCATGTGCTGTGCATGAGCAACGGCGGCTTCGGCGGCATCCACGCCAAGCTGCTTGCAGGGACTGGCGCGCAAGTGACCGACGCCGAGCCGATCTCCCACCTGCTGTACCTGCACGGCTTTCGCTCGTCGCCGAAGTCGTTCAAGGCGCAGCGCTTGCATGGCCGACTGGCTGCAGCGCCACCGCCCCGACGTGCACTGGTGGTGCCCGCAACTGCCGCCGTCGCCGCGCGAGGCGATGGATCTGGTCTTCGAAGAACTGGCGCGCTGGCCGACCGACCACATGGCGTGTGATCGGCAGCTCGCTCGGCGGCTTCTATGCCACCGTGGTCGCCGAGAAGACCGGCTGCCGCGCCGTGCTGCTCAATCCGGCCATCGACCCGGCGCGCGACCTGGCCGGCTACATCGGCGAGCTGACCTCGTTCCACGATCCGGACGATGCGTTTTATTTCAGCCCGAGTACGTGACGCAGCTGCGCGCTGTTGACGCCGCGCGCGGTGACGCAACCCGAGCGCTATCTGCCGGTCATCGCCAAGGGCGACGAGGTGCTCGACTGGCGCGAGATGAGCGGGCGCTACGACAGCTCGCCGATGCGCCTGCGTCGACGGCAGCGACCATGCGTTGTCGGACTTCGACGAACACTTGCCGGCCATCCTGGCCTTTCTCGGACTGTAGGGCTTGCTCAACGACAATGCGGGGTTCATGACTTACGCCCTGTTCGACGACGCCGGCAAGTTTCACGCCGGCCGCGTGATGACCGAGTCCGACGCTTCGTTGCAGGTCGAGCTCGATTCGGGCAAGCGCGTCAAGGTCAAGGCCGCCAACGTGCTGATGAAGTTCGAGCAGCCCGCGCCCGCCGAGCTGATGAGCCGCGCGCGCACGCTGGCCGACGACATCGACCTCGAGCTGGCCTGGGAGTTTGCGCCCGAGGGCGAGTTCGGCTTTGCCGACCTGGCGCGCGACTACTTCGACGCCAAGGCCGGCGTCGAAAAGCAGGCCGCGGCGCTTGTTCCGCCTGTTCGACGCGCCGCATTACTTCCGCCGCGTCGGCAAGGGCCAGTTCAAGAAAGCGCCGGAGGACATCGTCAAGGCCGCGCTGCTGGCCATCGAGCGCAAGAAGCAAGTGGCCGCGCAGATCGAGCGCCTGGGCCGACGAGACTCGCCGCCGGCCAATGCCCGCCGCCGGTGCGCGAGCAGCTCTACAGGATCCTGTTCAAGCCCGACAAGAACGCGCCGGAGTACAAGGCCGTGGTCGAAGCCGCCAAGCGGCCCAGCGCGCGCCGCTGGACCTGCTGCAAGGCGGCCGGCGCGATCAACAGCGCCTACCAGTTCCACTGGCAGCGTTTTCCTGTTCGAGCAGTTCCCGAAGGGCACGGCTTCCCTGCGGGCCTGGCTGCACCGGCGATCAGGGACACGCTGCCGCTGGCGCCGTGCAGGCGTTCTCGATCGACGATTCAACGACCACCGAGATCGACGATGCGCTGTCGGTGCAGGGCCTGGGCAGCGGCACGGTGGTGCTGGGCATCCACATCGCCGCGCCGGGCCTGGCCATCGCCAGCGGCAGCGACGATCGACAAGGTCGCCGCGCAGCGCCTGTCGACGGTCTACATGCCGGGCTGGAAGCTGACCATGCTGCCCGACGACGTGGTGCAGGCCTACACGCTGACCGCAGGGCGCGACTGCCCGGCGGTGAGCCTGTACGTGACCTTCGACGAGAGCACGCTCGAAGTGACCGGCCACGAGACCCGGCTCGAGCGCGTGCCGATCGTCGCCAACCTGCGCCACGACCAGCTCGACGCGGTGATCACCGCGGCATCGCTGACCGGCGAGGCGGCGGCCGATTACCCGTTCGCCGCCGAACTGGCCTTCGCGTTCCGGCTGGCGCAGACACTGAAGGCACGGCGCGAGGTCGTGCGCGGCAAGCCCGAGAACTTCAACCGCCCCGACTACAACTTCAAGCTCGACAACAACGGCGGCGACCCGAACGAAGCGCCGCGGGCGACGAGCGCGTGACGATCACGACGCGCCGGCGCGGCGCGCCGCTCGACCTGATCGTCGCCGAGGCGATGATCCTGGCCAACAGCACCTGGGGCGGCTGGCTGGCCGAGCATGGCGTGCCGGGCATCTACCGCAGCCAGGCCAGCCTGCCGCCGGGCATCAAGGTGCGCATGGGCGTCAAGCCGCTGCCGCATGCAGGCATGGGCGTGGCGCAGTACGCTTGGGCCACGTCGCCGTTGCGGCGCTATGTGGACCTCGTCAACCAGTGGCAGATCATCGCCTGCGCGCGACACGGCCGCACCGCGGCGCTGGCCGCGCCGTTCAAGCCCAGGGACGCGATGCTGTTTTCGGTCGTCTCGTCGTTCGATGCGGCCTACGCTGCCTACGGCGATTTCCAGCATGGCATCGAGCGCTACTGGACGATCCAGCATCTGGCGCAGCAAGGCATCACCGAGCTCGATGCGGTGGTGATGAAGGACGGTTTGGTGCGCGCCGACACGCTGCCGCTGGTTTTCAAGGCCCTCGGCTGCGAGAGCCTGCCGCGCGGTGCGCATGTGCGTGTGCGCATCACCGGCACCGACGCGCTGACGCTGGACGTCCACGCCAACCTGCTGGCGCGGATCGACGAAGAAGTGGCCGCAGCCCCGGCCGACGAAGACGACAGCGAGTCGGCGGACGCTGCGCCGCTGGCGCTGGCCATCGACCTCGACGAGCCCGACGCCGCAGCGCCTCAGGCGTCCTGAATCGACCATGACCCGCCGCGACTACATCAACACCAGCATCCTGACGCGCCAGGCCGAGTTGCGCGAGGTGCAGCAGAAAAAACGCTGGCGGCTGACCACGTTGCATGCCGCGATCATCGTTTCGCTGGCCTTTCACGCCGTGCTGCTGACGGTGCGCTTTGTCGATCCTGAGCGCTTCAACCGCATCTTCGAGGACACGCCGCTCGAGGTGATCCTGGTCAACGCCAGGACCACCGAACGCGCCGTGCTGGCACAGGCCATTGCGCAGGCCAACCTGGCCGGCGGCGGCGAGGCCGCGGCCGGACGCGCCACGTCGCCGCTGCCGCCGGCGGCAACGATCGAGACCGGTGACTCGCTGGAAAACGCGCGCAAGCAGATCGAGCGCATGCAGGAAGAGCAGCAGCAGGTGCTGGCGCAGATCCGGCGCGAGATCGCGTTGCTGCCGCCACCCGATCCGTCGCGCGATACCGGCGACCCGGAAGAAAAGGCCCGTGAAGAACGGCGCCGCCAGTTGCTGCAGTTGCTGGCTGAGATCGAGAAGCGCGTCAACGAGGAAAACGCGCGGCCGAAGAAACGCTACATCAGCCCGGCCACGCGCGAGGCCGACTACGCCATCTACTACGACAGCCTGCGGCGCAAGATCGAGGAGCGCGGCACGCGCGACTTTCCCGAACAGAACGGCAAGAAGCTGTACGGCGAGTTGACGATGAACCTCACCGTCGATGGCGATGGCCGCGTCGTCGAGGCCGACATCGTGCGCCGCTCGACGTCGCGCCTGCTCGATCGCCGCGCCCTGGCCATCGTGCACGCGGCCGCCCCTTTCGGGGCCTTCACCGCCAACATGAGAAAGCAGGCCGATCAGATCGTCGTCACCTCGCGTTTTCGCTTCACGCGCGACGACGGGCTGGAGACGACGATGAGCAGCACGGTGAAATGAGTGCCGCCGGCCCGCCCACCAGGCGCGCGGGCGCCCATCTGCTGCGGCTGGCGGCGTTGATGGCCGTCTGTTTTCTTGCCCTGCAGGTCTACTTCGTGGCGCGTATCACGCTGATGACCGTGGCCGATCCCCAGTCCACCACCTTCCAGCGCAGCGAAATATGGCGCCTGCTGACGCAAAGCGGTCGCGTCGCCTGGGGCCAGCAATGGGTCGGCGACGAGCATCTGGGCAAACACCTCAAGCGCGCGGTAATCGCCAGCGAGGATGCCGGCTTTGCCGACCATGGCGGCGTCGATTGGGAAGCGATGGAGCGCGCCTGGGAGCGCAACCAGCGCGCGCAGGCGCAAGCCGAGCGCCGCTACGAGCGCGCCGTGAAGCGCAGCCCCGACAAGGCCATCGAGCCGGTGGCGGCCAAACTCGTCGGTGCCTCGACGATCACGCAACAGCTGGCCAAGAACCTGTTGCTGTCCGCCGAGCGAACGCCGCTGCGCAAAGGCCAGGAACTGGTGTTGACCTATACCTTGGAACTGCTGCTCAGCAAACGCCGCATCCTCGAGATCTACCTGAACAACGTCGAATGGGGCGAAGGACTTTTTGGCGCCCAGGCCGCGGCGCGCTATTACTTTCGCAAGGACGCAGCACAACTGGACGTGGCCCAGGCTGCACGCCTGGCGGTCATGCTGCCGGCGCCCAAGCGCTTCGAAAAGCGCGTCGGCTCGCCGTACCTGGCCGATCGTGCGGCCACGGTGGCCGCGCGCATGTCTGCGGTGGAGCTGCCATGAGTGCTGCCGACCGGTTGCGCAGCGTGCGAGGGCACACCCTTGAGCATGGAACTGGCGGCTGAACTGGCGGCGTCCGCGGCGCGGCTCGTCGTCGAAGACGGCCTCGAGTACGCCGCCGCCAAGCGCAAAGCGGCGCGCGACAGGGCCGGCGCGCTGCGCGGCGGCTCGCGCATTGAGTGGCCCAGCAACGAAGCGGTGGAACAAGCCGTGCGTGAGTACATCGCGCTGTTTTGCGCCGAGACCCAGCCGGGCGAACTGGCTGCCTTGCGCCGTCTGGCGCTGACATGGATGCAGCGCCTGGCCGAGTTCCGCCCCCACGTGTCGGGCGCCGTGTGGCGCGGCACCGCAACCCGCCTCTCGGCGATTCATCTCGATCTGTATGCCGACGATGCCAAGGCGCCGGAGATCGCGCTGATCAATCAGGGCGTCGACTACGACACCGCTGAGCTCAGCGGTGGTGGCCGCCGCGGCGAGCCGCTGTCGGTGCTGAGCCTGGCCGACCGCTGTGCCGTGCTGGGCGAACACGTGACGATTCACCTGACGGTGCGTGACCACGACGATTTGCGAGGCGCGCTGGTGCCGGACGCGGCCGGTCGAAGCTGGCGCGGCGATGCGCGCGCGCTGGCACTGTTGCTGGAGGCCGAACCATGACGCGACGCCGCACGCTCGTCAGTGCTGGCGTCGCGGCCGCCGCCGGATTGGCCGGTGTGGCCAGCAGCTACCTGTGGCTGGGGCGCGCCGGGCCCATCGACACGGCAAGCGCAGAGCTCTGGTCGCTCGACTTCGAAACGCCCGGTCCGTCGCGGCTGATGATGGCTTCTTTGCGCGGCCAACCCCTGGTACTGAACTTCTGGGCTACCTGGTGCCCGCCCTGTGTTCGCGAGATGCCGGTGCTCGATCGCTTCTATCGCGCCCACCGTGCTGCCGGTTGGCAGGTGCTCGGGCTGGCCGCCGACAATGCCGAGCCGGTGCGCAAATTTCTAGCCGACACGCCGGTCACGTTTCCGATTGCGCTGGCCGGGTTTGAAGGCATTTCGTTGTCTCGCCGCTTGGGCAATGTGAACGGCGGCCTGCCGTACACCGTGGTCTATGGCCGAGAGGGCCAAGTGCTGCAGCAGCACATCGGCGAGACGCGATACGAACAGCTCGAGGCCTGGGCCAAAGGGGTCGCATAAGCCAAAACCCTTGAAACGGCCGGCAACTGCGGCCAAATCGCGTAGAGTGCGTGCCTTCGCCCATGGCCCTGCCAAAAGCATCAAGCCGGCGCACGCCGCAGATACTGCCGGCGTTGGCCGCATGAGAAGCGAAGATAGCGGCGCGCAAGCGCTCGGAGACCAGACAATGGACCTGCGCAAGCTCAAGACACTGGTAGATCTGGTGTCGGAATCGAACATTGCCGAATTGGAGATCACCGAAGCCGATGGCAAGGTGCGCATCGTCAAATCGGGCCCGCCAGCGACGATGGCAGCCGCGTCGACGTTGACGGCACAGGCGGCACCCCTCGTGACAGCGGCGGCACCACCAGCCACGCTGGCCACGGCCACGGTGCCGGCCGATGGCGAAGATGCCGATGGTGGGCATACCGTCAGGTCGCCCATGGTCGGCACCTTCTACCGTGCGGCCACGCCGGGCGGCAAGCCGCTGGTCGAGGTGGGCTCGCTGGTCAATGCCGGCGAGCCGATCTGCATCATCGAGGCGATGAAGATCATGAACGAGATCGAGACCGACGTCGGCGGTTCGATCACCAAGGTGCTGGTGGACAACGGCCAAGCCGTGGAATTCGGGCAGCCGCTGTTCGTGATCGACCGCCGAGGCTGATGTTGCCCACCGCCGAAGCGGCCTTCGGCCGCCTCCCCTTGCATGTTGGCCCCCGGTCGCCGAGTACGGCGCCCGCCCCCCGGGGGGGCGAGCAACTGTCTTCGGAGCGGCCGGGCGACAGTTGCTCAAGGGGGCAACGCCAGCGGCTTGGCAAAGCCAGTTCCGCGGCGTTCGCTTGACCAGAACCCACCCAGCGCGTCCGTTCCTCTGACATCCATGTTCAAGAAGATTCTCATTGCCAACCGCGGCGAAATCGCTTTGCGCATTCAGCGCGCCTGCCGCGAGCTGGGCGTCAAATCGGTCGTCGTCTATTCAGAAGCCGACCGCGACGCCAAATACGTCAAGCTCGCCGACGAAGCGGTGTGCATCGGCCCGGCACCGTCCGCGCTGAGCTACCTCAACATGCCGGCGATCATCTCGACGGCTGAAGTCACCGACGCCGAAGCGATCCACCCCGGCTACGGCTTCTTGAGCGAGAACGCCGATTTTGCCGAGCGCGTCGAGCGCAGCGGTTTTGTCTTCATCGGCCCGACGCCCGAGAGCATCCGCATCATGGGCGACAAGGTCTCGGCCAAGCAGGCCATGATCAAGTCCGGCGTGCCATGCGTGCCGGGTTCGGCAGGCGCGCTGCCCGATGACCCCAAGGAAGTCGTCAAGCAGGCGCGCACCATCGGCTACCCGGTGATCATCAAGGCCTCGGGCGGCGGTGGCGGCCGGGGCATGCGTGTCGTCCACACCGAGGCGGCACTGCAGCATGCGGTGCAGACCACGCGCGCCGAGGCTGGCGCGGCCTTTGGCAACCCGGCGGTCTACATGGAGAAGTTCCTCGAGAACCCGCGCCATGTCGAAATCCAGGTCATTGCCGACGAGCACAAGAACGCCGTCTGGCTCGGCGAGCGGGATTGCTCGATGCAGCGCCGTCACCAGAAGATCATCGAAGAAGCGCCGGCGCCGGGCATCCCGCGCCGGGTGATCGAGCGCATCGGTGACCGCTGCGCCGCGGCCTGCAAGAAGATCGGTTACCGCGGTGCCGGAACCTTCGAGTTCCTCTTCGAGAACAGCGAGTTCTTCTTCATCGAGATGAACACGCGCGTGCAGGTCGAGCATCCGGTGACCGAACTGGTGACCGGCATCGACATCGTGCAGACGCAGATCCGCATCGCGGCCGGCGAGAAGCTGCCGTTCTCGCAGCGCCAGATCGAGATGCGCGGGCATGCCATCGAGTGCCGCATCAATGCCGAAGACCCCTACAAGTTCACGCCGTCGCCGGGTCGCATCACGATGTGGCATCCGCCGGGCGGGCCCGGCGTGCGCGTCGACTCGCATGCCTACACCAACTACGTCGTGCCGCCCAACTACGACTCGATGATCGGCAAGATCATCGTCCACGCCGACACGCGCGAACAAGCGCTGGCACGCATGCGCACCGCGCTGTCCGAAACGGTGATCGAGGGCATTTCGACCAATGTCGCGCTGCACCGCGAGCTGATGGTCGATGCCAAGTTCATCGAAGGCGGGACGAGCATTCACTATCTCGAAGGCTGGCTGAGCCAGCACAAGAGATAGCGCGAAGCCGATGCAGGAGCTGGTCTTGCGCGTGCGCGAAGCCCTGGTCGATCGGGTGTCGGATGCACTCAGCGAGGAACTCGGCGCATTGGCCGTGTCGGTGGAGGACGCGCAAGCCGACAGCCCTTCGGAGCGCGCCCTGTTCGGCGAACCCGGTCAGCCGGCGCCGCGTGCCGGCTGGTCTCTGTCGACCGTGCGCGCCCTGTTCGACGATGCGGTGCAGGCGACAAACGCCGCCACGCTGCTGCTCGCACAGGATTGGGCGGCCGACGGCCTGCACGCGCAGTCGCTCGACACCGTTCCCGACGAAGACTGGGTGCGACTGACACAGTCTCAGTTCGCCCCCGTGGAGATCACGCCGACGTTCTGGATCGTGCCGAGCTGGCATGAGGCGCCAGCGGCTGCAAGGAAGGTGATCCGCCTCGATCCCGGCCTGGCCTTCGGCACCGGCACGCACCCGACGACCCGCATGTGCCTGCGCTGGATCGCCCGCCATGCCCAACCCTGGGCGCGCGTGCTCGATTACGGTTGCGGCTCAGGCATCCTGGCCATCGGCGCAGCGCTGCATGGCGCGCGTTCGATCGATGCCGTGGACATCGACAGCGCCGCAGTCGAGTCCACGCGCAGCAATGCCCGCGCCAATGGCGTGGCAATCGAGGCCGCGCAGCCGCACGCCGCCCACGGCGCTTACGACCTCGTGCTGGCCAACATCCTGGCCAAACCGCTGGTCCTGCTCGCCCCCTTGCTGACCGGCCATCTCGCACCCGGCGGCGCGTTGGTGCTGGCCGGCATGCTCGAGCGGCAAGCTGAGGAGCTGCGTCATGCCTATGCGCCCGCGTGCGCACTCGTCGTGGCCGACAGCGATGACGGCTGGCTGCTGATGAGCACGACGAACGGCAGCGTGCCATGAGTCTGGCCACGCGATGCAGCGCCTGCAGCACCGTGTTCCGTGTGCAGCAGGATCAGCTCAAGGCCTCCGAGGGCTGGGTGCGCTGCGGTCGTTGCGGCACGGTGTTCAGCGCCCTCGAGGGCCTGTTCGATCTGGCGCGCGATGGCAGTTCTGATGCCATGCCGCTGCAACAGGAACCAGCAGCGCCCAAACCCACTTTGCAGGCCCCTGCGCCGCCGCCGTTGGCCGTTGGCTCGAACGCAGATGACGAATTGGTCGATGAGTCGGACCTCGAGCCGTCTACGCCGGCGCCGGTGCAAGACGATGCCTTGCGCGGCGAAGCCGCCGGCGTGCCCATTGCCGCGTACGCCGGGTCGGATGCGGATCAGGCTGCGGCGGCAGCGTCTTTCAGTGCTTCCTACGACCACGTGCGCGATGCCGACGATGACGATGACGATGCGGCACTGCTGACCGAGCACAGCGGCAGCCACACCACGTTCGACGAGTCGGTTCCGGCGTTCACCGGACCCACGCCACTGACGCCGAGCTTCGTGCGCGAAGCCGATCGCGCGCAGCGTTGGCAACGGCCGGTGGTGCGGCGCCTGACGATCGCCAGCGCATTGGCGCTGCCGCTGCTGCTGGGCGCGCAGGTGGTGGTACACCATCGCGATGTGCTGGCTGCGCGCTGGCCTGGCAGCGCCGAGATGCTGCGCGCGCTGTGCGCGCCGCTGGAGTGCAGTTTGCAGGCGCCGCGCTCGCTGGATGCCGTATCGGTGCAAAGCAGTGGCCTGACGCGAGTCGACGGCACACCGTTTTACAGGCTGCAAGTGGCTGTGCACAACCGCGCCGGTTGGCCGGTTGCGATGCCCGCGCTGGACCTGACGCTGACCGATACGCGCGGTGAGGTGGTGACGCGGCGCGTGCTGCGGGCCGCCGAGCTGGGCAGCGCTGCGCCCGAGGCGCTGGATGCCGGCGCCGAATGGTCTGCGCAAGCCACACTCGATGTCGGCGATCGCCGCGTCACCGGCTACACGATCGAACTTTTTTATCCCTGAAAGTACATCACCATGTCTGCGCTGATCTGTGGCTCGCTGGCCTTCGACACCATCACCACGTTTCCCGGCCGCTTTGCGCAGCAGATCCTGCCGGAGCAGGTGCACATTCTCAACGTCTCGTTTCTCGTGCCGACGCTGCGCCGCGAGTGGGGCGGCTGCGCCGGCAACATTGCCTACACATTGAAGATGCTCGGTGGGGAGCCGGTGATCCTGGCCGCTCTCGGCAATGACGGTGGGGAGTACCTGGCGCGCTTGGAACAGCTGGGCATCGACACGTCGTCGGTGCTGCTGGAGCGCAGCCACTACACCGCACAAGCCATCATCATCACGGACCAGGACAACAACCAGATCACCGCTTTTCACCCGGGTGCGATGAGCGACGCCCACCGCGCCGACGTGCCCTCGCGCAAGGACCTGGCCATTGCGATCATCGCGCCTGACGGCCGCGAGGCCATGCTGGCGCATGCAGCACAACTGCATGCCGCAGACGTGCCCTACATATTTGACCCGGGTCAGCAGTTGCCGATGTTCGATGGCCCCGAACTGCGCAGCTTCGTCGAACGCGCGCGCTGGGTGGCCCTGAACGACTACGAAGCGCGCATGCTGACCGAGCGTATCGGCACCGATCTGTCAACGCTGTCGCGGCTGCCGGCCTTGCAAGGCATTGTCGTCACGCTGGCCGCTGAGGGCTGCGATCTGTGGCAAGACGGACAGACCACACGCGTGCCCGGCGTCAAGGCGCAAGCCGTGCTCGACCCCACCGGTTGCGGCGATGCGTTTCGCGCCGGCCTGCTCTTTGGCCTCGAGCGCGGCTGGCCGCTGCCACGCGCGGCCGCGTTGGGTAACCGCCTGGGTGCGCTCAAGATTGCGCACCGCGGTGGGCAGAATCACCGCTTTGAGCGAGCCGACATGCTCAGGTGAGGCAAGTTCACGCCGATGTGCGCACGCTCGCCGCTAGAGTCACCAGACGTAAGACAAAGGCGGATAGGGCGACATGCAATCCCTTCAATTGATCCAACTCTGCGCTGCGGCGCTGGGCGGCGGCATTGCCGGGGCCATCGCCCACCGCTGGCATGGACGGCAGACCATCAATCAGCTGCAGCAACGTGTGTTGCGCGCCGAAGAGGCGCGCAACGGCGCGGTTGAACGCTCTGCGCAGGCTCGCGAACAGATCGCGCAACTCAGCAAGGCCATCTCGGACATGCGCAAGGCCCACCACCCGGCACGCTCGGGCGCGGACAAACCGGTCACGATGAGTGCCGACGAGCGGCGGGCATTGGCGGAGCGCGCCCTAGAAGCGGCAGCTGACTACGACGCCAAGACTGCGTCGTCAGGCAAGGTGGTGCTGTTTGCCAACACCGAACCGATGGAACTCTGAGCCGATCGACTGTGACCAGGGCAGCCTCGGCGACAGACTGAAAAAAACAAACCCGGCCGGAGCCGGGTTTGTCGTTTGAAGCGGGATTGATTCGCCGCAGCGAGCCCCAAACGAACTGCGCTTGCGCGCAGCCCGCCTGGGTCGCGGCCTGTCCCGCGATGGCCTTGAATTAAGGCTTGTTGCCCGTCGGGAACGGCCATGCGGCCGCAGGGCTCAGCGTCGTCTTCGCCGCTGGTGCCGCTGCAGCTGCCGGAGCAGCCTTCTTGACGGCGGCAGCCTTCTTCGCAGGGGCAGCCTTCTTCTTCGCAGCTTTTTTCGCGGGGGCCTTCTTTTTCGCAGGCTTCTTCGCAGCTGCCTTCTTCTTCGGCGCAGCCTTCTTCTTGACGACCTTCTTCGCCGCCTTCTTCTTCGCCGCAGGCTTCTTTTTCGCCGCAGGCTTCTTCTTGGCCGCAGGCTTCTTGGCTGCCGGACGCTTGGCTGCCTTCTTGGCTGCCGGACGCTTGGCTGCCTTCTTGGCTGCCGGACGCTTGACCGCCTTCTTCGCCGCCTTCTTGGCGGCCGGTTTCTTCGCAGCGGCCTTCTTGGCCGGAGCCTTCTTCTTCGCAGTTGCCATTTCGATCTCCTTGATCAAGTTGCAAAGAGCACCGCAACGCCATCGAGCTCGACGTTGTCGCGGCGATTCATCACCCGGGTTTTGTCCAGCCACTTGGCTGGTTTCCCGATGCGATGAACGGGGGTGCAGTGATTGGCTTCGGCTCTTGTACGACGGTCCTTGGTCGGACCTTCGCCGGCTTCATGTCACCCACTGCGGGTTCTTGATCTCTCGCTTCGAGCAGCAGGTTCTTTGACCTGCGCACTCATCCAAACTCAATTCAACCTCACGTATCAGTTCATTCCCACGAAAGCGCGCCACCGGACTGGTACTCGATCACGCGTGTCTCGAAAAAATTGCGCTCTTTCTTCAGGTCGATCATCTCGCTCATCCACGGGAACGGGTTTTCCTCGTTCGGGAAGAGTTCTTCGAGGCCGATCTGCGTGGCCCGCCGGTTGGCGATGTAGCGCAGGTAGCCTTTGAACATCGATGCGTTCATGCCGAGCACGCCACGCGGCATCGTGTCTTCGGCGTAGCGGTACTCGAGTTCGACGGCCTTCAGAAACAGGGTTTTGATCTCGGCCTTGAACGACGGCGTCCACAGCTGCGGGTTCTCGAGCTTGATCTGATTGATCAGGTCGATGCCGAAGTTGCAGTGCATCGACTCGTCGCGCAGGATGTACTGGTACTGCTCGGCGGCGCCGGTCATCTTGTTCTGCCGGCCCAGCGCCAGGATCTGCGTGAAGCCGACGTAGAAGAACAGGCCCTCCATCAGACAGGCGAAGACGATCAGGCTCTTCAGCAGCGTCTGATCGGTCTCGAGCGTGCCGGTATGGAAATGCGGGTCGCTGATGGCCTCGATGAAGGGGATCAGGAACTCGTCCTTCTCGCGGATCGACGAGACCTCGTGGTAAGCGTTGAAGATTTCGCTCTCGTCCAAGCCGAGCGATTCGACGATGTACTGGTAGGCGTGGGTGTGGATCGCTTCTTCAAACGCCTGGCGCAGCAGGAACTGGCGGCACTCGGGCGCCGTGATGTGGCGGTAGGTGCCCAGCGTGATGTTGTTGGCCGCCAGCGAATCGGCGGTGACGAAGAAGCCGAGGTTGCGCTTGACGATGCGGCGCTCGTCTGCGGTCAGGCCGTTGGGGTCCTTCCAGGTCGCGATGTCGCGCGACATGTTGACTTCCTGCGGCATCCAGTGGTTGGCACAGGTGGCAAGGTACTTTTCCCAGGCCCACTTGTATTTGAACGGCACCAACTGGTTGACGTCGGTTTGGCCGTTGATGATGCGCTTGTCGGCGGCATTGACGCGGCGAGTGCTTGCAGCCGCCACGATGGGGGGCCGCGCATCGTGCGCAGCAGGCATCGATGCTGCCGTGGCTCGCGAATCACTGAACGGCGGCGTCGGCGAAAGCGCCAGCATGGGCTCCTGCACGATGCTTGCGGAGCGCGGTTGCGGCGTCGTTTTGCTTTGGATGTTTTCTTCCCAGACCAGCATGTGTTCGGGTACTTCCTATGGCGGCGGATTATGTGAGTGTTGCGCGCGAACACCAAGCACTTCTTGACATTTGCGCGCTCGCGTTGTTGCGCTCACGCATCGTGAATGCGCGTCGTGTTCATCGCTTCGTGGCTTGAAGAACTCCTTGGCATCGTTCAAGAAATCATTGTCTGCTTCGAGAGCTCATTGACATGCTTCGCATGTGGGGTCATCGACGCCGCAAAACCTGACGTCGGTCGATGCCGCGTTGTCGAGCTGAGCGCGTGCTTGCGCTGCGGCCGCATCGAGCGCCGACATGGCTGCGCCGCTGACCGCCCCGCCTGAACTCACCGCGTTGTGCCGGCTCTTCGTCACCGTGCTCATCTCGACATGCGATGCCGCCTTCGTGCGCAGGTAGTAGGTGGTCTTCAAGCCGCGCAACCAGGCCAGCTTGTAGGTGTCGTCGAGCTTCTTGCCCGACGCGCCGGCGATGTAGATGTTGAGCGACTGCGCCTGGTCGATCCACTTCTGGCGCCGCGACGCAGCCTCGACGAGCCATGGCGCCTCGATCTCGAACGCGGTGGCGTACAACGCCTTCAGCGACTCGGGTACGCGGTCGATCGGCCGCAGCGAGCCTTCGTAGTGCTTGAGATCCATCACCATGACGTCGTCCCACAGGCCGAGCGCCTTGAGATCGCGCACCAGGTACTCGTTGACCACCGTGAACTCGCCCGACAGGTTCGACTTGACCGACAGGTTGCCGAACGAGGGCTCGATCGACGCATCAACGCCGATGATGTTGGAGATCGTGGCTGTCGGGGCGATGGCCACGCAGTTGCTGTTGCGCATGCCGTGCTCGGCGATGTGCGCTCGCAGCAGGCCCCAGTCCAGGGTTTCGGAATCGTCAACCTCGAGGTACTGCGAAGACTGCGGCCCCGCGCCCGGCCCGCCGCCGCGTTGCTCGGCCAGCAGCTTGAGCGAATCCTGCGGCAGGATGCCGCGTTCCCAGAGCGATCCCGGGTAACTGGAGTAGCGCCCGCGCTCGGCGGCCAACTCGGTGGATGCGAAATAGGCGTGGTAGCAGACCGCTTCCATGGATCGATCCGCAAACTCGACCGCTTCCTTGCTCGCGTACGGCAGCTTCAACTGGTACAGGCAATCCTGGAAGCCCATGATGCCCAGGCCGACCGGGCGGTGGCGCAGGTTGCTGTCGCGAGCCTTCTTGACCGCGTAGTAGTTGATGTCGATGACGTTGTCGAGCATCCGCATCGCGGTGGCGACGGTCTTGCTCAGCTTGACCTGGTCGATCGTCTTGCCGCCATCCGCATCCTTGAGGTGCTGCACCAGGTTGACCGAGCCGAGGTTGCAGACCGCGATCTCGCTGTCGTTGGTGTTGAGCGTGATCTCGGTGCACAGGTTCGAGGAATGCACGACACCCACATGCTGTTGCGGGCTGCGCACATTGCAGGCGTCCTTGAAGGTGATCCAGGGGTGCCCGGTCTCGAACAGCATCGACAGCATCTTGCGCCACAGGTCCTTGGCCGGCATGCGCTTGAACAGCTTGATCTCGCCGCGGTCGGCCTTGGCCTCGTAGGCGGTGTACGCGGCCTCGAAGTCCTTGCCGAACTTGTCGTGCAAGTCAGGGCAGTTGGACGGCGAGAACAGGGTCCACTGACCCTTGCCCGGATCGTCTGGATGCTCGGTGCCTGCCATCACCCGCTTCATGAACAGATCCGGAATCCAGTTCGCGGTGTTCATGTCATGGGTGCGGCGGCGGTCGTCGCCGGTGTTCTTGCGCAGGTCCAGGAACTCTTCGATGTCGAGGTGCCATGTTTCCAGGTAGGCACAGACGGCGCCCTTGCGCTTGCCGCCCTGGTTGACCGCGACCGCGGTGTCGTTGACGACCTTGAGGAAGGGCACGACGCCCTGGCTCTTGCCGTTGGTGCCCTTGATGTAGCGAGCCGAGCGCGCGCACGTTGGTCCAGTCGTTGCCCAGGCCGCCGGCGAACTTGGACAGCAAAGCGTTCTCCTTGAGCGCTTCGTAGATGCCGTCGAGATCGTCGGCCACCGTCGTCAGATAGCAGCTCGACAGCTGCGAGCGCTGCGTGCCGCTGTTGAACAGTGTCGGCGTGCTGCTCATGAAGTCGAAGCTCGACAGCACTTCGTAGAACTCGATCGCCCGCGCCTCGCGGTCAATCTCGTTCAATGCCAGGCCCATGGCCACACGCATGAAGAATGCCTGCGGCATTTCGATACGTGCGTCGTCGATGTGCAGGAAGTAGCGGTCGTACAGGGTTTGCAGGCCCAGATAGTCGAACTGCAGGTCGCGCTCGGCCTTCAGCGCGGCGCCGAGCCGGGCCAGGTCGTACTCGGCGAGCTTGGTGTCGAGCAGTTCGGCGGCGATGCCCTTCTTGACGAACTCCGGGAAGTAGGCCGCGTAACGTGTGGCCATTTCGGCCGGCGAGACCTCCTCGCCGAGGATCTCGCGGCGAATCGTGTGCATTAGCAGGCGCGCCGTGGCCCGCATGTAGCCCGGCTCTTTCTCGATCAGCGTGCGCGCCGCCAGGATCGAGGCTTTGTAGACCTCGTCGATCGGCACGCCGTCGTAGAGGTTGCGCCGTGTCTCGGCCAGGATCGGATCGGGCTTGACATCCGCGCCAAGGCCCGAGCATGCGGACTCGATCAGGCCCTGCAGCCTGGCTTCGTCGAGCGGCATGCGCTGGCCACGGTCGATGACCGTCAGTGTCGGCGCAGCCGGCTTGACAGCGGCTTTGGCCTGCTGGGCGCGCTCCTGCGAGCGCCGCTCGCGGTACAGCACATAGGCACGCGCCACCTCATGGTGACCGCCGCGCATCAGCCCCAGCTCGACCTGGTCTTGAATGTCTTCGATGTGGAACGTGCCGCCGCCTGGACGCGAGCGCAGCAGCGCGCGCACCACGGCTTCGGTCAAGCCCTCGACAGTCTCGCGCACGCTCGCCGACGCCGCGCCCTGCGTGCCGTGCACGGCCAGGAACGCCTTCATCAAGGCCACTGCGATCTTGTTGGGCTCGAAGACCACGACGGCGCCGTTGCGGCGGATGATCTGATAGCCCTGATAGGCGCTGGCACTGGATTTCGCGCCGCCGACGGGATCTGAAACGAGTCGCTGCGCCTGCGTCGGGCTGGACACGACAGTCTGCATGAAGAGGTACTCCGGTTCGATGGGTCGGTCGCTGGAGAGGCGGCGCGACGATTCAAAGACCAAACAGCACGCGGCGCCCGCAAGGCCGACATGCTGAACGACTGAAATGGTGTGGACAACGTGTGGAGAGCCGGTGGCTAGTGCGTGCATAACTGGCACGACGACAAAGCACTATATCTAGGGTCCGCAGAAGGATTAGACCACTACCCGTAGTGTACGTGTCTCGGGGTTTTACTCATAGCGCGACATTGACTTTTTTCTTTGCGCGTGATCTCCGGTCGTACCGGCAGCGATGGCGAGCCGGCCGCGCAGGGCGCGCTCGAGCCGCTTCCAATCAAAGCGCGCCCCGGGATCGGCCTTGCGAGCCGGCGCGACATGCTCATGCCCCACCACCTCATCCAACGGATAGCGAGCGCGCAAGGCCTTCAATACCCGGATCAATGCGCGGTACTGCGCGCGCTCGAAATGCTCGCCTTCGAGGCCTTCGAGTTCGATGCCGATCGACCAATCATTGCAATTCTCGCGGCCGCGCCATTGCGAGGCGCCCGCATGCCAGGCCCGCTGATCGCAAGACACGAATTGCAGCACCGCACCATCGCGCCGGATGAAGAAGTGTGCCGAGACGCGCAGCCCGCGGATCTGCTCGAAATACGGATGCAGCGAGGCGTCGAGCCGGTTGGTGAACAAGCGCTCGACCGCATCGCCGCCATAGACGCCGGGCGGCAGGCTGATCGAATGCACGATCGCCAACGAGATCGTCTCGCCCTCGGTCCGCGGTCCGAAGTTTGGCGAACGCAGCCGCTGGGCGCGGCGCCACCAGCCCTCTTGCCAGACGGTACGCTTCAATCGTCCTGGCCCGACACCATGACGCCCAGCCGCGCCATGCGGTAGCGCATCTGGCGCAGCGACAAGCCCAGGCTGGCGCCGGCCGCGGTGCGGTTGTTGCGATGGCGCTCGAGCGCGCGGGCCAGGATGTCGCGCTCCACGCCGTCGAGATAGGCCTCGAGGTTGTCCGGCAGCGCGCCTTCGATCAGCGTGGCCGGCGCCGCGCGCAACTGCTCGAGCCGGGCGTCGATCTGGGCGCGGTCGGTCGTGGCGATGACCGGGCCATCGCCGAGGCCAAGGTCTTGCCGTGAGATGGTCTCGCCGCCGGACATCGCCACGGCGCGATTGAGCAGGTTTTCCAGCTCGCGCACATTGCCGGGGAAGGCGTGATGGCCCAGATCTTCGAAGGCTTCGCGCGTCAGCGATGGCGGCGGCCACTGCCCGGCATCGCGCGCGATGCGCTCGAGCAGCGCTGCGCATATCGGGCCCAGGTCTTCGAGCCGTTCACGCAGCGGCGGCACGCGGATCTGGATCACGTTCAGGCGGTAGAACAGGTCCTGCCGGAAGCGGCCGGCCTGAACCTCGGCGCCAAGATCCCGGTGCGTCGCGCTGACGATGCGCACATTGATCGGCGTCTCTGCGACCGCGCCGACCGGCCGCACCGAGCGCTCCTGGATCACGCGCAGCAACTTGCTCTGCATCGCCAGCGGCAGGTCGCCGATCTCGTCGAGGAACAGCGTGCCGCCCTGCGCCGCCTGCACAAAACCCTCGCGGTCTTCGTTGGCGCCGGTGAAGGCGCCTTTGCGGTAGCCGAAGAACTCGGCCTCGAGCAGGGGTTCGGGGATCGCGCCGCAATTGACAGCCACGAACGGCTGGCCGCCGCGCGCGCTCACGTCATGGATGGCTCTGCGCCACCAGTTCCTTGCCCGTGCCCGACTCTCCTTGCACGATCGCCGGGGCCATGCTCTTGGCGACTTTTTCGATCAGCGCGCGCACCTGCTGCATCGCTTGAGACTGGCCGGACAAGCGGCGCAACGCGGCGGGCTGCGGCACTGCCCGTGCAGGCGGTGGCGCGGCGGCTTCGCTCGTCGGCGGCGCTGCCGGCGCAGACTTGCCCGCAGCGCTCGGCAGGCTCGCCGGCACGACAGTCGGCGCGTTTTGCGGCGCACGGCCCAGCGCCGAGGCCACGACCAGCCGAAACTGCCGCAGGTCCACCGGCTTGGTCAGGTAGTCGAATGCACCGGCCTTCAAGGCCTCGACGGCGTTTTCCGCCGAACCATAGGCGGTGATGACGACGGTTTTTTCGCGCCGCTTGCCCTCTTCGAGATACGCCAGCACATCGAGTCCCGAGCCGTCGGGCAGCCGCATGTCGGAGATCACCGCGCTGTAGCTGCGCTCCTTGAGCATTTGCAGCGCTTCTTCGACTGATCCGGCGGTCTCGACTTCGTAACCCTCGCGCAGCAGGGTCAGCTCGTAGAGCGTGCGCAGGTCGGGCTCGTCGTCGATGACGAGCAGGCTGTATTGGATCTGTGGGGTAGGGCTCAAGGCAACAAGCGATCCTGGTTCGGTGCAGTGGCGTCGGCCGCGGCGATGCGCAGCATGACCACGAACTCGTTGCGATGCCGCGCATCGGGCGGATGCTGCCAGTAGTCGATGCTGCCGCCATAGCGCTCGCACAGCTCCCGGCAAATATACAAGCCCAGCCCGGTGCCGCGGCTGCGTGTCGAAAAGAAGGGCTCGAACAGGAACGGCTCGATGTCGGGCGGGATCGGCACGCCGTCGCTGGCCACCGTCAGCCGCGCCTGCTCGGCCGAGACCGCGAGCGCCGACAGCGCGATCGCCCCAGGCAGGGCGCTGGCATAGCGGCGAGCGTTGTCGAGCAGATTGACGAGCACGCGACGCAGATGGTCTGTATCGAAGACCACCGGCAGGCTCTCCGTGGGCAGTTCGACATGCAGGCGGCTGCCGATGCCCAGCACAACGTCATTCGTGCGCGCCCAGTCAGCCACGATGCGTCCGACCTCGCCGCCGAGGTCGATCGAGCGCCGCTGGGGCTCGGCAGCCGGCGCCACTTCCATCACGTCGTCAACGATGCGCTTCAGGCGCTCGACGTTGTCGGCCACCATCGCGGTGAGCATCTGCTGCTCTTGGCCGACGGCCTCTTCCTGCAGCAACGCGTTGGCCTGCGCAATTGCCGACAGCGGGTTGCGGATTTCGTGAGCGATGCCTGCCGACACGCGGCCCATGGCGGCCAGCTTCTCCTGTCGGCTGCGCGCATGGGCATGGCGCAGGTCCTCGACGAACAGCACGCACAGCGCTTCGGCAGCACCGGCATGCCGGCGGTCGCCACTGTCTTGCGTTCGTTCGCGCGTGAAACGGGCACGCAATCGCAACGATCGCGACTGGGTTGCACTGAAATGCAGCGTCAGATCGCGGCCATGCGGCGGCCAGTCGCCAACCTCGAATGCCGCCAGCACCTGCGCCATCAGAGCGGACCAGGCCGGTTCGTCCTGCAACTGGAACGGCGCCTCCGGTCCGACGCCGTGCGCGACGAGCAGCCGTCGCGCCGCCGGGTTGGCCACGCGCACGCGCGCCTTGCGGTTGATCACCATCACGCCGTCGGCCATCTCGTCGATCACCAGCCGGTTCAGCGCCACCTGTTGCCGCGCCAGCTCGAGGCTTCCGCGCGCGACCCGCTCTTCGCTGGCCAGACGCCCGGACAACTCGCCGGCCAGCAGCGTGATCACGAACAGGCCGATGCCCGTCAGGCCCGCCGGCGCCAACGCCGTGCTCCAGTCGCCACTGCTGACTCCGCTGCGCAAGGCCACGGCGATCAACAGCAGCGAGGCGACCGCCGTCGTCGCCAGGGCCGCCAGGCGCGAGGTCAGCACGCCGCCGATCAGCGCCGGCATGACCAGCAGCGCGGCGTAGTTCAAAGTGCCTGCGGACTCGAACGCATGCAGCGTTGCAAAGACCACCAGATCGACGCCAAGCGTCGACGCCCACTGCAGGCGTGTCAGTCGTGTATCGGCCTGCCCCGCGCGGCGCCAGCGCGGCAGCAGCCACACCAACAGCGCCTGCAGCGCATAGGCACCGCTGATCATCACGCCCGACATTGCGCGCTGGCCGAGCGCCAGGCCGACCAGTTGCGCCAACAGCAGGGCGATGCCCAGCGCTGCGCGGCCGCCGATGAAGGTCTCGTACAGGCGCTCGAAGGTGCTGCCGCCTTGCCAGACGATGCGATGGGCCTGTCGAGACAGGTAGTGGCCGGCGCGCGGCGGTTCGATGCCTGCCCAGCTCTGCTGCGCAGGCGGCATGCTGTCCGCGCTCAAGACGTCAAACAGCGACTGCTCCTCGACGCGGCTGCGGGCGTTGCCGCCGGAACGCCGATTCGCGTGGCGACGGTCGCCGCCGCGGCGGTCCGTGTCTGGATTGGAGCGTGCCATGGCTTCAGCCTGCCTGGCGGCGGCAGATCGCGGTGTGCGGCGCTGCAGTAGTGCAGGCCGCGCGCCTGCAGCGCCTCGCTGCGCGGCAGGTGTACACCGCATTGGGCGCATGACACCATCTCTTCGGCGCCGCCATGGCCACCGCGCCGCGGCTTGTCGTCGCTGCCGCGACGGCCAAACAGCAGCCACAGCAGCAGGCCGACGGCAATGGCGATGATCAGGATCCTGAACATCGGCCCGTCACCCCGCGCCCCGTTGCAGCACGACCTCGAGCACGAAGCGCGCACCGACGTAGGCCAGCAGCAACAGCACGGCGCCGGCATACACCCAGCGCGTCGCCTGCCGTCCACGCCAGCCGCGCAGGTGGCGCCCGACGATCAAGACTGCAAACGTCGCCCAGCCGAGCATGGACAACACGGTCTTGTGGTCCCAGCGCCAGCGCTCGGCGAGCAGGACGCCGAGCACCAGCGCGGCGCTGAGGACGGCGAAGCCAACCTCGACAAAGCGAAACGTCAAACGCTCGAGCTGCAGCAGCGGCACGCCCGCCGCTTTGCCTGTCGCCGGGCCGGTCGAGCGCAGGCGGCGCTCGGCGCCGTCGAGCAACCAGGCATGCAGCACCGCAACGGCGAACAAACCATAGGAGACGACGCCCATCAGCCAATGCAGCGGCAACCAAGCCGCCCCGGGCGCCGTGCCCGCGGCCAACGGCCTCGATTCGCCGGGGTACAGCGCGGCCAGCAGCACGGCCAGCGTGGCCGAGACGGCCAGCAGCAATCGCACCGCCGGCAGCGGCAACATGCGGCTTTCGATGGCATGCACCGCGATGACGATCCAGACGGTTGCCGACAGCGCAGGCGCGAAGCCGAAGCGCGCGCCGGGTATGTTGGCGCCGTAGCCGGTGATATCGAGCCCCAGGGCCACGCCTTGGGCCAGCCATCCCAGGGCCAGCGCCAGATCGGGCCAGCGCCGCTTCACCGCCACGGGCCATGCCGCGGCGGTGTAGGAAAGCATCGCCACGAGGCCCGTCGCCCAGGGCAGCGTGAGGTTCATGCGAAAGAAGGCGAAGACAGCGTGGCTACACTCATGCGGTCAGTTTACTAACGCCGCGCGCATCGACGTTGCCGCCGCGGCTATTTGCCCATGGCCTCCGCCCTCACCGACCGCCTGTCGCGACTCGTCAAGACGATGCGCGGCCAGGCCCGCATCACTGAAAGCAATGTCGCCGACATGCTGCGCGAGGTGCGCATGGCGCTGCTCGAAGCCGACGTCGCGCTGCCGGTGGTGCGTGAATTCATTGCCCGCGTCAAGGACAGGGCGCTCGGCCAGGAGGTCGCCGGCTCGCTCAACCCCGGCCAGGCGCTCGTCGGCGTCGTGCAGAAGGAACTCGTGGCAACGATGGGCGCCGGGGTGGCGGACATCGACCTGGCCACGCAGCCGCCGGCAGTCATCCTGATGGCGGGCTTGCAGGGAGCGGGCAAGACGACGACGACAGCCAAGCTCGCCAAGCACCTGATCGAGAGGCGCAAGAAAAAGGTGCTCACTGTTTCGGCCGACGTCTACCGGCCGGCCGCCATCGAACAATTGAAGACCGTGACCCGGCAGGCCGGCGCCGAATGGTTTGCGTCGACCGCTCAGCAATCGCCGCGCGAGATCGCCTTGGCCGCGCTCGACCATGCCAGGCGCCACTATTTCGATGTGCTGCTGGTCGATACCGCAGGCCGGCTGGCGATCGACGAAGCGCTGATGGCCGAGATCCGCGAACTGCACGCCGTGTTGAAGCCGGTCGAAACGCTGTTCGTCGTCGACGCGATGCAGGGTCAGGACGCGGTCAACACCGCCAAGGCGTTCAAGGACGCTTTGCCGCTGACCGGCGTCATCCTGACCAAACTCGATGGCGATTCGCGCGGCGGCGCGGCGCTGTCGGTGCGCCAGGTCACCGGCGCGCCGATCAAGTTTGCGGGGATCTCGGAAAAGATCGACGGCCTCGAAGTCTTCGACGCCGAGCGCCACGCCGGCCGCGTGCTCGGCATGGGCGACATCGTGGCCTTGGTCGAGGAGGTGCAAAAGGGCGTCGACGTCGATGCGGCGAAGAAGGTCGCCGACAAGATGAAGTCCGGCGAGGGCTTCGACCTCAACGACTTCCTGGTCCAGATCTCGCAAATGAAGAAGATGGGTGGCCTGTCGGGATTGATGGACAAGCTGCCCTCCCAGCTCACGGCCAAGGCCAGCCAGCTGGGCCCCGCCGACATGGATCGTGCCGAACGCGATGTGCGCCGCATGGAAGGCATCATCTGCTCGATGACGCCGGGCGAGCGGCGCAAGCCGGACGTCATCAAGGCCACGCGCAAGCGCCGCATCGCTGCGGGCGCCGGGGTGCAGGTCCAGGAGGTCAACCGTCTGCTCAATCAGTTCGAGCAGATGCGCGGCATGATGAAGAAGATGCAAGGCGGCGGCTTAGCAAAGATGATGAAGCGCTTCGGCGGCCTGGGCGGCATGATGCGCTGACCAACGGCGCCCATTCGATGGCCGGGGCCGAGCGACCCCCATTTGCGGGTTATCCCGACAGTTCGCTGGTACTCTTGGGGGTGTTCGCCGTGGTCCAAGGCGCGTATGTTCACGATGACTCTTGGCCCGGCGTGACTCTGAGGAACCCCTAAAGTATGTCTTGGTCCCTTGAAGTGTTGGCACTCGTCGGCGTGCTGCTGCTCGGCGCGGTGGTCGCGCTGTTGGTGCAACGCAACCGAAAGACGACCATTGCCGATCCCGAACTCGGCAAGCGCGGACGGGGTGAGGACATCGACACGGTGCTGGCCTGGCCGCCGGAAGTGACGCGGCTGCTGACAGGTGGCGAACGATCTGCGCGCGAGGTGCTCAACAGGGCGCTGCCGGAATGCGTGATCTTCGCCCAGGTTCCGCTGGCGCGCTTCATCAAGGTGCCGCGACGGCACTCCTACGCCGAGTGGCTGACGCGGGTCGGGCACCTGTGTGGCGACCTGGTCATTTGCGACCGCTCGACGTTGGTCATCGGGGTCGTGTTGTTGACGTCGGGGCGCAGCAGCGAACGTGCCGAGCGGCGGCGCACCCGCATGACACGGGTGCTCAAGGCGGCGGGCGTGAAAGTCTTCCTGTGGCGCGAAGAAGCCCTGCCATCGCCGGAGTTCGCGCGCGATCAGATCACGCAGCGCATCGGCGACATCGAGGAAGCCGGTGCGCGCCGGCCCGAGATCGTCGAACCCAAGGTGCCGACGCGGCCCGCGCCGGGGAGTATTCCGGTGCCCGAGGTGTTCAATGTGCCCTTCGACGACGAGCCGCGGCGCGAGCCGCCACCGTCGACCTGGTTCGACGACCTGGACAGCGGCCGCGTGCCGCTGGAAAGCGAGCAGCGGCCTCGGCCGAAACCGGGGCCCAAACCCAACGATCCCGACCCGTGGAGCGGCATCGGCCGCTGAGCTTCAGTTCAAGAGCGCCTGCGCGAACTCCCGCGCATCGAACGTTTCCAGGTCTTCGAGCGCTTCGCCAACGCCGATGAAATAAACCGGCACCGGCCCTGCCGCGCGCTCGCGCCCCCACAACGCCATCGCCGCCAGCACACCGCCCTTGGCCGTGCCGTCGAGCTTGGTCACCACCAGGCCGGTCAGCGCCAGCGCTTCGTCGAACGACCTGACCTGCGACAGCGCGTTCTGCCCCGTGTTGCCATCGACGACCAACAGCACCTCGTGCGGCGCGCTGTCCTGTGCTTTGCCAATGGTGCGTTTGATCTTCTTCAGCTCATCCATCAGGTGCAGCTGCGTCGGCAGCCGGCCCGCCGTGTCGGCAATGACAACGTCGCAGCCGCGAGCGCGGCCGGCTGTCACGGCGTCGAAGGTCACTGCGGCCGGATCGCCGCCTTCCTGGCTGACGATTTCGACCTGGGTACGCCCGGCCCACACCGCGAGCTGCTCGCGCGCCGCCGCGCGAAAGGTGTCGGCCGCAGCCAGCAGTACCTTGTGACCGCCTTCGGCCAGGTGGCGCGTCAACTTGCCGATCGTCGTTGTCTTGCCAGCGCCGTTGACGCCGACAACCATCATCACCGTGCAACCCGTGGCCTGCAGCTCGAGCGGGCGTTGCAGCGGCGCCAGCAACTCGGCGATGGCGTCGGCCAGCAGGCCCTTCACGGCCGACGGCTCAGTGGCCTTGACCTGTTTGACGCGCCGTTTCAAGTCAGCCAGCAAGAACGCCGTGGCGCCGACGCCCGTGTCAGCCATCAACAAAGCCGACTCGAGTTCTTCGTAGAGTGCATCGTCGATGCGCGTGCCGGTGAACACGCGCGCGATGCCGCTGCCGGTCTTCTTCAAGCCCGCAGACAGCTTGGCGAACCAGCGCTCTCGCTGTGGCGTCTCGGCTGGCGTCTCCGCCGGCGTCTCGGGCGGCATCTCGGCGGCCGGCGCTGTCGCGGCGGCTGGTGGCGCCACGTCCGCGGCCGGCGCCGGCACTGACTTCTTTCGGAAAAAGCTGAACATCGGCGGGTGGTCCGGGTCTGGGGTCCGTGGTGTGCAGGGCCTCGGCCCGCAGCTGCGCCCCCCTATAATTTGCGGCTCAGGCGCTTTAGCTCAGTCGGTTAGAGCGACGGAATCATAATCCGCAGGTCCGGGGTTCGAATCCCTGAAGCGCCACCATCTTCCCAGCCGCCCGCAATTGGCGTTAGGGCGGCGGGTTTTCCTTCAATCACAGCCCCTGGATCCACACCATGAACCGCTGTGCTGTTGTCTGCTTGGTTGCGCTCGCGTTTGCCCTGCCCGCCCAGGCTCAACGCGTCTTCGAGAACAATGCGCTGCGCGGTGAACTGGTCGTGACCGCACCGCCGGAAGCGCTGCTCAATGGCAAGCCGGCGCGCCTGTCACCCGGCGTGCGCATCCGCAACCAGCAGAACATGATCCAGCTTTCGGGCTCGCTGCTGCAGCAGAAGATACTGGTCAACTACACGCTCGACGGCCTCGGCCAGGTTCGCGAAGTCTGGATGCTGACCGAGGAAGAGGCGCGCAGACTGCCTTGGCCGCGCACGATGGAGGAGTCGCAACGCTGGCAGTTCGATCCAACGCTGCAGCGCTGGATCAAGCCGTGAGCAAGGACATTGCAGCCCTGAAGAAGGTCTTCATCAAGACCTTCGGCTGCCAGATGAACGAGTACGACTCGGACAAGATGGCCGACGTGCTGCGTGCGGCCCGCGGCTATGAGCCGACGAGCGATGTCAACGAAGCCGACCTGATCCTGTTCAACACCTGCTCGGTGCGCGAGAAGGCACAGGAGAAAGTCTTCTCCGACCTGGGCCGTGTCAAGCACCTCAAGCAAAAGGGCGTGCTGATCGGCGTCGGCGGCTGCGTGGCCAGCCAGGAGGGCGCGGCCATCGTCGAGCGCGCGCCCTATGTCGATCTGGTCTTCGGCCCGCAGACGCTGCACCGCCTGCCGCAGATGATCGATGCGCGCCGCGCCAGCGCGCGGCCGCAGGTCGACATCAGCTTTCCGGAGATCGAGAAGTTCGATCACCTGCCGCCGGCGCGCGTCGATGGCGCCAGCGCGTTCGTCTCGATCATGGAAGGCTGCTCGAAGTACTGCTCGTACTGCGTCGTGCCCTACACGCGTGGCGAAGAGGTCAGCCGGCCGCTCGACGACGTGCTGACCGAAGTCGCGGGGCTGGCCGCGCAGGGCGTCAAGGAAGTGACGCTGCTCGGCCAGAACGTCAATGCCTACCGCGGCGCGATGGGGGCAACGACCGAGATCGCCGACTTCGCGCTGCTGCTCGAGTACGTGCACGAGGTCCCGGGCATCGAGCGCATCCGCTACACCACCAGCCACCCCAACGAGTTCACGGCGGCACTGATCGAAGCCTACGGCCGCCTGCCCAAGCTGGTCAGTCACCTGCACCTGCCGGTGCAGCACGGCAGTGACCGCATCCTGGCGGCCATGAAGCGCGGCTACACGGCGATGGAATACAAGAGCACGGTGAGGAAGCTGCGCGCGGTGCGGCCGCAGCTCAGCTTGTCGTCGGACTTCATCGTCGGTTTCCCTGGAGAGACCGAAGACGACTTCGCAAAGACGATGAAGCTGATCGACGACGTTGGCTTCGACAGTTCGTTTTCGTTCGTGTTTTCGGCGCGCCCCGGCACGCCGGCTGCGGCGCTGCCCGACGAGACGCCGCAGGCCACGAAACTGGCGCGCCTGCAACGGCTGCAAGCACGCATCGAGGCGCAGGCGCACGCGATCAGCGACACGCGTGTGGGCAGCGTGCAGCGTGTGCTCGTCGCGGGGCCGTCGCGCAAGAACGCGGCCGAGCTGATGGGCCGCACGGAGTGCAACCGCATCGTCAACTTCGAGGGCATGCCGCACCTGGTGGGACAGTTGATCGACGTGACGATCACGCAGGCGCTGCCGCATTCGCTGCGTGGTGAAGTTGCAACAAGGGAGCGCCTGCCGGACGCGGCGTGAGCGGCGCCGTTCAGCGCCGCAAGAAACCGCCCACCCACAGCGCGGCCGCGCTCGCCGCGACCAGCGTGCCGTAGGTGGCCATCTTGCCGTCGCGGCCGAACACCACGAGCCCGGCGATCAGCGCCGTCATGCCTGCCAACGCTGCCCACAACGCCAACCGATGCCAGCTCACGGCGGCCAGATCGCGCCGCCACAGCAGCTTGGCCGCGCCCGCGCCCAGCGCCGCCACGCCGAGCGCCGGCGCGAAGAAGTTCAGTGCGTGCCACAAGGCGTCGAGCGGGCCCATAAACGTTTGGTGAATTTCGGGGAGGCTCGTCGATTCTAGAATCGGGTCATGGGCGTGCTGACCCTTGGCTTGAACCACACGACTGCGCCGCTCGACGTGCGCGGCCGGTTTGCGTTCGCGCCGCACCAATTGCAGGACCCGTTGCGGGCCCTGACCTCGCGCCTGGCGCGCGCCGCGCCCGAGGCGGCGTTGTTGTCCACCTGCAACCGCACCGAGCTTTATCTTGCCGCCGATGAGCACGAGGTCAGCGCGTTGGTGTACCCGGCCACCGAGTGGTTGGCCGCTCAAGGAGGCGTCAGCGCCGGCCAGCTCGGCGGCTACACCTACACGGCGGAAAACCGCGCTGCGGCGCGCCACGCTTTCCGTGTGGCCGCCGGCCTGGACTCGATGGTTCTGGGCGAGCCGCAAATCCTCGGCCAGATGAAGCAAGCGGTGCGCGAGGCCGACGAGGCCGGCACGCTGGGCACCACGCTGCACCAGTTGTTCCAGCGCTCGTTTGCGGTGGCCAAGGAGGTCCGCACCAGCACCGAGATCGGCTCGCACTCGGTCAGCATGGCAGCGGCTTCGGTGCGGCTGGCGTCGCAGTTGTTCGAGGATCTGCGCCAGCAGCGCGTCTTGTTCGTCGGCGCGGGCGAGATGATCGAACTGGTTGCCACCCACTTTGCCGCACGCGAACCCAAGGCGATGGCACTGGCCAACCGCACGCTGGAGCGTGGCGAGGCGCTCGCGGCACGCTTCGGCGGCCAGGCGATCCGTCTGGCCGACCTGCCCGACGTGCTGCACGGCTTTGACATCGTCGTCTCCTGCACCGCGAGCTCGCTGCCGATCATCGGTCTGGGCGCGGTCGAGAGAGCGCTGAAGGCGAGGCGACGGCGGCCGATGTTCATGGTCGACCTCGCGGTACCGCGCGACATCGAGCCGGAGGTCGCCCAGCTTGCCGATGTCTACCTGTATACCGTCGATGACCTGTCATCGCTGGTGCAATCCGCCGGCGAGAAGCGCCAAGCGGCGGTGGAGCAGGCCGAGGCCATCATCGACGCAGGCGTGCAGAGCTTCGCGCACTGGCTCGACCAGCGCGCCACCGTGCCGCTGATCCAGGCGCTGAATCTCCAAGCCGACAGCTGGCGCGAGACCGAGTTGGCACGCGCGCGCAAACAGCTCGCGCGCGGCGACAACCCGCAGGACGTGCTCGACGCCCTGGCGCGCAGCCTCACGCACAAGATGCTGCATGGCGCCTATGCCGAACTGCACGCCGCCAATGCCGAGCAGCGCGAGCAGGTTGCCGAGGCCATCTCGCGCCTGTTCCTGCGCCGCACGCCACGCCCGCCAGACAGCGGCCCCACCGGCAACGACAGCCAGATCTAGCGAAGCGCCGTGCGGTGCGGCTGCACCTGAGTGGCCATGCCAGCGCTGTATCGAATCGATGAAAGACTCCCTGCGACAACAACTCGAGCGCCTGGCGATGCGCCTGACCGAACTCGACGCCAGCCTGTCCGACCCGACCGTCAGCGCCGACATGAAGCGCTACCGCGTACTGGCCAAGGAGCAGGCCGAGGCCAGCATGCTGGTGTCGTTGCTGCGCCGCTATGAGCAGCGCGAACGTGATCTGGCAGCGGCGCGCGAGATGCAGGGCGAGGCCGAGTTCGCCGAGATGGCCAAGGACGAGATCGCAAGCGCCCAGGCCGACCTCGACGCGATCCAGGCCGAGCTGCAAGCTGCGCTGCTGCCCAAGGACCCGGACGACGAGCGCAATGCATTCGTCGAAATCCGTGCCGGCACGGGCGGCGACGAGTCGGCGCTGTTTGCCGGCGACCTGACACGCATGTACTTGCGCTGGTGCGAGCGCGCGGGCTTTCGTCCCGAGGTCATGAGCGAAAGCCCGGCCGAGATCGGCGGCTACAAGGAGATCGTGCTGCACGTGCAAGGGCCTGGCGCCTACGGCAAGCTGCGCTTCGAGTCGGGCGGCCACCGCGTGCAGCGCGTGCCGACCACGGAAAGCCAGGGCCGCATTCACACCAGCGCCTGCACGGTGGCCGTGATGGCCGAGCCCGACGAAGCCGAAGAGGTGCAGATCAACCCGGCCGAATTGCGCATCGACACCTATCGCGCCAGCGGCGCCGGCGGCCAGCATGTCAACAAGACCGACAGCGCCATCCGCATCACCCACCTGCCCACCGGCATCGTCGCCGAGTGCCAGGACGACCGCTCGCAGCACCGCAACAAGGCCAAGGCGATGGCGGTGCTGCTGGCGCGGCTACGCGACAAGGAGCAGACCGAGCGGGCAGCCAAGGAAGCTGCCGCGCGCAAGAGCCTGATCGGCAGCGGCGACCGCAGCGACCGCATCCGCACCTACAACTTCCCGCAGGGCCGGCTGACCGACCACCGCATCAACTTGACGCTCTACAAGCTCGGCATGGTGATGGAAGGCGATCTCGACGAAGTGATCGGCGCGCTGCAAGCCGCGCGGGCAGCGCAGCAATTGGCCGCGATGGAGAGCGGGCAGGCGCTGGTGTGACGGCCGCCACGGTTGCCGATGCGCTGTCGCAGGCGCGCGTGCAGGGCATCGAGCGGCTCGATGCGCAGTTGCTCATTGCCCATGTCCTGGGCCGGAACCGGGTCTGGGTCATCGCGCACGGTGACGCCGTGCTCGATGGCGAGCGCATGCTCAGGCTGGGCGCGCTGTTCGAGCGCCGCGCGGCCGGCGAGCCGCTGGCCTATCTGCTCGGCGAGCGCGAGTTCCATGGCCTCAGACTTCGCGTCACGCCGGACGTTCTGGTGCCGCGGCCGGACACGGAAACGTTGGTCGACTGGGCGCTGGAACTGCTGTCCGACCGGCCCGCGCCGCGAGTCATCGACCTCGGCACCGGCAGCGGGGCCATCGCATTGGCCATCAAGCAGGCCTGTCCTCGCGCCGACGTCCACGCCAGCGATCTCGACGAGGCGGCGCTGGCGGTTGCCCGTGCCAATGGCCGTGCGCTGCAATTGGCCGTGGCCTGGCACGCTGGTTCGTGGTGGCAGGCTGCGCCCGCCGGTCGCTTTGACCTCGCGCTGTCCAACCCGCCCTATGTAACGGCAAACGACCCGCACCTGGCTGCCCTGCGCCACGAGCCCGCCAACGCGCTGACGCCGGTCGGCGACCGCGGCGACGGCCTGGCCGACATCGAACGCATCGTCTGTGGCGCGCCGGCGCGGCTGTTTCCGCACGCCTGGCTGCTGGTCGAGCATGGCACTGAGCAGGGTGTCGCCGTCTGCAGCCGCTTCGTGCAGGCCGGGTTTTCCGACGTTCAAACCCGCCCGGACCTGGCCGGTCGACCTCGTGTCACCGGTGGCCGCCGCGCGAAGTGACGGCCATTGACAACACGACACACCGAAACCCCGCAATTGCGGCACTGGTACTCAGTTTCCGAATCCCACAAGGCAGCGTCACGGGCGTAGCATGGACCATCAAACGCACTCTCGCGGCCTGAAGGCTCAGACCGCGGTGCCAGTGCCCAGGGAGCAGCCATGATGCATGTTTCCAAACCACCACGACGGTATGGGGTGGGCTGGTTGGCGATGAGCATGTTGCTGAGCGCGCCAGCCGTTTGGGCCCAGGGCGAGGGTCTGTCCTTCGACCAAGCAGTGTCGTTCGGGCCGCGCCTGCAAGCGCGCGTCGGCGTGAACATCAGCACCTCGACGGCCGATGGCAGCAGTGCCTCCTGGCACCAGCAAGCCGGCGTCTTGCTCGGCGACTATTACTTCAGCCGGACCCGGTTCGGGGACGGACAAGTGAGCAGTGGCTTTCGCGCAACGAGTGGCGTGTTGCTCGGCCAACGATCGTTGGCTCTTGGAACGCCAGCGTTGTCTGGCAGCGATGGCTTGAGAGTGACCCAGTTGCGGCAGGCACGCGGTGCGCTGCCGGGCATCGAGACGGCCGCCGCTCCCTGGGCGGTGGTGCCCTATGTGGGCGTCGGCTGGTCGGGCACGTCAGTGCGCGGCGGCTGGGGCGTGTCTGCGGACGTAGGCATTGCGGGCCGCAGCAGCGGCAGCGGTGGCCTGCGCATCAATGGCGGCCAGTCGCTGGATGACCTCCTGCGCGAGCTGCGCATATCGCCAATGGTGCAAGTCGGCGTCTCCTACGCCTTCTAAGTTCAACCCGTCGCCGTCAGGCCTTGTCGAAAAGCCGTATAACCACGGCTTTCGCAAACCTTCGGTCCTTCGCTGGACCACTGCCATGAGCGACGTGCAAAAACGAATCGGCGATCTCGTCACCCAGAACCATGTGGTGCTGTTCATGAAGGGCACTGCCCAGTTCCCGATGTGCGGCTTCTCCGGCCGGGCGATTCAGATCCTCAAGGCCTGCGGCGTCACCGACCTGAAGACGGTCAACGTGCTCGAGGACGAGGAAGTGCGCCAGGGCATCAAGGACTTCGCCAATTGGCCGACGATCCCGCAACTTTATGTGGGCGGCGAATTCATCGGCGGCTCGGACATCTTGATGGAGATGTACCAGGCGGGTGAGTTGCAGCAGGTGTTGGGCAAGGCGGCCTGATCGTTGGTGCGATGGCATACCGTCTGGTCGTCGGCATCACCGGCGCCAGCGGCGCCATCTACGGCGTACGGCTGCTGGAGCGCTGCAAGTCGCTCGGCGTCGAGACGCACCTGGTGGTCACGCCTGCAGGCGTGCTCAACGTGCACCACGAATGCGGGCTCGATCGGGCGCGCCTGGAAGCGTTGGCGATGCAAGCCTATGCCCCGGGCGACGTCGGTGCATGCATCGCCAGCGGCAGCTTTGATAGCGCGGCCATGGTGATCGCGCCCTGTTCGATGAAGACGCTGGCTGCGGTGGCCTGTGGCTTCGGCGACAACCTGTTGACGCGCGCTGCCGACGTGACGCTCAAGGAACGGCGACGCCTGGTACTGATGGTGCGCGAGACGCCATTCAACCTGGCTCACTTGCGCAACATGACGGCGGCCACGGAAATGGGCGCCATCGTCTTCCCACCGCTGCCGGCGTTCTACCACCGGCCGGCGTCGATCGACGACCTGGTCAACGATTCGGTAGAGCGGGTGTTGGCGCTGGCCGGTGTTGGCGACGCCCGCCCGCAGGCATGGCGAGGCTTGTAGTCCGGGATCACGCGACCCAGCGCCGGCGCGCCGCGAACACGGCATTCGGATACTCTGCGCGACCGCGGCTGCCGTTGTAGCGGCCGAGCGCGAGGAACAGATCGCCGCGCTCACGTTCGAGGTAGTGGCGCAGGATCACGCAGCCAAAACGCAGGTTGGTTTGCATGTGGAACAGCCGGCCAGGATCGCCATCGCCGATCAGGCGTGCCCAGAAGGGCATGATCTGCATGTAGCCGCGCGCGCCGACGACGCTGATGGCGTACTTGCGAAACGCACTTTCGACCTGGATCAGCCCGAGCACGAGTTCTGCTTCGAGGCCGGCGCGCCTGCTTTCGTACCACAGCGTATCGAGAAACTCGACCCGCGTGTGGCGATCACTCTTGTAGCGCTTCAAGCGCTCGCTGGTGGCCCCTTGCCAGCGCAGGAATGCCAGCCGGTCTTCGATCTCGGCAAAGCGCGGCTTGGGCGGCGCGGCCGCGGCAATCGCGGCCGACAAGGCCGAGCGCACCGAATCGGCCAGCGGTTCTTCGACCTGCGCCCCGGCGTGGACCGCGCCGGCGCACGGCCACGACAAGGACGCGGCCAGCAGATGACGGCGCTGCAGGGTCGCCTTCACCGCCGCACCATCCATGCTTCGAGCGGCCAGCGGCCGCGCCACAGCGCGCTTGCCGCCCACGCCAACGACCACACGCCCAGGGCAAGCAGCAGCCAACCGGCCGTCGACAGCTGCCAGCCCAGACCGGCGCCGCTGAAGAGCACCACCATCAACAGCGAGGCACCAACATAGACCGACAAGGTGTGTTGACCCAGTATCGCCAGGCGCATTGCCCAGCCGCGCGCACCATCGCGCCAGGCTCGCGCCGCGACGGCCACATAGAGCATTGCCAGCGGCGTGGCCCACAGCGGGCTGCTGGACTGCAGCGCCAGCGCGAGCACTGAACTCGGCAAGCCGACGTAGGCAACGGCAAAAGCCAGGTTGGCGATCACCACAGGCCAACCCCAACGTCGCAGCAGTCGGTCCAATTGATGGCGCCAGCGTCGATGCGTCAGGCAGCGCAGACGCACGGCAGCGATGCCGGCCAGCATGGTCAATCGAACCAGTGGCAGCGTCAGCATCAATCCATAGAACTGGGCGATGGCATAGGTGTTTGCGTTCAGGCTGACAAAGGCTGCGTAACCGGACACAGTGCCAATCGTGGCATGGTTGATTCGCGGACCGTCATCGATCATGGGCATGAGAGCCAACGCCGCCGATGCCGCCACCGCGGCCAATGCCCACCCAAGTGCGCGCCGCAGGCGAGGTCGCAACAGCGTCCACGGTTCGCGCACCTGCGGTGTGATCCACAACGCGCAGAGGGCATAGCTGGTCAGGATGTCGCCGTAGTACAGCAGCGTGCCGTGCAAGACGCCGATTATCAGCAGACGGCCCGCGCGGCGCTGGGCACCGCGAATCGCCGCCACGGCGCTCAGGCCCCGCGCGGCATAGGCCATGCCCATGCCAAACAACAAAGCCAGGACAGGGTAGGCCTTGCCTTGCACGAACGCCGCCACCATGGTCATCAGGCCCTGTGTCCACGCGCTGTCGGCGGGCCGCGCCTGGCCAAGCAGCCGGCCATAGGGCCCATCCTGGTAGCTCAGGCCGTTGACGACGAGCACACCGATCAAGGCCAGTGCACGCAGCGCATCGGGCAGCGGCTCACGCGGCCGGCGCTCGCTCAGCCGTGCACCGGGGCGTCCGAGCGCCATGCGCTGAACTTGGCGATCACGTCCGTGGGGCTGAGCGTCGCCGCTGCCGCGTCGCGCCGACCCTGGTACTCGAGCTGGCCGGCCTTCAGGCCGCGCTCGGAGATGACCACGCGGTGCGGTACACCGATCAGCTCCCAGTCGGCGAACATCGCGCCGGGACGCTCGCCGCGGTCGTCAAGCATGACATCGATGCCCAGCGCCACCAGTTCGTCATGCAGCGCGTCGGCCTGCGCGCGCACGGCCTCGCTGCGCTCATAGCCGATCGGGCAGATCACGACCGTGAACGGCGCCAGCGCGTCGGGCCAGATGATGCCGCGCTCGTCGTGGTTCTGCTCGATCGCCGCACCGAGGATGCGCGTCACGCCGATGCCATAGCAGCCCATGACCATGGGTTGTGGCTTGCCGCTCTCGTCGAGATAGTTGGCATTCATTGCCGCGCTGTACTTGGTGCCCAGCAGAAAGACATGACCGACTTCGATGCCACGCTGGATGGCCAGCACGCCCTTGCCGTCGGGCGAGGGATCGCCTTCGATGACGTTGCGAATGTCGGCCACGAGGTGCGGCTCGGGCAGGTCACGGCCCCAGTTGACGCCGGTGATGTGGAAGTCAACCTCGTTGGCGCCGCAGATGAAATCGCTCATGTTGGCGACGGTGCGGTCGGCCACCACCTTGACCGGCTTGCGGGTATCGATCGGCCCGAGGTAGCCCGGCGGCGTGCCGAAATGATCGACGATCTCGGGCACGGTTGCGAAGCGCCATCCGTCCTTCAGGCCGTCGATCTTGCCGGTCTTGACTGCGTTGAGGCTGTGGTCGCCGCGCACGAGCAGCAGCCAGATCTGGGTCTTGACGATGTCGCCCGCGTCGTTCTTGTCCTCGGTGGCCAAGACCAGCGACTTGATCGTGCGTTGCAGCGGCAGGCCCAGCAGCGCGGCCACGTCTTCGCAGGTGGCCTTGCCGGGCGTCGGCGTTTTTTTCATCGCTTCACTCGGCGCGGCCCGTGACGTGAGGAGCGCCAGCGCCTCTGCCAACTCGATGTTGGCCGCATAGTCGCTTGCCGGGCAATAGGCGATGGCGTCTTCACCGGTGGCGGCAATCACCTGGAACTCATGCGAGGCGTCGCCGCCGATGGCCCCGGTATCCGCAGCGACGGCACGGTACATCAGGCCGAAGCGGTCGAAAATCGCGCAGTAGGCCTTGTACATCGCGCCGTAGCTCTGCTGCGCCGAGGGCAGGTCGCGGTCGAAGGAGTAGGCGTCCTTCATCGTGAATTCGCGCCCGCGCATCAAGCCGAAGCGTGGCCGGCGCTCATCGCGAAACTTGGTCTGGATGTGATAGAAATTCTTCGGCAGCTGCTTGTAGCTGCGCAGTTCCTGGCGCGCGATGTCGGTGATGACTTCTTCACTTGTGGGTTGGACGATGAAATCGCGATCGTGCCGGTCCTTCAGACGCAGCAGTTCCGGCCCGTACGCCTGGAAGCGGCCCGACTCCATCCACAATTCGGCCGGTTGCACCACCGGCATCAGCAACTCGACCGCGCCAGCGCGATTCATTTCCTCGCGAACGATCGCCTCGACCTTGCGGATCACGCGCAGCCCCATCGGCATGTAGCTGTAGATCCCCGCGCCCAGGCGCTTGATCAGGCCGGCGCGCAACATCAGCTGGTGGCTCGCCACCTCGGCCTCGGCCGGCGCCTCCTTGAGGGTGGAGATGAAGAACTGCGAGGCTTTCATGGTCGTGTTTCGCGATCAAGCCGCCGGCAGCAGGTTGCACGACAAAGCCCCTGATGCGGGAAACCGAGTGATCGCGCGCCACACCGGGCCGGTGCAAAATGAAATCAGTTCAAGAAATCGAGGTCTGATTATGCTCGACCGTGACGGCTTCAGGCCGAACGTCGGCATCGTCCTGCTCAACGCCCGCAATCAGGTTTTCTGGGGTAAGCGGCTGCGCACTCACTCGTGGCAGTTTCCGCAGGGCGGCATCAAGCATGGCGAATCGCCCGAGCAGGCGATGTTGCGCGAGCTTCACGAAGAGGTGGGCTTGCTGCCCGCGCACGTGCAGATCGTCGCCCGCACCCGCGACTGGTTGCGCTACGAGGTGCCCGACCACTACATTCGGCGCGACGCCCGCGGCCACTACAAGGGCCAGAAGCAGATCTGGTTCCTGCTCAAGCTGATCGGCCGCGACAGCGATCTGAACTTGCGCGCCACCGATCACCCGGAGTTCGATGCCTGGCGCTGGAACGACTACTGGGTGCCGCTCGATGTGGTGATCGAATTCAAGCGCAGCGTCTATGAGCGTGCGCTGACGGAGCTTTCGCGCTATCTGCCACGCACCGCCACGCACCACAACCGATTCCTGCGTTCCGGCATGCGCGGCGTGTTGCGCGACGACGCACTGCCACCGGACAGCGTCCACGGCAGCTTGCCCGACGCCCTCGATCCTTGAACTCTAGAGGATGACCAGGTTGTCCCTGTGGATGAGTTCCGGTTCGGCGGCGTAGCCGAGCATCGCTTCAATCTGCGCCGACGGCTTGCGAGCGATCAGGCGCGTTTCCGCCGCCGAGTAGTTGGCCAGTCCACGCGCCACTTCCTGGCCCTCGGGCGACCGCACCGCAATCACGTCGCCGCGCGCGAAACCGCCAGCGACGTCGACCACGCCGATCGGCAACAGGCTCTTGCCTTCGCCTCGCAATTTTCCCACTGCGCCGGCATCGACGGTCACCGAGCCGCGCAATTGCAGGTGGTCCACCATCCACTGCTTTCGCGCCGCGAGCGTCGCCGTGGAGGCGATCAAAGCCGTGCCGATCGATTCGCCCGCGGCCAGCCGCAGCAGCACGTCGTGCTCGCGGCCCCAGGCGATGATCGTGCTTGCACCGCTGCTGGCGGCGCGCTTGGCCGCCAGCACCTTGGTCAACATGCCGCCGCGGCCAATGGCCGAACCGACGCCGCCGGCCATGCGCTCCAGTGCCTCGTCGCCCGCACGCGCGACGTCGATGAAGCGTGCGTTCGCGTCCCTGCGCGGGTCAGCCGAGTACAGACCGCGCTGATCGGTGAGGATGACCAGCGCGTCGGCTTCGATCAGGTTGGCCACCAGCGCACCCAGGGTGTCGTTGTCGCCGAACTTGATCTGGTCGTTGACGACCGTGTCGTTCTCGTTGATGACCGGCAGCGCTTTCAGTGCCAGCAGCGTGCGCAGGGTCGAGCGTGCATTGAGATAGCGCTCGCGGTCGGCCAGGTCGGCATGCGTCAGCAGGACTTGCGCGCTGGTGATGCCATGCTGCGACAACTGGCTCGCGTACATCTGCACCAGGCCCATCTGTCCGACCGCAGCAGCCGCCTGCAGCTCGTGCAGCTCGCGCGGGCGCGTCTTCCAGCCCAGGCGCTTCATGCCTTCGGCAATTGCGCCGCTGGAGACCATGAGCACTTCGCGGCCCTCGCGTGCGAGTGCGGCCAGCTGGCGGCACCAATCGCCGATCGCTGACGCATCGAGTCCGCGTCCCTCGTTGGTGACCAGGCTCGAGCCGACCTTGACGACGATGCGCCGCGCATGGCGCAGCAGCGAAGGCTCAGCCATCGCCTTGCTCCGCGGCGGCGCCGTCGAAACGCTCGTCGTGCAACTCTGCCGAGGGTGCGCGCGTGGCGGCCACATGCTCATAGACCGCGTGCAGCAGGGGCTCCAGCCCCTTGCGTGCGAGCGCGGAGATCTCGAAGATCGGACCCTTCCAGCGCAGGCGCTTGACGAAATCCCTGACGCGCGCCGCGCGCCCGTCCTCGGCAACCATGTCGATCTTGTTGAGCACGAGCCAGCGCGGCTTGTCGGCCAGAGCGCGATCGTACTTCTTAAGCTCGCCGACGATCGCACGCGCCTGCGCCACCGGGTCGACGTTGTCGTCGAACGGCGCGATATCCACGATGTGCAGCAACAGGCGCGTGCGCTGCAGATGGCGCAGGAACTGATGCCCCAGCCCGGCCCCTTCGGCAGCGCCTTCGATCAGGCCCGGCACGTCGGCAACGACGAAACTTTTCTCCGGGGCGACGCGCACGACACCCAGGTTCGGGTGCAGGGTGGTGAACGGATAGTCGGCGATCTTGGGCCGCGCGTTGGAGATGGCCGCGATCAGCGTGCTCTTGCCGGCGTTGGGCATGCCGAGCAGGCCGACGTCGGCGAGCACGCGCAGCTCGAGCTTGAGCTTCCTGCTTTCGCCCGGCCAGCCTGGCGTTTTCTGTCGCGGCGCACGGTTGGTGCTGGTCTTGAAATGCAGATTGCCGAAGCCACCGTCACCTCCCTTGCAGACCAGTACCTTCTCGCCGGGATTCAAGAGCTCGGCGATCACCTCACCCGAGTCAAAGTCCTTCAAAATTGTCCCCACGGGCATGCGCAACACGATGTCATCCGACGCGGCGCCGAACTGGTCCGAGCCGCGGCCGGGTTCGCCATTGCGGGCTTCGTGCCGACGGGCATAACGGTAGTCGATCAGCGTGTTCAGATTCACATCGGCGACGGCGAAGATGCTGCCGCCGCGTCCGCCGTTGCCCCCGTTGGGTCCGCCGAACGGGATGAACTTCTCACGCCGGAAACTCACGCAACCCGCGCCGCCATTGCCGGCGGCAACGTCGATGGTGGCTTCGTCAACGAACTTCATGGCGCAATGGTAGGGGCAGCAGAAACGAAAAGGCCCCGTCTGCGCGGGGCCCTTGCAGCAAGCAAGTGCGGGCTCAGGCCGGCAGGACGCTCACGGTTTGGTTGTTGCGCTCGCCCTTGACAGCGAATTTGACGTGGCCATCGATCAGCGCGAACAGCGTGTGATCGCGGCCGATACCGACATTGGTGCCGGCGTGAACCTTGGTGCCGCGCTGGCGCACGATGATCGAGCCGGCGCTGACCTTCTCGCCGCCAAAGGCCTTGATGCCCAGCATCTTCGGTTGCGAATCGCGGCCATTTCGGGTCGAGCCGCCGCCCTTTTTCTGTGCCATCTCAGACGCTCCTTACTTCTTGACGCCACCGACCAGTTCGTCGGTGAGTTTCTTGAATTCGTCCAGCTTGCCGTCGCGCAGCAGCGCGGCCTGCTGTGGCCAAGTGTCGGTGCTGGCCAGGCTGAAGCGCCCGCCCGACGACTTGAGCATCGCCGTCAAGGCTTCCGGCTTCGCGTCAGCCAATTGCGCGAAGCTGCGGATGCGGTTGTCGGAGAGCACCTTGGCAATCTTCGGGCCGATGCCTTCGATCAGCTCGATGTCATCCTTGCCGCCCTTTTGGGGCGCCAGCATCAGCGGCGCTGATGTGGCGGCTTTGGCCGAGGTGCCCGAACCGTCGAGGATTTCTCCGACGAAGATCTCCGTATAGCCCTGGCGGTGGCCTTGCGACTTCTTGTAGTGCTTGCGGCGACGCATCTTGAAGATGCGGACCTTGTCGTGTTTGCCATGCGCCAAGACCGTGGCGTTCACGCTGGCGCCTGCCACCAGGGGGGATCCGACCTTCAGGTCTGCGCCGTTGCCTACGGCGAGCACCTGATCGATCACGATGTCCTGGCCAACATTCGCAGCAATCTGTTCTAGCTTGATCTTTTCGCCGGGAGCAACTTTGTATTGTTTGCCTCCGGTTTTTATGACCGCGTACATGTGTGCCCCTCTAGGAAATCCAGTGAAGCCTCGCCGCGCTGGCGCTCGATCGAAGGTCGGCACCGTCGTTGCCAACAACAGGCAAGGATGAGCATTGCGAGGAACCGAGAAGTATAGCAGTGCCGATGGTCGAGTCGGCGGCTTCCTATAATGACGCATCTTCAGACCCCCGGCGCCCTCTCGTGATTCCAGCAGTAGCCGCTACGCGGCTCCCACCCGCCACGGCCGGCGCCAGCACCGATCCGTTGGCGGGGCACATGGCACAGGTCGATGCCGTGATAGCCGAGCGCTTGCGTTCCGACGTCGCGCTAGTCAACCAGATCGGGCAATACATCGTCAGCGCCGGCGGCAAACGCATACGCCCTCGGTTGGTGCTGCTGTTCGCCAATGCACTCGGACATGCCGGCGAGGACCAGTTCACGCTGGCCGCCACGGTGGAGTTCATCCACACCGCAACCTTGTTACACGACGATGTGGTCGATGAATCGTCTCTGCGCCGCGGCCGTCAGACTGCCAACGCTGTCTTCGGCAATGCCGCCAGCGTGCTGGTCGGCGACTTCCTCTATTCGCGCGCCTTCCAGATGATGGTCTCGGTGAACAACCTGCGCGTGCTGGACGTGCTGGCCGACGCGACCAACGTCATCGCCGAGGGCGAGGTGCTGCAGTTGATGAACATGCACGACCCCGACCTGGCTGTCGAAGACTACCTGCGGGTGATCCGCTCAAAGACCGCCAAGCTGTTCGAGGCCAGCGCGCGATTGGGCGCAATCATCGCCGGCGCAGAGCCGGCCGTGGAGGCGTCTTGCGCAAGCTATGGACGTTCGCTGGGAACTGCGTTTCAGCTGGTCGATGATTTGCTTGACTATGACGGCGAAACACATGAACTCGGCAAGAACGTTGGCGACGATTTGCGTGAGGGCAAGCCGACATTGCCGCTGTTGGTGGCCATGTCGCAAGGCAGTCCGGACGAGCGCGAACTGATTCGGCACGCGATTGAAAACGGCGAAGTGATCCGGCTTCCAGACGTGGTGGCTGCTGTGCGCCGCACCGGGGCGATCGATGTCGCGCGAGCCCTGGCCGCTGCAGAAGCCGAGGCGGCGCGTACCTGCGCACTGTCCTTGCCGCCGTCTCGCTACAAAGACGCTCTGCTACACTTGTGCGCTCGGGCCGTCGATCGCTCCTCGTGATGCCAGACAGCCTACTTCGGGGTGTAGCTTAGCCTGGTAGAGCGCTACGTTCGGGACGTAGAGGCCGGAGGTTCGAATCCTCTCACCCCGACCACCCGAGACCACATAGCGTATAGGCACCCCGTGCAGGAGGCGTTTGGACGTGAACTGTTGCCGTCCGGGACATCCTGGCTGGTTGCACATCGATTTACAGTGCCTAGGTGATCGGCGATGATCGATTCGCTTTTTGCATGGTGAACTGACACTCGTGGATACGCTAGCTGATGCCCCCTTCTCTTCGCTGTCCGGCGTGGCGCGAGTGCTTGTGCACGCCGGCAAGCTCAATGGCAAGACCGCTGAGGACTTGGTCAAGTCAGCGGCGAGCGCAAGACCAGCTTCGTCTCGGCCCTGATCGCCGCCGGTTCGGTTTCCGCGTCCGATCTGGCGCACACACTGTCGGGCGCCCTGGCGCTGCCGGTGCTTGATCTGTCGTCGGTCGAAGCCGAGCGGCTGCCGCGAAACGTCATCGACGCCAAGCTGGTCGCGCAGTACCAGATCGTCGTGCTCGGCAAGCGTGGCAATCGGTTGTTCATCGGCGGGGCCGACCCGACCGACCAGGAGGCCGTCGAACGCATCAAGTTCGCCACGCAGCTGTCGCCCGAGTGGGTGATCGTCGAGTACGACAAGCTGGCCAAGCACCTGTCGAGCTTGGGCGGCTCGGCCAGCGACACGATCGAACAGCTCGCCGACGGCGACTTCGATTTCGACGTCACGGACGACCCGGCCGAGCAAGAGAGCGCGGAGAGCGTCGCCGAGGTCGAAGACGCGCCGGTGGTGCGTTTCCTGCAGAAGATGCTGATCGATGCGATCAATGCCCGCGCTTCGGACCTGCACTTCGAGCCCTACGAGTACAACTACCGTGTGCGCTTTCGTATCGACGGCGAGTTGCGCGAGATCACGCAACCGCCGATCGCGATCAAGGACAAGCTGGCCTCGCGCATCAAGGTCATCAGCCGGCTCGACATCTCCGAAAAACGCGTGCCGCAGGACGGCCGGATGAAATTGAAGTTCGGCAGCCACGCGATCGACTTCCGAGTCTCGACGTTGCCGACGTTGTTCGGCGAGAAGATCGTGATCCGTATTCTCGATCCGTCGTCGGCCAAGCTCGGCATCGAGGCCCTGGGCTACGAGAAGATCGAGAAGGAGCGCTTGCTCAAGGCCATTGCCCGCCCCTACGGCATGGTACTGGTCACCGGACCCACCGGCTCGGGCAAGACGGTGTCGCTCTACACCTGCCTGAACATGCTGAACCAGCCGGGCGTCAACATCGCGACCGTCGAAGATCCGGCGGAAATCAACTTGCCGGGGGTCAATCAGGTCAACGTCAACGACAAGGCAGGCTTGAACTTCGCTGTCGCCCTGAAGGCATTCCTGCGTCAGGATCCGGACATCATCATGGTCGGCGAGATTCGCGACCTCGAAACCGCCGACATCGCGCTGAAGGCGGCGCAGACCGGCCATTTGGTGATGAGCACGTTGCACACCAACGATGCACCGACGACGCTGACGCGGTTGCTCAACATGGGCGTGGCGCCGTTCAACGTTGCGGCAAGCGTGCTCTTGATCACGGCTCAGCGTCTGGCGCGGCGCCTGTGCGAGTCATGCAAGACGCCGGCGGATTACCCTCGCGATGCGCTCAAGCGCGCCGGTTTTACCGACACCGATCTTGACGGTTCCTGGAAGCCCTACAAGGCGGTCGGCTGCTCGGCCTGCAACAACGGCTACAAGGGTCGTGTAGGTCTGTACCAGGTCATGCCCATTACCGACGATATCCAGAGATTGATCCTGGCCTCCGGCTCGGTACTCGACATTGAAACCCAGGCGGCCAAAGAAGGCGTACGCGACTTGCGTCAATCCGGTCTGCTCAAAGTCAAGGCGGGGGCAACGACGCTCGAAGAGATCATCAGCGTGACCAACGAATGACGGTCGCGCGGTTCCCGTAAATCACCGTATCCAACCAATCGCCGGCCCCGGAGGGTTCATGGCCACAGCAGCTGCAGTCAGAGACATCAAGGATTTTGTCTTCGAGTGGGAAGGCAAGGACAAGAACGGCAAGGTCGTTCGTGGCGAGGTGCGCTCGGGCGGCGAGGCTCAGGTCAGCGCTCAGCTGCGCCGGCAAGGCATCTTGGTCACCAAGGTCAAGAAGCGCCGCATGCGCGGTGGCTCGTCCATCAAGCAGAAAGACATCGCGGTCTTCACGCGCCAGCTGGCGACGATGATGAAGGCCGGCGTGCCGCTGCTGCAGGCCTTCGACATCGTCGGCCGCGGCGCCACCAATCCGCGCCTGACCAAGTTGCTGAACGACATCCGCACCGATGTCGAGACCGGCACCAGCTTGTCGGTGGCCTTCCGCAAGCACCCGATGCAGTTCGATGCGCTGTACTGCAACTTGGTCGAGGCCGGCGAGCAGGGCGGCATTCTCGAGCAGTTGCTCGAGCGCCTGGCGATCTACGAAGAAAAGACCATGCAACTGAAGCAGAAGATCAAGTCTGCACTGGTCTATCCCGTCGCCGTGCTGGTCGTGGCTTTCGTCGTGCTGACGATCATCATGCTCTTCGTCATTCCGTCGTTCAAGGAAGTCTTCACCTCCTTCGGCGCCGAGTTGCCGGCGCCGACGCTGGTCGTGATGTGGCTGTCCGAGCAGTTTGTCCAGTACTGGTGGCTGCTCTTCGGCGTCATGATCGGCGGCGGCTATTTCTTCATGCAGACATGGCGCCGCTCCGAGAAGATGCAGATGGCGATGGACCGCCTGTTCCTGCGCTTGCCGGTGTTTGGCGACCTGATCCACAAGGCCGTGCTCGCCCGCTGGACGCGTACGCTTGTCGACGATGTTCGCCGCCGGCGTGCCGTTGGTCGAAGCGCTCGACTCGGTGGGCGGCGCTTCCGGCAATGCGGTGTACTTGCAGGCAACCGAGCAGATCCAGAAAGACGTGTCCACCGGCACGGCGCTGACGACGTCGATGCAGAACACCGGCGTCTTTCCGACGATGGTGCTGCAGATGGCTTCGATCGGCGAAGAGTCCGGCTCGCTGGACCACATGCTTGCCAAGGCGGCTGAGTTCTACGAGGAAGAGGTCGACGAGATGGTCAAGGGCCTGTCGAGCCTGATGGAGCCGTTCATCATCGTCATCCTGGGCGTGTTGATCGGCGGCATCGTGGTCTCGATGTACCTGCCGATCTTCAAGCTCGGCGCCGTGGTCTGACGGCGCGCCGATGGGCGCGCTGTCGTTCGACCTGGAGCTCTTGCTGTCGCCGCCGGTGCTGGCCCTGTTGGGCCTGTGCATCGGCAGCTTCCTCAACGTCGTGATCTACCGCATGCCGCTGATCATGGAGCGGCAATGGTGGGCTGAGGTGGCGGGCCACTTGCTGGATGGCGACGCCTGGCGGCGCGTGTTCGCGCCGAAGGACGCTGCAGCGCAGCCCGCTGCTGAACACCAGCGAACTGCTCAGGCCCTCGGCGAAGCGATCGAGGCCCTGCCGGCGCTTTCGGTCGTGCGGCCGCGTTCGCGTTGCCCGGCTTGTGGCCATGTACTGCGCTGGCACGAAAACATGCCGGTGTTGAGCTGGATGCTGTTGAAGGCGCGTTGCTCGGCTTGCGGTGCGCGCATCAGTGCGCGCTACCCCCTGGTGGAGCTGGCCACCGCGCTCTTGTTCGGCATCATCGCCTGGCGAATGGGCGCGCAACCCACCGTGCTGGTCTGGTGTGCCTTTGCAGCCTGCCTCATCGCCCTGGCGATGATCGACTGGGACACGACCTTGCTGCCCGATTCGCTGACGCTGCCGCTGCTCTGGGGTGGGCTGATCGCGGCGGCGCTGGGCTGGACGATTCCGCTCGAGTCGTCGCTGTGGGGCGCGGTCGCGGGCTACCTGTCGCTGTGGAGCGTCTATCAGCTCTTCAAGCTCGCCACGGGCAAGGAGGGCATGGGCCATGGCGACTTCAAGCTGCTGGCGGCGCTCGGCGCCTGGCTCGGCTGGCCCATGCTGGTGCCGATCATCCTGGCAGCCTCGGTCATCGGCGCCGTGGTCGGCATTGGCATGAAGCTCAGCGGCCAGCTTCGCGAGGGACGCTACGTGCCTTTCGGCCCATTCCTGGCCGGCGCCGGACTGTCGGTGATGTTGGTCGGCGCGCCGCGCGTGCTGGAGTGGATCGGCTGGGCCTGAGGCTCGTGCGGCACACTGTGGCCTCATGGCAAGCGAACCCCTGAAGATCGGCCTGACGGGCGGCATCGGCAGCGGCAAGAGCACGGTCGCGGCGATGCTGGTGTCACGCGGCGCCGCGCTGATCGATACCGACGCCATCGCGCGCGAACTCACGGCTGCGGGCGGGACAGCCCTGCCGCTGCTGGTGCGAGAGTTCGGCGACGCCATCCTGCTGCCCGACGGCAGCCTCGACCGCGCAGCCATGCGCTCGCGCGCCTTTGGCGATGTCTCCGTACGCCAGCGACTCGAAGCCGTGCTGCACCCGATGATCGGCGAGCAAGCGCAACACCAGGCGAATACGAGCACCAGCCCCATGCTTGTTTTCGACGTGCCCTTGCTGGCCGAATCCAGGCATTGGCGCGCCCGCGTCCATCGCGTGCTGGTCGTCGATTGCCGGACCGACACGCAGATCGATCGTGTCGCCAACCGCCCGGGCTGGACCCGCGAAGCCGCCGCCCAGGCCACTGCCGCGCAATGCAGCCGCGAGGCGCGCCGCGCGATTGCGGACGCAGTCATCTTCAACGACGCCATCGCCATGCTCGAGTTGCAAGCGCATACCGAAGCGCTGTGGCGGCTGTGGAACAATCGCCGACCGATGATCTGAGTTGCGGCCCGCTCTCCGGGCCAGCCAAGGACACAGAGAAGGCGCCTTGGTCCTGTACGAATACCCATTCAACGAAGGCATCCGCACCATGCTGCGGCTCGAACATTTGTTCGACCGCCTTGGCCAGCTGATGCCCCGCGACACCGTGCTCGACCACCACTTCGCGCTGGTCACGCTGTTCGAGATCGTCGATGTGGCCTCGCGCGCCGACCTGAAGAGCGATCTGCTCAAGGACTTCGAGCGGCACAAACACGACTATCAAGCCTACCGCGGCAAGCCCGGCGTGTCTGAAGGGGCGCTCGACGCCGTGATCTCCAAGCATCGACCACGCCTTCAACGCGCTGAACACGCTGCCCGGCAAGGCCGGCGCGCCGCTGACCAGCAACGAGTTGCTGATGACCATCCGCAGCCGCATCGGCATCCCCGGCGGCACCTGCGAGTTCGACCTGCCGGCCTACTACGCCTGGCAACAGCAGGAGCCGGCCAAGCGCCGCGCCGACCTGATGAGCTGGGTGGGCACGGTCACGCCATTGGCCGAGGCGCAAAGCGTGCTGCTCGGCCTGCTGCGCGATTCCGGCGCGCCGCAGCGCGTTGTGGCCAAGGCCGGCCAGTACCAGCAGAGATTGCCCCCCGGCAAGCCCTTTCACCTGCTGCGCGTGCGCCTGGACGAGTCGCTGGGCTGGTGCCCGAGATCACCGGCCACCGCCTGATCGTCTCCGTGCGACTGATGCGGCCCGACAGCGAGGGCCGCATGCGGCCGATCACCGAAGACCAGTCGCTCGAGCTGACCATCTGCTCTTGAGCGGCAACGAGCGCCGGGTGCCTTGCCCGCGCTGCAAGGGGCCGTCGGTATTGGCGCCGAGCAATCAGTGGCGGCCGTTTTGCAGCGAGCGCTGCTCGAGCATCGACCTCGGCGCCTGGGCCAGCGAGGCTTACCGCGTCGAGTCCAAGGCACCCGTCGACACAATGGCGCCCGACGCGCCACCCAGCCCGCGCGACGCGCAGTCTTCTTGACGCCGGGGATTGCTTCGGCCCTTGAAAGGCGCGAAACCGTCTCTATAATCCATTTGCTAGCACTCGACTCCGGTGAGTGCTAACGGTTTGCAGAGACTGCAAACCCATCAATGTGAACGAGCGCACACTTACGTGCCATCGTTTTTCCATACTGGCTGTGACCTCCTTGGAGACCCAAGCATGAAACTTCGTCCGTTGCACGATCGCGTGATCGTCAAGCGCCTCGAGCAGGAAACCAAGACCGCCTCGGGCATCGTGATCCCCGACAACGCCGCCGAGAAGCCCGATCAGGGTGAAGTGCTGGCCGTCGGCCCCGGCAAGCGCAACGACAAGGGCGACTTCGTCGTGCCTGAACATCAAGGTCGGCGACCGCGTGCTGTTCGGCAAGTACAGCGGCCAGACCGTCAAGGTCGATGGCGACGAACTGCTGGTGATGCGCGAAGAAGATCTGTTCGCCGTCGTCGAGAAAAAGTAATCCAACGAACCTCAGGAGAGAAACAACATGGCAGCAAAAGACGTCATCTTCGGCGGCGACGCCCGCCCCCGCATGGTCGAAGGCGTGAACATCCTGGCCAACGCGGTCAAGGTCACGCTCGGCCCCAAGGGCCGCAACGTGGTGCTCGAGCGCAGCTTCGGCGCCCCCACCGTCACCAAGGACGGTGTCTCGGTGGCCAAGGAGATCGAGCTCAAGGACAAGCTCCAGAACATGGGCGCGCAGATGGTCAAGGAAGTCGCTTCCAAGACCAGCGACAACGCCGGTGACGGCACCACCACCGCCACCGTGCTGGCCCAGTCGATCGTGCGCGAAGGCATGAAGTACGTGGCCGCCGGCATGAACCCGATGGACCTGAAGCGCGGCATCGACAAGGCCGTCACGGCCCTGGTCGCCGAGCTGAAGAAGCAGAGCAAGGCCACCACGACCAGCAAGGAAATCGCCCAGGTCGGCTCGATCTCGGCCAACTCCGACGAGTCGATCGGCAAGATCATCGCCGACGCGATGGACAAGGTCGGCAAGGAAGGCGTCATCACCGTCGAAGACGGCAAGAGCCTGGACAACGAGCTCGACGTCGTCGAAGGCATGCAGTTCGACCGCGGCTACCTGTCGCCCTACTTCATCAACAACCCCGAGAAGCAGGCCGCGATCCTCGACAACCCGTACGTGCTGCTTCACGACAAGAAGATCAGCAACATCCGCGAACTGCTGCCGACGCTGGAGCAGGTGGCCAAGGCTGGCCGTCCGCTGCTGATCATTGCCGAAGAAGTCGAAGGCGAGGCGCTGGCCACGTTGGTGGTCAACACCATCCGCGGCATCCTGAAGGTCGTTGCCGTCAAGGCCCCGGGCTTCGGAGATCGACGCAAGGCCATGCTCGAGGACATCGCCATCCTCACCGGCGGCAAGGTCATCGCCGAAGAAGTCGGCCTGACGCTCGAGAAGATCACGCTGGCCGATCTGGGCCAGGCCAAGAGGGTCGAAGTGGCCAAGGAAAACACCACGCTGATCGACGGTGCCGGTGCGGCGGCCGACATCGAAGCGCGCGTCAAGCAGGTCCGCGTGCAGATCGAAGAAGCCACCAGCGACTACGACCGCGAGAAGCTGCAGGAGCGCGTGGCCAAGCTGGCCGGCGGTGTGGCGCTGATCAAGGTCGGTGCCGCGACCGAAGTCGAGATGAAGGAAAAGAAGGCCCGCGTCGAGGACGCGCTGCACGCCACGCGTGCAGCCGTCGAGGAAGGCATCGTCGCCGGCGGTGGCGTGGCGTTCCTGCGCGCACGCACCGCGGTGGGCGCCCTCAAGAGCGACAACCCCGACCAGGAAGCCGGCATCAAGATCGTCATGCGTGCCGTCGAACAGCCGCTGCGCGAGATCGTCTACAACGCCGGCGGCGAGCCGAGCGTGGTGGTCGCTGCCGTGATGGCCGGCAAGGGCAACTACGGCTTCAATGCGGCCAATGACACCTACGGCGACATGATCGAGATGGGCATCCTGGACCCGACCAAGGTGACGCGCATGGCGCTGCAGAACGCGGCTTCGGTTGCCTCGTTGATGCTGACGACCGAAGCCATGGTCGCCGAGTCGCCGAAGGACGAAGCTCCGGGCGGCGGCATGCCGGGTGGCATGGGCGGCATGGGTGGCATGGGCGGCATGGACATGTAGTACCGTCCGCTGCAGCGGACGGCATTCGCCGCCGCTGAGCGCTCGATCATTGCTACTTGAGGGGGCCAGCGGCATTGCCGCTGGCCCCTTGTTCTTGCGGGTCAGAATGGGCGCATGCGTCGGCTGATCGCCCTGACGTTCGTTTGCTGCTGTGCTCTTGCACAAGCGCAGGAGCGTCCGCGCGTCGGCCTCGTGCTCTCCGGCGGCGGCGCGCGCGGGCTGGCGCATGTCGGTGCGCTCAAGGTGCTGGAACAGCAGCACATCCGCATCGACGCCATCGCCGGCACGTCCATGGGCGCCATCGTCGGCGGCTTGTACGCCAGCGGCTTGAGCGCACAGGAAGTCGAGCGCGAGGTCAGCGCCATCGATTGGACGCGTGTCTTCGAGCCGCGCCTGGAGCGCCAGCACCTGTCGCAGCGGCGCAAGGAAGAAGACTTCGAGTTCTCGGCGCTGTTCGAATTCGGCTTGCGTGACGGTGAACTGCGCGCGCCGGTGGCCGCCGTGTCGACACGCCGACTTGAATCGCTGTTGCGCCGCTACACGCTGCCGGTGCGCACCGTCGACGCCTTCGACCGCCTGCCGATCCCGTTTCGCGCCGTTGCCACCGACCTGGAAACAGGCGCGGCCGTGGTGCTCGACCGTGGTGACCTCGCGCTCGCTCTGCGCTCGTCGATGAGCGTGCCCGGCGTCTTTGCGCCGATCGAAGCCGGCGGGCGCGTCCTCGGCGACGGCGGGCTGGTCAACAACGTGCCGATCGACGTCGTGCGCGCGATGGGCGTCGATGTGGTGATCGTCGTCAACGTCGGCACGCCGCTGGCCGGGCGCGACTCGCTCAACTCAGCGCTCGGCGTGACCACGCAGATGATCAACATCCTCACCGAGCAGAACGTGCAGCGCAGCCTGGCCACGCTCGGCGAGCGCGACGTGCTGGTGGCGCCGCCCCTGGGCACGCTCACCTCGGGCGACTTCGAGCGCGCGGCAGAGCTGATCGCACTCGGCGAGCGTGGCGCCGAAGCGGCCTCGGCAAAGCTGCAGCCGCTGGCGCGCAGCGCCGACGAGTTTGCGCAATGGCGCGCCAGCCTGCCGCGCGAGCAGCCGCCAGAGGCGACGTTGGCCGGGGTGACCTTCGACGGCAGCACCATCACCAATCCGGCACGCTTTGCCGCACAGCTCGAATCCCAACCCGGCCAGCCTTTCGAGCGTTCGCGCGCCGAGCGCGACGTGCGCTCGCTGATGGGCAGCGGCGACTACCTGCGCGTGGACTACCGCATCATCACCCGCGACGGCCGCGACGAACTGCTGTTCGACCTCGACGACAAACCCTGGGGCCCGAACTACCTGCGCGTCGGGCTGGATCTGTCCACCGACTTCGAAGGCCGCGGCAGCTTCAATCTCAAGCTGAGTCACAACCGCCACTGGCTCACGCCGAGCGGCACCGAGTGGCGCAACCGCGTCCAGATCGGCGCTGTGCCCTCCGTGTTCACCGAGCTCTACCACCCGCTGAACTGGACCATCGGCCTGTCCAACGACTGGTTCATCGCTGCCTACGCCAGCGCCGAGCGCCGCAACGGCACGATCTACGACGAGCGCGGCGACGAGCTGGCGCGCTACAAGCGCACGGAAGCCCGCGTCGGCCTCGACCTCGGCCAACCCTGGGGCCGCTTCGGCGAAGTGCGCCTGGGCCTGACCTCGCAACGCGTCAACGCCACGCCGACGCTGGTCAGCGCCGAGGTCGCCGAGGTCGCCCAGCCGCTGCGCGCCACCGACGTCGGCGCTCGCCTGGCCGTCGTCATCGATCAACTCGACTTCGCGAGTTTCCCGACGCAGGGCTACCGCCTGGTCGGCCAGCTGTCGGTCGGCGAAGGCAGCACGGCCGGGCGCTTTCAGCAGCTCGAAGCCTCGGCCATCGGCGTGCAGTCCTTCGGCGCCCACAGCTTCAGCTTGTTCGGCGCGGTGCGCGGCGCCAGCCAACGCGAACCGTCAGCGATCGGGCGCTACGAACTCGGCGGCTTTCACCAACTCTCCGGCTACCGCGACGGCCAACTGCTCGGCAACTACATCGCCTTTTCGCGACTGACTTGGTACTGGCGGCTGCCTTACGCCCCGTTGGCCGCACGCGGCCTGTTCGTCGGCGCGACCGCGGAAGCCGGTAACGCCTGGGCGACCAAGGTCGAAGCGCGCCACGGCAACCTGCGCACCGGCATGAGCGTCTTCGTCGGCGCCGATACGGGCTTGGGCCCGTTGTACCTCGGGCTCACGCATGCGCCGCAGGGGCAGACCGGGGTGGCGTTGTTTCTGGGCCGACCGTAGAGGCGTTGCGCTAACACTGCAGAGAGCTACTCGGTGTTGCTCACGATAGGGAGCGCGCAATAATTCAGCCCCCGAACGAATAGGACATCCCATGCCACGGCTCGCCTATGGCCGACTCGTCCGTTGCGCAATCACCGCGAGTGCGATTGCGCTGACAGGCACGCCCGCGCTCGCCGCCTGTCTGTCCGATACCGACGCGGCGTTGTTGGTCGCCCAGTACATGGCACGCAAGCCAGCGCCGAACCCCGAAAACCTGTCTGCGGCCGACGGCGAATGCACGCGGGCGAAGGTCAATCGTTTTCTCGCGCAGCAACTGGGGCCGCCGATCGGCTACAAGGCCGGCCTCACCAACCCTGCGGTGCAGAAGCGCTTCAACCACGACTCGCCGGTGTGGGGCGTGCTCTACAAGCCGATGCTGCTGGCCGACGGCGCGAAGGTGCCGGCCGCTTTCGGCGCGCGGCCGCTGTTCGAGGCCGACATGCTGGTGCGCGTCAGCGATGCGCGAGCCATCAACCGCGCGGAGACGCCGGCCGACGTCCTGAAGTCGATCGATCAGGTGATCCCGTTCATCGAACTGCCCGACCTCGTCGTCGAGGCACCGCCGAAACTCAACGGCGCGGCGATCAACGCCATCAACGTCGGCGCACGGCTGGGCGTGCTGGGCAAACCGATCGCCGCGCAGCGCACGCAGCAGTTTTCCGACGCGCTGCGCGACATGCAGGTCGTGATCACCGGCAACGGCGCCGAGCTCGACAAGGGCAAGGGCGCCGACGTGCTCGAGCACCCGCTCAACGCCGTCGTCTGGCTGACCAGGGACTTGGCTCGCAGCGGTCGCGCGCTGCGCAAGGGCGATCTGGTCAGCCTGGGGTCGTTCTCCAAGCTGATGCCGCCCAAGCCCGGGCTCGCGGTGCAAGTGCAGTACAACGGCTTGCCCGGCAATCCGACCGTCGGCATGACGTTCGAGTAGGGTCAGTCTGCGCCGACAACCGCATCGCTTGATCGGGCCGCCACGGCGACCAAACGAGCCATCGCATCAGCCAGGCGCGCAGGCTGTTCATGCACGATCCAATGCGTCGCGCCCTCTACATGCTGCACCGTCAGATCGGGCACGAACGCCTCGAGGCCGTCGAGCAGCGCCGGCGGCAATGCCACGTCCGCATCGCCCCACAACACCGTCGTCGGCACGTGCACTGTCGTCACCTCGGCCGGCAAGATCAGAGTGTGGATGGCGTCGCCGGCCGTCTGCGGCGGCCGCAGCGGCGACGCGCGGTAGGTGTTGAGTGCGCCGTCGAGCCCGTGACGCCAGACCTCGCGGTAGCGCTCGCGCGTCGGCGCGTCGAGCCAGGTGTTGCCGCCCATGTTCTCGAAAAACGGCCACAGGCGCGCGAAGTCGTTCTCGGCCAGCAGCGCCGCCGCATCGGGGCGGCAGAGGAAGTTCATGTAGGCGCTGGCTGCCTGCTGCAGCGGACTGTCGCGCAGCTCGCGCAAGAAGGCGGCGGGGTGCGGCGCGTTGATGATCAGCAGCCGGCGCATCAGCTCGGGCCGCAGCGCGGCGAGGTTCCAGGCGATGGCGCCGCCCCAGTCGTGGCCGACGAGCAGGTCGATCGGTGCGCCTTGCAGTTGGATCAGCGCCGCGATGTCGGCCACCAGGTGCTTGGCGCGGTAGGCCTCGACTCCAGCCGGCGCGCTCGACCGTTCATAGCCGCGCAGGTTGGGCGCGACGCAGTGCACGCGGCCAGCCAAGCGTTGCATGACCTCGTCCCAGACGAACGCCGCTTCGGGGAATCCGTGCAGCAGCAGCGCGCGCCGCGCGCCGGGGACCTCGGTGTTGGCGCGGCACGACAGCGTGATGCCGTGCGGCAGCGCGATGTCGAAACACCGGATCGACAAACTCAAGACACCACCCAGCCGCGCAAGGTCATCGCCACGTCTTCCACGCCCGTGCGCTTGAGCGCCGAAAACAGCGTGACGCCGATGTCGGCCTCGTCGCTCGAATAGGCGCCGAGCGCCGCCGTCGTTGCATTGAGCGAGGCGTCGGCCTCCTTGCGCGACAGCTTGTCGGCCTTGGTCAGCAGCACCAGCAGCTTGACCGCGCCGGTGCGTACGCGCTGGCCGATCCATTCGAGCAAGCGGTGGTCGAGCTCGGTCAGTCCCAGGCGCGAATCAGCGAGCAGGACGACGCCGGAGAGGTCTCGCCGCTGCGCCAGGTAGTCGGCCATGACCTGCTGCCAGCGCAGCTTGGCATCGCGTTCGACGGCGGCATAGCCGTAGCCCGGCAAGTCGGCGAACAAGGCGTCCGGCGCATCGGCGGGGCCGAGTGCAAACAGGTTGATGTGCTGCGTGCGACCCGGCGTCTTCGACGCAAAGGCCAGTCGCTTTTGCTGTGCCAGCGTGTTGATGGCGCTCGACTTGCCGGCATTGCTGCGGCCGACAAAAGCGATCTCCGGCAGCTCGGGCAGCGGTAACTGATCGAGCTGCGCCGCGGTGGTGAGAAAGCGCGCGCTGTGCGTCCAGGCCAACGCTTGTTGGGCGGCAGATCGGGGCGTGGCGCTGTTGTCGCTGGTCATGGACATCGGGCATTGTAAAATTCGCCGGTTTTGCGCCCGGGCAGTCCGCGCGGGCATCACCCCAACATTCAGGCCCGCGACTCCATGAAGGCTCGTTTTCTGCTGCTCGGCGCCCTCGCGCTTTCCGCCCCGATGGCCATGGCGAACACGGCTGCGGCCGCAACCGCCAAGCCGGACCTGGCCAAAGGCCAGGCCATCGCCACCCAGGTCTGCGCGGCCTGCCACACGGCCGATGGCTCGCGCGGCAGCCCGGCCAACCCGATCCTGGCCGGCCAGCACTACGAATATCTGGTCAAGCAATTGACGGAATTCAAGGCCGGCAAACGCAACAACGCCATCATGAAGGGCTTCGCAGCGACGCTGTCGGACGACGACATGAAGAATGTCGCCGCCTTCTACGCCAGCAAGAGCGCCAAACCCGGCTTCGCCAAGGACAAGGCGCTGGTCAAGCTCGGCGAGCAGATCTACCGCGGCGGCATTGCCGACAAGGCCGTGCCGGCCTGCGCCGGCTGCCACAGCCCCACAGGCGCCGGCATCCCGTCGCAGTACCCGCGGCTGGGTGGTCAACATGCCGATTACACCGAGGCGCAACTGGTCGCGCTGCGCAGCGGTGCGCGCGACAACAGCGCGCAAATGGTCACCATTGCCGCGAAGATGAGCGACCGCGAGATCAAGGCGGTTTCTGACTACATCGCCGGGCTGCGCTGAGGGTACCTTCGCGGCAAGAGTAGCGCGCACGCCAGCTTAGGGGCGTCGCGATCGGCGACCAAAGTTGTCGTGGCAGCGTGAACCTGTTCCTGTCCGGGCCGCCCGCCGACGGTCAACGCTGTTCAAGATGTCGGCGGACCATGCCGATAAGACCGGCATGCCCTGCCCGCACTGCGATCACGAACAAGACAACTTCGCTCGCCTCGACGCCGACTTCGTGCGCGTGCTCGAAGACGTCATCGACACGCTGATCGAGCGCCATGTCATCAACATCACCGACCTGCCCGAGCAGGCGCAGGCCAAGCTGTTCGCACGCAAGTCGTACCGCGAACGGGCGGGGCGAAATGCGCTGAAGTTGTTTGCCGATGATGCGCACGGCAGCAGCGATGCGCCTTGGTCGACGACGCGCTGACACGGCTGCGCTCTCAACCCCCCGGCGAATCCGGCACCGACACGAGGTGCAGCAGCGTCGGGCAGTTCTTGAGTGAGGCGTCGCTGAGCGCCACATAGCGCTCCCAGAGCGCGTCGAGTTCAGCGCGCAGGGCATCGCGCTCGGCGGCTGCCAGCCACAAGCGGCCCCAGCAATACAGGAAATCGTCGTGCGGGGTTTCGCCGGCCATCGGCAGCACGGTGGTCGCCAGGCCCCCGGGGCCATCGGCGTGGATCGTCAGCATCAGCGATGGCGCCTGCCGCGTCACCGACCGCGCCAGTGCATGCAACAGCTGCGGCTGCCACAGCGCCGACGTGTCCTCGAACAAGCCCTCATAGCTCGACAGCGGCGCGTCCTTGAGGCTGACTCGCAATCGGTCAGCGACACAGCGGTAGGTTGGCACACGCTGGCGGCCCACGCGAGCGTGACCGCAGGGCCGGATCAACCCCGCAGCCAGCAGCCGCGTGACCCAATAGCTCATCGCCGGCTTCTTGATGCCGAGCACGCGCGCCGCTTCGCCCAAGGCGGCCGCACGACCCAGAAACGGCCGCAGATGCATGCGACGCGCCGGATGCCAGAGGATGTCCACCGCCTCGGCGCTGCGCACATGCAGGTCGGCCGCAGGCGACCATGTCGGATTCATGTCGGCATCGGTCATGGGCAGTTGGGCGTTCAACGCCGACGATGGTAGTTGAACGCTCATCTGCATAGGCTGACGCACCTGCACATGACCAGACTGGAGTGCCCCCATGACATCGAACGTTGTTGCGACGAGAGAACCCGCCCGGCCCCTGTCGCGGCGACAAGCGCTGCAAGCCGCGGCCGCGCTGCTGGTGGCCGGATGCGGCGGCGGTGGCGGCACTGATGCCGCCGATCCCGGCGGCACTGGCGGCCCACCGGCCACCAACGGCGCCGCAGGCCCCATCGGCTGGTTGGTCTACCGCAACAGCGGCCAAGCCGAAGCCTTCGACTTCTCCAGCGGTCGCGCCACTCCCTTCGACCCCGGCGTCGAGCCTTTCGTCGATCCCGGCATGTCGGTGGCGCCGGGCCGTTTGGCCATCGCGGCGCAGGACGGCGACAACAACGGCTTTGCCTTCGCCACCATCGACGTGCTCGATCAACGCCGCAGCCTCTACACGATCGATCGTGCCTTCGCCACACAGACCAGCGCCGTCATGTTCGACGGCACCGGCACAAGGATCGCGTTGAGCGTCAACGAGCCCACGTCCGACGTGATCGACGCCCGCATCGACCGCATCCTGATCCTCGAATGGCCGTCGTTGTCGACGCTGGCGTTCATTGACGGCTTCGAGGAACCGGTCTGGGCGCGCAAGTCCGGCGAACTGCTGGTGCGTGAACCCGAGAGCGGACGCCTGCGCGTTGTTGGACCCGCCCTTGACGATCGCGGCTGGCTGGCCGATGTTGTCGTTGCACCGAGCATCGGCGCCTACGACGTGTCGCCCGACGGCCGCTTTGTGGTCTTTGACGACCAGGAGCGCCTGGTCGGCTATGACCGCCAACAAGGCGAGCGCTGGATCGTCGCCGACCGCATCAGCAGCCTGCGCTCGCCTTGCTTCTCCCCCGACGGCCGTCACCTGGCCATGCATGCCATCGACCTGACCAGCGCCAATCCGTATTTCACGACCTTCACGCCACACGTCGTGCCGTTCGTGCCCGCAGCGACGGTGACTGTCGACTCGGCGTTGCACGGTGTTGCCAGTGGTCTGGTCGAGACCTCGGGGCGCATCGGTTGGGCGGCGTGACTCGCCGCGCTCACTCCAACAGCGCCACCGACTTGACTTGCACCCAGACGGCAAGGCCAGGCGCCAGGTGCAGCCTGTCGGCCGATTGCCGCGTCAGGCGCGCGATCAGCGACACGGCGCCGACCTGCACCAGCGCCAGCGCGGCCGCCGGATGCGCGTCGCTGACGAGTGCACGCACCTCGCCGCGCAGCGTGTTGACGATGCTGCTGCCCTGCGGTTCGGTCAATGCCAGGCTGACATCGCGCGCCAGCACACGCACGCGCACGGCGCTGCCGATCTCGTGCCCGCCGTCGCGCACGACGAGCTCGCCGCCGTCGAAAGCCATATGCGCCAGATGCCAGCGCGGGTCGCGCAAACGCACCCTGCACGGCAGCACGACGCCGGCCTCCTCGTCGTGCGCCAGCGGGCCATCGAGCTGCGACAGCATCTGCAGCATCGGGCCGCTGCCGGTGCAGCGCCCCGCCTCCATCAACACCACGTGATCGGCCAGGCGCGAGACTTCCGCCAGCGCGTGCGTCACATAGATCATCGGCAGCGACAGCGTCTGGTGCAGCCGGTCGAGAAACGGCAACACCTCGCGCTTGCGCTGGGCGTCGAGCGACGCCAGCGGCTCATCGAGCAGCAGCAGGCGCGGCGCCATCGCCAGCGCACGCGCGATCGCCACGCGCTGCCGCTCGCCACCCGACAGGCTCTCGGGCCGCCGTTCGAGCAGCGACTCGATGCCGAGCAGTTCGATCGCCGACTCGAGCGCCGGCCGCGCCTGACCGCGCGGAATGCGTCGCTGGCCGTAGTCGAGGTTGCCGCGCACGCTCAAATGGTCGAACAACGCGGCATCCTGAAAGACGACGCCGACAGCGCGCCGGTGCGGCGGCACGAACCGGGCGTCGTCCTGCCAGACCTCATCACCGACAGCAACATGGCCGCGTGCAGAGCGCTCGAGCCCGGCCAGGCAGCGCAGCAGCGTCGTCTTGCCGCAGCCCGAGGGGCCGAAGAGCATGGCGATGCCGCGCTCCGGCAGCGACAGCGTCACGTCGAGCCGGAAACCGCTGTCGCGTTGCAGTTGCAGCCGGGCGTCGATCGTCACGTGCCGATCACCGTTCGCCGGCGGCTGACCAGGTTCAGCGCCAGCAGCGTCGCAAACGACGCCAACAGCAAGCCGCCCGCCAACACATGGGCGGCGCCGTGGTTCATCGCCTCGGCATGGTCGTAGATGGCGATCGACAGCACGCGCGTCGCGCCGGGAATGTTGCCGCCGACCATCAGCACGACGCCGAATTCGCCGACGGTGTGCGCGAAGGTCAGGGTCAGCGCAGAGGCAAAGCCGCGCCGTGCCAGCGGCACCGCCACGCTGAAGAACGCGTCGAGCGGCCGCGCCCGCAGCGTCGCCGCGGCGTCGAGGACGCGCGACGGCACCGCCGCGAACGCGTCGCGCAGCGGCTGCACCATGAACGGCAGCGAGCTGACCACCGAGGCCACGACCAGGCCCCAGAAGCTGAAGACCAGCGGCGGCAGATCGACCGCAGCCAGCGCGCGCCCGACCGTGCCTTGCGGACCCATCCACACCAGCAGGTAGAAGCCGAGCACGGTGGGCGGCAGCACCAGCGGCAATGCCACCAGCGACTCGATCCAGCTGACGGCACGCGAGCGCGAGCGCGCCAGCCACCACGCCAGGGGCGTGCCGAGGGCGAGCAGGACCAGCGTCGTCACTGCCGCCAAGCGCAGCGTGACAGCGATGGCTTGCCAGTCTCCCGCGCTCACTGCGTAACCTCCGTGCTGCGCACTGCGGTGCGAGCCCCCTTCGGAGCGGCCGGGCGGGGGCTCATGCCGCGAGCATAGCGGCGCTACCGGCTCGGCAAGGCGAAGCCGTGGCGTTGCAGCAGCGCGCGTGTCGGCGGTGCTTGCAGGTGCTGCACGAACGCCGCGGCCAGCGGCTCGTCGGCAGCATGCCGCGAGACGACAAGCGCTTGTTCGAGCGGTGCGTGCCAGGCCTCGGGGATCAGCGTCGACGCGCCTTTGCCGGCCAGCGCCGGCGACAACACGAGCGAGTGCGCGACCAGCCCGGCTTGCGCCGCACCGCTGTCGATGAAGGCCGCTGCCTGGGCGACGTTGTCGCCGAGCACGAGCTTGGGCTTTGCATCGGCTTCCAGGCCCTGCGAGCGCAGGGCCTGCATCGCCCGCTGGCCGTAGGGCGCATGCTCGGGGTTGGCGATGGCAAAGCGCCTGACGCGCGCGTCGCGCACCAGCGCATCGAGCGGCAACCGGCCGAGTTCGGCGTCCGTGCTCCACGCTGCCAGGCGACCCAGCGCGTAGACCTGTGGCGCGCCGATGGTGAACCCGGCCTGCTGCAGATCGCGCGCGAAGGCGATGTCGGCCGAGAGAAAAACATCGAACGGTGCGCCGTTGCGCAGTTGCGTGGCCAGTTTGCCCGAGGCGCCGTAGATGACCTCGATCGTCGCGCCTGGATGCGCCGCGCGAAACGGCAGCAGTGCTTCATCGAGTGCAAAGCGCAGGTCGGACGCCGCAGCGACAGTCAGCCGGCCCGCCCGTGGGTTCTGCGCGCCGGCGATGCCCGCGCTGCACAGCGCGAGCGCACAGACGATGCGGCGCCGTGCCCCCATGGCACGCTCAGGACAAGACAGTGAAGGCGCGCGTGAAGAAATCGGTGCCGCCGAAATTGCCCGACTTGAGCGCCAGGTGCACACGCTGCGTCGGCGCGAAGCACCATGGCACGCCGGGATCGATCTGCACGCCGATGCGAAGCGCCTCGACGCCGAGCGCCTGCACGCAGGCGCCGGAGGTTTCGCCACCGGCAACGAGCAATTGGGCCACACCGGCCTGCACCAGGCCCTTGGCGACACGCGCCAGGCAGTCCTCGACCAACGTGCCGGCGCGTGACACGCCCAAGGCCGCCTGCACATGCTTCACGGCGTCGGCGTCGGCCGTGGCATAGACGAGCAGCGGCTTGTCGCCCAACTGAGGACGCGCCCACTCGAGCGCCTGCTGCGTCACGTCTTCACCCGCGGCCAGGCGCAGCGGATCGACCGCGAACGCTGCACCGCCGGCGGCGATGAAGGCGGCCACCTGCGCCTGCGTCGCCGTCGAGCAACTGCCGCTGACGATGGCCCGCGCGCCGCGCGCCGGCGGCAACCGCGCCGCCTCGACACGCGGCCGCAATCCATGCAGCGCCGGGATGCCGATGGCCAGGCCCGAGCCGGCGACGACCAGGCGCAAGTCGCTGGCCGCTGCGGCGAGCACATGCAGATCATCATCGGCAATCGCATCGGCAATGGCCAGCGACACGCCTTGCTCGCGCAGCACACGCACGCGCTCGCGCACAGCGGGCTCGCCGCGCGCCACCACCGCCCGCTCGATCAGCCCGACGCCACGCACCCGGCATTGCGCCTGCATCACGCGCACGAGGCTGGCGTCGGTCATCGGCGTCAGCGGATGCTGGCGCATCGGGCTGTCTGACAACAGCAGGTCGCCGACAAACAGATGGCCCTTGAACACCGTGCGGGCGTTCTCGGGAAAGGCCGGCGTGACGATGGCAAAGTCGGCATGCAATTCGTCCATCAGCGCTTCGGTCACCGGGCCGATGTTGCCCTCGGCGGTGGAGTCGAAGGTCGAACAGACCTTGAAGTAGATCTGCGCCGCGCCGCGCGTGCGCAGCCAGCGGCAGGCGGCGAGCGATGCGGCCACCGCATCGGCCACCGGCGCGGTGCGCGACTTCAACGCGACGACGATGGCGTCGGCATCGATCTGCGCATCGGCCGCCGGCACGCCGATGGTCTGCACCACCCGCATGCCGGCGCGCACGAGGTTGTTGGCGAGGTCGGTGGCGCCGGTGAAGTCGTCGGCAATGCAGCCCAGCAACAGTGTCATGTGGCCATTGTCCGCGATCCGTTCACGGCGACTGGCGGGTGTAGCGCCACACGGTCTTGGCCGCGACCCAGTCGGCCGTCAGCGCGTTCATCCGCAGGAAGTGCGCTGATTGCAGGTGGGCCTGCACGGCCGCTTCGTCGTCATAGAGCTCATAGAGAAAGAACTGCGACGGCTCGGCGGCGCTGCGGCAGACGTCGAACTGCCGGCACCCCGGCTCGGTCTCGCGCGAGACGCGCGCGTTGTCGAGCATTGCCGCTTCGAAGTCGGCGATGCGCTCGGGCTTGATACGAAAGTCGACGACGAGGACTTGCATGGTCAGCGAGTCTCGAGATAGTCCGCCATCGACACGCGAGCGCCGATGTCATGAGAGCGATAGACCGCCGCCTGCACCTGCAGGTTGACGAGGTAGTCGCGGGCGCGGTTCTCGAGCGGTGTGCCGCCGCGCAGGTGGGCCAGCACATGGGCCTGCAGCGCCGTGCAGGCGCCGCCGAACGCGCCTTCGCCGCCACGCTCGTAGGCGTGCTCGGATTCATCGCCGTGATGCGGCTTCCACCACAGTCGCGCATCGCCGTCCAGGCGCAGCACGCCGGCCTCGCCCTCGATCCAGGCTTCGCCGAGCGTGCGCCGCGGGTTCGCCGCCACATGGTCGTTGAGACGGTTGCCGTCGAACAGCGCCATGCGATCGTCGTCGAACTCGAAGACGACCAGTCCCGCGTCTTCGCCAACGATGACCGGGTTCAGGCGACGCAGCCGCGCCGTGACCGCTCGCACCTCGCCGCACAGGTAGCGGAAGGTGTCGATGAAATGCACCGCGGTCTCGCGCACCAGCAACTGCGGCATCTGCTGGAAGTACGGCTGCCGGTCGAGGTAGGCCCGCGGCCCCTGGCCGTCGCCCGGCCGCAAGCGAAACGTCATGCCGTGCAGTCGGCCGAACAAGCCGGCGTCGATCAGCCGACGGCACTCGCGGAACCACGGCGTGAAACGGAAGTTCTCATGCACGACCAGCGGCGTTTTCACGGCCTCGGCCCAGGCCGTCATCGATTCAGCGTCGGCAAGGTCGCGGCCGAAGGGCTTCTGGCAGATGGTGGCCCGGCGGCGATCGAGCGCGGCGCGCACGACAGTGGCTTGCGCCTGCGGCGGCAGCACGACATCGACCAGGTCGACATCGACCGCGCTCAGCATCTGCGACCACGTCGGCGAAGGTCTGTTCGATACCGAAGCGCGAGGCCAGCGCCTGCGCGCGCGCGGCGTCGAGGTCGCACAGCGCCACCACCTGCGCGCCGGCCTGCTGCCAGCCCTCGAGGTGGAAGGGCGCGAAGTAGCCCGCGCCGACGACGGCAATGCGCGGCTTCACAGGCACTCGCTCACAGTCGTTCGATCACGGCGCGCGTGATGTCGGCGGTGCCGCTGGCGCCGCCGAACTCGCGCGGCCGCACTGCGCCGCTGGCGAAGGCGCGCTGCGACGGCGCGTTCGATCGCCCTCGCGCCGTCGGCCAGCGCCGAGGTCGCCGTGGCGGCGCGACCAGCCAGTCGAGCATCATCGCCGCCGACAGCAGCATCGCCGTCGGGTTGGCGATGCCCTGGCCGGCGATGTCGGGCGCGGTGCCGTGCGCCGGCTGGAACAGGGCATGGTGGTCGCCGATGTCGGCCGATGGCGCCATGCCCATGCCGCCGACGAGTGCGGCGATCAGGTCCGACAGGATGTCGCCGAACATGTTCTCGGTGACCAGCACGTCGTAGGCCCAGGGCTTCATCACCAGGTTCAGCGCCATCGCGTCGACATAGGCGTGCTCGGTCGTGATCTCCGGGTAGGCCTTGGCGCGCTCTTCGAATACCGCGCGCCAGAACGCCATCGAGGCGAAGACGTTGGCCTTGTCGACGTTGGTGACATGGCCGCGCTTGCCGCGGTCCTTGCGCTGCCGCGCCAGCTCGAAGGCGAAGTCGCAGACGCGTGCGGTGCCGGCGCGGGTGATCTTCATCGTGTCGAAGGCTTCGCCGTCAGTCGACCTGGCCGCGGCCGCGTGCATAAAACAGACCTTCGGTGCTTTCGCGCACCAGCACGAGGTCGATCTGCGCGGCGCGCGGGCTGGCCAGCGGCACCGGCAGTCCGGGGAAGGTGCGGATCGGCCGCACCCCGGCATACAGATCGAGCGCGAAGCGAATGTCGAGCTGCGGAATGATCTCGGTGCCGTCGACGCCGCGCACATGCGGCAGGCCCATTGCGCCGAAGAGAATGGCGTCGGCAGCGCGGCAGGCCGTGAGCGTGCTGTCGGGCAGCGCCACACCGGCATCGAGATAGTGCTGCGCGCCGGCGGGGTAGGTCGCGGTGTGGAACTGGCAGCCCAGGCGCGGCTGCAAGGCTTCGAGCAACGCGAGCGCCGAGCGCATCACCTCGATGCCGATGCCGTCGCCGGGCAGCACGGCGATCTGGTAGCTGGTACGGCTCATGGTGTGGACCTCATAGGTGAGCAAAGCGGTAGTGTTCGAAGATCCCCAGCAGTTCGCGGTTGGCGCGCTGGCGGTGAGCGCGGATGACGCTGACCACACCTTCGGCGTCGCCTGCGGCGAGTCGCTCGACCATGGCCATGTGTTCACGCGTCGAATTCACCGGCTTGGGCCGAAGGCGCAGCGTGACCATGCGAGCGCGGTGGGCGCGGTCCCAGTAGTTCATGACCGTGGCGCGGCAGCTGTCGGTTGCCGGCCAGCTCGACCAGTTGCGCATGGAACAGCTCGTCGGCGGCGGCCCAGGCGTCCAGATCGCCGCTCTTCAGGGCACGGTCCATCGCCTTGGTGGCGTTGACCAACGGTGCCAGTTGCGCCTTGGTGGGTTGGCGTGCGGCCAGCAGCTCAGCGGCCATGCATTCGAGTGCGGTCAGGATCTCGTAGATCTCGCGCATATCGGCCGCCGACACCGGCAGCACGCGCATGCCGTGGCGCGGCACGACTTCGACGAGGCCCTCGTTGCGCAGGCGCATCAGCGCTTCGCGCACCGGTGTGCGGCTCATGCCGAGCGCGAGGGCGACTTCCTGCTCCAACGCCTGGTGGCCCGGCGGCCAGACGTTGTCGAGGATTCTTCGGCGCACCTGCTCGTAGGCGGCATCGACGAGTGACAGGCTCGGTTGCGCTTGTGCCATCAATACGCCCAGTGAATCGGCGCCACGCCGGCCACCGGCAGGCGCACGGTAGCCAGGTTCTCGCCGAGCAGGCAGCCGAACAAGGCGGTGCGGCGATCGGCGCCGGCAAAGGCGATGCTCGAGATGTTCTTCAAGCGCTGGCTGCGCGCCTTGTCCAGATGCGGCCGGCCCATCGTGTGGCTTCGGTAGGCATCTTCGACCCACAGCAGGTGCTGCGCGTCGGCGTCTTCGATCCACAACGTCTGCGCACCATCGGGGGCAACGCGGATGACGCGGTTGCTGACGATGCTGACCACCCAGGCGTGGCCGTCTTCATCGAAGGCCAGGCCGTCGGGGAAGCTGCCTTCACCGAACACTGTCACTGTCTCGCGAACGCCGAGCGAGCCGTCGGCGCGCAGCGCGAAACGCGACAACCTGCGCGCGAAGGTTTCGTTGACGTAGAGCCATTGCCCCGATGGATGGAGCGCCACCTCGTTGGTGTAGCCCAGGCCATCGGCAACGATGGCCGCGCGGCCACGGGCATCGACGCGGGCAATGAAACCATCGGCGACGCCGCTGCGGTAGGCCGATGCACGCGGCTGGTGGCGCGTGCTGACGGTGATCCAGGTGCGCGCAGCCTGGTCTTGCAGCACGAAGTTGGTCGGCGGCAGGTCGACGCCGTCGACGCACATCAACCACGGCGTGACCACGCCGTTGCGTTGCAGGTGGTAGACGCCGCCGTCGTCAGTGCCGAGTTGCGCCAGCAGGAAGCTGCCGTCGGCCAACAGCGCGATGCCATTGGGCTTGAGGACCACGCCATCGGGCGTCTGGATACCCAGGTAGCTGGTTTGACCGCCATCGGGCAGGAGGTGCGTGACGCCGCCTCGCCAGTCAGCCACATACACATCACCGCGCGCCGTGGCGAGGACACACTCGGGGCGCGCCAGCCCATGGCCAACCTGCCCCAGCGCAGCCAGGCCAATCTGCGCGGAGGGTGCCGGGCTGGCTTGCGACGCGTCCATCAATGCATACGTTAATGCATGCAAAGCGGTTTGACCACCGGGTTCGGCCTCATCGCAAACGCGGCAAGGTCTCTTGCGTTTGTGCATCGCGGTGACGTCGCGACACCCAGACGCGGCGAAGCCCGCGCTGGGCGGGCTTCGCAAGTTCTTGTTAGCTACTTCGAGAAATTTGGTTGCGGGGGCAAGATTTGAACTTGCGACCTTTGGGTTATGAGCCCAACGAGCTACCAGGCTGCTCCACCCCGCGTCAGTGATGTCGATTCTAACAGAGGCGACTCGAACTACTCGACGTCGGCCTTGGATTCATCGGCCTGGATCTCGGGACGATCGACCAGTTCGACGAACGCCATCGGTGCGTTGTCGCCAACGCGAAAGCCCATCTTCAGGATGCGCGTGTAGCCGCCCGGGCGTGCCTTGTAGCGCGGGCCCAGCTCGCCGAACAGCTTGGCAACGACGGCGCGATCACGCGTGCGATCGAACGCGAGGCGCTTGTTGGCCAGCGTCGGCTCCTTGCCCAGCGTGATCAACGGCTCGACGGCCATGCGCAATTCCTTGGCCTTGGGCACGGTGGTCTTGATCGCTTCGTGGGTGATCAACGAGTTGCACATGTTGCGCAGCATCGCCAGGCGATGACTGCTCGTGCGGTTGAGTTTGCGTAGTCCGTGACGGTGGCGCATGTTGAATTCCTGTCGTCTTAGATTGCCGGCAGCCGTATCAGGTACTGCCGGGGGCACCGGGCTGTATTCAGCCCATCTTCGGACACGGCGCTCGCGCCGTGTTTCCTGTTGGCGCTAGCGCTTGTCCAAACCCTGTGGCGGCCAGTTTTCCAGCCGCGCGCCGAGCGTGAGGCCGCGCGAGGCCAGCACTTCCTTGATTTCGTTGAGGCTTTTGCGGCCGAGGTTGGGCGTCTTCAACAGCTCAGTCTCGGTGCGCTGGATCAGGTCGCCGATGTAGTAGATGTTCTCGGCCTTCAGGCAGTTGGCCGAGCGCACGGTGAGTTCGAGCTCGTCGACCGGGCGCAGCAGGATCGGATCGAACTGCGAGCTGCGCGTCTGCACTGGCTGGTCGAAGGCGGCGAGGTCGCTGCCTTCGAGTTGCGCAAACACCGCGAGCTGCTCGACGAGGATCTTGGCCGAGGCGCGGATCGCTTCTTCGGGCGTGATGGCGCCGTTGGTCTCGATCTCCATGACCAGCTTGTCGAGATCGGTGCGCTGCTCGACGCGCGCATTTTCGACCGCGTAGCTGACGCGCCGGACCGGTGCAAACGAGGCGTCGAGCACGATGCGGCCGATGCTCTTCGTCGGCTCGTCGCCGAAGCGGCGCTGGTTGCCCGGCACATAGCCGCGGCCCTTCTCGACCTTGATCTGCATGTCGAGCTTGCCGCCATGCGCCAGGTGGGCGATCACATGCTGTGGATTGACGATCTCGACATCGTGCGGTGTCTGGATGTCGGCTGCGGTGACGGGGCCCTCGCCTTCCTTGCGCAGCACCAGCGTGACCTCGTCGCGGTTGTGCAGGCGAAAGACCACGCCCTTCAGGTTGAGCATGATGTGGACGACGTCTTCCTGCACGCCGTCGACAGTGGAGTACTCGTGCAGCACGCCGGCGATGGTGACTTCGGTCGGCGCATAGCCGACCATCGACGACAGCAGCACGCGGCGCAGTGCATTGCCCAGCGTGTGCCCGTAGCCGCGCTCGAAAGGCTCGAGCGTGGCTTTGGCACGGTGGCCGCCGAGCGGCTCGACATTGATGGACTTGGGCTTCAGTAGATTGGTTTGCATGTCTTGTCTTGTTCCTCTCAATACCCTCGGCTCGTTACACCGATAAGGCTGATGGACCGTGCCGGGCTGTAGTCAATGGCACAGCGCGCCCGGCAAGCGCCGCGCCTTGTACCTTGTTCTCGATTAACGGGAGTAGAGCTCGACGATGAGAGACTCGTTGATCTCGGCGCCGAACTCGTCGCGGTCGGGTGCCTTGGAGAACACGCCTTCGAGCTTGGTCGCATCGACCTTCACCCAGGCGGGCATGCCCACCGATTCGGCGAGCTTCACAGCGTCGGTGACGCGCAGTTGCTTCTTCGACTTCTCGCGCACGGCCACGGTGTCGCCCACCTTGACTGAATAGGACGGGATGTTGACGACCTTGCCGTTGACGGTGATGCCCTGGTGCGACACCAGCTGCCTCGCTTCGGCGCGCGTCGAGCCGAAGCCCATGCGATAGACCACGTTGTCCAGGCGGCACTCGAGCAGCAGCAGCAGCGTGGCGCCGGTGTTGCCCTTGCGCCGCTCGGCCTCGGCGAAATAGCGGCGGAACTGGCGCTCCAGCACGCCGTACATGCGCTTGACCTTTTGCTTCTCGCGCAATTGCAGGCCGAAGTCGCTGGTGCGCGAACCGCTGGTGCGGCCATGCTGGCCGGGCTTGGATTCGAACTTCGACTTGTCGCTGATGGCGCGGCGCGCGCTCTTCAGGAACAGGTCGGTGCCTTCCCGGCGGGAGAGTTTGGCCTTGGGGCCGAGATAACGTGCCACTTTGCTTGCTTCCTTCTAGTTCAACTGACGCAGCCTTCGTGCTGCGCGAGCCCGGCGGATGTTTGTCTTTTTCGCTCGAGCGGTGGGCTTGGTCGTCGTCAGATACGACGACGTTTCTGTGGACGGCAGCCGTTGTGCGGCACTGGCGTCACGTCGGAGATCAGGTTGATGCGAATACCGAGCGAGGCCAGCGCACGCACGCTCGACTCACGGCCCGGGCCCGGGCCCTTGATGCGCACATCGAGGTTCTTGATGCCCTGCTCCTGCGCTGCGCGGCCGGCGTTCTCGGCCGCCACCTGGGCCGCGAAGGGCGTGCTCTTGCGCGAGCCCTTGAAACCCTGGCCGCCCGAAGAAGCCCAAGACAGCGCGCTGCCCTGGCGGTCGGTGATGGTGATGATCGTGTTGTTGAACGACGCGTGCACGTGCGCGATGCCGTCGGAGACGTTCTTGCGAACCTTCTTGCTGACGCGCCGTGCGGCGGTGTTGGACTGTGCCTTGGTGACCATGGGACTCGTTCCTTCAGACTTATTTCTTCAGCGCGGCGGCGGACTTGCGCGGGCCCTTGCGGGTGCGGGCATTGGTCTTGGTGCGCTGGCCGCGCACCGGCAGGCCGCGGCGATGGCGCATGCCGCGGTAGCAGCCGAGGTCCATCAGGCGCTTGATGTTGATCGACATCTCGCGGCGCAGATCGCCCTCGATCGTCATGCGGCCGATCTCGTCGCGAATCTTTTCCAGATCGCCGTCGGACAGATCCTTGACCTTCTTGTCGTAGGCGATACCCGCCGCGGTGCAGATCTTCTGCGCCGTGCTGCGGCCGATGCCGTAGATGTGCGTGAGCCCGATCTCGGTGTGCTTGTGCTGCGGAATGTTGATACCGGCAATGCGTGCCATGTTGCTTCCTTAAGTCTTCAGCCTTGACGCTGCTTGTGGCGCGGGTCGGTGCAGATCACGCGCACGACACGGTTGCGGCGGATGATCTTGCAGTTGCGGCACATTTTCTTGACCGATGCGGCGACTTTCATTTCACTTTCTCCTTCACTTGGCGCGGAACACGATGCGTGCCCGCGTCAGGTCATACGGCGTCAACTCGACAGTGACCTTGTCTCCCGGCAGGATGCGGATGTAGTGCATGCGCATCTTTCCGGAGATGTGGCCCAGTACCACGTGCCCATTTTCCAGCTTGACGCGGAACGTGGCGTTGGGGAGGTTTTCCACGACCTCCCCTTGCATCTGGATGGCATCGTCCTTGGACATGTCAGATTTAGCTGGTCTTGAAGTTGGCCTTCTTCAACAAGCTTTCGTACTGCTGGCTCATCACGTAACTCTGCACTTGCGCCCAGAAATCCATCGTCACGACGACGATGATCAACAACGAAGTGCCGCCAAAATAGAATGGCACGTTCCAGCGCAGGACCAGGAACTCAGGCAGCAAACATACGCCGGTGATATAGATGGCGCCGGCCAGCGTCAGACGGCCGAGGATGCGATCGATGTACCTGGCGGTCTGGTCGCCCGGGCGGATGCCGGGGATGAAGGCGCCGCTCTTCTTCAGGTTGTCGGCGGTCTCCTTGCTGTTGAAGACCAGCGCCGTGTAGAAGAAGCAGAAGAACACGATCATCGCTGCATACAGCAGGATGTAGATCGGCTGGCCCGGCGACAGCGCGCCCGACAAGTCCTTCAACCAGCGCATGCCGTCGCCGGTGGCAAACCAGCCCACGGCCGTGGCCGGCAACAGGATGATCGACGAGGCGAAGATCGGCGGGATGACGCCGCTCATGTTGAGCTTGAGCGGCAGGTGCGACGACTGGCCGCCGTAGACCTTGTTGCCGACCTGGCGCTTGGCGTAGTTGACCAGGATCTTGCGCTGGCCCCGCTCGACAAAAACCACGAACCAGGTCACCGCGACGACGACCACGGCAATGATCAGGAAAGCGATCGTGCTCATCGCGCCGGTACGCACCAGCTCGAACAGGCCGGCAATGGCGCTGGGCAGACCCGCGACGATGCCGGCGAAGATCAGGATCGAGATGCCGTTGCCCAGGCCGCGTTCGGTGATCTGCTCGCCCAGCCACATCAGGAAGATCGTGCCCGAGACCAGACTGACCACCGCGGTGAAGACGAAGCCCGTGCCCGGGTTCAAGACCAGCCCCGGCGATTGCTGCAGCGCCGCGGCAATGCCGCTGGCCTGGAAGATCGCCAGCACCAGGGTGCCGTAGCGCGTGTACTGGGTGATCTTGCGCCGCCCCGACTCGCCTTCTTTCTTCAAGGCCTCGAGCGAGGGCACGACGTAGGTCATCAACTGCATGATGATCGACGCCGAGATGTAGGGCATGATGCCCAGCGCCAGCACCGAGAAGCGCGACAGTGCGCCGCCGCTGAACATGTTGAACAGGTTCAGGATGCCGCCGCCCTGGCTCTTGAACAGATCGGCCATCTGGTTGGGGTCGATCCCCGGCACCGGGATGTGCGTGCCGATGCGATACACCGCGAGCGCGAGCAGCAAGAAGACGAGCCTGCGTCGCAGGTCGCCGAACTTGCCGCTCTTGGCGAGGGTGGTGGCGTTGGTGGCCAACTTCGTCCTTTGCTTATTCGGCGACGCTGCCGCCGGCCGCCTCGATGGCCGCCTTGGCCCCGGCCGTCGCGCCGATGCCCTTGAGCGCGACCTTCGTCGACAGCGCACCGCTCTTGATGACCTTGACGGTCTTGATGAGATCGCGCACCAGACCCGCTTGCTTCAATGCCAGCATGTCCACCTCCGCGAGCGCCAGGCGCTGCAGATCGGCCAGCGTGATCTCGGCGGCGTACTTGAGCGCATGAGACTTGAAGCCGCGCTTGGGCAGGCGGCGCTGCATCGGCATCTGACCGCCCTCGAAGCCCACCTTGTGGAATCCACCGGCACGGCTCTTCTGGCCCTTGTGTCCGCGGCCCGCGGTCTTGCCGAGGCCCGAACCGATGCCACGTCCGACGCGGCGACGCGGCTTCTTGCTGCCGTCACCCGGCTTGATGTTGTTGAGTTCCATCAGAGCACCAATACCAAGTAGGAGACCTTGTTGATCATCCCGCGCACGGCCGGCGTGTCTTCCAGCGTGCGCGTGCTGTTGACCCTGCGCAGGCCCAGGCCCCGCACCGTGTCGCGGTGCGATTGATGGGTGCCGGCGACGCTCTTGACGAGCTTGACGGTCAGTGTTTTCTTGTCAGCCATGTTCGTTGCTCCGATCAGTTGAAGATGTCTTCAACCGTCTTGCCGCGCTTGGCCGCCACATCGGCCGGCGTGTTGCAGTGCCCGAGAGCGTTCAGCGTGGCCCGCACCATGTTGTACGGGTTGGCCGAACCGAGGCTCTTGGCGACGATGTCCTTGACGCCCATGACTTCGAAAACGGCTCGCATCGGGCCGCCGGCAATGATGCCGTCACCCGGCTTGGCCGGCGCCATCAGCACCTTGGCCGCACCGTGAGCGCCTCGCACCTGGTGATGGATCGTGCCGTCCTTGAGCGCGATCTTCTTCATGTTGCGGCGCGCCGACTCCATGGCCTTTTGCACTGCCACCGGCACTTCCTTGGCCTTGCCCTTGCCCATGCCGATGCGGCCATCGCCGTCACCGACCACGGTCAGGGCCGCGAAAGACAGCGTGCGGCCGCCCTTGACGACCTTGGTGACGCGGTTGACCGCGATCATCTTTTCCTTCAGGCCGTCGTCATTGCCTTCGGTCTGCGCGCGGGGTTGAAACTTTGCCATGCTGTTGGTGCTCCTTGCGTCAGAACTTCAGGCCGGCTTCGCGCGCAGCCTCGGCCAGCGCCTTGACGCGGCCGTGGTACGCGTACCCTGCGCGGTCGAAGGCGACGCTTTCGATGCCGGCGGCCTTGGCCTTCTCGGCGATGCGCTTGCCCACGGCGGCAGCGGCAGCGGTGTTGCTGCCCTTGCCGTCGGCGAGCTCGCCACGCCAAGTCTTCTCGGCAGTCGACGCCGAGGCCAGCACCTTGGCGCCGTCATCGGAGATCAGGCTGGCGTAGATATGCGAATTGCTGCGAAACACGCTCAATCGCGGCACACGCTTCATGGCGATGCGCACGCGGGTCTGGCGCGAACGGCGCAGACGCTGGTTGTTCTTGGTCAGTGACATGGTCGCTGCTCCTTACTTCTTCTTGGTCTCTTTGAGGACCACGCGCTCGCCGACATAGCGGATGCCCTTGCCCTTGTAGGGCTCGGGCGGCCGCGCGGCGCGCACCTCCGCGGCGATCTGGCCCACCACCTGGCGGTCGGCGCCCTTGATGTTGATCTCGGTCTGCGTCGGGCACTCGACCTTCACGCCCGCGGGCATTTCCATCACCACCGGGTGCGAAAAACCGATCTGCAGGTTCAGCCTGGTGCCTTGCGCTTGCGCACGGAAACCAACGCCCACCAGCGACAGCTTCTTCTCGAAGCCCTTGCTGACGCCGTTGACCATGTTGGCCACCAACGCGCGCATCGTGCCGCTCATGGCATCGGCTTGCGCACTGTCATCGGCAGCCGTGAAGCTGATGTTGCCGCCTTCATTCTTGACGGTGACCAGCGGATGCCCGGCACGCTTCAACGTACCCTGAGCGCCCTTGACGCTGATCTCATTGGCCGACACCGCCACGTCCACGCCCTTCGGGACGGCGATCGGCATCTTTCCTACGCGCGACATTGCTTGATCTCCTTAGGCCACGTAGCAGAGCACTTCGCCGCCGACACCGGCAGCGCGCGCCTTGCGGTCGGTCATCACGCCCTGAGGGGTGGTGACGATCGCCACGCCCAGGCCGTTCATGACCTGCGGAATATCGTGGCGGCCGCGGTAGATGCGCAAGCCGGGGCGGCTCACGCGCTCGATGCGCTCGATCACGGGCCGGCCGGCGTAGTACTTCAGCGCGATTTCGAGTTCGGCCTTCTGTTCGCCCTTGACGGCATAGCCGTCGATGTAGCCCTCGTCCTTCAGCACCTGCGCGATCGCCACCTTGAGCTTGGACGACGGCATGGTCACGGCCGTCTTGTCAACGCTCTGGGCATTGCGGATACGCGTCAGCATGTCGGCGATCGGATCACTCATGCTCATGGTTTTGCTCCTTGCGCCTGCTGCTTACCAGCTGGCCTTGACGACACCAGGGATGTCGCCCTTGAACGCCAGGTCACGGATCTTGCTGCGCGCCAGACCGAACATGCGGAATGTGCCGCGCGGGCGGCCGGTGTCGCCGCAGCGATTGCGTTGGCGCGTCGGGTAGGCATTGCGCGGCAGCGCTTGCAGGCCCAAGCGCGCGGCATAGCGCTCGTCGTCGCTCTTCTTGGCGTCGTTGGCGGTGGCCTTCAACTCGTCGTACTTCTTCTTGTACTTGGCGACCAGTTGCGTGCGCTTGAGCTCACGTTGGATCAGGGACATTTTTGCCATGAGCTTGCCTTCAGTTCTTGAACGGGAAGCGGAACGCGGCGAGGAGCGCCTTGCACTCGTCGTCGGTCTTCGCGCTGGTCGTGATGCTGATGTTCATGCCTCGCACCGCGTCGACCTTGTCGTAGTCGATCTCGGGGAAGATGATCTGTTCCTTGATGCCGACGTTGTAGTTGCCGCGGCCATCGAACGAGCGGCCCGAAATGCCGCGGAAGTCGCGCACTCGCGGCAAGGCCACGGTGACGAAACGATCGAGGAACTCGTACATGCGTGAGCCACGCAACGTGACCATCGTGCCGATGGCCACGTCCTCGCGGATCTTGAAACCGGCGATGGCCTTCTTGCTCTTGGTGACCACCGGCTTCTGGCCGGAGATCTTGGTCAGGTCGCCAACGGCGTTGTCCATGATCTTCTTGTCCGCGACAGCCTCGCTGACGCCCATGTTGAGCGTGATCTTGGTCAGGCGCGGCACCTGCATGGTCGATTTGTAGCCGAACTTCGTCATCAGGTCGGGCACGATCTTCTCGCGGTACTGCGCATGCAGGCGCGCAACGCCGGCAGAGGCTGCGGCAGCGCCGCCTGGGGCCTTGGCGGCGGCCTTGGGTGCCTTGGGTGCCTTGGGTGCCTTGGGCGCCTTGGGCGCCTTGGGCGCCTCCGTTGCCTTGGGCGCCTTGGGCGCCTTGGTCTTTTCTGTGGCCATGGTTACTTCACCCCGACTTCTTTGCCGCTGGACTTGAAGATGCGCACGCCGTTGTCCTTGGTCTTGCGCTTGTCCTGGTCAGCCTTGCTCAGCATCTTGATGCCCACGCGGTCGGCCTTGCCGGTCTCCGGGTTGTAGATCGCCACATTGGACTGGTCGATCGGCATCGTCTTGTCGATCACGCCGCCGGTGGTGCCCTTCATCGGGTTGGGCTTGACGTGTTTCTTGACGACGTTGACGCCCTCGACGATGAGGTGGCTGTCGTCGACTCGGCGGCTGATGGTGCCGCGCTTGCCTTTGTCGCGGCCGGTCAACACGATGACCTGGTCGCCTTTGCGAAGTTTGTTCATGGTCAGAGCACCTCGGGGGCCAGGGACACGATCTTCATGAAGCGCTCGGTGCGCAGCTCGCGCGTCACCGGGCCAAAGATGCGGGTGCCGATCGGTTCGAGCTTGGCGTTGAGCAGCACCGCGGCGTTGCCGTCGAACTTGACGAGGGAGCCGTCATTGCGGCGCACGCCCTTGGCGGTGCGAACCACCACGGCGTTGTAGATCTCGCCCTTCTTGACACGGCCGCGCGGCGCCGCTTCCTTGATGCTGACCTTGATCACGTCGCCGATGCCGGCGTAGCGGCGCTTCGAGCCGCCCAGCACCTTGATGCACATGACGGTCTTGGCGCCCGTGTTATCCGCGACGTCGAGCCGCGATTGCATTTGGATCATGTTTGTAATCCCAACTTGCATGCCGGCAGAACAGGCAGCAGTCTTGGACCCGTGGTGTGGGTTGAAGCCTGTTCACGGGAACCCACGAACAGGCGAAGGGCGGATTCTAGCGGAAAGCGGCGCGCCTTGCCAAGACGCCCTCGTCTGTCAGATCAGGCAAGCGCCTCTTTGGCTTGCTTCAACATCGTCTCGGCATCGCTGACTTCGAACTTGCCCGGCGCTTCGATATTGAGCGTCTTGACCACGCCATCGACGACAAGCATTGAGTAGCGGTTGCTGCGCAGGCCCATGCCACGCGCAGCCAGGTCGAGCGTCAGGCCGGTGGCCTTGGCGAAGTCGGCGCTGCCATCGGCCATCATTCGCACCTTGCCGGTGGTTTTCTGGTCACGGCCCCAGGCGCCCATGACGAACGCGTCGTTGACCGAAACGCACCAGACTTCGTCGATGCCGGCGGCCTTGAGCTTGTCGTGATTCGCCAAGTAACCGGGCACATGCTTGGCCGAGCAGGTGGGCGTGTAGGCCCCGGGCAGCGCGAACAACGCGATCTTCTTGCCAGCGGTCAGCGCGGCCACATCGAAGGTGTTCGGCCCGATCGAGCAGCCATTGCCTTCGACCTCGACGAATTCCTGCAGTTTGCCCGCGGGCAGCTTGTCACCAACTTTGATCATGAGGGTCTCCTTGCAAGGGAAAAGAGAAACGACCGGCCGCCAGTGTCCCAGCGTTCCGGTCGTCTTGCAGACGTGGGGCTTCAGCCTTAGACGACTTCAGCCTTCTTGACCAGGCGCGTCACGATCCAGGATTTGGTCTTGGAGATCGGACGGCTCTCGGTGATTTCGACCATGTCGCCCAGCTTGTACTCGCCCTTCTCATCGTGGGCGTGGTACTTGCTCGACTTGCCGACGATCTTGCCGTAGAGCTCATGCATCGTGCGGCGCTCGACCCGCACGGTGACGGTCTTGGTGCGCTTGTCGGAGACAACGGTGCCGACGAAGGTGCGGGTGACCTTGCCTTCGGCGTGGACAGCGGTAGCGGCGGTGCTCACTTGGTGGCGCCTTTCTTCTTCTGCGCCAGCAGGGTCTTGGCGCGCGCGATGTCGCGGCGCGTCTTGCCGAGCTGGGAATGGTCAGTCAATTGTTGCGTGGCCTTGCGCATGCGAAGGCCAAAGTGGGCCTTGAGCAGCTCGCTCACTTCCTTCTCGAGCGCCGGGACGTCCTTGGCGCGCAGTTCAGATGCTTTCATTTCGTTCAACTCCGATCAAGCGCCGACCTGGCGGGCGACGAAGGTGCACGACAGCGGCAGCTTGGCCGCGGCCAGTGTGAACGCTTCGCGCGCCAACTGCTCGGGCACACCGTTGATTTCGTAGAGCACCTTGCCCGGCTGGATTTCGGCCACCCAATACTCCGGGTTGCCCTTGCCGTTGCCCATGCGGACTTCGGCCGGCTTTTGCGAGATGGGTTTGTCCGGGAAGATGCGGATGAAGATGCGGCCACCGCGCTTGATATGGCGCGAGATGGCACGACGTGCGGCCTCGATCTGGCGCGCCGTCAGGCGGCCGCGCTCGGTGGCCTTGAGGCCGAAGTCGCCGAACGACACATTGGCGCCGCGGGTGGCGACGCCGGTATTGCGGCCCTTCTGCTCTTTACGGTACTTGCGGCGATTGGGTTGCAGCATGTTGTCTTTTCTCCTTAGGCGCCGGACGCAGGCGTGGGCGCCTTGCGAACGCGCTTGACGGCAGGCTTGGGTGCATCGGCGCCTGCGCCACCTGCTTCTGCCGGCTTGTCTCCGCCATCGGCGGGGGCGCCAGCGGGGCGCGGCCCCCGGCCGCGAGGCGCACCGGCAGGTGCACGGTCGCCGCCGGGACGGTCGCCGCGCGGGCCGCGACGTGGGCCGCGGCGATCATCGTCGCCCGACGGCGCTTGGGCAGCCGGCGCTTCGCCCACGCCCAGGCGGTCGCCGCGATAGACCCAGCACTTGACGCCGATCACGCCATAGGTGGTCTTGGCTTCCGAGAAGCCGTAGTCGATGTCGGCCTTCAACGTGTGCAGCGGCACACGGCCTTCGCGGTACCACTCGCAGCGCGCGATCTCGATGCCGTTCAAGCGGCCCGAGGACATGATCTTGATGCCCTGCGCGCCCAGGCGCATGGCGTTTTGCATCGCTCGCTTCATCGCGCGGCGGAACATGATCCGCTTTTCGAGCTGCTGCGTGATGCTGTCGGCGATCAGTTGCGCGTCGATTTCCGGTTTGCGGATTTCTTCGATGTTCACTGCCACCGGCACGCCCAGGCGCTTGGCCAATTCGAGCTTCAGGTTCTCGATGTCCTCGCCCTTCTTGCCGATCACCACGCCCGGACGCGCCGAGTAGATGGTGATGCGTGCGTTCTTAGCCGGACGCTCGATCAGGATGCGCGCCACGGCGGCGTTCTTGAGCTTCTTCTTCAGGTAGTCGCGAACGTCCAGGTCTTCGGCCAGCATCTGGCTGAAGTTGCGGTTGTTGGCGAACCAGCGCGACGACCATGCCCGGGTGACCGGGAGCCGGAAACCGATCGGATGGATCTTTTGTCCCATGTGCTTGTTCCTGTCGTGTTCCGTTTAATCGCCGACGGTGACGTAGATGTGGCAGGTGCCCTTGCTGATGCGGTTGCCGCGGCCCTTGGCGCGTGCGGCAAAGCGCTTCAGCGTGGTGCCTTGCTCAACGTAGATGGTCTTGACCTTCAACTCGTCGATGTCGGCCCCGTCGTTGTGCTCGGCATTGGCAATGGCGCTGTCGAGCGCCTTCAACACGATGCCGGCGGCCTTCTTCTGTGTGAACTTCAGGATGTCGCGGGCCTGATCGACCTTCTTGCCGCGGATCAGGTCGGCAACGAGGCGGCCCTTGTCGACCGACAGGCGCACGCCGCGAACGATTGATTGCGTTTCCATGGCCATCCCTTATTTCCTCGCCGCCTTCTTGTCGGCCGGATGGCCCTTGAAGGTGCGCGTGTGCGCGAACTCGCCGAGCTTGTGGCCGACCATCTGGTCGGTCACGTACACGGGGACATGCTGCTTGCCGTTGTGCACGGCGATCGTCAGCCCGATGAACTCGGGCAGGATCGTCGAGCGGCGTGACCAGGTCTTGATCGGCTTCTTGTCCTTGGTGGCAGCAGCTCGCTCGACCTTGGCGCGCAGATGGCCATCGATGAACGGGCCTTTCTTGAGAGAACGTGTCATGTCGGCCTCTTACTTTTTCCGGCGCGAGACGATGAACGTCTGCGTGCGCTTGTTCTTGCGGGTGCGATAACCCTTGGTCATCGTGTTCCACGGCGACACCGGCACCTGGCCCTCGCCGGTGCGGCCTTCGCCGCCGCCGTGCGGGTGATCCACCGGGTTCATGGCCACGCCACGCACCGTCGGCCGAATGCCCTTCCAGCGCTTGGCGCCGGCCTTGCCGTATTGGCGCAGGCTGTGCTCTTCGTTGCTGACTTCGCCGATGGTGGCGCGGCAGTCGATGTGCACGCGGCGCACTTCGCCCGAACGCAAGCGCACCTGCGCGTAGATGCCCTCGCGCGCCATCAGCGTGACCGACGTGCCCGCCGAACGCGCCATCTGCGCGCCCTTGCCGGGCAGCATCTCGACGGCGTGAATGATCGAGCCCACCGGGATGTTGCGGATCGGCAGCGTGTTGCCGGCCTTGATCGGCGCTTCGGAGCCACTGACCACCGTCCCCCCGACTTCGAGATTGCGCGGGGCAATGATGTAGCGGCGCTCACCGTCGGCATAGCACAGCAAGGCGATGTGCGCGGTGCGGTTCGGGTCGTATTCGATGCGCTCGACCTTGGCCGGGATGCCGTCCTTGTTGCGCTTGAAATCGACCACGCGGTAGTGGTGCTTGTGGCCGCCGCCCTTGTGGCGGATGGTGATATGGCCGTTGTTGTTGCGGCCGGCGTTCTGCATCTGCGGCTCGAGCAACGACGCTTCCGGCTTGCCCTTGTGCAGGTGCTTGTGAACCACCTTGACCACAGCGCGGCGGCCGGGCGATGTGGGTTTGACTTTGATCACGGCCATTACGCGGCCTCCCCGGAGAAGTTCAGCTCGTGGCCCGCCTTGAGCGACACGTAGGCCTTCTTGATGTGGTCGCGACGGCCCATCGATTTGCCGAAGCGCTTTTCCTTGCCGCTCTGGTTGACCGTGCGCACGGCATCGACTTCGACCTTGAACATCAGCTCGACCGCGGCCTTGATCTCGGGCTTGGTGGCGTCGCGCAGCACCTTGAACAGCACTTGGTTGTGCTTTTCGGCGACGGCAGTCGCCTTCTCGGAGACGATCGGCTCGACCAGCACTTGCGCCAGGCGGCTCTCGTCGAACTTGGTCGGCTGGGGCTTGAAGGCGGCGCTCATGAATACATCTCCTTCAACTGCTCGATCGCACCTTTGGTCACCAGCACCTTCTTGTAGAAGACCAGAGACAGCGGATCGGCGTAGCGAGGCTCGACGATGAGCACATTGGCGAGGTTGCGCGAGGCCAGCAGCAAGTTCTCGTCGACGCTGTCGGCGATCACGAGCACCGAGTCCAGCCCCATGGCCTTGAGCTTTTGCGCCAGCAGCTTGGTCTTGGGCGAGTCGACGCTGATCGAATCGACCACCGCCAGGCGGCCGTCGCGCGCGAGCTGCGACAGGATCGACGCCATGCCGGCGCGGTACATCTTCTTGTTGATCTTCTGGCTGAAGTTTTCGTCCGGCCGGTTCGGGAAGATGCGACCGCCGCCGCGCCACAACGGCGACGAGGTCATGCCGGCGCGGGCGCGGCCGGTGCCCTTCTGGCGAAACGGCTTCTTGGTCGAATGCTTGACCTCGCCGCGATCGAGCTGAGCACGCGTGCCCTGCCGCGCATTGGCCTGAAAGGCCACCACCACCTGATGCACCAGCGCTTCGTTGTAGTCGCGCGCGAACACGGTGTCTGGTGCATCAACCTTCGAAGTGGCCTGGCCTTGTTCGTTGAGGAGCTCGAGTTGCATGGTCAAGCTCCCTTCTTGGCGGGTGCGGCGGCCTTGGCCGGGCGCGCCTTGATGGCCGGTCGCACGGTCACAAAACCGTTCTTCGAGCCGGGCACGGCACCCTTGACCAGCAGCAGCGAGCGCACTTCGTCGACGCGGATCACGTCGAGGTTTTGCGTGGTCGTAGTCTCGTCGCCCATGTGGCCGGTCATCTTCTTGCCCGGGAACACACGGCCCGGGTCCTGCGCCATCGAGATCGAGCCCGGCACGTTGTGCGAACGGCTGTTGCCGTGCGATGCCCGCTGCGATTTGAAGTTGTGGCGCTTGATCGTGCCGGCAAAGCCCTTGCCGATCGAGGTGCCCTGCACGTCAACAACCTGGCCGACGGCAAACAGCGTCACCGGCACCGTGGCGCCGGCCTTGTACTGCCCGGCGACGTCGGCGGTGACGCGGAATTCCTTGAGGATCTCGCCCGCTTCGACACCCGCCTTGGCCATGTGGCCGGCTTCGGGCTTGTTGACGCGGGACGCCTTGCGCGCCCCGAAAGCGACCTGCACGGCGCTGTAGCCGTCGGTGGCTTCGGTCTTGACCTGGGTGACGCGGTTGTTCGACACGTCGAGCACCGTCACAGGAACGGCGTCGCCGTCGTCCGTGAAGATGCGCATCATGCCCACCTTGCGCCCCAGCAAACCAAGATGGTTGCTCAGACTCATGTTTTCTCCAATGCCTCACATCGATTGGTGAGGCTGATGAGTTTGGCGGCATCGGGTTGCCCCAATGCCGCCGGAAAAGCCTGCGAGTATAACAAAGGCAGGTTGCCCCGCCGCCCGCTCACTGCAGCTTGATCTCCACGTCCACGCCTGCCGGCAAGTCCAGCTTCATCAGCGCGTCCACGGTCTTGTCGGTCGGGTCGACGATGTCCATCAGGCGCTGGTGCGTGCGAATTTCGAACTGGTCACGGCTGGTCTTGTTGACGTGCGGCGAGCGCAGGATGTCGAAGCGCTGCATGCGCGTCGGCAGCGGCACCGGGCCCTTGACGATGGCGCCGGTGCGCTTGGCGGTATCGACGATCTCGATGGCCGACTGGTCGATCAGCTTGTAGTCGAACGCTTTCAGGCGAATGCGGATTTTCTGTTTGGTGGCCATTTCCGCATCACTCCATGATCTTGGCCACGACGCCGGCGCCCACGGTGCGGCCACCCTCGCGGATGGCGAATCGCAGGCCCTCTTCCATGGCGATCGGGTTGATCAGCTTGACGGTGATGCTGACGTTGTCGCCCGGCATCACCATCTCCTTGTCCTTGGGCAGCTCGACCGCACCGGTCACATCGGTCGTGCGAAAGTAGAACTGCGGCCGGTAGTTGTTGAAAAACGGCGTGTGGCGGCCGCCTTCTTCCTTGCGACAGCACGTAGATCTCAGCCGTGAAGTGCGTGTGCGGCTTGACCGAGCCGGGCTTGCACAGCACTTGGCCGCGCTGCACGTCTTCGCGCTTGGTGCCGCGCAGCAAGATGCCCACGTTGTCTCCCGCCTGGCCCTGGTCGAGCAGCTTTCTGAACATCTCGACGCCGGTGCAGGTGGTCTTTTGCGTGGCCGCAATGCCGACGATTTCGATTTCTTCGCCGACCTTGATGACGCCGCGCTCGACCCGCCCGGTGACGACGGTGCCGCGCCCGGAGATGGAGAAGACGTCTTCGACGGGCATCAGGAAGGCGCCGTCGATGGCCCGCTCGGGCTGCGGGATGTAGCTGTCGAGCGCTTCGGCAAGCTTGAAGATGGCTTGCTCGCCCAACTCGCCCTTGTCGCCTTCCATGGCCAGTTTGGCCGAGCCTTTGACGATCGGGGTGTCGTCGCCGGGGAATTCGTACTTGCTGAGCAGCTCGCGCACTTCCATCTCGACGAGCTCCAGGAGCTCGGCGTCATCGACCATGTCGCATTTGTTCATGAAGACGATGATGTAGGGCACGCCGACCTGGCGCGCCAGCAGGATGTGCTCGCGCGTTTGCGGCATCGGGCCGTCGGCGGCCGACACGACCAGGATGGCGCCGTCCATCTGCGCCGCGCCGGTGATCATGTTCTTGACGTAGTCGGCGTGTCCCGGGCAGTCGACGTGCGCGTAGTGGCGGTTGGCCGTCTCGTACTCGACGTGGGCGGTGTTGATGGTGATGCCGCGCGCCTTTTCTTCGGGCGCCGCATCAATCTGGTCGTAGCCCTTGGCCTCGCCGCCGTACTTGGCCGCCAGGATGGTGGTGATGGCCGCGGTCAGCGTGGTCTTGCCATGGTCCACATGCCCAATGGTGCCCACGTTGACGTGGGGCTTGGTGCGTTCGTATTTGCCTTTTGCCATTTCAATTCACTCCGAGAAAAGAACAATGCCAGTGAGGGTTTAAGGTCTCCGCGCATCGCAACGCCACTGGCAGCATTGCATCGGGGCCGAAGACCAACAAGGACAGGGCCCGCGCAGCGAGCCCGCTGTCCCTACTTCGACGTTCTGGCTGTGATGATCGCCTCGGCGACGTTCTTCGGCGCCTCGCTGTAGTGCTTGAACTCCATCGTGTAGGTCGCGCGGCCCTGGCTCATGCTGCGCAGCGTGGTCGAGTAGCCGAACATCTCGGACAACGGCACCTCGGCCTTGATGACCTTGCCGCCGCCGGGCATGTCGTCCATGCCCTGCACCATGCCGCGGCGAGACGACAGATCGCCCATCACGTTGCCGGCATAGTCTTCCGGCGTTTCCACTTCCACCGCCATCATCGGCTCGAGCAGCACGGGACTGGCCTTGCGGCAGGCATCCTTGAAACCCAGTGATGCCGCCATCTTGAATGCGTTCTCGTTCGAATCGACCTCGTGGTAGGAGCCGAAAGTGAGCGTGACCTTGACGTCGACCACTGGATAGCCAGCCAACACGCCGGCGGGCAGCGAGTCTTCGACGCCCTTGCGGACCGCGGGGATGAACTCGCGCGGCACCACGCCGCCCTTGATCGCGTCGACGAACTCGAAGCCCTTGCCCGGCTCCTGCGGCTCGACGGTGAAGACGACGTGGCCGTACTGGCCCTTGCCGCCGGACTGGCGGACGAACTTGCCTTCGACATCGGCCGCCGGCTTGCGAATCGTTTCGCGGTACGCCACCTGCGGCTTACCGACATTGGCCTCGACGCCGAATTCGCGCTTCATGCGGTCGACGATGATTTCCAGGTGCAACTCGCCCATGCCGGAGATGATGGTCTGGCCGCTCTCTTCGTCGGTGCGCAGACGGAAAGACGGGTCTTCCGCGGCCAGACGACCAAGCGCAATGCCCATCTTTTCCTGGTCGGCCTTGGTCTTGGGCTCGACGGCCTGCGAGATCACCGGCTCCGGGAAGACCATCTTCTCGAGCGTGATGATGTGGTCCGGGTCGCACAGCGTCTCGCCGGTGGTCACGTCCTTCAGTCCGACACACGCGGCGATGTCGCCGGCCAGAATTTCCTTGATCTCCTCGCGCTGGTTGGCATGCATCTGCAGGATGCGGCCGATGCGCTCCTTCTTGCCGCGGATCGGGTTGAAGACCGAGTCGCCACTCTTCAACACGCCCGAATAGACGCGCACGAAGGTGAGTTGGCCGACATAGGGGTCGGTCATCAGCTTGAACGCCAGCGCAGAGAACTTCTCGCTGTCTTCGGCCTTGCGCACGGTAGGCTTGTCGTCGTCGTCGGTGCCCGGCACCGGCGGAATGTCGATCGGCGAGGGCATGAACTCGATGACCGCATCGAGCATGCGCTGCACGCCCTTGTTCTTGAAGGCCGTGCCGCACAGCATCGGCTGGATCTCGCTGGCGATGGTGCGCGTGCGGATGCCGAGCTTGAGCTCGTCCTCGGTCAGCTCGCCCGACTCGAGGTACTTGTTCATCAGCTCTTCGCTGGCCTCGGCCGCCGCCTCGACCATGTTCTCGCGCCACTTCTGGGCTTCGGCCATCAGATCCGAAGGGATCTCGCTGTATGCGAACTTCATGCCCTGCGAGGCTTCGTCCCAGATGATGGCTTTCATCTTGATGAGGTCGATGACGCCGGTGAACTTTTCTTCAGCGCCGATGGGAATCACCACCGGTACCGGGTTGGCCTTCAGCCGCGCCTTCATCTGGTCATAGACCTTGTAGAAGTTCGCACCCGTGCGGTCCATCTTGTTGACGAACGCCAGCCGAGGCACCTTGTACTTGGTGGCTTGGCGCCAGACGGTTTCCGACTGCGGCTGCACGCCGCCCACGGCGCAATAGACCATGCACGCGCCGTCGAGCACGCGCATGCTGCGCTCGACCTCGATCGTGAAGTCGACGTGCCCTGGCGTGTCGATGATGTTGATGCGGTGCTCGGGGAACGACAGGTCCATGCCCTTCCAGAAGCAGGTCGTCGCAGCCGATGTGATCGTGATGCCGCGCTCCTGCTCCTGCTCCATCCAATCCATCGTCGCCGCACCGTCGTGCACTTCACCGATCTTGTGATTGACACCGGTGTAGAAGAGGATGCGCTCGGTGGTGGTGGTCTTGCCGGCATCGATGTGCGCGCTGATACCAATATTGCGGTAGCGCTCGATGGGGGTCTTGCGGGCCATGATGTGTGGACTCCAAAGTCGTGAGCCGCCGACGGGTTAGCAATAACCCGGGGGCGGCCGCAGGGGCAGGGTTTAGAAGCGGAAGTGCGAGAACGCCTTGTTGGCTTCAGCCATGCGGTGGACTTCGTCGCGCTTTTTCATCGCGCCGCCGCGGCCTTCGCTGGCCTCGAGCAGTTCGTTGGCCAGACGCGCAGACATCGACTTCTCACCGCGCTTGCGCGCCGATTCCTTCAACCAACGCATGGCCAGCGCGACGCGACGGATGGGTCGAACTTCCACGGGAACCTGGTAGTTCGCGCCGCCGACGCGCCGCGACTTGACCTCGACCATCGGCTTCACATTGTTCAGCGCTGTCAGGAAGATCTCCAGCGGATCCTTGCCGGCCTTCTTCTCGACCTGGTCGAGCGCGCCGTAGATGATGGCTTCGGCCACGGCCTTCTTGCCGGACTCCATGACAACGTTCATGAACTTCGAGAGATCGACCGAGCCGAACTTCGGGTCGGGGAGGATGTCTCGTTTGGGGACTTCGCGACGACGCGGCATATCTTTTCTTCCTTTGGTTTCAGTTGGCGGCTCGCTGGCCGCCTCGAAGGGCTATCAAAACCCTTCACTTACTCTTCGCCTTGCCGGCCTTCAGGCCGGTAAATCCAGCGAAGCGTTCTATGACCTCGATTACGCCTTCTTCGGGCGCTTGGCGCCGTATTTCGAGCGCGACTGCTTGCGATCCTTGACGCCTTGCAGGTCGAGCGAGCCACGGACGATGTGATAGCGCACGCCCGGCAGATCCTTGACGCGGCCGCCACGCACGAGCACCACCGAGTGCTCCTGCAGGTTGTGGCCTTCGCCACCGATGTAGGAGATGACCTCGAAGCCGTTGGTCAGGCGCACCTTGGCGACCTTGCGCAGCGCCGAGTTCGGCTTCTTCGGCGTGGTCGTGTAGACGCGGGTGCAGACACCGCGGCGCTGCGGCGAGTTCTGCATCGCCGGCGATTTGCTCTTCACCGCCTCGACCTCACGGCCATGGCGAACGAGCTGATTGATAGTAGGCATGATCGGTTGACTTGTTCCCGTTTGAAGTCAGTCTAGGAGCTGTGTGCGGCGACTGGTGTGGACCGTGCGGCTGGCATGGCCACCCGCTGCAATGGCCACCCGCTGTAGTTCCGTGGGCGCGCCAAGCCGGCCGGTCTGGCGCCGGAAAAGCCCTCGATTGTATTTGGCCAAGCCCTCACTAGCAAGCCGAGATGTCGAAAGCCACCATAAGTGCCTCGGGTGAGTTCCCGCTTACATCGGAGCCGCCGAGCGTCGTCCTGGACACCAACGTCGTGCTGGACTGGTTGCTGTTCGGGGATCCGTCGGTCCAGGCGCTCGCTGCCGCAGTGACGCAGCGGCGCGTGCGCTGGCTCGCCACGGCAGCCATGCACGACGAGTTTGCCCATGTGCTCGGCCGGGGCCTGGCCGCGGCGCATGGCGCCGACGCCAGCGTGCTCGGTTTCGCGTTCAAGCAGTATTGCAGCGAACACCCGGACGCGCCTCCAGCCGCCCGCCCGGCTGCGCTGTACCGACAGCGATGACCAGAAGTTCATCGATGTGGCGCTGGCCGGCGGCGCGCGCTGGCTCGTCAGCCGCGATCGCGCGCTGCTCAAGCTGCGCCGATACGCGCATTCGCTCGGCCTGGCCATCGTGACGCCCGATCAGTGGCGACAGGAATGAAAAAGGGCGGCCCCAGGCCGCCCTTCACAGCGCCAAGACCCTTTGGCCTCATTCGGCCGACGAGTCCCCCGCCGTTGTCGCCGATGCCGCAGGCGTCGCCGCCGACTCCGCATCCACCGCCGCCAGTTGTGCGGCGGCCAACTCCTCGGCCTCCTGCATCGTGATGGCGCGGCGCTCGCTCTCGTCCATCTCTTCCTTGACCTTGCGCGCCTGGTGGAAGGCCATGCCGGTGCCCGCGGGGATCAGGCGGCCGACGATGACGTTTTCCTTCAAGCCCCGCAGCTCGTCGCGCTTGCCCATGATGGCCGCCTCGGTGAGCACGCGCGTGGTCTCCTGGAACGAGGCCGCCGAGATGAAGCTGTCGGTGGACAGGCTGGCCTTGGTGATGCCCAGCAGCAGGTCGTGGTAGGTGGCCACGGTCTTGTCTTCGCCACGCAGGCGGTCGTTGGTGTCGAACAGCTCCGAGCGCTCGACCTGCTCGCCGCCGATGTAGCTGCTGTCGCCCGGATTGGCGATCTGCACGCGGCGCAGCATCTGGCGCACGATGACTTCGATGTGCTTGTCGTTGATCTTCACGCCCTGCAGGCGATAGACGTCCTGCACCTCGTCGACGATGTAGCGCGCCAGTTCCTCGATGCCGAGCAGGCGCAGGATGTCCTGCGGGTCCGCAGCGCCATCGACCACCAGCTCGCCCTTGTTGACCACCTGGCCTTCGTGCACCAGGATGTTCTTCTCCTTGGGCACCAGCTGCTCGTGCACATGGCCGTCCGGGTCGGTGATCTGCAGGCGGTTCTTGCCCTTGGTCTCCTTGCCGAACGACACCGTACCCGTGACCTCGGCCAGTGAGCCGGCGTCCTTGGGCGAGCGCGCCTCGAACAGCTCGGCCACGCGCGGCAAGCCGCCGGTGATGTCGCGCGTCTTCTGGCCTTCGACCGGAATGCGCGCCAGCACTTCGCCGGTCGACAGGTCTTGCCCGTCGCGCACCTGGATCAGTGCGCCGACCGGAAAGCCGATCGTCACCGAATGGTCGGTGCCCGGAATCTTGACCTCGTTGCCGGCAACGTCGAGCAGCTTGACCTGCGGCCGCACGACCTTGATCGCGCCGCGCCGCTTCGGGTCGATTACCACCAGCGTCGACAAGCCGGTGACCTCGTCCATCTGCTTGGCCACCGTCACGCCTTCTTCGACGTTCTCGAACTTCGCCTTGCCGGCAAACTCGGTGATGATCGGGCGCGTCAGCGGGTCCCAGGTCGCCAGCACGGTGCCGGCCTTGAGCTGCTGGTCGGCCTTGACGCCGAGCGTGGCGCCGTACGGCACCTTGTGGCGCTCGCGCTCGCGGCCATGCGGGTCGAGAACGATGATTTCACCGGAACGCGAGATCACGACCAACTCGCCCTTGCCGTTGCTGACGTAGCGCATCGTCGGGTTGAAGCTGATGTGACCATCCGACTTGGCCTCCACGCTGTTGGCCACCGCGGCGCGCGACGCTGCGCCACCGATGTGGAAGGTGCGCATCGTCAGCTGCGTGCCCGGCTCGCCGATCGACTGTGCGGCAATCACGCCCACCGCCTCACCGGTGTTGACCAGGCCGCCGCGGCCGAGGTCGCGGCCATAACACTTGCCGCAGATGCCGTAGCGCGTGTTGCAGGTCAGCGGCGTGCGCACCTTGACTTCGTCGACGCCCGCGGCTTCGATCGCATCGAGCGCTTCTTCGTCGAGCATCTGGCCGGCGCCGATCAGCGGCTGCTGCGATTCGGGGTGCAGCACCTCGACGGCCGAGACACGGCCGAGGATGCGGTCGCGCAGCGATTCGATGACCTCGCCGCCTTCGACCAGCGCCCGGGTGTTGAAGCCGTGTTCGGTGCCGCAGTCTTCTTCGGTCACCACCAGGTCTTGTGTCACGTCGACCAGGCGCCGCGTCAGGTAGCCCGAGTTGGCGGTCTTCAACGCCGTGTCCGCGAGGCCCTTGCGGGCGCCGTGGGTGGAGATGAAGTACTGCAGCACATTCAGGCCCTCGCGGAAGTTGGCCGTGATCGGCGTCTCGATGATCGAGCCGTCCGGCTTGGCCATCAGGCCGCGCATGCCCGCCAGCTGGCGAATCTGCGCCGCGGAGCCGCGTGCGCCCGAGTCGGCCATCATGTAGATCGAGTTGAACGATTCCTGATCGACTTCCTTGCCGTGGCGGTCCTGCACTTTCTGCTTGGCCAGCTGGCTCATCATGACGCGGCCGACTTCGTCGCCGGTCTTGCCCCAGATGTCGACGACCTTGTTGTAGCGCTCGCCGGCCGTCACCAGACCCGAGACGTACTGCTGCTCGATCTCCTTGACTTCCTTCTCGGCGCGCTCGATCAGGCCGGGCTTCTCCTTGGGCACCAGCATGTCGTCGATGGCGATCGAGATGCCGGCGCGCGTGGCCAGCTTGAAGCCACTTTGCAGCAGCTTGTCGGCAAACACCACCGTCTCCTTCAAGCCGCACTTGCGGAAGGAGATGTTGATCAGCTTGCTGATTTCCTTTTTCTTCAGCGCCTTGTTGAGGTTGGAGAACGGCAAGCCCCTGGGCAGGATCTCCGAGAGCAGCGCGCGGCCGACCGTGGTGTCGACGAGCTTGGGCGTCGACACCCACTCGCCGTCAGCGTCCTTGCTGTACTCGGGCAGGCGCACAGCGATCTTCGACGTGACTTCGACCATGCCGTTTTCGAGAGCACGGATCATCTCGGAGACATCCGAGAACATCATGCCTTCGCCCTTGGCGTTGATGCGCTCGCGCGTGGCGTAGTACAGGCCGAGCACCACGTCCTGGCTGGGCACGATCGACGGCTCGCCCGAGGCCGGGAAGAGCACGTTGTTCGAGGCCAGCATCAGCGTGCGCGCTTCCATCTGCGCTTCGATCGACAGCGGCACGTGAACGGCCATCTGGTCGCCGTCGAAGTCGGCATTGAAGGCCGCGCAGACCAGCGGATGCAGCTGGATCGCCTTGCCTTCGATCAGCACCGGCTCGAAGGCCTGGATGCCCAGGCGGTGCAGCGTCGGTGCACGATTCAAGAGCACCGGATGCTCCTTGATGACCTCTTCGAGGATGTCCCAGACCACCGGCGTGCCGGCTTCGACTTCCTTCTTCGCCGCCTTGATCGTGGTCGCAATGCCCATCGCTTCCAGGCGCGAGAAGATGAACGGCTTGAACAGTTCGAGCGCCATCAGCTTGGGCAGGCCGCACTGGTGCAGCTTGAGCGTCGGCCCGACCACGATCACCGAGCGGCCCGAGTAGTCGACGCGCTTGCCCAGCAGGTTCTGGCGGAAGCGGCCGCTCTTGCCCTTGATCATGTCGGCCAGCGACTTCAACGCGCGCTTGTTCGCGCCCGTCATGGCCTTGCCGCGGCGACCGTTGTCGAGCAGCGAATCCACCGCCTCCTGCAGCATGCGCTTTTCGTTGCGCACGATGATCTCGGGCGCCTTCAACTCCAACAGACGCGCCAGGCGGTTGTTGCGGTTGATGACGCGGCGATAGAGGTCGTTCAGGTCCGACGTCGCGAAGCGGCCGCCGTCGAGCGGCACCAGCGGACGCAGGTCCGGCGGCAGCACCGGCAGCACGTCCATCACCATCCACTGCGGCTTGATGCCCGAGCGCTTGAACGCCTCCATGACCTTCAGGCGCTTGCTGTTCTTCTTGATCTTCAGCTCGCTGCCGGTCATGTCATTGCGCAGCTTGTCGATCTCGACATCGAGGTCGATCTCTTCCAACAGCTTCTTCACGCCCTCGGCGCCCATCAGCGCGATGAACTCGTCGCCGAATTCGGTGCGCTTGGCATCGAAATCGTCCTCGCTCATGATCGAGAACTTCTTCAGCGGCGTCATGCCGGGGTCGACGACGACATAGGCTTCGAAGTACAGCACGCGCTCGATGTCGCGCAGCGTCATGTCGAGCACCAGGCCCAGGCGGCTGGGCAGGCTCTTCAGGAACCAGATGTGTGCGCAAGGCGCGGCCAGGTCGATGTGACCCATGCGGTCGCGCCGCACCTTGGTCTGCGTGACCTCGACGCCGCACTTCTCGCAGATCACGCCGCGGTGCTTCAGGCGCTTGTACTTGCCGCACAGGCACTCGTAGTCCTTGATCGGGCCGAAGATCTTGGCGCAGAACAGGCCGTCGCGTTCCGGCTTGAACGTCCGGTAGTTGATGGTCTCGGGCTTCTTCACCTCGCCGAACGACCAGGAACGAATCTTTTCGGGAGACGCCAGGCCGATCTTGATGGCATCGAAATGCTCATCCGGGGTGAATTGCTTGAAAAGGTCGAGTAGTCCCTTCATGGGTTTCTCCTAGATCCTGAAGTCGAATGGGTGGCAGAGCAATCAAGCGGGCGCCGCGGAACCGGCTTCGCCGGGCCGCTGGCGTCGCCCCCTTGAGGGGGAGCGGCGCAGCCGCTACGGGGGTGGTCGTCCATCAGTTGCGCTCGAGCTCGATGTCGATGCCGAGCGAACGAATTTCCTTGACCAAGACGTTGAACGACTCCGGCATGCCGGCTTCGATCGCGTGCTCACCCTTGACGATGTTCTCGTAGACCTTGGTGCGGCCGTTCACGTCGTCGGACTTCACGGTCAACATCTCCTGCAGCACGTAGCTGGCGCCATAGGCTTCGAGCGCCCAGACCTCCATCTCGCCGAAGCGCTGGCCGCCGAACTGCGCCTTGCCGCCCAGCGGCTGCTGCGTGACCAGGCTGTACGGACCGGTGGAGCGCGCATGCATCTTGTCGTCCACCAGGTGGTGGAGCTTCAGCACATGCATGTAGCCCACGGTGACCGAGCGTTCGAACGCTTCGCCGCTGCGGCCATCGTGCAACACGCATTGCGTGCGCGTCGCGGTCAGGCCTTTCTTGGCAGCGATCTCGTCCGGGTAGGCGAGCTTCAACATGGCGCGGATCTCGTCTTCGTTGGCGCCATCGAACACCGGTGTCGCAAAGGGCACGCCCTTGGCGAGGTTGCCGGCCATCTCGAGGATGTTGTCATCGGACAGGTGGTCCAGATCTTCGGTCTGGCCGCCCGAGTGGTTGTACAGGCCATCGAAGAAGCTGCGCAGCTCGGCCACCTTGGCTTGCTCCTGCAGCATGTCGCCGATGCGCTGGCCGATGCCCTTGGCGGCCCAGCCCAGGTGAACTTCGAGCACCTGGCCGACGTTCATGCGCGATGGCACGCCCAGCGGATTGAGCACGATGTCGCAGGGCGTGCCGTCGGCCATGTAGGGCATGTCCTCGACCGGCACGATCTTCGACACGACACCCTTGTTGCCATGGCGGCCGGCCATCTTGTCGCCCGGCTGCAGGCGGCGCTTGACGGCCAGATAGACCTTGACCATCTTCAGCACGCCGGCCGGCAGCTCGTCGCCCTGCGTCAGCTTCTTGCGCTTTTCCTCGAAGGCGAGGTCGAAGCTGTGGCGCGTCTGCTCGAGCGAGTTCTTGATCGACTCGAGCTGATTGGCCAGGTCTTCATCGGACGGGCGGATGTCGAACCAGTGGTACTTCTCGACGCTCTCGAGATAGTCCTTGCTGATCGTCGTTCCCTTGGCGATCTTCTGCGGCCCGCCATTGGCCGGCTTGCCGATCAGCAGCTTGGCGATGCGGTCGAAGGCATCAGCCTCGACGATGCGCAGCTGGTCGTTGAGGTCGAGGCGGAAGCGCTTCAGCTCATCGTCGATGATCTGCTGCGCCCGCTTGTCGCGCACGATGCCTTCTCGGGTGAAGACCTGCACGTCGATCACCGTGCCCATCGTGCCTTGCTCGACGCGCAGCGACGTGTCCTTCACATCGCTGGCCTTCTCGCCGAAGATCGCGCGCAAGAGTTTTTCTTCCGGCGTCAGCGTGGTCTCGCCCTTGGGCGTGACCTTGCCCACCAGCACGTCGCCGGGGTTGACCTCGGCGCCGATGTAGACGATGCCGCTCTCGTCCAGGCGAGACAGTTGCTGTTCGCTCAGGTTCGGGATGTCTCGCGTGATTTCCTCGGAACCCAGCTTGGTGTCGCGCGCCATCACCACCAGCTCCTCGATGTGGATCGAGGTGTAGCGGTCCTCGGCAACGATGCGTTCGCTGATCAGGATCGAGTCTTCGAAGTTGTAGCCGTTCCAGGGCATGAAGGCGACCAGCATGTTCTGGCCGAGCGCCAGTTCGCCCAGGTCGGTGCTCGCGCCATCGGCAATCACGTCCTTGCCACCCACCTTGTCGCCGCGCTTGACGATCGGACGCTGGTGGATGTTGGTGTTCTGGTTGCTGCGCTGGTACTTGATCAGGTTGTAGATGTCGACGCCGACTTCGCCGGCCACCGTCTCGTTGTCGTTGACGCGAATCACGATGCGGTTGGTGTCGACGTAGTCGACCACGCCGCCGCGGCGCGCCGTGACCACCGTGCCCGAGTCGACCGCGGCCACGCGCTCGACACCGGTGCCGACGAAGGCCTTTTCGGGGCGCAATGTCGGCACGGCCTGGCGCTGCATGTTGGCGCCCATCAGCGCGCGATTCGCGTCGTCGTGCTCGAGGAAGGGCACCAGCGAGGCCGCCACCGAGACGATCTGCGTCGGCGCCACGTCCATGTACTGCACCCGCTCGGGCGAGGTCAGCACCGATTCGCCCATCTCGCGCGCGGAGACCAGCTCGTCGGTCAACTTGCCATGCGCGTCGAGCTTGGCGTTGGCCTGCGCGATGACGTACTTGCCTTCCTGGATGGCCGACAGGTAGTCGATCTCGTTGCTTACCTTGCCGTCGGCAACGCGGCGGTACGGCGTTTCGAGGAAGCCGTATTCGTTCAACTGCGCGTACAACGCCAGCGAGTTGATAAGGCCGATGTTCGGGCCTTCCGGCGTTTCGATCGGGCAGACGCGCCCGTAGTGGGTCGGGTGCACGTCGCGCACTTCGAAGCCGGCACGCTCGCGCGTCAGGCCGCCCGGGCCGAGGGCCGAGACGCGGCGCTTGTGCGTGATCTCCGACAGCGGGTTGGTCTGGTCCATGAACTGCGACAGCTGGCTGGCGCCAAAGAACTCCTTCAAGGCCGCGGAAATCGGCTTGGAGTTGATCAGGTCGTGCGGCATCAGCGGCTCTTGCTCGGCCTGGCCAAGGCGCTCCTTGACCGCCTTTTCGATGCGTGCCAGACCGCTGCGGTACTGGTTCTCGGCGAGTTCGCCGACACAGCGCACACGGCGGTTGCCGAGGTGGTCGATGTCGTCGACTTCGCCGCGGCCGTTGCGCAGCTCGACCAGGATCTTGACGACGTCCAGGATGTCCTCATTGGACAGCGTCATCGCGCCTTCAGCGACATCGCGGCCGACGCGGGCGTTGAACTTCATGCGGCCGACGCGCGACAGGTCGTAGGTGTCCGGGTTGTAGAACAGGCGGCCGAACAGGGCTTGCACCGCATCTTCGGTCGGCGGCTCGCCGGGGCGCATCATGCGGTAGATGGCCACGCGTGCAGCGAGTTCGTCGGCCGTTTCGTCGCTGGCCAGCGTCTGGCTGATGTAGCCGCCTTCATCGAGCTCGTTGGTGTAGATGCAGGCGATGTCCTTGATGCCGGCGCCGCGCAGCTTTTTCAGCAGCGCTTCGGTCAGCTCCTCGTTGGCCTTGGCCACGATCTCGCCGCTGTCGGCATCGACCATGTTCTTGGCGAGCACGCGGCCGACGAGAAAGTCTTCCGGCACGGTGACGAAGGTCGTGCTGGTCTGCTCCAGCTGGCGCACATGCTTGGCAGTGATGCGCTTGTCTTTCTCGATGACGACGTTGCCGCTCTTGTCGGTGATGTCGAAGCGCGCAATCTCGCCCTTCAAGCGCTCGGGCACGAACTCCATCTGCGCGCCGGCGTCCATCAACCGGAACTGGTCGTTGACGAAGAAGTGCGCCAGGATGTTCTCCGGCGTCAGGCCGATGGCCTTGAGCAGGATCGTCACCGGCATCTTGCGGCGACGATCGACGCGGAAGAACAGGATGTCCTTGGGATCGAACTCGAAATCGAGCCATGAGCCGCGGTAGGGAATGATGCGCGCCGAGAACAGCAGCTTGCCGCTCGAGTGCGTCTTGCCCTTGTCGTGCTCGAAGAACACGCCCGGCGAGCGGTGCAACTGCGAGACGATCACGCGCTCGGTGCCGTTGATGATGAACGAGCCGTAGTCGGTCATCAGCGGCACTTCGCCCATGTAGACCTCCTGCTCCTTGATCTCCTTGACGGTCTTGGCCTGCACCGCCTCGCGGTCATAGATGATCATCTGCAGCTTGGCGCGCACGGCCGACGAGTACGTCAGGCCGCGCTGCTGGCACTCGCGCGTGTCGAACGCGGGCTTGGCCATGCTGTACTCGATGAACTTCATCTCCACATAACCGTTGTGCGAGACGATCGGGAACGCATTGATGAAGGCGGCCTGCAGCCCCTCGGGCTTGCGTTTGGCCGGCGGCACATCCTTTTGCAGGAAGGCGATGTAGCTGTCCTGCTGCATCGTCAGCAGGTAAGGAACATCGAGCACGCTTTCGCGTGTGCCGAAGCTTTTGCGAATGCGTTTGCGCTCGGTGTAGCTGTAATTAGAGGAGGATGCTTGCGCCATTGAAGAACTCTCCGGTGTCGATACGCGCGCCTGGGCCCGATTGCCCGGTAGCGCGCGTTTCGCGGCAACTGCGTCATGGGTGCTTGAGGCTCACCCGTCGGTCTGGTGGTTGGCCGCTACCAACCGCTGGCGGACAACCGAGGCATTGCACCTCAGTCCGACCAAACCGGTTCCCTGCAGTCGAATCAGGAAACACTGCAATGCCCGAAGGCATTGCGCTGCTTCCATCGGCCGGGCTCGGCCTTGGGGCCAGCCCGCTGACCGCACAGGGTCGGGCGCAGCCCGAGCCCTGTTGCCGTCGTACTTACTTGACTTCGGCCTTGGCGCCGGCGTCGAGCAGCTTCTTCAGCGCAGCGTCGGCGTCGGCCTTGGGGATGGCTTCCTTGACCGGCTTGGGCGCGCCATCGACCACGTCCTTGGCCTCCTTCAGACCGAGGCCGGTGATCTCGCGCACGGCCTTGATGACGCTGACCTTGTTGGCGCCGGCTTCCAGCAGCACGACGTTGAACTCGGTCTGCTCCTCGACGGCCGCAGCGGCGCCGCCGCCGCCACCGCCGGCCGCCGGTGCAGCCATCGAGGCAGCGCTCACGCCGAACTTTTCTTCAATGGCCTTGACCAGGTCATTGAGTTCCATCACCGACATGCCGTCCAGGGCGGTCAGGAATGCGTCTTTATCGAATGCCATTTGGGGTTCCTCGGAAACTTTGAAAGATTGAACTGAATGAAAGACGTGCTCAAGCGGCCGGCGCCTCGGCGGCGACTGCCTCCGCTGCGCCTTCGCCCTTCTTGGCGGCCAACGCGGCGACGACAGCGGCCATGCGCTGCACGGGGCTCATGAGCAGGCCGGCGATCTGGGACAGCAAGACTTCCTTGCTGGGGATCGCGGCCAGCGCCTTGACGCCGTTGGCGTCGAGGGCCTTGCCCGCGTAGGCACCCGCCTTGATGACGAGCTTGTCGTTGCCTTTGGCAAAGTCGGCGATGACTTTGGCCGCGGCGACGGCGTCTGCCGAAAATCCGTAGATCAGCGGGCCGGCCATGGACTCCGCGGCCACCTCGAACGGGGTGCCGGTGACGGCGCGACGGGCCAGCGAATTCTTCAGGACATGAAGATAGACGCCCTTGGCCCGCGCGTCGGCGCGCAGCTTGTTCAGGTGCTCCACGGTGAGGCCACGGTACTCGGCCAGCGCCAGCGTCTGCGAGCGCGCCACTTGCGCGCTCACATCGGCCACCACGGCTGCTTTCTCGTTGCGATTGAGACTCAAGGTCTGCTCCTCACTATCAAAACAGTGTCTTGGCGGCTTGCGCCTTGTCGACACACCCAGCGACCTTGCTGCCTCGGAACCTCGATTCCTTCGACAGCGGGGACGCCATCTGCGCTGGCTTTCGAGTCTTTCGACCCTTGCTTAGGAGGTTTTCACCTCACCAGCGGTCTTTGACGGCCTGCGATCGGTTTCCCGGCCGCAGCCCACCAATTCCTTGCTTACTGCTGCACAGCGGCCGCGGCGTTGATCGTCGAAACGTCCACGCGCGCGCCCACGCCCATCGTCGATGAGAGCGCCATCTTCTTCAGGTAGATGCCTTTGCTCGACGCCGGCTTGGCTTTGTTCAATGCATCCACCAGCGCCACCAGGTTGCCCTGCAGCTTGTCGCTGGCGAACGAGCGGCGGCCGATCGTGGAATGCACGATGCCGGCCTTGTCAACGCGAAACTGCACCTGGCCGGCCTTGGCGTTCTTGACCGCGGTGGCCACATCGGCCGTCACCGTGCCGACCTTCGGGTTGGGCATCAGGCCGCGCGGGCCCAGCACCTGACCCAACGTACCGACGATACGCATCGTGTCCGGCGACGCGATCACGATATCGAAGTCCATCTTGCCGGCCTTGATCTCGGCGGCCAGATCGTCCATGCCGACGATGTCGGCGCCGGCAGCTTTGGCCTCTTCGGCCTTTGCGCCCTGCGCAAACACCGCCACGCGCTTGGTCTTGCCGGTGCCGTTGGGCAGCACCACGGCGCCGCGAACGACCTGGTCGGACTTCTTGGCGTCAATGCCCAGCTGCACGGCGACGTCGATCGACTCGTCGAACTTCGCGGTGGCGTAGAGCTTCACCAATTCGAGCGCGTCGGTCACGGCATAGAGCTTGTCGCTGTCGACCTTGCCTTTCAGGGCTTTTTGCTTTTTCGTGAGTTGGGTCATGGTCAGACTCCTTCGACCGTCACGCCCATCGAGCGGGCGGAGCCGGCGATGGTACGCACCGCCGCGTCGAGGTCAGCGGCTGACAGATCTTTCATCTTCAGCTTCGCGATCTCTTCGACCTGGGCGCGCGTCAGCGTGCCGACCTTGTCGACGTGCGGCTTGCTCGAACCCTTTGCCAGTTTGATCGCCTTCTTGATCAGCACGGTGGCCGGCGGCGTCTTCAGGATGAAGGTGAACGACTTGTCCGCAAATGCGGTGATCACCACCGGCAGCATCAGGCCCGGCTCCATCGACTGCGTCTGCGCGTTGAACGCCTTGCAGAACTCCATGATGTTCAGGCCGCGCTGACCGAGCGCGGGGCCCACCGGCGGCGACGGGTTCGCTTTGCCTGCCGGAATCTGCAGCTTGATAAAGCCGACGATCTTCTTTGCCATCAGTGGCTCCTAATGCGAGTGCAAGCGCTTGGCCACGGTGGGCAAGCTCCTCGCGGGTTGAAAAATCAAACCTTCTCGACCTGCGCGAAGTCCAGCTCCACCGGTGTCGCGCGACCGAAAATCGTGACGCTGACCCGCACCTTGGACTTCTCGTAGTTCACGTCCTCGACGGCACCGTTGAAGTCAGTGAAAGGGCCGTCCTTGACACGCACCAATTCGCCCACCACCCACTCGACCTTGGGTTTGGGTTTCTCGATGCCTTCCTGCATCTGGTTGACGATCTTCATGACCTCGGCCTCGGAGATCGGCGCCGGCCGGTTCTTGGCGCCACCGACGAAGCCGGTGACCTTGCTGGTGTGCTTGACCAAGTGCCAAGTCTCGTCATCCATCAACATCTCGACCAGCACATAGCCGGGGAAGAAGCGGCGCTCGGAGACCGACTTCTTGCCGTTTTTCAGCTCCACCACTTCTTCGGTCGGCACCAGGATGCGGCCGAACTTCGATTGCATGCCGGCGCGCTCGATGCGCTCGCGAATATTGCGCTCGACGGCCTTCTCCATGCCGGAATAGGCATGCACCACGTACCAGCGCAGCTTGCTGGCGCTGTCGGCACCCGACTCGACCGGGTTTGCTGCTGCTTGCATGTCGCTCATCTCTCGATCCGTCCTTCAGCGCTTCCAACCCAGAAGCAAGTCGTAAAGCACCCACTCCACCGTCTTGTCCGTCAGCCACAGCAGCAGCGCCATGACGACGACGAAGGCAAACACATAGCCGGTCATCTGCAGCGATTCCTTGCGGCTCGGCCAGACCACCTTGCCGACCTCGCGCCACGAATCTCGGCCGAAGGCGATCAGCTGCTTGCCCGTTTCCGACGTGAAGAAGGTCGCCACCGCAGCGGCCAACAACACCGCGAGCGCCACCCAGCGCATCCAGGCATCGCCCTTGACCAGGTAGAAGGCCGCGACGGCGCCCATCACCAGCAGCACGGCAACGCCCAGCTTGGCTTTGTCCGCGCCGGTGGAAACGGTTTCGACTTGTGGGTTGCTGCCGGTACTCATTGAATTCAAAGGCAAAGCCCGCATGACGCGGGCCGCGGTAGTGGAGTGTCTGAACGGATCGACTTCTATCGGGTGGCAGGGGCAGAGGGTCTCGAACCCCCAACCTTCGGTTTTGGAGACCGACGCTCTGCCAATTGAGCTATGCCCCTATACCCATCACTCCATGATCTTGGCCACGACGCCGGCGCCCACGGTGCGGCCACCCTCGCGGATGGCAAATCGCAGGCCCTCTTCCATGGCGATCGGGTTGATCAGCTTGACGGTGATGCTGACGTTGTCGCCCGGCATCACCATCTCCTTGTCCTTGGGCAGCTCGACCGCACCGGTCACATCGGTCGTGCGAAAGTAGAACTGCGGCCGGTAGTTGTTGAAAAACGGCGTGTGGCGCCCGCCTTCTTCCTTGCTCAGCACGTAGATCTCAGCCGTGAAGTGCGTGTGCGGCTTGACCGAGCCGGGCTTGCACAGCACTTGGCCGCGCTGCACGTCTTCACGCTTGGTGCCGCGCAGCAGGATGCCCACGTTGTCGCCGGCCTGGCCCTGGTCGAGCAGCTTTCTGAACATCTCGACGCCGGTGCAGGTGGTCTTTTGCGTGGCCGCAATGCCGACGATTTCGATTTCTTCGCCGACCTTGATGACGCCGCGCTCGACCCGCCCGGTGACGACGGTGCCGCGCCCGGAGATGGAGAAGACGTCTTCGACGGGCATCAGGAAGGCGCCGTCGATGGCCCGCTCGGGCTGCGGGATGTAGCTGTCGAGCGCTTCGGCAAGCTTGAAGATGGCTTGCTCGCCCAACTCTCCCTTGTCGCCTTCCATGGCCAGTTTGGCCGAGCCTTTGACGATCGGGGTGTCGTCGCCGGGGAATTCGTACTTGCTGAGCAGCTCGCGCACTTCCATCTCGACGAGCTCCAGGAGCTCGGCGTCATCGACCATGTCGCATTTGTTCATGAAGACGATGATGTAGGGCACGCCGACCTGGCGCGCCAGCAGGATGTGCTCGCGCGTTTGCGGCATCGGGCCGTCGGCGGCCGACACGACCAGGATGGCGCCGTCCATCTGCGCCGCGCCGGTGATCATGTTCTTGACGTAGTCGGCGTGTCCCGGGCAGTCGACGTGCGCGTAGTGGCGGTTGGCCGTCTCGTACTCGACGTGGGCGGTGTTGATGGTGATGCCGCGCGCCTTTTCTTCGGGCGCCGCATCAATCTGGTCGTAGCCCTTGGCCTCGCCGCCGTACTTGGCCGCCAGGATGGTGGTGATGGCCGCGGTCAGCGTCGTCTTGCCATGGTCCACATGCCCAATGGTGCCCACGTTGACGTGGGGCTTGGTGCGTTCGTATTTGCCTTTTGCCATTTGCGCGCTCCTGCTGCGTCAGAAGAAGAGGTTTGCAGTTGAACCGTTTGAATTGACTCGCTTCGTTTCGATTGGTGCCCATGGCGCGGATCGAACGCGCGACCTCTCCCTTACCAAGGGAGTGCTCTACCACTGAGCCACATGGGCATCGACACGGGGCTGGACACTGTTGCTGACTGCCTTGCGTATGTCCAAGCCGGTGGCGACTGGTCTGTCTACTTTCGTCTTGCGTGCTCGTTAGGTCATGGAGCGGGAGACGGGAATCGAACCCGCGTCATTAGCTTGGAAGGCTAGGGTTCTGCCATTGAACTACTCCCGCCACGGAGTCGTTTGCCTTTCACTCTTTGTTCTCATCGCCTGGTGGAGGAGGCTGGATTCGAACCAGCGTAGGCGTAAGCCAACAGATTTACAGTCTGCCCCCTTTAGCCACTCGGGCACCCCTCCGCGGCGAACCGCGAAGTATAGCAGTGGCGTGAGCTTCTCCCGGTCTGGGGGCAGGGCAATCAGTCGAGAGCCCAGTCGATCGGCGCTTGGCCGTGGTCGGCCAGGAATCGGTTGGCAGCACTGAAGTGGCCACAACCCAGAAAGGGCAGTGGGCCACGGCGCGCCGACAGCGGCGACGGATGGTTGGCCTGGAACACACCATGTTGGCCGGCAGACAGCGGCCAAGCCGCCTTGGCCTGTGCGTGAGCGCCCCAGAGCATGAACACCTTGGGCGATCCATGTTGAGACACAGACTGCACAATACAGTCAGTGAGTGCTTCCCATCCTTGCCTCGCGTGGCTGGCCGGACGACCCGCTTCGACTGTCAGGCAGGTGTTGAGCAACAGCACGCCTTGACGTGCCCAGTGGACCAAGTGGCCCTGCCGCGGCAGGGCCACTTGGAGATCGCGGTGCAACTCCATGAACACGTTGCGCAAGCTGGGAGGAAGGCGCTGACCGGCCGGCACCGAAAACGCCAGCCCCTCGGCCTGGCCCGCACCATGGTACGGATCCTGACCGAGGATCACCACGCGGACCTGATCACGCGGCGTCAGCGCGAGCGCCTGCAGCACCTGCGCCGGATAGATGGTCGCGCCCTGCGCCTGTCGCTCGGAGACGAAGGCTTCGAGCTGGCGCCCGGCAGCCGTCTCCCGCCACGCCTGAACAATGCTCGCCCATGACGGCGCGGCCCGGTCGAGCACATGAGCCAATGGCTCGCTGAGCGCGTTCACCCGAAAAGGTCGGCCAGCGCTTTGCCCGGATCCGCAGCCCGCATGAAGGCCTCGCCGACGAGGAAGGCGTTGACGTTCGCTTCGCGCATGCGGCGCACATCGGCACGCGCCAGGATGCCGGACTCGGTGACCAGCAACCTGTCCTCGGGCACCTGCGGCAGCAGGCCGAGCGTCGTCTGCAGCGAGACCTCGAAGCTGCGCAGGTTGCGGTTGTTGATGCCCACCAACGGCGTCTTCAAACGCAGCGCGCGGTCGAGTTCGGCGCCGTCGTGGACCTCGACCAACACGTCCATGCCGAGTTCGAGCGCCTGGGCCTCGAGATCCACCATCTGCGGATCGTCGAGGCAGGCCGCGATCAGCAGGATGCAATCGGCGCCCAGGGCGCGCGCTTCTGACACCTGGTAGCCGTCAATCATGAAATCCTTGCGCAGCACGGGCAACGCGCAGGCGGCGCGCGCTTGCTGCAAGGATGCGGCCGAGCCCTGAAAGAAGCGCTCGTCGGTCAGCACGGACAGGCAGGCCGCGCCGCCACGCTCATAGCTCAGGGCAATCTCAGCGGGCACAAAATGCTCGCGAAGAACCCCCTTGCTGGGGCTGGCCTTTTTCACTTCGGCGATCACCGCGGCTCGGCCGGCAACGACCTTGGCACGCAGTGCTTTCATAAAGCCACGTGAATCGCGACGCGATTCGGCCGCTTCGCGCAACGACGCCTCGCTGCGCCGTGCCTTGGCCGCCGCGACCTCTTCGCGCTTGACCGCGACGATCCTCTGCAGGATGTCGTTCACTTCGGTGAGAGGCTCTTTGCCGTTTCCACGAACTGCTGCATCTTGGCCGCAGCCCGGCCCGTGGCCAGGGCATTGAGCGCCAACTTCACGCCCTCGGCCATCGATGGCGCCACGTTGGCCGCGTACAGCGCCGCGCCGGCATTGAGGGCCACGATATCGCGCGCCGGGCCGGCCTCGTTGTCGAGCACCGAGCGCACGAGGGCCAGCGACTGCGCCGGCGACTCGACCTTGAAGGTGCGGTTGCGACGCCATCGTCAGACTGAAGTCCTCCGGATGAATCTCGTACTCGCTGATCTCGCCGTCCTTGAGTTCGCCGACGAGCGTGGCCGCGCCCAGAGATATTTCATCCATGCCGTCGCGGCCATAGACGACAACGGCGTGCTCGGCGCCCAGGCGCTGCAAGGCGCGCACCTGGATGCCGACCAGGTCGGGGTGGAAAACGCCCATCAGGATGTTCGGCGCATCGGCCGGGTTGGTCAGCGGGCCGAGGATGTTGAAGATCGTGCGCACGCCCAGCTCCTTGCGCACCGGCCCGACGTTCTTCATTGCCGGGTGGTGGTTGGGCGCAAACATGAAGCCGATGCCGGTGTCGTCGATGCGACCGCGCCACTGCCGCGGGCGTCAGGTTCATCGGCACGCCCATGGCCTCGAGCACATCGGCGCTGCCCGACTTGCTCGACACGCCGCGGTTGCCATGCTTGGACACGCGCGCGCCGCAAGCCGCGGCGACGAACATCGAGCAGGTGGAGATGTTGAAGGTGTGCGAGCTGTCGCCGCCGGTGCCGACGATATCGACCAGGTGATTGCGATCGGCCACCACGACCTTGGTCGAGAACTCGCGCATGACCTGGGCCGCAGCGGTGATTTCGCCGATGGTTTCCTTCTTGACACGCAGGCCGATCAGCAGTGCGGCCATCATCGGACTGCGACATCTCGCCGCTCATGATGCGGCGCATCAGCGCCAGCATCTCGTCGTGGAAGATCTCGCGGTGCTCGATGGCGCGCATCAGCGCTTCGGTGTCGGTGATTGGCATGGTGAGGGCTCCTACATCAGCGTCTGGCGAAGGATCGGGATGGCGCGGTCGATGTCGTCCGTACTGACATCGAGGTGCGTCACCAGGCGCAGTTTGTACACGCCGGTAGCGAGCACACCGCGCTGGCGAAGGCGCTCGACGACATCGTCGGGTTTGTCGGCCGCCAGATCGACAAAGACGATATTTGTCTGCGGCTTGGCCACCGTCACCCCGGGCAGCCCCTGCAGCCCCTCGGCGAGGCGGCGCGCATGGGCGTGGTCGTCGGCCAGGCGATCGACATGGTGATCGAGCGCGTACAGCGCGGCCGCCGCCAGCACGCCAGCCTGGCGCATGCCGCCGCCGGCCATCTTGCGCCAGCGGTGAGCGCGCGCGATGAATTCGCGCGGACCACAGAGCACCGAGCCGACCGGCGTGCCCAGGCCTTTGCTGAAGCAGACCGACACGCTGTCGAAATGCCGCGCGATCTCGCGCGCCGGCACACCCAGGGCAACGGCCGCATTGAACAGGCGCGCGCCATCGAGATGCGGGCCAACCCTTTCCGGGCCAGCGCCGTTGCCGCTTCGACATACGGTATCGGCAGCACCTGACCGCCCCAGGTGTTCTCGAGCGCCAGCAGCCGGGTGCGCGCGAAATGCGCGTCGTCGGGCTTGATCGCCGCTTCGATGTCCGCCAGCAGCAGCGTGCCGTCGCCCTGGTTGGCGATCGGCTGCGGCTGGATGCTGCCCAGCACGGCAGCGCCGCCGCCTTCCCAGCGGTAGGTGTGCGCCATCTGGCCGACGATGTATTCGTCGCCGCGCTGGCAGTGGCTCATCAGCGCGCACAGGTTGCTCTGCGTGCCGGTGGGCATGAACAGCGCGGCTTCGAAACCGAGCGTCGGCGGCCACGCGCTCTTGCAGGGCATTGACCGTCGGGTCGTCGCCAAACACGTCGTCGCCGAGCGGCGCGGCGCGCATGGCGTCCCACATCGCCGGCGTCGGCCGGGTCACGGTGTCGCTGCGCAGATCGATCGTCATGTGAGCCCCCCGATCGTCGAATACGCCGATCGACCCCCCGCGGGGGTCGCCCTTGGCTTGGGGCGGCCCGGCGCCGCGCGCGTTGTCATGCGGCCCCCGGATAAGCGGTCAGGAAGTTGCGCAGCATCGCATGACCGTGTTCGGACAGGATCGATTCGGGATGAAATTGCACGCCTTCGACCGGCAGACCGCGGTGGCGCACGCCCATGATCTCGCCATCGCCCGCGGTGGCTGTCACCAGCAGCTCCGCCGGCAACGCCGTGCGATCGATCACCAGCGAGTGGTAGCGCACCACGGCAAATGCCTGCGGCAGTGCCTTGAACAAGCCCAGGCCATCGTGCGCCACGGTGCTGGTCTTGCCGTGCATGGGCACGCCCGCACGAACGATCCGGCCGCCAAGTGCCGCACCGATCGCCTGATGGCCGAGACAGACGCCCAGCATCGGCACCCGGCCGGCGAAATGGCGGACCGCGTCGACGCACACGCCCGCTTCGGCCGGCGTGCACGGGCCGGGCGAGAAGACGATGCGCGCCGGCTGGAGTGCGGCCATGCCCGCGACGTCGATCTGGTCGTTGCGCACCGTGCGCACGTCCTCGCCGAGCTCCGCGAAGTACTGCACCAGGTTGAAGGTGAAGCTGTCGTAGTTGTCGATCATCAGCAGCATGTCATCTCCCGCCACAGGGGCCGTTGCCCATGCCCGCTATGCGCGCACGCAATAATTGCCCTGCCCGCACTCTCGCGGTGCGCTTCTGGAGCCTGCGATGGTCCTGCTTGAGTTTTCGATGGCGCCGCACGGTCAGGGTGAGAGCGTCAGTGCGGCCGTGGCGCGCATCGTCGACGTCATCGACCGCAGCGGCGTGCCCTACCAACTCACCCCCATGGGCACGATTCTCGAAGGCGAATGGGACCCCGTGATGGCCGTGGTGACGGCCTGCTTCAAGACGCTCGAGGCCGATTGCCCGCGCATCGGCGTGCACCTGAAAGTCGACTACCGTGCCGGCCCGGCGGGACGCTTGCAGAGCAAGACCGACAAGGTGCAGGCGCTGTTGGGCAGGACGCTGCGCACCTGAGCAGGGTCGCGCCGTACCGCGGTGGGCGGCGCGCACGTCAGAACCCCTCTTCGACGAGTTCGGCCGCGCGCAGCAAGGCCCTGGCCTTCTGCTCGGTCTCGGCCCATTCCTTTTCGGGCACCGAGTCGGCGACGATGCCGGCCGCGGCCTGCACATACAGCGTCTGGTCCTTGACGATGCCGGTGCGGATGGCAATGGCCACGTCCATGTCGCCGGCAAAGCTGAGGTAGCCGCAGGCGCCGCCGTAGATGCCGCGCTGCACGGGTTCGAGTTCGTCGATGATCTCCATCGCCCGAACCTTGGGCGCGCCGCTCAGCGTGCCGGCGGGAAAGGTGGCGCGCAGCACGTCGAGCTGGCCGACTTCGGGCCGCAACACACCCTCGACGTTGCTGACGATGTGCATCACATGCGAGTAGCGTTCGACGGCAAAGGCTTCCGTCACCTTGACGCTGCCGGTGCGGGCGATGCGGCCGATGTCGTTTCGTGCCAGGTCGATCAGCATCAGGTGCTCGGCGCGTTCCTTCTCGTCGGCCTGGAGTTCGGCTTCGAGGAGCGAGTCGTCCTCGGGTGTGGCCCCGCGAGGCCGTGTACCGGCCAGCGGACGGATCGTGACCTTGCGGCCACCGTCGGCCAGCCGCTCTTCGCGCACCAGGATCTCCGGCGACGCGCCGACGATCTGGAAGTCGCCCATGTCGTAGAAGTACATGTAGGGCGATGGATTCAACGATCGCAGCGCGCGGTACAACGACAGCGGGCTGGCGGTGTAGCGCTTGTGCAAACGCTGGCCAATCACCACCTGCATGCAATCGCCGGCGGCGATGTAGTCCTTGGCGCGTTCCACCGCCCGCAGCAGATCGGCCTTGGCAAACTCGCGCTCGACCGGCTGCGCTGCGCTGGGCTCGACCGAAGGCGCGGCGACGCTGGCACGCAAGCGTTCGGCGAGTTCGGTCAAGCGCTGCCCGGCGTTGAAATAGGCCTCGGGCCGCGACGGGTCGGCCCAGACGATCAGGTACAGGCGGCCCGACAGGTTGTCGATCACGGCCACCTCTTCGCTCAGCAACAGCTGGATATCCGGCGTGCCGAGGCCGCCGGTCTTGGCAACGCGGCCGAGTCTCGACTCGATGCAGCGCACGGTGTCATAACCGAAGTAGCCTGCCAGGCCGCCGCAAAAGCGCGGCAGGCCGGCGGCCATGGCGGGCTTGAGGCGTTCCTGGAAGCGCTCGATGAACCTCAACGGATTGCCCTCGTCGCGCTCGACCACGACGCCATCGGTCACGACCTCGGTGAGTTCGCCGGTGGCGCGGATCAGCGTCCGTGCCGGCAGGCCGATGAACGAATAACGGCCAAAGCGCTCGCCGCCAACGACAGACTCGAGAAGAAACCCGAAGCGCTGGTCGCCGACCAGCTTCAGGTACAGCGACAGCGGTGTTTCGAGGTCGGCCAGGGCCTCGCGGATGAGGGGAATGCGATTGAAGCCCTGCCCCGCCAGACTCTGAAAATCGGATTCGGTGATCACGTCGATGCTCCTCGCGGTGCGCGCCGCCGATGCTGCAGCGCGTGTCGTCAGTCGGATGGCGCCGGGCGCGAGGCCAGCAGCGCACTCAGCGTTGTGCGGACGGACGACGCCAGGGCCAAGCTCCCCGGCCGCCTCGAACGAGCGACCTGACGTTGGCGTGGGGCAAACCAGTTTTCGACATGGCACAGCCAGTGTATCAGCGGTGCTCGCAGCGGCACGCCGTGTGAATGGCCGCCCGACTGGCCGCTCAGGGTCGCCTTGCCGGGTCAGGCACGGCGCTGAGTTCGCGGCGCATGGCGTCGATCACGGCCTTGTAGTCGGGTTGGCCGAAAATCGCGCTGCCGGCGACAAACGTGTCCGCGCCGGCGCTGGCTGCGCGGCCGATGTTGTCAATCTTGATGCCGCCATCGACTTCCAAGCGGATGTCACGGCCGCTGGCATCGATCCGCCGGCGCACCGCCTCGATCTTCTTCAGCGCCCCGTCGATGAAGCTTTGTCCGCCGAATCCGGGGTTCACGCTCATGATCAGCACGAGGTCGATCTGCTCGATCGTCCAGTCGAGCATATCGATCGGCGTCGCCGGGTTGAAGACCAGGCCGCACCGCTTGCCCTGGCCCTTGATGAGCTGCAAGGTCCGATCGACATGGGCGCTGGCCTCCGGGTGAAAGCTCACCAGGTCAGCGCCCGCGCTGCAGAAGGCCTGCGCCAGCGCATCCACCGGCTGCACCATCAAGTGCACGTCGATCGGCGCCGAGGTGTGCTTGCGCAACGCTTCGCAGACCATCGGCCCGAAGCTCAGGTTGGGCACGTAGTGGTTGTCCATCACATCGAAATGGATCCAATCCGCGCCCGCGGCAACGACGTTGCGCACCTCTTCGCCGAGTCTGGCGAAGTCGGCGGAGAGGATCGAAGGGGCGATGCGGAACGTCGTCATGGCATTGAATTCTAGAATCGCGCCTTATGGCCCATCCCGAACTCAGCTGCAGCGTCAAGGTCTCGTACCTCGACGAGCAATCGCAACCCAGCGCAGGCGTGTTTGCGTTTGCCTACACGATCACCATCGTCAACAGCGGCGACGTGACGTCGCAGCTGGTCGGGCGGCACTGGGTGATCACCGACGCCCAGGGCCACACCGACGAGGTGCGCGGCCTGGCCGTCGTCGGCCATCAGCCCCTGCTCAAACCCGGAGAGCGCTTCGAGTACACGAGCTGGACCCGCATCGCGACGCCGCAGGGCACGATGCGCGGCACCTACTTCTGCATGACCGAAGATGCGCATCCGTTCGACGCCCTGGTGCCGGAGTTCATGCTGGCTCGGCCGGAACAGCTTCATTGAATGTCGGACTCTGCAACGCGCCGGCCTGCACTCGCTATCGGTCCGCATCGTCGTCGCGCCGCTCGCCGCCGCGGCGGCCTGAGAACATGGTCCACCAGACGATGAAGACGAAGATCAACAGCGCACCGAGCGCTTCGAGCAGGAGCAGCCACATGCGTCGAGCGTACCGTGCCGCAGCCGCCGCCGCCTCGGCCGGGCTGCTGGCGTCGTGCGGGTTGTTGTCGCCGCCGCCGGTCGCCGTCGAACCCGCGGGCGCGACCACCCTCGAGCAGCCGGGTTCGCGCTGGGTCAGCGCCGCCTGGTCCGACCTGCCCGGCTGGAGCAGCGATCGGCCGCTCGAGGCCTGGAGCGCGCTGCGCCGTTCGTGCGCGCGCCTCGCACCCGAACAGCAGCGCGCATGGGCCAGCGTCTGTGCGCAGGCCTTGCAGACACAGCCGGCCGATGACGCTGCCGCACGAACCTGGCTCGAACAGCGGCTCACGCCCTACCGCGTGCTGCCGCGTGACGCCGCAGCCGCCGCCGAAGGCCTGGCCACCGGCTACTTCGAGCCGCTGATCAGTGCCAGCCGCGTGCCGCGAGGCGCCCAGCGCAACCCGTTTCACGCGCCGCCGGCGGACCTGGCCGCCCGCAAACCCTGGTTCACGCGCGCCCAGATCGAGTCGCTGCCCGCCGCGCAGGACGCACTGCGCGGTCGCGAGATTGCCTACACGGCCGATCCGCTCGATGTGCTGCTGCTTCAGGTGCAAGGCTCGGGGCGTGTTCGCATCACCGAGGCCGACGGCCGCACGCAGACCGTGCGCCTGGCCTTCGCCGGCCACAACAGCCAGGCCTATGTGTCGGTCGGCCGCTGGCTGATCGACCAGGGCGAACTCAAAGCCGGCCAGGCCTCGTGGCCGGTCATCCGCGAGTGGGCACGCAGGAACCCGCAGCGTGCGCCACAAATGCTGGCGGCCAATCCGCGCGTCGTCTTCTTCCGGGAGGAAGTGCTCGGCGATGCATCGCAGGGACCGCGCGGCGCGATGGGCGTGGCGTTGACACCCGAGCGCTCGATCGCCGTCGACCCGTCGAGCATCCCGCTGGGCACACCGGTCTGGCTCGACTCCACCGAACCGCTGGCATCCACGCCGTTGCAGCGCCTCGTCGTTGCGCAAGACACCGGCAGCGCCATCACCGGCGCCGTGCGTGCCGATTACTTCTGGGGCTGGGGCGAGCGCGCCGAGGCGCAGGCCGGGCGCATGAAGCAGCCGCTGAAGATGTGGGTGCTGTGGCCGAAGTGAGTCTCAGAACCAGACCTTCACCGGCGCGTGATCGGAAATCGGCGCCTTGGGGTCGGCCTGCACGCTGGGCAGGCGCTTGAAGCCAAAGGGCACTTTTTCTGGCGCTGGCGCAGCGCCGTCGGCATCCTTGTCGAACTTCGCATCGGGTTCGAAGAACGTGAACCGCGGATCGCGAATCACTTGCGCGTTGGCGCCCGTGCCGAGCACGAAGCCGAGTCCGGCGCGCTCGATGTGGGGCGCTCGCTTCTTGTTGCTCTTGACGCGGGCGGCGATGCGCTTGGTCAAGGCTTGCGACGCCAGGATGTGGTCGATCTGCGAGACGCGGTTGCGGCCACGCCAGAAGTAGGTGTAGCGCTCCAGCGGCGGCAAGTGCGCGGCGACGACATCCGTCAACTGCGAGTGCCGGGTCAGCGGCGTCACCGAGGGGCTGCTCGGCGTGTCGTTGAAATCGCCGATGACGGCGTAGAGCGCGGTTCTCGTGCGTCCGCTCATGCGCTGCCTGACCAGCCGGGCAACGGTCTCGGCCTGACGCCGCCGCTGGTCATGGGCACGCACCGTCGCGGCGTCCTTGGCCGCCTTCGTCCTGCCCTGCGCGAACTTCGACTTGAAGTGGTTGACGAACAGCGTCAGCGGCGCGTCGCGGGCAATGGCGATCGTGACCTCGAGGCAATCGCGGCTGAAGACGAGCTTGCCGTCGCCTGAGCGCAGGTCGATGTGGCTGCGCACGTCGATGATCGGCCAGATCGACGCTACGGCAACATCGATCTGGCGCATGTCCAGGCCATCGACGAGCATGAAGTTCTTGTAGTGGCCGCCCAGGTGGTCGTCATTGAACTTGCGCAGCGCGGCCATGCTCTCGACCTCCTGCAGGCACAAGATGTCGGGCAACTTGCCGTCACCGCCCTTCAAGGCGTCGGCCGTGGCCTTGCGGCGCTCGTCGTCCCAGAAGACGTAGGCCTTCGACGAGAATTTGCCATCGGCAATCTGCGGCAGGAAGCCCCAGCCCATGGCTTCGGCCGCCTCGCTCTTGGACTTCTTGGACATGTCGCCGGGGTAGGTGTCGCCAAAGCGGTAGCGCAAGAACAGGTTGTTGACATTGAACGTCGCCAGGCTGGGCATGGGGTCTCCTGCAGGTCAGCGTGAACGGAGTGCAGCGTAGCGCGGCGCGAGCAGGCTCAATTGGCTACGCGAAAGGCACCGCACATGACGCCTGCGCACGCGCGGGCGAGCGGCGAAGCCGCTTCGGGGGTGGTCGTCACCCCACCACCGTCCGGTTGCGACCCTGAGCCTTGGCCTCGTACAGCGCGCGGTCGGCGCGCTCCAGGGTTTGCGTCACTGTTTCGCCGGCGATGTGTTCGGTCAGGCCGACCGACACCGTGATGCGGATCGGCACGCCCGAGAGGTGAGCCATCGGCGTGGCGGCGACCCGCCCGCGCAAGCGCTCGACGCCGATGCGCGCCGCGGACAGCGCGGCTTCGGGCAACAGCAGCACGAACTCCTCGCCACCCCAGCGCGAAACGATGTCGGTGGCGCGCAGCGCTTGCGGCGCCTGCTGGGAGAAGGTGCGCAGCACGTCGTCGCCGACCGGATGGCCGTAGTGGTCGTTGACGGCCTTGAAGTGGTCGATATCGACCATCGCCAGCGAGAAGCCGCGGCCCGAGCGCACGCCGCGCTGGCGTTCGCGTTCGAGCAGGTTGCTCATGTGCCGGCGGTTGACCAGGCCGGTCAGCTCGTCGCGCGTGGCCAGCTCCTGGATGCGCGCCAGCGCTTGCGCGATCTCACGGCGCTGGCGCCGGCTGCGCTCGCGCAGCCGCGCCAGCCTGGCCGCCAACAGCGAGACCGCCGGCAACATGGCCGCCAGCATCAGGAAGTGGCCCAGCTCGACGGCCGGCGCAAACACCCGCGGCTCGTGCACGGCCTGCCAGCCCATGACGGCGCCGAACACCGCCAGCCCATACGCAATGACGCCGCTCACCAGACGCGGCCGCAGCTGGAACATGCCGAACATGAGAATCACCATCAACACCGGAAAGGTCGCGCCGCGCAGCGGCCCGGCCATGGCGTAGGCGGCCGCTCCCGCGGTGATCGCGAACACCATCTGTGGCAAGGTCAGCGACGGATCGGCCAAGCGCTGCGACCAGCCACTGCGGATGGCCACGAACATGGCCACCAGGCCGCCCAGCGAGACCAGGGACCAAGTCACGACGTAGCTTGGCGGCGTGCCTGCCACATCGGCGGCGTAAATGAAGATGGCCGCCGAGACGGCCATCAGCAGCATGCCCAGACAGGCCTGCTGCAAGCGGATGCGCTGCGTCGTGTCGCTCGTCAGCAAGGCGTCGCCCAGGCGCTGCCACGCGCTGCGCTGCTCTGAAAAGGCAGCTTCGGTCATTTCGACAGGCCAGGTTCCGCGCTCGAACGCGCGGCGCGGCGGCGACCGCTGGGCGCCTGGGACTGCTGCAGGTGAGTCAGCGGCAGCGCCGCGCCGGCCTTGACCTCACCCAGCGAAAAACTGGTGTGGATGTCTTTCACATTCGGCAGGTTGAGCAGCGTCTCGGTGGCAAAGCGCGAGAAGGCATCGAGGTCGGTGGCCATGACCTGCAACTCGAAGGTGCCGGCGCCGCTGATGTAGTGGCAGGCGGTGACTTCGGGCAGGCGTCGGATCGCGTCTTCGAGAACCTTGGCTGCGCCGCCGGCGTTGCGTTCGGCATCGACACGAACGAAGGCGAACACGCCCAGCCCGATGCGCCGCCGGTCGAGCTCGGCGCGGTAGCCGGTGATGTAGCCGTTTTGCTCGAGCCACCTGACGCGACGCCAGGTCGGCGCGGCCGACAGCCCGATGCGCGCCGCCAGATCGGCGTTGGACAGGCGGGCGTCGGCCTGCAGCGCCGCGAGGATCGCCACGTCATAGCGGTCCAGGCTCTCCGGGTGGGGCGGTTCGGGCTCCGGCTGCATTGCAGTGACGGCGCGGGTCTTCCCGGATTTGGCGCTTCTAAGCGGCATTGTGGCGACAGTGGTCTGTATCGAGCAATGATCTTGCCCGAAAACGATGGGGACAAGCAAACAAAGAAAACACCTGTCGCGCCCGGCCTCCTAAACTCCCGCGATCATTGGTCGTGCCAGGAGTTGCCCGCATGAACGCACCGCTGCCGGAGTCCATCCGCAAGGCCCTCGAGCAGGTCACGCTCGACGACAAGTACACCCTGGATCACGGCCGCGCCTTCATGAGCGGCGTGCAGGCCCTGGTGCGTTTGCCGATGCTGCAACGCACACGCGACGTCGCTGCGGGTCTGAACACCGCCGGCTTCGTCAGCGGCTACCGCGGCTCGCCGCTCGGCGGCTACGACCAGGCGCTGTGGGCGGCCAAGAAGCACCTCGCCGCCAACCACGTGGTCTTCCAGCCGGGCGTCAACGAGGAGCTTGGCGCAACAGCGGTCTGGGGCACGCAGCAGCTCGATCTCTACCCGGAGAAGAACAACTACGACGGCGTCTTCGGCATCTGGTACGGCAAGGGCCCCGGCGTCGACCGCAGTATCGACGTCTTCAAACACGCCAACATGGCGGGCACGTCCAGGCATGGCGGCGTGATCGCGATTGCCGCCGACGACCATGTGGCCAAGAGCAGCACGGCGCCGCACCAGAGCGACCATGTGTTCAAGGCCGCCGGCCTGCCGACGTTCTTCCCGTCGGACGTGCAGGGCATTCTCGACATGGGCCTGCATGCCTTTGCGATGAGCCGCTATGCGGGCCTGTGGACCGGCATGAAGACGATCCAGGAGGTGGTCGAGTCGTCGTCTTCGGTGGTGGTCGATCCGGGCCGCGTCAAGATCGTCGTGCCGACCGATTTCGAGATGCCGCCCGGCGGCCTGCACATCCGCTGGCCCGACGCGCCGCTGGAGCAGGAAGCGCGGCTGATGGAATACAAGTGGTATGCGGCGCTGGCCTATGTGCGCGCCAACAAGCTCAACCACAACGTCATCAGCGGTCCGCAGGACAAGTTCGGCATCATCGCCAGCGGCAAGGCCTACAACGACACGCGCCAGGCACTGGCCGACCTCGGCCTCGATGACGCCGCCTGCCGCGCCGTCGGCATCCGCCTGCACAAGGTCAACGTCGTCTGGCCGCTCGACGCGACGATCACGCGCGACTTCGCGCTCGGGCTGCAGGAAATCCTGGTCGTCGAAGAGAAGCGCCAGGTCATCGAGTACCAGATCAAGGAAGAGCTCTACAACTGGCGGCCCGATGTGCGGCCGAACGTGCTCGGCAAGTTCGACCAGCCCGATGGCGACCACAGCGGCGGCGAGTGGAGCCGCTCCAACCCCAGCGACATGTGGCTGTTGCGCGCCAAGGCGGATCTTTCGCCGGCCATCATCGCCAAGGCGATTGCCAAGCGTCTGATCAAACTCGGCCTGGCGCCGGCCGGCAGCGACGTCGCCGCGCGCATGGACCGGCGCATCGCGGTCATCGAAGCGCGCGAAAAAGCCCTCGCCGAGATGCCCTCCGGCGGCGCCGAGCGCGCACCGTGGTTCTGCTCCGGCTGCCCGCACAACACCAGCACGCGCGTGCCCGAGGGCTCGCGCGCGGTGGCTGGCATCGGCTGCCACTACATGGCGGTGTGGATGGATCGAGCCACCACCACGTTCTCGCAGATGGGCGGCGAGGGCGTGTCATGGGTCGGCCAACAGCCGTTCACGAAGGAAAAGCACATCTTCGCCAACCTCGGCGATGGCACCTACTTTCACAGCGGCATCCTGGCCATCCGACAGTCCATCGCCTCGGGCGTGAACATCACCTACAAGGTGCTCTACAACGACGCCGTGGCGATGACCGGCGGCCAGCGCGTCGGCGAGCGTGCCGAAGGCCACTCGGTGCTGCAGATCATGAACTCGCTGGTCAGCGAAGGCGTGAAGAAGCTCGTCATCGTCACCGACCAGCCGGAAAAGTACAGTGGCGTGACCTTGGCCGGCGGCGTGACGGTGCACCACCGCGACGAGCTCGATTCGATCCAGCGCCAGTTTCGCGACATCGAAGGCACCACGGTCATCCTCTACGACCAGACCTGCGCCACCGAGAAGCGCCGGCGCAGGAAGCGCGGCACGATGGCCATTCCCGACAAGCGCGTCGTCATCAATGAACTGGTCTGCGAAGGCTGCGGCGACTGCGGCGAGCAGAGCAACTGCCTGTCGGTCGAACCGGTCGAGACCGAGTTCGGCCGCAAGCGCCGCATCAACCAGAACAGCTGCAACCTCGACTACTCGTGCGTCAAAGGCTTCTGCCCGAGCTTCGTCACGGTCGAGGGCGGAAGTTTGAAGAAGAAAACACGGTCGCAGGCGACCGTGTCCGCAGAGGGCCTGCGGCCGCTGCCGGATCCGGTGCTGCCGGTGGCCGAACAGGCCTGGGGCATCGTCGTCGGCGGCGTCGGCGGCACCGGCGTCATCACCATCGGCCAGTTGCTCGGCATGGCCGCGCACCTGGAAGGCAAAGGCATCGTCACCCAGGACGCCGGCGGCCTGGCGCAAAAAGGCGGCGCCACCTGGAGCCACATCCAGATCGCCAACCGGCCCGATGCGATCTTCACCACAAAGGTCGATACCGCCAAGGCCGATCTGATCATCGCCTGCGACTCGATCGTCGGCGCCAGCCGCTACACGCTCTCGGCGATGCAGGCCGGCCGCACCTACGTGGCGCTGAACACCCACGCCACGCCGACCGCGGCTTTTGTGCACGACGCCGACTGGCAGTTTCCGGCCTCGCAGTGCGAGAGCGCCATCAAGCAAAGCGTCGGCGAGGCGCTGGTCGGCGCCTTCGATGCCGAGCAGGCCGCCGTGGCGCTGGTCGGCGACGCCATCTACACCAACCCGCTGCTGCTCGGCTACGCTTGGCAGCAGGGCCGCGTGCCGCTGTCGCAGGCCTCGCTGATGCGGGCCATGGAATTGAATGGCGTGCAGGTCGACAACAACAAGGCTGCCTTCGAGTGGGGCCGGCGCTGCGCGCACGATCTGGCCTCGGTGCAGGCCCTGTTCAAGACGGCGCAGGTGATCGAGTTCATCAAGAAGCCGTCGCTCGATGACATGATCGCCAAGCGCGTCGACTTCCTCACCGGGTACCAGAACGCCGCCTATGCCGCCGACTACAAGGCGTTTGTCGAGAAGGTGCGGAGCGCTGAGTCGAAGCTCGGCAGCACCACCCCACTCAGCGAGGCCGTGGCCCGCTACCTGTTCAAGCTGATGGCCTACAAGGACGAATACGAAGTCGCCCGGCTGCACACCGACATCGGCTTCACGAAGAAGATCGCCGACATGTTCGACGGCAACGTGAAGATCGTGCACCACCTTGCACCGCCGATGATCGCCAAGCGCAATGCCCGGGGCGAGCTGATCAAACAGCCCTTTGGCCCCTGGATGCGCGTCGCCTTCAAGTGGCTGACCAGGATGAAGGCCCTGCGCGGCAGCGCGCTTGACCCGTTCGGCCGCAGTGCCGAGCGCCAGATAGAGCGTGCGCTGATCGGCGAATACCGCGCCTCGATCGACGAGTTGCTGGCCACGCTCAGCACCGACAAGCTGCCACTGGCCGTGCAGATCGCGCGCATCCCCGAAGAGATCCGCGGCTACGGCCATGTGAAGGAGCGCCACCTGGTGGCCGCGCGCGCCAAGTGGGCCAGCCTGACCGCGCGTTGGCGCGACGGCGCGCAGGCCCGCGCCGCCTGATGGGCGGCAGGCCCGATCTCATGCTGTTCACCTCAACCCGCTTCCGTTCGGGTTGCGCTTGTCGAAACCCTCGGCAAGCCGAGGGCGAACGGGGCGACGCGAACAGCAATTGAGAGCTAGCCCAGCAGGTGACTGGCCAGGGCCAATGCAGACAGGGCCAGCGCGGCACCGCAGACCAGGCGAACCAGCGCCCACTGCTGCCGGTCGGCGTCATCGAACGGCTCTGCGGCTAGGCGGCCGTCGTCGTCGTCATTCTCAAGCCAGGCGGCCGTGGTCGGGTCGCGGTAGGCCCGTTGCCAGGGTGTCGATACCGCCGCGGGCTCAATGCGCGGCGCCTCGTTGGGTGCCGCCGTGAGGCGGATGACCGCGTCGAAGGGGCTGCAGGGTAAAGGAGCCCACTTGAAGCTCGGGCAGGTCTCCTGGAAATCGATCTCGGCAGCGCCCTGGTGTTGGACATGCAATGCGGACATGGTGTCGGTTCCTCATCAAAGCTCCCGGAAAAGGGTTCCGGGTTGGTGAGGTCATTGCAGCGCTCGGCGCTTCCCATTGCGACGCCGTCCTGGCAGCGGCCGACGGGTTGCGTCAGACGATCCGTAGACGATCGATCGCCGCTGACCGGCGGCGACCGCGGCGCCGGGCCCTACGCCGCCTGAACGATCAGGTAGCGGGTGGCTGGGCCCCGGCTCACCTGCTGCACCAGCCCCAGCTGCGCCAGCGCCGCCAGGTGTTTGGAGGCCGTCGCCGGGCTGACGCTGCACAGGCTGGCGTAGCTGCTCTTGGTCAGCCCGCCCTCCTGCAGGCCCTGACGGACCACGGCCTCGACCTGGCCCACGGCAATCGGGCAGCCTGCAAGGCCTTGCCAGCGCGCCGCGATCACGCTCTCCTGCGTCAGCGCCTGCTCGAACGTGGTCTTGAGCGCGCGCAGTTCGGCGTCATATCGCTCGCCGCGTCCGAGCTTGTGCATCAGCGCCACGGCGGCCTCACGCTCCTTGACGGCGATGCGCGTGTAGGCCTGGGCAATGCGCAGGTGGGCGCGGATCTGCTCGTCGGCATCGCCGCTCGGCACGCCGAGGCGCAAGCGCTGGGTCTGGATCTCGCTCATCTCGTCGAAATGCGCCGCCAGCTCGCCTGGCAGCATGCGCTCGTAGATCAGTTGGTCCTGCTCGCCGAGCATCGTTCGCTTCAGATTGCTGGTCGCTTCGCCGGCCGCCTTGTCGCCGCCCAGCGCCCAGATCGCCTTGGCCAGGCCGACGTGGGTGTCGCCGTGCTGCTCGTCCTGCGCTTGCCCATGCAACTGGAAGCGCTTGTAGAAGAGCTCGGCCAGGTTGAAGTGCGCGCGGCCCATCAGTGTCTTCAACGACGCCTGGGTGGCGATCGCCAGCGCTTGTTGGTAGTGATGGAGGGCCTCGTCGAAGCTATCGTGCCAAAAGTAGGCGATGCCCAGATTGAGATGCGTGGCGGACAGGCACTGCGGCTCGACAACCCCACCACCGTCGGCGAACGCGAATACCTGATGCGCATACTCCAGCGCCTTCGGCACGTCCTTGGCCTCGCCGTACAGCGCAACGACCGAGGCCTGCACTCGCAGCATTTGCTGCCGGTTGCCCGATCTTTCGTACAGCAACAGGGCACGTAGGCGGGCCTCGATGGCGGCCGAGGTGTCGCGCTCACGCTGGCGTTGTTCTCCCCAAGCGCTCTCGATCATCGCCTGCAAGTCCAGCGGCGCGTCACACGACGCGCGCACGTCGTTTGCACGCTCCAGCAAGGCCTTGCAGCGTGGGTCGCCGCGCCGCAAATACAAGTAGGCCAGTCTCACCAAAGACGTGAGCAGGCCCACACGTGCGCCGCGGGTCCTTTCGGTACCGCCGCTATCGTCGAGTGCCACCGGCTCGTAGTGTTGGATGCTGGTGCTGTAGTCGGCAATCGCGCGGTCCACGTCGCGCGGCTCTACATGACGCCCTTGCGCGCCGTAGACGTCTCCAAGGAGCACCGCGTCCCCGCTGCGCGAGGCGATGCGCAGCGCCTCGTCCAGGTGTTGCTGTTCCTGCTCGGTCTGGCCGCGAACGCGCGCCAAGGCGACATGAGCCAGCCTGAGCCGAACCAGTGCGGCATCGGACGCAGCGCCCGGGTCGAAGCGCTTTAATAACGCATCGGCCAATGCGCTCGCCGCCAGCTCGTTGCAGCCGCGCTCGATCACCAGGCTCATGGCCTCTGCGTTGCCGGTGCGGGCGGCGTACCAGAGCGCGGCATCGTAGGCGCGGCGTTCGAGCGCGGCGGCCATTGCCGCCTGCAGCAACGCCTGCTGTGCCTGTGTTTCGTCGGCGGCCTCGCGGCGGTATACGGCCCGCTGAAAGTGCTCGCACAACACGGGCAGCGCGGTTTCGGCCGGCAACTGCAGCGCAACGGCGATCAACTGCTCTCGGCCGCGCTCGACGTAGCGGTAGAAGCTGCTCGGCGCCACGTCCCACAGACCGCACAGGTGCTCGAACGCCGGTTCGCCCTCGCGGGCCCGGTAGCGTTCGGCAAACGCGGGCACCGCGGCAAAGCCGTTGTGCGCCATGACCGCGAGCAAAGGGCGCCACGCCGCCGAGCCGAGCCAGGCGTGGCGCGGAATCGGCTGCGCTGCGTCAAGGCCGTCCGGACGGGCCTGGCCCATCAGCCAACCGACCAGGGTGGCCACCGCCCAGGCGAGTTCGGTGGCCTCCGGCGAGCGCAGGAACCACAGCGATGGCGCGGCGAAGCGCCGCAACAACCCGTGCGCCAGACGAGGGCGCTGCCGGCACAAGGGGGCCAACGTGCCGACACGGTGCGCCGTCAGCGCCGCGTCAAGCGCCGCATCCAGCAGTGGCCCGCTCAGCCAGCCGTCACGACGGGCGCGCAAGTTGCTTCTGGCAATCCTTGTCATCGACCGATCATCGTCGCAGTCTGCGTGTCACAGGCCAACAAGCTTGGGATGTCCTGTTAGGGTTCGCGGGAGCACAGTCGCCCGTCGCCGATCGTCAACAAGGAGCCCAGCATGAATACCGACGCACGCGTCCTGCTCACCTCGGACGGCTGCGAGCCGCGCCACATCACCCTGGTGGTCTTCGCGCCCTTCGGCAGTGACGATACCCTGAGCCGCTACCCGGATGACCTAACCGACAACGTCAAACAGCACCCGCTGGTGCTTGCGCTGATCGAAGTGGCGGCCGCGGGGGTCAACGTCTGCGCGCTGGTCGATCGTGTCGACGACGACTCGTGGCGCATCGACATTCCCGCCGGCGGAAGTGCTTGCTTCACGTCGATGTGGAAGCAGCGCATGTCGTCCCCGCGCTCGCTGGCCGGCCTGCTTGCCCACGCGATGCGGCAGCACCCCGGCAGCGCAATCGTGCTCTCGATGGAGGGCCACGGCGCCGGTTACCTGCCGGAGATCGACACCGCCAAGCTGGCACAGACCCAGCTGCCCAAGGTCAACGGCGAGCGCGTGTACTGGGTGCAGCGCCCCGACGACGAAGGCGGCGCGGCCATCTGGGACCGCAAGGGCGACAGCCCGCCGTTGCCGATGAACGAGACACTGTTGCCCGATGGCCGCACGCCTGGGACGGAGATCCCGATGTCGAGCTGGGGCCTGGGCTGGGCGTTGGAAGAAGCGCGGCGGCGCGCCGGCGGCAAGCAGCTGGCCGACAAAATCGCGGTCGTGCACTTCAACAACTGCTTCAACTTCTCCACCGAGTTGCTGCACACGATCGCACCGCACGCCGAGTACGCCACCGGCTACAGCAACTACAACTTCTTCACCGCCGGCCGCTCTTACCCGGACGTTTTCAGCAAAGCGCAGAAAGAACGCGCGCTGAGCGCCGAAGCGCTGGCCCGCGCACTCTGCGAGGGCAATCGCGACGAGTTGAGCGCACTCGCGCGGCCGCATCCCACGGTGGGCGGCATGGTGGCGTTGCATCGCCTGGCGGCGATCGCCGACGCCGTGGACAAGTTGGCCAAGGCGCTGATCGCCGCGCTGCCCGCGCAGCGCCCCGAGATCGCCAAGGCGATCCACGCGGCGCAACAGTTCGATGCCGATGCCAGCTTTGTACTCGAGACGCCTGACAGCCTGACCGATCTGGCCAGCCTCGCCTTGGCGGCGCACAAGGCGGGCCGCCTCAACGAGGTGCTGGCGCAGCATCCGCGACTGGCCGGTCGCGCATCGCGCCACTGGCTGAAAGCCGTGTTGGGCACCGCTGGCGATGCCTTACCGGCCGAGCGCGCGCTCGGTTCAGCCACGACGCTGCTGTTGCGCTGGGGCCTGACCCAACTGCGGCCGGATCGGGCGCCGACGCTGGCGGGTATCGAACGCGACGCCTGGCTCGACCGCACCAGCTGGAGGCCGCTGCTGGCTGTGATGTGCCACTACGGTTTCGAGCCTGTGCCGCCGTTTCGCGACCGCTATCACGCGCGCGCCGACGAAGCCGCGGCCGACGTTTTGTGCGGCCTGTGGTCGGTCGGGCCCAGCACCTTCTATCGCTACCTCGACAAGGGCGAACGGCTGTTGGCGCAGGCACTGTCGCGCCCACCGCAAGGCCCGCAGCCACCGCCGCGCGGCGGTTCGTCGAGCATGAGCTGGCCCCGCCGGCCGAGTTCGACAGCGACGCACAGCACGCGGCCTGGCATCGACATCAAGCCGAAAGTGCCAGTGTCGGCGGCGACATGCCGTCAGCACTTTGGCACTACGCCGCCGCGCAGGACGCTGGCGAGTTCCTGCAACTGCTGAGGCGAAATCACGCCGCGCTCGCCATCGACCCGGAGACCGACGGACTGTGCGCACTCGTCGCCGCAGTCGAGAACCGAGGAATGTAGCGATCGCCGGCTCGTCGAACACGATGGCCCCGCGGGTGACAGTAAGGCAGCGCTTCGACCTTTGTCTTGCGCTGGCGGCCTTGTGGCGGGCGCGTAACGAAGCCGAAGCTGAGAGCCAGGAATATGAGCAGGCATTGCGCATCGCCTCGGCGCAAGACGATCCGCTGATGCTCGGCATCGTGTACGGCGCGCTCGGCAAGTTCCACGAACCGCGCGATGCCGATCGCGCATTTGCCTGCTACGAGGAAAGCGCTGACTTCCTGCGCCGCGCCGGCCCGGTCGACGACAAAACCACCACCAGCGGCGAAGTCACCACCGAGTACACGACAACGGCTTGGTCCGCTTGGCCTGGTTGCAGACGCGCTTCGCAACGATCCGCAGTCGCGCACCGTGCTCGACAGTGCGCAAAAGCTGCGCGCGCAGCACGATGTGTCGCCCGACGTGGCCGCGATGCTGGAGCAAGCTTGGGGCGAGTGACTGGCGTCGCGCCGGCGAAGCCCCGCCGGTCGCTGGAGCACATGCACCGGGCGCTCAACCTCTACGAGAGGATCGGCGACGGCCGCAACGGTTGTGTATGGCGACCTACAACAACCTGAGCCTCATCTCCGGGCAGCGATCAAGGAATTCGAGCGATCGACTATGCGCGAGGTGGTCGATGCGAGCAGCGCGCGCGTGTCGGTCGAGCCCGAGGTATCAAATCAGCGTGCCACGCTGGCCATCACCTCGGCGCCACCTTCTGCAGGATCGTAGGCAAATGCCTGCCCAGGCCCAACCGGGCCGACGCCAGCAGCGCCGGCTCGGTCACAGCCGCGCCCTTCAATCCAGACAGAGGTTCGAGAATCCACTCCAGGAGGGTCCGCCGCTCCGCCACCAAGCTGGCCTGAACTTGCATGCCGGGCCGCAGCGCTTGAGGGCCATCGGCCGTGGAAATGGTTTGAGCGTCCAAGGTGACATTGATGCGATAGACCAAATCGCCGGCGCGCTCCGACGCGCTTGCACCGGCCAACGGGAGCTACGCAGGCTGGCACTGCGGGAGACATCGTTCACGCGGCAGGGACTGGCAACTTCTGATACGGAAAGGCTTCGTACCGCAGCCATACCGTCATGCCCGGGCGCACAAAACCAACCGCCTTGGCAGGGGCGTACAGCTCAGCCTCCAATGAAGTTCCCTGAGACACCAGCGTGGCCAAAGGCTGGCCGCGCTCTACAACCTGGCCGACCACCGCCAGGACGGAAGCCAGGTGGCCCGACATGTGTGCTCGAACCTGCACCTCTCTGCTGGCCTCATTCTCGGCCTGCTGCTGGACCAGCGCCACCAACGCGCGACGCCGCGGCAAACGCTCTGCTCGGCGACGCGCAACTCCGCCGCGGCATTGGCCATCGATCAGGACGCGGGCGAGCGCGCTGCGAAATGGCGCTCAACCGGGTTTGGTGGTCCATCAATTCGGCGCCCTTCTCCTTGGCCTCGACTTCGGAGACTGCACCTGAGGCGACGAACTCGGGACACCGCTGGCAACAGCGCGAACGAGCTGAACCTTGTCGCTTTGCAACTGCCACTGGCGGCGCTCTTCGCAGGCTCGCACCCGACTGGCAAGCGCGAAAGCGCCGCGCGCCGTGCACGCGTCCCGCATCGAGCCCGCAGCCCACGTTCGGGCCCACCTGGCGATTGCGCAGCGTCTGCGCCACAGCACCTTCGGTTGACCCCAGGGCACTCGCGCGTTCGCCCGACACCACAAACAACAGATCGCCGGCCTGTGCGGCTTGGCCATCGCGTACGGGCTCTGCGCTTACGACCCCGACAGCGGCGCGACCAGCCGTATCGGCCTTTATCCGGCCCAGAAGCACGGGCCACCGCTTCTGCGGCGAATCCTGCGGTAGCGGCGAAGATGGTATCGCGACGGTCAAGCAGACCAGCACGGTCGACAGAACAGCGAACGACCAATGCCGCGTCAGGATGATGGTGCCGTGAAAGCGCTCGCGCTGATAGTCAACCGCTTGGCGCCGGAACAGTTCAGTCACACTCGGCTTGGCTTCTTTGGTTGACTCGCGTGCCAATTCTCAATCGGCCTATAGCAATCCTCTGCTGACAAGGGCAGAGAACGAATCCCCTGCCCTTGCTTCTGCACTACTTCTTACCGGGCGCCAAAACCGGGGAACCGTGGGCCACCGGCGACATGCTTCAATTGCGGAGGCGTTAGCGGTCGCATCGGTGCGGCACTGTGGAAACTCGTCGGCCAGTTTTCGTCTGCGTTTGCATATTCTGCCTTTCAACCCACCTACGATGGACAACTCGCCGGCGATGGGCGGAACCGGAAGAGCGGCTATGCAAAGGTCAGCGGGCTGGGCCTGCAAGGCGTCGTCAATACCCGCACCTGGGCCTGCTCGCGGAACGCGGCCTGCTGGTGCAAACCGGCAAGGGCCCGAGCACACGCTACCAGTTGCCGCAAGGCTGCTGATCGCGTCGCTACTGTCCTTTCACATGTGTGTGGCGGAACTGCACCTGAACGGCGCGCAGGCATTCAAGCAAATGCACACGGGTTAGACCCGGTTCCAAGATCGCGGCTGCCGTCACATATTGTCCTACTCGATATTGCCTGGCTCACGCCACGGCGAAACCTTGACCTGCACATATGACCGAGGACACAACCATGACCACGACACCGACCGTAGCAAGCCCTCCCGACACCACCCGACCGGCGCGCCGGCGGTTTCTCAGCGCTGCCGCATCGGGCGCTGCAGGGGCCGCCGCACTGACCGTGCCGATGATCTCGGTGGCCCAATCGCCCATCGTGCTGAAGATGCAGGGCGCCTGGGGCGCCAAGGACATCTTCAACGAGATGGCCGAGGAGTACGTCAAGCGCGTCAACGAGATGTCCGGTGGCCGGCTGCGCATCGACTATCTGGTCGGCGGCGCCGTCGTCAAGCCGTTCGAGGTCATGGACGCCACCAACAAGGGCGTGCTCGACGGCGCCCACAGCGTGCCTGTGTACTGGTACGGCAAGAGCAAGGTCGCGTCGCTGTTCGGCTCCGGCCCGATCAACGGCTGCGACGCACCGCAAACGCTGGCCTGGATCTACCGCGGCGGCGGCCTGGAGATGTACCAGGAGCTGCTGAAGAAGCTCAACCTCGACGTCGTCGGCTACTTCGCGATGCCGATGCCCACCCAGCCGCTGGGCTGGTTCAAGAAGCAAATCACGAGCGCCGACGACCTGAAGGGCTTGAAGTACCGCACCGTCGGCCTGGCCGCCGACCTGATGCAGGAAATGGGGTTGAAGGTTACGCAGCTGCCCGGCGGCGAGATCGTGCCGGCGATGGACCGCGGCGTGATCGAAGCCTTCGAGTTCAACAACCCGACCTCCGACCGCCGCTTCGGCGCCCAGGACGTGGCCAAGAACTACATGATGGGCAGCTTCCACCAGGCGATGGAGTTCTTCGAGATCGTCTTCAACAAGAAGAAACACGACTCGTTGCCGAAGGACCTGCAGGCCATCCTGCGCTACGCGGCCGAAGCCGCCTCGTCGTCGAACTGGTGGACGGCCATGGACAACTACTCTCGCGACCTCGAGGAGCTGGTCAGCAAGGACAAGGTCAACGTCTACCGCACGCCGAAGTCGGTGTTCGACTCCCAGATCAAGGCCTGGGACGTGATCACCAAGAAGCTGTCCGACGAGGACCCTTTCTTCAAGAAGGTCGTCGAAAGCCAGAAGGCTTGGTCCAAGCGCGTCGCCAAGTACATGTTCCTCAACGAAGCCGACTACCTCGTCGGCTACGAGCACATCCACGGCAAGATTCCGGGCATGTCCTGAGCCGGGCGGGCGCATAGTCAAGGGAGGCCCTCAGGCCTCCCTTTCTTTTGACGAGGAGCCGACGTGATTCGCAGTGTGATCAAGACGATCGATCTATTGAACAAGTCGGTGGGCCATGCCTTTGCCTGGTGCATCGTCATCCTGACGCTGGGCGTGAGCTACGAGGTCTTCGTGCGCTACGTGCTGCGTGACCCGACGAGCTGGGCCTTCGACCTCAGCTACATCCTGTACGGCGCCATGTTCATCATGTGCGGGGCCTACACGCTGTCGCGCGGCGGCCATGTGCGAGCCGACATCTTCTACCGCCGCTGGTCGGTGCGCACCCAGGCCACGCTCGAGCTGGTGCTGTACGTCCTGTTCTTCTTTCCCGGTGTGCTGGCGCTGGTGATTGCCGGCTGGGGCTACGGCATCGAATCGTTCGCCATCAAGGAAGTGAGTGTCAACAGCCCGGTCGGCGTGCCGATCTGGCCGCTCAAAATGTTGATCCCCGCCGCCGGCGTGCTGCTCACACTGCAAGGCATCGCCGAAGTGCTGCGCTGCCTGCTGTGCCTGAAGGAAGGCCAATGGCCGGCTCGTCTGCACGATGTCGATGAACTCGAGGCGCAACTCATGCAGTTGCACACCAGCGAACAGGCCAAGGGGATCCATCAATGAGCAACCCACAGCTGGCCCTGCTGATGCTGGGCCTGTTCATCTTCATCATCATGCTGGGGTTTCCGATCGCCTTCACGCTGATGGCGATGGGGGTGGCCTTCGGCTTCTACGCCTACTTCACGCCCGACCAGTCGTTCTTCGACAACCGCGTGTTCTACCTGTTCACGCAGAACACGTTCAGCGTCATGAACAGCGACATCCTGGTCGCGATCCCGCTGTTCCTGTTCATGGGCTACATGATCGAGCGCTCGAACATCCTCGACAAGCTGTTCCTCAGCCTGCAGGTGGCTTTCCGCCGCGTGCCGGGCGCGATGGCGATCGCTGCGCTCGTGACCTGCGCGCTGTTCGCCACCGCCACCGGCATCGTCGGCGCGGTGGTCACGCTGATGGGGCTGCTGGCCTTCCCGGCCATGCTCAAGGCCAACTACGACCAGAAGATCTCGGCCGGCGTCATCTGCGCCGGCGGCACGCTGGGCATCCTGATCCCACCGTCGATCATGCTGATCGTCTATGGCGCCACGGCCGGCGTCTCGGTGGTCAAGCTCTACGCCGCGGCGCTGATCCCGGGCTTCCTGCTCGCCGGCCTGTACATGGTCTATGTGGTCGCGATGGCGATCGCCAAGCCGCACCTGATGCCCAAGCTGCCGCGCGACCAGGCCAACATGGGCATCGTCGCGGTGTCACTGCTGCTGCTCAAGGCCTTTTTGCCGCTGGCCGTGCTGATCATGTCGGTGCTGGGTGCGATCCTGTTCGGCCTGGCCACGCCCAGCGAGGCGGCGGCCATCGGCGCGCTGGGCTCGGTGCTCCTTGCCGTGGCTTACCGGGCCATGACCTGGGGCAAGTTGCGCGAGGCGGTCTACCTGACCGCGCGCACCACGGCCATGGTCTGCTACCTGTTCGTCGGCTCCTGGCTGTTCTCGTCAATCTTCAGCTATCTCGGCGGCGAAGGCGTGATCAAGGACTTCGTCCTCGGGCTCGACCTGAACCCGCTGACTTTCCTGTTGATCACGCAGCTGATCATCTTCCTGCTCGGCTGGCCGCTGGAATGGAGCGAGATCATCATCATCTTCGTGCCGATCTTCCTGCCGCTGTTGCCTCACTTTGGCGTCGACCCGATCTTCTTCGGCATCCTCGTCGCGCTCAACCTGCAGACCTCGTTCCTGACGCCACCGATGGCGATGTCGGCCTACTACCTGAAGGGAATCGCGCCGCCGCACGTGCTGCTGTCGACCATCTTCAGGGGCTGCCTGCCTTTCGTGTCGATGGTCTTCGTGGCCATGGCCGCCATCCACATCTTCCCGAGCCTGGTCAGCTGGCTGCCCGAATTGCTGTACAGCCGCTGATGTTGTCGATCGAGCCATGAGTTCGGACCTGTCAATGCTCGCCAGCCTAAGTGCCAACGAGGCCCGCACGCGCATGGTGGCCGGCGAGTTTTCGGCCAGCGAATACGCGCGCGCGCTGCTGGCGCGTTGCGAGCAGGTCAATGCCGAGGTGCAGGCCTGGGCACATCTGGACCCGGCGCACCTGCTGGCGCAGGCCGCAGCAGCCGATGAGGCGCATGCGGCAGGCCAACCCGATGGCCTGTTGTTCGGCCTGCCGGTGGGCGTCAAGGACATCATCGACACCGCCGACCTGCCGACCGAGGACGGCACGGTGCTGCACGCCGGCCGCACCCCCCGCGACGACGCGGCCGTGGTCCACCGAGTGCGTGCCGCCGGTGGCCTGGTGATGGGCAAGACAGTGACCACCGAGCTGGCCACCTACGCGCCGGGCAAGACGCGCAACCCGCACAACCCGGCGCACACGCCAGGCGGCTCGTCCAGCGGCTCGGCCGCGGCGGTGGCTGCCGGCATGGTGCCGCTGGCCATCGGCACCCAGACCAACGGCTCGGTGATCCGGCCGGCCTCGTTCTGCGGCATCTACGGCTTCAAGCCGAGCGCCGGGCTGATCCCGCGCACAGGCGTGCTGACGCAATCGCCACCGCTGGACGCGGTGGGCGTGTTCGGGCGCAGCCTCGACGACGTGGCCTTGCTGGCCGAGACGCTGGCCGGACATGACCCGAACGACGCCATGACGCGCCTGCGCGGCACGCCGCCCTTGTCTCGCCTGGCCGCCAGCGAGGCACCGTTGCCGCCGACGCTGGCCTGGGTGGCCACACCCTTCTGGGACCGCGTGGCCGGCGATGCGCAGGCCGCGTTCGGCGAACTGATCGAGGTGCTCGGCGGGCGCATCGCGCCGTTCGAGCTGCCGGCCAGCGCCGCCAACGCCATCGACTGGCACAAGACGGTGATGGAAGCCGACCTGGCCGGGTCGTTCGAACTCGAGTACGAACGCGGCGCCGCCCAGCTGTCGGCGTCGCTGCGCGGCCAGATCGAGCGCGGCCGGCGGATCACCGCCGTGGCCTACCGCCAGGCACTGGCCCGGGTGCCCGTGCTGCTGGGCAGCTTCGAGACCGTGTTCGAGCACTTCGACGCCATCGTCACCCCGGCCACGCTCGGTGAGGCCCCTGCCGGGCTGGACAGCACCGGTGACCCGCTGATGTGCACGCTGTGGACATTTCTCGGCCTGCCTTGCCTCAGCTTGCCGCTGCTGCAGGGCGACAATGGCCTGCCGATCGGCGTCCAGCTGGTCGGCCGCCGCGGCGACGACGCCCGCCTGCTGCGCACGGCACGCTGGCTGGTGCGCACGGCGCAACAGGCGGCATGACTTCTGAGGAGACTGGCTGATGAAACTGCTGTTCGGACTGATCGGCGCCGCCTTGATGATCGCCTTCCTGGCCAGCTTCGTCATCAAGGTCAGGGAGCCGGCGATGATCGCCGTGGTCCTGATTGGGTTGGCGATGATGATGGTGGACCTCTGGCAGGCCCGCAACGAGGCCGATACCTGAGTCTTCGAACGGCATCGGCAGCACGTGTCGGACCTCGCCGGTGTTTCGGTCTTCGAGCGTGGCTGGCTGTCGTCCAACAACATCGTGCTGCATGGCCGCGACGGTGAAGGCGCCACGCTGGTCGACAGCAGCCACTGCCTTCATGCCGATCAGACCATCGCCCTGGTGCGGCGGGCCCTGCCACGCGGCGTCGCGCTGACGGCGATCGTCAACACGCACCTTCACTCCGACCATTGCGGGGGCAACGCGGCACTGCAACGCGAGTTCGGCGCACGCATCGTCATTCCACCCGGGGACGCAGACGCGATCGCTACCTGGGATGAGGACGCCCTGTCCTACCGCGCCACCGGCCAGCAGATGCGTCGCTTCACGCATGATGCGCTGCTGCACCCGGGCGACGCGCTCACGGTCGGTGCTCGCACATGGCAGGCCCTGGCTGCGCCCGGACATGATCCGCATTCACTGATCCTGTTCGACGCAGACGACGGCGTGCTGATCTCGGCCGATGCGCTGTGGGCGGACGGCTTCGGCGTCGTCTTTCCCGAGCTCGACGGCGGCCAGGGCTTCGACGACGTGGCCTGCGTGCTCGAGCTGATCGAGCGCCTTGCGCCGCGCCTGGTCATCCCCGGCCACGGCGGGCCGTTCACCGACGTCGCCGGCGCATTGCAACGTGCACGCTCGCGGCTGGCCGGTTTCGTCGCCAACCCGGCGCGACATGCGCGCCACGGCGCCAAGGTCCTGCTCAAGTACCACCTGCTGGAACAACGTCGGCAGTCGCTGCCGGACCTGCTCGCGTGGTGGTCGTTGGTGCCCCTGGTCCAGGGCCTGTGGCAGCGATTGCAGCCAGCGGCGGCCACCAGCAAGACCGCCTGGGGCGAGCAACTGATCCAGGAGCTCGTGGCTTCAGGCGCCCTGCGCATGGAAGGCGGCTGGGTGCACGACCGGTGAGATCGTGAAGATGGCGCACACCCTCTTCAGAGGGAATGACGCAGCGCCATGTCTCACCGATAGTCACTTCATGACACCGCGCAGCCATCTTTCGCCCGCGTCGAATGCGCCGCTATGGCTGCACCGGCTGCACCTGCAGTTTCGGTGGGCGCTGACCGACGTCCTGGGCCCGCACCGCTTGCCGCTGTTTCGCCTGGTCGCGGCCGTGCTGGTAGCGCTGCTGGCGCTGGGCACGGCCAGCGGATTGATCAGCTCGCCGTGAGTCGCTGCCGAGCGCCTTGACGACAAAAAGGCGCAACAGGGCGTAAGTCACGCGCACGCTGCTGAAGGCGCGCCGCGCGTGTACGCATCCTGCCACTGCGTCACACAGGTCGCAGACAAGGCTGGCGTTGCGCCGCAGCGGTATCGTCCAGTAAGGCCGCCGCGGCGGCGCGCAAGGTTTCGTGACATGCCCCGGCGTGAATTGCGCACGATGCAGCTCTACCCAGGAGCCGGCTCGACATGCAACACCAACAATCGCCTGCCGCACAGCGCCCGCGCCGCACGCAGCGCACTCCCCGCGCAACGGACACAGCCGAATCGAGCGACCGCGGCGCCCGACTGTCCGCACTGGCCCTTGGATTTTCGGTGGCCGCCATGTTGGCCGCCTGCGGCGGCGCCGCCGACAGCAGCGACACCCAAAACACCGACACCGCTGACGCGGCTGGCAGCGCCAGCACGGCCTCGTCTCAGCGGGCGCAGCGCAGCGCCGTCGAATCCTGGGTGAACTGCAGCGCCGAAGGCGGCACCTGCACCGTGCCGGGCACACGGGTCGTGCGCTATGGCGCCAACAACACCTTTGCCTACAAGACGGTGACCGGCTCGATCGCATGCAGCAACGGCGGTTGGGGCGATCCGGCGCCCGGTATCGTCAAAAGCTGCGCCTACTCGAGCAGTGCCGATCTGCCGGCGCCGGCGCCAACGCCCGCGCCAGCGCCTGCAGCAGGCACGAGTTGGGTCAACTGCGCCAGCGAGGGTGGCACCTGCAGCTTCAGCGGCACGCGCGACGTGCGCTACGGCGCCAACGGCAGCTATGCCTACAAGACCGCCACCGGCTCGATCGCCTGCAGCAACGCGGTCTGGGGCGATCCCGTGTTCGGCGTCGTCAAGGCCTGCGCTTACGCGAGCACGAGTTCACCAGCGCCGGCGCCTGCACCGGCACCGGCACCGGCGCCCGCCCCGAGCACGAGCTGGGTCACCTGCGCCGCCGAAGGCAGCACCTGCAGCTTCAGCGGCACGCGTGATGTGCGCTACGGCGCCAACGGCACCTATGCCTACAAGACCGCCACTGCATCGATCGCCTGCACCAACGCGGTCTGGGGCGATCCGCTGTTCGGCGTCGTCAAGGCCTGCGCCTACGCCAGCACCAGTGCGCCCGCACCCGCTCCCACGCCGTCGCCTTCCCCCTCGCCGGCGCCTGCACCGGCGCCCTCAGTGCCGCCCGCCACCGGCCAGATGTCGCAACGCGATGCGGTCCGGATGGCCGACCAGGCCACGTTTGGCGGCAGCGAGGCGCTGATCAACCAGATCCGCAGCCAGGGTGCGGCGGCCTGGGTGCAGAGCCAGCTGGGTACCAGCGGGTCCCGCTACACGAGCGGCAAGGGCGATGGCGTGCACACCGACGTGCAGTCCGTCTTCTTCTGCGACCGCGCGCCCTATGCGGGCACCGACTGCTGGCGCGACTGGTTCTCGACCGTGCCCCTGTCCTGGGACTTCTACCGCAACGCCATGACGCAGCCCGATCAGTTGCGCCAGCGTGTGGCCTTCGCGCTGCAGCAACTCGTCGTCGTCAGCGGGTTGGAGATCAGCGGCACCTACGGCCACCGCAACTACCAGAACATGCTGCTCGACAATGCCTTCGGCAACTACCGCAACGTGCTGAAGAAGGTGGCGCTGTCGCCGGTGATGGGCGACTTCCTGAACAATGCCAACAACGACAAGGCCGCACCGAACGAGAACTTCGCGCGCGAGCTGCTGCAGCTGTTCTCGATCGGCACCTGCAAGCTCAATGGCGATGGCACGCTCGAAAGCGGCAACTGCGTGCCGATCTACGACAACGAGATGGTGCGCAACTACGCCTACGCACTGACGGGTTGGACCTATCCCGTGGGCGGGCGCACGACCTGGGGCTGCTGGCCGCAGGGCACCAACTGCCAGTACTACGGCGGCGACATGGTGCCGCTGGCGGCCCGCCACGACAGCAGCGCACGCCCCTTGTTGTCGGGTGTGAGCAAGGCTGCCGACACCAATGCCGCCGGCGCCCTCGAGCGCGTGCTCGACAGCCTGGTCAACCATCCCAACATGGCACCGTTCATCGGCAAGCAGCTGATCCAGTTCCTGGTCTCGAGCAACCCGTCGCCGGCCTATGTGCGGCGCGTCGCCACCGCCTTCGCCAGTGGCAGTTTCAGCAGCAGCGGGCGCACATTCGGCAGCGGTCAGCGCGGCGACCTCGCTGCGACCGTGGCTGCCGTGCTGCTGGATGCGGAGGCCCGCGGCGACAACACGGCGTCGGCCAATGCCGGCCGGCTGCGCGACCCGGTGCAGCATTTCACCGCCGTGCTGCGCGCCTTCAACGGCACCACGGATGGCGACGTGATGTCGTGGTGGTGGGGCGACACGATGCACCAGCATGTGTTCCGCGCGCCCTCGGTGTTCAGCTTCTATGCGCCGGACTATCCGGTGCCCGGGACGTCGCTGGTCGGACCTGCCTTTGGCATCCACAACGCCAACACCGCGCTCGAGCGGCTGAACTACCTGGTCTATCTGTTCGACTGGAAGGGCTCCTCGCCGGTGGCGGGCATTCCCAATGCGGTAGGCACGAAGATCAAGATCGACGCCTTCATCGGTGATGCGCCCGATGCGACCAAGCTCGTCGATCGCATCTCGAACCTGGCCTTGGGCGCGCCGCTGCCGAGCACGCAGCGCGCGGCCGTGATTCGCGCCGTCGAAGCCTTCAACGCCACGAGCGACCCGCCCCTGTGGCAGACGCGGCGTGTCAATACCGCAGCCTTCCTGATCTTCGGCTCGCCGAACTTCCAGATCCAACGCTAGAACATGACCCACCCCCGAAGCGGCTTCGCCGCTCCCCCTCAAGGGGGCGCCGCTGGCGGACCGGCAAAGCCGGATCCGCGGCGGCCCCTGGGCTCGCGTTTCACCACGCCGCCCTCGACTCGAGACAGCAACGAAAGGGCGTGCCAATGAACACTCGACTTCTCCGCCGCGACTTCCTGCGCCGTGCGGCCACGCTCGGCAGTTCGCTTGGCGTGGCCGGCCTGGGCGGATTGGCCGCGCTGGCGCCGATGCGCAGCGCCCGTGCCGCCGACTACAAGGCGCTGGTCTGCGTCTTTCTCTACGGCGGCAACGACGGCAGCAACACCATCGTGCCCACCGACGCGACGCGCCACGGTCAGTACAGCGCCCTGCGCGGCGCGATGGCCCTGCCGCGCGGCTCACTGCTGTCTCTCGGCGCCAGCGACTTCGGCCTGCATCCGGCGCTGTCGGCGCTCGCGCCGACATGGGCCGAGGGCAAGCTGGCGCCGCTGTTCAATGTCGGTCCGTTGTACGCACCACTGACCAAGGCCCAGTACACCAGCGCCGGTGTCGGCTCGGCGATCGTGCCGGAGAACCTGTTCTCGCATTCCGACCAGCAATTGCTCTGGGAAAGCGCCACCGCCGACGCCCAGGCGCGCACCGGCTGGGGCGGCCGGGCCGCGCAACGATTGGCGACCGCCAACCCGGTGATCTCGCTGGGCGGCAACGGCCGCTTCGGCCTGTCGTCGACCGCGGTGCCGCTGGTCGTGCCCGATCCCGGCGACACCTTCGGCGCCTACACGCTGCAACCCGGCGATCTGGGCTGGGCGCCGATGCGAGCGCGCAAGGAGGCCATCGACGCGCTGTACGCCCAGAGCGCCGAACTCACGCTGGCCACGGCCTACCAGTCACAACAGCGCGATGCGTTCTCGGTCTCGGAGCGCCTGGGCGCCTTGATCAAGCGTGCCCCTGGCGAGGCCGGCAGCTCGGCGGCGATCGACGCCGCGTTTGCGCCGATCACCTCCGGCGGACGCATCACGACGTCGCTGGGCAATCAGCTCTACCAGGCGGCCAAGCTGATCGATGCCCGGGCCACGGTGCAAGGCGACCGGCAGATCTTCTTCGCCCAGCAGGGCGGCTTCGACACCCACGGCAACCAGATCGCGGGCAGCGCGCTCGAAGGCCAGCACATGCGCCTGCTGAAATCGCTCGGCGATGCGATGGCGGCCTTCCACAACGCGATGAAAGCCCTCGGCCTGGCCGACTCGGTGACGCTGTTCACGCAGAGCGATTTCGGCCGTACCTTCAAGCCCAACAACAGCGGCGGCACCGACCACGCCTGGGGCAACCACCACCTGGTGCTCGGCGGCGCGGTGCGTGGCGGCAAGACCTACGGTACGTATCCGACATTGGCCCTAGGCGGCCCGGACGATGTGGGTGTGGATGCCTGGGAGCAGCAGGGCCGCTGGATCCCGACGACCTCGGTCGATCAGTACGCGGCCACGCTGCTGGCCTGGTTCGGCGCCGACGCCGGCGCGCTCGATGCGGTGTTGCCGAACCTGCGCAACTTCGGCTCGGCGCGCAACCTCGGCTTCCTGTAGCGCCGGATCACAGCAGGCTGGCGGGCGCCGCCCGTCCGACACATCTGCAGACTGTCGGCCCGCCGCGGCAGCGGGTCGCCCGGGCCGCGTCGCCGAGGGCCGGCATGGTTAGAGTGGCCGCACTCGTCGCTGCAGCCCACCATGTCCGCCGCCCCGCCCTACCACCCAGCGCCTGCCGGCAAGCCGTCGTGGGGCGAACGCTTCGCGCCACTGGTGCGCGCCTTCCACGTCTACGCCAACTGGCTGGTGTCGATCAGCTGGAAGCGTTTCGTCGTCCTGTCGCTGTTGCTGTTGATCGTCTCGGCGGTGCTGCAGGACATCCCGCCGTTCACCTGGACGATGTCGGAAACGGTCGAGACGCAGCCGGCCAAGGTGGTGATTGCGTCGCCCAAGCCACCCAAGCCGCCGCAGGCACCCGACGCGCCGGCCAAGGACGAGCCGTTGATCAAGATCGAGCGGCCGAAGAATGGCGACAAGGAGTCGATCGAAATCTCCATCGGCGAACATGGCGTGCGCATCACGCCGCACACCGCGCCGGCCGCGGCTTCGGCCGCAGAGGCCGCAGCCTCTGCGGCCTCTGCGGCCGAAGCCGCGCAACAGGCGGCCCGCGCCATCGAGGAAAAGAGCATCAAGATCGTCGTGCCGCCGGGCGCCAGCGACGAAGTCAGGCGAGCCATCGAGCAGGCGCGCGACGACATTCGCCAGGCCGTCGAAGAAGCCAAGGCCGACGCCGACCAGGCCAAGCACGACGCCGAGGAAGCCCTGCGCGATGCCGAGCGCGCCATCGGCGAGTTGCATGGCGACAAGAGCCTGAAGACGCGCATCACGCGCACCAGCCTCGGCGATGCGCTGCCCAACCTGGCCTTCCTGTGGATCTTTTGCTCGGCGATTCTCAAAGCCAGCTACAAGCGCCAGTTGAGCGCGCAGGCCAAAGCCGCAGTGGCCACCGAAGTGGCCGAAAGCGAGCAGTTGAAGCGCCAGGTGGTCGAGGCGCGCATGGCAGCGATGCAGGCCCAGGTCGAACCGCACTTCCTGTTCAACACCCTGGCCTCGATCGATCATCTGATCGAAACCGATCCGCCACGCGCCAGCCAGATGCAGAAGAACCTGATTGCCTTGCTGCGGGCCTCGATGCCGACGATGCGCGAAGCCAACCACGGCGCGCCGCGCGACCTGGCGCGTGAAATGGCGGTGATCCGGCCCTACCTCGAGATCCTCAAGGTGCGCATGGAAGAGCGGCTGGCGGCGCGCATCGAAGTGCCCGACGGCTTGCTGTCCGCCGAGTTCCCGCCGATGATGATCCAGAGCCTGGTCGAGAACGCCATCAAGCATGGCCTGGAGCCCAAGGCCGAAGGCGGCGCGATCCTGATCAAGGCCGAAATCGTGCACGGCAAGCTCAACATCGTCGTCGCCGACACCGGCCTGGGCTTCGGCAAGGCCGCCACCGCAGGCACCGGCGTCGGCCTGGCCAACATCCGCGAACGCCTGCAATTGCTCTACGGCGCGGCGGCCAGCGTGACGGTGACCGACAACCAGCCGAGCGGCACCATCGTCACGATCGCGGTGCCTTACCGCACGGTGGCGTCGGCATGAAGGCCTTGGTGTGGACCGGCGTCGTGGCCACGCTGCTGGTGGCCGGCATGCTGGCCCTGTTCTTGTTCGCCACCCTGCCCGACCTGCTGCCTCCCGGCTCGGCGGTCGTGATCGACGGCGAGCGCCACGATATCGGCAACATCGCGCAGGCGATGGCCGAACACTGGCCGCTGGTGGCACTGCTCGTGCTGATCGCGGCGGTGGTGATCGTGGTGGTGGTGCCGCTGGTGCTGGTGTTGGCCATCGGCGTGCCGCTGCTGACCGGCGCGCTCGGCCTCGCGTTCTCGGTGCTGGCCACGGCGCTGGTGCTGTCGCCGCTGCTGCTGCTCGGCTGGTGGTTGTGGCAGCGCTGGACGGCGCGCAAGGCGACGACAATCGCGGCATGACAGTCGCCGCCCCCCGTGCCGTGCTCGCCGACGACGAGCGCTTGATGCGCGAACAACTGCGCGCCCGCCTGGCCGAAGCCTGGCCCGAACTGCAGCTTGTCGCCGAGGCGAAGAACGGCCTCGAAGCCGTGGCCATGGTCGATCAGCACCGGCCCGAGATCGTCTTTCTCGACATCCGCATGCCCGGCCTGACCGGCGTCGAAGCGGCCAAGCAGATCGCGCAGATGGACGTCGCCGACGACGAATTGCTGCCCGAGATCGTCTTCATCACGGCCTATGACCAGTACGCGGTCGAAGCCTTCGAGCAAGGTGTTGCCGACTATGTGCTGAAGCCGGCAGAGCGCGAACGGCTCGCCGTGACGGTGGAGCGCATCAAGAAGCGATTGACATCGCGCCAGTCCGATGACGCCGCCGATGCAGAGTTACCCGCCGTTGCACCGCTGCAGCAATTGCTGCAGCAACTGAGCGCGAAGATGAACCCGGGCGGCGCGCCGCCGCGCCTGCAATGGATTCAGGCCAGCGTCGGCTCGGCCATCCAGATGATCCCGGTCGACGACGTGCTGTTCTTCATCAGCGACGAGAAGTACACGCGTGTGCAGACGGCGACGCTCGAAGCGCTGATCAGAAAGCCGATCAAGGAGTTGGTCGATGAGCTCGACCCCGCGGTCTTCTGGCAGATCCATCGCTCGACGCTGGTCAATGTCAAGGCCATCGGCGGCGTCACGCGAGACTTTCGCGGCCGCCAGATCGTCACCGTGAAGGGCCACAAGGAACAGCTCGAGGTCAGCCGCAGCTACCTCGGCCTGTTCAAGGGCATGTGAGCGTCAGCCGCGCAGCTTGCCGTCGCGCGTGACCATGCCGAGTTCGACATAGCTGCTGCCGTGGCGGTGCGTGGCGCTGTAGTTGACGACGAAGCCCCCGGTGTCGTAGGAGCCCAGCGATGACAGCGACGCCAGCACCGCCGCCGCATCGCCGGGCTTGCGGGCCCGCCGCAAGGCCTCGGTCAGCACCTTGGCGGCGATGCACGATTCGAGGTGGGTGCTGTTCATCGGCTTGGTGATGCCCATCTCCTGCAGCGCCTTGGCGCATTCGCGCACCACCGGCAGGGTCGAGTTCGGGTTGGGCACGACCTGCGTGATCGAGACGCCGGTGGCCGCAGCGCCGGCGGCGTCGATGAACTGCTGCGCGCCGACGAACGACAGGCTCGACGTCGGCACGAACGCGCCGCGCTTGGCCAGGCGCTTGCTGATCTCGGCGGCAGACGCCGACAAGGTGGTATTGACGATGACGTCGGGCTTGTGCGCGCGTAGCTGGTCGATGTGGGATTCCTCGACCGCCTCGTTGCGCTTGAGCGACAGGGCGGCCGGCTCAACGCCGCTTTGTTTGGCCAGGTAACTCGCAACGACCGCGAAGTTCTGCTTGCCGACCTCGTCGTCGTAATGCACGACGACGACCTTCTTCATGCCCAGGCCGGTCCAGAAGCTCAGTATCTTCTCCATCTCCTCGCCGTACGACGCGCGCATGGTGTAGACCACCGGCGGCGCCGTGCGCACCGGGTTGGCGCCCGAAAACGGCGCGAAGAACAGGGTTCCGGCCTTGTCGGCTTGCGGCATCGCATCCAGGCTCAAGGTTGCCGAGGCAAAGCCGAACAGGGCCACGGCGCGCTTGTCGTCGAGCAGGATCTTTGCATTGGCGCCGGCCGTCTGGCGCTTGTTGGCGTCATCCAGGGTCACCAGTTCGATTGGCCGGCCGCCGACGCCGCCGCCGGCATTGACCTTCTTGAAGTAGGCCAGCGCGCCATCGCGCACATCCTGGCCCATGGCCGCATTGCTGCCCGTCAACGGCGCCGACTGGCCGATGACCCAGCTTGCCTGTGCCTGTGCCGCAACCGCAAGGGCACTCAGCGCCAGCACGAGGCCAGCAGCCCTGCCAAGCTTGAAGAGCGTTGATGTGAACTGAATTTCACGTTTCATGGGGAGGGCGGAAAGAAGTGTTGTGTCCTCGAACAGCGCGATTCTGGCGTGTCGCCTCGCATGGCGTGTCCATGCCCACGATCGCAGCATCGTCAAACGTGAGGGATCGCACGGGGCGGTGTACTGCCAAATGCAAAGGCGCCAAGGCGGCGCACCACGACAGCGCGCCAAGGTCAGCACTTGTGATTGCTGCGGCGGCGGGCCCGTCCACAAAACCAGGTAAACCAGTCGTTCACGTCGCCGACGCCGCAGCCGCTTTGGCCACCAGTTCTGCGCGCAGGCGCTTCAATCGATCGCGTGGGTCTTCCTTGTGCTTCTGCTCATCGAGCTTCATCTCGGCGATGAAACGGCTGGGCAGGCCGGCCACCAGCTCGCGACCGCGCTTGCGGCGCTTGAGCGTGCTGACGGCGAGCGTCGTGCGTGCACGTGTGATGCCGACGTACATCAGCCGCCGCTCTTCCTGCAAGCGCTCGGCAGTCATCTCTTCGGCTTCACTCTTGAACGGCAGCAGGCCTTCGTTGATGCCGGCCAAAAAGACATGCGGCCACTCCAGGCCCTTGGCGGCGTGCAATGTCGACAGCGTGACCACGTCCTGGTCGTCGCCGCGTTCGGCCAGGCTGATGATGATCGAAATGGTCTGCGCCACGTCGAGCACGCTTTTCGGTTCGTCGGCCATCGCGCCGGGCTCGAGGGCCTTTTCACCGCCGCAGCGCAGCACGATCCAGTCGATGAAGTCGAGCACGTTGCTCCACCGCGCAGCGGCGAGTTTTTCGCTGTCCTCGCCGTCGTGCAGATGCTGCTCGTAGCCCATGTCCTTGAGCCAGCCCATCAGCAGCGCGCGCGCGGCCTCGCCGCCGACGGCGCGTCGCGCCCGGTACTCGAGGTCGTTGACGAAGCGGCCGAACTCGTGCAGCCCGGCGCGCGCCTTGACGCCGAGCGCGGTGGCCAGCGATTCGGCGAACAGGGCCTCGAACAAGCTGACCTTCCACTTCGACGCAAACTCGCCCAGCGAGGCCAGCGTGGCATGGCCGATGCCGCGCTTGGGCGTGGTCACGGCGCGCAGGAACGCCGGGTCGTCGTCGTTGTTGACGAGCAGGCGCAGCCACGCGCACAGGTCCTTGATCTCGGCGCGGTCGAAGAAGCTTTGCCCGCCCGACACCTTGTACGGGATCTGTGCCGCACGCAGCTTCTGCTCGAACACACGCGCCTGGTGATTGGCGCGGTAGAGCACGGCGAAGTCGCTGTATTTCACCTGGCCGCCTTGGCTGCGCTTGGCCTGGATCAGCGCCACGGCGCGCTCGGCCTCGTGTTCCTCGCCGTCGCAGGCCAGCACGCGCACCGGCTCGCCTTCACCGAACTCGCTCCACAGCTTTTTCTCGAAGATCTTCGGATTGGCGGCGATGACGTGATTCGCCGCCGCCAGGATCGCGCCGCTGGAACGGTAGTTCTGCTCCAGCGCAATCACCTTCAACTTCGGATAGTCCTCGGGCAGGCGTTTCAGGTTGTCGATCGTCGCGCCGCGCCAGCCGTAGATGCTCTGGTCGTCGTCGCCGACCGCGGTGAAAAGACCGCGCTCGCCGACCAGCGCCTTGAGCAGCCCGTACTGCACCGCGTTCGTGTCCTGGTATTCATCGACCAGCACATGCGCGAAGGTCGCGCGCCACTTGGCGCGCGCCTCGTCGTCGCGCTGCAGCAGCGCCAGCGGCAAGCCGATCAGGTCATCGAAGTCCACCGCCTGGTAGGCGGCGAGCCGCTCTTCGTAGCGCTTCATGACGCGTGCAGCGACGCGTTCGTCGTCGCTCTCGGCGGCCGATTCGGCAGCGCTCGCATCGAGGCCCTGGTTCTTCCACAGGCTGATCGCCCACTGCCAGCGCCGCGCCAGCTTGGCGTCGGTGGTGCCACCGGCGTCGCGCAACACGCCGAGCACGTCGTCGCTGTCGAGGATCGAGAAGTTGGGCTTCAAGCCGATGCGCTCGCCGTCGGCGCGCAGCAGGCGCACGCCGAGCGAGTGGAAGGTGCTGACGACCAGCGACTTGGCGGCACGTGGACCGACCAGCGCCTTGGTGCGCTCGCGCATCTCGGCCGCAGCCTTGTTGGTGAAGGTGATGGCCGCGATCTGTTGCGGCTCCAGGCCGCTTTGCAGCAGGCGCGCGATCTTGTGCACGATGACGCGCGTCTTGCCCGAGCCCGCGCCGGCAAGCACGAGGCAGGGGCTGGCCAGGTGATGCACCGCTTCGAGCTGGCGCGAGTTCAGGGTGTCGGTCATCGAGCGGGCGATCATAGCAGCGCGCGCTGCCGCTGCTGTGCTATGCAGCGCTGCGATACTTCGCCGCGCCGATGCAGCCGATCCTCGCCGTCACCCTGCCGTTCTTCGCCTTGGTGCTGATGGGCTATGCCGCCGCCCACCAGCGCATGCTGCCCGAGTCGGCGATTCCCGGCCTCAACGCCTTCGTTCTGTACTTCGCGCTGCCGGCACTGCTGTTTCGCTTCGGCATGACGACGCCGATCGGCCAGTTGCTCAATCCGATCGTGCTGCTGGTGTCGATGCTGGCCTCGCTGGGCATCGTCGCCTTCACGATCGCGACGACGCTGTCGCCGCGCGTGCCGATGAAAGATGCCGCCTTCGGCGCGCTGGTGGCGGCGTTCCCGAACACCGGCTTCATGGGCGTGCCGCTGCTGACGGCATTGCTCGGCGCCGCAGCCGCCGGGCCGGTGATCTGCGCGGTGCTGGTCGATCTGTTCATCACCACGTCGGTCTGCATTGCATTGGCACAGGCCCACGAAGCGCGCGGCGAAGGCACGCGCGCGGCGCTCATCCGGGCTGTGAAGGGCGCGTCGACGAATCCGCTGCCGTGGTCGATTGCGCTGGGCGTCGTCTGTTCGGTGCTCGGCTGGAAACTCGGCGGCCCGCTGGCCACCATCGTCAACATGCTGGCCGATGCGTCGAGCCCGGTCGCATTGTTCACCATCGGCGCCGTGCTGTGGCGCGCCGGGCAGCACGCCCACACGCGCACGCCGCCCGCGCTCTACTGGCCGGTGGCGGCGATCAAGCTCTTTGCGCACCCGCTGCTGGTCTTTGCACTGGCTGCAGGCGCGCATGCGCTCGGTGCGCCGATCGGCGCCTTCGAGATCATGGTGCTCACGCTCGCGGCGGCGCTGCCGAGCGCCAGCAGCGTGTCGCTGCTGGCCGAGCGCTACGGCGCCGACAACGGCCGCATCGCGCGCATCATCCTCAGCTCCACCGCGCTGGCCTTCGTCACCTTTTCTGCAGCGGCATGGATGTTCGGCGCGGGGACGCGATGAGACGCTGCGCGGTGAGCCCGGTCCTGCCCGACGCGTGCTACCAATGGAAACACTGGGCGCATAGTTCACGCGGGCCATCGCTGCGGCCGTGCGGGCCCTTGCATCGTCAACGTAGCGCTGCACACTGGCGTTGGTCGTCGAACTGAACCAACAAGGAGCCTGTGCATGGCGTCGAAATCTGTCATCAGCCGCGTTGCGCTGGCAACTCTCGCGCTCGCAGCCAGCGCCCCCGCGTGGTCGGGCGTCGATGTCGGCGTCGGCGTCACCATCCGTCAGCCGGGCGTCTATGGCCGTATCGAGATCGGCACCGATGCGCCAGCGCCGCCGGTGATCTATCGCCGGCCGGTGGTGATTGCGCAGCCCGCTGTCGTCGTCGTCGAGCCGCCGCTGTACTTGTATGTGCCGCCGGGCCACGCCCGCAAATGGCGCAAGCATTGCCACAAGTACGACGCCTGCGGACGCCAAGTCTATTTCGTGCGTGAAGAGTGGGTGCAGACACGCTACAACGAAGCGCATTCGCGCAAAGGCCCACCGGTGTACGCGGGTGATCATGACCGCGGCCGCGGCAGGGGTCACGGCAAAGGCAAGCACGACGACTGACCGAATCAGATCGCCAGAGGATCCACATCCACAGCCCACCGCAGAACACGGTGGGCTTTTTCTTTGGCCAGCGGCGTCAGCTGCGGCACCCACACGCCAAGAAAGCGTTGCAACGCGGCGCGCGATCGCGACTCGACGAGCATCTGCATGCGCTCGACGCCGGCCACGCGCGAGATCGGCGGCGGCACGGGCGGATAGACGATCACGCCGGCGCCTTCCGGCAGTGTTGCTGCCTGCGCGGTGGCGGCCTGCAGGAAAGCCGTCGCCACCGCGCCGTCCTTGGACTCGGCGCGCAGCAGCGCCAGACTCGAAAACGGCGGCAGGCCGGCGCCTTCGCGGTCGCGCAACTGGCTGGCCGCAAAGGCAGCAAAGTCATGACGGGCCAGCGCCGCAAACAACGGATGGCGCGGGTGCCAGGTCTGCACCCACATCTCGCTCGCCGCGCCCTGCGATGCATCGCGGCCGGCGCGTCCCGCCGCCTGCATCAGCAAGGCGAACAAACGTTCGCCGGCGCGAAAGTCGCTCGCAAACAGCGCGCTGTCCGGATTGACCGCGGCCACCAGCGTCATGCGCCGGAAGTCATGCCCCTTGGCCACCATCTGCGTGCCGACGAGCACGTCGACCGCACCCGCATGCACGGCCGCGAGCTGCTCCTCCAGCGCGCCCTTCAAGCGTGTGCTGTCGGCGTCGATGCGGGCGATGCGGGCACCGGGCAACAACGTGGCCAGGTGCTCTTCGAGCCGCTCGGTACCGCGGCCGATGGCGTGGATGTCGAGGTTGCCGCACTCGGGGCAGGCGCGCGGCACGCGCTCGGCCAGGCCGCAGTGGTGACAGCGCAGCGTGCGATCGACCTTGTGGAAAACGCGCCAGGCGCTGCAATGCGGGCAGCCGCTTTTCCAGCCGCAGGCGCCGCAGTGCAGCACCGGCGCCCAACCCCGGCGGTTGAGCAGCACCAGGCTCTGTTCGCCGCGCGCCAGGCGCTGTTGCAGCGCGTCGAGCAGGGGCGGCGAGATGACGACCTCTTCGCCCTTGATACGCGGCAAGGTGCCCATGTCGACCACGCGCACGCGCGGCAGCGCACCACCGCCCACGCGCCCGGGCAAGCTCAGGCGCCGGTACGCGCCCTGCTCGGCGCGTTGCCAGGTCTCGAGCGACGGCGTCGCCGAGCCGAGCAGCACGGCCAGGCCCTCGTTGTGGCCGCGCCAGACCGACAGATCGCGTGCCGAATAGCGTGCTCCCTCCTGCTGCTTGAACGACGGATCGTGCTCTTCGTCAACTACGATCAACCCCAGCCGTGGCATCGACGCGAACACGGCCAGGCGCGTACCGAGCACGAGATCGGCCTGGCCCAGGTGCGCGGCAAGCCAGTGCTTCAGGCGCTGCGCCGGAGTCAGTCCACTGTGCAGCGAAGCCAGGCGGTGACCGGCAAAGCGCGCCGCAAAACGGGCTTCGAGCTGCGGCGTCAGGTTGATCTCGGGCACCAGCACCAGCACCTGGCGGCCGGCGGCCAGCGCCGTCGCCGCGGCCTGCAGGTAGACCTCGGTCTTGCCGCTGCCGGTGACGCCGTGCAGCACGGTGCAGCCCGGCGCCAGCGCGGACAGGGCCTGCACGGCCGCGTGCTGTGCGTCGTTCAAGCCGGGCGCGGTGGCGTCGGTGTGGGCCGACGGCGCCGGATTGACGAGCCGTGCGACGCGGCGTGCGAGCTGCGCCGCGTCGAGTTTGCGCAGTTCCGGCGGCAGCACGGCCAGCGCCAGCTCGCCGAGGCTGCGCTGGTAGTACGACGCCGCAAAGGCGACCAGTTGCCGCCAGGCCGCAGGCAGCGCAGGCATGGCGTCGAGCACATCGCCCACGGGCTTCAGCTGCGCGGCTGCAACGGCTGCGCCCGGGGCCCGTTCCCACACGATGCCGGGCACGTGACGCTTGCCGAGAGGCACACGCACCAGTGTTCCCGGCAGTAGCGTGCGCTCGCATAGATAGTCGAGCGTGGCGCTCAGTCCGGCGTGCTGGGGAGCCTCGACCGCTACCGCAACCATGTGCTTGACTGGGTCCAAGATAGCGCCGCTTCCTCCGCTCGGCATCACATAGGGCTCCTAACTACATGATTCACAACGGCATTTCCTACTTTCCACCAAACCTGTGGATAACTTTGTGCAAAAGCTGCCCGCAGTCGCGCTAACCCGTTGATGCGCCGCGGTCGGGCTTGCATTGCCCGGCGTTGAGGCAGGTCGGCAAATTCAATGAAATCAAGCACTTGGCATTGACTAGGGGAAAACCTGATGGCGCGCCGCGGCTGTTGCTTCATCGGGCACTCGCTCGGTCCAAGGTGGGGATAAGTCAGCCTGAGCGCTCACTTACCTTGGACGGAATGCACAGCCTCACATATCTGTGCGCAGCGCCTTCGAATGTCGATGCACTTCATCGACCAGCGCCGCCACCGCGTCGGGCGGCGTGTGCTGGTTGATGCCGTGGCCGAGATTGAAGACATGGCCACCGCCTGTACCCGCAGCGCCGAAGTCATCGAGCACCCGCCGCACTTCGGCGCGCACCGCGGCCTCGCCGCCGAACAGCACCATCGGGTCCAGGTTGCCCTGCAGCGCCACGCCGTCCTGCACCCGCGCGCGCGCCTGGCGCAGGTTCACCGTCCAGTCCAGGCCGACAACGTCGGCGCCGCTGGCGGCGATGGCCTCGAGCCACGCGCCGCCGCCCTTGGTGAAGACGATCGCCGGCACGCTGCTGCGCTTCAACTGCTGCAGCACCTGCTGCGTGTAGGCCAGGCTGAAGGCCTGGAACGCGCCGTCGGCCAGCACGCCGCCCCAGCTGTCGAAGACCATCACCGCCTGCGCACCGGCGTCGATCTGCGCATTGAGATACGCCGCCACGGCCTCGGCATTGATGGCCAGGATGCGGTGCATCAGGTCCGGCCGCGCATAGAGCATCGACTTGACGAGCCGGTAGTCGTCACTGCCAGCGCCTTCGACCATGTAGCAGGCCAGCGTCCACGGGCTGCCGGAAAAGCCGATCAGCGGCACGCGGCCGTTCAACGCCTGGCGGATCGAGGTGACGGCGTCGAACACGTAGCGCAGCCTGGCCATATCGGGCACGGCCAGCGCATTGACGGCCGCCTCATCGCGTATCGGTGCTGCGAATCGCGGCCCCTCGCCTTGCGCAAAGCTCAGGCCCAGGCCCATCGCATCGGGCACGGTCAGGATGTCGGAAAACAGGATCGCCGCATCGAGCGGATAGCGTTCGAGCGGCTGCAACGTGACCTCGGTGGCGCAGTCGACGTTGGTGGCCAGGCCCATGAAGCTGCCGGCCTTGGCGCGCGTGGCGCAGTATTCCGGCAGGTAGCGGCCGGCCTGGCGCATCAGCCACACCGGCGTGTACGGCGTCGGCTCGCGGCGGCAGGCGCGCAGGAAGGTGTCGTTGAGGAGCGGGGGGAAGGGCATGGCGACGATCATAGGCGGGGGCTGCGAGGCCCCGTCGCGGCGCGAAAGCACGTTCAGCCGGCAGACAGCGCCACTGCGCACCTGGGGAAGGCTTTCAGCAGCTTGGCGTCCATCGTCACCAGCTTCACGCCAAGCGTCATTGCCAGCGCCACGAACTCGCAGTCGTACGCAGAACAGTCGCTATCGCGCACGAGTTCAAGTACCTGGCGCGAGTCCACCTCGTGTTCAGCGCCGGCCAACAGGCTTTCTGCCTCCAGTTGCAGATCGCGTGCCGCCTCGAACGTGAGCGTCTTGCGACGCATGTAGCCCGCCAGAATATTGCGGAACTCGCTGCGCCAGAGCAGCGGTGCGGTCCAGTCAGCGTCATGCTCGAGCAAGGCTTCCGCCTTGTCGGTCAAGTCGCCCGGCAGGTACAGGTACGCAACAACGTTGCTGTCCACAACGATCATTGGCGGCCCTCCCGCTTGTGGGCGTCAATGTCCTTCGCGCGGAACTTTGCCTTCGGCAGTGCCGCGCGCAAAGCACGAGCCTTCGCCAAGCGCTCGCTGACCGCGACGCGCCCGGGAATCAACACCGACTCCAAGCACACGATCGCTTCGCTGTTCAGGCTTCGGCGGTGGTTCTCTGCGGAGGCCTTGAGCCGTTGGTACACCTCATCGGGAATGTTCTTCAAGGTCAGGGTCGTCGGCATTGCAGCACCTCGTCAATGGTTGCATTATGGTTCCATAGTGGTGCCGCGTCAACCGCCGGTCCCGCGTCCCAACTCGTGTTTAATGCCCAGTCTCGTTTGGCCCCATACAAAGACCGCCTCCGCACTCCATGACCTTCTACCCCAAGACGTTCCTCATGAATGCCTTGGTCGCCGTAGGCGCGGCCCTGGTCAGCCTTGGGCTCCTCCAGCAGGACATTGATCGCGAGATAGCTGCATTCCTTGCGCCAATCGTGCTGCTGGGAGTCACGGTGTTTGGGCTGACTGCCTACGCCTTAACCTACAGTGCGCCCCCATCACTTCGCACCGCAATGATCTGGAGCAACGTTGCAGTTGCTGGTCTCCTCGCAGTTGGAGCAGTCGCCGGGGCCTTCTTCTTTGGCGCGTCGATTCCGATCATGCTCGCAGGCGCTTTGTTTTATTCAGTGCCGCTGATCCTCAACATTCAGACTCTCAGAGAGTTTGCGCGGAACCTGAACTCGGAACCCAAGAGCGACGGTCCAAAGCCTGCACAAAGGAGCCCGCGAATGAAGATTCGCATCATTGAGCAAGCAACTTCAAAGCAGGTTTACACGACCGAGGTTCACGTCCAGGGCATGAACTACGAGCCCGATGTGCAGGAGTACTTCAACGTGGCATGGAAAGCTGCTATTGAGGATGGTGCCGTACTTGATGCTGAGCGTGGTCGGTACGTCTTCATGGTCAGCGCGTAGTGAGGCGCCTCTTAAGAAACTCATTCCAAGAGATTGATATGGAATGACGTTTTCAGGCCGGTTGTGCAATGGGACCATCTGCGTGCCGAGTTTTGCCGCGCGTTGCAACAGGGCGTGCAGCACGCGTTCGCGATATCGCTCCTCGTAGTAGTCCTGGCCTTGTTCGGTGTAATCCTGAGCCATTGGTCAGCATGGTGTAGATCAGCCGCGTCAGCTTGTGGGCGGCGACGGTGAAGGCCTCGGGTTCGTCCTTGCGTGAGCACATCCTGCGGAAGTCCGCGTTTCCAACTGGCAGGGCCCTATCATCGCTTGCACCCCCTGCCGCACGCTCAGCACGCACACATGGCGCAGCGCCCCGTCATCCTCATCGTCGAAGACGAGCCCGGCATTGCCGACACGCTGCAGTACGCGCTGTCTACCGAAGGCTTCGAGCCGCGCTGGTGTGCCACCGGCGAGGCCGCGCTGGCGCAGGCCCTGTCCAACGACAGTGCAGCGCTGGTGATCCTCGACGTTGGGCTGCCCGACCTCAGCGGCTTCGAAGTCTTCAAGCGCCTGCGGGCGCGCGAGCCGACGCTGCCGATCCTGTTCCTGACCGCACGTGCCGACGAGATCGACCGCGTCGTCGGCCTCGAACTCGGCGCCGACGACTACGTGACCAAGCCGTTCTCGCCGCGCGAGCTGGTGGCGCGCGTGCGCACGGTGTTGCGGCGCAGCGCATTGCCCGCGGCGGCGAGCGCGGCCGCGGCAACGCCTTTCACTTGCGACGACGGCAAGCGATTGATCCACTACTACGGCCAGGCGCTCGACCTGTCGCGCTACGAATACGGCCTGCTGAAGACGCTGGTCGGCCGGCCCGGCTTCGTCTTCACGCGCGAGCGGCTGCTGTCCCTGGTCTGGGACGATGACACCGACAGCCTCGACCGCACCGTCGATGCGCATGTGAAGACCTTGCGCGCGAAGTTGAAGGCCGTGGCGCCGGCGCTGGAGCCGATCCGCACGCACCGCGGTGTCGGTTATGCGTTGGCCGAGGATCTGCCAGCGTCGAACGCCGGATGACCAAGCGCAATCGCGTCTTTGCCGCGATCCTGCTGGCGTATGCGATCGGCGTCGGCTGGCTGATGTGGCGGCTGCTGGCCGACATCGATCCGCGCTACCGCGAGTCGGCCGAGGAGTCGCTGGTCGAGACCGCACACCTGATGGCCGCGCTGATCGAGCAGCGCAGCGCCGAGCCGCGCAGCGTCGATCCATCGGCAGACACGGCCGCCGAGCCGACGCTCGACGTCGCGCTGCTCGAACCGCTTTTTCGCGACCTCTATTCGCGCCAGCTCGAGGCCAGCATCTTCGGCTTCGAGAAAACGCGCTTCGAGCTGCGGATGACGGTGGTCGACGGCCATGGCCTGGTCGTCTTCGACTCGCTCGGCCGCGAAACCGGGCAAGACCATTCGCAGTGGCGCGACGTCAAGCTCGCGCTCGAAGGCCGCTACGGCGCGCGCACGACGCCGGACCTGGTCCATGACGCGACCACCGCGGTGATGTACGTGGCCGCGCCGATCGAGCGCGAGGGCCGCATCGTCGGCGCGGTCAGCGTCGGCAAGCCGGCGCAGAGTTTCGGCCAGTTCATCGCCGCGGCGCGGCGCAAGACCATCGTCATCGGCATCACCTCGGTGTTGGCGGTGGCGCTGCTGGTGGCCATCCTGTCGGTATGGATGGTGCGGCCGTTCGGCCTGCTCGCCGACTACGTGCGCTACGTGCGCGCGCAGCGCACCTTCAGCCTGCCGCGGCTGGGCCGGCGCGCCCTGAGCACGCTCGGTGCGGCCTACGACGAGATGCGCGATGCGCTGTCGGGCCGCAACTATGTGGCCGACTATGTGCAGACGCTGACCCACGAACTGAAGAGCCCGCTGTCGGCCATCCGCGGCGCCGCCGAGCTGTTGCACGAAAGCGAGATGCCGGCGGCCGACCGCGAGCGCTTCGTCGCCAACATCGAGCGCGAGACGGCGCGCATCCAGGCGCTGGTCGATCGCATGATGGAGCTGGCCACGCTCGAATCGCGGCGCGCGCTCGAGCGCACCGAGCCGGTGGACCTGCGCGCGCTGCTCGAAGAGCGCGTGGCCAGCGCGCGCGCCGCCGGCGCGCCGCGCGGCATCACGGTGACCTTCGATGCGTCCGGCGACGCCACGGTCGATGGCGACGCGCCGCCGCTGCAGCGCGTGATCGTCGATAGCGACGCGCCGCCGCTGCAGCGCGTGATCGTAGAAGGTGACGCGCTGCTCTTGCAGCGCGCCGTGGGCAACCTGCTCGACAACGCGCTCGACTTTTCGCCGCCGGGCGCCAACGTCGAGGTCGTGCTGGCGCGGCGCGGCCGCCATGCCGAGATCAGCGTGCGCGATCACGGCCCCGGCATCCCGGACTATGCCGACGAGCGCGTGTTCGAGAAGTTCTACTCGCTGGCCCGGCCCGGCTCGCAACGCCGCAGCACCGGCCTCGGCCTGCCCTTCGTGCGCGAAATCGCCATCCTGCACCAGGGCCGCATCACGCTGCGCAACGCCGAAGGCGGCGGCGCGCTGGCGCTGTTGTCGCTACCGGCATCGAACGATTGATCGACATGGCCGCCGACGCCGGCGCGGGGCTGGCGCGCCCTCAGTGCTCGTACACCCGGCTCAGGTCCGCAAACCCCTTGACCTCGATCGGGTTGCCGCTGGGGTCGCGGAAGAACATCGTCCATTGTTCGCCGGGCTGGCCGGCGAAGCGCAGCTGCGGCTCGATGACGAAGGCCGTGCCGGCCTGGCGCAGCCGCTGCGCCAGGGCATGCCAGTCGTCGGCTTGCAGCACCAGGCCGAGATGCGGCATCGGCACCAGGTGCTCGCCGACACGGCCGCTGTCGGTCGTCGCAAACGGCGCGCCGAGGTGCAGCGAGATCTGGTGGCCGAAGAAATCGAAGTCGACCCAGGTCGCGGTGCTGCGGCCTTCGGCGCAACCGAGCACGCCGCCGTAGAAGGCACGCGCCGCTGCCAGATCGTGCACGTGGTAGGCCAGGTGAAAGAGGGCGCGCATCGTGAGGGGGATGGGTTTCATGGCATCGTAGCGCCATGTCGCGCTCGCTCAAGCTCACCACCATCTGGCTGCTCATCGGCACGGCGTTGTTTCTGGCCGTGCAGGCGATGCAGCACCAGGCCAGCCGAGCGCGCTTTTCATTCGACGGCGCCAGTGGCCGCATCGAGTTGAAGCGCGCGCCCGACGGCCACTTCCATTGGCCGGGGCGGGTCAACGGCGTGGCGGTGGACTTTCTCGTCGACACCGGCGCGACCAGCACGGCGCTGCCGCTGGCGCTGGCGCAGCAGGCCGGCCTGGCGCTGGAGGGCACGATGCGCTCATCCACGGCCGGTGGCATGGTCGACGGCCACATCGCCCGTGCCGACGTCGTGCTGCAAGGCGGTGTCAGCGCCGAACGCCTGCGCGTGGCCGTGCTGCCGCGGCTGGACTCGCCGCTGTTGGGCATGGACGTGATCTCGAAACTGCGCCTGTCGCAATCCGACGGCGTGCTGACGCTGGAGCCGCTCAGATGAACAAGCCTTTCCTGGCGTGGCTGCTGGCCCTGGCCGCCTTCGGCGCGTACGCGCAAGACACGCCCATCGGCGTGCGCGCGCAGCCCGCCGCCTCCTGCCCGCCGCCAGCCACCGCGCCGACGCCGCAACAACTGCAGACCGCGCAGGCGCAGGCCAGGGACCGCGGCTTCCTGTGGCGCTTGAGCAAGGACGGCCGCACGCACCACCTCTTCGGCACCATCCATGTCGGCAAACTCGCCTGGGCATTTCCGGGGCCGAAGCTGCGCGCGGCGCTGCAGGACGCCCAGGTGATGGCGTTCGAGCTCGACCCGCTCGACCCCGCAGTGCAAGGCAGCCTGCGCAACGGCAGTGCCGGCAGGGCCAAGCTGCCACCGCCGCTCGATGCGCGGCTGGCTCGCCAGATCGAACACGCCTGCCTGCCGGCGCAGGCGCTGGCCGGCCTGCACCCGATGATGCAGGCCATGACGGCGATGATCGTCGACGCCGCGCGCGATGGCTTGCAGGCCGGTTACGGCCAGGAGATCGTGCTCGCCGGTCTTGCCCGGGCGCGCCAGTTGCGCACGGTGTCGCTGGAAACGCCCGAGCGCCAGCTGGCGGCGTTGATTCCTGCGGATGCGGCGCTGGCCGAGCGCTATCTGTCGTCGACGCTCGATCAAATGCAAAGCGGCCTCGGCCGCAAGGTGCTGCTGCGCATGGCCGAGGCCTGGGAGCGCTCGGACCTGCAGGCCATCGAAGACTATGAGCGCTGGTGCGAGTGCATCAAGTCGGCCGACGACAAGGCCATGCTCGCAGCACTCAACGATGCGCGCAACCCGGCCATGGCCGATCGCATCGAGGCCCTGCACGGCAAGGGCCAGCGCCTGTTCATCGCCGTCGGCGCGCTGCACATGACCGGGCCCGAGGCGCTGCCGGCGTTGCTGCGCGCACGTGGTTTTCGTGTCGAACGGGTGGACTTTCGTTAGGATGAACCTCCGCTGACCACAACCCAGGAGACCCGCGTGGCTGATTCATCGCAGAACTTCACCAAGCTGGTCCCGGGTTTCGATTTTCTGCAGGGCCTGGTCAAGAACGCCGGCGCGGCGTTGCCGGCGATCGGCCAATGGGTGGCGCCCACGCTCAACCCGGAGGAGCTGGAAAGGCGCATCGAAGAGCTGCGCACGGTGCAGTTCTGGCTCGAGCAGAACGCCCGCATGCTCGCGGCCACCATCCAGGCCCTCGAAGTGCAGCGCATGACGCTGTCGACGCTGAAGACCATGAACGTGCCGCTGGCGCAGTTGCGTGATGCGCTGAAGGCGCGCGAGCCGGCGACCATGCCATACCCGATGCCGGCCACAACGCCACTCTCGGTGTCGCCTTCCGCGCCGCAGAAGAAGGCCGCTGCGCGCGGCGGCAAGCGCAAGCCGTCGGCCGCCGAGAACGCCACTCCGGCGGTGGACCCGATGCAATGGTGGGGCGCGCTGACCAAGCAGTTCACGCAACTCGCCGCCTCGGCGATGAAGGACAACGCCGGCGACGCGGCCAAGTCGCTCGCCGGCACGATGGTCAAGCAAAGTTTCGATGCCGCCGAACAAACGCTGAAGAAAGCCGTTCGCACGCCAGCCAACGTGGCCGGCGCGGTGGCCAAGGCGGCGACCGGCAAGGCTGCCAAGACCGCAGCCAAGAGCGGCGCGCGCAAGCGAAGTGCCCGGCGCTGAGCCATTCGACGGTCATGCCACGCTTCATCGTCGGCCACGCCACGCACCCGGACTGGCAGGGCGCGCTGGCGCTGGCAGCGGCGCAGATCGACGGCGAGCGTGACAGCCAGGCCTCCGCACTCGGGCTGGTCTACTTCACCGACCACTATGCGCCGCACGCGCAGGCGCTCTACAACGCGCTGCACGCGCGCTGGCCCGGCGTGGCCTGGGCCGGCACGGTGGGCATCGGCGTCTGTGCCAGCGGCGTCGAGTACTTCGACGAGCCGGCGCTGGTGCTGATGCTGTCGACGCTGCCGAGCGGGCGCTTTCGCGTCTTTTCCGGTGCCCGGCCGCTCGGTCAGGACGAGCCGGCGAGCGTGCTCGTGCACGCCGATGCGCGCACGCACGACCTGGCCGAACTGCTCGACGACCTGGCGGCGCGCACGTCCAGCGGCTACCTGTTCGGCGGCGTCGCCGCATCGCGCACGCGCAGTTGCCAGATCGCCGAGGGCGTGTTCGAAGGCGGCCTGTCGGGCGTGGCCTTCACCCGCGATGTCGGCATCGTCTCGCGCGTCACGCAGGGTTGCCAGCCCATTGGAGAGACGCGGCGCATCACCGCCTGCGAGCGCAATGTCGTCACCGAACTCGATGGCCGGCCGGCGCTGCAATGCCTGCTCGATGACTTGCAGCTCACGCTCGACGAGCCGCGCCAAGCCATGCTGGCGTTGCGCGAGACGCTGGTCGGCCTGGCGCATGCGCAGCAAGCGGTGCCCTCGCCAGGGGCAACGAGCGCACGCGCACGCCACCGCGCCTTTGGCGACGACGTGCGCGTGCGCCACCTCGTCGGCCTCGATCCGGGGCGGCAGGGCGTGGCGGTGGCGGAGCTCGTCGAGCCGGGCATGACGCTGGCGTTCTGCCATCGCGACGTGGCCGCGGCGCGGCGCGACCTGACGCGCATCTGCGCCGAAATCCGCGAGGAACTGGCGCCGGAGCCGGCCGAGCTGGCCACGGCCAGGCTGGAGTCGAGGCCGGCAATCGCCGACGCCGCCTCGTCCATCCGCGGCGCCATCTACGTGAGCTGCGCCGGCCGCGGTGGACCGCATTTCGGCGCGCCGTCGGCTGAGCTGCAATTGATCCGCCACGCGCTCGGTGATGTACCGCTGGCCGGCTTCTTCGCCGCCGGTGAAATCGGGCACCAACACCTGTACGGCTACACGGGCGTACTGACGGTGTTCACAGGCGACGCGGCCTGAGCAAACTGCCGCCGATGGAGGCGGCTCAAGGCGCGCCGTCGCCACGGTCGCTAGCCTGGGCAGACACCGCAACGAAGGAGTCCGCAGATGAGCCGCTGTCTGTCACGAGGCGTTGCCATCGCGCCGCTGTTGTGGGCCGCTGATCCTGGGCGACAACAACGTGCCTGACACCATCACTGGCGAGCTTGGGTTGTTCGCCACGTCCGGACAGTTGGCGACCTGGCCGGGCGGCGCGATGCGCGCGGCGCGGATCGACGCCCAGGGATTCGGTATCTCCGCCATCGCCCCGGCGATTCCCGAGCCGGCGACCGTGGCGCTGACGTTCGCCGGTCTGGCTCTGCTTGGGCTGGTTCGGCGCACGCGCAACCACTGACTGATCCGGGGCTTGCGATCGGGCCGCTACAGTTGCGACCTCGATGCTCCAGCCCCAGCCCGCCGAAACCAACGCCACCGGCCGCACCCTGCGCCAGCAGCAGGTGGTGGCCGCGCTCGCCGCCGTGCTGCCACCGCACGCGCTGCTGTGGCAGGGCGAGGACACGGTGCCCTACGAGTGCGATGGCCTGACGGCGTACCGGCAATTGCCGCTCGCCGTGGCGCTGCCGGAAACCGAGGCCCAGGTGGCCGCGGTGTTGAAGGCCTGTCATGCGCTGCAGGTGCCGGTCGTCGCGCGTGGCGCCGGCACCGGACTGTCGGGCGGCGCGATGCCGCATGCGCTGGGTGTGACGCTGGCGCTGGCCAAGTTCAACCGCATCGTCAAGCTCGACAAGGCCTCGCGCACGGCGGTCGTGCAATGCGGCGTGCGCAACCTGGCCATCAGCGAAGCGGCGGCGCCGCTCGGCTTGTACTACGCGCCGGATCCGTCATCGCAGATCGCCTGCACCATCGGCGGCAACGTCGCCGAGAACTCCGGCGGCGTGCATTGCCTGAAGTACGGCCTGACGCTGCACAACGTGCTCAAGGTGCGCGGCTTCACGGTCGAAGGCGAGCCCGTCGAGTTCGGCAGCGACGCCCTCGACGCACCGGGGCTCGATCTGCTGCCGCTCATCGTCGGCAGCGAAGGCATGCTGGCGGTGATGCTCGAAGTGACGGTCAAGCTGGTGCCCAAGCCGCGCTTGGCGCGCTGCATCATGGCCAGCTTCGACGACGTGCGCAAAGCCGGTGACGCGGTGGCGTCGATCATCGCCGCGGGCATCATCCCCGCGGGCCTGGAGATGCTCGACAAGCCGATGACGGCGGCGGTCGAAGATTTCGTGCACGCAGGTTACGACCTCGAGGCCGAGGCCATCCTGCTCTGCGAATCCGACGGCACGCCCGAAGAAGTGGCCGAAGAAATCGAACGCATGCTGGCCGTGCTGAAAACCTGCGGCGCGACACGCGTCGAGGTCAGCCGCGACGAAGCGCAGCGACTGAAGTTCTGGAGCGGGCGCAAGAACGCCTTTCCGGCGAGCGGCCGCATCAGCCCGGACTACATGTGCATGGATTCGACGATCCCGCGCAAGCGCCTGGCCGACATCCTGATCGCCATCGGCGAGATGGAAAAGAAGTACGGCCTCAAGTGCTGCAATGTCTTCCATGCCGGCGACGGCAACCTGCATCCGCTGATCCTGTTCGACGCCAATGATGCCGACCAGCTGCAGCGCTGCGAGCTCTTCGGCGCCGACATCCTGGAAACGAGCGTCGCCATGGGCGGCACCGTGACCGGCGAGCACGGCGTCGGCGTCGAGAAGCTGAACTCGATGTGCGTGCAGTTCACGCCGGACGAGCGCGCGCAGATGGAAGGCATCAAACACGCCTTCGACCCCGCCGGCACGTTGAACCCCGGCAAGATGATCCCGACGCTGCAGCGCTGCGCCGAGTACGGAAAGATGCATGTCAAGAAAGGGCTGCTGCCGTTCCCCGAGCTGGAGCGCTTCTGACCGTGGAGGCCGCACTCGCCCGGCTGGCCGATCAGGTGCAAAGCGCCCGTGCTGCCAAGGCGACGCTGCGCGTCATCGGCGGCGGTACCAAGGACTTCTACGGCAACCCGCCCGCCGGCGAGTGGCTCGACGTCAAGCCGCTGTCGGGCATCAGCAACTACGAGCCGAGCGAGCTCGTCGTCACCGTGCGTGCCGGCACGCCGCTCGAAGAACTCGAGGCGGCACTTGCCGAGAAAGGTCAGTGCCTGGCTTTCGAGCCGCCGCGCTACGTCGCCCGCGGCACGGTCGGCGGCATGGTGGCCGCAGGCTTGGCCGGCCCGGCGCGCGCGGCGGCCGGCGGCGTACGCGACCATGTGCTCGGCGCAACGCTGCTCAATGGCCGCGGCCAGGTGCTGACCTTCGGTGGCCAGGTGATGAAGAACGTCGCCGGCTACGACGTCTCGCGCGCGCTGGCCGGCTCGATGGGCACGCTCGGCGTGATCTGCGAGGTCTCGCTCAAGGTGCTGCCGGTCGCCGTGGCCACCGCCACGGTGCGCTTCGAGTGCGATCAGCCCGACGCGCTGAATCGGCTCAACGCCTGGGGCGGCGAGCCGTTGCCGATTTCGGCCAGCGCGTGGTGGAGCGGCATGCTGGTCGTGCGCCTGTCGGGCGCGCGCGCTGCCGTCGAGGCGGCACAGCGGCAGCTCGGTGGCGACGAGATCGACTCGCCGCTGGCAGCCGCGTTCTGGCGCGGCATGCGCGATCACGGCGACGAATATTTCGCCGCTGCGGCCCGGGCGCAGGACAAAGGCGCTGCGTTGTGGCGCCTGAGTGTGTCGACCACCGCGCCGCCGATCGCGCTGCAGGGCGAGCAACTGCTCGAATGGGGCGGCGCACAGCGTTGGCTGTGCACCAATGCCAGTGCGGCGCTGGTTCGCGACGCCGCCGACAAAGCCGGCGGCCACGCCACCCTCTTTCGCAGCCAGGACAAGAGCGTCGGCGCGTTCCACCCGCTGACGCCGGCCGTCGACAAGATCCACCGCGCGTTGCTCGACAGCTTCGACCCGGATCGGGTGTTCGACCGCGGCCGGCTGTATGCCGGGCTTTGAATGCAAACCAACCTCGCCCCCGAACACAAAGGCACGCCCGATGGCGACGCGGCCGAGGCGATCCTGCGCAAGTGCGTTCATTGCGGCTTCTGCACCGCCACCTGCCCGACCTACCAGTTGCTCGGCGACGAGCTCGACGGGCCGCGCGGGCGCATCTACCTGATCAAGCAGGTGCTCGAAGGCGTGGCGCCGACGCGGGCGACGCAGTTGCATCTGGACCGCTGCCTGACCTGCCGCAACTGCGAAAGCACCTGCCCGAGTGGCGTGCAGTACGGGCATTTGGTCGACATCGGCCGCAAGGTGGTGGAGGCCCAGGTCGAACGGCCGTTGATGGAGCGACTGACGCGCACGGCCTTGAAGGAAGGCCTGACCTCGCCGCTGTTCTCACCAGCGATGAAGCTCGGCCAGATGGTGCGGCCGCTGTTGCCGGCCGCGCTGAAGAACAAGGTGCCGGCCCCGGCTGGCCCGCGCGCGCATCAATGGCCGACGCGCGCCCACACGCGCAAGGTGTTGATGCTGATGGGCTGCGTGCAGCCGGCGATGATGCCCAACATCAACGCCGCCACCGCGCGCGTGCTCGACGCCGCGGGCATCCAGACCCTGGTCGCCGACGACGCCGGCTGCTGCGGCGCCATCCGCACGCACCTGGGCGACGCCGAGGGCGGCTTGAACGACATGCGGCGCAACATCGACGCCTGGTGGCCGCTGGTGCAGGGGCTGACATCGGCGGGCACGGTCGAGGCGATCGTGATGAATGCGTCGGGCTGCGGCGTCACGGTCAAGGAGTACGCGCACCACCTGTCGCATGACGGCGCCTATGCCGAGAAGGCGGTGCGCATCAGCGCGCTGACGAGAGACCTGTCGGAGCTGTTGCCGGCGCTGCTGCCGGCGCTGAAGCCGAAGCTGCGTTCAACGGGCGGCGGCAAGCTGGCGTTTCATCCGCCCTGCACGCTGCAGCACGGCCAGCAGTTGCGCGGCGGCGTCGAAGCGGCCTTGGGCGAACTCGGCTTCGACATCAGCGTGGCGACGAACGAATCGCACCTGTGCTGCGGCTCGGCCGGCACCTACAGCGTGACCCAACCCAAGCTCGCCTACGAATTGCGCGACCGCAAGCTCGGCCACCTGGCACCGCTCGACGCGCAGACCATCGTCTCGGCCAACATCGGCTGCATTGCCCACCTGCAGACCGGCACGGCGACGCCGGTGCGGCATTGGGTGGAAGTGCTCGACGACGCGCTGGCGTGACCCTCAGCCGATCACCGTGCTGAGGATCAGTGCCACGGCAAAACAGCCGCCGAGCACGCAGCCGGCGAGCACCTTGATCACGAAGGCGGTGTCGTCGTCGAACATGCTGATCTCCCTCTCCCCTTCGCTGATGCGCCCGTGTCTTGACGGTGTGCGGGGATGTTCGGCGTTCGCTCCTTTTTGCGCTGTGATCGATGCACGAGGTGGGCCAGGGTTACCAATGAAGAAGTGACCAGATGCTGGCGCGGCACCTGCAGCCGCAAGGCGTGTGACTGAAGGTGAGTGAAGGGTCAGCGCAGGTCAATGCGCCGCGACCGATTTCACGCGCAGCGCCGTCGCCACCCCCGCCACCAACAGCGCCACGCCGAGCAGCGTGATCGCGCCCGGCGCCTCGCCGCGCAGCACGAAGGCATAGGCGAGCGCGGCCAGCGTCTCGAAGACGATCAACTGCCCGGCCACCGTCGTCGGCAAGCGCTGGCTGGCGGCGTTCCAGCACAGCGTGCCGAGCCACGACGCGAACAGGCCGATCGAGAACATCAGGCCGATGAACAACGCCGGCGTGGGACCGAACGGCATCGCGAACGCACTGCCGCCGGCCGCGCTCCAGGCCCAGAACGCCGCAAAGCCGAGCGCCGACAGCGGCAAGGTGGCGATGCCCTGCGCCGTCGCCCAGGCCGTGGCCGAGCGCTCCGGGTGCGCGCGCATCCAGTCGGCATTGCGGATCGGATACCAGGTCCAGCAGATCACGGCACCGACCGCGAGCAGCGCGCCGCCGGCGTAGCGGCCAAGGTCGGTGAGCGGGTCGTCGCGCAGGCGCTGCAGTTCGACCTGGTTCACGCAGGCGATGCCGGCGGCCACGAGCAGCAGCGAAGGCAGCAGTTGCAGCCACGGCAGGCGGCCATCACGCGCGCCAGACGGACGCTGGCGGCGCAGGTTCGACGTGATCGCTATGACCACCGGCAGCGTGCCGATGATCATCGTCGGCAGGGGTCCGCCGGCGCGCTGGATCGCACCGGCCAGGCACGCGTAGTACAGCAGGTTGCCGACGACGGACAGCTTCAGCGCCTCGATCCAGTCGGCACGCGTGAGCTGCGACAGGCGCGCGCGGCCGAGCCAGGCCAGCGGCAGCGCGATCAGGCCGAAGGCCAGGTAGCGCGCCATTGACAGCAATGCTGCCGGATAGTCGGGCAGCAGCAGCGGCGCCACGAACACCAGGCCCCACATCAGGCCGGCGGCCAGCGCGAACAGCGTGCCGGGCACGATGGCGTGTTGGGGGTTGTGGCTGGCGGGCACGCGCACAGTGTGCCCTGGCCTTGACCCGCAGGGGATGGACAAGCCGCCGCCGCTGGCCTAGCGTGCGCGCCTCGCACTCACCGGGAACCCTGATGACATCGACACGGACAAACTCACAGGCGCCGCACGGCAGCGTGCATGGCGAAGACCGGCTGTCGCGGCGTTCGACCCTGGTCGCGCTGGCGGCAGCGCCACTCGCCGCGCTGTTGCCGGCCTGCGGCGGCGACCCGACGCGCCGCGTAAGACCCGACGATTTCACGCTGCTGGCCACCGACTTTGCCGACGGTGTGCACTTCATCGACGGCACGGTGCGTGTGGCGATCAACGCCTCGGGACAGGTGGCTTTTGTCGCCACCGAGTTGCCGCCGCCGGCCTCGGGCTTCTCGCAGGCGGTGTTCGTGTCGCAGGCCGGCGGACTGGTCAAGCTGCCTAGCGAAGCCTCGGGGTTCATCAACGCCGATGCGGTGCAGGTCGCCTCCGGCGGCGATGTCGTCTTCGTCGCCACGCGCAGTGGTGCGACGCCGATGCGCGGCGTCTATCGCGGCAACACCGCCGGCGGCGTCATCACGCCGCTGTTCGAAGCCGCCGCGGCCTGGAGCCCCGGCGACCCCGGCAGCCCGCCGCCGCAGTCCAGGCTGTCGATGTCGGCCAACGACACGCTGGCCTTCAGCACGCTGGTCTCGGCAGCCGGTGCCGTCTACCGCTCGACGCTGGCCGGCCCCCCGGTGGTGCTGCGTGCCGGCAGCGGCACCTACTTCAACAACCAGGCTTTTGCGGTCAACAACGCCGGCGCCGTGGTCGTGCAGATGGAATACACCGACCCCAACGCCGGCCTGAGCCGCGGCTTGCTGGTCTTCGACACGCCCGGCGACACGCTGGCGACGATCGAGACCGCGGGCGAGCGCGCGTCGGTGGGCTGGCAGCCGCGGCTGGCGATCAACAACCTGGGGCAGATCGCGTTGTCGATCAACTCGAGCATGACGATCCAGTACTTCACGCCGCCGCTGCCCGGTGGCGGCGCGCCGTCGTCGACGCAGACCATTCCCGCCGGGGTCCATCGGGCCACGCCCACCGCCTTCGGCACGCCGTTCACGTTCACCACCATCGCCAGCCCCGCGGACGGCTACAGCGCCTTCGGCGACGTCGTGCTCAACGACAGCGGACGGGTGGTGTTTGCTGCCGCTCACGGCGGCAACGGCGGCGTCTTTCTCGGCGCCGACCCGCTGCGCGATGTGATCGCCATCACCGGCGAGGACATCACGATCGGCGGCGAACCGCAATTCTTCTCGATCGTGCGCCTGGGTGCGTTGAACCACGCCAACCAGCTCGCCCTGCAAACCAGCGACTTCAACACCACCGATCAGAAGATCTGGCGGGTGCAGCTGCCGGCGAGCTGAGTACCCGACCATGCCCAGGACAAGGAAACGAATCCCATGACCACAGGGTACGCACGAGTGCAGCGCTGGGCAGTGTGCCTGCTGACGATGTTCACCGTTCTGACAGCGCCAACAACCATCGGCAAGACCGCTTCGCCCTCCGCCACCGAAGCGCACAAGCTGCACGCGCTGTTCGAACGCCACTGGGCCTACATCGCGCGCACCTTCCCGGAGTGGAGTACCTTTCGCGGCGACCACCGCTACGGCGACCGGCTGACGGACGCCTCCGCGGCCGGCCGTGCGGCGCAGGACGCGCAGACGCGGCGCTGGCTGGCCGAGGCGCGCGCGATCAGGCGCCAGACGTTGAGCGCCACCGACCGCGTTTCGCTCGATCTGTTCATCGACCAGCACGAACGCGCAGTGGCCATGATGGCGTTTGCCGGCTACCGCTCGATGTCCATCCATTCGAATGACGGGCTGCAGAGCGATTTCGCGCAACTGCTGTCGGTGACGCCGGTGCAGACCCGCGCCCAGGTCGCGCAGTTGATGAAGCGCCTGGCAGCGTTGCCGCGCCGCATGGACGACGAGATCGACCATTTGCGCGAAGGCATGGCCCTGGGCTGGGTGCCGCCACGCGAGGTGCTGGCGCGCGCGCTCGACCAGGTCGACCAGCAGATCGCGCCGGCCATCGAGGACGGACCGTTTCTTGCGCCCTTCCAGTCACTGCCCGCGTCGATGCCGGCTGCCGAGCGCGCCGAGCTGCAAGCCGCGGGCCGCGCGGCGGTGGAGCGCCACGTGCTGCCGGCGATGCAGCGCCTGCGCCGCTTCATCGCCGACGAGTACCTGGCCAAGGCGCCGACCGATGGCGCGATGTCGGGCTACCCCGATGGCGTTCGCGCTTATGAGCAACGGGTACGTGACTCGACGACGACAACGCTGCGCGCGCGCGAGATCCACGACCTCGGCCAGCGCGAGCTGGCGCGCATCCGCGGCGAGATGGAAGCGGTGATGCACGAGGTGAAGTTCGATGGCGACTTTGCGCAGTTCATCGCTTTTCTCGACACCGACACCCGCTTCAGGTACGCCAGTGCCGACGCGATGCTGACGCACTACCGCGACATCGGCAAGCGAATCGATGCCGAGCTGCCGCGGCTGTTTGCCGAACTGCCGCGCGCGGCCTGGGGCGTGAAGGCGATGCCCGCGCACATGGACGAGGCCCGCGCCGAGTACTACCAGGGCCCGGCCCAAGACGGCACGCGCGCCGGCTTCTTCTTTGCCAATGTCAAGGGCTGGCAACGCAAGCGCACCTGGGAGGCCGAAACGCTGGTGGCGCATGAGGCCGTGCCCGGCCATCACCTGCAAGGCGCGCGCGCCATCGAACTGCGCGGCCTGCCCGAGTTCCGCCGCAACGCGTTCTACACCGCGTATGACGAAGGCTGGGCGCTCTATGCCGAGGCGCTCGGTTTCGAGCTCGGCCTGTACACCGACCCCTACAGCCGCTTCGGCCATTTGCAATGGCAGGCCTTTCGCGCCGCGCGCCTGGTGGTCGACACCGGCATTCACGCCTTCGGCTGGAGCCGCGAGCGGGCGATCGAGTTCATGGTCGAGCGCACCGGCGTCGAGCGCGACTTCGTCGTCTCCGAAGTCGACCGCTACACCTCCGACCCCGCTCAGGCGCTGGCCTACATGATCGGCAAACTCAAGATCGACGAGTTGCGCGCCCGGGCAAGCCAAAAGCTCGGTGCGAAATTCGACCTGCGGCGCTTCCACAACCTGCTGGTCGACCAGGGCGCGCTGCCGCTGGACGTGCTGGAGCGCCTGGCCAATGCATGGATCGCTTCGGAAATGAAGCGCGGCGGTTGACCGGCGAACGTGCGGCGGCGGGTCGCCCCCGCCGCCGCGTTGGCGGTAAACGTTGCGCCTACTGCGACAACTGCAGGCTGTAGCTGCCCGAGCCGCCGCGGTAGTAGCGCACGCGAACGTAGACCGTGGCCGTGGCGTTGCCGTTGTTGCGCACGCTCGTGCTGTCAACGGCGCCCGTGCCGTTGATGCTTCTGGCTACTAGCCGGCCATTGCTGTCGTAGATGTACAGGTCGTAGTCGGCGGTGGCCGGCGGCGTCAGCGTGGCCGCGAGCGTCTTGCCGGCGCCCAGCGCAACGCTGAAGTAATCGGTATCGATCGACGACAGGCTGCCGTTGACGGTGGCCGGATTGACGCTGATGGTCTGCGCCGAGCCGCGCGAGTTGTTGTTCTCGACTTCGGCCACGGTGCCGCCGCCTCCGCCGCCGCCGCCACCCGTGGCGGCGTCGACCGCGGCATTGGCGTCGACCAGGCCGCTGCCGCATTGCGAGCAGGTCGATGCGAAGGCGCGTGTGCTGTTCTTCAGGCGCGTCTCCACGTCGTCGGGCGACAAGGCGCCATTGCGGGCCAGCATCAGCGCCACCACGCCGGCGACATGCGGCGAGGCCATCGACGTGCCCTGGTAATACGCCAGCGTGTCGGCGCCCGGTGCGGCGCTGCCGCTGTTGAGCGTGGACAGGATGCCGTCGCTCGCCGCGCCGCGCATGTCGCCGCCCGGTGCGGCCACGTCGACCGCGCTGCCGAAGTTGGAGTAATAGGCGCGGCCGCCGCTGCGGTTGGTGGCCGCCACGGCGATGACGCCGGCACAGCTTGCCGGCGAGAAGTTGGCCGCATTGGCGTTGCTGTTGCCCGCGGCCACCACGACCACGGTGCCGCGGCTGCGCGCGCTGTTGATGGCGTTTTGCGTCGTCGTATCGCAGGCGCCACCGCCGCCGAGCGACAGGTTGATGACGCGCGCCGGGTTGGCATTGGCAGGCAGGCCGGCCACCGCATTGCCCGCGGCCCAGACGATGGCATCGGCGATGTCGGAGGTATAGCCGCCGCACTTGCCGAGCACACGCAGCGGCATGACCTTGGCGCCGAAGGCGACGCCGGCGACGCCGCTGCCGTTGTTGCTGACCGCGGCGATGGTGCCGGCGACATGCGTGCCGTGCCACGAGCTGCTTTGTGCGGGCTGGCCGACACCGCATTCACCGGCGGCGACGGCATCGCCGGGGTCGATGGCATCGCCGTCGCGGCCGTTGCCGTCGTTGGCGACCGCGGTGTCGCCGATGAAGTCATGACCCGGCAGCAGATTGGCCGCCAGGTCGGCGTGCGGCCGGTAGCCGGTATCGATGACGGCGACGACGACGCCGCTGCCGGTGCTCTTGTCCCACGCCGCCGGCAGGTTCAGGCCGGCGGTGGGTTCGTAGTAGTGCCACTGGTCGAGATAGCTCGAATCGTTGGGCGTGAGCTGGATGTGCATCATGCGATCGGGCTCGGCGTACAACACGTCGGGATCGTTGGCGGCGATCTCGCGCGCCAGCGCCGCGGCAGCGTCATGGCTGATTCGACGGTCGAGCTTCATCACCACCGCGTCCTGCGCCGTGCGGCGCAGCGTGCTCATCTGCACGCCAACGCGGTTGGCCACGGCATGTGCGGTCGACATCGTCGACAGCTCGGGCCTCGCCGCAGCGCGTGTGCCGTCGCGGTACTTGATGATCAGCCGGTCGGTCAGCCCGGCCGGCGTAGCGGCAGCCGCCGCGGCGCGCTGTGGGCCGCCGCTGTTGTCGGGCAGGCCGCCGGCCTGCGCACTGACGGTGGCCACCAGCATGGCCGCGGCCATGCACAAGCGGGAGCGCAGGCTCCCATATCGTTGCTCGTATGACATGAAACCCCTTTGAACAATTCGATGAACGGGTGATGGATGAACCCACTCGAATGGCGCGAAGTCGCCGACGGTGGGCAGCCAAATTCGATGCTAGGACACGGCGAGCACGTCAGTGGCTGTGCGCCCCCTAGGTCGCCCGTTGCGCCCCCTAGTTCATCTCATGCGGCGAATGGCGTTGCTCAGACGAAGCGAAACACCAGCAGCCGCCAACACCAGCGCCAAGGCGCTGGCGCCCCACAGCGGCGTGCCGAACATCGCCAGCCACAGCAGGTGGATGAAGCCGGCCGACAGCAGCGAGATGAACAGCCGGTCGCCGCGCGTGGTCATCGAGGCCGAGCACGCCGCGGCGCGCGGCGCCGCCGGGCGAGCGCCACTCCCAGCACCGTCATCGCCACCAGCAGCAGCGCGATGACGCCGAAGAACGGCGCCGTCTGCCAGGTCCATGCCATCCAGCCGAGTCGCTGCGGTGATTTGCATGGCGCGGCCTCCTCAGACGCGGCCGAGGGCGAAGCCCTTGGCGATGTAGTTGCGCACGAAGTAGATGACGATGGCGCCGGGAATGATGGTCAGCGCGCCGGCGGCGGCCAGCAGGCCGAGCTCGTAGCCCGAGGTGCTCGCGGTGCGCGTCATCGTCGCGGCGATCGGCTTGGCATCGACCGAGGTCAGCGTCTTGGCGAGCAGCAGCTCGACCCAGCGAGAACATGAAGCAGAAGAAGCCGGCGACGCCGATGCCGGCGGCGATCGTCGGCATGAAGATCCTGACGAAGAACGCCAGAACGAGTAGCCGTCGACGAAGGCGGTCTCGTCGAGCTCCTTCGGCACGCCGGACATGAAGCCTTCGAGGATCCACACCGCCAGCGGAATGTTGAACAGGCAGTGCGCCAGCGCCACCGCAATGTGCGTGTCGAACAGGCCGATCGGCCGAATAGAGCTGGAAGAACGGCAGCGCAAACACCGCCGGCGGCGCCATGCGGTTGGTGAGCAGCCAGAAGAACAGGTGCTTGTCGCCGATGAAGCGGTAGCGCGAGAAGGCGTAGGCCGCCGGCAGCGCCACCGTGACCGAGATCACCGTGTTCATCAGCACGTAGGTGAGCGAGTTGATGTAGCCCATGTACCAGGTGCGGTCGGTGAAGATCTTGCGGTAGTTCTCGAGCGTGAACTTGTGCGGCCACAGCGTGAAACCGCCGAGGATCTCGTTGGTGTTCTTGAACGACATGTTCAGCAGCCAATAGATCGGCAGCATCAGGAAGAGGATGTAGAGCGTGCGGCACGATGCAACTTCAGCGCGGTTCATTTCTGTTCGTCCTTGGTCATCACGGTGTAGAAGATCCAGCGACAGCAACAGGATGATCAGGAAGTAGATCAGCGACATCGCCGCCGCCGGGCCGAGGTCGAACTGGCCGAGCGCGATCTTCACCAGGTCGATCGACAGCAGCGTGGTCGCGTTGCCCGGCCCGCCGCCGGTGAGCACGACCGCCTCGGTGTAGATCATGAAGCTGTCCATGAAGCGCAGCAGGACGGCGATGGTCAGCACGTGCTTCAGCTTCGGCAGCTGGATGTAACGGAAGACCGCCCAGTTCGATGGCACCGTCGATCTTGCGCGGCCTGGTAGTAGGCGTCGGGGATCGCCGACAGCCCGGCATAGGCGAGCAGCACGACCAGCGAGGTCCAGTGCCAGACGTCCATCGCGACCAGCGTGAACCAGGCCGCGACCGGCTGGCGCGTGTAGTTGTAGTCGAAGCCCAGCGCGTTGAGCGCTGCGGCCGAGCAGGCCGATGTCGGGCAGCGCAAAGATGTTCCACATCGCGCCGACGACGTTCCACGGAATGAGCAGCGGCATCGCCATCAGCACCAGGCAGACCGAGACCCACGGCCCTTGCGCGGCATCGCCAGCGCGATCGCCACGCCGAGCGGGATCTCGATGGCCAGGACGATCGCGGTGAACAGCAGCTGGCGCTGCAGCGCGTCGTGGAAGCGCGACGAGTGCAGGACGTCGCTCGAACCAGCGCACGCCCTCGAAGAAGAACTGGTTGTTGCCGAAGGTCTCCTGCACCGAGTAGTTGACCACCGTCATCAGCGGGATGACGGCGTTGAAGGCGACCAGCAGCACCACCGGCAGCACCAGGAACCAGGCTTTGTTGTTGGGCGGTTTCGTGCTCACGCGCGCTGCTCGTCCGACGCATCCAGCCGTCCGCATAGACCTGCGTGTGCGCCGGGTCGAAGTGCAGATGGCGCTGCTCGCTCGGCACCGTCGTCGCCTTCGCGCGACCAGCAGCTTGATCGTGATCGCCGTGCCGCGTCTCGACGATGCGGTAGCGGCCGACATCGGCGACCTTGGCGACGCGCACCGGCAATGCCCTCGGCTCGGCGAAGCGGACGAACTCCGGCCGCACGCCGATTTCGCAGCTTGCCGCGCCGCTGCGCTGACGCTCGGCGACCGGCTCGGCGGTGACGACCGCCTGGCCGCCGACGCGCGCCACGCCGGCGCTTCGACCGTCGCACGGCAGCAGGTTCATGCCGGGCGAGCCGATGAAGTGGCCGACGAAGGTGTGCTGCGGGCGCTCGAACAGCTCGACCGGCGTGCCGATCTGCACCACCTCGCCGTCGTTCATGACGACGACCTGGTCGGCGAAGGTCAGCGCCTCGGTCTGGTCGTGGGTGACGTAGATCATCGTCACGCCGACGCGCTGGTGCAGCTCCTTCAGCTTGCGAGCGCAGCCGCCATTTCAGGTGCGGGTCGATGACGGTCAGCGGCTCGTCGAACATGATCGCGGTCGACGTCGCTGCGCACCAGGCCGCGGCCGAGCGAGATCTTCTGCTTGCCGTCGGCGGTCAGGCCGGCGGCGCGCTGCTGGCAGCATCGGCTCGAGGTCGAGCATCGCCGGCGATCTCGCGCACGCGCTTGTCGACCTCGGCCGTCGGCCACGCCGCGGTTGCGCAGCGGAAAGGCCAGGTTGTCGTAGACGGTCATCGTGTCGTAGACGACCGGGAACTGGAACACCTGCGCGATGTTGCGCTCGGCCGGTGAGCACGCGGTGACGTCGCGCTCGTCGAACAGCACGCGGCCCTCGGTCGGCGTCAGCAGGCCGGAGATGAGGTTGAGCAGCGTCGTCTTGCCGCAGCCCGACGGGCCGAGCAGCGCGTAGGCGCCGCCGTCGGGCCACTCGAGATCGACGTTGCGCAACGCCCAGTCGCGCGACCTCGGCGCGCGGATCGGCGCGGTAGCTGTGCCGCAGGTTGTCGAGGCGGATTTGGCCATCATTCAAACGCTCGACGCGCTGACCGTCGCGGTCGAAATACAAGCACTGCGCCGACGTCGAGCGCAAAGGTCGCGTTCTCGCCGACGTCGATGGTTGCGCACGCCATGCGACTGCGACACCCAGGTCGTGCCGGCGAGCGCGAAGTGGACGACGCTTTCCGAGCCGCTGATCTCGGCGATCAGCACGCGCCCCTCGAACCGGCACAGCCGCGCCTGATCCGCGTCGGCTTGACGTGGTGCGGGCGCAGGCCGATCGTGTAGGCGCCGTCGGGCAGCGCGCGCAACGGCGGCCGGCGCGGGCCAGCTCACGCCCTCAGCGAGCGCGATCTGCTCGCCCTGCTTGGTCGACCTGCGCGGTGTTGATCGGCGGATCGGAGAAGACGCGCGCGCTGGTCAGGTCGGCGGGCTCGCGGTAGACCGTTGCCACGTCGCGCCGAACTGCGTGACGCGTCCCTCGTGCATGGTCGCCGTGCTGGCCGCCGAGCAGCAGCGCCTCGGTCGGCTCGGTGGTGGCATAGACGACCATGCATGCCGCGGTCGGCAAACAGCCGCGGCAGCTCGTCGCGCAGCTCCTCGCGCAGCTTGTAGTCGAGGTTGGCCAGCGGCTCGTCGAGCAGGACCAGGTCGGCGTCCTTGACCAGCGCGCGCGCCAGCGCGGTGCGCTGCTGCTGGCCGCCGGACAGCTCGCTCGGCCTGCGGTCGAGCAGCGGCGTGAGCTGCAGCAGCTCGGCGATGCTGCCGACGCGGCCTTGATCTCGGCCGCGCGACACGCCGCCGACGCGCAGCGGCGAGGCGATGTTGTCGAAGACGCTGAAGTTCGGGTAGTTGATGAACTGCTGGTAGACCATCGAGACGTTGCGCTTCTGCACCGCGACGCCGGTGACGTTCTTGCCGTCGAACCAGACCTCGCCGCGGCGTCGGCCTGACCAGCCCGGCCATCAGCCGCATCAGCGTCGTCTTGCCGGCCAGCGTCTCGCCGAGCAGGATGTTGAAGCCGCTCTGTTCGAGTCGCAGCGTGGTCGGGTGGATGTGACGTCGGCGCCGACGCGCAACGACACGTCCTTGAGTTGCGAGCATGGTGGCGTGAGACGAAAGACAGGGGCGCTGCGCGCCCCTGTCCGGTTGCATGTGTCAGGACTACTTCTGCCGCCGTCCAGCGCTTGACGAGCTCGTCGTAGGGGATCGTCACGCCCTTCGGCTTCTCGTTGGCGAGCTTGGCCTTCGGACCGTCGGGCTTGCCGAGCCACTCCTTCGGGTCGACCTCCTTGTTCAGCCGCGGGCCGCAGCCGCCATAGACCTTGGCCTTTTCGTCGGCCTCCTGCATGCGCGCCATCACCTGGTCCATCTCGCCGGCCAGACGGTCCATCGCCTGCTGCGGCGTGAAGGCGCCGGAGTTGACGTCGCCGATCTGCTGCCACCACAGCTGCGCCAGCTTCGGATAGTCGGGCACGTTGACGCCGGTCGGCGACCACATCACGCGGTCCGGGCGAGCGGTAGAACTCGACCAGGCCGCCGAGCTTCGGCGCGCGCTCGGTGAACGAGGCATGGCGCACCGTGCTGTCGCGGATGAAGGTCAGCCCGACGTGGCTCTTCTTGACGTCGACGGTCTTGGAGACGACGAACTGCGCGTACAGCCAGGCCGCCTTGCGGCGGTCGACCGGCGTGCGACTTGAACAGCGTCCACGAGCCGGCGTCCTGGTAGCCGAGCTTCATGCCCTCTTTCCAGTACGAGCCCGTGCGGCGACGGCGCCATGCGCCACAGCGGCATGCCCTTGTCGTCGACCGTGTTGTTGCCGTCCTTCTTCGGCGCGACCATCGACGCGGTGAACGCCGTGTACCAGAAGATCTGCTGCGCGACGTTGCCCTGGGCCAGCGCCGGCAGCGACTGGTAGAAGTCGTAGTCGGCGGCACCGGGCGGCGCGTACTTGCGCAGCCACTCGTCCCACTTGGCGATCGCGTAGACCGAGGCCGGGCCATTGGTCTCGCCGCCGCGCGACACGGTGGCGCCCGGCGGGTTGCAGGAGCCGGCCTCCATGCGGATGCCCCACTCGTCGATCGGCCGGCCGTTGGGCAGGCCCTTGCAGCTCGCGCCGGCCATCGACAGCCAGGCGTCGGTCATGCGCCAGCCGAGATCGGGCGCGCGCTTGCCGTAGTCCATGTGGCCGTAGATGCGCATGCCGTCGATCTCCTTGACGTCGTCGCTGAAGAACTCGGCGATGTCCTCGTAGGCCGACCAGTTCACCGGCACGCCGAGGTCGTAGCCGTACTTGGCCTTGAACTTGCTCCTTCAGGTCGGCGCGGTCGAACCAGTCCTTGCGGAACCAGTAGAGGTTGGCGAACTGCTGGTCGGGCAGCTGCCAGAGCTTGCCGTCCGGGCCGGTGGTGAACGACTGATGCCGATGAAGTCCTCGACATCGAGCATCGGGTTGGTGACGTCCTTGCCCTCGCCGGCCATCCAGTCGGTCAGGTTGACCGCGCTCTGCAGGCGCGAGTGCGTGCCGATCAGGTCGGAGTCGTTGATGTAGGCGTCGTACAGATTGCGGTTGGTCTGCATCTGCGTCTGCACCGCCTGCACGACCTCGCCTTCGCCGAGCAGCTGGTGGTTGACCTTGATGCCGGTGATCTCCTCGAAGGCCTTGGTCAGCGTCTTCGACTCGTACTCGTGCGTCGGAATGGTTTCCGACAGCACGTTGATCTCCAGGCCCTTGAAGGGCTTGGCGGCGTTGATGAACCATTCCATCTCCTTCAGCTGCTCGTCCTTGGAGAGCGCGGACGGCTGGAATTCGTGTCGATCCAGCGTTTGGCGGCCGCGGCATCGGCCAGAACGGCCGGCACGAACAGCACGGCAGCGGCCAGCGCCGTGGCGCGCGGCAGGAAGCGATATTTCATCGTCGGGCTCCTGTTGAGGATGTTGTGGCGCGGTGAAGTGAAAACCGGCAAGAGCGACTTCACCGCTGCTGCACCATGCGCCCAGGAATTGCCCAATCACATCGGGGAAAACTCGCATCACAGCCGTTGCGCAGCTTGTGCCGTGTGACGATGATGTACGGCCCGCTGCCTGCCGAAAGCCGCCCATGCCCGACCACCTGCTCGCCCTCGACCAGGGCACCTCCAGCTCGCGCGCCATCGTCTTCGACCGCGACGGCCACATCGTCGCCATGGCGCAGCGCGAGTTCCGGCAGATCTTTCCGCAGCCCGGCTGGGTGGAGCACGACGCCAACGAGATCTGGGCGACGCAGCAGGCGGTGGCGCTCGAAGCGCTGTTCAAGGCAGAGCTCAACGCCAGCGACATCGCCGCCATCGGCATCACCAACCAGCGCGAGACCACGATGCTGTGGGACCGCAAGACCGGACAGCCGATCGCCAATGCCATCGTCTGGCAGGACCGGCGCACGGCGGCCTTTTGCGAGCAATTGCGCGAGCAGGGTCTGGAGCCGCAGATCCAGCGCTCGACCGGCCTGCGCATCGACCCCTACTTCTCCGGCACCAAGCTGCGCTGGCTGCTCGACCATGTGCCCAACGCCCATGTGCTCGCGGCCAAGGGCGAGCTGGCCTTCGGCACCATCGACTCGTGGCTGATGTGGAAGCTGACCGGCGGCCGCGTGCATGCCACCGATGTCACCAACGCCTCGCGCACGATGCTGTTCGACATCCGCCACAACACCTGGGACCACGAGCTGCTGAAGGCGCTGCACATCCCGGACAGCGTGCTGCCGCAGGTGCATCCGTCGTCGCACGTCTTCGGCGAAACCGACGCGGCGCTGTTCGGCGCGCCGATCCAAATTGCCGGCGTGGCCGGCGACCAGCAGAGCGCCCTCTTCGGCCAGGCCTGCTTCAAGCCCGGCCTGGCGAAGAACACCTACGGCACCGGCTGCTTCCTGCTGATGCACACCGGCGAGCGCTTCGGCTTAAGTGCCAACGGCCTGCTCACCACCGCCGCAGCGCAAACTGCATCGAAGCCCGAGTACGCCTTCGAAGGCAGCGTCTTCATCGGCGGCGCCGTCGTGCAATGGCTGCGCGACGGCCTGCACGCGATCAAATCGAGCGGCGACGTGCAGGCGCTGGCCGAGAGCGTGCCCGACAGCCGGCGGCGTGATCTTCGTGCCCGCCTTCACCGGCCTCGGCGCGCCGTACTGGCAGCCCGACGCCCGCGGCGCCATCGTCGGCCTGTCGCGCGGCAGCACGGTGGCACACATTGCGCGGGCAGCGCTGGAGAGCATCGCGTTTCAGAGCGCGGCGTTGCTGCAGGCCATGAGCAAGGACGCACAGGCAGGTGTCCGAATTGCGCGTCGACGGCGGCGCCTGCGTCAACGACATGCTGATGCAGTTCCAGGCCGACCTGCTCGGCATCCCGGTCGTGCGGCCGAAGGTCACCGAAACCACGGCCCTCGGCGCGGCCTACCTCGCCGGCCTGGCCGTGGGCACCTACAGCACCCTCGACGAACTGGCCGCGCAATGGCAGGTCGAGCGCCGCTTCATGCCGACGATGCCGCGCGAGCGCGCGGCCGAGCTGATGGCGGAGTGGGAGCGGGCGGTAAGGCAGGCCACGGCGGTGTGAGCGGCGACGACAACGACATCGCGCAGGAGATCGTGCGCCAGTTGTTGCGGCGCGCGCCGGATGCGTCGATCTGTCCCTCCGACGTGGCGTGCGCTAATGCCACTGTGGGCCACCTCTTGCGCTTCGGGCAGATGCGGTCTTGACGTAAGTATGCGGTCTGCATGCACCGCTTGTGCGAAGCCCACGAGGCGTCACACGCACCACGTTCGGCGGCATGCGGATCCAGACGCACTCATGTAACGGAGTTCGATGACCGGCAAGGCAAAATCAAAGTGCTCCCCCTCTGCTGTCCGTAGCTTTGCTGGCGTGGTTGGAGACGGGTTTCTGGCTTCTCATCGGAGCAGTTTTCGTTGCAAACGTCTACTTCCTCTGGGTGCTGAAGCATGCACTCAGGTCGATCTCGGCCCGCTTTCTGAGAACGCACAATTCATCTTCAATCGCTACCCCCATGCTTGGTCTGCGCCCGCCCTAACGCGCATCGCCTCACTGTCGGTCTCTACTGCACAGTTTGTCGGCATTGGCGCCGGCGTTTACTTTGCTCGTGTTCGTGGTGGTTCACCTCGCCCTAATGTTGAGCTGCTTCCTGCTATCAACTTTTGAGATTGGGGAGAACGTACCCGCCTCTTGATACGAAGAGCGCAACTCGGCAGCAAAGCCATGAACTGCCGAAGCATATACAGCTAAGGAAACCCTACGTTCGCGATAAGCGATGAAGGCTAGACGAGTAGCCGGAGTTTCTACTCCCAGCCCGCGCGCCACCCACCGTGCGGGTCACCGCACCGCGGCTGGCTTGAGCGAGACGGGCACGTACCTTCCGTTCGTTGGGCCGGGCAGCCCACTCGCCACTCACGATCTTGCTTGACGCAAGCTGACCTCGCAACTGATCGAGAACCTCTGGCTTCGGGCCTGAGAATGCAACGAAGCTTGGCGTCCAGCGGCACTGGTCCGACAATCTGGGCCGTAGTTCAGTTCATCCTCAACAAACGAGCTGAGGCTGCACGACAACAGTTCGAGACTTACCATGACCTAATAAAGCAACTCGTTCAGCGAGAGGATCCCAACGACCCTGCGGCTCGATCGACAGATTGCCACGGCTTCATGCGCAGCTTCAAGCGTACTAACCGGTCACACTTCGTATCCTAAAAGGGCTGAAGCATGATTGGGCCGAGTACGGTCCCCCGAAAAGCGCACGCGCCTTCATGAGGAGATCGATCTCTCCATCGAAGTTCATTGGGCGCAAGCTTTGACGCGTGGCAACTGAGACTGCGCCTGAAGCAGGATGATGAGCTGTCTGCATCGTCACTCGTCCACGAAACCGCCCTTGAAGAAACTCCAGGCGCTGCCGTCGTGCAGGTAGAACGCGCCGTCAGCGCAGAAGTCCTTGCCCGGAAAGAACTCGCGGTACGCACGCGGCACCAGGCGAGCCAGTTGCTCGTCGCTCAGGGCCTCGAACTGCTCGGGCGTGATCGATTGTCCGACGCGAAGTCTCTGTGTTGTCATTGGATTGGGGTCCTGCGGCCGCGGCCGCATCTGATGTTTGATGTATGATGCAGCTCATTGTAGCCACTCGTATTCACCCATCGGGAGTTGTTCATGCGCACCACCCTGGCCATCGACGACGATGTATTGGCCGCCGCCAAGCACCTGGCTGAGCGGCAGGGCAAGACGGTGGGCGAGGTTGTTTCCACGCTGGCGCGTCAAAGCCTGCATCGGTCTCCGCGCAGCTCCGCGGTGCGCAACGGGGTGCCGCTGCTGCCGCGCCGCAAGGGGGCATTGCCGGTGACGCCGGAACTGGTCAATCAACTGCGCGACGAACTGCCTTGACGGTCTATCTGCTGGACGTCAACGTGCTCATCGCGCTGGTCGATGCGGCGCATGTGCAGCATGACGATGCCCATGCGTGGTTCGGCAGGACCGGCAAGAAGGCGTTTGCGACCTGCCCGCTGACCGAGAACGGGTTGCTGCGAATCGTCGGCCACCCCAAGTACCCCAACTCGCCCGGCTCGCCTGGCGCGGTGCTGGAATCACTGGCGGCGATGCGCGCGCTGCCGGGGCATCACTTCTGGCCCGACAAGATCAGCATCACCGACACGCAATTCGTCGACGGTTCGCGGTTGACCAGCCATGCGCAGGTGACCGACACCTACCTGCTGGCGTTGGCCAGGGCGCATGGCGGCAGGCTCGCCAGCATGGACCGCAAGCTGGTCGCCGATGCCGTTGTAGAGGGTCGCAGGGCGCTGGAGTCGATTTGAATCAGCGCACGCCGCTCGACCCCAGCATCCACTCATGCGCCGGGTCGTTGCGGAACACCCAGAGCCTGCGGGGTCCCGCCATCACGTTGAGGTAGTACGAGTCGTAGCCATGCGGCACGACCACCGGGTGGTAGCCGCGCGGCACCATGACCACGTCGTGATCTTCGACGGCCATCGCTTCGTCGAGGCTGCGATCGTCGGTGTAGACACGCTGGAAGGCAAAGCCCTGCGGCGGAGTCAGGCGGTGGTAGTAGGTTTCTTCGAGCTGCGTCTCGGTGGGCGGTGTCTCGCTGTCGTGTTTGTGCGGCGGGTAGCTTGACGAATGGCCGGCTGGTGTTCGCACTTCGACGACGAGCAGGTGCGCCGCGGTCGGGTCGTCGTGCGGCAGCACGTCGCAGATGAAGCGCGTGTTGCTGCCCTGGCCGCGCGTGCTGCGGCGCATCGACGCCGCATCGAGCCGTCTGACCTGGCGCGGCGCGTCGTCACACGGTGCGCTGCACAGCGCGACTTCGGCGTCGCTGCCGGCGCGGATCGTCACCTGCTGGCCCGAAGGCACGTACACCGCATCGGGCGCCCGGTCGTCGAAGACATGGTCTCGCGTGCCGAGGTTCGTGAACGACTGGCCGCCGACCTGCGCATCGAGCTTGCCGGCGAGCACGACGAGGCACAGCTCGCGCGTGCCGGTGTCCAGCGTTTCGCTGTCACCGGCCTTCAGGCGCAGCGCGCGGAAGCCGACATGCGTCCAGCCGGCGCGTTCGGGCGTGACGTTGACGATCTCGCGGCCCTCGCGCTGGGCCTTGGCGAGCAACGGACTGGTCATCGCGAACCTCCCAGCCGATCGACGATGCGGCGCAGCGTCTCGAAACCCTTCTTCGCATAGGCATAACTCGGCGCGACGGCCGGGTCCTGCTCGGCCTCGACGACGAGCCAGCCCTCGTAGCCCGCGGCGTGCAGCGTCGACAGCACCGCGTCGTAGTCGATCACGCCGTCGCCGGGCACGGTGAAGGTGCCGGCGAGCACGCCGCCGAGAAAACTCCAGCCGTCGTTGCGCGCCTTGGCGATCAGTGCCGGTCGCACGTCCTTGCAATGCACGTGCACGACGCGCTGCACATGCCGGCGCCAGCAGCGCGTTCGGATCGGTGGCGCCGCCGAAGTACGCATGGCCGGTGTCGAACAGCAGGCCGACGCTGGCCGGGTCGGTGAGCGCCATCAGGCGGTCGATGTCGTCGGGCGATTCGACATACGCGCCCATGTGGTGATGGTAGGCCAGCGTGATGCCGTAGGTGGCTTTCAGGTGCGCGCCGAAGACGTTCAGCCGCTCGGCGTACGCCTGCCACAGCGCATCGCTGGCAAAACGCGGCCGGCGGTCGAGCGGCGTCTCGATCTGGCCCTGGATCGAGTCGGCGACTTCGCCATAGACGACGACGTTGACGTTGTTGAAACGCAGTTTGTCCATGTGCGCGCGGCAGCGCTGGTTCTCGTCCTCGACCGATCCGCGCGCCAGTTCGCCCGAGTACCAGCCCGAGACGCAGGCCAGGCCGAACGTGTCGAGCTTGGCCTTCAAGCCCGGCCCGTCCTGCGGAAACTTGTTGCCGAGCTCGAAGCCGGCGTAGCCGATCTCTCGCCCCTCGGCCAGCGGCGTCTCCAGCGTCGTCTCGCCGCCGAGCGACGGCAGGTCGTCGTTCATCCAGCCGATCGGATTGATGCCGATGCGCACGTTCCAGGTCATGTGCGTTGTCCTCGTTTCCCGGCGTCGTACACCTCGCGCGCTTGGCGCACCTCGTCGCGCGGCGAGACCTCGGGAATCGCCACCTCCCACCACGCGCCGCCATCGTCGGTGGTGCGCCAGGGCGAGGTGTCGATGACGATGACCTGCGTCGTCGTGGCCGCGCGCGCGGCTTGCATCGCAGACTTCAACTCGACGACGTCTTTCACATGCACCGCCTGCGCGCCGAGGCTCTTTGCATGCGCCGCGAAGTCGATCGCCACCGGCGCGCCACAGTCTTCGAGCAGGTTGTTGAAGCGCGCGCTGCCGCTGGCCAGCTGCAGGCGCTGGATGCAGCCGTAGCCGCGGTTGTCGAGCACGACGACGATGATCTTCAGGCCCAGCATCACCGAGGTCGCGATCTCGGAGTTCAGCATCAGGTACGAACCATCGCCGACGATCGCGATGACTTCGGCCTCGGGCCGCGCCAGCTTGACGCCGAGCGCGCCGGCAATCTCGTAGCCCATGCACGAGTAGCCGTACTCGACGTGGTAGCCGCCGGGGCGCGACGTGCGCCAGAGCTTGTGCAGCTCGGCCGGCAGCGTGCCGGCGGCGCAGACGACGATGTCGTTGCCGGCGCTGTTCTCGGCCGAGTCGCGCACGGCGCCGATCACGTCGGCGTCGTAGGGCAACTCGCCCGCCGGCACCTTGCCCGCGGTGAGGGCGCCGACGCGCTCCTGCCACTGCACGGCGAGTTCGTGCGCGCGCGACGTCCATGCCGCGTCGGCGCGCCAGCTGCCGGGCCGCAACGCGGCGAGCACGACACGCGCGTCGGCCACCAGCGCCTGGCCGCGCCACTTCGCCGCGTCCTGCGGCTGCACGTTGATCGACAGCAGCCTGGCCGCCGGCCACAGCGTGTGCGAGCCGGTGCTGAAGTCCGACAGCCGCGTGCCGATGGCCAGCACGAGGTCGGCCTCGGCCGCCAGCGCGTTGGCTGCGGGCGCGCCGGTGACGCCGATGGCGCCGACGTTGAGCGGGTGATCCCAGGCCAGGCAACCTTTGCCGGCCTGCGTTTCGGCCACCGGCACGCCATGCGCCGCGGCCCAGGCGGCCAGCGTGGCGCCGGCGCGGCTGTAGAGCACGCCGCCACCGGCCACCACCAGCGGCCGGCGCGCCGCGGTCAACAGCTCGGTCGCTGCGGCGAGTTCGCGTGCGTCGGGCGACGGCCGCCGGAGGTGCAGCGGCGCCGGTTGCAGGAACGAGGCCGGGCAGTCGAAGGCCATCGCCTGCACATCCTGCGGCAACGCCAGGCAGACCGGGCCGCAGGTGGCGGCATCGGTCATCACCTGGATCGCACGCGGCAGCGCAACCAGGATCTGCTCGGGCCGCGTGATGCGGTCGAAAAAACGCACCAGCGGCCGGAAGGCGTCGTTGGCGCTGATGTCGCCGGCGGCGAAGTCCTCGACCTGCTGCAGCACCGGGTCGGGCGCGCGCGAGGCGAAGACATCGCCCGGCAGCAGCAGCACCGGCAGGCGATTGACATGCGCCAGCGCCGCCGCAGTCAGCAGGTTGGTGGCGCCGGGGCCGATCGACGTCGTCACGGCCATCATGCGATCGCGCATGTGGGCCTTGGCAAAGGCGATCGCCGCGTGCGCCATCGCCTGCTCGTTGTGGCCGCGGTAGGTCGGCAAGGCCTCACGGTGCTGTGCCAGTGCTTCGCCGAGCCCGGCGACATTGCCGTGGCCGAAGATCGCCCACACCCCCGCGCAGTACGGCTCGACGCGGCCGTCGTCGTGCTCGATGCGCAGCGCCGCCAGGTGACCCACCAGGGCCTGCGCCATCGTCAGGCGCACGGTGTTGTTGTTCGTCATCGCGCGCTGCTCCTTGCGGTGTTCCTTGTGTCGCGCCAGGCCTCGACCAGTTGGCCGAAGCGCGACGCCACGCGCTCGATCAGCGCTGCATCGTCGATCGTGCCGGCCAGCCAGTCGCGGCTGGCCTCGCCCCAGATGGTGCGCCCGACCATGAAGCCGCGCACGATCGGGTGCTTGGCCGCGGCAAAGCCTTCGAGCAGACGTTCCATCGGCTGGTTCAGGCCGAGCAAGACAACGCCACGGCAATACGGGTCACGCGTGGCGATCAGGTCAGCCAACGCGGCCCATGACGCGGATTGCATCGGCGCCAGTTTCCACCACTCGGGTTTGACGCCGAGGTTGTAGAAGCGCTTCGCCGATCGATACACGGTCTCATCGGTTGATTTCGGCGGAATGATCTCGAGCAGCAACTCATGTCCACTGGCGCGCGTGGCCTGCCAGAGTTCGAGCACACGCTCCTCCTGGGCCACGCGCAGCGTCGCCTCGTCGTCCGGGTGGTAGGCGACGAGGCACTTCACCACCTGCTCGCGCGGCCATTCGATCAGCGTCGTGCCGATCGAGCGTGTGCCGTCGAAGGCCAGCGGCCGCGAACCGGGTTGTTCGACCGGCCGGCCGACCCACCAGCCGCGGCCGCTGGCGGCGCACAGCGCATCGGCGCCCCAGCGCGTGTCGATCAACACGCCGATGCTGCCCTGCAAGCCATGCTCGGCCTCGACCTGCTCGGCCGCCTTCAACAGCAGCGACTTCAACAGCGGCAGCTTCGACAGCGGCGCCCCGGCCTCGCGCGCCATCGCCTCGAACTGCGAGCGGTGGTCGAAGGCCATGACGTTCAACACCGGCCAAGCCGGTCGCGCCGCGCTGACGCGGTGCAGGTGGGCCAGCAGCGGATCGGCATCGACCCGTGGCGAGCGCCGGCCGCTGAACCAGTGATCGAGTTCGGCAGGGGTCGGCATCGCCGGTGCGCAGGCGTGGCGCGAGACGACGATGGCGCCGCAGGCGTTGGCGATGCGCGCTGCGCCGTGGAAATCGAGGCCGTCGAGCAGGCCTTTCATCAATCCGGCGGCAAAGGCGTCACCGGCGCCGAGCACGTTGAAGACCTCGATGCGCTCGCCCACCGCCGTCGGCGCATCGTCGAGCCGCGACGGCACCGCGCTATCGATGAGGCAGCAGCCCTTGGCGCCGAGCTTGACGACCATTGCCGCCGGCGTGACCTCGCGCACACGACGCAGGCTGGCCAGCAGATCGCCGGCCACGCCGCCGGCAATCAGGAATTCTTCCTCGGTGCCGATCAGCAGATCGAACTGCGGCAAGATGGCTTGCAGCCGCTCGGTCACCGCCGCGTCGGCGACGAAACGGTTGGCGCCTTCGCCGCGCCGGGTCAGGCCCCACAGCACTGGCCGGTAGTCGATATCGAGCACGCGTGTCGTGCCGTGATGGGCCGCATGGCCCAGCGCCGCCAGCGACGCGGCGCGCACCGTCGGCGTCGACAAATGCGTGCCGGTGATCAGCAGCGCGCGGCAGCCGGCGATGAACTGCTCGTCGATGCGCGAAGCCTCGATCGCCATGTCGGCGCAGTTCTCGCGCACGAACAGCAGCGGGAAGGTGTCGCGGTCCTTGAGGCCGAGCAGCACCAGGCCGGTCAGCCGATCCGGATCGACTTGAATCTGCGACGTGTCGCAGCCTTCGCGCTGCAATGTCTCGACGAGAAAACGCCCCATCTGCTCGTCGCCGACACGCGAGATCATCGCCGCGCGCAGCCCCAGCCGGGCCGCGCCGAAGGCGATGTTGGCCGAACTGCCGCCGAGGTATTTGGCAAAGCTCGACACGTCTTCCAGGCGCGCGCCGACCTGCTGCGCGTACAGGTCCACCGCCAGGCGGCCGAGGCAGGCCAGGTCGAAGCGGCGACCGGCGGCAAAACGTAGGGACATGCAGCGATTGTGGTCGCGGTCGCAGACAGTGCAACATGCGCACGATCCCGATGCAAGGAGCCTCCCACCATGAGCCACAACGTTGCCGTCTTCGGCGTCGGCCGTATCGGCCGCATCCATGCCACCAACCTCGTCGCGCTCGAAGGCGTGACACTGAAGTTCGTCTGCGACCCGATCGCCGAGAGCGCGGCGGTCCTGGCGCAGCAGCTCGGCGCAACGGTCTCCACGCCCGAAGCGGTGCTGGCCGACAAGACGATCGACAGCGTCGTCATCGCCTCGCCGACCGACACCCACAGCGAGCTGATCCACCGCGCCGCTGCGGCGGGCAAGCACATCTTCTGCGAGAAGCCGGTCGACCTGTCGGTGCCGCGCGCCATCGAGTGCGCCGCTGCCGTCAAGGCCGCAGGCGTGGCCTGCATGATCGGTTTCCAGCGCCGCTTCGACCCGACGTTTGCCGAAGCCCAGGCGCGGCTGGCGCGCGGCGACATCGGTGCGCCGGAGATGCTCGTCGTCACCAGCCGCGACCCCGGCGCGCCGCCGGTGCCCTACCTGAGAGGCTCGGGTGGCATCTTCCGCGACATGCTGATCCACGACTTCGATGTCTTTCGCTGGGTGCTGTGCCACGATGGCGACGAAGCGGCCACGCTCTACGCCACCGGCTCGGTGCTGACCGATCCGGACATCGCCGACGTGCCCGACATCGATTCGAGCCTGGTCACGATCCGCACCCGCAAAGGCCGCCTGGCGCAGATCAACACCAGCCGCCGCGCCGCCTACGGCTACGACCAGCGCTTCGAGGTGCTGGGCAGCCAGGGCATGCTGCAATGCGGCAACCTGCGGCCGACGGAGGTCGTGCAGTCCGATGCCTACAGCGTGCGCAGCGACAAGCCGGAACATTTTTTCCTGCAACGCTACCGAGAGGCCTATCGCCTGGAGCTGGCGCACTTCTTCGACGGCCTGCACACGGGCGCGCCGTTTCGCACGACGATCGACGACGGTGTGGCGGCGCAAAAACTCGCCGATGCCGCCGCACAATCACTGGCCAGCGCAAAGGTGGTCATGCTGTGAACACGCCATTGAGAATCGGCATCGCCGGCCTCGGCCGCATGGGCCAGCGCCACGCCCGCGTGATCGCGCTCGGCACGCCGGGCGCCAGCCTGGTCGCTGCGTGCAGCCCCGTGGCCGACGAACGCGACTGGGCGCGGCGCGAGCTCGGCCTGACGGCGCTGTACGACGACTTCGGCGCGCTGCTGCGCGACCCGAACCTCGATGCGGTGGCCATCGTCACGCCGACCACGCTGCATGCCGAGCAGACCATCGCCGCGCTCGAGGCCGGCAAGCATGTCTTTCTCGAAAAGCCGCTGGCGCTGGACGTGGCCACCTGCGAGCGCGTCGCCGCGGTGGCGCAGGCCCACGCCGGGCAGGTGGCGATGGTCGGCTTCGTGCGCCGCTTCGACGCCAGCTACCAGCAGGCCAAGGCCGAGATCGACGCCGGCGCCATCGGCCGGCCCTTCCTCGTGCGCTCGCAGACCGGCGACATGAACGACCCGCAGGGCTTCTTCGTGCGCTTCGCACCGACCTCGGGCGGCATCTTCCTCGACTGCTCGGTGCACGACATCGACGTCGCGCGCTGGATGCTCGGCAACCCGAAGGCCACGCGTGTCTTCGCCAGCGGCACGATCGCGCTGCACCCCGGCCTGGCCGACTGCGGCGATGTCGACAACGGCATGGCGATCGTCGAGTTCGAGGGCGGCGCGCGAGCCATGCTCTACGCCACGCGCACGCTGCCGCACGGCCACGAGAGCACGTCCGAGGTCATCGGCACCACCGGTACGCTGCAGATCGGCTTCGGCGCGCACCGCGACCGGCTGCAACTGCGCGACGCGCACGGCGTGCGGCATCGCGCGGTGGCCGACTTCTACGAGCGCCTGCACGAAGCCTTCGACCGCGAGATCGCCGATTTCGTGGCGGTCTGCCGCGGCCAGAAGGCGCTGACGGTGACGCTGGCCGACGCCACCGAAGCCACGCGCATCGCGGTGGCGATGACCAAGTCGTTGCAGAGCGGGCGGGTGGAAACGGTGTGACGCGCGAATCCACGCCGCGCAACGCGACTGTTCGCGGGGCGTCATCGACACGACGGCGGCTGACCGGCGATCGCTGGCTCGGGTTGACCCCGATCTTTCGCGCCGCCATGCGCCCTAGCATGGTCCCGCCCCCATGACCGAAGCCGCCCGCCTCGAATTCTGCCGCCCCCTCGCTGCCAACGCCGGCCGCCTGGCGCATGGCGCGTTCGGCCGCTCGGCGATGCTGCCGGCCAAGGGCCGGCACGACGAAGTGACGGCGATGGACCGCGAGGTCGAACGCTTCATCCGCGAGGCCATCACGCGCGCCTTCCCGGGCGACGCCGTGCTTGGCGAAGAAGATGGCGCGAGCGCCGATCTGGCCAGCGCCGAGTTTGTCTGGATCATCGATCCGATCGACGGCACCGCGAACTACGCGCGCGGCATCGCGCACTACTGCGTCTCGATCGGCGTGCTGCATCGCGGCGTGCCCGTCATCGGCGCGCTGCACGACCCGAGCCACGACCGCCTGTACTGGGCGGCGCGCGGCGAAGGCGCCTGGCTCGACGAAAACGCGGCCACACGTCGCCTGGCCGTGAGCCCGATCGCCGCGCTCGACGGCGCGACCGTCGAATGCGGCTGGTCGCTGCGCCGGCCGCAGGCCGACTACCTGGCGCTGGTCGAGCACATGCTGAGCGCCGGCTGCGCGATCCGCCGCGCCGGCTCGGGCGCCTTGGGCCTGGCCGACGTGGCGGCCGGCCGCACCGAGGGCTATGCCGAGCTGCACATCAACAGCTGGGACTGCGCCGCCGGCCTGTTGCTCGTTGCCGAGGCCGGCGGGCGCGTCAACGATTTTTTTGCCGGTGACGGACTGCTGGCCGGCAACCCGATCCTGGCCACCAACGCCGCATTGGCCGAGCCGCTGGCAGCAGCGGCCGGCATCGCCCTGCTTTGATTCACACCACAGGAGACAAGACGATGAAGATCGACATCCGACACACCGTGCGCGGTGCCTTGATGGCCGTCGCCCTCGCTGCTGCCGGCGCGCCGGCGTTCGCACAAGGCGAAATGGTGCTGTACTGCAGCGTGCAGGAAGAGTGGTGCCGGCCGATGATGGCCGCGTTCGAAAAAGCCACCGGCATCAAGGTGCTGATGACGCGCAAGAGTTCGGGCGAGTTCTATGCGCAGATCAAGGCCGAGTCTGCCAATCCCAGGGGCGACGTGTGGTGGGGCGGCACCGGGGACCCGCACCTGCAGGCCGCCGAAGAAGCGCTGACCGACCCGTACGTCTCGCCGCAGCTCGACAACCTGCAGGACTGGGCGGTGCGCCAGGCCAAGGCGTCCAAGTTCCGCACCGTCGGCATCTATGCCGGCGCGCTCGGCTACAGCTTCAACACCCAGGAGCTGGCCAAGCGCAAGTTGCCCGAGCCCAAGTGCTGGGCCGACCTGGCCAAGCCGGCCTACAAGGACGACGTGCAGGTGGCCAACCCGAATTCGTCGGGCACCTCGTACACGATGCTGGCCACGCTGGTGCAGCTGATGGGCGAGGACAAGGCCTTCACTTTCATGAAGGCGATGCACAAGAACGTCAACCAGTACACCAAGAGCGGTGCCGCGCCGGCGCGCGCCGCGGCCACCGGCGAGAGCCTGATCGGCATCACCTTCCAGCACGACGCGGTGACGCAGGCCGTCAGCGGTGCGCCGGTGAAGATCGTCTCGCCGTGCGAGGGCACGGGCTACGAAATCGGCTCGATGAGCATCATCAAGGGCGCGAAGAACCTGGCCAATGCGCGCAAGTGGTACGACTGGGCGCTGACGCCCGAGGCCCAGGCCATCGGCGGCGGCGCCAAGAGCTTCCAAGTGCCGTCGAACAAGAAGGCGCCGGTGCCGGCGCAGGCGCCGAAGCTGTCGCAGATCAAGCTGATCGACTACGACTTCGCCAAGTACGGCTCGTCGGCCGAGCGCACGCGCCTGTTGAAGAAGTGGGACGACGAGGTTTCCAAACTTCCGAAGTGAGACCCCCCCCGGAGCGGCTGACGCCGCACCCCCCCAGGGGGGCGACGCCAGTGGACCGGCAAAGCCGGATCCACGGCGCCCGCTGGACGATGCGCTCGCTTCGCGTGGCGCGGCCCGCTGCGTGACGCACGCCGTTGCGGCGGCCGTGGGCAGCCACCGCGCCGGCGCGGCGCCCTACGCGATGCTGGCTGCGGCCTGCGCGGCGGCATTGCTGTGGCTGCTCGGCAGCGGCTTTGCCGCCGGCGTCGGCGGCACGGCGTTCGGGCCTTGGCATTACGTGGCCTTGCTGGCGTTGACGCTGCTGTTCGCGCGCTCGCTGGCGCGCTGCGGCGCCTTCGTCGGCGACGTCACGGTGTCGTCGATCGTCGTCACCGTGGCCGCGCTGCTCGGTCTGTTCATCTTCTTTCCGGTCGGCAAGTCGCTGCTGGCGGCGGTGCAGGACAACGAGGGCCGCTTCGCGGCCGGCGTGGCGGTCGAGCGCCTGCTGGCGCCCGACATCTGGAGCCTGGCCTGCCTGCACAGCGCAACGCACTGCGGCGTGGCGGTGAACTCAGTGATCCTGGCCACCATCGTCGGCTTCGGCACCACGGCCATCGGCGCGCTGATGGCGCTGGCTGCGCAGCGCGGCGGCCAGCGCTTCGCCGGCGTCTACCGCGTCATGGCCGTGCTGCCGATCGTCACGCCGCCGTTCGTCATCGCGCTGGCGCTGGTGGTGCTGTTCGGCCGCACCGGCCTCGTCACGACCTGGCTCAACAGCGCCTTCGACCTGCCGCGCTCGCGCTGGATCTACGGCCTGCCCGGCGTCACGCTGGCGCAGTTGCTGAGCTTCACGCCGATCGCCTTCATGATCCTGCACGGCGCGCTGGCGGCCGTCAGCCCGTCGCTCGAAGAAGCCGCGCAGACGCTGCGGGCCTCGCGGGCGCGGGTGTTCCGCACGGTGACCTGGCCACTGTTGCGGCCGGCGCTGGCCAACAGCTTCTTGCTCGGTTTTGTCGAGAGCCTGGCCGACTTCGGCAACCCGGTGGTGCTGGCCGGCAACTACGAGGTGCTGTCGACCAAGATCTTCTTCGCGGTGGCCGGCGCGCAGCACGAGCCCGGCCGCGCCGCGGCGCTGGCCACGGTGCTGCTGATGTTCACGCTGATCGCCTTCTGGCTGCAGCAGCGCTGGCTCGGCAAGGCGAGTTATGTCAGCGTCAGCGGCAAGGGCGACGCCGGCCTGCCGGCGCAACTGCCGACGGCACTGCGACGCGGCTGCGTCGGCTTGGCGATGGCGTGGATCGTCTTCACGCTGGCCTGTTATGCGGTGATCGCGGTCGGCGGCTTCGTCAAGGACATCGGCCGCGGCGACATGACGCTGGTCATCGCGCATTTCCGCGACGCCTTTGCCGTCGGCTGGCAGCGCGGCGCGCCGGCCTTCATCGGCTCGGCCTGGGACAGCTTCTTCACCACCATCAAAGTCGCCGCGATCGCGGCGCCGCTGACCGCCATCATCGGCCTGCTCTCGGCCTACGTGATCACGCGCCAGCAGTTCACCGGCCGCCGCGCCTTCGAGTTCCTGACCATGGTGTCGTTCGCCGTGCCGGGCACGGTGATCGGCGTGGCCTACATCGTCGCCTTCAACGTGCCGCCGCTCGAGCTGACCGGCGGCCTGGCGATCCTGGTGCTCTGCTTCGTCTTCCGCAACATGCCGGTCGGCGTGCGCGCCGGCATCGCGGCACTGGCGCAGATCGACAGGAGCCTCGACGAAGCCTCGTCGACGCTGCGCGCGTCGACCTGGCGCACGCTGACGCAGGTCGTGCTGCCGCTGTTGAAGCCCGCCATCGTCGCCACGCTGATCTTCTCGTTCACGCACGCGATGACGGCGGTCAGCGCGGTCATCTTCCTGGCCACCGCCAAGTACAACCTGGCCACGGTCTACATCATCGGCCGCGTCGAGGCCGGCGAGTACCCGCTGGCCATCGCCTACTCCACCGTGCTGATCGTCTTCATGCTGACGGTGCTGCTGCTGGTGCAGCGCTTCACCGGCAGCGTCAAGATCGGCCGCCGCCCGCTCGTTGCCGGACAGTCATGAACCCACAACAAAACAAGAGCCACGCCGGCGGCGTGATCTTCGACAAGGTCAGCAAGCGCTACGGCAGCGTCGTCGCCGTCGATGCGGTGTCGTTCACGATCGAGCCGGCGACGCTGGTGACGCTGCTCGGCCCCTCGGGCTGCGGCAAGACGACGACGCTGCGCATGGTGGCCGGCCTGGAGGCGACCTCGGGCGGCCGCGTGCTGATCGGCGGCGTCGACGTGACCAAGCTTTCGGCCGCCGAGCGCGACGTCAGCATGGTGTTCCAGTCCTACGCGCTGTTTCCGCACATGAACGTGCTCGACAACGTCAGCTACGGTCCGCAGTCGATGCGCAAGGGCCGCGCCGAGGCCGAAGCGATGGCGATGGACAAGCTGAAGATGCTCGGCCTGGCCGGGCTGGAAAAGCGCCTGCCCTCCGAGCTGTCCGGCGGCCAGCAGCAACGCGTGGCGCTGGCGCGCTCGCTGGTGCTCGAACCGGCGGTGCTGCTGTTCGACGAGCCGCTGTCCAACCTCGACGCCAAGCTGCGCCGCCGCGTGCGCCAGGAGATCCGCGAGCTGCAGCAAACGCTGGCGCTGACGGTGGTCTACGTGACGCACGACCAGTCCGAAGCGCTGGCCGTCTCCGATCGCATCATCGTCATGGAGGCCGGCCGCATTGCGCAAGAGGGTGCGCCGCGCGAGCTTTACCGGCAACCGGCGAGCCGCTTCCTGGCCGACTTCATCGGCGACGCCAACCTCGTCGACGGCGAACTCAGCGACGGCGGCCAGCGCTTCACGGCGGCCGGCGTCTCGGCAGCGTTGCCGCCGCCTGCTGAGGGCAACCCGCGCCGCAATGGCGCCGCGACGCTGACGCTGCGCCCGCACCGGCTGCGCCTGGTGGCACCCGGCACCGGCTGCCTCGACGGCCGCTGCAGCCGCGTCGACTACCTGGGCAGCCACCTCGAAGTGCTGGTCGAGACCGCCTGGGGCACGCTGCTGCTGTTCGCGCCCGACGACGCGGAGGCGCCGGCGGCCGCCAGCGCGGTCGGCGTGGATTTTGATGCGCAGGGGGTGACGGTGATTGCGCGGTAGGGGTGTTCGAGCGTCGGCAGTGGCGACGTAGGGAGCGGTGAGCCCCGCTATTGCGCGCTCGGCAAGTTCTCTACAAAACGTTATGCCACTCTATCTAAGATTTGATATACATCGCTATACTTCAGTAGCTTTATCTACCTTTGGAGTGTCGCCGTGGATCCAGTACGGAACCCCTTTGCCCCAGGCGCTGGCAGTCGACCACCAGAACTCGCTGGCCGCGAGTCGATTCTTGAGGACGCACAGGTTGCTGTGCAGCGGGCATTGATAGGCAAGCCAAGCCGATCGCAGATGCTGCTCGGCTTACGGGGAGTAGGCAAGACCGTACTTCTGAGCAAGATCGAAGAGATGGCGGACGAAGCGGGGCATGTGACTTCATTCATTGAGGCGCCAGAAGGCAGGCCGTTGGGTGAACTGCTGCTTCCAAAGCTCCACCAAATTCTGCGAAAACTTTCAGTGTCTGAGCAAGCGAAGGCAAAAGCGCACAAGGCACTTCGGGCGCTGCGCTCTTTCGCGTCTGTCTTCAAACTGTCCTACGGCGAAGCCACTATTTCGGTTGAACCCGAAGTCGGTGTTGCCGACAGTGGGGAACTAGAAAACGACCTGCCGGAGCTATTTGTTCGCGTTGGCGAGGCAGCCAAAGCCGCAGGCAAAGCCTGGACGCTATTAATTGATGAGGTCCAGTATCTGCGTTCAAAGGACTTGGCCGCCCTGATCGTGGCCATGCACAAAATCAGTCAAAAGAAACTACCCGTACTGTTCTTCGGGGCGGGCTTGCCGCAAGTCGCGGCGCTATCGGGTGATGCCAAATCGTATGCCGAGCGACTCTTCCACTACCCCGCCGTGGGCCCATTGCTCGCTGACGACGCGAAGACCGCCATCCGACAGCCAGTCGAAGATGAGGGCGAGCGCATAACTGAAGACGCCTTGAACGAGATCATGCTCAAGACCCAGGGCTATCCGTACTTCCTTCAAGAATGGGGCTACCAATGTTGGAATCTTGCGCAAGGCACGCAGATTGAAGTTTCTGATGCAGCGCAAGCCGCCGGGGAGGCGACCAAGCGTCTAGACGACGGTTTCTTCAAGGTTCGATTTGATCGGCTCACCCCGAAAGAGCGCGAGTATGTAAAAGCAATGGCCAAACTAGGATCCGGTCCCTATCGGTCATCCGACATCGCCGCGGCGTTGGGTGAAACCCATCAAAGTTTGGGTCCGCGCCGGTCCCAGATTATTGCCAAAGGCATGATCTACAGCCCATCGCATGGCGACATCGCCTTTACGGTGCCAATGTTCAACGACTATTTGATTCGCAGCTTCGTGAGCAAGTCCGACAGGAAGTAGTCAGGGCCTTGCAAAAGGAGTCCTTCGCGCGAGCCTGCTCCTGGCCCTCCATCGTCGCACCACTCGCGCGCCTGATGTTCACTGCGCATATCGTGAGCGCTCTGCGCTCTACGTCGACCGTCCCCAATGTGGCACTGCCACGGCTCGCTCGCAGAACAACCACTGCCTTGTGGCCAACCTGCGTGACCGGTCCAGCGATGAAGGCGGAGAAGTGCCCCGACGTTGGCGCGCAGCGTTTGACACTGCCGCGCCCCTACTGCCACGCCGTTGTCAGCAGCCACAGCGCAGCATGACCGTCCCTTCACTTGCACAGGACAGTCCGCCATGACCCGCAATGCCGTCAACTGGTTCGAAATCCCGGCCACCGAGCTCGACCGCGCACAACGCTTCTACGAGTCGGTGTTGGCCACATCGCTGCGCCGCGAGCAGATGGGCGACGAACAGCTCGCCGTGTTCCCTTACGAACAACCGGGCGCCGGCGGTTGCCTGCAACGGGCCTCCCACCCCGTGGCGCCGAGCCGCGACGGCACGCGCGTCTACCTCGACGCCAGCCCGTCGCTCGACGCCGCGCTCAAACGCACTGTCGCGGCCGGCGGGCGCATCACCACGCCGAAGGTGGCGCTGCCGCCGGGCATGGGATTCTTCGCGCACATCGAAGACAGCGAGGGCAATGTCGTCGGCCTGCACGCGATGGCGTGAAACGGCGCGCGTAGCATGGCCAAAGGACACCGGCCCGCAGCGAAGGAGCACACATGACGACACCCATCACCCCCGTGATCTCGATCGATGCGCTGGCGCTCGAGCCGCGCCCGAAGGACTGGTCACCGCCGGCCACGGCACGCACGCGCTTCGACGCCAGCCGGGCGCGTGTTGCGCCGCGGCTGGGCCTGTCCAGGCTCGGCTGCACGGTGACGCAGGTGGCGCCGGGCTGCGCGGCCTATCCGTTTCACAGCCACCGCGCCAACGAGGAGCTGTTCGTCATCCTCGCAGGCCGCGGCGAGCTGCGCCTCGGTGCGGCCCGCCATGCGGTGACAGCGGGTGACCTCGTCGGCTGCCCGACCGGCGGGCCGGAGACGGCGCACCAGCTCATCAACAGCGGCGAGACGCCGCTGCGCTACCTGGCCATCAGCACGCAGCGCGACCCCGACATCTGCGAGTACCCGGATTCGGGCAAGGTGGGTTCGTATGCCGGCGACGGCGACGGCGAGTGGATGCACCTGACGCACTACGACAGCGCACGCGACTACTGGGACGGCGAATAGCAGGGCCCCACACGCTGACGCCGCATGCGCCGTGCCGACCGCCTGTTCCAGATCGTGCAGCTGGTGCGCGGCCGGCGCCTGTCCACCGGCGACTGGCTGGCCGATCGGCTGGCCGTTTCATTGCGCACGGTCTACCGCGACATCGCCGACCTGCAGGTGCAGGGCGTGCCGATCGACGGCGAGGCCGGCGTCGGCTACCGCATGCGCGCCGGCTTCGACCTGCCGCCGCTGATGTTCACGCACCGACGAGGCCAAGGCGCTGGTGGCGGCCGTGCGGCTCGCCCAGCCGCGGCTCGACCCGGGCCTGGCGGCGGGCGCCGAGAGCGCGCTGGCCAAGGTGATTGCGGTGTTGCCGTCCGGCGTGCGCGCGGCCGCGGAGAGCCTGGCGGTCTATGCGCCGGACGTGGGCATCGACCGGGGCACGCGGCAGCGGCTCGAAGTGCTGCGCGGCGCGGCCGATGCGCGGCGCAAGGTGCGCATCGACTATCTCGACCTGAGCGAGCGGCGCACCGACGATCGCTGCTTGCGGCCGCTGGGCTGCTTTTATTGGAGCGCGACCTGGACGCTGGCCGCGTGGTGCGAGTTGCGCAACGACTTCCGCAGCTTCCGCGTCGATCGCATCGAACGGCTCGATGTGCTGGATGATCGCTTTCGAGACGAGCCGGGCAAGACGCTGGCCGATCTGTTCCGGCGCGAGAACGCCTGCCCGCAATGAAAGAAAACACCAACATGAGCACCCTGCTCGGTTTGCGCACCGCCATCTACCCCGCACCCGACCTCGTCCGCGCCAAAGCCTGGTACACGCAGGTGCTCGGCCAGGCGCCGTATTTCGACGAAGCGTTCTACGTCGGCTTCGAAGTCGGCGGCTTCGAGCTCGGCTTGTTGCCCAACGCCACGCCCGGTGTGACCGGACCGCAGCCGTTGTGGGGCGTGGCCGATGCCGAGGCCGCCTTCTCGCGCTTGGTCGAGTTGGGCGCCAGCGCGCTGGAGCCGGTCACCGAGGTCGGCGGCGGCATCAAGGTGGCGGCGGTCATCGACCCGTTCGGCAACCGCCTGGGACTGATCGAGAACCCGCAGTTCGATCCGAAGAAGGTGCGCTGACAAGGACGGCATCGCCATGGGCTGCCCGCTCGTCTACTACGTGGCCGCCAGCGCAGACGGCTACATCGCCACCGCCGACGATGGCCTCGAATGGCTGCCGCAGCCCGGCGCAGGCGCCAGCGAAGACTATGGTTATGCCGAATTCCTCGCCACCGTGGACGGCATCGTGATGGGCCGGCGCACCTGGCAGTTCCTGCGCAGTCTCGGCAGCGCATGGCCCTACGGCGAGCGGCCCGGTTGGGTGCTGACGCAGCGCCCGCTCGAAGCCGACACGCCGCCGTCGGTGCAGGCCGCGGCGTTCGACCTCGACGCCTTGCGGGGGGCGTGGGCAGCACGCGGGCTGAAACGCGTCTGGCTGGTCGGCGGTGGCGCGGTGGCGGGCTGCTTCGCCGCGGCGTCTGCCATCGACGAGATCATCCTCACCACCGTGCCCGTGCGGCTGGGTTGCGGGGTGCCGCTGTTCGGCGCGCGAGGCACCTCACTCGACGGCTGGGTGCGCAGTGCGGCGCCGCTGCGGCAATGGCCGGACGGTCTCAGCCAGCGCGTGCTGCACCCGGCTTGGCGACACGGTAGCGCCACCACGGCAACGCCTTCGTGAGGGCGAGCACGTCGCCGGCCTGCGCATGCGGCGCGCAGCCGGGCAAGGTGGCCAGCGCCGCCGTCCAGCTCGCGCCGGCCAGCAGCGCGCGCAGCCGCGCCAGCGCCGCGCCGTCGAGCCACTCCTTCAGGCAGACGAGGTAGTAGTCCTCTTCGGCCAGCGGCACGAAGTGCAGATTGAATTGCGACGCTGCCGCCTCGATGCCCACGCCGACATCGGCCAGTCCGCTGGCCACCGCCGCGGCCACGGCCACATGCGTGTCCTCGCACGGGCCGTGAAAGCCGGCGACGCGTTCGGCCTCCAGGCCGGCCTCGTGCAGCAGGTGTTCGGTGAGCAGCCGCGTGCCCGAACCGGGCTGGCGGTTGACGAAGCGCAGCTTCGGCCGCACCAGATCGCCCAGGCCCAGCACCTCGTGCGGGTTGCCATGCGCCGCGATCAGGCCCTGCGTGCGGCGATGGCAGCCGATCAATTTGTGGCGCCCGGGCTTCAACAACGACTTGAGCGCGCGCACGATGCCCGGCGCCTGCGCCGTGCCGCGCAGCACCGGCACGTGAAAGCCCGCCACGTCGCAGCGGCCATGGGCCAGCGCCAACAGCGCATCGGCGCTGCCGGCAAAACGCAGGTCGATGTGCAGGCCCTGCGCTTCGGCGCCGTCGCGCAGCAGCGGCAGCGCCAGGTCGTGGCTGGCGTAGAGGGTGATCGCCTCGTGCTGCTCGTCGAAGGCCAGCGCCAGCACGCGCTCCAGCTCGCTGCGCAGGGCCTCGATGTGCGGCGCCAGTCGCGAGCGCGTGCGCGTCTCGGCCCACAACAGCCGCTCGGCGAGCGGCGTCAGGCGCGCGTTCTGGCCCTTGACCCAGACCACCAGCGGCGCGCCGAGCGTGTCTTCCCATTGCTTCAACGCGCCCCAGGTGTGCCGGTACGAACTGCCCATCGCCCGCGCGGCGGCACTGATCGAGCCGCTGTCGCGCAGCGTGCGCAGCAGGTCGATCAGCGGATTGGCCAGCTCGGCGCCGCGCTGGCGACTGTGCTCGTCGGGCGCGAAGCGGTATTCGAGATGGATGCCGCGGCGCGGCGCTGTGGGGTCGGCCATGCGCTATTGTTGCCGCCATGATCCAGCTCCACTACGCCCCCGGCAACGCCAGCATGACGCCGCACATGGTGCTCGAAGAAATCGGCGTGCCGTTCGAGCTGAAGCAGGTCGACCGCGAGCACAACGCGCACAAGTCGCCCGAGTACCTGAAGCTCAACCCCAACGGGCTTGATCCCGGTGCTGGTCGATGGCGACCCTTCGGCAGGCTCAGGGCAGACTCTGGTGCTCTACGAGACTGCGGCGATCGTCTTGCACCTGGTCGATACGCACCCGGCCGCGGGGCTCGCGCCGGCGCTGGGCACCGCAGAGCGTGCGCAGTTCTACAAGTGGCTGATCTGGCTGTCGGCCTCGCTGCAGTCGCAAATGCCGATCTACTTCTACACCGAGCGTTATGTCGCCCCGGGCAACACAGCCGGTGCGGCCGAGGTCAAGGCCGCCACCGATACCCGGGTCGCGCGTCTGATCGACCAGATCGAGGCCCACCTGGCAGCGCACGGCGGGCCGTGGCTGATGGGCCAACGCTTCACCGCGCTCGACCCCTACACGCTGATGCTGTGCCGCTGGACGCGCAACATGCAGCGACCGGCGCGCACCTTGCCGCATGTCGGGCCCTATCTGCAGCGCGTGCTGGCGCGGCCGGCGACGCAGCGCGCGATCGACACCGAGCAGTTGTCGCAGCCCTGGGTCTGAAAAGGCGTCAGTCCAGATCCTCGTGCAGGCACAGGATGTTGCCTTCCGGGTCCTCGAACCAGGCCGCCTTTTCGGAGCCGAGCACGCACACGTGCTCGACCGTCTTCAGGCCGGGCAGGTCGTAGTCGGCGAAGCGCACGCCGCGCTGCTCCAGCTCGCCGACGGCGGCGCCGATGTGCTCGACCTTGAAGCTGACGGCCGTGTGCGTGGCCTGCGTGCCGTCAGCCTTGGGGAACAGCGCCAGCTCGGTGCCGCCGCAGCGGTAGACGAACTTGCCGTCCGGCTTCAGGCCGAGCGGCATCAGGCCGAGCTGCTGCTCGTAGAAGCGGCGTGCACGCTCCATGTCCTTCACCGGCAGCATGCAGGTGACCTGCGACGCGGCCAGCGGCGTCATCGCGGCGCTCCGGCGACGACCCAGTTCTCGACCGGCGGTTTGCCCTCGCGAATCATGGTCGCAGTGGCATCGAGCTTGTCGCCACGGACGGCGCCCCGCCAGCGCAGCATGCCGTACTTCGGGCTGTTGGTCTCGGCCTCGAAAGCGATCGCGTCACCGGCCGCGCTGGCCTGGTAGGGCGCGTCCGAATAGCCGTAGCGGTCGCAGGCGCTGGAGCGGAAGCGCCCGCTCTGGAACGTGATGGTGTCGGCGTCGCCGGAGGTCTTGCCGCGCTCGATGAACACGCCGTCGAAGCGGCGGCCGTCGAGGCTGGCCCCCTGCGCCGCGGCGGGCGCAGCGTGTGCGGCGGCGGCTGCACCCAGCGCGATGGCAAGCGCCCGCCGACGTGAGGGATCGATCGTCATGGTGAACTCCTGCGCCCCGGTGCGTGGGTGGGGCGTGCTGCAGTTGTAGGCGCGCAAGGGCTGCTGCGCCATGCGCAGGAATGCGTACGCGCAGCTCAGCTCAGCGCCGCGCCGTCTTGCGGGCCGGCGCCGCATCAGCGCGCATGTCGGCCAGCAGCCGGTCCGAGGCCGCGGTGAAGCGGCGCGGATCGCCGTACGAGCGAGCCATCATCATGGCGCCTTCGAGTGCGCCGACCAGCAGCGCCGCCACCTCGCGCGGCGGACCGTCGAAGCGCAGCTGCCCTCGCCGGCGCCCGCCATCGAGCACCTTGGCCAGCCAGTCTTCGTTGAGGTCGAAATAGTGCTGCAGCGTGCGCCGCATCGGCGCCGGCAGCGTGCCATGCTCGGCCGCCAGCATGCCGCACAGGCACATCTGCTCGTTGCCCAGCACGCCGGCGTAGATGCGCGCGTAGCGTTGCAGGCGCTCGAAGGCGACGTCCGTCTCGGCCTCGATGCGCTCCAGCGCGGCGGCGAACTCCTGTTCGTAGCGCTCGATCAGGCGCCTCCCAAGCTCGGCCTTGCTTGGGTAGTGGTAGTGCAGGCTGGCCTTGGTGACGCCCAGCTCGGCGGCGATGTGGGCGTAGCTGAAGCCGTTGAAGCCTCGCGTCTGCACCAGCCGCGAGGCAATGTCGAGGATGCGCTGCGCGGTGTCGGGTTCGGCGGGTGTGACGGCGGCAGCGCGAGTCATCAGGCATCCTACGGGCTACGCTCTCCGGCATTCGCCCTTGGGCGGCCCGGCGAGCTCATGGGGTGCGATTCTAGGGGCTTACCTACTGGTTGACAAGTTACTGACCAGTAGGTAAGTTCTACGCCATGTGCTGCCCTGCCCCGACCCTCGGCGCCGCGCTCGATTTCATCGCCGATGCCGCCGACGCAATCGACCACGCCGACGGCTTTGCCCGCTGCGGCATCGAACGCCTGCCGGCGTTGGTGGCCTCGGAGCTGACCACGCTGTCGATCTGCGACCTCGCGAACGGCCACCGCCGCGTCACTGTCAGCGCCACGGCGGCGCTCGGCGCCGATGCGCTCGCGAGCTTCGACCGCCACCTCCGAGAGCATCCGTTGGTGCGCCACCACGGCTTCGATGGCGGCACGCGCACGCATCGCATCAGCGACTCGGTGCCGTGGCGCACCTTCCGCCACAGCGCGCTGTACGACGAGTACTACAGAGCGATCGGCATCGACCATGCCGTGGCGTTGCCGCTGCATGCGGGCGACGGCTGGCTGGTGGGCTTCGTGCTCAACCGCCGCGCTCGCGACTTCAGCGACCGCGAGGTGGCGCTGCTCGACCAGCTGCGCCGCCCGCTGGCGGGGCTGTTTCATCGCACCGGCGCGCTGGCGCGTGCGCGCGCCGAGAACGCCACGCTGCCGAGCACGTTGCCCGTCACGGCCCGCGAGCACGACGTGCTGTCGTGGGTGGCGGCGGGCAAGACCGATCGCGACATCGCCCAGATACTGGCCATCAGCCCACGCACGGTCCACAAGCACTTGCAGCGCGTGTACTGCAAGCTCGGTGTCGAGACGCGCACCGCAGCGGTGATGCGCGCGCTGGCCTCGTAAGGCTTGGCAAGCTCGACCCGTACGCAGGATTGAGCATTTCGGGCCGCCGTCGTTGCGCCTAGAACCTGCACAGGTTCAACCCAGGAGCAGACGATGAGCGCAACGCAAGCCACTTCCCCGCGCACCTTGGCGGTCGACGAGACGCGCCTGAACGCCTTCATGGGCGACTTCGTGGGCGACCTCGGCGCGGTGATGCACGCTGCCACCATCGTCGTCGGCGACAAGCTCGGCCTGTACAAGGCGCTGGCCGACTCGCCGCTCACGGCCGAAGCGCTGGCACAGCGCACCGAAACCGACCCACGCTACGTGCGCGAATGGCTGTCGGCGCAGGCCGCCAGCGGCTACGTCGAGTACGACCCGAAAACCGAGCGCTTCAGCCTCAGCGACGAGCAGGCATTCGCACTCACGGTCGAGGGTGGCCCGGCCTTCATCCCGGGCGCGTTCCAGATCGCGGTGGCGCAGTTCAAGGCCATCCCGAAGATGGTCAGCGCCTTTCGCACCGGGCTCGGCCTGGGCTGGCACGAACACGACAGCGCGCTGTTCCACGGCACCGAGCGTTTCTTCCGGCCGGGTTACGCAGCCAACCTGGTGTCGCAGTGGATACCGGCCTGCGACGGCTGGACGACAAGCTCGACAGCCGGCGCCACGGTGGCCGACGTCGGCTGCGGCCATGGCGCCTCGACGCTGATCATGGCGAAGGCGTTCCCGACGCTCGACCTTCGTCGGCTTCGATTACCACGCGCCGTCGGTCGAGCAGGCGACGCAGGCTGCCGAGCGCGCCGGCTTGGCCGACGCGCGTGCGCTTCGAAGTCGCCAGCGCAAAGGACTTTCCCGGGCGCGGCTACGACCTGGTGACGATGTTCGACTGCCTGCACGACATGGGCGACCCGGTCGGCGCCGCAGCCCACGTGCGCGAGGCGCTGCACAACGACGGCACCTGGCTGGTCGTCGAGCCCTTCGCCAACGACCACCTCGAAGACAACCTGAACCCGGTCGGCCGCATCTTCTACTCGGCATCGACCTTCATCTGCACGCCGGCTTCGCGCGCGCAGGAGGTGGGCCTGTGCCTCGGTGCGCAGGCCGGCGAGGCGCGGCTGCGGGACGTCGCCACCCAAGGCGGCTTCACGCGCTTTCGCCGCGCCACCGAGACGCCCTTCAACCTGGTGTACGAGGCGCGGCCTTAGACAATTCAGGGAGCTACCAGGTGCCCCTGGCGGCGAGCTTTTCGAGCCGCAACGCAATCGCCTGCCGCTTGTCGGACAGTTGCTGCTGCAACATGCGCCGCTCGGCTTCGTCGGTGCAGTCGTGCAAGCGCGCTTCGAGCTCGGCGGCTTCGCGCATCGCCTCGACCTCGGGCGGCACGACGCCGGCATCCTTGAGGATCTTCATGCCCATGCGCAGTTCGGCCGGCGTTTCGTCGTAGCCGTCGCCGAAGGCCAGGGGCTTGCCGTAGCTCGGCGCGGCCTTGAGCTCGCCGGTCTGCTCGCTCTGGCGCAGGTGCGAGCCGATGTCGTCGTCGAGCAGCTTCAGGCGCTGCTCGCGCTTTTCCTCGGCGTTCACACCGATGCCCTCGCCGTCGCCTCCCCCATCGCTTCGCTCCAATGCCGCGTCAGCGGTGTCATCGGCTTGGCGAGGCTGCGCTCGTTGAGCAGCGCGCGGCCGAGCGCCTTGCGGCCCTTGCCGCGGCAGCAGGCGGCCAGCAGCGTCTGGTCGATGACGTCGCGCTGCGCATGGCTGCCGCCGAAGCGTGCGGCCTGTGCGCGCACGGCGTAGAGCAGGTCGGCGGCGGCGTCGTACTCGCCCTTGGCGAAGGCGAGCAGGCCGCGGGCCAGCGGCAGGCCGATCTCGCGCGCCATCAGGTGGTTGTCGCGCTTGGCGTCGTCGCTGCTCAGCGCGCGCTCGGCGCAGCGCGCGATCTGGTGTTCGGCATGGGCCACTTCGCCGGCGGCCAGCAGCGCCATCAGGCTGTGCACATCGTTGAAGGCGTAGTGCCCCGGCACATGCCGGCTCGGCGTCTGTGTTTTGCCGGCGCACCACGCGGCGCCGAGCGCGCCGCAGCGCTCGGCCACGTCGGCGCCGAGCAGGTGCAGGCGCCACAGCAGCGAGGCGGCGTCGACGCGCTGCAGGCCGATCTGCAGATGCTCGCCGCTGAGGTGGCCATCGACGACGCGCAGCGTGCCGGCGATGTCGAGGCCCTCGACGCGAAACAGCGCGGTGTGCCACCACAGGTGCGCGGCAAAGCCGTTGCCCTCGGCCCACGCCGGCTGGTGCTGGCGCAACCACGCCGCGCCTTCGTCGAAGCGGCCCTGCATGTCCATCACATGCGCCACCGCGTGCACTGCCCAGGGCGCACGCGCATCGATCGCCAGGGCGCGGCGGCCGGCGTCCTCGGCGGCCGCCAGGCAGTGGTTTTCTTCGAGGCCGAAGGCCCACAGGGCGAGCACATGCGGGTACAGCGGGTCGTCTTCGTTCCAGTCGGGCAGCGCGCGCGCCGGCCGCGCGCGCAGCGCGGCGCTGTCGCCGCGGTAGAAGTCCCACAGCTGCGACCATTGCAGCGCCAGGGCGTCGCGGGGATGGTCGATCAGCAGCAGGTCCCAGGCCCGGCAGGCCGCCGCCCAGCGGCCTTGCTGGATCAACTGCAAGGCATCGACGTGGGCGCGCTCGCGTGCGGGGGTGGCGGCCGTGACGAGCGCGCGCGCCGCCGCGAGATGCTGCGCGGCCTCTTCGAGCAGGCCCGGTTCGGTCAGCGAGAACAGGAAGCCGGCCTTCATCGCGTGCGGCAGCGGCCACGCCGGATCGAACGCCGACGCCGCATCGAGATCGGCCAGCGGTGTGTCGTAGAAGGCCATCATCCGCCACAACGCCGACTCGACCGCGTGGCGTGCGGCTTCATGGTGGCTGCCCGTGGGCAGGCCACGGTCATCAAAGGTCGACATGGGCGCAATGTACTGCGAGCGACTACAGCACCGGATAGGGCCGCTGTGCGCCGCGCAGCTGCTCGAAGGCGCGTGCCACACGCAGCACGCCGAGGTCGTCGTGGCGCCGGCCCGCCAGCTGCACGCCGATCGGCAGGCCGACGGCGCTGTAGCCGGCGTTGATCGACAGCGCCGGCTGCTCGCTCATGTTGAACGGCAGCGTGAAGGCGATGTGTTCGAACGGCCGCGCCGGGTCGTTGAGCGGGCTGGCCCAGTCGGCGGCAAAGCCGACGACCGGGCTGACCGGCGACAGCACGAAATCAAAATGCTGCGTCGCCGCCACCGTGGCATCGCGGATCGCGCCCATCTGGCTGTGGCCGCGGAAGACCTGTTCGCCGCTGAGCGCCGCGCCGCCGCGCGCCCAGGCCAGGATGTAGGGCAACACCTTGCCTTGCTGTTCTTGCGGCCAGGCGCTGATGTCGAGCCAGGCGCGCAGGCGCCAGAAGGCATCGAGGCCGTCGATCATCGCGCGCGTGGTGAAGGGCGGCAGCGGCTCGACGATGGCGCCCACGCGCTCGAACGCAGTTGCTGCCGCCTCGACGGTGGAACGCACTTCGGCGTCCAGCGCCATGCCCCAACCGGCATCGAGCCACAGGCCGATCTTCAAGCCGCGCGCGTCATCGGTATCGAGTTGATGCCACGGCAGATCCTGATGCGGCAGGCTCATCGAGTCGCGCGCATCGGGCTGTGCCAGCACGCTCATCGCCAGCGCCGCGTCGTGCACCGTGCGCGTCATCGGCCCGGCGACGCGGCCGGCATAGGGTGGATCGATCGGAATGCGGCCCAGGCTCGGCTTGAAGCCGACGATGCCGCACCAGCCCGCGGGCAGACGGATCGAGCCGCCGATATCGGTGCCCAGGTGCAGCGGCGCGTAGCCGGCAGCACAGGCCGCCGCCGCGCCGGCGCTGCTGCCGCCGGGGTTCTTCGACAGATCCCAAGGGTTGCGCGTCAGCTGGTGAAAGCTCGACAGCCCGGACGACAGCATGCCCAGATCGGGCATCGTCGTCTTGGCGACGATCACGGCGCCGGCTTCGCGCAGCCGCGCCGCTGGTGGCGCGTCGGCCGCCGCCGGCACGAGCGGCGTGGCCGCACAGCCCAGCGGCACCGGCACGCCACGCGTGGCGATGTTCTCCTTGATCGTCACCGGCACGCCGTCGAGCGCCAGTGCCGTGCCGCGCTGCCAGCGCGCTTCGCTGTCGCGCGCGGCGGCGAGCGCAGCATCGGCGTCGAGCGCCCATGTCGCCGCGATCCGCGGCTCGCAGCGCTCGATGTGCGCCAGCACGTCCTTGCACACCTCGACCGGTGAGACCTCGCGGCGAGCGTACAGCGCGAGCATTTCGACGGCGCTGCGATCGTGCAGCGCCGTCATCCGGAACGGCGCTCCGGCAGGGCGTAGGTCTTGAGGTACTTGTCGAGTTGCCGCGCCGCGCTGCGGCGGACCTTGCTGCGCAGGAACCCGGACCAGCCGAGAAACAGCCCGGGCAGGCCCAGCGCCTGCCGCGACCAGCGCCAGAACGCGAAGCGGTCGCGGTGGCGCTTGATCAGCCCCTGCGAGTCGAACTCGAACTCGGCGTCGATGACGTTGTGCACCAGGCGACCGGTGGCCGAGAAACGGTAGGTCGGCTCCCAATGCGCGCTGTGGTCGGTGACGTCGCGCACCTCCAGGTTCCAATCCTTGCGGCCTTTGCGGGCGGCGTCGACCAGCATCGACCACATGCCGCCGATGGCATGGCGGCCGCGCAGCGAAAAGGCTTCATCGTCGAAGAATGCATCGTCGGCGTAGCACTGCGCCATTGCTTTCGCGTCGAGCGCGATGAAGGCGGCGTAGAGCTTCTCGATGGTCTGCTGGCTCATGCTCGGCTCACTGCCACGACACCGCCGACATGTCGTTGGCGAAGATCGGCGAACTCGCCCACAGGCCTTTGAGGCCCTTGCGCGAGACCGCCACCTGCGCCGGGTTGAAGAGGTAGGCGTTGACCTGGTCGGCGGCAATCTTCTTCTGGATGTCGGCAAAGAGTTTCGCGCGCTCCTTCTTGTCGCCGGTGGCGGCAAACGTGGCCGTGAGGTCGCGGAACTCCTTGTTGTCGTAGCCCCAGTAGTAGGCCGTGTTGGCGTACTGCATGTAGTCCAGCGGCTCGACGTGGTTGATGATCGTCAGGTCGAAATTGCCCTTGAACGCGCCGCCGAGCCATTGCGCCCATTCGACGTTCTCTATTTTTGCGACGATGCCGACCTTGGCCAGTTGCGCCGCGACCACCTCGCCGCCCTTCCTCGCGTACTGCGGTGGCGGCAGCGTCAGCGTGACGTTGAGCGGCGTGGCCACGCCGGCTTCCTTCAACAGCGCCTTGGCCTTCTCGACGTCGTAGGGCGCGGCACCGGTCAGGTCGACATAACCGGCGTCGGTCGGCGCGAAGTGGCTGCCGATCGGCGTGCCCAGGCCTTCCAACACGCCGTCGATGAAGGCCTTGCGGTCGATCGCCTGCGCAATGGCGCGGCGCACGCGCACGTCGTCGAACGGTTTTTTCTTGTTGTTGATGGCCAGGATGCCTTTGCCCGCGGTGTCGCCGAGGGTCACCGTGAAGCGCTTGTCGCCCTGCAGCTGCTTGACGGCCTGCGGCGCATCCAGGCGCGGCACGCCGTCGATGTCGCCGGCCAGCAGTGCGGCCACGCGCGCCGCGGGGTCGTTGATGAAGCGGAAGGTCACGCGTTCGAGCTTGACGCTCTTGGCATCGCGAAAGCCCGGCCATTTCTTCAGCGTCACCGAGGTGCCCTTTTTCCAATCGTCGAAGGTGAACGGGCCGGTGCCGATGGGTTGGGTGGCGGTGCCGTCCGCGCTCTTCGCATCGAGGATCACGGCCGTGTTCTCGCCCATGCGAAAGAGGAAGTTCGGGTCGGCGTTGTTCAGGGTCAGGATGACCGTACTCGCATCGGGCGCATCGATGCGGCTGATGTTGTCGAACACCGCCTTCTTGGCCTTGTTGGTGCTTTTGGCGTCCTTGGCACGCTCGAAGCTGAACTTGACGTCGCTGGCATCGAAGGCCTCGCCGTCGTGGAACTTCACGCCCTTGCGCAGGCGGAAGGTGTAGCTCTTGCCATCGGGGTCCATCGTCCAGCTCTCGGCCAGCAGCGGCGTCACCGTGCCATCGAGATTGATCTTGGTCAGGCCTTCGAGCACGTTGTAGTGAACGATCTCGCCGATGGCCGCGGCCGGCGCGATCGTCGGGTCCATGCCCGGCGGCTCCAGCACCATGGCCAGCGTGACGCGGCTCTTGTTGACGGGCTGCGCCTGGGCGGCGCCGACGACGGCAGCCAACGCGGCAAGAAGGGTCAGCGTGCGGCGAGCGATCCTCATGAAGTCCTCCGGAGTCAGGACGCGCATGCTGCCACAACGCAGCGCACGCGGTTCGGCCTACAGCGCCCAGGCCGGGCGCGGCACGGCATCGATCAGGCGCCGCGTGTAAGCCTCGCGCGGCGCGTTCAGCACCTCGTCGGTGGGCCCGCGCTCGACGACGCGGCCGTGCTGCAGCACGATCAGCTCGTCGCAGACCAGATCGACGACGGCCAGGTCGTGGCTGATGAACAGGTAGGCCAGGCCGAAGCGCTCCTGCAAGTCCTGCATCAGGTTCAGCACCTGGGCTTGCACGCTGACGTCGAGCGCACTCACCGGCTCGTCGGCGACGATCAGTTTCGGTTGCGTGACCAGCGCGCGGGCGATGGCGACGCGCTGGCGCTGGCCGCCGGAAAACTCGTGCGGGAATTTGTCGAGGTCGGTGGCCGCGTTCAGGCCCACCGCGTCGAGCATCGCCGCGGCGCGCTCGCGCTGCTGCGAGCGCGGCAGGTGCTCGAGCTGCGCCAGCGGCTCGGCCACCGTGCGCGCCACCGTCATCCGCGGATCGAGCGAGCTGTACGGATCCTGGAAGACCATCTGGAAGTGGCGGCGCGCCTGGCGCAACGCATCGCGGCCGAGCTGGTGCAGGTCATTGCCTTCGAAGACCACGTTGCCGGCGCTCGGCGCTTCGAGCGCCATCACCAGACGCGCCAGCGTGCTCTTGCCCGAGCCGGATTCGCCGACGACACCGAGCGTACGGCCGGCTTCGAGCGTGAAGCTGACATCGTCGAGCGCGCTCAGCAGCGTCGCTGCGGCCAGCGGATGCGGGCGCGGCAGCGCATAACGCCTGGCAAGGCCGTTGACCTGCAGCAAGGCGCTCATGCCGTGGTCTCGCGCCAGCGAATGCAGCGCACCGCGTGTGCGCCGCTCACCGCCTGTTGGCCGGGCGGCGCCTCACGGCAGGCATCGATAGCGAAGCCGCAGCGCGCGGCAAATGCGCAGCCGCGCGGCATCTCGTGCAAGGCCGGCACGCGGCCGGCGATCGTGGCCAGTCGCATGCCGCGCGCCATGCCGAGCTTGGGGCGCGCAGAGAACAGACCCTGCGTGTACGGGTGCGCACGGCGCTCGAAGACCTCGCGGGTCGGCCCGCTCTCGACGATCTGGCCGCCGTACATGACGGCGATGCGCTCGACACGCGCCGCCATCACGTCGAGGTTGTGGCTGATCAGCAGCAGCGCCATGCCGCCGTCGCGCCTCAGTTCATCCAGCAGGTCGAGCACCTCGCGCTGGATCGTCGCGTCGAGCGCGGTGGTGGGTTCATCGGCAATCAGCAGGTCGGGCCCGCAGGCCAGCGCGATGGCGATGACGACACGCTGGCGCTGGCCGCCCGACAGCTCGTGCGGGTAGGCGTCGAGCCGCTCGCGGGCGCGCGGCAGCTGCACCCGCTCGAGCAGGCGCAGCGCCTCGGCACGCGCGGCGGCGGCGCTCATCGGGCGGTGCAGGCGCAGTGATTCGGCGATCTGGCGGCCGATGCGGTGCACCGGGTTCAACGCCGTCATCGGCTCCTGGAACACCATGCCGATGCGGTCGCCACGCAGCGCGCCCATCGCGGCGTCGTCGAGCGCCGTCAGCTCGCGGCCCTCGAAGCGGATCGAGCCGCCGACCTCGGCGCCGTCGGGCAGCAAGCCCATCAACGCCAGCGCGGTCAATGACTTGCCGCAGCCGGACTCGCCGACCAGGCCGAGCGTGGCGCCGCGATCGAGCGCCAACGACACGCCGCGCAGCGCCGCGAGGCGGCCGTGCGCAGTGGGCAGCGTGACGGTGAGGTCGGTGACATACAGCAGTGGCGGCATGGCCCGAACGATAGCGCGCTGTCGAGCGATCCCGCGCCGCCTAGAATCCTCGCGATTCGCATGGGGGGTTGCGAATATGAGCCAAGTTCTTCGCTTCACTCAGCTTCGCTTGCGCAACTGGCGCAACTTCACTGCGGTTGATGTACCGCTGGCCAAGCGCATGTTCGTCGTGGGTCCCAACGCAGTGGGCAAGTCCAACCTACTCGACGTCTTTCGTTTTTTGCGCCATCTGACCGTTGAAGGCGGAGGGTTGGCACAGGCGGTCAAGGCAAGGCGTGGGCTTTCGCGGCTGCGCTCGCTGCATCAAAAGGGCCGCAATTCCGATGTCGAGATCGAGGTTAAGGCCATTGATGGCGACGGCGGAGAGTGGCGCTACTTGCTGGCTTTCAACCGCGCGGGAAAGGGTGGCCGCGAAGAGCTTCCCGTCGTCAGGAAAGAAGAGGCTTGGTACAGGCCTGCTGGCAGCAGCGAGGAGCAGAACAAGCTGCTGCGGCCGGACGACAACGATAAGGACGACGCGCTGCAGCTGACGCAAACAGCCGTTCAGCAGGTGGCCAAGACAAGGCAGTTCCGGGCTTTGAAGGACTTCTTTGCCAGCGTCACCTATTTGCACTTGGTGCCGCAACTGATCCGCGAGGAACAACTCCCCCCGGAAGACGCGTTGGGCGGTGACCTCTATGGCCGCGACCTGCTGTTCCGCATCCGTGCCACGGCGGCGCGCAGCCAGGAAGCGCGTTTGGCACGCATCCGCGACGCACTCAAACTCGCGGTGCCCAATCTGAACGAGTTGGAATTGGTGCTCGACAAGGACACCAGCCGACCTCACCTCCAAGCTGCTTTTGTGCATTGGCGAGGCCCAGCAGCGAAGCAAGACGAACGCGAATTCTCCGATGGCACGTTGCGGTTGATCGGCCTGCTGTGGGCCTTGCAGGAGCCCGCAGGCCCGTTGTTGCTCGAGGAACCGGAGTTGTCATTGCACTCGGGCATCGTGCGCCACTTGGCACCCTTCATCGCGCGAGCGCAGCGGGGGCCCGCGGGGCGACAGGCTCTCGTCTCGACACACAACGATCTGCTTATGTCGGACCCGGGCATCGGCGCCGACGAGGTCTTGTTGGTTAGACCGGCCAACGAAGGGTCGGTTGTCATTCAAGGCGCAAGCCAGCCGGACATCCGCCGCGCCCTCCAAAATGGCTTGACGGCCGCCGACGTGGTGATGCCGTTGACGGCAATGCGGCAGATCGACCTTTTCGCCGATCTGAAGGTCTGAGCGTGATTCCGGCGCTAGTGGAGGGGCATCTTGAGGAACGACTGTTGGCGGTGCTTTGGCGGCAGCTGGGCAAGCAGGATCACCCGCTGACCGTTCGAAATGCCGGCGGCAGTCCGTTCTGGTACCACGCGAAACGCTACAACGAAGCCGGTAAGCACCAGCTGGTACTGGGCCTTGGCGACCTAGAACAGGCAACCTGCGCCTCTGACGCACTCAGGGAACTAGGACGACCGCTCAGTGCAGGCTTCAAGTTGCGTTTAGCAGTGCGCATGATCGAAAGCTGGGTGATTGCCGATCGCGAGACCTTCGCGGCCTATATGGGCATAAGAGTCGCGCAGGTGCCACGGCAGCCTGACTTATTGACCCACCCCAAGCGTGCAGTGGTCGATCTGGCTCGACAAAGCCGCAAGCGCTTGGTTCGCGAGGCGATGGTGCCCGCGGGCGCCGGCTTGGTAGGTGCTGAGTACATGCCCTTCATGGCCGGCTTCGTGGAGTCGCGGTGGCAAGTGGATCGCGCACGCGTCAACAGTCCAAGCCTCGAGCGCGCCTGCATGCGGTGGGCGGACGTCTGAAGAATGGCGCCGCGATCGAGCGCCAACGACACGCCGCGCAGCGCGGCGAGGCGGCCGTGCGCAGTGGGCAGGGTGACGGCGAGGTCGGCGACGTCGAGCAGGCGGGACATCAGCGCGCCGGCAGCAAGTCGAGATAGGCGCCGGCGATGCGTTGGCTGGCGGCCAGCCCCAGCCGCGTCATCAGCGCTTCGGCGATCGCCGCGCCGTCGGCAGCGCTCTGCTCTTCACGCAGCACGACTTCGAGTTCGATGAAATCGCCCAGCCCCTGCACGCGGTCGAGGTGGATGCGCGTCTGGCCGGCCAGGAGCAGCCAGCGGGTCTTGCGCACGCGCCCCGACACCGCGTTCGTGCCGAGCGCACGCGACAGGGCCTCGCGCAGCGCCGCCGGCTCGCTCGTCGGCGCACGCACGTAGTCCGACAGCTTGGCGCGCGGCGTGTCGGCGCGCTGGTAGTGGATCAGCTCGCCGCGGCCGTCGCCGAAGTCGCGCAGCTTCAGGCGGCCCTGCGCGCAGGCGAAGAAGGTGTCGTCCTGCTCGATGCGTTGTTCCGGGCCGTCGGCCAGCGCGCGAGCGCGCGGCAACAGCAATTCGATTCCGCCATCCAGGCGGGCCTTGATTTCGACGTTGCGGGCCAAGCTCAGCCGTCCTGCGCCGCAACCTGCCGCAGGGCCTGCTCGAAGACCTCGCTCGGCTGGCCGCCGGAGACGAGATGGCGGCGGTTGATGACGACCGCGGGCACCGAATGGATGCCGGCCTCCTGCCAAAAACGTTCGGCCTTGCGCACCTCGTCGGCGAACTGGCCTGTTTCCAGCACCTCGCGCGCGCGCTCGGCCGGCAGACCGACTTGCGTTGCCAGTTCGAGCAGCACGTCGTGCGCACCGGGATTGCGGCCGTCGCCGTGATAGGCCTCGAGCAGCGCATGTTTGAGCGCGCGCTGCGCGCCGGGTGGGCCTTCAGTGCCGGCCCAATGCAGCAGTCGGTGCGCGTCGAAGGTGTTCCACACATGCTCGCGCGCGCCGAAGACAAAGCCCTCGGCGGCGCCGCGCTCGACGATGCGCGCACGGTTGGCGACGAGCTGTTCGTCGTTCATGCCGTACTTGGCCTTCAGGTATTGCGCGGCGTCGGCGCCTTCGGGGGCCAACGTCGGATTGAGCTCGAAGGGTTGCATGTGCAGCTCGACGGCGATGTCATCGCCGACACGTGTCAAGGCCCGTTCGAGCGCGCTCAGGCCGACGGCGCACCACGGGCAGGCCACATCGGAGACGAAATCGATCTGCAGCTTCTTCATCGTTGCCTCGCCAGTTTGGGGTCCAACAAGTCTCGCAGCCCATCGCCGAGCAGGTTCAGGCCGAGCACCGCCAGCGCTATCGCCACACCAGGATAGACCGCCAGCAGCGGCGCCTGGAACATCATCGTCTGCGCCTCGTTGAGCATGCGGCCCCAGCTCGGCTGCGGCGGCTGCGTGCCCAGGCCGAGGTAGGACAGCGCTGCTTCGGCGAGGATGGCGAGCGCGAACTGGATCGTCATCTGCACGATCAGCACGTTGGCGATGTTGGGCAGCACATGGTCGGTGGTGATGCGCCACGCGCCTTTACCGGCCGCGCGCGCGGCCAGCACATAGTCGCGCGACCAGACGCTGTTGGCCGCGGCGCGGGCCAGGCGCGCGAACACCGGGATGTTGAAGATGCCGATGGCGATGATGCTGGTCAACAGGCCGGGGCCGTAGATCGCCGAAAGCATGATCGCCGTCAGCAGCGCCGGGAAGGCGAAGGTGAAATCGCTGGCGCGCATCACCAGCTCCTCGACCCAGCCGCGCCACGCCGCCGCCAGGCAGCCGAGGGCCACGCCGATCACGACGCCGATGCCGACGGCGACGACGCCGACGACGATCGAGTTCTGCGCGCCGACGAGCAGTTGCGACGCAATGTCGCGGCCCAGGCTGTCGGTGCCGAGCCAGTGCGCGGCGCTCGGCGCGGCGAGCTTGTTGGCGATGTCGATCTCGGCCGGCGGGTACGGGCTCCAGACCAAGGACAACAATGCCGCGGCCACCAACAACAGCGCGAGCAATGCGCCGATGGCGAAGCTCGGGTGACGCCATGCGCGATTACTCACGCGCCGCTCCTGCCCGCAGCCGTGGATCGATCACCGCATAGAGCACGTCGACGATGAAATTGACGAGCACGACCACGGCGGCGAGCAGCATCACCACGTCGCGCACCAGCACCAGGTCGCGGTTCGAGATGGCCTGGAAGACCAGGCGCCCGATGCCCGGCAGCACGAAGACGTTCTCGACGATGATCGCGCCGGTGATCAGGTTGGCGAACTGCAGACCCATGATGGTCAGTACCGGCACCATCGCATTGCGCAGCACATGGCGCCACAGGACCTGGCGCCGCGACAAGCCCTTGGCGCGCGCGGTGCGCACATAGTCTTCGCGCAGCGCTTCGAGCACCGACGAGCGCGTGACGCGCGCCAGGATCGCCGCCTGCACCGCGGCCAGCGACAGCGCCGGCAACAGCAGCGCCGACAGCGCCGGCCACACACCGCCACCATCGTCTTCGCGCCAGCCGGGAAAACCACCGGCGCTGACCCATTGCAGTTTCACCGCGAAGACCAGGATCAACAGGATCGCCAGCCAGAAATTCGGCAGCGACAGGCCGAGCTGCGACAGCACCATGACGCCGGTGTCGCCGAGGCGGCGGTGGTGGGCGGCGGCATAGACACCGGCGGCCAGGGCGATGAGGATGGTCAGTGCCATCGCCAGCAGCGCCAACGGCAGGCTGACCTGCAGGCGTTCGGCGATCAGCTCGAAGGTCGGGGTGTCGTAGGCGTAGCTGGTCGCGCTGCGGCCTTGCAGCAGGCCGCCGACCCAGGCCGCGTAGCGCGCGGGCGCGGGCTTGTCCAGGCCGAGCTTGGCTTCGAGCGCGGCCAGCGATTCGGCCGTGGCCGTGTCGCCGAGCATCACCTCGGCCGGGTTGCCGGGCAAGATTTCGAGCACGACGAAGACGATCAGCGAGGCCACGGCCAGCGTGACCGCGAAACTGGCAAATCGTTTGAGCAGGAACCAGACCATCGGCGCGGCGGAGTATCCTGCATCGTCGCTTTTCGTGAGGTGCACGATGCCAAGCCTGCCCCTGCTCGACACCACCGATCGCGTGTTCATTGCCGGCCAGTGGCGTGGCGGCGCCTCGCGCGAGACGCTGCCCCTGATGAACCCGTCGGACGGCAGCACGCTGGCCGCCATCGCGCGCGGCAATGCGGCCGACATCGACGCCGCGGTGCAGGCCGCGCAAGCCGCGCTCGATGGCGATTGGGGCCGCCTGACCGCCGCCGAGCGCGGACGCCTGCTGCAACGCCTGTCGGCGCGCGTGCTGGCCGCCGCCGACGATCTGGCGCAGCTCGAAGCGCTCGACGTCGGCAAGCCGCTCACGCAAGCGCGCAACGACGCCGTGGCGCTGGCGCGCTACCTCGAGTTCTACGGCGGTGCGGCCGACAAGGTGATGGGCGAGACGATTCCCTATGCGCGCGGCACCACCGTGCTGACGCTGCGCGAGCCGCATGGCGTGACCGGCCACATCGTGCCCTGGAACTACCCGATGCAGATCATCGGCCGCTCGGTCGGTGCGGCGCTGGCGATGGGCAATGCCTGTGTGTTGAAGCCCGCCGAAGAAGCCTGCCTGACGGCGCTGGCGTTTGCGCAGCTCGCCTTGGAAGTCGGGCTGCCCGCGGGCGCACTCAACGTCGTGCCCGGCCTGGGCGACGAAGCCGGTGCGGCACTGACCGCGCACCGCGGCGTCGCCCACCTGTCGTTCACCGGCTCGGTGGCGGTCGGTCAGTTGGTGCAGGCCGCCGCGGCCAAGAACACCATTCCCGTCACGCTCGGAGCTCGGTGGCAAGAGTCCGCAGCTCGTCTTCGCCGATGCCGACCTCGACGCGGCGCTGCCGTTTCTCGTCAATGCCGGCATCCAGAACGCCGGGCAGACCTGCTCGGCGGCGTCGCGCATCCTGGTCGAGCGCTCGCGTTTCGACGAGGTCGTGCAACGCCTGGCCGAGCGCTATCGCGGCTTGCGCATCGGGCCGGCAATGGACGACCTCGACGTCGGGCCGCTGGTCTCGGCACGGCAGCGCGAGATCGTCGAAGGCTACCTCGCGCTGGCGCGCGACAGCGGGCTGACAGTGGCTGCGCAGGCCACGCTGCCGCGATCGCTGCCGCCGCGCGGGCACTACATCGCGCCGACGCTGCTGGCGCCGGTCGATGCCGATCAGCGTCTGGCGCAGGAAGAAATCTTCGGCCCGGTGCAGGTCGTGATCGCCTTCGACGACGAAACCGAAGCGATCCGCATCGCCAACGGCACTGCCTACGGCCTGGTGGCCGGCGTGTGGACGGCCCACGGCAGCCGCGCCCTGCGCGTCGCGCGCGCTCTCAAGTGCGGGCAGGTCTACGTCAACAACTACGGCGCCGGTGGCGGCATCGAGTTGCCGTTCGGCGGCGTCAAGTCCTCCGGCCACGGACGCGAGAAGGGCTTCGAGGCGCTGTATGGCTTCTCGGCGCTGAAGACCGTGGCGATCAAACACGACTGAGCCTGTCGATGAAGTCCTGTCTGCGAATGCTGCTGGTCGCCGGCGCGCTGGCGCTGCTGGCCGGCTGCGGCACCCAATACGCGACCGTGCGCACCGACAAGGGCGAGGACCTGATGCTGCTCGGCCACGATCCGGTGGCCTACTTCACGGTCGGCAAGCCGGTGCGCGGCTACCCGGCAATCAACGCCCGCCACGACGGCGTCACCTACTACTTCGCCAGCGAGGCCAACCGGCAGCTGTTCATGGCCCAGCCGGCCAAGTACGAGCCGCAGTACGGCGCCTTCTGCGCCGACGGCGCTGCCTATGGCGTCAAGCTCGGTTCCGATCCGACCGAGTTCGCGATCCGAGATGGGCGACTGTTCATCTTCGGCGACATCGTCGGCCACGAGTTCTGGAAGCTGCGCCCCGAGTGGGACATCGAGAAGGCCGACCGGATGTGGCCCGAGACCGGCTCGCGCGGCCATGTCGCGCAATCGCTGTACCGGCTCACGGTGCGCGTGCCCTGGTACAAGACCGGCCGCGAAATCATGGACGAGTGGCACGCCAAATATCCGGGGCGATCGCTCGACTACGACCCGGGCGGCGTCTTCCAGAACCTGTTCGTCAAGTACCCCGGCTGGCGCGCGCGCGAGGGCCATGGGCAGCCGGCGCTGGGCATCCCCGGCATGGACCCCTGTCCTCCTGCCTGCTCGGGGCAGGTCTCACAGGGCCACAAGCCGACGGCGCCGTAGCGCGGCGCCACCACCGCAGGCAACAAGGAGCAGTGATGCGCTTGAAAGACAAGGTCGCCATCGTCACCGGCGCCGGTTCGGGTTTCGGTGAAGGCATTGCGCGCAAGTTCGTCGCCGAGGGCGCCAAGGTGCTGTTGGTCGACCTGCGCGGCGATGCGGCGGAGGCGGCGGCCGCAGCGCTGGGCGGCGAGACGGTGGCCCGCGCCTGGGCCGCCGATGTCAGCAGCGCCAGCGACACCAAGAACATGTTCGACGCCGCCGAGCGCTTCTTCGGTCCGCTCGACATCCTGGTCAACAACGCCGGCATCGGCCACAAGCCGCAACCGCTCGAAGGCCTCGACGAGCATGACTTCGACCGCCTCGTCGCCGTCAACATGAAGGCGATCTACCTGGCGATGCGCGAAGCCGTGCCGCGCTTCAAGGCCCGTGCCGCCGACGCGCGCGGCCTGCGCGGCGCGGTGCTCAATATCGCCTCCACGGCAGGCGTCAGCCCGCGGCCGCGGCTGTGCTGGTACAACGCCAGCAAGGGCTGGGTCATCACCGCCACGCGCGCCTCGGCGGTGGAGTTGGCGCCGCAGGGCATCCGCGTCAATGCATTGAACCCGGTGGCCGGCGAGACGCCGCTGCTGTCGACCTTCATGGGCGAAGACACGCCCGAGATGCGGGCAAAATTCCTGTTGACGATTCCGATCGGCCGCTTCTCGACGCCCGAAGACCTCGGCAACGCCGCCTGCTATCTGTGCAGCGACGAAGCCTCGATGGTCACGGGGGTGTGCATGGAAGTCGACGGCGGGCGCTGCATCTGAGCGTCGATTGATCCTGCCGGCACGGTGCGTGCCAAGATCGTTGCCATGCACTTCTCAGCCCATGGCGCCATGCTGGCGGCGATCACGGCGAGCCTGCTCAGCATGCAAGCGTCGGCCGCCGAGACTTTCGACGAATGCCTGCTGCGCCAGGCGCGCGAGGCGGATGCCGCGACGACCGCCGGCGAGTTGCGTTCGCGTTGCACCGATGCGCAACGGGCCCTCAGCGCCGAGGCGCCGGCCAGTGCCGCCAGCGCGCCCGACACATTGATCGCGCGGGTGACCACGCGCCCCGCAGCGACACTGTCACTGTTCGAGCGCCGCGCAGCATCGGAGCTGCGCGCAGTCAACGAGCCGTTTGCCTTGTTGCCGCACCGGCCGAACTACCTCCTGCCGCTGTCGTATCAGTGGCGGCCGACGGACAGCCGCACCGACTCGCGCGCTTTCCGTCAGACCGAGGCGCACTTGCAACTGAGCTTCAAGTTCCCGCTCACGCCGCCATTGTTCGGGGACCGCGTGCTGCCGTTCTTCGGCTACACCGGTCGCTCGTGGTGGCAGGTCTACGACAGCAGCCGCTCGCGGCCGTTTCGCGAATACAACCATGAGCCCGAGGTGTTCCTGGCCTGGATCGGCGAGCGCAACGAGTACTTCGGCTGGACCCATCAGTTCTCCACACTGGGCCTCACCCACCAGTCCAACGGCCGCACGCTGGACGGCTCGCGAAGCTGGAATCGCGTCTTCGGCGAGTTCTACCTCGACCGCGGGCAAAGCCAGTGGGCCACGCTCAAGCTGTGGGCGCGCATCCGGGAAGACACCAAGAGCTCGGTCGACGACACCGCGGGCGACGACAACCCGGACATCGAGCGCTTCCTCGGCAACTTCGAGTTGAAGTGGGGTGCGGTGCTGGCGCGCAACCAACGCCTGACGGCCACGATGCGACAGAGCTTTCGCAGCGGCGGCAAAGGTGCGCTGCAACTCGACTGGAGCCGGCCGTTCCCGGGCTCGCCATCGCTGCGCGTCTCGGTGCAGGCGTTCGACGGCTACGGTGACAGCCTGGCCGACTACAACGTGCGCGTGCGCCGCATCGGCCTGGGCGTGATGCTCAACGACTGGTTGTAGGCGATGGCGCCAGCCGAGACGTCAATCGAGCACGGCGGCAAAGGCGCTGGCGGCGCGTTCGACATTGCCTGCGTTGAGCCCCGCGACGCACATGCGCCCCGAGCGCACCAGGTAGACCGCGTGCTCGTCGCGCAGCCGGTCGACTTGTGCGGCGGACAGGCCGGTGTAGCTGAACATGCCGCGCTGGCTGAGGAAGTAGCCGAAGTCGCGGCCCGGCAGCTTCGCTGACAGCACCGCGTGCAGGCGTTGTCGCATCGCCAGGATGCGCTGGCGCATCGCCGCCACCTCGCCTTCCCATTGCGGCCGCAGCTGGGCGTCGGTGAGCACGCGCGCGACGATGCCGGCGGCATGGGTCGCCGGGCTCGAGTAGTTGCGGCGCACGGTGGACTTCAACTGGCCGAGCACGAGTTCGGCCTCGGCGCGGTCGGCGCAGACAAAACTCAAGGCGCCGGCGCGCTCGCCATAGACGCTCATGCTCTTCGAGAACGAGTTGGCGACGATGAAGGTCAGGCCCTGGTCGGCCATCCGGCGCACAGCATAGGCATCGTCTTCGATGCCGTCGCCGTAGCCCTGGTAGGCCAGGTCGAGAAAGGGCAGCAACTCGCGCTCGGCCAGCAGAGGCACCAGCCGGTCCCACTGCTCATGAGACAGATCGACGCCGGTTGGGTTGTGGCAGCAGGCATGCAGCAGCACGATGCTCCTCGGCGGCAGTGCGCGCAACGTGTCGCACAGGGCGTCGAACTTGACCCCGCCCGTCTTCGCGTCGTAATACGGGTAGGTGTGCACTGCCAGGCCGGCGCCTTCGAACATCGCACGGTGGTTGTCCCAGCTCGGCTCGCTGAGCCAGACCGCGCTGTCGGGCAGCCAGCGTTTGATGAAGTCCGCACCGACCCTCAATCCGCCGCTCGAACCCACGGTCTGCAGCGTGGCCACGCGGCCGGCGGCGAGTGCCGGATGGTCGGCGCCGAACAGCAGCGCCTGCACCGCATTGCGCATCGCCGCGTCGCCTTCGATCGGCAGGTAGGGTTTGGCGGCGCTGGCGGCCAGCATCTGCGTCTCGGCCTGGCGCACGCTGGCCAGCACCGGGATGCGGCCGTCGTCGTCGAAGTAGATGCCGATCGACAGGTTGATCTTGTGCGGCCGCGGGTCTTTCTGAAAGGCCTCGTTCAGGCTGAGGATGGGGTCGCCCGCGTAGGGCTCGAGGTGTCTGAAATGGCTCATAGCGTCAGCGCCGCTTCGATGTCAGCGCGCAGATTCTCCGGCTCGTCATTCGGCGAATAGCGTTTGATGACCTTGCCGTCGCGGCCGACGAGGAACTTGGTGAAGTTCCACTTGATGGCCTCGCTGCCGAGCAGGCCGGGTGCCGACGATTTGAGCCAGGACCACAGCGGGTCGGCCGCGGCGCCGTTGACATCGACCTTGGCCATCATCGGAAAGTCGACGCCATAGTTCACCTCGCAGAACGAGGCGATCTCGCCGTTGCTGCCCGGGTCCTGGGCGCCGAACTGGTTGCACGGGAAGCCGACGACGACCAGGCCGCGATCGCGATAGTCCTGCCAGAGCTGCTCGAGGCCTTTGAATTGCGGCGTGAAGCCGCAGGCACTGGCGGTGTTGACGATCAGAAACACATGATTGCGGCGGGCCGCGAAATCGGCTTTCTTGCCAGCAATCGACTTTGACGAAAACTCGAACAAGGTGGGGGTGGTCATGGGTTGGTCCTGTTGAATGCCGAGACAGGTGAGTTATTCGTAGGCGACCGCCGCGGAACGTGCCTCTGCCGGACCGCTGGCGGTGCCCGCTTGCGGGGGAGCGGCCGGCCGGCCGTTTCGGGGGTGGTCCGACTCGGTCCAATGTCACGCATCGTATCTTTAAGCAGCATTCGGATGCGCTCTAGGGGGGGACTCGCGTTGACAGCACACCACTGTGGCAAGGAACATCGCAGCTGTGAGCGCCCCGCAATCCTCGACCCCTCCTTCCCTGCCACTGAAGGCGCAGCGCGTGCTGCTGATCGGCTTTGGTGAATTCGAGCGCCAGGCGCTGACCTCCTACCTGCGCTTGTCCGGCACCCGCGTACCGGCCTATGAGCAGGTCGAAGACATCGGCGAAGCCGATTTCGTGATTGCCGACGCCGACCACCCGGGTGCCATCGATGAAGTGATGGCCGCCGACCGCGGCGCCGACACGATCTACATCGGCTCGCTGGCCCCTGAGGGAGCGCTGGCCTGGTCGATGCGGCCGATCGATCCGTTGCATGTCTTCCGCGAACTCGATGCCGTGGTCGCGCTGCGCCACTTCAAGAACGCGCCGCCGCCTCTGCACAGCCCCAGCGGACCGGCACCGCTGCTCGACGAGCAGCAACCGCAGCGCCGTGCCAGCGATGTCTCCACGGGTCCGCTTGCGCTGTTGGTCGATGACAGCGAGATTGCGCTGCGCTTCCTGCAGCGCCAACTGGCCGCGCACGGGCTGCGCACCGAAACCGCGCCCGACAGCCAGGGCGCGCTGGCACAGCTGGCGCAACAGCGTTTCGATGCGGTGTTCGTCGATCTCGACCTGGGCCCCGACAGCACGATGGATGGCTTTGCGCTGTGCCAGCATCTGAAGCGCCAGCAGCGGCCTCACGGCACGGGCTTGCCGCCGCGCGTGGTCATCGTCAGCGCGCACGGCAGTGCCACCGACCGGGTACGTGGCATCTTTGCCGGCTGCGACGCCTACCTCACCAAGCCGATCAAGGAAGAGACGATGCTCGAGCAGCTGCGCACGCTCGGCCTGGTGGCGCCGCCCGAGCCCGAGCGGCAGCGCCGCAGCCGCAACAAGACGGCAGCGGCAGCGGCAGCAGCCCAGGAGGCCGCAGCAGCGGCCGCGGAGACGCCTGAGGCTGCCGACGTGGCAAGCAGCGCATCAGAACCTCCCGCCCAAGCCGGCTGAGTCGCTAGTGTGCGCGGCGCTGCAGCGTCGCCGACAACGCGGCGGCGATGATGGCCGCACCGCCGAGCAGCACACGCCCATCGACCGTGCCGGCGCCCAGCAGCACGGCCGAAACGCTGGCAAACAGCACTTCAATAAGCATGATCACCGCGGTGGCATTGGCCGGCAGCCGCGCCGCACCGTATTGCAGCGCCAGGTTGCTGGCCAGGAAAGCAGCGGCGAGCGCGACTGCGCCGGCAATCCATCCCCACGCCAGCGCGGGCAAGCCCGGCACCATGCCTCGACTGGACAGCAGCAGCGCCAGCAGCAGTGAGATCAGCGCGCCGCCGCAGAACATGGCCAGCGCGCGCGCGCCTTCGGAGCGCGCAGCCTCGCGCCGCAGCATGACGTTGTTGAGCGCAAACGAGAACCCACCGATGACGCCCAGCCACTCCGGCAGCGTGCGCGGCACGGGCCAGCCGGCGCCATCGCGTGGCCACAGGATCACCAACGCACCCGCCAACGCCAGGCCCATACGCAACAGCGTGCCGGCGGTCAGCGGCTCGTTGAGCAGCAGCCGCGCCAGCAGCATGGCCCACACCGGCATCAGGTAGAACAACAAGACGATGCGCACCACGTCGCCCATCGTCACCGCCCAGTTGAAGGCGGCATTGGTCGTGCCCGAGGCCAGCAACAACACCCACAACGCCGGATGCGCGATCACCTCGCGCCATGCCGCCGGCCGCCACAGCGTGAGCACGGCGACGGCCAACAGGTAGATCAGCGCTGTGGCTGCCAGCGGATGCAGCCCCGCGGCTTCGAGCTGCCGAAACGGCCACCAGCTGACACCCCAGGTGAAGGCGTTGAAGACGAGCGCCAGGGCGGGCAAGGTGCGGCGCGCCCACCGGTTCGGCAAAGGCATGGGCGGCGATTGTGGGCCCGAGTGCCGCGGCCCCCCAGTTCATCGGATGGTTTTGTCAGAAGGCACGGCATAGGCTGCAGTCCCCCCACAAGGAGCCATTGACCATGATTCAGCTCGAATTGTTGTTGCCAACGCTGCTCGACAGTGAACAAGCGCCGCCGCTGTCCGAATTCGGGTGGCGCTTTCTGGCCGAGGGTGATTCCTGGTTTTCGATGGGCAGTCTCAACCTGTTCACCACCGCCAATGTGCTGCAGGAGATGGTGTTCACGCAGCGCTGCATCGCCATCAACTGCGCGCTGCCCGGCGACACGCTGCGGCGCGTGGTCGATACGCGCCGCGATCCGCTGTTCGCCGCGCTGCTCAACGGCGCGCGGGCGCGGCCGTGGGATGCCTTGCTGATCTCGGCCGGCGGCAATGACCTGATCGATGCGCTGCAGTCTCGCGGCGCCGACGTGCCGCAGAGCCGGCGCCTGCTGTTGCGTGCCGATGAGTGGGGGCCGCCCGCGCAGGGCGCCGCGCGCTACCTGTCCGACGCCGGATGGGCCACTTTCAGCGACTACCTGCAGGCCAACTTCGAAGCCTTGCTGGCCCAGCGTGACCGCGGCCCGTCACGCGGTTGCCCGGTCTTCATCCACGGCTATGCAGTGCCGACGCCACGCCCGGCCGGCGCCGGGCCCGCGGGGCCGTGGCTGCTGCCGGCGATCGAGGCCTATGCCATTGCCGAGGCCGACCGCGGCGCGGTCGCGCAGTTGCTGATCGAACGGCTGGCGAGCCTGCTGTCGCGCCTGGCCGCCGACAGCGCGCGCCTGCCGAACCTGCACTTTTTCGACAGCACGCAAGTGCCGCTCGACCGCGCCCAGCCCGGGACGAGCGGCCAGAGCGGCGACTGGCTCAACGAAATCCACCTCACGCATGCCGGCTGCCGCAAGATCGCGCGGCCCTGGAGCGCCGCCATCGAGCGTGTGTTGCGCGGCGGTCAGTGAGGATCGGATCGGGCGATGGCGAGCAGCCGCTCGACCTCGTCGCGGTGCAGCAGCGTGTTGCGCCGGTGCCAGCGGCGGACCAGCTCCATCGTGCCGGCGACGGCCAGGCCGAAGACCGCGATCGCGCCGAAGGCCGACGCGCCAAACTTCGTCATCGCGGTGTAGAACGCGCCGAGGCCGAGAATGCAGGCCTGCTCGTTGAAGTTCTGCACCGCGATCGAGCGACCGGCGCCCATCAGGTTGTGGCCGCGATGCTGCAACAGCGCATTCATCGGCACGACGAGGTAACCGCCGACGGCGCCGAGCAGAATGAGGAACGGCGCGGCCACCCAGACGTTGGTGATGAAGTTCATGCCGATGATCAGCAGGCCCATGGCCGTGCCCAGGGGAATCACGCTGGTCGCCCGGTCGAGCCGCATCGTCATCGAGGCCACGATCGCCCCGGCGGCCGTGCCGATTGCCACCACGCCGACCAGGCTCGAGGCCTGGGTCGTGCCGTAACTCAGCGCCGCTGACGCCCACGCCAGCACGATGTAGCGCAGATTGCCGCCTGCGCCCCAGAACAGCGTCGTTGTCGCCAGCGAGATCTGGCCGAGCTTGTCGGCCCACAGGCGGGCGTTGCACTGCGAGAAATCGCGCACCAGCGCCAAGGGCCGCGCCATCGGCAGCAGCGGCGCCTCGGTGCGCGGGATGCGCAGATTGAACAAACCGGCGATGACGTAGAACAGGACCATCGACGCGATGGCGGCTTCGGGACCGGTATCGATCCCGGTGTCGATCAGCGGCAGGTCGAAGCCGAGCAAGATCGGTGCGATCTTCGGGCCGATGAGCTGGCCGCCGAGCAGCACGCCGAGGATGATCGAGCCGATCGTCAGGCCCTCGATCCAGCCGTTGGCCTTGACCAGTTGCGACGGCGGCAGCAGTTCGGTGAGGATGCCGTACTTGGCCGGTGAATACGCCGCCGCGCCGAGGCCGACGATGGCGTACGACATCAGCGGGTGCGTGCCGAACAACATCAGCAGGCAACCGACGACCTTGATGGCGTTGGAGACGAACATCACCTTGCCTTTGGGCAAGGCATCGGCAAAGGCGCCGACGAACGGTGCCAGCACGACATAGAACAGCGCGAACATCGGCACCAGCGCCGCACGCTGCCACTCCGGCGCGCCACTGGTGCGCAGCAGCTCGACCCCGGCCACGAACAAGGCGTTGTCGGCCAGCGAGCTGAAGAACTGCGCCGACATGATGGTGTAGAAGCCTCGTTTCATGCGCGGCGCAACGACTTTGTCTCCGTGGTGCTATGGCCTGTGTCGGGCAGGCTCTGACCTGTGCAAGGCCGGCGCGTTATAGCACGCAGCATCAAAAAGTTACGATGCGAATATGCCGCGTCCGATCGAAGCCCTGATCCACACCAGCGCCCTTGCGCACAACCTCACGCGCGCGCGCGCCGCCGCACCGGACGCCAGGGTCTGGGCGGTCGTCAAGGCCAACGCCTACGGTCACGGCATCGAACGCGCGTACGACGGCTTGCGCGGCGCCGATGGCTTTGCGCTGCTCGACCTCAACGAGGCCGAGCGCATCCGCGCGCTCGGCTGGCGTGGGCCGGTGCTGCTGCTCGAAGGCGCGTTCGAACCGCGTGACCTGGAACTGTGTTCGCGGCTCGACCTCTGGCATGTCGTGCACTGCAACGAACAGATCGATGCGCTGGCCAAGCACAAGACGCACACGCCGCAGCGTGTCTTCCTGAAGATGAACAGCGGCATGAACCGGCTGGGCTTCAAGCCGGCGGCCTACCGCAGTGCATGGACACGTCTGAACGCCCTGCCGCAGGTCGGCGAGATCACGCTGATGACCCATTTCTCCGACGCCGACGGGCCGCGCGGCATTGCCCATCAAGTCGCCGCGTTCGAGGCCGCGACGCGCGACCTGCCCGGCGAACGCTCGCTGGCCAACAGTGCGGCCACGCTGCGCCATGCGTCAATGGCCAGCGATTGGGTGCGGGCCGGCATCATGAGCTACGGCAGCGCCCCCGACTTTCCCGAGCACGACATCACACATTGGAACCTGCGGCCGACGATGACGCTGCGCTCGCAACTGATCGCGACGCAGCGCCTGGCCGTCGGCGACAGCGTCGGCTACGGCAGCAGTTTTACCGCCAGCGAGCCGATGACGATCGGCATCGTCGCCTGCGGCTATGCCGACGGCTACCCGCGACACTGCGCCACCGGCACGCCGATGCTCGTTGGCGGCGTGCGCACAACAACCGTGGGCCGCGTCAGCATGGACATGATCGCGGTCGACCTCGCGCCGGTGCCCGCCGCCGCCATCGGCAGCGAAGTCACGCTCTGGGGCGAAGGCCCCGCGGGCTCGCGCCTGGCCATCGACGAGGTCGCCCGCGCTGCCGGCACGATCGGCTACGAGCTGATGTGCGCGCTGGCGCCGCGGGTGCCGGTGCGGGTGGTCGAATGACGCTCAGCGTTTGACAGCCGTGAGGACCCGACGCCGCAAGCACGTCTGTCGCTCGCCAATCGGCTGAGAGCTTCGGTAGTGGCCGCTGGCCATGGCGGGCAGCGACGCTGATCGTTGGCACGCCTCGTGGTTGCCTACGCTGGCTCGGTGGCTGGTCACTGTGGGCGCGCGGCGTTGCTCACGCGAAAGGGGTCGCTGAATCGATGCCACGGCGGTCAGGCGGCTGGCCCATCCACTTGGAGCCTACATTGAGTTCTTCGGCGTGCGATTCGCGGCGTCGGCGGTGGCGAGTTCGTGCAGAGGGCGCGACCGCCGGAAGCGGCGGCGACTTCGTCGGCGCTCGATGGGTTGATGCGCCGACGAAGGCTGCCGTGTGGGTGCATTGGCCGTGCTTATCGGCCCGCTGCGCTTCGCCGTGCTCGCTTTGTGGTCTTCGGCCTGCGGTTTCAGGTGCTCTGCTGGCAGTGGCCGTCGAAGTCGCCTTTGCGTCCGATCGTGCGGCGCTTGGGCCGTACGGACAGGGTCGGCGACGGGCTGCGCACTGCTGGCTGGCACGTGCGGCCGCACGCGCTGATCGCGCTGCTCGTGCTGGTGGCCGTCGGCGGCGCTTCAGCGCACGCACCCGACGCTCGGCACGTTCTCCCAGGCCGTCAAATCGCTACCTCGCGGTGAACGGCCGGTTTGACACGAGCACAACGCTCGCCTACCATCGCGCCACTACGACTCGGAAGCACTCTCATGGGACTCATCTACACCCTCATCGTCGGCCTGATCGTCGGCGCCCTGGCGCGTTTCATCATGCCTGGCGAACAGAAGATGGGATGGATCCTGACCATCCTGCTCGGCGTCGGCGGCTCGTTCGTGGCCGGCTTCGTCGGCCAGGCGCTGGGCTGGTACCAGGCCGGCCAGGGCGCGGGCTTCATCGGCTCCATCGTCGGCGCGCTCGTGCTGCTGTTCGTCGGCAAAGCTGCGCAGCGGCGGCAGCGCCGACGCAGTGAGACGATCGCCTGCGCGACGCCTTGAAAGCGGCCGGCCGCTCAGCGGCTCGACCCGGCCGAGGTCGACGTTCACCGCGAGTGCGCGCGCAGGGCGCGGGCGGTCAGAACGTCAACAAGGTCTCGAGCGCGGTGCACCTGCGCTTCGACGTGCCGGCCTCGTCGTTGCCCGAGGACGTCAAGGCGCGCCTGCTCGCCCTCGCCGACTCGCGAATCACGCAGGAAGGCGTGGTCGTCATCAAGGCGCAGGAACACCGCAGCCAGGAGATGAACCGCGCCGACGCGCTGCAACGCCTGCAGGCCCTGGTCGATTCGGTGGCGCGACCGCCGCGCGTGCGCAAGGCGACCAAGCCGACCTTCGGTTCGAAGCAGCGCCGACTGGAAGGCAAATCGCAACGCTCGCAGGTCAAGGCGCTGCGCGGGCGGCTGAAGGAGCCGTAGCCGGCCTACGCGCCGCGCCGGACCGTCGCCAGCAGGGTCGCCAGCGCGATGAACAGGCTGCCGAACAGGCGCCGGATCCAGCGCATCTGCTGCGGCGTGCGCAGCGCAGCCAGGGCGCGCGAGGCGAACGCCGTGTAGCCGGCATTGACGACGAGGTCGGTGAAGGCCAGCGTGGCGGCGATGACGATGTATTGCGGCACGAGCGGTTGCGTCGGATTCAGGAACTGCGGCACCACGGCGAGCATGAACAGCGTGCCCTTGGGATTGAGCGTGTTGAGCACCCAGCCGCGCATGACGATCGAGCGACGCGACGCCAACGCAGTGCTGTCGCCTTGCGCCCGCAGGCCGACCGCCGGCGCACGCCACTGTGCGATGCCCAGCCACAGCAGGTAGGCCACGCCGAGCCACTTGACGACGGCAAACGCTGTCGACGAGGCGACGATGAGCGCGCCCAGGCCCGCACCGATGAGCAGCAGTTGCGACCACAGGCCGAGGATCAGGCCGAAGGTGAGAAAGTAGCCGCGTGCAAAGCCATGCTGCAAGCCGGCCGTCATCGCCGCCACCGCGCCGGCGCCGGGCGAGATGCTGATCGCCCAGGAGGCGGCGAAGAAGGCGAGCCAGACGCTGAAGTCCATGCGCGGCGTTGTATCACGAGACAATGCGCCGATGGCCAAGGACAAGTCGATCTACATCTGCAACGACTGCGGCGGCAGCAACCCGAAGTGGCTCGGCAAGTGCCCGCATTGCGGCGCCTGGAACACGCTCGAAGAAACCGCCGCGGAGGTCAGCAGCGGCGGCAAGCCGCACCGCTTTCAGTCCTTGACCAGGAGCGCGCCGGTGGCGACGCTGGCCGAGATCGACGCGGCCGATGTTGCGCGCACGCCCACCGGCCAAGAGGAGTTGGACCGCGTGCTCGGCGGCGGCATCGTGCCCGGTGGCGTGACGCTGATCGGCGGCGACCCGGGCATCGGCAAGAGCACGCTGCTGCTGCAGGCCGCCGACACCTTGTCCAGGCAGATGAAAGTGCTCTACGTCAGCGGTGAAGAAAGCGGCGCGCAGGTCGCACTACGGGCGCGCCGCCTGGGCCTCGACGGGTCGCGCGTACGCGTGATGGCCGAGATCCAGCTCGAGCGCATCATCGCCACGCTCGATGTCGAGACGCCGGCGTTTTGCGTCATCGATTCGATCCAGACGCTGTACTCCGAGGCACTGACATCGGCGCCGGGCTCGGTGGCGCAGGTGCGCGAATGCGCGGCCCACCTGACGCGCACGGCCAAGGCGCGTGGCATTGCCGTCGTGCTGGTCGGCCACGTCACCAAGGAAGGCGCGCTGGCCGGGCCGCGCGTGCTCGAGCACATCGTCGATACGGTGCTGTACTTCGAAGGCGACACGCATTCGAGTTTTCGCCTCGTGCGCGCGATCAAGAACCGCTTCGGCGCGGTCAACGAGATCGGTGTCTTTGCAATGACGGAACGCGGCCTCAAAGGCGTCAGCAACCCGAGCGCTATTTTTCTGTCGACCCATGGCGCGCCGGTGCCGGGCTCGTGCGTGCTGGTCACGCTCGAAGGCACGCGGCCGCTGCTGGTGGAGGTGCAGGCGCTGGTCGACAGCGGCGGGCCGACGCCGCGGCGCCTGTCGGTCGGCCTCGACCGCGACCGTCTGGCGATGCTGCTCGCCGTGCTGCACCGCCATGCCGGCGTGGCCTGTCTGGACCAGGACGTGTTCGTCAATGCCGTCGGCGGCGTTCGCATCACCGAACCCGCCGCCGATCTGGCCGTGATGCTGGCCATTCAAGGCAGCCTGCGCGGCAAGGCGCTGCCGCGCGGCTTCATCGCCTTTGGCGAGGTTGGGCTGGCCGGCGAGGTGCGGCCGGCGCCGCGCGGTCAGGAGCGGCTGAAGGAGGCCGCCAAGCTCGGCTTTTCGATCGCCCTCGTGCCCAAGGCGAATGCGCCGAAAAAGGCCATCGAAGGCTTGACGATCCATGCCGTCGAGCGGGTCGAGCAAGCGATCGACATCGTGCGCGCCCTGTAGACCGATGAAACCGGCGCTCGGATGGGCATTGGCCGCGGCAGCCGTCGTCGTGGCCCTGTGGGGCTACGGTTGGCGTGGCCTCGTGCTCGCCATCTCCGTGATCGTGTTTTGGCTGCTGCTGCAGTTCAGTCGCTCGCTGCGCGTATTGCGCCAAGCCGCGCAATCACCGGTCGGTCAAGTCGACAACGCGGTCACGTTCCAAGCCCGACTGCACGCCGGCGCGCGCTTGCCGGAGGTGGTCGGCTTGACGCGCAGCCTGGGCCGCAAGGCCAGCGACGACCCCGAGGTGTTTGTCTGGCGGGACGGCGGCGGTGACGAAGTGGCGTTGACCTTCGTCAATGGCCGCTGCGCGCACTGGCAGTTGCGTCGCGCCGACGCTGCAGATTCCAGCGCGCCCGACCGTTGATCAGCGCGGGCGGCGCCGCCTGGCCATGAAGGCGATGATGGCGGCCAGACCGGCCAGCATCAACGCGTTGGTGTGCGGCTCCGGGACGCTGGCCACCATTTGCGCGCCATAGACCGAGGCGCGCAACGGCCCTTGGCTGCTGCCTTCGCGGTCGGCATTCAAGCCCGAGGTCGTGAAGTCGATGCCAGCAACCGGCGCAGCGGCACCGTCGGGGTCGTAGAGGTTGAAGACATTGCTGCCTTGGAGCGACAGGACGAAGCTTCTGTCGTTGGCGGGGACAACATCCGACACAGCGCCGCCAGGGTGGTCACCGAAACGCCCGCGGCTCTCGAACGCACCGGCGCAATCGGCCCAGCTGGGGTTGGTCGCGGCAACAGTGCATACCGGTGCCTCGGCGGTCCATGCGGCACCCGAGTTGAAGGCGGCGCACAGTGCTGCCGCGATCAGTGCCGCTTTGAACCCTGGTTGTACTTTCAAGCGTCCTCCTAGACGGGTCACGCGCCAATGCCGTGACGGGATGCACAGTGTGGCCTCGACCCGTGATTTTTTGGCCTGCCGTTACTTATGACCGAGCGTCTGGCGGCACCAATTCAGGGGGGAAAGCCGATACCGCCGGCGTCGCCGTGGCGCGCGTGCAGTCATGCGGACGAGGCCTAGAATTCGACGCTTTCACCCTGGCGAGTGACTCCATGTCAATGCACGATCGTGACGGAAAAATCTGGATGGACGGCCAGATGGTGGAATGGCGCGACGCCAAGATCCATGTGCTGTCGCACACGCTCCATTACGGGTGCGGCGCATTTGAGGGAGTACGTGCTTACGACGCAGTGGGTGGCAGCGCCATCTTCCGCCTGCGCGAGCACACCGAGCGCCTGTTCAACAGCGCCAAGATCCTGCGCATGAAGATCCCGTTCACGGTGGAACAGGTCATGGACGCGCAGCGCGACGTGGTACGCACCAACGGCCTGCGCAGCTGTTACATCAGGCCGCTGACCTGGATCGGTTCGGAGCGGCTTGGAGTGTCGCCGAAAGGCAACACTATTCACCTCATGGTCGCCGCTTGGCCCTGGGGCGCGTACCTCGGCGAAGAAGGTCTGAAGCGCGGCATCCGCGTCAAGACGTCGAGCTACACACGGCACCACGTCAACATCACGATGACGCAGGCCAAGGCGGTCAGCAACTACACCAATTCGATCCTGGCCAACATGGAGGCCACCGAGGACGGCTACGACGAGGCGCTGCTGCTCGATGCCAGTGGCTTTGTCAGCGAAGGCGCCGGCGAAAACCTTTTCGTCATCAAGAAGGGCGTGGTCTACACGCCCGACCTGTCCGCCGGCGCACTCAACGGCATCACCCGCGACACCGTCTTCGCGATCTGCCAGGACCTGGGCCTGAAGCTGATCGAAAAGCGCATCACGCGCGACGAGGTCTATATCGCCGACGAGGCCTTCTTCACCGGCACGGCGGCAGAGGTGACGCCGATCCGCGAACTCGACCGCATCAGCCTGGGCACCGGCTCGCGCGGCCCGATCACCGAGAAGATCCAGAGCGCGTTCTTCGACATCGTCAACGGCCGCAACGCCAAGCACGTCGAGTGGCTGGATCGGATCTGAAGATGGCCATCGTCAACGCCAAGGAACACACCGACGCCGTGCTGATCGCCGAGGCCGACCTGCACGGCGGTCGGGCCGTGTTCTGCCCGAATCCGAAGATGCCGCTGTGGAGCAACCACCCGCGCGTGTTCATCGATGTGCGCACGACGGGCGAGGCACAGTGCCCTTACTGCGGCACGCGCTACCAGCTGGCCGCAGGCGTGGCGCGAGGCGGCGGCCACTGAGCCGTCCACGGCCTGCATGAGCGCGGCGTCAGCAGGGCCTGCCGCGGCCGGTCCCTACAATTGAATTCATGTCCCAAGCCAAAGCCCGCTCAGCCGCACTGATGGCCTCGGTGGACGACGTCGAGGCCCAGTTCTACGAGGCGCTGCAGCGCGGTGACATCGATCGCCTGATGGCCGCCTGGTCCGACGACGACGAGGTGGCTTGTGTGCACCCCGGGGGCCCGCGCATCGTCGGCCACGGTGCGGTGCGGGCCTCCTTTCTCGCCATCTTTGCCAACGGGCCGATTCCTGTACGTCCACAACAGGTGCGGCGTGTCGAGAACGCCGGCAGTGCCGTCCACCATGTGCTCGAATGCGTGCAAGTCAGCAGCGCCGAAGGCCCGCAAACCGCCTGGGTGCTGGCCACCAACGTGTATTTCAAGACGACGCTGGGCTGGCGCCTGGTGCTGCACCACGCCAGCCCCGGCTCGGCGCGCGAAGCGCAGGAGATCGTGGCCGACGCGCCATCGACACTGCATTGATGCCGGCGCTGCAGACGTACCGAGCGCCGATCTGGCTGCCCGGCGGTCATGCGCAGACCATCTGGCCCGCCCTCGTCTCACGCCGCCACTCGGGCGATGCGCCGCACTATGTGCGCGAGCGCTGGGACACGCCCGACGGCGACTTCATCGATGTCGACATCCAGGCCGCGGCCGACGCCGATGCGCGCTGGCTGGTCATGTTCCATGGCCTCGAAGGGTCGTCGCACAGCCACTACGCGCACGGCTTTTCACGCGCGGCGGCCGCCGCCGGTCTGCACTTTGCCGTGCCGCACTTTCGCGGCTGTTCGGGGGAAATCAACCGCGCGCCGCGCGCCTACCACTCGGGCGACTTCGAAGAGGTCGGTTGGATCCTCGAGCGCCTGCGCGCACGCAGCGCGTCGCCGCTCGTCGTAGCCGGCATTTCACTCGGCGGCAATGCCCTGCTGCGCTGGGCCGAGGAGGCGGGCCACAGCGCGTCGCCGGTGGCACAGGCGGTCGCCGCCGTGTGTTCGCCGATCGATCTGGCTGCCGGCGGCCATGCCATCGGCCGTGGCTTCAGCCGCCTGACCTACACACGCATGTTCCTGGCTTCGATGAAACCCCGTGCACTGGCCAAGCTCGAACAACATCCGGGCCTGTTCAGCCGCGAGCGCCTGTTGGCGGCACGTGACCTCTACGACTTCGACAACGTCTTCACCGCGCCCCTGCACGGTTTCGCCGATACCGACGACTACTGGGCGCGCGCATCGGCCAAACCCCATTTGCAGTCGGTCCGCATCCCGGCGCTGCTGGTCAATGCCGGCAACGATCCGTTCGTGCCGGCGGCGTCGTTGCCGAGCGCCGCCGAGGTCGGCCCGTCGGTCACGCTCTGGCAGCCCGAACATGGCGGCCATGTGGGCTTTGCCAGCGGCGCCTGGCCCGGTCATGTACAAGCCATGCCCAACGCCGTGGTGGCGTGGTTGAACTCGCAAAAATGACATGGATGCGATCGTCAAAGCCGCGCTGAAGAAATGGCCCAATGTGCCGGCCTGCTACGGCTGGCTGGCACTCGACGCGCGCGGCGACTGGTACATGCGCGACGACCGGGTGCAGGCCGCGGGGCCGTTTCCGCGCATCAAGGGCAGCCGCATCGAGCACGACAAGCTGATCGAGTTCATCGCCCGCAACTACGAGCGTGACGACAGCAGCGGCGCCTGGTTCTTCCAGAACGGACCACAGCGCGTGTACGTCGAACTCGAGGCCGCGCCATGGGTCTGGCGTCTCGGCGCCGACTTCTCACTGGCCACGCACACCGGCCTACCGGCCTCGGCCCAGGACATCTGGCTCGACGACAGCGGGCGCCTGTTCGCCGACAGCGCCATCGGTCTGGGCATCGTGCACACGCAAGACATGCACGAGGCCGCGCGCGCGGTCGAGTCCGGGCTGTGGCAGCCGCAATCGCTGCGCTTTGCCGACATGCCGGCGCGCTTCGGCTATGTGCCGAGCCCCCAGGCCCTGCACAACAGCCCATGAAAAAGCCGGCGCGCTGGCCGGCTTTGGATGGGCCGCAAACGCCGGCTACTTGGCGTTGTCGACCATGTAGCTGACGACGGCCTTGATGTCGGCATCGCTGGCACTCATCGCCCCGCCCTTGGGCGGCATCACGCCCTTGCCCTTGATCACGCTGGCCGTCAGGCCATCGAGCCCGGCTGCCAGGCGCGGCGCCCAAGCCGCCTTGTCGCCGATTTTCGGCGCTCCGGCAACGCCGGCGGCATGGCACACCGAGCAGGCTTGCGCGTACAGCGCGGGCACCGCATCGGCCTTCGCGGCAGCCGGCGCTACAGCGGCAACCGCCGCGGTGCCTGCGGCCGCTGTCGTGGCCGGCGCTGCAGGCGCCGCGGTGGCCGGCGCTGCAGGCGCCGCGGTGGCCGGCGCAGCGGGTGCGGTCGTTGCCGCCGGCGTCGGCGCCGCCGCCGCATCCGCCGCAGCCGTCACGGGCGCCGCGAACTTCGGCTCGGGGATATTGCCGCCGCTCTGGTTGGCCATGTGAACCACCGCGCGGCCGATCTCGAAATCGCTGAAGTCACCGCCACCCTGTGCGCCCATCGCGCCCTTGCCCTTGAGCGCCGACGTCAGCAGCGCGTCGTAGCCGCTTTTCAGCCGCGGGCCCCAGGCCGCGGCATCACCGAGCTTGGGCGCGCCGGCAACACCGGCGGCGTGGCAGGCCGCGCACTGCGCGGCATAGACCTGGGCGCCGGTCTTCATCGACGCCGGGTCGGAGACGTCCTTGATCTCGACGACGCCGACTTTTTGCAGCCGCTCGGCCACCGCCTGCTCGCTCATGCCGTCGCTGCCCGCGGCGGGCAGTTTTTTCGCCGTCACATAGTTGACGAGCAGAATGATCGCGATGATCGGCACGATGAACGCCAGCGCCACCGCCCAGACGAGTTGCTTGGGTGTCTTGATGGGGCCTTCGTGCGGCAAATCGTGGTCGTCGTGGTGAGCGTTGCTCATGCCATCCTCATCCTTGAAGCGCGAGACGCACTCGCAATATCTCGCAAAAAAATTTGCGTGCCGGGGCACGCAAAGCCGGCGAATTATAGCGGCGGCCTTCTTCCCGAATTCCGCTGCGCTGCTGCACTCGGGCCGTGCGCTGGCTCGGCCGCTAGAATGCCGCTCCTCGCGCCCGTAGCTCAGTGGATAGAGTATTGGCCTCCGAAGCCAAGGGTCGCTGGTTCGATCCCAGCCGGGCGCGCCACGGTTCGCGAAGTGCCCTTACCGTGTCCGCGTGACCTTGGACAAATGCGGCGGCGCATCGGGGTCACGGCCCCGCGCACGCGCCAACGCTTCGGCCAGCACATAGAAGCTCTGAATCGCGCACAGCGGGTCCAGCTCGGGTGCCGCAGCCGAAACCCATGGCAACGCTGTGCCGGCTGCCTCGGCGGCCAACAATACCAGCGCGCCGCGCGAGCGCAGATCGTCGGCCAGCGCCAGCAGCCCCGCCTGCGCCGGTCCGCGCGGCGCGAAGATCAGCACCGGGTAGCCGGGCTCGATCAGCGCCAGCGGGCCGTGCCGCAGTTCGGCGCCGGAGAACGCCTCGGCCTGGATGCCGCAGACTTCCTTGAGCTTGAGCGCCGCCTCCATCGCGATTGCCAGGCCGGTGCCGCGACCGACGACGAGCATGCGCTCTTGGCCCGCCAACAGCGGCACAGCGTGCTCAGCCCAGATGTTGCCGGCATCGAGCGCGCGTTGCAGCGCGCCCGGCAGGGCGTCGATGGCCGCCGCCCACGCCGCATCATCCTGCCAGGCGGCGACCCAGCGCGCGCCGGCCAGCAACTGGGCGATGAAACTCTTGCTCGCCGCCACGCTCGTCTCGGCGCCGGCATGCAGCGCGAACGGCCACGCGGCGGCCTCGGCCAGCGCTGAATCGTCGGCGTTGACGAAGGCTGCCGTGAGCGCGCCGCGCGCGGCGAAGTTGCGCGTCGTCTCCACCAGGTCGGGGCTCGCGCCCGATTGCGAGAACGCCACCGCGAGCAGGCCCTCGGTGTGCAGCGCCGCGCCGTGCAGGGTGATGACCGACATCGGCAACGAGGTGACGAGCCGGCCCAGGCGCGCCATCACCAGGTAGGCCACGTAGTGCGCCGCATGGTCCGAGCTGCCGCGCGCCAGCGTCAGCACGGCGCGCGGGGGCTGCGCGCGCAGCAGCGCGCCGAACTGCGCGAAGCGCTCGCGATCGGCGCTCAAGGCCCGGGCCACGGCCTGCGGCGCCTGCCGCGTCTCTTCAAGCAGCCGCGAGGTCGCCATGAACGGTCTGTCCTTCGACCATCACGCCCTGCACCGCGAGCTGCGCATCGCAGGACACGAGGTCGGCCCAGGCCCCTGGGGCGATGGCGCCGCGGTCTTCGAGACCCAGGTAGCGCGCGGCCAGCGTCGACACGCGCAGCGCGGCCTGCTGCAGCGACAGGCCGAGCGGGCCGGTGAGGTTGCGCAGGGCCTGGTCCATCGTCAGCGTGCTGCCGGCCAGCGTGCCGTCGGCCAGGCGCACGCCGCCCAGGCATTTGGTGACCTGATGGCGGCCGAGCGTGTAGTCACCGTCGGGCATGCCGGCGGCCGCGGTCGAATCGGTGACGCAGTACAGGCCGGGGATCGCGCGCAGCGCGGCGTGGATCGCACCGGGGTGCACGTGCAGCAGGTCGGGGATCAGCTCGGCATGCTCGGCATGTGCCAGCGCGGCGCCGACCACGCCCGGGGGCGCGGTGGTGCAGCGCGCTCATGGCGTTGAACAGGTGCGTGAAACCGCCGGCGCCTGCGTCAGCGCGGCACAGGCATCTTCGTAGCTGGCCGCGCTGTGGCCGATCTGCACGCGCATGCCGGCGGCGACCAGCGCGCCGATCAGCTTCGAGTGCGCCGGGCAGCTCGGGCGCCAGCGTGAGCACGCGGATCGGCGCGATGGCGTGCAGGGCCAGGATCGTCGGCGATGTTCGGCACCGCGGCAAACGCCGGTTGCGCGCCGAGCTTGTCGCGGGCTGATGTACGGCCCTTCGAGGTGCACGCCGAGCACGCGCGCCGCGCCGGCGGCGCGCTCGCGGCAGGCCGGCGCCAGCGCGCGCAGCGCGGCTTCGATGTCGGCGCGCGGCGCGGTCATCGTCGTCGCCAGCAACGCGGTCGTGCCGTGCCGCGCATGCGTGCGCGCGATGGTGTCGATCGCCGTCGCCGGCCTCCATCGTGTCGGCGCCGCCGCCGCCATGCACATGCAGGTCGATGAAGCCGGGCAGCAGGATCGGTGCGCTGCCGCTGCGCCACGAGTCGTCGGCGACCGGCGCGCCGTCGACCGCACTGATGCGCTCGCCGTCGATGACCACGCGACCGCGCAGCAAGGCCTGCGGCGTGACGATGAAGCCTTCGAGGGTGTTCATGTGGCCTCGGCCAGATAGAACCACTCGTGCCCGGGCAGGGCAGTCGGGTCGGGGAAGACGATGTGGCCGTCGCGCTCGGCGCGCACGGGCGTGCCGTCGTGGCGCGTGGCGATCAGGTCACCGGCATGCAGCTTATCGAAGCTGGTCCACGGGGTTGCGAAGCGGTCGTTCGAATGCTCGCGATCGACGACGCTGACCAGGCGCAGGCGTTGCAGCGGCGCGGCTGGCGGCAACAGCGGCAGCTCGGCCAATCCCAGCAAGGCCACCGCCTGGCGGATCGCGCGGTAGGCGACCTCGGGCCCCGCCGGGTCCTCATGCTGGCCGCATTCGAGCGTCACCGCGTAGCCGCCCTGCGAGCGCATGTACTCCGTGGTGCCGATGCCGTAGCTCGGGTCGGCGTCACCTTGCAGGCCGCGCGCGCGCCGCCGCGCCGCACCTTGCGCATAGGCGCTCATCCAGCCGTCGACGATGCGCGCCGGGCCCAGGTGCTCGGCCAGCCGGCCTTCTGCCGCGGCCTGCGCAAAGGGCTCGAGCCGGCCGCGGTTGTCGGCCGGCCCGCGCATCACGAACGGCCGGCCGGGGCCGCGGAAGGAATGCAGGTCGAGCAGCACGTCATGCGCGGCCAGCCACGGGCACAGCGTGTTGGCGATGTGATCCTCATAGGCGACCGGCCGCTCGGTCGGCAGCAGCCGCCGGTTCAGGTTGCGCTCGCCCATGCGCGTGCCCTTGGCGTAGGCCAGCGGATTGGCCGCCGGCAGCAGCGTCAGGCTGCCACGCTCGATGCGCCAACGGCCGCCGTCGAGTTCGGCCAGCACGCGTTCGATGCCGCGCGTGCCCGCCGTTTCATTGCCATGCACCGCGCCGAGCACGATGAGCTTGGGGCCGGCCGCGAAGCCGGCAAAGTGGTGGGCTCTCAACATGCGCGTCATTGTCCGGTCTCGCGCAGGCCGAACGCGGGGTCGATCTTCAGCAGCGCGGCGGCGGCGAACGACGGCAGCGTGGCCACGCAGACCCAGACGAAGAAGCAGCGTGTAGCCCAGGTTCGATCTGCAGCCAGCCGGCGGCCATGCCGGGCAGCATCATGCCCAGCGCCATGAAGCCGGTGCACATCGCGTAGTGCGCGCGTGCGGTGCTCGGCCGTCCTGCGCTGGCGACCATCAGCATGTAGACCATGTAGGCGGTGAAGCCGAAGCCGTAGCCGAACTGCTCGACCACGCATGGCGCTGGCGATCGGCCACAGGCGTCTGCGGCTGCGCAGGCGGCCAGCGCGACGTAGACCAGGTTGGGCAGGTGCATGGCCAGCAGCAGCGGCCACAGCGCAGCGCTTGAGGCCGACGCGCGAGATGCACCAGGCCGCCGAGCATGCCGCCGACGGTGAGCGCGGCCACGCCGACGCTGCCGTAGACGATGCCGAGCTCGCGTCGTTGCCGAGCGCCAGGCCGCCGTGCGCGCGCGCGTCGAGCAGGAACGGCGCGACCAGCTTGAGCAGCTGCGCTTCGGCGAAGCGGTAGAGCAGCAGGAAGCGCCAGCATGCGCGACGATGTCGCGCTTGCGAAAGAAGGCCGCGAAGACGGCGCCGAAGTCGCGCAACGACATGCGGCGCTGCGCACTGCGGCATGGTCGGCCGGCCGGCCGCGGCAGCACCCAGCGCGTGCCACAGCGCCGGCGCGCGACGAACGTGCCGGCGAGCAGCGCAAACACCACCTGCCAGGCCGTGACCACGCTGCCGCTGCGCTTCGACAGCTAGCCCGCCAGCACGACCAGCCCGCCCTGGCCGGCGATCATCGCCAGCCGGTAGAAGGTGCTGCGCACGCCGACGAAGGCCGCCTGCCGCTGCTCGGTCAGGGCCAGCATGTAGAAGCCGTCGGCGGCGATGTCGTGCGTGGCCGAGGCGAAGGCCAGCAGCCAGAACAGCGCCAGCGTCCACTGCAAGAAGCGCGGCGCCGGCAGCGTCAAGCGCCACGCAGCGCCAGCGCCGCGCCGACGATGAACTGCAGCGCCACGATCCAGCCGCGCTTGCTGCCCCACAGGTCGACCAGCGGCGACCACAGCGGCTTGATCACCCAGGGCAGGTAGAGCCAGCTCGTGTAGAGCGCGATGTCGGTGTTGCGAGAGCCCGAGGTTCTTGTACATCACGACCGACAGCGTCATCACCGCCACGTAGGGCAGGCCCTGGGCGAAGTACAGCGTCGGGATCCAGCGCCAGGGGTGCGCCGCGGCTGGCGCGCGCGGGCCGGCGGCGGCATCGGGTACAGCAGGCGTGATGGCAGCGTCGGTCACGGCGGCGAGTGTGGCATCGCGCGCCGACGGGGCGCGAACCGCGCACCCACGAATGGCGGCCTACAGATCACCCACGCGGGCCGCGAACTCGCCGAGCACGAAGGCCAGAAACGGCGGCACGCAATCGATGTGTCCGGACGGCGCCGCCGCGCAGTCGGTCAGGTCGACGTCGGCAGCGCCGCGCGAGCGCATGGCCTGCAGCGTGTGCGTCGAGCTGACGTAAGGCACCGTCTGGTCGTCGCGGCCATGGAAGAGGCGGAGCGGCGCCGCCGGCGCCCAGTCGTGCACATTGCTCTGGCGATCGAGCGCCGCACTGTCATCGGCCAGGTAGTGATCGATCATGGTGGTGTCGAAGACGACATCGGCGTCGTCGTCGAGCAGCCGCTTCATCAATTGGTCGCGCACTTCGCGCCGCAGCCCCGACCCGAGGTGGCGCAGCAGGCCCGGATTGACCAGCGCGCCCAGCGCCGGGTTGTCCTCGCGGACCCGGCGCAGCAGTTCGTCGAGCGCCACGCCGACGTGATACGGGCCGGCCCCTGCCCCGACGGCCACCAGCGCGTCCAGGTGCGGACTGCCCGCTGCCTGCAGCGCGCGCTGCGCCGCCACGGTGGCGTAGCCGCCTTCGGAATAGCCGGCCAGCACCAGCTGCCCGTTGTCGGCCACGCCCTGCCGAATGCGCCACGTGCTTGCGGCCGTCAGGAAGTCGACGACGGCGGCTGCCGACGGCGCCGCCAACAGGTACGGATGCGGCGCGCCCTTGGAGGCGCCGTAGCCGACATAGTCGGCCGCGACGACGATGTAGCCGAGCGAGGCCAGCACGACAGCGGCCTCGTCGGCCGTGGCGTGGTTGCTCGGCGCCTCGGCGTCCTTGACGATCGTGCCGTGCTGGTAGCTGAGCACCGGGCTCGTCGCCCGCGCCGCCTTGACCGGCACGCTGATGAGCCCGGAGGCGACGATCTGCGCGCCCTGCGCATCGGTCGTCAGGTACGTCAGGCGGTGGTTGATGACGTCGTAGCGCGGCGCGAGCGCCGGCGCCCGGCTGCCCGGTGCCTGCAGCGCCGCGCTGATGTCGGCAGCCGCGATGCGGTTGAGCTGTGTCGCCGATTCCAGCCGCCCGGGTCCGCTGGGTTCGACCACGACCGGCGGCAGCGAAGCATCGTCATGCCCCGACGAGCCGCCGCCGCAGGCGACGACGGCGAGCAGCACCGACAACACGGCGAGCCGACGTGTTGGTCCGAGCTGATGTCCACGCATGTCCGGATGGTACGTCGCCAGTCCCGAAAACCGATGGAGCAGGCTCAGGCCAGCACCGTTTCATCGAGCGTCAAGGTGCCGGCCGCACTGTCGAGCGTGACCCGCGCACCCAAGGGCAAGACACGATTCGGTCGGCCATGGCCGGCGGGCCAGCCGGCGAGCACGGGCTTGCCCAAAGAGCCCAGGTGCTCCTGCAGCACCGCGCGCGGGTCGGCGTCTTCGGTGAAGCTGCCGAGCAGAAAGGCGCCGGCGGCATCGAGCAGGCCGCTGTGCCGCAGCTGGGTCAACAGGCGATCGACCCGGTACAGCGCTTCGCTGATGTCTTCGATGAAGACGATGGCGCCGCGGCCATCGATCGCCCACGGCGTGCCGGCCAGCGATGCCATCAGGCTGAGGTTGCCGCCGACCAGGCGGCCGCCGCAACGCCCCGGAACACGCCAGGCGCCGTCGGCCAGCGCCGGTGCGAAGACGTGGCCGGCGGCCAGCGGCTGCATCAGCAGTGCAAACAGCGCTGCGGCGTCCTCCTCGGCGCCGTCGTGCAGCAAGTCCGAGGCCGGCATCGGCGCGTGAAAGCTGACCTGCCCCTGGCCTTGCAGCAGCGCGTGCAGCGCCGTGATGTCGCTGTAGCCGAGGAAGGGTTTGATGTGCTCGCGCAGCAGCGCTGCGTCGATGTGCGCCAACAGACGCGGGCTGCCCCAGCCGCCGCGCAGGCAGAAGACGGCGCGCACATCGGTATCGAGAAACGCGGCGTGCAGGTCGGCCAGGCGCAGCGCATCGTCGCCGGCCAGGAAGTCGTGCTGCGCATGCCGGGCATGACAGCTCGGGTACAGGCGGGCGCGCAATCCGAAGCGCGCGATCAGCGGCTCCACCCGCGCCACCTGCTCGGGCGTGGCCGGTCCGGCCGGCGCGATCACGCCGACCAGATCGCCTCGGCGCAGGGGTTTCATCGGTCCAGCCATGTCGACAGCATCGCGTCGACCATGCGCGCCAGCGCCGGAACGCGCCAGGTGGTCGCGCAATTGGCGGTCGGTGCGTAGCGCGTGCCCAGGTTGCTGAGCAGCGCAATCACGTAGTGGCAGTGCCGGCTCGGGCCGACGCCGCGCACGATGCCGGCATCCGAGGCATAGTTCTCCGTCGTTCCGGTCTTGTGCGCGAAGCGCAGCGTCGCCGCGCTCGATGCGGGACGCACATCGGGGGCGAAGCGGAAGCCGCCGGCGTTGACGGCACCGTCGGCGTCGATCCAGCGTGGCGGCAGCTTGGCGGGCAGGCCGGCCACCCAGCCGGGCTCGCCGGCCAGCGCGGTCGAGGACAAGACTTCATGCAAGGCCTGCACCTCGAGCCATTGGCGCAGGCGGCGCTGGCTGTCGCGCGACACCAGCGGTGGCATGCCGGGCGCGACCCAGGGCGCTGCGGGCGCATCGGCATCGAGCAGCCACAGCAGTCGCGCGCTGTCCCACGCCGACATCTGCAGCTGGCCGACACCGGCGCCGGCGGCATTGCCCCAGCCGCCATCGGGCCGCGTGTTGGAGAAGCGCAGCGTCGGCAGTCCGTTGAGCGCGAGCGCATCGTGCAAGGTGTCGCCCGCCGGCCTGAGCATGCCGTGGCGGTGCAGCAAGGCCACCAGCGCCGAAGTCGCGTTGTTGCCGCTGACGCTGATCATCTCTTCACCGTAGTCGGCGACGCTGCGCACCACGCCCATGTACTCCAGCGGCTCGTCCCAGGCGCAGCCGTGCTGGTCGACCAGGCGCGCCACGCCGACGGCGACCAGCAGCTTGGCCAGTGACGCCGGGTACGGCGCGACGAAGCGGTGCGGGCCCCGGCCCCACAGCGGCGGAAAGTGCAGTCGCTGCCAATCGGCCTCGGGCAGCCAGGCGATCGAACGCTGGTGGTCGTCACGCACATCGGCTTCGAAGCGGATGTTGCGCACCGGCCCGGCGTCGCTGCCGATGTCGGCGATCACGCCCTGAGGGTGCTCGCGCGAGAACAGCACGTTGGCCCACACCGGCAGCGCCTGGTGCGGGAAGACGATCAGCGCCAGATCGATGCTCGGAAAGTGCGCCAGCGGCGCACCGCCGCGCAGCGCATCGGCGGTCAGCTCGAAGCGCTGCGCGCGCACGGCGGACAGCAGCAGGTGTGCCAGTTGATCGTGAGTCACGCCAGCATTAGACGAGATGGCAAGCCACCTGTTGATCCCCATGATGGCGCAGCGGCGGCACTTCAATGCGACAGCGCGCTTCGGCACGCGGGCAGCGCGACGCAAACGCGCAGCCCGGCAGTGGAGTCAGCGGGCTCGGCGGCTCGCCGCGGATCATGATGCGCTGGCGGCGGTGCCTGGGATGAAGCGCCGGGGTGGCGCTGATCAGGGCCTGCGTGTACGGGTGCAGCGGCTGCGCGAACAATTGATCCTTGGGGCCGCATTCGACGATCCGGCCGAAGTACATCACGAGCACGTCGTGCGCCACATGCTCGACCACCGCGAGGTTGTGCGAGATGAAGACGAAGGCGGTGCCGAATTCGTCCTGCAGGTCCATGAACAGGTTGAGGATCTGGGCCTGGATCGACACGTCGAGCGCCGAGGTCGGCTCGTCGGCGACGACCACTTTGGGCCGCAGCATCATCGCCCGCGCGATGGCGACGCGCTGGCGTTGGCCACCGGAGAACATGTGCGGGTGGCGGCCGAGGTGCTCGGGCTTGAGTCCGACGCGCATGGCCATGGCGGCCACTTGCTCGCGGCGCTCCTTGGCATCGAGCGGGGTGTTGATCTCGAGCGGCTCGGCCAGCGTGGCCGCGATCGTCTGCCGCGGGTTCAGCGACGCATACGGGTTCTGGAACACCATCTGCACCCGCGGCCGCAGCGCTGCCAGCGTCGCCCGCTCGGCGTGGGCGACGTCGATGCCTTCGATGGTCAGCGTGCCGCGCGTCGGCCGCTCGATCATGACGAGCTGGCGGGCCAGGGTCGACTTGCCGCAGCCCGATTCGCCGACCACGCCCAGCGTGCGTCCGGCCTGCAGCGCGAACGACACGCCGTCGAGCGCGCGCACGAGGGCCCTGTCCTTGAACAGACCGCGGCGCACGGGGTAGTGGCGCGCCAGGTCGGCGGCTTGCAGCAAGGGTGTCATGCCGCGATCGGAAAGAAGCAGCGCACACCGTTGACCAGCGCCGGCCGCTCGTTCCTGCAGCGCGCCTGCACGCACTCGCAGCGCGGCGCGAACAGGCAGCCGCGCGGACGGTCGAAGCGGCCGGGCACGACGCCGCCGAGGGCCTCGAGCCGGCGCGCGCCGCGGTTGTGCTCGGGCAATGCGGCCAGCAACGCCGCGGTGTAGGGGTGGCGCGGCGCACTGAAGAGTTGGCCCACCGGCGCGGTCTCGACGATCTGGCCGGCGTACATCACCACCACCCGCTGCGCCTGCTGCGCCACCAGCGCCAGGTCGTGCGTGATCAGCACCAGCGCCATCTGGCGCTCGGACTGCAGCCGCGCCAGCAGCGCCATGATCTGCGCCTGCACGGTGACGTCGAGCGCGGTCGTCGGTTCGTCGGCGATCAGCAGGCGCGGATTGGCGGCCAGCGCCATGGCGATCATGACGCGCTGGTTCATGCCGCCGGACAACTGGTGCGGGTAGGCATGAACGCGCTGCCTGGCGTCGGCGATCTCGACCTGATCGAGCAACTCGATGGTGCGGCGCTGCTGCTCATCACCGCGCAGGCCGAGGTGCGTGGCCAGCACCTCGCCGATCTGGAAGCCCACCGTGTACGCCGGATCGAGACTGGCCTGCGCGTCCTGGAAGACGATGGCGATGTCGCGGCCGACGATGCCGCGGCGCTCGCCTGCGCTCATGCGCAGCAGGTCGCGGCCGTCGAAGCGAACCGCGTCGGCGCTGACCCGGCCGGGCGCGTCGACCCAACCCAGCAGGGCGAGCATGGCCACCGACTTGCCCGAACCCGACTCGCCGACGATGCCGAGCACCTCGCCGGCCTGCACGCTGAGGTCCACACCGTCGACGGCGGCAAAGGGCGAGGCCGGCGAACCGAACTCGACGCGCAGGTTGCGGACTTCGAGCAAGGGCGGCATCAACTGATCCGCTTCAGCTTCGGGTCGAGCGCATCGCGCAGCCCGTCGCCGACCAGGTTGATCGACAGCACCGACACCAGGATCGCCAGCCCCGGCATCGTCACCACCCAGGGCGCGCGGGCGATGTAGTCGCGCGCCGACGCCAGCATCGTGCCCCACTCCGGCAGCGGCGCCGGCACGCCCAGGCCGAGGAAGCCGAGCGCCGCGGTTTCGAGCACGGCCGAGGAAAAGGCCAGCGTGGCGTTGACGATCAGCGGCGCCAGGCAGTTCGGCAGCACGGTGACGAACATCAGGCGCAGCGTGCCGGCGCCGGCAATGCGGCTCGCGGTGACGTAGTCCTTGCCCCGCTCGCCGATCGCCGCGGCCCGCGCCAGCCGCGTCGTGCCGGGCAGCGAACCGACGGCGATGGCAATCATCGTGTTCAGCAGACCGGGGCCGAGGATGGTGATGACGCAGATCGCCAGCAGGATGCCCGGCAGCGCCAGCAGCACGTCCATCGTGCGCATGATCGGCGGCGACAGCGTGCGCTCGTTGAACGCGGCAATGAGGCCGAGGACGACGCCGGGAATCAGCGCCATCAGCACCGACATCACGCCGATCGCCAGCGAGATGCGCGCGCCATGCATCAGCCGCGACAGCATGCAGCGGCCGAGTTCGTCGGTGCCCAGCGGGTAGGCGCGCAGGCCGCCGTCCTGCCACCACGGCGGCGTCAGCATGTCCTGGCGAAACTGCTGCAGCGGGTCGTGCGGCGCCAGCCACGGGGCGAACAACGCCGCCAGGCCGATCAGCAGCAGGACGATCAACGCCAACAGCGCACCGCGGTTGGCGGCATAAGCCTTGCCAGAACTCGCGCAGGGGCGACGGCGGCGCGAGGGCTTCGACAGGCTCAGCCCGAACGGCGGTGGGGCTCACGCGCGATCCCGGATGCGCGGATCGACCACGCCGTAGAGCAGATCGACGATCAGGTTGGCCGCGATGAACGTCAGCGCCGAAATCAGGATGCGCGGCCTGCACCACCGGGTAGTCGCGCCGCCCGATCGAATCGATCAGCCACTTGCCGATGCCCGGCCAGGAGAAGATGGTTTCGGTCAGCACCGCGCCGCCGAGCAGTGCGCCGATCTGCAGGCCGACCACGGTGAGCACCGGGATCAGCGCATTGCGCAGCCCATGGACGACGACGACGCGCAGCGGCGACAGTCCGCGGGCACGCGCGGTGCGCATGAAGTCCTCGCGCAGCACTTCGAGCAGCGAGCTGCGCGTCATGCGCGCGATCACCGCCATCGGCACCGTGCCGAGCACGAGCGCGGGCAGCAGCAGGTGGCGCAGCGCCGACGTGAAGGCGCCGGCCTCTCCCGACAACAGGCTGTCGATCAGCATGAAACCCGTGCGCGGCTCGATGTCGTACTCGATGGCGATGCGGCCCGACACCGGTGTCAGCCCGAGATCGACCGAGAAGACCATGATCAGCACCAGGCCCCACCAGAAGATCGGCATCGAGTAGCCGAGCGTGGCCAGGCCCATCACGCCCTGGTCAATCAGCTTGCCGCGGTTGAGCGCCGCCAGCGCGCCGAGCGTCACGCCGGCGACGAGGGCGAGCACGAGGGCCGCCAGCGCCAGTTCGACCGTCGCCGGAAACAGCGCCGCGAACTCTCGCGACACCGGCTCGCGCGAGACGATCGATTGACCGAGGTCGCCGCTCACGGTCTGCAACAGGTAGCGCCCGTACTGCACGACCAGCGGCTGATCGAGCCCCAACTGCGTGACCAGGCGCGCATGCGCTTCGGCATCGAGCTTGCGCTCGCCGACCATGACCTCGATCGGGTCGCCGGGCACGAGCCGGATCAGGAAGAACGCCGCCAGCGTGATGCCGATGAAGGTCGGCAACAGCAGCGCAAGGCGTTTGAGGAGGAACCCGGTCACGGTCGCGGTGCGTCGAGCGCGGCCCAGGTGTCGCCGGCGGCAGCGTCGAGCAGCGCCTCGGCGGTCTGCACATCGACCTGGCGCTCGATGGCGACGATGGCGGTCTTGACGTGCCAGCCGCACAAGGCCAGCGTCTCGCGCGCCTCGTCGAGCGAGCAGCCGGTGGCCAGCATCGTCAGCCGTTCGGCGCGTGCGATCAGCTTGCTGTTGGACGCGCGCAGATCGACCATCAGGTTGCCGAAGACCTTGTGCAGGCGCACCATGACGGCGCTGGAAAACGTGTTGAGGGCGATCTTCTGCGCCGTGCCGGCTTTCAGCCGCGTCGAGCCGCTGATGACTTCGGCGCCGGTGGCCAGCGTGATGCCGATCTCGGCCAGCGTCGCCAGCGCAGAGCCCGGATTGTTCGCAACGCCGATGGTCAGCGCACCGCACATGCGCGCATGCTGCAGCGCGCCGAGCACATAGGGCGTGCTGCCGGAGGCGGCGACGCAGACGACGACGTCGTTCTCGCCCGGGCCGAGGCGGTGCAGATCCTGCGCCGCCTGCGACGCGTCGTCCTCGGCGCCTTCGCTGGCGACGTACATCGCCGGGTCGCCGCCGGCCATCAGCGCACGCGCACGCTCGGGCGGCCAGTTGAAGGTCGGCGTCAGCTCGACGCTGTCGAGCACGCCCAGGCGGCCGCTGGTGCCGGCGCCGATGTAGATCAGGCGGCCGCCGGCGCGCAGGCGCGGCACGGCGGCATCGACGGCGCGCACGATGTCGGGCACGGCGGCACGCACCGCGGCCACGGCATCGAACTGGTCATCGACAAACGCGGCGACGAGATCGGGCGTGGCGTAGCGGTCCAGGCGCGGATGCCGGGCGTCGGGCGTTTCGGTGGTGGCGGGCGCGGGGCCCGGCTTCGGTTCGACCATGGCTCAATGGTGCCGCATCACTGCGAAGGCCAGGCGTTCGCTGTGCACGCCGCTGCGGCCGAGGCTGCTGACGGCCAACGCGTCGAGCGCGCCGGCCCCGTCGCCCCAGGGCAGGACCACGACAGCGCGCGCGTCATGCACCGACAAACGCCAGGCGCCGGCACGGCGTTGCCAGACGGCGAGCCAGCGAGTCTCGGCGTCCTGCGGCCTGATCGTGGCGCCCTGCGCCAGCGCCGTGCACAAGGGCGCCAGCGGCGGCGTGCTGCCGAGCCAGGGCGTGGCCGGCACCAGGGCGGGACCGTTCACGGCGGCCTGCAGACGCGATGACAGGCCGCCGCGATCGTCCATCAGCGCGACCATGCTGAAGTGAATGTGGCCGCCGGCCTGGTCCGGGTGGGCGCGCAGGTGCATCAGCTGGCGCTCGATCTCGTCGGCTGGCACACGGCTCGTGAACAGGCCCGGCCAGAGGTGCCGCGCGCGGATGTTGGCGAGCGCCCAATGCTCGAGCAGCGCGTCGAAGGCTTGTGCGCGTCGCGCCAACGGCCAGTACAGCTGCGGTGAGCAGTAGTCGAGCCAGCCTTGGTCGAGCCAGCGTTCGGCATCGGCGTAGAGCTTGGCGTGCGGATCGAAGCCTTCGATGCCCTGCGCCGGCCCCTGGCGGCGGGCTGCACGCGGCAACGCGAACGGGCTGATGCCGACCTTCAGCCACGGCTTGATCGCATGCACCTGCGCGTACAGCGCCTGCACGAAACGGTTGACGTTGTCGCGCCGCCAGTCGGCGCGCGGCAGTGCCGTGCGCGCGCGCGCATAGGAAGCGTCGTCGGGAAACGGCATCTCGCCGCCCTCAGCCGGCTGCACCGGATAGGGGTAGAAGTAGTCATCGAGGTGCACGCCGTCGATGTCGTAGCGCTGCACCACGTCGCCGATGACCGCCAGCGTGTGCGCGACCACGCCCGGCTCGCCCGGGTCGAGCCAGAGTGCGTCGCCGTAGCGCTTGGCCCAGTCGGGCTGGCGGCGCGCGATGTGCGTGGCCGCGAGCGGCGAGCGCGCGCTCGGATGGCGCGCGCGAAACGGGTTGAACCAGGCGTGCAGCTCGATGCCCGCGCCATGGCAGAGCCCGATCCACCACGCCAGCGGGTCGTACGGCGGCGCCACGCCCTGCGTGCCGCTCAAGTACTCGCTGGCCGGCTCGAGCGCCGACGCGTACAGCGCATCGGCCGCTGGCCGGACCTGCAACAGCAGCGCATTCAGGCCGAGGGCGCTGGCGCGCTGCACGATGCGCCGCGCTTGCGCTTGCTGTTCGTCCACCGTCAGGCCCGGTGCACTCGGCCAATCGATGTTGTCGACGCTGGCCACCCAGGCGCCGCGGAACTCGCGCGGCGCCGGCGGCGGTTCCTGCTCGCGTGGCAGCGACGTCAGGCGCGGCATTGCAGGTGGTACGAGCACAGCGGTCGGCGGCGGCGCGCAGGCGGCCAGCGCGCCGACGGACATCAACAGGGCGCGGCGATGCAGCGCCATCAGGGCGGTGTGACCAGCACCTGCAGGATCGCCGCCGTCTGCGCATCGGGCGTGCCGTCGTAGCGCGCGGGCCGAAAGCGCATCTGGAACGCCGCGAGCGTGCGCCGCGTCGGCTCGTCGAGCACGCCGCTGGTCTGCGGCGCAAAGCCGTGGCGCGTCAGCATCTGCTGGAACCAGGCCACGTCGGGCAGGGCCTGCTCGAAGATCCGCTGTTGCGCGGCCACGCGTTCGGCGTCGGGCCACGGCACCAGCCCCTTGTCGGCCAGGCGCTGCCACGGAAATGTCGGCCCCGGGTCTTCCTTGTTCTGCGGCAGCACATCGCTGTGGCCGACGATGCGCTCGGGCCGGATGCCATGTCGTTTGACGATGTCCTCGAGCAGCGGGATCAGCGCGTCGATCTGCGCCGGCGCAAACGGCAGGTACTCGCGCGAGCCGTCAGGCAACAGGCGAAAGCCCGGGTGCACGATCTCGATGCCGATCGAGCCGGCGTTGAGCATCTGGTGGCCGCGCCAATGGCTGGGACCCGAATGCCAGGCCCGCCGCTCCTCGGGCACCAGGCGGTAGATCCGCGGCGGCGATTCATCACTGACGAGGTAATGCGCGCTGACCTCGTGCGGCGGCTCGGTCAGCACCTTCACCGAGTCGCGCAGGTCGGCCACCGTGTAGTGCAGGACCACGAACAGCACGCGGCTGTCCTGGTTGGCGCTGCTGTAGCGGGTGTCGATCGGCACGCCGCCGGGGGTGGTGGTCGACGTACTGGCGCAGCCGGCGGTCAAGACGGTGCACAACAGCGCCATGAAACAGCAGCGGCTCATGCCATGCATGCTAGATCACCGCACATGAAGGGTCGGCGCGATCGCGCGGCAGGCCCGGCGGTGTCAACGCACGATCTTGTCGGCGTTCTCGGCGCGCTGCAGCCCCTTGATCTGCTCGAAGCCCTTGACGCCACGGAAGATCGTGCCCTCCAGGTCGGCCTCGCTGAAGTCCGCTCCGGTCACGTCGGCGCCGCTGAGATCGGCGCCGGCGAGCTTGACGCGAAAGAAGTTGGCGCCTTGCAGGTTGCTGCCGCGCAGATCGCAGTAGGCCATCAGCGAGCGATTGAAGTCGGCGCCCGCCAAGTTGGCAGCCGACAGCTTGGCGTTGGACAGGTCGGTGCGCATCTGCCCCATGCCCTGGTTCTTGATGTTGACGCCGACCATGGCACCGCTGAAATTGGCGCCCGACAGGTCGGCGCCGGGCAGGTCGGCAATCATCGTCACGCCGCTCAGGTTGGCGCCCTTGAAGATCGGCATCGCCTTGACCTCGCCACCGAGGATGACGACCGACAGCAGGCTGGCCCGCGTCAGGTCGGCGCCGCTGAAGTCGGTGCCCATCAACCACGCACCGTTGAGTGTGGCGCCGACCAGGCTGGCGCCGCGAAAGTCCGTGCGCACCAGCTTGCTGGCGAACAGATTGGCGCCCTGCAGGTTGGCTCGTCGAAAGTCGAGCCCGCTGAGGTCGATGTCCGAGAGGTCCTTGCCGCTGAAATCGGCCGGCCGTGCGGGTGTCGCGGCCTTGAGCAAGACACCGACCTGCGCGGCCGAGAGTTCGGCGGCGTGCAATGGCGACCCGCCGCACAGCGCCAGCAGCACGGCCATCCAACCCAAGGCGTCAATCCGGCGGCAATGCATGGCAGCTCCTTGCGATGGCGCGTCTTGTCGCGGCCCGTGGCAGGTGCAGCGACCACGGCACAGGGTACGCCCACTCGGTGTGGCCGCCTGACATGCAGAATCGGCATGACGATGAAAACAATCCTGCCGTGGATCGCCGCTGCGCTGCTGGCATGGCCGCCGGCCGCCGTGGCGTTCGACGACGAGCTGCCGCCGCCGGTGGCCGCCGCGCTGGCGCAAGCCGGGCTGCCGGCCGATGCGCTCGGCGCGATCGCGATCCCGCAGACCTTCTGGGCCCGCACCTGGCAGCACCGCGCCGATGCGCCGATGCAACCGGGCTCGGCGATGAAGCTCATCACCGCCATCGTCGCCCTCGACCGCCTGGGGCCGAACCACGCCGGCCACACCGAGTTGCACGTCACCGGCACCGTCAACGACGGCGTGCTCGACGGCGACCTCGTGCTGGTCGGCGGCGCCGACCCGGACTTCGACCTGCCGGCGCTGTGGTCGCTGCTGTTCGAGCTGCGACAGCGTGGCGTGCACACCGTCAACGGCAACGTCGTGCTCGACCGCACGCTGTTCGCGCCGGCGCGCATCGACACCGGCCTGCCGCCGTTCGACGATGCGCCGGAGTGGCCGTACAACGTGATCCCGGACGCGCTGATGCTCAATGGCCTGTTGATCGGGCTGGCGCTGTCGTCGCCGGACGACGGCCCGGCCAGCGCGCGCCTGTCACCGCCGCTCGACGGCGTGAACATCGATGCCGGCGCGATGGCGCTCACCGACACGCCTTGCGCCGATTGGGACAACGACTGGCTGCCGCCGCGGGTGCAGGAAACCTCGCCCGGTCAATGGCAGATCGACTTGCAAGGCGGCTTCCCACGGCGCTGCGAGGCGCGTGCCGCGCTGCAATTGCTCGACCGCAACGTCGCTGCCGAGCGCCAGGTGCGCGCGGTCTGGACAAGCCTGGGCGGGCGCTTCACGCAGGCCCCCGGCAGCGCGCGCGAGGCCGCATTGCCGCCAGGCGCACAGCGCATTGCACAGCACCGCGCGCGGCCCTGGGGCGAGGTCCTGCGGCCCATGAACAAGGCCAGCGACAACGCGCTGGCACGGCTGCTGTTGCTGCAGCTCGGCGTGCCGGCGATGAGCGCCAACCCGCAAGCGACGACGCTCGAACTCGCGCAGCGCGACGTGCAGCGCTGGTTCGACGAGCAGCGCATCGCGCACGACGGCCTGGTGATCGACAACGGCTCGGGGCTGTCGCGCAGCGAACGCATCGCACCGCGCACGATGGCGCAAGCCTTCGAAGCCGCCTTGCGCGGCCGGCACGCCCCCGAACTGTTGATGAGCCTGCCGGTGGCCGGTGTCGACGGCACGATGCGCCGCCGCCTGAAGGGCACGCCGGCCGAAGGCTGGGCGCGGCTGAAGACCGGCACGCTGAACAACGTCACCGCGCTCGCCGGCACGGTGCGCGACACGCGCGGCGACACCTGGGTCGTCGTCGCGATGATCAATCACGACGATGCGACCCGAGGCCGGCCGGTGCTCGATGCGCTGGTCGAATGGGTGGCCCGTTCGGGCGCGCGCTGGCGATAGTCCACTGAATCATTGAAACGGGCGGCGAGGGCCAGGCGAGACGGGATGCGATGCAAGGCGCGAAGCGCAGCAATGCCCATTGGCATTGCGAGCATTCGCAACGCCGCAGCGCGCCCATATCGCGTGGACAGCGCCGATGCGATTTCAGTGATTCAGTGGACTGAACCTACCCCCAACTTTGTCGGTTGACTCGGATCGCGAGCGCGTGCACAGTCGCGCCCTCACCTTGTTCAACTCGCCACAGGAGGCCGCCATGACCCATCTGGACCTTGCCCCTTCGCTGGCCTGCTGCTCGGACTGACCGCTCTCACCTCACGCACCTGAGTGTTCGTGACGCCGTGACCGGTCGAGGTCGCGGCGGCAAGCCCCACGCTTTCTTCGTTGGCCGCACGCGCTGCGGTCTGGGTTTGCTTTGACTGCTCACGAACACACATGATTGAACTGACCGATCTCGAACGGCTGCGCGTCATTGGCCTGGCGCCGCACATCCTTCCTCTCCTGCCCGAAGTGCACGCCGCCGACAAGCTGCTGCGCGTCGTCGAAGTGCAGCGCGACAGCGTCATGCTGCACGACGGCCTGCGCGCCGAACGTGCACGCGTGCTGCCGGCGCTGCACGCGGCGCTCGACAACGACGCACTCGCCGTCGGCGACTGGGTCTATGCGCGGCGCAATGCGCTGGCTGAACTGTGGGTGCATGCACGTGTGCCGCCCGTCAACCAGATCGCGCGCCGCCTGCACGATGGCCGCGACAAGGTGACGCGCGTGGTGCTGGTGTCCAACGTCGACACGGTGCTGATCGTCATGGGCCTGGACCATGACTTCAATCCGCGCCGGCTGGAGCGCTACCTCGCTTTCACGCGCCTGGCCCGGGTCAGCGCGGTGCTGGTGCTGACCAAGGCCGACCTGGTGAGCACGGCGCAGCGCAGCGAACGTGAGCACGAAGCGCTCGCGCTGGTGCCGACCGAGGTGGCGGTGCTGGCGGTGAACGCCACCTCGGCCGACACGGCAGCCGCGCTCGAACCCTGGCTCGGCGCCGGGCAGACGCTGGTCGTCGTCGGCTCCAGCGGCACCGGCAAGAGCACGCTGACCAACACGCTGATCGGCGGCGCCGTACAAGACACCGGGGGCACGCGCCACGGTGATGGCCGCGGCCGCCACACGACCACCGTGCGCTCGCTGCATGCGCTGGCCAGCGGTGCCTGCATCATCGACACGCCCGGACTGCGCACGCTGCGTCTGGACGCCGACGCCGGCGACGTGGTGCAGGCCTTCGACGACATCGCGCGCCTGGCGCCGCACTGCCGCTTTCGCGATTGCGGCCACGGCCACGAGCCCGGCTGCGCGGTGCGCGAGGCGCTCGAGCCGGCGCGGCTGAAGAACTTTCACAAGCTGCAGCGCGAGGCCCAGCGCGACACGATGAGCGCGCTCGAACGCAAGGCCGTGGTGTCGGTGTGGAAAGCGCGCAGCAAGGCCGGTCGCGCCCGCGACAAGCAAAAGCGCAGCCCCGGGGGGTGAACGACCGGCCGATCGCGGGGCTACGGCGCCAACGTCGACCCCGACACCACCGGTTGGCCCGGCGCGGCGAGCACGAACATGCCCGGCAGGCCCTGCGTCTCGAAGCCGGCGCTCGGATTGGCGGAGAACGTGGAGTTGGCCAGCGACATCGTGCCGCTGCGGTCGTTGCTGACGTAGAAGATCGCGCCGCCGCCTTCGTTGGCGGTATTGGTGTTCACCACCGTGCCGCAGACCGAGAGGTCGAAGCGGTTGCCGTCCATGTAGATCGCGCCGCCGCTGCCGCCGCCGGGCGTGCCGGCGCGTTGCGGATTGGCGCCGACGCCGATGGCCCGGTTGTGCGTGAACACGCTGTTGATGACCGCGTACGACGCCGCCAGGCCCGACAGGCCGCCGCCGTTGGAGCAGCTGTTGCCGTAACCGGCCGCGCCGCCGAAGGTGCTGCCGACCACATAGACCGGCGAAGCGGCAGACATCTCGCGCACGCGCACCGCGGCGCCGCCGAGGTCGGGGCCGCTGCTCTCGCATTGATTGCGAAAGAAACGCGAGTTGACGATCGACAAGCGCCCGCCGCGCGCGAACACCGCACCGCCGCCGTTGACGTTGTCGAAACCGTAGCTCTGCCCGCTCGCGTTGCCGTCGACAAAGGTGAGGTTCTGCAGCGTCGTCTTCGGCGAGTCGTCGAGGTTGCAGCTCGCCGACATCCAGACCAGGCTCGGGTCGCAGGTGTGCTGGTAGAGGATGCGCCGCGCGCCGCCGCCCGACAGCGTGACCTTGCCGCCGCCGTCGAGCACGAGGTCGGGCTTGTTGTTGAAGACACGCGCCGTGGCCGCCATCGTGATCGTCACCGGATCGGCGCCGCAGTTGAACGTGACCACGCCGCCGTTGGCCACCGCCGCCACCACCGCGGCCGAAGTGCAACTGCCCGGCGTGCCGTTGCCGACGACCGTGGTCGGCGTGGCGACGCTTTTCAACTGGCCGCCCGCAGGCACCGCGCACGAGCCGGCGGGGTTGCCGGCGACGGGCCCGGTGGCGGGGCTCGGAGTCGGCGCGGGTGGCGGTGATGGCGCGGGGCCGGGGGCCGGAGGCGTCGGCGCCGCACCAGGAGCAGGTGGGGTGGCCGGCGGGCTCGATGGCGGTTGCGCCGGTGCGGGCGTTGCGCCACCGCCCGCGACAGGCGCCGGGGCGTTGTCGGCGCTGGCGTCGCTGCCGCCTCCACCGCAGGCTGTCAGGGTCGCGCTGGCCGCACACGTCAGGAACAGGGCGCGCAATCGAATCGGCGCACGCGAAAGGGAGGCAGGGCAAGTCAAGGGCATCGAGTTAGCGTAGCGGCCCCTGAGCACTGCCTGTCAACGCATGTAGCCGCGGCTCCGCGTTCGAGCGTGAAATTCACGCCTCGTCACAGATTCAACTCACTCGACGCGCGCGAGCTGGCGACGGACCTGCGTCACGTCGCCGTGGTTGAAATGCCACCACTCGATGGGGATGCCGGCAAAACCACCGGCCCGCATGGCCGCACGCAGCCGCTCGCGCGCAGTGACCTGCTCGCGCGTGATATGGCCGGCCGCGAGTTGCTCGGCTTCGAGCGCCGGGTGAGAGCGTGCGCTCATCTCGTCGAAGCCGCTGCCCATGTCGAGTTCGCGGCCCTCGGCATCCTGCAGCGTCACGTCGACGGCCATGCCGAAGGAGTGGATCGAGCCACGCGCCGGGTCGGCGAAGTAGTGCTCGCCGGGTGTGCCTTGCACGTCGCGCCAGATCGCTTCCTGCACACGCTGCGGACGCAGCGCGTCGAGCACGAGCAGGCGCTGACCGGGGTGATGGGCACGCCAGCCAGGCCGCGGCGTCCTCCAGCCCGCGCGCGGCCTCGACGCGCAGCCAGGCGCAATCGATGCCGCGGTAGAGCACGCGGCCGGCGAAATTGTTGCTGCCGGCGTAGCGCAGGTCGACCGCGATGCCGGCGATCGCATCGAGGCGGCGAAAGGATGGGTGCGCGGCGATGTCTTCGATCCGCAAGGCAGTCATTGCCGGTACACGCCTTCGAAATCCATGCTGCCGTTGGGTGCCATGACAAAGCCCCTCACATCCTTGCGCAGCGGGATGTAGATGCTCGAATGCGCGATCGTGATCCAGGGCCGCTCGCGCTTGAAGATCAGCTGCGCTTCGCGATAGATCGCGCTGCGCTTGTCGGCATCGACCGCGGCCCGGCCCTGCTCGACGAGCTTGTCGAAGGCCGCGTTGCAGAACTTGATGCCGTCGCGGCTGGCGGCGCAGGTCAGGTTGGGGGCGAGAAAGTCATCGGCGTCGCCGGTGTCGCCCGACCAGCCGCTCATGTAGACATGGTGCTCGCCGTTGTTGGCGCGCTTGAGGTACTCGCCCCATTCGTAGGTCTTGATCGTCGCCTTGACGCCGATCGCCGCCCAGTCGTGCTGGATCATCTGCGCCATCAGCAGGCCGTTGGGATTGGTCGGTCGCGCGATCGGCAAGGCCCATAGGTCGATTTCGGTATTGTTCGCGAAGCCGGCCTCGGCCAGCAATAGCTTGGCGCGCTCGGGGTTGTATTCGTTCTTCAGCTCGGCGTTGTAGCCGGCGATCGCCGGCGGAAACGCGCTCACCGCCTGCATCGCGTCGCCGCGCGGAAACAGCACGCGGAACAGCGCGTCGCGGTCGATGGCAATGTCCAGCGCCTCGCGCACGGCGCGGTTGTCGGTCGGCGCCTTCTTCAGGTTGAACGACAGGTAGCTGATGTTGAGCGCCTGCTTCTTGAGGATCGTGACCTCGCTGCGCTTGTCGAGCGCGGCGATGTCGATGTCGCGCAGCGGCGCGGTAATGTGGCATTCGCCGGCGGCCATCTTCTGCACCCGCACCGCCGGCTCGCGGCTGATGGCGAAGATCAGCTGCGTCGTTTTCTGCGGCTCGCCTGCACTGTTCCAGAAGCCCTCGTGCGGCAGCAAACGCACGACATCGTCCTTGCGGTAGCGCTTGAACTTGTACGGCCCCGCGCCGATCGGTTGGTTGTTGATCGCACTCGCGCGGCCTTCAGCCAACAGCTTGGCCGCGTACTCGGCCGAGTGGATGCCGGCAAACGACATCGCGAAGTAGCTGAGGAAGGTGACGTTCGGCGTCTTCAGCCGAAAGCGCACCGTGTGCTCGTCGACGCGGTCGATGCCGGCGATCATCGCCGCCAGGCCCAGGCTCTGCGCGTAGACGTAAGGCACCGGGTAGGCGCGGTGAAACGCATGCTCGGGGTCGGTCATGCGAGTGAAGGTGAAGATCACGTCGTCGGCATTCATCTCGCGCGTCGGCGTGAAGTACGGCGTGATGTGAAAGCGCACGCCGCGGCGCAGCGTGAATGTGAAGGTCTTGGCATCCGCCGAGATTTGCCAGGCGCTGGCCAGCTCGGGCTTCAACTGCGTCGTGCCGCGCACGAAGCCGACCAGGCCGTTGAAGATCTGCCGCGTGACGTTGCTGGTGCTCGAGCTGTCCCACAGGCTCGGATCGAAGCCTTCGGGGCTGGCGTCGGCGCAGTAGACGAGCGGTTTGGCTTGTGTCAGCCCAACGGCGAGCATGACGGCGGCGGCGACAGCAAGACGGGCGAGCATGGCGAAATGATCATAGCGGTGCGCTCCTGCAATGCCGCCAGCCGGCCGAGATCAGGGCACCGTGTACTTGCCCCAGTCGTGCCGGCAGCCTTGCGACGTTCCAGCATCCGCGGACTTCGCGGAGAACAACTCCCGAAAAGTGCCGGTGCCGGTGATCCCCTTGAACTTGCCGGTGCCGCTGAGCCAGATCCATTAACCCGCCCTACAGCGAGCGCAGGAAGTTCAGCATGTCCTGCTGTTGCTCATCGCGCAGGTCGAAGAAGCGCCGCGTCACCGCGTTGGCCTCGGAGCCGTTGCTGTAGTGCTCGAGGATGGCTTGCCGCAGGTCGGTCGTGCGGCCGTCGTGCAGGAAGAACAGCCGTTGGCCGAGGCCCCACAGCGGCGCGCTGCGGAACTCGCGGCCGCTGGCCTGGCCCTGCTGGATGCCGTCGGCCAGACCGGTGCCCATGTCGTGCAGCATCAGGTCGGAGAACAGGTTGACCGTCTTGCCGGCCATCGCCGGCATCGACGTCTTGCGCGTACGTGTTCATCGATGGCGTGTGGCACAGCGCGCAGCCGGTGTCGGTGAACACCTTGGCGCCGGTGGTGATCGACGCCGCGGTGGCGCCCTTGACGTTGAGCGACGGTTTCGGCGGCGCCAGGAAGCGCATGAAGACGGTGAACTTCTCGATCGCGCTGAGCCCGTCCACCGTCCGGAACGCAGAGGCCGGATTGGTCGGCGGCGGGTCGAAATTGGCCTCGCTGTTGGGCGACACGGCCAGCTCACTGCAACCCGGGCTTTCGTCGCGCTCCGTCGGGAAGGCCAGGTTCGAGATCCCCATCTCGACGTTGTAGGCCTCGCCCGCAGAAGATCAGCATCGACTTGTTCTGCGCCTTCCAGCCGAAGCGCCGACGGTGCCGTCGTTGCCGTTGCGGTTGATCTGGCCCGAGATCGAGTTGCCGGTCAGCAGCACGTTGGGTCGGCCGCGGATACCGAAGCTGCGCTTGCTCGACGCCGCGCTGGCCTGTTTCTTCAGGATCTCGCTGTCGGGGATGCTTTCAATCAGCCCAACGCCGAATACCGGCGTCGGGATGCGGAAGACGACGTTGTTGCGCGCCAATTCGCGTTCGAAATCCGGCTGCGTCAGCACGCAACTCTCGGCACCCGGCCGGCCCGTCACCGTGAACAGGCTGTGCACGCCGCCGTCGGGCGAACCGTCGGCATTGCGCACGAAGCGGGCCTCGCGCGCCGGGCCGTTGGCCGTGATGAAGGACGGCAGCGGGTTGGCGGCGTTGGCCATCTTCATCTGCGGGTTGACCTTGGGGCTGGTGCCGCCGATGGCCGGCTGCGAATGGCAGCCGCCGCAGCTGTCGAGATTGAAGGTCGGCCCGAGGCCTTCGTTGACCTCCTCGACCTCTTCGAAGTCCGCCTTGCCGACCTCAAAGGCATAGAGCTGCGCCGGGCTCAGGCCGTCGAGGGGCGCACCTGCGTCGCCGACCGTGTCGCGCGGGCCGGGATCTTTGGCGCTGGAAGGTCTTGGCCTGAATGCCGAGTTGTCTCTGCGCTCACCGCCACCGCCGCGCAGCGCCTGCAGGGTGTCTCGCACGCCATTGGCCGTGTCCGCAGCGGCGCCCGCGACGGTGCGTTCCTCGGCCGCTGCGGCGGCGCTGGCTGCTTCGCTTTCGGAGCCTCCGTTGCATGCCATCAAGAGTCCGGCAGCGGCGAGAACGCCGGCGATGTGTTTCATGGCTGTCTCCTTTGCGCTCGGTCGATGGCGAGTGCAGGCGGACGCTATGCCTGGAGCGACAGGGCCATGTTTGTATCCGGCGTCGATTCGACAAAAGGTAATCGCTCCGCCTGGCTGACACCGTGTTGCTGGCGGGTCCATGCGCCCCGTGAGCACTTCAATGCGGCGCCAAGAGGCAGCGCCGTTTGCACGGTGCGGTCTTACAAAGCGTCATCAATGGGTGGGAACTGCATCGGCTCAGCATGCGTGTCGATGGCTGCGCCACCCAGTGGTTTCCCTAGGGCGCAGTGCAAACCTGCCGCCTTGCTTGCGCCATCACCAACCGCGTCGCTCGTCTCGCAGCGCCCGCTGTGCCAGCAGGAACGTCGCCGCGTTCCAGCTCTGCCCGGCCATGCCCATCGGTGCCAGCGTGCGGCCGTGGAACCACTCGGTGAAGCGCCAGTCGTCGGCGGCATTGGCCTGCGCCAGCGCGCCGAGGTGTCTGCCGCGCCTGCGTCGTGCAGTCCGAGCTGCGCCAGCGCCAGCACCCAGAAGCCGCCGACGAAGGGCCAGATGCCGCCGTTGTGGTACTGGTGCGCGCGGTTCTGCTGGTGGCGCGCCATGTACGGCCGCCACAGTTCGTGCTCGCGCGACAGCGGGTGCAGCACGACGCGGATCGGGTAGGGCTCGGCAGCGTGCGCGGCTGCGATCGTGCTCGACGATGCGCCGCGCCGTCGTCCTCGCTCGGCCAGCACCGCACAGCACCGCCAGCAGGTTGCCGAAGACATCGCCCTCGTCGCCGGCGAAGGCGAGGTTGACGAAGCTCAGGTACAGCCCCGGATCGCGGCGGCCGCGGCGCGCGTAATGGCGCAGCAGGCGGGCGCGGTGGTATTCGGGCAGGTCGCGCTGGAACGGATGGAAGAGGTGGTTGAAGTGGTGCGCGCGTGGCCTCGGCGTCGGGCAGCGCGAAGCGCCGCTTGACCTCGATACCACAGCGCATTGGTGTAGAGCACATAGCCCGAGCGCGGCATGATGTCGGCCCAGTCGCTGGCTTCGTTCTGCTGCAGCAGGCGAAGGTGCTGGTGCTCCTGGGCCAGCAGCCAGGCGATGGCGCGTTGCGATCGCGCGTCTTGCCAGCGCGCGGCGCCGACGCTGGCCGTGGCGCGGCGCACATGGTCGACCGCGATCAGCCACCACAGCGTGGCGTCGATGCAGCCGAGGTACCAGAAGTCGGCGTCGCGGCCCTCGGGGTCGACGTACTTCGGGATCTGCCCGTTGGCGGCCTGCTGCGCGGCCAGCGCGTCCAGGCTGTCGATGGCGCCCGCTCGAGCGCTGCGTCGCCGCTGCCGCACATCGCCAGCACGCAGATCGCGGCGTCGCGGCCGAAGATGCGCGTGTAGCGCCGGGCCTCGGCGGCGTCGGTGCGGCTGGCGGCCAGGATGCCGTGCGGGCACAGGTTGCGCTTGCAGCAGCGCCAGCGACGCCTGCGGCAGTCGTCGATCAGCTGCGCTGCTGTCGCGGCGTGGTCTGCGAGCATGCGCGCTCGATCATCGCCCCGTGCGCGTCGCCGTACAGCGCCGCCACCGGAAATTCGCGCAGCAGCCCCGGCCAGCGGCAGCGCGCCGATCGGCGAGCGCGTGGCGCTGGCCGCTGATGGCCTCTTCGAGCCAGGGCCGTGCCGGCGGCCACGGCGGCGCTCGCGCGCTCGGGCCAGACGGCAGTCGAGCACGGTGTCGCCCCAGACCTCGCCGAGCGGCGCCTGCGCCGACCGCCAGCCCGCAGCGAGCGCACAGGCGCGCCGGCGACGACGACGATCCACTGCGCGCCGTCGCGCCGCGCGAAGGCGAGCACGTGCGCTGCGCGCTGCGCCGCGCACCTCCAGCGGCAGGTACTCGGCACGGTCGCAGCAGCGGCCTCGTGCTCGCGGCGCAGCTGCAGCGCGCGCCAGGTGACCCAGAACTTGGCGCGGCCGTCGACGGCGTGCGGCCAGCCAGTCGCGCAGCACGGCGCGCGTGCCGCGGTCGGGCTGCGCGGCGCAGGCCTGCGCGCCGCGCGAGCAGCTGCGCGCGCGCTGGTCGAAGTCCACCGGCCGGCGGTTGTCGGGATCGACCAGCGACAGCTCGATCGCTTCATGGCCCTGGTAGAAGTCGGGCACGCCCGGCGACAGGCATCTTGACGCGCGCCAGCGTCAGGCCGTTGAGCGCGCCGTACCAGGCGAACACCGGCCGCCGTGGCCTGCAGGTCGTGCAGGAACAGGTTGCTGTCGCGCGCGCGCGAGCAGCGCCTGCACGAAGGCCGACAGCGCGGCTTCGTAGGCCTGCGTTCGGATTCATCCAGCTCGTCACGGCCTTCGACTCGCGCACCGACTTCAGCATCGCCTGCGTCGATGCGCTCGGCGTAGGCGGCCAGCGCCGCGTCGTCGAGCGCGCCGGCCGGCAGGCTGCCGATCAGCGTCTGGTAGAGCAGGTACTCGTCGTTGCGCGTCGGCGCGCGCGCGCCGTCGACGGTGCGCTTGTGGCTGCGGTTCATGCGGCTCCAGCGCCGCACCGTCAGCCGCCACGCCGCCGGCATCTCGCTGATGACGTCGATGCGCGCGCGCACGTCCTCCGAGCGCTTGGCGTCGTGGGTCGAGGTGGCCAGCATCGTGTGCGGCCAGTGCTGCGCGCGGTCGCGGCTGGCGGCGTGGAAGGCCGCCACCGAGATGCCGAAGGCATCGGGCTCGCCGCCGACGTCGTTGACCGAGATCAGCCGGTGGTGGCGGTACAGCGCCGTGTCCTCGATGCCCTTGGCGGCCACCGGCGCGGTGTACTGCTGCAGCCGCCGCGCGAAGGCGCGGTAGCGCTCGCCCAGGCCCGCCGGCGCGCCGGGCAGCGGCCGGCCGAGCAGCACGCGGCGCAGGAAGTCGAACACGCTGGCATCGGCGGCCAGGCTGCGCCGGCGCGCGCGGCCGATCGCCCAGTCGATGAACTTGCGGTCCTGCGCGCTCGGCTTGTCGACGATGTAGGTGCGGTAGACCGGGAACGAGGCCACCACCTCGGCCAGCGCCTGGCGCAGCGAGTTGAGCGTGAAGTCGCGCGTGCGGCGGTCTTCGCGCGCCAGCCGCAGCAGCGCCGTGGCCAGCACGGTCAGCTCGCCGGCCAGCGTGCCGTCCATGACGACGTGGCGGCAGTGCCAGGACAGGTCGTCGAAGTCCTCGGCCTCGTCGCGCGACGAAGGCGCGCCAGGCGCGGTCGAGCCGCGTCTTGGCCTCGCCGTCGATCAGCAGGCCGTTGACGACGTTGGCGAAGCGGTAGCCGGTGGTGCCGTGCACCGCCCAGTCGGCGCGGCACCTGCTCGTGCGGCGCGACGATCTTCTCGACCACGACGTAGAGCGGCATCTCGGGCGGCGCGCCGTCGCGCGCCGGCTGCGGCGGCGGCAGCCCGGCCAGTTCGGCGTAGCGCGTCTGCAGCTGGCGGAAGTAGGCCGGCCGGGTCGGCCAGGCCGTCGGGGTGGTCGATGCGCAGGCCGTCGACCGCGCCGCTGGCGGCCAGATCGAGCACCAGGCGGTGCGTGGCCTCGAAGACCTCGGCACGCTCCATGCGCAGCGCCGCCAGTTCGTTGATGTCGAAGAAGCGCCGGTAGTTGATTTCGTCGGCGGCCACGCGCCAGTGGGCGAGCCGGTAGGGCTGGGCATCGATCAGCGCGTCGAGCGCATCGAAGCTGGCCGCGGTCGCCGAGCCGGCCGTTGATCGCTGTCACCACCGCCTCCGAGCGCCGCGCGCCAGCGCGGGTTGCGCGCGCACGATGTCGGCCAGCCGCGCCTTGAGCAGCGTCTTGTCGCGCTGGCGCTGCGCGCACGCCGCGCCATCGGCGTTGTGGTGCGCGCGGCAGGCGGTCGAAGGCCTCGGCCAGGCGCATGAGTCGGCGGCCGAGGCGCTGTCTGGTTCGGCGCCGGGCGGCGCCGTGCGCAAGCGCGCCGGAGCAGCGCGCCGTAGCCCGACGGGTCGATCGGCAGCCGGTGCTCGTAGTAGGCGAGCGTGAAGTAGCCGCGCGTCGGCATCGAAGCCGAGCTTGCAGTTCGCCGCGCTCGAGCACGACGCCGTACTGGTCGCCGAGGATCGGCAGCAGCACCTTGCCGGTCAGCGCCGGATCGGCGGAGTGCCAGTCGATGTCGAAGAAGTTCGCGTAGGCCGACGCGGCGCCGTTCTCGAGCACGTCGAGCCACCAGGCGTTGTCGCCGCCGAGCACGCCCATGTGGTTGGGCACGATGTCGATCACCAGGCCCATGCCATGGCTCGTGCAGCGCCTGCGACCAGGCGCGTCGAAATCGGCACGCGTGCCGAGTTCGGGGTTCAGCTCGCCATGGTCGACGACGTCGTAGCCGTGGCGGCTGCCGGCACGCGCGCGCAGCGACGGCGAGCAGTAGAGGTGGCTGATGCCCAGCGCGGCCCAGATAGGGCACCAGCGCCGTGGCGTCGGCGAAGCGGAAGTCGCTGTGCAACTGCACGCGGTAGGTGGCGCGCGGGATGGTGGCTTGTTTCATCAGAGGGGCCGTCCTGCGCGGGTGCGCGCGCGCTCGGCGCGCAGCGTCCGCACGAGCCCGGTGAAGCGTTCGTCGCCGGGCCATCGTTCGAGCGGCAGCAGCAACTTGCGCCGCCAGTTCGGCACCTCGTCGGTGGTGCCGGGCAAGTTGATCTGCTCGCGCGCGAGCAATACGTCTTCGAGTTGCGCGACCACGATCTGCGCCGGGCTGCGCGCCAGGTAGGCATGCACGGCCTGCACGCAGGCCGCGTCGAGCGCCGGCAGGCGCCGCGGATCGAGCGCGATGCCCGGCGGCAGCAGTTGCTCGCTGTCGAGTGCGCGCAGCAGGCGCTCGCGATCCTGCGCGCGCTCCTGCAGCTGCTGCTCGCGCACCTCGGGGCGCGGGAACAGATCGAGTTCGGTGCGCAGCGCCAGGTCGCGGCCTTCCCACCAGCCGGCCAGCGTCGGCAGGTCGTGGGTCGAGGCGACGGCGATCGCCTGGCGCGCATACGCCGACGGCGCCTTGAAGCCGCCGTCGCCGTCGCGCTCGAAGAACAGCACGCCATAGGACAGCACACCGGCGGCAGCGAGCTTGCTGCGCACCTGCTCATCGACGGTACCGAGATCCTCGCCGATCACCAGGCAGCGGTTGCGCTGGCTTTCCAGCGCGATGATCCCCAGCAGGTCGTCGAACGGGTAGTGCACATAGGCGCCCGCCGAGGCGTCGGCGCCCGGCGCGATCCAGTACAGGCGCATCAGGGCCATCACGTGGTCGATGCGCAAGGCCGCGGCATGGGCCATGTTGGCGCGCAGCGTCGCGATGAACGGCGCGTAGGCGGCCGCGCGCAGGCGCGCCGGGTCAGCGGCGGCAGACCCCAGTTCTGGCCCTTGGGGTTGAACTCGTCGGGCGGCGCACCGATCGAGGCGCCGAGCGCGTACAGCTCCTGCTCGCTCCAGGCCTCGGCGCCGGCGCGGTCGATCGACACCGCGAGGTCGACGTACAGGCCCATGCCGAGTCCGCAGTCCGCGCGCGGCGCTCGACCTCGGCGAACTGCAGGTCGGCCTGCCACTGCAGGTACTCGTGGAACTCGACCGCCGCGAGGTATTCGCGCTCGAAGGCCGCGACCTGCGCCGAGTCGGGGTCGCGATAGGCCTCGGGCCACACCGGCCAGCCCCAGACGGCGGCGTCGTCGCGGTGGAAGTGCGCCTGCAGCGCATCGAACAACGCGTGGCGGCGCAGGTCGGCGCCGCGCTGCCGGCGAAACACGTCGAATTGCTGCGCCCGGGCACTGCCGCGCGCCTGGTGTTGGCTGCGGAAATGGGCATGCAACGGCTCGAGCACCTCGCGCTTGAGCGCCTCGACACCGACGTAGTCGACCAGTTCCTCGCGGCGCAAGGCGGCGACGCGCTGCTGGAATGCGGCACTGCCGACCAGCGAGCGCGCCTCGGTGCATTCGGCGAAGTCGGCGATGGCCTCGACATCGAGGTAGAGCAGGTTGAGGAACAGGCGGCTCGACGGGCTGTAGGGGCTGGCATGCGCCGGGTTGTGCGGGAACATGGCGTGCAGCGGGTTGACGCCGACCACAGCGGCGCCGGCCTGGCCCCACAACTCGACCAGCCGGGCCAGATCGCTGAAGTCGCCGATGCCCCAGTTGCGCTGCGAGCGCACGGCATACAACTGTGCGGCAGCACCCCACACCCGGCCGTCGCCCTGCAGCGCCGGTGGCCGGTAGGTGCTGCGCGGCACGACGATCAGCAGGCATTGGGCGACGGGGCTGCCGCCACGTTGCAGCGCCAGCCGGTGGTAGCCCGTCGGCAGTCGCAGTGCAGCCGGCCGGTCGGCGCCGAGCCGGCCCTGATGGACGGTGCCGTCTTCGGCGTCGATGCGCCAGTCGAGCACATCGGTGCTGGCCGTATTCGGTGGCGGCGGCACCGGCCAGGGCCACAGGGGCTCGTCTGCTCGCCGCACCAGCACCGGCGGCAAGCGTTCGGCGCGCTGGTGGTTGTCGTGTTCGGTGATCGCCGCATCGATCGCTGCTGCCGAGGCGTCGACGCTGTCGAGCACGCGCATCGCCACCAGCAGCGAACGCAGCGTCTTCTCCGAGGCCTCATGCGGCTTGTCCCAGACGTCGGCGTAGACCGGCGCGATGCCCTTGAGTTCGGCCAGGTGGCGCAGCCGAGCGTTCACGGCTGCTCCAGTGTCACCCGTACCGACCACGGCGCCAGCGCGCTGGAGGAGGCGTGGCTGGCATAGACGGTGTCGCCGGCGAGCGCGCCAGCCAGCGGCGCACCGGCCTGGTCGGCCAGCTGGGCCAGCAGGTGCCAGCGGCGGCCGTCCGCCAGCGGCCAGGTGATGCGCAAGCGTGCCGGCGGCCGGCAGGTCGAGCGTGCCGCTGCGCGCGCCGGCCAGCCAGGGCACCAGGCTGGCGCTGGCGGCGGCGCAGCAGGTCGCTGTAGAGCGCCAGCCAGGCGCTGTGCGGATCGCGCTCGCGCTCGCGCCCAGTCGAGCTTGCTGCCGATGAAGGTCGCGGCCGCGTTCGGGTCGGGAATGCGCATCGCGCACCGCCGGGTCGGCAGAAGCGCGCGAAGCGGCCGAACTCGGCGCGCCGGCCGTCGGTCACGGCCGCGGCCAGATCGCCCTCGAAGTCGCAGAAGTACAGGAACGGCGTTGCCGCCGCGCACTCCTCGCCCATGAACAGCATCGGCGGCGACGGCGCCAGCAGCACGCAGGCGGTGCAGCGCGCGCAGCGCGTCGTCGCGCCCGGCCGTCGCCGACAGCATGGCGATGCGCTCGCCGAAGGCGCGGTTGCCGACCTGGTCGTGGGTCTGCAGCGAGTTGACGAAGGCCAGCGGCGGCAGGTGCGCCGAGGGCGTGCCGCGCGGCCTTCGCCATCGCGATAGGCCGATGGCTCGCCCTGGTAGGCGAAGCCCTCGGCCAGCGCGCGCCCGAACAGGCGCAGCGGCTCGGCCGCGTAGTCGAGCGTAGTAGCCGTCGGTCTCGCCGCTGGCCATCACGTGCAGCGCGTGGTGCACGTCGTCGTTCCACTGCGCGTCGGCCAGCAGCGGCCGGCCGTGCGCCGTCGCGCGCCAGACGCTGCGGCGTCGTTGACGTCGTTCTCCAGCACCAGATGCACCTGGCCGCTCGCGCCCCGGTCCGGCGCGCAGCGCCTGCGCCAGTTCGTCGACGAAATGCAGCTGCGACTGGTCGTGCATCGCGTGCACGGCATCGACGCGCAGGCCGTCGAAGTGGAACTCCTCGACCCAGTAGAGCGCGTTGTGGATGAAGAAGTCGCGCACCGTGCGGCTGTGCTCGCCGTCGAAGTTGATCGCCGCGCCCCAGGGCGTGTGGCACTTGCTGGTTGAAGAAGACCTGCGGCGTAGGCGTGCAGGTAGTTGCCGTCGGGACCGAAGTGGTTGTAGACGACGTCGAGCAGCACCATCAGGCCGCGCTGCGTGGGCAGCCGCGACCAGCCGCTTGAGTTCGTCGGGCGTGCCGTAGCTGGCCTCGGGCGCGTACAGCAGCACGCCGTCGTAGCCCCAGCCGCGCTGGCCGGGGAAATCGGCCACCGGCATCAGTTCGAGGGCGGTGACGCCGAGCGCGACCAGATCGTCGAGGCGGCCGATCGCGGCGGCGAACGTGCCCTCGGGCGTGAAACAGCCGACGTGCAGTTCGTAGACCACGGCCTCGTGCCATGGCCGGCCGCGCCAGCGCGCCGTCGGGCCAGTCGAAGGCCTGCGGGTCGGTCAGCGCGCTCGTGCCGTGCACGTCGTCGGGGTTGTGGCGCGACGCCGGATCGGGCACCACCGGACCGCCGTCGATGCGATAGGCATAGCGCAGCCCGGCCTCGGCCTGTGCCAGTTCGGTTGCGAACCAGCCGTCGGACTGCGTCTGCATGACGTGCCGGCTGTCGGTGGCCGGCAGCACCAGTTCGACCTGCCGCGCACTCGGCGCCCACAGGGCAAATCGTGCCCCGCCTGCGGCTGTACGCGCGGCGCCGAAGGGCATGCTGTGTTGGCGCTTCATGGTCTGTTTCTTCATGGTGTGGTCTCGTCAGTTTGGCGCGCGAATCGCACCAGTGCCAGGGCGCGGCCCTGCAGTGCATACGGCTTGCCGGGTTCAACGCTCACGCCGGCCGGTGCAAGTGTCGCCGCAGTATCGATCAGCAACTCGCCCGCAGCCGACGTCAGGCCGTGGGGCAGCGTGAATGGCACCGCCTCGGCATCGGCGTTGAACAGCAGCGCGAAGCTGTCGTCGCGCAACGGGTGGCCCTGCGCATCGACGTCGTTCAAGCCGTCGCCGGACAGGAACACCGCCAGCGCACGCGCATGGCCCTCGCCCCAGGCTTGTTCGGTCATCTCGCTGCCGTCGGGTTGCAGCCAGACGATGTCGCGCACGCTGCTGCCGAACAGCGGCCGGCCCTGGAAGAAGTCGCGACGACGGAACACCGGATGACGCGGCCCGCAAGGCCATCAGCCGCCGCGTGAACGCGAGCAGCGCCTGCTGGTGCTCGTCGAGTGCCCAGTTCGACCCAGCTCAGCGCGTTGTCCTGGCAGTAGGCGTTGTTGTTGCCGCGTTGGCTGCGGCCGATCTCGTCGCCGGCCAGCAGCATCGGCACGCCCTGCGACAGCAGCAGCGTGGCGATGAAGTTGCGTTGCTGCTGTGCGCGCAGGCCCAGCACCGCGGCGTCGTCGGTCGGCCCTTCGACGCCGCAGTTCCACGACAGGTTGTGGTTGTGGCCGTCGCGGTTGTCCTCGCCGTTGGCCTGGTTGTGCTTGTCGTTGTACGAGACCACGTCGGCGAGCGTGAAGCCGTCGTGCGCGGCGAGCGAAGTTGATGCTGGCGTAGGGCCGACGGCTGCTGCGGTTGTAGAGGTCGCTGGAGCCGGTGAAGCGCTGCGCGAAATCGCCGATGATGCCGCCCTCGCCTTTCCAGTAGCCGCGCATGGTGTCGCGGTACTTGTCGTTCCACTCGGCCCAGCCGACCGGGAAGTTGCCGACCTGGTAGCCGCCGGCGCCCAGGTCCCAGGGCTCGGCGATCAGCTTGACGCGCGACAGCACCGGGTCCTGGCGCAGGATGTCGAAGAACGCGCGACAGCCGGTCCACCGCATGCAGCTCGCGCGCCAGCGCCGAGGCCAGGTCGAAGCGGAAACCGTCGACATGCATCTCGGTGACCCAGTAGCGCAGCGAATCCATCAGCATCTGCAGCACGCGCGGGTGCTGCATGTTGAGCGTGTTGCCGCAGCCGGTGAAGTCCTGGTAGTAGCGCGGCTCGCCGGGCGACAGCCGGTAGTAGGCTGCGTTGTCGATGCCGCGAAAGGCCAGTGTCGGCCCGAGCTGGTTGCCTTCGGCGGTGTGGTTGTAGACCACGTCGAGAATGATCTCGAGCCCGGCGGCGTGCAGCGTGCGCACCATGGTCTTGAACTCGTTGACCTTGCCCGAGGCGCTGTAGCGCGTTGTCGGGGGCGAAGAAGCCGATCGAGTTGTAGCCCCAGTAGTTGCGCAGGCCGGCATCGACCAGGTGGCGGTCGTCGACGAAGGCGTGCACCGGCATCAGCTCGATCGTGGTCACGCCCAGGCGCTTCAGGTACTCGACCACCGGCGCGCAGGCCAGGCCGGCATAGGTGCCGCGCAGCGCCGGCGGCACGTCCGGATGCTGCTTGGTGAAGCCGCGGACATGGGTTTCGTAGATCACGGTGTCGTGCCAGGGCACGTTGGGGCGCCGGTCGTCGCCCCAGGTGAACGCCGTTTCGACAACCTTGCAGCGCGGCATGTAGGGCGCGCTGTCGCGGCGGTCGAAGCTCAGGTCGGTGTCGGCATGGCCGATGCGGTAGCCGAACAAGGCATCGTGCCAGCGCATCGTGCCGACGACGTTGCGTGCGTACGGGTCGAGCAGCAGCTTGTGCGGGTTGAAGCGGTGGCCGTCCTGCGGCCGGTATGGGCCATGCACCCGGTAGCCATAGAGCTGGCCCGGTCGCGCCTGCGGCAGGTAGCCGTGCCAGATCTGGTCGGTCTGTTCGCGCAGCGTCAGGCGCTGCACCTCGCTGCGCCCGCTGCGGTCGAACAGGCACAGATCAACCCGCTCGGCCGATTCGGAGAAGAGGGCGAAGTTGACGCCCATGCCGTCCCAGGTGGCGCCGCGCGGGTAGGGGAGACCAGGCCACAGGGTTTGCGTGCCGCGGGCGGTGGCCATCAAGGCAGCTTGTCGCTGCGGTTGCGCGGGAACCAGCGTTCGATCAGCGCCGCCGCGCGGTCGCGGCCGCCGATGCCGAAGGCCAGCGCGAGTGCGATGACGATGCCGCCGAGAAGGATCAGGAAGGTCTTCTGGATCAGTCCGCCGCCGATGTCCAAATGGTCCACCGCCAGCAGGATCACGAACGCCATCACGCCGTACTGCATGATGCGGCCGAGCAACTCGCCGTCGCCGATCTCGGCGCTGCGGCAGTAGCTCTGCACCGCGTTGCCGGCAAAGCGCGCGAAATAGCTGCCGAACACCACCACCAGCAGCGCCACCAGCAGCCGCGGCACGAACAGCATGACCTTGCCCAGCAGGTCGGTGACCTGGGTCAGCCCGAGGCTGTTGAAGGCGATGATCAGCGACGCCAGGATGACCAGCGCATAGGCGATCCAGCCGAACAGGTCGGTGGTGTCCTTCTTGGTGCCACCCTGCTGCAGGAAGCTGTCGATGCCGGCGCGTTCGCTCAGCAGATGGAAGTTCAGCGCCCGCAGGGCCTTGACGATGCTGAAGCGAAAGGCCTTGGCGACCAGCCAGCCGATGAACAGCACCCCCACGGCCAGCGCCAGTCGCGGCATGAAGGCGCCCACCTGTTGCAGCAGTGACTCGCAGCGGTTCCAGCATGACATCGATGTTTTGCATGGTGCTTCCTCGGGATTCAGATGAGATCAGTCGCTGTCGGTCGCTGTCAGTCCATCACGCCGGCGAGCGCGGCGATGCCGGCCAGCGGGACGGCGATCCAGTCGGGCCGGTTGCCGATCTCGTAGCGCAGTTCATACAGCGCCTTTTCGAGCTCGAACAGTTCGAGCAGCGGTTGGGCAGCGTCGAAGCCGCCGCCGTCCGCGTACAAGCCGCCGGCCTGCACGGTCTGGCGGTAGGTGTCGAGAAAGGCCTCGCGCACCGCACGTTCCCAACGCCGCGCCAGCGGGGCCAGGCGTTCCAGCTCGGTTGCGCCTTGCGCCACCTTGTGCAGCGCCGTGTGGCGAGCGTAGTCGAACGAGCGCAGCATGCCGGCGACGTCGCGCAGCGCGCTCTGCTTGGCACGCCGCTCTTCAAAGGTGCGTTGTGGCTCGCCTTCGAAGTCGATGATGTAGAAGTCGTCGCGATGAACCAGCACCTGCTCGAGGTGCAGGTCGCCATGGACCCGTGTCTTCAGCCCGCTGGGGGCCAGTTGCGCCACCCGGTCGATGCGTTCGACAAGCACGGACTGCGCCTTCAGCACCCGGGCCGCCAGCTCGGCCAGCGCCGCCGGCCAGGCAGCGCTGTGCGCTTGCATTTGTGCCAGGGTGCGCGTGCATTCGTCGCGCACCGTGCCGGCCCAGCGCTGCAGGTCCACGGCTTCGATCGGCTCGGGGTCGAAGGCCGGCGTGCCGGTGCGCTGCGCCAGCGCGAGGTGCAGCTCGGCAACCCGCTGCGACAGCACCCGCAAGCGCTGGGCAGGCGGCCCTGCGATGTCGTCATCCGCCGCGGCCGGGGCTTCGAACAGGCGCGCCAACTCGTCCACCGTGGCCACCCAGGCGTCGCCTTGGTTGGCGAGCTGCCCTTGCAACACCGCCAGCGTCCAGACCGTGCCGTCGGCGGCGTGAAAGTCGACGCTGCCGGCCACCGGCACGCAGTGGGTGTAGGCGACGACGTCGGTCAGAAAGCGGCCCATCTCGAGTTCGGGGCTCTGGCCAGGCTGCAGGCGCCGGTAGGCCTTGAGGAACAGCCGCTCGCCGAGCAGACTCACCGAATTGCTGGACAGCGTCAGGCGGTGCAGCGGCGCCGGCCCCTGCAGCGCGTCGCCGACGACCTCGGCGTAGGCCTTGCCGGGCGTGAAATGCACGCTGCCGCCATCGGCCTTGATGACCCGCTTGTCGCCGATGGCCTCGACCAGCGCGCGGCAGAAGGGTTGATCGGCCATGGCGTCGGCCAACACGCCCATCTTGGCCTGCTGCCGCACCTTGCTCACCGCCAGCGCAGCCAGGGCGTTGGTGCGCTCTTCATCGTCGTCATCGAAGGCCAGCACCAGCGGCACGAAATAACGCGTCGAGCTGTCGGCGCCTTGGGCGTCGACCAGACTCAGCATCCATTCCTGGCCGCCAGACTGAAGCATGGCGTGTTCGGCCACCATCGCGCGCTGTGGTTTTTCGGTTTTTGCGGCGTACCAGCGCTGGCGCTGCAGGAAGCGCGGCAGCAGCTCGCGTTCGAGCTGCTGCCCGGTCTTTTCGGCCAGGCCCATGCGCCAGGGCATGACACGGTTGCGGAAGAAGCTGTTCCAGCCGTCGAACAACACCATCACCGGCAAGTCCTCCACCGGCAGGCGCTCGGTGTGCCAGCGCGGCGGCGTGGCGTCGGTGGACAGCTTGAACCAGAAGAATCCATGGCCGGGCAGCGTCAACAGGTAGGGCAACTCGCCCACCGGCGGAAAGGCGTTGCGGCCCATCATCTCCACCGGCACGCGGCCCTTCCATGCGCCAAGCTCCAGCTCCACCGGCTGCGCCATCCGGCTCAGGTTGGCCACGCACAGGATCACATCGTCGCCATGCTCGCGCAGGTAGGCCAGCACCTTGCGATTGCCGGGGTGCAGCATCGTGAATTGCCCGCGACCGAAGGCGTGCGAGCCACTGCGCACGGTCAGCAGGCGGCGCGTCCAGGACAGCAGCGAAGAGGCTTCGCGCGACTGCGCTTCGACGTTGACGGCCTCGAAGCCGTAGATCGGGTCCATGATCGGCGGCAGGTACAGGCGCTGCGGATCGGCGCGCGAGAAGCCGCCGTTGCGGTCGCTGGTCCACTGCATCGGCGTGCGCACGCCGTCGCGGTCGCCGAGGAAGATGTTGTCGCCCATGCCGATCTCGTCGCCGTAGTACAGCACCGGCGTGCCGGGCATCGACAGCAGCAGGCTGTTCATCAGCTTGATGCGTTCCTGGTCGTTCTCCAGCAGCGGCGCCAGGCGGCGGCGGATGCCCAGGTTGATGCGCGCCCGTGAATCCGAGGCGTACATGCTGTACATGTAATCGCGCTCCTTGCTCGTCACCATCTCGAGCGTCAGCTCGTCGTGGTTGCGCAGGAACACGGCCCATTGGCAGTTGGGCGGAATCTCCGGCGTCTGCGCCAGGATTTCGACGACCGGATGGCGGTCTTCCTGGGCGATGGCCATGTACATGCGCGGCATCAGCGGGAAGTGATACGCCATCTGGCATTCGTCGCCGTCGCCGAAATACTCGCGCACGTCCTCGGGCCACATGTTGGCCTCGGCCAGCAGCAGGCGGCCGGGATAGTCGGCATCGATGCGGGCCCGGATCTGCTTGATGACTTCGTGCGTTTCGCGCAGGTTCTCGTTGCTGGTGCCGTCGCGCTCGATCAGGTAGGGAATGGCGTCCAGACGGAAGCCATCGACGCCCATCTCGAGCCAGAACTCCATCGACTTCAGGACGGCCTCGATCACCGCCGGGTTGTCGAAGTTCAGGTCCGGCTGGTGGCTGAAGAAGCGGTGCCAGAAGTACTGGCCGGCAACCTCGTCGTAGGTCCAGTTGGATTTCTCGGTGTCGGTGAAGATGATGCGCGTGCCGCTGTACAGGTTCGGGTCGTCGCTCCAGACATAGAAGTTGCGCTCGGGCGAGCCCTTGGGCGCCTTGCGTGCGGCTTGAAACCAGGGATGCTGGTCGGAGGTGTGGTTGACGACCAGTTCGGTGATGACGCGCAGGCCGCGGCGGTGCGCCTCGACGACGAAGGCGCGGAAATCGTCGAGCGTGCCGTAGCTCGGGTGCACGTTCTCGTAGTCGGCCACGTCATAACCGTCGTCGCGCAGCGGCGACGGGTAGAACGGCAGCAGCCAGATCGTGTTGACGCCGAGCGACTGCACATGGTCGAGGCGTTCGGTGAGGCCGCGGAAGTCACCGATGCCATCGCCGTTGGCGTCGGCATAAGCCTTGATGTGCAGTTCATAGATGACTGCATCCTTGTACCAAAGCGGGTCGCTGCCGGCGACGACGGCCTGCACAACCGGCTGTGCGGTCGAGACCTGGCTGGACTCGGTGACTGCGTTCAATTCGCCCCCCCTCACAGAAAGTAGTCGAAGTCTTTTTCGCGGCGCATGTGGGCGCGCAACTGCATGACGTGGATGGGACAACGCTGCGGATCGAGGCTGACGTAATTGCGCTCGCCGTGCCACAGGAAATGCGCGTCGCTGAGCAGATCATGCATCTGGAAGGTCTGGCCCGGCGCCAGCCCGAAGGTGGCGGCATCGAGCTCGATCCAGCCGCTTTGCGTGTGGTGCGGATCGAGGTTGACGACGCAGACCACGGTGTTGGTGCGATCCTCGGAGACCTTGGCGTAGGCGATCAGCTGGTCGTTGTCGATCGGCAGGAAGTGCAGGCCGGAGTCGCTTTGCAGCGCCGTGTTGTCGCGCCGTGCGCGGTTGAGCACGCCGATGAAATCGGCCAGCGATTCGGCGCTGTCGCGCTGCCAGGCCCGCAACTCGAACTTTTCCGAGTCGAGGTATTCCTCGGCGCCAGGCCGCAAGGCGCGGCCATCGAGCAGTTCATAGGCCGGACCGTAGATGCCGTAGTTCGCGCCCAGCGTGGCCGCCAGCCCCACGCGGGCCATGAAAACTGCGCGGCCGCCAAATTGCAGCGCCGTCGGCAGGATGTCGGGCGTGTTCGGCCACAGGTTGGGCCGGAAGTACTCGCGGCCCGGGCCGCGGGCGAGCTCAGTGAAGTACTCGGTCAGCTCCTGCTTGCTGTTGCGCCAGGTGAAGTAGGTGTAGCTCTGGCTGAAGCCCACCTTGGCCAGCCGGTGCATGACCCTGGGCCGCGTGAAGGCTTCGGACAGGAAGATCACGTCGGGGTGCGATGAGCGAATACGCGCGATCGCCCATTCCCAGAACGGGAAGGCCTTGGTGTGCGGGTTGTCGACGCGGAAGATGCGCACGCCCTGCGCCACCCAGTATTCGAACACTCCCACCAGCGCCTGCCAGAGCTCGCGCCACTGCGCGGACTCGAAGTTGAACGGGTAGATGTCCTGGTACTTCTTCGGCGGGTTCTCGGCGTACTGGATGCTGCCGTCGGCGCGCTTGCTGAACCACTCCGGGTGCTCATGAACCCACGGATGGTCGGGTGAACACTGGAACGCGATGTCGAGCGCGACCTCGATGCCATGCTCGGCGGCGCGTTTCACCAGTCGCTGGAATTCAGCCAGCGTGCCGAGTTCATTGAGGATGGCGTCGTGGCCGCCCTCGGCCGCGCCGATGGCCCACGGGCTGCCGACATCGGCAGCCGTCGGTTCGAGCGTGTTGTTGCGGCCCTTGCGCCGCGTGCGCCCGATGGGGTGGATCGGCGGGAAGTAGAGGACATCGAAGCCCATGCGCTGCACATAGGGCAACCAGGCTTCGCAGTCGGCAAAGGTGCCGTGGCGAGCAGTGTCACCGGCGGCCGACCGCGGAAAGAACTCGTACCAGCTCGAGTAGCGTGCGCGCAGCCGCTCGACGCTGACGCCAAAGCAGCTCGCCGCGCCCGGCGCATGGATCAGCGCATGCCGCAGATCGGGATGGCGTTCGGCGATCGTGCCGCGCGCCTCGTCGAGGCCGATGCGCTGCAGTTCGGCGACATCGCCGGCTTGCCCGCCGGCGTTCGCCGCTGCAGCGGACAGCTCGGCGCTCCAGGCCCGCAGCAGCTTGGCGTCGGCGCCGCGGCCGGCCCGTGTTGCGGCTTCCTTAATGAGCGCGGCACCACCGAGTGCGGCCACGCGCAGGTCGTCGGCATCGACGCGGCGCTTGAAGTCGCTGCGCCACGACAGGAACGGGTCGACCCAGGCGCTGACCGTGTACTCCCAGCGGCCGAGCGCATCGACGACGAAGGCGGCGCGCCAGCGGTCGTTGCCCAGGGCTTGCATCGTCGTGCGCTGCCAGTCCGCAGCGCCGGCCTGGCGCCACAGCAGTGCGCAGGCGACGACGTCGTGGCCGTCGGCCAGGCAATCGGCCTCGACGGTGACCGTGTCGCCGACGACACGCTTGATGGGAAAGCGGCCGTCATCGACGGCTGGCGTGATGCGCTCGATGACCACGCGCACGCGGCCGTCGGCCAGTCCGACCGGCGTGATGTCCGGCAGGGTCTCATGGCGCGCCTTCATGCCGCGGCACCATCGTGCTTCAGAACCAGCACGCCGAGTGGCGGCAGGCGCAGGTTGAGCGACTGGAAGCGCCCATGCGCGGCCACCGGCACGCTGTGCACGCCGCCCTGGTTGCCGACGCCGCTGCCACCGTAGAGCGCGGCGTCGCTGTTCAAGCGCTCGACCCAGTGGCCGGCGCGTGGCACGCCGAGCAGGTAGTTGTCGCGCGGCACCGGCGTGAAATTGGCCACCACCAGCACGGCGCTGCCATCGCGCGCCTTGCGCAGGTAGCTGAGCACGCAGCACTCCGAGTCCTGGGCGTCGATCCACTCGAAGCCGGCGCCGTCGAAGTCCTGCTCGTAGAGTGCCGGCTCGCTGCGGTAGAAGCGGTTCAGGTCTTCGACCCAGCGTTGCAGCCCGCTGTGCTGGTCGTTGTCGAGCGCCCACCACTCGAGCGCGTCGTCGTGGTTCCATTCGCGGCGCTGGCCGAACTCGCCGCCCATGAAGAGCAGCTTCTTGCCCGGGTGGGCCCACATGTGGCCGTACATCAGGCGCAGGTTGGCAAACTGCTGCCAGGCGTCGCCCGGCATCTTGTTGACCAGCGAGCCCTTGCCGTGCACCACCTCGTCGTGCGAGAGCGGCAGCATGAAGTTCTCGTTGAAGGCATAGACCATCGAGAAGGTCAACTCGTTGTGGTGCCAGCGGCGGTGGACCGGGTCCTCGTGCATGTACTTCAGCGTGTCGTGCATCCAGCCCATGTTCCACTTCATGCCGAAACCCAGGCCGCCGATGTAGGTCGGCCGCGAGACCATCGGCCAGGCGGTGGACTCCTCGGCAATGATGTGCACGCCTGGATGATCGCGGTAGGCCGACTCGTTGAGCATGCGCAGGAACGAGATGGCTTCGAGGTTCTCGCGGCCGCCGAAGCGGTTGGGAATCCACTCGCCTTCCTTGCGCGAATAGTCGAGGTAGAGCATCGACGCCACGGCATCGACACGCAGGCCATCGATGTGGAACTCGTCGAGCCAGAACATCGCGGACGACAGCAGGAAGGCCCGCACCTCGTTGCGACCGTAATTGAAGATCGACGAACTCCATTCCGGGTGAAAGCCCTGGCGCGGGTCGGCATGCTCGTACAGGTAGCTGCCATCGAACTGCGCCAGGCCGTGGGCGTCGGCCGGAAAGTGCGACGGCACCCAATCGAGGATGACGCCGATGCCCGCCTGGTGCAGCGTATCGACGAGGAACTTGAAGTCTTCCGGCGTGCCGTAGCGCGAGGTCGGTGCAAAGTAGCCCGTCGTCTGGTAGCCCCAGGAGCCGTAGAACGGATGTTCGGTGATCGGCATCAGCTCGACGTGGGTGAAGCCCAGGCGGCGCACGTAGTCGGCCAGCAGCACGGCGGCGCTGCGGTAGTCGAGCATCGCAGCGCCTTCGCCGCGCCGCCACGAACCAAGGTGCACCTCGTAGACCGACATCGGCGCATCGAGCCCGCGGTCGGCCGCACGCGTTGTCATCCAGGCCTCGTCGGCCCACGCATAGGCCTCGCTGCGCCAGGCCACCGAGGCCGTGGCCGGTGCCGGCTCGGCGAAGCGCGCAAATGGATCGGACTTCTCGATCAGTGCGCCGCCGGCGGTGCGGATGGCGAACTTGTAGCGCTGGCCGTGCTCGACACGCGGCACCTTGGCTTCCCACAGGCCACTGCCGTCGGCCCGCGGCTGCGCCTCGTGGGCACCCGTGCGCCAATCGTTGAAGTCGCCGATCACGCTGACCGACGTTGCGTTCGGCGCCCAGACCGTGAAGCGCGCCGCGCCAGCGCTGAACTGGCAGCCGAGCTTCTGATACAGGCGGCTGTGCGTGCCCTCGCGGAACAGGTGAACATCCTGTTCGCCCAGCGCCCCATTCCGATTTACATTTGTACCTATCATTGTTACAGTCTAACCTGCAACGGCACGATCTGTCGAGCCCGGACGCAAGTCAAGCCCTTTGCGCCAAGACCCGACCGAGGCATCAGTTCTGCGCCCGCGGCGTGCCGTTGCTGATGCTCGATGCGTCAGAATGCGACAGTTGCACGCGATGGCAGACTGACTCCATTGTGTGACGCGTCCGCAGCCGTCGACCGCGACGCGCGCTGTTCTTGACAATCCTGAACGAACGAAGGAGACCGAGCTTGCAAACCATGCCCCACCGTCTGGCCGCCGTACTGGCTGTTGCCGCCGCCACCGCCCTGTCGTCCCTGCCCGCCCGGGCCGACCAGTTCATCAACATCCTGACCGGCGGCACCAGCGGCGTGTACTACCCGCTGGGCGTGGCGCTAGGAAAAATCTACGGCGAGAAGATTCCGGGCGCGCGCACCCAGGTGCAATCGACCAAGGCCTCGGTCGAGAACCTGAACCTGCTGCAAAGCGGTCGCGGCGAGATCGCATTGGCGCTGGGCGACTCGGTGAAATCGGCCTGGGAGGCTGACGAGGAGGTCGGCTTCCCGAAGAAGCTCGACAAGTTGCGCGGCGTGGCTGCGGTGTATCCCAACGTCATTCAGATCGTCGCTTCGCAATCGAGCGGCGTGAAAACCATTGGCGACCTGAAGGGCAAGAGCCTGTCGGTGGGCGCACCGAAATCGGGCACCGAAGTCAACGCGCGCCGCATCTTCGAGGCCATGGGCCTGTCGTACAAGGACCTTTCCAAAACCGAGTACCTGCCCTTCGGCGAGTCGGTGGAGTTGATCAAGAACCGCCAGCTCGACGCCACGTTGCAGTCGGCGGGCCTGGGCGTGTCGTCGATCCGCGACCTGGCCAGTTCGCTGCCGGTGACGATGGTCGCCGTGCCCGCAGACGTTGCCGCCAAGCTCGGCGCGCCGTTTGTCGCCACCACGATCCCCGCCAACACCTACACCGGGCAAACGGCCGACGTGCCGACGCTGGCGGTGGTGAACTTCCTCGTCACCCACTCGGGCGTGTCCGACGAGACGGTCTACCAGATGACCAAGCAGCTCTTCGAAAACCTCGACACCATGGTGGCGGCGCACAACGCGGCCAAGGCCATCGCGCTCAACAAGGCGACCGAAGGCATGCCGATCCCGCTGCACCCGGGCGCTGCGCGCTACTACAAGGAAAAAGGCCTGATCAAGTAAGCACGTAAGCGAATTGACCGCCGACGCCGGCGCCGTAGCGCAGCACGACGCCCTGTCGGGCGGTTTTCCGCCTGGGCTGCAGGGGCGCGTGCTGTTCGCGCTGGCGTTGGCGTTCTCGGCGTTCCAGATCGCCACCGCGGCACACATCCTCGATCTGCCGAGCCAGATCGTGCGCGCGGTGCACGTCGGCTTTCTACTGCTGCTGGCGTTTCCGCTGCTGGCCCTCGGCCGCGGCAACGCTCGCCCATGGCAAGCGCTGGCCTGGGTCGCCGCCCTGCTGGGTGTGGCGGTGGCGGCGTACCAATGGCTCGAGTACAACGCGCTGATCCTGCGCGCCGGCGATCCGAACAACGCCGACATCACGGTCGGCGTGACGGTGCTGATTCTGCTGTTCGTCGCCACGTGGCGGGTGATGGGCCCCGCCTTGCCGATCATCTCCGGCACCTTCCTCGCCTACTGCCTGCTCGGCCAGTACCTGCCGGCGCCGCTGAACCACCGCGGCTACGACTTCACGCAGGTCATCGACCACATGACCTTCGGCACCGAAGGCATCTACGGCATCCCGACCTACGTCTCGTCGAGCTACATCTTCCTGTTCATCCTGTTCGGCGCCTTTCTTGAACGCGCCGGCATGATCACGCTGTTCACCGACATCGCGCTCGGCCTTTTCGGCAGCCGGCGCGGCGGCCCGGCCAAGGTGGCGGTCGTGGCCTCGGGCCTGATGGGCACGATCTCGGGCTCGGGCGTGGCCAATGTCGTCACCACAGGCCAGTTCACGATCCCGCTGATGATGCGCTTCGGCTACCGGCCGGCCTTTGCCGGCGGCGTCGAGGCCACCGCCTCGATGGGCGGGCAGATCATGCCGCCGGTAATGGGCGCGGTGGCCTTCATCATGGCCGAGACGCTGGACGTGCCTTACGCCACTGTCGTCAAGGCGGCGGTGGTGCCGGCGCTGCTGTACTTCCTGTCGGCCTTCTGGATGGTGCATCTGGAAGCCGGACGCGCGCGGCTGGAGGGTTTGCCGAAGGCCGATCTGCCGTCGCCGCTGCGCGCGCTGCAGCAACGCTGGTACCTGATCCTGCCGCTGGCGGTGCTGGTGGCGCTGCTGTTTTCCGGCTACACGCCGCTGTTTGCCGGCACAGTGGGCCTGGCGTTGACGGTGATGCTGATCCTCGGCGGCGCGGTGGCGATGGGCGTGCCGTCGACCGCGCTGCGCGTCATTTTCTGGGTCGGCCTCGGTCTGGCGGGGGCGTCATTCCAGCGCTTCGGCATGCCGGCGCTCAGCGCCGCCATCATCGTGCTGGTGGCCGTGTGTGCGCTGACGCGCGGCGGCCGCCAGACCCTCGTGCTGTGCCGCGACAGCCTGGCCGAGGGTGCCAAGACGGCCTTGCCGGTGGGCATCGCCTGCGCCATCGTCGGCATCATCATCGGCACCATGACGCTGACCGGCGCGGCCAACACCTTCGGCCAGTTTGTCGTTGCGGTCGGCAAGTCGAGCCTGTTCCTGTCGCTGCTGTTGACGATGCTGACCTGCCTGATCCTCGGCATGGGCATCCCGACCATTCCCAACTACATCATCACCGCCTCGATCGCCGGCCCGGCGCTGCTCGAACTGGGCGTGCCACTGCTGGTGAGCCACATGTTCGTCTTCTACTTCGGCATCCTGGCCGACCTGACGCCGCCGGTGGCGCTGGCCTGCTTTGCTGCCGCGCCAATCGCCAAGGAACGCGGACTGGCGATATCGATCCAGGCCATCAAGGTGGCCGCAGCGGGCTTCGTGATTCCCTTCATGGCCGTCTACTCGCCGGCCTTGATGCTGCAGGCTGGCGGGCCGTTGTCGGCGCAATGGGGCCTGCCGGTGGCCGCGGCCTACATCATCGGCAAGGCTTTGCTGGCCATCGGCCTGTGGGGCGCGGCGGTCATCGGCTACCTGCGCGGCCCGATGTCGTGGCTCGAGCGCGCCCTGGCCGCGGCCGCGGCCATCAGCCTGATTGCCGCGCTGCCGTTGACCGACGAAGTCGGCTTCGTGCTGGCGGCGCTGGCCATCGCCTGGCATTGGCGCGGCCAGCGACAGCGCGGCGTGGCGGCGCAGGCGCCGCAGTGAGCCTGTGCCTGGCCAGCGCCCTGCTGGCCGTGAGCCTGGAGGTGACGTCCTTCAGTCTGGTCTGGACGCATTCGGTCGAGAAGACCGAGTGGCAGGAGCAATGGCGGGTGGTTCACGTTGTTCAGGGCAGCGCCCATGCCAACGACACGCCGTGGCTGCTGCAGTTGGTCGAAGCCCGCGTGCAGGGCTCAGGCGCCGGCATGGAGCCGCCGCCGAACGCGCAGCGCCAGGGCCCGTGGTGGGTCTGGCAGCCCGACCAGCCCGCCGTGCCCACACTTCACCTGGCCGTCTCCGGCGCCACCGGGCGCGGTTGGCAGTTGTGCACGGCGCTCGGCTGCCGCGACGTGGAGGCGTGGCTGTCGCTCGCGGGGCAGGCACCCAGCAAGATCGAGATTTCTGCAGGCCCGCCTTGCAGGCCTGCCGTGCTCGCAGGGCGTTGAGGGCACGCTGCACATAGCCAGTGCATATCGTCGGAATTGCCGCATTCGACTTTACGCGCGGCGCATGAGGGAGGATGGTCGGAGTTCTCGACCTCTCACTTTCCAGGAGACATGACATGAGCCGCAAAAGCCAAGACGACAAGCCCACTGCGTACACCACCACCGATGCCGGCATCCCCGTGGCCAGCGACGAGCACTCGCTGACCGTCGGCGCCGACGGGCCGATCGTGCTGCACGATCACTACCTGATCGAGCAGATGGCGAACTTCAACCGCGAGCGCATCCCCGAGCGCCAGCCGCACGCCAAGGGCGGCGGCGCGTTCGGCCACTTCGAGGTGACGCAGGACGTCAGCGCCGTACACCAAGGCGGCCGTGTTCCAGCCCGGCGCGAAGACCGACATGCTGATCCGCTTCTCGACCGTCGCCGGCGAGCAGGGCAGCCCCGACACCTGGCGCGACCCGCGCGGCTTCTCGCTGAAGTTCTACACCACCGAGGGCAACTACGACATGGTCGGCAACAACACGCCGGTGTTCTTCGTGCGCGACCCGATGAAGTTCCCGCACTTCATCCGCACCCAGAAGCGCCGTGCCGACACCGGCCTGCGCGACCACGACATGCAGTGGGACTTCTGGACGCTGTCGCCGGAGTCGGCGCACCAGGTCACCTAGCTGATGGGCGACCGCGGCATCCCGAAGACCTGGCGCCACATGAACGGCTACTCGGCCACACCTACATGTGGGTCAACGCCGAGGGCGAGAAGTTCTGGGTCAAGTACCACTTCAAGACCGACCAGGGCATCGAGTTCCTGACGCAGGCCGAGGCCGACCGCATGGCCGGCGACGACGCCGACTACCACCGCCGCGACCTGTTCGACATCGATCCGCAGCGGCGACCACCCGAGCTGGACGCTGAAGATGCAGGTCATGCCGTTCGAGGACGCGCAGGACCTACCGCTTCAACCCGTTCGACCTGACCAAGGTGTGGCCGCACAAGGACTACCCGCTGATCGAGGTCGGCACGCATGACGCTCGAACCGCAACCCGACCGACTACCACACGCGAGATCGAGCAGGCCGCGTTCGAGCCGAACAACCTGGTGCCCGGCATCGGCCTGACCCCCGACAAGATGCTGCTGGCCGCGGCTTCTCCTACTCCGACGCGCACCGTGCGCGCCTCGGCGTCAACTACAAGCAGATCCCGGTCAACACAGCCGAAGGCGCCGCGTGCACAGCTACAGCAAGGACGGCGCGATGCGCGTGCGAGACCGCGTCCGACCCGGTGTACGCGCCGAACTCCTACGGCGGCCCGAAGGCCGACCCGGGGCGCACCGACGACGCCGGCCTGTGGGACGCCGACGGCGAGATGGTGCGCAAGGCCTACACGCTGCGCGCCGACGACGACGACTGGGGCCAGGCCGGCACGCTGGTGCGCGAGGTGCTGGACGACGCCGCGCGCGAGCGCCTGGTCGACAACGTCGTCGGCCACCTGAAGGACGGCGTCTCGCGAGCCGGTGCTGCAGCGGGCACTTCGAGTACTGGCGCAACGTCGACCGCGCGCTCGGCGATCGCATCGCCGCCGGCGTGGAGCGCTGAACGCAGTCGGGGCGAACGGTGGCCACCCGGCCAAGCAACCGGGGTCGGGTGTCCCATTTCCTTGGTGCCGCAGTGATCCCAGTGCGGTGAGAAGGAACGAGAAATGAAAGCGTGATCCCGACACAGACCGCAGTCTGATGTGCTGCCAATCGGCCCGCGCGCGGGCTTGCGCATGCATGGTTGTTCAGAACGCGGTCGACTGAATTCCCAGGTTGCCGCTTCCGTCAGCGCCCCGGCGAAAGATCTTTGGCTGGCTTGACTGAACAGACAGCGCCGTCTCAGCATGTCCTCGCTCCGGGTGTACATGCAGGGCCAGGATCTGCCTGCTGCGCAGCTCATTGCACTCACGCCCGACGGCCATCGGGCCAAGCGGCGAATCTCTATTCCCCTCCGGCGTCTCCCGCGCGGACCTTGCTTGACACGCGCGCCTGTGTCGCGACGCGCGGCGCCATTGCCGACTGCCGAACCCCTTCGGACTTGCGCTCACTTTTCCATCGCCCGCTTGGAATCACACGGACCTCTTGATGTCCGCCAACGGTCAGAGTGTGAGCAAATGTTTTGTTCTCCCTGGCAAGCCAGCCCCATTTCCCACGCTCTAGGTCTGCCCCTAGTCCCCACACGCTCCTACATTGCGCCCCTGACGACCCACAAGGAGATCTGCATGGCCAAGAGCGTTGCCGCGAAACGGCGAGGGATGTCGCTGCACATCGGCTTGAATTCGGTGAGCCCGAAGCACTACGAGGGCTGGAGCGGGCCGCTGGCGGCCTGCGAGTTCGATGCCAATGACATGGAAGCCATTGCCAAGTCGCAAGGCCTCGCGGCCAAGAAGCTGCTCACCAAGGCCGGCACGCGCAAGGCCGTACTGGCCGGCATTCGGGCGGCGGCCAAGGCGCTGAAGAAGGGCGACCTGTTCGTCCTCACCTACTCGGGCCATGGCGGCCAGGTCGAAGACAGCTCGGGCGACGAGGACGACAAGCAGGATGAAACCTGGTGCCTGTTCGACGGCCAGCTGATCGACGACGAGCTGTACTTCGAACTCTCCAAGTTCGCCGCCGGCGTGCGCATCCTGGTGCTGTCCGACAGTTGCCACTCGGGCACCGTGACGCGCGCGCGGCCCGAGCCACCGCCGCCGGGCACCCGCGCCAAGCTGATGCCGGCCGATGTCGGCCTGCGCGTCTATGCCGCCCATCGCACGTTCTACGACGGCCTGCAGAACAGCGTCGCCAAGGCAGCGGGCAAGGCACCGCTGGCCGACCCCGATGCGGTGCTGGCCACGCTGTCGGTTCAGAGTGGGCGCGTGCAATCGATCGCCAGGAAGTTCAAGGCCGCGGCGATCCTGATCTCCGGTTGCCAGGACAACCAGGTCTCGCTCGACGGCGACCACAACGGCGCCTTCACCGGGCAATTGCGACGCATCTGGAACAACGGCAAGTTCGATGGCACGCATGCGCAGTTCCACGCCCAGATCGTCGCCGGCATGGCAGCCAGGCAGACGCCGAATTTGTTCCTGCTTGGACCTGCGGGCGCGTTTGCGGCACAGCGGCCGTTTGTGGTGTAGCGTGGACCCTGATGACCGCAAGGGTTTTCATCAGCTACCGCACCGGCGATGGTGTCGACAAGGCCACCGCCTTGGCACGCGAGCTCAACGCCGTCTTTGGCGACGAGCAGATCTTCCTCGACAAGGAAGACCTGCCGGCTGGCCTGCCGTGGCGTGAAGCGATCGGCGCGGCGCTCGACCACAAGCCGGTGCTGTTGCTGCTGATCACGCCACAGGTGCTGGGGCCGCGCCTGCACGATGCCAATGACCCGGTGCGGCGCGAAGTGGCCGCGGCTCTCGAATGCGGCGCGCATGTGATTCCCGTGCTCGGCGACGGCGTCGACCGCCTGCCCGAAGCGAGCGAATGGCCCGACGCGATGCGCAGCCTGTCCGAACGCACGTGGCGGCGCCTGCGCGCCTACGACTGGCGCGAAGACGTCGATCGCCTGATCGCCGACCTGCAGGCCCTGGGCATCCAGAGCCTGCAGCCGGCGATTGCGGCAACGCTGGCACAGCGCCGCCGCAGCCTGCAGATCGCCCTGGCCTTCGCGGTCGGCGCGCTGGCCGGCGGCGGCGGCGTCTTCGGTTGGTTGCACAGCGGCCAGGCGACCGGTGAGGCAACGCTCAGCGGCGCCTGGAGGCTGAGCGTGGCCGCACCCGCCAATGAAGCCGGCTCGCGACTGGAGGCGGTGACGCTGCACCTGACGCAAATCGGCGAAGAAGTGAAGCTCTACAGCGAACCGATCGACATCACGCGTGACCCGGCGTGGACCGGTTTTGCGCAACGATGGTACGAACGCAACGAGCGCAGGCTCGAGCGAGTGGTCTGGCGTGGCGACGGCCGCGCGCGGCTCGAGCAGGGCTCGGCGCCGGCGATCGACATCGGCCTGCGCGTCGAAACGCCGGCCGGCAGCGACCCTCTCGAAACCGGCAACCTGAGTGCCGAACTGGCCGCCGACGGCCAGCGCATGAGCGGCCGCTTGTGGATGAACAGCGAACAGGCCGAACGCAGCTTGGAGATGGCACGTGCCGAATCGCCCTGAGCCGAGCGGCGTGACGCAGGTCTTCCTCAGCTATGCGCGCGAGGATGTCGAGGCCGCGCAGGCGCTGGCCGAAGCGCTGGCCACCGACGGCCACCGCGTGTGGTGGGACCGCAGCCTGGGCGGCGGCATGGACTTCGCCGCCGAGATCGAGCGCCAGCTCGCCGCGGCGCGCGTGGTCCTGGTGCTGTGGTCCGGCGCGTCGGTGCAATCGGGCTTCGTGCGCGACGAATCCACACGCGCGCGCGACAACGGCAAGCTGCTGCCGGTGCGCATCGACGAGGTGGCGTTGCCGCTGGGCTTCGGCTCGCTGCACACCCTCGACCTGATCGACTGGGACGGTGACGCCGACGACGAGGCCTGCGTCGCGTTGCGTGACGAAGTGCGCCGCCAACTGAGCAGCGAGGCCCGCGCGCAGCCGCTGCTGGCCAAGCCGCCGCTGCGCACATTGCGCCAGCGCTGGTACACGCCCGCGGCGATCCTGGTCGCCGTGGCGGCGATCGCCACCGGAGGCTGGCTGTGGGTGGCGCACCAGGACGACTTGCGCGCGCAGGCCTTGGCGCGCGAAGCCGCGGTGCGCCTGGCGCAGCAGCAGCGCGAAGACGAGCGCCAGGCTGAGGAACTGGTCGACGCCGGCCTGAAGTGCGGCGACGCGGCGCTGCCGGCGGCGTCGGCCGCGTCGCTCGGCAACCAGTGCGCGCTCGACCTGTTCGTGCGCGCGCTGGCCAAGAAGCCCAATCTGGCGCGGGCCTACTACTACCTGGCCCAGGAGTACCTGCGCCTGTACCAATTGGAGCAGGCCAACGGCCGCGACGCCGAGCACCTGTTGAACGGCGCCCGCGAAAGTCTGCTGGCGGCCGGCCGCCAGCAACCCGGATTGGACCAGGTCAAGCGCGCGACGGCCGAACGCCAGCTGGCCGCGATGACCGAACTGGCGCAACCCGAAGCGCCGGCGCTGTCGAGCAGCACGCGCGTCGTCACCGCGCCGGCGGCGGCGGCAGCGCCGGTGCCGGTCGTGGGGTCGGTGGTCGAGGTGCCGACAGCAACGACATCGGCGGCAACACCGAGCGCCGTCGGCACCACATCGGCCGCGCCGACCGCGGTCGTGCCGCCAGCATCATCGGCGCCGCCCGCAGCAGCACCACCGCCCGCCGCAGCGGTGCTGGCCGGCGCAACGCCCGCCGCCGACGCGCCGGCGGGACGGCTCATGCGCACCGCGCCGAGCGCGCAGCAACAACAGCGCGCACAGGCTCAGGCCGAAGCGCTGCTGGGTGAGCCGACCGACGCACGCCTGGCGGCCGCTTCGGCGTTGACGCTCGACACCACATTGGCCGCCGACACGTTGCCGCTGGTCTTGAAGCGCACGCTCGACGCGCTGGCCGCGCAACCCGACGCGCCGGACACACGCGAGGCGGTGGCGCAATCACTGCGCCTGCTGCGCAGCGCCAGCCCGGCGCTGCAGCGCGAGCTGGCGCGCGCCGCGATACGCGTCGTCGATGCCGGCAAGCAGTTCGGCGGCACGACCGCGGTCGCGGCGACCGACGTGCAGGCGCGCCTGGCGCGTGCCAAAGACACCGAGCCGTTCGTCTTCGTGCAGATCGGCGATGAAGCACAGCGTGCGCTGGCCGAGCGCGTGGTCGCGCGGCTGGCCGCGATGGGCTACAGCGCGCCGGGCATCGAAAACGTCGGCAGCGCGCGGCTGCCGGCCCATACCGAGGTGCGCGCGCAGGGCGCCAGCGACCCGGCGCTCGGGCGCTGGATGGCCAAACACCTGGCCACGCTGACCCAGGCCGAGGTGCCGCTGGTGACGCTGCGCCGGGCCCAGCCCAAGACCGATACCTACGAAATCTGGCTCGACAAGGAACTCTGCCTCACACGGACAGTGCCGGCGTGTGCCGGCGCCTGAGCGCGCAAGCGCATGGAGAAAGGCCACACCGATGCTGAAGATTGACAACCGACATCGCCTGGTCGGCGACGACATCCGCTTCGTGCCCACGCCCAACGTCGGCGGCGCGTTGGCGGCGCGTTACCTGGTCATGCACTACACCGCGGGCGGTTCGGCGCAGGGCGCGATCACGACCTTGACGACCCACAAGCCGAGCGGCAACGCTTCGGCGCACCTGGTGATGGCGCGCGACGGCGCGATCACCCAACTGGCGCCGTTCAATGTCGTCACCTGGCATGCCGGCATCAGCCAGTGGGACGGCATCGTCGGCCTGAACAACGCATCGATCGGCATCGAGATCGACAACGCCGGGCCATTGAACGTGGTTGGCCAGAAGTTCGTGGCCTGGTTCGGCCGCGAGTACCCGGACGTCGACGTCATGATGGCGACGCACAAGCATGGCGGGCCGGTGCGGCCTTGGCACGCCTATACGCCGGTGCAGATCGAGCGCTGCCTCGAACTCGCCGAAGTGCTGGTCCAGCGTTATGGCTTGATCGACATCCTCGGCCACGACGACATCGCGCGTGGTCGCAAGGTCGATCCTGGCCCGGCCTTCCCATTGGGCTCGATCGCCGCACATGCCCTCGGCCGGGGCGACGATGCAGCGGCGATCTATGTCGTCACCGCCGACAGCTTGAACATCCGCAGCGGCCCGGATGTTTCGTTCCCCGTGGCCGCCGCCGCTCTCAAGCGCGGCACGCAGGTCATGCTGCTCGAAGCCGGCAGCCGCTGGAGCAAGGTCGAAGCCGAAGGCCCGAGCGACGTCGAAGGCTGGGTCAACAACCGCTTCATCGAGCGCGTCAGGGCCGCACGCAAGAAGCCGGCGCCGCAGAAGACGGCACGGTCGGCGGCGCGGCGCAGGAAACGCTGACCGAGCCGCGTCGACACGCCGCCCCGCGACGGCAGCCCACACGAAAGACCCACCATGGCCACTCGCCGCCCAAGCAAGAGCAACCCCCGCGGCGCCGACCCGTCGGCGCCGATCACCTTCGTCCTGCGCGGTGCGTCCGATGCGGCGCCCGCCGCCGGCGCGGCCACGCGCGGCGCGGCCACCAGCGCATTGCCCGCCGGCCTGGTGCGCGGCCAGTTGCGGCACAGCCTGCAGCTGGCGGCCACGCGTGCTGCGGGCGCGCCATCGGAGCAGCGCGTGCAGGCCGAGCCCGGCCGTGATGTCGTCGTGCTGCGCATCGCCGGCGGCCCCGCGCTGGTGCTGCACCCCGAACATGCGCGCGATCTGCTGCTGGCCCAGCAAGGGCCGCAGGGTGCGGTGGCGCGCGGCCGCTCGACGGCCCGCGGCGCAGGCCTTGACGAGATTGCAGTGCCCACCGAGCTGCGTTGGCAGGGGCTGGACGCGCCCGGCCAGGGCGCTGCCAACGGCGCTGTCCGCGGTGGCGCCACGCGCGGCTTGATCGGCAGCGTGCTGCTGACCGGGCTGGACATCGTTCGCGACGCCGGCGGCGACACGCTTGCCGACGTCGCGGCCGAGCGCGTCGCCGCGCGTGTCGATGCGCAGGTGCGAGCCGGCGTCTATGCGCTCGACGCCAACGTGCTGCAGAAACTCAAGGACAGCGGCCAGGCGCCGCTGGCCGCCCTGCCGGCCGCCGATGGGCCGCTGCTGGTATTCATCCACGGCACCTTCAGCAACACGGCCAGCGGTTTTTCCAAGCTCTGGTCGCAGCACCCGCAGCGCGTGGCCTCGCTGTTCGCGCACTACGGCGGCCGCGTCTACGCGCTCGACCACCCGACGCTGACCGCGAGCCCCGTGGCCGATGCGCTGCTGCTGGCGCAGACCCTGCCGCAAGGCGCACGGCTGCACCTGGTGACGCATTCGCGCGGCGGCCTCGTCGCCGAGGTGCTGGCGCGCGCCGCAGCCAATCCGCAAATGAAGGACGAAGACCTGCGTGCCTTCAGCGCCGACGAGCAGCGTGACTTGAAAGCGCTCGGTGCCCTGCTCGGCGACAGGCAGGTGCGCGTCGAGCGCGTGGTGCCGGGTGGCCTGCCCGGCGCGCGGCACGTTGCTGGCGAGCAAGCGGCTCGATGCCTACCTGTCGGTGTTCAAGTGGACGCTCGAACTCGGCGGCGCGCCGGTGCTGCCTGAACTGGTGGAGTTCCTGTCGGCAGTGGCGCAACGCCGCGCCGACCCGGACAAGCTGCCCGGCCTGGCGGCACAGATTCCCGGCAGCGCGTTGATCCAGTGGCTGCACGCGGCCGATGACGCGCTGCCCGGCCAGCTGCGCGTCATCGCCGGCGATGTGCAGGGCGACTCGGTGTTCTCGTGGCTGAAGACCTTGTTGGCCGACAGCTTCTTCTGGACCGACAACGACTTCGTCGTCCAGACCCGGTCGATGTACGGCGGCGCAGCGCGCAGCGGCGGCGCCATGTTCCTGCTCGACCGCGGCGCCCGCGTCGCCCACAACAGCTACTTCGCCGCCGAGCGCAGCGCCGAAGCGGTGTGCAATGCGCTGACACAGGACCAGCCGGCGGGCTTTGCGGTCATCGGTCCGCTGTCGTGGGCGGGTGAAGATGCGAGCGGCACGCGCGCGGCACGGTCACGGTCACGGTCTGCCATGCGCGGGCCTCGAGACACAGGCCCAGCCAGCGACAAGCCGGCCGTGATCCTGCTGCCCGGCATCTGCGGCAGCCACCTCGCCGTCAACGGCAAGCGCATCTGGCTGAGCTTTCGCCTCATCAACGGCTTGAAGCGCCTGGCCTATCCGCAAGCCACGGGCGTCACCGCCGATGGCGCCATCGGCCCGATCTACGACGATCTGGCCGAGCACCTGCGGGCCACGCACGAGCTGATCGAGTTCTCGTACGATTGGCGCAAGCCGCTCGAAGCGGAAGCACGGCGCCTGGCCCAGGTGGCCGAGGCTGCGCTCGCGGCCCGCCAGGCCAGCGGCCAGCCGGTGCGCTTCGTCGCCCATTCGATGGGCGGCCTGGTCGTGCGCACGCTGCAGCTCGAAGCGCCGGAGCTGTTCGAGCGCCTGATGGCGCGGCCCGGCGCGCGCGTGCTGATGCTGGGCACGCCCAACGGCGGCTCCTGGGCGCCGATGCAGGTGCTGTCCGGCGACGACACCTTCGGCAACACGCTGGTGGCCTTCGGCGCGCCGTTCCAGGACGCCCAGGCACGCGCGCTGATGGCGGCCATGCCCGGCTTCCTGCAGCTGCAGGCCGATCTGACCGACACGACACAAGGCCTGGCCGACGAAGCCACCTGGCGACAGCTCGCCGAGCGCGACCTGGCCGCCGTGCGCGACCACAACTGGTGGCACAGCGACCAGGCGCAACTCAACGCCTACACCTGGGGCGTGCCGCCGCAGGCCGTGCTCGACCAGGCGCGCGCCTTGCGCGAGCGGCTCGACGAGCAGCGCGACAGTGGGCTGTCGCGCTTTGCCGACAAGGTGCTGCTGGTGGTCGGCCGCGCCAAGTACACGCCCGATGGCTTCACCTTCGACGGCAGCGAAGGCTTGACCTACCTCAACGCGGTCGAGGCCGGCGACGGCCGGGTGACACGCGACTCGGCGCGCCTGCCCGGCGTGCGCACCTGGAGCGTCGATTGCGAACACGGCCAGTTGCCCGACCATGAAGCCGCGTTCGATGCCTATGTCGAACTGCTCGACAGCGGCAATACCAACGCCCTCAATGCCGAGCCCGGGCTGGGCGCGGCCGCTCGCGGTGGCGCCGCTGCACGCGACGCGATGCAGCGCACGCCGGTACGCCACGTCAAGAGCCGGCCTTCACGCGAAGCGTCGGCGCTGCCGCCGCCCGAACGCGAAACCGAGCTCGGTGCGCTGGCCGCACCACCGGCCGAGCGTGCGGCCCGTGACGACGGCATCCCGGCGCTGCAGGTGACGGTCATCAACGGCAACCTGATGTTCGTGCGCCAGCCGCTGCTGGTCGGGCACTACCGGGGCTCGCAGCTCACCGGCAGCGAGGGCGCGGTCGACAACCTGCTCGGCGGCGCCATGGCGGCTTCGCTCGGTGCCGGCGTCTACCCGGACGGTTCGGGCGCGTTCCAGATGTTCCGCAATGCGCGCAGCAGCGACAACCCGCTGCAGCTGCCGCGACCGGAGTGGGCGATCATCGTCGGCCTGGGCGATGAGACCGAGCTCAACGCCACCATCCTCAAGCACACGATTCGCCAGGCCATCATCGGCTGGGCACAACGCATCGTCGAAGAAGGCAATGCGGCAGCGACCTTCGAGCTGGCCTCGACGCTGATCGGCAGCGGCGGCACGCGCATTTCGCCGAACCAGTCGGCGCAGGTGATTGCGCAGGCGGCACGTGAAGCCAATCTGCGCCTGAAGGCCAGCGGCTGGCCGATGCTGGCCCACCTCTGGTTCGTCGAGCTCTACCTCGACCGCGCCAGCGATGCCTGGCGCAGCCTGCAGGTGCTGGCCGACACGCGTCCGGCTGACTGGCGCATCAGCGAGCATGTGCGCTCGATCTCGGGTGCGCTGCGCAAGCCGCTCGATACCGGCTACCGCAGCGCCGACTACGACCTCATCAGCGCCACCAGCGTGCAAACGCATGTCGAGGGCCGTGGCTTCGATACCGCGATCGCCTATTCGCTGGACACGCGGCGCGCCCGCACCGAAGTGCGCGCCCAATCGACGCAGGCCAAGCTGGTGCGCGAGATCGTCAAGCGCGCCAGCAACGACCGCAATCAGGACCCGCAGATCGGCCGCACGCTCTACCAGCTGCTGGTGCCGGTGGAGATGGACCCGTTTCTGGGCGGCACCAGCGAAGCCCGCATCGAAGTCGACGACGGCACCGCGGGCATCCCGTGGGAGCTGCTGCACAACACGCACGGCGACACCGGCGAAGAGGCCCTGCCCTGGGCGATCCGCACCAAGCTGCTGCGCAAGCTGCGCACGACGCGCTTCAGGCAGACCGTCAGCGACGCCAGCGTCGACAGCGATGTGCTGGTCATCGGCGAGCCGGCGGTCACCGACGGCCAACGTTATCCCCGCTTGCCCGGCGCGCGACGTGAGGCAGCAGCAGTGGTGGCCGAACTGACCACGGCCGGGGCCTTTGCCAGTGCCGACGTGCGCGCGCTGATCGCCGATGCCGACGCGAGTACGGCCGCCGACGCGCACCGCGTCATCAACGCACTGCTCGAGCGCGACTGGCGCATCGTGCACATCGCCGGCCATGGCGAGCCGCCCGAGCGCATCACGCTGACCGATGGCAGCAGCGCCGATGGCGACCCGCGCGGCGTCGTCCTCTCGCACGGCTGCTACCTCGGGCCACGCGAGATCCGCACCATGCGCACCGTGCCCGAGCTGGTGTTCGTCAACTGCTGTCATCTGGCGGCGCGCAACGACGAACAGGTGCTGCATGGCGAAGACCTGTTCGGCTATGACCGCGCGCAGTTCGCCAGCGGCGTGGCCGAAGAGCTGATCAAGCTCGGCGTGCGCTGCGTCGTCGCGGCCGGCTGGGCGGTCGAAGACGGTCCAGCCGAGACCTTCGCCAAGACCTTCTATGCCGCCCTGGTGACCGGCGCGCGCTTCATCGACGCGGCCGCGCGCGCTCGGCAGGCGGCGTGGGAGGTGCGCGGCAGCGGCAACACCTGGGCCGCCTACCAGTGTTATGGCGACCCGGAATGGCGGCTCAAGCGCGAGCACAAGGAGCGCCGGGCGACGCCGCCGGCCGAGAAATTTGCCGGCATCTCCTCGCCGCTGGGCCTAGCGATCGCCCTCGAGACCGTGGCAGTGGAGACGCGCTTCCTGCGCGCCGACCAGCGTGCGCAGCGCATCGGCACGCAGCGCGAACGACTGGCCTATCTGGAGGCCCGCTTCGGGCGGCACTGGGGCGCCATGGGCGCCGTCGCCGAGGCCTTTGCCGTGGGCTATGACGAGGCCGGCGACACCAAGCGCGCGCTCGACTGGTACGCGCGCGCCGTGGCGGCCAACGACGGCAGCGCCTCGCAGCGCGCCACCGAGCAATGGGCCAACCTGAAGGCACGCCAGGCCGAGAGCACGGTGCGCGAGGCGGCGCTGGCACGCGATGCGGCGCGGCGCCGGCTGGCCCGCAGCGCCAAGCCAACGCCCCAACAGCGCGCCGATATCGACGCTGGCGAGCGCGCCGTGCGCGCCGCCGCGCACGCGGCGCGCAAGCCGCTGCGCGATGCGTTGGCGACCATCGAGTGCCTGATCACACTGCAATCGACGATGGAGCGCGAGACGCTGGCCGGCTCGGCGTGCAAGCGCCTGGCCATGGTCGAGTCGGAGGTGGGCGCGGTGGCCGAGGCCACGGCCGCGGTGCAGCGCATGAAGGACCACTACGCAAAGGCCGAGGCGCTCGGGCGCCTGGGCCACTCACCCGAGCTGTACTACCCGGCGCTCAATCGCATGGCCGCCGAATTGGTGGCCAACGCCGCGCGGCCGGACTGGCGCGGCTTCGACGATGCCGACCTGGCCTTCGTGCGCCAGCGCCTGGCCGACCGCACCCGCGACGATCCGGACTTCTGGAGCGTCGCCGGCCTGACCGAGCTGCGTGTCTATGAAGCCGTGGCGACGGGTGCACTGGCCGCGTCTTTGGCCGCGGTGATGCACGACTATGACGAGCTGCACCGCCTGGTCAGCGGCACGCATTACTGGCGCTCGGTCTATGACACCGCGCGCTTTGTGCTCGACGGCTATGTCGATCGGGCTGGTGCGGCCGAGACCAAGGCGAGTGCAGCGTTGCTGACGCAGCTAGAAGGGTTTGCGTGGCCAGTACGATGAGCCCCCAGCTCGCTTCGCTCGCGCCCCCCGAGGGGACCTCAGGCCGCTTGGAAGCGGCCCTGCACTGGCCTGAGGCGCATGGCCCTCAGCGGCCGCCACTGACATCGAGAATGGCGCCGGTCGTGTAGCGCGCCGCGTCGGACAACAGCCAGACGACCGCCGCCGCCACTTCGTCGGCGGTGCCGGGGCGCTGCATCGGGATCAGTGCGGCGCTCTGCTGGGCGCGCTCGGGGTGGCCGCCGGAAGCATGGATGTCGGTGTCGATGATGCCGGGGCGCACGGCGTTGACGCGGATGCCCTCCAACGCCACCTCGCGCGCCAGGCCGATGGTGAAGGTGTCGATCGCGCCTTTGCTGGCGGCGTAGTCGACATACCAGCCCGGGCCGCCGAGCTTGGCGGCGACGGAGGACAGGTTGACGATCGCGCCGCCTTGCCCACCGTGCGCCGTGCTCATGCGCTTGACCGCTTCGCGCGCGCAGATGAAGCTGCCGAAGACGTTGATCGCGAACATGCGCTGCAAGCGCTCGAGGGAGGTCTGATCGACGCGTGCCATCGCATCGACGACACCGGCGTTGTTGACCAGGCCGCGCAGTGGCGGCAGTTCGGCGTCGATGCGCGCGAACATCGCCAGCAGCGCCGCTTCATCGGCGACGTCGGCCTGCACGGCGAGCGCGCGCCGGCCCGCCGCGCGCACCTGCTGCGACACGGCTTCGGCCGCCGCCGCATCGCGCGCATAGTTCACCACCACGTCCCAACCCGCCTGCGCACAGCCCACGGCGCAGGCCGCGCCGATGCCGCGCGACGCACCGGTGACGAGCACGCACATGCCCAGGCTTTTACTCATGCGCCGAATCATAGGCTTGGCTATGGTCGGTGCAACCCAACGCTGGAGAGCCATCGCATGCAACGCCGTACCTTCACCCTCGCCGCCACTTGCGCGCTGGTCGCCGCACCGGCAGTCGTGCGAGCGCAGACCACCAAGGTCACGCTCGCCGTCGGCGGCAAGAACCTGCTGTACTACCTGCCACTGACGGTGGCCGAGCAGCTCGGTTATTTCAAGAGCGAGGGGCTGGAGCTGACGATCAACGACTTTGCCGGTGGCTCGCAGGCGCTGCGGGCACTGGTCGGCGGCAGCGTCGATGTGGTCTCCGGCGCCTTCGAGCACACCGTCAACATGCAGGCCAAAGGGCAGCCGCTGACGGCCTTCGTGCTGCAGGGCCGTGCGCCGCAGATCGTGCTCGGCATCAATCCGAAGACGATGCCCGACTTCAAGACGGTGGCAGACCTCAAGGGCAAGAAGATCGGCGTCACGGCGCCGGGTTCATCGACCAATGTGCTGGCCAATTTCGTGCTCGCCAAGGCGGGGCTCAAACCGAGCGATGTCAGCTTCGTCGGTGTCGGCGCCTCCAGCGGCGCGGTGGCGGCCATGCGCGCCGGGCAGATCGACGCGATCTCCAACCTCGACCCGGTGATCACGCTGCTGGTGCGCTCGGGCGATCTCAAGGTGGTGGCCGACACGCGCAACGTCGCCGAGGCCGACAGCGATCTTCGGCGGCCCGATGCCCGCCGGCTGCCTGTACGCCAAGAGCGAGTTCGTTGCCAAGAACCCGGAAACGGTGCAGGCGCTGGCCAATGCCATCGTGCGCGCCGACAAGTGGATCCGGGCCGCGGGCCCGGCCGACGTGATCAAGGTCGTGCCCGAGAGCTATCTGCTCGGCGACCGCGCGATCTACATCGACGCCTTCGTCGCCGCCAAGGGCGCGCTCAGCGCCGACGGCATGATCCCCGAGAAGGGCCCGGACACGGCGTATCGCGCCCTGGCCAGCATCGGCGACGAGATTGCCAAGGCCAAGCTCGACCTGAAGGCGGTCTACACCAACGAGTTCGTCAAGCGCGCCAACGCGAAGTACCCGAAGGGGTGACGCACACCGCAGTGGGCGCGTCAGCCTCCACGCCCGCGCTCGCACTCGAGGGCGTGGCTTGCACCTTTGCCGACCGCGAAGATCCGTCGCGGCGCTACACCGCGGTGCGCGACGTGACGCTGACTGTCGGCGCCGGCGAATTCGTCTCGGTGGTCGGCCCCACGGGCTGCGGCAAGAGCACGCTGCTCAATGTGGCCGCGGGCCTGCTCGTGCCGAGCACGGGCCGCGTGGAGGTCTTCGGCGCACCATTGCAAGGCATCAACCGGCGCGCCGGCTACATGTTCCAGGCCGACAGCCTGATGCCCTGGCGCACCGCACTGGGCAATGTGGCCGCAGGGCTGGAGTTTCGCGGCGCCGGCGACGCCGATGCGCTGGCACGCGAGTGGTTGCTGCGCGTCGGCCTCGGCGGCTTCGAGGATCGCTACCCGCACCAGTTGTCCGGCGGCATGCGCAAGCGCACCTCGCTGGCGCAGGTGCTGGCACTCGACCCCGACATCATCCTGATGGACGAGCCGTTTTCGGCGCTCGACATCCAGACCCGGCAGCTGATGGAAAACGAGGTGCTGGCGCTGTGGCAAACAAAGAAGAGCGCGGTGCTCTTCATCACCCACGATCTTGATGAGTCCATTGCGATGAGTGATCGCGTCACCGTGCTGTCGGCGGGCCCGGCATCGCGGCCGATCGGCGAATTCGCGGTCGACCTCGCGCGGCCGCGCGACGTCGCCGAGATCAAGACGCAGCCGCGCTTTCTCGAACTGCGCGCCGCCATCTGGGCCGTGCTGCGCGACGAGGTGCAAAAGGGCTATGCGCAGCAACTGCAGGCACGGGCCTGATCGGCGATGAAGTTCAAGCCCGGCCCGCACAACATCCGCTGGTGGCAGGCCGGGGTGCTGGTCGCGGTGTTCGTGGTCTGGCATGTGCTGACCAAGCCGGGCCTGCTGCCGAACTTCCTCTTCGACAACGACCGCCAGGCCTCGTTCTTCTTCGGCGAGCCGGTGGCCATCTTGAGCCGCATCTGGACCTGGTTCGTCGGCGAGGCCGACATCTACCGCCACCTCGCGGTGACATTGATCGAAACCGTGCTGGCCTTCGTCGTCGGCTCGGTGCTCGGTCTGGCCTTCGGCCTGTGGCTGGCGCTCGCGCCCACCGCCAGCGCCATCCTCGAGCCCTACATCAAGGCCGCCAACTCGATGCCGCGCATCATCCTGGCGCCGATCTTCGCGGTCTGGTTCGGTCTGGGCATTGCGTCGAAGGTGGCACTCGGCGTGACGCTGGTCTTCTTCATCGTCTTTTTCAACGTCTATCAGGGTGTCAAGGAGGTCAGTCCGGTGGTGCTGGCCAATGCGCGGATGCTGGGCGCGAGCCAGCGCCAGCTTCTGCGCCACGTCTACCTGCCCAGCGCCACGAGCTGGGTCTTTTCGTCGCTGCACATCAGTGTCGGCATGGCCTTCGTCGGCGCCGTCGTCGGCGAGTACCTCGGCAGCTCGCAGGGCGTGGGCTACCTGATCCTGCAGGCCGAAGGCACCTTCGACATCAACACCGTGATGGCCGGCATCCTGGTGCTGACAGCGTTTGCGCTGCTGCTCGACGCCGCGGTCGGGCGCATCGAAAAGCGTCTGATGAAGTGGCAGCCGCGGGCCGGCGAAACCGAGAAGTTGTAGACACCGCGTGCAGAATCGCGAACACCGCAAGGAGAGCCCGATGACCAAGAACTTCGAGACGATGGAAGACAGCAACCGCTCGGCCAATCCGAGCATTCACGACGTCAGCGACCCGGCGCGGCGCAAGGTGTTGCGCGGCTCGCTCGGCCTGGCGGCCGCGGCGCTGTATGGGCCGATGCTGGGCGGCTGCGCCGCGGGCGCGGCGATGCGCGATGCGACCAGGGCGCCAGCGCCGTCGATCGGCTTCAAGGGCATTGCGGTCGATGCCAGCGACAAACTGATCGTGCCCGAGGGCTATGTCGCCGCGGTGATCGCGCCGTGGGGCGAGCCCATCGGCGTGCCCGGCAACATGCCGGCATGGAAGCCCGACGGCTCCAACACCGCCGCCGAGCAGGCGGTGCAGATGGGCATGCACCATGACGGCATGGCGTACTTCCCGCTGGCCGGCAGCAGCACCCGCGGCTTGCTGGCGATGAACCATGAATACACCGACGACGGCCTGCTGCATGTCGGCGGCTTCAACAACATGAACGCCGAGAAGGTGGCGAAGAGCCAGGCCGCGCACGGGCTGGCGGTGATCGAGGTCGAGATGAAGGACGGGACCTGGCAGATGGTGCGGCCTTCGCGCTACGCCAAGCGATTCACGATGAGCCTGCCGTTCGAGGTCCGCGGCCCTGCCGCCGGCCATGCCCTGATGAAGACCGCGGCCGATCCCGCCGGCACACGCGTGCTCGGCACGTTGAACAACTGCGCTGCCAGCATGACGCCCTGGGGCACCTACCTGTCGGGTGAAGAGAACTTCATGTTCTATTTCGGCGGCGGCGATGACATCTCGGCGCACCACAAGCGCTGGGGCATGCGCAAGGACGGGTTCTATCAGTGGGAGAAGTCTGATCCGCGCTTCGATGCCCGGCAGCACCCGAACGAGCCCAACCGCTTCGGCTGGGTGGTCGAGATCGATCCTTACGATCCGAGTGCCACGCCCATCAAGCGCAGCGCGCTCGGTCGCGCCGCACACGAAGGCGCCTGGGTGGCGGTGACCAAGGACGGCCGCGCCGTGGTGTATTCGGGCGAGGATGCACGCTTCGAGTACATCTACAAGTTCGTCTCGCGCGACAAGATCGCCCCCGGCGGCGCCAAGGCCAATGCGACGCTGCTCGACCATGGCACGCTGCACGTGGCGCGCTTCGATGCCGACGGCAGCGGGCAATGGATTGCGATGGTGCATGGCCAGGGTCCGCTGACCGCGGCCAACGGCTTTGCCGACCAGGGCGAGGTGCTGATCAAGTCGCGCCAGGCCAGCGACCTGCTCGGCGCGACGAAGATGGACCGCCCGGAGTGGCTGACGATCGATCCGCTCAACGGCTGGGTCTATTGCACGCTGACCAACAACAGCAATCGCGGCCAGCCCAACTTCCCCGGCGTCGATGCGGCCAACCCGCGCGCCAACAACGTTTTCGGCCAGATCATCCGCTGGCAGGAAGACCGCGACTTCGATGCGACGACGTTCAAATGGAACCACCTCGTGCTGGCCGGCGACCCGGCCAACGCGCGCGCCGAGGCCAAGGGCAACATCAAGGGCGACCTGTATGCCTGCCCTGACGGCGTCACCTTCGACGCGCGCGGCGTGCTGTGGATCCAGACCGATGCCCACGCCACGCAGATGTACAAGGGCGAGTTGAAGAACATCGGCAACAACCAGATGCTGGCCTGCGACGTGCGCAGCGGGCAGACGCGGCGCTTTCTCACCGGGCCGACCAACTGCGAGATCACCGGTTGCGCCTTCACGCCCGACGGACGGACGATGTTCATCAACATCCAGCACCCGGGCGAAACGCCGAGCGACCGCAGCGACCCGGCCGAACCGAACAAGTATTCGAACTGGCCCGACTACCAACCCGGCGGGCGGCCACGCTCGGCCACGGTGGTGATCCGCAAGCGCGACGGCGGCGTGATCGGCACCTGAAGTCGCGAGACGGCCGCGGCGGTTGGCGTGGCCAGGTTGACACAAAAAAACGCCCGACCGTTGCCGGACGGGCGTTGCAAGTCCTCAAAAGGACGTCGTTGGGACGGGCGCAACGCTCGGTCAGCGTCGCATCGGACCAATGTAGTGAGCTGATCGCTGCTTGACCATCCCAAGATCGTGGGACATTGAGCGCGACAACGACAATCACGGCATGCGTCGTCCTGAAAGCCCAAGGCCAGCGAGCTCCAAGCCTGCGGCCCATCTGACAGCACTCAGTGACCGCGACCGAGAGGACCTCGAAGGATTGCTCGACGAACTGCCGGCGCCGCCCGACATCAGTGCGCTGGACGGCTTCCTGGTGGGGGTGCTGCTGCAGCCGACGCCCGTGCCCGAGGCCCAGTGGCTGCGCTGGGTGCACGATTTCGATGACGGTCGGCCGGCAGCCGCTGGTGTGGACCTGACGGCGGTGCACGCGCTGGTGCGCCGCCGCCACGCCGAGCTGGAGCGGGCGATTGCCGGGCGTCGCTGGTTCGATCCCTGGGTGTTCGAACTCGAAGCCGCCGCCGACGGCGTCGCCACGTTGCCCTCGGAGATGGTGCTGCCGTGGATTGCCGGCTTTGCCGCAGCGCTGGAACGCTTTCCGGCATTGATGGCCCAGGCCGGCACCGACGCGCAGGAGCCGCTGGCAACGCTGTATGCCAATTTCGATCCCGCCGATCTCGAAGACGCCGACGATCTGGCAGCGTTGATCGAGCAGCTCGAGCCGCCGCAGTCGGCCGCCGAGGCCGTGGAAGATTTGGTGCGCTGCACGCTGTTGCTGGCCGACGCCATGCAGGCGCCGACTATTGCCGCTTCGCCGTCGCGCCCGCGCAAACGCCGCTGACGCCGCGCCAACACACCGCCCCCGCCATTGCGTGTAACGCCCAACAGCATGGGCTTTGGCGTGTATTTCTGCCGTTCACCCTCTGCTCAACCGGACCACACTGGATCGCAGAAGAACACAAACGCCGAACGCTTTCGCATTCAGATCCAACACGGGAGAGCGCCATGACCACTCGAATGCCCCCTCGGGCCCCTTCGCATCTGCAGCGTCTGGTTGACGAATTCGAGCCCGACACGGCGTTCGATGCCGCCGACCTCGGCACGGCCTTCGGCATGGAGTGCAGCCTGGCCGAACTGGAAGCCGCAGACGAGTTCGTGCCCAGCGAGTTGCAGGACGAGTAAAACGCAAACGGCCGACCCGAGGGGTCGGCCGTTTCGCTGCAGCGTCAGCCCACTACTTGGGCATGACGACGCTATCGATGACGTGAATCACGCCATTGCTGGCGACGATGTCGGTGGCGGTGACCTTGGCGCCATCGACCATGACGCCACTCGCGGTCGCGACCGTCAACTCGCCACCCTCGACGGTCTTGACCTTGCCCGCCTTGACGTCCTTTGCCATGACCTTGCCGGCGACGACGTGATAGGTCAGCACCTTGGTCAATGCCGCCTTGTCTTTCAGCAGCGCGTCGAGCTGGTCCTTCGGCACCTTGGCGAAGGCTTCGTCAGTGGGTGCAAACACCGTGAACGGGCCCGGGCCCTTCAGGGTATCGACTAGGCCAGCCGCCTGCAGTGCGGTCGCCAGCGTCTTGAAGTTTCCTGCCGCAACGGCAGTGTCGACGATGTCCTTGGCTTGAACGGCCATAGCGGCGCCGGCGATGGCCAGACCGGCAGCAACAGATTTGAGAGTGATCATCAGGCAAGCTCCTTTGAATGCGCACGAGGCGCTGAAATGGAGCTTCTGTGAGCACGCTTAGACTGACTAGTTCTGTTTAATACTTATCAGTAATGTAACGACTGGCAAGTACGACCGCGCCCCCCGCCGTCCATAAAGCCACTTGCGGCGACTACACTGCCGCGCCATGAGCAAACCCTCGTTTCGAGAAAGGGTACTGCGCGCTCGCGAGGACGCCATCGTCGCCTCCGTGAACCGGCTGCTCGCTGAAAAGGGCTATGAGTCGATGACCGTCGATGAGGTGGCGGCTGACGTCGGCATTGCCAAGGCCAGCCTGTACAAGCACTTCGCGTCGAAGGAACAACTCGCGGCCACCGCCATGGTCAGTGTGCTCGACCGCGCACTGGCGTTCTTGGAGCAGGAGGCGGCGCGCGAGGCGACGCCGATCGGGCACCTGAAATCGGTCGCGCGCTGGACGATGCAGGTGACGCTGGCCGGCGAGATGCCGTCCTTGCCGTCGCAGAATTCGACGCTGCGCACGGCTCTGACACAGCACCGCGGCTACCTGGACCGCGTGATGATGGTCAGCGAGCGCCTCGGCGCCTGGATCACGGCCGCGCAGGCCGATGGCCAGATCGACCCGAAGCTGCCGCCCGAGGCCGTGCTGTACACCCTTTACGCGCGCGCCTGCGATCCCGTGCTGTCGTTCTTGCGCGCCGGTGGCACGATGAGTGACGAGCAGGTGATCGAGGTCGTGCTGACGACCTGCTTCGACGGCCTGGGGAAGCGTTGACTCCTCGCCAACTGCCTCAGCGCACGATCAACACCGGCACGCCGCACAGCGCCACCACCTTGGTGGCCACCGAGCCCAGCACCAGATTGCCCAAGGCGCTGTGGCCATGCGAGCCGAGCACGAGCAGGTCGTACTTGCCCTTGTCGGCGATGGCGGCGATGGTGTCTGGCGCGGATCCGTTCTTGGCGACGAACTCGGCGGCCAGCCCCTGCTTGGCAAAGAAGGCGCGGATCGGCTTGAAGACCTTGTCTGCCTCGTCGCTGTAGTAGTTGGCCAGCACGTCCTTGCTCAGCACGCTGGCTGCGCGCGCCGGCACATGCGGCACGACGGTCAACACGGTGTAGGCATGGTGGGCGCCCATCCATTCGTCATGCGCAGCCAGGTAGGCGAGCATGCGTTTGGTGAACGGGCTGCCATCGGCAGCGATCAGAATCTTCATCGCCAGCTCCTTCGAGGTCGTGTAACGAGTGTCGCAGTGCGTCGGCCGCACAGGCTGCGCAAGATCAAACCTCGATCAGCTTGGCTGCGTCGTAGCCTTCGGTCTCGCCCTTGTCAGCCAGGCCGCGCGCCTGGCTGACCACGCGCGTGCCGCGGCCATCGGCGTGCATCACACGGTAGTCATGCCGGCAGTGCAGGTGGCCATGCAGCCACAGTGCGGCGCCGGGCAGCAAATCGTCGTCGGCATTGCAGAAGCTCGCCGTGCCACTCTGGTGGCCGTAGCGGGGATCGGCGCTTTTCAAGCTCGGCGCGAAATGCGTGACGGCCACCGTAGCATCCCATCGGCCCTGGGCGTCTTCGGCCAGGGCGCTGGCCAGCCAGGCGCGGCAATCCAGCGCTTCCTGACGTACGGCCGGCGCATCGAACAGCGCGCCCGCCTTGGTGGCACCCATGACGCGCTGGAAATAGCTGCCGGCGCGCAGCGCCGACTCCAATCGGGCCGGGCCGAAGACATTGAAATCGCACCAGCGCACCGTGCCGACAAAACGGATGCGCCGGCCATCCGCGGCGTTGAGCAGCCGCGACTCGCGTTCGAGCAAGGTCAGCCCCAACTGCGCGCAGCGCTCACGCAACGCCGGCCAGGCGTCGTCGATTTCGCGACCATCGAACTCGTGATTGCCGGCGACGAACAATGCCGGCACCGGCCAGTTTGCGAACCGATCGAGCCTGCGCCATGTGCTGTCGATATCGCCCGCCAGCACGAGCACGTCGGCTTGCGGATGCGGCATGGGGTCGAAGACCTCGCTTTCGAGGTGGAGGTCGGACAGCAGCTGGATCTTCACCGCGGACTACTTGCCATGACAGGTCTTGTACTTCTTGCCGCTGCCGCAGGGACACGGATCGTTGCGGCCGACTTTCGGTGTCTCACGTTTGATCGTGGCCACTGCAAAGCGCTGCGTGGCAGTCAGGTCCCACAGCTCGACGGTGGCGTTGACGACGTCTTCGAGACCGGCGTCCAGGTCCTTCAGCGGCTGTTCGCGGTCGAGCGTCGCCACCAGTTCCTTGTCGTCGGCGCTTTGCGCCGGCAGGTGGCGGTAGATGCGCGACAGCGCCGCGCCGACGGCGTCGTCCGCGGTGTCTTCGAGGTCCGGAAAACAGGCCTGCGCCCACTGAAAGCCCGCCGCCCACGGCATCAGCGCCCGTGATACCGGCAGCTGCGCCGGCTCGTACTCGCTGACGGGCGGCAATTGATCGACATCGACGATCACCGGGTCGAAGAAGCCGTCCTCGCTGATGCCGGCATTGAGCGCGTCGCGTCGGCGCTCGATCAGGCTCTTGCAGCGCGCCAGCCACGCCGCATCGGTGGCCTCGGGCAGCGCGCGGCGCTCGACGTCAAAGACCGGCGGCAGCCACTCGTCGATCGGCACGACGCGCGGCTGCACGAGCATGCCGGCCAGGTAGCCGTCGAGCATCAGCACATCCAGCGGCTGCAGCGGCTCGGGCGTGGCGTTGAGCAGCTCGGCGAGTTCGTCGAGCTCGGCGTCGTTGAGGTCTTGCTTCATCGGGCGCGATTGTCTCGTGACACACGACCACCCCCGGAGCGGCTTCGCCTTGGGCGAACCTCAGTCAGCGCGCCGCAGCACAATCACAGTCTCGATTCGATTCGCGCCTTGGTGGCGCGCATCTCTTCGGGCAGGTGGCGCGCCAGCAGCTTGAACAGCTCACCGTGCAAGGCCATCTCTTCGCGCCACGCGTTCGGGTCGATGCCGATCACGCTGTCGAACTGCTCGGGCGTGAAGTCCAGGCCCTGCCAGCGCAAATCTTCATAGCGCGGGCTGATGCCGAACGCATGTTCCTGGCCACTGCCGGCGCCGCCGACGCGTTCGAGCATCCACGCCAGCACTCGCATGTTCTCGCCATAGCCGGGCCAGACGAACTTGCCGTCGGCGCCCTTGCGGAACCAGTTGACGCAGTAGATCTTGGGCAGCGTGGCGCCGCTGTCGGCGAGTTTCTTGCCGAGCGCGACCCAGTGCGCGAAATAGTCGCTCATGTGGTAGCCGCAGAAGGGCAACATCGCAAACGGATCGCGCCGCACGGCGCCGTTGCCACCCGCCATCGCCGCCGTGGTCTCGCTGCCCATGGTCGCGGCCATGTACACGCCCTCGTCCCAGTTGCGGGCTTCGGTGACCAGCGGCACCGTGGTCGAGCGGCGGCCGCCGAAGATGAAGGCGTCGATCGGCACGCCGGCCGGGTTGTCCCACTCCGCATCGAGCACCGGGTTGTTGGTGGCGGCGACGGTGAAGCGCGCATTCGGGTGCGCGGCCGGCCGCGGCTTGCCGTTGACGCCGGTCTGTTTGGCGATGGCCGGCGTCCAGTCCTTGCCTTGCCAATCGATCAGGTGCGCCGGCGGCGTGTCGGTCATGCCCTCCCACCAGACATCGCCGTCGTCGGTGAGGGCGACATTGGTGAAGATGACGTCGCGCTTCAGCGAGGCCATGCAATTCGGATTGGTCTTTTCGTTGGTGCCCGGGGCGACGCCGAAGTAGCCCGCCTCGGGGTTGATCGCGTACAGGCGGCCGTCCTTGCCGGGCTTGATCCAGGCGATGTCGTCGCCGATGGTCGTCACCTTCCAGCCCTCGAAGGCCGGCGGCGGCACCAGCATCGCGAAATTGGTCTTGCCGCAGGCGCTCGGGAACGCCGCGGCGACATGGCGCTTGACGCCCTTCGGGTCGGTGACGCCGAGAACCAGCATGTGCTCGGCCAGCCAGCCCTGGTCGCGGCCCATGGTGGACGCAATGCGCAGTGCGAAGCACTTCTTGCCGAGCAGCGCATTGCCGCCGTAGCCCGAGCCGTAGCTCCAGATCTCTCGCGTCTCCGGGTAATGGACGATGTACTTGGTGGCGTTGCAGGGCCAGGCGACGTCTTTCTGGCCGTCCTTGAGCGGGGCACCGACGCTGTGCACGCAGGGCACGAACTCGCCGTCGTCGCCGAGCACCTCGAGCACCTGGCGGCCCATGCGGGTCATCATGCGCATGTTGACCGCGACATACGGCGAATCCGACAACTCGACGCCGATGTGCGCGATCGGCGAGCCGAGCGGCCCCATCGAGAACGGCACGACGTACATCGTGCGGCCACGCATCGCGCCCTTGAACAGCCCCGGCGTGCCATTCGAAAAACCGTGCTGGAGGATATTGCGCATCTCCTGCGGGTCCATCCAATGGTTGGTCGGGCCGGCATCTTCTTTCTTCGCGCTGCAAATGAAGGTGCGGTCTTCGACACGCGCCACATCGCCCGGGTCGCTGCAGGCCAGGAAGCTGTTCGGGCGCAGCGCCGGGTTCAGGCGGCGCATCGTGCCGGCGTCCACCAGTTGCTGGCACAGGCGGTCATATTCCGCGGCACTGCCGTCGCACCAATAGACGTCCTTGGCTTCGGTCAGCGCGGCGATTTGCGCCACCCATTCGGTCAGGCGTGAGTGGCGCACGGTGGCGGGCACATTCAAACGCAGCCCTTCCAGCTCGGGATGGTTCATGGGGACACTCCAGGAGTCATGGTGAAGACGGGATGGGGCGAATCCCTCAGCGCCCGCATTGCAGCGCCGCTGCGGGACTCGCCCCATACCGCGAACGCTCATTGTGGGCTCGCGGTAACCACGCCGTAACCACCGCAGTGCCGGGGGTCATGCGTGTTGCGTATGGGTTGATGCAACACACGAACGAACGCCGACGACAATGCCGCGATGAATCCCTTGCCTGCGATCGCACGGCCGCTGTCGCGACGCCTCTGGCTTGGAGCCGCGTTGGCGGCATTGGTTGCAGCCTGCGGACGCAAGACCCAGGCGACAGCTGCCGTTGCACTGCCCGCCGGCGCCACCGTGCTGGCGCTCGGCGATTCGATCACCCACGGCAGCGGCGCCGACCCGGCCGCGGCCTACCCGGCGCAGCTCGCGGCGTTGAGCGGCTGGACGGTGGTCAACGGCGGCGTGCCGGGCGACACAGCCGAGATGGCGCTGGCCCGCCTGCCGGCGCTGCTGTCCGAACACCCGCCGGCGCTCGTCATCGTCAGCGTCGGCGGCAATGACTTCTTGCGCCGGATCGCGCCGGCGTCGACATCCCAGGCCATCCGGCAGATGGTGGCGCTGTCTCGCCAGGCCGGTGCGCAAGTGCTGCTGGTGGCGGTGCCGCAGCCGTCGATCGGCGCCGCGCTCGGCGCCGGGTTGTCGGACCATCCCCTGTACGCAACGCTGGCCACGGAGCTGACGCTGCCGCTGCATGCCGGCGGCTGGGCGCGGGTGCTCGGCGACGACAAGCTCAAGTCCGACCAGATCCATGCCAATGCCGCCGGCTACCGGGTCTTCGCCGAGGGACTCGTCGCCACCCTGCGCGCGGCGAAACTGCTCAACTGATGCTCGCCTACCGCCACGCTTTCCACGCCGGCAACCATGCCGATGTGCTCAAACACCTGGTGCTGTGCCAGGTACTGCAACACCTGGCCGAAAAGGCAAAGCCGTTCACGCTGATCGACACCCATGCCGGCGCCGGCGGCTACTCGCTCGAAGGCCGCTATGCGCAGAAGACGCATGAGAGCGACAGCGGCATCGCGCGCCTGTGGGGCCGTGCCGATCTGCCCGCGGCGCTGGCGCATTACGTCGCGCTGGTCCGTGAATTCAACGGCGGCGGCGACACCTTGACGCAGTATCCCGGCTCGCCGGCATTTGCCAACATGCTGATGCGGCCCCCTGACCCGTTGCATTGCTACGAGCTGCACCCGACCGACGAACGCATTCTGAGGTCTTACCTGTCGTCGCGCCGCAATTCGAAAGTCGTGATGGCCGATGGCTTTGCCGCGCTGCCGCACGAGCTGCCGCCACCGTCACGGCGTGGCGTGGTGCTGATCGATCCGCCCTACGAGATCAAGACCGACTACGCGCGCAGCGTCGGCGCAGTGCGCGAGGCGCTCGCCAAGTTCGCCACCGGCGTGATCCTGGTCTGGCTGCCGCAAGTCGCGGTGGTCGAGTCGCGCGAGCTGCCACGGCGGTTGCTCAACGCCGCGGCCGCAGCGCCCAAAGGCACGCTGCATGCCAAGCTCACGGTCGCCGCACCAGCAGACAAAGGATTCGGCATGACCGGCAGCTCGATGATCGTCATCAACCCGCCGCATGGCCTGGCCGAGACACTGCGCGTGGTGCTGCCGTTTCTGGTCAACGTGCTGGGCCAGTTCGACGGCGCCACATTCCTGCTCGATACGAAAGCCAGCTGATCAGGCCGCCGGCACGCGCCGCAAATCCCGAAAGGCCTCGAACAGCCATGAGCGCATGCCGATCAGCAGCGTGTAGGGCCGTTTCTGGTCGGCGGCGAGTTTCTGATCGGCGAGGTGCTGCTGCGCAAAATCCTGCGCCACGCGCTGCAGGCGCTCGTTGAACGCCATCGCCAGGCTGCGGCCGATCTGGCCGTGGACCAGCATCAGCATCTCGCCTTCACCGTCGAAGCCGGTGTCGAAGTAGTCGGCCGCGACATGATGGCGGAAGTAGTCCATCACCGGCCCGTTGGCGCGCCAGCGGAAGGTCTTGGCCAGCAGCAGGCGGTAGCGGTTGAGCGGCCGCAGCTCGATGATGCCCAGGCGGTCCAGCCTGGCCAGGTACGACACCGCTTCGGCTTCGGAAAAAGTGTAGGTGCCGACGATCTGCTCGAAGGTCCACTGCGACATGCAGCAGATTGCCATCAACAGCAGTTTGGGGTCGCCGACCACGGCCTGCTCCTGCTCGATCCCCAACTCACCGCGCAGCGGCTGCGCATCGGCAATGCGCCGCGCCAGGTCGGCAAAGTCCATGCGCAACACGCGCAGCACCTCGTCGATGCGCGACAGCGGCATGTCGGCTTGCGAGAACATGCGCTTGATGCTCGACTCGGCCATCTCCAGGTGTTCGGCCAGGTCGGCGTAGGTGATGTTGGCGGCCTTGAGCTCGGCCTTCAAGGCGACGATCAGGTCTTTGGTCGATGACATGCGGCAAGGTCCTCCAGCCTCAAGGGTATCGCGCGGCGGTACCGCACGGGTGATGGCTTGGCGACGCGATCGTTTTGCCTTGATCCGTCGGCCGTGCGGACGCAGCATGGCGATTCCACCCCACTCGCACCGTGGCGCCATGCAACCACCCGCCGACCCCCGCTACTTTCTGAACCGCCGCCACCTGCTGTGTTGCGGCGCCGCTGCGGTGGCCGGACTGTTCACGTCGCTGCAGGCGCAAGCGGCGCTGCCCGGCATCGACAACCCGTGCCGCGGCGCTCTGCCCGAGTCGCTGGCGCATCATGACCTCGTCCGCGCGGCGTTCGATGGGCTCGACCCTCATGCGCTGTGGGACGTGCATGCCCACCTGCTCGGCACCGGCGACAGCGGCTCGGGCTGCACGGTGCACCCGAGCATGAGCCAATGGTGGCGGCCGATCGAGGTCCTGCGCCGGCACGCCATCCTCAACGCGGCCTGCGTGAGTGGTGATGCCGCCTCGGTCGACCGTGCCTATGTCGAGCGCCTGGTCTCGCTGACCGCCGATTTCCCGGCCGGCGCGCGCTGGCTGCTGTTCGCCTTCGACCACGCCCATGGCGACGACGGCGCCGCGCAGCCGGCGTCGACCACCTTTCACGTGCCCGATCGCTACGCTCGCGAGGTCGTGTCAGCGCACGCCGGGCGCTTCGGCTTCGTGGCCTCGATCCATCCGTACGCGGCCGATGCCCTCGACCGCTTGAACTCGGCGCTCGCCGACGGCGCGCTGGCCGTCAAATGGCTGCCGAGCGCGATGAACATCGACCCGCGCGATGCACGCTGCCGGCCGTTCTACGACCGCCTGGCCGCGGCGCGATTGCCGCTGATCGTTCACTTCGGCGAAGAACAGGCCGTGCCCGGCGCCGGCCGCCATGAATTCGGCAACCCGCTGCTGGCCCGCCTGCCGCTCGAAGCCGGCGTGCGCGTGGTGATGGCGCATTGCGCCTCGCTCGGCCACGCCCTCGACCTCGACCAACCCTCGGCGCCGCGCGTGCCGGCGTTCGATCTGTTCGCGCGCCTGATGGACGAGCGCGCGCACGAGTCGCTGCTGCTCGGCGACGTGTCCGCGGTCTTCCAGATCAACCGCAGCATTGGCACGGCACGCACGCTGGTCGAGCGCGACGATTGGCACCCACGGCTGCTGCACGGCTCCGACTATCCGCTGCCGGGCATCCCGATCCTGACGCGGCCGCAGCGCCTGGCCGACGCCGGCTTGCTCGACGCCAAGTCCGTGCCGGTGCTGCTGCAGGTGCGCGAGCACAACCCGTTGCTGTTCGACCTGGTGTTGAAGCGCAGCGTGCGCATCGGCGCGCGCGCTCTGTCGGCCAGCGTCTTCGACACCCGCCGCCACTTCACGGCAGCGCCGACACCCCCCAAAGAGGGAATCGCCCGCTGATACCGGCGGCGGCGGTGCCGGCCACTGCGCCGACATCGATGGACAGGCCGCGCTGCGGCGCTGACCATGACGCTGTGTTCAACAAAGCGCTCACCAGCGCACCCATAACGCCATGAGTACCAACAACCGCCATCACCCGAACGCCGCGTTGACGATCCGCCGCGATACGCCGGCCTGGCGCCTGCAGGTGTGGACTTCGTTCGGCCTGGCGGCCACGCTGTGCGCGATCGGCCTGGCCTGGCTGCCGGGCCAGGACATCGACCGCGCCTTCATGGTCATGGGCTATGGGTTCTGTCTGTCGACCGCGTTTGCGTTGTCCAAGTACGTCCGCGACAACCAGCAGCGCAAGGTCGACACGCCGCTGTGGGGCAGCGTGGTCTGGGCCGGCTTCGGTCTGGCGATGGCGCTCACCGGCTGGGGCCTGTGGCGCATGGACATCAACCCGACCTACAAGGCCTACCTCGGCGTTGCTGGTTGTTCCTGATCTCGTCGGTGTTCACGCTGGCCAAGACGCTGCGCGATGCGCATGAGGCCGATCTGCTCGAAGCCCGTTTCGGCCGCGCCGACGAATCTGTCCAAGACAACGCTTGAGGAACGCTCATGACCCAGTTTCGTTCCACCTTGATTGCCGCGGCGCTCAGCGCTGCGTTGGTGTCCAGCGCCCGCGCCCACGCCGACGCTTCGGAGGCCAGCGCCTCACTGTCGATGCTGCCGATCGCGGTGTCGGTTGCCGCGCCGTCGATGATCCTCGGCGCCGGCGCGGTGCTCACGGTGGTGAGCATCGAGGCCTCGGCCACCGGCACGGTGTGGCTGCTCGAGCGCGCGTCCGATGGCGCACGCGCCACGCTGCACTTCTCCGGCCATGTGGCGCAAGGCGCCGCGTTGTCGGTGGGCGGCGCGGTGATGGTCACCGCGCTGGCCTCCGGCGTCGTGCTCAGCGCCGCGGGCCAGGCCATCGCCTTCATTCCCAACGAGTTGGGCCGGGCGCTGCTGCACAACGAGCGCATCACGCGATGAAAACCCTTCATCGCCTGATCGTGACTGTGGTGCTGGTCGTGCATGCCATGGCGGCCGCCCCTTTCGCCCATGCCGGCCAACCCTGTGAAACACGCGCTGCGCAAACCGATGCGTTCGTGCGCGGCATGACGCTGGCCGCCCACACTGCGCGAGCGGCTCGACGCCACCGGCGCGCAGGTCGTGGTGCTCGCCCGCGCCGGACAGGACCTGTCGAAGTACGGCCTGCCTGGTCGCACCTCGGCTTGGCCTATCGCGACGGCGACGGTCCGAGTTCGTATTGGCGCGTCGTGCACAAGTTCAACCAATGCAACACCGCCATGCGCATCGCTCTACCGCCAGGGCCTGGGCGAGTTCTTTCTCGACGAGCCGCAGCGCTACGAAGCCGCCTTCGTCGAGCTCGCGCCCGACGTGCAGTCGAAACTGCTGCCGCTGCTGCGCGACAACACGCGCATCGATGACTGCACGAGCCGCACTACAGCATGGTGGCCTACCCCTGGGCGCGCGCTACCAGCAGAGCAACCAATGGGCACTCGAGACGCTGGCCGGCGCCATGGATGCGCGGCGCCACGAACCGCGCGGCGCGCCCAGGCCTGGCTGCAACTGCGCGGCTACGAACCGACCACGCTGCGCATCGATCCACTGACACGCCTGGGCGCGTCGCTTGACACGCGCCAACATCGACTTCGACGACCACCCGAACGCAAAGCGCTTCTCCGATCGCATCGAAACCGTGACGGTCGACTCGGTGTTCATGTGGCTTGCAGCGCAGCGGACTGGGCCAGCGGCGCCGGTGATCGTTCGCTGAGAATACAAACAGGGAGAACAGTCACGCCGTGACCGACAACACCGACACCGCCGCCCAGCAGCCAGTTCGCGCTGCTCGGCCAGCGCCGCTTCGCGCCGTTCTTCTGGACGCAGTTCCTCGGCGCGGCCAACGACAACCTGTTCAAGTTCGCCTTCACGGTGCTGGTGACCTACCAGCTGCAGCGTAGTCGTGGCTGCCGCCGGCGCTGGCCGGGCTGGTGATCGGTGCGCTGTTCATCCTGCCCTTCCTGCTGTTCTCGGCCACCGCGGGCCAGCTCGCCGACAAGTACGACAAGACGCGGCTGATCCGCTTCGTCAAGACGCTCGAGATCGGCATCATGGTGCTCGCCGCCTGGGGCTTCTACGCTGCAGAACGTGCCGGTGCTGCTGGCCTGCGTGTTCCTGATGGGCCTGCACTCGACGCTGTTCGGCCCGGTGAAGTTCGCCTACCTGCCGCAGCACCTGAGCGAGCGCGAGCTGACCGGCGGCAACGGCATGGTCGAGATGGGCACCTTCGTCGCCATCCTGCTCGGCAACGTCGCCGGCGGCCTGCTGATCGCGGTGCCCGCGGTCGGCGCGCACTATGTGGCGCTGGGCCTGCATGGCGCTGGCGCTGTGCCGGGCGCGCGATGGCGCAATGCGTGCCGGTGTCGCCGGCCACCGACCCGGCGCTGCGCGATCAACTGGAACCCGATCACCGAGACCTGGCGCAACCTGAAGCTCGCGCACGGCAACCGTCGTCGTCTTCCGCTCGCTGCTCGGCATCTCCTGGATGTGGTTCTTCGGCGCGGTGTTCCTGTCCCAGTTCCCGGCCTTCGCAAGCGACGTGCTGCATGGCGACGAGCAGGTGGCGTCGCTGCTGCTGGTGGTGTTCTCGGTCGGCATCGGCATCGGCTCGCTGCTGTGCGAGATGCTGTCGCGCCGCCATGTCGAGATCGGCCTGGTGCCGCTCGGCGCGATCGGCATGACGTGTTCTCGATCGACCTGTACTTCGCGTCGCGCGGCCTGCCGCCGGCGGCCGCGCTGACGCTTGGCGCAATTCGTCGGCACGGCCGGCGCACTGGCGCGTGATGGTCGACCTGGCGCTGCTGTCGCTGTTCGCCGGCCTCTACAGCGTGCCGATGTACGCGCTGATCCAGCTGCGCAGCGCAGCCGACGCACCGCGCGCGCATCATCGCCGCCAACAACATCCTGAACGCGCTGTTCATGATCGCCAGCGCGGTCATCGCCGGCGCTGCTGCTCAAGGCCGGCTTCAGCGATGCCGCAGGTCTTCCTCGTCGTCGGCATCGCTCAACGCGGTGGTCGCCATCTACATCTTCCTGCTGGTGCCCGAGTACCTGCTGCGCTTCGTCGCCTGGGTGCTGACGCGCCTCGTCTATCGCTTCAAGGTCGAGGGCGACGAGCACATTCCGAGCCGAAGGCGCGGCGATCCTGGTCTGCAACCACGTCAGCTTCGTCGATGCGGTGCTGCTGATGGCGGCCAGCCCGCGGCCGATCCGCTTCATCATGGACCACCGGATCTTCCGCATCCCGGTGCTGGGTGCGATGTTCCGGCTCGGCCAAGGCGATCCCGATCGCGCCGCAGAAAGAGGACCCGGCGACCTACGACAAGGCCTTCGCCGAAGCGCGCCGCGTGCTCGACGACGGCGAGCTGCTGTGCATCTTCCCCGAAGGCGCGCATCACGCGCGACGGCACGCTGCAGCCCTTCAAGGGCGGCATCATGAAGATCCTCGAGACGCACCCGGTGCCGGTGGTGCCGTTGGCGCTGAACAACCTGTGGGGTTCGTTCTTCTCGCGCGTCGGCGGCGGCAAGGCGATGACGCAGCCGTTTCGGCGTGGCTTCTTCACGCGTGTGGGCCTGGTTGCAGGCCTGCCCGAGGCCGCGACGGCCGTGACCCCGGAGAAACTACAGCTGCGCGTCGCCGGCTTGCTGAACGCCTGAGCGACGCCCCTTCAACGGGAGTTTTTCATGCAGCTGCCGCGGCTGCGTCGGCGCACATTCTGGTGGGCGACGACGGCCATCTGGATCGTTTTTTTCGCGACGCGCGAGTGGTTGGCCATCGAACGGCTGCCGCCGGCGGCCGTCGGCTGGGCCGCGCTCGCGCTGGCGGCCATCGGCCTGCCGTCGCGACAGCACGACTGCACGACCGCGGCCGCAGCGGCTGGTGGCTGCTGGCGGTCGTGGTGCCGGTGGCCGGCGCGCTGTGGCTGGCCTGGGAGCTGGCGCTGCGCCGCGGCAACGCACACACCAATGCCTGGGGCCCCGACCCTCGACAACAAGCAAACTCAATGTCTTCATGACGCAAACACCGAATCTGGTCAACGACATCACCGGCCTCAACCCCGTGCCGGTGTGGGCGATCGTGACGCCCCAAAACACGGACGAGGTGGCCGAAGCCCTGCGCCGCTCCGAGGGTCCGGTATCGATCGGCGGCGGCCGCTACAGCATGGGCGGCCAGGTCGCCAGCCCGATGAGCCTGCACCTGGACATGCGCCAGATGAACCAGGTGCTGGGCTTCTCGCCCTCGGACAAGACCATCCGCGTGCAGGCCGGCACGCGCTGGCGCGACATCCAGCGCTTCATCGACCCGCATGGCCTGTCGGTGAAGATCATGCAGACCTACGCCAACTTCACCGTCGGCGGCGCGCTCAGCGTCAACTGCCATGGCCGCTACATGGGCCTTGGGCCGGTGATCCTGTCGGTGCGCGCGATCAAGCTGGTGCTGGCCGATGCCAGCGTCGTCGATGCCTCGCGAGAACAGAACAGCGAACTGTTCTTCGCCGCCATCGGCGGCTACGGCAGTGTCGGCGTGATCACCGAGGCCGAGCTCGACCTGGCCGACAACCACCGCGTGCAGCGCCTGAACGCGAAGATGAGCGCGGTCGACTACCTGCAGCATTTCCGGGACCGCATTCGCGGCAACAAGACGGCCGTGTTCCACAACGCCGATCTCTACCCGCCCGAGTTCACGCGCGTGCGCTCGGTGACCTGGGTCGAGACCGATCGCGCGCCGACCGAACCGTGGCGGCTGCACGAGAGCGATGCGGCCTACCCGCTGCACCGCTATTTCGTCTGGGCGGTCACCGAAACGCCGCTCGGCAAATGGCGCCGCGAGTACCTGATCGACCCGCTGATCTACCGGCGCAAGATCGTGCACTGGCGCAACTACGAAGCCAGCTACGACGTTGCCGAACTCGAGCCGTCGACGCGCGAGCGCGCCACCTACGTGCTGCAGGAGTACTTCTGCCCGGTTGAGCGCTTCGAGGAGTTCGTGCCCAAGATGGCCGAAATCCTGCAGCGCCACCGCGTCAACACGGTCAACATTTCGCTGCGCCATGCCGATGCCGACCCGGGCACGCTGCTGGCCTGGGCGCGCGGCGAGACCTTTGCTTTCGTCCTCTACTACAAGCAGCGCACGCGCGACAACGCCAAGAACCGCGTTGCCGTGTGGACACGCGAGTTGATCGATGCCGCCATCTCGGTCGGCGGCACCTACTACCTGCCCTACCAGCCGCATGGCACGCCGGCGCAGTTTCACGCCGCCTACCCGCGGGCGAAAGAACTGTTCGCGCTCAAAGCCAGCGTCGATCCGCACTTCCGCTTTCGCAACGTGCTCTGGGACCGCTACTACGCGCCGACGTTGCCCGTCGCCTCGGCGCCGCCGGTCACCGTGCCGAGCAGCGACTTTCACGCCGTGTTCCAGGATGTCGAGCTGCACGACGGCTTCTACCGCTTCCTGCAGACGGTCTATCGCCTCTATCCCGAGGACCGCTTCCACACTCTGATCAAGACCGCCTGCGAGCGCTTCACCAGCGAGGAGGACATCTACCGCCACCTGCAGCGCGAACTGCCGCGCATCAAGCCGTTGATGGCCGATCTGCGCCTGGCGCTGCCGGCGCTGGCCAAACAGAAAGCCGAGATGCTGGGCCAGACGCTGCAATTGCTCGGCGATCGCAAGCGCCTCGATGGCTACATCGAGATCGGCACCACCGGCCGCTACGCCAGCGTGCTGCGCAAGCACGTCAAGATCGCCGGCCGGCTGGTATTCGCTCACGGCACGGCGCCGACCATGTCGCCGGTGGACATCGTCGAGCGTGGCCGCCTGCACCGCCTGGGCGAGTTCGTCGACATCGGCGACCACGATCCGCTGCCGGCCTCGCTGGCCGATGCCGGTTTCGATCTGGTGAGCTGCTATGTCGGCCTGCACCATTGCGCCCCGGAGCGCATCCTGGCCTTCGTGCAGTCGATCGCCCGCGTGCTGCGCCCGGGCGGCCTGTTCATCCTGCGCGACCACGATGTGCGTTGCGAGCGCATGCGCGCGCTCGTCGCCCTGGCCCACACCGTCTTCAACGCCGGGCTGGGCGAGCCGTGGGAGGTCAACGCGCGCGAGCGCCGGCACTTCGCGCCGGCGGCCCATTGGAGCGAGCTGCTCGGCAGCGTCGGCCTGCGCGACCTCGGCCCGCGGCTGGCCCAGCGCCACGATCCTTCCGCCAACCTGCTGATGGCCTTCGTCAAGGAAGGTGCGTGAAACGGCTGCTGTTCGCGTGCCTGTTGAGCGCCACCGCGCTGACAGCGCTGGCGGTCACCGCGGCGCCGCCCGTCACGCCAGCCGAGCACCGTCGCGGCGAAGAGCAGACCTTTCTCACCTTCCCCGAGTGGTACCTGGTCCACAGCCCGGCTGAGCTGGCGAGTTACTTGAGCCTGCGCCGGCCGCCGAGCCAGTTCCCCTGGGGCGGCCATGTCGCCCAGTTCTGGCACGGCTACCGCGCGGTGACGCGGCAAACCAAGGACTACCCGTTCAACGGCGGCTACCACGTCATGGTGTCGGTGATCGGCAGCAGCACCACGGTCGAGTACGGTCTGCGCGCGGCCTATGAATCCACCGTCGGCCGCCTGGCCGAAGCCAGCAGCGACGGCACGCCGACCGCGGAAGACCTGCTGGCCGCGCGTGTGGCCCAGGCTTATGTCGATTTCATCCGCGTCGACCCCTGGTACCTGTTCGATTTCATCGCGCCGTTGCGCGAGCTGTGGGGCCCCACGCCGATGTTCGGCGCCAACCTGCTGCGCAAATGGGAGCGCCGCTTTGCACTCAGCACCGAGTACCTGGTCAAGGCCGGCTATGCCTGGCTGATCAAGCTCGGCACGCAATCAGTTTACGAGGCCGCCAAGCCGGTGACGGCGGTGGTGCTCGACCGCGCGCCGGCAGCGCTGGCCACGGCCCTGCCCGAGCTGCGCCGCCTCGACGGCGGCGCTGGTGCTGACGGCCAAGCCGTGTTGGTGACCGTGCCGCGCTACCGCGCCTTCCTGGCCTACGCACAGGCGCTGGCCGCGCAGGGGCTGACGTTCCGAGAGATCGCCGGCAACCGCGGCGTCATCGTCGCCAGCGTCATCGAGCGCACGGACAGTGCACCACCGACGGCGCCGCTGCGCCAGATCTTCGTGCAGCCGATCCTCACCCAACGCGGCTGGGAGCGGCGCGTGATCGCGCTGCCGGTGCCCGAGTTGGCCGCGCAATTGCGCCGCTGGCAGCGCGCCCAGGTGCAAGTCGAGCACGTCTACGACTTCTGACCGAGCCGTCTGCGTTAGGGTGGCGGCTTGCGACAGACCGGACGCCATGAGACTACCCAGCCGCCCCGCGCTCGTGCGCATCGCGCCCTTTGCGCTGTTCATGGCGCTGTTGATCGCGCGCAGCCTGGCGCCGGCCGACGGCGCCTGGGGTTTCGATCCGCAGTGGCTCTACGGCCTGTCGGTGGTCGGCACCGGCGCCTTGCTGGCCCTGTTCTGGCGCGAGTACGGCGAGCTGGCGCGGCAGACGCTGCCCGATGCACGCCAGGGGTTGATGGCCGTGGCGGCGGGGCTGCTGGTCTTCGTGCTCTGGATCCAGCTCGACGCGCCCTGGATGACCATCGGCACGCCCAGTGCGCCATTCAAGCCGCTGACAGCCGCCGGCGCCATCGACTGGCCACTGGTGGCGGTGCGTTGGCTCGGCGCGATGCTGCTCGTGCCGCTGATCGAAGAATTGTTCTGGCGCTCGTTCCTGATGCGCTGGATCGAACAGCCAGTATTTCAGGGCGTGCCGCCGGGCCGCGTCGGCATGCGCGCCATCGTGCTGTCGACCTTCGTCTTCACGCTCGCCCACACCCTGTGGCTGGCCGCGGCGATCGCCGGGCTGGTCTATGCGCTGCTCTACGTCAAGACCGGCAGGCTGTGGGTGCCGGTGATCGCCCACGCCGTCACCAACGGCGCGCTCGGCCTGTGGGTGGTCACGACGGCGAACTGGCAGTTCTGGTGAGGCGCCGCCAACGCTGCAGCGCCCGCTTCTTGATGACACGGCTGACACGCCACGCCCAGGACGCGCGAATGCGCGTGAACAGCGCCTCCTTCCACAGCGTCCAGCGGCCAAACCAGCGCGCAAACCAGCCCAGCCTCATCAGCGCCGGTTGCGTCAGCTGGAACAAACGGGCCAGCAGCGCCGTGCCGGCAACCTTGGCCGCCGCGATGACCGCCAGGCCCAGCGACGCCTTGCCATGGCCGATCAGCCACAGCGCGGCGAGCTTCACCGGCAACAGCAGCAGCGTCGGCACGGCGAACACGGCCAGGGCGGCGTAGGGCGGCAGCCGGGCGATGCCGCGCTCGACCCAGGCCAGCGGCGGCCAGCGCATGACCCGGGCCATCGCCCGCTTCGCCGGCTCCCAGCCCCATTCCTCGAAGAGGATCAGCAGCGCCAGCAGCGCTTCGAAGGCGCGTCGCAGCCAGCGCATCATCGGATGGGCAGGCGTGAGCCGTGCGGCGCGTTCAGCGGGACGTGCGCCGTACGACCACGCGCGTGCCGCTGCCCGCGTCGTGCCACATCAGCGAGTTTTTGCGAAAGACGCTGAGGAACTCGAAGGGCACCAGCCGAATCAGGCTGCGCTTGACGATCTGGCCGAAGCTTGGCCGCGCGCCGCTTTCACTGACCACATAGGTGCGCGTCACCATCTTGCCGAGCGAGCGGCCAAAGACAGCTTCGGTGGCGATGTAGTAACTCACGACGACGAGCGCGCCGAACACCATCTCGCCGAGCTTGCCCGCGTCAAGCAGGATGCGGCCGCCGCCGGCAATGCCCAATAGGGCGCCCACCAGAAACGACAGGACGATGAAAGCCACATAGTCCAGCGCCAGATTGAACAGGCGACGCCAACGCCCGGCGGGTGCGAACTCGTTGGCCTCGGGCGCCGATGGCGTCACGTCGGCGGTGGGCGGCGCATAGCGATTGGAATTGTCGGTGCTCATCGATTGCGGTGCCTCCGCTTGGGTCTGCCTTCAGGCACTACGCGCCCGATCGGCCTTGAACTGTGCCACGAAGACGTCAAAGCGGCCCTGGTCGAGCGCCGCGCGCACCTCGCTCATCAGGTTCAGGTAGTAGTGCAGGTTGTGGATCGTGGCCAGCATCGGGCCCAGCATTTCGCCGCAGCGGTCGAGGTGGTGCAGGTAGGCGCGACTGAAGTTTGCGCAGGCATAACACGTGCAGGTCTCGTCGATCGGCCGTTGGTCGCCTCTGTTCTTCGCGTTGCGGATGCGCAAGTCGCCGAAGCGGGTGAACAGATGACCGTTGCGCGCATTGCGGGTCGGCATCACGCAGTCGAACATGTCCACGCCTTGCGCCACGCCCTCGACCAGGTCTTCCGGCGTGCCGACGCCCATCAGGTAGCGCGGCTTGTCGGCCGGCAGGCGGTGTGGCGTGTGGCCAAGGATGCGCAGCATCTCCTCCTTGGGCTCGCCGACGGAGACGCCGCCGACTGCGTAGCCGGGCAGGTCCATGGCCACCAGCGCCTCGAGCGAGGCTTCGCGCAGCGACTCGAACATGCCGCCCTGGACGATGCCGAACAGCGCGTTCGGGTTGTCCAGGCGCGCGAATTCGGTTCGGCAGCGCGCTGCCCAGCGCAGCGAAAGCTCCATCGACTCGCGGGCCTGGCGCTCGGTGGTCAGCTGGCCCTGGGTCTCATAAGGCGTGCATTCGTCGAACTGCATGACGATGTCGCTGTCGAGCGCCGTCTGCACCTGCATGCTGACCTCGGGCGTCAGAAAGAGCTTGTCGCCATTGACGGGCGAGGCGAAGCGCACGCCCTGTTCGCTGATCTTTCTCATCTCGCCGAGCGACCAGACCTGGAAACCGCCGCTGTCGGTGAGGATCGGTCGGCGCCAACCTTCGAAGCGGTGCAGCCCGCCGAACAGGTTCAGCACCTCGACGCCCGGGCGCAGCCAGAGGTGGAAGGTATTGCCGAGGATGATCTGCGCGCCCATGGCTTCGAGGTCGCGCGGCAGCGTGCCCTTGACGGTGCCGTAGGTGCCGACCGGCATGAAGACGGGCGTGTCGACCACGCCGTGGTTCAGCGTCATGCGGCCGCGGCGGGCGAGGCCCGCCGTTGCGAGCAGTTCAAACTTCAGCATCGGCAGCGATTGTCGCTGCCACTCTCGCCTAAAACGCCCGGGCAAGCTGCAACTGCAGGCGACGGCCTTCGCCCATCAGCAGGCCGTGCAGCGAATCGGCGCTGTCGGATTCGGCCAGCGTGCGGTTGGTGAGGTTGTAGGCGCTGGCCGAGAAATTCCACGGCGAACCCCTGGGCGACCAGACCATCGTCGCGTTGAGCAGCGACAGCGCATCGGGCGCGCCACCACTCGGGGCGCCCACCCGCTCGCCCATGCGCCACCACTCGACGCTGGCGTTCGCGCCGCGCCAGGGCAGCGGCGTGTGCGCTTGCAGCTGGGCGACGGATCGCGGCGCTTCGTTCGATGCAGCGTCATCGTTGCCGGCCAGCGAGGCCGCCCAACTGGCCCGCAGCTGCCAGCCCGCATCGGCCGCGTACTCGCCGCCGAGTTCGATGCCGTTGCCATGGGCGCGGCCCAGGTTGCGGAACTGCAGCAGGCCGTGCGTCGAACCCATGACCACGGCATCGCTCGGCTTGGCCGCATCGTTGCGGTACATCGAAGCGGCCAGGCGCAGGTTGGCCAGCGCCTGCCAGTCCAGCGCCAGTTCGCTGGCGCGCAAGCGTTCGCTGCCGAGCGTCGGATCGATCTGCGGCGCCAGCTCGCGCAGCGGCGACAGCGATGCATTCGGTTCGCGGTAGGCCACACCGTCGAGCAGCTTCACATTCAGCTCCGGCCAGGCCTGCCACAACAGCGCGGCGCGCGGCGCCAGGGCCTGCTCGCCACTGGCAGCGCGGTCTGCGCGCGCGCCGAGCACGAGGCGCCAGCTGGGCAGGAGCTGCCACTCGTCGTTCATATACGCGCCCAGGCGTTGATCGGCCGGCATACCGGCGACCGACGGCTCGCCCGGCGCCGGCAGACGGCGCTGGCCGAGCGCCCCGACGGCCAACGCATGGCCCCGCCAGCCGCTGAAGAGCCAGCGCGCCTCGCCGTTCAACGTCCGCGCTGGCGCCGCCTCGCCGAGCGAGACGCGCGCGAACCAGCGCCAGGACTTGTCCTCGCGTTGCCACTGCACGTTGCCGAAGGCATCGCGCTCGCCGAAGGTCTGTGAGTCATCGAGGCGAGCGCGCAGTGCAGACCCATCGACCTCGTCGACCCGTGCACAGGCCGGGCCTGGCAGGCCGAGCGCGAACACGACGGCAACGCCGAGGCTGAGGTGTGGGTGGCAGCGTGCGCGCATCGGGGCAATCTCTTGCCCGTGACGATAGGTTCAAGGCGCAATCGAGCGTGCGCAATCAGCATGCAACGGGCCGCCTTTTTTGTGACCGCGGTGCGATGGCGCCGCCGCCCGTGACGGACTACCGGTCGACAGGCCGCTGGCGCGTCAGCAGCATCGCGTCGCCGTAGCTGAAGAATCGGTAGCGCGCTTCGATCGCATGGCGATACAGCGCTTTCACCTGCTCATGCCCCGCAAAGGCCGCGACCAGCATCAGCAGCGTGCTCCTGGGCAGGTGGAAGTTGGTGACGAGCGCATCGACGACGCGAAACTCGAAGCCCGGGGTGATGAAGATGTCGGTCTCGCCGCGCAGCGGCTGCAATTGGCCTGCGTGTGCGCGCGCCGCCGATTCGAGCGCGCGCACGCTGGTCGTGCCGACCGCGACGACGCGACCGCCGCGCTCGCGCGCCGCCTGGACCGCAGCCACGCAGGCCGCGCCGACATCGAACCACTCGCTGTGCATGCGGTGGTCTTCGATGCGCTCGGTACGCACCGGCTGGAAGGTGCCGGCACCGACATGCAGCGTGATCTGCGTGGTTTGTATGTCGCGTGCGGCCAGCGCCTTCAGCACCTCTTCGTCGAAATGCAACGCCGCCGTCGGCGCCGCCACCGCCCCCGGCTTGGCAGCGAACACGGTCTGGTAGCGACGCTCGTCCTGCGCATCGTCGGCATGCCTGATGTACGGCGGCAGCGGCACATGGCCATGGGCTTCGAGCAGCGCGAAGGGATCGCTGGGCAGGCGAAGATGGTACAGCGCGTTGTCGGCGCCGGCGCGGCCGAGCACCTCGGCGTCGAAGGCCTCGGCAAAACGCACCACGGCGCCCGGGCGCGGCGACTTGCTGGCGCGCAGCTGCGCCAGCACCTCGTTGCCGGGCAACACGCGCTCGACCAACGCTTCGACGGCGCCGCCGCTGTCGGCCTTGCGGCCATGCAGCCGCGCCTTGATGACGCGCGTGTCGTTGAACACCAGCAGGTCCCCGGGATCGAGCAGCGACGGCAGCTCGCGGAACACACGGTCGACCGGCGCCGCGCCGCGGCCATCGAGCAGGCGTGCGGCGCTGCGCTCGGCAGCCGGGTGCTGCGCGATCAGATCGGGCGGCAGCGTGAAATCGAAATCGGCGAGCGTGGAGGCCATGTCTATCGGACTGTACCGGCCCGACACGCAGCACAGGCCGCGATGGTTCCACGCCCGCTTCGAACGTCCGTCAGGGTGCCGGGTCGAGCACGCGCTCGGCGGCCAGCGCGCCGATGCGCCGCCCCATCGCCTCGGCCGCCGTGGTGGCCGAGCGGAAGTGGATGCCGGCATGCACGCGTGCATCGGACACCTCCTGCACGAAGTCGTCGGGCCGCGCCCAGCGCCGCGTCGCGCCCTTGGCCGAGGGGCTGCTGGTGGACAGCACAGGCAGCGCTGAACCCCTGGCATCGGCTTCGATCACCTTGGCCACGGCGGCGGCGAGGATGCTGTGGCCGCTCGGGTACTCGGGGTGCATCGGATTGGCGATCAGCGGCGTCCACGAAGCCTCGCGCTGCGTGGCCTCGTTGCCGTCGCTGTCGGCGTTGCGGATCGCCGTCACCGGGCGCCAGAAGTTGTAGTGGTACTTGGCGTCGAAGACGCTGATCATCGCGTCGTCCATCGCCTGCGCCACCGCGGCGTACAAGCGCGCGTTGCGCGCCAGGTCGCGCTGCGGCTGCAATGCCACCGAGCGCACGACGCCGTCGTAGATCGACGGCAGCGAGTACTCCCAGAAGCGCGCGGCCTCGGTCTGCTCGGCGCTGCGGCGCTCGCTGGTCTTGCCGCCGAGATCCTTGACCTCGTTGAAGTCGCGCGCCCATTGCTCGCTGCCCAGCGCCGGCGGCGGGCCGGGGCGGAACTGCGACGCACTGACCATCAACCAAGGCTTGCGCTGCGACCATTGCGGCACCGCCACCGCGACGGTCGGCACGTAGGCGCCGGGCGTGGTGTGCGGGCGATAGGCCTCGGCGCTGGCCACCGTATCGTCGGCACGCGCGGCCAGCACGGCGTTGGCAGCTGCCTCGCCGGCGTCAACGCCGGCCTGCTTGGCCGGGCCGCCGGCGATGGCACCGAGCGCGGCCTGCGCCGCAGCGTCGATCGATGTCTGCTGCGCCGGCAGCAGCTTGGCCAGCGCGACGCGGTGCGCCGCCGCCAGGGCAGCGTCGACCGAGACGCGGCGACGCTGCGCCGAATCGACCGCGGCCAGCGCCGCGGTCTGCACGATGGCCATCACGCGTACGGCCGGCGGCGTGCCGATCTTGGCTTCGCTGATCATCTCGCCGGACTTGAGGTTCCAGTCGGTGATGGCATCGGCGCGGGCGCCATTGGCTGCGAAAACAGCGGCAGCGGCGGCGGCGGAGGCAGAAAAGACAAATGGGGTCAGCTTTTTCATGGTTGAGTCCTCTCAAGGGTTGCAAAGAAGTGGTAGTCGGCCGTGTAGGGCACACGCAGCACGCGGCCGATCGGTTCGCAGGCGCCGGCAGGCACGCTGCCACCGCGGGTGTTGACGCGCTGGATGCTGCTGACGTCGGCGAACAGGGGTCGGCTCTTCATGGCGCGCCTCAATGTTTGGTGACCACGACTTCGAGGTACTCGCCGGGCACGACCAGCGAGCGCCGCACCGGCCGTGTTCATCTGCTCGAGCAGCGCCGTCAGGTCGCGTTCCAGCGCGTGCTGGCCGTTGCCGTCGAGCGCGGCAAAGGCCTTGTGCGTCGGGCCGTAGAAGTCGCGGAAGATCTGGATCCAGTGCGCCGGCGAGGCGTAGCGGAAGTTGAAGATGCGGCGCTCGCAGCGCATCTGCGCGGCCTGCGCGCCGAACAGCTCGCGCAGGTGCGGCTTCGCTGCCCCACAGCGCGGGCGACTTCAGCCCGGCCGGCGGCGCCACGTAAACGCCGATCAGCTTGAACAGGCGGCCGATGAAACCTTCGGGCGTCCAGTTGGCCATGCCGATGCGGCCACCCGGGCGCAGTCACGCGCAGCATCTCGCGCGCCGTGCGCGCCTGGTCGGGCGCGAACATGGCGCCGAAGGTCGACAGCACGACGTCGAAGCTGGCGTCGGCAAACGGCAGTGCCTCGACGTCGGCGACCTGGAACTCGACGGCCAGGCCCTCGGCCTGCGCGCGCGCGCGTCCCTTGTCGAGCAGCGCGGGCACGTAGTCGGTCGAGGTGACGTGCGCAAAACGGCGTGCCGCGGCCAGCGTCGCGTTGCCGTTGCCGGCGGCGACGTCGAGCACGCGCTCGCCGGCGCGCACGTCGGCGGCTTCGGCGAGGGTCTCGCCGACGATCTGCAGCGTGGTGCCGACGACGGCGAAGTCGCCGCTGGCCCAGGTGGCCTGCTGGCGTTGCTTGATGGCGGCGAATTCGGGAGTGGATCTTTCGACAGTGATGGTGGTGTTCATGATGGTCATCAGATGGTTTCGGGTTGGAGGAAAGAGAGTGCGGCGTCGCGCCGCGCGGGTTCGACCTGCCGCAGCAGGAAGTCGGTGATGCGGGTGTTGACCGCGGCGGCATGCGTCAGCGGCCCCATGTGGCCCATTGCGGGCAGCGTGGCGTGCTCGGCCCGCGGCAGTTCAGAGCGCAGCAGCTGCGCAATGCGGCGCGTCGAGGCCACGGTCCGGGCGCCGGTCAGGCACAGCAGCGGCAGCCCACTGCGCGCCAGCGCCGGGGTGGGATCGGTCGCGCCGACCAGGGCCCCGAAGTGCGAGGCGACGCTGCGCATGCGCTGCGCCACGCCGGCCTGGTGTGCCGCTGTCAGCCGTGCCCACGCCCCCGGCCCCGACCAGTGGTCGACGAAGCGCTCGGCCGCCGCGGCGTCGCGGCCGGCAGCGACCAGGCCGCGCAGCGTCGCTGCCATCGCGTTCATCGTCTGCGCTTCGACGCGGCTGGCCGCGTCGCCCTGCAGCAGGCGAAACAGCACCGGCTCGAACACCGCCACGCTCTGCACGGTGCGCGGATGGCGGCGCGCGACTTCGAGCGCGACCGCGCCGCCGTACGAGTGGCCGACCAGGTGCACGCGGTTGCCGCGTTCGAGCAGCGGCTCGACCAACGCGGCCTCGTCGGCCAGCGTCAGCGGCGCCTTGCCGCGCCAGGGTGCGCGCGCGCCGTGGCCGTGCAGGTCGATGGCGTGCACGTCGAAGCACGCCACCAGCGGCTGCGCCAAGGTGTCCCACTGGCGCGCCGAGGCCGCGCTGGAGTGCAGCAGGACGACGCTGCCGCTGGCTGCTCGATCTGGCACGGCGGTCAGGGCGTCGTGATGGCATTGCATGGGGTTCAGGCTCCGGGGTTGAAGGGGTTCAGCGCTGCGCATGCGGAAGGGCACTTCGCCGGCCGCGACATCGCTGCGCCGCGGCACCACGGCAGCGCTGAGCGCAAAGCCCTGCGCGAGTCGCCGCGCAGCGCTGGCAGCAGTGGGTCGAGGAGCAATGGAATGCATCGGGAGTCACCTCTGTGTCGGGTCGATTGACAACAGACCGCCGTCGCCGCCGCGCCGTGGGCGAGCGGTTGGGTACGAACTGCGTTGTGGCCGCGCTGCGCTACGGCTCGAAAGGCGCGTGGCGGCTGTACTGGTGCAATCGGTTTCGGCGAACCGAACCCGACACCCCCCCAAGAACTAGGGGGGGTTGACGCTCGAACCGGCCAGCGCGAGGGCTTCGCGCGTCAGCGCGTGCGACGCCCCAAGGCCGGCGCGCAAGGCCTCGGCGGCGCGGCGCGCGCTCTCGGCCGGCGGGCGGCCGGCGGCCTGCTCGGCGCGTGCCAGGCAGAGCAGCGCTTCACCGACGTCGGCGCTGCGCGCCGGATCGCGCGCCACGCGCTCGGCGATGGCAAGCGCCTCGCGCGCGCGTTGCAATGCCGGTTGCACCTGCTGCTCGGCCAGGGCAGCGCGCGCGGCCAGGCAATGCAGCGCCGACGCCGCTGCCGAACCCTTGACCTGCGGATCGTCGACCTGCGCCAACGCCGCATCGATGGCTTGCAAGGCCGCTTGCGGCTGCCCTTGCGCCAGTCGCAGCGACGCCCGCAGCCCGACTAGGGCCAGCCACTGGTTGCCGGCGTAGCCGCGCCGCGGCGCGCTTTCGAGCGGCGCCAGCAGGTTGCTTGCCTCGTCGAGTTGGCCACGCTCGATCAGCACGCGGGCCAGCGACGTTTGCGCGCGTTGTGTGTACACACCCGAGCCGCGCTCACGCGCGCGCTCGATGGTGGCGCGCAACAGCGCCTCGGCGCGCGCGCTGTGGCCCAGGCGCGCCAGCAGCGTGCCCTGGTTCTCGTCGAGCCACAGCGGCGCCGGTGAAGCCGCGTTGGCGCTGGCAAACCTTGCCGCCACCGACTCGACGATCTCCTGCGCGGCGAGAATTTCTCCCCAGGCGACGAGCGTGGCGGCCTCGCCGATGCGCGATGACAGGTGGTTGACGTTCTCGGTGCGGCCGAGCTTGCGGTCCAGCGCATGCAGGCGCTGGCGCACGTCCCAGCTCGCGCCCAGCTCGCCGCGGTCGCGCTGCACGTTGGCCAGCAGCGCCAGCAAGGTGCGGTAGGCGCCGCCGGTGATGTCGCCGCGCTGCTCCAGCAGCGTCGCCGCCTGTTTCAGATGCACTGCCGCTTCGCCTGGCTGCGCCTGCGCGCGCGCGACCTCGGCCTGGGCGCGCAGGCACTCGACCTGCGCCAGCAGATCCGGCTCGGCGACTCGCGCCATCGACTGTTGTGCCAACCGCAATTGCACCTTGGCGGCTTCGAGGTGGCCGGCGCTGAGTTCGGCATCGACCGTGTTGCAGGCCACATGCGCGATCAGTTGCGCGTCGCCGCTGGCCGCGGCGATCTCGGCGGCGCGTTTCATCACCGCCAGGTCCTTGACGCTGTCGCCGAGGCCGGCGTACTGGCCGGCGATCGGATACAGCAGGTCGACCGCCAGCTTCGGGTCGCCGGCGAACTGCTTGTCGATCAGCACGACACTGCGATCCAGGATCTCGCGCTGCGTCACCGGCTTGTCGGGGTCGCCGGTGGCCTGCAGCACCAGGTCCATCAGGTTGGCGCGTGCGTTGGCGCGTTTGACCTCGAACAGCGCGCGGTCGCGCTCGCGGTTGGCCTCGATCGCCTGCCAGGTCGTGCCGACGATGCCGGCGATGAGGCTGGCCGCCGTCAACGATGCCGCCGCCATGCCGAGGCGGTGCCGGCGCACGAACTTGGCCGTGCGGTAGCGCCAGGTGTCGGCGCGTGCCGACACCGGCTCGTCGGCGAGGTATCGCCGCAGGTCGTCGGCGAACATCGCGGCGCTGGCGTAACGCTCGGCTGGCGCTTTCTTCAGCGCCTTGGCGGCGATGTTGTCGAGGTCCCCGCGCAGCGCGTCAGCGATGCGCGCCCGTTGTCTCGGCAGCGCGTCGGCCGAGCGCCGCGGCTGCTCTTGCCGCGCCGCGTCCGACAGCCGCGGTGGCTCGGTCTCGACCACCGAGCGCAGCCGATCGACCGGCGTGTCGGTGGGCCGCGCGGTGGGGTGCACGCCGGCCAGCAGCACGTACATCAGCACGCCCAGCGCATAGACATCGGTCGCGGTGGTGACCTCGCCGCCCTGTACCTGCTCGGGCGCGGCGAACTCGGGCGTGAAGGCGCGGCCGGCGAGCTGCGTCAACGCGGTTGGCGGCGCGGCGCCGGCCTGGTCGTCGAGCAGCTTGGCGATGCCGAAGTCGAGCAGCTTGACGCGGCCCTCGGGCGTGACCAGGATGTTGCCGGGCTTCAAGTCGCGGTGCAGTACCAGGCGCCCATGCGCATGTTCGACTGCGGCCAGCACGTCCAGCAGCAGGCGCACGCGGGCATCGATGCCAAGCCGGTGCAGCTCGCAATGGCGGTCGATCGGCTCGCCCTGCACATGCTCGAGGACGATGAACGGCTGGCCGCCGTCGCTGACGCCGGCGTCGATCAGGTGGGCGATGTTCGGGTGCGCCAGCCGCGCCAGCACCTGGCCCTCGCGCGCGAAGCGCTCGGCGCCGCCCTTGGCGACGAGGGCGAGGTTGAGCAGCTTGACCGCCACGTCGCCTTCGAAGCGGCCGTCGCTGCGCTGTGCGCGCCAGACGCTGCCCATGCCGCCGGCGCCGATCGGCTCGACCAGCGTGTAGGCGCCGACACGCTGGCCGGCCAGCGTCGGCAGCACGGGCGGCACGCCCGGCGCCTCGCTTTCGAGGAACGCCTCGTCATCGAGCGCCGGCTGCGCGGCCAGCAGTTCGGCCAGCTCGTCGGCCAGGCGCGGATCGCTGTGCCGCCATTGCGCCAGCCGCGCAGCACGGCCCGCCGCATCCAGGTCGAGCAGCTCGTCGAGCAGCGGGCTCAGCGTGGCCCAACGTTGCGCAAGGGGGTCGAGCATCGCCTTGGGAGAAAGCTGCAAACGCGCCGGTCAAAACGACAGGCGCTACGGTTCGCGCATCACATGGCGCAGGAACAGCCGCGCCTTGTTCCAGTCGCGCTGCACCGTGCGCTCCGAGACGCCGCGCATCGACGCGATCTCGACAAAACCGAAACCGCAGAAGAACTTGAGCTCGACCAGCTCGGCCAGCGCCGGTTCGGCCGTGGCCAGCTCGTCGAGCGCATCGGCCAGCGGCTGCAGGTCTTCAGCGGCGCCGGCTTGCTCGGCATGGCTGGTGTCGAGCGAGGTGATATGGAACTCGCCGCCGCGCTTCTGCGCCTTGCGCTGGCGCGCGTAGTCGACGATCAGCCCGCGCATCGCGCGCGCGGCGTAGGCGAAGAAGCGCGCGCGGTCGGGGAACTCGGCCGCGCGGCCGCTCAAGTCGATGTAGGCCTCGTGCAGCAGCGTCGTCGCGCCCAGCGTCAGGCCCCAGGCGTTGGCGTGCAGTTGCTTGCGCGCCAGGCGGTGCAGCTCGCGGTACAGCGCCGCGAACAGCTCGGCGGTGGCACGCGTGTCGCCGCGCTCGGCCGCCGCGAGCGAGGCCGCCAGCGCCTGCGCATCGGCGGGAACGTCGTCGAGGGGCGGCTCGCGGTCGGCCATGCTTGCATGCTGCCACGCGCGGGCGCGCGGCGCCATCCCAAGCGCGTCGGGTTCAGCGCAGGACCGCCTCCGCCGGTGCAGTGGCTTGCGGCGGCGGCGGCGCGAAGGGCTGCGCGCGCTGCACGCTGCCATCAGCGGCGATGTGCTCGACATGGCCGGTGACCGCGAGCTCGTCGTACAGCCAGTCGCTGCCGTTGCGCATCAGGCCCGGCGGCGGCGCCAGCGCGGCCACGGGCACGCCTTGCAAGGCGGTGCGCATGAAGTCGATCCAGATCGGCAGCGCCAGATCCCCGCCCGACACGTGCTCGCCCAGGCTCTGCGGCTCGCTGTAGCCCAACCAGGCCACCGCGGCCAGGCCTGGCTGGAAGCCGGCGAACCAGGCGTCGAGCGCGTCGTTGGTGGTGCCGGTCTTGCCGTACAGGTCGCTGCGCCGCAACTGCGCCTGCGCGCGCGCTGCGGTGCCGCTGCGGGTGACACCGTTGAGCAGGCTGGCGGTGAGAAAGGCGTTGCGCGCTGGGATGGCGCGTGTTGGCTCGCTCATCGGCACAGCGGGCGGCGCCTCGAACAGCAGCTTGCCGCTGGCGTCAGTGATGCGCGCGATCAGCACCGGTGGTTGCAGCCAGCCGCCGTTGGCGATGGTGGCGTAGGCCTGCGCCATCTGCAACGGCGTCACGCTGCCGCTGCCGAGCGCCAGCGTCAGGTTGTCGGGTTGCTTGTCGGCATCGAGGCCGAAACGTGCCAGCCAGTCGCGTGTGTCGGCAATGCCCGTGTACTGCAGCACGCGCACGCTGACCAGGTTGCGCGACAGTGCCAGTGCGTCGCGCAATGACAGCGCGCCGGCATAGCGGCCATCGCTGTTGCCGGGCGACCAGCCGTTGGCGGCAATGAACGGCGCGTCATCGACCCGTGTCGACGGCATCAGGCCATGTTCGAGCGCGGCCGAATACAACAGCGGCTTGATCGCCGAGCCGGGTTGCCGCCAGCCCTGCGTCACATGGTTGAACGGCTGGCGGCCAAAATCGAAGGCGCCGACCAGGGCGCGCACCTGGCCGGTGGCGGGGTCGAGGGCGACGAACGCGCCCTCGGCCTGCGGCCACTGTGATATCGACCACGAATCGCCTTGCTGCATCACGCGCACGATGGCGCCGCGCCGGATCGCCAGCGGCGGCTTGGCCCTCGGCGACAGACCGGCGCTGGCCCAGCGCAGCCCCTGGCCGCTGAGCAGCACACGCTCGCCGCCGGCGAGTTGCACCCGCACTTGCTTTGCCGAAGCCGCGAGCACGATGGCGACGCGCAGCATCTCGTCGTCGCGATGGTCCTTCAACACGCGCGCCGCCGCAGCGGCGAGCTCAGGGCCGTCGTTGGCGGGCAATGCTTCGACGGCTTCCGGCCCGCGCCACGCGCCCCGGCGGTCGTAGGCGAGCAGGCCGCGCCGCACGGCGGCCCAGGCGGCGCGCTGATCGGCCGCGACGAGCGTGGTCGTGACCTTGATGCCGCTGGTGTAGGCGTTGTCGCCGAAGCGTTCGACAACAGCCAGCCGCGCCATCTCGGCCACATGGCCGGCATGCACCACGCTCGGGTCGTGCGGATTGATGACAAGCTTGGCCGCGCGCGCGGCATCGGCCTGCGCCTGGCTGATGACGCCGGTGACGCGCATGCGTTCGAGCACGAGGCGCTGGCGCTTCGTGGCCCGCTCGAGGTTGGTGATCGGGTTGGCGTAGTGCGGGTTCTGCGGCAGCCCGGCCAGCATCGCCGTCTCGGCGATCGAGAGCTTGCCCAGCGGCTTGCCGAAGTAGGTCTGCGACGCTGCGGCAAAACCGTAGGCGCGCTGGCCGAGGAAGATCTCGTTCATGTAGAGCTCGAGAATCTTGTCCTTGGACAGCTTCTTCTCGAGCTCGAGCGCGATCACGATCTCCTGCGTCTTGCGCTCGGCCGTGAACTTCTGTTCGAGGAAGAACACACGCGCCACCTGCTGCGTGATCGTCGAGGCGCCCTGGCGCATGCCGCCGGTCATCAACGCCACCGCAGCGCGGGCCATGCCCTTGGGATCGATGCCGCTGTGCTCGCGAAAGCGCGCGTCCTCGACCGCGATCACCGCGTCCTGCATCAGCTTGGGCATGCGCTCGATCGGCACGAACTGGCGGCGCTCGGTGCCGAAGGTCGCGATCTCTGCGCCGTCTGACGTCAACACTTGCAGCGGCTGCCTAGGCCGGTAGTGGATCGCACGGTCGAGGTCGGGCACGTCGAGCGCGCCGGCATGGGCGCTGCCGGCAAGGCACACAGAGACGACGGCAATGCGCAGCAAGCTCATGGGAGGATTATCGAAGCGAGAATGATTCAATGGAGATGTCGGCCCCCCAACGCGCGATGGCCAAGCTCGGGCTGACACGCGACATCGATCTGGCGCTGCACGTGCCGCTGCGCTATGAGGACGAGACGCGGCTCGATCGCCTGGCCGCGGCACGCGAGGGCGACACGTTGCAGGTGGAAGCATCGGTTGCCGACTGTCGCGTCGAATTCCGTCCGCGCCGCCAGCTCGTCGCTCGTCTCGCCGACGACGAGGGCGAATCGCTGGTGCTGCGCTTTCTGAACTTCTATCCGTCGCAACAGAAGCAGCTCGCGGTTGGCCAGCGTGTGCGCGTGCGTGGCGAGTTGCGCGGCGGCTTTCTCGGCCGCGAGATGGTGCACCCGACCGTCAAGCCCGCCGGCGCGCCGCTGCCGACCACGTTGACACCTGTTTATCCGACGAGCGCGCAACTGCCGCAGGCGTACTTGCGCAAGGCGATCGCGTCGGCGTTGGCGCGCGCGCCGCTGGGCGAGGTCCTGCCCGCGGGCACGCTGCCCACGGACCTGCCCACGTTGCGCGACGCGGTCAACTTCCTGCATCAGCCACCGCCAGGAACGCCGCTGGCCAGGCTCGACGAGCGCAGTCATCCGGCGTGGCAGCGCCTGAAGTTCGACGAGTTGCTGGCGCAACAGCTGTCACAGCTGAGCGCGCAGCGCGAGCGCGCGAAGTTGAAGGCACCGGCGTTGCGCGCGGTGCGCGCCGGCTTGCATGAGCGGCTGCTCGCGGCACTGCCGTTTGTCTTGACCAGCGCGCAGCGCCGTGTCGCCGACGAGATCGCTGCCGACCTGGGCGCCGGCACGCCGATGCACCGCCTGCTGCAAGGCGATGTCGGCTCGGGCAAGACCATCGTCGCCGCGCTGGCAGCGACGATCGCGATCGACGCCGGCTGGCAATGCGCGCTGATGGCGCCGACCGAGATCTTGGCCGAGCAGCATTTCCGCAGGCTCGTCTTGTGGCTCGATCCGCTCGGCGTGCAGGTGGCGTGGTTGACCGGCAGCCGCAAGGGCAAAGGGCGGCGCGAGCAGTTGGCCGCCGTCGAGTCCGGCGCGGCGGGCCTGGTGATCGGCACGCACGCGGTGATCCAGGGCGACGTGGTGTTCGCGAAGCTGGGGCTTGCGGTGGTCGATGAGCAACATCGTTTCGGGGTCGCGCAGCGACTCGCGTTGCGCGACAAGTTGCAGGCCCAGGCGATCGAGCCGCATTTGCTGATGATGTCGGCCACGCCGATCCCGCGCACGCTGGCCATGACCTACTACGCCGACCTGGCGGTGAGCACGATCGACGAACTGCCGCCGGGCCGCACGCCGGTGGTGACGAAGCTCTTCGCCGAGGACAAGCGCGATGCCGTCATCGCGCGCATCCGCGACGAAGTGGCGCAGGGCAAGCAGGTCTATTGGGTCTGTCCGCTGGTCGAAGAAAGCGAAGCACTGGAACTGCGAGACGCCACGGCAACGCATCAGCAGCTCGGCGCTGCGTTGCCGGGCCACATGGTCGGCCTGCTGCACGGCCGCATGAGCGGCAGCGAGAAGGGTGCCGTCATGTCGCTGTTTGGCGACGGCACGATGGCGGTGATGGTGGCGACCACGGTGATCGAAGTCGGCGTCGATGTGCCCAATGCGAGCCTGATGGTGATCGAACATGCCGAGCGCTTTGGCCTGGCGCAGTTGCACCAGTTGCGCGGCCGCGTCGGCCGCGGTGCGGTGGCCAGCGTGTGCGTGCTGCTGTACACGCCGCCGCTGTCGCCCGCCGCGCGCGACCGCCTGCGCGCGATGAGCGAAACCACCGACGGCTTCGAGATCGCGCGCCGCGATCTGGCCATCCGCGGCCCCGGCGAGTTCATGGGCGCGCGCCAGAGCGGCGACGCGCTGCTGCGCTTTGCCGATCTGGCGTTGGACGGGCCGCTGATCGAGGCGGCGCGCAGCGCGGCGCAGCGACTGCTGCGCGACCATCCGCAGGCGGCCGCGGCCCAGATCGAGCGCTGGTTGGCGTCGCGGGCCGACTATCTCAAGGCTTGATCGCCGACCTGTGTGCAACGATCAGCCGCCGAAATGCATCTGGTAGTGCGCACCGTCGGAGAACAGGCAGACGCCGGTGCCCTGACCGGGCGCGGTGACCAGGTACTCGCACTGCGCACTCAGGCCGCGCCCGCCGGCGGCGTTGGCGATGCCGCGCTGGCCGCTGTAGCGGCGTTCGCCGACGCCCAACACCTCGCTGTGGATGCGGCCGAAGGCGGCATATCCGTTGTCGACGCGTGTGGCCTGGCCCTGCAACGTTTCGCCGGCGTAGCCGACGCTGAAAGTCCCGCGCCCGCCTTGTTGATCGACCACCAGCGCCGTCAACGCACCGCTTTTGCCGGCCTGGGCGTTCAGCGGGTACAGGCGCGCGGTCAAGACGACAGGCGATGGCGCGGGCGGTGGTGGCGGCGGCAGCAACACGGTGTTGCGCGGGGTGCCGTCCTGGGGCGGATAGCCGATCGGCTGACCCGTGCGTGAATCGACCGGCACGACGACGCAGGCCGTCATGGCAGTCGCAGCCAGCGCGGGGACCAGGAAACGAAGGGCGGAGATGCGGGGACTCATGCAGTCCTTTCGAGGCGCGGCACATGCCGCGCCGCAGCTTGACGTGCCGGCGTGTGAGCCGGCAAGCGCAGTGCGCAAGGTCGCGCGCCATGCGCCTGCCGGTCTCGCGGCGCGACACTGCGCTATGCTTTTCCCGCCATGACACTCACCGAGCTGCGCTACATCGTCGCCGTCGCCCGCGAGAAGCATTTCGGTCGTGCGGCCGAAGCCTGTTTCGTTTCGCAACCGACCTTGAGCGTCGCGATCAAGAAGCTCGAGGAAGAACTCGACGTCAAACTCTTCGAGCGCGGCGCCAACGAGGTCAGCGTGACGCCGCTCGGCGAAGACATCGTGCGCCAGGCGCAGAGCGTGATCGAGCAGGCGGCGGCGATCAAGGAGATCGCCAAGCGCGGCAAGGACCCGCTCAACGGCGCGCTGCGCCTGGGCATCATCTACACCATCGGCCCCTACCTGCTGCCCGAACTGGTGCGTCACGCCATCGAGATGACGCCGCAGATGCCGCTGATGCTGCAAGAGAACTTCACCGCCAAGCTGCTGGAGATGCTGCGCACCGGTGAGCTCGACTGCGCGATCATGGCCGAGCCGTTCCCGGATACCGGCCTGGCGATCGCGCCGCTGTACGACGAGCCCTTCGTCGTCACGGTACCCAAGGCGCATGCGCTGGCCAAGAAGAAGAGCATCAGCGCTGAAGCGCTCAAGCAGGAAACCATGCTGCTGCTGGGCACCGGGCATTGTTTTCGCGACCATGTGCTCGAGGTCTGCCCCGAGTACGCGCGTTTTTCGAGCAATGCCGAGGGCATCCGCAAGAGCTTCGAAGGCTCGTCGCTGGAGACGATCAAGCACATGGTGGCTTCGGGCATGGGCGTCACCGTGGTGCCGCAGTTGTCGGTGCCCAGGGAGCCGGTCGGCCTGGTCAGGTACGTGCCGTTCGACGAACCGGTGCCGACGCGGCGCGTGGTGCTGACCTGGCGGCGCACGTTCACCCGCTACGAAGCGATTGCGGCATTGCGCAATGCGGTCTATGCCTGCGAGCTGCCGGGCGTGACGCGGCTGTCGTGACCAGTGCGGCCGGCGGCTGCCGGCTATGGCGGTGATTGACCCGGCGGCTATCGCCGCCTTCGAGGCAATTGCATTGATCGGCGGCGGGCGAGTTCCTACAGTGGCCTACTGATTCAACCTTTCCAGGAGACACCGATGAGCGAACCCACCGCCGTTGCTGAAATGAACGAACCCGGTGCTGCCGCGGGCTGCCCGTTTTCGGCTGGCGCGCGACAGCAGGCTGTCGCCGGAACCCGCAAGAATGCCGATTGGTGGCCGAACCAGCTGAACCTGAAGATCCTGCACCAGCACTCCGCCCAGTCCAACCCGATGGGCGAGGCGTTCGACTACGCCAAGGAATTCAAGAGCCTCGACCTGAAGGCCGTGATCAAGGACCTGCAGGCGCTGATGACCGATTCGCAGGACTGGTGGCCGGCCGACTATGGCCACTACGGACCGTTGTTCATCCGCATGGCCTGGCATGCCGCGGGCACCTACCGCATCGCCGATGGCCGCGGTGGCGCAGGCACCGGCGCGCAGCGCTTCGCGCCGCTGAACAGCTGGCCGGACAACGGCAACCTCGACAAGGCGCGCCGGCTGCTGTGGCCGATCAAGCAGAAGTACGGCCGCAAGCTGTCGTGGGCCGACCTGATGGTCCTGACCGGCAACGTCGCGCTCGAATCGATGGGCTTCAAGACCTTCGGTTTCGGCGGCGGCCGCGCCGACATCTGGGAGCCGGAGGAGGAGATCTACTGGGGTCCGGAGGGCAAGTGGCTGGCCGACGAGCGCTACCGCGGCGAGCGCGAACTCGACAACCCGCTGGCGGCCGTGCAGATGGGCCTGATCTACGTCAACCCGGAAGGCCCGAACGGCAACCCCGACCCGCTGGGCTCGGCACGCGACATCCGCGAGACCTTCGCCCGCATGGCGATGAACGACGAAGAGACCGTGGCGCTGATCGCCGGCGGCCACACCTTCGGCAAGACCCATGGCGCGGCCGATCCGAGCCGCTACGTCGGCCCCGAGCCCGAGGGCGCCGGCATCGAGGAGCAGGGCCTGGGCTGGAAGAACAGCTTCGGCAGCGGCAAGGGCGTGCACACGATCACCAGCGGCCTCGAAGGCGCCTGGACGCCGACCCCGACGAAATGGGACAAGAGCTACTTCGAGACCCTGTTCGGCTACGAGTGGGAGCTGACCAAGAGCCCGGCCGGCGCGCAGCAGTGGAAGCCCGACGGCAACGCCGGCGCCGGCACCGTGCCCGATGCCCACGATCCGAAGCAACGCCATGCGCCGATGATGTCCACTGCCGACATGGCGATGCGCATGGATCCGGCCTACGAGAAGATCTCGCGCCGCTTCATGGCCAACCCGAAGGAGTTCGCCGACGCCTTCGCGCGCGCCTGGTACAAGCTGACGCACCGCGACATGGGCCCGATCGCCCGCTACCTGGGCCCGCTGGTGCCCAAGGACGAGCTGATCTGGCAGGACCCGATCCCGGCGGTCGATCATCCGCTGGTCGACGGCAAGGACATCGCGGCGCTGAAGGCCAAGCTGCTCGCCTCCGGTCTGTCGATCTCGCAGCTGGTGACGACGGCCTGGGCGTCGGCGTCGACGTTCCGCGGCAGCGACAAGCGCGGCGGCGCCAATGGCGCACGCATCCGCCTGGCGCCGCAGAAGGACTGGGAAGTCAACCAGCCGGCCGAGCTGGCGCAAGGTGCTGCAGACGCTGGAAGCGGTGCGCAGAGGACTTCAACGGCGCGCAGTCCGGCGGCAAGAAGATCTCGCTGGCCGACCTGATCGTGCTGGGCGGCTGCGCCGCCGTCGAGGCCGCGGCGAAGAAGGCCGGCCAGGAGGTGACGGTGCCGTTCTCGCCGGGCCGCATGGATGCCTCGCAAGCGCAGACCGACGTCGACTCGTTCGCGCCGCTGGAGCCGACGGCCGACGGCTTCCGCAACTACGTCCGCAAGGCCCAGGCGGGCGCGGCGGCCGAGCTGCTGGTGGACAGGGCCCAGCTGCTGACGCTGACCGCGCCCGAGATGACGGTGCTGATCGGCGGCCTGCGCGCCCTCAATGCCAACGTCGGCCAGTCCGCGCACGGCGTCTTCACGAAGCGGCCCGAGGCGCTGACGAACGACTTCTTCGTCAACCTGCTCGACATGAACACGCAGTGGCAGAAGGCGGCCGGTTCCGACGGCGTGCTCGAAGGACGCGACCGGGCCAGCGGCGAACTCAAGTGGACCGGCACCGTCGTCGATCTGGTCTTCGGTTCGAACTCCCAGCTGCGCGCCCTCGCCGAGGTCTATGCCAGCAGCGACGCGCAGCCCGCGTTCGTGCGCGACTTCGTGGCGGCCTGGAACAAGGTGATGAACCTGGACCGCTTCGACCTGGCGTGATCGCGGCGGTGGCCGGCGCCTATTTGCCCTTGAGCAGTGGCACGGCCAACGCAAAAGGGTCGCCCGGAGTGTTCTGGGTCGGCTTTTGCCGGTATTTGAAGACCTTCTCGGTGATCGCGGGCACGAGCTTGCGGGCGTGCGTGGCGATGTCGCTCACGTCCACGGCGCCGTTGTCGTCGTAGTCGGCACGGTCCAGGGCGTCGAGCACCACCCACGAGAACACACCGTGGCCGTTGTAGCCCTCCAGGGCCACGTTGTCGCTGCTGCTGGCCACGATCACCGAGCGCTGGCTGAGGCGCGACAGCGTGGTCACCGCGCCCTCCTCGGCGGCCTCGCCGGAGGCCGGCTGAAGCACCTGGCCGGCGCGGCAGGTGTCGAGCAGCAGCAGCGATTTCACCGGCAGCAGGCTCATCCAGCCGCGCAGTTGCTGCTGGCTGAGCGCCTGCGTGCGCACCACGCCGTCGTTGACGTTGTCCAGTTCCCAAGGCAGGAAGTAGTACTGCTCGTCGACCATGGTGCCGTGGCCGGCCATGAAGAGCACGAAGGTGTCCTGCGGGCGCGCCTTGGCCGCCATCTCCGCCAGGGTGCGGCCGATGGTGGCCACGGTGGCCTCGCCCTCGGTCAGCGTGCGTGTGACGACGCGGCCGTTGAAGCGGGCGCCGCCGTTCTTGGCCAAGCGGCTGGCCACGGCGCGGGCGTCGTCGGCCGCGAACCTGAGCTGCGGCGTCACATGCGGATACTTCGCCACGCCCACAGCCAGCACGTGCAGCGTGCCTTCGCCGGCGCTGTCCGGCCGCTTCACGGTCAGCTCCGCGGTCACGGCCTTGGAGGCCACGCCACGCCCGTCCACCAGTTCCACCGAGAGCTTGCGCTGGCCGTCCGCCAAGTTCACCGGCATGCGCATCACGCTGCCCGGCGTCAGCGCCGGCGTGTTCCAGCGGCCGGCCAGCTCGGCGCCGTCATCGACGCGCAGCACCAGCTTGCCCTCGCCGCGGCCGGCGCGCAGCACGCGCACCACCAGCTCGTAGCTGCCGTCGGTCTGCGCGCTGGCCGGCGATTCGAGTACCAGCTCGGGCACGCTGCCCGCCGTCAGCAGGCGGCGCACGTCGCCACGTCGCTGCACCTGTTCGCGCAGCAACTTGTCGCCCTCGGCATCGAGCCGGCGGGCGATCAGGCCGGGCTGGTAGAAGGTCTCCCACAGTTGGCGCGCGTCGACGAACTCACCTTCGCGATCGGCACCGTGGTTGAGGTGGTAGCCGAGCAGGTCCTCGGCGTGCGGTGAAGCGTCGAAGTAGCCCTCGGGCGTCCAGGCCACCCACTTCGTGCCGTCGGCATGCACGTACAGCGCCAGGATTTCGCGGCCGTCGTCCGGGCGGTACCAGCGGATCGTGCCGTCGCTGAAGGCGGCCAGCACGAAGCGGCCATCGCCGCTGACGTTGACCGCCCAGACGACGCCGGGCACGGGCTGCCGCCAACGCGCCTTGCCCGGTCCGTCGAACAGGCGCAGGTTCCATTCCGAGCCGACCACGAAGTGCCGGCCGTCCGCGACGACGGCCAGGCTGCGGCAGGTTTCGTGGCGGTCCAGCACCAGGGGCTGGCCATTGAGTTGGGGTTCGGCGCCGTCGCGCCAGCCGCTGAACGCCAGGCCCGGCGCCTGCGTGCGGGCCGCGGGCAACGGCTGGTCGTCGGCCTGCAGCGTGCGCGAGGGCACATCGAACGATCGCATCTGTGCGCTGTCGCGGCTGCCGAAGCGCACGCGGCGACCGTCGGCGGAGACCTGCAGCCGCTCGAGCTGGCCGCGAAAGTCCAGGATGGCCGCGTCCTGCTGGCGCAGCAGCCGCGCTGATGCGTCGAACACGCCCCAGCGCGGGTCGCTGGCAGCAAACAGCCAGCCGCCACCCGCTTCGGCGGGCAGCCCCACCAGGTCGACGACGGTGTTTCGGCTGGCCACGCTGTCCTGGTAGCGCGACCAGTCGTCAACCCCCCAGCGCCGCACCGACGTGCCGCCGCCGGCCACCCAGGTGCCACCGGCCAACACACTGCGACCGTCGGCCGACCAGGCGACGCGGCTGAGGTTGCCCACAGCCACGCCGGTGATGGCCGGCCGCGCCACCTCGGCCAGGGTTTTCGCGTCCAGCACCTGCACGACCGGACTGTCGTCGAAGCCGACGGCGATGCGCTGGCCGTCGGGCGAGAAGCGCGCGGCGTAGGGGCGCGCGCCGCCGGCCGGCCGCGCCGCGGCGGTCTGCCGCAATGCGCCCTGGGCGTCCAGCGCATGCACGCGGACCTGGCCGTCGTAGCTGCTGCTGACCAGGCGCGCAGAGTCGCCGCTGAAGTGCACGCTGTAGGCATTGTCGGCCAGGCTGGTGTCGCGCCCGCGCTCGGCGCCGTCGGCGGCGTCGTAGACCCGCAGTCCGCCCTTGCCTTGCATGCTCGCTGCCAGCCAGCGGCCGTCGGGCGAATAGGCCAGGTGCAGGATCGGCTCGGGCAGGCCCTGGACGCGGCGCAAAAGACGGGCGCTGGCCCGCTCGAACAGGTAGATCGTGTGGCCGGCGCTGGAACCGATCTGGGTACGCCCCGCCACGGCCACGACCTGGCCGTCGGGCGACATCGCCACGGCGAACAGCTTGCCTTCGTTGTCGTCGTCCTGCGGCGGACGCAGCACGCCCGCCGCCCGGCCGCTGGCCAGGTCCCAGACCCGGGCTGTCCTGTCCATCGACGCCGTTACCGCCCAACGTCCGGCGCGGTCGGTGGCCATGCGCATGATCGCGGCCGTGTGCATGCCCGGTTCGAGGCGGGCCAGCGGCTCCTCGGTGGCGGGGGCGCCTTGCGCGGCGGCGGCGGCGGCGGCGACGGCGCAAGCCAGGGCAGCGCGCAATCGCGCGAGCATCGCCCGCACTTGTGAGCATGGCGGCGAACCTGGCATTCGAGGAGGTGTCGCCCAGCGAGAGGTCATGGCATGCCTTTCCTGACCGCGACCTTCGACCTACAAGCCGCGCTCGCGCGCGAACTGAAGCGCACGCTCGCGACCAGTGTCGTTCATTCCCGCGCCGCGGGCGCGGGCCAGCGACGCAGCCACTGCCGCCTTGATGCTCGTGGTCTGCGGGCCGCAGTCGTTCAACGTTGGCTCGATTTCCGGCTCGGCACGGACGGCCAGGGCCAGGCCGGCGCGATGCATCCAGCGCGCAAAGCAGCGCTTCTCCTGCACCATCTTGAGCAACAACACCACGCCGCTCTCGGTCTCGAAGGCCCAGGGCAGCGCGTTGCGCCCGGCCAGCGGCTGCTCGGCGTCGTCGAGCTGACGCTTCGCCGCCAGCAACTGATCGCTCGCCTGATCGAAGTTCGACTCCGTCCACAGCAGCTCGGCCAGCTCGATGCGCGACAGGATCGAGCCGAGTTCTGCACTTTGCAGGTAATCCCGCTTCGCGCCCCGCAGATTGCCGGTCTTGGCGCGGGCGTAGGCACGCGCGTTGAGGTAGTGCGCCGGGGGCACCTGGTTGACGGCGAGGTCGAGCGCGCGGTCCAGCAGCGGCAGGGCGTCGGCGTAGCGTTGTTCCGATCAACGCCCCGTCGGCTAGGTAGAAGTACGCCTCGGGGAACTTGCCGCCGGCAAGCTCGATGGCGCGCGCGATCTCGGCGCGCGCCTGCGGGTATCGATCGGGCTGGTTCGCGCGCAACGCCAGCTGCGCCGCGAAGAACAGCAGGTCGGCGTCGTTGGGCCTGCGGGCCTTGAGTGCGTCGACCTGGACCCCGAATTGTTCCAGGTCTCCCTGCCGTTCAAGATTCACGCCGAGGCCCGCCTTGTCGCGCACGAAGCAGGCGTCGCGGCTCACCCACTTGTCGCAGACGGGCTGGACCTCGGTCATGGCGTCCTGGTAGCGGCCGCTGCGCAGGTGCTGCAGGGCCATCGCCACATGGCGATCGGCCTGGGTTGCCGCTTGCCACCACCACCCGCCCGCAGCCGTGACCAGCGCGACGGCGCCGAGCGCGGAGGCCCAGACGCGGGGTTGCTGCCACCAGCGTGGATCGCGCAGGCGCCGGTGCACGCGGCCGATCCAGTGGCTGTCGGGCTCGATCAGCCGCTGCAGTCGCTGGCGCAAGCCCTTGGTGACTGCGGTGTAGTAGTCGTCGGCGGTCTTCCACTCCGACATCGGGCGCGTGCCGGCGGGCAGCGACTGCAGCTTGGCGAAAGGGCTGTTCTCCCAGTCGCACTGGCGAAGAATGATCGGGATCACGATCGCGCGGTCGTCCGGGTCGTGATTCCGCTCGAGCGCACGCGCCAGTTCCTTGCCGTAGCAGTACTGCGAGTTGATGAAGTCCGCCGTCACCAGCAGCAGGATCACATCGGCCCGGTTCAGCCGCGCGTCGATCTCGTCGGCCCAGGCGTCGCCGCCGAGGATTTCGCGGTCATCCCAGGCGTGCACCAGCCCCTCGCGTTCCAGCGTGCTGAGGTGGGTGCGCAGGCCCGCGCGCAGGGCATCGTCCACATGCGCGTAGGAAATGAACACGAGCACGCCGGCCTGGCGCGGCGTGTCCGGGTCGGTGGCGACGTTGGGTGGCATGCAGGCGCAACGGGCGGGCGCCAAGGGCGCCCCTGGGAGCTTCATTGTCACCACGTGTCGCGTCGCCGTCTCGCGGCTGTTAGGGGTGCTGTTGCGGCACGCCCCGAATTGCGCAACATGAACACCCTAGTACTTGGGGTGATGCCCGCTTTGGGGGGATGCGCATCTCGCGCGCGAGGCGTTCACTGTGTGCCATGGACGCCCGCACGCAATCCCGCCCCGAGGAATGGGCCAACGCCGCCAGCCACGCGCTGGGCGTGCTGTTGGTCTGCGCCGCCTGGCCGTGGTTGACGCAGGTCGGCGCGCGCCAGGGCGGCACGCTCGGGTCCGCGGCGATGAGCGTCTTCGTGTTGACGTTGGCGCTGCAGTACGGCTTGTCGGCGCTCTACCACGGCCTGCCACCGGGCCGAGCCAAGCTGTGGGCCCGCTCGGCCGATCACGCGGCGATCTACCTGCTGATCGCCGGCAGCGCCACGCCGTTTGCACTCGGCGTGCTCGGCGGCCAAGCCGGGGCGGCCACCTGCGCGCTGCTGTGGACGCTGGCATTGGCCGGCGCGTGGTTGAAGATGATGCGTCGGCTGACCAGTGCACGCTTGTCCACCGGCCTGTACGTGCTGTTCGGCTGGCTGGCTGCGCTGCTGTTGTTGCCTGACCTGCAGCACATCGACCGCACGGCGATGCTGTGGTTGGTCGGTGGCGGCGCGGCCTACATGATCGGCGCCGGCTTCTTCGTTTTCGACGCCTCGCTGCGCTTCGGCCACTTCATCTGGCATCTGTTCGCGCTGGCGGGCAGCTCATGCCATGTCTGCGCGGTCGTCTGGCCGAGTATCTGACCCACCCCCGGAGCGGCTGACGCCGGCTGGGCGGGGCCCGATCCGCGGCGTCTGCTTGGAATCGAGTCTCGCTCAGGACGGTTCCAAGTCGTCGATGTGCTTTGGCCAACTCGCATGCAAGAGCTTTGACAGCGCGCGGTCGGCAAGCAGCTCGCCGCCGGTCTGGCAGTGAGCGCAATAGTTGGTCTCGTTGTTGGCGTGGACGATGCGCTGCACCTTGCTGCCGCACACCGGACAGGGCTGGCCGTAGCGGCCGTGCACGGCCATCTGCGGTTGGAAGGCGGTAACCCTCGGCGGCCAGCCGGCGTGGCTTGCCGCCTCGCCGCGCAAGTGCTCGGTCCACTCGTTCAAGACTGCGCGTGTCGCGTCGAGCAGGCGATGTGCGGCTGCGGCATCGAGGCTGCGCGTCAACTTGACCGGCGACAGGCGCGCGCGGTGCAGGATCTCGTCGGAATACGCGTTGCCGATGCCACTGAACAACTGCGGGTTGGTCAGCGAGCGTTTGAGCGTGTGGTTCTCGGCGGCGAGTTGCGCGGCGAACTCGGCAGCGCTGCAATGCAAGACGTCGATGCCACCGGGGTTCATCGCCTCCAAGGCCTCGCGGCCCAAGACCAGGTGCAGCGACGCGCGGCGTTGCGTTCCGGCCTCGGTCAGCGCCAGCGTGCCGCTGTTGAACTCGAAGGTCGCCAGCGCCGTTTTCGCGGCTGGCTTGGCGCCCGTGGTGTGCCAATGCAGGCGGCCGGCAATCATCAGGTGCAGCACGAGGAACAGATCGCCTTCGAGTGCGATGACGACGCGCTTGCCGAGGCGCTCGATGCCGACGACGGTTTTGCCCTCGGCACAGGCGATCGGCGGCAGCGCCGTGCGCAACAGGAACAGGCTGACAAGGCGCACACGTTGCAGCCGGTCGCCGCCTGCTTTTGCAGTCAGGCTTTCGACATAGACGGTGATGTCGGGCAACTCCGGCATGGCGGCCCGGATAATCGCACCATGTCCGATATCGCCACCGAAGTCCGTCGCCGCCGCACCTTCGCCATCATTTCCCACCCCGATGCCGGCAAGACCACGCTGACCGAAAAGCTGCTGCTGTTCTCGGGCGCGATCCAGATCGCCGGCAGCGTCAAGGCGCGCAAGGCGGCGCGCCATGCCACTTCCGACTGGATGGAGATCGAAAAGCAGCGCGGCATTTCGGTGGCGTCGTCGGTGATGCAGATGGAGTACCGCGGCTGCGTCATCAACCTGCTCGACACGCCGGGGCACCAGGACTTTTCGGAAGACACCTACCGCGTGCTGACCGCGGTCGATGCGGCGCTGATGGTGATCGACGCGGCCAACGGCGTCGAGCCGCAGACGCGGCGGCTGCTGCAGGTCTGCCGGGCGCGCAACACGCCGATCCTGACCTTCGTCAACAAGATGGACCGCGAAGTCCAGGAGCCGCTGGCGCTGATGGACGAGATCGAGCGCGAGCTCGGCATGGGTGTGGTGCCGTTCACCTGGCCGGTCGGCATGGGCAAACGGTTCCATGGCGTGATGGACCTGCGCGAGCAGCGCATGCGTGTCTTCGTGCCCGGCGCCGACCGGCGTCACGATGCCGACGAGATGCTCGAAGGCCTCGACAACCCGGCCTATGGCGAGCGCTTCGGCGCCGAATGGACGCAGGCCCAGCACGACATCGAGCTCGTGCAAGGCGCGTCACCGAACTTCGACGAGGCCCAGTTTCTCGACGGCCGGCAGACGCCGATGTTCTTCGGTTCGGCGATCAACAACTTCGGCGTCAAGGAGGTGCTCGACGCCCTGGTCGACCTGGCGCCGCCACCCTCGTCGCGGGCCTCGGTGCAGCGCACGGTGGCCCCCGACGAGAAGAAATTCAGCGGTGTCGTCTTCAAGATCCAGGCCAACATGGACCCGGCGCACCGCGACCGCATTGCCTTCGTGCGCGTGGCCTCGGGCCATTTCGAGCGCGGCATGCGCTTGAGGGTCGTGCGCAGCGGCAAGGAGCTGCGGCCGAACACCGTCGTCTCGTTCCTGAGCCAGCGCCGCGAGCTGCTCGACGAGGCCTTTGCCGGTGACATCATCGGCATTCCCAACCACGGCGTGCTGCAGCTCGGCGACACGCTGACCGAAGGCGAGGCCCTGCACTACACCGGCCTGCCGTTCTTCGCGCCCGAGATGTTTCGCAGCGTCGAAGTGGCCGACCCGCTGCGCACCAAGCAGCTCAAGGCCGGCCTGACGCAGCTCGGCGAAGAAGGCGCGATCCAGGTCTTCCGCCCGGTCGCCGGCTCGGTGCTGCTGCTCGGCGCGGTCGGCCAGTTGCAGTTCGAAGTCGTCGCCCACCGGCTCGAACACGAGTACGGCTGCAAGGCGCGCGTCATGCCGTCACGCTTTCAGATTGCACGCTGGGTCACCTGCGATGTGGCCGATGGCGGCGACAAGGAGCTGCAGCGCTTCATCGACGCCAACGCACATCGCATGGCGCACGACGCCGTCGACGCGCCGACGCTGCTGGTCGAGTACGCACCCGAGCTGCGCGCCATCGAAAGCAACTGGCCGAAGATCAGGTTCCACACGATGCGCGAGCATGCCGGGCTGGTATTCCACCGGGCCGACGGTAGCTGAGGCGCCTGAAGGCGTGAACCTCGGCCAGCGCAGCGCGTTCGGCGAACCCGCGCGCCGTCGCGTAGAGTCGCGGCGCGGCCCGCTCCTTGCCGAGAGTTCAGCGACGACCCGAGGGCCCGTTCCCAAGGTCGCGCACTGTGGGGTTCCCCCATGGTCAGCATTTGAAGACAGGCATCACGCCGCGTGAGCCGCAGCGCGCGAAGGCGCGCACAAGCTCACGCATCACCGGAAGGTCGGCAAGTGTGCGGGCCGCCCTGTGCCTTCCTGGAAAGTGTGCATCGAGCATGCCTGATCGCTACCGTCGCAGCGTCGCTCTCGGCTTGGCGCACGCCATGCTCGCCGGCCCCCTGAACGAACCTGGCTTGGCGGCGCGCCTGCGGGCCGCGGCCGGCGAGGGCGGGCCTTGGATCGAGACGCTGGCGCAAACGGTTGCCCGCATGTACGTGCTGTCGTGGCCTTTGCTGCGGCCAGAGGTGCTGGCTGAAAGCATCCTGAAATTACCGGCATTTCACAACGCCTTCGCCCGCGCCGAGCCGCCGCGGCTGCGCCACTACATCCTGCGCAGCGGCAAGCAACTGCCGCCGCCGCTGGGTCTGGACGAAGTCGATCCGCCCGATCTGCCCACCGTCGGCGATCTCGCGTCCTGGCTTGGCCTGGACACGCCGACGCTCGACTGGTTTGCCAATGCGCCGGCACGACGCCGCCATGACGCACTGCACAGGCAGCACTACCAGTGGCGCTGGTGGCCCAAGCGCGAAGGCGTGCGTGTGCTCGAAGTGCCGCGCGCGCGGCTGAAGGCCCTGCAACGCCGCGTGCTCCACGGTTTGCTGGCCCGCGTCCCGGTGCACGAAGCGGCTTTCGGCTTTGTACCTGGCCGCGGCGTGCTCGACCATGCGCGAGAGCATGTCGGCCAGGCGGTGGTGATGCGATTCGATCTGCGCGACTTCTTCGGCAGCGTGCGCGCCAGCCGCGTCCATGCGCTGTTTGCCACGCTCGGCTACAGCACAACCGTCAGCCGAGCGTTGACGGCGCTGCTGACCAGCCGCGTGCCCGAGCCGTTTCTCGGCCGCTGGTTGGACGAGGGCCTGATCGACCGCGAGCACGCCGCCCGCTTGCGCGTCGCGCACCTGCCGCAAGGCGCGCCCACCTCGCCGGCGCTGGCCAACCTGTGCGCCTTCAACCTCGACCTGCGACTGGCCGCGCTCGCACGGGCCTGCGGCGCACGCTACAGCCGCTACGCCGACGACCTGGTGATCTCCGGCAGCAGCGGACTGGCGGCCCGCCGCGCACAGATCGAAACGCTGGTCGGTGCGGCCGCGCGCGAAGAAGGCTTTGCGCTGCAACACCGCAAGACGCGCTGCGCCACGCGCGCCGGCGCGCAGCGCGTCTGCGGGCTGGTCGTCAACGACAGGCCCAACCTGCCGCGCGTCGAGTTCGACCGGCTCAAGGCGACGCTGCACCGCTGCGTCGTCGATGGGCCGTCGACGCAAAACCGCGCCGCCGTGGCCGACTGGCGCGGCCACCTGATCGGCCGCGTGTCATGGGCCGCACAGGTCAATCCGCGCAAAGCCGAGCGCCTGTCGGCGTTGCTGGCGCGCATCGATTGGGCGCGCTGACGCAGCCGACGGTTAGCCCAGCGCAAGCAGCCATGGCGACTGCAGGCCCACCAGGCTGTCGGCCAGCGCCGCCGCGGCACACACGGCAGTGGCCTCCATCCTCCGCGTCGCGGCCGAGTCGCCCGGCGGCGCCTTGTCGCCGCTGTTTCGCAGGTACGGCGCCATGCTCTCGCCCACCGAGCGGCTGACGTCGCCCCAGGCGCGACGGCGTGCCTCGGCACGCGAGCGGTGCTTGCTTTTCAGCTCCGAGAGATCGCGCAGACCGAGCGGCAGTGGCAGGCGGTAGGCAATCGGCGTCGCCCGCTCGGCGCTGAACTTCTCCCAGAACTCGTCGTAGGAGTTGCGAAAACTGCCGGCGTACTTTGGGTCGTATGACATTTGCGCCGTGTGCTGCACGGCGTGCAGTTCCGTCATCCCGCAGGCCAGGCCGAGGCCACTGAGTGCGGCCAGGCAGAAGTACGGTGGCGAGTTCTGCTTGAAACAGTTGCGAAACACGGCAAGCTCTGGCCAGGTGTGGGTCTGGCAGCGCGTGATGAAGATCGTCGGCGCACTCTGGCCGCCGAACATGGCACTGTCGGCCCAGATGAAGTTCATCGTGCCGATGCCGCAGCCATCGGCGATCAGGCGCAATCGCAGGTCGCCTTCGATCGATTCCTGGCCGGGCAGGCCGAGTCGCATCTCGAAGTGATGGTCATCGACCTGCGCCGACCACAGCAACAGGCCCTCGAGCGAATAGACCTGCTCGAGCAACGCATCGTCGAAGGTCTGCGCTTCTTGGCGATAGTGGTAGAGCGCGGCTTCGAAGCGCTGCGACAGCGACAGGCCCTGGGCCAGATAGTGGGGATGCGAAATGAAGTGAAACGGGTCCCAGGGCTCGCCGTCGGCACCGCGTTTGCGCTCGACCCGTTGCAGGTAGCCTTCGGCCGATAGGCGACGCATCAGCTTCGGAAACGCCAGCATGCGCGCCGAGCCGACGGCACGCTTGAGCGCGGCCGAGTTGCCCTTGGCCCGGCGAAACTCGCCGTGCATGGCCATGAAAGCGCGAAAAATGGTGGTCATGCAGCAATCGCCAGGCAGCGTTGGAGCGAGATGGCGCGTCGAGAACGGTCGGTGCCGGGCCTGCCAGCTTAATGCACGGCTTTTGTAACAGCGGCCTGGGCCTGGACGGCAGCGTCATGGCGCAATCGGCTGCGCCGACTTCTACCGCAATCAGCTTCAATAATGTTGGCGTGACACCCTCCATCGTGCCGCCGCCGCGGCTGTCGCTGTACCTCGATCTGATTCGCTGGGACCGGCCCGCAGGCTGGCTGTTGCTGCTCTGGCCGACGCTGTCGGCACTATGGATCGCCGCCGATGGCTTTCCGGGCTGGCACCTGCTGCTGGTCTTCGTCGGTGGCACCGTGCTGATGCGCAGTGCCGGCTGCTGCGTCAACGATGTCGCCGACCGCGACTTCGATCGCCATGTCAAACGCACCGCCCAGCGGCCGGTGACCCGTGGCGCAGTGTCGACGCGCGAGGCGCTGGCGCTCGGGGCGGTGCTCGCCGTATTGGCGTTCGTGCTGGTGCTCGGCACCAATCCGCCAACCATCATGCTGTCGTTCATCGCCCTGGCCATCACGCTGGCCTACCCCTATGCGAAACGCATTGTCGCCATGCCGCAGGCCGTGCTCGGCGTGGCGTTCTCGTTCGGCATCCCGATGGCGTTTGCCGCGGTCCTGGGCGGCAGCGGCTGGGCCCTCGACGGCGTGCCATGGCAAGCCTGGGCGCTGATGGCCGGCAACCTGTTCTGGGTGCTGGCCTACGACACCGAGTACGCGATGGTCGATCGCGACGACGACCTTAAGATCGGCATGAAGACCAGCGCGATCTCGCTCGGCCGCTTCGACGTCGCTGCCGTGATGGTTTTCTACGCGCTGTACCTGGTGTCCTGGGCCCTGTTGGGCCGCGCCCTGGGGCTGGGGCTGTGGTTCTTCGCCGGCGTGGGCGTCGCTGCGGCGCAGGCGCTGTGGCACTTCACGTTGATTCGCTCGCGCTCGCGCGACGGTTGCTTCAAGGCCTTTCGGCTCAACCACTGGCTGGGCTTCGCGGTGTTCATGGGCGTGGCCGTGGATCTGGCGCTGCGTCATGGACCGCGGTAGGTGCGGGTAGCGCTCGCTATCGGCAGCGACCCGTTCGTGACCGGACTTAACGGCCGAGTTCTTCGGCCCGCGTGCGCGCCGCCTGCAGCGCACGCACGAACGCCGCCTTGACACCGCTGTCCTCGAGTAACGTGATCGCCGCATGCGTCGTGCCGCCCTTGGAGGTGACGCGTTCGCGCAGCGTGGCCGGCGATTCGCTGGACTGCATCGCCAATTGCGCCGCGCCGGCAATGGTTTCCTGCGCCAGTCGGCGCGCGGCCTCGATGGGCAGGCCCATCTGCGTGCCGGCCTCGACCATGGCTTCGAGCAGGTAGAAGACATAGGCTGGGCCCGAACCCGAGAGCGCGGTCACCGCATCGAGGTCGGCCTCGGCGGAAAACCAGAGCAGGTTGCCGGTGGGGGCGAGCACGCGCTCGACGGCCGCGCAGTCATCGGCCGTGGCGGCCTGGCGCGCGAACAGGCCGGCGATGCCCTTGCCGATCAGCGCCGGCGTGTTCGGCATCGCGCGCACGACACGCTCGCTGCCGCTGGCGCGCGCGATGGCATCGCTGTGCACGCCGGCCATCACCGACAGTTGAACGGCCGCGCTGACATGGCCGGTGCAGGCCGCAGCCGCTTCGGCAAAGCTCTGCGGCTTGACGGCCCAGACCACCATATCGGCGTCGCGCAACGACGCATCGGCGTGCGCCAGCAGGCGCACGCCGGGGCGCGCGGCGGCGATGCGCTGACGCTGCTCGTCCCACGGCTCGACGACGGTGATCGACTCGGCCGGCCAGCCCCCCCACAACAGGCCGCCGAAGATCGCGCCAGCCATGTTGCCGCCGCCGATGAATGCAAGACGAATCGGGTTCATGGATCGAGTTTAGGCCGTCGCAGGCGCGCCGCGACGGCGGCGCCGCAGGGCCGCCATCGGCACCGAGTCGCCAACACCGTGCCGGCTTCGAGCTACTTCGTCGACGACGCGGTTGCAGCCGGCGGCAGGGCGGCCTCCGGCGCGGACGGTGGTGCGGAGGGCGTCGACGGCTGGATCGACTTGGGCACGACCACCCCCGGCCCGATCGGAATGTCCGACGTTGCCGTCACCGCGGTCACGTAGTAGCGCGTGTCGCCGAAGCAGCTGGTCGGCAGGCCGACCTTTTCTTCGTAGTGCAACGTCACCCTCGTGCCGGTAGCGGCACTGACCCGGCGCGCCACGGCATCGTCGCGCACGGTGAAGTAGAACTTCTCGACCGAGGTGCCGGGCAGCGATACCAGCGCCAGTTCGCCTTCCCAGGTCTTGCAGACCCAGCCCTTGTGGGAAAACTTCTGCACCCAGCCGGCGCGCTCGCCGCTCGAATAGCTCCACTGCAGTGCCAACCAGACGTACGCGGCGACCAGCAGCGCGATGACGACAACAGCAGCAAGAAAGCGCAACAGCATGGACAAGCGGCCGGTGGGTTGGACAGCGCCGCATCGTCGCACACGGCCGGACTGGCTACGATGGCCGCTTCGACTTTTGCGAAAGAGCACACCACCATGCTTCGCCGTTCACTGTGGATCGCGGCTGCGGCCATTGCACAGGCAACACTGGCAGCGCCTGCACTGGCGCAGAGCGCCTGGCCGACCAAGCCCGTCAAGATCGTCGTGCCCACCGGCCCCGGCAGCTCGCTCGACCTGATCGTGCGGGTGATGAGCGACAAGCTCGGCGCGCGCTGGGGCCAGAGCGTCGTCGTCGAGAACAAACCTGGCGCCGGCGGCCTGCTCGGCATGGACGTGGTCGCCAAAGCCAGCGACGGCCACACGCTGGGCATCGGCTTCAATGGCCCTATCGCGTTTGCGCCCTTCCTCTACCGCAAGATGCCGTATGACCCGGCCAAGGACCTGCTGCCGGTGGTGATGACGACCTCGCAGCCCAATGTGCTCGCGGTCAACGCCGACAAGGTGCCGGCCAAGACGGTGGCCGAGTTCGTGGCCTGGGCCAAGGCGCGGCCGGGCCAGGTCAACTACTCGTCGCTCGGCAATGGCAGCTCGGCGCACCTGACGATGGAGCTGTTCCTCGCCGAGAGCGGCGTGCAGGCCACGCACATCCCGTTCAACGGCTCGCCACCGGCCGCCATGGCCGTGGCCCAGGGCGAGGCCGATGTCACTTTCATGGTCGCGCCGGCGCTGCTTGCGCATGTGCGCAACAACAAGGTGCGGATGCTGGCTGCGAGCAGCGAACAGCGGCCGCAAGCGCTGAAGGAGCTGCCGACGCTGGCCGCGGCCGGCTACCCGAACGTCGAGTCGCTGGCCTGGAACGGCTTGTTCGCGTCGCCCGGCACGCCCGAAGCGGTGATTTCACGCGTCAATACCGATGTCAACGAGGTGCTGAAGGACGCGGCCGTGAAGGGCGCGCTCGATGCGCAGGGCCTGACAGTGGTCGGCGGCAGCGCCGCCGACTTCAAGCGTGTGATCGACGCCGACGTGAAGCGCTGGGGGCCGGTGATCGAGAAATTGGGCGTCAAGCTCGATTGACGCTCACTGGGGCAGGCCGGCCAACAGCGCCGCGTTGCCGCCGGCCGCGGCGGTGTTGACAGTCAACGTTTGCTCGGCGGTCAGGCGCCACAGCATGCGGCTCAGGTCGCCAACGAGCAAAGGCGCGATGGCGCCGCGGCGCGCGGCCAGGCGCTGGCGCAGCGCTACGGCAAACCCCGGCTCGGCGATCAGGCCGTGAACTCGATCGTCGCTGGCGACAGCGGCCACGGCGGCGGCGAACGGCGCGTCGACAACCTGCATCGCGCCTTCGGGAAGCGCGCCGGCGCGTTGCCAATAGTCGAGCACGCCCTCGGCCTGTTCGCGCGCCGCCGGCGGCAGCACGAGCAACAGCGTGTTGCCCGCCGCCAGCGCGGCTTGCCATTGCGCCTGCACGGCAGCATCGGCGGCCGTGGCGATGCTGGCGATGACGCCGCGGCCATGCAGGCGCAACTCGTTGCGCTCGCCGGTCGGGCCGGGCAGCGGCTGCATGGCGAGCTGTTGTCGCGCTTGCATCGCCAGCGAAGAGGCGCGCACCGAGTCGAGCCAGGCGCAGCGTTGGTCGAGCGTCGCCTCATTCCACGCGCTGGCGTGGGCGCGTGCGATCGCGGCATCGACGTTCGCCGGCGCGGCATCGGCCAGTGCGATCGCTGCAGCGGCTGACGACTCGGATGCCGCAAAGCGCAACAGGTAATGCGGCCCGCCAGCCTTCGGTCCCGTACCCGACAAGCCCTCGCCACCGAACGGCTGCACGCCGACGACGGCGCCGATGGTGTTGCGGTTGACATAAACGTTGCCGATGCGCGCCCGATCGGCGACGCGCTCGGCGCGGCTGTCGATGCGCGTCTGCACGCCGAGCGTGAGGCCGTAGCCGAGGGCGTTGATGCGATCGACCAGCGCATCGACATCGCCCGACCAGCGCACGATGTGCAGCACCGGGCCGAAGACTTCGTCCTTCAGCTCTTCGACGCGCGCCAGCTCGAAGGCGATCGGCACCTGGTGCGTCGGCCCGGCGGCACCGCGCGGGCTGGCAGCGACGAGCTTGGCCGTGCGCAGCAGACGCTCGACATGGCGCGCGATGCCGGCGTGCGCCTCGGCGTCGATCAACGGGCCGACGTCGGTGGCGAGCTCGGCGGCATCGCCGACCCGCAACTCGGCCAACGCGCCGGCCACCATCTCGATCACGCCGTCGGCGATGCTGTCATGCACGCACAGCAAGCGCAGCGCCGAACAGCGCTGACCGGCCGAGCGGAACGCCGACTGCACGACGGCATCGACGACCTGCTCGGGCAGCGCGGTGCTGTCGACGATCATCGCGTTCAGGCCACCGGTCTCGGCAATCAGCGGTCGCAGCGGGTCGCCGCTCTTGGCCAGCGTGCGGTTGATGATCTGCGCCACCGGCGTGCTGCCGGTGAAGGCCACGCCGGCGGTGTGCGTGTCGGCGACCAGCGCCGCGCCGACAACCTCGCCGGCACCGTGCAGCAGCGTCAGCGCGTCGCGCGGCACGCCGGCTTCGTGCAGCAACTCGACCATGCGCAGGGCGACGAACGGCGTCTGCTCCGCCGGTTTGGCAGCGACGCTGTTGCCCGCGGCGAGCGCCGCGGCGACCTGGCCGCCGAAGATCGCCAGCGGAAAGTTCCACGGGCTGATGCAGACGAAGACGCCGCGGCCTTGCGCTTGTTCTTGTTCGGCCTGGTTGGCGTAGTAGCGCAGGAAGTCCACCGCCTCGCGAACCTCGGCCACGCAGTCGCCGAGCGTCTTGTGCGCTTCCTGGACCAGCAGGCCGCAGAACTCGGCCAAGCGCGCGTCGAGTGCGTCGGCGGCGCGGCGCAGGATGACCGCGCGCTGGGTGGGCGGCGTCGCGTTCCACGGCGCGAAGCCTTGCGACAAGCGTGCCATCGCTTCGCCGACCTCGGCGGCAGTTGACTCGGGCACGACGCCGATGCGGGTTGCAGCAATGGCGGCATCGAACGGCGCCCGCTCCTGGGTGCACGCCAGATCGACGCCGGTCGAGTTCGGCCGCCGGTCCTGCGGTTCGGCAAACAGCTCGCGCGGCAGCGGCAAGGCCTGGCGGGCGATGCGCGCCAGCGGCGAGGCCAGCAACTGCGCCGGCGACACGTCGTCGTCGGCCAGCTGGTGCACGAACGACGAGTTGGCGCCGTTCTCCAACAAGCGTCGCACCAGGTAGGCCAGCAGGTCGCGATGCTCGCCGACCGGCGCGTAGATGCGCAACGGCAGCGTCGGATGGGACTCCAAGACCTCGCGAAACACACTCTCGCCCATGCCGTGCAGGCGCTGAAACTCGAACTTGGCGCTGGCGGCGCGGGCCATTTGCACGATGGCAGCAACCGTGGCTGCGTTGTGGCTGGCGAACTGCGGGTAGATGACGTCGGCGTGGCCGATCAGCGCGCGCGCGCAGGCCAGGTACGCAATGTCGGTGTGCTGCTTGTGCGTGAACACCGGGTAGCCGGCCAGGCCGAGTTCCTGCGCGCGCTTGATCTCGCCGTCCCAGTAGGCGCCCTTGACCAGGCGCACCATGAACTGCAGCTGGTGCGCGCGGGCGATGCGCGCCACCTCGTCGACGACTTCCGGCGCGCGTGTCTGGTAGGCCTGGACCGCCAGGCCGAAGCCGCGCCACTTTGGATGCTCGGCGGCGATGCGCGCGACGAGCAACTCGAAGACGTCGAGCGAGAGTTCGAGGCGATCGCTCTCTTCGGCGTCGATCGTCAGGTTCATGTCGGCGCGCGCGGCGGCGTCGATCAGCGTCCACACGCGCGGCAGCAGTTCGGCGAAGACGCGCTCGCGTTGCGCGTCTTCATAGCGCGAGAACAGGGCGCTCAGCTTGATGGAAATGCCGTCAGAGGCCTCAGGGCCTTGGCCACGCAAGCCTGCGGCGATGTCCTCGATCGCGCCTCGATAGGCCGCCAGATAGCGCAGCGCGTCGCGCTCGGTGCGTGCGCCCTCGCCGAGCATGTCGTATGAAAAGCGCAGGCCTGGATGGAGGCGACGCTGATCGTCGGCCTCTCGCAACGCTTCGCTCATGTGCCGCCCCAGCACGAACTGTCGGCCGAGCAACTGGATCGCCCGCACGGTGGCGGCAACGACGGTTCTGCTGCCCAGACGCGACAGCAGTCCACTGCCGGCATCTTCATGCGGCAGGAAGTTTTTCGACAACGCGATCGCCGTGCTCGACAGGCTGGCCAGCATGCGGTGCGGGCCACCGTCCGGGGCCTCGCTGAAGTCGGCGCGGCCGAGTTGGTCGGCGGTGAGCGCGATCGCGGTCTGCGCATCGGGCACGCGCAGCAGCGCCTCGGCCAGGCGCATCAGGGCCAGGCCCTCGGCACTGGTGATCGGGTACTCGCGCAGCAGCGATTCCATTGCCCAGAACGGCGCCGGCGATGCGCGCACGCCCTCGACCCAGGGCGTAGCGGCGGCCACCACGGCCTGCCATTCGAGCCCCTGCAGCGAGGTCAGCGCGGCATCGACGACGCTGGCTTCGTCGCGATAGGGATAGGGCAGGCGGGGCGGAGCAGGCTGGGCGGGCGTGGACATCAGGTACCTCGGCGGCTGCGCAAAATTGCACGTGATATCGCAAGCGTAGCGGCTTGTCGGCCGAATGTTGTTCTGTCATGTACGCCATTCATAGTCGAGAATCCGGTCATGGCCGCCGACCAGCCCTACCCGCTTGACGCCATCGACCGCCGGATCCTGCGCGAGCTGCAGGCCGACGGCCGCATCACCAACCTGAAGCTGGCCGAGGCGGTGCACCTGTCGCCGACGGCGGTGCTGGAGCGGGTCAAGCGGCTGACGCGCGACGGCGTGATCCTCGGCTACGAGGCGCGGCTCGACCCGGCGCGCCTGGGCGCCGGGCTGATGGTGTTCATCGAAGTCCTGCTCGACCGTACGGTGCCCGACGTGCTGAACCACTTTCGCGCCGCCGTGCAGGCGCGGCCGGAGATCCTCGAATGTCACCTCGTCGCCGGCGGCTTCGACTACCTGCTGAAGACTCGCGTGGCCGACATGACCGCCTACCGCGCACTGCTCGGCGACAGCATCTGGTCGCTGCCCGGCGTGCGCGAGACGCGCACCTACGCGGTGATGGAAGAGGTGAAGAACACGACGGCGCTGTCGATCTGACGAGCCTCAGGCGCGTCGGCCGAAGATCGCGCTGCCCACGCGAACGATGGTCGCGCCTTCGACGACCGCCGCTTCGAGATCGCCGCTCATGCCCATCGACAGGGTGTCGAGGTCGAGCCCCTGCGCACGCAATGCATCGAACAGCCCGTGCAGACGGCGATGCGGCTCGCGCTGTGCGGCCATGCCGTCGACGGCCTCGGGAATCGACATCAGCCCGCGCAGGCGCAAGCGGGGCAGCGCGGCCACGGCCTGCGCCAACGCTGCCACCTGCGCCGGCTCAAGGCCGGACTTGCTCGCTTCGCCGCTGACATTGACCTGCAGACAGACCTGCAACGGCAGCAGGTGCGCAGGCCGCTGCGCCGACAGGCGCTCGGCAATCTTCAGCCGATCGACCGTGTGCACCCAATCGAACGCCGCCGCAACCTCGCGTGTCTTGTTGCTTTGCAGCGGCCCGATCAGGTGCCACTCGACGGCCGGGCGCAGGTCGGCCAAGGCCTCGATCTTGGCCAACGCCTCCTGGACATAGTTCTCGCCGAAGGCACGCTGCCCGGCGAAGTGCGCTTCGCGCAACGCGTCGGCGCCAAAGGTCTTGCCGACGGCCAACAGCGTGACGCTTTGCACGGGACGCTGCGCAAGAGTGCAAGCATCGCCAATGCGCTGTCGGAGTTGTTGTAACTTGCGCTCGATGCTCGCCATAATGGTTTGAGACTACTTCAAGAAACGACGCCCTCGCATGGACATCACCCAGCTGCTGGCCTTCTCGGTCAAGAACAAGGCCTCGGACCTTCATTTGTCGGCCGGCCTGCCGCCGATGATCCGCGTGCACGGCGACGTGCGGCGCATCAACGTCGATCCGCTCGAGCACAAGCATGTGCACGACATGGTGTACGACATCATGAACGACGGCCAGCGCAAGCACTACGAAGACACGCTCGAGTGCGACTTCAGCTTCGAGATCCAGGGCCTGGCGCGCTTTCGTGTCAACGCGTTCAACCAGAACCGCGGCTCGGGCGCGGTGTTTCGGACGATTCCGAGCAAGATCCTGACGCTCGAACAGCTTAATGCACCGAAAGTCTTTGCCGAACTGTCGCTGCGCCCGCGCGGCCTGGTGCTGGTCACCGGCCCCACCGGTTCGGGCAAGAGCACGACGCTGGCCGGCATGGTCAATCACCTCAACGAGAACATGTATGGCCACGTGCTGACGGTCGAGGATCCGATCGAGTTCGTGCATGAGAGCAAGAAGTGCCTGGTCAACCAGCGCGAGGTCGGCCCGCACACGCTGTCGTTCAACAACGCGCTGCGCGCCGCGCTGCGCGAAGACCCGGACGCCATCCTGGTCGGCGAAATGCGCGACCTGGAAACCATCCGCCTGGCGCTGACCGCGGCCGAGACCGGTCACCTGGTCTTCGGCACCCTGCACACCTCGAGCGCGGCCAAGACGATCGACCGTATCGTCGATGTCTTCCCGGCCGCCGAAAAGGACATGGTGCGCGCCATGCTGTCGGAGTCGCTGATCGCCGTCATCTCGCAGACCTTGTGCAAGCTCAAGGACGGTACGGGCCGCGTTGCCGCGCACGAAATCATGATCGCCACCTCGGCCATCAAGAACCTGATCCGCGAGAACAAGGTGGCGCAGATGTATTCGGCCATCCAGACCGGCCAGAGCCTGGGCATGCAGACGCTCGACCAGTGCCTGACCGAGATCGTGCGCCGCAATGTCATCTCGCCGGCAGAGGCGCGCGCCAAGGCGCGCATCCCAGACAACTTCCCAGGATGAAAAGGTCCCCCCGAAGCGGCTTCGCCGCTCCCCTGTGGGCCCGAAGGGGCCACTTCGTGGCCCGGGGGGCGCCGCCAGCGGCCTGGCAAAGCCAGTTCCGCGGCGGCCGCTTGGCAAGCGCGCCCATTGCATAGCAGCCCGGCATCGATCTGACTCACGCAAATAGGACATCGCATGGAACGCGACCAAGCATCAAAGTTCGTCAACGACCTGCTGCGGCTGATGGTCAGCCGCAATGGCTCGGACCTGTTTCTCACCGCCGACTTTCCGCCGGCCATCAAGGTCGACGGCAAGATCACCAAGGTCAGCCCGCAGCCGCTGACCAGCCAGCACACGATGTCGCTGGCGCGCGCGGTGATGAACGACAAGCAGGCCGCGGAGTTCGAGAAAACCAAGGAGTGCAACTTCGCGATCTCGCCGACCGGCATCGGGCGCTTCCGCTGCAACGCCTTCGTGCAGCAGGGCAACATCGGCCTGGTGATGCGCACGATCCCGGGCGTCATCCCGACGATCGACGGCCTGGGCCTGCCTCAGGTGCTCAAGGACGTGGCGATGACCAAGCGCGGCCTGGTCATCTTCGTCGGCGCCACCGGCTCGGGCAAGAGCACCTCGCTGGCCGGCATGGTCGACTACCGCAACGAGAACTCCTATGGCCACATCATCACGGTTGAGGATCCGGTGGAGTTCGTGCATCCGCACAAGAACTGCATCGTCACCCAGCGTGAGATCGGCATCGACACCGAGGACTGGTTCGCGGCGCTGAAGAACACGCTGCGCCAGGCGCCCGACGTGATCCTGATGGGCGAGATCCGTGACCGCGAGACGATGGAGCATGCCGTGGCCTTCGCCGAAACCGGCCACCTGTGCATGGCCACGCTGCACGCCAACAGCGCCAACCAGGCGCTCGACCGCATCATCAACTTCTTCCCCGAAGAGCGCCGCACGCAGCTGCTGATGGACCTGTCGCTGAACCTGCGCTCGCTGGTCTCGCAGCGCCTGTTGCCGCGCCAGGAGGGCAAGGGCCGCATTGCCGCAGTGGAGATCCTGCTCAACACGCCGCTGATCGCCGACATGATCTTCAAGGGCGAGGTCGGCGAGATGAAGGAGCTGATGAAGCGCTCGCGCGAGCTCGGCATGCAGACCTTCGACCAGGCCCTGTTCGACCTCTACGAGGCCAACCTGGTGACCTACGAAGACGCGTTGCGCAATGCCGACTCGGTCAACGACCTGCGCCTGCAGATCAAGCTCAACAGCCAGCGTGCGCGCAGCGCCGACCTGGCCGCCGGCACGGAGCATCTGTCGATCGTATAGTTTGAGCTTGTACAGAAGTAAACACGGCCTCTGACGAGGCCGTGTCCTTTTTTGTGGAGCCTCCGATGAGCACGTCGAATCCGAAGACCTACGCAGCGATCGCGCCACACGACGTGGCATTCCTCGGCCTGGGCGTGATGGGCCTGCCGATGGCCGGACACCTGGCTCGTGCCGGTCATCGTGTCACCACCTTCAACCGCACGGCAGCGAAGGCGCAGGCCTGGGTTGCCGAGTACGGCGGCAACAGCGCCGCGACGCCGCGACAGGCGGCTGCAGGCGCCTCCATTGTCTTTGCCTGCGTCGGCAACGACGACGACTTGCGCTCTATCACGCTGGGCGACAACGGCGCATTTGCCGGCATGTCGCCGGGCGCCATCTTTGTCGATCACACCACGGCCTCGGCGGCGGTGGCCCGCGAACTGCACGCCGCGGCGCGCGAACGCGGGTTGCACTTCATCGACGCGCCGGTGTCCGGCGGCCAGGCCGGCGCAGTCAATGGTGCACTGACGGTGATGTGCGGCGGCGACCCCGCCCCGTTCGGCGCCATCGAGCCGGTAGCGATGGCGATGGCCAAGGCGGTGACACGCATCGGCGACGCGGGCGCCGGCCAGCTTGCCAAGATGGTCAATCAAGTCTGTGTCGCCGGCGTCGTGCAGGGTCTGGCCGAAGGCATTGCCTTCGGCCACAAAGCCGGACTGGACATGAAACTCGTGCTCGAGGTCATCGGCAAGGGCGCGGCGCAAAGCTGGCAGATGGACAACCGCGGTGCGACCATGATCGATGACAAGTTCGACTTCGGCTTTGCCGTCGACTTGATGCGCAAAGACCTCGGCCTCGTCCTCGACGAAGCGCGCAGCAATGGCGCCAAGCTGCCGGTGACCGCGCTGATCGACCAGTTCTATGCCGACGTGCAAGCGATGGGTGGACGGCGCTGGGACACCTCGAGCCTCATCAAACGCCTCTGACTGCGGGCGTGCGCGACTTCCCAAGCGAACGCCGTGGATCTGGCTCCGCCAGGCCACTGGCGGTTCCACGGGCTCGCAGAGCTCGCCCGGCTCGTGAGGCACAAAGCAGTGCGCAGGCACTGCTTTGTGTCCGCACTCGCCCCCTTGAGGGGGAACGGCGTCAGCCGCTCCGGGGGTGGGTCTATTACTTCTTCTGGTCGCCGAGCGTCGCCAGTTCGGCCTCGGTCAGGACCTCGAAGACGCGCACCACTTTCTGCACGCCGCCCACACCGCGCGCCAGTTCGGCCGCACGCGAGGCTTCGCGTTCGGTGACGCGCCCCATCAGATAGACGATGCCGCGCTCGGTGACGACCTTGACTGCACCCGACTGCAGTTCCTTCGCATCGACATAGGTCGCCTTGACCTTGCTCGTCAAGATGGTGTCGGAGGAGCGCGCCGTCAACGAACTCGGTCCGGCCACGGTCAGTTCGTTGACCGTCGAACGCACATTCTCGATGCGTGCGATGGCCTGATCGACTGCAGCGCGGTCGGCCTCGGTCGGCACCTCGCCGGTGATCAGCACCATGCGGTTGTAGCTCGTCGTGTTGACATGACCACGATCGCCCAGCGCTTCCTTGATGCGCGTCAGCGATTTGAGCTCGATGTTCTGGTCTTCGAGCTGCACGCCGGCCGTGCGCCGGTCGGTGACCACCATCGCCGTACCGACGGCGCCGCCAACCACCAAAGCGGCGCAGCCGCCGAGCGTCGCGCTCGCCAGCAGAGCCAACGTGGCCGTGCGCGCGCAGCGCATCAGGGTGTTCGAGATCGAAGGGTTGTTGTCATTCATGCGGAATCCTGTTCGCCCATCAATTGCAGATCCAGTGCGTCGGCCATGCAATGCAGGACCAGCGCGTGGCACTCCACGATGCGTGCCGCACGTTCGTGCGGCACGGCTATGTGTACGTCGGTTTCGCCGAGCAGCTCGGCAATGCCATTGTCGGCACCGGTCAACGCGATCACGCTCATGTCCTTGGCCAGCGCCGCTTGCACGGCCGCGATCAGCGGCGTCGGCGAGCGGCCGGCGGCCAGCGCGATCAGCACATCGCCCGGCACACCGAGCGCGCGCACTTCCTTGGCCAAGGCCTGGTGCGGCTCTGCGCTATCGGTCAACGCCGCCATCACGGCGCCCTGCTGGCCCAGTGCCATCGCGGCCAGCGGAGGCCGATTGCGCTCGAAACGGCCGACCCAGAGCGCTGCCGCATAGGGCGCCAAGGCCGCCGACGCACCGCCGCCGACGATCAACACCTTGCCTCCAGCGGTGATGCAGCCCAGCAGCGCCGACACCGCTTGCGCGATCGGACGCGACAGCGCATCGGCACTTTGCGAAAACAAATCCGCGGACTCGAAAAATTGCTGCTGGATGCGCTGCTCAAGCATGTACACCGATCATAAGACAGCGTTTCGCATGCCCGGTTCCTGCAGCGCGGATCGGGCCAGCAGCAGGCCGGTGCGGCGCCGTCATGAGGCGTCGAACGCTGCCTTCAACCACTGCAATCGCTCGCCGTCGATTGCGACCACATCGAACCGGCAAGGCGGCGCGACCGGCAGCGTGGCGATGAAGCGCTGCGCGGCGAAGACCAGACGGGCACGTTTGGCCGCGCCGACGCTGGCCGCTGCGCCGCCATGCCGTGAGCTGGCGCGCGCGCGGACCTCGACGAAGACCAAGGTGCCGTCGCGCTCGCGGCAGATCAGGTCGATCTCGCCAGCGCGTGCACCGGGTCCGCGCGCCACCCGATAATTGCGCGCCACCAGCGACAGACCGGCGCGCTGCAGATGTGCCCATGCGCGGTCCTCGGCCCATTTGCCGGCAAGATTGCCGGCGGCCTGTTGTGGGCTGCTGTTGCCGGACTTACCGCGGGAGAACAAAGCCATCGTTGCTGTACACAGTTCCTTGCCCGCCATCATCGCCCAGGCGGCGGCCGCCGCGGCCGGCGCGCAGCAATTTCCGGCGAGCGTGCTCTACATCGTGGCCACGCCGATCGGTAACCTGGCCGACCTGACACTGCGCGCGATCCACGTCCTCGGACTGGTCGATGCCCTGGCCTGCGAAGACACGCGCGTGTCTGCCGGCTTGCTGAACCACCTCGGCTTGCACAAACCGCTGATCGCGCTGCACGAGCACAACGAGCGCGAGTCGGCGGCGCGCGTGATCGAACGCCTGGCCCGCGGCGAACGTGTGGCCTATGCCACCGACGCTGGCACGCCTGCGGTGTCGGATCCCGGCGCAGCGCTGGTTGCGGCGGTCCGGGCCGCAGGCTACCGCAGCGTTCCGATCGCTGGTGCGAGCAGCGTCGTTGCTGCCTTGTCGGTGGCCGGCGATGTGTTGGCGTCGGGCTTTGCCTTCGTCGGCTTTGCGCCGAGCCGGGCCGCCGAGCGTCGGGCATGGCTTGACAAGCTGGCCGCTCGCACGGACGAGTCGGTGGTCGTCTTTGAATCTCCGCACCGTATCGAAGCGCTGTTCAACGCCCTGGCCGCGGCGATGCCGACGCGTCGCCTGACGCTCGGCCGCGAGCTGACCAAGCAGTTCGAAGAAGTCGCCACGCTCGAAGCACAGGCAGCGCCCGCATGGCTGGCCGCCGATGCCAACCGCTCGCGCGGCGAATTCGTGCTCGTGTTGCATGCCATGCCTGCACAGGCCAGCGCGGCGCTCGATGCTGCCGCCGAGCGCATCTTGGCGCTGTTGCTGGCCGAAATGCCTCTCAAGCAGGCCGTGTCGCTGGCGTCGGCCATCACCGGTGCGCCGCGCAACGCCCTCTACGAGCGGGCGCTCGCCCTGCGCGGTGACGCCGCCTGAACGACCGTTTCAGTTGTTCTTACGGAACTGAGCGTCACGTTTCTGGCGGTCGATGTGGCGATCGCCGCGCCCCGCCCGGCCGACATCCCTGCGTGGCACGTGGGTAAAGAACGGCGAAACACGAGCACCGCACTCCTAGAATGGACCGCATGACTGCACGCGAACCCACTCTCGAACGACTGGCGGTTGCCGAGTCATTGCTGCTCGGGCCCTATGGCCTGACGGAGCATCAGCTCGCAGCGGCGCTGGCCACCATTGCAGCGCACCGCATCGACGACGCCGACCTGTACTTCCAAAGTACGCGCCATGAAGGCTGGAGCCTGGAAGAAGGCATCGTCAAGAGCGGCAGCTTTTCCATCGACCAGGGCGTCGGCGTGCGTGCCGTGGCCGGCGAGAAAACGGCGTTTGCCTACAGCGACGACATTTCCGAAGCCGCCCTGCTCGACGCGGCGCGCACGGTGCGCACGATCGCTGCGGCGGGCCAAAGCCGCCGTGTCAAGGTCGGCGGCGTGCCCCAGGTGGCTTCGAGCCATGTCTTGTACGCGCCGACCGATCCGATCGGCACGCTCGACAGCACGCAAAAGGTGGCGCTGCTCGAGAAAGTGGAGCGCCTGGCGCGCGCCAAGGACCCGCGCGTCGTGCAGGTCATGGCGGGCCTCGCGGCCGAGCACGACGTGGTGATGGTGGCCCGCGCCGATGGCACGCGTGCTGCCGATGTACGGCCGCTGGTGCGCCTGTCGGTGACGGTGATCGCCGAGCAGACCGTCAACGGCAGCGTCCGTCGTGAAGTCGGCAGCGGCGGCGGCGGCGGCCGCTTTGGCCTCGGCTACTTTCAGGACAGCGTCATCGAGCAATACGTCGAGCACGCCGTCAATGCCGCACTGACGAACCTGGAGAGCCGCCCTGTGGCCGCGGGCGAGACGACCGTCGTGCTCGGTCCGGGCTGGCCCGGCGTGCTGCTGCACGAGGCCATCGGCCACGGCCTCGAAGGCGACTTCAATCGCAAGGGTTCGAGCGCGTTTTCCGGCCGCATCGGCCAGCGCGTTGCCGCCAAAGGCGTCACCGTGCTCGACGACGGCACGCTGCCCGACCGCCGCGGCTCGCTCAATGTCGACGACGAGGGCGAAGCCACACAGCGCACGGTGCTGATCGAAGACGGCATCCTGAAGGGCTACATCCAGGACGCGATGAACGCGCGACTGATGAAGGTGCGCCCCACCGGCAACGGCCGCCGCGAAAGCTACGCCCATGTGCCGATGCCGCGCATGACCAACACCTACATGCTGTCCGGCGACAAGTCCAAGGACGAGATCGTCGCCAGCATCAAGCGCGGCTTGTACGCCACCAACTTCGGCGGCGGCCAGGTCGACATCACCAGCGGCAAGTTCGTCTTCTCGGCCAGCGAAGCGTTCTGGGTCGAAAACGGCAAGATCCAATACCCGGTCAAGGGCGCGACGCTGATCGGCAGCGGCCCGGAATGCCTGACGCGCGTGGCCATGATCGGCAACGACATGGCGCTCGACACCGGCGTCGGCACCTGCGGCAAGGAGGGCCAGAGCGTACCGGTGGGCGTCGGTCAACCGACGCTGCGCATCGACGGGCTCACCGTTGGCGGCACGGCTTGAGCCGAGCGCTCAGCGCCGAATGATCTTGCTCTCGCGCACCGGGTGGCGGATCACGCGGCCGAAGCTCGCATCACGTGCCTGCGGCGCGTCGCGGCCTGTGGCCGTGCCGCCGCAGCTGCCCGTGGCGCGATGGTTCAGCGCCGCGGCGAGCATGCCTTCGCTGCTGTCGCCGAGCGCGCGGCTGAAGTCGTCGGCGACGGTGCAGGTCGTGGTCGGCGTGAAGCCGTCGGCGTAGTCACCAAAGCCGAGCTCGTTGACGCCCTGGAACTCGATCGGAAAGTACGACAGGCCGCAGTTGTCTTTGGCAGTGAAGCCATAGGGCTTGCCGCAGGTGGTGCCGCCAACGAGGACGACTTCGACGCCGGCGCCACGCAGCCCGTTGACGATGGCCTCGCTGGCCGAACAGGTGCCGGGACTTGCCAGCACGTACAGGCGGCTGAGGTTCAGTGAGGGCAGCGCCGCGTTTTCTGTGGTGCCCGTGTTGGCGATGCCGCTGGCGACGTTGAAGAACGGCGTGTTGTTGTCCGGATTGTTGGTATCTGCAGCACGCTTGTCGCTGAACTGCAGGCGCTCGAAGGTCTTGTTGGCGGTGCGCGAACTGCCTGCCACCATGTAGCCGATCTCGCTGGCGATATAGAGGAAGCCGCCACCGTTGTAGCGCAAGTCGAGCACCAGGTCATTGACACCCTGCGATTCCAGCTGCGTGAACGCCGTGACCAGTTGCCCCTCGGCCGGCAGAATGTGGTCATTGAAGGTCATGTAGCCGACACGCCCGCTCGGCGTATTGATCGTGCTGACGTTTTGCACCGGCGTCTTGGTGATCTGCGCCGCCGTCATCGACACTCTGCGCTGCACGCCGAGCGCATCGGCGACGACAAAGGTGTAGCTCTGGCCGCTGCGCGGTGAGAACAAGGCTTCATTGATCGTGGCGATGCCGGCGCTGGTGTTGTCGTCGATCGACACGCCCTCGATCGAAACCACGCTCAAACCGCGCGTCAGCGCCTGGGCGGCCGCCGGCGTGCCCGGGTCCACATAGGCGATGCGCACATTGCGCGGCGGCGTCTCCGAGCCCAGGATCCACTCGGCGCCAAACCCGGCGACGATGCCCGACTGCGACAGCGCCTCCCATTCGGCCGTTGGATAAGTGAAGCTGAACTGGTCGCGCAGCTTGCCGCTGGCGGTGCGCTGGCGCGACTTGAGCGCTTCGAAGTAGTTGTCCAGCGACTCCGGCACGCTCGGCAAGTTGAAGTCCGGGCCGGCCGAATCGACTGCCGGAATCTCGCGGTACCAGAGATAGGCCTCGTTCATGTACGAGCGCACCCAGCGCCGTTCGGTGTCGAGGGTGGCGGTGCGCTGGCTCGTCTGCGCCAGCGGGTTGTTGGCCGCGCACTGCAGGGCCAGTGTCGACGAGGCCGGCAGGCCACCGCCGCCGCTGTTGCCGAAATTGTTCGTCGCATTGCCGAAGGGCGCCGTGCCCGCATCGGAGCCGCCACCGCCGCAGGCGCCGAGCAGCGCCGCCGCAACGAGCGCGGTCGTGACGGGACGCAGCACAGGCTGCAACGCAATGAGTGAGGACAGCATGGAATCGTCTTTCTGACAGCCGTGCGACAGCGGCCGGTGCCCCGCGATTCTGCCGTGAGCTTCGGCGCCATGGGTTGCAGCAAAGGGTTCGCGTGCTACATTGCCCCCCGTGAATACGCGGCCCCTGCCCCTGTTTTTTGCCTATTTCTGGTTCCTGCCCCCACCGGCGGCTGGAGAGGCAAAGGCGTAGGCAAGCAACACGCACCGCACCCAGACAAACCGCCGGCAGTCCCGGCGGTTTTTGTTTGTCCGCAGTCCCATCAGTCACAGGAGTTCCCGATGAGCCCACGGTCCAGACCCACGCCGCGCAGCGACGCCGATAGCGCGGATGTGCCCTACGGCTATGTGCTGTCGGAGAAGACCAGCCGCACCGACGACCAGCGGATCAAGGACGTGACGCCGCTTCCGCCGCCAGAGCATCTGATCCGCTTTTTCCCGATCGCCGGCACGCCGGTCGAGGCCCTGATCGGCGACACGCGCGAGCGCGTGCGCCGCATCCTGCACGGCGAAGACGACCGGCTGCTGGTGGTCATCGGTCCGTGCTCGATCCACGATCCGCAAGCGGCGCTGGAGTACGCGCGCCGCCTCAAGGCCGAGCGCATTCGGCACGCCGAGACGCTCGAAGTGGTGATGCGCGTCTACTTCGAGAAGCCGCGGACGACGGTTGGCTGGAAGGGCCTGATCAACGACCCCTACCTCGACGAGAGCTATCGCATCCACGAGGGCCTGCGCATTGCGCGCCAGCTGCTGCTCGACATCAACCGCCTGGGCATGCCGGCGGGCAGCGAATTCCTCGATGTGATCAGCCCGCAATACATCGGCGACCTGATCGCCTGGGGCGCCATCGGCGCCCGCACGACCGAAAGCCAGGTGCACCGCGAACTGGCGTCCGGGCTGTCGGCGCCGATCGGCTTCAAGAACGGCACCGACGGCAACCTGAAGATCGCCATCGACGCCATCCAGGCCGCCTCGAAGCCGCACCACTTCCTGTCCGTGCACAAGAATGGCCAGGTGGCGATCGTCGAAACCCGCGGCAACAGCGACTGCCACGTCATCCTGCGCGGTGGCAAGCAGCCGAACTACGACGCCGCCAGCGTGGCCGCCGCGTGCACCGAGATCGAGGCTGCGAAGCTGCCTTGCCGCCTGATGATCGACACCAGCCACGCCAACAGCGCCAAGCAGTACCGGCGCCAACTCGACGTGGCGCGCGATGTCGGCGCGCAACTGGCCGGCGGTAGCCGCTGCATCTTCGGCGTCATGGTCGAAAGCCACCTCGAGGCCGGCGCCCAGAGTTTCACGCCGGGCCGGGATGATCCGGCACAGCTGACCTATGGCCAGAGCATCACCGACGGCTGCCTGGGCTGGAGCGATTCGGTAGCGGTGCTGGAGGAACTCGGCGCGGCCGTTCGCCAACGCCGACAGCAATGATGTAAGTGTGTGCTTGCAACAGCAGGAAAGCAGGCTGGGTGAGTGCGTAAGCCGAGCAACGTCTGGCAAAGGTGCTGGCCGGCAAGGGGTTCGGGCGCTGCAATGGGTGCTCCTGCAACCCCATGGAGAACCCGCCATGACAAAGACTCTGCGCTCTGCTGCCCTTGCCGCTGCCTTGGCCGCGGCGGTCCCACTGACGGCGTTGGCACAGCAAGCCCAACCCGGTCAGCCACCCGCGTCGTCGACCCCCGAGATCGCCTTCATGCGCGCCGATGCCAATGGCGACGGCAAGCTGAACAAAGCCGAAGCCGCCCGGCTGCCCGCCGTATCGGTTAAGTTCGAGGCACTCGACAAGGACAAGGACAGCATGTTGTCGATGGGCGAATACCTGGTCGCCTTCGACGCCCCGGCACCGAAGCAGTAGAGGCGCCCGCCAACGCATTGCGATTGCGGTCGACATGGATGGCGCCAGCGAAAGGCGCCAAAGCTGGGCGACCGCATCACATCCTGCTGCCCAGCAGACTGAGCCGCTCGCGCCTCAGTCTGCCGAGCGCGCCAGCTTTTCGGATTGCCAATAGACGTCGTCGCCGCCGAGGCCATCGAGGTTGGCGCGGTTGAGCACCCGCGCCAGCACGAACAACAGATCGGACAGTCGGTTGAGGTACTGGCGCGGCTCGGCGCGCACCGTTTCATCCACCGACAGCGCCACCACAGCGCGCTCGGCGCGGCGTGCGATCGTGCGGCTGACATGCGCCAGCGCGGCACCGCGTGTGCCCGCGGGCAGGACGAACTCGGCCAGCCTGGGCAGGGTGGCGTTGTGCTGGGCCAGTGCTGTATCCAACTGCAGCACCGCGTCGGCTTTCAACAACTCGAAACCGGGGATCGAGAGTTCGCCTCCGAGGTTGAACAGTTCGTGCTGGATCACCACCAGCAGCTCGCGTACATCGTCGGGCAGCGGCTCGGCCAACAGCACGCCAAGTGACGAGTTGAGTTCATCGACATCGCCCATCGCGTGCACACGCAAGGCGTCCTTGCGTGTGCGCGTGCCGTCACCGAGCCCGGTCGTGCCGTCGTCGCCGGTGCGTGTCGCAATCTGCGTCAGGCGCTGTCCCATGGCTGCATCGTAGCGCTTTGATAGTGGTCACCCAGCGCTCTTTAGAATCGAGGCTTCACCGGGGCGCCGCCCCGTGGAGGCCCGCATGAATGCTCCCAACGACTTGATGCCGCGCGCCGAACGACGCGCGGTGCCACCGTCGATGACCGAGGCGTTGCGCGCGCATTTCGCCGATCGCTGCTCGACCGCAGCCGCCGTGCGCGAACAGCATGGCCGCGGCGAGTCGGTCTATGACGCGGCGCCGCCCGAGATCGTCGTCTTCTGCGAGAGCACCGCCGAGGTGGCGTTTGTCGTCACTCAAGCCGCGGCCCATGGCGTGCCGGTGATCCCTTTCGGCGTCGGCTCGTCGCTCGAAGGCCATTTGCTCGCGGTGCAGGGCGGCGTCAGCATCGACCTGTCGCGTATGAGTCGCGTCGTGCGGGTCAACGCCGAGGATCTGACGGTGACGGTCGAGGCCGGCGTGACGCGCGAGCAATTGAACCGCGAGATCAAGGACACAGGCTTGTTCTTTCCGATCGACCCGGGTGCCAATGCCACGCTGGGCGGCATGGCGGCCACGCGCGCATCGGGTACGAACGCCGTGCGCTACGGCACGATGAAGGACAACACGCTCGGCTTTACGGTCGTCACTGCCGACGGCCAGGCCATCCGCACCGGCACGCGCGCCAGAAAGTCGTCCGCCGGCTATGACCTGACGCGCCTGTTCGTCGGCAGCGAAGGCACGCTCGGCGTGATGACCGAGGTCACGCTCAAGCTCTACCCGCTGCCCGAAGCCGTCAGCGCGGCGGTGTGCTTCTTCCCCAGCATCGACGCGGCGGTGCAGACGACGATCGAAGTCATCCAGATGGGCGTGCCGATCGCGCGCTGCGAACTGCTCGACGCCAATGCGATTCGCGCCGTCAACCGGCACTCGCGCCTGGCGCTGCGCGAAGCGCCGATGCTGTTGATGGAGTTTCACGGCAGCGAGGCCTCGGTGGCCGAGCAGGCGGCGACGGTGCAAGAGATCGCACGCAGCCACGGCGGCGCCGATTTCGAATGGGCGCGCACGCCCGAGGAGCGCACGCGGCTGTGGAAGGCGCGCCATGAGTCCTACTTTGCCGCGCTGCAGATGCGCCCCGGCTGCCGCTGCCAGAGCAGCGACACCTGTGTGCCGATCTCGCGCCTGGCCGAGGCCATCAACGAGAGCGTGGCCGAGGCTGTTGCCTCGGCCATCCCGTACTGGATCGTCGGCCATGTCGGTGACGGCAACTTCCACCTCTCGTACCTGATGGATCCCAACGACGCCGCCGAATGTGCGGCCGTCGAAGTGCTCAATGTCAAGATGGTGCAGCGCGCGCTGCGTCTGGAGGGCACTTGCACGGGCGAACACGGCATCGGCCTGCACAAGATGCCGTACCTGCTCGACGAAGCCGGCCCCGGCGCGGTGACGATGATGCGCAGCATCAAGCACGCGCTCGATCCGAAGAACATCATGAACCCGGGCAAGATTTTCTCGTTCTGATTTTTCGGCCGAGCGGCGCGGTAGAACAAGGAGCAAGGGGATGCATTCGATTCTGCGCGGGCTCGGCGCCCTGGCCCTGGCCAGCTTGGTCGCCTGCGGTGGCGGCGGCAACAGTGATGCACCGGCCGGCGTGCAGGTGCCGCAGGGTGCGCGCGGCGGCAGCGCGTCGGCGGGATCGAGCATCAGCGCCGACAACTACGCCAGCTTTGCCGGTCCGCTGGCGCGCGCAGTCATGGGTGCCATGGACCCCAGCGTGCCTGGCATCTCGAACGGGCGCGACACGCCGCAATCACGCAACCATCGCATGGCGGTGCAAGGCCAACGCTGGGTGCACTTGGCGCTCGGCACAGCGTCGTCGCGCGAGCAGGCGCTGGCGACCACGATCCTGCCCTCGCGCTGCCTCAGCGGTTCGATCCGGATCTCGCTCGACGACGCGGACAACAGCGGCAAGCTGAGCGCCGGAGACCGTATTTCCATCACCGCCAACGGCTGCGTTGTCGAACTCGGCCAGCCGGCGACCACGGGCTCGCTGGGTTTCACCATCAACGCCATCGAACTCAACAGCAGCGATGACCCGATCGCCCTGGACGTGACGATCACGTTCTCAGGCTTCGAGGAAGAAGGCTTTGGCGTGCTGTCGGGCTCGGTGCGACTCTGGTTCAGAGGCGATGGGTTGTCGGGCGAGCAGCTGCGCGTCAGCTACAGCAGCACGTCCGTCAGCGAGCAGGGCGACCGCCTGGCCTATGACTTCGATGTTGTCGGTGACAGCCGAGGCAGCGACGGCCGTTTCGACATGAGCGGCACCTTCGTCATCGGTGGCGAGGGTTACGCCATGACAAGCACGACGTTTGCTTTCAGCGGCGGCTCGCAGCCGACCACCGGCTCGGTCACGCTGCGCGACTTCCTGGGCAACACGGTGACCCTGCGCGCCAAAAGCAACGGCACGTTCGACCTCGAGTTCCGACCCTTTGGCGCGCCCTTCCCGCTGATCGTTCCCGGCTTCATCTGGAAAGCACTGCTGCTGCCTTGACGTTCAGCCGGTCTTCTTGCGCAAGCGCATCTCGGCCGGGCCGGCGGCCATCAGTGCCGCAGTGGCCGAGACAGATCTCCTCGGCCGCTGGGCCGGCGGCCAGCGATTGCGTGTTGGCGCCGGGCGCGATGGCGTACATGCCAAGGGCCAGCAGGCCGGCGCCGATCAGGCGGCCAAAGTTCGAGATCTTCATCGTGCGGTTCCCAAGGTCATCGTCTGTTTTTGGTCGATGTCCCGCACTCTAGGCAGTGCAGCTGCAGCCGTCGCCTCCGCAGGCACGGGGTGGTCCCACGAGCAAGGGACCGCCCAGGCTGGTCGGGGCGTTGCATCGTGAACAATGTCACGGACCGCCCTGCCAACTGTCGCGGCGCTGTTGCGATTCGGGTGCCGACGCGGCGAGTCGGGCCCCGTACGCTTCGATACGCCACCACCACCTTTTGCCTATTCAATGGGCTCATGACATGGAAAATCGGTGGCCGACTGGCCGGCCTCACGCTGCTGCTGCCCGGCCTGCTCATCGGCTGCGCCAGCTCGTCCTGGCGCAGCGACCCCAAGACACACATCGCGTTGACCGAGCCGGGCAGCCAGGGGCTGTCGCGCTGCTCGTCGGCGCTCGGCGTGGCCTCCGTGACCGAGGCCGACACCAATGCCCAGGCCCTGACGTCGGCCGGGCTGCCGCGCTCGATGGCGCCGCTGGTGCGACAGCTGCTGCTGCAATCGCGCTGCTTCACAGTCGTCGAGCGCGGCGCCGCTTTCACGGCGCTGGAAAACGAGATCCGCATCCGCGAGCAGCAGGGGCTCGATCGCAAAGAGCAATTGGCGGCCATGAAGGCCGCTGACGTGGTACTGCGCGCCGAGATCGTCTTCATGGAACAGACCGGCGGCACCAAGGCCGGCATCGGCGCGGTGCTGCCGAGCTGGATCGGCGGTGTCGGCGGCGAGGTTCGTCAGCGCGAAGCGATGATCGTGATGACGGCGGTCGACACGCGCTCCAGCGAGATCCTCGCCTCGTCATTCGGCCGAGGCGCTGAATCGTCAGCCGGGCTAGGCAGCGTGGTGCTGGGCGGCGGCATCATCGCCGTCGAAGGCGGCTGGCTCGATTCGCCGCAGGCTAAGCCGGTGGCGGCGGCGCTGGTCGATGCCTGGAACCAGTTGCTGCCGCGCCTGGCAGCAAGCAAGCAAGTTCCATCGGCAAGGTAGCGCTCACTGCTCTGATGATTGAAAGGTTTGACTTCGCCACGCGACACAGGCATGTGCCCAGCGCCGCACCCTTCGCCGACCCTCAACTGATGGCCCCCGCCGACCTGGCGCCCCCGCTGGCGGTGCCGGCGCCCGACGCGCGCGCCGCACTGCGCGAGCGCATGCAACGCAGCGGCCAATGGCAGGGCCACCAGATGGCCGGGCGGCGCTGGCCGGTGGCCTGCGTCTCGCTCGAGATCACGCAGCGCTGCAACCTCGACTGCACCTTGTGCTACCTGAGCGAGGCCTCCGAGGCGGTGCGCGATCTGCCGCTCGAAGAGGTGATGCGCCGCATCGACTTGATCCACGCCCACTACGGCCCCGGCACCGACGTCCAGGTCTCCGGTGGTGAGCCGACCCTGCGGCGGCGCGACGAGCTGGTGGCGATCGTGCGCGCGGCTGCACGAGCGCGGCCTGCGCGCCTCGCTGTTCACCAATGGCATCAAGGCCAGCCGCGAGCTGTTGGTCGAGCTGGCGCGCGCGGGTCTCACGCGATGTGGCTTTTCATGTCGACACGACGCAGCAGCGCGCCGGCTACGCTAGCGAGGCCGACCTCAACGTGCTGCGCCGCGAGTACATCGAACGCGCCCGCGGCCTGCCGCTGCATGTCATCTTCAACACCACCGTGCATGCCGGCAACGTCGCCGAGGTGCCGATGCTGGCCCGCTTCTTTGTCGAGCAGTCCGGCGTGGTGCGCTTCGCCTCGTTCCAGCTGCAGGCCGACACCGGCCGCGGCGTGCAGGGTGCGCGCAGCGGCGCCATCAGCAACGAGTCGATTGCCGAGCTGCTGTCGCAAGGCGCGGGCACAGCGCTGAACTTCGACGCGCTGCGGGCCGGCCATGCCCAGTGCAATCGCACTGCGGTGATGCTGGTCGCCAACGATCAGGCCCACGATGCCTTCGCCGACACGGCCTTCGTGGCCCGCTTCATGCGCGAGACGGCCGGCATGGCGATCGAGCGCGGCACCCCGCTGCGCGGTATCGCTGTCATTGCTGCGCGCGGCACTGTCGCGGCCCCGGTTGGCCGCTGCCGCCTTGTGCTGGACATTGTCGCTGGCCTGGCGCATGCGCGCCAACGTGCTGGCCGCGCGCGGTCGCGTGCACAAGCTGACCTTTTTCACGCACAACTTCATGGACGCCAAGGCGCTCGATGCGCGAGCGCATCGACGCCTGCGTGTTCATGGTGATGACGCAGCACGGGCCGATGAGCATGTGCGCCTACAACGCACGCCGCGACCACTACCTGCTGCAGCCGATCGCTACCTCGCGAGGGGACCTGGCAACCGCTGGCCGGGCGCAGCAGCCGCGCCGCAGGCGAGGTGGCCGTGTTCCCGATCAAGTTCCTCAAGGGCAGAACGCGCGCCGCGGCCCTGGCCGAGCGTCGGCACGCGCCATGATTCGCTGCATCGGCCGAGGCCTGATCGCGCTTTGCGTCGCGGCGCTGGCAGGTTGCGCCACCGTGGTCCCGCCGCCCACCGTGCCGGCAGTGCCCGCCGCCCAGGCCGAAGCCGCGTGGGCGCGCGTGCTCGATCGTTACGTCGATGGGCGTGGTGCCGTGGACTTCGCGGCTCTCGCTGCCGATCGCGGCGATCTCGATCGCATGCTGCGCCATGTCGCCGACACGTCGCTCGACGCCTTCTCCGACCCGAAGCAGCGTCTGGCGCACATGATCAATGCGTACAACGCACTGTCGATGGCCAATGTGATTTCGAGCGGAATGCCCGAGAGCCACAGCGGGCTCGCCAAGCTGCGCTTCTTTGTGCTGCGCAAGATGGTCGTCGGTGGCCAGTCGATGTCGCTCTACGCGTTCGAGAACGATGTCATCCGACCGTTCACGCGTTCGCTCGGCGAGCCGCGGGTGCACTTTGCGCTCAACTGCATGGCGCGCGCCTGCCCGGCGCTGCCGCGCCAGCCCTTCCATGCGGCCACGCTCGACGCCGAATTGGCGCGTGAGACGCTGGCCTTCTTCGCGCGGCCGGAGAACCTGCACGTCGACGATGCAGCGCGCGTGGTCTGGTTGAGCGAGCTGCTCGACTTCTACCCCGAAGACTTCGTGCCCACGCATGGCACCAGCCTGATCGACTACGTCAATCGCACGCTCGGCCTGTCGCTGCCGCTGGACTACAGCGCTGCGCTTCACGCCCTACGACTGGACGGTGGTGCACCAGCGCCGCTGAGTCGCGACAGGACTGCGCGTCATTCCTGCGGCGTCGGCTCCACTGCCCAGCGCTGCGTCACATCGCCGTCGCCATCGACGGATTCCAGGTGCACCGGAAAGCCCCACAAGCGGGCGACATGCTTGAGCACCTCCTGCGCCGAGTCGTCGAGCGGGCGGCTGTTGTGCTGCGTGTGGCGCAGCGTCAGCGAACGGTCGCCGCGCACATTGACGTTCCAGACCTGGATGTTGGGCTCGCGCGAGCCGAGGTCGTACTGGTGCGCCAGCGCCTCGCGCACGCGCCGGTAGCCGGCGTCATCGTGGATGGCGCTGACCTCGAGCTCTTCGTCGTTCTCGTCATCGGTGATCGCAAACAGACGCAGCTCGCGCATCAGCTTCGGGCTCAGGTACTGGCCGACAAAGCTCTCGTCCTTGAAGTTGCGCATCGCGTGATCCAGCACTTCGAGCCAGGGCTTGCCGGCGATGTTGGGGAACCACTCGCGGTCTTCTGCGGTCGGGGCATCGCAAATGCGCTTGATGTCGGTGTACATCGAAAAACCCAGCGCGTAGGGATTCAGCCCCGAGTAGCCGCGCTCGCCGACGCGTGGCTGGTAGACGACGTTGGTGTGCGACTTCAGCCACTCGATCATCACGCCGTCGGTCAGGTGGCCGTCGTCGTACATCGTGTTGAGCAGGCGGTGATGCCAGAAGGTGGCCCAGCCTTCGTTCATGACCTGCGTCTGGCGTTGCGGATAGAAGTACTGCGCGACCTTGCGCACGATGCGCACCACTTCGCGCTGCCACGGTTCGAGCAGCGGCGCGTTCTTCTCCATGAAGTAGAGCAGGTTCTCCTGCGGCTCTTCGGGGAAGCGCTTGGCGGCAGCCGCGGCGTCGGCCTTCTCGGCGCGCCTGGGCAGCGTGCGCCAGAGGTCGTTGACCTGCTGCTGTGCATAGGCTTCGCGGTCCTTGCGGTCGGCCAGCTCCTGCGCCAGCGACTTGCGGCTGGGACGGCGGTAGCGGTCGACGCCGTGGTTCATCAGCGCGTGGCAGGAGTCGAGCAGCTCTTCGACCGCGTCGATGCCGTGGCGCTCTTCGCAATCGGCCACGTAGTTCTTGGCGTAGACCAGGTAGTCGATGATCGACGACGCGTCGGTCCACATGCGGAACAGGTAGTTGCCCTTGAAGAAACTGTTGTGGCCGTAGGCGGCGTGCGCGATGACCAGCGCCTGCATCGCCATCGTGTTCTCCTCCATCAGGTAGCTGATGCAGGGGTTGGAGTTGATGACGATTTCGTAGGCCAGGCCCATGTGGCCGCGCTTGTAGTTCTTCTCGGTGGAGATGAACTCCTTGCCGTAGCTCCAGTGGCGGTAGTTCACCGGCATGCCGACGCTGGCATAGGCGTCCATCATCTGCTCGGCGGTGATGACCTCGAGCTGGTTCGGGTAGGTGTCGAGCTGGTAGCGCTGCGCCGTGGCGCGGATCACGTCGTGATAGCGCTCGATCAGCTCGAAGCTCCAGTCGCTGGGAGCGGGCAGGTGTTCGGCGGCACGAACGGCGCTCATGCGGTGCTCCTCAAGCGGCTTTCGCCGCGGTTCCCTCTTTCTTGAAGAGGTCGCGAAACACGGGATAGATCTGGTTGGCTTCAGTGGCCTTGCGCATCGCAAAGTGGCGCTGGCTTTCGAGCAACTGGGAGTACTCGGTCCACAGATTCTGCTCTTCTTCGGCCACCTGCACATAGGCGTAGTAGCGGCACAGCGGCAACAGCTTCTGGTCGAGCAGTTCGCGGCAGCGGCCGCTGTCGTGGTGCCAGTTGTCGCCGTCGCTGGCCTGCGCGCCGTAGATGTTCCACTCGCTGGGCGAGTAGCGCGCGCGGATGATCTCTTCCATCAGCACCAGCGCCGAGGAGACCACGGTGCCGCCGGTTTCGGTGGCGTGAAAGAAGTTCTGCTCATCGACCTCCGCGGCCTGCGTGTGATGGCGGATGAAGACGATATCGATCTTGTCGTAGTGGCGGGTCAGGAAGAGATAGAGCAGGATGAAAAAGCGCTTGGCCAGGTCCTTGCGGCTCTCGTCCATCGAGCCCGAAACGTCCATCAGGCAGAACATCACCGCCTTGCTGGTCGGCACCGGCACCTTGACGCGGTTGCGAAAGCGCAGGTCGATCGGGTCGAGGTAGGGAATTCGGGACAGTCGTGAGCGCAGCTCTTCGATGCGCATCTGCAGCGCCGTGATCTGCTGGCCCGACGCAGCATCGCCGACAGGCGCGACCTCCAGCAGCGCTTCGAGCTCGGCTTCGAGTTCGCGCAGCTCGCGCCGCGCTTCGGCACCGATGGCGATGCGCCGGCCGATCGCGCCGCGCATCGAACGCACCACGTGCAGGTTGTTCGGCGTGCCGTCGCTGGTGAAGCCGGCACGGTGGCTTTTCCACTCCGGCGTCTCGGCCAGCTGCGTGCGCACCAGGTGCGGCAGCGCCAGGTCTTCGAAGAAGACCTGCATGAACTCTTCCTTGGTCAGCGTGAAGGTGAAATCGTCTTCGCCCTCGCCCGTATTGCTGGCCTGACCCTTGCCGCTGCCGCCCCCGCCTTGTTGCGGCCGCTCGATGCGGTCGCCAGTGATGTACTCGCGGTTGCCGGGATGCACCGTCTCGCGAACACCGCCTTGGCCGTGGTGGAACACCGGCTCGGAGATGTCGCGCTTGGGAATCGTGATCTCCTCGCCGCGTTCGATGTCGCGAATGCCCCGGCCATCGATCGCCCGCTTGACCGCGTCCTTGATCTGGTCCTTGTAGCGGCGCAGGAAACGCTCGCGGTTGCCGACCGACTTGTTCTTGCCGGCCAGACGGCGATCAATGATGTGCTGGAGCACGGGCTAGTCCCCCCCCGGAGCGCCTTCGGCACTCCCCCCCAGGGGGGCCGAGGCGCGCGGCTCCAAGCCGACCGGCGTCGGCTTGGACGGGCCGAGGAAGGGCCGCGTCTCGCGGCCCTGCGGCCTGCAAGGCCCGCCAGCGGACCGGCAAAGCCGGATCCGCGGCGTCCGCTTGGAAACACCGCTGACATCGAGTGCCGGCAGCGAACCATCAGCTGCTCTTTCTCACGCGCAGATACCACTCGCACAACAGCCGCACCTGCTTGTGCGTGTAGCCCTTGGCGACCATGCGGGTCACGAAGTCTTCATGCTTCTTGGCCTCGTCCGCACTGGCCTTGGCATTGAAGCTGATCACCGGCAGCAGCTCTTCGGTGTTGGAGAACATCTTCTTCTCGATCACCGTGCGCAGCTTCTCGTAGCTGGTCCAGTTCGGGTTCTTGCCGTGGTTGCCGGCGCGCGCGCGCAGAACGAAGTTGACGATCTCGTTGCGGAAATCCTTCGGATTGGCGATGCCGGCCGGCTTTTCGATCTTCTCCAGCTCGGCGTTGAGCGCCTGGCGGTCGAAGACCTCGCCGGTGTCGGTGTCGCGGTACTCGTGGTCCTGGATCCAGTAGTCCGCATAGGTGACGTAGCGATCGAAGATGTTCTGGCCGTACTCGGAATAACTTTCCAGGTAGGCGGTCTGGATTTCCTTGCCGATGAACTCGGCATAACGCGGCGCCAGCAGCTCCTTGATGAAGCCGATGTACTTGTCCTCCAGCTCCTTCGGGAACTGCTCGCGCTCGATCTGTTGTTCGAGCACGTACATCAGGTGCACCGGGTTCGCGGCGACCTCGGTCGAGTCGAAGTTGAAGACCTTGGAGATGATCTTGAAGGCGAAGCGCGTGCTGATGCCGCTCATGCCTTCATCGACACCGGCGTAGTCGCGGTACTCCTGGTAGCTCTTGGCGCGCGGGTCGGTGTCCTTCAGGTTCTCGCCGTCGTAGATCTGCATCTTCGAGTACAGCGACGAGTTTTCCGGCTCCTTGAGCCTGGTCAGCACGGCGAACTGGCTCATCATCTTCAGCGTGTGCGGCGCGCATTTGGCCGCGGCCAGCGACGAGTTGCGGATCAGCTTTTCGTAGATGTGGACCTCTTCGGACACGCGCAGGCAGTACGGCACCTTGACGATGTAGATGCGGTCGAGGAAGGCTTCGTTGTTCTTGTTGTTGCGGAAGGTCTTCCACTCGCTTTCGTTGCTGTGCGCGAGCACGATGCCGTCGAACGGAATCGCTCCGAAGCCCTCGGTGCCCTTGTAGTTGTTCTCCTGGGTCGCCGTCAGCAGCGGGTGCAGCACCTTGATCGGCGCCTTGAACATCTCGACGAACTCGAGCAGGCCCTGGTTGGCCAGGCACAGGCCGCCCGAGTAGCTGTACGCGTCCGGATCGTCCTGGGCATAGGTTTCGAGCTTGCGGATGTCGACCTTGCCGACCAGCGAGGAGATGTCCTGGTTGTTCTCGTCGCCCGGCTCGGTCTTGGCGACGCCGACCTGCTTCAGGATCGACGGGAAGCGCTTGACGACCCTGAACTTGCGGATGTCGCCGCCGTACTCGTCGAGCCGCTTCACCGCCCAGGGGCTCAACACGCGCTGCAGGTAGCGCAGCGGAACGCCGTACTCCTTTTCGAGGATCGGTCCGTCTTCGGCGCTGCTGAACAGCCCCAGCGGCGACTCGTTGACCGGCGAACCCTTGATCGCATAGAAGGGCACGTCCTGCATCAACTGCTTCAGCCGCTCGGCAATCGAGCTCTTGCCGCCGCCCACCGGGCCCAGCAGGTACAGGATCTGCTTTTTCTCCTCCAGGCCCTGCGCGGCATGGCGGAAGTACGAAACGACCTGCTCGATCGCGTCTTCCATGCCGTAGAACTCGGCAAACGCCGGGTACAGCTTGATGACCTTGTTGGCAAAGATGCGCGACAGCCGCGGATCGTTGCGCGTGTCGACCTGCTGCGGCTCACCGATGGCCTTGAGCATGCGCTCGGCAGCGGTGGCGTAGGCCAGCGGGTTCTTCTTGCACTCGGCGAGGTAGTCCTCGAGCGAGAGTTCCTCTTCGCGCGTTCGCTCGTAGCGTTGGGCGAAGTTGGCAATGACATCCATGTGCAGACCTCCTTGACGGTTCCGTCAAGAACCCGGCAAAACGCCAGGCCCTTGGCTGGGAAGTTGTGATGCCGTCCCGGCTTCACGGGCCCAGGCGGCATCAGAGCTTTCCGGTCATCGGCACATGCTTGCTTCTTCTTGTTCTAGGTGTGAGTTCGAGTCTGCTACCAGCATTGCATCTCTTGGCGACGGCGATGGCCTGAAATGCGGGCCCTTGCCCACACATTTCACGCTCACCGCCAACGCTGCGCAAGGGCCGCGCGCTGACAGCGGTTGTTTTAGCACGACTGAGTCGCCACTGGGTTGCGAGTTCCAGGCGTTGGGTTCAATCGTCGATCAGCGCTGCATTCCACTCATGCACCACCTGCCGCTGCGCACCCAGGCCGTCGATGCCCAGCGTCATCACGTCGCCGGGCTTCAGGTACACCGGATTGGGCTTGATGCCCAGGCCCACGCCCGGTGGCGTGCCGGTGGTGATCAGGTCGCCGGGCTCGAGCGTCATGAAGCGGCTCAGGTAGCTGACGAGTTGCGCCACACCGAAGACCATCGTTTTCGTGTTGCCGGTCTGGAAGCGCTTGCCGTTGACGTCGAGCCACATGCCCAGGTTCTGTGGATCGGGCACTTCGTCACAGGTGACGAGCCACGGGCCGACGGGTCCGAAGGTGTCGCAACCCTTGCCTTTGTCCCATTGCGAGCCGCGCTCCAATTGGTACTCGCGCTCGGAGACGTCGTTGACGACGCAATAGCCGGCCACGTGCTGCAGCGCATCAGCCTCGGACACATAGCGCGCGCGGCTGCCGATGGCCACGCCGAGCTCCACCTCCCAGTCGGCCTTGACCGAGCCCTGCGGCAGCACGACCGCGTCGTTGCAGCCGACGATGCAGCTCGTGGTCTTGGTAAAGACCACCGGCTCCTTGGGCACCGGCATGTTGGATTCGGCAGCATGGTCGCTGAAGTTCAGGCCGATGGCGATGAACTTGCCGACGCCGGTCCACGGCGGCGCGATGCGGCCCGGGTTGTCGACGATCGGCAACTTGCTCACGTCGATCGCCGCCAGCGCCGCCAGGTTGGCCGGCGTCAGCGTGTTCGCTCCGATGTCGGCCAACAGCGCCGACAGGTCGCGCACGCGCCCCTGGGCATCGACCATCGCCGGTTTCTCCTGGCCCTTGCGGCCGTATCGCATCAGTTTCATTCGTTTTCCCTTCTGTTCTCAAAGTGACCAGCCGCCATCGACGAGCTGGGTGGTGCCGGTGGTAAAGGCCGATTCGTCGCTGGCAAGATACACCGCCATGGCCGCAATCTCTTCGGCGCGGCCGAGGCGCCCCATGGGCTGGCGGCCGATGAACATGGCCTCGACGTCATCGGGGCTCTTGCCGCTGGCGCGCGACAGCGCCGCGATGCGCTCGCGCAACGACGGCGACTCCACGGTGCCGGGGCAGATGGCGTTGCAGCGCACGCCCTGGGTGATGAAGTCGATGGCCACCGACTTGGTCAAGCCGATCACCGCAGCCTTGGTCGCCCCATAGACAAAGCGGTTGGCGGCGGCCTTGATGCTGCCGGCGCCGGAGGCGATGTTGATGATCGAGCCGCCGCCCTTTCCTCCATTGTTCGCCAGCATGCCTGGCAGGAAGGCCTTGATCGTGCGGAACATCGAGCGCACGTTGAGGTCGAAGGCAAAGGCCCATTCGTCCTCGGTGCAGTCGAGCACGCTGCCGTGGTGCACGAAACCGGCGCAGTTGAAGAGCACGTCGACCGGCCCATGCGCCTGCGCTGCCGCTGTGATCGCCGACGCATCCAGCGCGTCCAGTCGCAGCGTGGTGCAGTTTGACTCGCCCGACAGCGAATCGAGCGCATCGGCGCTGATGTCGGTGGCGATCACGCGCGCGCCTTCGCGCAAGAAGGCCAGCGCGGTCGCGCGGCCGATGCCCTGGCCGGCAGCGGTGAGGAAGGCGGTTTTTCCGGCAAGTCGTTGGGAACTCATGGGGTTGATTCTCGGGTTGGGGGTTCACAGGGGTGCCGGCAGGCCCAGCCGCGCGCTGCACGCACGGAACAACTCGGCCAGGCCCGGCTCGATCGGGATGCCGTCGCGCTGCCGCTGCGCGGCGGTTTCTATCTGCGGATCGCCCGGCAGGCGCGGCGCACCGGGCTCGGCGGCCAGTTCGCGCGCCATCGCCTCGACCTGCGCGGCCAGCGCCGTACCGCCGGCAAAGCGCTCGGGGTCGAGCGCGATGAAAAACGCGCCGAGGCGTCGCGGCTGGTCGAGGGCGCCGAACATCGACGGGATGTGCGGCCCATACGGGTTGCCGAGCAACGGGCCGCACAGCAGGTCGATCACCAGCGCCAGCGCATAGCCCTTGTGGCCATACGCGCTGCCGCCCAGCGGCACGACCGCGGCAGCGGCCTGCGCGTCGCGCGTCGGCTGGCCGGCCGCATCCACCGCCACGTCCGGCGGCAGCACCTGGCCCTCGCGGCGGGCGTTGCGGACGCGATTCCAGGGGATCGACGTCGTGGCCATGTCCAGGCAGACCGGTTCGTGGCCGGCGCGCGGAAAGGCAAACGAGATCGGGTTGGTGCCGAAAAACGCGCGCTCGCCGCCATGCGCCACGGCCACGCTGTCGGCATGCGTGACGGCGAAACCGACGCAGCCTTCGTGCGCCGCAGCCCGCGTGTACAGGCCGATGGCGCCGCAATGCGACGCATTGCGCACGCCCACCGCGCCGATGCCCTGCTCGCGGGCGATGCGCACCGCCTCGGCCATCGCGCGGTGGGCGATGACGATGCCGTGGCCCTGGTCGGCCTGCAGCATCGCCGTGGCCGGGCCGCTGCGCTCGATGTGCACCTGCGGCCGGGCGCGAATCGTGCCATTCGCCAGGCGATCGAGGTAATGCGGCAACAGCGCCACGCCATGCGAGTCGATGCCCCACAGGCTGGTCTGGACGAGGCTCGACGCCAGCAGCGCGGCATCGTCATGCGTCATGCCGGCGCCGGCAAAGCAGCGCGTGGCCCAGTGGCGCAAGCTGTCGGCGGTGACGGCCGTTGTCATGGCGCAAAGCCCTGCAAGGCGCCTGTCACGCCCTGCTCGCGCAGCGCTTCGAGCGCGCGCGCGAGCGGCTCGATCAGTCGCGGCTCGTCAGCCAGGTCACCGAACACCGGCGCAAAGCGCGTCAACTCGGCGGCGCGCTGCGCAGGCGTTGCCAGGGCCATCGCCCGCGCCTGCAGTTCGCCGAGCGCCGGCGCCAGCGGATCGTCGAGCGCGTAGGCCTGTCCGCTTTCATCATGCCCGCGCAGGTGCGTGCACCACGCTGCCAGGGCGAGCGCGAGGTGATCGATCGGCGCGCCGGCCGCCAGCCGGTCGCGCACCGTGCCCAGCAGGCGTTGCGGCAGCTTCTGCGAACCGTCCATCGCAATCTGCGCGCAGCGGTGGGCCAGCGCCGGGTTGGCGAAGCGCTGCAGCAGTTGGCCGCGGTAGGCGGGGAGGTCGAAGCCGGGCAACTCGTCGGCGATCGTTGGCGCCACCTCGTCGCGCAGCAGCGCTTCGATGAAGCGCGCCAGCGCCGGCTGCGCCATGGCCTTGTCGACGGTCGGCCAGCCCGCCTGCACGCCGAGGTAGGCGATGGCCGAATGCGCGCCGTTGAGCAGGCGCAGCTTGAGCTTCTCGAACGGCTCGGCGCGATCGACGTACTGCGCGCCACCGGCGCGCCAATCCGGCCGGCCGGCGGCGAAGCGGTCTTCCACCGCCCAGGCGAGGAAGGGCTCGGCAACCACGGCCGCTCGGTCTTCGATGCCGAGCGCCGCGCGTGCCGCGTCAAGGTCAGCGGCCGTCGCGCGCGGCACGATGCGGTCGACCATGCTGTTCGGGAAGGTGCAGTCGCGCTCGATCCAGCGTGCCAGGCCCGCGTCCACCCGCTCGGCAAAAGCGAGCACGAGGCCGCGCAGGGTGTCGCCGTTGGCCGGCAGGTTGTCGAGGCAGAGCAAGGTCAGTGGCGCGCCGCCGCTCTGACGCCGTGCTTCGAGCCCGCGCACGGCCATGCCGATGGCGCTGCGCGGCTCGATGGCCTGCGCCAGGTCGTGGGCGACGTCGGGGTGGTCGACATTCAGCGCGCGTGTCGCCGGATCGTGGCAATAGCCCTTTTCGGTGACGGTCAGGCTGACGATGCGTGTGTCGGCATGCGCGATGGCGCTGACCACGGCCTGCGGATCCTCAGGCGCGACGGCGCAACTGACCACCGAGCCGATGATGCGCCGCTGCGTGGCTGCCGCGTCGCGCAGGCTGAGCGAATACAGCCCTTGCTGCGGTTGGAGCGCGTCGCGCGCCTCGGCATGGCGCAGCGAGACGCCGTGGATGCCCCATGGCCCAGGATCGAGCGCAGCACCCGCATCGAGCGCGTCGTCGTTGCAGGCCGCCAGATGCGCACGCGCGAACGCGCCGAGGCCGAGGTGCACGATGCCGGTGCGCAGCCTGCGGCGGTCGAACGCGGGCCGGCGCACCTCGGACGGCAGCGCGGCCAGTGCCGACGGATGCAGCCGCGTCGGTGTTGCGGCTACCAATGCCATAGCGCCCCGTCCTGCTGCAACCGGTTCACCGGCAGGTAGGCCCGCTGGTACGGGTACTTGGCCGCCAGCGCCTCGTCGATCGTCACGCCATGACCCGGCGCCTCGCCCGGATGCATGAAGCCGTCCTTGAACGTGTAGGCATGCGGGAACACGGCGTCGGTCTCGTCGCTGTGGCGCATGTACTCCTGGATGCCGAAGTTGGGCACCCACAGATCGAAATGCAGCGCCGCGCCCATGCACACCGGCGACAGGTCGGTGGCGCCGTGCGAGCCGGTGCGCACCTGGTACAGCGACGCCAGGTCGGCGATGCGGCGCAGGTGCGTGATGCCGCCGGCGTGCACGACGGTCGTGCGGATGAAGTCGATCAACTGCTGCTCGATCAGCTCCTTGCAGTCCCAGATGGTGTTGAAGACCTCGCCGACGGCCAGCGGCGTCGTCGTGTGCTGGCGGATCAGGCGGAACGCTTGCTGGTTCTCGGCCGGCGTGGCGTCCTCCATCCAGAACAGGCGATACGGCTCCAGATCCTTGCCCAGGCGCGCGGCCTCGATCGGCGTCAGGCGGTGGTGCACATCGTGCAGCAGGTGGGTATCAGGGCCGACCGCCGAGCGCACGGCGTCGAAGAGTAGCGGCGTGTGGCGCAGGTACTTGCCGGTATCCCAATCGTGCACGGGCGGCAGCCCGGTTTCGGCCGGCTCGTACTGCATCGCGCCGCGGCCGACGCCGTAAACCTTGGCGAGCCCCGGCACGCCGCTTTGCGCGCGGATGGCCTGGTAGCCCATGGCCTGGTAGCGCAGCACCTCGTCGACCGTCGACTCGATGTCACGACCGTTGGCGTGACCGTACACCAGCACGCGCTCGCGACTCGCACCACCGAGCAGCTGATACAGCGGCAGGCCAGCGGCCTTGGCCTTCAAGTCCCACAGCGCCGTGTCCACCGCGGCGATCGCGCTCATCGTCACCGGCCCGCGCCGCCAGTAGGCGCCGCGGTACAGGTATTGCCAGATGTCTTCGATCTGGTGCGCGTCGCGGCCGATCAGGCACGGGATGACGTGATCGCTGAGGTAGCTCGCGACCGCCAGCTCGCGGCCGTTGAGCGAGGCATCACCGAGGCCGGTGAGGCCCTGGTCGGTCTCGATCTTCAGCGTCACGAAATTGCGGCCGGGACAGCAGACGATGACTTTGGCGGACGTGATCTTCACAATTCTTCATGCCCCCTTCGCACGCTCGGGCTTCGATCGCGAGTACAACGTACAGCTTCTTCTTGTACCTGGAGCAGCCCACGATGAATGATCCCAAGCCCGTTCGCTCGACCGCCGCCGACTTCCACCCCGAGGTGCTGAAGCTGTTCGACCAGTACGTGCATGGCGCGCTGGACCGGCGCGGCTTTCTCGACAAGAGTTCGCGCTTCGCGGCGATCAGCGGCACGACGGCAGCCGGCCTGCTCGCGGCGCTGAGCCCCGACTTCGCCAACGCTCAGAAGGTGCCGCCGACCGACGCGCGCATCAAGACCGAGCGCGTCGAGATCGCGTCGCCTTCGGGGCACGGCAAGATCAACGCGCTGGTGGCGCGGCCCGCGCAGTGCATCGGGTGCGCTGCCGGTCGTGCTCGTGATCCACGAGAACCGCGGACTCAACCCGCACATCGAAGACATCGCGCGCCGGCTGGCGGTCGACAACTTCATCGCCGTCGCGCCCGACCTGCTGACCAGCGCAGGCGGCTACCCGGGCGACGAAGACAAGGCGCGCGAAGCCTTCAGCAAGATCGACCAGGCCAAGGCGCGCGAAGATTTCGTCGCCGCCGCGAACTACACGCGCACCATCGCCGGCGGCAACGGCAAGCTCGGCGCCGTGGGCTTCTGCTACGGCGGCGGCATCGTCAACTTCCTGGCCACCCGCGTGCCCGAAATGGTGGCCGGCGTGCCCTTCTACGGCGCCGCCGCGCCGGTGGCCGACGTGCCGAAGATCAAGGCCGAACTGATGTTGATGTACGCCAGCGACGACGAACGCATCAACGGCATGTGGCCGCCGTACGAAGCCGCGCTCAAGGCCGCCGGCGTTAAGTACTCGGCCTTCAAGTACGACGGCACGCAGCATGGCTTCAACAACGACACCACGCCGAGGTACGACGAGAAGTCGGCGACGCAGGCCTGGGGGAGGACGGTGGCGTTGTTCAATCGGGCGTTGCGCGGATGATCTCGTCGACAGGTCGCTCGTGCTGACGATCACATCACCGCCCCCAACTGCCAAGGCACGAACTCGTTCTGCCCATAGCCGTGCAGCTCGCTCTTCGTCTTGCGTCCTGACGCGGTGTCGAGGATCAGCTTGAAGATGCGTTCGCCGCACGCGTCGACGGTGTCGGCGCCGTCGACGATGCCGCCGCAATCCAAGTCGATGTCGTCCTCCTGCTTCTTCCACAGCGCACTGTTGGTGGAAAACTTCAGCGACGGGCTCGGTGCGCAGCCGTAGGCCGAGCCGCGGCCGGTGGTGAAGCAGATCATGTTGGCGCCGCCGGCGACCTGGCCGGTGGCGCTCACCGGGTCGTAGCCGGGCGTGTCCATGAAGACGAGGCCGCGCGCGGCCACACTTTCGGCGAACTCGACCACGTCGACGAGATTCGTCGTGCCACTCTTGGCGATCGCGCCCAGGCTCTTTTCGAGGATCGTCGTCAGCCCGCCGGCCTTGTTGCCGGCCGAGGGGTTGTTGTCCATCTTCATGCCGTTGCGCGCCGTGTACTGCTCCCACCATTGGATGCGCGCCAGCAGTTTGTCGGCCACCTCGCGGCTGACCGCGCGCCGCGTCAGCAGGTGTTCGCCACCATAGACCTCGGGGGTTTCGCTGAGGATGCCGGTGCCGCCGTGGCGCACCAGGCGGTCGATCGCCGCGCCGAGCGCCGGGTTGGCGCTGATGCCGGAATAACCGTCGCTGCCGCCGCATTGCAGGCCGACGGTGATGTGGCTGGCCGGCACCGGCTGGCGCTTGACGCGGTTGGCGTCGGGCAGCAGTTGTTTGATCAACTCGACGCCGCGGGCCACGGTCTTGGCGGTGCCGCCGCTGTCCTGGATGTTGAAGGTGATCATGCGCGCGCCTTCCTGCAGGCCCTCCTGCGCGACGAGCCCCTGGATCTGGTTGGTCTCGCAGCCCAGGCCGACGACCAGCACCGAATGAAAGTTGGGATGCTTGGCATAACCACCGAGCGTTCGCCGCAACACGCGCAACTCCTCGCCCTCGCTGTCGGTCGCGCAGCCCATGCCATGCGTCAGCGCGACGATGCCGTCGACGTTCGGAAACGGTGCCAGCATCTCGGGGTGGATGTCGCGCCGGAACTGGTCGGCGATCGCGCGCGCCGCGGTGGCCGAGCAGTTGACGCTGGTCAGCACACCGATGTAGTTGCGCGTCGCGATGCGGCCGTCGGGCCGGACGATGCCGTCGAAGGTGGCGGGCGGATTGGCATACGCGGTCGGCGTCGTTCCCGCGCCAGGCTCGTGCGTGCGCGCGAAGTCGGCGTACTCGAGGTTGTGCGTGTGCACGTGCTGGCCGGGGGTGATGGCCTGCGTGGCGTGGCCGATGACCTGGTCGTAGCGGCGCACGTCTTCGCCGGCGGCGATCGCGCGCGTGGCCACCTTGTGGCCCGGCGGCACAAGCCCGGCAATGGTGATGCCCTCCTCGGCAATCACCGTGCCGCCGAGCAGTTGCGTGCGCGCGATAACGACGTTGTCGCGGGGGTGGATGCGGATGGTGGAAGGCGCCAGGTACTTGCCGCGCACCCCCTCGCCCAACTGCTCGCGCGTGAGTTCCGGGATACCAGTGTCAGCCGTCTTCATCGATTGCCTTTTCATGTCGAATTGCCTTTCGCGTGCCGATCTTTCCGCCGCTTCTTAACCTCATTCCACCGCCACTCGATCCCCAACCCCGGCGCGTCCGGCGCCACCGCACACCCGTCCTCGATCACCAGCCGGCTCGACGCCACCGCATCCAGCTGTGGTATGTACTCGACCCAGGCCGCGCTGGGCACGGCGGCGGTCAGGCTGGCGTGCAGCTCCATCAGGAAATGCGGCGCCACGGCGAGGTTGTGGCATTCGGCCAGGTGCGCCACCTTCAGCCACGGCGTGATGCCGCCGATGCGCGCCACGTCGACCTGCACGATCGAGCAGGCGCCGTGCTGGATGTAGTCGGCGAACTGGCTCGGCGAGTACAGCGATTCGCCGACGGCGATCGGCACCGGCGTCGATGCGGCCAGGCGCGCGTGGCCGGTGAGGTCGTCGGCCGGCAGCGGCTCTTCGAACCAGGCGATGCCGAGGTCGGCGTACGCCGCCGCGCGGCGCAGCGCTTCGCTCAGGTTGAAGCATTGGTTGGCATCGACCATGATCTCGAAGCGCTCGCCGACGGCCTGGCGCACGGCGCGCAATCGCGCCGCGTCGTCGGCCACGCGCGGCAGGCCGACCTTGATCTTGGCGCCCTGGAAACCCGCCTCCTTCGCGGCCACGGTTTCGCGCACGATGGTGTCAGTGCTCAGGTGCAGCCAGCCACCTTCGGTCGTGTAGACCGGGGTGCGTTGCTTCGCGCCGCCGGCGGCCTTCCACAGCGGCTGGCCGTCGCGCCGGCAGCGCCAGTCCCACAACGCGGTGTCGATCGCGGCCAGCGCCAGGCTGGTGACCGCGCCGACGCTGGTGGCATGCGTGGCGAACAGCAGGTCGCGCCAGATCGCTTCGATGCAGGCCGGGTCGCGGCCGATCAAGCGCGGTGCGAGGTGATCGGCGATCAACGCGACGACCGACGACCCGCCCGTGCCGATGGTGTAGCTGTAGCCGACGCCGCTGCTGCCATCGTCGCAGGTGACGCGCACCATCGGCGTTTCCTGCACGACAAAGCTCTGGATGGCGTCGCTGCGCGGCACCGGTGGCGGCAGGTCGATGCGCCAGACATCGACGGCGACGATCTTGCTCACAGCCCCACGGTCTTCGGCAACCACATCGAGATCGACGGCACGTAGGTCAGCACCACCAGACTGAGCAGCAGCGGAAACAGCCACGGCAGGATCGCCATCGTCGTGCGTTCGACGCTCAGCTTGGCCACGCGCGCCAGCACGAACAGCACCATGCCCATCGGCGGGTGCAGCAGGCCGATCATCAGGTTCAGCACCATCACCAGGCCGAAGTGCACCGGGTCGATGCCGAGTTGCTGCACGATCGGCAGCAGGATCGGCACCAGGATCGTGATCGCCGCGGTCGGCTCGAGAAAGCAGCCGACGAACAGCATCAGCAGGTTGGCCAGCAGCAGGAAGACCCAGGGCTGCTTGGTGAAGCCGAGCACCCACTCGGCGATCTGCGCGGTGACGCCGGTGACGGTCAGCATCCAGCCGAAGATCGACGCCGCGGCGACGATGAACATCACCGTGGCCGTGGTCTCGATCGTGTCGAGGCTGACCTTGACGAACATCTTCCAGCTCATCGTGCGGTACCAGCACGAGGCCGAGGAACATCGCCCAGACGCTGGCGGCGATGGCGCCTTCGGTGGGCGTGAACAGGCCGGTGGTCATGCCGCCGATCAGCAGCACCGGCGTCATGATCGGCAGCACGGCCTGGAAGCGGAAGATGCGGTCGAGCACGAACAGCGAGACGATGGCGCCGAAGATCACCGGTTGCGCCGGCAGCCCGGCCATGTCGACCAGCGCACCAGGCTGCCGTGGGCCAGGCGGCGACGATCGCCAGCTCGATCAGCGCGCGGCCGAGGCGGCTCGACGAGAACTTGATGTCGCCGCCCCAGCCGTTCTTGTGCGCGAAGTAGGCCACGGTGATCATCATCAGCACGGCCATCAGCACGCCGGGCAGGATGCCGGCCAGGAACAGCGCACCGACCGAGACGTTGGCCATCATGCGCGTAGATCACGAACGGCAGCGACGGCGGAATGATCGGCCCCAGCGTCGCCGACGCCGCGGTGACGCCGACGGCGAACTCGGTGCGTAGCCGTGATCCTTCATCGCCTTGATCTCGATCGTGCCGAGGCCGGCGGCATCGGCGATCGCGGTGCCGCGACATGCCGGCAAAGATCACCGAGCCGACGATGTTGACGTGGCCCAGACCGCCCTTCAGCCAGCCGACCAGCGCCAGCGCGAAGTTGTAGATGCGGTTGGTGATGCCGGCGTTGTTCATCAGGTTGCCGGCCAGGATGAAGAACGGCACCGCCAGCAGCGGAAAGCTGTCGATGCCGCTGATCATGCGGTGCACGACCACGAAGGCGGCAGGTTGCCGCTGAACAGCACGTAGAGCAGCGACGAGCCGGCCATCGCGATGGCCACCGGCAGGCCGCTGACCATCAGGATCAGGAAGAGCATCTTGAGCATGGTGTCGTGGGCTGCAGCGTCTAGCGATCGTCGATATGCGACTCGGGCCGCTCGAGCACCGAGTAGCCGCGCCGCCAGTGCGACCCGCGCCACCCACAGCGAGCGCACGGTCATGACCGCGAAGCCGAACAGCACGACGGCGTAGACGATGTTCATCGGCAAGTCGATGATCGTCATCTGGTAGTTGCCCATCTTCTGCATCATCTGCGCCGTGTACACGGTCATCGAGGCCAGGAAGGCGACGCGCAGCACGTCGACCAGCGTCGCCAGCACGCGGCCGACGCGTGCGCGGCAGGTAGCGGTAGAGAAAATCGACCTGGATGTGGTTGTTCTTGCGCCACGCCGATCGAAGCGCCGACGAAGACCACGCCGATCAGCAGATAGCGCGCGATCTCCTCGGTCCAGGCGGCCGAATCGTTGAGCGCGTAGCGGGTGAAGAACTGGTAGAACACCGTCGCCCCGAGCAGCCAGAAAAGCAGCAGCGCCGCCCAGGCCTCGAGCGGCGTGTGCGACAGGTCCACGGCCTCGTCGATGGCGTGGAACTCGCCGTCATCGCCCATCACCTTGGGCAGGGCATCGATGTCCATGGCGTATTGGTCCTATGTCATTGCGCGTCGCGAGAGGGTCGAAGAAGCCGTCGCGAGCAGCCCGAGGTTGCGTCGAGGAGCGCAGCCGTACTCCCTGTACGGCGAGCACCGCAGGCGCAAGATCGGGTTGCGCAGCAGGCTTGTTCGCGCCCTCTCATTTGATGGCCACGATGCGGTCGTAATCCTTGCGATCGAACCCCATCGACTCCGGCGGCGAGCTCTTCAGCACCGCGTCGCGGAAGCTGTCGCGGTTGACCTCGTGCACGCCCAGGCCCTTGCTCTTGAACACGCCCACCAGTTCGACCTCGCGGGCCTTGATCTTGGCGCTGGCGCGGGCAGCGGCTTCGAGCGCGACGTCGCTGAAGATCTTCTTCTCGGCATCACTGAGCTTGCTCCAGACATGCGGCGCCACCTGCGTCGTCAGCCCGTCGACGATGTGGCCGGTGAGCATGATGTGCTTTTGCACCTCGTAGAACTTCTTGGCTTCGATGGTCGTCAGCGGATTCTCCTGCGCATCGACGGTGCCGTTCTGCAGCGCCAGGTAGACCTCGGCAAAGGCGATCGGCGTCGGGTTGGCGCCGCAGGCCTTGGGCGTGGCGGTGTAGGCCGGCACATCGGGCACGCGGATCTTCAGGCCCTTCATGCCGGCGCAGTCCTTGAACTCGGTCTGGCTGGTGGTGTGGCGCGAACCGTAGTAGGTGTAGGCCAGGATCTGGATGCCGGTCTTCTCGCGGTAGCCGTCGATCATTTCCTTGAACACCGGGCTCTTGCTGTAGGCCAGCAGGTGCTCGCCGTCGCGGAAGATGAAGGGGTAGTAGGCGATGCCGATGCGCGGGAAGCTGCGCGCCGCGAACGACGGGCCGCTGATGATCATGTCCACCGTGCCCAGTGTCATGCCCTGGTTGATGTCGGTCTCCTTGCCCAGCGAACTCGCCGGGAAGACCTGGATCTCGAACTTGCCATTGCTGCGCTTCTTGATTTCCTCGGCCGCCCACACCGACTCGGTGTGATAGGGCTCGCTGGTCTCGTAGACATGCGCCCACTTGAGCTTGGTCTGTGCGCTGGCCTGGCCGGCGATGCCCAGGGCGGTCAGTGCTGCGGCGGCCAGCAGGCCGGCGCGACGGGTGATGGTGATCATTGTGGGGGTCTCCTTGTGTGCTGTTGTCGGGTCACTTGATGGCTTGCAGGCGGTCGTACAGCGCCTTGTCCCAGGTCGCGTCGGGGCCGTTGTGGAATTTCTCGAACGCCTTGGCAAAGGCGACACGGTCGGACTTGACGACCGTCTTCTTGTACTTGGTGGCGAAGTCATCCACCAGCTTGGTCTCGGCCGCGGCGATGTCGGCGCTGCACTTGGCCCCCGCCTCCTTGAACACCGCCTCGAAGGTCTTCTTGTCGGCGTCGGACAGCTTGGCCCAGGTCTGGCCACTGACGATGGTCAGCAGCATCTCGGTGATGTGGCCGGTCAGGTTGATGTGGCTCTGCACCTCGTAGAACTTCTTGGCCTCGATGGTCGGCAGCGGGTTCTCCTGCGCGTCCACGGTCTTGTTCTGCAGCGCCAGATAGACCTCGGCAAAAGCGATCGGCGTGGCGTTGGCGCCGACGACCTTGGGATACATCGCATACAGCGGCGCGTCGGGCACGCGCAGCTTCAGGCCGACCATGTCTTCGGGCTTGTTGATGGCCTTGTTGGCCGTGGTGTGGCGCACGCCGTAGTAGGTGACGGCCAGCGGTCGGTTGGCGCCCTTCTTGAAATAGTCGTCCATCAGGCCCTTGAGCACGTCGCTCTGCGAATACTTCTGCCAGTGGTCGAAGTCGCGGAACATGAACGGCGCGCCGCCGATGGCCAGCGGCGGGTAGGTGCGCGCGGCAAAGGCCTGGCCGGTGTAGACCACGTCGACCGTGCCGAGTGTCAGGCCCTGGTTGATGTCGGTCTCCTTGCCCAGCGACGACGCCGGGAAGACCTCCATCTCATAGCGGCCCGCCGTGCGCGTCTTGATCTCGCCGGCGGCCCACAGCGCCCACTTGTGGTAGGCCTCGGAGGTCTCGTAGACATGGGCGAACTTGAGCTTGGTCTGCGCAGCAGCCGGCAACGCGATCGCCAGCACCGCGGCGGCCAGCAGGGTCTTCAACATCGCTCGCTTCATCATCGCTTTGTCTCCTCGTCTCGTTCAGGGGTTGGGAACCAGTTGCACCTTGGTGCTGCGGGTGCGATCGAGCGCCAGCTCGAAAGCCTCTTGCGCCCGCGACAGCGGCAGTTGCGCGCTGATCAACGGCCGCACATCGACACGGCGCGTACGGATGGCCTGCACCGCGAGATCGAATTCTCCATTGGCGCGAAAGGCGCCGACGTAGTCCAGCTCGCGCGCCATCACGCTGTTGGCGGGAAACGGCAGCTCGGCCGGCAGCGTGCCGACCTGCACGATGCGCCCGCCGCGTTGTACCGCCGTCAGGCAGGTGGCCAAGGCCGCCGCAGCGCCGGCAGCTTCGAGCGCGATGTCGAAACGATCGGCGAGCGCCGCCGCGTCGCTGTCGCTGCGCACCGCCGCGTCGGCGCCGACGGTGCGCGCCATCTCGAGCGGACGCGCAGCGATGTCGGCCACCACCACTTCGGCCGCCCCGCCCAGGCGCGCCGCAATCACGCACATGCAGCCGATGGTGCCGCCGCCCGTGACCAGCACGCGCTTGCCGAAGACCGAGCCGGCGCGCTGCACCGCATGCAGGCCGATCGACAGCGGCTCGGCGCAGGCGATTTCGCCGAGCGAGATATCCGCCTCGGCGATCGGCGTCAACTGGCGCTCGGGCATGACGAAGGCCTCGGCGAACAGACCCTGCGCGTGCGGATAGATGCTCGCACTGCCCAGGAAGAACATCTTGCGGCACAGGTTCATGCGCCCGCTGCGGCAGTAGTCGCATTGGCCGCAAGGGTGCGAGGGGTCGATCGCCACCTTGTCGCCCGTCTTGACTCGCGTGACGTCCGTGCCGACGGCGTCGACCACGCCCGAGGCCTCGTGCCCCGGCACCAAAGGCTCGCGGATCACGAAGGCGCCGACGCGGCCATGCTGGTAGTAATGCAGGTCGGAGCCGCAGATGCCGCCGGCACCCAGGCGCAAGCGCACATCCGTCGCGCCGAGGGTCCGTGGCTCCTGCGGTGTCAGCCGCAGGTCGAGTGCGCCGTGCAGCGTGCAGGCCAGTGTTGTCGTCGTCATGCAGCCTCCTTTGTCGGTGCGGCTTCGCCCCACGAGGCCGCGAAACGGTCGTGCGAATTGCCGAGGTGGGTGCGCATCGCCGACCGCGCACCGGCGACATCACCCGCGGCGATTGCGCGGATGACGGCGCGGTGCTCGGCCACCGCCAGGCGCCAGCTGCGCGCGTTCTCGAAGTGGCGCCCCAGCTGCTCGAACACCGGGTTCTTGCGCTCGTCCCACAGATCGGTGATGACACGCACCAGCGCCGCGTTGTCGCTGGCCTCGGCCAGCGCCACGTGGAACTCGCGGTCGCCACGGTACGGCATCAAGCCCAGGGCGATGTCGTCTTCCATCAGCTTCACTGCCGCGCGCATGCGCTTGAGCGCCACCGGCGGCTTGTGGCGCGCGGCCAGGGCGGCCAGCTCCGATTCGATCAACTGCCGTGCACGGATGATTTCGAACGGCCCCAGCGCCGTGTCGACGTCGCGCATCTGCCGCGCCGGTGCCCGCGCAGTGACGTAGATGCCCGAGCCCATGCGCACCTCGACCAGGCCTTCGACCTCGAGCGCGATCAGCGCCTCGCGCACCGAGGGCCGTGACACGCCGAGCTTGGTCGCCAGGTCGCGCTCGGGCGGCAGGCGCGAGCCGAGCGCAAACTCGCCGGAGGCGATCAAGGCCCGCAACTGCTCGGCGATCTGGCGGTAGAGCCGGCGCGGCTCGATGGTCTGCAGGGGCATGAGGATGGTTTTGGCCAACTGGTCTGACCAATTGGCCGGGCAGTGTCGCTGCCACAGTGCCCCGAAGTCTGCTGTCGTTTTCCCCTATTCCGGCGCGGCGCCGGCTCGCAACCATTCTCTGGCGCCGGGCCCGGTCGCTCGACCCCCGACCGACAGGAGACACAGCCATGAGCAAGATCGTCAGCGTCGGCTCGACGCTGTTCTCTGTGCCACTGCAAGAGGCATTGGTGGATGCCTCCCATGGCACGCACACCCACTTCGAGTTGATCACGGCCACGCTGCGGCTGGCCGACGGCAGCGAAGGCACCGGCTACACCTACACCGGCGGCAAGGGCGGCCACGCGATCCGGGCGATGATCGAGCACGACATCGCGCCGGCGCTGCTCGGTCAGGACGGCAGCGCCATCGCCGCGCTGCACGCCTTCTTGGAGCGGCACCTGCACTACGTAGGCCGCGGCGGCATTGCCTCGTTCGCCTGTTCGGCGATCGACATCGCGCTCTGGGACATGCGCTGCAAGCGCGAAGGCAAGCCGTTGTGGCAGGTGGCCGGCGGCGCGGCCAGCACTTGCAAGGCCTATTGCGGCGGCATCGACTTGCAGTTGCCGATCGAGAGGCTGCTGCAGAACATGCGCGGCTACCTGGCCAGCGGCGCCAACGCGGTCAAGATCAAGATCGGCCGGCCCGACCTGGCCGAGGATGTCGAGCGCGTGCGCGCCGTGCGCGAGTGCATCGGCAGCGATGTCGCCTTGATGGTCGATGCCAACTATGCGCTCACCGTCGAGCAGGCCATCGAGGCGGCCAAGGCGTTTTCGCCCTTCGACCTGCTGTGGTTCGAGGAGCCGACCAATCCGGACGACTTCAGGGGCTACGCACGCATCGCCGAGGCCACCGGCATGCCGCTGGCGATGGGCGAAAACCTGCACACGCCGCATGACTTTGCGCTGGCCTTCGAACACGCCAGGCTGGCCTACATCCAGCCCGATGCCTCGAACTGCGGCGGCATCACCGGCTGGCTCAACGTGGCCGCGCAGGCGCGCCGCCACGGCATCCCGGTTTGTTCGCACGGCATGCAGGAGCTGCATGTCAGCCTGGTCTCCGTCGCAACCGAACGGCGGCTGGCTCGAGATCCACAGCTTTCCGATCGACCAGTACACCTTGCGCCGGTTGGAGCTGGAGGATCAACGCGCCGTCGCGCCGGACAGCGCCGGCATCGGTGTCGAGTTCGACTGGCAGGCGCTCGAGCCGCATCGCCAGGTCGAGCGATAGGCGTACGCTGCACGGCCGGCAAAACCTACACTCGCGGCCATGCTGCAAGCCACTCGCGCCGAAGGCGCCGCGCAGGACCGTGTCGCGCCGACGACGGTGCGCCATTTGCGCCAGGTGCTGCTGTGGCCGCTGCGTCTGATCTCGACCGCGGGCGACGACTCCGAGCTGCGCCGCGCGCCATGGCGGCTGCTGCGCGAGATGGAAGAAAGGGGCGAGGCCTCGCCGTGGCGCGAACAGCACGACGAATTCACCGGCGACGCCGGCCAGTTCCACGAGCGCCACTACAACGAGTTCGTCGCCTTCTTGCCCTATGTGCAGCGCTTTCTCTACGGCGAAGGGCGCTCGGGCCGCGACGCCGACGAGCACAGCGAACGCTCGCCGATGCGCGTCTTCCGCCGCCACGACATCGCGCAGGTGCGGCTGCAGCCGCGCAGCGGCGATGCGCCGGTGACGCTGGAAGTCGTGCACATCGATCTCTACTTCTTCTATGGCGTCGACATCGTGCTGCTCAACGTCGAGGTGGCCGGCGACGAGTTGCCGCTGCCGCTAGCCGAGGAGCTGATGTACCGCTTCGGCCGCGCCTACCCGGCAGGCTGGTACGCCGACGGCCGGCCGCAGCACAGCCTCACGTCCTGCGAGTGGCTCGATCGCGAAGGCCGCGTGCTGGCTGCCAGCGATTCGCTCGAGCGCGACGCCTTCCTGGCCCATGTCGCCGAGCATCGCGCGCCGCGCATCGCCGCGCATTGGGAATACGTGCTGGCGCCGCTGGTCAACCACCACTCGGCGCAGCAAGGGGCGTTGCGCTTTCGACAGATCGAGTACTACCGCATGCCGATGATGGCCTACGTGGCCGTCGACGATCCGGCGGCGCTGACACGCGGCGACTTCGTGCGCCTGGGCCTGGTCACCGGCGCCGGTGCCGGCGTGCAGACGCAGCGCGCGGACAGCGCGCTGCCCTACGCCGACGCGCACCTCAATGATTTCGAGGCGCGCTACTGCTACGACCGTTTCTGGAGCAGCGGCGGCGCAGCGCCGCGCACGCGCTACCTGTGTTCGGGACTGTCGCTGGTCGTCGTCGGCGATGCGAACAACGAGTTCTACCGTTGCCGCACGCGCGGTGTGCTGGCGCAGTTTCGGCATCAGCATTTCCTGCTGTTCCTGATCGCGCATTTCCAGAAGGCGACTTTGTTGATGGTCAGCGACCAGCTCGCCGAGGCGCTGATGGCGATGGACCTGACGCATCCGGCGAGCATCCGCCGCTTCAAGCGCCGCATCCGCATCGCCTTCGTCGCCTTCCTCAGCTTCACGCATCGCTACTGGTTCCACGAGGTCAGCGAGCAGGCGCCTGTCAAGGCGCTGTGGAAAATGTGCCGCGAGCACCTGGAGATCGAGCCCTTGTACGCCGAGGTCAAGGAGCGCATCGACGACATGAACGGCTACCTCGACGCCGACGCGCTGCGCCGCCAGGCCAACACCGTCGTGCGGCTGACCGTGGTGACCATCTTCGGCCTCATCGGCACGGTGACGACGGGCTTTCTCGGCATGAACCTGTTTGCCGACGCCGACGACTCGTGGCTGAAGAAGACGACCATCTTCCTGATCGTCTTTGTCCCCACGATCGCGCTGACTTTCTACACGATGGTGAAATCCAAGCGCCTGTCGGACTTTCTCGACGTGGTCAGCGACGAGCGCATCTCGACCTGGCACAAGGTGCGGGCCTTCTTGGCCGTCTGGGGCCGCGGCAACGAATAAGACTTTCGAAAGCAGCAGCCGATGTTCGACTGGATCGCCGACCCCAACGCCTGGATCGCCCTGGCCACGCTGACCGCGCTCGAGATCGTGCTCGGCATCGACAACATCATCTTCATCTCGATCCTGGTCAGCCGCGTGCCGCCCGACAAACGCGACCTGGCGCGGCGCCTCGGCCTGTCGCTGGCGATGGTCTCGCGCATCTTGCTGCTGCTGTCGCTGGCCTGGATCATGCGGCTGACCGAGCCGCTGTTCTCGACCTTCGGCCACGCCTGGTCGGGGCGCGACATGATCCTGATCGGCGGCGGCCTGTTCCTGCTGTGGAAGAGCGTGCACGAGATCCACAACAGCCTCGAAGGCGAGCAGGATGACAGCGCCGGCGGCCATGCCGCCTCGGCGGCGCGAGCCGGCTTTGCCGCCGTGCTGGTGCAGATCGCCGTCATCGACATCGTGTTCTCGCTCGACTCGGTGATCACCGCGGTCGGCCTGGCCGACGACGTCATGGTGATGGTGATCGCCATCGTCGCCGCGGTCGGCGTGATGATGTTCGCAGCCAAATCGATCGGCGACTTCGTCGACGCGCCACCCGACGATCAAGATGCTGGCGCTGGCCTTCCTGGTGCTGGTCGGCGTGACGCTGGTCGCCGAGGGCTTCGGCACCCATGTGCCCAAGGGCTACATCTACTTCGCGATGGCCTTCTCGTTCGCCGTCGAGATGATCAACATCCGCCTGCGCAAGCGTTTGACGGCGCCGGTGCGGCTGCGCAAGGACATGCCCGGTGAATAGGCCCACCCTCGGAGCGGCTTCGCCGCACCCCCTCGAGGGGGCCGAGGCCCGCGGCTCCGGGCCGACCTGCGTCGGCTTGGACGGGCCGAGGATTGGCCGCGTCTCGCGGCCATGCGGCCTGCAAGGCGCGCCAGCGGCCGGGCACAGCCCGATCCGCGGCGGTTGCGTGGCTCGCGACGCCGCACTCAGCGCGCCACGCAGCGCGCCACGCAGGCGATAGTCATCGCGTGAGTGCATCACCCCATCCCGCCGAGTCCCGCTCACTGCTGCGCCGCGACGGCGCAGACCGTGGCCGCGTCGGCATGGTCGAGCTGTTCTTCGACTTGGTCTTCGTGTTCGCGGTCACGCAGCTGTCGCACACGCTGCTCGAGCACCTGGACTGGGGCAACACGCTGCGTGTCGGCCTGCTGATGGTGGCGGTGTGGTGGGTCTGGATCTACACGAGCTGGGTCACCAACTGGCTCGATCCGCAGCGCGTGCCGGTTCGTGCGGCCCTGTTCGTCCTGATGCTGGCGGGCGTGGTGATGTCGGCGTCGATCCCGCAGGCCTTCGGCGAGCGCGGCCTGGCGTTTGCCGCGGCCTATGTGTCGATGCAGGTCGGCCGCACCTTGTTCTTCATCTGGGCGATGCGCGGTGGGCCGGTCAACATGCGGCGCAACTTCCAGCGCGTCGCCGTCTGGTTGTCTGTCTCCGGTGTGTTCTGGATCGCCGGTGCGCTGGCGCCCGGCGATGCGCGGCTGCTACTGTGGGCCCTGGCGCTGGGCATCGAGGTGGCTTCGCCGTTGCTCTACTTCTGGGTGCCCGGTCTTGGCCGTTCGAGCGTGCACGACTGGAACGTCGATGGCGGCCACATGGCAGAACGCTGCGCGCTGTTCGTGATCATCGCGCTCGGCGAATCGCTGCTCGTCAGCGGCGCCACCTTTGCCGGCGCGACATGGAGCGCACCGGTGGTGACGGCGTTCGTACTCGCCTTTCTCGGCACGGTGGCGATGTGGTGGCTGTATTTCGACAAAGGCCAGGCCGCGGGCCACCATCGCATTGCGCATGCGCAAGACCCGGGGCGCCACGCACGCACCGGCTACACGTATCTGCACCTGCCGATCATCGCTGGCATCATCGCCTGCGCGCTGGCCGACGAACTCGTGCTGGCGCATCCCGAGCACGCCAGCGGCGCCGGCATCACCGCGATGCTCGGTGGCCCGGCGCTCTACCTGCTGGGCGTCGGCGGCTTCAAGTGGGCCAGCCGCGAGCGCGCATGGCCGCCGCTGTCGCATCTGGTGGGCCTGCTGCTGCTGGCCTTGCTGGCTGTCCCGGCAGCGCAGCACTGGCTTTCCGCCTTGGGCGTGATGGGCAGCGCCGTGGCGGTGCTGTTGTGCGTGGCGGTGTGGGAGCAGGTGTCCTTGCGCGGCAGCAAGCACTGAGCAAGCAGCCCGTTGGCGCGTCACGCGGGCAGAGGCTCCACCGTGATGCCCGCCGCGGCCAGGCGCTGCGCGTACGGCACACCGAGCGCCGTGGCCGGTGTCAGCACGCCGCCGCGCCTGGTGCCGCCGGGCAGCTTGCGTGCATCGGCGGCCAGCATCATCGCGGCTTCGCAGACGAAGATCGTCGTCGCGCGGTTGCCCGGGTCGCCGCGGCCGGCGATGCGTCCGTGCACCTGCGTGCCGTCGGCGCCAACACCCACGAGCTCGCAGCGAAATGAGCCGTTGTCCATCGTGCGCTCGCTCGGGCCCTGGCCCGGCGCAGGCAAGAGCGCTCCGAGCACCGCGCGCCACGGCGCCAGGCGCAGGCTGGCGGCGCCAACGCCTACGCCAAGCGAGAGGCCGGCTGCCAGCGCGACGCCCTTGACGCCGCGGCCGGCGCGCATGCCTTCCTGGTAGACAAAGCCCTCGCCATACGGCCCCGACCGATTGGCTTTCCGGTCCGACAACGACAGCGCCGCGCTGCGGCGCACCACGCGCGTGTTGATCGCCGCCATGACGAAGGGCGCCAGCCAGGCGTCGAAGTCGCCGTCGTGGCGCGCCGACAGCAGGTCGGCGTGCGCTCGGCGATCGGCCGGTGCCGTGCCGGCCGGGTTGAGCAAAAAGGTGTCGGCGAGCTGATCGAGCGCGCCGGCCTCGGCGATGTTGAGCAGCGACGCCAGCGTGCCGCCGTTGAGCCCGCCGCGCATCGCGTGGCAGGCTTTGACACTCACGCAAGGCTTGCCGCTGGTTCGCTGCACCTCGGTGGCAACCAGCAGCGCGCCGATGTCCGACGGCACCGAATCGAAGCCGCAGCAGGGCACGATGCGCGTGCCGTCTTTGGCGGCCCGCTCGTGATGGCGGTCGATCAGCTCGCGCACCCACGGCGTCTCGCCGGTGATGTCGCAGTAGTGCGTGCCGTGTTCGACGCAGGCGGCGACCAGCGCGCTGCCATAGAGCGCAAACGGCCCGGCCGTACTCAGCACGACCTTGGTTTGCGCGGCCAATGCCGCCAGTGCATCGTCGTCGGCCGCGTCGGCGATGAGGATGCCGGCCTTGGCCGCGCCGGGGCCGGCTGCCTTGCGCACTTGCCTGAGCTTGCGTTCATTGCGCCCGCCGAGCGCCCAGCGCAGACGGCCCGCGTGCTGCGCAAAGTAAGCCACGGTCTGGCGGCCAACAAAGCCGCTGGCGCCGTAGAGGACGACGTCGAAGGCGCGCCGGCGCGTCGTCACTGGCCCGCCGCCGTCAACTGCACGCGCGTCGGCAAGCCTTCGGTATCGCCGCGCACCTGCACCGCGCGCGCGCCGATCCAGGCGCCGCGGCGCGCTGCGTCGGCGATGCCGCGGCCTTCGAGCAGCGCACTGGTGACGCCGACCATGAAGCCGTCGCCGGCGCCGACGGTGTCGATGACTTCGGCCACAGGGAACGCGGCGACACGGCCGCAGCCGGCATCGATGTCGTCGTAGTAGGCGCCGTCGGGCCCCAGCTTGACGACGACGCGATGGGCGCCGCGCTCGCGGTAGAAGCGGGCGATGGCCTCCGGGGTGTCGTGCCCGGTCAGCAGGGCGCCTTCTGCGATGCCGGGCAATACCCAATCGGCATGCGCGGCCAGGTCGTTGATGGTCTCGCGCATGGCCTCGCGCGACGGCCACAGCGTCGGCCGCAGGTTGGGGTCGAAGCCGATCGTCTTGCCGGCCGCGCGCGCCGCGGCCATCGCCTTGCGCGTGGCCGCCAGCGTGCTCGCCGACAGCGCTGGAAATACACCGGCGACATTCAGGTGGCGCGCGCTCGAGATCCACGCGTCGTCGATGTCCTGCGGCCCGAGCTGACTGGCTGCCGAGCCCCGGCGGTGGTACTCGATCGGCGGGTCGCTGCCGTCTTCGACGCGGCCTTTGAACATGAAGGCGGTGCGCTCGTTGGCGTGGCAGGTGACATGCGAACAATCGACGCCCTCGGCGCCGATGGCATTCAGCAGATAGCGTGCCATCGAATCGTCGCCGAGCCGGCTTTGCCAGCCGACCTTGAAGCCCAGCCGGGATAGTCCGATGGCGACGTTGGTTTCCGCGCCCGCCGTGCGCCTGGCAAAATGCATCACGCCTTCCAGCGGCCCCGGCGTCTCAGCGACGAACAGCGTCATGGCTTCGCCGAGGGTGATGACATCGTGCTGCATGTTTCTAGTGTGCCTGCAATCGCGTCCGCGCCCGCCGAGGGTCGAAAAGGCCGGGCTGGCACGCAGGGCCGCCTCCGGCACTTGCCCCTCGTCGATACTCACTCGCGATTCCCCTTCAATCGATCGTACGCGCGTTCAGCGGGCATTCAGTCGTCGCTGGACTGGCGCCAGTTCTTGCCCTTGAACTGCGCATAGAAGGTTCGTATCTCGGCCATGTCGGCCTCGACGTCGCCGGTGGGCCTGAAGACCGGTCCCAGGCCGCTCAGTTTGCGCGGGTAATCCATATAGGCGAGCACGATCGGCACGTTGGCCTGTTGGGCGATGAAGTAGAAACCGGTGCGCCATTTGCGCGTTCCGCTGCGCGTGCCTTCGGGCGGAATCACCAGCTGCAGCGGCCCTTGCGCGTCACGGATGGCCTGCGCCGATGCCGCCACCAAGTTGCTGGCTTGCGCGCGGTCGACGGCGATGCCGCCCAGCCAGCGCATGACGATGCCAAAGGGCCAGCGGAAGAGCTGCTGCTTGCCCATCCAGTAGAGGTTCAAGCGCAGCGCGAAGGCCACCATCAAGGTGTACGGCAGATCCCAATTGCTGGTGTGTGGCGCGCCGATCAGAACGCACTTGGGCTGGTCGAGTGGCAGGCTGCCGGCCAGCGTCCATCCCGCGGCGCGCAACAGCCAGACCGACAGTGCGCGCAACACGGTATTGACGCCGGGCGTCGTGAAGATGGTGCGTTGCATGGATCGTCGCGCTGGCGTGCCGCAAACGGGCGTTGTTCGAACCGCGCCGGCGGATCGGTCGATGACAGCACACACTGTACGGGAGCCCAGCTTGCAGCGACAAAACTGGCAGCGTGCGCTCTACGACGTGCGCACTCGCAATCGAGTGGCGCGGCCAGTGCCTCAGCCGCGCCCGACAAACGGCATCGCCGTCGCCATCACGGTGACGTTGAGGATGTTGGCCTCGGGCGGCAGCTGGGCCATCATCATGAAGGTGGCGACGACGTTGTCCATCGCCATGCGCGGCTCGGGCTTGATGCTGCCGTCGGCCTGCGGTACGCCGCCGACCATCTTGACGGTCATGTCGGAAGCGACGTTGCCGATGTCGATCTGGCCGACGGCGATGTTGTACTTGCGGCCGTCGAGCGCGGCTGTCTTGGTGATGCCGGTCACGGCATGCTTGGTCGCCGTGTAAGCCACCGAATTCGGCCGCGGCGCATGCGCCGAGATCGAGCCGTTGTTGATGATGCGCCCGCCCATCGGCGATTGCGCCTTCATGATGCGAAAGGCCTGCTGCGTGCACAGGAAGGTGCCGGTCAGGTTGGCGGCCACGCTGGCCTGCCACTGTTCGAAGGGCAGGTCTTCGAGCAGCGCGCTCATGCTCGACACACCGGCGTTGTTGAACAACAGGTCGATGCGGCCGAAGCGCTGCGCCACGGTCTCGAACAGCGCGCGCATGGAAGCCGGGTCGCCGACGTCGGCGGGCATGGCCAGCCCGCGCTCGGGTGCGCTGCAGGCTGCGATCGATTCCTCGAGGGCGTCGCGCCGGCGGCCGACAAAGGCGACCTGCCAGCCGTCGGCGACGAGTGCTTGCGCGCAGGCGCGGCCGATGCCGCTGCCGGCGCCGGTGACGATGGCGCCGCGAAGATGGGGGGCTGTGCTCATGGTGTCCTCGGCGTGGCTGTGCGGTATCGTAGGCGACCTCTGATTTTGCCCGCATCACACCACCATGCCGCGCCCCGAACTGCTCACCGTCGCCAAGCTCGCGCCCTTTCTGATGGAGCCGCTGCAACGCGCCTTCAATGTCCATGACCGGCTCCATGAGGGCGATGCCGAGGCGTTTGCGCGTGTGGCGCCGAGCCTGCGCGCCATCTGCGGCAGCGGTGAATCGAAAGTCGGCGCCGAGTTGCTGGCCAAGCTGCCGGCACTCGAGATCGTCTCGATCATGGGCGTGGGCTACGACGGCGTCGACGTGGCGGCGTGCAAGGCGCGCGGCGTGGTCGTGACGCACACGCCCGATGTGCTCAACGACGACGTGGCCGACCTGGCGCTGGCGCTGGCGCTGAACATCGCGCGCCGCATCCCGCAGGCCGACTGCCATGTACGCGCAGGCCGATGGCCCGAGGGCAACATGCCGCTGGCCACGAAGATGAGCGGCGCACGGATGGGCATCGTCGGCATGGGCCGCATCGGCCAGGCGATTGCGCAACGAGCGCGCGGCTTCGGCATGTCGGTGGCCTACACGGCGCGCAGCGCCAAGCCTGGCCTGCCCTACACCTTCCACGATCAGGTCGCCGCGCTGGCGGCACAAAGCGACTTTCTGGTCGTCATCACGCCCGGCGGCGCGGCCACGCGCAAGCTGATCGACGCCAAGGTGCTGCGCTCGCTGGGTCCACGGGGTTACCTGATCAACGTCGCCCGCGGCTCGGTGGTCGATGAAACGGCGCTGATCGAGGCCTTGCAGAAAGGCACGATTGCCGGCGCGGCGCTCGATGTCTTCGAGAACGAACCGAACGTGCCCGAGGCCCTTCGCACGCTCGACAACGTGGTGCTGACACCGCACATCGGCAGCGCCACGCAGGCCACGCGCCAGGCCATGGCGGACCGCGCCTTCGACAACCTGCAGGCGCACTTTGCCGGCCAGCCGCTGCCCAGCGCTGTGCCGGAGTGCCAATGAGCCGGAGCGCCCATGAGCAACCCCACCTTCACCCAAGTCATCCTCGACACCGGGCCCGATGGCCGGGCGCGTTTTCGTGAAGAGACGATCGCGCTGTCCGAAGGCAAGCCGCAGGCGCGGCTGTCGCCCCTCATGCCCAGCAGCGGCTACCAGTTGCGCGAAAGCCCGGTCGGTTTTCGCAGCGACTTCCACTGCACCGAGAACCCGCAGTGGCTGTTCGTGTTGAAGGGTGCGATGGAGATCGGCTTGCAGGATGGCAGCTCGCGCGTATTTGGCGCCGGCGACCACTTCTTTTCCGCTGACACACTGCCGGCCGGCGCGGTGTTCGACGCCACGGTGCACGGCCACTGGAGCCGTCAGTTTGGCGACCAGCCGCTGGTGACGCTGTTCGTAAGAGCCGCCCTCGCTCGATGATGTCCTTCCAGCTCAGCGCCGATCACATCGAGATGGTGTGGCGCCTGCTCGCCGCGCTCGTGGCGGGCGCGCTGATCGGCTACGAACGCTCGTACAACGGCCGCCCGGCGGGCTTTCGCACGCACGCGCTGGTCTGCATGTCGTCGAGCCTGCTGATGCTGGTCACCGTCTACGAAGCCTCGTGGGTGCACACGGCGGCCGAATCGATCCGGCTCGATCCGACGCGCATGGTGCAGGGCATCATGACCGGCATCGGCTTTCTCGGCGCCGGCGCGATCATCAAGGAAGGCGTGTCGGTGCGCGGCCTGACCACGGCGGCATCGATCTGGATCACAGCCGCGATCGGCGTGCTGGCCGGCATCGGTTTTTACTTTCCGCTGATCGTCTCGGTGCTGCTGACGCTGGGCGTGCTGTCGGCGTTCCGCTGGGTCGAGTCGGCGATGCCGACGCAGGCCTACTTCCAGTTCGACGTGCGCCTGTCCCGCGACGGCGGCATCGACGAAGAGCGCCTGCGCGAGTTGCTGGCCGAACATGGCTTTTCGATCGCCAATTTCAGCCACCGCTTCGATGGTGCCGACGGCGTCAAACGCCACGGCATGGTGATGCGCACCAAGGACCGCAAGGCCGTCTCGCGCCTGGCCGACACGCTGGAAGCGCACCCGGCGATCCTCGAATTCCGGATTGCGCCGACGGGCGATTGAGGCGGGCGGGCTGGCGTGGCGGCAATGCGGTCGCTTGGGTGGGTTGCCTTGCGCGCATGACGCAATGCTCGGCGGAGTCCGACAATCGTCCTACTTACCGCATTGCGGACGGTGGGATCGGCTTGCCGAAGGTTCGCGATCTTATCGAACTGAACGCTCGAGCGCTCGACCCGTAGGTCGCAGAACGGCCATGACCGGGCACTGGTGGAGGGCCGGTTCGGATCAACTCAGTTGATAAGCTGGGCCGTGCCGCTCAAGCGCGTCTTTACGCTCGACCTCGAGCCCCCGAACGGCGGCGGCAAGCTGAAGATCATCACCGCCATCCTGCAGGCGCCGCTGATCGAGCGCATCCTCGGACTGGAGGCGCCCGGGCACCGCCGTAGGCTCCTGCGCGTGGGCCACAACTGCAAGCGGCCTGAGCAGACAACTGGGCGAATCAGGAAGACCACGTCAGCATGGCGACGTTTGCCGCGCGGCGCCCCAGCCGGGGATCGACACGGTGGCGCATATCCTGGGCATCGAGTGGCTCGCGGCGGCGCAGGGCATCGAGTTCCTGAGGCCGCCGGCGAGTTCGGCGCCGCTGGAGGCGGCGCGTGCGCTGTTGCGCGAGGGGGTTTCCGCGATGCCCGAGAACCGCCTGATCGCGCCCGACATCGAGGCGGCCGCCGCGCGAGTTCGCGACGGCTCGCTGTCGCGCATCTTTTGCACACTGTCCGGGCTGCCGGCGCTGTGGACGCCGCCTGACCCGACGCGGTTCAGTGCTCGCCCAGCGCCAATCGCACCGGCTGCGGCTCCAGGCCCGCGGACGCGGCGAAGCGGAACACCAGCGCACCGCGGCTGCCCGCCGGCAAGCGGATCTCGCACTGCTTGCCGCCGGCGAGCACGGCGCCTTTGCGGCAGGCGGCATCCCGGGGCAGCTTCCAGCCGCCCTCGGCGCTGACCATTGCCAGCCGCACCGGCGGGTCGCGCTCGGAGCGCGGGTTGTGGATCACGATGCGGTCAGCCTGCCGCTCGGCGCGACCATCGCGCATCGCGCGCAGCCACAGGCGGATCGCGTCCATCCGCTCGTCGGTCAGCGCCGGGTCGGCCAGTACCCGATTCATGATGCCTCCCGAACGAGGTGTGGTCATCGCGCGGCGCAGGGCCGCAGCGTCGGCTGCACCCGCGCCGCTGGCGATGATGCGCCCGCGGTCGCCGTCCTCGCTGACCGTCGGCTGCCGTCCGTGACAGGCGAAGCAACTTTCCCCCAGTTCGCCGAACTGGATCGAGAAGGCGGGAGGCTGAACGCCTGGGGGAACGCGTGTGTCGGCCGTTGCGGCCGGCGCCGGCGTGGCCGCAGCGGCCGGTGCCTGCATCAGCGAGCGCGCCCAGCCGGCGTCCGAGGTGAAGAAGAACAGCTTCCACGCGCCACCGTCACGCCGCAGGCGGGCGAACGACGGATCGCTGTCGAACGTCTTCGCGTAGCGGTCCTGAACGAGCGGCAGGACACCGATGCGCTGTTTCAGGTGCACCGAAGCCGTGCCGTCCGGCAGGGTCTGGATGCGCACTACCTCCCATTGCAGGTCTGTGGTTTCGATGTTGTAGCCGAACGTGCCCAGCACCTTCTCGCGGCCCTGGAAACGCTTGTAGAAGCTGTCGTCGGTCTCGCTGAACCAGACGTCTTCGGTCAGGCAGGCTTCGCCGAAGGCTTTCGCCCCGTGGCGGTTCCAGGCGGCGACGCAGGCCGCGAGCGCGGCCCGCACGCCCGCCTCGTCGGCCGAGGGTTGCGCCGTTGCGGGGGCGGCGGCGAGCAGGAGCGTCGCCGAGGCCAACAGGGCGGCACCGCGGCGGCACCAGCAGCGTGCAGTGGCCATGACTCAACGCCCCCGGCTCGCCGTCGTCGGGTCGAGCATCGTGGTAATCGGCGTGATCCTGTGCACCCACTGGATGACGGGGCCAAGCTCTCTGCCGCCGGGGATGTCGCGCTCGATCAGGAAGCGCTGCGGCGCCGGCGTCACGGCAGTTTGCGCGCCGACGGCAGTGGATGCGGCGGCAAGCATCAGTGCGATCGAAAGTCGTGAAAGCATGGCGAACCTCTCCTTTGGTGACGGACGCCACAAGGCTCCGCAGCGCACGCCTTCAGCTTCGACGCGAATGCGATGGAAGTCCCGAACGAAGGCCGAAATCGCGCCTAAACGACTGCAGACCGTCAACGATCGAACGGCGCAACCTCCGGGAAAGTACGGAGTACCGCCCGACACGATCGGCAAACACTGGCTGATCCCATGCAACGCGAACCGAGCGCCGAACTCGCTGCTCCGGACCGCCTGGTCTGGCCCGGTTTCGTGCTCGATCTGGCGCGCGGCGAGCTGCTCGACGCCGCCGGCCGCCCGACCGAGTTGCGCGCGCAGGCGCTCAAGGTGCTGCTGTTGCTGGGCGAGCAGGCCGGACAGGTGGTCGGCAAGAACGAACTGATGCGCCGCGTCTGGCCGGACGTGGTGGTGACCGAAGACTCGCTGGTGCAGGCGGTGGGCGACATCCGCCGAGTGCTCGGCGACGCGAAGCACGAGCGCGTGCGCACGGTGCCGCGGCGCGGCTACCTGCTTGCCGTCGACCCGCCGAGGGTCGGGGCCGCAGCGCCGTCCGTGCAAGCCCCCGCCGCGCCGCGCTTGCGCATTGCATCCTGGATCGGTGTGACCTGCCTGCTTTTGGCGGTGTTCACGGCCGGCTGGATGGCCGCGCGCACCGGCGGCGCCGCGCCGGCCATGCCGCGCTCGCTCGCGATCCTGCCGTTCGAGAGCGATGGCGGCGCCGAGGACTGGTTCGCCGCCGGCATCACCAGCGACCTGACAGCCCTGCTCGGCAGCTGGGCGGACACGACGGTCATCGGCCGCGGCAGCACCGCCGCCTACAAGGGCAAGGACGTCGATCCGCGCGTGGTTGGGCGCGAGCTCGGCGTCGCGCATGTGATCACGGGCCGCGCGCGGCGCGACGGCGACCAGGTGCGGCTGGCGGTGTCGCTGGTCGAGACCGCGTCGGGCCGCACCGTCTGGTCCGAGCTGCGCGACGTACCGCGCGCGGAGGTCGGCGCGCTGATCGGCGACGTGGCGGGTGGCATCGCCCGCACGATGGTGGTGGAGTGGGGCGACGCGGTGGCGACGGCCGGCGCGCGGCGCGGCCTGCAGCCGCAACAGGTGCGGGCCGATGACTTGGCAATGCAGGGCATGGCCGAATTGCTGCGCGGCGTCTCGCGCGAGAACTGGGAGCGCTCGCGCCAACTGTTCGAGCAGGCCGTGGCGCTCGATCCGGGGTCGCGCCGCGGCCTGGCCGGCGTGACAATGTCGAACGTCAACCTGGTGCTCTGGCAGTGGAGTGACGACCCGCCGCGCGCGGTGGCCCGCGCCGGGCAGGCGCTGGCCCAGCTCGACCTGATCGCGCCCGACCTGCTGATGACCCGGCTCGCGCACGCAAGCATGGCCTACACGCGCCACGACTGGGCCGGGCTGGCCGCGATCGGCGACCAACTGGTGCGCCACCATCCCAACGAGCCGACCGCCTACCACCACCGCTGCGGGGCGCTGCTGCGCCTGGCGCGCTTCGAGGAAGCCATCGCTGCCTGCGAGCGCGCGATCCGCATCAGCCCGCGCGATTCGCGCGTGACGGTCTGGCAGGGCCTAATGGGATTCAACCAGTTCCAGCTCGGCCGCTTTGCCGAAGCCGAGCAGACGTTGCGCGCCTCCACAACGAGCAACCCGCGCGTGCCGTTCTACTTCGCGGTGCTGGCCGCGGCGCTCGCCGAGCAGGGGCGCCGCGACGAAGGTAAGCGCGTGATGCAGGAGGCGATGGCGCGCCATCCGGACTACCGGCGCAGCGCCATCAGTGGCTACTGGGTCGGCACCGAGGCGCGCTTTCTCGCCGGTCGGGATCGTGTCATTGCGCGTGCCGGCGAACTCGGCCTGCCGCCATGATTTACTTACCGCTGTCTGTCCACTCTCAAGGAGGCCATCTCCATGCGCGACAAGGATTGCGCCTACAGCTCGGTTCTTGCGGGCAAGATGGCGTCGCGCTGCGTATGCACCGTGCTCATTGGTGCCAAGAAGTGGCTGGTCGATCCGGCCCACTACGGCGTCGTCGTGATGACGGTGAGCCTTCGGATGTCTGAAAGTCGGGTTTGGGGCGCGGAATCGAGTCGCGCGAATGTCGCTGAAGGGTCGGCCACTGCCGACCGCGGACGTCGGCTATTCGGTCGCTCAACTTGGGGGCAGCTTTCCGGCAGTGAGATCGCTCACCCTGCTGTCGCTGGCCGACCCCAAAGAAGTCACCGTCAACGTCCGCTTTGCGCTCATGGCACCGTGCCTTTCACCACCCACGCCGTCGCGGCGTACGAACGCGGCCCGTCGACCTCGCCATCCAAGTACGCCAGCCGCACCGCCTCGCGCAAGCGTTCTGCGCCTTCCAAGCCAAGGCCACCGACATACTCGGCGACGGGACCTTCCTTGCCTCCAATGGGCGCCCAGAAGTCGACAAACGACCCGAAGTCCATCCGGATCGTGACCGATTCCTGTACGACGTTGCTCAGCCCGACGTCGGACCAGACGCGCGCCAGCTCACCCGGGCGGCTCAGCGGTCGCGTGTACGCCGCTGCTCTCTCGCGACGCCCTGCCTCGTCCAGCATGGCGGCCGCGTCGAGGACCAGACGCAGCGCCACGAAGCCGCCTCGCGTATCCCACGTCGCAGCCGCGACCGTGCCGCCGCGTCGCGTCACTCGGCGCATCTCGTGGGCGGCAAGCTCGGGACGCGGCACGAACTGCAGTGCAAGCATGGCCAGGGCGTGGTCGAAGTACTCGGCTGAGTACGGCAGCACGCGGGCATCGCCGATCTGGAACGTCAGGCGAGCGTCGTCGCTGCGACGCCTTGCGTGCTCGACATAGGCTGCGGACACGTCGATTCCGTGGACCTCGACAAGTTCGGGATCCTGCTGCGCCAGGAACAAGGCCAGGTTGCCGGTCCCGCATCCCACGTCGAGCACACGACGCGCCTTGTCGATGCGGGCGAAATCGACGAAGAGCGGCGCGAGGCGCCGGCTCCATCGACCCATCTGCAGTTCGTAGCCATCGCCATCCGCGGTGGCGAAAGTCGAGGCGCTAGACATCGAATGCTCTTCGCGGGCGCACAGACGCAGCTTGCATCAGCCTCAACCCTGGCCAGCGAACGCTATTGCGCCTTCAATCCGATGGCCTTCACCAGCGCTGCGTTGGTGTCGATCTCCTTTCGCACCAGCGCGTCGAACTCAGCTGACGTCATGTCCAGTGGATCGACGCCAAGCCCTGCGAGCCTTTCGCGGACCTTGGGCTGCTGCATCGCTTTGACTATCTCGCGGTGCAACTTCTCGACGATCGATCGCGGCGTCTTCGCCGGAACGAATACTCCGAGCCACATCGGGTATTCCGCGTCTGTGAAGCCGGCCTGACGAAGCGTCGGCACCTCGGGCAGCGAGGGGGATCGCGCCTCGCCGTTCACAGCAAGCGCCACGAGTTTGCCTGCGCGGATGTGCGGCAATGCGGCACCGAGCGCGATGAACGCGAAGTCGATCCGTCCTGCGATCACTTCAGTCATCGCTTCGGCACCGCCCTTGAACGGCACGTGCGTCGCGGCCACGCCGGCACTCAAGCGAAATCGCTCCGCGCTGAGGTGCGAGGCGGAGCCCACGCCGGGCGACGAGAAGTTGAACGCGCCCGGCTTGGCCTTCGCCGCTGCGGCGAGGTCGGCTGCGGTCCGGAAGCCGCGCTCCGGCGGAGCCACCAGCACGAAGGGCGTGAGGCCAAGCGGGATGACTGCCGCAAAGTCGCGTGCCGGGTGGTAGTCGAGGTTTGGGTACAGCGATGGGGCGATAGCGTGGGCAGCCGAGTTCACGAGCAGCGTGTAGCCGTCGGGCTCGGAGCGCGCGACGGCGCTGGCCCCCATCGTCTGACCCGCGCCTGGACGGTTCTCGACCACGACGGGCTGCCCAAGCTGTGTCGCGAGTTGCTCGAACACGAGCCGCGGCGCAACGTCGATCACGCTTCCGGGCGTGATCGGCACGATCACCTTGATCGACCGGGATGGCCAGGCTTCGGCGTGAACCGTCACGGCTGGGAAGCCGAGTACGAGTGCGGTCAGGCATAGCGCGAGCGTTCGTTTCATCATGTCCTCGCCGGTCGGTGGTTGAGGTCGTTGCGTGGTTCGCATCTGTTGGCAACAGAGTAGGCACGCTGATCTGCTTGGTCCAATACATATGTGCGCTTGCAACCGATGCCGGATCGGCATATACAGCCTCCATGGATCTCAGGTACGCGCGCACGTTCGTCACGGTGGCCGAGGTGGGCACCGTCTCCAAGGCAGCAGTGCGGCTGCACGTGGCTCAGCCGGCACTCTCGCGGCAGATTGCCAATCTCGAGCTGGAGCTCGGACTCCGGCTTTTCGACCGGGTAGGGCGACGCCTCATGCTGACGGGTGAAGGCGAACAGTTGCTCGAAGACTGCCGTCACCTCTTGAGCAGCGCCGACTCGTTGCGCGAGCGTGCACGCCTGCTGGTCGGCGGCGAGACCGGCACGTTGAAGGTCGCGGCGTCTCCGCAATTCATCGAAGGCGTGATGGCAGGCTTCCTGCACCGCTATCGCGAGCGCTACCCGAACGTGCATGTGACTGTGATCGAGGCGATTGCATGGTCCGACACGCTCGGAATGCTCGAACGAGGCGAAATCCATCTCGGCCAGAACCTGCTGCGCGCGGTCAACCCCGGCGATACCCGCTTTGCCGCGCATCCGCTGGAAGTGGTCGACGTGCTTGCCGCCGCTCGCGAGCCTTTCGCAGGCTCTCGGCAAGCCGGCTTGGACATTGGCCGCCTCGCGCCGCAGCCGCTCCTTGTGCTCGATACCAGCTTCGTATCCCGCCGCACGTTCGACGCCACCTGCAGGCTGGCAGGCTTCGAGCCGAACATCGTCTTCGAGAGTCGGACACCGCACACGCTGCTGGCGATGGCTGAGCACGGCCACGGGATCGCTGTCGTGCCGTCGGCTGTACAGGCGAACCGGTACGCGCTGAATGTGATCGGTGTGACTTACAGGGGCGAACCGCTGCGAGAGCGGTTGGCCGTCTTCCGGGACGCCCGGCGCGTACTGCCGCCGTACGCTGCCGCCTTCTGCAACATGCTCGCCGAGTACGCCCGCGATGTGCTCACGCTCTCGCGGCCCACGGCGCGCAGGCGCCGAACGCTGGTCAAACCTGGGTAGTGCGTGCTGCAGCCCGGCGCAAACGTCCGCTCTCCGGCGGGTCTCCTACGGCAGCTCCTGGCCGACCGCCGGTGGTCACGAACGGCCGCTTCGTAGATGCGAACCGAGAAGATGCCGGGCAGATCGTCGGGCCGCTTTGGGGAAGGCTGGCGGACCGCTTTGGGTCGACTGCACGCATCCAGTGCGACGACTTGAATGATCGCGATTCGGGCAGATCGGACCTTCGCGCGCCGGCGCTCTCCGTTCCCAGTGTCGCCACTGCCGACACTCGCCGCCTCGGTTCCAGCACACAGTTGCGCCCTGAAGCACACCTGCGACCGAGACGATCTGACCAACGACACTCGGTCCGATGGGCTATGGCGCAGCAAGAAGTGGCTGCCGCGGTTTTCAATCGCACACTAGCGCCCATGAACTCGGTCGGTCGCCATGACAACCCCGTGCTGGTGGCCTGCCTGTGCGCCGCATGGTGCCATCTGTGCAACGACTATCGCGCCACCTTCGACGCGCTGGCGGCCGAGTTTGGCGGTCAGGCCCGGTTTGTCTGGGTCGACATCGAGGACGACGAACAGGCACTCGGCACGGTGGACGTTGCCGACTTCCCGACCCTGTTGCTGGCCAGTGGCGACGAGGTCCGATTCTTCGGGCCGGTGACGCCGCACGCTCAGGCCGCCCGGCAGTTGGTGCAGCGTGCGCTGCAGGGTCGGCTTGGCGTGGTCGCCGATGCGGCATCGGCGGCGGGTCTGTCGGCGCGCGTGCGCAAGCTGGGTTGAGGCGGGTCGGGGTCGAGTGTCGACGTCGCTCAAGCCGCCGGCGTGCGCGCAGCGTTCATCACCAGCGCCAGCAGCGCGTAGTAGCCGCAGGTGGCGGTGAGATCGACCACGCCCGGCTCGCCGAAGCGCGCGACGGCTTGCGACCACAGCGCGTCGTTGACCTGCCCGCGCCGCCGCAGCAGCTCAGCACAGTAGTCGTGCACCAGCGCTTCGTCGTCGGCCATCGCGCGCGGCCGTTCGCCGCGTTCGATGGCGGCAATGCTGTCGGCGCTGATGCCTTCGCGCTCGGCGATCGGTGCGTGGATCGCCCACTCGACGGCTTGCTCGTGAAATCTGGCGGTGACCAGGATGGCCAGCTCGGTCAGGCGCGCGCCGATCGACGAGCGGTAGCGCAGGTACTCGCCCAGGCGTTGCACATGGCCGGCGAGTTCAGGGCTGCGCAGCAGCGGCACGAAGGGTGCGACGATGGCGCCGCGCGGGCCGGCGATCATCGCCTCGGCCTGCTGGCGCTGTTCATCGCTCCAGCGCTCCGGAGGTATCGGCGGCAGCCGGTCCGTCATTGAGCAAGCGCCTCGTCGATCGAGCGCGCCAGCCGCTCGAAACGAGGCAGGGTTTGCAACGATTGAGTCATTTTTGTGATTGTGCAACGATTGTTGCATCAACTCAAGTGTCATGTCTCCCCAAGCCATTCGAAAGATGATCGACGACCGCTTCGACGGCCTCAGTCCCGAGCTGCAACGCGCTGCGCGTTGGGTCTCGCGCAATGGCACTGTGCTGGCGCTGCACTCGATGCGTGACTCGGCACAGTCGGCCGGCGTCACGCCGGCGACGATGACGCGCTTGGCGCAGCGGCTGGGCTTTGGCGGATTCGAAGGCTTGCGCGCCCCATTCCGCAGCGGCTTGGCCGGCCCGGCGTCGGGCGCCTTGCTCGAACTCGAGCGCGGACGGCTGCGCCGCCGTGGCACCCAGGCTACCGCCGACGTGGTTGATTCGTTGAATGCGCTGCAACAAGCCAACGTGGCTTCGGTCATCAGCCGCAACCGTGCGGCCGATATCGACGCCGCCGCCGCGGCGCTGGTCGACGCGACGCAGGTCTTCTTCCTCGGCCTGCGCGTATGCCATGGCGTCGCGTTCTATTTGGCCTATGCCTACGGATTGCTGCGCCCCAATGGCAGGTTGGTCACCGGGGTGGGCGGCACATTGAGCGACCAGGTGGCGCGAATCGGCGACGGCGGCGTGCTGGTGGCGGTCAGCCAGTCGCCTTACACCCGGCAGACGGTCGAGGCGGTAGGCCTCGCCCGCACGCATGGCGCAAAAGTCATCGCGCTCACCGACAGCGCGCTGTCGCCGCTGGCCCGCGACGCGCAGCATGTACTGCTCTACGACACCGCGTCCAACGCGCACTTCCATTCCGCCGCCGGCGCACAGGCGCTCGCCGAGTCGCTGACCGTTGCCGTGGCGACCCGCGGCGGAACGGCCGCAATGCAATACCTGCAACGGATGCAGGCCCACTTGCGCGACAGCGGCGCCTATTGGGAGCGTAGCGGTGAAAAGGAGTGAAGCCCCGATGAGCCGCGTCCTGCACCGCAGCCTGCGCCACAAGCTGCCGACAGCCGTCGGCGTTGACGGCGTCAACCTGATTGACAGCGACGGCCGCCGCTACATCGACGCCTGCGGCGGCGCGGCGGTGTCGTGCCTGGGCCATGGGCATCCCGATGTGCTGGCCGCGATGCATGCGCAGATCGACCGCGTGGCCTACGCCCACACCAGCTTCTTCACGACCGCGGTCGCTGAGGAACTGGCCGATGTGCTGGTCGCCGCTGCGCCCGCCGGGACGAGCCACGCCTATTTCGTCTCCGGTGGCTCGGAAGCTATCGAGGCCGCGCTGAAGATGGCGCGCCAGTACTTCGTCGAGATCGGCCAGCCCGAGCGCCAGCATTTCATCGCCCGACGCCAGAGCTATCACGGCAATACGCTGGGCGCGCTGGCGGTGGGCGGCAATGCATGGCGACGCCGCCAGTTCGCGCCACTGCTGATCGACGTCACGCATGTCGCGCCCTGCTACGAGTACCGCGACCGCCGCGCCGACGAGAGCGCCGAGCAGTATGGCCAGCGCCTGGTCGGTGAGCTGGCCGCGGCCATCGACAAACTCGGCGCGAAGAGCGTGATCGCCTTTGTTGCCGAGACGGTGGTCGGTGCAACGCTGGGTGCCGTGCCGCCCGTGCCCGGCTACCTGAAGGGCGTACGCGAGCTGTGCACGCGCCACGGCATCCTGCTGATCCTCGACGAGGTGATGTGCGGCATGGGTCGCACCGGCACCTTGCATGCCTGCGAGCAGGAGGCTGTCGTGCCCGACCTGATGACCGTGGCCAAGGGCCTGGGTGGCGGCTACCAGCCGATCGGCGCGGTGCTGGCGCAGTCGCACATCGTCGACACCTTCGAGCGCGGCAGCGGCCTGTTCCAGCATGGTCACACCTACCTCGGGCACCCGGTGGCCTGCGCGGCCGCGCTGGCGGTGCAACGCGTGATCGTGCGCGACGATCTGCTGGCCGTGGTGCGCCGCCAGGGCGAGGCACTGGCGGCGAGGCTGCGCAGCGCATTCGGCGCGCACCCGAACGTCGGCGACCTGCGCGGCCGCGGCCTGTTCCGTGGCGTCGAACTGGTGGCCGACCGTGCCCGCAAATTGCCGTTCGACCCCGCGCTCAAACTGCATGCGCGCGTCAAGGCGCAGGCAATGGCGCATGGGTTGATGGTTTACCCCATGGGCGGCACGATCGATGGTCAGTACGGTGATCATGTCCTCCTGGCACCACCGTTTATCGTTACCGACAACGATCTCGACGCCATGGTCGAGTGCTTGGCGCAAGCCATCGATGCCGCACTAGCCGAGTTGCCCGCGGCGTCACGGCCCAGCTGAATGTGTTCTCCACCGGCTCTTGCAAATCCGGATCTTTCACCCACTCCAAAGGAGTTTTCTAGATGAAGACGTTTTCTATGAAGTCACTGCAACTGGCCTTCAGCGCCGCCGTGCTCGCGCTGGCGCTGCCCCACGGCAGCGCGCTCGCGCAGCAGAAGTTCATCACCATCGGCACCGGCGGTGTCACCGGCGTGTACTACGCGGCCGGCGGCGCCATCTGCCGCCTGATGAACAAGGACCGCGCCAAGCACGGCATCCGCTGCTCGGTCGAATCGACCGGCGGCTCGGTGTTCAACATCAACACCATCCGCGCCGGCGAGCTCGATTTCGGCGTTGCCCAATCCGACTGGCAGTATTTCGCCACCAAGGGCGGCAAGGTGTTCGAGAAGGACGGTCCGTTCAAGGAACTGCGCGCTGTCTTCTCCGTGCACCCGGAGCCGTTCACGGTGCTGGCGCGCAAGGAAGCCAACATCACCAAGTTCGAGGACTTCAAGGGCAAGCGCTTCAACGTTGGCAACCCGGGCTCCGGCACGCGGGCCTCGATGGAGGAATTGCTCAATGCCATGAGCTGGAAGCTGGATGCCTTCGGCCTGGCCTCCGAGTTGAAGGCCGACGAGCAAGGCGCCGCCTTGTGCGACAACAAGATCGACGGCTTCTTCTACGGCGTCGGCCACCCGTCGGCGGCAATCCAGGACCCGATCACCACCTGCGGCGCCAAGCTGGTGCCGCTGACCGGCGCGGCCGCGGACAAGCTGGTCAAGGAGTTCCCGTTCTACGCCAAGGTCAACATCCCGGGCGGCATCTATGCCGGCAACCCGAACCCGACGCCGACCTACGGCGTGCTGGCGACCTTCGTCACCTCGTCCAAGGTCGACGATGCCACGGTTTACGAGTTGGTGAAGGCCGTGTTCGAGAACTTCGACGACTTCAAGAAGCTGCACCCGGCGTTCGCCAACCTCGACCCCAAGGACATGGTCAAGAACGGCATCTCGGCGCCGCTCCATCCTGGTGCGATGAAGTACTACAAGGAAAAGGGCTGGCTCTGAGCTGAGCCGCAACCCGGCGCCGCATCCTGAACGCAGGCCCCATCCAGGGGCCTGCTTTGATTCCGCCGCCGCGGCGGCGACCAACGACGAGGAGGCATCAGACATGCCCAGCACGAAAAAGATCGACGTCGCGGAAATCGACGTCAACAAGCTGGTCGCCGAAAGCGACTCGGGTGGGCGGGCTCCGGGCCCGCTCGTCCACAAGCTGATCGTCGGCGTCTGCCTGGCCTGGAGCTTCTTCCAGCTCTGGATCGCCTCGCCGCTGCCGTTCACGCTCGGCATCGGAGTCTTCAACGACACCCAGTCGCGCGCCATCCACCTCTCGTTCGCCGTCTTTCTGGCCTTCCTGGCCTACCCGGCATTCAACCGCTCGCCGCGTGACCGTGTGCCGGTTCTCGACTGGGTCTTCGCGCTCGTCGGCGCGGCCTGCGCAAGCTATCTGTTCCTGTTCTACCGCGAGCTGTCGACACGCCCCGGCCAGCCGATCACCCAGGATCTGGTGGTCAGCGTCGTCGGCATCGTGCTGCTGCTCGAAGCCACGCGGCGCGCGCTCGGCCTGCCGATGGTGATCGTCGCCATCGTCTTCCTGACCTACACCTTCGCCGGGCCCCACATGCCCGACCTGATCGCGCACAAGGGTGCATCGCTGGAGCGCGCGATGACGCACCAGTGGCTGACGACCGAGGGTGTGTTCGGTGTCGCGCTCGGTGTGTCGAGCGGCTTCATCTTCCTGTTCGTGCTCTTCGGCTCGCTGCTCGACCGCGCCGGCGCCGGCAACTACTTCATCCAGTCGGCCTTCGCGCTGCTCGGCCACATGCGTGGCGGGCCGGCCAAGGCTGCGGTGGTGTCGTCGGCGGCCACCGGCATCATCTCCGGCTCGTCGATCGCCAACGTGGTGACGACCGGCACCTTCACCATCCCGTTGATGAAACGCGTCGGCTACCGCCCTGATCAGGCCGGCGCGGTCGAGGTCTCGAGTTCGGTCAACGGCCAGATCATGCCGCCGGTGATGGGCGCCGCCGCCTTCCTGATGGTCGAGTACGTCGGCATCCCGTACACCGAGGTCATCAAGCATGCCTTCCTGCCGGCGATCATTTCCTACATCGCCCTGTTCTACATCGTGCACCTGGAGGCGCTGAAGGCCGACCTGAAGGGCTTGCCGCGGCGCAGCCAGGCCAGCGCCGGACAGCGACTGGTCTCGTTTGTGTCCACGGTGGCCGGCTTCATCGTGCTCGCCGGCATCGTCTACTACGGCATCGGCTGGATGAAGGGCGCGCTTGGCGCAGCCGCCATCTACCTCATCGGCGTCGGCGTGCTGGCCGCCTACATCGGCCTGCTGTGGATCGGCTCGCGCCAGCCCGAGCTCAAGCTCGACGATCCCAATGCGCCGGTGTTCGAGTTGCCGGAGACGGCGCCGACGCTGCTGTCCGGACTGCACTACCTGCTGTCGGTCGTGGTGCTGATCTGGTGCCTGATGATCGAGCAACTCTCGCCGGGCCTGTCGGCCTTCTGGGCGACGATGTTCATGATCTTCATCATGCTGACGCAGCGCCCGCTGATCGCGGCGCTGCGCGGCCGCGGCAACTTCGGTGCCGCATTCGGCGTCGGCTTCAAGGACCTGCTCGGTGGCCTCGAAGCCGGTGCGCGCAACATGATCGGCATCGGCGTGGCCACGGCCGCGGCCGGCATCATCGTCGGCACCGTGTCGCTGACCGGCGTCGGGCTGGTGATGACCGAGGTCGTCGAGTTGTTGTCGGGCGGCAACCTGATGCTGATGCTGGTGTTGGTCGCCGTGGTCAGCCTGGTGCTCGGCATGGGATTGCCGACGACGGCCAACTACATCGTCGTCTCGACGCTGATGGCGCCGGTGGTGGTTGAGCTCGGCGCGCAAAGCGGCCTCATCGTGCCGCTGATCGCGGTGCACCTGTTTGTCTTCTACTTCGGTCTGATGGCCGACGTGACGCCGCCGGTCGGGTTGGCCTCGTTCGCGGCCGCCGCGATCGCGCGCACAGACCCGATCAAGACCGGCGTCACCGCTTTCTTCTACAGCATGCGCACTGCCATCCTGCCGTTCCTGTTCATCTTCAACACGCAGTTGCTGATGATCGGCATCGACGGGCCGTTCCATCTCGCGTTGACGGTGATCAGTGCCACCGCGGCGATGCTGATCTTCGCGGCGGCCACCCAGGGCTACTTCCTGGTGCGCTCGCGCTGGTGGGAATCGATCGCCCTGTTGCTGATCACCTTCACCCTGTTTCGCCCCGGCTTCTGGTGGGACATGGTCTACGCGCCTTACCAGGATGTGCCGGCAGCACAACTCATGAAGCTGGTCGAAGAAGCGCCGGCCGGCGCCAGCAAGCGCATCTGGGTCGAAGGCACCAACCTCGACGGCAAGGACATCCGCAAGGGCGTGCTGCTGCCGCTGGGCGATGCCGCACCGGCGCGCGAACGCCTGGGCAAGATCGGCCTGACGGTGGTGCCGCTGGGCGCCGAGATGCAGATCGCGCAGGTCAAGTTCGGCTCGCGCGCCGAAAAGCTCGGTATCGAGCAGGGCTTCAAGGTGGCGAGCATCGAAATGCCTGCCGAGCGTCCGGACAAGGAGTGGATGTTCGTGCCGGCGCTGGCGCTGCTGGGCCTGATCGTGTTCCTGCAGCGGCTACGCGTGCGCCGCGAACCAGCCGGCAAACCTGCCGTGGCCACGTGATCCCAGGGGCGAACGCTGGTGCAGTGTTTCACGCTAAGTGCGACATAAAGCCGCGTCTTTGCCGCCGTGGCGTCGTTGCGAATCCTCGCGATACCTGCGGGTATCGCTGCGGTTCGCGCCTGGCCACGACGACAAATCCATCGGTTTTATTAAGTCGCACATAGCATGAAACCCCTGCACTAGAGCAGACTCTGCACGGCCGCGGCCAGGCGGGCGAAGTTGGCCGCGATCTCCTCCTCGCGCACGGCACCGTAGCCGAGCAGCAGGCCGCGCGGCCGCTGCGCCTGGCGCATCGAATACATCGACAGCGGCCGCGTGGTGATGCCGCTGCGGGCTACGCGCTGCATGGCCTTGACGTCGTCGATGCGCGGCGGCAGGCCGAGCACCAGGTGCAGGCCGGCGTCGCCGCCGATCACCGGCAGGTGCTTGCCGAAGTGGCGGTCGATGGCGTCGAGCAGGACGTCGTGGCGGGCGCTGTAGATCAAACGCATGCGACGAATGTGGCTGCTGTAGTGGCCTTCGGCCATGAAGTGCGCGAGCACCCGTTGCTGCGGCGTCTGGCCCTCGCGGTAGAGCTCGTTCAAGGCCTGCGCGAAGCGCTCGGCAATGTCGATCGGCAGCACCAGATAGGCCAGACGCAGCGCCGGAAACAAGGTCTTGGAGAACGTGCCCAGGTAGATCACCCGACCCTGCTCGTCGAGGCCCTGCAGTGCCGGCAGGGGCCGCGCGCCGTAGCGGAATTCGCTGTCGTAGTCGTCCTCGATCACCCACACGCCATGCTGCGCCGCATAGTCGAGCAACTGCCGGCGCCTGCCGTGGCTCATCACCGCGCCCATCGGGTACTGGTGCGACGGCGAGACGA
>CAVPMY010000005.1:0-1017647 GCA_963706685.1 uncultured beta proteobacterium
ATGTTGTGTGGCGGCCTACCTGGTTCAGTTACGTGCTTGCTGCCATGGGCAATTTCACAGATTCGCTGGATCGCGCGATCACTGCCACCGTCGAACGGCTGATGGCGCATCTACCGCAGTTTCTCGGTGCCCTCGCGCTGCTGCTGGTGGGCTGGGTGCTGGCTCGATTGCTGCGGTTGCCACTCGCCGAGCTGTACGCTGCTCGATTCGCTGGTCAGCGCGCAGCACCGGGCAGTCGCGCTGGGATGTCGGGCGCTCGGCCGCCGTGTTCGGCGGCGGTCGTCTATTGGGTGGTGTTGCTTGTTTTTCGTCACTGCTGCGACGCAGATGCTCGGCCTGCAGTACTTCACCGATTGGTTGGCACGATTACTCGACCATCTGCCTGCTCTGGCCGCCGGGCTGCTGATCGTCGTCGCGGGCTACGTCCTGTCCGGCTTCGTCGGCGACCTCGTGCAGGCCACGGCGACGCGGCTGGCGCCGCCACAGCGCCGGGCGCTGTCGCGTCTTGCGCGGGGGCGCACGCTGGCGGTGGCGCTGCTGGTGGGTGCCGACCAGATCGGGCTCAAGGTCACCTGGCTTGCGATCCTGGCCGCGGTGATCGTCGCCTCGGTGCTCGGCGGCGTCACGCTCGCCGTCAGCCTCGGCGCGCGCGGCTATGTCGCCAACCTGATCGGCGCGCTCTACCTGCGCCAGGCGTTCCAGATCGGGCAGCGGGTGCGCGTCGCCGGCTTCGAAGGGCGCATCGTCGAGGTCACCGCCACCTCACTGGTGCTCGAGACCAGCGACGGTCGCATGCTGCTGCCCGGCGCGCGTCTCCACGACGAGCCGATCGTGCTGTGCGCACGGAGCCGAATGAGCGGCGCCGATGGCGGATTCAGGGCGATCATCCACGCTCAGCCTCGCCTTCATGCGCGCGCACCCGGCGCAGGCCGCACGGGTGCTCGAGACGCTGCCGCCGGCGACGCCGCGCAGCTGTTCGCGCGCGTGCCGGCGCGGCTGGGCGCGGCGGTGCTGGCGGCGATGCTGCCGCACCGGGCGGCGCTGTGCATCGGCGGCACTGGCCGACGAGCGCACGCTGGAGTTGCTGGCGAGATGGGCACGCAGCCGACGGTGGCGCTCCTGCGCCACTTCCCGAGGCGCGGCGGCAGACGCCTGATCGGCGGCCTGCCGACCGCCGCCGCGCTGGCCTCGACGCTGCTGCTGGGCTATGCCGAGGACTCGCTGGGCGCCTGGGCCGACCCGGACGTGGTCGCGCTGGCCGCCACGACGCGCGCCGCCGATGCGCTGGAGCGCGTGCGCGCGGCACCGCCGACGCATCCGGTGGTGTTCGTCGCCGACGGCGAGCGCCGGTTGGCCGGGCGTCGTGCCACTGGCCGGCTGCTGATCAGGCGCCGGGCGCCGCCACGCTGGCCACGTTGATGCGACGCCCGGCGTCGTGCTGGCCGCCCACGCGCCGCTCGTCGGCGCCGCGGCCCATCCGGGCTGGGAGCAGACCTCGCTGCTGCCGGTGGTGGAGCCGGCGATCGACTGGTGGGCGTACTCACCCGCGATGCGCTGGCTCGAGCGCCTGCAACGTGCCGCGCCGCCCGGCGTCCGCGGCGCCGATGACGCGAGACTTGGCCGGGCTGCTGGCGCGCGGCTACTGGCAGGCCTTGTCCGGCATGATCGACGCCGGGCTCGGCCTGCTGCCGCGAGTGGCGCCGGTGCTGCCGGCCGCCGACAGGGCCGGTACGCAACGCGGAGCCTCGCGATGGCCGCTGACGCCCTGCCGGCGCCACTGGCGGCCGCCGACGCGGCGCTGACCCACCGCTTCCTGCTCGACTTCCCGCACGAAGCGGCGCGCCAGCTCGAGGCCATGCCGGCCGACGAGGCGGCCGTCGCTGCTGGCCTCGCAGCCGCCGCACGCAGCCTTGCGCGCGTGGCAGGCGCTGGCGCCCGACGTGGCGCTGCAGGTGCTCCAGCAGCTGCCCGAGCCGCTGGCCGCGCACCTGCTGGCCGAAGCCGAACCCGTGGTCAGCGTGGCCGTGCTGACGCAACTCGACGCCGCCGACGCGCGCGAAGCCTGGCTGAAGCGCCTCAGACCGAGGTCGCGCGCGAATTGCGCGAGCTTGCTCGCCTATCCCGACGACTGCGCCGGCCGCATGATGGACCCGCGCGTGAGCCCGCTGCGCGCCGGCATGACGGTGGCCGAGGCGGTCGAACGGCTGCGCCAGATCCGCCGCCGCGGGCTGCGCGAGCTGTTCGTGGTCGACGACGACGGCCGTCTCGCCGGCCGCGTCGAAATGCAGGACCTCGCGCTCGCCGATCGCGCGCTGCCGCTGGGCGACATCACGCGGCCCGGTGGTGGCGGCGGTCGGCGATCTCGACCCGCGCGAGGAGGTGGTCGAGATCCTGCAGGCGCAGCCGATCACCGCGCTGCCGGTGGTCAACGTCGCCGGGCGCTTCATCGGCGTGATTCGCCAGGCCGAGCTGATGGCCGCGGTCGAGGAGGAGACGAGCCTCGACATCCAGACCATGGTCGGCGCCAGCCCGGACGAGCGCGCGCTGTCGCGGCCGTGCTTCGCGGTGCGCAAGCGCCTGCCCTGGCTGCAGATCAATCTGCTCACGGCGTTCCTGGCCGCGGCGGTGGTGGGCCTGTTCGAGGAGCACGATCGCGCAGTTCACCGCGCTCGCGGTGCTGCTGCCGGTGGTCGCCGGCCAGTCGGGCAACGCCGGCGCCCAGGCGCTGGCGGTGACGATGCGCGGGCTGGCGCTGCGCGAGATCAGCGTGCGCCACTGGCTGCGCCGTCGTGAGCAAGGAGGTGTGGTCGGCGCTGCTCAACGGCCTTGCCGTGGCGGCGACCACCGGGCTGGCGTCTATCTCTGGAGCCGCTCGCTCCGGCTGGCTCTGGTCATCGTGCTCTCGATGGTGATCTCGATGGTCGCCGCCGGGTTCGCCGGCGCGATGATGCCGATGCTGCTGCGCCGGTCGGCCAGGACCCGGCCACAGTCCTCGTCGATCATCCTGACGACGGTGACCGACGTCGTCGGCTTCTTCTCCTTCCTGGGCATCGCGACGCTGTTTGCGCCGATGCTGGTGCAGGCCGGTGGAGTGAAGTTGGGCCACCCCCGATCGCCGTTCCTCTTGGCCCGCGCTGCCTCGCAGCGGAGGCCGCTGCTGGGCGGGGACGATGTTGGGGCGGCGAGCAGCGCAGGTCCGAGGTCGGCGCGCGTACTCGCGCGCTTGGTGGTACTGACTCGCCGCATCTGTTCGAGCGCAGCGCCCGCAGGGTGCGGAGCGAGTTATGCGGCGCGACCTCGGACCGAGCAGCACAGCGCAGTCTTCGCATAGCGAAGACCGCCCGCCATGAGCCCTTGCCAGGCGGCCTGCCGCTGCGAGCCAAGACCGAGGCATGCAAAGGGCGGAACGAGGACCGCGAGGCAGTCGGCAAGCAGCGCCGACCGCTTTACCGAAGCGCTGCGGCCTTTGCGGGCGCAGCGGCGCGCTGCAGGTCCGCCCTCGAGCCACGGCAGCAGCGTCGTCGAAGGCGCGCCACCGCCATCGACATCGCCTGCGCGGCCGCCGCCGAGTCGGCGCGCTCGGACGGGGCGCTCGAAGCGAATGCGGTGCGCGACGCGCGTGCGCGTGCGGCGGTCGAACAGTTCGACCGTCAGCGCCAGCCGCGCCATGCCCGGCGGCGGCCGCACGTCGTGGTGCAGCGTGTCGATGCTCAGCGGTCAGCAGCCAGTCGGCGCGCAGCGGGTCGCCGATCAGGCCGACGGCGTCGGCGACGCCGCGCGCCTCGAGCCGGCGCTGCAGCAGGCGCGGCAGCTGGCGCACCGGGCGCTCGGTCCAGCGAGGCGAACTGGTAGAAGGCAAACTCGTGCGGCGCGCCGCGAGTAGGCGATCGACACGCGTGTCGGCCAGCGCATCGCCGGCTAGCGGCTGGATCAGCAGCGCGCCGACCAGCGGCGCGCCGCGGCGCTGCGACGGCGCCGTCGCCGCGTCGTGCAGTCGCAGCTGGACATGCGCGGCGAGCCTGCTCGCCGACGCCGACCGAGACGCAGCCGCTCGAGGCAGGCGCTGCCGGCAGCAGCCGCGCATGGCGCGCCGGCGCGACGGCCTCATGGCAGCGTCTCCCCGGGACCGAGCTGCGCCGCGCCCGGGCCCGAGCAGCGCCGCGCGCGGCTCGCGCAGGCGGTCGAGCACGCGCGTGGCGGCCTCCATGCTCAGGCGCAGCTCGGCGATCGCGCGCGCTCAGCTGGTCGTCGACGCTGATCGCCGCGTCCTCGAGCCGGCTGCGCGGTGCTGGCGGCCTGCCGCTGCAGCGCGTCGCTGGCGGCCGCGACCTGCGCCAGCGCGCGCTCGCGCTTCGGCCGAGCGTGCGCTCGGTCTCGTCGAGCGTGCGCGTCGACGTCGCGCCGGCGCGGCCGACGGTCGGCGACGCGCGGCCACGCGATCGCCGGCGGCCGCGCCGAGCGCGGCCGTCGCCGGCGCCGGCCGAATCGCGCGCTCGGCGGCGCTGCGCCGCTGCGCTCGAGCGTGCGGTCCAGCGCCGCCAGGCGCTGGTTCAGGCCGGCGGTCAGGTCGCGCAGGTTGCGCACCGTGTCCATGCACCGCCTCGCGGTTCTCGGCGGTCGAGCAGCTGGTTGAGGTTGTTCAGCGCGTTCGATGCCATTTCGCCGACCTCGTTGACGCGGCCGGCGATCTCCTCCAGGTCGGAGCGGCCCTCGCGCGATCACCGGGTAGCGCTCGCCCTCGGGCACCTTGGTCAGCAGCTCGCCCGGCGGGCTCGCGGTTGACCAGCGTGATGGCGGCGATGCCGGTGACGAAGTTGCGCGTGACCACCGCCACCGTGTTGGTGCGCACCGGCGCGCGGCGGTCGACGCGCACGATCGACGCGCACGCGGTTGAGCTTGTCGTCCGGCCAGCGCGTAGTCCTCGACGCGGCCGACCTTGATGCCGCGCAGCGTGACGTCGGCGCCGATCTCCAGGCCGTCCAGCGCCTGCTGCTCGAAGTAGATCGCGTAGCGGTTGAAGTCGCCGCGGCCGCCGACGTCGCTTGAGCCACAGCACGGCGGCCACCAGCGCCGCGAGCAGCGCCAGCACGCCGGCGCCGACCCAGGTGTAGCGTGCTTCAGCTTCCATCGCGTGCGGTCTCCGTCGAGCATTGTACGGACCGAGAAATAGTCGCGGACCCAGGGGTCGTCGACGCGCCATCACCTCGCTGCACCGGGCCGTCGGCCAGCACCTGGCCGCGCGCCAGCACGATCAGCCGGTCGACCACGGTCAGCAGCGTGTCGAGGTCGTGCGTGACCAGGAACACCGTGATGCCCAGGTCGTCGACCAGCGAGCGCACCAGGCGGTCGAAGGCGCGCGCGGTGATCGGGTCCAGGCCCGAGGTCGGTTCGTCGAGGAACAGGATCTCGGGCTCGAGCGCGATCGCGCGCGCGATGCGCGGCGCGCTTGCGCATGCCGCCGGACAGTTCGCTCGGCATCTTGGTCGCCGGCGTCGGCGGCAGCCCGGCCTGCGCAGCCGCAGCGCCACCAGCGCGTCGATGCGTGCGCCGGCGCGAGCCGCGTGTGCTCGTGCAGCGGCACGGCGACGTTCTGCGCCACCGTCAGCGACGAGAACAGCGCGCCGTCCTGGAACATCATGCCGAAGCGCCGCCGCACGGCGTCGCGCTTCGGCCGTCGCGCGCTCCACATGTCGGTGCCGAGCAGCCGCACGCGCCCGGCGGTCGGCCGCTGCAGGCCGATCATCTCGCGCAGCAGCACCGACTTGCCGGTGCCGCTGCCGCCGATCAGCGCCACCAGCGTGCCGCGCCGACCGTCGAACGACACGCCGTCGTGCACCGTCTGCGCGCCGAAGCGCGTGACGATGCCGTCGACCTCGATGACCGGTGTCGCTCGCGCGGGATTCATGCGCTGAACTCGGGCGCCCTGTCCAAGCATCGGCATCGCTTGCGGTCCGCGTGCCGGCGGTGCAGCGGCCGTGGCTTCGGCAGTCAAATCCGAGCGCCTGCAGCAGGACCGCGAAGGCGGCGTCGAGCAGGATCACCGCGACGATGCTCTGCACCACGGTCGAGGTCGTCGCCGCGCCGACCGCGCGCGTGTCGCGGCCGACCGTCATGCCCATGCGGGTGCCGATGACGGCGATGACGAGCGCGAACACCGGCGCCTTGACCAGGCCGACGCAGCACGTGCCGCAGGTCCAGCGCCTCGTGCAGCCGCGCGAGGAAGGCCGCCGGCGTGATGTCGAGCATCGGGCCGGCGATCGGCCATCGCGCCGAGCAGGCTCATCACGTCGCCGACGAAGACCAGCAGCGGCAGCGCCATCATCAGCGCCAGCACGCGCGGCACCACCAGCACCTGCATCGGCGACAGGCCGAGCGTGCGGATGGCGTCGATCTCCTCGGTCAGCCGCATCGAGCCCAGCTGCGCCGTGAAGGCCGCGCCCGAGCGGCCGGCGACGATGACGGCGACGATGATCGGCGCGAACTCGCGCGTGGCGCCGATGCCCACGCCGTCGACGACGAAGATGTTGGCGCCGTACTTCTCGGCCTGCAGGCCGAGCAGGTAGGCGACGACGACGCCGATCAGCAAGGTCACCAGCGCCACCACCGGGATCGCGTTCAGGCCGGTCTGCTCGAGCTGCACCGTCAGCTCGCGCAGGCGCAGCCGCGACGGCCGCACCAGCACCGCCGCCAGCGCGGCCACGGTGGCGCCGAGGAAGTTCAGGTGTCCGTGCAGCAGCGCGCCCAGCGCGATGGCCTGGCGGCCGAGGTGCGCCAGCAGGCCCGGCGCGCGCGGCGGCGCCGGCGGCTCGCCGCGGCCGCGAGCGTGCTCGCGCACCTGCGCTCGACGATGCGCTCGGCGACCGCGCCGAGCCCGACCCAGGTCGGCGTCGGATGGCGCCGGCCGCGGCTCAGCGCGCGCAGCAGCACCAGCGCGGCGGCGGAGTCGATCTGGTCGAGCGCGCTGCCGTCGACGGCCACGCCGCGGGCAGCGCCAGCGCCGCCAGCGCCGCCTCGATCTCGGCCAGCTGCGCCAGGCGCCAGGCGCCGCTCAGCCGCAGCGTCGCGGCGCGCGCCGTCGGACTCGAGGCGGAACCAGGGCGAATCAGGCATCGTTCGATGCGGACGGCGAGACCGGTGGATGCGCTGGCCGCCTCATCGCCGCTGCGCGACCATCACCTGCAGCACCTGCAGCGCGCGCTGCCCACGCCGCCACAGCCGCCAGCCCGACCACAACCTGCCGCTCCAGCGCAGGATGCGGCGCGGGCGCATCACGAGCAGCAGCGCCAGCGTGCCCAGCGGCCACTCGGGATGCGCGTGCAACCATCGCACACCGGCCTGCGCCTGGTCGGCCAGGGCCAGCGGCGGCGCGAAGACCTGCGACCGATCGGCGATCGTCAGGCGCAGTTCGGCGCTGCGCATGCACAGGCGTTCCCGGCGCAACTGCAACTCGTATCGACGCCGCTCGAAACCCATCAGGGCAACTCGGTCGGATCGCGGCCGCCCAGCGCCGCCCGGTCGCGCCGCAATTCGGCCAAGCTCGCCTCGAAGGGTGGCCCCCCGGCCTGCCGCCGGGCGCGTGCGGCTCGCCAGGCCGCCACCGCGGCGACGAGGTACAGGACGACGATGACGCCGAGCGCGGCCAGCCGATGCTGCTCGCCGAACAGCATCACGACGAACACGCTGAACAGGACCAGGGCCACGCCCAGGGCGAGGATCGAAACCGCCAGCCAGGCGAGCGACTCCAGCATCCGAAGCTTCTCTTCCTGCAGTTCGGTCGCGAACAGCTTGATTCGCACCTCGGCCAGTTCGGCTGAGCTCGCGAGCACCCGCCGCAGCGACGCGAAGAGTCCAGGACGCGCGTCGTCGTTCATCGGCGTTCGCACTGAAGGTCGGACTGAATATGGTTCAAGCGGCACATCGGGCATCTCGCCATGCAGGAGCTGAATTCACCATAACGTGCCACGCAGGATCCCACAAGTCACGAGTCGCGTTCAAAACCGCCCATCTTCAGGCCACCGCCCAGCGCCCAGGCGCGACGGCGCGGACTGGTCTCGTCCGGACGGGGCCAGAAGTGGCCGACGGTCAGGTCGCCCAGCAGCCAGTCCTTGTGCACCGGCTGCTCGCCATCGCGTTTGCAGGCCGTAGTCGGTCAGGCCGACCCCCGAACTCTGCCTGCCGGCGACCAGCGCCTCGACCGACAGCACGCGCTGATCTCCCAGCGATCGGTAGGCGCCCAGGATGCTGTACCACTCGAACTTCTTCGTCGCCTGGGTGATCGTTGCCGCGCTCAGCCAGCGGCTCGCCAGCACCGACGAGAACGCGTGCTCGTAGGACAACGCGGTGGTCGAGCCGAGATGGTCATCGACGGTCCAGAACACCGTCTGGCGAAACTCGACCAGATCGTTCGGCCGCGGCGTCCAGCGGCGGCGATAGCGCACCTGCACATAGGGTTTGAGGCCGCCGCGAAAGCCGAGGCGGAAGTCGACCGCGTCGCTGACCGTGCGGCCCAGCCCGGCGAAGAAGCGGCGGTCGTCCGGCGGTCTCCGCCAGCAGGCGTTCCGGCGTGCTGAGCGAACGCCGGCCGGTCGGTGATCACCTCGCGCTGATTGTCGCGGCCGATGAACAGGTAGACGCTGCTCCTCGACGTTGGGCAGGCGAAAGCGGGCGTTGAAACGCAGGTTGAAGTCAGCGTTTTCATCCTGGCGCTTCAGCAGGCTCACGCTGAGCCGCCCGTCGGTGACCTTGCCACCCTCTTCGAACGGCTTGTCGCCGAACCAGCTGTCGACACCACGTGCCAGCCACTCGGCCGTCGAGTGCACCGAGCGTCGCGCCGATTCGATGACATCCTTGTCTTGCGCCTTGTCTTGCGCCTTGTCTTGTGCCGTTTCTGCTGTTTGTGCCGTGATCGAGGAAGGGGCCGACGCAGCCCCTTGAGCGGGCGCTGGCGCCGCCTTTTCGGCATCGGCGGCGATGACGCACACCCGGCCATCAGGATCAATGGCAAGAGCGCTGACAGGGCCGGTGACGACGTGCACATACACCTACTCTAGACGCGATCGCCGTCCGAAACGCATGACGACGCGCAAAGGCCTCGCCGCAGTTCGGAACCGCCGAGGCACCGACACGCAGTATGGGCACCGTCCGTGGGCGCGCTGTTACGCCCCGCGCAATGCTGGAAGCTCAGCGGCGGCTGATCAGCAGTCCGACCACCAGGCCGATGCCCGCGCCGGCCGCGACCGCACGCCAGGGATTCTCGTGGACGTATTCGTCAGCCGGCGTGGGCCAGCGGCCTTCACCCTCTCGGTCGCCGCGGCCTGCAGGTTCGTCAGGATTCCCTGCTGGCCTGGCTCAGGCTTTTCTGCAGGCGGTCGCGCAGGCTCCTGGCCGTTTCGCTGACATCGCCGGCGCCGAGCTTGAGCAATTCTTCGGCATCAGTGACCATGATGCGCATGTCGGTCAAGAGCTTGTCCCGCTGTGCAACCGTCATTTCGCTCATCGTTTTCTCCTATTAGATAGCTACCAATGTATTTTATCATGGATCGCGGCGGTGGCGTCCGAGCCCACCCTGCCTGAGTCGGGTCGCCCCGGGAACGCTGCCGCGCAGGGTCGCGCTGAATTATGGACAGTTCCGCCTGCCTGCTCGGCGTTCGGCAAGGCCTTCGGCGATCGGTTCATTGTCCGAAGTCAACGTTGATCGCAGTCAATGGCCCTGACGTGCCGGAACGGACACTCGGGGGCAAGGCTTCGACGCCGATCGCCGTCTCACCTACCCTCGTCCAGCATGTCAGGAATCGAACCCGGTCACGACAAACAACCCTGTGCAGCGTATTGATATCCCGATCGGGTCGATCGAGATCGATTCACACTGCCTGGGCTGAAGCGACTCGCCAACCGGCACTCAAATGACGCTGTCCCGACGCCTTCTGGCTGCAATCCTGATCGCCCTTGGTGCGCTGGGTGGGCTGGCGCCGTCCTCGGCGTCGGCGGCTGGCCCCGGTGCTGGTGCTCGAGGTGCGCGACGCGATCGGCCCGGCCAGCGCCGACTACATCGATGCGCGGCATGGCAAGGCGCGCAGCAAGCGGCGCGCCGCTGGTCGTGCTGCGAGCTGGACACGCCCGGCGGGCTGGACACGTCGATGCGCCAGATCATCCAGGCCATCCTCGCTTCGCCGGTGCCGGTGGTGACCTACGTCAGCCCCGAAGGCGCGCGCGCGGCCAGCGCCGGCACCTACATCCTGTACGCCAGCCACGTCGCCGCGATGGCGCCGGCCACCACGCTGGGCGCGGCCACGCCGGTGCCGATCGGCATGCCGGGCCGAGCCGCAAGCCGCCGGCACACCGGGCACCGACCGCCAGGCGACAGCGCGCGAAGAAGGCGCAGCGGACAGCAGTCGGCGCCGCCTGCGGCGCCGGCCGACGCGATGACGCGCCAAGCAGGTCAACGACGCGGCGGCCTTCATCCGCGGCCTGGCGCAGCTGCGCGGCCGCAATGCCGACTGGGCCGAGCGCGCGGTGCGCGAGGCGGTCAGCCTGACCGCCGCCGAGGCGCTGCGCGAAAACGTGATCGACATCGTCGCCGCCGACGTGCCGACCTGCTGGCGCAGATCGACGGCCGCACGGTCGCGCGTGCCAGGCGGCGAACGTCACGCTGGCGACGCAGGGCCTGGCCATCGAGCGCTGCCGCCCGACTGGCGCCACCGCCTGCTGTCGGTGATCGCCAACCCGAGCTTCGCGCTGATCCTGATGATGATCGGCATCTACGGGCTGATCTTCGAGTTCTCGTCGCCGGGCTTCGGCGTGCCCGGCATCGGTCGGCGCGATCTGCCTGCTGCTGGCGCTGTTCGCGCTGCAGATGCTGCCGGTGAACTACGCCGGGCTGGCGCTGATCCTGCTCGGCATGGCGCCTGCTGGTCGCCGAAGCTGCTGTCGCCGAGCTTCGGCGTGCTCGGCGTCGGCGGCGTCGTCGCCTTCATCGCCGGCGGCCTGCTGCTGTTCGACCGCGACGTGCCGGGCTTCGGCGTGCCGCTGCCGCTGATCTTCGGCCTGGCCGCCAGCTCGGCGGCGCTGGTGCTGCTCGGCGGCGGCATGGCGCTGCGGGCGCGGCGGCGCGCCGGTGGTCAGCGGCCGCGAGGAGCTGATCGGCGCGCATCGGCGAGTGCTCGAGCGTCGACGGCCGACGCGACCTGGGCGCGCGTGCACGGCGAGCGCTGGCGCGTGCGCAGCGCCGCGCCGCTGGCAGCCGGGCCAGCGCGTGCGCGTGCGCGCGCGTCGACGGCCTGACGCTGACCGTCGACGCGCCATGCCGACACCGACCACGCAACAAGGAGCAACGACCATGATCTTCGACTTCAACCTCGGCCTCGGCGGCGTGCTGCTGCCGCTGCTGCTGCTGCTGCTGGTCGGCTCGCTGCGCATCCTGCGCGAGTACGAGCGCGGCGTGGTCTTCCAGCTCGGCCGCTTCTGGAAGGTCAAGGGCCCGGGCCTGGTGATCGTCATCCCCGGCATCCAGCAGATGGTGCGCGTCGACCTGCGCGTGGTGACGATGGACGTGCGAGCCGCAGGACGTGATCTCGCGCGACAACGTGTCGGTCAAGGTCAATGCGGTGGTGTTCTTCCGCGTGGTCGACCCGCAGAAGGCCATCATCCAGGTCGAGAACTTCCTGATGGCCACCAGCCAGCTGGCGCAGACCACGCTGCGCGTGGTGCTCGGCAAGCACGAGCTCGACGAGATGCTGGCCGAGCGCGAGCGGCTCAACCTCGACGTGCAGCAGATCCTCGATGCGCAGACCGACGCCTGGGGCATCAAGGTGACCAACGTCGAGATCAAGCACATCGACCTGAACGAGTCGATGATCCGCGCCATCGCCCGCCAGGCCGAGGCCGAGCGCGAGCGGCGCGCCAAGGTGATCCACGCCGAGGGCGAGAAGCAGGCCGCCGCGGCGCTGCTCGAAGCCGCGCAGATGCTGGCGCAGCAGCCCGAGGCGATGCAGCTGCGCTACCTGCAGACCATGACGCAGGTCGCCGGCGACCGCGCCTCGACGATCGTGCTTCCCGCTGCCGATGGACCTGCTGGGCGCGGCTGCTGGACCGGCAAACGCAAGGGTGGCGGGGCTTGAGTCGCGCCACCGTAACTCGCGCGCGCCAGGATCAGATGTAGTACAGCAGCAGGTAGCCGAGCAGCAGCACCAGCACCCACAACGCCATGCTGCGGGTGGCCCAGGTGCGGGCCAGGATCCGCTCGTCTCCATGGTGACGGTGAACCAGGTCGACCGCGCGACCCAGCCAGCGCAGCGTCATCCGATCGAAGGCCTGGCGCGTGCGGCCGACGATCCCGACCATCGCCATCACGGCGCCGGCACCGAGGCGGCGGTAGGTCCAGTCGAAGTCGAGGTTGACCGAGCGCAGCTCGGGCGGATAGAGGCCGCGTGCGCATCAGCACCGCGAAGGCCAGCGCCGAGAACAGCAGCAGCTGCAGCTGCGTCAGGACGTGCGAGCACCGTGTAGGGCACGTAGTCGACCGGATAGGGCAGCAGCGCGTAGAGCGGCTCCGGATAGACGCCGATGCCGATGCACAGCGCCGCGGCCAGCGCCCATCGCGACCAGCATGTGCGTCGGCGCCTCGTCGCAGCGCTTGCCGCAGTCGTGGGCGAAGAAGGCGAAGTAGGGAATCTTGATACCCGAGTGATGGAACACGCCGGCCGAGGCGAACAGCAGCAGCCAGCCAGGCCACCAGGTGGCCGCCGCTGCCCGCGGCCGACAGGATCATCGACTTGCTGATGAAGCCGCTGAACAGCGGAAAGCCGGAGATCGATGCGGCGCCGACGATGCAGAACGCCGTGGTCCAGGGCATCGACTTGTACAGCCCGCCGAGTTCGGTGCCCTTGACCGTGCCGACGCGGTACAGCACCGCGCCCATCGACATGAACAGCAGCGCCTTGTAGAGGATGTGGGTGAACGGCGTGCGCGGCGGTGCCGTTGAGCGCCAGCTCGGTGCCGATGCCGACTGCCGACCACCATGAAGCCGAGCTGGTTGTTCAGGCTGTAGGCCAGCACGCGGCGCAGGTCGTTCTCGATCACGGCATAGAAGATCGGGAACACGGCCATCGTCGCGCCGATCGGGATCAGCAGCTCGGTGCCGGCGAAGCCGCGGGCCAGCGCATAGACCGCCAGCTTGGTCGTGAAGGCCGACAGGAACACGGTGCCGGTCTCGGTCGCCTCCGGGTAGGCGTCCTGCAGCCAGTTGTGCAGCAGCGGAAAGGCGCACTTGATGCCGAAGGCGAGGAAGATGAGCCAGCCGGCCAGGCCGTCGAGGCCGATGTGGTCGAAGCGCAGCGAGCCGGTGGCCCGGTAGTGCGCGATCGCGCCCAGCAGCAGCAACATGCCCGACAGCAGTTGGACGAGGAAGTAGCGCATGCCCGCCCGGTACGAAGCCGTCGTGCCGCGCGCCCAGACCAGCAGCACCGAGCTGACGGCGGTCAGCTCCCAGAACACGAACAGCGTGACCAGGTCGCCGGCGAAGACCGCGCCGATCGCCGCGCCGGCATAGACCAGATCCGGCCACCTGCTGGGTCGCGCTGCGCACGTGAAATGCGTACAGCGCCGAGATCGACGGCGGCGATCATGAAGATCCAGCCGAACACCATGCTCCAGCGGTCGACGCGCAGCAGCACCAGTTCCATGCCGAGGAATTCGTACTGGCCCGCGAGTGCCCGGATCGAGCAGGCTCAGCTGGACCAGCCCCAGCAGCGGCAGGAGCACCGCGTAGGCGCTGCGCAGGCGCGCCGGCAGCAGCGGCAACAGCATGCCGCCGAGGATCAAGGTCAGAGCGGGCGAATACTCAGCGCTCATAGTAGTCTTCCGGCCGCATCAGGATCCGGCGCAGCGCCTTGGCAACCAGCACCAGCGCGACGCAGCCGACGAAGCCGAACCAGCCGTGGAAGCCGAACCAGTCCTCGACGGCGACCTCGCCGTGCTTGTGGATCAGGGGCTCGACCAGCAACAGCAGGCCGCAGACGATCCACAGCGACCAGTACAGCTTGCTCACGTTTTTCGGCTGGTCCAGCCAGCGCATCGGTTCATCGTTCGATTGCATGGTTCGAAGACTCCGGTGGGCCGCTCAGCCGACGCCCCGGGCGAGAGCGAGCAAGCCGTCATGGAAGAAGAACAGCGCGACGGTCAACATCGCGGTGATGACCAGCGCGACCACGCATCGGCCACGGCGCTTCGCCATGGTCGGCGTGGTCGTCGGCCGGTGCGGACCGGAAGAAGGCCCGGTGCACGATCGGCAGGAAGTAGGCGGCGTTGAGCAGCGCGCTCAGCACGACGACAGCCGACCGCCAGCTAGTGCTGGCCATCGAGCGCGCCGTTGACGATGAACCACTTGCTGACGAAACCCACCGCCGGCGGCACGCCGATCAGCGACAGCGCGCCGATCGTGAAGGCGCGCCATCGTCCAGGGCATGCGCCGGCCGATGCCGTCGAGCTGGCTGACCTCGGTCTTGTGCGCCGCCGTGTAGATCGCGCCGGCCGCGAAGAACAGCGTGATCTTGCCACCGCGTGCGCGGCGATGTGCAGCACCGCACCGATCACCGACAGCGGCGCCAGCAAGGCGGCGGCCATGACCACGTACGAGAGCTGGCTGATCGTCGAGTAGGCCAGGCGGCGCTTCAGGTTGTCGGAGCGCAAGCGCCACCACCGACGCCGCGATGATCGTGAAGCCCGCCACCACCACCAGCCAGTCGGCCGCGCCGTCGAGCCCGGCGCCGGCGAGGTTGTCGACGCCGAAGATGTAGACGATGACCTTGACCACGCTGAACACGCCGGCCTTGACCACGGCGACCGCATGCAGCAGCGCCGAGACCGGCGTCGGCGCCACCATCGCCGCCGGCAGCCAGCGGTGAAACGGCATCAGCGCCGCCTTGCCGATGCCGAACATGCACAGCGCCAGCAGGCCGGCCAGCGCGCCGTGCCCGAGCTTGCCGGCGAGGATGCCGCCGGGCGTGAAGTCGGTGGTGCCGGCGACGTGCCAGATGAATACCAGCGCCGGCAGCAGGAAGACGATCGAGGTGCCCATCAGCAGGCCGAGATAGGTGCTGCCGCCGCCCTTGGCGAGCGGCTCGTGCCGTGGTGGGTGACCAGCGGATAGGTCACCAGCGTCAGCACTTCGTAGAAGACGAACAGCGTGAACAGGTTGCCGGCCAGCGCGATGCCCATCGTCGCCGCCAGCGCGAGCGCGAAGCAGACGTAGAAGCGGGTCTGCTTGGCTTCGTTGTTGCCGCGCATGTAGCCGATCGAGTACAGCGAGTTGACGATCCACAGGCCCGATGCGATGAGCGGCGAACAGCATGCCCAGCGGCTCGACCTTGAAGGCGATCTGCAGCCCCGGCAGCATGCTGAACAGCGCCAGCTCGGGGCGCTCGCCGCCGGCTCACGCCAGGCAGCAGCGACAGCACGCAGCCGAACAGGGTCAGCGGCCGTCACCAGCGTGACGGTCTCGCGCAGGTTCGGCGACCTGCCGGCGCAGCGCGATCAGCGACGGCACCCAGCAGCGGCACCAGCAGCGCGGCGAGCGATCGCCTGCTCCGGCGCCAGCATCAGCGCAGCCCTCCCAGCATCAGCCTGGCGGCCTGCGACGGCGGAGCCGACGGTGAAGCAGGTGTCGAGCGCCGAAGTACACGACGGCCGCCACCAGCAGCGCCGGCAGGCAGCGGCCATCGACCAGGGCACCGCCGCGCTGCCGGCGGTGTCCTTGCGCGGCTCACGGAAGTACGCCGCCTCGACGAAACGCCAGACGTAGGCCACCGCCAGCAGCGACGACAGCCACGATCAGGAAGACCAGCCACCACTGGCCCTTCTCCAGCGCGGCCAGGATCAGGTACCACTTGCTGACGAAGCCGGCGGTGCCCGGCACGCCGATCAGCGACAGCCCGCAGAGCACGATGCCGAAACTGGTCAGCGGCATGCGCTGGCCCAGGCCCTGGATGCGCGTCAGGCTGGTGCCGCCCATCACCAGCGCCACGCCGCCCAGCAGCATGAAGATCGCCCCCTTGGTCACGCCGTGGTTGAACAGGTGCACGATGGTGGCGGTGAGTCCGGTCACCGAGCCGAACGACAGGCCGAGGATGATGTAGCCGATCTGGCCGACGCTGGAATAGGCGAACAGGCGCTTCAGGTCGGTCTGGAAGATCGCGATCGTCGATGCGACGAACATGCCCGCCAGCGCCAGCAGCAGCATCGCTTCCTGCATCGGCAGCTGCCCGAACACCTGCGACTCGCCGAAGACCGAGAAGTAAAAGCGCAGCAGCACGTAGACCGCGACCTTGGTGGCGGTGGCGGCCAGGAAGGCCGACACCGCCGAGGGCGCGTAGGTGTAGGCGTTGGGCAGCCACTGGTGCAGCGGAAACAGGGCCAGCTTGAGCGAGATGCCCACGGTCAGGAAGGCCAGCGCGGCCAGCACCGGTCGCGTGCCCTGCACCGAGCCGATGCGCCGGCCCATGTCGGCCAGGTTCAGCGTGCCGGTCATCAGGTAGAGCAGGCCGACGCCGATGACGATGAAGGTGGCGCCGATCGTGCCCATGATCAGGTACTGGTAGGCGGCCAACAGCGCGCGCCGGTCGCGGCCCAGCGCGATCAGCACATAGGTCGACAGCGACGAGATCTCGAGGAACACGAAGACGTTGAAAGCGTCGCCGGTGATCGTGATGCCGAGCAGGCCCGCCAGGCACAGCAGGAACATCGTGTAGAAGAGGTAGTGCTGCTGCGGCGGCACTTCGGCCTCGATGCTGGCCCGGCTGTAGGGCAGCACCACCGCGGCGATACCGGACACCAGCACCAGCACGAAGGCGCTCAGCCGATCGACGCGGTACTCGATGCCCCAGGGCGGCGGCCAGTTGCCGATCGCGTAGGAGATCGTGCCGCCGTCGCCCACCTGCAGCCACAGCGCGATCGCGATCGCCAGCGCGAACCAGCAGGCCGCCAGCGCAACGCCGAAGGCCAGGCTGCCGCGCCGCAGCAGCACCGTCAGCGGCGCCGCGAGCAGCGGCACGACGACCTGCAGCGCAGGCAGATGCTGGGCCAGGCTCATCGCGCCTCTTCGTTCCCGCCCGGCCCCGCGTCCAGGCCCAGGATCTCGTCTTCCTCGATGCTGTCGTAGGCCTCGCGGATGCGCACCACCAGCGCCAGGCCGAGCGCCAGCGTGGCCACGCCGACGACGATGGCGGTCAGGATCAGCACATGCGGCAGCGGATTGGAGTAGACCGTGAAGGCGTCGCTGAGGATCGGCGCGGTGCCGCCGACCAGCTTGCCCGGCGCGATGTAGAGCAGGTAGACCGAGGTCTGGAAGATGCCCAGCCCGACCAGCTTCTTGATCAGGTTGCCGCGCGCGATGACGATGAACAGCCCCGCGATCATCAGGAAGATGGTGATGAAGTAGGTGAAGTGCCCGCCCAGGGTCAGGGCCGTCGCGGTGGGCGTCATTCGTCGACGTTGCCGCGGTCGGCGAACATGTAGAAGATCTTCAGCATCACGCCCGAGACGGTGATCGCCACGCCGACCTCGACCCAGAAAATGCCGCGGTGCTGGCCGAGCACCGGGTTGCGAGTCGAGCACGAAGTAGTCGAGGTAGTTGCCGCCGAGCAGCAGCCCGGCCACGCCGACGCCGGCGTAGATCAGCACGCCGAGCGCCATCATCGATTCGACCAGCGCGTTCCGGCACCACCTTGCGGGCGTCGGCCAGGCCGAAGATCAGCGCGTAGAAGATCACCGCGGCGGCCAGGATCACGCCGGCCTGGAAGCCGCCGCCGGGCCCGAAGTCGCCGTGGAACTGCACGTACAGGCGCGAACAGCAGGATGAACGGGATCAGCAGCTTGGCGACGACCCGCAGGACGAGATCGTTTCTCATGGTTCTCAGCGGCTCTTGCGCCGGCGCCGCAGCAGCGCGACCACGCCGGCGCCGGCGGTGAAGACGACCGTGGTTTCGCCCAGCGTGTCGTAGCCGCGGTAGCTGGCGAGCACGGCGGTGACCACGTTGGGCACGTCGACCTCCTGCTTCATCTCGTTCAGGTAGCGCGGCGCCACGTGCAGGTGGATCGGCGCCTTCGGATCGGAGAACTCCGGCAGGCCGAGCGTGCCGTAGACCAGCACCGCGCCCACCGACAAGCGACATCAGCAGCGGCAGCCACGGCTTGTGCAGCGGCCGCGCCTCCTCGCTCTTGCACAGGTACAGCGCGCCGAGGAACAGCACGGTCGAGATGCCGGCGCCGACCGAGGCCTCGGTCATCGCCACGTCGACCGCGTCCATCGCCACCAGCACGGTGGCCATCAGGAAGCTGTAGATGCCGCTGAGGACGATCACGCCGAACAGGTTGCGGCTGCGCGCGATCACCAGCACGGCGACCGCCATCAGCACCAGCAGCACGTTGATGATCAGGGTTTCGATGATCGGCTCTCCTCGTCGGCCAGCAGCGGTCTTCAGGCCGCGCACCATGCGCGGCGCGCGCCAGCGCATGGGTGGCGGTCGGGCTGGCAAAGAAGATCAGCAGCGCCGATCATCACCAGCTTGACGGCCACCAGCGTGAAGCCGGCCTGCAAGCATCAGGCCGAGCAGGATCAGACCGGCACCCAGGGTTTCGATCACGCTGGCGGCGTGCATGCGCGTGTAGAAGTCGGGCATGCGCAGCAGACCCAGCGCACCGACCATGCAGAAGAAGCCGCCGCTCACCAGGCAGACCCAGCTCAGCGGCGTCGATCCACGAGTTCATGTTTTCTCCGACTCCTCGATGCCGGGATCGCCGAGGTCGCCGTGGCGGAAGTACTTCAGCACCGCGATCGTGCCGATGACATTGAGCAGGCCGTAGACGATCGCCAGGTCGAGGAATTCCGGCCGCCCGTTCAGGAAACCGATCACCGCCAGCAGCAGCATGGCCACGCGTGCCGATGGTGTTGGCGGCCAGCGCGCGGTCGAACACCGTCGGACCCGAGCGCCGCGCGCACCAGGGCCAGCGCCATCGTCACCAGCAGCGCCAGGGCCGCCGCGGCGAACATCAGGACCGCCCCTCGCAGGCCGTCGACGCGGCGATCCATCTCGCTGTCGACAACGGCCCCCGCACTGGCGCGGGTCAGGCCGTGCACGAGGAACTCACCCGAGGCGGCCTCGATCGTGATCGTGCCGGGCGTCAGCGTGATCGAGTTGGCGTGGATCACCAGCCCGACATCGGTCTTCTGGGTCGGCTTGAAGCGCACCAGGGTCGGGCTGATCGGCAGCTTCGGGTCGAGGATGATCATGCTCACGTCCCAGGCCGACTTGACGATCTCCTTGACCAGCCACGGCCAGTAGAACAGCAGCGCCCGCGGCCCCAAGTGGATCGGGTGACCCTCCGGATCGACCACATCCATGCGCCGCGCGAACCAGACCACCGCGAGCGCACAGCCGAGCCCTGCGGACAACAGGAACGGCGTGAAGTAGCCCGACAGCAGCAGCCAGAACAGGCCCAGGGAGAAGAACAGACTGATGGCGTGGAACACGACGGTCTCTCGCTCAGAGGGTGCAATTGATTGTATGCACGCAATGCCAATGCACTTTTGCGCATGAATCGGCCGGCACAAATGCGTCGATGTCGACGCGCGCGACGCATCCGCGCGCGCTTTCGTGAACCATTCACCCGATTGACGATGACGGTTGTGCACGTCGCGCTCAACGCTCCGATGATCAAGACGCAGGGACTGCAAATGCAGTACCTGATGTTGTCAAGACTGGTCGTCAGGTCGGAGGCAAAGCGACATGTCGTTTCACAGCAAACTCCTCGCTGCGGTCTGCATCGCAGGCATGTTCAGCAGCGGCGCCGTCTTGGCCGAACCCGTCGACGAGATCATCAACGTCCGCGCCGCCGCGGAACCGGAACTCTCCGACCTGCACCAGGCCCTGATGTCCTGGGCGGTCAGTCTGTCGGGCCTGCCCGCGCCGAGCCGCCAGCCGATCGTGCTGAGCAAACCGCACGCCTTCTTCGTCAGCAACGCCTGTGGCGGCCGCGAGTGCAAAGTCTGGGGATGGTTTCCACCGGGCGACACGATCTTTCTCGACAACCAGCTCAATGCGCAGGACAACCTCCTGGCCGCCTCTGTCGTCGTGCATGAGATGGTGCACTACCTGCAGTTTCGTGCCGCCCGCGGCGGCGCGGAGTTCTCCTGCGCCAGAGCCATCGAACTCGAGCGGCAGGCCTACGCGGTACAGCGCGAATTCATCACCCGCTACGGCGTCTACCACCCGGTGGGCGCGTCGATGCACCAGGTGGGCTGCGAGCCGCATTGATCGATCGACTCAATGGCCGGCGGCGACAAAGCGCAGCCGCGTGATCTCCGAGGGCGCTCCCAGCCGCAGCGGCGGCCCCCAGTAGCCGGTGCCTCGGCTCGTGTAGACCCACAGCGATCGCAGCCGATGCAGCCCGGCGACGTAGGGTTGCTGCAGCTTGACCAGCAGGTTCCAGGGCCAGAACTGCCCGCCATGCGTATGGCCTGAGAGTTGGACGTCGAAGCCCGCCAGGGCGGCCGCTTCCGCGCTGCGCGGCTGGTGGGCCAGCAAGACCCGCAAGCCCGCCTCCGGCGGCGCACCGGCCAGGGCCGCATGCGGGTCGCTGCGGTGGCTGGCGTCGAAATGCCGCGCGCTGGAGTCGGCCACACCCGCCATCACCAGACGCGCGCCATCGTGCTCGAGCACCACGTGCTCGTCGAGCAGCACGCGCAAGCCGAGCCTGCGCAGCAGCACGATCCAGTCGGCAGCGCCGCTGTAGTACTCGTGGTTGCCGGTGACGAAGTAGGTGCCGTGGCGCGAGCGCAGCTCGGCCAGCGACGCCACGTCGGTCGCCAGGTCCTGCACACGCCCGTCGACCAGATCGCCGGTGATCGCCACGGCATCGGCCTCGAGCCGGTTGACACGCTCGACGACGGCGCGCACGTACGGCGCCTTCACGGTCGGGCCGACGTGCAGGTCGCTGATCTGCGCAATCGTGAAGCCGTGCAGCGCCGCGGGCAGCCCGTCGATCGGCACCTCCACGTCGCGCACGCGCGGCGTGCGGCGAGCGTTGACGAAGCCCAAGAGCGCGGCGGCACAGGCCAGCAGCGGTACCGCGACGGCGCTCGGCCCGATCAGCGGCGGCAGGTTGAATGGCGCCGTGGCGAGCAGCAGCGCATCGCGCAGCAACGTCAGCACCAGCAGCATCGAGAACAGGCCGAGCGCCAGCATGCCCGCCCAGGTCCAACGATCCGCCGTCTCGCGGTGCCTGGCGCGGCGACCGAAGAACGCCAGCGGGATCAGCAACGCCGAGGCGACCAGCACAACGGCGAATGGCGCGCCCGCCGTCGCAGCCGGCAGATGCGGCACGATGCGCCAGCCGATGTACAGGTGCAGCGCCAGCAGCAGGCCGATCGCATTCATCGGCGCTACGTGGTCACGCGCGGCCCGCGTTCAAGAGCAAGCAACTCGGCGTTACTCGACCACCTTCACGGGACGTCCTGCCGCGATCGTCCCACCGCCGTAGACGCCGTTGAGCAACCTCAGCTGCCGCTCGGCCTGCGCGCCCAGCGGCGAGCGCTGCGCCAGCTCGGCGAAACCACCCCTGGGCATCGCCCTGCTGCGGATCGTCCACGGCCTGGCCAGCGCGCGATCGCCTGCGCTGAAGGCACGAAACGACGCCGTGGCCTGGCGCATCGCGGCGCGGTTGCGCTGCAGCGTGGCCGCATCGCGGCCGGCATGCAGGAAGGCATAGGTGCGGCCGCCGGGGCCGTCGATCAAGGTCACCTCGAGCGGCTGCGACTGGTTCTGCCCGCTGGTGCGCGTACCGGCGAAATAGGTCGACTCGAAGCCGCCCAGCGACAAGCGCTCGGTGCGGCCCTGCGTGGCCTTGAAGCCGTTGCGCAGGATCTCGTCGTGCGTCTTGCCGGCGTTGGGCGGGATCAACTTCATCACCACCGCGGCATCGGCCGCGGGGTTGATGATGTAGAGCTCGTCGGCGCTGTTGTTGAAACTCCAGCCGGCGGGCGCCGTCAGCGCCAGGCCGAGCGGCTCATGGAAGAAGTTCTGGCCACGCACGACACCCTGCTCGCGGCTGTCGCCGTAGGTGATGCCGTCGATGGCTTGCAGATAACGCGCGCGCGCATCGTCGTTGAAATTGCCCTTGTCCTTGTAGTTGTTGGCGATGCTGGTGATCTGCTGCAGGCGCTGGTCGTTGGTCGGGTGCGACGCCAGCCAGTTGCCGCCTTCGCTCACCTTCTTGCCCGCTTCGCGGGCGTTGTCGGCGGCAAAGCGTTCCTGGTCCTTGAGCACGCCGATCACATCGACCATGTTCTTCGGGTTGTAGCCGACGCGCGAGAGGTACTCGGCGCCGAGCTGGTCGGCCTGCAGTTCCTGCTCGCGGCTGTACGACGCGATCGATCCCGCGGCGACGCCGGAGGACACCTGGTTGGCCGCCTGCGCTGCGCCCTGCACGCCCGTCACCGCCTCGACCAGCACGCCGAGCACGGTGGCGGCCAGCACGCCGGCGCCGGCGCGTTGCTGCCGGGTGGCGCGCTGCGCGCCGTGGCGTGCCGTCACATGGCCGATCTCATGGCCGATGACGCCGGCCAGGTCAGCCTCGCTGTCCATGTAGGCCATGATGCCGCGCGTCACGTAGACATAGCCGCCGGGCAGCGCGAAGGCGTTGACGTCGGCACTGTCGAGCACGGTGAAGGTCCACTGCAGGTTGGCGCGGTGCGACTGCTGGGCCAGGCGCTGGCCGAGATCGTTGACATAGGCCTGCAGCTTGGCGTTGTCGAGCGGGCCGCCGAACTCCTTCATCACCTCTTCGTGCGCCTTCTTGCCTTCGGCGATCTCGGTGGCCTCGTCCATCACGCTGCGCTCGCTGCGGCCGGTGACGGGGTTGACGACGGGGGTGCCGCAGGCCGCAGTCAGCAGCACGGCAGCGAGCACAACGCTCCACACACGCATGGATCAGGACTCCTGGTTCAAACGGAACGCGTCAATCCGCCGTCGATGCGGATGTTCTGCCCCGTCATGTAGGCCGACTTGTCGCTCGCCAGGAAGGCGATCAGCTCGGCCACTTCGTCCGACGTGCCGTAGCGCTGCATCGGAATGCGCCCGCGCCGATCGTCCTTTTCCGGCAGGCTGTCGATGAAGCCCGGCAGCACGTTGTTCATCCGCAGGCCCTCAGCAGCGTACTGATCGGCAAAGAGTTTGCAGAATGCCGCCAGCCCGGCGCGAAAGACGCCGGAGGTCGGGAACAGGGCCTCGGGCTCGAAGGTGGCATAGGTCGAGACGTTGACGATCGAGCCCGCCTTCTGGCGCTGCATCTGCGGCGTCACCAGCCGCGCCATGCGCACCACGTTGAGCAGGTAGACCTCCATGCCGCGCTGCCAATCGGCGTCGCTGATCTCGAGCAGCGGCCCCTTGGGCCCATGGCCGGCGCTGTTGACGACGGCGTCGATGCGGCCGAAGCGCTCGAGCGCTGCATCGACGAAGCGCTGCAGGTCGTCGGGCGCGAGGTTGCTGCCGGTAAAGCCGAAGCCTCCGAGTTCTCTGGCCAGCGCTTCGCCTTTGCCCGATGACGACAGGATCGCCACCTGCCAGCCGTCCTGCGCCAGCCGCCGCGCGGCGGCGGCCCCCATGCCGCTGCCGGCGGCAGTGAGCAAGGCGACCCGCGGTGGTGACGTCATGGCAGGGCTCCTCAGCTTGTTCGCACGTCGACGATGGCGGCGGTCAGCCGCCGCACCAGCGGCAGGACGACCAGCACGGCCGGGAACGCCACCATCCACGACCAGGCCCAGGCAACGAGCCAGGTGTCGCCAAAACGCGGCACGAAGCCGATGCCCTTGTAGGTGCTGATGAACGAGACGATGCAGGTCATGAACACCGTCAGGAACAAGGGCATGACCCAGGTCGCATGACGGGCCGCGAGCTTTCGGCGCACCGTCAGCGCACCGTCAATCGGGCACCGCCCTGGTGGCTGGCGATATGGCCGATCTCGGCGGCAGCTTCGAAGCCGTGGCGGCGAAAGATCGCCATCACTTCATGCACTGCCGTGGCATTGCACGAGACGAGCAGGCCGCCGCTGGTCTGCGGGTCGGTCAGCAGCGCCTGGTCTTCCTTCGCAAAGCCCGCCGGCAAGGCGACCTCGGCACCGTAACCACCCCAGTTGCGCGCCGAGGCGCCGGTGATGAAGCCCTGCGTGGCCAGCGCACGCACGCCGCCGATCAGCGGCACCTTGCTCCAGTCGATGACCACATGCGCCTTCGCACCCTTGGCGATCTCGAGCGCGTGGCCGGCCAGGCCGAAGCCGGTGACATCGGTCATCGCGTGCACACCGTCGAGCGCCGCGAGGTCGGGGCCCGGCGTGTTGAGCTTGGTGGCGTAGGCGATCATCTGCGCATAGTCGTCGGCCGACAAACTGTCCTTCTTCAACGCCGCCGACATCACTCCGACGCCGAGCGGCTTGCCGAGCACAGCCGGTCGCCGACACGCGCGTCGGCGTTGCGCTTGACGCGTTTCGGATGCACCAGGCCGAGCGCGACCAGGCCGTAGATCGCTTCGACCGAATCGATCGTGTGGCCACCGGCGATCGGGATGCCGGCCGCGCGCGCGACCTGGTTGCCGCCTTCGAGGATGCGGCCGATCGTCTTGGCCGACAACACGCCGATCGGCATGCCGACCAGCGCCAGCGCCAGGATCGGCTTGCCGCCCATGGCATAGACGTCGCTGATCGCGTTGACGGCGGCGATGCGGCCGAACTCGAACGGGTCGTCGACGATCGGCATGAAGAAGTCGGTCGTCGCCACCAGCGCCTGCTCGTCGTTGAGTTGGTAGACGGCGGCGTCGTCCGAGGTTTCGATGCCGACCAGGAGTTCCTTGGGCAGCACCATCGGGCTCATGCCTCGCAAGATTTCGCTCAACACACCGGGAGCAATCTTGCAGCCGCAGCCTCCACCGTGGGAGAGCGCGGTCAGCCGCGGTTCGTCAGGGGGCGGTCGTTCAGGGGCGTTCACGGGTCGTCTCCAGCTGGGTTTGCAGCAACTGCGCAATCACGCTTTTCAGCGTGGCCTGCTCGCGCGCAGGGTCGAACAGGGGGCAACGTTGGTCGCACTGCGCGCGCAGTCCTTGCAGCATAGCCGGGTCGTCGCGCACGCGCTGCAGCAGGGTCGCCAGCGCGGCGGCGTCGCCGGCGGGGAAATAGCCGCCGTAGTCGCGGCCGAGCATGCCGACATTGCCGGCGACCCGTGAAGCCAGCACGGGCGTGCCCGCGCGCACCGCCTCCATGACCACATGCGCGCCGCCCTCCATCACGCTCGGATGAACCAGCACATGGGCGCGCTGGACATGGCGCAGCGTGGGCGCATGGGCCAGCGCGCCCAGCCAGCGGTAGCGCGGCTGCTCGCGCATCAGGCTTCGTGCCTCGTCGCCCAGGGCCTCGTCGAGCGGCGCGCCGATGTGGTCGAACAGGACGTCGTCGCGCCCGCACAGCAGGCGCACGGCGGCGAACGCGGTCCGCGGGTCTTTCTCGCTGCGCAGGTGGCCGACCATCAGCGCGCGCAGGTGGCGCCGGGTCTTCGGCAGCGTCTGGCGCAAGGCGGCGGACTGGAAGCAGACGACGCACTTGGCGCGGTGTTCGGCCGGCAGGTCGTCCGGCGCGCCTTCGTGCAGCACGATCAGGCGATCGGCCAGCGCCAGCGAGCGCAGCGTGTCGGCATCGCCGCCGGGCAGGTCACGATACAGGTCGGTGCCCGTCAGCACGACGACGAGCGGCCGCCGCGGCTGCAGCTGTGCCCACTCGGCAATGCTCGGCGCCGACCGCCGCGCATGCAGCGCCAGCATCACGTCGGCCGGCGTACCGTCCCATTGCCGGGCCAGCCGCACTTCATAATCGCTGGCCAGCATGCGCGCCCAGCGCTGCGCGGTCTGCCAGTTGCCGTTGTTGGCCGTCGCCAGGGCCGGCGTGATCAAGGCGACCACGGGTTTTGTCATGACATCGAGCTTAGTCAATCCGCAGCACGCACGCCAAGCCGACGCCGCTACGCTCGAACCGGCCTTGACGGCGATGCGCCAGCTCACGCTCGATCTGTTCGATCGTGTGCGCAGGGCGCTCGGCGCCCGGCTCGACATCGCCTATGCCGAAGAGGTCAATCCGCCGCTGTGGGAGCTCGGCCACGTCGGCTGGTTCGAGGAGTTCTGGATCTCGCGCAACAGCCAGCGCCATCGCGGCACGCGAGCGCAGCTCGAAGCAGCGCGTGCACCGTCGCTGTTGCCGGCCGCACCCGGCGCCGATGCGCTCTATGACTCGAGCAACGTCGCGCATGCCAGGCGCTGGCTCCTCCCTCTGCCCGATGCCCGCCGCACCCAGGCCTACCTGCTGCAGGTCCGCGAGCGCACGCTGGCGCTGCTGCGCGCGGCCGGCGACGACGACGCTGCGCTGTACTTTTTCCGCCTGGTGCTGATGCACGAAGCCATGCACCACGAGGCCGACCTGATGATCGCGCAAGGGCTTGGCCTGGCCATCGACGGCCCAGCGCCGCTGCCGCGGGCCGCACGCCGCGAGCTGCCGGTGGCCGGTGGCACGCTGACCATCGGTGTCGACGAAGGCGGTTTTGCCTTCGACAACGAACTCGGAGAACACCGTGTGGAGGTGGCCGATTTCTCGATCGACAGCGCGGCCGTGACCTGGCGCGATGTGCTGCCGTTCATCGAGGCCGGCGGCTACGACGACGCAGCGCACTGGACCGACGCCGCCTGGGCCTGGCGGCAACGCGCCTTGCAGCAGGGCCTGCCGCGCCATCTGGCGCGCGATGACAGTTTTGAACATGGCCTCAAGCGCGCCGTCTTCGGCCGCTGGCTGCCGCTCGATCTGGACGCGCCCGCCGTTCACCTCAGCGCGCACGAGGCCCGGGCCTGGTGCCGCTGGGCCGGCCGGCGCCTGCCGACCGAACATGAGTGGACGTTGGCGCAACAGCAGCTCGGTGCCGAATTCGTCTTCGGCGATGCCTGGGAATGGACGGCCTCGCCGTTTGCGCCCTGGCCCGGTTTTGCTCCCCACCCCTACCGCGACTATTCAGCGCCCTGGTTCGACGGCCGGCCGGTGTTGAAAGGCGGCTCGTTCGCGACGCCGCCGTTCATGAAGCATCCGCGCTATCGAAACTTCTTCCTCGCCGGGCGCAACGACGTCTTCGCCGGGTTCCGAAGCTGCGCGGCCTGATCGTCAAGTCGCCGCAAACACCGCGAACCAGCGCCGCTCGTCGGTCCAGCACTGGGTGTGCACGTAGCCGGCACGGCGCAACAAGGCGTCGAAGTCCTGCACCGTGTATTTGCACGAGTTCTCGGTGTGGATGCGTTCGCCCGCGGCAAATCGTCGTTCGCCTCCAGGCCAATGCACGCTGAGCGCGCGCCGCGCCTTGAGGTGCATCTCGATGCGCGACGCGTCTTCGTCGAAGAAGGCGACATGGCGCCAATCGTGCAGCGCAAAGTCGCTGCCGAGCAAACGATTCACATGCGCCAGCATGTTGAGGTTGAAGGCAGCCGTGATGCCCAGCGCGTCGTCATAGGCGGCCTCGAGCACGGCCTTGGACTTGACCAGGTCGACGCCGATCAACAGGTTGCCGCCGGGCGAGGCGCGGCGTATACGCTGCAGGAAGGCCTGGGCTTGCAGCGGCGTGAAGTTGCCGATCGATGAGCCGGGGTAGAAAAATGTTCGCGGCGCGTCGCCGACTTCGATCGGCAGCTCGAGCGATTGCGAGAAGTCCATGCCGATGCCGACCATCTCCATCGCCGCATGCTCACGCTGCAGGCTGGTCATCGCCTGGCGCAGGAAATCCACCGAGATGTCCACGGCCACATAGCGCCGCGGCTGCAGCGCGGCGAACAGGCGGCCCGCTTTCTCGCAGTTGCCGGCGCCGAGATCGACCAGGGTCTGGACCGTGCCGAGCACGGCGGACATGTCGGCTGCGTGCGCGCGCAGGATCTGCGCTTCGGTGCGCGTCGGGTAGTACTCGGGCAGTTCGGTGATGGCGTCGAACAGGCGCGAACCCAGCGCGTCGTAGAAATACTTGGGCGCAATCGACGCGTGTTTCGCACTCAAGCCCGCCGCGAGTTCGCTTGCAAGGTCGTGGCCAGAGGCGTCGTGCACGTCGTGCAGTTGCACGAAATGGGGTTGATTCAGTGTTGTCACGGAGTCTGAGCAGCCTGCGGGGCAATGTAGCAGCAGCTCGTGCGCAGATCGTGCGGATGCGCTGTAATGCCCTCCCCGTTGTCAGCGACAGCTTCGCTTCCCTACAGGAGAAACCACCATGCTCAGCCTGTCTTCGTCCCGCTCCCTGCGCAACCTGATGACCTGTGCGCTGCTCGCCATCGGCGCCATCTCGGCACATGCGCAGCAGGTCTTCCGCATCACCGCGATCCCCGATGAATCGCCTACCGAGCTGGCGCGCAAGGCCGAGCCGCTGGTCAAGTACCTCGAGAGCAAGCTGGGCATGAAGGTCGAGTTCACGCCGGTCACCGACTACGCTGCCGCCGTCGAGACGCTGGTCAACAAGAAGGTCGACATGGCCTGGTTCGGCGGCTTCACCTTCGTGCAGGCCAACTCGCGCTCCGGCGGCAAAGTGATTCCGATCGTGCAGCGCGAGGAAGACGAGAAGTTCCGCTCGGTCTTCATCACCACCGATCCGGCGATCAAGACCCTCGCCGACCTGAAGGGCAAGGACGTCAGCTTCGGCTCGCAGAGCAGCACCAGCGGCCACCTGATGCCGCGCAGCTTCCTGCTGCAGGCCGGCGTCGACCCGGACAAGGATTTCAAGCGCGTCGCTTTCAGCGGCGCGCACGACGCCACGGTGGCCGCCGTGGCCTCGGGCAAGGTGCAGGCCGGCGCGCTCAACATCTCGGTCTGGGAAAAACTCGTCAACGACAACAAGGTCGATACGAGCAAGGTCAAGGTGTTCTACACGACGCCGCCGTACTACGACTACAACTGGAGCGTGCACGCCGACATGCCCGTGGCCACGCGCGAGAAGCTGTCCGCCGCGCTGCTTGCACTCAGCAGGGACACGGCCGAGGGCAAGACCATCCTCGAGTTGCAGCGCGCGACGCGCTTCGTGCCGAGCAAGGCGGAAAACTACAAGGGCATCGAAGCCGCGGCGAACAGCGCGAAACTGTTGTGACCCCCCGTAGCGGCTTCGCCGCACCCCCGGGCAACTGGAAGGCGCCTTCGTCGCCTGGGGGCACCGCCAGCGGCCGGGCAAAGCCCGATTCGCGGCGGTTGCTTGGTGGAGCCCGGCTCGCTTGCTGAGAGTTCGATGCAGCTTCGCTTCGACGCCGTGACGGCGCGGCACCCGGCTGCCAAGGCCGGGTCTGCTGCGGCGCTCGAAGACTTTACGCTCGACATCGCGCATGGCGAGCAGGTGGCGATCATCGGCGCCTCGGGCGCCGGCAAGACGACGCTGATGCATGTCGCGGCTGCCGCATTGCGGCCGTCGTCCGGCACGGTCACGCTCGACGGCACGGCACCGTGGGGTTTGTCGACGCGCCAGTTGCAGCGCCTGCGCGGGCGCCTGTTCCTGGCGCCGCAGGTGCCGCCGCTGCCGCCGCGCCAGCGCGTCGTCACCGCCGTGCTGGCCGGGCGCCTGCCGCGGCAGGGCTGGCTGGCGAGCGTGAAGTCGCTGTTCTACCCCGACGACATCGGCGCGGCGCACGACGCGCTGACACGCTTCGACGTTCAGGACAAGCTGTTCGAGCGCGTCGATCGGCTCTCGGGCGGCGAGCGCCAGCGTGTCGGCCTGGCGCGCGCGCTGCTGGCGCCGGCCACGCTGTGGCTGATCGACGAGCCGCTGTCGGCGCTCGATCCGACGCGCGCGCAGCAGGCCATCGCGACGCTGGTCGATGAAGCGGCCAGCCGGGGCGTGACCCTGATCGCCACGCTGCACCAGGTCAACGTGGCACTCGATCGTTTTGCGCGCATCGTCGGCCTGCGCGCGGGTCGGATCGCCTTCGACCTGCCGGCCGCTGCAGTGACGCGCGAACTGCTCACCGATCTGTACGGCAGCGAATTCGAGCAGCTCGATGAACCCGGCGGCTCCGAGTTCATGCCCAGCGCGCTGCCGCAACCGGCGGTGATGCACTGCCGATGAACGCGGCACTTTCGGCTCCGACCCGTGATCCGGCGTGGCTCGGTCGCATGTTCTGGATCGGTGCCGCGCTCGTCGTGCTGTGGCCGCTGCTCGTCGCCACCGAATTCAAGCCCTGGGTCATCTTCGAGCCGGACAGTCTGCGGCCCACGCTGCGCTTCCTGTCGACTTTCCTGCCACCCGCTGTCGGCGGCGAGTTCCTCTCGCTCGTCGCCCGCGAGACCTGGCGCACGGTGGCCATCGCCACGGCGGGCATCACGCTGGCCTTGTTCGTCGCCGTGCCGCTGACGCTGGCCTCGACACGCGTGCTGTCGATATCGGCGCTGTCGGGGCGCATGGCCGGTTGGCCCTTCGTGTTGCGGCAAGCGATCCGCTGGCTGCTGATCGTGCTGCGCTCGATCCCCGAGCTGGTCTGGGCGCTGGTCTTCGTGCGCGTCGTCGGCCTCGGCCCAGCGTCCGGCGTGCTGGCGATTGCGCTGACCTACGGCGGCATGCTCGGCAAGGTCTACGGCGAGATCCTCGAGTCCGGTGAGACGCACGCCAGCGAGACGCTGCTGCGCAATGGCGCCGGCCGGCTGCAGGCCTTCTTCTACGCGGTGCTGCCGGGCAATGCGGCCGAGTTGGTCAGCTACACGGTCTATCGCTGGGAGTGCGCGATCCGCTCGTCGGTCGTGCTCGGTTTTGTCGGCGCCGGCGGCCTGGGCCAGCAGATGGACAACTCGACGAAGATGTTTGCCGGCGGTGAGGTGGCGACGATGCTGCTCGTCTTCATCGCGCTGGTGGCGCTGGCCGATCGTGCGAGCGCCCTGCTGCGCAAGGGTCTCACATGAGCGCGAGCCGAGCGCCGGGCCGCCCCAAGCCGGCGCGCATGCCCTCGGGGGATCGCCGGACGGACTCGTCCGGCGAGGGCTCGTCATGATCGATCCGGCCGCCAACAAGCCTTACCGCCTGCCGCCGCGGCTGTTCGACATGCGCTGCCAAGCCTGCTGGCTGACGCTGGGCATCGCGCTGCTGGTCATCGCCAGTTTCTGGAGCCTCGACCTGAAGTTGGGCGAGTTCTTCTCTGCGCAATCCGCGTCGAGCATGGCCCGCTTTGTCGGCGAGTTCTTCCCACCCGATGTGGCGCAGCCGTTTCTCGGCAAGGTCATCGCCGGAGCCTGGGAGACGTTGGCCATGTCGGCGATCGGCACGCTGCTGGCCGCGCTGTTCGGTCTGCTGCTGGCCCTGCCCGCGGCGCGCGTGCACGCCGGCGACCGCGCCCTCACGCGAGCGCCGATGCGGCTCGTGCTCAACGCACTGCGCTCGATCCCCGAGCTGGTGTGGGCCACGCTGCTGTTGATCGCCGCCGGTCTGGGGCCGCTGACCGGCACGCTGGCACTGGCCTTTCATACCACCGGCGTGCTCGGCCGCCTGTTTGCCGAAGCGATCGAGAACGCGCCGCCGGGGCCTGGCTTCGCGCTGCGCGCGCAGGGAGTGGGCGCCGGCCGCGTCTTCCTCTACGCGACGCTGCCGCAGGTCTTGCCTCAGTTGATGAGCTACACGCTCTACCGTTGGGAGAACAACATCCGCGCCGCCGCGGTGCTCGGTGTCGTCGGCGCCGGTGGGCTGGGTCAATTGTTGGCCTTTCACATGGGGCTGTTCCACATGGGCAAGACCTGCACCATCCTGCTCGCGATGCTGCTGCTGGTGGCACTGGTCGATGGGCTCAGCTACGCTTGGCGGCGAGCCATGACACGGTAGCAGGAACCTTCGTGCCGCTCGGCAACCCAACCCTGCGTACATGACCAAGTCCAGCGCCAATCAAGTCTCCATCGAGCGCTACCGCTCGCGTGCTGCGGGTTACGACGCCTCGGCGCAATTCACGATGCCGTTGCGCGAGCGCACGATCGCGCTGCTGCAGTTGCGGCCCGGGCAGACCGTGCTCGACGTCGGTGCCGGCACCGGCTTGAGCTATGCCCTGCTGCGCCAGGCGGTCGGTGAACAAGGCGCGGTGCTGGCCTTCGAGCAGAGCCCGGAGATGTTCGCGCAGGCCCGTGCGCGCGTGGCGCGTGAGGGCTGGACCAATGTCTGGCACGCTTGCACGGCCGCTGAAACCGTCAAGCTGCCCGAGCCCGCCGACGCCGTGCTCTTCAACTACGTGCACGACATCAGCCGCACTCGCGCCGCGGTGGACAACATCATGCGCCAGGTCAAGCCGGGCGCGCCTGTCGCGGTGGCCGGCATGAAGTTCTTCCCCTGGTGGACCGGCCCGCTGAACCTGCTGCCGTGGCTGAAGAACCGTCCGTACAACGCTCGCCCGGCGGACCTCTGGCACCCCTGGGATCTGATCGCCGACTGGTGCGACGGCTTCGAGCGCACCAGCACGCAGGCCGGCATGGGCTATATCGCGCAGGGCCGGCGCAGGCAGGGCGCCCGCGATCACGATTGAGGACCACACCATGAAGTTGATTCGACGACTGTTTCTCTCACTGGTCTTGGCGGTCGGCGCCTCGACGGTTGCCGCAGCAGCGACTTACGACAGCCCCAACGACGGCCCCTGGCGCACGATGCGCGACGGCGCCGACGAGCGCCTGATGCTCGAAGGCCATGACGCGGTGGCCTACTTCACGCAGAACGACGCCGTGCGCGGCGATCAGGCGATCAAGCTGGACTACAAAGGCGTGACCTGGCGCTTTGCCAGCGTAGCCAACAAGGCCGAGTTCGAGCGTGCGCCGGATAAATACATGCCGCAGTTCGGCGGCTTCTGCAGCGACGGCATCAACTATGCGATCCCCTGGGGCGGCGGCGGCGGACCCAACACCTGGCGCATCTACCGCGGCAAGCTCTACGTCTTCGGCGGCCAGTCGCCGCGAGATCATTTCGAAATGGAAACCGAGAACAACATCGCGCTGGCGCACAAATACTGGAACGACGAGGTCGCCGGCTCGAACGCCCTGTTGACGCGCGTCAAGCGACTCATCTTCCGCGTGCCGCACTACAAGACCGGCAAGCAGTTGCAAAGCGAATGGGAGTCGCTGCGCGATGCCGGCAAGCTGCCGGTGATGCCGGGCGCGGCGCAGGTGGTGCCGGCGGCGCCGTAGGGGGCGTGCGGAGGCGGCGGGCGTCTGGGATTGGCCTTGACGCAACGGTTGGTGGAATCTCGATGAGCGTCTTCGTTTACCGGGTCGGCGACGGTCGTTCCGCGTTTTGAACGTTCGCGATGTGAGTGAAGGGAACGATTAGGCGCGAGATCTGTATGTCGGTGGACGGCCACCAAGGAACCTTCGCGTGACGTGGTGTGAACGTCGGCAACCTGGCCGAGACTGGCTTTTCACCGCAGCCCCCTGCGCGGCAGCACTTCACCCCTTGGCGGGAGCCAGAGCCTGCGTGGAGGCTGGATCTTTGGGATGGGTGTTGCCATGCAAAGGATCCGCGCGACAGCATTGGTCGCCCTGAAGACTTGGCGGTGAGCATCCATTTCCGAGTACGGGGGGTCGGAGCCTGTCTCACCCGTGGTGCCCTGTGTTCTCCAGAGGTCTGCCGCCGCCGCGTGCCGCCTCAAGGCTGGATACTCCGCGCAATGGACTCCATCTCCCTGCAAAGCATGCTGCCCGCATTGGTCAGCGCGACCGTGGCCTTGGCGCTGCTGTGGCTTGTCTTCTGGCTGGCGACGCGGGCATTGCAGCGCTGGTTCGCCGGCGGCGCCGACGATGAAGCGCCTCATGCCCTCGAGCGATGGGCCGAGCGGTTTACGCGCATGCTTCGCCGCCTGACGGCGTTTGCATCGCTGGTGATCGCCGTCGTGATCATGCTCTATGGCTTGGGCATCCGTGGCGTGCCCCGATTGACCTGGGACGATATCGGTGACTGGGTGCGCGGTTCCGGTCTTCCGCTGCTGTTCATTCTGGGCAGCGCGCTGGTGCTGATCCGCGCTGCCGGCATCGTGACCGCGGGCTTGCCGAATGCCCTGGTGCCGGCGCGCCTGCCCTATGCCGAACGCATGGACAGGCGCAAGCGGGTCGAGACGCGCGGCCGGCTGGCACGCTGGACTTTCACCACCGCCGTCCTCGCCATCGCCGGTGTGATGGTGCTCAGGACGGTGGGCGTCGACGTGACGCCGCTGCTGGCGGGCGGCGCCATCGTCAGCGTGGCGTTGGGCTTCGGCGCCCAGAACTTTGTGCGCGACATCATCGCCGGCGTCTTCATGATCGTCGAGAACCAATTGCGCGTCGGCGACATCGCCAACATCAACGGCAAGGGCGGCCAGGTCGAGTCGATCCGCCTGAGAACGACCACGCTGCGCGGGCTGGACGGCACGGTGCACATCTTCCAGAACGGCCTGATCAACGACCTGTCGAACCTGACGATGAACTTTTCCTACTACGTCATCGAGCTCGGCGTGGCGTACAAGGAGAACGTCGATCGCGTCATGGAACTGTTGCGCGAGATCGGTCGCGACCTGCAGGCCGATGCCGCGTTCGCGAGCAAGATTCTGGCGCCGCTCGAGGTGCTGGGCGTCGATGACTTCGCCGCGTCGGCCGTGATCATCAAGTTGAGAATCAAGACGGTGCCGCTGGAGCAGTGGGTGGTGGGACGAGAATTGCGACGGCGCATCAAGAACCGCTTCGACGCCGAAGGGGTCGAGATTCCGTTCCCGCACCTGTCGGTCTACTTCGGCGAAGCCGAGCACGCGCAGCGGTTCGGCGCGGCGATCGATCGAGGTGAATCGGCTGCTGCCGGTACGAAGGTGATTCAACCACCGACTGCGTCGTGATGCGTGCGTCTCAGTCGGCCTTCGCCCGAGGCACGCGCCTGCAAGACCTCGGGTTGCGCCGCTTCGTCAGGCGCGCTGTCGCTGCGAGTTGCGCGATGGCGCTGGCGTTCAGTGCGTTGGCGCAGACGGTGACGAGTCCGAACGTGCAGCGCCCGCGCATCGGGCTCGTGCTGTCCGGCGGCGGCGCGCGCGGCGCAGCGCACATCGGCGTGCTCAAGGTACTCGAAGAACTCAGGGTGCCCGTCGACGCCATCGCCGGCACCAGCATGGGCGCGCTCGTCGGCGGTGCCTATGCATCCGGCATGACCGTGGCTGAAATGCAGCTGCAGGTGCTGTCGATCCGCACCGCCGACATCCTCAGGGACGATCCGCCGCGGCGTGACCAGCCCGAACGCCTGAAGCGCGACGACAGTATCAACTTTCTCGGCCCGGAATTCGGCGTGAAGGACGGGCAGCTGAGCCTGCCCAAGGGTGCGGTGTCGGGCATCGGCCTCGAAGCATTGCTGCGCGGGTTCGTGCGGTCAGGCGGCGAGCCGCGCTTCGACGCGCTGCCGATCCCGCTTCGCGTCGTCGCGACGGACATCGAGACCGGCCGCGTGCATGTGCTGGACTCGGGGGACCTGGCTTCTGCGCTGCGCGCGAGCATCTCGATTCCGGGGCTGTTCGCGCCTGCCGAGGTCGATGGCCGCATGCTGGTCGACGGCGGGCTGACGCGCAACCTGCCCGTCGATGTGGCGCGGCAGATGGGCGTGGATATCGTGATCGCCGTCAACCTGGGCACGCCGCTGCTGCGGCGCGATCAGGTGACGTCGGTGTTGGGCGTGACCGCGCAGATGATCAACATCCTCACCGAGCAGAACGTGCGCGAATCGCTGGCCGCGCTGACCGATCGCGACATCCTGATCTCGCCCGCGCTGGGTGACTTCGAGTCCAGCGACTTCGATCACATGGCCGACATCGTCGGCGTTGGCGAGGCGGCCGCGCGCGAGCTGACAGCCCGGCTCGACAGGCTCGCCCTGTCGACATCAGACTACGCAGCGCATCGTGCCAGCCGGCAGGTCGCTGTGGCCGGCGCGTCCGCCGCGATCGACGAGATACGCTTTGCGGGGCTGAGCCGGGTCAATCCGGCCGCCGTGCGCACTCTGGTCAACACGCGGGCAGGCCGGCCACTCGACGCGGCGGTGCTGGACGCCGACCTGCAGCGCATCTACGGGCAAGGCGACTTCGATCATGTCGGCTACCAATTGCTCGACGAGGCGGGCAAGCGGGTGCTGGTGATCGATGCCGAGGAGAAGTCCTCGGGCCCGGACTACCTGCGCTTCGGCCTCGGCCTGTCCAACGACTTTGCGGGCAACGCCTACTTCCAGGCCCTGGCGAGCTACCGGCGGACCTGGGTCAACTCGCGCGGCGCCGAGTGGCGCACCGACCTGAAGCTGGGGCGTGTCAACCAGATCACGTCGGCGCTTTTCCAGCCGCTTTGGGCGGGCGGGTCGTGGTTCCTGGCGCCGTCCGTGGACCTCGAGCAGAAGCCCTTCGACGTCTTCGACGGTCGCGACCGCGTCGCCCGCTTTTCACGCCAGACCGGCCAGGTTGCGCTCGATGCAGGTGTGCAGTCGAAGGTTCTGGGCGAGGTCCGGCTGGGCCTGTATCGGGGGCGTCGCACGTACCGACTCGATACCGGCCCGTCGGCGCTGGTCAGTGCGGACGAGAAGGTCGACATCGGCGGCACACGCCTGCGGCTGAGCCGCGACCTGCTGGACAGCGGGCGCTTCCCGCGCGACGGCTACGCACTGTCGCTCGACGTGCTCGCATCCCAGCCTGCCATCGGGGCGCGTGACCGCTACACACGATGGGAGGCGGACTACGTCGCTGCCTTCAGCAGCGGGCAGGACACGCTGCAGCTCGGCCTGCACGCAGGCGGTGCGCTGGGTGGAGACGTGCTGCCGGCCTACGACCTGTTCCCGTTCGGCGGCTTCATGCAGCTGTCGGGCTTTCGCACCGGGCAACTGCTGGGACAATCGGTCGCCTTCGGCCGCGTCGTCTACGCCCGGCGCATCTTCGGCGGCCCGTTGCTGGAGGGCATGTTCGGCGGCTTCTCGCTCGAAGCAGGGCGCGTCGGTGACCCCTTGCTGCCGGCCAGCCCGACGGGTCTGCTGACCGCAGGCTCGATCTTCATCGCGACCGACACACCGGTGGGTCCTGTCTATCTGGGCTTCGGGCACGCGCGCGGCGGCAACAATGCAATCTATCTGTACCTCGGCGTGCCGTGAGCGGCATCGTTGCGCTCGGTCACGTGAGATCGAACCCTCGGCTCGTGCCGCCGGCGAGTTCGTGGATTTCACCGCCGATGCCGAGCCGGATCGGTGCCGCCCCGGGCTCTTGGCAGTGCACGCTGAGTTGGTCGCGGGTCAGGCGCAGGTCGAGCGATTGCCCGCGATAGCGGATGCGCATGTCCAGCCGTTGCAACTCGGCGGGCAGTTCGGCGTTGAGCTGCAGGATGTCGCCCGTGACCTCGATGCCGGTGGTCACGCGCTGCAGCAGGTCGACCGTGCCGGCCATCGCACCCAGATGCGTGCCTTCGGCGGTGGTCCCTTGCTGGATGTCGTCGACATCGCTCAGCAGCGCCTGAGCAAAATAGCGCGTCGCGCGTGGCCGGTCCGAGCGTGCCAGCACCCACGCGTGCACGACCCGGCCGAGCGTCGAGCCGTGCGCGGTGCGGCGGTCGTAGTAGGCGACGTTGTCCGGGATGGTCTGGTACGCGAACGGGTAATCCAGGCGCCCGAACAGCTCGCGCAGTTCGTCGGCCGAGAACAGATAGAACAGCATCAGCACATCGGGCTGCTTGCACAGCTTGTAGCGGTTTGCTGAATCGTCCTCGGCCTCGAGGATCAGGTCGAGGCGCTGGATGTTGCCGTAGCGTGCCGCGTAGCCGTCCCAGTCGAACTCGCGCAGGGCGTCATAGCCTTCGAATTGCTCGATGACGCCGTCGTCGCGGATCGGCACGAACATGCGCCGGCTGATGTCGTCCCAGCGTGCGATCTCGTCGGTGTTCAAGCCGAGCCGCGACATCAGCTCGGCGCGGCGCTGCCCGGACAGGCGATCGAGCACGTCGAGCGCACGGCACAGCACCCACGCTGCCATCAGGTTGGTGTAGGCGTTGTTGGCCAGGCCGGCTTGCGGCGCATCGGGGTAAGCCTCGTGGTATTCGTCGGGCCCCATGACGCCGCGGATTTCGTAGCGCCCGCGAGCCATGTCGAAGCTCGCCATGCTGGACCAGAACTGCGCAATGTCGAGCATCAGCTCGGCGCCGTAGAACTCGAGAAACTCGGTGTCGCGCGTGACCTGGAAATACTGCCAGACGTTGTAGGCCACCGCGCTGCCGACATGGCGCTGCAGGTGCGAGTGATCGGTCACCCAGCGTTGCGAGCGCGGATTGAAATTGCGCTGCTGCGTCACCTCCTCGCCGTTGCTGCCGCTTTGCCACGGAAACATCGCGCCCCTGAAGCCCGCGCGCTGCGCGGCGGCGCGCGCTTCGCCGAGCCGCCGGTAGCGGTACATCAGCAGCGAGCGCGTGATCTCGGGCATGCGCAGGTTGAAGAACGGAAAGATGAACAGCTCGTCCCAGAACACATGGCCCTGGTAGGCCTCGCCGCTCCAGCCGCGCGCCGGCACGCCGATGTCCAGGCCGATCGAGTGAATCGACACGGTCTGCAGCAGGTGGAACATGTTGAGCCGGAACAGCATCGGCACGTTCATCGGCATCGGCGCCGCCAGTTGCAGATGCATGTCGAAGCGGCTCCACAGATGCTTCCAGGCCCGCACATGCGCGGCCATCACCGCATCGAAGCGCTGCGGCCGCGCGATCGCCTTGCGGGCCTCGAGCGCGCACTCGGCAATGGCCCGGTCGCGCGACGTGAACAACGAGACGAGCTTTTCCAGCGCCAGTCGTCGGCCGCGCTCTAGGTGCACGGTCATCTCGTGGCCGATGTACCCGGGCTCGTCGATCAGCGCCGGCAGCGTCTGCAGCGGCTCGCCGTCGACGAAGGCGCGCGTGCGCGCCGCCTGCGCGACCTCGATCTTCGATTGCGAGGTCCGCATCAGCAGCCAGGCGCCGTCGCTTCCTACAGCGCCTGCGGCGACGGGCTCGAGGTGCCGGTTGTTGAATGGCCGGTACAGCTTTGCGCCGGCGTTGACGATGCGCCCGTCGATGGCGCTGCGGATCGTCACCTCGCCGGACCAGTTTTCGGCCGTCAGCACCACTTCCAGGGCGGCCTGGTGCATGTCGTCCATCGACACCAGCCGGCGCTCTTCGAGCGTCGTGCGGCGCCCCTGGTCATCCTCGCAGCGGATGGTCCGCAGCAACATGCCGCGCTTCAGGTCGAGCTGCTGCCGGTAGGCCAGCAGTGTGGCCACCTGCCGCACGTCGAACCAGTCGCCGTCGCCGATGCGCCATTGCAGCGCGAGCCAGTTCGGCAGATTGACCAGGTCCTCGTTCTCGACGGCGTGGCCGGCCACTTCGGTGAGCAGCCGGTTGTAGCCGCCCGCCAGATAGGTGCCCGGATAGTGGCTGCCGTCGGCAACGGCGCCGGGTGCGGCGCCGCGGCTCGCGAAATAGCCGTTGCCGAGCGTGCACAGCGCTTCGCGCCGGCCTTCCTGCGCGGCGTCGAAGCCATCGAAGCGCAACGACCACTCGGACGGCTGTTCGGCGGCGACACGAAGTTGCTCCAGGCTTGTCACCACGGCCGTGGCGCCGGCGGCGCGCAGCGCCGCCGCGCGCCCGCCGTGATCGACGCCGATGACCGTGCCGAAGCCGCCGCCACGCCCGGCCGCGACACCGACCACCGCGTCTTCGATGATCACCGCGCGCGCCGGCTCGATGCCCAGGCGCTTCGCGGCCTCGAGGAAAGCATCGGGTGCGGGCTTGCCGCGCAGTCCGAGTTGCGCGACATCGCGCCCGTCGATGCGCACGTCGAACAGATCGGCGATGTTCGCTGCCGCCAGCACCGCCGCGCAGTTGTTGCTCGACGAGACGACGGCGGTCTTGATCTCCTGCGCACGCAACGCGCCGACGAAGGCGATCGCCGGTTCGTAGCGCTCGACGCCGTGCCGATCCATGTGCTCGAGAAAGTAGTGGTCCTTCAGGTTGCCCAGGGCGTGCACGCTGCCGAATCCCGGGCCGTCGTCGGCTGCACCGAGCGGCAACGCGATCGCACGCGCCGCCAGGAACGCGGCCACGCCGTCCTGGCGCGGCTTGCCGTCGACGTGGCGGGCATAGTCGACGTCGATGTCGAACGGCACGAAGGGTTGGCCGGCCTGCACTGCCCGCGCCTCCAGAAAGGCATCGAACATTCGCTTCCAGGCCTGCGCGTGCACGCTCGCGGTTCGCGTCAGCACGCCGTCGAGATCGAACAGGACCGCGTCGCACGTGCGCGCGCTCAGCGTCAGCACGACAGCGCCTGGCTTGTCGTCAGCCGCTTCGCTCACCGTGCCTTGCTCCCGGCATCCGGTGGCGGGTTCCAGCGCCAGTCGCGGATCTCCGGCATGTCCTCGCCGTGCTCGTCGATGTACTGCTTGTGCTCGATCAGTTTGTCGCGCATGGCCTGCTTCACGTAGGCGGCGCGCGCGCCGCAGCCCGGGCACGCGATCGATCACGTCGCACGACGAGGTGGAAGCGGTCCATGTCGTTGAGCACGACCATGTCGAACGGCGTCGTGGTCGTGCCTTCTTCCTTGTAGCCGCGCACGTGCAGGTTCTCGTGGTTGGTGCGGCGGTAGGTCAGCCGGTGGATCAGCCACGGATAGCCGTGGAAGGCGAAGATGATCGGCTTGTCGGTGGTGAACAGCGCGTCGAACTCGCGGTCGGACAGGCCGTGCGGATGTTCGCTTTGCGGCTGCAGCTTCATCAGGTCGACGACGTTGACGACGCGCACCTTGCAGGTCCGGCAGATGCTCGCGCAGCAGCTCGCACGGCGGCCAGCGTCTCGAGCGTCGGCACGTCGCCGCAGCAGGCCATCACCACATCGGGCTCGCCGCCCTGGTCGTTGCTGGCCCACGTCCCAGATGCCGATGCCGGCGGTGCAGTGCTTGACCGCCGCGTCCATGTCGAGCCACTGCGGCGACGGCTGCTTGCCGGCGACGATCGACGTTGACGTAGTTGCGGCTGCGCAGGCAGTGGTCGGTCACCGACAGCAGCGTGTTGGCGTCCGGCGGCAGGTAGACGCGGATGACCTCGGCCTTCTTGTTGACGACATGGTCGATGAAGCCCGGGTCCTGGTGGCTGAAGCCGTTGTGGTCCTGGCGCCAGACGTGCGAGGTGAGCAGGATAGTTCAGCGAGGCGATCGGCCGCCGCCACGGGATCTCGCTGCGAGACCTTGAGCCACTTGGCGTGCTGGTTGAACATCGAGTCGACGATGTGGATGAAGGCCTCGTAGCAGGAGAAGAAGCCGTGCCGGCCGGTCAGCAGGTAGCCCTCGAGCCAGCCCTGGCACTGGTGCTCGCTGAGCATCTCCATCACGCGGCCGTCGGGCGCGACATGCTCGTCGCCGGGCGACGATCTGCGCCGTCGAGCAGCGGTCGGTGACCTCGAACACCGCGCCCCAGCGGTTCGACGCCGTCTCGTCCGGGCCGAAGACGCGGAAGTTCGTCCGCGGTTGCGCGTCGATCACGTCGCGCATGAACTCGCCCAGCACGCGCGTCGCCTCGCCGTGGCCGCGCCGGGCTGCGGCACGCTCACCGCGTAGTCGCGGAAGTCGGGCAGTCGCAGGTCGCGCAGCAGCAGCGCCGCCGTTGGCGTGCGGGTTCGCGCTCATGCGCCGCTCGCCCTTGCGGCGCCAGCGCGGCGATCTCGGCGCGCAGCCGCCCGCCGTCGTCGAACAGCTCCTCCGGCCGGTAGCTCTGCATCCAGTCCTCGAGCAGCTGCACGTGTTCGCGGCTGGCTGCATGTCGCCGAAGGGCACCTGGTGCGAGCGCAACGTGCCTTCGCTCGGCTTGCCGTCGACCTCCTTCGGGCCGGTCCAGCCCTTCGGCGTGCGCAGCACGATCATCGGCCAGCGCGGCCGCTGCGTGACGCCGTTGCTCGCGCGCGTCGCGTCTGGATCGCGCGGATCTCGGCCGAGCGACGGTGTCGAGCGCCGCCGCCATGCGCTGGTGCATCTCGGCCGGGTCGTCGCCCTCGACGAAATGCGGCGTCGTAGCCGTAGCCGCGAACAGCGCTCGCAGCTCGTCGTGCGGGATGCGCGCCAGCACCGTCGGGTTGGCGATCTTGTAGCCGTTCAGGTGCAGGATCGGCAGCACCGCGCCGTCGCGCGCCGGGTTGAGGAACTTGTTCGAGTGCCAGCTCGGTGGCCAGCGGGCCGGTCTCGGCCTCGCCGTCGCCGACCACGCAGGCGACGATCAGGTCCGGGTTGTCGAACGCCGCGCCGAAGGCGTGCGACAGCGCGTAGCCGAGCTCGCCGCCCTCGTGGATCGAGCCCGGCGTCTCCGGCGCGACGTGGCTCGGAATGCCGCCGGGAAAGGAGAACTGCTTGAACAGCCGCTGCATGCCCGTCCTCGTCCTGCGAGACGTCCGGATAGACCTCGCTGTAGGTCCCCTCGAGGTAGGTGTTGGCCACCAGCGCCGGGCCGCCGTGGCCGGGCCCGGTGATGTAGATCACGTTCAGGTCGTGCGCCTTGATGACGCGGTTCAGGTGCACGTAGATGAAGTTCAGCCCCGGCGTCGTGCCCCAGTGGCCGAGCAGGCGCGGCTTGATGTGCTCGCGCGTGCAGCGGCTGCCTCAGCAGCGGGTTGTCGAACAGGTAGATCTGGCCGACCGACAGGTAGTTGGCGGCGCGCCACCAGGCGTCGAGTTGATTCAGCGCGGTCTTCGACAGGGGTGCAACGTGGCTCATAGGATTCTTCCTTGCAGTGGTTGACTCGTGTGCAGGCCACGCTGTCAGCGCAGGGCAGCCAAGGTGTGGCGGGCGATCATCAATTCCTCGTCCGTGGGGATGACCCACACGGCCACCGCGCTCGACGCAGAACTGATGCGCGGGCCGTTCGCCCGGTTGGCGGCGCGATCGAACTCGACGCCGAGCCAGGCGGCATCCAGGCACACGCGTTCGCGGATCAGCGCGCTGTTCTCGCCGATGCCGGCCGTGAAGACGATCGCGTCCAGGCCGCCGAGCGTCGCCGCCAAGGCGCCCAGTTCACAACGGATGCGGTAGACGAACAGGTCGATCGCCTCACGCGCGCGCGGGTCGTCACTGGCCTCCAGTTGCCGCATGTCCTTCGAGAGGCCCGACACACCGAGCAGGCCGGACTGCTCATACAGCATCGTCTGCACCTGCGCCGCGCTCATACCTTGCTGGGTCATCAGATGAAGGACCACGCCCGGGTCGATGCTGCCGCAGCGCGTGCCCATCATCAGGCCGTCGAGGGCGCTGAAGCCCATCGTGGTGGCGACGCTGATGCCGCCGCGCATGGCGCACACGCTGGCGCCATTGCCCAGATGCATTGCCACGACGCGGCCTTGCAGCGCCGCGTCGCGCTTGCCGATGACCGAAGCCAGGTACTCGTAGGACAGCCCGTGAAAGCCATAGCGGCGCAAGCCGGCGTCCGTGACCGCCCTCGGCAAGGCAAACGCCTGCGCCACGGGCGGTTGCGTACGGTGGAACGCCGTGTCGAAACACGCCACTTGCGGCAAGTCCGGGGCCAGTCGCATGGCCGACCTGATCGGTGCGAGGTTGAAGGGCTGGTGCAATGGCGCGAGCGGGCACAGGGACTCCAGTCGCTGCAGCACCTGCTCGTCGACACGCGCCGGGGCAGCGAAGTCGACGCCACCGTGAACGACCCGGTGGCCGACCGCGCACACGTGGTGCCCCTCCAGCAATCCAGGCAGCACTTCCAGCAGGTACTGCATGGCGCCCGCATGACCCGGCCGAGCCTCTGCCGGCCAGACCTTGGCCGCAAGGACTTCGCCGCTCGCGTTCTTGGCCACGAAGCGCGGCCCCGTGCCCAGGGCTTCGACCTTGCCATGCACGCCAAGCCGCAGGCCGTCGCCGTCGATCGTGTAGGCCGCGAACTTGACGCTCGACGAGCCGGCGTTGACGACGAAGATCGCGTCCGAGCCCTTCGTTGGTGCCGTCATCTGCTGGTCGATCTGCATGACGGCGCTGGCATGGTTTGCATGGAATGCTCCTTGAAGTGGCCCGGCGGCAATCGAGAACCTTGGTGAACCTGATGGCCTGGCCGGTGCATGTCGCTGCCTCTGCACGTCAGGCCATCTGGCTGATCGTCTTGCGAAAGCGCGCCAGCGCGAACGAGAAGAACAGCGCGCCGATGCCGACGATGGCCAGGAACTGCGGCCACACCACGTCGAGCCCGGCGCCGCGGTACAGGATGGCCTGCGCGGCAGAGACGAAGTGCGTGGTCGGCGCGACCTGCATGATGCGCTGCACGAACACGGGCATGCTCTCGGCCGGCGTCGAGCCGCCCGACAGCATCTGCAGCGGCAGCAGCACCAGGATCAGCAGCAGCGCGAACTGCGGCATCGACCGCGTCACGGTCGCCATGAAGATGCCGATCGCCGTGGTGGCGAACAGCGACAGCGCGGCGCAGGCCAGGAACAGCGGCACCGAGCCGTTGATCGGTCACCTCGAGCGCGCCCTGCACGACGAAGACCAGCGACACCGCGGTGGCCAGCAGCACCACCAGGCCCATCGCCCAGACCTTGGCCGTCATGATCTCGGCCGGCGTCACCGGCATCACCAGCAGGTGCTCGATCGTGCCGTGCTCGCGCTCGCGGATCAGCGCGGCACCGGTGAGCAGGATGGCCACCATGGTGATGTTGTTGATGATGCTCATCACCGAGCCGAACCACGACATCTTCAGTGCCGGGTTGAAGCGCGCGCGCAGCGCCAGGTCCACCGGCGGCGTGCTGGTGCCGCGGTAGCGCTGCACGAATTCGTTCACTTCGCCGCTCACGATCTGCTGGATATAGCCGCTGCCGGTGAAGGCCTGGCTCATGCGCGTGGCGTCGACGTTGAGCTGCATCTCGGTCGGCTTGCCGGCCAGCACATCGCGCTGGAAGCCGGTGGGAATGGTCAGCGCGAAGGTGTAGACGCCGGCGTCCATGCCGGGATCGACCGCCGGCAGACTGATCATCGCCGGGCGCGTGAAGTGCGGCGGGTAGAAAGCCGAGGCGATGCGCGCCGACAGCGGCGAAGCGTCTTCGTCGACGATGGCGATCGGCGCGTTGTGCAGCGACTCGGGCATCGCCGTGGCGCTGGTGTAGACCGACAGCGTGAAGGTGTAGACCACGAACACCAGCATGATCGGGTCGCGCCACAGGCTCCACAGCTCCTTGACGCCGAGGCGAAAGACATTGGATAGAAACCTCATCACCTGTCCTGCTTCTTGAGCAGCACGATCGCGAGCCCCAGGATCACCGGGATCGCGAGCAGCAGCGACCAGATCGACGCGTGCATGTCCGGCAAAGCTCAGCGCCTTGTTGAAGACGCCGCGGCTGACGTCGAGGAAGTGGGTCGTCGGATAGATGTGGCCGATGAAGGCGCCGATGCCTTCGAGCGACGATACCGGGTCGATCATGCCCGAGAACTGCACCGCCGGGATCAGCGTGCCGATCATGGCCAGGAACATCGCGGCGATCTGGCTCTTGGTGAAGGTCGAGGCCAGCAGGCCCATGCCGGTGGCGCACACCACGTAGGCCAGGGCGGCGGCGAGCAGGGTGACGAAGCTGCCCTTGATCGGCACGTCGAACATCGTCACCGCCAGCAAGGTCATCAGCAGGAAATTGAGCATGGCCAGGCCGATGTAGGGCAGCTGCTTGCCGAGCAGGAATTCGCTGCGCGTGACCGGCGTGACGTAGAGGTTGACGATCGAGCCCAGCTCCTTTTCGCGCACCACCGACAGCGCCGTCAGCATGGCCGGGATCATCATCAGCAGCATCGGGATCACCGCCGGAACCATGGCCGGCAGGCTCTTGACGTCGGGGTTGTAGCGAAAGCGCGTTTCCACCGTGGCCGTGGCCGGCACGGCCTGCCTGCCGAACTGCGCCTGCGCCTGGCTCGCCAGCCAGCTGGCGTGCATGCCCTGACGTAACCCTGCACCGTCTCGGCGCGCGACGGCATGGCGCCGTCGATCCAGGCGCCGATCTGCACCGCCTGGCCGCGCTCGACGTCGCGCGCGAAGCCGGTGGGAATCTCCATCGCCAGTGACAGTTCGCCGCTGCGCATGCGGCGGTCGAGTTCGGCGTAGTCGGTGATCGGCGGCTCGCTCTTCGAAGTAGCGTCGAGCCCGACAGGTTCAGCAGGTAGTCGCGGCTCATCGCCGTCTGGTCGCGGTCGAGCACGGCAAAGGGCAGGATTTCACGTCCATGGTGATGCCGTAGCCCATGATGAACATCAGGATCAGGCTGCCCACCAGCGCCAGCGTGGCGCGCAGCGGGTCGCGCCGCAGTTCCAGCGTCTCGCGCAGCGTGTAGCTCCAGGCCCGCGCGAGGCTGAACAAACCGCGCCGGTGGTCTGCCGTGCCCGCGTGCACCAGGCCGGTGCTTCGCCGGCGGCGTCCGCAGCCGCCTGCGGCGCGTCAGCGGCGCAGCGTCCGCGCTCTTGGTCGCGGCGCTGGCCTCTTCCAGATAGGCGATGAAGGCCTCTTCCAGCGTCTGCGGCGCCGCGCTTGCGCTACGATCTCCGCGGGCGTGTCGCTGACCAGCACCTTGCCGGCGTGCATCAGCGAGATGCGGTCGCAGCGCTCGGCCTCGTTCATGAAGTGGGTGGAGATGAAGATCGTCACGCCGTCGTCGCGCGACAGGTCGATCATCAGCTGCCAGAACACGTCGCGGGCGATCGGGTCGACGCCCGAGGTCGGCTCGTCGAGGATCAGCAGCTCGGGCTTGTGCATCATCGCCACCGCCAGCGACAGGCGCTGGCGGATGCCCAGCGGCAGCGCGTCGGGCAGGGCGTCGCGCTCGTCGGCCAGGCCGAAGCGCTCGACCATCTCGTCCACGCGCGTCGGCGATCTGCGCGGCCGGCACCTGGAACAGCCGCGCGTGCAGCACCAGGTTCTGCGCGCACGGTGAGTTCGCCGTAGAGCGAAAAGGCCTGCGACATGTAGCCGACGCGGCGGCGCGACGCGATGTCCTTGCGGGTCGACCTCGCTGGCCGAACAGCCGCGCCGTGCCCTCGCTGGCCGGCAGCAGGCCGGTGAGCATCTTCATGGTGGTGGTCTTGCCGCAGCCGTTGGAGCCGAGAAAGCCGAAGATCTCGCCGCGCCGGATGCGGAAGCTGACGTGATCGCACGGCGACGAAGTCGCCGAAGCGCATGGTCAGGCCCTCGGCCTCGATGGCGAGTCTTCGACGTCGCTCTGCGGCAGCGGCGGCACGACCACTGCCTGGTGGCCGCGCCGCTGTTTCTTCCGGCAGCAGCGCGATGAAGGCTGCTTCCAGCGACTCGGTGCCGGTCTGCTCGCGCAGGTCGTCCGGCGTGCCGGTGGCCAGCACCTGGCCGGCATCCATCGCCACCAGCCAGTCGAAGCGCGTCGGCCTCTTCCATGTAGGCGGTGGCGACGATCACGCTCATGCCTGGGCGCTCGGCGCGGATGCGCTCGATCAGATCCCAGAACTGGCGCCGCGAGAGCGGATCGACGCCGGTGGTCGGCTCGTCGAGGATCAGCAGGTCGGGGTCGTGGATCAGCGCGCAGCACAGGCCGAGCTTCTGCTTCATGCCGCCCGAGAGCTTGCCGGCCGGGCGCGACAGGAACGGACAGCAGGCCGGTGCTGCGCGTCAGCTCGTCGATGCGGCGGCGGCGCTCGGCCGCGCCATGGCCGAACAGGCGGCCGAAGAACTGCAGGTTCTCCTCGACCGACAGCGTCGGGTAGAGGTTCTTGCCCAGGCCCTGCGGCATGTAGGCGATGCGCGGGCAGACGCGGTTGCGGTGCGCCGCCTCGGCCATGTCGCCGCCGAGCACCTGCACCCTGCCCTGCTGCACCGCGCGCGCACCGGCCAGCAGCGACAGCAGGCTGGACTTGCCCACGCCGTCGGGTCCGATCAGGCCGACCATGCAGCCCGCGGGCATCTCCAGCGTGACGTCGTCCAGCGCCACCGTCTTGCCGTAGCGCAGGCCGATGTCCGTCAGGCTGGCGACGACCGAACTCGAGCCGCTCGGACTCACGGAGCGACCTTCAGCGCCAGTTCGGCCGGCCAGGGCGCCTGGTCGTCGAGCTTGAGCCAGGCCACGCCGGGCAGGCCGGTCTTGACCTGCCTCAGGTGCTTCTGCAGCAGCTCGCGGTCGATCTGGGCCTTGACGCGGAACATCAGCTTCTGGCGCTCGCTGGCCGTCTCCACCGTCTTGGGCGTGAACTGCGCCGTGCTGGCGACGAACGACAGCCTGGCCGGAATCACGAACTGCGGCGCCGCGTCGAGCACGATGCGCACCTCGGTGCCCAGTGCCAGGCGGCCGGCGGTCTGCTCGGGCACGAAGAAGGTCATGTAGACGTCGGACAGGTCGACCAGGTTCAGCACCTTGCCGCCGGCGCCGAGCACCTCGCCGGGCTGCGCGACCCGGTACTGCACGCGCCCGTCGCGCGGCGCGGTCAAGGCGCTGTCGGTGATGTCGGCCTTGATGCGGGCGACCGTCGCCTCGGCTGCGGTGACCGTGGCACGTGCACCCGCCACCTGCGTGACGGCGGCAGACCGCGCCGCCTGTGCAGCCGCCACCTGCGCGCGCGGCGGCCGTCAGCGCGGCCTCGGCGCTGCGCACCCGGGCGCGGTCGTCGTCGAGTTCCTGCTCCGACGAGGCGCCCTCGCGGGCCAGGGTTTCCGAACGGGCCAGGCGCCGCCGGGCGGCATCGAGGTCGCTCTCGCGCTGCGCGACCACGGCCTGCGCAGCGGCGACATCGCTTTGCCGCATCGCCACCTGGGCATTGGCGCTGTCGACCGCGCTCACGGTCTGCAGCTGGCGCGCCTGGGCTTCGTCGAGCTGCGCTTGCAGGGTCTGCACCTGCATGTGCGCCAGCAACTGGCCGGCGGTGACGAAATCGCCTTCGTCGACCAGGATGTCCTTGACCCGCCCGCCGAGCTTGGTCGCGAGGTCGATCTCGGTGGCTTCGATGCGGCCGTTGCCGCTGATCATCGACGGAGCGCGGTCATCGCCGCGCAGCGACGTCCAGGCGTAGGCCACGGCGGCGGCGACGGCGATGCCGATCAACAGCGGTTTCAGGTTCTTCTTGAAGGCATTGAGCATGGTGTTCATTCGGTGGTCCTCGGCCCCTGGGGCACGGGCGCAGTTCGGGTTGCCGCGACGGCATCGGGCAGCGTCTGTGAACCACCGCCGAGCGCGGCATAGATCGCAACGCGGTTGGACAGCAGGGCGCGGCGCGACTGCACCAGCTGCTGCTGAGCCTGCAGCAGGTCGCGCTGAGCGTCCAGCACGTCGAGGAAGGCCGCGGCGCCGCTGTCGAAGCGCAGTTGCGAGAGCCGCGCGCGTTCGCTTTGCGCCGTCAGCGCCGCCTCGGCGATGTCGAGCTGCTCGTTCAGCCAGCGGCGCGCCGTCAACGCGTCGGCGACGTCGCGAAAGGCGCTCTGCACGGCGCTGTCGTAGGCGGCCAGCGCCAGCTCGCGCCGCGTGCGTGCCACCTCGAGGCTGGCTTCGCGCGCGCCGCCGTCGAACAGCGGCAGCGAGAGGGTCGGCGCAAAGGTCCAGGCCTGGGTGCCGGAGGCGAACAGGCGGTCGAGCTCGTTGCTCGCCGTGCCCAGCGAGCCGGTCAGCGCCACGCGCGGGAAGAAGGCGGCGCGCGCCGCGCCGATGTTGGCGTGGCTGACCCGCAATCGGTGTTCGGCCGCGACGATGTCGGGCCGGTTGAACAGCAGGTCCGACGGCAGTCCCGTGCGCAGGGCGGCAGCGGACGCTCGGGGATCGAGTGGCGTGTCGGTCGGCGCAAGCTCCACCGGCGCACCCACCAGCAGGGCCAGCGCATGGGCCTGGGCTTCGCGGGCCTGCGCCAACTGGGCCGCCAACGACTGGGCCTGCGTCAGCAGGGTCTGCACCTGGGTCAGGTTCAGGCGCGAGGTGGCACCGACTTCGACGCGGCGCGTGGTGATGCGCATCGACTCTTCGCGCGTCGACACGGTCTGGCGCGCCAGCGCCAAGCGCTCGTCGGTCTCGCGCAAACCCAGATAGCTGTCGGCCACCTGCGCGATCAGCAACAGCGTGGCGGCGCGGCGCGCTTCGTCGGTGGCCAGGTAGCTTTGCAGCGCAGCGTCGTTGCGGTTGCGCACGGCGCCCCAGAAGTCGATCTCCCAACTCGCCAGCCCAACCGAGAGCTGGAACTGGTTGCCCACCGATGAACGGCCGAGGGGGCTCAGATCGGCAGGAACACGGCTGCGTTCGCCGCCGCCTTGCAGCCCGATGGCAGGCAGGCGTTCGCTGCGCTGGATCGAATAGGCGGCGCGTGCTTCGTCCACGCGCAGCACTGCAGTGCGCAGGTCGCGGTTGTGGGCCAGCGCCTGCTCGATCAGGGCTTGCAAGGCCGGGTCGGCAAAGTAGTCGCGCCAGCTCACGCGGGCAACGTCGGACGGCGCTGCGTCGCCGCCAGCTTGGTCTGCGGAAAACTGCGGCGGCACCGGCAGGGCCGGCGTGTCGTAGGGGGGCGCCAGGCTGGCGCAGCCTGCGAGCACGAGGCTCGCCACGGCCGGCAGGCCGGCCTTGCGAGCGAGGTGAAGCAATGGGGGTGACATGGCGGATGGACGTTCAGGAGGGGAGTGGATTGCGGATGGCGGGCGCCGGAACAGGCACCGCCAGCGGCAACGAAGAATCTAGGCGCGACGGCCGGGGTTGCCCTTGATCTGGATCAAGCTACCTACCGACCAGTCGGTAGCTAGAGTGTGCCATACTGATTTCGATGAAGTCCAATCCACCGATGCCCGCGCCCGTGAACGCGACTGAGCGACAGCCGATCCCAAGGCCTGGTTCTCGCATCCGCCTGCACGCCGGCGTACGCATCCAACAAATCCTCGACAGCGCCTTGCAAGAGTTCTCCGTACGCGGCTTCGAGGGCGCGCGCATGGACGCCATCGCCCAGCGCTGCGGTCTGTCCAAGGGCGGGCTCTACGCCCACTTCAGGAGCAAGGACGAACTCTTCGAAGCGCTGTTGACGCGGTCGATCGCCCCGCCCGACGTGAAGGCGATGGACCTGCCGCGGCCGATCAAGGTGCGCGCGCTGGCGAAGTGGCTGGTCGATCAGATGTACGACTCGCTGGCCAATCCGAGCACCATCACGACGATGCGGCTGCTGATCGCCGAAGGCGCGCGCGTGCCGAACCTCGTCAAGCTGTGGGGAAAGCAGGTCAACGAGCCGCTGCTGGCGATGATCGGCGAGGCGCTGCGCGAAGCCACGGCCGGCCAGGGCCGCCGGCGCTCGGTCATCGTGCGCGAACCCTGGCTGGCCGCTGCGCCGGTGCTGCACGCGTTGATTGCGCAGTTGATTCTGGGTGAGTACCTCGAGATCGACATGCAGCGATTGCGCAAGACCCACGTTGAGTTGTTGTGTGAATTGCTCGAACCGGCAGCGTCATAAGCAATCCACCGGACGGATGCTGGGCCATCAAGTCAATGCATTCGTCGTTTGCCCCTCAGAACTTTTTGAACCAAGGAATCCATATGTTGAAGAGAAATATCCTCGTCGCCATCGGTGCCGCCGCGCTGCTTGCCGCCGGCTGCACGACCACCAGCCAAACCGGGCGCGGCAGCCCGGAGAGCAAACGCCAGAGCATCGACGCCGAAGTCGATGCCGCGATGTCCAAGCTGTACGCCGAAGTGCCGAGTGCGCGCGAAATGGTCGGCAAGGCGAGCGGCGTGCTGGTGTTCCCGTCGGTCATCTCGGCCGGCTTCGTCGTCGGTGGTTCGTACGGCCAGGGCTCGCTGCGCGAGGGCAGGCGCACGAGCGGCTACTACAGCACCGCCGCCGGCTCGGTCGGGCTGCTCGCCGGGGCCGACTCGAAAGCGGTCTACATCCTCTTCATGACCGGCGACGCGCTCGACCGCTTCAAGAAGAGCAACGGCTGGACAGCGGGTGCCGACGCGTCGGTGACGGTCGTCTCGAAGGCCGCCGACATGGGCGCCGACACCCGCACGCTGCGCGCCTCGGTGGTCGGCTACACATTGAGCAACGGCGGCCTGATGGCCGATCTGAGCCTGGACGGCACGAAGATCATGAAGATCGACCTGTAGCCCGGTGAACGCGAAGGCCGACAACGCCGCCGAGGATCGCCACACTGCGGCTGAACCGATCCTCAGTGCGCGCGGCCTGACCAAGACCTACCGCATGGGCGAGGTCAGCGTGCACGCGCTGCGCGATGTCGATCTCGATCTGCACGCCGGCGAGCTGCTGGTGCTGCTGGGCGCTTCGGGCAGCGGCAAGTCGACGCTGCTCAACATCCTCGGCGGCCTCGATGTCGCCACCAGCGGCACGGTGTGCTACAGCGGCGGCGAGCGCGAGCTGCACCTGGACGAGCTCGACAGCGACGGCCTGACCGAGTACCGGCGCGCACACGTCGGCTTCGTCTTCCAGTTCTACAACCTGATCCCGAGCCTGACCGCGCGCGAGAACGTGGCGCTGGTGACCGACATCGCGCGCGACGCGATGTCGCCCGACGACGCGCTGGCGCTGGTCGGCCTCGAAGACCGGCTGGACCACTTTCCGTCGCAGCTGTCCGGCGGCGAGCAGCAGCGGGTGGCCATCGCACGCGCCGTCGCCAAGCGGCCGGACGTGCTGTTCTGCGACGAGCCGACCGGCGCACTCGATGCCGAGACCGGCAAGCTGGTGCTGCGCGTGCTCGAACAGGTCAATCGCGAGACCGGCACGACGATTGCGATCATCACCCACAACGCCGCTATCGGCGGCCTCGGCGACACGGTGCTGCGCATGAGCAGCGGCGAGATCGTCGAGCGCAAGCGCAACGAACAAGCGCGCCAGACGTCGACGAGATTGTGTGGTGAGTCGATGCCGTTGACCGCCATCCACCGCAAGCTGCTGCGCGAACTGTGGCAACTCAAGGGCCAGATGGTCTCGATCGCGCTGGTCGTGGCCACCGGCATCATGACCGTGCTGACGATGCGCGGCAGCTACGACTCGCTGGTGCAGGCGCAGCAGTCGTACTACGCGCAGACGCGTTTTGCCGATGTCTGGGCGCCGCTCAAGCGCGCGCCCGACAGCCTGCGCGAGCGCCTCGCAGGCGATCCCGGGCGTGGCCGCGTGTCGACACCCGCGTCACCTTCTACGCCACGCTCGACCTGCCCGGCCTGGATGCGCCGGCGCAGGCGCGGTTGGTGTCTCTGCCCGAGCAGCGACGCCCCGATGCTCAACGACATTCGCATCCGCAGCGGGCGCTACCTGGCGCCGGGCGCGGCGAGCGAGGTGCTGATCAGCAGCAAGTTCGCCGAGGCGCGCGGCATTGAAGCCCGGCGACACACTGCGCGCGATCATCAACGGCCGCGCGCGCGATCTCGACATCGTCGGCATCGCGATTTCGCCCGAGCACACCTATGCCGTGCCACCCGGCGCGCTGTACCCGGACGACAAACGCTACGGCGTGCTGTGGATGAGCCGCAAGGTGCTGGGTCCGGCCTACGACATGGACGGCGCATTCAACGAGGCCGTCGTGACGCTTGAGCCCCGAGGCGAATCCGCAGGCGGTGCTGACGCGGATCGACACGCTGCTCGATCCTTACGGCGGCCTGGGCGCCTATCTGCGCAAGGACCAGGCCTCGCACCTGATCCTGCAGGGTGAACTCGACCAGAACAAGGTGATGGGCACGGCCATCCCGGCGGTGTTCCTGGGCGTGGCGGCCTTCCTGCTCAACCTGGTGCTGTCGCGACTGATCGCCACCCAGCGCGGCGAGATCGCCGTGCTCAAGGCCTTCGGCTACCGCGGCCGCGAGGTCGGCCGTCCACTACCTGCTGTTCGCGATGGCCGCCGTGGTCGCGGGCGCGGCCCTCGGAGCCGTCGCCGGCATCTGGCTCGGCGGCGCCTACGTCGACCTGTACGGCGCCTATTTCGACTTTCCGCATCTCGACTACCACTTGAGTCCGCTGCTGCTGGTCATCGCGACGGCCGTCAGCGTGCTCGCTGCCGCGGCCGGGGCCCTGCTCGCGGTGCGCCGCGCGGCGTTGCTGCCACCGGCCGAGGCGATGCGCCCGGAGCCGCCGGCGAGTTTCGAGGCCGGCTGGCTGGAGCGCTCGGGCCTGGCGCGTGCGCTGCCGTCGTCAGCTGCGCATGGTGCTGCGCAACCTGCAGCGCAAGCCGCTGCAGGCGCTGCTGTCGTCGCTCGGGGTGTCGTTCTCGGTAGCGATCCTGATCATCGGCCTGGCGATGTTCGACGGCGTGCAATGGATGATGGATCTGCAGTTCCGCGTCATCCAGCGCGAGGACCTGTCGGTGTCCTTCGACGAGCCGCGCACCGCCGCGGTCGAGCACGACTTCCACAACCTGGCCGGCGTGACGCGGGTCGAGACCTACCGCACGGCGCCGGCGCGATTGCGCTCGGGGCATTTCGAGAGGGAGATCGCCATCCAGGGGCTGGCCCCCGACGGCCGGCTGCGCAGCCTCGTCAGCGCATCGGGCGGCGAGCAGCCGCTGCCGGCCGACGGCCTGGTGCTGAGCGCGATCCTGGCCAGGCAGCTGCATCTGGCGGTCGGCGACGCGGTCGATGTCGCAGTTCCTCGAAGGTCAACGCCGCAAGGCGCGGCTGCCGGTGGCCGGCGTCGTCGACGACTTGCTCGGCGTTTCGGCCACCATGAACCGCGACGCGCTGCAGCGCTGGATCGGCGGGCCGGTGATGGTCTCCGGCGCCTACCTGTCGGTGGCGGCCGACGCACTGCCCTCGCTCGAGCGCGAACTGAAGACCGTGCCGGCGGTCGCCGGCGTGGCTTCGCCCGAGCACGATGCTGGCGTCGTTCGAGAAGCAGATGGCCGAGAGCCTGTTCATCGCCGTCGGCTTCCTGCTCGGCTTCGCCTGCGTGATCGCGGTGGCGGTGATCTACAACGGCGCACGCATCTCGCTGTCGGAGCGCGGACGCGAGCTGGCCAGCCTGCGCGTGATGGGGTTTCGCCGCAGCGAGGCCGCGCTGCTGCTGCTCGGCGAGCAGGCGCTGATCACGCTGCTGGCGATCCCGATCGGCTGGCTGCTCGGCTACGGCTTGTCGTACGCCGTCGTCAGCGCGATGCAGACCGACACCTACCGCCTGCCGCTGGTGGTCCATGCCCAGACCTACCTGCTGGCGGCGGCGATCGTGATCGCCGCCGCCGTGGCCAGCGGGGCCCTGGTCCGCCGCCGCGTCAACCGCCTCGACCTGATCGCCGTCCTCAAGACGCGTGAGTGAGTATTCAACAATGAACGACACCAGCAAGAAGACCGATTCAACGACCGACCGCAGCGAACGGCAAGGCCGACGCCCAGCCTGCCGCCAAGCCGGGCGCTCGCAAGACCGACAAGCCGAGGCCATTCAACTGGAAGAAGTGGTTGACGATCGCCGCCATCGGCGCCGTGGCGATCGCCGCTGGCCATCGCGATGCTGCAGCCGTCGGTGATCGACGTGCAGATGGCCAAGGCCACGCAAGGCCCGTTGTCGGTAGCCGTCGAGGCCCAGGGCCAGACGCGCGCCAAGCTGCGCTACACGGTGGCGGCGCCGATCAGCGGCCGGCTGCTGCGCACCCGCCTCGGCGTCGGCGACCGCGTCGAGCGCGGCGACGTGCTGGCGCAGATCGCGCCGCCGCCGACCGACGCCCGCTCGCTGGCCACGGCGCGCGCCGAACTCGCTGCGGCGCAGGCCCGGCAGCGTCAGGCGGCTGCGCTGCGCACCGAGGCGGCCAGCAGCGCCAAGAGTCGCGAACGCCGAGGCGGCGCGCCGCGCCGAGCTGTTCCGCATGGGCATGATCAGCGTCGAGTCGCGCGACACCTATGCGCAGGCAGCCCAGGCCGCCGTTGCCCGGCTGGCCAGCGCCGAGGCCTCGCTGGTCGCAGCCGAGGCCGAGGTGCAGAGCGCACGCTCGCGCCTGCTCGGCGCCGGCAGCGGCGCCGGCGATGCCGGTGCGATCGATGGTCCGCGCGCCGGTGAGCGGCCAGGTGCTGAAGGTGATCGAGGAGAGCGAGCGCGTCGTCGCAGGCCGGCAGCCCGCTGTTCGACCTGAGCCAGGGCGATGCGCTCGAACTGGTGGTCGACGTGCTGACGCAGGACGCGGTGCAGGTGCGCGCCGGCCAGCCGATCCGCATCACCGGCTGGGGCGGGCCGACCGCGCTGGCCGGCACGGTCCGCCATGTCGAGCCCGGCGCCTTCACCAAGGTCTCGGCGCTGGGCGTCGAAGAGCAGCGCGTCAACGTCATCGGCGACCTCGACGACGCGCCGCCGACGCTGGGCGCCGGCTACCGCATCGAGGCGGCGATCGTCACCTGGACGGGCGAGTCGGTGCTGCAGCTGCCGACCGGCGCCTTGTTCCGCCGCGACGGCGCCTGGCAGACCTTTGCTGTCGAGGGAGGGCCGAGCGCGTCTGCGCAAACTGGAAATCGGACATCGCAATGCCGAGTTCGCCGAGGTCAATTCGGGACTCAAGGTGGGTGAGGCCGTGATCGTCTTCCCATCGGATCTCGTCTTGGACGGCGCGCGGGTGAAAGCCGGCGCCGGCAGCAGTGGCGGCTGAGCCGCGTGCGGTTCGGTGCTGCGGTCGCGCCGTCGCACTGCTGCGCTGCATGGCAGCCGGCCTGAGCGTCGGCATCCTGGCCGGCTGCTCAGCCCTGCCGTCTCAAGCCGACCGCAGCGTGTCGATGGCGTTGCCTGACACGCGGACGACGACGGCACTCGGCAGGGCGATCGCGCCGCAGGCCGACGCGCATCCCGGGCGCTCCGGCGTGCACCCGCTGCTCGACGCCAACGATGCTTTCGCGGCCCGCATGCTGCTGGCCCGCGTGGCCGAGCGCAGCCTCGACGTGCAGTACTACATCTGGCGCCAGGACCTGACCGGAACCCTGCTGTTCGACGCCCTGCGCAGCGCTGCCGAGCGTGGGGTGCGGGTGCGTTTGCTGCTCGACGACAACAACACGGCCGGCCTCGATCCGACGCTGGCGGCACTCGACGCGCATCCGAACATCGAGGTCCGGCTGTTCAATCCGTTCGTCCAGCGCAGCCTGCGCTGGCTGGGCTTCGCGACCGATTTCTCGCGCCTCAACCGGCGCATGCACAACAAGTCGTTCACCGCCGACAACCAGGCCACGATCGTCGGCGGCCGCAACGTCGGCGACGAGTACTTCGGCGCCACCGACGGCGTGCTGTTCGCCGATCTCGACGTGCTGGCCGTCGGCCCGGTGGTCGGCGACGTGTCGGCGGATTTCGATCGCTACTGGGCTGCAGAATCGTCGTACCCCGTCGCTCGGCTGCTGCCGCCGGCCGACGCACCAGTGCTCGCCGAGCTGGCGAGCACGGCGTCGCGTGTACAGGACGACCCCGACGCTGCGGCCTATGTGCGCGCAGTGCGCGGCTCGGCTTTTGTCGACAGCCTGTTGCGCGGCCAGCTCGAGCTGCAATGGACGCCGACGCGCATGGTCAGCGACGACCCGGCCAAGGCGCTCGGCCTTGCCGGACCGCAGGGCGCGATGATGGCCAAGCTGGGGCTGGTCATCGGCGCTGCCGAGCGCGAACTGGCGATCGTGTCGCCGTACTTCGTGCCGACCGCGGCCGGTACCGAAGCACTCACCGCGATGGCGCGCCGCGGCGTCAAGATCAAGGTGCTGACGAATTCGCTCGAAGCCACCGACGTGGCCGCGGTTCACGCCGGCTACGCCAAGCGCCGCAAGGCCTTGCTGGCGGCGGGCATCACGCTGTACGAGTTGAAGCATGCCGCGCCCGAAGCGCAGCAGCGCAAGACGACGGCGCGACCCGGCGGCAGTTCGGCTGCCAGCCTGCATGCCAAGACGTTTTCGATCGACCGCTCGACGCTGTTCATCGGTTCGTTCAACTTCGACCCGCGCTCGGCGCAACTGAACACCGAGCTCGGCTTTCTGATCGACAGCCCCGCGCTGGCCGCCGGTGTGGCCCAGGCGTTCGACAGCGCCGTTGCCGCGGTGTCCTATCAGGTCGTGGCCTCCGACAGCGGCGAACTCGTCTGGATCGATCAGCGCAGCGACGGGCAAGCGCTGCGGCATGACACGGAGCCGGGAACGAGGTTCTGGCAGCGTGCCTGGATCGGTCTTCTTTCGCTGCTGCCGATCGAGTGGCTGCTGTAGGCTGAGTGGCCGCTGCCGGACGCTGCGGTTGCCTTTGTGACCGATAGTCTGTATCATGACCGTCAGTCACGAAGAAAACCGCCCTCTGCATCCCATGAGTATTCAAGACCGCAAGTCCCGTGAATTCGACCGCCGCGGCCAGGAGATCCTGGCGGCGGCTTTGGCGCTGTTCGAGTCAGACGACTGGGAGGCGGTCACGGTCGAGCAGATTGCCAACCGGGCCGAGGTCGGCAAGGGCACGGTCTACAAGCACTTTGCCAGCAAGGACGAGATCTACGCCCGGCTGGCGATGGACTTCCAGCGCCGCATCCTGGCCGGCAACGGCCGGATCGACAGTGCGCTGCCGGTGATCGATCGTTTCCGGGCGCACCTGCGCGTGGCCTGGGACCTGCACCTGTCGAGCAAGGAACTGCACCGCGTATTCCTCTACTGCAGCCGCAGCGAATTCCGCTCGCGACTGGAGCCCGAGACGCTGGCCGAATTGCAGGCGCTGGAGATGCAGGTCGCGCAACCGACCCATGACCTGATCGTCGAGGGTATCGCGCAGGGCATCTTTCCGCGCAAGCCGGTGCCGCTGCTGCTGTTCGGCGCGCAGGCGGCGTTCTGGGGCGGCATCCAGCTGGTGTGGAGCGGCTACCTCGGCGAGATCGACAAGGCGCAGTACCTCGACGAGCTCGGCAACTTCATGCTTGCCGGATTGATTTACCACGACCGCCGCATGGCAGCGCGGGAGCGCCAGGTGGAAGGGGTGCGCTGACGCCGGCCCTTGTTCCAACCCGCTCTCTTTTTGCCGCATCGTGACCAACGGTCACATGCGGACCGATGGACCCCCGCCCTCAACAAGGAAACGACTCACCCATGAACCGCTCGAGCAACCGAACCACTGCCGCCACCCTGATCGCCTCGCATGCGCTGCTGCGGCGCGCATCGCGCACGACCCAGCATCACGCTGGCCTGATCGTGCTGGCCATCGCCGGTGCCGGCCTGAGCGCCAACGCCCGGGCGCAGTTCGCCCCTGACGATCAAGCATCAACCGGCTCGCAGTTCACGATCGGCGTCGGCGCCGCCTACGTACCGCGCTACGAAGGCGCCGACGACTACAAGGCGCGCGCGCTGCCGTTGATCAGCTACCGCAGCGGCCGCTTCTTTGCCGGCGCGCTGGGCGGCATCGGCTACGACTTCTCGACCGTGCCCGATCTGCAGTTCGGCCCCGTCGTCTCATACCGCTTCGGCCGCGACGAAAGCGACTCCGATCGCCTGCGCGGCCTCGGCGACATCGACAGCGGCGCCGATGTCGGCGCGTTCGTGCGCTGGAACATTCGGCCGTTCTTTGTGCATGCCACGGTCAGGCAAGGCGTCGGCGGTGATGTCACCGGCACGCAACTGAGGCTCGGCGCGGGCTACGGCTTGGCCATCGGCCCGTCGGACCGCGTGGTGCTCGATGCCTCGGTCGATTGGGCCGACAGGGAAGTCATGCAGGCCTACTTCGGGGTCACGGGCGCGCAGTCCGCCCGCTCCGGACTGAGAGCGTACAACGCCGATTCCGGCATCCGCCGCTATGGCGTCGGCGCGCTGTGGACGCATTCGTTCACGCCGCAATGGTTCTCCACGGTCGGCGTGGCGGCCTACCGCCTGGGCAGCGAAGCCGCCGACAGCCCGATCACGGTCGACCGCAACGCCGGTCTCGTCAGCTTCGGCGTCGGCTACCGGTTCTGAACATCATGTTGAACAACGCCATGGCCGATCGGCCCGGCCAGGGTCGGGCCCGCGCTGCTCGGCGTGGCGCTGCTGCTCGGCGCGTGCGCAACCGGTGCACCGCCGCGCCCGGCAGAGGTCGTTCTGCCGCCGACCTACGACCAGCACGGCGAACGTCGCCGATGTGGCAGCGCTGGACCAGTGGTGGACGCTGTACGACGACCCGCAGCTGACGAGCCTCGGTCGACCGCGCGCTGTCGCAGGGCTTCAGCGTGCGCGAGGCGCAGGCGCGGCTCGACGAGTCGCGCGCGCTGCGAGCGCTGGCGCTGTCGGCAGTTCGGCTTGCAGGGCAATCTGCAGGGCAACGCCGAATACCGGGACACGCGCGACATCGACGGCTCGAGCAACAGCGTGTTGTCGCCGGCCAGGCGTCACGAAGACGGCCAACGTCAGCCTGCCGGTCAGCTGGGAGCTCGACTTCTTCGGCCGCCGCGGCGCCACCGAGCGCGCGGCCGTGGCCGACATCGACGCGGCGCGTTTCGACGTCGAAGGCGCGCGCGCCGCCATCGCCGCCGAAGTGGCGCGTGCGCTGTTCCAGAGCCGCGGCCTGAAGGTGCAGCGCGACGAGGCGCTCGAGACCCTGCGCATCCAGAACGACCTGTTCGGCGTGGTGACGGAACGCGCGCGGCGCGGCCTGGCCGCGTCGTCCGAGGCCGACCGCGTGGCCGCCGACCTGGCGCAGGCCGAGGCGCAGGTGGAGGACCTGGGCGCTGCACTGACCGCATCGCGTCGCGCCTTGCTGGTCGTCGTCGGCAGCGGCACGGCCGCGCTCGGCGACGATGACGAGGTGCTGGCGTCGCTCGATGCCGTGCCAGAGGTGCCGGTCGCGATGCCGGGCGATCTGCTCTCACGCCGACCCGACGTGCGCATGGCGGCGTCACGCGTGCGGCGAGCGGCCAGCAACGTGCGCCTGGCCGAACTCGACTTCTTTCCGCGCTTCACGCTCAACCCGGGCCTCGGAATATCTGCACAGCGCGGCACGATCGACTCGACGACCGGCTTCTGGTCGCTGGCCGCCGGCCTGACGGTGCCCGTCCTCGACCGGCCGCGGCTGCAGGCCCAGCTCGACGCCGAAGGCGCGCGCACCGAGCAGTCGGTGCTGGCCTACGAGCGCACGGTGCAGACCGCGTTCTCGGAAGCCGACCAGTCGCTGACGCGCCTGCAGGCCGACCGCCGCCGCGTCACCACGCTGACGGCGCGGCGAGACCCGCGCCCGCAGCGCCTACGAGGCTGCACTGCGGCGCTACGAACTGGGCTTTGCCAACCTGCAGGAACTGCTCGACGCCGAGCGCGCTTGGCGCGCGACGCGTTCCGCACTCACCACGCGCAAGACTGGATGCGCTGCAGCGCTCGGTGCAGGTCTTCCAGGCCCTCGGCGGCGGCTGGAATGCCGCGGCTCGAGCGCCCAATACACAGCTCACACAGACAGGACCGCAAGGCTGATCAAGATGAACATCAAATCAAACCGCCAATGGGCCTGGCCGCTGGTTGCGGCGCTGGTCCTGACGGCCGCGTGCTCGAAGAAGCCCGAAGCGCCCGCAGCCGCCACAGAATCCAGCGGCGCCCGCACCGTCAGCGTCACGACCGTGGTGCAGCGGCCGATGGCCGGCACCCTCACGGCCTCCGGTCTGCTGGTGCCGCGTGAAGAAGCGGCGGTCGGCTCCGAGCTGTCCGGATTCCGTGTCGCCGACGTGCTGGTCGACGAAGGCGCAGCGGTCAAGCAGGGCCAGGTGCTGGCGCGGCTCGACCCGGGCCTGCTGATGGCCAAGATCGCGCAGGCCGAAGCCGGCGTCGCGCAGGCCAAGGCGCAGGCCGTGCAGGCGCGCGCCGAGGCGGCCCGCGTGGCCGGGCTCGACGGCAGCGGCATCCTGTCGGACGAACAGATCGGCAGCCGCCGTTCGCAGGCCAGCAGCGCCGACGCCGGCGTGCAGGTGGCGCAGGCGCAGTTGAACGAGTTGCGAACGCAGCAGCAGCGCATGGTGATCCGCGCCCCCGTCGCCGGCACCGTGCTCGAACGTTTGACACGCCGCGGCGATGTGGCCAGCCCGGCGCAGCCGATGTTCCGCATCGCGCGCGACAGCTTGGTCGAACTCGATGCCGAAGTGCCCGAAGACGCACTCGCCGGCATCAGCGTCGGCGACGCCGCCACGGTCCGCCTGTCCTCCGGCCAGGAACTTCAGGGCACGGCGCGCCTGCTGTCACCGCGCGTCGATCCGCAGACCAAGCTCGGCCGCGTGCGCGTGCGCCTGCCGGTCGACAAGGCGCTGCGTCCCGGCGGCTATGCCGCCGTGGTCTTCAGCCGCGGCGCCACGCCGGTGCCGGCGGTGCCGGAAAAGGCGGTGCTGTTCGAGGCCAGCGGCCCCTTGCTGATCGTCATCGACAAGGACAACCGCGCGCGCCGCGTGCCGATCAAGACCGGAACACGTGCCAATGGTTTCGTCGCCATCGAGCAGGGCCCACCGGTGGGCACACGCGTGGCCATGGGCGGCGGCGCCTTCCTGCTCGACGGCGACCTGGTCGATCCGGTCGCCGCGGGCCCGCTCGCAGGCACAGCCGCGAGCGCGAGCCGGCCCGCAGCCGAGGTCGCGCTGATGGCGCCCCCAGACGGCGGCAAAGCCCGCCGTCGCCCCCCAAGGCGAACAAGCCCGCGGCAGCAGCCCGTCACTGACTCCGGGAAGCAGCCATGAAGATTTCCGCCTGGGCGATCCGCAACCCGATTCCCGTCGCGGTGATGTTCATGGCGCTGCTGATCGCCGGCATCGCCGGCTACCGCGCGCTGCCGATCAAGCTCTACCCGGACGTCTCGTTCCCGATCGTGCAGGTCAACATCACCCTGTCGGGCGCGGCAGCCAGCGAGGTCGAAACCCAGATCACGCGCGCCGTCGAGGCCGCGGTGTCCAACGTCGCCGGCGTCGATCACGTGCAGTCGACGGTGCAGCTTGGCGTGACGTTCGACGACGGTCGAGTTCGAGATCGGCCAGGATGCGCAGAAGTCGACCGACGAGGTGCGCTCGGCGATCGATCGCATCCGCGGCAGCCTGCCGCGCGGCATCGACGAGCCGATCGTGCAGCGCTTCGACATCGATTCGCAGCCGCTGGTGACCTACGCCGTCTCCAGCCAGAGCCTGTCGGATGTCGAGCTCAGCTGGTTCGTCGAGGACACCATCGCGCGTGCGCTGATCACACGCAAGGGCGTGGCGCAGGTCGACGTGGTTGGCGGCGTGGCGCGCGAGATCAACGTCACGCTCGACCCGGGCCGGCTGCAGGCGTTCGGCCTGACCGCGTCGCAGGTCAACGACGCGCTGCGGCGCGCCAGCAGCGATGTGCCCGGCGGCCGCGCCGAGATCGGCAGCCGCGAACAGACGGTGCGTGTGCTCGGCGCGGCCGACTCGGTGCCGGCCCTGCGCGACTTCGTCATTTCCACCGGCACCGGCCGCGAGGTGCGCCTGTCCGACGTGGCCAGCGTGGCCAGCGGCGCCGCCGAGCGACGCGGCTTCGCGACGCTGAACGGGCGTTCGGTGGTCGGCTTCCAGGTCAAGAAGACCAAGACGGCGTCCGACGTCGCGGTGGCGCGCGAGATCGCTCGCGGCACCGAGGAACTCGCGAAGACCTACCCCGACATGCGCTTCGAGCGCATCGTCTCGACCGCCGACAGCACGCAAAACAGCTACTCGGCGACGCTGGCCGCGCTGCTCGAGGGCATGGCACTGGCCGCGATCGTGGTGTTCTTCTTCCTGCGCGACTGGCGCGCGACGCTGATCACCGCGGTGGCCATGCCGGTCTCGCTGATCCCGACCTTCGCGGTGATGAGCTGGATGGGCTTTTCCCTGAACATGATCACGCTGCTGGCGCTGACGCTTGTCATCGGCATCCTGGTCGACGACGCGATCGTCGAGATCGAGAACATCCAGAAGCGCGTCGAGCGCGGCGAGCAGCCCTACGACGCGGCCCTGCACGGCGCCGACGAGATCGGTCTGGCGGTCGTGGCAACGACGGCGACCATCGTCGTCGTCTTCCTGCCGGTGTCGGTGATGGGCGGCTTCGTCGGCCAGTTCTTCAAGGAGTTCGGCTTCACGGTCGCCATCTCGGTGCTGTTCTCGCTGCTGGTGGCGCGCTTCCTGACGCCGCTGATGGCGGCCTACCTGATGAAGCCGTCGACGCATCCGCACGAGCGCAAGCCCTTCCAGGGCGGCTACCGCAAGGCCCTGGACTTCGCGCTGGCGCACCGCTGGCTGTCGATGGCGGCCGGCGGCGCGCTTTTCGTCGGGTCCCTGCTGCTGGCGGCCGCCCTGCCCAAGGGCTTCACGCCGCCGCAGGACAACGGCATCGTCAACCTCTCGGTCGAAGGTGCGCCGGGCGCGACGCTGGCCGACATGCGGCGCAGCAGCGAGCAGCTGACCACCAAGTTGAGCGCGCTGCCCGACGTGAGGAGCGTGTTCACGACCGTGGGCTCGAGCTCGAGCGACGGCGACGTGCGCGCCGGCAGCGTCACGGTGCTGCTGAAGGCCGAGCGTTCGCAGACGACGCAGGCCTTTTCCGCCGGGCTGAAATCGCTGCTGCTGAGCATCCCCGACATCCGCCTGGGCTTCGGCGCCGCCGGCGGCGGCGGCAGCTCGACGGTGCAGATGATCCTGGCCAGCGAGGACGGCGACCTGCTCGCCGAGACGGCACTGAAGCTCGAGCTGCAGATGCGCAGCCTGCAGCAGCTGAGCAATGTGCACCAGGTGACGCCGCGCCCAGGCTCGGAGCTGATCATCTCGCCCAAGCCCGCCGAGGCGGCCCGCCTGGGCGTCACCGCCGAAACGCTGGGCGCGGTGGCGCGCGTGGCCACGCTGGGCGACGTCGACGCCAACACGGCCAAGTTCAACACCGGCGAGCAGCGGCTGCCGATCCGCGTGCGGCTGCCCGGCGAGGCGCGCGCCGACCTGGAGACGCTGCGCAACCTGCGCGTGCCGACCACGGGCGGCGCAACGGTGCCGCTGTCAGCGGTGGCCGACATCCGCTTCCAGCCGGGCGTGGCGCGCATCGAGCGCTTCGACCGCAAGCGCCGCGCCACCCTCGAAGGCCAGCTCAACAGCGGCGTCGCGCTCGGTGACGCGACCGCGGCCATCAACGCCTTGCCGGTGATGAAGGCGCTGCCCGCCGGCGTCACGCAGCCGGCCTATGGCCAGACCGAGAACATGGACGAGCTGTTCGCCAGCTTCGGCGGCGCCATCCTGGCCGGCATCGGCCTGATCGTGGCGGTCATGGTGCTGCTGTTCAAGAGCTTCTTCAAGCCGATCACCATCCTGACGGCGCTGCCGCTGTCGCTCGCAGGTGCCTTCCTGGCGCTGCTGATCGGCGGCAGCGAACTCGACCTGTCGGCCATGATCGGGCTGCTGATGCTGATGGGCCTGGCGGCGAAGAACTCGATCCTGCTGGTCGAGTTCGCGATCGAGCAGGAGAACAAGGGCGTGTCGCAGACCGATGCGCTGATCCGTGCCTGCCGCGAACGCGCGCGCCCGATCGTGATGACCACGGTGGCGATGGCCGCCGGCATGGTGCCGACCGCGCTGGCGCTAGGCGAAGGCTCCGAGTTCCGCGCGCCGATGGCGATCGCCGTGATTGGCGGCCTGATCAGCTCGACCGTGCTGTCGCTGGTGCTGGTGCCGGTGGTCTACGAGCTGGTCGACGACTTCGAGATGTGGATCAAGCCCAAGCTCGGCAAGCTGGTCGTGGCACGCCGCGAGGACCGCGGGACGGATCAGTCCGAAGCGAAGGCGCCGACGTGAACGCGGCTGCCGTCATGCGCCACCTGCCGGCGGGGCCGCGCTCGTTGGCGCTGCTGCTGCCATCGGCGGCGCTGGCCGCCGCGCCGGCTGCGCAAGACTGCATTGCCATCGACGACGCTGCCTCCCGGTTGGCTTGTTATGACGCTGCACACCGGCGAACCCCGAAGACGCCCGAAGCATCACAGCCTGCGCCGGCGTCCGCTGCGCAAAGCAGCGCCAAGACGCTCGCGCCCATGGCCGGCGAGCCGTCGGCGTTGTCCTCGATCTGGGAGCTCGAACCGTCCGAAAAGCGCGGCACCTTCAGGCTCCTGCCGCACAAGCTGAACTACCTGCTGCCGGTGCACTACACCACTCGCGCCAACACGATGCCGAGCAGTCCGGCGCCGGATCACAACGTTCCTTTCGAATTGCCGGTCGACGCGACCGAGGCCAAGTTCCAGCTCAGCTTCAAGGTCAAGGCCTGGGAGAACGTGTTCGGCGACAACGGCGATCTGTGGCTGGCCTACACGCAGCAGTCGAACTGGCAGCTCTACAACCCGGGCGTGTCGTCGCCGTTTCGCGAGACCGACTACGAACCCGAGGTCATCCTGTCGATGCGCACCGACGCCGACATCCTGGGCTGGCGCTGGCGTCTGTTCAACCTCGGCTTCGTGCACCAGTCCAATGGCCGCCCGCTGCCGCTGTCGCGCAGCTGGAACCGCGTCTATGCGCAGTTCGGCCTCGAGCGCGGCAACTTCACCCTGCTGGCGCGACCGTGGCTTCGTGTTCCCGAAAGCGCCGACGACGACGACAACCCCGACATCCGCGACTACATGGGCTCGGGCGATCTGCGCCTGGCCTATGCCAACGCCGGACATGTCTGGTCGGCACTGGGGCGCTACAGCAGCTCAGGCAAGCGCGGCGGACTGCAGTTCGATTGGGCCTACCCGATCTCCGGCGCCCTCAAGGGTTACCTTCAGGTCACGACCGGCTATGGCGCCAGCCTGATCGACTACAACCATTCGCAGACCACGATCGGCTTGGGGCTGCTGTTGCTGCCCTGGCAATAGATGGGTGTCCGTTGACCGTTCGCAGGAGAACGACAGATGTTGATCATCGACGAAGAAGTCAAGCCGCTGCAGCGAATGCTGCGTCAATCGGCATTCTGGTCACGACTGAGCGACGCACAACGCCATCGCGTCGACGATGACGTCGTCGAACGCTCGGTCCCGGCCGGCGCTCGAATCTGCGTCAACGGTGCACAGATCGAATACTGGTTCGGCGTCGTCGACGGCATGGCCAAGATCGAGAACGCGTCGGCCGACGGCCGCACGACCACATTGCTCTGCGCCGGGCCGGGCAGTTGGCTCGGCGAGGGATCGGTGGTCAAGGGCGGCGCGTGGCCGTACGACACGGTCGCGCTGGCCGACACGAATTTTGCGCTCATGCCCCGGTCGACGTTCGAGTGGCTGCTCGACTCCAGCCTGGGCTTCAACCGATTCCTGATCGACCACCTGAATGCGCGACTCGGCCAGTTCATCCAGCGCTGCGAGTACTTGCGCCTGCATCGAACGGCGCAGCACTTCGCGCATTGCCTGGCCGAGATGTTCGACCCGGTGCTGTACCCGGGAACGACAGCGCACTTGAGCATTTCGCAGGAAGAAGCAGCGCATCTGGCCGGCGTTTCGCGGCCGACCGCGAATCGCGCATTGCACGAACTCGAACAGGCCGGCCATGTCCGGGTCGAATATGGAGCGATCAGCGTCCTCGACATCGATGGCTTGCGCCGGTTCGGCAATGCGAGCTGACGCGCTTGAACCGTCGATGTTGTTGTGAACCGCGGTAGCGGGCAGGGTTACTCCCTGGGCACAAACCCTTGCCATCAATTGACAAGCCGTTGACAGTGGCCACGGCAAACAGGTGCTGCAATGCGGTGGGCCGACAGTCAAGGTTGAAGATCTGGAGAAGACGATGACCTGGATCAACTCACTATTCGACAACCCAGCCGAGCCACAGCGATCGTTGCGCACGACGCGTCGTGGCTGGCTTCTCGGCGCGGTGTTTGCCATTTCGGCTGCGCTCGTATCGCCGGCGCCTGCCACCGCCGGCGGCTGGTCGGGCAACCACCACGACGACGACGCGTTTTGGGTCGGCACCTGGAGCGCCAGCCCACAGGCGCCGGCAGCGCCGCTGGCGCCCTTCGACAACGTGACGCTGCGCCAGGTCGTGCGCACCAGCATCGGCGGCTCGACGCTGCGCGTCAGGCTGTCCAACGAGTTCGGCACCACACCGCTCGTCATCGGCGCCGCGAGCATCGGCCGCCACGCCGCAGGGGCTGCCGTCGTCGCCGGCACGAACACGGCGCTGACGTTCTCCGGCCAGACATCGATCACCATCCCGGCCGGGGCGCCGGCACTGAGCGATCCGGTCGAACTGCGTTTTGCGCCGCTCGCCGACCTCGCCGTCAGCATCTTCCTGCCCAAGCCATCGCCGGTCACGACCTATCACTCGCTCGGTCTGGCGACGACCTACGTCTCGGCGAGCGGCGACTACCACGACGCCGTCGTCATGCCGGCCGCATCGACCGCGCAATCGTGGTTCTTCCTCAGCGGCGTGTCGGTGGACGCGACGAAACAAGGCGAAGCCATCGTCGCCATCGGCGACTCGATCACCGACGGCTTCGCGTCGACGCCGGATGCCAACGCGCGCTGGCCGAACGTGCTGGCGCAGCGGCTGCAGGCGCGACGCCAGTTCGACCATGTCGCGGTGCTGAACCAGGGCATCAGCGGCAACCGCACCCAGTTCGACGGCACCGGCCCGAACGCGCTGGCGCGTTTCGACCGTGACGTACTGAACGCACCGGGGGCGAAGTACGTGATCCTGCTCGAGGGCATCAACAACATCGGCATCCCGAGCCTGTTCGGCAACCCGGCCGAGCAACTGACGGCCGACGAGATCATCTCCGGCCATCGCCAGTTGATCGCGCGCGCCCACGAAAAGGGGCTGCTGATCTACGGCGCCACGCTGACACCGTTCGAGGGCACGATCTTCCCCGGCTACTACACGCCCGAGGGCGAAGCCAAGCGGCAGGCCATCAATGCCTGGATTCGCAGCAGCGGCGAGTTCGACGCGGTGATCGATTTCGACAAGACGATCCGCGACCCGAGCCACCCGACGCGCATGCTGCCGGCGTATGACAGTGGCGACCACTTGCATCCGAACGACGCCGGCTACCTGGCGATGGGCAACGCCATCGACTTGCGATTGTTCAGGGACGGCAGGAGCAAATCGCGGCACTGACCGGCAAGACCACTGCGCACGCGCAAGCGCAGGCGGTCTGCAGTGGTCAAGCCTCGATCCAGATGTCCGCCTGATCGAGCAGATGCACCTCGCAGTCGTCTGCCTCGCCGCCGCGGTCGATGACGAGATAGTCGCCGCCGACATCGAGCGCCAGCAGCGGGCAATGCCAGGTGCCACGCGCCAGGTTCACGCCCTGCCCGGTGCCGGCCAGAAAGCAGCGCAGGGTCTCGGGCCGCGGCGCGAGACCGGCTGTCGCCACCACCACCAGGAAGCGTTGCGGCGACAGCGGCATGAAGAGCTGGCTGCCGAGCCGATGGCGTTCGACAAGACTGAGCCTGAGCGGCAGCGCGCGGGGCTTGGCGCGGAAGATGCTCACAAGCGTGCGCCCGCCGTCGGTGGCAGTGTCGATCTGGGCCAGGTCGTGATAGCGCTCGGCATAGCCGTCGTTGATACCGCGGTGCGAACCGTCGGGCCCGGCTTCGACGACCTGGCCAAAAGTCGCGAAGCTGGCAGGCGACAAGGGTTCGAGGCGCAGGACGTGTCGTCGCATGGCAGGCTTTCAGCAGTCGATGTCGTCCAGGCCATTGCCTTGCGCGGCGCCTCGCTTTCGCCGCTCTGCAAACGCCAGCCCCATGGCCAACGTCTGCGCCAGGCACATCGCCGAGGTCAGCGAGCGAAAGCCGTGGAGCTCGGCGTCGTTGACTTGCAGTACGAGTTCAGCGTCGCGCGCGACCGGGCTGAGCACGGTGTCGGTGATCGCCAGTCGGCGCGCACCGGTCAATTGCACCTGTTCGCACACGGCGAGCGTATCAGCCGCATAGGGCGGAAAGCTGACCGCGAGCAGCACGTCGCGTGGCCTCACCGCGCGCGCCTGCTCGGCAATCGCGCCACCCTGACCGGTGATGTGCACGCTGGGTCGGCCTACCCGCGGCAGCGCGTAGGCCAAGTAGGCTGCCACCGCGTAAGAGCGGCGCAGCCCGAGCACATAGACCATGCGCGCATTGCGCAACAGGCGGATGGCCGCGCCCAGCGGCAAGGCACTTGCATCGTCGCGCAAGTGCTCGAGCGACATCACGTTGGCCTGGCTGAACGCGCGCAGCACGTCGATCGGGTCGCTCGCGTCTTCCACCGCCTGCTCGCCACCGAAGTGGCGGATGCGTTCACGCCAGCTCGGCCGTGCGGCACGTTGCAACGGTTCGCGAAACAGGCGCTGCAGTTCGCCGTAGCCCGAGAACCCGAGCGCCTGGGCCATGCGGATGAAGGCCGACGCCGCAACGCCCGAGCTATGCGCGACGGTGGCCAGCGGGTTCAGCGCCATGTCGTTCGGATGCTCCAACGCATAGCGCGCCGCGTCGAGCGCGCGCGGCGTCAGTTGCTCGCTGACGGCGCTGATGCGCTCGCGCAGGCCGTCGAGCGTGGTCGGCTTCAAAACGCCTGCACCGCGCCGCGCGGCACGAAGCGGCCCATGCCCTCGCGGCCGCGCCACTGCGTGCCATCGACGATGAGTTCACCGCGCAAGAACACTTTTTCGACGCGGCCGCGCAGCGTGCGGCCTTCGAGCAGCGTGTAGTCGCACTGGCTGTGCAGCGTGTGGGCGTGGATGATCTGCGTCGCTTTGGGGTCGAAGAGCACGATGTCGGCGTCGCTGCCCACGGCGATCGTGCCCTTCTTCGGGAACAGGCCGAAGAGCTTGGCCGGCGTGGTCGACGTGAGTTGCACGAAGCGGTTGAGCGACAACTGCCCTTGCATCACGCCGATGTCGTACAGGCTCACCAGCCGCGTTTCGATGCCCGGCGCGCCGTTGGGGATCTGCGAGAAGTCGTCCTTGCCGCGTTGTTTTTGCAGGCGGTAGCCGAGGTGGCCTTCTTTCATGCAGAACGGGCAGTGGTCGGTCGCGATGACTTGCAGGTCATCGTAGCGAAGCGCGCGCCAGAGATGCTTCTGGTCGTCGGGCTTGCGCAGTGGCGGCGTCATGACGAATCTCGCCGTCTCGAAGTCGTCGTTGTCGTACACCGTGTCGTCGAACAGCAGGTAGTGCGGGCAAGTTTCGGCGAACACCGGTATGCCTTCGTCGCGCGCCGTGACGATGTGCTTCAGCGCCTGGTTGCTCGACACATGCACGAAGTAGATCGGCGCCTCGGCCAGCTCGGCCAGGCGGATGCCGCGATGCGTGGCTTCGCCTTCCATCACCGCCGGCCGCGTCAGCGCGTGGTAGCGCGGCGAGGTGTGACCGGCCTCCAGCGCCTCCTTGATCAGCAGCTCGATCACGGTGCCGTTCTCGGCATGCAGCGCCACCATGCCGCCGTCGGCGCCGACCTGGCGCAGCATCTGGAAGATGGCGGCGTCGTCGGCCATCATCACGCCGGGGTAGGCCATGAACATCTTGAAGCTGCTCACGCCTTCATGGCGCATCGCGTTGCGCACGTCTGCCAGCACCTGTTTGTCGACGCGGGTGACGATGCAGTGCAGGCTGTAGTCGATGTTGACCTGCGGCTCGGCGCGGCCTTGCGTGCGCGCGATCGCGCCGGGCACCGAGTCTTCGGCCGTTTGCAGCGCGAAATCGACCACGGTCGTCGTGCCGCCGAACGCCGCCGCTTTGGTGCCACTGGCGAAGGTGTCGCACGTGATCGTCGGGCCGATGACGTTTTCCATGTGCACATGGGTGTCGACGCCGCCGGGCAGCACGTACAGGCTGGTGGCATCGACCACGGCCACGTCGGGGCCGGCTTCGAGCTGCGTGCCGATCGCGCGCACGACGCCGTCTTGCATCAGCACGTCGGCAACGTAGTCGTCGGTTGCCGTGATGATCCGTCCATTGCGGACGATCGTCGTACTGCTCAAGCAATCACCTCGTCGAGATGGCGGATCAGCCGATCGATTTCGCCCGGCGTGTTGTAGTGGGCGATCGACACACGCACCACGCCACCCTGTGCCTGCAGTCCAAGCGCCTCGATCAAGCGCTTGGCGTAGAAGTCGCCGAAGCGGATACCGATGCCGTACTGGTCGACGTGGCGCACGATCGATTCAGACGACGTGCCGGCAACGACGAAGCTGATCGTCGGCACGCGGGTATTGTCGTCGGACGCGGGCCGGCCGATGATGCGCACGGTCTTCTTCGCGCGCAGCCATCGCAGCAAGCGCTCGGCGAGCGCATTTTCATGCTGCTCGAAAGCGTCGAACGCGGCCTGCATGCGCTGCCGCGACGAGCCCAACGCGCCGAGCGCTGCGCCGGTGTCGCACAGGTACTCATGGATGCCGATGCAGCCATAGCTCAGCTCGTAGTTGATGTTGCCCGGCTGCAGCTTGTACGGCACGACCTCGGGGCCGATGAAGTAGTGGTTCAGGCTCGGCAAGGACAGCAGCAGTCCACGCTCCACCCACATCACCGCATGGTGCGGCCCGAAAACCTTGTAGAAACTGAACACGACGACATCGCCGCCGCTTGCCTGCACGTCGACCAGCCGGTGCGGCGCGTAGGCGACGGCATCGATGCAGACGCGGCCGCCGACGGCATGCACACGCTGCGACACATCGCGCACCGGGTTCACGGTGCCGAGGATGTTGGACGCCCAGGTCATCGCCAGCCATTTCGTGCGCGGGCCAAGCAACGGGTCGAGATCGCGCAGTTCGAGCGTGAGACTCTCGCGGTCGACATGCCAGACCTTGATGATCGCGCCGGCCTGTTGCAGCCGCATCCAGCCGCCGATGTTGGCCTCGTGGTCGCTCTCGGTGACGATGATCTCGTCGCCCGGTTGCAGGCTCGGCATCAGCGCCTGCGTCAGCAAGAACATCAGCGCGGTGGTGGCGCCGCCCATCACGACCTCGTCGTCATGCCGTGCATTGATGAGCTCAGCCACGGTGCGTCGTGCGGCCAACACCTTTTCACCCGCCACTTGCGATGCCGCGTAGCTCGCGCCGAGCTGCACGCTGCTCGTCAGCAGGTAGTCGCGCACGCGATCGGCCACGCGCGCGAGCACCTGCGAGCCGCCGGCGTTGTCGAGGAACACCGTGTCGCCGGCGAGTGCCGGGAACTCGGCGCGGATGGAGTCGATATCGAGAGTGTTCATACAGACTCAGTGGTGAAGGATGGCGTGCAAAAAAGCCTGCGTGCGTGGCTCTTGCGGCGCATCGAAGAACGCATCAGGCGCCGCTTGCTCGACCACCAGACCCGCCTCCATGAACACCACAAGGTCCGCCACGCGTCGCGCAAAGCCCATCTCGTGCGTGACGATGACCATCGTCACGCCGGTGTGCGCCAAGGCCTGCATGACGGCCAGCACTTCACCGACCATTTCGGGGTCGAGCGCGGAGGTAGGCTCGTCGAACAGCAGCACCTTGGGCTCCATCGCCAGCGCGCGCGCAATCGCCACGCGCTGCTGCTGACCGCCAGAGAGCTGGCCGGGCAGCTTGTGGGCGTGCTCTGACAGGCCGACCTTGGCCAGCAGCGCCTGCGCCCGCGCATCGGCGTCGGCGCGCGACATGCCGCGCACGCGCAATGGCCCGAGCGCGACGTTGTGCAGCGCGCTCAAATGCGGGAACAGGTTGAAGCTCTGGAACACCATGCCGACTTCGGCGCGCACGCGGGCCAGCGCCTGGCCGCGCTTGACGAGCTCACCATCGACGCGGATCTCGCCGCGCTGGTAGCTCTCCAGCAGGTTGATGCAACGGATCAGCGTGGACTTGCCTGAGCCCGATGGGCCAACCACGGCCACCACCTCGCCACCGCTGATGTCCAAGTCGATGCCGCGCAAGGCCTCGAAACGGCCGTAGGCCTTGTGCAAGCCGCTGATGTGCACCGCGCCGCACACCAGTGAACCTTCATGCTGCGCATTCCGGTGTTCGCCCTTGGAGCGGCCCGGCGTGCTCATTGCGTGGCCGCGCGATGCCGCGCCTCGAAGTAGCCGACGAGTCGCACCAGCGGCAGCAGTAGCGCCAGGTAGAGCAGCGCGGCGCCGATCAGCGGTGTTGGGTTGGCGGCCAGGGCCTGCGCCTGCGTCGCTTGTTTAAGCAGGTCGGGCATCGCGACCACGCTGGCCAGCGCCGTGTCCTTGAGCACGTTGATGCAGTTGCTGGTGAACGGCGGCGTGACGATGCGCAGCGCCTGCGGCAATACGACGTCGCGCATCGTGTCGATGAAGCTCAGGCCGATCGCGGCGGCGGCTTCGAACTGGCCCTTCGGCAAAGCCTCGATGCCAGCACGGAAGATCTCGGCCGTGTAGGCGCACGACACCATCGACAAGGCCGTTGTCGCCGCCGCGAACGACGACAGGCGCACCCCAACGAAGGGCAGCGCGTAGTAGACGAGCACCAGCAAGACCAGCAGCGGGATCGAGCGGAAGACGTCGATGTACACGCGTGCCAGCGCGCGCAGTGGCGCCCAGCCATACAAGCGCAACAGCGCCATCAACAGGCCGCTGACCGAACCCGCAATGATGCTGACCACACCGAGCAGCACCGTGATGCCCAGGCCTTCCAACAACAGCGGCATGGCGCCGCGCAACACCGGCCAGTTGAAAAAGGTCGCGATCAGATCCACGGGCCGGCGCGATCAACGCTCGTCGGCCGCTGCCCTCACCTGGGCATGTCCAACACCTTCACCGTCGCCGAATCGGCCGGCGGCTTCGTCCCGAACCACTTTTCGTGCGTCTTGGCGATGAAGCCTTCTTTCTTCAGCGCGGTGAGTGCGTCGTTGACCTTGGCCGCGTCGGCGAAGGTCTTGGCGAACATGAACGAGTAGCGCTCGCCGGTCGGGATGCGCCCGGCGACGCGGTACTGCGGCTTGTCCTTGATGTAGTACTCGACCGCCGGGATGTCGCTGATATAGCCATCGATGCGGCCGGCAGCCAAGTCGAGCATCGCCGGTGCCAAGCCTTCGTAGCGCGAAATCTTGGCGATCTTGTACTTGGCCGTGTTCTCGGTTGCCCAGATGTCGCCGGTGGACGCCGTGTCGACGCCGACCGTCTTGCCCGACAAGTCTTCGAGCTTGTTGATCGAGCTCGCCTTGAGCACCGACAGCGACTGGTCGCTGTCGTAGTACGGCTGCGCGAAGGCCAGCGTCTCCAGCCGCTTGGCGGTGATGGTCACCGACGAGATCGCGATCTGGATGCGGCCCGACAGCACGGCCGGGAACAGGCCATTGAACGGGATGTTCTCGATCTTGACTGTGTTGCCGGTGCGCTTGGCGACTTCGTTGACCAGATCGATCTCAAAGCCGACGAACTTGCCTTGCGCGTCCTGGAATTCCCAGGGCACGTTGCCAATGTTGGCGCCGACCGTCCACTCGGCAGCCGAGGCCGGCCCGGCGAAAGTTGCGGCCAACGCGATCGCTGCGAAGTACTTGCTGAGGCTCATGCTGAAAGGCTCCTGATTGCTGCGGTGAGGCGCCAACGCGTGCTGGCGACGCCAATGCTAGCGCACTGGAGCGAATGATTCAAGGAGTGCTTGCAGTGGAGCAAATACACCGCACCGGTGCAATCCGCTTCGGCGTGCAGTGGGCGCGGCCTCGACTTGATGGCAGCCGCGCAGGCGGCGAGCCTTTGGGTTGCGCCCGACGTCGAACGACCGATCTCGGAAAAGATTGTCGATGCCCGCAATTGGCCGACCCCGCCACAACGAACCTTCGGGTGAATGATTGCTCGGCGCCACATTGCTGACACCCGTTACGCCCGAGTCGAGCTCACCCTGCGGGTCGAAAGCACGCGTCCGACGCGCGGTCTCGAAAGATCGCGATGTGAGCTGAAGGAACATTCGCGAGCCGAAGCTCAGCGCTCCCTTTGTCGCCGATGCCGACCTCCAAAGCCTTCGGTCCAAGCGCTTCAGGAGCCGTCAGCGGCGCCGCCGCCTCACCCGCGATGCACCGCCCTCACCTCGCGTTCGCGGGCCATCGTGTCGCGATACCCTGCCGCGATCGCGCGTTCGCGAAACTCGCGTGACAGGTTGACCCAGTAGCCGAAGTCGGGTTTGAGCACGAGGTCGGCCAGCGCGGCGTCGGCGTCGACCAAGGCCTTCTTCTTCAGGTCGCTCTGGCGGTAGCGCTCGGCGCCGGACGGCGCGCGGTCGATGTGCGCCGTGGCGTCCACGGCGATGATGGTGCGCGCGCCGAGGGCGCGCGCCAGGCGCACCGGCAGCGGTTGGTGCCAGTCGGCATCGACATAGGTCTCGCCGCGGATGCGCACCGGCGCGAACTGGCCTTCGATGGCTGTCGAGGCCTGCACGGCCAGGCCGGCGTCGCCGGCGGTGAAGGCGACGACGTGACCATCGCGCTTGTCGCGCGGCGACGCAGGCCATCGCAATCGGCATGCGTTCCAGGCGCTGCATCGCGACCTCGCGGCGCACGAGTTCGGCCAGCGGCGCGCCGCTGAAGCGTTCGTCGGCGCCGACGGCCAGGCGCGCCAGCGATGAGCGGCTGCAACTCGAGTGCCAGGGTCTCGATGGCCGGCGCGTCGATGCCCGAAGCACGCAGCGCGCCGATGAGTGCACCGACCGAGGCGCCGACGATCAGATCCGGCGCCAGGCCCATCTCGTGCAGCGCGTGCAGCACGCCGACATGGGTGAATCCGCGCGGGCCGCCGGAGCTGAGCACCCAGGCCACGCGCGGCGAGCGCGCCAGCGGCGCCACGCGCGGTGCGTCTTCGCCGTTGTTGTCGGCGTCGGACGAGAAGGTGCAGGCTGCTATCGGCGCGATCGCGGCCAGGGTAGCAGCGCCGAACGAGGCGCCGATCGAAGCGCTGAGGACGCGCCGCCGCATGCGGTCAAAAGAATCAGCGCAGCAGTCGGGCCGCCAGGGCATCGCTCGAATCGAAGCCGCCCAACGCCGCGGCGTGTTGTGCCTCGCCCGCATAGGGTGCAGGCCAGCCGAGCAGGCGCGACGCGGCGTCGCAGCGCTGGCGCAGGTCTTGCGCGTCACGCCCGCCGAGGTGCAGGATGGCGTAGCGGTGGCTGCCGAGCCATTTGAAGTCTCGCGCCAGTGAATGGCCGGACTTGGGGTAGGTGAACAGCATCGCGTCGGCAAACTCGCTTGCCAGCCGTTTGCGCTGCCAGGGGCCGGGCATCGGCGGCACGCGCTCTCGCATGTCGAAGGTGCGATAGACAAAACTCGCCGCGGCGCCGGCCGAGGGCTGCGCGTGCGGCAGCGTGGACGGGTCGCGCCCGACGGCCAGCGCCAGGCCGATCGCATGGGCATCGATGCCGCGCACGCGGCGGTACAGGTCGCCGAACTGCGAGGCCAGCCGCGGGTTGAACTCGATCACCGACAGCCTGTCGCTCGCCGCGTCGTAGAAGAACTCCATGTTGAACAGGCCATGCGTGAAGCCCACGGCCTGCAGGAACTTTCGCGCCACGCCGGCAGCACGCTCGGCCACTTCAGCGGGCAGGCGCGACGGCATGTCCCAGCGCATGAAGGCCTGGGTGCCCGGGTACATGACGGCATCGACGATGCCCAGCACCTGCAATTGGCCATTGAACATGTAGCCGTCGAGGTTGTACTGCGGCGCGCGCACCGGTTCTTCGAGCAGCATGCGGTGCGCCGTGCCGGCGCCGGGCAGACGCTGGCGGGCGATGCGCTCGAAGGGCTCGACCAATCGGCGGATCACCCACAGCTCGCGCTTGCCGAAGCGCGTGTGCCCATGCAGTTCGCGCTCGTGGCGCACCGGACGCGCGAGCACCGAAAAGGCCGCCTTCACCGGCTTGACATAGCTCGGGTAGGCCAGGCCGGGCGGAATCGCGCTGCCGTATTGCGCATCGAGTTCGCGAAAGGCCAGATTGGCCTCGGGGCAGACCTGCTGCAGCACGCGGCGTGCATGCAGCTTGTGCTGGCAGGCGATCACTGCTTCGGGCGTCGTCCCGGGCAGGCCCGCCGACTCGGCCACCAGGGCGGCCGCCAAGGCGCCGAACTGCTCATGGTGCGAGACCACGCCGGCCCAGCCGCGCTGCCGGGCCCGCCGCGCTTGCCGCGCGCTGAAGGATTCGAGGTCGAAATTGATCAGGCGCGCATTGCTCGGAAACGAGAACAGGTCGAAGCCTGCGCGGTCGTAGTGAAAGTGCCGGCCCAGCGCCCGATGCGCGAGCGCATCCCAGTCGTAGTCGAACAGCAGGCCCAAGCGCGGACGGCTGGCAGAGGTCAGGTTCGATTCGATCATGGCAAGGCGGGCTCGATTGTGCAGGGCCGGGCAGTTTCACGCTTGCGGGCATCTACGCAGCAAGCTCGGGCAGCGCCGCGGCGTACACGGCTGCTCGGTCGTTCGTGGATCTCCACCCTTACGCCGCCGGGCCACCAACGGATGCAACCTGACACGAAAAAGGGCCGCCGTCGGCGGCCCGTCGCTCCGCCAAACCCGATCAACGGTTCTCGATCGGCTTGACGTCTCGGCGCTGCGATCCGACAAACAGCTGGCGCGGGCGGCCGATCTTGTACTCGGGGTCGCCGATCATTTCGTTCAACTGGGCAATCCAGCCGACCGTGCGCGCCAGCGCGAAGATCGCCGTGAACAGGCTCACCGGGATGCCGATGGCGCGCTGCACGATGCCGGAATAGAAGTCCACGTTCGGATAGAGCTTGCGTGCAACGAAATACTCGTCTTCGAGCGCGATCTTCTCGAGCGCCATGGCCAGCTTGAACAAGGGGTCGTTCTCCAGGCCGAGCGCCTCGAGCACCTCATGGCAGGTTTCGCGCATCAGCTTGGCGCGCGGGTCGTAGTTCTTGTAGACGCGATGGCCGAAGCCCATCAGCTTGACGTTGGAGTTCTTGTCCTTGACCTTCTTGATGAACTCGCCGACGCGCTCGACACCACCTTCCTTCTGGATGTCTTCGAGCATGGTCAACGCCGCTTCGTTGGCGCCGCCATGCGCCGGACCCCACAGGCAGGCCACGCCAGCAGCGACGGCCGCAAACGGGTTGGTCCCCGAGCTGCCGCACAGGCGCACGGTGGAGGTGGAGGCGTTCTGCTCATGGTCGGCGTGCAGGATGAAGATGCGGTCGATGGCGCGCACCAGCACGTCGTTGGGCACGTATTCCTCACATGGCGTGCCGAACATCATGCGCATGAAGTTGGCCGAGTAGGACAGCTTGTTCTGCGGGTAGATGTAGGGCTGGCCGAGGCCGTACTTGTAGGCCATGGCCACCATCGTCGGCATCTTGGCAATCAGGCGGATGGCCGAGATCTCGCGATGGCGCGGATTGTTGATGTCGGTGCTGTCGTGATAGAAGGCCGACATGCCGCCGACCAGGCCAGTCATCACCGCCATCGGGTGTGCGTCGCGGCGGAAGCCGCGCAGGAAGAACTGCATCTGCTCGTTGACCATCGTGTGCACGGTCACCAGACGGTCGAACTCCTGCTGCTGCTGCGAATTCGGCAGCTCGCCGTACAGCAGCAGGTAGCACACGTCCATGAAGTCGCAGCTCTCGGCCAACTGTTCGATCGGGTAGCCGCGATACAGCAGCTCGCCCTTGTCGCCGTCGATGTAGGTGATGCTCGAGTTGCAGGCCGCTGTGGACAGAAACCCCGGGTCATAGGTGAACTTGCCGGTCTGCGCGTACAGCTTGCGGATGTCGATCACATCGGGGCCGATGCTGCCTTTGTAGATCGGCAGCTCCATTTCGGGAGAACCGTCGGAGAACGTCAGGGTCGCCTTGTGGTCGGAAGGAGTCATCATGGTCATTGCCTTTCTACGGACTTCGGTGGCGTGCGCATCATCGCCAGGACTTCAATCACATCGGCGCATTGGAGCGCATCCGCCGGCTCGCGGCGCGCCAGCAGCAGGTCGAGCAAATCGTTGTCGGCCAGGTCCATCAGACGCTGAAGGCCTTGCGCCTGGCTGACGGTCAGTGTGGCTTCGTGGCGGGCGAAGAAGCGCTCGATGAACAGGTCGTTCTCGAGCATGCCGCGCCGGCAGCGCCACTTGAGCCGGTTGAGTTCAGCGCTGCCGAGCATCTGCGCAGTCAGACGGCGCGACGCACCATCAGCTCCTTGATCTTGCCGATTGCCTTGGTCGGATTGAGGCCCTTCGGGCAGACATCGACGCAGTTCATGATCGTGTGGCAACGGAACAGCCGGTACGGATCTTCGAGGTTGTCCAGGCGCTCGGCGGTGGCCTCGTCGCGGCTGTCGGCGATGAAACGGTAGGCCTGCAGCAAGCCGGCCGGCCCGACGAACTTGTCCGGGTTCCACCAGAAGCTCGGGCAACTGGTCGAGCAGCTCGCGCAGAGGATGCACTCGTACAGCCCGTTCAACTCGTCGCGCTCCTCCGGCGACTGCAGGCGTTCCTTCTCGGGCGGCGTGTTGTCGTTGACCAGGTAGGGCTTGATCGAGTGGTACTGCTTGAAGAACTGCGTCATGTCGACGATCAGGTCGCGGACCACCGGCAGGCCCGGCAGGGGCTTCAAGGTCACCACATCGGGCAGCGTGCGCATGTTGGTCAGGCAGGCCAGGCCGTTCTTGCCGTTGATGTTCATCGCATCCGAGCCACAGACGCCTTCGCGGCAGGAGCGGCGAAACGTGATCGACGGGTCGATGGCCTTCAACTTCATCAACACGTCGAGCAACATGCGCTCCGAACCGTCGAGATCGACGTCGATGCTCTGCATGCGCGGCTTGGCGTCGGTGTCGGGGTCGTAGCGGTAGATGTTGAAGGTGCGTGATGCCATGGTGATCAGAAGCTGCGAACCTTGGGCGGAATCGAATCGGCTGTCAGTGGTTTCAGCTTCACCGCCTTGTAGTCGAGGCGGTTGCCTTCGCTGTACCAGAGGGTGTGCTTCATCCACTGCTTGTCGTTGCGGCCGTTCGGGTGCTCGGCACTGTCGCCGTAATCGTCGACGCTGTGCGCGCCGCGGCTCTCCTTGCGCGCCGCCGCCGAGACCATGGTCGCACTGGCCGCTTCGATCAGGTTTTCCACCTCGAGCGCCTCGATGCGCGCGGTGTTGAAGACCTTGCTCTTGTCCTTCAACCGGATGTTCTTCACGCGCTCGGCCAGCGCGGCGATCTTGACCACGCCCTCATCCATGCTGACCTGCGTGCGGAAGACCCCGGCGTGCTGCTGCATCGAGGCCCGGATGTCATTGGCCACGTCCTGCGCATACTCGCCGGACACGGTGTTGTCCAGCCGCGAGACGCGCGCCAGCGCCTTGTCGGCGGCATCGGCCGGCAGCGGCTTGTGGGCCTTGGGCTCCTTCTTCACCGCATCTGCGATGTGCAGTCCCGCCGCGCGGCCGAAGACCAGCAGGTCGAGCAGCGAGTTGGTGCCCAGCCGGTTGGCGCCATGCACGCTGACGCAGGCGCACTCGCCGACGGCATACAGGCCATTGACGACGGTGTTGCCGTCGCCCTTGGCCGGCGCCACGACCTGGCCATGGATGTTGGTCGGAATGCCGCCCATCTGGTAGTGGATCGTCGGCACGACGGGAATCGGCTCCTTGGTGATGTCGACGTTGGCGAAGTTGTGGCCGATCTCGAACACGCTCGGCAGGCGCTTCATGATGTCCTCGGTGCCGATGTGGGTCATGTCGAGGTTGATGTAGTCCTTGTTCGGACCGCAGCCGCGCCCTTCCTTGATCTCCTGGTCCATGCAGCGCGAAACGAAATCGCGCGGCGCGAGATCCTTGTAGGCCGGTGCGTAGCGTTCCATGAAGCGCTCGCCATCGACGTTGCGCAGGATCGCACCCTCGCCGCGGCAGCCTTCGGTCAGCAGCACGCCGGCGTTGTAGACCCCCGTCGGATGGAACTGCCAGAACTCCATGTCTTCGAGCGGCAGGCCGGCGCGCGCCGCCATGCCCAGGCCGTCGCCGGTGTTGATGAAGGCGTTGGTGCTGGCCGCATAGATGCGCCCTGCGCCGCCGGTGGCCAACAAGGTCACCTTGGCTTCGAGGATGTGGACCTCGCCGGTTTCCATCTCGAGGGCGATGACGCCGAGCACGTCGCCGTCGGCATCGCGGATCAGGTCGAGCGCCAGCCACTCGACGAAGAACGTGGTGCGCGCCTTCACGTTCTGCTGGTACAGCGTGTGCAGCATGGCGTGGCCGGTGCGGTCGGCCGCGGCGCAGGCGCGCTGCACCGGCTTTTCGCCGTAGTTGGCGGTGTGGCCGCCAAAAGGGCGCTGGTAGATGGTGCCGTCCGGGTTGCGGTCGAACGGCATGCCCATGTGCTCGAGTTCGTAGACGACCTTTGGCGCCTCGCGGCACATGTATTCGATGGCGTCCTGGTCACCGAGCCAGTCGGAGCCCTTGATGGTGTCGAAGAAGTGGTAGTGCCAGTTGTCTTCGCTCATGTTGCCGAGCGAGGCGCCGATGCCGCCCTGCGCGGCTACTGTGTGCGACCGGGTCGGGAAGACCTTGCTCAGGCAGGCCACGTTGAGCCCGGCCTGCGCCAGGCGCAGCGAGGCCTGCATGCCGGAGCCACCGGCGCCGACGATGACGACATCGAATTTTCTCTTTGCAAGCGCGGCCATCGTCTCAAAGTCTCCACAACACTTGCACCGCCCAGCCGCAGCAGCCGACCAGCCAGGCCAGCGTGAACACCTGCAGCGCCAGGCGAATGCCCACCGGCTTGATGTAGTCCATCCAGACGTCGCGCATGCCGACCCAGGCGTGGTAGGCCAGGCTGATGATGACGATGAAAGTCAGCACCTTCATCCATTGCGCCGCAAAGATCTGCGACCAGCGCAGGTAGCCGAGCGCGCCGCCGAGCAGCACCTGGACGATCAACACCAGCGTGAACAAGGCCATCAGCGCCGCGGTGACGCGCTGGCTCAGCCAGTCGCGAAAACCATAGTGCGCGCCGACGACCAGGCGCTTGGATCCGAAGTTCTTGATGTCCGCCATGGCTAGAAGAACAGCTTGAAGCCGAGCACCAGCGTCAACACGACACTGATGCCCAGGGTGACCAGCGCCGAGATGTGGCCGAACTCCTTGGTCACCGCGTGTGTGGCGTCCATCCAGAGGTGGCGCAGGCCGGCGAAAAAGTGCATCAGGTAGGCCCAGATCAGCGCCAGCGTGACCAGCTTGACGAACCACGCCGGGAAGATCCACGCACCCGCTGCATAGGCGCTGGTGAAGCGCTCGTAGCTCACTGCCGAGGTCAGGCTGACGTCGAACAACCAGATCACGAACGGCAGCAGGAGGAACATCATCACGCCGCTGATGCGGTGGCCGATCGAGACCATGCCCGCCGGCGGCAGCCGGTAACTCAGGATGTCCGTGACATGGATGTTGCGAAAGACGGGGCGCGGTTTTGTCGTGGCGGTGGTGTCTGGCATGTCTTTTTGGGGTTCCGTGCCGTGAGCGCTGGTAAGCCAAACGATTCTATGGCAGTGCAGCAAACGCAAGCCTTACGCTGAACCGCTGACCTTGACCGCCTCGCGGGCGGCGTTGCGCCGGGCTTTCCAGCCGCCGTAGATGGCAATCAGGCCGGGCACGATGATCAAGGCCCAGATGATCTTGTCCAGGTGTTGCTTGCACCCAGGGCAGGTTGCCGAACAGGTAGCCCGGCCGTCGTCAGGCCCACCACCCAGAGCACAGCGCCGATGACGTTGTAGAGGTGAACTTGCCTGCGGCGTCATCTGCCGCCACGCCGGCCACGAAGGGCGCGAAGGTGCGGATGAACGGCATGAAGCGCGCCAGGATGATCGTGATGCCGCCGTATTTCTCGTAGAACGCATGCGCCTGCTCGAAGGCGGCGCTTGTTGAAGAAGCGGCTTTGCTCCCACTGGAAGACCTTGGGACCGACGTAGCGGCCGATGCTGTAGTTGACCTGGTCGCCGAGCGATGGCCGCCACCATCAGCAGCACCATCGACAGCGGCAGGCTCATCAGCCCCGCGCCGCACAGCGCGCCGACGACGAACAGCAGCGAGTCGCCGGGCAGGAAGGGCATCACGACCAGGCCGGTCTCGACGAAGATGATCGAGAAACAGCAGCGCATAGACCCAGGCGCCGTAGGCCACGCACGAAGTCCCGCAGGTGCACGTCGACGTGCAGGATGAAGTCGATCAGGAAGGCCAGAGCATCCGTGTCATGGGCGCGGATTATCCGGGCCCTGCGAAGATGCCCGTCGCTTCACTGCGACATGCCCTGCCGCCGAACTCCGACCGTCGACTGGCCAGCCGTCCCGCCGCGCCGCCCGATCCGCGAACTGCCCGACGAGCTCGTCAGCCAGATCGCCGCCGGCGAGGTGGTCGAGCGGCCGGCCTCGGTGGTGCGCGAACTGGTCGACAACGCGCTCGACGCCGGTGCCGCGCAGATCAGCGTCAAGCTGATCGCCGGCGGCGTGCGCCAGATCGTGGTCGAGGACGACGGCGCCGGCATCCCGCGCGACGAACTGGCGCTGGCGCTGCGCCGCCATGCCACCAGCAAGATCGCCTCGCTGGCCGATCTCGAGCGCGTCGGCGACGATGGGTTTTCGCGGCGAGGCGCTGGCCGCCATCGCCTCGATCGCCGAGCTGACGCTGGCCAGCCGCACGGCCGACGCGACGCACGCCGTGCGCCTGGACGCCCGCAGCGGCGAGACTCGGCCCGGTCGCACGCGCGGTCGGGCACCACCGTCGAGGTGCGCGAGCTGTTCTTCGCCACGCCGGCGCGGCGCAAGTTCCTCAAGACCGACGCCACCGAGCTGGCGCATTGCGTCGAGGCGGTGCGCCGCCATGCGCTGGCGCGGCCGGACGTGTCGCTTCGCGGTCTGGCACGACGGCCGCCTGGTGGCACAGTGGCGCGCCGCCGCCAGCCGTGACGCGCGCCTGGCCGACGTGATGGGCGCCGAGTTCATGGCCGCCAGCCTGGCGCTGCAAGCGCGGCGCCGGACCGCTGTCGGCTCAGCGGTCGCGTCGGCACGCCCGACGCCGCGCGCGCCCGCGCCGACCAGCAGTACGTCTACGTCAACGGCCGCTACGTGCGCGATCGCAGCGTCGCCCATGGCGTGCGCAGCGCCTTCGAGGACGTGCTGCATGGCACGCGCCAGCCGGTCTACGTGCTGTTCATCGAGCATCGACCCCGAGCGCGTCGATGTCAACGTGCACCCGACCAAGATCGAGGTGCGCTTTCGCGATGCGCGCGAAGTCCACGAGGCGGTGCGGCACGCGGTGCAGACGGCGCTGGCGGCGCCGCGCGCGGCGGCGACGAGCAGCGGCGTCATCGAGGCGCCGAGTGCCTTGCGCAAGACATGCACCGTCCTGCACGCCCTGCGACGCGCCCGGTCGCAACCCGGCCTGTCGCTGCAAACGGCGGCGGCGCTGTTTGCACGCGAAGCGCACGCCGCCGGCTGTATGTCAACGCGATGCCGGCGCCGACGCAGGACGCCCAGCCGGCGAAGACTGGCCGCTCGGCCGCGCGCTGGCCCAGCTCGGCGGCGTCTACATCCTGGCCGAAAACGCGCAGGGCCTGGTCATCGTCGACATGCACGCCGCCCACGAACGCATCGTCTACGAGCGCTGAAACGCCAGCTCGGCAATGCAAACCTGGAGGCGCAGCCGCTGCTGATCCCGGCCACGTTCGCGGCGACGCTGGCCGAGACACGCCGCGGCCGAAGAACACGCCGCGACACTGCACGCACTCGGCCTCGACGTGGCGCCGCTGTCGTCGCACACCCTGGCCGTGCGCTCGCGCCCGGCGGCGCTGGCCGACGCCGATCCGGTCGCGCTGGCGCGCTCGGTGCTCGCCGACCTGGCGCAGCACGACGCCAGCCATGTCGTCGAGCGCGCGCGCGACGAACTGCTGGCCGACGATGGCCTGCCACGCCGCGGTGCGCGCCAACCGCCGCCTTGCGCTCGAGCGAGATGAACGCCCTGCTGCGCGACATGGAAGCCACCGAACGCAGCGACCAGTGCAACCACGGCCGACCGACCTGGCGCCAGATCACGCTGGCGCGAACTCGACTCGCTGTTCATGAGAGGACGATGATGAATGCCCGTGCGATGACCCGCTGGATCCTGGCCGGCGTGCTGGCTTTCGGTGGCCTGGCCGGCTGCGCCACGCTCGATGCGCAGCAGCGCAAGTGGATCTTCCAGCCCAGCGACCGCACCTGGTGGCGCGGCGCACAGGCGGCCGAGGGCATGCAGGATGTCTGGATCGAGTTCACGTCCGACCAGGAGCAGGCGCCGATCAAGCTGCATGCGTTGTGGATGTCGCAGCCCAATGCCGATGCGCCGGTCTGCTCTACCTGCACGGCGCGCGCTGGGACGTGCGCTCGTCGGCGCACCGCATGCAGCGCATGCACGAACTCGGTTTTTCGGTGCTCGGCATCGATTACCGCGGGTTTGGCCAGAGCACCAAGGCGCTGCCGTCCGAAGACCTGGCCGACGAAGACGCCATGGCCGCCTGGCAATGGCTGGCGCGGCAGCAGCCGCGAGCCAAGCGCTTCGTCTTCGGTCACTCGCTCGGCGGCGCGATCGCCGTGCGCCTGGCCAGCGAAGTCGACGACGCTGCCGGCGTCATCGTCGAAGGCGGCTTCACCTCGATCCCCGATGTCTTTTCGACGATGAAATGGGGCTGGCTGCCGCTGGCCCCTTTCATCACGCAGCGCTTCGATGCCGCCTCGCGACTGGACAAGCTCAAGGCGCCGCTGCTGGTGGTGCATGGCGCCAATGACAACCTGATCAAGCCCGAACTCGGCCGCGCGCTCTACGAGCGCGCCAACGCACCCAAGCGCTTCGTGCTCGTCGAGGGCGGCACGCACCACAACACCAATGCGGTGGGTCAGGGGCTGTACCGACATGCCGTGGCAGAGCTGTTCGGGATGACGGTGGCTTCGCAGTGAGTGGACTGCCAGAAGGCGAACGCCTGTCCAAACGCATGGCCGCGCTCGGCATCGCGTCGCGGCGCGAAGCCGACGAGTGGATCGAGGCCGGCTGGGTGCGCGTCAACGGCAAGCTGGCAGTGCTTGGCCTGCGCGTTGGCGATGATGTGCGCATCGAGATCGATCCGCGCGCGCGGCGCGAGCAATTGCAGCGCATGACCGTGCTGCTGCACAAGCCGATCGGCTATGTCAGCGGCCAGGCCGAAGACGGCTACGAGCCGGCGGTGGTGTTGGTCAAGCGCGAGAACCGCTGGAGCGAGGACCACGCGCACGGGCCCACCGGCATGCTGCGCGGCCTCGCGCCGGCCGGCCGGCTCGACATCGATTCGACCGGCCTGCTCGTGCTGACGCAGGACGGCCGTGTCGCGCGCACCTTGATCGGCGAGGACTCGCCGATCGAAAAGGAGTACCTCGTGCGCGTGCGCCGCACGCAGCCCGGGCCGCTGCCGGCCGAAGGCCTGGCGCAGCTGCAGCATGGCCTGATGCTCGATGGCAAAGCGCTCAAGCCGGCCAAGATCAGCTGGGCCAACGAAGACCAGTTGCGTTTCGTGCTGCGCGAAGGCAGGAAGCGCCAGGTCCGCCGCATGTGCGAGCAGGTCGGGCTCGAAGTCACCGGCCTGAAGCGGGTGCGCATCGGCAGCGTCGTGCTCGGCAAATTGCCGCTCGGCCAATGGCGCTATCTGCGATCCGACGAGTCCTTCTGAATCACCCCATGCAACCCACAACCGGCGCGGTATTGGCGCCGCCGCCCGTGCTGAGCGTTCTGCAGGCGGCGACGCTGCTGGCGCTGCTGCTGGGCCTGCAGCCGGTGATGACCGATCTGTACCTGCCCGCGCTGCCGCTGATCGCGCGCGAATTCGCCGCACCACTGTCGGCGATGCAGATGACGATGTCGGCGCTGATCCTGGCCTTCGGCCTGATGCAACTCGTCTGGGGCCCGGTGGCCGACCGCTTCGGCCGCCGGCCCGTACTGCTGGTGTCGCTGGCGTTGATGGTCGCCGCCAGCCTCGGCGCCGCGCTGGCCTCGAGCATGGCCTGGCTGATCGTCTGGCGCATGTTGCAGGGCGCCATGCTCGCCGCCGCGGTCGTGTGTGCGCGCGCGATGGTGCGTGACCTCTACGAGCCGCATCAGGGTGCGCATGTGATGTCGCTGGCACTGTCCGGCCTCGGCGCGATGGCGATTGCCTCGCCGATCGTCGGCGGCCTGCTCGCCGGCTCCCTGGGCTGGCGCGGCCTGCCTGGCCGCGGTGGGAACTTGCGCCGGCGTGGCCTGGTTGTTCGTCGCCTGGCGCATGCCCGAAACGCTGGCCGCGCGCGACGCCAAGGCGCTGCACGGCCGATCGTTGATCCGCAACGCTGGCATCGTGCTGTCGAACCCCATGTTTCGCGCCTGGGCCTCGCTCGTCGCCAGCACCTACGCCGGTCTGTTCATCCTGCTGTCGGCCTCGTCGTACGCCTACATCGGCGTGCTGGGCCTCACCAGCGCGCAGTACGGCATGGCGATGGCCTGGGGCTCGATGGTGTACCTGACGGGCACCTTTGTCTGCCGCCGCTGGCTGCCCTCGTACGGCCTGGCCGGCACGGTGGGACGCGGCGCTTTCTTCACGCTGGCCGGCGGATTGGGCATGGCGGTGTGCGCGTTCCTGCCGTCGCCGCCGCTGCCTGCCGTGCTGCTCGTGCACTCGCTCTACACCTTCGGCCACGGCATTCACCAGCCGTGCGGACAGGCCGGCGCCGTCGGCCCGTTTCCGCAGATGGCCGGCGTGGCCTCGGCGCTCGCCGGCTGCGCGCTCGCCCTGGTCGCGTTTGCCGTCGGCCTGTGGCTCGGCTGGGCGATGGACGGCACGCTGCGCGCCATCGGCATCGGCCTGGGCCTGGCCGCCTGCGTCACCGCCACCGTGGCCTGGACGCTGGTGCGCTGGCACGGCGAGCCGGCGCGCGGCGCGGTGGTGCCATAGTCCATTGATGCAGCCGATTTGCATTGCGGGCCCCACAGCTGCAGGCAAGAGCGCACTGGCGATGGCGATCGCCGAGCGCTGGCCGGTGGAAATCGTCAGTGTCGATTCGGCGCTGGTCTATCGTGGCATGGACATCGGCACCGCCAAGCCGAGCGTGGCCGACCGCGCTGCGGTGCCGCACCACCTGATCGATATCCGCGATGTCGGTGCGCCCTACTCTGCGGCGCTGTTCGTGGCCGATGCGCGGCGCGTCTGTGTCGAGATCGTCGGCCGCGGCAAGCGGCCGCTGCTGGTCGGCGGCACGATGCTGTACTTCAAGGCCCTGCTCGAGGGTCTCGACGAGATGCCGGCAGCCGATGACGCGCAGCGCGCAGAGATCGAATCGCAGGCGGCCCGGCGGGGCTGGCCGGCGCTGCATGCCGAACTGGCCTTGGTCGATCCGATGGCCGCAGCACGGCTGGCGCCCAACGACGCGCAGCGCATCGGCCGCGCGCTCGAGGTCTGGCGCACGAGCGGCCGCGCGCTGTCGAGTTTTCACACACGCAGCAAGGCGGGCAAGAGCGGCAATGCGCCGCCGCTGATTGCGCTCGAACCCGATGACCGGGCGTGGCTGCACGCACGCATTGCCGAACGCTTCGACGCCATGCTCGACGCCGGCCTGCTCGAAGAAGTGCAGCGCCTGCGCGAGCAGTCCGGCGTGCATGCCGATCTGCCGGCGATGCGCGCCGTCGGCTATCGCCAGGCCTGGACGGCGCTCGACGGCGGGCTGACCGGCAGCGCACTGCGCAATGCGGTGCGCGAGCGCGGCATCGCGGCCACGCGCCAACTCGCCAAACGCCAACTGACCTGGCTGCGCTCGATGCCGCAGCGGCTGCGCGTGGCCTGCGATGCATCGGATGTGACGGCGCAGACCTTGCGGCTCATAGGCGAACAAGGGGCGGCTTGATGAGCCTGCTCTCGGTCCGCGGCCTGGCCAAGCGCTTCGGCGCGACCACGGTGTTTGCCGACGTCAGTTTCACGCTCGCGCCCGGTGAGCTGGTGGCAGTGCTCGGCGAGTCGGGCGTCGGCAAATCGACGCTGCTCAATTGCATTGCCGGCCTCGAAGCGGCCGATGCCGGCGAGGTTCGTCTGCACGGCCAGGCGCTGCCCTGGCACGACGAGACCGCGCTGGCGCATTGGCGCCGTCAGCACCTGGGCTTCGTCTTCCAGGCCTTTCATGTGCTGCCGCACCTGAGCGTGGCCCAGAACGTTGCGCTGCCGTTGCTTTTGCTGCAAAAGCCCGATGCGGCGCGCGTCGCGGCGCTGCTCGGCAGCGTCGGCCTCGCCGACCTGGCCGACCGCGCCCCGCGCACGCTCTCCGGTGGCCAGTTGCAGCGCGTGGCCATCGCGCGCGCACTCGTCCACGCGCCGCCGCTCGTTCTTGCCGACGAGCCCACCGGCAACCTCGACCCGGCCACGGCCCAGCGCGTCATCGAGCTGCTGGCCGCGCAAGTGCGTGCCGAGGGTGCGGCGTGTCTGGTGGCCACGCACTCGGCAGCGGCGGCGGCGCGCGCCGACCGCGTGCTTCGACTCACCGCCACGGGCATCGCGTGACGGCACTGCTGCGTGAGCTCGTTTGGCCCGAGTGGCGCGCTCACCCGTGGCGGCAGGCGATGGCGGTGCTGGCAGTCGCGCTGGGCGTGGCGCTGGCCTGGTCGGTGCACCTGATCAACCGTTCGGCGCTCGCCGAGTTTTCCGGCGCGGTGCGCGCGGTGCAGGGCGAGCCGGACGCTGCCTTCGTCTGCACCCGTCGCGAAGGCTGCGACGACGCGGTGATCGACGTGCTGGCATTGCGCAGCGACGTCTCGGCCGCCGTGCCGGTGGTCGAGATCGACAGCTACGGCCTCGACAGCCAGGGCCGTCGCGTGGCCTTGCGCTTGTTGGGCGTCGATGCGCTCCAGATCGCCGCCGTGGCGCCGGCGCTGATGCCGCGCCCGGCCGCCGGCGAGGCGCGCACTGCACTGGTCGATCCCGACGCCCTGTTCCTCAACCCGGCGGCGATGCGGCGCCTCGGCACCGGCGAAGGCAAGACCTTGCGCGTGCAGCAGGGCTCAACGTCGATCGCCTTGCGAGTGGCCGGCCGCGTGGCGGCCGACGGCGCGCCGCTGGCCGTGCTCGACATCGCCGGCGCGCAGCATCACTTCGGCTTCGCCAACGCGCTGACGCGCATCGATCTGCGCCTGGCGGCCGGCGCCGATGCGGCGTCGCTGCCAGCGCTGCCGCAGGCTGGCGCCTGTCGCGCGCCGACGACGCCGAGCAGCGCGTGTCGAATGTCTCGCGCGCCTACCGCGTCAACCTGACGGTGCTGGCACTGGTGGCGCTGTTCGTCGGCGCGTTCCTCGTCTTCGCGGTGCATGGCGCTCTCGGTGGCGCAGCGCATTCCATCGCTGGCGCTGCTCGGTGTGCTCGGCTTGTCGGCCGCCGAGCGCGCGCGCCTGGTGCGCGCCGAGTGCGTGCTGCTCGGCCTGATCGGCAGTGCGCTCGGCATCGCCTTGGGCACCGCGCTCGCGCAGGGTGCGCTGCTCTGGCTGGCGGGCGATCTCGGCGGCGGCTACTTCCCCGGCATCGCACCGCGACTGCAGTTTTCGTGGCCGGGCGCGCTGGTGTTTGCGCTGCTCGGCGTGGCCGCGACGATGGTCGGCGGCTGGCTGCCGGCACGCCAGGCGGCCACGCTGGCGCCGGCCCAGGCCCTCAAAGGCTTGGGCGGAGCTGCGTTCGCGCGCGGGCCGGCATGGCGCGCGCCGCTGCTGTTGGCCGCCGGCGCCGCGCTCGCCATGGCGCCGCCGATTGCCGGTCTGCCGGTGGCTGCGTATGCCTCGGTGGCCTTGCTGCTGCTCGGCGGCGTGGCCTGCGTGCCGCTGCTGATCGACGCCCTGCTGAGGCGCGCGCCGCACATTGATTCAGCCCTGCCGTTGCTCGCTCTCTCACGCGCGCACCACGAGCGCGAGGCCGCCGCGGTCGCCGTCGCCGGGGTGGTGGCGAGCCTGGCGTTGGCGATTGCGCTGACGGTGATGGTGGCGAGCTTTCGCGACGGCGTGGCGCGCTGGCTCGATCAGGTGTTGCCGGCCGACCTGTACCTGCGCAGCGCGACACAGAGCGCTGCGGCGGACCAGGCCTATCTCGACCCGGGCTTCGTCGCCGCGGTACAGCGCCTGCCCGGCGTGGCGCGTGTCGAAGCAGCGCGTACGCGGCCGCTGTCTCTGAGCGCCGATCAGCCGGCGGTGGTCCTGATCGCGCGTCCGCTCGCCGACCCGGCGGCGTCGCTGCCGCTGCTCGAGCCGCCCCGGCCGGCAACGCCGGGCGTTCCGGGCATCTTTGTCAGCGAAGCGATGCAGCGCCTGTACGACGCACACCCCGGCCAACAACTCACACTGCCGATTGCCGAGCCGCCGCTGCGGGTCGTCGTGCGCGGCGTCTGGCGCGACTACGCGCGACAGTTCGGCGCCATCGTCATCGACAGCGCCGACTACCGCCGCGCCACCGGCGACGAGCGGCTGAACGACTTGTCGCTCTGGCTCGCACCGGGCGCGCGCGTCGACGACGTGCAGCAGGCGCTGCGACAGCTCGGCGGCGAACGGACCTTGTTCGACATGGCGTCGACGTCGCAACTGCGTGCGCTGTCGCTCGCCATCTTCGATCGCAGCTTTGCCGTCACGCGCTGGCTGCAGGTGGTGGCCATTGCGATCGGACTGGCCGGCATCGCCGCGAGCTTTTCGGCGCAGGCGCTGGCGCGGCGGCGCGAGTTCGGCCTGCTCGCGCACCTGGGCTTCACACGGCGGCAGATCGTCACTCTGGTGGCGGCCGAGGGTCTGACGTGGACGGCCGCCGGTGCGCTGATCGGCCTGGCCCTGGGTCTGGCGGTGGCCGTGGTGCTGGTGCACGTGGTCAACCCGCAGAGTTTTCACTGGACGATGGACCTGCTGGTGCCATGGCCGCGCGTGGCCGCCTTGCTGCTCGGTGTGCTCGTCGCCGGCAGCATGACGGCGGCGCTGGCAGCGCGCGCGGCAGCAGGCCGCGACGTGGTCGGCGCGGTGAAGGAGGATTGGTGAGCCCGCGGCGGCGTGCCTTGCTGGCCGGACTGGCTGCCGGCGCGCTGCCGCTGCGCACGGTGGCCGAGGAGGTCGTGCCGCGCACCTTGGTCTTTGCGCGCGACCACGGTGCGCATCCCGAGTTCGCGATCGAGTGGTGGTACGCGACCGGCTGGCTGCAGCGTGTCGGCGCCGCCGACGCCACGCCGGCCTGGGGCTTCCAGTTGACATTTTTTCGCTCGCGTACCGGCGTCGCGCAGCAGATCGACAGCCGCTTTGCAGCGCGCCAGCTGCTGTTTGCCCATGCCGCGCTGAGCGATGTGTCTGCGCGCCGTCTCGTCCATGCCGAGCGCATCGCGCGCTGGAACGGCGATGAACAAGCGTTGCGCGCTGCCGCGTCGCGAGCCGACACGCGTGTGCATATCGGCGCCTGGCAGTTTGTGCGCAGCGCCGATCGCTACGACGCCCGCCTGGCCGACGACGCCGCTGGTTTTGCCTTCGACCTGTCGCTGACGCCGACGCAGCCGCTGCTGCTGCAAGGCGAACAGGGACTTCAGCCGCAAGGGACCCCGAGCCCGACAATGCGAGCCACTACTACAGCCAACCGCAGCTCGCCGTGCAAGGCCAACTGACGCTGGCCGCACGCGAACGCACCGCCGAAAACCTGGCCGTCGTCGGCCGCGCCTGGCTCGACCATGAGTGGAGCGGATCGCTGATGCCCGAAGGCGCCGTCGGCTGGGACTGGGTCGGCATCAATCTAGACGATGGCGGTGCCCTGACGGCGTTTCGACTGCGCGATGCACGCGGCGCCGCGATCTGGTCCGGCGGCAGCCACCGCACGCGCGACGGCACGCTGCGCATCTTCGACAACGGCCAGGCGCAGTTCGAACCCCTGCAGACCTGGACCAGCGCGGCCACGCGCGCCATCTATCCGGTGCACTGGCGCCTGCGCTGCCCCGCCGGTGACTTCGAAGTCCAGGCGCTGTTCGACGCGCAGGAACTCGACGGCCGCAACAGCACCGGATTGGTGTATTGGGAAGGCCTGTCGGCGTTGAAACGCGCGCCGGACGGCGCGCGCGTCGGCTGGGGTTATCTGGAAATGACCGGCTACGCGGCGCCGCTGAGGCTATAGCGCCCAGCGCTCAGCTGCCCCGCGGGTGGTCCTTGATCTGCCCCCACGGCAACTCGATGCTGTTCGACAGGTCGAACGCTTCCACGGCGTCGGGCGTGCGCACGCAGTTGCGGCCGGCCTCCTTGGCCATGTAGAGGGCACGGTCGGCGTCGGCGATCAGCGCGCCCACCGTGTCGTGCGCGATGCCGAGCGTGGCCACGCCGAGGCTGACGGTGGTGTGGACCGGCTGGCCGCGCCATTCGAGTTTGATCTGGGCCACGCGCTCGCGGATGCGTTCAGCCACGTCGAGCGCGCCGAGCGTATCGGTGTGCGGCAGGAAGACGATGAACTCCTCGCCGCCGAAGCGGCCGAGGAAGTCGGCGTGGCGCAGTGTCTCGGCAGCCACCCGCGCAATCTCGCGCAGCATCAGATCACCCGCCAGGTGGCCATGCACATCGTTGACACGCTTGAAATGGTCGACGTCGAGCATCACCATTGCCGCCCCCATGTCGTAGCGGCGGCAACGCGCCCACTCACGCTCGGCCAGCACCAGGAATTGGCGGCGGTTGAAGATGCCGGTGAGTTCGTCGCGCGTGGCCAACACATCGAGCCGCATGCGCGCGGCCTCCAGATCACGCAGCATGCGCATCAAGGGCCAGGTCACCGCAGCGACGAGCAGCGCCGCGCCGATCACCACCACCAGTGCCACGCGCCCATTGAGGGCTGCACCAACCAGCCACAAGCCGCCCTGGCTCGACAGCGCCGCCAGCACCCCGGCCGCCGCCGCCACGGCCCAGGTCACGCGCACCGGCCCTTGGCGCAGCGCGCTGCGGCGCAGGCGCTGCCAGCGGCGGGAGGAACGTGAACGAGTGGCCATGCGGTATGTGAGGGGTGTCTCGGAAAGCATTCGACCACAAGCGCATGCGACTTCACAGCCTTGGTTGGCGATGGACGCCAGAGCGTGGGGGGAAGCGCCGTGCCGGCGTTACGCCGGACACGCCACAAGTGCGGACCCAGGGCTTGACGTCACCGATGTCCGCTACTAAAGTGATATCACTTTGATTTCCTGGGAGGGCTTCATGAGGAACAGCACGTCGGAGCGCGAGCTGCGTTCGATCGATGGCTACTTGGCTGCCACCGTCGGCATCTTGCTGATCGCCGGCACGGTGGTGTCGTTCCTCCTCGCGCCGGGCGCGGGCGGGGGTTGGGGATTGGGTTTGCGCGCACTGCTGGCGCTGGCCGGCACATTCATCCTCGTCGGCCTGTACATGCTGCAGCCCAACGAGGCGGCGATCCTGACCCTGTTCGGCAAGTACGCCGGCACCGACCGCACCGAGGGCCTGCGCTGGGCCAACCCGTTCTATGCCAAGCGCAAGATCAGCCTGCGTGCGCGCAACCTCAATGCGCCGACGCTGAAGGTCAACGACAAGCGCGGCAATCCGGTGGAGATCAGTGCCGTGGTGGTGTGGCGAGTCGATGACACGGCGCGCGCGGTGTTCGACGTTGACGACTATGAACATTACGTCAAGGTGCAGGCCGAGGCGGCCTTGCGCCACCTGGCCACGCAGTTCGCCTACGACGATGGCGAGGACCTCGCGCCCGGTGAGACCACGCTGCGCTCGGGAGAGGCGGCGATCGGGGCGCTGAAGAACGAATTGCAGCAACGCTTCGACGACGCCGGTGTCACGGTCGAAGACGCCAAGCTGTCGCACCTGGCCTATGCACCGGAAATCGCCCAGGTGATGCTGCGCCGCCAGCAGGCCGAGGCCATCGTCAGCGCGCGCAGCAAGATCGTGCATGGCGCGGTGAGCATGGTCGAAGACGCATTGAAGGGCCTGTCAGAACGCCAGATCGTGGTTCTCGACGATGAACGCAAGGCGGCGATGGTGAGCAACCTGCTCGTCGTGCTGTGCTCTGACAAGGACACGCAGCCGATCGTCAACACCGGGACGCTCTACGGCTGAGGTCAGGCTGCGATGTCTTCCCCGCACCCGTCGTACCGCCACGTGCAGCTCTTCGTTGTGCTCTGGTTGACGCTGCCCGCGAGCGCCGCAGCCAGTGCCATCGCCGCGTGGTGGGCCCCGTTGCCGCTGCCAGCGGCGCTCGCACTGGGCCTGAGCACGCTCGTGCCGCTGCTGCTGCTGCTGTGGCTCGGGCGACTGGTCATCGAGCTGCACGGGACGAGCCTGCACTGGAGCTTCGGCTACGTCGGCTGGCCTCGCTGGAGCGTTGGCATCGACGAGATCGAGCGCATCGAAATCACCAAGGCGCGCGCGATCCAGGGCTCGGGCATCAAGGGGCTCGGACGGCGCCGCCTGTACAACGTGCACATCGGTGGGCCGGTGCTGCAGCTTGAGCTGCGCGACGGCCGCACGATCCAGCTCGGCACGTCCGAGCCGCAGCGCCTGCGCAGTTTCATCGAAGCGCGTCGCGGTTGATGGCCAGTTCCGGCAAGAAGAGTTTCCTGCTGCGCATCGACCCGGACCTCTGGGCCGAGATCGAGCGCCTGGCGGCACAGGAGCTGCGCAGCGCCAACGCCCAGGTCGAGTATCTGCTGCGCGAATCATTGTGGCGACGCGGGCGCAAGCTGCCTACCGACGCGGCCGAGCGCGACAGCGCAAAACCGCAGAAATAGGCTCGCCGATAGACTGCCGTCCGTGGCAGACAAGATATCCAACGATCGCAAGAAAGCCGACAGCCCGCGCTCGCTGTCCGGCCTGACTGCCTTTCCTGCGGCCCTACAAGGCCGCAGATCGGCCTGGCCGTGCTGTTTCTGGTGATGGCCGCGGCGACCACGCTGGTGCTGCCGGTGGCGCTGAAGTCGCTGATCGACAGCGGCCTGATTGTCGGCCGATCCCGGCGCGCGCGTGCTGGCGCTGCGCGGGCATTTCCTGGCCCTGTTTGCCGTCGGCGCGGCGCTGGGACTGTTCTCGGCGGCGCGCTTCTACATGGTGAGCTGGCTCGGCGAGCGCGTGACGGCCGACCTGCGCAATGCCGTCTATGCGCATGTGGTCGAGCAGAGCCCCGAGTTCTTCGAGAGCACGCAGACCGGCGAGGTGCTGTCGCGCCTGACCACCGACACGACGCTGGTGCAGACCGTCGTCGGCTCGAGCCTGTCGATGGGCCTGCGCAACACGGTGATGGGCATCGGCGCCCTCGGCATGCTGGTCATCACCAACCCGTATGTGATGACGCCAGGTGCTCGGCATCCTGGTGCTGGTGGTGCTGCCCAGCCTGTACTTCGGCCGCCGCGTGCGCAAGCTGTCGCGCGCCAGCCAGGACCGCGTGGCCGACACCAGCGCCATCGCCGCCGAGGTGCTCAACGCGATTCCGGTGGTGCAGAGCTACACCCAGGAGCGCGCGAGGCCGCGCGCTTTGCCGTGGCCACCGAAGCAGGCCTTCGACACGGCGCGCAAGCGCACCCGCGTGCGCTCGATGCTGGTGGCCTTCATCATCACCGCCACCTTCGGCGCGCTGCTGTGGGGCCTGTACCAGGGCACGCAGGCGGTGATCGCGCGGCGACATCACGCGCCGGCCATCTCGGCCAGACCGTCGTCTACGTGCTGATCTTCGTCTCCAGCGTGGCCGTGCTGTCCGAGGTCTATGGCGACCTGCTGCGCGCCGCCGGCGCCACCGAGCGCCTGATGGAACTGCTGGCCTCGCGCTCGCCGGTGGCCGACCCGCCAACGCCGCGCGCCTTGCCGGCGGTGCAAGGCGGCTCGTCGGTGGGCTTGCGTCACGTCGTCTTCCACTACCCGTCGCGCCCGCAGCACGCGTCGCTGCGCGACGTCAGCCTGGACGTCAAGCGCCGGCGAAACCGTGGCCCTGGTCGGTCCCAGCGGCGCCGGCAAGAGCACCGTGCTGCAACTGCTGCTGCGCTTCTACGACGCGCAGCACGGCACGCGTCACCATCGACGGCGTGCCGGTGCGCGACGTCTGCGCTGGCCGAGTCTGCGCGCGCGCGTCGGCATCGTGCCGCAGGACAGCGTCGTCTTCTCGACCAGCGCGCTCGAGAACATCCGCTACGGCCGCCCCGAGGCCAGCGACGACGAGGTGCATGGCCGCGGCCAAGGCCGCCTTTGCGCACGAGTTCATCACAGCCCTGCCCGAGGGCTATACGACCTTCCTCGGCGAACGCGGCGTGCGCCTGTCGGGCGGCCAGCGCCAGCGCATCGCCATCGCCCGCGCGATGCTGAAGAACCCGCCGCTGCTGCTGCTCGACGAAGCCACCAGCGCGCTCGACGCCGAAAGCGAGCGCATGGTGCAGGCCGCGCTCGAAGCGGCGATGCGCGGGCGCACCACGCTCGTCATCGCCCACCGCCTGGCCACCGTGCAGCGCGCCGACCGCATCGTCGTGCTCGACCATGGGCGCATCGTCGAGACCGGCACGCATGCCGAGCTGGTGGCGCGCGGCGGGCTGTACGCCCGGCTGGCGGCGATGCAGTTCGACCTGGACTCGACGCAGCCGGCGGCAGCGATTGGATAATCGCCGCATGCAGGACCGCCCGATACGCTCTCAATACGAAGACTTCATGCGCCATCGTGTTCGAACACGGCGTGGACAAGGCCGACCGCACCGGCACCGGCACGCGAAGCGTGTTCGGCCACCAGATGCGCTTCGACCTCAGCGACGGTTTTCCGCTGGTGACGACGAAGAAGGTGCACCTGAAGATCGATCATCCTCGAGCTGCTGTGGTTCCTGCGCGGCGACGGCAATGCCAAGTGGCTGCAGGAGCGTGGCGTGACCATCTGGAACGAGTGGGCCCAGCCCGACGGCGACCTCGGCCCGGTGTACGGCGTGCAGTGGCGCTCCTGGCCGACACCCGAGGGCGGCGACATCGACCAGATCGCGCAGGTCGTCGAGCAGTTGAAGACGAATCCCGATTCGCGCCGCCTCATCGTCAGCGCCTGGAACGTCGCCGACCTGCCGAAGATGGCGTTGATGCCCTGCCACGCCTTCTTCCAGTTCTACGTTGCCGACAACAGGCTCAGTTGCCAGCTCTACCAGCGCAGCGCCGACATCTTTCTCGGCGTGCCGTTCAACATCGCCAGCTACGCGCTGCTGACGCACATGCTGGCGCAGCAGTGCGATCTCGGCGTCGGCGACTTCGTCTGGACCGGCGGTGACTGCCACATCTACAGCAACCATCACGAACAGGTGGCGCAGCAGCTGTCGCGCGCAGCCGCGGCCCTATCCGACGCTGGTGATCAAGCGCCGGCCGGCGTCGATCTTCGACTACGCGTACGAGGACTTCGCGGTCGAGGGCTATGACCCGCATCCGGCGATCAAGGCGCCGGTGGCGGTGTGATGTGGCAGGCCCAATGGACCGTGGTCACCCCATGACACCGATGATGATCCTCGTCGCCGGCCCCTACCGCTCCGGCACCGACGACGACCCGGTGTTGATCGCCAGGAACGTCGAAGCGATGACCGACGCCTCGCTCGCCCTCTTCCGCGCCGGACACCTGCCGGTGATGGGCGAGTGGTTCGCGCTGCCGCTGATCGAGCATGCGGGCTCGACCGGAATCGGCGATGCTGTATTCGATGAAATCTTCCACCCGATCTCGCGGCGGCTAATGGCCAAATGCGATGCCTGCCTGCGCATCGGTGGCGCGTCGACGGGTGCCGACGAGATGGTGGCGATGACACGCCGTCATGGCAAGCCGGTGTACTTTTCGCTCGACGACGTGCCGCGCGAATGAGGCGCGGTGACGATGAACGCGATCGCCATGCCGCCGTCCATCGATCGACGGCGCGCCTTTCTCGCCATGCTCGACGACTTCGAGGCGCTCGACCCGCACAACAGCGCGTTCTATGCACCGGCGCGCCAGGACTTCGCCCGCTACGTGAATTCCCTGCTCGACTCGGAGGCGGGCCGCGAACTGGCGGCAGGTCACGTGCCTTGCACACACCGCTGGCTGGCCGAGCCCGGTGGTGACATCGTCGGCGTGACGCGGCTGCGCCACCACATCGACACGCCGGCCCTGGCCGAGAGCATCGGCCATATCGGCTACGACGTCGCGCCGTCGAAGCGGCGTCGCGGCCATGGCCACTTCGCGCTCGAAGTGGCGCTCGGCGAAGCACGCCGTTTCGCATTGCGCGCGCGCTGCTCTACACCAGCGAAGGCAACGCCGCATCGAGGGCGACGATCGAGCGCGCCGGTGGCGTGCTGGAAAGCGTGGCCTGGTCGGCGTTCTGGCAGGAGCGCATCTGCAAATACTGGATCGAGGTCAGGTCATGCCCCTGTTGACGATCCTCGTCGCCGGCCGCATGCGCTCACAACCAGAAGGGTACGCTGCTGCCGCTCATTGAAAGGAGAGTCACCATGGCCGTTGAGCTGAACCGCACCAAGGACAACCCCTGGCAGTTGAAGACGCCGCCGGGAACGTCGGCGTACACGATGCATGTCGACGAGAAGGACGGCAAGAGGATCCTCGTCTGCACCGTCGGCAGCACCGTTCTGCACTACGACGCACGCTGCATCGACGACACGGCAAGCTTGCCAGCGGTCCGATCGCGCTGCAATGGGGCCGCGGCACGATCAAGTTCCGCAAGCTGCAGGTCAGGCCGACCTGACGTGAACCCCCTTGCCTGAGGGACCGCTGCGCCATTGCGGCGCAGCGCCACAAGCAGCACCATCGATCCCATCGCAGAAAGGGAGGATGGAAGATGAGCAAGACACTGCAGTGTGCGCTGTTGAGCGGCGTGGCCACGGTGGCCTTTGCGCAGCCGCAGGAGTTGGTGCTGCGAGACTTGGAGGGCAAGAGCCCGCGCAAGTTGTCGAAGGACGAGGTGACGCAGCTGATGACGGGCGCCAAGATGGCGCGCATCAGCGCTCGCGGCAGCCAACACTATTGGACCAACGACGCCAGCGGATCATTCGTCGTATCGTCAGACAATCAAGGCGCCGGCGCCGTGGTCCGCTCACAAGGGCGTCCGAGCACCGCCTTGGGCAAGTGGCAGATTGCCGACGACGGCCGTTACTGCGTCCTGATCGAATGGAAGGGCGTGCCGACCGAAGAGTGGTGTCGCTTCGTGTTCGAAACCAGCGACGGCTACTACATGGTCAAGTCGGACAGCGTCGGCACCGAGCGCGTGCACAAGTTCGAGATCAAGAAGTAGCGCGGCTCGCCGCGGCGGCGCCTGTTGTCAGTGCTGCAGGATCTTCGACAGAAATTCCTTCGCGCGCGGTGAGCGCGCCGCCGGGTCGCCGAAGAAATCTTCCTTCTTGCAGTCTTCGACGATCTTGCCCTCGTCCATGAAGATCACGCGGTGGCTGACCTTCTTGGCAAATCCCATCTCGTGGGTGACGACCATCATCGTCATGCCCTCCTCGGCCAGCTTGACCATGACGTCGAGCACCTCGCCGACCATTTCGGGGTCGAGCGCCGAGGTCGGCTCGTCGAACAGCATCACGATCGGGTCCATGGACAGTGCGCGCGCGATCGCCACGCGCTGCTGCTGGCCGCCGGACAGTTGGCCGGGGAACTTGTCCTTGTGGTCCATCAGGCCGACACGGTCGAGCATCTTCAGGCCGCGCGCCTTGCGCCTCGTCCGGGCTGCGGCCGAGCACCTTGAGCTGGGCCAGCGTCAGGTTCTCGGTGACCGACAGGTGCGGGAACAGCTCGAAGTTCTGGAACACCATGCCGACCCGCGCGCGCAGCTTGGGCAGGTCGGTCTTGGGGTCGCTGATGTTGATGCCGTCGACCACGATGTCGCCCTTCTGAATCGGCTCGAGCGCGTTGACGGTCTTGATCAGCGTGCTCTTGCCCGAGCCCGAGGGCCCGCAGACGACCACCACTTCGCCCTTGTCGACATGGGTGCTGCAGTCGGTCAGCACCTGGAAGCGTGCCGTACCACTTGCTGATGTTCTTCATTTCGATCATGGGCATGGACCGACTCCCTTGTTTCTCAGCGCGCGATGGCGATGCGGGCCTGCAGTCGCTTGACCCAGTAGGACAGCAGCAGGCAGATGGCGAAGTAGACCACGGCGACGAAGACATACATCTCGATCAGCCGGCCGTCGCGCTGCGCGATCTTGCTGGCGATGGTGACGAAGTCGGGCAGCGAGATGATGTAGACCAGCGACACGTCCTGGAACAGCACGATGGTCTGCGTCAGCAGCACCGGCGTCATGTTGCGGAAGGCCTGCGGCAGCACGACCTGGCCCATCACCTGCCAGTAGTTCATGCCCAGCGCATAGCCGGCACTGGCCTGGCCCGTCGGAATGCTCTGGATGCCCGCGCGCATGATCTCGCAGTAGTAGCAGGCCTCGAACAGGATGAAGGTGACCAGCGCCGAGGTGAAGGCGCCGACCTGGATCGGCCGGGGCGAGCCGATGATCCAGGCGCCGATGTAGGGCACCAGGAAGTAGAACCAGAAGATGACCAGCACCAGCGGGATCGAGCGCAGGCCGTTGACGTAGCCGGCCGCCGGCCCAAGACAGCGGCTTGATCGACGACAGCCGCATCATCGCCAGCAGCGTGCCCAGGATGATGCCGCCGACCATGGCCAGCAGCGTCACCTGGGCCGTGAACGCCAGGCCCTGGAAGATCAGCACCTGCCAGGTGCGGGCGATGACGTCGAAGTCGAAGTTTTCGAACATGCCGGGCGCTACCTGGCCTTGCCGCCGATGTAGCCCGGCACCGCCACCCAGCGCTCGACGACCTGCATCACCAGCACGACGACGCCGTTGACCAGCAGGTAGATCAGCGTCGCGGCGGTGAAGGCCTCGAAGACCTGGAAGCTGAACTCCTGCATCGAGCGCGCGCGCGCGGTCAGCTCCATCAGGCCGATGGTCAGCGCCACGGCGCTGTTCTTGATGATGTTGAGGAACTCGCTGGTCAGCGGCGGCAGGATGATGCGAAAGGCCATCGGCAGCAGCACGTAGCGGTAGGTCTGCGGCAGCGTCAGGCCGAGCGCGGTGCCGGCGGCCATCTGTCCGCGCGGCAGCGACTGGATACCGGCCGCACCTGCTCGGCCACGCGCGCCGAGGTGAAGAAGGCCAGCGCGACGACGGCGGTGCCAGAAGCTGGCGTTCGGCAGCTGCTTGAGCCAGATGCCCATGTCCCTGGGCAGCAGCTCGGGCACGACGAAGAACCACAGGAACATCTGCACCAGCAGCGGGATGTTGCGGAACAGCTCGACATAGCCGTTGCCCAGCCGCACCGCCCAACGCAGCGGCGTGGTGCGCACCGTGCCGACCACGGCGCCGAGCACCAGCGCGAAGACCCAGGCCGTCAGGCGCGGTGGCCAGCGTCCAGCCCAGGCCATACAGCAGCGTCTGCAGGTAGGTGCCGCTGGCGTCAGGCGACAGTTCCCAGAAGATGCCCCAGTTCCAGTTGTAGTTCATGCGCGGCGCCAGCATTGGGTTGATGCAAACGGCCCCAGGCAAGGCCCGGAGCCGTCGTCGCGGGGCAAGCGCACTTACTTGTAGACCGCGGGGTCGGGCGAGTCGGTCGGGTTGGCGAGCACCTTCTTCAGCGAGTCGCTCATCGGGATGTTCAGGTTGATGCCCTTGGGCGGGATCGGGCTCGTGGAACCACTTGGCGTAGATCTTGTCCACCTCACCGCTCTTCATCATGCGCTGTCATGGCGCCGTCGACCACCTTCTTGAAGGCCGGGTCGTCCTTGCGCAGCATGATGCCGTAGGGCTCGACCGACAGCGCGTCGCTGGAGACCTGCCACTGGCTCGGGTTGTTGTGGTTGGCAACCAGACCGGCGAGCAGGATGTCGTCCATCACGAACGCCGACGGCGCGGCCGGTGTCGACCATCAGGAACGACTCGGCGTGGTCCTTCGCGGCCAGGATGTTCATGCCGAGGTTCTTCGTCGGCGTTGAGCTCGGTGATCTGCTTGATGTTGGTGGTGCCCGAGGTCGAGACCACGGTCTTGCCCTTCAGGTCGGCCAGCGTCTTCAGGTTGTCGGCCTTCTTCGAGACGAAGCGGTTGGCGGTGACGAAGCTGGTCATCGTGTAGGCGATCTGCTTCTGGCGCTCGACGTTGTTGGTCGTCGAGCCGCACTCCATGTCGATCGTGCCGTTGGCCAGCAGCGGGATGCGCGTGGCCGACGTGACCGGCTGCAGGACGACCTTCAGGTCGGGCATCTTGAGCTCGGCCTTGACCGCGTCGACGATCTTGGCGCACAGGTCCATCGAGTAGCCGATCGGCTGCTGCTTGTCGTCGAGATAGGCGAACGGGATCGAGGCGTCGCGGTGGCCGATGGTGATCGTGCCGGCCGACCTTGATCTTTTCCAGCGTGCCCTGTGCCATGGCGCCGGAAGCGGCGCCGGCAATCACCAGCGCGCCCAGGATCTTGTGAGTGAGGGTCATGGATCTACTTTCAGTAAGGGTGAAAAACAATGGATAGAGCGCCACTTCGCTCGCAGAATTGTGCGCCCGAAGGGCGCCCGGACGCAGTCTCGAAAGCCCGTAGGCCGCGCCTCAACGCGATGTCGAGGCCTGCCAACGTGGCGAAGCCAGCGGCGCGCCAGGCAGCCGTGCCGCGTCCGGACTCGCGGCCAACGATGCGCTGGCCCATGCCACACAGGCGCGGGCCAGCGCCAAGGACGAGTCGAGCAGTGGCACACCCATATCAACGCCGGACAGCACGATCGGTATCTCCGTACAACCCATGACAACCGCCTTGGCGCCACGTTGCACCAGCGCGCTGGCAGCCTGGCCCAAGAGCCGCTCGCCCTCGTCCAGTCGATTGGACTTGATCGCCTGTATGCCGGCGCTGACCCACTGCGCCTGCTCGATATCGCTGGACAGCAGCCAGCGCACACCCGGCCCGCCGCGAGAGGGATAGATGCCGCTGCGCAGCGTGCCCGTCGTCGCCAGCAGGCCCACGGCATCGCTGGCGCGCGCCTCTGCAACTTCCGCCAGCACGGCGTCGGCGATGTGCAAGACGGGAATGGACACGGCCCGTGCGATGGCGTCGTACCAGGCATGGGCGGTGTTGCACGGCATGACCAGACACAGGGCGCCGCCGCGCTCGAGCGCCTGCGCGGCAGCCACGAGCGCCGACTCCGGCGACGGCCCACCGGCCAGCAAGGCATCGACGCGATCGGGAACTTCCGGGCAGAACCGCACCAGCATCGGCACGTGATCCTGATCGCGTGTTGCCGGCGTGGCCAGAACCACCTTGTGCAGGAAATCCACGGTCGCCAGCGGACCCATGCCGCCGAGAACGCCTACGGTTCGGTAGTTCCCCAGCGCTATCGGCGACGAATGCGGCATGGCGCGACTGTAGCGACACGCTCATGGCGACACCATGGCCGCGATGGAATGCGGCCATGCCACAACGGCATGCGACTGCACCAGCAGACTGTTGTTCGGGGCCGCCAGCGCCCGGTCCACGCTCAATCCGCGCTGCGAGACAGATGCTCCCACAAGGCTGCGGCACTGGGCTTGATGCTGCGTCCCGAGGGCGGCCGCTCGCGAACGATGCGAACCTCCATCGTCAGCGCCCATGCTCCGGCAGGGCCGGTCGCACCGGCCGGCGCCAGGCGCTTGGCGCGCACATCCTTCTTCACCGAACTGGCCGGCAGGAAGGCCAGGCCATGGCCTTCGAGCGCCATCGCCTTCAGGCTCTCGGCCATGTCGGTCTCGTAAACGAGGTTCAACTGTGCCGGCTGCGGCGCCGCCTTGAGGATGTGCCCCACCAGCCGCGCCATGTAGGCGCCGGCGGCGTAGCTCAGAAACGGCAGCTTGTTCGACGCCGAACCCGGAAGCCGCCAGATCGGCCGGCCCTCGCTGTCGGTGCGCGAAAACGGTGCCAGCGTGTCCTGGCCGAGCGTCAGCATCTCGTAGCGCTCTGGCGAGAGTTGCAGCGGCTGCGAAGGATGGTCATAGGCCAGCAGCAGATCGCAATGGCCTTCGGTCAGGCGCAGCACGGCATCGTGCACGTTGAGCGCGATCAGCCGCGTCTTCAATTGCGGGAAGGTGCGCCGCAACTCGAGCAGCCACTGCGGGAAGAACGCAAAGGCCAGCGTGTGAGGCAGCGCAAAGTCGAGCATGTCGCTGCTGCGCGTCTGGTGCGCATGCATCAGGTTGCGCGTGACCTGCAGGCTGGCGAGCATCTCCTGCGCCTGCGCCAGGAAGGCGTCACCTGCGGGTGTGAGCCGCGTCGGGTAGATCGAGCGATCGACCAGGTCGACGCCGGCCCAGGCTTCGAGGGCCTGGATGCGGCGCGAAAACGCCGGCTGCGTGACATGCCGCAACTGTGCCGAGCGCGAGAAGCTGCGTGTCTGCGCGAGGCTCACGAAGTCCTCGAGCCATTTGGTGTCCATCGTGGGTTCAGGGAAAGTCGGCGCCGGACTGTTGGAGTTGCCACATCCGAGCGTAGCGCCCGCCCTGGGCCAACAACACCGGGTGCGACCCTCGTTCGACGACGCGGCCCTGTTCGAGCACGACGATTTCATGCGCATCAACGACGGTGGACAGGCGATGCGCGATCACCAGCGCCGTCTTGCCGCGAGCCGCACTGCGCAGCTCGGCCTGGATCGCGCGCTCGTTGGCCGAGTCGAGGGCCGACGTGGCCTCGTCGAAGATCAGCAGCGGCGGGTTCTTGAGCAAGGTTCGCGCAATCGCCACGCGCTGCTTTTCGCCGCCCGAGAGCTTGAGCCCGCGCTCGCCGACCATCGTGTCGTAGCCCTGCGGCGTGCTCGAAATGAAGCTGTGGATGTGTGCCGCCTTGGCCGCGCCTTCAACGTCGTCACGCGAGGCCCCGGGCCTGCCATAGGCAATGTTGTATTCCACCGTGTCGTTGAACAACACCGTGTCCTGCGGCACGATGCCGATCGACGCCCGCAACGTGCTCTGCGTCACCGAGCGGATGTCCTGGCGGTCGATCGAGATGGTGCCGCCGCTGACATCGTAGAAGCGGTAGAGCAGCCGCGCCAGCGTCGACTTGCCGGCGCCCGACGGCCCGACCACCGCCACCGTCTTGCCAGCGGGAATCTCGAAACTCACGTCATGCAGGATCGGCCGGTCGGCGTTGTAGGCAAAACTCACGCGGTCGAAGCGCACGCTGCCATGCGGCACATGGAGCGGCCGGGCCTCGGGTGCATCGGCAATCTCGCGGTGCTGGCCGAGCAGCGCAAACATCTTTTCCATGTCGACATTGCACTGCTTGATCTCGCGGTAGATCACACCCAGGAAGTTCAGCGGGATGTAGAGCTGGATCATCAACGCGTTGATGAGCACGAGATCGCCGAGCGTCAACATGCCGTCGACGACCCCGACGGTGGCACGCCAGACCAGCAACGTCACCGTGACCGCGATGATCAGGCTCTGGCCGAGGTTCAGCACCGACAGCGAGGTCTGCGACTTGATCGAGGCCTTCTCCAGGCGCTGCAGGTTCTCGTCGTAGCGCGACTCCTCGAAACGCTCGTTGTTGAAGTACTTGACGGTCTCGTAGTTGATCAGCGCATCGACCGCGCGCGTGTTGGCCTTGCTGTCCTGCTCGTTCATGGCGCGCCGGAAATGCGTTCGCCACTCGGTCACCGTCACCGTGTAGGCGATGTAGGACACCAGCGCCGCCAGCGTGATGCCGGCAAACCAGCCGTCGAACTTGGCCGCCAGCAGCATGATGACCAGGCTGATCTCGACCAGTGTGGGCAGGATGTTGTAGATGAAGTAGTTGAGCAGCGAGTGGATCGCGCGCGAGCCGCGTTCCATGTCGCGCGAGACACCGCCGGTCTGGCGCTCGAGGTGAAAGCGCAGCGACAGCGCCAGCAGGTGCTCGAAGGTCTGCAGCGCCACCTTGCGCGCCACGCGCGCGGCCACCGGGTAGAACAGAAACTCGCGCAGTTCGGTGAACAGCGTCACCGAGACCCGCAGCGCGCCGTAGGCCAGGATCAGCGCCACTGGCACGACCAGCAGCGCACGCGGGTCGCCCGGCTTCAGGTCGAGCGCATCGACCAGCGCCTTCAAGACCAGCGGCACGCCGATATTGGCCAGCTTGGCCGCCACCAGACAGGCCAGCGCGAACAGCACGCGCCAGCGCCATTGCCAGACATAGGGCAGCAGTTTGCGGATCGGCGCAAAGCCGACGGCCGGCGGCGGCTGGCCGGGCAAGGTGGACGGCGCTGGCAAGGGGGGAGCAGCAATCGAGCGGCGCATGGTGCAAGTGTCGTGGAAGAATCAAGCCCTTATGAACCTGCCCCAACCGATGATGGCCCCGCCCGTGCTGCCCGACGGCGCAGCGCTGGTCATGCGTGTCATGCCCCTGCCGGCCGACACCAACGGCAACGGCGATATTTTCGGCGGCTGGTTGATGGCGCAGGTCGACCTGGCCGGCGCCGTCTTGCCGATGCGCATTGCGCGCGGCCGCATCGCCACGGTAGCCGTCAACCAGTTCCTGTTCAAGCAGCCGGTGAGCGTCGGCGACCTGCTGTCGTTCTATGCGCGCGTCGAGCGTGTCGGCACGACCTCGGTGACGGTGCATGTGGAGGTCTACGCCGAGCGCGACCCGGCCAACCTGCATGTGGTCAAGGTCACCGAAGCCAACCTGACCTATGTCGCCATCGACGACGACGGCAAGCCGCGCACGCTGTCGCAGAGCAACTGACGAGCACGCCGCGTTGCACGACGCGCTGACTGGCGCGGCGCAACAAGCCAGGAACCGCTGTCTTCCGTTGTTGCCAGAGCGGCGGCACTTCGCCGCCCCTTTCGCAGCTTGACAAGCTGCCATTCATGTGACTATATTGTCACATGTCTGCACGAACCTTCGATGACGACACTCTGGACACCGTGTTCTTCGCGCTGGCATCCGAGCCGCGCCGCCGCGTCCTCGATGTGCTGAAGCGCGAGGGCGGTTGCAACGTCAACCGCGTCTGCGAACACTTCGACGGCGAGCTGACACGTTTCGCCGTGATGAAGCATCTGACCACGCTCGAGGCGGCCGGGCTGGTGATCGCCGAGCGCGAGGGCCGCGACAAGAGGCTGTGGTTGAACGTCGCGCCGATTCAGTGGATTCACGAGCGCTGGACGAGCGAGTACAGCGCCTACTGGGCTGCGCGGCTGACGCGGCTCAAGTACGACAGCGAGGGCGCGCATGTGGTGCCCTTCCCCGCCCCGAGGAAGAAAGGACGCGATCGTGGCTGACGCCAACACACAGGACCTGGTGTATCGCATCGTCATCAATGCGCCGATTCAGCGTGTCTGGCGCGAATTGACCAAGAGCGGCGAGGCCCAGGGCGCGATCTTCAACGCCTGGCTGCATTCGCGCGGCGCCCTCGCACCCGGCGCGGCGATGCAGATGCGCACCGGCAGCGGCAAGCACACCCTGGTGGTGGGCGAGGTGGTCGAACACGACCCACCTCACCGCTTCGTGCACACGCACCGTTTCACGCAGTACGACGACCCGGTGTGCCAGGTGTCCTACGAGTTGAAGGAAGTGCCGGGCGGCGTGCAGGTGACGCTGCGCGTCAGCGGCGTCACGGCGGGCACACGGACGGCCAAGGACATGGCTTCGGGCGGCAACATGATCGTCAACACGCTCAAGGCGATCTGCGAGTCCGGGCGACCTGCGCTCGGCACCCGGCTGATGTATGCGATGTTCGGCCTGCTCGAGTTCGTGCTGCCCGCGCGCACGAAGTCCGAACACTGGCCGCTGTGAGACCCAAAGGAGATCAACATGGCCGACCCCCAAGCCGCGCTGGCCACCCAGCTGCGCAATATCGAAACCAAGACCGGCAAGTCCCTTGCCGAACTGCGGGCCGTGATCGCCGACAGCGGACTGGCCAAACACGGCGAGGTCCGGGCGATGCTGATGGAGACGTTCGGCCTCGGTCATGGCGACGCGAACACGCTGGCGCATATGGCCAAGGCTGGGCCGCCGGATGTTGCCGGCGACGACCCGCTGGACGCGATCTACACCGGCGCCAAGGCCGGACTGCGCCCGCTGCACGAGGCCGTGATGAAAGAGATCGCGGCATTTGGTGACTTCGAGATCGCGCCGAAGAAGACTTACCTCAGCCTGCGCCGCAAGAAGCAGTTCGCCATGGTCGGCCCCGCAACGAAAGATCAGATCGAGATCGGCCTGAACGCCAAGTCGCTACCGGCCGATGCTCGCTTGAAGTCGTTGGCGCCGGGTGGCATGTGCCAGTACTCGGTACGCATCTCGAGTGCAGCCGAGATCGATCAGGCGCTGGTCGCCTGGATCCGTGCGGCCTTCGATGCCGCAGCCTGAGTACGGCGCGCCGTGGATCGGGATCTCGCCATGACCCCACAATGCTTCGCGCCGTTCATCCTGGCCGGCGCTGCAGCGCAAGCCGTGACGGCTCAGCGGCGCAACGACGGCCACACCTGCTGCGCGACGTGTTCGGCCAGCGCGATGCCGCAGATGCGATAGACCGGCTCGCCGGGGTGAAAGCCGTCATTGGCCATGACCTCGCGATTGAGCGGCAGGTCGATCGCCACATGGCTGACATCGCTGCGCGTGCGTGCCCAGGCAGCCACCGCCTCGTCGTGGCGCTTGGCATCCTGGCCCGCGATCCAGCGCAAGGGCTGCGGCAACGCGGGGAAGTGATGCACCGGCGGCAGCGGCGCGAACACCACATGGGCCACGCCATGGGCATTGCGCAGGCGGTTGGCGATCGATGCGCGCGCGGCAACGGCGCGCTGCGACGGCACCTGGTCGACGACGTCGTTGACACCGAGCACGACCACGGCCACATCGGCGTGCAGCGCTGCGCTCGACTGCAGTTGTTCGAGGCATTGCGCGCTGGTGAGGCCGGATCGGGCGAACAACCGCCACTGCACGCGCACCGACGCCTGCCGAGCCAGTGCGCTGGGAAGGTAGCCGGCCAGGGCGCGGGACTGCTCGGCCACGCCGACGCCGGCCGCCGACGAGTCGCCGATCATCAGCAGGCGCAACACCGGCCCGCGGCCGACCTCGCCCTCGCGCGGGCCGGCGGCCTCGGGCAGACGTGGCAGGCGGGCGCGCGTGGCCAGCGCCTGCGCGACGAGCAGCGGCGAGAGCAGCAGTTTGGCGGCAAGGCTCATGACAACAAACCCATCGTGACCCCGGGTCGACTCAGAATTTCGAGAAGTCGGGTTTGCGCTTCTCGAGCACGGCCTGCATCGCCTCGCGCGCTTCGGCGCTCGACAGGCGTGCGCCGAAGACGGCGCCTTCGCGCTTGATGGCCTCGATGATCGCCGCACGATCGGGCTCGCGCACCAGCCGCTTGGCGTCGCGCACCGCGCCCGGCGGCAAGGCGTTGAAACGCTCGGCGATGCGGCGCGCATGCGGCAATACCTCGTTGGCTGGCAACACGGCATTGGCGATGCCGCACTCGACGGCCGTCTCGGCCGTGAAGGGGTCGCCGAGCAGCAGCTTCTCGGCGGCGCGGCGGCCGCCCATCAGGCGCGGCACCAGCACGCTCGACGCGAATTCGGGCACCAGGCCCAGCGAGGCAAAGGGCATCGCCAGGCGCGCTTCATCGGACACATAGACGAAGTCGCAGTGCAACAGCATCGTCACGCCGATGCCGATGGCCGCGCCGGTCACCGCGGCCACGACCGGCTTGTCGCAGGCGACCAGGGCCTGCATGAACTGGAACACCGGCGACGTGTCGCTGTTCGGCCGCGGCCGGTTCAGGAAATCCTGCAGATCGTTGCCGCTGGTGAAGATGCCCGGTTGGCCGGTGATCAGGATGGCGCGCACCTTGGGATCTTCGACAGCGGCGTTCAGCGCGTCGGCCATCGCCTGGTACATCTCGACGGTGAGCGCGTTCTTTTTCTCGGGACGTGCGATCTCGATGGTGGCCACGCCATTCAGCGTCGCGTTCTTGATGCTCATGCAACAGCTCCGGTATTGAGTTCTTGGAACAGTCCGGTGACACCGGTTCTCAGCCGTGTTTTCGAACCGGGCGCGGAAGCGTTAGAAATGGCCGACGCGCTGTCAGTCGCCTTGAGTTCGATCGATTGCACGACAGCGGCTCCTCAGATGCGCTTGACTTCGGCCCAGTGGTTGGCCAGATGCAGCAGATGCGCCCGTGTGTACTGCGCCTTGTCGAGTGCACCATAGGCAAAGTGCGGCGCCAGGGCGCCGGTGTGCGCTTCAAATCGGCGCAACGCCGCCTGCGCGCGCGCGATCGCCGGTTCCAGCGGCGCCGACGCATCGAGCACAGGGGCGCCCGGTAGCGGCTCGGCCAGGGCGTGGGTCATCTTGCCGCGCGCCTGGAACACCGCAAAGGCGACGCTGCCGATCGCGCTGCGGAACAGCGCCGACTTCATTTCCGGAAAACCGTCGATCGAGCAGTCGATGCTTTGTGCGGCGTGGTTGAGCATTTGCGCCAGCGTCCATTCGCCGGTGTGCTTGTAGCCCTTGGCCAGGCCTTCGATCGCCGACATGGCAGCCGCCACCGTCGGCAGGGTCTTGACCTCGGCAGCGTTGCAGGCAGCCAGTGGCGCCGCCGACGCAGCGATCACCAGCGTGCGGCGGCGCATGGCGTCACAGCCGCTCGAAGATGCCGGCAGCGCCCTGCCCCATGCCGACGCACATCGTGACCATGCCGTACTTCAGGTTCTTGCGCTGCATGGCGTGGATCACGGTGGCGGCGCGGATCGCGCCCGTCGCACCGAGCGGGTGGCCGAGCGCAATGGCGCCGCCCATCGGGTTGACGCGCGTCGGATCGAGCCCGCAGGTCTCGATCACCGCCAGCGCCTGTGCGGCGAAAGCCTCGTTCAACTCGATCCAGCCGATGTCGTCGAGCTTGAGGCCGGCGTTTTTCAGCGCTGCCGGGATCGCTTCGATCGGTCCGATGCCCATGATCTCGGGCGGCACGCCGCGCACGGCAAAGCTGACGAAGCGCGCCAGCGGCTTGAGATCGAACTGCTTGACGGCATTTTCGCTGGCCAGGATGAGGGCGCCGGCGCCGTCACTGGTCTGCGAGCTGTTGCCGGCGGTGACGCTGCCCTTGGCAGCGAACACCGGCCGCAGTTTGGCCAGCGCTTCGAGCGTCGTGTCGGCGCGCGCGCCTTCGTCGAGCTTGACGGTGCGCGTTTTCGTGCTCACTTCGCCGGTGGCGAGATTCGGGAAGCGCTCGACGATGTCGATCGGCGTCATCTCGGCGTCGAACTCGCCGGCCGCCATCGCCGCCAGCGCCTTCTGATGCGAGGCCAGCGCAAACGCGTCCTGCTTCTCGCGGCTGACCTTCCACTGCGCGGCCACCTTCTCGGCGGTCAGGCCCATGCCGTAAGCGATGCCGACGTTTTCGTCGTGCGCGAAGATTTCGGGGTTGAAGCTCGGCTTGTTGCCGCCCATCGGCACCATGCTCATGCTCTCGGCGCCGCCGGCGATCATCACATCGGCCTCGCCGACGCGGATGCGGTCGGCCGCCATCTGTATCGCGGTGATGCCCGAGGCGCAGAAGCGGTTGATCGTCACGCCGCCGACCGAATGCGGCAGGCCGGCAATCACCATCGCCGCCCGTGCCATGTTGATGCCTTGCTCGGCTTCCGGGAACGAGCAGCCGATGATCGCGTCTTCGATCGCCTTGGGGTCGAGCCCCGGCGCCTGCTTCAATGCGCTGCGCACGACGGCGACGAGCAGGTCGTCGGGCCGCGTGTTCTTGAAGTAGCCGCGGCCCGACTTGCCGATCGGCGTGCGCGTGGCGGCAACGATGTAGGCGTCTTGAACTTGCTTGGTGCTCATGATCAGTTCCTTACGGGTTTGCCGGTCTGCAGCATGCCCATGATGCGTTCCTGGGACTTCGGATGTTCGAGCAGCGCGCAGAAGTGCTTGCGCTCGAGGCTCATCAGGTATTCCTCGTTGACCCGCGAGCCGGCGTCGACATCACCGCCGCAGACCACGTCGGCGATCAACATCGAGATGTGCAGGTCGTGGTCGCTGACGAAGCCGCCGTCGCGCATGTTGACCAGCTGGCCGCGGATCGTCGCCTTGGCATTGCGGCCGGCCACCGGGAACAGCGCCTTGTGCGGTGCGCGATAGCCGCTGTCGGCCATCGCCCGCACCTGCGCACTGGCCACGTGCAGCAACTCGTCCTTGTGCGGCACGATGATGTCGCTGTCCTGCAGGTAGCCGAGCTTCTTCGACTCGAGCGCGCTCGTGCCGACCTTGGCCATCGCGGCGTTGGTGAAGCCCTCGGTCAGGAACTTGAAGATGTCGGCGTTGGCATTGCCGGCGTATCCGAAGGGATGGGCCATCTCGGCGGCACGGCGTGCGAGGTAGGTCAGGCCGCCGGCGCCGGGCACCAGGCCGACGCCGACTTCGACCAGGCCAACGTAGGTTTCCATCGCGGCGACGCGGCGCGAAGAGTAGACGGCCAGCTCGCAGCCGCCGCCCAGCGCGATGCCGCGCATTGCGGACACCACCGGCACCTGGGCGTAGCGCAGGCGCAGCATGAAGTCCTGGAACTTTTTCAGCTCGGGCGCGATGCCTTTCGCACCGGACTTCATGAACACCGGCATCAGGGCTTCGAGGTTGGCGCCGGCAGAGAACACGTCATCCGGCGACCAGATGACGAGGCCCTGGTACTTGGCTTCGGCGATCTCGAGCGCCTTGGTCAGCCCTTCGACGACGGTGGGCGAGAGCAGGTGCAGCTTGGCGGTGATCGAGACGATCAGCACCTGGCCGTCGAGCGTCCAGACCCGCACCTCTTCGTTCTTGAACTCCTCGGTGCCGGATTTCAGTGGATCAGCCGCACCGTAGCCGACCAGCGTTTCGGGGAAAGGCTGGCGTTGATAGACCTCCAGCGGCGCCAGCGGTACATAGCGGCGCTGCGCGGCGCTCCACGAGCCTTCCGGGGTATGAACGCCCTGATGGGTCGCCACGGGGCCATCGAACACCCAATCAGGCAACGGTGCGCTGGACAGCGCCTTGCCGGCGTCAATGTCTTCCTTGATCCACTGCGCCACCTGCTTCCACCCCGCGGCCTGCCACAGCTCGAACGGGCCCTGCTGCATGCCGAAGCCGCGCCGCATCGCAAAGTCGATGTGGCGCGCGCTGTCGGCAATATCGGCCAGGTGAACCGCGCAGTAGTGGAACGAGTCACGCAGGATCGCCCACACGAATTGCGCCTGCGGGTTCGTCGATTCGCGCAGCAGCTGCAGGCGCTCGGCCGGCGCTTTCTTCAACATGCGCTCGACGATCGGCTCGGCCTTGCCACCCGTGGGCACGTACTGTGCTGTCGCGGGATCGAGGCGCAGGATGTCCTTGCCGACCTTCTTGTAGAAGCCGGCGCCGGTCTTCTGGCCCAGCGCGCCCTGCTCGATCAGCTTGGCGAGCACGGGCGGCGTCTTGTAGCTGGCAAAGAAGGGGTCGGACGCCAGGTTGTCCTGCAAGGTCTTGATGACATGGGCCATCGTGTCCAGGCCCACCACATCGGCGGTGCGGAAGGTGCCTGAAGACGCGCGGCCCATCTTCTTGCCGGTCAGGTCGTCGACGACGTCGTAAGTCAGGTCGAACTTCTCGGCTTCGATCATCGTTGCCAGCATGCCGGCGATGCCGACGCGGTTGGCAATGAAGTTGGGCGTGTCCTTGGCGTGCACCACACCCTTGCCCAAGGTGGTGGTGACGAAGGTTTCCAACTGCTCGAGAACGTCGGCCCGTGTGGCCGGCGTGGGAATCAACTCGACGAGCTGCATGTAGCGCGGCGGGTTGAAGAAGTGGATGCCGCAAAAACGCGGCTTGATGTCGGCAGGCAGCGCTTCGGACAGCTTGGTGATCGACAAGCCCGAGGTGTTGGACGCCACGATCGCGTGCGCCGGCAGATGCGGCGCGATCTTCTTGTACAGATCGAGCTTCCAGTCCATGCGCTCGGCGATCGCCTCGATCACCAGATCGCATTCGCCGAGCAGCGCCAGATGCTCTTCGTAGTTCGCGGCCTGGATCAGCGCGGCGTCTTCGGCCACGCCGAGCGGCGCGGGTTTCAGTTTCTTCAGGCCGTCAATCGCTTTGATGACAATTGCGTTCTTGGGACCTTCTTTCGCCGGCAGGTCGAACAGCACGACCGGCACCTTGACATTGACCAGATGCGCCGCGATCTGCGCGCCCATCACACCGGCGCCGAGCACCGCGACCTTGCGAACGAGAAATCGATTCATTGCGGTCTCCGAGTTTTCCTAGAACAGAGCTTCTTCCATGGCCATCAAGGGCCCCACACCGGCGCGCACACTGCGGATCAGGCTGGAAGTTTCCGGCAGCAGCTTGGCGAAGTAGAAACGCGCCGTGGCCAGCTTGGCGGTGTAGAACGGATCACCCGAGTCCTTTTTCGCCAAGGCAATCTTGGCCATCCTGGCGAAGAAGTAGGCAAAGCACAGGTGGCCGACGACACGCAGGTAATCCACCGCCGCGGCGCCGACTTCGTCCGGGTTCTGGAAGGCCTTCATGCCAAGTTCGTTGGTCAGCTTGTTGACCTTGTCGCCGAGGTCGGCGAGCGGATTGACGAACTCCTGCATCTCTTCGCGCACGCCCTCTTCTTCGACGAACTCGGCAATGCGCTTGCCGAAGGTCTTCAACTTCTTGCCGTTGTCGGCCAGCACCTTGCGGCCCAGCAGGTCGAGCGACTGAATCGTGTTGGTGCCTTCGTAGAGCATGTTGATGCGCGCATCGCGAACATACTGCTCCATGCCCCATTCGGCAATGTAGCCATGGCCGCCATAAACCTGCATGCAGTGCGAGGTGGCGATCCAGGCGTTGTCGGTGAAAAAGGCCTTCAACACCGGCGTCAGCAGCGCGACCTCGTCGGCACAGGCTTTGCGCAGGTCGTCGTCATCGCTCTTCAACTCCTGGTCGAGCAACAGCACGGTGTGCAGCGCCAGGGCGCGCGCGCCTTCGGCATAGGCGCGCGCGGTCAGCAGCATCTTGCGCACGTCCGGGTGCACGATGATCGGGTCGGCCGCTTTTTCAGGCGCCTTCGGCCCGGACAGGCTGCGCATCTGCAAGCGGTCCTTGGCGTAGGCCACGGCATTCTGGTAGGCCACTTCGGTCAGGCCCAGCGACTGGTTGGCGACGCCGATGCGGGCCGCATTCATCATCACGAACATCGCCGGCAGCCCCTTGTTGGGCTCGCCGACCAGCCAGCCGATGGCGCCGTCGAGGTTCATCTGGCAGGTGCTGTTGCCGTGGATGCCCATCTTGTGTTCGAGGGCGCCGCAGGTGATGCCGTTGCGCCGGCCGAGAGATCCGTCGGCCTTGGGCAAGATCTTGGGCACGACAAACAGCGAGATGCCCTTGCTGCCCTGCGGCGCATCGGGCAATCGTGCCAGCACGAGGTGGATGATGTTTTCGGCCAGATCGTGTTCACCCGAGCTGATGAAGATCTTCTGGCCGCTGATCTTGTAGCTGCCATCTGCTTGCGGTTCAGCCTTGCTGCGCAGCAGGCCCAAATCCGTGCCGCAATGCGGCTCGGTCAGGCACATCGTGCCAGTCCACTCGCCGCTCGACAACTTGGGCAGGTAGAGCTGCTTCTGCGCCGTGGTGCCATGCTCGTGCAGGCACTCGTAGGCGCCATGCGACAGGCCGGGATACATCGTCCAGGCCTGGTTGGCGCTGTTGAGCATCTCGTAGAAACACTGGTTGACCAGATGCGGCAGGCCCTGGCCGCCGTACGCCGGGTCGGTGGACAGGGCCGGCCAACCGCCTTCGACATACTTCGCGTAGGCCTCCTTGAAGCCCGCGGGCGTGGTCACAGCGTGGCTGCTCTTGTCGAGCGTGCAGCCTTGCCGATCGCCGCTGAGGTTGAGCGGCTGCAGCACCTCGGCGGCGAACTTGCCACCCTCCTCGAGCACGGCGTTGACGGTCTCGACATCGAGATCGGCAAACGCGGGTATCGCCTTCAAGGTCGGCACGACATCGAGCAGTTCGTGCAGCACGAACTGCAGATCACGCAGCGGAGGGGTGTACTGGGCCATGGTCGAAAGCTCCCTTTGAATGCAAAAGTTCAGCGTTTGCCCGGCCTGGCGAGTGCCGCCGCGTCCGTCGTGTAATGGGCCAATGCATGTTCGAAGGCACGCTCGGCGCGCTCCATGGCGCCGGGCACGCGAAGAAAGCGCGCATCGTGATGCAGCGCCAGGACCAGCCCGTGCAGTTCGAACAGCAGTTGCATGACGTCGGTGTCGGGTTGCAGATGACCCTCGTCGGCGGCGATGCGGATCGCGCGTTCGAGCGCCGCATGCCAATCGCGCACCATCGACACCAGCGCGTCGCGGACCGGGCCCGGGCGGTCGTCGAACTCGACGGCGCCGCTGATGTAGATGCAGCCCGAGTCGATTTCCACCGACACGCGCTTGACCCAGCGCTGGAACAAGGCCCGCAGGCGCGGCAGGCCGCGCGGCTCGCGCAATGCGGGGTAGAAGACCTCTTCCTCGAACTTGGCGTGGTACTCGCGCACCACCGAGATCTGCAGTTCCTCGCGCGAGCCGAAGTGGGCAAAGACGCCCGACTTGCTCATTTGCGTGACTTCGGCCAGCGCCCCGATCGACAGCCCCTCCAGGCCCATGTGAGAGGCCAGTCCGAGCGCCGCATCGAGGATGGCGGCACGGGTCTGCTGGCCTTTGTGGGCCAGCTTGGCGGGGCGGACGGCGGTGTCGGTGACCATGCAGGTGAGATTCGCAGATAAATCGAACGTTCGTTCTATTTTGCAGATTCCGGCGACGATGCCGTGTCCATTTGTTGGGGTTTTCTAGGGCGGCGCGCCTATCGCATAGCCGGGTAAACCCTCGATCGCCGCCGGCCTACGATGCCGCCAGTCAAGTTCTGAAGGGACAACGATGAAGGTCTGCGTGGCAGGTTTGGGCGCCATCGGCGGCTTGCTGGCGGCTCGCCTGGCGCTGGCGGGGCACGAGGTGTCGGCGCTGGCCCGAGGGGCGACCTTGCATGCCGTGCGCGAGCATGGTCTGGCGCTGACATCGAGCGAGGGCGAGCGCCGCGTCGTGCACTTGCAGGCTGCCGACTCGGCAGCGGACCTGCCCGTGCCCGATCTGCTGATCGTGGCGTTCAAGGGCCAGGCCCTGGCGGCGGACGCACGTCAGCTCGAGCCGCTGATCGGCCCGCGGACCCTGATCCTGCCGATGATGAACGGCGTGCCGTGGTGGTTTTTGCAACCCGCCGACGCCACACCGTTGGCCAGCGTCGACCCCCACGGCCACATCGCTGCCACGCTGCCGTTGGCGCAAACGCTCGGCGCGGTGGTGCACCTGACGTGCGTCAGCACCTCACCGGGCGAGATCAGGCATGGCTTTGGCGAGCGGTTGATCGTCGGCGCGCCCACGGGCGGCGCCAGCGAGCGTGTCGGTACAGTGCTCAGCGTGCTCGGCAGCGCCGGCTTCCAGGCTGAGCACAGCACCAACATCCGGCGCGACATCTGGTTCAAGCTCTGGGGCAACATGACGACGAATCCGGTCTCGGCGCTCACCGGTGCGGCTTGCGACGCCATCCTCGACGACGAACTGGTGCGCGCCTTCATGGCCCGCGGCATGGCAGAGGCGGCCACAATCGGCGAGCGCATCGGCTGCCCGATCGATCAAACGCCCGAAGCGCGCATGGCGGTGACGCGCCAGTTGGGGCGTTTCAAGACTTCGATGCTGGTCGACGCCGAGCAGGGCCGCGCGCTCGAACTCGACGCACTGGTCGGCGCAGTGCGCGAGATCGGCACGCGGATCGGCGTGGCCACGCCGAACATCGACGCATTGCACGGTTTGGCTCGTTTGCTGGACCAGACGAGCCGGGCTAGGCGTTCCCGTCATTGATGCGCCACGGCACAAGCGGATAATCTCCGGCCGTGGATGTTCTGCAACTCGATGTCTCCGGTCGCCCGCAAGCCTGGATTTCGCCCAGGGAAGCGGCAGTCATCTATGCCAGCGACGGCGTCGCCTGGACGCTCGGCGACGCCTGCCATGTGCTGCGCGGCGGCGTGCAACGATTGACCGGCATCCAGTCGCGCATCGAAGTCCACGCCATCATTGCCGTGCGCGGCTCGGTGCCCAGCCGCGCCTGGCGCGTCACGCCGACCATCACCAACAGCAAGCTGTTCGTGCGCGATCGCCATGTCTGCGCCTACTGTGGCGGCCGCTTCGCCTTCGAGGACCTGACGCGCGAGCACATCGTGCCGGTCTCGCGCGGCGGCGACGACGCCTGGATGAACTGCATCACCGCCTGCCGCTCATGCAACGGCCATAAAGGCAACCGCCTGCCCGAAGAAGCGCGCATGACGCTGCTCTACCTGCCCTATGTGCCGAGCCTGCACGAAGACATGATCCTGCGTGGTCGCCGCATCCTGGTCGACCAGATGGAGTTCCTGCTGGCCAGCGTGCCGCGCAACTCACGCCTTCACGGCTGAGATTTCGCCGGCGCGCAGAATTCACGCGCCGCAACGCGTCCTTTACGCAAGCCACGGAACCCCTGCGCCGACAATGCGTCAACCCCGTATGTGCGCCAGACGTTGCGCCATGCGCAACCTTTTCGGAGTGACGATGAACACGATCAAAACCCTGACCGCCGCCGCGGCGCTGGCCTTGCTGGCCGCCTGCACCACCACCAGCCCCGACGTCGTCCAACGCGGCGACGCCCAGCGCCTGGCCACCGTGCAGGACGCCACCGTGCTGTCGGTGCGCAGTGTCAAGGTCGACGGCAGCCAGAGCGGCGCCGGCGGCGCCACGGGCGCCGTGATCGGCGGCGTGGCCGGCTCGACACGCTCGTCGGGCAAGGAGCAGGCCGTGATCGCCGTGGTCGGCGCTGTCGCCGGGGCTGTGATCGGCAACGCCGTCGAACGCGGCGTGACCAGCGAAGACGCCGTTGAAATCCTGTTGCAGATGAAAAACGGCGAGCGCCGCGCCATCGTCCAGGCCAAGGCCGGCGAGACCTTCAACACCGGCGACCCGGTGATCCTGGTCACCACCGGCGGCAAGACGCGCGTGCAGCGTGCGCCTGCCGGCACGCAGCCGGTGCAGACATTGCCGGCGCCGGTGCCAGGCACGCCGCCTCGCGGCTGACCGGCGGCCGCCGCAACGGAATGAACAAGGGGCGCCGCGGCGCCCCTTGTGGTTTCTCAGGCCATTGCCGCGCTGCGCTCAACTGGCGCCGAGCAGGCCCTTCTTCAGGTCCGCATCCGCCGGCTTGTCGCCGAGCCAGATGCGCAACACCGCGTTGTAGAAATCCTCGCCCGGGATCGATGGGCCCTTCTGCTGGCCATTGACCATGATGCGCGTGCCGCCTTCGGGCACGAACTCGATGTTCACCGCGTCGCCCTTCTTCACCTCGTCCACCGCCTTCAGCGCCGCGTTGAGGGCCTCGATCTGCGGTTTGAAGCCGGCAAGCTGGGCCTCGCTGTGGTTGTTCTTCAGACCCTCGTTCATCGCGCCGGCAAACGAATCGGCAGCGAGGTCGCGCAGCATCGTCAACGCCATCCGCCGCGGGCCCTTTTGCGCCAGCAGGACCGCCGCATCGCTGCTCTTCTGCGGCACATAAAGCCCGGCCACGTAGACCTTGAAGATGACGCGGGTGCGCACACCGGCGCCGTTGAGTTGCAGCGCACTGCCGCCGACCTGGGCCGCCGGCTCGAGCTTCACACCCTCACGATCCACCGTTTGTGCCGTCGCACCCACGGCGGCCAGCGCCAGGACTGCCGCGGCCAGGCACCGCGCCGACAGGTTCATCATGCTTGTCTCCTTGTTTGATCGTCGGCGCCATGCGAAGGCACGCCGCCGGATCAGTGTGCCAGACGACAACGGCGCGGAGTGCGCAGGGTTGACCTACTTGACGAGCCGGTTCAGCCGCTCGGCGTCGAACGACTCGTCCTTTTGCGCGTCGTCGGGAACACAGTCCTCGTTGGGCAGTTCGCGCGAGCGCTGCGACAATTTCTCGATGGCCTGCCAGAGCAGCGCGATCTGGTGCTCGTGGCCGCCGGCGTTGTCGATCAGGCCTTTCATGGCCTGCGCCACCGGATCGTCGCCTTGCGTGACGCCATAGGCCGAGAAGCCCATCTTGGCTGCAGCCGCCTCGCGCTGCGCGTCGGCTTCGGCAGCGATGATGCGCGCCGGGTTGCCGACGGCCGTCGCGCCCGCAGGCACGGGCTTGGTCACCACAGCCCCGGAGCCGACGCGCGCACCCTCGCCCACCGTGAAGCCGCCGAGCACCTGCGCATTGGCGCCGACGATCACGCCGCGGGCCAGCGTTGGGTGGCGCTTGGCGCCCTTGACGAGTGCGGTGCCGCCGAGCGTCACGCCCTGGTAGATCGTGCAATCGTCGCCGATCTCCGCCGTCTCGCCGACGACCACGCCCATGCCGTGATCGATGAAAACCCGCCTGCCGAGCGTGGCGCCGGGGTGGATCTCGATGCCGGTGAGAAATCGCGCGACATGCGAGATGAAGCGGCCGAGCCAGCGGAAACCAGCCCGCCAGCAGGCGTGCGCCCAGCCGTGCAGCACGATCGCGTGCAAGCCCGGATAGCAGGTCAGCACCTCCCAGGTCGAGCGCGCTGCGGGGTCGCGCTCTCGGATGCAGGCGATGCTTTCTCTCAGGCGTTCGAACATGGTGGTCAGCGGCGAAGGGCCGCCCCGAGCCACTGACGCCCCCCTCGGGGGACGCGAACGAAGTGAGCCAGGGGCGACATGATCTGAGTGTAGGCGTCGCCGCTAATCCTTGCTGGCGGCGATGGCACGCGCCATGCCGCGCAGGATGTGCACTTCCTCGGCGGTCAACTGCGCACGATTGGCCAGCTGGTTCAGGCGCGGCATCAGCTTCTTCGGCGCGGCAGGATCGAGAAAGCCGATCTCGACCAGCACTTGCTGCCAATGCTCGAGCAGGCCCTGCACGGCGCGAGCGTCGGCGAGCACCGGCTGCGCAGTGCGCGGCACGATACTGAACCCGCCGAGGGCCTGGCGCCACTCATAGGCGATCAGCTGCACGGCCTGGGCAAGATTGAGCGAGCCGTAGCCCGCAGCGGTGGGAATCGACAGGCAGGCGTGGCTGCGGTACACGTCGTCATTGGACAAGCCGAAGCGCTCGCTGCCGAAGACAAACGCAATGTCGGGCGACGCGGCAACGATCGACTCGAAGTGCGGCCGCGGCGCCAGCGTCGGCGGGCCGAAGTCGCGCGGCGTCATCGCGGTGGTACAGACCTGGGTGATGCCCTCCAGGGCCTCGCCCAGCGTGGCGACGATGCGCGCGCGTTCGAGCACGTCGAGCGCGCCACTGGCCAGTGCAATCGCTTCCTGCTTCCTCGTCACGTTGGGCCAGCGCGGCGCAACCAGCACCAGATCGTCGAAGCCCATGACCTTCAATGCGCGCGCCGCCGCGCCGACGTTGCCGGCGTGGCTGGTCTCGACGAGAACAAAGCGGGTCAAGGGCATATCGAAGGCATCGTTAAAATCGCGAGCCCGTTGCAGCGCCACATTGTCGCTGCCTGCTCTTTGTTCCCGCCGATCGATTCCCACCCAAGGTTGCCATGACGCAAGCGCTCCACCCCATGCTCAACATCGCCGTCAAGGCGGCGCGTGCAGCCGGATCGATCATCAACCGGGCCGCGCTCGACGTCGAGCGGCTGACGATCTCGACCAAGGGCGTCAACGACTTCGTCACCGAAGTCGACCAGGCCGCCGAGGCCGTCATCATCGAAACCCTGCTCACCGCCTACCCCGGCCACGCCATCCTGGCCGAAGAATCGGGCCGCGAGCATGGCGCCAGGCACAGCGACTACCTGTGGATCATCGATCCGCTCGACGGCACGACCAATTTCATCCACGGCTTCCCGGTCTATGCAGTCTCGATCGCGCTGGCCTTTCGCGGCAAGATCGAGCAGGCCGTGGTCTATGACCCGACACGCAACGACCTGTTCTTCGCCAGCAAGGGCCGTGGCGCGTTCCTCAACGACCGCCGGCTTCGTGTCTCCAAGCGCATCCGCCTGGCCGAGTCGCTGATCGGCACCGGCTTTCCGTTTCGCAAGGGCGACAACTTCCAGCGTTATGTGGAAATGTTCGAGCAGGTCATGCAGCATTGCGCCGGCGTGCGCCGGCCCGGCGCGGCAGCGCTCGACCTGTGCTACGTCGCCGCCGGCTGGTACGACGGCTTCTTCGAAACCGGGCTGAGCCCCTGGGACGTCGCCGCCGGCTCGCTGATGATCACCGAGGCCGGTGGCCTGATCGGCAACTTCACCGGCGACGCGGATTTCCTGTACCAGCGTGAAGCGGTGGCCGGCACGCCGAAGGTGTATGGCCAATTGGTGAAGATGCTCTCGCCGTATTCGAAGGCCATCAAGGCCGGTCCGCACGGCGAGCTGGACGCGCCCGCGGCGCCGACGCCCGAAGACGCGTTGACAGCGGCCTTGGCGCAGGGCGTTGCGCCGGCGCCGCGCAAGACAGTGCGGGTGAACAAGCCGGCAGCCAAATAGACACGCCGGTGTTGCTGCAGTCGATGCAAGACCTTTCGGCGCACACGCCGATGATGCAGCAGTACCTGCGCATCAAGGCCGAGCATCCGGCCACGCTGGTGTTCTACCGGATGGGCGACTTCTACGAGCTGTTCTTCGATGACGCGCGCAAGGCCAATCGCCTGCTCGACATCACGCTGACCACGCGCGGACAGAGTGCGGGTGAGCCGGTGGTGATGGCCGGCGTGCCGGTGCACTCGGTCGAGAGCTATCTGGCGCGCCTGATCAAGCTTGGCGAGGCCATTGCGGTGGCCGAGCAGGTCGGCGATGTGGCCACCGCCAAGGGGCCGGTCGAGCGCAAGGTGGTGCGCATCGTCACGCCGGGCACGCTGACCGACGGCGAGTTGCTCGCCGAGCGCCGCGATGCCCTGTTGCTGTCGATCACCAGGGATCGCAGCGCGAGCTACGGCCTGGCGTGGCTCGGCCTGGCCAGCGGGCGACTGGGTCTCACCGAATGTTCGGAGCGCGAACTGCCGGCCTGGCTGGCGCGATTGGATGCCGCCGAAGTGCTGTGCGCCGACCGCGACGCGCTGCCGGCGGCGGTGCGCGCCAGCGGCGCCGCCCTCACGCAATGTCCGGCGTGGCAGTTCGATGCCGCGCTCGGTGTGCGCAAGCTCACCGCGCAATTGAAAGTGGCAAGCCTGGCCGGCTTCAACGCGTCGGAGCTGCCGCTCGCCCATGGCGCCGCCGCCGCCCTGCTGACATTCGCCGATCAGACGCAAGGCCACGCGCTGGCGCATGTGCAGTCGCTCGAAGTGCCGAGCAGTGGCGAACTGATCGACGTACCGCCGACCACGCAACGCAATCTCGAGCTCACGCTGACGCTGCGCGGCGAGCCGGCGCCGACGCTGCTGTCGCTGATCGACAGCTGCGCCACCGGCATGGGCAGCCGGGCACTGCGGCGCTGGCTCGCGCATCCCAAGCGCGAGCGCGCCGAGGCGGTCGCGCGGCACGACGCCATCGAGCGGCTGCACGATCACGGCCACACGCCATTGCGCGACAGCCTGCGCGGCACGGCCGACGTTGAACGCATCGTTGCCCGCATCGCACTGCGACAGGTCAGGCCGCGCGAGTTGTCCGGCCTGCGCGAGACATTGGCGCGGCTGCCTGCACTGCGCGCGGCAGCGCCGCAGGGTGCAGCGTTGCTCGATGAGGCGATCGCCGCGCTGCAGCCGGACGCGGCGCTCGCCCAGGCGCTGCGAGCCGTCGCCGACGAACCTTCCGTGCTGCTGCGTGACGGCGGCGTATTCGCCGAGGGCCACGATGCCGAACTCGACGAGTTGCGCGGCATCACCCGCAACGCCGACGCGTTCCTCGTGCAGCTCGAATCGCGCGAGCGCGAACGCAGCAACATCCCCAACTTGCGCGTGCAGTTCAACAAGGTGCACGGCTTCTTCATCGAGGTCACTGCGTCGCATGTCGGCAAGGTGCCCGCCGACTACCAGCGCCGGCAGACGATGAAAAACGCCGAGCGCTACATCACGCCGGAGCTCAAGGCCTTTGAAGACAAGGCGCTCGCCGCCGAGGAGCGGGCAATGGCGCGAGAAAAACTGTTGTGGGAGTCTCTGCTCGATCAGCTGCAGCCGCATCTCACGGCACTCGGCGCGTTGGCGCGCGCGCTGGCCACCCTCGATGCGCTGGCGGCGCTGGCCGAACGTGCCGCGACGCTCGACTGGACACGCCCGCACTTCGTGCCGCAGCCCTGCATCGACATCGAGGCCGGCCGCCATCCGGTGGTCGAAGCACGCCTGCAGGCAACCCACGATGGCGTCGGCGGCACTTTCATCGCCAACCACTGCCGGCTCGACGCAAAGACGCGCATGCTCGTCATCACCGGCCCCAACATGGGCGGCAAGAGCACCTACATGCGGCAGGTGGCGCTGATCGTGCTGCTGGCCTCGATCGGCTCCTTCGTGCCGGCGGCTGCCTGCCGGCTCGGCCCGATCGACGCCATCCACACGCGCATCGGCGCGGCCGACGACCTGGCCAATGCGCAGTCGACCTTCATGGTCGAGATGACCGAGGCCGCAGCGATCGTGCATGCGGCCAGCGAGAACTCGCTGGTGCTGATGGACGAGATCGGGCGCGGCACCAGCACCTTCGACGGCCTGGCGCTGGCCGGCGCCATCGCCACGCAACTGCACGACAGGAACCGCTCGTTCACGCTGTTCGCGACGCATTACTTCGAGTTGACGAGGTTTCCTGAAAAGCACGGCGGCGCCCTCAACATGCATGTCAGTGCGGCGGAGTCCGGATCGGGCGGCGGCAAGGACATCGTCTTCCTGCACGAGGTCCAGCCCGGCCCGGCGAGCAAGAGCTACGGCGTGCAGGTAGCCCGGCTGGCCGGCATGCCGACGGCCATCGTGCGCCAGGCGCGCGCAACGCTCGACGCCCTCGAGGCGCAGCAGCGCGACGCCGACGCACAGATCGATCTGTTCGCCACGCCGCCGGCCGCAGCGGCGGCGACGCCCTCGGCGCTCGACGACGCACTCGCCGACCTCGATCCTGATAGCCTGTCGCCCCGTGAAGCGCTCGATGCGCTATACCGCCTCAAGAAGCTGCAAGGACAGGAAAAGGCATGACCTACTGCATCGGCATCCGACTCGACGCCGGCCTGGTGTTCCTCTCGGATTCGCGCACCAACGCCGGCCTCGATCACATTGCGAGCTTTCGCAAGATGATGATCTACGAGCGGCCCGGCGAGCGCTTCATGGTGCTGCTGTCGGCCGGCAACCTGTCGATCTCGCAGTCGGTGCGCGAGATGCTGCAGGTCGAGAAGATCGATGGCGGCGGGGACAAGGATGGCATCACGATCTGGAACTGCGACAGCCTGTTCGACGCCGCACGCGTGCTCGGCAGCACCGTGCGCCGCATCTATGCGCAGGACGGGCCGGCGCTGAAGTCCGCCGGCATCGACTTCAATGCCAGCTTCATCCTCGGCGGACAGATCGGCGGCGAAGCGATGCGCATGTTCCTCGTCTACTCGCCGGGCAATTTCATCGAAGCCACACGCGAGACGCCGTATTTCCAGATCGGCGAGAGCAAGTACGGCAAACCGATTCTCGACCGCGTGATCACTACCGCCACGCCACTCGACGAAGCCGCCAAGTGCGCGCTGGTGTCGATGGACTCGACCTTGAAGTCCAACCTCAGCGTCGGCTTGCCGCTCGACCTGCTCGTCTACCACGCCGGGCAGTTGAAGAGCGATGACTTCGTCTGCATCGACGACCACAACCCTTACTTCCAGTTCATCCGCAGCACCTGGGGCGACAAGCTGCGCCATGTCTTCGAAAGCATCGAAGACCCGCAATGGGACGGTGGCGCTGCGAAACACCCGCTGCTCGTGCCGTCGCGGCGCTTTCCGCCGATGAAAAAGATCGGCAACGAGGACGAGAAGATCGTCTGACGTGCCCGGCGCCATCGTCTTCTCGCACGCCAACAGCTTTCCGGCCGCTGTCTACCGCGTCTTGTTCGAGGCTTGGCGCGCCGGAGGTTTCGAGGTTCATGCGTTGCCGATGTTCGGACACGACCCTCGTTATCCCGTCACCAACAACTGGCCGCATTTGAGAGATCAGTTGCTCGATTTCATTGCCGCGCAGGTCAGCGAACCGGCCTTTCTCGTCGGTCATTCGCTGGGTGGCATGCTGAGCCTGCTGGCGGTCAGCCAACGGCCGCAGATCGCATGCGGCATCGTGCTGCTTGACTCGCCACTGGTGGCCGGCTGGCGCGCGCAGGCGCTGCGCATGGCCAAGGCCACTGGGCTGGCCAGGCGCTTGTCGCCGGGCCACGTGGCGCGCACTCGCCGTCAGCGCTGGCCCTCGCACGAGGCGGTGCAAGAGCACTTCGCACGCAAGGCTGCATTCGCATGTTGGGACGCCCGTGTGCTCGGCGACTACGTGGGCGGGGCGTTCGTGGCCGAGGCGGGGCAATGGCGGCTCGCCTTCGAGCGCGACACCGAGGCGCGCATCTATGAAACGCTGCCCGACCACATCGGCCTGCGCCTGCGGCGCCACCCTGTGCACTGCCCGGTGGCCTACATCGGCGGCGACCGCTCGGCCGAGGCGCGCCAGGCAGGGCTGGCAGCCACGCGGCGGCTCGTTGGCGAACGCTTCTGGCTGCGGCCGGGCACGCATCTGTTTCCGATGGAACAACCCGAAGCGACGGCGAGCGCCGTGCTGAAGGCGATCGCATCGATGCAAGGCCCTCGGTGGCGCACACCGCGATGCCTATAATCTGCCTTTACCACCTGGGCACGCGCGAGAACATGTCCTTTTCGTTGTGCCACACGACATGACCAAGTTTGTCTTCGTCACCGGCGGTGTGGTGTCCTCGCTCGGCAAGGGCATCGCGTCGGCATCCCTGGCCGCGATCCTGGAATCGCGGGGCCTCAAGGTCACCCTCATCAAGCTCGATCCGTACCTCAACGTCGATCCCGGCACGATGAGTCCGTTCCAGCACGGCGAGGTCTTCGTCACCGACGACGGTGCGGAAACCGATCTGGATCTCGGCCACTACGAACGCTTCATCACGACACGGATGCAGCGCAGCAACAACTTCACCAGCGGCCAGATCTACAAGTCGGTGCTGGAAAAAGAGCGCCGCGGCGACTACCTCGGCAAGACGGTGCAGGTGATCCCGCATGTCACCAACGAGATCAAGGAATTCGTGCTGCGCGGCGCCAATGCACAGCCGGTGGACGTAGCCATCGTCGAGATCGGCGGCACGGTGGGTGACATCGAGAGCCTGCCCTTCCTCGAAGCGGTGCGGCAGATGAGCCTGAAGCTGGGCGCCACCAACTTCGCCTTCGTGCACCTGACCTATGTGCCCTTCATCAGCGCCGCCGGCGAGCTGAAGACCAAACCGACGCAACACACGGTGCAAAAGCTGCGCGAGATCGGCATCCAGCCCGACGCACTGCTGTGCCGCGCCGACCGGCTGATCCCCGACGACGAGCGCGAGAAGATCAGCCTGTTCACCAACGTGCGCCCTGCACGGCGTGATCTCGATGCCCGACGTGGATGTGATCTACAAGGTGCCGCGCGTGCTGCACGAGCAGGGCCTGGACGAGCAGATCTGCATGAAGCTGCAGTTGCTGACCCGGCCGGCCGACCTGCGGCGCTGGGACACCCTGGTGCAGGAAGAACTGCACCCTCAGCGCGAAGTCACGATCGCCATGTGCGGCAAGTACACCGACCTGTCGGACTCCTACAAGTCGCTCAACGAAGCGCTTCGCCATGCCGGCATCCACAACCACGCGCGGGTGAAGATCGCGTACGTCGATGCCGAAACGCTGACGCCGGCCAACGTCAGTCAGCTCGCCAAGCTCGACGCGGTGCTGGTGCCCGGCGGCTTCGGCCAGCGCGGCGTCGAAGGCAAGATCCTGGCTGCCAAGTACGCCCGCGAGAACAGGATTCCGTACCTCGGCATCTGCCTGGGCATGCAGGTGGCGACGATCGAAGTCGCGCGCCACCTGGCCGACCTGGCCGATGCCAACAGCACCGAGTTCAACCCCGCAACGCCGCACCCGGTGATCGCGCTGATCGACGAGTGGCAGGACCGTGATGGCTCGATCCAGAAGCGCGACGCCAGCTCGGACCTCGGCGGCACGATGCGACTGGGCGCCCAAAGCTCGGACGTCAAGTCCGGCACGCTGGCGCACACGATCTATGGCGGCGTGGTCACCGAGCGCCACCGCCACCGCTACGAGGCCAACGAACATTACCTCGAGCGCTTGCAGCAAGCGGGCCTGGTCATCAGCGCGATCACGCAGCGCGACAAACTCACCGAGATCGTCGAGTTGCCGCGGGACATGCACCCCTGGTTCGTCGGCGTGCAGTTCCACCCCGAGTTCAAGAGCACACCGTGGGCCGGTCATCCGCTGTTCAACCACTTCGTCAAGGCGGCGCTCGATCACCAGAGTGCACGTGCGTCTTCTCCCGTGAAGGTCGTTGCCTAAATGAAGCTCTGCGGATTCGAGATCGGGCTCGACAAACCCTTTTTCCTGATTTCTGGCCCCTGCGTCGTCGAGAGCGAGCAGTTGCAGATGGACGTCGCCGGGCACTTGAAGGAGATCACGGCAGCACTCGGCATCCCGTTCATCTTCAAGTCGAGCTACGACAAGGCCAATCGATCGAGCGGCACCAGCTTTCGCGGCCCCGGCATGGACAGGGGCCTGGAGATTCTGGGCAAGGTCAGGCGCTCACTGGGCGTGCCGGTCCTCACCGACGTGCACAGTCAAGCCGAGGTGGCGGCGGTGGCCGCCGTGGTCGATGTGCTGCAGACGCCGGCGTTCCTGTCGCGCCAGACCGATTTCATCCGCGCCGTTGCGCAAAGCGGCAAACCGGTAAATATCAAGAAGGGCCAGTTCATGGCGCCGCACGACATGAAGAACGTGATCGACAAGGCACGCGCCGCGGCCAGGGACAAGGGCCTGCCCGAAGACTGCTTCCTGGCCTGCGAACGCGGTGCCAGCTTCGGCTACAACAACCTGGTGTCGGACATGCGCTCGCTGGCGATCATGCGCGAGACCGGCGCGCCGGTCGTCTTCGACGCCACGCACAGCGTGCAACTGCCCGGCGGGCAAGGCACGTCCAGCGGCGGCCAGCGCGAGTTCGTGCCGGTGCTGTCGCGTGCGGCCATTGCGGTCGGTGTGGCCGGTATCTTCATGGAAACGCATCCCGATCCCGCCAACGCGATGAGCGATGGCCCGAACGCGGTACCGCTGAAGCACATGAAGGCGCTGCTCGAACAACTGGTGGCGCTCGACCGCGTGATCAAGCAGCAGCCGCTGCTCGAGAACGATTTCTCTTGCTGAGGACAATCGCATGACCGCTCCTGCCTACCTGATCGTCGAAATGCACATCACCGACATGGAGCAATACAAGCAGTACATGGCCGAGGCGCCGACGGCGGTGAAGGCCTTCGGCGGCGAGTACCTGGTGCGCGGCGGCCAACACGAGGCACTCGAAGGCGACTGGAAGCCACACCGCGTGGCCGTTCTGCGTTTCCCGAGCTTCGAAAAGGCCAAAGCCTTCTATGGCAGCGCGCAATACGCTGCCATACGCGCCAAGCGCGCGGGCGCCGTCGAATACTTCAACAGTGTGCTGGTCGAGGGCGTCGCCGCCCCCGTGTGAGAATTTCAAACAAGAGAGGAATTGCATGAGCGCCATCGTCGACATCGTCGGCCGGGAGATCCTGGACAGCCGCGGCAACCCCACCGTCGAGTGCGACGTGTTGCTGGAGTCCGGAACCATGGGCCGCGCCGCGGTGCCCAGCGGCGCCTCCACCGGCAGCCGCGAAGCGATCGAGCTGCGCGACGGCGACAAGTCCCGCTACGGTGGCAAGGGCGTGCTGAAGGCCGTCGAGCACATCAACACCGAGATCAGCGAATCGGTGCTCGGCCTCGATGCGAGCGAGCAGGCTTTTCTCGACAAGACGCTGATCGACCTCGACGGCAGCGACAACAAGGCGCGCCTGGGCGCCAACGCCACGCTCGCCGTCAGCATGGCGGTGGCGCGCGCCGCGGCCGAGGAGTCGGGCCTGCCGCTGTACCGCTACTTCGGCGGCATGGCAGCCCACCAGTTGCCGGTGCCGATGATGAATGTCATCAATGGCGGCGCGCATGCCAACAACAACCTCGACCTGCAAGAGCTGATGATCATCCCCGTCGGCGCGCCGACCTTCCGCGAGGCCGTTCGCTATGGCGCCGAGGTCTTCCACGCGCTGAAGAAGATCATCGACGGCAAGGGCATGACCACCGCCGTCGGCGACGAAGGCGGCTTTGCACCCAACGTTGCCAGCCACGAGGCGGCGATCCAGATGATCCTCGAAGCGATCGAGAAAGCCGGCTACAAGGCCGGCGACCAGATCGCCATCGGCCTCGATTGCGCGGCCAGCGAGTTCCACAAGGAAGGCAAGTACCAGCTCGAAGGCGAAGGCCTGACGCTGTCCGCTGCCGAGTGGACCGACATCCTCGCCACCTGGTGCGACAAGTACCCGATCATCAGCATCGAAGACGGCATGGGCGAGAGCGACTGGGACGGCTGGAAACACCTCACCGACAAGCTCGGCGCCAAGGTGCAACTCGTCGGCGACGATCTGTTCGTCACCAACACCAAGATTCTGAAAGAAGGCATCGACAAGCGCATCGCCAATTCGATCCTGATCAAGATCAACCAGATCGGCACGCTCACCGAAACCTTCGCCGCCATCGAGATGGCCAAGTGCGCCAACTATACCGCCGTCATCAGCCACCGCTCGGGCGAGACCGAAGACGCGACGATCGCCGACATCGCCGTCGGCACCAACGCCGGCCAGATCAAGACCGGCTCGATGAGCCGCAGCGACCGCGTCGCCAAGTACAACCAGTTGCTGCGCATCGAAGAAGATCTGGGCGACGTGGCGTCGTACCCCGGTCGCGCAGCCTTCTACAACATCCGCTGATCGCCAACCGGTGAAAATTCGTCGCCTGCCCTGGTCCACGCTGGCTCTGCTGGCGTTGCTGCTGCTCGTGCAGGCGCAGCTGTGGATCGGCGACGCCGGCAAGCCCTACACGATGAAGCTGCAGATGGATCTGGACAGGCAAATGGCCCAGAACGAGCAGGCTCGCGTGCGCAACGAGCAGCTCGACGCCGAGGTGCGCGATCTGCGCGAGGGCCTGGAGATGGTCGAAGAGCGTGCGCGCTGGGAACTCGGCATGGTCAAGCCCGACGAGATCCTGGTGCAAGTGGCGCGCCCGAAATAGCTCAGTGATGGACGTCTTCGCGCCGCTGCTCGCGGCGCCCTTCTCTCTGCTCGGCAGCCCTGTCACCTGGCTGGAACTGGTCGCCTTCGTGCTCGCGCTGTGGATGGTCTTTGCGAACATGCGCGTGCAATTGATCGCCTGGCCGCTGGCGATCACGAGTTCTCTGGCCTACATGATCCTGTTTGCGCACAGCAAGTTGTACGGCGAAGCGGGGCTGCAGATCTTCTTCGCCGCTGATCGCGGCCTGGGGCTGGTGGCAGTGGAAGTTCGGCCGCCTGGCCGACGGCTCGGCATTGAAGGTGCGCACCATCGATATGCGCACGGCGCTGTGGCTCGTCGCCGCCACGGCTGTTGCATGGCCGGTGCTGGGTCTTGCCATTCGCCGCTTCACCGACAGCGATGTGCCGTTCTTCGACGCCCTGCCTACCGCAGCCAGCGTGGCCGGACAGTGGTTGCTCGGCCGCCAGTACGTCGAGAACTGGCCGGTGTGGGTCGGCGTCAACGTGGTCAGCGTGGCGCTGTTCGCCTACAAGGGCCTGTGGCTCACCGTCGTGCTCTACGCCCTGTTCGCGGTGCTGGCGCTCGTCGGCTGGCGGGCCTGGGTGCACCGCGCCGCAATGGCATGAACCCGGCCCTCGTCATCGCCATCGTCGGCGCCGAGAGCACCGGCAAGATCAACCCTGGCGCGCGGCATTGGCGCAACGCATCGCCCAGGAAACGGGCCTGGTCTGCACCCATGTCGATGAGCACCTGCGCACCTGGTGCGAGCGCAGCGGCCGCACGCCGCGCATCGACGAGCAGCAAGAGATCGCGCAGACGCAGCAAGACCGCATTGCGTCGGCGGCCGCAGCGCATGACGTCGTCGTCGCCGACACCACGGCGGTGATGGTGGCCGTGTACAGCCGCTTCGTCTTCAATGACCGCTCGCTCGATGCCTGGGCGGCCATGCAGCACGCGCGCAGCGTGCGGCACACGCTCGTCACCGCGCTCGATCTGCCCTGGGTGCCCGATGGCCTGCAACGCGACGGCGAGCATGTGCGCGGCCCGGTCGATACCATGCTGCGCGAGCTGCTGACCGCGCACGGCATCGGCTGGTCGCTGGTCCATGGCAGCGGCACCTTGCGCGTCGACAGCGCGCTCGACGCCGTGACGCCCCTGCTCAGCGGCCGTGCCCTGCCGCGCAGCGGCTTGTTCACGCGGCTCGCGCAGCGGCAGGCCGAGCAGCCCGCATGGCAGTGGGTGTGCGAGAAATGTGATGTGCCGGATTGCGAGCACCGGCTGCGGCGAGCCGGCGGCCTGCGCTAGGGATCATGGCACTCGCAGCACCACCATGCCGGCGGCAGCATGCCGGCCAGCACATGAGCCAGTTCGAGCGGCGCGGCGGTCATCAGTTGACGCTGCCCGAACCCGGCTGCCGATCGGCAACGGCAATGAACACGTCGCCCACATCCACCGCGTCGAAGCGGTAGTGCGTGCCGCAGAACTCGCAGCCGATCTCGACGTCGCCGCGTTCGGCGAGGATGCCCTCGACCTCCTCACGCCCCAGCGAGCGCAGCATGCCACGCACACGCTGGCGCGAGCAGGTGCAGGCAAAGCGCGGCTGCCAGCGGTTCGAAGCGGCGCACGTCTTCCTCCCAGAACAGGCGCCGCAGCACGGTGTCGGCGTCGAGGCCGAGCAACTCCTCGCGGGACAGCGTGGAGGCCAGGTGGGCGATGCGGTTGAAGGCCTCGTTCAAGCCGATCTCGTCTTCGCGATGTTCGCGTTCCAGGTTGCCCTCGCCGTCGACGGGCAGGCGCTGGATCAGCAGGCCGGCGGCGACCTGGTCATCGGCGGCGAGGATCAACCGCGTGTCGAGCTGCTCGGACTGCAGCATGTAGTGCTCGAGCACGTCGGCCACCTGTTGCAACGGCTCGCCCGCATCGCCGTGCAGCGCCACGATGCCCTGGTAGGGCTGCGCGCCGCCGCTCTTGTCCTTGGGGTCGAGCGTGATCACGCAACGGCCTTTGCGCTGCACGTTGACCATCGCGGCCAATTGCGACTCGGCGGCCACCTCGCCGACCACCTTGGCCGTGGCGCGAAACGTCAGGTCGGGCTGCGCTTCGACCACCGCCAGCTTCACCGGACCATCACCGAAGACCTGCAGGATCAGCGCGCCGTCGAACTTGATGTTGGCTTGCATCAGCGTCGCCGCAGCGCTCATTTCCCCCAACAAGTTCGTGACCGGCGTCGGATAGGCGCCTTGCTGCGCATGACGCGCTTGCACTTCGCGCCACGAAGGCCCCAGCCGGACGAGCATGCCGCGAACCGGCAGGCCTTCGAACAGGAACTTGTGCAGACTCGTCGGTCATGAGAACACGGACCAGCGTTTGACGGTAGCGCTGCGCACGCTCGGTGTAGTTGCGCGCAGCGAATGCCAGCTCCTGCAACTGCTCGGCGTTCAACGCGCGCTTGGCGACCGCCGGCGAACCGATGATGACCTGCTCGGCATCGAACTGCTTGCCCTCGGTGACCAAGGCACCCGCGCCGACGAGGCAGCGCGCACCGATCACTGCTCGGTTCAGCACGACGGCCTGGATGCCGATCAGGGCGCCGTCGCCGACGGTGCACCCATGCAGCATCGCCTGGTGGCCGATCGTCACGCCCTCCCCCACGGTGAGCGGACAGTCGGGGTCGGTGTGCAAGACCGCAGCTTCCTGCACATTGCTGTTGGCGCCGATGACGATCGGTTCGTTGTCGGCACGCAGCACGGCGCCGAACCAGACGCTGGCGCCCGGCCCGAGCACGACACGGCCGATCAGCGTCGCGTTGTCGGCGACCCAGGCGCTGGGGTCGATTTGCGGTTGGAGATCGCCAAGACGGTAGATGGGCATCGGACAATTGTAGGAATGGATGAACTTCGACGCTCCGCACTCGATGTGCTGCTGATGGACGACGTGGCCGAGCAGGCCGCGGCGGCGCAGGCGCTGCAGTCGCGCGCGGCAGCGCTGGCCATCGACGCCGAGGCTGTCATCGTCGAGCCGCGCGGCGTGCCGGGTCGTCCGCTGCAGCCCCGCCTCGTCTCGCCGCACGCGGTCCCGCGGCGCTCGCCGCACACGGCGCACGGCCGTGCCGTCCTGCTGCATGCGGTGGCCCATATCGAAGCCAACGCCATCCGGCTGGCACTCGATGCGGCCTGGCGCTTTGCCGGATTGCCGGCCGACTATTACCGCGACTGGCTGCGTGTGGCTGCCGAAGAGGCGCATCACTTCACGCTGCTGGCGGCTCATCTGGCCACGCTCGGCCATGCCTATGGCGACTTCGACGCCCACAACGGACTGTGGGACATGGTCGAGAAAACCAGGGACGACGCCACCGCACGCATGGCGCTCGTGCCGCGCACGCTCGAAGCGCGGGGGCTCGATGCGACGCCGCCGATGCAAGCCAGGTTGGCGCAGGCCGGCGACGCGCCCGCAGTGGCCATCCTCGGCGTGATCCTGCGCGACGAAATCGGCCATGTGGCGATCGGCAACCGCTGGTACCGCTGGCTGTGCGAGCGCGACGGACACGACCCGATCGAACACTTCGAGCACCTGCTGGCAACCCACGATGCGCCGCGACCCAGGCCGCCGTTCAACCTCGAGGCCCGGCGGCGTGCCGGCTTCAGTGACGAAGAACTGGACCGACTTGTGCGCACAGCGCCTCGGCAGGCCTGACAAACGACGCTGCCGGTCTCGCCTGGCGATACCGTGGCATCGAGCACGTGCTCACGCGCCGGCGACTGCTACATTGGTTTTGTCATAGGGCGTGGAGGAGTCGAACGTGCCACTGGTGATCGCGATCGTGATCGGCCTCGTGCTCGGGGCCAGCTTCGGGGGTGCTTTCCAGGCCCTGGCAGGCGCCGTGCTGGCGTGGCTGATCGTGCGCTCGGCGCGGCAGGCCAAGTCGATCACCGAACTCCAAGCCGCGTTGCGCGAACTGAGCCGAGCGCGCCACGCATCGCCGCGGCACCGGCACCATCCGCCGCCGAGGCTGCCCTTGCCGAGCCGATCGATGAGATGGCCGCGCCCGTGCCGGCGGCGCCATCACCTGCATTGCCCGACTTCGCACCGACGACACCGCCCGAAATCGCGGCGCCGATACCTGCGGCGCGCGAGCGCGCGGCAACACCGCGGCCGAGCGTTTTCGATCCGATCAAGAACTGGTTCTTCGGCGGCAACACCATCGTCAAGGCCGGCGTCGGCATCCTGTTCATCGGCCTGGCCTTCCTGGCCAAGTTCGCCAGCGAGCATGTGCAGGTGCCGATCGAGTTGCGGCTGGCCGGCATCGGCGCTGCGGCCATCGTGCTGCTGGTCATCGGCTGGCGCCTGCGCAGCAAGCGCCCGGCGTATGCGCAGGTGCTGCAAGGCGGCGCGGTGGCGGTGCTCTATCTGACGCTGTTCGTCGCCTTCCGCTTCTACGGCGTGCTGGCGGTGACGCCGGTGTTCGCGCTGATGGTGGCGGTGGCGGCGCTGGCGGCGGCGCTGGCGGTGCTGCAGGACGCGCGCTCGTTGGCCGTGATCGGCGCGCTCGGCGGCTTCGCCGACGCCGCTGCTGGTGTCCACCGGCAGCGGCAACCATGTCGCGCTGTTCAGCTACTACCTGGTGCTCGATCTGGGCATCGCCGCGGTGGCCTGGCACCGCACCTGGCGCTCGCTGAACCTGATCGGCTTTCTCGGCACCTTCGTCGTCGGCACGGCCTGGGGCGTGCTCAAGTACCAGCCGCGAGGACTACGCGAGCAGCCAGGGTTTCCTGATCGCCTTCTTCCTGCTCTTCGTCGCCATCATGCTGATGCCGGCGCGCCAGACCGCGCGACGCAACGCGAGACACCGCTGGCCACGACGCCTGGGTGCAAGGCGCCTGCTGTTCGGCCTGCCGACCATCACCTTCGTGCTGCAGCATGGCCTGGTGCGCCACACCGAGTACGGCACGCGCCATCTCGGCGCTGCGTGCTGGCCGTGCTTCTACATCGCGCTGGCCACCTGGATGCGTTCGCGCCCGCGCCTGGCCGCCGCCTTCGAAGCCAGCCTGGCCATCGGCACCGTGTTCACTCACCCTCGTGATTCCGTTTGCGCTCGACGCCCGCAGCACCGCCGGCGCCTGGGCACTCGAAGGCGCGGGCCTGGTCTGGCTGGGCTTTCGCCAGTCGCGCGCGCTGGCGCGCGCCTTCGGCTATGCCCTGCTGGTGCTGGCCGGCCTGGCGATGCTGTTCGCGCTGCGACCGGCATGGCACCACCGGACGCCTTCTTCAACGCCTATTTCTTCAACGGCGCTGATGGCCGCGGCGGCCTCGCTGGCCGCGGCGCTGTTCGTCGCAGCGCCAGGCCGCGGCGGCCGGCCCGGACGCCAGCCTGGCGCGCCACGAAGCGCATGGCCGAGCCGCTGCTGATCGGCTGGGGCCACGCTGTGGCTGCTCGGCGCGGCGGCGCTGCAGATCGACACCTTCGTCGCAGCCGCGCTTGCAATTCGCGGCCTGGCTGGCCTGCTTCAGCAGCGATCGCGCTGCTCTATGCGGCGCTGTCGCTGCGAGCTGCACTGGCCACGCATCGCGTGCCGGTGATCGGCGCACGCGCCGCTGCATGGCGCTGGCGCAGCGTGGCCATTGCGGTGACGCTGGGCGCGCCCGCTGCGAGCATGGCGGCTGGTGGGCCTGGCCGCTGGCCTTTGCCGGCGCACGCGCTGGTGCTGTGGCGGCTGGCGCCGCACTGGCCGACGGTGCCGCGCGACGTGGTGCACGCGCTCGGCGTGCTCGTGCTGGCCGCGCTCGGCGCGCTGCAGGGCCGCGCGCTCACGGCCGACTGGGGCGACGCCGCGAGCGCCTGGGCCTGGCTCGGCTGGCTGGTCGTGCCTGCCGCTCTGCTGCTGCTGCTGCCGCGGCCCGGCGAGTGCGCACGACGCTGGCCGGTGAGCGCCGCGCCCGGCGGCCTACCAGTGGATCGCCTGCGGCTCGTGCTCGCCGCCGGCCTGCTGGTGTGGACGCTGCTGGCCAACATCGCCTCCAACGGCTCCGCGCTGCCGCTGCCGCTATCTGCCGCTGCGTCAACCCGCTGGACATCGGCGTCGCCGTGGCGCTGCTGGCGGTGTGGCTGTGGCGCAGCAGCGAGGCCGCGCGGCCGCGAGCTGGCGCGCGCGCCGGCGCTGCCGATTGCCTCGCTCGGCGGTCGCGGCCTTCGTCTGGCTCAACGCGATGCTGGTGCGCGGCTTCCACCATTTCGGCGACGTGCCGTTCCGCTTCGACGCCTGGGTCCGATTCGCTGGCGGTGCAGACCGGCATCACGCTGTTGTGGACCGCGACCGCGCTGGTGCTTGATGTGGCTGTCGGCGCGGCGCGCGCTGCGGCTGCCCTGGATGGTCGGCGCCGCGCTGCTGGCCGCCGTGGTGCTCAAGCTGCTGCTGGTCGACCTGTCGGGCACCGGCACCGTGACGCGCATCGTCTCCTTCATCGGCGTCGGCGTGCTGATGCTGGTCATCGGCTATGTCGCGCCGCTGCCGGCAGACGGAGGCAACGTCATGCAGCGGCACATGGACGCCACGCTGCGCAGCGTTCCCTGTGTGGCGCGGCCACTCGCCGCCGTCGCGTGCCAGCGCGGCCGACGAGCCGGCCTTTCGCTACCCGGCACCGATCACGTGTCGCGCACCCGCCGCCTTCGTGCAGCTGCCGCTGCCCGCCGCGCCTATGGCGCGCAGCGCCAGCACGGGCCTGAACGATCTGCGCATCGTCGACGCCGCGGCGAGCGCGTGCCGTTTGCGCTGCTGGTGCCGCGCCGCCGAAGCGCAGACGCACCGAGCAGCAGCGCGACGCGACGCTGTACGCCGCTGCCGGCCAAGCCGGCCGCCGACGGCAGCCTGGGCCGCGCCGGTCGAGGTCAGCGTGCAGGGCGAGCGCATCAGCGTCAAGCGCGTCGGCCAGCCGGCACCGACGACCGCACCAGCGGCACTGTCGGCCGGCTGGCTGATCGACCTGGGCGAGCGCGCGCGCGACGACCCGCCGCCGCAGTCGCTGCGCATGGCCTGGTCGCGCCCGACCGAGTTCAGCGCCACGTTTCACTTCGAGACCAGCGACGACCTGCGCCAGATGGCGCGCCGGCGGCAGCGGGCCAGCTGATGGCGCTGGCGCTCGCCGACCGGGCCGCTGACGCAGCCGAGCGTCGTGCTGCCTGCGCAATGCCGGCCGTTTCGTGCGCCTGGTCTGGACCGACGTCGCCGCCGCGCCGCACGCTCACCGGTGCGCAAGTCATCGCCGCCACGCCAGGGCAGCAGGGTGCTCGATGCTCCGACCGAATTGGTGCTCGCGACCAGCGCCGGAGCCCGCAGGCAAGGTCAGCGACCGACGACGATGCGGCAACGCGCGCCTGCACTTCGACCTCGGCGGCACGCTGCCGCTGGCGCAGGTCGACCTGCAGCTGGCCCCCGGCACGCGCGTCGCACCGGTGCGCCTGCAGGGCCGCAACCAGGCCGACGCAGCCCTGGCGCGAGCTCGGCGCCAGCGTGTTCTACCGCCTCGAGCGCGGCAGCGAGGTCAGCCACTCGCCACCGCTGAAGATCCGCACCCAGACGCGCTACCTGCGCATCGTGCCCGACACGCGCGCCGCCGCGCTCGATGCCAGCGCAGACGCAAGCTGGTCGTGCAGGCGCCGCTGGCCCGCATCGTCTTCGCGGCCCAGGGCCAGGCACCCTATGCGTTGCGGGCCGGGGCCGCCAAGGCCAGCGCCTCGGCCCTGCCGGTGGCCACGCTGGTGCCCGCGCTCGAAGACGAGCGGGCGCGCTTCGGCCGCGCCGCGCTGGGCGACTGGAGCGAGGTGGCGGCGGTGGCGCGCGCTGCCGAGCGCCAGACCCGGCTTGCCGCGCTGCGCCCCTGGCTGCTGTGGGCGGTGCTGCTCGCGGGTGTGGCCGGGCTGGGCTTCATGGTCTGGCGCCTGACGCGGCCGGGCCGGCCGACATGAGCGTGCCGGCGCATTAAACTGCGCGCTTTCGCACAACCCCAAGGAAGGTCACCCCATGCGCCTCACCACCCGCCAGTTCCTGCAAACCACCGGCCTGTTCACTGCCGGCCTGCTGCTCGCCGCCTGCGGCAAGAAGGAACCGCCGCCCGCACCGACCCCTGCGCCGGCTCCCGCCGCCGCGCCCGCACCCGCGCCGGCCAAGGTCTACGTGGTCGGCACCGATGCCGCCTACGCCCCCTTCGAGAGCTGCAGAACGAGAAGGGCGAGATCGTCGGCCTGACGATCGATATGCGTGAATGCCGTGGCCAAGAAGGCCGGCATCGAGGTGAAGTTCGTCAACACGCCCTGGGAAGGCATCTTCAACGCGTTGGCGCAGGGCGACCGCGACATGATCGCCTCGTCGGTGACGATCACGGACGAGCGCAAGCAGACGATGGACTTCACCGACCCCTACTTCGACGCGGTGCAGCTGATCGCCGTCAAGGCCGACAGCAAGATAGCCAGCTTCGACGACCTGAAGAAGCGCAAGGTCGGCGTGCAGACCGGCACCACCGGCGACGAAGCCGTGACCAAGTTGCTGGGCAAGACCAGCACCACGGTCAAGCGCTTCGAGTCGACGCCGCTGGCCTTGAAGGAACTCGAAGCCGGCGGCGTCGATGCCGTCGTCGCCGACAACGGCGTGGTCATCAACTACGTGACCAACAACGCCGGCGCCAAGTTCAAGACCGTCAGCGACAAGGACTTCGAGCCCGAGCAGTACGGCTTCGCGGTCAAGAAGGGCAATGCCGAACTGCTCGGCAAGCTCAACCAGCGGCCTGGCCGGCATCAAGGCCGACGGCAGCTACGCCACCATCTACGCCAAGTACTTCGGCGCCCCGCCCGCAGCCGCCGCAGCCCCCGCGCCGGCAGCCTCCAAGTAAGGAGCCACGGCGATGGATCTTCGCTGGGAGATCCTCGCCGGTTACGGGCCGCTGTTCGTCAGCGGCCTGTGGATGACGGTCCAGCTCACGCTGGTGGCGATCGGCGCCGGCCTCGTGCTCGGCGTCGCTGCCGGCCTGGTCAGCAGTTCGGCCGACGCGCCGACGCCGGGCTCGCCGATCCTGGCCTGGGGCCTCAAGCTGCTGCGCGGCGTCACGCTGGCCTACGTCACGTTCTTCCGCGGCACGCCGCTGTTCGTGCAGATCCTGCTGGTGCACTTTGCGCTGATGCCGGCGCTGATCCACCCCGACGGCGGCCTGCTGATGAGCGGCGACGCGGCACGCAGCTTTCCGCCAGGACCATGGCGCCTTCTTCTCCGGCTCGCTGGCCCTGACGCTCAACGCCGGGGCCTACATCAGCGAGATCTTTCGCGCCGGCATCCAGAGCATCCACCGCGGCCAGACCCAGGCCGCCTACAGCGTCGGGCTGACGCATGTGCAGTCGATGCGCTACGTGGTGCTGCCGCAGGCCTTCCGGCGCATGATGCCGGCCTTTGTCAACGAAGGCGTCACGCTGATCAAGGATTCGTCACTGGTGTCGGCGATCGGCCTGGCCGAACTGGCGCTGGCCGCGCGCACCGTGGCCGGCGCTTACTCGCGCTACTGGGAACCGTACCTGCTGATCTCGGCGATGTACCTGGTGCTGACCTTGACGCTGTCGCTGCTGGCCAAGCGGCTGGAGGCGCCGGCGCATTTGCGGGGGCGGTGAGTCCGTGGCGTCGCTGAACATGCCACCGCTCCGGCTGTTCGTCATCTTCGCTTCGGCCGCTGACGAAGCCGTGATCTTTCGCCGTGGCCCCGCCGCGTGGTACCACCTGCTGCGGTGGGACGTGGCCCACGACACGTTCGATCCCGGCGCCTGGTTCCGAGGCACGATCTACCCGGACAAATGCGATCTGTCGCCGGACGGCAGGCTCCTGTTGTGCTTCGTTCTTCAAGGACGCAAGCGCGGGACGTCCTACACGCAGGCGTGGACTGCCGTCAGCCGCAACCCTTGGATGGCCGCCCTGGGTCTGTGGCCGCAAGGTGACGACCCATGGCGGGGGCGGACGCTTCCTCGGTCAACGGCACGTGATACTGCGAACGGCTGCATCGAAGCCGCACCCGAATCATCCGGCGCGAGGGCTGCAGGTCGAGTTCGGCGACGCGCCCGTCCACGCCGCGGGCGATCTCGTCGAGGGTGCGCAATGGTCCGGATGCGATCGGAACGGGGACTTGGCGTTCGCGAAGGATGGCCGCATCTTCCGCAGGTCTGCCAAAGGCGAGGATAAGTTGCTGATCGATCTGAATGGCCTGGAACCCGATCCGCGGCCAGCGCCCGCATGGGCTTGTCGCGAGGTGTCCTACGAATCGAGCATCGGCCAACGCTCCTGACCCACCACCATGACCACGTCGACAGCTGCCTTGATCGTCGGTGCCGGTGACGCCACCGGCGGCTCCATCGCGCGCCGATTTGCCAGCGAGGGCTTTGTCACCTGCGTGACGCGGCGCAAATGGGGTCGAGCGCGAACTGCGCGAAACGCGTCGCGCCGGATCAGGCGAGCGAAATCAGATGCTCGCTCGGGCGCTGCCGCCTTTCGATTTGCAAGGTTGCGATCGCGATGACGATCCAGGCGCCGTGAAAAGCAACACCGCACATCACCACCAACAGACCTGGCATCGGCCCGATCGCGGCACGCTCGAGGAACTGGCCGACGCTGGTCGCAGCATCGGGGTGGATGGCCAGCTTGCCGAAATAGGCCAGCGCCTGCACCGCCAGGATGTACGCATAGTTCTTGCGCAGCCGCCGCCCGACCGCACGCAGGTAGCTGATGTGGAAGCCCGGCCGTTCATAGTCGCGCGCGAGCAGCGTGTTCCATTGGCCATCCATGTGCACACCCTCGCCGCGCAACAGGGGCCCGTAGAAGTCGGTCTCCATCAGCCGGCAGCGAGCGCGCCAGACATTGAAGTAGCGGTAGCGGCGGGCCTCGAAGGACAGAAAGACAACCACCAGCAGCCCCACCAGGAGCAGCGGCAGCGGCGAAGAGCTGGGCCCGGAGAAGACCAGCGACAGCGCCAGGCCGGTGGTGACCACCGCCCAGTTGGTGGTGTGGTCCAGCCGCGTGCGCCAGATGGTCGAACGATAGACCTCTGCGCGGTACAGATGCGCCAGCGCGCCGAGCTCGGCCGACTCGAACGTGGTGCGCGGTGGCGGCGCCAGCTCGCTCAACTTTTCCATGCGATTGTTTGGTTGATGCCGATCAGTATGTCATTGTGGATTGTCGGTCGACGACAGGCTGCAAATCGGACGCCCGCGGGCGCTGCAGAGCAAACGACGCTGCTCGGGCAACCCCGACCCAACGCCCTACACCTTCAGGAACAACTCCCGGTCCGGCGTGAAGTTGGCATACAGCGGCAGCAGCGCCCCGCCGAGCGCGCGCGCATCGGAGCCGATGCTGCCGGCGAGCAGTTGCGGCCGCGACACGCCTTCCCAGCTGTAGCGCGCCAGGGCGGCGGTGCATTCGTCGATCAGCGCGGCCTGCAGTTCGCGCGAGAAGGAGCCGTCGATGATCACGCCTTCGATGTCGAGCAGGCAGGCCGCGCAGTTCACGGCCTGCGCGATGGCGGCCGAAGCGTCGGCCAGCCAGCGCGTGGTGTGCGCTTGCCAGGGCGGCAGCAGCGAGCGCCCATCGCTGGCCGCACCGACCTCGAGGCCGGCGGCGCCGTAGAGCTGTTCGAGGTTGAGCAGCGACGCCACGGAAAGCAATTGCGCCGGCGGCGTGTCACGGTCGCTGCGCGCCAGCCACAGCGGCAGCGAACCGATGGCGCCGGCGTTGCCGGAAATGCCCGCGCGCAGATGGCCATCGAGCACCAGGCCGCCGCCGATGAACGTATCGACGAAGACATAGAGAAAACTTCGGATGCCGCGGCCGCGGCCGGCGACGAGTTCGGCGATGCAGGCCGCGGCGGTGTCCTTGACCAGGGTCACCGGCAACTCGGTGCGCGCGGCCACCTCGGATGCGAGGTCGATGCGCTGCCATTTGTCGGCTGTGTGCGCGGGCACACCGAGCAGTTGCTGCCAGCCGCCCATCGCCAGCGGCGCAGCGAGACCGACGCCCTGCACGCGCTCGCGCTGCTCGGCGCTCAGCTTGCGCCGGATATCCTTGAAGCGCTGCGTGATTTCAGCCAGCACCTCGTCGGGGTCGGCATGCCGATAGTCGAGCGTGTAGCGATGACGACGCGCACCGGTGAAATCCACCAGCAGCGTGTCGAGGCTGCGCCGGCCGACCTTGATGCCGATGGCGAACGCGCCATCCGGGTTGAGCGACAGCGGCACCGACGGCTGGCCGACCTTGCCGCGCTGACGTGCGCCCTTGATCAGCAGCCCGTCGTCGAGCAGGCGCTTGCCGATCATGCTCACCGTCTGCGCCGTGAGCTGCGTCTGGCGCGCGATGTCGGCAGCCGGCAGCGCACCATGCAGGCGCACCGCTTCGAGCACGACGCGCTCGTTGTACTGGCGCACGCCGCCCTGGCTGGAGCCGCGTGGCGGCGTGTGCGTCGGCGTGCCGGCGTCGCGTGCGTTCATGGCGAGCAGGGCTTTGACAAGCTCAGCCCGAACGGAGATGCGAACAACCCGTTCGCCCTGAGCCTGTCGAAGGGCTGTCTCACGCCAGGCACTCGTCGGGAATGCTCTCCGGCGGCATCGCGCCCGTCATCACCGCCACCGTGTCGCTCATGCTGATCTTCTTCGGATTCAAGACTGCCGCACGCCGACCCAGGCGAGCGACGTGAATGCGGTCGGCGATCTCGAAGACATGCGGCATGTTGTGGCTGATCAGGATCACCGGCAGGCCTTTGTCGCGCACGCGGCGGATCAGCTCCAACACCATGTTGCCCTCCTTGACGCCGAGCGCGGCGGTCGGCTCGTCGAGGATCACCACATGCTCGGCAAAGGCCGCGGCGCGGGCCACGGCAACGCATTGGCGCTGGCCGCCGGACAATGTTTCCACCGCCTGCGTCATCGAGCGGATGCCGACCTTGAGATCGTTCATGCGCTCGATGCTGACCTCGAGCATCTTCTTCTTGTCGAGCATGCGCAGCACGTTGCCGAGGAAACCCCCGCGGCGGATCTCGCGGCCGAGGAACAGGTTCTCGGCGATCGTCATCGCCGGCGCCACCGCCAGGTCCTGGTAGACCGTCTCGATGCCGACGCGACGGGCATCGATCGGGCCCTTGAAGTGGATCACCTTGCCATCGAGCTGGATCTCGCCCTCGTCGGGGATGGTGGCCCCCGACAGGCACTTGATCAGCGAGGACTTGCCGGCGCCGTTGTCGCCGATCACGGCCAGGATCTCGCCGGCGCGCAGCTCGAAGTCGCTGCCGTCGAGCGCCGTCACCTGCCCGTAGCGCTTGATCAGGCCCTTGGCCTGCATGACGATTTGAGCCGCAGTCATCAGCGTGCTCCCTTGCGCGAGAGTTGATCGACCGTCACCGCCAGGATGACGAGGATGCCGGTGATGAGGACCTGGTAGACCGAGGACACGCCCATCAGCGTCAAGCCGTTGCGCAGCACGCCGACGACGATGGCGCCGATCAGCGAGCCGAGGATGATGCCGCGGCCGCCGAACAGGCTGGTGCCGCCGAGCACGACCGCGGTGATGGCGTCGAGGTTCTCGGTCTGGCCGGCGTTCGGGTCGCCGACGCCGGTGCGGCCCACCGCGATCAGCGAGGCGATGCCGTAAAACACCCCGGCCAGCACGTAGACGCCGAGCAGCACGCGTTCGGGCGGGATGCCGACCAGCCGCGTTGCTTCCGGGTTGTTGCCGACCGCGTAGACGTGGCGTCCGGCGCCGGTTTCACGCAGCCAGAACCAGACGCCGAGATACAGCAAGATCATCAGCACCGTGCTGTAGGCGACGTTGGCGCCAAACAGCGAGAAGGTGGTGCCCAGCCAGGTCATCATCGGCGGCACGTCGGTGATGGTCTGCGCGCCCGAGTAGAGCTGGGTGATAGCGAACGCGATGTTCAGCGTGCCCAGCGTGACGATGAACGGCGGCAGCTTGATGCGCGTCACCAGCAGGCCGTTGAACAAGCCGAAGGCCGCGGTGACGGCGATGCCGCAGAGGATGGCCAGCGGTGCCGGCATGCCGAGATCGGCGGCGAACTTGGTCATGACGATGCTGCCCAGCGCCATGATCATGCCGCACGACAGGTCGATGCCCGCGGTCAGGATGATCAGCGTCTGGCCGATCGCGATCACACCGACGACCGCCGACCTGCTGCAGGATCAGCGAGAAGTTCTGGGCGCTGAAGAAGCGGTCGGTGGTGAGGCCGAAGATGACGCAGGCAATGAGCAGCGCAATGAAGGGGCCGAGCTGGCCGATCGGCGGCAGTTTGCTCTTCAAGGTGTCCACGGTGGTCCTTGGGTGGGGTGGGGAATGCAGCGGCGCCGGCGCGCGCTTCACGCGCCGGCAGCCGCCGCTCAAACCTTCAGCAGCGCCGGGTGCCTACTTCTTGCCCCAGCACAGTTCCATGCCGGTCTTGGTGTCCTTGCTGTCGACGCCGGCAACCGGCTTGTCGGCGATCAGCGTGACGCCGGTGTCGGTGTAGCCGGCCTTGACCTTCTTGCCGGTCTTGGCGAATTCGACGCCGGCCTCGACGCCCATCGCGGCCATCTTCAGCGGGTACTGCTGCGAGGTCGCGGCGATCTCGCCCGACGCCACGTCCTTGATGCCGTCGCAGCCGCCGTCGACCGAGACGATCATCACGCCCTTTTCCTTGCCGGCCTTCTTCAGCGCGTTGAAGGCGCCGGCCGCGGCGGGTTCGTTGATCGTGTAGACGAGGTTGATCGTCCGGGTTCTTCTGCAGGCAGTTCTCCATCGCCGTCTGGCCCTTGGCGCGGTCGCCGAAGCTGTCGGCCATGCACACCACGTCGGCGGGCTTGGCGAGTTCGTTGTTCTTGGCGTCGTTGCTGGCCAGACCGAAGCCCTGCAGGAAGCCGTTGTGGCGCTGCGCGCCGACCGGGTGGCCGGGGAACAGGTCGAGCGTGGCGATCTTCGCCGGCTTGCCGGCCATCGCGCGCCTTCGCGTATTGGCCGATCAGCACGCCGGCCTTGTAGTTGTCGGTGGCGAACAGGGCGTCGGTCGCGTCCGACGGGTCGGTCGGGCTGTCGAGCGCGATCACCATGCACGCCCTTGGCCTGCGCCTTCTTGATCGCCGGGATGATGGCCTTGGAGTCGCTCGGCGTGATCAGGATGGTCTTGGCGCCGGCGGCGATCATGTTCTCCATCGCCGTCACCTGGCCGGCGTTGTCGCCGTCGGTCTTGCCGGCGCCGCGACAGCAGCTTGGCGCCCTTGGCCTTGGCCTCGCGGCTGGCGCCCTCCTTCATCTTGACGAAGAAGGGGTTGGTCTCGGTCTTGGTGATCAGGCCGATCACCGGCTGGTCCTGCGCCAGCGCGCCAGCGGCGAAGGTGGCGGCCAAAGCGGCGACGATAGCGGGGGCCAGAGCATGTTTGCGCATCGGGGTGTCTCCTGGGGGATGGGTGAATGAACTGTCGTCGATCTTGATAGATAAATCAAGTTGATTGATTAATGGAAAACCCGGTAGCGCTGCGCGGCGACTCGCGGCACGCTTGGCGCATGGCCCCTGCAACGAGGAACTCTCCATGATCGTGGTCTGCGGCGAAGCACTGATGGATGTATTCGATGCCGGCGCCACCGCCACCGGCAACACGCTCGATGCGCGCATTGGCGGCTCGCCCTACAACGTCGCCCTGGGGCTGGCGCGGCTGGCGCAACCGGTGGCGTTCTGCGGCGCGATATCGACCGGTTTTCTCGGCGAGCGGCTGATGCGATCGCTGGCCGACGAAGGCATCGACACCGCGTGCGTGCAGCGCACCGACGCACCGACGTCGATCTGCGTCATCGGACTCGACGCCCACGGCGTGCCGGCCTATGACTTCTATGGCGAGCGCGGCGCCGACCGCCAGCTCGATGCGAGCGCCGCGCTCGGCGGCGTGCCGCCCGACGCCGCGGCGATTCACTTCGGCTCGTATGCGATGGTCGTCGAACCGGTCGGCTCGGCGCAGCGCGCGCTGATCGAGCGCGAACACGGGCGCGGCAACAGCGGCGCCCTGATCTCGTACGACCCGAACATCCGGCCCACCGTCGAGCCGGCGCTGCAGCCCTGGCACGACACGCTGCAATGGATGCTGCCGCGCACGCATCTGCTCAAGGTCAGCGAAGAAGACCTGGCCCTGCTGCTACCCCGGCCGCGCGCTGCAGGAGGTGGCCGCATCGTGGATGGCGGCCTCGCCCGGGCTGCGACTGGTGGTGATCACGCGCGGCCACGAAGGGCGCTCGGCTTCACCGCCTCGGCCAGCGTCGCCGCCCGGCCGGTGGCGGTCGACGTGGTCGACACCGTCGGCGCCGGCGACACCTTCCAGGCCGCGATGCTGACCTGGCTGGCCGAGCAGGGACGCCTGTCGATCGACGGCGTTAGCGGCGCTTGATCGCCGCCGCGCTGCAGGAACTGCTCGACTTCGCGATGCGCGCCGCCGCCATCACCTGCTCGCGGCGCGGCGCGGACCTGCCGCGGCGAAACGAGATCGCCTGAGCTCGCGGCCAGGACCCGTCGCCCGTCGCCCAACTACACGACGACGACGCGTTTACAAAGCGCAGCTGCGAAAGCCCGCAAAACCGTCGTCGCGCTGCGGCACCACGAAGCGCCGCGCCTTCGGATGCGCCAGCCGGCGCGGCTCGAACCAGGCCAGGCTGCGTTGCACCCGCAGCCTTGGATCGGCGATGGCCTGCCCCCCAGGCCAGGCCCGCGCCCGACCGGCTGTCCATTCCGGCACATCGCCCCAAGTGACACCGCGCGACGCACCCAGGCTGGCGGCGAGTTCCCACTCCACCTCGGTCGGCAAGCGCCGGCCGGCCCACGCGCACCAGGCCTCGGCCTCATACCAGCTCAACATGGCCGCCGCTTCACCGGCCGGCGCACGCACCAGCTGACCGAAGCGCTGCAGCAGCACGCCGTGGCGCAGTTGCTCGACGTCGCGAGGCGTGCGGCGCACGTCGGTCTGCAGCCAGCGCGCGCCGTCTTCGCTCCACCACTGCACATCGTCGTAGCCGCCGTCTTCCACGAATTCGGCGTACTGCTGCCAGGTCACCGCCTGGGCATCGATCTCGAAATCGGGCACGGCCTCGTCGTGCGCCCATTGCTCTGCAGTTGGCACAAAACCGCCGCGCACAGAGCCGAGCGGCCACTGCTGGGCCGCAAACCACACCGGCGCGCGCACCGGCCGCAGCGTGCGCTCGGGCAACAGGCGCTTGACGTCGATGCGTTCGCGCTGCGCCAGCATTGCAAAGCGCAGCACGCCGGCGTCCTCCTCGAAGAGTGCGGCGCGGTACCAGTGCAGGGCGTCATCGCTGTGGCCGGCGCTGGCCAGCAGGTCGAGCGTGACCTCGAGCGTGGCTTCGAGGTAGGCGCGCAGGCCTTCGGGCGTCGGGCCGGCCCCGCGGTCGGCGAATGCCTCGGGCAACGACCACCAGCCGTCGGCCAGCGGCTCGATCGACGCCAGCGGCGCCCGCGTCGCGTCGGCCGCGCTGCCGCGTGTGCGCAGCACGTTGCGGGCGATCCAGCGCTCCTGCCACCAGCCGGCGCGGCCGGCGTTCCAGCGCGCCTCGGGCAGGCGCTCGAGCGCCGCCAGCCAGGCCAGCGTGCGGTTGCGCGAATGCATCAGCGCCAGCGACAGCAACTCGCCATCGGCGCGGCGCATGGCCTGCGCATTCGCCAGTGCGAGGTCGATGCGTTCGCTCATTGGTGCAACGTGCGCTTCGGCTGGCCGGCCAACGCGAAACCGAGCCAGCCCATCGCGCCGATGCCGGCCATCGCCAGCAGCCACTCGCGATAGCCCGGCAGGCCGACAAACAGCCAAGCCGATGCCAGCGGCGCGCCGGCACGCGCGAACAGGGCGACGCCCGACATCGCGCCGCCGATGCGGCCCAGTGCGGCGCGGCCGAAGTAGTCGGGCAGGAGTGCACCGCGCACCAGCGTCGACACGCCGTTGGCCATGCCGAACAACAACGCGAACAGCAGCAGCGCCGCAAGACTCTGACCGAGCGCGAACAGCAGGCAGCCCAGCGGCATGCCGGCCAGCGTGGCCATGCCGAGGTGGCGAAGTTCGGCGCGGCGGCCGAGCAGCGCGAAGATCAGCCGCCCTGCGACCTGCGCCGGACCGATGCACACCAGCACCTTCAGCGCGTCGCCCGACGACAGGCCCTTGGCCGCCAGCGCCGGCGCCATGTGCGCCCACAGTGCACCGGCAACGAAGCTGTAGCCGGCGAAGTTCAAGGTCAGTGCCCAGAAGGCGCCGCTGGCGAGGGCCTCGCCCAACGTCGCGTCCTGCGCCGCAATGACGTCAGGCGCGGGCAGCGGGGCCGGCGCCGCCGGTGCCATCGACTCGCCAGCCAACACCCAGGCATGAACGAGCGCGGTGACGACGAGCAGCGCCGCAATGACCCACAGTGCCCCGCGCCAGCCCAATTTCGACTGCAGCGCCGCCACCGACGGGTAGCACACCGTGCTCGCGAAGCCGCCCAGCAGCGTGATGGCGGTGACCGCCTGCCGATAGCGTCCCGGGTACAAGCGTGTGACGATGGTGAATGCCGGCTCGTACAGCGTCATCGCCATGGCCACGCCGAGGAACGCCCACGCCACGTACAGCAGCGCAGCGCTCGATGCCAAGGCCCACAGCGCGACGCCGACCGCACCCAGCAGCGGGCCCAGCGTCATCACGGCCCGGCCGTGGCCGCGATCAATGGCCGCACCGACGGCAAAACTCAATGCGGCGGCCACCGTCAGGCCAAACGTGTAGGCGCCCATCAGCGTCGGCTCGCTCCAGCCGAGTTCGTCGCGCATCGGCAGCACGAAGGCGGTAAACGCGTAGTACAGCGCCGCCCAGCAGACAATCTGCCCGCCAGCCAGCAAGGCCACCGTGGTCCGGTAGTGGGTCGGGGCGGCGGCGATGGTCATCGTCGGCGATTGTGCTTGCCGACCCGCGGTTGCGCGCGGGCCCAGTCTGCGTGCTACAACGCGGGCACTTGCTTAAGCACGGCATCCCCATGGACCTGAGCTTCACCGCCGAAGAAACCGCATTCCGGCACAACGTACGCGAATGGGTGGCCGCGAACCTGCCGCCCGATATCAGCCACAAGGTGCACAACGCGCTGCACCTGACGCGCGACGATCACCAGCGCTGGGCGAAGATCCTCGGCGCCAAGGGCTGGCTCGGCTGGGGCTGGCCCAAGGAGTTCGGCGGCCCGGGCTGGAACGCCGTGCAGCGCCACCTGTTCGAAGAGGAATGCGCCCTGGCCGGCGCGCCGCGTGTCGTGCCCTTCGGGCCGGTGATGGTGGCGCCGGTGATCATGGCTTTCGGCACACCCGAGCAGCACAAGCGCTTCCTGCCCGGCATCGCCCGCGGCGAGGTCTGGTGGAGCCAGGGCTACAGCGAGCCGGGTGCGGGCAGCGATCTGGCGTCGCTCAAGTGCAGGGCCGAGCGGCGCGGCGACTACTACATCGTCAACGGCCAGAAGACCTGGACCACGCTCGGCCAGTACGGCGAATGGATCTTCTGCCTCGTGCGCACGAGCAACGAGGGCAAGCCGCAGACCGGCATCTCGTTCCTGCTGATCGACATGAAGACCCCCGGCGTTTCGGTGCGGCCGATCATCATGCTCGACGGCGGCCACGAAGTGAACGAGGTCTGGTTCGACAACGTCGAGGTGCCGGCTGACCAGCGCATCGGCGAGGAGAACAAGGGCTGGACCTATGCCAAGTACCTGCTCTCGCACGAGCGCACCAACATCGCCGACGTCAACCGTGCCAAGCGCGAGCTGGAGCGAATCAAGCGCATTGCCAAGGCCGAGGGCCTGTGGGACGGCCCTCGCGCCGATGGGCGCTTTCGCGACCAGATCGCACTGCTCGAAGTCGACATTGTCGCGCTCGAAATGATGGTGCTGCGCGTGCTCTCGGCCGAGAAGATCGGCAAGCAGTCGCTCGACGTGGCCGGCCTGCTGAAGATCCGCGGCAGCGAAATCCAGCAGCGCTATACGGAGCTGATGATGCTCGCCGCCGGGCCCTTTGCGCTGCCCTTCATCCGCGAGGCGATGGAGGCCGGCTGGCAGGGCGACCATGTCGGCGCCGCACATTGCGCACCGCTGGCCGCGACCTACTTCAACTACCGCAAGACATCGATTTACGGCGGCTCGAACGAAGTGCAAAAGAACATAGTTGCTCAGACTGTGCTCGGGAGCTGACCATGGACTTCGATTTCACCGATGACCAGAATGCGTTGCGGGATGCGGTGGCGCGCTGGGTCGAGAAGGACTTCGCCTTCGAGCGCCGACATTCGATCGCCAGGCAAGGCGGCAAGACGCGCAAGGTCTATCGTCAGCTTGCCGATCTCGGGCTCGCCGGCCTGGCGGTCGCGCCCGAACATGGCGGCATGGGCTTTGGCGCCGTCGAAGCGATGGTGGTGATGGAGGAGCTCGGTCGTGGCCTGGTCAACGCGCCGTATGCAGCGGGTGCGTTGATCGCGCCGTCGTTGATCGACGATGCCGGCTGGCTGGGGCGCGTCGCCGATGGCAGCGCGCTGGTCGTGCTTGCACATCAGGAGCCCGGTGCACGCTATCGCCTCGATGTCTGCGCCACCACGGCGACGCCGCAAGGCAATGCCTGGGTGCTCGATGGCCGCAAGCAGCTCGTGCCGGCGGGTGACGAAGCCGACGCCTTTTTGGTGCCGGCACGCCTGCAAGCCGACGGCCCGATCGGTCTGTTCCTTGTCGAGCGCGCATCCTGCAAGGTGCGCGCCTACCCGACTCAAGATGGTGCACGCGCCGCCGATGTGTCGTTTGCGGCCGCAGCGGCGCAATTGATCGCCAACGACGCCGCGCCGCTGCTCGAACGCGCGGTCGACATCGGTATTGCAGGGGCCTGCGCCGAAGGTGTCGGCGCGATGGACGCCCTGCTGGCGATCACCGTCGAGTACATGAACACGCGCAAGCAGTTCGGCGCCACGCTGGCGAGCTTCCAGGCCCTGCGCCACCGAGTCGCCGACGTCAAGATGCAACTCGAACTCGCGCGCTCGATGAGTTACTTCGCTCACCTGAAGCTGGGCGAACCAGCGCCACAGCGCCGCCGCGCGCTGTCGCAGGCCAAAGTGCAGCTGGGGCAATCGATGCGCTTCGTCGGCCAGCAGTGCATCCAGCTGCACGGCGGCATCGGCGTCACCGACGAGGTCGCGGCCAGCCACTATTTCAAGCGTCTGACGATGCTCGAGCTGGCCTTCGGCGACACGCTGCATCATCTCGGCGAGGTCAGCGAGCGCATGGCCGACACCGCCGGCGTCTTTGCCTGATGTTGGCGCGGCAGGCCGTGCGCCACGCGTTCCCCGTGCTGGACCGGACAACGTACCCGTTGGACGGGGGGCCGACATGACTCACGACACCATCACCGACGTGCAGGGCCTGTCGGTCGGCCACTTCACGCACCCGCAACGCGCCACCGGCTGCACGGTATTGCTGTGCCCGCAGGGCGCCGTGGCGGGCGTCGATGTGCGCGGTGGCTCGCCCGGCACGCGCGAGACCGATCTGTTGCGGCCCGAGAACACGGTCGATCGCGTCCATGCGCTGCTGCTGGCCGGCGGCAGCGCCTTCGGGCTCGACGCGGCCGGCGGCGTGATGCGCTGGCTCGAAGAGCATGGCCACGGATTCGAGGTCGGCAGCGTACGCGTGCCGATCGTGCCGGCGGCGGTGATCTTCGACTTGTGGCACGGCGACACGGCAATGCGCCCCGATGCCGCCGCCGGCCACGCGGCCTGCGTGGCCGCCTCGTCGCAGCCGCCGGCGCAGGGCAGCGTGGGCGCCGGTGCAGGCGCCACCGTGGGCAAGCTGTTCGGCATCGAGCGCGCAATGGCCGGGGGCATCGGCACGGCATCGGTCTGCGTGGGTGGCGTGACGGTGGCCGCGCTGGTGGTGGTCAACGCCACCGGCGATGTGATCGACCTTGACACCAACGCGCCGATCGCCGGTGCGCGCAAGAGCGCAGCCAGCCGCCAACTGGCTCACACCACGCAAGCCGTGCTGCGCGGCGAGTTGCCGCAGCGGCTGCAAGCTGGCGCAGCGACGACCATCGGCATCGTTGCCACCGACGCCGCGCTCGACAAGGCGCAATGCACGAAGCTGGCAGCGATGGCGCATGACGGCCTGGCGCGCAGCGTCTCGCCGACCCACACGCCGTATGACGGCGACACGCTGTTCGCGCTGGCCACCGGAGCTGCAAAGGCTCCTGTGGCCACACTGGGCCTGCTTGGCGTGCTGGCGGCCGACGTTACGGCGCGCGCAGTGCTGCATGCGACCCTGCACGCCCGTGGCCGCCCGGGCTGCCCGGCAGCCCGCGATCTGGCGGGCCCGGTTTAGGGGCTTGGCAACCATGCGAATCACCTGAACTGACGGGTGATTTGGTTGCAAGTCGGCCGTGATGCAGTTCACGATCGGCGATGACGACGATGCAAATGTGAACTGCAGCACGCGCAGAAGACACGTTGCATCGACCTACCCCCTGGCGGATGTTGCAAGGCGTTTCTACGATGCGCCCACAGCAATCAATTACACGCCCTCACGGTTTGTTGCCAGCGACAACCCCCGGGGTACAGGGAGCAAAAAAGAAATGTTCGACTCACTGACACGGTTCACGGTCCTGATCGAGCGCCGCGCGACGCCCCACCTGTGGATGGTCGCCTTGCTCCTGTTGTTGAGCGCAGCGCTGTTCTCCGCGCCACGCGCCACGGCTCAAACCGGCCGCCAGATGCAGGCCGAAAAGCGCCTTCACAAGATGTCGCCCGACCTCAGGGCCGGCATCGATGGTGCGCCGCAAGCAAAGGGCCGCTGGTTGCGCAAGGGCCTCGGTCGCCGCGACGTGCAGGTCGTCTTCGTCGTCGGTGACGGCGATGCGTCGATGAGCGACCTGCAGCGCGACATCCAGCGTGCCGGCGGCACGATCGATGCCACGATGCCCGGTCTGCGCATGCTCACCGCCACGCTGCCCTCGCACCGCGTCGCCAGGATCGCCGAGCGCAACGATGTCGTGCACGTCGCACCGAACCGTACGACACAACGCACCGCCAGTCTGCTCGAGCAGTCCGCCGGCGCCACCCACACTGCAGTGCGCGCCAATTCGACGAAGACCAGCTACTCCGGACTGGACGGCAGCGGCATCGGCATCGCCATCGTCGACTCGGGCGTGATGAAGGCGCACAAGGCCTTCGACAACGCCTCGGCCGTGACGCGTGTGAAGAAGAACGTTCAGTTCATGACCACGAACCTGGCCGACTGGACCAACGGCTACGACAGCAACAAGTCGCTCAAGCCCGGCAGCACGGCGCTGGCCACCTACGAGGCCGCGATCGACAACAGCAGCGCCGCGGTTCAGGATGGCTACGGCCACGGCACGCATGTGGCGTCGATCGCCGCCGGCCGCCCGGCCACCTACGCCACCGCGCCGGACCTCACCGGCCTGGCACCCAACGCCGACATCTACGACGTCAAGGTGCTCAACGACCTCGGCTTCGGCACGCTGTCGGACACGCTCGAAGGCATCCAGTGGGTGATCTACCACGCCAAGGAATACAACATCCGGGTGATGAACATCAGCCTGGCGATGGACTCCACCGACAGCTGGCAGTACGACCCGCTGTGCGTGGCGGCGCGCAGCGCCGTCGCACAAGGCATCACGGTCGTCGTCGCCGCCGGCAACTTCGGCAAGACCTGGCTCGGCCAGGAAGCGTTCGGCACCATCTCATCGCCCGGCAACGACCCGAGCGTGATCACCGTGGGCTCGGCGAACAGCAAGACCACCGCCGTGCGCAGCGACGACGTGCTCAACACCTTCAGCTCGCGCGGCCCGACGCGCGGCCGGATGACGCTGGCCAACGGCACGGTGCGCCGCGACAACCTGCTCAAGCCCGACCTGGTCGCGCCGGGCAACCTGGTGCTCGGCGCCGCGGCCACGCGCGCCTCGTCCAGCTCGCCGACCTGGAACAACCTGGCCGCCATCTTCTACCCGGTGCTTGTCACGCCCACGGGCATCACGCAGAGCTATCGCGAGACGCAGATGTACCTGTCGGGCACGTCGGTGTCGGCACCGGTGGTCTCGGGCGCGGCAGCGGTGCTGCTGCAAGCCAACCCGGGCCTGACGCCGCCGATGGTCAAGGCCATCCTGCAATACACCGCGCAACCGCTGCCCAACATGAACCTGCTGCAGCAGGGTGCTGGCCTGGTCAATTTGCCCGGTGCGGTGACGCTGGCCAAGGTGCTGCGCACCGATGTCAGCAGCGCGCTGGCCGCCGGCAGCATCAACGCCGGCGACAGCCTGCTGGCCAGCGGCAAGTCGTTGCCATCGGCGCGCAACACCACCATCAACGGCCAGACGGCCAACTGGTCGCGCATCGTCTACGCCGGTGGCAACCGCGTCGTCACCGGTGATGCGCTGTTCACCAAGTTCCAGCCGATCTACAACCCGCGCTTCACCTGGGCCAGCGGCGTCGTTCTCGAGCGTTATGCCGACTACTGGGACGCGGCCAAGCAGTTCCCCTACTGGTTCTGGGAGTTTCCGGCCAGCGGCACCAAGCCGCTGCTGACCGCGGGCACGGTCGACGGCACCGCACTGCTGGGCTCGACCTCCTCCAAATCGAAGACCGGCATGTTCACGCTGACCAACACGCTCGCCTCGTGGTTCACGTCGGGCAGCGGCACGACACTGGGCTCGGGCGTGGTCATCTCCGAAGGCGTCGTGATCTCCGAAGGGGTGGTCATCTCCGAGGGTGTCGTGATCTCCGAAGGCGTCGTCATCTCCGAGGGTGTGGTCATCTCCGAAGGCGTCGTCATCTCCGAAGGTGTGGTCATCAGCGAAAGCATGGCCGCAGGCGAGTAAGGAGCGCAGCGGCGACTCACAGTCGGCCGCACCGGCGTGAAATAGTCGACACGGATACTTCACGCTGGGCCAAGCGGACAGCGTTCAATCAGGAGCCTCATTAATAAGATGGGGCTCCTCTTCTTCAGGATGTGTCTGGCCCGCCAGCGGGTTTTACCTCAGCGCCATGACCGCCCGACCACCCGCCCTGTCGCCGTGGCGGCGCCTTCACCAGGCGCTGATGCCCGACTACAACCGCAAGGCGACTGCCTATTGGTGGATGATGGTCGCAATGGGCTCGCTGGCGCTGATCTATGCGGGCTGGGAAGTGCACACGCTGCCCTGGATCGTGCTGGCACAGATCTTCGTCGGCACGGCCTTTGCCGTTGCTGCGGGCTTCTTCCCGGTGCGCATCCCGGGCTCGAAGAATTCGTTCGTGGCTGGCGAGGTGTTCATCTTCCTGCTGCTGCTGATGCACGGCCCGGGCGCCGCCACGGTGGCCGCCGCGGGTGAAGGCTTTGTCGGCTCGGCGCGCTCGTCAAAGCGCTGGACCAGCCGCATTGCCAGCCTGACCATGGCCGCGCTGGCGATGAGCATCGCCGGTCATGTCATGGAGTTCAGCCTGGCCTGGACCGAAGGCCGCGAGCTGCTGGCGCCGGCGCTGGTGCTGCTGATCGCCTGCGTCGTTGCCGTGGGCTACTTCGCGCTCAACACCTTCTTTGTCTCGATGATCATCACCCTGAAGCGTGGCGAGCGCTTCAATCTGCGCGAACACGTGTCGAACTTCGGCAGCATCGGCATCGCCTTCTGCGGCAGTGCCCTGATCGCCGCGCTGCTGCATCTGACGGTGCGCCAATCGGGCATGGGCATTCTGTTCGGCGCGCTGCCGGTGGTGGCCATGTTGCTGACCACGGTGCACTACTTCATGCGCCAGCAGGAAGCGCAGGAGGCTGTTCGCCGCAGCCGTATCGAAGCCGCCGAGCGCGAAGCGCAGCAGTCGGCGCGTCACGTCGCTGCGCTGTCGGAGAGCGAGCGGCGCTTTCACAGCGCCTTCACGCACGCCTCGATCGGCATGGCGCTGGTCTCGGTCGACGGACGCATCCTGCAAGCCAACAACGCGCTGGCCGGCATCCTGGGCCACGACAGCGGCCAGGCCCTGGTGGACAAACCCTTCTCGGCGCTGGTGGCGAGCAGCGATCGCGACGGCGTGGAGCGCGACTTCACGCGCATCGGTGCGCGCGAGCTGGAGACCTTCAATGCCGAAGTCCGCTGCCTGCACGCCGGCGGCGCCGATCTGTGGGCGGCGCTGCACTGCGCCTTCTTCACCGAGTCGAGCTCCGAGGCGCCCTGCCTGATCCTGCAAGTGCAGGACATCAGTGCGCGGCGCCACGCCGAAGCGCAGCTCAACCACATTGCCTTCCACGACAGCCTGACCGGATTGCCCAATCGCAGCCGCTTCTACACCATGGTGTCGCAGGCGCTGGCCGCGGTGGCCGAGGATCCGAAGCACCACTTCGCAGTGATGTTCTTCGACTTCGACCGCTTCAAGCTCATCAACGACAGCATGGGCCATTCGGCCGGCGATGCGTTCCTGATCCAGGTCTCGCGCCGCATCCAGGATCACGTCCGGCCTGGTGATGTGGTGGCCCGCCTGGGCGGCGACGAATTTGCCGTCTTGCTGCACCAGGCGGCCGACGAAAGCGCAGCCACCCACATGGCCGAGCGATTGCAGCAGGTGCTGCGCCAGCCGATGCAGATCGGCGGCGTCAATGTCACCACCAGCGCCAGCATCGGCATCACCTTCAGCAAACTCGGCTACGCCACGCCCGAAGAGGTGGTGCGCGACGCCGACATCGCCATGTACCGCGCCAAGGCCGCCGGCAAGGCGCGCTACGCGGTGTTCGACGCCGAGCTGCACACCGAGGTGGCGCAGCGCATGTTGATCGAGTCCGACCTGCGCCAGGCGCTGCTCAAGGGCGAACTCACGATCGCCTACCAACCGCTGTTCAACATCGGCAACGGTTGCCTGCGCGGTTTCGAAGCGCTGGCGCGCTGGCACCACCCCGATCGCGGCGTCATCGAGCCGAGCAGCTTCATCCAGATCGCCGAAGAGTCGGGACTGATCATCGAGCTCACCGACTACATCCTGGAAAAGGCGTGCCGGCAGATGGCGCTATGGCATGCCATCGACCCGGCGCTGGCCGAGCTCAAGCTGCAGGTCAACGTCTCAGGCAGCGACCTCGCGCACAGCGCCCTGTTCGAGCGTATCGAACACGCGTTGGCGAGCACCCATTTCAATCCGCGTCAGCTGACGCTGGAGCTGACCGAAAACGTGCTGATGCAGCGCATCGATTCGGCACTGGTCACCCTCGAAGCGCTGCGCAAGCTGGGCGTGTCGCTGGCCATTGACGACTTCGGCACCGGCTACTCGTCACTGGCCTACCTGTCCAGCCTGCCGATCGACAGCCTGAAAATCGACCGCTCCTTCGTTCACGGCATGCGACACGGCTCGAAAGACGCCGAAATCGTTCGCGCCATCGTCTCGCTCGGCGCCACGCTGGGCAAGTCGGTCGTCGCCGAGGGCATCGAGACGGTGTCGCAGCTGGCGCAGTTGCGCGAACTGGGCTGCGAACATGGCCAGGGCTTCCACCTGTCGCGGCCGCTCAGCGTGGAGCAGGCCAACGCGCTGCTCGAATGCCTGCTGGCCGAAACACTCGAGCGCAAGCAGACGCCCTCGACCTTCGATACCGGGCTGATGGCACTGGTCCGGCACTGAGTCCGGCGGGCCGCTCGGCGGGCTCTGATAATCCAGGCGATGCGAGTCTTCCGCGGTCTTGGTCATCCCGGCTTGTTGCGCCCCTGCGCGCTGACCATCGGCAATTTCGATGGCGTGCACCGCGGCCACCAGGCCATGTTGGCGTTGCTGACGAACGAGGCCCGTCATCGTGCGCTGCCGTCGGCCGTGCTGACCTTCGAGCCGCACCCGCGCGACTTCTTCGCCGCCCGTGCCGGTCAACCCGACGCCGCGCCGGCGCGCGTCGCCACCTTGCGAGACAAGCTGGCCGAGCTCGAGCGTTGCGGCATCGACCAGGCCGTGGTCCTGCCCTTCGACCAGGCCCTGGCCAATCACACCGCGATGGCCTTCGTCGAGCAGGTGCTGGTGGCCGGCTTCGGTGCGCGCTACGTGCTCGTCGGCGACGACTTTCGCTTTGGCGCCAAACGTGGCGGCGACTACGCGATGCTCGATGCCGCTGGCGGCCAGCACGGCTTCGACGTGGCGCGCATGCAGAGCTACGAAGTGCATGGCCTGCGCGTCTCCAGTTCGGCCGTTCGCAGCGCCCTGGCCTCGGGCGACATGGCGCGCGTGGCCGCCCTCCTCGGCCGCCCCTACAGCATCAGTGGCCACGTACTGCACGGCGCGAAGCTCGGCCGCAAGCTGGGTTTTCCCACGCTGAACCTGCGCTTTGCGCATCCGCGGCCGGCCGCCGCCGGCATCTTCGTCGTCCGCGTGCACGGCCTGGGCGAGAAAGCGCTGCAGGGCGTGGCCAGTCTGGGCCGACGGCCGACGGTGGACGACAGCGGCCGCGTGCTGCTCGAAACCCATGTGCTCGACTGGCCAGACACGCTGGCCAGCGAGGCCGGCTATGGGCAGTTGCTGCGCGTCGAGTTGCTGCACTGGCTGCACGAGGAACGCCACTACGCGTCGCTCGACGCGCTGCGCGAGGGCATTGCCGCCGATGCGGTCGCGGCTCGTCAGTGGTGGCAGCTGCACGCTGACCCATGACCTGCGAGGCCGTTCACGCGTGAATGCGAATGGCCTGCACCCCGGTCCCTGTGCAACCCCCAGGGTGTGTCCGGGCCGCGGCACCTGGCCGATACAATCGCCGCATGGTCGCTGCGTTCGCTTTGGTTGATTGGCCCTCGTGGTTCGCCGCAACGCGGCGCCAGACCACGCGCGATCGAATTTAGCCCCGAGCGCTGAAGCCGGTCCGACGCACCGCGACACGGTGGCCGCGCCAGGACCCGACGATCGAATCTCACAACCTTTGCGCACGGCTCCTGCCGCGCCCTCCTCCGATGAGCGACCCCGCCGACTACCGAACCACCCTGAACCTGCCCGACACGCCGTTCCCGATGCGCGGCGATCTGCCCAAGCGCGAGCCGGGGTGGATCGCCCAATGGAACGAACAAGGCCTGTACCAGCGGCTGCGCGAGGCGCGCCGCGGCGCACCGCTGTTCGTGCTGCACGATGGCCCGCCGTATGCCAACGGCGTGCTGCACATCGGCCATGCGGTCAACAACATCCTGAAGGACATGGTCGTCAAGTCCAAGCAGCTGGCCGGCTTCGACGCGCGTTTCGTGCCGGGCTGGGACTGCCACGGCCTGCCGATCGAAAACGCGATCGAAAAGGAGTTCGGCCGCAATCTGTCTAGAGACGATATGCAGGCCAGGAGCCGCGCCTATGCGACCGAACAGATCGCGCAGCAGATGAGCGACCGCCAACGCCTGGGCGTGCTCGGTCAGTGGGACAAGCCCTATCGGACGATGGACTTCGCCAACGAGTCCGGCGAGTTGCGCGCCTTCAAACGGGTCATCGAACGCGGCTTTGTCTACCGCGGATTGAAGCCGGTCTACTGGTGCTTCGATTGCGCCAGCTCGCTGGCCGAGTTGGAGATCGAATACGCCGACAAGAAGAGCCAGACGGTCGATGTCGGCTTCCTGTGTGCCGAGCCCGACAAACTGGCCGCCGCCTTTGGCCTGAAGGAGATCGTCGGCGAGTCGTTCGCCGTGATCTGGACCACCACCGCCTGGACGATCCCTGCCAACCAGGCGCTGAACCTGAACCCCGGGCTCGAGTACGCCCTGGTGCACACCGAGCGCGGCCAGCTCGTGCTGGCGGCCTCGCTCGTCGAAGCCTGCCTGCAACGCTACGGTCTGCAGGGCAGGATCGTGGCCACCACGCAGGGCGAGAAGCTCGAAGGCATCGTCTTTCGCCATCCGCTGGCCCATGTCGATGCCGGCTACGACCGCCTGTCGCCGGTCTATCTGGCCGAGTACGCGACGGCCGATGACGGCACCGGCATCGTGCACTCGTCGCCGGCCTACGGCGTCGACGACTTCAACTCGTGCACGGCGCACGGCATGACGGTCGACCAGATCTTGAACCCGGTCGGCGTACACGGTGCCTATGCGGCCGAGTTCCCGCTGTTTGGCGGTCAGCACATCTGGAAGGCGGTGCCGCAGATCATCGACGCGCTGCGTGATGCCGGCCGCCTGTTCGCCACGTCGACGATCACGCACAGCTACCCGCACTGCTGGCGCCACAAGACGCCGGTCATCTACCGCGCCGCCGCGCAATGGTTCGTGCGCATGGACGAAGCCGACGCGTCGACGCAGGGTGTGTTCGCCAAGGACAAGGCGCCGCAGACGCTGCGCCAGATGGCGCTCGACGCCATCGAAGCGACCCGCTTCTACCCGGAGAACGGCAAGGCTCGCCTGCGCGACATGATCGCCAACCGCCCCGACTGGTGCATCAGCCGCCAGCGCAGTTGGGGCGTGCCGCTGCCCTTCTTTCTTCACGAGGACTCGGGCGAGCTGCACCCACGGACGATGGACATCCTCGACCAGGCCGCGGCCATCGTCGAACAAGGCGGCGTCGAAGCCTGGAGCCGCGTCACGGCCGAAGAAATCCTCGGCGCAGAAGACGCCAAGGCCTATCGCAAGAGCAGCGACATCCTCGAAGTCTGGTTCGATTCGGGCTCGACGTTCTTCCACGTGCTGCGCGGCTCGCACGAAGGCCCGCCCGGCAACAGCGGCCACCACGACGGCGGCCCCGAGGCCGACCTCTACCTCGAAGGCCATGACCAGCACCGCGGCTGGTTCCACTCGTCGCTGTTGCTCGGCTGTGCCCTCTACGGCCGCGCGCCGTACCGCGGCCTGCTGACGCACGGCTTCACCGTCGACGGCCAGGGCCGCAAGATGAGCAAGTCGCTCGGCAACATCATCGACATCCGCGCCGCGGCCAAGGACCCAGGCGCCGAGATCGTGCGCCTGTGGTGCGCCTCGACCGATTACGCGACCGATCCGGCGATCGACAAGACCATCCTGGCGCGTGTCGTCGACAGCTATCGCCGCATCCGCAACACGCTGCGCTTCCTGCTCGCCAACATCAGCGACTTCGATGCCGCCACGGACAGCGTGCCGGCGAGCGAGCTGCTGGAGATCGACCGCTGGGCCCTGTCGCGCGCGGCCGAGTTGCAGGCCGAGATCCTGGCGCACTACGAGCGCTATGAATTCCATCCGGTCGCCGCCAAGCTTCAGCTGTTCTGCAGCGAAGACCTCGGCGCGTTCTACCTCGACGTGCTGAAGGACCGCCTGTACACCACCGCGCCGAAATCGCTGGCGCGGCGCAGTGCGCAGACGGCGCTGTCGCGGATCACGCACGCCATGCTGCGCTGGATGGCGCCGTTTCTGTCCTTCACCGCCGAAGAGGCCTGGCCGATCCTGGCGCCGGGGCAATCGGCGTCGATCTTCACCGAGACCTACTCGACCTTCGACGAGCCGGACACCGCACTGCTCGTCAAGTGGGCACGCATCCGCGCCATCCGCGACGAGGTCAACAAGGCGATCGAGGCGGTGCGCGCTGCCGGCGGCGTCGGCTCATCGCTGCAGGCCACCGTTGCCCTCACCGCCAATGCCGACGACCGCGCCCTGCTGACCACGCTCGGCGATGACCTGAAGTTCGTGCTCATCACCTCGCTGGCAACGCTGGTCAAAGGCGATGCACTGGCGGTCGCTGTCGAACCCTGGACGGCCACCAAATGCGAGCGCTGCTGGCACTGGCGCGACGACGTCGGCCACGATGCCGGGCACCCGAGACTGTGCGGCCGCTGCACCAGCAACCTCTACGGCGCGGGTGAAGTGCGCACGGTCGCTTGAAGGCCGCCTGACATGGGCCGCACTGCTTCGGGCGCACCCCGCCTGGCCGTCTGGCTGGGCCTCGCACTGCTTGTCATCGTGCTCGACCAAGCGAGCAAGACACTCATCCTCGGCAGCTTCGCGCTCAACGACACGCGCCCGATCACCTCGTTTTTCAACCTGACGCGCCACCACAACAGCGGCGCAGCGTTTTCGTTCCTCGCCGGCGCGTCGGGCTGGCAGCGCTGGTTCTTCACCGTCCTCGGTCTGGCCGCGGCGGGTTTCATCGTCTGGATGCTGAAGAAGTACCCGGCGCAAAAGCTGTTCTGCTTTGCGGTAACGATGATCATGGGCGGCGCGCTCGGCAACGTCATCGACCGCGCGCTGCATGGCTATGTGGTCGATTTCCTGCAGTTGCGCTTCTCGCTGCTCGAGCCGGTGTTCAGCGGCGGCTACTTTCCGACCTTCAACCTCGCCGACAGCGCCATCACGCTCGGCGCGGTGCTGCTGATCGTTGACGAAATCCGGCGCGTCAGGCGCGGGGCCTGACGACCAGCCGTGCCGCCGCCAGGTCTTCGAGCGCCGTGCCGACCGACTTGAACAGCGTGATGTCCTCGGGTTGCGTGCGGCCACGCACCTCGCCGCGCAGCAACTGCGCCAGTTCACCCACGACGTGATCACGCGCGATGACACCGCGCTCGATCGGCTGCGTCAGGTCGCCGGCTTCGGCCAGCGCGCCGCCATGGGTATCGACAAAGACGCGCGAGCGCAAGATGGCCGCGTCGTCGACCTCGCGCATCTCGCGGCGAAACGCCCCCACCAGGTCGACGTGCGCGCCCTGGCGCAGCCACGCCCCGTGCACGATCGGCTCGCGCGACGTGGTCGCGCAGCTGATCACGTCGGCCCTTTCGACGGCCGCGCGCAGCGCCAGGGCCACCTCGGCCTCGATGCCTTCCTCGCGCAGCGCTTCGACCACGTCCTCGGCGGCATCGGCATTGCGGCCCCAGACTTCGACATGCACCAGTCCGGGCTGCAACGCCACATGCGCCTGCGCCATCCAAGGCGCCAGGCGGCCGCTGCCGACGATCAGCAGACGTTCGGCATCGGGACGCGCCAGGTACTGTGCGGCCAGCGCCGAGGCCGCTGCCGTGCGGCGCAGCGTCAGCGCCTCGCCGTCGATCAACGCCAACGGCACACCGCTCGCCCGGTCGAGCAGCAGGTAGCTGGCCTGCACCGTGTCGGCGCCGCGCGCCGCCGCGCCCGGCATCACGGTGACGAGCTTCACACCCAATGCCTCGGGCGACCAGGCCGGCATCAGCAACAACGAGCCATCACCTCGGATCTCATGCGCATGGCGCAGCGGCACGTCGGTATCGGCGGCGATGAACGCGTCTTCGAGCGCGTCGGCCAGGTCCACCCAGGGCAGCGCGGCATGCACTTCCTCGGCTGAATAGACTCGCAGCTGCATGTCAGCGCTGACGGGCCGTCCCAAAGCGCTGGCTCCCCTCGGGGGATGCGAACGCAGAGAGCTTGGGGTGCATATGTCCAGTGTAGTGATCATCGGCGGCGGCGTGATCGGTGCGGCGGCGGCCTGCTTCCTCGCCCGCGAGCACGGTGTGCGTGCCGTCGTGCTCGAACGCGATCCGACCTACCGCATGGCGTCGAGCGCGTTGTCGGCGAGCTCGATCCGCCAGCAGTTCTCGACGCCATTGAACATCGCCCTGTCGCAGGCCAGCCTCGAGCTGATGCGGCCGTGGCGCGATGAACTGCATTTCGTCGAAACCGGTTATCTCTACCTTGCCACCGATGCCGGCGCCGCAGCACTCGAAGCGCTCAACGCCACCCAGCGCCGAGCCGGCGCCGACATCCGCCTGCTCGACCGCCGGGCCCTGCGTGCACGCTGGCCGTGGCTGGCCGTCGATGACATCGCGCTCGGCAGCTGGGGCGCCAGCGGCGAAGGCTGGTTCGACGGCCCAGCCTTGCACCAATGCCTGCGCCGCGACGCCATCGCGCTCGGCGCACGCTTCGTGCACGCCGATGCGCAGCGTTTCGAGGTTCGTGGCGCGCGCGTGCAAGCCGTGCTCGATGTCCAGGGTCAGCGTCACGCCACGGATCAGGTGCTGATCGCCGCCGGCGCCTGGAGTGCGCCGCTGGCGGCGCAGTTGAACGTGATGCTGCCGGTGAGCGCAGACAAGCGTGATGTCTTCGTGCTCGACTCACCGGCAGCGCTGCCGGGTTGCCCGCTGATCATCGACCCGTCTGGCGTTTGGCTGCGTCCGGAAGGCACCGGCTTTCTTGCCGGGGCACCGCCGCGCCGAGTCGACAACAACAGCGACCCGGACAACACACCGCTCGACGCCGTCGATCTGGCGTTGTTCGATGACCTTGTCTGGCCGACCCTGGCCAGGCGCATCCCGGCCTTCGAGGCGCTGCGCCTGCGCTCGGCCTGGGCGGGCTACTACGAGATGAACAGTTTCGACCACAACGGCCTCGTCGGCGCCTTGCCCGGCTGGGACAACGCATTCACCGCCTGCGGCTTTTCCGGGCACGGCATGCAGCATGCCCTGGCCGTGGGGCGCGGCGTTGCGGCCTTCCTCACCCGTGGCGACTGGGGCGCCATCGACCTGCAGGCTCTCTCGCCCGAGCGCGTGACCCGCAACCAGCCGCTGCGCGAGATCAATGTGATTTGACGCAGCGCAAGGCCGCGCCGGCGGCTGATGCCATCGTGCACGCCATGCCCGAAGCAGAGGCGGCCCCCAGACCCTCGATCGAATTGCAGCGCATCGGCTTTGGCGAACCGCTGCGCTGGCTCGCGCTCGGCTGGCGCGACTTCGCCGGCGCACCGCTGATCGGCCTGTTCTACGGCATGGCCTTTGTCGTCATGGGCTGGTCGCTGGCCAAGGTCTACGCGGCCGCGCCGGCGTACGTGATGGCGTTGGCGGCGGGCTTTCTGCTGATGGGGCCGTTGCTGTGCCTCGGCCTCTACCATGTCAGCCGTGCGCTCGAACGCGGCGAGAAACCGGATTTCGCCGGCTCGCTGCTGGCCTTCGAATCGCGCCTCGGGCCGCTGGCCATCTTCGGCTTCGTGCTGCTGGTGCTCGAGATGTTGTGGGGCCGGGCCACGCTGGTCATCTTCGCGGTCAGCTTCGACGGCATGCCGGACCTCGAAGGGCTCGCTGCTGGCCTTGCTGAATCCCGAGAACATCGGCTTCATCGTTGCCTGGGTCGGAGTCGGCGCGGTGTTTGCCGGGCTGATCTTCTCGGTCAGCGTGATCTCGATCCCGATGCTTCTCGACCGGCCGGTCGATGCCATCACCGCCGGCCTGACCAGCCTGCGCCTGGTGCTGACGCAGACCGGCGTCATGCTGTGGTGGGGCGCGCTGATCACGGTGGTGATCGTCGTCGCCATGCTGCCCTGGTTCGCCGGCCTGCTCGTCGCCGGCCCGGTGATCGGCCATGCCTCTTGGCACGCCTATCGGGCCGCCGTGCGCGTGCAGCCCGACGACGCCACGGCATCCGGCGTCACGCATACTGGCAGCGATGAATGAAACGAATGCCGATGTCGTTTGCATCGCCAGCTGGAACGCCGACCTGATCTGCCGCCTGCCGCGGCCACCGGCGCGCGGCGAGACGCTGCTGGCGCACAGCTTCGACATCCAGCCCGGCGGCAAGGGCTCGAATGCCGCCGTGGCCTGCGCGCGCCAAGGCGCTCGCGTGGCCCTGCTGGCGCGCATCGGCGACGACGATTTCGGCCGCATGGCGCAGGCCTTGTGGGCGCGCGAAGGCATCGATGCCACGGCTGTGGAAGTGGCGGCGGGCGAGCGCAGCGGCGTGGCGCAGATCTGGGTCTACGACGATGGCGACAACAGCATCGCCGTGGCGTCCGGCGCCACTGCGGGACTGACTGCGCAACATGCCCAGGCCGCGGCGCCGCTGCTGCGCGGCGCCAAGGTGGTGATGGCATCGTGCGAAGTGCCGCTGGCCGTGACGGCCGCCGCGTTCGCGATCGCACGCCGGGCCGGCGTGCGCACCGTCCTCAATCCGGCCCCGGCGATGGCCCTGCCCGAGACCCTGTGGCCGCTGATCGACGTGCTCACGCCCAATCAGACCGAACTGCAGGTGCTGGCAGAAGTCGGCGGCGACACAGCGGCGGCAGCGCGCGTGTTGCTGACACGCGGCGTGCGTGCCGTGCTGGTGACGCTCGGCGCGCAGGGCTGTGCACTCTTCGAGCACGACGCGCCGCCGCGCCACTGGCCCGGGCATGCGGTGCCCGTGGCCGACACGATCGGCGCCGGCGACACCTTCACCGGCGCGCTGGCTGCGGCGCTGGCCCGCGGCGAGCCGCTCGACGCCGCAGCGCGCTGGGCCAATGCCGCCGCAGCGTTGTCGGTGGCCGGCAGCGGGGCCTTGGGCGGCATGCCGACGCGCAATGCGGTGGCCGCGCTGCTGAGCACCTGAGACAAGGGCCGCGCTGCAAACGGGAATCCCTGGATTGACCGCCTTGCCGCGCGCTGGCTTACTGCCGCTCCCGTTCCCTACAAATCAGGAAACCACCATGCCTGTTTCCAACCTTCGCCGCCATCTGCTCGCCGCCGCGGCCACGCTGACGCTCGCCGGCCTGCTGTCTTCCACCGCACTGGCCGCCGACAAGATCACGCTGCGGCTGTCGTCGCCGTCGTCGCCCACCGACCAGCGCGCCGTCGCGATGACGCAGCGTCTTCGCACCGGCCGTCGCCGAGTTCGCCACGTTCGAGGGCCACTGGAACGCGTCGCTGTTCAAGCAGGGCACCGAACTCGAGGCCATCTCGCGCGGCAACCTCGAGATGTCGATCGCCTCGGCGCAGGAACTGGCCGAGTTCTTTCCCGAGTTCTCGATCTTCTCGGCCGGCTACCTGCACCGTGACGCCGCACACCAGGTCAAGGTCTTCAACGCCGACCTGTTCAAGCCGTTCAAGCAGAAGGTCGAAGACAAGCTCGGCGTCAAGCTGCTGGCGGTGATGTACCTCGGCCGCCGCCAGCTCAACCTGCGCACCGACAAGCAGATCAACACACCCGAACGACCTGGCCGGCATCAAGCTGCGCATGCCGGGCTCGGACGCCTGGCAGTTCCTCGGCAGGGCGCTCGGCGCCAACCCGACGCCGATGGCCTTCACCGAGGTCTACACCGCGCTGCAGACCGGCGCCATCGACGGCCAGGACAATCCGCTGCCGACCGACAAGGACGCCAAGTTCTACGAAGTCACCAAGCAGATCGTGCTGACCAGCCACCTGGTGGACCTGAACTACCTGACGCTTAGCAAGAAGGTCTGGGACAAGCTGACGCCGGCGCAGCAGAAGACACTGCAGAAGGCTGCCGACGACGCCTGCGAGTCCGGCCGCCAGAACCAGCTCAAGCTCGAAGCCGAGCTCGAACAATTCTTCAAGGACAAGGGGCTCAAGGTCTACACGCCCAACGTCGACGCGTTCCGCAAGCGCGTGCAGAAGGCCTACCTCGAGTCCGACATCTCGAAGAGCTGGCCCAAGGGGCTGGTCGAGCAGATCAACGCGCTGTAAGGGGGCGATGCTCGAGGCCGCTGCGTAGTCAACGCGCATGAGGCAGCGGCAGCACTGGTGGCGCGCGCGCGCCGACGACGTGGCGGTGCTGCTGCTGGCCGCCATGTTCGTCGCCTTCATCGTCCAGATCGCCAGCCGCTACGTCTTCAACCACCCGCTCGGCTGGACGCTCGAGCTGTGCCTGACGACCTGGCTGTGGGCGGTGATGTGGGGCGGCGCCTTCTGCCTGCGCAACGACGAGCATGTGCGCTTCGACATGCTCTACCACGCGGTCGGCCGCAAGCTGCGACTCGTCTTCGCGGCCCTCGCCGCCCTGGTGATCGTCGTCGCGTTCGCGTCCGCGCTGCCTGCGACCTGGGACTTCGTCAGCTTCCTGACGATCAAGAAAAGTGCCACGCTGCGCATTCCGCTGGCCTACGTGTTCGGCATCTACCTCGTCTTCATGGCTGGCCACGATCGCGCATCTACGGCTGGCGGCTGCGGCGCGTGCTGCGTGGCAGCGACCCCGATGAAGTGCCGGCGCCGGTCGGGCCGCTGATCGATGAGCCTGGCCTTCGCGCTGTGCCTGTCGGTGCTGTTCCTGCTGGCGGCGATCGGCACGCCGATCGCGCACGCGACGATCGTCGGCGCGCTGGTCTACCTGGCCGTCAAGGGCCAGGACCTGGGCATTGCCGGCGAACAGATCATCTACGGCATCTACGACAGCTTCGTGCTGCTGGCCGTGCCGCTGTTCATCGTCGCCGCCAACATCATGAACGCCGGCAGCATCAGCGCGCGCCTGCTCGAATTCTGCGTCGCCCTGGTCGGCCGCTTCAAAGGCGGCCTCGGCCATGTCAACGTGGTCTCGAGCCTGATCTTCTCGGGCATGTCGGGCTCGGCGGTGGCCGACGCCGCCGGCATCGGCAAGGTCATCATCGACATGATGGTCCGCAGCGGCCACTACACGCGCGGCTATGCCGCGGCCATCACCGCGGCCTCGGCGACCATCGGGCCCATCATCCCGCCGTCGATCCCGATGGTCTTGTACGCGCTGGTCTCCGACACCTCGATCGGCTACCTGTTCCTCGGCGGCATATTGCCGGGGCTGCTGATGGGCCTGGTGTTGATGGTCATGAACGCGGTCATCTCGCACCGCCGCGGCTTCGAAGTCGACGAGGTGGTGCCGCTGCAAGGACGTGCCGCGCCTGACCGCGCGCGCCTTTCCGGCGCTGCTGATGCCGGTCATCCTGCTCTACGGCATCTATGGCGGCGCGACCACGCCGACCGAGGCGGCGGCCGTGGCCGCGGCGTATGCGCTGCTGGTCTCGGCGCTGCTGTACCGCGGCGTGACGCTGGGCAATCTGCGCGAGATCATGCTCAGCAGCGTCAAGTCGTCGGCGTCGGTGGGCCTGGTGATCGGCGGCGCGCTGATCCTCAACTACGTCGTCGCCTCGGAGAACGTGCCGCGGGCGCTGGCGGCGTGGATGACCGGCATGGAGGTCTCGCCGATGTCGTTCATGATCGCCGTCAACCTGCTGCTGCTGGCGCTGGGCTGCGTGCTCGATGCAACGACAATCATCCTGGTCATCATCCCGCTGTTCGTGCAGGCGGCGGCCGCGCTGGGCATCGACCCGATCCATTTCGGCGTCGTCGTCATCGTCAACTGCATGATCGGCCTGATCACCCCGCCCTACGGCATCCTGCTGTTCGTCATCAACGGCACCACCGGCATCTCGCTCAAGGAAATCATCGTCGAGATCTGGCCGTTCCTGATCGCCCTGCTGATCGCGCTGGCGCTGATCATCGCCTTCCCGCAAATCGTGCTCTGGGTGCCGACGCTGTTCGGCTACAAGGCCGGCGGCTGAGCCGTAGGTTTAGGATGGTGCCATTCCATGGACTGCGCCCTGGACAGGCGTAGGCTGTGGCCCAGGAGGAATGACATGACGACCCCATTCAGCATGCCGGACGAGTACGTCCAGGGTTTCATCAAGTCGGGCCAGGCGCTGATGCAATCCTTCATCAACGGCCAGCCGGGCTCGGGCGCCGGCGCAGCGCCGCCGTGGCCGGGGCTGCCGCTGGCCCAGTTGCAGGCCCGGTATTGGCAACAGCAATCGGCGTTGTGGCTGAACCTGCTGGGCGGCGCCAACGGTGCGGCCCAGGAGCCGCTGGCCGCACCCGAGCGCGGTGATCGCCGCTTTCACGGCGACGACTGGCGCGCCAACCCCTGGTACAGCCTGCTCAAGCAGAACTACCTGCTCAACTCGCGACTGCTGACCGACATGGTCGAGGCTGCCGACCTGGACGCCAAGGACAAGCACAAGCTGCGCTTCTACGTGCGCCAGTTGGTCGACTCGATGAGCCCGGCCAATTTCGCCGCCACCAATCCGGAGGCCTTGAAGACGGCGCTCGAAAGCAACGGCGAAAGCGTCCGCACCGGGCTGGCCAACCTGCTCGCCGACGTGGAGCACGGCCGCATTTCGATCACCGACGAGAGCGCCTTCGAAGTCGGCCGCAACGTCGCCGCATCGAAGGGCTCGGTGGTCTTCGAGAACGACCTGTTCCAACTGATCGAGTACGCGCCGCTGACGCCCAAGGTGGCCGCGCGGCCGCTGCTGATCGTGCCGCCGTGCATCAACAAGTTCTACATCCTCGACCTGCAGCCCGAGAACTCGTTCGTGCGCTTTGCCTGCGAACAAGGCCTGTCCATCTTCCTGGTGTCCTGGCGCAACCCGGGCGAGGAACAGGGCGGCACGACCTGGGACGACTACATCAGCCAGGGCGCGATCAAGGCGCTCGACGTCGCCCGCGCAGATCAGCGGCGCCGACAAGGTCAACGCACTCGGCTGGTGTGTCGGCGGCACGATACTGTCGTCGGCGCTGGCCGTGATGCGCGCGCGCGGCGACAAATCGGTCGCCAGCCTGACGCTGCTGACGACGATGCTCGACTTCGCCGAGCCGGGCGACCTGGGTGTCTTCATCGACGAACAGGGCGTGTCGCAACGCGAGCAGGCGATCGGCAAGGGCGGCATCTACCCGGGCAAGGAACTCGGCTTCGTCTTCCAGACGCTGCGCGCCAACGATCTGATCTGGCCTTACGTGGTCAACAATTACCTCAAGGGCAAGTCGCCCGAAGCCTTCGACCTGCTGTACTGGAATGCCGACAGCACCAACCTGCCCGGTCCGATGTACGCCTGGTACCTGCGCAACATGTACCTCGAGAACAACCTCTGCGTGCCCGGAAAGCTGCGCATGTGCGATACACCGGTCGACCTGGGCAAGATCGACCTGCCCAGCTATGTGCTGGCGACGCAGGAAGATCACATCGTGCCGTGGCGCGCGGCCTACCGCACGACGCAGCTGCTCGGCGGCAAGCCGCAGTTCGTGCTCGGCGCCAGCGGGCACATCGCCGGCGTCATCAACCCGGCCTCGAAGAACAAGCGCAGCTACTGGGTCGGCGGCCGGCAAGGCGACGACGCCGAGCAATGGCTGGCGTCGGCCGAAGCCGTGCCAGGCAGCTGGTGGAGCCACTGGATGAAGTGGCTCAAGCCCCATGCCGGCAAGGAGGTGGCCGCGCGCAAGCGGCCCGGCAATTCGAAGTACAAGCCGATCGAAGCGGCGCCGGGGCGCTATGTGAAGGCCCGGCCCGCCTGATCGGCCCGATCGGCGGCAACGATCAAACTTTTCTCAACCCATAGGAGACCTGAAATGAGCAAGCGTGATGTGGTGGTTCTGGGTGCGGCCCGGTCGGCGATCGGCACCTTCGGCGGATCGCTGGCCGACATCGAACCGGCGGAGCTGGCCGGCACGGTGATGAAGGAGGCGGTCAAGCGCTCCGGCGTCGACCCGAAGTCCATCAACTACGTGACGGTGGGCAACACCATCCCCACCGAGAGCCGCTTCGCCTACGTGGCGCGCGTGGCGTCGATCCAGGCCGGGCTGCCGATGGACTCGGTGGCGATGTCGGTCAACCGGCTGTGCTCGTCGGGCCTGCAGGGCATCGTGACGACGGCGCAGAACATCCTGCTCGGCGACTGCGACTACGGCATCGGCGGCGGCGTCGAGGTGATGAGCCGCGGCGGCTACCTGTCGACGGCCATGCGCACCGGCGCGCGCATGGGCGACACCAAGCTGATCGACATCATGGTGGCGACGCTGACCGACCCGTTCGGCGTCGGCCACATGGGCATCACCGCCGAGAACCTGACCACCAAGTGGAAGCATCACGCGCGAGGAGCAGGATGCGCTCGCGGTCGAGTCGCACGGCGCGCGGCGGCGGCAATCGCCGAAGGCCGCTTCAAGTCGCAGATCGTGGCCATCGTCAAGCAGACCCGCAAGGGCGAGGTGACGTTCGACACCGACGAGCATGTCAAGGCCAGCACGACGATGGAAACGCTGGCCAAGATGAAGCCGGCGTTCAAGAAGGAAGGCGGCACGGTGACGGCCGGCAATGCCTCGGGCATCAACGACGGCGCGGCATTCTTCGTGCTCGCCGACGCCACGGTGGCCGCTGCCGCGGGCCACAAGCCGATGGCGCGCCTGGTGTCCTACGCCGTGGCCGGCGTGCCCAACGAGATCATGGGCGAAGGCCCGATCCCGGCGAGCAAGCTGGCGCTGAAGAAAGCCGGCCTGACGCTGGACCAGATGGACGTCATCGAGAGCAACGAGGCCTTCGCCGCGCAGGCGATCGCGGTCGCGCGCGGCCTCGAGTTCGACATGAAAAAGGTCAACCCGAACGGCGGCGCGATCGCGCTCGGCCACCCGATCGGCTGCTCGGGCGCGTTCCTGGCCACCAAGGCGATCTACGAGTTGCAGCGCACCAGCGGCCGCTACGCGCTGGTGACGATGTGCATCGGCGGCGGCCAGGGCATTGCCGCGGTCTTCGAGCGACTGTGATCAGGATTGGTTGACGCGACATTCGACCGTCGCGTCAACCTGAGCGCGCCGGCCCGGCGCTGGCCTGACCGCATCACGGCTTCAGCAGCGACGAGCCCGTGGTCTTGCGCGCTTCGAGGTCGCGGTGCGCCTGCGCCACCTCGGCCAGCGCATAGCGCTGGTCGATGCGGATCTTGATCTTGCCGCTGGCCACCATCGCAAACAGATCGTCGGCCATGGCCTGCGTGGCCTCGCGCGTGGCGATGTGGGTGAACAGCGTGGCCCGCGTCAGGTACAGCGAGCCCTTGGGGCCCAGGATGCCCGGCGCGATCGGCGCCACCGGCCCGCTGGCGTTGCCGAAGCTGGCCATGAGCCCGAACGGCCGCAGGCAATCGAGCGAGCCCTCGAAGGTGTCCTTGCCCACCGAGTCGTAGACCACCTTGACGCCGGCGCCGCCGGTGAGGGCCTTGACGCGCTCGACAAAATTCTCCTTGCGGTAGTCGATCGCAAACGCGGCACCATGGTCCGAACGCCAGCTGGCACTTCTCGGCGCTGCCGGCCGTGGCAATCAGCTGCAGGCCCATCGCCTTGGCCCACTGGCAGGCGATCAGGCCGACGCCGCCGGCGGCGGCATGCCAGAGCACGAAGTCGCCGGCCGACAGGCCGCCCTGCGGTTGCGTCTTCTTCAGCAGGTACTGCACCGTCAGGCCCTTGAGCATCATGCCCGCAGCGGTCTCGAAGGCAATGCCGTCGGGCAGCTTGCACACCGTCTTGGCCGGCATCACGCGCACATCGCTGTAGGAGCCCGGCGGGTTGCTGGCATAGGCCGCGCGATCGCCGGCGCGCAGGTGCGTGACGCCCTCGCCCACGGCTTCGACCACACCGGCGCCTTCCATGCCGATGCCATGCGGCAGCTTCAGCGGGTACAGGCCGGTGCGGTGATAGACGTCGATGTAGTTCAGACCGCAGGCGTGATGGCGGATGCGAATTTCGCCCGGACCGGGGTCGCCGACCTTGACGTCGACCAGCTGCAATTGTTCGGCGCCGCCGGTGGCGGCGATCTGGATGGCGCGAGGCATGGGCGGGTCTCCTTCAACGATGCGCCGAGGTTACGCCATGCGACGAGCGCGTGCGGCGCGGCGGATGGCAAGGCCATAGAACACCAGGTTGATGGCGAGCACGGCAGCGCCAAGAAGGAGTTGCATGCGCTCCGTCAGGCCTTGTGGGTAGATGGCCGCCGTCAGGTAATGTTCGATGAATCCTCCCTCATAACCGGCCTGCCCGGCGGCGCGGCGCAACGACTGCTCCAGCGGTGTCAGCGGGCAATAGGCGCCGCTCCACGACAGCCACACCACCCAGCCGACGGCCGGTGCATGCAGCCACGCCCAGACCGGCCGCGCGATCACGACCAGGCCACCGCAGACCACCCAGACAATGAACAGGCCGTGCAGCATCAGTACCGCATCGGCGAGCAAGGCGTGCACCATGGCACTATGGTGCCCGACCATGAAGCGCCTGACCCAAGCCCCCAACATCGCCTTGGCCACGCTGTGGGCCGACATGCTGCGCCAGGCCGGCTTCGAAGCCAGCGTGCAGCGCTACTTCGCGAGCAGCATCGCCGGCGATATCCCGCCCGACCAGGCGCTGCCGGAGGTGTGGATTCAAGACGATGCACGCCTGGCTGAAGCCAAGGCGCTGCTCGGCGAATTCCAGCGCCCCGCCTGGCGCCATTGGATGTGCCGCGGCTGCGGTGAACGCATCGATGGCCCGTTCGACCAATGCTGGAGTTGCGGCAGGTCCATGCCGACATGACCAGCACCAAGCTCACCCTGCGCCTGTCGCTGCTGATGACGCTGCCGCCGCTGATGTGGGCCGGCAACGCGGTCGTCGGCCGGCTGATGGTCGGCCATGTGCCGCCGTTCACGCTCAATTTGCTGCGTTGGACCTTGGCCGCATTGCTGCTCGCGCCGATGGCCTGGCGCGTCTGGCGTGACATCGAGGCCATCCGCAAGGCCTGGTTCTACCTGCTCGTGCTCGGCACGCTCGGCATCGGCCTGTTCAACACGCTGCAGTACCTCGCGCTCGAGACATCGACAGCGCTGAACGTGACGCTGATCAATGCGTCGATGCCGCTGTGGATGCTGCTCGTCGGCGCATTGGCCTATGGTCAACGGCCGTCGCGGGCGCAGCTCGTCGCCGCAGCGCTGTCCTTTGCCGGCGTGGCCACCGTGGTCTCGCGCGGCGCCTGGGCGTCACTGTCGCAGGTGCATTTCGTGGTCGGCGATGCCTTCATGCTCACCGCCGTGATGGGCTGGGCGATCTACAGCTGGCTGCTGGTACGGCCGCCGGCGTCGATGCGCGCGCCGCAGCGGCCCGACTGGGATTGGTCGAGCTTTCTCTTCGTGCAGGCGCTGTTCGGCCTCATCACCGCGGGCGGCCTGTCGCTGGCCGAGCAGACCTGGCGCACGCCGGTGCCGATCGATTGGGCCGACCCGAAGGTGCTCGCTGCGCTGGCCTTCGTGGCGATCGGCCCGTCGATCATCGCCTACCGCTCCTGGAGTCTGGGCGTGGCGCAGGCGGGGCCCACCACCGCGGCGTTTTTCGTCAACCTGTCGCCGCTGTTTGCCGCCGTGCTGTCGGCCTGGCTGCTCGGCGAGTGGCCCAAGGCGTATCACGCGCTGGCGTTCGCGCTCATCGTCGCCGGCATCGTCGTCTCGACGCGAAAGACATGAACACGATGTTGACCCGCCGCCAACTCGGACTGTTGATCGCGCTGACGCTGATGTGGGGCTGCAACTGGCCGATGATGAAGTTCTCGCTGCGCGAGGTGCCGCCGCTGACCTTCCGTGCGCTGACGATGAGCGGCGGCGTGCTGCTGATGGCGCTGTGGTTCACGCTGCGCGGCACGAGCCTGGCCTTGCCGCGCGCGCAGATCGCGCGCGTGATCGGCCTGGCCGTGCCCAACATCATCGGCTGGCATCTCGCCTCGATCATCGGCCTGACGCAACTGGCCGCCGGCCGCGCCGGCATCCTGGCTTTCACGATGCCGGTGTGGACGGTGCTGCTCGGCGCGCTGCTGTTCGGCCAGCGGCTGACGCGCCGCGCCGGCATCGCTTCGCTGTGCGCGCTCGGCGCCGTGGCGCTGCTGTCGATCGACGAGCTGACATCACTCGCCGGCCGGCCAGTGGGCGTGCTGTGGCTGCAAGCCGCCGCGATCAGTTGGGCGCTCGGCACGCTGCTGATGCGGCGCCTCACCGTGACCCTGTCCACCGGAGCGCTGACGATGTGGATGATGGTCTTTGGCTGCGTCTTCTTCTGGCTGGCCGCGCTGGCCACCGAGCCTGTGCCCGACTGGCGGACGTGGCACGCTGCCACCTGGGCTTCGCTCGGCTGGGGCATCGTCATCAACTTCGGCATTTCGCAACTGCTGTGGTTCAGCCTGGCACGCGAGCTGCCCGCACAAGCCAGTGCGTTTTCGCTGATGGCGGTGCCGATGGTCGGCGTGCTGTCGTCGGCGCTGGTCATCGGCGAACAACCCCGCGCCAGCGACTGGCTGGCGGTGCTGTTCATTGCCGCTGCGATCGCCGCAGCCACCGGCGTTCGATTTCGCTCCCGGCGCAGCGACAATGGGCAGCGATGACCACGCCGCCTCGCCCCACGCTGTCACTGATCGCCGCGCTCGATCGGCGCGGCGCCATCGGCCGCGGCGGCGGCCTGCTCTGGCATGAAAGCGAAGACCTGAAGCACTTTCGCCGCGTCACGATGGGCTGCCCGGTGATCATGGGCCGCAAGACCTGGGACTCGCTGCCCGAGCGATTCCGCCCGCTGCCGGGCCGGCGCAACATCGTGGTCACACGGCAAGCCACGTGGCAGGCCGGCGGCGCAGAGCGTGCGGCCTCGTTCGACGAAGCGCAGGCGCTGGCCGGCAACGCCGACAAGGTCTTCGTGATCGGCGGCGGCGAGCTCTACGCGCTCGCACTGCCGCACGCCGATGAACTCGTGCTGACCGAAATCGACGCGATGTTCGACAACGCCGACACGTTCTTCCCGGCGTTCGAGCGCACGCGTTTCGTCGAGGCCTCGCGCGAACAACGCCTTTCTGCCGACGGCACGGCCTACGCATTCGTCACCTACTGCCGCGCGCCATCATGACCAAGCTCGCCACCTGGAACGTCAACTCGCTCGCCGTTCGTCTGCCGCAGCTGCTCGACTGGCTCGCCGCCCAGCAACCCGACGCGCTGGTGCTGCAGGAAACCAAACTCACCGACGACAAGTTCCCGCACGCCGAGATCGAAGCGGCGGGCTATCGCGCGCAATGGTTCGGCCAGAAAACCTATAACGGCGTGGCCCTGCTGTCGAAGAGCGAAGCCACCGATGTCGTGCGCAACATCCCGGGCTTTGGTGACGACATGGCACGCGTCATCACGGCCACCGTCGATGGCGTGCGTATCGTCGGCGGCTACTTCCCCAACGGCCAGGCACCCGGCACCGACAAGTTCGAGTACAAGATGCAGTGGCTGCGCGCACTGCGAGACTGGCTGCGCGAGGAACTGGCCACGCACCAAAAACTTGTGCTGCTCGGCGACTTCAATATCGCGCCCGAAGATCGCGACGTCTACGACCCGGTGGCCTGGGCCGGGCAGATCCATTGCACGCCCGAAGAACGCGAACACTTCAAGCAACTCTGTTCGCTCGGCCTCGTCGATGCGTTTCGCTGCTTCGAGCAGCCACCGAAATCATGGTCGTGGTGGGACTACCGCAACCTCGCCTTCCGCAAGAACCAGGGCCTGCGCATCGACATCATCCTGGTCAGCGAGGCGCTCAAGGGCGCGGTACGGGAGTGTGTGATCGACAAGGCGACTCGCAAGAACGAGCGGCCGAGCGATCACGCGCCGGTGTGGGCGCGGTTGGACGCCGGGTAACTCAGCTTCGCCGCGCGTCCAGGGCGCGCAGTGCGCGCGCGCGCCCTAATCGTCCAGCCCAAGTTCCTGAATCTTGCGCGTGATCGTGTTGCGGCCGATGCCCAGGCGCTGCGCAGCTTCGATGCGGCGGCCGCGTGTGGTCGACAGGGCGGTGACGATCAACTGCGCTTCGAAACGGCGGGTCAGCGTGTCCCAGACTTCGGGTGCACCGGCGTCGAGCAGTGCCCGTGCTTCGCGCTCCAGATCCGCCAGCCAGCCGCCACCGGCCTGGGCGGGTGCGTCGGCCGGCGCCGCCGCTTCGACCACGCTGCGCGGGCTGGGTGGCGCCTGAGCAACCGTGGCCTCGGCAGCTGTCAACTCCGGCGGCAGGTCCTTGACCTCGATGACCTGCGTCGGCGCCATCACCGTCAGCCAGTGGCACAGGTTCTCGAGCTGGCGCACGTTGCCGGGAAAGTCGAAGGCCGTGATCCGGGCCTGCGCCGCATCCGACAGGCGTTTGGCGTCGACGCCGAGTTCGCGGGCGCTCTTCTGCAGGAACTGTCGCGTCAGCAGCGCGATGTCGTCGCGCCGTTCGCGCAGCGGCGGCAGGCGCAGGCGGATGACGTTCAAGCGGTGGAACAGGTCTTCGCGGAACGCACCGTCGCGCACGCGCTGCTCGAGGTTCTGGTGCGTCGCCGCAATCACGCGCACATTGGCCTTCAGCGGCTGGTGGCCGCCGACGCGGTAGAACTGGCCGTCGGACAGGACGCGAAGCAAACGCGTCTGCAGGTCGAACGGCATGTCGCCGATCTCGTCGAGGAACAGCGTGCCGGCCTCGGCTTGCTCGAAGCGGCCACGGCGCATCGTCTGCGCGCCGGTGAAGGCGCCGCGTTCATGGCCGAAGAGTTCGCTCTCGAGCAGGTCTTTGGGAATGGCCGCGGTGTTGATGGCCACGAACGGGCCATTGGCACGCGGGCTGTGCTTGTGCAGGGCCTGGGCCACGAGTTCCTTGCCGCTGCCGCTCTCGCCGGTGACGAGCACGGTGACCTGGCTTTGCGACAAGCGGCCGATGGCACGGAACAGGTCCTGCATTGCCGGCGCCTGGCCGAGGATTTCCGGCGTATCGGCCAAGCGGTCCACGGCCACCGCCTCGCGCAGGCTTTCATCGACGGCGCGGCGAATCAGCTCCACCGCCTTGGGCACGTCGAACGGCTTGGCCAGGTACTCGAAGGCGCCGCCCTGGAACGCCGAGACGGCGCTGTCGAGGTCGGAGTAGGCCGTCATCACGATCACCGGCAGACCCGGGTGCTGGGCCTTGATCTTGGCCAGCAGATCGAGACCCGAGCCGCCGGGCATGCGGATGTCGCTGACCAGCACCTGCGGCTCGTCATCGTCCAGGGCGCCAAGCACGTCGCGCGCATTCGAGAAGCTGCGCACCGCGAACTGCTCTCGCGCCAGCGCACGCTCGAGCACGAAGCGGATGGATTGATCGTCGTCGACGACCCAGATGTCTTTCATGAGCGCTCGACTTTCAGGGCAGCGGGATCACGACGGTGAACACAGTGTGGCCCGGCACGCTGTCGCATTCGATCGTACCCTGGTGTTGCTGCACGAACGTCTGCGCCAGCGTGAGCCCAAGCCCCGATCCACCCTCGCGCCCCGTCACCAGCGGATAGAAGATGCGATCGCGGATCGACTCGGGCACGCCGGGCCCGTTGTCTTGTATATGCAATTCGAGTGCCAGGCGCCAGCGCTGCTTGCCGATGGTGACCTGGCGCGCAATGCGCGTGCGCAGGGTGAGACTGGCGTCGCCGGCGGCAATGCGCTCGGCCATGGCTTCGCAGGCATTGCGCGCCATGTTGAGCACGGCCTGAATGAGCTGCTCGCGGTCACCGCGAAACTCGGGAATCGAGATGTCGTAGTCGCGCTCGAAGGCGATGCCCCGCGGGTGCTCGGCGGCGAGCAGCGCCCGCACCCGCTCGCAGACCTCGTGGATATTGACGTCGGCCACCACATGGGCGTGCCGATGCGGAGCCAGCAGGCGATCGACCAGTGCCTGCAGGCGGTCGGCCTCCTTGATCACGACCTGCGTGTACTCGATCAGATCGCGTTTGCCCTCGAGTTCCATCTGCAGCAGTTGTGCCGCACCGCGGATGCCGCCCAGCGGGTTCTTGATTTCGTGGGCCAGGTTGCGCACCAGCTCCTTGTTGGCTTCGGCCTGCGTGGCCGCACGTTCCTCGCGGTCTTGTCGGGTCTGCTGTTCGATCTCGATCATCTCGACCAGCACGCGCTCGTCGCTGTCGGTCTGGTTGACGATCACGTGAACCGGCAGCAGCTCGGGCGCAGCGCCCTGCGGGCGCCGCAGCACGGCTTCGAAGCGGCCGGTGGCAATGCGATTGGCGGCCACTGCGGCCAGCGTGTCCTGCATCGCCGTGGCATCGGCCAGCCAGTCGGTCAGCAGCGAGCCCAGCATCGCGCGCCGCGGCACGCCGAGCAGGTTCTCGAAGCTGGCATTGGCATGCAGCACGCGTCCTTCGGGCGAGACCAAGGCCACCAGCGTGGCCAACAGGTCGAAGGCGGCGAGCGTTGCCGCGCTCACGGCCGGCCGACTCCAGGCGCTACTGAGGCGCCGGCAGCTTGGCCAGCTCGCGGCGCAGCGCCGCGATGTCGGCCTGCTTGCGTGCGACGGCGCTGCGCATTTCCTCGACGCGCTCCTGGTAGCGCACGTAGTTGCGCTCGCTGCCCAGTCGATCGGGCTCGCCGTTGTTGAATTCCTTCTGCAACGCGGCCAGCGCTTCTTCTTCGCGCTTCAGTTCGGCTTCGAGGATTGCCCGTGCATCGCTGTCGCGGGCACGCTGGTCCTTCGCATCGACCTTGGTGCCTTCGCCGCGCGGCGCGCCGTTGCCGGCCGACTGCACCGGCGCGCGCTTGGGCGGCGAGACCACGCTGATCGGCGCGCCCTCGATGGTGCGGCAGCCGCGGTCCTTGGCTTCCTTGTCGCTGATTTCGCTGGTGTAGACGTTGCCGGGGCAACGATAGACGGTGCCCCCTTGAGCCCAGGTGGCCGTCAGGGGGATCAGAAGCAGGATGGCGGCAAGGTTGCGCATCGTCATGCAACGCATTGTCGCCGACGACGGTGCACGCAAGAAAAAGGGCGGCCCGCGCCGCCCTGTCCTTTCTTCGAATTTCGTGACCGTCTGCGCAGATCACAACGAGTAATACATGTCGAACTCGAGCGGATGCGTGGTCATGCGAAAGCGCGTGACTTCCTGCATCTTCAGTTCGATGTAAGCGTCGATGTAGGTGTCGGTGAAGACACCGCCCTTGGTCAGGAAGGCGCGGTCCTTGTCGAGGTATTCGAGGGCCTGGTCCAGGCTGTGGCAGACCGTCGGGATCTTGGCGTCTTCTTCCGGCGGCAGGTGGTACAGGTCCTTGGTCGCGGCTTCGCCCGGGTGGATCTTGTTCTCGACGCCGTCCAGGCCGGCCATCAGCAACGCGCTGAAGCCCAGGTAGGGGTTCATCAGCGGGTCGGGGAAGCGGGCCTCGATGCGCCGGCCCTTCGGGTTGGCCACGTACGGGATGCGGATCGACGCCGAGCGGTTGCGCGAGCTGTAGGCCAGCTTGACCGGGGCTTCGAAGCCGGGCACGAGACGCTTGTAGCTGTTGGTGCCCGGGTTGGTGATCGCGTTCAGCGACCGTGCGTGCTTGATGATGCCGCCGATGTAGTACAGCGCAAAGTCGCTCAGGCCTGCGTAACCGTCGCCGGCAAACAGGTTCTTGCCGTCCTTCCAGATGCTCTGGTGAACGTGCATGCCGCTGCCGTTGTCGCCGACCACCGGCTTGGGCATGAAGGTCGCCGTCTTGCCGTAGGCATGGGCAACGTTGTGGACCACGTACTTCTGCAGTTGCAGCCAGTCGGCGCGCTGTACCAGGGTGCTGAACTTGGTGCCGAGTTCCTGCTGGCCGGCGCCGGCCACCTCGTGGTGGTGAACTTCCACCGGGATGCCGAGTTGCTCGAGCAGCAGGCACATCTCGGAGCGCATGTCCTGGAAGCTGTCGATCGGCGGCACCGGAAAGTAGCCGCCCTTGACGGCCGGTCGATGGGCGCGGTTGCCGCCTTCGATCTTCGCGCCGGTGCTCCACGGCGCCTCTTCGGAATCGATCTTCACGAACGAGCCCGACATGTCGACGCTCCAGCGCACCTGGTCGAAGATGAAGAATTCGGGCTCCGGTCCGAAGTAGGCGGCGTCGCCGATGCCGCTGCTCTTCAGGTAGGCCTCGGCACGCCTGGCCAGCGAACGCGGGTCGCGCTCATAGGGTTTTCCGTCGCCTGGTTCGAGCACGTCGCACGACAGGATCAGCGTCGGCTCTTCGAAAAACGGGTCGATGTTGGCGGTGTTCGGGTCGGGCATGAGCAGCATGTCCGAGGCTTCGATGCCCTTCCAGCCGGCGATCGACGAGCCGTCGAAGGCGTGGCCGCCACTGAACTTGTCTTCATCGAACGCCGAGACCGGCACCGAAACATGTTGTTCTTTGCCACGTGTGTCGGTGAAGCGGAAATCGACGAATTTGACGTCGTTGTCCTTCACCATCTTCATCACGTCGGCAACGGTCTTGCTGGCCATCAGGCACTCTCCTGGGTCGGTTTTTGGGTGGGGATTGGGAACGAAAGCGGACAAATCTAGCAGAAAGCATGCCCGCGGCAGGTGCGCGGGCACCGCAGCGGCTTGTCTCTGGCGAGGACTGCGTGCCCCATTGCGGGGCACCAAAGCGCGCCGTCTTGGTGCGCTCTAGCGCACCATTTCGGGACCCAGGGGCACGCCCATGGCGGACAGTTCGGCCCGCAGCTGCCGGTAGGCCGGCGCGACAGCGGCCTGTGCGCCCTTGACGCCGAGCTCGATGTGGCGACCGTACTGCGGGTGATCGACGCTCGGCAGGCTGAACACGCGCACGCCGGCATGCTCGCGCTCGATCGTTTCCATCAGCGGCGTCAGCGCGGCCTCCATGGTGCCGAAGACGATCACCGACTGCTCGGTCTGCACCTGAGAGCCGTGCAGCGCGCGGTAGCGTGTGTCGAGCAGGCTCTCGATCATCGGATGCGCCATTACCGGGAAGCCGGGCACGAAGTGCACGTCGCCGACCGAGAAGCCGGGGATCTTGTTGTAGGGGTTGGCAATGATCTCGGCGCCGGCCGGAAACACGCCCATGTTCAGGCGGTGAACGTTGTCCTCACGCTCGGGCTCGTAAGGCTCGCCACGCTCGCGCGCAATGTCCTGCATGCGCTCGAGGATCAAGGCCTTGGCCTGGGGGTGCAGCACCAGCTCGCGCTGCAGTGCCGCGGCCGCACACTGGCGCGTGTGGTCGTCCGGCGTGGCGCCGATGCCGCCGCTCGCAAACACGATGTCGCCGCTGGCGAAGGCATGTTGCAGCGCTTCGGTGATCAGCGTGCGATCGTCGCCGACGTAGCGCGACCACGACAGCGCCAGGCCGCGTGCCGACAACAGCTCGATCACCTTCGGCATGTGAGCGTCGCGGCGCTTGCCGGACAGGATCTCATCGCCGACGATGATCAATCCAAAATTCACCGCATGTTTCCTGTGTGACCTAACGAATAGCGCCCCGGAATCGGCCACACGGTCAGGCCATGCGGCTCGGCGCCGACCTTGACCTGCGCGACCGTGCCGTTGCTCTGCGTGTCGAAGCGATAGACCACGTCGTCGTAGCGCGCCGCCAGCCAGAGATAGCGGCCGTCGGCGCTGACGTTGCCCATGTCCGGGCTGCCGCCGCCGGGGATGCCCCAGCGGGCGACGACTTTCTCGCTCGCGAAGTCGATCACAGAGACGCTGCCGTTGCCCTTGGGCTTGCCGTGGATCTCGTGCGAGCCGCGGTTGGCGACGTAGAGATGTTTGCCGTCGCGGCTCGGGTACAGGCCGTGGGCGCCGATGCCGGTGGCGATGAAACCCACCTTGGTGAACGATTCGCCGTCGACGATGTGCACGCCGTCGGCATGCATGTCGGCGACAAAAAAGTGCTTGCCGTCGGGCGAGATGCGGATGTCCTGCGGCATGCCTTTCTTGGCCGTGCACAGCTCGGTCTCGCCGGGCTCCCAGACCTGGCCGGTCTTGGCCACCGAGGGCTTGAAGCGCGTCGGCGGCAATGTCAGCTTCAGATAGCCGAGCACCTTGCGATTGGCCAGATCGATCTTGGCCAGCGTGCCCGAGAACTCGCAGGTGAAGATCACGGTCTTGCCGTCGATCGAGAAGTCGGCGTGGTTGATGCCGGGGCAGCCGGGGATCTCGATCTCGTACTGCAAGGCCATCGTCTTCGGATCGCGGAAGTCCAGGCGCTTGCGGGCTTCGGCAACGACGATGGCGCTCTTGCCGTCGGGCGTGTAGTACATGTTGTAGGGGTCGTCGACGGCGATCGGCGCGCCGGGCTTGCCGGTCTTCGGATCGATCGGCGTCAACGAGCCTTCCATCGTGCGTTCGGCGTTGTTGGTGACCCAGAGCGTGTTCAAGTCATACGACGGCACGATGTGCTGCGGTCCGGTGCCGACCTTGAAGCGATCGACGACCTTCATCGTCGCCGGGTCGACCACATAGACATCGCCGCTGCGCAGATTGGGCACGTAGACACGCGACAGCGTCGCCGGCGATGCCGGGCAGCACCTTGCCCGCGCCCTGCTCGCTGTACAGATTCTTCGCATCGACGACCGGCGGCATGCCGGGCACGGTGGCGACGGCTGGCGCCGGCGGTGCCGCCGCCGATGGCGGCGCGCTCGCTGGCGATTGCGCCCAGGCCAGGGCCGCCCAACCCAGCCCGGCAGCGGCCATGCTGAACAGGCCAAGGGTCGACAGATGTTTGATCACATTCATTGCGGGCAGCGGGTTCAAGGTTTCGAAGCTGTGGATTGTGGCTTGCCGTTCGCTGCCGCCGTGTGTGCGCGGATGGCCTGCACCGTGACGGAAACGATGCGATCGACGGCTTCCTTGCCGAGCGCTGCCGCGGCATGCGCCGCATCGCCGTCAGCGCCCTCGCCCCGGCTCGAGGCCAGGCGCTCGCTGCGCACGAACGACGGGTCGAGCGCCAGCATCAGCGAGGTGTCGGCCAGCCCGGCATGGCGGCCGATCTGCGCCTCGGTGAAGCCGCGCGCGCGCAGTGCCGCCGCGAGGTCGGCGCTCGACGCGCGGTAGTACTCGGCCGGCACCAGCACGCCCGGCACCCGTGCCGCCACGCGCTCGAGGCTCTTGCGATAACCGCCGTGATCGCCGAGCAGCACGACATGCTTCAGCCCGGCGCGTTGCAGGCTGCGCGCCGCGCTTTCGAGCGCGGCTTCGAACGCCGCCTCGGGCACCGTGATCGTGCCCGGCCAGCGCATGTGTTCGCTCGGCGGCTCGATGCGGCCTTCGGGCACATAGGCCACGACCGGTGCGACCACGGCGTTGCTGAGTTGCGCAGCAATGCGCTCGGCAAGCAACTGCACGCGCCGGTTGTGTTTGCCCAGCGCCATGTGGACGCCGTTCTGCTCGGTGCCGCCGATCGGCACGAGCGCGATCGTCGTGCCGGCGGCGACGCGGTCGCGCAACTCCGGCCAGGTCAGCGCTTCGAGCTCGACCTGGTCCGGCGCGGCTTGCAGCGGGATGCAAGCGAACGCCAGAGCCAAGCAGCCAAGCGCAGCGAAGGCACGCTTCAAGCGACCGCCGCGGAACTGGCTCCGCCAGGCCGCTGGCGGTGCCCCCTTGAGGGGGAGCGGCGGAGCCGCTTCGGGGGTGGGCCCATTACTCGTCATCGCCGCCCAGGATGCCGCCGAGCAATCCGCCACCAGCAAAGCCGCCCAGCACCGAGCCCTCGCCGCGCGAGCCGCCACGCTGCGGCGCTGCAGCGAACACGCGCGACGCCAGGCGCGAGAACGGCAGGCTTTGCAGCCACACCGTTCCCGGGCCCGTGACCTTGGCGAAGAACAGCCCTTCGCCGCCGAACAGCGCGGTCTTGATCTTGCCGACGAACTGGATCTCGAAATTGACGTTCGGCGTCAGCGCGACCACGCAGCCGGTGTCGATGAACAGCGTCTCGCCGGCTCGCAGTTCGCGCTTGACGATGGTGCCGCCGGCATGCACGAAGGCCAGGCCGTCGCCTTCGAGCTTTTGCATGATGAAGCCTTCGCCGCCGAAGAAGCCGACGCCGAGCTTGCGCTGCAGGAAGATGCCGAGCGAAACACCGCGCGCGGCGCACAGGAAGGCATCCTTCTGGCAGATCAGCGTGCCGCCGAGCTGCCGCAGATCCATCGCCAGGATCTTGCCGGGGTACGGCGCGCCGAAGGCCACGCGCTGCTTGGCGCTGGCGTTGTTGGTGTAGACGGTGATGAACAGCGACTCGCCGGTGACCAGGCGCTTGCCGGCGCCGAGCAGCTTGCCGAACAGGCCGCCCTGGTTGGCCGAGCCGTCGCCGAACACCGTGTCCATGCCGATGCCCGCTTCCATGAACATCATGCTGCCGGCCTCGCCGATCGCGGCTTCGCCGGGGTCGAGCTCGACCTCGACGAACTGCATCTCGGAGCCCTTGATTTCGTAGTCGACGACATCCATCGCCATGGCGGTACCTCTGCGCTGCTGAGTTAGGGGGCGCGAAAGTCTAGCCGCAAGCGTTGGCCTAGAATTCCGGCTCCGGTCGGCAGTTCACCCAGGTCGTTGCCAGCGGGCCCCAAGCTCGCGCTAAACCTGCCATCGCATGACTTCAGTCTCGGTGCACCCCCTGCGCCCGGCTGGCAAGGGCAACCCCCGGCACCCGTTGCACAAGTCAACGCGGATTCGAGCGCAGAAGAGATGGAGCATCGATGCGATGAACACACCCTCGTCTGAACGCGAATGCACGCCGCTGATGGCGGCGGATCTCTCGACCTTTGCCAAAGCGCTGCGCACGCAACTGGCCCAGCGGCTTGACAGCGGCGCCGGCCTGCCCGGGCATGTGGAAATGCTCAACCTGCTGGCCCGCGCAGCCGGCCATCGCAACCTGCAGGCGCTGCAGGCGGCAGCGGCACGCGCTACGCCCTCGCCCGCCACACCGCCTCACCGTTGGCATGGCCCCAGGAACCCGGCGCTGACGCCGGCCGCCGACCGCGCGCTGCGCGGCTTCGATGCCCAGGGCCGCCTGCTGCGCTGGCCGCACAAGCGCGCCGAACAGGTGCTGGCGCTGTGGTGTCTGTGGATGGCCTTCGACGGCAAGCGCCGCTACAGCGAGCGCGAGGTCAACGAGGTGCTCAACGCGCACCACGCTTTCGGCGACCATTGCCTGCTGCGCCGCGAGCTGGTGGCGCTGGAACTGCTGACGCGCACTCCCGGCGGCGAGCAGTACCGCAAGCTGGCCGCGCGGCCGAGCGAGGAGACGGCGGCGCTGTTGCGTGCGCTCAGGCTGCGGCGATGAGGCGCTGCAGGCGTTGAGCCAGCACAACTTCACCTTGGCGGCGAGTCCACCGCCGGCTCAACGCTCGCGCTCGAGCACATGCTTGAGCCGAGCCAATGCTTGCGCTGATTCGGCCTCGATGCGCGTGCGCAAATAGAAGCCATCCACCAGCGCCAACAGCAGATTGGGTATCGGGTAGACGAACTCGCGCTCGAAGCGGGTACCCGAAGTGTCAGCGCTGAGCGTGTAGGTGATCGTGCCGCGGCCGCCGCCGGCAACGTCACCTTCGATCACCCAGCGCTGCGGGGCCTGGCGTTGAACTACGGTCCACAGCACCGTGCCGTGGATTCCGGCCACTACGAATTCCTCGCTGATCTGTTCCCCAGGCATTGCCGAGCGCCGGGTTGCGCCTCGCACGGCGATCGACGATGGATGCCATTGCGGCCATTGGTCCGGCGTCGTCACATAGTCGAATACGCGCGCCGGCGGCATTGCGATCGTGATGATCTTGACGACACGCGTTGCACCGAAAAACGGCAAGGGCAACAACAACACGGCCGCGGCGGCAACGATGGTGACTGCGATCCGATAGACGCGGCCTCGCCGCACTGAGCCTGCAAGCTTCATCTCAAATCGCCCAGCGGCGCTTTCGGATCGTAGGGTTGCACGCTTTCCCACTCGTCGGCCACGTCGCGTGCCACGATGGCCAGCGCGGGCTCGGTGGACGACAGATTCAGCGCCTGGTGCGGCACATCGGCGGCAATGAACAGGAAGTCCCCGGTCTCGGTGATCACCGATTCGCGCAGACCCGGGCCAAACAAAGTCTCGACGCGACCGCGCAAGATATAGATTGCCGTCTCGAAGCCTTGGTGCCGGTGCGGCGTCGAGGCAGCGCCCGCCGGAATCACCGCCAGGTTCATCGACAGGTTGGCCCCGGTGGTCGACGTAGACGATCTGCGCCAGGTCGGCAAGGCACGAGAACAATGGTTTGAATGCCGAGTGATCGTAGCCCGGGCCGCCGTGCAGCAGAATCAGCGCGGGCTTGTCGCGCATGCGCGATCCCTCGGGCACGAGGCCCGCGCCTTCGATGTCGACGAACAGACGGACGCCGGGCTCGATTTCGATGCGCATGAGCGCGGCGACGTTATCAGACGCCGCGCCCAGGCACCTACATCGCCTTCCAGAAGATGTAGTCCGCCTGGTACTTCACCACTTCGCGCTTGCCTTTGCCTTGCGCGTCGCAAGTGATTGCCGGCGCAACGCCACCACGCGTGGTCACGCGCTGCACATGGCTGATGCCTTTCATCACGCCGTCGCCGCTGGCCGGGTTGGCCTTGACGAGTTGCAGCGCGATGTTGCCGTCACCGCCGGGCGCGACGGCGAGTTGCGTGCCGGTGATGGCCGAGCCATCGCTGGCCGCCCAGGTGGCGGGCGGGCCGAAGTAGCGGCCGATCGAGCGACCCTGGCGATCGGTGAGTTCGGCCATCGGTCCGGCAAAGACCCATTCGTACTGGCCGGCGGCGCTGGCCTTCTCGCGGCACTCGTAGGTGATGTTGCCCGCGCCGATGGTTTCGAGTGCGACACGGTGACCGGCGGGCACCTGCACCGCGGCGGGCAGCGCGGCCTGCGAGTAGCTGCTCATCGCTTGCGGAGCGGCCATCGGCACGCCTGTGCAGGCGCTCGCGAGTGCAGCCATCAGCGGCATGGCGGCCAGTGAAATCGTCTTGATGTTCATGCTTGAAGGTCCTTTGTTTGCGATGCACTCACCACGGCAAGGCCGACCGCAACGCGTGTCGGCCTCGCCGGGTGGCGCGATCAGTTGACTTCGATCGGCTCGTCCGTCTCCGTGGTCGGCAGCACCAGACCCATCATCAACAGCAGCGGCGCCATCGACTCACTGGACCGGATGTTGCCCACCCAGCGGCTGAACGACTCGGCTGACGCGAGGGCGCTGGCAGGCACGCTGTCGGCTTCGGCCGCGGGGCTGTTGTCGCTGCCGCCGCCACCGCAGGCTGCCACCAACAGTGCGGCCGCCAGCGGCGCCATCAGAACGAATTTGATCTTCATGGTTGTGGCTCCTTACTGCGCGCCGGGCGTCGGCGTGAAGACATAGGGGAAGGCCGGCAGCGTCGGGATGCGTGCCTGGTCCACGGCATCGTGCAGCTTCAGCGAGGTGGTGCCGAGCGGCACGTTGGCCGGTTTGCAATCGGCGCCGAGGCCGAGCGCGTTGGCGTCGCCGTTGAGCACGCACAGACCCCCCATCACCGCGACCAGCGAGACGTCGACGACGTCGTCCTTCAGGCGGCGGCCGTTCGGGAAGCCCGCGGCGTCGCCACCAGCCAGACCCAGCCGGTTCTGCGACGCCTCGGGCGTGACCGCTGTGTTCGTGTTCAGGCGCAGCATTTCCGACGGCACGACGTTCTTCGGCTGGTTGACGCCGGGGATGCCGGTGAGGAAGGTCGTCACCAGGTCGGTGCGCGGCAGGTTCTTCGGCGCGATTCCGGGCAGGTTCAACGCGATCTCGAGCAGTGCCGGCAACGTCGGGTTGGTCACGTAGTCGGCGAACTGGCCGTCGTCCTTGGGCTTGCTGGAGTTGAAGCGATCCTTGTCGGGCAGGCCGATCACGACTTCGTTGACCAGCGGCATGCCCAGACGCGAGACCTGCGTCCAGGCGCCGCCGACGTAGGCGGTGGTCTGGTGGCCCTTGCGCGGTGTCGGGTCGAGCAGCTGTCCCTGGCGCAGGCTGGCCGTAGTCCAGCCGCCGATCACCGGTTCGTTGTTCTTCGTCAGGCAGCTCTTGTGCACTTCCATCGCCAGCGTCGTCACGTTGGCATCGTCGATGATGTTCGGCGCAGCGTTGATCAGCGCCGGGTCGGTGATCACCGACACCGGGGCGTTGACCAGATCGAAGATGACGCCGAGGTTGACCGCGAACGGGTCCTTGCGCTGACCGACGAACAGCTTGCCGGGCATCGCGCAGCCGGGGATGTTGACGTTGTAGATGTGCTTGGCCGCGTAGGCTGCGTAGTCGGGAATCGTCTTGGTGCCGATGTTGTCGACCGGCTTGTCGAAGGTGTCGCTGCCGCCGGCAACGTTGGTGACAGCCTGGCGCTGTCCTCCACGACGGTCACCACGCATCACATCGACGCTGAACTGCTCGTTGACGTTGAGCGCCGGCGCATTGGGCGCACTCACCGAGCCGGCCTGGATCAACGGAATGGCGACGTTCTTGTCGCCGATCGGCAGCGTGATGCCCTTCAGGTTGTTCTTGAAGCGGAACTGGAAGGTCAGGTCTTCCCTGGCGTCGCCGTCGTTGTCGATATGAATTTCATACAACGCGTTCTTGTCCATCTGGAAGTAGTTCGGACCGCCGTACGGGGCCTGCAGCGGCTGGTAGTTGGCGATCATCGTCACGTAGTCGCTGCGGCCGGGCTCGTAGCTGCGGAACATGTAGAAGTCGGTGCCATCGACCTTGGGCGCGGTGGTGATGAACGGCGCTTCGCGATGGCTGGAAGCAATAGCGGTGGTGGCCAGCGCGGCAATGGCCAGCGGGATGGCTGCGAGCGCAGCCGACTTGCGAGTGAGCGTCATGTCGATCTCCTGTGGGGCATCTGAGTGGATGGACACGCTGTCGATGCGCGTCCTGTGCCCTACTACGCAGGCGCTTTGAAATCGGATGCGCTGATCAGATTTGCAGCTTGCCGACCGAGACGATCGGGCCGCTCGGCGCGCCGGTGGTGGACCCACCCGCGGGCTCGACGCTGACCGCGAACGCCGCGGTGCCTTGCAGCAATTGCGTGCGCAACACGGTCGTCGCGCCACTGGCCTGCACCAGGCCGAGCGAGCGCGGCGCGCCTTGCTCGGGCACGGCCCACAGTTCGAGCGCGCGATCGGGAGTGAGCGCGAGGTCGTTGATCGGCCGCAGCACCAGCGCGCGGCCGTCGGCACTGACGCTGGCAACAAAACTCGCGTTGAGCGCCTGTGCCGCCTGCGGATTTGCATTGAGCACGACGACGATCGGCGCTTGTGGCGCCGGCACGCGGCTCGAAACCATGACCATCGCGATCGTGGCCGCGGTGGCCACGCCCGTCAGGCCGCGCCACAGCGACAGCCGCTGCCACCAGCGCTCGGGCGCAGGGCGTTGACCGAACAACCGCGATTCGATGTCGCGCCAGACGCGCGCGGTAGGCGTGACCTCCTTGACCGTGGCCGACAGCGGCGACAAACGCTGCTGCCATTCGCTGACCGCATCGCGCAGCGCCGGGTGCGCCGGCAGCAAGGTCTCGAAGCGGCGGCGCGCCGGCCCGCGCAAGGTCCCGAGCACGTACTCGGCGGCCAGGCGCTGGGCCAATTCGCGACGGGAGTAGTCCACTCAAGCCCCTGCTGCGGCCAGGCAGTCCTTGAGCGCCATCAGCGCCCGCCGCACCCAACTCTTCACCGTGCCCAGCGGCTGCCGCAGATGCTGCGCCACCTCGGAGTGCGACAGGCCCTGGTAGTAGGCCAGGGCCACGCATTGCTGCTGTTCGGCAGACAGGGCACCGATGCAATGCGACACCGCGCGCGCCTGCGCCGCTTGTTCCATCAACTCCATCGGGCTCGAATCCTCGGACGGCAGCGCATCGATCAGATTCGTATCGTCATCGTCGTCGCTGCCATGGGCGCTGACGGTGGCAACCTCGGTCTTGCGGCGGCGCAGGCTGTCGATGGCGCGGTTGCGCGCGATGCTGGTCAGCCAGGTCATCGGCTGCGCGCGTGCGGCGTCGTAGCCCTGCGCGTTGCGCCAGATGCTGACGAAGATTTCCTGCAGCACATCTTCGGCCTGGGCGCGATCACGCTGGATGCGCAGGATCACGCCCAGCAATTGCGCGCTGGCCGCCTTGTAGAGCGCGGCCAGGGCGGCACGGTCGCCCAGCCCGATGCGCGCCAGGGCCTCGGCGAGCACGGCATTGCGATCGTCGGGGGTGACGGCAGTGGCCATTGACAGGCAGTACGCAGGGCGCAGCCGATTGGATGCAGCCGAGAGCCTGCCAAACGGACCCTATGCCGCCAGCAGCGTGCCCCGGTAGTGCAACAACTCGTCGATCGACTCGTGCACATCGGCCAACGCGGTGTGCGACTGGGCTTTTTTCAGACCGTCCAGCGCCGCCGGTTTCCAGCGCCGCGCCAGCTCTTTGAGCGTGCTGACGTCCAGGTTGCGGTAGTGGAAGAACGCTTCCAGCGCCGGCATGTGGTTGGCCAGGAAGCGCCGATCCTGGCAGATCGTGTTGCCGCACATCGGGCTTTTGCCGGCCGCCACATGTTGCGACAGCCAGGCGATGACCTCGGCGCTGGCGTGGGCCTCGTCGACCGAAGAGGCCTTGACGCGGTCGATCAGTCCGCTCTTGCCATGGGTGCCCTTGTTCCAGGCGTCCATGCCATCGAGCACGGCATCGCTCTGGTGGATGGCGAACACGGGTCCCTCGACGCGCATCGTGATCTGGGCGTCGGTGACGACGACGGCCAGCTCGATGATGCGGTCACGCTCGGGCGACAGGCCCGTCATCTCGAGGTCGATCCAGATCAGGTTGTCATCATTCTTGGCAAGCGTCTGCGGTTCGGTCATGGTCAGCACCTGTAATACAGCCAGGACATTGTCGCAGCCCTACACTGGCAGCCTATGGAATCCATGGCTCTGACTTCGCTCTTCGCCGCTGCGCTGGTCTCGAGTTTCATCCTCAAGACCTGGCTGGCCACGCGGCAGATGCGCCATGTGGCGGCGCATCGTGGTGCCGTGCCGGCGTCGTTTGCCGGCACGGTGTCGCTGCAGGCGCATCAGAAGGCGGCGGACTACACGCTGGCCCGGGGCCGCTTCGGACTGATCAGCCTGGCCTTCGGCACCGTGGTGCTGCTGGCGTGGACGCTGCTCGGCGGGCTCGATGCGCTCAACACCTGGGTGCGCGAAACGGTGCAGCCGGGCTGGGGCATCATGGCCTATCAGCTGGCGCTGCTGGCAGCGGTGGCCGCCATCGGCAGCCTCGTCGACCTGCCGCTCGACGCCTGGAACACCTTTCGCATCGAGCAGCGGTTCGGCTTCAACCGCATGACCTGGAAGCTCTACCTGATCGATGCCGCCAAAGGTGCGCTGGTCGGCGCGGCGATCGGCCTGCCGCTGGCTGCACTGGTGTTGTGGATCATGGGCGCAGCCGGCGCCTGGTGGTGGCTGTGGGCCTGGCTGGCCTGGACGGCCTTTCAGCTGCTTATGCTGGTGCTCTACCCGACGTGGATCGCGCCGCTGTTCAACAAGTTCTCGCCCCTGCCCGACGCATCGCTGGCCGAGCGCGTCTCGGCGCTGATGGCGCGCTGCGGCTTTCGCGCCAAGGGCCTGTTCGTGATGGACGGCAGCAAGCGTTCGGCACACAGCAATGCCTACTTCACCGGCCTGGGCTCGGCCAAGCGCGTGGTCTTCTTCGACACGCTGTTGACGCGACTCTCGCCCGCCGAAGTCGAGGCTGTGCTGGCGCACGAGCTCGGCCACTTCAAGTTGAAGCATGTGCCCAAACGCATGTTCGGCATCTTTGCCGCCAGCCTGGCCGCCTTGGCGCTGCTGGGCTGGCTGGCACAACAGCAATGGTTCTATACCGGCCTGGGCGTGACACCTAACATCGGCGGCGTGCCCAACGACGCCTTGGCGCTGTTGTTGCTGATGTTCGCACTGCCGCCGTTCGGGTTCCTGGTCACGCCGTTCGCTGCGGCGCTGTCGCGCAAGCACGAGTTCGAGGCCGACGCCTATGCCAGTGCGCAAGCCAGCGGACAAGATCTGGCCAACGCCCTGGTCAAGCTCCACGAAGACAACGCCGGCACGCTGACACCCGATCCGCTGTATGCGCGCTTCTACTACTCGCACCCACCCGCCGCTGAGCGGCTGGCGGCATTGAAAGGGCTTTGACCATGGACCTGACGGCCCTGCGTTGCCAGCAGCTCGAGGGTCACAGCGCCATGAGCGTGGCCGATGTCGATCGTCACCTCGAAGAGGTCAGCGGCTGGGCGTTGAAGGAGGGCGCGATCGAAAAGACGTTTCAATTCGACGACTACCACCGCACGCTGGCCTTCATCAACGCGCTGGCATGGATCGCGCACCAGGAAGACCACCACCCCGATGTCGTCTTCTCGTACAACCGCGCCACCGTGCGCTGGAAGACGCACTCGGTGGGCGGCATCTCGATCAATGACTTCATCTGCGCGGCCAAAGTGAATGCCCTGCTGTCTTGAGTAAGTTTGCCGCGCTCGATCTGGGGCGCGTGGTCGCTGCGCATGGCAGGCACTTTGTCGTCGAGTCGCCGGAAGGTGAACGCACGATCTGCCACCCGCGCGGCAAGAAGAGCGATTGCGTCGTCGGCGACATGGTGCGTTGGCAGCCCGCTGGCGATGAAGGCGTGATCGAACATATCGAACCGCGGCGCAACCTGCTGCACCGGCAGGACGAATGGAAGACCAAGTCATTTGCCGCCAACCTCGACCAGGTGCTCATCATCGTTGCCGGCGAACCGATGTTCTCCGAGTCGCAATTGGCACGTGCGCTGATTGCCGCGGAAAGCGCCGGCATCAGCGCGCATGTGCTGCAGAACAAGTGCGACCTGCCGCAGGCGGCTGCCGCGCGCGAGCGCCTGCGCCCGTACCGGGCCATCGGCGTGCCGGTGCACGAGGTGGCGATGAAGGCGGCGCCCGATGCGGCGCGAGCGATTCTCACGCCGCTGCTGGCTGACCACACCACCCTCGTGCTCGGCCCGAGCGGCATGGGCAAGAGCACGCTGATCAATCTGATGGTGACCGGCGCGACGGCACAGGTCGGTGAGATATCTTCCGCGCTCAACGCCGGCCGCCACACGACGACCACCACCACCTGGTACTGGATCGACGCGACCCGGCAGAGCGCCTTGATCGACTCGCCGGGCTTTCAGGAATTCGGACTGCGCCATGTCGAGGCGTTGCAACTGCCTGGCCTGATGCCGGACCTGCGCGCCCATGCCGGCGGCTGCAAGTTCTACAACTGCACGCACCGCCACGAGCCCGGCTGCACGGTCATCGCGGCAGTCGAGCGCGGCGAGATCAGCGCGTCGCGCTGGCGCATCTACGGCGAAATCTGCAACGAGCTGGCGCGCGAGAAGTGGTAGCCGGGCGCGCGCCGTCAGCCCAGCAGGTTGGCCAACGACAGCAACGCCGCCAGCAACATCCACAAGATCATCGAGCGCCACACCAGGCCGACCACGCTTTGCAGGTGACCGGCCTGGGCCGGCGAACCTTGCGTCGACCCGCGCGCTGACGCGGCTTCCGGATTGCCGCCGACATCGAAGGTCTTCGACCGGTCGGGCGTCACGCCCGGCGCGGCCTGCCCACCGAGTTGCACGCCGAGCGCGCCGGCCGCCGAAGCCAGCAGGATGCCTTCGTTCGGATGCAGCCACAGCGCTGCGTCGCGTCGCCAGCCGTTGACGGCCTCTTCGAAGTTGCCGACGACCGCAAAGCCAAAGGCGGTGAGGCGCGCCGGCACATGGTCGATCAGCGAAAACAGGCGTTGCGACAAGGCCATCAGCCGCTCGTTGGTCGGCACATCCAGTGTGCGGCTCTTGAAGGCCCAGTAGCGGCTTGCAAACTCGGCCATTCGGTAGAGCACGGCGCCGGCAGGGCCGAGGCCGATCGCCGACAGCGCGATGAACCAGAAGAAGACGCCGAAGACATGGCGGTGCGCGGCCAGCAAGGCATGCTCGACCACATGGCGCAGCAGTTCGGTGCGCGGCAGCTCGCTGGCGTCGAGGTGGCGCCACTCGGCGAGCAGGTCTCTTGCCCGCGCTTCGTCGCCGCGATCGAGTGCGCTGCGGATGTCGGTGAAGTAGTGGCTGAACTGCCGAAACCCCAGCGTCAGGTAGAGGATGACGATATTGAAGGCAAAGGCGCCGAGCAGGGAAAACCGCGCGGCGACCCCATACAACAGCGCGGCGGCAATGGCCGGTGCGACCACGGTCACGCACCAGACGACGATGGCGTGCCGATCGCGCCCGGCGTCGAAGTTGCGCCCGGCCCAGCTGGTCCACGAGATCAGCGTGTCGTGCACCCAGTTGTCGCGCGGCAGCGGCTTCAGCTGCTCGATCAGCAGCGCCAGGAGTACGGAGAAGAAGCTCATTGAGCAACGATATCAGCTGCTGGGGGAGCGGCATCAGCGGCTCCGGGGCTGGGACTTTTCAGGCGGCGAGCAGCCGGTAGAAGTTGCGCAGGATCGCTGCGGTGGCGCCCCAGATGAAGTACTCGCCTTGTCCTTGCCCCATCGCGTCCGGGCGCAGCCAGGGCATCGACAGGAACTCGCGCTGTCCACCGGCAAACTCGAAGACGTGGCGCTGGTGGTGGGCCGGTGTCATCAGGTAAGCCAACGGCACTTCGAAGGCCTCGGCCACTTCGTGGGGGTCGATCGTCAGCAGGAACGGCGGGTGCACCAAGGCCACGATCGGCGTGACATCGAAGTTGGTGATCGTGCGGTAGATCGGCAGCGCGCCGAGCACCTCGACATGACGCCGGGCCAGGCCGACCTCCTCTTCGGCCTCGCGCAGCGCCGTATCGATGGCGTCGGTATCGCCGGGCTCGGCACGGCCGCCGGGGAAACTGATCTGGCCGCCATGCTCACGCAGGTGCGAGGTGCGTTGTGTCAGCAACACGGTCAGGCCCGCGTCGCGCTGTACGAGCGGCACCAGCACCGAGGCGTTGCTGCGACCCTGGTCCTCGAAGACGCCGCCGTCGCCGAGTTTTTCAGGCGTCCACAGGGGTGGCGTTGCCAGTCGATCACGAAGCGCGGCGGCGCTCAAGCGCTCGATCGCCACGGCATCCAGGTGCGCGTCGTTGCCGGCAACCGGCACGATGCGCGGATCGGTGATGCGGGGCCGCGTGGTCATGAGGCGGTCAGCATACGGCGGCTGCATCAACGCTGCCCGCAGGCGGCTCGCGCTCGTGCGCAGAAACTCACCTCAGGGCAGATTCTGAACAGGGCTCAAAAGCCGGCAGTCGCGCTGCGCGCGCCACGATCGCTTCGCGATCGCACTGAGCTTCGCTCAGGCCAGCTTTTGCGCAAGGCTCGAAAGCCGGCAGTCGCGCTGCGCGCGCCATGATCGCTTCGCGATCGCACTGAGCTTCGCTCAGGCCAGCTTTTCCTTGATGCGGGCTGATTTGCCTGAGCGCTCGCGCAGGTAGTACAGCTTGGCACGGCGGACGTCGCCGCGGCGCTTGACTTCGATGCTGGCGATCAGCGGGCTGTAGAGCTGGAAGGTGCGCTCGACACCTTCGCCGTTGGAGATCTTGCGCACGATGAATGCGCTGTTCAGGCCGCGGTTGCGCTTGGCGATGACGACGCCTTCATAGGCCTGCAGGCGCTTGCGGGTGCCTTCGACGACGTTGACGCTGACGATCACGGTGTCGCCAGGGGCGAAAACCGGGATGGTTTTGCCCAAGCGGGCAATTTCCTCTTGTTCGAGGGTCTGGATCAGATCCACAGTGGTTCTCCGAGCGATCGTGCCTGGGCGTGTTATCGATGGAATGTGTGGGCTCTGAGCCCACAGTGACCCGGCAGAGGATCGAAAGCCGGGGATTATAGGGTGAGCGCAGCCAGAAAGGCCTCGTCGGCCTTGGACAGGCGCCCGGCGGCACGCGCCGCGGCGATCAGCTCCGGCCGGCGGCGTGCCGTGAGTTCCAGCGAGCGCTCGCGGCGCCAACGCTCGATCTGCGCATGGTGGCCCGACAGCAGCACCGACGGCACGCTCTGCCCTTGCAGGTCTTCGGGCCGGCTGTAGTGCGGGCAGTCCAGCAGTCCGTCGTCGCCAAAACTGTCCTGTTCGGCCGACTGCTCGTCGCCCAAGGACACCGGGCTGCAGCCGCGCCACGGCATCGAGCAGCGCCAGGGCCGGCAGCTCGCCGCCGGAAAGCACGAAGTCGCCCAGGCTCAGTTCGTGGGTGACATGTCGGTCGACAAAACGCTGGTCGATGCCCTCATAGCGCCCGCACAGCAGCACCGCGCCAGGGCCCTTTGCAAGGTCGCGCACCAGCGACTGGTCGATGCGCCGGCCGGTGGGCGTGAAATGGATCACGTCCGGCGCGGGTGGGTCACGATCAGCGATCACCGCCGACAACGCCCGCTGCAGCGGCTCGGCCAGCAACACCATGCCCGGGCCACCGCCGAACGGCCGGTCATCGACGCGCTGGTGGGCGCCCTCACCGTGATCGCGCAGCGGCCACAGGCGCACGTCGACCTGCCGCGATTCGTAGGCGCGCCGGGTCACGCCGAGTTTGAGGAACGGCTCGAACAACTCCGGAAACAGCGTGATGACATCGAAGCGCATGCGGGCCTTCAGAAATCCAGGCCCCAGTCGACCGTGATGGTGCGCGCCTTCAGGTCGACATCGTCGACATAGGCCGCCACAAACGGTATCAAGCGCTCGTCATCGCCCAGCAGCACACGCAGCACGCTGTGCGCGCCGGTGTCGATCAGGTCGGCCACGCTGCCCAGCGCCGCACCGTCACGGTTGACTACCGCGCAACCGATGAGGTCCACCCAGTAGTACTCGTCGGCGCCCGCGGTCGGAAAACTCGACCGGGCGACGAACACCCGCGCGCCTTTGAGGGATTCGGCAGCATTGCGGTCGGGCACTTCCTGTGCGCCGGCAACGACAAGGTCGCCTTGCTGGCGCGAATCCGTGACGCGCAACAGCGGCGGCGGCGCGGCACCTGCCGGGCCCTCAGGCGGGCGCAGGTACCAGCGCTTGGTGGAGAACAGGGCCTGCGGATCGGTCGCAAAGGGCTGCACCTTGATCCAACCCTTGATGCCCCAGGCGCCGATCACGCGACCGACTTCCACCGCGTCGGTGGGCCAGTCGTCACCGCATGACATCATCGATTGCGGGCCTGCGCCGGGCCGCCCCAAGCGGCCCGCGCTCCCAAGGGCCGCACAGGGGCCCGTGCCGGTCCCGGGGGCGCGAGCGAAGCGAGCTTGGGGCCGTCAACTAAGCAGCGGCTTTTTTTGCCTGATCGACAAGGCGGGCCACCGTGGGCGACAGCTGTGCGCCCTTGCTGGCCCAATGGGTCACGCGGTCAGTGGCCACACGCAGCGGCTCTTCGCCGCCGGACGCGACCGGGTTGTAGAAGCCCACGCGCTCGATGAAGCGGCCGTCGCGGCGCTCTCGCGAATCGGCGACGACGATGTTGTAGAACGGACGCCTCTTGGCGCCGCCACGGGACAGACGGATGACGACCATTTGTCGGTTCCTCGAAATGAAACTTGTCGATCAGCCGACCGCGAAGACACACACAGCCGGGCAGAATCAGGGTTCGGTGCCGTAGATACGCCAATCCCCCGACCGGCCAGCAACGAAAGCGGCAGATTATAGACTCGACCGCATGAGCGACCGTCCCTTGCTGATCCGCCCGAGCCTCGGGACCGACCTGCCCGCCCTGACCCGCATCTACGGCCACGCCGTGACCCACGGTACCGGCACCTTCGAGCTGGAACCGCCGGACGACGCTGAAATGGCGAGCCGCCGCGACGCCGTGCTGGCCAACGGCCTGCCGTGGCTGGTGGCCGAGCGTGCGGGCCAGGTCCTGGGATTCGCCTACGCCAACCCCTTTCGCCCTCGCCTCGCCTACCGCTTCTGCCTTGAGGACTCGATCTACCTGGACGAAGCCGCGCGCGGCCACGGTATTGGCCGCGTGCTGCTGGCCGAGTTGCTGGCGCAGTGCGTTGCCCGCGGCGCCAGGCAGATGCTGGCCGTGATCGGCGACACCGCCAACGCCGGCTCGATCGGCGTGCACCGCGCCTGCGGCTTTGAAGACTGCGGCGTCTTCAAGGCCGCCGGATGGAAGTTCGGACGCTGGCTCGATGTGGTGTTGATGCAAAAGGCGCTCGGCGAGGGTGCGGCCACACCAGTTCGTGATTGACGCGCGATTGATGGCCTACAAATCGAAGACGCTGGCCACATGGCTGGCGTTGCTCGTCGGGGCCTTCGGCGCTCACCGCTTCTATCTTCAGGGGTCGCAAGACCGCTGGGCCTGGTTTCATCCGTTGCCGACGCTCGCCGGCCTGTACGGTATCTATCGCGTGCAGACGCTCGGACAAGACGATCAGCTGGCGTGGCTGTTGCTGCCCTTGCTCGGCCTGATGATCGCGCAGGCCTGCCTGTTCGCCATCCTCTACGGCCTGACCGCGGATGCGGCATGGGATGCCCGACGCAACATCGGCCACGCCCCCCGCGCCACAGGCTGGGCACCCGTGCTGGGCGTGATTGCCGCGCTGATGATCGGCGCCACCGCGCTGATGGCGACGATCGCGTTCAGCGGCCAGCGCTTCTTCGAGTGGCAAGTCGAAGAGGCGAGAAAGATCAGCCGCTAGAAAATCAGTGTGCCCAGGCCATAGCCGACCGCAGCGATCAGCGCCGAGGCGGGAATGGTGAAGATCCAGGCCCAGACGATGTTGCCGGCCACGCCCCAGCGCACCGCCGAGGCGTTGCGCGCCGAGCCGACGCCGACGATGGCGCCGGTGATGGTGTGCGTGGTCGACACCGGGATGCCCAGCCCGGTGGCGAGGAACAGCGTGATCGCGCCGCCGGTCTCGGCGCAGAAGCCGCCCACCGGCTTGAGCTTGGTGATGCGCTGGCCCATGGTCTTGACGATGCGCCAGCCGCCGAACATCGTGCCCAGCGCGATGGCGATGTAGCAGCTCCAGATCACCCAGGTCGGCGGCAGCTTGTCGGCTGCATGCCGCATAGCCGGCGGCGATCAGCAGCATCCAGATGATGCCGATGGTCTTCTGCGCGTCGTTGCCGCCGTGGCCCAGGCTGTACAGCGCCGGCCGAGACGAGCTGCAGGCGCCGGAAGCCAGCGGTCCACGCGCTGCGGCGGCGCGCCGCGACAGATCCAGGCCACCGCCGACCATCATCAGCGAGCCGAGCACGAAGCCCAGCAGCGGCGAGACGACGATGAAGGCCACGGTCTTGCAGGACGCCGGCGCCGACCAGCGCGCCCGGCGCCGACCTTGGCCATCGCGCGCCGACGAGGCCGCCGATCAGCGCGTGCGAGGACTGACGACGGGATGCCGTACCACCAGGTGATCAGGTTCCAGGCGATGGCGCCGATCAGCGCGCCGAAGACCACGTAGTGATCGACCACGCCGGGCTCGACGATGCCCTTGCCGACGGTGGCTGCCACCTTGAGCTGGAAGATGAACAGCGCGACGAAGTTGAAGAACGCCGCCAACACCACCGCCTGCGTGCGGCTTGAGCACGCCGGTGGAGACCACGGTGGCGATCGAGTTGGCCGCGTCGTGGAAGCCGTTCATGAAATCGAACGCGAGCGCCAGCACCACCAGCACGGCGATCACCCAGAACGCGACCTGGACCGATGGCCATGCGCGCAGCGCGTCTCAGGAGTTCTCGAGGACGATGCCCTCGATCAGGTTGGCCACGTCTTCGCAGCGGTCGGTGATCGATTCGAGCTGTTCGTAGATCGTCTTCAGCTTGATCAGCTCGCGCACATCGCCTCGTTCGCGGAACAGCCGGCTCATCGCCGCGCGCATCACGCGGTCGGCGTCGCATTCGAGCTGGTCGATCTCTTCGCAGGTCTTCAGCGCCGCTTCGGTCACGTCCGGCTTGCCGATGTTGGGCAGCAGCGTGACCACATGCTGCCACGCGCTCGCAGCACTTGGCCGACAGTCGCCCAGCCGGAGCACCTCGGGCGTGACTTCGCGCACGTCGTACAGCGCCATCGTCTCGGTCGAGTCCTGCAGCAGGTCGAGGATGTCGTCCATGGCGTTGATCAGGCCGTGGATCTGCTCGCGGTCGATCGGCGTGATGAAGGTCTTGTGCAGCAGGCGATTGACCTCGGCCGTGATCTTGTCGGCCTGCGCGCTCGGCGTGGTCCACCGCGTCGGCGTGCTTCTGCCGCAGCACCGCATCGCCGTAGTTCTGGATCATCGAGACAAAGGCCCGGGCAGCCCTCGGCGATATGGCCGCCATGTTGGTTGAAGAGCTCGAAGAAGTTGCCTTCGCGTGGCAGCAGCTTGCCGAACAGCATGTTGTTCCCCGTCGAGACGATCGCGATCATGCGATCGTCACATGGTTGTCATGCGTCGAGTGTATGCGCGGTCACAGCAGGTCCAGCCGTTCGATGCGCTGGCCCGCCGGTATCGGCATCGCCAGGTCCGGCGCTATCTCGGCCAAAGGCGCGAGCACGAAAGCGCGTTCGTGCAGGCGCGGATGTGGCAGCGTCAGCAGCGGCGTGTCGACGCGCCGATGGCCATAGAGCAGCAGGTCGACATCGAGCGTGCGCGGTGCATGGTGGTAGGGACGCTCACGGCCAAATTGCGCCTCGATGCCTTGCAGGGCCTCGAGCAGCGCCAGCGGCTCCAATCGCGTCTGCAGTTGCGCAACGGCGTTGATGTAGTCAGGACCTTGCGCATCGACGGGCGAGGTGCGGTACAGCGACGAGCGCGCCACGCAGCGCGTGTCCGGCAAGTCATCGAGCGCGTCAAAGGCCGAACGCACGCTGGCGGCGGCATCGCCGAGGTTGGCCCCCAGGCCGACGAAAACGCGTTCGCCGGCGGACGCTGTCATGGCGTCTCGGAGACGGGGGGCGCGGCCCCGCCACCGGCGGCCGGCTTGCGGCGGCGGCGGCGCCGCTTCTTTGCCGGCAACGCGCCCTCCTCCGGCAGCGGTGCAGGCTCGAGCGCCGGCCGCGGCGCGGCAGGCACGCGGCGCGGTTGCGCGCGCTGCAGTTCACGCGCCGCCTCGAGCAGCGCGTCGCGTTCTTCATTGGTGCCCAGGGCGAAGTCTTCCCACCAATCGGCCAGTTCGGCGTCGATCTCGCCGCAATCGGCGCGCAGGCGCAGGAAGTCGTAGGCGGCGCGGTAGCGCGGCTGGTCGATCAGCGAGAAAGGCGAGCTGCCGGCGCGGCGCTCGAAGCGCGGCTGCATCTGCCAGATCTCGCGCATGTCGGCGCCGAGCTTGCCGCGGCCGGAGATGTCGCCGATGCGCGCATCGAACACGGCGTCGATCGCCTCCTGCAGCGCCGGCATCGGATGCGCGCCCTTGGCGCGCGCCGCCTGCCAGCGCTCGCGCACCTCATGCCACATCAGGCACGCCAGCATGAAGCTCGGCGCAACGCTGCGGCCATCGGCGACACGCGTGTCGGTGTCGGCGAGCGCACTCTCGATGAACCGGACCTGCTGCGATTTGGGCTCGGCCTGTTCGACCATCAGCGGCGCCAGCAGCGGGAACAGCTGCGTCAAGCCCTGCTTGCGCAACTCGGCCACACTGGCCAGCGCATGGCCGGTCTGCAGCAGCTTGATCATCTCGTCGAACAAACGAGATTGCGGAATGTTTTCGAGCAGCTTCGCGGTTTCTGCCATCGGCTTCTTGGTTGCCGGCTCGATCGTGAAACCGAGCTTGGCCGCGAATCGCACCACGCGCAGCAGGCGCACGGGGTCTTCGCGGTAGCGTGCGACCGGGTCGCCGATCATGCGCAACGTCTGCTTCTTGCAGCGTCTTTCAGGCCGTGGTGGTAGTCAACGACGATTTGCGTTGCCGGGTCGTAGTACATCGCGTTGATCGTGAAGTCGCGCCGCGCGGCGTCTTCGACTTGCGGGCCCCAGACGTTGTCGCGCAGCACGCGGCCGCTGGCGTCGACGAAGTGGCTCTTGCCGGCCATGTCGCTTTTCGACGTTTTCTCATTGCCAACCACCGGGTCGGCATCGATCGGCGTCGAGGTAGGCGCGAAAGGTCGAGACCTCGATCACCTCATGGTCGCGCCCTCGCCCATACACCACATGCACGATGCGAAAGCGCCGGCCGATGATGAAGGCGCGGCGGAACAGTGCCTTGACCTGCTCAGGCGTCGCGTCGGTGGCCACGTCGAAGTCCTTCGGCCGCCGGCCGACCAGCAGATCGCGCACCGCGCCGCCGACGATGTAGGCTTCGATGCCCCGCTTCCTGCAGCGTGCGCACGACCCGGTCGGCGCGCTCGTCGACCCGTGTCGGGTCAATGCCATGCTCGGCGACGGCAAACTCGGCACGCTTGCCCAGGGGCACGGCGCCGGGCTTGGAGGGCGCTGCCGGCGGTTTGCCGAGCAACCGGTCGATGAACTTGCGGATCATTCGTCTCGTTCGAAAAGGCGAAGTATCGGCCAGCCGCGTTGTACGGCCACTTCGGCGAGCTTGGCGCTGGGGTTGGTGGCCACCGGGTGCGTGGACCATTCGAGCAGCGGCAAGTCGTTGATGGAGTCGCTGTAGAAGGTGACGCGGTCGAAATCCGACGCCGCATGGCCGAGCTCGGCCAGCCATTGGACGACCCGCGTGACCTTGCCTTCGCGAAAGGTCAGCACACCCTTGGCGCGACCGGTGACAAGGCCCCGCTCGTTGCGTTCGAGCTCGGCCGCGAGCAAGGTCTCGACGCCAAACAGATCGGCGATCGGCCGGGTGACGAACTCGTTGGTTGCCGTGACGATGGCCACACGGTCGCCCGACGACTGGTGCTCGCGCACCAGGTTCAGCGCGCGCGGCTTGATCGCCGGGCGCATCACTTCCTCGACGAAGCGCTCACGCATCGCCAACGCCTCCTGCGCGGGCCGCGTGCGCCACGGCTCGGTGGCGAAGTCCAGGTACTCGGCAACGTCGATCGTGCCGGCCCGGTATTCGGCATAGAAGTGGTCGTTGCGTTGCTTGAAGCGGTCCTTGTCGACCCAGCCCAGACTGCACCAGAAACTCGCCGAATGCGTGATCGGAATCGGTTTCGATCAGCGTACCGTCGAGGTCGAACAGGGTCAGGTTCAAAGCGTGGCGCCCTCTTCTTCAAACAGCTTCTTGAGCAGCGGCACGGTCACTGCACGGTGTTCGGCCAGCGCAAACTCGTCGAGCCGCTCGAGCAAGGTCATCAGGTGCTTCAGGTCTCGCGAAAAGCGTGTCAGCAAGAAACCCAGCACGTCGTCCGACAGCACAATGCCGCGCCGCTCGGCCTCGCGCCGCAGCACGGCGCGCGCGTCGGTTTCGCCCAGCGGCTGCGAGCGCAAACACGGGGCCCCATCCGAGTCGCGTGCGCAGGTCGTCGCGCAACGGCAGGTCCACCGGCGGCACGCTGCCCGATGCAGCCACCCGGGTGCCGTGCGACATGGCATCGATGAACAGCGAAAACGCCGCTTGCTGTTGTGCCTCATCGAAGGCCTCGCAGCCATCGAGAACGATCAGCGACCAGGCTTCGTTGAATGGCCACGGCGCCGGCATGTTGCTGTCGACCCAGCCGGCCTGTGCGCCGTGCGTGTGCAGCGCATGCACGAGTGCGCGCAGCAGATGCGTCTTGCCGCTGCCGCTCGGCACCCCACAGGTACACGGGCGCACCGGCCTGCTCAGTGATTGTTCTGAGGTTCGCGACCACGGCGGCGTTGGCGCCAGCGACAAAGCTGTCGAAGGTCTGCAGCGGCTCGGGGCCGATCGCCAGCGGAAGTTGTCTCACGTCAGCCTTGGTACAGGCGGCTCGACAGGTACGCACCCTGCGCGCGCCGCAGCGCAACGAGCAGCACGGCGCTCACCGGCAACGCAATCAGCACGCCGACAAAACCGAACAGATGGCCGAAGGCCAGCAAGGCGAAGATCACCGTCAGCGGGTTCAAGCCGATGCGCTCGCCGACCAGGCGCGGCGTCAGCACCAGGCTTTCCGCAACCTGGCCGACGCCGTAGACCACGGCCACCGCGATGACGCCATACCAACTGCCGAACTGGAGTGTGCCGGCCAGCAGCGCGAGCGCCAATCCGAGTCCGAAGCCGAGATAGGGAATGAAGAACGCCAGGCCGGTGAACACGCCCACCGGCAGCGCCAGGTCGAAGCCCGCAATGGCCAGTGCGATGCTGAAATACGCCGCCAATACAACCATCACCAGCAGCTGACCGCGCAAGTACTGACCGAGCACGGTGTCGCATTCATCGAAGAAGCCGAGCACGGTTTCGCGCAGGCGCGGCGGGATCATGGCTTGAGCGCGCTCGACCAGGTTCGGCCAATCGATCAGCAAGTAGAACAGCACCACCGGCATCAGGATGGCGTTGCCGACCAGTGCCAGCAGCATGCTGCCGCCGATGCGCGCCGAGGTGAGCACCTTGGACATCCAATCGTCGAGATTGGCGTCGAGCGTCTTCAGCAGAAAGGCCTTGATGCTCGCGCTGTCGAGCGAGACATGGATGCCGTGCTGCGCCAGCCAGGGCACCAGCGTCTTGTTGGCACGATCGGCGAGCAGCGGAATCTGCTCCTTGAGCAGCGGTAGTTCCTTGGCCAGCACCGGAATGATCAGCAACAGCAGCGCCAGCAGCGCGATGATGGCCAGGACTTCCACCAGCGCCACGGCCAACAGGCGTGGCACATGTCGCGCGGCCAGCGCCTCGACCGCCGGGTGCAGGGCATAAGCCAGCACGGCGGCAACGATGAAGGGCGTGAGCACCGGGCCGAGCAGCCACAGCAGCAGCAGTGCGCCGGCAGCAACGGCCAACCAGAGCAGACTTCTGCGTTGGGACGCGTTCAACGGCATGCGCGGCGTCAGTTCCGTTGCGGCCGGCCGTGGGCGCGCAGCTCGCGGATGCGATCGCTGATCGCAATCGCATCCTCGGCGCCGTGGCTGTGTTCGACATACGCCGCCAGGTCCTTGAGCGCACCAGGGTCATCGCCGAGTTCGGCGCGCACCAAACCGAGGTCGCGCCGCTCGTCCCAATCGTCGGGCAGCAGGATCACCAGGCGCTGCATCACCTCCAGCAGTGCCGGCCAATCCTCGGCGCCGCGATGAATTTCCTTCAAGTTGCGCAGTACGCGCGCGACCACGTCGCGCGGTGTCGCAGCCTGCAGGAACAGGCCGAGCGGCACCTCGGCGTCACCGACCAGGCCGTGGCGCCGGCGGTAGGGCTCGATGCGCTCGTCCAGATCCTCACGCGACATCGAGCGGCCGTTGAAGGGGTCGATCACCACTTCGCCCTGCGGCATCTTCAGCTTGATCAGGAAGTGGCCGGGAAACGACACGCCACGCGCGTCGAGGCCGATCTGCTGCGCGATCTCGATGTAGACCAGCGCCAAGGTGATCGGGATGCCGCGCCGCGAGTCGAGCACGCGGTGCAGAAAACTGTTCTCGGGCGCGTAGTAGTCGTTGACGTTGCCGGCAAAGCCCAGTTCCTGAAAGAAATAGCGGTTCAGCAAGCGCAGGCGCTGCAGCGGCGCGGCGTCGGCGGCGATGCGCTGCTTGAGCTTGGCAGCCAGCGCGTCGATGGCCGACAACACGCCTTGCACATCGAGGGTCGGCTCGGCGGCATGGGCGACAGCCACTGCCGCTTCGAGCTGCGTGAACTGCCGGTCGTCGGCCACCAGCGCTGCGAAGTATTCGAGCGGCGTCGGGCGTTCGAAGAGGAGCGAGGTCACAACGCGTGAGTGTATCGGTCAGCCGCGACGCACGAACTGGCGCGGCCGCAGTCCACACGCCAGCAGCACTGCGAAGTAGACCAGCGCCGCGCCGCCCAGCACCGCGGCGAGCAGACCGGCGCGCGCAAGGCCCGACTCGGCAAGCCAATCGACGTGCCGCGCGGCCCACCACAGCAAGGCGCCGAGCGCCGTGCAGCCGAGCAAGACACGCAGCGCAAATGTGCCCCAACCTGGCGACGGCGTGTAGACGCCGCGCTTGCGCAGGCCGATGAGCAACCATGTCGCATTGACCAGTGCACCCAGGCCGATCGACAGCGCCAGCCCGGCGTGGCCCAGCAGCGGCACGAAGACGAGGTTCATCGCCTGCACGGCGATCAGCACGACGATTGCAATCTTCACCGGCGTGCGAATGTCTTGCCGCGCGTAAAAGCCCGGCGCCAGGATCTTCACGCCGACGAGCCCCATCAGGCCGACGCCGTAACCCATCAGGGCGGTCACGGTTTGCGCCACGTCGCGCTCGCTGAACGCGCCATAGTGATAGAGCACTGCCACCAGCGGCTGCGGGAAAACGATCAAGGCCACGGCACAGGGCAGCGCCAGCAGCAAGACCAGGCGCAGTCCCCAGTCGAGCAGGCCGGTGTAGTGCTCGTCGTCGCCACGTGCCTGGGACGCCGACAGTTGCGGCAGCAAGACCACCCCCAGCGCCACGCCGAGCAGCGCCGTCGGGAACTCCATCAGCCGGTCGGCGTAGGTCAGCCAGGAGACGGCGCCAATGCCGACATGCGAGGCGATCTGGGTGTTGATCAACAGCGAAATCTGCGCCACCGACACACCGAGCAGCGCCGGTGCCATCTGCTTGAGCAGGCGACCCACGCCGGGGTGATGCCAGGCTCCACGGATCGCCGATGGCGACACGCCGATGCGAGGCAGGAGACCCACCCGCGCCAGCGCCGGCACCTGCACCGCCAGTTGCAATACGCCGCCGGCCATCACGCCCACAGCCAGCGCATAGATCGGTTGCACGCCGATCGACTTGAACCACGGCACGCCGAACCACGCCGCCGCGATGACTGCCAGGTTGAGCAGCACCGGCGTCAATGCCGGCACCGCAAAACGCTTCCAGGTATTCAGGATCCCGGCTGCCAGTGCCACCATCGACATGAAGCCGATGTAAGGAAACATCACGCGCGTCATCAGCACGGCGTTGTCGAATCGCTCGAGGCCGCTGGCCAGCAGCCAGACCAGCAGCGGCGCCGCGGCGATGCCGATGACGCTGGTCAGCAACAACGCCCAGACCAGAACGGTGGCCACCGCATTGACCAGGCGATGTGTCGCCTCGTCACCCTCCTTCGCACGGCTGGCGGCCAGGATCGGCACAAAGGCCTGTGAAAACGCGCCTTCTGCGAACAATCGCCGCAGCAGGTTGGGGATGCGAAAGGCGACGTTGAAGGCGTCGGTGGCCGCCGAGGCGCCGAAGGTGGCCGCGATCAGTTGCTCACGAACCAGGCCGGTCACCCGGGAGGCCAGGGTCAGCAGCGAGACGGTGGAAGCAGCCTTGAGGAGGTTCATGCAGGTGAGCGAGCCGGCGGATTATCGAGAAAGCGCCGACTAACCTGATGGGCCGTGGCTGGCGGGCCTGCAGTCTCGCATGCTAGACTCGTGCTCTTTGCACCGATCCAACCAGTTCCATGGCCACCGCAACCAAAGCCAAGAAGAAAACCGTTCGCATCGCCTCCGGCCGCAAGCGCGCGCGCCAGGACGTGAAGCTCAACGCCGCCAATTCATCGCTGCGCTCCCAGTTCCGCAGCGCCATCAAGGGCGTGCAGAAGGCCGTCGCCGGTGGTGACAAGGGCCAGGCGGCAGACCTGTTCAAGGCTGCGCAGAGCGTGATCGACTCGGTGGCCGACAAAGGCATCTTCCACAAGAACAAGGCCGCGCGCCACAAGAGCCGCCTGGCCGCCAAGGTCAAGGCGCTGGCGACCGCCGCCTGAGGTCACCGCTGTACCGCAATGAACGCCCGCAGCAGCGGGCGTTTGTCATTTCAGCGCCGGCAGCGGCTCAGGCAGCACGCACACCTCGTCCATCTGCAACTCGTTGTCGCGCGCAAAGTGGGTGACGAAATCCCAGGCCATCGGCTCGATGTCCCGCAGCGCTTCGCTGACGATCACTGCCTTGATGTCGCCGACGCTGGTCGGCACGCAGTACGGCGAGTAGCCGATGAAGGCACCGATGCCGGCCTTGCCCGCCGCGCCGGGCCGGAAACTGGACATTGCGCCGGCCAGGCGCTCGGCCCAATCGCTGGGACGGAAAACGCGCCCTTTCTGGGTGATACCTTGGATGATGAACTCGCGCGCGGCGTGAACGGGGGCAGACATGATCGACAGGGGCGCCGTGGCAGGTTGGTGGCCGGCGGCGCAGGCGATCAGCACCAGTGCAGGCCGCGCCGGTGGCGCAGCACCTATTGTGCCTGGGGGTTGTTGCGCTGCAGCAAGCATGGCGTGACCGGATGCGAAGGTTGTCCCGTTTTCGGCATCCGTCAGGGCCAACCGTAGAATGAATTCGAGGCCGATGCGTGAACTGTTCGCAACGCTGCCGGCCTTTTTCATTCCCGCGAGCCGGAGCCCCAAGACGATGGCCGACCCCGCCATGCCCCATGTGATGCCCACCTATGGGCGACTGCCCATCGCGCTGACCCACGGCCGGGGCTGCCGTGTCTGGGACACCGAAGGCCGCGAGTACCTCGACGCGCTGGCCGGTATCGCCGTCAACACGCTCGGCCACGGCCACCCGAAGCTGGTGCCGGCGCTGCAGGACCAGGTGGCCAAGCTGATCCACACCAGCAACTACTACGCAGTGCCCTTGCAGGAACAACTGGCGGCCAGACTCGTCGAGATCTCGGGACTCGCCAACGTGTTTTTCTGCAACTCGGGCCTGGAGGCGAACGAAGGCGCGTTGAAGATCGCGCGCAAGTTCGGACACGACCGAGGCATCGACAAGCCCGAGATCATCGTCTACGAAAAGGCCTTTCACGGCCGCTCGATCGCCACGCTCTCGGCCACCGGCAACCCGAAGGTGCAGGCCGGGTTCGGGCCGCTCGTCGAAGGCTTCGTGCGCGTGCCCTTGAACGACATCGCGGCCATCGAAGACGCAGCGCGCACGCGGCCCAATGTGGTGGCGGTGTTCCTCGAGGTGATCCAGGGCGAAGGCGGCATCAACCCCGCACGCAGCGACTACCTGCAGCGCTTGCGCAAGCTCTGCGACGAGAAGAACTGGCTGTTGATGCTCGACGAAGTGCAGTGCGGCATCGGCCGCACCGGCAAGTGGTTCGCGCACCAATGGGCCGGCATCCAGCCCGACGTCATGCCGCTGGCCAAGGGCCTGGGCTCCGGCGTGCCGGTGGGCGCGATCGTCTGCGGTCCCAAGGCGGCCGACGTGCTCGGCCCCGGCAACCATGGCAGCACGTTCGGTGGCAATCCTTTGGCGATGCGCGCCGGCGTCGAAACCCTGCGCATCATGGAAGAAGACGGGCTGCTCGCCAATGCCGCCACTGTCGGCGACCATTTGCGTGCGGGTTTCGAGCGCGAACTGGCCGGCGTCGAGGGCCTGGTCGAGGTACCGCGGCCAAGGCTTGATGATCGGCATCGAGCTCGACCGGCCCTGCGGCGACTTGCTCAAGCAGGCCTGCGACGCCGGCCTGCTGATCAGCGTCACCGCCGAGCGCGTGGTGCGGCTGCTGCCGCCGCTGGTCATGACGCGCAGTGAAGCCGACGAGGTGCTCGCCATCCTGGCGCCCTTGATCCGCAAGTTCCTCGCCGCATGAACCCCGCATGAAACCCGGTGATGCGCTGATGAAGCACTACCTGCAGTTCAAGGACCTGCGCGCCGAGGAGTACGTGTACCTGTTCGAGCGCACGCGCGAGATCAAGAAGCGCTTCAAGAACTACGAGAAGTACCAGCCGCTGGTCGACCGCACGCTGGCGATGATCTTCGAGAAGGCCAGCACGCGTACGCGCGTCAGCTTCGAGGCCGGTATGTACCAGATGGGCGGCTCGGTCGTGCACCTGACCACCGGCGACAGCCAGCTCGGCCGCGCCGAGCCGGTCGACGACAGCGCCCGCGTCATCAGCCGCATGGTCGACATCGTGATGATCCGCACCTACGAGCAATCCAAGCTCGAGGACTTTGCGGCGCACTCGCGCGTGCCGGTCATCAACGGCCTGACCAACGACAACCACCCCTGCCAGGTCCTGGCCGACATCTTCACCTTCATCGAGCAACGCGGTGCACGCGGCGGCGAAGTCGACGCACTCAGATTCTTCAACGGCAAGATCGTCGCCTGGGTCGGCGACGGCAACAACATGGCCAACACCTGGCTGCAGGCCGCGGAAATCCTCGGCTTCAAGGTGCATGTCAGCACGCCCAGCGGATACGAAATCGACCCCGCCGTGGCCGGCATCAGCGGCACCGACTGCTACCGCGTCTTCAAGGACCCGCTCGAAGCCTGCCGCGGCGCCACCTGGTGACCACCGATGTCTGGACCAGCATGGGCTACGAAGCCGAGAACGCCGAGCGCGTCAAGGCCTTTGCCGACTGGTGCGTCGATGCGCGACATGATGGCCGTGGCGCGCAGCGATGCGCTGTTCATGCATTGCCTGCCGGCGCACCGCGGCGAAGAAGTGGCGGCCGAGCGTGATCGATGGACCGCAGTCGGTGGTCTGGGACGAAGCCGAGAACCGGATGCATGCGCAGAAGGCACTCATGGAGTACCTGCTGCTGGGTCGCATCGGCTGACAGGCGCGCTGATCCGCCCTGCGGAGGTCGTCGGCAACGGCACGGCTTGCGAGCGAGCTGCACACCAGCATCTGCCTGAAGCGCCACTCGCCGCCGCAGTCGAATTCCACGAGTTCGAACGACGACGGCGATCCGGCCGGGCCCGACCCGACAGGTGGCGCAGCGGTCGACCGTGCACCGACCGCATCGCATCTGTGCGGAGATGACCGACACCACGGCGCGCTGGCCGCTGCTACCGTCGCGCCTTGCCATGAAACAGCTCTGGGACATCTCGCCGCCGCTGCACGCCGGCTCGCCGGTGTTCCCCGGCGACGCCCGCTACGAACAGCACTGGGCGGCGACCATCGCGCCGGATGCCCGGTCAACGTCAGCACGATCACGCTCTCGCCGCACACCGGTGCACATGCCGACGCACCGCTGCACTACGACGAGCACGGCGCGTCGGTGGGCCATCTCGACCTGGCGCCCTACCTCGGACCCTGCCGCGTCGTCCACGCCATCGGCGTCACGCCGCTGGTGCAATGGCATCACATCGAACATGCGATCGATGCGCGATTGCCGCCGCGCGTGCTGGTGCGAACCTACCAGCGCATGCCGGTCGATGACTGGGACGGCGACCTCGCCGCCTACGCGCCGCAGACCATCGAGCGCCTGGCCGACCGCGGTGTGACGCTGGTCGGCATCGACACCGCCAGCATCGACCCGGCGCAAAGCAAATCGCTCGACAGCCATCAGGTGATCCGTCGCCGTGGTTTGCGTGTGCTGGAAAACCTGGTCCTCGACGAGGTGCCGGAAGGCGACTACGAGCTCATCGCCTTGCCGCTCAAGCTGATCACGGCCGACGCCAGCCCGGTGCGTGCTGTTTTGAGGTCACTCGCATGAACCGTTCCGATTGCCAGAGCCTCGACCGGCAGGACCCGCTGGCTGCACTGCGCGAGCAGTTCGTGCTGCCGCCGAACAAGATCTACCTCGACGGCAATTCGCTCGGCGTGCTGCCGCGCGCCACCGCGCCACGCGTTGCCGACGTCGTGCAACGCCAGTGGGGCGAGCACCTGATCGAGAGCTGGAACAGCGCGCACTGGATCGACCTGCCGCAGCACCTGGGCAACAAGCTGGCCAAGCTGGTCGGCGCCGGGCCGAACGAGCTCGTGATCGCGGACTCGACATCGGTCAACCTGTTCAAGGTGCTGTCGCGCCGCGCTGACGATGGCACAGGCAGACGCAGCCGCAGCACCGCGTGATCCTCTCCGAGCGCGAGCAACTTTCCGACCGACCTGTACATCGCCGAGTCGCTGGCGCGCGAGCGCGGATTCGAGCTGGTGCTGGTCGACGTGCCCGAGCAGATCGAGCCGCGCCTGGCCCAGGGCGACGTCGCGCGTGCTGATGCTGACGCAGGTCAACTACCGCACCGGCCGCCATGCACGACATGGCCGCGCTGACGCAGGCGGCGCATGACGCCGGCGCGCTCGCGGTGTGGGACCTCGCCCACAGCGCCGGCGCCGTGCCGGTGCACCTGAAGCGCGAGGACGCCGACTTCGCCGTCGGTTGCGGCTACAAGTACCTGAACGGCGGCCCGGGCGCGCCCGCCTTCGTCTGGGTGCATCCGCGCCATGCGAATCGCTTCTGGCAGCCGCTGGCCGGCTGGATGGGCCACGCCGCGCCGTTTGCCTTCACGCCGGACTACGCACCGGCACCCGGCATCGCACGCTACCTTTGCGGCACGCCGCCGGTGATCTCGATGGCCGCGCTGGAATGCGGCATCGACACCGTGCTCGCCGCCGAGCCGCTGGGCGGCATCGACGCGCTGCGCAGCAAGTCGCTGGCGCTGACGGAAACCTTCATGCGCCTGGTTGTCGAACGATGCGCCGGTCACGGCCTCGAGTTGATCACGCCGCACGACGCGCAGCATCGCGGCTCCCAGGTGTCGATGATCCGCGGCGAAGGCGCCTACGCCATCGTCCAGGCATTGATCGCACGCGGCGTGATCGGCGACTTCCGCGCGCCCGACGTGTTGCGCTTCGGCTTGACGCCGCTGTACACGCGTTTTGTCGACGTCTGGGACGCGGTCGAGCATCTGCGCGACGTGCTCGAGATGGGCGAGTGGCAACAGCAGCGCTTCCATAGCAAGGCCGCGGTCAACATGACTGACGCCAAGCTGGATTTCTCCAGTGACATGAGCTACGGCGACTACCTGCACCTCGATCAGGTGCTGTCGGCGCAGCATCCGCTGTCGCCCGACCACAACGAGATGCTGTTCATCGTGCAGCACCAGACCAGCGAGTTGTGGATGAAGCTGATGCTGCACGAGCTGCGAAGCGGCGATGGCGCACATCGCCGCCGACCAGCTCGGCAGCGCCTTCAAGATGCTGGCGCGCGTCTCACGCATCATGGAACAGCTGGTGCACGCCTGGGACGTGCTGGCGACGATGACGCCGCCCGAATACAGCGCGATCCGCCCTTACCTGGCCCAATCGAGCGGCTTTCAGAGCTGGCAATACCGCTGCATCGAGTTTCGCCTCGGCAACAAGAACGCCGAGATGCTCAAGCCCCATGCCCATGCGCCCCAACGCCTGGCGCAGGTGGCCGCCGCGCACGCCGCGCCATCGCTGTACGACGAGGCGCTGCGCCTGCTGGCGCGGCGCGGCATCGCCGTGCCGGCCACGCACACCGAGCGCGACTGGACGCAGCCGTACAGCGCGAGCCCACAGGTCGAGCAGGCATGGCTCGTCGTCTACCGCGAGCCGCAGACGCATTGGGATCTGTACCAACTCGGCGAAGAACTCACCGATCTCGAAGACGCCTTCCGCCTCTGGCGTTTCCGTCACGTGACCACGGTCGAGCGGATCATCGGCTTCAAGCGCGGCACCGGCGGCACCGGCGGCGTGCCCTACCTGCGCAAGATGCTCGACGTGGTGCTGTTCCCGGAAATCTGGACGCTGCGCACGAGTCTTTAAGTTCTCAGCACCGACTCGATGCGACGCAGCAGCGCCGCATTGCGCGCCGGGCGCCCGGTCAGCAACAGGGCCACGTTGTCGGCCATCGTCTCCTCGGGATGAATCACATACGGCGTGTTGCCGCCCAGGCGTTCGAGGAACGCCGGCACGCGCTCGATGGCGTGCCAGCGCGGTTCACCTTCCCACATCACCGGCTGCGATCGCCGCCCGTCATCGCTGGGCCGCACCTCGAGCAGCCGCACCTCGAACAGCGACGATAACGACTCACGCGGCCGCAGACTCGCGCGCGCGGCCACCAGAGCCGGTGTCAGCAGCACGCTGCGCCCGTCGACCTCGGCGCGCATGGCATGCCGATGGCTCGAGGCATCGGGGTTGGCAATGCGGATCTCGTCCCACGCCGCCGGCCAGATCAGCTCGGGCATCGGCTCGAAGCCGATCTCGCGGTACACGCGGTCGGCCAGGGCCGGCGCGTGGCGCGACACGACATGCCACAGCTCATGAGCCATCAGCCAGCCGTCTGCAGCGCCCGGCGCAGCGCCCCGCCAAGGAATGACGATGGCGTTGGCGCGCGTGTACGGCATGCCGGCCGACTCCTGGCCATTGCTGGCCACCAGCAACGTCACGTTGGGCAAGGGCAATCGCAGCTCGTGCACGCGAGGCTCGATGGCCGACGCGGCAGCGCGCCATCGTTCCTGCTGTGCCGCGGCCCAAGGCAGCACTGCATCGACATTCCAATGCCGGAACTGCGCCAGCGTCACGGTCTGCGCAGTGCCCATCAGGACACGTCGCTGAATGCCGCCGGTTGCCGGCAGCCAATCGTCGTTGGCCGACAGCACACGCCGGCCCTCGGCAACACCGGCAAAGCGAAGCCGCCGTCCTGCAAACGCCAGCTCGGATGGCGAGGCGTCCGGCTTGTCGGCACAGGCCGACGACAGGCCAGTCGAAGCCATCCCCAACAGCCAATGGCGCCGTGAACTCATCCGCTGTGCCGATCGGGCGAGCAAAGACGCTATCGTATCGGCATGACTGCCCACCACGTCTTCACCGGCCTGCGCACGGCGTTGTCCACGAGCGCGCCCTTCCTGCTGCTGGCCGCCACGCTGGTCGCGCTGGCGTACTGGATGCTCGATCCGAATCCGCCGCGGCATGTCGTGCTCGCTACCGGCGTACCGCAAGGCGCCTATGCCGAGTTCGGTCAACGTTACGCGGAGCGCCTGAAGCGACATGGCATCACCGTCGAGCTGCGCGGCACGCAAGGCGCGGCCGAGAACCTGGCACTGCTGCGCGACGCGTCGTCGGCTGTGCAGATCGGCTTCGTGCAAGGCGGCGCCAGCGCAGCGTCGAACACTGACAGCGGGCTGCAGTCGCTGGGCAGCATGTTCTACGAACCGGTGTGGCTGTTCTACCGAGTCGACAGTGCACAACGGCTGCTGAAGACACCGACGCTCGACAGCTTGTCGCAACTCCAGGGTTGGCGGGTCAACATCGGCGCTACCGGCAGCGGCGTGCCGCAGCTGGCGACGCGGCTGCTCGACGCCAACCGCATCGAGCCGAGCACGATCGCCTTGTCGCAGCAGCCCGTCACGCCAGCGGTGATCGAGCTGCTCGAAAGCCGCCTCGACGCGCTCGTGCTGGCCTCGGCGCCCGAGTCGGCGATGGTGCAGATGCTGCTGCAGACACCGGGCATCGCACTGTTCGACTTCGCGCAGGCCGAGGCCTACACGCGGCGCTTTGGTTTCCTGTCGGCCGTCACGCTGCCGCGCGGCGTGGTCGACCTGGCACTCGACATGCCCGCCGCCGACGTGCGCATGGTCGCGCCGACGGCCACGCTGGTGGTGCGCGAAGACCTGCATCCGGCACTGGCGCAATTGTTCGTCCAGGCGGCACGTGACGTGCATGGCGACTCGGGCTGGTTCCAGCGCAAGGGCGACTTCCCGAATGCGCGCGACGGCGAACGCGCGCTGGCGCCCGAAGCCGAGCGCTTCTACCGCAGCGGCGTGCCGTGGCTGCAGCGCTACCTGCCGTTCTGGCTGGCCAACCTGGTCGACCGCATGTGGCTGGCCATGCTGTCGATCGTCGCCGTCCTGCTGCCCTTGTCACGCATCGTGCCGCCGCTGGTCGAACTGCGCATCCGTTCGCGCGTCTTCCGCTGGTACGCGCAACTGCGCGAGATCGATGCATCGGTCAAGGCCCGTCCGGCCGAAGAGCTGCTCGATGGACTCAATGCCATCGAGGACAAGGTCAACGCAATCCAGGTGCCGCTGTCCTACACCGACGAGCTTTACGCACTGAAGAGCCACATCCAGATGGTCAGGAGGCGGCTGCAGACTTCTTAGGGACTGTTCACGCGCATTGAAAAATCCACCGCCTTCACATCCTTGGTCAGCTTGCCGATCGAGATGCGATCGACGCCGGTGCGGGCGATGTCGCGCACGCGATCGAGATCGACGCCGCCCGAGACTTCGAGCAGCGCGCGCCCGCCGGTGATCGTGTACGGCGCGGCGCATGTCGTCGAGCGTGAAGTCGTCGAGCAGCACGCTGGCCGCGCCGCAGGCCAGCGCCTGCTTCCAGCTCGGCGAGCGACTCGACTTCGATCTGCACCGTCACGCCGGCATTCAGCGCCGCGGGCAGCGTCCAGCGCAGCGTGCGATGCCGCCGGCTGCGGCGATGTGGTTCTCCTTGATCAGGATGCCGTCCCACAGCGCCAGGCGCTGGTTGCGCCCGCCGCCGACACGCACCGCGTACTTCTGGGCCTGGCGCAGTCCGGGCAGCGTCTTGCGCGTGTCGAGGATCGCGCAGCCGTTCGGGTTCGGCGACAGGCCGGTGATGGCTTCGACATAGGCGGCGCGTCGTCGTCGCCACGGCGGACATCATCTGCAGGAAATTCAACGCCGCTGCGCTCGGCGCGACAGCAGCGCGCGTGCGTCGCTGTCGATGCGGCAGATCTCGGCGCCGGCGCACGATGGGCCGCCTTCGGCTGCCGAGCCACTGCAGGCCGAGGCGGGCATCGAGCGCGTGGATGCAGGCGTCGAACCAGCGCCGGCCGCACAGCACCGCCGACTCCTTGGCGACCACGCGCGCGCTCACGCGTCGGCCCGTCGGGCACGAGCAGCGCCGTCCAGTCAGCGCGGCCGATGTCTTCGGCCAGCGCGTCGCGCACGTTGCGGGCCAGCGGCTTCGTCGACGGTTTCGTTGTGATCGGCCATCGGCGCATTCTGCGCCCGCCTCTCTACAATCGACAGACCTGCCGCACAGGAATACTGCACCATGGACACCCGCAGCTCGCCGATCCCCGTTCGACTCGACAGCGTGCGCGATGACCTGCGCGCGCACGGCCTGGCTGCGGTGCTCGTGCCGTCGTCCGACCCGCATTTGTCCGAGTACCTGCCCGAGCGTTGGCAAGGCCGCGTCTGGCTGTCGGGGTTCACCGGCTCCATGGGCACGCTGGTCGTGACCACCGAGCGCGCGGCGCTGTTTGCCGACAGCCGCTACTGGACGCAGGCCGAACACGAGCTGCGCGGCAGCGGCGTCGACCTGGTGAAGATTCCCACCGGCGCAGCGGCGCACCATCTCGAGTGGATCACCGGCAACATGCCCAAGGGTGGCACGCTGGCCGTCGATGGCCAGGTGATCGGCCTGGCGGCAGCACAGCAACTGAAGACCGCGCTCGATGCGGCGGGCATTGCGCTGCGCACCGACGTCGACATGCTCGCCGGCGCCTGGACCGAGCGCCCCGGTCTGCCGCAGGGCCGTGTCTATGCGCACCAGCCGCCGCACGCCGTGACGCCGCGCGCCGCCAAGCTCGCCGCCGTGCGCGAAGGCATGGCCGCGTCACGGCGCAACGCATCACTTCGTGTCCACCGTCGATGACGTGGCCTGGATCACCAACCTGCGCGGCGCCGATGTGGAATACAACCCGGTGTTCCTCGCCCACCTGCTGATCGACGCCAACCAGGCCACGCTGTTCATCAATGCGGGCAAGGTCGACGCCGCCCTGGCCCGGGAACTCGCAGCCGACGGCATCGCGCTGGCCGACTACGCCGGCGCCGCCAAGGCGCTGGCTTCTCTGAGCGCCGGGGCGACCTTGCTCATCGATCCGAAACGCATCACGCTCGCCTTCCGGCAGCAGGTGAGCGCGAACGTCAAGGTCGTCGAAGCGATCAACCCGAGCACGCTCGCCAAGAGCCGCAAGACGGCGCAGGAAGCCGCGCACATTCGCGAGGCGATGATCGAGGACGGCGCGGCGATGTGCCACTTCTATGCCTGGTTCGAAGCCGCGCTCGCACGCGGCGAAGGCCTGACCGAAATCACGATCGACGAACGACTCAGTGGCCAACGCGCCCAGCGCCAAGGCTTCGTCGGCCTGTCGTTTCCGGTGATTGCCGGCTTCAATGCCAACGGCGCCATGCCGCATTACCGCGCCACGCTGGACTCGCACGCCGGAATCAAGGGCGACGGACTGCTGCTGATCGACTCCGGCGGCCAGTACCTGGGCGGCACGACCGACATCACGCGGGTCTGGCCCATCGGCAAGGTCAGCGACGCGATGAAGCGCGACTACACGCTGGTCCTGAAGGGCACGATCGCGCTGTCGCGCGCGCGCTTCCCGCGCGGCACGCTCTCGCCGATGCTCGACGCGCTGGCCCGCGCGCCGATCTGGGCCGAAGCCATGGAGTTCGGCCATGGCACCGGTCACGGCGTCGGCTACTTCCTCAACGTGCACGAGGGCCCGCAGAGCATCAGCAAAGCCATCCCCGACGCCACCATGGCCATGGAGCCGGGCATGATCACGTCGGTCGAACCCGGCCTGTACCGCGAGGGCCGGTGGGGTGTGCGCATCGAGAACCTGGTGCTCAACGTGCCCGGGCCGACGAACGAGTTCGGCGAGTTCCTCGACTTCGAAACGCTCACGCTGTGCCCGATCGACACGCGCTGCATCGACACGGCGCTGATGCGCACCGACGAGATCGCGTGGCTCAACGGCTACCACGCGACGGTGCGCGAGCGCCTGGCGCCGCGCGTCGAGGGCGACGCGCTGGCGTGGCTGAACGAGCGCACGCGGCCCCTCTAGCGGCTGTTGTCGAACGCTCGGTCGGTCTGACGCGCTGTTCATCCGCGCCTGCCGCGTCTCGTCACGCACTCGGCGCACTTCGTCTCAACGCGCTGTGAATGCGCGCCGCGCTTGCCTAGAGTTCAGTCATCGACAAGCCGGACTGACAAGGAAGCACGACCATGAACACCGACCGCACCGCGCCTCGCCTCATCTCTTTGGCCCTGGCCGCAATGATCACCGCTTCGATGCTGGCCGGCATCGACACCCTGGCCCGCAGCGAACTCGCCACCACGAGCCTGATGGCGCAAGCCTCGGCGCAGGCCAGACAAGCTCTGAGCCGCCGTTCATGCCGCGAAATCCGCAGTTCGTCGCACGCAGCTGGCCTGTGCAGCGCGCCCTGGCTAGAGTCACCATGCGCTGTGTTCTTTCGCTTGGAGCATGGCGCTGATCGATGACCGACCCTCTGGCGTTTCCGTGGGCACAACCCATTCAACGGAAACCTGCTCCTTGACGGGCCGCGAAAGCGGCCCGCTCTTTTTTTGACCTTACATCTGCCGGAACAGGTGCAGATAGCTGCGACTCACCGGCAAGGTCTCGCTGCGGCCTTCGAGGTGCACGTCCGCGGTTTCGTTGACGCTGCGCGTCACGTGCGTCACCCGCGCCAGATTGACGATCACCGAGCGGTGGATCTGCACAAAGCGTTCCGGGTCGAGTTCGTCGGCAAGCTCGCGGATCGTCTTGCGGATCAAGGCCTCGCCGCCGTCCCAGACCACCAGCGTGTACTTCTCGTCCGAGCGCATGAAATGCACCTGCGCCACCGGAATGAGCCGCACCGTGGGGCCGACCGAGGCCTTGATCCATTGCAGATGGCGCGGCGCCGGGCCGCGTTGGCGCAACTCGGCGGACAAACGTTCGAGCAGCGTGTCCATCATCGCCGGGTCCGTGGACGCAGCCGGCACGGGCATCAGGCGGGCTTGCAGCCGCGCCACCGTCTGTGCGAGCCGGGCCTCGTCGAACGGCTTGACGAGGTAGTCGATCGCGCCCTGCTCGAAGGCCTGCACCGCATACTGCTCGTAGGCGGTGACAAAGACGATCTGCGCACGGCCCACCATCGAGCGCGCGGCATCGATGCCACTCTGGCCCGGCATGTGCACGTCGAGAAACACGACCTGCGGCGCATGCGTTTCGAACAGTTCCACCGCCTCGCGGCCATTGCGCGCTTCGGCGGCTATTCGCAACTCCGGCCAGGCACGGGACAGCGCCGAGACCAGGCGCTGGCGAAGCAGCGGCTCGTCGTCGGCGATCAATGCGTTGATGTCCTTCATCAGTCCGCGGGAAGTTCGATTTCTGCACGCACGCCGTGCGGCTCAACGCCAGACAGCGTGAGCGTGGCGCGACCACCGTACATGGCACCCAGTCGCTCGCGCAAATTGGCCAGACCCGTCCCCGGTGGCTTGTTTTCGTCGATGCCGGCGCCGGTGTCACTGACCCACAGCACGACGCGCCCGCTGCCGACATCGCGCCGCGCCCCGACGTCGATGCGCCCGCCGCGCTCGCTCGGATCGATGCCATGGCGCACGGCGTTTTCGACCAGCGTCAGCAACGTCATCGGCGGCAGCCGCAAGGCATGCAGTTGCGCGTCGATGGCGATGCGGTACTGCAAGCGGTCCGGCATGCGCATCTGCATCAACTCGAGGTAGGCCCGCACCAGCGCAGTCTCGCGTCCGAGCGTGGGCGCGCTGTCATGCAGTTGCGGCAATGCGGCGCGCAGGTAGGCGATCAGGCTGGCCAGCACCGGCGCCGCGCGTGGCGAGCCGCCTTCCACCAGCGCCTGCACGTTGGCCAATGTGTTGAACAGAAAGTGCGGCTCGACCTGCGACTGCAAGACCGCCAGCTTGGCATCGGCGGCTTGGCGCTGCAGCGTCTCGCGCTCGAGTGCGAACTGCAATTCCTGTTGATGGGCCTGTGCATCGCGCTCGCGGTACAGGGCGCCCAGGCCGACGATGAGGCCCAACAACAGCGCACAACCGCCGATGAACACCATGCCCGAAATGCGCTCCGGGCCGAACATCTGTTGCCAGTCGCCGCCGACCGAGATGGCGTAGACGAGCATCGTCGCCAGCGGCGCGGCGAGCATCAACGCGCCGACCTGCAGTACCCAGCGCGGCACCGGCGCATCGCGCCATTGGCCGGCCGCGGTGTAGGCCAGCAACAAGACGATGGCCACGAACAGCGTGCGCCCGAAGACCACCGGCAAGGGCGGTGCAAAGATCGGCGACAGTACCAACGCCACGACGAACGCGCCGCCGACGGCCCAGGCCGCTTGAGCGATGCTGAGCGCGGCGAAGAAACGACGCCAGAACGGCGTGCTGCTGCGAGTGGCGGCGACGGAACTCATTCGGCAACGATAGCCGCATCCGCCTCGTGGCGAGCGAAGTCCGCGCGATCGACGCGACGAAACACGGAAAACGGGGGCTGGGCCGCGCCAGGCGCGGCCCAGGAGGTCAGACCCCGGCGCGCTGCAGTTTGGCTTGCAAGGCCTGCGCCAACGTGTCGGCGCTGTCGGCCAGGTGCGCGCGCGCCTCGGCCGACAGGCCGGCGCGCTTGCCGGCGCTGTTCAGGCGCGCCAGCAGGCCCTGCGCTTGAACACGCAGCAGGCTGCGCGTGTCGGCGCGGCTGGCCGCGGTGGGGCGCAGCAGCATCGTCGCCAGGCGGTTGACATGCTCGCGTTGCAGTTCACGACGCGGCGAGGCGATGTCGCCGCTGCTGCCGAGTTCGCTCCAGACCTCGCCGGTAAGGCGCGTGTACAACTCGGACAGGCGCAGCGCATCGGCGCTGTTGCCGCCCGCACGCAGATCGACTTTGCCTTCGCTGTCGAGCAGGCGCGACGCCACGCCGTCGCTCATCAGTTGCGCCAGCAGCGCACGCTGCATGCCGAGCACGGTGCCGATGATCGAGTAGTCGGTCGCCACCGCGGCCTCGCCACCGGACAAGGCTTCGCTGCGTTCGCTGAAGTCGGGGGCCAGTCGGCGCTGGATCGACGGCGCGATCCTGAAGCTGTCGGCCGCGAGCACGCCGCTGGCCAGCACCTCGAGCGCCCGGCGCTGCAGCGCTGCCGGCACCGGCACCAGCGGGTCGCGGCCGCTGCCCGGATGGTCACGCAGTGTGCGGATGCCGCCGATCTGCCGCGCCAGGATGCCGGCGGCGCGGCCGGCGTCGCGCACCGCGTAGCTGATCGAGCGCCGCAGCACCGCATAGTCGGCATCGGGATTGAGGACACGCGTCTCCTGGCGCGCGATCAGATCGCGTGCGATCTCGATGCGCTTGGCGGCAAACGCCACCGGGTCGTCGCCGAGGTCGAAGTGCAGGCTCTCCGGGTCGATGCCGAGGAAGTTGTCCTCGTCGGTGCCGAAGGCCAGCGCCGGCTCGGCGCTGCGCGACGCAATGCGCTGCAACTCCGCCGCTTCCTGCTCGGGCGCGCTGCCCGGCGCCATCGGTTTGTAGGCGTACTCGATGGCCCAGTAGTCATAGGGACCGAGCGTGGTCTGGAACGGCTTGCCGCCCGGCTCGCCAGGCCGCGGCAGGTTGATCGGCGCGTACTCCATGACCGAGCCGGCCAGACCATTGCTCTCGGTGAACCGCGGATCGGCGAGCTGGCGTTCGCTATAGACCCGCGAGCTGCGGAAATTGTGGCGCAGGCCCAGCGTGTGGCCAACCTCGTGCATCGTCACGTCGGTGAGGTAGTCGAGCACGAACTGCTGCGCTTCAGGGCCCGACGGATCGAGGTCGCCGCGGGCCTCGAAGCACGTCGAGCGCATAGCCGAGTTGCTCGGCGGCAAATTCGGCGTACTGACAGGCCGCCGGGCCGGCCTCATGCAGCGGCGTAGCGTGGCCATGCTGGTCGTCGTCGAGCGGTTTCGCCTCGGGTGACTGCATCAGTGTCGGCCAAGCGATGCCGCGCGCGCCGCCGAGGACCTGCGAACGCAGTGCGCGCAGGCCACGCGATGACAGGCTTTCGATGCCGATGTCGGCGTCGAGGATCTCGCCGCTGCGCGGATCGACCTGGCTCGGCCCGATGGCGCCGAACATCGGCTGCGCATTGGTCATCCAGCGGATCGACGCGATGTCGGTGTCCAGGGTGTCGAAGTCGGCGTCATCGGGCTGCACCTTGACGACGATGGCATTTTTGAAACCGACGCGCTCGAAGGCCGCGTTCCAGCCGAGCACACCTTTGCTGATCGCGTCGCGGTACTTGACGGGAACGGTGCGGTCGAGCCAGAACGTGATCGGCTTGACCGGTTCCGACACTGGCATCGCCGGATCCTTCTTCTCGAGTCGCCAGCGGTTCACGAAGCGCTGGCGCGGCGTGCGCGCCAGGTCGTCGCTGAAGTCCTGCACCGTCGTGCTGAAGTGGCCAATGCGGGCGTCCGCCAGCCGTGCCGGCATCGGCGTCTCGGGCAACTTGCCGATGGCGATGTGCAGACCCAGCATCATGCTGCGCGCATCGGGCAGCGATTGCGGCACCGTCGGTTGCGGCATGCCCGGCGGCGAGTCAGGCTTCGGCACCGCAATGCTGGCACTGTAGAAGTGGGCGTTGATGTTGAACACCACCTGGTCCGGCTTGCCACGCACCTGCGTGAACTGCGTGTTGCGGCTCTCGAGCGAATAGCCCTGGCGGTAGGCCTGCTGCAAAGCCGGGCCGATGCCCAGCATGTCGTTGAGCAACAGCGCGTTGGCATCGATCAACACGGTCTTGCGCTCCGGGTGCACACCGCTGGCCACCGGCGCGCTCGACAGCAGGCTGGGCGCAAAAGCGGCCGCGACCGCGCGCGCTTCGGGCGACTTGGCGTCACGGGCCACGAAGTCGGTGTTGACGGCAACCAGTTGCACGATGTTGTGGACGCGTCGGAACTCGACGATGCGGTCGTCGACGCGACTGCCCGGCACCCGCATCGAGCCGCCGAAAATGCCTTTCTCGCCGAGGCCGCGTGCCAGCTTGGGCGCAAAGAAGAACGGCTTGTCGAAGTCTTCCGGCTTGAGCTCGATCCAGACCTTGTCGTCTTTCTGCCAGAGTGCGAACAAGCCCTTGATCTCCCTGGCATCTTTGATGACGGAGTCGAATGGCGGTGGCTGTCCGGGTGCTGGTGGGCGCCCCGGGGCTGCGGGCGCGGCGCCCGAGGCCGCTGTGGCGAAGGGACTGGCTGCGGTGGCGGCCGGCGTGGCAGCGGCCGCGACCGTCACCGGCGCGGCCGCAGTGGTCGCGCAACCGGCCAGCACAAGACCACTCAGCAGTGCAGCCAGGCACAGCAAGCGGGGGCGGTCAGAACGATTGAATGGGTGCATGAGGGCTGCCGAAGATGCCGCTGCAAGGGGGACGCCGGCGGCCATTATCGAATCACGCGGCCAGCCGCACCATCGGCTGCAGCCCGTCGCCGACCCTCTTCGAATCGGCGTCGCGCGACAAGTTCACGCCATGCTCAAACTTTGCAGCTTTGCCACTGCTTGCTGTAGGCGCTGGCCGGCTTGACAACGGTGGTCGCGCCACTGGCCGCCCGGGCACGCGAGCCGAGTTCGGTTTCGAGCTTGAAGGCGTACTTTTCGAAGAAGGCCTTGAACATCTCGCCGCCCTGTGTGCCGACGGCATGCAACTCGTCGGTGAGGGCGTCCCACTGCAACAGCACGGCGGCCAGCGGCTGCGGCGCCGGTCCGGCCAACACGCGCGCACCGCGCGCCGGGTCGTAGCGCGAGTTGTCGCCACAGCAGTGAATCACCTGCGCCGGTTCGCCCTGAAAGCCTTTGCGCACGCCGATGAACGACAGCGCCGGCGTCGGGTACATCAGCTTGTGCGCACAGATCGCGGAAAAGGCAACGATCGCCTTGTTCGGCCCGACGCCCGCAGGCGCGGCATAGCGCTGCCTGGCCTCGGTGACGAGTTCGACAGCGTCGACCGCGCTGTCCATCAGCAGCAAGAAGACCGGCGAGGCGACGAACGGGTAGTTGAACAACTGCGGCTCGCCGGCCTTGAGCTGCCGCGCATGAAACGGATCGCCCAGGGGGTCGACGAGCAGCGATCGTGAATGCGCTTGCGGCTCGCCGGCCACGGCGGGCAGCACGCCGGCCGCTGCCCAGGCGCCGGCCACGCATGCCGCCTGACGCATCAGATCGCGGCGCGCGGCGTCCTCTGGCGTGTCGTGCTGCATCAGTGCCAACACTACAGCAAATTCAGCGGATCGGCTTGAACCTGACGCGCTTCGGTCGCGCGCCCTCTTCGCCCAGGCGACGGACCTTGTCGGCCTCGTACTCCTGGTAATTGCCCTGGTAGAAAACCCATTGCGACTCGCCCTCGGCGGCCAGGATGTGGGTGCAGATGCGGTCCAGGAACCAGCGGTCGTGGCTGATCACCATCGCGCTGCCGGCAAACTCGAGCAGCGCTTCTTCGAGCGCTCGCAAGGTTTCGACGTCGAGGTCGTTCGACGGTTCGTCGAGCATCAGCACGTTGCCGCCCTTGGCCAGGGTCTTGGCCAGGTGCAGGCGGCCGCGCTCGCCGCCCGAGAGGGAGCCGACGCGCTTTTGCTGGTCGTTGCCCTTGAAATTGAAGCGGCCGACATAGGCCCGCGAAGGCATCACGAACTTGCCCACGGTGATGTTGTCCAGGCCGCCGGAGACGTCTTCCCACACCGTCTTGTCGTCGGCCAGGTTCTCGCGGCTCTGGTCGACGAAGGCCAAGTGCGCCGTCTGGCCGATGATCACTTCACCGCTGTCGGGCTTCTCGACGCCTTGCAGCATCCGGAACAAGGTCGATTTGCCGGCACCGTTGGGGCCGATGATGCCGACGATGGCACCGGGCGGCACGGCAAAGCTCAGCTTGTCGATCAGCAAACGGTCGCCGAAGCTCTTGCTGACGCCCTTGAATTCGATCACCTGGTTGCCCAGGCGCTCGGCCACCGGGATGAAGATCTCGTTGGTCTCGTTGCGCTTCTGGTACTCGACGTCGGAGAGTTCCTCGAAGCGGGCCAGGCGCGCCTTGCTCTTGGTCTGGCGCGCCTTGGCGTTGGAGCGAACCCACTTCAGTTCCTCCTTCATCGACTTCATGCGCGCGTCTTCGCTCTTCTGTTCCTGCTCGAGGCGCTTTTCCTTCTGCTCGAGCCAGTCGGAGTAGTTGCCTTTCCACGGGATGCCCGAGCCACGGTCGAGTTCGAGGATCCACTCGGCCGCGTTGTCGAGGAAGTAGCGGTCGTGGGTGATCGCGACGACGGTACCCGGGAAGCGCTGCAGGAAATGTTCGAGCCACTCGACGGATTCGGCATCGAGGTGGTTGGTCGGCTCGTCGAGCAACAGCATGTCGGGCTTGGACAGCAACAGGCGACACAGCGCGACACGGCGCTTCTCGCCGCCCGACAGCACGCCGATCTTGGCGTCCCACGGCGGCAGCCGCAGCGCGTCGGCCGCCAGTTCGAGCTGCACGTCGGTGTTCTCGCTGCCGGCGGCGGTGATGACGGCTTCGAGATCGTGCTGCTCGGCGGCCAGTTTGTCGAAGTCGGCGTCGGGCTCGGCGTAGGCGGCGTAGACCTCGTCGAGCCGCTTCTTGGCCTCGAGCACGCCGCCGATGCCCTGCTCGACCGCCTCGCGCACGGTCTGCTGGGCGTCGAGTTGCGGCTCTTGCGGCAGGTGGCCGATCTTCAGGCCCGGCATCGGCACGGCTTCGCCTTCGATCTCGTTGTCCAGGCCGGCCATGATCTTGAGCAGCGTGCTCTTGCCTGAACCGTTGACGCCGAGCACGCCGATCTTGGCGCCGGGGAAGAACGACAGCGAAATGTTCTTCAGGATCTGCCGCTTCGGCGGCACGATCTTGCCGACGCGGTTCATCGTAAATACGTACTGGGCCATGGTCCCTTTTTGAGTCAGTGGTAGCAGGTGCGGAGCGTCCGCGCCCAAGACAGGGATTGTCGCAGCACGCCACAATCACCCCATGCCGCGTCTGCTTTGGCTGCTCTGCCTGGTCAACCTCATCATCGGCACCGGCGCCTTCGTGATCGGCGGCATCCTGACGCCGATTGCGCAGCAACTGGCCATCAGCGAGCCGACCGCCGGCCAGGCCATGACGGCGTACGCGTTGTCGACCGCGCTGTTGGCGCCCTTGGTGCTGCTGGCCACCGGCGGCTGGCAGCGCAAGCGCGCGCTGCTGCTGTCGCTGGCGCTGTTCACCCTGGGCAACCTGCTGTGTGCCGTCTCGACGTCGTTTGCCCTGCTGATCGCCGGCCGCGTCGTGATGGGCCTGGGTGCCGTGTTCACGCCGATCGCCGCCGGCATTGCCGTGGCCATCGTCGAGCCGGCACAGCGCGGCAAGGCGTTGGCGCTGACGTTTCTCGGCATCAGCCTGTCCTATGTCATCGGCGTGCCGCTCGGCTCCTGGCTCGGCCTGGCCTACGAATGGCACACGCCGATCTGGGTGATCTCGGCGCTGAGCCTGCTCGCGCTCGTCGGCACCGCGCTGTGGGTGCCCAAGGACATCAAGGCACCAGGCGCGGCCTTTGCCGGCCTGCCGGCACTGCTGGTGCGGCGCGATGTGATTTCGGTGCTCGGCCTGACGCTGACCTACTTCATCGCCATCTTTGCCGTCTTCAGCTACATCGGGCCGGTGCTGCAGGCGCTGACGCCGATGAGCGGCGAGCTGCAATCATTGACGCTGGCGCTGTTCGGCGTGTCAGGCGTCGCCGGCACGCTGCTCGGTGGCGCCGCCAATGATCGCTTTGGCGCCAGGCGCTCGCTGTTCGTGCAACTGACCGTGCTCGGGGCGACGATGGCGCTGCTGCCGTTGACCCAGGGCTCGTGGCCGGCGCTGATGACCACGCTCGTCGTCTGGGGCACCGCGGGCTTCGGCATGATGGTGCCGCAGCAGTCTCGCGTCGCCGCGCTCGCGCCCGCACAGGCGCCGATGCTGCTGTCGCTCAACACCTCGATGCTCTACCTCGGCACAGCGGCCGGCGCCGTCGTCGGCGGCGCGTTTGCCGCCCGTCACGGCTTTGCGCAGCTGGGCTGGGTGGGCGTGCCGTTTGTCGCATTCGGCCTTGCAATCCTCTGGGCCGTCCATACTTCAAGCCCTGCGGTCACCATCGATCGCAAGCAGAACGCTGCATGAGCACCCGCCCGGCCGCTCCGAAGGGGGCTCGCACCGCAGTGTGCAACACGGAGGTTACCCAATGAACACCAACACCTTGAGCACCGTGGACGTCAAGCCCGAACTGGTCCGTACGCTGCACATCATCTATGCGCTGCACGCACTGGGCCTCGTCCTCGGCGCCTTCGGCGCAGCCAGCGTCATCGGCTCGTTCCTGTTCGGCTGGCCGTCGATCATTGCGGTGATCGTCAGCTACATCTACCGCGGCGACGCCCGCGGCACCTGGCTCGAATCGCACTTCAGCTGGGCGATCCGCACCTTCTGGTACGCCCTCATCTGGGCCGTGCTGGTGGCCCTGATTTCGCTGCCGCTGACGCTGGTGGTCATCGGCTTCGGCACCTGGATCGTCGGCCTGTTCATCCTCGGCCTGTGGGCGATCTACCGCGTGACACGGGGTTGGATGCGATTGAACAGCCGTCAGGCCATGCCGCAATAAGTCGCAGGAACGCGGCGGGCGAAACCCCGCCGCGTTCTGTCGCAGCGCAAGCCGGTACAATGCGCCGGTCGCGCGAACACCAGTCATCGCGCCGCAGTCGATTCCGACTTCCACTTTGCCCTCGCGCCTACCCGACTGGTGCACCCGCAACGGGTGACAGCAGGCCGCGAACGACAACCACAACATGAACTTCACTGACCTCGGCCTGGCCGAGCCGCTCGTGCGCGCCGTGCGCGAACACGGCTACGAAATTCCGACCCCGATCCAGACACAAGCCATTCCCGCCGTCCTGAAAGGCGGCGACCTGTTGGCCGGCGCACAGACCGGCACCGGCAAGACGGCAGGTTTCGTGCTGCCGATGTTGCAGCGCCTGATGGGAGAGCCGCACAAGAAAGACGCACGCGGCCGCATCGCCATCCGTGCGCTGATCCTGACACCGACACGCGAACTCGCGGCGCAGGTCGAAGAGAGCGTGCGCACCTATGGCAAGCATGTGCCGCTGACGTCGATGGTGATGTTTGGCGGCGTCGGCATGCAGCCGCAGATCGACAAGCTGCGCCGCGGCGTCGACATCCTGGTGGCCACCCCCGGCCGCCTGCTCGACCACCACGGCCAGCGCACGCTCGACCTCTCACATGTCGAAATCTTCGTCCTCGACGAAGCCGACCGCATGCTCGACATGGGCTTCATCCACGACATCAAGAAGGTGCTGGCCATCGTACCGGCCAAGAAGCAGAGCCTGCTGTTCAGCGCCACGTTCAGCGACGAGATCAAGGCCCTGGCCGACCGTCTGCTCAATGCACCGGCATTGATCGAAGTGGCGCGGCGCAACGCCACTGCTGAAAACATCGCGCAAAAAATCCATCCGGTGTCGCGCGACAAGAAGAAGGAGTTGCTGGCGCATCTCATCAAGCAAGGCGACTGGCACCAGGTGCTCGTCTTCACGCGCATGAAGCATGGCGCGAACCGCCTGGCCGACTACTTGAACGACAACGGCATCGGCGCGATGGCGATCCACGGCAACAAAAGCCAGACCGCGCGCACCAAGGCGCTGGCCGAGTTCAAGACCGGCAAGCTGCCGGTGCTCGTCGCCACCGACATCGCCGCCCGCGGCATCGACATCGACCAGCTGCCGCATGTCGTCAACTTCGAGTTGCCCAACGTGCCCGAAGACTATGTGCACCGCATCGGCCGCACCGGCCGCGCCGGCGCACAAGGCGAAGCAATTTCGCTGGTCTGCCTCGATGAAGAAATCTTCCTGCGCGACATCGAAAGACTCATCAAGCGCAGCATCCCGAGCCAGCCGGTACCCGGCTTCGAAGCGCCGGCCCATGAAAAGGCCGAGCCGATCGTGCTCGGCCGCATGACCATCGGCATTGGCGGCACCAAGCGCCATGGCGGCGGCGGCGGCGGTGGTGGTGGTGGCCGTGGCCGCAGCAGCGCACCGCGCGGCGGCGGCAACAGCAGCGGCAACGCCGGCCGCGCACCCGCGCGCCCAGGCGGCGGTGGCCGCAGCGCTGGCGCGGGACAAGGCAACGGGCCGCGCCGCAGCGGCCGCTGAAGAAGGCCGTTGGGGCGGCGTCGACACAACGTCCGCCCTTGTTCAAGCGCAATCGGCGCACGCGTCGGCGCGCCACAATGGGCCGATGAAAGCACGCGCCCGCACGGCCCTCGTGGTCGGCGCCAGCGGCCTCGTCGGTCGCGAACTGCTGCGCCAGCTCACCGCGCCCGCCAGCGGGACCCAGAGCGTGCACGCCCTCGTGCGGCGAGCGCTCGAACCGGCCATCGACGGTGTGCAGCTTCATGTCGTCGATTTCTCGCAGCTGCCGTCATCGCTGCCCGCTGCCGACGACCTGTACTGCGCGCTCGGCACGACGATCAAGGTCGCCGGCTCCAAGCCAGCGTTTCGCGCCGTTGACTTCGATGCCGTTGTCGACAGTGCGCGTGCCGCGCAGGCCGCGGGGGTGCGGCGCATGGCCGTGGTCTCGGCGCTCGGTGCCGACGCAAGTTCGCGCGTCTTCTACAACCAGGTCAAGGGTGAGATGGAAGCCGCATTGCGCGCCTTGCACTTCGAGCGCCTCGTCATCGCCCGGCCGTCGCTGCTGGCCGGCGCACGCGAGGCGTTGGGGCAGGCGCCGCGGCGGGCCGAGCAACTGTCGCTGAGGTTGCTGCGGCCGATCGGCAGCTTGTTGCCGGCATCGGTGCGGCCCATCGAGGCCGCCGTGGTCGCGCGCGCGATGATCGTCGCGCTCAACGCCGATGGACCCGCCGCGCAGGTCATCGAGTCGGACGCCCTGCAACAACTGGGTACTCGACAGTGAAGCTCACCAGCTTCGGCGCCGCCGACGGCGTCACCGGATCCAAGCACCTCGTCGAGGTGGGCGGCAGCCGCATCCTGCTCGACTGCGGCCTTTTCCAGGGCCTGAAGCTGCACCGCGAGCGCAATTGGCAGGCGCTGCCGATCGATGTGCACGGCATCGACGCCGTGGTGCTCAGCCACGCCCATCTCGACCACAGCGGCTGGTTGCCGGTGCTGGTCAAGCACGGCTATCGCGGCCCCGTCTTCACCAACGCGGCGACGCGCGACCTGTGCGCGGTACTGCTGGCCGACAGCGCACACCTGCAGGAAGAGGACGCGCGCCGCGCCAACCGCTACGGCAGCGCCTCGCACAAGCCGGCGTTGCCGCTGTACACCAAGGCCGACGCCGCGCGTGCGGTGGCGCGCATCACGGCGCTGCCCTCGGGCCGCGGCGCCGAGGTCGGGCGTGTGCAGATCGGCTTCACGCCGGTCGGCCATCTGCTCGGCGCCAGCGCAGTCACGCTGACCGTGGGCCGCGAGCACGTCGTCTATTCGGGCGACCTGGGCCGCAGCAACGACCTGTTGCTGCCGGCGCCGCAAGCGGTTCGCGCCGCCAGCGTGCTGCTCATCGAGGCCACCTACGGCAACCGAACACATCCGCACGAAGACGTGCAGATGCGACTGGGCGAGATCATCCGCCGCACCATCGGCCGTGGCGGCTCGGTGCTGCTGCCCTCCTTTGCCGTCGGCCGCGCGCAAGCGCTGTTGCTGGTGCTGCAGCGCTTGCGCGCGGCCGGCGACATCCCGCACTCGTTGCCGATCCACCTCGACAGCCCGATGGCGATTGCGGCCACCGAGCTGACACTCAAGCACCGCAAGCTGCTGCGCGTCAGCCCGCGCGAGATTGCCAAGCTCAAGGACGGCGTGCGCTTCGTCGAAACCAGCGTGCAATCGCAGCGCCTGACGTCGCGCTCGCACTATCCGAGCGTCATCATCTCGGCCAGCGGCATGGCCACCGGCGGGCGGGTGCTGCATCACCTCAAGTCGCTGGCGCCCGACGAGCGCCATCATCTCGTCTTCCCCGGCTTCCAGGTTGCCGGCACGCGCGGCGCAAAGATCCTTGCCGGCGCCAGCGAGGTCAAGATCTTCGGCGAGATGGTGCCGATCCGGGCCGAGGTCAGCCACCTCGAAGGCTTTTCCGGCCATGCCGATGCCGGCGAGCTGATGGCCTGGATGCAGCACGTCGAACGTGCGCCGCGCCATACCTTTGTCGTCCATGGCGACCCCGACGCCACCGACGCGCTGCGCTTTCGCATCGGCCATGAATTGGGTTGGCGAGCCAGCGTGCCGCCACACGCACAATCTGTCGATGCCTGAGGCGTGGATCGGCCTGGCCGTGGCCCTCGGCGTCGGCCTGCTGGTCGGCGTCGAGCGCGAGCGGCGCAAGGGCAGCGGACCGCAGCGCCAGGCAGCGGGGCTGCGCACGTTTGCGCTCGTCACCCTGGCGGGCGCGCTGGCGCAATCGTTGTCGCCGGGGCTGCTGGTGGCAATCGGCGCGTTGGCCGTGTCGGCCTTTGCGGTATTGGCGTACTGGCGCTCGGTGCGCGACCCGGATGCGCAGACCGACCCCGGCCTGACCACCGAGGTCGCACTGATCGTCGCCTACCTCGTCGGTGTGCAGTGCGCCGTGCAACCCGTGGTGGGCGCCGCCTGCGGTGCCGTGCTGGCCGCCTTGCTGGCCGCACGCGAGCGCATGCACCGTTTTGCCACCGAGTGGTTGACCGAGCAGGAGTTGCACGACGCCCTGGTGCTGGCCGGCGTGGCGCTGGTCGTGGTGCCGCTGGCGCCGCTCGAACCGCTGCCCGGGCTCGGTGGCCTGGCACCACGCACCGCGGCCTGGCTGGTGCTGTTGATTCTGTCGATCCAGGCCGCGGCGCACATCGCACGGCGTCTGCTCGGTGAGCGGCAGGCCCTGATGGCCTCGGGCCTGCTCGGCGGCTTTGTCTCCAGCACCGCCACCATCGCCACACTGGGCGCACAGGCGCGAACGCAGGCGCTGCCGATGCAGCGCCGACTGGCCGGCGCAGCCAGCCTGTCGGGCGCCGCGACCTGGTTGCAGGCGCTCGCCATGGCAGCAGTCGCCAGTCCGGGGCTGTTGCCGCAATTGCTGCCGATGGCGGCGGCGGGCGCATTTGTGGCCCTGCTCGCGGGCACCTGGAACACACGAACGCGCGATGGCCAAGCGGTGCACGCGCAGCCGACCACACAGCGCCGCCCGTTGCGCCTGCGCGAAGCGCTGCTGGTGGCAACCCTGCTGCTGGCGGTGTCGATAGTCGTCGGCTGGCTGCGCAGCCGCTTCGGCATGCAAGGCCTGCTCGCCGGCAGCGCACTCGCTGCCCTGGCCGATGCGCACGCGCCGATCGCTGCGGCGTTCGGCCTGCAGGCGCAGGGCGTGATCGACACGCGCGAGGCACTGACGACCGTGTGGGTCGCTGTGTGCGTCAACAGCGTCAGCCGTGGTGTGGTCGCTATGGCAACCGGCGGCTCGGCCTACGGCGCGCAGGTCAGCGTCGCCTTGGGCGCATCGGCGATCGCGGGTGGACTCGGGTTGTGGGCCAGCGCCCGATTCCTGACACTCGGCGCATGAACAACACCAACAATACTCAGGCATCAGCGCCTGCCACACTGGTGCTGGCCACCTGCAACACACTCAACCTGGCCAGCCCGGGGCGGCTGTTCTACGCCAACCAGGAGGCCTACAGCGCCGACGAATACAAGCGCAAGTGCGACTGGCTGGGATCGATGATCCGCCGGCTCAATGCCGACGTCGTCGCCTTGCAGGAGGTCTGGGACGAGGCCGCGTTGCGTGACGCGGTGGGCGCCAGCGGCTTGCGCTACCCGCATGCCAGTGCGCCCGGCGCCGAGCAAGGCGCCAGCGGCACGCCGCGCGTCGGCCTGGTGACACGCTGGCCGGTGGCCGACGTGCAGTCACACCACCTGTTCGACGCGGCGCAAGTCGTCGTCGTGCCCGAACTCGGCGAACACCGCGCCTTCGAGCGGCCGATCCTCGAAGCGCTGATCGACATGCCCAGCGGCCGCGGCACGATGCGCGTGCTCGTCGCTCACCTGAAAAGCAAGCGGCCCAAGTTCCTGCAGAACGAGGCCGGCGAGGTCATCGAAGACCGCGACGACCCGGCGGTGATCGCGCGTGCGACGCTGCGCTCGCTGGTCATGCGTGCCGCCGAATGCGCCGCCTTGCGCCAGATCGTGCACGCGCGTCTGGCGCGCACCCGCGAGCCGCTGGTGCTGATGGGCGATTTGAACGACAGCCCGCATGCCGTGACGACGCAGATGGTGGCGGCCACGCAGGCCGTGGCCTACGACCGCGGCGCGCGCGACACGGCACTGTTCCATGCCAGCGACGTGCAAAGCGACGCCACCATCCGCCGCGACGTCGCCTACTCCCACGTCTACCAGGGCTGGCCGGACGTGTTGGACCAGATCTGGGTGTCCGAGGAGTTCGTTGCCAGCAGCCGCTTTGCGATCGGCGACGTGCGGCGCGTCGAGTACTTCAACGATCACCTGCACGAGGGACGCGACCGCGTGCGCTCGGATCACGGCCTCGTGCGCTCGCTGGTCCTGCTGCGCTGACATCAACGCTTGCATTTTGTAGTACCTGCTCACAACAGGGGCAGCCCCTGAGGCCTAGTCTCGGGCACCGCTGTGACGAGGCTCACGATCATGGGGCACGGTCTTCTGACCACACGCTGGGAAGGTACGCAACTGGTCGTGCGTCGCAACCACGAGGTGGTTGATCGCATCCCCGCCGCTGGCATCGAGCGCGTGATCCTGGTCTGCGACGCGGGCGACACGCCGGCCGATCTGGCCTTCGCGGTCATCGAAACCGCCGCCGACCATGTGCTGTTGCCGGCTGCCAGCGGCATTGCTGCCCGTGTGTACTTCGAGCGTCAGCCCTACTGGACCGAGCGCTCCTGCATTTACTGGGTGACCGGCCGGCATGTGCCGCTGCCGCGCCGCCTGTGTACCGGCCTCTGGCTGCTGCGCAGCCATCGCCCGGCCTTCCTGCGCATGCCGGCGAGCGAGCTGGCGCCGCTGATCGAACAGTGGCCGTTGCAAGGTCCGCAAACCTGGGAACAGCGCCGGTGGTCAAGACAGGCCAGTGGCCGGCGTCTGGCGTCAGCGGCCGGCAACAGCGCCCCGCGCGCCTCCTGAGGTCGTAAGCGAAAAACCCGGCCTCGAGCCGGGTTTGCGTTGGCGCCGGAAGGGCTCAAACCTTCTTTTCTTCCTTCATTTCCTTGGCCTTCTTGGCCTTCTTGTCCTTCTTGGTCTTCTTGGCGACGGCCTTCTTGTCGGCCTTCATGTCGTCGGACTTGGTGGCCATCGGCTTGGCTTCGGCCTTCTTCTCTTCGGCCTTCATCGGCGCCGCGGTGGCGGCAGCCGGGGTGGCGGCAGCCGGGGCAGCGGCAGGTGCCGGGGTCGCAGCAGCAGCCGGCGTGGCAGGAGTGGCAGCGGGAGCGGCGGTCTGGGCAGAAGCAGCAGCGGCAAACGCCAGGGCAGCCAGTGCGGTCAGGAGCTTGTTCATTGGGGGTCGATCGATAGATGAGCGGGATTGCTCGCGCTCCACAACGAAAAAGTTCCCACCCGGTTGACTGGCACTTACCCGAATCTACCGGCCCGCTACTTGAACTCGCTTTCGCGCAACCACTTGGTGGCGACCCATTTTTCGCCGGCGATCACCGGCGCTCCGCCATGCAGGCTCTTCGTGCTGGGGTGCGGCCGGTCGTAGCTGAAAAACACCGCGTTACCTTTGACCGGCCCCACCTCCAGGCCGACATCCGGAAAGGTCGTGCCGCCACCCTTTTGCGGGCTGTTGAGGTACATGACGATCGACGCCACCCGCTGACCACCGCGGGAGAGGATCGGCACCGTGCCGGCCTTGGTCGGATCGAAGTAGTCATGGTGCGGCTGGTATTCGGCGCCGGGCAGGTAATGCAGGACCTGCAGACCTTCGCCATTGATCACCGGCCAGCGCAGCAACGTGGCAAGGCGCGCTTCAATCCGCGCGCAGACCTCGTTCTCGCCGCGCTCGAAGAACATGCCTCGGCTGGTGCGCGCGACATGGACCTCGCTGCCGCCGGTGTCCATCTGCACCGTCTCCGATCGCGTCAGGCGCGGCACGGCGGCGGCGACGATGGCGTCGCACTCCTCGTCACTGAGCAGGCCGCCGAAAACGATGACGCGCGGGCTCTTCATCGCCATCACGACCTGCACCTGGCGGTCGCCGGCGTCCAGCCACACCGGCGACTCGGCAACGTCGGCGTCGGGCACCGGCACAGCGGGCGGCAACGCGACCGCCGACTGCTCCTGTTGCCGGGCATGGTCGGCAAGAAAGCCCTGCAGCGTGTCTTCCATCGCCGCAATGGCCACGTCCTCGCTCCAGCCGCTGGCCTGCATGGCCTGCAGCACCGATTCGGGCGGGTGCCCGGCCTGGGCCTGGGCGATGATCCATTGACGCAGTTCGGGGGTGACGGCTTGCTTGACTTGCATGACGCAATTTTGCAATGCCTGCGGCAACTTTCGCGAGCGCGCGCTGGCACAAAATCTTGCCGGTGCACCCCGTCCACCGACTACATCTTGAAACCAAATCATCCGGTACGCGCCGTGGCCATCTTCACCGCCGCGGTGCTCGGCACGTTGACACCCGCCGAGTCGCGCACGGCAGCGGCAACCGCCGCGCCTCGCGCCGTCACGCCGCGCGGCCCGCTCGGCGCCGACGAACAGGCCAACATCGAACTGTTCAAGCGCCTGTCGCCGTCGGTCGTGCACATCACGACGCTGGAGACGCAACGCGACATGTTCTCGATGAACGTGATGCAGGTGCCGCGCGGCACCGGCACCGGCTTCGTCTGGGATGACATGGGCCACATCGTCACCAACTTCCATGCGCAGCTCGAACAACGCGCGCCCGGCGAAAGCGTGACGTTGACGCTGTGGCGTGGCGGGCAATCCAGGAAGGTGGTGGTGGTGCTGGCGGCGGGGGAATGACTCAGTCCGCACCCACGGCCCGCTGCAACGCCCAGGCCCGCAAGCCCTCGATCGCCTCGGCCCTGGTCACCGACAAGGGCCTGGTCCGCGCCATTTCGCTGGCCACCACGGCCACGTCCGGCGCCTTGTTGGCGCCATGCGCCTCGTAGCGCGCGCCGACGATCGCCGCTTCGATCTCGGCACCCGAAAAACCGTGGCTGGCCGCCACCAGGCGCGCCAGCGCGTGGTCGTCGAACGCGATGTGGTGCTTGTCGAGGTGGATGCGCAAGATGCCGGCGCGCACCGGCTCGTCGGGCAGGTCGACGAAGAAGATGTCGTCGAAGCGGCCCTTGCGCATCAACTCGGGCGGCAGGGCCTCGATGTCGTTGGCGGTGGCGACCAGAAAGACGCTGCTCTTGCGCTCGGCCATCCAGGTCAGCAGCGTGCCGAGCATGCGTTTGCCGGCACCGGTGCCATCGCCGTCGCCGCCGCTGTTTCCACCGGCTATGCCCTTTTCGATCTCGTCCATCCACAGCACGCAGGGCTGCATGGCGTCGGCCACGCGCAGCGCTTCGCGCAGCTTGCGTTCGCTCTCGCCCTGCCACTTGTCGTAGAGCGCACCGAAATCCATGCGAAACAGCGGCACTTGCCAACTCGCCGCGATCGCCTTGGCGGCCAGGCTCTTGCCGGCACCCTGCACGCCGAGCAGCAGCACACCGCGCGGCCGCGGCAGTCCCGAGGCTTGCGGATTGAGAAAGGGTTCGCGCCGCAGGTGCAGCCAGCGCTTCAACGCCGCCATGCCGGCCACCTCGTCGAGCGTGGGCACCACTTGCTCGAAGCTCAGCACCTCGGCGCCGCCCATCAGGTCGTGCTTGACGGCCAGCACGCGTGCCAGGTCGGCGGTGTTGACGTCGCCGTCGCCGAGGACGAGCCGCGCCAGGTGGCGCACCGAGGCTTGCGGCAGGCCGACCATGTGACGCAACAGCGAATCGAGCAGGCTGCGCGAGCCGGTGACATCGGCGCCCGCGTGTTGTTCACGGTGACGCTTGAGCTCGTCGCTGAACATCGCCTTGACGCGCTCCAAGGTCATCGGCTCGATCTCGAAGCGGCTGGTGTGCGGCGACAACTCGTCGGGCAGCTTGATGTCGTGGCCCACGAAGGCCAACTGCAGGCCCTTGTTCTCGCAACGCAGCGCGGCTTCCTTCATTGCCCGCGTGGTCACCGGATTGCTCAGGTAGGGGTGAATGTCGAGGAACAGCACCAGCGCCGGTTCGCGCATGCGCTCCACGGCCTGCAGCGCTGCGGGCAACTGCGTGGTGTCCTCGGGCTGGTCTTTGTCGTCCTTGCTCGTGACCCTATCGAGCAACTGCAGCTTCAGACCCTGCACCACGCGCAGGCCGCTGCTGGCCGACCAGGTCCAGAGCTCGCGGCCGCTGTTCCTGCTGACGGCCATGAACAGCGCCAGCACGCGCGACTCGTCATGCGTTTCGATCAGCGTGATCGGCGTGCGTGTGCCGAGCAGCGCTTGCAGGGCTTCGATTTGCTGCGGCGTGGGCATGGCGACGGCACTGTAGCGCGGCCGCTGCGCCGCCATAGCCGCCCGTTCAAGGGATGCCGCCGCTCACCCCACCCATCTCCTGGCGTTGCGGAACATGCGCATCCAGGGGCTGGGCTGGCTGACGTCGCCGCTGGTCCAGCTCATCTGCACGTTGCGGAAGACACGCTCGGGGTGCGGCATCAGCGCGGTGAAGCGGCCGTCGGACGTGGTCACCGCGGTCAGGCCGTCGGGGCTGCCGTTGGGGTTGGCGGGGTAGGCCTCGGTCGGCTGGCCGTGGTGGTCGACGAAGCGCATCGCGCGCTTGACGGTTTTGGCATCGCCGCGCTGCGAGAAGTCGGCAAAGCCTTCGCCGTGGGCGACCGCGATCGGCAGGCGGCTGCCGGCCATGCCGGTGAAGAAGATCGACGGCGAGTCGAGCACCTCGACCAGCGACAGGCGGGCCTCGAACTGCTCGCTTTTGTTGCGCGTGAACTGTCGGCCAGTCGTCGGCGCCGGGGATGATCGGCGACAGCGCGGCCATCATCTGGCAGCCGTTGCACACACCCAGCGCAAAGGTGTTCGCTGCGATTGAAGAAGGTCGCGAACTGCTCGGCAAGTTGCGGATTGAACAGCATCGAGCGGGCCCAGCCCTCGCCGGCGCCGAGCGTGTCGCCATAGCTGAAGCCGCCGCAGGCGACGAAACCGATGAACTGGTCGAGCCGCGCGCGGCCGGCCTGCAGGTCGCTCATGTGCACGTCGAAGGTGTCGAAGCCGGCCAGCGTCCATCGCGTAGCTCATCTCGACATGCGAATTGACGCCCTGCTCGCGCAGGATGGCGAGCTTGGGGCGCGCCGCTGTGCACGGCGGGTGCCTCCTTCGCATCGAAGCTGAGATGCAGCTGCAGGCCCGGGTCGTCGGCGCGGCCGGCAGCCTCGTGTTCGGCGTCGGCACAGGCCGGGTTGTCGCGCTGCGCTGGCGATGCGCCAGCTGACGTCGTCCCAGGCCTGGTGCAGCTCGCGCAGCGGCGCGGTGAAGATCGACTTGGCGTCGCGCCAGACCTCGACCACGCCGCGTTCGTTGGTCTTGCCGATGGTGTGGGCATGCCTGGACAGGCCATGCTCGCGCAGCGTCGCCATCACCTCGTCGCGCGTCGGCCGTTCGCACCTGGATCACCACGCCGAGCTCTTCGTTGAACAGCGCGGCCAGCGTGCGCTCGTTGCGGCGCTCGCTGACCTGCGCGGCCCAGTTCTTCGAGTCGCCGTACTCGGCGCGGCTGTCGCTGATGCCGTCGCCCTCGGTGACCAGCAGATCGACATTCAGGCTGACACCGCGGTGGCCGGCAAAGGCCATTTCGCAAACGCTCGCCCACAGGCCGCCGTCGCTGCGGTCGTGATAGGCCAGCAGCTTGCCGTCTCGGCGCAGCGGATTGATCGCGGCGACCAGGGACTTCAACCGTTGCGGATCGTCGAGGTCGGGCACCCTGCATGCACCGAACTGGCCCAGCACCTGCGCCAGCATCGAGCCGGCCAGGCGCATGCGGCCGGCGCCGAGATCGATCAGCGATCAGCGTCGTGTCGCCGGGCTGAAGTTGCGGCGTCAACGTGCCGCGCACGTCGTCGAGCGTGGCGAAGGCGGTGACGATCAGCGACACCGGCGCGGTGACCTGCTTGTTGGTCTCGCCGTCGCTCCAGCGCGTCTTGCATCGACAGCGAATCCTTGCCCACCGGCACGCCGATGCCCAGCGCCGGGCAAAGCTCCATGCCGACGGCATGCACCGTGTCGAACAGCGCCGCGTCTTCGCCGGGCTCGCCGCAGGCCGCCATCCAGTTGCAGCGACAGCTTGATGCGCGACAGCTCGATCGGCGCGGCCAGCAGGTTGGTGATGGCCTCGGCCACCGCCATGCGGCCCGATGGCCGGCGCGTCGAGGCGGCCAGCGGCGTGCGCTCGCCCAGGCTCATCGCTTCGCCGCGAAAGCCGCGCGTAGTCGGCCAGCGTCACGGCGCAATCGGCCACCGGCACCTGCCACGGGCCGACCATCGGGTCGCGGTGGCTGAGGCCGCCGACCTGCGGTCGCCGATGGTGACAGGAAACGCTTGCTGGCCACCGTCGGGTGGCGCAGCACGTCGAACGCCACTTGCTCGAGCTTGACGCCGGTGAGCACCAGCGGCGGCGCGTCGCGCGCCAGACGCGCTGACGTCGCGCTGCATCTTCGGCGGCTTGCCGAGCAGCACGTCCATCGGCATGTCGATGGCCCGCGTCCGATCGTGCCTGCCATCGGCAGCACCAGCTGCGTCGCCTCGGTGGCCACGCCGACCACGGCCAACGGGCAGCGCTCGCGCGCGCACATCTTCTCGAACAGCGGCAACGGTCGGCATCGAGCGCGATCACGTAGCGCTCCTGGCTCTCGTTGCACCAGATTTCCTTCGGCGCCAGGCCGCTTTCTTCGAGCGGCACCTTGCACAGGTCGAAGCGCGCGCCCTTGCCGGCGCCGTCGACGAGTTCGGGAAAGGCGTTGCTGATGCCGCCGGCGCCGACATCGTGGATGGCCAGGATCGGGTTGTGCTCGCCGAGCGCCCAGCAGTGGTTGATGACCTCCTGCGCCCGGCGCTGGATCTCCGGGTTGCCGCGCTGCACCGAATCGAAGTCGAGCGCGGCGGCGTTGCTGCCGGCGGCCATCGAACTCGCCGCGCCACCGCCCATGCCGATGCGCATGCCCGGCCCGCCGAGCTGGATCAGCAGCGTGCCGGCGGGAAACCGGATCTTCTTCGTCTGCGACGCATCGATCGTGCCGAGGCCGCCGGCGATCATGATCGGCTTGTGGTAGCCGCGGCGCACGCCGGCCACGTCCTGCTCGAAGACGCGAAAGTAGCCGCCCAGGTTGGGCCGGCCGAACTCGTTGTTGAACGCCGCGCCGCCGAGCGGGCCTTCGGTCATGATCTGCAGCGCGCTGGCGATGTGCTCGGGCTTGCCGATCGGCGCGCGCTCCCAGGGCTCGTCGTGCCCGGCAGGTGCAGATTGCTCACCGAGAAGCCGGTCAGGCCGGCCTTGGGCCTTGCACCGCGGCCGGTGGCGCCTTCGTCGCGAATCTCGCCGCCGGCGCCGGTAGACGCACCCGGGAGCGGCGATATCGCCGTCGGATGGTTGTGCGTCTCGACCTTCATCAGCACATGCGCCATGCGTCTCGCGCGGCCCGTACAGCGGCGCATTGGTGAAGCCCTGCGGCAACCAGCGCTCGACCGCGCCGCCCTCCATCACCGCGGCGTTGTCGTTGTAGGCAATGACGGTGTGTTGCGGCGCGAGCTTCTCGGTGTTGCGGATCATGCCGAACATCGACAGCGGCTGCCTCACGCCGTCGATCGTGAACTGCGGCATTGAAGATCTTGTGGCGGCAATGTTCGCTGTTGGCCTGCGCGAACATCATCAGCTCGACGTCGGTCGGGTTGCGCTCGAGCTTGCGGAAGGCCTCGACGAGGTAGTCCATCTCGTCATCGGACAGCGCCAGGCCGAAGTCGGTGTTCGCTCGCGCCAAGGCGTTGCGGCCCGATGCCAGCACATCCACCTGCGCCATCGGCTCGGCCTCACGCTGGTCGAACAAGTGCCGCGCGGCGTCGCGCTCGAAGGCCACGCTCTCGGTCATGCGGTCATGCAGGGCCACCGCGGCGGCCTGCAACTCGTCGGCGACAAGGGCTTGCTGCCGAACAGCCCGCCCTTGGTTTGCAGGCGGAACTCGGTGACGCGCTCGAGGCGATGGACCGCCGTGCCACCCTGGCCATCGGCGCCGCAGTTGTGAGCGATGTCGGTGGCCTTGCTCGCCCACGGCGAGACCGTGCCCAGGCGCGGCATGACGACCACCAACGCACCCTCGCCGGCGCGAGCCGGCTCACCGTAGGTCAGCAGCGCGGCCAGCTTGTCCTGCGTCGGCCGGTCCAGCGGCAGCTCGCTCCACACCCAATGCACATGGCGCGCACTGACGCCGACGATGCGCGGGCAGGCCTGCGCGAGGCGCGCCAGCAGCGCCTGGGCGCGAAAGGCCGACAGGGCATTGCCGCCCTCGAAGTGCATCAAGTGCTTGGGGGCGGTGGTCATGAGGCGTGCGGCAGACCCGCCGACAATGCGGGACAAGGTTTTGCGGGAAGCTCATTCTACGAAGCGAGTGGGATAATCTTTTCCCTATGGCGATCACCATCAAAACTGCCGCGGAAATCGATGCCATGCGCATTGCGGGCCGACTGGCCTCCGAGGTGCTGGACTTCCTGACGCAGCATGTGCGTCCTGGCGTGACCACGCTGCAGATCGACAAGCTCGCGCACGACTACATGGTCGACGTGCAGGGCACGACGCCGGCGACACTGAATTACTCGCCGCCGGGCTACCCGCCCTACCCGGCGTCGCTGTGCACCTCGGTGAACCACGAGGTCTGCCACGGCATTCCGGCCGAGCGGCCGTTGAAGAACGGCGACATCGTCAACATCGACGTCACCGTGATCACCCAGGACGGCTGGCACGGCGACAACAGCCGCATGTATGTCGTCGGCGACGGCAGCATCGCTGCCAAGCGCCTGTGCCACCTGACCTTCGAGGCCATGTGGAAAGGCATTGCCAGGATCAAACCCGGTGCGCGTCTGGGCGACATCGGCCATGCGATCCAGATGTACGCCGAGTACAACGGCTTTTCGGTGGTGCGCGAGTTCTGCGGCCACGGCATCGGCCAGCGATTCCATGAAGAGCCGCAGGTGCTTGCACTACGGACGCCCGGGCACGCTGGAGGAACTGGTGCCGGGCATGGTCTTCACCGTCGAGCCGATGATCAACGCCGGCCGGCGCGACATCCGCGAAGACCGCAAGGGCGGCCAGTACGACGGCTGGACCATCGTCACCCGCGACCGCTCGCTGTCGGCACAGTGGGAGCACACCGTCGTCGTCACCGAGAACAGCTACGAGGTGCTGACCGTGTCCGCCGGCAGCCCGCCGGCGCCCGACTTTGCGCCTTCGGGCTACGGGAACTCCACGCAGCCGGCGCTGGCCTGACGTGACAGCCCATCGCTCGCTGCGCTCGCACTTCCCCGGGGGAAGGTCAGGCCGACGCTTGGGAGCGGCCCGGCGCTGGCCTGACGTGACAGCCCATCGCTCGCTGCGCTCGCACTTCCCCGGGGGAAGGTCAGGCCGACGCTTGGGAGCGGCCCGGCGCTGGCCTGACGTGACAGCCCATTGCACGTCTGAGTGACCGTGTCTGCCGTCATGCAGCCGACCACCGGCGTCGCCCGGCTGCGGCTGAAGTATGGCGCTGACAAGAACGGGCTGCTCGAGGCCTTTGCCGCTGCGCGGCCGAGCGCACAAGCCGCAGCATCGCTGACGCGTGGCCTGACGCGTCTGACCGATGAAGCACTGACCGAGTTGTGGCGCAGCAGCCTGATGCCCCCGGGCGCCGCGCTGGTAGCCGGCGGCGGCTACGGCCGTGGCGAGCTGTTCCCGTACTCGGACGTCGATGTGCTCGTGCTGCTGCCCGACGGCCTGCTGATCGAGGTGGCACGTCCGGCGCTGGAGCGTTTCATTACCGCTTGCTGGGACATCGGCCTGGAGATCGGCTCGTCGGTGCGCACCATCGAGGAATGCGCCATCGAGTCGGCGCGCGATGTGACCGTGCAGACCGCGCTGCTCGAAAGCCGCCACATCACCGGGCCGAAAAAACGCTTCGCAGAATTGCGCGAGCGTCTCGGCAAGGACATGGACCCGCGCGCCTTCCTGCGCGCCAAGGTGCTGGAGATGCAGCAGCGCCACACCAAGTACGAGGACACGCCGTACTCGCTGGAGCCCAATTGCAAGGAGAGCCCGGGCGGACTGCGCGACCTGCAGATCCTGATCTGGGTGTCGCGCGCTGCGGGCCTGGGACGCAGTTGGGTCGAGCTCAGCGCCAGTGGCCTGATCACGCCGTTCGAGGTGGCGCAGCTGCAGCACAACGAGGGCGTGCTGAAGATGGTCCGTGCCTGGCTGCACTTCATTGCCGGCCGTCGCGAAGATCGCTTGGTGTTCGATCTGCAGACCGCCGTGGCCGAACGCTTCGGCTTCAGGCCCATGAAAGGGCAGCGCGTCTCCGAACAGCTGATGCGGCGCTACTACTGGGCCGCCAAGGCCGTGGTGCAGTTGAACCAGATCCTGCTGCTCAACATCGAAGAACGGATCCTGGGCAGCGAGTCGCTGCCGATGCGGCCGATCAACGACAAGTTCTTCGACCGTGGCGGCATGATCGAAGTGGCCCGCGACGATCTCTACGAGCGCGATCCGCACGCCATCCTCGAGACGTTCCTGATCTACACCCAGGTCGTCGGCGTCAAGGGCCTTTCGGCGCGCACCTTGCGCGCGCTGTACAACGCGCGTCACCTGATGAACGCACGGTTCCGCCTCGATCCGGTCAACCGACAGCGCTTCATCGAGATCCTGCGCCAGCCCGTGGGGCAGACGCACGCGCTGCGCCTGATGAACCAGACCTCGGTGCTCGGCCGCTACCTGTGGGTGTTTCGCCGCATCGTCGGCCAGATGCAGCACGACCTGTTCCACGTCTACACGGTGGACCAGCACATCCTGATGGTGGTGCGCAACATGCGCCGCTTCTTCATTGCCGAGCATGCACACGAGTACCCGTTCTGCTCGCAGCTCGGCGCCGATTTCGAAAGACCGTATGTGCTCTACGTGGCTGCGCTCTTTCACGACGTGGCCAAGGGCCGCGGCGGCGACCATTCGACTCTCGGCGCTCGCGAGGTGAAACGCTTTTGCCGAGACCACAAACTTCCCGCCGACGACGCCGCGCTGATCGAGTTCCTGGTGCGGCACCACCTGACGATGAGCCATGTGGCGCAGAAGGAGGACCTGTCGGATCCGGAAGTCATTGCAGCGTTCGCGGCCACGGTCGGCAACGAACGCACACTCACCGCGCTGTACCTGCTGACCGTGGCCGACATCCGCGGCACCAGCCCCAAGGTCTGGAATGCGTGGAAGGGCAAGCTGCTCGAAGACCTCTTCAGGTTGACGCTCAGATCGATCGGCGGCGGCAAGCCGAACACCGAAACCGAAGTCGAGATGCGCAAGGCCGAGGCGCGGACGCTTTTGGCGCTGGCCTCGCAACTGCCCAACACCGAAAAGCCCTTGTGGCAGACGATGGACCTGGGCTACTTCATGCGACACGATCCGACCGATCTGGCCTGGCATGCACGTGTCCTGTGGCGGCATGTCAAGACGACCAAGCCGGTGGTCAGCGCGCGCGCCTCGCCGGTCGGCGAAGGGTTGCAGGTGCTGGTCTACGCACCCGACATGCCCGACCTGTTCGCGCGCATCTGCGGCTACTTCGACAACGCCAGTTTCTCCGTGCTGGATGCCAAGGTGCACACCTCGAAAACGGGCTTCGGTCTCGACACCTTCCAGCTCGTGCACCCGCAGATCGACGAGGGCGACCACACCGCGTACCGCGACCTGATCTCGCTGGTGGAAACGCAACTGGTCGGCGCGCTGGCACACAGCGGAGCGCTGCCCGAGCCGCGGCACGGGCGGGTGTCGCGCCGCGTCAAGAGCTTTCCGGTCACGCCGCGCGTGACGCTGCGTCCGGATGAACGGGCGCAACGCTGGATCCTGTCGGTCAGCGCCAGCGACCGCACCGGTCTGCTCTATGCGATCGCTCGCGTGCTGGCCAAATACCGCATCAACCTGCAACTGGCCAAGATCAGCACGCTCGGCGAGCGCGTCGAAGACACGTTTCTGGTCGATGGCGCGCCCTTGCAGCACAACCGGACGCAGTTGGCGATCGAGAGCGAGTTGCTCGACGCGTTGGCACCGCCCGTCACCGCATGACGCTGAAGAGCATCACCGCCGAGGACGCCGCGGCTCAGCTCAGCGCTTTCGACACCATCATCGACGCCCGCTCGCCCGCCGAGTTCGCCGATGACCACCTGCCCGGCGCCGTCAACTGGCCGGTGCTCGACAACGACGAGCGCAGCGCGGTCGGCACCGAGTACAAACAGGTCTCGGCATTCGATGCGCGAAAGCATGGCGCAGCCATCGTGGCGCGTCGCGTCGCCGACATCGTCGAATCCCATGTGCAGGACAAGCCGCGGCAGTGGCAGCCGCTCGTCTATTGCTGGCGCGGCGGTCAGCGCAGCGGCACCCTGGCCTGGTTCCTGGGCCAGATCGGCTTTCGCGTGCAGGTGCTGCAAGGCGGCTACAAGGCCTTTCGCGAGCAGGTGCGCGAGCAGTTGAAGACGTTGCCCGAGCGCTTCGAGTTCACCGTCATCGCCGGGCGCACCGGCAGCGGCAAGACGCGCCTGCTGCAGGCCCTGATCGAACAAGGCGCGCAAGTGCTCGACCTCGAAGCGCTGGCCTGTCACCGCGGCAGCGTGCTCGGAGGCCTTGAACACGATCCCCAGCCGACGCAAAAGGCCTTTGACACAGCGGTCTGGCACGCGCTACAGGGCTTCGATCCGGCACGGCCGGTTTTCATCGAAAGCGAGAGCCGCAAGATCGGCGCGCTGGCGGTTCCAGAAACGCTGCTGGCGCGAATGCGTCAGCACGGCCAATGCGTCGTTGTCACGCTGCCGGACCCGGCGCGCGTGCAACTGCTGCTCGACGAGTATGGCTTCTTCGCGCAGCAGGTCGATCGCTTCTGCGAGCACATGGCCACGCTGACTGAATTGCGCGGCAAGGAAACGGTGGCGCGCTGGCAGCACATGGCGCGACAGGGCCAGTGGGCGGCGATTTTTGCCGAACTGATGCAGCAACACTACGACCCGCTGTACCTGCGCTCGATGCAACGCAACTTTGCCGGCATGGCCGCCGCGACACCGCTGGCGCTGCGTGACGGCGATGCCGCCACGCTGCGCGAGGCCGCAGCGAAGATCCTGGCCAGCTAGCGGCCATCGGCAGGCGCTACGGCAGCTTGGCCAGCACCTGATCCATCTCGGCGGCGTTGAAGGCACGCAACGACTGCGTACGCACATTGCCCTGCGACGCCAACGCCAGGTTGAACGCGGTCAGCGACTGCTCGTCCTTGGCATCGAGCACGCACACCAGGTCGTGCGCGCCAAGCGTCCAGTAGATGTCGCGCATCGTGACGCCGAAACGTCCGGCGACCTCCTTGGCCGCGGCGGCACGCTTGGTCGTGTCCTTGATGCCCGCCAAACCCTTGTCGGTGAAGTTCACCAAACCGATATAAGTGATCATCTGTCGCTCCTGTTGAAGTTGCCTGGAGGCATCCACTGCGGCCGGTCCGTGCAGCCTCCAGCCACGGCCGGCGTCACCGGGCAGTGGAGGCCGGCAGGGCAGTCCGTGGGCGCGAGCGGTACCGCGGGAACCGCGGCGGTGCCGGGGGCGGCGGGCGACAGGGCCGGTCGCTGGGCGATGACCGAGCCATCCTACGCCGATGGCGCGGCGTTGCAAAGCATCGACGACCACCGCGCCACCCCGATCCAGATCAAGCTCGACAGCCAATGCGGCAACGATGATGTCGGCCATGGCTCGCGTCGCAGCCCACATCACCCTCGCCCATCCGCTGCGCTGGCTGCGCCTGGGGGCGCGCGATCTGGCCCGCGCGCCGTGGCCTGGCCTGGCGCATGGCCTGTCGCTGGCGCTGTTCGGGGCCCTGGTGTTTGGCGTCCTGCATGACCGCTTCTGGTGGCTGGCCGGCGCCTTCAGCGGCTTCATGCTGGTCGCACCCGTTCTCGCCACCGGGCTCTATGCGGTCAGCCGCGCGATCGAGCGCGGCGAGCCGACCACCCCCGCACACACGATGCGCACGGCCATCGGCGCCTGGTGGCCGCGCGGCGCCCAAGCCCGCCGGCTGATGCACTTCGGCGCGCTGCTGGCGCTGGCCGGTACCGGCTGGGTGCTGACCTCGGCGGCCTTCGTCACCGGCTTTGCGCCCCAGCCCATTGCCGCGCCGATCGACTTCGTGCGCCACGTCGTGCTGGCCGAGCGTGGATTCATCTTCGAAGCCTGGGTGCTGCTCGGCGGCGCGCTGGCCGCGCCGGTGTTTGCCAGCAGTGTGGTCGCCATTGCCATGTTGCTCGACCGGCCGGTGGGCGTGTGGGACGCGGTGCTGACGAGCTGGCGCGTGGTCCTCGCGCACCCGCTGCCGATGGCCCTGTGGGCCATCATCGTCATGGGCCTGACCGCGCTCGGCATGGCAACGATGTTGCTTGGCCTGGTCGTCGTCGTGCCGCTGCTCGCGCACGCAAGCTGGCATGTCTACCGCGACTGCGTGGTCGACGACGACGCGGCGGCACACTGATGTTCGGCTACGACGAAGAACAGATCGCCTGGTTCGGCATGACGATCGGCGTGAGCGCGTTCGTCGGCTACATGTTCTTCATCATCTGGCAGCTGGCGCGCGAGTCCAAGGCCGGGCGCTTCGGCACCTTCGTGCTGTTCATCGTCCTCGGCTTCGGCATGATCGGCTTCGTCGCCAAGGGCGTCATCAAGTGGATCATCGGCGGCACGTGAACGCGTCGGTCACGTCGCCGCTTCACTCGCCATTCGCTGCCGCACAGCCAGTCCTGCCTGGCCATCGGGTTGGTCATCGGGCGGTCCCTGCGGCGCGGTCAAGTGCACACGAGCCGACCCGGCGCGATAGCATCGCGCTACCCGAGGAGGCGCATGTCGACGAGCATCACCCTGCCCCTGTGGCTGGCGCTGGTCATTGGCGCGCTCGCGGCGTGGGCGTTGCTCGACCGGCTGCTGATGCCCAGCGCGCGCTGGTTCGTGCGCAGCCGCGCCAACCGCGTGCTCGACGACGTCGGCAGGCGCCTGAAGATCAGCATCCGCCCGTTCCAGCAGGTCAAGCGCCAGGCACTGATCGACCGCCTGATCTTCGACGACAAGGTGCAGCAGGCGGCAGCAGGCCTTCGCCGACGCACGCGGCATGCCGCGCGAGGTGGCGCTGGACCAGGTGCAGCGCTACGCGCGCGAGATCGTGCCGGCGTTCAACGCCTACGTCTACTTCCGCATCGGCTACTGGATCGGCAAGAAGGTGTCGCAGTTCGCTGTACCGCGTGCGCATCGGCTATACCGACGACGCCGGCCTCGACGCGCATCGCCGGAGCAGGCCACGGTGGTGTTCGTGATGAACCACCGCAGCAACATGGACTACGTCCTCGCCGCCTACCTCGCCGCCGACCAGGCGGCGCTGTCCTATGCGGTCGGCGAATGGGCGCGCATCTGGCCGCTGCAGCAGCTGATCCGCTCCATGGGCGCCTACTTCGTGCGCCGCAATTCGCCAAGGACGAGCTCTACCGCCGCGTGCTCGAGCGCTACGTCGCGATGGCCACCGAGGCCGGCGTGACCCAGGCGGTGTATCCCGAAGGCGGCCTGACGCCGCGACGGCCTGCTGCGCGAGCCGCGCTCGGCGTGCTCGACTACATGCTGCGCGGCTTTCACAGCCCATGGCGAACGCGATCTGGTCTTCGTGCCGCTCGGCCTCAACTACGACCGCGTGCTCGAAGACCGCACGCAGCTGCTCGCCGTCGATGCCGCGACGCCGACCGGCCGGCCTCGGCGCCGCGTTGCGCACGCTCGCGTTTCGTCGGCAGCCAGTGCGGCTTGCTGCTGCGCAGCCGCTGGCATCGCTTCGGCTATGCCTGCGTCAACTTCGGCACGCCGGTGTCGGTGCGCGCCTGGGCATCCGCGCGCGGCATCGATTTCGACCATCTGCCGCGAGAACAGCGTCAGGCCGAAGTCGCTGCATTGGGTCGTCACTTGATGGCAGCAGGTCGGTCAATTGATTCCCGTGCTGCCGGTGCCCCTCGTGGCTACCGTGCTGCTGGCCCAGGGCGGGCAACCGATCGACGAACTGGCGCTGAAGTCGGCCGTGGCCGAATTGGTGCGGCAGTTGGACAGACCGCAACGCGCGCCTGTACCTGCCGCGCGGCGATTGGGACTATGCGGTCAGTGCGGGCTTGCGCATGCTCACGCAACGCCATCTGGTCGATGTGGCCGATGGCCTGTACTGCGCGCGCGCCGACGAGGCGCCGCTGCTGCGCTACTACGCCAATTCGATCTCGCACCTGCTGCTCGATCCGGAACATGCCGCGCAGCCCGCCGCACCGGCATGAACGGGGCCCGCGGCAGGCAACGAATCCGCACTCGAGTCAACGCGTCACGCCGTCATGACTCAGCGCTTGTTGCGCGGATGTTTGGCTGCCGTACGCTCGTTGCCGTGCTTGTAGTTGCCGGTGATGCGCGCCATCAGCGGCTGCAGCTCGATCAGCTCGCTGCCACCGGCTTCGGCAAGAAAGTCCGCGGCGTCGTGGCCGCGCAGCGTTGATGCCAGTTTGCCGCGATGCAGGATCTCGACCTCGCCGTTCTTGCGCCGCCGCCAGGTGAAGCCGAGGTCGCCGGTCATCAGGCCACGGCCCATACGTCCAGGCGCACGCGCCGCGCTTCGCGTGCACCCAGGCCGACGGCGACGAGGCGATTGAGGTGCTGCAACTCGCCGGCAGCCGTCTCGAATCGCATCGCCGTGCGGAAGTAGTACTGCGAGCGCTCCACGGTCTCACCGCGCGCCAGTGCCGCAATCACTTGCGGCGGACCGTGGCGCAGGCCCCGGCTGATGACCTGTACGTGCGCGCCCGTCGTGTCCTGCAGCACATAGCGTGCATCGACTTCGAGCACGCCATCACTGCGCAACAGTTGCCAGTCCGCGCCGCCGGGCAGCACCCGACCGCGCCAGCCGGCGTCGTTGTCGAACGTACCGCCGGTGATGGCCACCACGCGGCGCTCGCCGGTCGGTACGGCGCCCAGCGAAATGATCTCGCCGACCTCGACAGCCAGGCGCATCAGCGGCTCGAGATCGGGCGCCGTGACACGGCCCATGAAGATGCCCTCCTGTGTGCGCAGTATCGGCCATGCGCGCACAATGATTCGCGCCGTTCGTGTCAGGAGCTTGCGATGACCTTCGATCCGTCTCGACGCCATGCGCTGGCGACGCTGATCATGCAGACGACAGGCGCGCTCGGCGTGGCGCTGCTGCCTCGGGCGCAGGCGCAGTCCGCCGCGCGATGCAATCGTGGCCGCTGGACACGCGCGCGCGCACCGGCATCCACGACCTGGCGCCGGCGCCCGACGGCGGCGTGTGGTTCACGGCGCAGCGCAGCGGGCACCTCGGCTGGTTCGATCCGCAGACCGGCGGCGTCGAACTGGTCGCGCTCGGCGCCGGCTCGTCGCCGCACGGCGTGATCCAGGGGCCCGACCGGGCGGCCTGGATCACCGACAGCGGCCAGAACGCGATCGTGCGCGTCGGCTGGCCCGATCGCGCGGTGCGTGTCTTCGCGCTGCCCGAAGGCACGCCCTACGCCAACCTGAACACCTGCGCCTTCGATGGCGACGGCGACCTGTGGTTCACCGGGCAGAGCGGCTTCGTCGGCAAGCTTGCGACGAAGAGCGGCCAGTCGTGACCGTGAAGGCGGCGCCGCGCGGGCGCGGCCCGTACGGCATCTGCGCCACGCCGGCGGGCGAGGTCTGGTGGTGTTCGCTGGCCGGCTCGTTCATTGCGCGCATCGACCGGCGCAGCGGCGACTCGACCGTGGTCGAGCCACCGACGAAGCAGCAGGGCGCGCGCCGCGTCTGGAGCGACAGCCGCGGCCGCATCTGGGTCAGCGAATGGAACAGCGGCAACCTGTCGATGCACGACCCGGCGCAGCGGCAGCTGGAGCACGTGGAAGCTGCCGGGCGACGCACCGCGCGCTTACGCGGTCTACGTCGACGAACGCGACAAGGTCTGGGTCAGCGATTTCGGCGGCAACGCGATGTTGCGCTTCGATCCGGGCAGCGAAAGCTTCGAGCGCTTCGGCTTCCCGCGCGCGGCGGCCAGCGTCCGCCAGATCCTCGGCCGCCCCGGCGAGGTGTGGCTGCCGGAGAGCGGCACCGAGCACATCTCGGTGATCCGCACGGCGGCGTGAGACCGATGCTGCTGCGCGCGCTGGCTTGGCTGGCCTGCACGCTGGCTGCCGGCGCGTGCACGACGATCGCCCCGCTGCCGCGCGCCGCAAGTGCAGGCGACGGCTGCAGTACATGGTTCGTGCAACTCGACGCGGCGGTCGATGCGGCGGGCGTGCGCGATGCGCAGGACGAGCGCGTGCCGGGCTTCGCCTTCCTGCGCGTTGACCGCCTGGCCGTGGCGACGCGCGACAGCATGCCGCTGCCGCAGTGGCTCGAGCGTGCCGCGGCGCTCGACCGCGACGCGCGCGACGCCGAGACCGCCAACCTGCCCGCCGCTGCGTTCCCGATCGACGACTCCGTCGACGCCGCGGCCGCGGGCGCGCGCAGCCAGCGCTGTCGCGAGGCGATGACGCAGCAGGTGTTGGGCGATTCCGCCCAGCAGCGTGCCGTGCTCGAACGTGCGCACGTCCCCGACCGCTACGCAACCCCCCTGCGCGTGCTCGGCGCCTATGCGCTGCTGCGCTGGCCGTTCTTCGCCGGCGTGCAGTCTTGGCAGCAGCAGCACACGCTGGACGTGGCCCGCTGGACTGAACGGCCGCCGCCGCGACAACGCTTCGTGCCGCCGGCAGGCGATCGCGACGCGCCGGTGTTCGAAATCGAGCTGCACGACGCGGCACTGGCGCCGTTCGATCGCTTCGGCGTGCCGACGTGGACCACCGGCGCCGAGGCACCGTCTATAGACACGGCGCGGCCCATCGTCTACCGACGCGACAGCCAGACCCTCTACGCGGGGCGCTGGCTGCGCCAGGCGGTGTACACGCTGTGGTTTCCCGAGCGGCCCAGGAGCGGCCGTTTCGACCTGCTGGGCGGGGCGCTCGACGGCGTGATCGTGCGCATCACCTTTGCCCCCGACGGCAGACCGCTGATGCTCGACACGATCCATGCCTGCGGCTGCTACCACCTGTTCTTTCCCGCCGCGGGCGTGGCGCTGCGCGACGGCGCGCCCACGCACGAGGAGTGGGCCTTCGTGGCCGGCGCACTGCCGGCTATTCGCCAGAGCCAAGGCAAGGCTGCCGGCACGGACGAGCGCCTGGTCGTGCGCATCGCCACGCGAACGCACTATGTGACCGGTCTGGCGCGCGATGGCGGCAGCGCAGGCGCGCGCTATGCGCTGCGGCCGGAAAGTGATCTGCGTACGCTGCCCCTGCCCGGCGGCGGCTCGCGCAGCCTCTACGCGAGCGATGGCCTGGTGCGCGGCACCGAGCGCGGCGAGAGATTCCTGTTCTGGCCGATGGGCATTGCCAGCGCTGGGGCGATGCGCCAATGGGGCCACCATGCCACCGCCTTTGTCGGGCGGCGCCACTTCGATGACCCTAACTTGTTTGAAAGCCGCTTCACGATGCCCGCCTGGGCAACGCCATAATCGGTGCGACATCAGGCGGGAGGCCGTGTTTGCCCTGCAATTTCATGCTCAAGGTGGCGCTGGCGGCAGCTGTGGCGGCAAGCGCCGCGCCGGCCTGGTCGCAAGACAGGGTGGCAGCCGCGCTGCGCGGCGGCGCCGCCATCGTCGACTACCGCGTGCAGCCCGGCGACACGCTGTATGGGTTGCTGCGTGAAGGCGTCGATTGGCAGCCGGTGGCGCTGGCCAACAACATCGCCGACCCGAAACGCCTGCGGCCGGGCAGCCTGATCCGCATCCCCGCCCACCTGCTGCGCGAGCAGCCGTCAGTCGCCGATGTGGTCCATGCCTATGGCGACGTCACGGTCGTCCGGGCCTCCACCGAAACCGCCGTGCCGCTGGCCGGCGGCGAAAACGTGGCCGCGGGCGATGTGGTGCGCACCGGTGCCCAATCGTCGGCGACGCTGCGTTTTGTCGATGGGGCGCGGGTGCTGGTGCGCCCCGACAGCGAGCTCAAGATCGAGCGCTTGGCGCAGTCGCGCGCCGGCGCCGCCACCACTTTGCGCCTGCAGCGCGGCAGCGCCGACTCGGAGGTGCCGCCGGCCGACGGCACCAGCGCACCGTCGCGCTACGAGATCCGCACGCCGCAAACCAACTTGGGCGTGCGCGGCACCGAATTCCGCACCGCGACCGACGCGGCGGCGACGCGGCTCGAAGTGCTCGAAGGCCGGGTCGGCGCACGCAGTACCGTGCGCAATGCGGCCGGCGCCGAATCGCTGGTCGCCGCAGGCTTTGGCGCGATGGCGAGCGCCACCGGCATGACCCCGCCGCGCGCCTTGCCGAGCGCGCCCGCATTGACGGGTCTGCCCGAGCGCGTCGAGCGCATGCCGCTGCGCCTGTCCTGGCAAAGTCCGGACAGCCCGCGCGTGCGGGCGCAGGTGTTCACTGCCGAAGACCCACCCCGCCTGGTCCTCGATGGCGTGTTCGACGCCGCGCCGGCACGCTGGAGCGAAGACATCCCCGACGGCCGCTACGAGCTGCGCGTGCGCGCGATCGATGCCGACGGCATGGAAGGCCTCGACACCCGCGCCGCCTTCGTGCTCAAGGCGCGACCCGAGCCGCCGTTCATCGCCACGCCCGCGGCCAACGCCAAGACCATCGACGAGACGGTGCGCTTGGCCTGGACGCGCAATGCCGCGGCCCCGCGCGTGCGCCTGCAAGTCGCCGACACCCTCGACTTTGCCCAGCCACGCGTCGACCGCAGCGACCTCGACGCCACCGAAGCGCGCATCGCGCTGCCGCTGGGCACGCACCATTGGCGCGTCGCCAGCATCCTCGCCGATGGCGACCAGGGGCCGTTCAGCGATGCGCAAAGCTTCACCCGCATCGAGCCGCCCGCAGCGCCGCCACCAGCCGAGCCGCAACAGCACGATGACGGGTTGCTGCTGCGCTGGCCGCCAGGTGCGTCGCCGGGCGCGCGTTGGCAGGTTCAGGTGGCGCGCGACGCTGCCTTTGCGCAGATCGTCAGCGAGCAGACGGTGTCCGCGCCGCAACTGCTGCTTCGCGACCCACCGTCCGGCACCTACTTCCTGCGCGTCAAGACCATCGACGCCGACGGGTTTGCCGGCCCCTACGGACAGGCTCAGCAGATCGAAGTGCCGGCGTCGCCATGGTGGTGGCTGATCGTTCCAGCGTTGTTGTTGTTGCTGTGAGCACCCTCCAAGAACGCCGCCAGCGCCAACGCACTGTTTCGCTGTGGTGGATTCCCGCCGGCGCGTTGTTGGCCGGTCTGGTGATGATGGCGCTGCCGCTCGCCGATTTGCTCTCGCGACCGTTCCTCGATGCGCAGTCGCGCTGGGCGGCCGAGCGCCGGCAGGTCGACGGCGTGCTCGTCATCGACATCGACGACGCCTCATTGCGCGCGCTGCAGCCCCGTCTGGGCGCTTGGCCCTACCCGCGCGACGTCTACGCATTGGCCGTCGAAACGCTGCGCGACGCCGGTGCGCGGGCGATCGCCATCGATCTGTTGTTGTCCGAACCCGGCAATGGCGACCGTGCCCTGGCGCGCACGCTGGCCCGCGATGGCGCGCCGGTGGTGCTGGCCGCAGCCGGTCTGCGCGGGCCGGCTGTCTACGGCGCGTCGTCCCGCGCTGCGGACCACCCACTGGCCGCCGCGCAACCGCTCGAAGGCAACGCCCTGCCGGCGCAACCCTGGCCCGAACTGGCCTGGCCATCGAAGAGCGTCTGGCCGGCGCCAGACACGATGCCACGCATCGGCGTCATCACCAGCCCGCTCGACACCGACGGCCGCCTGCGCCGTGTCTCGTTGTGGCACGAAAGTGCGGGCCAGCGCTGGCCGTCCTTGCCGCTGGCGCTGTGGCAGGCGACAGCGCCGCCGGGCACGCCAGCCAACTGGCCCGTGGACGCGCTGGGGCGCATGACCGTGCCGGTGCCCGTGGCCGGGCGCACGACGCCGGTGTTGTCTTTCGCCGAGCTGGCCCGTGTGGCCTTGAGCGATCAGATCGACCCGGCGCTCGAGCGTGCAGTGCGCGGCCGTGTCGTCTTCATCGGCAGCAGTGCACTGCTGGGCGACGCGGTGCTGGTGCCCGGCGGCCAGGTCAGCGGCACGGCGCTGCTGGCCCAGACCTACGCCGCCTTGCGCGACGGCAAGATCCTGGCGCCGGCATCTTGGCGCAGCACAGTGATGCTGATCGCGCTGGCATGGATTCCGGCCCTGCTGACCTGGCGCCGCCAGCGGCCGCATCTGGCACGCGATGCACTGGCCGCAATGCTGGGTGCTGCAGCCGTGGCGGCTGCGGGCTGGGCCTGGGTCTACTGGGCCCACGCGCAGACCGAGTGGGCACCGGCCTTCGCGGTGCTGCTGGCCGGTCTCGTGCTCGCCTTGCTGGCCCACCAGTGGTCGATGGCAGCGACGCAGCGCCGCCTGGCCTATGAGCGCGCGCTGGCAGCAGAGGCCAGCCGCGCCAAAAGCGAGTTCCTGGCCAATGTCAGCCACGAAATCCGCACGCCGATGAACGCGCTGCTCGGCATTGCCGAATTGCTCGCCGAGACCGAGCTGACAGCCGAGCAGCGCCGTCATGTCGAGGTCTTTCGCAGCTCCGGGCAATCGTTGTTCGAGCTGATCAACGATCTGCTCGACCTGTCGAAGATCGAGGCCGGCCGCCTGGAGCTGCACCATGCGCCGCTGCGGCTGCGCGCGGTGCTCGACGAGCGCATTGCCCTGTTGACGCCGCGCGCCCGGGAAAAAGGATTGGCACTGGCCCTCGACATGGCCAGCGACGTGCCGCCCGTGGTCAACGGCGATGTCACGCGGCTGTCGCAGGCCCTGACCAACCTGCTCGGCAACGCCATCAAGTTCACGCCGGCCGGCAGTGTCACGCTCAGCGTGACACGCGAAGCCGGCGACATGCTGTGCTTCGCGGTCACCGACACCGGCATCGGCATCGCACCGAGCAAGCTCGAGTCGATCTTCGAGCCGTTCACGCAGGCCGATGGCAGCGTCACGCGGGCCTTTGGCGGCACCGGCCTGGGCCTGTCGATCACGCGCAGCCTGGTCGAACTGATGCAGGGCACGATCAGCGTCAGCAGCGTGCCGGGCAGCGGCACCACCTTCGTGCTGCGGCTGCCGCTGCCGGCTGCCGAGCTGCCGACCCTGGCGGGCGCGGCCGCAACCACGACGGCCGTCGACCCGGTCCGCGACAACGGCACACCGCTGCACGTGCTGCTGGCCGAGGACAACGAGGTCAACGTCTATCTGTTCGAGTCGATGCTGGCCGATACCGGGTGCACGATCGACATCGCGTCCAATGGACAGAGCGCGGTCGAGCATTGGCGGCGAACGCACTATGACGTCGTGTTCATGGACGTGCAGATGCCCGGCATGGATGGCCATGCGGCCACACGCGCCATCCGCCAACTCGAGGCCGAGACCAGGCGACCACGGGTGCCGATCCATGCGCTCAGCGCGCACGCCTTTGCCGCCGACACGCAGGCCAGCCTGGCCGCCGGCTGCGACGCACACCTGACCAAGCCGGTGTCCAAGGCCACGTTGTTGACAGCGCTGGCGACAGTGCGCCCGTCGGCGATGGGCGCCGCGCTGCGCTCACCGCCCGAGCCGCCGCAGCGCGTGGAGGCGCTCGACAGCGGCGCGGCCCTGGCCCGCATGGGCGGCGATCGCCTCATGTATGACCGTGTGCTGCAGCACGCCAGCGTCTTCATCACCGATTGGTCCAACAGCCACGACCGGGCGCTTGCCGCGGGCGACGCCGAGCAGGCCCAGCGCCTGGCGCACGATCTGAAGAGCATTGCCGCAACCATCGGCGCGGCACCACTGGCCGATGCGGCGCGAGGGCTGGAACAGGCCTTCGGCGACCCGCCGCACGTGCTGCCTCGGCTGGCCACGGCAAGGGCCAAGGTCGATGCCGCCATCGCCCCGGTGATCGTCGCGCTGACCACCGAACCCGCAAAGCAGGCCTGAACCGCCGGCGCCAGGCGGCGCCGTCAGTTCACGCGAACGGCTGAGCGCGCCAGTTCACCCCATGTGCAGACCGCCGTTGCAGGAAAAGTCGGCGCCGGTCGTGAAGCCCGAGTCCTCGCCGGCCAGCCAGGCCACGATCGAGCCGATCTCTTCGGGCGTGCCCAGGCGCTTGACCGGGATCGTGGCGACGATCTTCTCCAGCACTTCGGGCTTGATCGCACGGACCATGTCGGTGCCGATGTAGCCCGGACTGACCGTGTTGACCGTCACGCCCTTGGCCGCCACTTCCTGCGCCAGCGCCATCGTGAAGCCGTGCATGCCGGCCTTGGCCGCCGAGTAGTTGGTCTGCCCGGCCTGGCCCTTCTCGCCGTTGACCGACGAGATCTGGATGATGCGGCCCCAGCCCTTCTCGACCATGCCCGGCACCACCTGCTTGGTGACGTTGAACATGCTGTTCAGGTTGGTGTCGATGACCGCCTTCCAGTCTTCGGGCGACATCTTCAGGAACATGCGGTCGCGCGTGATGCCGGCGTTGTTGACCAGGACGTCGATCGCGCCATGTTCGGCCACCGACTTGGTGAAGGCGTCGACCGTGCTCTGCCAGTCGGCGACGTTGCCGACCGAGGCGTAGAAGGTGTAGCCCTGCGCCTTCTGCTCGCCCAGCCACTTGGCATGGTCGCGGCTCGGGCCGCAGCCGGCGATGACCTTGAAGCCTTCCTTGTGCAGCCGCTGGCAGATCGCCGTGCCGATGCCACCCATGCCGCCGGTGACGTATGCAACTTTCTGTGCCATGTCAATCTCCTGTTGTATTGACTATCGTTCGACCGTCAGCGCAACACCCATGCCGCCGCCGATGCACAGGGACGCAATCCCTTTCTTGGCGTTGCGTCGCTGCATCTCGTGCAGCAGCGTGACGAGGATGCGGCAGCCCGAGGCGCCGATCGGGTGGCCGATGGCGATCGCGCCGCCGTTGACGTTGACCTTGCCAGTGTCCCAGCCCATCTCCTTGTGCACCGCGCAGGCCTGCGCGGCAAAGGCCTCGTTGATCTCGAGCAGGTCCAGATCGGCCGGCTTCCAGCCGGCGCGCTCCAGCGCACGGCTGCGACGCCGGCACCGGGCCCATGCCCATGGTCGCCGGATCGAGCCCCGCGCTGGCGTAGCTGGCAATGCGCGCCAGCGGCTTCAGGCCGAGCTGCTCGGCCTTCTTCGCGGTCATCACCACCACGGCCGCCGCGCCGTCGTTGAGGCCCGAGGCGTTGCCTGCGGTGACGCTGCCGGCCTTGTCGAAGGCCGGCCGCAGGCCGGCGAGCACCTCGGCCGTGGTCTTGCGGTTGATGAACTCGTCGGCCGCGAAGACGATCGGGTCACCCTTCCTCTGCGCAATCGTGAACGGCACGATCTCGTCCTTGAACTTGCCGGCGTCCTGCGCCGCCGCGGCCTTCTGCTGCGAGGCGAGCGCCAACGCGTCCTGCGCCTCGCGCGAGATGCCGTATTGCTTGGCCACGTTCTCGGCGGTGATGCCCATGTGGTACTGGTTGTAGACGTCCCACAGGCCGTCGACGATCATCGTGTCGACCATCTTCCAGTCGCCCATGCGCTGGCCGTCGCGCGAGCCCGGCAGCACGTGCGGCGCTCATGCTCATGTTTTCCTGGCCGCCGGCGATGATGATCTCGCTGTCGCCGTCGCGAATCGCCTGCGCGCCGAGCATCACCGCCTTCAGGCCCGAGCCGCAGACCTTGTTGATGGTCATCGCCGGCACCGCCTTCGGCAGGCCGGACTTGATGACCGCCTGGCGCGCCGGGTTCTGGCCCACGCCGGCGGTCAGCACCTGGCCGAGGATGACCTCGCCGATCTGCTCGCCGTTCAGCTTGGCGCGCTTGAGCAATTCCTGAATCACGGCCGCGCCGAGGTCGGCCGCGGGCGTCTTGGCCAGCGTGCCGCCGAACTTGCCGACGGCGGTGCGGGCGGCGGCGACGATGACGATGTCTGTGGTCATGTGTGCTCTCCTTGAATGAATCAGGCTTTTGCCTTCACGTAGCGGCCAGGCGCGGGTTCGATCGCCTTGTGCTTCGCGATTGCCGTACGCCTTCGGCGCGGCGATCATCTTGCCGCCGTGAGGCTTCAGCCAGGCCGCCCAGTCGGTCCACCAGCTGCCGGGCACTTCCTTGGCGCTCGCCAACCATTGCTGCGCGCTGCCGCCCAGCTTGCCATCGACCCAGTGGCTGCGCTTCTTCGCCGCCGGCGGGTTGATCACGCCGGCGATGTGGCCCGACGCGCCGAGCACGAAGCGGACCTTGCCTTTCAGGATCTGGGTGCTCTCGAACGCCGCGTCCCAGGGCACGATGTGGTCTTCGCGCGAGCCATAGATGAACAGCGGCGCCTTGATCTTGCCCAGGTCGACTCTTCTCGCCGCACACCGTCGAGCCTGCCCGGCCTTGCGCAGACTTGTTCTCCAGGTAGGTGTTGCGCAGGTACCAGCAGAACATCGGGCCGGGCAGGTTGGTCCAGTCGCCGTTCCAGTACAGCAGGTCGAACGGCGGCGGCTTGTCGCCCTTCAGGTAGTTGCTGACGACGTAGTTCCAGACCAGGTCGTTCGGGCGCAGGAAGCTGAAGGTCGTCGCCAGCTCCTTGCCCTTGAGCAGGCCGGGGCCGTGCGGCGCCTTCGGCGCCGATGCGTCATTTCGCGCAGCTGCACCGCAGGCTCGTCGATGAACAGGTCGAGCACGCCGGTGTTCGAGAAGTCGAGCAGCGTCGTCAGCAGTGTCACGCTCGCCGCCGGCTGCTCGCCGCGCGCCGCCAGCACGGCCAGCGCCGTCGCCAGGATCGTGCCGCCGACGCAGAAGCCCAGCGTATCGATCTGTCGCCTGGCCGCTGATGGCCTGCACCTCGTGGATGGCGCAAATGGCCGCGTCTTCGATGTAGTCGTCCCAGGTCTTGCCGGCGATGCTCTCGTCGGGGTTGCGCCAGCTGACGACGAAGGTGCGATGCCCCTGGCTGACCGCGTAGCGGATCAGCGAGTTGTCGGGCTGCAGGTCGAGGATGTAGTACTTGTTGATGCACGGCGGCACGAACAGCAGCGGCCGCTCGTGCACCTTGGCCGTCAGCGGCTTGTATTCGATCAGCTGGAACAGCTCGTTCTCGAACACCACTGCGCCTTCGCTCGTGGCGACGTTGCGGCCGACCTCGAACATCGCTCTCGTCGGTCTGCGAGACGTGGCCCTGCTGCATGTCGTCCAGCAGATGCTCCAGGCCCTGGGCGATGCTCTCGCCCTTGGATCTCCAACCGCCTTGCGCTGTGCCTCGGGGTTGAAGCGCCAGGTAGTTGCTCGGGCTGGCGGCGTCGATCCACTGCTGCACCGCAAAGCGCATGCGCGCCTTGGTCTTGGCGTCGCCCTCGACGGCATCGGCCATCTGCATCAGCGTGCGGGCATTGAGCAGATAGGTCTGCGCCGCCAGGGCAGCGCTCGGGTTGGCCGACCAGTCGTTGGCAGCGAAGCGGCGGTCGCCGAGTTTCGGCTGCTCCCCGGCCGCTTGGCCGTTGGCCTGGCCGGTCAGGCGTTCGACCGCGCCGTTCCACAGCGCGGTGGCCTCCTTCATGTATTCGGCCTGCAGCGCGCCCAAGGCGTCGGCAGCGGCAGCGTCAGCCCGGCCTCGACCTCCAGCATCTCGCCCATGGCTTTGCCGAAGGCCTGCGGGTCACCGCTGCCCCACGGTGAAGTCGAAACTCGGGGCATTGGTTCAATCTCCTGTTGTTTGTGGTGTCGGTCGTGAACAATCGCACAACCCGCTGACTCGACTATGACGCGATCGGCCGCTTCGGCCATACGCGCCTTTGCCTAACGCCGACCAAATAACATGCTCTATCTCGTCGCCCTCGCCTGGATCTACGTCGTGCTGTTGATGGCGCTGGCCGAGGTTTTCTCGCCGCAGGGCACGCTGCTCGGCGCGCTGTTCACCGTCCTCGTCTGGGGCGTGCTCCCGCTGTCGATCGTGCTCTACATCCTGGCCACGCCGGCACGGCGCAAGGCGCGCCAGGCCGAAGGCATCAGGCACGGAGCAAGACGGCAGCGGCCATGCGGCCGGTGACGCGTCGCGCCGGAACGAAAAGAACCGTGACCGGTCTTCGAACGGTGCACCAGGTGCCGCCGCTGATCCGGGCCACACCCGATGCCTGCAAACGATCGCGCGCCAGCCCCGGCAGGTCGGCCAGCCAGCGCGGCGACCCGTCCGCGCGCGGCCGCGCAACGAAGTGACCGGCCGCCGCCGGGCCGAAGGCGTCGAGCACATCGGCTCCGACTTCGAACTGCCGCGGGCCCGATGCAGGGACCCAGCCACGCGCTGAGCGCCACGGGCGCACAGCCCGCGGCGTCACACAGTGCCTGCACCGTGGCTTCGAGCACACCCGCCGCCAGGCCACGCCATCCGGCGTGCGCCGCACCGACGCCACGCGGCGCCGCAAACAGCACCGGCAGGCAGTCCGCCACCATCACCGTGCAGGCCAGGCCGGGCTCGGTGGTGATGGCGGCATCGGCCTCGTGTGAGCCGCGATCGGCGTGTGTCAGGCGCACGACACGGCTGCTGTGGACCTGCGACAGGTAGCGCGTCGGCGCGCCGAGCGCGGCCGCGAAGCGGCGCCGGTTTTCGTCGACCGCAGCGCCCTCGTCACCCGCCGAGCGGCCGAGGTTCAGGCTGTCGAACGGCGGCGCGCTGACGCCGCCGTCGCGTGTCGTCATCAGCGCACCGATGCGCGCATCGACTTGCCACTCGGGCAGCAGCCGGTCATTCAGCATCCGGGCATTTCGACGGCTGCGTCTGATCGAACGCCGGCAGCTTCATGCAGTTCTCGAAGACGCGCATCACGGCCGGCACATGGTCGAGCCGGCAGTTGAAGCGCTGGGCGTTGAAGATCTGCGGCACGAGCGTGATATCGGCCAGCGTCGGCGCATCGCCGTGGCAGAAGCTGTCCGCTGCGCGAATCGTTCAACTGCCGCTCCACCGTCTCCAGCCCGGTCTCGACCCAATGCCGGTACCAGCGGTTCTTGTCGTCGTCGCTCAGCTTCAAGTCCTTGACCAGGTAGCGCAGCACGCGCAGGTTGTTCAGCGGGTGGATTTCGCAGGCGATGTCATAGGCCAGCGCACGCACCCGCGCCCGGCCCGCGCGCATCACCGCGGCAACAGCGGCGGCTCGGGATGGGTCTCGTCGAGGTACTCGACGATCGCCAGCGACTGCGTGAACGTCTGCTCGCCATCGACCAGCGTCGGCACCAGCCGCGTCGCCGACACGGCCGAATAGGACTCGTTGAACTGCTCGTTCTTCGACAGATGCACCGCCATGTACTCGAAGTCCAGCCCCTTCAAGGCCAGCGCAATGCGCACGCGGTACGACGCGGACGATCGAAAGTAGTTGTAGAGGCGCATACCCCCGATCTTGCCACCGCTAAACTCGTTGTCATGCTCCTGTCTTCGAGGCAGCCCATCGGGTTCTGCCGTGCCTGCGGCACGGCCGTGGCGTACAGCATCCCGGCCGACGACAACCGCGAGCGTGCGGTCTGCCCGGCCTGCGCGACGATCCACTACGAAAACCCGCTCAACGTCGTCGGTACGGTGCCGGTGTGGGGCGAGCAGGTGTTGCTGTGCAAGCGCGCCATCGAGCCGCGTTACGGGCTGTGGACGCTGCCGGCGGGGTTTCTCGAACTCGGCGAAACCACGGCCGAGGGCGCGCTGCGCGAAACAGTCGAGGAAGCCGGTGCGCAGATCGAACTCGGGCCGCTGTTCACGCTGCTCAATGTCGTTCGCGTCGGCCAGGTGCATCTGTTCTATCGGGCGACGATGACCTCGCCCGAACTCGATCCGGGCAGCGAAACGCTCGAAGCCAGGCTGTTTCGCGAAGACGAGGTGCCCTGGGAGCAGATCGCTTTTCGCACTGTGCGTGAAACCTTGCAGTTTTTCTTCGCTGATCGACGCCGGGATCAGTTCGGTTTTCACTGTGCCGATATAGGCTAGTGCCCGCCAACGTCGTGCGCCTTCCGAGAGCGTTGGCCAACGACAACATGCGATGAAAACCGATTTGCCCGTGCAGCCGACCCGGCTGCGCGAAGACCTGATCCACCCCGACCCGCTGCTCGACTGCCTGGTCGAAGTGTGCCGTTTGCACGGTCAGGGCAGCGTCGCGGGCCTCACTGGCCGGCCGGCCTGCCGCTGGTCGGCGGCCGGCTGACGCTCGAACTGGCCGAGCGTGCGGCGGCGCGGGCCGGCATGGCCACACGCGCTGCAGCGCCTGGCGCTCGACGCCATCGAGCCCGCCGCGCTGCCGGCGATCCTGGTGCTGGACAACAACCAGAGCCTGCGTGCTGCGTCGGCTGGACCGACGACGACAGCGCACGGGTGCTGCTGCCCGAGACCGGCCAGGGCGAAGTCAGGCTGGCGCGCGCCAACCTGGCCGAGCGCTTCACCGGCATCGCGCTTGTTCGTGCGGCCGCAGTTCCGCTTCGACAGCCGCACGCGCGAAGTCCGCGCAACAAAGCGCGGCCATTGGTTCTGGAGCGCCGTCCGGGCCCAGCGCTTCGTCTACCGCGATGTGCTTGCGGCGGCAGCGCTGGTCAACCTGTTCGCGCTGGCCTTCCCGATCTTCTCGATGAACGTCTACGACCGCGTGGTGCCGAACAACGCCGATCGAAACGCTGTGGGCGATGGCCATCGGCATCGTGCTGATGCTGTGCGCCGACCTGTGGCTGCGCAACCTGCGCAGCCGCTTCGTCGACGAGGCCAGCGCGCGCATCGACGTCACGCTGTCGGCCACGCTGATGGAGCGCGTGCTCGGCATGCGGCTGGCGCAACCGGCCCGGAGTCGGTCGGGCTCGTTCGCGAGCCAACCTGCGCGGCTTCGAGCAGGTGCGCGACTTCATCGCCTCGCGCACCGTCACCGCGCTGATCGACCTGCCGTTTGCCGCTGCTGTTCATGGTCGTCATGGTCTGGTTGTCGCCGTGGCTGGCGCTGCCGGCGGTCGTGGCGTTCTGCGGTCATCGTGATGCTCGGCTGGGTGCTGCAGCACCGCCTGCACCAGTTGTCCGAAACCACCTACCGGGCCTGCGGCGCAGCGCAACGCGACGCTGATCGAAAGCCTGACCGGCATCGAGACCATCAAGACCCAGGGCGCCGAAGGCGCGATCCAGGCCAAGTGGGAACGCATCAACGCCTTCCTCGCGCGCACCAACGTGCGCATGCGCGCGCTGTCGGCGCGCGCGATCTACGGCACGGCGTGGCTGACGCAGCTGTGTCAGCGTGACGACGATCCTGGTCGGCGTGTACCTGATCAGTGAGCGCGAGCTGACGATGGGCGCGCTGATCGCCGCCGGCATGCTGGCCGGCCGCGCGCTGGCGCCGGCCGGCCAGGTGGTCGGCCTGCTGATGCAGTACCAGGGCGCGCGCACCGCGCTCGAATCGCTGGACAAGCTGATGGCGCAGCCGGTCGAGCGGCCCGGCGCCGACGACGGCGCGGCGCCGTTCATCCAGCGCCCGCGAACTGCAAGGGCGAGATCGAGCTGCGCAACGTGCGCTTCGCCTACCCGAACCGCGACGATGCGGCGCTCGACGGCGTGAGCTTCCGCATCATGCGCCGGCGAGCGCGTGGCCTTCATCGGCCGCGTCGGTTCGGGCAAGTCGACGATCCAGCGCCTGGTCATGGGCCTGTACCAGCCGACGGAAAGCCGGCGCGGTGCTGCTCGACGGCATCGACCTGCGCCAGCTCGACCCGGCCGACGTGCGCCGCAACATCGCCTATGTGTCGCAGGACGTGCTGCTGTTCCACGGCTCGCTGCGCGACAACATCGCCTTCGGCCTGCCGCATGCCGACGACGCGGCCGTCGTCGCCGCCGCCGAAGTGGCCGGCCTGTCCGAGTTCGTGCAGCCGCCATCCGCAGCGGCTTCGACATGCCGGTCGGCGAGCGCGGCGAACTGCTGTCCGGCGGCCAGCGCCAGGCTGTCGGCCTGGCGCGCGCGGTGCTGCACAACGCACCGATCCTGCTGCTCGACGAGCCGACCAGCGCGATGGACTTTTCCACCGAAGCGCAGATCACGCAGCGCCTGACGGCGTTCGCGCAGAACAAGACGGTGCTGCTGGTGACGCACCGCACCTCGCTGCTGTCGATGGTCGATCGCGTGATCGTGATCGACAACGGCCGTGTCGTCGCCGACGGCCCGCGCGAGCGCATCATGGAAGCGCTGCAGAGCGGCCGGATTGCGAAAGCCGCATGAACGCGCTCGGCAACACCCTCCATGGCGGCCTCGAACGCATCCGCGTCGCCCTCGAGCCGCTGACACGGCACTGGCTCGGCAGCCCACTCGACGATGCCCAGGCCGCCGAGGCCGGCATGCGGCCGCTTCGAGCTCGAGGCCGACGCGTTGATCTCGCGCCAGCGCACGCACCGCGCGCAGAAGATCGTGCGCGCCGCATTGATCGTCTGCGCACTGTTGCTCGTCTGGGCGGCGCTGGCGCATGTCGATGAGGTCACGCGCGGCGACGCGCGGGTGATCCCGTCACGGCAACTGCAGGTCGTGCAGTCACTCGACGGCGGCGTCGTCTCCGAGATCCTGGTGCGCGAAGGCGAGCGTGGTCGAAGCCGGCGAGTTGCTGCTGCGTGTCGACGAAATCCGCGCCACTGCCGGCGTGCGCGAAAGCGCGGCCACCGGCATCTCGCTGCGCGCCCGCGCCGCAAGGCTGCGCGCGCTGGCCGAAGGCAAGCCTTTCGAGGCGCCGAAAGCGACGGACAGCGACGAGCGCCGCGTCGTCGAGGAAGAGCGCCGTGTCTATGCGGCGAGGATGAACGAACTCGAGGCGCAACTGGCCGTCGTGCGCCAGCAGATGGCGCAGCGCGAGCAGCAGCAAAGCGAGGCCCAGGCCAAACGCACCGCCGCGCAACGCGGGCTCGAACTGGCGCAGCAGGAGCTCGCGCAGACGCGGCCGCTGCTGGCCACCGGTGCCGTGTCGCAGGTCGATGTGTTGCGGCTCGAACGCGAGCTCACCAAGTTCCGCGGCGACGTCGGCCAGGCGGTGGCGCAGATCGCGCAGGCGCAGGCCGCCATGCGCGAGTCGCAGCGCAGGATCCAGGAGGCCGAGCTGACCTTCCGCAACGAGGCCCGCGTCGAGATGGCCGATACCCTGGCCAAGCTCAACGCGCTGACCGAAAACGCCGTCGGCCTGGCCGACAAGGTGGCCAAGTCGCAGATCAAGAGCCCCGTGCGCGGCCGAGTCCAGCGCCTGCTCGCCAACACCGTCGGCGGCGTCGTGCAGCCGGGCAAGGACATCGTCGAGATCGTGCCGCTCGACGACACCCTGGTGCTCGAAGCGCGGGTGCAGCCACGCGACATCGCCTTCATCCGCCCGCAGCAGAATGCCACGGTGAAGTTCAGTGCCTACGACTTCTCGATCTACGGCGGCCTCGAGGCCAGGGTCGAGAACATCAGCCCGGACACCGTGGTCGACGAGAAGGGCAACGCCTTCTACCTGGTGCGCGTGCGCACCACCAAGGCCGGCTTCACCGACAAGCTGCCGATCATCCCCGGCATGACGGCCGAGGTCGATGTGCTGACCGGCAACAAGAGCGTGCTGTCGTACCTGCTCAAGCCGGTGCTCAAGGTGCGCGACGGCGCGCTCAGGGAACGCTGAGCCACGCGATTCGCGACATCTTCACGCTTGACGTGAACAACTGGTAACGCGCCCTCAAGCCGGCGCGCTGCCGACCGACAAACCGTTCGAGCGAGGAAGCAGGCGACTGCGGCCGCGCCCGACAGCGCATGAGCGGACCCCTCGCTCGCCGAATCGCGGCATTCGGTGATACGAGTCACGGTGCAGGCGAGTTGCGTTTATCGGGTAGAGCCGCAGGCCCCTATCCTCGATGAGCTCTGTTGAATCCACTCTCAAAACGCCCCATGCCGACCATCCAAAACTCGACCCACGGCCAAGTTGTCCAGATCTGGGGCAAGGCCTACATCCGTGGCACCGATGGCGTGTGGCGCCCGCTGGCGGTCGGCGAGGTGGTGCCACAGGGCACGGAGATCCTCACCGAGCAGAACGCGATCGTCATGATGTCGCGCGGCGACGTGGCCGTGCCCAAGGTCGCCGAGGCCACGGTCGAGCGCACCATCGCAGCGCTCGAGAACAATGCCGCGGAAGACGCGCCGGCAGCGGGTCTGAACGGTGGCGGCAGTGGTGATTTGCAGCCCGGCTTGCGCATCGATCGCATCGTTGAATTGGTCACGCCGGCAACGATCGGCACGGGCCTGGACGGCAGCGCCGTCGAATTCGGCCGGGCGACACAGAGCGATCCGGCGGCGACGCCGATCGACGCGCTGCGTCTGCTCGCAGCGTCGTCGAGCATCGCCGCGGTCGAAGCCGGCGGCTCGGTGAACCTGGGCCTGGCAGCGCCCACCGGCCCTGGCGCGTCCAGCGGCGCGCTGACGATCACGGCGACCGCGGTGCCGACCATCGGCCAGATCTTTACCGCCGACGGCACAGCCGTCAGCGCCGGCATGGTGCTGACGACCGGCGAGCTGGCCGGATTGATCTACCGGCCGCCCGCGGACTACATCGCCGGCACACCGGTCGGAGACTTCGGCTACAGCGTCAGCAACGGCGTCGACACGGCGAATGGCGGCACGCAGATCGCCGTCACGCCGGTCAATGACCTGCCGCTGGCCTTCGACGACAGCGCCAGTGGCGGCGAGGACATCCTGCTCAGCGTGTCGCTCACGGGCAGCGACATCGACGGCACGGTGGCCAGCGTCACGGTGCGCACGCTGCCGCTCAACGGCACGCTGCTGCGCTCCGACACGCTGACGCCGGTGGCCGTCGGCCAGGCCTTGACGCCGGCACAGGCCGCGAACCTGGTCTTCCGCCCGGGCGCCAACTGGAACGGCAGCACGTCGCTGACCTTCACCGTCACCGACAACGAAGGCGGCGTCTCGGCACCGGCCACGGTGCAGATCCAGATCACGCCGGTCAACGACCCGCCGACAGCGGTCAACGACGCGGCCAGTACCGTCGCGCAGCAGCCGGTCACCGTGGCCGTTCTCGCCAACGACCGCGATGTCGATGGCGATGTGATCAACGTCACCAATGCCAGCGTGTCCGCTGCGCTCGGCAGCGTCGTCGTCAACGCCGACGGCACATTGACCTTCACCGCCGCGCCCGGCATCACCGGCCCGGTGGCGATCAGCTACACGATCAGCGACGGCAACGGTGGCACGGCAAGCGCCACGCTCACGGTCAACGTCGCCCCCCTGCCGACGGTCACCGTCGATGCCCCGGCGCTGACCAACGACACGACGCCCACGCTTGTCGGCACCAGCAACTTGCCGCCCGGCTCGACGGTCACGCTGACCGTCACCGATGCCAACGGCACGGTGCAGACCTTCACCACCACGGTGCGTGCCAATGGCACGTATACCGTCGACGTGCCGGCACCGCTGGCCGAAGGTCCCTACACCGCCGTCGCCAATGTTTCCGGCCCCGGTGGCACCAGCGCCACGGCCACCGACAACGGCCTGCTCGACATCACGCCGCCAGCGGCCACGCTGGCGATCGACCCGGTCACGGCAGACAACATCGTCAACGGCTACGAAGCCACTGCCAACATCACCCTCACCGGCACGGTCGGCGGCGATGTGCAGGTCGGCGACACGGTGACGCTGGCGATCAACGGCGTCAACTACAGCGGCCTCGTCCAGGCAGGCAACAGCTTTGCCATCAGCGTGCCCGGCGCGGCCGTGCTCGCCGATGCCGATCGCCGCATCGATGGTTCGGTGACAACCACCGACGCCGCCGGCAACAGCGCCACCGCTACCGCGCAACGCCCCTATGCCGTCAACTCGGCGCCGATCGCCGTCAACGACACGCTGTCGGTCGGCGAAGACGCTGCTTCGGGCAGCGGCGACGTCACGCCGGGCACCGCCGGGCAGGATCGCGACGCCGATGGCGATACGCTGACCGTCATCGGCGTGGCCGTCGGCGTGTTGCCTTCGGCCAGCGGCAACGTCAGCGCACCGCTGGTCGGCACCTGGGGCACGCTGATGCTCGACAGCCTGGGCGCCTACACCTATGTGCCCTCGCCCGCCGCGCAAGCGCTCGATGCCGGCCAGACCGTCAGCGACACCTTCACCTACACGATCGACGACGGCCGCGGCGGCAGCGCCACCGCCACGCTGACGATCAGCGTCGTCGGCGCCGACGACCCGACCACCATCAGCGGACTGTTCATCGGCAACGTGACCGAAGACGCGGTGGCCACCGCCAGCGGCGCCTTGACCAACAACGACCCCGATGTCGGCACGCGGCCCTTCGTCGCGCAATCCGGCAGCGCCGGCAGCTATGGCACGTTCTCGATCGATGCCGCCGGCAACTGGAGCTACACGCTGAGCAACGCGGCGGCGAATGTGCAAGCGCTGGCACAGGGCCAGAGCGTCACCGAGACTTTCATCGTCGCCACCGACGACGGCACCACGGCCAGCATCACTGTCACCGTCGATGGCGCCAACGATGCGCCCGTGGTCTCATCGACCAGCATCAACGCCGTCGAAGAAGGCGCCGCCGTCGCGCTCGGCCTGGCATTGCCCAGCGACATCGACAACGCCAGCGTGCTGACGATCACCGTCACCGGCCTGCCGACGATCGGCCAGGTGCAACTGGCCGACGGCACGCCGGTGGTCAACGGTGCGTTGTTGACCGCGGCCGAACTGAGCACGCTGCGCTACCTGCCGCCGACAGAGTACGACGGCGTCGCGCCCGTGGGCACGTTTGCCTACAGCGTCAGCGATGGCATCACCGCCGTCAATGGCGGCACGACGATCAGCGTCGCCGCCGTCAACGACCCACCGGCGGCGTTCGACGACGCACGCAGCACCGGCGAGAACTCGACGCTCAACGCCAACGTGCCCGCGGCCACCGATGTCGATGGCACGGTCAGCGGCTACACGCTGGCCAGCGGCGTCGGCGCGGGCAATGGCTCGCTGGCCTTCAACAGCGACGGCAGCTACGCCTTTGCCACCGGCACCGATTTCGACAGCCTGGCCGCCGGCCAGAGCCGCCAGGTCACGTTCACCTACACCGCCACCGACAACGGCGGCGCTGTCAGTGCGCCGGCCACGGTGACGATCACCGTCACCGGCGCCAACGACGCGCCGACCGGCGCCGATGCCACGCTACACGATCGCCGAAGACGGCAGCCGCGCCTTTGCCGCCGTCGACTTCGGTTTTGCCGATGTCGATGCCGGCGACACGCTGGCCGCGGTGCGCATCGACACCCTGCCCGCCGCCGGCACGCTGGCGCTCAATGGCGCGCCGGTCATTGCCGGTCAGCTGATCGACGCTGCGGACCTGCCCAACCTCGTCTTCGCGCCGCTGGCCGACGCCAACGGCGCGCCGTACGCGAGCTTTACCTTCAGCGTGCAGGACAGCGGCGGCCTGTTCGACGCCGCGCCGAACACGATCACGTTTGACGTCACGCCGGTCAACGACCCGCCGGTTGCGGTCGTCACGCCGGCCTCGGGTGACGAAGACACGCCGATTGCCGTCACGCTCACCGGCACCGACATCGACGGCACGATCGCCTCGGTGCAGGTCACCGTGCTGCCGGGCAACGGCACGCTCTACCTCGCCGACGGCATCACGCCGGTCGTCGTCAACACGCCGCTGACGCCGGCGCAGGCCGCGTCGCTGATCTTCGTGCCGACGCTGGATTTCAACGGCACCGTCAACGTCACCTTCACCGTCACCGACAACAGCGGCGCCACGTCGGCACCCGCCGTGACGCCGATCGCCGTGGCCCCGATCGTCGACCCCGCGATCACGATCGACGACGTGACGGTCAACGAAGCCGCCGGCACCGCCACCTTCACGATCACGCTCGACCAGCCGACCACGGCCACCGTCTCGGTCAATTTCGCCACCGCCAACGGCAGCGCCACGGCCGGCGCCGACTACAGCGCCGCCAGCGGCACGGTGACGTTCGCCCCGGGCGTGACCACGCAGACGGTCACGGTCGCGATCCTCGACGACGGCACCTACGAAGGCGCAGAGACCTTCAACGTGCTGCTGTCCGGTGCGGTCAACGCCACCATCGCCGACGCCAGCGGCCTCGGCACGATCCTCGATGACGGCAATGGCAGCGGCGGCAACGACGACGATCGGCCCGTCATCGCCGTCAGCTCGCCGACCGTCGGCGAAGGCGGCCAGGCCGTCTTCACGGTGTCGCTGTCGAATGCTTCGACGACGGCGGTCACCTTCAACCCGACATTGGCCAGCGGCAGCGCGGCCGTCGGCACCGACACCGCGACTGCGCTGGAGTATTTCGACGGCACGGTGTGGGTTCCGGTACCCGTGGGTGGCGTGACCATCGCAGCTGGCAGCACCAGCGTTCAAGTGCGCGTGGCCACCACCGACGACGTGGCCGCCGAAGGCGACGAGACCTTCACGCTGACGGCCAACGTCACCGCCGGTGTCACGGCCAATGCCAGCGCTGTCGGCACCGCGACGATCATCGACGGCGTTGACGTGACGACGTTGACGCTGACGGCCACGCCGAGCGTCGCCGAAGGCGGCTCGATCGTCTACACCGCCACGCTGAGCAACGCCGCCGTCACGCCACTGACGGTGACGCTGTCCAACGGCGCAACGATCGCGATTGCCGCAGGCGCGGCCAGCGGCGCCGTGTCGGTGGCCGCTCCGGGCGAAGATCCGTACATCGATGCCGGCAGCGTCTCGGCAACGATCGCCGGCACTGCGGGCGGTGGTTTCGAATCCCTCGTTGTCGATGCGACGCCTGCGGTCACAACCGTCACCGACACCATCGACACGACCACGGTGTCGATCACCGGCGACGCCAGCGTGGCCGAGGGCGCGACCGCGGCGTACACGGTTTCGCTGACCAGCCCGGCACAGACCGCCGTCACGATCAACCTGACCTATAGCGGCACCGCCACCGACGGCACCGACTTCACCGGCGTCGCGTCGGTCACGATCCCGGCCGGCGCGAGCAGCGCGGCCTTCAACATCGCCACGCTGCAGGACGTGCTGGCCGAAGGGGCAGAGAGCTTCACGGTCACCATCGCCAGCGCCGCCGGCGGCAACTTCGAGAACCTGGTCATCAGCAGCACCAACGGTGCGGCCACGACCTCGATCACCGACGACGACACACCGACGCTGGCCGTCAGCTCGCCGACGGTCGGCGAAGGCGGCTTTGCGGTCTTCACCGTCTCGCTGTCCAATCCGTCGACCACGGACGTGAGCTTCAACCCGACGCTGGCCTCCGGGTCGGCCACGGTCGGCACCGACACGGCCACCGCGCTCGAATACTTCGACGGCAGCGCCTGGCTGGCCGTGCCGGTGGGCGGCGTGACGATTGCCGCCGGCCAGACCAGCGTGCAGGTTCGGGTCGCAACGATCGACGACTTCGCCGCCGAGCCCGACGAGGCCTTTGCCCTGACCGCCACGGTCAGCGCCGGCCTGACGGCCAATGCCAGTGCCACCGGCACGGCGACGATCATCGACGATGTCGATGCGACGACGGTGTCGCTGACTGCGACGCCGAGCGTCGCCGAGGGCGGCAGCATTGTCTACACCGCCACGTTGAGCAATGCAGCGGCGACTGCGATGACGGTGACCCTGTCCAACGGCGCAGTCATCACCATCGCTGCCGGCGCCACCAGCGGCAGCACGCCGGTGGCCGCACCGAGCGACGATCCGTACATCGACGCCGGCAGCGTGGCGGCAACGATCGCCAGCACCAGCGGCGGCGGCCTCGAAGCGCTGTCGATCGATGCGACGGCGGCAGTCACAACCGTCACCGACACGATCGACGTCACCACCGCCACGCTGACGGCCACGCCGAGCGTCGTCGAGGGCGGCACGATCACCTACACGGTGAGCCTGGGCGCGCCGGTCACCGGCAGCGATGTCAGCGTGCCGTTGGCCAACGGCCAGACGGTGACGATCCCTGTGGGCGCTTCGAGCGCCAGCGTCACGGCCACCGCACCCGACAACGTGTACGGCGGCGGCGCCAGCGTGGCCAACAACATCGCCAGCGTCAGTGGCGGCAACTTCGAGCAACTGACGCCGAACACCGCGCCGGTGACGACCACGGTCACCGACGATGCCGACGTGACCACGGTCGCGCTCAGCGCGACGCCAAGCGTCGCCGAAGGCGGCTCGATCGTCTACACCGCCACGCTGAGCAGCGCGGCGCAGACGCCGGTCACCGTGACGCTGAGCAACAGTGCGACGATCACCATCGCTGCCGGCGCGACCACGGGCACGGTCACGGTCGCCGCCCCGGGCGACGACCCGTATGTCGATGCCTCGACCGTCTCGGCAACGATCTCGACGGCCACCGGTGGCAACTTCGAATCGCTGCAGATCAACCCGGCCGCAGCGAACACGTCCGTCACCGACACGATCGACGCCACCACGGTCAGCCTGAGCGCCACGGCCAGCGTCGCCGAAGGCGGCTCGATCGTCTACACCGCCACGCTGAGCAATGCCGCGCAGACCGCGGTCACGGTCACGCTGTCTACAGGCGAGACGATCACGGTTGCAGCCGGCGCGACGAGCGGCAGCGTGTCGATCGCGGCACCCAGTGATGATGTGTATGTCGACGCGGGCAGCGTCTCGCGCACGATCACGGCGCCAGCGGCGGCAACTTCGAGTCGCTCACGGTCAACACCACACCGGCCACGACGACCGTCACCGACACCATCGACACGACCACGGTGTCGATCACCGGCGACGCCAGCGTGGCCGAAGGCGCCACCGCGGCGTACACGGTTTCGCTGACCAGCCCGGCGCAGACCGCCGTCACGATCAACCTCAGCTATTCCGGCGTCGCCATCGACGGCACGGACTTCACCGGCGTCGCGTCGGTCACGATCCCGGCCGGCGCCAGCAGCGCGGCCTTCAACATCGCCACGCTGCAGGACGTGCTGGCCGAAGGGGCAGAGAGCTTCACGGTCACCATCGCCAGTGCCGCCGGCGGCAACTTCGAGAACCTGGTCATCAGCGCCAGCAACGGTGCGGCCACGACCTCGATCACCGACGACGACACACCGACGCTGGCCGTCAGCTCGCCGACGGTCGGCGAAGGCGGTTTTGCGGTCTTCACCGTCTCGCTGAGCAATCCGTCGACCACGGACGTGAGCTTCAACCCGACGCTGGCCTCCGGGTCGGCCACGGTCGGCACCGACACGTCCACCGCGCTCGAATACTTCGACGGCAGCGCCTGGCTGGCCGTGCCGGTGGGCGGCGTGACGATTGCCGCCGGCCAGACCAGCGTGCAGGTTCGGGTCGCAACTGTTGACGACTTCGCCGCCGAGCCCGACGAGACCTTTGCGCTGACCGCCACGGTCAGCGCCGGCCTGACGGCCAATGCCAGTGCCACCGGCACGGCGACGATCATCGACGATGTCGATGCGACGACGGTGTCGCTGACTGCGACGCCGAGCGTCGCCGAGGGCGGCAGCATTGTCTACACCGCCACGTTGAGCAATGCAGCGGCGACTGCGATGACGGTGACCTTGTCCAACGGCGCTGTCATCTCGATTGCCGCCGGTGCAGCTAGCGGCACGGTGTCCGTCTCGGCACCGAGCGACGATCCGTATATCGACGCCGGCAGCGTGGCGGCAACGATCGCCAGCACCAGCGGCGGCGGCCTCGAAGCGCTGTCGATCGATGCGACGGCGGCGGCGACGACCGTCACCGACACGATCGACGTCACCACCGCCACGCTGACAGCCACGGCCAGCGTCGCCGAAGGCGGCACGATCACCTACACGGTGAGCCTGGGCGCGCCGGTCACCGGCAGCGATGTCAGCGTGCTGTTGGCCAACGGCCAGACGGTGACGATCCCTGTGGGCGCTGCGAGCGCCAGCGTCACGGCCACCGCACCCGACAACGTGTACGGCGGCGGCGCCAGCGTGGCCAACAACATCGCCAGCGTCAGTGGCGGCAACTTCGAGCAGCTGACGCCGAACACCGCGCCGGTGACGACCACCGTCACCGACGATGCCGACGTGACCACGGTCGCGCTCAGCGCGACGCCAAGCGTCGCCGAAGGCGGCTCGATCGTCTACACCGCCACGCTGAGCAGCGCGGCGCAGACGCCGGTCACCGTGACGCTGAGCAACAGTGCGACGATCACCATCGCTGCCGGCGCGACCACGGGCACGGTCACGGTCGCCGCCCCGGGCGATGACCCGTATGTCGATGCCTCGACCGTCTCGGCAACGATCTCGACGGCCACCGGTGGCAACTTCGAATCGCTGCAGATCAACCCGGCCGCAGCGAACACGTCCGTCACCGACACGATCGACGCCACCACGGTCAGCCTGAGCGCCACGGCCAGCGTCGCCGAAGGCGGCTCGATCGTCTACACCGCCACGCTGAGCAATGCCGCGCAGACCGCGGTCACGGTCACGCTGTCTACAGGCGAGACGATCACGGTTGCAGCCGGCGCGACGAGCGGCAGCGTTTCGATCGCGGCACCCAGTGATGATGTGTATGTCGACGCGGGCAGCGTCTCGCGCACGATCACGGCAGCCAGCGGCGGCAACTTCGAGTCGCTCACGGTCAACACCACACCGGCCACGACGACCGTCACCGACACCCTCGACACGACCACGGTGTCGATCACCGGCGACGCCAGCGTGGCCGAGGGCGCCACCGCGGCGTACACGGTTTCGCTGACCAGCCCGGCGCAGACCGCCGTCACGATCAACCTCAGCTATTCCGGCGTCGCCATCGACGGCACGGACTTCACCGGCGTCGCGTCGGTCACGATCCCGGCCGGCGCCAGCAGCGCGGCCTTCAACATCGCCACGCTGCAGGACGTGCTGGCCGAAGGGGCAGAGAGCTTCACGGTCACCATCGCCAGTGCCGCCGGCGGCAACTTCGAGAACCTGGTCATCAGCGCCAGCAACGGTGCGGCCACGACCTCGATCACCGACGACGACACACCGACGCTGGCCGTCAGCTCGCCGACGGTCGGCGAAGGCGGTTTTGCGGTCTTCACCGTCTCGCTGAGCAATCCGTCGACCACGGACGTGAGCTTCAACCCGACGCTGGCCTCCGGGTCGGCCACGGTCGGCACCGACACGTCCACCGCGCTCGAATACTTCGACGGCAGCGCCTGGCTGGCCGTGCCGGTGGGCGGCGTGACGATTGCCGCCGGCCAGACCAGCGTGCAGGTTCGGGTCGCAACTGTTGACGACTTCGCCGCCGAGCCCGACGAGACCTTTGCGCTGACCGCCACGGTCAGCGCCGGCCTGACGGCCAATGCCAGTGCCACCGGCACGGCGACGATCATCGACGATGTCGATGCGACGACGGTGTCGCTGACTGCGACGCCGAGCGTCGCCGAGGGCGGCAGCATTGTCTACACCGCCACGTTGAGCAATGCAGCGGCGACTGCGATGACGGTGACCTTGTCCAACGGCGCTGTCATCTCGATTGCCGCCGGTGCCAGCTAGCGGCACGGTGTCCGTCTCGGCACCGAGCGACGATCCGTATATCGACGCCGGCAGCGTGGCGGCAACGATCGCCAGCACCAGCGGCGGCGGCCTCGAAGCGCTGTCGATCGATGCGACGGCGGCGGTCGACGACCGTCACCGACACGATCGACGTCACCACCGCCACGCTGACGGCCACGCCGAGCGTCGCCGAAGGCGGCACGATCACCTACACGGTGAGCCTGGGCGCGCCGGTCACCGGCAGCGATGTCAGCGTGCTGTTGGCCAACGGCCAGACGGTGACGATCCCTGTGGGCGCTGCGAGCGCCAGCGTCACGGCCACCGCACCCGACAACGTGTACGGCGGCGGCGCCAGCGTGGCCAACAACATCGCCAGCGTCAGTGGCGGCAACTTCGAGCAGCTGACGCCGAACACCGCGCCGGTGACGACCACCGTCACCGACGATGCCGACGTGACCACGGTCGCGCTCAGCGCGACGCCAAGCGTCGCCGAAGGCGGCTCGATCGTCTACACCGCCACGCTGAGCAGCGCGGCGCAGACGCCGGTCACCGTGACGCTGAGCAACAGTGCGACGATCACCATCGCTGCCGGCGCGACCACGGGCACGGTCACGGTCGCCGCCCCGGGCGATGACCCGTATGTCGATGCCTCGACCGTCTCGGCAACGATCTCGACGGCCACCGGTGGCAACTTCGAATCGCTGCAGATCAACCCGGCCGCAGCGAACACGTCCGTCACCGACACGATCGACGCCACCACGGTCAGCCTGAGCGCCACGGCCAGCGTCGCCGAAGGCGGCTCGATCGTCTACACCGCCACGCTGAGCAATGCCGCGCAGACCGCGGTCACGGTCACGCTGTCTACAGGCGAGACGATCACGGTTGCAGCCGGCGCGACGAGCGGCAGCGTTTCGATCGCGGCACCCAGTGATGATGTGTATGTCGACGCGGGCAGCGTCTCGCGCACGATCACGGCAGCCAGCGGCGGCAACTTCGAGTCGCTCACGGTCAACACCACACCGGCCACGACGACCGTCACCGACACCCTCGACACGACCACGGTGTCGATCACCGGCGACGCCAGCGTGGCCGAGGGCGCCACCGCGGCGTACACGGTTTCGCTGACCAGCCCGGCGCAGACCGCCGTCACGATCAACCTCAGCTATTCCGGCGTCGCCATCGACGGCACGGACTTCACCGGCGTCGCGTCGGTCACGATCCCGGCCGGCGCCAGCAGCGCGGCCTTCAACATCGCCACGCTGCAGGACGTGCTGGCCGAAGGGGCAGAGAGCTTCACGGTCACCATCGCCAGTGCCGCCGGCGGCAACTTCGAGAACCTGGTCATCAGCGCCAGCAACGGTGCGGCCACGACCTCGATCACCGACGACGACACACCGACGCTGGCCGTCAGCTCGCCGACGGTCGGCGAAGGCGGCTTTGCGGTCTTCACCGTCTCGCTGAGCAATCCGTCGACCACGGACGTGAGCTTCAACCCGACGCTGGCCTCCGGGTCGGCCACGGTCGGCACCGACACGTCCACCGCGCTCGAATACTTCGACGGCAGCGCCTGGCTGGCCGTGCCGGTGGGCGGCGTGACGATTGCCGCCGGCCAGACCAGCGTGCAGGTTCGGGTCGCAACTGTTGACGACTTCGCCGCCGAGCCCGACGAGACCTTTGCGCTGACCGCCACGGTCAGCGCCGGCCTGACGGCCAATGCCAGTGCCACCGGCACGGCGACGATCATCGACGATGTCGATGCGACGACGGTGTCGCTGACTGCGACGCCGAGCGTCGCCGAGGGCGGCAGCATTGTCTACACCGCCACGTTGAGCAATGCAGCGGCGACTGCGATGACGGTGACGCTGTCCAACGGCGCTGTCATCTCGATTGCCGCCGGTGCAGCTAGCGGCACGGTGTCCGTCTCGGCACCGAGCGACGATCCGTATATCGACGCCGGCAGCGTGGCGGCAACGATCGCCAGCACCAGCGGCGGCGGCCTCGAAGCGCTGTCGATCGATGCGACGGCGGCGGCGACGACCGTCACCGACACGATCGACGTCACCACCGCCACGCTGACAGCCACGCCGAGCGTCGTCGAGGGCGGCACGATCGTCTACACCGCAACGCTGACCAACGCCGCGCAGACGCCGGTCACGGTCACGTTGTCCAGCGGACAGACAATCACCATCGCCACCGGTGCCACGACGGGCACCGTGTCGATCGCCGCCCCGGGCGATGACCCGTACCTCGACGCCAGCACCGTCTCGCGCACGATTGTCTCGGCGGCAGGTGGAAACTTCGAGTCGCTCGTCGTCGACGCGACTGCGGCCACGACCAGTGTCACCGACACCATCGACACCACCACCGCGACGCTGACGGCCACGCCGAGCGTGATCGAGGGCGGGACCATCACCTACACGGTGAGCCTGACGGCGCCAGTCACCGGCAGCCCGGTCACGGTGGCGCTCAGCGGTGGGCAGACGATCACGATCCCCGTCGGCGCGTCGAGCGGCACGGCCACGTCGGTCGCGCCGGACAACGTCTATCTCGGTGGCGGCAGCGTGCCCAACAGCATCGCCTCCGTCAGCGGTGGCAACTACGAGAACCTGTCGGCCAACACAGCCACCGTCACGACGACAGTCACCGACGACGTCGATGTCACCAGCGTCAGCCTCAGCGCCACGCCGAGCGTCGCCGAAGGCGGTTCGATCGTCTACACGGCCACGTTGAGCAACGCCGCACAGACGCCGGTCACCGTCACGTTGTCCAGCGGACAGACGATAACGATCGCCGCCGGTGCGACCACGGGCACGGTGTCGATCGCCGCACCCGGCGACGACCCGTACCTCGATGCCGGCACGGTGTCGCGCACGATCGCCTCGGCCAACGGCGGCAACTTCGAGTCGCTGCAAGTCAACCCGACGGCAGCCTCGACCAGCGTCACAGACACGATCGATACGACCACGGTCAGCCTGAGCGCCACGCCGAGCGTTGCCGAAGGCGGTTCGATCGTCTACACGGCCACGTTGAGCAACGCCGCGCAGACGCCGGTGACCGTCACGCTGTCCACCGGTCAGACGATCGCAATAGCCGCTGGCGCGACCACGGGCACGGTGTCGATCGCCGCGCCCGGCGATGACCCACACATCGATGCCGGCAGCGTCTCGCGCACGATCGCTTCAGCCAGCGGCGGCAATTTCGAATCGCTCGTCGTCAATCCGACTGCCGCTGTGACCACGGTCACCGACACGATCGATGCGACCACGGTCAGCCTGAGCGCCACGCCGAGCGTCGCCGAAGGCGGCTCGATCGTCTATACCGCCACGCTGACCAACACCGCGCAGACGCCGGTCACGGTCACGCTGTCCAGCGGACAGACGATCACCATTGCCGCCGGGGCCACTGTCGGCACGGTCTCGATCGCCGCCCCTGGCGACGATCCGTACATCGATGCCAGCATCGTCTCGCGCACGATCGCGACGGCCAGCGGCGGCAACTTCGAGTCGCTCATCATCAATCCGGCTGCCGCCTCGACCAGCGTCACCGACACCATCGATACCACGACGCTGTCGATCACCGGCAGCGCCAGCGTCGCCGAAGGAACCAGCGGCACCTACACCGTCTCGCTGACGAGCCCGGCGCAGACCGCGGTCACGGTCAACCTGTCCTATGCCGGCACGGCGACCAACGGCACCGACTACACCGGCGTGGCCACGGTCACCATTGCGGCCGGCGCCAGCAGCGCTACCTTCAACATTGCCACCATCGACGACTTGATCCATGAAGTGGCGGCCGAATCGTTCACCGTCAGCGTGTCGACGGCCACCGGCGGCAACTTCGAGAACCTGGTGGTCAGCGCCGCCAACGGCAGCGTCACGACCACGATCGTCGACAACGACGCGGCACCGACGATCAGCGTGTCCAGCCCGACGGTTGGCGAGGCCGGCGGCTTTGCGGTGTTCACCATCGGCCTGTCCGCTCCGTCGAGCGTGGCCACCACCGTCAACCTGTCGCTGGTCAATGGCTCGGCTACCGGTGGCGGCACCGACTACGGCTCGGCCACGGCGACCAACCTGCAGGTCTCCACCAACGGTGGCACGACCTGGACCAACGCCACGTCGGCCACGTTTGCTGCGGGCGCGACCAGCGTTCTGGTGCGCACGCCGATCATCGACGATGCGCTCAACGAAGCCAACGAGACGTTCTCGCTGACGGCCACGCGCAGCGCAGGCTCGACGAGCAACCCCAGCGCCACCGGTACGGCCACGATCATCGACAACGACGCGATCCCCGCGCTGTCGATCAACAACGTCTCGGTCAACGAGAACGCGGGCACGATGACCTTCACGGTCACGCTGTCGGCCGCTTCCGGCCAGAACGTCAGCGTCAACTACGGCACGAGCAACGGCACCGCGACCGCGGGCGCGGACTACACGGCCACCGGCGGCACGCTGAACTTCGCGGCGGGCGTGACCTCGCAGACGGTGACCGTCAATATCGCCGACGACACGATCTTCGAAGGCAACGAGACCTTCAACGTCAATCTCTCGGGCGCCACCAACGCCACGATCGCCACGGCCACCGGTGTTGGCACGATCATCGACAACGATGCCGCACCGACCGTGTCTTCCGTCAGCGCTGCCAGCGTGACCGAGGGTGGCAATCTGGTGCATACGGTGACGCTGTCCAACCCGTCGAGCACGGCCACCACTTTCGCCTACAGCCTGGCGGGCACCACCGCCACGGCCGGCGCCGACTTCAGCACGGCGGCCACCTTCTCCAACGGCGTCACCCTGTCCGGCGGCACGCTCAGCGTGCCGGCCGGTGTCACCAGCTTCACGGTCACCTACGCCACGGTCGACGACGCGCTCAACGAGCCCGCCGAGACGACCACGCTGAGCGTGGGCGGCGTCGCTGCGGTCGGCACCATCGTCGATAACGATCCCGTCCCCACGCTGTCGATCAACAACGTCTCGGTCAACGAAGCCGCGGGCACCGCAACCTTCACTGTCACGCTGTCGGCCGCTTCGGGCCAGGCCGTCACCGTCAACTACGGCACCTCCAACGGCACGGCCACCGCAGGCTCTGACTACACGGCCACTTCCGGCGCACTGAGCTTCGCGTCGGGCGTGACCTCGCGGACGATCACCGTCGCCATCACCGACGATGCGCTGACCGAAAGCAGCGAGACCTTCAACGTCAATCTGTCGGGCGCAGTCAACGCGACGATCGCCACGGCCACCGGCGTCGGCACCATCGTCGACAACGACACGCCGCCCCTGGGCCGCGACGCCACGGTGACGACGCCCGAAGACGTGCCGTTCGTCTTCGCATTGGCCAACTTCCTGATGAACGACGCCGAGCAGGGCAACAACGTTCTGCCGAGTGCGGTGCGCATCGACACCCTGCCCGCCAACGGCAGCCTGTTCCTCAACGGGGTGCTGGTCACTGTGGGCCAAGTGATCAGCGCGGCCGCCATCAGCGCCGGCCAGCTGACCTTTGCCTCGGCGCAGGACGCCAACGGCGCCAACTACGCCAACTTCAACTTCAGCGTACGCGATGCCAGCGGCCTGTACGACACCGGTGCCGAACGCGATCACCGTCAACGTCACCGCTGTCAATGACGGACCACCGATCGCCGCCAACGACAGCTTCATGACCAACCTGGGCACACCGATCATCATCACGCAGGCCCAGCTGCTGTCCAACGACACGCTGCGCGACCACGCGGCCATCACCGGCGCTTCGGCCGTCAGCGGCGGCACGCTGGTCAACAACGGCAACGGCACCTACACCTGGACGCCGACCGTTCTGGGCAACGGCAGCTTCACCTACACGCTGACCGACGATGACGGCCAGACCAGCACGGCGACGGTGAACATCACGGCTGTCGCCGCACGCGACGACCTGGCCACGGTCTATGAAAGCGCACTGTCCAATGGCACCGGCGGCGGTACCGTCACGGCCACCGGCAACCTGCTGACCAACGACGGCGGCGGCACGTCGATCAGCAACGTCGCCGGCGTCACCGACGGCAGTGGCAGCGACACCGACAGCCGCGCCGGCTACATCGGCGTCACCACCGCACTCGGCCAACTGGTCGTGCAGTCCACCGGCGCCGGTGCCGGCAACTACACCTACACGCTGAACAGCAACGCCGACAACAGTGCACCGGCCAACGACCTGGCAGTGACCGAGGTCTTCAACTACACCTCCAACGCCACCAGCGCCGCGCTGCGCGTGACGGTGGTCGACGACAAGCCGCAGGCGGTGAGCCGCACGGTGGAAGTGTCCGAAGACCAGGTGCCGAGCTACAAGCTGGTGCTGGTGCTCGACGTCTCCGGCTCGATGACCAGCGCCGGTGCCGGCGGCCAGGTGCGGCAGGTCAACCCCGACGGCAGCGTGACCATCACGACACGCCTGGACCTGGCGCGCCAGGCACTGGCCTCGCTGGTGCAGGAGTACTACAACCAGGCGCAGTCGGTCGAGGTGACGCTGATCACCTTCTCCAGCTCGGCAACGGTCGTCAACCCCGGCGCGCCGTACACGACCAAGGATGCCGCGGTGGCCGCGATCCTGGCCGCCAGCGGCAGCGGCGGCACCAACTATTCCAGCGCCTTGACGGCCGTGCAGGCCGAACTCGGCACGGTCAACCCGGCGCTGAAGAACGCCGTGTACTTCCTGTCCGACGGCGCGCCGTCGGGCGGCGACATCACCGACCCCGCCGGTTCCACCGGCTACCGCAACTATGTCAACAGCAACGGCATCAGTTCGTACGCGGTGGGCATCGGCAACGGCATCGCCGACACGGGGCCGCTGAACGGCATCCACAACGTCGACGCCGACGGCAACAATCTGGCCGACAACGCCATCGTCGTGCCCGACCTGAACGACCTGGGCAGCGCGCTGCTGTCGACCGTGCCGGTGGCCTACGGCGGCAACGTTGTCAGCGGCGCCACCAACGGCAACGTGCTCGGCGCCGACGGCGGCTACATCCAGACGGTGACGATCCGCCTGGACACCGACGGCAACGGCTCGCCCGATACCGACGTGACCTTCAGCTACAACCCGACGACCAACCAGATCACGCGCGCGGGCGGCTACCCGCCGGGCTTCCCGGCCAGCGGCGACCTGCTGACGCTCAACGCCAGCAAGGGCTTTGGTCTTGGCACGCTGACCTTCAACTTCTCGACCGGCGCCTACACCTACTTCACGGGCGGCAACGCGGCCGAAGGCGACGCCTTCTCGTTTACCTTCGTCGCCCGCGACGGCGACGGCGACGTCACGGCACCGGCGACGCTAACCGTGCAAATCGCCGATGGTCACCCGGTGGCGCGCCCCGACAGCGACACACTGACCGCCAACCAGACCCACATGGAAGGCAATGTGATCACGGGCCAGGGCACCGACGGCGGCCTGGCACTCGGCGGCGCGCTGACCAACTTCACGGCGCACGGCTCGGGCGTGGACAACGCGATCGACGGCGCGCAGGTCAGCAGCGTTTCGTTCAAGGGCGTGAACTACACGCTGGGCGTGAATGCGTCGGGCAGCGGCGCTGGCTTCACCTGGAGCGTTGCCGGTGGCCAGCTCACCTGGACCGCCAGCCAGCGGCGGCGAGCGCCTGGTCTTCAACACCAAGGGCTACTACGACTACTCACCGCCGGCGGCAGCGCTGCCAACGGTGAACACCGCGTCAGCGGTGACGACACTGTTCAACACGTCCGGCAACGCCACGGCCAACGGCGTCGTCCTCGAAGGCTACTCGCGCACCGGCGGCGTGCAGACGCTGAACTACAACAACCCGAGCAACACGGCCAACGACGGCGTCGGCGTCACCGGTGGCAGCAGCAACGGCACCGTCGACAACCTCGAGACGCTGATCGTCAACTTCAGTACCGCCAACCATCCGCAGGGTGTGCAGGGGGTAAGCTTCGTCATCAGCGCTGGCCAGAGCAACCTCGGCGACAACGGGGCCGGCACGATCACCTCGTTGACCTACACGGTGTACGACGTCGCCGGCAACGAGCTGGGGCAGTTCTACAGCATTGCCGAAAACACGGTGACCATCCCGAGCGAGTACAGCAGCATCGGCCGTATCGAGATCGAAGCCAACAGCGCCGCCTCGGCGCGCATCACCAGCGTCAGCTTCTCGTCGATCGGCGTCAATACGACCGCGGCCGAGGTCGCGCCGGTGGACGTGGGCTACACGCTGACCGACACCGACGGCGACAGCAGCAGCTCGACGCTGACGCTGCGCGTAATGTCGAACAACCTGTTCGGCGACGCCGGCAACAACACCATCACCGGCTCCAACGCCAACGACCGCATCGACGGCGGTGCCGGCAACGACATCCTCAACGGTGGTGCCGGCCACGACCTGCTGCTCGGCGGCGCCGGCAACGACACGCTCAACGGCAACGACGGCAACGACGAGTTGCGCGGCGGCAGCGGCAACGACATCTTGAACGGCGGCAACGGCAACGACATCCTGGTCGGCGGCGCGGGCAACGACACGCTGACCGGCGGCGCCGGCGCCGATGTCTTCCGCTGGGAGCTCGCCGACCGCGGCGTGGCCGGTACGCCGGCCACGGACACGGTGGCCGACTTCAGCACCGCGCAGGGCGACAAGATCGACCTGCGCGACCTGTTGCAAGGCGAGACGCTGGCCGGCGGCGCCATCGGCAATCTCGGCAGCTACCTGTTCGTCGAGCGCGTCGGCGCCAACACCGTGCTCCACGTCTCGAGCAGCGGCGGCTTCTCGTCGGGCTACAGCGCAGGCGCAGAAGACCAGACGATCACGCTGAATGGCATCGACCTGACAGCGACCGGCACGCTGACCAGCCAGCAGGTGATTCAGGATCTGCTGAACAACAACCGCCTGACCGTTGATTCCTGACGGCCGGGTCTACCGGTAGCGGCAGACCCAGCCGTCGTTCAAGCCGCGCGCTGGCGAACCTGCGCGAAGCTGTCGTCGATCAACACGCGCCCGTCCTCGAACACGGTGCGCAGGGCGTCGCGCCAGCCGTCCTCCAGTTGTTCGGCATGCGCAGGGCTTTGCATGCGCACGGTTGCAAATGCACCGTCCTTGACCAACAGGGTCAATCGCCCTGCCTTGCTGCGTTTGCCCGGGTCGGTGGCCGGGTCCTTGAAGACATCACGCCATAGGCCCTCAATGGCCACCGCCGAGCACTTCATCGCGAAACGCTGCGTGTCGCGGTTGACTTGCTGCAGCAGCGCGCCGCCTTGGCCGAAGGCGATGTTGTCGGCCGAGTAGTCATGGGCCTCGAGCGCCGACAGAATGCTTTCGATCGAGGCGCGCGTGATGCCGTCGCCCTGGATCACACGCACGTGGCGCAGCACGCGGTAGCCCTTGGCATTGATGTCGGCGCCGTAGGCCTTGTCCAGTGCCTGCACGGTCTTCAGGACGATGGCCGTCGGCTCGCCGCTGTCAGGGCGGATGACCACGGTGGCGCCGGAGTCGATCACCGCCTGCCGCAACTCTTTGCCCCACAGGGTGTTCAGCGCGTGGTCGAGGTCGTAGGAATCCGAGACCACCGCCAAGAGCGAACCCGGCTTGGCAAACTGCTGCAGCATGTTGCGGTAGGCGTCGGCCTCGCCGTCACGGCCCCAGGCGGTGATCGTGCTGTGCTCGGCCGCGGGAATCGAAAAGCCGGCCATCGGCTCGCCGTAGTAGACACGCGCGCCGAGCAGCGCGCTCATCGTGTCGGTGCCCTGAAAATTCACCAGGTGCGACAGGCCGCCGAGCAGCGCCGACTCGAGCGAGGACACGCCGCGCGCGCCGAAGTCGTGCAGCTTGAACGGCAGGCCTGCCGGATCACCGGTCTGCTCGAGGTAGCGTGCGATGACCTGCTTGGTCGCCCAGCTGTTCGTCGCCACCGTCGTTGGGTACCAGACACGCAGCAACGCGGTTTCGAGAAAACTCGTCAGCCAGGCACACGCCGGGTCGGTGTTCTCGATCGTCGCCAGCACGTTGTGCACCGGCACCAGCGTGCCCTCGGCGACAGCGCGGATGCGCACCGGCAAGCGGCCGCCGTGTGCGTTGACGACATGCATCCAGCCGTCGCGGTTGAAGGGCACGCCATGGCCAGCGCAGATCTCGCCCGCCAGCGCCACGTCGTCGGCAGTCACCGTCTTGCTGAAGTACTCCTTGAGGATGTATTGCAGTCCGAAGAACAGCGTGCGCTCGTGTTCGCCGCCGCGCGACTCGATGTAGCTGAAGACATGCGAGGTACCCGGTGGGTACTGCAGCCAGTGGCTGGCCTTGTAGCTGTCGGTGTTGAGGACGGTGAGTCGGGCAATGTCGGCCAACGAGTTCAGTGCAGTCGTGGTGCGGGTGGTCATGGCAATCTCCTTGCAGACCGTTGAGGGCTGCGCGCGTCTATCGCGCGCAGAAGAAATCAAACGCCGAGGAACGCAGAGACGATGCCGTAGTGGTCTTCGAACATCTGCGGTTCGTACTGATCGAAGAACTCCGCGAGCGGCACCCAGCGTGCCTTATCTGCGTCGTCACCACCCTTGACAGGCGGCAGCTCGCCACTCGGGAACTCGAAGAAGTAGCCGTGCGTGATGGTGCGGCCGCGCGCCGAGCGCTCGGGTTGGTCGAAGACACGCGTGGCCTTGATCGATCCGCGCAGCACGGCTGAAGGCAACTTGAGCCGCGTTTCCTCGCGCAGCTCGCGGATGCAGGCATCGACCAACCGCTCGGCCGCGTTGACGAAGCCGCCGGGCAAGGCCCACAGGCCCTTGCCCGGTTCGGCGCGACGCTGTATCAGCAGGACATGGCCCGAGTGCACGACGACCGCATCGACGGTCACGAAACACGGCGTGTACGGCAGCGCCGCGAACTGCGCCTTGTAGCCACGCAGAAACTCGTGCTCGCGAACCAGCTGCACGAACGGTTCACTCTTGGCAAACTCGGCCAGGAAGGCATGCACGCCCTCGGGCACGGCCGACTGCACCAGCATCCACTTGCCCTGGGCGGCGCCGGGCTGACGCGCCGCCTCATACATCAGCGCGCGCAACTCGGTGGCATTGCGCTGTTCGTGGTTCGGCGCTTCGACGAGCTGCCACTGCGGGAACATGCGCAGGTAGTCGGTGGAGCTGTCCTTGAAGTGGCCGACCAGGCACACCGATTTCGGTGCATTCATGTCCACGTTGTCGCCGACGATCAGCGCCGCCACCTGCTGCTGCACCTCGCGCATCCAGCGGTCGTCCGAGTATGGAAAATCGCGCAGCGGCGCGAACAGCAGCCGCGACGCCGCCGGTGCGTCGAACGCCGAGCGGATCATGACCTTGCGTTCGTCGAAGAAGAACGGATCCTTGGTCGATCGCGGCTTGTTCGACGAACCGACCAGCACGATGACCTTGCCGGCCAGCGCCAGCGCCTTGTCGATGACGCGCCGGTGCGCGTTGTGAAACGGTTCGAAGCGGCCGATAAAAACGGCGTAGTCGAATCTGGCGGACTGGGCGTCGCGCGCGGGCTGCGTGGTGTGGCTCATCTGCGTGCTCCCGGAATCCCCGAAGAGTGTTGACGCCTTCCCGTCTGTCGGGTCGGCTTGGCATCATTGTCATGCTCAACGACCCAGCTCGCAAGCGAGCCAGGCTATCGCACGGCACCTGTTGTGGCTATTGCCGGCGCGCGCTGGCCCACGGTCCGGTGATCGCTTCGATGCCGCACTCCCACAGCGCGGCGGCGTCGTCGGCATCGTCGACACCCTCGGCGCAGACCTGCACCGGCAGCGCGCGCAGCAACGCCACGCTGCCGGCGACGAAGCGGCGCACCGCCTCGTTGTGCGCCGCGCCACGCACGAGGGCGACGTCGAGCTTGACGTAGTCCAGACCCAGTTCGTACAGCCGCGGCGCACGGTAGAGCTGGTGCCCGGCATGTTCGAGTCCGAAGCGCACGCCCAGCGGCCGTACCAGCGCAGCGAACGCGCGCACCAGATCGAAGTGGCCGAGCGCCGCGCCCTCGCCGATCTCGAGCCACAAGCCCCGTGCACCACGCGGCGAATCGACCAGCAACTGCCGCAACTGCGCCGCAAACGAACCATCGGACAGCGCTGCCAATGCGAGGTTGACGGCGCGCGGCTGACCGTCTGCGGCAATGGCGGCCAGGGCCAGGCGCACCGCCAGCAGGTCGATCGACGGCAACAGGCGGCTGCGCGAGGCCAGCGGCAGCCAGCGCGCCGCGGACTCGTAGGCGCCGTCCTTGCCGAGTTGCAGTCGCAGCGGGCATTCGAGGTGCGACAACGCACCACCACGGTCGATGACCACGTACTCGGCCAGGCGCGCGCGGCCCAGGCTCAGCGCGTCTTGCAGGTGGCGGTGCCAGCCCTGCTCACCCGCGGCCAGCGTGGCGTCGTCACCAGCGTCGCATTGGGCGTCGTACTCCGCAGAGAACGGGCCGTGGCCCTCGGCACGGGCCAGTGCCAGGTCGGCACGCGCCAGCAGCGGGCCGGCGCCGGTGGCCACGCTGTGCTGCCACGGTGTGGCACCCACATGCACTACCAAGCGCTCGCTGAAGCCCGTCAAGGCCAGGCGCGCGGCGGCCGCCAGTTCGAGTGCCGCGTCGCGCACCGCCGTCGCCTTGCCGGGCAACACCAGCGCAAAGTCCGCACCATTCAAGCGGCCAGCCAGCGCGGCGTCGTGCGGCCACGACTGCAAGGCGCCGGCCAGCGTGCGCAGCGCACGGTCGGTGTCGTCGCGGCCGAGTTCGCGATTGACAGCGGCCAGGTCGGCAACGCGCAGCAGCAGCAGGCAACCGGCTTCGGCATGCGTGTCGTCGCCGAGCATCGCGGCAAAACGCTGCATGAAATGTGCGCGGTGCGGCAAGCCGGTCAGGCGGTCCTCATGGGCTTCGCGCCGCAACTGCTCGACTTGCGCCGCCTGCGATTCGAAGAGGCGGCGCACGCGCTCGACCATGCCATTCATGGCCTGCGCGACCCGTTTCAACTCCGGCATGCTGGGCTCATCGACCAACAGGTAGCGTCCTTCAACCAGCGCATTGGCCTGGGCCACCGTGTCGTCGAGCGGACGGCGGATGCGGCGCACGCCGGCAGCGGCCAATGCCATGGCAACCACCCCGAGCACGGCCAGCAGCAGCACGGCGCGCGAGCCGCCGCGCCACAGCTCGTCGTGCGCGTAGGCGACATGGCTGACGACTTCGACGCGGCCGAGCGCGCGCCAGCCGTCGCTGACTTGCGCCACACCCGGCGCCGACTCGATCGGCAGCAGCTGCGCGAACCAGTCCGGCGCGACCTGAGGCCGCGCCGAGGCCTCGCGCTCGAAGGCCGTCGCACCATCGGTCTTGACCAGGCGCATGCGGCTGTAGAAGCCGGTGTCGGCCTGCGTCGACAACAGCAGGTTCATGATCTGCTCGTCGCCGCGCTGCTGCGACAACGCCAGCGCGATGTTCTGCGCGTTGTCGCTGTTCTTCACGCGCAGCTGGGTTTGCAGCGCATCACGCGTCGATGCGAGGTTGATCCCCACCGCACCGGCCAGCGCCAGCAACAGCACCGCCACCAGCAGCCATCCGACTTGTCGCATCAAGCTCATGTCATCACCTCAATAAAACGCCGCGGGGCGTTGCGTATCGTGTTCATATGAATCCTTCCTCGCGCGCCTTGGCCAGCACCTGACGCCACCGCGACAGCCGTGCCTGCGGATCGCCCGCGCTTTGTGCACCGACGCCCTGCCACATGCCCTCGCTGTTGAAACTGAAGACCGGCGTCAGGTCGGGCCGGCGCGATGCCGGTCGCACGCTGGTGACGAGGTTGTCCAGAATCAGCGGCTCGGCGTCGGCATGCGGGTAGTAGGCCAGCACCATATGCGCCTGAGCTTGGTTGCCACCGACCTGCGCGCGCACATAGACGAGCCGCAGTCGCGCCACCGGCGTGCCGATCGCCAGCAGGCTGAAATACTTGGCGATCGTGTAGTCCTCGCAATCGCCGTGGCCGGCCTGCAGCGTCTCGAGCGGGCTCGCCCAGTGATCGGCCTCGCTCCAGACCGCATCGTCCGTGGCAAAGATCACACGCCGGTTGAACCAGTTGTTGACCAACGCCAGGCGCGGCCCGTCGTCCAGCGCCGCAGCTTGCTGCAGCATCTCCTGCAACGGCCCCAGCGCAGCGACTGCCTGCATGCCCAGGCGTTCGGCGGCGCTGCGCATGCGCGCGCGGTCGTAGGCCTGTGGCGCACTCGCCAGCGCGCAGACGCCGACCAGCCCGGCCAGCATGGCGCGGCGAGTCCAGCGGACAACAGGCACAACTTGGCATGGCGGGTGGCGGTTGGGTGGAGGCACGAACAGACGCGGCACGGACCCGCGAGCAGCAGCGGGCCATCCGGTGCTTCATCGGCCTGCGCGCCGGGCGCTGCAGCCTTCAGCGACTGCGGCACCGACAGGCCCGCACCCGGCGTGGAAAACTGCCGCACACCTGTGGCTGGCTGCGGCGCGGATGCAAGTGCCCCCTTTAAACTTTGCGCGCCTTACAACAGATAACACCCACGCGATGGCCTTCCACGCCTGGGGCACAACGAAAGCTCGCGATGTACGCAACGGTGCGAATGACAGTCCTGGCCGCGGCGGCGCTGCTGGCCTGCGCCGCGTCAGCACAATCCACAGCGCCAGTGCCGGCCACAGATGCCGTGCGCGCAGCGGCGCAAAAGGCCATTGCCGCCAATCCGGAAGTGGCTCAGCGCCTGAATGCCTTGCGGTCCTCCAACGCGGCTGTCGACGTGGTGCGCGGCGGTCTGCGCCCGCGGGTCGATCTCGAAGCCAGCGTGGGCCGCACCAGCGACCGCATCTCGACGCGCAACCCCGAGGGCGAGAGCCTGTCGCGCGCCGGCGCTGCTTTGTCGGTGAACCAGGTGCTGTGGGATGCCAACCTGATCCGCAGCGACATCGAGCGCGCCGGCCATGAACAGCGCGCGCGTTGGTTCGAGTTTCTCGATGCCAGCGAGACGATCGCGCTCGAAGCCGTGCGCGCCCACCATGATGTGATGCGCGAGCGCGAACTGGTCTCACTGGCCGAGGACAACTACGTCCAGCACAAGTACGCCTCGACGCAGATCGCCAGCCGCGTCAACGCCGGCGTCGGCCGTGGCGTCGATCTCGAACAGGCCAAGGCGCGATTGGCCCTGGCCGAAAGCAACCTCACCACCGAAACCGCCAACCTGCATGACGTCACGGCGCGCTACGCGCGCATCGTCGGCGAGTTGCCGCCGCAACGCGTGGCTGCGTCGGCAGCTTCCAGTGCCGGCCTGCCAGGCAGCGCCGGTGAAGCCGCCACGCTGGCCGTGCAATCGAGCCCGGCGATCAGTGCGGCGATCGAGAACCTGCGCTCCGCCAGGTCCACCACCAAGGGCCGTGAAGGACAGATGTGGCAGCCGCGCGTAGAAGCGCGCCTGCGCACTGGCCTGGGCCGCAACCTCGACGGTGTGCCCGACCAGAAGCGCGACACCAGCGCCGAGGTCGTGCTCAACTGGAATCTGTACAACGGCGGCAGCGACCAGGCGCGCGTGCGCCAGGCGGTCGACACGGTCAACCAGGCGGCCGACATCCGCGACAAGACCTGCCGCGACACGCGCCAGCAAGCGGCGATCGCCTTCAACGACACGCAAAAATTCATGCAGACGCTCGAAGCGCTCGACCGCAACGTGCTGGCGATCGAAAAGGCGCGCGACGCCTACCGCCAGCAGTTCGACATCGGCCAGCGCAGCCTGCTCGATCTGCTCAACGCCGAGAATGAACTCTTCACGGCCCGGCGCGCCTATGCCAATGCCGAGCACGATCTGCTGATCGCGCAGGCGCGCACGCTGGCCTGGAGCCAGCGCCTGACGACGCAACTGGGCCTGACGCGCATGGACGCGGGCGGCCTCGACGCCAAGAACTGGGCCGCCGGCGAAGACGTGCCTTCGCGCTGCCCGGCGCTGGCCTACGAACCGTTCGGCACCGTGGTCAGGAGCGAACTCGACCAGCGCGCTTCGCAACTCGTGCAAGCCGCACCGCCGGTGGCGCCCGTGCCAGCGGCATCGGCGCCTGCACCGGCTGCGACGCCGGTCAAGCCGCCGGCCCAGCCGACGATCATTCGCAAGACGAACTAGGCTGGCCGCTTGCCGGTGCGCTCACTTGCGCGCCGGCGGCAAGTCGGTGCATGAGCCGTGCGCCACTTCGGCGGCCATGCCGATGCTCTCGCCGAGCGTCGGATGCGGATGGATCGTCTTGCCGATGTCGACCGCGTCGGCGCCCATCTCGATGGCCAGCGCGACCTCGCCGATCATGTCGCCGGCATGCGTGCCGACGATGCCGCCGCCGACGATGCGGTGGGTTTCTTCGTCGAACAGCAGCTTGGTGAAGCCTTCGTCGCGACCGTTGGCGATGGCGCGGCCTGAAGCCGTCCACGGGAACAGGCCCTTCTTGAGCTTGAGTCCCTTGGCCTTCGCCTCATCCTCGGTCACGCCGACCCAGGCGATCTCCGGGTCCGTGTAGGCCACGCTGGGAATCACGCGCGCGTCGAACGCGGCCTTGGTGTCGCCACTGGCCACTTCCGCGGCGACATGCGCCTCATGCACCGCCTTGTGGGCCAGCATCGGCTGGCCGACGATGTCGCCGATGGCAAAGATATGCGGCACGTTGGTGCGCATCTGGATGTCCACCGGGATGAAGCCGCGCTCGCCGACGATCACGCCGGCTTTGTCGGCGCCGATCTTCTTGCCATTGGGGCTGCGGCCGACGGCCTGCAGCACGAGGTCGTAGCGCACCGCGTCCTTCGGCGCGCCCTCGCCTTCGAACTTGACATGGATGCCGTCCTTCTTCGCCTCGGCGCCGACGGTCTTGGTCTTCAGCATGATGCTGTCGAAGCGCGGCGCGTTCAACTTCTGCCAAACCTTGACCAGGTCGCGGTCGGCGCCGAGCATCAGCGAGTCCAACATCTCGACGACATCGAGGCGCGCGCCGAGCGTCGAGTACACGGTACCCATCTCGAGGCCGATGATGCCGCCGCCGACGACGAGCATCTTCTCGGGCTTCTGCCGCAATTCGAGCGCGCCGGTGCTGGTGACGATGCGCGGGTCGTCCTTCGGCAGGAACGGCAGCTTCACGGCTTCGGAGCCGGCGGCGATGATGGCATTCTTGAACTTGATGGTCTGGCTCTTGCCGTCGGCCATCGCCACCTTCAGGTGATGCGGGTCGGCGAACTCGCCCGTGCCCTGCACCACCGTGACCTTGCGCATCTTGGCCATCGCCGCCAGGCCGCCGGTCAACTTGCCGACGACCTTGTTCTTGTGTGCGAGCAGCTTGGCCAGGTCGACCTTCGGCTTGCCGAAGGTGACGCCGAGGTCGGCGAAGTGGCTCGCCTCGTCCATGACGGCGGCGACGTGCAGCAGCGCCTTGCTCGGAATGCAGCCGACGTTCAGGCACACGCCGCCCAGCGTCGGGTAGCGCTCGACGAGCACGGTCTTCATGCCGAGGTCGGCCGCACGGAACGCTGCCGAGTAGCCGCCGGGGCCGGCGCCGAGGACGAGCATGTCGCATTCGAGATCGGCGCCGCCGGCATGGCTTGCCGCAGCGGGCGCGCTGAGCGGCGCAGCCTGGGCAGCAGGCGCCGCTTTGGGTGCCGGGGCTGGCTCAGGTGCAGGTGCAGGTGCAGGTGCAGATGCAGATGCAGATGCTGCGCTGTCGAGCAGCAGCACCACCGTGCCCTCGTTGACCTTGTCGCCAATTTTGACCTTGAGTTCCTTGACAACACCCGCGGTCGACGACGGAATCTCCATCGACGCCTTGTCGGACTCGACGGTGATCAGCGACTGTTCGGCGGCGACGCTGTCGCCCGGTTTGACCAACACCTCGATGACGGCCACGTCCTTGAAATCGCCGATATCGGGAACCTTGACTTCGATCGCGGCCATTCGCGTTACCTCGTTTTCTTGAGTTTGATGGTGTGCAGCCGCACCGGCGCGGCCGAGTTCTTGTCGAATTCGCAACCCGCGGCAGCACCGATGCGCGCCACGTCGCTGGCGCTCTTGGCGCGCGCATAGCTGGCATGCATCGCGCCGAGCGCAAATGCGCGGCCCGATCCGATCGACCAGAAGCGCTCGAATTCGAAGACTTCGCGGTACGAATAGACGCCGAACAGCCCCGAGGCATTGGCGATCAACACTGTGAACTGGCTGCTCTCGTACGGGTCGGCGTCTTCTTCCTTCGGATTGAGGAAGTACTGCTCTTTCAATTTCGGGTGCAGCTGAAGAAAGGTATCGAAGACCTCGTCGCGCGACTCGAGCTTGAGTTCACCTCTGGGCAATGCCGCCAGCGCCTTGCGCAGCACCGGGAAATGCGCCGTCGTGCCCGACATGCCGAAGTACGAGTCCCCGACCTTGAACAGCTTGTCGTTGTTCTCGTAGCCGTGCGGCAGGCGCGTGTCGCCGAAGGTGACGAGACTGTCGGCGGCGATCGCGAGTTGCCCGCCTTTGCGGACGACGCAGACGGTGGTCATGCAAGTGGCACTACAGAATCACGCGTCGGAAGTCGGCAAGCACCTGGCCGAGGTAGGCGTTGAAGCGCGCCGCCGAGGCGCCGTCGATCACACGGTGGTCGTAGGACAGCGACAGCGGCAGCGTCAGGCGCGGCACGAAGGCCTTGCCGTCCCAATGCGGCTTCATCGCGCTCTTGGACAGGCCGAGGATGGCGACTTCAGGCGCGTTGATGATCGGCGTGAAATGCGTACCGCCGATGCCGCCCAACGAGCTGATCGAGAAGCAGCCGCCGGTCATGTCGGCCGGGCCCAGCTTGCCGTCGCGCGCCTTCTTGGCCAGCTCACTCATCTCCTGGCTGATCTGCAGCACGCCCTTCTGGTCGGCGTTCTTGAGCACCGGCACCATCAGGCCATTGGGCGTGTCGGCGGCGAAGCCGATGTGGAAGTATTGCTTGTAGACCAGCGCGTCGCCCGAAGGGGTCGATTCAAGGCTGGCATTGAAGTCGGGGAACTTCTTCAATGCCGAGACCACGGCCTTGATGACGAACGCCAGCATCGTCACCTTGATGCCGCTCTTCTCGTTTTCCTTGTTGAGCTTGACGCGCAAGGCTTCGAGTTCGGTGATATCCGCGTCGTCGTTGTTGGTGACATGCGGGATCAGCACCCAGTTGCGGTGCAGGTTCGCGCCGCTGATCTTCTTGATGCGCGACAGGTCTTTGCGCTCGACCGGGCCGAACTTGCCGAAGTCCACTTGCGGCCACGGCAGCAGGCCGGGAAATGCACCGCCGGCGGCCGCACCTGCCGGCGCCTTCGCTTGCTGCATCGCCGTCTGCGTGGCGCCCGACATCACGCCCTTGACGAAACCCTGCACATCGGCCTGCGTGATGCGGCCCTTGGGGCCCGAGCCCTTGACTTCGCCGAGCGGCACGCCGAGTTCGCGCGCGAACCTGCGAATCGACGGCGAGGCGTGTGGCAGCGCGCCTTTGGCGGCCGTCGGATCGTGCGACGGCACGACTGCCGCCGGCGCCGCACTCGCCGCGGGGCTCGGGGCTGTCGGTGCGGGAGCCGGAACGGCTGCGGGCGGCGGTGCCGCGCCGCCCGCAACGCCTTCCAGCACCACCAGCGGCGAGCCCATGTTGACCTTGTCGCCGACCTTGACCTGCACCGACTTGACGATGCCGGCGTGCGACGACGGAATCTCCATCGACGCCTTGTCGGACTCGACCGTGATCAGGCTTTGCTCGACCTTGACCGTGTCGCCCGGCTTGACGAAGACCTCGATGACGGCAACATCCTTGAAGTCGCCGATGTCGGGCACGGTCACGTCGATGCTGCCGCCGGCGCCGGCCGCGGGAGCGGGCGCCGGCGGTGGCGGCGCATCGACCAGGGCCGGCTGCACAGGCGCCTGCGCGGGTGCGGGTGCGGGTGCCGGTGCGGGTGCGGGGGCCGGCGCCGAATCCGCGGCGGCTTCGAGCGTCAGCACCACTGAGCCCTCCTTGACCTTGTCGCCGATCTTGACCATGAGGTCCTTGACCACGCCCGCGGCCGACGAAGGAATCTCCATCGACGCCTTGTCGGACTCCACCGTGATCAGCGACTGCTCAGCCGCAATCGTGTCGCCCGGCTTGACCAGCAATTCGATCACCGCCACATCGGCAAAGTCGCCGATGTCGGGCACTTTGATTTCAACCACCGCCATTTGATGCTCCGTTGTTGTCATGCGTACAGCGGATTGATCTTATCGGCCGCGATGCCGTACTTGGCAATCGCCTCGGCCACCTTGGTGAACGGCAGCGAACCGTCGTCGGCCAGCGACTTCAGCGCCGCGACGACGATGTAGTGGCGGTCGATCTCGAAGTGCTTGCGCAGTGCGCTGCGGAAATCGCTGCGCCCGAAACCGTCGGTGCCCAGCACCTTGTACGTACGGCCCTTGGGGATGAAAGCCCGGATCTGCTCGGCATAGTTCTTCATGTAGTCGGTCGATGCGATCACCGGGCCATGCTGCTTTTCGAGTTGCTGCATGACGAACGGAATCTTCGGCTCGGCCGCCGGGTGCAGCAGGTTCCAGCGCTCGCAGTCCTGGCCGTCGCGCGCCAGTTCATTGAAGCTCGGACAGCTCCAGACGTTGGCGGCCACACCCCATTCCTTTTCGAGCAGTTCCTTGGCTGCGATCGACTCGCGCAGAATGGTGCCGCTGCCCAGGAGATTGACGCGCGGTGTCTTTTTCGCCCCTTCCTGCAGCAGGTACATGCCCTTCAGGATCTGCTCCTCGGTGCCTGCCTTGAGTCCAGGCATCGGGTAGTTCTCGTTGAGCAGCGTGATGTAGAAGAAGACGTTGTCCTGCTGCTCGACCATGCGCTTCAGGCCGTGGTGCAGGATCACGCCGACTTCGTGGGCGAACGTCGGGTCGTAGCTGATGCAGTTGGGAATCGTGCCGGCCAGGATGTGGCTGTGGCCGTCTTCGTGCTGCAGCCCTTCGCCGTTGAGCGTGGTCCGGCCGCTGGTACCCCCGAGCAGGAAGCCGCGGGCCTGCATGTCGCCCGCGGCCCAGGCCAGGTCACCGATGCGCTGGAAGCCGAACATCGAGTAGTAGATGTAGAACGGGATCATGATGCGGTTGTTCGTCGAGTACGACGTTGCCGCAGCGATCCAGCTGGCCATGCCGCCCGCTTCGTTGATGCCTTCCTGCAGGATCTGGCCGTTGACCGTCTCCTTGTAGTACATGACCTGGTCCTTGTCGACCGGCGTGTACTTCTGCCCTTCCGGGTTGTAGATGCCGATCTGTCGGAACAACCCTTCCATGCCGAACGTGCGCGCTTCGTCGACCAGGATCGGCACGACCCGCGGCCCCACCGCCTTGTCGCGCAGCAGCTGCGTCAGGAAGCGCACGTAGGACTGCGTGGTGCTGATCTCGCGGCCCTCGGCCGTCGGCTCGAGCACGGCCTTGAAGGTGTCGAGCGGCGGAATGGTGAAGCTGTCGTCGGCCTTGGTGCGGCGGTGCGGCAAATAGCCGCCGAGCGCGCGTCGGCGCTCGTGCAGGTACTTCATCTCCGGCGTGTCGTCGGCCGGCCTGTAGAACGGAATGTTCGCCATGTCGGCGTCGGAGATCGGAATGTTGAAGCGGTCGCGGATGTAGCGCAGGTCGTCGTCGGCGAGCTTCTTGGTCTGGTGCGCGGTGTTCTTGCCCTCGCCGGCGCCGCCCATGCCCCAGCCCTTGACGGTCTTGACCAGCAGCACCGTCGGTTGGCCCTGATGGTGATGCGCGGCGTGGAAGGCGGCATACACCTTGCCCGCATCATGGCCGCCGCGGCGCAACGCCCAGATCTCGTCATCGCTCATCTTGGCCACCATTTCCAGCGTGCGCGGATCGCGGCCGAAGAAGTTCTTGCGCACGAACGCGCCGTCGTTGGCCTTGAAGGCCTGGTAGTCGCCATCGAGCGTGTCCATCATGACCTTGCGCAGGGCACCGTCCTTGTCCTTGGCCAGCAGCGGATCCCAGTTGCTGCCCCAGACCAGCTTGAGCACGTTCCAGCCCGAGCCGCGGAACTCGCCTTCGAGCTCCTGGATGATCTTGCCGTTGCCGCGCACCGGACCATCGAGGCGCTGCAGGTTGCAGTTGATGACGAAGACCAGGTTGTCGAGCTTCTCGCGCGATGCCAGGCCGATGGCGCCGAGCGATTCGGGCTCGTCCATCTCGCCGTCGCCGCAGAACACCCAGACTTTTCGCTTCGCCGTGTCGGCAATGCCGCGCGCATGCAGGTACTTGAGAAAGCGAGCCTGGTAGATCGCCATCAGCGGCCCGAGGCCCATGCTCACCGTTGGGAACTGCCAGAACTCGGGCATCAGCTTCGGATGCGGGTAGCTCGACAAGCCCTTGCCACCGACCTCCTGCCGGAAGTTGACCATCTGCTCTTCACTGATGCGGCCTTCCAGGTAGGCGCGCGCATAGACACCCGGTGCGCTGTGGCCCTGGATGTAGAGCAGGTCGCCGCCATGGTCCGCGCTCTCGGCATGCCAGAAGTGATTGAAGCCGGCGGCGAACATGTGCGCCACCGACGCAAAGCTCGAGATGTGGCCGCCGAGATCGCCGCCGTCTTTCGGGTCCAGGCGATTGGCCTTGACCACCATCGCGATGGCGTTCCAGCGCATGTAGGCGCGCAACCGGCCTTCGAGTTCGAGGTTGCCGGGGCTCTTGGCCTCGTCGGCCGGCTCGATCGTGTTGACGTAGCCTGTGTTGGCCGAAAACGGTCGGTCGACACCATGCTGGCGAGCTTCTTCGAGCAGATGATCGAGCAGGAAGTGCGCGCGGTCCTTGCCTTCGGCTTCGATCACCGCGGCCAGCGCGTCGAGCCACTCACGGGTTTCCTGGTGGTCGGTGTCATGGGTGTCGCCGGCACCCGGCAAGGCCTGGGGCAGTGATTCGGGAAGTGCGGACATCGTTGTCTCCTGTGGTTCGCATCGCGCGTCTGGCGCTGAGTGCCTCGAAATCGGCGCCTGCAGTGTCGCACCAAATGCGCCGTTTTCCAAATAGCGAATGTTGATTTCTTAATGTGAAATTACTGTGGCCGTTCTGACGGTGCCTGCCCTCGATAATCGGCCTGCATGCGTTCGACCTCCGAAGTCACCCGCGCCGCGACCCCCTCGGTGCCGCGAGCACAGCGCCTGTTCGGCCGCTGGTGGCGCCGCCAGTCACCGACGCAGCAGGATCGATTTGCGACCATCGGCCCGCTGATCTCCGTATTGTTGTTCCTGGCGGCCATCATCGCGGCCTTCTGGACGCTGCGCAATGAAGAGATCGATCGCGAGGCCGATGCCGTGCGGCGCGACACCGAGATTGCGCAGCAGCAGATTCGCCTTTTCCTGTCGGATGACCAGGAACAACTGATGCGGCTGGCACGCGACGCCAGCGGTGGCGCACTCGACGCCAAGACCTTCACCGAAGCGGCTGCCGAACTGGCGCGCGAGCGGCCGTCCATCAATCACGTGTCTTGGGTCGACGCGCGACGCGCGCTGCGCGCGACCTATGCGACCACGGTGTTCCACCCGGAAGTCAATCCAAGCGGCGGCGCCATCTCGCCCGAACTGCCGGCCAGCAACGTCGACAGTGAATCGGAGCGTACCTTCAACAATGCGCGCAATCTGCGCACCCCGGTCTATTCCAGTTCATTTCGCAGCGCCAGCGGTGCCCCGGTCTTTCAGCTGCATCTGCCGATGTTCGAACGTTCGCAGTTTGTCGGCACGGTGATTGCCGAGTACGCCATCGAGCCGCTGCTGCGCCAGATGGTGCCGCCCGAAGTGACGCAGCGCCACACCGTGGCCGTGGTCGACGACAACGGCAGGGAAATCGCCGGCAGCGTGCTGCAGATGCCAGGACACGTCAGCAGCCGGCCGACGATCGTCGTCGATCTGCCGCTGGCGCCCGCAGCCAATGGCCTGGTATTGCGCGGCATGGGCTGGCGCACGTCGTTGGGGCTGGTCGGCAACGCGCTGTTCTGGATGGTTGTCGCGTTGTCGGTCTTGACCGTCTGGATGCTGCTGGGCACCTGGCGGCATGTGCGGCGACGCAGCCAGATTCAGAACGCGCTGGTGCAGGAAACGAACTTCCGCCGCGCGATGGAAGACTCGATGCTGACCGGCATGCGCGCCCTGGACAACGACGGCCGCATCACCTACGTCAACCCCGCGTTCTGCGCCATGACCGGCTTTTCCGAAGTCGAACTGGTCGGCCGCCAACAGCCTTTCCCTTACTGGCCGCCCGATCGCGCGGAGGAAAACTCGCGGCTGCTGCAGCAGGAGATGCAGGGCCGCAGCCCCGCCGGCGGCATCGAAGTCAAAGTCATGCGCAAGGACGGCAGCGTGTTCGATGCGCGCATGTACGTCTCGCCGCTGGTCGACTCGCGCAGCCATCAGACGGGCTGGATGACCTCGATGACCAACATCACCGAGGCCAAGCGCATCCGCGACCAGCTCTCGGCCTCGCACGAGCGTTTCACCACGGTGCTTGAAGGGCTCGATGCCGCGGTGTCGGTGATGTCGGTGCAGCAGGGCGAACTGCTGTTTGCCAACCGCAGCTACCGCTTGTGGTTCGGTGCCGATCCCAAGGGCCACTCGCAACTGGCGGGACAAGCTCTGGCCCTGCCCTTCCTGCCGGCACCCGCCGATGAAATTGACGACGTCGACAACCTGTCCGGATTGCCCACCGAAAAGCTGACGGCGTTTGGCGCCGACCCGCGCGAGGTCTATGTCGAGTCGCAAAAGAAGTGGTTCGACGTGCGATCGCGCTACCTGCAGTGGACCGACGGCCGCCTGGCGCAAATGCTGATCGCCACCGACGTCACCGCGCGCCGGCGTATCGAAGAGCAGGCCGCGCGCCAGGCCGAACGCGCACAGGTGACGAGCCGACTGGTGACGATGGGCGAGATGGCATCGTCGGTGGCGCACGAGTTGAACCAGCCGCTGGCGGCCATCACCAACTACTGCAACGGCATGGTCTCGCGCGTGCGCGCAGAGTCGATCGGCAAGGGCGACCTGATCGAAGCGCTGAACAAGACATCCCGCCAGGCCGAACGCGCCGCGCAAATCATTCAGCGAGTGCGCAGCTTCGTCAAACGCAGCGAGCCGCAGCGCCAGATGGCTTCGGTCCGCGCGATCGTCGACGAGGCCGTGGAACTTGCGGGCATCGAACTGCGGCGGCGCAATGTGGCGCTGACGACCTACGTTGCGCAACGCTTGCCTGCGTTGTCGTGCGACCCGATCCTGGTCCAGCAGGTCATCATGAACCTGCTCAAGAACGCGGCCGAAGCCATCGACTCTTCGCAGTTGCCGATGCAGCGCCGCCAGATTGAATTGCGCGTCGTGCCGCGCCACACCCCCGAGGAGGGGGTGGTCGAATTCAGCGTTACCGACCACGGCCCGGGCGTGCGCGATGACGTGCTGGCCCGCATGTACGAAGCCTTTTTCTCGACCAAGGCCGAAGGCCTGGGCATCGGCCTGGCCCTGTGCCGCTCGATCATCGAGTCGCACCGCGGCCGGATGAAGGTGCAGAACCTCTACAATCTGGACACTGTCGTGGGCTGTCGTTTTGCATTTACCTTGCCGGTGGACTCGAGTGCCATCCGCAGTGAAACAGCAGGCCCTTCCACCGTCCCAGCGTCCTTGCCGTCCGTTGCAACACGCGCCACCGCAGACCCCACACCATGAGCTTGATCCCCAAAAAGGGCACCGTCTATGTCGTCGATGACGACGAGGCCGTGCGCGATTCGCTGCAATGGCTGCTCGAGGGCAAGGACTATCGGGTCAAGTGCTTCGACTCCGCCGAGTCGTTCCTGTCGCGCTTCGATTCGCGCGAAGTCGCCTGCCTGTTGGTCGATATCCGCATGGACGGCATGAATGGCCTCGAGCTGCAAGACCGCCTGATCGAACGCAAGAGCCCGCTACCGGTGGTCTTCATCACCGGTCATGGTGACGTGCCGATGGCGGTGACGACGATGAAGAAGGGCGCGATGGATTTCATCGAAAAGCCGTTCAAGGAAGACGAACTGCTGGGCCTGGTGGAAAAGATGCTCGAGCAGGCGCGCAATGCGTTCGCCAATCACCAGGAACAGGCCAGCCGGGATGCCTTGCTGTCTCGTCTGACGACGCGAGAGGCCCAGGTGCTCGAGCGAATCGTTGCCGGCCGATTGAACAAGCAGATCGCCGATGACCTGGGCATCAGCATCAAGACGGTCGAGGCGCACCGCGCCAACATCATGGAAAAACTGAACGCCAACACCGTGGCCGATCTGCTGAAGATCGCGCTCGGTGCGCAGACGGCGAAAGCCTAACGTTTCACCACAGGAGAACAAGGCCGCTGACGCGGCCTTGTCCGTTTTCTGATGACCATTGCTCAACTCATCGACGGTACAGCCCTTGCAAAACGCTTTCGCGCCGAGGCGGCCGAACAGGCCGCCGCGCTCGCCCAACGCGGCATCAAGCCGGGCCTGGCGGTCATCCTCGTCGGTGAAGACCCGGCCAGCGCGGTCTATGTGCGCAACAAGGTCAAGGCCTGCGAAGAGGCCGGATTTCACTCGCTGCTCGAACGCCACGACGCGCAGATGACACAAGCGGCATTGCTGGCGCGCATCGCAGCGCTCAACGCCGATGCCGGCATTCACGGCATCCTGGTACAGATGCCCCTGCCCAAACACCTTGACCCGCATGCGGTGATCGAGGCGATCTCGCCGGCCAAGGATGTCGATGGGTTTTCGGTTGCCAGTGCCGGTGAACTGATGACCGGCCTGCCGGGGCTGCGGCCCGCCACGCCGCTGGGCTGCATGAAGTTGATCGAATCCACCGCTGTCGGCCTGCGCGGCAAACACGCCGTGGTCATCGGCCGCAGCAACACCGTCGGCAAGCCGATGGCGCTGCTGCTCTTGCAGGCCCACGCCACCGTCACGGTCTGCCACAGCGGCACGCCCGATCTGGCAGCACACACACGCCATGCCGACATCGTCGTTGCTGCCGTCGGCCGCATCGGCACGCTGCGCGCCGACATGGTCAAGCCCGGTGCCATCGTCATCGACGTGGGCATCAACCGCAAAGCCGACGGCAAGCTTGCCGGCGATGTTGAATTCGATGCCGTGCGCGAGCGTCTCGGCCCGGCGGGCCACATCACGCCGGTGCCCGGCGGCGTCGGTCCGATGACGATCGCGATGCTGCTCTTGAACACCCTGCAGGCTGCACAGACCACCTCGAAATGAACAACAACCCGCTGCTTCAATTCGACGCGCTGCCCGACTTCGGCGCGATCCGGCCTGAACATGTCACACCGGCGATCGACCTCCTGCTGCGCCAGGCCGATGCCGCCCTCGAGCGCGCTGTCAGCGCCGAGGTCGCGGCCGATTACGACGCCATGTCGGCCGTGCTCGACGTGGCCACCGAGCGCCTGGGCCGCGCCTGGGGCGCGGTGTCGCACCTCAACAGCGTGGCCGACACGCCCGCGCTGCGCGCCACGTTCAACGACAACCTGCCGAAGGTGACGGCCTTTCATACCAAGCTGGGCGCCGACGAGCGGCTGTTCGCCAAGTACAAGGCCATTGCCGCGAGCCCTGCGGCGGCGCGCCTGCCGGCGCCGCGGCGCAAGGCGCTGGCCAATGCGCTGCGCGATTTCGTGCTCTCGGGCGCGGAGCTGGAGGGTGCGGCCAAGGAACGCTTCGCGGCCATCCAGGAGCGCACTGCGGCGCTGTCGCAAAAGTTCTCCGAGCATGTGCTCGACGCCACCGATGGCTTCACCCACTTTGCCGACGCCGGCCAACTCGGCGGCGTTCCCCCCGATGTTCTGCAGGCCACGCGTGCCGCTGCGCAGGCCGATGGCAGGCAGGGCCACAAGCTGACGCTGCACCAGCCGGTGTATCAGCCGCTGATGCAATACGCGACCCACCGCGAGCTGCGCGCCAGGCTCTACAAAGCCTATGTGACACGGGCCAGCGAGCTGGGCCCGCCCGAGCTCGACAACACGCCGCTGATGCGCGAGCTGATCGAGCTGCGGCAAGAGGCGGCGAAGCTGCTCGGCCACCACAGCTATGCCGATGTCTCCCTGGTGCCCAAGATGGCGCGCAACCCGGCCGAGGTCAACACCTTCCTGCAAGACCTGGCGCAACGGGCCAAGCCCTATGCCGAGCGCGACATGCGCGAGCTTCGTGAATTCGCGGCCCGCGAACTCGGCTTGCCTGAACTCGAAGCCTGGGACATCGCCTTCGTCAGCGAAAAACTCAAGGAGGCCCGCTACGCCTTCAGCGACCTCGAGGTCAAGCGCTACTTCACCGAGCCCAAGGTGCTGGCCGGCTTGTTCGACATCGTGCAGACGATCTTCGAGGTCCGGATCACGCCCGACAGCGCGCCGGTGTGGCACGACTCGGTGCGCTTCTATCGCATCGAGCGCGACGGCAAACTGCTCTCGCAGTTCTACCTCGACGCTTACGCGCGCCCAGGCAAGCAGCCCGGCGCCTGGATGGGCGATGCCCGCGAGCGCTGGTCGCGCCCCGACGGCACCACGCAGACGCCGGTGGCCACGCTGCAATGCAACTATGCGCCGCCGATGGACAACCAGCCGGCGCTGCTGACGCACGACGACGTGATCACGCTGTTCCATGAGTTCGGACACGGCCTGCACCTGATGCTGACACGCATCGAAGACCTCGGTGTGTCAGGCCTGCAAGGCGTGGAGTGGGATGCCATCGAGCTGCCCAGCCAGTTCATGGAGAACTTCTGCTGGGAGTGGGACGTGCTGCAGCGCATGAGCGCGCATGTCGAGACCGGCGACGCGCTGCCGCGTGCCCTGTTCGACAAGATGGTGGCTGCCAAGAATTTTCAGAGCGGCATGCAGACGGTGCGCCAGCTCGAATTCGGCCTGTTCGACATGCGCGTGCACAGCGAAGCCGACGCCAAGGACCGCATGCAGCAACTGATCGACGAAGTACGCGCTCAAGTGGCCGTCATCAAGCCGCCACCATTCAATCGCTTTGCGCACGCCTTCTCGCACATCTTCGGCGGCGGCTATGCCGCGGGTTATTACAGCTACAAATGGGCCGAAGTGCTGTCGGCCGATGCCTGGAGCGCCTTCGAGGAGGTCGGGGCGTTGTCGGTGTCCACCGGGCGCCGACTTCGTGAAGAAATTCTCGAAGCCGGCGGCAGCCGCAGTGCGATGGACAACTTCGTTGCCTTTCGCGGTCGTGAACCACGTATCGATGCACTGCTCCGTCACCAGGGAATGGCTTGAGTCAAGACGCCGCACAGGTTAGATTGCAGGCCATGACGAAAGCCTTGCACCGCCACTGGACTGCTGCGACCGCATTGGCCGCCCTCACCGCCTCGCTGATGTTGGCTGCGCCGCCGGCGCATGCCCTGTTCAAGGTCGTTGGGCCCGACGGCAAGGTCACCTACTCCGACAAGGCGCCTCCTGCCGCCGATGGCCGGGCGCTGCAAGTCAACCGCGATGGCAGCATCGCCACCAACGACATCTCACTGCCCTACGCCCTGCGCCAGACGATGGCCAAGTTTCCGGTGGTGCTCTACACCTCGTCGCCCTGCGATGCCTGCGATCTCGGCCGTGCCATGCTGCAGCGCCGTGGCATCCCGTTTGCCGAGCACACGGCCACCACCGCCGAAGACAAGGAAGCCTGGCAACGTCTGGTCGGCACCCAGGAAGCACCTGTTCTGAAAGTCGGCGCGCAGGTCCTGAACGGATTCACCCCCACCGTCTGGGACGAAACGCTCGATGTGGCCGGCTACTCGCGCCAGTCGCTGTTGCCGCCCAACTACAAGCCAGCGGCGGCGCAGCCGCTGGTGGAGCGCAAGACGGCCGCACCACCGCCGACCGCGCCGCGAAGCACGCCCGCGCCGGCGCCGGTGGATCCGACTTCAAACCCGGTCGGCATCCGCTTCTGACGCCGTTGCCCGCTGCGCAAGGCGCGCCACCGGGACGCGCGCGGCGAGCAACAGGGCGGCCATCAGCCACATCGGCGCTGCACTGGCCGAGGCCGCGGCCAGGAAACCAAAGCCCACCGGCATGGCAATCGTTGCCGCGTTGGTGAACAGCATGCGCAGCGCCAGCGCCTGGCCCTGGCGGCCCGGCGGCGCGCCCTGGTGCAGCATCGACAACACCATCGGCTGCACCGAACCAAGCGCCAAGCCGAGCAGCGCCGAGCCGACCATCATGCCCGGCGCGCCGGGCAGCCAGGCATAGACCAGCAGCACGGCGGTGGCCAGCGTCATCGCCCAGCGCAATGCGCGCTTTTCATCGATGTGCTGGGACAACGATGAGATCGCCAGACGCACGACGGTCGAGGCCACTGCAAACGAGCCGAGGATGAGGCCGATCGCCGAGGCACTCAGGTCGCGCGCATGACCCAGCACCGGCACGGTGAAGGTGTGCGCGTCCCAAGCTGCCGCCATGGCCACGTTGACCAGCAGCAGGTTACGCACATGGGGCAGCCGCAACAACCCGACGGCGCTGTCAAACGACGCCGGCGCAGCATTTGAAGCCGGCGGCGCCGCGAGCTGCGGCACGCGCCACGCCGCCCACGCAGCCACCAGCGGCAGCAGCGCGCCGAAGGCGAACGCCGCACGAAAGCCCACATGATCGATCAACAGACCCACCACCACGGGCGCGACGGTGTTCGACAACGCCGGCCCCAGGGCCACCCAGCTGAAGACGCGTTTGAGGTCGTTGACGTCGCGCGCCATCAGACCGGCTTCGCGCTGAATCGCCACCGCCGCAAACGCCGACGCGCCACCGGTCAGCAGACCCGCCACTGCCAACGCGGCCACATGCTGCGTGAGCACCGGCAGCGCCGCGCCGACGAGCGCAAAGCCGATCGACCAGGCCACCGGTCGATGGAAACCGTGGCGGTCGGCCACACGACCGGCCCACAGCGACAAGCCGATCGGCGCCAGGCCATACAAGCTCAGCAACGCACCCACGGTCCATGCCGGATGGCCCTGATCGAGCACGGCCAGACTGGCCGCCACGCGTGTCGCGCCCATGCAGGCGTGCAGCCCGATCAACGTGATGACGACGAGAACGAAGGCTTGGCGGGGTGCGGCAGATGGCGTCGACAGCGCTTCGGTACTCACTCCGGATCACGCTCGTCGTCTTCGTTGGCCGCCATGCCGAGCAAGTCCTGGGCCTCGCGCGTGGGCATCGACTCGACGCTGCGCAACTGCCGCGACATGGCGCGCGTGCGCACCTCGGCGGCCTCGATCGTCGAGCTGGCCTCGTCGAGTTTTCTCTTCGTCCTGGCCAGGACATCGCCGAATTTGCCGAACTCGGTCTTCACCGCACCGAGTACCTGCCAGACCTCGGCACTGCGCTTTTCCAGCGCCAATGTGCGAAAGCCCATCTGCAGGCTGTTCAGCGTGGCCAGCAGCGTGGTCGGGCCGGCCAGCATGACCTTGTATTCGCGCTGCAGCACATCGACCAGGCCCGGCCGGCGCAGCGCTTCGGCGTACAAGCCCTCGGTGGGCACGAACAGGATGCCGAAGTCGGTGGTGTGCGGCGCGGCGATGTACTTTTCGCGGATGCTGCGGGCCTCGACCTTCAGCCGGTTCTCGATGGCGCGTGCCGAGACTTCCACCGCGTCCTTGTCGGCGCGCTCCTGCGCGTCGAGCAGGCGCTCATAGTCCTCGCGCGGGAACTTGGCATCGATCGGCAGCCACACCGGCGCGCCGCCGCCCTTGTCGTCGTGCCCAGGCAGGCGGATGGCGAACTCCACGCGCTGGTTGCTGCCCGGCACGGTGGCCACGTTGCGTCCGTACTGCTCGGGCGTGAAGACATCGGCCAGCAGCGCCTCCAACTGCACCTCGCCGAAACTGCCGCGCGTCTTGACGTTGGTCAGCACGCGGTTGAGCGAGCCGACGTCGCGCGCCAGCAGCTGCATTTCGCCGAGGCCCTTGTGCACCTGCTCCAGCCGCTCGGCGACCTGCTTGAAGCTCTCGCCGAGGCGCTGTTCCAACGTCGCCGAGAGTTTTTCATCGACCGTGGCCCGCATCTGCTCCAACTTCTGCGCGTTGTCGGCCTGGATCAGCGTCAGCTTGGCCTCCACCGCCTGCCGCACCTCGCCCATGCGCTTGTCGTTGGCCTCGGCGAGCGCGCGCAACTGCTCGGCCTGGGCCAGTCCGAAACGGTGCAGCGCCGCGTCCTGGGCCTCGCGCGCGGCGCGCGTGTCGTCGCCGATGCGCTGCTGCATCGATGCCAGTTGGGTGCGAAACGAATCGATCTGCTCGTTCTGCGTGCGCGCCACGTCGCTGCTTTGCGCCAGCAGCGTCTGCTGAAACGTCGCCAGCGTGGCGGTCAGCTCCTGCCGCGTCGCGCGGGCGCTGTCCTGCACGTCGGCACGCAGGTGGCGCTCGAGTTCGTCACGGCCGTCGCGCCGCAATGCGAGCCAGAGCAGCACCAAAACGACGACGCCCAGCAAAGCAAGCTGGGCGTAGGGCATCCAATCGGCGGGCATGCCACGATTGTCACCGGACTCGTCTCGAACTCCGCGTTCGACTGCAAAACGTGCCAGTCGTCGAATGAGTTGAGCGATCTACCAAGCAAACGCCGCGGATCCGGCTTTGCCGGTCCGCTGGCGTTGCCCCCTTGAGGGGGAGCGGCGAAGCCGCTACGGGGGTGGTCCGTTACGCCGGCAGGAAGTCCAGCGGCCAGGTCGTCACCATCTCGGCCACGTCCTTGGCGCCGAAGTCCAGCGTGCGGATGCGCGCCAGGATCTTGGCCTCGAGTTCCGGTGTCTTCAGCTCGCTGGACAGGACACGGCAACCCGTGACCTCGCCGGTCGGCGCGATCTTCAGCTCGACCACGACCTTGCCTTGCAGCGACGCGTCCTCGCGCAGCGCGCGGTTGTAGATCGAATACAGCGAGCCCTTGCTGCGCTCCAGCACGATCTTGATGTCTTCGAGCGAGCGCGAGGCCTTGCCGCTGCCGCCCTTGGCGATGCTGCCGCCGTTGCGCGCGCCGTCGCCGCTGCCCAGACCGCTGCCATTGCCCTTGCCGCCAGCACCACCGCCGCCCGGGCCACCACCGCCGCCACCGCCCGCCGCGCCTTCGACGAGCGTGGTCGCGCGGCCGGCGAGGCCACCGCCGCCGGTATTGCGGCTGTAGGCGGCGGTGTTGATACCGCCGCTTCCTCCCTGAGCATTCGATGTGATCATGGAACGCACGGGGATGCCGGCTTCGTTGCCCGCACCCACACCGACGCCCACGCCGGTGCCCACGCCGGGGCCTTGCTTGATGTCGGTCTGCAACTGCACCGCCACCGGGGCGCCACGCAGTTCATTGAGTTCCTTGCTCGAGGCGAGCAGGCCGATGCCGGCGACGCGCTTGCGCGCCGCATCCAACTCACCCGGCGGCTTGCCTTCGATCGGATGGCGCGCCTCGGGCACCTTGGCGCCTTTGGCGGCTTCCTGCCGCGGCTCAGGCCGCCTGGGCTCGGGCGTTGCAGTCTTCTCGGCTGGCTTCGTCGGCTCAGCGACGCGCTCTTCCTTCTTCGCTTGCGGCGGTGGTGCGACGGGCTTCGGCAGCGGCAGGACTTCGCGCTCGAGCAACAGCTTGGCCAAACGCGGTGGCACTTCCTGCATCACGCGCTCTTCCTTCGGTCGCGGCAACAGCAGGAACGCCAGGCACACGATGACCGTGACCATCATGATTCGGTTGAGGATGCGGCGAAATCGCGTTTCGTCTTCGGGCGAGTACGCCCATGCGAAATAGGCCGTGCGGAATGACAAGGCAGCCGCGGTCATGTTCGCAGGTCCTTCTTCGTCACCGCAAAAGACACGTCGCTGAAGTCGGCACGTGCCGCCGTGGCCATCACCTTGCGCAGCAGCGCATAGGGGATGTCGCGGTCGCCCATGATCGTCACCGCACGGCCCAATGCCTTGTTCTCCTCGCGCACGAGCTTCTTGCTCGCGTGCAGCGCCAGTTCGGCCTTCAGCGGCGCGATCTCGTCGCCTTGCGCTGCCAAGGCTTCATTGACGGTCGTCACCTTGCGACCATCGACCAGGATGTCCTGACCGGCGACGACGATGATGACGGTCTCCTTCGGCAGCTTCTCGGCGCTCGACATCGGCAGCTTGACGGCCTTGGTCGAAGTCAGGATCTCGACGCCAGTGGCCGACGACAACAGGAAGAACAACAGGATCGTGAAGATGTCGATCAGCGACACCAGGTTCATGTCCATCGACATCTTGTTGCGCGACTTGCGCTCGGCGCGCCTTTGCAGACCCGTGAGCTTCATTGGACCCCCAAGGCCCTTCGGGCCGCCCCCCATGGATCCGCAGGAGCCCCTACGTGGCCCATGGGGAAAGAGCGCTTTCGGAACGGCCGTGCAGCGCTCATGATTTCTTGACGAGCGGCGCATCGCCGATCGAGATGTCGGGGAACATCGGCGTCGCGCTGCCCTTGCCGTGCAGCGGCGCCGGCTTCTCGCGCACCGCATCCATCACGTCGACGAGCACTTCATACGAGGTATCGGGCTGCGCGAGCACGGTTGCGTTGCCTTGCTTGGGAAAGCGCGTCTTCAATTGCTCGACGATCTGCGCCAATGCCAGGGTGTCGTAGGCCTTGTCCTTGTTCGGCAGGCGCGCGATCAGGCCGCCGATCTTGTCGCCGACTTCGAGCGCATCGGGGCGGATCACGACTTCGAGCTTCAGCTCATCGACCTTCAGCTGTTCAACGCCCGAGTTCTGCGCCGGCAGCGACAGCTCGATCACCGACAGGCGGGTGAAGACGGCCGTCGAGAGCAGAAACGGCACCAGGACCACGATCAGGTTGATGAATGCCGTGACGTCCAGCTCGGCCGTGTGCTTGCGGATGCGGCGTGAGCGCATGGCTGTTCCTGTTGGCGACCGTGGCGCTTCAGCGCGATGGGGCGGCGGACTGCTCGGCGCGCAAGCGCTGCGTCACGTTCAGGAAGCTGATCTTCGCGGCTTCGAGTCCGTCGACGATCTCGCTGGTGCGCGCCTGCAGGAAGGAGTGGATCAGCAGGAACGGGATCGCGATGGCCAGTGCAAACGCGGTGTTGTTCATCGCAATCGAGATCGACGCCGACAGCAGCTCGGCCTTCTCCGCCGGGTTGACCTGCGCCACCGCAGTGAAGCCCTTGATCAGGCCGATGATGGTGCCCAACAGGCCGACCAATGTGATGACGCTGGCAAAGGTGGCGATGTAGTGCGTGCGCTTCTCCAGGCGCGGCACGATTTCCATCATGCCCTCTTCCATTGCCGCGTCGATATCCTCGCGGCGGCCCGGGCTTTGCATGCGGTTCAGGCCGTTGGCAACGATCTTGCCGACGGCTGCGTCGCTGCTCGACGGCCATCTGGTGCACTTCCTTGAACTTGCCGTTCTGCAACTGCGGGGAGATCTTGTCCCACAGCGCGCGGTTCTGCGAACGCGCTTTCGCCAGGAAGACAAAACGCTCGATGGCGATCGACAGGCCGACCGCAGCGATCAGGATGCTGGGATAAATGGCCAGGCCGCTGTCCTGGAAGAACTTGATCGCGAATTGGAAGATGTTCATGGGAGTTGGGTCCTGGCTTACTTTGTTGGCGTCCTGGCTTGCGCTTCGATCTGTCCGTGATAGTCCACCTGGCGGCGAAACACATCACGATCGACCGGCGCCAGCGCTTCATCGAGCACGGACTGCAATGGTCGTCCAGCCAGCGCTCCCGGCAAGGGCTTTTTCCACGGCACGATGTACAGAACTTTTGGTAACTCGCGATTGCCGATGATCTGCGTGCGATCGATGTCGGCGCGGTCTTGTGCGAAGGCGATGCCGGCGACGCCGAGCGCGGCCAGCGCGATCATTTGCTTTTTCATCGTTATTCCGATTGGCTCACCTTGACACCGGCCTGGGCGACGCTGGCTGGCTTGCGGCTTTTCAGGTCGGCCACCCACTTGCCCACCGCGGCATCGCCCGCCGGCGACAGCGCCAGATAGCGCTCGTAGTGCAGCAGCGCCAGCGCGCTGTCGCCGAGGTACAGATCGAGCAGCACACCGAGGTTCAGATGAGCGTCGGCGTAGCTGTCATCGAGCGCGATGGCCTGCTCATAGGCGTCGCGCGCCTTGCCGAACTGGCCCGTGTGGCGATAACTCACGCCGAGCTGGTTGAAGAACACCGGCTGCTTCGGGCTCACCTTGACCGCCTGCTCCAGCGCGGCGATCGACTCGTCATGCTTGCCGGCGTTGCGCAGCATCAGGCCGAGGTTGGCATGGGCGCCGCCGAGTTCGGGGTGCCTGGCGATCAGCTCGCGAAAACCGCGCTCGGCGTCGGCCGTGCGCCCGGCGCGAAGCGCGCGCGCGCGCGGCGTCGAACGCGCGCTGCGCTTGCGCATCCACCGGCGCTTCGGTCGGCGCGGGTGCTGCTGCGGCCACCGCCGTGGCGGCGGTGCTCGCCGACGGCTGCACCGCTTCCAGCGGTTTCTTCAACGACCTCCGGCGCGCTCGCGCACGCACCGAACAGGCCGGCCAGCACAGCCACCGTCAAGCGACTCAGCGGATCTCATCGACGACCCCTTCGGCACGCTCGACACGGGCATAGCGCCCGGGCTTCAACGTGCGCAACGATGCAAAGCTCTTCTGCACCCACTCGTCGTAGACGCCCTTGGCCGTGCGCCTGGCGTTGACTTCGTGCAGCTCGATGGCCTTCTCCTCGAAGGGATAGGCCTGCTCTTCGAGCAGCACGTTGTATTGCTCGAGCTCGAGCTTCTTCAGACCCTTCGGGCGCTGCGACTTGAGCATCGCGTTGCCGAAGTCCTGGTACAGCGCCGCGGTGTGGAAGGTGGCGGCGGTGGACACGTCGGCCACACCGTATTCGGCTGCCGCGGCATAGGCGCGCAGCGCCGTCTCCAGCTTGGCCTTCTTGTTCTTCAGGTTCTTCTGCAACGGCTCGACCAGGGCGACCGCCTTGTAGTCGTCGACGGCGGGTTGCGCCAGCGCCAGTGCGGCGGTCGCGCCGAGGAAGCGCGTGCGATCGGTGCGCGCGGCGCCGGCGCGTTGGTCGGCCTGGAAAATCTCCTGCTGCAATTCGAGGTCGCGCTTGGCGTTGCCGTCGGCCTTGGCCATCAGCGACAGGCGGTAGCGCGTTTCCATCGCCCGCTCGAAAGGCTCCGGGTACTGTTTCAGGTAGCGCTCGTAGGCGCGGGCCGACGCAGCGCGGTTGTTGCCCTTGGCATGCAGCTCGGCGGCCTGCCACAACGCTTCCTGCGAGAGCTTCGGGTCTTTGCCTTGGGCCGATGACGCCGCCACGCGCTCGAACTCGCCCGCGGCTTCGCTCCAGCGGCCCTTCTCGAGGTAGGCCAAGGCGAGCTTGCTCGAGACATCGTCGACCAGCGCATGCTTGGGGAACCGCTGGCGGAAGTCTTCGAGCGTCTTGGCCGCGTCGTCCCAATCCTTCAGGGCGATCAGCGCCGCCGCGGCGTCGTACTGCGCGCTGGCGTGGATCGCCGAGTTCGGGGCCACGGCCGCCACGCGCGAGAAGTGGCCCACCGCGTCCTGCGCCTTGCCGGCCTTCCGCGCCGCTTCGCCCTGTTTGTAGATCGACGCCGCCTGGCGCTCGACCAGTTCCGCGCGCGCCTTGTCGTTGGCCGGCGTCAACGCCAGCACCTCGCCGTAGCGCTTCTCGGCGCGGTCGAAGGCTGCGGACTCGAACGCCGTGTGGGCCAGCACCGTCGTCGCCACGCGCTTCTGCTCGGCATTGGCCGGCGGGTCGAGCGCGAGCACGCGCTCGGCCACGCTCTGCGCCTGCAGGGGGTCCTTGAGGGCATAGAGGCGCTCGGCCGCGTTGGTCAGCACCGGTGCGACGCGCGGGTCCTTGCCGAACGCATCGGCAAAGCGCACCGAGCTTTGCACACCGGCCATCTGCAAGGCCGGTCTGGCGGCCGCGGCGGCGCGTTTGTCCTGCTCGGCATAGGCCAGCAGCGCAGCGTAGCCGGCATCGGCGCTCTTGTCGTGCAACGGGTAGTCGTAGGCGGTCTTCTCGTATTCGACAGCGGCCTCGGCAAAGCGCGCGTCTTCGTACAGCAACTCGGCCAGCAGGAAGTGGTTGCGCGCGGCGTCGGGGTCGCCAGGAAATCCGGTGATGATGTCGCGGTACCAGCGCACCGCTTCCTGGTAGTCGCTGCTGGCCTTGGTCTTCTGCGCGCTGGCGTGATAGTGGCGCGCCAGTTCGCTCAAGCGCGTCTTGACCAAGGGTTGCGCCTTGGTCCAGCCCTCGGGGTTGGCCTTGCGGAACTCGCTGGCCACCCCGTAGCGACCGACATATTCCTTCTTCGCGTCGAGCGCGAGGCTGGCGAAACCGCCGCCTTCGTAGATGTCGATCACGCGCGCGTCCAGCACCGGCGCCTGCGCATGCATCGGCTGCTTGCGCACGAACAGGCCGAAGGTGTCGGCCGCGTCCTTGACGCGCTCCTGCTTGATGTAGAGCTCGCCCAGTTGCTGGTAGACACGGAACTCGTAGCCCTTGCGCTGCGGCGTCGCGGTGTAGGCGGCAATCGACTCGGCGCCCTGCAGGTTGGCCAGCGACAGGCTCATGACGCGAAAGGTGTCTTCGACCAGTTCGCGGTCGCCGCGCGACAGGTCTTTGAGCTCCTCGAGGGGTTCGTTGCCATGGCCGGCCAACTTGCCGTCGAGCACGCCGAAGAAGGATTGAAGACCCTCGTCCAGCCGCGCCTGCTTGAAGCGCGACCAGCCCTGCATGTAGAGCGCGCGATCACGGTACGCCGTGCCGCCGTTCATTGTCAGCACGGCGCTGTAGGCCTGCTCTGCCGCCGGATAAGTCTTCAGCGTGAACAGCAACTCGCCGCGGCGGAACTGCGCCTCTTCGAGCGTGGCCGTGTTCGGGTACGTGCTCACCAGCCGGTCGAGCGTCTTCAGCGACGCCTCCAGTTCACCGCCCTGCTCCTGCGCTCGCGCCAGCTGGTAGAGCACGCGGTCATTGCCCGGGTCGTTGGGAAAGGCCTCGAGGTAGTCCTTGTAGCGGGCAATGGCCACCCGGTAGTCGGGCGCGCCGCTGCCGTTGCTGGCGCTGCGGTTGTCGGCGACGTCCATCTCCAGGTCGCCCAGGCGGCGCATCGCCTCGGCACGCTGCGGTGCGAGCGCGGCCTTGGGCGTGCTGTCGAGGAACTGGCGGTACGCCGCAATCGCCTTCGTCTCGTCGCTTTGCACGCGGCGGTCCTTGTCAACCACGACGCTGCGCTGCGACAGCGTGGCCAGCGTCGGCGCATCGTCGCCGGGCGGCGGCTTGTTGCTCGCGCAGGCGGCAAGGCCGGCGACAGCCATCAAGGAAACACTAACGACGAGGCGCATCGCCACCCTCCTTCGCCGCCGCCGCCAGGCTGGCGCGGTCATAGAGTTGCGCCAGGGCAAAACGGGCCTGGGTCTGGTACTCGGCCAGGCGCAGTTGCGCGCCTGCGAGTTCAGCCACCGCAATGCCCTGCACTGCTTGTTGCTGCTCCTGGGTCAACGAGGCCACGCGCGGCATCAGGACGTTGATCTGCGCTTCGAGTGCGTCGATGCGCTTGGCGAATCGTTCGAAGCGCTGCGGCTCGTCGCGCTGCGCCTTGGCCAGCCGGGCCTCGAGCGCCTGGGCCTCTTCGAGGCCGCGGTCGGTGTCGCGCAGCGCCTTGCGGGCCTGCCACAGCTGCGACGGCCATTGGCTCGACAGCTCCCAGGCCAGCGTGCCGGCCAGCAAGCGCACCTTGTCGCTGAGCCGGGCCACTTCGGGGTCGCCTTTGTTGGCCTGCATCGCGGCCTGGACGTCGGCCAGTCGTTGCAGCAGGGCATCCTGCCGGCTGTCGGCAAAAGAGATCACATCGCCTTCACGCTCGACGCGGTCAAGTTCGGCGGCGAGCGAGGCGCGGTTCTTCAAGGCCGCAGCCAGATCGGCAGTGGCTCCCTGCTCGCCGCTGTGTGTTTGCGGCAGGCGCTGCGCAAAAGCCTGGCGGCGCTCGGCCAGCATGTCGCGGTAAGCGGCCAGGCTGTCGCGCCACTGCGCGAGGTTGTTGCCGAGGAACAGCAGGTCGCGGTAGTTCTTGAAGGCTTCCTGAAACTCGTGCTGGGCCAGCACCTGCGTCAGGTGGCCGGCGTGCGGCATCTCGGGCAACTCGGTGAGGTTCCAGAACCAGCCCATCTCCCGGCCCGCACCGCCAGGGTTGCGCGCGTTCAGCGCCTCGATCAGCTTGCCGTTCTGGATCGCGGCAATCGACTCCTGGAGCGCGCCCTGCTCGGTATCGAACTGCGACACCGCCTGCTGATAGCCCTCGAGCGCCTGACCATGCGCGCCGAGTTCGGCATAGGCATACGGCAGCGCCATCTTGGCTTCGAGCACGGCCGAATCGCTGACGCTGCGGCCGGCGAGTTCGGTCCATGGCACGAGCGCCTGCTCGTGTTGCTGGGCATTGGCCGCCGCCCAGCCGAAACCCAGCAGCGCCTTGTTCGATTGCAGGCTTTGCAGGCGCACGCGTTGCAGCACGTTGCGCGCGTCCTGGCTGCGCCCCTCCTGCAAGGCGGCAAAACCGAGCGCGACGTTGGCGCGATCGCGCAGGCTGCGCTGCTCTTCATCGGCGCCGGGCATGCGGCCGACTTCATCGAGCAGCGCGCTGCCCGCGGCCATGTCGCCGCTCTTGACCAGTGCAACGCCGAGGTTGAAGCGCGCGAAGTGGCTGGCTTGCGAGGCGGGGGTCATGCCGCGCAGCACCGCGGCTGCGCCGTTGAAGTCCTGCCGCGCCATCAACAGGTTGGCGTGCAGCAGGCCGCGATCGGCTTCCAGCGCATCGGGCAACTTGCCGCTGATCTTGGCAATCGCCTCTTCAGCTTCCTGGTGCAGGCCACGCTGCCAGCGGATCTTGGCCAGGAAGTACCAGGCGCGGTCGCGCACCGACGGCGCCGCGCCGCGCTCGATCAGCTGCGCAAAGATCTGCCCCGCCTCGCGGTGCATGCCATAAGACAGCAGCAGGCCACCGCGCAGGATCTCGCTGTCGTCGTCATGCGGCGCCAGGCGACTGAAGTGTTGCGACACCATCAGCGACGTCACCGCAGTGAAGTACTTGTCCTGGTAGAAGTGGAACAGCGTGTCGCCGTAGTGCGGCGCGGTGACCGGACGCTTGGATGGCTCCGCAGGCTCGGCAGCTTGAGCCGAGCCGATCGCCAGAGCGATCAACGAGGAAGCGAGTCGAACGCGCACGACAGCGTCACCAGACTTTGACGTCGAACTCGGGCTGCAGCTTGCCGGCCGAATCCTTGATGCGCAGTTCGATGTACTTGGCGTCACTGCCCTTGTCGAACCGAACCGTCGTGCCGCGCTTGTAGTCGCGGTCGTGCGGGCCCTTGCCGGTGAAGGTGGCGACGATCTCATGCGCTCCGCTGCGCAGGTTGCCGACGAACGCGCGCTGCACGCCGCCGCGGTGCAGTGCCTTGACTTCGAGCGCTGTGTACAGGTAGTTGGTGACCTGCTTGTCGTCGAGCTTGATCTGCACCGAATCGAGATCGAACAACTGGCCCACATCCATCGACACGAACACGGCCACCTGCGTGCTCGCCGGGAACAGCAGTTCCTCCTCGAGCACCAGCAGGTCGCGATTCAACTTGATGACGTCGGCTTTCAGGTCCTGCACGCGGTTGTCGAGGCTGGCCGCGTTGGCCGTGGCCAGCTGCGCCGGTTTGTCCTGGGCAGACGTGTCGAGCACGAACGCACTGGCGGCGACGGCGACAAGGATGGTGATGAGGGTCTTGAACATGGTCACATCCATTCAATAGTTCGCCGACACGTACAACTGCAGCACGCTCGCATTCAGGCTGTAGGGCGAACCGGTGCGCAGGTCGGTGTAGTCGCTGTAGCGGTAGCGCAGCAGCTCGAGCGCGCCGTTGAACTTGATCTCGTACTGCCCAGGCACCTTCTTCCAGCTGTAGGTCACCTTGCCGCCGAGCGTGTTGCCGTTGTAGGTGCCGAGCTGGCGATTGCGGGTGACGAAGGTGTCGAGCGTCTGCGCATCGTCGCTGTAGAACGAGGCCGTGCCCTGCCGGTAGTGGCGCAGGAAACCGTCGAGCAGGAACGACTCGCCGACGTAGCGGCTGTAGCCGGCTTCGAGCGTGTGGGCCTTGATCTCCCAGTTGTCCCAGAAGTAGCGGTACGACGCGCGCACGGCGTCGCGCGAGCCCAGGTCGCCGATCGCGCGCAGGTTCAAGGCCCGCGAGGAGCGCGTGCGCGGCAGGTTCTCCGGCACCGCAGCGCCGAAGACGCGTGCCGCGCGGTACGGATTGCCGAGATAGCCGCTGTCGGCGATGGCTTCGAGGTTGGCGCTGGCGACCCAGCGCGGAGACAGGATCTGCGTGAGGCCGACGCGGTACTGCCAATGTTTGGCCTGGTCGAAGAAGCCGAGCGTGCGCTGGCCGACCTTGTCGGCGCCACGCGTGAAGCCGAGGCTGACCGTCGTCATGCCGCTGAACGTCTCCTGCGCAACATCGACCGAGAACGCATCGGCGCGGTAGTCGGGTTCCTTGCTGCTGGTCAGGCCGAGCGTGATGTTGGCGTCGCGCACGGCGTAGTCCAGGCCCAGGCCGAACTCGGTGCGGCGCTCCTTGTACGGGCTGGCCGTGGTGACGACATCGACCGATGCGTTGCTGACCGCATCGACATACAACTGTCCGGTCAGCGAGACCTTGTCGGCGATGCTCTTGCGCACCAGCAGCGCCGGGCCGTCGGACGTGAGGCCGCCGCCGCTGTAGCGGTGGTACAGCGCTTCGGCACGATCGCCCGGCAGCGGCGCGGCCTTGGCAGCGCCCGCCGCGAAGACGCCACCGAGCAGCGCGCCGAACGTTTTCAGCAGGCGCTGCAATGACCTACTTGCAGCCACAGCCGCCCCCTTGCACGCCGTTGGCGCCACGCGCGCCTTCGCGGATGTCGCGCACATGCTGGCTGTTCTTCGACGCCAGCAGGTCGCCCTGCCATTGCATGATCGGATCGGCGAGCTTCTCGCGCTCGTAAGGCTTGACCCAGGGTTCGAGGTTCGCGCAGCCGCTGGCCATCGCGGCCAGGGCAAGAAGAAGGATGGGAGACCGCTTCATCGCCCTATTCCTTCAGCAGCGCACGCAACTGCTGCTCGTAGAGCGCCTCGACGCCGTCCTTGTAGCCGCGGTGCAGGTGGCGCACGCGGCCATCGCGATCGATCAGCACGGTGGCCGGCATGGCGTTGAGGTCGTAGGCGCCGACGACCTTCTTCTCGGGATCGAGCAGCACCGGAAAACTCAGGCCGAGCTTGACGGCCAGCGCTTTCGCGGCGTTCGGATCGTCATCGATGTTGACGCCCAGCAGCAGGAAACCCGAGCCGCGGTACTTGTCGTGCAGGCGCGCCAGGTGCGGCAGCTCGACGCGGCAGGGGCCGCACCAGGTGGCCCAGAAGTTGACCATGACGACGCGGCCGCGCTGCTCGTTCAGGCGCAGGTTGGGGCCATCGATCTGGCGCAGCGTGAAGTCGGGCGCCGGCGCGTTCGGCGCGGCCTTGGCGTTGGCGGCGCCGGCCGCGGCCAGCATCGCCAGGGCGATCAGGTGGCGTCGATCGATCATGTTCTTGTTCCCTCGATGATTCGTCTTGCTTCAGAAGTACCAGGCCAGGCCGCCCGTGAGTTCCAGGTTGTGCGTGGTCTTGCTCGGCCCCAGCAGATCGATCGAGAACACGTGGTCGCGCAGCTCGAAGTGCAGCGCTGCGCGTTCGGCCATCAGCATGCGCATGCCCAGCCCGAAGTTCATCGTCGAGCGGCGGCGATCGGCCAGCTTGGTGCTGCCGATGCCGGCCAGCAGGTAGACCGCGGTCGCCTTGGCGCGGTTGGCGCCGATGAAACCCTCGCCGGGCAGGACGTTCCAGCCGGCGCTGAGGTTGTAGTAGGTGAGCTTTTCCTCGGGCTGCGGGAAGATGCCGCCGCCGGGCAGGAGCTGGCGGTAGTTCTCGTCGCTGACCTTGGTCTGCGCCAGGTTGGCCTGCACGAAGAAGTCTTCGGTGATGTGGTAGCCCAGGCGCAGGCCATAGACGGCGCTGGCGCCGAAGTTCTCGGTCGAATAGACACCGGCGAAAGCGCCGACCTCGATGTCCTTCGACGGAAACTTGGGCAGCTTCATCTCGCGCCGCTCGACCTGCGGCACGACGACTTGTTCGTTGGCGGGCGGTTGTGTCGTCGATTGCGCGAAGGCCGAAGCGCAAAGCAGGGCAGCGATAGAAGTGAGCGTCTTTTTCATGGTTGTGTTGTCAGTTGAGCGCGAAGGTCTCTCCAAGCGGCCGCCGCAGATCCGGCTTTGCCGGTCTGGTGGCGGCGCCCCCTTGAGGGGGAGCGCCGAAGGCGCTTCGGGGGTGGGTCACATCAGTAGAAGAAGAAGGAAAGGCCGGCCGTCACCGCGCGGAACTCCTGCGCGCGCTGGTCGGAGACGAAGGCGGTGTAGAGCGTGTAGTCGGCGCGCAGCACGAAGCGCTCGCTCAGGTAGAAGCGCACGCCGAACGTCGCGTTGGCGAGGTTGGCGTCGGTGTCGGTGGCGCCGACCAGCGACTGGTTCGGGAAGTTGCGAAAGCGCCCGACGCCGATGCCGAGGAACGGCGACCAGCGCTGGTCCGACCACGGCTCGGCGATCAGGTTGCCGTGCCACAGGTCGGTGCCGGAGAACACGCCCTGCACCTGGCCCAGCGTGCCTTCGAGGCTCAGCGCGTCGGACAGGCGGTAGCTGGCCCAGAGCTTTTGCATCGGTTCGGAGCGAAAGCGCCCGAAGCTGGCGCCGAGCTGCACGCGGCGCGTCAGGTAGTCGTCGAGCGCGGTGTCGCGGAAGGTCTTGGCCACGCCGGCTTCAGTCAGCGTGGCTTCGAGTTGGCGGCGATGCACCCAGCCTGCCTTGTCGTTGCCGGTGTCGCTGGCCGTGCGCACCTTGTACCAGTCGGTGGCGCGCAGTTCGATGATGACCCATTGATGGCGCTCGGCCACATGCGTCACCGGAAAGCCGCGTCCGGGGCCGGTGCGCATCTCCAGGTAGGGGTCGGCCACCTTCACGCGCTCGCTGACCTGCGCGTGCGCAGTGCCGAGAACGAACAGCGAGAGCAGCAGCAACAGCCACGCTGTTGCCGTCTTTTTCATTGCGTGTTGCATGTACCGGTCGATGGGTCTGCGGGCGTGAACATCGAGGCCGCAGCGGCGCTGAATTCGTCCTGGCCTTGCGGCATCGGCCGGCTGATCCAGTAGGCGATGAGCCGGGCTTCGGGCGTGTTGGCGTCGGCAAAGATCTGGCCGCCGCCGTGCAGCACGCCTTGCACCAGCGGCTTGGTGAGCATCTTGCTGCCGCTCGGCGAGCCGATGATCGACGAGCCTTGCGCCGAATAGAAGTTGCGGTACATCTCGGTCAAGCGCGCGGCGTCGGGCGAGAGGGTGGCCAGGTCCACCAGGGCAGCGCCTTCGCGCATGCGAAAGGCGCCGCCGGTGCCGTTGGTGTTGTCATGGCAGCCCGAAGCAGCGCAACTGCCGGTGCCGCCCGCGGGCAAGGCGAGCTGCGTCGTCAGCGCCGGGTTGACGCATTGCTGGAAGTAGATGAACGACAGGTTCTGGCCACCGCCGCCCGGTGTGTTGACCACGTTCGGCGGATTGCCGAGCGGGTTGCCGCCGCCGCATGCACCGAGCATGGCGGCCGCAACAGCAATCGCAGCAGCGGTGGCAGAGCCGGTCTTCGTCATCGAGCGCATCCTGAGGTGATCCAGTTGGCGATCGCGGTGTACCCCGCGCTTGCCGCCGGCAACGGCGTGCTGCCGGCCACCGCTCCACTCGGATGCGGCGCGGTGGAGGGTCGCACGATCAATGCATTGCTGGACAAGCTGCAGGTGTCCGAGATCATCGACAGCGTGACGTTGTAATCACCCTCGGGGCTTCCGGTGAGCACGAAGCGGCTGCGCGCAAAACTGTTGTTGCCGCTGCTGGCCGCACCCGAGCTGCCGGCTGGTTGATGGCAGGCCACGCACTGGCTCTTCAGCACCGGGTGCACAGTCGCATCGAAGGTGGCGCGAGACAGCGCGCTGGCGCGCTTGGCCGGGCTGTTGCTGGCCATGACGTTGTTGAAGTACTGGCCGCCGAGGTCCATCCATTCGGTGACCAGGCGCTTCTCGGCCAGGTTGAGCAGCGTCGCGTGGTCGGGCGCCGGCGTCGGGAACGCGGTGCGTGCAGCGGCGCCGGCCTTGAGCGCTTCGCCGAAGAGAATTTCACCGAGGCGGCTCGAGCGGGCCAGGCCGTCGGCGCCCTGCGCCATCGTCTCCACCAATGCCGGGCCGCGCACGACTTCGCGCACACCGTCTTCGATGCGCGTCACCGGCTGGCCATTGGCGTCGATCAGTGGATCGCCGAGCAGCAGCTCCTGGTACGAGGTCATGCGGCCGGTGCCGGAGATGGTGGAGCTCAGGTCCAGGCGCGCATTGCCCGAGGCGTGGCAGCCGACGCAGTTGCGCTCCCAGATCGGCGCGATGTGATCCGGGTAATTGATGATGCCGTTGCTCGGCGCGGTCGTCGCCAGGTCGTCAGCGGCATTGGCGTTGCCGCTGTAGCGGATCTCGATCGGCGCGCGCGCGCTGATGCCGGCGCGCGTGGTGTCGGCCCACACATCGCTGAACACCATGTCGCCGAGCAACTGCAGTGCGTTCGCATCGACACGCGTGCGCAGCGAGGCCATCGTCTCGCCGCTCTGGTGTGCGCTGGCCAGCGCCGGACGCAGTGCCGCGGGCAAGGTATTGGTCTGTGCGGCGTCGTTGATCGACGCGCCGCGGCGCGGGCTGTGGCAGCCGTCGCAGGTGCGGCGCTCGCCGGGGCGAACCTGGATCCAGTTCAGGTGCGTCTGCAGCGCGCGGCCCTTGGCGTCGATGATCGACAGCGCCAGCGGCGTGTCGGCCGGCACCTCGAGCTTGAACGAACCGTCGGGCTCCACCGGCGCATAGCCGAGGATCTGCTGCGGCTCGAAATCGGTCTCGCCGATGGCCTCGCGCATGCCGCTCATGCCTTCCTGCGGCGCCATGGCGCGCGTGGCGCGCACGAAGCGCGCCGGCGCGCAGTGGTACGCCGGATCGGCCGGGTCCTTGATCTTGGACAGGTCGGCGATCGACGAGCGCGCATCCTCGGCATGCGTCGGCGCCGTCTGCGCAATGCCGCGCGCGCAGCCCGCCGGCAGATCGGCCGGCACGAGCACGGCTTCGCCCATGCGGTTCAGGCCGTCGGTGTCGTAGACGCTGCGCACTTCGATCGTCGCCCTGTTGGCGGCGGCCAGCGTGGCGTTGACTTCGACCGGCGCGGCCACGGCGGGCTCGGTGCGCGGCTGGATCGCCACCGGGTCGGTGTACATGAAGCCGGCCGGTGGCGAGGCCACGATCAGCCAGGTCTGCGCATTCGGGTCGTACATGTAGATCGAGTAGATCGGCGGCACGTTGTCCTGGATCGAATCAGCGGCCTCCTCTTCCATCGTGCGTTCGCTTTCCAGGCGCGCCAGTTCTTCCGGCGTCAGGCGCGAACAGGGCACGATCACGCTGTCGCGCGTGACCTCGCAGGTGCGAAACGCCACCAGGATGCGGTCGGTGCCGTCCCACAGCGGGTACGGCGAGGTCGCGCGGCCGACCAGCGACAGCTCGCTGCCGAGCGTGATGTCGCGGTTGGTCAACTGGCGCTGGCCGGCAGCGGCCGTGACGCCGCTGTTGGCCGGCGTGTTGTTCTCGCTGAAGTTCTCGATGTCGATCAAGACCAGCGCGCCGCCCTCCCTGGTGCGCGACAACGGCATCAGCGACGACGCCACCTGGCCGGCGAAACGGCCCGCCGGGTCCATCTCGCGCGGATGCAGGTAGCTGTTGCCGGGACTGTGCGCGCCGTAGCGCACGAACATGTTGGTGCCGTCGGGGCGGCTGGTGAAGATCGCAAAGCGGTTGCGCGGGCCCACATGCTCCCAGCGCGAGAACATGATGTCGCCGTTGCTGGCTACCACCGGGTTGCGGTCGTGGCTCTGGTTGACCGAGATCTGCGTGATCTCGCCGCCGTCGGCGTTCATCGTGTGCAGATTGAGCACGCGCTCGCGTTCGTACTCGTCGACGGCGAACACGTCTTCGCCGTTGATGTTCGATTTGGTCTTGGTCTGCCGGTTCGAGCTGAAGACGTAGCCGCGGCCGGCCGGCAGGTAGGCCGGATCGACGTCGTCGCTCTGGTCGGAGGCCGTGATGCGGCGCAGCGTGCCGCCCGCCAGGCCGTCCGTCGTCATGTCGTATTCCCAGATGTTCCAGTGGCCCGTGCACGCAGCCACGCCGTCGACGGTGGACGTGTTGGTCGTCGGGCAGCGCAGCGCAAAGACGACCTTCTTGCCGTCGTAGCTGACCTCGGGGTCGGAGACATCGCCCGCGCCCTGCGTAATCGACGCGGTGGCGTTGATCTCGATGGCCGACGGCGACGACTTCTCGCGCAGCATCAGGTCTCCGCCCGGCACGCTCGGCGTGCCGTCGGTCGGGTTCATGGTGATCGTGTTGGCGCGCTTGGCGTAGGCGATCGACACGTCGCCGTTGACGGCCACGGTGTCGCCGCTGCTCGCACTGCCGCTGCCGCAGGCGCTCGCCAGCAACATCGTCGCCGTGGCCAGCGTGCAAACGGCCAATGCGTTGCACTGTCTCTTCGTCTTGCTCATGATGATCTCCCTGTGCACGTTGTGTCAGTGCCGTGCAGGTGTGCGCCCCGCCGACATTCCGCTCGAAAAATGCAACTTGCCCGCCGCGTCGACGACGATCGCGTCGACGCCCTGCAATGACTCGATCAGTTCGAGGCCGCGCTGCACGCCGAGCACGAACACAGTCTTGGACAGCGCCTCGCAGGTCAGGCCATCGGGCGCCAGCACAGTGACGCTGCGCACCGCCGACGGCGAAACGCCGCTGGCCGGATCGACGATGTGGTGGTGGCGCACGCCGTTCTTCTCGAAGAAGCGCTCGTAGTCACCGGACGTGGAGATGGCGGTGTCGACCAGCGGCAGCAGCGCCGCCAGGCCGTCGGCGCTGCGCGGGTCGCGCACGCCGATGGTCCAGGGCCGGCCGCGCTTGTCGCCGATGACGCGGCTGTCGCCGCCGGCGGCCACATGCGCATGGGCGATGCCGTGGCGCATGAGGATCGCCGCCGCGTTGTCCACCGCATGACCCTTGGCGAAGCCGCCAAGGTCGATGCGCATGCCCTCGCGAGCGAACTTCACGCTGCGCGTGCGCGCATCGAGCTCGAGCTGCTTCCAGCCGATGGCGGCGCGTCCTCGTTCGAGCGCAGCAGCGCTCGGCACCAGGCCTTCGCGGTAGTCGTACAGGCAACCGACGCTGGCGTAGGTGATGTCGAACGCGCCCAGCGACAACTGCGAGAAGCGCTGCGCCTGCACCAGCAGCAGGAACATCTCGTTGGTCAAGGGCACGGCGCGGCGGGCGGCATCGCGATTGATGATCGAGAGTTCCGAATCGGCCTTGTGCGGGCTCATCGTGCGGTCGATGCGGTGCATCTCGGCCATGACCGCGCCGGCCGCGGCGTCGCCGCGCGCCGCGTCTTCGCACCACAGCTCGACGCGGATCGCCGTGCCCATGGCCACGTCGTCACGCACCAGCCAGTGGCCCGGCTGCTCCTGCGGCGCCTGCAAAGGCATCGGCGCGCTCAGCCACCCTGTCGTGGTGATGCCCTTGGACCAATCCCAGAGATGGCGAACTTGGCTTCGCACCGGTTGCTTCCTTCCGTGGTGTGGATGGCACGTGCACGCACCGCATTTGCTTGCACACACAGAGCACTGACGCGGCGCATATTGCCGGTGCAGCCCCCTCGGAACCGGTGAACTAGTTGGCAATCGATGATGCGTTTACCTCCTGTCGCCATTGATCGACCCAAGCGCGCGTCGACAAATGCGAGCGAGTCTTTCGAGTGTTTGCAATCGAAACTGCAGCAACGCCGCTTGAGACTTATTTGGAAGGCGTGACAATGGGTGTCATGACGACCGATGGCCGCAAGTGGGTTGCCGCGCTGCTGATCACCGCGGCCTGTGGCAGCGCTGTCGCGCTCGACATCGCGATCACGCTTGAGCCCGATGGCCCGTTTCTCGAGGCGCGCGGACCGCTGATCCGCGACAGCAACTTCGCCGATCTGCAACGCCACGACGTCGGACGCCTCGATGCGACGAGATGGGGCGGCGCGGCATGGCGCTGCCACCCGCCTGCGTAATGTGAACAGGCCCTAGTGGGACTCGCCTGCGGATACCGGCCATGAGCAAACGAACCAAGACCTTCAGCGACAGCGACTGGACCCGCGACCCGCCGCTGCGGGCGAGCATTCCACCGGCACAGCGCCGCATGCTGATCCTGACCACGGCGATCGCACTGTTGAGCCTGACCCTCGCGCTGGCGGTCTTTGGCATCGAGCAGTGGCTCGATGCATCGGCCCGCGAGGCTGCGCTCGAACGCATCGGCAACACCGTCTCGACGCCGGCGCCGCCAGCCGACGCCGCAGCCGCGGTGATGGCAGCGCAGGCGGCTGCCAGCATCGCAGCCCCGCTGCCGGCCGAGACGGTGAGTGCGGCGGCGTCTGCACCACCCGCAGCGTCGGCTGCGGCCGTGTCGAGCCCTTCCGCAGCGGTCGACGACAGCGCCGTCAAAGCCCAGCAGCTCGCGGCGCTGGAAGCCGAGATGAGACAGCGCGCCCGCGAAAACGCAGCGCAGGAGGCCGTCGAAGCCGAGCGGCGCAAGGAGCGCGCCTGGCAGCGCTTCTACCAGCGCCCCGAGTTCTGTGCCGACAACCCCACGGCGGCGCAGATGGTGCTGTGCGCCAACGACCACATCCGCGCGCGCCGCGCCTTCGAGGAACGCTACGCCACGGGCAAGCGCTAGGCTGGGTTGATCACGCCGTGGCGATGCGGATCAGGTTGGTCGTGCCCGGCGTGCCGAAGGGCATGCCGGCGATGGCGACGATGAACTGCCCCGGCTCGGCAAAGCCGTCGCGGCGCGCCACCTCGCAGGCTCGCGACGTCATCTGGTCGACATCGGCCACGTCGCCGATGTGCACCGAATGCACGCCCCAGACCAGCGCCAGGCGACGTGCCGTGCTCAGCCTGGGCGTCAGGCTCAGGATCGGCGATTCGGGGCGCTCGCGCGCGGCGCGCAGGCTGGTGTGGCCCGAACTGGTGTAGCAGACGATGGCGCGCGGCATGCAGCAGCGCGACGGCGCGGCGCATCGCACAGCAGACCGCTTCGGCGACATCGCCGCCGGCCGCGCCAAGCTGTGCGAGGCGTCGATCAGCTGGCGGTATGCCGGGTCGGCTTCGACCTGCTCGATGATGCGGTTCATCATCGTCCACCGCCATCGACCGGATACTTGCCCGCGGCCGATTCGGCCGACAGCATCACCGCGTCGGCGCCGTCGTAGATCGCGGTGGCGACGTCGGAGGCTTCGGCGCGCGTCGGCACCGGCGCTGTCGATCATCGACTCGAGCATCTGCGTGGCGACGATCACCGGCTTGCCCAGCTTGCGGCAGACGCGCACGATGCGCTTCTGGATCGCCGGCACCTGCTCGGCCGGCATTTCGACACCGAGGTCGCCGCGCGCCACCATCACGGCGTCGGTCAGCGCGACGATCTCGTCCAGGCGTTCGATCGCCGACGGCTTTTCGAGCTTGACGACGATGGCGGCACGCTCGCCGATCAGCGCGCGCGCCTCGGTCACGTCCTCGGGCCGCTGCACGAACGACAGCGCGATCCAGTCGGCGCCGAGTTCGAGCGCCAGCGCCAGGTCGCGCCGGTCCTTTTCGGTCAGCGCGGTGATCGGCAGCACGACGCCGGGCACGTTGACGCCCTTGCGCTCGGACAGCTTGCCGCCGACGACGACCTGGGTCTCGGCGAAATCGGCGCCGCAGCGCTCGACCACCAGCCGCAGCTTGCCGTCGTCGAGCAGCAGCTCGGCGCCCGGCGCCAGGGCGGCGAAGATTTCCGGGTGCGGCAGGTTGACGCGCTGCGCGTCGCCCGGCGCCGGGTCGAGGTCGAGCCGGAAGGCCTGGCCCTGGCGCAGCGTCACCGCGCCGTCGGCAAAGGTGCCGACGCGCAGCTTCGGGCCCTGCAGGTCGGCCAGGATGCCGATCGGGCGGCCGGTCTCCTGCTCCAGCGCGCGCAGTGCGTCGAAGCGCGCGCGGTGATCGTCGTGGCTGCCGTGGCTGAAGTTGAGGCGGAAGACGTCGACGCCGGCCAGGAACAGCTGGCGCACCACCGCCGGGTCGGAACTGGCCGGGCCGAGGGTGGCGACGATCTTGGCGTTGCGGGTTCTGCGCATGGTCACGTCGTTGAGGCGCATCGATCAGGATGGCGCGGAAGTCGTTGACATTGGTCAGCGTCGGCCCGGTGATGCACCGAGTCGCCCAGCGCCTCGAAGAAGCCGTGGCCGTCGTTGTCGGCCAGGCGGTCGCTGCGGGCTTGATGCCCAGCGCCCAGGCGCGCGCCAGCGTGTCGGGCGTGACAGATCGCGCCGGCGATCTCTTCCTGGCCGTCGACGCCGTCGGTGTCGCCGGCCAGCGCATGGATGCGCGGGTGGCCGTCGAGCGCGACGCCGAGCGACAGCAGGAACTCGACATTGCGCCCGCCGCGGCCCTTGCCGCGCACGGTGACCGTGGTCTCGCCGCCGGACAGCAGCACGCACGGCGCGCGCGACCGGCTGGCCGTGCTGCGGCCACCTGCAGCGCGATGCCGGCCAGCACCTTGCCGACATCGCGCGCCTCGCCTTCGATGCGCGTCGCCGAGGATGTAGCGGCGTGACGCCGGCCTCGCGCGCCACCGTCGGCCGCGGCCTCGAGCGCCATCTGCGGCGTGGCGATCATGCGCAGTCTCGGCGCGCGCCAGCCGCGGATCGCCGGGCTTGACGCGTTTCGCCGCGGCCGCTCTCCAGCACCTCGCGCACCGGCGGCCGGCAGCTCGATGCCGTAGCGGCGCACGATCGCCAGCGCGTCGTCGCAGGTCGTCGGGTCGGCGACGGTCGGGCCGGAGGCGATGTCGATCGGGTCGTCGCCCGGCACGTCGGAGATCAGCAGCGTCAGCACCCGCGCCGGATGGCAGGCCGCGGCCAGGCGCCCGCCCTTGATCGCCGACAGGTGGCGGCGCACGCAGTTCATCTCGCCGATCGTGGCGCCGGACTTCAGCAGCGCGCGGTTGACCGCCTGCTTGTCGTTCGAGCGTCAGGCCCGTCGACCGGCAGCGGCAGCAGCGCCGAGCCGCCGCCCGAGATCAGGCACAGCACCAGATCGTCGGCGGTCAGGCCCTGCGACCACGTTCGAGCATGCGCTGCGCCGCGGCCAGGCCGGCCGCATCGGGCACCGGGTGCGCCGCCTCGACGATCTCGATGCGCTCGCACGGCACGGCGTAGCCGTAGCGCGTGACGACCAGCCCGTCGAGCTCGGCCCGGCCAGTGGTCCTCGACCGCGCGCGCCATCGCCGCCGAGGCCTTGCCGGCGCCGATGACGACCAGCGCGCGCCCTTCGGCGGCTGTCGGCAGGTGCGGCGGCATGCACAGCGCCGGCTGCGCCGCGGCAATCGCCGCGTCGAACATCCGCCGCAGCAGTTCGCGCGGTCGGGTCGCATCGAGGCGCTGCGCTGCCGTCTGCTTGGCCGATCTCGAAGTTGGCCAGCTTCTCCAGCGCGCGCACCATCGCCGAGTGGTCCCAGGCCGCGCCGCCATGCGCGGCGCAGGCATTGAACAGCTCCTGCGCGGTGGCGGTGTTGGGCAGCGAGACGCCGAGCGCGCGCGCGCTGGCACAGCGCCAGGTTCAGGTCCTTCTGGTGCAGCTCGATGCGGAAGCCCGGATCGAAGGTGCGCTTGATCATGCGCTCGCCATGCACTTCGAGGATGCGCGACGACGGCGAAGCCGCCCATCAGCGCCTGGCGCACCTTGGCCGGGTCGGCGCCGGCCTTGGCGGCGAACAGCAGCGCCTCGCCGACCGCCTCGATGTTGAGCGCGACGATGATCTGGTTGGCGACCTTGCAGGTCTGGCCGTCGCCGTTGCCGCCGACCAGCGTGATGTTCTTGCCCATCAGCTCGAACAGCGGCTTGACCTTGTCGAACGCCGCTTCGCTCGCCGCCGACCATGATCGACAGCGTGGCGTTCTTGGCGCCGACCTCGCCGCCGGAGACCGGCGCGTCGAGGTAGTCGCAGCCGAGCTCGTTGATCTTCTTGGCGAAGTCCTTGGTCGTCGATCGGCGAGATCGAGCTCATGTCGACGACGATCTTGCCCTTGCGTCAGGCCCGCGGCGACGCCGTCCTCGCCGAACAGCACGTCCTCGACATGCGGCGTGTCGGGCACCATGATGATGACGATGTCGGCCTTGCTGCGGCCACCTCCTTGCCGCTGGCGCAGGCCGTGGCGCCGGCCTCGGCGACGTCGGCCGGCACCTTGCTGCGCGTGTGCACGAACAGCTGTGTGGCCGGCCTTGAGCAGGTGGCCGGCCATCGGCGCGCCCATGATGCCCAGGCCGATGAATCCGATCTTCTGCGCATGTCGTTGTCATGCCTTGTGTCTCTGCTTGTTCGGTTGAGCGTTCAGAGCGCGAGTCGCTGCGCGCCAGCCCAGGCCGGCCTCGGTGCCGGCTGGCGGGCTTGTATTCGCAGCCGATCCAGCCGTCGTAGCCGATGCGGTCGAGATGCGCGAACAGGAAGGCGTAGTTGATCTCGCCGCGTGCCCGGCTCGTTGCGCCCCGGGTTGTCGGCCAGCTGCATGTGGCCGATGCGCGCCAGGTGCTTCTGCATCGTCGCGGCCAGTTCGCCTTCCATGCGCTGCGCGTGGTAGATGTCGTACTGCACGAAGAGCGTTGTCCGCGCCGACCTCGTCGAGGATCGACGAGCGCCTGCGCGGTGCGGTTCAGGTAGAAGCCGGGGATGTCGAAGGTGTTGATCGGCTCGATCAGCAGCTTCAGCCCGGCCTTCTTCAGCTCGCCGGCGGCAAAGCGCAGGTTGTCGACGAAGGTCTTGCGCAGCACCTCGTCGGCGCACGCCGGCCGGGCGCCTTGCCGGCCAGGCAGTTGAGCTGCGGCACGCCCAGCGCCGTGGCGTAGTCGATCGCCTTGGCCGACGCCGTCGCGGAACTCGTCGACGCGGTCGGGATGGCAGGCGATGCCGCGCTCGCCGGCGTCCCAGTCGCCGGCCGGCAGGTTGTGCAGCACCAGCTTGCAGGCCGTTGCCGTCCAGGCGCTGCTTGATGTCAGCTCGGCCTGTCGAAGGCATAGGGAAACAGGAACTCGACGGCCTCGAAGCCGGCCTTGGCGGCGCGCTTCGAAGCGGTCGAGGAAGGGCACCTCGTTGAACAGCATCGTCAGGTTGGCGGCGAACTTGGGCATCGTGAGTCTCCAATCTCCAGTCAGTCCAGCAAGACCGACGGCGGTCGGCGCGTCTTGCGGCCGAGTCGCCAGTTCCTCGAACTCGTTGACGTTGTCGATCTCGGTGCCCATCGCGATGTTGGTCACCCGCTCGAGGATGACCTCGACCACCACCGGCACCTGGTACTCGCGCCATCCAGGCTTGCGGCCTGCGTCGATCGCCGGCGTCGATCTCTTCCTGCTTGTGCACGCGGATCGCCTTGCAGCCCAGGCCTTCGACGACGGCCTACGTGGTCGACGCCGTAGCCCTGCGCGCCTGCGTCGGTCGCACGTTGATGTTGTCGAACGCCAGCTGCACGCAGTAGTCCATCTCGAAGCCGCGCTGCGCTCTGGCGGATCAGGCCGAGGTAGGCTGTTGTTGACCACGACGTGGATGTAGGGCAGCTTGAACTGCGCGCCGACCGCCAGCTCCTCGATCATGAACTGGAAGTCGTAGTCGCCCGACAGCGCGACGATCGTGCGCGTCGGGTCGGCCGCGCGCACGCCGAGCGCGGCCGGAATGGTCCAGCCCAGCGGGCCGGCCTGGCCGCAGTTGATCCAGTGGCGCGGCTCGTAGACGTGCAGGAACTGCGCGCCGGCGATCTGCGACAGGCCGATCGTGATGACGTAGGTCAGGTGTCGCGCGCCGAAGGCCTTGTTCATGCCCTGGTAGACGCGCTGCGGCTTCATCGGCACGCTGTCGAAGTTGGTCTTGCGCAGCATGCGTGCGCTTGCGCTCGCGGCACTGCGCCGGCCCAGGCGCTGCGGTCCTTCAGCTTGCCCGCGGCCTTCCGTTCGCGCGCCACCTCGACGAACAGCTCGCAGCGCCGCCTTGGCGTCGGAGACGATGCCGAAGTCGGGGCTGAAGACGCGGCCGATCTGCGTCGGCTCGATGTCGACGTGCACGAACTTGCGGCCCTTGCAGTAGACCTCGGGCGATGCCGGTGTGGCGGTTGGCCCAGCGGTTGCCGATGCCGAGCACGAAGTCGCTCGCCAGCATCGTCGCGTTGCCGTAGCGGTGGCTGGTCTGCAGGCCGCACATGCCGGCCATCAGCGGGTGGTCGTCGGGGATCGTGCCCCAGCCCATCAGCGTCGGGATCACCGGCACGCCGGTCAGCTCGGCGAACTCGACCAGCAGCTCGGACGGCGTCGGCATTGATGATGCCGCCGCCGGCGACGATCAGCGGCCGCTCGGCGGCATTGCAGCATGTCGAGCGCCTTCTCGATCTGCGCGCGCGTGGCGGCCGGCTTGTAGACCGGCAGCGGCTCGTAGGTGTCGATGTCGAACTCGATCTCGGCCATCTGCACGTCGAACGGCAGGTCGATCAGCACCGGGCCCGGGCGGCCCGAGCGCATCAGGTGGAAGGCCTGCTGGAAGGCGCGCGGCACCTGCGCCGGCTCGCAGCACGGTGACGGCCCACTTGGTGACCGGCTTGGCGATCGACGTCGATGTCGACCGCCTGGAAGTCTTCCTTGTGCAGCCGCGCGCGCGGCGCCTGGCCGGTGATGCACAGGATCGGGATCGAGTCGGCCTGCGCCGAATACAGGCCGGTGATCATGTCGGTGCCGGCCGGGCCCGAGGTGCCGATGCACACGCCGATGTTGCCGGCCTTGGCGCGCGTGTAGCCCTCGGCCATGTGCGAGGCGCCCTCGACGTGGCGCGCCAGCACATGTGCGATGCGTCTGGCGCTCGCGCAGCTGCGCGTACAGCGGGTTGATCGCCGCGCCCGGCACGCCGAAGGCCTGCGTCACGCCTTCCTTCTCCATCACCAGCACGGCGGCCATCGCGGCCTTCATCTTTGCCATGCGTCGTCTCCTGTGTCGATTGGGCGTGATGGTGCGCCGGCGGCGGCGCTGCTGCGTGAACCCCACGCCGGGCGATAACATGCTATTCCATGGCGGAATACATGGCGCCTCGCGGCTACCATGCGGTCATGGATCGCATCACCGCCGTTGCAGCTGTTCATCCGCGTCGTCGAGACCGGCAGCTTCTCGAAGGCAGCGCGCCGAGCTCGGCATCACCCAGCCCACCGCCACCAAGGCCGTGGCGGCGACCGAGAAGCGCCTGGGCGCGCGGCTGCTGCACCGCACCACGCGCGGCGTCACGCCCGACCGAGGTCGGCGCGCTGTACTACGAGAAGTGCAAGCGCATCGCGCGCGAGATCGAGGAAGCCGACAACCTGGCCACGCTGATGCAGAGCGGCGTCGGCGGCACGCTGCGCATCAGCACCTCGGTGGCCTTCGGCCGCCGCGTGATGGTGCCGCTGGTGCTGCGCTACATGCGCGAGCACCCGCAGCTGCGCGTCGACCTGAGCTTCGACGACCGCTACGTCAACCTGGTCGAGCAGGGCATCGACCTGGCGCGTGCGCATGGGCCGGCTGGCCGACTCGACGCTGGGCGCGCGCTACCTCGGCACGCAACCCCTGGGTGATGGTGGCCGCGCCCGCCTACCTGAAGGCGCACGGCACGCCGCGGCAAGCCGCCGACCTGTCGCAGCACGCCTGCCTGGTCTACAGCAGCGTGCAGGGCGACGACCGCTGGCTCGTCACCGGCGCCGACGGCAAGCGAGCAGGTCGGTGCCGGTGCACGGCCCGCTGCGCTCGAACAACCTGTCGGCCGTGCTCGCCGCCGCGCGCGCCGGCCTGGGCCTGGCGATCCTGCCCTGGTACGTGGCGCGCGAATCGGTGGCCGACGGCAGCGTCAGGCCGATGCTCGACCGACTGCACGCTGCCGACGCAGGACATCCACGCGGTGTTCCCGTCGCCCAAGCTGGTGCCGGGCAAGGTGAGTTCGTTCATCGAATACCTGCGCGGGGCGCTGGAGGGCAGTTGGTGGGAGCGCGGGGCTGAACTGCACTGACTGCGCGCGTGCGTCGATCGAGATCCGGCGATCGATGTTTCCGGCGCAGACATGTCTTCGGCCACTACCGGCTGCACGTTGCTGGCTGCTGACCGCTCACCTGACACTGGGTGCTCGTTCGCACCTCTGCTCAAATGCGGGCGCTCGTTCGGATGGGTACGATGCGCAGATGACCGCTATTCAAGATCGACGTGGCCATGCCGACTCCGCGCTGGCACAGCTCTACCCGGCGATCGAACCGTTCAAGTCGGGCATGCTCGATGTAGGCGACGGGCATCAGGTGTATTGGGAGCTTTGCGGCAATCCGGTCGGCAAGCCTGCCGTATTCCTGCATGGTGGTCCCGGAGGCGGCTGCGTTGCCGAGCATCGTCGTCTGTTCAACCCTGACAAGTACTGCGTGCTGCTGTTCGACCAGCGCGGCTGTGGACGCTCGACACCGCACGCGAGCGTGGACGCCAACACGACCTGGCACCTGGTCTCCGACATCGAAACGCTGCGCAGGCAGTTGGCTGTGAAAACGTGGCTGGTCTTCGGCGGTTCCTGGGGCAGCACCCTCGCGCTGGCCTATGCGCAAACGCATCCGGACCGCGTCAGCGAACTGGTGCTGCGCGGCATCTTCACCGTTCGACGGGCAGAGCTTCTCTGGTACTACCAGGAGGGTGCCTCATGGATTTTCCCGGACGAATGGGAGCACTTTGTCGCCCCCATCCCTCTTGAAGAGCGCAATGACCTCATGGCGGCGTATCACCGTCGCCTGACAGGAACCGACCGCAATGCACAGGTCCAGGCCGCTGTTGCGTGGAGCCGTTGGGAGGGTCGCACCATCACGCTGCGGCCCGATGCCGCGATCGACGAAGCCCACAGCGATCCGCACTACGCCCTCGCGTTCTCGCGCATCGAGAACCACTACTTCATCAACAACGGCTTCCTCGAAGACCAGCAACTCTTGCGCAACGCCGACAAGTTGCGGGGCATACCCGGCGTCATCGTGCAAGGCCGGTACGACATGGCCACACCGGTGAAGACGGCCTGGGAACTGCACAAGGCGTGGCCGGAAGCGAAATTGCATCTCATTGCCGACGCGGGCCATGCATTCAAGGAGCCGGGCATCCTGGACGCGCTGATCTGCGCAACGAATGAGTTTTCCACGTTGTCTCCGACAAGATCGATGGGCGATGCCAGCGCGCGCGGCTAGACCTTGACTGCTTTCGTCGCCAGCGATCTTTCACGGCGGCATCCTGGACAGCCGCAGTGGTTCGGAAGCAAAGAATGGTGGTTCGCTTTGCGGCCACCCCCCGAATTGACCATTGCATACTGGGCGCTTCAGCAACGTCTGGCCTTTGCGAAAGTGGACTCGTCGTGCCCCCACCTTTTCATTCCACCGCGGTCGTAGGCGCCGGGGCGGTCGGCAGCTTCTTCGGCGCCATGCTGGCGCGGGCCGGCCACGCTGTCACGCTGATCGGCCGCGCACCCCATGTGCAGGCCATCGGCAGCCGGGCCTCTTGCTCCACATGGCGGGGGCGTGGAGACCGTTCACTTGGCTGCCTCGACCGATCTCGCAGCCGTGCGATCGGCCGACCTGGTGCTGTTCTGCGTCAAGTCCACCGACACCGAAGCGGTGGCACGCCAGATCGCGCCGCTGCTCGGCAAGGATGCACTGCTGCTGAGCCTGCAGAACGGCGTCGACAACGCCGCGACGATCGCGCGTCATGTGCGGCAGACCGTGTTGCCGACGGTGGTGTACGTGGCCACCGCGATGCCCGAGGCCGGCGTCGTGACGCACCACGGCCGCGGCGACCTCGTGATCGGCCCACGCGACGCCGCGGCGTCACAAGACGCCGGCCACCAGCAGCGCCTGCAGGCCGTGGTCGACCTGTTCGCGACAGCCCAGGTGCCGGTTCGCATCTCGCCCGACGTGATGGGCGAGCTGTGGAGCAAGCTGATGGTCAACTGCGCCTACAACGCCATCTCGGGCCTGGCGCAGCTGCCCTATGGCCAGATGGCCGCGCTGCCGGCGATTGTCGAGGTGCAACGCGCCGTGGTGCGCGAAGTGGTGGCCGTGGCGCAGGCCGATGGCCAGAGCTTGCCGCTGGACGCCGCGCTCGAGGCGATGGCGCACATTGCCCGCGCCATGCCGGCGCAGCTCTCGTCGACCGCGCAGGACATGGCGCGCGGCAAGCCGAGCGAGATCGATCACCTCAACGGCTTCGTCGCCCGTCGCGGCGCCGAGCTCGGCATCGCGACGCCGGTCAACCAGACCCTGCACGCGCTGGTCAAGCTGGTGGAGGCGGGTCGCACGCGTGCCACTTGATGTCTGAAGCCCCTGAAGTCCATCAGCTCGTGCCGCCGGAATTTGCGCAGGCCCTGCGCGATCTGGGCTTGGCCGGCAGCGAGACGCCGTGCGGCGTGCCGCTCGACCGGCGGCGTTTCCTCCGACATCTGGCGCATCGACACGCCGCAAGGCCCCGTCTGCGCCAAGCGGGCGCTGCCCCAGCTGCGCGTGGCCGCCGACTGGCGCGCCCCCATCGAACGCAACCAGTACGAGGCGCGCTGGATGCAGGTGGCCAACGACGCCGTGCCCGGCTGCGCACCGCGCGTGCTGGGCCAGCACGCGGCGCTCGGCGTGCTGGTGATGAGCTATCTGCCGCCGACGCACCACCACCTCTGGAAGGAACAGCTGCGCGAAGGTCAGGCCGACATCACCACTGCGCAGGCGGTCGGCCGAACGCTGGCGCGCATCCATGCGCTACTCGGCCGCGCACGCCGAGCTGGCCGCGCAGTTCGACAGCGACCGCATCTTCTTCGACATCCGCCTCGAGCCCTATCTGCTCGCCACGGCAGCCAAGCACCCCGACCTGGCGCCCGCGCTGCGAGCGCTGGTCGCGCAGACGCAGGCCCACAAGCATGCGCTCGTGCATGGCGACGTGAGCCCGAAGAACATCCTGGTCGGCCCGCACGGCCCGGTGCTGCTCGACGCCGAATGCGCCTGGTGGGGCGACCCGGCCTTCGACCTGGCGTTCTGCCTCAACCACCTGCTGCTCAAGTGCCTGTGGACGCCGCGCGCGCCGTGCCGGCTTTCTCGGCTGCTTCGCTGCCCTGGCCGAGGCCTATCTCGAACGGGTCGACTGGGAGCCGCGCGCGGCCGTCGAGCAGCGCGCCGCGGCATTGCTGCCGGGGCTGTTGCTGGCGCGGGTGGACGGCAAGTCGCCGGTGGAATACGTGACGTCGGACGCGCAACGCGATGCAGTGCGCCGCACCGCGCGCACGTTGCTGCTGCGGCCCGTGTCGCAACTGGCCGACGTCCGCGCGGCCTGGCAAGAGGAACTCGACCGATGACTCAGCCGTGTGAAATCACTGCGGTCCATGCCCGCCGCGTCTGGGACAGCCGCGGCCGCCCCACGGTCGAGGCCGAGGTTCACCTGCGCGACGGCGCGACGGGCCGCGCCATCGTGCCGGCCGGCGCCAGCAAGGGCGCGCGCGAAGCGCTGGAACTGCGCGACGGCGGCGAGCGCTTCGGCGGCCTCGACGTGCAGCGCGCGGTGGCCCATGTCAACGACGAGATCGCGCGCGCCGTGCTCGGCATGGCGGCCGACGACCAGGCCGCGCTCGATGCAGCGGCTGATCGAGCTCGACGGCAGCGCCGAACAAGCCACGCCTGGGCGCCAACGCGACGCTCGCGGTGTCGATGGCCGCCGCACATGCCGCCGCAGCCGCGCACGGCCTGCCGCTGTACCGCCATCTGGGCGGCGACGACGCGACGCTGCTGCCGCTGCCGCAGATCCAGATCTTCGGCGGCGGCGCCCATGCCGGCCGGCGCGTCGACATCCAGGACTTCATGGTCGTCTGCCCCGGTGCGAGCAGTTTCGCGCAGGCGCTCGAATGGACCGCCGAGGTCTACCGCGCACGCCGGCGCGCTGATGCAGTCGCGCGGCGCGCAATTCGGCGTCGCCGACGAGGGCGGCTGGTGGCCCGCCTTCGACACCAACGAAGAGGCGCTCGAGACGCTGGTGCGGTGCCATCGAGCGCGCCGGCTTCGTGCCCGGCGAGCAGGTGGCGATCGCGCTCGACATCGCGGCCAGCGACTTCGGCCGCGGCGGCCGCTACACGCTGGGGCTGGAGCGCCGCGAACTCGACAGCGACGGCCTGATCGAGTTGCTGCTGCGCTGGTGCGAGAAGTTTCCCATCGCCAGCATCGAGGACCCGCTGGCCGAGGACGACGCGGACGGCCTTTGCGCGCTTCACGCGCGCCGTGGGCCACAGCTGCAGGTGGTGGGCGACGACTTCCTGGTCTCGGACGCAGCGCTGTTGCGTCAGGCGGCCGCTGCCGGGGCTGCCAACACCGTGCTGCTCAAGCCCAACCAGCGCGGCACGCTGACCGAGACGCTGCAGTGCTGGCACGCGGCGCGCGCGTGCGGCTACGCGGGCATCGTCTCGGCGCGCTCGGGCGAGACCGAGGACACGACCATCGTCGATCTGGCCATCGGCTGGCATGTCGGCCAGCTCAAGGTGGGCTCCTTCGCGCGCGGCGAGCGCATGGCCAAGTGGAACGAGGCGCTGCGCATCGAGGAGCGCCTGGGCTCGCGGGCACGGTTTGCGGGGGCGGGTGTGTTGGGCCGCAATCGCGCCGGATAGGTCTCGGCACCATGGAGATGGCGGTCCTGACAGGCCTGTGCCCATGTTGTTGGCAGCGTCATCAGTTCTGCCGATGCGCTTGATTCGTAGGGGTTGACGTCTCCCGGGTTCCCAACTATCTTCATCGCGAGGGTTCGTGCAAATGCCGACGAGCCGATCGGGCGACCCGCCCATTGAGCAACCGCAACGCCGAGGAGGTACCGACATGAACTGCCGCTTCACCCCCATCGACGCACGCACGTCCAGCGTGACGCGCTCTTCCGTCATTTTCGGCAGCTTCACCCAGCTGGCGCTGCGTAATGACATGCGCGTGGCGCTGCACCATGGTCCGGGCGAGGGCTTCGGCGAATCGCAGTAAACGATTCGCTTCCCTCGAGCCAAGGCTCTACGAGGCCCGGACACCGCAAGGTTCCGGGCCTCGTTCTTTGTCCGGCGTGGCGCAGATAAGTCCAACGGCACTGCGGTAGGCGACTACCGATTCGAAGCATGCATCCGCAACTCCGCGCACGGTGGAGTCGGCGGGAGCAGGGGGTCTCATTGACGCTCGACTTCTCGACAACCGTGTCTACAGCTTTCTGGAACACATCATCATGCAAGCGTTCAAATTCGCACTGATATCTTTGAGAGCGCGCTTGGCAAGCGCAGTCTTCGCACTGGTCTGCGGCCTGGCCAGCGTTGCCGCAGTCGTCGTGATCTTCGCCTCGGCGTCGGGTGAACTCGACCCGCTGCTGGCCAAGGTCAAGGCAGCGCCGGCGGCCAGTGCGGTTGCCCACAAGGCACCCGCCAAACCCGCGCGCAGTTGAAGGCGTGTCATGAACGCCTGCTCGAATCGTGCCGCCATGCGCCACAGCGTGGCGGCACGTTCTTGCGTGTGCTTTTGCCGCAGCTGGAGCGGGACGAGCACATCAACGCTCCCGCAGCAGCACCTTCCAGCGCGCGATGCGCACGTCCGGATGCAGCGCGTCGGGCGTCTCGCTCAGGGGCACGACGACAGCGATCATGTCGGCGTTGAGCTTCAGCCGCGCGATCGCGCGCTGCACGTCGGGGCGGCCGACGACCGACAACGTGGCCACGTAGGCATCGCCGTCAGCCTCGACCCCTGTCACGTACAGGCCGGCCTCGTGCATGGCGCCGTTCATCGCCTGTGTCACCCGCAACGGGCTCGGCCGAGATGGAGTGGATGCCGAGGCGCCCTGCGCGGGCCGGATCAGCAGTTCCATGGTGTACCCGCCGTTGGACCAGATCGGTGCGGCTTTCATCTCGTAGGGCACGCCGGCCTGGCGCAGGCGGTCCTCGAATTGCGCCGCCTGCGCCGAGGTCGGCGCGCTCAGCGACGCCAGCACCGCGTCGCCCTGCGGCCGCAGGCCGCCCAACTGCACAGGATGCAGCAAGGGCTGGAGCATGCGCTGCGTGTCGAGTTCGGCCCGGGACTTGGGCGGCGCCACGGGCTCGGGCGGCGGCCCGGGTTCGGTGATGTCGGGCCAGCGCAGCGTCTCGGTCTGCGTCACCCCGGTGCCGAGCTTGGGCAGGCTCAGGCGCGCGGAGTCGTAGCTGTACAACGTGCTGCGCTGGCTGCCGCTGAAGGTGACCGCGATGTTCAGCCCCGGACCCGAGGCCGGCGCCATGCGCACGCTGGCGCTGCCTTCGAGAAAGATCGCTTCCTCCTTGCGTTGGGCCGGTACCGCCTGGCGCAGCACGACCCAGCCGTTGCTGCAGTCGAAGTCGACGCCCTTCGCCAGCACATGCACAGGTCGCGCCGACAACGTGCCGTTGCTGCCGCTCTTGATGCGCACGGCGATGTTGTTGCCGTCGACGCCCATGTCCAACGCCACCTCGCTGCCGAGGAAGCCCGCCATCGTGGCATGCAGGGCCTTGAGCACGTCGCCCTGCCCGCGGCCGTGGTCACCCATGCGGTAGTGGCCGGACACGTCGGGGCAAGCGCCGGCGCGGCCCTGCGACCAGGCCGGCAGGGCTGCCAAGGTGAGCAGGCCCAGCGCTGCCGCGCCGCGAGCGCTGCGGCGGCGTCGTGCCGAGCGGCCGGGTTTGAGCATGCGCGATGGTAGAGCGGCTGGCGCCGCCGGCGCGGCAACGTGACGCGGCGATGCAACGTCGGTCACCGCGAGTTCATGGCCAACCACGGCGGCCCGATGTCTGACAGCGCAAGCCGCCGAAAGCGTGTCCAATCGCCCGATGATCAGGATCGAACTGAATATCGAGTTGAACTACGTCGTCGACACCCAGGGCGCCGACTTCGTGTTCAACATCCACGCCGCCCACACGCCGAGCCAGCGGGTCAGCGCCGAGACGTTGTCGATCAGCCAGTCCATCGACGCGCCCGTGCATGTCGACCCGGCCAGCGGCAACCGCTACATGCGCCTCCATGCCTTCGGCGGGCCGCTGCAACTGCGCTATTCGGCACGGGTGGACATCACGCACCACCGCGCCGACCCGGCGAGCATCGAAGAGGTGCCGGTGCACCGGCTGCCGCCCGAGACGATGGGCTACATCTACCCCAGCCGCTATTGCCAGTCGGACCGTCTGTTGAGGCTGGCGGCGAACGAATTCGGCAGCCTGCCGCAGGGCTATGCGCGCGTGCAGGCGATCCGCGACTGGGTCACTCGGCATGTCGCCTTCACCTCGAACACGACGAACGCCAACACCTCGGCGGCCGACACGCTGATCGAACAGGTCGGCGTCTGCCGTGACTTCGCCCACCTGATGATCGCGCTGTGCCGGGCCTGCAACATCCCGGCGCGCTTTGCCACCGGCACCGACTACGGTTCGGACCCCGCGCTGGGGCCTCCGGACTTTCACGCCTACGTCGAGGCCTACCTTGGCGACCGCTGGTACATCTTCGATCCCTCCGACACTGCGATACCGATGGCCTTCGTGCGTTTCGGCACCGGCCGCGACGCCGCCGACGTGGCCTTCGCGACGATTTTCGGCAGCGTGCAGACGCAGGCCCCGGTGATCCACGCCTGGGCGGTCGAGGATGCGTCACGCGGCATCGAGTTGCCGCACCACTGCCCGCATGCCCTGTCCACGGACGGCGGCATGGCGATGCAGAACTGAAGGCGAGCGCTCCCCAGCAGACAGGCCACCCTCCGACGCGCCGCCCGGCGCGGCCCTCACCAGCGGGGCGCGCGCTTGTCGATGAAGGCCTGCACGCCTTCGAGCGCCGCCTCGTCCATCATGTTGCAGGCCATCGTGCTGCCGGCGTCGTCGTAGGCCTGCATCGATGCGGCTTTTCGAGCTGGCGGTAGAACAGGCCCTTGCCGAGCGGCGATGGCCGCGCGCGGCTTGGCGACGATGCTGGCGACCAGGTGCCTCGACTTCGGCGTCCAGCGCCGCCGGCGCGGCGACGCGGTTGACCAGGCCCTTGATCGCGCGCCTGCGTCGGCGCGTGATGAACTCGCCGGTGACCAGCATCTCGAACGCCGCCTTGCGGCCCAGGTTGCGCGACAGCGCCACGCTCGGCGTCGAGCAGAACAGCCCGAGGTTGACGCCGCTGACGGCAAAGCGCGCGTCGCTGGCGGCCACCGCCAGGTCGCACATCGCCACCAGCTGGCAGCCGGCCGCGGTGGCGATGCCGTGCACGCGCGCGATCACCGGCACCGGCAGGCGCTGGATCGTCATCATCATGCGCGCGCATTGTGCGAACAGGCGCTCGTAGTAGGCCAGCGACGGCGCGGCGCGCATTTCCTTCAGGTCGTGGCCGGCGCAGAAGGCCTTGCCGGCCGCGGCGATGACGACCACGCGCACGCCTCGTCGGCCGCCGACGCGGTCGAGCGCGGCCTGCAGCGCTTCGAGCATGGCCTCGGACAAGCGCGTTGAAGGCCTGCGGCTCGGTTCAGCGTCAGCGTGACGACGCCGCGCGTGTCCTTGTGCTGCAGGACCAGGGGTTCGGTGGTCATCGTCTGCGCTCCTCTACTCGATCGCCGCGGCGACTCTTGGCGCGCTCGCGCAGCTGGAACTTCTGGATCTTGCCGGTGCTCGTCTTCGGGATCTCCTCGAAGCGGATCTCGCGCGGCACCTTGTAGCCGGCCAGCAGGCTCTTGCAGTGCGCGATCAGCTCGGCGGCGGTCGACCGTCGGCGCCGGCCTTGAGTCTCGACAAAGGCCAGCGGCGTCTCGCCCCACTTCGGGTCGGGCCGCGCGACCACGGCGCAGGCCAGCACCGCCGGGTGGCGGTACAGCGCGTCCTCGACCTCGATCGAGCTGATGTTCTCGCCGCCGCGAGATGATGATGTCCTTGCTGCGGTCCTTGATCTTGACGTAGCGGTCGGGCTCCATCACCGCCAGGTCGCCGGTGTGGAACCAGCCGCCGGCGAAGGCCTCGGCGCGTGGCCGCCGGGTTCTTCAGGTAGCCCTTCATCACGATGTTGCCGCGGAACATGATCTCGCCCATCGTCTGGCCGTCGGCCGGCACCTCGGCCATCGTCTCCGGGTCGAGCACGGTCATGCCTTCCTGCAGCGCGTAGCGCACGCCCTGGCGGCCGTTCAGGCGCGTCTGCTCCGACAGGCTCTGCGCCGCGCCCAGGCGTCGCGCTTGACGGCCACCGCCGCCGGGCCGTAGACCTCGGTCAGGCCGTAGACATGGCGTGATGTCGAAGCCGATCTTGGCCATGCCCTCGATCATCGCCGCCGGCGGCGCCGCGCCGGCGACCATGCCGCGCACCTTCTGCGTGATGCCGGCGCGCCACTCGTCCGGCGCGTTGACCAGCAGGTTGTGCACGATCGGCGCGGCGCAGTAGTGGTCGACGCCGTGCTCGCGCATCGCGTCGAGGATCGCCTTGGCCTCGACCTGGCGCAGGCACACATGCGTGCCGCCGAGCATCGCCACCGTCCACGGGAAGCACCAGCCGTTGCAGTGGAACATCGGCAGGGTCCACAGGTAGGTCGGGAAATGCGGCATCGTCCAGGTGGCCGCGTTGCAGACCGCGTTCAGGTAGGCGCCGCGGTGGTGCGTGACCACGCCCTTCGGGTCGCCGGTGGTGCCGCTGGTGTAGCTGACCGCGATCGCGTCCCACTCGTCGGCCGGGCCTTCGAGCCGCGCCAGCGGCGTCGTGCGCGGCGAGCAGCGCCTCGTATTCGTGCGTGCCGACGCGCTCGCCTGCACCAGCATATTCGCTGTCGCAGACGTCGATGACGATCGGCGTCGCGCCCGTGCTCGCGCTTCAGCATGGCGCAGCGCCTCGGCCATCACCGGCGCGAACTCGCGGTCGGTGATCAGCACCGCGGCCTCGCAGTGGTTCATCTGCCAGGCCAGCAGCGGCGCGTCGAGCCGCGTGTTCAGCGTGTTGAGCACGGCGTTGAGCGCCGGCACGGCGTAGTGCGCCTCGACCATCTCCGGCGTGTTGGGCAGCATCACGCTGACCGGTGCTGCCGCGCGCCACGCCGAGCGCGCGCAGCGCCGCCGCCAGGCGGGCGCTGCGCTCGCGCGTCTGCGCCCAGGTGTAGCGCCGCGCGCCGTGGATCACCGCCGGCAGGTCGGCGAAGACCTCGGCGCTGCGCTCGACGAAACTGACCGGGCTCAGCTGAGCGAAGTTGGCCGGGTTGGCTTCGAGATGGTCGTCGTAGATGTTCATGCTCGATCTCCTCGCACCCGTTCGGTGGCCGTCGAAGCCCCTTGACAAGCTTAGGGCGAACGGGATGCTTGCGCCAATGCCTGGTCAATGTCCCACAGGATATCGTCGATGTGCTCGAGCCCCACCGAGATGCGAACCATGTCCGGCAGCACGCCGGCGGCGCGCTGCTGAGCTTCGTCGAGCTGGCGGTGCGTGGTGCTGGCCGGGTGGCTGATCAGCGTGCGCGTGTCGCCGATGTTGACGAGGTGGCTCATGAACTGTGCGGCCTCGATGAAGCGCACGCCGGCCTCGGCCCCACCGTTGAGTCCGAACGCCAGCAGGCCCGAGGCGCCGCGCATCTGGCGTTTCATCAGCGCATGCTGCGGGTGGTCTTCGAGCCCGGGATAGTTGACCCAGGCCACGCGCGCATCGGCTTGCAGGAACTTCGCGGCTGCGAGCGCGTTCGTGCAGTGGCGCTCCATGCGCAGCGGCAAGGTCTCGACGCCCTGCAGGATCTGCCAGGCCGCGATCGGCGCCAGCGCCGCGCCGTAGACGCGCTGCGTTTCCATGCGGCAGCGCATCGTGAACGCGAAGTCGCCGAAGGTCTCGTGGAAGATCACGCCGTGGTAGCCGGGCGACGGCTCGGTCATGCCGGGGAACTTGCCGTTGCCCCACGGGAAATCGCCGCGCTCGACGACCACACCAGCCAGCGTGGTGCCGTGGCCGCCGAGGTACTTGGTGGCCGAGTGGACGACGATGTCGGCGCCGAGCGCCAGCGGGTTGCACAGGAACGGGCTCGGCACCGTGTTGTCGATCACCAGCGGCACGCCCTGCGCATGCGCCACCTCGGCCACCGCGGCGATGTCGAGCACGACCAGGCTCGGGTTGCCGAGCGACTCGGCGAACACGGCGCGCGTGTTCGGCCGCATCGCGGCGGCGAAGGCAGCGGGGTCGGTGGCATCGACGAACGTCGACTCGACGCCGAACTTCTTCAGGTTCACCGCCAGCATCGTCACCGTGCCGCCGTACAGCGCACCGGCCGCCACCACATGGTCGCCGGCCTGCAGGATGGTCATCAGCGCGGTGGCCTCGGCCGCCATGCCGCTGGCACACGCCACCGCGGCGCGCCCGCCTTCGAGCGCCGCGACGCGTTCTTCCAGCGCCGCTACCGTCGGGTTGCTCAGCCGCGAGTAGACGTTGCCGAAGGTCTGCAGGTTGAACAGGCTGGCCGCGTGGTCGGCCGAGTCGAAGACGAAGCTCGTCGTCTGGTAGATCGGCAACGCCCGTGCGCCGGTGGCGGCGTCAGGGATCTGGCCGGCGTGGATGGCCAGGGTCTCGGGGTGATAGCGCCGGTCGGCCATCGTCCGTCCTTCACCACACGGGCCGCTTGGCCGAGATCACGCGCGTGTTGACGCCGACCCAGTTGAGGCCGCCGAAGAGGCGGCCATGCTCGATCTTCACGCAGCGGTCCATCACCGAATCCATGCCCGGCAGCGCGCACCAGCGCATCGGCTTCGCGGTTGATCACGCCGATCTGCTGCCAGAGCACGCGCGCGCCGATCTCGAGCGCTGCTTCGGCGATCGGCAGCACGTCCGCGCTGCGGCGAAACACGTCGACCATGTCGACCGGTTCCTTCAAATCGAGCAGGCTGGCCGCCACCGGTTCGCCGAGCAGGGTGCTGCCGGCCAGGCGCGGGTTTACGGGAAAGATCCGGTAGCCGTGCTGCTGCAAATACTTGGCGACGAAGAAGCTCGGCCGGTGCCATTGGTCCGACAGGCCGACCAGCGCGATCTTGCGCGAGGTCTTCAGGATGCGGCGCAGCGTGGCGATGTCGTCCATCGATGGTCAAGGCGGTGTGGCGCCACTGTAGCGCTTCACGCGACGCGCCGATCGCTCCGCGCGCGTAGCATCGGCGCCGGGAACGACGCCGATGCAAACGCTGTTGGCCGCCTCGCGATGGATCGACTCGCTCAACCGCTGGGTCGGACGTGCCACGGCCTGGTTGATCCTGGCCTCGGTGTTGATCAGCACCGGCAATGCGGTGATGCGCAAGGCCTTTCGGCTGAGCTCCAACGCCTGGGTCGAGTCGCAGTGGTACTTGTACGCTGCTGCGTTCCTGCTCGTCGCGGGCTATGTGCTGCTGGTTGACGAGCATGTGCGCGTCGACGCCATCGCCCAGCGCTTCTCGCCGCGCCTGCGCGCTGGGCTCGACCTGCTGACGATGCTGGCGGTCGTGCTGCCGTTGTGCGCGCTGATGGTCGTCCTCGGCGGCCAGTTCTTCTGGCGCGCGCTGGCTGCGGGCGAACACTCGTTCATGGCCGGCGGCCTGCTCATCTGGCCGGTGCGCCTGTTCATCCCGCTGGGTTTTGGCCTGCTCGGCCTGCAAGCCCTGTCGGAGGCGATCAAGCGCGCGCACTTCCTGCAGGGCGGACGCGATACGGCGAACCTCAACGAGGCCGACCTGCCGCCGTTCCTCGGCGCCGCGCCGAGCGATCGGCCCGGGCCATGAGCGGCCTCGCCCGGCCGTTCCGAAGGGGGCGCTCCGTCCCGCTTGGCGGGACCGCGCGCAGCGCGAGGGTGCAGCAGTGAGCGGCATCGCTGCCAACCTGGCACCGCTGATGCTGCTGGCGCTGATCCCGCTGCTGATGAGCGGCGTGCCGGCGGCGTTTGCGCTGATGGCCTGCGGCTTGTTGTTCGCCGCGCTGGGCATCGCGCAGGGCATCCTGCCGCCGATGTTGATGACGGCCTTGCCGCTGCGGCTGTACGGGCTCGTCACCAACGAGACCCTGTTGGCCATTCCGTATTTCACCTTCATGGGCCTGGTCCTGCAGCGCACCGGCATGGCCGAAGACCTGCTCGACACGGTCGGCCAGGTCTGCGGTCCGATGCGCGGCGGCCTGGCGCTGGCGGTGGTCATCGTCGGCGCCTTGCTGGCGGCCACCACCGGCGTCGTCGCCGCATCGGTGATCTCGATGGGCCTGATCTCGCTGCCGATCATGCTGCGCAACGGCTACCACCCGCGCGTCGCCAGCGGCGTCATCGCCGCCTCGGGCAGCCTGACGCAGGTCGTGCCGCCGTCGCTGGTGTTGATCGTCATGGCCGACCAGTTGGGCCTCAGCGTCGGCGACATGTACGCCGGCGTGCTGATGCCGGCGGCGCTGCTGATCGGGCTGTATGCGGCCTGGATCGGCCTCGTGGCGCTGTTCAAACCGGGCTGGGTGCCGGCCGTGCCGTCACCCATACGGCTAGCGCGCAGCGAGGCTCGTGCAAGCAGCGGCCACCCCTCGTTGGCAGTCCTGATGCTGATCAGCGCGGCGGCCGGCTGGGCCTTGCTGCAGGTCTATCCGGCGATGCTGCGCGCAACCGGACGCGAGACCGCACCGCCCGCGGATGAAACCATCATCGTCGGCCTGGCCGGTGCCGTGTTCGCTGCCTTCGTGCTGGCGCTGATCGACAAGCTGCTGCGACTTCGTCTGCTGTCCGCGCTGGCGCAGCGCGTCGCCTTCGTGCTCGTGCCGCCGCTGCTGTTGATCTTCCTCGTGCTGGGCACGATCTATCTCGGCGTGGCCACGGCCAACGAGAGCGGCGCCATGGGCGCCAGCGGCGCGCTGCTGATGGCCGTCGTGCGCAAGCGCCTCAGCGTTCGCAGCCTGGGCCTGGCCCTGCTCGACGCCAGCAAGCTGTCCTGCGTCGTCATGCTGCTGATGTTCGGCGCCACCGTCTTCAGCCTCGCCTTTCAGGCGCTGGAGGGCATCGCCTGGGCCGAACGCGTGCTGACACAACTGCCGGGCGGCGTGACCGGCTTCCTGGTCTTTGCCACCGTGCTGGTCTTCGTGCTCGGCTGCTTTCTCGATTTCTTCGAGATCGCGATCGTCGTGCTGCCGCTGCTCGGCCCGATCGCGCACGCGCTGGGCATCGACCTGGTCTGGTTCGCCGTGCTGGTGGCGATCAACCTGCAGACCTCGTTCCTGACACCGCCGTTCGGATTCGCATTGTTCTTCCTGCGCAGCGTCGCCCCCCAGGTCGAGCACGTCGATGCCGCCAGCGGCCGCGTTGTGCGCAAGGTCAGCAGCGGCGACATCTACCTCGGCACACTGCCCTTCGTGGCCGCGCAATTGATCGTCATGGCGCTGGTGATTGCCTACCCTGTGCTGGTGCTCGGTGGCCTGGACAAGCCCCATCCACCGCTGTCCGATGCCGTCGTCAACCAGTTGCTGCGCGACATGGACGACGGGGTCGGCGCTGCCGACAGGCTCGACCCGGTGCTGCTGCTGCACGAGAGCATCAAGGCACAACGGCCCTGAATCGCGTGGCTCAGCTGTGTCGCCGATCGCATCGTCGACCTGCCGCCGAAGATCGCCGAGGACATCGGCATCAAGGAACAGGGCGTCGCGCGCGTCGAGGTCGCGCCGATCACGGTGCCGCTGCGAAGGCCATGGCACGTCGGTGTTTGCTACCCTGGTGCCCCGCTCTCAGGAAGCACCATGGCGCGACTGTTCTCCAACCGCAACCGGCCGTTCGATCTCGGCGTGCTGCCCACGGAGTTGCTCGCTCGCTCCGCGGACGCGCCGATCCTGCCGGCAACCCAGCCGCACGATGCCGATGCCGCCGGACCCGACAGCATCGCCGCGTCAGTCGCCGAGTACCACCGCTTCGTCGCCCAATTCCTCGACGGCGCGCCGGCCGCCGCGCGGGCCCCGCTGCCCGATGACCTGCTCACGCGGTCGAGAAACCTCAAGGCCTCGGCCTACTTCCTCGACGCCACGCTGGCCGGGGTTTGCGCCACGACTACAAGCGATTGGTCGGTCGACGAGCACCCGGCGCACACGCACGCCTTCGTCTTCCTGGTCGAGTTCGGCCGCGAGCCGCGGCCCGGCGAACCGGGCGCCGACTGGATTGGCGGCACGAATGCCGCGCGCACCGATCTGCGCTGCGCCGAAGTCGCCGTGGTGATGGCCGGCTACATCCGGGCGCTGGGTTGGTCGGCGCGCGGGCATGTGGCCGGTGACACGCAGATCGACCTGGCGACGCTGGCGCAGCGCGCCGGCGTCGCCAAGGCCGTCGATGGCGTGCTGGCGATGCCGATGTCGACACGCGGCTTTCGCATCGGCGTCGTGACGACCGACTGTCCGTTGGCCGTCGACCTGCCGATCGCTGCGGACGCATCGCTCGACTGGCCCGACAGCGCCGCCTATGTCGGCACGATGGGCACGCGCCCCGGTTTCGAAGACGCCGAACTGGCGCGGCGGCCGCTGCACCTCGGCCGCTACCCGATGGAGCGCATCCGGCGCGTCGACCAGCCGACGACGCTCGTCTTGCGCGACGAGATCACGCGCGTGCCCAAGCGCGCCGACCTGTTCACGCGCGCGCTGGCCGGCGACCTCGGCGCCAGGCCGCAGAAGGAGCGCACGCGCTTTGCCGTCAAGCACCCGCTGGCCTGGGCGATGACGCCGTTGATCCGCAACATGGTGGCGATGCAGGGCACGCGCGAGCCGCTGGCGCCGACCGGCCTTGGCGGTGACCTGTCCGACGCCCAGCGCAACAGCGATCACGTCAAGGCGCTGGGCTATTTTCTCGGCGCCGATCTGGTCGGCATCTGCGAAGCCGAGCCGTGGATGTACTACTCGCACGACGAAACCGACGGCCGCGCCATCGCGCCCTACCACCGCTATGCCGTCGTGATGCTGATCGACCAGGGCTTCGAGACCATGGAGGGCGGCTCGGGCGACGACTGGATCTCGGGCGCGCAGTCGATGCGGGCCTACATGCGCGGCGCGCTGATGGCCGGCCTGATGGCGTCGCACCTGCGGCGCGCCGGCTATTCGTCGCGCGCGCAATCGAATGCCCACTCGGAAATCCTGCACCTGCCGGCGGTGCTGATGGCCGGGCTCGGCGAACTCTCGCGCATCGGCGAGCTGATCCTCAACCCGTTCATCGGCCCGCGCTCGAAATCGGTGCTGATGACGACCGACCTGCCGCTCGTCGCCGACCGGCCGATCGACTTCGGCCTGCAGGCCACGTGCAGCCAGTGCATGAAGTGCGCGCGCGAGTGCCCGTGCAACGCCATCCCGTTCGGCCCCAAGGTGATGTTCAACGGCTACGAGATCTGGAAGCCCGACGTCGAGAAATGCGGCAAGTACCGCCTGACCAACATGAAGGGCTCGGCCTGCGGGCGCTGCATGAAGACCTGCCCCTACAACCGAGAAGACCTCGTCGAGTCGGAGCGGCTGCTCTGGCTGTCGATCGACGAGCCGTCGTCACGGCGCCAACTGATCGACCATGACGACCGCAGCGGCGGTGGCCAGCGCAACGCCGTCAAGCGCTGGTGGTTCGATCTGGAGATCATCGACGGCGTGGCCGTGCGCCCGCCGGCCGGTGTCAACGAACGCGACCTCGACGTCGAGCGTGGTGACAAGCTGGCCGCCGGGCAGAAGCTGGCGTTCTTTCCGCCGCAGCTGCAACCCAGCGGCGGCACGACGCTGCAAGCCGTCGTGCCGCTCGATCGGCAGGCGGGCCTGGCGGCGTACGCTGCTGCCGAGTCACCGCAGGCCGCACGCCGGCGGCGCGACACAGCAGCGGCGCCCGCTGCGCCCGACGACGGCCACTGAGCCGACGCTCGCGGCGCTCGACGAGGGGTTCGCGCGCTACACCGCGCCCGCGTACTCGCCGCGGGCCGGATAGTTCTTGGCGACGGCGAAATCGATCGCGCTCATCAGCTCGTCGAAATGCGGCCGCGCAAACGGCATCGTCTGCACCGCGCCGTAGTAGAGCCTGCCGTCGGGTCGGACGATGAAGACACCGGGCTCGGAGAACAGCGCCGGCTCCTCGATGCCGATCGACGTCGCGCCGCGCGAGGTGCTGATGTACAGGCCCCACTCGCGGGCATGAGCCAGGCCGAGGTCGTAGCCCATGCGCAGGTCCGGCGCCTTGAGCTTGTCGGCCATGGCCTGGGCGCGCTCGCGGCCATCGCTCGACAGGGCGATGATCTTGACGCCTCGCTTGTCGAACTCGGGCTGCAGCCGGCCCAGCTCCTGCAGGTACTTCGCGCAGACCGGGCAATGCAAGCCGCGGTAGAACACGACCAGCGTGAAATGTTGTGCCGCATCATCGGCCAACTTGAAGTCGCCGTGGGCGAGCGTGGGCACTTGCAGCGCGGGGACGGGTTCGCGGGGCATCAGCATGGCAGAACTCCTTTGACAATCAACCCAGTCTAGACTGCACCCGAGGACACGTCTCATGCCCGATTCCATGATCAAGGCAATGGCTTTCGACACCGGCGGCACCGTGCTCGACTGGCACAGCGGCCTCGTCGCCGCGTTCGAGCGCGTTGGCGCGCGTCACGGCGTGGCGAAGGACTGGCACGCGATGGCCAATGACTGGCGACGGCGGACCATGAAGGGCATCGTCGGCCAGGTGCGGCCCGACTTTCACATGGACGATGTGCACCGCCGCGTGCTCGATGAAACACTGAGCCACTTCGGCCTCGACCGCCTCACTGTCGACGAGCGCGACGCGCTGTGGCGGACCTGGCATGAACTGCCGGCTTGGCCCGACTTCCCGCCGGCACTGGCCGCGTTGCGGGCGCTCCTGCCGGTCGTCTCCTTCACCATGCTGCCGCTGTCGCTGGTGGTCGATGTCTCGCGCCGCAACGCCCTCACCTGGGACGCCATCATCTCCTGCGAAGTGATCGGCGTGTACAAGCCGCATACCGAGGCCTACCAGACCGCTGCGCGCTGGATGAACCTCGAGCCGGCGCAAATCCTGATGGTGGCCTGCCACAACTTCGACCTCAACGCCGCCCATGGCGCTGGCATGCGCACCGCCTTCGTGCGCCGACCCGACGAATGGGGGCCCGAGGGCCCCCCCGACCCGCAGCCCAACATGGCCTACGACATGGTGGTCGACGACTTCGACGCGCTACGCCGCGGCGTCACGGCAGCGCTTCCGGCTGCGCATTGAGGGCGGCTCAGCCGAGGCGCACCGGCACGAAGATCTGGTTGCCGTCGCGCTGGATCAGCAGGGCCACCGACTTGTCGGACTTGGCCACCACCTCGCGCACCTGATCGACGCTCGTCGACCGGCTTGCCGTTGATGGCCACCAGCACGTCGCCCGGCTGCACGCCGGCCAGCGCCGCGGGGCCGGCGGCATCCTCGATCAGCAGGCCGCCGTCGACGCTGCGCCTGACGCTGTTCCTGCGGCTGCAGCGGCCGCAGCGCCAGGCCCAGCTTGCCCTTGCCGACGGCCTCGTCGGCCTTGGCGACCTGGCTCGACCTTGTCGCTGGCATCGCCGAGCTTGGCGGTCAGCTCTTCGCGCTGCCCTTGGCGCCAGATTTCGAGCGTCGACCTTCTCGCCGGGCGTCGGCCAGGCCGATCAATGCCGGCAGATCGCCCGAGGCGACGATCGGCTGGCCATCGACCTTGCGGATCACGTCGCCCGATCTTCAGCCCGGCCTGGTCGGCCGGGCCGCCCGGGTCGACGCTCGACACCAGCGCGCCTTCGGGCTTGTCGAGCTTGAACGACTCGGCCAGCGTCTGGTTCACCTCCTGGATCGCGACGCCCAGGCGCGCATGGCTGGCCTTGCCGGTGGCGACGATCTGGTCCTTGACCTTGATCGCCAGGTCGATCGGGATCGCGAACGACAGGCCCTGGTAGCCGCCGGTGCGGCTGTAGATCTGCGAGTTGATGCCGACCACCTCGCCGCGCGCATTGAACAGCGGCCCGCCCGAGTTGCCGGGGTTGACCGCGACGTCGGTCTGGATGAACGGCACGAAGCTGTCGTCGGGCAGCGAGCGGCCCTTGGCGCTGACGACGCCGGCGCGTGACGCTGTTCTCGAAGCCGAACGGCGAGCCGATCGCCAGCACCCATTCGCCGACCTTCAGGTCGCGCGCGCTGCCCAGCGGCACCATCGGCAGGTTCTTGGCGTCGATCTTGCAGCACCGCGACGTCGGTCTTGGGGTCGGCGCCCAGCACCTTGGCCTGGAACTCGCGGCGGTCGGTGAGCTTGACGGTCACGTCCTTGGCGTCGCGCACGACATGCGCGTTGGTCAGGATGATGCCGTCGGCACTGACGATGAAGCCCGAGCCCTGGCCGCGCACCGGCATCTCGCGCTGTCCCGGATAGCCGCCATTGGGAACCCCGAAGCGCTTGAAGAATTCGAAGAACGGATCGTTGGGGTCCATGCCGGGCGGGCCGCGGCGTTGCGCGGCCGGCTCGTCATCGTCGTTGGCCGAGGCCTGGCGGAGGCCGCTGACGCTGATGTTGACGACGGCGGCGCCGTAGCGATCGGCGATTTGCGAGAAGTCCGGCGCAGCAACAGCCACAGCGCCGAGCGGCGCCGTCGCCGCTGCGACGGCTGTGGGTACGGCGGCATGCGCATGCGTTCCGTAGACATAGGTCGCGCCGGCGCCGCCGAGCACGCCGGCGGCGGCCAGGGCAATGACGAGTCGGGTGGGCGTGATCGAGCGGGCGTTCATGAGCGTTCCTTTTGACAGTGAAATGTGGGACACGCTTTCACTATCGAAGCGGATGCTTAGGCCGTTCTTAAGCGGCGCGGCCTCGAGCGCCCAGCAGGTCACCGAACGACGCACCGAACGGCCGCGTGAGAACGTAGGCGATCCAGAACGCCAGGACGGCATTGAGCTTGAATACGGCACAACAGAGCGCGACCACCGCGATGCCCGCCCCAAAGATCAGTGCCGCGTTGACGTAGCCGAGTTGCAGCTTCTCCGCCACGAGGTCGCCTGCCGCCGTGCCCAATGCAAAGGTGAACAGGGTCGCCGCCCAATAGAAGAGCTCGCGCCGGCGGGTGAAGATGGCATGGATCGACAGCGTGCGCTCGCGCCGATACCAGAGTGCGAACGTGACTGCCAGCGCGGTGGCGAAAGCCGCGGTGGTGGCTTCGAGCGGCATGCCGAAATGATCGGTGATGTTGTCGGTGATCAGCGTGCCGACGATGCTGATCAGCACCACCGCGATCCAGTAGACCGACGGCACGTAGCGCCGCGCGCGCATTTGCACGACGAGCGCGATCACCAGCAAGGCGCCGATCAACAGCGACGTGGTGGTGAGGCCGAGTTTCAAGTTCGTGTTGAGGAAGTCCGCCGCCGTCTCGCCCACGGTCGTGGCCATGATCTTGATGACCCAGAAGGCCAGCGTGACGCCGGTACCTTGTTGAGCATCAGGCTCAGGTCATCGGCATCGGTTGTCTGTGTTTCGTTGTTCATTCGTCGATCCATTGTTTTGCCATCCATGCAGCGCTGCGGACCGGCGCGCAGGCATGGCCGCGCACAGATCCGGTACACCGCTAGTCTTCGTCGTCGTCGTCTGTTTCGTGGTCGTCGGCAACGTCGGCCTTGTTCGACAAGACCGTGCCGTCCTTCGCATCGACCTGCACCTCGAAGACCTTGCTGTCGGCCGTCACGATTTCGACGTGGAACGCGGCCACGCCATGCTCGTCTTCCAGTTCCGCCTTGACGGCCCTGCCGCCAGCGTGCGATTCGGCAGCGCTGACCGCCTGCGTCAGGCTGATCGTCGTCTTGGCCAGGGCCAGCACGGCGTCGTTTTGTGTTTCGGCCGACTGTGCGGCAGAGGCCACGCCGCCGGCCGTGGCAACACCTGCAGCGAAAAGGATCGCGGGAATCATCAGATTGCGTTTCATTGCAAACTCCATTGGGTTGAACATCGCCGTGGCGTGATTGCCAGCCGATAGGTGCACTGTGCGCACGCCAACTTATCTCTGCCTTATCCGCGACGCCGATGTGCGCGCCACGCCCGCGCGCCTTAAGCGCTGCCTAAGGATTCGGCCGCCACAGTGCGGCCCGAGCCGCTGCGCAGGGTTGCCAGTCGGCGGAGGGCCATCGCGTGCAAGAACAAATCAAACTCGACGCGCAGAACGCAGCCGTGCCAGCGGCCGTGCGGGTCCCGCACTTCGAGACGGCGCCGCGCGTCGGCGTTGCTGCACCAACAGCTTCCCGGGTGGCTGCCGGCCTGCTGCGTCTTGGCGGTGGCGGGCCTGTCGGTGCTGCGTCGGCCCGCCGTCGCGCCGTCCATGCCCGGTACTCAGCAAATCGGCGTCGGCGACCCGGCCCGCGCCTTGCTGCTGGCCTGGGGTGTGGTGCCGCTGTTGTTCATGCCGGCCGTGGGACTGGCGGCCGGCGCCGACCTGCAACTGCATTGGGGCACGCCGTTTCTGCTGTTTGCGGTGCCGGCGGCAATGGAACTGCTGCCAACCATCGCCTGGGGGCGCGCCGACCTGGCCCGCGTAGCGGCCGCATTCGTGCTGATGCAGACGGCGTTGCTCGGCATCAACCAATTGACGTCGCCACGCGGGCCATCGGCATGGCGCGAACACCACTGGCGGGCGTTCGATTCAACGGCCCTGGCCGAGCGCATCGCCAGTCCTGCGCGCAGCCAATTGGGCGGCCCGATCCGCGTCGTCATCGGCCCGACCTCGATCGCCGGTGCCTTGGCCCTGCGATTGCCCGAGCGCCCGCTCGTGCTGATCGACGCCGATCCGGCGCGAAGCCCATGGGTTGCGCCAGACCTCGTCGAGCGCTGCGGCGCCGTCGAGATCGGATCGACCTCGGCATTGACCGGCAGCACAATACTCGGGCCGTCCTTTCGCGGCTTGTCCTGGCGCACGGTCTTGCGACGCCCGTATGCCGCACCGTGTCCACCATGAAGCATCGACCCAAGCTGCCCGAGATGCGACTGCCACGACGAAACCTTTGCTTGCGCCTGACGGGACAGCGCCGCGCAGCCATGGTTGAGGCGGCCTGGGCGTGATGCGCATGCTGCGGCTTTTCCTTGGCAGCCTGCTGGCGCTCGCCGTACTGGCCTGCGGAGGCAGCAGCCCCTTGGTTGCCCCGCCGGCTGCGGCAGCGCCAATTGAGGGAACGGTTGTCTATGCCGTCGGCGACCTGGCGCAATGTCATGGCGCCGCCGCGTCGGAGACAGCGACAGCGCGTGTCGCGCGTTTGATCGACAGCAGCACAGCGCCCATCCTGATGGCCGGCGATCTGGCCTATGACAACGGCAGCGAGGACGACTTTGCGCGCTGTTTCGATCCGGTGTGGGGGAAATTCAAGCCGCGCATCTTTCCGGCGCCCGGCAATCACGAGTACCGCAGCGCCCAGGCCGCACCCTACTTCAACTACTTTGGTGCGCGCGCCGGGTCTCCCGGCGAGGGCTACTACGCGGTGCAGATCGGCGCGTGGCGCGTCATCGCGCTGAACAGCAATATCGCCGTCGACGCCGGCTCGCCGCAGGAGCGCTGGCTCAAACAGCAGCTGGCCGAACAGGTGAGCGGTTGCACGCTCGCGTTCTGGCATCACCCCCGCTACAGCTCGGGCGAACACGGCGACACGCCGGCGATGGACGCCCTCTGGCGCGACCTGCGCCAGGCCGGGGCCGACATCGTGATCTCTGGCCATGATCACGACTACGAAAGGTTTGCGCCGCAGGGCCCGGCTGGAGAGCTTGCCCCGCACGGCCTGCGCGCATTCGTGGTGGGTACGGGGGGCGCGTCGCTGCGCGCGTTCGCCGAGGTCAAAAGTAACAGCGAGGCCCGCGTCGAATCCCGTTTCGGCGTTCTCAAGCTCGTGCTGGGCCAGGCAAGCTATTCGTGGGAGTTTGTGACCGCCGATGGCCCGGCCGATCGTGGCCAGGGCGATTGCCGTGCCGCACCCTGAGAAGCGGCTGCGCATGGCCTGCCTGCTGAAATGGCGACGGCGTTGACGCTGTTAAGTGTCGATTAAGCGATTCGGGCGAAGACTGCCCGGATGGAATCAACGAAAAGAAGCCCGCCATGAGCCGATTGCTTGCGCATGAGGTCGATTTCGCCGGCGGCAGTGCCGCAGCGGCAGCACCCGCCGCCCAGGTCAACGCTCGCTTGTCTGGCATGGCTGTACTCGGACAGCCGCCGCGTCGACGCAGCCCGCCGAGCGCCTCGTGCGTCGTGCCGTGCCGCAACGAAGCAGAAAATCTCGCCAGCCTGCTGCCGCTGCTGCGCGACACGCTGGCCGCCTGCAGCCGCGCCTGGGAGATCATCCTGGTCGATGACGGCAGCACGGATTCGACACCGCTGCTGCTGGCGGGTTGGGCGCAACGTCCGGGTATCCGCGTCCTGCAGCTGTCGCGCAACTTCGGCAAGGAGGCGGCGCTGACGGCAGGCTTGCAGGCTGCCTCGGGCGAGGTCGTGGTGATGATGGATGCCGATCTGCAGCACACGCCGGCCTTGCTGCCGACCTTCATCGACCAGTGGCGTGCCGGCGCCGACGTGGTCTATGCCGTGCGACAGGACCGCCACGCCGAAGGCGCCTTCAAGCGCATCGGCACGCGCTGGTTCTACGCCCTGGTCAACGCCGCCGACCGCTTCGAGGTGCCGGCCAATGCCGGTGACTTCCGGTTGATGGATCGCCAGGTCGTTGATGCCCTGATGTCGCTGCCCGAGCGCAACCGTTTCATGAAGGGCCTGTACTCCTGGGTCGGCTTCAACGCCGTCGCCGTGCCCTACGTGCCAGCGGCGCGCGCCCATGGCCGCAGTCACTATTCGGCGCTCGGCCTGATCCGGCTGTCGCTCGATGGCCTGACGGCATTCACCACCTGGCCGCTGCGGGCGGTCAGCGCCATCGGGTTTGCACTTGCCGTGCTGGCCTTCGTCTACGGCGCCTACCTCAGCGCGACCTACCTGATCTACGGTCACAGCGTCAGCGGCTGGACCACCATCGCCGTCAGCCTGATGCTGTTCTCCGGCATCCAGCTGATCTCGCTGGGCGTCGTCGGCGAGTATGTCGGCCGCGTCTTCGAGGAAGTGAAGGCGCGGCCGCTGTTCATCGTCAAGAACGAGATGGGCCACGGCCTGCGGACTCCGGCGCGGTGACGGCTGCGGACACGGCCCGCTGGCGCACGCCGGCCCTCACCCTGGCCTGCATCGTGCTGTGGCTTGGCGCCACGGCCGGGTTGCGGCCGCTGATGCTGCCCGATGAAGGCCGCTATGTCGGTGTGTCCTGGGAGATGATGCGCTCGGGCGACTGGCTGACGCCAACGCTCAACGGCCTGCCCTTCTTTCACAAGCCGCCGCTTTTCTACTGGATCACGGCCGGCGCGATGTCGATCCTCGGCAGCCACGAATGGGCGGCGCGCGTCGCGCCCTTGCTCGGCGCCTGCCTGGGTGCGTTCTCGCTGTACCTGTTCGTGCGCCGCTGGTCGGACGAACGGACGGCGCGGCTGACGCTGGTCGCGCTGCTGGCGCAGCCGCTGTTCTTCATTGGCGGCCAGTTTGCCAACCTCGACATGCTGGTCGCCGGCTGCATCACCGCCACCATCGTGCTGGCCGCGCATGCTGCGTTGTGCTTCGATCGTGGCCTGACCTATCGCAGTGCACTGGCGGGCGCTTATGCAATGGCAGCCCTCGGTGTGCTGTCCAAGGGGCTCATCGGCATCGTCATCCCGGCGCTGGTGGTGGCGGTTTGGCTGCACGCCTTTCGCAGCTGGCGCGTGTTGCTGGCCCTGGTCTGGTGGCCCGGCGTGCTGCTGTTCCTGTTGCTGGCAGCACCTTGGTTCGTGGCCATGCAGTGGCGCTTCCCGGACTTTCTCGACTACTTCTTCATCGTTCAACATTTCAAGCGCTTCGCTGCCGGCGGCTTCAACAACGAACAACCGTTCTGGTTCTACGTCGCCGTGCTGTTGCTGTTTGGCCTGCCCGGATGGCCGTGGGTGGTCCGGCTGTACCGGCGTGAGGCCGCAGAGCCCAGCGAGCGCCGTCCGATGCGCGGGCTGATGGTGATCTGGGTGGTGATGGTGGTGCTGTTCTTCTCGCTGCCGAAGTCCAAGCTGATCGGCTACGTGCTGCCTGCCGTGCCGCCGCTGGCGGCGTTGATGGCCGACGGCTACGCGCAGATCACATCGCCCTCCACGCGCGCCAGGCATTGGTGGTCGGCCGGTATCGCAGCGATGTGCCTCGTCAGCGTGGCCACCGTCATCGGCTTGGCGATGCGATATCCGAACTCGCTGCGCGAACTCGCCACCTCGCTGAGAGCGCAGCACCGCCCAGGCGAGCCGGTGTTCATGCTCGGCCGCTACTACTACGACCTGCCGTTCTACGCCAAGCTGATGTCGTCGAATGCCGTGGTCGACAACTGGCAGGGTGCCGAGGTGCAAACGCGCGACGACTGGCGCAAGGAACTCGCCGACGCCGGCCGCTTTGCTGCGCCCGAGGCTGCGCGAGCGCTCGTCATGCCAGCCTCGCTGCCGGCAGCCGTTTGCGCCGCGCCTGTCAGCTGGGTCGTCGGGCCCGTCTCGGCCGTCGCCACCTATCCGTTTTTGCAATCGGTCTCGCTGGTGTCCAGTGCACGCAACATCCGGCTGTGGCGCGTCGAACCGTCAGCGCCCGGCGTGTTCAGCGCCCTGCGCTGTGAAGGAACACCCAATGCCGGCTCAGCCAGTAGGTGAGGACCGCCACCGCCAGCAGCACGACCGCGAGCAGCAGGTCGTAGCGCAGGCCGCTCCAACCGAGGAGCAAGGCGTAGGCGGCTTCGTTGACAGCGAAGCCGGCGGCCGAGACGACAAAGAAACGCGTGGCGGAATCGCGCACGGGCGAGCCTCGATCGCGGAAGGTCAGTCGATGATGGCCGGCAAAGGACACCGTGAACGCCACCAGCCAGCCGATCACATTGGCCAGCAGCGGGCGCCAACCGCCATGACCCACCAGGGCCACGACGACCGCCCAATGCACCGCCGCCGCAGCGCTGCCGACAAGCACGAACCAGCCGATGCGGCCATGTTGGCGATGACGCCGTCGGTGTCGAGGCTGGGCAGCGATGGCATGGCGCACGGTGCGGCCGAGGATAGCCGCCGGCGCGCCATCTGCATCGCCGTCGACGACTTCGGGTTGCACGACGGCATCAACGCAGCAGCGCTGTCTCTGGCCGAGGCCGGCCGCGCGCATGCCATCGGCTGCATGGTCGGCGGCGCGGCGTGGCATGCCGGCAGCGCCAGCCTGCGGCGCCTGGACGCACATCGGATCGACCTCGGCCTGCACCTCGACCTGACCGAAACGCCGCTGCAACCCTGGACGGTCCGGCCGTTGAATGCCCTCATCGGCGACAGTTATCTCCGCCGGCTCGATCGCGCGACCGTGCGTGCGGCCATCCGCGCCCAACTCGATGCCTTCGAGCAGGCGATCGGCCGTGGCCCGGCCTTTGTCGACGGACATCAACATGTTCATCAACTGCCTGTCGTGCGCAGCGAATTGCTGGCCGAACTCGCCGAGCGCTATGGCTGGAACAGGCCCTGGCTGCGTTCGACGCGCCGAGCGCGCGCTCGAGAAAGCCTGCGCCTGCAGGGCTGGCGCAGCACGGCCAAGTCCTGGGTCATCGAACAGTTGGGCGCCAGTGGACTCGCATCTTCGGCCCGCGAATGCGGGTATGCGCAGAACGGGCGCCTGATGGGTGTCTACGATTTCCAGGGCGGCCCCGAGCGCTACGCCAAGCGCCTGGCGGCGTGGTTGGCGGCAGCCCGCCGCGGCGACCTGCTGATGTGCCATCCCAGCGCCGCGACCCGGCAAGCCGATCCGCTGATCGACGCGCGCATGGCCGAGTTTCAAGTGCTGTCGAGTGCGGCATTCGATGCGCTGTACATCGATGCCGGCGTCGTGCTGCAACCGATGAGCCGCATTCTCAGCATTGCACCGAAGCCCGACTGCGTCGGCTCGTAGCCCTCACGTGGACAACGGTGGGAACGCGACCCGCACCTCGAGGCCCTGGCCCGATGGCGGCGTGTGCAGCGTGACCGTCGCGCCATGCCGATCGGCAACGGCCTTGACGATGGCCAGGCCCAGACCACTGCCGCCGGCTTCATCGGCTTCGCCCAGGGTCTGCGTGCCGCGGTAGAAGCGCGTGAACACCTGTTCACGCTCGGCGTCTGCAATGCCCGGGCCGTTGTCGATGACGCGCAGCGTCGGCCGGCCCTCGAGCACGCTGGCCTCGACGTCGACGACCCCGCCTGAGGGCGTGTAGCGCAGCGCGTTTTCGACCAGGTTGTTGAGCAGCACGGTGAACTGCCCGGCATCGCCATCGACGAGCACGCCATCCTGGCCTGCAGCGCCGAGATCGAGTTGGCGGTGCTCTGCCTTGACACTCATCGCCGTGACCACCGAGCGCACCAGTTCACCGAGGTCGATGCGCTCGCGTCGCATCAGTTCGCCGTCGGGCTCGAAACGGGCGACCTGCAGCAGTTGTTCGACCAGGCGCTGCGAGCGCTCGATGCCGGCTTCCAGGTCGGCGATGAATTCGGCGCGAGTGGCCTCGTCCGTGGATCGCTTGAGCAACTGCAGCTGCAGGCGCAGCGCCGTCACCGGCGTGCGCAACTCATGCGCAGCGTCGGCCAGGAAGCGCCGCTGGGTCGACAGCGCCAGTGCCAGTCGCACCATCAGCTCGTTGATGGAGACCACCAATGGTGTGATCTCGCCCGGCACATCGTTGGTGGGGATCGGCGCCAGCGACGCCGCGCTGCGCGTGGCCACGTCGCGCGCCGCCACGTCCAGCGGCTTGAGCCCACGGCGCAGCGCCACGATCATCAAGCCGGCGACGAACAGCACGAGCACGAGCATCGGCACGATGATGCTCGACGCCGACTCGGCCGCCGCGGCATGGCGCGCCGAGGCGCGCTGCGCCGCCTGCGCGACGCCGTTGACGCTGACGTCGGTATAGACGATCCAGTCATCGTCGGCCACACGGACCTGCGTCAGCGCCTCGTGGTCGCTGAAGGGAATCGCCACGCGGGGATCCGACGAGAAGACGCGCCGGCCATTCGGCGTCCAGGACAAGGTGACGATCTCATCCTCGTCCGCGACGTCGGTGCGGTTGGGCAGCCGCGGCAGTTCGGGATCGGCCGGCCCGCTGCCCGCGCGGTGATGCGTGCCTAGCGCTTCGGCCACATTCTTCAAGTCGGCGTCGAAGATCTCGCTCATCTCGTCGAGCGTGACGAGGTAGGTCACGAGCACGATCGCCACCGCGCCCAGCGACAACGCGCCCAGCACCCAGGCGATCAGGTAACGCTCGATCGAACGCATTAGGGCCTGTTCACACTACGCAGGCGGGTGCGAAAGGGGCTGTGAGGGCGCAGGGCAAGGCGCGCGACGACGCCAAGGCCCGACGCCTTGGCTAGGAGCGCAACGCCGCCATGCGCCCTCACAGCCCCTTTCCCGTACGGGTTGCCACCACAAACGGCGCCCGCGTCGTTGCAAAGCCTCGCTGGGTCCCGAACCCAGCGTCGTTTTGCGCCTAGCTGGCGCCGTTTGTGGTGGCAACGCATCCCGCCTCCGTAGTGTGAACAGGCCCTAGTCCGCCGTGACCTTGTAGCCGACGCCGCGCACGTTCTTGATGGCGGCGGCGCCGAGCTTCTTGCGCAGGTGGTGCAGGTGGACTTCGATGGCGTTGCTGCCGACTTCTTCGCCCCAGCCGTAGACCGACTCTTCGAGCTGCGCCCGCGACAACACGGCGCCGGGGCGCTGCATCAGCGTCTCGAGGACGGCGAATTCCTTGGCCGAGAGTTCGACCGTCGCCTCGCCTTGCGTCACCTGCTTGCGCACCGGGTCCAGCGTCAGCGAACCGGCCTTGAGCAGCGGCGAGCCGCTGCCGGCAATGCGCCGCAGCAGCGCCCGCACGCGCGCCACCAGTTCGTCGAGGTCGAAGGGCTTGAGCACATAGTCATCTGCGCCTGCTTCGAGCCCGGCGATGCGATCACGCACGGTGTCGCGTGCCGACGCGATCAGCACCGGCATCGCATTGCCCATCGCGCGCAGCGTCGCCAGCAGCGCCATGCCGTCCTTCTTCGGCAGTCCGAGATCGAGGATGGCCAGATCGTAGACGCCGTTGGCCAGGGCCAGCTCGGCCGCCCTGCCGTCAGTGACCCAGTCCACGGCAAAGCCGGCGTCGGCCAAGCCGCGGCGCACAGCCTTGCCGATCATCGCGTCGTCTTCGATCAACAGGATTCGCATCGCAACCCGGCCCGCTTCCGTCATGCCTTGCGCGGCGGATCAACCCCCGGTCGAAACCGCCGCGCCAACCGGTCATGGCACTGCAGGACCCATTCATGCAACGGCAACAAAGGGCGACGCAGCGCGTGGACAACCATGGTAGCGGCCCACGCCACCGGCAACGCGGCAACGACATCGAGCGGGAAGTGCACGCCGAGATAGACCCGGCTCCAGCCGACCAGCAGGCCCAGCGCCAGCATCGGAAAGCCCCACAAGCCGAAGGTTCGGGTGCGCAACAGGGCCAGCGCAAGGCTCCAGAAGACGACGACATGATCGCTCGGCAACCCCGGGTCGGCGCTGTGCTCGAGATACTGCGTGCCCAGGTGCAGCACGAAGGGACGTGGCTGCGGCCACAGCTGCGCCGACGATCTGCGCCAGGCCCAAGGCGAGCGCCACCGCGAGCACGACTTGCAGCAGCTCCAGCCGGGCGCTGCGGCCGCCGCGCACCCAGGCCAGCGTCAGCGCCAGCGGCACCAGCCAGATCAACCCGCTGGCCAGCACGGTTGCGGCAAGCAGCTGCAGCCGACCCATGCCTGGCGCTGCGTTGATCAACTCGAAGAGGTGCAGGTTGTTCATGAACCATGTGACGAAGCTTGTTGCACATGGTCAAAGGCTGCGGCTTAACAGTGCCTTAATCTGTGGTGCTGCGGCGACGCGTGGCTGCCGACTCTGCGCGCGCGCTGGAATGCAGCCGAGCATGGCCTTAAGTCGGCCCTAAGTCAGCGCAGGCGACGATCCCTTGGTGCGAGCATTCCTCTACGCGGCCGGTCTGATCCTGCTGGCCAGCCTTCACGGCCGGGCCGGCGCGCAGGAGCCTTCCCGCGCACCGCTGCCGACGTTTGCCGAGCTCGAGGCCGCCGGCGCGACGATCGGTGAAATTCGCGTCCTGGCGCAGGACATCTTCGACACCAGCGATCCGAAGGAAGACAAGCTGCTGTTCCGCTGGGCCAATGCGCTGCACATCCAGACGCGGCCCAGCGTCATCCGCCGCGCCCTGCTCTTCCAGAGCGGTGAGCCGGTGTCGGTGCGGCTGATCGAAGAAACCGAACGCCTGCTGCGCAGCAACCGCTACCTGTACGACGTGCAGTTCCGCCCAGCGGCCTACCACGACGGCGTGGTCGACATCGAGGTGCTGACCCGCGACACCTGGTCGCTCGACATCGGCGCCAGTGCCGGCCGCACGGGCGGCGCCAATTCGAGCGGCATCCACATCAAGGAATACAACGTGCTCGGCACCGGCACGACGCTCAGCCTCGGGCGTTCGAACAAGGTCGACCGGTCGGGCACCGAGTTTCGTTTCGCCAACGACCGCGCCTTCGGCACCTGGGCCTCGGTCGACCTCAGCCACGCAACCAACAGCGACGGCAAGCGCAACGCCGCCTCCATCGTGCGGCCCTTCTATGCGCTGGACTCGCGCTGGAGCGCCGGTGTCTCGGCATTCAGGGACGATCGGGTCGACGCCGTCTACAACGCCGGCAACGTCGTCAGCCAGTACCGTCACCGCGAGGAACAGGCCGAAGTCTTCGCCGGCTGGTCGCCGGGCCTGGTCGACGGCTGGGTGCACCGCCTCTCCGTGGGCCTGGGTTACCAGAAGAATGTCTATGCCACCGAGCCCGGCCTGGTCGCGCCGGCCCGGTTGCCGTCCGATGAAAAGCTGGTGACGCCCTTCATCCGCTACGCCGTGATCGAGGACCGCTTCGGCCGCGAGTTGAACCGCAACCTGATCGGGCGGCCCGAGTTCTTCGCCCTCGGCCTGCAATCGACGCTGCAGCTCGGTTGGGCCTCCACCGGCTTCGGCTCGAGCCGCAAGGCGCTGGTCTACTCGGGCTCGATCAGCCGCGGCTTCGAGCCGGCGGACGAACACATCCTGATCGCCTCGGCCACCCTCGACGGCCAGTACAGCGATGGCCAGGTGCGGCGCCAGCGCATCGGCGCACAAGCGCAGTATTACCTGCCGCAATCCAAGCGCTGGCTGTTCTACGCCTCGGCGGCCGGTGACCTGCTGACCCGGCCCGATCCGGCCGACGCGCTGCTGCTGGGCGGCGACAGCGGCCTGCGCGGCTATCCGCTGCGCTACCAGAGCGGCACACGGCGCGCCCTGTTCACGGTCGAAGAACGCTTCTACACCGACCTGTATGTGTGGCGTCTTTTCCGCATCGGCGGCGCGGCGTTCTTCGACGTCGGACGTGCCTGGGGCGGCGACAACGCCAACACCGCGAACCCAGGCTGGCTGAGCAATGCCGGCGTCGGTCTGCGCATCGTCAGCGCGCGCTCGGCCTTCAGCAACGTGCTGCACATGGACATCGCGATGCCGCTCAATGCCACTGGCGACATCAGCAAGGTGCAGTTCCTCGTCAAGAGCAAGACCAGCTTCTAGCGTGTGTTGGCGCTACGCGGTGGCGGGCAAAGCGACCTCGACGCGCAAACCACCCAGGGGCCGCGACCGCTCGAGACGCAGCGATGCGCCGTGCAGCTCGGCAATCGACTTGACGATCGCCAGGCCGAGGCCGCTGCCGGTCGTGGGCGTGTCGCCGACGCGGTAGAAGCGATCGAGCACGCGCTCGCGATCGGCCTCGGCAATGCCGGGGCCGCTGTCGTCGACACTGAGCACCAGCTCGCCGGCGCGGCGCCGGATCGCCACGTCGACCTTGCCGCCTGGGGGCGTGTACTTGATTGCGTTGTCGATCAGGTTGCGCATCAGGATGCGCAGCGCCTCGGGGTGGCCGGCGATGCGGCCCTCGTCGGCCTGCGCCAGGCCGATGTCGATCTGCCGCGCCTGCGCGGCCGGCGCCGCATCGGCCACGGCCAGACGCGCGCAGTCTGCCGGCGACACCGGTTGCGGCTTGACACCGCTGGCGGCGTTGGCCTGGTGACGCGCCAACACCAGCAGTTGCTCGACCAGGCGCGTCGCGCGGTCGATGCCGGCCGTCAGGCGGCCGACCGCAACCTCGCGCGCCGCATCGTCCGTGGCCCGCTGCAAGCCCTGCGCCTGCAGCTTCAGCGCCGCCAGCGGCGAGCGCAATTCGTGCGCCGCATCGGCGACAAAGTTCTTCTGCGCATCGAAGGCCTGGCGAACGCGGCCGAACAGCAGGTTCAGCTCGTGCACCAGGGGCCGGATCTCATCGGGCAGATCGAGCTCGCTGACTTCGCTCAGGTCGTCGGCCTGGCGCGCGGCCACCTGGCGCCGCACGCGCGACACCGGCGCCATCGACGCGCTGACGACCCACCAGACGACCAGCATCAGCAGCGGCGCCATCAAGGCGATCGGCCAGATCGTGCGCAACGCCAGCGTGCCGGCCATCTGGCGCCGCACCGCCATGTCCTGCGCCACCTGGATGACCTGCGAGCGCGATTGCATCGAGAACACACGGTAGGTGCTGCCCTGCGAACGGATATCGGAAAAGCCGAGCACCGCGCGCTGCGGCAATTCGGCGCGGGTCGCCGACTGAAAAATCCGCAGCCCGTCGACCGTCCAGACCTGGACCACCAGGTTGGAGTCGACGTCATCGCCCGGATCCCCCGTGACGCCGGCGATGACGTTGGCGGGCAGGCCCGAGCGCAGCGCCAGCGCCATCTGCTGCATGTGGTAGTCGAAGATCTCGTCGGCCTCGGCACGCGCCGTGCGGTAAGCGATGCCGGCCTGCAGCGCTGCCGTCAGCACGATCGCCGCCAGCAGGAACCACAACAGCCTCGTGCGCAGCGAATGCGGCGCAGCGCCCACGCGCCTGTTCATGCGCGCGGCACCATGTAGCCGACGCCGCGCACGTTGTGGATCAGCTCGGCGCCCAGCTTCTTGCGCAGGCCATGGATGTAGACCTCGACCGCATTGCTGCTGATCTCGTCCTTCCAGCCGTAGAGTTTTTCTTCGAGCTGGGCACGCGACAAGACCAGGCCCGGACGCGCCAGCAGCGGCTCGAGGACCGCCCATTCGCGCGCCGACAGCACCACCGGTTGTTCGCCGACCATGACCTCGCGCGTCGCCGGGTTGATGGTCACGCCCTTGTGTTCGTACACCGGTTCGGCGCGTCCGGCGGCGCGCCGCAGCAGCGCGCGGATGCGGGCCAGCAACTCATCGAGGTCATAGGGCTTGACGCACGTAGTCGTCGGCGCCGGCGTCCAGCCCCTCGATGCGCTGCTGCACCGCATCGCGCGCCGTGGCGATCAGCACCGGGATGCGCTGCTTGCGCGACCGCATCGAGCGCAGGACGTCCAGGCCATCGCGCCGCGGCAGGCCCAGGTCGAGCAGCACGAGGTCGTAGGTCTGAGTGCACAGCGCCGTGTCGGCCATCTCGCCGTCCTTGACCCAATCGACGGCATAGTGCTCGGCGCGCAGCAGGTCGAGCACGGACTCGCCGATCATCGTGTCGTCTTCGACCAGCAACAGGCGCACGAGCAGCCTCGTTGCCCGGATTCAGGGCAGATCGGTCAGGTCCCCGCCCGAGCGTGACCGGCGCGCGCGTTCGAGGCGCCAGAGATGAAACGAGCCCACGGCCAACATCACGGCCGCGGCGCCGAGCAGCAGCAGCAGGAACAACCCCCCCAGAAACCACAACACGGGCACGACCACGACGATCGTCAGTGCGACCATCAGTACGCGACTGGCGCGCCGCCACCAAGGCTGCGGCGTGATGTCGATCACCCGCGGCTCCTGTGGCTTGTGCATGTTGACGTAGATCGTGCGCATCTCTGTCTCCTCATTGCCGCGCTCATGGCGAGAGTTTGGCATTGCCTGGGCAACCAATCTATGGCGCCTCACTTAGACCGGGCTTAAAAGGCCTGGCATCCAGGACCATACCCGTCGGTAGAAGGCCAACCGAGGCCAGAGTTCCATCGCTGGCATGATCGCCGCCGCAGCGTACGAGCGAACTACCAGCGCGAGCGTTCGAAGACGGCTTGCGGCCCGGTCAGCAAGCGATCGATCGCCGGCGCAGCGTCACGCCCCAGGCGCTGGTGCAGGTCGAGGACTTGCCTGGCCAGCACGCGGAAATGCGCCGCGCCTGCGCTCGCTGCCTGCCGCAGGGCCTGACCCGCGTCGCCGCCGCACCAGTCCGCGTAGGCCCGGACCAGGCCCGGGAACAGCAGCTTGCGCACACCCTCGTAACTGGCGAACCAGAAGTGCAGCGCTGCGCTCTGATCGCGATCCAGCAACGCCGGCAAGGTGACTTCAAGGTCGGCGAGGTGGTCGCGCACCGCCCGCACGTACAGGTCGGTCCGACGCTGGCCGAGCGCCAATCGCATCGCCGACCATGGCGGGCCCAGCCATTGACCGGCGTGGAATTCTCCGAGCTCGTGCAGCACGAGCGACTCGGACAGCTCATCGAGCAGGCGCGGCAGCAGGCCGACGAAGTCTTGCGTGCCGTTCAGCCGGAAGGCCGCCAACAGCGAGCGCATCGGGCCCTCGGATCGACGCAGGCTGAACGCCTCGAACTTTTCCCACAGCACGCGGGCCAGCGACTCGCGTCTGAGCACGATGGTGTGGCTGGCGACGAGTGCTGCCGGCGGCGCGAACAGGCAGCGCGCATGTTCGCGCCCGCAGACCAGCACCGTCAGGCCTGGATTGCGGCGTTGCGTTTCGAGGCAGGTCGCCAGAAAGTAGGTCGGGCGATCACTGGCCATCAAGCCCGCGCCATAGACCAGACCGAGCGGCGCCAGTTCGGCATTGATCGCCTCGACATCCTGCGCATCGAACTCGCGCTCGCCGATCGGCAGCGGCACGCACGGCAGTTGCTCCATCGCCGACCAGAGCGCTTCACGCTGCGCCAGCCACTGGCCTACGGCCCGCCGATCGAGTTCGGCGGTGAAATCCAGACCCTGCTCCCAGCGGAACAGTTCGCGCATCTGCAGCAGGTAGATGCACAGCGACAGGTCTGCCGCGTGGTGCGCATCGGCGATGTGGCAGTTGGTCTGCACGGCCAGCGCCAGCGCGCGCAGCCGATCGGCCCTCATGTCGATGGCGTCTTGCGGCGCCGGTGCGGCTGCCAGCCGGCCACATCGCGAACGATCTCGTCCCAGGGCAGCTCGGTCAGGCTGGCGTAGCGCTCGTGGGCCACGCCGACCATGACATGCACATCGGCCTGCGCCGCTCCCAGCGCCTGCTGCAGTCCCAGCAGGCCGCCGCAGTGCAGCTTCAAGGCCTGCGCATGGATCATCGGATGCCCCGGGCCGGGCAGGCGCAGCGCAAAGCGCGCGCGCTCGTGCATCAGCGCGGCCAGCGTGGCGCAGTTGGTGCGCGCCACGGTCGAGGTGCATTCGACGATCTCGCGTTCACCGAGGCTGCGCCGTTGCGACAGTTCGCAGACCGCGGCTCGTGCCAGCAGCGCCTTGGCGAAGACGCAAACGGTCGCGCTCTCGCAGCAAGGTGATGGGCCGGCAGGATCGTCTTGGCTCACGTGAGGCTCACGATCAGTCGTCGCCGCTCGGGCCGGCCTCTCGCACCTGGCACAGCAGCTCTTCGGCGAGTTGCTCGTTGTCGGCAAACATCACCTTGACCGTCGCATCGGCGGCCATGGCCTGGGCCGCGCGCAGCGCCTTGGCATGCGTCGACGCCTCCTTGAAGCCCGCAAACTCGGCCAGCTTCTCGATCTGCGCAAAGGGCCGGACACTGAAGACGAAATAGGGCATGGCGATTCAGACGTAGTGCTTGGTCAGGCGCCGCCGTCCCGGCACGGCTTTCTGAATGACCACGCCATGCACGGCCGACAGATCGGGCAAGCGCTGCTCGGCGTAGGCCGGATTGACGGCACGCAGGCACCAGCCCTTGCCGGCTTTGACCAGTTGCCTGAACGTCCACGCCTGTGCCACCTGGGCGAGCACATAGCTGCCATCGCGCAGCGCGCCGTCGGGCTCGATGATGATGATCTCGCCGTCGTTGAACTCAGGCGCCATGCTGTCGCCCAGCACGCGCAGCGCGAACGACTCGCCGCCGCTGCAACCCGGGTCGTCGAGCGGCGCGCTCATACGATCTCCGATGCGACCTGCGAGGCCGGCACGCCGGCCTCGCGCAGCGCGGCACCCAAGGCGTCGACAAAGTCCCACGGGCCGGCAAGATAGAAATCGCAGTCGATGTCGAACTGGTCGGCACGGATCGCAGCGGCCACCTGGCGCGCGCCGGCTGCCGGATCGATCTCGGTGAAGGCGGCGTACTCGAAGGCATCCAGCGCCTCCGACCAGGCCCGGCACTGATTGGCCTGGAAGTGACCGTCGCTGCGCGTCGCCAGCCAGTACAGCGACAGCGACGGCGAGGCGTCGAGCGACAGCGCATGCTCGATCAGGCTCTTGATCGGCGCGAAGCCGGTGTCGCAGGCGGCGAAGACCAGCGGCCGATGGCTCGTCGGCCAGCACGAACTCGCCGACAGGCCCCCACAGGCCGATCGCGTCGCCTGCGGCCAATGGGCCGTCGAAGACCAGGCGCGCAAAGGCGCTGTCGGCGTCGCGCGCAATGTAGAAGTGCAGGTTGCGATCGTCACAAGGGCAACTGGCCACCGGGTAGGTGGCCCGAATGTCGTCGCCGGCGCTGCTCGCCGATGCGGCACGGCCGAGCGTGACCGCTTGGCCGGCCAGGAAGCGCAGGCGGTTGGTGCGCGGCGTCTGCAGATGCAGCAGGCGCGTGTCGGGCGCCAGGTCGCGCACGGCGCGCACCGTGGCGACGATGTGCTGCTGCGGGATGTCGGCCGGCCCGCGCGCCTCGAGCGTTTCCAGTGTGATCTCGCTGCTGGCCGCCGTGTGCGCGCACATCAGCGTGTAGCCCTGCTGCTTTTCGGCCTCCGACAGCGGGTAGTCGAACGGCATCACCTTGACGACCTCGCCGGCGCTGACGCGCACCTTGCACATGCCGCAGCTGCCGTTGCCGCAGCCGTAGTTCAGGCCGAGTCCGGCCTTGAGCCCGGCCTGCAGCAGCGTGTCGTGGCCTTCGACGGTGAACTGATGGCCGCTCGGCCGCAGCGTGACTTGCGCGGAAACCACTTTCAGGATGTCGTCCATGACGTTGAGCAGATCAACCGATTCGGTGGCCAGTGCGCGGGCCAGGCCATCGTTCAACTGGCGTTGCAGAGCGAGCAGCCGCGCGTCGTCGCCCGACGTCTGCAGCACCATCTCGCCGAGGCGCTCGCGCAGTTCGATCACCAGCGCGTGGTAGCGCTGCAGATGGCGCTGCAGATCGGCCAGTTCCTGGCCCTGACGGAACAGTCGCGTGGCCAGCACGTCCTGGCTCGGCAGCAGGCGCTCGCGCACGCGCCGGCCGAAGGCATCGTCCTTGATGTGCACGACACGCTCGAGCATGCCGGACTGCTCGAGCTGGGTCTGCGGATAGAGCTGGAGCAAGGTCTCGGTCGAGACCAGGCCGTCGCTCAAGGTGATTTCGCCGGTGCGCACGCGCTGCTGCAGCACGCCGCGCGGCACGCCGACCAGTTGCGCTGCGCGCCAGATCGTTACCCATTGCGCCACGGCGCCTCCGGATCGCACAGTCGATCGAGGTAGCGCGCGCGGTAGATCAGCCGCGGCGCTGCCGCATCGTCGACGAAGGCGCTGCGGCCGTGCAGTACGTTGTTGGCAACGATGCCCATGCCGGACTCGAGGCGCAGGTGCAGCACGTCCGGGTTGTCGTCGGCCAGGTAGCGCTCGAGGAAGGCAGCGGCTTTCAAGGTTGCGCTGTCGTTGTTCCACTCGATGCTGCGCGTGCGCGCGGTGTAGCGCATGTGCAGCGCGCCATCATGGGCGTCGACCGAGAAGACCGGGCCGCACTGGGCCGGCCGCGCGATGCCGCCGGCGTCTTCGCGCTGCGGGATCGTCATCGCATCGCTCGCCATCAGCGCACGCAACCAGCGCGGCGACGCATCGCGCAGCGCGATGTAGGCCAGTTCGTGATCGAGCAGCACATTCACGCCGCCGCTGGCCGCCGGGCGCACGCAGTGCAGCAGCATGGCGCGGATGCGCTGCTCGCTCGGGTGGTAGTAGCCGTCGGTGTGCCACTTGAGTGGACGATCGGTGTAGGGAATGAGGTTGCCGCGATCGGCCGAGCGCGGATTGACGGTGATGCTCGAGATGCCGTCTTCGTCGGCCAGCCAGTTGGCGTCCAGGCGCTGCAGGCCGAGCTGGCGCCCGACCCGGCGCGGCGTGTCCTTGTCCAGCACGCCGCGGGCGCTGCGATAGACCACCATGTTCCACTTCGCGCAGCGCTGCAGCAGCGCCTCGCGTTCGGCCGTGCTCAGGGCCTGCGGATCGCCGACGTCGACGATCAGCTCGTCGACGCTGCGCGCCCGCTGCGCCAGCTTGCGCTCGCGCCACGACCGGTAGCTCGCCTCGTTGTCGAGGTCGAACGGCGACGAACTGTGTCTCAGCGCGGTCGGCTCGAGCAGTCGCCAGCATCGAATCAATCTCCGCTCATCGACGTGCGCCGCGCCTTGCGTGGCTCGGTGGACAACAGGTCGACGATGGCGCTGCGCACGATGTCGACGGCCTCGGGTGCTTCGATGGCCATCACCTGGTCGAGCACCCAGCGCCGGTCCTTGTCCGGCAGCGTCGGCTCCAGGCGGCTGCCGAAGTAGCGCAGGAAACCGAAGTCGGGCCTGAAGGCCTCGTCGTCCCCGGCCGCGGCCGGATCGGCGCCGAACTCGGCGTAGTGTGGCGAGAGCTCGTTGACGAGGTCGATGAAGCTGTCCTGATAGCGCTCGCCGTCGCTGCGCGGACCGAGCAGGTCGTTCTCGTTGCCGGCCAGGGTGTCGGCGCAGTTCATGACCAGGGCCGTCGTGAAGTCGCGGCGCGTCGGGCCGTCCATCTTCGTGTAGGCCGTGCGGTCGACCACCGCGATCAGGAATACGAGGACCTCGCGCATGAACGCGAAGTACGGCACGCCGACCGCAACGTCGAAGTTCGATCCGCGCATGCGCTTCAACATGTTCTGCGCCACCCGCCAGACGATGAAGGCCATCGCGCTGGCGTTCTGCTCGGCGCTCTTGGGCTCGCCGGCCTTGAACCAGTGGCTCTTGATGCGCAGGCGTGGTGCGACGATCGCCATCTCAGTGGTCCATGCCGCTGCGCGATGCGCGCGACGCATGAAACGGATTCGACGCGCGAGCAGGCGCGGCGGGCGGTGTGCCGTGCGGGCTCATGCTGGCGTACCAGAAATCGCCCGCCCGGCACACCGCCCGACGCGCGGCACGGGTATTCGACTTCGGCGCGTCGAAAACCAACACGGCTCCCGGCCCGAGGACGGCGCGGCGACCGCGCGATTTCTGGTACCCCAGCATGAGCGCGGGCGCCGCGCTGTCCTCGGGCCCTGCACCATGCCAAGCGGCGGTTTTGAAGTGATTCATTTCAGTGGGAGCCGCGGGCCGCCTCGGCAGTGATCCATCAATACCCGCCCTTGCCCAAGGGCTGCGGCAGGCCGGCGACCTTGCAGCCCTGCTTGGCCGGACCGACCGGGAACAGGTCATACAGCGTCTTGCTGTCACAGCCCGGCAGGACTTCGGTGACGCCCTTGAGCATGTTGCGAAAGTTGGGCGTGTGGCCGTGCTCGCGGTACTCGTCGCGCAGCCAGGACACGACCTTCCAGTGCGCGTCGGTGAGCTCGATGTTCTCCGCAGCGGCAATCACCTGGACGACCTCGTCGCTGTAGTCGGGTTCGAGCAGATAGCCCTGTTCGTCGCTGTCCAGCGCCTTGCCCTTGACGGTATAGGCCATGCCGCTTGCCTCCTTCGGATGTTGTGGCCGTCGGCGTGTCTGTTTCAGGCGCGCACGGCCGCGCCCGATTTGTGCGGAACGAAGATGCCGCAACCCAGGCGGCGATGTGCACCGAGGCCGGCTTCGAGCACGCGCAGCGACGCGGCGGGCGTCAGGCCGTCGAGCATCAGGCTGAAGCCGGTCAGCGGCGCGCCATTGAAGTCGATCACCTGGCGGCGGCCGCAGATCGTGCGACAGGGCACGCCGAGCGCATCCAGCTCGCTTTCGACAGCAGCCAGGAAGCCCAGTTCATCGTCATCGCGGCTGGCCACCAGGTGCGCGTACAGCGTGCCGTGCGGCAGCAGCTCGCGCAGCAGCGGCTGCTCACCCAGGCGCAGCATGAAGCCGCCGACATCGAGCGTCGCGCCGGCCAATGGCGCCAGATCGGCCACACGCTCGCGCCGCACCCGCAGCGCCAGTCGCGAGCGTTGCGAGAGCAGCGCCGTGGGCCGTCGCCGGCGACGGTGTTGACGCGGTGCAGTGCCGGCCTGCGAGGCATCGGCCAGCCAGGGCACCAGGCGCTCCAGGGCGGCGGCCAAGGCCGGCCGGTGGTCGCGTGGCAAGGCCTGGCCATGCAAGGCATACAGCACGTCCACCATCGTCGCGGGCCTGGCATCGTCCACTTTGTCAGCTCTTGGGTTGGGTGTCGGCCCAGCGCAGCAGGGCCTGGCCCCAGGCCTCGGCGGTGATCGGGTCGATGTCGAACACCGTGAAGCGGCTCTTCTCGCGGATGCGTGTGCGCAGCAGGCTCATGCCGCCGGCGTCGAGGTCAATCTGCTGCAACTCGATTTCCTGCCCGCCCAGCGGCGCGCGCAACTTCGCCAGGCTCGTCATGCGCGTCATCGGCACCTCCGAGTACTGCATTGAGCGCGCGCGCATCGGCCCAGTCCATACCCGGTACGGGTGAGCGCCACCTACGCCATCCGGGTAGTGGCACGAGCGGTCATCCGGACTATCGTCGTCGCCACGCGCTTTTGCTTTTCAGGAGAGTCTGCACCATGGCCAAGAAGCAGCACCCGACGCCGATGCTCGACGAGCTGGAAAGCGGGCCCTGGCCCAGCTTCGTCACGGGCTTGAAGCGCCTGGCCGGCGACAAGGACTACATGGTCGACCTGATGGGTCAGCTGGAGACGTCCTACCGCACCAAGAAGGGCTACTGGAAGGGCGGCACGGTCGGTGTGTTCGGCTACGGCGGCGGCGTGATTCCGCGCTTCACCGAGCTCAAGGACGAGAAGGGCGCACCGGTTTTCCCCGACGCCGCCGAGTTCCACACCCTGCGCGTGCAGCCGCCCGCCGGCATGCACTACGACACCAAGGTGCTGCGCAAGCTGGCCGACATCTGGGAAGAGCATGGCTCGGGCCTGATCGCCTTTCACGGCCAGTCGGGCGACATCATGTTCCAGGGCGCCAAGACCGACAAGGTCCAGGATGCCTTCGACGCCTTGAATGAAATCGGCTTCGACCTCGGCGGTGCCGGCCCGGCGGTGCGCACCTCGATGAGCTGCGTCGGCGCGGCGCGCTGCGAGCAGAGCTGCTACGACGAATCACGCGCCCACCGCCAGGTCATCAACACCTTCGTCGACGACATCCACCGCCCCGCCCTGCCCTACAAGTTCAAGTTCAAGTTCTCGGGCTGCCCGAACGACTGCATGAACTCGATCCAGCGCTCGGACATGGCGGTCATCGGCACCTGGCGCGACAACATCCGCACCGACGAGGCACTGGCGCGCAAGTGGTTCGACAAGCACGGCATGAACGAACTGGTCAACGACGTGATCACGCGTTGCCCGACCAAGACCATCCTGTTGAAGGAGCACAAGGACGTCGACCCGGGCGCCACGATCTCCAGCGTGAAAGTCAGCGACACGCACTCGCTCGAGATCGACAACAGCAACTGCGTGCGCTGCATGCACTGCGTCAACGTCATGACCGGCGCGCTGGCGCATGGCAAGGACACCGGCGCGACGATCCTGATCGGCGGCAAGCGCACGCTGAAGATCGGCGACCTGATGGGCACCGTGGTCGTGCCCTTCATGCCGCTGAAGACCGACGAGGACTACGACGCCCTGGTCGAGCTGGGCCAGAAGGTGATCGACTTCTTCGCCGAGAACGCGCTCGAGCACGAACGCACCGGCGAGATGATCGAGCGCATCGGGCTGGTCAATTTCCTCGAGGGCATCGGCGTCGAGATCGACGCCAACATGGTCGCCACGCCGCGCACCAACCCGTATGTGCGCACCGACGGCTGGGACGACGAAGTCGCCCGCATCAACGAAAAGAAGGCTGCGGCCTGATCGCAAACGGAGACCCGCATGGCTCAACGCACCCCGATCGAAAGCGGCTGCCCGGATCCCAAGCAGTACATGCATCCGACGATGCTGAAGAACTACGGCAACTGGAAGTACCACGACCGGCCGCGGCCCGGCGTGCTGCACCATGTCTCGCACAGCGGCGACGAGATCTGGACCGTGCGCGCCGGGACGCAGCGGCAGATGGACGTCTACACGATCCGCAAGCTGTGCGACATCGCCGACACCTATGCCGACGGCCATGTGCGCTTCACGATCCGATCGAATATCGAGTTCATGGTGGCCGACGAGAACAAGGTCGCACCGCTGATCAACGCGCTCACGGAGAGCGGCTTTCCGGTCGGCGGCACCGGCAACTCGGTGTCGATGATCGCCCACACCCAGGGCTGGCTGCACTGCGACATCCCGGGCACCGACGCCTCGGGCGCGGTCAAGGCGCTGATGGACGATCTGTACGAGCGAGTTCATCAAGGAGGACATGCCCAACCGCGTGCACCTGTCGACCTCGTGCTGCGAGATCAACTGCGGCGGCCAGGCCGACATCGCCATCATCGTCCAGCACACCAAGCCGCCGAAGATCAACCACGATCTGGTGGCCAATGTCTGCGAACGCCCGGCCGTGGTCGCGCGCTGCCCGGTGGCCGCCATCCGGCCGGCGCTGGTCAACGGCAAGCCCTCGCTGGAGATCGACGAGAAGAAATGCATGTGCTGCGGCGCCTGCTACCCGCCGTGCCCGCCGATGCAGATCAACGACCCCGAGCACTCCAAGCTGGCGATCTGGGTCGGCGGCAAGAACTCGAATGCGCGCGGCAAGCCGACCTTCATGAAGATGGTGATGTCGGGCCTGCCGAACAACCCGCCGCGCTGGCCCGAGGTTTCGGCCGTGGTCAAGAAGATCCTCTACACCTACAAGGAAGACGCACGCTCGTGGGAACGCGTCTCCGACTGGATCGAGCGCATCGGCTGGCCGCGCTTCTTCGAGAAGTGCGACCTGCCGTTCACCAAGTACCTGATCGACGACTGGCGCGGCTCGCGAGCCAGCCTGAACGCGTCGACCCACATCCGCTTCTGAAATGAATGACCTCGAAGCGACCGCTTGGCACTGTGCTGGGCCCGAGGACGGCGCGGCGCCCGCGCTCATGCTGGGGTACCAGAAATCGCGCGGTCGCCGCGCCGTCCTCGGGCCGCGAGCCGTATTGGTTTTCGACGCCCCGAAGATGATTACCGGTGCCGCGCGGCGGGCGGTGTGCCGGGCGGGCGATTTCTGGTACTCCAGCATGAGCCCGCTCGGCACAGCGCCCGCCGCGCTCGCCCGAACGCCAAAGCCGTTTCATGCGTCGCGGGCGGTGCGCAGCGCCATGGACCACTGAAATGAAATTCGGTCTGCTCGTCAGCGAAGGGCCCTACACGCACCAGGCCAGCGACACGGCCTACCAGTTCGCCGCGGCCGCGATTGCCAAAGGGCATGAAGTGCAGCGCGTCTTTTTCTATCACGACGGCGTCTACAACGCGACCCGGCTGACCGAGCCGCCGCAGGACGACCGCCACATCGTCAACCGCTGGTCGGCGTTGAACGCCGAGCACAAGGTCGATCTCGTCGTGTGCGTGGCGGCGGCCCTGCGCCGCGGCATCAAGGACGAGGTGCTGGCGCCCGGCTTTCGCATCTCGGGCCTGGGCCAGCTGGTGGACAGCGGCATCAAGGCCGACCGCCTCGTGACCTTCGGCGACTAGCGGGCAGCTGCGATGAAGAAATTCATGTTCGTCAACCGCAAGGCGCCCTTCGGCACGATCTACGCGCTGGAGAGCCTGGAGGTCGTGCTGATCGCGGCCACCTTCGACCAGGACGTGAGCCTGGCCTTCATCGACGACGGTGTCTACGAACTCGTCAAGGGCCAGAACAGCAAGGCCATCGGCATCAAGAACCATTCGCCGACCTACCGTGCGCTCGATGGCTACGACGTCGAGAAGCTCTACGTCGAGCGCGAGTCGATGGACGAACGCGGCCTGACCGAAGCCGACCTGCTGGTCCCGGTCGAGGTGCTGTCGAGTGCCGAGATGGGCGAGCTGATGGCCGAGCAGGATGTGGTTCTTTCGTTCTAGACAACCGCCATGCTGCACATCGTCAACAAATCCCACATGCAGACCAATGCGCTGCAAACCTGCCTGCGGCTGGCGCGGCCAGGGCATGCGCTGCTGCTGATCGAAGACGCCGTCTATGCGGCCACGGCGGCAGGCGCCGAGTCCGCCGGGCTGGCCGCCGCCTTGGCACAGCTCAAGGTCTATGCACTGCAACCCGACGTCGAAGCCCGCGGCATGGCGGGCCGGCTGATCGACGGCGTTGCCGCGATCGACTACGCCGGCTTCGTCGACCTCGTCGCCGAGCATCCCAACAACCAGTCCTGGCTCTGACGGCCCGGTTCTCAACATTCACGCAGCAGGAGACCCTCATGGGCATCGAAGTCAACGGCACCACCTACGAGACCGACGAAGAAGGCTATCTGGTCAACCTGTCCGACTGGAGCGAGGACATCGCCAACGTCATCGCCAAGACAGAAAACGTCGACATGACGCCCAGCCACTGGGAAGTCGTCAACTTCCTGCGCGACTACTACAACGAGTACCAGATCGCCCCGGCCGTGCGCGTGCTGACCAAGGCCATCGGCAAGCAGCTCGGCGCCGACAAGGGCAACAGCAAGTACCTCTACGAGTTGTTCCCCTACGGCCCGGCCAAGCAGGCCTGCAAGATCGCCGGCCTGCCCAAGCCGACCGGTTGCGTGTGATGTGGACCACCCCCGTAGCGGCTTCGCCGCTCCCCCTCAAGGGGGCGCCGCTGGCGGACCGGCAAAGCCGGATCCGCGGCGGCCGCTGGGTAGCGGCTGCGTATCTCGACACAACCTCGGCGCCCTCGCGACGACATCAAGACACCACCGAGCATTGAACTCAGTTCGGTCATGAACCCGCTGTCGATCGCCTACGCCGCACTGTTCTACATCGCCACTGCGGTGCTGGTGATCGGCGTCGGCTTGAAGATCCGCCGCTATGCCGGCGTGCCGGCGCCGCTGAAGATCCCGACCACGCCGGCGCCGACCACCACCGGCGGTGTCGCGCTGCGCCTGACGCGCGAAGTGGTCTTCTTCGAGAGCCTGTTCAAGGCCAGCAAGTGGACCTGGCTCTTCGGCTGGATGTTCCACGCTGCGCTGCTGCTGGTGCTGCTGCGCCACCTGCGCTACTTCCAGCAGCCGGTGTGGACGCCGATCGTCTGGATCCAGGCCTTCGGCATGTACGCCGGCTTTGCCATGGTCGCCGGCCTGGCCGGGCTGTGGGCGCGCCGCTTCCTGGTCGACCGCGTGCGCTACATCTCGACGCCGTCGGACCATCTGCACCTGGCACTGCTGGTCGCCATCGGCCTGTCCGGCCTGGGCATGCGCTTCGTCGCCCCCACCGACATCGTCGCCGTCAAGGCCTTCATGCTGGGCCTGATGCGCCTGGACGTGCAGCCGCTGCCGAGCGATCCGCTGCTGCTGCTGCACCTGGGCCTGGTGGCGCTGCTGATGCTGGTCTTTCCGATCAGCAAGCTGCTGCACGCGCCGGGCCTGTTCTTCAGCCCGAGCCGCAACCAGGCCGACACCTCGCGCGAGGTCCGTCACCTCGCCGCCTGGGCCGCGGTGTACGACAAGCAGAAGTAGCGGCAGACCATGGCCACCGCCCCTTTCGAAACCCCGACGCTCAAGCCCTACCCGGTGATCCCGCTGGTGGCGGCCGGCTCGATGGCACACAGCAAGCCCTTCGTCGCCTCGCCGAAGATCCAGGAAGCGGTCGGCTTCCCCGGTGAGCTGACCGAAGGCTGGGAACAGCGCGCCGTCGGCAAGATGGGCGAGCTGCTCGGCAAGTACCGCTCGCTGCAGGTCTACATGGATTCCTGCGTGCACTGCGGCGCCTGCTCCGACAAGTGCCACTACTTTCTCGGCACGGGCGACCCGAAGAACATGCCGGTGGCGCGGCAGGATCTGATGCGCGGTGTCTATCGCCGCTACTTCACGTTCGCCGGCAAGCATTTCCCCAAGCTCGTCGGCGCCACCGACATGACCAAGGAAGTGCTCGACGACTGGTGGAGCTACTACAACCAGTGCTCGGAGTGCCGCCGCTGCTCGGTCTTCTGCCCCTACGGCATCGACACCGCCGAGGTGACGATGGCGGCGCGCGAGATCATGGATTCGGTCGGCCTGGGCCAGAAGTACGCCAACGAGATCATCGGCAAGGTGCACCGCATCGGCAACAACCTCGGCATCCCCGAGCCGGCGCTGGCCGACACGCTGGCCGGCCTCGAAGAAGACACCAAGGAAGAAACCGGCCTGGACGTGCGCTTCCCGCTCGACGAGGCCGGCGCCGAGGTGCTGCTGATCACGCCGTCGGCCGACTTCTTCTCCGAGCCGCATGTCGAGAGCCTGATCGGCTACGCCAAGGTCTTCCACGCCGCCGGCATCAGCTGGACGCTGAGCTCCAAGGCCAGCGAGGCCGCGAACTTTGCGCTCTTCATCGGCAACTACGAGCAGATGAAGAAGATCTCGATGCGCGTCAAGGAAGAAGCGCAGGGCTCGGCGTCAAGCGCATCGTCGTCGGCGAATGCGGCCATGCCTGGCGCGTGGCCTACAGCTTCTGGAACACGCTGATCGGCCCCTTCGACTGGCTCGATCACGCGCTACCCGGTGCCGCAGCACATCTGCGAATTCACCTACGACCTGATCCAGCGCGGCGCGATCCAGTTCGACAAGGAAAAGAACGACGACCGCATCGTCACCTTCCACGATTCTTGCAACGTGGCGCGCGGCTCGCGCATGGGCGACATGCCGGGCGGCCAGTTCGTGATCCCGCGCGAAATCATCAAGGCGGTGGCCAATCATTTCCACGACATGGCGCCGGGCACCACGCACGAAGCCACCTTCTGCTGCGGCGGCGGCGGCGGCCTGCTGACCGACGACCTGCTCGAGCTGCGCGTCAAGGGCGCGATGCCGCGCATGGAAGCCTTGAAGACCGTCGCCGACGAACACGGCGTCAACTTCATGGCCGCCATCTGCGCCATCTGCAAGGCCCAGTTCAGCAAGGTGCTGCCGTACTACGGCTTCGACATGAGCATGGTCGGCGGCGTGCACCAGCTCGTCAGCAAGGCGATCCGGCTCGGCACGCCGCCACAGCACTAGCAAGGAGACCAATCATGGCCCACATCGTCATCATGGGCGCCGGCATCGGCGGCATGCCCGCCGCCTACGAGATGCGCGAAAAGCTCGCCAAGGAACACAAGATCACCGTCGTCAGCGCGGTCGACTACTTCCAGTTCACGCCGTCCAATCCCTGGGTGGCGGTCGGCTGGCGAAAGCGCGACGACATCGTGCTGAAGATCGCGCCGCAGCTGGAGCGAAAGGGCATCGACTTCGTCGGCCATGCCGTGACCAAGATCGACGCCGAAGGCCAACCGCCTCGAAGCTCGACGGCGGCGACACGATGGCCTACGACTACCTGGTCATCACGACCGGGCCCAAGCTCAGCTTCGACGAAGTCCCGGGCGCCGGGCCGCACGGCGGCCACACGCACTCGGTCTGCACCGTCGACCATGCCGAGGCGTTCTGGTCGCGCTACCAGACGTTCCTCGACAACCCCGGGCCGGTGGTCATCGGCGCCATGCCGATGGCCAGTTGCTTCGGCCCGGCCTACGAGTTCGCCTTCATCCTCGACACCGACCTGCGCCGGCGCAAGCTGCGCCACAAGGTGCCGATCACCTTCGTCACCAGCGAGCCCTACATCGGCCACCTCGGCCTGGGCGGCGTGGGCGACAGCAAGTCGATGCTCGAGTCCGAACTGCGCGGCCACGACATGAAGTGGATCACCAACGCCAAGACCACCAAGGTCGAAGCAGGCAAGACTGTTCGTGACCCAGCTCGACGACGCCGGGCAGGTGCTGAAGGAACACGAAGTGCCGTTCAAGCTGGCCATGATGCTGCCCGCCTTCAAGGGCGTGGACGCCGTGGCGGCGGTGCGCCGGCTTGTGCAATCCGCGCGGCTTCGTCCTGATCGACGAGTACCAGCGCAGCAAGGCCTTCAAGAACATCTTCTCCGCCGGCGTGTGCGTGGCCATTCCGCCGGTCGAAGTCACGCCGGTGCCGACCGGCGCGCCGAAAACCGGCTACATGATCGAGACCATGACGACGGCGATCGTGCACAACATCGCCGACGAACTGGCCGGCCGCGCCGTGACCGCCAAGCCGACCTGGAATGCGATCTGCCTGGCCGACATGGGCGACACCGGTGCGGCCTTCGTCGCGCTGCCGCAGATTCCGCCGCGCAACGTCAACTGGTTCAAGAAGGGCAAGTGGGTGCACCTGGCCAAGATCGCGTTCGAAAAGTACTTCATGCGCAAGATGAGAAACCGGCAGCACCGAGCCGGTGTACGAGAAGTACGTGCTCAAGGCGCTGGGCATCGAGCGCCTGACGGCCAAGTGAGCCACCGAACACGCCACCACCTCGAGGAAGCACGCCCATGTCGTCGATCGTTGACAACGCCCCGGTCAAGCCGCTGACCTTCCGTCGCTACAAGGACGGCGACCACGAGCCGCTGGCCTGGCAGAAGGAGATCTTCGACGCCGATCATTCGCACAAGTGCCCGACCTACATCCAGAGCACGCCGCCGTGCCAGGGCAGTTGCCCGTCGGGCGAAGACATCCGCGGCTACCTCAACATCGTGCGCGGCATCGAAAAACCGCCGGCCGGCGTGCCCTGGCAGGAGTACGCCTGGCGGCGCCTGACCGATGCCAATCCGCTGCCGTCGGTGATGGGCCGTGTCTGCCCCGCGCCTTGCGAATCGGGCTGCAACCGCAATCAGGTCGAAGACTTCGTCGGCATCAATTCGGTCGAACATTTCCTCGGCGAATGGGCCATCGAACACCAGCTCGCCTTCCCGAAGCCGGAGCAGCAGACCGGCAAGACGGTGGCTGTGATCGGCGCCGGCCCGGCGGGGCTGTCGGCGGCCTACCAGCTGGCGAGGAAGGGCCACTCGGTCACCATCTTCGACGAGCGCAAGGAGGCCGGCGGCATGATGCGCTACGGCATCCCGGGCTTTCGCACGCCGCGCGAAGTGCTCGATGCCGAGATCCAGCGCATCGTCGATCTCGGCGTGACGCTGCGCATGAACTGCCGCATCGGCACCGACATCACGCTCGACGACATCAGAGACCGGCTTCGACGCCGTCTTCCTCGGCTTGGGCGCGCAGAGCGGCCGCGCCTTGCCGGTCGACGGCGCCGATGCACCCAACGTGCGTCACCGCCACCGCTTTCCTGAAGGCCTTCAACGACGGCCGCATGCAGCATGTGGGCAAGCGCGTCGTCGTCATCGGCGGCGGCGACACCTCGATCGACGTCGCCACCGTGGCCCGGCGACTCGGCCACATCGACCAGGTGCACGAGAGCGACCGGCCCGGAGAACGTGATCGGCGGTTTCGCCGCGCATGACGTGGCGTCGCTGTCGTCGCGCCTGGGCGCCGAGGTCACGCTGACGTCGATCTTCGCGATCGACAAGATGCAGGCCAGCAAGAACGAGGTCGAGCATGCCCTGGCCGAGGGCATCGCGATCCGCGGCGGCCTGGCGCCGGTGGCGGTGGTCGTCGGCGCCGACGGCCGCGCCACGGCGCTGCGCGTGGCCCGCTGCGAGGCCAGGATCGTCGGCGGCAAGCTCGACGTGAAGCAGATCGAAGGCACGCGAAGAAGACATTCCTGCCGACCTGATCGTCTCGGCGATCGGCCAGGCGGTTGATTTCACCGGCCTGGAAGTGCTGGACAACGGCAAGGGCGCCATCGCGGCCGACAAGAACTACCAGGTGCAGGCAAGGACGGCAAGCCCGGCGCGATGTTCGTCGGCGGCGACGTGGTGCGCCCGCACCTGCTGACCACCGCCATCGGCCATGGCGCGATCGCCGCCGACGGCATCGACCGCTACCTGCGCAGCGAAGCGCTCGACAAGCGGCCCAAGATCGATGTGCACAGCTTCGACCTGGCGCGCAAGATGATCGAGAAGGGCCTGAAGATCACGCAGATCGAACAGCCGCTGCGCGGCACCGACGCCAGCAGCGGCGCCATCCACAACTACGACGACCGCTCCGACCGCTACGTCATTCCGCACAACGAACTGTTCCTCGGCCATTTCAACTTCACGCCGCGCAACAAGCGCAAGATGGTCAACCTGACGGCCGACGAGGCGCTGAACAACTTCGAGGAGCGCATGCTGCCGCTGCTCGAGACGCAGGCCCAGGCCGAGGCCAAGCGCTGCATGAGCTGCGGCCAGTGCTTCGAGTGCGACAACTGCGTCGTCTATTGCCCGCAGACGGCGGTGTTCAAGGTCGCGAAGTCGAAGTCGACCACCGGCCGCTATGTCGACACCGACTACAACAAGTGCATCGGCTGCCACATCTGCGCCGATGTCTGCCCGACCGGCTACATCCAGATGGGGCTGGGCGAGTAGTGACCCACCCCCGAAGCGCCTTCGGCGCCTCGCCCTCAGGGGGCGACGCCAGCGGACCGGCAAAGCCGGATCCGCGGCGCCTGCTGGCTGCGGGCACAGTGCTTAGGGACGTGGCTGCGCTGTTGCTGGTTGCCTTGCGCCAGACGACGCTCGCGGGCGAGGGCCGCACGCCGGTTCCGACGATCGAGCCGGCACGCTCGGGCACGCAATGCATCGCCGACCCGGCGACGATGCGGCGCGAACACCCGTCGATGCTCAAGCACCAGCGCGACCTCACCGTGCACGGCGGCATCCGCGGCGCCAAGGCCAGCCTGACAGGGCTGCATCGACTGCCACGCCAGTGCGGTCAGCCGGCAGCGTGGCCAAGGCCGACGGCAACTTCTGCGTCAGCTGCCACCAGTACACCGCCGTCAGCATCGATTGCTTCGACTGCCACGCCACACGCCCGCAGGCCAAGGTGATCGGCCAGCAGCCATGATCGACGCCGGCAACCACCACAGCGACACCGCGCCCGACAGCACGTCGCGCCGCGGCTTCCTCGGCGTGGCCGCGATGGCGATGGGCGGCACGCTGCTGGCCGGCGGCGTGCGCCTGATCGAGGTCCAGGCGGCGACGAGCGGCTCGGCGCCCGGTGGCACGCCATCGGCAGGTGCCGACCCCACGGTGCGCTGGGGCCTGCTGATCGACACAGACAAGTGCGCCAGCGGCTGCACCGACTGCGTCAGCGCCTGCAACAGCGAAAACGGCCTGGCCACGCCGACGCGGCCGACCGATGCGCAATGGATCCGCAAGATCGACATCAAGGAAATCAAGGGCGGGCGCACGGCCTCGCTGCCGGTCATGTGCCAGCACTGCGCCGAGCCGCCGTGCGTCGATGTCTGCCCGACCGGCGCCTCGTTCAAGCGCGCCGACGGCATCGTCATGGTCGATCGCCACAGCTGCATCGGCTGCCGCTATTGCGTCATGGCCTGCCCTTACCAGGCGCGCTCGTTCGTGCACGAACCGCTCGCCGACCAGAAACCCGAGGTGCCGCGTGGCAAGGGCTGCGTCGAAAGCTGCACGCTGTGCGTGCACCGCATCGACCAGGGCCAGCACAACACCGCCTGTGCCGAGGCCTGCAGCCAGGCCGGCCACGGCGCGATCGTCTTCGGCAACCTGAACGACCCCGGCAGCGAGATCTCGCGGCGCGCGCGCAGCGCGGCCACGACGCAGTTGCGCGCCGATCTGCGGCTCGATCCGGGCGTGCGCTACCAGGGCCTGTGACGTGATGACCATCGGCACCCTCGGTCATCGACGCGACGAGCGCAGGTTCTACGGGCTGCTTGCGATCGGCGCCCTCGTGACGCTGGCCGGACTGTTGGCCGCACACAGCATGGAAGAGCAAGGGCATGTCATCACCGGCATGAACAACCAGGTGGTCTGGGGCCTGCCGCATGTGTTCGCGATCTTCATGATCGTGGCCGCATCGGGCGTGCTCAACGTCGCGTCGATCGGCTCGGTGTTCGGCCTGCCGGCCTACAAGCCGCATGCGAGGCTCTCGGCGCTGTTGTCGCTGGCGCTGCTGGCGGGCGGATTGATGGTGTTGATGCTCGACCTGGGCCGGCCCGAACGCATCATCGTCGCGGCCACGCACTACAACTTCAAGTCCGTCTTCGCCTGGAACGTGTTTCTCTATTCGGGCCTGTTTGCAGTCGTCGTCGTCTACCTGTGGACGATGTTCGAGCGTCGATTCAACGGCTACGCGCAGGCGGCGGGCCTGGCCGTGCTGGTCTGGCGCTTCTTGCTGACCACCGGCACCGGTCTGATCTTCGGCTTCCTGGTCGCCCGGCAGGCCTACCAGTCGGCATTGCTGGCGCCCTCTGTTCATCGTCTTGTCGCTCGGCTGGGGGCTGGCGGTGTTCCTCGCCGTGCGCTTCGCGATGGCGGCATCGGGCGGACGGGGGCTCGCGCCTGAGACCCTGCAGCGCATGGCGCGGCTGCTCGGCATTTTCGTCGCCACCTCGCTGTACCTGGTCGCCGTGTACCACCTGACCAACCTGTACTACACGCGCCAGCACGCGTTCGAGGCCTTCATCCTGCTCGGCCGCGGCGGGCCGGCTGTCTATCCGCTGCTGTTCTGGCTCGGCTATGTGCTGCTCGGAGCGATCCTGCCGCTGCTGCTGCTGTTCCATCCGCGGTTGCGCGGTGCGCGCTCGACAGCCGCCGCCTCGGCGCTGGTCGTGCTGGGTGCGTTTGCCTGGCTGTTTGTGTTCATCGTCGGCGGGCAGGCCTTTCCGCTCGACATCTTCCCCGGCCATGTCGTGACGCAGAGCAGCTTCGGCGATGGCGCCGTGGCGCACTACGTGCCGTCGCTGCCTGAGTTGCTGCTCGGCATCGGCGGGCTCGGCGCCGCCTTCGTGCTGACCCTGGTGGGCGTGCGGGTGCTCGACTTCCTGCCGGCCGAGGACAGCGTCGTCTCGAACGGCAGGCGCTGACATGAACCGCCTGCTCGTCTCCGCCGCACACAAGTCTTCGGGCAAGACCATGGTCTCGCTCGGCCTGTGCGCGGCGCTGGTTGCGCGAGGCCATGTGGTTCAGCCGTTCAAGAAGGGGCCCGACTACATCGATCCGATGTGGCTGGCCCGCGCCTGCGGGCGACCCTGCTTCAATCTCGATGCCTACCTGATGGACGATGCAGCGCTCGGGCACTGCTTTGCCGAGGGCGTGCGAGGCGCCGACCTGGCGCTGGTCGAAGGCAACAAGGGCCTGTACGACGGCCTGGCGCTGGATGGCAGCAACAGCAATGCCGCGCTGGCGCATCGCCTGGGCCTGCCGGTGCTGCTGGTCATCGACGCGCGCGGCATGACGCGCGGCATCGCGCCGCTGATCCTGGGCTACCAGGCCTTCGACCGCAACATCCGCATCGGCGGCGTGATCCTCAACCGGCTCGGCGGCGCGCGTCACGAAGCCAAGCTGCGCGCCGTGATCGAGCACTACACCGACGTGCCGGTGCTCGGCGCGGTGGTCGAGGACCCGCGGCTGGCGCTGACCGAGCGGCACCTCGGCCTGATGCCCTGCGCCGAGGTCGACGATGCCCAGTCGCGTGTCGACGCGATCGGTCGCATCATCGCCGCGCAGGTCGATCTGGACCGTGTGCGCGGCGCTGGCTGCAAGCGCCGGCCGCTGGCCCCCGGCCGAGCGCCGTGGCGCCTGCCGCTGCGCAACCGGCCAGCTTGCGCATCGGCGTTGCACAGGATCGCGCTTTCGGCTTCTACTACGCCGACGACCTGGCGGCCTTGCGCGCCGCGGGCGCCCGTCTGGTGCCGATCGACACCTTGCACGACAGGGAACTGCCCGCTCTCGACGGCCTGTTCATCGGTGGCGGATTTCCCGAGGCCTGCATGCGCGCTCTGGAGGCCAACAGCGCGCTGCGCAGCGCCCTGCGCCAGGCCATCGAAGCGGGCTTGCCGACCTATGCCGAGTGCGGTGGCCTGATGTACCTGTCGCGCAGCATCACCTGGCAGGGTCACACGGCGCGCATGGTCGGTGCGATTCCGGGCGACGCGGTGATGCACGAGCGGCCGATCGGCCGTGGCTACGTCCACCTGGAGGAGACCTCTGCGATGCCCTGGGACAGCGCCGCCTCGGGTCTGTTGCGCGGCCATGAGTTCCACCATTCGAGCCTCGAGAACCTCGACCCGCAGGTCCGGTTCGCCTACCGCGTCCACCGCGGACATGGCATCGACGGCATCCACGACGGCGTGCTGGTCCACAACCTGTTGGCCTCCTACGCCCACCTGCGCAGCGCAGCCGGCACGTCATGGGTGCCGCGTTTCATCGACTTCGTGCGCCGCCAGCGCAGCCGCCCGCCCGCGGCCGAGGGCGTCGCCGTAGCGGCGCTCACCGGCTGAGGCCGAACGATGAAGACCTTGGATCATCAGACAACCGTGCTCGTCGATGGACGCGCTGTCGCGACCGATGCCGAGGGCTACCTCGACAACCTTGCCGACTGGTCGGAAAGCTTCGCGCGCGCCCAGGCCCGAAAGGAAGGGCTCGAATTGACCGCCGAGCACTGGCAACTGATCCGCTTCCTGCGTGAGTACTTCCAGGAACACGGCGTGCAGGCGCAGGTGCGGGTCATGCTCAAGCACTTCTCGCAGTCCTGGGGCCCGCAACGCGGCAACAACCACTACCTGCACGCACTCTTCCCGAACGGTGGGCCGCAGAAGCAAGGCAATCGACTGGCCGGGCTCCTGCGTACCAAGGGCGAGCATTGATCGCCTGCAGACAGACCAAAAAGGAAACCGCCATGTTCAGCGTCACCGCCACGGCATCGAACGAAATCCTGGCCGCCGCCACTCGCAGCGATGCCACCGGCATGGCCTTGCGAGTCGCAGCGCGCCAGGTCGCCGATGGCTCGATCGAATACGGCATGGGCTTCGACGAGCCACGCGAGGGCGACATGCCGTTGCAGGTGCTCGGCGTCGACCTCGTGATCGCGCCGCCGAGCCAGCCGATGCTCGAAGACATCGTGCTCGATTTCGTCGAACTCGAGCCGGGCCAGTTCAACTTCATCTTCAGGCCGGAGAGCGAGTCGGCCGACAGGCCCGCCAAGGCCTGCGGCAACGGCGGCTGCAACGGCTGCGCGAAATAGCGATAGAGGCCCCCATGAATTCATTTGTCGACATGAAGGCGCTGCTGGCACCCTGCCGTGCAGCGATGGGCCGCGTGTATCTGGTCGGCGCCGGGCCGGGCAGCGCCGACCTGCTGACGCTGCGCGCGGCGCGCCTGCTGGCCGAGGCCGATGTGGTGGTCCACGACCATCTGGTCGGCGCCGATGTGCTGGCGCTGATCGGCGCCGACGCCGAGCGCATCTACGCCGGCAAGGAGCGCGCCAACCACAGCATGGGCCAGCCCGAGATCAACGACCTGCTGGTGCGCCTGGCCCAGGACGGTCGCCAGGTCGTGCGCCTGAAGGGCGGCGACCCCTTCGTCTTCGGCCGCGGCGGCGAGGAGTTGCAGGCGCTGGCCGCCGCCGGCGTGCCTTTCGAGGTCGTGCCGGGCATCACCGCGGCCTGCGGCGTCGCCGCCTATGCCGGCATCCCGCTCACGCACCGCGACTTCGCGCAGAGCTGTACTTTCGTCACCGGCCACCTCAAGGACGGCAGCTTCGACCTCGACTGGCCGACGCTGGCGCGGCCACGGCAGACGGTGGTGATCTACATGAGCCTGACCGGGCTGGCCGTGATCTGTGCCAAGTTGATCGAGCAGGGCCTGCCGGCCGACTGGCCCGCTGCCGTGGTCGCTCAGGGCACGCTGACGGCGCAGCGCGTCGTCAGCGCGACGCTGGCCACGCTGGCTGCGGAGGTCGAACGCGCAGGCCTGCGCTCACCCTGCCTGACGATCGTCGGTGAAGTGGTGCGGCTGCGCGACGAGCTGGCATGGTTCGGACAACAGCATGCCATCGCCCCGGACAGCTTGATGGCGCTGGACGCCTGAACGCCGAAGCTGCGCTGGTGGCCGATGGCCCGCAAGAGCGCGGGTCGGCAGGCGGCTGAACCGTCAGGCTTCGCCGCTGCTGCGGGCCTCGACCGCAAACACCGCCGCCTCGACGCGCGAGCTCAGGTTGAGCTTGGACAGGATATGGCGCACGTGCAGCTTCACGGTGTCGTGGCTGATCGCGAGCGCGCGTGCAATCGCCTTGTTGCTTTCGCCGCGCGCCAGGTGATCGAGGATCTGGCGCTCGCGATCGGTCAACGAGTCGAGCAGGCTCTTGCGCTCGTTGCCGGTGCTGCCGCGCTGCAGCAACTGCGCCAGCTTGACCGTCATCGCCGGTGCAAAGGTGATCTCGCCGCGGGCGGCGCGCTCGATTGCGCCGATGACCTCTTCGGGCTCCATGTCCTTGAGCAGGTAGCCGCGAACCCCGGCGCGCAGCGCCGCCGCGAGGTCGGCTTCGGAATCGCTCATCGTCAGGATCAGCACCGGCGTGTCGCAGCCCTCAGCGCGCAGCCGCCGCAACAGCGACAGGCCGTCGCCGGAGGGCATGCGCAGGTCGAGCACCATCAGGTCGGGCCGGTGTTCGCGCAACACATCGGCCACCAGCGCCGGGTCGCCGACGGCGGCGACGACCTGGATGGTGCCGCGATGGTGCAGCAGTTCGGTCAGGCCGTTGCGGCACAGCGCGTGGTCGTCGACCAGGACCACGCGCAAGGGGCCGGTAGCGGTCATGTGCTGGCGGCCTCCGTCAGGGCGACGGGAAAGCTCAACCTCATGCGCATGCCGCCGCCATCGCGCGCTGCAATCTCGACGCCGCCACCGAGCCGCGCCGCGCGCTGACGCATGATGTCGAGGCCGAAGTGCGACGGCGAGGCCGCGTTCGCGGGCAGCGGCGGTCCGGTGCCGTCGTCCTCGACGACCACGTCGACCTGGTTGCCGTGGCGAGCGATGCGCAGCCAGGCGCGGCGCGCGCGCGCGTGCTTGGCGATGTTGGACAGTGCTTCCTGCACGATCAGGTACACCTGCGATTCCTGGCTGGCGGACAGACGCAGATCAGGCGCGCGGTCGTCGACAACCAGATTGATCTGCGTCAAATCGTGGAATGACCGGACGCTCGAAGCCAGTGCATGCTTGAGGCCCTTCGGGTCCATCGGCGCCTGACCCTGCGTCAACATGGCGCGCAAGTTGGTGTGGGCGGTGGTGACGGCCTGGCGCACCTCGCGGCTGTAGCGCAAGGCGCTGTCGTCGTCGTGGCGAGCGATCGCATCGTCGAGCAGCGGCAGGCGCATGCGCACGAAGACCAGGTTCTGGGCAATGCTGTCGTGAACATCGGCCAGCACGGCCTGACGGCTCTCGCGTTCGGCGCCGGCATCGTGCAGTGCCAGACCCAGCAGCACACCGAGGGTCTGGTGAAAACGCAGCGTGGCCTCGTCGAGCAGGGCAGCGGCGGGCAAGCGCAACTCGTAGCACCCGAGGCTGCGCTCGCGACAGGTCAGTGGGACCAAAACCACACGCTCTTCGACGGCCCCAGCCGGGCCCATTTCGATCGCGCCGAGGAGCTGCGCTCGGCCGCCCTCGCCGGCCTGCACGCTGACCGACGCCGACCAGGCCTGTGAAAGGCGAGCGATGGGCTCGAGCAAGTCCGTCAGCAGGCCGTGCAGATCGCCGTCAGCCGACAGCGCCGCGGCGAGTCGGGCGTAGATCGCGGTGACGTCGGCCTCGGCAGATGACATGGTGTATGCGGATATCGTTATATGAGCCTTGCACCCCAGCGGAGCGCACACGGTGTCATTGGAACACCCGACGACATGACCGTGCCACAGGGGCTGCCCCAACACGGCACCTGTTGCGCAGTGCAGGTTGGCGACCCATAGCCCAGATGGCGTATCCCAACATCACCCGTCCCGGTAATAGACGCTGCCAACCGCCATGCGCCTAATCAGCTTGAAGACAAGTCCGGCCACCGCCCCGGTGCCGGCCGGGAATCCACGGTCGCCGCGCTGACCCGACAACGAGCTTCCGACGCCGGAGGGTGCGAAGACCCTTGCGGACAGAGGCGCCATCGCATGAGTGACGCACTCAACTTCCTCGTCAAGGCCCGCCCCGAAGCAATGGGGCATTACTTCGGCTTTCTCAAGGATTGCGGCAAGCATCTCGATCCCAAGACACGCGACCTGATCTCGGTGATCACCAAGGTCCACGCGCAGACCGAGCGCGGGTTGCGGCAGTACCTCAACCGCGCGCTGCGCGACGGTTGCACAGCGGCCGAGGTGCTCGACGCGCTGCTGATGGCGTTTCCGGCGCTGGGCCTGGCCAAGATCGTGTGGGCGGTGGACGTCATCCTGGCCATGGACCTGCCGCAATTCCAGGCGGCCGAACTCGGCGGCGACGGCCAATGGCATGACGTGATGGCCGTGGCCGATCTCGAACCGGGCGCCGTGACGCGCGTCGATTGCGACGGCCGCGGCCTGTTCGTGCACCACGCCGTTGACAACGCCGAGAGCGTCTGGAAGGTCTTCGACAGCCGCTGCCCGCACCAGACCACCAATATCCCGCACCTCGCGCTCGACGGCACGACGCTGACCTGCCCGAAGCATGAATGGGCCTTCGACATTCGCAGCGGCCAATGCATTGCCAAAGGCGACACGCCGCTCAAGCGCTGGGACAGCCAGATCGTCGATAGCCGCCTGCAGGCCCGATGGTGAGACGCGTTGCACAGGCCCATTCATCAACCGGCGCCATGGCCGAACACGAGGAGAACCCACGATGAAACGTCAGACACCGATCCTGCGGCTGCTGCCGCTGGCTGCGGCCTGCATGGCCGGCCCGGCGCTGGCCACCAACGGCTATTTCCCGCACGGCTATGGCATCAAGGCCATGGGCATGGGTGGAGTCTCGACGGCGCTGGCGCAGGACAGCCTGGGCGGCGCGACCAATCCGGCCGGCATGGTGTGGGCCGGCTCGCGCGTCGATCTCGGCGGTAACGTCTTCATGCCCAGGCGAGACGTCGAACGCAGCGACGCACAGCCACCGGGCTCGCCGCTCAACGGCAAGGTCGACAGCGACCGCACCGCCTTTCTGATCCCGGAGTTCGGCTACAACCGCATGCTGAGCAGCGACCTGTCGCTCGGCGTCTCGGTCTACGGCAACGGCGGCATGAACACCACCTATCCGCAGGGCAACTTCAATTGCGGACAGGGCCCGGCCAACGCCCTGTGCGGCAGCGGTGAACTGGGCGTGGACCTGATGCAATTGATCGTCGCGCCGACGGTGGCCTACAAGATCACCCCGCAGCACGCCGTCGGCGTCGCGCTGCTGCTCGGCTACCAACGCTTCAAGGCGCAGGGACTGCAGGCCTTTGCCGGTACGCCGAACTTCTCGTCCGACCCGGCGCGTGTCACCAACAACGGCTATGACAGCTCCACCGGCATCGGCCTGCGCATCGGCTACCAGGGGCGACTCAGCGACAGCGTGACGATCGGCGCGGCGTATGCGCCGAAGATGAACATGGGCAAGTTCGACAAGTACCGGGGCCTGTTCGCCGGCGGCGGCGACTTCGACATACCCTCGCACTACAGCATCGGCATCGCCTTCACGCCGACACCGGCCTGGACCCTGGCCCTGGACGTGGGCCGCATCAACTACAGCGACGTGGCCGCGGTCAACAACCCCAGTTCGCCGCAGCCGCCGGCCCAGCTGGGTGCGGCCAACGGGCCGGGCTTCGGCTGGCAGGACATCGACGTCGTCAAGATCGGTGCGGCCTGGCGCCTGTCCGACGCACTGACGCTGCGCGTCGGCTACAACCGGGGCGACAACCCGATCAGGGCGGCCGATGTCACCTTCAACATCCTGGCCCCCGGCGTGATGAAGGACCATTACACCGCCGGCTTCACCTGGGCGCTCGACAAGGACAGCGAGATCAGCGGCGCCTTGATGGTTGCGCCGCGTCAGACCGTCCGCGGCTCGTCGCTGTTCAATGGCCTGTTCGGCCCGGGCGCGGGCGGCAACGAAACCATCGGCATGAAGCAGACCAGCATCGGCCTGGCCTGGGGCCGCAAGTTCTGAAGGCAGGCGAACTCAAGGAGACTCGAATGGACTACGACAAGGAATTCGATGCATCAGGGCTGGCCTGCCCGATGCCGATCGTGAAGACGAAGAAGTCGCTGGCCGACATGGCCTCAGGCCAGGTTCTGCGCGTGATCGCCACCGATCCGGGCTCGGTGTGCGACATGCAGGCCTTTGCCGAGCAGACCGGCAACACACTGCTGTCATCGACCACCGAGAACAGCAAGTACGTCTTCCTGTTGAAGAAAGGCTGAAATGGCAGCGAAGAAGATGGCGATCATCGCCACCAAGGGTGCGCTCGACATGGCGTACCCGCCGCTGATCCTGGCCTCGACGGCGGCGGCGCTGGGCTGGGAGGTGCAGGTCTTCTTCACCTTCTACGGCCTGCAGTTGCTGCGCAAGGACCTGAGCGGCATCGCCATCAGCCCGCTGGCCAACCCGGCGATGCCGATGCCCGTGCCGATGCCGGTGGTCGTGCAGATGTTGCCCGGCATGGAATGGATGGCGACGACGATGATGAAGGCCAAGATGAAGAAGAAGGGCGTGGCCTCGCTCGAGGAGCTGCGCTCGGTCTGCGTCGAGTCCGACGTCAAGTTCATCGCCTGCCAGATGACGGTCGATCTGTTCGACTTCCAGAAGAGCGATTTCATCGACGCCATCGAGTACGGCGGCGCGGCCACGTTCATGAAGTTTGCCGGCGAGAGCGACGTCTGCCTGTTCATCTGACTAGGGCCTGTTCACGCTACGGAGACGGGATGCGTTGCCACCACAAACGGCGCCAGCTAGGCGCAAAACGAAGCTGGGTTCGGGACCCAGCGAGGCTTTGCAACGACGCGGGCGCCGTTTGTGGTGGCAACCCGTACGGGAAAGGGGCTGTGAGGGCGCATGGCGGCGTTGCGCTCCTAGCCAAGGCGTCAAGCCTTGGCGTCGTCGCGCGCCTTGCCCTGCGCCCTCACAGCCCCTTTCGCACCCGCCTGCGTAGTGTGAACAGGCCCTAGCCGGGCTGCGCCATGGATGCCACAGCCAACCAGATCGCCAATGTCGTCGTCTGGGGCGGCTTCGCGCTGGCCTTCGTCTTCGGGTTGATCGCCAACAAGACCAACTTCTGCACCATGGGGGCGCTGTCGGACATCGTCAACATGGGCCACTGGGGCCGCATGCGCATGTGGCTGCTGGCGATTGCCGTGGCCATCGTCGGCGCGACCGTGCTGGCCTACACCGGCCAGGTCGATCTGTCCAAGGCCACCGCGCAGCGGCCGACCCTGCCCTGGCTGTCGATGCTGGTCGGCGGCTTGACGTTCGGCATCGGCATGACGCTCAGCGGCGGCTGCGCCAACAAGAACCTGATCCGCGTCGGCGGCGGCAGCGTGCGTTCGATCGTCGTCCTGGTGTTTCTCGGCATCGCGTCGTACATGACGCTCAAGGGTCTGTTCGGCCAGTGGCGCGCCAGCTGGCTCGACCCGGTGGCTGTCAACCTCGCCGAGCTGGGCTGGAAGGACCAGGGCCTGGCCACGGCCGTGTCGCGCCTGACCGGCCTGGCCGCCGAGCCCGCGCTGTTGGGGACGGCGGCGGCGCTGGTGCTGGCCTTGCTGATCTTCGTCTTCAAGGACAAGCGCTTTCGCAGCAATGGGACGCAGATTCTCGGCGCCGTCGTCATCGGCGCACTGGTGGCCGGCGGCTGGTACGTCAGCGGCCACCTGGGTTTTGGCGAGAACCCGCAAACCCTCGAGTACGTCTTCTTCGGCACCAACTCTCGCACCGTCGAGTCGCTGAGTTTTGTCGGTCCGATGGCCTTCGGTCTGGAGCTGCTGATGCTGTGGACCGACCAGTCGCTGCACGTCACGTTCGGCATCGCCAGCGTGCTCGGCGTGGTTCTCGGCTCGGCCACCTATGCCATTGCGACAAAGCGTTTTCGCTGGGAAGGCTTCGCGTCGTTGACTGACCTGCGCAACCAGCTCGTCGGCGCCTTGTTGATGGGCTTCGGCGGCGTCACCGCACTCGGCTGCACCGTGGGCCAGGGCTTGTCGGGCGTCTCGACCCTGGCCATCGGTTCCTTCATCGCGATGGCCGGCATCATCGCCGGATCGGTGGCGACCTTGAAGCTCATGCTCTGGCGCGAGGAACAAGTCGGCTGACCTGCATCAAGCCTCAGTGCAAGCCACGTCCCTAAACTGGATTGCCGGCCACAAGGTGAATGCCGGCATGCAACGCACACCGTGACGGAATCTCTACTCGACCAGTGGGGCGAAAACGGCAGCCTGGCCCTCGGCGCGTTGCTTATCGGCATCGCCTTCGGCTTCCTCGCCCAGCGCTCGCGCTCGCTGACCGGCGCCCTGTCGCCACTGCGCATGGCGATATCCGAAGGGTGGACGATCGACGGCGGCACCTCGCGCGATCTGATTGCCCGCACCGGCATCGGCCATGGCGGCGCGCTGGCCTTCGGTGCGTTGTGGCTCGGCGCCGCCATCGTCTGGGCGCATCGGCAGCGCGTGGCGGTCTGGGGCTGGGCCGGCGCCATCGGTGTCGGCCTGTCGGTGGCGGCCGCCTGGTGGTTCACCTATGCGGTGTCGAGGGTCGCATTCGATCCGCACCCGATCCAGGCCCTGAGCTTCACCGGGCCCTCGGCCGAGGTCTTGAACCGCGTGTTGGCCGGCGGTTGCGCCGTCGGTGCGGCGCTGTCGGGCGCGGCCGTCCTCACCGCAACATCGTGGGTCACGCTGATCGCGATGTGGGCCAGCGCCGCATTGACCGATCGCCTCGTCGATCAACAGGTCCAAGGGCCGCTGGATCAATCGGTGCCCGGCACCGTTCAACACACGCCAACGCAGGGTGCGACCGCTGGCGCGTGCGGTTGAAGACAGAGCCACCCCTTGGCCCGATGCAATGACTCGCAATACAGTGGCGCAACTAGACGGCATGCACATGACCAAGAAAGCAGACATACCAGCAGTGCGGTCGCATGGCCCTGGCCGGGTGTCGGCGCGACGCCGTGCCTTGATCCTCGGTGCCGCCGGGCTCGGCGTCGGCGGCGGCGTGTGGGCGCAAGCGCCGCGTCAAGGCTCCGCCAGTGGTGGCGGCGCGCCACTGCCGGCCATCGGCCAGGCGCTCGCATTGCCTGACCAAGTCGAACTGCTCGACGGCTCGACGCTGCGGCCGCTGCACGACCGCAGCAAGGTGCTGGTGCTGTACTGGTGGGCCAGCTGGTGTCCGTTCTGTGCGATCCAGAGCCCCATGATGGACAAGCTGTGGCGAACGCGGCGCGACGGCGGCCTGCAGATGCTGGGCCTGTCGATCGACAAGAAGCGCGAGGACGCCGTCGCCTACCTGCGCGCCAAGGGCTATGCCTTTGCTTCGACGCTGGTCACGCCGCAGATCGAGACGATCCTGCCGCGGGCGAAAGGCCTGCCGGTCACCGTGGTCCTGGGCCGTGACGGCAAGGTGGTGATGGCCGAAGCCGGCCAGCTGTTTGCCGAAGACATCGACGAGATCGCGCGCTTCCTGTAGCGCTGCCTCAGCCCTCGGCGGCGGCTGCGTCCGGTGCCGCAACGGCGGCTTGCAGTTTTTTCCATTCCTGGAAGCCTCCGGCCACCGACAGCGCCTTGGGGTAACCCAGCGAGCGCAACAGCGACGCTGCCGCGATGCTGCGCCGGCCGCTGTTGCAGATGCACAGCAGCACATGGTCGCGCGTGTGGTGCAGCCGGTTGATCATCGTGAAGAAGCTCATCGCGTCGATGTCCTTCGGCTGGCCGGCGTCGAGGATGTCCTGCTCGTCGTCGTTCAGGGCGTGACCGAGCATGCGCTTGACCTCGAACAGCGGGATGTGCACGGTGTCGGGGATCGTGCCTTTCATCTCGAGCTCGAAGGACTGGCGGATGTCGATCATCGTCGCCAGGCCGAGCTGGCAGAGTTCGAGCGCCGTCGGCAATGTGATCTCGAGACCTTCGCGCTCGGCCTGACCCACCGCTTCGTCTGCATGCATGTTGCCGTCCCTTGACACACGGAGCTGAAACACAGGCATGGTATTCCTACCGCCGCTGCCTCACACACCACCGGCACGGATCACCAGCAGCTCGACACCGCAGGAGCGGCAGAGCACCTGCCGACCCGTCGCGCGGATCGCGCTGCTGGCGTGCCGTTGATCACGATCAACCGCGCACTGCGCGGGATTCCTATGCTTGGCGCATTGCCATCGCAACGAGCGCAAGCCCTGCTGGGCGTAGGCGCCAAAGGAAAAAGTTTGGACCTGCTCGACATCGCCCGCGGCCCTGCCCTCGTCTTTGCCATCGCCGTGTTCGTGCTGGGATCGCTGTGGCGCCTGGTCGGCGTGCTGCGCCTGCCGCGCATGCGCGATCTGTCGCCGGCCCGTGCGGGCGCACCAGGCCGATGCGGCGGCCGCCGGACATGCCATCGTGCGCGGCATGTGGCCGCGCCCGGCGTTCTCGCAGCGCACGCGCTACATCACCATCAACGGCTACATCTATCACATCGGTCTGGCGCTGGTGTTCTTCGGCTACGCGCCGCACATCGCCTTCGTCCATCGCATCAGCGGCCTGTCGTGGCCGGCGTTGCCTGACGTGGTGATGTATCTCGCTGCGGCAGCCAGCATCGTCTCGCTGCTGCTCGCCCTGGCCTTGCGCGTTACCGACCCGGTGCGCAAGAAGATCTCCGGCGCCGACGACTGGATCACCTGGGCCATCGTCTTCCTGCCCCTTATCACCGGCATGGCGGTGCTGATCGAACCTTCGCAGGCCATCCTGGCGCACAAGCACACCGTCTACCGCGGCCCGGTGGCCGTGCACCTGCTGTCGCTGGAATTGCTGCTGGTGTGGTTTCCGTTCGGCAAGCTGATGCATGCCTTCCTGTTCGCGTTCTCGCGCGGCGCCACCGGCGTTCGTTTCGGCCATCGGGGAGTGCCGGTGTGAGCAGCACAACCAGCCTGAGGCCCGCCTTCGACAAACAGGGCCAGCAAAGCGATGAGCAGCGCGTCGATGCCGCCATCGGCAGCTTCGTGCGCGAGTTCGGCGTCACGACCGCACTGCACCTGGAAGCCTGCGTGCACTGCGGCCTGTGCGCCGACGCCTGCCATTTCCAGCTGTCCACGGGCGATGCCAAGTACACGCCGGTGCTCAAGCTCGAGCCGCTGCGCCGCGCCTACCTGCGCCAGGCCAGCCCGTTCGCGCCGCTGGTGCGTGCGCTCGGGCTGGCAAAGAAGCCGGGCATCGCCGAACTGCAGGACTGGCAGGAGCTGATCTACGACTCGTGCAACATGTGCGGCCGCTGCACGCTGGCCTGCCCGATGGGCATCGACATCGCCGAGCTGGTCAAGGAAGCGCGCCACGGCATGTTCAAGGCCGGGCTGGTTCCCGAACGGCTGGCGCTGATGGACCGCGCGGCGCAGCAGTGGGGCAGCACCGCGACGCCGGGCGAAGACCTGCCCGACATCCTGGCCGATGCCGTCGAGCAGCATGGCGTGCCGATCCCCTGCGATCTGCAGCAAGCCGACATGCTGGTCACCGCCGCGCCGGCCGAGCTCGGCGAGCACACCAAGGCGCTGGCCGCCGCAGCCAAGATCCTCAACCGCACCGGCGTCAAGTGGACCATGCACCAGGGCGGCTTCGACGCCTCCAACATCGGCTTCAACAACGGCGACCTGGCGTTGCAGGAAAAGCTGACGCGCGCGCTGGTCGACACCGCCGTCAAGATCGGCGCCAAGACCATCCTGCTGCCCGAATGCGGCCATGCCTACGGCGCTGCGCGCTGGGAGGCCGCGAAGTGGTACGGCCAGGCGCTGCCGGTGCGCGTCATCCACATGACCGAGTTCCTCGACGAGGAACTGGCGGCGGGCCGCATCCGCGTCAACCGCATCGGCGAGTCGGCGACCTTTCACGACCCCTGCCAGATCGTGCGCCGCGGTGGCCTGGAAGCGGCGGCGCGACGCGTGCTGGCGGCCCTCGGTTTCGAATTGATCGAGTTGCAGGACCACGGCCTGACCGGCTTTTGCTGCGGCGGCGGTGGCGGCGTGGTCTCGAACCAGCGCGCCACGCCGTTGCGCCACAAGGTCTTCGAAATCAAGCAGCAACAGGTCGACGCCACCGGCGCCAAGCACTTCGTGACCAGTTGCGGCCAGTGCCGCATCACGCTCGAGATGGGCGCCAAGCATGCGCAGTGGAACAAGCCGATCGAAAGCCTCGTCGAGCTGGTGGCCGACAACCTGCTTGACGAACCGGCGGCGCAGCGCACAGCGTAGCTCGCCGGCGACGGTCCATGCGCAGCCGCAGCGCGGCAACGCAGTCGATGAGTTCAACGCCAGGCTCTCAATGTGCGGCGGCCACCTGCGCTTGCGGCAGGCGCGACAGCACGCCGTCCTCGAGGTGGTAGACGGTGTCGAAGCCGTCAATCATGCGGTGGTCGTGGGTGACGGTGATCACCGCCGAACGGCGCTCGCGCGCGATCTGCTTGAGCAGCGCCATGACTTTGAGACCGCGCTCGGTGTCCAGCGCTGCGGTCGGTTCGTCGGCCAGGATCAGCGGCGGCTCGTTGGCCAGCGCTCGGCCGATGGCCACGCGCTGCTGTTCGCCGCCGGACAGGTTGGCGGGCAGCGAATCGGCGCGGTGCGCGATTTCGAGGTAGCCGAGCAAGTCCTTGGCGCGCCGCATCGCCTCGCGCCGGTGGACGCCGTTCAGCTGCATCACCAGCGCGACGTTCTCCTGCGCGGTCAGGAACGGAATCAGGTTGTGCTGCTGGAAGATGAAGCCGATGTTGCGGCGACGGAAGGCGCGGTCGTCGACGAGGCGCCGCCCGTGGTTGAAGACCTCCTGGCCGTTGATCGCGATGCGCCCGCTGTTCGGCTCCAGGATCAGGCTGATCGCCAGCAGCAACGTGCTCTTGCCCGAGCCGCTGGGCCCCTCGAGGGCCGCCAGCTCACCGGCCTGCACAGTGAACGAACAGGGCTTGAGCGCCTGCACGGCGAGCTCGCCGCTGCCGAAAGTCTTCGACACGCCTTCGACCTCGACGACGGACGTCACATCAACCACCCAGCGCGAGCTGCGGCGGCGTGCGCAGTGCGTGCCAGATCGCCATCAGGCTGGCCACGACGCCGCCGACCAGCATCACCGCGAAGGTGGCCGCGGTCTCCTGCGGCAGGAAGGCCAGGGTGCGCGGGAAGCCGGGCACGATCAGCTCGCGCAGCCCGTAGGCCACGGCAAAGCTGGCCAGCGTCAGCGCCATCGATTGCTCCATGATCAGGCGCACGATGACCCAGTTCGACGCACCGATCAGCTTCAGGGTGGCAATCGACTTGATCTTCTCGATCGTCAGCACATAGATGATCAGCGCGATGATGACGATCGACACGACGATCAGCAGCGAGCGGAACAGGCCCAGCACCGCCGACATCTTGCTCAGCCGGCCTTCGAGCATGAGGCTGCGCTCCTCGTCGGTGGTGTAGACGTTGAAGTACAGCCAGTCGCGGATGTGCTGCGCGACTGCTGCACCATCGGCGCCCGGCGCCAGTCGCACCAGCACCGCGTTGACGGTGTCGCCGGACGACGACAGCAGCGGCAGCAGGCGGCTGGCCTGCTCCGAGGCATAGCCGGCGCGCTCCAGGCGCTCGAGGTTGGCCGCGCGCGCCGCGACGAGCGCGCGGTTGTCCTGCTGGAACTGCACTTCCTGCGCATCCGGCAACGACAGGTACACCAGCGGGCTGCCGCTCGAGTCCACCGCGCCGCCGGTAATGCCGACGACGGTGTAGTCGTGAGCGCCGAGCGGCACCTTGTCGCCGAGCGCCAGTCCGAGCTTGCGATCGACCACCAGTTCGTAGTGCGCGGCCTCGATCGTGCGCCCGCCCACGATGCCGCCGGGGCCGCCCAGGCCACCGAAGACGTCGTAGCCGATGATCGTGAACTGCTGGCTCCTGCCGCCGATGTCACGCTGCGCGCCGTACATGACCAGCGGGCTGGCCTGGGCCACGCCCGGCGTCGCGGCCACGCTCTTGTGGCTGTCCAGCGGCATGCGCGAGCTCTCGTTGAACGGCCCGCCGCGCCCCCGCTCGACCACCCACAGGTCGGTGGCGGTGTTATCGATCAGCCACACACCGTCGGCGATGTTGCCCTGGTAGATGCCGTTCATCACCAGCACGATCGACAGCAGCATCGCCACGCCGACGATGGTGGCCATGAACTTGCCGAGATGGCGGCGGATGTCCTTGAGGGCGAGGTCCACGGGCTGGCCTGCGTGATCCGTGCTCAGTGCGCGGCAGCGTCGGGCGCTTGTGCTTGCACGCGCATGCCGGCCTTGACCTCTTCGGCCTGGGCGACGACGCGCTCGCCGGCGGCCAGTCCGTCGTCGATCAGCACGCTGCGCGCATCGCTGGTGCCGGTCTGCACGGGGCGGAATGCGGTGCGCGAGTCCGCCAGCACCAGCACGCCCTGCCGCCCTGTACGGTCGCGCGTCAACGCCGTCAACGGCACGACGATGCCGGACATGTCGCCCGCCAGGATGGCAACTTCCGCTTCCTGGTCGATCGCAAAGCGCACCGGCGGCGTGTCGAAAGCGACGTTGACCTCCAGCTCACGCGTCGCAGCGTCGGACTGGCGGGCGATGCGCGCGACCTTGCCACCCAGCGTCTCGCCGCTGCGCATGCGGATGCTGGCCGCCTGGCCGATCTGCACGCGACCGACCACCGACTCGTCGACCCGCATCGCCATCCACAAGGTGGTGGGGTCGACCATGCGCAGCAAGGCGCCGCCCGGCGCCAGCATGGTGCCGACCTCGACCTGGCGCGAGATGACGACACCGTCCATGGGCGCGGTGATGCGCGTGAACGACAGCATCGTGTCGGCATAGCGCGCTTCCTGCAACAGCGCCTGCACATCGGCCTCGCGCGCCGACAACGTCGCGCGAGCATTGTCCAGATTGGCCGTTGCCGCCTGCAGCGCGGCGTCTGAGCTGTCGACGGCAGCCTGCGAAACGAAGCCGGTGCGCAGCAGCTCGGCATCACGCCGCTGCTGGCTGCGCGACAGGTCGAGATCGGCCTGCGCCTTGGCCACCATCGCCCGTGCCGCCTCGACGTTGCGCGACAGTGCCAGCTGCTGGCCGCCGACGACAGCGCGTCGCGCGGCGAGGTCGCGATCGTCGAGCACGGCCACCTCCTGCCCACGTTGGACCACGTCGCCGACATCGACATGGATCTGCCTGACCGTGGCCGTGACGCGCGAACTCAGCGTCACCGGCACACGCGCCTGCAGCGTCGCGGGCCCGACCACGCGCAGAGCGACCTGGCCCCGCACCGCCTCGACGACCGGCACCGCGACGGCGCGCCCGAAGCGCAGGTAGGCGGCGCCGGCAGCCACCAGCACCAGGGCGGCAATTCCTGCCGCGACGAACACCTTGCTTCGCTTCATGCGCGCCTGCCTGACTGATTTCGGGTTGCCAGCATTGTTCGCGGCGGCGTGCCGCCGCGAAGGTCTTCGACACCGCCGGCCTCGAACGAGCCGCGCAGTCGCCGTTGTGTCAATGCCGCGAAGCGCCGGTGATCGGAGTTGTGAGCCCTGATGTTGCCCAAGAGGTCCGCACCCGGGCTTGACTTGCCTCAACAGACGTTGTCGAAACAAAGACAACATGGCGTCAACGCGAATCGCAGCAGCAACTCGGCGTGGATGGCGTGTGCAGTGCCGTTTCGAACGCGAACCCCATCCACTCGAGTCAAGGAGATGATCATGTTTCGCACGCTCGCGTTCGCGATGCTGACAGCGTTGTGCACGGTGGCGCTGGCCGCCGATCCGCATCCGGTGGTCAGCTACACCAAGAAAGCCAAGTTCGAGGACGTGCGCGACGATCTGAAGTCCGCCATCGAAGGCAAAGGTCTGGTCATCGACTACCACTCGTTCGTCAACACGATGCTCGAGCGCACGGGCAAGGATCTCGGCGCCACGCGCAAGATCTATGCGGACGCGCAGTCGTTCGTGTTCTGCAGCGCCGGGCTGTCGCGCAAGACGATGGAGGCCGATCCGGCCAATGCGGCGATGTGCCCTTACGCGCTGACGGTGTATGCCACCGCCGAGGAGCCGGACAAGATCACTGTCACCTACCGGCGACCATGGCGGCCCGATGGCTCGCCGGCATCGAAGGCCGCGTTGAAGGAAGTCGAGGCGCTGCTCGACAGCATCGCACGCACGTCGCTCGGCATGAAGTAGCGTGTCGTTGGTCGTGCGCTGTCGCCCGCGCTTTCAGTCCGCACCGTCGTCGACACCCAGCAAACCGGCCCGCCAGCGCAACATGCCGCCGGCCAGGTTGGCGACATGTTTGAAGCCGGCCTTGTCCAGCAGCACCGCGGCTTGTGCCGACCGCGCGCCCGACCGGCAGACGGCGACCACCGGCCGCTCGGCATCGAGTCTCGCCCGTGCGGGCAGCGAGTTCGGACAGCGGCACGAGGCGCGCACCGTGGATGTGGCCGAGGGCATCGGTGAACTCGTTCGGCTCGCGCACATCGACGATCTGGATGTCGCCGGCCGCTGGGCCGCCAAGGCATTCTTCCAACGCGGCGGGCTGGATCTCCCAGATGCCGCTGAAGGTGTAGCGCAATGGCGCCCAGTCGGGTTCTTGCGGCGGCATGGCGTCGCTGCCCGGCCGGCCGCAGAGCAGATTGGCCGGCACGGCAATGTCCATCAGCTTGGGATGCGGCAGCCCGAGGTTGTGCATGTAGCCCGCAAAGTCCGACTCGTTGACGTCGCCGCCGAGCCGCGGATTGAATTGCCGCTCTTCGGCCACGCTGGTCACGGTGTTGCCGCGGTAGTCGTGGGCCGGATAGAGCAGGCAGCCCGGCGGCAGCGACAGGATCTGGTCGCGGACCGAACGGTACAGCCGGGTCGCGCTGCCCTGCTGGAAATCGGTGCGACCGCAACCTCGGATCAACAGGCTGTCGCCGGTGAAGGCCATGTGATGTTCGTCGAGCACGTAGGTCAGGCAGCCGTTGGTATGGCCTGGGGTGGCCCTGACCTCCAGATGGCGGCGACCGAAGGAAACGCGTTCGCCTTGGCGCAGCAGGCGGTCGGCGTTGGCCGCACCAGCAGCCTCGGACACCAGGATGCGGCTGCCGCTGCGCTGCTTGTGCAGCCAGGCGCCGGTGACATGGTCGGCGTGCACGTGGGTGTCCAGCGTGGCGACGAGGCGCAGCTCGAGTTCGTGCACGAGCGCGGCGTCGCGGCCCGCGTTCTCGAACACCGGATCGATGAGCACGGCCTCGCCGGTGTCGGCGTCACCCAGCAGGTAGGTGTAGGTCGACGACGGCGAGTCGAACAGTTGGCGAAAGACGAACATGCTGCGGGTCTCCTGGCATCGGTCGATGGCGTCAAGGCAACGCCAACATCAGCGCGACTTGAATGCACGATCGTGGCCGACCATACCCAACAACATCGCGGCGACAAAGACCCAGGCCGCACCAAGGCCACTGCCCAGGGCGACCAGCGCCGGGCCGGGGCAAAAGCCGCCGATGCCCCAGCCGATGCCGAACAGCACACCGCCGGCGATCAGGCGGCGGTCGATGACGGTGTTGGTGGGCAGCTCCATGTGCTCACCGCTCCACGACGTGGTGCGGCGGCGGGCGGCGGCAAACGCGACCATGGCGACACCGATCGCGCCGCCCATGACCAGGGCCAGGCTCGGGTCCCAGGCGCCATGGAGGTCGAGGAAGCCCTTGACCTTGGCCGGATCGGTCATGCCGCCGGCGATCAGACCCAGACCGAAGACGAGGCCGCTGGCCAGTGCAAACAGATGACGCATCGCCGACTTCACAAAGCGTGCCGAAGCACGAACACGGTGACGATGCCGGCACCGATGAAGGCCAGCACGTTGGCCAGCGAGCGCAGCGAAAAGCGGCTCAGGCCGCACACGCCGTGGCCGCTGGTGCAACCGTTGCCCATGCGGACGCCCACGCCAACGAAGCAGGCCGGCGACGATCAGGGCAACGCTGCCGACGTCCACGCTCGGCAGCGGCAGCGGTGCGAACAAGCGCCAAACCCACGGCGCGATCAGCAGCCCGGCGATGAACAGCAACCGAGGCTGCTCGGGGACCATGCTCCTGCCGGACACGATGGCCCGCAGCGGGCTGGCGATCAAGCCCGAGATGCCGGCCACGCGGCCGTTGCCCAGCAGGTACAGCGCCGTGGCGGAGCCGATCAACAGGCCGCCGGCCAGCGCGCTCCACGGGGTGAACAGGTTCCAGGCAATGGTCATGCAGGCAGTCCCAGGGGGTATGTCGTGAGAACCGATTGTTGCGGCCGCACCCGAGGCCGCTCATGGCGGAGCGGCAAGGAGTGTAAATTCATATATTGTCTATCGCTGATACTCACGTCACGCGTGAGGACATTGGCCCGCGGCACGACGGGCTCACGCGTGCTGCCCCGCAACCGCCGGCGCCTGCCGGCCGAGGATCTGCTGCATGGCTGAATCGACGATCAAGGCTCGGCGCCGCTGGTTGCCCGCCCTGCCCATTGTCGAATGGGGGCGCTGCTACGACCGCGACACCTTGATCGCTGACGGTGTGGCGGCGCTGATCGTGACCATCATGCTGATCCCGCAAAGCCTGGCCTATGCGCAGCTCGCCGGGTTGCCGCCGGAGGTGGGGCTGTACGCCAGTGTGGCGCCGCTCTTGCTCTATGCGCTGTTCGGCAGCAGCCGCGTGCTCGCCGTCGGACCGGTGGCGGTGGTCTCGCTGATGACGGCGGCCGCCGTCGGTGAACATGCGGCGGCAGGCTCGGCGGCGTACGGGCAGGTGGCGCTGACACTGGCCTTCCTGTCGGGCGCCATGCTGCTCGTGATGGGCTTGCTGCGCCTGGGCCTCATCGCCAACTTCCTCAGCCATCCGGTGATCTCGGGCTTCATCTCGGCTTCGGGGTTGCTCATCGCTGCCAGCCAGTTGAAGACGCTGATGGGCGTCAAGGCCGAAGGCCACAACCTCATCGAGCTGCTCGCCGCGCTGGCCCGACAAACACCGCACACCCACCTGCTGACGCTGACCGTCGGCGTCCTGGCCACGGCTTTCCTGTTCGGGGTGCGTCATGGCCTCAAGCCGCTGTTGATCGGCATGGGCATGCCGGCGCGGTTGGCCGACATCCTCACAAAGGCCGGGCCCGTGGCGGCGATTGCGATCACGACCGGGCTGACCTGGGGCCTGGACTGGCAGGCGCAGGGCCTGCGCATCGTCGGCGCGATACCGCAGGGCCTGCCACCGTTGACACTGCCCAGTTTCGACGCCGCGCTGTGGCGAGAACTGGCCATGCCGGCCCTGCTCATCAGCGTCGTCGGCTTTGTCGAATCGGTGTCGGTCGGCCAGACGCTGGCCGCCAAGCGCCGCCAGCGCGTCGAGCCCGACCAGGAACTGGTGGCGCTGGGTGCCAGCAACCTCGGCGCCGCCTGCACCGGCGGCTACCCGGTCACCGGCGGTTTTGCGCGCTCGGTCGTCAACTTCGATGCCGGGGCGCGGACGCCGGCCGCCGGCATCTTCACCGCCATCGGCATCCTGATGGCCACGCTGCTGCTGACGCCGGCGCTGTTCTACCTGCCGCAGGCCACCCTGGCCGCGACGATCGTCGTCGCCGTGCTGTCGCTGGTCGACTTCGGCATCTTCAAGCGCACCTGGGCGTACTCCAAAGCGGACTTTGCGGCGCTCGCCGCCACCTTGTCGGTCACGCTGGCGCGCGGCGTCGAAAGTGGTCTGCTGGTCGGCGTCGGCGTCTCGCTGGCGTTGTACTTGTGGCGCACCAGCCGGCCGCACATTGCGATGGTCGGCCTGGTGCCGGGCACGGAGCACTTCCGCAACGTGCATCGACACGCGGTGCGGGTCAGCCCCGCGCTGGTCAGCCTGCGCGTTGACGAAAGCCTGTACTTCGCCAATGCGCGCAGCCTCGAAGACCGTGTCAACGAGGCCGTCGCCGCACAGCCCGAATTGCGCCACCTCGTACTGCAGTGTTCGGCCATCAACGACATCGACGCCAGCGCGCTGGAGAGCCTGGAGGCCATCGAGCAGCGGCTGCGCGATGCCGGCGTCTCACTGCACCTGTCGGAGGTGAAGGGTCCGGTGATGGATCGCCTGCAGACCACCGATTTCCTGCGCCACCTCAGCGGCCGGGTCTTCCTCACCCACTACCAGGCCGTGGCCGCGCTGACGCCGGAGGTGGTGGATGGGCCGGGTTCGCCCTCGGCCGCATAACCACTCGGCTGCGCGTTCAGCAGGTTCGACACGCTATTCATCGCATCGCACGGCCTTGGCCGGCGAGCCGACCCCGGCGGCAGGCACGTCAGCCTTGGGATTTCGCCGCGCCAGGGCCTCGAGAATGAAATGCAACGCCGTTGCCAGGACCAACGGCACCAGGTAGTACAGCGCGCGATACGCCAGCAGCGCCGCGACCAGTCGCGCCGGTGCAACCTGATCGCCCAGGACGGCGATGAACACCGCTTCGAGCACGCCGAGCCCGCCCGGCACATGCGTCGGCACGGCGATCACCGCGGCGCTGAGCAGGGTCGACATCACCGGGCCCCAGCCGAGTTCGCGCGGCAGCAACAGCCAGACGATGCTGCCGATCAACGACCAGTTCACGCTCGAGACGCCGAGCTGCGCGAGCGCCATGCGTCCGCCCGGCAACACGAAGACATGGTCGCGCCAACGCCATTCGCGCCGCTTCGAGACAACGCATGCCGCCACGTAGGCCAGCGGCAGCGCCGCCATGACCAGTCCGATGGCCTGCATCGCACCCGCGGTCAGCGGGAACGACGACGGCAGGCGGATCTGCCGCGCCGCGAACATCGCGCCGGCCAGCAGCAACCAGCCCGACCAGTTGGTGACCAGGCTGAGCGCAATGACGCGGCCGATCTGCGCGGCCCCCAGGCCGAGCTTGCCGTACAGGCGAATGCGAAAGCCGAAGCCGCCGACCAGCGTGCCCAGGTTGAGGTTGAAGGCATAGCTGACGAAGGCCACGGCGAGCACCCGCCATCGGGGCAGCGTGTGGCCCGCATAGCGGCGGCCGAGCAGGTCGTACGACGCGTAGACGAGGTGGCTTGCCACCACCAACCCGGCGGCGGCGGCGAGCGTGGACGGCGGATAGGCCGTGACGGACGCGCGCACCTGGCGCCAATCGATTTCCTTGACGTGGTCGGCGATCAACCAGCCGACCAGCGCCAACAGGACGAGCGCGATCGCCGGCCCGAACCAGCGCTGGCGATGCACAGTGCGCCACCATGGCAACTGCGTCTTGCGCACCGGCGGGGACGCCATCGCGTCAGCGCTCACTGCACGACTCGAGCGCGCGCTCGCCTGTTGCTGCATCGTCCGGCGCGCCGGCGGTACTTCCGGGGGCCGCGGCGGCCGACGGCTTGGCCAGCGGCATCATTTGCGGCGCATGCGCCGGCAGCCATCCGGCCCACGCGGGGAAGTGGCGCGTCAGGTGATAAGCCAGCGTGTCCAGGACAACGCGCCAGCCGCTGCGCCGCTGCGCCACCTGGTCGGGCTCGAGGCGCCGGCAGTGGTCGTCCATCAGGCGCTGCAGATTGGCCTGCAGCCCGCTCGCGAAGTCGCGGTCGCGGATCATCACGTTGGCTTCGAGGTTCAGGCCCAGGCTCAGCGGATCGAGGTTGCTCGAGCCCACGGTGGCCCACATCCCGTCGACCACCGCCACCTTGCCATGCAACGGCCGCTGGCAGTACTCGTGGATCTCGACGCCGGCGCGCACCAGTGCGGCATGCAGCAACTCGGCGGCGTGCTTGACGATCGCCATGTCGGGCTGGCCCTGCAGGACGAGCCGCACCTTGACGCCACGCCGGGCGGCGCGGCGCAGTGCCTTGAGCAATCGGTAGCCGGGAAAAAAGTAGGCGTTGGCGATGATCACGTCGCTGCGCGCGGCGCGGATCGCGGCACGGTAGTGGCGCTCGATCGCGTTGCGGCGGTAGCGGTTGTCGCGGGTCACGAACATGGCTTCGGCCGTGCCGTTGGCCGCTGCCTTGTCCGCGGCCTCCGGCGGCGCAGGACGCTCGGCCTGTCCGATCTGCGCCAGCGCGAAGTCGCGGATCTGCGCCACCAGCGGGCCCTCGACGCGCACCGCGTAGTCCTGTTTGGCCAGCGGCCCGAAGTCGCCCAGGTGGTCGGCCGAGTAGTTGATGCCGCCGACGAAGGCCATGCGGTTGTCGACGACGACGATCTTGCGGTGCATGCGGCGAAACACATTCAGCCGCAGACCGAGTATCTTGGGTTGAGGATCGAAGGCGCGCAGAATCACACCCGCTTCGGCCAGCGCGCCGACGAAGCTGTCGGACAAGTCCGGCGAACCCCAGCCGTCGACCGTCAGATCGACGCGCACGCCGCGCCCGGCCGCATCGATCAATACGCGCTGCAGTTCGAGCCCGACCTTGTCCTCGAACAGGATGAAGGTCTCGATCAGCACCTCGTGCCGGGCCTGCGCAATGGCCTCGAACACCGCGGGATAGAACTGCTCGCCGTTCTCGAGCAAATCAGCTTGGTTGCCTGCGGTCCAGGCGCGTTGCGGCCGCAGGCGCAGGCGCGGCATCTTCATGACGCGGCTCCGCGATCGAGGACCGGCGCTGGCTTCACCACTCGAACTCCGCGGCCAGCGGGGCGTGATCCGACAGGTGCGACCAGGGTCGCAAGGGCAGGACCAGCGGCCGCGCGACATGCGCGTTGCGCGCGTAGATGCGGTCCAGCCGCAGCAGCGGCCAGCGCGCCGGGAAGGTCCTGGCCGCACGGCCCGTCGCGGTCACGAAGACCTCGCGCAGGTCGGCGCAGCGCGACAGACGCGCATGCGCGTGCGCACGCCAGTCGTTGAAATCGCCGGCCACGATCAGCGGCTCGCCGGCAGGCACGTCGCGCTCGATCAAGCGGCACAGGCGGTCGAGCTGATGCCGTCGGTGCGCCTCGCGCAGCCCGAGGTGCACGCACATCGCGTGCAGCGGCGCCGCGGCGCCGGGCACGTCGAGCACACAATGCAGGAAGCCGCGCGCCTCGTGGCCGTCGATCGACGCATCGTGGTTGCGGTGGTAGCGGATCGGATAGCGCGACAACAGCGCGTTGCCGTGGTCGCCATGCGGATAGACGGCATTGCGCCCGTAGGCATGCTCGGTCCAGATCGTGTCGGCCAGGTATTCGTACTGCGATGTCGCCGGCCAGTTGCGGTGCCGCCGCGCGTGCAGTGCGTGCTCGCCGACCACTTCCTGCAGGAAGACCACGTCGGCCGCAACCGAGCGCACGGCTTCGCGCAGCTCGTGCAGGATCAGGCGGCGATTGAAGAAGCCGAAGCCCTTGTGGGCATTGACGGACAGCACTCTCACGCTGGGGCGGGACATGGCACACGGCTTGACTCCATAACCGACTGTGCCAGCAATCGGGCACGCCGGCTGTAGGCTGCGCGGCAATCGCCTGTGGGCCTTGGCCTACAGGACGCGGGGCAGCGCGCCGCGACGGACTTCGAGCAGCGATCGCCAGGGTGACCTGTGTAAACTGCCCTGGTGAATGTTGCGCGCTCCGAGCTGTCCACCCTGCTCTACGTCAGCACGATGTCGCCACGCACCTTGATATCGGACGTGGCGGTCATCGCCCGCACGAGCCGTCGGCGCAATCAGGAAGATCGCATCACGGGTGTGCTGGTGTTCGACGGCTCCAGCTTTGCCCAGCTGGTCGAAGGGCCGCCGGAGCCGATCGCGGCCCTGCGGGCACGTCTTGAACAAGACACGCGCCACTTCGACATGGACGTCCTGCATCATGGCCGGGCCGGTGACGAGCGCAGGTTTGCGCAATGGACGCTCGGCTATCACTTCGCTGAGGACGACCACGACGAGTTGGCCGCGCTCAGGGGCCTGCGCGACGCCCAGGCGCTGGCCCGGTTCGATGCGCTGCGAGAGCGCATCGATTCGTTCGCCGGTGTCGCGACGCCTGCGCCGTAGGTGCCGGGGCTCGCCGGAACGTCAGGACACGCCGTCGGCCGGCGGCACATGTTGCGAACCCAGGACCTCCTGCACGAAACGCAGCTTGGCCAGCACGATGTTGGGCATCGTGAAGGGATAGCTGTCGCGCAGTCCGATCGAACGCGCCATGGCATTGAGAAAGCGCGACACCGGCAACCACTGATGGATCACCAGCTCCTCGAGCGGCATGCCCGATGTGCCGTACGGGTCACGCAACTGCAGCTTGGGCAGCGCCCGCAGGCTCAAGCCCCAGGCCGCGGCCGACTCGACGGCATCGATGATCAGCAGGTAGTGCGCACAGGTTTCGGCCCAGTCCTCCCACGGATGCGCCGTGGCATACGCGCTGATGAAGTTCGCGGGCCAGTCCGGTGGCGGGCCCGCGTCGTAGTGCCGCTGCAGTGCCTGCGCGTAGTCCTGTTGCGGGTCGCCAAAGAGCTGCAGGAAAGCCGCTTCGTGCGTTGTGCCTTCGACCAGGCGTTGGTGAAGGTGATGCGAAACCTCGTGGCGCAAATGGCCGAGGATGGTGCGCTGCGATTCCGCCAGTGCCACGCGAGCGGCCTCGCGCTGGTCGTCATCGGCCTCCAGCAGATCGAGCGTGATCGTGCCGTCGGCATGGCCGGTGATCGGTTTGAAATCGGGCCCACCGACTTGCCAGACGAACGCCAGGCCGCTGACATCGTCGTCAGCCCGCTTCGGTGCGATCGGCAATTGCAGCGACAGCAGCGTGTACAACAGGTGGCGCTTGGCCGACTCGGCCGTCATCCAGCGTGATGGGTTGAGGTCCACCAAGGCCGAGATGTCGGTTCGCGTCATGCGGCAGCTCAGGCAGCGCTCGTCGACCTGCAATGCCGGCACCATCCAGTTGCAGCCCCAGGCGTTGTGTCGATTCGCGCACGCCCGCCAACTGCCGGCCTCGCTCTCCGGCACGCCGAGCCGCACCCAGGGTGGCGACACGGCGTCGAAAGCGGCCACCGTCATCTCCTCGGGCACGAAGCCGAGCGACGCGCCGCACGAACCGCAATGCATGTTTTCGAAGTAGATTTGGGCGGCGCAGCGCGCGCAATTGAACAGTTTCATCGAGGGTGTGACTCTGTGGCGAATTGCGAAGGGCGAACGGCCTGCGGTTTGCGGACGGTTTGGACGACAGCCCTGAACCTACCTTGACTGGCTGGAGGGCAGCACGGATTTGACCTCAAAGTATTCTGGGGACAAGCAGAGACCACGCGTAGCATGCCCGAAAGGGGCTCTGTTCATGCCGGCGCAAGCGCTGGCCGCGGATGTGCCCACGGCGAACACTCGATCGCCGGGGCATCGGTCAATCCAGCGTCGAGGCCATGGGCTGACTGCTGGCCGGTGCGGCCAGCACACGCTGGTACTCCGATCCAAGTTGCTCGCGAGCGAGAGGCGACAGGCGGTGCGAAAGCAGCGGCAGCAGCAGGCGATGCTGTTCTCGGGCGTGCAGCGTCAGCAGGTTGAGCAGCAGTTTGGCCATGGCGCGCCACTTCGGCGTCGGCATCGCACGTGTTGCCATGGCATTCACCAGGCGATCGCAGGTGGCGTTTTCCTCTGCATCGCCGCAGTGCGGGACGCCGTACGGCATGCGCAGGCTGCGCAGCGCCGGATACACCACCGCCTGTTCAGCTTGCTGGCGCCTCGCCAGCACTTCGCGAAACTCGGCGAACCGATGCATTCGGTGCGCTGCTGGCTCCTGCATCAGCAGGCGTGCCAGGCTCAGCACGCGCTCATGATCGGCGCGCAGGCACAGCCTGATATCGGTCGGCGTCACTCGGCGAGCGCCCGCTAGAAAATCTCTTCGACGACCAAGGCGCGGTAATGGACCGCCAGCGTGGCGCCCTGCCCCTTGGCCACGTCGGCGACGCGTTGCGCGTCTTCGGAGGATTGCGCTCGCACCAGCAACCAGCGGTAGCCTTGTCGCGCCAGACCGAGATAGCGGCGCATCAGTGCGATCTCCGAGCCAAAACCGGCGAGCGCGCTCGCGTTGTCGATCAGGCCTTGCATCTCTTCGAGGCTTTCGCGCGGCGTGAAGGCCGTCATCGCCGCTTCGCTCCATCCCCGGGCGCGCAATGACAGTTTCGCCGCGACAAGGGCGGCTTCGTCAGGCAAACCCAGCATGACGTGTCCTACGGGCTTGAAGCTGCCGAAGGATGTCGGCAGGTCCTTCTTGTCGATGGTCTCTTGCATAGGGATGTTCACCGCTTGCGCTCGTGATGTCGTCGAAGCGGTTTCGATTGTGCGCGGGGCTGTGCCCCGATCGCGGCAGACAGATGCACAACTGCGCGTAGGCAGCGTCTGACAGGCGGCCAGGTTGTGTCGACGCTAGCGGAGCTCTCGCGATCCCTCGGCCACCATGTCGCGGCACAGCGCAACGAGGGCGTCGATCTGCAGCGACTTGTCGAACACATGCACCGCGCCGAGGTGCTTGCAGCGTTGCGCGATCAGCGCCTGGGGGTAGTTGGTGACATGTCGATCGACTCGAGCACACCGATGCATGGCGGTCCAGCCGGCTGACCACGCGCTCGTGTCAGCGAGCGCCTACGCAAGGCGCCGACTTTGCCTGACGACTTCAGCCCTTCGCCATGCCTATGCTGGCTCGACCAGCGGTGGTCAATGGAGTGGGACATGAAAGCCGAATTCTGGATCGCGTTGGCACTTCTGGCCGTCGCCATGCATTGGTTCGTGTTGTGGGCCTGGTTGGCCGTCGACGAGGTCGGCATCTGGAATTTCCGTGCGGATGAACGATTGCCGTACGTGCTGCCGGCAGCCACGGCTGAGCCGTGTCATCGCGTGTGCTGAGCACGCGGCAAGTGGTCTGCCGCTAGTCGCCGGTGTCGAAATACATCACCCCTTGCACGAGGCCCTTGTCCGGCACGACGAAGGTCTTGCTCTGCGTGCGCGGTGTGCCCGGCAGCACGTCCGGATACGAGCCCGTCACCTCGTAGCGCCCCGGCGGCAAGTCGACGAGCATCAGCGGCCCTTGCGTGCGGTGTTCCAGAATCACGTCGCGCTGCGGCAGCGCGACGATCTTCACATCGACATCGGCGAGGTAGGCACCGCTGCGCTTGGCGGCCCAGACGATCTTCAGTGAATAGTCGTTCGCGCGCTCGTTCAGTGCGGCAATTTCACCGTCACTGACGGCGCCGCTTTCGACACGGATCGGCTCGTTGCTCACGGCCACTGCACTCACGGTCCAGATGGCACCGGCCAGGGCGGCAAACGCCAGATGTTTTCCATAGCTGCTCATCGATGATCTCCTTGGGTTGCGCTGAAGCCACGATCCGACCAGAGGCTCGGATGGTTTCGAGTGACTTCGCTGGTCGCGTGGTCGCCCTTGGCGGCACTCCGATCCCAGGCCGCACGCGCAGCGTGCTGTGCTTCCAGCCACGCCAGCCGCGAGCCGCCCTTGACGTCCTCCCATTCGGAACCCAAGCGTCGCACCACGTCGTCGAACAGCGTGTCCTCTCGATAGTGGGCATGTCCCAGGCGAAACGCAGGCGCGTAGTCGTCGTATGACAGTCCATCGACGTAGAACGGTTGGCTCATCAGCGTCCGCGACCAGTGGTGTTCGTCGTCTTCGCGCATGGTGTGGGCATGCAGCGCGGTCGAGCCCGGCAGCGCGGGCAATGGGTCGGTCAACATCGGTCACTCACTCCTTGCTCTGGCTCGACCATCCGTGGCGCGTGCCGCCATGGCCAAGCCCTCGGCTCAGTGTGAGATCAGCCCATCGCGCGCTGTGTAGGACGCCAGGCCATCGCCGTGTCTCAAAGCAGCGCATCGACTATGTCGGCATGGCCAGCAATGACGGCAGTTGGCGATGGCGCGCCATGGCGGACGCGTCGACCACGTAGTGCCCGCCATCGACCAGCTCGGCCATCGCCACCCACTCGTCACGCGGCAACATGCCCAGGCAGCCGGGCTGCTGGCGCAATGTGCGCGCAGCGTCACCATGGGCACACAGCGTCAATCGAATGCGCCGACCCTGCGCCTGCAGCAGGACGTCGGCGTGATCCCAGTCGGGCGGCAAACAGGGCTGAATGCGCAATTGGTGTTGGCGCATCTCGATGCCGCACAAGGATTCGGTCGCAGCGCGCCACAGCCAACCGGCACTGCCGGTGTACCAGCTCCAGCCGCAATGCCCCTTGCGCGGCTCGGCGCTGTAGATATCACCGGCGACGACATAGGGCTCGCCGCCATAGGCCTTGCGCAGCGCGGGACGTTGTAGCCGGTGCGCCGGGCTGACGGCGCGCCACCACGCCCATGCCCAATCGGCGCGCTGCAGATCGGCAGCGGCCATCACGGCCCAGGCCGCGGCGTGGTTGTACTGGCCGCCGTTCTCGCGCACGCCCGGCGGATAGGCCTGGATGTAGCCGGCCTCGGGTCTGGCGTGCTGCAACGGCGGATCGAGCAGGCGCAGCAACTGCGCCTCGTCGTCCCAGAGCTCGCGCGCGGCGGAGCCGAGGGCTTGTGCCGCACGCGACGCATCGCCGGCAGCCGACAACACCGACCAGGCTTGTGCGATCAGATCGATGCGGCACTCGGCACTGGCGGCTGCGCCAAGCCAGCTGCCATCGTCGAAAGTGGCACGGCGGTACCACTGGCCGTCCCAGGCACGGCCCTCGATGGCGCCGACGATCTGCGCGCGTGCTTGCTTCCAGCGCGCAGTGCGGGGCTGGTCATCAAAGCGGCCGGCCAGCGGCAACATGCCGTCGATGACTGCACAGACAAACCATGCCAGCCACACCGATTCGCCTTGGCCGCCGTGACCGACGCGATTCATGCCGTCGTTCCAGTCGCCGCTGCCCATCAACGGCAGCCCATTGGCGCCCACGGCCAGACTGCAGTCCACGGCTCGCGCCGCATGCTCGTAGATCGACGCGCGCTGGTGGCTGACCTGCGGTGTTTCATAAATGTCTTCGGCTCCAGCAGGCACCGGACGGCCATCGAGAAACGCCACCGTCTCGTCGAGCAACGCGGCGTCGGCGGTGCGTTGCACGTAGTGCGCCAGCGCGAACGGCAACCACAAGCGGTCGTCGGAAAAATGCGTGCGCACCCCGGCGCCGCCGGGCATGTGCCACCAATGCTGCACATCGCCCTCGGCGAACTGCCGCGATGCGCTGATGCGCAATTGCGCGGCCAGCAGCGACGGATCGAGCGTCAGCATCGACATCGCGTCCTGCAACTGGTCGCGAAAACCGAACGCGCCGCCGTTCTGGAAGAAGCCCGAGCGCGCCCACAGCCGGCAAGCCACCGTCTGGTAGGGCAGCCAGTGATTGACGAGTGCGTCGAACGCGGCGTCGGGCGTGCGCACCTGCAGTGGCGCGCCCAGCGTGCGCCACTGCGCGCGTTGCTGTGCCAGGCGTTCGTCGGCTGGCACACGCATGGCGGCGGCGATCGCCTGCGGCGCGTCGGCAGCGTTGTGGACGTGGCCGAGCAACAGCGTCAACTCGATGGTCTGATCAGGTTTGATCGTCAGCGTGCGCCCGAGCGCAGCGCAGGGGTCGGTGCCGGAACCGGCGACCGCGCCGAGCCGTGCCGGCAACACGAGGCGGCCCTGCATGTCGTAGAACTCGCGGCGGTCGCAGGTCCACTCGTCGACGCTGCCCGGTTTGTCGTCAGCATCGCGGTCTCGAAACGCCAGCCACGCGGTGGCGCCGCCGAATCCGGCCGACGCATCGAGCTGCGTCGCCAGCAGGCCCTGTCGCGGCGAGGCGCGTGCGTCGGTGGCCGGCAGCACCACATGCTGCGTGGCCACCGACAGTCGGGCGTCCGCCGACGGACCCATCTGCCACTCGACCAGCGCCACGCAGCGCAACTGCAGCGCATGCCCGCCGCTGCTGCGCAGCCGCAGCTGCACCTGCTTGACGGCGGCCTCGGCGTCGACGCACCACTCGATGCGCGCCTCGACGTCGCCGATGCGTTGCGTCATGCGCGTGAAGCCGATGCCATGCTCGACCGATCGCTGCCCTGCGCCCTGCAGCGCGCGGCCGAGCGGCCAGACGCGGCCGTTGTCCAGGTCCTGCAGCAGCAGCCACTCGCCCGGCGGATCGGTCAGCGGGTCGTTGCTCCAGCGCGTGATCTGGTGCATGCGGCTGTTGTCGGCCCAGGTGTGGCCGGCGGCCATTTCCGAAACATGGCAGCCGAAGTGCGGATTGGCCAGCACGTTGATCCACGGCTGCGGCGGCTGCTGGGTCGCGCTGACGGCAAAGGCGTAGCGGCCGTCCTGCGCCGAGAAGCTGCCGCGCGGCGCTTCGGCCGCGGGCACGTCCGTGATCCACGGCGGCACGACCGCCTCCACGTCCTGCAGCCGGCGCCTGTTCAACTCACGCTCGTGCCGATCGGCCAGCCGGGCCATCTGCTCGGCCAACGAGCGGCCGTCGGCCTGCAGGCGCACACGAGCCAGCAGCGCCAGCGTGCTGCGCTCCAAGGGTTCGAGCTCGCTTTCGCGCAGCAGCGTCACGCGCGGCCGGCTCGGGTCCTTCTCGGACGAGTGCATGGCGTGCAGCAGATCGTGCTGCACCGGTGTCAGGTAGGACTGCGGTTCGCCGTTGACGACAACCAGATCGATGCCCTGCCCGGCCACCGCCCAGGCCATCGTTGCACGCATCAGCGTGTGCACCAGCGACAAGCCCAATTCGCTGTGGATGGTGACCAGCAGAATCGGCCGCTCGCCACCGATGCCGTGCCGGTACAGCGTGCGGCGATCGCATTGCCGCGCAGCGTCGCCCTCGGGCACATTGCGCACGCTGAGCTGGCCGAGCAGCGTCTGCAGTGTCAGCAATGCCGACCAGCTGGGTGCGTCCAGGCGCATATCGTGCAACAGGATCGACGCCATCGTGTGCGACAGGTTCGATGCGCGCTCGGCGTGGTGGGCCGGCCGGTATTTGTCGAGCAGCGCGTCGAGCACGTCCTGCGACTGCCCAGCGGCACTGACGAAAGTCAGCTGGCAGGTCGCGGCCCGCGCCAGTCGCAGGTTCACGGCCAGCACCGCCACCGGATCGAGCCCGGTGTCCATCGCCACACCGGGCAATGGCGAGATGTGCGCCGTTGGCGACGGCAGGGCCTGCCATCCACCCCTGCCCACCGGCGCGGCCGCACTGCCGTGGCGACCGATCCAGCGCAGGCGCTGAGCGCATGGCTGCACGTCGAAGCGTGCGCCATCGACGGCTGCCAACGTGTGCACCGCGCGCCACTCGTCGTCGCCCGCCAGGCGCGGCCGGCGACGGAACCACAGCGCCTGTTGGTCTGCGTCCCATGACGCATCGATGAACAGGTTGGAGAACGCCGGATGGGCCTGGTCGGCGGCGTGCGGCACCAGCGTCGGCTCCGACGCCAGGCTGACCACCAGGTCGATGTCGACGTCGCCGCGGTTGACGAGATCGACCTGTCGCAGCTCGCAGTCGTCTTCCGGACTCACCCAGACGCTGGTGCGCACGGCAAGGTCGGGCCACTGGCAATCGAAGATCACGCGATCGGGTTGCATGCGACAGGCGTAGTCGGCAGCCTTGTCGGGGGCCGGGCGCGCCGTCACCGAATGCGGCGCGCCGCCGGCACGCCGCACATAGACAAAGCTGCCGCGGTCGTCGCGCAACAGGTCGTCGCGCCATCGCGTCAGCCCCTGGCCATGGCAGTGGCTGTAGCCGGCGCCGTTGCTGCGCAGGACCAGGCCATAGCGGCGGTTGCCCAGCCATTGCGTCGGCGGCATCGCGTCATCCATCGGCGCGCTGACATGCACCATCGGCTCGCGCCGCGCGCGCTGGGGTGGCTCCGGCGAACGCGGCTCGCGCAGTTCAAGCGCCTCGCGCGGTGCGCGCTCATGCAGCAGGCCCGCCACCGCGCGCAGATGCGGCTGCCGTCGCGCCCAGGCCTGCGGCACGCCATCGCTGAGCACCGACGCCGCGGCAATGAAGATCATCGCCTGGTGGTGCGCCATGTGGGTCTGCACCAGCGTGTACGACTTGCCGCTGGCCTGGCGCTGCGGGCTGTAGTCGATGGCCTCGATGAAACCCAGCGCGCGCCGCGCGTCGAGCTGCTCGAGCGCGCGCAGGTTGGCCACCGCCGCGGCCGGGCTGACCAGCAGCGCCAGGCCGCTGGCGTACGGCGCGATCACACGCTCGTCGGTCGGCGTGCGTCGCATGGCCAGGCGCGCCACGCCCTGCGGGCCGTACTGGTAGGCCATGGTGTGGTCCTGCAGCGCGATCGCCGATTCCGAGATGCCCCATGGCGTGCCGTGGGCCCGGCCCTCGCGCACGTGCTCGGCCACGGCACCGCGGCCCGAGCGCTGCAAGGCACTGCCCAGCGGTTCTTCCATGACCAGGGTCGGCATCAGGTACTCGAACATCGAGCCCGACCACGAGCGCAGCACGACATTGCTGCCCTGCGCGCCGAACGGCCGGCCGAGCGCCTGCCAGTGCGTTGCCGGCAGATCGCCCTTGGCGATGGCCACCAGGCTGGTCAGGCGCGCCTCGCTGGCCAGCAGGTCGTAGTGGCCGCGGTCGAGTTGGCCGGTCTCGACATGCAGGCCGATGTGCAGCAGGCGGCGCCGCGGGTCGTAGAGCAGGCTGAAGTCCATCGCCAGTGCCATCGCACGCGCCTGCTCGGCCAGCGCGCGCAGGCCGGCATGGCTGGCTTGCAGATCTTCGAGCTGGTCGCGCAGGTGCGAGCCGAGCGTGTGAACGAGGTCGAGCAGCATCCACACCGGCGAGGCGGGCATGCCGGGCTGGGTGCCGAGCGCCAGGCCATCGAGTTCTTGCCGGGCGCGCGCCAGCTGATCCTGCCAGCGGCGCGCCTGCTCGACTGGCGGCGGCCATTGCGACAGCCCCTCGACGTCTTCGACCAGGGCGCTCAATGCGCCGAGCGAGCCGGCCTCGGCCAACGCACGCCGCATCGCACTCGGCCTGCGCAACAAAGTCTGCACGGCACGATGCACGTCGGCAGGCAGCACCACGCTCGCGGCGCGCTCCTCGCAAGCCTGTGCCAACAGCAGCAGGTGGGCCGCCAGGTTGCCGCTGTCCACGGCCGAGACATAGGCCGGCGGCAAGACCGCGCCGCTGCGCGTGTCGTACCAGTTGAAGAGATGGCCAGCGTGCTTGGGCAGGCGCTGCACCGTGGCCAGCGTGGCAGCCAGGCGCTCGGCCATCTCCACGGTGCCGATGAAGCCGAGCTCACGCGCACAGGCCACCGACAGCAGGTACAGGCCGACGTTGGTCGGCGAGGTGCGGTGCGCAACCCAGGGCCGCGGCACGAGCTGCACGTTGTCCGGCGGCAGGTGCGAATCCTCGGCGCCAACGTGGCGCTCGTAGAAGCGCCAGGTGTCCCGGGCCAGTTCCATCAGGTAGGTCTGGTCGGCGTTGCCCAGGCGAGCGCGCCGCACTCGCGGCCGCGTGCGGCTGATCCACCAGGTCCACAGCGGCGACGCCGCCCAGAGAGTCAGCAGCACCGCGGCCGCGTCCCAGCGCACCGGCGCGCCACCGGCCGCGGCCACGGCCAGCACGGCCGCCAGCAGCGCCGCGGCTGCCGGCACGCGCCAGTGCACGCGCAACAGCCCCGTCAGGTCGCTGCGCGCCGACGCCTGCGCGGTGGCGGCGGTGGTCCACTGCAAGGTGCGGCGGTGCGAGACGAACTGGCGCCACAGCGCGCGCCCGATCGCGTCGCTGTACATCATGGCCAGCTGCAGCAACTGGGCCAGGTGCCACAGCGCGACTGCAGCCGCACGCAGCAGCTCGGCCGCGGCCTCGCTGTAGAAGCGCCTGAGCCCGATATCGTCACGGCTCGGTGCGAATCCGGCCACCGCGCCGATCAGCGGGCCGGCGGCAAACGCCGCCACGATCAGAGCCAGCGCGCTGGAAAGCGGCAGCGCGCCGCAAGCCAGCGACAACATCAGCAACAGCAGCGTGCCGGGCGCGACCAGTGAGCGCCGCAAGTTGTCGAGCATCTTCCAGCGGTTGATGCCGGCCACCCGGACCCGCGCCCGGCCGAAGAGAAAAGGCAGCAGCTGCCAATCGCCGCGTGTCCAGCGGTGCAGGCGCGACGCCGCGACGTCGGCATGCACGGGCGCGTCCTCGGCCACGGTGACGTCGCTGGCCGCGCCGCAGCGCGCCAACGATCCTTCGATCAGGTCATGGCTGAGCAGCCGGCCGTCGGGAAACCGTTGGCACAAGGCTTGATGCACAGCGGCCACGTTGAGCAGACCCTTGCCGGTGAAGCTGCCTTCGCCGAACAGGTCCTGATAGACCTCGGACGTCGCGGCGCTGTAGGGATCGAGCCCGCATTCGCCGTTGTGCAGCGCATGAAAACGCGTGAAGGTTTCGGGCGCCGGCAGGGGCGTCTCCAGGCGTGGCTGCACGATGCCGTAACCCTCGACGACGCGCGCCTGCTTGGCGTCCCACCGCGGCTGGTTCAGCGGGTGCGCGGCAATGCCGACCAGCGAACGCAGGCGGCCAGGCAGCAGGTCGGTGTCTGCGTCGAGCGTGATCACGTAGCGCGTGCCGGCAGCCACCGTCGACAGCTCGCCGAGGTCGGCAAACGGCTGGTAAGCGGCTTCGACCAGTGAGCGCAGCAGCGCTTCGAGCTTGCCGCGTTTGCGTTCCCAGCCAATCCAGCGCTGCTCACTGTCGCTCCACGAGCGCTCGCGGTGCAGCAACAGGAAGCGCGGCGGCCGCAGGCCGCGCGCGTGGCGGTCGTTGAGTTGCGAGATGGCGTGTCGCGCGCTGTCGAGCAGCGCAGCGTCGGCGGGCAGCGACTGCGCGGCGGCGTCGGCAAAGTCGCTGAGCAGCGCGAACTGCGTGTGCGCCTGCGGATTGGCCAGCGCGTGCTGCTCGAGTTGCGCTGCGTGGTGACGCACCGAGGCCATCGATGCGAGGATCACCGGCATCACGACCAGGCATTGCTGATCAGCCGGCAGGCCCTGCTCGAAGGCCAGTCTGGGCAGGCGCGATGGCCGCGCCGATTCGCTGATGAGGCGGTTGATGACGGCCACGCAGGCCTCGCTGACGGGCCCGGCAGCACACAGCAAGGTCAGCAGCCAGAGCGCCGGCGACAGGTCCGCGGGTGCGCCCCGCATGACCCACGGCAAGACCACGGCCATGGCTGCGCCGATCGTCAACAGGTACAGCGGCGTGGCGACGCGCCGATAGGCGGCACTGCCACGGCGGGCAAGGCGTCGTGCCGGCAGCCCGAGGCGGTGGCGCAGTACGGCCTCGCCGGCGCCGCGCCACCAATAGGCCGGCGCGGCCTGCGCTTGGTCTGCAGAAGCGGCGGTGGCGGTCAGATCGACCAGCGTGTGTGCGACATCGAGTTCACTGCGGCCGCTGGCGCGGGCCAGCCGTTCGACCGCATGCAGCGTTTCACTTTGTGTGCCGCTGTCCTCGGCAGCATGCACCGCGCAGGTCTGCAGCCGAAGCAGCGTGGCGCTGCACGGTTCGATGAGCCGCAACCAGTCGACACGCGCCAAGGCATGCAGCGTCGTGATGGCATTGCGGATGCTCTGCTGGTCTTCCGCCGTTTCGTTCTGCTGTTCGGCCAGCGCGCCGTTCGGGTCGGGCAGCCGCTCGGCCAGCCATGCCGCGCGCGCGCGCGGCGCCACCGCGTCCTGCGGCATCTCGAGGCGCTGCCACACGGTCAGCAGGTACGGCGTCAGGATGCCTCGCCGCTCGAGCGCTGCCATTACCGCAGCCGACGGCGGGCTGTCGCCGGGAGTCCTGTCGACCCAGGCATGCGCGGCGTCACGCGCGGCGTTGCGTGCCACGACACGTTCGGCGAGGCGCCGCAGGTTCTCGATCAAGACGACGCGCAGCGTCGTATGCAGCGCAAACAACTCGCCCAGCGTCAACGCCTGCACCTCCTGGTAGGCCTCGAGATAGCGCAGGAACAGCTGCTCGTCGAAGCCGCTGTCGCTGTGCGCGACCCAGGCCCAGGCCAATCCATAGATGCGCGGCAGCCCGCTCATCGCATCGTCGCGCAGCACCGGCAAGCGGCGGTAGAAGCGGCGCGGCAGGGCCTGCTTGATTGCCGACAGCTGCTCTTCGATCAACACCGCGTTGTCGAGCATCCACTGCGCGGCTGGCGAGAGATGACGGCCATGCGCGGCACTGCCTTCCAGCGCGGCCAGAGCCTCGCGCAAGGTCGAGATGTTGTTCGTCAGCCGAGGAAAGAAGGAGCTGTCGAACCAGCGCGAGGCTCGACTGGCCTGCGCGTGCGCCAGGCTGTGGCCGTGCTGGGCAAAGCGCGTTTCACCGAACAGCACCGAGCGGATCGGCAGGTCCAGCAGCGGCCCGCGCGCCGGTGGCGCAAGGGCGCGCGAGTCGGCGTCGGCCGGCCGCAATGCCGGCCACTTCACGTCAGATCCAGAGCGAGGTCAACAACATCACTGCCGCCACGGCCACGACCGTTGTCATGAAGCGGCGGCTGAGCGCGGCATGTACCGCCTCGCGGCACTGCGCGAACACATGTGCCCGCCGGTGTCCGTACAGGCATTGCTCGAAGTGGTGGCGCAGCGCCACCTGGTGCTGCACGATCCATTCATTCGGTGACGAGGTGGCGGTGATCGGGTTCATCGGAGCGCTCCTTGAATGTGTTGTGGTGGTCGGTCACCCTTCGTCGCGGTCAGGGCCAGAACTGCATCGCCGCGGCAGCGTCATCGAGCGGATGCGGCGGCGACAGCCACGCGGCGCCGCAGGCCACGAGGACAGTGACAATGACCATGCCGATGGCACGCCGTGAATTCATCGCCGACCCCCAATCACGCTCTACAGCGCAACGTTCAATGTAGGCCGGCGATGCCCTGAACAGGGCAGGATGAGCGTGGACGCAGATGTAGGTTGGGTCCTACAACCTATTCGCCCACGGCTTTCTTGCTTCCGGCCGCGCTCTTGTCTCGCGGCAGCAAGGCAAGGCGCATTGTCACACGCCGTCTGCCGGCTGCTCAGAAGCGGATACAACGCCAGTGTCTTTGCCATGCCCCTGCGAGGCCCGCGTGGCCAGCAGCGTCGTGATCGCACCGACAACGAGGGTCTGGACCGCCGGGCTGCTCAGCTGCCCGATGCACCACCTGCGCGCCAGCCGGCCCGCGCTCGCCGCCGAACGCCGCAGGGCACTGCCGCGCATGGCGCCGCTGAGCACCACGCCAGCCCCCAGGGCTGCGGCAATGGCCACCGACGCCACCGGGTAGCGGCGCACCCCGTGGCTGACTTCGTCTTGCAGCGCATCCGTCAACAGCACCGTCGGCGCGTGCCAGGGATGACGCGACCACCAGCGCGCCAACAAGTGCCTGGCGCTGCTCCACAAGGGCTCGACAGCTTGGCCGATGTCGCCGGACGTGAGCCAGGACAGCAGGCGCGACGTCACGCCACCCCCAGTCGGCTGGTGCGCGCGTTTTTGCATAGGCATCATTGCGTTGTGCAGGCGGGCCCTCGATCGCTGCAGTCGCAGCAAGGCATCACCCACGGCATTCGCAGTGGTGTCGCGCGACGGTTGCAGTTGCGGGCCTGCCGGCAACGCGGGGTTGAGCGCGTCGTTCAAGACGCTTGCACGACGTCGCGCATGAGTTGCGTGTCGGCGGCCCATTGCTCTCGCAGGCTGCCAAACGCTGGCGACTGAGGTGCTTTCCAGCCTGCCCAGGCCGACAGCGCGGCGCCGAGCCACAGCAGCGCCGGCAAGACGATCAGCAGCCATGGCGCCGGCATCTGGTTCATCGGCAGCGCTGCGGCGAGCAGTGCCGCCATGCCTGACAGCACCAGCGCCACGCAGCCGCATGCAACGGCCAGCAGCAGCAGCGCCGCACGCCGCCGCCACACCTGACCGGCCTGGCGGGCCTCCGCCGACGCAAGCTCGGCGTAGGCACTGGCATGTTCAACGAACAGTTCGGGCTGCGTGGCCAGTTTTCGCAAGAACGGATGGATCATGCCGCGGACCTGTGGTGACGCTCAGAAGGTGCGCCGGTTGCCGGCCTGCGGGCCAGCAGCGCGGCACCGCCTTGTCGTCACGCGTCGCGGCGCGAATGCGACAGCCACTGCACCAGCAAGGCCGTTGCCGCGCCGGCCGCGGCAGCGATCATGACCGCCTTGACCGGGTCTGCCTTGATGCGGTCGACCGTCGCATCGCCGACTTGCGTTGCCCGGTCGCGGGCCTCCGCAGCGGTCTGGCGCGCACGTTCGATGCCGCGTCGGGTCACGTCCTCGGCCCGTGCGGCGACGCGCGACACCGCTGCAGGCACCTTTTCACCCAGCTCGTCGAGTCCCGTCTGCACTGCCTGCGCGGAGTTTGCGACGACGCGTTTGCTGCTGCGGATCGCGTCGTCGGCCTTGTTGGCCAGGCGCTCGGCGGTATCGCTGGCCAACTCGGGAGATGATGTCGGGAAGGGGCTGTCGGTCATCTGGTTCATGGTGGTTCCTTGTCTCGATTTCAGTGGCAACGGGGCGTCGGTCTCAGCGTTTCTTGACCAGGCTGTAGATGAACGACACGGCGGCCAGGATCAGGAAGACCACGAAAAGGATCTGTGCAATGCCGGCAGCGCTGGCGGCAATGCCACCGAAACCGAACAGCGCGGCGATCAATGCGATCACCAGGAATACGACTGCGTAATGCAACATGGTTGGCTCCAGTGCGGAGGCAGGCCCCGCTTGGGTTTGAAGACTCGCAGCAGCGTTGCTGCGATGACTTCAATGTAAGCAAAGCACCGTGCCGGGTCTGCCGGTCACTGCCTCGCTGGGCAGTAGGACATGGCTGACGCGGTGCTCATCGAAAAGCCAGGCGGGCCACACCGTCATCGGCAGCGCGTGCGGCGTCGGTATCGCCGGCCTGCTTGGTTGCCGCCGCGATCTCATCGCGCAGTTGCACACCGAGGGTTGCCAGCAACTCGAGCTCGTCATCGCCGAACTCACGCGCCGTTGCGTTGTGCACGGCCAAGGCGCCGAGCACGGCACCGCTGCGATCCTTCAGCGGCACGCCGGCAAACGCCTCCAGGCCTTCGAAACGACTGCCTTGTCCGACGGCGAACTCGGGCACGCGCGCGGTGTCGGCGACGGTCAACGGCTTTTCGCTCTCGATGACCGCAGCCAACGGCGAGCCCTCTTCAATCGCCGGGGCGTCGTCGCCCGCCGTCCACGTCGCCAGCCCGGCGCTCTCGTAAAGCCACTGGCCGTCCGGCCCACGCCAGACGACGCTGGCCAGCGCCACCCGAAAGATCTCGGCGGTGCGTTGCGCGGTGCGGGCCAGCATTTGCTTGAGCGTCAATTCGTCGCCCTGCGCTGCCGTCTCGCCGGGCGTCTCGGCGGCGCGCGCGGCCTTGGGCAGACCGTCGCCGACGCGGCCGACCGCTTCGCCGAGGGTCAGCGCGAGGCCATCGACGCCAAGCGCCGTCAGCGCATTCGGCTCGAGCAGGTCGCTCGGCGCGGCCCACGCCGCGAGCACGATGCGCAACGACGCGCTGCGCCGCCGCAGGCGCCGGCTGACAAAGCGCGCATGCGCTGCCGGTGCCGGATGAAAGCCGCACAACACCACCGTCTTCACGCCGTCGAGCGGCAGCTCGCCGATCTTCTCAGCGCTGACGGCCACGGCGGGCACCGATTGCGCGGCCACATGGTCATGGGCCAGGGCATGGGCCAGCATTTCGGCCGACAGGGTGTCGAGCTCGTCGCGGGCGCCGACGCACAACACGTCCGGCGACGCGGCCTCGCTGCCGGCGTGGTCTTCGCGCAGGTCCCCGATGATCTGCGCCACGCCACGCTGCACGCGGTGGCGCTGCTTGGCGCTGGCCCGATCGTGGGTTGCCGCTGCAGCCAGGGCCAGCATCGGCACGGCGGTGCCGGAATAGAACTCGCGCAGGCCGCTGCGCCGTGTCTCATCGACCGCCAATTCGATCGCCTCTTCCTCGTCGCCGGAGATCAGGCGTTGGTAGAGCAACGTCGGGCGATCGAACGAAGGGTCGGCACTGAGCAGCACATCGAGGAACTTCAGCGTGCCGAGGTGACGGCCGAGGACGACCGTGCACACGGTCAGCGGAGTCGCCAGCACCAGCCCGATCGGTCCCCACACCAGCACCCAGAACGCCGCCGACAACAGCACCGCCACCGGCGAGACGCCGGTGCTGCCGCCGTAGGCCATCGGCTCGATGACATTGGCCACCAGCAGATCGAGCGCGAGGATGAGGGCCGCCGTCCACATCACCATCGTCCAGCCGGGGTCGACGGCAAAGGCCAGCAGCAGCGGAAAGACCGCCGCCATCAGCGAGCCGACATAGGGAATGAAGCGCAGGGCCGCGGCAACCGCCCCCCACAGCAGCGCGCCGGGCACGCCGATCAACCACAACCCCAGCGCCAGCACTGCGCCGAAGGCGGCATTGACCTGCAGCTGTGCAACGAGGTAGCGGCTGACGCGGCCGCCGGCGTCGTTGAGCGCGTCGGCCATGCGATGCACGTCGCCACCGACGAGGCGGATCAGGCGGTCGCTGATCTCGCGACGCTGCGCCAGCATGTAGGCCAACAGGACGATGATCAGACCGATGGTGGCCAACGGCGTCAACAACTTCTTCGCCATCTCGCCGAGCGATTGCAGCGGCGGCTTCGGCGCCGGCGCCACCTGCACCGGCGCCGGCGCGCGCGGCTTGGCCTTGTCCGGCTCGAGCGCAGCACTGATTCCCTTCTCGACGACGTCGAGCGTGCGCGACGCGGCAGAAACCACGCTGGCGTCGCCCGGTGTCGGCCGCAGCGCGCGCAGCTTGCGCTCGATCGTCGTCTGATAGGTCGGCAAGTCGCGGCTCAGCGCCGAGACCTGCTGCGCACCCAACGTCGCCAGTGCGCCCATTGCCGCCAAGGTCATGGCAATGACGAGGGTCACCGCCACGCCGAGCGGCAGACCCCAGCGACGCAGCCGCGTCACCAACGGGTCGAGCACGAAGGCCAGCAACGCGGCAAACGCCAGCGGCATGAACAGCGGCTCGCCGTAGTGCAACGCCGCGACGACGAGCGCCGCCGAGGCCGCGGCGAAGAAGAAGCGCTGTGCAGTATGCAGCGTGTCCTTGTCCTCGCCCGCCGGCGCTGCCGCCTTGGGCAGCGGTGAGATGTCGCCCGTCTTGTCGTCGCTCATTTGCCCTCCAAGCCGAAGCCACTGTGGCCCGCGGCCGCGCCTTTGCACAGACCGGCTGTGCTGACGCGCATGTAGGACTTGTCTGGCACAGACAAGCGTGGCGGCGAGCCCGGGCGCGCCACCACTTGCTGGCAACGACCACCGCTGCGCGTGTCAGCCCGGCCGCGGCAGCGGCGGCGCGGTCACTTGCGAGCCTTGGACAGGCCCTTCTTTTCGGCCTTGGCCAGCTCCGCGGCCTCTTCATCGTCGTCAGGCTTGGCCGCGCGCGCGGCCTCGTCGACGTGGCCGTCGTCAACGAACTTCTCGACCGACTTGCGATGGCGGCGCGCCGCCGTGTAGTTGCCTTCACCTTGCATCGCTGCATCTTTCTTCACGGGTTTCATCGAGCACTCCTGGGGTCGATGGCGCCGACGGCGCCGGTTGGGACCAATGGCGAGGCAGGCACCCCGCTGAGATCAATCCTCGGCCATGGCCGCCATCGCGCCAGTCGGCCACCCGCACCTCGAGCCGTAGGACGCCGCCGCGCTGCCCCGGGTCCTTGTGTAGCCGGCCTCCTACAACGCATTGCCGTCGCGGACGACGAACCAGGCCGGCGCCAACGGCAACACTGGATGAGAGATCTTGCGCAACCGACGAGGAGCCCGACCATGAATCAAGAGACCACTGCAACCGGGCCTTGGGCACGGCTGGCATGGCCCTGAATGAGCGCCGCGCCCTGCATGGACGGTCCGCGCCCTGGGCGACGGCAGGCAATCGCGCTGACCATGGTTCTGGCTGTCACCGCGAGCGCCTGCACCTCGCTGCCCGCGCGCAACGAGTTGCGCGCCACGCCGGCCGACATGACGCGCCTGACCGTGCATAGCGCCGCCGGTCCATTGCCCGCAAAGCAGGAGCGGCGCGCGGTCAAGGCCGTGGCCGCCGAAGGGCGGGTCGATCTGCTGGACCACCATCTGAAAGTGCTGACCGCGAGCGGCGAGGTCGACCTCTACCGCGGCAACCAGACGCGGCTGTTGATCGATGGCCCGGCGACCTTTGCGGCGATGAAAGCGGCCATCGGTGCAGCGCGCTCGCGCATCCTGCTCGAAAGCTACATCGTCGAAGACGAGGGCGTGGCCGCCGAGGTCGGTGCGCTGCTGCTGAAGAAAGCCGCCGAAGGCGTGCGCGTGACGATGATCTACGACGCCGTGGGATCCTTGTCGACGCCGCAGGAGTACTTCGATCGCCTGGCTGCAGGCGGTGTCGCCAGCTGCGCCTTCAACCCGGTCAACCCGGTGCAGCGGCTCGGCAGCTGGGGCATCAGCCAGCGCGACCATCGCAAGCTGCTGGTCGTCGACGACGATGTCGCCTTCACCGGCGGCATCAACATCAGCCGGGTCTATTCGTCGAGCTCGTTCCTGCGGCGCCGCCAAAAACCTGAAAAGCCGCTCGAGGACGGCTGGCGCGACACGCAGATCGAGATCCGCGGGCCGGCCGTGCGGGCGCTGGCCGATGTGTTCGCCCAGACCTGGCGCGGTCAAGCATGTGAGGGCGACATCGGCGCTGCACCGCAGCGACAAGCCGCGGCAGCGGAGCCCGGCGACCGCATGATCAAGCTGGTGCTCAGCGAGCCGGGCGATGAAACCAACCGCATCTACACGACCATGCTCGGCGCCATCGAGGCCGCGCGGCGCAGCGTGCACCTGACGATGGCGTACTTCGCCCCGGGAGAGGATTTTGTCGACGCCCTGTGCGACGCCGCGCGGCGCGGCGTCAACGTGCAACTCGTCCTGCCCGGGCGCAGCGACTTTGCGCTGGTGCTTCACGCCGGCCGCTCCTACTACCAGAAGATGCTCGACGCCGGCGTCGAGCTGTTCGAGATGGACGACGCGATGATGCACGCCAAGACAGCCGTCATCGACGGCGTGTTCTCGACCGTCGGCTCGAGCAACCTCGACTGGCGCAGCCTGGCGTCGAACAACGAGCTCAACGTCATCGTGCTCGGCAACGAGTTCGGCGCCGAGATGCAACGCCAGTTCGACAAGGACCGCGCGGCCTCGGTGGCGATCGATGCGCAGGCCTGGCAGCAGCGCGGTTTGCACCGCCGGGCGCTGGAGCTGGTCGGCCGCGTTGCCGAGCGCTGGTTGTAGCGCGGCGGCTGTAGGGCGCCGGCTCGCTACTGGATGAGCCCGTTCTTCAGCGCGTAGTAGGTCAGGTCGCTGTTGCTGGCGAGCTTGAGTTTTTCGAGCACGCGCGTGCGGTAGGTGCTGACCGTCTTGACGCTGAGGAACATGCTTTCGGCCATGTGGCCGATCGTCTCGCCCTTGGCCAGGCGAAGAAAGACCTGCAGCTCGCGTTCGGACAGCGACTCGTGCGGCGGCCTGTCCACGCCGCCGGCCGCGTTGTCGGCCAGCAACTCGGCCACCGCCGGGCTGATGTAGCGGCGGCCGCGGTAGACGGTGCGGATGGCGTTGACGATCTCTTCGGGCTCGCACTCCTTGTTCAGGTAGCCGCTGGCGCCCTGGCGCAGCAGGGCAGTCGCGTAGTGGGCCTCGGGAAAGCCGCTCAGGATCAGCACCGGCAGATCGGGAAATCGCGCCTTGATGGCCTGCAAGGCATCGACGCCGCTCTGGTCGGGCATCGAGATGTCCAACAGCATGACATCGACCTCGCCGGTGCGCGCCAGCTCCAGCGCCTCCTTGCCGTTGTTGGCCTCGCCGGTGACCCGCACATCGACATGCTCCGAGAGGAACTGGCGCAGACCCGAGCGCACGATGGCGTGATCGTCCACGATTGCGACATTGATCATGCTCATGGCCGTGTTCCGTTGTGGTGGGATGTCTTCAGCTCAATCTAACAGCCGCATCGCGGCGCCGCGATCGGACATGTCCTACAACACCGACAACGCCTGTTCATCGCTCCTACAGCGCCGTGCGGGTCGCGCCGACACTGTAGCGCTTCGGCCGCCCCTAAATTGCTTCTACGGTCACGCGCCGTGATCGCAACGGAGTCGGCAGGCGCACTTGTGCCGGTCGCCGAGTCCATTCAGGAGATCGGAATGAACTGGGAACGCATTGAAGGCAACTGGAAGCAAGTCAAAGGCAAGGTCAAGGAACAATGGGGCAAGCTCACCGATGACGATTTCGATGTCATCAACGGGCGCCGCGAACAACTCGCCGGCAAGATCCAGGAACGCTACGGCCTGGCCAAGGATGAGGCGGAGCGTCAGGTCAGCGAATGGGAAGAGCGGGCCGACGACGGCTGGTTCAAGGATCGTCCGACCACGATGACCAACGACCGTTATTGACGCCTGGCGTCATGGTCATGACAACGGCGCCCGCGGGCGCCGTTGTCATTCAAGCGGCCGGATTGCCGCCACCGTCAGCGCTCGGGATGGGGCCCGCTGCGCATGGCGTCGAGGAATTCTTCGATCACGCCTGGCGTCGGCGCCTTCTCGTCGATAAACAGCCCCGGCGATTCGATCGGCGCTGCACCGGTGGCGATGTCTGCGCTGGCCAGCAATTCCACGGCGCCGCAGAACAGGCCGATCGTCGCGCCGCGACTCCAGGCGCGGCGCAAGACCTCGGTCAGGCGCTGCATCACGGCGCTGGGCAGTTGCGCACCGGCGTCGAGCACGATCAAGGCATCGATGTCCTGCGGCGGCGCAGGGTCCTCGCCGCTGGGCTCGGCCAGCGGCCAGACCCAAAGATGAACGCCCGACTCCCGAAGTTGGCCAGCCACCTCGCCCTTGGCCGCATCGGCGTGCGGCGAGACGAAGACACAAACGCTGTCGTCGAGGCGGGCCATGGTCACGACGCGGTCTCGGCAACCGTCGGCGCGCCCGCCTCGTCTTCCCAGCGCTGCAGGGCAATGCGATCGAGCTTGTTGTCGATGCGGGCGCTGCGTGCGAGTCGCTGCAAGGCCTTGACGGCCAGGCCGGATGCGATGAAGAAGACGATGAGTTTGCGCAACATGGTGTAGACCTCCGTGAAGGGTGGGATCAAGGCGTTGAGGCATGGCTCAACGTCATCGTCTGCCTGCGCAGCGGGCAGCGATGTCGGCGATGCGGAATCCGACTGTAGGAGAGCACCGCGAGGTGGGCAGGGACACGCACGGCGCGCTCGCGCGGCCCGATCGGCGTGCGCATGTCGGTGCTGTCCGACAGCGCAACACGCCGCCCGCTGATTCGACCCGACCATGCAACGTCCTATCGTTGTGACATCGCCAGACCAGGCGCTTCACCCCGAAAGGATCACCATGACACGCTCCTCGAACCTGCTCACGATTTCTGCCGCCGTGGCCGCGATGCTCGCCCTGGCGGCCTGCGACAACCGGGATGGCCGGACGGTGGGCCAATCCGTCGACAAAGGCGTCGCCACGGCCAAGTCCGAAATGAAGGACGCAACGCAAGCGACCAAAGAGGCTGCAGCCAATGTCGGCGATGCAGCGAAGGACGCCACGATCACCACCAAGGTGAATGCGGTTTTGGTGGCCGACGACCAGCTCAAGGCATTGAAGATCGATGTCGACACCCAGGACGGCAAGGTCGTTCTGAAGGGCACCGCGCCGGACGCCGATTCGCGTGACCGCGCGACGACCCTGGCCAAGGCCGTTGACGGCGTGGTCGCTGTGGACAACCGGCTGGCCGTTCAACCGAAAGGCTGAGCGATGAAAGCCGATGCCGACAAGGGCCGCAAGGGCGAGCCCAAACTCGCCCTGGACGAAGCCGGCCTCGAAGCGGCGCGCCATGACCTCAAGGACGGCGCGATGACGCCGGCCTACGGGCCGTGGCGCGACGATGTGGTCGCGCTGCTCAACGACGCATTGGCGACCGAGTTGGTCTGCGTCTTGCGCTACCGCCGCCACCACTACACCGCCGACGGCCTGGCCTCGCCGAAGATCGCCGAGGAGTTCCTGGTCCATGCCAATGCCGAACTCGGCCACGCCGACCGCATTGCCGAGCGCATCGTGCAACTCGGTGGCGAGCCCGACTTCAACCCCGTGGGCCTGCTCGAGCGCAGCCACGCCGGCTACGACGAGGCCAAGGACCTGATGGCGATGATCAAGTCCAACCTCACGGCCGAACGCGTGGCGGTGGAGAGCTACCGCCAGATGATCGAACTGCTGGGCGACAAGGACTCGACGACGCGACGCATGCTCGAGGACATCCTCGCCGACGAAGAAGAACATGCCGACGAACTCAAGGACTGGATGGCGCGCTGAGTCGGCAACGCAGGCGCCATCGCCAATGACCCAAAACGCAACGGAGAACCCCATGAAAATCACTTCCATCGTCCTCGCCGCCGCGGCGGCCTTCGTCGTCGTGCAAACCGGCGGCTGTGCGGTCGCGCGCGACCAGGAGACAGTCGGCGCCTATGTCGACGACTCGGTGTTGACGACACGCGTCAAGGCCAAGTTCGCCGATGACCCGACGGTCAGCGCGATGTCGATCTCGGTTGAAACGCTCAAGGGCACGGTCCAGCTGTCGGGCTTTGCCAAATCGTCCGAAGAGAAGACCAAGGCCGAGAGCCTGGCGCGCAACACCTCGGGCGTGAAGAGCGTGCGCAACGACATCGTCGTTCGCTCGTGATGCAGTGAGCACTGCTGCCGGGGCGACCAGCCAGCGAGACACCGCGCGCTGGCTGCGCCCGGCGGCAGGGGACAGCGAAGGCCAGGACACAGCGGGCCCGGCCCGCAGCACGGAGACGGCTCAGGCAAATCCCGACAAGACGCCTTGCGGCGCCGGTAACGCGGTGCAGGTTGCCGAAGTTGCCGTCATCCTGCACCTGTCCGACACCCACTTCGGCACCGAGGAGCCGGCGGTGGTTGACGCGCTGCTCGCATTGGCCGAACGCGAGCGTCCGGACCTCGTGCTCGCCTCCGGCGACATCACGCAAAGCGCCAGCCCGGCCGAGTTCGACCAGGCCCTGCGCTTCTTCAACCGCGTGCCGGCACGCCACGTGATGGTGGTGCCCGGCGACCATGACCTGCCGCGGTGGGACCTGCCACGCCGCATGCTGGCGCCGTACGCCAACTTCCGCTCGGCGTTCGGCGACGACCTGGAGCCCCGCTTGCAGTCGCCGCAAGCCTGGATCGCCTGCCTGCTCTCGCCCCGCCGCTGGCGGCGCAGGCACGGTGCGCTGTCCAGGCAGCAGGTGCAACGCACCGCACAGTGGCTCAGCCATGCGCCGTCCGGCGCCCTCAAGGTGGTGATGGCCCATCACCCGCTGGCTGCCTTGCGCTGGCATGAAGAAGGCAGCGTGCTGTCGGGCGCCGACTACGCCCTCGACCACTGGACCCGGGCCCAGGTGCACATCTTCCTCGGCGGGCACATGCACGCCTCGTGCACGGTGCCGATCAGCACTGCGGGCGCGGCCCACGACAGCCGCACCTGGTGGGTGGCGCAAGCCGGCAGCGCGGTGTCGCATCGCCTCTACGGCAACCATGTCCAGTCGGTCAACCTCCTGCGCCGCCGCTGGGATCAGGCCTGGATGCTCGAGCAATGGGACTACCACGCCGCGTCAGGCCGCTTTACCCGAGGCAGTTGGCGCGAGATCGTGAAGGCGCGGCACACGTAGGAACCTCGCCTACAGACGGATGTCGCGCTCTGGTCTATACACGACGCCTGACACAGGCATACTCGACTGCATGAACCCCGGCACCGTTCGCTCGCACGCTGCCAAAACGGCCCCACTCTCGATGTCACCGCCCAGAGCCCTCATCGTCGAAGACAGTCAGATCATCCTCGACAATCTCGTCGCCACGCTCGAAGAACTGAGCAACGTCGAAGTCGTCGGCACGGCTGTCGATGAAGCCACGGCGGTGCGCTGGATTCGCGACAAGCCCCAGGACTTCGATCTGATGATCGTCGACATCTTTCTCAAGTCGGGATCCGGCCTGGGCGTGCTGAGGGAGGCCAGCCAGGCCAAGTTGTCCGTGCGGCGCGTCGTGCTGACCAATTTCGCCACACCCGACATCCGCGAGCGCTGCAAGGAACTGGGTGCCGACCGCGTCTTCGACAAGTCCAACGAACTCGAAGACCTGGTGGCCTATTGCGCGCGCATCAATGACGGCGAATCGACCGCACCGGTCGGGCTGCGATAGCGCACGAGTTCTCCCTTGAATCGTCGCGTTGCCTTGGACGTCAAGCCGCTGTGGACCGACGCCAAGGTGCTGTTGCTGGCTGCCGCGCTGGCGGCTGCCGTGCTGGTTTCCGCCGAGTGGTCCTATCGGGCAGCACTCCAGACCCTGGCCGGTTTGAGCCAGCGCAGCACGGTGCGCGCCGCCACGGAGACCGTGATCCGGCGACTGGTTGACGCCGAATCCGCGCAGCGCGGCTACCTGCTCACCGGCCGCCCGGACTACCTGATGCCCTACCGCGACGCCGACGCCGACGTCACGCGGTCGTTGGCCGCAATCCATGACCACTACGCGGGCGATGCGCAACTGGCGCTGAAATTCGAGGAACTGTCCAAGCGCAGCCTGGAAAAACTTTCGGAGATGGCCACCAGCATCGCTCAGTACGACGCCGGTCAGACCGAGCAATGGCAGGCCCTGCTGCTCAGCGACATCGGGCGCGAGAAGATGGTCGCCGCCCGCGCCGCGGCCACCGTCCTGCGCGACGCTGAAGAGCGCAACATCGAAGACGACCGCAGACTGATCAATGACACGCTCGAACGGGGGCGTCTAGCGGTGCATGCCACGACCCTGCTGGCGCTGATCTGGCTGATCTTCTTCCTGCGCAAGAACAAGGCGCTGCGCGAGGCGCTGCGCGTGCATGCGCAAGACCTGTCGGGGCAGCGCGACACGCTGGAGCGAGCGGCCGCAGCGCGCTCGGCCGAACTGCGCGAACTCAACGTGCACCTGCAGGACGTGCGCGAGGTCGAACGCAGCAAGCTGGCGCGGCTGTTGCACGACGAAATGGGCGCGCTGCTGACGGCCGCCAAGCTCGACATCACCCGGCTGTGGCGCGCGATGCAACAGCCGCGGACATCCGCAGCCGACGTTGAGGAGCGGCTGCAACACCTGAGCCGCATGATCGAGGAAGGCGTGGCGCTGAAGCGCCGCATCACCACGGAGCTGTCGCCGCATGCGCTGCACAACCTGGGCCTGAAGGCAGCGCTGGAGTTCCTGGCCGCCGAGTTCGGCCGCCGCACCGACGTCATGGTGAAGGTCGACGTCGAGGACCTGCCGCTCGCCGACTCGCCGCGCATCGCGATCTATCGCCTCATCGAGGAATGCCTGGCCAACGTGGAGCAGCATGCGCAGGCCGCAACGGCCAGCATCCTCGTACGCCAGATCGAGTCGCAAGTGTTGGTGCAGGTGCGCGATGCGGGGCGCGGCTTCGACCCGGAGCAGGTGCCGGAAAAGCGCCACGGCCTGTACCGGTTGCGGCAACGCTTCGAGGCCCTCGGCGGGCGGCTGGTCGTCGTCAGCGCGCCCGGGCGGGGCACCGAAGTCGAAGGTCGGTTGCCTGCCAAGGCGCCGGGTTTGGACGCTTCGATGGAGGCGACGCCGGCGTGAGCAGGACCGCGGCTACAGCGCAGCCTGCACTGCGATGACGGCGCTCAGGCAGGCGCAAACCTGCAGCAGCGCGGCACGCCAGTTGCGGCGCGGGTCCAGTCCGAAGCGCGGCCCCAGCACCGCCAACCACATGACGGCCAGCAGGCTCAGCAGATCGGTTCGCGTCATGCCGGGGTCGACTCGCGCGGCCAGTGCAGCCAGGAACATCCACAGGCCGATGGCGAGCACGCTGGCCGACGTGAACTCCCAAAACGCAGGCCGGCGAACCTCGATGCGAAAAACCTTCACGACTGACTCCGTAGAGAACCGATGGTCAGAGCTTATGAGTCGCATCGCCGAGACGCGCGCCGCGGCCTGGCGCTGGTTGCCTCGCACGTGACGGAGTTCTCGGCGCTCGAGCCTTTGGGTCGCGCGCAACCGGCGCTGCGCGTTCAGACCAGCGGCCGTGCCGGCGGCTTGCCATCACCATAGAGGTCGGCCAGGCGAGCCAGCGCGTGCGGATCGAGCAGTTGCAAACGGCCGTCGCGGATGCGAAACAGACCGCGCCGCTCCAGTTTGCGCAGCGTCTTGTTGGTGTGGGCCAGCGACAGCCCCAGCGCATCGGCCAGGTGCTGCTGTGTCGGCGGAAACGGTACGCCCTTGCCACGTTCTGCGCCCTCTGCGCCCTCTGCGCCGTCATCTTCGCCGTCTTTTTCGCCGTGGCCGCGCAATGCCGCCGCGCGCTTGTACAACAGGATCAGCGACGTCGCCACCCGTTCTTCGGCACTGCGACGGCCCAGCGAGAGCAGGTTGTCGTCGACCAGCGATTCCTCGTGTGCGGTCAGCCAGGTGATGTTGAAGCCCATCGACGGCTGGTGTCGGTGAAGCTCCCACAGCGCGTTGCGGTCGAACACGCACAGACGCGTCGGCGTCAACGTCACCACGCCATGAGCCGCCGCATCGCTCATCTTCTGCTGCACGCCGATGAAATCGCCGGCGAGCAGGAAGTTGAGGATCTGCCGCCGGCCGTCGCTCAAGGTCTTGAAACGGTAGGCCCAGCCCTCGAGCAAGGTGAACAGCCGCGTGTCGACCTGGCCCTCGTGGATCAATGTTTCGCCGGACTCGAGCGTGATCTCGCGCTGCTTGAGAAACTGCACCAGCGCCAGTTCTTCCTCAGTGTGAGGCAGAAACAGCGGCAGAGCGCGCAAGGGGCAATCGATGCAGGCGGTCGCAGTCACGGACACGGACACGGACACGGACAGTCTCCTTGCCACCAGCTCGATGGTGCTGCAGTGTACGCAGACCGTCGTTGCCCTCGTCGCGGCCTGCCTGCTGTCCTACGTGGGCATGCGACGCTGCCCCACGAGGGGCCTTCAACGGCGCGCACAAGATCGTGCGACGCCAACAGGAGACCCCATGAAGCAAATCACGATCGCCGCTGCATTGGCTTTGGCAGCCTGCACGGTTGCCGCCAAGCTGCCGCCCGCATCGGCAGATGCCAAAGACAAAGCCGCCGAAGCCGCCGCGCGCGCCGGCTGGAACGAAAAGGTCGCGCTCTACCAGTTGTGCAAGGCACAGGATCGGATCGCCGCGGACTACCGGCAACGCACCGCCAAAGCGGCTGCCAGCGCCCAGACAAACACCCCGCCGTGCACCGATCCCGGCCCCTTCAGCTATGCGCCTGCCGAGCAAAAGCCGCTCGAAGCCGCCGGCGCTCACTCGCCCCCGGCCACTGCAGCCACGCCACCCAATACCGCGACGCCCAGCGCGCAGACCAAGGACGGCTCCAAAAAACCCTGAGCTTCGTCCACTGCGTGCGGGCGATCTACTCCTGACGCGCCGTGGGGCTGAGGATGTCCTCGTCGCCGGCCTTGCTGTCGTCCTCGATCTGGCGCGCCAGGTCGTCGCTGGGGGCGATGTCGACGGCTTGCGTCGCCTCGCCACGGGGCGCGGCGCCTGGCGGACGGCTCCGCAGACGCGCTCGGCGCCGGCCCGACCTGCGCGGCCGCACGATCAAGGCGCAGGTTGTAGATCGGCTCGGGCATGACGATGCCGGCGCGGTCGAAGGCCAGCTTGACAAGACGAATGGACTCGCTGCGAACCTTGTTGAAGTCAGCATGCGCCTGGTCCACCCAGCCGAAGATGCGCAAGATGACATTCGACTCGCCGAGCTCCATCACGCTGCAGTACGGCGCGGGATCCTGCAGCACGCCGTTCATGTGCAGCAGCGTGGTCGCCGCCAGCGCCTGTGCCTGGGCCAGATCCTGCTCGGTGTCGACGCCGACATCGAACTCATAGCGTCGCTTCGGGTTGCGCGTGAAATTGACGATGACGGCCTTGTAGACCTTGGCATTCGGGATCCGCGTGTGGTTGCCATCGAGCGTCATCAGAATGGTCGCTCGCGCGGTCAGGCGCAGGACGCGGCCTTCGCAACCATCGACGCTGACATGGTCGTTGCGCGCGAACGGTTGGCGCAGACTGAGCAGCAGGCTCGCCACGTAGTTCTCGACGGTGTCGCGCATGGCAAACCCGATGGCCAATCCGAACACGCCGGCGGCTCCCAATACCGTGCCCACCAGCGTCGTCGCATCGAGCACCTCGAGCGCCAGCAACAGTCCGGCACCGACGAAACCGGCGCGAACGCCCTGGCTTGCCAGGTCGCGCATGAACGGATTGCGGGCAAAGCGGCGCCCGATCCAGGCACTCTCGGCGACGCGCCCGGCCACCCACCAGAACAGTGCCAACACGACCATCGCCACGCCCAGCAGCGGCAGGTAGGCGACGAACTGCTGCAGCTGCGCGACAACGCGCTGCAGTGTTTGCGACAAGCGTTGCTGCAGGTCGTACGACTCCGCGATCCGGTCCTGCACGTCGACAACGCTTTCCACGCGCCGCGCCAAGGACATGGCCTGCTGGCGAGCCGACTGGGACGAAACCGTCCCTGACAAGGTGACGACGCCAGCCCGCACGGCGACCTGCACGCCCGACAACGGCTCGACCTCGGCAAACAACTGCTCGATACGCCGCTCGATCCGTGAATCGCTGCGTGCGTCGGAGGCAACGCCGATCGTGGTCGGGATCGACGCTGCACCTTCGGCAGGCGCCGGCGCGTCGGCCGCACCGGCGGTCGAAGCAACGACGGCGCCAACGCACAGGCCTGCGATCACCAGCCATTGCCGCCCCCACCAACGCCGGCGCCAGACAGGTTGCCGGCAGGGCTGTTGGACGGACAGGTTCATGCCTTGGTCCGCTGGAGCGCCGAAATGACGCGGCGGCACGCGTCTTCGACGCGTTGGCGGTCGCGGATCTCGTGCAGGTCTTGAGCGCCGCGCTGGATCATCAGCGCCTGCTCGAGCAGCGCCTGTCGCTGTTCGTCGTCGTCGACCAGTTGCGCCAGATCGGCGAGCAGCAGGGCCAGCCTCACCGAGACCTGCAGGCTGCTGGCGCTGTAGTTGCGAATCGGATCGAAGGTTGCATCGAGCAATGACTTGAAGGTGTCCGCGCGCGCGACGACCAACCGCGGCTTGCCCGATGCGTCGAAGCGCACCGGCGAGGGTGTGCGCCTTTGCGCCAGCTGGCCCAGCGCATTGCCCAGGCGGTCGATGCAGGCCTCGGCGGTGCTGGGGTCATTGATGCCCGGCGACATCGCACGTTGTGCAATCTCGACGAGCTGGTTGATCAGGAACTTCACGTCCTGCACCGGTGTTCGCACCGCGCCGATGCCGATCGTTGCCTGCAACTGCTCGCACAGCGTGTCGGTGCACTGCGCCTGCGGCCAGATGCGGGCCATCGCGGTGCCGGCGATCACATGGTCACCGGGGCGGCGTTCGAGGCCGATGACAACGTCGGCCCGGGTCGCGAGTTCCACCAGCGCCTCGGCGTCGACATGCAGAACGTAGCCCGACGCGCAAGCACGAACCACCGCACCGGTGGCGGCGGTCATGACCGGCAGCGTCCGCGCCTGGGCGTCGTCGGGCACGTCGGCGCCGACCTGCTGCGGGAACAGCGCCTCGATCGCCTGCTCGAGCTCGTCGCCCACCACGGCAATCACTTCGGGTGCCTGGATCGTCGTCGCCACATGGTGAATGAAGTAGATCAGCACGCCCAGGCTGGCCAGCGCCAGTGCCAGCGCGGCAGTCACCGAGGCCTTGGGGACGAACGGCACGCCCCCGCCAGCGTTGACCACGCCCAGCACGACGATGCAGAACGCAAACGTGGCAATGAACATGCCCAGCGAGAGCTGGGTGCCGCGGTCGCGCATGAAGGTGCGCAGCAATCGCGGACCCAACTGGCCAGCCGCCAGAGACAGCGCGACGATCGTGATCGAGAACACGGTGGCTGCGATCGTGATCATCGAGCCCGCGATCGTGGCCAGCAGCGAGCGTGCACCGTCGGCGCCGGCGCCGAACAGCCAGGTGGCGCCGAAGGCATCGGTGACCCTTGCCAGATGCTGTTGCCTGCCGATCCATCCCGACTGGTCGAGAAGGATCGCAGCCTGCGCCAGCGCCACCGCCATCGATGTCATCAGGACCGGCCAGAACCACAGGCTCGAACGTATCGAGTCCACGAAGGCGTGCAGTCGTTGGAACATGTTGTTCTATGTAGTACGTGCAGGCGGGTCATTGTGGCGCGTCGATCACTTCTTGCGGCGCCAGTGGATATCGCCGGCAGCCACCGAGGCCCCAACGCCGGTGGCCAGCACAGCCGAGACCACGTGATCACGCTGCGCTCACGGCATGTGCATAGGTGTTACCCGAGCGCCGCACCCTATGTGAATTCACAACGACGGGCGGCACGACCCCATCTAACCTCAGCACCCCTTTGACCTCCACGCGGGGTAACAACAGTGGCCTTCGAAGAACTGCACCTGGCCTATTTCAGCCGCCTGGCACCTCATTGCGACTACAGAGCGTTCGGCGCCATCAGCCGGACGGCGCGCGCGCGCAACGCGCAGGCGGGCATTGCCGGCATCCTGCTGTTTGATGGCGAACGCTTCTTCCAGTGGCTCTACGGCAGACCCGCCGCGACGTCGCGGCTGATGGGTGCCATTCGGCTCGACCGGCGCCACACCGACCTCTCTGTTCGCCTCGAAGCCCTGCTGCCGGCCATCGACTTCGATGCGACCTGGCGCGCCGGCTTCGTCGACGCGCAGGCGTTGGATGAAGTGGCTGCGATCGGTCGCGGCGACGGCGCGCAGTTGCTGGCGGCGATTGCGCAACTGATGGCGCACGCCGACTTGGAGCCGCCCCTGGCCATCTCGGCGCTGCGCGCACGGCGATCGAAATCCGGCTGCGACATGGCTTGAGCGTCTGCGGGCAGCACGGCCCGCCGACCCTTGGAGGGCAACCGGTACGTGCTGTCCTACGTGACGTGCCGCGATCGGCCGACACCTGCGCGCAGCGCTGACGCCGATAGTTTTAAACAGGCCCGCCGCACGATGCCCCGGGCGAACAGAAATTCCAAAGGAGTCGTCATGAATCCGGCTTTGTCACCATCATTCGCTCTTTGCTACCCCTCGTTGCATCACCCCGGCCGTGGCCTCAGTTTTCCCTGCGATGAGTGCGGCTCGATCGATCTCGATCGACTGCCCGAGCGCGCACGCAACAACTATTTCGCGGCCCGCGCCTTGCTCGGACGCGACTACGCGCACCCGCAGATCGAATTGACCATGTCGGCCGACCTCGAACTTTCGATGCCTGCCACCGCCGCCGCGGCGTGATCGCATGAACAAGAAGACCCCAGGCCACGAGCGTCGCGATGGCGTCAGGCCCGAGCGCGATCGCGCCGACAACGAACCCCATCCCAACCGCGATACGCGGCGTGAGCAGCACCAGCACCCGGGGCGCCCAGCAGTCACCCGCGGTTGTCTGCGCGCCGAGCGCGCTGCGATTCTGTCGCGTGGGACGTGGCATTCGACGCCTGGCGGCAACGGCAACACCGCGCCATGGTTAAGCTCGGGGCGTGAACACAGCCCGGCTGTTGGTGGGAATCATTTGATCAAGAGCTCGTTCGAGCAGGCGGCGCGCACGCGCTGGGCGATGCCTGTGGTGATCGCCCTGGCGGCGGCAGCCATGGCGGTCAATGAATGGACCTACCAGCACACCAAGCGCGCGCTCGACCACAACATCGCGCTGGCCGACGCGCGCATCGAGACCACGAAGGCTCGGCAGATCCTGACCGAGATGGAAGCCGCCGCACGGGCGCTGCTGGCCAGCGGCAGCACGGCCGACCGGCAACGCTTCGAAAAGGCGGCAAGCGAGCTGCCGCAAGTGGAACGCAAGGCCCTGGCATTGATCGCCAAGGTGGACCCGCACGGTGTGGTGGCCGTTGACGGCGTGCGCAGCCAGACGCAAGAGCAGTCCCAGCGCCTGCGTGCCTGGGTTGACGCGGCCCCTGCAGCCGGCAGCGCTGAAGCGCAACAGGGCGGCGGCGAGGTCAGCCGCATCGGCATCACCGAACTGAAGCACGCGTTCGACGACATGCTCGACCAGGCCGCAGCCATCCAGCAACATGCGAGGGTCACGCTGTACGACGCCTTCCTGTTCAGCCGCGTCGCCGTGCACGCATTGTTGCTGCTGTCGCTGCTCACGTTCTATCTGTTTGCGCGGCAGCTGCGCCGCTCCGACGCGCAGCGCGCGCTGGACAACCAACGCCTGGAGCGCGAGATCGGCGAGCGAACCGCCGAGCTGCGAGACCTGGCCAGGCATCTGGTGACAGTGCGCGAAGACGAGCGCGCCCGGCTGGCGCGCGAGTTGCATGACGAGATGGGTGGCCTGTTGACGGCCATGAAGCTCGAACTGGCGCGATTGCGCCGCGTGCAGCAACTGCCCCAGGACGCGCTGGACCGTGCGAGCGGCATCGAGGGCCGGCTCAACGACGGCATCGCGCTGAAGCGCCGCATCATCGAGAACCTGCGCCCCTCGTCGCTGGACCAGCTCGGTTTGAAGGTCGCGCTCGAAGCGCTGTGTGCCGAGTCCTCGGCCATGATCGGCATTCCTGTGCATGCCGAACTCGAGGATGTACCGTTGGCCAACAAGGATGCCGAACTGACGCTGTACCGCTTGGTGCAGGAGTCGCTGACCAACATTGCCAAGTACGCCCAGGCGCGCGAGGTCCGGGTCAGCCTGCAGCGCAGCGCCGACGGCGACGTCAGCTTGACAGTGCGCGACGACGGCCGCGGCTTCGATCCGGACAACGTCAATGCGGGGCATCATGGCCTGTTGGGGATGCGCATTCGCCTGGAGGCCTACGAGGGTTCATTGCGGGTCGACAGTGCGCCCGGCAATGGCACACGGATCGTGGCGACGATGCCAGTGGCGCCTGCGTAGTTTCCGTTTCCAGGCGTCCTACACGCTGCATCGGCCCGCACCGACACGCATCCCGACCTGGATGAACCACGATGGTTGGGTTCGCGGCCCCGCGCCGCGGCTGAAGGGAAATCCTCGTGAACATCCTCTCCGACCACCATCAGCCACTGCCGGCAACCCCACGGCACAGCGACAACGGCAATGACGTGCGCTTGCGAACGGCGGCGCGCGCCGATGACGCCACCAGCGGCGAGCACTTGCAGGACTACCGCGCCGACGTCTGGCGCCCCGAGGGCCGCGCCGCCGCGCCAGCCTCAGGGCCCGGGATCGCGCTGTGGATCGGCCTGACGGTCGCCGCCGCGGCGCTCGGCACGCTGGCATCGGCGCAGGCCGCGGAGTTCTACGCGCAGCTCGCCAAGCCGAACTGGGCGCCGCCGGCGCCGCTGTTCGGGCCGGTGTGGAGCCTGCTGTATGCGTTGATGGCGGCGGCTGCCGTGATGGTGTGGCGCCTGCGTGCAACGCATCCGCGTGCGCGCCTGGCGTTGGGGCTGTACGCCGCAGCGCTGGTCCCCAATGCCTTGTGGCCGTGGACCTTCTTCGCTTGGCATCTCGGCGGCGTGTCGCTCGCGGTGATCGCTGTCTTGTGGCTGCTATTGCTGTTGACGGTGGTGGCCTTCACCCGCGTGCGCAAGATCAGCGCGCTGCTGATGCTGCCGGTGCTGGCCTGGGTGACGTTTGCGGCGGCGCTCAACGCGCGGCTGTGGCAACTCAATCCGGGGTTGTTGTGATGTCCGCCGCCGTCCGGGAGCACCCGGCTGCGCTGCCCGACGACTGTTGCGACGCGCAGTTGCTGTTCACCACGCCCGCAGCGGTGGTGGTCAGCGCGCGTGTGGTCACAGGCGATGCCACACGCCCCGTCGGCCTGGTCATCCCTCGCCGCTGCTGCCTGGGCGACCAGCCGCGGCGCGCGGCATTGCTGTCGCAGGCCGAGGCGCTGCTGGCCGACGAGCCTCGCGCGTCCATGGACTCGCCGCAGGCGGCCCGGCACTTGGAAATCCTGGTCGATGGCTGCTGGCGTGCCCTGGCAGGCAATCGCGTCTAGCTGGGGCCGCTCAGTCTGCGCTGTCACTGCACTACCATGCGCGCACAGCCATCCCATGCGCTTCCAGCCGAAGCCTGCCACGTGTCCATGCAAGCGGTCATACTTTTTGTCGAGGACAACGACTACGTGCGTGAGTCGGTGGCCGAGTTGCTCGAAGGCCCGACGCGACGCTTCGTCTGCTGCAGCCGTGTCGACGAGGCGCTGGCCGTTCTCGAACGCGAGCCAGTGGACCTGGTCATCACCGATCTGAACCTGCCCGGCGCGCCGGGCATGGACCTGGTACGTGCGTCGCTCTCGAGCAATGCCTCGCGTCCGGTCATCATCTGCTCGGGGCACGACATGTCGCGGGCTGAATTCACCCACACCGACGCGGTCGTCTTCGTGCGCAAGCCCTTCGAGCTCGAAGAACTCGAAGGGCTGGTAGACCGTCTGCTCGGCGAGCAAGGCCCGGCTGAAAGGGCCTGAACAACCCGGCCACCGACGCGCGATGCGCGTCGGTGGCCGAAAGGCGCCGGTCAGCGTGCGCTGCCGCGCCGGAACAGGTTGACGATGGCCAGCAGGATGATCGCCCCCACCAACGACACCAGCATCGCCCCGATGCTGAACGCGTCCTGGTTGATGGTGGGCAGGCCCACCAACGGCGAGATGATCCAGCCGGCAAGCAAGGCGCCGACGATGCCGACGACGACGTTGAGGAACAGGCCCTGCTGCGCGTCGGTCCTCATGATCATGCTGGCGACCCAGCCGATCAGGCCACCGACAACGATCCAGATGATGAAGTTCATTGATATCTCCAAGAGGGGGTTGAACTGACTTGGCCTGACGGCCCCATGCCGAACGCCGACACGCGTTTCACCGCGGCGCTGCCAATGTCGGTCCGATGCCCCTCGGCGCTTGTAGGACTGGGCCGTGCACGACCGTCGGCGGTAGGCGCGCCTCAGGCTCGGCTCTGGCGTTCGCGCTGCGCGACCAATGCAGCCACCCTGTCCGGATCGAGCGGTTTGGTCAGGTGCTCGTCGAAGCCGGCGTCACGGCTGGCCTGCTTGTCGGCCTCGCCGCCCCAGCCGCTCATCGCCACGGCGATGGCGCTGCGGCCCCACTCGAAGCGCCGCATTCGGCGGCAGACCTCGAGTCCGTCCAGCTTGGGCATTGCGATGTCGAGCAGGACGAACTGAGGCTGAATCCGCTGCAGCAACTGCAACGCCTGCTCGCCGTCGAATGCCGTCTCGACGCTGCAGCCCAACGACGCCAGCAGCCGCGAGGCCGATTCGGCGCTGTCCTCGTTGTCGTCGGCCACCAGCGCGCGCAGCGTGTTCAGGGCCTGATGCGGCGTGGCCGCGGCTGGTGCCGGCGCGGCTGCCGGTGCATCGACAAGCACATGGGGCAGTTGCACGGTGAACTGCGAGCCCTGATTCAAGCCCGCACTTTGCACGTCGATCGTTCCGCCATGCAGTTCGACCAGTTGCTTGGTCAACCACAGCCCGACGCCGAGGCCGCCCGCCGCCTGCTGCTTCGAGCGTTCTTCCTGGTAGAACATTTCGAACAGATGCGACAACTGTTCGGCCGCGATGCCAACGCCGTTGTCACGCATGCTGATGCGCAGATCGGTACCGTCGACTGCTGCGGCCAGGTGCAGGCGCCCGCCGCCGCGTGGGGCAGCGTCGTTTGACGCGTCGCTAGACGATTTGGGCGTGTACTTGGCGGCGTTGTTGAGCAGGTTCATCACGACCTGCGTCAGGCGCGCACGATCGGCGTCGATCCAGACATCGCCCTCGGGCAAGGACATCTCCAACTGGTGACCCGCGGCGTCGATCACCGGCCGGCTGACTTCGAGCGCGTCGCCGATGACGTCGGCAAGCAGGGTCGGCTGGCGCTGCAGCGACAGTTTGCCGCTCGTCACCCGCGCCACGTCGAGCAGATCGTCGATCAGCCGCGCCATCAGCTTGACCTGGCGCCGGATGACCTCGCGCGCCCACTGGCCCTCCTTCGAATCGGCGCCCTTGCGGCCGAGCATGTGCACCGCGGTGCTGATCGGAGCCAGCGGGTTGCGCAGTTCGTGACCGAGCATGGCGATGAAACTGTCCTTGCGTGCGTCAGCGTCCTGCAGGGCCTGCTGGGTCTCGAGCAATGCACGTTCGACGCTGCGGCGCTCGTCGATCACGCGCTCCAGCCGGCGTTTTTGCTTGCGGCTCCAGGCCAGGCCCCACGCCATCAGCACCAAGGCCGTCGCCGCCACGGCGGCCGTCGTCACCATCACCCAGAGCGTGCGCTCGGAGAGCACTTGCACGCGCGTCTTCGACCATCGGTCCTGGATGCGACCGAGCTCGCCGCTGGCCTTGAGTTGCGTCAGCGCGCGATTCAGATCGCCGAGCAGCGCCGCATTGCCTTTGCGCACCGCCATCGCGCCCGTCAACTCAACAAACGGCGGCAGCGCGACGACGCGTGTGATGCCCGTCTCGGAGAGCAGGAACTCGCCGCTCCATTGCGGCGCGCCGAAGGCGTCGATCTCGCCATTGATCAGACGCCGCATGCCGTCGAACAGGTTGTCGACCGGCACGGTCTGCGCCTGCGGGTGGTTGGACTCGAAGAATGCGCGGGGAAAACCGGCGCCGGTGACACCGATGCGGCGGCCGTTGACCATCTCGCTCACCGAGCGACCCTGGTAGACGGTTGCGGTCGCTCTCGCGGACAAACAATGCAAACGCCAGCGGGAACGTCGGCTGCGTGAAGTCGTGGGTCTGTTCCCGCTGCGGGGTCCTGGTGAAAAACGTCAGCGCGTCGCCGCTGCCGCTGAGCACGCGCTGCTGCGATTCGGCCCAGTCGAGCAACTGCAACTCGACCGGCCGGCCGAGCGCACGGCCGACGGCCTGCGCCAGATCGACGTTGGCGCCGCGCGGCACGCCGCCGACGACGAACTCGAAAGGCGCCAGGTCGCGGTCGCCCAGAAACATGATCGGCTGTGCACAGGCGGCGGATGCGAGCATCGAGCCAGACACCACCCCTTGCACCACAAAGCGCACCGCGCGCGCCATGGAGCGTGTCATGCAATGCGGCGACATACAGCGGCAGCCCGGTGTGATTGCAAGGCGAGCGTCGACACGGCTCAGTATCGCAGCAAGCCCGCATCCGTGTAGGAGCAGGCCTACCGCTGCATGCGGCATGCAGGCGCAGACAGGTGCCGCTGCCAAGCCTTAAGTTGGGCGAACCGCCAACCACTCCATCGCGCTCGACATGAACCATCAACTGCCCGAACTGCCCTACGCAACCGACGCGCTTGCACCCCATTGCAGCCAGGAAACCCTCGAACTTCATCACGGCAAACACCACAAGGCCTATGTCGACAAGCTCAACATGCTGCAACAAGGCACCGAGTTCGAATCGATGGCGCTCGAAGACATCGTCAGGAACGCCAGTGGAGAGATCTACAACAACGCCGCCCAGCACTGGAACCACAGCTTCTTCTGGCTGTGCATGACGCCGGGTGGCGGGGGCCAGCCGACGGGCGCCTTGCGCAGCGCCATCAACGCCCAATGGGGCAGCCACGGCGCTTTCCGCGAGGCCTTCATCAAGACGGCTGTTGCAAACTTCGGCTCGGGCTGGACCTGGCTGGTCATGGGCGCCGACGGCGCGCTTGCCATTCTCAACCTGGAAGCCGCGGGCACGCCATTGCGCAGCGGCGACGAAGGGCTGCTGACGGTGGACGTCTGGGAACACGCCTACTACGTCGACTACCGCAACCTGCGTCCAAAGTATGTCGAGACCTTCATCGACCAGCTGGTGAACTGGGATTTCGTTGCGATGAACTTCGACTGATCGCGACGCCACCAAAGACTCGCCCCGTTGAATCACCGAGGAGCCCTCAATGTTCAATCAACCCAGTCGGGCGCCGCGCGGCCCGAACGACACCGCACTGTTGTCACCCGTGGCAGCGCCGAGCGTGCCGGCGGATCCGCAGCCACCGCCGATGACCCCGCCCAAGCCCGAGCAGCCGCAACCGCGGCCGCAGCCGGTGCCCGAACCGCCGGCACCACCGCCTGTCAGGCAGCCGCCACCGGCGCCGCCGCCGATCGGCGACCCACCGATCGCGCCGCCGCGGGTCGCGCTGTCCGCCCTGGCCGATGGGTCACAGCAATCGGCCGTTGGCCTGGCAGCGCCGTAACGCCAGCTGCTGAACTTGCTCGGCGCCGCTCACCGCCGCGGCGTCGATGGTCGACGCGAACGCGGCTTCTTCGTCGCAGGCGCGGGCACGAGCGCCTCGCGGCGCTCGGCATCGAGCCCCGGCGTGGCACGCATATCGGTGTCGACAAGACCGGCATCGAGGTCGTTCTTGGCCTGCTCGATCAGCGGGTCAGGCTCCGCGTTGACGGCGCCGCGCTGGTGCTCACGTTCATGCGGCAGCGGCAACGCTCGCCCCGACTTGGGGGCGGCGTTGCTGGTCGGCTTGCTGACGCGGGCCATCGTCACTGACCGTAGCGCGCACGTGCCGCGGCCTGGCAGCTGTCCTTGGCATCGCCGCTCAAGGCGTCGCACTTTTCTCGCGCAACCTTGTAGTCGGCCTTCATCGCGGTGTCCTGTGCTTGTTCACGGTCTTCGGCCATGTCCTTGGCCGTCTTGGCTGCGGCCTCGGCCTTGTCGCGCTGCGCCTTGGCCTCGAGCATGCAGACGTCCTTGGCGTTGCCGTTCTTGTCGTCGCAATGCTCCTTGGCGATTTCGTAGCGGGCCTCGTAGCGCGCCTGGCGCAGCTTGCTCATGTCGGCGGCCTTGCCGGTGCGCTGCCATTGCAGGTGCGCCAGCGCCACCTTTTCGTGACCCTTGGCGGTCTCGACACAGATGTCCTTGGCATTGCCGGCCTGCTGGGAACAGGCCTCGCGTTCGGCCCTGTAGACATCCTTCAACTCCGACTCGGCACGGCTGTAGGCGGCCGGCGAGATCGTCTTGGCAACGCTGTGCTGTGCGGCCATGGCGCTGCCGCACAGGGCGAGCGCGCAAGCCGCGGCCAGGGCGCGCCCAGTGGGCAGCGCAGTGAAATGAGTGTTCATGGGATCTCTCCTTGAAGTTGGCATCGCCACGGCGGCGAGCGTGATTGACTGTAGAAAGCGCACACAGGCGTGTGAGTCGGACAGCGTGCTGTGGCGCCGTAGGCCCAGTGCTTGCAAGGTTGGCGGCGGCGCGTGGCGTTCAACGCTCTGCTCGGACCTGCCAGACGCTGTTGCCGACATCGTCGGCCACCAGCAGCCGACCGTTGGCGTCGACGGCCACACCGGCCGGGCGCCCCCAGGCCGTGTTGTCCGGGCTGACGAAGCCGCTCAGGACATCCAGCGCTGCACCGACCGGCCTGCCCTGCTGGAAAGGCACCCAGACAACCTTGTAGCCATTCAACGGGCGGCGGTTCCAGGAACCGTGCAGACCGATGAACATGCCTGCCGTGTCGGCCCGGTCATCCGGCACGGCAGGTGAGAGGATGGCTGTCAGCGCTGATGCGGATGCCGCGGCCAATCCCAGCGGCGCGACATGCGAGCCGAGCGCGTAGGCCGGCACCTTGACCTGGCGCTCGCCCGGTGGCGGCGGCGGCTCGACGCGCGCATCGCGGTGCGTGCCGTACCACCACCACGGCCAACCGTAGAAATCGCCCTCGATCACGGACGTCAGGTAGTCCGGCACCAGGTCGCTGCCGAGTTCGTCGCGCTCGTTGACGACCGTCCACAACTGGCCGTCCGACGACCAGGCCATGCCCACGGGATTGCGCAGCCCCTCGGCGAACAGCGTCGTTGCGCCGCTGGCTCGGTCGATCTGCAGGATCGACGCACGTTGTCTCTCGACGCCGATGCCGCGCTCGGCAATGTTGCTGTTCGAGCCGACGGAGACGTAGAGCTGCCTGCTGTCGGCACTGGCGAGCAGCCCTTTGGTCCAGTGGTGGTTGATCGGCCCGGCCGGCAAGACCGCCACCGTGCGCGCCGGCGACGTGATGCGGGTCTGCCCCGGCGTGTAGGCGAACTCGAGCACGGCGTCGGTGTTGGCAACGTAGAAGCTGTTGCCGACCAAGGCCATGCCGAACGGCGAATTCAGGTCGGCCAGAAAGGTCTCGCGCATGTCGGCCACACCGTCACCATCGGCGTCGCGCAACAGCGTGATGCGGTTGGCGCTCTTGACCCCGGCACCGGCCCACTTCATCACCAGTTTCATCGCCCAGCCCTTCACGCCCTGGCCGTCCTGCGGTCTGGGCGGGGCATTGGTTTCAGCCACCAGGACGTCGCCGTTGGGCAGCACGAACAACGATCGCGGATGGTTCAGCTCGCGCGCAAATGCAGACACCGTCAGACCCTTGGCCGCCGCAGGCACTCGGCCTTCGGGCCAACCCGCCGCGGGTGCGATATTGACCGTCGGCACGATCGGTGGGGCCGGTTCGACCAACTTGGGCTGCCGGCCGGTATCGGCGTCAGGCGCAATCCGGCTGTAGTCCATGCATCCGCCCACAGACGCAGCAATGGACAGGGCGAAACACGAAGCTGCGTACTTCATGCGAGCGCAGCCTGGCGGTGGTTGCTGCATCGGATATGTGGGGGAATTTTCCAAGTGGCGCTCCGAGGGTGCAGATGCAAAGACCGATCGTGATTGGCACAGCCCACAAGGCTGGCAAGACACGGCCAGAAGCTGGTGTCGGATGGCGCCTACACAGGCCTGCGCCATCGCCGATGAGGTGGCGGCCTCATCCCACAACGCGTGTCAGCACGCTCTGACGGTCGCCCGATGCGCCTCAACACAGACTCTTGCTTCGCGGCGGCCATGCCGCGCTCTGTTCCAACACCCACCACGACGATTCAACGCCTGAGACGACGCTGAAACACCACACGACAGGTCATAGTTGCTGCGCCCAATGTTCAGGCTCCAGCCAGCCCGTTATGGTCCAGCTTGTGGTCCTGAAGGACGCAGGCACACGCCCAACAATGGCCAACCATCCCGCCACCCCGGCTCCCGGAACGATCGCCAGGTGGTGGCGAGGCCTTCACTCGCCGCCGCGGCTCAACCTCGCGCTCCAGGGCGGCGGCGCGCACGGCGCGTTCACCTGGGGCGTGCTCGACGCGCTGCTCGAAGATTCGCGCATTCACTTCGAGGGTCTGAGTGGCAGCAGCGCCGGCGCGATGAACGCAGTGGTGCTGGCCGATGGCTGGATGAAGGGCGGCCGCGACGGCGCCCGGGAGGCTCTGGCAGCGTTCTGGACCGTGATCGGCAAGCAAATGCCTTCCGGCATGGTCAGCCAGCGCGAAGGCGACGCGATCGATTTGTCGCCCGCCGGCAAGTTGCTGGCGAGTTGGGCAAGCTACTTCTCGCCATCGCAACTCAATCCGTTCGACATGAACCCGTTGCGCGATCTGCTCCAGCAGCAGATCGACTTCGAGCGCCTGCGCGCATCGTGCCCGTTCAAGTTGTTCGTCGGCGCGACGCAGGCCAACACCGGCAAGCTGCGTGTGTTCCGCGAGCACGAACTCAGCGTCGAGGTGCTGCTCGCATCGGCCTGCCTGCCCAAGCTGCACCACGCGGTGGAGATCGATGGTGAGCCCTACTGGGACGGTGGCTACTCGGCCAATCCGGCCGTATTCCCGCTCTTCTACGACTGCCAGTCGCGTGATGTGCTGTTGGTGCTGCTCAGCCCGCTCAGGCATGAGGGCACGCCGCATTCCCTGGAAGAGATCGATGCACGCATCGTCGAGTTGGCGTTCAGTGCCCATTTCATGCGCGAGATGCGCATGTTTGCCAAGGCCGCCGCCTACGCGAGCCCGGGCTTCCTGGCGCGCGGCCGGCTCGAGCGGCGGCTGCAGAACACGCATTTCCACATGATCGATACCAGCGCCCTGGACAGTCTGCGCAAGACCAAGACCAAGCTGCTCGCCTACGGACCGTTCCTGGAGCGCTTGCGCGAGCAGGGTCGCGAGCGCGCCGCTGCATGGCTGTCGAGTCACGCAGACAGCGTCGGACAGCAATCGACCATCGATGTGGAACAGCACTTCGGTTGAGCTGCTCCACAGGCCAATGCGCGAGCACCCGACGGCGTGGTTTTAGCGCCCCAAGCCTGACCGCCATCGCACCGCGTTGGCGCAATACGCACCGCCAGCGATTGGTCTTGCGCACCCAGTGCGCCATTCGCGGTGGCACATGAATTGCGGATGCATTGCCCGGGTCCACTCACTCGATGCCAATGCCAGCCTCTGCGTCATTCCTGAAATCCGGCCACCTGCCCACGCTGTTCTCGGCCTTTTTCTACTTCGCGTTTTCCTGCTGCGTGTGGGTGATGAACGGTGCGATGGCGCCCTTCATCAGCGAGACCTTGGCGCTGTCGCCGGCGCAAAAGGGCTTGATGCTGTCGATCCCGATCATCGCCGGCGCGCTGATGCGCTTTCCGCTCGGTGTGCTCTCGCAGTACATCGGACGCAAGAAGGCCACGCTCGTCGAGATGGCGCTGATCGCCGTGGCGCTGATGTTCGGATTCTTCAAGGTGCAATCCTTCAACGATCTGCTCGCCATGGGCGTATTGCTCGGCATCGCCGGCGCGAGTTTCGGCGTCGCGTTGTCACTCGGCTCGGGCTGGTTTCCCCCGCAGCACAAGGGCCTGGCGATGGGCCTGGTGGGTGCCGGCAATGTGGGCACAGCGGTCAGCGTGCTGGTGGCTCCGCCGCTGGCGCAGTGGCTCGGCTGGCAGGCGGTCTACGGCGTTGCCGCCGTTGCGATGCTCTTGCCGATGGCAGTGATGGTCTTCTTCGCCAAGGAGCCGCCGGATGTGGACAAGCGCGCCGGCCTGCGCCAGCACGTGGCGTGTCTGTACGAGCGCGACGGCTGGGCTTTCAGCTTGATCTACGGCGTGACCTTCGGCGGCTTCATCGGACTCACCACGTTCTTGCCGACCTACTATCACGACCAGTTCGGCGTCAGCAAGGTGCAGGCTGGACAGCTGACGATGCTGGCTGCCTTCATGGGCGCGGCAGTGCGCGTCGTCGGCGGCTGGATTTCAGACCGCTGGGGCGGCGTGAATACGTTGACTGTCGTGCTGCTGACATGCAGCCTGTCGCTGGTGCTGGTGGGTCTGACATCGGGCTCGCTCGTGCTGTCCACCTTGCTCTTGATCGCCTGCTTCGCTGCACTCGGCGCGGGCAACGGCGCCCTGTTCCAGCTCGTGCCGCTGCGCTGGCCGACGAGCACCGCCGTGGCCGGATCGATGATCGGCGAGGTCGGTGCGCTCGGCGGTGGCCTGGTGCCCAATGCCATGGGCCTGTCCAAGCAATACCTGGGCAGCTACCTGTGGGGCTTCGTGCTCTTCGCTGTGCTGGCCCTGGTGATGCTCGGCGTGATGCGCAAGATGCAGATCCGCTGGACACGGACCTGGGCCGAGCGTGGGGGCCGCGCGCGGCCGATGGACGTTGCCGGTCTCAACGTGGCAGGTACACCAGCCACACGACCAGCAATGCATTGAGCAGCAGCGAGAGCACCAGTGCCGCTTGCCACAGTCGCAGCGGGTTGCGCTGGGCCAGCGGCGTGGCGGCCGGTGCGGCGAGCACGCGCGCGGCACCGCGCTCCAGCGCCAGGACCATTTCCTCGGCGGTCTCGAAGCGCAGCCTCGGATCCAACGCCACCGCCTTGCGCACCAGGTGGTCGAGCCAGATCGGGACATCGGGTGCCATGCGCGACAGCGGCGCCGGGTCGCGCCGAAATCGCGCCCGCTGGTAGGGTTCGATCTCGCCATAGGGCAGGCGGCCACCGAGCCATCGGTAGAGCGTGACGCCCAGGGCATAGAGGTCGCTCGCGGCATCGGCGGCGCGCGGCTCGTCGGCCCACTGTTCTGGGTTCATGTAGCTAGGCGTGCCGGCATGCAGCACGCGCACCGCTTCGGGTTCGTGGCCGGAGAGCGCGGCACCCAGGTCGAGCAATCGCCATCGGCCGTCGTCGCCGAGGTGCAGGTTGGCGGGTTTGATATCGCGGTGCACGACGCCGGCGCGGTGCAGGCGGCCGAGGGCTTTTGCGAGCGCGATGGCGGCGCTGACGATTTCCGCCACCGTACCGCGCTGGCCGGCCGCCAGGCGCTGCTCCAGCGTGCGCCCGGCATGCCAATCGAAGACGACATAAAAGGCGCTGGCCTCGCGGCTTTCGCGCACGCGCACCAGGCCGCCGGCGTCGGCCGTCGTGAAGCGCTCGGTCAGGCGCGCACCGAGCCAGGCCTCGTGCGCCAGCATCTCGCGTTCCTCGGCATCGGCAGCGCGGCTGGGATGCAGGGCCTTGATCGCCACCAGTTCGCGGCTGGCGTTGTCGCGCGCCTGGTAGAGCAGATGCACGCCGTTGTCGGCAAGCAGCGAGGTCACGGTGTAGCCGTCGAGCACAGCGCCGACATTCATCCTCGGCGGTATCGGCAGGCGCCGGCTTGCGCCGCGTCGATCGCCATACTGCAACGGCGCCAGGCCGCGCAGCCGCAACGCCAGCGCCGTGGCGTCGTCCTCGGCGCTCGCCGCGCGCGCCTCGCGCACCAGCGTTGCGCACAGCTGCTGCGCGTCGTCCTCGCTGGCCGCGAGTTCGGCAATGCGCCGCCGTGTCAGCACCGCGTGCACGCCGTCACTGGTCAGGATCAGCATGTCGCCGCGATGCAGTTCGCCTTGCAGAAATTCGGGATGGATCGCGTCATCGAGTCCCAGTGCGCGGGTCAGGCGCGAGCGCAGATCGGGATGGTCGAGCACATGATCCTGCGTCAGTTGGCGCAGCGTGCCATCGCGCACCAGCCAGGCGCGCGTGTCGCCGGCATGGGCAACGGTATAGGTCTGGCCGCGCAGCACCAAGGCCGTGAGCGCGCACAGTGCGGTACCGCTGTCGCGGGCCCAGGCGCGGCGCCGGTTGTGCGCGGCGAGCCAGGCGTTCTGCGCGCCGATCAGGCGGTCCAGCACCACCGTGGTATCCCAGGTTTGCGGCGCGCTGTAGTAGTCGTGCACGAGGGTCATCACGCTGGTCTGCGCGGCGAGCTGGCCGCAGCCGCCTGCCGACACACCGTCGGCCAGCGCGCCGATCCAGCCCATCGCCTCATCGCTGGGTTCGGGCCGCAGCATGGCCGCGAAATCTTCGTTCACGCTGCCGCTGCCGCGCTCGCTGGCGTGGCCGATGTCGATATCAAAGCTCATGCGGCGCCGTTGCTCATGTTCCTCAAACGGGCATCAATGCCCCAGCCTGGGTTGCTGCGCAGCCCAGTTCGGTGCACCGCAGCGACGATTGCGCGGGTTTCGGGTTCGCGGGTTGGCACCGAGCTTGCAATTACCGCACCAATCCCATTCGCGGTTCCGAAGCATGAAGAAAATGAAACTGGTGATGGTCGGCAACGGCATGGCCGGCGTGCGCACGCTCGAAGAGCTGCTGAAGATCGCCCCCGAGCTCTACGACATCACCGTCTTCGGCGCCGAGCCGCACCCGAATTACAACCGCATCCTGCTCTCGCCCGTGTTGGCCGGCGAGCAGACGATCGACGAGATCATCCTCAACCCGCTGGCCTGGTACGCCGAGCACGCCATCACGCTGCACTCCGGCAAGACGGTTGTCGATGTGAACCGCAGGAAGCGCGTCGTCATCGCCAGCGACGGCACCGAGGCCGAATACGACCGGCTATTGATCGCCACCGGCTCCAACCCCTTCATCCTGCCGGTGCCGGGCAAGGACTTGCGGGGCGTGATCGCCTACCGCGATATCGCGGACACCAACGCGATGATCGATGCGGCGACGAAATACCAGCATGCCGTCGTCATCGGCGGCGGCCTGCTCGGCCTGGAAGCCGCCAACGGCTTGATGCTGCGCGGCATGCAGGTGACGGTCGTGCACATCATGCCCTGGCTGATGGAACGCCAGCTCGACGATACGGCGGGCAATCTGCTGCAAAAGTCGCTCGAAGAGCGTGGCCTCAAGTTCCTGATCGGCGCGCAGACGCAGGCGCTGATTGCCGACAAGGACGGCCGTGTGATGGCGGTGCAGTTCAAGGACGGCAGCGAGATTCCCGCCGACCTGGTGGTGATGGCGGCGGGCATCCGGCCCAACACGACGCTGGCCGAAAAGATCGGCCTGCACTGCCAGCGCGGCATCGTCGTCAACGACACCATGCAGACGACCACCGATGCGCGCATCTATTCGGTCGGCGAATGCGCGGCGCATCGCGGCATCGCCTATGGCCTGGTGGCGCCGCTGTTCGAGCAAGGCAAGGTCTGCGCCACGCACCTGGCCGAGTTCGGCATCGGGCGCTACAGCGGCAGCCTGACCAGCACCAAGTTGAAAGTGACCGGCATCGATTTGTTCAGCGCGGGCGATTTCACAGGCGGTACCGATTGCGAAGAGATCGTGATGAGCGACCCCTTCGGCGGTGTCTACAAGAAGCTGGTGATCAAGGACGACAAGCTGATCGGCGCCTGCCTGTATGGCGATACCGTCGATGGCAGTTGGTATTTCAAGCTGCTGCGTGAGGGCCGCAGGATCGCCGACATCCGTGACAAGCTGATGTTCGGCGAGTCGAACATCGGCGATACCGGCCACGAGGGCAATACGCGCGCGGCGAGCATGGCCGACAGCGATGAAGTCTGCGGCTGCAACGGCGTGAGCAAAGGCGCCATCTGCAAGGCGATCAAGGACAAGGGCCTGTTCACGCTCGAAGAGGTGCGCAAGCACACCAAGGCCAGCGGCGGCTGCGGTTCGTGCACCGGCCTGGTCGAGCAGTTGTTGATGTTCACCGCGGGCGGCGATTACTCCAAAGCGCCGACCCAGAAGGCCATGTGCGGCTGCACCGATGCGAGTCACGCCGAAGCGCGCGAGGCGATCCGCGCCGAGAAGCTGCTGACCATCGACAGCGTGTACAAGTTGCTCGGCTGGCGCACCCCCAACGGCTGCTCCTCGTGCCGGCCGGCGATCAACTACTACCTGATCAGCAGCTGGCCCAAGGAGGCCAAGGACGATCCGCAAAGCCGGTTCATCAACGAGCGCAGCCACGCCAATATCCAGAAGGATGGCAGCTACAGCGTGATCCCGCGCATGTGGGGCGGCGAAACCACGGCCAGTGAACTGCGCCGCATCGCCGATGCCGTCGACAAGTACAAGATCCCGACGGTCAAGGTCACCGGCGGTCAGCGCATCGATCTGCTCGGCGTGAAGAAGGAAGACCTGCGCGCGGTCTGGCAGGACATCGGCATGCCCTCGGGCCACGCCTATGCCAAGGCGCTGCGCACGGTGAAAACCTGCGTCGGCAGCGAGTGGTGCCGCTTCGGCACGCAGGACAGCACGCAGATGGGCAAGGATCTGGAGCGCGCGCTGTGGCGCATGTACGCGCCGCACAAGGTCAAGCTGGCGGTGAGCGGCTGCCCGCGCAACTGCGCCGAGTCGGGGATCAAGGATGTCGGCGTCATCGGCGTCGATTCGGGCTGGGAGATCTATGTCGCCGGCAACGGCGGCATCAAGACCGAAGTCGCGCAGTTCCTGGTCAAGCTGAAGACCCCTGCCGAAGTCCTGGAGTACAGCGGTGCGTTCTTGCAGCTCTACCGCGAGGAAGGCTGGTACCTGGAGCGCACGGTGCATTACGTCGGCCGCGTCGGCCTGGACTACGTGAAGAAGAAGGTGCTCGACGATGCCGCCGGCCGCAAAGCCCTGTGGGAGCGCTTGCAATTCAGCCTCGACGGCGAGCCCGACCCTTGGTTCGACTTCGACAAGGCAGCGCTCGATGTGCGGCAGTTCGAACCGCTGGGGGCCGTGTGATGGCCGACTGGATTCCGATCTGCCTGGTCGGCGACATCCCGCTGCTCGGCGCGCGTCGCGTCAACCGCCGTGAAGGCCACGCTGTGGCCATCTTCCGCAACGCCGAGAACAAGGTCTTCGCCCTGCTCGACCGCTGCCCGCACAAGGGCGGGCCGCTTTCCCAAGGCATCGTCTTCGGCCAGAGCGTGGCCTGCCCGCTGCACAACTGGACCATCGGCCTGGCCGACGGCTGCGCCAAGGCGCCCGACGCCGGTTGCACGCAGCGTTTCGCGGTCAAGCTCGATGGCCAGCAAGTGCTGCTCGATGCCGAAGAGTTGCGCACCTTGTCCCTCGTACCCGCGACGGTGTGAAAGAAGCCAGGTCCACCTGCTGCTGTTGCGGTGTCGGCTGCGGATGCGCGCTGGCGCGCGATCCGCATTGCGGTGACATGGCGCAGCCCCCTCTCGTCCCCCTGCCGAGCGGGGGGCTCCGCAGCCGACGGCGCCGCTAGAGCCATGCGCGAAACCAGGTCCACCTGCTGCTATTGCGGTGTCGGCTGCGGCGTCATCATCGAAAGCGAGGGCGCGCAGATCACCGGCGTGCGCGGCGACCCGGACCACCCGGCCAACTTCGGCCGCCTGTGCAGCAAGGGCAGCACCTTGCACTTGACCGCGGCTGCGCACGTCACGCAGCAGGTGCGCCTGCTGCAGCCGATGCAGCGCGCGCAACGTGGCGGCACCCTGCAGGCGATCGGCTGGGACGCGGCGCTCGACCTGGCGGCCGGCAAGTTCGCCAACATCGTCAACACCCATGGCCCCGACGCCGTGGGCTTCTATCTGTCGGGCCAACTGCTGACCGAGGACTATTACGTCTTCAACAAACTCGGCAAGGGCCTCATCGGCACCAACAACGTCGACACCAATTCGCGCCTGTGCATGAGCAGCGCAGTGGCCGGCTACAAGTCCACGTTGGGCAGCGATGCGCCGCCGGGTTGTTATGAAGACCTGGCGCTCGCGCAAACCGTTTTCATCGCCGGCTCGAACATGGCTTGGGCGCACCCGATCCTGTTTCGCCGCCTGGAGGACGCACGGCGCGCCAATCCGGCGCAGAAGTGGATCGTCGTCGACCCACGGCGCACCGAAACCGCTGTCGCCGCCGACCTGCATCTGCAACTCCTGCCCGGCACCGATGTCGCGCTCTTCCACGGATTGATGCACCTGCTGTTGTGGGAGGGTCTGACCGATGTCGCGTATATCGCCGCGCACACCAGCGGCTTTGCGGCGCTGCGCGACCGCGTGCGCGAGTACACGCCCAGGATCGTGGCAGAAACCTGCGGCCTGAACGAAGCCGATATCGTGCAGGCCGCAAGATGGTTTGGCGGCGACGCGCGGTTGGGTGACGCGCAGGTTCGTACGCCCACGCTCTCGCTGTACTGCCAGGGCCTGAACCAGAGCACGAGCGGCACCGACAAGAATGCCGCGTTGATCAACCTTCACCTGGCCAGCGGCCAGATCGGCCGGCCCGGCGCGGGTCCGTTTTCGCTCACCGGGCAGCCGAATGCGATGGGCGGGCGCGAAGTCGGCGGCCTGGCGAACTTGCTCAGCGCGCACCGCGATCTGTCCAACGCCGCGCACCGCGCCGAAGTCGCCGCGCTGTGGGGCGTCGACGATGTGCCGGCCACCCCCGGCAAGACGGCGGTGGAGATGTTCGAGGCCGCCGCCGACGGCACGATCAAGGCGCTGTGGATCGCCTGCACCAACCCCGCGCAGTCGATGCCCGATCAGGCCACCGTGCGCCGCGCCTTGCAGCGCTGCGAGTTCGTCGTCCTGCAAGAAGCCTTTGCGACGACGGCGACCGCGCCATTTGCCGACCTGTTGTTGCCGGCCAGCACCTGGGGCGAAAAGGAAGGCACCGTCACCAACAGCGAGCGGCGCATCAGCCGCGTGCGAGCCGCCGTGCCGGCGCCCGGCGATGCGCGCGCGGATTGGGCGATCGCGGTCGACTTCGCGCACAAGCTCGAAGCGCGCTTGCCGGCCAGGCGCGCCGCCACGCTCTTCCCCTACACGAATGCCGAGTCGATCTGGAACGAACACCGCGAAAGCACGCGCGGGCGCGATCTCGATATCACCGGCCTTTCATACACGGCCCTCGAATCCGCGCCGCAGCAATGGCCCTGCCCCGAAGGCGCAGACCAGGGCCGCGCGCGCCTGTACGAAGACGGCCGCTTCGCCACGCCCGATGGCCGCGCGCGCTTCGCCGCGCCGGCGTATCGCCGCGTCGCCGAGCCGCGCGACGCACGCTACCCGTTCTCGCTGAACACCGGCCGCTTGCGCGATCAATGGCACGGCATGAGCCGCAGCGGCACGCTCGGGCGGCTCTTCGGCCACGCGCCCGAACCCTGCGTCGAGATTCATCCGCAGGAATTGGCGCGCCGCGGCTGGAGCGAAGGCACGCTGGTGCATGTGACATCGCGGCGCGGCTCGATCCTGTTGCCGGTGCGTGGCAGCGACGACGTGGCACCTTCACAGGCTTTCATCGCGATGCATTGGGGCGAGGAATTCTTGTCCGGCCGCGCCTCGGCGGGAGCGACCCTGGCCGGCGTGAATGCGCTGATGCCCAGCGACTATTGTCCGCAGTCGAAGCAGCCTGAGCTGAAACACGCCGCCGTCAAGCTGCTGCAGGCCGAGCTGCCCTGGCACCTGGTTGCCGCGGCGTGGCTGCCCGAGGCCGATGCACTGGCCGCGCAGCGGCGATTGCGCGCGCTGATGTGCGGCTTCGCGTACGCGCATTGCGTGCCCTTCGGCCACGAGCCCGGGCCGCGCGGCACGGTCGGCGTGCTGCTGCGCGCGGCCGCGCAGGAGCCGGCGAGCGACGCGCTGCAGGGCGAGATCGAGGCCCTGCTGGCCATCGCCGGCAGCAAGGTCTTGCGCTATGCCGATGCGCGCAAGGGCCAGCGCCGCGCCATGCGGCTCACCGCCATCGATTCCCGCGGCGCCGGCGGCGCGACGCTCGATGCCTTCATGCTCGCGGGCGATGCCAGCGCCGCGAGCTGGGTGCTCACGCTGCTCAAAGACAGCCTGCCCGCGCGGGCTTTCGGCCAGGCCCTGCTGAGTGGCCGCGCCAGCCCGCCGCGCGCCGTGCCGCAACGCGCGCCGCAGGTCTGCAACTGCTTCGATGTCGGCCGCGACACGATCGTCGAGGCCCTGGCCACCTGCAGCGGCAATGCCGATGCACGCCTGGTGCAATTGCAGCGCCGCCTGCAATGCGGCACGCAATGCGGCTCGTGCTTGCCGGCGCTGCGGGCGCTGGTGGTGCAGTACGCGCAAGCCGAGAGTGCCGTTGCATGAGCATCACCGCCTACTTGAAGGAGATCGGCCGCGGCAAGCAGGGCGCGCGCTCGCTCGATGCCGCGCAGGCGCAAGGATCTGATGAGCCAGATCTTCGAGGGCCGCGTCAACGACTTGCAGCTCGGCGCCTTCGCCATCGCCATGCGCATCAAGGGCGAGAGCGCGGCCGAGCTGACGGGATTTCTGGCGGCAACGCAGGCGCAGATCGCGCCAGCGATCGCCGCAGCGATCCGTGCCAGCGCACGGCCGGTGATCTGGTTGCCTTCGTACAACGGCGCGCGCAGGCTGCCCAACCTCACGCCGCTGCTCGCCGGGCTGTTGGCGCGGCAGGGTCTGTCGGTGATCGTGCATGGCCTCGCCCAACGATCCGCTGCGCGTCACCAGCCACGCGATCTTCGAGGCGCTGGGCTGGCCGATCGTCGCGGCGCCGAGCGGCGCCGCCGCATCGACCAGGCCTGCGCCGTGCACCTGCCCGTCTTCGTCGCCACCGAAGCGTTATGCCCGCCGTTGGCGCGCCTGCTCGCCGTACGCACGCAAGTCGGGCTGCGCAACTGCGGCCACACCATCGCCAAGCTGCTCGCGTTGCCCCAGCCTCAGGTCGATCTGCGCGTCGTCAACCACACCCACCCGGAGTACGCCGTCTCGTCTGGCGCAATTCCTCGCCGAGTCGAAGGCCGATGCGCTGCTGCTGCGCGGCACGGAAGGCGAGCCAGTGGCCGACGCGCGGCGCACGCCGCGCATGGAAGCATTCGTCGCCGGCAAGCGCATCGACGCGCTCGGCGTCGCCGCGCAGGGCGGCGTGCTGGCGCGCGTGCCGCAATTGCCGGCCGCCATCGATGCCGCGACGACGGCCGCCTTCACCATCGAAGCCCTGTCGGGCGCCGGTGCGGTGCCGGGGCCGATCGAGGCGCAGGCGAGTGCCATTGCCGCACTCGCCGAGCGCATCGCGCACGGATGGGAAGAGGCCGCATGAATGCCGTGACCCTCGTCGGCGCCGGCCCCGGCGACCCCGAACTGCTGACGCTCAAGGCCGTGCGCGCGCTGCGCCGCGCCACGGTCGTGCTGGTCGATGACCTGGTCAATGAGGGCGTGCTGCGCTATGTGCGCGCATCGGCGCGCATCGTGAATGTCGGCAAGCGCGGCGGTTGCGCTTCAACCCCACAAGCCTTCATCGAAAAGCTGATGATCGCCGAAGCCCGGCGCGGCGAGCGTGTCGTGCGCCTCAAGGGCGGCGACCCTTTCGTCTTCGGCCGCGGCGGCGAAGAGTGCGCCGCGCTGCGCGCTGCCGGCATCGACGTCGAGGTCATCAACGGCCTGACCGCAGGCATCGCCGCGCCCGCCGCCATCGGCATCCCGGTCACCGACCGCCGATTCACGCAGGGTGTGGCCCTGGTCACCGGCCACGGCAGCGGACACGAGCCGGATTGGGCTGCACTGGCCCGCAGCGGACTGACGCTGGTGATCTACATGGGCGTATCGCGCGTGGAGCGGCTCGTCGATGCGCTCGTGCGCGGCGGCCTGTGCGCCGACACGCCGGCCGCCGCGGTCAGCGCCGCGCACACGCCGCAGCAGCGCCACGCGTTGTGCACGCTGGCCACGCTGGCCCCGACCCTCGCACACCGGCAACTCGCCAGCCCCGCGATCCTGATCGTCGGCGACGTGGTGCAGGCTGCGCCGCTGTGGGAGCAGGCACGTCTTGACCCACCGCTTCGACAAGCCGACCGCGGCTCGTGGCACGGCAAGGTTGCCGCGCCGTCCTCATGATCCAACCCGAGCTGCTGAAAACGGGGTCACCCATGCGAACACTGTTGCCCCGGAAGGTGCCTTGACGCGACGAGCAGAAAGGCGTTTACTAACAACGGCAAGTGATCGAACCGTCGAAAAATGGAGGGCTGACCTATCGAGAAATCTCACCCTAGCACTCTCCCCACAACCGGCATCCGGATGCCGGCCGACATCACCACCATGTGATGTGAGGATGCCGCCGAAAGTGGCATCGCGGAATGCCTTGCAACACAACGCAGGGCATTGCTGCTTCTGGGAAGGGTCAGCCGCTTCAAGACACTCGCCCTCATGCGCTCGATCCGATCTCCAACGGCAACTCGCGTGGCTCCACCCCGACGAGGCGAAGACGAGCAAGGCGACACCGGCGTCACTCAACGGCGAAGCGTGGCTTGCCGAGTCGAAGACGCGGCGCGGCACGATTCCGTCACAGCACCAAGTGGTGCAACGGATTGCGTGACACACCCCCCGGCAACCTGTTGATTTGCGAGGGGATTTTGGTGGGCCCTGAAGGATTCGAACCTTCGACCAACGGATTAAGAGTCCGCTGCTCTACCAACTGAGCTAAGGACCCGCTCGATGCGAGTCGAGTGGTGGGTTGTGCAGGATTCGAACCTGCGACCAACGGATTAAAAGTCCGCTGCTCTACCGACTGAGCTAACAACCCGTCCGCAGAGCGCCGCATTATAGAGGCAAGTTTTCGGGCGTGCCCTTTCAGCGGGGCGCGGCAGCAGTTGCTGGATCACGTCGCCCGCCGCGGCCAGGCCGAACGTCGCCGTGACGGTGACGCTCGATCCGTAGCCGTGGCAGTTGAGGTTGTTCTCGCCGTTGCCCTCGCCTTCGGGCGCCGCGCGGCGCGCGCACCGCTCTCGCGCGAGAACACGCAGCGCACGCCGATGGCGCCCTTGCGCGCTGCGCCGTCGCTGCTGGCGCAGGCGCTGGCGCAGCGACGCCAGCAGTGGGTCGTGCGTGCTCGCGGCGAGGTCGTCGACCTCGACCTGCCTGCGCCAGTTGCTTGCCGCCGGCGGCGCCGACGCAGACGAAGGCCACGCGCTCGCGCTGCAGCGCCCAGGCCGCCAGCGCCTGCTTGGCGCGCACCTGGTCGCAGGCATCGATCACGCGCATCGACCGGCTGCGGCAGCAGCGCCGGCCAGTTGTCGGCGCTCGGCGAAGTCCTCGACGCCGCTGCACAGCGCAGCCCGGGTGGATGTCGGCAATGCGCTCGGCCAGCGCCTGCACCTTGGCCTGGCCGAGCGTGGCGCCGAGCGCCTGCACCTGGCGGTTGATGTTCGATTCGGCCACGTGGTCGAGGTCGATCAGCGTCAGCTCGGCCACGCCGCAGCGCGCCAGCGCCTCCGACGGCCCACGAGCCGACGCCGCCCAGACCGACGACGGCCACGCGCGCTGCGCGCATGCGGCGCATAGCCCGCGTCGCCGTACAGGCGCCGCAGGCCGCCGAAGCGGCGCTCGAGGTCGGCGGTCAGATCTGCGCTCACGCTGCGCTCGATGCGCCAGACCTGGTAGCGCAGCGCGAGCACCGCGCCGGCGATGATGCCGGCCAGCGCAATGAAGCTGCCCAGCGCCAGCGTCGACACGCCCGACAGGCCCTGGCCGATGGTGCAGCCCATCGCCGTGACGCCGCCCACGCCCATCAGCGCGGCACCGACCAGGTGGTTGGCGGTGTCTTCGGCGCTGGCAAAGCCCTCCCAGCGGAAAGCTGCGCGTGGCCAGCGCCACAGCCGCCGAGCCGACGATCACGCCGACGGTGCTGACGATGCCCAGCGTCAGCAGCTTGCTCTTGTCGCTGAAGAAGATCAGCCAGTCCATCGTGTAGGCGATCGGCGCGACGAACGACAGCGACTCCATGCGCTGCGAGTTGGTGGCCGACGAAGGCCTCCTGCAGCGTCTTCGGGTCCTCCGTCACGTAGCCCAGGCGGCCCGACACCCACCACATGCCGACGATCACGGCGCCGATGCCCAGCCCGCCGAGCAGCACGTCGCCGCTGCGGCCTTCGGCGGCGCACCAGCGCCCAGGCCACGAGCGCCGCCGCCGAGCAAGCGCGCCCAGCGCCAGCGCGGCCTGCGCCTTGGCCGACGCCGAATGCGCGCGGCGGCCAGCGACGGCAGGTCCTGGCCCGGCTGGCGAGCTCGAGCGCCACCCGGTCCACGGTGGCCACGCGGGCCACGCCGGTGATGCCCTTGCAGGGTGGCGAACGCCGCCAGGCCGAGCACGCAGAACACGACCACCGACTTCAGGTTGCCGCCGCCGATGCGCACCAGCGTCTTGCTGCCGCAGCCCGAGGCCAGCACCATGCCGAAGCCGAACATCAGGCCGCCGACCAGCGTTGGACAGCCAGATCAGCCGCGGCCCGGCATAGAGGCTCTTGCCGGCCTCGACCCAGCCCAGCGCCGACCATGCGCGTTGAAGCCGAGCATGGCCACGCCGATGGCCAGCAGCCCACATGCGCATGCGCGACCAGTCGCCGATGTTGACGATGTCGGCCACGGCGCCCATGGTGCAGAAGTGCGTGCGCTGCGCGATGGCGCCGAAGGCAACGGCCAGCGCAAACGCGGCCCACAGCACCTGCGAGGTGATGGCCCCCATGTCGATCTCTTGCATGGGTGAAATTGTAGGAGCGCGGCATTGCGCGCTCGGCCCGAGACCGCGAACGACGCGTGGGCGTTGGCGCTACTTCAACGCCGCCAGCCGTTCCTTGCCGGCTTGCGCGGCTTCGGACTTGCGGGTATTTCTTGATCAGGTCGTCCAGCGTGGCGCGCGCGCCCTTGGTGTCCTTCATCTCGCCTGGCAGTTGGCAATGGCCAGCAGCGCCTCGGGCACGCGCGGGTGGTCGGGCGCGCTACCGATGAAGGCGCGGAACATCGCGATCGACTTCCTGTAGCTCGCGCTTGCCGTACAGCGCGTTGCCGAGCCAGAAACGCACCGAGTCGGCGTAGCCGCTGGCGGGAAGCGCCGCAGGAAGTTGCTGCAACGCCGACGCCGCGCCCGCGAAATCGCCGCGCGCGGATCAGCGCATAGGCCTCGTCGAACAGGCGCTTTTCCTCGGGTCGGCGAGGAACTCCTTGCCGTCGACGCTGACCTTCTGCGGCTCGAGCTTGCGCATGCGCTCGTCGACGCCCTGGCGCAATGTCCTTCTGCTTGCGCTGCAGTTCGGCGACGTCGCGCGTGCAGCTGTTCGTTGGCTGCCGCGCTGCTTGGCCAGTTCGGCGCGCACCGCTCGATCTGGCTGTTCAGTTCGAGCAGGCTGCGCTCGCATCTGCTGCAACTGCTCGCTCAATTCCCTGTTGGCCGTTCTGTGCTGCCAGAGTCGGCCGTTCTTGGCCTGGCTCGTCGGTGGCGCGCAGCTCGAGGATCGCCTTGCGCGCCTCGTTGTCGGGAAACAGCTGGGCCTGGCGCCGAACCGCTGGCCAGCCAGCAGCGGCTGCCACCACGATCGGCAGGATGCGCAGCAGCACTTGGTCAACTGTCCTTGATCTCGGCACGGCGGTTCTTCGCCCAGGCCGCCTCGTCGCTGCCTTGCATGGCCGGGCGCTCCTTGCCGAAGCTCACCGCTTCGAGCTGGTCGCTCGTGACACGCCCAGCAGCGTCAGCGCGCGAGCACCGCTTCGGCACGCTTCTGGCCCGAGCGCCAGGTTGTACTCGCGGCCGCCGCGCTCGTCGGTATGGCCTTCGATCATCACGCGCTTGCGCGCGTTGGCACGGCCAGCGACTTGGCATGCAGTCTCGATGACGCTGCGGTACTCGTCCTTGACGGTGAAGCTGTCGAAGTCGAAATAGACGAGCGCGCGGTGCCGCTGGCGGCTGGCACGTCCTGCCGACATCGACGGTGGCCACCGTGCGACTGCGCCCGCGCCGGCGCCGGCGCCGCCGCCGCTGCCCGCCCCGCGCCCGCGCAGGCGTGCGGCGTGCGCGGTCTCGACCGGCACGCCGGTCGTTGTCTTTCAGCGGCACCTTGGAGGCGCAGCCCGCCATCGGCCAAGACATGGCGGCGACGCGCATGCGGACAGGGCGAAGGTCTGGTCGTTTGCAGGATGATCTCCTTGAGCTCGGCTATCAGCGGTTGAACGGGCCCCACACCGGCTCGCGCACGTCGGCGCCGGTGGACAGCAGCCGCGCCTTGATGCGGCCGTCGAGTGTGGTGGTCATCAGCACGTCGCGCCCCTGCGCGCTCGAGGCGTAGATGATGCAGCTTGCCATTGGGCGCGAAGCTGGGGCTTTCGTCGTCGTTGGTGTCGGTCAGGGCCGTGGAGCGTTCCGCTGGCCAGGTCCAGCACATGCAGCCGAAAGCCGCCGCCGCCCTGCGCGAGATGTAGGCCAGCGTGCTTGCCGTCGGGGCTGATCGCCGGGCTGATGTTGTAGCGCCGTTGAAGGTGACGCGCTCGGGTTGCCGCCGGCGGCAGGCATGCGATAGATCTGCGGGCCGCCGCCGCGGTCGCTGACGAAGTAGATGCTGCGTGCCGTCGGGCGCGAACGCCGGCTTCGGTATCGATCGGCGCTGCTTTGCGTCAGGCGCCTCGGCGCGCCGCCGTCGCGGCCATCAGGTAGAGCTGCGAGCCGCCGTCGCGCGACAGCGTCAGCGCCAGCGTGGCGGCCATCGGGCGACCAGGCCGGCGCGCTGTTGCTGCCGCGAAAGTTGGCCACCGTGCGGCGCTGGCCGCTGGACACGTCCTGCATCCAGACCACCGCCTTCTGCGATTCGAAGGAGACATAGGCCAGCTCGCGGCCGTCGGGCGACCAGGCCGGCGAGATGATCGGCTCGGGGCTGGTCAGCGCCACCTGCCCGCCTTCGCCGTCGGCGTCGGTGATGCGCAGCGTGATAGCGGTTCGCCGCCCGCGTGACATAGGCGATGCGCGTCGAGAACACGCCCTTGTCGCCGGTCAGCGTTCGTAGATCGCAGTCGGCGACGCGGTGCGCGGCCAGGCGCAGGTCGGCCGGCGGCGACGGCCATGCTCTGGCCGCCGAGGTCCTGGCCCTTGACCACGTCCCACAGCTTGAAGCGCACGTCCAAGCGGCCGTCGGCCAGGCGGCGTCGACCGAGCCCGCCGACCAGCGCATCGGCGCCGCGGCCGCGCCACTCGGCCATGCGCCGGGCTGCGAGGTTTCGTCGATCACGTGCAGCGCGGCGATCGAGCGTTGCGGAACTGCCGCTGCGCTCGAGGTCGGCGCGCACGATGTGCTGCCGACACCGAGCGATCGGCGACGGCCTTGTCTTCGTCGCGGAAGCTGGCAATCGCCACCGGCAACTGCGTCGCGCCGACACCGCGTGATCTCGACACGAAACTGCGCCGCCGCCGGCCAGGCGCCGAGGCTCGCGGCGATGCCGAAGCACAGCTGGCGTCCAGTGGCTGCGCGGGTGAAGTCGTCGGTTTCATGCTCGAGGGGTGCGATCGGTGCGTCGATCAGAGGCAGTCGATGCGTCGCAGGCATTGTAGGCACGGCTGCGGATCGCAAGCCGTTCGCAACGGCCGCCGCGATAATGCAGCCGGCCGTGTCCCAGGCACCGAACGCCGTGCGGCGCGGCCGCCGCCACTGCCCATGCCCAAGCCACCCCTGCTGCAACGCCTCGCGCGCATCGCGCCCTACTTCCGCACGGCGCGTGCGGGCTTCGTCGCCGCATTCATCGCTGCCATCGTCGCCGCGGCCACCGAGCCGCTGGTGCCCGCAGCTGCTGAAGCGCCTGCTCGACGACGGCTTCGGCCCGGCGCGCAGCTTCCCGCTGTGGCATGGTGCCGGTGGCCATCATCGGCCTGTTCGCGCTGCGCGGCCTGGCAGCCTTCGTGGCCCAGTACTCGCTGGCCTGGTCGGCCAACCGCGGCGTGTTGACGCTGCGCGAGGCGATGTTCGATCGCCTGCTCAACGCCGCTCCCGTCCTGCTCACGCCAAGCACAACACCAGCATCGCTGACCAACATCGTGGTCTATGAAGTGCAGAGCGGTGCGCAGCAACTCGTGCAGACCGCTGCTGACCATCGTGCGCGACAGCCTGACCATCGACCTTTCTCGTTGCCTCCTGCTCTGGCTGAACTGGCAGCTGACGCTGTTCGTCGTGCTGCTCGCCCCCGCGGTGGCGCTGGTGATGCGCGTCGTCTCGCGGCGCCTGGACAAGCTCACGCGCGCCCACCAGGTGGCCACCGACGAGCTGGCCTATGTGGTCGAGGAAAACGTGCTGGCCTGGCGCATCGTGCGCCTGCACGGCGCCCGGACCACGCAGAGCGCGCGCTTCGCCAAGAACAGCCGCTGGCTGCGCCGGCTGATGATCAAGTCGGCCACCGCGGCAGCGACCAGCTCGCCGCTGACGCAGCTGATCGCGGCGGTGGCGCTGTCGGCGGTGGTGGTGGCTGGCGCTGTGGCAGAGCGGCCAGGGCGGCGGCCCGCCGCTGATGACGGTCGGCGAGTTCACGGCCTTCGTCACCGCGATGCTGATGCTGGTGGCGCCGCTGAAGCACCTGTCGGACAGCATGGCGCCGCTGACGCGCGGCATGGCGCGCGTTGGAGCGCGGCGTCGACCTGATCGAGCGCGCGCCCGAGGAGCGCGGCGGCACGCACGAACCCGAGGGCGGCCGCGCCAGCGGCGCCATCGAGCTGCGCGGCGTGACGCTGAGCTACCGCGAAGAGCCCGACGCGCCGCCGGCGCTCGCCGATGTCTCGCTGTCGATCGCGGCCGGCGAAACCGTGGCCCTGGTCGGCCCGTCCGGTGCGGGCAAGAGCTCGCTGGTCAACCTGCTGCCGCGCTTCTTCGAGCCCACGCGCGGCAGCGTGCTGCTCGACGGCGTGCCGCTGCCCGATTGGCACATCGATGCGCTGCGCCGCCAGTTCGCGCTGGTCAGCCAGGACGTGGTGCTGTTCAACGACACGGTCGCCGCCAACGTCGCCCTGGGCCACGAGTCGAACGACAAGATCGACACCGACCGCGTGCGCGCCGCGCTGCACAGCGCCAACCTGCTCGACTTCGTGCTGACGCTGCCGCAGGGCCTCGACACCCCGATCGGCCACAACGGCAACCAGCTCTCCGGCGGCCAGCGCCAGCGCCTGGCGATCGCGCGCGCCATCTACAAGGACGCGCCGGTGCTGATCCTCGACGAAGCCACCTCGGCGCTCGACAGCGAAAGCGAACGCGCCGTGCAGGACGCGCTGGAACGGCTGATGCAAGGGCCGCACGACCGCTCGTCATCGCGCACCGCTTGTCGACCATCGAACACGCCGACCGCGTGGTGGCGATGGACCAGGGCCGCATCGTCGAGCACGGCACGCCATGCACAACTGCTGGCGGCCGGTGGTCTTTACGCCCGGCTGCACGCCATGCAATTCAGGAGTTGAGATGGCCCACCCCCGAAGCGGCTTCGCCGCACTCCCTTGGCAAGGTACAGGCCCACGCAATGCACTTTGGAGACAACCCCATGAACATGCCCATCTCCCGCTGGCCCGTGCCCGAGATCGAAGGACCTGCCCGAGGACCTGCGCCAGCGCATCCTCGATGTGCAGGCCAAGGCCGGCTTCGTGCCCAACGTGTTTCTCGCCTTCGCGCACCGGCCCGACGAAGCGCGGGCCTTCTTCGCCTGGCACGATGCGCTGCTTCTCAAGGACAGCGGCACGCTGACCAAGGCCGAGCGCGAGATGGTCATCGTCGCCACCTCGGCAGCCAACGACTGCCTGTACTGCGTGGTCGCCCATGGTGCGATGCTGCGCGTCTACGCCAAGCAGCCGCTGCTGGCCGACCAGGTGGCGACCAATTACCTCAAGGCCGACATCAGCGATCGCCAGCGGGCGATGCTGGCCTTTGCGCTGAAGGTGTGCAAGGACAGCGGCAAACTCACCGAGGACGACTTCGCCGCGCTGCGCCCGCATGGCTTCAGCGACGAAGACATCTGGGACATCGGCGCCATCACGGCCCTGTTCGGCCTGTCCAACCGCATGGCCAACCTGCTGTCGCTGCGGCCGAACGACGAGTTCTATCTGATGGGGCGCGTGCCCAAGCCTAAGACGGCGTGAAGCCGATCTCGATGGACGACGGCACGCGACCGTTGTCGTCCTTGGGCAGCTCGCTCGTTCGGTCGATCGCGCGCAGCACGGCGTCGTCCCAGGTTGCGTTGCCGCTCGACTTGACCAGCCGCCGCGACGTGATCGTGCCGTCGGGTGCGGCGCGCACCTCGACGACCGCGCGCAGCGTCGGCGGCACGCTGTCGGTCAGCACGATGTTGGGCCGCACGCGCGCCACGATCTTGCCGGCGTAGTTGGCCGACGGCCCGGCCTCGCGCATCGCGGTGCCGGTCGATTGCGGCGCGCCGGTGGCGCCGGCCAAGCCCTGCATCCGCTTCAAGTTCTCGTCGCGCAGCTTGGCATCGCGCTCGGCTTCGGCCTTGGCGGCTTTTTCAGCCTTCTCGCGTTCGAGCTTCTCGGCTTTTTCGCGCGCAAGCTTTTCGGCCTTCTCGCGCTCCATTTTTTCAGCTTCCAGCTTCTCGGCCTTTGCACGCTCGAGCTTCTCTCGCTCGAGCTTGGCCAAGCGCTCGCGTTCGAGCTTCTCGGCCTTCTCGCGTTCTTCGAGCTCACGTTTCTGCTTCTCGGCCTCCTTCGCCTTTTCGATCGCGATGTCGGCATCGCGCGTCTCGGGCTTGGGGGTTGGGGGCGGCGGCGGCAGTACCTTCGGTTCCGGCTTCGGTCGCGGCATCGGCGTCGGCGTCGGCGGCGGTGGTGGCGTCACGGCGGCCGGCGCGGCGGCCACCGGCACGGCGGCCCACAACTCGGCGCTGTTGCCCACGGGCTCGCTCGACCGCCAGTTGACGCCGAAGGCCAGCGCGATCAGCAGGCCGACATGGATCAGCAGCGCCAACATGGCGCCGCGCCCCATGCCCTCCGGGCGCTGCGGCCGGCGATGCTCGAAACTCGACGCTTCCACCACGGCTATGCGACCCCCTTCGCCCTGCGGGCTGTCCCCCGGGGGCCACATGTGGCCCGCCTCGCGGTCCTGGGGAGCGAGCGCTTTCGGAGCGGCCGTGCAGCGCTCATCAGCTGCCCTGCTTGACCGTCAAGCCCACGCGCTGCACGCCTGCCTTCTGCAAGGTGTCCATCACTCGGACCACGGCTTCGTAAGGCACCTTGCGCTCGGCCGAGATCACCACCGGCGTGTCCGGTTCGCGCTGGGCCTGCTTGACGCGCGCGGCGAGCTGGGGCAGCGTGATCGACTGCGTCTCGGTCTGGCCATCGATCCTGATGCGCACCCGCTCGTCGATTCCAACGACCAGTTCGATCACCGATGTCGGCGGCGCTTTCGCCTTGCCCACGCTCGGCAGATCGATCACGCCGGTCGTGATCAGCGGCGCGCTGACCATGAAGATGATCAGCAGCACCAGCATGACGTCGATGAACGGCACCATGTTGATCTCGTTCATCGAACGTCGGCGTCGCAGGCCCCCGCTTCGCATCGGCTGCGCCATGTCATGTCACTCCGGCATTTCGTTGCAGGATGTTGGAAAACTCCTCGATGAATGTCTCCAGCTGGATGGCGATGCGGTCGATGTCGCGCGCAAAACGGTTGTAGGCGATCACCGCCGGGATGGCCGCGAACAAGCCGATCGCCGTGGCCACCAGGGCTTCGGCAATGCCCGGCGCCACCGTGGCCAGCGTCACCTGCTGCAGGTTCGACAGGCCGACGAAGGCATGCATGATGCCCCACACCGTGCCGAACAGGCCGACGTAGGGGCTTACCGAGGCCACCGAGCCGAGGTAGCTCAAATGGCTTTCGATGACGTCGAGTTCGCGCTGAAAGCTGGCGCGCATGGCGCGGCGAGCGCCGTCGAGCTGTACCGCGGCGTCGAGCTTCTTCTCGCGCAGCTTGAAGAACTCGCGCATGCCCGAGGCGAAGATGCGCTCCATCGGCGCGGTCCTCTGGCTCGCCGGCTTGTTGGTGGCCGCCTGGTAGAGCTCGCCGAGATGGCGTCCGGCCCAGAACTCGCGCTCGAACTCGTCGTTGCCCGAACGCACCTGCTTCAGGCCGATGAGCTTGCCGAAGATCAGCGTCCAGCTGATCAGCGAGACGACGAGCAGCCCGGCGATCACCAGCTGGACGACGAAGCTGGCATGCACCACCAGCGAGATGATCGACATGTCTTGTTGGTTCATGCAAATAGCGCTTCGATGACGGGTTTGGGAATCCGGCGTGGACGCAAAGTTGCCGCGTCGACGCAAGCGATGGTGATGCGGCTGTCGACCAGGCGCGTCTCGCCTCGCGTCGCCGCCTGCTGCAGAGTCAGTGTGGCATGGCGCGGTGGCGCGGGCTCGACGCTGATGCGCAGCTCGTCGTCGAGCCGCGCCGGGCGGTGGTAGCGAACCGTCGTTTCGCTGACGACGAACATCAGCCCGAGTTCGCTGCGCAATTGCTCCTGCGCAAAGCCGGCCGCGCGCAGCCACTCGGTGCGGGCGCGCTCGAAGAACTTCAGGTAGTTGGCGTAGAAGACGACGCCGCCGGCGTCGGTGTCTTCCCAGTAGACACGCACAGGGTGTGCGAATGGCTCACTCATGCGGCGACATTATCGCCGTGGCATGTCAGCCGCCGGCGGCGGCCGATATCAGAGTGCCGCGACCACTTTCTTGTACACCGGACCCCATTGCGGATGCCCGCTTTCGGCGCGGCTGAGGTCGAAGCCGGGGTCGGCGTGGCGGGCCTCGCGGAAGGCCGCTTCGCACGCCGGCGCGCGCTGGCTGGTGCAGTAGATGAAGGCCAGGTGCTTGAGTGCATTGGCGCGGTCGCGGACGCTGACCAGGCCGGACTTGAGTGATTCTTGCAGTGCGCGCTCGGCCTCGGCGTATTGGCCATCCTCGTAGGCCCGCAGGCCCGTCAGCAGCGCGCGCTCGGCGGGCCGCTGCATGATCTCGGTCAGTCCTTGCTGGGCGCAGCCGGCCGTGAGGGCCACGAGCGCGGCAGCGGCGGTGCCGCGCAGCAGGGATGTCATCGGTAGGTTCATCGGATTGGCTATTCGAAGCGATGGCGCAGCGTCACCGGCTCGTCTTCGCTGACGGTGACGCTGACGCTGTGGGCGGGGAAGTCGCCGTTGCGCACGACGATCTGGTGCGGGCCGGCGGGCAATGTCAGGCGCGTCAGCGGCGGCGTGGTGCCCATGGCGCGGCCGTCGACCTCGACCTGCCCCCAGGGTGTTACGGCCAGTTTCACCAGACCGGGGTCGGGTGCGGCCACCGGCGCGGGCATGGCGGCGGCGGGCTCTGGGGTTTTCGCCGTGGCGACAGGTTTGCTATTCCTGGCGACGCGGCTGGCCCCGGCCGGCGGTTTGGCCACCGCCACGGGTTCGGAGGCCGCAGCCAGCGGTGACGCGGTCTCGACGGCGGCAACCGCAGTGGGTGTGGCCGATGGCGTCGCTGCCGCCGCGACAGGCGCCGCGACATCGTTGCTGCCGGCCACGCTGGCCACCGGCGGCGGCGCCGCTGCATCGTGCGGCTTGAGCTGCCACACGGCGACGATGAAACCGACGGCCAGCGTGCCGCCCGCGGTCCAGGCCCAGCCGCCGACACGGCGCCAGACGCGAGTTACCGGTTTGTGCGCCAGGCCGTTGGTCTCGTCGCTGATCCAGGTGCGCAGCGCGCGCGCAAGATGGCGCGCCGAGCGATAGCGCTCGCCGGGCTGGCGCGCCATGGCACGCGCGACGATGTCCGACAGCACGCTGTTGACCTTCGGATTGAGCGCATGCACCGACGGCAGCTGGCCGTGGAGCACGGCGTGCCGGATGTCGTCGAGGTTGGCGCCGGCAAAGGCACGTTGGCCGGTCAGCATCTCGTACATCACCACACCGACGCCGTAGACGTCGGCGCGTGCATCCAAGGTGTCGCCGCGCAATTGCTCCGGAGCGGCGTAGTACGGCGAGCCGAGTTCGGGCGGCACGGCCGGCATCGAGCTGGTGTCGATGTCGACCGCGTCAGTGTCGGCGCCGGCCTGTTCGTCCTGATGCGAGCCGCCGCGGCGCGTGATGCGCGCGATGCCGAAGTCGAGCACCTTGGGCTGCGTGGGGCCGACCATGAAGACGTTGGCCGGCTTGATGTCGCAATGGACCACGCCCCTGTCATGGGCATAGGCCAGCGCATCGGCCAGGCGCTTGGCGATGCGCGCGGCCTGCACGGCGTCGGGCCGCCAGCCGTCGGCAAGCAACTGGCGCACGTCCTTGCCGCGCAGCCGCTCCATGGCGATGTAGACGCCTTCGGGCGCCAGGCCGGCGTCGTACGTCGTGACGATGTTGGGATGGGCCAGGCCGGCGGCTGCACGCGCTTCGGCAAGCAACTGCGACTCGAGCACGGCGCGCTCGGCGGCGTCGTGGTCGGCGACGCGCAGCATCTTGACCGCGATGCCCCGCGACAGCAGCGGATCGAGCGCGGCGTACACGGCGCCCAGGCCGCCGCTGCCCAACTGGTGCTTGAGCATGTAGCGGCCGACGTGCACCAGCGTCGGCAGCAACTGCAGCGCGTCGTCGCCGGTCTCGACGGCCGGCAGGCTGTCGCTCTCTTCGGCGTCGATGAAGAGTTCTTCGACCACGGTGGCGGCAAAGCTGGCGTCGTTGTCGGCGGCCAGCGGCTCGGCGTTTTCGGCGGATTGAGGCAGGGAGGGCGACATGACGAGACGGCAGCTTATCGGCCGCATCGCGCATCGACTGGCAGAAATACCGCACACCACGCGCTAATCGGCCCGGCCTTAACGCCTTGTTGCCGACGGCGCGCCGGAGTGCGCAATAGCGCACGGATCGGCCCGCTGTCAGCCGGCGCGCAAGGCCTGTTCGAGACGCTGCGCGGCGTCCTGCAGTTGCGGCATCGAACTGGCAAAGGACAGCCGCAAATGGCGCTCGCCGGCGGCCGGACCGAAGTCGCGGCCCGGCGTCAGCGCCACCTGGGCACGACGCATCAGATCGAAACAGAGATCCCAGCTGCCGCCGTTGTGCGGGTCGGCGTGCTGGCTGACATCGGCATAGGCATAGAAGGCGCCGTCGGGCATCACCGGGACCGGCAAGCCCATCTTTTCCAGCGCCGGCACGATGAAGTTGCGCCGCTCGCGGAATGCCGCGCGGCGGCGCTCGTACTCGGACAGCGACGCCGGCTCGAAGCAGGCGCGCGCCGCGTGCTGCGCGATCGACGAGGCGCAGATGTAGAGGTTTTGCGCCAGCTTCTCGACCGCAGGCACGAGCGCCGGCGGCAGCACCAGCCAGCCCAGGCGCCAGCCCGTCATGCCGAAGTATTTGGAGAAGCTGTTGATGGCGATCACGTCGTCACCATGTTCGAGCGCACTGTGGCCGAACGCTTCGTCATACGACAGGCCGAGGTAGATCTCGTCGACCAGCGTGAAACCGCCGCGCTCGCGCACCGCCTCGACGATGCGCCGCATCTCGTCGCGTTCGATCGAGGTGCCGGTGGGGTTGGACGGCGAGGCCAGCAGCACGCCGCGCGTGTGCGCGCCCCAGGCCTTGCACACGGCCTGCGCGTCGAGCTGGTAGCGGTGCTCGGGCCCCGCCGGCAGCAGCACCGCGCGGCCGCCGGCCGCAGCGACGAAGTGGCGGTTGCACGGGTAGCTCGGGTCGGGCAGCAGCACCTCGTCGCCTTGATCGACGAGGGCCGCGGTGACGAGTTGCAACGCCGCGGACGCGCCGGCCGTGATGACGATGCGCTCGGGCGCGATCGTCAGGCCAAAGTGCAGCGCATACCAGCGCGCGATGTCTTCGCGCAGCGCCGGCAGACCCGTGGCCTGCGTGTACTGCGTGCGGCCTTGCGACATGCAGCGCGCCGCGGCCTCGACGACCAGCGGCGCCGCGGTGAAATCGGGCTCGCCGATGTTCAGGTAGATCATCGGCCGGCCGCCGTGCGCCGGGTCGCACAGCGGGCCGCGAGCGATCTCCTGCGCGGCCTTGGCGCACTCCATGACGTAGAAGGGCTCGATGTGGTCGAGCCGCGAGGCGGTTCTGATCATGCGCACCTCAACCGCGTGCAGCCTTCACTTCGTCGGGCCGCAGGTCGGCCGCCACCTTGTCGAGCACGCCGTTGACGTACTTGTGGCCGTCGGTGCCGCCGAAAGCCTTGGCGAGCTCGACCGCTTCGTTGATGACGACCTTGTACGGAATGTCCAGGCAATGCGCGAGCTCGTAGGCGCCGATCATCAGCACGCCATGTTCGACCGGCGACAGCGCCGTGGTCTTGCGATCGACATGTCTGGCCAGCGCGGCGTCGATCACCGCGGCCGTTTCGATCGAGCCGCGCAGCAAGGCATCGAAGTGCACGCTGTCGCACTTGGCATAACCCTCGTGCTCGCGCAGTTGCGCGTCGATCACGCTGGCCTCGCCGCCGGCAATCAACCACTGGTACAGGCCCTGCAACGCCAACTCGCGCGAGCGGCGGCGCTGGGACTTTGCAGCGGTCGGCCTCTTCAGTGTCATGACCGCCCCTCGTCCGACGGATACGTCGGTCGATCCCCCGGGGGGATGCGGGCCCGCTTGGGAGCGGCCCGGCGCTGGGCCCGCCCGGCGTTCACAGATCCTCGAGCAGATTGGCCATCTCGATGGCCACGCGCGCGGCATCGCGGCCCTTGTCGTCGGCGCGCGCCCAGGCCTGGGCCTCGTTGTCCACCGTCAGGATGGCATTGGCCACCGGCACCTGGTGGTCGAGCGCGACGCGCGTCACGCCGGCGCCGCTCTCGTTGGCGACAAGCTCGAAGTGATAGGTCTCGCCGCGGATGACGCAGCCGAGCGCGACCAGCGCGTCGAACTCGTCGCTGTCGGCCATGACCTTGAGCGCCAGCGGCACTTCGAGGGCACCGGGCACGTCGACGCGCTTGATGTGCTTGGCGGCGACCCCGAGCACGGCCAGCTCGGCCAGGCACGCCTGTTCGAGCTTGAGCGTGATGGCGTTGTTGAAACGGGCGCGGACGATGCCGATGTGCAGGCCCTCGCCGTCGAGTTCCTTGGCCGGCGTTGCGGTGTTGGCTTCTTGCATGGTGGTTTATCCCTTCGAAGGCGGAGCCACCCAGCCGGTGACTTCGAGGCCGTAGCCGGTCATGCTGGGCATGCGGCGCGGGTGGCCGAGCAGCTTCATGCGTTGCACGCCGAGGTGGCGCAGGATCTGCGCGCCGACACCGTAGGTGCGCAAGTCCATGTTGCGCTCCGGCGCGCGCGTGGAAGCGGCGCCCGGCACGACCTGGCCGACCAGCGCCTGGGCGTCGGTGCCGGCGTTGAGCAGCACGGCGACACCGCGGCCCTGCTGCTGCAAGGCGGCCAGCGCGGCCGGCAAGGGCCACGAATGCGCACTGCCCTGCACGTCGAGCAGGTCCATCACCGACAGCGGCTCGTGCACACGCACCGGCACTTCGTCGTTCTCACCCCACTCACCAACGGCCAGGCCGAGGTGCACGCCGCCGGCAATGCGGTCACGGAATGCGGTGCAGCGAAAGATGCCCTGCAAGGTACGCAGCTCGCGTGTGCCCAGCGGCTCGATCAGCGTCTCGGTGTGGCTGCGGTGCTGGATCAGCGCAGCGATGGTGCCGATCTTCAGGCCGTGTTCGCCGGCGAACGCTTCGAGGTCGGCCAGGCGCGCCATCGTGCCGTCGTCCTTCATCACCTCGCAGATCACCGCCGCCGGCGTGAGCCCGGCCATGGCGGCCAGGTCGCAGCCGGCTTCGGTGTGCCCGGCGCGCATCAGCACGCCGCCGTCCTGGGCCTGGATCGGGAAGATGTGGCCGGGCTGCACGATGTCCTGCGGCCTGGCATCGCGCGCCACCGCGGCTTGCACCGTGCGCGCGCGGTCGGCCGCGGAGATGCCGGTGGTGACGCCCTGTGCCGCTTCGATCGACACGGTGAACGCGGTGCCGAACTTGGTGCCGTTGCGGCGCGCCATCATCGGCAGGTTGAGCAGTTCACAGCGCTCGCGCGTCAGCGTCAGGCAGATCAGCCCGCGGCCATGCTTGGCCATGAAGTTGATGGCCGCGGGCGTGACATGCTCGGCGGCCAACACCAGATCGCCCTCGTTCTCGCGGTCTTCTTCGTCGACCAGCACGACCATGCGCCCGGCCGCCAGCTCGGCCACCAGTTCAGGGATCGGGGAAATCGACATAGGGCGCGGATTGTAGGTGGCGCGCTCGCGCCGGCGGCACGCTCACGCCGCTGCGCGGATCTCCATGTCAATGTGAACTGCGCCGAACGGGCAGACGACGCCGCCACTGGCAGAGCGCTCTACCAAACCGATCTCGGCCAGTGCCTGAACATCATCATGAACACGTCGCATGTCCCTTCCGACGCGTCGGGCCAACTCGCGCACGGCCATCTCGCCTTGGCCCTGCAGCGCATGCACCAACGCCCATCGGCGCTCGCTGAGGTGGCCGAAGAAGGCGCCCGCACTCTCGAAGTTGAGCACTTCGCCCTGGTAGCTGCGCGACCGCGCGCGACGGCCGGCTGCGCGCAATGCGGCCTTCCAGTCGGGCTGCAAGGTGATGGTGAGGATGCGGTCCTTCATGTCTGCTCCCGCGCTGCGGCCACCGCAGCGATGAAATCTTCCACCAGTTGCTCTACTGTCGTGAAGGCATAGGGTCGCTCGAGGCCTGCAATGTGGCAATGATCGCCCTTGCCGCGCTCGTTGTCGAAGCCCACCGCCCGCACGCCGCTCACCACGTATGCAGCACGGTACTTGTAGTCGTGCGTGCTCGGCGGCACCCGCTTCGGCACTCGCCAGACCACCAGCTCAATCACGCCGCCGTCGGGCGTAACGTCCTTGAAGCGAGTGATGAGCTCAGCCTTCATGATGTCAATTATGACATCGCACGCGTTGCCCGCTTCGGCGAGTTGCCCTGGAAATCGGAGGCGCCAGTCTGTTCGTGCCCTGCAGGCTCAGAACGCGGCGCGCCCGGGGGGCCGCAGACGCAGGCGCAGATCGGCGCCGACGCGCTCGACATCGACGAACTCGAAGTCCAGGCTCTCGGCCAGCGCTGCCGAGCGCACCGAGCGCGGCGATGCCGCGGCCCTCGCCCATCAGCCGCGGCGCCATGTACACGAGCAACTCGTCGACCAGGCCGGCGCGCAGCAGCGAGGCATTGAGCTTCTCGCCGGCCTCGACGTGCAGTTCGTTGATGCTCGCGGCGCGCCAGGTCCGCCAGCATCGCGGCGAGGTCGATCTTGCCGTTGGCATCGGCGGGCAGCACCGCGACTTCGGCACATGCGTCTGAAGCCAGCGCCGCAATTCGCGCCTCATCGGCGTGGGTGGCGTAGATCAGCGCCTTGCCGGGCGGCTGCGAGGATGCGCGCCGATCGGCGGCGATCTCGAGCCGCGAATCGACGACCACACGCAGCGGCTGCAGCTCGGTGGGCACGAGGCGCACGTCGAGCCGCGGGTCGTCTTCGCGCACGGTGCCGATGCCGGTGAGCACGGCGCCGGCGCGCTTGCGCCAGGCGTGGCCGTCGGCGCGCGCCGCCTCGCCGGTGATCCACTGGCTGGTGCCGTCGGCCAGCGCGGTGCGGCCGTCGAGCGACGCCGCGACCTTCATGCGCACCCACGGCCGGCCGCGTTGCATGCGCGAGAAGAAGCCGATGTTCAGCTCGCGCGACGGCGCGCCGCCACTCGCCGCCGACGACGTCGACCTCGATGCCGGCCGCGCGCAAGCGCGCGATGCCCTGGCCGGCGACCAGCGGATTCGGGTCTTCGATGGCGACGACGACCCGGGCGATGCCGGCCTCGATCAGCGCATCGCAGCACGGCGGCGTGCGGCCGTGGTGCGAGCAGGGTTCGAGGGTGACGTAGGCGGTGGCGCCGCGCGGCGTCGGCCCGTCGCCGGCGTCGCGCAGCGCCATCACCTCGGCGTGGGCTTCGCCGGCGCGCTGCGTGTGCGCCGCTGGCCGATGCTGCTGCCGTCGGCATCGACGATGACGCAGCCGACGCGCGGGTTGGGCTCGGTCAGGCCGATGGCATGCGCGGCCAGCACCCGCGCGTCGGCGCGGAGCGCTGCTTGCTTGGTCACTGCATGAGGATCGGCGTGGCCGTATTGGTCGGTTCGGTTGGGCTGAATGCCGACGTCGGTTGATGGGCAACCGTGTTCGTGTTGACGAAGTCACCGGCTTGATTGCCTACATAAGTCGGCGCCGTATCAGTCAGACAGGTGTTACCTGAAGGAATGACCACGAAGTTCTGGCTGTCCAGCGCACCCGTGACCTGACGGTAGTGAAGAGGATGATCAGAGTTCGAAAGGCCATTCCCGTTGTAGTCCGCCGAGTAACGACAAACGGTATAGGCCGAGGTGCTCCAGGGAACCCTGCCCCCTGCCGAGGAAGTTTCCGGCACGAGATCGAGTCTGCCCCACCACTCGCGGGGCGTGCCCGTCGTGCTAGGAGAAACAACGCACGTATACGCCACGAAGGTGGAGACCGGTTGATTCCCGTAGGCTGATGGAACAACGTCGGTTTCAGCCAATGTGAGTTGCTGGATCAACTCGACCCGTCCTCCTGTCGCCGTGGTGTCGGGCCCGATTTCCACGTAGGTCAGCGTGTTGCCAACAACAGAAGCGATCTCGAATCGACCCTGCAAGAGGTAATCGCTCGTGCCGGTCACGGCGATCACCATGCCTGGCGTAAAGCCGTGGTTGCTATTGCCGGCAACAGTGATCGAGACCAGATTGTTGACACGCGAGTAGCTTGAGATGTTCCTATTCGGCGCGCTATTATTTGCAGCCACCACCTTCTGTCGCTGGGCAAAGCACGTGTAGCTCGACGGCGCCGCACCAGAAGACGTGGTAATCGTAAGCGGGCCGGTAGACAGCAAGTCGAACGTGGGGTCCGTCGTATTGACGAGGTTGTTTAACGAAGGGTTGCCCGCCAAGAAACGCACGTAACCACTCAGCAGATAGGAAGGCGTCGAATAGGTCGTGCAAGTGACGCCTGCAAGGGCTGTAATGTCGACGCCCTCGGTCAATGCCCATCTTGCCGAGGCTCCTGTCACTGTCGCCGGCGTCGTCAGATTGTTGGCAACCGCATAAGTGAACGATGTGCTGGCGGTTGCGCTCACCAGCCGGTAGCTGCCGTTATAGCCGGCCGGGCTGACGCCGGCGACAGTCACCCAGCTACCCGTGGTGAACGGGTGCCCGGTAACGGTTGCCGTAGCAGTGGTGCCGCTGCGCGTGAGGGCCGAAATCGGATAGTTCGTCAAGGTGCAGCTTTGGATCACATTGCCGTTGACGTTGTCGAACACGTAGGCGACGTTGCCGGGTGGCGGCACGAAGGCGCTGCACCCGGTTGAGCCGGCAGGACAGGAAGCCAGGTTGACCGCTGGGTAGGGGACATTGATGCTGCGGTTCTTCGGGCGCAGTGTCGAGGAAGTACGGCGAGTCACGCCGAGAACACCAAGATCCGACGGATCGCCATCGGATATCGCAGTGGCCAGCCGCACGTCATGGCTCTGTCCGTTGCGATCGGCCCACGATACGATGACGTTGATCCAGCGGAACCTGTCGCCAGCGGGCGTGGTGACGACGCGCTGCATGCTGTAAGTGGTATTGGTCGACACACCCACCACCGGCGTGGCACCTGCACTGACCAAGTCTTCGACGTAGGTCAACAAGTATGTCGGCGTCGTCTCGGCCTGCCGCTGGGCAAAAGAACGCAGCCGATCAATCTCCTTTTGCGCAATGCGCGTCGCTTCCGTTCGCTGCTTGGCAATGTCCGAGGCCCGCGACAGCGTGTATTGAAAGGACGCAATGCCCAACATGCCGAAGGAAACGACCAGCAGTGCAATCAGTGCTTCGATCAGTGAAAAGCCGGCTTGGCGATGCACGCTGCGCGCGCGATGCAAACGGGGAGCGGTGGCCATGATGTATTGCCTTCCAGTCAATCAATAGTCGGTGAGCTTGTCGCGCCACGAACCGGGCACACGCACCAAGCGGCCCACCGGAGGCGCCGCGGCGCCCCACAACGAAGGGTCGTATACCAAGCGCATGTTGCCGCTCCCATTGTCAAAGTTGCCTCGCGAAATGAAGGCGCCATGGATCGTTGCGCCGCCCGAGCCGTTGAAATCCCAATTCTCAACAGCTGTACCGGTTGCTGCATAGAACAGACCGTAGGAAATGACGCCCCCACGCAGTTCTATGTCGCCGTTCGAAACCAGCACAATCGAGTTGCCGGACGAGCCCAGCGTACTGCCGTTGAACGAAACGTCACCGTAAACGAAGAAGCGGGGATTGCGCACTCCGCTGTTTATGATGTTGGTCACGATCGAACTGCACGCGTTAGTGTTGTTGCAGCGGTTCGCTGGATCCGGAACGGCGGGACCGACGCGAATGACGTCTGGATCAACATCCCGGTAGTTGGTGAGCGTCTGCCCGAAGTAGTTGGCAAAGAACGCTTCTTCGCTCGAGTTGGTCAGATCGGCTAGCGACGGGTCGTTGTCCAGTATTGACGCCCGCGCGGGAGTGCCTGGCAACGAATACACGTTGGTGCTGCCAGTCATATTCACCGTCGTTCCAGAGTGAATGGTGATGCCGTTGCTCGTCTGATCGTTATTGACGACAGTCATATTCCCGCCGGTGACAGTTGCACTTCCACTGGTCAGCGCTGCGGCCGGACCGGACGGCACGGACGGCACGATCTTGACGATCTGGCGCACGGTGGCGCTAGCGTCGGACTGGACGGCGGGATTCGTGGGATCGCATGCGGTGTTGCCGACCGTATTGACGCAGCCGCGAGAGATGATCTCGACTGCCGACCCGTCACCAGCCACGGGCGCGAACCGCACGGCGAACCGACCCTGCTCGTCGGCCGCTGGAGCGCCGAGCGAGGCATTGGCGGCTGTCGGACAGTCGCACGTCGCGACACCGGCATTGTCGATTCGGCAACCTGGCGCCGCGACCGTGTTGGCAACCAGGCAGCCCGCAACGCCAGTGCATGCCCCCCCGGCGGACTGCGGCGTGGCAAAACGAATTCGGAACGTGGCTGCCGCGGCGGCGCCACCAGTCGCGCAGGAAGTTCCGGCTGCCAGCGGCAAGTTTTCGTTCAGCTTGCCCAGCGCCCATTCCGTACCCGCTTCTGCGAGCTCGAACGCCTTCGTAGCCCGGTATTGATTGGCCGAGGTGCGCTGCTCGAAGATGAAGCTTCGGTTGGCGAAGAACGCGATGATCGTGCCGCCTAGCAGCAGCATCAGTGCCACGAACAACGACGCTGCACCGCGCTGGGCACGGCGTGGATGAATATGGATTGGGTGCATGACGTTCATGTCCTCAGGGGCATTGGCCCCGCATTTGGCCGTTGCGCAGACGCACCGACTCGACCACCTGGCGTCTGACCGAAGAGGCTGTTGCCGCCTCACCTTCAATGACGATGTCTACCCATCTCGCACCCATCTGCGGGCGGCTTGCCGACGTACTGATGTTCGGGCAGGCGCCGGCAGTGCCGCTTGCGATGGCAACACAAGGACAGTGCTGCCACAGATCGCTCCATTGCACACCCGACGCAGCATTCAGGATTTCGAAGCGGGTGATGCGTACCGTGCCAGGGTCAGTGAGCGGTTGGGCCGCGCCGCCAATGATCATGTTGATCTGGTTCCCCGCGAGTTGGAATCCGGCCTGTTCGGCTGCATCAACCGTCGAGTTGCCGTCACGGTCATAGGCGTAGTCGATACTTCCCGACGCGGTGCTGGCAGCGCCGTACGCAGCATAAGGATTGAGAGTCGGCGCTGCACCAGGCGCCGGGTTGAGGCCGGAGGCAGCGCCCTGCCAGTAGCCTGCGCGGCGCACATCGCGCGCAATGATGTCGGCAGCGGCGCGCAGATCCTGATTCACGCGCGTCTCGAGCAGCAGGCGGCGGTTGTTGCCGAACATGTCCACGAACAGCTTGATTGCGCCACCGATGATGAACATTCCCACGGCCACACCGACCAATAGCTCAATGATCGATAGGCCGCGCTGCGTGCGTGACAATCTGCTGAACAACCTCGGTGACACTGCGCGATGCTCCCAATGTTCGGCTATTGCGTGAAGGGCGTGACACGGCCGTACGCCGTGACCGATACCGAGTAGTTTCGCGAGCCCAGTGACACGACAGCACTCGCCGCCATGGCCGGCTGCAAACCACCGCGCACCGGTTCGAAGTCAAAGGTCACGCCGTTGGTGACTGCAACGCTGTTGCCAAGGGTGACCGTCTTGAGCTCGACCGGACCGCCTGAGCAGCGAGGCGTCGCTGTGCAGTCGCAACTGCCGGTACCAGTGGTCCACATGGCGATCGTGTAGCAAGTGCCGCCGCCACCCGTGAACACCGCCACATTGCGGTTGCGCTGCACGGCCTCGCTTTTGGCGTAAGAAAGGTCGGTTACCAACTCGTTCGCCTGGCCCTCGAGCTGGCGGCGCGCCAGCATGTCGTTGAAGGAGGGCAATGCGATCATCAACAACACACCGGCAATCACCATCACCGTCATCAATTCGATGATCGTGAAGCCGCGCTGGTGACTTCGTTGAGTCATCAGCGGTTCCAGCACTGGTTAGCCGTTGCGGTGCCGGTAGAGGTGTAGGCAACGACGCCGGGGTTTGTGCCACCGGTATTCATGGTCATCGTGAGAGTTGTGCACTTCGCGTCGCTTGCTTGCGCGCCCGCTGTCGTTGCCGTGGCTGTGTACGTCGCTGGGGACAGCGTTGTCCCAATGGCAATGGTGTAGTAGCCGCTGGGCACGGTGTAGGTCGTGGCAACCGTCGTTCCCGCGACAAGCCGCAGGCCGGTGGCCGCAGAACTGACGTCCGCGTTGTTGTAGTTTGCATTGTTGGCTCGCCAGCGCTCCTGCGCCTGGGCCACTCTGTTCAGTTCGGTGATGGCGTCCGCACGTCGACTCTTGCGCACCGATTCCAGGAACGAGGGCAGCGCGATCACCGCCAGTATGGTGATCGACGACCACCACGATCATCAATTCGATCAGCGTAAAGCCGCCAATTGCTCGGCGCGTCGGGACATTTGGACACAGCAGCAACCATGGCGCCGATTGTGAAACTGTTCACGCTTTGCGCGCCTACCGGCCGCCGCCGCCAATCGCGCCGCACCGGCCGTTCGTCGCGGCTGGCTGCCGCACCCCCCAGTCAGCAGGGGGCGCAGGGCGCGCCGGCAACGGCCGGTGAACACGTGCGCACGCGGCCCATGATGTTGACCACGTGGTGCAGCGCGCGGCCGCTGGCGGGCACGGTGCAGATGGTGCCGGCGGGGCTGGTGGTGCCGTTGGTCGGGTCGAAGCGCAGCGAGGAGACGTTGGCGACGACCTGCGCGCCGCGAGCGGCAGCGGTGTTGACGGTCTTCAGCGCCACGGCGTCGCCAGTGCAGACGGCGGGGCCCTGGCCGTCGCACTGGCAATCGGCGCGGCTGCCGGTGTGCACTACGTAGCAACCCTGATAGAAGCTGACGCGAACGCCGCTGTTGCGCGCCACCGCTTCGCTGCGCGCGTAGCGCAGGTCGGTTCCCACTTCCGACGACAGGCCTTCCAGAGAACGCTTGTCCAGCGTGTCCTTGAACGACGGCAGCGCCGTGCCGGCCAGGATGCCGGCAATCGCCAGCGTCATGCAGCACTCGATCAACGACACGCCGCGCTGGTTGAAGGGCTTGTTGGTGATGCTCATTTCGATCTCTCCTCCGGTTGGTGTGAGGAGAACTTTAGGCACCACGAACTAGGAGTTCTTTCCCCCCAAAGGGGGAAACGGGGGAGGAAAAACCTGACCCCCTTCGGGGGGGACGGCGTGCGCAGCGCTCAAATATCGCGTATGAGCTGGCGAAATTCGTCGACGTCTTCGAAGCTGCGGTAGACGGACGCAAAACGCACGTAGGCCACCTTGTCGATGCGCTTCAACTCGCGCATGACGAGTTCACCCAGGCGCGTCGAAGCCACCTCCTTGGCGCCGCCGGTGAGCAGCTTGTCCATGATGCGCTCGACGGCGGCCTCGACCTGCTCCACGCTGACCGGGCGCTTTCGCAGCGCCAGCATCATCGAGCCGCGCAGCTTGTTCTCGTCGAACTCGGCACGCGTGTTGTCGCGCTTGACCACCTGCGGCAGCGCGATCTCGGGCCGCTCGTAGGTGGTGAAGCGCTTGTCGCAATGGGTGCAACGGCGGCGGCGCCGGATGACGTCGCCCTCGTCGGACTCGCGCGTCTCGACGACCTGGGTTTCTTCGTGGGTGCAGAAGGGGCAGCGCAAGGGCCCTGCCCTCGACTAGCGGTACACGGGGAAGTCGCGCGTCAGCGCCGCCACCTTGGCGCGCACGGCGTCGATCACCTTCTCGTCGTTCGGCGCGTCGAGCACGTCGGCGATCAGGTGCGCCGTTTGCCTGGCTTGCTCATCCTTGAAGCCGCGTGTGGTCATGGCAGGTGAGCCGAGGCGGATGCCGCTGGTGACCATCGGCTTTTGCGGGTCGTTCGGGATGCCGTTCTTGTTGCACGTCATGTGCGCACGGCCGAGCAGCGCTTCGGCCTCCTTGCCGGTCAGGCCCTTGGGCCGCAGATCGACCAGCATGACGTGGCTTTCGGTGCGCCCGGAGACGATGCGCAGGCCGCGCGCAATCAGCGTTTCAGCGAGCACGCGGGCGTTGGTGACCACCTGCTGCTGGTAGGCCTTGAACGACGGCTCCAAGGCCTCCTTGAAGGCCACCGCCTTGCCGGCGATAACGTGCATCAGCGGGCCGCCCTGGATGCCGGGAAAGATCGCGCTGTTGATCTTCTTGGCGATGTCGTCGTCGTTCATGACAACGATGCCGCCGCGCGGGCCGCGCAGGCTCTTGTGCGTGGTCGAGGTCACGACGTCGGCATGCGGCACCGGGTTGGGATACACGCCCGCGGCAATCAGGCCGGCGTAGTGCGCCATATCCACCATCAGAAGAGCTCCTACCGCCTTGGCCACCTTGGCAAAACGCTCGAAGTCGATCTTCAGGCTGTACGCCGAGGCGCCGGCGATGATGAGCTTGGGCTTGGCCTCGTGCGCCAGGCGCTCCATCGCCGCGTAGTCGATGGCCTCGTCGGCGTCGAGCCCGTAGCTGACGACCTTGAACCACTTGCCGCTCATGTTGAGCGCCATGCCGTGGGTGAGGTGGCCGCCTTCGGCCAGGCTCATGCCCATGATGGTGTCACCCGGCTGCAGCAGGCCGAAGAACACGGCCTGGTTGGCTTGCGAACCCGAATTGGCCTGCACGTTGGCGTGCCTGGCGCCGAAGAGCTGCTTGCAGCGATCGATGGCGAGCTGTTCGACAACATCGACGTTCTCGCAGCCACCGTAGTAGCGCTTGCCCGGGTAGCCCTCGGCGTACTTGTTGGTCAACTGCGTGCCTTGTGCCGCCATCACTGCAGGCGAGGTGTAGTTCTCGCTGGCGATCAGCTCGATATGCTCTTCCTGGCGGCGGTTTTCGGCCTCGATCGCGGTCCACAGGTCAGGGTCCACGGTGGCGATGGTGTGGCGGGCTTTGTCGAACATGGCGGCAGTCCTCATCGAGATGACGAGCCTTCACGAGCGACGACAGCCTGCAGCGACGGATTCAGGGCATGGGTCGAACGGAGGGCTGCCCAGGCGAACGGCGGGAAGCGATGCCCGGCGACAAGCCGCCAAGCCCGCCTGCGCTTCCTGGTGGTGGCCCACCTCGGGCAGCGGGCTCGGTGCCCCGGCTGCCTGTTATCGCCAGTCGCGCAGGGCGCTGAGTTTAGCGCTGCGGCGCAGGCGCCAGCGCGACCCGCTGCGTGGACTCGCCGAGACCGCTCGGCGACTCAGCGTCGGCGTCGGCCTTGGGCGTCGCGGGTGGCTGCACAGGACGCGCAACGACTTGCGGCACCGTCAGCGCCACGGTCTTGCCGGCGACCACATTTTTCAAGTGCGATTGCTCGCCGAGCACCTTGGCCGCGTAGCCGCCATCGTCGGGCAGGTTGGCCGCGCCAACGTAATATTTGAGTCCGCCTTCGACGCTGCCGGCCCGGGCGATGCTGTCCTTGAGCACCTGCACGCCGACGCGCAAATTGGTCAGCGGATCGAAAGCCGCATGGTTGCCACCGAAGATCAGGTACTTGTCGTCGTGAATCTGCGTCATGACCTGCATCAGGCCCTGCGCACCGACCTGGCTTTGCGCAAACGGATTGAAGCTCGATTCCACGGCCATCACCGCCAGGATCAGCGTCGGTTCGAGCTTGGCGCGCTCGCCCAGCTGCCACGCCTCCTGCACGATGCGGCTCACCGGCTCGGGCGCCACCTTGTAGCGACGCGAGATCCACGTTGCCACGGCGGCCTGTTGCCGCGGCAACTCTCTGGGCTCGGCCGCGGTGGCGCGGGCGATGGCTGTCGGCTCGGCCAGGGCGATCAGCACGTTGCCTTCGATTTCGGCGCGCGCCTCATGCCGCCCCTTGAGCCAGTCCAGCGCCGCGGTTTCGATCGAATGACGCAGGTCGTGCTGGCTGGCTACGAAGGTGACGGCGGCCACGACCGCCAAGCCGACGAACGCCAAGCCGTTGTGGCTGACTTCGAGCAATCCGGCGCCAACGTCGCGCACGAAGACGGCGCTGGAGGCACGAACGCTTTGCAGGAGTCGAAGCACAGTCACGGTATCCCTTTCACGCCGCCGCCCACGCCGCCCACCAACAGCGAGCCCAGTGATTCGACGGTGATAATCGTCCGGCTCATCCGGCGGGGGCGGCTCATCGGCCAGTGGCGCGCCCTGCTGTCTGTTCTTGTGGTTATGGGGTTAACCCTTGATTCTCGGATCGGCAAGATTCTAGGAAGCCTCCTAATAACCAGTCAAGTATTTAGAAACTGAAAATAAAAACCTGAATCGCATGATGTATCAGGATCTGCGTGACTTCGCTGCTCAGCTCGAGCGGCAGCAGGAGCTCGTGCGGATTGCCGAACCCCTGTCGGCGCGGCTCGAAATGACAGCACTCGCTGACCAGATTCTCCGCGCTGGAGGGCCGTCACTACTGGTTACCAATCCAGTAGGTTACAAAATTCCAGCGCTGCTCAATTTGTTCGGTACGACTCGACGCGTGGCGCTGGGCATGGGCGCCGACAGCCTGGCCGAGCTGCGCGACATCGGTCACGTCCTGGCCAGCCTCAAAGAGCCCGAGCCGCCCAAGGGTCTCAAGGACGCCGGCCGATTGCTGTCGATGGTCAAGGCGCTGTGGGACATGAAGCCCGATCGGGTGCGCTCTGCCCCCTGCCAGGACGTGGTGCGCGAACACAGCGACGTTGACCTCGGCGAGTTGCCGATCCAGACCTGTTGGCCGGGCGACGCCGGGCCGCTGATCACCTGGGGACTGGTCATCACGCGCGGGCCGCAGACGGTGCACAAACCGCGCACGCGCCAGAACCTCGGCATCTACCGCCAGCAGGTCATCGGCAAGCGCGAAGTCATCATGCGCTGGCTTGCCCACCGCGGCGGCGCGCTCGACTTTCGCGACTTCGCGCTCACCAACCCAGGCCAGCCCTTCCCCTTGGTCGTGGCGCTCGGCGCCGATCCGGCGACCATCCTCGGCGCGGTGACGCCGGTGCCGGACACCTTGTCCGAATACCAGTTTGCCGGTCTCCTGCGCGGCGGCCGCACCGAGGTCGTGGACACCGCAGTGGGCGAAGGCGCACTCAAATTGCAGGCGCCGGCCAGCGCCGAGTTCGTGCTCGAAGGCCACATTCCACCGGCCGCGCCCGGCTTCACGGGCCTGAGCGAGAGCGGCGTCGAGCTGATGGAGCGCGGCGGCTGGCTGCACGCCCTCGAAGGCCCGTTCGGCGACCACACCGGCTACTACAACGAGCAGGACTGGTTCCCTGTGTTTCGCATCGACCGCCTCACTCACCGGCGCGATCCGATCTATCACTCCACCTACACCGGCAAGCCGCCGGACGAACCGGCGATCCTGGGCGAGGCGCTGAACGAGGTCTTCGTGCCGATCCTGCAGAAGCAGTTTCCGGAGATCACGGACTTCTATCTGCCGCCCGAAGGCTGCAGCTATCGGCTGGCCGTGATGTCGATCAAGAAAGCCTACCCCGGCCATGCCAAGCGCGTGATGTTCGGCCTGTGGAGCTTCCTGCGCCAGTTCATGTACACCAAGTTCATCATCGTCACCGACGACGACGTGAACATCCGCGACTGGAAAGACGTCGTGTGGGCGATCACGACGCGCGTCGATCCGGTGCGCGATACCACGCTGGTCGCTCAGACGCCGATCGACTACCTCGACTTCGCGTCTCCGGTGAGCGGCCTGGGCGGCAAGATGGGTCTGGATGCCACCCACAAGTGGCCGGGCGAAACGCAACGCGAATGGGGCCGCGCGATCGACATGCCGCTCGAGGTGCGCCGCTCGGTGCAGAAGGTATTCGATGCGGTGATGCGCGTACCGCCGCGGGCCTAGTTCGATGTCAAGGCAGCTTTGCTTATCGCTGACCCCACTTCGATTGCGCTGATTGCATTGCGCCGTCGACGCCCACGAAGCACCATGCAGTTGTCTGCAATGCAGACACAACCCAGTGGCGCAGTCTCTGCGTCCAAGGAGCCCAGGACCCCTTACCTCCTGAGCCCCGAACGGTGGCAATGGCCACCCGCCCCTCTACGCTTCGGCGTGGAGGGGTTTGTCTTTTGTGGGTCCTGAAAAACTCGAACTCCGACTCAGGCGCCGAGCCACCAGCCGAACTTTTCGCGCAGCACGGCGCGCACGATCTGCACGCCTTCCGGCGACGGCATCCAGCGCAGCACAGGATGCTCGACCGACTTGCTCAGGCCCATCGGCGCCGGCACGAACTCCCACTTCGCCTTCTCGTGCGCCGCCTCCTCCTTGAACGCCCGCAGCGCGCGCGGCATGTGCCAGCCGTGGGTGACGAGCACGACTTGCGACACGTCCAGGTCGTGCAGCATCGCCACGCTGTAGCGCGCGTTCTCGCGGGTGTCGCGAGATCTAGCCTCGATCCAGCGCAGCGGCCGCAGGAATTCGCGCTGTGCAATGTCGGCCGCCACCTCGGCCTCCGTCGCGCCGGGCTCGCTGGCGTGGCCCAGACCGCCGCTGAACATCATCGGTGCACCCGTCTCGCGGCTCAGCCACACGCCGTAGCGCAGGCGCTGCAGCGACACCTCGGACAGGCTGGCAACGCCGTATTCGGGTGCCAATGACTGGCGCCCACCGCCGAGAATCAACACGACGACGCCGGACTTGCCCGCGGACACCGCCTTCTTCAACTCGGCCAGGCGCTCGGCCGACAGCGCCGGCGGCTGCGACAGGATCACGCGTCCCATCCACTCGCCAAAACCAGCGCAGGCGCTGAGCCACAGTCCCATGACCGCGAGCAGCACCATCATCCAGCCGAGCGCGCGCCGCCACGGAATCAAGCGTGCGCCCACCAGGACCAGCAACAGCAATGGCACCGGCGGCAGCAACAGCGCGACCAGCAAAGGCTTCCATGGCTCGATACCCAGGCTTTGAAAGATGTCGTTCACCCAATGACCCGCACGAAGACGAAGCGCAGGATTGTGCGCCAGCCGTTGCATAGACACGCTTGCCCGCGCATCACTTGTGAGGCAGCATCGACGTGATGAGTGAAGCAATACCTGCACGCGTCATGCCGCGTGCCCTGCGTTGGTTGGCCTGGGGTGTTGCGGCATTGCTGCTGCTGTGGGCCTTGGCATGGCTCGCGGTGCCGCCGATCCTGAAGTCGCAGGCCGAGCAGCGTTTGACGGCGCTGCTCGGACGCGATGTGCAGATCGGCCGCATCGAGTTCTCGCCGTGGTCGCTGCAGCTGACGCTCGAGAAATTCAGCATCGCATCGAGCGCAGGTGCCGCCGCGCCACCGCAACTCTTCATCGAACGCGCGATGGCCAATGCCCACATGCGTTCGCTGCTGCGCCTGGCGCCAGTGATCGAATCCTTGCAGATCGACGCGCCCGTGCTGCGCATGGCGCGCGTTGCCGACGGCCGCTTCGACTTCGACGATATCGTCGCTCGCCTGGCCAAGGCCTCCGCCGCGTCGGAAAAGACGAGTGACGAGCCGGCTCGTTTTGCGCTCTACAACGTGCAATTGCAGGGCGGCAGCGTGGAGTTCGATGACCGACCGGCGCAGCGTGTGCACCGCCTGCAGGACCTCCAGATCGCGCTGCCCTTCCTCTCGAATCTGCCCGACGACGTGGCGGTGGAGGTGCTGCCGCGCGTCGCCTTCAAGCTCAACGGTGCCGAGTTCGACAGTGGCGCACAAAGCACGCCGTTCGCGCAGGCGCGGACTTCGCAGATCGACCTGACCGTGGCCGGTCTTGACCTCGCGCCGTGGTTGCCTTACGTGCCTGCCGGCCTGCCCCTCAGGCCGAGCCGCGGCAGGCTGGCGACGCAGATGCAGGTGCACTTTTCGCTGGCCGCCGATGGCTCACCGCATGTGACGCTGCGCGGCAAGGCCAGCCTGGCCGATGCGGCCTTCGTCACCGCGGCCGACGCGGTCAAGCCGGCGCTGGCGTGGCAGCAGCTCGACGTGACACTCGACGACGTGCAGCCCCTGGCGCGAAAGGTCGCGCTCGGCGCGGTCACGCTCGCCGGCGCGCAGGTCGATGCGCGACGCAGCGCGGAAGGCAAAATCAACCTCCTGCCGGCGACATCACCGGCGGTTGCGGCCTCGGCGCCTGCAACGGCAAGCTCATCGCCTGCGCCTGCCGCCTCGGCCGCTGCAAAGGCCGCCGCTGGCGCGACCGCCTGGCAGGTCGGCATCGCCTCGATCACCCTGACCCGGGCCCGCATCGATTGGCATGACGCCAGCACGCAGCCCGCCGCGGCGTTGCGCGCCGAGGCGATGGATGTGCAGGTCGGTGCCTTGCGCTGGCCATTCGAATCGCCGGCCCCGCTGAAGCTGACGGCGCAACTGTCCGCACTCGATTCGCAAGGCGCTGCGGCTGCCCCGGCAGCCGAGTTGACGGTCGACGGCCGAGCCAGCGATCGCAGCGCCGACGCGAACGCCGAACTCAAAGGCCTCGACCTGGCTTGGCTGCAACCGTATCTGGCGGCCAGCCTCGATGCGCGCGTCGAGGGCCGGGTCTCGGCAAAGACGACGCTGGCGTGGACGGCTGGCGAGCCGGCGCAGATCAAGTTGAGCGACGTCGGCGTGCAAGTCGCGGCACTCAAGCTCGTCGACGGCAATCGGTCGCGGGCGCCGCTGTCAGCTGGCGCCGTCGCGCTGTCCGATGCCAGCGTCGATCTGGCCGCGCGGCAAGCCACGCTCGGCGCGTTGCGCATCGATCGTCCGTCGCTCTGGCTGACGCGAGACACCAAGGGTCAATGGAACTTCGAACGCTGGGTTCGCGCCGGCACGGCCGCGCCGGCGCGCGGCGCTGACAGCGAGCCGCCGTGGCGTGTCGCGCTCGGCGAGCTGCAACTGAGTGCCGGCGATTTCCGCATCGACGACCAACGCCCGGCGCCGCCGCCGGCAGAGGCGGTGCAATTGCGCGGTGCACTCGATGGCACGGTCCATGGATTTTCCTGGCCGAGCGGCGCGCCCGCGAAGACGACGTTGCGCTTGCGCGTCTCGCAGACCGAAGGCTCGTCGAAAGGCGCGCGTGGTGGGCGCATCGACTGGAACGGAACCGTCGCGCCCTCGCCCTTGGTGGCGCGCGGCGCACTGCGCGTCGAGCGCTTGCCGGCGCATGCCTTCGAACCCTACTTCGGCAGCGGCTTGAACGTGGCCCTGCTGCGCGGCGAGATCGATTGGCGAGGCGACATCGCCGTGGCCCAGCGTGCCAACAATCAATGGGACGCCAACGCCAAGGGCAACGCACGCGTCACCGATCTGCGCGTGCACGAGCGCAACCCGACCGGCGCGGCGGGCGACGGTGAGTTGCTGACCTGGCAGGCCTTGACGCTCGACGGTTTGAAGTTCGACGTGCGCGGCGGCACCAAGCCCACGCTCGAGATGGCCAGCGCCGAACTGACCGATTTCTACTCGCGCCTGGTCATCACCGAAGACGGGCGCTTCAATCTGCGCGATGTGGCGGCAGCCCCAGCGCCGGACGGTGCGCCGCCTGCCGCGGCCGCGGCCGCCTCCACGCCGGCACCGACACCCTCGCCAGCGGCCAGCGCTGCTGCAGCGCCGGGCGCGGCAGCGGGTTCGGACCTGCCGATCGACATCAGCATCGGCGGCGTGCGTCTGGCCGGCGGCAAGGTCGACTTCACCGACCGTTTCATCAAGCCCAACTACAGCGCCGCGCTGACCGAACTCAGCGGCACGCTGGGCGCATTCAACTCGACCACGCGAGACATGGCCACGCTCGATCTGAAGGGCCGTGCCGCCGGGACCGCGCTGTTGTCGATTTCCGGCGCCATCAACCCGACGGCGCAGCCGCTGGCCATGGACATCAAGGCCAAGGCCACCGACCTCGAGCTGGCGCCGTTCTCGCCGTACTCGGGCCGCTATGCGGGCTACGCCATCGAGCGCGGCAAGTTGTCGATGGACGTGGCCTACAAGATTGATCCCGATGGCAAGCTCGACGCCAAGAACCAGGTGATCCTCAACCAGCTGACGTTCGGCGACAAAGTGGCGTCACCCGACGCCACCAAGCTGCCCGTGCTGTTGGCAGTGGCGCTGCTCAAGGACCGCAATGGCGTCATCGACCTCAACCTGCCGATCAGCGGCTCGATCAACGATCCGCAATTCAGCGTCTTCGGCCTCGTGCTCAAGGTCATCGGCAACCTGCTGGTCAAGGCCGTCACGGCACCGTTCGCGCTGCTCGCCGGCGGCGGCGGCGAGGATCTGAGCTTCGTCGCCTTTGCCCCCGGCACCACGGCATTCACCGACGCCGGCCGCGCGTCGCTCGACAAAGTCGGCAAGGCGCTGCTCGACCGCCCCGCCTTGCGCATGACCGTCACCGGCAGCAGCGATCCGCAAAGCGAGCGCGAGGCCATCCAGCAGGCCGCCCTCACCGCCCGCATTGCCGCCGAGCAAAAACGCGACGCCTTGCGCGACGGCGCCGCAGCGGATGCCGCGCTGCCTGCACTCACGCCGGCGCAGCGCGAGACGATCGTCAAGCGGATCTACAGCGACACCAAGCTGCCCGACAAGCCGCGCAACGCCTTTGGCTTCGCACGTGACATCCCGGTCGCCGAGATGGAAGCGCTGCTGCGCGGCGCCACGCCGGTCACGACCGACAGCGCGCGTGAACTGGCGCTGCAACGCGGCGTCGCCGTCCGCGACGCACTGATCGCCAAGGGATTGCCGAGCGAGCGGCTGTTTCTGGCAGCACCCAAGCTCAGGGCCGCCACCGAAGCCGATGCCGCCTGGTCGCCGCGGGCACTACTGGCATTGGCGGCCAACTGACGCTGGCGCAGCGGGTGGTGCTGGCACCGGCAGCGCGCGGCAAAGAAGTCAGCCGCCGCCGCGCTGCGTGTACAGGTCGAAGTACTTCATGAAGCGCTGCCATGCCGCGTCGTCGATGCCGCTCGCCTCGAACCGCACGCCAAGGCGCGGCAGCGTGATCAAGGCGATGCGGCGCGGCTCGAGGGTCTGCCAATGCAGGGCGGCATGGCCGCCGTCGATCGCTATCACGGCCCCACTCTCACGCCACTCGATGGCCCTGCCGCCGCTGCCGCCCGGCAGCCATGACCGCAGCTCGTCGGCCGTACAACCCATTTCCCGCTCGAACGCAAACGGGTAGTGGGCCTGCATCAGCCGCCGGCGATCGGTGGCCAGATGGCCAGCACGTCACCGTCCTTGGGCGTGAAGCTCAGCCGCTCGGCGGGTGGCACATAGACGCCGTTGACCAGCACCAGGTGCACCAGCTTCTCCGGCATGCCGAAGGGCTCGATGATCTGGGCGATCGGCGTGCCGTCGGCCATCTCCAGCGGCAGCTGGTTGCTCTGCCGCGCTTCGGCCGGCAGGTGTTGCGTGAGGCTGGCGTAGAGCTTGAAGGTGATGCGCATGCGCGTCGATGATGCCTGGCTATGAATCGCTGCGCTGGCGCTCAGGCTTTGACGAGCGCCTTGTGCTCCTGCGCCTGCGCGCTGGCCAGATAGGCTTCCATCAGCAGCGTCGGGTCGTCCATCAAACGCTGCTTCCACTCGGCGCCGAGCCGGACCTGGCCTTCGACCAGGCCGCGCATCACGCCGACATGCTCGGTCCAGCCGACGCTGTTGCAGCCGACCAGGCGGTCGCCGTCGAACTGCAGGCTCAGGTGGCGGCCGCTGTCCTTGTCGGTCAGCTCGACATGCTCGCCGCCGGGCACGCCCTCCCAGTCGCCGAAGCTGGTGCGAGATCAGGCCCAGCGTGTCGAGCACGTTGATCTGCGTCACGCCGCGCAGCTCGGTCTTCTGGCCGACCATGTTCAGCGCCGCCACCCGCGCCTGCTCGGCGGCGTTGGGCTGGATGGCGCTGACGATGGTCTTGCCGCTGACCTTGTCGAAGGCCTCGGCGCAGTCGCCGGCGGCATAGATGCCGGGCACATTGGTCTGCAGGTGCTCGTCGGTCAGCACGCCGAGCAGGCACCTGATGCCGCAGTTTTCGAGGAAGCCGATGTTGGGCTTGACGCCGGTGGCGCTGATCACGAGGTCGGCGTCCAGCGTCTGGCCGTTGGACAGCCGGACCTTCAACGGCGCTGTCGATGCGGCCGCTGCGTCTTGATGCCCAGCCCCACCGCCGCGGCGACGCGCGACAGCAAGCCGCCACCGCCGCTGCCGCCGCTCGATGCGGCAGTCGGCCGCTTCGATGGCATCGACGCGCGCGCCGGTGAACACGCGCACGCCCTTGGTCTCGCACCAGTCCTTGATCATGCCGCCGGCCGTCGGGCCCATCATGCGCGGCACCATGCGGTCGCCCATCTCGACCACGCTGAGCTTCACGCCACGCGCGGCCAGCGCCTCCATGATGATGCAGCCGATGAAGCCGGCGCCCATCTGCAGCACGCGCGCGCCGGGCTGGCCAGCTGTGCATGATGGCGCGCGCATCTGCCAGCGTCCAGCAGGGATGCACGCCGGCGCCGTCGATGCCGGGGATCGGCGGCGAGGCCGGCGACGAGCCGGTGGCGATCAGCAGCCGGTCGAAGGCGCAGCGCTGCTGCCGTCGTCCAGCGTCACGGTCTTGCTTGGCCGTGTCGACGCCTTGGCGCGCCGCCGCGCTTCAGCGTCGATGCGCAGCTTGGCGTAGTGGTCTCGCCATGGCGCAGGTGCGTGCCCTCTTCGCCGACGTTGCCCATCAGCAGGTAGGGAATCGCCATGCGCGAATACGGCGCCTCGGGCTCGTCGCCGATGAGCACGATCTCGTCGTTCGGCGCGTGCTTGCGGATGGTTTCGGCGGCGATGACGCCGGCCGGGCCGGCGCCCAGGATCACGTGTTTCATGTCATGGTGGTCCTCCAAATGAAAGAAGGCGGTCCGCGAACCGCCTTCATCCGTCAGCGCTGCCAGACCTTACAGCCCAGGCGCGTCGCGCGTGTCGGCCTTCAGCTGGCCGTCGGTGTCCCAGCCGCGCGCGGCGTAGTACTTGGGCAGCATCTCGGGCAGCTTGCTGACCAGGCCCTTGGCCGGGCCGGTCTTGGCCGGCTTCGTTCAGCAGGCGCGGCGGCAGGGTGTCGTCCTTGGCGGTGAAGCCGGCGCGGTTGTTGAAGTCGCGCTCCATGTTCCAGATGCGCTCGCCGATCTTGCTCAGGTTCTCGAGCGTGAACTCGGGCCCGCAGGCCGCGGCCACCTGCGGCTGCCACGTCGGCCAGGCCCCAGGCGAAGCTGGTGAAGATGCAGATGCCGGCCGAGTCGAAGGCGGCGGTCGCGTCCTGGAAGGCCATCACCAGTTCGGGCTTGCCCTCGGCCGTCAGCGGATCGGTCTTGACCGGGATGCCGAGCACCTCGGACGCCACGGTGTAGCCGCGCAGGTGGCAGGCGCCGCGGTTGCTGGTGGCGTAGGCCAGGCCCATGCCCTGGATGCCGCGGCTGTCGTAGGCCGGGAATTCCTGGCCCTTGACGCTCATCGACAGTTCCGGGTGGCCGTACTTGGCGGTCAGGCGCTTGCTGCCCTGGCCGATCTCCTTGCCGAAGCCTTCGCCCTTGGCGGTCATGTCGGCGAAGCTCGCACCAGCGCCTTGGCCGAGCCGAACGGCGACTCGATGCCGATCTGCTCCTTGGTCAGCACGCCCATCTCGTAGAGCTCCATCACCGCGCCGATGGTGGCGCCGAAGCTGATCGGGTCCATGCCCTGCTCGTTGCACAGATCGTTGGCGTACTGCAGCGCCTCGAGGTCGTTGACGCCGTTGGCCGCGCCCAGCGCCCAGGCCGCCTCGTACTCCAGGCCGCCGGTGGCGCCCCAGTACTGCGGCTTGTTCTCGACCGTGAAGTGGTTCTGGTCGATCTTCTGGATGCGCCCGCAGGCGATCGTGCAGCCGAAGCAGGCCTGGTTGGTCACCAGCTGCTTCTTGCCGTCGGTCTTGCGCGGCGTGGCCATCGCCTCGGCCGAGATGTCCTTGGCGCCTTCGAACTGGCACGTCGCGGTGGTTGCGCGTCGGCAGCGCGCCGATCTCGTTGATGACGTTCATCAGCACCTGCGTGCCGTAGGTCGGCAGGCCCTGGCCGGTGACGGCGTTGTCGTCCAGGATCTTCTTCTTCTCGTCGGTGACCTTCATGAACTCCTTGGGGTCGGCGATGTTGCCCACGCCCTTGGTGCCGCGCACCGCGATCGCCTTCAGGTTCTTGCTGCCCATCACCGCGCCGACGCCCGAGCGGCCGGCCGCGCGGTGCAGGTCGTTGACGACGGCGGCGAACAGCACCTGGTTCTCGCCGGCGCCGCCGATGCTGACGAGACGCGGATCAGCGGATCCTGGTGCTGCTTCTTGATCGTCTCCTCGGTCTCCCAGACGGTCTTGCCCCACAGGTGCGCGGCGTCGCGCAGTTCGGCCTTGTCGTCCTCGATGAACAGGTACACCGGCTTGGCCGACTTGCCTTCGAAGATGACCATGTCCCAGCCGGCCATCTTCAGCTCGGCGCCCCAGTAGCCGCCGGAGTTGCTGCAGGCGATGGCGCCGGTCAGCGGGCCCTTGGTGACCACGGTGTAGCGGCCGCCGGTGGAGGCCATCGTGCCGGTCAGCGGGCCGGTGGCCCAGATGATCTTGTTGTCCGGCGACAGCGGATCGACCTTGGGGTCGACTTCGTCGACGAGGTACTTGGTGGCCAGGCCGCGCGAGCCGAGGTAGGCCGGGCCCAGTCCATGTTCAGCGGCTCGGACTTGACGGTGCCGGCGGTGAGGTCGACGCGAAGGATTTTTCCTGCCCAGGACATGATGTTCTCCTTAAGCCGCAGGCTGGTTGCCGAGCTTGTCGGCCCAGGCCTGCATCTTGTTCAGGCCGGTCCAGTTGGCGTCGACGTAGGTGATGGCGCCGGTCGGGCAGGCGTCGGCGCAGGCCGGCTCGCCGCCGCACAGGTCGCATTTCTGCACCTTGCCGGTTTCCTGCACGTAGTTGATGGTGCCGAACGGGCAGCTGATGGTGCAGACCTTGCAGCCGACGCAGGTGGTCTCGTTGACGATCTTGGCGCCGGTGACCTCGTCGAGCGTGATCGCCTCGACCGGGCAGGCGTGCAGGCACCAGGCCTCGTCGCACTGCGTGCAGGTGTAGGGCACCTTGCGCCCGGTGTGGTGGAAGTCGAAGACCTTGATGCGCGACTTGGCTGGCGCGAAGGTGGCGTAGTTCTCGAACGAACAGGCCATTTCGCACTGGAGGCACCCGGTGCACTTTTCCGGATTGATGTGCAAGGTCTTCTGCATGTGCGCCCTTCCCGATTTGATGACTGCCGGCCAGGAATGCGCGCGCACGATCGCGCGGCGCCTATGTCCGTTGGAGCCTATCTTCGAGACCTGTGTTCAGCGCGCCTACTTGGGTCTAACCCTAGTCGGCCTGTTCCACGATGCGACAACGACGACCAGCACGCTATGCGACGATAGGCGCACGATCGTCGAGTGTCGGTGTCGCGCCTTGACACAGTGTTCTCTCAGGAAAGACTTGTACGCTTTCGACTTTCGCCGCAAGCTAGCCGGTTGCAGGGCCACATGTGAACAGGCCCATCCTGAACCAAGAAAAAACTGCGCCCAGACCGCTGGACCGAGGACGATTTGCCATGACCGTGAACCCGCAGACGGCACGCTCCCGCCGCGCCAGCGAAGAACCCTACCGCCCGATCGCCGCGGCGCTGCATTTGCCCAGCGAGCATGTGGCCCTCATCGAGCAGTCGCACGAGCGCTGCGCCACGCTCGGCCTGTCGCGCTTCGAGCAGCCCGACCTGTCGGCGCTGAGCCGCGCCGATCTGAGCATCTCGCGCGAGCGCAACCAGCGCTTGCACGCGCATGCCGCGCCGGTGATGGAAATGCTGTTCGAGCAGATCGTGCAGACGCAAAGCCTGGTCGTGCTGTGCGACTCGACTGGCACCGTCATCCATTCGATCGGCGACGATGACTTTCTCTCGCGCGCCAGCAAGGTGGCGCTGTCGCCGGGCGTGAACTGGAGCGAGCAGACCAAGGGCACCAACGGCATCGGCACCGCGCTCGTCGCCGAGACGCCGACCCTGGTGCATGCCGACGAGCACTTCCTGCACGCCAATCATTTCCTCACCTGCTCGGCAGCGCCGATCCTCGATCCGCGCGGCAACATCCTGGGCGTGCTCGACGTCAGCGGCGATCAGCGCAGCTATCACCAGCACACGATGGCGCTGGTGCGCATGAGCGCGCGCATGATCGAAAACCACTGGCTGTCGGACGACTTCCGTCATGTCATGCGCGTGCACTTCCACACCCGTGCCGAGTTCATCGGCACACTGATGGAAGGCATCCTGGCGATCACGCCGGACGGCAGGATAGTCGGCGCGAATCGCAGTGCGCTCGATCAACTGGCCATGAGCGGCGCCGCGGTGCGCATGCATTCGCTGCCGAGCCTGCTCGGCACCACCGTGGGCGCGCTGGTGGAGCACTTCCGCTCGCCGTTGGCGACGCCGCTGATCGCTCGCATGGGCAGACGATCGCCAGGCGCATGTCGTGGCGCGCTTCAATTTTCCGGCCTGGCACAGCCCCGGCAGGACCAACGATGCGCCGCTGTCGGCGGGCACCCAGGCCGCGCAAAGCAGTCGTGCAGTACCGCGCGCCGAGGCCACCGAGCCGGCCGGCCTGTCCGCGCTGACCACCGGCGACGCGCAGATGGCCGCCATCGCCGCCAAGGTGCGGCGCGTCATCGACCGCGACATTCCGATCCTGATCCTCGGCGAAACCGGCACCGGCAAGGAACTGGTGGCGCGCGCCATCCACCAGGAGTCGCAACGCGCACGACAACCGTTCGTCGCCGTCAACTGTGCGTCGATCCCGGACACGCTGATCGAATCCGAGCTCTTCGGCTACGAAGAAGGCGCCTTCACCGGCGCGCGGCGCAAAGGTGCGGTCGGCAAGATCGTGCAGGCCAACGGCGGCACGCTGTTCCTCGACGAGATCGGCGACATGCCGGTCGCCCTGCAAGCCCACTTGCTGCGTGTGCTGCAGGAGCGCCAGGTCGTGCCGCTGGGCAGCAACAAGGCCGTGGCCGTGGATGTGGCCATCGTCTGCGCAACGCACCGCAACCTGCGCGAGATGATCGCCGCGCAGACCTTCCGTGAAGACCTCTACTACCGGCTCAACGGCCTGGCGGTGCGTTTGCCGCCGCTGCGCGAGCGCACCGACCTGGCGGCGCTGGCCGGGCGCATCCTGGAGCGCGAGACGGCGCCGCAGCGCTTGAGCCTGTCGCCCGAAGTGGCCGAATTGCTGCTGCGTTGCCGCTGGCCCGGCAACGTGCGCCAATTGTTCAACGTCTTGCGAACGGCCTGCGTGATGGCCGCCGGTGAGCGGATGATCCGCTGCGAGCACCTGCCCGACGATTTTCTCGACGACGTGAATGCCGAGGAACCTGCGGCCGTGGCCGCGGCCCCCAACCCGGAGACGAACCCACCCAGCACGCACTCCGACGCGCCTGATGCGCGCCCGCCCTCGCCGGCACAAAACGATGCGCAGCGCTCGCTCGGCGACATCGAGATCGACGCCATCCGCCGCGCGCTCGACGACGCCGGCGGCAACATCTCCGGCGCCGCCAAGCGCCTGGGCATCAGCCGCAACACGATCTACCGCAAGTTGCGCTGGAACCGATAGCCCGGGCCACGACCACGTCTGCAGCGACTTCGGTGCGAAGGTCGCGCGCCATGGCGCGCCGCTCGGCCGACATGGCGCGAATGGGCTCGACCGGCTCACTGCTGCATGATGGCCAGATCCGACAGCACACCCATGACAGCGCCACGGGTTATCCCTGCTACTGCCTTGAACGCGCCTGCGTCCCACTGTTGCAGTGCGCGTCAAATCGCGCACGCCAGCGCCGCCATGTCGACGGCACGTGTCTTGCACCGAGTTCATGAACGCAGACGATGAAGACAGCCCCACCAGCCCATCCGCCCGCAGGGCAAGTCGTGTGGCATGGAGCCCCACGATGAAGCTGCGCGTTGTGGCGGCGGCTGACGATGTGCGGCGCGTGCCATCGCTGATGCTGTCGACCGGCGACGACGACTGGTGCCGCATCGATGCCGCGCGCGCTGCGGCCAGAGACAACGGCAGCGCCACGGTCGTGCTCACCGGCATGCTGCGCGAGCAGGTCAGCGGCCTGCTCGACCTGCGCGATGGTGCACCGATCGAGCTCTACGCCACGCCCGCGGTCTTCGAGCACCTGACGTTGACGCTGCCGTTGCTGCCGGTCCTGCAGCAGTTCTGCGGTGTGCAATGGCATCTGATCCCGGTGGCCGGCGAGCAGCACGCGGCCGACTTTTCAATCGAGCGCTGGCCGACCCTGGTCTTCACCGCGCTGACCACCGGCGAGGCCGTGGCCGGCGAGCGCATTGCGCTGGCGGTGCGTGATGAACGCTCGCAGGCGCGCCTGTTCGTGGTTCACGGCGCGAGCCTCGATTCGGCAGCCTTCGACTGGATGCACGACTGGATGCAAGGCGCCGATTGCGTGGTCATCAATCGCGCGGCACGCATGAACGGAGCCCTTGGCACACGCTGGCTGGAGCGCCTGGCGCAACTGCCCGCCACGCGCAAGCTGCTGCTCGACGCCAGCGGCAGCGACCGTGACGCCATCGCCGCCTGCGGCATCGAATGCGCGCAAGGGGCGATGGAGATTGAGTTGTGAACGCCGCACGGCCGCCCGAAGGCGTTCGCTCCCCCTCGGGGGGCGGGCCGAAGGCCCTGGGGGCTCACGAACGCCGCACGGCCGCCCGAAGGCGTTCGCTCCCCCTCGGGGGGCGGGCCGAAGGCCCTGGGGGGCGGACGGACGCAGCCATCGAGATCAAGGACCTGACAAAACGCTACGGTGCCCGCACCGCGCTCGATGGGCTGACGCTGCAGGTCGCACCGCGCTGTTTTGCGGCCCTGCTCGGCCCCAACGGCGCCGGCAAGTCGACGTTGTTCCAGATCCTCACCGGCCTGTTCGCTGCCGACGGCGGGCATGCGCTGATCGCCGGCCACTCGATTCGCGAGCAGCCGGTGGCAGCATTGGCCGCACTCGGCGTCGTCTTTCAACAGTCCTCGCTCGACCTCGACCTGTCGGTCGAGCGCAACCTGCGCTTTCATGCCGCGCTGCACGGCCTGCCGCGCAGCGTGGCCGATGAGCGCATCACGCAGGGCTGCGCTGGCCTCGGCCTGGCGGGCGATCGAAAGCGCGCCGTGCGCGAACTCTCCGGCGGCAACCGGCGCAAGGTCGAACTCGTGCGTGCGCTGCTGCACCGTCCTGCCGTGCTGTTGATGGACGAAGCCAGTGTCGGCCTCGACCCGGCCTCGCGGCGCGATCTGCTGGCCGCCCTGCGCACCGATGTGGCGGCGCGCAACACGACGGTGCTGTGGGCCACGCATCTGGTGGAAGAAGCGCAGCAGGCCGACCGCGTGCTCGTGCTGCACCAAGGCAAGCTGATTGCCGACGGCACACCGGCCGACGTCACCGCCGCGCTGGGCGGTGCGACACTCGAAGCCGGATTCATCCAACGCACCACCATCCATCGCAAGGAGACAGCAACAGCATGAAGGCCCTGTTCGGATCGATTCTCTTGTGCGCCGCCGGCGCCGCCTGCGCACAGGCCACCATCTGGATATCGAGCGAGAAAGACAACGCCCTGGCGGTGATCGACGCGGCCACGCTGGCCGTGCAAGCCACCGTACCGACCTGCAAGCGCCCGCGCCACATGCAGTTGCTGCCGAACGCGGCGGGCGCGCAGCAACTGCTCGTGGCCTGCGGCGAGTCGCATGCGGCCGACCTGATCGACGTCGCCACGCGCAAGTCCGTCCGGCGCGTGCCGCTCGGCGACGACCCCGAGGCCTTCGACCTGTCGCCCGACGGCAAGACGCTGTACGTCTCCAACGAGGACGAAGGCGCGCTCGGCTTCGTCGATGTCGCCAGCGGCAAGATGATCAAGCAAGTGCCGGTGGGCAAGGAGCCCGAGGGCGTCAAGACCGGCCTCGACGGCAAGCTGGTCTACGTGACCTCCGAGGTCGCCAACATGGTTCATGTGGTCGACGTAGCCACGGCCAAGGTGCTGCACAACATCAAGGTCGGCAAGCGGCCGCGCCGCATGGCGATCACGCCCGATGGCGCGGAACTTTGGGTCACCAACGAGCTCGATGCCAGCGTCAGCATCATCTCGATCAAGGATCACAAGGTCATCGACACGATCAAGTTCACGCTGCCCGGTGCACGCGCGCAGGACATCACGCCGGTGGGCATTGCGATGACGCGCGACGGCAAGCGGGCCTTCGTCGGCATGGGCCGGGCCAATCACGTCGCCTTTGTCGACGTCGCGCAGCGCAAGATGACCAACATGGTGCTGGCCGGCAAGCGCGTCTGGAACGTCGCCCTCGACAAGGCCGAGGCCCGGCTGTATGTGGTCAACGGCCTGTCGGACGACATGACGGTGATCGACGTCGCCGCGGCCAAGCCGCTGAAGACCGTGGCGGTCGGCCGCGTGCCCTATCAGGCCCTGGTGATCGAGTGAGGTTTCTCGTCTGTGCGCTGGCGGCATTGCCCGCGGCAGCGGCGCTTTGTGCGCTGCCCGCTGCAACTCGGGCCGCCACGCTCAAGGCAACGCTGATCGCCCCCGCCGACGATCCGCGGCTCGAACGCACGCGCACCGAGCGCGGCTATCTGGGCCATCCCGGCGGTCCGGCCGAGCAGGGCCTGCAAGTGGCGATCGAAGAAGCGAAGTTCGAGCTCGACGCCGCCAAGACCGCGGTCGCGCTCGAGGTGCAGGCCGCTGCGTCGCGCGAGGCCGCACGCGCCGCCGCCCAGCAAGCCGAGAAAAGCGGCGCGGCCGTCATCGTCACCGACCTCGATGCTGCATCGACGCTTGCCGTCGCCGATGCGGTCAAGCTGCCGGTGCTCAACGTCGGCCTGGCCACGGATGCCTTGCGCGAAAAAGACTGCCGCGCCAACCTGTGGCATCTGCTGCCGAGCGAGCGCATGCGCAGTGACGCGCTGGCGCAGGCGCTGGTCGCGCGCCGCTGGAGCAGCGCGCTGCTGCTGAGCGGCCCGAGCGCCGACGATGCGGCACGCTCTGCGGTGGCGCAGGCTTCGCTCAAGCGCTACGGCGTCAAGGTCGTGGCCAGCAAGCCCTTCAAGATCTCGGCCGATCCGCGCGAGCGCGATCTGGCCAATCCGCTGCTGTTGACCGGCGGCGCGAACTACGACGTGGTCTGGGTCGTCGACAGCGACGGCGAATTCGCGCGCAGCCTGCCCTACCGCACGGCGTTGCCGCGGCCGGTGGTCGGCGACGGCGGACTGGTCGCGCTGGCCTGGCACGCGCAGTTCGAGCGCTTCGGTGCGCCGCAGGTCGTGCGTCGCCTGGCCAAGGCGCATGGCCGCGAGATGACCGCACACGACTGGGCGTCGTGGATGGCCGGCCGCGCGCTCGTCGCTGCCGCTATTGCCGCGCCGAACGGGCCGGCGGCCGCGTGGGGCAAGGCGCTCGCCGCCAACGAACTCGACGGCTCGAAGGGCGTGACGATGAGTTTTCGGCCGTGGGATGGTCAGTTGCGACAACCGCTGCTGCTCACCGACGGCCAGGGCGTGATCGGCATGGCGCCGGCCGAGGGCGTGCTGCATCCGAAGAACACGCTCGACACGCTCGGCGTCGATGCGCCGGAAAAACTCTGCAAGGCCAGGGCAAAGTGAAACACGCTTTGCAGGCGATGGTGGCTATTGTTTCTCGCGAGCTCTTCAAGTTCTCGCGCCAATACGGCCGCCTGATCTCGGCGCTGGTGCGGCCGCTGTTGTGGCTGGCCGTGTTCGCGGCCGGCTTTCGCAATGTCTTCGGCGTGGCCATCGTCGAGCCCTATGACACCTACATCCCCTACGACACCTACATCGTGCCCGGCCTGCTCGGCATGGTGCTGCTGTTCAACGGCATGCAGTCGAGCCTGGCCATGGTCTACGACCGCGAAATGGGTTTGATGCGCCTGCTGCTCACCGCACCGCTGCCGCGCTGGTGGGTGCTGGCGAGCAAGCTCATCGCCACCGCGGTGCTGTCGCTGCTGCAGGCAGCGGCCTTCCTCGTCGTCGCCGCACTCATCGGCACGCAACTGCCGTGGCCGGGGCCGCATGCCATCGTTGCCGCCATTGCCGCGGCGCTGATGTTCGGCGCGCTCGGCCTGCTGCTGTCGGTGCACATCAAGCAGCTCGAAAACTTTGCCGGCACGATGAACTTCGTCATCTTTCCGATGTACTTCATGTCGACCGCGCTGTATCCGCTGTGGAAGCTCGAGGAGTCGGGTGCGACCTGGGTCTGGCGACTGGCACAGGTCAATCCGTTCACGCATGCGGTGGAGTGGATCCGCTTTGCGTTCTACGGCAAGGACCCGGGCCTGGCGCCATGGGTCGTGCTCGGCACGCTGGCCGTGGCCTTCGTGCTCGCCTGCTGGGGCTACGACCCGCAGCGCGGTTTTGGGCAGCTCGCCAAACGAGGCGGACCGGCATGACGAAGATGCTCCATCTCATCCATCGGCGCCGCGTCATCGCCGTGCTGGGCGCGCTGCCGGCGAGCGTCTGCATGGCTCAAGGCGGCGATGCCTTCCCGAGCAAGACGATCACGCTGTGGGTGCCGTGGCCCGCCGGTGGCGCCACCGACGGCACGCTGCGTCTGCTTGCCGAGATTGCGGGCCGCCACCTGGGGCAGCGCGTCGTCATCGAAAACCGCGGCGGCGCCGGCGGCACCTTGGTCATGCCGGTGCTGCAAACGGCCGCGCCCGACGGCTACACGATCGCGCAAATGCCGCAAACGGTCTTCCGCGCGCCGTGGATGCAAAAAGTGCTGTGGGATCCGATCCGCGACACCACGCCCATCATCCAGTTGAGCGGCGTCACCTTCGGGCTGCTCACGCATCCGCACAACGGCATCGAAACGCTCGACGACATGTTCGCCGTCGCGCGCACCAAGCCGCGCCGGCTCACCGTGGCCACCAACGGCGTCGGCACGACGCCGCACATGCTGATGGATCAGTTGATGGCCGCCAAGGGCCTGACCTACATCCATATCCCGTACAAGGGCACCTCCGAGCAGATGCTGGCCGTGGCTTCGGGCCAGGTCGATGTGGGCGTCAACTCGAGCGGCTTTGCGCCGCATGTCGACAACGGTCAGCTGCGCCTGATCGCGGTGTTCAGCGAACGTCGTTCGAAGCGCTGGCCGCAGACGCCGACGCTGACCGAGCTCGGGTTTCCGCTTGCCGCGACCTCACCCTACGGCCTGGCCGGCCCAGGCGGCATGCCGGCAGCCATCGTGCGCACGCTGCACGACGCTTTCAAGATCGCGCTGTTCGACCCCGTGCATGTGGCCGAGCTCGAAAAGTTCGACCAGACGCCCGACTATCTCGGAGCCGCAGAATACGGGCGGGCAATGAAAAATGCCTATGCCGAGGAAAAGCGCAATGTCGAGCGCTTGGGCCTGAACAAAGGAGGGTGATCGACCGCCAACACCAAAGCCCTGTCACACCCATCGCCGCCGCTGCCGTTAGCATCGGACGCTTTCCCGACCCACCCTGCACCAGGAGACTACAGATGAGCGATTACCTGCCCGACGTCAAGAAATACGCACCCAACGCCAGCGAGGCCCATGTGGCCGCGATCGTCAAGTACTGCGGCATTGCGCTGCGCAACGCCGATTCGTCGATGGTGTCGGTGAGCGACGACAAAGAGCGGGCAACGGTGCGCAACGGTTTTGCCGCCAAGAAGCTGGGCCTGGCTGCCGACGCTGCCGACGTCGGCATCAAGGCCGTGGCCGAAAAAATGAAGGACGAGAGACGCAAGAGCCGCGTCACCTTCTACTACCTGCTGGCAGAAGCCACCGGCACGCTCGGCAAATTGGGTTGATCACTTCGCAGCCAGGGCCTGCGCGATCTGCGCATGCCCGGTCTGGTGCGCGATCTGCTCGGCCGTGAGGCCGCGGTCGTCGCGCAGGTCGGTGCGGGCGCCGCGCGACCGCAGCAGTTGGACCGCCTCGGCGTGGCCCTGGCCGGCAGCCCACATCAGTGCCGTGAGCCGCTGCTCGTAGGCCGCGTCGATCGGCACACCGCGATCGAGCAGCAGGGCCAGCACCTCGGCGTGGCCCTGGCCCGCGGCATAGACCACCGCGGGCTTTTTCATGCGATCGACCGGCTCCACGCGCGCGCCCTTGTCGAGCAGCTTCGTTGCCATGCCGGCATGGCCGCCGTAGGCCGCCGCCATCAATGGCGTCACGCCTTCGAGCGAGGCCAGGTTGACATCGGCGCCAGCGGCCAGCAGGCGATCGGCAATGTCGACATGCCCTTTCTCCGCGGCCATCAGCAGTGCCGTCTTGCCCAGGCGGTTGCGCGAGTTGGCTGCAGCGCCGCGCGCCAGCGACCGTTCGACAGCCGGCAGATCACTTTGCCGTGCCGCGACCAGCAACTGCGCGTTGAGGGTCGGATTCGTCGGCGCTTGCGCCTGCGTACCGCTGTTCAGAATTGCAGCAATCAACGCGATCGCCGGTGCAGCTTGGTGCCATCTCATCGGGTAACTCCTTGCGCCTGGAAAGCGTCGCAACCCTTCCCATCAAACACGAAGCGCCGTACGCTCGCCAGCGGGCAAACGCGTGACCCATCCTGCAGGCGCCTGACTCAGCAGTTCAAGGCACCGTCGTGACGAGCCCTCCACGTTGCCGAGAACGGCGCCGCCAGCACGGCAACAGGTTGGGCGCGCGTCGATGTTCATCAGTGCACGAGGAGACAGGCATGACTCGCATGACATGGTTGGCAGGGGCCGCCGTATTGGCCACGGCCACGGGCGTTTCAACGGCGCAGGAGGTCCAGGGCGGCGGCGCGGCCACCGGCAGCCCGGTGCCGAAGAGCATTTCGGTGGGGCAGAACAAGCTCGACGCGGCCGGCAAGGACGGCACGAACTTCCTGCACTCGAACATGAACTACGAGCAGACGCGCTACTACCCGGCAGCGCAGATCAACAGCAAGAACGTCGGCAAGTTGAGGCCCGTGTTCACCTTCCAGACCGAAGTGCTGGAGTCGATGGAAACGGCGCCGATCGTCGTCGACGGCATCATGTACCTGACGACCTCGTACAACCATGTCTACGCAGTCGACGCGGCCACGGGCAAGGAGTTCTGGCACTACAAGCACAAGATGGGGCCGGTGACCACGTACTGCTGCGGCCCCAACAACCGCGGCGTGGCCATTCTGGGCGATCGCCTGTTCATGGGCACGCTCGACGCCAAGCTGGTCGCACTCGACGCCAAGACCGGCAAGGTGCTGTGGAGCACCGTGATCGCCGACCCCGAGCTCGGCTACTCCGAAACGATGGCGCCAGTGGCGGTGAACGGAAAGATCTTGATCGGCACCAACGGTGGCGAGTACGGCGTGCGCGGTTTCGTCAAGGCCTTCGATGCCAACGACGGCAAGCTGCTCTGGACGCACTACTCGATTCCCGAGAAGGGCCACGAGGGCGTGTGGGCCGTCAACGACGCCACCGGCCGCAACATGCTGCGCGATATCGCGGCCGAGAAGAAGCAGCTGGCCGACAAGGGCGGCGATTTCTACAAGACACTCGGTGGCGGTGTCTGGATGGCGCCCGCGGTCGACCGAGAGACCAACACCGTTTTCTACCTCGCAGGCAACCCCAGCCCCGACCTCTACGGCGCCGAGCGCCCGGGCGACAACCTGTATACCAACTCGATGGTCGCCATCGACCTGAACACAGGCAACTACAAGTGGCATTACCAATACATCGCGCATGACGTCTGGGACCTCGACGCCGTCTCGCCGGTGATCCTGACCGAGGCCAAGGGCAAGGACGGCAAGATGCGCAAGGTCGCCATCCACGGTGGCAAGACCGGCCATGTCTACGTGCACGACCGGGCCACCGGCGAGCTGATCCGATTCAGCGAAGCCATGGTGCCGCAGGAGAACATGTGGGTGCTGCCGACCAAGGACGGCGCGCGCATGCTGCCCGGCGCCAATGGCGGCGTCGAGTGGAGCCCGATGGCCTTCAATCCGAAGACACGCCTGGCCTATGCCGCCAATCTGCATCAGCCGATGACCTACCACGTCGAAGAAGCCAAGTACCCCGGCGGCAAGCTGTGGCTGGGCGGCGCGTTCAAGGTCATCCCGGGCGAGAAGCAATGGGGGCGCCTGGCGGCGGTCAACATCGACAGCGGCAAGATGGCCTGGAAGTTCGACACCGAGCAGCCGCTGATCGGCGGCGTCCTGGCCACCGCAGGCAACCTCGTCTTCAACGGCGAGGGCAACGGCTACTTCCGCGCCTTCGACGCCACCACCGGCAAGAAGCTCTGGGAGTACCAGGCCGGCGCCGGCGTCAATGCACCGGCGGTGTCCTACACGGTGGGCAAGAAGCAGTACGTGGCGGTGGCCGCCGGCGGCAATACGCAACTCGACTTCAAGCGCGGCAACTCGGTCGTCGTCTTCGCCTTGCCCTGATGGCCAAAGCCGTCCTGGCCGCAGCCTGTTGCGCGGCGGCGCTGTGGTCCCACAGCGCCGCCGCGCAATACCAGACTCCCGTGATGACGCAGGCCCCGGCCAAGGCCGCGCTGTGCGTGGCCTGTCACGGTGAAGACGGGCGCGCGACTGTTTCCCTCAACCCGATCCTCGCCGGCCAGACCTCGCGCTACCTGTACCTGCAGATCCGCGACTTCCAGGAAGGCCGGCGCAGCGACCCGCAGATGTCACCGATGGTCAAGGACCTGACGCGCGAAGAAGTACAAGCGCTGGCCAACTGGTTTGCGCAGCAGACGCCGCCGATCCAGAACTTCAAGGTCGATGCGCAGAAGGCCAAGCTCGGCAAGATCAAGGCTGACGACACGCTGTGCACGATGTGCCACCTCGGCGGCTTCAAGGGCCAGAACGAGATCCCGCGCGTGGCCGGCCAGAACTACGAGTACATCGTCAAGCAATTGCGTGACTTCAAGGCCAGGCGGCGCACCAACGACGCCGGCAACATGACCAGCGTCTCGAGCACGCTGAGCGACGCCGACATCGACAACGTCGCCCATTACCTGGTGGGCTTGTAGCGGCCGGCGCCGACGCTGCCGACGCGCTCGCCATCGCAGACCCTCCACTCGGGGGATGCCACCGGCCCGAACGGTCGTTGCCTCGTCGATGCGGCGATGAGCTGTGAAATGATCCGCTCCACGATCAATCCCATCAGGACCGCGCATGCTCGTCAGCAACCTTGAAACCGCACCGGGGCACCGCATCGTGGCCCACGTCGGCATTGCCCAGGGCAGCACCGTCCGCGCCAAGCATGTCGGGCGAGACTTCCTGTCCGGGCTGAAGAACATCGTCGGCGGCGAACTGAAGGCCTACACCGAGCTGATGCAGGAGGCGCGAGACGAAGCCGTCAAGCGCATGACCGACGAAGCGCGCAGCATGGGCGCCAATGCGGTGTTGAACGTGCGCTTCGTCACCACGTCGATCACCACCGGCGCGGCCGAGATCCTGGCCTACGGCTCGGCCGTCAAGATCGAAAGCGTGTGAGCCCATGCGCTGGATCGACCTCTTCAACCTCGCGCTGCCGCTGGCGCTGCTGGCGGCGGGCTACTTCGTCGGGCGGCTGCTGGAGCGGCGCCACTATGCGTCGATCCGCCAGCGCGAGCGCGAACTGCAACCTGTGGTCGCGCTGACCACGCGCTATGTGCCCGAGGGCGTGAGCGCAACGGGTGCACGCCTGGTCAGCGGCAGCGTGGTCGTGTCGTCCGACTACTTCAAGACCTTCGTCGCCGGCTTTCGCACCCTCGTCGGCGGGCGCTTTCGCGGCTACGAAACGCTGCTCGAGCGGGCGCGCCGCGAAGCACTGCTGCGCCTGAAGCTGCAGGCCCGGCAAGCCGGCTCGACGCTGGTCATCGGCGTGCGTTTCCACACCACCCGCGTCGCCGGCTCGGCAACGCCGTCGGTCGAAGTCATGGCCTACGGCACGGCTTTGGCACGCCGCCCCGGCGCGAACACGCTTTGAGCGGCGGACCGTCGCTGGAAAACCGGCTGCCGGCTGAAGGCATCAACAGCAGCGATGAACATCCGCTGCGCGAGTTCGCGTGGTTGATCGGTGCCAGCCTGGCGACACTGCTGGCCGTTGTGCTGCTGGTCGGCTGGGGGGCGCGCTGGCTCGCGCCGCGCCTGCCCTTCGCCACCGAAGTCAGCCTGGCTGAGCGCTGGCTCGACAAACCCACGGCGCCCGAGCATGCCGAGCGCACCGCCGCACTGCAGGCGTTGGCACAACGCGTCGCGGAAAAGATGGCGCTGCCCGCCGGCATGGCCCCGGTCATCACCTATGAACCCGGCCCCGTCGTCAACGCCTATGCCACGTTGGGCGGGCGCATCCGCATCTTCGAGGGTCTGCTGCGCAAGCTGCCGAGTGAAGATGCCCTGGCTGCCGTGCTCGCGCACGAGATCGCGCATGTCAAGCACCGCCATGTCGCCGCCAACGCCGGCCGCGGCGTGGCCTTGTCGCTGCTGCTGGCGCTGGTCTCGGCCGACGCGGCGCACGCCGTGCTGGGCAACATCACCGGCCTGGTGCTGCTGGGCTATTCACGCGAACAGGAAACCGAGGCCGACGACGCCGCACTGGCCGCGGTGGTGGCGCTGTACGGCCACGCCGGCGGCATGACCGAACTCTTCGACAGCCTGGGTGCGGCATCGCCCGACACCCAACAACCGATCGAGCTGCTGCGCTCGCACCCGCTGACGACGACGCGGCTCGAAGCGATCCGGCGGCAGGCGGCCGACGCCGGCTGGCCGTTGACCGGCCCACGACAGGCCATGCCCAGCGTGCTGGCCTATTGAGCGGTCGATCAGCCGCAGTGTCAGGACGGCTCGATGCCGTCGAAGCGCAAGCCGCTCGATCCCTCGCCGCGGCCGACGCTCTTGCGCAGGCCGAGCCACAACACGGTCTGCCCGCCGATCCATCGTGTGCACTGATATTGGCGCACCACGCGAGCGCCTTCACGCGGCACTTCCTCGTCGTAGAGCTTGAGCGGCGGCCCTGCCAGGATGGCGCCGCGTGCAGGGCGCGCCTGATTGCTGCCGTCCGGGCGCAGCAGGGCTGCCCGGACAAGGCGCAGGCTGCCGTCGGGTGCCGCTTGGCGCTGCGCGACCAGCGGCACCCAGTTCTCGGGCATCTCGGTGGCCAGGCGATACGACGGCAGGCTGCTGCCGGGCCCATCGGCAGCAGCCGTGGCACGCGAGGCGGCGGCGGCCAGGTCGACGCGCTGTTCGACGCGGCCATGCATCAGCCGCTCGACCGCCCAGGCCATGTTGGCCATCTCGTCGCGCAGCAGGAGCACGTCGTCGCGCGGCGTGCTGTCGATGCTGCGCAGCAGGCTCGGCGCCAGGTAGAACAGATTGGGCACCGGCGTCGACGGCGTGAAGACCGCTGCGCTCGCCGTGCCCGCGGCCGCCGGACGGTGCAGCGTCGACAGCGCGTACATCGAAAACGCACTGTTCGTCCCGTCGACGTTGTGCGGCTCGAGCAGCGTCTGCACGCCGAAGGTGTCGCTGACGACCAGCGAGCGGGTGCGCGTCAGCGTGCCGACCGCGAGGTCGATCGGAATCACATGCCAGTCGTTGCCATAGTTGGTCGCGAAGTCCGACAGCAGCAAATGCGGCAAATCGCCCGGCCCCGCCGGCAACAGGCCGTAGTCGATGCGCGCATCCTCGAACTCCCAGAAGCGTTGCGCCGGTGCGCCGCGAAAATTCACCGGCGCCGGCATCACCGTGCGCACGAGGTCGGCGCCGGCGTTGTCGAGCGCGGCGCCGAGCTTGATGGCCGGATCGACGTCCGCACTGTGCCAATCGAGGTGGCCGCCGTGGTACTCGGCCGCGGTGAGTGTGGTGTCGAGACCCGCCACGCCCGCCCCCACCGAAAACGCGTACTCCATGCGCTCGCGCTGCCAGGCGTCGTTGCCGCCGTCCGCGGGCTCGCTGAACAAGCTGTCGTAGTAGTCGAGCCAGGCATCGCAGGCGGCATTGACTTCGGCGCGGTCACCGGCCGCCACCTGCAGCTCGGCGAGCAGGCGCACGCGTTCACTGGCCGGCACCCGCAATGATTCGACCAGCAGCCGCCCATCGGGCACGCGGCCAGCCATCAAGTCCCAGTAGTCGAGCGTTTCAGCGTCGAGCGCCGGCCGCTCGCTGTCGTTGGCACCTTCCAGCGCGAAGCGCGCGATGACCTCGGCCCGGTAGCTGCGCGACGTTTGCTGCGCCGCCAGCAGGCGCAGCAAGTGCAGCCCGCTCTCGGCGGCCAGGCGGATCGAGCTGGTGGCATCGAACGGGCCGCTGGCGCGCACACCGCGGCGCTCGACAACGGCTTCGAGCGGCATCGCTGCAGCGTCGTAGCGTTGCGCCTGCACGGCCTGCCCCGGCACCGCTGCACCGGCATGCAGGCGCGTCAGCGCCGCGCTGTGGCCACGCCAGCGAGCCTGCACCGGCGAGCCGGCGTCTTCGCCCTCGAACTCGCCGACCTGCCACTGCCGCGCCAACAGCCACAGCGGATCGTAGAGGCGGGCACGAATGCCTTCGCCCATCGTCGCGTCGCGGCAGCGCGGCTCGAGGCGCACCCAGCTGGTGATCGAAGGCTGTACAGCGGAAGGATCGGTGGCCATGGCGTACAGGCACTCAAGTCAGAGAAGAAAGACGAGGGGCCACGACGTCGTGCTCGGCGTTGACCGCAAAACACAGCGCCGGCAGGAAATGCGCAACCTCACCGACTCCGCTGCCGGCCGCGCCGACCGGGTCGACGAAGGCGCGATCGAGGGCTTCGGCATCGACTGCCCGCAGCGTCGCCAGCTCCAGCGTTTCGAGCAGGAGTCGGTGCAGCGTCCATGGTGTCCACGGCTTCGACAGATCCGGCGGCACCGCCAACAGGATCGATTGCGGCGCGCAGGCATCCGGGGCGTTGAACTGGAACGCGATGCCGGTGTTCTCGCGCGCCTGCGGCACCGTCTCCACCCAGTCGTCCAGCCACAAGCCGACCATCGCTTGGGCGGGGTTGAGTGTGTCGGCCTTTTGCACCACGAGCGAGAGCTTGCCGGCCGCGATGTTGGCGCCTGCCGCCGGCGGCAGGCCGACCCAGCGCTCGGCAGCGACATGCGGCAGTTGCGCGACTGCCAGCTGCGGCCGCGTCGCCACCTGGATGCTTTCGGCGGCGTGCAGCACGGCCGACAGGCGCGCCACGCCCTCGCGCACGCGGGACATGCGCTGCCACCACGGATAGACCGCCAACGCATCGCCGCCTTGCAATGACTCGCTGGCGGCCAGCGACGCGGCGAGTTCGGCGCCGTTGGCCGGCGTGAAGGGTGCCAGCGTGAGGAAGTCGGCGCCGAACAGGCTGCGCATGCGGGCGCTGGCCGAGGCCGCACGCTGCAGCGGCTCGGCGCCGCTGGCGCTGCGCTGTGTGGCCACTGCGGCCAGGCGTCGTGCCGCTTCGCCGGCCAATGCGCGGGACTGAGTGATCAGCGCGGCCCGATCGGCCGCGGCGTCGCTCATCGGCGCCATCGGCACCGCGCCGGCAAAACCAAAACGCTGCAGGGCCAGCATCGAGGTGCGCAAGGCGCTCACGCTGGCCGTGTCGGGCGTGGCCAGCAGCGCGTTGAGCTTGGCGCTGGCCGTGGTCAACGCTTTCTCGGCAGCGCTGGCACGCTGTTCGAGGTCTGCGGCCGCAATGTCGCCGTCGGCGTTGCCATTGGCAGGTGCCAGGTCACGCGGGTCCACCGCACGGGCGTGGGCCAGGCACTGTCGCGCCCGAGCTGCCACTTCCTGCACCTCGCGCAGACTGAACTCGCCGGCTGCCCATCCGGCGCGTCGCCGTGCATCGACGCGCCACTGCACCGCGGCAGACGGCGGGTTCGACTTGGCACGCGCCACCAGCAGCGCCAGCGCATCGAGCTCGTCCGCAGGCGCACCGGGCTGCGTCGGCGACAGGTAGATCACGTCGAGCGGCGTCAGCGCCAGATCGGCCAGGCGCAACTCGATGCGGGCGAGCACGGCACCACCGTCGCCCAGTTGCTCGACACCGAAGCGCACCTTGGCCGGCGGCGGCAACAACGACGCGGCCCAGGCGTTCAAGCGCGGTTCGGCTGCGGCGCGTGGCGACGCCGAGGCCGCCGGCCAGCCCGTTGCTGCCGGCGTACTGGCCGGTGCGGAGAGCAACCACAGCACACGGTGCGTGAGACCGATGCCACTGCGCGGCGTGCGCACCACGTCGAGTTCGGGCGGCGGCGCCTCGCCATGGGCGATGGCCGCCAGCGTGCTCGCGGTACGCACGGTGTTGCCGCGCACCGTCTGGTACGCGGATTCGGCCACCACCGCATCGCCGAGCGCGTCGATCGCCTCGTCGAGTTCGCGCAGGGCGGCCTCGCAGAGCACGAACGGCGAATCGGCGGGCAGGCGCAATCCCTTGCTCACGATGTCCTGCCATTTCTGGTGCAGCAACAGGCCGTCGACGACGCGGTTGGCGGCGATTGCTTCGCTTGCGGACGATGGCGCCGGCGCATCGGCGCTGACGAGCGGCGCGAGCCGGCGGCAACGTTCGATGTGGACGTCGAGTTTGCGTTCGTGCAGGCTGCGCTCGAAGCGGTAGCCCAGCAGCGCGCCGAGCGGCTGGCCCTGGCGCACGCCGTCGAGCAGTTGTTCGGCGATGCGCACCCGCCGCGACGACAAGTCGATCGCAAACGCGCCTTGCGATTGCAGGTTCGCCTTGCCGAGGTGGCCGTTGCGCAGCAGCGCCGCGGTCTGCGCATGATCGAGCGACGGTGCGTGCAGGAATCCCGGATCGTCCGGCAATGCAAACACCGGTCCAGCTTCGCCGGCCGGCGTCGGCACGGCCGCGGGCGCCGCCATCGGCCGCAGGTTCACCACCCAGCCGTAGGCGCCGACACGCAGGCCAGCGGCGCGTTGGCTGCGCATCTCATCGAGCCGCTTCGTGGCCAACGACGTGATCCAGGCGTCGAGCCGGTGCGAGCACAGGTCGAGCGTGCCGACGAGCAGGCGCTGCAATGTCTCGGCATCGAGCGTGCGCAAGTGGGCGAGCGCGCTGCGCCACTCGCGCAGCGGTGCAGCCGCCGCGCTTTGCAGACCGGCACCGGACAGCAGGAACTCGCCGATCGTCTGCGCACCGCCGGCCGGGGACGCGCTGTCCAGCAGCGCACGCCAAGTCGCCACCTGGGTCTGGGCGTTGAAGTTCATCAGCTCGACGTCGCGCCGCGGCGCTGCACCCTGCCCGGCGACCCGCCCGGCAGCGGCCACGTATTCAAGCTGCAAGGCGTGGCGCAGCAGCACCTGCAACAGCGACCGCGCATCGGTGGGCAGCGTGGGTGTCGCGCCTTGCGGCTGCAGCGGCGGCGCGTCGAGCAGTGCCTGGATGAAGGCCGGCTCCGCTTCGTTCACCAACGGCCCGGCGAGTGCCTGCACCGTCGGCGCGAAGGCCGCCGCGGCGACGCGCGGGCGCCATGTCAAACCCAGTTGCTGCAGCACCGGGAAGGTCAGCGCATCGTGCGTCGTCCACCAGCCGGTGGCGGTGGGATCGACGCCGAGGAAGGTGCGCAGGTGCTGCAGGTAGCGCGGCCCGAAGAGATGCCGCAACTGGTACGAGGCGGCAATGCCGTCGGTCTGCATCGCCGAGGCCAGTTCGGCGTCGGTGTTGCGGCTGCCGATGCGGCCGACGCGCGGCACGCCGTCGAGACGCGCGCGCCACAGGCGATCACGCAGCATCACCAGCAAATCGCGCAGCCGCAATTCGCGGTGCGCGTCGGCATCGTCGGCCCGCGCCGGCGTCCAGTCGGCGAGCAGGGTCACCGGCAGCACGCCATACGGTTGGCGGCCGACACGCAGCGCCGGCAAGGGTCCGAAGGCCCGCACCTGCGCAATGAAATGCAGGCGAGCCCATTCGATCGCCGCAGCGCCGAGTCCGGTGCCGTCCGCGCCGATCAGGTTGCCGAGGTAGTAGCCCCAGGTCGCGGCCCACAATGCCGACGCCATCTGGCGCTGATCGAGTTGCTCGCTGGCCTGCGCCCCTTCGAGTGCGCCCAGCGTGGCCAGCCCCGCGTCGGCCTCGAGCCCCATCGCGTGCGCCAGCCGTTCGGCCTGGCTGTGCGGCGCCGGGCCCGTCAGCGCATCGCGCCACTCGGCTTCGTAGCTGCGGGCATGGCCCGGATCGGCGCTGCCATGTCCCGAGGCCACGTCGACCGTGTTGTTGGTCGGCGTCGCGGTGGCGACGAAGGCCAGGCCGTCGGTGTAGTGGTGCGCATCGAGCAGGCGTGCCAGTTCGGCGCTGGCCTGGGCGACGCTCATGACACTGTCGACGCCGAACACCATCAGCGTGTCGATGCCGGCCTGCGCGACGGCGGCCGGCAGGGTCATGCGCAGCGCCATGCCTTCTTGCTCCGCGGTGCCGAAATCGACCATCCAGCGCATGCCGGCGTCAATCGCCAGATCGCCCTCGTCGGCCGGCGCTGTCGCCGCTGCACTGCCCGCACCGACGCTGGGGCCGAGTGCCGGCGGGCGCGCCAGCGGCTGGCTCTGCGCATGGCCGACCACCTGGCCGCGCGCACGCGCGACCGCGAACCAGCGCTGCGGCATCAGCCGCGCCAGCGGCGTGTTGCTCCAGCCGTCGCCGCTGCCGGCGGGGCGCGGCGTCACGGCCGCAAAGCGCGGTGTGCCGGGGTTGGCGGGGTCGGGCCCGGGCGCATTGGTCGGCCGCAGCACGCGCGCTATCCACGCCGCGCGCGCAGCGTCGAAACGATCGGCCAGTTGTTGCCAGGCGGCACGCCGTTTTGTTTCGTCGGCGCCGGCAAGCCAGGTCTGCTGCCAGAAATGGCGGCCCCACTCGATCTCGCTGGCGGTGAGGTTGCGCTCGTGGCTGTCGACGTGGATCTGGTCGGGAAAGACGCGGATGCGCAACTCCTGCGTGCCATCGGCCTGCGCGAAGAAACGCGTTTCCAGCCGCACCGGCAGCAGCGCCAACGGTTGATCGGCGGCCGCGATCGAGGCCGCGAGTTCGCCCGGCACGGGTTGCGGCAGCACTGACAGCAGAGCGACCATGGGGGGCAATGGCGTGGGCATCGCGGCTCAGTCCTTCTTGACCCGCGCTTTTTTGGGCGCGCGCAGTTGGCCGCCCTTGGCGGCCGTGCGCTTGGCGGTCGCTCGGGGCGCCAGCACCCCGGGGTTGACGGCCGGTCCGATCACAGGTGGACGCGGCGGGCGTGGCGGGCGTGGCGGGCGCGGCGCCGGCGGCGCAGGCGGCGCAGGCGGCGGCAAGGCTGCAACAGGTGGCGGCAGCAATTCGCTGGCATGGATCAACACGCGCACCGGCAACTGGCGGATCAGATGCGCGAGCTGAGCGGCGTTGCCGGCCCATGGCGACGACGCCGGCAAGGTCATGCCGCTCGGTCGCTGCTGGACACTGACCTGAGAGGCGCCGGCAAAGTCCACCGCTTCGTCGAAGCCGAAGCGCGGCTCGGTCGGCTGCTGCTGCAGCACGAAGTACCAGCCCGGGTTGCCGATGGCTTGGTTGGCGTCGAGATCGAAACCGAAGAAGCTGACGTCGGGCTCGAGCGAACCGCGAAACAGCGGCGCCATTTCCACACCGACACCCGCGGGCGGCTTGCGTTGCGTGCCACTCTGCTCAGCGCGCACGGCATAGACAGCGGTGCCGGGGTAGCGACGCAGCAAGGCGCTGCGCAGCAGCAGCACGAGCGGCTTGCCGGACGAACCGGACAACGCTGCCGGCGCGTTCTGGCCGAGGCGGCGTGTGCCCCACTCGGCCAGCGGCGCGATGTCGGCCGGCTTGTCGGCACGCGCGGCGCGCCAGAAGCGATCGAAGTAGGTGCCAAGCTCGTGGGCCAGCGGGAAATCTCGCCAGACCAGTTCGCGCGTCATCTCGACGTTCAAGCCGAGCATGAAGGCCTCGATGAAGCGCGGGTTCGTCTCCAGCAGGGCCACGGTGTCCGCCGGCACGTTGTGCAGGCCCGGCAGCAGCCAGTCCTGCGACAGGCGCGCCAGTGCTTCGGATGCCGGCATCGCATAGCGCGGCACCGCGCCGAGGGCGCCGCTGATCGGCAACGGCGTGGCCGCGGCGGGTGTTTGCAGCGTGGCCCGCAGGCGCAATTGCAACGCCGGCGCGGGGTCGAGTTGCGCTTGCACCGTCATGCGCTGCGTGCTCAGCAACTGCGACAGCAAGATCACCGGGCCGACGAAGATCGGCAGCGGCGCCGGATTCGTCAGTTGCAGATGGCGCCGCGCGGCGGCGCGAAATGCGGCGGCATCGGCGCTGTCCACGCGCGGCGGGATGGGCGGGATCGGCGGCCGCGGCGGCCGTGGTGGCAACGGCGGATCGGGTGGGTCCGGCGGCCCGTCGCCGGGGATACGCAGGCGCGGCGCGAACGTCGTCGCCGCCGCGCCCAGTCCCGCCACGGTGCCGGCCGCAAACGGCGGCGGCACCGGCTCGGCCGCGATCTGGAAGGTCGGCCGCTTCGGCGCCGTTGCCACTGCGGCGTCGGTCATGTTCGCGAACAGCAGGTTCGCATTCGGCGCGGCCATGTGCGCCGACACATCGTCGATGCTGACCATGCCCCTGGCCGGCGGCGCAATGCGCATCATCAAGGTCGGATCGGCGAAGGCAATGAACATCTGGCCGGTCAGCGCCGTGCTCGGCGTGGCCACGCCGACCTTGCTCTTCAACAGCGCGGTGCGCCGTGCCAGCGCGCCGCGGTTGCGCGTCAGGCGGCGCATCGGCGCGGCAAGCGCGGCCGCGGACGCACCCGTGCGCGCGACCAGCGACAGCATCGACGCCGAGGCGGTCGGCGAATCGGGCGTCTGCAGCATCAACCGGGCCTGCGCCGGCGACGCGAAACGCCACAGCGCATCGTCCTGGCCGGGTGCGCCCTGCGTCAACGGCGCCACATGCCGTTGCAGCAACTTGGCGCCGACGGCCGTGGCCAGATGGATCTGCCGCAATCGCTGGTTGGCCGCCGCGATCTCGCCGGCCTGGGCCCAGGCCTGGGCGACGAGTTCGTCCTGCTGGGCCTGGATGACGCGGGTACCGAGCCCGGCGGCGACGCGCTCGCGCGGATCGAGGTTCAACTCGTCGAGCCAGGTCGGCGTGGCGCCGAGTTCGACGCGATCACGACCGGCCAGCCAGCGGCCGTAGACCGGCGGGCCGACCAGCGGATCGCCGTCGCCTGCCGCTGGCGTTGCCGCGCCGGCATTGAGAATCTGCTGCAGCACCGCCTGCCATGAGGTGCCCGCGGTCTCGGCCAGCGCCGTGCGTGCCATGGCCACCGGCTGCAGTGCGCCTTCGAGTGCCACCAGGCCCGAAACGCCGGCGCCGGCGACAAAAGAAAAGCCGGGCCGGCTGATGTCCATCGGCCGCTGGCCGACACCGCCCGACAGATCGCGCGGCGCCAGGCGGTCGACGATCGATTCGAAGTCTTCGCGCTCGCCGGTGCGAAACGTCCAGTGGAAATACACCGGCAGATCCATCCGCGCCGGCGCCGCTGCGTCATGGCGCCATGCCGGCGTCAGGTCGGCGTGCGTCGGCGGCAGGTTCAGGCCGGCGCGCCGGCCGACGTCGAACGTCGGCACCACGCAGGCGATGTAGTCGGTGTGCGCTGCCAGCCGGCGCGGACAAAGCAGGCGCGAGACTGACAGCTCGGGCCGCGTCATCAGCAACTGGCGCACGGCCACTTCGTCGGGCGGCGCATCGTGCGGCCAGCTGACCTGCGCATGCGCCCAGGCCCACGACTCGGCGAGGTCGGGCAATTCTTCGAGCGGCTTGGCCGGCGCTGCGATCTCGAGCACCGCCAGCGGCTCGCTACCGGCCGGCCGCAACTGCACACCGTCTTGCTGGCGCACGACGACGAGGCACATCCACGGCCGCAGGCGGCCCTGCGCATCGGCCGCCGCAGGTGTGAACAGCCACGGCAGATCGGGGTTGTCGAACTCGATGGCCGCGAGATCGATGGCTTCGAAGTCGCCGCTGTTCACGGCCGGCTCGGTGCGCACCACCTGCCGCGGGTCGATGCCGATGACGTCGCCCGGGCCCCGAACGCGCACGGTCGCGCTCGGGTTGTTGGCCGGCGCGGTCACGCCCAGCGTCACTGTCAGATCGACCGTGGCCGGCAGCGTCGCCGCCAGCGTGTCCGCGTTGCCCAGCCGCGCCGCCAGGCCCTGGCGCAGCCAGGGCAGGAAGAGCACTTGCGCGCTGGCCATCGCCGTTACCCCAGCACCTCGAAGGCCGGCACCACCTGCTGGCGCCGGCCACGTTTCACCCGCGCGTTGGCCGCTGTGAATTCCTGCGGCGCCGCGCGCGCTGCCCGCATCACGGTCGCGCCGGTGACCAGCGCCGTGGCCGGAGCCAGCGCTGCATCGATGACCGCGAACGCCGGTTGTGCGATCTTGACCTGCAGCGCCGGCGGCAGATCGGCCTGCAGCGGATCCTCGCGCCGCAACACACTGCGGCCCGCCGCGCCGTGCCGCGCCTGATGTTCGAGCTGCACGCCCGGCAACGCGTAGTGCAGTTGCAGCGTCGTGATGCGCTGCGGCGACGCCGGCGCCAGCGAGCGGTCGATGATCTTCGTTTCGTACTCCAGCGGCGAGGCCTTGCCCTGGTCGAGCCTGAAGGTGGGCAGCGCGCTGCCGATCTGCACGCCGGCGTCCATCGGCACGAACGACGGACTGGTCAGCTTGCGATCGTCGGGCATGTCGAAGAACTGCGCCGGCGCAAAGTCCTCGCGCAAGGGCTGCAGGCTGGCCGGCGGTTCGCTGTGGCCGTTGATCGTCACCGAGGCGATGCGGAACTGGCGCTCGCCGGCGACCGGCGAATCGCCGAAGCGGTCGATCGGCGCCGTGTTCAGCGGTACGGCGGTCTGGCGCACCGCCAGTGTGGCCAGCGGATGCACGGCGATCGGCGCTGCGGCATCGGCGCTGCCTGCGTCCTCGCGCAGCACGACCACGCGCGACTGGCCGGCCGGCAACTCGCCGTGCCAGTTGCGCGCATCGCGCAATGCGGCGAGCAATTGGCCGAGCGCATCGACGCCCGGCGGCAGCGGCGGCCGGGCGCCGCTGATGAGCGTGGCGTTGACGCGGATCGAGATGTCCCACCACAGGATCTCGAACGTCGCCTTGGCGCGCAGCGCCAGTGGGCGCGGGCCTTCGAGCGCGCCCTCGACCTTGACCTTGAACAGGTTGCGCGTGCCCTTGCGGATCTGCATGCTGGCCACGAACTCGGCCAGGAAGTGGAACGGGGCCAGGGTGATCAGCACATCGAAGCCGGCGTCGCCGGTGACGTTGAAGCTCATCGGCCCTTCGGCATACAGGTGTGCCGCGGCGCCGAACTGCACGGTGTTGGACGTGAGCGCGAAGTAGGCCTCGCAGGTCAGGCGCGGGTTGCTGCCGGTGGTCAGGTTGAGCGCCAGCCGTTCGAGCTTCGGAAAGCCGGCCGGCGGCGTGAACGCGCGGTGCATGCCGCCGACGGCCAGCGCAAAACTGCGCGGCGAGGTCCAGCGCATGCGCAGCGCCATCGTGCCGGTGAGGACGAACTTGTCGAGCAGCTTCGAATCGACCAGCACGGCGTCGATGGCCACGGTGCCCTGGTCGAAGTCGACGATGCCGAGCACATCCATGCGCAGGCGCAGCAGGTCGTTGTCGGCGCGGGGCAGGATGGCGCTGATGCGGCCGAGGACGATGAAACGGTCGCGCACGCCCCATTCGATCAGCAGCGCCAGGTCCATCGTGATGATGACCGGCGCGCCCCAGGTGATGCGCAGCACCGGCCCGAGGATGTAGCTGCCGCGCTGCGCCGGAAAGACGCGTTCGAGCGCAGCCAGGATGTTCGGTGCATTGGCCACCGGGTCCTTCGGAAACAGGATCAGGTCGAGCGTCTTCGTGCGCAGCCCTTCGCGCAGCGCCTCCTCGCTGCAGGTGCGGTGGATGGCCATCAAGCCGCCGAGGCCGGTGATGGCAAAGCCCATCGGCAGCGGCCAGCGGAAGTTCTCGGCGGTCAGCACGAGCACCATCGAGTAGCCCTTGGCGCCGCCGGGCAAGCGTGTGGCGATGAAGCCGATGGCCTTGACCGAGACGAGGCCGGAGATCTCCAGCTCGAGCACGCCACCGTACTGCTGCTTGGCCGGGTCGTAGAAGACGAAGCCACCGCCCTTGACCGCCTTGGCGTCGACGCTGATGCCGACCGCGCGCGGCGCAAGGAAGCCGAGATCCATGTGCGCGAAATGCAGGTTGCGCGGTGCCGGGGCCGGCGGCCGGGTCAGCCGCGCGCGCAGGCCCACATGGTCGACGCGCGCGAACAGCGGGCCGATGTGCGCGCTGACCGAGAGCGCGAGGCTGACATCGGCATGCGGCTCGGCGCCCGAGGCTTCGCCCGACAGGCCGAGGATCAGCTCGTCGAGGCGGATCGGGCCCAGACTCTTGCCGAGGTGGATGCGCCGCTCGAGGCCGCTCGGGCTCGGCTCGCCGCCGGGCAACAGCGGCAACGGTTCTGCCGGGCCGGCCGGCTTGGCGGGCTTGGGCGGCTCCTTCTTGACCTTCTGGCTGTCGAAGTCCTTGAACTGGCCGGTCCACTGCCAGCCGCTGCCGGGCACGTAGCGCTTGCCGATGTCGAACTTGACCTTGGTCTTGCGGTCGGGCAGCAGCGAGCCGATGAAGCCGTCGATCTTGCTGGCGTCGAAGGTCAGCACGCAGTTGCGCAGCGCCACCTCGGCGCGCGGCCCCGCTTCGCTGATCTCGCCGTGCGCGTTGATGCCGCCGACATCGAAGCGCAGCGTCTCGGTGTCGGGCAGCGAAAACAGCGCCTTGCGGTCCGGCGTGTCCTGCGAGGTCAGCGTGACCGCGGCCAGCATGCCGGCGGGCACGTCGACGAGCAGGTCGTCGGCGGTGATCCACAGCGGCAGCGCGGTGGCCTTGAGCTGCACGCGCACGCGCACGCGCTTGACCGGCTCGAACTCGATGTCCTCGCCACCGCTCAAGGCGACGAACAGGCCCGGCCCGCCATGCGCCTTGGGCACCAGCGCCAGGCTGGTGCCGACAGCGACGTCGGCAGTGCTCGACGGGTCGTCGTCCTTGTCGCGCAGGTGCCAGCGCACGCTGAGCATGCGCCGCGAGATCAGCTCGGCGGCATCGACCGGCGCGACCGGCGCGCCCGGCGGCGGCGGCACCGTGTCCCAGCCGTAGAGCGCATCGAGCACGTCCTGATGCGCCCAGTCCTGGAAAGTCTTGCCCGAGGCGATGCGCGCGATCACCAAGCCCAGCGCCGCCAGCCGCAGCGTCGGGTTCGACAGCGACTGCGCGTCGGCCTCGCTGTCGAGGCCGTCGAGCGCATCGCCGCCGAGCAGCAGGAAGCCGACCAGGCTCGACAGCGCCGCGACCGCGCGATCGAGCGTGGTGTAGCCCTCGCCGAACTGCGACGTGGTCTCGGCCATCCAGCCCCAGAACTGCATCTGGAAGTACGCCTTCGGATGCTTGCGGTACAGGTAGTCGGTGGCCAGCAGGTCGAGCGCCAGCAGCGCCGCTTCGTCGAAGGTGTCGGTCAGGCGCTGCCGCAGCGACGCGCTTTGCTGCGTCAGCGCTTCGAGCAGCGCCAGCACGTCGATGTCTTCGCCGGCGAGGTACTGCGTGAGCTGGCTGTCGTTCGGCGTCGGCCCGGCGGCGCCGCCCGGCGCCAGCTTGATGCCCAGCCGCGCGGCGGCCACCTCGCGTTGAAACGGATCGGCCAGCACCTCCGACACGTACTCGGCGAAGGCCTGCAACTCGGCGACCGAGCGGCGCAGCAGCGAGCCTTCGTTCTTGTCAGTCATCGCGTCAGCCCGTCAGACGCTGCGCCACTTGTCTTTCAACGAGGTGCCCAGCGACGCGCCGAGCGGCCGCTCTTCCGGGCGCACCGCGCCGGGCGGCGGCGTCAGTTCGCCGCGCTGCTCCATCACCACCTCGGGCTTGAGCAGGTGCGGCGTGTCGGCGCGGTTGAGCGGATCGGGCAGCACCGTGACCACCTGGTGCACCGCGAAGCGGCGCGCGCCTTCGGCCTCGAAGCGGACCATGCCGAGGTTGCTGCGGAACAGGATCTGGCGCGAATGGCTCAGCCGGTCGAGCTGGCGGAAGTGGCGCGTCGCCACCTGCGCGTAGGCCTGGAACGCGCTGTTGCCCTTGGCTTCGAGCGTGCTCAACGTCGGCGGCGTGCCGGGCAGCGGCACCGGCCGCGCCATCAGCGGCCGCGTCGTCGGCTCGGTGTCGGGGCGGGTGTCGAAGATCGGCCGCAGCGTCCACGAGAAGTCCGGCCGCTTGTCGGCGCGCACGCGCGTGCGCGCCGCGGGGTCGGTCTCGGGGCGCGAGGCGTCGGCCGGCCAGCCGTGCGTCGGCAAGTGCGCCGGGCGCTGCTGGATGCGCTTGCGCAGCACGATTGGCACGTCGTGCTCGCTCTTGCCGGGCGGGAACGTGAAGGCGCCGTCGGCGCCGTCGAGCCAGCCCATGCGGTCGCCGCCGAGGTCGACGCGGATCAGTTCCTGCGCAAAGGACAGACTCTGGTCGATCAGCGTCAGGTACGACGGCATGACGTTCTTGAAACCGCTGGAGACGAACTGCAGGATGCGCGCCGGCTCGGCCACGCCCTTGCGCCAGTAGCTCAACTGCGTCGCGGTGCTGTTGTGCACGTCGCCCGACAGCAGCACCACCTGGCGGTGCGGCGCCAGCCGCGCCAGCAGCGCTTCAAAAGTGATCGCATCGAGCGCCCAGCTCTCGATCGCGTCCGGATTCAGGCCCGGCATGGCCTCGCCGCCGCGGCCGACGCCGATCTTGCCCGGCGCGCCGAGGTCGAACGCGCGATACGCGCCGGGGGCCACGATCTCGTCGAACACCGACGGCGCCAGCACCTGCAGCGGCGCGACGACGATCAACACCTCCTTGCCCGCCGGCAGCGGCGCGCTCGGCACCTGGTCGTCGACCATCGTCGTGCCGACATTGCCCGGCGGGCCGAAGATCGACGCGAAGCCGCGCCGCGTGCGGTTGTCGAGCACGGCGACGGTGAACTGCGGCCCTGCGACCGTGTAGTGCCATTTCATCGGCGCATCGACCGCGGCGTGGCGGCCGCGCGGCCGCGTCGGATCGACCGGCTGCGGCAGCAGGTCGAGGCCGAACAGGCGGTCGAGTTCCCGCGCTGCCGCGGGCTGCGGCCACGGTCCGGCCGGCGGCGTGAACAGGCGCTCGACCTGCGCCAGCACGCGTGAGCCCGGCGCGCCCGACGCGTAGCGCACGAAGTCGTTGCCCCAGTCCTGGAACAGCGCATAGCCGGCCAGCGCGTTGCGGATCACCTGGCGGCCGAGCGGCTGCGGCCGTGCGGCATCGGCGGCGAGCACGCGGGCGCACCACTCGGGGTTGAGGTTCCAGTCGTCGGTGACGTCGTGGTCGTCGAAGATCATGTAGGTCGGCACGTTGGCCAGCGCGCGCCGCACCTTGGCCTGGCCGAGCGCGAATTTGCGCAGGTTGCGCAGGTGGCCGTGCAGGCTGGCGTACGCGGCCCAGACGTGATTGCCGGCCAGATCGGCGATGCAGCGTGCGAGCATCGTGCGGCCGAGATTGATGTAGTTCTCGTCTTTGAACTTCTGGCGCTGCTCGGGCGTGGCCGGGTCGTCGGCCCACGACGACGCGAGGCGCTCGATCAGCGTGTCGCTCAGCGGCGCATCGGCCACGTCAGGCGGGTCGGCAGGCACCACCTCGGGCACCAGAGTCGGCGCTTCGGGCACCAGCCACGGCCGCGGCTGCACGTCCTTCAGGCAGGCGACGACGAAGGCCTGCCAGTCCTGCGTGCCGAGCAGCGTGTCGAGATGTGCGCGCCACGCATCGCCGGGGCCATCTTCGTACTCCTTTTCACGCCGGCGCAGCTCGGCCGCGATCGCCACCGGGCCCTGCTGCAGCGCCGGGTGCTCGAGCTGGGTCAGCCGCGCGATGCCGAAGCGCTTGACCAGGCCGCGCATCACGCGGCCCTGCATTTGCTTCATGAAAGCAGCGAAGACGGCGGCGTGTTTGCGGCTCAAGTCCTCCATCGCCTCGATCGCTTCGGGCGACAGTTGCTCGCGCAGCGCAGGCGTCAGCTGCACCAGGTACTCGGGCTCACCGATCAGCTTCAGAAAGCCGTCGAAGCCGGCGGGCAGGTCGGTGCGGCTCAGGCGCGTCAGCATGAAGGCGGCAAAGCAGCAGTCGAACTTGCGCTTGTCGCGCGCCTCGAAGGGAGCGGACGTCGCTTCGGGGCGCATGTCGTTCCAGGCTTCCCAGCGGCCGTTGTCGAAGTACGCCGCGACCTTGGTGTCGAGCAGCGACTGGCAGAACAGCGGTGCCTCTTCGTTGGGCAACGGCGCGTCGGGCGTGCGGATCGCACCGTCGATCGTCACGTCGTCCAGGCCGCGCCATGCGCCCGGCATGGCCTTGAAGCCGCTCCAGAACCAGTCCGTGTAGACCGAGACGTACATCGCCGCGAATTCGCCGAACGACAGCAGGTGGCTCTCGCCGTCGACCGAAGTGAAGCGCGCGTCGGCGAGTGTCAGCTCGTAGCGGCCGCCGGCCGGAAAACGCGACAGCGTGGCCGGATAGGAGCGCTGAGTGACGTCGAGGGCTGTGCCATTGCGCTTCGGTGCGCGCCGCAGCAACAACGATTCGACGACCGGCTTGTCGTTGGGTGCGGGCTCGGGCTTGGGCTCGAGCGCGCCGAGCGCCTGCAGTTGCTCCACGGTGTCGGCGTCTGTGCCTCGTTCGCCGCTGATCATCTGGTGGGCCAGCCGGTTGCACAGGATCAGGTGCAGCGGCGACAGGTCGTCGGCATAGATCTGGTCGCCGCCGAGGAACAGTTGATGGGGACGTGTCGTTGCCGCGGTGCCGAGCACAGCACCCTCGGCGCGCGTCTGGCCGCTGAAGGCGTCGTTGATCAGCGTGTCGATCCACGGCATGGCGTCGAAATGCGAGTTCGCGACGCGCCGGCACGACCCGTAGAGGACGCGCAGGTCGGTGAGCTGCGCCGGCGGCAGCGAAAAACTCGGCAGCAGGCCGGCCGCATAACCGAGCGGCTCGAGGCTCACCCAGGCGTCTGCCGCCAGCCCGGCAGCGTCGAAGCGCCCGAGCAGGCCTTCGCTGGCCAGCGTGCGCGCCTTGGTTTCGCCGTCGATCTTCAGCTCGAGGTCATAGGCGTAATTGACGCCCGGCTGCAGCGGCACCGCGGGCGAGACCCGCTCGGCCACGGCCAGCGCAATGTAGAGGCGCTCACCGACACGCAAAGCCTGGACCGTCGGCGAGCGGGCGATCGGCGCGACCGGTGTTGCCGACTTGCGCAGGCCCTCCCACAACAACAGCGTCAACGTGGCGGGCCGGCTGAGCGCCACCCACACCGCCACAGCCCGCGGCTCGGCACGCCGCAAGATCGGCCCTGCCAACACGAACGGCAACTCCACGATCGCGGACTCCTTGGGCCTTGTGGCGCGCCGCCGGTTGCGTCAGGCGCGTCGACTTCTTGTTGCTTCGGTGGCGAACACTAATCGCCATTGCGTCGGCGACGCACCCCTAGTTCTCGGGAGATGGGCATCCCGTTCAGCCGTCGGCGACCGTGACGTGATGTTGGCAGGTGCGGATCGACCCTAGCGAAACTCGTCGGGCAGCACCGACGCCCGCGATGAAACGATGCGCCCGACGCGGCGCGAATCCTTGAACGCGGCCCACACCGCGCGCCAGCCGAAGGTCGCGCCGACCGAGCGCCGTGCGCGGTCGGCCAGCGTGCCGCGCAGCATCTTCTCGCCGCCGCGCTCATACAGGTCAATGTGCACGGCGTTGAGCACGAGCGCCAGGTGCGACAGCGCCTGCGGAAAATTGCCGAGGAAGGCGCCGTCACGGGGATCGACTTCCTCGGCGAACAGACCGAGATCGTTGGCCCGTGCCAGCAGGCGCTCGAACAGGCGCACGGCCTCGGTGTAGCGACCGAGCGCGAGCATGGCATCGACGCGCCAGAAGCTGCAGGCGAGGAAGGCGCCTTCGTCGCCGGCCAGGCCGTCGTCGCTGTGGTAGCGGTGCACGAAGTCGCCCTGCGCCAGTTCGGCCTCGATGGCATCGACGGTGCGCGCCAGCAGCGCGTGATCGATCGGAAAGTCGAGCAGCGGGATCAGCAGCAGCGACGCATCGCGCGCCGGCGAACCGTAGGCTTGCACGAGCGCACCGCCTTCGACGCCCTCGGCCAGGATCTGCGCATGCAGCATGTCCATCATGCGTGACCACTCCGGCCGCGGCCCGCGCAGCCGCGACGCGCGATCGAGAGCGACCCAGCACATCACCTTGCCCAGCACATGGTGCCGCGGTGGGCCGCGCATCTCCCAGATGCCCTCCTCGGTCTCGTGCGCGTGCTGCAGCGCCAGGCTGGCCACGGCATCGAGCGTGCTGCCACCGGCCTGGCTCTGATTGCCGCCCAGCGCATGATTGAGCAGCGCCCAGTCGGCGAACTCGCCATAGACATCGGTCTGGCGCTGCCCATGCGCACCGTTGCCGACACGGACCGGGCGGCTGCCGCCGTAGCCGGCCAGGCCGTCGAGCGTGAATTCGTCGAGCTGTGTCTGGCCCTCGATGCCGTACATGATCTGCAGGCTGGCTGTGCCGGGGCCGCAGATGCGGTTCATGAACTCGCTGAAGCGCCGGGCCTCGCCGCTGTAGCCCAGCATCGACAGCGCATAGAGCGTGAAGCAGGCATCGCGGATCCAGCAGAAGCGGTAGTCCCAATTGCGCTCGCCGCCGATCCATTCGGGCAGCGAGGTGGTCGGCGCGGCGACGATGGCGCCACTGGGTGCATAGGTGAGCAGCTTGAGCGCCAATGCGCTGCGCTCGATGGCGGCGCGGTAGGCGCCGCGATAACGGCAATAGGCGATCCACTCGCGCCAGAAGTGGGTCGTGATGTCCTGCAGGCGCGCGCAGTCGTCGGCGCTGAAGGCACGCCGCGGCGACAGCGCAGCGCAGCGCGACTGACCCGGCGCCAGCTCGAAGTGCGCCTGCAGCCCTGCGGCCGTGGCCTGCCAGGGCATGTCGCCGCTCGGCGCGCTGGGCCGGCTGTCGGCTGCGTTGACCCGGCCCGGCGGCACGAACCGGCCGGCGGCGCGCCACGTCGCGCGCACCGGGACATGGCCTTCCAGGCCACGCACGACGCGCATCAGCGCGTGCGGCGCATCGATGCTGACGTAGTCGTGAACGCCGGCGTCGCGGCGCCGGCCCACTGCCATGAAGTCGGTGACGGCAATGCGGCCGGTGGCGGTCACGAACACGGTTTCGAGCACATTGGTGCCGCGCAGGTAGCTGCGCTCGATGCGGGTCGCGCCGGCGGCGGGCTCGATGACGAAGGCGCCGCCCTGCGTCTCGTCGAGCAGTGAGAACAGCGTGGGCTCGGCATCGAAGCGTTCGAAGGCGCACCAGCCGATGCTGCCGTCGCGACAGACCAGCGCGCTGCCGTGGCAATCACCAATCAGGGCATAGTTTCGAATCGGCTGCATGGCGGCCCCATCTTGATCCGTTCGAGCTGAAGTTGGTGTTCGCAAAATCACCGCCGCTGCCGCCCAGCCCGGTGAAGTCGAAGCGCAGCACGCCGAAGCCTGCCTCAGCCAGCGCGCTGGCCACGTAGGCTGCGGCCTTGGTGTCCTTCGAGCAGGTGAAGCAATGGGCGAACACGGCCCATGCCCGAGCCTTGCCCTCGGGCCTGTCGAGTCGGCCGGCCAGCGGATGGCCGAGGCTGCCGGGAAAGTCGACCCGATGGCTGGGCATTTTTTGACTCCTTGCAGAACGAGCGCTTCTCGGAGTGTGTCTGCAATTGACTGGACGCGCGTCAAATGTCGATGCCGAGCGTAAGTTGAGGCCCGACGCTGCGACTCAAACACCCAGGAACAGGCAAAGTCCGGCATGGACCGTCTGCCGTTCCGATCGACAACGCTCTTCAAAGACACACGCCATGTTCAAAGGAAAGACCGCGCTGGTCACCGGCTGCCGCGGGCTGCGCGCATGAAGACCGCACCGTCGCGGGCTGCGGCACGCGTTCGCGGCAACGGCGAGCTGCCGGGCCAAGTGGTGCTGGTGCTGCAAGGCGGCGGCGCACTCGGCGCCTACCAGCACGGCGTGTATGAAGCGATGCACGAGGCCGGCATCGAACCCGACTGGGTGATCGGCACCTCGATCGGCGCCATCAACGCAGCGCTGATTGCCGGCAACCCGCGCCCGGCCCGCCTGCCGCGGCTGCGCGAATTCTGGAACCTCGTCGAGCAGCGCTGGCCGCCGACCGGCGCATGGGCCGCACTCGGGCTGGCCAACCTGCTGCCCAATGCCGCCACCATGCTGGGCGGCATCCCGGGCTTCTTTCAACCCAATCCGCGGGCCTGGTACGGTGCGCATGCCGAGTTGGGCGCCGAGCAGGCCGCGTACTACAGCACCGAGCCGCTGCGCGAAACGCTGCGCTCGCTGGTCGACTTCGAGTTCTGCGCCACCGGCCAGACACGATTGACCGTGGGTGCCGTCAATGCGACCTCGGGTGCGATGCATTACTTCGACAACCGCGACCAGCGCCTGGGCGTCGAGCATGTGATGGCCTCGGGCGCGCTGCCCCCGGCATTCCCCGCAGTGCGCATCGACGGCGATCTGTACTGGGACGGTGGCATCTACTCCAACACGCCGATCGAAGCCGTGCTCGACGACAACCCGCGACGCAGCGCGCTGATCTTTGCCGTCAACGTCTGGCACCAGAGCGGGCCCGAGCCCGAGTCGATCTTGCAGGTGATGGGGCGGCAGAAAGACATCCAGTACGCGAGCCGGGCCGACAGCCACATCACACGGCAAAAGCAGATCCACCGCCTGCGCCACGTCATCCAGCAATTGGCCGCTGAACTGCCGGCCGCACTGCAGGCCCATCCTCGCATCCGCGAACTCGCGTCCTGGGGCTGCCGGACGACGATGCATGTGGCCCATCTTGTGGCGCCGCGCGTCAACGGCGAGGACCACACCAAGGACATCGACTTCACGCCCACCGGCTTGAAGTCACGGCGCGACGCCGGCTACGCCGACACCGTGCGCATGATCGAACGCGCGCCGTGGCGCGAGCCGGCCGATCCGCTCGAAGGCGTCATCGAATACCGGTGAGCGCTGCGCGGCCGCCCCTCACGCCGCCAGGTAGGCGGCATTGGCAGCTGTCGCGTAGGCAGCGGGATAGGTCGGCATGCCGCCGCCTTCTCCCTTTTGCATCTTCTCCAGCACGTCGTGAGCTTCCTTGCCGGAGAGGTTGGACGCCACGCCGTTGCCGGTGCCTCGCGCGCCGTGACAGCCATAACAGTTGAGCATCAGGTACAGCCGCCTGTCTTCGCCAGCACACGACAGCGTCAGCCTGATCTCAGTGCGAACTCGGATTGCGCGCCGGGTCGGGCCGCTGGCCGGTCAAGGCCGACCGAATGGCGTCGATCAGGCGCGTCAGTTTGTCGATCAGCACGCCGCATCGGGCTTCAAGCGTTTCGCGCTCGGTACTTGCGCCAGCGGCAGATTGAACGGCAGCCGCCGCCGCGGCAACTTCGACAGCGCCCATGTTGCCGGCAGAACCTTTCAAGGCGTGGGCTCGCGCCGAGAGGGCAGCCAGGTTGCCTGACGCGAGGTCCTCGGAAAAATGCCTTGCGTCCTCGCCGTGGCCGTCGATGAACAGAGCCAGGATGCGCGCATACGTTGCCGCATTGCCGCCCAAGTGCGCCAAGCCGAACTCGACATCCAGCCCCTGCACACGCGCCAGTTGACGCCGCAGCTCAGACGGGTCGACGGACGTCGCCAGCGGCGCATCGGCCGCCGGCGCGGTCTGTGGCAGTGGCTGGGTCGGCAACAGCCAGCGCAGCAAGGTGTCGTAGAGAACGGCCGGATCGACCGGCTTGGAAACAAAGTCGCTCATGCCGGCTTCGAGGCAGGCACGCCGATCTTCATCGAATGCGTTGGCGGTCATCGCGACGATCGGGGTGCCCGCTCGCTCGGGCAGACTGCGGATGAAACGCGTCACCTCGAGGCCGTCCATCAGCGGCATCTGCACATCCATCAGGATCAGGTCGTACGCCGTGGCGCGCGCCATCGCCGCTGCCTGACGGCCATCGACCGCGATATCCACCGACAGCCCCACGCCGTGAAGCAACTCGGCGGCCACCTCGCGGTTGATGGCGTTGTCTTCGACCAGCAGGAGCCGTGCGCCGCCATGGTGTTGGCGCAGTTCAGCCTCGGCATTGCCGACGCTGCCGACGCTGCCACGCTGCCGACGCCGGCCGCCGGCATGATGCCGTGGCCCCGCTGCAGCCTGGCCGTGAACCAGAACGTGCTGCCCTGGCCGGGTTGGCTGTCGACGCCCGTTTGGCCGCCCATCAACCCGACCAGACGCTGCGTGATGGCCAGGCCGAGCCCGGTGCCGCCGTACTTGCGTGCGGTCGATGCGTCGGCCTGTTCGAAGGCATGGAACAGCCCCGCCATCTTCTGGGCGTCGATGCCGATGCCGGTGTCCTGGACCTCGAAACGCACCTGGATCGCGTCGTCGCTGTCGTCGAGCAGGACGGCGCGCAGCGCGATGCTGCCGCGTTCGGTGAACTTGACGGCATTGCCGGCGAAGTTGAGCAGCGCCTGGCGCAGCCGCGTCAGATCGCCTCGCAACCAGAGGGGCACCGCGTCGGCATCGACCTCGATCAGCAGCCCCTTGGCTCGGGCCTGATCGGCAATCAGCGAGCGCACGTGATCGAGCAGCGCGCTCAGCGAGAAGTTGGTGTGTTCCAGCTGCAGCTTGCCGGCCTCGATCTTGGACAGATCGAGGATGTCGTTGATGACCGACAGCAGATGCGACGCCGCGGCATCGATATCGCTCAGCCGCTCGGCCTGCGCTGGTGTCGGGTCGGCGCGGCGCAACAGGTGCGTGAGGCCGATGATGGCATTCATCGGCGTGCGGATCTCGTGGCTCATGTTGGCCAGGAAACTGCTCTTGGCGAGATTGGCGGCTTCGGCAGCGCGGGTGGCCGTCGACAGCTCTGCCGTGCGCGACAGCACGAGTTGTTCGAGGCGCCGCTGCTGCTGGTCGCGTTCGATCCTGGCCAGCACGCGCTCCGTGATGTCGGTGTGCGCAATGACGGCACCGGCCTGCGCGCTGTGGCCCAAGGGCATGACGCTCATGTTGAACCAGCGCTGCTGGACGGGCGAATGGCATGCGTACTCGAGCGTGAAGATGGGCAGGCTGCCGTCGATGACACGCTGAATGCCGTCATGGGCACGCGAGGCATCCTCCGACGACGCGGCGGCCGCGGTCCTGCACACCGTCAGGTAGTTGTTGCCGATCTCGACCTGCGGTGACGCCTGGCCCAGGGTGATGCCGTTGTCCTGTGCAAATCGCCGCCAGGGTTCGTTGACGGCGCGAATCACGCCGTCGCGATCGACCACTGCGATTTCGGCATCGACTGAATTGAGGATCGAGTTCTTGAAGGCTTCGCTGTCCTGCAGCGCCCGTTCTCGTTGCGCCAGCGCAGCCAGCGTGCGATTGAAGCCGCCGATCAACTCGCCGATCTCGTCCGGCCCGCCGATCGGCAAGGCTTGCAGCGGCTGCTGGGCATCGGCGCGGGCGCGCAGCGTGGCGGCGGCCGCACTCAATGGCGTCAGCTGGCGCTTCAACTTCCACCAGGTCAGGCCCGCCGCCAGCAGCGTCAGGGCGATCGTGGCGATCAGCATGCGCTGCTGCATCGCCCGAATCGGCGCGAAGGCTTCGACGGTCGGCAGCGCGACGGCAATCACCCATCCCGCCACGGCAATGCGTCTGGAGGCGAACAGCTCTTCGACGCCGCGGGCGTTGACGGCAATGCCGAAACCCTCGAGGCCCTGCCGGAAGCGGTCGGCCAACTTGTCGCTGCCTGGGCCGGCAACGGCTGCATCGTGCGGCTCTTGTCCGAGGCCGTAACGATCAGGTCGTGCTGCGGCGCCGCCAACAGGTAGCCACCCGTCTGGCCGTACTGGTTCTGCGTGATCTTGTCCAGGAAGTTGGGCTGGGCGAGGTTGGTCGTGCCGATCAGCGCCCCGATCGGCTTGCCCTGTGCGTCGACGATCGCCGTCAGGATGGGGAACACCGGCTGCTTGAGCAGCGGACCGAACAACGGCGCGCCGACGACGCTGCGTTGCTTGCCGGCGAGTACGGTCTGAACAGATTCGTTGTAGGCAAAACTCTTGCCGACGCGGTCCGCCTCGGAAACATCGGCCATCGCCACGCCGTCACGCCCGACCACATGAACGCCGGCATTGAAATAGACCGGCAGAATGATTCGTTCATCGAGCAGGCTCTGCAGCGCCGCCGGCTTGCCGAGCAGGGGCTCGTCGATCATCCTGGCGACGAGCTCCAGCGCCGCGATCCGCTCCTTGAGTTCGTCGTCGATCGATGCCGCCAGCACCGACACCGTCGAGAACTGCTGCTCGCCGGTCAGACGCTCCATGTCCTCGCGCAGCATCCGGCTGACGTAGTAAGCCAGCGAGCCTATGCCAACCACGAGAATCGACAGCGAAAAAACAGTCAACCGGGTTTTGAGCGAGCGCAACTGGAGGCCATGCCAGTTCATCCGTGAGTCCTCTGCTGATGCTCAAGTGTGCCCGTGCGAGGCCAGCGCCGGCATGAATTTCAAAGCGACGATCGGCGCGCGCGTTGCCCGCGCACGCGGCCCCAGCGTCGAGTTCGACTTCGGTTCCGGGGCGGCAAGCACCACGACCTCGGCTGGGGAGAATTTCTGACGACTCGGTGCCGATGGCCGCCGCCTCGGGGCACAACGCGGTCGGAAACGGATTCACCCCGTTTGTCGTGCCCGCACGTATCACTGGCCTCATCCACCCGCACTGAGGCTTTCGCGATGCACCGCAAACCCAATCTCATGGTCAAACTGGCGCTGGCTGGCGCCGCCCTGCTGTCGGCCGGCGCGGCGTCGGCGTTCTGCGGCTTTTTTGCCGGCAAGGCCGACGCCTCCTTGTTCAACGAAGCCAGCCAGGTCATCCTGGTGCGCGACGGCGAGCGCAGCGTGATCACGATGCTCAACGACTTCAAGGGGCCGCTGACCGACTTCGCGCTCGTCGTGCCGGTGCCGCAGGTGCTCGAACGCTCCCAGGTGCGCATCGGCGACAAGCGGCTGTTCGACCGCCTGGACGCGTACTCGTCGCCGCGGCTGGCCGAATACTTCGACCCCGACCCCTGCCCTGTCGGCCGGCGTCGCCTCGACGAGCTGGCATTCAACATGATGGCCAAATCGGCGGCGCCGGCATCGATTGCTGAGCGCGACATCCGCGGCCGCGCCTTGGGCGTGACCGTCGAGGCCAGCTACACGGTCGGCGAATACGACATCGTCATGCTGTCGGCCAAACAGAGCCAGGGCCTGGAGACCTGGCTGCACGAAAACGGCTACCGCATGCCAAAGGGCGCCGCGGCCGCGCTCAAGCCCTATGTGGCGCAGGACATGAAGTTCTTCGTCGCCAAGGTCAACCTCAAGGAACAGGCCGCCAGCGGGGTGCAGTACCTGCGGCCGCTGCAGTTCGCGTTCGAGAGCGAGAAGTTCATGCTGCCGCTGCGCCTGGGCATGATCAACGCCGCGCCTGACAAACCGCAAGACCTGATCGCCTATGTGCTGACGCGCAACGGCCGCGTCGAGAGCGCGAACTACCGCACCGTCAAGCTGCCGGCCAACGAGAACCTGCCTGTCGGCATCAAGCGCGACTTCAAGGGCTTCTACAAGGCGCTGTTCGACCACCAGGCGCGCACGGAAGATTTTCGCGTCGTCTTCACCGAGTACTTCTGGGACATGGCCTGGTGCGACCCCTGTGCCGCCGACCCGCTGAGCGCTGACGAACTCGGTCAGGCCGGCGTCTTCTGGCTGGGCGGCGACGCCGGCGCCGGCGCCAGGACTCGCGCGCCGGGCGGCGCGCAAAACGCGCTGCTGACGCGCCTGCATGTGCGCTACACGCCGCAGACCTTTCCCGAAGACCTGATGTTCGTGCAGACACGCGACCGCCAGAACTGGCAGACCCGCTATGTGGTTCAACACGCCTTCGAAGGCACGTTGCAGCAATGCCGGGAAAAGGCTGCCGGGCAGAGTTGCGACAACTCGTGCGAAAGCGCTCACGGTCCGCGCCTTCCCGATTGGGCGGGTACGGAGGCGCGGCAACAGGCGTTGAGCCAGTGCATTCAAAGCTGCCGCGCCAGCACCGATGCGGCCATCGACCAGGCGCGCCGCTACTACGAGGTCGACCTGCCGCAGCGCCGCGACAAGGAGCTGCAGACCTTGCGCCGCTACACCGGCTGGAGCGGCGAACAAGCGCAGCGCTTCAGCGCCATTGCACCCACAGTCAACACGCCGTCGATGGCCGGCACGGATGAGCCGTGGTGGCGCAAATTGTTCGGCGCCAACACAACCGAGCAGGCCGCACCGCGATGAAGCCGCTGAACGCGCCGGGCGCGACGGTATCGCGCGTCACGCCGGCTTGGCTGGGTGTGATCGGCAAGTCGGTGCACAACGCGCGCAAGGCGCTCGACGCGCGCTATGTCCAGATCGTCTTCCTGGCGAGCTTGCTGCTCTTCGGCGCGCTGGCGCGCGACTTCGCGTTGAGCGGCGCACAGGTGCTGCTGACCTTCGCCAGTGCGGTCTTCACGCAGGCCTTCTGGCAGTTCACATTGCGTCTGCCGCAGCGCAAGAATCTGCACGGCTACCTGAGCGCGCTGGTCACGGCCTGCGGCATTGCGATCCTGGTTCGCGCCGACACCGTCTGGGTGCATCCGCTGCTGGCCTGCCTGGCACTGTCGAGCAAGTTCGTGCTGCGCGCGGGCAGCGGCGCGTCGCGGGGCCATGTCTTCAACCCCGCCAATCTGGCCGCCTTCATCGCCTTGATGGTTCTGCCCCACGCCTGGCTGTCACCCGGCCAGTGGGGCCAGGAAACGCTGCTCGGGCTGTGGATGCTGGCGCTCGGCGCGACCGTCACCGGCCGCATCACACGCTGGGGCGTCAGCCTGGCCTTCCTCGCCACCTGGCTGGGATTGATTGCGCTGCGCCTGGCCTGGCTCGGTTATGCACCCGATCTGGCGTTGTCGATGTGGTGGCACCAGGCGATGAACGGCGCGACGATCCTGTTTGCGTTTTTCATGATCTCCGACCCGATGACGACGCCGCAGCATCGCGGCGCTCGTGCGGCCTATGCGGTGTGCGTTGCTGCCAGCGCGTTCGTCTGGCAGTTCGGCTTGTTCAAGCCGCAGGGGTTGATCGTTGCACTGTTCTTCTGGAGCCTGACGGTGCCGTGGTGGAACCGCCTCTTTGTGGCGCAGCGCTTCGATTGGCGCCGCGCAGCGACGTAGCTATTCCGGCGCGTCGAAGCGGTAGCCCACGCCGTAGACCGACGCGATGCAATTGCTGCCCGGCTCGGCGGCCTCGATCTTCCGGCGCAGGTTCTTGACATGGCTGTCGATGGCGCGATCGCTGACGTCGCGCAGATCGCTGTGCACGCTGTCGAGCAGTTGCGCCCGCGCGAACACGCGGCCCGGACGGCTGAGCAGCAGACGCAGCATGCGAAATTCCAGCGGCGTCAGTGGCAGCCATTGGCCGCGCCACGAGATGCGCAGGCCGGCCTCGTCGACGACCCAGGCCTGCGGCGAAGCGCTGACGCGGCCGTCGCTGCGGCGCACCAGCGCCCTCACGCGGGCCACGACTTCCCTCGGGCTGAAGGGCTTGCACACGTAGTCGTCGGCGCCGGAGTCCAGGCCCAGCAAGCGATCCACCTCGTCGACGCGTGCCGTGAGCATCAGGATCGGCACGTCGCTGAACTGCCGCACGGCGCGGCACACGCTGATGCCGTCCAGGCCGGGCAGCATCAGGTCGAGGATGATCACCGACGGCGGCGTTCGTTCGATCTCGGCGAGTGCCGATGGCCCGTCGGCGATGGCGCTGGCCGCGAAGCCGCCGCTGCGCAGGTAGTCGAGCAGCAGCTGCGCGATCTTGGCGTCGTCCTCGACGACCAGCACTTGTCTTGGTTCGGTCATGGCGGTAGGGCAGCAGTGGCTTGCAACGCCCCTGCTGTGGCAGGCAGTTCGATGTGAAGGTGCAATCCACCGAGCGACGAAAGCGCAGCGTCGATGCGGCCGCCGTGGCTGCGCACGATGGCGTCGCAGATGGCCAGCCCGAGGCCGCTGCCGCCGCGATGTCGGCTGCGCGCCGAATCGGCCCGGTACAGCGGCTCGAACAGGCGCGGCAGGTCTGCCGCGGGCACGCCGGGCGCACTGTCGTCGATGTCGATGGTGATCCGATCGCCATGGCGCTTCAGCGCCAGCACGATGCGGCCCGGCGCGTCGGTGTAGCGCAGGCTGTTCTCCAGCACATTGCCCAGCAGTTGTTCGATGCGCGTGCGGTCCCAGCGGACCGGCAGCGTTGTCAGCGGACCCATCTCGACGCTCAGCGCCAGGCCCTTGGCGGCCGCACGCGTCTGCAAACGCGCGACCGACTGCCGCACAAGGTCTACGGCGTCGAGATCGTCGAAACTGCAAGGCAGCGACTGCAGGTCCGACATCGCCAGCAGATGCAGGTCGTCGACCAGCTTGCCCAGGCGCAAGGCGTCTTCGTGCAGCGACACGATGGCCTCGGGCCGCAGCGGCCTCACGCCATCCACCAGCGCTTCGATCTCGCCGCGCAACACGGCCAGCGGCGTGCGCAGTTCGTGCGAGATGTCGGCCAGCCAGCGCCGCCGCGCGCCCTCCAGTTGCTGCAGGCCCTCGGCCATGCGGTTGACGTTGCGAACCAGGTCGCCAATCTCGTCGCTGCGCCCCTCACCCTGCTGCGATCCTTGCAAGCGGACGTCGAACTCGCCGCGGGCAATGCGCTCGGTCGCCTCCTGCACGGCGTGCAGGGGTTGGGCCCAGCGCCGCGCCACCCACCAGGCGCTGGCCAACGCCAGCAACAGCAAGGCCGCAGCCACTGCAAGGATGCCCAGGTACTGCGAGCGCAGGAAGCGTGTTTCGACGGCGTCGGGCACGCGCGCGCCGGGCCGCATGCGCGCCAGCGCAATCACCTCGCCGTTGAGCTTGATCGGCCGGTCGATGAACGGGCCAACGGGTGGCTCCAGTGCAGGCCCCGGTGGCCGTGCGGGCTCGCCCAGCAGCGCCTGCCCATCGACGCCGACCACCATCACACGGGCCCCGAACCCGTCGGCACCGCCCGGTGGCGGGCCGCGAGGAGGCGGCCCGCCTCTGCCAGGTTCGCCGCCGGGGGCGGGACCTTCGCCGCCCGGCACGGGCATCCGCCGCGCCACCAGGCCTTGGCGCTGCGCGAATTGACGAAGCAAGTCGTGAATGTCCGTGCGCTGCTCCAGTGCGGCGAGGCTCCCGGCCTGCGCAGCCACCTCGGTCACCAGCGTCGCGAACTGCTCGAGTCGCTCGACGTCGCGCGCCTCCAGGTAGTCCGCAAAGCCGCTTTTCAGGTTCCACGCCGTCACGGCGCCCATGGCCAGCACGGCCAGCAGCACGGCAGACAGCAGCAGCAGCGACAAGGTGTGGACGAGACGTAGGTGCATAGGTCGTGCCGAGTGGACCCGTCGATTGTGGAGACAGTGCGGACAGACGCACCCAATGCCTCCACATTCGGCTTGCAGACTTCATCTCGACGTTGGCATGGGCCGACGCTTGATCAAGGAATCACGACGATGAACCCGATGCGCAAGACCGATTGGAGAACGACTCTGCTCGCTGCGCTGGCGCTGGTGGGATTGGCGTGGGTCGTCTCGATGATGATCGCCAGCGCGGCCTCGGCGCAACCCGCCGGCGGCGCGCGACAGGGGCGCCCAGAGGCCGCCAGCCGAGGCACTCGCCGCCTGCAAGTCGCTGGCCAGCGGTGCCACCTGCAGCTTCAGCGGTGCCCAGGGCAACGTTTCCGGAACCTGCTTCGCGCCGCAGCAGGGCATGGCCCTGGCGTGCCGGCCCAAGGACGCGCCTGCGCCGGATGGGGCCGCATCCGGACCGAAGCGATAGCTGCATAGGCGTGCACGAGAGTCTGCATGAAGTACATCGAACTGGCGTTCGTCGTCGTCTGCGTGGTGGCGATTCTGCAAGCGCTCGGACGCAGGCTGCCGGTGCCGATGGCCTTGCTGCAGATCGCCGCCGGCGTCGCGCTGACATCGGTCGCCGCGCTGGACGATCTGCGCGAACAGAGCGCGCTGCTGTTCGTGATGCTGGTGCCGCCGCTGCTCTACATCGAAGCCTGGCAGGTTCCCAAGCGGGAACTGCTGCGCTCGATCGGTCCGGTGCTCGGCTTGGCGATCGGACTGGTGGCGGTCACCATCGCCGTCGTCGGCTATCGGCGTGCATGCGCTCCTGCCCGAGATGCCGCTGGCGGTCGCGATTCGCGCTGGCGGCCGCCCTGGCGTCGACCGACTACGGTGGCGGTCAGCAACTTCATCGGCAGGCTCCCGCTGCCGCCCCAGTTGCGGGTTCTGCTCAGCGGCGAAAGCCTGCTCAATGACTCGGTGGCGCTGGTGGTGTTCAAGATCGCGGTGGCCGCCGCGGTCACTTCGCGCTTCTCCGCCGGCGAGGCCAGCCTGTCGCTGTTGACCGTCTCGGCCGGCGGCTTGGTCGACCGGCGCGGCCGTCGCGGTGGTGGCCCACGCGCTGCGCCGCGTCTTGATGTCCGGCACGCCCGAGAGCGTGAGGATCGACACGACGCTGTCGCTGCTGATTCCCTACGCCGCCTTCCTGGCCGGCGACAAGCTGGGCGTCTCCGGTGTGCTCGCCGTCGTCGCTGCCGGGCTGTGCGGCGGTGTGCTCGACCACAGGCACCTGCGCGCCTCCACCCGGCTCAACGGCGTGGCGCTGTGGAGCATGGTGACGCTCGTGCTGAACGGCGCCGTGTTCGTGATGCTGGGCCTGGAGATGCCGCAGGTGCTGCAGCGCGTCGAAGGCTACAGCCGCTGGCATCTGCTGGGCTACGTGGCGCTGCTGACGCTCGCGGTGTTTGCCGTGCGCATGGCGTGGACGCTGCTGCTCGCCTGGTGGTCGCGGCGCCGCCAGTCCGACGCGGGTCAAGGCCTGCCCAACTTCGGCCTGGTGATGGTCACCGTGCTGTGCGGCGTGCGCGGCTCGCTGGCGCTGAGCGCCACGCTGTCGATCCCGTTCTTCACGGCCGCCGGCGCGGACTTGCCCGGGCGCGATCTGGCCGTCTTCCTGGCGGCGGCAACGATCGCTGCGACGCTTTTGCTCAGTGGCGTGGCGACGGCGTTTCTGAAGGTCAGCCCGACGGCCGGCGCGAAGAAGTTCTTGACGGCGCAAGGCGCCCATGTGGCGATCGCGCGGGCGGCGCTGAGAGTCTTCGAGGCCGACCCGGCTGCCGCCGTCTCCAGGACCGTCCGCGAATGGGCCACGACGTGGAAGCACCTGTACGAGAGCCGGGTGGCCGCCATGCAATCGCCGCACAACGAGAGATGCCCGCATCGCAGCGACCTCGCGGCGCAACGAATGCTGTCGATGAACGTGCTGTCGGCGCAGCGGCGCAGGCTGGTTCGACTGCAGAAAGCCGGCGTGCTGGAGCGCGCCGTCATGCAGGAGATCGAGATCGAACTCGATCTCGCCGAGATCGCCTTGGACCGGCTCGACTGGCGGCGCCCCGCGCCCGCCTGACGCGGCGCGGCTCGCGTCGCTCGAACCAGCCCCATCGTTCTCCACATTCGACTCGAACTCGCGCATCGGCTTGACACGACCTGCGCAACCCATCAGTTTCATCCACATTCCCGCGCCTCACGCCCCTACCTGCTCACCGCCCGGCGTCGCTGCCCTGGTGGCTGCGGCGGCAGTCGGCACCACCGCAACCGAGCACCGACATCGGCACCGCCACGGCTGACGACGCAGCTCAGCATCGCCTTCACGCCCCGCATCCGACTGGCGGCGCCCCATCACGGCCTACACCGCGCACCTGCACGTCGGCATCGCGCATAGGGCACGGCTTCGCCAGCCCGGTGGCGGTGACGGCCTGAGCAACGGCACGCCTACGGCTGCGCGCGTGACGGCCACCAATGCGGTCGGCACCGGCGCGCGTCGGCTCGGTGGCGGCACGCCGGTGCGGCGTGCCGAACCACCGGCACGGCTGGCGTGGCGTGCAGCTACAGCGTCAGCGCCTTCAACGCTTCGCCATCGGTCAATGCCACCAGCACCGCGGCCTGGTCCTGCGACAGCACGTCGCGACTGCTGTCGGCCAACGGCATTCCCGATCACGACGTGGGCACCTTCCCCAACCCCGACAACCCCAACACCATCTCGGCCCAGACCGTGGCGGCCACGTTCAGCCTGAGCCCCGCCTACTCGGGCACGGCCACCCAGCTCGGCGGGCCGGCCGGCGTGGTCTCGTTCATGCTCAACGGCGTGAAGACCGACCCGGGCACCGGCGGCTCCTGCGACGACACCGGCACCGTGTGCAGCCTGGGCGACCCCAGCGGCACCTGGAGCATCGAGGCACTGACCCAGTCGTACTTCAAGTTCGGCACCGACAGCAACAACGCCCACGTGCAGCCCGGCGGCACCTACCACTACCACGGCATGCCCGAAGGCCTGATCACGAAGCTGGGCGGCAGCAGCGCGACGATGACCTTGATCGGTTGGGCCGCCGATGGCTTCCCGGTCTATGCGCGCTACGGGCACACCGTGGCCACCGACGCCAGCTCGCCACTGAAGGTCATGACCGGCAGCTACCAGTTGGTGAGCACCGTCAGCGCCACCCGGCCGGCCACCAGCACCTATGCGCTGGGAACGTTCCGGCAGGACTGGCAATACGTGGCCGGCTCCGGCGACCTGGACGAATGCAACGGCCGCACCGGCGTGACGCCGGAGTTCCCGAACGGCATCTACCACTACTACGCGACCGACACCTACCCGTTCCTGCAGCGCTGCGTGAAGGGCACGGTCACGGGAGGCGGCATGCCACCCGGGCCGCCGCCGGGGGGCTGAGCATGCGGCGTCGCAATCTGGATGAGCGCTGCTGGCGCCCTGGCGCCGATGCGTCGCGGCTGCACTGCTGGCGCTGACGTGGCGCTGCCGGCCGCGCACGCGCACCTGATGGTGGCGCAACGCGGCACGCTCAACCTGGTGGGCTCCGGTGGCTTCGTGGTCATGTCGGTGCCCGTGCAGGCCCTGCAGGGTGTCGACGACGACGGCGACGGCCGCCTGTCGCTGGCCGAGATGCGCGCGCACGCCGGCGCCATCGAAGCCCAGGTCCGGCGCGGCCTGCAGCTCGTCGGCGACGCAGGGCCGCTGCCGCTGGAAGGCCTGATGCTGAACCTGTCGCCCGACGACAGCGCGTCGACGGCGCCGGCCGCGCACCTGGTGGTGATGGGGCGCTTTGCCATCGCCGACGGATCGCCGCAGGCGCTGTCACGCCTGAAGCTGCGTTTCACCTTGTTCGGCAAGACGGCCGAGTCGCAGCAGCAGACCATCACCGTCAGCCGTGGCAGCGAAGCGCAGAAGATGGTGTTGAGCCCAGGTCATGAAGCCGGTGTCCTCTTCCCCTCGCCCTGGACGGTGCTGCGGGACAACGCGGCTGCTCGGCGCCGAGCATGTGCTCGGCGGCCTGGACCACATGCTCTTCCTGCTGGTCGTGCTGGCCACCGGTTGGGGTTGGCGACACACCGCCCTGGCCTTGACGGTATTCACGGCGGGTCATGCGATCTCGCTGGCGGCCGTGGCCATCGGCGGCTTCAGCGCGCCGGCCCACATCGTCGAGCCTGCCATCGCCGCCACCATCGTCGGGATGGCCCTGTTCGACCGCTGGTCCCATGCACGCAGCCAGCCGCTGGCGCCCGCCTGGCGCCTGGCGCTGGTCTTCGGCTGCGCCTTGATTCACGGCCTGGGCCTGGCGGGGGCGCTGACCCGTCTGGGCCTGGATTCGACGAATCGGCTGCTCAGCCTGGTGGGCTTCAACGCCGGCATCGAAGCCGCGCAGCTCGGCGTTGCGCTGGCTGGCGGGCGCTCTTGTCATCGGCATTCGACGCTTGCGTGGCCCCGCCGGGCTGGCCCTGGCGACGCGCATGGCGTCGACCTCGGCCATCGTGGCCGGCTCGGCCTGGCTGGCCCAGCGCGCGATCTGGGCCTAGCGGCTTGGCGCCGCTGTCGACTTCCTATCGCGCTGCACTTCAACCCAACAAACTGTTGAGAAGCCTCAATGAGAAACAAGCAAACGATGATTCGATGGTTCGGCGTCCTGGCCTTGACGTCCGGATGGCTCGCCGCCTGCGGCGGCGGCGGGATTCAAGCACCGATACGACGACGTCGACGCGACCGCCACGCAGCTGTCGGTGGAGCCGGCCAACTTCCTGGCCGCCGGGTTGAAGGAGTGCCATCACCACCGTGAGCTGCACGCTCTCGGGCGGCACCACGACGACCTGCTACCAGATCGTCACGGTCGGCGCACCCGCCGACCACGCGGTCGGGCCCTTCTGTCCCACCAATGTCTACGCCGACGTCGCCAGCAAGACCTTGAGCACGGACACCAGCACGGTCGGCCTGTGGATCGAAAGCGGCCAGACCTACGACGCTGACGGGCGAGTTCATCGCCAACCTCGCCACGTTCTATGGCAACAGCAACTGGCAGCTGTTCGACGCGACCACGGGCAAGGTCAACGTCACCGACACGCAGGCCCTGTTCGAGGCCGCCGCGCGTGCCCAATGTCCCGCTCGCCTTGAACAAATACTGCGTGGAAGGACAGATGTCCTATGTCGGTGGCGGCATTTCGCGCACCGATCCTGATCCCCGTCACGCCCGTGGCGCTCGGCAGCGGCACCGGCGCGATCGGCATGAGCGGCGTCGGCGTCGCACTGAACGGCATCGTGATCGATGCCCCCGCACCGGTCGCCAACATCAAGGCCGCCTACACCATCGCTGCCTTCGACAAGAACGGCGGCCATGTCAATCCGCACACCGGCTACCACTACCACGCCGCCACCGGCAGCTCGCACGAGGTGGCCAGCACCGACGGCCACGCCGCCTTGATCGGCTATGCGCTGGACGGCTACGGCATCTACGCATTGAAGGACACGGCCGGCGCCGAACCCACGGGCCTGGACACCTGCCGCGGACACAGCGACAGCAGCCGCGGCTATCACTATCACGTGGCGAGCGCCGGCGAGAACATGCACATCGGTTGCTTCAAGGGCCAGCAAGGGTCTTCGAGTTGACCTCGAGGCAGCAACTGCCCCGAGCAGCGCATGACGCGCTGCTCGTCTGCTTCGTCCTCTTGAGCGCCACCGGTGCGGCGCGGGCTCACGAGGGCGGCCTCGGCAACGAGGTCATGTGGACTGTCTGTGACGGTCGGAAAGTCGACGATCTCTGCTCGTTCGAGAGTGCTCGATCACGACGTCTACCGGGGCACCTGTCAAGCCATGTCGAACGCGCTGGTCTGCGTCAGGAACCAGCCCATCGAGCGCGCTGCGAGTTCATCACACACCCACGCGCCGGAACAAGATCCAGGCACAAGACGCAACGCGGGCCGCTGGTGGCCGTGGATCGCGGGCTCCTTCGCCGTGCTCGTCGGTGGTCTGGCTTCTTTCAGGATGCGAAGACGAACCGCTGCGTGAAGCTCGTGCAGACCCTCACTAGGCTGTCAACGCGGCCATGCTCTCATATTGACGCAGCGCCAGTCGCGCCGCAAAGCCGTTGCTGATTGTTTCCTGAGACAGGGTCTTCACCTCGGCGGCCATCTTCTCGGCCGCGGATACCGTGCCGTCCTGGTTGGTATCGGCAGCGTCGTAGCTTGAACTCTTGGCGCTGCTCGAAGCCCCCCCGGCGCCACCGGGCGGCGGTGGTGGACGCGGGCCGCCCTGTGCGCCCGAGGTGCCGCCTGCCTGGGCTGGGGCCGGTGGCGGGCCGCTGGGCGCGCCCGCTTTGAACTCGGCACTGGTGAGCTTGCCGTCCTGGTCGCTGTCCATGCGGGCAAAGGCAGCGGCAGCGTCATCTGCATCCTGCCCGGCGAGTCTGGCACCTTCAGCCGAAATCGTGCTCGTCGAACTCTCGAACTCGGACTGGGTGATGTAGCCCTTGTTCTGCGCGTCGAGTGATTTGAAGAGCTCTTCCGGGCTCTTGTCGGGACGCTGCGGGCGTTGAACCGCCGGACTGCCGAGGCTTGCGCCAATATTCATGATGTTGTTCTCAGATTCCGCCGCGAGAGGGTCGCGGCCGGCAGGCCGATCGATCACCGGCTCTTGGGGAGGTTGTCGGCGGGCCTGCGGCGGACTTGAATCGACCTGAACATCTTTACAAAAGGTCTTCCGGTTGGCAGCGCGCAGCGCGAATCCTTGACGCCCAAGCCCGCCGTTTCGGCGACACCTTGCAAGCCTTGCAACCGCAAGTGGCTCTGGCTGCTTTACCCACACTGTCTCCACACTTGCTCGCGATTCTGTCTGCGGTGGCCCCTGCTCACTTGCATGCAGGGTTTCTTGCAATTCAACAGGCGCATCTATGCTCGACAACAACCGACGGTATGCCTTCCTTCTCGTGGCCCTGCTGGTCTCGGGTGTCACTATCGCTGCTCAGGTCGGCACGGCGTCCTTCAAGAAGCGGCACAAGCTGCCGCCGACGGCGGCGACAAGCTCGGCCCTGCACAAGCAGGGCCGCACGGCATTGCCGCAGTTTGGTGAGCCGTTGGCCGACCTCGATGCCGACTCGCGCAGCGCCTTCGAAGAAGGCCAGGGCGAGTTCAGCGCCGTCGAAACACCCGACGGCGGCCTGGGCCCGATCTTCAACGACAGCTCCTGCGCGGCCTGCCACACGGCGGGCGGCATCGGCGGCGCCAGCGAGACCAGCGTCACCCGCTTTGGCCGCCTGGTGGACGGCAAGTTCGACAATCTGGCAGCGCTTGGCGGCACCCTGCTTCAAGCCCAGGCCATCGACCCCGAGGCCCTCGAGAACGGTGCCTGCCGAAGCCACCATCGTGGTCAAGCGCATCACCACGCCCATTTTCGGCGCCGGCCTGATCGAGGCGATCGACGATCGAAACCATCGAGCTCAACGCACGCCGCCGGCAGCCCGACGGCGTGCGTGGCCGGGTCGCGCGTGTGCTCGACGTGGCCAGCGGCGACATGCGTGTGGGCCGCTTCGGCTGGAAAGCGCAAAACGCCACGTTGCTGGCCTTCGCCGGCGATGCCTACCTCAACGAGATGGGCGTCACCAACCGTCTGTTCCCGACCGAGAACGCGCCCAACGGGCGCGCCGACCTGTTGGCGAAGTTCGACCAGGTCGCCGATATCGAGGACGCCATCGATCCTGCCAGCGGCAAGGGCGACATCGACCACTTGGCCAACTTCATGCGCTTCCTGGCGCCCCCGCCGCAGGTGCGTCCCGATGCCGATGCGCTGGCCGGCGCGCGTGTCTTCGAGAAGGCGGCCTGCAGCGCCTGCCACACACCGGTGATGTTCACCGGCGCCAACCCGGTGGCGGCGCTGAGCCGACAGCCCGTGCGCCTGTACTCCGACCTGCTGCTGCACGACATGGGCCGCCTGGGCGACGGCATCGAACAGGGCGACGCCAAGATGCGCGAAATGCGCACCGCGCCGCTGTGGGGCCTGCGCGCTCGCACCGCGCTGCTGCACGACGGCAGGGCGAAGTCGGTGACCGACGCGATCACCCAGCACGACGGCACCGCCGCTGGCTCACGCCGGCGATTCGAAGCGTTGCCTGCCCACGAACAGCGCCAGTTGCTGGAGTTCCTGAAGACGATCTGAGCACCTGATCGAGGCGGCACCGACTTCGTTGCGGGGCGTTGCTACCATCGTTCGGTCTCCATTCAGCTGAAGTCGCCACCATGCTTCAACGCCGCCGGTCCATGGCTTCACTGGTGATCGCTGCCGCGCTCGCCGGACTGTCCGCCTGCGAGCAACCCATGCAAGCGCACAACGACCCCGCGCAGGATTGGTCGCGCTACTTCGCGAAGGCCGTCGTGACCGCCGGTCCCAAAGTGGTGGACTGCACCCTGTCGGGCGGCACCAAGACCACCTGCCTGTCGATCACGGTCAAACCGGAACCGAAGGGCCGCATCCCCGGGCCCTGGTGCCCGCGCAACGTGTCCGACGGCCCTGCAGTCAGCGGCATCTGGCTCGATGGCGGCAAAGTCCACGACGCCGACGGCGCATTCCTGGCAGCCCTGGGCACGTTCTACAACGACAAGAACTGGCAGATGGTCGACCCCAAAACGGGCAAGATCAAGGTCACCGAAACGCTCGCGCAGTGCCAGGGCGCGGCCCGTCCTGATGTGGGGCCCGAGTACAAGAACTTCTGCGTGGAATGTCGCCCGGAGTTTTTCCCCGACGGCTCGCCTGTGACCTACGTGATCCCGCTCACACCACAAGCCCTGGGCGATGGCCGACCGACGAACTTTGCGGGCGCCGGCGTGGCCTACAACGGTGTGCGTCTGGATGGGCCAGCTCCGGTGCAGGCCATCCTGGGTGCCTACACCATCGCCCCGTTCGACGACTGCGGCGGCCACATCAACCCGCATGCCGGCTACCACTACCACGCGGTCACCGACTGCCTGGTCAAGGACGCACCCGCAACGCCCCACGGCGCAGAGATCGGCATCGCGATGGACGGCCACAAGATATTCGCCCATTCATTGGCCGACGGCAGCGCGCCGGGTGATCTGGATCGCTGCAACGGTCATTCGGTGGGTGGCATCGGCTTTCACTACCATGCCGGTGCACCGGGCTCGAACGCCATACTGGGCTGCCTGCGCGCCGAGCACGGCTGCGCGCTGACCGACGGCCAGCAGGTCTGTGATGCTTCGAAGCGGCCGCCACGCCCCTGATCGCCACTGTCCACTGTCTTACGTTGCTGGAGTGTTCCGATGCTGTTCCGCCTGATCCTGACGTGCCCGCTGTTGATCGCCTTGAACACCATCGCGGCGCCGCTGCCGATCTTCGATTCGCACCTGCACTACAGCCACGACGCCTGGGAACAACTGCCGCCGAAGGAGGCGATCGCGATCCTGCGCAAGGCCGGGCTGAGGGCGTGCGATGGTCTCCAGCAGCAGCGACGACGGCACGCAAAAGCTCTTTGCCGAAGCGCCCGATCTGGTGATTCCGGTGCTGCGGCCGTACCGCCAGCGCGGCGAGACGAGTTCGTGGGTGCGTGACCCGAGCATCATCACCCACCTCGAATCGAGGCTGAAGGCCAACCGCTATGTCGCCCTCGGCGAGTACCACGTCTATGGCGCCGATGCCGACCTGCCGGTGGTGCGCCGCGTCGTCGAACTGGCGCGCGAGTACAAACTGTTCCTGCATTCGCACTCGGATGCCGAAGCCATCGAACGCCAGTTCAGGCAGGACCCCAACGCGCGCATCCTGTGGGCGCACTCGGGCTTCGACGCGCCGGACAAGGTGCGCGAGATGTTGCGCAAGCACAAGAACCTGTGGTGCGACCTGGCCTTTCGCAGCGACCATGCGAGCAACGGCAAGGTCGACCCGGCCTGGCGCGCGGCCTTCATGGAGTTCCCCGACCGCTTCATGGTCGGCACCGACACCTTCACGCCGGAGCGCTGGCACTTCGTCGTCGAGCACGCCAACTGGTCGCGCCAGTGGCTGGCCGACCTGCCGCCCGATGTGGCCGAACGCATCGCCTACAAAAACGGCGAGACGCTGTTCGGTGCGATGCTGAAGAAACCGTGAGGCGGATTGCCTGGGCACTGTGGCTGGCCTTGCCGGCCGCAGCCTGCCCCTTGCCGCCCACGGCCTTGCAGCAAGGCAGCGTGCAGGCGGCGTGGAAGGTCGATGACGGCGCGGCGATCGCGGTCGGCCGCCACTTCGCGATCGAGGTGCAGATCTGCCCGGCCGACGCGGTGCTCGTGCGCGTCGACGCGACGATGCCCGAGCACCGCCATGGCATGAACTACCGGCCGAGCGTGAAGCCACTCGCTGACGGATCAGAGGGCCGCTGGCGCGTTGAAGGTCTGATGTTCCACATGCCCGGGCGCTGGGCGCTGCAGCTGGACGTACAGGCGGCCGGCCGCACCGAACAGTTGCGCGACACGATCACGCTGCCGTGAAGCGTTGGCTTGTCTTGTTGTTGTGGGCGATGGTGCAGGCGCAGGCCGGCGTCATCGACTTCACGCCCGAGGAGCGCGCGCGCATCGAGGCCCATGGACCGTGGCCACCGCCACCACAGCGCGATGCAGCCAACCGTGTCGACGGCCGCCCCGCGGCGATCGAACTGGGGCGGCGCTTGTTTGCCGACAAACGCCTGTCGGCCAGCGGACAGTTGGCCTGCGCAAGCTGCCACGACCCGAAGCGCGCATTCCAAAACGGTCAGCGTTTCACACGCCACGGCCGCAACACGCCGAGCCTGCTCGACGCCGGGCTGCAGCGCTGGTTCGGCTGGGACGGCGCGACGGACTCGCTGTGGGCGGCCTCGCTGACACCGTTGACGGCAAGCGACGAGATCGCAGCGACGCCGCACGCGCTGTCGGCGCTGCTCGAGAGCGACCGCAGCCTCGGCGCGCGCTACCGCGCGCTGTTCGGCGCGCCGTTGGCCAACGAGGCCCTGCTCGTCAACATCGCCAAGGCGCTCGCCGCCTACCAGGCCACGCTGGCCTCGCCGCGCACGGCGTTCGACGACTTCCGTGACGCACTCGCGCGGGGCGACACCAAGGCCGCCGCACGCTACCCGCCAGCGGCGCAACGCGGCTTGAAGATCTTCGTCGGCCGCGGGCGCTGCTTCTTCTGCCACAGCGGACCCGCGTTCAGCAACGGCGAGTTTGCAGACATCGGCCGGCCCTTCTTCACCGCGGCTGGCGCCGACCCCGGGCGCTGGGGCGGATTGCAGAAGTTGCTGGCCAGCCCGTTCAACCGTCTCGGCGCGCACTCCGACGCCGGGCCCGACGACGCGCGCGCCATCGCCACGCGTCACGTCGTGATGGAGCCGCGCCACTTCGGCGAGTTCAAGGTGCCGGGGCTGCGCGGACTCGCAGCGACCGCGCCGTACTTTCACGACGGCAGCGCCGCGACGATCGACGACGTCGTGCGCCACTACGCCGAACTCGACGAAAGCCGCCTGCACGCCGATGGTGCGCGCCTGCTGCAGGCCCTGAAGTTGACGCCGCAACAGTCGACCGACCTGGCCGCATTCCTGAAGTCGCTCAGCGCACCGGCCGCTCAGATCGCCTCCAAGTAGTTCAGCAGCTGGCGCTGCCCTGCCGGTGTGAGCTGCCGGTAGAGCCGCCGCGATGCGTCGCGTCGTCGCCCAGTCCGCCCATGTCCTGTAGCGGAAGATCCGAGAACAGCAGCAATGTCAATCAAGGACGAGACGATCAGCAAGACCAAGGCCAAGAACGAGGCCATCGCGGCGCGGACGGCGGCGCTGCCAAAGGTCTCCAAGCAAGTCGTTGACCAGTTGGTCGTCGGTCCGATGAGTCCGCTCGAGGGGTTCGGCCGGCGTTCTGCTCGGCCTCAGGCCGGTTTGCCGGCACTGGCAGCCGTCCAGCGCAGCAACGTGTCGCGTGCGCCGTTGCGCGTGGGATCCATCAGCGCGTCATGGTCGGCCCGTTTGGCGCACAACTCGATGACATAGCCATTCGGGTCGCGAAAGTAGATCGACTCGACCATGCCGTGGTCGGAAGGCCCTCGAACCTGAATGCCGCGTTCGCGTCCCTTGGCCAGCATCGGCTGCAGCGACTCGCGAGCGACCTCGAGCGCGATGTGCAGGTCGAAGTCGTGCTGCTGCTTGAACTCGAACGGGAAGTCGTCGGTTTCGAAGAACGCCAGGCACGAGCCGTCATCGAGCTGATAGAAAGTGTGCAGCGTGTGCGTGGCGCGACCGGTCTGGGTCTGGCTCAGGTCGAGCGCATTGACCAGCGGCAGGCCGAGGAAGTCCTCGTAGAAGCGGCGGGTCTCCTCCGAGTCGCGGCAGCGGTAGGCGTTGTGGTGCAGGCACTTGATCATGATGTTGTCCCTACAGCGCGACGAATGGCGCGTCCTTGTAGGGCGCGACGAAGTAGGCATAGAAGCCTTCATTGACCTTGCTCCAGGTCGGCCGCGCCTTCATCGTGTCAATCCAGCGCGTGACATTCGGCCACGGCGCATAGTCGAATCGTGTGACCTCGCCGAGCGTGATCATGCCGATGCCGAGATAGTCGGCAAGGCTGAGCTGGTCACCGCAGACGTAGCGGTTCGATCCGAGGATGTCGCGGTCGAGGATGCCGAGCCAGCGCCGCGCCTTCTCGCAGCCCCAGGCCAGGTGGGCCGCCTGTACGGCAGCGTCTTCACGCTTGTAGTTCGGAAGCGTCTGCGGGTAGATCGCTCCATAGCCGAGTTCTCGATACAAGCCGGTATTGAACCAGTCCATGCGCTCGTTGATCCGCGCGCGTTGCCGCAACTCCTGCGGGTAGGCGGACGAGCCGGCCTTGTCAGCAAGGTACTTGAGGATCGCCGAGCTCTCAGTGAGCCGGAAGTCGCCGTCTTCCAGCAGCGGCACCTGCTGACACGGGTTGATCCCGGTATAGCCCGGCTGCATGTGCGCACCGGAGAACAGGTCGACGAGTTCGTAGTCGAGTGCGATACCCTCGTCCGCAGCCAGCAGCATGATCGGCCGGCTGGTGGTCGATACGGGGTGGTAGTAGAGCTTCACGACGTTTCCTCCTCTGGTGATTCGCGGCCTGTGCCAAAGCATAGATCGCGCGCGTGCGCACGTCGAGTCCGCGTCAAGCGCATATGACCAAGATGGCCGCTCTACTGCCGCAGTCAATGCCAGGGATGCTGGATGGCCTCGCGCGCCGGCGACGTGATCTCGAACCGCGCTGGCGCAACCAGTGGCCTGTAACGTTGAAATGGGAGGCGAGGAACGTGTGAGACGGGGTGCGATGCAAGGCGCAAAGCGCAGCGATGCCCATAGGCATCGCGAGCATTTGCAACGCCGCAGCGCGCCCCGTATCGCATGGGCAGCGACTTCCGATTTCAGCGTTACAGGCCACTAGTCCACTGAATCATTGAAATGGGCGGTGAGGGCCGCGCGAGACGGGATGCGATGCAAGGCGCAAAGCACAGCGATGCCCATAGGCATCGCGAGCATTTGCAACGCCGCAGCGCGCCCGTATCGCGCGAACAGCACCGATCCGATTTCAGTGATTCAGTGGACTAGCCGACGACCGCCCGGGATTGGAATGACCGTGCCGCCACATCACGCGTCCGGCGCCGGCCTACCGTGGCGTGTTGGCACCAAACGCTACGTTGCGCGCGCTGGTGGTGCCGGCAGGACAGGATGACGACGGTGCTGCCCGAGCGGAACCGGACGAAGGCGAGCCGCATGACCCGCACCGCTGGTCTTCGCATCTACTTGGCGCGACTGCTCGAGCGCGCGTTCGAGAATCGAGACGGAACGCTGCCTGAATCGCAGCGGCGAGCTGAAGATCATCGCGGGGAGGCTCCGGTCATCGAGCAGCAGGCCCCCGGATCATGCGCATGAAGGCCCTTTGATGGGCCGGGCGCGCGACGAACTGGCTGCTGACCTTCGCAGCTTTCCATTCGGGCGCTACGTCATTTTCTCCGAGCCGATCGAAGACGGGATCGACGTGGTGCGGGTGCTGCACGGCGCCCGCGACATCGATGCGGTCTTCGGCGAGGACGCGTAGGCAGCGCCGTGCCCGCGCTTGCTGCAGGTCTGCTCATCGGAATCGCTGGCGCGAATACTGTCGAGCGCGGCGACGGCACGTGCGATGTGCGGGCTCGTGCCGTGCCGTGGATGCTGGTATCAGTGCTTGCGATCAGCCTGGCCCACACCCAGGGCGCGCACTGGCGCAACCACCTCCACAGTCTCGCTTTTCCCGTCCCTGCCTTCGATGATCAGCGAGACGGCAACGCTATCGCCCGCCTTCAGCGCCTGGTTCAGGTCGATCAACATGATGTGGTAACCCCCGGGCTTGAGGTCTACCGCTTTGCCGGCGGGCAGGTCCAAGTCGGGAATGGCGCGCATCTTCATTACGTCGCCTGCCATTGTCATCTCGTGGATCTCAACCAGGTTGGCCACGGGCGACGAAGCCGAAACCAGCTTGCCGCCCGTCGCTGAAGTGATTTGGGCGAACATGCCGGTGGCCCTCTGCTGCGGCACTGTGCCGCGCACCCAGGGGTCCTTCACGATGGTCTGTGCATGGGCCGTCCACTGCGCTGCTGCCAGGGCAAGCGCAAGTGCGAAACGATGTATCGTCTTCATGGTCAGGTCTCCTTCGAGCAGAGGTTGGACTGGAGTCTTTCGTTTTGACGCGGCGCGCGCTTTCATGAACCAAGCGCCAACTTCGCCGATGCGCGCATGCCGGCGAGGAGCGGGTCGAACATCGATCCCATCATCTGGTGCACTTCCTTCGGCGCGGTCTTCGGGGTGCCCGCGTTGAAAGGCGGCTGAGGCGCGTACTCGGCGAGCAGTTGCACGCTCTGTGCATAGGGCTTGTCGCGCAGCTTCGCCACGATGGCCAAGCCCAGGTCGAGGCCTGCCGAGACCCCGGCTCCCGTCACGAGCTTGCCGTCCCAAACTACCCGCTCGTCCACGGGTATGGCGCCGAAGTCCTTCAGCAGGGCATGCGTTGCCCAGTGGGTCGTCGCCCGCTTGCCGCGCAACAGCCCGGCCTGTCCCAGGATCATCGACCCCGTGCAGACCGAAGCGACCAGCTTGGCATTGCGCGCACGATCAGCGATCCATGCGATCTGCCTGGCGTCCTGCATCACCTTGAGCGTGCCCTCGCTGCCGCCGGGCACGAACAGGATGTCCAGTTCGGTCGGCAACTCGTCGAGTGTCATGCTGGGTAAAAAGGTGATGCCGGCGTCACTGCGGACGGGCTCCCGGGTGGCCGCCACCAGGTGAACCTTGGCACCCCACAGGCTCGACAGCATGTAGTGCGGCCCCACCAGGTCCAGTGCCGTGAACTCGGGGTACAGCAGCATGGCGATCTGCTCCTTGCCCACCCATTCCGGCGGGAAGGCGCTCATGTCGTGCGTGATGCTGGCGTCCGGCTTCGCCGGCTTGGCCGCCTGTGCCGCGACAGCGGCGCCCGCCAGGCCGGCGGCCGCGATGTGACGAAGGAAGTCGCGTCGTTGTTGTGTCATGGTCTTCCCTTTCAATAGTCGAGCCGCAGCGTCACCGAGGCCGTGCGCGGTGACCCGGGCTGGATCCAGTCCCGCACGAGCGGATGGCTGCCGCTGTAATAGACCTTGTCGAAGACATTCTTCAGGTTGAACTGCACCGAGCCCCGACCGCTGCCGGCCTTGAAGGCGTAGGACGCCATCGCATCCACGCGGCCGTAGCCGGGCAGTTGGAAGGAGTTGGCGTTGTCGCCCTCGCGCTGGCCCTGCAAGAACACCCCCGCGCCGGCTGCCCATTGCTCGTCGAACATCCATCGTCCCCACAGGCTGCCGGAGTTGCGTGCCGTGTTAGCCAGTCGCGTGCCTTGGTAGGTCGGGTCTTTGGTCACCTTTGCATCGAGGTAGGTGTACGAGCCGATCAACGCAAGCTGGGCGGACACCTGTCCGATCGCGTCCACCTCCAGCCCACGCGAACGCGCTTCGCCGATGGCGGTCACCGACCCGTCCGGGAAGAAGTAGGCGCGGTTGCGCTTGACCAACTGGTACACCGCCACCGTCGTGTTGAACCGGCCCTCAAGCGCACTCTGCTTCCAGCCAACTTCAACCTGCCGAGCGCGCTCGGCTTCGAGTGCCACGCCGTTGGGGTCGCGACCGTTGTTGGCCGCGATCGCGTCCTGGTACTGCGCATAGAGCGTCTGGTTCGGCAGGAACTCCCACACCACCCCGACACGCGGCGTGGTGAAGGACTGCTTGTTCGGCGGGGTACCCGGCGTCAGAGTGAAGAGCGCCTCGGTGCGGTCGTGGCGCAGCGCGAACACGCCGTGCCAGCCGCTGCCGAACGCGATCTGGTCCTGCAGCGTCAGGCTGGTCCACTTGCTGTGGTCATCCACCGGTATGGGAGAACTGGTGTCCAGCGGGGGCGCGCTGCCGAGCACCGGGTTGAAAACGCCCACCGAGTTGATCTGGGTGAAGTAGAGGTCGCCCGTCTTCTTGGTGCTGTAGTGGTCGATCTCGGCGAGCAGCTTGTGTTGCAGGCCACCGAGCTGAACGTCGCCGATCAGATCGACCGTCGCCTGGTCGAGCTTCACCCTGCCTTCGGGCCGCACGTAGAAGTAGTAGCGGCACAGCCGCGTCAGCCCGTCGGTGTTGTCGCAGGTGTCCGACCCGATCAGGTTCTCCCGATACGGCCACACGTCGACTTCATGGGTCTTGGCGCGCATTGAGACCACGCGGCCCTTCAGCGTCCAGTTCGGCGCCAGCTTGGTCTGCGCGTCGAGCAGCACCGAGTCGCTGGTGAACGATGACAGGTCGGGCGAGTCGTTGTACTGGCGCGAGCGCGGCAGGTTCGCCGGCCGGTTGCCGTCGGCGGGGATGCCGAAGTCGTTGCGGTACTTCTGCGCGTTGTGGTCCACCGTCAGCGCCACGCGCGTGTCGCTGTCCGGCACCCAGGCCAGCGTGCCGCTGAAGGCGCCCAGCTTGTTCCGAACGAAGTCGCGGGTCGACTTGTTCTGGTCGTGGGACAGCGACGCGCGGCCGAGCAAGGTCTTGTCCGCATTCAGCGCGCCACCGCCTTCGACCAATGAACGCGACAGGCCGTACTGGCCAATCGTCTGCTCCAGGCCCAGCCGCGGCTGGGCCGACAAGGCTTTGGGCACCACGTTGACCAGGCCACCCGGCTCGGAACGTCCGTAGAGCACCGAGGCCGGCCCCTTGACCACTTCGACGGCATCCACGTTCGCCATGTTCAGCGGCACGCCTACGATCTTGACGCCATTGACGTAGTAGGACGACATGCCGGACATGTTGCCCGAGGCCGACATCGACGTGGTCTGGAAGCCGCGCAGGATCAGCAGCGGCTGTGCGCCGCCGTTGAAGCCGAAATCGGTGCCCACGCCGGCCACGTTTCGCACCGCGTCGGTGAGCGTCAGGACCTTCTGGTCGTTCAGCACCGCACGCGGCACGACTTGCAGTGACTGCGGCGTGAGCAGGATCGGTGTGTCGGTCTTCGTGGCGGCGCTGGTCGGCTGCGCTTGGTAGGGCTGGGACGTGCCGGTGATCTCGATACGTTGCGGTTCGGTGGTCTGCGCCCAGGCAGTCGTGGACAGGGCGACCAAGGCCGGCGCCAACATTTGTGGGCGCGAGGGAATGGAGTATCTGAGTTTCAAGAGAAGTTCTCCCAGAGTTGGTTTGTAGGGTTGGAGATGAGGCGGCGGTCCGGAGTCAATGCTTGTGAGCGGGCGGCTATTGGCCGTTCGCATCCACGCGAACGACACCATCGAACGCAGAAAACTTGGCCCGTTGAGCGGCGGGCAACTGGGGCTCGGCCCGTCGGTGGTCGGGGCCGCAGGTTCGGGGGTGCTTCTCACGGTGCACCCACAAACTCGGCGCGGGCCAGTAAGTCAGCCGAGCGCCTCTGGACCAGCCGAGCACGGGGCTCTGACGGCCTCTCGCCGGCCGGCGCAAGGCAGCACGGCAACGCCACGGGCCGTCGCCACGCTGGTGTCGGGGTCGGCGTAGCCGCTGTGCGCCCCAGCGAATTGCTGCATTGCCCGCTGACGACCAGATATTCGGACCGCGGGACCCGCGCGGCAACGCGCAGCGTGGCACCGATGTTCACATGCGTCATGACCCGCATGACGCGTTCGATCGTTTTCAAGGGAGTTCTCCCGAAGCCGGGTGTGGCTTGGCGATGCACGAAGTACCGGCAAAGCCTCGGGGCTCAACGCCGGGCGACGATCAAGGCATCAGGAGAATTGCGGTGGCGCTCGAGGCTGCGCGCTCGCCCACGCGTAAAGGGTGCGCGGCGCCGCCAGGAAGGCGGCTGGGGCGTGGTCTGAAGGGGAGATCGCCAGCGGCAGACCCACAGGCTTAGTTGGGATCGCAACGGCATTCGCATGGAGCGAGCAATAGGGGCAGTGCTCCAAGGAATGAACCTCGCCCGAAACCGGGGCCTGGTCCGTAGAACTGCCGTCCAGTTGAACCCACTTGGCTCCAAGCGAGGTGCAGACTTCGATCAAGGAAGCACCATTCTTGGCGCTCAGCGCATGCGAGATCGACGGCGCCAGCGCAGCCATCAGGATGGCCAACGCGGCAATCCAGGATGTCAGGACACGGGGCGTGCGATCCAAACGCATATGGTCGATTCTATCGTTGCAGTCCATAACATTAGGATCCTGCGAACAAGCTGGGGATGGACCCGCAGAGCGGCGACGGGTGCCCATGGCTTCTCCCGGCAGCACCACGTTTGCAGGATTCGCCTTCCTTCGAAAGGCAGCTTCCGGACGATGAATTCGTTGGCGCCTACGACCGCTTTGGGTCGAAAGTACGCCACGACATTCCCTTTTCGCTCACCGCAGGCCGCCTCGATGTACGAACTCGTCGATCATTTCCAAACCCGGCGTCCATGACAATGCTGGCAGAGATCAACGTCAGCATGCCAACGTCGAGCGACGGCTGCAGAGGGATTTGCTTGTCCGTGTGGCGCAGCGGAAACGATCAGCAGCGGGTCTCGGCCAACAACCGACGGCGCGCGCGATTCTCCAGCGCAACGATGTCGACCTATGGCAGAAACCGCGCGCATTGGGCAATCAACGCGCTGCAATGACCGTGTGAACTCTGTCTCGCAGGATCGGCAAGACATCGGTGGCGAACCACGGATGGGCCGTGAGCCAGAGGTTGTTGCGTGGGCTCGGGTGCGGCAACGGCAGCGCCGCCGGCCAGTGCTCGCGCCACGCGCGCACGGTCTCGGTCAGATTGCGAGTGCTGGCCGCGTCTGGCAGATGCCAGGCCATCGCGTACTGGCCGATGACCAGCGTCAGCTCGATTCGAGGCATGGCTTGCAGCAGCCGCGCACGCCACTGCGGCGCGCATTCGCGGCGCGGCGGCAAGTCGCCTGAACGGCCAGTGCCCGGATAGCAGAACCCCATCGGCAAGATGGCGACGAGCCGCGGGTCGTAGAACTGCTCGCGGCTGACGCCCATCCATTGCCGCAACCGCTCGCCGCTGGCGTCGTCGAACGGCACACCGCTGGCGTGCACCTTGCGGCCGGGCGCCTGGCCGGCAATGAGGATGCGCGCACGGGGATCGGCCTGCAGCACCGGGCGTGGCCCGTGCGGCAGGTGCGCCGCGCAGATCGTGCAGGCGCGCACCTCATCGAGCAACAGCGGCAGGCGTGTTTGCTTGTTCATGGGGGGTGCTGCGCTGTGGATTCACGCCGGGCTGGCCGAGGGCGCGCGGCCAAGCGCTGACCTGCGCTGCTTTGCGCCAGCGCAAATACCGCTGAGAGGCCGTGTTCAGGGTGCCCATTTTTTCAGGCAATCCGCCGTCGAAACTGGCATAATGCTGCACTGCAGCAAAAAAGCATCGAGGGTCACATGGAATTTTCGGACAGAGTCGCCGTCATCACCGGCGGTGGCAGCGGCATCGGCCGCGCGGTGGCGGTCGCGATGGCGCGGCGCGGCATCGGCGCGGTGGCCTTGGTCGACGTGAGCGAAGCCATCGAGGACGTCGCCGCCAAGCTCAACACCGAATGCGGGCGCACGGTCGCCATTCCCTTCCAGGGCGACACCACCGACGAGAAGTTTCGCGCTTCGGTCTTCGATGCCATCAGCGGCAAGTACGGCCCGGTCTCGCTGTGCGTGCCGGCCGCGGGCATCACCCGCGACGACCTGGCGGTGCGCGTCGACAAGAACACCGGCAAGGCGCGCATCTACCCCGTCGAGCAGTTCAAGCTCGTCGTCGACGTCAACCTGATCGCGCCGGTGTACTGGTCGCTGGAAATGATCGGCCGCATCGCCGAGGACCGGGCCGCCAGGGGCCTCAAGCGCTGGACCCCCGACGAAGGTATCCAGGGCTCGGTGGTCTTCATCGGCTCGATCTCGTCGCAAGGCAACCGCGGCCAGATCTCCTACGCCAGCACCAAGGCCGGCCTCGAGGGCGCCGCGGCGACGGTGATGAAGGAGGCCATGTACTACGGCGTGCGTTGCAGCGTCATCCACCCCGGCTTCACCGACACGCCGATGGTGCGTTCGATGGGCGAGGACTATGTGGCCAAGAACATCCTGCCGTTCACGCAGCTCGGCCGCCTGATCCAGCCTGCCGAGATTGCCGATGCGATCTGCTTCATGCTCACCAATGCGGCCGTCAGCGGCGAGCTCTGGGTCGATGCCGGCTGGCACGCGCCGGCATGAACGAAGTGACAGCCATGACCACCTCATCCAAACCTTCGCCCACCGTACAGGACTTCGATCGCGACTTCCGCGCCCAGGTGGCGCAGATGACTTCCGGCCTGGCGCCGACGGCGTTTGCGTCGGCCTGGTCGGACTGGCTGATGCATCTGGCGCTGTCGCCGGCCAAGCGCAGCGAGCTGCGGCGCCACACGATGGTGCGCGCCAACGACACCATGGCCTTCGCCCTGCGGGCCTTGGCCGGCGCGCCGGTGCCGCCCTCGGCGGGACTCAATGGCGAGGCCGACCGGCGCTTCGAGGCCGAGGCCTGGTCGCAGTTTCCGTTCAACGTCTGCGCACGCGCCTACCAGAACAATGCCGCCCTGCTCAAGGAAGCGTTGACCGATGTCGGCGGCGTCACCGACTACCACACCCAGCTGCTGGAGTTCGCGCTGCGCATGCTGCTCGACGCGGCGTCGCCGTCGAACAGCCTGGCGACCAACCCCGAGCTGCTGGCGCTGACCCAGTCCGAGCAGGGACAGAACCTGGTGCGCGGGCTGCAGCACGTGATCGAGGACGCCCGGCGCACGGTCGAGGGCATGGGCCCGGCCGGCACAGAGGCCTACGAGGTCGGCAAGACCGTCGCCGCGACGCCGGGCAAGGTCGTCTTCCGCAACCAGCTGATCGAGCTGATCCAGTACGAACCGGCGACGAAGACGACGCACGCCGAGCCCTTGCTGATCGTGCCGGCGTGGATCATGAAGTACTACATCCTCGACCTCAGCGCGCGCAACTCGATGGTCAAGTACCTGGTCGACCAGGGCCACACGGTGTTCATGATGTCGTGGAAGAACCCCGACGAGAGCGACCGCGAGATCGGCATGGACGACTACCTCGACAAGGGTTTTCACGCCGCGCTCGACGCCGTGACGGCCATCGTGCCGCAGCGCAAGGTCCACGCCGTCGGCTACTGCATCGGCGGCACGCTGCTGGCCATCGCGGCGGCGGCGCTGGCGCGCGACAAGGACGAACGCCTGGCCTCGATCACGATGTTCGCCGCGCAGACCGACTTCTCCGAGCCGGGCGAGCTGGCCTTCTTCATCAATCCGAGCCAGCTGGCGATGCTCGAAGCGACGATGCACAAGAAGGGCGTGCTCGAGAGCAAGCAGATGAGCGGCGCCTTCGCCCTGCTGCGCGCGCAGGACATGGTCTGGCAGCCGATCATCAACAACTACGTCAAGGGCCAGCGCGATCGCATGATCGACCTGATGGCCTGGAACGCCGACGGCACGCGCATGCCGTGGCGCATGCACTCCGAATACCTCTACCGGCTGTATCTCGACAACGAACTGGCGAGCAACAGCTTCCCGGTCGACGGCAAGCTGATCCGGCTGTCGGACATTCGCGTGCCGATGTTCCTGGTCGGCACCGAGAGCGATCATGTCGCACCGTGGAAATCGGTCTACAAGCTCGACAACCTCGTGCGCTCCGACGACTTCACCTTCCTGCTGACCTCGGGCGGCCACAACGCCGGCATCGTCTGCGGACCGGTGCATCCGAAGCGCCACTACCGCATCAAGACGCGCCGCCTGGTCGACCCGCATCTGGCGCCGCAGGATTGGATGGAGGCGGCGACAGCACACGACGGCTCGTGGTGGCCGGCCTGGCAGCGCTGGCTCGCGGCGCACTCCGGCGCCAAGGGCAAGCCGCCGGCGATGGGCGCGGCGCGCAAGGACTACCGCGCGCTCGAAGACGCGCCGGGGCAGTACGTGCGGCAACGCTAGGCGGGCGGCTCATGTTGATTGACATGGGCCTGTGACACTTTGGGGTGAGGCCGCTCAGATGCCCAGCGGCTTGAGCACCGTGTCCAGCAGGCCTTCGAGCCCACGCCCGAAGAAACCGCCACGGCGCTGGTAAGGCATCTCCTGGTAGATGTAGTAGCCGCTACCACCCGCAAAGCTGTCGTTGAGCAGGGGTTGCTGGCCGCTCAGGTAGCTGAACAGGGTTTCGCAGCGCCGACTCGCGTAGCTCAGGTTGGCGCTGAAGCCCATGGTCGCGGCCGGGTTCAGGCTGCGGCCGGCTTCGGCCGCCTCGACCCGCACGCCACGGCAACCCTTGACCACCAGCGTGACCGGGCCGTGGATCACCAGGTAGCGCAGTTGCAGCGTGAGCCAGGCGTGCAGGTTGAAGAGGCGCCAGTGGCGCGTGATGCGCGGCGGCGCGCCGCGCGCCTGGATCACGCCCACGATGTGCCTCGGCAGCAGCACGGCGGACGAGCCTTGCGGAATCGTGATCAGACAGACCTCGCTCAGCGGATCGCGCGTCGACGAGACGACCACGGTCTGCGGGGTCTGCGCCCGCATGCGCGTGAGTGCGCAAAGGCCGGCGGCGATGCTGCTCAAGGGAATGTGGCGATTGAGGATCCACTGTGTGCGGGTTTCGCAGGCGTTGGGCAGGCTCTGCAGGTACTCGGGGTGGACGAGCAGCTCGTTGGACGAATCGATCGTCACACGGCAAGAGACCGACGAGGTGGCGGGCGATGCATCGCACGGCAGATCGCGCGCCGTGAGCACCCGGCCGCCGCTATGGGGCAGCAGCGCCACGGCGGGGCGCCGGGTGGCGATGGGGGCGAGGACGTAGAAGAACAGCAGCTTGATGCCGAACGCGGTCGCGGTCGCGACCGCGACGATGATCACGGCCGTCTTCACGAGATCTGTAGTGTTGAAGTCGAAGTTGATGACCCGCCAGAGCCAATCCTGCTTGAGCTTGGCTTCGCGCTCGACCAAACCGCCGCGCAACTCTTCGAGAACGGGGCCGATCTTCAGCTCCTGCAGCAGCGTGCCGGGATGCTTGGGCTTGTGGAGCGAGCGCAGGAGCGTGGAGCGTTCATCGTGCTGCGCTTTCAGGGCGTGTGTGTGCTCGGTCTTGGCCTTGCGCTCGGCCCGCAGGCGGTTCAGCTCCACGTTGCTTTCAGTGAGAGGAACGTGCACCAGATACGGATGATCCTGGGTGAGCTGCGCGATCGCCTTGTCCAGCCGTGCGATCTCTTCCAGATCCGCAACATGCTCCAAGCGCACGCGCTCCAACTCGGCGGGCCCCTCGCGCATCCATCGCTCGTACTCACCGAGTTTGGAGCGGAAGTCGAGGACCCGCGCGAGAACATCGCGCTCTTCCTGCCTCACCCGGATCGTGACTTCCTTGCTGGCCCAGTCCGCAATCGTCTTCATGTCGCCTCTTGCGATGGCGATGGCCCGTTGCGCGGCCGAGGGGAGCTGGCCGCTCAGGTGCTTGACCTCTTCGTTCAGGGCCTGCACCCGCCCTTCGACGGTGGCCTGTGCAGCCTGGTCCAGTTCGTCGATGCGAGCCTGGGTCTCGGTGCTCGCTCTAGCCGCCTCGACTTCGACCCCGGCCTCGATCGATTGAAGCTCGATGACGGTCTGACCCAGTTGCTTGAGCTGCTGGAACTTGGCGACGACAAGGGCGCCGAGCCAAAGGATGGCGAACACCACGACAACGGACCAGAGCCTGCTGAGGATCCACGAGAAGAAGGACCGGATGGGAGTCATGGCTTGGGAGTGGCGGATTCGGACCTCGGAACACGCGCGTTGCTGGAGACCATCGCCGGCGCCAACACCACCGCAGTGCGCAGCGCGATCTGATTGACCCGCCCACGCACTATCCCTTGGCTGTCAAGCGACATCAGGAACTGACCCCCTGGTGGGGTCGGATTGTCGTGTCGCCTGACCGCTTGGGGGGACGGCCGGGGCCAGGTTGAAGTCCGGCCACGTGGCCGCAACAAGGCATCAACGAGGTTCGCATCGACGTCTTCTCAGGAAGATTTGGATAGATCGATCGTTGATGCCCCGCGGTTTCTCCCTCGACGCCCGGCCAGCAGGTATTGGCGCGCTGTCTAGAAATTGCGCGCCAGGCGCAGCGACAGCAACCACGACCGCGGCGCGCCGGTTTCATAGTAGCGGCCGTTGGCATCGTTGACGATCACGCTGCCGGCGTAGGCCTTGTCGGTGGCGTTGTCCAGGCGTGCCAGCAGTTCGAGCTGGAAGTTGTCGGGCAGCGCATAGCGCTGCAGCGCGCGCAGCGCCAGCAACGTGTAGCGCGGGGCACTTTCGCTGTTGCGGTCGTTGGCAGTCAGCGCCGAGGCCGAGCGCACTTCGACGCCGAGTTCGGTATTGGCCTGCGGTTGCCACGCCAGTTCCGCATAAGCCAGCCCGCGCTGCGTGCCGGCGATGCGGTTGCCGGCGGGAATCGGCAGCGTGGGCGCCGTGCAGGGAATGCCGTCGCAAGCGAGGAAGCCGTCGCGATAGGTCGCGTCGAGCAGCGTCAGCGCCCATAACGTGCGCCACTGCGGCGCGAAGCGCCAGGCCAGAGAAACCTCCGCGCCTTCGCGCAGCGTGCGGCCGACGTTCTGGAAACTCTGCCGGCCGCCGGCGTTGGTGGCCACGCCGATCTCGTCGTCGACCGTGACGCGAAACAGCGCCGCGTCGAGCGCGAGGGCACCCTCCATCGCTCGCCACTTCGCTCCGATCTCGGCCTGGCGGCTCTTCTGCGGCTGCAGCGCGGTGTTGAAGCCGCCGGTACCGTCGGGCCGGTAGGCGAGTTCACCGAGCGTCGGCGACTCGAAACCGCGGGCCACGCTGGCGTGCAGGTTCAGGCCCTGCACCACCTGCCAGCGCACGCCGAGCACCGGGTTGGTGTAGCGGAAGTCGCGCCGGCCCGAATCGTCGCCGTTGGACAGGTAGTTGTCCGACGCTTCGAGCTTGACCTTGCCCGAACGCACACCGCCGCTGACGGCGAACGCCTCGCCGATCGGCACCTCGGCCTGCGCATAGACATCACGGCTGGTCGAGCGGTTGTTCTCGTCGCGACGCAGCGCTCCGGTCACGCCGTAGGTCGGCGCATCCACGGTGCCGGTGTAGTTGAGAAAACCGCGCCGGTCATCACGCTGGCGCTCGCTGGCCACGCCGGTGACCAGCGACGCCACACCGAGGCGCCAGGTCAGCCGCGCATCGACGCCGTCGTAGGTGCGATCGAAGTCGATCACGCCGCCGCCGTGGCGCGGGCTGCCTTGCGTGCCCGCGGGAATGGCCAGCCACTGCGTCACCGAGCGCTGGCCGAAGTAGGCGGTGACGGCACTGTCGGTGAGCGGCCCAGCGCTGACGAACCGATGCGTCCAGCGCGCACCGGCCTGCTGCTGGCCGAGCAGCTTGCGCGTGTTGAACTGCGTGGCCTGCGCCGTGGTCTGGTAGGGGTCGGCGTCGAACTGCTCGCGTGTCAGGCCGAGCGGATCGTCTGCCGGCTGGTCGAGCACGCTGGCCAGCACGATCACGCGATCGCGGTCGCCCTGCCAGGCCAACCGCGCGTTGGCGGCCGTCTTGCTGGCCGCACTGTGCGGGCGAAAGCCGCCCCACTCCAGCCCCGAGGCGCCGATGCGCGCATCGAAGCCATCACCCAACGGCGCCGCGGCCGAGACGCGCCACTGGCGCAGGCCCGAGCTGCCGAAGTCCAGGCCCGTTTCGAATCGACCTTCACTGACCGGTGCGCTCACCGCGGCGATGACGCCGCCAGAGCTGTTGCCGTAGAGCACCGAGAACGGCCCGCGCAGAACCTCGACGCGTTGCGCGCCGGCCAGATCGAAATGGCTGACCTGGCCCTGGCCGTCGGGCATCGACGCCGGAATGCCGTCGGTGTACAGGCGCACGCCGCGCACGCCGAAGCCGGCGCGCGCACCGAAGCCGCGCGAGCTGATCTGCAAGTCCTGCGCGTAGTTGTTGCGGTTGCTGACGACGAGGCCGGGAATGCGCGCCATCGCTTCCGACAGGTTGACCATCGGCCCGCTCGTGCGCAGCGCCTGCGCGTCGACGCTGCCGATCGCATACGGCGCGTCCTGCGCGTTGCGCTCGGCGATCGAGCCGGTGACGACGATCGTCTGCGCATCCTGCGCCTGAGCGGCGGTGACGATCGCAGAAACCATCAGAGTCAGTGTGAATCGCATGTGCGCCTCTTACCTGCTGCAATGACGTGAGCGATCAGCTCCCAGACGGCGCGAGACCCGGCTGCGACGCGAGTCGCCGCGAGTTCTTTGCATCGCGGAACACCAGCGGTTGCTCGCGCACGGTCACGACGCCGGCCTCCGCGCGCGCCACCGCGGCCTCGACCTCGGCATGGTCGCGGGCTGAAACGGCACACCGGATCGGCCGCGGCCGGATCGTTGGCGATCATGTAGGCCTGACAGCGGCAACCGCCGAGGTCTTCTTCCTTGAACTCGCAGCTCGCGCACGGCTCCTTCATCCAACCCGTGCCGCGGTAGCGGTTGAAGCCTTCGCTGTCGAACCAGATCTCGCGCAGGCCGGCATGTCGCGCACGTTCGGGAAGGCCAGGCCCGGCAGCATCTTGGCGGTGTGGCACGGCAGCGCCGTGCCGTCGGGCGTGATGTTGACCAACGTGCTGCCCCAGCCGTTGACGCACTTCTTGGCCTGGCCCTCGTGGTAGTCGGGGGCGACGAAGAACAGGCGCATGCTTGTCGCCGAGCTTGACGCGCCAGGCGTCGGTGACAAGCTCCGGCGCGCTTCAACTGCTCGCGCGTCGGCAGCAACTGGTCGCGATTCAGGTAGGCCCACGAGTAGTACTGCGTGTTGGCCAGCTCGAGATACTCGGCGCCGAACTCGGCGGCCATGTCGATGATGCGGTCGATGTGGTCGATGTTCAGGCGGTGGATGACGACGTTCATCACCATCGGCCAGCCCTGCGCCTTGATGATCGCGGCGACGCGGTTCTTCAGCTCGAAGGTCTTGGTGTGCGAGAGAAAGTCGTTCATCTCGCGCGTCGAGTCCTGGAACGACAGCTGCACATGGTCCAGCCCGGCGGCCTTGAGCGCCGCGGCGCGGGCCTCGGTCAGACCGACGCCGGAGGTCAGCAGGTTGGTGTAGTAGCCCAGCCGGCGCGCCTCGGCGACGATGACCTCGAGGTCGTCGCGCACCAACGGCTCGCCGCCGGACAAACCGCAGTTGCACGGCGCCGAGTTCGCGGCCCTGGCGCAACACGCGCAGCCAGTCGTCGGTGGACAGCTCGTCGCTTTGCGTCGCAAAGTCGATCGGGTTGTAGCAGAAGACGCAGTGCAGCGGGCAGCGGTAGGTCAGCTCGGCGAGCAGCCACAGCGGCGGACCGATGGCCTGGCCGCTCACGACATGCCACCACCCAGCGCTGCTGTGAGCGCGATCTCGAAGAACGCATCGACATCGCTGCGCAGCCCTTGCGCACCGAACGCCGACTCGAGATCGCTGACGATGGCCGCCACGTCGCGCTCGCCATCGCAGCGCTTGAGGATTTCACCGGCGCTCTGGTTCAGCTTGACCATGCCCTCGGGATAGAGCAGCACATGGCAGTCCTGCGCCGGTTCCCACTGCAGGCGAAAGCCCGCGCGACGCGCGGCATGCGTGTCGGCGTCATGGTGCGTTCACGCGCGTGACCCCGTATCGTGCGCCATCGCATCGTCAGCGCCCACAGGATGTCGAGCTTGAACTGCAGCACCTCGAGCGCGCGCTCCTGCTGCGGCCGCGTCGTGAAGTGGTCGAGCGTGATCGCCAGCCCCTGCTCGACATCGCGCCGCGCCTGGCTGACGCGGTTGCGGAAGTAGGCCAGGCCCTCCTGCGCGATCCACGGGTAGTGCTCGGGCCAGGTGGCCAGGCGCTGCTTGTGGATCTCCGGCGCGAACAGTTCGGTCAGCGACGAGCACACCGCTTCCTGCCATGGCGCGCGGCGCGCGAAGTTCACATAGGCATCGACCGCGAAGCGCACCGCCGGCGCGACGTGGCGCTGGTCCTGCACCTCGTCGCGCGTCAGGCCGACCGCCTCGGCCAGGCGCAGCCAGGCGTCGATGCCGCCTTCGTCCTTGATGCCGCCGATCTCGAAGCCGTCATGGTCGAGGATGCGCTGCACCCAGCCGCGGCGCACGGCCTGGTCGGGGCAGTTGGACATGACCGCCGCGTCCTTGATCGGAATCGCGATCTGGTAGTAGAAGCGGTTGGCCACCCAGCCGCGCACCTGCTCCTTGCGTCGCCTTGCCGGTGTTGAGCATGACGTTGAACGGATGGTGGATGTGGTACGCGCGGCCGCGCTCGCGCAGTTGGGCTTCGAATTCGTCGCGGGTCCAGGCTGTCATGTCACACCGAAATGGTCATGCCGTCCTCGCAGACCTCGACGCCTTCACGCGTCAAGGTTGCGCGCTCGGCCGAGTCTTCGTCGAGGATCGGGTTGGTGTTGTTGATGTGGATGAGCAGCCGCCGTGTCGTTCGCGGCAGCCGCGCCATCGCCTCGATCATGCCGCCAGGGCCGGATTGCGGCAGGTGGCCGATCTCTCGTGCGCGCTTCTTGCTCAGGCCGAGATCGATCATCTCGTCGTCGGTCCAGAAGGTGCCATCGACCAGCACCACGTCGGCGAGCGCCATGGCATCGAACACCGGCGGCGTGATCTCGCCGAGGCCAGGGGCGTAGAAGACACGCTTGCCGCTCTTGCTGTCGCCGATCGTGATGCCGATGTTGTCGCCGGCCACCGGCGCCTCGCGGTGCGGTGAATAAGGCGCCGCCTTGGACGACAGCGGCAGCGCACGAAAACTCAGGCCGGCAACGCCCGGAACCTCGAACGCCGCGCCGTCGAGCGTGATGCGTTGGCGCGCGACGCCGCAGAAGTGGGCCAGCACGGCCAGCACCGGGTTGCCGCGCGTCAGGTCGTCATGCACCGGGTCGGTACACCACAGCGGCAGCGGCGAGCCGCGCTCGCGCAGCATGAACAGGCCGGTGGCATGGTCGATCTGGCCGTCCATCAGCACGACGCCGGCAATGGCCGTGTCGCGCACCGCACGCGCCGGCTGCAGCACCGGCGACGAGCGGATCTGCTCGAGGATGTCGGGCGAGGCGTTGAACAGCACGCCGTCGATGCCGTCGTCCGGGCGCACGAAGATCGACGACTGCGTGCGCGCCTTGGCGCGCAGCGTGCCGGCGCGCAGGCCAGCGCAGTTGCGGCAATTGCAGTTCCACTGCGGAAAGCCGCCGCCGGCGGCAGCGCCGAGGATGGTGATGCGCATCGAATGGGTGGGGTTGGAAAACAAACGCCCCGGGGTTGCCAGGGCGTTTGTCAGGCTCGCTGAGTTTCAGCGCGGCTTGGCGCGCGGGTTCAGCGCGCGGCGACGTACATCGTGATTTCGAAGCCGAGGCGCAGGTCAGTTGCCGTGGGGGTGGTCCATTGCATATCGATTCCCTTTCGTTGAGGTGACGCAGCGCCAGACGGTCGCTGCGGGAATTCGCACTCCGCGACCCATGGTGCCTACAAGACGCCTTGCGCCCAAGCCCACCAGCCATGAGATGCACCTCATGATTTTCATGATTCGCCGGCATCGAGCCCTTGGCTACCATCTCCCGGTGTACGACGACACACCGCCCTTTCGCACGCAGGCGCTGCCTGTGACGCACGGCCATGTCTTGCACGTGCAGGAAAGCGGGCAGCCCGACGGCGTGCCGGCCCTGGTCTTGCATGGCGGGCCGGGCTCCGGGTGTTCGCCGTTGTTGCGGCGTTTCTTCGATCCCGGGCGCTACCGCATCATCTGCATCGACCAGCGTGGCGCGGGCCTCAGCACGCCGCGCGGCGACACGGCGCACAACACGACCGCGCTGCTGCTCGACGACTTGCACGCGCTGCGCCGGCACCTGGGGCTGTCGCGCTGGCTCGTCGTCGGCGGATCGTGGGGCGCCAGCTTGGCGCTGGCGCATGCGTTGCAAGAGCCTGACGCCGTCCAAGCATTGCTGCTGCGCGCCGTGTTCCTGGCCCGCAGCGAGGACATCGAGGCGTTCTTCGCCGGGTCGGACATCGCCTGGCGCCGCATCGTGACGGCGCCGGCCGACGAAGCCCGCAGCATCGCCCTGGCCTGGTGGCGGCATGAGTGCGCGCTGGCGGGCATCGCGGCCGAAGCGCCCGCCGGCGCCGCACTCGACGCGCTGATCGATCGCTACCGTGTGCAGAGCCACTATCTGCGGCACCGCTGCTGGCTCGATGCGCCGCCGCTGTTGCAGCGCTGCAGCGCCCTGCCGCGCGTGCCGACGCTGCTCGTGCATGGCAGCGACGATCGGATCTGCGCCACCGAGGGCGCCCACCTGCTGCAACGCGCCGCGCCGCACGCCGCACTGCGTGTCATCGACGGCGCCGGCCACGACCCAAAGCATCCGGCCATGGCCGCGGCGATGGTCGATGCGCTCGACCACTACGCGCAACAGCGTGACTTCGCTCGAGAGCTGCCGGTATGACGCTGCGCCTCAAGCTGCACCTCATCGTCGCCGTGCTGACGCTGCTGTTCGTGACCGCGGTGCTGGCGCTGCAGGTGCGCGCGATTCGCAAATCGGTCAACGAGGAGGTGGTGGCCGCCAACCGCGTGGCCGTGCAGATGCTCGGCCGCCTGGCCCTGCTGCCGGCGGCGCAGGCCGCGGCCAGCATGCGCGCCTTTCTCGACGGCGCCGGCCGCATCCGCTCGAACGACCTCCTGCTCTATGACGAGCAGCAACAGGAACTCTACCGCTCGCCGCCCTCGCCGTACAAGTCCGGGCGCGATGCCCCGGCGTGGTTTGCCGCCATGGTGTCGCCGCAGCTGACGCAGCAGACGGTCGAGCTGCCCGACGGGCGCCTGATCGTGCGCGCCAACCCCTCGCGCGCCGCGCTCGATGCCTGGGACGATTTCTGGCCGCTCGCCGCGACCGCGCTGGCGCTGCTGCTGCTGTTGAATGGGCTGGTCGGCTGGGTGGTCGGCCGCACGGTTCGGCCCTTCGGCCAGATCGTGCAGGCGCTGGGCGAGGTCGAGGCCGGACGCTTCGACACCTCGCTGCCGCCGCTGCCGGGGCGTGAAGCGCGCACCATCGGCGCGGCGTTCAACCGCATGGTGGGCATGCTGCGCCAGCACTTGGAGACCGAGAAGCGGGCCATGCGCGCCGAGCTCGACCTGGCGGGCAGCCGCGAACTGACACGCTGGATCGACCACCATGTCGAGCAGGAACGGCGCGTGATCGCGCGCGAGTTGCACGACGAACTCGGGCAATCGGTAACGGCGATGCGCGCCATGGCGCTGGCGATCGCGCAGCGCAGCAGCGACGCCGAGGTGCGGGAACCGGCGCGCACGATTGCCGACGAAGCCTCGCGTCTGTACGACGCGATGCACGGCCTGATCCCGCGCCTGACGCCGCTGGTGCTGGACCGCTTCGGCCTCGCCGATGCGTTGACTGACCTGGCCGAGCGCACAAGGCGCGCGCATGCCGGCGTGACGATCGATCTGGATTTGCAACTCGACGATGCCAGCCTGGGCAGCGAGGCCGCGCTGGCGCTGTACCGCGCGGCGCAGGAAGGCATCACCAACGCCTTGCGCCACGGCCAGGCGCGCACCCTGCAGCTCGCGCTGCGGCAGCACAATGGCCAGGTGCAACTCACACTCACCGACAACGGCAACGGCCTGGCGCCAGGCTGGTCAGACCGACCCGGTCACCACGGCCTGCGCTGGCTGTCCGAGCGGGTGCGGTCGCTGCAGGGTCGCTTCGAGATCGCAGACGCGGCGCCGCGTGGGGCCCGTCTGCGCGTCGAACTGCCGCTGGAGACCGCCTCATGATCCGCGTCATGCTGGTCGACGACCACGCGCTGGTGCGCATGGGTTTTCGGATGTTGCTGGCCAATGCAAACGGCAGCACACCGATCGACGTCGTCGCCGAAGCGGGCAGCGGCGAGGAGGCCTGCCGCGAGGTGGCGCGCGTCAAGCCCGACGTGGTCGTGATGGACCTGTCGATGCCCGGCATGGGCGGGCTCGAAGCGCTGCACCGCCTGTTGGCGCAAGACCCGAAGCTGCGCGTGCTGGTGTTGTCGGCGCATGAGGACACGGCACATCCGAAACGCGCGCTGGCCGCCGGCGCGCTGGGCTACCTGGCCAAGCGCAGCGCGCCGGACACCTTGATCGCTGCCGTGCAGACCGTCGCGCGCGGCGGGCGCTACCTCGATGCGCAGACTGCGCAGGCGCTGGCGCTGGCCCAGCTCGAGGGCGAAGCGAGCCCGGCCGAGGTGCTCTCCGAGCGCGAGTTCTCGGTCTTCCTGCAACTCGCGCGCGGCATGAGCGTGGCCCAGATCGCCGAGACGCTGAAGATTTCGCCGAGCACGGTGGGCACGCACCTGTACCACGTCAAGCAAAAACTCAAGGCCGGCAACCAGTCGGAGCTGACCCTGGTCGCGCTGCGTTGGGGCCTGGTCGAAGCGTAGAACCGGCGCTACTGCACGAGCCGCAGAATTTCGAGTTGCTCGCCGACGGTTTCGAAGGTGCCGGTGCCCGCCGGCATCTGCATCAGCGGCTTGCCTTCGCCGTTGAGCAGCCAGACGCTCGGATAGACGAGCTGGCGCGCGCGCTCGTCGCCGAGATGGGTCATGAATTCCTTGTACGCCCATGACTTGTCGCCGATGCGAAAGCGCAGCCGCTCGCCCTGGGCCTTGAGCGTGCTGCGCAGGTCGTAGACCAGGTAGTCCTTGGCGAAGTGCGGCGCCAGCGCGGCGGCATTGGCGTCGAGGAAGGCCTCGTACTTGCGGCAGAACGGGCAATCGTTGGCGCCCAGGTAGAGGTACAGGCGCTTGTTCTCCGTACGCGCGCGCTGCAGCGCGGCCGTGAGGTCGAACTCATAGCGCTCGGGCGTTCCTGCCGGCTGGATCGCCGTCGGGTTGTACGGCGCCGGAATGCCCGCTGCAGCTTGCGTGGCCGCCAGCAGCAGCACAGCCATGAGCAAGGTTCGGCGCAACATGATGTGGAGGGGCCGCTCAGGCTGACGCTGACACGGCGAGCGTGCCAACGTACTGACCGTCCTTCGAATCGGTGACCTCGGCGCGCAGCAAGCCCGGTGCGTGCGGCACGAAACTGAAGCGCAGCGTCGGGTTCTCGCTGACCGAGAAGTCGAGTTCGGCGTCGAACAGCTTGCGCTGGTCGAAGGCCACCTTGATCGAGCGCACGAAATGCGGCGGGATGAACATCACCGTCTGGTTGTTGAGCTCGAAGCCGGTGTCGTTGGGGTGCACGACCGTGACTTCGGCGACCGTGGCCTGGTCGAACTTCACGCCCTCGGGCAGCTTGAACACCGTCTTGCCGATCAGGTGCAGCGCGTCGCGATTGGGCGGCGCCGAGCAGCCGCCGGAGGTCTTGACGTAACGCGAATCGGTGTGCAGCTCGCCGTTGGACAGTTCGCTGACCACGCGCACATGGCTGTATTCGTCGACACGCAGGCGCGTTTCGAAATCGGCCTGGCCGATTTCGGGCGTGAGGTCGAGCACGATGGCCAGCGGTGACGGGTTCTTGTCGATCACGACATGCATGCGGCGCACGAACAGCTGCGGGCGCTGCGGCAGCTTGGAGACGATCTGCAGCGGCACCGAGGCGCCGTAGGCGGCGCGCAGCGGCGCGATCACCTGGACCACGCTCTGCCCGGCGACGAGGCGCTTGCCGGGAAACAGGCGCTCGCGCAGGCGATCCCATTGCGGCGACGAGTCTTCATGCGCTGCCGAGGGCAGGCCGCCGGGCGCGGCCAGCGCAGCCAGCGGCGCCAGCCACAGCGGTTGCACCAGGGCCTGCAGCGCGCGGCGGCGTGTCGTGTGGCGATGGGATGTCATGCCTGCCTCCTACTTGAACAACAGCTCGCGCTCGAAACGCAAAAAAGCCACCGAGGCATTGCGCCGATGGATGATGTCGTACTGGTCCCAGCCGGCGAATGCCGGCAACTCGCCGGCGTCGGGCACATTCAGCAGCGACACACCCTGCTTGACCAGCGCGCGCATCCGTCCTTCCAGTTGCGCCATGTAGTCCTCGACGCTGCCGATCAGCGCCGGCGGCGATGCCGGCCCGTGGCCGGGCACGATGGTGACGAGCGGCAACTCGCGCAGCGACTTCAGCGCGCGCTTCCAGCCTTCGAGGTCGCTGTCCTGGATGTCGGGCACACGCCGCGCATCGAGCAGCCCGCCGGCAAAGAGCACGCCGCTGGTGGCATCGAGCACGGCAATGTCGCCCGGCCCGCTGGAGTGGCCGAAGTACAGCACCTTGACCGTGCGCCCGCCGAGTTCGAGGGCGTGCGTGGCCTCGAAGGTCTGGTCGCTGCGGTACATCACCGTGCCGGCCAGGGGCGCCTCGCCCACGGTCTGGTGCAGCGTCTTCAGGCAGGTCTCGCAGCGCGAGGTCATCAAGGTGGCGGTGTGCTGATGCATGCGGATCGGGATGCCCAGCTCACGAAACGCCGCGCCGCCGAAGAGGAACTCAGGCCGGGTGTGCGTGACCAGCGCCAACTTGACCGGCTTGTCGGTAACTGCGCGGATGGCCGCGAGCAGTTCGCGCCCATGCGCCAGCGAGGTGCCGGTGTCGATGGCGATGACACCGTCGTCGCCGATGATGAAGCCGGCATTGCCGATGCGGCCCAGGTTCTTTTCGTCGGCAGCGCCACCGCTGCCCGGCAACAGGTACACGCCAGGTGCGAGCTCGCTCGCTCGAAGCGTGTTGCCGGTGGTGCCCATGGCTGCGCACGAGGCCGCCAGAGCGGCACCGACGCTGCACAGCGCCAGTCGGCGTGTCAACATCGCAGACTTTCCAAGGAGGCCTTTCCATGCCGCCGAAACCGAGACTGATGCTGTGGTGGGTGCTGATGACCGGCCTGCTCGGCAGCATGACTGCGCATGCGGCCGACGCGCCGGCATCGATTGCCGTGATCGGCTTCGAGCTGGTCGACGAGCAGCCCGATCCGGCGCGCGACGAGGCAATGCGACGCCGCCTCGCGGCGATTCATGCGCAGCTCGAACAGGGGCTCCAAGCGCAGGGCCTCTACAAGGTGGTCGACACCGCGCCGGCGCGCGATCTGATCGACACGGCGCGCGCGCGCAATGCCTTCCTGTACCGCTGCAACGGCTGCCTGGCCGAAATCGGGCAGCGCCTGGGCACGCGCCTGGTCGTCGTCGGTTGGGTGCAGCGGGTCAGCGAGCTGATCCTCAACATCAACGTCTCGGTACGCGATGCGGCGACCGACACGGAGCTGCTCGCCAAGTCGGTCGACCTGCGAGGCAACAACGACAAGAGCTTCGAGCGCGGCATGAACTTCATGCTGCGCGACTGGTCCGAGCGGCGCGCGCTCAATCCCCGGTACGGACTGTGACGTCACAACGCCGCTTCGTTCACGGCGTGGCGCGCAGCGGATAGGTGGCGGCAAAGCTGCGTTCCAGCGAGTCGACGACGGTGGCGCGCAGTTCGCCGCCGTCGGCGCCGGCGGGAAGCACAAAGAAACGGAAGTTGGGGTTCTCGCTGATCGAGAAGTCCACATCGGCCGCGAACACCGGCTTGCCGCCATAGCTGACCTCGACCTTGCGCACGAAGTGCGCCGGTGTGAACTGGCGCGTCAGCTGGTCCATGGCCATGCCCGAATGATTCGGATGGTTGATCACCAGCTGCACCGGCACCGGCTCGCTGCCCTGCGGGTTGCCGTCGACACGAAAACGCAGCTGGCCGAGTGAAGCCAGCGCCGCCTTCGGATCGCTGCCGGCGGGCGCCGAACAGCCGCCCGAAGCCTTGACGAACTGCGTCGTGCCGTAGAGCGTGCCGTCGTTCATTTCGGCGACCGCGCGCACATAGGAATAGGCATCGACGCGCACCCGCGTTTCGATTTCGGCGCGTCCGCTGGCCGGCGAGAACTGGAAGATGCCGGAGATTGGCGAGGGGTTGGCATCGATGAACAGGTACAGGCGGCTGACATGGCGCGCGCTGGTCTGTGGAAATCGCGAGCGGATTGCCAGCGGCACGACGGCCGCGTCGATGGCGCGCGTGGGCGCTTCCAGCGACAGCATGCCCGGTGGCGCTTCGGCGATCGGACGATCGCCGAAGAGGCTGGCCCGCACCTTGATCCAAATGGCAATGGTCTGCGGGTCGTCGCTGGGCGCGTAGTTGCGCGGTGGCGCCGTGGCCGTGGCCGCTGCGGCGCGGAGCGCGCTCAGTGTGGCCAGCGCAATCAGCGTGCTGGCGTGGCGTCGATGCAGTTTGACCATGATGTCACCTCGGAGCGATGAAGCAGGCCTTGTAGGACTTTGCTTGCAGATCGCGGTAGCGCTTGATCTGCGGTTTGATGGTCTCGTTGTCGCGCAGTTCGCCGCCGCGCTCGCCGCCGATCGAGACGGCCTTGGTCACCGTGATCATGCTCACGTAGTCGTCGAACTTGACTTCGCGCGCCAGCGCGTCGAGCGCACAAGAGCACTTGTTGACCATCTCGAAGTTGGGTCCCGGATTGTCCTTGATGCACTCCTGCACGTAGAACACCCGATCGACCGTCGGGAAGTCATTGGCCTGCGCCAGCGGCAGCGCGACGGCAAACAGGCAGGTGGCTTGAATCAGGCGGCTCATCATGAAGGCATTCTTTCAGGGCGATGGCGGCGGCGTGGCGCCGTCGAGCACCAATTGTTCGACGACCAGCGGCGCGGCCCCGGCCTGCGCTGCATCGATCTGGCTGCGCAAGGCCACGACAGCGCCGGGCACCGCGTCGGACAAGGTGAAGAAATACTGCTTGTTGGCCAGCGTCTCGAAGCGTACCCGCAAGGGGTCGTCAACGTAGGGCGCGACGATGTATTGCCGCGCGGCGATCGACTTGCCGCGGTAGGTGAGTTGCACCTCGCGCGTGCGGGCGCCCTGGAACACGGCCATGCGGATGCGTTTGCGGAAGTAGCTCGCCTGGCCCTTGGTGCGGCGGTTCATCTCGCGGATGTCGCGTTCGAGGAAGTACAGCAGCACCGGGTTGCCCTCGGCAGCCTCGACCTCGGGCAAGGACAGGCGGTGCGCACCGGTCAGGAAGTCAGCGCTGGCAGCGCAGCAAGCACCGTCGGCACGCGCCGCGAGCTTGAGCGTCACCACATCGGCAAAGCTGTCTTCGAGTGTGCCGCTCTTCTCGAACTGGTAGCGCAGCGTCGTCGGCGGCTCCAGGCCGGCCAGGTGAGGCGTCATGAACAAGGCCCGCTCTGCCGCCGAGAATGTCTGCTGCGCCCGCAGCGCGCCGAGCGGCGCCAGCATCGCCGCAGCAGCCAGTACCGAGCGACGCGAAAGCCTGCTCATGACAGCGCGCTCATGAGACGACACAGGGGGCCGGGCCATCGAGCCAACTCATGGCCGCGGGCAAGGTCTGCGCCAGCCACGCACGCGCGGCGTGGTGGCTGCGGTCCAGGCGCAACGCGCACTCGAGGGCACTGCGGCCCTCCTGCATCCGGCCCAGGCGAACCAGCGCCATGCCCAGCGCCACCCAGGGCTCGGCGTCACCGGGCTCTGCGCGCAGCCAGGTATGCGCGCGCTCCTGCAGTTCCTGCCAGCGCATGGCATGCCTCAGCGCGGCCGCCTCGAGGAAATGCGGGCGTCGGCTGTCCATCGCTTCCCAATACGCGGCAGGCTGTCGCGGCAGCGGCCCGACCTTCTCGTAGGCGCCGCGTCGGCTCGCGTCCAACAGCTGCTGCACCCATTCGGCGGGCGCGGCGAAGTAGTGCGCCTGCGCGCCGCGCAGCCTGAAAGTCAGGATGCCGACCAGCGCGCCGCTGTCGTCGAACAGACCACCGCCGCTGGCGCCGCTGTTGAACTGGTTGCTGCTCTGGATGACGCGCGCGCCGTCGAGCCGGTGCAGTTCCACGACCTCGCCGAGGCTGCGTGTCAGACCGGCGCCGCCGGTGTAGCCGATGGCCGTCAGCGACTGTCCGACCGACAGCGCCGCCGAACGGCCCAGGGGCACGGCCGGCGCATGCAGTCCAGGCACGTCAAGCAAGCACAGGTCATGGCCCTGGTCGCTGGCCTGAGCGGTAACGGCGAGCCGCGCTTCGCCACGGACGACGAAAATTTCACTGGCATCGCGGGTGACATGGCAATTGGTGACGACAGCGCCCTCGTCCACCGCGACGCCGGAGCCCAGGCCGTAGCCGCCGCCGCTGCGCGGCACCTCGATGCGCAGCACGCTGGCGCCGGTGCTGACGAACAGGGCCTGGTCGAGCGCGGCATGGGCAGGAACGGCGGCCGATGTCGCCAGCATGCACAACACGAACAGCTGGCGACTCACCGCACGGCCCGATCGTTCAGGGCTTGGCGGACGTGAAGGACTCGTCGACCAACGGAACACCGAACTCCTTCAAGATGGCGTTGATCTCGCCTTGCTTGGCGTCGATCAGCGCCTCGACCTGCTGCTTCCACTCGCGCTCACCATAGCGCACGCCGGCAGCCATCTGGTAGTCGAAGCGCACGCCGGGCTCGGAGCGCATCGGCACGACCTGCAGCAGCGGCGTCTTGATCCGTTGCGCAAAGAAACCGGCGATCGGACCCCAGACGATGGCTGCATCGATCTTGCCGGCGGCCAGGTCTTTTTCGATGATCTCGCCGGGGTACTGCTCGGGATCGGGATTCATCGTCAGGTAGGGCACACCGCTGTCGACCAGACCGTGCTTTTCGAGCCACGCCGACCCGGGCGAGCGGTCGTAGACGCCGATGCGCAGCTTGGCCAACTGCTCACGCGGCATGGCCAGGAAGTCCTGCGCCGATTGCACGCCGTCGAGGCCCTTGCCCTTGGCAAAGACGAGCGCGTAGGTCGAGCGGTAATAGGGCTTGGTCACCGAGACCTGGTCGAAGCCCACGGGCACACCCATGACGATGTCGCAAGGGTAGTCCTGCCCCGGCAGCTTGAAGCGCAGCGTGTTGCGAACGAACGCCAGCCGCTGCGGAAACGAGTAGTAGGTGACGGGCAGACCGAGTGCCTTGCCGAAGACCTCGGCGATGCGGTTCTCGATGCCTTCGCCGTGGGTATTCGAGAACGGCAGGTTGTTCGGATCCTGGCAGACGCGAAACGCCTTGCGCTCGGCGGGCTTGTCCTGTGCGAGCGCCGACGCGCCGACCAACAGCAGGGCACGCGGCGATCGATCCTCATGCAAACCCCTTCATTCAATCAATTCGACCTTGGCGCGCGTGATGGCGCCGTCAGAGCGGCCCTTGAGATAAGCATAAAGCTGATCCATGTTCTGCATCACCTGAGGGCTATTGCCGAAGCTTTGCATGCCCTTTTCGAGCCTGCCGTCGCGCACGGTCTTGACGAAATCATCCTTGGTCAGCGTTTTCATGCTGTTGATCAGCGACGGGCCGACCAGGCCCTCCTGGTTGGCGCCATGGCAGCGGTCGCAGGCCGCGGCACGCCAGGCGCGAAAGCCCTTCATCGTGTTCTCGTCGACCTTGTAGCCGTCGACAACCTTGTACAACGGCTTGTCTTGGGCAGGTGCGTGCAGGGCGGCGGACATCAACAGAAGGCCGAACAGAGTCTTGCGAAGCATGTTCTGAAATTCCTCATGAGAACGGGGGGATGGCGTCCTTCAACGCAATCCCCCCGGTGTAGGCCGACATCGGTGTCGCCGGCCCCTTATCGGCTGGTTCAGTTCGGCAAGGCGAACATCGTCAGCGAGCCACCGAGTTCGGTGTACTGGTTCAGCTCGCGGTAGCCGCCCACCGCGCCGAGGCCGTCGGTGTCTTTTTCCAGGCCCGCGGCCATGCCGATGCCGGCCCAGCCGCCGATGCCCGAGAACACGCCCAGGTACTGCTTGCCCTTGAACTCATAGGTGAACACGTTGCCGATGATCCCCGAGGGCGTCTTGAACTTGAACAGTTCCTTGTTGATGTCCTTCGCATCGACGCACTTCAGGTAGCCCTCGAGCGTGCCGTAGCAAGACAGGCCACCCGCGGTGTTGAGCGAGCCGCTCCACACCGAGAACTTCTCGGCCTTGGTTTGCACGATCTTGCCGGTGCCGGCGTCCCAGGCGATGTAGTTGCCCATGCCGCCATGGCTGCCCGGGGCCGGGAACATCGACAGCGTCGCGCCCACGTACGGCTGGCCGGCGATGTAGTCGACCTTGAACGGCTCGTAGTCCATGCACACATGGTTCGTCGGCACGTAGAAGAGCTTGGTGTTGGGGTCGAACGAGGCCGGTTGCTGGTCCTTGGTGCCGAGGGCCGCCGGGCAGATGCCCTTGGTGTTGACGTCAGGACCGTTCTGCGCCGTCGAGTACTGCTTGACGACTTGCGGGCGCCCCGTCTTCATGTCGACGTGCGTGGCCCAGTTGACCTTCGGGTCGAACTTCTCGGCCACCAGCAGTGCACCGGTGACGCGGTCCATCGTGTAGCCGAAGCCGTTGCGGTCGAAGTGCACCAGCGCCTTGGTCGGCTTGCCCTTGACGTCGATGTCGGCCAGGATCATCTCGTTGATGCCGTCGAAGTCCCACTCGTCGATACGGCGTCATCTGGTAGACCCACTTGGCCATGCCGGTGTCGACATCACGCGCGAAGATGGTCATCGACCACTTGTTGTCGCCCGGACGCTGCGCCGGGTTCCAGGTCGCTCGGGTTGCCGGTGCCGTAGTACATCAGGTTGGTGGCCTTGTCGTAGCTGTACCAGCCCCAGGTGGTGCCGCCGCCGATCTTCCACTGGTCGCCCTTCCAGGTCTTCAGCGACGAGTCCTTGCCCACCGGCTTCATCGCACCGTCGGTCCAGGTCATGGTCTTGTCGGGATCGATCAGCATTTCGGCGTCGGGGCCGACGCTGTAGCCCTTCCAGGCCAGTTTGCCGTCGTTCAGGTTGTAGGCCGCGATGAAGCCGCGCACGCCCCACTCACCGCCGGAGATGCCGGTGATGACCTTGTCCTTGAAGATGTGCGGCGCGTTGGTGTTGACCGCGCCGAGCTTCGGATCGCCGTTCTTGGTCGACCAGAGCACCTTGCCGGTCTTGGCATCGAGCGCCACCAGCACGCTGTCGGCCTGCTGCAGCACGACCTTGCCTTCGGCGTAGGCCAGACCACGGTTGACCGTGTCGCAGCACATCTGCGGGATCACGGCCGGGTCCTGCTTGGGCTCGTACTTCCAGACGATCTTCTGCGTCTCCAGTTCTATCGCGAAGACCTTGTTCGGGAACGGCGAATGCAGGTACATCATGCCGTCGATCACCAGCGGCGAGCCTTCGTGGCCGCGCAGCACACCGGTGGAGAAGGTCCATGCGACCTGCATCTTGCCGACGTTGCCGGTGTTGATCTGGTTCAACTTGCTGTAGCGCTGGTTGAACATGTCGCCGGCCTGCGTGGCCCAGTTCTTCGAGTTGGCGATGTTCTTTTCCACGTCGGCGTTGGCAACTGCCACCGCCGGCATGGACATCGCCACTGCAGTCAAAGAGGCCATCGCCCATCGGCTGCTGAAGTTGCTTGATTTCATCTGAGAGTCTCCTGTTCGATGAGTACCGCGGTGTCGTCTTGTCGGGTCGTTATCGATCGCTCCGGTGGCGGCCGGGCCAGCCAATCGCGCCACTCACAACCATCAGGCGCTACCGGCTGGACATCTGCTTGCTCGACCGTCGATCTCGTCAACATGCCCGACCACTCCGTGCCTGGATTTCAAGGATCAACGCGCTGGCCACAACCGCGTTGCGTCATGCCCATGCACAACACAGGGCCGATCCTGTTCCTGTGCTCATGCAAGGGAAACAGGGATCAAACCCTAATATCGATCACCTTGGCGTCCACGCTGCTCCATGCTGAAACAGATGCTTGGCGCAAGTTCGGGCGCTCGACGGATGCGGTGGGACAATCGCTCCGTGATAACGCGCAACCCGACCCCGCTGACGCATTTGACGAATGCCGATCTGCACTGCCACTCGACAGTGTCCGATGGCACGCTCGAGCCCGAAGCCATCGCCGCACGCGCGGCCGCCAATGGTGTGCAGCTGTGGGCACTGACCGATCACGACGAGATCGGCGGCCAGCAGCGCGCGCGCGCTGCGGCGCACGCGCACGGCATGGCCTACCTCACCGGCACCGAAATCTCGGTGAGCTTTGCCGGCGAGACCGTGCACATCGTCGGCCTGGGGTTCGATGCCGACAGCACCGAGCTGCGTGAGGGCCTGGCGCGCACGCGCGGTGGCCGCGAGCAGCGCGCGCGCGACATGGCGGCGGGCCTGGCGCAGGCCGGCATCCAAGGCGCCTACGAGGGCGCGCTCAAGTACGTCAGCAATCCGGAGCTGATCTCGCGCACGCACTTCGCGCGCTTCCTTGTCGAGCACGGCCATTGCAGCGACACCAACGAAGTCTTCCGGCGCTACCTCATCGACGGCAAGCCTGGATTCGTGCCGCACCGCTGGGCCAAGCTCGGCGACGCGGTGGGCTGGATCACAGGCGCCGGCGGCATCGCCGTGATTGCGCACCCGGCGCGGTATCGCCGCTTCACGCCGACCGCGGAGTACGCGTTGTTCTCCGAGTTCAAGGCGCATGGCGGACGAGGCGTCGAAGTCATGACCGGCAGCCACAGTGCCGCCGAGTGCCTGAAGTACGCCGACGTGGCCCTGGAGTTCGGTCTTCTGGCCTCGCGTGGCAGTGACTTTCATGCGCCGGGCGAAAGCCGCACCGACCTGGGTACATTGCCTGCACTGCCCGCCAAGCTGACGCCCGTCTGGCAGGCCCTGGCCGAGCGTGTGTCGTGGCCGGCGCAAGACGGCCTGCCCGTGCTGCCGCCGACGTGAACGCGGAGCCTCGCCAGCATCCGTTGTTCGGCATCGCCCTCGTCGTCGCCGCAGCGAGCTGCTTCGCGACGATGGACACCACGGTGCGTTTTCTCGGCGCCTTCTTCAGCATCGCCGTCGTCTTGTGGACGCGCTATGCGCTGCATGCGTTGGCGATGTCGGTCTGGATCGTGCTGTCGCCGGACAAGACCTTTCGCACCGCCAACCCGATGTTCCAGATCGCGCGCGGCGCCCTGCTGGCGTTTTCGTCGTCGATGGCCTTTGCCGCGCTGCGCTACATGCCGGTGGCCGAGTTCACCGCCATCATCATGCTGACGCCGCTGGCCGCGACGCTGCTGGCGCGTGTCTGGCTGCACGAGCGCGTCTCGCGGCTGCGCTGGCTGCTGGTGGCCGGCGGCTTCATCGGCGCGCTGATCGTCATCCGGCCAGGCAGTGGCCTGATCGGCTGGGCAGCGCTGCTGCCGCTGGCCGCCGCGGTGTCGAATGCCGGTTTCCAGATCCTCACCAGCCGCTATGCGCCGCACGAGAACCCGCACACCACCAACTTCTACACCGGCGCCACCGGCATGGCGATCGCCACGCCGATCCTGCTGGCCAGCGGCGGCCGGATACTGGAAAGCCTGAGTGCCGCACCGCCCTTCCATGTGGGCGCCCTGGCGGCCGTCGCCGCGCTCGGCACCGCCGGCCACCTGCTGCTGATCATGGCGCTGGGCAAGGCGCCGGCAGCCACGTTGATGCCCTTCCAGTACGCACAGATCGCGGTCGCAGCCATTGCCGGCTATGTCGTCTTCGGCGTCGTGCCCGACGGCTGGGGCTGGCTCGGCATGGCGGTGATTGCCGTCTGTGGCGCCGCCGCAGCGTGGCTCAACATGCGCGAGGCAGCGCATCGGCGGCAACCCGTGACCGCGGTCACCGCCGATACCGTGTCCGAATGAGTCCAGCGTGTCGCAGCTCTTCGAAGTCCACCCCGACAACCCGCAACCGCGCCTGCTCAGGCAGGCCGCGCAGATCCTGCACGACGGCGGCATCGTCGCCATCCCCACCGATTCGAGCTACGCCCTGGTCTGCCACCTCGACGACAAGGACGCCGCCATGCAGCTGCGGCGCCTTCGCGGCGTCGATGACAAGCATCTGCTGACGTTGCTGTGCCGCGACCTGAGCGAGCTGGCCAGCTATGCCCGCGTCGACAACCAGCAATACCGCCTGCTCAAGCTCGGCACGCCGGGGCCGTTCACCTTCATCCTGCAAGCCACCAAGGAAGTGCCGCGCCGCGTCAGCCACCCGCAGCGGCGCACGATCGGCCTGCGCGTGCCCAACCATCGCACGGCACAGGCCTTGCTCGAGGAGTTCGGCCAGCCGCTGTTGGCAACGACGCTGATCGCGCCCGGCCAAAGCGAGCCGATGAACGATGCCCAAACGATCCGCGAGCGCTTCGAGCGCACGCTGCAGGCGGTGGTGGATGCCGGCGCGTGCCCAATGAAGCCGACCACCGTGATCGACCTGACCGGCAGCGAACCCGTGCTCGTGCGCCACGGCAGCGGCGACCCGGCGGCGCTGGGCTTGCAGCCTCACGACTGAATGCGCGTTCAGACCGACGCCGTGACGACGATCTCGACCTTCCACGCCGGCTGACCCAGGCGGGCCTGCACCGTGGCCCGCGGCGGCGTGTGACCGGGCACCACCCACGCATCCCAGACCGCGTTCATCGCCGCGAATTCGGCCATGTCGGCAATGAAGATCTGCGCCATCAGGATCTTCGACTTGTCGCTGCCGGCGCGTGCCAGCAGCGCGTCAACGGCGGCCAGCACCTGCCGCGTCTGGCCGGCCATGTCCTGTGTGGCGTCGCCCGGCACCTGGCCGGCGAGATAGACGGCTCCGTTGTGCACCGCCATCTCCGACAATCGTGCACCGACGTCGAAGCGTTGGATCGCGCTCATGAGTGTTTTGCTTTCTGCCCGATTTTCGACTCGGTGCCGGCCAGGAGTTTGTTGATATTGCCCTGATGCCGCCAGACCAGCAGCGCGCACATGGCGATGATGACGACAAAGAACACATCGCCGCCCCAGATCAGCAACTGATAAAACGCCGCGAACACCGCAGCCACCAGCGAGGCCAGTGACGAGTAGCGAAAGAACGCCGCGATCAACGCCCACGACGCCGCGGTCGCCAAGCCCAGCACGGGGTTGAAGCCGAACAACACGCCGGCCGCCGTGGCCACGCCCTTGCCGCCCTTGAACTTGAAGAACAGCGGCCACAGGTGACCGACGAACGCCGCCAACCCTGTCAGCGCGATCGTGGCACTGCCCCAGCCAAAACGCTCGGCCAGCAAGACCGCAACGATCACCGGCACGTAACCCTTGAGCACGTCGAGCGCCAGCGTCGCCACGGCCGCGGCCTTGTTGCCGCTGCGCAGCACGTTGGTCGCACCGGGGTTGCCCGAGCCATAGCTGCGCGGATCGGCCAGCCCGACGGCGCGGCTGACGATGACTGCAAACGACAGCGAGCCGACCAGGTAGCCGGCCAGGACCATCAGTGCGGAGGCAAGCAGGCTCATGCACAGAGTTTAGGGTGCGTTGACATTCGAACGCACGCTAAAGCGCGCAATGCACCGGCTGTGCGTGGAGCGATTCGGTCAAGACCCGCGGTTCGATGCCCACCAGAAACCCCCGTCGCCCGCCGTTGATGCAGATGCGAGGCAGTGCCAGGATGCTTGACTCGACATACACCGGCACGCCCTGGCGCTTGAAGCCGAACGGCGACGTGCCGCCGATCAAGTAGCCGCTGTGGCGCTGCGCCACCTCGGGCCGGCACGGCTCGACGCTTTTCACGCCGATGCTGCGCGCCAGGTTCTTGGTGCTGACCTGCTTGTCGCCGTGCATCAGCACGACGAGCGGTTGCGCACGCTCGTCCTGCATGACCAGCGTCTTGATGACGGCATGTTCGTCGACGCCCAACTGGCGCGCCGACTCGGTGGTGCCACCGTGCTCGACATAGTCGTAGAGGTGTTCGGTGAAGACCACGCCGTGCTGCCGCAGCCACTGTGTGGCGGGTGTCTCTCCCGCATGCTGAGTCTTTCTCGCCATGCTCAAATGTTGCCATGACGCTCAGCCTCGCCGATGCATGGGCCCGCCAGATCGCCTGGTGCGACGGCAACGGCTCGCCGTTCACCGCGCGCGTGCTCGAGACAGCGTGGGCGGACCGTGAACGGGGTGGTGCGCTGGCCGCGATGTTGCCCCTTGCCGACGGATGGCCCGGCGATGCCGGCGCCGATGCGGTGCCGCTGCGTGTGGCCGGGGCGCTGCACGCACTGGCGCTGTCGGGCCGCGACGGCGAATTGGCGGCGTTGTATCCGCCGCGGCAAGAGCACTTCGATGCCGGGCGCGGACCGATGGCCGTGGCCCGAGCGATGGCAAGCCACGCCGACGTGATCGCCGAGTACCTGGCGGTGGCGCCGCAGACCAACGAGATCGGCCGCAGCGCCGTGCTGCTGCCGGGCTTCGCGGCCATCGCACAGGCCACCGGACTGCCGCTGGCCACTTTCGAGATCGGCGCCAGCGCGGGCTTGAACCAGCTCTGGCACCACTACCGCTACGCCTTGGGCGATGTGTCGTGGGGTCCCGCCGACAGCATGGTCATGATCCGCGCCGACTGGCAAGGCGCGGCACCGCAGCTGCCGCAACACATCGATGTCGCCAGCCACGCGGCCTGCGACATGTCGCCGATCGACGTCAACAGCGACAGCGCCGCACGGCGCCTGATGTCCTATGTCTGGCCCGACCAGCGCGATCGCGTCGAGCGCCTGCGCGCCGCCATCGCCCTCGCCCAGCGCCTGCAGTTGCGCGTCGACGCCGCCGATGCGCTGACCTGGCTGCAGGACGTCCTGGCCACGCAACGCCCGGGGCGGGCGACGGTGCTCTACCACTCGGTGATGTGGCAGTACCTGCCCGAGCCGACGCGCAATGGCCTGCGAGGTCTGATCGAAGCCAGCGGCGCGCACGCGACAACACAGTCGCCGCTGGCCTGGCTGGCCTTCGAGCCGCCCGCAGCCGATGCGCACATGCTGCTGACGCTGACGCTGTGGCCGGGCGGCGAGCGGCGCACGCTGGCCGCGGCGCATCCCCACGGGCAATGGATCCGATGGTTGGCCGGGTGACGACGCGCTACTGCGCCGGATCCCGAATCTCCCAGCGCACCTTGTCGATCGCGGCCAGCACCTCGGGCGACAGCGTCGTGCCCCAGGCATCGAGGCACTCGTCGAGCTGTGCCACGCTGGTGACGCCGATGATCGTGCTGGCGACGCGCCAGCTGCCGTAGCAGAACGCCAGCGCCATCGCCGTCGGCGCAAGGCCGTGGGCGCGCGCCAGGGCGTTGTAGCGGCGCGCGGCAGTCAGGCCCTCGGGGCGGCCCCAGCGCTGCGTGCGAAAACGCTCGAAGCGCGCGATGCGGCCGCGGCTCGCCGGATCGTCATAGCCGCGCTCGTCGTACTTGCCGGTCAGCGCGCCAAAGGCGAGCGGCGAGTAGGCGAGCAGGCCGACACCGGTGCGGTGCATCACCTCATCGAGGCCGTTGTCGACGACGCGGTTGCTCAGGCAATACGGGTTCTGCACCGAGATCACGCGCGGCAGGCCATGCTGCTCGGCGACGCGCTGGAACTCCATCAGACCCCACGGCGTTTCGTTCGACAGGCCGATCGCGCGCACCTTGCCGGCGCTGATCAACCTGCCGAGCGCTTCGAGCTGGTCGTGGATCGAGGTCTGCGGTTGGTCTTTTGCCGGATCGAAATACATCGACGTGAACAGCGGCACGTTGCGGTTCGGCCAGTGAATCTGGTAGAGGTCGATGACGTCGGTGCGCAGCCGCTTCAGGCTGTCGTCGCATGCCTGGCGGATGTCGGCCGTCGTCACGTCGGGCTTGCCGCCGCGCACCCAGTCCATGCCGCGCGCCGGACCGGCAACCTTGGATGCCAGCACGAGCTTCTGCCGCACCCCGGGGCGCTTGGCGAACCAGTTGCCGATGATGGTCTCGGTGGCGCCGTAGGTTTCGGCCTTGGGCGGCACCGAGTACATCTCGGCGGTGTCCAGAAAATTGACGCCGCGCTCGATGGCCCGGTCGAGGATGGCCAACGAGCCGGCTTCGTCGACTTGCTCGCCGAAGGTCATGGTGCCCAGGCAGACGGGGGTGACCTGCAGGGGACCGAGGGCAATGGTATTCATGCTGGCGTGGGGTGGCTTGCGTGCGTAGCATCGAGTGTGCACCAGGGAGGGTGACTTCACCACGAGGGACGGCGTGACGGTTCTGATCGTCGGTGCCACCGGGCTGCTCGGCCGCGCCACCGCGCTGGCCCTGCTCAAGGACGGGCAGCGCGTGCGTGCGCTGGTGCGCGAGCCTGAGCGCGCCGCCGACCTGCAGCGCGCCGGCGCCGAGTTGGTGAGCGGCGACCTCACCGATCCGGGTTCGCTCGAGCGCGCCTGCAAAGGCACGCTGCGCGTCTTCGCCTGTGCGCACTCGTTTCTCGGCCGCGGCCGCTACCGCAGTACCCAGGTCGATCACGTCGGCCACAGCGCGCTGATCGCCGCCGCCCTCGGTGCCGGCGTGCCGCGCTTTGTCTACACCTCGGCGCTCGGCGCGCGAGAGCAGCATCCGATCGACTTCTTTCGCACCAAGTACGAGATCGAAGAGGTGCTGCGCGACAGCCAGATCCCCTACACCATCCTGCGCCCAGCGGCCTTCATGGAACAGCATGTGCACCGGTGGTGCGGCCAGTTGCTGCTCGACAAGGGCTTCACCGTGATCGTCGGTGCCGGCCGCAAGCGCCGCAACTTCGTCTCGGTGCACGATGTGGCGTCTTTCGCTGCGCTGGCCCTGCGCGACGACACCCTGCTCAACCGCACGCTCGACATCGGCGGGCCGAGCAACATCAGCAACCGCGACGTCGCCGCGATGTACATGCTGCGCTCGCATCAGGGCCGCGTGATCCACCTGCCGGTGGCCGCGGCACGTGTCTCGGCACAACTGCTGCGGCCGTTTCACGAAGGCATGGCACGCGCACTCGAAGGCGCTGCCGTGCCCGACGACGACTGGCCGGAAGCCTTTGATCCGAGCGCCTTGCTGGCCGAATTTCCGCGCCAGATGATGACGGTGGAGCGCTTCATCGATGAGCGCGTGCGCGACTGGCGGCGCTCGCGGGTGGGGCGCGGCAGGTAGGGGTGCTGCCCTGACGTTGCGCCGTGAACTTATCGTGCTACGATAAGTTCTCATTGTCTCGTGGGGCTTCTGCACCCCGCCCGCCATGGCCACTCTGCCTTCTGCGCCGCTCGACCGGCGACTGCTTCGCTTGTGCCATGGCGTGCGTGCGATGGTGGCGCTCGGCGCGGTGGCGCTGCTGCTGCTGCCGTCGGTCTTTTGGCTCGCGCCCGCCTGGGTGCCGGTGTGGGTGTCGCAAATGTCGGCGCTGCCCGACGGCGCGCTGCGCCCGGCGACGCTGTCGCCTTGGCTCGGCGCACTGGCAACGCTCATGCCCGCCGGCCTCGGACTGGCGGCACTGTGGCAGTTGTGGTGCTTGTTCGGTGATTTCGCCGCCGGGCATGCGCTGACGCTGGCGGCGCAACAGCATCTGCGCCGGTTCGCGCTCGTCCTGCTCGCGCTGGCCATTTGCCAACCGCTGTACCGCGCCGCGATGTCGGTGGTCTTCTCGCTCGGCAACCCGCCGGGCTCGCGCAGGCTGGTCATCGGCCTGTCTTCGAACGACTACCTGCAGTTGCTGCTCGCCCTGGTCCTGCTGGCCATCGCCACCGTGATGGGTGATGCCGTGCGCGCCGCCGAAGAGAACCGCGAGTTCATTTGATCCGATGCCGATCATCGTCAAGCTCGACGTGATGCTGGCCAAGCGCAAGATGCGTTCGCGTGAACTCGCCGAGCGGGTGGGCATCACCGAAGTCAACATCTCGCTGCTCAAGAGCGGCAAGGTGCGCGGCGTGCGTTTCGAGACGCTGGAGAAAATCTGCGAGGTGCTGCGCTGCCAGCCCGGTGACCTGTTCGAGTGGCGCGCGGACGATGATGCCGCGCCGAACTGAGCGCGCCGTGTTCGCGGCGACCGTGCTGCTGCTGCACCTGCTGTTGTGGTGGGCATGGCCGCGGCAAGCACCGCCGAGTCGCGGCACGCCACTCGATGCGGCAGCGTCGCCGACGCTGCCGATGCAATGGCTGGTGATCGTTGCGGCGCCGGCAGAGCAGGCATTGCCGCCGGTCGCTGCCGCGCCGACGCGCGTCATCGCTCCGCGAACTGCGATGCCGGTGCGCGAAAGCAGCCGCAGAGCACAGCAGCCACTCGCCATCACGATGCCCGCAGCACTGCCGCCCGAGCCCGCCGCCTCGACGCCGCCTGCGCTCGATCTGACGCTGCCCTCAGCCGCTGCAGCGCCACCATCGCCATCGCTTCGCCATCAATGGCTCAATGATCCGCGCACGAACTCGCCGCGCGTCAGCGTCGAGTCGCGCGTGGCGGCACTCAATGGCCCCGACCGCTGGGAGGCCGAGCCGATGGATGCCACGCGCACACGCTGGCGGCGCAATGGCCGATGCATCGAAGTGCACGTCGCGCGCAACGCACAGATCGATCCCTACAACCAGTCCTTCTCGCCAACGCCCAAGGCGGTCAAGCCGTATTGCGACTGAGCGGCGAGGCAGGGCCGCCGAGCGCCCGTTGCTCTTCCTGCAGCCGCAGCACGCGCCGCTGCACCTTGCCGGTGGTCGTCATCGGCAGCGCATCGATGAATTCGATCTCCTTCGGGTATTCGTAGGGCGCCAGCCGGCCGCGCACATGGTGCTGCAGTTGCTCGATCAGTGCCGCGTCACCGCGATATCCACCGGCGAGCACGACATAGGCCTTGACCACCGCACCACGTTCGGCATCGGGCTTGGGCACGACCGCGGCGTTGGCCACCGCCGGATGCTTGACCAGGCAGTTCTCGACCTCGCTCGGCCCGATGCGGTAACCCGCGGCCTTGAACATGTCGTCGCTGCGGCCCTGGTACCAGAGGTAGCCGTCCTTGTCCTGCACTGCCATGTCGCCGGTGCGGCACCAGGAGTCGTATGGGACCCCCAGGGCATCGCAAGCGCTGCCCGCCCCCCGAGGGGGAGCGCCGCTCTTGGGGCGGCCCGGCGAGCGGCGGTCCCCCGTGAACTTGGCGCGCGTCGCGTCGTCGCGTTTCCAGTAGCCGAGGAAGAACACCGGATCGAGATGGCCATGGATGTCGCACCGGTGTACCGCGACGTCACCAGCCTGGCCCGGCGGCAGTTCGCGGCCGGCGTCATCGATCACGGCGATGCGATGACCGGGGTAGGCGCGGCCCATGCTGCCGGCGCGCGCCGGCCAGCCGGCTTGCTCGCGGCCGTGCACATCGACGCTGCGGCCGCAGTTGCCGACGATGTAGTTGATCTCGGTCTGGCCGAACATTTCGTTGACGGTGACGCCGAGGGCGTCGCGGCAGTAGGCGAACACCGCATCGCCGACCGCTTCGCCGGCGCTCATGATGGCCTGCAGCTTGAGGCCGTCGACGCCATTCGGCAGCGCCTTCATCATCGCCTTGAGCGCGGTCGGAAAAAGGAAGGTGTGCGTGACGTCGTGGCGCAGCATCAGTTCGGCGGCGCCATCGGGTGCAAAGCGGCCGTTGAACCCGACGATCGTGCCGCCGAGGGCCAGTGTCGGCAGCAGCGCGTCCATCAGCCCACCGGTCCAAGCCCAGTCGGCCGGCGACCAGAAGCGGCCGGCGCGATGCGGATACCAGTTCTGGCTGCAGACAAATCCGGTGAGGTTGCCGAGCAGCGCACGCTGCGGCATCAGCGCGCCTTTCGGCGGGCCGGTGGTGCCACTGGTGTAGATCAGCACCGCGGGATCGTCCGCCAACGTGACGACCGGCGCGATGGGCGCAGACTGCGCCCGCAGCGCGGCGTCCCAATCCACGCTGCCGCGGCCCGCCGCGGCGCCGACGGCGACAATCTGTTCGAGCGTCGCGCACGCGCCGGCTGCCGCCAGCAGCGCGTCGATCGCGCTCTCATCGACGATCGCCACCCGGGCTTCGCTGTCGGTCAATCGATACTGCAAGGCGTCCGGGCCGAACAGCATCGACAGCGGCATCGCCACTGCACCGAGCGCGCTGACGGCCATGTGCGCGACCGCGGTTTCGAAGCGCTGTGGCATGACGATGGCCACGCGGTCGCCGCGCACCACGCCGAGCGTTGCCAAAGCCGCTGCCGCACTCAGCGCCGCGTCGTGCAGTTCGGCATAACGGTAAGAAGCCGTCTTGCCGGCCTGTGTTTCGCAGACCAGCGCCACCGCGTCGGGCCGGCTCCGTGCCCAGCGTGCACAGCAGGACTCGAACCAGTTGAAGTCCTGCGGCACGTGCCAGCGGAACTGGCCGTGCAGCACGGCATGTCGATCCTGCGTTGCGCGCGGCATGGTCTAACGGCGAAGCGCACGCTCGATGGCGAAGCGGCGCACGCGCCGGCGGTGCATGCGGTGCCACTGCGCACAGGCCACCGCGATCGCGAGCACGCCGACGATCTCGAAGGCGCGGCCGAGCGAGGTCGCACCGATGTCGACCCCGATGATCTCGTCGATGTGGTGGAAGCTCGCCGCGCGGATGACGATGAACATCAGCAGCAGCGTGATGCCGATGAACACCCACCGGTACTCATGCCAGAGCGCGGCCCAGTAGCGGCGCGCGCCGGCCACGACGCCGACCGCCCCCGCCGCCAGTGCCACCAGGAAGGCAGCCTGGACGACGCGGCGTTGCTCGTACCAGCCTTCGGCGCGCGCCATGTCGCGCCCGACTTCGCCGAACCAGCTTTGCAGATCGAGTTGCTTGTTGATGCCGAGCGCCAGCATCACGGCCGTGAGCGCGATCCAGAAGCTGGTCGGCACTGCGGTGCGGTGTGCCGCGGCCGCATTGCGCGCGGCCATCAGCGCGGCCACGGCGTAGGCCGCCACCGTGATCCAGCCGACCGGCGACGGATCGCCGATGCTGGCCACCCAGCGGCCGTCACCGTCGAGAGCCATCGCGCAGGGCCTGGGCTTGTGAGCGCGAGCGCGACGCGTTCTGCGCATCGCCGCGAGCGGCGTAAAGCAACGCCAGTTCGTCGTAAACGTAGGGATCCGGCGCCTTGGCAGCGGCGGCATCACGTTCGAGCGCGAGCTGCATGGCCATGGCCTCGTCGAGCCGGCCCTGCTGGCGCAGCACGTTGGCGATCTGCCAGCGCGCGATGCGGATCTCGTCGGCGCGACCCTTCTCTTCGTAGGCGGTCAACGCCTCACGAAACGCGTCCAGGCTTTCGTCCAGACGGCCGGCTTCGCGCAGATCGCTGCCGATGTTGTTGAGCGCTGCCGCCTGCCAGCCGCGCGCGCGCGGATCGCTGGCGCGCCGGGCATGGTCGATCGTGCGCCGGTTCCATGCCAGGCGTTCGTCGAGGCGCGGCTCGGCCAGCGCGAGCATGTGCAAGGCGTCAGCCGCCAGGCGCTCGAGCTTCGATGCATCGGCAGCCGCAAAGGCGCGCTCGAACAGCGGCCCGGCCTCGGCCGGCTTGCCCGCCGAGCGCAGCGTGCGCCCGCGCTCCAGCCAGGCACGCACCCGCGGCTCGACGCCGGCGCCGCCCAACTGCGGCTCGATCGCATCGAGCTCGCGCTGCGCTTCGTCGAAACGCTGGCGCAGACCGAGCGTGCGCGCGATCTGCGTGCGCAGGACCAGTGCATCGTCGCCTTTCGCGCCGGCCAGGGCTGTACGGAATCGCGCCTCGCTGGCGGCAGGGTCGTTGAAGTTCCACAGCGTGTCGACATCGACCGCGGCCACCGACAGGCTCGAGGCCAGGGCCAGCGCCGTCAACAGCGTCTTCACTGCGCGAACCTTTCGAGCCGCTCGCCGGTGATGCGGCAGATGCGCCAATCGGGCAGCACCGTGGCGCCCAGGCCTTCATAGAAGCGGATCGCGTTCTCGTTCCAGTCGAGCACGCTCCACTCGAAGCGGCCGCAGCCGCGTTCGGCCGCCAGCCGGCCCAGGTGTTCGAGCAAGGCCTTGCCCAGGCCCGTGCCGCGATGCGCCGGGCTCACGTAGAGGTCTTCGAGGTAGAGCCCGGGCTTGGCAAGGAAAGTCGAGAAGTTGGTGAAGAACAGCGCGAAGGCCACGACCTGGCCGTCGATGTCGCCGACCACGCACTCGGCCACCGGCTTGTCGCCGAACAGATGCGGACCCAGCGACGCCGCCGTGGCGCGGCACAGGTGCGACAGCTTTTCGAACGCCGCCAGCTCGTGGATCAAGCCGACGATGGCCGCCACGTCCCGCGGCTCGGCCGGGCGCAGGCGGTGGGGCAGCGGCGTTGTCGTCATGGCCGGATTGTCCACGCTACATTGCTGCCATGACCAGCCTCTACGCGCCGCGACGCGCCGCCGTTTCGCTGCGCCTGCCGGCGCGCGGGATCGAACTCCATTGCCTGGTCTGGGGCGACCCGGCCGCCGTGACGGCGGACCAGCCCCTGCTGCTGATGACGCACGGCTGGATGGACATCGGCGCGTCGTTCCAGTTCGTGGTCGATGCGCTGGCCGCGCGCGAAGGCGACAGGCGCTGCATCGTCGCCCCGGACTGGCGCGGCTTCGGCGGCAGCCGCGCGCCGGCGGGCACCGACAGCTACTGGTTTGCCGATTACCTGGGCGACCTCGATGCGATCGGCGACGCCCTCAGCCCGAGCGCCGCGTTCGACCTGCTCGGCCACAGCATGGGCGGCAACGTCGTCATGAGCTACGCCGGCGTGCGGCCGGCCCGCGTGCGGCGGCTGGTCAACCTCGAGGGTTTCGGCATGCCGGCGACGACACCGCGGCAGGCCGGCCGGCGTCTGGCGCAATGGCTCGACGAGTTGAAGGCGCCGCAGCGGCTCGCGCCTTACGCCGATGCACCGGCCGTGGCCGCGCGCTTGATGAAAAACAACCCGCGCCTGGCGCCCGACAAAGCGGCCTGGCTGGCCACACAGTGGGGCGAGGCGCAAGGCGATGGCACATGGCGCCTGCGTGCCGACCCCGCGCACAAGCGTGTCAACCCGGTGCTCTACCGGGTCGATGAAGTGCTGGCCGTCTGGCAGGACATCACCGCGCCGCTGCTGTGGGTGGAAGGCGCCGACACGGATGTCTCCAAGTGGTGGGGCCATCGTTACCCGCGCTCCGAGTTCGAGTCGCGGCTGGCCGTCGTGCCGAACGTGCAGCGCGTCATGCTCGACGACTGCGGGCACATGCTGCACCATGACCAGCCCGAGCGGCTGGCGGACCACCTGGCGCGCTTTCTCGGCGACTGAGGCCCCCAGAGGCCGCGCTCAGGGCGTGGTCAGCGACGCGCTGATGTCGGGCCAGTGCGGCCAGGCGCGCAAAGGAGTCGACCTGCCTTGCGCGCGCGGCCGGCCACAGGCGTAGCAGCAACTCGGCCGTGGCCAGGGTATCGGCGGCGGCCTGGTGACGCACGGCGCATTCGATGCCGAAATGATCGAGCCAATCGTCGAGGGCGCGGGCGCCGACGCCGGCCTGGGGATGCAGCGCGCTGGCCACCGGCGCCAGGTCGAGCCAGGGGTTGCGCAAGGCCCGCTGCAGGGTCTGCTTCATGGCGCGGCCGATCATGGCCTGGTCGAACGGTGCGTGGAAGGCAATCAGTGGCGCCGCGCCGACTCATTGTTCGAAGGCCTGCAGCACCTCCGCGGGCGGCGCGCCGGCGCGCTGCGCGTCAACGCCGATGCCGTGGACAAGGATGTTGTCCTTGTCGGTGTTCGCCGCCTCATGGTGCAGCCCGGCTTCGAAGCTGTCGTGCAAGGCGACACATGGCGCCGCGCCGCCAGCGCCGAAATGAACGGCCACGGCGGCGATGGCGAGCAGTTTGTCGCGACGCGTGTCCAGGCCGGTGGTTTCGACTTCGAGCACGACCCAGCGCCGCTCGTCGATGGTCAGCGCGTCGGCGCCGCCGAACAGGCGCGACCACAAGTTCATGGCGATCGCGGCATGTTCACTAACCGGGGTAGTTCAGCTCGATGCGCTGCTGCAGCCGCCGTGCGATGCGCAGGCTTTCCTTGAGCACGCGGCGGTCGATGTCGTTCAACGCACCGACGTCGATCAGGTTGGGATTGCCGTCGCTCGCGGCCACCGCTTCGCGGCTGCCGCCTTCGAGCTGCACATGCAGGCGCATCATCTGCAGCGCCTCGAAGCCACCGGTCCAGGCCTCGGCATCGCGTGCCGACACGTGCATGGCGCGGGCCGCAGCCTCGAAGCGCGCTCGCGTGGCGGTGTCGCCGATGCCGTTGGCCAGCGCAAACAGGCGCGCCGCATCGACATAGATGGCCGTGCCGTGCAGTTTGAGGTCGACCACGTCCTGCCCGCCCTGCGAGTGGGTGTCGATGGTGCCGGTCCAGGTCAGCGCCGGCCGGCGGCGCAAGGCGTTGTCGGCCATCTGCTTCATGAAGCGGGTGTTGCGCACGGCTTGCTCGGCCACCAGCGCGCGCAGCGGCTCGACCAGCGCCAAGGCCCCCACCAGCGGGCGCAGATCGAAATAGATGCTGGCGTTGAGCAGGTCTTCGGGCGCGCCGTGCTCGATCCAATCATCGAATCGCGCCAGCCATTCGGCCTGCGTCAGGCAGCACTGCGGGTTGCTGGCCATCACATTGCCCTTGCACAGCGGATAGCCGCAGGCATCGAGCGCTTCATTGACTTCGCGTGCAAAGGCCAGCAACGCCACGCGCTCGGCCTGCGGATCGTCGCTGGTGAAGACGATGCCGTTGTCCTGGTCGGTGGAGATGGTCTGTTCGCTGCGGCCTTCGCTGCCGAAGGCCAGCCAGCACACGCGCGTCAGGTCGATGCCGTGGCGCTCGGCCATCAACACCACCAGGCGTTCGGTCAGCACGTCGTTCAAGTGGCTGATCAACTCGGTAAGTTGCCTGGCGTGCACACCCTGGCCGAGCAGGTTGCGTGCGAAGCGGCGGATGTCGGCGGCCACGAGCTGCAGCGATTGCACGTCGCGCGCGGCGCGGATCGCGGTGCTGACCTGCTTGAGCGACAGGCGCTGCAGCGCGAACAGGTCGCGCTCGGAAAGCAGGCCCACCACCCGGCCACCGTCGTCGGCCACCGGCACATGGCGGATGCCATGGCGCGACATCAGCAACGCAGCGTCCTGCGCCGTGTCCCTCAAGCCGAGCACCTGCACCGGCTGGCTCATCACGTCACTGATCGGCGTGGCCAGCGACAGGCCGGGCAGTGTGATGCGGCCGAGCACATCGTGCCGCGTCAGGATGCCGACGGCGGCACCACTGTTCTCGTCGGCCACCAGCACCGTGCCGATGCGCATGTCGTTCATGGCCTGCAAGGCTTCGGCCAGCGGCGTCGAAGGCGTTACCGTGAAGGCCGCGCGCCGAAGCAGATCGCCCAGGCGCGTTTCGAGCGACTGTTCAGCCAGCGACTGCGTCGCGTAGGCCGTCTGCAGCGCGCGCCGCGACTGATCGAGCAACTGCTGCACGCGGCCGTTCAGGAAATCGGCGAAGGCGACACTGTCGCGCGCCAAGACCTGCATGGCCGCGACCGGCAGCGCCAGGCAGAAGGTGTCCGCATGCGCCGTGTAGGTGGCGGTGACCGCGCGTCCGGCCATCGCGGCGCCAATCGGGAAGAACTCACCGGCCTCGAACTCGAAGCCGGCCTGGTCATCTTTCGCGCCATCGTCCAGTTCCGCGCCCTGGCGCCCGCTGACACTGCCGCGGCGGATGAACAACAGGTTGGTCACCACGCCGTGTGCAGGTGCGAGCACCAGTTCACCGGACTCGAAGTAGCACTGCGTGCACTCGGCGACGAAGCGCTCGACATGGTCCGGCTCCATCTGCGCGAATGGCGTGACGCGCATCAGCTCGGTGCGCAAGTTGGCGATGAGGCTCGACGATGGCGTCATGCGTTCTGCTGATTCAAAGCGGCGAGCATAAAGAACCACCGGCCTGGCGGGGCCGATGCCATGCTTGAAATTGGATCTGGATCAAGCGCGACCCGTCTTCCTGTCTTTGCGGTTCGGGTAGCGCACCAACTCGACCAGCGCCTGCGCCTGCGGGCTCGGCGCCGGGGTGACCAGGCTGACGACAATGATGACGGCAAAGCCCAGCGGCACGCCGAAGACGCCGGCAGAAATCGGCTGGATGCCCCACCACAGGGCCACCGGCGACTCGACGCCGAACAGCGAGCGCATCCAACCGTGGTTCATCAGCATGTAGTACAGCGTGATGCCCAGGCCGGCAGCCATGCCGCAGACCGCGCCGATGGCGTTGGCGCGCTTCCAGAAGATGCCCAGCACCAGCGCCGGGAAAAACGCGGCCGCGGCGAACGAGAACGCCGCACTGACCAAAAACAGGATGTCGGCCTGCTTGGTCACGAACACGGTGTAGGCCGCATAGGCGGCGCACAGTGCGACGACGAGCAGCAAGGCCTTGGAGATGGCGACACGGCGCGACGTGGCGGCATTCGGGTCGATCATCTTGTAGTACAGATCGTGCGACAGCGCGTTGGCGATCGTCAGCAGCAGGCCGTCGGCGGTGGACAGCGCGGCGGCCAGGCCGCCCGCGGCCACCAGGCCCGAGATCACGTACGGCAGGCCACCGATGGCCGGTGTCGCCAGCACGATGATGTCGCCGCCGATCTTCATCTCGCCGAGCTGCAGCAGACCGTCCTGGTTGACATCGGTGACCGACATCAGTGTCGGATCGACCTTGCGCCACGCCCTGACCCAATCGGGCAGCTGGTCGAACGGCGTGCCCACCACCAGGGTCAAGACCTCGTACTTGACCAGCACCGCCAACGCCGGTGCCGTGAAGTAGAGCAGGAAGATGAAGAACAGCGACCAGGTGACCGACTCGCGCGCCTGCTTCACCGACGGCGTGGTGTAGTAGCGCATCAGGATATGCGGCAACGCGGCCGTGCCCACCATGAGGCAGAAGACGAGGGCCAGGAAGTTGCGCCTCGAGATGTCGAAGTCCGCCCGGGCTTGCGCGTCGCCGTCCGGATCGCCGGCAAAGATCGCCGCGTGAGGCGGCATGCCGCCCAGAGGCTTGGCGCTGGCTTCATTGGCGGCCTTGGCCGCCGTGTACGACAGGCGCGCCTCCTGCAGCGTTCGCGGCTGCGCCGCCAGGACTTTCTCTGCGGCCTGGATGGCGGCCACCGGACCGTTGGCGCTCTTCAGTTCGTCGAGCCGGGACTGCGCGGCCAGCCTGTCGGCGGCCATGGCGCCGGCCACGTCGTCGAGTTTGGCGGCGGCGGCGGCGGCACGTTGCCTGAAGATCTCGATGACCTCCAGCTCTTTCGGGTCGGCGCGCAGCTGCTGCTCGCGCTCGGTCACCTTGGCCAACTGCTGGCCGTAGACGACCTGTGGAATCGGCACGCCGGTCTGCTTGACCGCCAGCCACACCACCGGAACCATGTAGGCCACGATGAGGACGATGAATTGCGCCACCTGCGTCCATGTCACGGCGCGCATGCCGCCGAGGAAGGAGCAGACCAGGATGCCGCCCAGGCCGAGGAAGATGCCGATGCCGAAATCGAGGCCCGACAGGCGCGTGGTGATCAGGCCGACGCCGTAGATCTGGGCCACCACATAGGTGAACGAGCACAGGATCGCCGCACCGATGCCGAGCATGCGGGCGGCGTTGCCGCCGTAGCGGGCGCCGAGAAAGTCGGGAATCGTGTATTGCCCGAACTGGCGCAGGTACGGCGCCAGCAGCAGTGCCACCAGGCAGTAGCCGCCGGTCCAGCCGAGGATGAAGGCCAGGCCGTCGTAGCCGGTGAGGTAGAGCGTACCGGCCAGGCTGATGAACGAGGCCGCGCTCATCCAGTCGGCGCCGGTGGCCATGCCGTTGTAGACCGCGGGCACGCGCCGTCCGGCGACGTAGTACTCGGTCGCATCGGAGGTGCGGCTCATGATGCCGATGCTGGCGTACAGCGCGATCGTTGCGGCCAGGAAGGTGAAGCCCATCCACTTCGGGCGCATGCCCATCTGCTCGGCAATCGCCATCAACAGGACGAAGACGACGAAGCCGGCGCTGTACCAGCCGTACGCCTTGTTGAGCTGCGCCTTGAAGGCCGCCGGGGTGGCGGCGCTCGATGCTGCCGCGCGCTCGACGCCCGCTGCGCTCACGTCACGACTCTTCGGCAACACCATGCTCCCGGTCGAGGCGGTTCATGGCCCGGGCGTAAAACCAGACGACGACGACATAGACGACCAGTGCGCCTTGCGCGGCGACCCAGAAACTGAAGGGCCAGCCGAAAAAATCGAAGCTCAGATTGCGCGCGAAATAGGCCACGACAAAGGTCACCACGAACCAGATGGCCAACAGCACCGAGGTGATGCGCAGCGTCTGGCGCCAGTAGTGGCGCTGTGCGTCCGACAGTTCCGTCAGCGGCGCTTCGTCGATCTCGTGGCCGCCCTTCATGGCGTCAGACCGGTTTCGCGCACGAGTTGGTCCGCCACCTGGGGCTCGAAGGCCTTCAGGTGGCGGATGATCGTCAAGGCCTCGTCCGGCTTGTCGCGTTCAGCCTGCAGGCGCGCCAGCAGGTACCAGCCGAAGGGGCTCATGGGCTGCAGCTGGGTGTTGCGCCGCAACGCACTCACCGCCTCGTCGAGCCGATGCTGCCGGATCAGCACCTGCGCCAGGCCGTACCACGCGCGGTCGAGCGCGGGGTCGAGTTCGGTGGCGCGGCGGAAAGCCGGCTCGGCCTGGTCAAGGCGATCGGCCTGTTCGAGCAGGAAAGCCAGGTTGAACCAATTGGCGGCGCCGCGTTGCGGATGCCCTTGCAGCAGGCGCTGCTGGTCTTCGATGGCCCGGTCGATGTGGCCGGACTGCGCCCTCACATGGGCGCGGCTGGCCAGCGCCCAGGCGTCGTCTGGCCAGCGGTCCAGCATGGCGTCGAGCACGTCTTCGGCGGCGCTCGGCTGCCCGAGCAGCAGCAGCGCGATTGCGCGCCAGCGCTGCCGCCGCTGACCCCAGTTCATTGGCACAGCGCGACGCCGATGCGCACGCACAGGCTGATCTTCTCGACGGTGACGATGGCGTAGGCAATCAGCAGCACGAAGAACGTCGCCACCGGCACCTGCCGGTCAGCGACGCTGGCCGGCGTGATCCTGCGCACGACCGCCGTGAACGGCTTGGACAGCAGTTGCAGCAGCCGGTAGAAGACGTTGTCGTGGCGCGAGGGCCCGGCCAGCAGGTACAACACCGCCTGGCCGAAAAGCGCCAGCAGCGGGATGTAGAGCAACAACTGCAGCAGGTTGAGCAGACTCAGCATGGGTCCGATCGCAACAGCACGGCGTCTGGCACGGGAAAATCGCGAGAGCGGCAACGGCAAGGCACAGGCCGAGGCCAGCCACGAGACGTACTGTCGCGCCGAGGCGCTTACTGCCGTCTGACAACTGCGCTCGGGCGTTGGCAAACCGCCCTCGGACAAACCCTGTGCGAGGGGTGCGTGAGACAATGCGCGCCTTCAAAAAAGAGGTCTGACGGTCATGGACATCGAACGCATCAACCAGATCGGCACCACGCTCGCCGACCTCGCGGCGCGCACCGAAGCGCTTCGGGGGTATCTTTGACTACGAGCGCAAGTCCCTGCGCCTGAACGAGGTCAACGCGGCGCTCGAGAACCCGAACGTCTGGAACGAACCGAAGCGCGCGCAAGAACTCGGGCGCGAAAAGAAGACGCTGGAAACGGTGGTCGAGACGATCGACCACCTGGCATCCAACCTGTCGGACAACAGCGAGTTGTTCGACTTGTCCAAGGACGACAACGACCTGGCCGCGCTGGCCACGATCGAAGCCGAGGCTGCCAAGCTCGCCAACACGGTGGAGCAACTCGAGTTCCGCCGCATGTTCAACAACCCGGCCGATCCGCTCTCCTGTTTCATCGACATCCAGGCCGGCGCCGGCGGCACCGAAGCCTGCGACTGGGCGGCAATGCTGCTGCGCCAGTACCTCAAGTACTGCGAACGCAAGGGCTTCAAGGCTGACGTGCTCGAGGAAACCGAAGGCGATGTGGCGGGCATCCGCTCGGCGACGGTCAAGGTCGAGGGTGACTATGCGTTCGGCCACCTGCGCACCGAAACCGGCGTGCACCGACTGGTGCGCAAGAGCCCGTTCGATTCGTCGGGCGGTCGGCACACCTCGTTTGCCTCGTTGTTCGTCTATCCCGAAGTCGATGACACGATCGAGATCGAGATCAACCCGGCCGACGTGCGCACCGACACCTACCGCGCCAGCGGCGCCGGCGGCCAGCACATCAACAAGACCGACTCGGCGGTACGGCTGACGCACATCCCGACCGGCATCGTCGTGCAGTGCCAGAACGACCGCTCGCAGCACCGCAACCGCGACGAGGCCTGGCAGATGCTGCGCTCGCGCCTGTACGAGCACGAGATGCGAAAGCAGCGCGAGGCCCAGCAGACGCTCGAGGACAGCAAGACCGACGTCGGCTGGGGCCACCAGATCCGCAGCTATGTTCTCGACAACAGCCGCATCAAGGACCTGCGCACCAATGTCGAGGTCAGCAACACGCAGAAGGTGTTGGACGGCGATCTCGACGTCTTCATCCAGGCCAGCCTGAAGCAAGGTGTGTAGCCGCGATGCCGGTGCAAGCGCTGATTTTCGACATGGACGGCACGATGATCGATTCGATGCCGTTCCATCGCGCGTCATGGATCGACTTTGCCGCGCTGCACGGCATCGAGATGGGCATCGACGAGATGATGCGCCGCACGACGGGCCGCACCGGCGCCGAGTGCATGGCCGAGCTGTTCGGCCGGCCGATCGCCGACGACGAATCGCTGCTGCTGGTCAGGCAGAAGGAAGCGCTGTACCGCGCCGCCTTTGCGCCGCCATCGTTTCGCGAGGTCGCGGGCTTTCGCGCCTTCGCGTCGCAGGCGCGGTTGCTCGGCTTCAAGCTCGGTGTCGGCACCGCCGGCGACCAGCACAACATCGCCTTTGCACTCGAGCACCTCGCGCTCGATGAAGCACCGCACGCCATCGTCGGCGGCGACGAGGGCCTGCCCGGCAAGCCCGAACCGGCGATCTTTCTCGAAGTGGCGCGGCGCCTGAACGTCGAACCGCAACGCTGCGTCGTCTTCGAGGATGCGCCGCTGGGCATCGAAGCCGCGCGTCGCGCCGGCATGCGCGCTGTGGCGGTGTGCACCGGGCACAGGCCCGCAGAACTCGACGGTCCGCACGTGCTGGCCGCAATCGAGCACTATGCCGAGCTGCCACGGGCCGCTTGGTTCATGAAGCTGATGGAGAACCCCCATGCCGCTCTTGCGTGAAGGCGCTGCACCGACGATCCGCCGCGAGGACTACGCACCACCGGCGTTCTGGATTCGACGCGCCGACCTGACCTTCGATCTCGATGGCGCCAAGACCATCGTCGCCAGCAAACTGGCCATCGAGCGCAACACCGAAGTCGCGCGCGCGCCGCTGCTGCTGCACGGCGAGGGCATCATCCTGCTGCGCGTCATGGCCGACGGCCAGAGCGTGTCGTTTCGCCACGGCCAGGGCGACGACAGCGGCTCGCTGATCATCGACAACCCGCCCGAGGCCGACAGCTTCACGCTCGAGTTGCGCAACACCTGCGCGCCCGACAAGAACAAGCAGCTCTCGGGCCTGTACACCTCGGGTTCGGGCCTGTTCACGCAGTGCGAGGCCGAAGGCTTTCGCCGTATCACCTACTTCCTCGACCGGCCGGACGTGATGGCGGTGTTTTCGGTGACGCTGCGCGCCGACAGATCGAAGTACCCGGTGCTGCTGTCCAACGGCAACCTCGTCGAAGAAGGTGCGCTCGACAACGGCCGCCATTTCGCGCGCTGGCAAGACCCCTTCCCCAAACCGAGCTACCTGTTCGCACTCGTCGCCGGCAAGCTCTCGGTGCGCCGTCAGCAGATCAAGACGCGCTCGGGCAAGGAGCATCTGCTCGAGATCTACACCAGTCGCGACGATGTCGACAAGACCCAGCACGCGATGGCGTCGCTGGTCGCTTCGATCGTCTGGGACGAGCACCGGTTCGGGCTGCCGCTCGATCTCGAGCGCTTCATGATCGTTGCCGTCGGCGACTTCAACATGGGTGCGATGGAAAACAAGGGCCTGAATATCTTCAACACGCAGTACGTGCTGGCCAGCCCTTCCACCGCCACCGACATCGACTACCACGGCATCGAGTCCGTCGTCGGCCACGAGTACTTCCACAACTGGACCGGCAACCGTGTCACCTGCCGCGACTGGTTCCAGCTCTCGCTCAAGGAAGGGTTGACCGTCTTTCGCGACCAGGAGTTCTCGATGGATATGGCCGGCGCCGACAGCGCCCGCGCCGTCAGGCGCATCGGCGACGTCAAGCGCCTGCGGGCGATGCAGTTCCCGGAAGACGCCGGTTCGATGGCGCACCCGGTGCGTCCCGACGCCTATGTCGAGATCGACAATTTCTACACGCCGACGGTCTATGAAAAAGGCGCCGAGGTGGTGCGCATGATGGCCACCCTCGTCGGCCGCGAGGGTTTCCGGCGCGGCATGGCGCTGTACTTCCAACGCCACGACGGCCAGGCCGTGACCTGCGATGACTTCGCCCAGGCCATCGCCGATGCCAATCCGGGCAGCGCGTTGACGACCCGACTCGATGCCTTCAAGCGCTGGTACTCGCAGGCCGGCACGCCGCGCGTCACCGCGCGCGGGCGCTGGGACGCCCACACGCAAACCTACACCCTCGGCTTCGAGCAGCAGTTGGATGGTGGTCGATTGCCGCAGGTGATTCCGATGACGCTGGGCCTGATCGGTCGCGACGGCCGCGCGTTGCCGGTGCAGCTCGAGGACGAGCCGGCGTTCGACGCTGCCGAGCGCGTGCTGGTGCTCGACGACGCCCGAAACTTCTACACCTTCGTCAACGTCGACGCCGAGCCGGTGCCTTCGCTGCTGCGCGGCTTCTCGGCGCCGGTGATCCTGGCCGAGCCGCTGTCCGATGCCGACTTGCTGGTGCTGTTGCAGCACGACAGCGACGCCTTCAACCGCTGGGAGTCGGGCCAGCGGCTGGCCCTGGACCGCCTGCTCGGCGCAATCCGCGGCGAACGAGAACCGCTGCTCGACGCGCCCTATGTCGATGCCATGCGCAGCGTGCTGCGCCATCCGCAGCTCGACGCCGCGTTCAAGGCCCTGGTGCTGACGCTGCCTGACGAGAATCTGCTGGCCGAACACCTGGCCAGCGTCAACCCGCAACGCGTGCATGCCGTGCGCGAAGTGATGCTGGCGCAACTGGCGCGCGAATTGCGCGACGACTGGGCCTGGGCCTTCGAGGCGCACCAGGTCAAGGGTGCGTACAGCCCCGATCCGCTGTCATCGGGCCAGCGTGCGCTGGCCAATCTGGCACTGGGCATGTTGTGCCTCGACGCGGCCAAGAGCGGCGATGCCCTCTGGCCCGGCCGCGCCTACCAGCGCGTCAAGGATGCCGGCAACATGACCGAACGCCTGGGTGCGCTGGCCGCGCTCTGCGAGTCCCATGCCGAGCTGGCCGATCGCGCGCTGGCGTACTTCCATGACCATTTCAAGCACGAAGCGCTGGTCATCGACAAATGGTTCGCGCTGCAAGCGCAGATGCCTGAGCGCGCCGATGGCCGCGCCTTCGCGCGGGTGAAGAAGCTGCTGCAGCACCCGGACTACACACTGACCAACCCCAACCGCGCGCGCAGCCTGATCCAGGTCTTCTGCACGGGCAATCCGGCGGCCTTTCACCGCACCGACGCCGGCGGCTACGTGCTGTGGGCCGATGCGGTACGCGAGATCGACGGTTTCAACAGCTCGCTGGCGGCGCGCATTGCCCGCGCGATGGACCGCTGGATGCACCTGGCCGAGCCGTGGCGCAGCGCCGCGCGCGAAGCGATTGCGCGGGTAGCGGACAAGAAAGACCTGTCGGCCGGCGTGCGCGAAATCGTCGCGCGCGCGCTGGCGCAGTCGCAGTGAAGAGCCGGCCCGGCGCATCGGCCTGACGCCCGCACCGGCGACGCGCGTGCGTCGCCGGTGCGGGCACGGCGTGCTCTTGTGGTTTGACTCGCCGACGCGCACACTCGCCGCCCCGAGAGGCCGCGGTCGAGCCTGACCTGGGCTGCGGCGCTCTTGCCAACCCACGTGGAGACTGACGATGGAACACTCACAGGCCTTGCGCCTTGTCGATCTGACCACCAGCGAGCCCGACGACGCGTCAACGGCACTCAAGCAGCGTCGCGCGTTGCTGCGCAGCGCCGGCCTGGCCGCCTTTGCTGCCAGCACCACGGGCAGCGCTTTTGCGCAGGCGGTGGACCGCTACGCACCCGGCGCGCCGCCGGTGCGCTACCCGGAGCCCGACGTCATCGGGCTCGATCCGCGTTTCAAGTACAAGCTCGGCAACACACCGATCGTGCGCCTGTACAACGGCACGATGTGGGCCGAGGGCCCGGCCTGGAACGGCTCGGGCCGCTACCTGGTGTGGAGCGACATACCGAACAACGAGTGCCTGCGCTGGTCGGAGGAAGACGGCCATGTCGGCCGGCGTTTCCGTTATCCATCGGGCAATTCCAACGGCAATACCTTCGACGCCCAAGGCCGGCAAATCGCGTTCTGCCACGGCACGCGCAACGTCATCCGCTACGAACACAGCGGCAAGGTCACGGTGCTCGCCGACAAGGCCAACGGCAAGGAGTTCAACGCGCCCAACGACGGCATGGTGCATCCCGATGGCTGGATGTTCTTCACCGACCCCGGCTACGGCAGCCTGATGGAGTACGAAGGCAACCGCCTGCCGCAAAGCGCCGGCAGTGTGCAGCCGATCCAGAAGGAAGCCGTCTATCGCATCGATGCGCCGGGGCAGGTCGAGAAGGTGGCCGACGAGCCGTTCAAGCCCAACGGCCTGTGCTTTTCACCGGACTACAAGAAGTGCTATGTCGCCGACACCGGCGTCTCGCACTATCCCAATGCAAAGAGCGTGATCTGGGTCTATGAGGTCGATGGCAAGAAGCTGCGCAATCCCAAGGTCTTTGCCGAGATGACATTCAACGGCAAGACCGGCTTTGCCGATGGCATCCGCTGCGACGAAGACGGCAATGTCTGGGCCGGCATGGGCTGGGCCGGCGACGGCTTCGATGGCGTGCATGTCTTCGCACCCGACGGCACGCGCATCGGCTGGATCCGCATGCCGGAGATCATCGCCAACGTCTGCTTCGGCGGCAGCAAGCGCAACCGGCTGTTCATGGCCGGCAGCACTTCGCTGTACGCGGTCTACGTCGAGACGCGCGGCGGCACGCCGACGTGATACGCGCCGCTCGGTGTCGCGGCATTGCGCTCAACGATTGATGTCGAGCTCTTGCAGGGGTCGGGCAACGACGTCAAGCGGGCGCCGGGACACCATCGGGACGCGGCGACAGTCTCACGCACTCTGCGCGCCTGCCCGGCGTATCTGTTCTAGGGAAACGACCTGACGGCCCTGCCAAGCTAGGGAATGCCAAGGCAGGCGCCAGCGCCTACTGTCCGCTCAGACGGGTCGGCAGCAGCGGATACGCAGCCTACTCAAACCGGCGGATGACACCCCTGCCCGGTGTCTCAAGACTGCAGGCACTGCGAGTCCGCCGGTTGTGCCGATTCCCGGGAGAGCGACATGAGCAACATGGAAAAGTTTCTGACACCCGAGTCGATGCTGACGCCGGGCCTGGCCGGCGGCATGACGATGGGCATCACCAATGCGCTGGCCTTCCAGTTCGCACTGAAAGCGCCGCATCCGGCAGCGATCGCGTTGATACTGAGCTTCATGTTCGGCCTGTGCGTGTTCTCGCGCCGGCCCGACCACCGGCCGTCGACACTCTTGTTGTGGTTCATCAACTCGCTGGTCATCTTTACCGTTGCCGCCGGCTCCAACTCACTGGGCACTGCCGCCATGACGGCGCGCGCGCCGCAGCCGCAATTCATCGCATCGCGCATAGCCGAGATGGTGATGTCCAGCGCCCATGCGCAGCAGGAGCTGACGTGGTGCTGCGCCGGCGGCAACGTGACCCAGGGCAGCGCGCAGCAATGCGCGAAGCAGGACGGCAAGGCGGCGCCGACGCAAGAGCAGGCCAAACGGGTCTGCGAGGCAGCCGCCGAGGCCGACAAGCGCGACGAAAAGCCTGCCTTCTTCCGGCCCTGGATCACCAATCGCTGACGGTGCGCTCGCGCTCGGCCGCCGCAGCGCGTTCCATCACGCGCACCGCCAAGGCCTGACTATGCCGCGCGGTGCAACACCTTGGCCACCGGCGCCGGCCGCAAGCGGTAGGCGTCGGGCATGTCCGAACCGAGCAGCGGGCGCAGGTACAGGCGGAAGGCGTCGGTGATGTCGGTGCCGCTGTCGGCGATGAAGGCGTCGTCCATCACGCGCGTCTTGCCGGCGACGTCGGTCAGCGGCGCGAGTTCATAGTCGGCCGAGTAGTAGCCGGTGCGCTTGATCGTCACCGAGCCGTCGCGCTGGCCCCACATCGCGTACTGCACCGCCTTCTCGCCGACCTCGCGGGCCTCGCGGGCATCGACATCGCTGACGCAGCCGATGAAGCTGCGCTGCAGGTAGCCGAAGGTATCGCCGCGCACGCGCTTCAGGCCGAGCCTGTCCTTGATCTCCTCGCACATCAGATCGGCCAGCGCACCGCTGCCCGAGAGCTGCACGTTGCCATGGGCATCGTGTTCGACCTTCTTGGCCAGTTGCGCCAGGATCGGTTGGCCCGAGGCGTCGTGGATGCCTTCGGAGACCGCGACCACGCAGCGCCCGAGTCGTTCGTGTGTGGCCTTGACGTCGGCCAGGAAGTTGTCGATCGAAAACGTTCGCTCGGGCACATAGATCAGGTGCGGGCCGTCCTCGGGAAACTTCTTGCCCAGCGCCGAGGCCGCTGTCAGGAAGCCGGCGTGGCGGCCCATCACCACGGCCACGTAGACACCGGGCAGCGCGGCGTTGTCGAGATTGACGCCGGCAAAGGCCTGGGCGACGAAACGCGCCGCCGACGGGAAGCCCGGCGTGTGGTCGTTGCACATGAGGTCGTTGTCGATCGTCTTCGGGATGTGCACGCAGCGCAGCGGGTAGCCGGCCTTGCCGGCCTCCTCGCTGACGATGCGCACCGTGTCCGACGAATCGTTGCCGCCGATGTAGAAGAAGTAGTCGATGCCGTGCGCGCGCAGGACTTCGAAGATCTGCTGGCAGTACTTGAGGTCGGGCTTGTCGCGCGTCGAGCCGAGCGCCGAGCCCGGCGTCGCGGCCACCAGTTCGAGGTTGTGGCTGGTCTCCTGCGTCAGGTCGACGAAGTCTTCGTTGACGATGCCGCGCACGCCGTGGCGCGCGCCGTAGATGCGCTCGACGTTGCCGAAGCGTCGCGCTTCGAGCACCACGCCGGCCAGCGACTGGTTGATGACTGCGGTCGGGCCGCCGCCCTGGGCGACGAGGATCTTGACTGCCGGCATGGGACGGGCTCCTGTGAGTGCGCGTGTGTGCGACAGGCATGATTGTGCCCACGTCCGCGCATCCTGCGGCTCAACCGAGGCAGACCCCGATCTGGCGCGCGCATTTCAGCAAGGGATGGTCCAGCGGCACCGTGCGGTTGCGCCCCGCCACCTCGGCCAGCGCTACGCTGCCCAGCACCCCGCCCTGCAGGGTGACCATGCGGCCGAATTCGCCGCGGCCCACCAGGCTCGCCGCCTGGGTGCCGAACTGCGTGGCCAGCACGCGGTCGAACGGCGTCGGCGTGCCGCCGCGCTGCACGTGGCCGAGCACGGTGGCCCGCACCTCGCTGCTGACCAGCGGCTGCAGTTGCTGGCGCAGCACATGGGCCACACCGCCCAAGCGCAGCGGGTCGGGCGAGCCGGGCAGGCGCTCGGCCACCGTCATCGATGCGCCGGCGGCCGCAGCGCCTTCGGCGATGCAGATCAGCGTCAGCCGCCGCCGCTGCTCGCGCTCGCGGCAGCGCGCTGCCACGACTGCGGGCGAATAGGCCATTTCGGGCAGCAGGATGACATCGGCGGCACCGGCCAGGCCGGCTTCGAGCGCGATCCAGCCGGCGTAGCGGCCCATGGTCTCGAGGATCATCACGCGGCCGTGGCTTTGCCCGGTGGTCTCCAGCCGGCTCAGCGCCTCGGCAGCCACGGTCACCGCGGTGTCGAAGCCGAAACTGCGCTCGTTGTGGTGCAGGTCGTTGTCGATCGTCTTCGGCACGCCGACCACCGGCAGCCCCAGGCGCGCAAAGCGCTCGGCGATGGCCATGCTGCCGTCGCCGCCGATGACCACCAGCGCATCGAGCCCGAGCTCGGCGGCGTAGGCCAGCGCGGCCGCCGACACATCGGCGCCGCCGGCACCGAAATAGGCGAACGGATCGGCGCGGTTGTGCGTGCCCAGGATCGTGCCGCCATCGGCCTGGATGCCGCTCACCGTGTCCCAGTGAAGCACGCGGCTGCGGCGCTCGATCAAGCCGAGAAAGCCTTGTTCGATGCCGATCACCTCGGCGCCGGCATCGCCGATCAGCGACTTGGTGACCGCGCGGATCACCGAGTTCAGCCCGGGGCAGTCGCCGCCGCCGGTCAAGACGCCAACTTTCATCGAAGCTCCCATGGTGCTGCCGTGACGCGCCCAGCATAGAGACACGCGGACGCCACCCCTTGACATCGATCACACCAATAATCGCCGTCCATGGGAATCCTCTATCTCGTGCGTCACGGCCAGGCGTCTTTCGGCGCCGCCGACTACGACCAGCTGAGCGCGCTGGGCCAGCGCCAATGCGCACGCCTGGGCGAATGGTTCCTCGGCCATGGCACGCGCTTCGATGCGGTGTTCACCGGCACGCTCAAGCGCCACGCGCAATCGCTGCGCGCCATCGAATCCACGCTCGGTGCGCTGCCCGACATGCAGATTCGTGCCGGCCTCGACGAATACGACAGCGAGGCGCTGATTCGCACGGTCCATGCCGGCCCACTCACTCGGGCAGTCACGGCCGCCGAGGCCCGCGTGCACTTTCGCCTGTTGCGTGACGGACTGACCGAGTGGATGGCCGGCCGCGCACAGCCGCACAGCATGCCCACGCACACCGAGTTCAAGGCCGCCATCGCTGCCGTGCTCGACCAGGTGCGCGCGCGGCATGCCGATGGCAAGGTGCTGGTGGTGTCGAGTGGCGGGCCGATCTCGCATGCCGTGGGCCAGGTGCTCGGCCTCGCGCCCGAGGCCGTGATCGAGCTCAACCTGCACCTGCGCAACAGTGCGCTGTGCGAATTCAGGGTCAGTGACAAGCGCCTGAACCTGGTCACGTTCAATACGCTGCCGCATCTCGCCGCGCCGGAGCATGCATCGTGGATCACCCACACCTGAGCCGGCGGCTCGCCAGCATGGTGGTGGCGGCATTGCTGCTGGCCGCCGGTGGCCCGAGCTTGGCGCAGCCAGGCAACTTTTCGCAGCAGCCCGGATTCGCGCGCTACTTTGACGCGCACCCGCGGCGCACCAGCGCGGCCACCGACGACGAGCGCGCGCTGCTGCGCCGCCACCTGCCTCGGCTGTGGCTGCCGGCGGGGCATGCCGGGCCGATCGACTTCTACGGTGACTACATCGCCAACGGCACGCTCGTCGCGGGCGACGGCCGCGTGCAAGCGCAGCCGGTGGATGCGGCGCTGCTCAATCAGCACAAGCAGGACCCGCTCGCCGTGTTCACGCACCAGCCCTGCACGGCGTGCACGCTCCCGCGCGGCGTCGTGCTGGGCCGTGTCGATCGGGCACCGGTGCCGCTCGGCGATGGTGCCGAGCGGGAATTCACCTTTCTCACCTACCACGTCGTCTTTCGCCACTCGGGCCTGGTGGCCGGTCTGGCAGCGTGGCAGGCGGGCCCGCTCGGCCTGGTCGCCGACCTGGACGATTGGCACCAGCTCGATCACTACACCGCCGCATCGATCGTCTTCGATGACGCGGCACGGCCGGTGGCGCTGATGCTGCAACAGCACAACGGCCTGCGCACCCATGTCTTCGGTGAAGGCGACGACGCAAGGGCCGACGGTCGTCGGGTCGTGTGGCCGGCCGATGGCCACGTCGAGCTCGACGTGGCCATCCGCTCCAACGAGCTGTACCCGCACTGGACCGGCCGCCACGAACGGCGCGCCGCGCGCTTTGTCGATGCCGATGCGCTGGCCTGGCTCATCGTCGGTGGCGAGCGCCCAGCCTTCGCCTCGCTCGACATCACCGACCCTGCGCAGCAAGCCGAGGTCGAACTCGATTTCCTGCCGCCCGACGATGCCTTCTACAGCTTTGCCGGCTACCTCGGCGCGCGCCGCCGCCTGCCCGGCCGAGACGGCCCACCCGGCGCCGACTACAACACCTGGCCCACGCTCAAACCATTGGGCCTGCAACTGCTGTCGGGCTACTGGCGCGAAGGCGATCGCGGCGACCAGGCGCGTTTGGTGCCGCTGCTGCAAATGCAGCGCGATCCGGCCGAGGCCGCACGTGCGCAAGCGGCGGCGTTCGGCACCACGTTGCGTCGGCTGGGGCTGCTGTAGCTGACGCACCCTTCGACAAACGTTGCGGGTTGCTGACCGCACGGGCGAAACATCACCTCCATGCCACCCAGCGCTGTCGGCCGCACTGGCTGCCACCCTATAATCTGCGCCTTTCCTGACGCCGGTGTAGCTCAGTTGGTAGAGCAGCGCATTCGTAATGCGAAGGTCGGGAGTTCGACTCTTCTCACCGGCACCAATTTCTAGACGAGAACCGGGCCCGAGGCCCGGCCCTCAAGGGTTCGGCACCACGGCCGTGACCTCGATCTCGACCTTGGCACGGTCTTCGATCAGTGCGGCCACCGCAACGGCGGTCATGGCGATGTCGTAGTGGCCGATCAGTTCGCGAAACGCTGCGCCCACGGCCGGCAACGCGGCCAGGTATTCTTGCTTGCTGGTCACGTACCAGGTCATGCGGGTGATGTGATGCGGCTTGGCCCCGCCGGCTTCGAGCACCGCGACGATGTTGGCCAGCGCCTGCCGTGTTTGCGCCGCGAAATCGTCGCTGTGGAAAACGCCTTGCGCGTCCCAGCCGATCATGCCGGCGACGAAGATCTGTCGGCCGCTCGCGGCCACGCCATTGGCATAGCCCTTCGGCCGCGGCCAGCCTTGGGGAAGCAGGGCCTGTTTCATGCGTGATCGTGCAGCTTGAAGCGCTGCAGTTTTCCGGTTTGTGTGCGCGGCAGCGTGTCGATGAAGGTGATGGCGCGCGGGTACTTGTACGGCGCGATGGCCTGCTTCACGAACTCCTGCAGCGTCTTGACCATTGCGTCGTCAGCCGCATGTCCTGGCCGCAGCACGACGAAGGCCTTGACGATCTGGCCACGCTCGGTGTCGGCAGCACCGACGACGCCGCACTCGGCCACCGCCGGGTGCTGCATCAAGGCCTCCTCGACCTCCGGGCTGGCGATGTTGTAGCCGGCCGAGATGATCATGTCGTCGGTGCGCGCGTGGTAGTGAAAGTAGCCGTCGGCATCGACCCAGTAGGCGTCGCCGGTGTAGTTCCAGCCTTGCTTGACGTAGTTGGCCTGACGCGCATCAGCGAGGTAGCGGCAGCCGGTCGGACCCTTGACGCGCAACTGCCCGACAGTGCCGGCGGCCACCGGCCGGCCCTCATCATCGACAACCTCGGCGCGGTAGCCGGGCACCGCGATGCCGGTGGCGCCCGGGCGCGCATGCACTTCGTCGGCAGAGATGAAGATGTGCAGCAGCTCGGTGGCGCCGATGCCATCGATGAGCTCGATGCCAGCGGCCTCCTTCCACAGCGCCCGCGTCGATGCAGGCAGTGCTTCGCCCGCCGAGACACACTTGCGCAGGGCAGTCGCGCGCAGCTCAGTGCCGTGCGCGGCCAGCGCGCGGTACGACGTCGGCGCCGTGAACAGCACCGTGGCGCCGAAGTCGCGGATGCCTTCGAGCAGCTGCGGCGGGGTCGCCTTTTCGAGCAGCACCGCCTGCGCACCCACCGACATCGGGAACAAGAGCAGACCGCCGAGGCCGAACGTGAAGGCCAGCGGCGGGCTGCCGATGAAGACATCGTCGGCGGTCGCCCGCAGGACGTGAGGTGGCCAGCAAAGGCAAGCTGCCATGACGTCGCGATGGAAGTGCATCGTCGCCTTGGGAACGCCGGTGGTGCCCGACGTGAAGGCGAACATGCAGGTATCGTCGACAGCAGTGTCGACGGCCGCAAAGCGATCGACATGACGCTGCATCGCGGCTTCGAGTCCGTCGGCCGTGGCATCGTTGAACAGCCGCAGCTTCGTCAGCGTCGGGCAGGCGTCGGCTGCGACATTCAACTCATCGGCCAACGACGCATCGCAAAGCGCATGCGTGACGCGTCCGATGTCGATGATCGCCTTCAACTCCTTGGCGCGCAGCAGGGGCATCGTCGCCACCGCGATCGCGCCCGCCTTCATCACGGCGAACCAGCAGGCCGCCAGCATCGGGTTGTTCGGCGCGCGCAGCAGCACACGGTTGCCGGGCACGAGGCCCATGTCGCGCGTCAGCACATGGGCGATGCGATCGGCGCGGTCCTGCAAATCGCGCCACGTCCAGGCCAGGCCGGGCGCGCGGATGCAGACGCGCTCGCCGCGGCCGGCGGCAATCGGTTTGTCGAGCAGTTCGGTGGCGCAGTTCAGCTGTGCCGGAAATTGCAACTCGGGCAACTCGAACAGGTACTCCGGCTGCTGAGCTGCCGGCGGCAAGTTGTCGCGGGCAAAGGTGTCGATGTGGGCGCTCGGCATGATCAGCCCTTCACGTCTTTCAGCAATTCGCGCGCAATGATCAGCTGCTGCACTTCGGTCGCGCCCTCGTAGATGCGCAATGCGCGAATCTCCCGGTACAGGCGCTCGACCGGCATCTCGCTGACGACACCCAGGCCGCCGAACATCTGCACCGACGCGTCGATGACCTGTTGTGCACCCTCGGTGGCAACCATCTTGGCCATCGCCGCTTCGCGCGTGACGGAATGGCCTTGGTCGCGCTGCCAGGCGGCGCGGTAGGTCAGCAGCGCGGCGCCGTCGATCGTGGTCGCCATCTGCGCGAGCTTGGCCTGTGTCAGCTGGAAGTCGCAGAGCATGCCGCCGAACATCTTGCGAGTCGTCGCATGCTGCAGCGCTTCTTCCAGCGCACGCCGCGCAAAGCCGAGGGCGGCGGCAGCCACCGAGGTGCGGAACACGTCGAGCGTTCGCATCGCGAGCTTGAAGCCTTCTCCGGCACCGCCGATGCGTTGGGCGCTGGCAATACGGCAGTTACTGAAACGCAGCCTGGCCAGCGGATGCGGCGCGATGACATCGATTCGCTCGGCGATCTCGAAGCCCGGCGTGCCGGCATCGACGATGAAGGCGCTGATGCCGCGCGCGCCCGGTGCTTCGTTGGTGCGCACGAAGACGACGTAGAAGTCGGCGATGCCGCCGTTGGAGATCCAGGTCTTCTCGCCGTTGAGCACCACGCTGTCGCCCTCGGCGCGCGCTTCGCAGGCCAACGCCGCCACGTCGGAGCCGGCATCGGGCTCGGACAACGCGAAGGCTGCGATGGCTTCGCCGCAGGCCACGCGCGGCAGGTAGCGCGCTTTCTGCTCGGTACTGCCGGCCAGGCTGATGGCGCCGGAGCCCAGGCCCTGCATCGCGAACGCAAAGTCGGCGAGGCCACTGTGCCGAGCCAGGGTTTCACGAATCAGGCAGATTGCGCGCGTGTCGATCGTGTCGCCGACGGCATGGGCGAGCCAACCACCGGTGCCGAGTGATTTGACGAGCGCGCGACAGGCAGCGTCCACATCGGCCGCATGATCCTGCGCCACATGCTGGGTGGCCCAGGCCTCGAGATCGCGCGCCAGCGCGCGATGCCGCGGCTCGAAAAAAGGCCAGTCGAGCGCGTTCACGTCAGTTGCCCTCGAACACGGGCTTCTGTTTGGCGACGAAAGCGTCGTACGCACGCTTGAAGTCTTCGCTCAGCATGCACAACGCCTGGGCCTGTGCTTCGGCCTCGACGGCTTGCTCGATCGTCATGCACCACTCCTGGTGCAACATGGTCTTGGTGATGCCGTTGGCAAACGTCGGACCGGCGGCAAGATCGCGGGCCAGCGCCTGGGCTTGCTCGAGCAAGCCGGCGGGATCGACCAGCCGGTTGAAAAAGCCCCAGCGCTCGCCCTCCTCGCCGCCGAGCGCTCGGCCCGTGAAGAGCAATTCGCTGGCGCGGCCCTGCCCGATCAGGCGCGGCAAGATGGCGCAGGCGCCCATGTCGCAGCCGGCGAGGCCCACCCGATTGAACAGGAACGCCGTCTTGCTGCGCGCAGTGCCCAGGCGCATGTCGCTGGCCATGGCGACGATGGCGCCGGCGCCGGCGCACACGCCGTCGACCGCGGCGATGATCGGTTGCGGGCAGGTGCGCATGGCATTGACGAGGTCGCCGGTCATGCGCGTGAACATCAGCAAGTCGGGCGCACCCAGGTGCACCAGCGGGCCGATGATTTCGTGCACATCGCCGCCGGAGCAGAAGTTGTCGCCGGCGCCGTGGACGACGACGGCATGCACGTCACTCGCAAGCTTGAGCGCTCGAAAGAGGTCGCGCAACTCGGCGTAGGACTCGAAGGTCAATGGGTTCTTGCGCTCGGGGCGGTTGAGCGTGATCGTGGCCACGCCGGCTTCGCAGGTCCACGCGAAGTGAATGGCGCGGTACGCAGCCAGCGACTTGCGGTTGCCGGCCAAGAGGGCTGGATCGACGGGCTTTTTCATCGGGTCTCCTGGTGCGCCAGGTGCACTCGCAAGTGGCCCAGCGATTCGTAGAGCGCTTCCTTTTGAACCGCGTCGAAGCCATCGAGCAATTCGATCAGCCAGGCCTCGTGCGACTGCGCCATGCTCAGGAATTGTTCGCGCCCGGCCGGCGTGAGCTTGACGATCAGCGCGCGGCGGTCCTCGGCGTCAAGGCAACGCTCGACCAAGCCTTCGGTGACGAGCTGGTCGGTCAAGCCGGTGACGTTGCCGCCGGTGACCATCAGGTAGCGCGACAACGCACTCATGCGCAAGCCCTCCGGATGACGCTCGAGCTGCGCCAGGTAGTCGAAACGAGGCAGCGTGGTGTCGAAACGCTGGCGCAGCCGCGCGCGGATCTCGCGCTCGATCTGCGTGCTGCACGACAACAGCCGCAACCACAGGCGGACAGCGGAGTGGTCGTCGGCCACCGAGCGCGCCTCGCGGCCGATCGCCTTGTCGCCAAGGGCCTGCACGAGCTTGAAATCGCGCAAGGGCTTGTTCATGAGGGCTTGCGCGCGAACGCGGCTTCGAGTTGCGGCTTGGCCGATGTGTACTGCTTCGGCCACGCGACGGCGGCGTAGCCGATGCGCGCCGCCTCGCTGAGTGTCCACGCCGGGTTGGCCAGATGCGGCCGTGCGATGGCGCACAGGTCGGCGCGCCCGGCAGCAATGATCGAGTTGACATGATCGGCTTCGCTGATGGCGCCGACGGCGATCGTGGCAATGCCGGCCTCTTGCCGGATACGGTCAGCAAACGGTGTCTGGAACATGCGGCCGTAGGCGGGCTTTTGATGAGGGCTGACCTGGCCGGACGAGCAATCGATCATGTCGGCGCCGGCGGCCTTGAAGGCCTTGGCGATCTGCACCGCATCGGCCGGCGTGATGCCGCCGTCGACCCAGTCGTGCGCCGAGATGCGCACCGACATCGGCAGGTGCTGTGGCCACGCCTCGCGCACCGCCGTGAACACGTCGAGCGGATAGCGCAGGCGCTTGGCGAGCGAGCCGCCGTAGTCGTCGTCGCGATGGTTGGTCAACGGCGAAATGAAGGCCGAGAGCAGGTAGCCGTGCGCGCAGTGCAGTTCGAGCCAGTCGAAGCCGGCCTGCGCGGCACGCTTTGCAGCGGCCACGAAGTCGCCCCTGATGCGCTCCATGTCGGCGCGCGTCATGACGTGCGGCAGCGCACCGCCTTCCTGGTACGGCAGCGCCGAAGCGGCCCACAGCGGCCAGTTGTTGGCAGGCAATGGCCGATCGGCCCCCGCGTCGTCCCACGGCGCATTGGTCGAACCCTTGGGCCCGGCATGGCCGACCTGCATGGCGATCTTGGCGTCGCTGTGGGCATGCACCCAATCGACGATGCGCTTCCAGGCCTGCAGCTGATCATCGTTCCACAGCCCAGGACAGCCGGGCGTGATGCGCGCGTCGGCACTGGTGCAGGTCATCTCGGCAAAGACCAGGCCGGCGCCGCCCATCGCGCGCGCGCCGAGATGCACGAGGTGGTAGTCGCCGGGTATGCCGTCGACCGCCGAGTACTGCGCCATCGGCGAGACGACGACGCGATTTTTCAGCGTCACCGAGCGCACGGCATAGGGCGTGAACATCGGCGGTACGGCAGGCGCGTCTGCCCCGTGCTGTGATGATGTGCGTGCAGCCAGCCAGCGCTCGTAGCCTTCGAGCCAGGCCTTGTCGCGCAGGCGCAGGTTCTCGTGGCTGATGCGCTGGCTGCGCGTCAGCATCGAGTACATGAACTGCTCGGGCTCGAGTTGATCGCAATAGCGCGTACCGCAAGCCTCGAACCACTCCATCGCATTCCACGCGGCGTTCTGGATGCGCAGCGTTTCGATGCGCCTTGCCTCCTGGTACTGCGCGAGGACTTTCGGTAGATTCTTGACGTCGTCGCCCTGAAGCTCGAACTGACGCGCCAACTCGATCGCGTCTTCGATGGCGAGTTTTGTACCTGAGCCGATGGCGAAATGGGCCGTGTGCACCGCATCACCCATCAGCACCACATGGCTGCCGCGGGCATTCTTCAGCCACCACTGTTCGCAGACCACACGCTGGAAGTTCAGCCATGCCGAGCCGCGCAGGTGACGCGCATTGCTCATCAACCTGGCACCCTGCAGGTTTTCGGCAAAGACGTTTTCGCAGAAAGCAATCGACTGGTCCTGGTCGGCCTGGTCCAGACCATGTGCCAGCCACACTGATTCAGGACACTCGACGATGAAGGTGGTGGTGGTGTCGTCGAACTTGTAGATGTGGGCCTGGAACCAGCCATGCTCGGTGCGCCGGAAGTCGAAGGTAAAGGCGTCATAGAGCTTGTGCGTTCCCAACCAGATGAAACGGTTGGGCCGCACGACGATGTCGGGTCTGAACACATCGGCGTACTTGGCGCGCACGCGCGAATTGACGCCGTCGCTGGCGATGATCAGATCGGCGTCTGGATAGTCCTCGTCCGATGCGGCTTCGGTTTCGAACACGAGTTTGACGCCCAGATGTTCGCAGCGCGATTGCAGGATGTTGAGCAGTTTCTTGCGTCCGATACCGACAAAACCATGCCCGCCCGAGCGGATGCGCCGGCCCTTGAACAGCAGCTCGATGTCGTCCCAGTGGTTGAAGGCCTGGCTGATCTGCTCGGCCGTTTCAGCATCGCAGCGCCGCATCGTGTCCATCGTCGCGTCGGAGAAGACGACGCCCCAGCCAAACGTGTCATACGGCTTGTTGCGCTCGACCACGCGCACCCGATGCGCCGGGTCGAGCTTTTTCATCAACAAGCCGAAGTACAGGCCTGCGGGGCCGCCGCCGATGCAGACGATGTTCATCTTTTTAATTTATTCCTCAATAGTTCATATGTCAACTGAAGACCCAAAAAAAACGCCCGATCACCGAGCGCTCCTGCGTGTCACTGGCGAACACTCAATACTCGTTCATGACAATGCCGGCCAGTTTCGCGGGGCTTCTTCCCAGCGCAGTCACGAGGTTGTTCATGGCCTTCATGCGGCTGCGGCCACGGCGCCCGACAACCAGAACCGCCCCGCACAGCGCGGCGATCGCGCGTGCGTCGGCACCATGGGTCGAGGCCGGCGTGTCGACAATGACATGGTCGAACTTGCCGATCATTTCCTGAATCAGTTGCGCAAACGCTGGACGCTGAATAAGTTCGAGCGGGTTCGGAGGAATCGCTCCCACCGGCAGCACGAACAAGCTCGGCAACTGGGAAGAACGCTGGATCAGCCCGTCCTCCGCGCGGCCACTGAGCATGGCGGACAAGCCGGTGCGGTTGAGCGTGATGCCGAAGATGTCCTGCGAGCGAGGCGAGCGCATGTCGGCGTCGACGAACAAGGTCGGGCCGCCGAGCTGGCTGAACGCCGCTGCGATGTTGCTCGCGAGGTAGGTCTTGCCGTCCCCAACATCAGGACTGACGACGGCCAGCGCGCGGCGCGGCTGATCCGGCGCCATCACGCCCATCAGCAACTGACTGCGCAACTCCCGAAAGGCCTCGGCTTCGTCGCTGAACGGATTGGCTGCGATGACGAGTTCGGGGTTGACCTGCTTTTCGTCGATCGCGTAGGGGTAGTGGAACTGCTGCGAGAGCGCCCACAGCACGTCTTCCCGGCGCGCAAAACCGAGTTCGATGGCCGATTCACCGAAGCGCAGGTCCTTTGCGCGCTGGTGATCGACGATTTGGTCGACCTGCGCGTCGGACAGCCCGCACGGCCCGCGCATGAGATCGCCAATGCGTCGCTCGATGACCTTTGCATTGGACGCCTCCTGCACTGGCGCCGTACCCCCTGTGCGGTAGACCGGCTGGGCAAATGACGACAGCATGCGCACGATGGGATTCCTCGAGTCAGGTTGTTTTTTGAGCCGGGCGCGGCAGGCCAGTCAACACGCGCTGCTTCATCAACCGGGTGCGCGAGGTGTCTTGCAACTTGCGCCGCGCATGCGCTGAGACCGGCAGCGACACGAGCATCGGTTGCTTGAGCTCGCTCACGTCGTCGGTCGTGCGCAGGCGGCGATCGAGATACTCGCGTCCCAACACCAAGCCCAGCCCCAACAGCGCCCCCAGCGCCGCGCCGGCGCCGAGATTCTTCGGCATGTTGGGCGACGACGGTGACATGGGCATGGAGGCATTTTTCAGAACCGACAGATTGGCCTGCGTGTTCTGACTTTCGAAGCTGGCTTGGCTGACCCGCTGCTGCATCGCGTCGTAGGCTTGTTGCGCACTGTCGACATCGCGCTGCAAGCTCACCGATTGCTCACTCTGGGCCTGCATGCGCAGCACCTTGGCGCGCTGCGCTTCCAGCGCGGCCGAGATTTGTGCAACACGCGACCGGCTGGCAGTGCTACCGAAGCTCACGTTGCTGACCGCGCGGCTTTTTTCTGCTTCGAGCTTCGTTCTCAGTTCGGAAAGACGCGCTTGCTGTTCCATCAGTTGCGGGTGCCTCTCGCCGAGTCGCGACGTCATTTCGCGCAAGCGCACTTCTTCGCGGATCACGTCGCTGCTGAGCGCCGCAACGGCAGGGTTCTGCCATACCTCCTGGAGTTGCTCGGTCCGCTGTCCGGCCTGATTGAGACGGCCCGTTACTTCTGCACTGGCGCTTTGCGCCGCAAGCAGTTGAGCGCCCAACTCGACGAGCCTTGACGCTTCGAGATTGAGCTTCTCGCCGCCAACCAGCAGGCTGTTTTTTTGCTGGTACTCGGCCAGCGTTCTCTTCGCACGTTCGAGGTCCGCCCCCAACTCCTTTGCACGCGCCTCAAAGAATGCACCGTATTGGCCCACTCGCTCCATCCGCATCAACAGGGACGTGTCGATATAGGCTTTGAGATAGGCGTTGGCAAGCGCCGCCGCCTTGGCGCCGTCCTCGGCGGTATAGGTGATGGTGACCACGTTGGCCGTGGCCGGCCTCACGGTAAGCCCCTTGCCCATGACCTCGGCGAGCCACGCTTCGAAATCTCCCTCGCCCTGGCCGGCTTTGAACCACGCGTCGCGAAGCGTCGGCTCCTTGTCCAGTTCGAGTACACGAACCACCTCCCGACCGACTCGCTCACTCGTGATCAACTCGATCTGCGTCGCCAGGTAGCCGCCGGGCAGCATGGAACTCGGCGCACCACCAGCCACTTGGTCGGGCGAGCGCGCGTCGAGCATCACGCTGGCTGTGGCCGTATAGCGCTTCAACATCGTCATGCTGACGATCGCCGTGGCAGCAATGCACAGCACCAGCACCGTCAGTGCCCAATGCCAGCGCGCTGCGAGTATGGCCAAAACTTGTCTAGGGGTCATTCGTCAGCTCCCCCGCAAGGCGGGTTTTCGAGCACTATTATTGAGCAAATCGCTACAAGAAGTGACGCTCAATCGAAGGGGTGGCTCACGACCGCAACCTCAAGCCACGCAGGCGCAGCGCACACGCCTAAAGTCGCCAGACGTTGAATCCAGCGGCACGCAAAGGTTCCACCGCGAAACCGGACTTGACGTCGATCACGCAACCTCCGCGGATCAGTTTGCGCGACAGGTCTTCCACGCCCAAGTTCAGGAAGTCGGCGTGCGATACGGCCAGCACCAGAGCGTCTGCTCGTGGCAGATCGCTCCACTGAACCAACGACACGCCGTACTCGTGTTCGGCCTCAGCCGGATCGGCATGCGGATCGTGCACCAGAACCTCGACGCCATAGCTGCGCAGTTCTCGGATCACGTCACCGACTTTGCTGTTGCGCAGATCAGCGCAATCTTCCTTGAACGTCAAACCGAGCACATTGACGCGTGCTCCCTTGATGTAACTGCCATTGGCAATCATCTGTTTGACAGTCTGCTCAGCGATGTACTTGCCCATGCCGTCGTTGATGCGTCGTCCGGCGGTGATGACCTCCGGGTGGTAGCCGAGCATCTCGGCCTTGTGCGTCAGGTAGTACGGGTCGACGCCGATGCAGTGGCCGCCGACCAAACCCGGCTTGAACTTGAGAAAGTTCCACTTCGTACCCGCGGCTTGCAGCACCTCACTGGTGTCCAGCCCGACCAGGTCGAAAATGATCGCCAGTTCGTTCATCAGCGCAATGTTCAAGTCGCGCTGCGTGTTCTCGATGACCTTGCAGGCTTCGGCTGCCTTGATGCTGCTGCAGCGGAAAACGCCAGGCTTGACCACGCGTTCATAGAGCTTGGCAACGCGCTCGAGCGTCTCGGGGGTATCGCCCGAGACCACCTTGATGACGTTGGTGAGCATGTGCTCGCGGTCGCCAGGGTTGATGCGCTCCGGGCTGTAGCCAACGAAGAAGTCCTTCTTCCACTTGCGGCCTGAGGCCTTCTCGATCACAGGAATGCAGGCCTCTTCACTGGCGCCGGGATAGACCGTGGACTCAAAGACGATGGTCGCCCCTGGCTTCAGGTTTTCACCGATCATGCGGCTGGCGCTTGTCAATGGCCCAAGGTCGGGGATGCGCGCAGCGTCGACCGGCGTCGGTACAGCGACCAGGATGTAGTCGGCATCGCGCAGGCAAGCCGGATCGGCACTGTATTCGGCCAATGTCGCGCGCTTCATTTCCTCGTCAGGAATTTCGCGCGACGGATCCGTTCCGGCGCGGCAGTCCGACACCTTGCGTTCATCGATGTCGAAGCCAATGGTGCGAACCTGCTTGCCGAACTCGATGACGAGCGGCAAGCCGACATATCCCAACCCAACAACAGCAACTGTGCTCATGGCACGACCCCCTTTTTTGTGTTCATCCGACATCGCGTTCTCGCTGGCGCTCATGCAAACTTTGCCGGCGCCGATTGTTGACTGCCGAACGCATGCACTGCCGCACTCACCGCCGCCGACTGGTCAGTTGTCAGTTCGGGGAACATCGGCAACGACAGGACTTCGTTGGCAGCGCGCTCGGCGTGCGGAAACTGGCCGGCCTTGTAGCCGAGATCCGCGAATGCCGGCAGCAGGTGAACCGGGAACGGATAGTGGATGCCGGTCTGAATACCTTGCTCGTTCAAGGCCTCTTGCATCGCGGCCCGTGACGTCGTGCGAATCGCGTAAATGTGATACACGTGACGCGCGTAGTTCATCTGCTTTGGCAATTCGACACCACTGCCGACGAGCAGTTGGTCGTAGCGCTTTGCCGCCGCGCGACGCGCTTCAGTCCACTTCTCGAGGTGGCGAAGCTTGACGCGCAGAATCGCCCCCTGGATGCCTTCCATGCGAAAGTTGTAGCCCTTGAGAACGTGGTGGTACTTCTTCTCCGCGCCCCAGTCACGCAGCATGCGAATCGTGCGCGCAAATTCCGGGTTGGCCGTGACCACCATGCCGCCCTCGCCTGCCGCTCCCAGGTTCTTGCCGGGATAGAAGCTGAAGCAGCCCATATCGCCCATGCTGCCGCAGCGGCGCCCCTTGTACTCGGCACCATGCGCCTGCGCCGAGTCTTCGATGACTACCAGGCCGTGCTTCTTGGCAATCGCCAGGATCGGATCCATGTCAGCTGACTGGCCGTAGAGGTGCACTGGAATGATGGCCTTGGTGCGTGGCGTGATCGCCGCTTCCACTTGCGCCGGGTCCATCGTGAAAGTGACGGGATCGATGTCGACAAACACTGTCTTGGCGCCCGTGTAGTCGATGGCCGAGACGGTGGCAACGAAGGTGAACGGTACCGTGATGACCTCGTCGCCGCGGCCGACACCAGCAGCCAGCAACGCCATGTGCAGAGCACTGGTGCCGGTGTTGACTCCCATGCCATGCACCGAGCCGCTGTAGGCGGCGAACTCCTGCTCAAAGGCTACGACCTCGCTGCCGAGCGTGAACTGGCAGCTGTCGAGCACGCCCTGGATGGCGCCGTTGACCTCATCTTTGATCGACCGGTACTGTGCTTTCAGATCGACGAACGGAATCACGAACGAACCTCCCCACCCTTGAGATGAACCGTCTTGCCCTTGTTGCGCATCGACTCGCAAGCCGCTTCGATCAGCTGCACCACGCGCAGGCCGAGTTGGCCGTCGGTGAGCGATCGCTTGCTGTTGAGAATGCAATCGACGAAGTGCTCGCCCTCGACGCGCAGCGCCTCGGTTACCGCCAGCTTGGGCGCCCACATGTCGCCCGTGCGATAGCCGACACGCATTTCCTGGATCTTTGCCGGATCGTCGGTGAAGCTCACACCCTTGTCGTAGATCTTGATCTTTTCGCTGGGCTCGAGATCGTCATAGGTGACCATTTTCTTGCTGCCGCCGATGAGGATCTGCCGCACTTTGACGGGCGCCAACCAGCTCACGTTGGCATGAGCGATCATCCCCGAATCATAGTAAAGCGTCACGTAGGCCAGGTTCTCGGGCGTGCCAGGAAAGTGGTTCGTGCCGCTGGCCGTGACGGCCACCGGCTGCTCGCCGAAGAGGTGATCGAGGATCGAGAAGTCGTGCACCGCGAGATCGGAGATCACGCTGATGTCGCGCTGGAAAAGGCCCAGGTTGATGCGGATCGAGTCGTAGTAGTAGATCTTGCCCAGTTCGTCGGCCTTGATGACCTCGGCCATCTTCTGCACAGCGCCGGTGTAGATGAACGTGTGATCGACATGCAGCACCTTGCCGCATCGCTCAGCCTCCTCGACCAAACGTTGAGCCTGCTCAAGAGTTTCGGTCATGGGCTTTTCAACCCAGACATGTTTGCCTGCCTTGAGTGCCGCCATCGCCAACTCGTAGTGCGTATTGACCGGCGTGGCAATTGCTACAGCGTCAATCGACTGATCAGACAACAGTTCATGGTAGTTTGTGGTCGTGTGGACAACCGGGAAGCGCCGCTTCACGATAGCCAGCTTGGTCGCGTCCAAATCTGCCACGGCCGCAACCTCCGCACCCGGCGTCTCCGCGAAGTTGCGGACCAGATTGGGGCCCCAGTAGCCGTAGCCGACCACACCGATCCTGATCATTGTTGTTCCTTCCCTGTTGACGAATAGGTGACTCAGCCAGCGGCCGCCCAACCGCTGGAAGCGGCCTCGCGCACCCTGGCATCGCCAACGACGCGCGCCGGCACCCCGGCAACGATCGCAAAATCCGGCACGTCACGCGTGACCACGGCCCCAGCGCCTACGAGTGCGCCTTCGCCGATGCTGACGCCGCAAAGGACGGTGGCGTTGGAGCCGATTGAGGCGCGGCGCTTGATTCGCGTCGGCTCGACCTTCCAATCGGCCTCGGTCTGAAGGCTGCCGTCGACATTGGACGCCTGCGGATAGCGGTCGTTGATGAACATGACACCGTGACCGATGAAGACCTCGTCATCGATGACGACACCCTCGCAGACGAAGGTGTGCGATGAAATCTTGCAGCGCGCCCCGATGCGCGCGTTTTTCTGGATTTCGACGAAGGAGCCGACCTTGGTGTCGTCACCGATGCGGCAGCCGTACAGGTTGACCAGGGCGGGATGGAAGATTTTGACATTGTTCCCCAGTTGAACATCGGTCACCGGCATACGGCCCTTTCAAGTAATCGATCCGAAATCTGCGCGCAACTCACACGTTCGCGCTTGACTGAAGTGTCATCTGCGTTGTTTGGGCCGACATATCCCTAATCCGGGGCGTTGTAGGGACGCGTTTACCCCCTGTTCGGGGGTGCAGGCGGGCCCCAACTCTCCGTAGACTTGTCCGCAGATTCAGCAGCAAGGTCATTGCGAAGGCGACGGGCCCCATGAAGGTAACCACAAAGTACGCAAGCTTCGAGGATTCAGCGCCCGACGCGGCCCTGCCGCGCGGGATTGCACTGCATGCTGTCGAAGTTGCGGGCGCGGCCGATTCTGCGCCAGCGATCGTGCATCCGCGAGACTGGCATGCCCCGGCTGCCGACAATGATGCGCATCCGGACGGTTTACTGTCGCGTGCGGCATTCCTGCGCATGGTTCAACGCGAAAAGCGCCGCACCGAACGCTCGCATTCGGCGCTGTCGCTGGCGGTGCTCGATATCGACGCAGACTGCCAAGACACGCTCGACGTCGTTGTCGAAAGAGTCACTACGATGGCGCGCGAGACGGACTACGTGGCCGCCATGGATGACGCTCGCATTGCCGTCTTGCTGCCCGACACCGGCGAGGCTGGTCTGCGCAGCTTTTTTGACAAAGTGGTGCTGGCGCGCCAGGTTCAATCCACTGCGGTGGCCGGTGCCACCTACCCGGGCGCCGATTTCGATCGTCTGGTGACTGAGCGGCTGGGCACACCACGCTCGCGTCACGCCGTGGACGGCGGCACGCCTGTTCCCATTCCGGCGCATGCCTACCCGCTCAAGCGAGCCCTGGATGTCGTCGGTGCCCTGTTTGCACTGGTTTTGTTGTCGCCCTTGATGCTTTTGGTGGCGCTGGCGGTCAAACTGTCGTCGCCAGGCCCGGTGATCTTTCGCCAGACTCGCGTCGGCCAGGGTGGCGCGCCATTCACCTTCTACAAGTTCCGCTCGATGCGCACCGACATGGACGATCGAGTGCACCGAGAGTTCGTCGCCAAATTGATCGACGGCAAGCAGGCGTCATCCAACGCTGCCGGCGCGGGTGGCGACTTCAAGATAAAGGCTGATCCGCGCGTCACTCCGATCGGCCGCTTCATTCGCAAGACAAGCATCGATGAACTGCCGCAGTTCTTCAACGTGCTCAAGGGCGACATGAGCTTGGTCGGCCCGCGCCCGCCCGTTACCTACGAGGCGGAGAAGTACAAGTCATGGCACCGCCGGCGCGTACTCGACCTCAAGCCGGGCCTGACCGGCATCTGGCAGATCGAGGGCCGCAGCCGAGTGTCGTTCGACGACATGGTGCGCATGGACTTGCGCTACTTGCGGCATTGCTCGTTGCGCTTCGATCTTTCCGTGTTGGTGCGCACCGTCCTCGTGGTGCTCACCTGTGAAGGCGCCAGATAACGTCGGCGCGGAAGCGCGCAGACGTTCGTTGGTACCTGTCGCGGGTTGACACTCGCACCCCTGCCTGCCTGCTGACGCCGGTACGCGGGCGCCATGCTTCGAACCAGGCGCCAAGAGGGTTGTGAAGGATTTCACGAACCGTCAGCGTCGTGCTGGGCGCGAATCGACGCAATTCCGTAGTCTTTTCCTTAATTTGTAAGCGCTTCCGGGCAGTCTCATTGGGCTAGCACCCCGGTGGTGCAAATCGACGCGTGCACCACGGTCAGTGAACGCCAGCACGGCGGAAACCCGCATGTGTACTGGTGATGCGCGGTGACTTGACCCGCTTAGCAGAGCCACCCTGGACCTCGCCCCCCCCATTCCTAGGGGGTTGATTTCAAGACAGAAGGTGTTTCCCCCAGTTGCGCACTGTCGCAGACCCTGCGCGTCGCGCAGATATGGTTCAGCCCCATCGAAGCAACAGCGCAAACGAGCGAGCTGCCGAGGGGTCTTGGATGGCCCCAATGCACAACGTGAGTCCGCGCTGCGGCTTCAAGCCGGGATTCGACAGAGGCACATCTGCGGTCACGGCGAAAAAAACGCCCCGGGATCCACTTCGTCGCCGCGCCGCAGACACCACCAGAGGTGCTGCGACGGGATGGCGAATGTGGCAAGGGTCTGGATCGAACGTCGATTGGGAACCAAACAATGAGCATTGCCAAGACAAATTGGCGTCAACTACAGCGACTGTTGCCGGTGGCTGCGGCTGTGCTGGCCGCATGCGGCGGCGCGTCTGAACCCGCCGGAGACATCGCCAGAACTGAAGGGAACTCCACGGCCGTGGCGTCGGAGAGGGAAATCGCCCAGGCAAGCAGTAGCGCGTCATGGGCGTATTGCGCACCCGAAGGCGGCACTTGCAGCGTGAGTGGCGAGAGCGTCGTGCGCTACGGCGCTAACGACAGCTATTTCTACAAAACTGTCACCGGATCCATCAGCTGCAGCAATGCGGTATGGGGCGATCCAGCGGTTGGTATGGCCAAAACGTGCGAGTTCGCGGGTTCTGCATCTGCATCTGCAACTGCACCTCAGGCCACGCTTGGCACATGGGATTTGGCTCAAGTTGGCGGATTGTTCGCACCGCAGTTTTCTCCGATAAGCAGCGTGTACCCGAACGCGACAGGCGTCACCTTCTATCGAAACGGCGCGCTCAACCGCACCGACCGTACCGGACCCACGCAGGGTTCGGTGTACGAGATGTACCCCCCGCTTCCTCTTGTGGCAGGTGACGTCGTAAGAGCTCAGTGGACTGATCAAACGGGCGCCGCACGAACCAGTGAACACGTCGTTGGCGGAACGTCTGCACCTGCACCTGCACCTGCACCTGCACCTGCACCTGCACCTGCACCTGCACCTGCACCTGCACCTGCACCTGCACCTGCACCTGCACCTGCACCTCAGGCCACGCTTGGCACATGGGATTTGGCTCAAGTTGGCGGATTGTTCGCACCGCAGTTTGCTCCGATAAGCAGCGTGTACCCGAACGCGACAGGCGTCACCTTCTATCGAAACGGCGTGCTCAATCGCACCGACCGTACCGGACCCACGCAGGGTTCGGTGTACGAGATGTACCCCCCGCTTCCTCTTGTGGCAGGTGACGTCGTAAGAGCTCAGTGGACTGATCAAACGGGCGCCGCACGAACCAGTGAACACGTCGTTGGCGGAACGTCTGCACGTGCACCTGCGCCTGCACCTGCTCCGGCACCGGCACCTGCTCCGGCACCGGCACCTGCTCCGGCACCGGCACCGGCACCTGCTCCGGCACCTGCTCCGGCACCTGCTCCGGCACCTGCTCCGGCACCTGCCCCGGCACCTGCCCCGGCACCCGCACCCGCAGCCGCGACGCTTTCATGGACGGCGCCCAGTGGCGCAGTAGCCGGATACCGTGTTTACTACGGCACCACGCGGGGCAACTACATTCAGCAGCGCGGATACGGCCTGAGTGCGAATACCACTGGTTACACCGTTGCTGGACTTGTGCGTGGGCAGACCTACTATTTCGCTGTGACAGCCACCGACGCAGCCGGCAATGAGAGTGCGTTCTCGAATGAAGCTTCGAAGGTCGTGCAGTGATATGACGCAGGTCATACTGCCCACCGGGAAGGATGTCCGTGAAACCTCGTTGCACGGGCAGGCGACATGGTGGGCAACAGCGACCGAGTCAAACGCGCAGCACTTTGGGCCATGGTGGTGTTGAGCATCGTCTCATCGTGGTATCCGTTCGCACTCGATCTCCCGAGGCGAGTGGTGAATTCGGCTATGCATCGTCCCAACGGCGCTTGGGCCGTCGACGCCAACAGCCGGTTGATCAGCCACGCCCCAGAAGGTGTTGCGGCAATACTGTCAGGGAAACGGTTCAGCATGGTCGTTGAAGCAATGCCGACCGTTGCCGATCAATCTGGGCCCGCTCGTCTTGTGTCCATTGGACGCAGTCCGTATGACCCGGCGTTCATGATCGGCATCGATCACGGCAATGTCGTGCTCTATCTGCCCTGTGATGGGGCTGCGCCGGACCTCGATGTCCGCTTGCGAATTCCGTTCAACGTCGAACGGGGTGTGGCAGTCAGCGTCAGCCTGTGGATCGACCGGAGCGACGCCGGCACCGTGGTATCGATGCAAGTGAACGATCAGCAGCGCATGGAGTTGGACAACCACTGCCCGTCTGGTGCGTCGCCCGGATTTCCCAAGGCGACAGTGCCGTGGGCGCTCGGCAATGTCGCAAGCGGACACCGGCCCTTCATCGGCCGCATCGACAAGCTGGAAATGGCCCAGGATGGGCGCAGCATCGACCTGTTGCGGGCCGTGGCCTGGCAGGCACCTTCCACGTTCTGGATACTGCCCGAGCGGTATTACGAGCGATCGAACAATACAACCGAGGAACTCGTCGCAGCACTCTGGCACTTCGCGAGCTTTGCGGTGATGGGTTATCTCTTGGCCGGCATTGCCCACCATCGCAGGACGCCACAACTCGTGGCAGCCATGCTTGTGTTCGCCGCAATCCTCAACAGCGGCAAGGTATTGATTGCCTCGCGCCACCCTGCCGCCATCGACCTCATGCTCAACGTGGCGGGCGCAGTATCGTCGCTCTATCTACGCCGCCGCTTCATGGATGCCAATGGCTTTGTGGCACGTCAATCCGAGCCAGGGCATTCCGCGCCTCGCTCATGAATTTCAGTTTCTGAATCGAAAGGACTTCACATGCGTTCATTGATTGCCATTCTTCTGGCACTGTCAGCGCTGTCGGCACATGCGGCTGACCGCTATGTACGCCCAGGCGCTTCCGGCAACGGCAGCGGCTCGGATTGGAACAATGCCTATACGTCGTTGCCCAGTTCGTTGAACCGTGGGGACACGTACTGGCTCGCCGATGGCAGCTATGGCAGCCGAGCCTTCAACGATCCGATGTCGGGTTCGGCTGTCATCGCGCTGAGGAAGGCCACCCCCGCATCCCACGGCACCAGCACGGGTTGGAGCGACGCCTACGGCGATGGCCAAGCGACGTTCAACGACATGAACTTCGACTCTGGCTACTACGTCATTGATGGTGCGAAGCGCAATGAGAGTGACTGGACCAACAGCGCAGCGTATGGCATTCGCAATTCGGGCTCTCTCTACTCCAGTCGACTGTCTTCAAACAGCGGTGCGTGTGCGGACAACCTGACATTTCGCTATGTTGATGTCGGCGCAAACGTCGGATCGGGTGTGTCCTCTGCTCCAAGTAGCGGACTCTATCTAGGCGGTTTTGGAGGCGGATCACTCGCTTGCGAGAACTGGACTCTGCACCGCAGCCATGTCCACAACACCAAGATCCACATCCAATGCGCCGGCTGTAGTGGGCTTCTAGTCGAGTACACCCACTTCGGGACAGGCTGGGGCAAGGAAGCCATCCGGGGCCAAGTCTATGCATCAAACATGACCGTCCGGAACTCGGTCTTCAAGGACTCGTGCCAACGCGACCCGGGAGATTCGACGTCTGGCTGTACCGCAGAGATTGCACTGTGGGACGGCAGTGGCTTCGACAACAACGAGGTCTACGGGAACGTGTTTCACAAAACGACGAACGAGATCAACACGGGCGGCGTCGTCGTCATTGGCGGCAATGGAGTTTCCTGGGTAGGCCCCGGGGCCTCAAATGCCAAGGTCTTCAACAACACGATCTCTGGCTATAAGGATGGCACTTCCATCATCGTGCTCAACGGCAGCGGCAATGCATGTCGGAACAACGTCTGGTATGGAATTGCCGGCGGCGTCGGCACTGGCTGCAATGCCAGTTCCGCTTCCAACAACTCGGTCCTGAGCAGTTCGCCTTTCATTGGCGCCGCCCAAGGTGACTTCCGGCTTGCCGCGGGAACTCAGGCCGGCACGGCACTAGGTTCACCCTATGACGTCGACATGAAAGGTGCCAAACGCGGCGCGGATGGCGTTTGGGACCTTGGTGCGTACGAGTACAGCGCAGGCGGCACTGCAGTGCAGCAACTGTCGCCTCCCATCAACCTGACAGTGTTCTGACCGTTCGTGTTCATATGCGCCGGCGACGGCGCGGACCAACTGACGCAATAACCGCCTCACGACCGAAATGCGAATCCGACACTTGCCTGTCCTGGCGGTGATGCTGCCGATGGCGGCCTTGGCGGCGAACGTTGCCGTGAGGCCGACGGCGCAGTGCTCCGTCGACGGTGACGGCTCTTCCTGGTCGTGTGCAGCCAGCGCCGGGCAGGCGGGTGCCCGCCGCGGGCTGCCGCCGACCTTGCAACGCGGCAACACCTACTATCTTGGCGCGGGTGCGTACGGCTCCTATACGTGGGACGACGCGGTCTCAGGATCTACAACTATCCGGGTCAGGAAGGCGGTTGTCAGCGATCATGGACCCGCCGCAGGATGGGCTGACGCACTAGCAAGTGGGCCGGCGGTATTCTCGGATTGGAAGTTTCGCTCCGGTCACTATGACATCGATGGTGTCACCGGAGGTGGTCCACAAAGCTGGACCGCCGGTCACGGCATCAAGGTGGCCGGCACAACCAACATCCTGATGGACTTCAACTCGAAGGCCGCGGACAACGTTCGGATCGCACATGTCGAAGCGACTAGCACCTACGGACGGAACTCGAATTACAACGTCTGGGTGGTGAAAGGCGTCAAAGACGACGCCAGCGGCGCCTACTTCTCCAAAGGCGACGGCATCAGCAACGCGAGTTTCGAGTACTGCTACTTCCACGACGTTGGAGGCGGGCACTTCCACACATTCGCGATGAGGAATGTGACAATTCAGTATTCAGCGCTGATTCGAAACGGAGAAGAGCATCCCGAACTGCACCGGGAAGTCTGGAGCGGTGTCAACGACGACAACATCACCTGGCGATGGAACTGGATCGAAGACAGCACGAACACGGCCGTCTTTGCACATGTCAATGGCGGCAGTACCGACAGCGTCGAAATCTACGGCAACGTGATCGTACAGAGCGGATTGAGCGGTACACATGCAAGCCGATTCATCGATGCGCTCTACCCAGGCACCACGGCAACCAACTGGAAGGTCTACAACAACACCTTGGTGGGATGGGTATCCGGAGGAGCCGGAATCGAGTACTACGGCAGCGGCAACGCTGCGTACAACAATCTGTTTGCGCATCATCCAGCGAGCGACACCATCGCGTTCACGGGGGGCGCGCATGACTACAACGCATTTCACGCCATTCTCAATTGGCAATCAGGCCAGGACATGGCTCCTGGTTTGGCTTCGTCCGAAGCGCATGGGCAACTATTCTCGATAACCCCATTCACAAATCGAACGGCAAAGGACTTCACGCTCAAGGCCGCAACACAAGCAGGGCTGCCGTTGTCGGCGCCGTTCAATGTTGACATGTTCGGCAACACGCGCGGCGCCGACGGCGTATGGGATCGTGGCGCGTTTGAGTACGGTGCCGGATCTGTCGTTCCGCTTCCCGCGCCGACCAATCTTCGAGTCCAATAACCAAAATCGGCCGCGGCCAAAAGAGCGCCGCGCACAGCTGCAGCCTCGAGTGCCGGACAGTTTTGAAGATCCTCCTAGTCGGCTGAAGCGCCATCGATAGTCGTTTGCGGGTGGATTCTCGCAACGTCTGGCATGTCGGGCAGCCTGTCCGCTTGCATGCCGCACGTCGCCCCGCACAAGCTGCCGATCAGAGCAAGGTGCAAGAACCACATCGCATTCATCTGGTCCCAATACACGATGCCGAACCAGTTGAAGGTGTGCACTGTCAGCATCACACCCAAGCCCCAGTAGAGTGGTTCGACGTTTCGATCGCTTTGAGGTTCGCATCGAATGGCAGCCATGGTCCGGCCCAAGAGACTGAACGCCACCGTGAGAAGGGCTATAAGTAGAAGCATCGCCCCCACGCCAGCAGTGACACCGAAGTTCAGAAAATTGTTCGTCATGTCGACAGCGCCGGTATTCGTGTTTGTGTAGGGCAACCATGTTGATGTCTCCAGCACTGGCATGCCCGCCAACCACCACTTGTCGATGTTTTGGAATCCGATGTCCAACAGAACCGCGCGGTGGTATCCGTCGCCTCCCGTGACGTCGCTGAGGCGTGCCAGCACGTACCAGATTGGCGCATTCATGACCATCGCCAGAGCGATCAACGCCACCACCATTCCACGGCGGACCAAGTGCATCGATTGCCGCAGCGGCCAGACCAACCATCCGACGAGAGCCGCAAGCAGACAAATCATCGGCCCGCCCGAGTTCGAGGCCCCTACCAATCCCACGCAGAGCAGGATTCCAAGCAGGGCGGTCAACTTGTCTGATGGCCGCGAGAACCACAGGCTTATGTACAGCGGCAAGAATGAACCACCAACACTTCCCATCAGAACTGGATGGCCGAAGCTGCCTGTGGCACGAAGTCGACCTTCACGGATCCACAGGTCTCCGGCTCTGATAAGTTCTACACCGCCGAGTGATGCAAACGAGTTCTGAAAGCTCAGGCTCTCGAGCCAAACGAGATACGTGTACGGCACGAGCATCAGGACGAATCCCCGCAGCAACCAGCGCAGATCTTCCACATCGCGAATCAGCGACCTGAATACGGTGTAAAGAAAGATGGCGTCGACCCCTGCCCCAATCTGATAGGCAATGCCTTCATCCGAGCGCATCAGGAAGATGGTGGCCGTAAACAAGTACAAGAAAGCCAAGACACCGTCAAGTCGATTGAGGTTCTTGAAGGGCAACTCGCTGCGCACGAACACCCGAATCAAAGCGATCACTTCAAGTACACGGATCGGATAGAGCGTGAAGCCGCCCACAACCACGAACTGACCCTGGGTCAGGTACATGATTCCGGCGACCATTCCGAGCAGAGCCCATCGTCGCGGTCCTAGCAGGACCACCACGCCCAATACTGAAAGAATGCTCAAACCAAGCGTGTTCACGTCAGTGCTGCGCTGGCTGGATCAGCACAAGCGGCAGGTTAAGTGCGCAGGGGTCTGCATCTGATGCGTTCTCAGCGGGCGTCACCCGATGGCGAGACGACATCTGTCGCCGCATGAAAATGCTTGAGATGGTACTTCCGCTTGATTGCTCTGCGAAGCGTGCCAACAATGGAACGTAGCTGGTGCCCGAACGGAATGCGCAACCAGTTGCGGAACAGTGAAAAGCCGCGAAACCGCGGAGCCGGAATGCCGAGCGCTTTCAGCGTCAGCACGCGGCCCCAGATGGCGCCGCGCTTGAATTGCAGTTCGCGCTGGGACATGGCGAGCGTCTGCGAATCGACTCGCTCCAACTGGACCGCACCGGCCTCGATAGCACGACGAACAATGTCGCGGCCTTTCGCGGTCCTGACGACCACCAGCGAGGTGCCCGGCTCGCCGGGCTCCACCTCGCGGTACCAGGGGTCGCCACAGGAGATGTCCGCAAACTCGCTGGTGCCGTCGGGGCAAAGATAACAACGATAAGGACGATAGGCCTGCAGGAATCCCCAGGCCTCGGCGTAGGTCGCAAGATTGCGCCAGTCCGGATCGCCCTTCAGTCGCACGGCAAAGTGCCCGGGCCAACCGCGGCCACGGTAGCGAAGCTCCTCGACATCTTCCGGTTGGATGCCGTGTTTCTCAAGCAGGTCGATCGTGCCCTGGGTGCTCGGCGTGCCCGCACAGAAGATGCCGATCGCCACACCGACGTTGCGGTCGAGCCCAGGCCGGATGGCCTGCGCCTTGCGCAGCGCTTCGACGTCGCAGGGTTTGCCGAGAAACACAGCCGGGCCGCCGGCGTCTTCGATTGCGTCGAGCCGATCACAAGGCGATGCCGGCGCGTAGCGAGAACCGGTGCTGGCCAGGAGTTCATCGCGCGTCCGGCTGAACGCCGTCGTGTTGATATGCGGTGAACGCTCCTCGCCTCGGATGTGCACAGCCCCACGCATCCCGAGCGATTCGATGCAGAACAACGCCAGTGCGCTGGCCATGCCGGCCGATGAGCCGTTGTATCGGATCTCGGCGTCGGTGGCAAAACCCTCCCACACTTCGAGAACAGGCCCCCAACTCTCGGCAAGCCCGGCAACAGCTCCCTCCGGTTTCGTGGTCACATCGTGTGCGACGTCAATGCCCGGGCAGACATCGAGGCAGTCACGACACTGGCCATCGCCACCGCAAGCCCCGTCGGACAGCACCGGTCTCAGACCCTGGTCCACGAAGTTCACGATCTGGACCTTGTCCTGCGGGCACGCATAAGCGCACGCACCGCAGCCCAGGCACATGCGCCAGCTGGCGACATCGGCGACGTTGCGGAACGCGACAGGGTGACTGTTCGTCGTCATGCGATTCCGTCCAGCGCGGCGAAGAGATCACGCTTCACATCGACCATGGTTTGCCGCAGTCTTGCGGTGATCTCAACGCGACTTTGCATTGCACTGTCGATGGTCTCGAGTACCTGCTCGGTCGTCAGATGGCGCGGATCCGCCACCAGGTCGCCCGCGCCGACGGTCTGAAAGACGCCGAGAAACTTCTTGCTGTACGCAATACCAATCGCAGGGATGCCTTGCGAGAGTGCTGCAATACATGCATGCATGCGCGCGCCAACGAAGAAGTCAGATTGCCCGATGATGTACTTGATTTCGTTCTGGTCAAAACGCCCGCGGATGCAGGCCAGCCGACCCTCGTAGCGGTGCTTCAGCGTTTCGAAGACTGCGGCACAGGCGGTCGCATCGCTCTCCGGTTGGTCGCCGAAGACATGCGGGACAAGGATGACATCGGCATCCTTGCTGCGGATGAAGAAGTCGATCGCTCGCTCCACAAAATCGCGATAGTCGATCTTCAGATCGAAGGCGTTGCTGCGGTCGTAGCCGCCCATCAACAGCAATCCGCTCACGTTGAAGCCGACGAGCAGGCGTCCGCTGCGCTTCAGTTCCTCGAGTTCGTCAAGCCCATGGGTCGGCCGACGTGGCTCCAGGATGAATCCCATGTCGTAGCAGAAGCGGGCATGCGCGCCTCCGCTCCCAAGCAAATTCTGCACATCCCGCACGCCTGCCTGTTCTCTCGAGTAGATCCGCTGGGCTCGATTGAGCAGCCGCTCAGCAAGGCAGCGCGCAAGCCGTGTGCGGAAAGGCCCAATGGTTTGTGGCAACAGCACGAGCTTCGTATCTAACCGACAGCACAAGCAGTTGGGGCAGGTACACGTAGAAGTACCGACCCAGGCCGTAGATGTCGCTGAAACTGTCGCCGCCAGATACGGCCACCGCCACATCGGCCTCTCTGATCGCCTTGATCCAGGGATTGCTCTGCGCCATGCGCTGGGCGAAGCCCTCGCCGAGAACCCGACTCAACCCTGCGAGAACCAGCAAGTAGACAATATTGTTCTTGAGGAAGACCTTCCACGAAAAGCGCAGGTTGACCAGCGGTACCTCGAACGACCTACCATCGACCTCGACTGGCGAGCGCGTCGGCTCTCGCCCGTAGTCAAGAAAGCTGATCTGCGCATCAGGATACTGCCTTGCAAGAATCGAGATGGCGCCCGACGCCAACGCACCGACGCCCATATTGTCGGTCGCGAAAGTAGCACCCAGGAGCAGCACCCGTCGCGCCGTTTCGGCCCCAGACCGCATCATCAGGCTGCTTCGCTCAATCGAGCAGATCTCGAACTTTCCGACGCCGTGCTTCGACCGCAGTTCCCCATCGACAAACTCCCGATGCCACAACTCCAGCGTGACGAGCGAGAAGATCTCGGCCGATAGGTCTGCGCCAGATTGCGATCTGCGCCAGCAGAGCCTGCCATGGCGCGGTCGTCGAAGTAGCCACGATGGCGAGTGCCGGCGATCGGTGAGCAGATCGTGGACGAAATCCTTGAGTTCGCCGCTGAACCACTTCTGGAATGGCACGGGGAATCCCGTCTTTCGCCGTTCCAGGATCTCTTTCGGCACCCGGTCACTGAGGGCGCGCTTGAGGATGTGCTTGGTGCGCAACCCTTTGAGCTTCATCTGCGGGCGGCACCGCCGCGGCGAACTCCAGCACTCGATGGTCGAGCAAGGGGACACGCAGTTCGACCGAATTCGCCATCGTCATCTTGTCGGCCTTGATCAGCAGGTCATCGGGCAGCCACGTCTTGGTGTCGACGTAGAGCATTTGGTTAAGCACGGATTCACTACCGACATGGTCGAACAGCCGACGCAAGAAGGCATCTGACTTCGCTTGGCTCACTTCGGCCTGGAATGCTTTCGTGTACAGATGCGGTCTTGCTCGCGCAAACGTGCTCATCGGCCCTGCCGTGCGAGACCAATAGTAGTCAGCGAGGTCGTGCCGCATCTCGTGCGCAAACCGTTGCCATCGAGGGTGCCCGGACGCGCGCGAGAGCAGCTTGAAGCCGGCCGCAGCCGCGTCGGCCGGAAACCGGCCCAGGCCTTTCAAGCGCTCGAGCCAGACCGTGTTGCGATAGTTCGGGTAGCCGGCAAAGCCCTCGTCGCCACCCTCGCCGGAGAGCAACACCTTGACATGCCGGCGCGCCAACTCGGTGACGTAGTACAGCGCGACGGCCGGCGGCTCGCAGACCGGCTCCTCCATGTGCCAGACGTAACGCGGCAGAAACGCCAGGAAATCCTTGGCCGACACCGTCATCTCGTGATGCTCACTGCCGAAGCGCTCCGAGGCAATGCGGGCGTAGGGTCGCTCATCGGTAATGCCCGGCTCGGAGAAGCCGACCGTGAATGTCTTGACGGCCTGTTGCGTCTGCTCGACGGCAAGAGCTCAGCATGGCAGTCGAGTCGACACCGCCGCTCAGCAGCACGCCCACCGGCACGTCGGCGATCATGTGCTCGCGCACCGAGTCCTTGAGAAGATCGAGCAGCGCGTGTGCGATCTCGTCTTCGGTTCCCTGCATCGGCGCGACTGGGAAAGGATAGATCCCAGTACTGAGTGATGACAACCTGCGCGTCCTTGACGACGAGATGGTGCCCCGGCAGCAGACGCCGGATACCGATCAACGCGGTGTCCTCGCCGGGCCCGTAGTTGTGCATCAGGAAGCTGTCGAGTGCGGGCAGATTGACGCGCCGTTGCACCTGCGGGTGCTTCAGAAGCGCCTTGATCTCGGAGGCGAACAGCAGCAGGCCGTCGACGATCGGTGTAGTAGAGCGGCTTGATGCCGACGCGGTCGCGGGCCAGCAGCAAGGTGCGAGCGCGTGCGTCCCAGATCGCAAACGCGAACATTCCGCGCAGGTGCTTCACGCAGTCGGCGCCGTACTCTTCGTAGAGGTGGACGATGACCTCGGTGTCGCTCTGGGTCTGCAGGCGATGCCCCTTGGCGATCAGCTGTTGGCGCAGATTCGCGGTAGTTGTAGATCTCGCCGTTGAAGACGATCCACACCGTGCCGTCCTCGTTGGCGATGGGCTGGTGCCCGCTGTGCAGGTCGATGATCGACAGCCGGCGGTGGCCCAGGACCGCCTGGCCGCCGGCGTACAGCCCCTCATCGTCCGGACCGCGATGGCGGATCGAATCGGCCATCTCCTTGACCAGGCGAGGCTCGATCGCACGAGCCGGATCGAAGGCGACGATGCCGCAGATGCCGCACATGGCCTAGTGCCCCGCCCCAGGGTTGCGCACCCACGATTCGGCGCCGACCGTCCAGCGCAGCACGCTGCGCCACTTGCGCAGCCCACTGTCGATGGCCATGGATCTTGCCGAGTCCGAAGAATCCGAAGATGCGCGCCACGCCCAGCACGGCAAGCCGGGCAGAGCGCCGTGACGGCCATCGCCACCCGGTACGCCACTGCATGCGCCGCGCCGCGCCGCAAGCTCAGGAACTTCGCGATCGACTCGCGCATCAGCACGTTGCCGAACTGGCTCTCGGAACTGGCGCCCGAACTCTGCCCGCCATGGTGAACCACGCAGACGTTGCCAAGGTAGTGGTTGCGCAGCCCGGACTGTTTCAGCTTGAAGCACAGGTCGACGTCCTCCGCGTACATGAAATAGTCTTCGGTGAAGCGTCCGACCGCAAGGAAGGCCGTCGCGACGAACCAGGATGCACGCGCCCGACAGTGCCTCGACCTCGGCCGGCGCCGCATGCTCGTCGAGGAACGCCTGGATGCCCCACAGTCGCGATCGCGGGAAACGCGCGGCGCAGCAACTTCTGAGTCGAGCACTTGGTTCGACGACCGTGGGAAAGGCCTGCACGCAACTCGTCTGCAGCGACCCGTCGGTGTTCAGCAACCTGCAGCCGACGGCACCCGCATCCGGGTTGGCGTCGAGAAAGCGCACCATGCGCTCGATCGCCGCACCAACGACCTCGGTGTCCGGGTTCAGGAAGAGCAGGTTGCGCCCGGTCGCCTGCGCGGCCGCCACGTTGTTGGCGCGCGCGAAGCCGAGGTTCTCCCGGCCTTGGATGAAAATCACCGACGGGAACCGATCGCGAACCAGCGCCTCGCTGCCGTCGTAGGAAGCGTTGTCGATCACGATGACTTCGATTCGAGCGCCCTGGGCGTGGCGAAGAACGGTCGTCAGGCACTTCGCCAGGTACTCCCGGGAGTTCCAGTTGACGATGACGATCGAGACGTCGGGACGAGCGGTAATCGACATGTTCTAGGTACCGATGAATCTCTGATGCCAGAGCTCGAACGAGATCAACAGATAGATGTGCCGCAGATGGTTGCGCACGCCGGACTCGTGCTGGGCGAGCAACTCGCGGATGTAGTCGCGATCGAAGTATCGCCCGACCGCAGAACTCTCACCGAGCAGGCAGTCCTTGGCGAACGACTTCATTCGGCTGCGCAGCCACTGGTCGATCGGGTTGTCGAAACCCTTTTTCTTGCCGTAGACCACGTGCTCAGGAACCCACTTCTCGAGCGCCTTCTTGTGCAGGTACTTGCCTTTGAACCCCTTCAATTTGAGGTGAGGCGGCAGCGACTCGACAAACTCGACGAGCCGGTAGTCGAGGTAAGGCACCCGAGCCTCGAGCGAGTTCGCCATGGCCGTCTTGTCGCCGACCATCAGCAGATCGTCCGGCAGGTTCGCCCGGGTATCGATGTAGAGCATCTGCGACAGCGGATCGAGCGACGCCACATCGCCCTGAAGCGCACGCAGTGCTTGCCGGGCCTCGGCACCGTCAACGGAGATGGCCGCCTTGACCCAGGGTTGGAACAGGCGAGACTTCATTTCGGCGCTGTAGAACGAGTAGATCTTGATCATGCGCGAGAGCACGTCGGGCTCCGACAGCGCGGCGACACCGCGACGCAATCGTTCGTTCTTGCTGGTGCTCTCGATGAAGGGGCGGATCATGCCGTCGGTGACGAAGCCCGGCACGCGGCTGTACAGCTGCGAGAGCTTGACCCCGATGTAGCGGTGATAGCCCGCCCAGGGCTCGTCGGCACCCTGGCCGGTGAGCGCCACCTTGACCTTGCGGCTCGCGATCTGGCTCACGAAGTAGAACGCCGCCGCGGTCTCATTGCCGAGCGGCTCCTCGAGATCCCACAGGTGGCGATCGAAGTACTTCTCGTAGTCGGAAGCGCCGACGATCATCTCGTCGTGGTCTGCACCGAAGCGCTGGGCCAATGCACGAGCGCCGTCAGTCTCGTTGGATTGCTCGCCGTCTTCGAAGCCGATCGTGAAGGTTCGCACCGGTGCACCCGCGTGTTGGCCCATCAAAGCAAGCAAGGCCGCCGAGTCGACGCCTGAACTGAGGAACAGGCCCACGGGCACGTCGCTGCGCATCTGCAGACGCACGGCGTCTTCAACCAGGCTGCGGTAGCGCTCGATCAGCTCGCCCTCGGGCGCCGTCGAAAAGTCGCTCGGCACCCAGCGCCAGTAGCGCTCGATCTTCAAGCCCGATGCGTCGGCAACCATCCAATGACCTGGCGGCAGCTTCTGGATACCATCGAACAACGTGTCCGGCGACGGCACGAAGCGAAGCGTGAACAACTGCCCCAGCGCGCTCAAGTTCACCGCACGCGGACACTGCGAGTCCTCCAACAACGCCTTGATCTCCGAGGCGAAGAGCAGGCGGTCGCCGATCTGGGTGTAATACAGCGGCTTGATGCCGAGGTGGTCGCGCGCGACAAACAGGCGCTGCCGATTGCGGTCCCAGATCGCGAACGCGAACATGCCATTGAAGCGGCTGACGCAGTCCGTGCCCCATTGCTCATAGCCGTGCAGGATGACTTCGGTGTCCGAGCGCGTCTTGAAGCGATGTCCGGCGGCTTCGAGTTCCTTGCGCAACTCGATGAAGTTGTAGATCTCGCCGTTGAAGACGATCTGGATCGTATCGTCTTCGTTCGAGATGGGTTGAGCCCCGCCGGTGAGGTCGATGATGCTGAGTCGGCGATGGCCGAGGCCGATCTGGCCGTCGATGTGAAAGCCTTCGCCGTCCGGTCCGCGGTGGCTCAGCGCGGCGGCCATCCGATGCACCAGGGCAGGCTCCACCGCCGTGCCGCGCAAATTGAAGACGCCGCAGATGCCGCACATCAGCGTGACTCCACTGCGTTCACGTCGCCGCCATGCTCATTCTTGGCTGGCAGCCGCAGCAGTCGCCGGTTCAGCAGACGCCGATAGTGCCGCGCCTCTTCAGCATTGACCAACCGCCGGCGGCCAGACAGAAGCGAGCGCAGGTAGCCGTACAGCATGGCCAGACCGCCGACGACAGGCGGCGTGCCGGCAATCATCCGGTGAGCGACCTTCAGCAACAGGAACAGGATGCCGCCACCGGTGAGGTAGTACACATCGCCGTGCATGACGTGGGTCCGCATGTTGCCGATCCCCGATCCCTCGGGCTTGAGATGCCGGAATCGAATGTCCTCGAAGTGCCGCGTCACCCATCCCTTGACCTGGGCGCGCACCTCGTCGACGGTGTCCCAGCCGCGCTCGCGGACGAAACCGCCTATCTCATCGAAGCATCGCGCGCGCATGAACTTGCTCGCTCCCGCTGCGTGGTAGACCGGCATGCCGATCGGCGACCAACCGTGCGGGCCGTCCTCCAGGTAGACACCGGAGGCGATGCCGAGCCGCGGCTCGCCCTCGAAGCGCAGCAACAGGGCTTCGAAGTAATCCGGCGGCAAATCCACATCGCAGTCAAGCTTGACCAGGTAGTCGTACGCAGATCCATTGGCTTGTGCGAGGCCATGGTAGAAGGCATGCATCACGGCCGAGCCGGGCTGCCGTGGGCCGGTCTTCTCACGCGAGACAAGCTGGATCCAAGGATGGGCCTGCGCATAGCGGCGCAAGATGGCAGATGTGCCATCTGTCGACCCATCGTCCACGATGATCCAGCGCTCAGGAAGCACGGTCTGCTGCGTGACCGAATTCAGCGTGCGTTCGACATAGCGCTCTTCATCCTTGACCGGAGAGACGATGAGGTAGCGCCTCGACGGCGCGGCGGGTAGGTTCATTGCAGCGCCCGCCTCAGGCCCGAGCCCGCTCGTGCCAGAGCGCACGCGAGCGTTTGCGCAGGCGCTGCCCCGAGCGGAGCCAGTCGTAGTGTCCGGACAACTTGGCCCGTAGCAGCGGTTCGTCGTCGCAATCGTTGACCGGCAGGCGCGGCAGAAAGCGCCGATCGTCGGTCGGGCCGGAGCGACCGATGGACGTTGTCACGCCGCCTCGGTAGCCGCACTCGTCCATCAGCTTTGCCAACAAGGCGGTGAATCGGCTGTCCTGTTCGGGAAAGCGGAATGGATAGGAAAAGGTCGTGACCGCATGGCCAACGATGTCCTCGATGGCCGCCCTGGAATCGCGCAACTCAGCGCCGAGTTCATCAGGGCCAAGTTCCACGAGGCGCCGATGACTCACCGAATGCGAGCCGAACTCGATGCCCTTGTCGGCAAGCGCACGGATCTCTGTGGCGTTCATGCATTCGCGCCCGGTGATGAACGGCTTGCCGATGAACGCGCTCGGCAGGAAGACCGTGGCCGCAAATCCGGCCTGCTGCAGGATCGGGAACGCCTCGGTGTGGAAATCACGGAACCCGTCGTCGAAGGTGATGACCACTGTCGGCGGGCCAGTCATCGGGGCGCCTTCTGCGGCCCCGAGCAAGCCCAGGGCCTCGGTCAGCGTGATTGCCACGTAGCCGCTGGCGCGCAGCAACTCGATCTGCCGCGCAAAGACCTCGGGCGACGTCACCGTGCGCAAATAAGGGTGCTGAGCATCGTCGAGGTCGCGGGCGATGCTGTGGTACATGAGGATCGGAATGCTGGCATCAGCACCTCGCGCGACGAGGCGCTGCAACGGGCCGAAGACGGCCAGTGTGAGCGTTCTGTCGAGCCGCATCGCCTGCGCCCTAGCCTTTGCTGCCAATGAGTCCGCGCACGACGGCGAGGTAATCGCCCTTCTTCGTGCCCCAGCTGTTCTCGCGGACAAAGGCCAGTGCGTTGGCCGCCATCGCCGCGCCTCGATCGCGCTGTCGATAGGCGTCGACCAGCGCTTGCGCCAGCGCATCGACGTCGGAGGCCGTGAAGAAGCGCACCAGCGTGTCATTGAAGTAGTGGCGATCGATGCGCGTATCCGCCACGACAACAGGAACGCCGAGCGCCATGAACTCGAGGATCTTGGTGCTGAAGGCTTCGCCGCCGAACGAATCGTTGCGCTTCGGGACGACGCCGAGATCCGCGTTGGCCATGACCGACGCGATCTGGCGCAGCGGCAGCGGCTCGTTCAAAAGCACCTTGCCTTCAAGACCGAGTTCGCGCACCAGCCGCTCCAACTCGGGTTTGGCACTGCCCTCGCCGTGGATATGAAACTCCATCGCGGGTGCCTGGCGGTGCGCGATGGCGAATGCCTTCACTGCGATGTCCAGGCCCTGGTGCCAGTTCAACGTGCCCGGATAGGACAGTATGAATCGACCGTCGTCGCCGCGCGTGCGCAGCGCGCTGCGAAATACTGACAGGTCCGGATAGTTGATGAAGGCCGAACACTTGTCGCGACTCGACGAGCGAGACCGGATGCGTTCGAGCCAGATATCGTTGGCGGCGATCACGTGATCCGCAAACGACGCCGAGAGTCTTTCGATCAGCTTGAGCGTGCGAAAAACGAGCGATTGGTGGCTGACGCCGAACTTGGCCGCATAGAACTCGGGAACGATGTCGTGGATGTCGAGAATGATCTTGGTGCCGCCCAGCTTGGGGATGAGTGCAGCGAAGACCTCGAAATCCGGCACCGAGTGCACATGAATGACGTCGTACCGGCCCTTGAAGTGTTGCAGCGTGACCTCGACCATCGAGCGCACCAAAAACCGCATGATGCGCAGGAAATAGGCGAGCTTGCCGCGCTCGTTCTTCTCGCGCGTCTGCACGCGCAGGACCCTGACGCCGTGGATGGTCTCTTCGCGCGCCTGCCCGGGACGGCCAAGCACGATCGCATCGACCTGCGCGCCTTCCTGCGCGAGAGCCTCTGCGTAGCGCATGACCCGTCCGTCGGTTTCGTAGAACGTGTACGCCAGCATGCACGCCCGGATCGGGCGAACACTCACGTGCTGCTGTGGCAAGGTCGTATCCGGCATGACTAGTCCGCGATGGTAGCGGGGCCACCGGCCTGGCGAATCGACCAAGTAGGGGGGTCGTGAATGGCCCGCGCGGCAAGCCTCGCCGGGTCGGCGTTCTGCGACCGCTCTCAGGCGCCTCGACTCGCAATCAAGTGGCGGAAAAAGTCGATGGTCGAGACGAGACCCTCATCCAGCCCCACCCTGGGGCTCCAGCCGAGCGTTGATGTCGCACGGCTGATGTCGGGTCGGCGACGGATCGGATCGTCCTGCGGCAGGTCGCGAAACACGATGCGCGACTTCGACCCTGTCATCGCCTTGATCTGCTCGGCCAGTTGGAGGATGGTGCGCTCTTCAGGATTGCCGAGGTTGACCGGGCCGATGACATCGTCCGGCGTATTCATCATGCGCATCATGCCGTCGATGAGATCGGACACGTAGCAGAACGAGCGCGTCTGGCTGCCCTCGCCGTAGATCGTCAGGTCGTCGCCCTTGAGGCATTGCACGATGAAGTTGGAGACGACTCTGCCGTCGTTCGGCAGCATGTTCGGGCCATAGGTATTGAAGATACGCACAATCTTCGTGCGCAGGTTGTGCTGGCGGCGATAGTCCATGAACAATGTCTCGGCGCAACGTTTGCCTTCGTCGTAGCACGCTCGCGGCCCGAGCGTGCTGACGTTGCCCCAGTAGCTCTCCACCTGCGGATGAACAAGCGGGTCGCCGTAGATCTCCGAGGTCGAGGCCTGGAGGATCTTCGCCCTCACCCGCTTTGCCAACCCGAGCATGTTGATCGCCCCATGCACACTCGTCTTGGTCGTCTGCACCGGATCGAACTGGTAGTGGACCGGCGAGGCCGGACAGGCCAGGTTGTAGATCTCGTCGACCTCGATGTAGAGCGGAAAGGTGACGTCATGCCGCAGCACTTCGAAGTAGGGATTGCTCATCAGGTGAGCGATGTTCTCCTTGCGGCCCGTGTAGAAGTTGTCGACGCAGATCACTTCGCAGTTCTCTTGCAGCAACCTCGCGCACAAGTGGCTTCCGAGAAAGCCCGCGCCTCCGGTGACAGCGACTCTTTTCATATCTGTGCATCTCCCATAGTGATCATCGTCAATGCGCGCGCCGCATCCGGAACAGCAATTGCGGCGCCAACTTGCGTCGTGCCCATCCCCAACGGACGCGCTCGAGACCTGGCGCTTCGTCCGTCACGGCGATCGTCTCCACGAGTTCGAGTCCACTGGTGCGGGCCAGCAACGCGAGCCGCGCCTCGCTCATCGGCTGCGCGCCGAAAGCTTCGAAGCTCGGCCGAATCCAGCGCCATAGCCCGCGGCGCCAGTCCCGCAGCGTCCACAACCAACTGCTCGTGTTGCTGACGCTGCCGACGATCTCACCTCTTGCTGCCAGCGTCATCGACGCAGCGCGAAGCCACTCGCCCGGGTCAGGCAGCAGATGCAACACGTCAGCAGCCAGGATCACACCAAGATCGGCGCCGTTCAAAGCGGCCATCGCCCGCGGCAGAGGACCGCTGTGGATCGTGACTCCCCGGCTCCCTAGAACGCCCGCAAAGACGGCATCAAGCGGCACCGCACTGACTTCGAGACCGCGGCTCGCCAACGCCAACTCGTCGATTCCTGTGGTCGCGCCGACTGAGAGGACCCGACGCGCGTTGGCGGGAACAAGCGCCAGCAACTTCTCGCTGACAGGCTGGTACAGGTTTTTGGACCAGCGAAATCCGGGCGCTCGCGTCTCGGGATCAAAAAGAGATGTCGGACGGACGCCGTCCTCGCCGGCACGCTCCACGGCCCTTGTGTGCTCCAAGAATGTGGCCTCTGGCAACCCCATGCTGCGAAAGTACTTGTTGGCGAGATGGGGGACGATGAAGTCCGCAATGCGCGTCAGGCAGATGACACGCTCGAGCCCGCACTGGGTGTGGATGTCGCTCGCGGCGGTCTCGAGGATGCCGTAACGCCCCGCGCGGGGCTCGACGGTGAAGCCGCCGGACGCGATGGCGCGCGCCAGCTGCGCTCGTGTGACGATGAAACATCCTGAGTGCTGGTTCGAGAACTGCGCAAAACGATGCGAAGACCTGGAAAAGGTCGTTCCGGGAAGCCAGCGGAAATGAGAGTTCACGCTAACGATGTACCGAGTCCCGTCCGGACTCGTCTCCGACCGCATGAAGCCGACGATCTGATCCTCCCGCAGTTGCTGCTGGACCTCGAGGAAAGCACGAACGTTGGCCGGCGTGATGAGCGTGTCGTCTTCGGTGTAGATGAACAGGTCGTAGTCGTTGGCGTGCTTGATGAACAGCGCGCGGTGCGCAAAGGGCAGCGAGTAGGTGTCCTTTGACGGCAGACCAACCAGGACCTCCGCGCCGTCCACCGGCTTGTCGATGTTGGACAGCACGACGATGCGGCAGTCCATCTCGAGCTTGCGGAATTCGGCGACCACCTGCCTCAGGTAATGATCCTGGGCCGTGCCGTAGCTGGCGATCGCCACCAGGACCGACAGTCGACGTCCCGAGGTCGCAACGGGCAAAGTCGAGCGCGCGGCCGGCTCGATGTCTGTGGCAAGGGGCGCATGCATGTCGCTGACCGAAACGTCCGATGCTAGGGCCAGGCCACCGTGAGATGCGCGTCGACACCGAGGCCCTGCAGCCGACTCCGGACCTCGGGCTCGTAGATGCCGTTCATGAGAACGATCTGTGAAACGCCGCTGCCGCGCAGTGCCTCCGGCGCCACGATCTCCTGGCCTGTGCCGCTGACATAGCGGCCATGTTTGTCGGCGTTCTGGTCGACCACGCGATCGATCCGCCGCGGGGCCGCCAGGCCGAGCAGGTTGAGGAACATGACGCCCTTCGAACCGGCACCCCACAGCGACACCGTCTGGCCCTCGGGCAGTTCAGCGGCCCAGCGCTTCCAACGATCGAGGCGCTCGAGCATGGCCTGCGCAGACGCCCGCAGGGTGCCTTCCGACCATCCCGTGGACGCTCGTTCTGCAAGGGGTTGACTGGACACGCGGGCGTCGGCACACAGGAACTGGCCGCCGAAGTCGCGGCGCATCGCCAGCACCTCGAAACCGGCTGAGGTGAGCACGGCCTCAAGCGACTGCGCAGTGAAGTAGGAAACATGTTCGTACAGGTAGTCCCACAGTCCGTGCGACTCCAGCAGTTCCTCGCCACTCGGCACCTCGAGATAGAGCACCGCGTCGCCGCAGGCCTCGATCGTCGTGCGCAGAGAGCGCAGGAAAGCCACCGGATCCTCGACATGTTCGAGCACATGACGGCAGCTCACCAGCGAGGGCCGGATCGTTGCCGCGTGCCCGGCGCCGAAATACTCGCGCTCGATCGTGAACGGTCTGTCGTTGGCCGCCGCGTTTGGACCGGCGTAGCTGGGATCGAAGCCGTAGCCGCGATTGCCGCCCCGCTCGCACATCAGCGCGAGCAGATCACCGCGGCCACAGCCGATGTCCACCACCGAGCCGTCGCGAATGCCGTACCGCTCGATGAGCCGGTCCACCAGCCGTTCGGCGTAGTCACGGAACACCGACGACGCATGCTGCGAGTTCTCATAGCCTGGTGCGTAGGCCAGCCGCGAGGCGTCGAACGCCCGGTTGAAGACATGACCGCAGTCGGTACAGGCGGTCAGCGCCAGAGGTCCGGTGGCGGCCGCTTGTGCCTCGACGCGTGTCGCCCACTGAACGTTGCAGAAGACGGGTGCTTCGCCAAGCTCGAGAAACGCCGTCGTGCGAACGCTCCGGCAGGCTGGACAGGAGAGCGTCACAACGCCAGCAGTTCAGGCTGCAGACCGAGTTCGCGGATCTGCGCACTGATCTCGGGCAGGTAGATGCTGTTCATGACGACGATCGCATCCGGTCGGATGTCGCGCAGTTGCTGCGGGCCGACAATCTCCTGGCCGGTCTTGGGCATGAAGTAACCGTGCCGGTACGGATTGATGTCCACCGCATGCGTGACCCGATTCGCGCCGGGAATACCGGTGAGAAAGGAAACACCTTTCGATCCCGAGCCCCAGATCACCACACGCTTGCCCTGCGACTCCCAGCGTGCGAGGTGCTGTTGCCACTGCTGCATCTTGGCCTTCACGCGCGAGGGGAAGCTGGCAACCTGGCTGGCCAGTTCGTCCAGGTCGTCGAACTCGGGCTCGGCGCCGGTCGAGCGTCGTGCATCCGGCAGTGTCGCTTCGACTGTCAGGTACTGCGCGCCGTACTCGATGTGCGTTGCCAGCACGCGCAGGCCCAACTGCCTGAACAGGCGGCCCAGCGACCCGGCCGAGAAGTACGAGCAGTGTTCGTAGTAGATGTCCTCGAAGGCGCAGTCGCGCAGGATGCGCAGCGATTCAGGCACCTGGATGAAGATCACACCCTCAGCGCGCACGGTGCGCACCGCGGCGCCGAGAAACACATTGGGCGTCGGGATGTGCTCGAGCGTCATCTTGCAGGCGACGAAGTCGGCCGATTGATCGGTGTACTTCTCGGAGAAGAAGTCGCGGACCACGCGGAACCCATTGGCACCCTGAGACTCGCCGCGCGCCTCGGAATATCCCGGGTCGAAGCCCAGGCCGCGGTTTGGGCCGAGGTCACACAGCAGGCGCAGGAACTCGCCCTTGCCGCAGCCGATCTCAATCAGCTCCTTGCCATGCAGGTCGTGGCGCTCGACCAGCGCGTGCGCGAGCTTCTCGTGGAAGGCGTTGAAGGTCGGTGAGAAAGCCTGCGTTTCTTCGTAGCGGCCGGAGTACTCGGTCAGCTTCGGATCGAAGGCGATGTTCGAGATGAAGCCGCATTGCCGGCAAAAGGCGAGCCGCACGTCGCCGCAGGGGTAGGACAGCGCCTCCTCGCGCGTTTGCAGCAAGATGCAACTGTTGGTCGGCACGCCATCGATCGCGTGAAATACCTCCATGCCCGCTGCGCCGCAGCTGGTGCAAACCGTCCTCATGCGATCCTCAGCTCGGGAATGGGAATGATGAAGCGGCCGCCGCGAGCGCGGTACTCAGCCTGCTGCGCGAGGATCTCATCGGCAAAGTTCCAGGGCAGCATCAGCACATAGTCAGGCTGGTCTTCGAGCAGTTTGTCCGGTGCATGGATCGGCTGGTGCGTGCCGGACATGAAGCGCCCCTGTTTGAAGCCGTTCTTGTCAACCGTGTAGGGCACGAGCCGCGTGTCGATGCCGAAATAGTTGACCAGCGTGCAGCCCTTTGCAGGCGCCCCGTAGCCGGCGACACGCTTGCCGGAGCGATGCAGGTCTTCGAGCAGATCGATGAGCTGCTGGCGCAGGCGCGACACGCGTTCGGCGAAGTTGCGGAAATACTCGACCCGCGTCAGGCCAAGTTGGTCTTCGAGCGCCAACAACTCAGTCACCGCGGGCTGGACACGGTCGACCGGCTCGACAAACAGGCGCAGCGAGCCGCCGTGAATCGGCACACGACGGATGTCGTTGAGGAACAAGCCATGCCGGCGGAACAGCTTGTCGACCGCCGTCACCGAGAAATAGCACAGATGCTGGTGGTAGATGGTGTCGAACTCGCAATGGTCGATCAGGTCGAGCAGATAGGGAAATTCGAGAACCGCCACACCAGTGGGTTTGAGCAGGCGCGCAATACCATCGACAAAGCCGTTGGTGTCTGCCACATGAGCGAGCACGTTGTTGGCGTGCAGCACGTCGGCCCGGATGCCCTGGGCTGCCAGCGAGTCAGCCAGGTCAACGGTGAAGAAATCGATGACGGTGTCGACGCCGATCGCCTGCGCGGCCTTCGCAGGCGCTTCAGCAGGGTCGATGCCCAGTACCTTGAAGCCAGCCTGCTTGTAGTGCTTGAGCAAATAGCCGTCATTGCTCGCCAGTTCGACGACGAGGCTGTCCGGTCCGAGCGATCGCCGCGCGAGGACATCCTTGACGTTCGCAATCGTGTGGACTTGCAGCGCGTCCGAGACCGACGAGAAGTACGGATAGTCATTGCAGAAGAGCTCTTCGGGCTCGACCGTGTGGTCGATCTGCACCAGGCTGCAGTCATGGCAGAAGACCAAACGCAGGGGATAGCGGGCCTCCGGCGCTTTCAGCTGATCGCTCGTCAGCAGACGATCGGCGAGCGGACTCATGCCGAGATCGAGCACCGTCTCGAGATGAGACGAACCACAGGAACGGCAAACGTGGATCTGGCCGTATGTCACGCAATCCTCGCAGGGGGTTGGGTCAGAGTTGGGGCTCGAGGGCGGCGCTCTTCCAGCGCAGTCGGCCGTCGATCTGGCCGCTGTCGATGAGCTTTTTCATGTGGGCGATGCGCTTGAAGCGCTCACCCTCGAAATCGTCGACCTTCAAGCCGACGCGCATGAAGGCCTCGTAGAGCTGCTCGACGCCGCGCCGTGCCGTCCACTGCGGCTTGAATCCGTGCAGCGTGCGCGCGATGCGGTTGCAGTCCACGCGGTAGTTGCGCTTGTCCGGTCCCGCATCCGGCGCAAAGTCGACACTGCAGCCCGGGACCACGCTCTCGACGATCTTGGCGATCTCGCGGATCTGGTAGTTCTCGGTCGTTGTGCCGACGTTGAAGGCCTGGTCGTGGACCAGTTCGATCGGCGCCTTGAGCGTGGCCACGTAGGCCCGGCCGATATCCTCGACGTGCACGATGGGCCGCCACGGCGAGCCGTCGCTCTTGAGGTAGACGCGGCCGGTGGTCAGCGCCCACGCCGTCAGGTTATTGACCACCAGGTCGAATCGCAGCCGCGGCGACAGGCCGTAGGCCGTCGATGCTCGCAGGTAGGTCGGACTGAAGTTCTTGTCCGCGAGCTGGGTGACGGCACGCTCGACGTTGACCTTCGATTCGCCATACGGCGTCACTGGATTGAACTCGGCGTCCTCGGTCAGGAACTGGTCACCCGCCGCGCCGTAATTGCTGCACGACGACGCAAACACGAAGCGACGCACGCCCACTTGCTTGGCGACACGTGCCAGATTGATCGAACCCTGGCAGTTGATGTCGTCGGTCAGCGACGGATCGTAGTCGCCGAGGGGATCGTTCGACAGCCCGGCGAGGTGAATGATGGCGTCGTGGCCTTCGATGTCGCGCGGCGTGACGTCGCGGACGTCCTTGATGATCTCCGGGATATTGACGATCCCTTTGTCGAACGTGCATTCGCGAAAGAGGTCGCTGTCGAGCCCGGTGACCTCGAAGCCATCGTTGAGCAGCAGCGGCACGAGCGTGGTGCCGATGTAGCCTTTGTGTCCAGTGACGAGTACGCGCATCGATCAGCTCCAGAGTTTCCAGGGTGGGTTTCCGCTGTCCCACAGGGACTGCAGCAGATGCTTCTCGCGCAACGTGTCCATGCACTGCCAGAACGAGTCGTGCTTGTAGGCCATCAGTTGCCCGTCAGCGGCGAGCCGCTCCATCGGCGCATGTTCGAACATCGTCTCGTCGCCGTCGATGTAATCGAACACCTTGGGCTCGAGCACGAAGAAGGCGCCGTTGATCCAGCCTTCGGCCGTCTGTGGTTTCTCAGCGAACTTGGCCACGCGGTCGCTGTCGAACTCCATGTAACCGTAGCGTGCCGGCGGGCGTACCGCGGTGACCGTGGCCAGTTTGCCATGCGCGCGATGGAATGCGAGCAGCTTGGTCAAGTCGACATTGGAGACACCATCGCCCCAGGTCAGCATGAACGTCGAATCGCCGAGCCAGCGCTTCAGGCGCTTGACGCGTCCGCCGGTGAGGGTCGAGGCGCCGGTCTCGACGAGATCGACGTTCCAGTCCACGGCCTCGGGATCGTGGCGCACGATCTCGCCGGTCTGCATGCGAACGGTCATGCTGCCGCCGAGCAACGCGTACTCCTGCATCCAGCGCTTGATGTAGTCGCCCTTGTAGCCCAGCGCGACGACAAAGTCGCGATGTCCAAAGTGGGCGTAGTGCTTCATGATGTGCCACAGGATCGGTTTGCCGCCGATCTCGACCATCGGCTTGGGCCGCACGTCGGTTTCCTCGGCCAACCGCGTCCCGGCCCCGCCGGCGAGAATCGCAACCTTGAGTCCCATTGATCGATTTCCGGTAGCCCTGAATCAAGCGGCAGTGTACGGAACCGGCGATGAGCGCAAATCCCACGGATGAAGGTGTGTTGTTGTCGCCACCATGCCTACTCAACGCCCAATTGGCTGCGACGAAACACCTCGGTGCCAGCATGAAACCGCTCGAGAAACGACCCCTGCGACACATCCGACAGGATCGGCCAACGTGGATCATCGCGTTGGCGCTGTATTTGTGACCGGTATTGCGCGAGCGCATCCAACTTGCGCGGCAGAACGGATCGAATATCGATACGGGTTCTACAACCCAACGCCAGTTCTGCGCTGTCGCGCAGCATTCTCGGCACGCCTGCTAGAAGTCCACGCAGCCCAGGCAACGCGCCGGTCCAGGGCCATGTATTCCACAGCCACACGGGGTACTCGAGCAATGTCACGGATTTCCCGTATCCGCGGATTGCAGCCGTGACGATCTCGTACGTCGCGACGTGATCACGAAGGCGGTCGCGCCGATGCGGTACGAACACCTGCGAGGGCTGGTGTCGTTCAAGCAGTTCAGCAACGCGCTGTCGCGCTCGATTGGCGTGCTCGCCGAGGCGATTGTCCTCAAAGTCGAGGAAGGTGTAAGCCGATGGATCGAGGCCGAGTTGCCGCGACGCGTCGAGAGCTTCCGCACGCCGCATGTCGATCAGTGTCTGCGCGTCGACAAATTGCGCATGCGAGGTGCGACCGTCGGTCATGATCACGACCTGCAACGTTGCACCGGCCAGTGCCTTCAGCGCAATCGTGCCACCGCAACCCAGCACTTCATCGTCCGGATGCGGCGCAAAAAAGAGCGCCGGCGCTCGCAATTCCAGCGCGGCCTGCCCGTCGACAGACCACTTGGCACCAGCGGCGAGCAATACCGTCGCAAGCCTGCCACGCATCGAACGTGCGGACGCGACTGCTGGATCCAAGGTCGATGCTGGAGGGTTCATCCCGCGGGGGTCCTGACGAGACTGACCAGTGTATGTGCAGGCCGGCGCCCTGCGCCCCGACCCCCAACGCAAAGCGCGGCACTTCTCCCGCGATTGGCGGGTGTGGACACCTTCTAGTAGGGGGGGCGACATCGGAGGTCGACTGGCACAATCAATTGCTGCTAAGAACGGAGTTGCCGATGGAATCGATACTTGTGACGGGCGGCGCGGGAAACGTCGGCAGTGCGCTGGTGAGGGTACTCGCGAGTCGCCCCGACACCGAGGTCGTGGTTGCCGACAATCTGCTGACAGGCAGCGCCGAGAAGATCCGCGGCGTGCCCAACCTCACCTTCGTCAAGGCCGACTGCAACGACTTCGACGACATTGCTTCGCTCTTCTATCGCTTCCATTTCACCCACGTTTTTCACTTCGCCGCGGTGGTCGGCGTGCAGCGCACACTCGCCAACCCGATGCTGGTATTGCGCGACATTGCCGGCATCGAGAACGTGCTGCGACTGTGCAAGAACACCGGCGTGCGGCGCGTCTACTACTCCTCGTCCTCCGAGGTCTACGGCGAGCCCTTCGAAATTCCGCAGAACGAGAGCACGACGCCGCTGAACTCGCGCCTGCCCTATGCGGTGGTCAAGAACGTTTGCGAGGTCTATCTGCGCACCTTCGAGCGCGAGTATGGCCTGCCCTACACCATCTTTCGTTTCTTCAACACCTACGGTCCGCGCCAGAGCGAAGACTTCGTGCTGCCGCGCTTTGTGCAGGCGGCGATGCGCGGCGATCCCCTGCTTGTCTACGGCGACGGTTCGCAGACGCGCACGTTCTGCTATGTCGACGACACCGTCGAGACCTGCGTCAAAGCCCATGAGTCGAGTGTGTTCGAGAACGACGTGATCAACGTGGGCAGTGAAAGCGAAATCACGATCCTCGAACTCGCGCGCCTGGTCATCCGGATCGCCGAAAGCAGTTCGCGCGTCGAATTCCGGCCTCCGCTGGCCGAAGGCGACATGACGCGGCGCTGCCCCGATACAGCCAAGATGCGCCAACTGCTCGACCGGCCGCTGGTCCACCTCGAAGATGGCATTCGCCGCTTGCTCGAACATTACAGGGTGCAGGCGGCCGCGGTAGCGGCGCCACGCTGAAGCAGGGTCGATGTGAAGGTCGCCTACGTCACGCAGCCCCATGATGCCGTTCTGCCGCCGCGCCAGAACTCGATCGGGCTGATCATCTACAACACGGCACTCGAAGTGGCGCCATCGGCGCAGGTCACGCTCTATTTGCGTGCAGGGGCCAGTGGCGCGCTGGCAAATGGATCGCCGCTGCAGGTGGCGTACGCACGGTCTTTGTCGGACAGGGTGTTGCAGTCCCTCGCCAATCGATGGCCGCGCTGGATGCGGCCGCAGTCGCTCGTCAATCGTGCCGATGCCTACCTGGGCTGGGCCAGCGCAGTGGCCAAGGCACTGCGCGGCACGCCGGTCGACGTCGTGCACGTGATGAACTACTGGGGCTGGAGCCAGCGCTTGCGCGGCAACCGGCTCGTGCTCGAGATGCAGAGCGAGTGGCTTTCTCAGATGAACCGCGAGGCCGTGGCCGAACAGTTGCGGGCCGTGGACGCCGTCGTTGCGGTCAGCGGCCATGTCGAGCGACTTTTTCGTGCGGCGTTTCCCAGCTATCACGGCATCGTGGCGGTGGTCCCCAACGGCGTGGACATCGACCAATTCCGGCCTGCGTCCACGCCGAACGAGGATCTGGAGTCCCAGCGGCTACTCTACGTTGGGCGTGTCTCTCCTGAGAAGGGTGTGCATACGCTGCTGGAGGCCTTCAAGCTGGTTGCGGCGCGATTTCCGCGTGCGCACCTTGACCTGGTCGGTGGCCGCGGAGCCATGCCAATGCGTTTGCTGGTCTCGCTGTCGGACGATCCGCTGGTGCGCTCGCTCGAACGTTTCTATGCGCCCGACGGCAGCTCCGACTACCCTGAACGGCTCGATGCGCTCGTTCGTGAGGCTGGCCTCGAAGACCGCGTGACCTTCCACAGCTATCTGCCGCACAAGGAAATCATCTCCTACTACCAGCGGGCCAGCATCGTCGTGAATCCGTCGCTCAGTGAAACCTTCGGCATCTCCATCGTCGAAGGCATGGCCTGCGGCGTGCCCGTGGTCGCAACGCGTATCGGCGGCATGCTCGACACCGTCGTCGACGAGGTCGGCCGCGCCGTACCGCCAGAAGATCCGGAGCGCCTTGCGCAGGCGATGTGCGAAATCCTCGAGGACCGCGCGCTGGCTCGGCGAATGGGTGCGGCCGGTCGTCAGCGCGCGATCACGAAGTTCACCTGGAAGGCACGCGCGAACCGATTGCTCGATGTCTATCAGCGCGTCTGCAATGCGAAATGAGTACTTGATGCCTATGACCTCGACATTTCAACGATCGTCGTTCGCCGCAGACGGGCCAGCGCACGCCACGGCGGCAAGTCCTTTGGGCGCTGTTGCGCCGGTCATGGCAGGCGAAGACTTTGACCAGCCCAGGCGTGCCGGCACGGTGATCGGCTCTGCCGACGCGCAAGGCGCATTGCGCAGGGGCGTCGACACGGAGGGCGTCATCGGCATCGACAACGGTGCGTTGCGGATCGCACCGCTGATCGAACCCGGCTGGGGCCGCGCCGGCATTGCCTATGGACCTTTCGAGCGATGCAACGGTCGCACGTTTGCGGTCTTCATGGTCAATTGCCACAACACATCGCAGTCGGAGAATCTGCAAGAAAGCTTTCGCGACCGCTTCGATCGCTGGCTGCGTGGACCCGAGCTTTACAGCCGCACGCGGCGGCTGGTGCAGTGGCTGTTGAGCAAGCGCAAGGCTCGGATGCTGCGGCAGTGGCAATGGTGGCGTCGCATTGCGGTCTCTGCATCGCCTGTCCCGCGCATTGACGAAAACCTGGCCATCGGATGGTTTGCCAGCGAGGTACCCGCAGATCCATTGTCCGAAGGCAATGGGCTGATCATGCACGCGACCGGCGCCGAAAACGGCGAGCTGTGGGCACGCGTGGGCAACTCGATGCTGCCGACAATCCGCAGCATCCAGAACCTGCAGATTCACTATGTTGTCGTTCTGCGCGAACGTGGCGCTGCTTATTACGCGTCGTCGGTGGAAGGCGGCAACGGCCTCGGGGTCTATCCGAACATGCGCCTGCTGGCCATCGACGCGTTCAACGACGAACCGTCGGTGCATGCGGGGATCTTCCAGGCCGCGCTCGGCCAGATCGGGTTTCGACTCGACACGCGCATTTACGGCACCCGCGTCGTCGACATCCCAGAGTGGGGCACGTGGTTCGGAACGGCCCATGCAGCGGACCGCCTTGAAGGTAGCGGCACGTTGTCGGGCTCGACCGCTGACGTGGGCGGAAAGTGGCGGGTCAGCGCTGGACAGTTTGATCGCAGCGCTGATGGCGCAATGGCCGTGGCGGACAGCAGCGTCGCACTGCTTCAAGTCGATCAGCCGTCGGGCCTCGTCCATGTCGTCATTCAAGGGGGTTCGCAGGAAGCGTGCGCTGCCGGTCTGATCTGGCGTCATGCCGATGCAGACAACTTCTGGCAGCTGACGGCAAGCGCATCGGGATGCGAACTCACGCTGCACGAGGCCGGGCATGCGTCGATGATCGCGCGCACTGATGCCGTGCGGCTCGAGGCGGACAAGCTGCACTCCATGCAGGTGGCGGATGAAGGGTCCCGGTTCAGCCTCTTCCTGGACGGGGTACTGTTGTTCGACACGCGCTTTGCCGACGATAGGTTGTCAGGCGCCACGGGGGTCGGTATTGCCGTGCCTGCCGGCTACAAAGGCGTTCGACTGACTCGCTTCGAAGCGCACCCGATGGCCTGCCGGCTTCCCGCGGCGATCGATCAGGGCAAGCCATGGTGGCGCCTTGGGCAGACAGACGTTGTCACGGACGACTTCGAGGGGCCAGCAGGCCATCTGGACGGCAGGCCAACGAAGTTCGGCGCGCAGACTTGGCAACGGATCATTGGTGACGGCCACATCGACATCACAGGCAATGGCAGCGCAAAGTTTCGTGCCAATCCCACGCAGCGCAGCCCAGGTCGGCTGGCCTACACGGTGGACTGGACCCACCCCGAGTTCGCCGACCTCGAAGTCGAAATCACCCCGCCTGGTACCGGCCCTGGCCAGGGTGAGCATGGGTTGTGCGGATTCATCCTCTGGCAGGATCCCGACAACTACGTGATGCTGAATATCTGGCGCAATCAGGTCTACGATGGCGCATCGATCTCCACGTTTTTTCAGCTCGATGGCTTCGAGGATCTATACGACGCCATCTGGGCCAATGTCGGTAATCGGGTCTATTGGGGCCGTCCGCACAGGTTGCGCATCGCGTTCGACGGTATGCACTACATGGCCCTCGTCGACGACGAGCCGGTGCTCTACCGCGCGCTGACCGACGTGTACCCGGACGCAAAACGGTTGCAGATCCGCCGTGTCGGGCTGCTGGGCAATTGGGAATGGGGCACCGACACCGGAAGTGCACTGCGCCGATTCCGCGCACGGGTCTGAACCGAGGATTGACCATGGAACTGAACCATCTCCTCGCGCGTCTGCTCAAGCGAACCGGCATCACACCGCCGGACACCATCGTTGTCGGTCCAGGCCGGGGCCTGCGCTTCGATCCGGGTCCGTCGAACGCCGACTACGCCTCGGGCGACAACGAGTTGCCTGTCCAGCAGGCGCTGGTAGACCATTTAAGACCGGGGACTGTGTTCTATGACGTCGGCGCGAATGTCGGATTCCTGACCGTGCTCGGCGCGCGCCTGGTCGGCCCGCAGGGCACGGTGTATGCCTTCGAGCCGGTGGCCTCGAACGTCGGCTACGTCAATCAGAACTGTCAAGCCAACGGATTCAAGCAAGTGCAGGTCATTGAGAAGGCCGTGTCCAACCGCAGTGGCAAGGGCGAGTTGAACCTGGCGGCGTACTCAGGCGGTGCTGCATTGGCCAGCGTCGAAGCGCCACCGGACGCGGCCGGCACGCAGACAGTCGATGTCGTCACCATCGACGATGCAATCGCGCGCGATGGCCTCAAGCCACCGGATGTCGTGAAGATCGATGTCGAGGGCGCCGAACTCGAGGTGCTGCAGGGCATGGTGATGACGGCGAAGCGACACCGTCCGGTGGTCATCGTCGAAGTCGATGCCGCCGAGGTCGGCCTGCTCCGGCGCAAGCAGGCCGCCTGTGAACAATGGCTGCGCGACCATGGATACCAAGTTCGCGAATTGCCGGACTCCTACGCCGGTATCCGCTGGCTTGTCAAGCATATTGTCGCCACAGCTGCCTGAGCAACCGCACCGTGCTGACCGCCGCGTTCCTCGCAGAGTTGCATTGTCCCTACTGCGGGTCAGCGCTTGTCATCGAGCGGATGCTGGCATCTCGCGCCGAGCTGATCGAACACGGCGTCGTGCGCTGCGGCTGCTATCGATACCCCGTCATCGACGGCATCTTGATCCTGAAGCAGCAGTCGGGACCAGCCGACACGCACGATGCGCGAGTGGCGCACCTCCTGGCGGGAGAAGTCGATCAGGCGCGACATCACGCGATGCATGTCGATGCACCACTTGCGGCCGGACCCGGACGCGTGCATCGCATTCTTCAGCGCGCCGCTACGCGAGGCGTGCCGATGGCCGGCGCGTTGACGCGCTGGCAATCGACCCGTTCAGACGCCCCCTTGTCGAGCGCAGACACGGCATTTGCCGAGTTGCTGCAAACGCTCCGACCTGGCCTGTACGGACAGTACCTCTATCAGCGCTACGCCAACAACAGCTTTCTTGCGTCCGTTGCGCCATTGCTCCTGTTTGGCGATCTGGAGCCGGGCCAGCGGGTGCTCGAGCTGGCGTGCGGGATCGGCCACTCGGCCTTCCTGATGCAGTCGCTGTTCCCGCATCTGCCGCTCGTCGCCACCGACCACGATTTTGTGAACCTGTCGATCGCGAAGCGTCACTTCGTTCCCAACGCCCAACTGGTGTGCCTGGATGCGGAGGCGCCGCTGCCCTTCGCCGAGCGAACGTTCGGCGGCATCTTCTGCCTTGATGGATTCCACTATCTGCGCTCCAAAGTGGCACTGGCCAAGGAGTTGAATCGCGTCACTGATGAGAAGGCCCTGTGGCTGTTCCCTCATCTTCACAACGCCCGAGCGGAGAACTTCAATCCAGGCATACCTCTCGAACCGGAACAATACGGATTCTGCTTCGCCGATGTACCGCACCGGATCTTTCGGGAGGGTTCATTGTTGAGCGACTTTCACAGCGAAGGTGTACTCCGGCTCGATAGCGTGCCTGCCGCGCAAGAGCTTGCCCAAGCGCAGAACCTCACGCTGATCGGCACGCGTCGCATAGACTTTTGGCGCTCCCGTTTCGATCTGGTGTCACGTTTGGCCAGTCATCCGCACAAGCTTCTCGTCAACCCGATCTACCGCATTCATGCGGGCGATGCCGTTACTCGCTTGACCTTGTCGTGGCCCAGCACCCGGCTGCGTGACGAGTGCCGTGAGGTCGAGGACTACCTGCCGGAATCGTGCGATCTCGATACCGCGCTGCTGCGGCGCCTGCGCGCCGGTGAGCTCCGCGACGCTGATCTGCCTCTTGTGCAGAACCTTGCGCGCAAGTTCGTGCTGGTCAATCTGCCGCCGACTGCCTACAACAAGTCCTGAACGACCGCTGCCGCTGGAACACCGTCCCAGTGGCAGCCGACGGGCCAAGGCAGGCCCACGCTCGTCTATCAGGGCGTGATGCTCAACGAGTACTTGTTGGCGATGTAGGTCTTGACGGCAGCATGCTCGGCGGCCGAGAGCTTGCGGTTGTAAAGGATGATCTCGGCGATATCGCCCTGGAACATGCCGTCGCTCCAATACGACTTCCCGATGTAGTTGAGTGAGCGTGTCGCCACCGGGGGTACATAGACGTTCTGGCCAAGCAAAGCGACGCCGTTCTTCGTTACCTCGGCATAGCTGAGGTTGCCGGCGGCACCGCCGTCCTGTTGCACCGAAATGAGCGACGCCTCACCTACAGCAAGCCCGCTGGGCGTATTGAACCAGCTGAACGTACCGCTCGCGTTGGTGTTGAAGAACTGAAAGCCCGCGGTATCACCGGCTCGGCCCAGGCCAATGTTCTGTTGACCGGCGCCGTTGCCGAGCGTCACGATCTTGAAGCCGTAGCTCAACCCGTTCGGGCGCATCACCACATATAACGACATGCCAGCGGTGAAGTCCTGGAAGCCGCTGGGCAGAGTGAAGTGGTCATCCACGCCGTCGAAGCGCAGCACGGGCCTGCCATTGATCGCGCTGGTCATGAGGACTGGCGTCGTGATGCCACTGGCCACTGCGTGCCGTGCATTGCCGGAGATGTCCGACCAGGAAGTCACTGCCGCGCCGTTGGCGAACTGCAGCGCCGCCGTCTGTGCGTCCAGTACCAGGAAACGTCCAGCTGCCGGCAGCGCGGGATCCGGGCCCGGCAGCACCACCGCCGGTGTTGCCGAAACTTGCTGGGAATCAACCGATACCAGCGTGGCGTTGAATGCGCGCACGACGTAGTAGTAAGTCGTGCCGTTGGTCAGCCCAGTGTCCGCGTGGTTTGTGGTCGTCGGCGACGCAATCAGCGCATAGGGCCCACCAGAGGTCGTGCCACGGTAGACGCGGTAGCCGGTTGCCCCACCGACAGCGCTCCAGGTCACTGTCACAGCAGCATTGCTCGCGGCGGCGCCCACTCCGGTAGGCGCCGCAAGCGCCGTCAGGTTCGGCGTGGCCGAGACTTGCTCGGAGTTGACCGACTCCAGGCTCGCGTTGAAGGCACGCACAACATAGTAGTAGGTCGAGCCGTTGCTCAAGCCGGTATCCGTGTAGCTCGTGCCCGCCGGGCTGGCGATCTGCGTGTAGGGCCCACCCGCGGTGGTACTGCGCAGCACGCGGTATCCAGTTGCCGTACTCACTGCCGCCCAGCTCAACGCCACCGAGCCATTGCCTGCGCTCGCGGCAACGCCAGACGGCGCCCCCAATACCGGCGCCGTGCCGCCCATGGTCAACCCGTACTTGTTGGCGACGTAAGTCTGGACAGCGGCGTTTTCCTGGCTCGACAGCTTGCGGTTGTAGAGGATGATTTCGGCGATGTCGCCCTGGAACATGCCCTCGTTCCAGTAGGTCTTGGCAATGTAGTTGAGCGAACGCGTCGCCACCGGGGGCACGAAAACTTGTTGCCCGAGCAGCGAAACGCCATTCTTGACCACCTCCGCGTAGCTGAGGCTGCCCGCGACACCACCGTCCTGCTGTACGGAAATCAGCGAAGTCTCGCCCGCGGTCAGACCGCTGGTGGTGTTGAACCAACTGTATTCGCCGCCGGCATTGGTATTGAAGAACTGGAAGCCGGAGGTCTGGCCGGCGCGGCCCAGGCCGATGTTCTGTGCACCGGCACCGTTGCCGAGCGCGACGATCTTGAAGCTGTTGGTCAGTACGCTCGGGCGCATCACCACATACAGCGACATGCCTGCAGTGAAATCCTGGAAGCCGCTGGGCAATGTGAAATGGTCATCGACGCCGTCAAAACGCAGTACCGGCTTGCCATTGATCGTGTTGGTTGCGAGGACCGGCGTCGTCGCACCGCTGGCCGCGGCGTGGCGAGCGTTACCCGATATGTCAGACCACGTCGTGACGGCCGCCCCGTTGCTGAACTGCAGCGCCGCCGTCTGCGCGTCAAGCACCAGGAAACGACCGGCCGCGGGCAGTGCGGGATCTGGCGTGGGCAGAGGAGCACTCGGCGTTGCCGACACCTGCAGCGAGTTGGTCGACTCGAGGCTGGCATTGAAGGCGCGTACGACGTAGAAATACGTCGTGCCATTGGTCAGCCCGGCGTCGGCGTAGCTTGCAGTGCTCGCCGACGCCACCAGCGTGTAAGGCCCGCCTGAGGTCGTGCCGCGGTAGACGCGGTAGCCGGTGGCTCCGCTGACCGCGCCCCAGCTCAATCCCACCGAGCCGTTGCCCGCAGTGGCCGCGACGCCGCTCGGGGCCGCCGGCGGCGCGACGCTCGGTGTTGCCGAGACCTGTTGGGAGTTGATCGACTCGAGCGTGGCATTGAATGCGCGCACGACGTAGTAATAGGTCGTGCCGTTGGTCAGACCGGTGTTGGTGTAGGTCCTGGCCGTGCCGGAAGCGATCTGCGTGTACGGGCCACCCGACGTAGCGCCTCGGTAGACGCGGTAGCCGGTGGCCCCGGTGACAGCGCCCCAACTCAATGCCACCGAGGCATTGCCGGCGGTTGCGACCACTGCCGCGGGAGGTGCCAGCGACGCTGCGCTCGGCCTGGCCGATACCTGCTGGGAGTTGACCGATTCGAGCGTCGCATTGAACGCGCGCACTACGTAGTAGTAGGTCGTGCCGTTGGTCAGTCCGGTATTGGCGTAACTGGTGGCCGTCGGCGAGGTCACGAGCGTGTAGGGCCCACCCGAGGTCGTGCCACGGTACACGCGGTAGCCGCTGGCACCCTCGACCGCGCTCCAACTCAGCGACGCCGAGGCATTGCCGGCCGAGGCGACCAGATTGGTGGGCGTGCCCAACGTGGGCGTCGAGCCGCCCATGCTCAGCCCGTACTTGTTGGCAACGTAGGTCTGGACAGCGGCGTTCTCGGACGCCGAGAGCTTGCGGTTGTAGAGGATGACCTCGGCGATATCGCCCTGGAACAGCCCCTCGTTCCAGTAACTCTTGGCGATGTAGTTGACGGAGCGCGTGGCCACTGGTGGCACGAACACGTTCTGGCCAAACAGCGCCACGCCGTTCTTGGTGATCTCGGCGTAGGCGAGGCTGTCTGCCGTGCCGCCGTTTTGCTGCACCGAGACCAACGAGGTTTCCCCCGCGGTCAACCCACCGGTCGTATTGAAGTAGCCGAACTCACCCCACGACGCATTGGTGAAGTACTGGAACGACGACGTATTGCCTGCGCGACCCAGTGCGATGTTCTGTGCGCCGCCGCCGTTGCCCAGCGCGACGAGCTTGAAGCTGTCGGTCAGGACGCTCGGCCGCATCACCACGTACAGCGACATGCCGGCGGTGAAGTTCTGGAAGCCGCTGGGCAGCGTCAGGAAATCGTCCGCGCCGTCGAAGCGCACAGCGGCCTGGCCGTTGATGGCCGAGTGAATGAGGGTCGGTGCAAGTGCACCGGTGCTGAGCGCTGTGAGTGACGGCCCTGCCGCGTTGGGCCATACCGTGACGGCCGTGTTGTTGGCCTGGGCATAGGCCAGCTCCGACGCGCTGAGCGCCAGCGTCAGTCCCTGCGCAGGCAAAGCGGCAAGTCCATTGACATGGGGCACCGCAGTGATGTTGGCCGCTGCACCTTCGACGCCCGATCGCACACCGGCCACCGCATAACGGTAAGTCGTGCCGTTGATCAGATTGATGTGGGCGAACGCGGGCTGCGTGGTGGTGCCCAACAGGGTGGGTGATCCACTGCCCGACGGCACCGAGTAGATCGCATACGAGGTCGCCAACGGCACGGCATCCCAGCTCAGGTCGACCCGGGTGTTGCCCGCTCGAGCCGCCAGGTTGACGGGCTTGGACAGCGGTGCGGTGGCGAGGCTGCTGTAGTAGCGGAAGTGGTCGAACTTCGCATCGAATGCATGGAACCCGGTCGGTTGATTGCCGGCAAACACGCCGAAATGCTGGATCGCGCCGGCGTTCTCTGTGGCCAGGTTCGTTTCCATGACACCGGCGACGATCTCGTTCCAGCTGGAGCCATCCACGGACCAGTCGAATTTCCAGTTGCGCAGCGCCGGGTTGGCGTTGTCCTCGACCACCACGCGCAGGTAATGCGGCCCCGGGCTGGGCATGCCCAGCGGGATATCGTTACCGCTGACGGTACTGCGATGCAACTGGCCATTGACCAGAGCGAAACGCTCGACGTACGCACGCACTTGATCGTTCGCGTACGAATAGAACATGAACAGCATGAACGTCGAGGGATCTTTCTGGAACACCAGGCCGAACTGCTGGTCGCCCGTCATCGCGGAATCGACCTTGATCTCATAGACACCCGAGCCGAGGTAGGGCCGGTAGACCTCGGCATGCCGCAGCGAGCCACATGTTGTGCTCCGCGCCGCCCGGAAACGAGATCGACAGCTGCGAACCCGTCATCTGGAAGACGGCTCGGTTGGCCGTATCGCCGGGGAACTGCTGGATGTAGCCGTCCCATGTTGACCAGCCGGACCCCAACGTCGAACCGTTGAACTCGTCCTGATATTGCGGAGCGGCCCGGGCCACGCCGGCGACGAACATCACCATCAGCAACAGCGTGGCCAGCACAGCTGACTTCAGTGATTTCGTGTTCATGATGGTGGCTGTTGCCCTCTTGTCTTGTTTGGATGCGGAACGTCGGAAACGATGCGTTCTCACAGGACGGATGGATGGCCCGAATGTTCGTTGGCTCTGATACCAGTGGTAACCCTGCGAATGAGGGGGGTCGAACAGGTGGACGACACGGCCCCGTGCACTGCCGTCGGCGGTCGATAATTGCCTGATGCCCGAACGGTCGAAGCCCCGCAGTGTGCTCAGCAATGCCGCCTGGAATGCGTTCGGCACCCTGTTCAACATCGTCATCACGTTCCTGCTCGCGCCGCTGCTGATCCATCGGCTCGGCGTCGATCAATGGGGCCTCCTTCTTCTTGTCTGGTCGCTTTCAGGTGTGCTGGGCGTGGCCAACTTCGGGTTCGGCGAAGCGACGCTGCGCTTCATCTCGCACCACCATGCAGCAGGCGATCTGGCCGGCGTCAATCGCGTCATCGGCGCGACGCTGACCTACTACGTCTCGATCTGCGCGCTGATCACCTGCGCGCTGTGGATCGGGGCGCCGCTGGTGGCGCAGTGGGTGAAGGTGCCCGAAGGCGCTGACTACCCGATCGAGTGGCTCGTCCGCCTGACCGCGTTGCTGTTCTCGGTGGGCATGATCGCGAATGCGTTCCGCGCCATCCCCATGGCGCTTCACCGCTACGACATCACCAACAAGGTCGGTTCGATCCAGGGCGCGACGCGCTCGATCGGTCTGGTCCTGCTCGTGCTCGCCCACCTGGACGTGCTCTACCTGGTCGTCTGGGAAGTCCTGCTGGCCTGCGTGATGCTGTCGGTGCACCTTGTCATTGCGCGCAGGATGTTGCCCGGACTGCGGTGCCTGCCGAGCATGTCGCTTGCCGGCATCCGAGAGATCATCGGCTACAGCATGTACTCGTTCGCCACGCACGTCTTCCTGATGGCCTGGCGCGAGGGCCCCAAGCTGATGCTGGGCAACCGCCTCGGCACTGCCAGCGTTGCCCACTTGGGCACGCCCGACAGCGTATCGAATCGCCTGCACATGATTGTCGTCAGCGCCATCGAAACCCTGGTGCCGCGCTTCAGCGGACCGCAAGATCGCGAGGCAGGCAAGAGCCTGCTGACGGTGGCCACCTGGGCTGCGTTTGCCTGCGGTGCGGTTTTCTACGTGCCGCTCGCGGTGCTGATGCCGGATTTCTTGCGGCTGTGGATCAGCCCCGAGTTCGCGCGACAAGGCCGGTCTGGTCGGACAAGATCCTGACGCTCAGCCTGATCGGACCGGCGGGCTATGCGGCCATCGCGACCCTGTTTCGTGGCATCGGCAAGCCCGAGTTCGTCACGGCGGTCATGGCGGCGGTGGCTACCGTGGTCTTGATTGGCAGCCTGCTGATTGGCGCCTGCGTTGGGGGTCATCGGCGTGGCCTGGGCCTACCTGTTGGGCACAGTGGCGTGGCTGGCCGGCTTGTTCTTCGGCTGGGTCTGGCTCTACGGTCGAGGCTCGCTGGGTTCGCTGGCACGTGTTGCCGGCTTGCCATTGGTGCTCGGTAGCGGCCTCGTCTTCCTGCAAACGGCTGTGCGTGCCTGGTGGGGAGAGCCCGGCTGGATCGCCCTGGTCGTCATGGGCGCTGCCTTTGCCGCAATCGGAGCGGTTATGGTGGTCACGGTCGATCGATTGCTCGGTGGCGCGTCGCCGGCGGGGCTGGTCATCGCGCGAGTCCTCGGATCGGGGCGAGTCACGGCGCTGCGCAAGCGCATGGGTTTTGCGATGGGGCGTACGCCTTGAACAGACTCCTGTGGCCGCTCACCTAGGGCAAGGGATAGCAACAGTGCCTGCGAGGTGGGACACTGCATTGGAGAACCTGTACAAATGCACACCATGAGTGCCCCTCGAATCAGCATCGGATTGCCCGTCTACAACGGCGAGAACTACCTCGTGGCGGCGGTCGAGTCCATCCTGGGCCAGGACTTCACCGACTTTGAGCTGATCATTTCCGACAACGGATCCAACGACCGCACCGAGGCGATCTGCACGCGCTTCGCGCAGGACGACAGCCGGGTGCGCTATCACCGCAGCGAGACGAATCGCGGCGCAGCATGGAACTACAACCGCGTCGTCGAATTGGCGCGCGGTGAGTATTTCAAGTGGCAGGCCCATGACGACGTCTGCCTGCCCAGCTTGCTCAGCAGCTGTCTCGCAGCATTCGATGCCGCGCCTGCATCGGTGGTCCTCGTCTATCCGAAGACGAACATCATCGACGCAAACGGCGAGGTCATGCCGCAACATGTTGCGGAGACCCTCGACACGCGCGACATGAAACCTCACCGGCGTCTGGCGAGTGTGCTGAAAAACCTCAACATGGCGTGCCCCGTGTTCGGGCTGATCCGCTCGAGTGCCTTGCGAAAGACGCGGCTGATCGGCCCATTCATCCACTCCGACTATGTGTTGCTGTCCGAACTTGCCATGCTCGGAGAGCTGCGCGAGATTCCGCAGACGCTGTTCCTGCGCCGGGTCCACCCGCACATCTCGACGTATGCGAGCCGCAGCCCCAGCCAGCTGTTGCAATGGTTCGATCCTGCCCAGCGGCGATACCGGCGCTTGCTGTCGCCGATGATGTCGCTGGGTGTCGAATACGTTCGCTCCGCATACAACTTGCCGCTCGGCAGGTTCGATCGGATCTGCTGCGGCGTGACCGCCACGCGCGTTTGGTACGCCCGAGAGCTTCGCAACCTCGCCGGACGCCAAAAGGCCCGCGTCCTGCAAGCCGTCGCACCCGCGAAAGGCTAGGTGGTGACAGTCCGTGGAGGCCGAGAGCCTCTCGAAGGGGTCGTTGCGCTCGGCCACGGCTTGACACACCCGGGCTCCACGATCAGGCCTGTCGCCGAAGCCAGCGCCACGACACGTCGCAGCGCGCGCAATCTCCAGCTCGATGTGCTGCGCGGCATCGCCATCCTGCTCGTCTTTGGCCGGCACCTCGAACTCGCGCAACCGCAGGGCGCCACGGGGGACTTTGCACAGGCATGGTTTCGCATCGGTTGGCTCGGCGTCGATCTGTTCTTCGTGCTCAGCGGGTTCCTGATCGGAGGCCTGCTGATCGGGGAGTTGCGCAGGCACGGCAAGATCGATGTGATGCGATTCCTGGTGCGGCGCGGTCTGAAGATCTACCCGGCGTATTTCGTCTTCATCGCCTACCTGATCCTGGTGCCGGTGGCCAAAGCGCTGGCGTCCGGAAGCGGTTGGGCGGCGACGCTGGCCGAGCAATGGATCAACTACTGGCCGAATCTGCTGTTCCTGCAGAACTACATCGGCAGCAATCCGGCGGGGCACACTTGGACGCTGGCGGTCGAGGAGCACTTCTATGTGCTGTTGCCCTTTGCGCTCGTGACCCTGGCCGCGACGGGCCGCATCAGACTGTTGGTGCCGCTGTGCCTGCTGGCCGTGCCCGCCCTGCTGCTGGGTCTGCGAAGCCTGTCGGTTTGGACGGGCGATCCGTTCGCCGTCAAGATGTCGGCAACGCATCTGCGCCTGGACGGCCTATTGTTCGGAGTCGGCATCCGATGCATCGCCGAATACTTTCCGCACCAGTTCGCGCTCGCAAGGAGGTGGCGGCACTGGCTGGTACCGGCCGGCCTGATCCTGTGGTCTTTCAATTTCTGGATTGAGCCCAATACAGCGTTCGTGCGCACGCTCGGCCTGATGTTCAACTACCTTGGGGCGGCAGCATTCTTGCTGGCTGCCTGCCAAACACATGCAGCGGACTTCGGTCGCAGCATCCGATATGTCTCGCCGGTGGCCAAGTTCGTGGCCTGGATCGGCCTTTATTCATACACGATTTACTTGTGGCATGTCACTGCGATGGGCATCCTGGGCCGCGAGATCGGCCTTCGCATGCTGCAATGGCAAGGCGGTCCGTCGGCGCTGACATGGCTCGTGAGCGCCGTGGCGTTATGCGCTGGGTCCGTTGTTGTCGGCGTGCTGGCCAGCAAGGTCGTCGAATGGCCGGTGCTGCGCCTGCGGGACCGAATGTTCCCGTCGCGATTGTCGTGAACCGGCGCGGCGTGGCCTAAACAGCTGCCGCGGGCGAGGCCGGTCGGCCGATCGAGTGGTATTCAAAGCCGTAGCTCGCCATCAGCGCCGGCTCATAGAGATTGCGTCCGTCGAACACCAGCGGCGTCTTCAGCGCACTGCGCAAGCCGTCGAAGTCGGGCGTGCGGAATTCCTTCCACTCGGTCGCGATCAACAAGGCGTCTGCGCCGTGCAGCGCCGCCCCGGCTGTCTCGGCGATGGAAAAGCCGGGCACATCGCCCAGCACACGCTGCGCTTCTGTCGCGGCGACCGGGTCGTAGGCATGAATGGTCGCGCCTCGCCGCGACAGTTCGCGCACCATCGTCAGCGATGGCGCTTCGCGCATGTCGTCGGTCTTGGGCTTGAAGGCCAGGCCCCATAGTGCAAACGACTTGCCGGACAGGTCAGCGCCCAGGCGCTGCACGACCTTGTCCACCAGCACCTGCTTTTGCTGCTCGTTGACGGCTTCCACGGCAAGCAGCAACTGGAGCTGCACGCCGACCTCCGAGGCCGATCGAACCAGAGCCTTCACATCCTTGGGGAAGCAAGAGCCCCCATAGCCGATGCCGGGATAGAGAAACTGCATGCCGATGCGCGGGTCGGAGCCCATGCCCTGGCGAACCATCTCGATGTCTGCGCCCACGCGCTCGGCAACACGCGACAGCTCGTTCATGAAGCTGATGCGCGTGGCGAGCATCGAGTTGGCGGCGTACTTGGTGAACTCGGCGCTGCGCACGTCCATCACCAGTACTCGGTCGCGGTTGCGGACGAAAGGCGCGTACAGCGAGCGCATCAACAGGATTGCCCGCTCGTCGTCGGCGCCGATGACCACGCGGTCGGGCCGCATGAAGTCGGCCACCGCGGCGCCTTCCTTGAGGAACTCCGGGTTCGATACCACCGCGAAATCGACGCGCACCTTGCGCCGCTCGAGCTCGTCCGCGATCACCGCGCGCACCTTGTCGCCGGTGCCCACCGGCACGGTGCTCTTGTCGATCACCACCTTGTAGTCGGTCATCAAGCGCCCGATGTCGCGCGCCGCGGCCAGCACGTATTGAAGGTCGGCCGAGCCGTCCTCGTCCGGTGGCGTGCCCACGGCGATGAAAAGCAGCGTGCCATGGGCCACCGCGCGCGGCAGGTCGGTGGTGTATTGCAGCCGGCCCGCCGCTGCATTGCGCTGCGCAACCTCGAGCAATCCTTCTTCGTGAATCGGCATGACGCCCGACTCGAGCAAGCGTACTTTGCTTTCGTCGATGTCCAGACACAGGACGTGGTTGCCCATCTCCGCCAGGCAGGCGCCAGTGACAAGTCCGACATAGCCGGTGCCGATGATCGTGATCTTCACTTGACGAACGCTCCAGGTGTGCCCTTGTCACCTATGGTATCCGGCAAGCACAGCGACAGCGCTTTTAGCGGCCGTGCACCAGTTCGAACGTGGCCGGCCTCGTGACCGATGACCGCTTGCGGGCCGCCGGCTTGACTGATGGCAGGCCACCGAGGAACAGCTGCACCACCATCGGCGCCAGATCGGCATGCGTCATCGGCCCGTCGGGCTTGAGCCAGGTGAAGGTCCAGTTGATCATGCCGAACAGCAGCATCGCCAGCGGCGTGGCCTGTGCTTTCAGGTCGGCGCGCACGCGCGTGATCGTGTTGGCAAACGCGGCCACGACGCGCCGCTGTGCGGCTTCGACCTCGGCGCGTTGTGCATCGGGCAGGAATTTCACGTCCTCGGTCAGCACGCGATGTTCATGCTGCGCACCGGCATAGGCGGCCATGAAGCACTCGATCAACGCCTGCAGTTCTTCAGCTGGCGCCCGGCGATGCAACTTGACTTCGCGCACCAGCGATTCGAGACGCTGCACATGCGTCAGCGCGATCTGCGCCAGCAGCGAGCGCTTGTCGCGGTGGTAGTGGTAGAGCGTCGCCTTGCTGACCGCACAGGCCGCGGCCATGTCGTTCATCGTCGCGGCGGAAAAACCCTTGCGCGCGAAGAGCTCCGCGGCACGCGCAAGGATCAACTCGCTTTGGTCCCGATACGCCGGCGCGCGGGTCCTCGCCATCATCGGTCGTCGAACGACAGCACCACGCGCTCGGTCAGCGGGTGCGATTGGCAGGTGAGCACGAAGCCGCTCGCCACCTCCGCCTTGTCGAGCGCAAAGTTGCGCGTCATGCGCACCTGGCCCTCGACCAGCTTGGCGCGGCAGGTGCCGCAGACGCCCGAGGTGCAGGAAAACGGCACTTCCAGGCCGGCGGTGGACGCAGCGTCGAGGATGCTCGGGTCGTCCTTCGAGAAATCGAACTCGCGTTTCAGACCGTCTCGAACGATGACGATGCGCGCACGCTCGGCGTCGCCCGGCTTGGCCTCATGCTCGACGGCGCCCACCGCCTGTCCCGTCTGTGTGGCACTGGGCGCGACACCGAAGCGCTCGATGTGGATGCGCTCCTCGGCCACACCGGCGGCCAGCAGCGCGGCCTCGGCCTCGTCGTTCATCTGGTACGGGCCGCAGACAAAGACATGGTCGAGGCGTGGCGCATCGACCAGCCGCACCATGAACTCGCCGAGCTTGTCGCGGTTCATCACGCCCGAGTTCAGCGGCAGCTCGGTGTCCTCGCCCGAGAACACGTGGTGCATCGACAGCCGCGACATGTAGCGGTTCTTCAGGTCTTCGAGCTCTTCCTTGAACATCGTCGACTTGGCGGCGCGGTTGGCATAGATCAGCGTGAATCGCGCGAACGGTTCACGCCCCAGCACCGTTTTCATGATCGACAGGATCGGCGTGATGCCGCTGCCGCCGGCGACGCCGAGATAGCGACGGTGCGCGGCCGGGTCGAGCGGCACGAAAAATCGGCCCTGCGGCGGCATCACCTGCACCGCGTCGCCAGGAGACAGTCGTTCGTTGATCCAGTTGGAGAAGACACCACCGGCGACCTTGCGCACCGCCACACGCAGCTCGCCGTCGTCGATGCCGGCGCAGATGGAATACGAGCGGCGCAGATCGGCGCCATCGACCTCGGTGCGCAGCGTCAGGTACTGGCCCTGGTTGAAGGCGAAGACGTCGCGCAGGTCGGTCGGCACGTCGAACGAAACGATCACCGCCTCGTCGGTATCGGGCTCGATGGCCCGGACCCGCAAAGGATGGAACAACGACGAGGCGCTCATCGCGGCCGCCCGGCCGCCCGAAGGACGCAATGCGCCCCCTCGGCGGGCAGTGAACGAAGTGAACGTGGGCGCTTCATATCGGCTTGAAATGCTCGAACGGTTCGCGGCAATCGAGGCAGCGGTACAGCGCCTTGCAAGCCGTGGCGCCGAAGGCAGACAGGCGCTCGGTGCGCGCGCTCTTGCACAGCGGGCAGGCGACGCGGCGCACGACATGAATCGTCGCTTCGCCAACGAGGTGCCCGGGCGGCGCGATGCCGTACTCGCGCAGCTTGCGCTGGCCCTCGTCGCTGATCCAGTCGGTGGTCCATGCCGGCGCCCAGCGCGTGTGGATGCGCACCGGGCCGAGCGAGCTGCAACGCAGCTGTCACCGCCGCTTCGATGGCCTCGGTGGCCGGGCAGCCGCTGTAGGTCGGCGTCAGCGTCACGTCGAGCGTGCCGTCAGCGGCCTCGATCACATCGCGCACGATGCCGAGATCGAGCACCGACAACACCGGCACCTCCGGGTCGAGCACATCGGCCAGCACGCGCCAGGCGGCCTCGGTGCGGGACGCCACAGCACTGGGGCTCACCACACGCCCCCAGGAAACGCGCGGTGCAGGACCTGCATCTCGGCCAGCAGCCGCCCCATGTGCTCGCTGTGCCGGCCGCGCTTGCCGTCGCTGCGAAACGCGCTGTCGGCCGGCAGGGCCATCGCGGCGTCGCGCAACACCGCGGAGACATCGGCGCGCCAAGCCTCTTCGAGCGCGCTCCAGGCGGGGCCGAGACCTCGCTCCTGCGCATCGTGATCGGTTTCGTCGGCGTCGAACAGCTCGGCGCAATACGGCCACGCCCGTTCGAGTGCGCCGCCCATGCGACGCGCCGATTCGTCGGTGCCGTCGCCCAGCCGCACCACCCAATCGGCCGCATGCTCGCGGTGATAGCGCGCTTCCTTGACGGCCTTGCCGGCGATGGCCGCCAAGCTGCTCGTCGCTGGACGTCAGCAGCCGCTGCCACAGCAGCAGCGCCCAGGACGACAGCAAGAAGTTGCGCAGCACGGTGAAGGCGAAGTCGCCCCGGCCGCTGGCGGCCGTCGTTCCATTCGGCAACTCGGCCAGCGTCACGTTCAAGAACTCGCGCTCCTCGCGCAGATACGCCAGCCGGTCTTCGTCGCCAACCTGCGACAACAGCGCGCGCGCCTGGCCGAGCAGATCCAGCGCGGTGTTGGCCAGCGCGATGTCTTCTTCGAGCACCGGCGCGTGGCCGCACCACTCCGACAGGCGGTGCGACCAGATCAGGCAGGTGTCTGCGAGCCGCAGGATGTACGCGTCCTTGTTCATCACATGTGGTTCACGGACTCGGGCAACTCGTAGAACGTCGGGTGCCGGTAGACCTTGTCGGCCATCGGATCGAAGTACATGTCCTTGTCACCCGGATCGCTGGCGACGATCTGCTCGCTGCGCACGACCCAGATGCTCGTGCCCTCCTGGCGCCGCGTGTAGACGTCGCGCGCCAGCTGGATCGCTGCCTTGGCGTCGGGCGCGTGCAGGCTGCCGCAATGTTTGTGGTCGAGGCCGGCTTTGCTGCGCACGAACACTTCCCACAACGGCCATTCCTGGTTCGTGCTCATGCGGCCTCCTGCATCGATGCTCGTTTGCGCGCGTGGGCCAGGGCCGCCTCGCGCACCCACGCGCCCTCTTCCCAAGCGCTCACACGGGCTGCAAGCCTTTCACGATTGCACGCCCCGTCGCCGCCGACGACACGCCAGAACTCGCTCCAATCGATGGCGCCGAAGTCGTGCTGAGCACGCGCTTCGTTCCACTTCAGATCAGGATCCGGCAGCGTCACGCCGAGCACCTTGGCCTGGTCGACACAGGCATCGACGAACTTTTGCCGCAGCTCGTCGTTGCTGTTGCGCTTGATGCCCCAGCGCATCGACTGGGCGCTGTTCGGGCTCTCGGCGTCGGGCGGGCCGAACATCATCAGGCTCGGCCACCACCAGCGGTTGACCGCGTCCTGCACCATGTCCTTCTGCGCTTGCGTGCCTTGGGTCATCATCGTCAGCAGCGACTCGTAGCCCTGGCGTTGATGGAAACTTTCTTCGCGGCAGACGCGCACCATCGCCCGTGCATAGGGCGCGTACGAGCAGCGGCACAGCGGCACCTGGTTCATGATCGCTGCACCGTCGACCAGCCAGCCGATCACGCCGACATCGGCCCAGGTCAGCGTCGGGTAGTTGAAGATCGAGCTGTACTTGGCCTTGCCGCTGTGCAGCGCATCGATCATCTGGTCGCGCGAGGTGCCGAGCGTCTCGGCCGCGGCATACAGGTACAGCCCGTGGCCGCCCTCGTCCTGCACCTTGGCCAGCAGGATCGCCTTGCGCTTCAAGGTCGGCGCGCGCGTGATCCAGTTGCCCTCGGGCAGCATGCCGACGATCTCGCTGTGCGCATGCTGGCTGATCTGGCGCACCAGCGTCTTGCGGTAGTGCTCGGGCATCCAGTCCTTGGCTTCGATGAACTCGCCGGCGTCGATGCGGGCATCGAAGCGCTGCTGCAGCGCGGCGTCTTCGAGCGCGCTGCGCTCTTCCTTCGGCGCGGTGTCCATGGCTTGGGTGTACATGCGGGGCTCCTTACTTGGGTCTTTTGTCAATCACGCGCCGCGCCTTGCCGACCAGCGTGCGTTCGATCGATTCCGGGGCGCCGACGCTGACCGTGGCGCTGACGCCGATCAAGGTCTTGATGCGGTGCTGCAGCGTGCCGGCAACCTGCGCCCGTTCGGCGCCGACATGGGCTCGGCATCAACTCGCACAGCACCTGCACTTCGTCGAGCGGCCCCTGCCGCGTCACGACCAGCTGGTACTGGCCGGACAACTGTCCGTGCTGCAGCACCAGTTCCTCGATCTGCGTCGGGAAGACATTGACGCCGCGGATGATCAGCATGTCGTCGCTGCGGCCGACGATCTTGCCCATGCGGCGCATGCTGCGCGCGGTCGGCGGCAGCAGGCGCGTCAGGTCGCGCGTGCGGTAGCGGATCACCGGCAGCGCCTCCTTGGTCAGCGTCGTGAAGACGAGTTCGCCTTCTTCGCCGTCGGGCAGCACCTCGCCGGTCTCGCGGGTCGATGATCTCGGGATAGAAATGGTCTTCCCAGATCACCGGGCCGTCCTTGGTCTCGATGCATTCGTTGGCCACGCCGGGGCCCATGACTTCGGACAGACCGTAGATGTCGACCGCGTCGATGCCGGCGCCGCGCCTCGATGTCGGCGCGCATCGCCTCGGTCCACGGCTCGGCGCCGAAGATGCCGACCTTGATGCTCATCGATTTCGGGATCGATGCCCTGGCGTTCGAACTCTTCGATGATGACCTGCATGTAGCTCGGCGTGACCATGATGATGTCGGGCTCGAAATCGCGGATCAGCTGCACCTGCTTCTCGGTCTGGCCGCCGGACATCGGGATCACCGTGCAGCCGAGTTTTTCGGCGCCGTAGTGCGCGCCCAGGCCGCCGGTGAACAGGCCGTAGCCGTAGGCCACATGCACGATGTCGCCGGCGCGCCCGCCCGAGGCGCGGATCGAACGCGCGACGAGATCGGCCCAACGGTCGATGTCACCCTGCGTGTAGCCCACGACCGTCGGTTTGCCCGTGGTGCCCGACGATGCGTGCACCCGCACCACCTGATCGCGAGGCACGGCGAACATGCCGAAGGGGTAGTTCGCGCGCAGGTCGGCTTTTGCTGTGAACGGAAACTTGGCAATGTCGGCGAGCGACCGGCAGTCCGCCGGATGCACGCCCTTGGCATCGAAGGCCTGCTTGTAGTGCGGCACGTTGTTGTACGCATGGGCCAGCGTCCACTGCAGGCGTTGCAGTTGCAGCGCCTGCAACTCGTCGCGGCTGGCGCGCTCGATCGGCTCGAGTTCGCTGGCGTCAGGGTGCCGCTTCATGCCTGTTTGCCCACCGCAAGGCCTTCCACGAGCGGCTTGCCCTTCACCGTGTACGAGCGTCCGCGAAACGCGGCGATTGCCTCGCCACGCTGATTGCTGACCTCGATGTCGTAGACGCCGGTGCGGCCGCCCCTGCTCAGTTCGGTGGCCGATGCGGTCAGCATGTCACCGAGGCGGGCGCTGCCCATCAGATGAATGTCGAACCCGCTGGCCACGGTGAGCTCGTTGTAGGCGTTGCAGGCAAACGCAAACGCGCTGTCGGCCAGCGTGGCGATCAAGCCGCCATGGCACAGGTCGTGGCCGTTGAGCATGTCCTCGCGCACCGTCATCGTCAGCGTGGCGTTGCCGGGCCCGATGGCTGCAACGTGCATACCGAGCGCCTGGGAGGCCCGGTCATTGGCCCACATCGCATCGCGGCTGGCCTCGGCGATCTGCTGCGGATTCATCGCCGCCGTCACCGGTCCGTGAACTTCGGCGCGCGCTTGTCGACGAACGCCGAGATGCCTTCGCGGGCATCGTTCGCGCGGCCCAGAGCGCCCTGGCGCTCGGCCTCCATCGACAGCGCCGCGGCGTAATCCAGACCGCTCGCATCGTCGATGGCGCGCCGCGTTTCGGCCAGCGCCTTGCTCGGCATGGCCGCCAGCTTGTTGGCCAGCGCCAGCGCGCTGTCCATCAGCGCCGCGTCGTCGACACATTGCCAGATCAGGCCGATGCGCTGCGCCTCTTCGGCCGGCAGCTTGTCGCCCGTCATTGCCAGCGCGATCGCGCGCGCACGGCCGACCAGGCGCGGCAGCAGCCAGGTGCCGCCGCAATCGGGGATCAGCGCGATCTTCGAGAAGGCCTGGATGAAGCTCGCCGACCTGGCGGCGACGACGAGATCGCAGCCCAGCGCAAAGTTCGCGCCGGCGCCGGCGGCGACACCATTGACCGCGGCGATCACCGGCACCGGCATCGAGCGGATGCGCAGCGCCAGCGGCTTGTAGAACTTCTCGACGATGGCGCCGACGTCGGGCGCCGAAGAACCATCGCCCACCATCGCCGGATCGTTCAAATCCTGCCCAGCACAGAAACCGCGGCCGGCGCCTGTGATCACCAGCGCGCGCACCGCGGCATCGGCGGCCGCATCTTCGAGCGCGGAGCGCAATTCGACATTCATCTGCGCGGTAAAGCTGTTGAGTGCCGCCGGGCGATTCAGCGTCAGCACGCGCACCGCACCGTGCGTGGCGACGAGCAGCAGAGCGTTGTCGTTCGACATGCCATCCATTCATTGACCGACCGGTCGGTCGATCATACGATGGTCCGCCTGTTCATCGTCAACCGCAAGACCCCATGCCCTGCTACTCGATCGACGGCCTGGTGCCCGTCGTGGACCCGAGCGCCCATGTGCATCCGAGTGCGGTGCTGATCGGCGACGTCTGGATCGGCCCCGGCGTCTACGTCGGCCCCTGTGCCAGCCTGCGCGGCGATTTCGGCCGCCTGGTGCTCGACGCCGGCAGCAACGTGCAGGACAACTGCACGCTGCACGGCTTTCCAGGCGCCGACACCGTCGTCGAGATCGACGGCCACATCGGCCACGGCGCGGTCCTGCATGGCTGCATCGTGCGCCGCGGCGCACTGGTGGGCATGAACGCCGTGGTGATGGATGAAGCCGAGATCGGCGAACACGCGATCGTCGCTGCATCGGCCTTCGTTCGCGCCGGCATGAAGATCCCACCGCGCACGCTGGTGGCCGGCGTACCGGGCAAGGTGATGCGCGAACTCAGCGAACAGGAGATGGCGTGGAAGCACGACGGCACGCGGGTCTACCAGGCGCTGGTGGGGCGCTGCCATGACTCGTTGCGCGAGGTCGCACCGCTGGCGACGGACGATCGGGCGCGGCGACGGCTCACCGAGGCCGACTTCGCAGTCGGCGTCAAGCCGCTGGTGGCAACCAGGCGCTGAATCAGCCTGCCGCGCGCACCGCCTCCACGGCATCGAGCACCGCCTCCGGCGTCGCCGGCGCGCGCAGCGGCGGGTCGACCTTGTGCTCGCCCAGCGCCGACACCGCATCGCGGATCGCCAGCAGCGCCGAGAACGGCAACAGCAGCGGCGGCTCGCCGACGGCCTTGCTGCGGTGGATGCGTGTCGGCCGGGTTCGGCGCGTCGAACAGCGCGGTGTGGAAAGCGCACCGGCGCGTCGTTGGCGCACGGGAATCTTGTAGGTGCTCGGCGCATGCGTCAGCAGCGCGCCGCTCTTCGGGTGCCAGACCAGCTCTTCCATCGTCAGCCAGCCATAGCCCTGGATGTAGGCGCCCTCGACCTGGCCGATGTCGATGGCGGGATTGAGCGAGCTGCCGACGTCGTGCAGCAGATCGGCGCGCGAGCAGCTTGTGCTCGCCGGTCAGCGTGTCGACGATGACCTCGCTGACCGCAGCGCCGTAGGCGAAATAGAAGAACGGTTTGCCGGTCATCGTCTCGCGGTTCCATGACAGGCCGGGCGTGGCGTAGAAGCCGTCGCTCCACAACTGCACGCGTGCCACGTAGGCGGCCTGGACGAGTTCGGCGAAGGGCGCCTCGGTCAGGCCGCGCTCGGCGGCAAGCGCATCGAGCCGCGCGCGGATCTTGCGCGCCGCGTCCTGCGCCGCCTTGCCGTTCAGGTCGGCGCCGGTGGAGGCGGCGGTGGCCGAGGTGTTGGCCACCTTGCTGCGTGTCGGTGGCGGTGCAGCGCACCGACGCCAGCGGGATGCCCAGCTCGTGCGCCACCACCTGCGCCACCTTGGTGTTGACGCCCTGGCCCATCTCGGTGCCGCCGTGGTTCACCAGCACCGAGCCGTCGGTGTAGACATGCACCAGCGCGCCGGCCTGGTTGAAGTGGTTGACGTTGAACGAGATGCCGAACTTGACCGGCGTGAACGCGATGCCGCGCTTCAGCACCGGGCTCTTCGCGTTGAAGGCCGCGATCTCGGCGCGGCGCTCGCGGTAGCCGCTGGTCTTTGCCAGCTGCTCGGTCAGCGGCTCGAGGACGTTGTCTTCCACCTTCTGCTGGTACGGCGTGACGTTGCATTCAGCCGACGCCGTAGTAGTTGGCGCGCCGCACGTCGAGCGGGTCCTTGCCGAGCCGCGCGCGATGCTGTCGATGATGAACTCGATCGCGATCGCACCCTGCGGCCCGCCGAAGCCGCGAAACGCGGTGTTGCTCTGCGTGTTGGTGCGCGCGCACCAGCCGTGCATCGACACATGCGGCAGCCAGTAGGCGTTGTCGAAGTGGCAGATCGCGCGTGTCATCACCGGCGGGGAGAGGTCGGCCGAGAAGCCGGCGTTGGCGATCAGATCAATCTCGACGCCGAGCACGCGGCCGTCGTCGTCGTAGCCGACGTCGAAGTCGTACTCGAAGCCGTGGCGGCGCGCCGGTGATCATGAAGTCGTCGTCGCGATCGAGGCGCAGCTTGACCGGGCGGTCGAGCTGCCTCGCCGCGAGCGCGGCGACGCAGGCAAACAGCGCCGATTGCGATTCCTTGCCGCCGAAGCCGCCGCCCATGCGCCGGCATTCCACCATGCACCTGGTTCGCGCGCAGTCCGAGCGCGTGCGCGACCACATGCTGCATCTCGCTCGGGATGCTGGGTCGAGCAATGCACCAGCATCGTCGTCGTCTTCGAGCGGGATCGCGTAGGAGATCTGGCCTTCGAGGTAGAACTGCTCCTGGCCGCCCACCGACAGCGAATCCTTGAAGCGGTGCGGCGCGGCTTCGAGCGCGCGGCGTGCATCGCCGCGCGCCAGGTGCATCGGCGGCACCACATACGACTTCGCGGCATGGGCCTCGCGCGCCGTCAGCAGCGCCGGCAGCGGCTCGAGCGTGACGAACTCCTTGGCCCGCGCGGCGACGCGGCGCGCCGACGCGGCGGTCGGCGGCAATCACCGCGAACATCGGCTGGCCGAGGTAGTGCACGACGCCGTCGGCCAGGATCGGATCGTCGCCTGCACGATCGGGCCGCAGTCGTTGACGCCCGGGATGTCGGCTGCGGTGTAGACGGCGCCCACACCCGGCAGCGCGCGCAATCGCGTCGAGATCGATCGCCAGCAGCTTGCCATGGGCGACCGGCGACAGGCCGAGCGCGGCATGCAGGGTGCCGGCGAGTTCGCGGATGTCGTCGATGTAGGTCGCCTCGCCGGCCACATGCAGGTGCGCCGATTCGTGCGCAGCGGCTCGCGGCCGACGCTGGCGGTGAGGCATCGACCATGAAGGGTTCGGCTTGTTTGTTCATGCCGTGGTCTCCCGCGCGCAGACACGACGATTTGCGACAGCTGACATTGGTGACTCGGCCGCGTCTCCAGCCAGAAGCGGCGCAGCAGGTTGCGCGGCCGTGCGCTGGCGGTAGCCGGCGCTGGCGCGCATGTCGGTCAGCGGCGTGAAGTCGCTCGCCAGCGCTGCAGCGGCGGCGCCGGCAGTGGCTTCGTTCCAGGGCTGGCCGACCACCGCCGCCTCGGCCTGCGCCGCGCGCTTGACGACCGCGGCCATGCCGCCGAAGGCCAGGCGCGCCGCGCTGACGGTGCCCTGCCGTCGAGCGCGATCGCCAGACCGCAGGCCAGCGCCGAGATGTCGCAGTCGAAGCGCTTGCGACATCTTGTAGGCGCGCAGCGCGCGTGAGCGCCGGCAGCGGCACCTCGATCGCCCGCACGAACTCGCCGGGCTCGCAGCGCGTTCTTCATGTAGTCGAGGTAGAAGTCATCGAGCGCCATGCGCGCGCTCGCGCGCACCGCGGCGCAGCACCAGCGTGGCGCCGAGCGCCATCAGCACCGGCGCGCTGTCGCCGATCGGCGAGCCGTTGGCGACGTTGCCGCCCATCGTGCCGGCATGGCGCACCGGCGGCGACGGCGAAGCGCAGCCACATCTCGGTGCAGTTCGGGATGGCGCTGCGGCCAGCGCGCGCCCAGGCGTCTTCGAGCGTGGCGCCGGCGCCGATGCGCAGCGTGCCGTCGGCGCGCGATTCGATGCGCGACAGCTCGGCCACCTCGCCGAGGTAGATCAGGTCGCCGCAGCGCGCGAACTGCTTGTTGACCCACAGGCCGATGTCGGTGCAGCCGGCCAGCAGCCGCGCCTCGGGCTGCGCTCGCGCAGCGCCGCCAGCGCTGCCGCCGTGCGCGGCGCATAACAGCGCGCGCCCTGCGCGTCGGTGTAGGCCAGCGGCGGGTCGGCGGCGAGCTGCTCGCAGCAGCCGCGCGCGATCGGCGGCGGTGTCGAGCGCGCACCGCCGGCAGCTCGAACATGCGCTGCCCGGCGTCGAGGATCGGCCGGTAGCCGGTGCAGCGGCACAGGTTGCCCGACAGGTCGTCGGCCAGTTGCTGGCGCGTCGGCGTGGTGCCGGCATGCGCGCTGGCGCTCGTAGCATGCCGACCATCGACATCACGAAGCCCGGCGTGCAGAAGCCGCATTGCGAGCCGTGGCACTCGACCATCGCCTGCTGCACCGGGTGCAGCGCTGCCGCCGTCGGCCGGCTTCAGGTCCTCGACCGTGAGCAGCGCCTTGCCGTCCAGCGTCGGCAGGAACTGGATGCAGGCGTTGACGGTCTTCCAGTGTCACTGCCTCTGCACCGCTGCGCTCGCCCACCAGCACCGTGCAGGCGCCGCAGTCGCCCTCGGCGCAGCCTTCCTTGGTGCCGGTGCAGCGCGCGTCCTCGCGCAGCCAGTCGAGCACGCGTGCGCGTGGCGTCGGCGCCGGTCACCTCGACGATGCGGCCGCGGTGGAAGAAGCGGATCGGCCGCTCGACGCAGCCGCCGTTCGCCGAGGATGGGAGTGTTGACCTGGGACATACCCGAACCATACGCCGCAGCCGCCATATGTCCATACGATAGACCTGATATCCGTGTATGCGGGAGCGCGTATGTCCGAACGCGCTGCGACTTCGACAAGATCGACCTTCATCTCGTCAGGGTCTTGCACACCGTGATCACCGAACGCAGCGTCTCGCGCGCCGCACTCAAGCTCGCCAGCACGCAGCCCGCCGTCAGCGCGCAGCTGAAGCGGCTGCGCGCGCTGACCGGCGACGCGTTGCTGGTGCGCTCCGGCACCGGCCTGGCGCCGACCGCCACCGCGCTGTCGCTGGTCGAACCGGCGGCAACGCTGCTGCGCGAGGCCGAACGCCTGTTCGGCGAGCGCACGCGCCGCGCGCGCCTTCGACGCCAGCGCACGGCCACGCGCCACGTTCCGCATCGCCGCCAGCGACTACCTCGACCCGCTGTTCCTGCCCGAGCTGGTGGCGCGACTGCAAGCGCGTGCGCCCAACGCACGCATCGAGCTGCATGCCGCTGTCGGCGGACTACGACTACCGCAGCGAGCCTGGCCCGCGGCGAGGTCGATCTGGTCATCGGCAACTGGCTCGAGCCGCCGGGCGAGCTGCACCTCGGCCGCCTGTTCACCGACGAGATCGTCTGCCTGGTCGGCGACGACCACCCGGCCGCCGCGCAACCCGCGCGGCTGGAACGAGGCGCGCTACCTGGCCGGCGAGCATGTGGCGCCGACGCCGTTGCACGCCGGCGCGCGCGGCGTCATCGACGAGCACCTGGCGAGCCAGGGTCTGGAGCGCCAGATCGTGGTGCGCAGCCCGCACTTCGGGCTGATCCCGCTGATGCTGGCGCAGACGCACGCTGGTGCTGACCACCGGGCGGCTGTTCTGCACACGCTATGTCGATGCGCTGCCGGTGCGCATCGTGCGCTGCCCGGTCGCGTTTCCGCCGCTGACCTACTACCAGCTGTGGCATGAGCGTGACGCATGCGAGCGCCGCCGGCGCGCTGGCTGCGCGAGCAGGTGCGCGACGTGGCACGCACGCTGGCCAGCCACGCGCTGCCGACGAGGCGCAAGACATCATGAGCCAGCAGCAGACCAAACTCGCCATCCGCGGCGACCTGCTCGACTTCACCGCCGACCCCGGCTTCGGCGGCACGCTGTCGTCCAAGGTGCGCGTCATGACGCCGACCATTGGCTGCTGATCGACAACGGGCGCATCGTCGGCGCGCAGCGCCGACCGAGCCCGACGCCGGCTGGCAGCGCAGCACGATCACACGCGGCCGCCTGGTCACTGCCGGGCTTCATCGACACCCATGTGCACAGCCCGCAGCTCGACGTGATCGCCAGCTACGGCGCGCAGCTGCTCGACTGGCTCAACACCTACACCTTCCCGGCCGAGATGCGCTTTGCCGACCCGGCGGTCGGCGGCGCAGGGCTCGGCGCGTTTTCTCGACGCGCTGCTGGCCCACGGCACGACCTCGGCGGTGGTCTTCCCGACCGTGCACAAGGTCTCGGTCGACGCACTGTTCGACGCCGCCAGCGAGCGCGGCATGCGGCTCATCGCCGGCAAGGTGCTGATGGACCGCCACGCCCCCGACGGCCTGCGCGACGACGTCGCGCAGGCCGAGCGCGACTGCAGCGATCTGATCGCGCGCTGGCACGGCCGCGGCCGCCTGGCCTATGCAGTGACGGTGCGCTTCGCGCCGACCAGCACGCCCGAGCAGCTCGACGATGGCCGGCGCGCTGCTGGCGGCCCACCCGGGCCTGTACATGCAGACCCATGTGGCCGAGAACCGCGACGAGGTGCGCTGGGTGGCCGAGCTGTTCCCGCGCGCGCGCAGCTACCTCGACGTCTACCGCCAGCACGGCCTGCTCAACCGGCGCGCGGTGCTGGCGCACGGCGTCTGGCTCGACGCCGACGACCGCGCGCTGCTGCGCGACAGCGGCGCGCAGATCGCGCACTGCCCGAGCTCGAACCTGTTCCTCGGCAGCGGCCTGTTCGGCTGGACGCGCGCTGCAAGACGCCGGCGCGCCGGTCAGCGCTGGCCAGCGACGTCGGCGGCGGCACCGCCTGTCGATGCTGCGCACGCTGGCCGACGCCTACAAGGTGCAGGCGCTGCGCGGCGTGCGCCTGACGGCCTGGAAGGCGCTGCACGCGGCCACGCGCGGCGCGGCGCGGGCGCTGCGACCTCGAACACGAGATCGGCAGCTTCGAGCCCGGCACGCTGGCCGACGTGACGGTGTGGGACTGGGCCGTAGGCCCGGTGGCACAGCACCGCGATGCACAGGTGCGCGATCTGCATGAACGCGTGTTCGCCTGGATGACGCTCGGCGACGAGCGCAACCTGGTCGCGACCTGGGTCGCCGGCCGCAAGCTGTACCAACGCCCCGGCGCCTGAACGCCGCGCCACAACGAACCCTGGAGACGACATGACCACAGACACCACGACCCCAGCCCTGCCCGGCAGCGGCGGATTTCTCGACCGCTATTTCAAGCTCACCGAGCATGGCAGCAACGTGCGCACCGAACTGGTGGCCGGCCTGACGACATTCCTGACGATGGCCTACATCATCTTCGTCAACCCGTCGATCCTCGGCGACGCCGGCATGCCCAAGGGCGCGGTGTTCGTCGCCACCTGCCTGATCGCGGCGCTGGGCACGACGATCATGGGCGCTGTACGCCAACTACCCGATCGCGCTGGCGCCCGGCATGGGCCTGAACGCCTACTTCGCCTATGTCGTCGTGCTCGGCATGGGCTTCACCTGGCAGACGGCGCTCGGCGCGGTGTTCATCTCGGGCTGCCTGTTCCTGCTGGTCACGCTGATCGGGCTTGCGCGAGCAGATCATCAAGGGCATTCCGCATTCGCTGCGCGTCGCCATCACGGTGGGTATCGGCATGTTCCTGGCGATCATCGCGCTCGAAGAGTGCCGGCATCGTCGCTGCAAGCAAGGCCACCTACGTCACGCTGGGCGACCTGCACCAGCCCTCGGTGGTGCTGGCGGCGATCGGCTTCTTCGCCATCGTCGCGCTCGACAAGTTGAAGGTCCGCGGCGCGATCCTGATCGGCATCCTGCTGGTCACGGTGCTGTCGTTCTACTTCGGCGGCAACACCTTCGCCGGCGTCTTCTCGGCGCCGCCGTCGATCGAGCCGACGCTTCGTTCAAGCTCGACATCGCCGGCGCGTTCTCGGTCGGCATCCTCAACGTCGTGCTGGTGTTCTTCCTGGTCGAGCTGTTCGACGCCACCGGCACGCTGATGGGCGTGGCCAAGCGCGCCGGCCTGCTGGTGCCGGGCAAGATGGACCGCATGAACAAGGCCCTGCTCGCCGACTCGGGCGCGATCTTCGCCGGCTCGCTGCTCGGCACGTCGAGCACCACGGCCTACATCGAAAGCGCCTCGGGCGTGCAGGCCGGCGGCCGCACCGGCCTGACCGCCGTGACGGTGGCGGTGCTGTTCCTGCTGTGCCTGTTCATCTCGCCGCTGGCCGGCTCGGTGCCGGCCTATGCGACGGCGCCGGCGCTGTTGTTCGTCGCCTGCCTGATGCTGCGCGACCTGACCGAGCTGGAGTGGGACGACTCGACCGAAGTCATCCCGGCCGCCGTGACGGCATTGATGATGCCCTTCACGTATTCCATCGCCAACGGCCTGGCCTTCGGCTTCATCACCTACGGCCTGCTGAAGCTGCTGACCGGCAAGGCGCGCGAGGTGCACTACATGGTCTGGATCATCGGCGCGATCTTTCTCTACAAGTTCATCTTCGTCGGCGGCCATTGAAGGGATAACCCATGGCTGCACCGCGGCTCGAACTGAAGCACATCAGCAAGCAGTACCCGGCCGTCAAGGCCAACGACGACGTCAGCCTCGCCGTGCAGCCCGGCGAGATCCACGCCATGCTCGGCGAGAACGGCGCCGGCAAGAGCACGCTGATGAAGATCGTCTTCGGCGCCGTGCAACCCGACGCGGGCCGCATCGCCGTCGACGGCCAGCCGGTGACGATCCGCAACCCGCACGAGGCCAAGGCGCATGGCATCGCGATGGTGTTCCAGCACTTCAGCCTGTTCGACACGCTGACCGCGGCCGAGAACGTGTGGCTCGGCCTCGACACCGGCGAGACGCTGACCCAGGTGACCGAGCGGATGAAGGAGAAGGCCGGCGTCTACGGCCTGCAGGTCGACGCCTCGCGCCCGGTGCACAGCCTGTCGGTCGGCGAACGTCAGCGTGTCGAGATCGTCCGCGCGCTGCTGGCCGAGCCCAAGCTGCTGATCCTCGACGAGCCGACCTCGGTGCTGACGCCGCTGGCGGTGCAGACGCTGTTCCTGACGCTGCGCCAACTGGCGCAGGAAGGCTGCTCGATCCTCTACATCAGCCACAAGCTCGACGAGATCCGCGAACTGTGCCAGCGCCTGCACGGTGCTGCGCGGCGGCAAGGTCACCGGCAGCGTCGATCCGCGCAACGAGATCCAACGCCTCGCTGTCGCGGCTGATGATCGGCGCCGAGCCGCCGCAACTGGTGCACCGCGAAGCGACGCTCGGTGTCGTTGCGCTGGAGCTGAAGAAGCTGAGCCTCGAGCCCGACAGTCCCTATGGCGTGCCGTTGCGCGGCATGTCGCTGGCGCTGCGCGCCGGCGAGGTGCTCGGCGTCGCCGGCGTCTCGGGCAACGGCCAGCAGGAATTGCTGGCCGCGTTGTCGGGCGAGGACCGCGCGCTGCGCGCCGGGCAGCCTCGCGCTGTTCGGCAACGACATTGCCCGCGCCAGCCCGTCGCAAGCGACGACAGCAGGGCCTGCACTTCGTGCCCGAGGAGCGACTGGGTCGCGGCGCGGTACCGTTGCAGTCGCTGGCCGCGAACACGCTGCTGACGCGGCGCGAAACGGTCAATGCGCTTCGGCTGGATCGACGTCGGCGCGACGCGCGAACTCGCCGCCAGGCTCATCGAGCGCTTCAAGGTCAAGGCCGGCGGACCCGACGCGCGCGGCGAAGAGCCTGTCGGGCGGCAACCTGCAGAAGTTCATCGTCGGCCGCGAGATCGACGCCGATCCGAAGGTGCTGATCGTCGCCCAGCCGACCTGGGGCGTCGACGTCGGCGCCGCGGCGCAGATCCGCGGCGAGCTGCTGGCGCTGCGCGATGCCGGCTGCGCGGTGCTCGTCGTCAGCGAAGAACTCGACGAACTGTTCGAACTCTCCGATCGCCTGGTCGTCATCGCCCGCGGCGCTCTGCTCGCCGTCGATCGCCACGCGCGACGCCACGGTCGAGCTGATCGGCCAGTGGATGGCCGGCATCTTCGATGACGGGCCCGCAGACCCCACGGCGACGTCGGCATCCACGGAGGCGCAGCATGCTCAGGCTTGAATCGCGGCCCGCGCCGTCGAAGCTGTTCGTCGTCACCTCGCCGCTGATCGCGCTGGCGGTCACGGTGGCCATCGGCGTGCTGCTGTTCGTGCTGCTCGGCAAGGACCCGGTGCTCGGCCTGCGCATGTTCTTCTGGCGAGCCGATCAAGAGCGCCTACGCCTGGAGCGAGATCGGCATCAAGGCGACGCCGCTGATGCTGATCGCACTCGGACTGGCGCTGTGCTTTCGCGCCAACGTCTGGAACATCGGCGCCGAAGGGCAGTACATCCTCGGCGCGGTCTTTGCCGGCGGCATCGCCATGCACGCCACGCCGGATTCGCCGCGCGCCATCGTCATCGTCGATCCTCGTCGCCGGCATCGTCGGCGGCATGCTGTGGGCGGCGATCACCGCGCTGCTTGCGCGACCGCTTCAACGCCAACGAGATTCTCGTCAGCCTGATGCTGGTCTACGTGGCCGAGATGCTGCTGTCGCTACCTCGTCTACGGGCCATGGAAGGACCCGGCGGGCTACAACTTTCCGCAGATCGGTGACCTTCGCCAACCCGACCAAGGTACCGCGCTTGTTCGAGGGCCTGCGCGTCAACATCGGCATCGTCATCGCGCTGGTCGCGGTGGCCGGCATGACGGTCTTCCTGTTCCGCCTGTTCCGCGGCTTTCAGGCTCTGGTCGGTGGACAGGCCGGCGCCGCGGCACGCTACGCCGGCTTCTCGTCGCGCACGGCGCTTGTGGACCGCGCTGCTGACCTCGGGCGGCCTGGCCGGCCTGGCCGGCGCGCTCGAGGCCACCGGCCCGCTGGGCCAGCTCACGCCGTATGTGCCGGTCGGCTACGGCTTCGCGGCCATCATCGTCGCCTTCGTCGGCCGCCTGCACCCGATCGGCATCGTCTTCTCGGCGGTGCTGATGAGCATGTTCTACATCGGCGGCGAACTCGCGCAGTCGCGCATGCAGTTGCCGAAATCGATCACCGGCGTGTTCCAGGGGCTGCTGCTGTTTTCGCTGTTGGCAGCCGACACCTTGATCCACTACCGATTGCGCTGGAAGTCCGCGCGCCGCGCGGCCGGAGCGACAGCATGACCGAGATCGCCCTGCTCATCGCGGCCACGCTCAACGCCGGCACCGTGCTGGCGATCGCCGCGCTCGGCCTGCTGATCAACGAACGCGCCGGCGTCGTCAACCTCGGCGCCGAGGGCACGATGCTCGTCGCCGCCGTCGTCGGCTACGCCGCCGCGGTGCACTCGGGCAGCGATCTGGTGGCGTTCGCGGCAGGCGCGGCGGCCGGCGCGCTGCTGGCGTCGGTCTTCGGCCTGCTCGTCATCTGGCTCAACACCAACCAGTACGCCACCGGCCTGGCGCTGTCGCTGTTCGGCGTCGGCTTCTCGGCCTTCATCGGCCAGCCCTACACGCGCGAGCGCCTGAGCGAACGTGCGCAGTACGACATTCCGCTGCTGTCGGACATTCCCTTCATCGGCCCGGCGCTGTTCAAGCAGCACCCGATGGTCTGGGTGGCGATAGCGCTGACGGTGTTCCTGATGTGGTGGCTCAACAAGAGCCGCAGCGGCCTGATCCTGCGTGCGGTCGGCGAGTCGCCCGAGTCCGCGCATGCGCTCGGCTACCCGGTGCGGCTGATCCGCCTGGCCGCGGTGGTCGCCGGCGGCGCCCTGTGCGGCGTGGCCGGGGCCTACCTGTCGACGGTCTACACGCCGCTGTGGGTCGAAGGCATGGTGGCAGGCCGCGGCTGGATCGCGCTGGCGCTGACCACCTTCGCCACCTGGCGCCCGATCCGCGTGCTGCTCGGCGCCTACCTGTTCGGCGGCGTGACGATGCTGCAGTTCCACCTGCAGGGCCAGGGCGTGCAGGTACCGAGCCAGTTGCTCGTCGCCCTGCCCTACGTGGCGACGATCGTCGTGCTGGTGCTGATCTCGAGCAACGCGGCGTGGATCAAGGCCAACATGCCCGCGTCATTGGGCAAACCCTTTGCACCCGGGGGCTAGTACCCCAAGCCGCAAGATCAGCTCCGGGCGTGGGCCTATTTCACCCCGAGCTTGACCAGCAAGCGCAGGTACTCGAGCTTGGTGGTGAGTTGCAGCAACTGCTCGTTGAGCCGCGCCAGCGCAACCGTGCTGTCACGCAGATTCATCGGCTGAAACGGCTGAGGGCCCTTGGGTAGGTTCGGGGTCGACATGTCAACGCTCCCTGGATCGATTCCGTGCCATCGTGCGCATCCGCAGTCCGTCACGCCATCCCGCAGGCATGGTGGCTCGACGAACCGGGCCCCTGCTTGCGGGGCTCAGCCGCGCGCCGCCTCGGCCGTGAGCACCAGCTCGGCAGCAAAGCCGCTCAGACTCAGCGACCCTTGGGGCGCAACGGGCAGATCGGACAGGTCGGGCAGGCGCAAGCACCCGCCATGCGCGCGCGCCACCAAGTCGGCGAGCATCAGGCCCAACCCGGTCTGGCCCTCATAGGTCTGCGCCCGCAGCGCATCGCGCAGTTGCGCCAGGCGTTGCGGCTCGGCACCGTGGCCATCGTCGCGCAACAGCAGGCGATCGGGCGCCCGCACGCTGAGGGTGGCCCGCCGCGCGCCGTGAAGCACTGAGTTGTCGAGCAGGTTGAGCAACGCGGCAGCGAGCAGGTCGGGGTCGGCATCGACCTGCGCGTGGTCGTCCACCACCACCTCCAGGCCCAGCAGCGGCAGGTGCGCGAGCAGCGCCTTGACATTGACGCGCTGCCGCTGCACTTCAGCGCCGATGCGAAACAGATCGAGCAATGAGCGCACCACGCGTTGCAGGCGCACCGACGCGTCACGCACGCGCTGCAGCCGTGGCCGTGCTTCCGGGGTGCTTTCGCGCAGCGCCACGGCGAGCTGTGCATCCATGCCTGCCAGCGGTGTGCGCAGCGCGTGCGCGGCATGCGCCGCCACCATGCGCTCATGCGCCACGCGTTGTGCCAGCCGCTGGCCGAGCAGATCGAGCGCATCGTGCACCGGCGCCAGCTCGGCGCGCTCGGCGACGCCAAGCGCTTGTGCGGAATCCAACGGGTCATGCTGGGCCAGGCGCTGGCTGAGACGCTCCAGCGGCAGCAATTCCTGGCGCACACGGGCGCGCAACCACAGATGACCCAACAGGCCGATCGACAATGCGGCGAGCACTGCGCTGACCATCACTTCGAGCTGCGTCTCATGGCGCTCGCGCTGCGCGTGCGCCAGATAGAGCATGCGGCCACCGACCTGGGCGCTGCCGTGAACGCGCCAGCCGGCAGCGCTGCTGAAGCCGGCCGTGGCCGTGCGCCAAAGCGCATCCACCGGCGCATTGGCTGAGCGGCGCAGCACGCTGCCGTCGGCAGCCACGAGTTGCCAGGCGAAATCTCCATCGTCCGGGGCCGGCATCACCAACGCGGCATCACCGCTCACCGCCAGCGCGGGCCCCAAGATGGCCGCCGTCGACTGCATGGCTTCGTCGAGCAATTCGTCAACCTCGTGCTGCGCGCCCAGGCCCACGGCCACGGCCACCCCCAGGCTCCAGATCACGGACCAGATCAACAGGGCATTGGCCAGGCGGCTGCGGATCGAGGGCACTCGACTCACGGCGGTTTGACCTCCACGCGATATCCCAAGCCGCGCACGGTATCGATCAGGTCACGGCCGAGCTTGCGTCGCAACGCCGAGATGTGCACTTCGAGCGAATTGCTCGCCACCACGCTTTCGAAGCCGAGGACGAGTCTTTCCAGCTCTGCCTTGGGCACGATGCGCCCGGCGCGCAGCACCAGGGCTTCGAGCACGGCCCACTCGCGCGCCGTCAGCTCGACGCGCAAGTCGCCCAGGCTGGCCGTGCGCGCCGCCAGATCGACCGCGACGTCGCCGAACATCTTGCGCGCCTGCGCGGTGCCGGCGCCGCTGCGCCGGCTCACCGCGCGCAGCCGTGCCGCCAGCTCTTCGGGCGCAAACGGTTTGACAAGGTAGTCGTCGGCGCCGGCGTCGAGGCCGCTGATGCGGTCACTCAATCGGTCGCGGGCCGTCAAGACCAGCGCCGGCGTGCTGTCACCCTGCGTGCGGCGCGCGCTCAACCAGTCGACGCCGGAGCCGTCGGGCAACTGCCAATCGACGAGCAAGGCGTCATAGGGTTCGTCGCGAAGCGCGCGGGTCTCGGCCAGGCGCTTGCACCAGTCGACACGATGTCCGTCGGCGCGCAAAAAGTCACGCAGGCCTTCGCCCAGGATCGGATCGTCTTCGATCAGCAGCAAGCGCATGGGCGCCAACAGTAGCATTGGCCGCCTGCGCGCCGGGGCTTCAGCCGATCTTCAGGTGCCAACGTCACAGTTGGAAGTCCATGTCCCGCAATACCGGCACCGCGCCCCGCCTCCTCGCCGTCGCGCCCTTCGATCACCACCGACCAGCTGATCCTCGTCGCCAGTCTGTTCTGGGCGCTGGCACTGAATCGCCCGTTTTTCGCAGCGGCATTGCGCTCGCAGGCGCCAGATGCGCTGGCCAACGCCGCCTTCCTGGGCGGGCTGGCACTGATGCTGGTGGCGCTGCAAGCGCTGCTGCTGGGCCTGGTCAGCACACGCCGCACCATCAAGCCGCTGCTGGCGCTGCTGACGCTCGTCGGTGTTCTGGCGATGCACTACATGCAGGCCTACGGCATCGTCATCGACCCGTCGATGGTGCGCAACACCCTGCGCACCGACGTCGCAGAAACGCGCGAATTGCTGACGTGGCGGCTGGCGCTGGACGTTGCGCTGTATGCGCTGTTGCCGATTGCGCTGCTGGTCTTCGCACGCATCGAAGTGCCGCCCTGGCGGCGGCGCTGGCGCACCCGCGCAGCGCTGCTGGCCGGTTCCGCCGTGCTGTTCGCGATCGCGCTGATGTGGCAGTTTCAGCCCTTCGCCTCGATGTCGCGCAACCACAAGGAAGTGCGCTACCTGGTGACGCCGCTGAACACCCTGTGGTCGCTGGGCAGCGTGCTGGCCGCCGATGCACGCGGCGCGGCCAAGCCGCGCCAGGTGATCGGCCTGGACGCGGCGCCGGGCCCGAGCTGGGTGGCCCGCAGCAAACCGCGTCTGGTCGTGCTCGTGGTCGGCGAAACGGCCCGCGCCGCCAACTGGGGGCTCAGTGGCTACGCGCGCCAGACAACGCCGCAGCTGGCGCAACTGCCGGTGATCAACTTCAGCGATGTCAGGGCCTGCGGCACCAGCACCGAGGTCTCCCTGCCCTGCATGTTCGCGCCCGTCGGCCGCCGCGACTATGACGAAGCTCGCATCCGCGGCAGCGAGTCGCTGCTGCACGTGCTCGCGCGTGCCGGCGTGGCGGTGCACTGGCGTGACAACCAGAGCGGTTGCAAGGGCGTCTGCGACGGCCTGCCCCAGGACACGGTCAATGCGGCGCTGGCGCCGGGTCTGTGCCAGGGCGACCGCTGCTTCGACGAAGGCCTGTTGCGCGGCCTCGACGAACGGCTGCGTGCGCTGCAGGGCAGCCGCGGTACGCAGCTGCTGGTGCTGCACATGCTCGGCAACCACGGGCCCTCGTACTACCGGCGCTACCCGCCGGCCTTCGAGCGCTTCACGCCGGCGTGCCGCAGCGACGACCTGGCGCAGTGCACGCGCGAGGAAATCGTCAACGCCTACGACAACGCGCTGCTCTACACCGACCAGGTTCTGGCCTCCTTGATCGGCGCGCTGAACGTGCATGCGGACAAGGTCGACAGCGCCCTGCTCTTCGTTTCCGACCACGGCGAGTCGCTCGGCGAGAAGAACCTGTTCCTGCACGGCGTGCCGTACCTGATCGCGCCGAGCGAGCAGACGCAAGTGCCGATGGTGTTCTGGTCATCGAGCGGTTTTGCGCAAAGCGCGGGCCTGAACAACGACTGTCTGCGCGAGCGGGCGCGACAACCGGCGCAACACGACAACCTGTTCCACAGCCTGCTGGCGCTGCTCGATGTCCACACGTCGCTCTACGCCGCCGAGATGGACTTCACGCAAGGCTGCCGGCCCGCGCCATGAGCGATCACACCCCGCCGCGCCGCGATCTGCTCATCACCTTGGCGTCGCTGGCCCTGCTGTTGTGCTGGGAAGTCAGCGCTTGGGACATGGCGCTGGCCAGCGTCTACGGCCATGCCAGCGGCTTTGCGCTGCGCGAACACTGGTTCTTCTCGCGCCTGCTGCACAACGGCGGCCGCATCCTGTCGGGCGTGGCGCTCGCAGCCGTCGTTGTCTGGGCCGTATTCGGCAATCCGCGCGTGATGACGCGCCGCCTGCGTCTGCTCTGGACGGGCGTCGTGCTGCTGTGCCTGGTTGCAGTGCCGGCATTGAAACGCTTCAGCCAGACCAGTTGCCCTTGGGATCTGGACACCTTCGGCGGCAGGTTCGGCTTCGTGCCGCACTGGTTGCTGGGCGTCTTCGACGGCGGCCCCGGGCATTGCTTCCCGTCGGGCCACGCGGTGGCGGCCTTCGCCTTCCTGCCGCTGTACTTTCAGTGGCGGCGCGTACGGCCCGCCGTGGCGCGCATGCTGCTCGCGGCAACGCTCGGCCTGGGCCTGTTGTTCGGCTGGGGCCAATTGGTGCGCGGTGCGCATTTTCCCAGCCACACCATGTGGTCGGCGTGGTTGTGCTGGCTGATCGGCGTCGGCATGGCGCGGGTACTCGACTCAGAGCCGTTGCCGCTACCGCTCAAGTCAGCACGCCCCGTACCAGCCTGAGCATGCGATCACAGCGCGCGGCGAGCTGCTCGTCGTGGCTGACCAGCACGAACGCGGTGCCGTTCTCGCGCGCCAGGTCGAGCATCAGCCGGAACACGCCGTCGGCGGTTTCACGGTCGAGGTTGCCGGTCGGCTCATCGGCCAGCACGCACGCCGGCTGCGTCACCAGGGCGCGCGCGATGGCCACGCGCTGACGCTCGCCGCCGGAGAGTTCGGCCGGGCGATGCTTGACCCGCGTCGCCAGGCCGACCTTGTCCAGCATGGCCGCGGCCACTTCGCGCGCCGCCGGCAGCGCTTGGCGACGGATGCGCAGCGGCATGGCCACGTTGTCGAGCGCGCTGAACTCGGGCAGCAGATGGTGGAACTGATAGACGAAGCCGAGATGCCGGTTGCGCCACACGCCCTGCTCGGCGGCGTTCATCGTCGTCAGGTCGCGGCCGGCCAGCGTGACACTGCCGGCGCTCGGCGCATCGAGGCCGCCGAGCAGGTGCAGCAGCGTGCTCTTGCCCGAGCCCGACGCGCCGACGATGGCCAGCGTTGCGCCTTTGTTCACCGCCAGGTCGACGCCGCGCAGCACCTCGACATCGAGCTCGCCGTCGTGAAAGCGTTTGGACAGGCCTGTGCACGTCAGTACGTCACTCATAGCGCAGCGCCTCGGCCGGATTGACCCGGCTGGCGCGCCAGCTCGGGTACAGCGTGGCCACGAAGGCCAGCGCCAGCGAGATCAGCGTGATCGGCACGATGTCGCTCCACAGCGGGCTGGCTCGGCATGCGGCTGATGACGTAGATGCTGGCCGGCAGGAAGCTGGTCGACAGCAAGCGTTCGAGCGCCGGCACGAGGGTGTCGATGTTGAACGCGATCAGCAGGCCGAACGCCACGCCGGCCAGCGTGCCGACGATGCCGGCCAGCGCGCCTTGCACGACGAAGATGCCCATCACCGAGCGCGGGCTGGCGCCGAGCGTGCGCAGGATGGCGATGTCGGCGCGCTTGTCGGTCACCGTCATCACCAGGGTGCTGACGAGGTTGAACGCGGCCACGGCGACGATCAGCGTCAGGATGATGAACATCAGCCGTTTTTCCAGCTGCACCGCGTCGAACCAGTTGCGGTTGGTGCGCGTCCAGTCGCGCACGCTGATGTTGTCGGGCATGGCGCGCTGGATGACATCGGCAATGCCGCGCGCCTGGTGCAGGTCGGTCAGCTTCAGCTGCACGCCGGTGGCGCCTTCCGTGCGCAACAGCCTGCGCCGCATCGTCGAGCTGCACCAGCGCTAGGCGCTGTCGTACTCGTAGTGCCCGCTGTCGAAGGTGCCGACGAGCGTGAACTGCTTCAGGCGCGGCACCACGCCGGCCGGTGTGACCTGCCCGCTCGGCGCGATGACGGTGACCTTGTCGCCGTTGCGAACGTTCAACGAGCGCGCGAGTTCGATGCCGAGCACGATGTTCCACTGGCCCGGCACAAGTTGCGCGAATGCGCCTTCCTTCATCTGTGCGGCCAGCGGCGTGACGCTGGCCTCTTCGGCCGGTGAGATGCCACGCAGCAGCGCACCACGCATCTCGTCGCCGCGCGCCACCAGGACCTGCGCGGCCACGAACGGCGCCGCGCCGAGCACTTGCTGAGGCGCCGCCGCTCGCGCGGCATCGGCGCTGGCCTTCCAGTCCGGCAGCGCGGTGCCGCTGCGATCGATCAGCTCCACATGCGCGATCACGGAGAGCATGCGGTCGCGGACTTCCTTCTGGAAGCCGTTCATCACCGACAGCACGACGATCAGCGCGGCCACGCCGAGCGCGATGCCCGCCATCGAGATCGACGAGATGAAAGAGATGAAACCGTTGCGGCGTCCCGCACGACCAGCGCGCACATAGCGCCAGCCGATCTGCCATTCGTAGGGGGTGCTTGTCATGGGGTGCGGAATGCTAAACGACGCTGCCACCCATAATTCGCGCGGTGCACCTGATCGTTCCCTTTGCTTCACCCTTCTCGACGGCCGGCCGCGAGGCGCTGTCTGGCCTGGCCACACCGGCGCTCGACGCCCATCTTGCCGGCTGCCGCGAAGCGGCGCGCGACGACGGTGACGAATGGACCTTGTCGACGCCGCACGAACGTGCCATCGCCAAGGCACTCGGCTGGCGTGATGACAAACAGGCGCCGCTGCCCTGGGCGGCACGCCAAGCCGCGGCCGATGGCATCGACGTCGGCACGGCTGCCTGGGGACTGATCACGCCGGTGCACTGGCAGGTCGGCGCCGATGCCGTCCATCTCGTCGACCCGCGCTCGCTCGCGCTCGACGAAGCCACGTCGCGCGCCTTGCTCGAAGCGGTGCGCCCGCTGTTCGAGAGCGACGGTTTCACGCTGGCCTGGGGTGCGCCGCTACGCTGGTACGCCTCGCACCCGGAATTGGCGACACTGCAAACGGCCTCGCTCGACCGCGTTGTCGGCCGCAGCATCGACCGCTGGCTGCCCGGCGAGCCCAGCGCGCGCCGCGTGCGGCGCTTGCAGAACGAAGTGCAGATGCTGCTGCACACGCACCCGATCAACATCGAGCGCGAGGCCGCCGGTGCGTTGCCGGTCAACTCGTTCTGGCTGTCGGGCTGCGGCATCTGGCAGCGCGATGCCCGCCATGACGCGCAAGTCGACGAGCGCCTTGCCGCGCCCGCGCTGGCCGAAGACTGGCCGGCCTGGTCTGCCGCATGGAGGTCGATCGATGCCACGTTGCTGCCGACACGGCCGCTGGCGATGTTGACGCTGTGCGGCGAGCGCAGCGCGCTCACCTTCGAGCGCGTCGAGCAGCGGCTGTGGCAACGTGTCTCGTCGGCGTTCAAGGGCCGGCGGCTGTCTCGCGAGTGGCTGCAGGATCTTTGAGCGTGAACTCGCCACGCATCGAAACCCGCGACGTTCCGCCACGGATCGTTTTTGCGCTCGAACAAGCCGGCGTGCATCCGCTGCTCGCACGCCTGTTCGCCTCGCGCGGCGTCAAGAGCCATGAAGAACTCGACGACGGTCTGGCGCACCTGTTGCCGCCGTCGTCGATGAAAGGCGCCGACGTCGCCGCGACGCTGCTCGCCGACGCGATCGAACAGCAGCGCCGCATCTGCATCGTTGCCGACTACGACTGCGATGGCGCCACCGCCTGCGCCGTGGCGCTGCGCGGCCTGGCCCTGCTCGGCGCTGCGCCCAGTACGCTCGGCTATGTCGTGCCCGACCGCACCGTGCACGGTTATGGCCTGACACCGCCGATCGTCGATCTGGCGCTCGCCCAGTCGCCGCAATTGCTCGTCACCGTCGACAACGGCATCGCCAGCTTCGACGGCGTAGCGTACGCACGCGCATGCGGACTCGACGTCCTTGTCACCGACCACCACCTGCCGGCGCTGGTCGACGGCGTGGTGCAACTCCCCGACGCCAACTGCATCGTCAACCCGAACCAGCCGGGCTGCACATTCGCGAGCAAGTCGATCGCCGGCGTCGGCGTCATGTTCTACGTGCTGCTGGCCACGCGCGCCGAGTTGCGCGAACGTGGCCGCTTCGATGCTGCCACGCAGCCCAAGCTCGATGCGCTGCTCGACCTGGTCGCGCTCGGCACCGTGGCCGACGTCGTCAAGCTCGATGACAACAACCGCCGCCTCGTCGCCCAAGGCATCAAACGCATCCGCGGCGGGCGCATGGCTGCGGGCATGGCGGCGCTGTATGCGGTGGCCCAACGCGAGCCGCGGCGCGCCGCGGCCTTCGACTTCGGCTTCACGCTCGGGCCGCGCATCAATGCGGCCGGGCGCCTGGCCGACATGACGCTCGGCATCGAGTGCCTGGTCACCGACGATGCACCGCGCGCCACCGAGCTCGCGCAGCAACTCGACACCATCAATCGCGAGCGCCGCGAGGTCGAGGCCGGCATGCGCGAACAAGCCGAGGCCGCGCTCGAATTGCTGATGCGTGATGCGGCGTCGGCCCAGCCGCCACCGGCGCTGGCGCTGTTCGATGCCACCTTCCACGAGGGCGTGGTCGGCATCGTCGCCGGCCGGATGAAGGATCGATTGCACCGCCCGACCTTCGTCTTTGCACTGGCGCAAGACGGTTCACTGAAAGGCTCGGGCCGCTCGATCGCCGGCTTTCACCTGCGCGACGCGCTCGACCTCGTCGCCAAGCGCCACCCCGGCATCTTGATGCGCTTCGGCGGCCACGCCATGGCGGCCGGCTGCACGCTTGCCGAAGCACACTTCGAGACCTTCGATCAGGCGCTGCAGCAGGTCGCCCGCGAGTGGCTCGACGCTGCCACCCTGACCCGTCGCCTGCTCACCGACGGACCGCTGGCGCTCGAATACTTCAATGCGGAAACGGTGAGCCAGCTCGATGCCCAGGTCTGGGGCCAGGCCTTCGAAGCACCGCTGTTCTGCGATGAAGTGCAGGTGCTCGGCCAACGACTCGTCGCTGAGAAGCACCTCAAGTTGCGCGTCAGGCACCAGGGCCAGATCCGCGACGCGATCTGGTTCGGCCGCGTGGAGCCGGTCGCTGAACGCGTGCGCCTGGCCTATCGCCTGTCGCTCGACGAGTGGCAGGGACAGCAACGGGTGCAGATGGTGGTGGAAGCGGCAGCCTAGGCTGAGTTCCGGACCGCCCGGTACTCGGAAAAGATGCCCAGCTCGACATGCCGCTCGGCCGCTGCGAGGCCGGCCTCGGCCAGCGTGCGCAGCACCGCTTCGGGCGGCGCGCAGGCCTCGATCGTGTCCCAGTAGTAGCGCCACAGCTCGGCTGTTTGCGGCTTGCGTGCGACGAGCCGGGCGACGGTCGGCACGACACCGCGCATGTAGGCGCGCAGCAGCGTGTTGGCCAGTGCGCCGGCCGGGCGCGTGATTTCCAGTATCAGCACCCGGCCGCCGGGCTTGAGCACGCGCGCGAACTCGGCAAACGCAGCCGACAGGTCGGCGATGTGGCGCAGCGCATAGCCGATGCTGATGAAGTCGGCGCTGGCGCTGGGCAGCGGCATCGCTTCGGCACGGCCATGCAGACAGCGCACGTTCGCCGGCAAGCCCGACTGCGCGATCATGCCGGGGCTCGGATCGACGCCGATCAGGCGCTGCGGCTGCGCCGGTGATACGCAGGATTTCCTTGGCGACCAGGCCGGTGCCCATGCCGACATCGACCACATCCAGACCCGGCTGCAGTCCCGCGCGCAGCAGCGCTTGCCGCCGGTACCACGAGCCGGTGCCGAAGCCGAGCAGGCGCTCGATGCGGTCGTAGTCTTCGGCGGTGTCGTCGAAGGTGCTGCGCACATAGGCTTCGCGCGCCGTGGCATCGCGGTAGTAGTCGCTGAGCACGCCGTGCGGCGCGCGAACGGACTTGCCCTGTTGGGTGGATGCCTTGGGTCGGGGTTCGATCATGCTGTCTTTCTGCGAGGGCGCCGGCACGCTGGTTCAGCGGTACGTCGCCAGATGAATACTGGTCTCGGTGCCGCGAATGCCCTTGAGCAGGCGAATCCGCTCGAGCACCTGCGACAACTCGGCCATCGTCGTCGCGCGCAGCTCGGCCAGCAGGTCCCAGCGGCCGTTGGTGTCGTGCAGCGCGCCGACGCCGGGCTCGCCGAGCAGGTTGGCGATGACCTCGCGGGTCTGGTTGCCTTCGACTTCGATGCCCATCCAGGCGCGGATCTGATGCGGTTGCGCGTCGGGGCGCAGTTGCACCGTGTAGCCGACGATGACACCGGATGCTTCCAGCTTGGCCAGGCGGTTGTTGACGGTGCCGCGCGACACACCGAGCTTGCTGGCCAGCGCCGCGATGGGCAGGCGCGCGTCCTGTCGCAACAGCGCAATCAGACGTTGGTCGGTGCCATCGAGGTTCTCGGCTTTTGGCCATATTGGCACGTTCAGGTTGCCGGTTTGATCAATTATCTGACGAATCAGCGACAGTTTTGACGCTTTCGCCTGCCACGGTCCTTCGAGACACTGTAGGCCATGACACGCCCGACCAGCCCCCAAGAGATCGAGACCCTGTACCTCGGCGCGCCCGACGTCGCACGCATCGTCGCCCGCAAGGGCTTGCCGGCCTGCATCGCCAGCGTGGCCGACCGCATCCACGCCGACTTCCTGCGCTGGGAAGCGTTTGACAAATCTCCGCGCGTGGCCAATCACTCGCAAGACGGCGTGATCGAGCTGATGCCGGTCTCGGACGACAGCTCGTATGCCTTCAAGTACGTCAACGGCCACCCCAAGAACACGCAACGCGGCGTCTCCACGGTGATGGCGTTCGGCGTCCTGGCCGATGTGGCCACCGGCGCGCCGCGCCTGCTCGCGGAGTTGACGCTGCCGACGGCGATCCGCACGGCCGCCATGTCGGTCGTGGCCGCGCGCGCACTGGCGCGCAGGAACAGCCGAGTGATGGCGCTGATCGGCAACGGCGCGCAGTCCGAGTTCCAGGCCCTGGCCTTCCGCGATGGGGTCGGCATCCGCACGTTGCGCGTGTATGACGTCGACGAGCAAGCCACCGCCAAGCTGCAGCACAACCTGCAGGGCCAGGGCCTGGAGATCATCGTCTGCAGCAGCGTGGCCGAGGCCGTGCGCGGCGCCGATATCGTCACCACCATCACCGCCGACAAGCAGCGGGCCACCATCGTCACGCCCGAAATGATCGAGCCCGGCATGCACCTCAATGCCGTCGGCGGCGACTGCCCGGGCAAGACCGAGTTGCATGCCGACGTGCTGCGACGCCGCCAGCGTCTTCGTCGAGTACGAGCCGCAGACGCGCATCGAAGGCGACCTGCAGCAGATGCCGGCCGACTTCGCCGTCACCGAGTTGTGGCGCGTGTTGTCGGGCCAGGCCGCGGGACGCACGAGCGATGCCCAGGTCACCGTGTTCGACTCGGTCGGCTTTGCCGTCGAGGACTACGCTGTGCTGCACGTACTGCACGCCATGGCGCGCGAGCTCGGTATCGGCGACGTCATCCAGCTCGTGCCGCGGCTGCGCGACCCGAAGGACCTGTTCGCAACGATCGGTCGCGGCGCCCAAGCAGCCACCGCGGCGACGCCACTGCACACTGTGACAGCCTGAGCCGCTGGGCGGCAACAGCGACAACGGCGCGCAGGCGCTGGCAGGCAGGTGATTGCAAAATGCGGGGGTCGAATTTCAGGAGCCCGCGACATGATCGCTTTGCTTTCCTTGCGTCACCCAAGCTGACCAGGGACCCAGCGGCGTGACACCGGAACAGGTTCTGCAGCATCTGCGCGCCGCCAACGAGCTCGCGCGGCAGGCCTTGGCGCAGGGCCATCACCCCTTCGGCGCGCTGCTGGTCGATGCCGACAACCAGACCGTGTTGCTCGAACAAGGCAACGTCAGCACGGTCGAGCATGCCGAATCCGTGCTCGCCCGCAACGCCGCCGCACGCTACACGCCTGAGCGGCTGTGGCAATGCACCCTGGTCACCAGCGTCGAGCCCTGCGCGATGTGCGCCGGGACGCAGTACTGGGCGCACATCGGCCGCTTGGTCTACGGCATGAGCGAGCGGCGCCTGCTCGAGCTCACCGGCAATCACGGCGAGAACCCGACGCTCGACCTGCCGTGCCGCACCGTCTTTGCCGCCGGCCAGAAAGCCATCGAAGTGGTCGGCCCGGTGGCCGAACTCGAAGACGAGATCGCTGCGCTGCACCGCGATTTCTGGCGGCCCAGGTCGCACCCGTGAGCTGGCACGGCCAGCTCACGCTGCGCGACCGGCGCGATGGCGCGCGCACGCTGGCGCACGACGCACACGAAGGCCCGCTGCGCGTGCTCAAGGCCCTCTACCCCGACGGCGATGGTGTGTGCCACCACGTGCTGGTGCACCCGCCCGGCGGCATAGCCGGCGGTGACCGGCTGCACATCGACGTCGATGTCGGCGAAGGCGCGCATGCGCTGATCACCTCCGCCGGCGCGGCGCGCTTCTACCGCAGCAGCCAAGCTGTGGCCTCGCAAGCGGCACAGCTTCGGCTGCAGTGCAATGCGCGGCTCGAGTGGTTGCCGCTGGAGACCATCGCCTTCCCCGGCTGCCGCGCCAGCAACCAGGTGCAATTCGAGCTCGCGTCCGGCGCGCAGTGTCTGGGCTGGGATCTGCTCGCGCTCGGTCTGCCGGCAGCCGATCAGGCCTTTGCCCTTGATCCGCGCCTCGTGCTGTTGCGCGTGCTGGCGCCGCGCGTCGAGCCGCTGTTTGGCTTGCTCTGTGACGTGCGCGCAGCATGGCGTGCATCTGCGTGGCAGATGCCGGCGGCCACGCCGCGCGTCTGGCGGACCTGATTCACCCCATGCGCGGCAATGGCAACACGTCCTGAATTTTCAGTAATTCCTGAAAACTGGATAGGCTCTGCGCCATGACATCGCTCTCGCCCCTGGTGCAAAGCTTCGTTGCCCACTTCGGCGAGATGGGCAGCCGCTGGGGCATCAACCGCACCGTCGGACAGATCTACGCACTGATCTTCGTCTCTCCCACTGCGCTGAACGCCGACGATATCGCCGAGAGGCTGGAGTTCTCGCGCTCCAACGTCAGCATGGGACTGAAGGAGTTGCAGGCCTGGCGGCTGGTGCGACTGCGCCACTTGCAGCGGCGACCGCCGCGAGTATTTCGAGGCGCCGAGCGACGCCTGGGAGATCTTCCGCACGCTGGCCGAAGAACGGCGCCGCCGCGAGATCGAACCGACGCTGTCGATGCTGCGCAACGCGCTGCTCGAAGACCCGTCCACCGAGGCAGACCGCATCGCGCTAGCAGCGCATGCGCGACATGCACGACCTGATCGAGCTGACGACGACGTGGTTCGACGATGTGCAGCGCATGGACCAGCAGACGCTGTCGCAGTTGATGAAGATGGGCTCCAAGGTGCAGAAAGTGCTGGCGTTCACCGGCCGTGCCGCACCCGTTGGCAGGCACTGAAGAAGGAAGTACACGCATGGACGCGTTGATCCTGGCCCGCATGCAGTTCGCGGCCAACATCACCTTCCACATCCTGTTCCCGACGATCACGATCGCGCTCGGCTGGTTGCTGCTGTTCTTCACGCTGCGCTGGCTGAAGACGCAGCCGACGACGCCGCCTGGCTGGCTGACGCCTACCGCTTCTGGATCAAGGTGTTCGCGCTGAGCTTCGCGCTCGGCGTGGTCAGCGGCATCACGATGAGCTTCCAGTTCGGCACCAACTGGCCGGGCTTCATGGAGACGGTGGGCAACATCGCCGGGCCGCTGCTGGGCTACGAGGTGCTGACGGCGTTCTTCCTCGAGGCCGGCTTCCTCGGCGTCATGCTGTTCGGCCACGGCAAGGTCAGCGAGCGCGTGCACCTGATGGCGACCTTCCTGGTCGCCTTCGGCACCACGATGAGCGCGTTCTGGATCCTGGCGCTCAACTCGTGGATGCAGACGCCGGCCGGCTACGAGATCGTCGACGGCGAGTCTCCACGTCACGAGCTGGGCCGCAGGTCGATCTTCAACCCGTCGTTCCCGTACCGCCTGACGCACATGCTGCTGGCCTCGGGGCTGACCGTGCGCCTTCCTGCTGGCCGGCCTGAGCGCCTGGCAGTTGCTGCGCGGCAAGGCCAAGCGCGTCGACGCCGCGCGTGCTGCGCGTCGGGCTGACGCTGGCGCGCGTGCTGATTCCGCTGCAGATCCTCGTCGGCGACCTGCACGGCCTGAACACGCTGGAGCACCAGCCGGAGAAGATCGCGGCGATGGAAGGCGTCTGGGAGACCGAGCGCGGCGCGCCGCTGCTGCTGTTCGCGATGCCCGACGAGCGAGCACGCGCAGCAACCAGCTTCGAGATCGGCATTCCCAAGCTCGCCAGCCTGATCCTGACCCACGACTCCGACGGCGAGATCAAGGGCCTGAACGAGTTCGACGGCGCGCACCCGCCGGTGGCGCCGCTGTTCTGCGCCTTCCGCGTGATGGTCGGCATCGGCATGCTGATGCTGGCCACGAGCTGGCTCGGCTGGTGGCTGCTGCGCCGCGCGCGGCTGGCAGCCCGCAGCGCTGCCGCGGCGCGCTGCTGTGGCTGCTGGCCGGCATGACCTTCTCGGGCTGGGTGGCCACGCGTGGCCGGCTGGTACGTCACCGAGATCGGCCGCCAGCCCTTCATCGTCTTCGGCCTGCTGCGCACCGCCGACGTGGTCTCCAACGTGCCGTCGACCGATGATCGCGCTGACGCTGGCGCTGTACGTCACGCTCTACCTGGCGCTGATCGTCGCCTACATCGGCGTGCTGAAGTACATGGCCGAGAAGCCCGAGCGACGTGCTGCGAGCGCGACGCGCGCGACCGGGCGGCCACGCCAGCGGCGCATCAGCCGTCGCGCATGGTGGCCGCGGCACGCGATGAACTGATGAGCTTCGATCAGATGCTGCCGGTGATCTTCATGGCGCTGATGGGCCTGTCGATGCTGGTCTACGTGGTGCTGCGACGGCTACGACCTCGGCGTCGGCATGCTGCTGCACCGCGCCACGCCGGCCGAGAAGGACATGATGATCGCCATCGATCGGCCCGTTCTGGGACGCCAACGAGACCTGGCTGGTGCTCGGCGTCGGCATCCTGCTGATCGCCTTTCCGAAGGCGCACGGCATGGTGCTGACGGCGCGCTGTACCTGCCGGTGGCGCTGATGCTGATCGGGCTGATCCTGCGCGGCGTGGCCTTCGACTTCCGCGTCAAGGCGCAGCGACACGCACAAGCCGCTGTGGAACCGCGCTCTTCTTCGCCGGCTCGATGCTGGCCGCGCTGTCGCAGGGCTGGATGCTCGGCCGCTACATCACCGGCTTCGAGCGCCGGCTGGAACTACCACGCTCTTCGCCGCGGCCATCGCGCTGGCGCTTGCCGACGGCCTACGTGCTGCTCGGCGCGAGCTGGCTGATCATGAAGACCGAGGGCGAGCTGCAGCAGCGCGCGCGTCGGCTGGGCGCGCCTGGCCTGGGGGCCGATGGTGCCGGGCATGGTGCTGATCTCGCTGGCCACGCCCTGGATCAGCGCCACGGTGCGCGAGCGCTGGTTCGCGCTGCCGGAGTTCATCGCGCTGCTGCCGATCCCGCTGGTCACCGCGATCGTCGCTGCTCGGCGGTGCGCGCGCTGCTCGAACACGCAGCTCGTGCGCGGGCCGCTGTGCTGGCTGCCCTTCGTGCTGCTGATCGGCGTCTTCGTGCTCGGCTTCCTCGGCCTGGCCTACAGCCTCTACCCCTTCGTCGTGATCGACCGGCTGACGATCTGGCAGGCCGCCAGCAGCCCCGCGGCGCTGAAGGTGATCCTGTTCGGCGTGCGCCATCACGGTGCCGGCCATCGTCGGCTACACGGTCTTCTCGTACCGCGTGTTCCGCGGCAAGACGCGCGAGTTGAAGTACGCCTGAGCCGGCCCGACGGCCCGTTACGGTGCACGCCCGCCGCCGAAGCGGCCGTCGGCCTCGCGCCGGAACTCGCTCGGCGTCATGCCCTTGATCTCGCGAAATCGGCGGTTGAAGTTGGCGACGTTGTTGAAGCCGATCTCATAGCAGATGTGCGTGATCAGACTGTCGGTCTCCATCAGCAATTGGCAGGCGCGGTTGACGCGGATGCGGTTGACGAAGTCGGTGAAGGTGTTGCCGGTGGCACGGCGAAAGAAGCGCGAGAAGCGGCTCTCGCTCATGCCCAGTTCGGCAGCGATCCCGGCCGCCGACAACGGTTGCGCAAAGTCGCGCGTGATGCGATCGACGAGCACGTTGACCTGGTCGTTCTCGGCATCGTCGTCCTCGCCCTGCATGCGCACGGACGACAACAATCGGAAGTCGGTGCAGCGCGCCAGGTCGCTGATGTAGGACCAGAACGCCGCCAGGCGCTGCACGCCGCGCGCCGCCTTGACGTCATGCCAATGGCGGACTGCGCGCTCGCCGAGACCGAAGAACTCGACGCCATGGCGGGCACGATCGAGCAAGGCCATCACCTCGGCGAGTTCGGGGATCTGCTCCGCGGCATGCGCGATCGGCTCATGCGCGAACTGGATCACCAGGTCGCGTTCGGCGACACCGCCTTCGGGCAGGTCCATCGAGATCCAGTTGTGCGGCAGGCGCGGCCCGCACAACACCAGATGACCGGGCTGGAACGGGCCGATCCAGTCGCCGACGAAGGCCTTGCCCGAGGTGGCCGTGATCAGGTGCAGTTCGTACTCGTCGTGAAAGTGCCAGCGCGCCAGCGGCGTCGGGAAGCCATGCGCCAGGCAGCGTCACCAGACCCGTGTCGTCGGTGCCTCGTAGCCCAGTGCCGGCGCGCGGGCGTAGTCGTGCTCCAGTTCGGGCTGGCGCTGGCGGGGCAGGTGCAGATCTCGCGCGGGCATGTCCGCAGTCTCCGTCTCAGGACGTGCACCACGGTGACGATCTTGCCTCGGCGAACCGGGACACGCGCTCGCTGGCCGAGCGCAGGGCAGAAAGGAGCCGTGGATCGCCCGCCAGCGGCCCCCACAGCGTGCGGGTCGGCGCAGAAGGCGAACACGGGGTCGGCGGCTTCGCAGATGGCATGGGCGGCAGCGGCATCCATCGCCTGGTCCTGGTATTCATAGGCGAGTCTGCCCGCGGTGCCAGCGCTGCAGGAAGGCCAGGAACAGCGCCGGCAGCATCGCCGTGCTGTCGATGCTCTCGTCGCGCGACAGGCGTTCGATCAGGGTCGGCCGGATGAAGCCCGGGATCTTCGAGAAGCCGTCCATCGCCACGCGCTGGTTGCTGTCGCGGATCGCCGGGTTGCTGAAACGCTCGAGCACGACATCGCGGTAGGCCGCCAGGTCGATCGGGCTGGGCGTGATCCGGCCGGTGCAGGCAGGGGATGACGTCGTCGGTGACATAGGCATGGGCGAAGCCGCGGATCTCCGGGTCGTGCGTGCCTTCGTGGATGTAGGTCATGCCGGCCAGCGTGCCTGCCCAGGCGATGCAGCTGTGCGTCGCATTGAGGATGCGGATCTTCGCCTCCTCGTAGGGCTGCACCGAGGCGACCATCTCGACGCCGACCTTCTCCCAGGCCGGGCGCCCGGCGACGAAGCGGTCCTCGATCACCCACTGGATGAAGCTCTCGGCGGTCACTGGTGCCGCGTCGGCCCAGCCGGCGGCAGCGGCCACGCGCTCGGCCACATCGGGCGTCGGCCGCGGGGTGATGCGGTCGACCATCGCGTTCGGGCTGCTGGTGTTCGCCTCGACCCAGCTCGCGAGTTCCTCATCGCCGGCCAGCGCGATGAACTGCATCAATCCGCCGCGCGAACGGTCGCCGTTGTGGCGCAGGTTGTCGCAGTTCAGCAGCGTCACCGGGCCGGCGCCGGACGTCATGCGCGCGCGCAGGATCGACGTCAGCACGGCGTAGATCGTGCTGCCGATAAGGCCCGCGCGCACAGCTTCGAGGTCGGCGGCGAGATCCTTCGCCGACAGGTCGAGCCGGTCTTGTGCGTCCAGGTAGTAGCCGGCTTCGGTGACCGTGAACGAGACGATGTGCGTGTCCGGGTCGGCGCCGACGGCGATCAACTCGCGCAGGTCGGGCGCGTACGGAATCACGCGCTGGATCGCGGTGATGGTCTCGTAGGCGCGAACCCCCGCCGGCGTCACCGTTTCCAATGTGTATCGGCCTTGCTGCGCGATCAGCGCCGCCATCGTCTCGGCCATGTCGGGGCGGCTGTTGCCGCCGACGATCGCCCAGGAGCGGTCGCCCGTCTCGCGCAGCCGGTGCAGATAGACGGCCTGGTGCGCCCGATGAAACGAGCCGAGGCCGATGTGGAGCATGATGTTCATGGTGTCCTCACTGCAGGGTGACCGCCGAAACGCGGCCCCATGCGTCTACAGGTCGAAGTTGGTGGGCAACATCACGACGTCGCGGATGGTCATGCCGCGCGGTCGCGTCAGCATGAACAACACCACCTGGGCCACCTCGCTGGCCTCGAGCAGGCTGCCCGACGCCTTGGCCTCCTTCAGTTTCTCTTCGGGCCAGTCGGCGAGCAGCGCACTGATGACGGGGCCGGGCGAGATCGAACCGACGCGCAGCCCGTGCTTGAACACCTGGCGCCGTACCGTCTGCACGAAGCAGTTGATCGCCCACTTGGACGCTGCATACACCGGCTCCCACGGCGTCGGGTAGTGGGCCGCCAGCGAACTGGTGACGATGATGTCGCCGCGTGCGACGCCCGATCATGTGCGGCAGCACGTCGTGGACGTTCTTCATCACGACGTTGACGTTGAGGTTGCAGCATGCGGTCGATCGCCGCCGTGTCGGCATCGACCAGGTCGCCGCCGACGTAGCTGCCGGCATTGGCATGAAAGATGTCGAGCTGCCCGGCCTGCTCGAGGATGCGCGGCACCAGCGACGCACAGGCCTTGGGGTCCAGCAGATCGATGACCAGCGGTATCGCCGCGTCGCCGTGCCTGTTGCAGACAGCCGCCAGCGCGGCCTCGTCGCGGTCGACCAGCACCACGCGGGCACCGGCTGCAAGCATCGCTTCGGTGCTCGCCAGGCCGATGCCCGACGCAGCGCCGGTGACGGCCGCGACCTTGCCTTCCAGTTCTCTTGCCATGATGATCTTCTGCCTTCGCGACTCGATGCGATGCGTTGAGTCATGGCGGCCTCACGTGCACGAGCCACGTCTGGCCCTTGCGGTCGAACAGGTGGAACGAGTCCGGCGCGATGTCCAGGCCGACCGCGTCGCCGGGGCGCAGCGTCGGTGCGCGTGTTCTGGCGCGCAACGATCTGCACGCCCTTGGCCTTGTCGCCGACCTGGGTGTAGATCAGCGTGTCGGCGCCCAGCGACTCGACCAGTTCGACCTTGGCCGGCGAGCGCGCCGGCGCCGGCGGGCTTGACGATCACGTTCTCGGGCCGCACGCCGATGAAGCCGTCCGGCGCCTTCGGCGGCGCCGACGATGCCGCGCAGCGCCGGCAGCGCCGCGGTGTCGATCACGTTCATCTGCGGCGTGCCGATGAACTGGGCGACGAACTGGTTGGCCGGCCGGTCGTACAGCTCCAGCGGCGAGCCGACCTGCTCGATGACGCCGTCGCGCAGCACCACCACGCGGTCGGCCAGCGTCATCGCCTCGACCTGGTCGTGGGTGACGTAGATCGTGGTCGCGCCCAGGTCGCGGTGCAGCGTCGGCGATCTCGATGCGCGTCTGCCCGCGCAGCGCCGCGTCGAGGTTGGACAGCGGCTCGTCGAACAGGAACACCTTGGGCGCGCGCACGATGGCGCGGCCGATCGCCACGCGCTGGCGCTGGCCGCCCGACAGGTCCTTGGGCGTGCGGTCCAGGTACTGCGTCAGGTTCAGGATCTCGGCCGCGCGGCCGACCTTCTCCTTGATCTCGGCCTTGTCGACATTGGCCAGCCGCAGCGCGAACGACATGTTGTCGGCCACGCTCATGTGCGGGTACAGCGCGTAGCTCTGGAACACCATCGCCAGGTCGCGCTTGCTCGACGGCAGCTTGGTGATGTCGCGCCCGTCGAGCTCGATGCTGCCGCCGTTGACCTCGGTCAGCCCGGCGATCATGCGCAGCAGCGTCGACTTGCCGCAGCCCGACGGGCCGACGAAGACGACGAACTCGCCCTTCTCGATCGTCAGGTCCACGCCCTTGATGACGCGCACGTCGCCGTAGGCCTTCTCGACATTCTTCAGTTGCAGATAGGACATGTGGCAGGTCTCCTTTACTTGACGGCGCCGAAGGTCAGGCCTTGGATGAGTTGCTTCTGGCTGAACCAGCCGACGACGACGATCGGGGCGATGGCCATCAGCGAGGCGGCCGACAGCTTGGCCCAGAACAGGCCTTCGGGGCTGGAGTACGAGGCGATCAGCACCGCCAGCGTGCCGGCCTTGGCCGAGCTGAGGTTGAGCGACCAGAAGGCCTCGTTCCAGCTCAGCACCAGGCACAGCAGCCCGGTGGAGGCCAGCGGCCCCATCGCCAGCGGCCGGATCACGTGCCTGAACTCGCCCCAGATCGTCGCGCCGTCCATGCGCGCGGCCTCGAGGATGTCGTTCGGGATGTCCTTGAAGCCGCGTGTACAGCATCCAGACCATGATCGGCAGGTTGGACAGCGTGAAGACGATGGTCAGGCTGGTCAGCGTGTCGAGCATGCCGGCGCTCTGCGCCAGCACATAGATCGGCAGCAGCGCGCCGACGGCCGGCATCATCTTGGTCGACAGCATCCACATCAGGATGTTGCGCGTCGACTTGGTCGGGAAGAAGGCCATCGAGTAGGCGGCCGGCGCGGCGATGGCCAGGCCGAGCAGCGTCGACAGCACACTCGTGATGACCGAGTTCTTCGCGAACTGCAGGTAGTCGCTGCGCACCTGGACCTCGGCGAAGTTCTCCAGCGTCGGGCTGAAGAACAGTTCGGGCGGCACCGCGATCGCCTGCAGTTCGGTCTTGAACGCGGTCAGGAACAGCCAGATCAGCGGGAACACGATCAGCAGCGTGATGACCCAGGCGCTGAGGGTGCGGACGATGAGGGGGAGATGTTTCATGGCGTGCGCTCCATCAGTCCAGGTTCTTGCCGATCATGCGGATCAGGAAGATCGCCGACGATGTTGGCCAGCACGATCGCGAACAGCGCTCCGGCCGAGGCCACGCCGACGTCGAAGTTCAGCAGCGCCTGCTTGTAGATCAGGAAGGCGACGTTGGTGCTGGCGTTGCCCGGGCCGCCACCGGTGGTGGTGAAGATCTCGGCGAAGACGCTGAGCAGGAAGATCATCTCGATCATGATCACCACCGCGATCGAGCCGCGCCAGGTGCGGCAGCGTCAGGAACCAGAACTTCTGGAACGCGTTGGCGCCGTCCATGCCGGCGGCCTCCATCTGGTCGCGGTCGAGCGACTGCAGGCTGGTGATGAAGATCAGGCAGGCGAAGGGCAGCCACTGCCAGGCGACCATGATGATGATCGACAGCAGCGGCACGGTCGTCGAGCCAGTTGACCGGCTCCAGGCCGAAGAAGATCCAGACCTGCGCCAGCACGCCGTAGACCGGGTTCATCATCATGTGCTTCCACAGCAGCGCGTTGGCCGTGGGCATGACGAAGAAGGGCGAGATCAGCAGCACGCGCACGATGCCGCGGCCGGGGAAGGCCTCGTTGACCAGCAGCGCCAGCCCGATGCCGCCGATCACCGTGATCGACGATCACCGAGCCCAGCAGCAGCAGGGTGTTGCATCACCGAGGCGCCGAAGTCGGGGTCGGTGATGAAGAACTCGTAGTTCAGCCAGCCGGCGAAGCCATGCTCGCCGGGCTGCATCAGGTTGTAGTAGACGCTCGAGAAGTAGATCGTCATCCCCAGCGGCACGAGCATCCACAGCAGCAGCGTGACCACGGCGGGCGACATCAGCACGCGGGGTACGGTTCTTTGGGTCATCGGCGTTCTCCTCGAAGGCGGGCTGGCGCCCGGCGCAGGCGCCAAGGGGCCGGCGTCGCACGGGCGGTGGCGGCCGGCGGCAGCGCCGCCGCCGGCGCCCTTGTCAACGCGAGCTCTAGTAGTAGCGGCCCTTGCGCATCTCGCGGTCGGCCGCGGTCTGCGCGGTCTTCAGCGCCTGCTCGACCGTCACCTGGCCGGCCAGCGCGGCGCTCATCTGCTGCCCCACCGCCAGGCCGATGGCCTGGAACTCGGGGATGGCCGCGTACTGCACGCCGACGTACGGGCTCTTGTTGCAGCGTGCTGTCGTTCGGGTTGGCGCTGTCGATGGCCTTCTTCTCGGCCTCGGCGAACACGGCGGCCTTCATGAACTCCGGGTTCGCGTAGGTCGACTTGCGGGTGCCGGTGGGCACCGCGGCCCAGCCCTTTTCCTTGGCCACCAGGTTGACGTAGTCCTTGGACGTCGCCCAGGCGATGAACTTCTGCGCCTCGGCGGTGTTCTTGGTGCCGGCCGGGATCGCCAGCGCCCAGGCCCACAGCCAGTTGGCGCCCTTGGTCGGTCACTGCCGACGGGCTCTGCGCGAAGGCCACCTTGTCGGCCACCTTGCTCTGCTTCGGGTCGGTGATGAAGGACGCCGCGATCGTGGCGTCGATCCACATGCCGCACTTGCCTTCGTTGTACAGCGCCAGGATCTCGTTGAAGCTGTTGGCCGACGAGCCGGGCGGGCCGTACTTGGTCAGCAGCTCGACGTACAGCGTCACCGCGTCCTTCCAGGGCTTGGTGTCGAGCTGCGGCTTCCACTTCATGTCGAACCACTGGCCGCCGAAGCTGTTGACCATCGTCGTCAGGAAGGCCATGTTGTCGCCCCAGCCCGGCTTGCCGCGCAGGCAGATGCCGTACACGCCGTTGGCCGGGTCGTGCATCTTGGCCGCGGCGTCGCGCACCTGGTCCCAGGTCGGGCGCTCGGCGAACTTGATGCCGGCCTTGTCGGCCAGGTCCTTGCGGTACATCAGCATCGAGCTCTCGCCGTAGAACGGCGCGGCGTACAGCTTGCCGTCGACCGACAGGCCGTTGCGCATCGCCGGCAGCAGGTCGTCGACGTCGTAGGCGGCGTCGAACTTGAGCTCCTTCAGCCAGCCCTTCTTGCCCCAGATCGGCGTCTCGTACATGCCGATCGTCATGACGTCGAACTGGCCGCCCTTGGTGGCGATGTCGGTCGTCACGCGCGAGCGCAGCGTGCCTTCGTCCAGCGTCACCCACTTCAGCTTGATGTCGGGGTGGGCCTTCTCGAAGTGCGGCGTGAGCTTCTGCATCTCGATCATGTGGCCGTTGTTGACGGTGGCGATGACGAGGTCGGTGGCGGCGTAGGCACTCGCGCCCAGCGCCAGCGTCATCGATATGACCAGCTTGGTCTTCAAGTTCATGCGGTCTCTCCTCGGCAGGGTGATGGGGATCGGGTCGGCATCGCAGGTGCTGCAATGACAGCCATGACGATACGGATCGCCGCGCTGGGCGCGCATACGCCCCCCGCATCAACCGATACTCAGTTGCACAGAAGTATCAGTGTTTTCCCTAGAGAGACGGAATTCGATACCGATCCAGCGCCTATCGCCCTGGTGTTGCCGCGGTGGCGCGCGCCTGTGGCGCCGGCGGCTCGCCCGCATCCAGGCGCCCGGCCACGGCAGCGATCAGCGCCATGGCCAACGCCGCGCCGGCCAGCATGGCGGCAAGCGGGATCAGTGATCGCATCGTCGAACTCATGTCTTCCCCTTGTCAACGACCAGGGCAAGTTTGCGCAGCAGACGGGTCGCGAACCAGGGCCCGGATACCCAGATTGCGCCCAGGCGCTACCTATTCTTCCGACCTATTCTTCGTTCGGCAGCACGCCGGCCTCGACCAACAAGGCCGCCACATCGCCGCGCTTCTTGGCGCCCAGCTTGGCCAGCACGGTGGCGACGTGGTTCTCGACCGTGCGCCCGGATCGCGACAGGGCCTGGGCGATCTCCTGGTTGCTGGCGCCATGCGCCAGGTGCACGGCAATCTGCAACTCACGCGGCGTCAGGCCGAAACGGTTGGCGCGTGCGGCGGCGCGCGGCCCGGTCTTGATGCCCTTGATGCCACCGCTGGCGAGCTTGCGCGCGTGGCGGCGGGCGCGACCGGCACAGGCCGCCGCGCCGATGCGGTCGAACAAGCTGATGGCCTGCGCCAGCGCATCCGGATGCTGTCGCGGGTCCATCAGCAGCAATGCATAGGCCTGATGCCGCGGCATGCCGCGCGCCTGCCAGGCGTCGGCCGCCGCGCTCAGATCGCCATCGAGTTCCAGCCGGCAGGGCGCGGCCATCTCAGCGTCCGACAACGCTCGCGGATCCTGCCCAGCACGCAGCAACCAGCACGCCAGTTCACCGCGGTCCCAGGGCGTGAGATCGGCGCAAGCCTGCAGCGCGTCGCGCACAACGCTGGCGCTGCTGTGATGGTCGCCGCGCAGCCAAGCCGCTTCGGCCAGGGCGAGTGCCAGCGGCACGATGCAGTCGGGCTCCTGCGACGCCAGCGCCGCGGCCCAGTGCGTTTGCAGCGCGCTCGCATCGGCGTCGGGGTCCTTCAACGTCGCCACCGTGGCGGCGACGGTGGCCACGGTCAGGTGCGTGGTCGACGACGACGACGCAGCCGAGGGCCTGGTCTGCAAAAGCTCGGACGCCAGGGCCAGCGCGTCGCCCAGCCGGCCTTGCATCAGGCGCACCTGCGCCAGCGTGCCGACAAGGCCGACGACGTGCAGGTCCATGTCATGCGCACGCGCGAAGGCGATGCCGGGCACGATCAGCGCCTCGGCCTGCGCCAGCAGTCGGTTGCGCACGCTGGCTTCGCTGGCATTGCGATAGGCGCGCGAGGCGTGGTCTTGCAGGTTGTGTTCGAGTGCAATGGCCAGGCTCCGCTCGAGCAGTTCGAAGCCGCGCTGCTGACCCTCGTCAGCCAGCGCCGAGCCAATGTTGTTCAGCGCATGTGCGATCGTGCCCTGCTCGTTGAAGCGTTCCGCAAGCTCGATCGCGCGCTTGCCCCACGACTCCGCCAAGCGCCGCTGGTTGGTCAGCATGTGGCCGGCCGAGCGCATGCTGTAGGCCATCGCCAGGCCCGGCCCCGGCGCGATCGACTCGAGCGTGGCAATGGCGTCGTCGAGCCAGCGTTGCGCTTCGTCCAGGCGCCCGAGCGCACGGCACAGGCTCGACAGTCCGCGCTGGTTCAGACCCACCTGTTCGGTCTGGCCGAGGCGGCGGCGCAACGCCAATGCTTGCAGGCGCGCCGCGATCACGTCGTCGCCGACAGCCGAGCCGAGGCTGCATTCGTAGGCCCAGCGCTCCAGCAGGTCGGCACGCTGCTCGTCGCTGACATGGCGCGCATGGTCCAGCGCCACGCGATAGTGCGCGGCGGCCTCACGGTGCGCGCCCATCGCCGCGGCCTGCGCGGCGGCCGGCGGCGCGGTGGCGAGGACCGCGTCGCTGTCGTCAGCGTGCTGGGCGTGATAGGCCTTGCGGTCGACCAGATCGTCGGACTGCTGGCGCAGTTGCAGGTACAGGCGGGCGTGCATCTCGCGCCGGCGCAGCGGCGAAAGCGATGCCTCCACTGCGCGCCGCGCCAGCTCGTGGCGAAACGCCAGCCCGCGTTGCGCCCAGTGCAGCAGGCCGGCGTGCACGCATTCATCGACGCCTGGTGCCGCCTCACCGACCAGCGTCTTCACCAGTGCCAGCTCGATCGAGCCCGGCGCCAGGCTCGCCGCTTCCAGCACCGCGCGCGCTGCCACGCCGACACGCTGCGCGCGCGCCATCACGGCCGCGGCCACGGTCGGCGGCACGACACCCGCGCCCCGCGCGCCCTCGGCCGCCGCCAGCACCTCGGTCGCGAAAAACGGGTTGCCGCCGGTGATGGTGAGCAACTCCTTCGTGGCCTCCAGTGCGTAACCGGAGAGTGCGGCCAGCGCCTCCAGGCTCAGCGGCTGCAACTCGATGGCGTCGGTGTGGGCCGGCGGCAGATCGCCGATGACCTGCGTCAGCGGATGCTGCGCACCCGCTTCGTCGTCACGGTAGCTGAGCACCAGCAGCGCCGGCCAGGCATGGATGCGCCGACCGAGGTACTTCAGGAAATCGAGCGTCAGGTGGTCGGCCCAATGCACATCTTCGAAGACCAGCACGTTGACGCGCGGCAGCCGATGCGGCGTTGCCAACGAGACGGCCGGCACGCCGAGCCAGCCGCCGATGGCCGCGAACAGATCCGATGGCGCCGGCTGCGCCTGCACGAGCGAGGCCATTGCCGGCCCGAGTGCGTGTGCGATGTCGAGCACCGGACCCAGCGGCCGCGGCGTGAACAGGGCCTCGCAGCCGCCCCAGAAGACCTCGGCGCCGGCCCGCGCACGCGCCTGCGCCGCCCACTCGCGCAACAAGGTTGTCTTGCCGATGCCGGCCTCGCCCCGCAGCAGCACGGTTCGCCCGGACCCGGCGCGGCAGCGCTCGAACGAGGCATGCAACGCCGCGAGTGCGTTGTCACGTTCGATCAGGTGTGGCAGGCGGGAATCGTCAGGCGCAGCGGGCATCGGCGGTACAACGGACTGGCATCGAGGGCGAACTCAGTCTAGGGCAGCCTTGCAACAGCAGCGCCATCGACACGGCGCGCGTTGATTGCCAGCGCCAGCGATGACAGCACGACGAGGGCCAGACCCCAACCCAACGAACTGGCCTGCGCCACGCCGCCCACCAGGGGCGGCCCGATGACCACGCCGACCCAGCCCAGCGACGACACGAGCGCGATGCCTGCGGCGGCACCCACACCCTCGATGCGTGACGCCGCGACAAACAGCAGCGGGATGACGTTGGCCAGGCCCAGGCCGACCAGGGCCACGCCGATCAGCGCCAGCGCCAGCGAGTCGGTGAGCAGGACGATGCTCATGGCCGAAGCCGACAACAGCGCGCTGGCGCGCAGCAAGCGGTCCGGCACCATGCGGCTGCGCAGCGCGTCGCCACCAAAACGGCCGGCCGCCATCGCCGCTGAAAAGCAGGTGAAGCCCAGTGCCGCGAGCGCTGGCGACGCAGCGCGCTCGCGCTGCAAGTACAGGGTCAACCAGTCGTAGATCGCACCCTCGGCGAGCAGGCCCAATACGGCGAGCACGCCCAGAGCGATCAGCGTTCGACGCGCCGGGTTCGGCACGGTGCGCAGGCGGGCCGTGCCGCCCTCGCCGCCCTCGCTGCGCGATGCTTGAAGCGGCGACATCAGGGCCACGGCGGCCAGTGCCACCACGACGGCCACGACAGCAACGGTGCGCAGCTGCACCAGCGGCGCCACCTGTTGCTGCAGCCAGGCCGCGCACAGCGCCGAGCCGGCCATGCCGCCCAGGCTCCACATGCCGTGCATCACGCTCATCACCTTGCGCTGCAGAGCCGCTTCGAGGGTCGTGCCCTCGGTGTTGATCGCCACGTCGAACAGGCCGACTGCGGCGCCCAGCACCACCATCACCGCCACGAGCAGCGCGAAACGATCGAACTGCAGCACAAGCGCAAGGGCGATCGCCATCGCGCAGGCCGCGGCCGCAGCCACGCGGCGCACGCCGAACGCGCCGATCCAGCGTCCGGCAAAGACCAGGCACAACACCGCGCCGACGGCCACCGCCAGCAGCGCAATCGACAGGCCGCGGTCATCGAGCCGGTAGTGCTCACGGATCGACGGCACATGGACGCCGAACGCACCGATGGTGGCGCCGAAGACGAAGAAGGCGGCATGCACCGCCTGGCGCGCACGGCGCAGGCTGGGCAGATCGGTTGCGCTCGGCGTGGGAGTCACATACCGATTGTCATCATCGGCAGGGCGTGCCGCTGCGGGCCGACCTGCGCCGCGGCACAACCAGGTTCCGGATGACCTTGCCGCGGCTGCGATGGGCGCCGCCGAATGCTACGGCCTGCACAACCAGCACACGCCGCTTGCCGTTCTGATCAGCAGTCGCCCGGCGCGATACGCTCGATCGTCTCGCGCAGCCAGCGCTCGGCCGCGTCGCGCTCGTGGCGACGGTGCCAGAGCATGCCGATCTCGAGCAGCGGCATCTCGAACGGCAGCGCCGTGACATGCAGTGCCTCGGCCGCGCCGCTGGCCTGCACGTAGCGGCGCGGCAGGACGCCGAGCAGGTCGGTCTGGCACAGCACCTGCACCGCCGCGGCGTACTGACCGAGCATCAGGGCAACGTGCCGCGTTCGCCCGAGCTGCGCCAGCTGTTCATCGACGAAGCCGTGCGGCCGGCCGGCGAAGCTGACCCGCACGTGCGAGCCGTCGCAATAGTCGTCCAGCGTCAGCGGCTCTTGCCCGGCCAACGGGTGGTCGCGGCGCATCGCGCAGACATAGTCGCACTGGTAGAGCATGTCGAGCACGGTTTCGCCCTGGCCGAGTGCCGCGGTCTGGGCTCGCGCCACATCGGGAAAAAACCCGATCGCCGCGTCGATGACGCCGCGTTCGAGCAGCGCGCGCGGATCACGCGTGGCCAGCGGATCGACCTGCAGCGACAGGCGCGAGTGCTCGAAGGCCGCCAACAGGCGCGGCAGGATGACAGCAGCTGTGGCGTCGGCCATGGCCAGGGCGAAGTGGCGCTCGTCATGCGCTGGATCGAATGCCTGCGGGTCGAACAGTTCGCGCAGGCCAGACATCGACTCGCGGATGGCCGGCCAGATCGCCACCGCATGCGGCGTCGGCGCGACGCCGGTCGAGCCGGGCACGAACAACTCTTCGCCGATGGTTTCGCGCAAGCGGCGCAGGGCGTTGCTCACTGCCGGCTGCGTCATCGCCAGCCGTTCGGCGGCGCGGGTGACGTTGCGCTCGACCATGACGACGTCGAAGACGCGCAAAAGGTTCAGGTCCAGGGTGCGGAAGTTCATGCGTGCCTACAAGGCAAAAAAGGGCATCAAGGGCCCAAAGGGCCGCGGCCAGCAGCCGTTCGCCCCTTCCGGGGGCGGGGCCCTGGTTCCATTCGTGAAATTTTCAACCCGGTATTCGCGAACGTGATGCCCGGATTCCGAGCTGCAATTTCCCAAGCATAAGTGAAAACCCTAATCTTCCGGACATGGGCCAATCCGGCCTGCAGGGAAGAAAGGTCAAAAAACATGTCGACTCAAGCGCTTCCGGCCATGGTGCCGCTCCAGTTGTCACCGCCACTGGGCGCGCCAAGCCAACGCACAGCAACGCCCGCATCGCCGTACAAGCGGCAGACGCCGACGATCTGGCAGGCCCTTGGCCAATCGGTCTGGCGCGAGCTCGAAGAGATCGGCCGGCGTCGCGCGGCCCGTGAGCTGCTGCAACTGGCGCAGCGCCAGGAACTGTACGACCCCGCTCAAGCGCAACGGTTGCGCGATGCCAGCCGTTTCCTGACGAGCGATTGAAGGACCCACCATGCTAATGACTATGACAAGCCTTGCGCCCAGCAGCGCACTTTTTGCACTCAACCGTTGGCGACAGGCGTGGCGCAACCGGCCCAAACCGACCGATGGCGCACGGCGCAGCGTGGCCGAGGATGCCGCGGCCGTGCGCGCGCTGGCCGAGACCTACCGACTGTCGGACCCGGGTTTTGCCAGCGACTTGTACGCCGCAGCCAACCAAAGCGAACTCGCCAGCGAGGCCGCCGCGCAGCGCTGAGCATCGCCGCCGGCGAGCCCTCGTCAGCAATCGGATCCACGATTTCGATCTGCGTGCCCGAGCGCCTGGGCGAGGTCCGGCGCGGGAGGCTCCAGCAGGCTCGCCGTCAGGGCGCGCCGCTCAGTCCCGGAACTGCGGCGACTGGTGTTGCTGCGCCGCCGCCATGGCGGTCATCAGGTCTTCGGACATCAGCATGGCCGCGTTCCACGTCGCCACCTGGTTCAAGCCGTCGGGCACCGTGTGGTCCCGGCTGTAGTTCAGCATCTGCTTGACGCCGCGGATGGCCAGCGGCGACTTGGCGGCGATCGCCGTGGCGATTTCGCGCACGCCGGCCTGCAACGCGTCGCGCGAGTCGAAGATGCGGTTGACCAGGCCAGTCGCCCGCGCCTCGGCCGCGTCAATCGCGCGCCCCGTGTAGGCCCACTCGCGCACCAGACCCTGCTGGCCGATCAGCTTGGGCAGGCGCTGCAAGGTGCCGACGTCGGCGACCATGCCGAGATCGATCTCCTTGACCACGAACTGCGCGTCGGCGGCGGCGTAGCGCATGTCGGCGCAACAGATCAAGTCGACGCCGCCGCCGACACAGGCCCCGTGCACGGCGGCCAGCACCGGCTTGCGGCAGCGCTCGAGGCTGCTCAGTGCGTCCTGCAGGTCGAGGATGACGCGGCGCAGCTTCTCGCGCGAGCGCCCGTCGCAGTCATCGTGAACCTGCGGCAGCAGGCCGGCCATCATCTGCAGATCGATGCCGGCGGTGAAATGTTTGCCCTGCCCCTCGAGGATGGCGACCCGCGCCTCGGCCGTTTCGTCCACCCACTGGAAGGCGCGCCGGATGTCATGCCACATCGCCAGGTTCATGGCATTGGCCTTGTCGGGGCGGTTCAGGCGAACCAGCGCGATGTGCTTGTCGAGCGTGAGGGTCAGGGTTTCGAGGTTCATGCTGGATCTCAACTTGACGGGGGCATTCAGTATCAAGGCCATGAGCGCAAGGTCCAAGGCCCGGCGAGTGTGCAATCGCGCAGACTGTCATCGCGCAGCAATCCCGCACGATCTGTCGGCGTCGTGACCTTCGTTCTAATATCCGCGACCCACCCGCCTCCGCCAGCCACCACACCATGCTCAGCGTGAACCATCGTGCAATGCACCTGAACGCGCGTGCAGAGCAGGCGCCGTTCGAAGCGGAAGGCGGCGCCGACACAGCAGCGCATGGCCATGGCCAAGATCACGCCGATCTCGGTCACCGCGCCGACCAGAATCACGGTTGATGCAAGCTGCCGCCGTGCTCGTCCTGGCGCGCGCGTCGCAACACGAAACCCGGTACTCGAGATTGTCCCGTTGATGACCAACACCATGCACCACATCGCGCGCCGGCCCGGCGTGGTGTCCAACCTCCACCACGGCACGGGCCTCGACGCGGTGGCGCCCTTCATCGAGCAGCGTGGGTTGCTCCGGCCGTGAAAGCACTGCTGCCGCCCGACGAAGCACAACGCCTGGCGCGCCTGCGGGCGCTGGCGGTGCTCGACTCGGCGCCGGAGCCGCTGTTCGACAGCTTTGTCCGCCTGGCCGCGCAGATCGCCGGCACACCGATCGCGTTGGTCAGCCTCGTCGACGACCAGCGGCAGTGGTTCAAGGCCAATCTGGGCTTGCCTGGCGTCCAGCAAACGCCGCGCGACATGGCCTTCTGTGCGCACACCATCCTCGAGCGCGATGTGATGACCGTGACCGACGCGCGCGCCGATCCGCGCTTTGCCGACAACCCGCTGGTCACCGGCGAGCCCGGCATCCGCTTCTACGCCGGCGCGCCGCTGACGCTGCCCAGCGGCGAACGCCTGGGCGCACTGTGCGTGATCGATCGCGCGCCGCGCCAGTTGTCCGAAGCGCAGCGCCTGCAACTCGCCGAGCTGGCACAGGGGGTCGTGCAGGCGCTGCTGCTGCGCGAACGCGCCCATGGCCATGCGCTCGGAACGCCGAGCGTGGTCGAGTCCGAGCTGGCCGGCCATGTGCGTGCGCTCAGCGCCATCCTCGACCGCTTGCCGATGGCGGTGTCGGTGTGGGACCGCGGCTTGCGCAATGCCTATGCCAACGCGCAATTGCAGCTGTTGACCGGCCGCAGCGCTGCGGCATTGCTCGGCCTGCACGTCTCGGAGGTCATCGGCGAGGCGGCGTTCGAGGTGGCCCGGCCGTACCGCGACGCGGTGCTGGCGGGCAAGGCGCAAAGTTTCGAGACGAAGGTGCCGTTCAAGGACGGGCTGCGCGACGAATTGGTGCAGTTCGTGCCACTGTGCGGCGATCAGGGCGCGGTCGAAGGTTACGTGGCGCTGGCCCAGGAGCTGTGGGGCGCACGCGCGATGAACGCGGCGCAGCGCGCGCTGGCCGATAGCGAGCGCAAATTCCGCGCGCTGTCGGATGCTTCGCCGCTGGGTGTGTTCCATACCGATGCCAAGAGATGCTGCACGTACACCAACGCGCGTTGGCAAACCATCTTCGGGCTGTCGCTGGCACAAAGCCTGGGCGCAGGATGGAGCAGCAACTTGCATCCGGACGATCGCCAGGCCGTGCTTGACCAATGGCAGCGCGCCGCAGCGGCCGGCCGCGAGTTCGAGATGGAGTTTCGCGCACTGCGGCCGGACACCAGCGTGCGGCAGGTGCGCACGCTGGCCCGCGCGGTCACTGGCGACGACGGCACGGTCAGCGGCTTTGTCGGCACGGTCGAAGACGTGACCGAAGCACGAGAGCGCGAAGCGCGACTGCGCGACAGCGAGGCCTTCCTCGATCGCACCGGCCGCGTTGCCGGCATCGGCGGCTGGGAGGTCGATCTGATCGACAACACCCTGACCTGGTCTGCCCAGACCTGCCGCATCCACGATCTGGAGCCCGGTCACAAACCGACCATCGAAGAAGCCATCAGCAACTACGCCGCCGAGGCACGCGACACCATCAGCCACGCCTTCGAGATGGTGACCACCGTGGGGGCGCCCTACGATCTGGAACTGCCGATGGTCACCGCCAACGGACGCCACATCTGGGTACGCACGATTTGTGAAGTGGCCATGGACAACGGCCGCCCCGTGCGCGCCTTCGGCACCTTGCAGGACATCACCTGGCGCCACGATGCCGAACTCGCGCTGCGCGACAGCAACCGCTTGCTGCGTCAGTTGTACGAGCAGACACCTGCAATGATGCATTCGATCGACACCCGGGGCCTGCTGCTGTCGGCGTCCGACCGCTGGCTGGAGGTGCTGGGATACCGGCGCGAGGAAGTGATCGGCCGGTATGCGCTCGAGTTCTTCACCGAAGAGTCGCGGCGCCAGCGCGAGCTGGACGTGCGCGAGCTTTGGGCGACCGGCCGCCAGACGAGCGGCGTGCTGCAGGTGCGACGCCGCGACGACAGCCTGATCGACATCATCGCCTCGGCCATCGTGCAGTACGACGAGGCCGGCCAGCCGCTGCGCGCCCTGGTGGTGACCAACGACGTCACCGAACTGCTGGCGCGCACAGCCGAGCTGCAGCGCGAACAGGTGCAGCGCGCCGACGTCGAACGCTACGCTGCCGAACTCGATGCCTTGTTGGCCGAACGCAGCGAGATGCTCAACGTATTGGCTCATGAGGTGCGCCAGCCGCTGAACAACGCGTCGGCCGCGCTGCAGAGTGCTGCTGCGGCGCTGACCAGCCCGGCCTCGGGCGGCGAGGCGGCCGAGCGGCTCAGACGCGCACAAGGCGTGATGCACGCCGTGATGTCGGGCGTGGACAACACGCTGGCCGTGGCGACCCTGCTGGGCAGCGGCCAGGCGCCGGCGCGCCAGGACAGCGATGTCGACATCGAAACGCTGCTCGCCGTGGCCGTGGGCGACATGCCGGAGGCCGAACGAGAGCGTGTGCAGATCGAGCGTGTGGCCGAGACACGCACGGCTTCGATGGACATGGGCCTGCTGCGCCTGGCGCTGCGCAACCTGTTGGCCAACGCGTTGCGCTATTCGCCACCGGGCTCGCCGGTGACACTGCGCGTCACCGACTCGGACCAACCGCTGGCGCTGGTGCTCGACGTCATTGACCGCGGGCCGGGCATCCAGGGCGAGCTGCTGCCGCGGCTGTTCGAACGCGGCACGCGCGGGCGCCATGCCAGCGGACGCGCCAGCCACGGCCTGGGCCTGTACATCGTGCGCCGTGTGCTCGAGCTGCAAGGCGGGCGCGCCGAACTGGTGGCCACCGGCGAGAGCGGCACGACGATGCGGCTGTGGATTGCGCAGGGCGGGCCTGCGGGCCAGTAGGCAAGCCCTGCACTCGGCGCGCCCCACGGGCCAAGCAGGCGCAGCGAGCCGGGGCTGGCGGTTCGTCAGGCCACGGCCAACGGCGCGCGGAACAGGTAGCCGACGCGCGAGCGTGATTGCAGCGGCACCAGCATCGGCGTCGCACGCTCGATGCGGCGGCGCAGCCGGTAGATGATCGCGTTCAAGCCATTGTCGCCATCGTCATGGTGCTCGCGGCCCAGACGCTGGCTCAGCGTCTCGCGCGTGACTGTCTCGCCGGCGGCTTCGAGAAAGCACTCGAGCACGGTGATGTCGGCATCGCTCAAGGCGACGCGCGCGCCGTCGGGCACGATCAGCTCGCGCGTCTTTCGGTCGAGCTTCCAGATGCGGCCCGAGGTGGCGTCCTTGCCGGCGCGGCGCTGCACGGCCTGGATGGCCAGCGACACCTGATCGAACTGCACCGGCTTGGCCAGGTACATGTCTGCCCCGGCCGTCATGACGCTGGCGAACACCTCCGGGCCCAGGCGGCCGGAAACCACCAACAGGCCGGCATCGCTGCGGCGGCGGATGACCTTGATCAGCTCGACGCCATCGACGCCGGGCAGCATCAGATCGACCAGGTAGAAGTCATAGCGGTGGGCGTCGGTGTCGGCGAGCAAGGTGTCGCTGTCGTCGAAGACGCTGACGTCGATGCCCGTGCCGCGCAGATGCTGGGCCAGGTACTCCGAATACTCGGCGTCGTCGTCGATCAGGGCGAGGTTTCGTGGCAGCATGGACCGTATTCTGCAGCGCAAACGGCACCGCGCGCTATCCTTGGGGCATGAGGCCATCCCTAAGTCACTTGCTTTTTTCGCCCTGCGGCAGGGGATGCTGACAAGGTGACAGCCGGTCTGCTCTAAGGATGAAAACCCCACGCTCCCTTCGTTCGCTGCCCCCCGGCCCAGTCATGGGCCTCTGCGTGGCCCCGGGGGCGCGTCAGTGCCTCGGGGCGGCCCGGCAGCACTGACATGTACGTCCAGTTCTTCGGGCTCAAGCACGAGCCGTTCTCGATCGCGCCCGATCCGCGCTACCTCTTCATGAGCGAGCGCCACCGCGAGGCGCTGGCGCACCTGCTGTACGGCGTCAAGGGCGGCGGGCGGCGGCTTCGTGCTGCTGACCGGCGAGATCGGCGCCGGCAAGACCACGGTCTGCCGCTGCCTGCTCGAGCAGATTCCCAAGCGCTGCAACGTCGCCTACATCTTCAACCCCAAGCTGACGGCGCTGGAGTTGCTGAAGACCGTGTGCGACGAGTTCCACGTGCCGGTCGACGCACGCATGAGCGCGGGCGCTGCCCACGGTCAAGGACTACCTCGACCCGCTGAACGAGCTTCCTGCTCGAGACGCATGCCGATCGGCCTGAACAACGTGCTGATCATCGACGAGGCGCAGAACCTGTCGGCGCGACGTGCTCGAGCAGTTGCGCCTGCTGACCAACCTCGAGACCAACGAGCGCAAGCTGCTGCAGATCGTGCTCATCGGCCAGCCCGAGCTGCGCACGATGCTGGCGCCGCCCCGAACTGGAGCAGCTGGCGCAGCGGGTGATCGCGCGCTACCACCTCGACGCGCTGACGCGAGGCCGAGACCGCGCAGTACCTGCGCCACCGCCTGGCCGTCGCGGGACTGGCCACCGCCGATGCCGTTCTCGCAAGGCGCGCGATGCAGCCGATCCACCAGTGCATCGCGCGGCGTGCCGCGACGCATCAACCTGCTGGCCGACCGCGCGCTGCTCGGCGCCTATGCCGATGGCGTGGCGCGGGTCGATCAAGCGCATCGTCGACAAGGCGGCCGCCGAAGTCTTCGGCGCCGATCGGCGCCTGCAGCGTTGCGACCGGGCTCGCTTCGGCCCCTGGGGCGTCGGCTCGGCGCTGGCCGGCGCGGCGCTGGCCGCAGTCACCGCGCTCTGGTTGACGCACGGACTGGCACCCGGGCTGCCCGCGCACCGCGGCCGCGCCGCATCGACGCTCGCAGCGTCGTCCGTCGCCGGTCGACGGTCGACGCTGACCACGCGCGCGCATCCGCGCCGATCGACGGAACGGCGCCGACGCCACCATCGGCCGCGCCTGCCGCCAGCGTCGCGCCGCTGTTTCTCACTGCCGCCACCGTGACGCGCGCATTCGCGAACCCCTTGCGCAGCGAAGTCGAGGCCTGGCGCGAGCTGGCGCCACTGTGGGGCAACGGCCGGCCCGAGGCGCCAACGGGCATCGACCCGTGCACGCCGGCGCCACCATCGCGTGGCAATGCGTCAAGCGTCGGCCAACGGCGGCTTGCCGCTGGTCCGCCAGCTCGATCGGCCCGGCATCATCAGCCTGCTCGACGGCGCCGGCCAACCCGCCGTATGCGCTGCTGCTGGGCATCGCCGAGCGCAGCCGACGCTGCGCATCGGCGCGCGAGACGTGGTCGTGTCGCTGGTCTCGCTGGCCGACCTGTGGCAAGGCGACTTCGCCACCTACTGGCGGCGCCCGACGGGCTATCCAGCGTCCGGTCGGCGGTCCGCGCGACACCGGCAGTCGATGCGCTGGCCGCGCAACTCGCCGCGTCCGCGGTGAGCCCGCGCCCACCGCCGCCGGCGCGTCGACGCGCCATGAAGACGCGCGTGCAGGCCTTCCAGCTCGCGCAGGGCCTCAAACCCGACGGCCGCGCCGGCCCGACGACGCTTATGCAGCTGACGCGAGTCACGGCAGCGCCAGGGACGAACCTCGCCTGCTGCGTGACTCACGCTCGGAGTATTGCGTTGAGCTACATCCTCGATGCGCTGAAGAAGGCCGACGCCGACCGCGAGCGCGATGCCGCCGTACCTGACTTGCACGCGCGTGACGCCGCGGCGGACCTGGCAGCCAGGGCATGCGTCGTCGGGCCTGGACCCTGGCCGCGCTCGGCCAGTGCGGCGCTCGTCGTGCTGCGCCGCGCTGGCGTGGCGTCTGGTTCGAGCCTCACGGCGTACGCCCGCCGCCGCCAGCGGCCAGGCGCCGGCACCGACACCCGCACCAGCCGCCAGCGCCTGTGCAAGCCGCGCGCCCGTGCGCCGGCTCCCGTGACGGCGCCGCGCCGGCTCGCGCCGGCGGCAGTCCCGCTGCCGCTCCTGCTCCTGCTCCTGGCCGCCACGAGCGCCGACCGCCACGCAACGGCAGCGGCACCACCGCCGCCGCCAGCTGCGCCGCCGCGCGTGATCAAGGTACGCCGCCGACGCGCGGTGCTGCGCCAGCTCGCGACTGTCCGGCCTCCGGCGCCCAAGTCGTCCGAGCCTGCGAGCCGCGCCTGCGAAGCTGGCCGACTTGCCGGCCGACGTTCGCAGCAGCGTGCCGCCGTTGACCATCAGCGGCTTCGATGTACTCGCCCAACGCCATCGGCCGCATGGTGATTCCTCAATGGCCAGGTCATCCGCGAGGGCCAGACAGCCGGCTGACGGCGTGAGTCGTCGAGAGCATCGGGCCTGAAGTCGACCGTGATGTCAGTCACGCGGGCATACGCTTCGAGGTCAAGCATTGAATCGAGGCGGCGGCGCCGGCGGCGCTGGTCAGGCGGCGACGGGCGGGCGAGCTGGAGCGCGCAGTTCGCCGAGAGCAGCTGGCGGTACAGCTGCGAGGTAGCGCTACGCCGCGCTGTCCCAGCCAAAGCGCTGCGCCATGGCGCGGCGGCGCACGGTGCGCCATTCGCGCGGCCGCGACCACAGCGCGAAGGCACGCCGCAGGGCGCGGTACAGGTCGGCGCGCGTCGAAGCGCTCGAAGACGAAACCGGTGGCCAGCGTCGTCGGCCATGTCTTCGATCGTGCAGTCGACGACGGTGTCGGCCAGGCCGCCGGTGCGGCGCGCCAGCGGCAGGCTGCCGTAGCGCAGCGCGTACAGCTGCGTCAGGCCGCAGGGCTCGAAGCGCGAGGGCACCAGCGTCACGTCGCTGGCGGCAAAGATGCGGTGCGACAGCGCTTCGTCGTAGCCCTGTCGCAGCGCCACCTGCCGCGGGTGGGCCTGCGGCGGCGCGCGAAACGCGGTTTCGAGGTCGGCATCGCCGCTGCCGAGCACGACCAGCTGGCGCACCGCGCTCGACGATCTGCGGCGATCGACCTCGGCCACGCAGGTGCAGGCCCTTCTGCTCGGTCAGGCGGCTGACGACCGTGAACAGCGGCGCCGTGTCCTGCACGTCGAGACCGCATTCGCGCTGCAGCGCCGATCTTGCAGTGCGCCTTGCCGGCCATGCCGTCGGCGCGGAAAGCGGCGCTGCCATCGCGCTGTCCTGCGCCGGGTCCCAGACCGCATCGTCGACACCGTTGAGAATGCCCTGACAGCACGGCACTGCGTTCGCGCAGCAGGCCATCGAGGCCAGCGCCGAGTTCCGGGGTTTGGATTTCCTGCGCGTAGCTCGGGCTGACCGTGGTGATGCGGTCGGCATAGTGCAGGCCCGCCTTCATGAACGACAACTGGCCGTGGAATTCGACGCCATGCACGCGCAGGCCTGCGGCGGGCAAGCCCAGCTCGGCAAACGCCGGTCGCTCGAACACGCCCTGGAAGGCGAGGTTGTGGATCGTGAAGACACTGGCGGCGCGGCTCGCGGCCGGCGCGTCGCGAGAAGGCGTGTACGCGCTGCCAGGCCGGCGTGCCAGTCGTGTCCGTGCAGCACTGCGGCAGCCAGGCCGCGATGCAGCGCCTTCGGCCAGGCGCGACGCCGCCAGCCCGAGCAGGGCGAAGCGGCGCGGTTGTCGGCAAAGAGGTGGCCGCTGCGTGTCGCCGTAAGGCGTTACCGGCACGGGCGTACAAGCGCGTCGTGGCGCAGCAGGTACCACGCGCACGTGTTCGAGCGATGGCGCATCGAGACGGCCTTCGATCAACTCGGCGCTGGCGCACCGCCCCACGGCGGCTGCACGCGACCGATCGACTTCGCGCCTCGCGCAGGGCACCCGTCAGCGCCGGCAGGCCCGGCAGCAGCACTCGCGCATCGACGCTCGGCCGCGCACCAGCGCCGCCGGCAGCGCCCCGATCACATCGGCCAGGCCGCCGGTCTTGACGAGAGGATAGATCTCGGCGCCGACGTGCAGCGACGCGCATCAGCTTGGCGACCATCAGGACAAACGTGCCAGCATCTCGCGCGTGATCAGCACGACGCCGTCGTCGGTGCGCTCGAAGCGCTGCGCATCGAGCACCGGGTCTTCGCCGACCACCAGGCCGTCCGGGCAGCACGCAGCCGCGGTCGACCACGACCTTGCGTCAATCGGCAGTTGCGCTCGAACGGTCACGCTGGGCAGCAACACGGCTTCGTTGACGTGGCAGAACGAGTGGATGCGCACGCTCGAGAACAACACCGAGCTGGAAACATGCGAGCCACTGACGATGCAGCCCCCCGAGACCATGGTGTTGACCGCCATGCCGTGCTTGCCATCCATGTCGGGAATGAACTTGGCCGGCGGCAACTGGCGCTGGTAGGTCCAGATCGGCCAATCGGTGTCGTAGATGTCGAGTTCCGGGTTGATCGAGGCCAGGTCGAGGTTGGCGGACCAGAACGCATCGATCGTGCCGACATCACGCCAGTACGGTGGCGCGCCATTGGGATTGCGGATGCAGCTCTTGGAGAACGAGTGCGCCAGCGCTCGGCCGTCGGCCACCACGCGCGGGATCACGTCCTTGCCGAAATCGTGGCTCGACGCCGGGTTGGCCACGTCGTCTTCGAGCAACTTGTACAGATAGTCGGCGTCGAAGACGTAGATGCCCATGCTGGCCAGCGAGGTGTCGGTGCTGCCGGGCATCGGTCGGCGGATCGGCCGGTTTTTCGACCCAGCTGGTGACGATCCATTGGTCGTTGACCGCCATCACGCCAAAGGCGCTGGCCTCCTCTTCGGGCACTTCGATGCAGCCGACGGTGCAGCCGGTGCCGTGATCGACATGGTCCTTGAGCATCAGCGAGTAGTCCATCTTGTAGATGTGGTCGCCGGCCAGCACGACCACGTACTCGGGCCGCGAGCCTTGGATGATGTCCAGGTTCTGGAAGATCGCGTCGGCGGTGCCGCGGTACCAATGCTCTTCATCGATGCGTTGTTGCGCCGGCAGCAGATCGACGATCTCGTTCAGTCTCGGCGCGCAAGAAACTCCAGCCGCGCTGCAGATGGCGCAACAAGGAGTGCGACTTGTACTGCGTGAGCACGCCGATGCGGCGCAGGCCCGAATTGACGCAGTTCGACAGCGCAAAATCGATGATGCGAAACTTGCCGCCAAAGTAGACGGCCGGCTTGGCGCGTATGTCGGTGAGCTGCTTCAGGCGAGAACCACGGCCGCCGGCCAGCACCAGAGCCACCGAACGGCGGACCAATTGGTGGGTTTGCTGCTTCGGGGCGTTGGGTTTGACTGTTGACATGGCGTGGCCTCCTGACGGGTTGATTCTGCGCCTGCCGCCGCGGCGACCGGATCGGGATTCACCGCTACCATCGTAGTTGCCCCATCCATCACACAGGAGCAGAACATGGGTTTGATGTCTTTTATCAAGGAAGCCGGCGAGAAACTGTTTGGCATTGGCGAGGCCAAGGCGGCCGAAGTCGCCGTCAAGTCAGCGCCTACGCCAGAAAATGTTGCGGCCATGAGTGCGGCAGCGGGCAAGGCCATTGCCAACTATATCGACGCCCAGGGACTTGCCGTCGATGGCTTGAACGTCTCGTTCGATGCCCCGTCGGGCGTCGTCGCCGTGGCCGGTTCGGTGGCCGACCAGGCAACCAAGGAAAAGGTCCTGCTGTGCTGCGGCAATGTCTCCGGCGTCAGCAGCGTCAACGACATGCTCGTCGTCAATACGCCCGAGCCCGAATCGAAGTGGCACACCGTGGTCAGTGGCGATACCCTGTCGAAGATCGCCAAGACCGCCTACGGCGACGCGATGAAGTATCCGGTGATCTTCGAAGCCAACAAGCCGATGCTCAAGCATCCGGACAAGATCTACCCGGGTCAACTGTTGCGCATCCCGCCGCAGTGAGGTGAGCGCCCGGCGGCCGGCCGTGTGCACCGCCGGGAGCGTCGATCGTTAGTATGCGGGCCTTCCATCGAACCGCAAAGGAGACAAGCGATGGCTCGACGACCGACACTGGGCGGCAACGCGCTCGCCGGCATTGTGTTCCTCGGCACGGCTTTGGCCATCACGGCAGCCGGCGCCGAGAGCGTGCAGCAAACGCTGTCGCAGCTCAAGAGCGCGAGCCCCAGCGCGACGCAGTTCGGCCTGCGCTCTCGTGGCTTCTCGCTCGTCGCCAGCGACGCGGCCGGCAATCGGGCCTGGCAATACTGGTGGAACAGGCGTGAAGCCGCGTGCGTGGTTCTGGCCACCACCGGCGACCGCGTGGACCAACTCGCCGCCACAAGCGAGAGCGACTGCAACCAGCTCGGCATGGACCCGGCGCGCCTGAGCAGCGACGGCAAAACGGCCGCAGCCGCGGCCAAGCTGCTCGGTGTGAGCACGTTGCAGCACAAGTCGCACCAGCGCGACGCGAGCCGCTACAACGACTACAAGGGCATCGCCAATTTCGAGCAGGGCTACCGAGATGGCCTGAACAACGCTGCTTTCAGCGAGCGCGAACGCGAACGCAACAACGTGGCCTATGGCGATGGCTTCAAGGCCGGGCAGGACAAGCGGCAAGTTGCGCCGACGGTGGCCGCCGCGCCGACCGTCGGTCCCGACTACCAGCGCGGCTTTCGCGATGGCTTGAACAAGCAAGCCCAAAGCGCCCGCGACAGGCGCAATGGCGATTACGGCAAGGGCTACCGGGCCGGACAGGCCAAGAGCGCAGCCATCGTGGCCTCGGGCCCCGACTTCGAACTCGGCTTCCGCGACGGCTTCAACCAGGTCGCGTATCGCGACCGCAACCGCAACAACCAGCGCTACGCACAGGGCTACAAGGCCGGCCAGACCGAGCGCATGACGCCGGCGAGCGGGCTGGCGCGTCCGGGCATGCCGCCGACTACGGCGCCGGCGGCGCTGCCGCCACCGAGCCGCCCAGTCGACCTCGTCGGACACAGCGCGTACGAAGTCGACAGCACCATGAAGGCACTCGGCTACAAAAACATCGGCGGTCTCACCAAGGGCCGCAACTCTTTCTCCAACTGGCGCGGCAGCACGGACAGCGAGTGCGTGCAGGTCAACATCAGCGACGGCACGGTGACAACCGTGATCGGCTTGACCGAAACCGACTGCCGCTGAAAACGCGCGCAGCCCCCTGGCTGCGCCCTTTCTACTGCGGCGCCGAGCAAGCAGTGATGGCGCTGGGCAGGTTCGAGCAGGAGGCCATCGCCTCGCCCAGCCGAATCGAGCCGCCCGGCTTCCATGCGGCATTGAACGCCAACGGCCCCGGCGGCAGCAGCAACACGACGGTTGAGCCGAGCAGGAAGCGGCCCATCTCGTCGCCCTGTTTCAGCACGACGGCCTGCTCGCCTTCGTAGCGCCAGTCACGCACGGTTCCCGGCCGCGGCGGGTTGACCAAGCCATGCCAGACGGTGGCCATGCTGCCGACGATGGTGGCGCCGACAAGGGCGATCACCCACGGTCCAAGCGGCCCATCGAACACGCAAACCACGCGCTCGTTGCGGGCGAACAAACCTGGCACGCCACGCGCGGTGGCCGGATTCACGGAGAACAGGTCACCTGGTACGTGGATCATCCGCGTCAACGTGCCATCACACGGCATGTGGATGCGGTGATAGTCCTTCGGGCTCAGGTACAGCGTCGCGAAGTGGCCGCCGAAAAACGGCCGCGCCAGGTCAGCATCGCCGCCGACCAGGGCCTGCACGGTGTAGGTATGTCCCTTGGCCTGCAGGATCGCATCGCCGTCGATCACGCCGAACTGGCTGATGGCGCCGTCCACCGGGCTCAGCCACTCGGCTTGTGCGAGGGGCCGCGCGCCGGGTGCCAGTGCGCGCGTGAAGAAGTCGTTGAAGGTAGCGTAGGCCGCGGGGTCGGGGTTCGCCGCCTCGGCCATGTTGACACGGTAGCGGTCGATGAACCAGCGGATCAGTCGGGTCGTCAGCGCACCGCCGCGCGCCGACGCGATCTGCCCGGCGAGCAGCGTCAGTGCCTGCTTGGGTAGAAAGTATTGCGGCAGGACCGCCATGCGGTCCGAAACAAGCGGGCCGAGGGCGTCTGTGGGGTCCGACATCAAATGCGATGCGTCATCTGAGCGCCGGCAGTTCCCGCAATGCCTTCACCGCGCCGTAGCCGATGGCCGCACCGAAACGCTTGGCAAATCGCTCGGCGAGGTTGTCATGCGTCGTGTAGTCGATGATCTCTTCGGCCTTGACGACCTCGCGGGCGACGAACTCGAGGTTGCCGACCTTGTCGACCAAGCCGAGCCGGGTGGCCTCGTCGCCGTTCCAGAACAGGCCGGAGAACACCTCGGCGTTGTCCTTGAGCTTGGTGCCGCGGCCGTCCTTGACGACGGTGATGAACTGCTGGTGGATCTGGTCGATCATGGCTTTGGCGTATGCCGTTTGCTTTTCGTTCTGCGGAGAAAAGGGGTCGAGCATGCCTTTGTTCTCGCCGGCGGTCAGCAGCCGCCGTTCGACACCGAGTTTTTCCATCGTGCCGGTGAAGCCGAAGCCGTCCATGAGCACGCCGATGCTGCCGACCAGGCTGGCCTTGTCGACATAGATTTCGTCGGCCGCGACGGCGATGTAGTACGCCCCGGAGGCGCAGATCTCCTCGACCACCGCATAGACCCGCTTGTTGTGCTTGGCCTTCAGGCGCTTGATCTCGTCGTTGACGATGCCGGCCTGCACCGGGCTGCCGCCCGGCGAGTTGATGCGCAGCACGATGGCTGTTGCGGCCTTTTCCTCGAAGGCGCTCTTCAGCGACGCCACGATGCGCTCGGCGCTGGCCTCGGTATCGGGCGCGATCTCGCCGCGCACCTCCACCAACGCCGTGTGCGGCGCGCCCGGCGCCGCCGCGTGGTTGCGAGCGCTCAGCACGGCCCACAGCAGCGCCAGCACGACGCCCAGCCAGGCCAGGCGAAAGAACACGCGCCAGCGGCGCTCGCTGCGGCGGTCCTTGACCAGTTCGCGCGCAACCGATTCGAGCGTGGACTCCATGGTCGCGCGTTGCGCGGGCGCCGCTGGCGGCAACGCAGAAGGAAAATTGTCGTCAGGGGTGGTCATGGTGCTTCGGGGGGTGCTGCGGGAGTTGGGGCCTCGTCATCGAAGGACAGTGGCGCAGTGTCGCGTGAAGGATACCAACTCACCTGGCCGTCGCTTTCCTTCACCAGCACGGGCATCAAGCGCCCCCGTCCGCAGGGCCCACCGAGGCAGTGGCCGCTTTGCGGCGAGTACTGCGCACCATGCACCGCACAGACGATCGTCGTCCGCTCGGCATCGAGAAACTCGCCTGGATTCCAGTCGAGTTCGGTCGGCACATGGGCACAACGGTTGATGTAGGCGACGACCTGGCCGTCGATGCGCAGCGCAAAGGCGCGCGCCGGTTGTCGCCACAGCATCAGGTCGAAAACCACGCCTCGGCCGCGCTCTGCGAGCTCCTCGCTGCGGCAGAGGAATTGAGCTTGGCCCTCATGCATTGGCGATCAGCCAGTCGTGCAATTCGCGCGTCGAATGCGCCACGTGCAAGGGCGCGAACTCGGCAAATGTGGCGTGCTCATGGGCGCCGAACGACACGGCCACGCTCGGCGCGCCGGCGTTGCGCGCGAGCAGCAGGTCGTGCGTGGTATCGCCGACCATCAGCGTGCGGCCGGGATCAACGCCGAATTCGCGCATCAGTTCGTACAGCATCAAGGGGTCGGGTTTCGATGCCGTTTCATCTGCGGTGCGTGTGCCGTCGAACAAGCCCTTAAGCTGAGAGTGGGCCAGCGCATCGTCCAAGCCGCGACGGTTCTTGCCGGTGGCCACGGCCAGGCCATGGCGGCGCGCCTTCAGTGCATGCAGCATATCCAGGGTGCCGGGGAACAGACTGAGCTCATCTTGGCTTGCGATGTAGTGGTGGCGGTAACGCAGGCCCAGTTCGGGGTAGCGCGACTCCGACAGACCCGGCGCCACGTGGCGCAGCGCGTCCTGCAGTCCGAGGCCGATGACATAGGCGGCGTCAGCCTCGCTCGGCACCGGCGCCCCGATATCGGCACAGGCGTTTTGGATGCAGCGCACGATCAGCGCCGTGGAATCGAACAGCGTGCCGTCCCAGTCGAAAACGATCAGATCGAATCGTGCGTTCACAGCGACCGTCCGGCCTCCCGAAGGGCGCTGCGCGCCCCCCTGGGGGGCAGCGAGCGAACTGAGCTTGGGTGCGTCATCACAGTTGCTCCAGCAGTTGCAGACACTCTATCGGCAACGGCGCATCGAGCGCGATGCGCTCACCGCTGGCAGGGTGATCGAATGCCAGATGCCTGGCATGCAGAAACATCCGCGCAAAGCGGTGCTCGCCGCGCGCCATCACTCGGTTGGCGGCAAAGTCGCCGTACTTCGGGTCGCCGACGATCGGGTGACCCGCATGCGCGAGGTGCACGCGGATCTGGTGCGTGCGGCCGGTCTTCAGCGTCACGTCGAGCAGCGTGTGTCGTGCAAACGGGCGCGCCACCTTGACCAGCGTGATCGAGCGGCGGGCATCGTCACTCGCCGCGTCGACCGCGTGCACATGGCGTTCGCCCTTGGCGTCTAGCGTCTTGCGCAGCGCCACGTCGATCACTTTGCGGCTCGTCGGCCAGGCGCCGGACACCAGCGCCGCATAGACCTTCACCGTACCGCGCTCGCGAAACTGATTCTGCACATGCGTCAGTGCGCTGCGCTTCTTGGCCAGCAGCAACAAGCCCGAGGTTTCCTTGTCGAGCCGATGCACCAGTTCGAGGAACCCGGCCTGCGGCCGCGCCCGGCGCAGCTGCTCGATGACGCCGAAGCTCACGCCCGAGCCGCCATGGACCGCGACGCCGGCCGGTTTGTCGATGGCCAGCAGGCAGTCGTCTTCGAGGACGACGCGGAACTCGCGAGCCGGCACGCTGCCCTCGGCCTTGGGCGCGGCCGTGCGCACCGGTGGTACGCGCACCTCGTCGCCCAGCGACAGGCGCGTATCGGCGCCGGCCCGGCCCTTGTTGATGCGCACTTCGCCCGAGCGGATGACGCGGTAGACATGGGTCTTGGGCACACCCTTGAGTTCGCGGATCAGGAAATTGTCCAATCGCTGCCCCGCGCTGCCCTCGTCGACGACGATCCGCCGCACCGTGAGGACTTCACGATTCGCATGATCCGCGCCGGACTTCGCCCCTATAATGGTTTGGACCATGTTGCTGACGTAAGTGCTTGATTCGCTAAGAGTTTAGCGGTCGCACCCGGGGCAGCGTGGAGGTGATGCAACACTTGCTGCGTGCCGCGGGCCGAGGTCCGACAGTGACCCGGAAGCCGCGCAATGCGAGTGGCAGAGAAATGCGAATCAACCCTCGGCTGGCCAGACTCAGCCGCGACAAAAGAACAAGGTTTTAAGGTGCCGGCAGAGCGACTGATTGCGATGCCTGCACCCGCGTCCAGCCTCCGGACCATGCCGTTCCCGCCCGCCCCAACCTGCCACCCGCGCGCACATGATGCGCCGCGGGGCCGGTCGGCCGTGCGCGATCCATGGCCCGGGCCGGCTGCCACGCACGCGCCAACGCCAACGCCGCGCTGATTTCGCTCCGGTAGCCGAGCGACACCCAGCGCAGCCGCGGTCCAGGGCGGTTCCTTGGTGGGCTTTGCGCTTCTCGTGCATCGACGATGTTGAGTTGATGTTTGGAGAACACGAGACATGAAGCGCATGCTGATCAACGCGACGCAGCCCGAAGAGCGTCGCCTGGCGATCGTCGACGGCCAGAAACTGCTCGACTTCGAGACCGAGATCGAGGGCCGCGAGCAACGCAAGGGCAACATCTACAAGGCGGTGGTGACGCGCGTCGAGCCGTCGCTCGAAGCCTGTTTCGTCGACTACGGCGAAGACCGCCACGGCTTTCTGCCGTTCAAGGAAATCTCGAAGACCTATTTCAAGGAAGGCACGTCGGTCCGCGACGCCAAGATCCAGGACGTCATCTCCAACGGCAGCGAGCTGCTGGTGCAGGTGGAAAAGGAAGAGCGCGGCAACAAGGGCGCGGCGTTGACGACCTTCGTCTCGCTGGCCGGCCGCTACCTGGTGCTGATGCCCAACAATCCGCGCGGCGGCGGCGTTTCGCGGCGCATCGAGGGCGAAGACCGCGAGGAGCTGAAGGAAAACCTCGACCAGCTCGATTACCCGAAAGGCATGAGCCTGATCGCACGCACCGCCGGCATCGGCCGCTCGGCGCCCGAGCTGCAGTGGGACTTGAACTACATGCTCAAGCTCTGGGAGGCGATCGACGGCGCGGCCAAGGCCGGCAAGGGCGCCTTCCTCATCTACCAGGAGAGCTCGCTGGTCATCCGCGCCATCCGCGACTACTTCACCGCCGACATCGGCGAGATCCTGATCGACACCGACGACATCTTCGATCAGGCGCACCAGTTCATGAACCACGTGATGCCGGACACGGCCAATCGCGTCAAGCGCTACCGCGACGATGCGTCGCTGTTCAGCCGCTTTCAGATCGAGCACCAGATCGAGACGGCGTTCTCGCGCACGGTCAACCTGCCCAGCGGCGGCGCGATCGTCATCGACCACACCGAAGCGCTGGTGTCGATCGACGTCAACTCGGCACGGGCCACGCGCGGCAGCGACATCGAGGAAACCGCCACGCGCACCAACCTCGAAGCCGCCGACGAGATTGCGCGCCAGATGCGGCTGCGCGACCTGGGCGGCCTGATCGTCGTCGACTTCATCGACATGGATGAGTCGAAGAACCGCCGCGACGTCGAGCAGCGACTGCGCGAGGCGATGAAGTTCGACCGCGCGCGCGTGCAGTACAGCGCCATCTCCAAGTTCGGCCTGCTCGAACTGAGTCGCCAGCGCCTGCGTCCAGCGCTCTCCGAAGGCAGCCACATCACCTGCCCGCGCTGCAACGGCACCGGCCACATCCGGGACACCGAATCGAGCGCACTGCAAATCCTGCGCATGGTCCAGGAAGAAGCGCTGAAGGACAACACGGCCGCGGTGCATGTGCAGGTGCCGGTCGAAGTGACCTCGTTCCTGCTCAACGAGAAGCGTTCGGAGATCACCAAGATCGAACTCAAGCAGCGCGTCAACGTGCTGCTGATTCCCAACCCGCACATCGAAACGCCGAACTACAAGTTGGAGCGGCTGCGCCACGACGATCCGCGTCTGGAAGCCTACAAGGCCTCTTACACGATGATCGAGGAGCCGGACGACGAGGTCGGCATCACGCGCCGCGAGAAGGCCAAGGACCGGCAGGAGCCGGTGATCAAGGGCGTGCTGCCCGATCAGCCGGCGCCTGCCGCATCGCCGAAGCCCGATGCAGCGCTATCGCCATCGGCGCCGCACGCCGCCGCCACGGCGGCGCCGATCGTGGCGCCGGTCGCAGTGCCGTCACAGCCCGCGGGAGGCGGCTTCTTCGCCTGGGTCAAGAAGTTGTTGGCCGGCGCCGAGCCGGCTGCAACCGCCCCTGTGCCGGCCCCGCTGGCTGCACCGGTGACCCCGGCCAAGGCGAAGTCGGGCGAACGCGGTGAGGGTCGAGGCCAGTCGCGTGGCGAGCGCGGCGGTCGTGGCGAACGCGGTGAGCGTGGCGGCCGGGGTGGCCGCGGCGATCGCGGTGGCCGTGGCGGCGAAGCACGAGAAGGCCGTGAACCCCGTGAACCCCGTGAGGCGCGCGACAGCCGCGAAGGTCGTGGCGAGAGCGGCCGCCGTAGCGATGCGCAACGTGATCCACAACAGACCGCGCAGCCGCAACGCGAGGCCCGTGAACCGCGCCCGCCGCGCGAGCCCCGCGCGCCGCGCGGCGAGGCACGCCGCGACGACGCCGCCGTGGCCAAGCCCGAGAGCGACCTGCAATCGGCGCAGCTTGCCTTGCTCGAGCCGGGCGCCCTGCCGGCGACGGCTGAAGGCGTTGTGCCCGCTGCCGCGGACGGCGCTGACAACGGCGACCGTGAAGGCGCGCGCCGCCGCCGCCGCCGTGGCGGCCGCGGCCGCAACCGCGGGGAAGGGGCAGCGGGCGACGCTGCCAGCGCTGGCAGCGACGACGCCTTGTTGGACGCCGGCGACATGTCGGACAGCATCGAGACCATCACGCCCGAGCCGGCGCACGTCGCCGCCGCGACGGCCGAGCCCGCGACAGCCGAGCCGGCGACGATCCCGGCCGAGACAGCAGCGCTGGTGATGGCAGCGCCGGCTGACATGCCGCAGCCCGTGGCGGCCGCGCGGCCGATCGTCGTGCCCGCCGCAGCACCCGCTGCCGCGGCGGTGCTCGGCGCGCCGGCCAAGGCCGAGCCCTACACGCTGCCGATCGACCGCCTCAACGCCGTGGCCAGTGCCGCCGGACTCGAGTGGGTGCATTCCGACAGCGACAAGGTGCGCGCCGCGCAAGCTGCCATCGCTGCCGAATCAAAGCCACCGCACGTGCCTCGCGAGCCCAGGCCGCCTGTGGCGATCGACGATGGCCCATTGATCCTCGTCGAAACAAAAAAGGATCTGTCGCAGATCACGCTGCCATTCGACAGGTCCTGATCCGCTGAATCGTTGCGGTGCGTGCTGACGGGCAAGCGCGACGGGATGCGACGCAAGGCGCGCCGCTCCGATTTCAGTGGTTACGGCAAACGGTCGAGCGCGTGTCGGTACACCGCATCGTGCATCAACTCGTCCCAGGCCAGCGGCGGCGTCTTCGGCAACAGCGCCAGGCGGCGCGTATGGCTGTGCGGGTTCAGCTCAACACGGCCGGCATCGACGGCGCGCTGCAAGCCGCTGATCAGTTCATCGACCGCGGCGCCGCCATCCACGCTCTGGTTGCACAGCAGCACCATGTCGCAACCGGCGCCAAGCGCCACCGCTGCAGCTTCGGCATAGCTCACGTCGCGGCCATCGACGCGGCGCGCGCCTTCCATGCTCAGGTCGTCGCTGAAGATGGCACCTGTGAAGCCAAGTTGCGCGCGCAGGATCTGCTGCAGCCAACGCTCGGAAAAACCGGCCGGTCGCGCATCGACCTTCGGATAGATCACATGCGCCGGCATCACGCTCTGCAGGCTGGTCGACAGCCAGCCATAGGGCGCCGCATCGTCGGCAAGGAGGGTCTTGAGCGGGCGCTTGTCGACCGGCACATCGACATGCGAATCCGCGGCCACGAAACCGTGACCCGGGAAGTGTTTGCCGCAGGCAGCCATGCCGGCCTGCAGCAGGCCGTGCATCACGCTTTTGGCGAGCATGGTGGTCACGCGCGCATCGCGGTGGAAGGCGCGGTCGCCGATGATGCCGGACGGGCCATGGTCCAGATCGAGCACCGGCGCGAACGACAGATCGATGCCGCAGGCGCGCAGTTCGCTGGCCAGCACATGACCGCAGGCAGTGGCCGCGTCCGTGGCTCTCAAGGCGTCGGTCATCCACAGCTCGCCGAGCGCACGCATCGGCGGCAGGTGCGTGAAGCCGTCGGTCTTGAAGCGCTGCACGCGCCCACCCTCGTGATCGACGCAGATCAACAGGTCTTCGCGCAGCGCCTTGATGTCGGCACACAGCGCGGTGAGCTGGCGGCGGCTCTGCCAGTTGCGGGCAAAGAAGATCAGGCCGCCGACCAATGGGTGCATGAGGCGCACGCGGTCAGCCTCGGTCAGCGTGGTGCCGGCAATGTCGATGATCAGGGGCGAGGCCTGAGTCGTTGAGTCACTCATGTTGTTCCTTCTGCTCGACGACCACGAAGGCGCAAGCGTAGCTGCTTTCGTCGCTGACGCTGACATGCGCAGTGAGGCGGCGTGACTCGAACCACGCTTTCAGCGCGCCGTGCAGTCGGATCTCGGGCTTGCCACTCGCGGCCTTGACGATCTCGCAGTGCTGCCAGGTCATCGGCGAGCGCATGCCCAGTCCGATGGATTTCGAGAACGCTTCCTTGGCGGAAAAGCGCGTCGCCAGGTAGGCCACGCCGCGCGCCTCGACCTTCGCGCGCCGCGCGCGAAAGACCTCGATCTCGTGCGGGCCGAGCACACGCTGGGCAAAACGCTCGCCGTGGCGCTCGAGCGCCTTGGCGATGCGCGTGACATCGCAGATGTCGGTGCCGATGCCGTAGATCAACAAGCGTAGGCTGTCTGAATGCAGCGCTGGTAGTCGCGTACCGTTTCCGCGTAGCCGAACTCGAGCGCATCTGCGATCAGCGCGTGGCCAATCGATACTTCCAGCACGCCGGGCACGGCACGCAGGAACTCGGTGAGGTTGGCGCGGTTGAGATCATGGCCGGCATTGACGCCCAGCCCGGCGGCGAGCGCCGCGCGCGCCGCGGCTGCGTAGCGTTGGAGTTGCGCACCCTGCCCTGCCGTGCCGTAAGCGGCCGCATAGGGCTCCGTGTAGAGCTCGACGCGGTCGGCGCCGATTGCGGCCACCTGCGCCATCGCCGCCGGGTCCGGGTCCATGAACAGGCTGACGCGCACGCCCAGCGCGCGGGCTTGCTGCACCAGAGGCGCCACGCGCGGCAAGTCGCCAATGGCAAAGCCGTGGTCGCTGGTGAATTGGCCCGGTGCGTCGGGGACGAACGTCGTCTGCTGTGGATGGACGTCACGCACGAAACCCATCAGGTTGTCGAACGGGTTGCCTTCGATGTTGAAATCGGCGTGAGGCCACTGCTTCATCAGCACGGCGAGTTCGCGCACGTCGTCGGGGCGAATGTGGCGCGCGTCGGGGCGCGGGTGCACCGTGATGCCCTGCGCGCCGGCTTCGAGACACAAGGTCGCGGCCCGCAGCACGCTCGGGATGCCAAGATGGCGTGTGTTGCGCAGGAGCGCGACCTTGTTGACATTGACCGACAGCGCACAACGGCCGTGACGATCTTGAGATTCGGCAGCAACGAGGGGATTCATTGTGGACTTGTCAGCAAGGGCTGGAGTTCGAGCATGACCTCGCGCGTGCGCAACGGAGCACCGCCCAGATGGTACGCAAGCCAGTGCCGCAACTGGCGGCGCAGTGGCTGCGCCACAGGGCGGCAGGCGGCGCGCAACGCATCGAGGTCGCGCGCGGCAACGGCCGCTTGCAGCGCCGCGAAGTGCGCGCCGCTGATCGCCGCATCGTCGTCGCTGCGCGCCTCGATCAAGCCGGCGTCGGGCCGCAGGCCATACCACCTTGTCGGCTCGACCGCTTGCTGTGTGGCCGTGGTGTGCCCCATGTCGGGCAGGTGGCCGGTCTCGGCCAACAGGATCAGCTCGAACGCGCGCAAGGCAGCCGACTCTTCCGCACTGCCCAGCCAGGGCAAGGTCGCGCCATAGGCGTCCCATAGCGACGGGTGAGGATCGTCTCGTGCCAGGAGCTTCATCAGCAACTCGTTGACGTAAAAGCCGGCGAACAGCGCTTCGCCGCCGGCCATCGGCAGACCCCCGCCCCACTCGGCACCGCGCAAGTTGTGGATGTCGCTGGCAGCGTCGGCGCGTGCGGTGCGGCCGAAGGAGACTTGGATGCGCTGAAACGGCATCAACACCGCACGCAGGTTGGACGTCGGCCGCTTGGCGCCCTTGGCGGCCACGGCCACGCGGCCAGCGTCACGCGTGAACAGATCGACGATCAGGCTCGACTCGCTCCAGTCGTATCGGTGCAGCACATAGGCCGGTTGCTGGGCGGCAGCACTGCGCGCACTCATGGCGACAGGCGGGCAACGGCGTCCAATGTTTCGCGGCAGGGGTCCTGATCATTGACCTTCAAACGCTCAAACGCGGCGCGCATCGACTGCGCATGGTGCGCCAGTTCGGCGGCCTCGCGGCGGGCGTGATGGACCAGGGCCATCGCCTCGTGGGCGTAGAAGTGCTCGAGCGGCGGCGCCCGGTGATGCAGGCACACCGCCAGGCATTGTCCGGCGTGGCGCCAGGCATCGTCGAACTGGCCTGCCGACAGATGCGTCAGTGCCAGGCAGTATTCGGCACGCTCGATGTGCAGCCAGGTGCCGGCACGCGACCAGTGCTCGCGGCTTGCAGCGGCGATGCGCAACATCGCCTGCGTCTGCGCGGCACTGCGATTGGCTCCCAGGCCCTGCAGCTCCCACGCCATGTTGTTGCATGCCACCGCCAGCGGACGGTGGTCTTGTGGTCGCGGCTCCGGCAAGGCCGCGATGCGGTCGGCGGCGCTGTCGACGAAGGCCAGCGCCCGCTCTAGCTGCCCGCGCCCCAGGCACAACGTGGCCGCGCCGCTCTCGGCGCGCACGGTTTCGGCGGCGGTCAATGCTTTGGTCGCACTGTAGTTGCCCTGACCCAGGCTCAGCGTTGCCTGGCCCACGCGCAGGTCCGACTGCACGCCCTCATCGGCCAGTGAATGCATGCGCAGTGCATTGAGCCGCCAGCGTGCGTCGTCAAAGCGGCCCAGATGTTCACCCAGCAGGTGCACGACGAAGCGGCTCAGCGCGCTCAACTGCGCCGGCGTCTGCGGCGCCGGCGTGCGTGTGCGCAGGCGGCGGGCGACGGCGTCAGGGCGGCCCGCGTGATCGGCCCAGGCGCGCGCGATGAAGGCGTCGAACGCGCTCGGCCGGCTACTCATAGCCGTAGCTGCGCAAGTGTTCCTCGTTCTGAGCCCAGCCGGCCCGCACCTTGACCCAGATCTCGATGAAGACCTTGGCACCCAGCAGGCGCTCGAGCTCCTGGCGCGCTTCGCTGCTGATCCGTTTCAGGCGTTCGCCGCCCTCGCCGATGATCATGCCCTTGTGCGCCTCGCGCATGACGACGATGGTCGCCGCAATGCGTTTGAGGTTGCCCACTTCCTCGAACTTGTCGATGACGACCGTCGAGCTGTAGGGCAGTTCATCGCCGGTCAGCCGGAACAGCTTTTCCCGGATCAGCTCGCTGGCCAGGAAGCGTTCGCTGCGATCGGTGAGCTCGTCGGCATCGTAAAACCAGGCCTGCTCCGGAAGGTACGGCGAGACGATCGACACCAGGCGCGGCAGATCGGCTTGTCGGGTTGCAGCCATCGGCACGAACTCGGTGAATTCGCGCCGCTCGCGCATCGACGCCAGCCACGGCAACACATCGTCGCGACGCTTCATCGCGTCGAGCTTGTTGGCCACCAGGAGCACGGGCTTGTCCTGCGGCAACAGCGCCAGCACCTTGGCGTCGGCCAGCGTGAACTTGCCGGCCTCGACGACGAAGAGCACCACGTCGACGTCGGACAGCACGCTGCGCACGGTGCGATTGAGCGTGCGGTTGAGCGCATTGCCGTGCTGCGTCTGGAAGCCCGGCGTGTCGACAAACACACATTGCGCCGCGCCCTCGGTGCGAATGCCGGTGATGCGATGGCGCGTGGTCTGCGCCTTGTCGGACGTGATGCTGATCTTCTGTCCCACGAGCGCGTTGAGCAACGTGCTCTTGCCGACGTTCGGCCGGCCGACAATGGCGACCAAGCCGCAGCGCTTCACGGCGCCAACAGGCGCGTCCGGTTGGCTATCGGCCACCCCCTCGGGGGCCGGCCCGCCTTGGGGCAGCCCTGCGGCTGGCAGCATGTCGTGATCAGTGGCGTCCAAATGTGGGGGATGACCGGTCAGGACCGCAAGGGGCCGCCCGGTTCGTCGCTGGCCTTCAGTCCGGCGAGCATACGCCGCGCGGCATCTTGCTCGGCGCTGCGCCGCGATTTGCCTTCGCCCTGCTCAACCAGGCGCAGTGCCGGCACCGAGCATTCGACGTCGAAAGTCTGCGCATGCGATTGCCCGCGCGTGGCGACGATGCGGTAGGCCGGCACCGGCAACTTGCGCGCCTGCAGCCACTCCTGCAACTCGGTCTTGGCGTCCTTGCTCCAGCCGTCGATATCGCTGCTGGCAATGACTTCGCCGAACAAGCGCTGCACCAGTGCCTGCGCAGGCGCGAAGCCGCCGTCGATGAAGGTGGCGCCGATCAGCGCTTCGACGCCGTCGGCCAGGATCGACGGACGCTGCGCTCCGCCGCCGCGCGCCTCGCCTTCCGACAGGCGCAGCACATCGGGCAACCCAATCGCCACAGCGACGCGGGCCAGGCTGTCCTCACGCACCAGATGCGCCCGCACGCGCGTCAGATCGCCTTCGTCGGAGCCGCCAAAGTGCTCGTACAGCAGCGTCGAGATGGCGGCCTGCAACACGGCATCGCCAAGGAACTCGAGTCGCTCGTTGTGCTCGGCGCCGGCACTGCGATGGGTCAGCGAACGCGCCAGCAGCGCGCTGTTGGTGAAGCGGTAACCGAGTCGTTGTTGCAGTGCCGACAACGAATCCATTGCGCGTTCAGTTTCCACGGCCCTCGCCGCTGTACTTGATCAGCAGGTAGACCGGTTCGACCAGGGGAATTTCCTTGTCGTACTCGAAACGGATCACGATCTTGTCGTTTTCCTTGGTGATCTGCAGGTCCTGAGGGCCGATACTGGAAATCGAGTACTCGATGTTCTGCTGCCGCTCGAAGGCCTTGCGGATCTCGGGCACCGTCGGCGGGCTGTCCTGCGCGATCTTCTTGACCGCCCTTTGGATGGTCGTGTACTCGTTGATCGTCGGCAGGACGCGAATGACCACCAGCGCCACCATGGCGACGAGGATGCCCCAGAACAACAGCCCGATCAGCGTGAGCCCGCGTTGGCGGACATTGGCAATGTGTCGGGTCTTGGCTCGCGTCATGGACATTTTCTCCAGGCTTTCTTGAACGGCGCCGTCAATGGAAGGTGCCGATACGGCCGAGGTTACCGAAATTCATCCATACGAAGAAGGCCCGCCCCTTGAGATTTCGGTCCGGAACGAAGCCCCAGTAGCGAGAATCGACGGAATTGTCACGGTTGTCGCCCATCACGAAGTAGTGACCCGCCGGCACTTTGCAGCTGACGCCTTCGGCAGAGTAGCGGCAGGCGTCGCGGTTGGGGAAGGCTTCGGCGCCTGGAACGTAAGGCGGGCGGTCGGCCCGCAACAGGATGCGGTGGTCCACGCCGACCAGGTTTTCGCGCAGTTGCTGCGTGTAGGCGCGACCCTCTTCGTCAAAATAGTCGGGCAGCGCGGTCACCTCGACCGCCTTGCCATTGACGGTGAGCTTCTTGTTCAGCCACGACACGTCGTCGCCGGGCAGACCGACCACGCGCTTGATGTAGTCGATTCGCGGGTCCGGGGGATAGCGGAAGACGACCACGTCACCACGCGCCGGCTCGCCCGTGGCCAGCACCTTCTGGTCGATGACCGGCAGGCGAACGCCGTAGGCGAACTTCTGCACCAGGATCAGATCGCCAGACTCCAGCGTCGGCAGCATCGAGCCCGAGGGAATCTTGAACGGCTCGAAAAGGAACGAGCGCAGCAGGAAGACGATCAGGATCACCGGAAACAGGCCGGCCGTCCAATCGAGCCACCAGGGCTGCGCCAGGATCTTTGCGCGCGTCGCGTCGGCAAACGTGTTGTCGATCTTCTCGATGCCTTGTTTTGCGAGCTCAGCGCGACGGGCCACGGTCCCGGCTTCGGCCTTGCCAGCCGCCTTGACACGCGCCGGCGCAAAGTAGAAGTGCTCGGCCAGCCAGTACGCAAAGGTGACGACCGTCAGCAGAAACAGCAACAGCGAAAAGTCGCCGATCCATCGGTCCTGGAACCAGCCGCCGAGATAGATCAGCAGCGCGCTGTACAGCAGCGCCGTCAAGGTGCCCATGAAACCCATCAATCGTCCACCTGAAGAATGGCCAGGAACGCCTCTTGCGGCACCTCGACGGTGCCGATCTGCTTCATGCGTTTCTTGCCGGCCTTTTGTTTTTCGAGCAGCTTTTTCTTGCGCGTGATGTCGCCGCCGTAGCATTTTGCCAGCACGTTCTTGCGCAAGGCCTTGACGTCTTCGCGCGCGATGATGTTCGCGCCGATGGTGGCCTGGATCGCCACGTCGTACATCTGCCGCGGTATCAGCTTGCGCATCTTCGCGGCCACGGCGCGGCCTCGATGCTGGCTCTGCGCGCGGTGCACGATCATCGCCAGCGGGTCGACGCGGTCGCCGTTGATCAGGATGTCGACCTTGACGACATCGGCAGCGCGGTACTCCTTGAACGCGTAGTCCATGCTGGCATAGCCGCGCGAGACCGATTTCAGCTTGTCGAAGAAATCGAGCACGATCTCGGCCAGCGGCAACTCATAGGTCAGGTGCACCTGCTTGCCGTGGTAGGCCATGTTGAGCTGCACGCCGCGCTTCTGGTTGGCCAGCGTCATCACCGGGCCGACGCTGTCTTGCGGCATGTACAGCTGCACGGTGACGATAGGCTCGCGGATCTCACGGATACGGCCCAGGTCCGGCATCTTGCTCGGATTCTCGACCCGGGTCACTTCGCCGTCGTTGAGTTCCACCTCGTAGATCACCGACGGCGCGGTCGTCACCAGGTCCTGGTCGAACTCGCGCTCCAGCCGCTCCTGCACGATTTCCATGTGCAGCAGGCCGAGGAAGCCGCAACGGAAACCGAAACCCAGCGCCTGGCTGACTTCGGGCTCGTAGCGCAGGCTGCTGTCGTTGAGCTTGAGTTTTTCCAGCGCATCGCGCAGCGAGTCGTATTCGCTGGCCTCGGTCGGGTACAGCCCTGCGAAGACCTGCGGTTGGATCTCCTTGAAGCCCGGCAGCGCCTCGGTGGCCGGACCGGCGTTGTTGGGCAGCTTCTTTTCCAACGTGATCGTGTCGCCGACCTTGGCTGCCTGCAACTCCTTGATGCCGGCGATCAGAAACCCGACCTCGCCGGCCTTCAGTTCCTCGCGCGGCATCGACTTGGGCGTAAAGACGCCGATCTGCTCGAGAGGATAGACGGCGTTGGTGGCCATCATGCGGATGCGGTCGCCCTTGCGCAGCACGCCATCGACCACCCGCGCCAGCATGACGACGCCGACGTAGTTGTCGAACCAGCTGTCGATGATCATCGCCCGCGGCGGCCCGTCCGGGTTGCCACGCGGCGCGGGCATGCGCTCGATCACCGCTTCGAGAATCTCGTCGATGCCCTCGCCGGTCTTGGCCGAGCACGGGATGGCACGGGACGCATCGATGCCAATCACGTCTTCGATCTCGGCCTTGGCGCTCTCCGGGTCGGCCTGCGGCAAGTCCATCTTGTTGAGCACCGGCACCACTTCGACCTTCAGGTCGAGCGCCGTGTAGCAGTTGGCCACCGTCTGCGCTTCGACACCTTGGCTCGCATCGACCACCAGCAGCGCACCCTCGCAAGCCGACAGCGAACGGCTGACCTCGTAGCTGAAGTCAACATGCCCCGGCGTGTCGATCAAATTCAGATTGAACACACGGCCATCCTTGGCCGTGTACGTGAGCGCTGCTGTCTGCGCCTTGATCGTGATGCCACGCTCGCGCTCGATATCCATCGAATCCAGCACCTGCGCTTCCATCTCGCGGTCGGACAGACCGCCGCAACGCTGAATGAGCCGATCAGCCAGTGTGCTCTTGCCGTGGTCGATGTGGGCAATGATCGAGAAGTTGCGGATATGGTCCATCGAATCGAATTGGGGCGCTGAGCCGGCAGAACTGGGGATGTTGTGGGCCAGATGCGGCCTCGCCGACCTGAACGGTTCCTCAAAGCGGATGAGCGGCGCCTTCTGGGCTCCAGATCAGGAGAAGAACGCGTCCACGAGAGGCGAAAAAAAGGCGCGTCGAAGAGTGGACGCGCCTTCCAACAAAACGTATGGCAACTGCTGTTGGGCTTTCATTGTAGCCACAGCCTTCCCGCCGCCACCCGCACCCACACTCGTTTTTTCGTCGTTGCAAGGTACCAACAGGAAAATCTATCAACAGCTTATCCACAAAGCGGTGTGGATGTCCTGGGGACAGTTATCGGGCGCTCAACTCAACGAAAAAACGAGTCCAAACTGCCCATTTCGACCTGCCATTATAGGTTTGCTGACGCTCAATCCGACAGCCCATCAGCACAAAGTAAATGTGTGCTCACACTGATATGGCATTACTCGTCACTAGTGACTTTTCATCTGGTGGAAATTTCAGATGCTCGGTTCAACGACTAGCGGACGGTCGAATTACGAGGTAGTTGGTCCATTCGCCGCGGCGCACCATGACGCTGATGGCCTTGCTCTTGTCGAGCTTGGCGACTTGGGCGTTGAATTGCTTTGCATTGGTGACTTCGACGTTGTCGACCGCGACGATCACGTCGCCCTCGCGCACACCAGCACGCGCTGCAGCACCTTCCACAGACTCCACGCGGACACCGCCTCGCAGCTTGAGTTCACTCTTCTGCGCCTCGGCCAGGTCTGCGACCGCGAGACCGATGGCAGTCTTGGCCGCAGGCGCCGCCTGGGTCTCGCTGTCGGCTTGTGCGGTGCGGCGCGGTTTGTCGGGTTCGAACTCGGCAACGGTCACCGCCACATCTTTCGTTTGACCGCGACGGAACAGTTGCAACTGGCTCTTCGAACCCGGCTTGGTGCCGCCAATCAGGCGCGGCAGATCACCCGACTTGTCGACGCTCTTGCCATCGACCTTCAGAATGATGTCGCCGGGCTCGACGCCGGCTTTGTCGGCCGGCAGGCCCGACTCCACGCCTTGCACCAGCGCGCCTCGCGGCGCTCCCAGGCCAATCGCCTCGGCCACGTCCTTGGTCACCGGTGCAATCGAGACGCCGATTCGGCCGCGGATGACGCGGCCGGTGCTGCGCAACTGGTCGGCCACGCGGATGGCTTCGTCGATCGGAATGGCAAAGCTGATGCCCATGAAGCCACCCGAGCGACTGTAGATCTGCGAGTTGATGCCGATCACTTCGCCCTTCATGTTGATCAGCGGACCGCCCGAGTTGCCGGGGTTGATGGCGACGTCGGTCTGGATCATCGGCAGGTAGTCGCCAGTGTCACGCTGCTTGGCGCTGACGATACCGGCCGTGACCGTGTTGTCCAAGCCGAATGGCGCGCCGATGGCCATCACCCAGGCACCGACCTTGAGCGTGTCGATTTCACCGATCTTCACCGCAGGCAAAGCCGTGGCATCGATCTTCACGATGGCCACATCGGTACGGCGGTCGGCGCCAATGATCTTGGCCTTCAACTCGCGCTTGTCGGTCAGCGTGACGATGACTTCATCGGCGCCATCGACGACGTGGGCATTGGTCATCACGTAGCCGTCGGGCGACAGGATGAAGCCGGAGCCGACACCGCGCGGCTGCTGCTCGTCGCCATCGGGCTGTTGCGGCCCGCCGCGTCGCGGCTGACCCGGGATGTTGGGTAGGCGGTCCGGGATCGGGATGCCGAAGCGCCGAAAGAATTCGCGCATCTGCTCATCGATCTCTCCGCCACCCGCGGACACGTCGGTGCTGCGCTTTTCCGACGGTGCGGATGTTGACCACCGTCGGCCCGACCCGCTCGACGAGTTCCGTGAAGTCGGGCAGTTCGCGACCCGGCTGTGCAAAGACGGGCGACGGCGACATCGCGGCAAGTGCGCTGGCAAGCGCCAACGTCGCCGCGAACGACATCCAAGGGCCGCGCGATGGCAGGGTCTGAGAAATGACAGGTCTGGAGATCTTCATGGGCGATCGGCTTTATGAAACGAACTGGGAAGGGTTGTACAGGCTAAGAGCGCGTCAGGCACCCGCCGCGAGGACATGACCACAGACGCAGGTCAGCGTGGCTTGCTTTCGAGTGCATCTGCAAATTTTTGGAGCGTGGCCAGGGGCACGTCGCCCACCACGGTAACCCAATGCTCGCCATGCGCTTGCATCCAGGAGTGCGTGGCCCCGGAGGCCGCACCGCCGCCGTGGCGCTGGTCTGGGCGGCGAGGCTCGATGAACAGCGAGACATGCGTCAGGCCGTCGGTGAAGATCGCCTGCAGCACGTCGGCGGGAGCTTGATGCTTGTCGTTTTCAGCCGCAGCCAACTGGCGACGGACGCAACTGCTTTGGCGGAATCCGGCCACCTGTGCCTTGAGCTGCCAACCCTCAGCGTCCAGCGACGTGCGTTGCGGCGACGGCTTGAAAACCCGCCAGCCATCAAGCTGTTTGAGCGCCTCACTCACCGACTGCGGTCTGGTATTGCCGCCGATCGACAGATCAGTGAAGGCGCTGCTCTCGAGCACACGTCCGTCAGCCGCCAGCACATCGGCGCGCAACAGCAAGCCGCTGCCAAGCTCGGACCACAGCCGCTGTGCGAATCGCGCCTCATCGCGAGGCCGCAAGACAAACACCGCTGCGTCGAACCCGGCCACGCGGCCGGGGCCCTCGCTGATCAGCTCGTAGCGCTCGAAGAGTTGCTGTTCGGTGCCAGACAGCAGCGAAGGAAAGGGCTGCACCGACGGGCGCTGTTCGAGGCGTGCGGTCTTGGCATTCGGCCAAAGCGTCAGGACTGTGTCGTTGTGGCGCAGCATGCGACGCGGCTGACCGTCGAGCATGTCCATGAACTCATAGGTCTGCTTGCCCTCGCAATAGTGCGCGATGCGCGAACTCGACATCGCACCTTCCGCACTGACGACAAGCGTGCCACGGTAATTGCGTTGCGTGGCCGCGTTGTGCACGCGCAGCAGCCATTGCCGCGCTTCAAGATCGCTGACCACATTGCCGCCGGCCCACGCCGGCAATGGCGCGACGGCCGCGACCAGAGCGGCTGCCGCGCTCACCACCAGCGTGGTCGAACGCAGCCAAGGCAGTGTCAAGGCAAAGCGCATCAGCGCCCTGGCGCGGAAGCGGCCGCATTGCGCACCAGCCCCCCCGGAGCAACTTGCATCGCGCCGTTGGCGAACTGGCGGTGCGCTGCCAAATATCGATCGAGTTCGGCGCTGCGGATCATCGGGGCGTTGTCGACGCCGGCCTGCGACGCCGCCACTACGGGCCTCACCGCCGTTCTTGCGTCCACCGCCGCCGGTGGCGCGGCACGTGCCGCCAAGGCGGCCGCGGCGCCATCAGGTGCCGGCTCGCGCGTCACCAGCAGCGCACCCGCCACGGCGACGAACCCGGCCGCCACGGCTGCCGGCGCCATCCATCGGCGAGCGCGGCGGGTCCGCGCAGGAGATGTCGACGCAGGCTGCGCTGTCGCCGGCGTCGGCGCCAGCACCACCGGCTCGGCTGCCAGCCGCTGACGCACGACCGCCAGCAGGCGCGCGTCGGCGGGCGCATCGGCGCGATGTTCGTCGCTGCGCATCAGGTCACCGATCAGGTGATACGCATGCCAGTCAGCGCGTGCTGACGCGTCGGCTCGCCAGGCGCGGCAGGCCTCGTCTGCAGCTTCACCTTCACCGTCCATCAGCGCCGAGAGCGCTGCGCGTTGACTGTCAGACGGTTGGTCAGCGTGTGTTGACATTTGCAAGGTCTCCAATGGCCCGTGTTACCAGCGCTCACCTTCGCGGGTGCCAAGAAGCGGGCGCAACTTGCTTGCGATCGCTTCTCGGGCGCGAAAAATCCGCGAGCGCACGGTTCCAATCGGGCAATTCATCACGTCGGCAATCTCTTCGTAGCTCAAGCCTTCGATTTCACGCAGCACGATGGCTTGACGCAGATCTTCACTCAGGGCGTCGATGGCAGCATTGACCACAGAGGCGACTTGCCTGCTGGCCAGTACCGTCTCCGGCGTCTCGCCGTCACTTAGTTCGTTCTCCACACGCGAAGGTTCCTCGCCTTCGTCAGTGGAAACCATGGCCCCCTCGAATACCAGCGGGTCGCGTTTTTTCTCGACCAGGGCTTTCTTGGCAGTGTTGACCGCGATGCGGTACAGCCAGGTGTAGAAGGCGCTGTCACCGCGGAATTGAGGCAGAGCACGATAGGCACGAATGAATGTTTCCTGTGCAATGTCCTGCACCAGGTCGGTGTCGCGCACCATGCGCCCAATCAGCCGTTCAATGCGGCGCTGGTACTTCACGACCAGCATCTCGAACGCACTGACCTCGCCGCGCTTGGCACGGTCGACCAGAACGGCGTCGGCGTCGCCTTGTTCGTTCATCGCGCACTCAAGGGGACGGGGACGGAGGCGGTGCGGCCAACGGGTCGTCCGGGCGGGGCGCATGGAGCGCGGCACGCAGCGCCGGCCATGAACCCACGGCCGTCCGGCACGACGCAGCGATCCAGCGACGCTTGCCGTCGACCGGATCGAAGCGCAAGAGCATCCAGCCATCGAAATCGAGCACGACCTGCACATGGCCGCTCGAGCCTTGCCATTGCCACTCGGCACCGTTCCAGCTCAGGTCGGATCGGGGACGATGGTGGCGCAAGCGCCAGGCCGTCACTGCCGAGGCAAGCAGCGCCAGAACGGGCGCCACCACCACCGACCTGCCGTCGCGCAGCAGCACCCAGGCGGCAAAGTTCGCCGTTGCGATGCCGGCGCACAGCGATACAAACGCGATCCAGCCCGCACTTCTGCCTAGGCTCACGCGCACCGGCGGCGCGGTGTGCACGCAAGGTGCTCAGGCGCGGCGGAACAGCAGCGTACCGTTCGTGCCACCGAAGCCGAAGTTATTCTTCATCGCCACGTCGATCTTCATCTCGCGCGCAGTATTGGCGCAGTAGTCCAGGTCGCACTCCGGATCCTGGTTGAAGATGTTGATCGTCGGCGGGCTCACCTGATGGTGCACTGCGAGCACCGTGAACACCGATTCGATGCCCCCCGCGCCACCAAGCAGATGGCCGGTCATCGACTTGGTGGAGTTCACGACCATCGTCCTGGCATGGTCGCCGAACGCCAACTTGATGGCATTGGTCTCGTTCAGGTCCCCCAGCGGCGTGCTGGTGCCATGCGCATTGAGGTAGTGCACCGCGTCGGCGTTGAGGCCGGCGTTGCGCAGCGCAGCTTTCATCGAGCGCTTCGGGCCATCGACGTTGGGCGCGGTCATGTGGAAGGCATCGGCGCCCATGCCGAATCCGACCAACTCGGCATACACCTTCGCGCCGCGCTGCTTCGCGTGCTCGTACTCTTCGAGCACGACCGCCCCCGCCCCCTCGCCGAGGACAAAACCGTCACGATCCTTGTCCCAAGGGCGTGAGGCGGTGGCGGGATCGTCATTGCGCGTGGACAGCGCGCGCGCCGCGGCAAAACCACCGATGCCCAGCGGCGACACCGTGCTCTCGGCGCCACCGGCCACCATCACGTCGGCATCGCCGTACTCGATCAGTCGGCCGGCTTCGCCAATGCAATGCAGGCCTGTCGTGCAGGCGGTGACGATGGCCAGGTTGGGGCCCGTGAAGCCATAGAAGATCGAGACATGACCCGAAATCATGTTGATGATCGACGCCGGCACGAAGAACGGCGAAATACGGCGCGGGCCGCGCGTTCGGTACTCTTCATGCGTGGCCTCGATCATCGGCAAGCCGCCGATGCCCGAGCCCACCATCACGCCGATGCGCTCGGCCTGGTCTTCGGAAAGTGCATCGCCCGTCGCCAGGCCCGCGTCTCTCACCGCCTGGATCGACGCCGCCATCCCGTAGTGGATGAAGGTGTCCATGTGGCGGGCGTCCTTGGCCGGAAAGTAGTCCTCGACGTTGAAACCCTTGACCTCACCGGCAAACCGGCATGACAGTGCCGAGGCGTCGAACTTCGTCACATCGGCAATGCCCGAGCGGCCGGCGACCAGGTTGTCCCAGCCTTCGGCCACGCTATTGCCCACCGGGCTGATCAGGCCGAGGCCGGTGACGACGACGCGGCGCCGGGTCATCGATCTCAAGCAGCCTTCTGGTGGCTCTTCGCGTAGTCAACAGCGAGTTGCACCGTCGTGATCTTTTCGGCTTCTTCGTCGGGGATCTCGATGCCGAACTCATCCTCGAGGGCCATCACCAATTCCACCGTGTCGAGGGAATCGGCGCCAAGGTCGGCAACGAATGCTTTTTCATTCGAGACATCGGCCTCAGGCACGCCGAGTTGTTCGGCAACGATTTTCTTGACACGGGCTTCAATATCGCTCATTGACTCCTCCAGGAGTAGGGAAACGCAAAAACGGCCCGAATTCTACGTGCTGCACGAGACCAGGCTCCCGAAACACGCACCGGCCGGGGCCGACCGGTCTTCACTTCGACTCAATTCATGTACATGCCACCGTTGACGTGCAGTTCCGCGCCGGTGATGTAGCCGGCCTCCGCGGATGCCAGAAAAGCCACGGTCGCTGCAATTTCTTCTGGCGTGCCCAGACGCGCCAACGGTATCTGCTGCATCAGCGCTGCTTTTTGCGCTTCGGCCAAGCCCTCGGTCATGTCCGTGGCGATGAAACCCGGCGCCACGCAATTGACCGTGATGTTGCGGCTGCCCAGTTCCCGAGCCAGCGCGCGCGTCATGCCGGCCACGCCCGCCTTGGCCGCAGCATAGTTGGCTTGGCCGGCATTGCCCGCGGCGCCGACCACCGAGGTGATGTTGATGATGCGCCCCCAGCGCTGCTTCATCATCGTGCGCATGACCGCACGGCTGGCGCGGAACACGGCCTTGAGATTGGTGTCGTGCACGGCATCCCATTCGTCGTCTTTCATGCGCATCGACAGGTTGTCGCGCGTGATGCCGGCGTTGTTGACGAGGATGTGCAAGCCGCCGTGTCGCTTGACGATGGCGTCCACCGCAGTGTCGAGCGCGGCGCCATCGGTGACGTTGAGGACAATGCCGTCGCCACCGAAAGGGTCGAGCGTGTCACGGATGGTGGCCGCGCCGGCCTCGCTGGTCGCGGTACCGACGACCTTCGCGCCGCGCGCGGCGAGCGCCAGTGCGATGGCACGGCCAATGCCGCGCGTGGCGCCGGTGACGAGCGCGATCTGGTCCTTCATGCCAGCAGCGCCTTGGCTTCGGCCAGCGTCGCCGGGTCGTAGAGCGCAGCAGACGAGGCCTGCGCGTCGATGCGCTTGACCATGCCGGCCAGCACCTTGCCCGGGCCACACTCGATCAGCGCCGCGATGCCGCGCTCGCGCAAGGCGATCACGGTTTCGACCCAGCGCACGGCGCTGAAAGACTGCCGGTACAGGGCATCGCGGATCGCCGCCGGTTCGTTCTGCACCGCAACGTCGACGTTGTTGACGACGGGCAAGCGCGGCGTGGCGATGGTCACCGCGGCGAGTTTCTCGCGCAGCCGCTCGGCGGCCGGCTTCATCAGGCTCGAATGGAACGGCGCCGACACCGGGAGCAGCAGCGTGCGCTTGGCGCCTTTGGCCTTCAACAACTCGCAGGCCTTGTCGACGCCGGCCTTGCTGCCCGAGATCACCGTCTGCTTGGGATCGTTGTAGTTCGCCGCTTCGACCACATCGCCACCCGCCGCGGCTTCTTCACAACCTGCGCGCACGGCGTCGGCATCGAGGCCGAGGATCGCCGCCATGGCACCGGCGCCGACCGGCACCGCATCTTGCATGGCCTGGGCGCGAAAGCGCACCAGCGGCAACGCGTCGGCCAGCGTCAGCACACCGGCCGCCACGAGCGCCGTGTATTCGCCGAGCGAATGGCCAGCCAGCGCGGCCGGCTCGGCGCCGCCGTCGGCGCGCCAGGCGCGGTAGCAGGCGATGCCGGCGGTCAACATCACCGGCTGCGTGTTGGTCGTCAGGCCGAGCGCGTCGGCCGGTCCTTCGCCGATCAGCTTGGCCATGTCTTCACCCAACGCCGCCGAGGCTTCGGCCAACGTGTCGCGCACGGCCGGGTGATCGCCCCAGGCGTCGAGCATGCCCACGGCTTGCGAGCCCTGGCCAGGAAAGAGGAAGGCGAATGCAGTCATGGCATGCTGAGAATCAAAATTCGACGAATGCCGCGCCCCAGGTGAAGCCGCCACCCACGCCTTCGAGCATCAGCTTGTCGCCGCGGCGGATGCGGCCCGCACGCACGGCCACATCGAGCGCCAGCGGAATGGATGCCGCCGAAGTGTTGCCGTGTTGATCGACCGTGGCAATCAGCTTGTCGGCCGCGAGCTTGAGCTTCTTGGCGGTGCCTTGCATGATGCGGATGTTGGCCTGGTGCGGAATCAGGAAGTCGATATCGGCTTCGGTCTTGCCAGCCTTGGCGAGCACCGACCTCGCCACGCTGTCGAGCACGCCCACCGCCAGCTTGAAGACCGCCTGGCCGTCCATCTTCAACGTCGGATCGCCGATCACCTTGCCGCCGGCCACGGTGCCCGGCGTGCACAGGATACCCACGTGGCGTCCATCGGCGTGCAGCTCGCTGGCCAGGATGCCGGGCTCGTTGCTGGCTTCGAGCACGACCGCGCCGGCGCCGTCGCCGAACAGCACGCAGGTCGTGCGGTCGTTGAAATCGAGAATGCGCGAAAACACCTCCGAGCCGATGACGAGCGCCGTCTTGGCCGCGCCGGTGCGGATCAGTGCATCGGCCACCGTCAACCCATAGATGAATCCGGAGCACACCGCCTGCAGGTCGAATGCAGCGCTGCCGTTGGCGACGCCGAGTTTGGCTTGCAGGATCGCCGCGGTCGACGGGAAGACCATGTCCGGCGTCGACGTGGCGACGATGATCAGGTCCACGTCCTGCGGCGTGCGGCCGGCGGCATCGAGCGCGGCCAGTGCGGCCGGCAATGCGAGATCGCTGCAGACCACGCCGTCGGCAGCGAAATGGCGGGCGCGGATGCCGGTGCGCTCGACGATCCAGTCGTCCGAGGTCTCGATGCCGCGCGTGGCCAGATCGGCCGCCATGTCGGCATTGGTGACGCGTCGGGGCGGCAGGTGACTGCCGGTGCCGGTGATGCGCGAATAGCGGGGGACTTGAACGTTCATGCAGCTTGCGTGACCGCCGCATCGGCCGCGGGCAGCGAGCGCATCGTTTCAGCGATGCGGTCGTGGACGCGGTCGAGCAGCCGATTGCGAGCGGCATCATAAGCGCGCGTCAGTGCATGCTCGAAGGCATAGGCGTCGGCCGAGCCGTGGCTCTTGAACACCAGCCCGCGCAGGCCCAGCAATGCCGCGCCGTTGTAGCGGCGGTGATCGACCCGGTGCTTGAAGTGCTTCAACACGGGCATGGCCGCCAATGCCGCAAGTTTGGTGAAGACGTTGCGGGTGAATTCCTGCTTGATGAACTCCGTGAGCATGCCGGCCAGGCCTTCGCTGGCCTTGAGCACGACATTGCCGACGAAGCCGTCGCAGACCACGATGTCGGTGGTGCCCTTGAAGATGTCATTGCCCTCGACATTGCCGTGGAAGACAAGGTGGCCATCGGCGGCCGCCTCGCGCAGCAACTCGCCGGCGCGCTTGATGATCTCGCTGCCCTTGATCGCCTCTTCGCCGATGTTGAGCAGGCCCACAGTGGGGTCTTCCTTGCCCTCGACCGCAGCGACCAGCGCGCTGCCCATGACCGCGAACTGCAGCAGGTGCTCGGGCGTGCAATCGACATTGGCGCCCAGGTCGAGCACGGTGGTGAAGCCGTCGCGCTGGTTGGGCATGACGGTGGCAATCGCCGGCCGGTCGATGCCGTCCATCGTCTTCAACAGATAGCGCGCCAGGGCCATCAGTGCACCGGTATTGCCGGCAGAGACGCAGGCATGAGCGGGTTCGGCGGCCGAATCCCCTTCAGCGGCCTTGAGCTGCGAGATCGCCACACGCATCGACGAGTCCTTCTTGCGCCGCAGCGCCACCTCGACCGCATCGTCCATTGTCACGACCTCGCTGCAGGTGACAACACGGGTGCGTGGCCAGTCGCGTGCCGGCGCCAGGGCATCGGCCAGGCCGACCAGGACGATCTCGGCTTGCGGGTGTTTGTCGAGGAAGGCCCGCGACGCCGGCAGCGTGATCGCAGGACCGTGGTCGCCGCCCATCGCATCGACGGTCAGCCGCACCAGCGGCAGAGGGGGCAGCGCGGAGTGCAAGGTCGTCAGCCGCGACGCCTGGAGCCCGCCGCCAACGGTGCCGGTTCGGCGACGCCGCTCAGGCGTCGGCCTTGGTCTTCAGCACCTTGCGCCCGCGGTAAAAACCTGTCGGGCTGATGTGGTGACGCAGATGCGTCTCGCCGGTGGTCGGCTCGACGGCGGTGCCGGGCGTGACCAGCGCGTTGTGCGAGCGATGCATGCCGCGCTTGGACGGCGATTTCTTGTTCTGCTGAACGGCCATGAGAATCTCCTTCAGGGCGGGTGGCGGACCCTGCCGGAAGCGTCATTGATAAGGTGGGTCGGGATTCGCTGGCCGCGACCGAACAGCGATCAACCGGCTGCTTGTGCGTCCCGCGAAAAGCCGTGGAGTATAGCAGCGGGGCCCGGTTCATTGGCCGCCGCCGCGCTTGAGCATCGCCAGGGCCGCAAAGGGGTGCTCCGCCGAGACGTCCTCCAAAGCGTCGACAACCGGTGCCGAAGCCAATGGCGCCGGGCACTGCTCGTGCATGGGCACGATCGGCAGCGCCAGCAGCAACTCGTCTTCGACCAAGGCCTGCAGATCGAACTGGCGCGACAACGCCAGCACATCCTCCAGGCTGTCGGCGTCGAGCGCGGCAGCTTCGTCTTCGGTCGGCACGAAGCGGAAGGCACGGTCGACGTCGAGCGTCAGCAAAACCGGCTGCAAGCAGCGCTGACACTCGCGCGCCAGGCGCGCATGGGCCCGCAGACGCAGCCAGGCCTGCGACGAACCGCCAGGCTCACGGCGCTGTTCGAATTGCGCCGCCCATTCAACGGGCACATCGACCGCAACGGCCACACCGTCGGCCAGGCGGACCAGTTCGGACAGCGGCGGCCGGCCCGCGTACTCGGCGCCGGCCGCCGCTGCGGCGGCCACGTCAAGCCGCCGAAGGTTACGCACACGGGTCGTCATGGAGCCAGTTTACGGCGCCGTCAACACTGGCCCGACAATGGCCCCATGCCTGCGCCGCGCCTGATCCTGGCCTCCACCTCGCGTTACCGGCGCGGCTTGCTGGAGCGCCTGCGCCTGCCGTTTGATGTGATGTCGCCCGGCGTCGATGAATCGCCGCTGCCCGACGAGGCGCCTGCGGCCCTGGCGATCCGCCTGGCGCTGGCCAAGGCGCAAGCGGTGGCGGCGCAGGCCGTCGACGCAGTGGTCATCGGCAGCGACCAGGTGGCCGACCTCGATGGCCAGGCGATCGGCAAGCCGGCCACCCACGGCCGCGCTGCGTCGCAGCTCGCTTTGATGAGCGGGCAGCGCGTGGTCTTCCACACCGCAGTGGCCGTGGTCCGCCGCGACCGCGGGTTCGAGCGCGCATTGCTGGCCCCGGTGACAGTGCACTTTCGCGCGCTGAACGCCGCTGAGATCGAACGCTACCTGCAGCTCGACGAGCCCTATGACTGCGCCGGCAGTGCCAGGAGCGAAGCGCTCGGCGTGGCACTGCTCGACAGCATTGATTCCGATGACCCGACGGCGCTGATCGGTCTGCCGTTGATCCGCACCTGCGCCCTGCTGCGCGAGGCGGGGCTCGACCCGCTCGGCGCATGACGGCGCTGCCGGGTCAGGGCAGTCTGCTGCTGGTACCCAACATGCTCGACCTCGGCACGGCCCACGCGCCGCCGCTCGATTCGCTGCTGGGCACCGATGTCATCGCCGAAGCGGCGCGGCTGACGCATTGGGTGGCCGAAGATGCCAAGATCGCACGCGCCTTCCTCAAGCGTGTGGCCGGGCATACAGCGCTGGCCTTGCCTTTGCAGGCCATCCAGATCGACGAGCTGCCGCGCCCGCCAAAGGGCCGCGCCGCACCGCCAGATCCGCGCCAGGTGAGCGCTCTGCTCGCCCCCGCAATGCAGGGCCACGACATCGGCCTGATCAGTGATGCCGGCCTGCCCGCCGTGGCCGACCCGGGGGCACTGTTGGTGGCGGCAGCGCATGCAGCGGGTCTGCGGGTCTGGCCGTTGGCCGGGGCCAGTTCGCTGCTGTTGGCCTTGGCGGCCAGCGGCCTGAACGGCCAGTGCTTCGCCTTCACGGGATACCTGCCCACCGAAGCTGCCGAGCGCGCGACGCGGGTGAAGATGCTGGAAGCCACGTCGCGGCGCGAGCGGCAGACACAGATCGCCATCGAGACGCCCTACCGCAACGCCACCTTGGCCGCGGCGTTGATTGAAGTCCTGCATCCGGCAACGCGGCTGGCCATTGCCTGCGGCGTCACGCTGCCGGGCGGCTGGTGCGTGACTCGGCCGGTGTCGGACTGGCGCGCGGCGCCGCCGCAGTTCGCCGACAAACGCCTACCGGCGGTCTTCCTTTGGCAGGCGGGCTGAGCCCGGCACACGCCACCACGCCACGGCGATGCCGACTGCGTCGGCAGCGAGGTCAGACAGTGAGGCCGAGCGGTTGGTCGGCAGCAGCGCCTGCGCCGCTTCGATGAACACGCCGTAGCCGAGCAGTGCCAACGCGAGCGCCCAGCCGGACGCAAAACCGGCGCGGCGGGCCAGCAACCACAGGCTGGCGAAATACAACAGGTGCGCCACTTTGTCGGCGTGCGTGAACCACCTCTCCGGGGCCTGTTCGGAGGTCAGCGGACGCACTGCGAGCAACAGACCCACGCCCATCAGCACGAACAGGAGCGTGCGCCAGCGGCGCGGCGTCACGCCTTGCCGCCGCCCAAGAGCGCGGCAACCTTTTTCTTCGCCCGGATGTTGTGCGACCGCGCGCCGGGGGCCGGCTTGACGGCCGCGTCCCAGGCCGCGGGGACGACCGAGTCCTGGGCCTCGTAAGGCCGATCGAAGAACGGATCGGCCGGCGGCGATGGCCGCCGCGGCTCGACGCGCGGCGGCCGGGCGTCGCGCGAATCGCGTGGCGCGCGGCTGCTCGGCTCATCGTCGCGGCGCTCAGTCTGGTCGCGCAGCTGCGTCCGTCGAGGCCGATCGTCATCGAGCTCAAACGGCTCGATCTCGATCTTTCTCTTGATCAGCTTTTCGATGTCGGACACCAGCCGCGTATCGTCGCGCGCCACCAACGTGATCGCCAGGCCCGAGGCGCCGGCGCGGCCCGTGCGGCCGATGCGGTGCACGTAGTCCTCGGCGTTGAACGGCACGTCGAAATTGAAGACTGCCGGCAGGTCGACGATGTCCAGCCCGCGCGCGGCGACGTCGGTGGCCACCAGCACATCGACCTCGCCGGCCTTGAAAGCCGCCAGCGACTTCAGGCGTTCATCCTGCGACTTGTCGCCGTGCAGCGCCGCCGTTTTCAAGCCGTCGCGCTCGAAGGAGCGGGCCAGCCGTGCCGCGCCGAGCTTGGAGTTGACAAAGATCAGGGCCTGCGTGATCGAGCGCTGGCGCAGCGCCTGGCGCACGGCACGGCGCTTGTCGTCGTCGGCAACGCTGTAGAAATGCTGCTCGACGTTGGTCGCCGTGGCATTGGGCCGCGCCACCTCGACCGTCACCGGGTCTTGCAGGTAGCTTTGCGCCAGGCGGCGGATCTCCGGCGAGAACGTCGCCGAGAACAGCAGCGTCTGGCGCTGCTTGGGCAGGTACGACAGGATGCGCTGCAGGTCGGGCAAGAAGCCGATGTCGAGCATGCGGTCGGCCTCGTCGAGGACGACATACTCGACCTGGTGCAGCGCACAGTTCTTGCCTTCGATGTGGTCGAGCAACCGGCCCGGCGTGGCGATCAGCACCTCAACGCCGGCCTTCAGCTCGGCCGTCTGCGGCTTCATGTCGACGCCGCCAAAGACGACCATCGAGCGCAGGCTCGAGCGCTTGGCGTACTTGGCGACGCTTTCGGCCACTTGCACGGCCAGCTCGCGCGTTGGCGTCAGCACCAGCGCACGCACCGGATGCCGCGCCGGCGAAGCGCTGGCGTTTTCGTGATTCATCATGCGCTGCAGCAGCGGCAGCGTGAAGGCGGCGGTCTTGCCGGTGCCGGTCTGCGCCGCGCCCATCACGTCCCGGCCCTCGAGCACGATCGGGATGGCCTTGGCCTGGATCGGCGTCATCGACGTGTAGCCACTGTCGGCCACGGCGGCCAGCAGCTTGGGGTCGAGGGCGAGGGTGTCGAAGCGCGGACCGGCCGCGGCAATGTCAGGCGGGGTGTTCCCGGCCACAAGGAGAGTTTCAGTCATTCCGGCGCATTATCGCCGCTCGAGCGGTTGAGGCCGCGTGACCATCAGCCGCAGCAGCCGCGGCGACCTGAAACGAACGATCCGCCAGTACAGCACCACGTAAGCCACGCCGAAGCCGATGATGCACCACGCCAGCACGGCGGTGTACCGCCACCAGAGCACGGCCGGCACGATCGACAGCATGCACAGCAGCCACAACACGGGTGAGGTCATCGAGTTGCGGCGCGTGCGCGCTTTGGCGCTGTCTCCAAGCGCCCAGCGCATGACACGTCGGTAGATCAAGGAGTGCAGGTGAATGCCATCGGGCAGGTGCGCCGGACGGTCGCGCAACAGCCAGCGCCGATAGATCGAGAACAGCGTCTCGAACACCGGATAGATGCACACCAGCAGAGGGAACAGCGGCGAGACCTCGGCATTGCGATTGAGCAGCAGGATGGACAGCTCGGCGACGAAGAAACCGAGGAAATAGGCCCCGCCGTCGCCCATGAAGATCAGCCCCGACGGGAAGTTCCAGATGAAGAACCCGAGCACCGCGCCCATCCCCGCCAGGGCAATCGTCATCACCAGCGGGTCATCGACCTGAAAGGCGACATAGGCGACCGCGCCGAGCATCAGCATCACGCACATCGAGGCCAGACCGTTGAAGCCGTCAATGATGTTGATGGCGTTGGCGATGCCGGTGACGGCGAACACCGTCACCACCAGGGACCCCAGCGCGAAGCCGACCACCCAATCGAGACCGGGAATCGTGGTGTAGCGAAGTCCCAGGTCGAGCACGAAGAACGCGAAAGTGGCCGACAGCGCGGTGGCCACCAGTCGCCCGCGCGGCGTCACGGCCTCGCTGCAGTCCTGGATGAACCCGGCAACGAAGGCCGGCGCGGCACAGGCCAGCAAGACGGCACCGACGATGCCGGCGTCGCGACGCCCGCCGACCCACTGCCATGCCACCCAGGCGCACAGGGCCAGAAAAATGGCCAGGCCGCCGACACGCGGCACGGGCGCCTCATGCACCTTCTGCGGTTTGGAGAAGTCATGGTCGCCCGTGCGACTGCGGTGCAGGTTCGCGGAGCGAACAAGCAGCAGCGTCATGACGGCCGAGACGGCAAAGGAGATCAGGAACTCGATCACCTGAGGATTCTAGGCACAGCGCAACCGCCAGAATCCCGCTCCCCTTGGTGCGCCCGCCGCACGTCAAGGTCGTGCGTCGGATCCGGATGCTGATCGGCCCAGCGCATCACGGCCAGCGCAAGTGCGCACGAAGCGACGAAAGCGCCCACAGAAGCGGGCTTGGCAGGCAGTGCGTCGGTCAGCGGCAACGAGCCGAAGCCCCTGCGCAATCAAGCACAATAGCGGGCCACGCCCTTTGATACACGATGCAACTGCCCAGTTTTTCCCTCACCGCACCGAGAAGCTCTTGGCAAATTCAGCGCACCGTGGTCTTTGCATTGGTGGTCCGGGAACTGAAGGCTCGTGTCGGCAGCCAGTGGATAGGAATGATGTGGCTGGTGTTCGAGCCCCTGGCGAACGTGGCCATGATCCTGCTCGTTTACACCGTTGTGCGGCACACCAGTCGCCCCGGACAGGAGGTGCCGGTGTTTCTGGTGGTTGGCCTCTTGCCCTTTTTCACTTTTCGCAACCTGGCACTGCGCGTTGGCGACGCCGTCAGCAGCAACCGCGGCCTGTTTGCGTATCGACACGTCAAGCCCGCCGACACGCTCGCGGCACGCGCCATCGTCGAAGTGCTGCTCAACACGCTGGTTTATGCGACGTTGTTGATCGGCCTGGGCTTGCTTGGCTACCAGTGGCTGCCACGGGCACCGATGGAACTCATCGGCGTCAGCGTGCTGATCTTGTGCCTGGGCTTCGGCATGGCGCTGGTGATTTCGGTGGCGACATTGAATCGACCCAAGGTGCGTAGTGTCGTCGGACTGATGTTCTTTCCGATGTACTTGCTGTCGGGCGTGTTGTTCCCCCTTCAGTCCGCGCCGCCCGCAGCACGGGAGTGGCTGCTTTGGAACCCGGTGCTCCACCTGATCGAGCTGTCGCGCCACGAATTCCTCGACCATTACCCGCTGCTTGATCGCGTTTCGGTCGGCTATGCGTTCATTTGCTCCGTTGGCGTACTCGCACTTGGCTTGGCGATGTACCGCCTGGAACGCCACCGATTGCGCGCGGGGTTTTGACCAGGTGCTGAAACTCGACAACGTCACCAAGTGGTACCCGTCGCCGCGCGGCCGCAAGTATGTCTTCCGTGACATGAACTTCAGTTTCCCGGAAGGGGCCAATGTCGGCATGATCGGACGCAACGGCGCCGGCAAGTCAACTCTGCTCAGGCTGATCTCCGGCACCGAACGCCCGAACCAAGGGCACATCCTCACCGACAAGCGTTTGTCATGGCCTGTCGGCTTGTCTGCCGGGCTGCATGGCGCACTGACCGGGCGCGAGAACGTCAATTTTGTAGGCCAGATCCACGGCGTCAGCGGCCGTGCACTGCGTGAGATGGTGGCGTTCGTGTACTCGTTCGCTGACATTGGCGACTACTTCGAACTGCCCATCCGCAGCTATTCGTCGGGCATGCGGGCACGGCTCGCCTTCGGCCTCAGCATGGCATTCGACTTTGACTACTACTTGATCGACGAGGTCATGGTCGTGGGCGACGCACAGTTCAGAAGCAAGGCGCACGACGTGATGTCGCAGCGGCTGCAGCGCTCCAACGTGATCATTGTTTCGCACAGCATGTACTACATACGCACCTACTGCAACGTCGTCGTCCTGGTGGACCGCGGCAGCACGACCGTGTTCAAAGACGTCGAAGAAGGCATCAGAGCCTACGAGGCGGACATCCCGGCCGCCAGCGTGGAGCTGCAGGATTCCTGACATGATGCGGTTCTTTTCCAAACTCACCCCGCTGCGACTGGCACTCGCCGTGGTGGCGCTGCCGGTGGCAGCTTCAGCCGCGTACTCGTTCCTGCTGGCGCAAGACCGTTTTGTCAGCGAATCGACGATCGCCATGCGCGAAACGGGTGGCGGCGCTTCGAGCTCAGGGCTTCCGGGCGCGGCTTTCCTGTTGGCCAACCTGACGACACCCGCCCGAGAAGACGCACAGCTGCTGCAGACGTATGTGCGCTCGCTCGCGCTGCTGCAGCGGTTGGAGACACAGCAGGGGCTGCGCCGCCACTACGCCTCGGCCAAGCGCGACATCATTGCCCGTCTGTCCGATGACGCCAGCCAGGAGGACTTCCTCGACTACTTTCACAAACGGGTGACGGTACAGGTCGACGAGATCTCCTCGACGCTCAATATTCAGGTTCAGGGCTTCGATCCCCAATTCGCTCAGCAACTCAACAAGGCACTGCTGGCCGAGTGCGAGCGTTTCGTCAACGAGGTGTCGCAGAACCTGGCGCGCGAGCGCCTGGGCTTCGCCGAATCGGAGCTGTCGCGGGCCGCCGGGCGATTGGAAACGAGCAAGCAAGCCTTCCTCGAGTTTCAGAACCGAAACAAGTTGCTTAACGCGCCCGCTGAAGCGGAGGCCAAGGTGGCCCTGATCGCAGACTTGACAACGCAAGTCGCCCGTACCGAGGCCGAGTTGCGCACGATGCAGTCCTACCTGAACAAGGATGCCTATCCGGTGCGCGCGCTGGAGGGTCAGCTCAGTTCGTTGCGCAAGCAGCTCGACGTGGAACGCGGGCGCGCCGCCGGCGGTGGTGGCACCAAGACGCAGGCGCGCATCAATGCGCTGGCGGCGGACTACCAAACACTGGAGCTGCAGACCGGCTTTGCGCTCGACGCTTACAAGCTGGCGCTGGCAGCGGTGGAGAGTGCGCGCATCGATGCCAGCCGCAAGCTCAAGGACGTGGTCGTCATCGACCCGCCGTCTCTGGCCGAGACCGCACTGCTGCCAAAGCGGCTGTACAACGTGACGGCAATGCTTGTCGTGACATTGATGCTGTACGGCGCACTGCGCTTGATCGTGGCCACGATCAACGAACACCAGGATTGAGCTCAATGCGAAGCATCACCTTGGCCCTGCGAGCGACTCTGTGTCGAGGCCTTCCGGCGCTGGCTGGCATGTTGCTGGTGGTCGGCATCCATGCCCAGGAGCGACCGTCTCCGGGCAGTTGGTTCGATGCCAGCCCGCGCGGCTTGACCGATATCCCGCCATCGGTGGCGGCGCCCGAGCCCGCGGCGTCTGCAGCGTCGGCTCCTGCCCAGTCGATGCCGGGCAACCTGCCGCTGCCGCCGGACCCCGCTACGTCAACGACGCCGATCGTGTTCGGCTCGCAGATCTTCAGCGGCCGCCTGTCACGACAAACCAGCATCGGCTTCAACGCCGACTACCAGATCGCTGCCGGCGACCGCATCACGATCCGCATGTGGGGCTCCTTTGCCTTCCAGGCCACGCAGGTGGTGGACTCGCAGGGCAACCTGTTCATCCCAAATGTGGGGCCGATCGCCGTGCAAGGCGTGCGTAACGGCGATCTGAATCGGGTCGTCGAGGCGCAGGTGCGCCGCACGTTTCGAGCCAACGTGGGCTTGTATGTCGCGCTCGAAGCGGCGCAGCCGGTGCAGGTCTACGTGACCGGGTTTGTCCGCGCGCCGGGCTTGTACGCGGGTCTTTCGTCAAACTCCGTGCTGACCTACCTGGATCGCGCCGGCGGCATTGACCCGGACCGTGGCAGCTATCTCGAGGTCCGGGTCCTGCGCGCAGGCCAGCAGCGGGCGCGGATGAACCTCTATGACTTTCTGCTAAAGGGCACGATCCAGGGACTTCAGTTGCAGGACGGCGATTCGATCGTGGCCGGGCCTCGGCGCCACACCGTGCTTGTCGGCGGCAAGGTGCTGAACCCCTATCTGTTTGAGTTCGAGAATCCCGAGGTTTCGGCGGCCGACGTGATGACACTGGCGCGGCCGCGCCCCGGCGCGACACACTTGAGTGTGGTCAGGACGAACGGCGCCGAGCGCCGCAGCGAGTACTACCCGCTCAGCGACGCGCAGCGGGTCACGATCCGTGACGGCGACGTGGTGACAGTGACCAGCGACCAGGTTCCCGGCACCATCCTCGTGCGCATCGAGGGCGCCCAACTGGGTGAGCGCACCTTGGTGCTGCCATACGGAGCGCAATTCAAGATGGCGCTGGACCGCCTGAAGCCTGCCCCCCAGGCGCAAGTGACAGCGCTGCAGTTGTTCCGGCGCTCGGTCGCCGAACGACAGAAGGAACTGCTCGAGACCTCGCTTCGCAGCATGGAGACCTATGCCCTGACCGCGCGCTCGGCAACGAGCGAGGAAGCCGCGCTTCGCACGCGCGAAAGCGACCAGATTCTCAAGTTCATCGAACGCGCACGCCTCGTGCAGCCGCGCGGCCAGGTCGTGCTCGCCAAGGGCACCGACATCGGCGAGATGCTGCTGGAAGACGGCGACGTCATTCGCATTCCGGAATACAGCAGGCTGGTGCTCGTCAGCGGCGAGGTGCTGTTCCCGAACGCGCTCGCATTCGACGCCGACGCCGGCATCGACGACTACGTCTCGCGCGCTGGCGGCTACACCCAAGGTGCGAACAAGGAGCGCATTGTCGTGCTGCACCAGGACGGCAGCGTGAGTCCGGATGCGCGCGGCATCGCCTTGCGTACCGGCGACGAAGTGATGGTGCTGCCGAAGATCGAAACCAAGAGCGTAGAGGTCACGCGGGCCATCACGCAGATCGTCTACCAGATCGCCGTGTCGGCCAAGGTGCTGTTCGGGCTGTAAAACAGGCGGCCGTGCACCTGCGCAACCGATAATCGCCGGTTGCGCTGTTGTCGTACCCCATGAAGATCATCACTGTCTTTGGCACCCGCCCCGAGGCCATCAAGATGGCTCCCTTGGTCAAGCACCTGGGGTCGCTGCCGGGCATTGACCACCGGGTCTGCGTCACCGCGCAGCATCGGCACATGCTCGACCAGGTGCTCGCGCTATTCGAGATCACGCCGGATCACGACCTGAACCTGATGCGTCAGGGCCAGGATCTCACGTCGGTAACGGCCGACATCCTGCGCTCGATCAAGCCATTGTTCGAGCGCGAGCGCCCCGATTTCGTACTCGTGCACGGCGACACCACCACCACGTTCGCGACGACGCTGGCCGCGTTCTACCAGCGCATCCCGGTCGGCCACGTGGAGGCCGGGCTTCGAACGGGCAATCTGTATTCGCCCTGGCCCGAGGAGGCCAACCGAAAGCTCACCGGCGCGCTGGCGCGCCTGCATTTCGCACCGACCACGCTCGCGCGCGACAACTTGCTGCGCGAAGCGGTGCCAGCCGAACGCATCGTTGTCACCGGCAACACCGTGATCGACGCGCTTCTGAGCGTGCAGTTGAAGATCGGCGCGTCACCGGAGCTGGTCGCCACCATGCAGGCCCGCTTTCCATTCCTGCGAGGGGGCGCCAGGATGCTGCTGATCACCGGGCATCGCAGGGAGAACTTCGGCGATGGATTCGAGCGTATCTGTGAGGCCATCGCACAACTTGCACGACGCTACCCGGAGATGGACGTCGTCTATCCGTTGCACCTCAATCCCAACGTGCAGGAGCCGGTGCGTCGCACGCTCAGCGACATCACCAACGTGCAGCTGATCGAGCCGCAGGACTATCTGCCCTTCGTCTACCTGATGGGCCGCGCAACCGTCATCCTCACCGACTCGGGCGGCATCCAGGAAGAGGCGCCGTCCCTGGGCAAGCCGGTCCTGGTGATGCGCAACACCACGGAGCGCCCGGAAGCGGTGGAAGCCGGCACCGTGCGTCTGGTCGGCACCGACGTGCGCGCGATCGTTGAAGGCGTCAGCACCCTTCTGGACGACGCCGATGCGTACCGCGCCATGAGCGTCGCGCACAACCCCTATGGCGACGGGCTGGCCTGCGAGAGGATCGGCCGCACGCTTCAGAAACTCAGCACGTGTGACTAACCCCATGAACCAACTCGAAACCTTTCACGTCGTGTCGATGATCGGCCTGGGCTACATCGGCCTGCCGACGGCGGCCATGTTTGCAGCGCGCCGTACCCGTGTCATCGGTGTCGAAGTCAACGAACGCGCTGTCGAAACCATCAACCAGGGCCGCATCCACATCGTCGAGCCCGAGTTGGACATGATCGTCCACAGCGCAGTCACGCAGGGTTTCCTGCGCGCGACGACGAAGCCCGAACCGGCGGACGCTTTCCTGATCGCGGTTCCCACGCCCTTCACCAGCCGTCGCGAGCCCGATCTCAGCTACGTCAAATCTGCCGCCGAATCGATTGCGCCGGTGCTGCGCGCGGGCAACCTCGTCGTGCTGGAGTCGACGTCGCCAGTCGGTACCACGGAGCAGTTGGTCGAGTGGTTGGCCGCTGCGCGGCCGGACCTGCGATTCCCGGGACGCAGCGGAATCGAGGCCGTCGACATCAACGTCGCCTACTGCCCCGAGCGGGTGCTGCCCGGTCAGGTGGTTCGCGAACTTGTCGAGAACGACCGCATCATCGGCGGCATCACGGCGGATTGTTCCCGTCGCGCCGTCGCCCTGTATCGCATCTTCGTGCAGGGTGAGTTGCACGTGACGCATGCGCGAACGGCCGAGATGTGCAAGTTGACCGAGAATTCATTTCGAGACGTGAACATCGCCTTTGCGAACGAATTGTCCATGGTGTGCGGCAAGCTCGACATCGATGTCTGGGAGCTGATCCGCTTGGCCAACAGGCACCCTCGCGTGAAGATTCTGCAGCCCGGTGCAGGTGTCGGTGGCCATTGCATCGCGGTGGACCCCTGGTTCATCGTCGACAAGACGCCCGACGAAGCGCGGCTGATTCGCACCGCACGCGAGGTCAACGATGCCAAGCCTGGCTGGGTGCTTGGATGCGTACGTCAGGCGGTGCGGTCCAGGGCGGCGGCCGAAAGCGGTGTCAAGGAGTCCGACCTGACCATAGCCGTGCTCGGCCTGGCCTTCAAGCCCAACATCGATGACCTGCGTGAAAGCCCCGCCATGTCGATCGCCGAGCAATTGCAGCAGGCGTCGCCAGCCCGGCTGCTCGTCGTCGAGCCGAATATCGAGGCATTGCCCAAGGGGCTGCCGCGCGCTTCGCTCGTCGCACTGGGCGAAGCGCTGGCCCGTGCCGACGTGGTGGTGGTGCTGGTCGCACACCGTGAATTCAAGGACCTTGCCGCGCGCCTGCGCCCCGCACAGACGGCCATCGACGCGGTCGGCGTCCTGAAGTGACAGGCTGCGACGGGCAATGAACGACAGCGCAGGTCCGGGCACCGCGGCGCCACAACACGATCGAGCGACGGTGCTCGATCTTGTGGTCGACGCTATCGGCTACCGCATCGTGCTGCCGCACGCACAAACCGACTACATCCAGAAGAAGCTCGTCACCGAGCAGGTTCCCTACGAATTGGAGATGCTTGAAGATATCCGCGGTCGTGTCTCGGCCGGGGAGCTGGTACTCGACATCGGGGCCAACATCGGCAATCACACGCTGTTCCTGGCTGCCGTGGCGGGATGCGAAGTTCACGCCTTCGAACCCAATCCAGCGCTGTGCGCCGCGTTGCGCCAGAGCATCGCGCTCAATGGACTGGACGGGCGAGTCTGCCTGCATGAAACCGGGCTCGGCCGAACCCGAGGCCGCGCGCACTTTGGCGTCAGCCTGCCCGAGAATCTGGGCGGCCAGCACCTCTCGCTTGGCGATGGTGAACTGCACGTCGCGCCGCTCGACGACTTCGCCTTTGTGCGCCCGGTGGCGGCGATCAAGCTCGACGTCGAAGGCATGGAGATAGACGTGCTGGAGGGTGCGCGGCAACTGTTGCTTCGCGACCGGCCGCTGATCTATGCGGAATGCAGCACCGAACAACATTACCGGCGCATGGCGCGCTGGATGGAGGCCATTGGCTACACCTGCTGGGACAGCTTCAATGCAACGCCGACGCATTTGTTCATCGCCTCCGAGCGATTGACCATTGAGCAGCGGCTGCAGCATCTGCAATCCCGGACCGCACAAACCGACTACAAGTCGCAGCAACTGCTTCGGGAAGTTCGCAATCGCAACGCCCATTCGCGAGAAAAGGAACGTGAAGCGAATCGGCTGCAGTTGAACAAGTTGACCTCTGAGCTTGCCGATTCACAGACGGCCGCGCGCGACTTGCGCCAACAACTCGACCAGGCCCGCCGGGCCGAGCAAAGGCTGGAGCGCGTGGTCGAGGTACGCGACGTGAGGCTGGCTGCCACGCAGCGGCGGGAGTCGGAACTTGGCGCGCGGCTGCAGCAGATCAGAGAATCGGCCACCTTCCGGATCGGGCAAGCACTTGCAACCGCGGCGCGCTCGCCCAGCGCCGCCATCCTGCTGCCTGTGCAGTTGCTGCGCATCGCCGCCGCCGCGCGCACACGCCGGCGATTGCGCGAGCAGGAAGCGAGCCAGGCACGGGGGGTGTCCGATGTACCCGGCACGACGAACCGGCACGACCCGCTTGCCCGCGAGTTGGCGCCGTGCTTGCCGGCGGCTGGGGCCGAACCGGCGCGTCTGAACCCGAATGCAAAATCGCTCAAAGGATTGCGTGTCGCGGCCATCATGGACGAGTTCACGCACCACTCTTTTGCCCCCGAGTGCGAGCTGATGCCACTGAGCATCGCCGGCTGGCAGGCCCAACTCGAGGCGACACCACCGGACATGGTTTTCATCGAATCGGCTTGGCGGGGTGCCGAAGGCGACTGGGCACTGAAGATCAGCAACCCCTCGCAGGAACTCGCGTCCCTCTTGCAGTGGGCGCAGGACAAGCGCGTGCCCACCGTGTTCTGGAACAAGGAAGACCCGGTGCATTTCAGCGTCTTCCTGCACGTCGCACGCGCCGTCGACTACGTGTTCACGACGGACATCGACTGCATCGCCCGCTACAAGCGCGAGGTCGGGCACGAACGCGTCTACCTGTTGCCCTTTGCCGCCCAGCCCGTGGTGCACAACCCGATCGAGCGTTTCCCTCGCGACGATGCGTTCTGCTTTGCCGGGTCCTACTACCTGAAGTACCCCGAGCGCCAGCGCGACTTCAGCAGCCTGCTCGACGCGGTCAAGGGGCTCAAACCGGTCGAGATCTTCGACCGCAACTTTGGCAACCCGCACCCGCACTACGAATTCCCGCCGCAATATCAGCCTTTCATCGTCGGCACACTGCCCTTCGACCAGATCGACAAGGCCTACAAGGGCTATCGATACGGCATCAACATGAACACCATCAAGCAGTCGCAGACGATGTTCGCGCGCCGGGTGTTCGAGCTGCTGGCCAGCAACACGGTGGTGGTGAGCAACTTCTCGCGCGGCATGCGCTTGTTCTTTGGTGACCTGGTCATCTCGAGCGACGCTTCGAGCGAAGTGCAGCGCCGGCTTGCTCCGCTGGCCGACGAGACCACGCTGCGAAAATTCCGCCTGGCCGGGCTGCGCAAAGTCATGGCAGAACATACCTACGCCAACCGATTGGCGTACGTGGCCGGCCAACTGGGCGGCGATGCGCTGGCGGCAACACATGTGAACTTGTGCGTAATCGCCTTCGCCGACGACGAGCACCAGGCGCGTCACGCCTGGACGGCCTGGTCGCGCCAGTCGTTGGCCGGCACCACGCTGTGCCTTGTCGGGCGCACTCCGGCGCAAGACGCCTTTGGGGCGCGGGTCTTCCACGCGCCGGACGTGAAGGCGCTCAAGCACCTGTCGGCGTTCCAGGCTGCCGAATGGATCGCCCCGATCAGTCCGGCTGACTATCACGGGCCGAATTACCTGCTCGACCTGCACCAGGCCACGGGCTATTGCGACGCCGATGCCGTCGGCAAGGCAGCGCACTACCGGCTGCGCGCCAACGTCGAGGAGGGCGTCGAGCTGATCGATGGTGCGCTGGCGTACCGCCCGGTGGAACGCTTGCGCCTGCGTGCGTGCTTGCTCACGCGTGCACGCTTCGAGTCGCTCGAACTCGCCGACAGCGCCGCACTCGACGCAGCCGAACTTCGCGGCGCGGGCTTGATGGCGGTCGACGAATTCAGCTTCGCGCTCGACGCTGGGGTCGAGCCGGACGTTGCCGTGCGCCAGGCCGTCGACGACCTGCCCGGCCTGCGCCGCGGCATCGATCTGGCGCAGGATCTTCTGCCGCGAGCCGGGCGCATCGGCGCGGCCACCCAGCCCGATGGCGCCGCCGGATGGGCCGACGCGCCGGGGCTGTCTGCCGAGGAGCTGGCGGGACTGATGCACAACAGGGTTGGAGCCAGGGTGGACGAAGGCCGATTGCGCATCAGCATCTCGCTGCCCGCAGGCAAGCACCACTACATCTATCTGGAGCGGGTGTTCGAGCGTGCGGCGCTCAACCTGGAGATGAACAGCCGCATTCACCTGGTATGCACTCACGACGACACGCTCGAAGTGCGCACGGTGTTCGAGTTCCTCGACGCCAACAAGCAGAAGATCAGCCATGCCATCAACAAGGCCGGGCAGGCCGGCTCGCTGGCCATCCCGGCGCAATGCCGCAATCTGCGCGTCGGGCTGCGCTTCGTCGGCCACGGCGAGCTGCTGATCGAGCGCCTCGTTCTGGCCGACCTGCGCGAGCGGCCGACGGTGTTCGTCGGCACGTCGCCCAACCTCGTCGTGTTGAAGCAGTACCCCGACTACGAAGACCTCTACAAATACGGCTTCGTGCACAGCCGCCTGCGTGCCTACCGGCGGGAGGGACAAGCCTGCGATGTCTTCCGGCTCGCCAGCGAAGAGCCGTACGCCTGCCGCGAGTTCGAGAACGTCGACATTGCCACCGGCGACCGCGATCTGCTCGATCTGGCGCTGCAGTCAGGCCAGTTTGCCCACGTGCTCGTTCACCTGATGGACCGCTCCATTTGGGAGGTCTTGCGGCGCCACCTCGACCGCGTCAAAGCCACGGTCTGGGTCCATGGCGCGGAGATCCAGGTCTGGCAGCGTCGAGAGTTCGAGTTCGAGCGCATGGATCAGGCCGAGGTGGCACGGCAAAAGAAGCTGAGCGATCGGCGGGCGAATTTCTGGCACGAGGTACTGGACCAACCACATCCCAACCTGCGGCTCGTCTTCGTGTCGCGCCATTTCGCCGACGAGACGATGGCCGACCTGAGCCTCGATCCGCAATTGGTGCCACACGAAATCATTCACAACTACATCGATGATGACGTCTTCACCTATGCCCCGAAGAGGCCAGAGGATCGGCTGGCCCTGCTGTCGATTCGACCCTTCGCGAGCCGCAAGTACGCCAACGATCTGACCGTGGCCGCCATCCTGTCGGTGGCCCGCGAACCGTGGTTCGGCGAACTGCGCATCACGATCGCCGGCGACGGGGAACTTTTTGAAGAGCTCACGCAGCCGCTGGCTGGTTTGCCCAACGTCACGCTCGAAAAGCGCTTTCTCACGCAGGCGGAGATCGCCCGGCTTCATCGTCATCATGGCGTATTCCTGAGCCCGACCCGCATGGACGCTCAGGGTGTGTCGCGGGACGAAGCCATGAGTTCCGGCCTCGTTCCCATCACGAATCGCGTGGCCGCGGTGCCCGAATTCGTCGATGAAGACTGCGGCCTGCTTGCGCCGGCGGACGACGCAGAAGCTTTGGCTGCCGCCATCCGTCAGCTCCATGATGACCCCGCGTTGTTCCTGCGCCTGTCGGCAGCCGCGGCGCGGCGCGTGCGAGAGCAGTCGGGTTTTGAGCGGACGATCCGGCGCGAGATCCAGCTCTTTGCCGGGTGAGCTTGTCGCGCGCCGCTGAAAGCCCGCAAAGACGAATCCGACCCATGGAACTCGAACGCCCCGAAACAGCTGCACGGTACGTGCTGGTCAAGAGTTACTACGGCCTCGGTGGCGACCTTTGCGTGCTGCTCGGAGCCATGCGCTATGCGCAGCAGACGCGCCGCACCCTGCTGGCAGACTGGAGCGGCGGCTTCTACGGCAGCGTTGCCGATGGCCGTTTGCTCCACGCCCTGTTCGACAGCCCGCGCTTCGAGACCTCGGCCGCGCTGCCGGCACAACCGCTGAGCGTCTTTCCTTCGGTCTGGCAGGACCGCCTGCAGCTCCCGCCAATGTCGTACCTTTCAGGGCAGGAGCTGACCCTGTCGCGCCCCGAGGAGGCGCCACTGGACTGCCCGGCCGACTGCGTCGTGATCACGCGCGACTCGAAACGCCTGACCCGCCAGCCGGAGCAGTTTCACCCCGTGGCGCGACGGTTGCAGCCCGTGCGCGCTGTGCGCGATGCAGTGGCGCGCGAGGCCGCGCAATGGATCCCCAAAGCACCTTCCATCGGCATCCACTACCGGCATGGCAATGGCGAGCGAAAAGTCGTGCCGCCCGATCCGCGCTGGTTTCGCAACCGAATCAATGCGCGCCTGCGCATGCTCGATCGAGGCCCCAACGAGTTCAGCCTCTTCGTTGCCACGGACTGCCGGGGCGCGGTGGACTATTTCCGCCGCTACTACCCGAACACGTTCGCCTGCGAAAAGCCTTATCGTCCGAACGGCGCCGGCGCGATGCACGTCGGCCGCGAAGACCTCGACGACGCCGCCCGCATGCAAGCCGCACACGAAGCGTTGATCGACATGTACACGCTGGCCGAATGTGACTGGTTCATCGGCTCCAGAGGCTTCTTCAGCCTGTTCGTCAAGCTGCTCCGCGGGCGTCGCCACACCATGCTGTACGAGGGTGCTCGACTGTTCAATGACTATTGCTTCACGGATCGCTACGGCCCGGCCGAGGCTGACCCGGTGATGGGCCTGGCGCTGAGGCAGGCACGCCAGACCGTGGACGGCCTCTTTGTTCGCCTGGAGGCCGACCGCCGGCGTCTGGTCTACTACGACGAACCGATCTACGACGTGCCGGCGGAGCTGACCAGCCTCGCCGTGGACCAGGTCCAGGAGATGCGACGCGCCGTCATTGCTCGCCGGACCTATTAGTCGCCCGTGCCAGGCCGCCGTCAACGGGCAGCCCTGCGCAGCCTGCAACCATGCAACAGACCGTTTGTCAGTGACTCGACGATGACCCGATCGAACGCTTCGACCTCCACGCCTTGCACCCAGGAGCCTGAACCCGTTGTTGGCAACGACTGGCGCGTCACGCTCGAACTGCGCGCGCAAGGGCTGAGCACGGCAATTCAGGGCTTCGAGGGCGGCGCAGCCTGGGAATACGCGTTCTACCTGATGCGTGGCCGCGAGCGCGTAGAGACTCGCTGGTACACCGACGAGCCGCACGCGGTTTTCAGCCACCGTCGAAGCACCGGCCGTTATCACGTCGTCGGATTCATCCGCCATGCCGCCACGGGACAGGGCCAAACCCGAACGAGTGGCGAGGTTTCCCTGGCCGGCGGCGGCTACGACCCGCAACGATGGCATCTACCGCTGCACGATCATGCGAGTCTCGACGCTTTTTGCGCTCGGCGTACGTTCGCTGACGGCATCCACCGCATCGGCCATGGCAACGGCCGCAGCCTGGACCTGCTGATGTCCGGGCTGCAGGCACCGCGCAGCGGCGCGGTGCTGTTGGTCGGCTTCAGCGCTGCGCAACGGCGACATGACATCGCCGCGCCGATCTTCTCCGGCCTGACCCTCGCCCGCAGCCTGGGGCTGCCACTGATCGCCGTGGCCGACCCGCTGGTCTCGGCAAATGACAGCTTGGCCCTGGCCTGGTATGCCGGCGGCGAAGACTGGCAAGGGCTGCCGCAGCGCATCGCCGCCGCACTCGACCATGTTGCGCAGGCACTCAACCTTCCGCTGCTTTTGTTTGGCGGGTCCGGCGGCGGCTTCGCTGCGCTGTGCGTGCAACAGCATCTGCAAACACGTGCCGATGCCTGTATCTGGAACCCGCAAACATCGATCTCCCGCTACCACCTGCCACTCGTGGCGGCATACGCCCGGCGCGCCCTGCCGCGCGCGCTGGGCGCGGCACGACAGCTGACAGCCCCACAGATTGCGCAGGCCTTCGAGGCGGCCGGCATGCAGCACGATCTGACGCGGGTGACGCTGGTTGGCGATCGTCGCCTGGTCCTGCTGCAAAGCGAGAGCGACCGCTTCCACGTCGACAATCACCTCGTACCGTTCTCGCAGGCGCATGGCGTGTCGCTCGCGGCCACCGGCGTCACCGCCTGGGACGGCGGCAGCCGCTGCATCGGCATCGGCCATTGGGGCCGGGGTCACGCCAAGCTGCCGACCGCGCTGGCCTGCGACCTGTTGCGTGGCATGGTGCAGGGCGTGCCGCTGGGGCCGCTGGTTCAGGCGAGCTTGTCGCGCCACGCCACACAATCGGCACACGCCGCCCCCGTCGATCACAGGTCAGCCGGGCGACAATCTCGACACATCAACACGCCATGAAGACAGCCCTCATCACAGGCGTCACTGGCCAGGACGGCGCCTACCTTGCAGAGTTCCTGCTCGCCAAGGGCTACGCGGTGCATGGCCTGAAGCGCCGGACCTCGTTGTTCAATACGCAGCGCATCGATCATCTGATCGCGCGCGCCGAAGACGAAGCGCTGCCCTTTCACCTGCACCATGGCGACATGACCGACTCGTCTTCGCTGATGCGCATCATCGAGCAGTCGCAACCGCAGGAAATCTACAACCTGGCTGCGCAGAGCCACGTGGCGGTGAGCTTCGAGGAACCGGAATACACCGCCAACTCCGACGCCATCGGCGTGCTGCGCATGCTGGAAGCCATCCGCAACCTGCGCCTGATCGACAAGACGCGCTTCTACCAGGCGTCGACCTCAGAGTTGTACGGGCTGGTGCAACAATCGCCGCAGACCGAGGGCACGCCGTTCCACCCGCGAAGCCCCTATGCGGTGGCCAAACTGTATGGCTACTGGATCACGGTCAACTACCGTGAGGCCTACGGGCTGTACGCCTGCAACGGCATCCTGTTCAACCACGAGTCGCCGCTGCGTGGCGAAACCTTTGTCACGCGCAAGATCACGCGGGGGCTGGCGCGCGTTGTGCTGGGCATGCAGACCGATCTGGCGCTGGGCAACCTGGACGCCCTTCGCGATTGGGGCCACGCGCGCGATTACGTCGAAATGCAATGGTTGATGCTGCAGCAGGACACTGCCGAGGACTATGTCATTGCCACCGGCGTGCAGCACTCGGTGCGCCAGTTCGTGCAGGCAGTTGCACAAAGGCTGGGCATGGGGCTCGTATGGGAAGGCCGTGGCATTGCCGAGACCGGTGTCCTGGAGTCCACCGACGTGGCCGAACTGACGTCGCGCATCGGCAGCGTGGTGGTGCGGGTCGACCCCCGCTACTTCAGGCCCGCCGAAGTCGAATCTCTGCTTGGAGACGCCTCCAAGGCACGCCAGCGTCTGGGCTGGAAGCCCAAGATTGGCTTCGAAGAACTGGTCGACGAGATGGTCGCCTGCGATCTGCACCAAGCCCGATCGGAGCAGGCGTTGCGCGTGCAGGGGCTCGGCCCCGCATCGCCGACCGGCGCTTTCGAACGAGGCGGCGCGTGAACGCTGACCGCGAGGGCCTCATCTATGTGGCCGGACACAACGGCCTGGTGGGGCGCGCTCTGGTACGCCGCCTGCGGTCCCTGGGCCACGACAGCCTGTTGCTGCGCTCGAAGGCCGAACTCGATCTTCGCGACCAGCCAGCCGTTCACCGCCTGTTGCAGTCGCAGCCTGTCACGCAGGTGTACGTGGCCGCGGCCAAGGTCGGCGGCATCCTGGCCAATGCCTCGCAACCTGGAGATTTCCTGCTCGACAACCTGCTCATCCAGTCCAACCTGATCGGTGGCGCACACGCCGCCGGCATCCAGCGCCTGCTGTTCCTGGGCTCGTCTTGTATTTACCCCAAACTGGCGTCGCAACCGATTCGCGAGGAGGCGCTGCTGACCGGCGCGCTGGAGCCGACGAACGAGCCCTACGCCATCGCCAAGATCGCGGGGATGAAGCTCTGCGAGAGCCTTGCGCGCCAGCACGGGAGAGATTACCGAACCGTGATGCCGACCAACCTGTACGGGCCGTTCGACAACTTCCACCCGACCCAGTCGCATGTGCTGCCGGCGCTGATACGGCGTTTTGTCGAGGCGCGCGACGCTGGCGCGTCCACCATCACGGTGTGGGGCAGCGGCACCCCGCGGCGCGAGTTCCTGCACGTCGACGACCTGGCTGACGCCTGCGTGACAGTCATGAACCTCGAGCCCGCGGCGTTTCGCTCGGCCACCGGCGCCGAGGCCTCGCACCTCAACATCGGCTGCGGCGAGGATCACAGCATTGCCGAGATCGCACGCCTGCTCGCCCGCCTGACCGGCTTTGGCGGCGAGATCCTCTTCGATCCCAGCAAGCCCGATGGCACACCGCGAAAGCTGCTCGACTGCTCGAAAGTGTTCTCCCTCGGCTGGCGGCCACAGCGTGGCCTGGAAGCCGGCCTGCGCGACACCATTGCCTGGTTCGTCGGCCACGGCATGCCCGGGCGCTAAGCCGCCACCTGCGGATTGACGGAACTGCCCATGAAACTTCACCTCGGTTGCGGCAAGCGCTACATCCCGGGCTTCGTGCATGTCGACGCTGTCGACTTCCCGCACATCGACCACCAGCGCGACATCTCCGACCTGTCGTGCTTTGCCGACGACAGTTGCGAGCTGATCTACGCGTGCCACGTGGTCGAGCATTTCCCACGCGCCGATGTGGCGCGCGTGCTGCAGGAGTGGCGGCGCGTGCTTCGCCGCGGCGGTACGCTGCGCATCGCGGTGCCGGATTTCGAGGCCCTGTGCGCCGTCTATCGCGACACGGGCCTGCTGCGGCTGGTGGTCGGCCCGCTGTATGGCGGCCAGAACCACCCGCACAACTTCCACTACAACACCTTTGACTTTTCAGCTGCACGCGGCCTGCTGGAGTCCTGTGGCTTCGCCAACGTTCGGCGATGGGATTGGCGAACCACCGAACATGCCGGTACTGACGACTTCTCGCAGGCCTACATCCCGCACATGAGCAAGGACAGCGGCCGTTTGATCAGCCTGAATATCGAGTGCGACAAGGCGGCCAGCGCCTGATTGCACATCTGCCAGAGACAGGATTCCGCACTTGGACAAACACCGCCAGTTCTTCGGCCTCGAAGGCCGTTTCCAGCGCCTGATCGACAACCTTGCCGCCGTGATCCGCAATGCCGGCCGGCCGTATGTGCCGCCACCCAAAGTGATGCCGCCGAGTCTCGTCGACGGCTACACGATGCAGGGTCGCGTGCCGGTGATCGACTGGTACCTCAACAACAAGCCCGACCCGAAGTCGATCGGTTCGGTGGTGATGTATCGCGCCGACAACCTCAGGCAGGTCCGCCTCGACGTGAGTGAGCGGCGATACAAGTCCTACGGCCCCACGAACGATCATCTGCATGCGGCTTTGCAAGCGTACGACATCGAGGGCCGCTTCGTCCTGATCATGGGGTCTGCCTATCCGCAATTTGAGGCGTTCTGCCTCCACTACGGCGGCAAACCGATCACGATCGAGTACAACGTGCGCTGCTCCGATTCGGAAGAGCTGAGCTTCTTCAGCCCGGCGCAGTTCGAGGCCCTGAACGTCAAAGGCGACGCGGCCATCTCGATCTCGAGCTTCGAGCATGACGGACTCGGCCGCTACGGCGACCCGCTCGACCCTGATGGCGACCTGAAGGCGATGGCCAAGCTGCGCACGCAACTCGCAACTGGATCCCTGGCCTTTGTATCGGTGCCTCTCGGTCGCGACGCCGTGGTCTGGAATGCACACCGGATCTATGGTCCGGCCCGGCTGCCAGCGTTCCTGGCCGGGTGGGAAGTCGTGTCATGCTTCGGTGACGAACTCGGGCTGATCCACATCGAAGGCGGGTCGATTCGCATCGACCGCGAACGCTGGAACGAAACCTTCCCGTTGGTCAGGACAGGCAAGGAGTGGGTTTTCGTCCTGCGTTCGCCTTGAGTTGCACTTGACTTGCGATGGAGACACGATGATGACTTCGAACCTCAGAATTCTCGTACTGGTCTGCCTGATGGCCGTGCAGGCGCCTGGCTTCGGCGCCGACGACAGCGTCCTGTTCGTCGGCCCTTCGGGATCGCTCCCAGCCGTGGGCACACGTGCCGACCCCCTGAGAGACCTGCAAGCGGCCGTCGACAAGGCGCAGGCGATGGGCAGCAAGGTCGCACGGGTCGAGGTGCGGGTGCTGCCCGGCGCATACCGAGGACAGACGGTCACGATCAAGTCCGCCGATGGCAACACGCCCCGCATCGAAATCAGGCGCGATGCCGACGACTCGCGACCCGTCTTCGACGGCGACGGTACCGACAACACCTGGCTGACCGTCGTCTCCAGCGGCAAGCCGGTAAAGGGGCTGACCGTCTACGGCCTGAAGGTCACCGGCTATTCGACCGCGATCACCCTCAACGGCTCGCGCGACAACGCCTCGCAGCGCATCGACGACGTCGTGATCCGCAACAACGTCTTCGCCGGCATCGGGCAGTTGTCGCCGAACCAGCGCAACTATTCCACCGCGGCCGTCCGACTGATCAATGCGCACGGGGTGCAGATCATCAACAACAACTTCTCGCAGATCCGCAACCGGGAGCGCTGCAAACTGATCCACGCCATTTATGTAGCGCATGGCTCGACCGACAATGTCATCAAGGACAACGATTTCCAGGACACGTGCGGCGACGCGGTCCGCTTTCGCGATGCGTCGAGCGACAACAAGGTCGAAGACAACAACTTCACGGACGCCTGGGTGGATGCGCCCATCAGCGATTGGTATTGCGACGGCACCAATCGCCAGGACTGCACCAAGAAGACGGCGGAATGTCCCTCGTTCGGCAACATCATCTCGGGCAACAAGGTCAAGGCGCTGCGTGCCTCCAAGCCCGAGATGACGACCGCGTTCGGCACGGACACCAATGCGGCCTGCGACAACGACCGTGCGACACGGGCGCAGGCCGCCAGCCGCAAGCGTTTTGAAGCCCGGTGACGGGGTGCCTGCCGCGCATCCCGCGCCAACCCTGCTGATGGCATCGACGCAACACTGGCAATCCACCTTTCAGGTCGGCAGCCACCATATCGCACGTTGTTTCGCACGCCGCGGCTGGCGGGTCGGTTTCCTGGGGGCGCCGATCAGTGTCTTGCATCTGGCCGGCGGGGGCCAGGATGCGGCACAGCGCCTGGCGTCCTGGCGGCTCGGCGGCGCCATCGACGAGACGACCGGCATCTGGCACCACGTCCCGTTCGCGCCTGTGCCTTGGGGTACCACGCCGTGGACACGGGGGCGCCGCACAGTGGCCATGGCCTGGTCGCTTTGTCGCCCGATGTTGGCCGCGACACTGTCCAAGGCCGGTTTCGGGCGGCCGGATGTCGCCTGTGCCGACCACTTTCTGCATGAGGGCCTGCTCCGCGCGGCCGCTCCGGCACTGACGGTCTTTCGACGCGCCGACAACCCGGCGACGATGCCGGGCGCCGGTGCTGACTTCAGCGCGCGCGATGCAGACTTTGCGCGCAGGGCCGACCTGACCCTTTGTCCGACTGCAACGGCCGCAAGCGACCTCGCGCAACAAGGTATTGACCGCACGATGGTCGTGCCCAACGGGGTCGATTTGGGCCGCTTCTTCCAGCCCATGCCTGCACCTCAGGAATACGCGGCCAGCGCGCGCCCAGTGGTCGTCTACGTTGGCGCTGACGATCACCGCCTGGACATTGAGCTGATGGCCTACGCGGCGCGGGCGGTGCCGCAAGCCCGCTGGGTCGCCATCGGCCGCTTCGGCGCCAGCTCGACGCAACGGCTGCAAGCCGCCGGCGTCAGCGTTCTCGGGCCGCGGCGGCACGACCAGCTGCCGGCTTTTCTGCAGCACGCCAAGGTAGGGATCGTGCCATTCAATCTGCGCCGGGACGACTCGCTGATGCGCGACGTCAGCCCGTTGAAGGTACTCGAATACGCTGCGAGCGGGCTGCCGGTGGTTGCCACGGCGGGCTGCAGCTACCCGGACGACCTGCCCACGCCGCTGGCGGTCTGCGCAACGGCACATGACTTCGCTGCCACGGTGGCGAAGTTTTGCGACCAACCTCGGCCATCCCGGCCGACAGGCGAAGCCTTTGCGCAGCACGCCTGGATGACTCGACTGGCGCCGCTGTTCTCCTGGCTCGACGCGCAAGGTCGCACAGACTCGACACGCTCGGAGCGGCAGGCGTGACGAGGCTGGTCGCCGCCTTGCGTCGATGGGCGCGCGAAGCCTTGTCGGGCATGCGGGGTCCGAGGATGCAGACGCTGGCTTGGCGGGTCGCGAACCTGCACCCCCGATGGCGCATTGTCGGTCGGGTGCGCAAAGGGGAGATCGAGGCGCCGCTGGCAGCTCTGCGCCGCCGCGGCTTTGCCATGGGTGCCGCGCAACCTCTGCGCGAACGCCTGGAGGACATGGCCCGCTTCACGCGGCAGCAGGGCGAGAGCGGCCGTGCCGGCGCCGGCCCTCAGGGCGTCACGGTGATGTCGCCCGTTGCCCGCATGCGCCCGCTGTGGCCGTTCGATCGCCGCGCCCTGTTCGCGCTGCACAGCTGCGGCGCCTTCGATCCCTCCGGGTACAGCGCGCGTTCCGTGGCCCTGATCAACGCGCTGCAGACGCATGGCGTCGAGCCAACGATCACGCTCAGGCCCGGATACCCCTGGGATCTGGCACATCACCGCCATGCCGAGCGGCGAGATCATGTCGTCCACGAGGGCCTGCGCTTTGAACTGGAACCCGATCCCGAATGCGGCCTGCGCGATCCGGACAGCCGCTACATCGATACCTATGCGACCCACCTCGAGCAGCTCGCGCGGCGCGGCAGTGTGGAAGTGATCCACGCGGCGTCGAACTTTCTCAACGGCGCAGCGGCGGCGATGGCGGCCAGGCGCCTGGGCGTACCTTCGATTTACGAAGTCCGCGGCCTGTGGCACTTGACGCGGGCGTTTTCCGATTCGGTCTACGCGGGCTCCGAGCACTTCCGCTACTGCGAGGCGCGTGAGGTCGCGGCCTGCCAGGCCGCCGATCATGTCGTGACACTGTCGCCGGGTCTGCAGGCCTGGCTGGTCGAACGCGGCGTCGACGCCGGCAAGGTCACGATCGTCGGCAACGCTGCACGGCAGCCGGCGGAGACGGTGGCGGACCGCCGGCAACTGGCGCGTGCCGTGCGTGAACGCATGGGCATTCCCGCTGCGGCGCAGGTCGTCGGCTACCTGGGGGCGCTGGTGGAGTACGAGGGCCTCGAAGGCCTGGTGCAGGCGCACGCGCGGACACCGCTTGCTTCACGCCCCTTCCTGCTGATCGTCGGCAGCGGTCGCCTGGAGGCTCAACTGAAGCGCCTCGTGGCGGACCTCGGAAGCGCAAGCACTGTGAAATTCGCCGGCCGCGTGCCGTCTCAGCAAGTGGGCGCGTGGTACGAGGCGATGGACGCGGTGGTGCTGCCGCGCCGCGACGGCCAGCTGACCCGGCTGGTGCCGGCGATCAAACCGTTCGAGGTCGTGGCTCATGGGCGCCCTCTGTTCGTCAGCGCAGCGCTGGCGCATGCGCTCGGACCGACGTTGCTGCAGGGCTACCGGGTGGTCGACGTCGAAGCGCTTGGGCGGCTCGACCGGTTGTTCGAAACAGCAGATCCTGCCGCAGTGGCCCGATCAGCTGCGCTGCCAGCGGTGCCGACCTGGGACGACCGGGCCACCGCCCTCAACGCGCTGTACGGCCAGCTCACACACTGAGGTTCACCGCGCCAGCCGCCGGTACAGCGCCAGCATGGCGTCGGCCATGCGGTCGACCGTGAAGTCGGCGGCCCAGCGCGCCCGTCCGGCCTGCCCCAGCCGCTCTCGCAGGGATGCGTCGTCGAGCAACCGGCACAGGGCCCCGGCCAGCGCGCCTGCGTCGCGAACCGGCACCTTGAGACCGTTGACATCGTGCTGGTTAAGCCAGCCCAGGCCCGACCCCGGGATGTCCGTGGTAACGACCGGCAGGCCGCGCGCCATGGCTTCGAGCACCGCAATACCGTAGGCCTCGGCGCGCTCCGTCGAGGCCAGGCAGAACACCTGTGCCAGCGCGAACGCCGCCTCGACGTCGGGCGACGACAGGGGGCCGACGAACGCCATCCTGTCCGTCACGCCCGCTCGCTCGGCCAGCTCGCGATAGTGACCGAGTCGGGGCCCGCCGCCGCCGGCGACCACGACCACATCGTCCGGCAACTTGCGCGCGGCCTCGATCAGCACCTCCCAGCCCTTGTAGTAGGTCATGCGACCCAGCGAGAACACCATGCGCCGACCAGCCAGGCGCTCTCGCAGTCGCCTCAGCCGGTGGGCTTTCAAGGGTGCCGGCGCCGGCGCGCCGATCGGCACCACGGTCACTTTGTCTTGCCAGGGCCGCAGTGGCTCGGAACTTGCGGCATAGGTCGCGCTGGTCGCGACCACGGCATCGGCACGAGCCAGCAGCCATTGCTCCAGGGGGTGGTAGACATGCCGCGCCACGCGCTGTCGTACGACATCGCTGTGCCAGTGCAGAACCAGCCGGCCCGCCGGCCGCGCGCTGAACACCGCCAGCGCGGCCAACGGATCGGGCATGTGCACATGCACCACGTCGGCCCAATGCCGCCGCCGACGCAACTCGGTTGCCAGCCCGGGCGCCATGGAGGTGGACAGCCACAGACCCAGCGACGGCACACGCGTCACGCGCGCGCCCAGGACGTCGCGCTCCTCGCTGCGCGCCCAGCGGGTGTGAGCGCACAGCACTTCGACCGTCACCCCGCGGTGCGCCAAGCCAGCCGTCAGGTCGCGCGCCACGGCCTCGATGCCTCCGAGCTCCGGCGGGTAGAACTTGCACAGCTGCAACACCTTCATGGCCCGGCCCCGAGCGCACCGAGCAGTGCCTCGGCGGTGGCATCCCAGGGGAACTGCGCCGCGCGCTGCCGGCCGCGCTCGCGCCGGTCGTGCCGCAGCGCCGGGTCGTCGAGCAGGCGCTGCAGGGCGCCGGCGATGGCCTGCGGCGACAGCGGGTCGAAGTAGACCGCCGCGTCGCCGCAGACCTCGGACACGGCGGGAATCGCCGACGCGGCGACCGGGCAGCCACAGGCCATGGCCTCCAGGGGCGGCAAGCCGAAGCCTTCGTACCAGGACGGGAAGACGAATGCCAGCGCGCGCTCGTAGAGCGCCTTCAGCGCCGCGTCGCTGACCGCGCCGATCTCCACCAGGCCCGGCACTGCGAGCGCGTCGGCAGGTCTGCCGAACACGCGCGCATTGACGCCGCCGACCACGGCCAGCCGGACGTCCGCGCGTCCGAGCAACCGCCAGGCCTCGGCCAGGCGCGCCAGGTTCTTCGTCGGGTTGCGGCTGCCGACGGCGAGTACAAACGGCGTCTGGTCGAGCCCGTGCGCGGCCAGCAGCGACGCGTCGGCCACGACGGTGTCGAGGTGATGTGCGCCGCCGGGCGCGATGGTGAAGCGCTGGCGCGGCACCGAAAGCACTGCAGCCAGCCGGTCGCGCGAAAACGCCGACACGGTGACAAGGCAGGTGCTCGGGCGTTGCGACAGGCGGCGAAACAGCCATCGGTACCAGAGCGCGAAGGCCCGGGTGTAAGCCTGCGGCTGGTCGAAGGGCGCCGCATCGTGCATCACGCAGGCCTGCGCCGCGACATGCAGGGCCGGCGCCGAACCGGCGAGGTTGAGCAGCAGCCCACCCTGCGCGGCTCGCGGCAGCGCCCACTGCTCCCAGCCGTGCAGGCCCCCAGGGCCCGTCCAGGGCACATGGCGAACACCAATCGCCTGCAAGGCGGGCGCCTCGGTGCCCGGTGGCAGCAGCAGCGTCCAGTGCGCGGGCGATCGGCCCGCCGACAACCTGGCGTCGAGCGCGCCGAGCGCATGGCGCGCGTAGCGCTGCACGCCCGTCGTGCGTTGCGCGCAGAACTTGCCGTTGACGTAGACCGTCATCGAGGGCCCGCAGCGTACCCGGAGACGATCGCCGCCAGGGCCTGCCGAACCTGTTGCGGGTCGCGCTGTCCGGGCGAGCACAGGGCCTCGACGAAGCGGCCCGGCGTGATGGCCTCGCCGTTCAGGCGCGCCACGCGCAACTGCGGCAGCGCAGTGGGCAAGGTCGTGTCCGCATCGGCCAGCAGTTCCTCGTACAGCTTCTCGCCGGCCCGCAAGCCCGAGAACTCGATCTTGATCTCATCCTCGCTGTGCCCGGCCAGCCGAATCAGCTGCCGTGCCAGCTCGACGATCTTCACCGGCTCGCCCATGTCGAGCACCAGCACCTGGCCGCTCTCGCCGAGCGCCGCGGCCTGCAGCACCAGCCGCGCCGCCTCGGAGACGGTCATGAAGTAGCGAATGATGTCGGGATGGGTCACGGTGACCGGCCCGCCGTTGGCGATCTGCTGCTTGAACTTCGGGATCACGCTGCCCGAGCTGCCGAGCACGTTGCCGAAACGCACCGCCATGAAGCGCGTGCCGGCGTGCTCGGCGGCCAGCGACGAGATCACCATCTCGGCGGCGCGCTTGGTCGCGCCCATGACGCTGGTCGGGTTGACGGCCTTGTCGGTGCTGATGAGCACGAAGCGCTCGCAGCCCTGTTCGGCCGCCGCCAGCGCGGCGTGGTAGGTGCCGAGCAGGTTGTTGCGCAGGCACTGCCAGGCGTTGTCGTCCTCCTCCATCAGCGGCACATGCTTGAACGCTGCGGCATGGAAGACGACCTGCGGCCGGCAACGCGCAAACGTCGCGCGCACATGCTCGAGGTCCTTGACGTCGCCGATCAGCCGGGTCAGCGGCAGCGCCGGGAAGGACGAGGCCAGGTCCTGCTCGATCGTGTAGAGATTGAACTCGCTCAGCTCGTAGAGCACCAGCCGCGCCGGGCCGTAGCGCGCCACCTGGCGGCACAGCGCGCTGCCGATGCTGCCGCCGGCGCCGGTGATCAGCACCGTCTTGCCGCGCAGCACCGCGTCGATGCCGGCCTCGTCGAGCAGCACCGGCTCGCGGCCAAGCAGGTCCTCGGGTTCGATGTCGCGCACGCGGCTGACCGGCGCGCCCGATTGCAGCTCTTCCGCACTCGGCACCGTCAGCACCGGCAGGCCGGTCGATGCCGCTTGTTCGAACACGGCGCGGCGCTGGCTGCCGCGCAGCGACGGCAAGGCAATGATGACGTGCGTCGCGGCGCCGCGGACACGGTCGTGGGTGATCGCCGCGAGCGGCCCCAGCACCGGCACACCGGCAATGCGCGCGCCGTGCTTGGCTTTGTCATCGTCGAGCAGACCCAACACCGTCCAGCCCTGGCGATGGATGCCGGCCAGCAGGCGGCGCCCCGCCTCGCCGGCGCCCAGCACCAGCGCACGGCGCACGTCGGACTCGCCGCCGCTGATGCGCCGCCGCGCGTGCTCGTAGAGCATGCGGTAGAGCACGCGCACCATGCACACCGCCATCAGGACGACGATCGGGTGCAGCGCCAGCACGGCACGCGGCACCTGGACCAGACCGAGGCCCATCACGGCCACCATGCTGACGAGCCCCGCGATGGCGCAGGCCAGGGTCAGGCGGCTGACCTCGCCGAAACCGGAGAAGCGCCACATGCTCTGCGGCACCCGCAGCGCGGCGAAGGTGAGCAGATAGACCGCGACCACGCCCAGCATCACCCAGGGGTCGTAACCCGGCCGCGCGGCGAGCCAGCGCTCGAAGCCCAAGCGGAACAGGTAGGTGACGTTCCAGGCCAGCGCCACCATCGCGCCGTCGATGAGCAGCGACAGGGCCTCGCGGTGTGGCCGCAGGCGCGCCAGCGCGCGGTCGATGCGGTGCCACACGCTGGCGGTGTCGTGCGGCTTCGTCATGCAGCGCCCTTGGTCGCGCGCCGCCACAGGGCCGCCAGCGTACTGCCGATCACGCGCATGTCGGTGGCCAGGGTGGCGCGGTCGGCATAGGCCACCGCTTCGCGCAGCTTGTGCGGCAGGATGACGTCGATGTACTCGCGCTCCGGGTCGGCGGCCCGGGCCAGCAGCGCGGACTCGTCGGCAAAGGCCAGCGATACCGGATCGGTGATGCCCGGGCGCAGCGACAGCACCTTGTCGCGCAGCGCCGGTGGGTACAGCGCGACGTACTTCGGCACCTCGGGCCGCGGACCGACCAGGCTCATGTCGCCGGCCAGCACGTCGAACAGCTGCGGCAGTTCGTCGAGCTTGCTGCGGCGCAGCCAGCGGCCGGCGCGGGTGATGCGCGCATCGTCGCCGACGGTGATCGGCGGGCCTTGCGTCGGCGCGTCGGCGACCATGGTGCGGAACTTGTGGATGCGAAACACCTTGCCGCCGCGGCCGACACGCTCCTGGCGAAACAACACCGGGCCGCGCGAATCGAACGTGATCGCCAGCGCGGCCAGCAGCATCAACGGCGACAACAGCAACAACGCCAGCGACGCCACCACCAGATCGAACAAACGCTTGCCCATCCGCGTCGCACTACGGCTTCACAGGCCGCGCCCACGGCCTCGACGACGCGCTGCACGTCGGCGTCGCTCATGCGCGTGTAGATCGGCAGGCTGACCAGGCGTTCATAGGCCCGTTGGCTGACCGGGAACTGCTCGGCGCGCAGCCCGTAGCGCTCGCGCCAGTACGGGTGCTGGTGCAGCGGGATGTAGTGCACGCTGCAGCCGATGCCGGCGGCGAACAGGCGTTCGATGAAGACGTCGCGGCCGACATTCGCCGCGTCTGCAAGCCGAAGCGCATACAGGTGCCAGGCGTGTTGCTCGCCCCGCGGCGGACCGGGCGGCGTCAGCACCGGCAGGGCCGCGAAGGCCAGGTCGTACTGGCGCGCGATCTGCGCACGCCGCGCCGCAAAGGCGCGGGCCTTGGCGAGCTGGTGCAGGCCGATCGCCGCGGCGATGTCGGTCAGGTTGTACTTGAAGCCGGGCGCGACGATTTCGTATTGCCAGCTGGGAGCGGTCGACGCGAAGCGATCGAAGGCGTCGCGGCTCATGCCGTGCAGCCGCATCACCCGCGCCCGCCGCGCCAGGGCCGTGTCACGCGTCACCAGCATGCCGCCCTCGCCGGTGGTGATGGTCTTGTTGGCATAGAAGCTGAAGACGCAGGCGTCGCTGCCCAGGGTGCCGACGAGCGCGCCGGCGCTCGTCGTCGGCAGCGCGTGCGCGGCATCTTCGACGACCTTCAGGCCATGGCGTTGCGCGATCGCCAGGATCGCCGGCATGTCGGCAGCCAGCCCGCCATAGTGCACGGGCACGATGGCCTTGGTGCGCGGCGTGATCGCGGCTTCGATCAGCCGCGGATCGATGTTGAGCGTCGCCGCATCGATGTCGACCAGCCTGACATCGGCGCCCAGGTAGCGCACGACCTCTGCCGTCGCGGTGAAGGTGTGCGTGGTCGTGATGACCTCGTCGCCGGGGCCGATGCCCAGCGCCTCCAGCGCCAGGTGCAGGCCGGCGGTGGCCGAGCTGACGGCGATGGACTCGATCGCCGGATCGCCCAGGAAGGCCGTGAAGGCGGCTTCGAAGCGCTTGGCCTTCGGCCCGGTGGTGATCCATCCGGACTTGAGCGTGTCCACCACCTCGGCGATCTCTTCGTCGCCGATGTCGGGCAGGGCAAAGGGCAGGAAGGGTCGGCTCATCGCAAGGGCTTGCCGATCCACGCCAGCACATGCGTGCGCAGCAGCGGAACGGCGTTGAACAGGGTGTATGCGGCCGGGTGAAGTCGACACACGGTGCGCGCAATGGGCGGCGCCAGGGTGACCCGGCGCATGCGCATTGTCCCCTGCGCGAAGAGCTCGCGCACCCGCTGGGGCGGCACGCCGCGCACGTCGGCGTTGCGCGGGTTGTCGTAGATGAAGTCGTACCACAGCACGCCGCCGCCCGGCTTCACCCAGCGCCACATCGCGTCGGCCAGCCGCTGCTGCGTGCCGTCGTCGAGCAGCGACGAAAAGACCGTGGACACATAGACGACATCGACACTGGCCTCGGCCACGGCGGCAACGGTGGCGTCGCCCGTGTCCACACGCACGCTGGCGGGCAGCACCTGACGCGCCTGTTTCACCCGCTCGCCCAGCAAGTCGATGCCCGCCAGGTGTTGCGGCGCAAAGCCCAGGCGCAGCAGCTCGAGCAGGTTGCCGCCGCTGCCGCAGCCGACCTCGAACAGGCGGATCGCAGCCAGGTCCGACCAACCCAGCGCGTCGAAGAGCTGCAGCATGGCGCGCTGGCGCTCCTGCAGCGTCTGCCACACGTCGGGCCGCAGCGGGCTGTAGCGGTCGGCCAGTCCGGCGCGACGCCCATAGCGCTCGGCCACGGCCTGCAACTCGGGGTCGATGTTGTGCGGCGGCTGCGGCGGGGTCATGCCTGCAGCGCCTCGACAAAGCGCCGCGCCAGCAGCGGCCACAGGTGGTGCGCCTGCACGAACGCCCGGCCGCGCTCGCCCATCGCGCGCCGCTCGGCGAGCGGCAGCGCTGAGCAGGCGCTGCAGGCCCTCGACCACCGCCGGCGCCGATTCGGGCACGACGGTCAGGCCGCAGCCGCTCTCGGCCACCGGGTCGTTGCCGGCTTCGACGCCATGCAGCACCACGCAGCCGGCCATCATGTAGTCCATCAGCTTGTTCGGCGCGATGCCGAAGCGGTAGATCGGCGACGCGCTGCCAGCCGATGTAGGCGACATCGATCGCGGCCAGGAACGACGGGATCTGCGCCTTCGGGATCGGCGCCAGCAGTCGCACATGGGCCAGCCCGTCGTCGGCGATGCGCCGCGCCAGGCGCTCACGCTCCAGTCCGTCGCCGACCAGCACGACGCCCACCGGCGCGTCGCGCAATTGCTCCGCCGCGTCGAGCAGCGTGTCCAGCGCGTTGGGCAGGCCCATCGACCCGGCGTAGCCGAGGACCGCCCTGCCCTGCTGTCGCAGCGCGGTGATCGCCTCGGTGACGTCCGGCCGCAACGGCGCGGGCGCGCTTGCCCAGTCTTCCGGCGCGATGCCGTTGGGCACGATATGCAGCTTGTGCAGGTCGAGGCCGCGCGAGGCCATGTACTCGCTCACCTTGGGCAGCATCGACACCACCACATCGGCGTCGCGGTAGGCGTCGGCCTCGGCCTGGGCGCACAGGCGGATGAACGGGTGCGAGGCCGACATGCCGGACAGTTCGATCGGCGACAGCGGCCACAGGTCGTGCACCTCGAAGACGAGCCGGGCCCGTGCCAGCCGCGCGATGCGGCGCGCGACCCAGATGTCCATCGGGTAGGTGCTCGAGGCGATCACCGCGTCGGGACGGAAGTCACGCGCAAGACGTTTGGCCTGCAGCCACAGCCGGCCCAGGAAGACCGCGATGTTCCACGCCCGGCCGACGCCGTTGCCGGCGTAGGACGGCGTCGCCAGCCAGCGGTAGGCGATGCCGTCGACGGTCTCGTCGCCGGGCACGGGCTGGCGCGCAGCGCACATGCGAAAACGATGCGCCGACGATCAGCACCCGGTGGCCGGCGCGCACCCATTCGCGCGCCAGGTGGTAGGGCCGGAACTCCATGCCCAGCGCCGGACTGCCGGCATAGTGGTTGACCAGCAGGATGTTCACGCCACAGCCATCAGACCGCGGCGGCCTGCACGATCAGGGTCTCGCGCCAGCGCGGCACCCGGCCCAGCAGCCGCGCCGCGAGGGCGCCGCGCCAGGTGCAGAAATCGCCGTGGCAGAGCTCGACCTGTGTCGGCCGGTAGCCGGCATCGACCAGGACCTTGCACAGCGTGAACGGCGAGAACCAGAAACGGTGGTCGGTGTTGACGCACTCGCCGCCGGGCAAGGCATTGCGCCAGCGAAAGACATTGGGCGTGGCGATCACCAGCCGCTCGAAGCGGTACTGGCGCAGGCCGCGCAGGAAGCTGACGGGGTCGCCCACATGCTCGATGACATCGGGCGCCAGGCAGAGGTCGAAGTCTTGCGCCGGCACCTCGGCCGGTCCATAGACCTCGGCAAACCCGAGCTTGCGCAGTTGCTGTATGCCGCTGGCGTTGCTGTCGACGCCGACGCAGGCCGATGCCACGTCGCACAGGTTCTTGTGCAAATAGATGCCGCGGGCGATCTTGTCGGCGACCAAGGGCGCGTGGTCGCAGCAGCCCATGTGCAGCACGCGCCGGTCCCGCGCCAGTTCGACCAGCCGGTCGACGCGCCGCAACGCGGGACCGCGGTTGCCGAGGTCGAAATGCGCGCCTGCGGAAAAACGTTCGCCGCGCAGGTACGCCAGCGTGGTCTCACTGAGGTCCATCACAGCTCGGCAAGCGTGCGCGCCAGCTGGGCGTGATTGTGCTGCGCGTCGAAATGCGCTTGCCAATGCTGCCAGGTCCGTGCACGGCGGAGCGCCTGAACCTCGCTGGAGGCGAGCAGGTGGTCCTCGACCGCACTCACGACTTGCTCAACCGAGGCGTCGACCGGCAACAACGCAGCCGAGCCAGACGCGGCATCGAAGGCCTCGGCGACGCCGCCGACGTCACAGGCCACGACCGGCACGCCATGCGCCAGCGCCTCCTGGATCGACACCGGCAGGCCCTCGCGCGAGCTCAGGTGGACGAACAGATCGACCGGCTGGTTGGTGTAGTGCGCCAGCACGGCAGCATGGGGCACATGGCCCGTGAGCGTGACCTCGATGTTGGCCGGCAGGCGCCGCACCTCGGCATCGACATCGGCCCGCGATGGCCCAGCGCCGAAATGCGTCCAGGCGATGGCCTGGCGAGGATGGCGCCGCGCCAGCGCCGCCAGCACGCGTGCCGTCAGGTCGACGCGCTTGGTGGGGGTGAGGAAGCTGCAGGACACGATCCGCCATTGTCCATCGGCCGATGCACGCGCCAGGCTGCGGGCCGCAGCCACCCCCAGGCGACTGACTGTGCAATCGATCGTCGGCAACCCCCCTGGCCGCCAGGTAGGTCCGTGCGTGTTGCGACACGGTGAGGATGCGCGTGAGTCGGCGGTAGACGCCGGGCCAGGGTTGAAACGCCGGCGTGAAGGCGTCTTCGTACAGATCGTGGCCGTGCACGCGTGTCACGGCGGCACCGACCCAGCCCTCGCCCAAGGCGCGCGCGGCGGCCAGGGTCTGGCCGCCGCGCCAATAGGTGTAGAGCATGACGTCGTCGCCGCGACGGGCATGGGACTTCAGCCAGGCCCGCGTGCCCCGTGCCACCGCCGCCCAGCGCCAGACCCGGGCCACGCCCTGCAAGCCGCCGTGTCGCGCGGCCCGCCACAGTTCCGGGAACACGCCCGGCCAGGCCAGCGCCACGATCGCATGGACAACGAAGCCACGCCGCCAACTGCGGGCCAGTCGGCGATCGACCACCACGCCGGGCGGCACCGCCAGTTCCTCGCCCTGGTCATGCAGAGGCACCACGGTCACGGAGGCGAACGCCCGGGCCAGGTGCGGCAGTTCAGGCGCCACGAACATGGTCTCACCGCCCCGGTAGGTGAACGGGTGGTTGGCGGTGAACAGGATCAGGTGGCGTTTCACGACATGGCCAGCCGCTGCGCCACGGCACTGGCCCGCCACCAGGTGGCGAGTTCGATCACCAGCAGCGCCGCCGCCAGGGCCGTGGCCGCACCGAGCCACGGCACCGTGATCACGAGCACAGCGAGCGCGAGCCCCAGGCGCCACGCGGCCTGCAGCGTCAGCTCGGCATAGGCGCCGCGCGCCAGCAGCACCGTGCCGGCAATGCGCGCCGCCAGGGCGGCCACGCCCGCAAGCAGCATCAGCGCCGACGGCATCAGCCAAACGGCCTGATGCGGTGCCAGCAGGGCCGCGCAGAGTCCGGCCATTGCGACCGACACGGTCAACACCAGCACCCGCCTGGCCGGCGCCGGCCAGGCCACGGTTTGCAACTCGCGTTGGCGCGCCCAGCGATCGAACAACAGCGGCGACACATAACCGGCCAGGACCACGAACGCCTGGTACAGGTGCAGGCCGAGCGACGCGGCGCCGAGGGCCTCGCCGCGATGTCCCAGGGCCGCGATGGCCGACAGCAGACCGGCACCCAACAGGGCCCCCAGCGCGGTCTGGAGCCCGCTTTGCAGGCTGACCGAACGCAAGGCTCGCAGCGCCGGCGCGGCCGCCTCGTTCGTTGGCTGCGCAGGGGCGGCACGGCTCGCCAGCGCCAGGCTGACCAGCGCTGCGGCCACCGTCGACGCGGCGAGCCAGGCGATGAAGGCCGGCGGCGCCGGCAGCACGCTCGCGGCCAAAACGGCGGCCAGGATCAGCAGTGACGGCAAGGCCGTGGCCGCGCCATAGGTGACCACGCCACGCTGCGCCATCAGAAAAGACCGTGCACAAAGATGGCCGGCGCCCAGGGGTGCCGTGGCGACGACGGCGGCGGCGAGCACGAATCCCTGCTGCCACAACAGCGCGGCCACGAGGACCGCCACGCCGCACAGCGCCAGCAAGGCGCGCATCACCAGCGGCCGCAGCTGGCCGGCCGGTGTGCCCAGCCGGTACATGACATGCAGCAGGCCCTGCGGGACACCGAAAGCGGCCAGCGCCGCCGCGGCGTCGAACCACGATCGCGCCAGGCCGAAGTCGCCCTGCGCCGCCAGGCCGAAGCGCCAGCTCACCCACAGCGCAGCGCCCAGCGTGGCCGCCGAACCCGCTGCCTGCCAGGCGATCGACTGCAGGGACGCCGACAGGCCCGGCGGGGCGCCGATGGCAGCCGGCCTCACCTCACAAACCAGGCCGCGCGGCAAGGCGTCCACCGCTGCCGCGCCCGCCGCCGAGCGCCGAGACGATCGCGGTGACCACGGCCTGCTGCTCGGCATCGGACAGGTCGGCACTCATCGGCAGGCTGAGCACGCGGGCCGCCACTGCCACGCTTTGCGGGCAGTGCTCGGCCGCGCCGTTCTCGGCATAGGCAGGTTGGTGGTGCAACGGCATCGGGTAGTGGATGGCCGTCGGCACGCCGGCCGCCTGCAGCGCCGACTGCAACGCCGGCGCGGTCGTCGACAGAAGACGGTGTACTGGGCCCAGACACAGTCGCGGTCGTCGCGCACCGCCAGCAGGCGCAGCCCCGGCAGGCCCTGCAGCAGCTCGCGATAGCGAGCCCCCAGTTCATGCCGGCGTTGCAGTTCCCAGTCGAAGCGCTCCAGCTTGGCCAGCACGACGGCGCATTGCAGCGTGTCCATGCGCCCGCCGACGCCGATGCGGGTGTGCGTGTAGCGCGCGCTCTGGCCGTGCACGCGGATCTCGCGGCAGGCCTGGGCCAGCGCGTCGTCGCTGGTGAAGATGCGCGCCGCCGTCGCCGTAGCAGCCCAGCGGCTTGCTCGGGAAGAAGCTGGTGCAGCCGAAGGTGCGACAGGTTGCAGCTCTGCGCGGCCCTTGTAGGTGGCGCCGAAGCTCTGCGCCGCGTCTTCGATCACCGCGAGCGCCGTGGCGCGCGGCGATGGCGTTGATCTCGTCCATGTCGGCCACCTGGCCGTACAGGCTGACCGGCATGATGGCCCGGGTGCGCGGCGTGATGGCCGCCTCGATCAGCGCGGCGTCGATGTTGCAGGTGTCGGGCTCGATGTCGACGAACACCGGCTTGCGCCGGCCAGCACGATCATCTCGGCGCGTGGCGGCGAAGGTGAACGGCGTGGTGATGACTTCGTCGCCCGGCTTCAGATCCGAGCGCCATCAGCGCGATCAGCAGCGCCTCGGTGCCGCTGGCCACGGTGATGCAGTGCCGGGCGCCGGTGCGCTCGGCCAGCCGCTGCTCGAGCTCGGCGACCTCGGGGCCCATGATGTACTGGCCGTGGTCGAGCACGCGCTGGATGCGCGCGTCGATGTTGTCGCGCAGCGCCGCGTACTGGCGCCTTGAGGTCGATGAAGGCCAGCGGCGTCCGGTCGTTGCGCGCGTTCATGCGGCGATCAGGCCGCAGGCGTTGGCCGTCGAGCCGGTAGCGCTCGCCGCTGCGCGGGCAAGCGGCCTCGCCCTGGCCCGCGGCCGGCAGCGCCAGCCGCTCGCCGACGCGGCTCATCCAGCCGATCCGTCGCGCCGGCACGCCGACCATCAGCGCAAAGTCGGGCACGTCGCGGCTGACCACGGCGCCGGCGCCGACGAAGGCGTATTGCGCCGATCGTGACGCCGCAGACGATGGTGCAGTTGGCGCCCAGCGTGGCGCCGCGCTTGACCAGCGTGCGCCGGTACTCGTCCTTGCGCGCCACCGCCGCAGCGCGGGTTGTAGACGTTGGTGAAGACCATGCTCGGGCCGCAGAAGACGTCGTCCTCCAGCGTCACGGCGTCATAGACCGAGACGTTGTTCTGGATCTTGACGTTGTCGCCGATGACCACGTCGTTGCCGACGATAGACGTTCTGGCCGAACGAGCAGCCGCGGCCGATGCGCGCACCGGCGCAGATGTGCACGAAGTGCCAGACGCGGCAGCCGTCGCCGAGCTGCGCGCCGTCATCGACGATGGCCGAGGGATGGATCGACGTGGCGGTCATGGCCATGCGCATCAATAGTCCAGCGGCAGGTCGACGCGCTTGCCGTCGCGCGCCGACAGGTACATGGCGATCAGCAGCTCGAGCGACTTCAGGCCTTCGCGGCCGTCGGTCTCGGGCTCGGCCTCGCCGCGCAGCGTCTTGATCACGTTGTCGTAGTACAGCGGGTGGCCGAAGCCATAGACCGAGGTGGTCTCGTAGCTGGCGTCGTCGAGTTCGCTCGTCCATCGGGTCGGGCTCGTCGAACTCCCAGTGCTGGATCTCGTTGACGGCCACGCCGCCGACGCGCACCGTGCCCTTCTCGCCGAGGATGGTGATCGAGCCTTCGAGGTTCTTCGGGTAGGTCAGCATGGTGACGTTGATCGAGCCCATGGCGCCGTTGCGCCACTTCAGCGCGGCCACGCCGGTGTCCTCGACCTCGATGTTGCGCGCCAGCGTGCCGGTGTAGGCCATCACGCTCTCGACCGGGCCGATCAGCCAGTCGAGCAGGTCGACGTAGTGGCTGGCCTGGTTCATGAATGCGCCGCCGTCGAACTCCCAGGTGCCGCGCCAGGCGGCGCTGTCGTAGTAGCTCTGCGGGCGCGTCCAGAAGACGTTGACGGTGACCATGTAGATGCGGCCGAAGCGCTCCTGGCTGACCGCGCGCTTGAGCAGCTGCAGCGTGCGGTTGCGCCGGTTCTGCTTGACGACGAACAGGCGCACGCCGGCGTCGTCGCAGGCCCGCACCATGCGCCAGGCCGTCGCTGCCAGCGCGTGGCCATCGGTTTTTCGGTCATCACATGGCGGCCGGCGCGCGCCACCTCGATGGCCTGCTGCGGGTGCAGGCCGCTGGGCGTGGCCAGCACCACGCAATCGGCATCGCTGTGCTCGAGCAGCGCGGACAGCGAGGCGTGGCCGCGAGCGCCGGTCTGGTCTTGCGCGGCTTGCAGCGCCTGCGGGTCGTTGTCGCAGACGTCCACCAGGTCGGCGCGCTCGGCATGGCGCGCGATGGCTTCGAAGTGGCTTTGCGCAATGCGCCCGCAGCCGACGAGGGCAAATCGCACTTTGCGGTGGGTGACGGCGGGTCGGATGGGGGCCATGAGGGGGAGCTGCCGCAAAGTTGCAACGCAAGCGGCCGCGATTATCGCAGCGCGTTTTCGGCGCTCGCGCTACATTGAACCCAGGAGGACGACTGACACGGCAGACTGCCGCTGCAGAGTGATGTGATGGATGCGCTGTCGTTCGAAGCCTGGCCAAACAACGAGGGCGTGAGACATGTTGCTGTGGACAACACCGGCGCGTATGTGCCGCCCATATCGCCGCAGGGCATGGTCGTCTTCTGGTGGCACGGCCGGCCAGTGCATCACCAGTGGCTTGCCGGCCCGTCAACGTCGTCGCTGGACGGACATCTGGACCCCGGCCTGATGGCGCGGATCCGGGCCGAGGAGAGCGCGGCCGCGCCTGCGCTGCACCCGGCCAGCGTCGTCATCTGCACGCGCGACCGCCCCGACGAGTTGCAGCGCTGCCTGGCCTCGTTGCCGCAGCAGACGGTGACGCCGCGCGAGGTCATCGTCGTCGACAACGCGTCGCGCGACCAGCGCACGCGCGAGGTCGCGCTGGCAGCGGGCGCGATCTACATACGCGAAGACCGGCCGGGGCTCGACATTGCGCGCAACACCGGCGCTCGGCGCGCTACGTCGAACATCGTGGCCTACACCGACGACGATGTGCTGCTGCATCGCTCGTGGCTGGAACGCTTGGTCGCCGCCTTCGACCGGCCCGAAATTGCTGCCGTCACCGGGCTCGTCCTGCCCGCCGAGCTCGCCACCGAGGCCCAGCGCCATTTCGAGATGCACTGGAGTTTCGGCCGCGGCTACCTGCGCCGCGACTACGACGCGGCGCGCTTCGCCGCCCACACCGACGGTGTGTTCCCGGCCTGGGAGATCGGCGCCGGCGCCAGCATGGCCTTCAGGCGCGAGCTGTTCGATCGCATCGGCTACTTCGACGAGCGCCTCGACGTCGGCCAGGCCGGCTGCTCGGGCGATTCGGAGTTCTGGTACCGCGTGCTCGCCAACGGCATGAGCTGCCGCTACGAGCCGCGGTCGGTCGCGTTTCACTTTCACCGCCGGTCCCTCGAAGGTCTGTCGCATCAGGTGTTCCATTACATGCGCGGCCATGCGGCAGCGCTGCTGGTGCAGCACGAGCGCACGGGCATCGAAATCAACCGCACGCAGGCCTGGCGCCGCATGCCGCGCTGGTATGCGCAGCGGCTTTGGCACCGGCTTTGCGGCCGCAGGTCGGCGCGGGATCGATTCCTCAGGCAGGAGTTGCTGGGCTATCTGTCGGGCCTGATGTTCTATCTGCGGCGCAGGCGGGCTGGTGATGAGCCGCGCTGAGGCGTTGCCACCGCCGCGAACGTCGGTCGTGATCCCGGCCAGGAACGCCGGCAAGACCATCGCCCAGACGCTCGACAGCCTGCTCGCCCAGGGTGACCCCGATTGGGAAGCGCTGGTCGTCGACGACGGCTCGACCGACGACACGCCCCAACTGATCGCCGACCACGCCGGGCGCGACAAACGCTTTATCGCCTTGCGCAGCAAGGGCAGCCAAGGCGCCTCGGCGGCGCGCAACCTCGGCCTGCAGCAGGCGCGCGGCCAGCGTGTCGTCTTCCTCGACAGCGACGACTGGGTCGAGCCGACCTACCTCGAGCGCATGCATGCCGCGCTCGATGGCGCCCCGGGCGCTGCGGCCGCTTACTGCGACTACCAGCGTGTGATGCCCGACGGTGCGCTGGCACCGGTGCACAGCGACCCGGAAGTGGCCCGCGCGCCGTTCGACACCTTCGCGCGCACCTGCGCCGTGGCGATTCACGCCGTGCTGATCGAGCGCGAACAGGCAATTCGCGCCGGCGGCTTCGACACGTCGCTGCGCACCTGCGAGGACTGGGATCTCTGGCAACGCGTCGCCCGAGGGGGTGGCGCCTGGGTGCATGTGGCCGAAACGCTGGCGTTCTACCGCGTCAGCGACAACTCGCTGTCGCAGGATGTCGAGCGCGTGATGGCCGACGCGGCGGTCGTGATCCGTCGGGGTTATGGCAGCGACCCCCGCGTGAGCACCGCCAGCAGCATCCACGCGGCCGGCGCCTCGCCTGCACATGGCATCAGCCCCGACATCGCACTGGCCTACTTCGCACTGTGGTGCAGCGCATTCGATGCGGCATGTGGGCAGGCCCATCCTGGGCTGCGAGACCCATTGCGGGCGCTGCCGGCAGACAGCGACCACACGAATGCCGTGGTCAGCACCCTGCTCGACGGCCTGATGGTCGGCATGCGCGCCGAGCCAAGGCGGCTGGCGGCACGCTGGGGCGACTACGGTGCGCGCATCACGGCGCTGATCGACGCGCTCGGCGCCATGTGGGCCGACACCTTGGCGGCGCGACGCACGCAGTACGCCTTCGAGCGTCTGCTGCTGCTCTATGACGACCTGGCTGCGCCGCGAACAATGTCGCTCACGCTCGGCCTGCGCGTAGACCTGCGCGCATTGACCTCTGTGGCGCCCCCGCAGGGCATCGATCGACTCTATGTCTACCTGTGCGAGGGCGCCGCGGTGCTCGCTGTGGTCGAGCCGGGCACGCTCGGCACGTTCGGGCCGCGGCAATGGATCGAGCTGGCAGCGCATCGCCTCGGTTGGAAAGCCGTCATGCGACTGGCCGGACTGCACGTCGTCCGCTCGACGACGCCGGGCCGCTTGGCCGCGGCCGCCCGCGCGGCGCGCGTGCAACTGAGGCGCTCGGCGATCCGCGATCAGGGGTGGCGCCGCATTGTCAAGGCCGCGGCACGAGACGCGTTGCTCGCTGCCGCACTGCCGGCGCCGAGCGACAACAGCCATGCCGGCCGCCTCGAACGTCTGCGCGAACAAGCCTTGGCACAGGCAGCGGCGAACATGCCCTCGAGATCGCCGGCCGCGCGCGCGGCCAGGGCCTCCACACGCGAGACGGGGGCGCTGCAGGAGCACAGCGCCGAGCAGCGTCGCGCCTTCTGGGAAGACTTCTTCCGCCAACCCGACCCCTGGAACTACGGCTCGGCCTACGAGCAGGAGAAGTACGGCTTCCAATTGGCGCTGCTGCCGGACGGCCCGATTGAAAACGCGTTGGAGCTGGCATGCGCCGAGGGCCATTTCACCGACAAGCTCGCCCGACGCGTGCAGCGGCTGATCGCCACCGACATCTCCGCCACGGCGCTGGCACGTGCTGCCGAGCGCTGCAGCCGCAACGCCAACATCGATTTCCGCCAGCTCGACCTGACAGCCGACGCGCTGCCGCAAGGCCTGGACCTGATCGTCTGCTCCGAGGTGCTGTACTTCCTTGACGAGGAAGACGCCCTGCGGCGCGTCGCCGAGCGCATGGCCGGCGCGCTCAAGCCGGGCGGCCACATCGTCTTGGCCCATGCCCTGGTGCTGAAGGAGGACATGGCGCGCACCGGCTTCGATTGGGACAACCCTTGGGGCGCCAAGACCATTTCCCGCGTCTTTGCCGAAGTGCCGACGCTGGCGGTCGAGCGATCGCTGCGCACCGAGCTGTACCGTGTCGAACGTTTCGTACGCCGAGATCCCGCCGCGGGCTTGGCGAAGCCGCACATCGAGACACGGCCGATCGAAGCTGACATTGAACACGAGGTGGCACGCTACATCGTCTGGGGCGGCGCAATCGCGCGGCGTACCGAATTGGCCAGCACGGAGCGGCACCAGCGCATTCCGGTGCTGGCCTATCACCGCGTCGCCGACACCGGGCCGGCCGCGCTGGCGCGCTGGCGCGTCGGCGTCGATGCCTTCGCGGCGCAGATGAGCTGGTTGCGCCGCCATGGGTACCACGCGATCTGCGGCGCCGAACTGGCCTGGTTCCTGGAGCGCCGCCACCCGTTCGTCGGCCGGCCGGTGATGATCACTTTCGACGACGGCTACCAGGACTTCGCCGACGCGGCCTGGCCGATCCTGCGCCGGCATGACTTTCGCGCCGAGGTGTTCATCGTCACCGATGCCGTGGGGACCGCTGCCGAATGGGATCGACACCTCGGCGAGCCGGCAGCCTTGATGGATGTGGCCACCATCACCCGTCTGGCGGCCGAGGGCGTGTCGTTCGGCAGCCACCTGGCCAGCCATCGCGACGCCATGGGCCTGGCCACGCGCGAACTGGCTGCGGAGCTGACGCGGTCACGGGCGATGCTCGCCCATTGGCAGGCGCGGCCGGTCGAATCCTTTGCTGCGCCCTATGGCCAGATCGACGAGCGGCTGTGCGTATTGGCAAACGAATGTGGCTTTTGTGTGGGATTTAGCACGGTACAGGGCGCAGCGGCCCTGGCCAGCGAGCCGCTGAAGTTGCCGCGTCTCGAGGTGCGAGGCAACATGACACAGGAGGAGTTCATCACCATGATGGAGGCCTGCCGGTGAGTGACCAGCAACTCGTCAGCGTCGTCATCCCGGCGTACAACGGCGCGCCCACGATCGACGAAACCTTGAGGAGCGTGCGGTCGCAGACGCACCGGGCGCTGGAGATCATCGTCGTCGATGACGGCTCCACGGACGACACACGACGGATCGCAGAGCAACACGCTGCGGCCGACGAGCGGATCGAAGTCGTGCAACAGGCCAACGCCGGCGTTGCCGCAGCGCGCAATGCCGGCTGGCGCCGCGCACGGTCCGACTTCATCGCCTTCATCGACGCCGATGACCTGTGGGCACCGACAAAGATCGAAAAACAACTTCAGGCCTTGCTGGCAGGTGGTGAGCACGCCGGCCTGGCCTATTGCTGGACAGCCAGAATCGACGCACAAGGTACCGTCTTTCGACTCCATGGCGGCGCGCGCCACAAGGGGCACGTGCTGGAAAACATCCTGCAGGGCAACTTCGTCGGCTGTGGCAGCACGGTGCTGGTGCGTCGGCAGACGCTGATCCACGCCGACGGCTTCGACAGCCGGCTGCGGGCCGCGGATGCCGAGGGCTGCGAGGACTGGCTGTTCTCGTGCCGCGTCGCCGAGCGCTTCCACTATGTGGTGGTGCCCGAGTTCCTGGTCGGCTACCGCTACCTGCCGGACAACATGTCGAGCGACCGAGCGCGCATGCTGCGCTCGCACATGATGCAGTGCGAAGAGATGTTGGCGCGACATGCGGGCCTGCGCAAGGAGGTCAGGCGCGGCCTGCGCGGATACAGCCATTGGCTGATGCGCGATTTAATTCTGAATGGCCTCACCGGGGAGCTTGTCCGCGTGTGGCTGACGCTGTTGCGTGGCTACCCGTTCGTCGCCATGAGACTGTTGTTGTGGGATCTCCCGCTGGATCCGGTAAGAAGGATCCGCGACGCTTTGCGCAGACTTCGTCACGGCCAACCGCGCCCTGCCGCCCCCATGACAGGCCGGGCTTTTCTAGAAGGGCAGGCCGAATAGTGTCCGCGAGCGGGGACGACGAGGCGACCACGCGGCTCAAGACCCATGGCCCGGCACGCCGGGCGGCGCTCGATCACCTGTCGCACCTGCTGCGCATCGCGCCGAAGCCGCGCTGGGCGACGCCGGCGCTGATCAGCCTGGGGCTGGCCACGTCGCTGGCCGAGACGCTGGGCATCACGCTGATCATCGGCTTCCTGTACTCGGCGATGGGCCAGGTCGACGCCGCCGCCGATGTCGGCGGCCTGCTGGGCCAGGCGATCAACCACGCCCGCGGCTGGCTGCCCTCGCCCGCCCGCATGGCCGCGGCGATCCTGCTGCTGATCGTTGCCCGCGCCGGGCTCGGCTTTGCCAACAGGGTCATCAGCGCTCATGTCAGTGAGCTGATCAGCGAGCGGGCCAGGAACCTCATTCACGAGCAGTACCTCACCGTGTCGTACGGCTTCGTTCAACGGCATGAGCAGGCGCAGCTGATGGAAGTGCTGGGCAGCGAATCGTGGTTGATCGCCAATGCCTACGCGAGCCTGACGAGGCTGATCGTCTGCGCCTGCTCGATCTTCGTTTTCCTGGGTTTTCTGTTGGCGTTGTCGTGGCCGATCGCGGTGACTGCGGTCCTCGGATCGATCCTCATTTCGATCGGACTGCGCCGCCTGTCGAGAACAGCACAGGAACTCGGCAAGCAGTCCAAGCGAGTGCACCAGGCGCTGGGCGAACACATGCTGATGACGCTCGAAGGACTGCGTACGATCCGCGCCTATGGGCAGGAGCAGTTGCACCAGCAGCGTTTTCTCGCCTCATCGGCCGAGGCCCGCCGCGTATCGCAGGCCCAGACGCGCCTGTCATCGCTGCTCGATCCACTGACCGAGGTCGGCTACCTGGGCATCCTGTGCGTGATCATGGCGAGCGCAGCCTATTGGGGCGCCAGCTTTGCAACCACCCTGGCGGCAGTCGCACTGCTGTACCGGATGCAGCCGTCGGCGCGGGAGATCGAGGGTCGCCTGCTGTACCTGGCGCAGATCGAGCCGCAACTGCGCTCGGTGCGGATGATGCTGTGCAAGGACGACAAGCACTATGCGGCCCCGGGGCACTTGCCGATCCGGCAGTTGCGAAAGAGTGTTCGCTTCGACGCTGTGAGCTTTCGCTACGACGACGGCGCTGCGCCCGCGCTGGACAACGTCAGCTTCGAAATTCCCGTGGGCGCGACCACTGCGTTGGTGGGCGCGAGCGGTGCCGGCAAGACCACCCTCATCAACCTGCTGCTGCGCCTGTACACGCCGACCTCCGGCACGATCTGGGTCGACGACGTGCCGCTGATTGACCTGCGGCGAAGCGACTGGCTGGGCCTGCTCGCCGTGGCGGGTCAGGACGTGGACCTGATCGAGGGCACCGTGATCGACAACATCCGCATGGCCGACAGCACGGCCTCGCAGGAGGACGTCGTTGCCGCGTCGCAGATCGCCGGCGTCGCGGAATTCATCGAGCCGCTGCCCGAGGGCTACGAGACCTGGATCGGCCAGCAAGGGATGCGATTCTCCGGCGGCCAGCGGCAGCGACTGGGACTGGCACGGGCGATTCTGCGCAACCCGCAGTTCCTGATCCTCGATGAGGCCATGAGCTCGCTCGACCGTGATCTGGAGGTGCGCATCCGGCACGCGATCGAACAACGGTTTGCCGGACGCACGCTGCTCATCATCAGCCACCGCCTGGAGACCGTGCTTGATGCCGAGCACCTGATCCGCATTGAATGCGGCAGCGTGGTGGCCGGTGCTTGAGCAGCCAGCGCGCGCCGGCGGTCGGGCGCCTCAGCTGCGCCCGTAGTTGTCCTCGAAGCGCACGATGTCGTCCTCGCCGAGGTACGAGCCGGATTGCACCTCGACGATCTCCAGCGGCGTCTTGCCCGGATTGGACAGGCGGTGCTTCTGGCCGAGCGGGATGTACGTGCTCTGGTTTTCAGTGAGTATGAGCACCTGGTCGCCGTTGACCACTTCGGCCGTTCCCGAGACGACGATCCAGTGCTCGGCGCGGTGGTGGTGCATCTGCAGGCTCAGGCTTGCGCCCGGCTTGACCATGATGCGCTTGACCTGAAAGCGCGGCCCGGCATCGATGCTGTCGTACCAGCCCCAGGGGCGGTGCACCTTGCGGTTGAGGTTGTTCTCGGTGCGGCCCTGGGCCTCGAGCGCGCTGACGATGGCCTTGACGTCCTGGCTGCGGTCGCGGTCGGCAACGAGCACGGCGTCCGCGGTTTCGATGACGATCAGGTTGTCGACGCCGACGAGGCTGACGAGCCGGCTCGATGCATGCACCAGCGAGTTGCGGCTGCCGGCCAGCATCGCATCGCCCAGCGTGGCATTGCCCATGCTGTCTTTGTCAGCCACCTGCCAAACCGCGTCCCACGCGCCAAGGTCGTTCCAGCCGGCCGCCAGCGGCACCATGCGGATGTCGATGCCGCTGCCGGGGCAGTGCTCCATCACCGCAAAGTCGATCGACTCCGCGGGCACGGCGGCAAACTCGGCGGCGCCCGGACGCACGAAGCGTTGATCGGTCTTGCGCGCCGCCCAGGCCTTGCCGGTCTGCGCCAGGATGTCGGGCCGGAAACGCTGCAAGGCGTCGAGCCAGGCCGACGCGCGCAATACGAACATGCCGCTGTTCCAGCTGTAGTCGCCCTCGGCCAGGTAGCGTTCCGCGGTCACGACGTCGGGCTTCTCGACGAACTGCGAGACCACCTGCGCTTCGCCATTGCCGCGCCCGCACTTGACATAGCCGTAGCCGGTTTCCGCGCGGTCGGGCGTGATGCCGAGCGCCACCACCGACCCCGTGGCCGCAGCCTGGATGGCGGCGTTCATTGCGCGTGCGAAAGCGGACTGATCGGCCACCACATGATCGGCCGGCGTGACGACGAGCACGGGATCGCCGCCACCCTCGGCGGCGTCGAGCGCCGCCAGCGTCATCGCCGGCGCGGTGTTGCGGCCCGAAGGTTCGAGCACCACATGGCCGCTCGAGATGCCCACCTCGCGCAATTGGTCGAGCACCATGAAGCGGTGCTCCTCATTGCACACCGTGATCGGCGCAGCAACGTCAAAGCCATCGCGGGCCAGACGCTCGCAGCGCGCCACGGCCTGCTGGTACAGCGTGCGCTTGTCGGCCGTGAGCACGAGAAACTGCTTCGGATAGGCCGCGCGCGACAGCGGCCACAGCCGCGTGCCACTGCCGCCGGCAAGGATGACCGGCTGGACCTGAATCGTTTTGCTGCTGGTCATTGATAGCGATTCGACATGAGATCAATAGGGTTCGGCCTGCGCCAGCACCGGGGCCGCCGCATCTTTGGGCGCCAGCAGCGGCGCCATGCCCAGGTCGGGCCAGCCGATGCCGATGGCCGGATCGTTCCAGACAATGGAGCGCTCGCAGTCCTTGGCGTAATAGTCGGTGGTCTTGTAGAGGAAATGCGTGTCGTCGACGAGCGCCAGGAAGCCATGGGCAAAGCCCGGCGGAATCCACAGCTGGCGCTGGCTTTGCGCGTCGAGCGTCACGCCGAGCCAGTGGCCATAGGTGGCCGAGCCGCGTCGAATGTCGACCGCCACGTCAAATGCACTGCCTCGCACGACGCGCACCAGCTTGCCTTGCGCATGCGGCTTGGCTCTGGTAGTGCAGGCCGCGCAGCACGCCGCGGCTGGAGCGCGAGTGGTTGTCCTGCACGAAGTCGACATGCGATCCCACAGCCGCGTCGAAGGCGCGTTGGTTGAAGCTCTCGATGAAAAAGCCGCGGTCGTCGCCGAAGACCTTCGGTTCGAGGATCAGCACGCCTGGCAGCGCGGTGGTCGTGACGTTCATCAGTAGACTTTCTCGGCCAGCAGCTTCAGCAGGTACTGGCCGTAGCCGTTCTTGGCCAGCGGCCGGGCCAAGGTTTCGAGCTGTTCGGCGTCGATCCAGCCGTGGCGGTAGGCCATCTCCTCAGGGCAGGCCACCTTCAGGCCCTGGCGCTTTTCGAGCGTCGCGATGAACTGGCCGGCTTCGAGCAGACTGTCGTGCGTGCCGGTGTCCAGCCACGCGTAGCCGCGGCCCATGATTTCCACCGAAAGCTGGTTCTGGCGCAGGTAGGTGGCGTTGACCTCGGTGATCTCGAGCTCGCCGCGCGCGCTCGGCTTGATCGACGCTGCGATGTCGCAGACCTGCTCATCGTAGAAATACAGGCCCGTCACCGCATAGTGGCTCTTCGGCTCTTGCGGCTTTTCTTCGATCGACAGCGCTCGCTTGTTGTCGTCGAAGGCGACCACGCCGTAGCGCTCCGGGTCGTGTACATGGTAGGCAAAGACGCTGGCGCCGACGCGGCGTTGCATGGCGCCGCCGAGCAGGTTCTGGAAATCGTGGCCGTAGAAGATGTTGTCGCCGAGCACCAGCGCGCTCGGCTGGCCGTCGACGAACTTGCGGCCGAGGATGAAGGCCTGCGCCAGGCCGTCGGGGCTGGGCTGCACGCAGTAGCGACAGGTTCATGCCCCAGCGCGAGCCGTCGCCGAGCAGCGCCTCGAAGCGCGGCGTGTCCTGCGGCGTGCTGATCACGAGCACGTCGCGAATGCCGGCCAGCATCAGCGTCGACAGCGGGTAGTAGACCATCGGCTTGTCGTACACCGGCAGCAGCTGCTTGCTCATCGCCAGCGTCGCCGGGTGCAGGCGGCTGCCGGAGCCGCCGGCCAGGATGATGCCTTTGCGATTGATGTCGTTGTTCGTCATTTTGCGTAGGCCTCCATCAGCATGCGCGTCACGCCGACCTGCCAGTCGGGCAGCGTGAGGTCGAACGCTGTCGCGCAGCTTGTGCGTATCCAGCCGTGAATTGAGCGGGCGCTTGGCCGGCGTGGGGTAGCCGCTGGTCGGCACCGGCGTGATGGCATCGGCAGCCACCTTGATCGGCAGGCCATTGGCGCGCGCCCAGTCGATGACGAAGCGCGCGTAGTCGAACCAGCTGGTCTCGCCGCCGGCCACGGCATGGTAGGTGCCGCCGAATGCCGGGTTCGTGCGGCAGGCGCGCATCGCATGCGCGGTCACGTCGGCCAGCAGCTCGGCGCCGGTCGGCGCGCCGAATCTGGTCGTCGATCACCGACAGCGCGTCGCGCTCGCCGGCCAGCTTGAGCATCGTGCGCGCGAAGTTGCCGCCGCGCGCCGCATAGACCCAGCTCGTGCGGAAGATCAGGTGCGTGCAGCCGCTGGCGCGGATGTGGTTCTCGCCGTCGAGCTTGGTGCGGCCGTAAATCGACAACGGGCCGGTCGGCGCGTCTTCGCTGCGCGCGCTGCTGCCGCTGCCGTCGAACACATAGTCGGTGCTGTAGTGCACCAGCCAGGCGCCGAGCGCCTTGGCCTGCTCGGCCAGCACGCGCGGCGCCTCGGCGTTCAACGTGGCCGCGAACTCGGGCTCGCTCTCGGCCTTGTCGACCGCCGTGTGCGCGGCGGCATTGACGATGACGTCGGGCCGCAGCGCGCGCACGGTCTCGGCGAGTGCGCCGGCTTGGAGAAGTCGGCGTGATAGTCAGTGCTGTCGAAGTCGAGTGCGATCAGCTCACCGAGCGTCGCCAGCGAGCGCTGCAGCTCCCAGCCGACCTGGCCGCCTTTGCCGAAAAGAAGGATCTTCATTCAGCGCACCGTGTAGTTCGTGGCCACCCAGTCGCGGTAGCGGCCGCTCTGCACGTCGGCCACCCAATCGGCATGGTCGAGGTACCACTGCACCGTCTTGCGGATGCCGGACTCGAAGGTTTCCGCCGGCCGCCAGCCGAGTTCGCGCTCGATCTTGCGGGCGTCGATCGCGTAGCGGCGGTCGTGGCCCGGGCGATCCTTGACGTAGGTGATGATGCCTCGCATGGGAGCCCTCTGCGTCGGGTCGCAATTCATCGAGCAAGGCGCAGATGGTCTTGACGATCTCGATGTTGGGCTTTTCGTTCCAGCCGCCGACGTTGTAGGTTTCGCCGATCCGACCCTTGGCCAGCACCGCGCGGATGGCGCTGCAATGGTCGCGCACGTAGAGCCAGTCGCGCACCTGCATGCCGTCGCCGTACACCGGCAGCGGCTTGCCGGCGAGCGCGTTGACGATCATCAGCGGGATCAACTTTTCTGGAAAATGGTAGGGACCGTAGTTGTTCGAGCAGTTGGTCGTCAGCACCGGCAGGCCGTAGGTGTGGTGCCAGGCGCGCACCAGATGGTCGCTGGCCGCCTTGCTCGCTGAGTACGGGCTGTTCGGCTCGTAGGGGTGAGTCTCGGTGAACGCTGGCGCGTCGGCTGCGAGCGAGCCGTAGACCTCGTCGGTGGACACATGCAGAAAACGAAACGCGCTCTTGGCCGCGCCTTCGAGCGCGCTCCAGTGCGCGCGCGCCGCCTCGAGCAGGGTGAACGTGCCGTGCACATTGGTTCGCATGAACTCGGCCGGGCCGTGGATGCTGCGATCGACATGGCTTTCGGCAGCGAAGTGCACCACCGCGCGCGGCCGGTGCTCGGCAAACAGCTGGTCGAGCACCGTGGCGTCGCAGATGTCGCCCTGCACGAAGACATGCCGCGGGTCGCCGCGCAGCGTGTCGAGATTGTGCAGATTGCCGGCGTAGGTGAGCGCATCGAGGTTGACCACGGGCTCGTCGCCGTGTGCCAGCCAGTCGAGGACAAAGTTGCTGCCGATGAAACCGGCGCCGCCGGTGACCAGGATCGTCATGGGTGGAAATGCCGTTTCGAAGCCGATCCTCAGTATGCCTTGTCGGCCCACGGCACCCAGGCGCGCACCCTAGAATCCGTTCCTTTTACGCGCGGCCTCCCCTCGAACGCATGGACTCCGACGACAACCAGCTCATCACCGAACGTCGCGAAAAGCTCACACTGCTGCGTGAACGTGCCAAGGCCGAGGGCAGAGCCGCCTTCCCGAACGACTTCAAGCCGCGCCACCACGCCGCCGATCTTCACCAGCGCCATGGCGCGCTGGACAACGCGGCGCTGGAAGCGCAGACCCTCGATGTGGCGGTGGCCGGCCGCATGATGTTGAAGCGTGTCATGGGCAAAGCCTGCTTTGCGACGTTGCAGGATGGATCGGGCCGCATCCAGCTCTACATCACGCAGGACGCTGTCGGCGCCGACGTGTTGGCCGACTTCAAGACCTGGGATCTGGGCGATATCCTCGGCTGCGAGGGCACGCTGTTTCGCACCAAGAGCGGCGAGCTGTCAGTCAAGGCGTCGTCGGTGCGCCTGTTAACGAAGAGCCTGCGGCCGCTGCCCGACAAGTTCCATGGCATGACCGACCAGGAGCAGAAGTACCGCCAGCGTTATGTCGATCTGATGACGGACGATACGGCGCGCGCGCGCTTCGTGGCGCGCAGCAAGGCGGTGTCATCGATTCGCGGCTTCATGGTCGAGCACGGGTTCCTCGAAGTCGAGACACCGATGCTGCACCCGATCCCCGGCGGCGCCAATGCCAAGCCGTTTGTCACTCACCACAATGCGCTGGATCAACAAATGTTCCTGCGCATTGCGCCAGAGTTGTATCTGAAGCGCCTGCTGGTCGGCGGCTTCGAGCGTGTGTTCGAGATCAACCGCAACTTCCGCAATGAAGGCATCTCGGTGCGTCACAACCCTGAGTTCACGATGATGGAGTTCTATGCGGCCTACTGGACGCATCATGACCTGATGGACTTCACCGAGCAGGTGTTGCGCCACGCCGCGCGCGCGGCCAGCGGCTCGGCGCGCGTCAGCTACCAGGGCCGCGAGGTCGACATGGAAAGCCGCTTCGCACGGCTGTCGGTGCGCGATTCGCTGATCGCGCATGCTGGTGTGAGCGCCTCCGAAGCAGACGATGCCAAGGCACTGCACGCCAAGCTCAAGTCCCTCGGTGAGGAGCCGCCCAAGCATTGGGGCCTGGCGCAGCTGCAGTTCGGCCTGTTCGAGAACGCTGTCGAAGACAAGCTCTGGCAGCCGACTTTCATCACCGACTACCCCGTCGAGGTCAGCCCACTGGCGCGGGCGTCGGATACGAACCCGGCGATCACCGAGCGCTTCGAGCTGTTTGCCACGGGCCGCGAGATCGCCAATGGTTTCTCGGAGCTGAACGACGCCGAGGACCAGGCCGCTCGCTTTACTTCCCAGTCCAGGAACAAGGAGGCCGGCGACGAAGAGGCGATGTTCTACGACGCCGATTTCATCCGCGCGCTCGAGTACGGCATGCCGCCTGCGGGCGGCTGCGGCATCGGCATCGACCGGCTGATCATGCTGATCACCGACAGTGCGAGCATCCGCGACGTGTTGCTGTTTCCGGCGCTGCGTCGGGAGTCATGACGAAATGAGCCCACGCCTCGAATCGCTGCAAGCAATCGAGGCCGCCGTCTGGCGCGAACTGCTGGCCGCGCCGCACGACAAACAACACCCGTGGCGCACGCCGGTGCTGGCCACCACCGATGGCGAGCTGGGCGATGCACGCACGGTCATCTTGCGCGAGGTCGAGCAAGCGCAATCCAGACTGCTCATCTACTCCGATGCGCGCGCCGGCAAGGTCGCGCAGATCGCCGGGCATCCAAAGGGCACGCTGGTCATGTGGTCACCCGGCCTCGGCTGGCAGTTGCGCATTCGCGTGCACATCAATGCCATCGCCGACGGCCTGGAGTTGTCCTCGCGCTGGGCGCTCCTCAAGCTGAGCCCAGCCGCAAACGACTATTTGTCGTCGCTTGCTCCCGGCAGCCCGCTGGACAACGCGTTGCATGCGCGCGGTGACCGGGCGCACTTCGCGTTGCTGCAGGCGCAGGTGCTGTCGATCGATTGGCTGGAGCTCGGCGCGCAAGGCCACCGTCGCGCATCCTTCGGCAAAGACGCCACAGGCCGCTGGATGCAACCGTAATTTGGCTTTGCCGCGTTAAACAAGTCGCGTGCCAAATCCGCGTCCTCGCGGGCCCGCCACACACGGCCGCATTGGCAAGCGAGATGATGCGCTCGCTGTCACACGCAACCAAAACGAACGATGAGCGATTGGACCCATCACCCCATCTACACGCGCCTGATGGCGCCCTGCGAACCCTTTGCACGCCATGCGCTGCTGCACAACATCGAGCTGGAAATTGGCCGCCTCGATTGCTCGCCGAAGCTGGCCGCACGCGTGAGGCACTTTGTCGAGCGCGGTGTGCCGTTCTTCGCGCCGGGCGACGCGCACTATCGCGATTGGGCAGCCAAGGCCGCAGCGCTGTGGGACGCGCTGCATGCACGCAGCGGGTCGGGTCACGAAGTCTCGCTCGTCTAAAACACGGCAACAGGGAGAATTGACAAGGGCGCTTCGGCGCCCTTGCTTTTTTTGAAGCGGCGCTTCGGTGCCCTATGTCGCCGCGAGGCTTCAGGACTTGGGCTTCTTCGCATCGTCCAGGCGCTTGGCCAACTCGGCAGCGGGAATGGCGCCGGGCACACGCTCGCCGTTCTCGAAAACCAGCGCCGGCGTGCCGTTGATGCGGTACTTCTTGCCGTAGTCGACGTTGCGCTGGATCGCCGCGTCGTTGCATTGGCCCATGGCGCGCGGTGGCGTCACGCCGTTGAGCATCCAGTCGCGCCAGGTCTTCATGGCATCCTTCGAGCACCAGATGGCGTGCGACTTCTCGATCGAATCGGGGCCCAGCACCGGATAGACGAAGGTGTAGATCGTCACATCCTTCAAGGCCACCAGGTCACGCTCGAGGCGTTTGCAATAGCCGCAGTTCGGGTCCCCGAAGACGGCCAGCCTGCGCGCACCGTTGCCCTGCTTGACGACCATCGCATCCTTGAGCGGCAACTCGTCGAACTTGATGGCCGTCAGCTTGGCAATGCGCTCGCGAGTCAGGTTCACCTTGCTCTTGGTGTCGATCAGTTCGCCCTCGAAGATGTGACTGCCGTCGGCATCGGAGTAGAGCACCTCGCTGCCGATACGCACTTCCCAGAGTCCCGGCACCGCGGTCTTGGTGACCTCGTCGATCTTGGGAAACTGGGGCAGGCGTTGCGCCAGGTTCTGGCGAATCTCCGCTTCATCGGCCGCAGCGGGCAGCGCCAAGGCCAGCAGCAGCGGCAGCAGCAGGATCGATCGCAAAGTCATCAGCAGCATGGTGTGTCCTTCAGGGCGCCGGCCTGGCGTGGGCACGGCTTCTATCGGCCCAGGGCGCGTGACGCGAGCCAACGCTTGAGCGGTGCGGCAGTGTCTACCAGACCCAGGCCGCGGTTTCGAAGTTCCCGCACCCAGGGTGCAGGGTGTGCAAAAAGTCGCAGCAATCCGTCGGTCAGCGCCGCCATCGCCTGCACCGGCAGCGCGCGCGCGCGCGCATAGCGCTCGAGCAGCCTGGGGTCTGCCAGGTCGCGCCAGGGCTCGCATTCGGCCAGCACGCGCGACAGGGCAGCCACGTCGCCCAGCCCCAGGTTCAAACCCTGTCCGGCCAGCGGATGCACCACATGCGCCGCATCGCCGACGAGCACCCAGCCGGGACCCTGCACGCGTTCGGCGCGTGCCAGCGCCAGCGGCCAGGACGCGCGCGTGCTGGATAAGCGCAGCGTGCCGGCCGCGCCTGCCGTGGACTGCATCAGCGCCGCTTCGAACTCTGCCTCGGGCAGCGCCAGCAACGCCTGCGCACGCTCGGTCGGCAGCGACCACACGCAGCGCCAGGCCATGGCCGGCTTGTGGCCGATCGGTCGGCAGCAGCGCCAGTACGTCGGGGGCGTGGAACCACTGCCGCGCCAGGCCGTCGTGGGGTGCGTCGGTCAGCAGCCGTGCCGCGATCGCGGTCTGCGCGTAGTCATGCGTTTGGAAGGCCACGCCGAGTTGCTCACGCGTGGCCGAGGCGCGACCTTCGGCCAGTACCAGCAATCGCGCCGCTACGGGCTCATTTGTTGCCGTCACATGTGGCGCGTAGCGCAGCGCTGCGGCCAGTTCGGCTTCGAGCGCCGCCGCATCGACAATCCAGGCCAACTCGCGCACATGCTGCTGCCACGCCGAAAAGTGCAGCACGGAGGACGCCGCATCGCCCTCGACACGCATGTCGAACACGGCGGTGCGCGCATCGGCCGGCAACTCGTTCCAGACTTTGAGCGAATCGAGCAACGCCACCGAGGCGGCATTGAGCGCATAGGCCCTCACATCGTCGCCGGCATGCTTTCGCGCGGCAGGCGCCTGCAGTGCCACCTTCAGACCCTGACGCGACAGGGCCAGCGCCAGCGCGCGGCCCACGATGCCCGCGCCGCGCACACAAACGTCAAAATAGAGGCCCTTGGTTTGCATAGATTTGCATTTTAGGTGGACCGTTGTTGCAACCTGTACGACCTTTCACGCTCCAATGCACACATGAATCTCTGGATCAAGCGGGCGTTGCTCGGGCTGGGTGCGCTCTTTTTGTTGCTGGCCATGGCTGCGGTGTACTTCGTGGCCACCTTCGACGCCACACAGTACAAGTCGATCGCCATCGACTGGATGAAGACCGAGCGCCAGCGCACGCTGGCCATTGACGGCCCGGTGGACCTGACGCTGGTGCCGCGTCTGGCGATCAAGGTCTCCAAGCTGCACCTGTCCGAGCGTGGCCGCGCCGACGAATTCGCGTCAATCGACGAGGCGGCGCTGTCACTGCAATGGTTGCCGCTGTTGCGCAAGCAACTCGTGGTCAACAGCGTCAGCGCGCGCGGCGTGCGCGCCCAGTTGACGCGTGACGCCAAGGGCGCTCGCAACATCGACGACCTGCTCGGCGCCGATACCGGTGCAACGTCCGCCGACAAGGGGCCGCCGATGCGCTTCGAGGTGGGCGCGGTGCATCTGGACGACGCGCGGCTGGCACTGCGCGACGAGCAGGCGCAGATCACCGGGACAGTGACGATGGACACCTTCAACAGCGGCCGTCTGGCCAGTGGCCAGGAAACGCCAGTGCAGTTCCGGACCACGGTGACGCTGGAACGCCCGCAGGTGTTGCGGCTGACGTTTGACGGCAAGACAGCCTTGACCTTCGATGCGGCCACCGGCAGCGCCGCTCTGCGTGGCACCACGGTCAAGATCGGCGGCGACACCGAGGCCTGGAAGGCGCTCGACGCCACGCTCGCCGGCACGCTGTCCTGGGATGGCAGCACGCTCACCGCCGGCCCGATCGACGCCACCCTGGCCGCTGCCAAAGGCAGCGGCGTGGAGCTGGGCCCGACCTCGCTGGCCGCGCGGCGGCTGATCTTCAGCCCAAGCACGCAGAAGCTCGAACTCGACACCGTCAAGCTCGTGCTGTCCGGCAAGCAGGACACGAATGCGTTCGGGGCCTTGCTCGAATGGCCGCAATTGGCGATCACCGGTGAGCAGCTCAAGGGCAGCGGCTTCAGCGGCCGCTTCAATCTCGACGGCAAGACCGACCTTGCCGGCCGCTTCGAATCGGGTCCGCCCAGCGGCAACTTCGAAGCACTGCGCCTGCCGGCGTTTGCGATCAAGCTCGATGGCAGCAGCGGCCCGCGCAAGATCGACGGGCAACTCAAGTCCAACCTGCTGCTGCGCCCCGGCAGTGGCGCAGCCACATTCGAACGCGTCGAGCTGCGCGCCAACATCACCGAACCGGGCTTGCAGCCGCTGGCACTCACGGTCGGCGGCAATGCCGGGGTCGATGCGCGCGGCGCGCAGTGGGCGCTTCAAGGCGCCCTCAACACCAACAAGTTCGAGTCCAAGGGCAGTGCTGTGTTGAGCGCTGCCGTGCCCAACGTGCAGGCCACAGCGCGTTTCGACCGGCTCGACCTGAACCAGGTGCTGGCTCCGAGTGCCGGCGCGGCGACGCCTGCCGCCACGCCAGGCGCGCCCGCCGATACACCGGTGTCGATGGACGGTTTGACGGCGCTCAATGGTCGCTTCAACGTCAGCGCCGGCCGGCTCTTGTTTCGCCAATACGACGTGGCCGACGCCAAGCTCGATGCCGCGCTCGACGGTGGCACGCTGCGCATCACGCGCTTGTCCGGCAACGCCTGGGGCGGCAGCATCGATGCCAGCGGCACGGCCGAGGCCAAGACCAAACGCATCGGCGTCAAGCTCGTGGCCAACGGCGTCAATGCCAACGCGCTGCTCAAGGACGTGGCCGGCAAGGACCTGCTCGAAGGCACGGGCCGTGTCAGCGCCGATGTCACGACCAGCGGCGCCACCCTCGGCGCCCTGCGCGCCAATCTGGCCGGTGGTGCGGCGCTGCAACTGCGCGATGGCGCGATCAAGGGCATCAACCTGGCGCGCACGCTGCGCCAGGCCAAGGCCGCACTGTCGATGAAACAGGACGCGATCACCAAAGCCAGCGCGGCAGAGAAGACTGACTTTTCCGAACTCACCGCCAGCGCGCGCATCGAGGACGGCGTCGCACGCAGCGATGACCTCGACGTCAAGAGCCCCTTCCTGCGCATCGGCGGCAGTGGTCGCTTCGACATCGGCCAGGGCCGCATCGACTACACCGCACGCGCCACGGTCGCGCCCACGGCCACCGGCCAGGACGGCGCCGAGCTGGCCGCATTGCGCGGCGTGACGGTACCGGTCCAGCTGTCTGGCCCGTTCGATGCGATCGACTGGAAGATTCAATGGTCGGGCGTGGCGGCTGCCGCCGTGGAGAACAAGCTCAAGGAAAAGCTGGCCGAGAAGCTGGGGCTGTTCGGCAAGCCCGCAGAGCCCGCGGCCTCGGGTGCCGAGCCCACGCCGGCGGACAAGCCCAAGGACAAGTTGAAGGAGACTTTGCGCGGGTTGTTTGGCAAATAATGGGCGCATGAATCAAGCGGCCCTGCGCATTGCCCAGCTGTTCATCCACCCGATCAAGTCATGCGCCGCCATTGCCGTCGATGACGCGCCGCTGATCGACACCGGCTTCGAGTACGACCGCGAGTGGATGGTCGTCGATAGCGACGGCGCTTTCGTCTCGCAGCGCGAGCTGCCGCGCATGGCTCTGATCCGGCCCACGCTGCGCAGCAACGACCTGGTCTTGCGCGCACCCGGCATGTTGGCCCTGCACCTGCAACTCGGTGCCGTGGAGGGCCCGAGCCGGGTGCGCGTGTGGGACGACGTGGTCGATGCCTTCGACATGGGCGATCTGGCCGCGCAATGGTTCAGCGACTTCCTCGGCCAGCCATTGCGGCTGGCACGTTTCGATCCCGATGCGCTGCGCCTGGCCAGCGCACAATGGACCGGCGAGATCGAATCGCGCACCGCGTTCGCCGACGGCTTCCCATTGCTGGTGACGTCGACGGCGTCGCTCGCCGAGCTCAACCGCCGCCTTGCCAGCGCGGGCCACGCCGCGGTGCCGATGCAGCGCTTTCGGCCCAACATCGTCATCGACGGTGTCGACGATGCCCACGGCGAAGACTTCATCGACACGCTCACGATCGCTTCTGCCGACGGCGCGGTGGTCGTCAAGCTCGTCAAGCCGTGTGGCCGCTGCACGATTCCCGATGTCGATCCAGCCACCGCGGTGCAAGGCCACGCCGTGGCCGATACCCTGCGCGCCTACCGCGCCGAGCCTCGCATCGGCGGCCGGCTGGCATTCGGGCAGAACGCAGTGATCGTCTCCGGGGTCGGTCACCGCTTGAGCCTCGGCGCTGGCGTGCAGGCCCAGATAGCGTTCTGACGTGTGGGCCTCTCGTACTTGGCCGACCTGGCAGCTGTTCATCGTCGCCGTCGCCATCTGGAGCACGACATGGCATGCCATCCTCTACCAGGTCGCGCGGACCACGCCCGAACTCAGTGTGGCGCTGCGCTTCGGTTTGGCCGGCGCACTGGTGCTGGCCTTTGCCGCGCTGCGTGGCGACCAGCTGCGCTTCGCACCACGACAGCACGCGCTGCTGGCGCTGCAGGGCGTGTTCCTGTACTCGGTGTCGTATCTGTGCGTCTATCACGCCGAAATGCATGTGCCGTCGGGGCTGGTCGCCGTCGGCTATTCGGCCTCGCCGCTGGTCAACGGCATCGGTGCCTGGCTGTTGTGGCGCACGCCGATCAATGCTCGCTTTCTCAGCGGCGGCGCGTTGTGCATCGCCGGTGTGACGCTGATCTTCTGGCCCGAGTTCGCGCACGTCACGCGCGACGACAGCACGGCGCTGGGCGCTGTGTTCACTGTCGGCGCAGTGCTTTTGTCGGGCGTCGGCAGCCTGGCCGCGTCCCGCAATGCAACGCACCAACTGCCGTTCTGGCCCGCGCTCGGCTGGGGCATGATTTATGGTGCGACGCTGTCGTTCATCGTCGTCGTGGCCAATGGCCAGCCCTGGGAACTGCCATCGGCGACCTCGTGGTGGCTGTCGCTGGCCTACCTCGCCATCGCCGGCTCGGTGATCGCATTCGCCTGCTTTCTCGCGCTGCAGCAACGCATCGGACCGGGGCCGGCCTCGACCCTCGGTGTGATGACGCCGGTGCTGGCGCTCGTGGTCTCGACGCTCTTTGAAGGCTTTCGCCCCGTGACGCTGACCTGGATGGGTGTGCTGCTCGCGGTGATGGGCAACGTGCTGATCCTGGCACCGAAGTTCAAGTCGGCCGCCGCTCGGGCAGCGCAATGAACTCGCTCTCGCCATCGACCTGAGGAAAGGCCTCGTTCGGTTGGCCGGCCCACGCATCGGCGGCTTGCACGATGCGCTGCTTGCGCGACGAGACGAAGTTCCACCAGATGAAGCGATGGCCGAGCGATGTACCGCCGATCAGCACGCAATGTGCATCCTCATCGGCCGACAGCGTGACCTCCTGCCCGGCCGGCAACACCGCCATCGATTGCGCAGGGATCGGCTTGCGGTCCAGCGCGCACGCACCGTCGATCGCATAGAGCGCACGTTCCTCGGCCCATTGAGGCGGCAGCGACACGTTGGCGCCTCGGGTCAACCGAAGGTCGACGAGCAGCGTCGGCGAGAGCGTGGGCACCGGCGACGTCGCGCCCCACGCACTGCCGACCAGCACGCGAGCCGAGACACCTCCCTGCGCCCAGTGGGGGATCGCGCGCGCGGGCGTGTGGCTGAATCCCGGCGCGACTTCTTCGTCGGCCTCAGGCAGCGCGACCCACAACTGCAAGCCGTGACTGCGCCGCGGCAGGCCACGCTGATCGTCCGGCGTGCGCTCCGAATGCACGACGCCGCGGCCGGCCGTCATCCAATTGACGGCGCCGGGCTCGATGCGCTGCACCACGCCGGTGGAGTCGCGGTGCTGCATCGCACCTTCGAACAGGTAGGTCACGGTGGCCAGCCCGATGTGCGGATGCGGCCGCACGTCGTGGTTGTCATGCGGCTGCGCATCGATCGGCCCGAAATGGTCGAAGAAGACGAACGGGCCGACGGCCTGACGTTGCATCGAGGGCAACAGACGGCGCACCATGAAGCCGCCACCGAGGTCCTTGGTCTGGGCTGTCAGCAGTTGCATGCCAGTGTTCATGACAGAGTCCTCACGAAGTCATGCGCAGTGTAGGAACCGGCATCAACCCACGGGGACAATCGGGTCATGTCCGAGTTCGAATCCGCAGCGCACGCCGCGCCGCCACAGCCTGTGCCACCCGCTGCAATTTGGTGGCAACAAGGCCTGCGCAGTGCCTGGCTGCTGCGGCCGCGCTGGCCCGCCAACGTGGCATCGCCAGCCCTGGTGTTTTGGCTGGTGCTCGCCGGCACGCTGTGGCAGGTGCTGGTGCACCGCCTTTACATCGAAGGGCCGGCCCGGTTCTACTGGCCGGCGCTGCTGTCGGGCTGGTTGCCGACGGCGGTCGGCGCGTGGGTGTGCTGGGTGCTCGCACCGGGGCATGCAGACGCGTCGCACGATCGCGCGCCGAGCACGTCGGCGCTGTTCGCTGTATACGCCGCGCAGACGCTGGTGCTGAGTGTGATCGTCGGCTTGGCCTATGTGCTGATGATGCGCCTGGGCGTGCTGCGCGGCGCCGACATGGTGGGCTGGACGCCGTGGCTCGTGTGGTGGTTCGCCATGCTGTGGTTCATCGCGGCGCAGGGGCTGTTGTTCTGGCGCGCGGGTCACGGCACGGCGCGGCTGCGCGGTGCCTGTGTGGCGGTGTTGACGGCCGTGGCGCTGGCCTCCGTCTGGGCGCAGCCGCTGCAGTTGTGGTACCCGACGCAAGGCGAAGACGCCGAGGCCGCCGCAGACAAACCGCTCGAGTTGACACCGGCGGCGCTCGAAGCGCAGATGGGCGTGTTGCCTAAGGCGCTGGCCGCCCTCGAAGCGCAGCGTCCCGGCATCATCGATGTCTATGCGCTGACATTTGCGCCGTTTGCGAGCGAAGACGTGTTCCTGCGCGAGAGCCGCATGGTCGCGGGCGTGATCGAAGAGCGCTTCGAGGCACGCGGCCGCTCGCTGCAACTGGTCAACCACAAAAGCACGGTCGAATCGCTGCCTTGGGCCACGCCGGCCAATCTGGACCGCGCGCTGCAAGCCGTCGCCGCGCGCATGGATCGCGACGAAGACATCCTGTTCCTTCATCTGACCTCCCATGGCGCCCAGTCGGGCCGGCTGTCGGCCGATCTTTGGCCCTTGGAGGTCGACGCCTTGACGCCGGACGTGCTCAAAGCGTCGCTCGACAACGCCGGCATCCGCCACCGCGTGATTTCGGTGTCGGCCTGCTACTCCGGCTCCTGGTTGGCACCGCTGGCCGACGAACACACGCTGGTGATGACCGCCGCCGATGCCGATCACACCTCCTACGGTTGCGGACGCGGCTCGCCGCTGACCTACTTCGGCCGTGCGGTGTTCGACGAAGCGTTGCGCAGCACACACTCGTTCGAGTCGGCCCATGCCACGGCGCGCGGCGTGATCGACAAGCGCGAGCAGGACGCCGGCAAGACAGACGGTTTCTCCAACCCGCAGATCCTCGTTGGCGGCGCGATTCGCGAACGGCTGCACAGACTCGAACATCAGCTCGAAACCGGCAAGCGCTGAGGCCGCGCCTCCTACAATCGCCGGCTTCTTCTTCGAGATGAATCCATGAGCCTGCAATGCGGCATCGTGGGCCTGCCCAATGTCGGCAAGTCCACCCTCTTCAACGCGCTGACCAAGGCCGGCATCGCGGCCGAGAACTATCCCTTCTGCACCATCGAGCCCAACGTCGGCGTGGTCGAGCTGCCCGACCCGCGCCTGGCGCAACTCGCCGCCATCGTCGAGCCGCAGCGTGTCGTGCCGGCGATCGTCGAGTTCGTCGATATCGCGGGCCTGGTGGCGGGAGCGAGCAAGGGCGAAGGCCTGGGCAATCAGTTCCTCTCCCATATCCGCGAAACCGACGCCATCGTCAACGTCGTGCGCTGCTTCGAAGATCCGAATGTGATCCACGTGTCGGGCAGGATCGATCCGGTCGCCGACATCGAAGTCATCCAGACCGAGTTGTGCCTGGCCGACCTGGCCACCGTGGAGAAAAGCCTGGCGCGCTACACCAAGGTGGCCAAGGCCGGCGGCGACAAGGAAGCGCAGCGCCTGGTCGACGTATTGAGGAAGTGCGACACCGCTTTGAACCAGGGCTTGCCGGTACGCGGCATCGAGTTCAGCAAGGAAGAGCGCGTGGTGCTCAAGCCGTTGTGCCTGATCACCGCCAAGCCGGCGATGTTCGTCGGCAACGTCGCCGAGGACGGTTTCGAGGACAACCCCTTTCTCGACCGCTTGAACGAATACGCGGCGCGGCAGAACGCGCCTGTCGTGGCCATCTGCGCCAAGACCGAGGCCGAACTGGCCGACATGAGCGACGACGACAAGTCGATGTTCCTGGCCGAGATGGGTCAGACCGAACCGGGCCTGGCCCGTTTGATCCGCGCTGCTTTCAAGCTGCTGGGCCTGCAGACCTATTTCACCGCCGGTGAAAAGGAAGTGCGCGCCTGGACGATTCACGTCGGCGACACGGCGCCGCAGGCCGCCGGCGTGATTCACACCGACTTCGAACGCGGCTTCATTCGCGCACAGACGATCGCCTTTGCCGACTATGTCGCCTTCAAAGGCGAACAAGGCGCCAAGGACGCCGGCAAGATGCGCGCTGAAGGCAAGGACTACGTGGTGCACGACGGCGACGTGCTGAACTTCCTGTTCAACGTGTGACATGAACCACCCCCGAAGCGGCTTGGCCGCTCCCCTCCAGGGGCCGAGGCCCGCAGTGCCGAGCTGCGCGGGGTTTGCATAGTGCGGCGATTCACTGAGCGCTGACGGTGGTCTCGTCCTCACGGTCCGCTGCAGTACCCCGTCGCATCGGCGGTGCAGTCGAAACGTCGCTGCCAAGTTGGGCCGTTTTCGCCATCACCTTCGTGGCCTACCTGGTGCTGGCGCGCCTGGGATTGATGCTGGCCATCCAGCCCGGCAATGCCTCACCGCTGTTCCCGGCTGCCGGCCTGGGCCTGGCCGCGGCGTTTGTGTGGGGTCGCTGGGCCGTGGCAGCAGTGGCCGCTGCAGCATTGGCCGCCAACCTGTGGCATGTGTCAGCCGGCAGCACGCTCAGCCCGGTGATCGTCGCCACCTGGGCGGGCACCAGCGCCGGCGCCGCCTTGCAGGCCGCCGTCGGCGCGTGGATGGTGCGCCGCTTCGTGACGATGCCGCTGCTGCTGTCGGAGCCGGCCGACCTGGCGCGATTCATGTTGTTCGTGACGCCGCTGGCATGCCTGACGAGCGCCAGCATCGCGGTGCTGGTGTTGCTGGCCGGTGGCACGATCGGCGCTGCGGCCGCGCCCGGCACCTGGGGCGCCTGGTGGGTGGGCGACACGCTCGGCGTGTTCATCGTGGCCCCGATCGTCTGGGCCTTCATCGCCGGGCCGCGGGAGGCCTGGGCGCCACGACGCTGGGCCGTGGCGCTGCCGTTGGCCATTGCCACGGGCGTGATGGCGCTGGGCATTGCCGAATCGATACGGGGCGACGAGGCGCGCGCGCACAACGCCTTCCAGCGCGACGCCGATTTCCTGACCAGTGAACTGACCGCGCGGCTGCAAGGCCCGCTGCGGGCGCTCGAAGCCATGCGCGGCTTGGCCGAAGCTGCGCCCGGGCTGGACCGCGACGTCTTTCGCCGCAGCACCGCACCGTGGATGATCGATGCTCCGGGCCTGGCTGCGCTCGGCCTGTCGGAGCGCGTCGCGCGCGCCGACCTGGCAGAGTTCGAGGCCCGCGAGCGCACATCGGGCGCCAGCGACTTCCGCGTCGTCGAGCGCTGGCCCACGGGGCAGCCACCAAGCAGCGACGATTGGCTGATTGCGATCCGTTTTGTTGAACCGATGGCCGGCAACGCCGCCGCGGTCGGCGTGAACTCGCGCTCGGTGCCCAACGCCCGCCAGGCCATCGACGTGGCCGTGCGCAGTGGGCGCCCCGTGGCCACTGCGGGTTTCGCACTGTCGCAAGGCGGTCTCGGCGTGGTGGTCTACCAGGCCCTGTACCGCGGCGAGCCGACCACCGCCGATGAGCGCCTGGCCAGTTTGCGCGGCATGGTCTTTGCGACGCTGCGTCCCGCAGACCTGCTGCGCGCGCTGGCTGGTCCCTCGTCGACGACGAGCGCGCAGTGCCTGATCGACAACGACGCTGCCGCCGGACTGCGCGTGCTCGCCGCCAGTGGGGCGGCCGGCTGCGACGAAACGGCCTCCGCGCAGCAACCCGCGCATGTGGCGGCGCTGCCCTTTGCCGGCCGGCAGTGGGCGCTGCGTGTCACCAGCCTGGGCGACGGCGCAGCTGGCATCGGCCGCACCTGGCCGCTGGCCTTGGTGAGTCTGGCCACGGCGTCGATGCTCGGCGCATTGCTGCTGATCATCACCGGCCGCGCCCGGCGCGTCGAAGCGGCGGTGGTGCAGCGCACCGCCGAGTTGCAGACCCAGGTCGTACAACGTCAACGCACGGAGGCGGCCTTGCGCGAAAGCCAGCAACGCTTGCGCAACATTCTCGACCACGCACCGATCGGCGTGGCCTATACCGACATCGAGGGCCGCATCCGTGAAGCCAACCCGTACTTGCGCGAACTGCTGGGCACGACCCGGGAGCGCTTGACCGGCCTGCCGATCGAGCGCCTGCTGCACAGCGACGACCGAGAGGCCGAAGCCCAGGCTCGCGCGCACCTGCTGGCTGGCGCGCTGCCGATGGCGCGAGCTCAGCTGCGCTTCGTCGCCGCCGATGGCCGCGACATCGCCACCCGCGCCAGCCTGAGCGTGCTGCGCAGCGCAAAGGACAACGAACCGCGGCGCATGGTCTGGGTGATCGAGGACATCACCGAGCACCTGGCGCTCGAGGAGGCGCAGCACGCTCGTGAAGGCGCTGAGTCGGCCAACCGCGCCAAGAGCGAATTCCTCTCGCGCATGAGCCACGAGCTGCGCACGCCGCTGAACGCGCTGCTTGGCTTCACCCAACTGCTCGAACTCGATCGCAAGCAGGCGCTGGCGCCGCACCAACTCGAATGGACTGCACAGATGCGCCAGGCGGGTTGGCATTTGCTGCACATGATCAACGACACGCTGGACCTGGCACGCATCGAATCCGGGCACATCGAGCTCGAGCCGCGCACGCTCGACCTGGCCGAACTCGTCGATGCGGCACGTGCGCTGGTGCAGCAAGCCGCCGACAAGCACCGCATCCGGATCGACGCGCACCTGGCGCCAGGCGCCCATGCCGTCATCGGTGACGCCACCCGCGTCAAGCAAATCCTCACCAACCTGCTGTCCAACGCCGTCAAGTACAACATCGACGGTGGCAACGTCATCGTTGCCAGCCGCATGGCCGACGAGGGTCGGATTGCGCTCGACGTGATCGACACCGGCACCGGCATGAATGCGCAGCAGCAGGCGCAGTTGTTCCAGCCTTTCAACCGCCTCGGCCAGGAAGGCGGACCCGTCGAAGGCACGGGCATCGGTCTGGTGATCAGCCGGCGCCTGGCTGAGCTGATGGGCGGCACGCTGCACGCAAGATCTTCGGTCGGCATGGGCTCGACGTTCACACTCGAGCTGCCGCGCGCCGCAAGCGCCGAAGCGCCGCACCTGGACGGCGATGACGGCGGGCTGGTGGAGCCGGCGGCCTACCGGCGTCGCGTCATTCACTATGTTGAAGACAACGCGACCAACGCGGAGGTCATGCGCGGCATCCTCGCACTGCGGCCTCAAGTCGAGCTGGAAATCTCCACCCTGGGCCTCGACGGCCTGGCCGCCATCAGACGGCGCCACCCGAGCCTGGTCCTTCTGGACATGCAATTGCCCGACATCGATGGCCTGGAATTGCTGCGGCACCTGCAAGCCAGCGCCGACACGTCGGACATTCCGGTCATCGTCGTCTCGGCAGACGCCACGGAGGCGCGAATCTCACAGGCCATCGCCGCCGGTGCGACGCATTACTTGACCAAGCCCGTCAACGTGGCCACCTTCCTGGCTGCGGTGGACAGCATCCTGGACCAGCTCGATACGCACTTCGGTTGATTGACAATCAATATAGTGTACGCACACTTCCTTAATTGTCGCTGGCCAGCTTCATGGTGCGATCTTTGACACCCAGCTTACGTGCTGGTCAGCACTCTCTAATCGAGAGTGCTAATATTTCGGAACCCAAGTCTGTCGAAGTACTCGAAAACCCTATGACTGCTTCAGCCCTGCCCTTTACCCAAGTGCCCACGGCCTCGCAATCGCTGGCCGTTCGCAACCCATGGGCCATGGTGCCGTCGATCGGCAACCTCGACGCCTACATTTCCGCGGTCAACCGCATCCCACTGCTGACGCAGCAGGAAGAGACCGAAGCGGGGCGCAAGTTGCGCGACAGCGGCGACCTCGAAGCCGCCGGCCGCCTCGTGCTGTCGCACCTTCGCCTGGTGGTTTCCGTCTCACGCCAGTACCTTGGCTATGGTCTGCCTCAAGGTGACCTGATCCAGGAAGGCAACGTCGGCTTGATGAAGGCCGTCAAGCGCTTCGACCCGGAACAGGGTGTGCGGCTGGTCAGCTACGCGTTGCACTGGATCAAGGCCGAGATCCATGAATACATCCTGAAGAACTGGCGCATCGTCCGTCTGGCCACGACCAAGGCCCAACGCAAGCTGTTCTTCAACCTGCGCTCGATGAAGGCAGCGTTCAAGGGCGATGCCGCCGAGGCCGACATGCACCGCAATACCTTGTCGCCGGTTGAAGCGCAACGCATGGCACGCGAGTTGAACGTCAAGCCGGAAGAAGTGCGAGAGATGGAAACGCGCATGGCCGGCGGCGACGTGGCGCTCGAGCCGCAGAGCGACGATGACGGCGAAGAATCGTTTGCGCCGATCGCCTATCTGGCCGACGAGTCGAGCGAGCCGACGCGCGTGATCGAAGCGCGGCGCCGTGATGCGCTGTCGGGCGACGGCATCACGCAAGCTCTCGAGGTGCTCGACGCACGCAGCCGTCGCATCGTCGAAGAGCGCTGGCTCAAGGTCAACGACGACAACTCGGGCGGCATGACGCTGCACGAGTTGGCGTCAGAGTACGGCGTCAGTGCCGAACGCATCCGCCAGATCGAAGTCGCGGCGATGAAAAAAATGCGCGGCGCGCTGGAAGCGCAGGCAGCCTGAAGGCCAGGCCATAGCGTTCCTGGTTCGAACGACCGGGCCTCGGGCAGCGGTCAAGGCGTCGACCGGCGCTGGCCGGATGCCACACGCAGCTTGCGTTTTGCATAGTCCGAGGTGTTGACACCGACCAGCCCTTGGCTGAGCGCGCGCGGCAAACACATCAGCGCCGCCGCCCAGCTCAGCAATGCGAGCCGGTCCAGCGTCGTATAGCCAGGCCAGGCGCGAGCGCTGCGCGATGCGAGCCGCATCAGACCGAGCCGGCTGTCACCGGCATAGGGGTGATTCGCGCGATCGATCTTCCACGAGATGATCCGTGTGCGGATCTGTGTCGGCGTCGGCAACAGCGTTGCAGGCAGTGCAAACGGCAGGTCTGCGGCCACCATCTGCATGGCCAGTTGGCGCCGCTGATCGTCGAGCACCAGCGTCTCACGCAACGATCCGAGCACATTGCCGAACAGTCCGAGGGACTTGTTGGCACGCTTGTGCACCCGGTAGGAGCCCATCGGCATCGTCAGCGCCGCCACTTCGCCGCGGCAGGCTGCGGCCACATAGGGCACCGTGTCGGCGCACACCGGCCAGGCTGCCACGTCGAGCGGGAAGGACTTCTCGAGGGCGCTGCGGCGGTAAAGATTGCCGCTGCCGGGTGGGCCGCCATAGTGGCCGAAGACCTGCAGGATCGGCCGCACGTCACCGGTGTGCATGGTGTAGGGGATGACGTTGCCGCTGTCATTGCCCTGTGCATCGATGACCCGCATCGGAAAGGCCACCTTGTTGACGCCATCGCGGGCCTGCGCCATGCAGCGCTCGATGCAAACGGCATCGAGCAGATCGTCGCAATCAAGATAGACGAGCCAGTCGCCGCGACTGTTGGCAAAGCAGCTGTTGTAGGCCGCGCCTTGCCCGCCGTTGGCTTGCCGGATGGCCTTGATGCGCTCGCCGAAGGCCGAGATGATCGACCACGAGTCGTCGCTGGAACCATCGTCCACGACCACCACTTCGACATTGGGCCAGGTCTGGCGCAACGCGCTGTCGATGGTTTGCCCGACGTAGTTTGCGTAGTTGTAGCTGCAGATCAGGATCGAGACGAGCGGCGCAGTCGTGGTCATGAAGAACAAACGCTGGACCGCGCGTGATGCGCTGGGTCGGGTGTTGGGCAGCGACGCGTAGCGTATCCGAATGTCAGCAAGCTTCGCTTGGGCCCACGCTCACGGCACCGTGTTGCCCCATGAACGCGGGGTGGCTGTGCCGTGGCCGAGTCGCCGATCGGCCACCCACCGTCAAGCGCCGTTCAGCAGCAGCTTCACGTCCTGTGCCAGGGCATCGGCACCGCCACCGTAGCGCACGAACAGCCGCACCTGGCCATGCGGATCGAACACGAACGAGCCGGCGGTGTGGTCGATCGTGTAGCTGCCTTCGCTCTTGCCCGGGACCTTGCTGAAAAAGACCTTGAAGTCACGCGCCGCGGCCTGCGTCTGTTCGAGCGTGCCGCGCAACGCCACCACGTCATCGCCGAAGGAGCGCACGTAGGCCTTGAGCACCTGCGCCGTGTCGCGTTCAGGATCGACCGTCACGAAGACCGGCTGCACCTTGGCGCCGGAAGGTCCAAGTGCCTGGCGCACTGCGGCAATCTCGGCCAGCGTGCTCGGACAGACATCGGGGCATTGCGCGAAGCCGAAGAAGACGATGACCACCTTGCCGTTGAACTCTGCCAACGTTCTCGTCTTGCCGTCGACATCGGGCAGCGACAACGCCGTGGCGTAAGCAGCGCCGGTGATGTCGATGTTCTTGAACGCAGGCTTGGGTTTCTCGGCGCTGCAAGCGGCCAGCGTCACGGCGCTCAGCAACAGAAGTCGGCGTTCCATTTTCAGACGATGTAGTGGTCAACGAGCAGCGCCGCGAACAGCCACGCCAGGTACCAGATGGAAAAGCGGAATGTACGCCGTGCCAACGCCTCGCTGTAGTTGCGCCACAGGCGCCAGGCCAGCATGATGAACCATGCGCCCAGCGCCACCGCGGCCGCCAGGTACACGAGGCCGCTCATGCCGTGGATAAAGGGCAGCAGCGACGCTGCAAACAAGACGAGGGTGTAGAGCAGGATCTGCAGGCGCGTGAAGTCGCTGCCGTGCGTGACCGGCAGCATCGGCAAGCCGGCGCGGGCATAGTCTTCGGCGCGGTACAGCGCCAGCGCCCAGAAATGCGGCGGCGTCCAGACGAAGATGATCAGCACCAGCAGCCACGCTTCAGCGCCCATCTCGCCGCGCATCGCCGCCCAGCCGAGCAGCGGCGGCATCGCGCCGGACGCCCCGCCGATGACGATGTTTTGCGGCGTGGCCGGCTTGAGCACGACGGTATAGATGACCGCGTAGCCGACGAAGGTGGCCAGTGTCAGCCACATCGTCAGCGGATTGACCCACCACCACAGCAGCGCGCAGCCGAGCGCGCACAGCACGAAAGAGAACAGCAGCGTTTGCGTGTTGGTGAGCTCGCCCCGGGCGGTGGGCCGCCACGCCGTGCGCGCCATGCGGGCATCGATGCGCTGCTCGACGATGCAATTGAAGGCCGCCGCCGCCGCCGCGACGAGCCAGATGCCGGCCGACGCCGCCAGCAGCAATCGCCAGTCGGGCAGGCCGGGTTGCGCGAGCAGCATGCCGATGACAGCGCAGAAGACGATCAGCTGCACGACGCGCGGTTTGGTCAGCACGTAGAACTGCCGCATGCGCGAGGGCGCTGTGGCGGCGATGGGAGGCGCGGTGGTGGTGCTCATGTCACCTCCCGATTTTCGTACACAGGCCAGGCGGGCGCGTGCTGGTGCGCCGTTGCTCGTGGTCGCAGGTAGGCGCGAGCCAGCAGCGTTGCGAGAAGCGCAGCCAACGCCGCGGCGCCACCGGTGTGCAACAGCGCGCCGACGAGGGGCCAGCCGAGCACGACGTTCGACAGACCGGTGCCCAACTGCAGCACCGCCAGCGCCGCCATGGCGGCGGCGAATCGGCGCAAGCCGATGTCGCCCGTGACGAACAGTCGCCAGGCCAGCCACCCCATGGCACCGAGCACGACCACGGCCGCCAGGCGGTGCGACATGTGGATCGCCGTCAGCGCGGCAAACGGCAGGTAGGTGCCCGCGGCCGTCTCGCCGAGTTCTCGCTGCACGGTGAACGCGTGTGCAAAGTCCATCGGCGGCCACCACTGGCCCTGGCAGAGCGGAAACTCGGCGCAGGCGAGCACCGCGTAATTCGTGCTGACCCAGCCGCCGAGCGCGATCTGCACCAGCACAAGCGCGGCCACGGCCCAGACACCCACTGACAACGGCCTTGACAGCCGCAAGGGACGCGGCACGAAGACCTGGTCCTGCACCGCCAACAGGGCCAACAGGCCGATGCCGCCGAGCAGGTGCAGCGTGACGATGGCCGGATAGAGCTTCATCGTCACCGTCAGTGCACCGAAGGCGCCTTGTGCGATCACCCAGGCGAGCGTCAGCGTGGCCCACCACGGCGATGGCAGGTTGTCCTGGCGCCGCAGCGACCATGCCAGCACCGTTGTGACGACGATCAGCACGCCCACGGCCGTGGCCAGGTATCGGTGCACCATCTCGACCCAGGCCTTGCCATGGGTGACCGGCCCGCTCGGTTGCGCGCTCTGTGCGGTATGGATTTCATCGCGCGCGCCGATCGGGCTTGCGCTGCCATAACACCCCGGCCAGTCGGGGCAGCCCAGGCCGGAATCGGACAGCCGGGTGAAAGCGCCGAACAGCACGAGGTCGAAAGTCAGGAACAGCGTCAGCACGGTCAGCGCATGCAGGCGTTTGGCCGGCGCTGCGCCGCGGTGGCGCAGCCACACCCAGATCAGCGGGCCGAGCGCGATGGCCAGGCCCAGCAACGCCATGCGCGCCAGGGGCGACCAATCGACCATTGAAGCCGAATCCATCAGCGGCCCGGCGTGTCCCACGATGACGATGCGCGCAGCACGCGGTCGATGTCGCGCTTGAACTTTGCCGGATCGAGGTGCGGCGGCGCGCGCATCATCCAGCGGCCCATCGGATCGACGAGGTACAGGTGTGCGTCGAGCGACTCGCCGGGCGCCCCGGACAGCCAGGTCGCGAGATCGGCGGCGGGCACGCGCAGGACCTGTGTAGCCGGCGGCGCTGCCAGGGCCGCCAGCAGCTCGGGCTTGATCGACGCGTTGTCCGTGACCAGCCACAGCTTGTCGATGCGGTCGCGCTCGCGTCCCGTCATCTCGCGCAATTGGCGCTGTGCAAAAAGGCGCTTTTCGCAGTCGGCCTCGCAGCGGGCAGGCCCCGCGACGACGATCAGCCATTGACCGCGCAGCGTGTTCGGGCTGACGGCGTGGCCCTGCAGATCGACCAGCGGCAGATTCGCCGGAACGTCGCGTGCCGGCTCGATCAGCGTGGCGTAGTTGCTGCGCCCCTCGGGGCGGACCACGTAGAAGGTGAAATACGACGCGATCACCGGCGCCGCACAGGCCAGCAGGATCAACAGCAGCTGGCCGCGGCCGCCGCCGGCGCGGCGCGGCGCGGCTCCGGACGCGATGTCCAGGCGCGGCATCGTATGCACCGACATCTGCAGCGGCTCGATGGCGGTGTGAGGTCGCTCAGCGCCTTGTGCGGGGTTGGATGAGTTGGAACCAGACATAGAGGATGACGACGAGTGCGCAAAGGCCGAACCACTGAAAGGCGTAGCCGTAATGCTTGGCAACGCTGCTTGCAGGCACCGGCCACTCGCGCAGCAGCCTGTCTGCAGGAACCACGGGTTCGGTCTGCAACACCGACAACGGCAGCAGTCGCAGCCCCGTTTCACGGGCAAACGCCTCGACGTCGAGATTCTGCCGGATACGCCCTGCGTCAGCGCCGTCGAACTCGAAGAGCCGTGCAGGCGCAGGGGCGATGCGGCCCTCGACGGCGACGTCGCCTGCAGGCGGCGGCGCGTCGTCGATGCGTGTCCGGTCATCGGCATGGCGGGGCAGCCAGCCACGCTGAACGAGCACTGCGCGGCCATCGGCCAGCACCAGCGGGGTGATGACGAAAAATCCCGGCCGGCCCTTCATTTGCCGATTGTCCAGATAGACCGTGTGCGTCGATGACCAGCGGCCGTGCAAGCGCACAAGGCGGTGATGCAGCGATGCCGCTTGCAACGCGTCGTCCGGCAGCGCCGCTCCGGGTTCGAGCGCGGGCTTGATCGCTTGTTGTTCGATCGCCGTCTGCAGCCCGGTCTTCTCGGCTGCGCGGCTCAGCTGCCACATGCCCAGGCGCGCCGTGAGCAGCGCCACGGCCGTCGCAGCCAGGGTGACCAGCAGGAAACGAAAACGCGCAGTCATGACGCCAACCGACTGCGACAATGGCCGATGACCATCGTCATCGTGATCGCGCTGATCGGTATCCTGGCTGCGTTGGCCAGCGCCGGCGTCTTCATGTTGAAGCGACCGAAAGAGGGCTCGTCACCGCAACAAGCCGACAAGCGGATGGCCCGTGCCCTCGCCGTGCGGGTCGCGTTGTCGGTGGCGATCTTCCTGCTGATCCTCGTGGCATGGAAACTCGGCTGGATCGCGCCCAAGGGCCTGCCAACGGGACGCTGAACTGAAAAGAGCGCCGCAAGGCGCTCTTTGTCGTTGCGGCGCAAGAAAAAGCAGCGTCACAACCAATAGACGAGGATGTACAGGCCCAGCCACACCACGTCGACGAAGTGCCAGTACCAGGCCGCGCCTTCGAAGCCGAAGTGGCGCTGCGGCGTGAAGTGGCCCTTCATGATGCGGATCGTGATGAACAGCAGCATCAGCATGCCGACCATGACATGGAAACCGTGGAAACCGGTCAACATGAAGAAGGTCGAGCCGAAGATGCCGGAGCTGAGCTTGAGGTTGAGATCGGTGTAGGCATGCGAGTATTCATAGGCCTGTACGCAGACGAAGGCTGCGCCCAGGACCACCGTGATCCACATCCACATGATCGTCTTGGCGCGATGGTTGGCGATCAAGGCGTGGTGCGCGATCGTCAGCGTCACGCCCGAACTCAGCAGCAGCGCGGTGTTGACGGTCGGCAGCGGCCACGGCCCGATGGCCGAGAAGGGCTCGATCGTGCCGGCCGGCGACGCCGTCACGCCCGGATGGGCCACGCCGGGCCACACCGCCTTGAAATCCGGCCACAGCACCTGGTGATCCAGATCGCCCAGCATCGGCAGCGCGTGCACGCGCGCCCAGTACAGGGCTCCGAAGAAGGCGGCGAAGAACATGACCTCGCTGAAGATGAACCAGCTCATGCTCCAGCGGAAAGAAACGTCGACACGGTCGCTGTATTGCCCGCCTTCGCTCTCGCCGATGGCTTGGCTGAACCACTGGAACATGATGACGATCCACAGCACGAAGCCGCCGAGGACGAGGTACTTGCCCCAAGACGCGCCGTTGATCCATTGGCCGGCGCCGAAAATGATCAGCAGCATCGACGTGGCCACGAGCGCCGGATGGCGCGATGGCTGCGGGATGAAGTAGTACGGCGTTGAGCCAGAGGTGTGCGTCGCAGCGGCCATGTTGTTCGTCTCTCCTCGATCCAAGAAATTAGATTCGCCTGTCAGCCCGCGGCCACGCCGCTGCTGATCACCCAGTTCACCACCAGGACCAACCCGGTCACGAACAGCGCCGCAGCCACGACGCCGGCGATGATGACGTGCAGCGGGTTGAGCTGGGCCACGTCCTTCTCATACTCACTGCCCTTGCGCACGCCGAAGAACGACCACGCCACCGCCTGGAAGGTGCGCACGATCGAGCCGCGGCGGGCCACAGCCTGCTTCAGATCGGCGCCCGGCTGGTGCTCTGCGCTCACAGCGGCTTCTCCGCAGCTGTGCCGACAGCCACCTTGCCCTTGACCTCGAAGAAGGTGTAGGACAGGGTGATCGTGGTCACGTCCTTCGACAGCTTGGGGTCGATGACAAAGACCACCGGCCATTGTTTCTTCTCGCCCGGGGCCAGCGTGTACTCGTTGAAGCAGAAACACTCGAGCTTGTTGAAGTGCGCGCCGGCCTGCATCGGCGCGTAGCTCGGGATCGCTTGAGCGGCCATGGTCCGGTTCTGCATGTTCTGGAACTCGTACATCACGGTGGCCAGTTCACCCGGATGAACGCTCAGCGATCGCTGGGCAGGCTTGAAATGCCAGGGACCGCGCGCATTGGCGTCGAACTCCACCGTGATCGTGCGCGAGAGGTCGATCTGCGTGTTCGGTGCCACGCTCTTGCGGCCGAGCGCCGACGTGGTCTGCTCGGATACCGACAGGATGTTGATGCCCAGCGCGTTGCAGATCGCCCGGTACAGCGGCACCAGCGCATAACCGAAGCCGAACATCAGCGCTGCGATCAGCGCCAGCTTGGCCACCAGTTGCCGGTTGTCGCGCAGGAGCCGTCTGCTCACGTCAGCCGCCGAAGAGAACCATCTTGGCGACGAAGCCGAAGGCGAACGCGAGCGCCACCGACGCCAGGATCAGACCGAGGCGTCGGTTGGCTTTGCGTTGTTGTTCGCTCAGCGCCATGACGTGATCAATAACCCAGAACCTTGGTCGCCGCGTTGTTCAACTTTGGTGGCGTCTCGAAGGTGTGCCACGGCGCCGGCGACGGGATCTCCCATTCCAGGCCCTCGGCGCCGGCGCCGTCCGGATCGTTCCACGGACGCTGCGCTGCGGGCTGACCCTGGCCGCGCATCACGGGCAGCACGACGAAGAAGAAGAAGTAGACCTGCGTCAGTCCGAAGCCGAAAGCGCCGACGGAGGCCAGCATGTTGAAGTCGGCGAACTGCATCGGGTAGTCGGCATAGCGGCGCGGCATGCCGGCAAGACCGAGGAAGTGCATCGGGAAGAAGGTGACGTTGAAGAAGATCAGCGACAGCCAGAAATGCACCTTGCCGCGGAATTCGTTGTACATGACCCCCGTCCACTTCGGGCTCCAGTAGTAGAAGCCGGCGAACAGGCCGAACAGCGAACCGGCAACGAGCACGTAGTGGAAGTGCGCGACGACGTAGTAGGTGTCCTGCAACTGGATGTCGACCGGCGCCATCGCCAGGATCAGGCCGGTGAAGCCGCCCATCGTGAAGACGAAGATGAAACCGACGGCGAACAGCATCGGGGTCTCGAAAGTCATCGAGCCGCGCCACATCGTCGCGATCCAGTTGAAGACCTTCACACCTGTGGGGATGGCGATCAACATCGTCGCGTACATGAAGAACAACTGCCCGGTCACCGGCATGCCGGTGGTGAACATGTGGTGCGCCCAGACGATGAACGACAGGATCGCGATCGACGCCGTGGCATAGACCATCGACGTGTAGCCGAACAGTTTCTTGCGCGCGAACGCCGGGATCACGGCACTGACGATGCCGAAGGCCGGCAGGATCATGATGTAGACCTCGGGGTGGCCGAAGAACCAGAAAATGTGCTGGTACATCACCGGGTCGCCGCCGCCGGCGGGGTTGAAGAAGCTGGTGCCGAAGTGGCGGTCGGTCAGCGTCATCGTGACCGCGCCGGCCAGCACCGGCATCACGGCGATCAGCAGGTAGGCGGTGATCAGCCAGGTCCAGCAGAACAGCGGCATCTTCATCAGCGTCATGCCGGGTGCGCGCATGTTGAGGATGGTGACGATGATGTTGATCGAGCCCATGATCGAACTCGCGCCCATGATGTGCATCGCAAAGATGCCGGCATCCATCGACGGGCCCATCTGCAGTGTCAGCGGCGCGTACAAGGTCCAGCCTGCTGCAGGTGCGCCGCCGGGCATGAAAAACGAACCCACGAGCATCAGCGCTGCAGGGATCAGCAGCCAGAAGCTGAGGTTGTTCATGCGCGCAAACGCCATGTCCGCCGCGCCGATCTGCAGCGGCACCATCCAGTTGGCGAAGCCGACAAAGGCCGGCATGATCGCGCCGAAGACCATGATCAGGCCGTGCATCGTGGTGAACTGGTTGAACAGCTCGGGGTTCACATACTGCAGCCCCGGCTGGAACAGCTCGGCGCGAATGCCCAGCGCCAGCGCGCCGCCGATCATCAGCATCGTGAAACTGAACAGCAGGTACATCGTGCCGATGTCCTTGTGGTTCGTCGCGAACACCCATCGCCGCCAGCCATAGGGGTGGCCGTGGTGGTCGCCGTGATCATGACCGGCGTGACTGTCGTGGCCAACGGGGTGGCCGGCTTGCCCGGGCGGAAGGACTGCGCTCATCGGTGTGGCTCCTGAACTCTCTGAATCAAATCTTTGTCAGCTGGCAGACACGATATCGACGCGGCGTGCACGCGCGGCATCGGCGCCGACGCCGGCCTCGATCTGCGACGGCTTGCGCAACTCGATGCGTTCGACGGCAACGCCGCCCTGGGTCAGCACATTGCGCACGGCCAACGCGCGCTGCTTGGCCAGTTCGGCACTCTTGGCCGCGCTGCCCGACGCATCGACATAGCCCGACAACGCGATCTTGGCGTCAGCCTTGGCTTTCAACATCTTGATGGCCTGGCCGAGCACCTTTTGCGCCTCGGCGTCGAGCGCGCTCTTGCCGCTGGCAAACAGCACCGACAGCGGCAAGCCTGCAACTGGCGCAGCGGCAGGCGCAGGCGTAGTCGCAGCAGGCGCCACAGCCGCCGTGCTGGCCGACAGCGAGGCCGGCGTCTTGCCGGCGCGCACATCGGCCACTTCGGCGGGCTGCACCAGCTTGCCGGTCTTGTTGCTCCAGGCGTTCTTCGTGTAGGTGACGACCGCGGCAATCTCGGTGTCGGAGAGCTGCTTCCACGACGGCATGGCGCCATTGGCCGCGCCATCGAGCAGGGTCTTGACCTGGTTGAGCGGGTCGTTCCGGACCAGCGCACTGCCGTCGAGCGCCTTGATCTTTGCCGCCGGGTTGCCCTTGCCGTCGGCCAGGTGGCAGGCCACGCAATTGGCGGCATAGACCTTCTCGCCTCGCGCCACCAGATCGGCCAGCGCCCAGACCTTGTTCGGATCGTCGGCGGCGGCTTTCATCGCCGCCTGCTTGTCGCCGACCCATTTGGCGTATTGCTCCTGCGACACCACCTTGACGTGGATCGGCATGTAGGCGTGCTCCTTGCCGCACAACTCGGCACACTGCCCGTAGAAGTCGCCCGTCTCCTCGGCACGGAACCAGGCGTCGCGCACGAAGCCGGGGATCGCGTCCTGCTTGACGCCCAAGGACGGCACCATCCAGGCGTGAATGACGTCGTTGGCCGTGGTGATGATGCGAATCTTCTTGCCCACCGGCACGACCAGCGGGTTGTCGACCTTGAGCAGGTAGTCGTCGGTGGCCGGCGGCTTGCCGCTGCTGCTCATCTCACGCTGCGCGACATCGAGCGTCGACAGGAAGCCGATGCCCTCGCCTTCACCGTTGAGGTAGTCGTAGCCCCACTTCCACTGGTAGCCGGTGGCCTTGATCGTGATGTCGGCGCTGGTGGTGTCCTTCATGGCCACCACGGTCTTCGTTGCCGGCAGTGCCATGGCGATGACGATGAAAAACGGGATCACCGTCCAGGCGATTTCCACGGTCACGCTCTCGTGGAAATTGGCCGCCTTGTGGCCCTGGCTCTTGCGATGCTTGAGGATCGAATAGAACATTACCCCGAACACGCCGACGAACAACACCAGGCAAAACACCATGATGTAGACGTGCAGCCACTGAATGTCGCCGGCGAGCTTGGTCACCGGCCGGTGCAGATCGAGCTGGTTGACGGCCGGGCCACCGGGCAGGTTGTTCACCGCCAACGCCGCCGTGGTTGCGGTGGCCGCCATGACGGCGAAGGCGCCTTGGGCCAGCGAATGCTTGAGCTTCTTCAAAACGATCATCGTGGTCTCGTCGTTCCGGTTTCGTCGTGGATATCGTTGTTGGCGGCGGGCCGGCGGTGCGCGCGCAAGGCGGCGCGCAGCTCCTGGGCCAGGCTCTGGCGCAACTCGGGCCGCAGGTAGCGCCCGACCCGTGCGCTGTGGCCATCGCCGGCCACCTCTATCAAGGATCGGTCGCTGGACAGCGGTTCGACGCGCACCCGATCGGCGCGGAATTCGGCACGCGCCGTCTGCGGACCATGCTGATGCTCCACCGACAGCGCCTCGCCGGCCAGCGTGATGCGTTCGTGGTCGGTGGCATGGCGGGCGTAAAGCAGCAAGGCAGCGCCGACCAGCAACAGCTCGATGCCGGCAAAGGCCAGTACCGGCGACGCGCCGGCCCATGTGAAGCCGAGCGCGATCGACAGCGACACCGCGCACAGCGACGCGTAGACCGCGAACAGCTGCTTGGGGGTGATCGAGCAGTTGCGTTTGAGCAGCCATTCGATGCGCGGCGCACCATCACCCTCCACCGCTGTGCCGAAGCGCCATGCCGACGACGCCACGCCGACAACGTGGGGCCAGGTTACAGGGGCGACGGAGGTGTTCATGGGTGGGTGCCGAGTTCGCGCCACGCACAACGCAAACAGCCGAGGATTCTAGCCGAGCGATGCACCCTACCGGCCGCTGCGCGCCATGCGTTGCAAGTCGGCGGCAGTCAAGCGTGTCTCGCCAGCGACAGCGACGCGCGGCGGTGGATTGAAGGCATGACCGTAGACGATCTCGAACTCCAGGGCGACACGCCCATCGCCCAGCGCGCGTTCGGCCAGCGCCGCCTCGAGCCGCGCCCGCCAGCGCGGCGTGCGCAGGCCGGCATGGCGCGAGGGTTCGGCATTGGCACCCAAGCCGCGCAACTCGGCCAGCAAGGCTGCCGGCGTCGCCCAGGTCAGGCGCAGCATCTCCTGGTCCATCACCGGATCGGCAAAACCGGCGCGCACCAGCATGTCGCCCAGGTCGTGCATGTCGACGAAAGGCGCATGCGGCGCGCCCCAGCCGGCGTCGCGATAGACCTCGCGCAAGGTCTTCAGGGTGTCGGGGCCGAGTGTCGAGAACATCACGAACCCATCCATGGACAAGGCCCGTCGCCATCGCGCCAGCAAAGAACCGGGGTCGGCCACCGCATGCAGCATCATGTTGGCCCACAGCAACTGCGCCTGCGCGTCGGGCACGTCATTGTCGGCGACGGCGTCGACAGCGCGCCATCGTTGCACCGACCACCACGGCGCAACCGGCTGCGGCGGCTGCGGCAACGCCGCGGGCTCGACGCGCAGCAGCCGCGCTTTCGGGTACGCCGAGCGCAAGAACTCTCCGCTGGCGCCGCTGCGCGACCACCAATCGACCACCACCGACGGCACGAGCTTGATCACCGCCAGCCGCTCGGCCATGCGGCGCGCCACTTCACCGTGCAGCCACGGCGGCTCGGCGGCCCGTGCCTGGCGCTGCAATGCGCGCCGCAATGCGGCGCGGTCGATTGCACGCGCGGTGGCAGCGTCGTTCATCTACAGGCGCTGCTCGAACAGCGCAGCGCCTCGACGAACACATGGTCGAAGCGATCCTGAACCATGCCTCAGTATATTGATGGGCATGTTCGACCTGCCGACACAATGCGCCGTCTGCCGCGGTTGGAGCAGACGCCGTCTGTGCGCCGATTGCGTGCAACGCCACGCCGCGCTCAAGCCACGCTGTGCCGGTTGCGCCATGGCCGTGGCACCGGGCTTGGCGCGCTGCGGCGGCTGCATCCGCGCGCCGCTGCCGTTTGCGCGCACGGTCGCGGCGGTGGATTACGGGTTTCCGTGGAGCGGGCTCATCACCGCACTGAAGTTTCATGCGGCGCTCGATTTGAGCGCCGCACTCGCACAGCTGCTGGTCGACGCCGTGCGCGCGAGCGCAGCGCCGCTGCCGCAACTTGTCGTGCCGGTGCCGCTGGGCCTGGACCGCCAGGCCGAGCGTGGCATGAACCAGGCCTGGGAGCTGGCGCGTCGAGTCGCGTCGCAGCTGCAACTGAAGGCGACTTCAACGCTGCTGTTGCGCCGCGTGGAAACGCCGCACCTCGCGGATTTGCCGCGTGACGAGCGCGCGCGCGCGATCCGCGGCGCGTTTGCGCTGACGGCTGGCGCGACGACCTTGCTGCACGGGCAGGATGTGGCCATCGTCGATGACGTGATGACCACAGGCGCCACGGCTGCCGAAGCCGCACGCACGCTGCAGGCCGGCGGCGCGGCGTCGGTGCAGCTGTGGGTCGTTGCCCGTACGCCATGATGTTCAACATCGTCCTCGTCCACCCTGAGATCCCGCCCAACACCGGCAACGTGATCCGGCTGGCAGCCAACACCGGGTGCGCGCTGCACCTGATCGAGCCGCTCGGCTTTTCGATGAACGACAAACAACTGCAGCGCGCGGGACTCGACTATCACGAGTACGCCGCCGTGCAGCGCCATGCGTCGTGGGCAACGTTCATCGCCGACATGCGACCCGACGCGGCGCGAATGTTCGCCTTCACCACGCGTGCCACGCGATCGTTTTCCGACGTGCAGTGGCAGCGCGACGACTGGCTCGTCTTCGGCAGCGAAACCGCCGGCCTGCCCGGCGAGCTGCGCGATGCCTTCGCTGCCGAGCAGCGCCTGCGCCTGCCGATGCGCTCCGGCCAGCGCAGCCTGAACCTGAGCAACGCCGTCGCGGTGGCGGTGTTCGAAGCCTGGCGGCAATGTGGCTACGCCGGCGGTGGCTGATCAGCTCTCGCTGCGCGCTTCCCGTGCCATCAAGCGTTGCATCGCCGCTGATGCGTCCAGGCCGCCTTCGAGCACCGCAACCACGCACTCGGTGATCGGCATTTCGACGCCCGAAGAGCGCGCCCGTTGCAACACCACCGGCGCGCTGTAGACACCTTCGGCGACATGGCCGAGCTCGGCCAGCACGCGCGCCAGCGACACCCCTTGCGCCAGGCGCATGCCGACCTTGCGGTTGCGCGACAGATCGCCGGTGGCCGTGAGCACCAGGTCACCCAGGCCCGACAAGCCCATGAAGGTCTGCGCGCGTGCGCCGAGCGCCACGCCCAGGCGCGTCATTTCGGCCAGGCCGCGCGTGATCAGCGCGGCGCGGGCGTTGAGTCCGGCCTGCAGGCCATCGCACAGACCCGTGGCAATGGCCATCACGTTCTTGACCGCGCCCCCGACTTCGACGCCGATCGGATCGCTGCTCGTGTAGATGCGCAGCGCATCGCTGTGAAAAACCTCGGCCGCCGCCTCGCGCAAGGCAACGTTCGCGCTGGCCGCCACGAGCGCGGTGGGTTGCTCGCGCGCCACCTCTTCGGCAAAACTCGGTCCGGACAAGACCCCGCAGGCCGCACGCGGGCGCAGTTCGCGGGCAATCTCATGGCCGAGCGAGCCAGTGCCGGCCTCGAAGCCCTTGCACAACCAGAGCACGCGCGCGCGGTCGGGCAGCGCGGCGAGCAGGTCGCGAAGGCCCGACACCGGCGTGGCGATCACGGCCAGCCCGCCCTCAGCATGGCGCAGCGCTGCGCTCAGATCGCTGCCGATGGCCAGCGTGGGCGGCAAGACGACGCCGGGCAGGTAGCGCTGGTTCTCTTGCGCTGCGACCATCGAAGCCGCGTGACCCGCATCACGCGACCACAGCATCACGGCATGGCGGCTTGCGGCCTGGATAGCGAGTGCAGTGCCCCATGCGCCCGCACCCAACAGCGTGACGTTCATGCGAACGTCTCGTGCAATCTCGATCGGCCGCTAGTTGACGCCCGTCGACCCGTTGCCTTGCGCCGCCAGCGCCTGCTGCTGCTGGGCCTCGAACATCGCCTGGAAGTTCACTTCCGACAGCGTCACCGGCGGGAATCCGGCGCGCGTGCAGACGTCGGAGACGATGGCGCGCAGGTAGGGATAGACCATGCCGGGGCAGGCAATGCCGAGGATGGCCTGGGTCTGGTCGCCCAGGTTGCGCAATTCGAAGATGCCGGCCTGCTTGGCCTCGATCAGGAACAACGTGCGCTCGGCCACCTTGGTGGTGACGGTGGCGGTAACGCAAACCTCGTAGATGCCCTCGGCCACCGTCTCGGCCGAAATGGCCAAATTGATGTCGACGTTGGGCTGCTGCTGCTCGAGCAGGATCTGCGGCGAGTTCGGCTGCTCCAGAGACAAGTCCTTCAGGTACATGCGCTGGATGTTGAAAACGGGGCTGCTGTCCGGGGCGTCGGCCATGATCGTGCGTCCAATGAAAGCAACCCGCCGAGAGTGGCGGGTTCATGCTGCGAAGATTATCTCAGGCTGGTCCCATGCCGCTGCGAGGCGCCGGCCCGGGCCGTCTGCCTGGAGGCAGACAGTTCGTCAGGCGGCGGCCTGCAGCAGCGGCAGCAAGCCGCCCTGCTGATCGAGCGCAATCAATTCGTCGCAGCCGCCGACATGCGTGTCACCGATGAAGATCTGCGGCACCGTTCGCAAACCGGTGATCTCGATCATCCGGTCGCGCTCGACCGGATCGAGATCGATGCGGACCTCGTCGATCGTTGCGACGCCGCGCTGCTTGAGCAGCGCCTTGGCACGCAGGCAATAGGGGCAGACCTGGGTGGTGTACATGCGAACGGTGTTCATGCGCACGATTGTTCCCGAGAACGCGATCCGGCGCTGGCGGCGTCTGTGCCGTCCCGACACCGATTGCGGACTTCTCCACGCGCTGCCGGCCAGGGTCGGGCCGACGATCTACGCGGCGCTTTTTTCGATCGGCAGGTTGGCCTCGCGCCAGGCGCCGAAGCCACCGGCCAGCGACCGCGCCTGGTCGTACCCGGCCTTGCGCAGCAGGCCCGCCGCGCGCGCCGCGCGCGCACCGGTCGGGCAGACGAGAACCAGCGGCAAGGCCTTGTTGCTCGGCAACTCCTTGGCGCCTTCGAGCTTGCCGAGCGGAATGTTGCGCGCGCCGTTGGGATGGCCCTTGGCAAACTCCTCGGGCTCGCTGACATCGATCAGCACCGCCTTCTCGCGGTTGATCAGGCGCACGGCCTCGGTCGTGCCGATGCTGCCCGCGCCACCCTTGCCTTTGACTTGCGGCCACATCAAGAAAAAGCCTGACACGAGCGCGGTCAGGACCAACATCCAGTTCTTCAACAAAAACTCGAGCACGGCACATCACAAGGAGAGCAAGGGGCGCGAATCATACAATCCGCACCCTTCCGGCAACCCTGCGCGCGACATGCACAAACTCGTCCTCATCCGCCACGGTGAATCGACCTGGAACCTCGAAAACCGCTTCACCGGTTGGACCGATGTGCCGCTCACGGCCACGGGTGTCGAGCAGGCACGCGAGTCCGGGCGGCTGCTCAAGGAGGCTGGCTACGAATTCGACCTGGCCCTGACGTCGGTCCTGAAGCGTGCCATCTGGACGCTGTGGCACGCACTGGACGTGATGGACCGCACCTGGCTGCCGGTTGCGATCGACTGGCGTTTGAACGAACGCCACTACGGCGCGCTGCAAGGCCTGAACAAGGCCGACATGGCCAAACAGTACGGCGACGAGCAGGTGCTGATCTGGCGCCGCAGCTACGACGTGCCGCCGCCGGCGCTCGAGGCCGGACGATCCACGCAGCGAGCGCACCGACCTGCGCTACGCCAAGCTGACAGCGGGCCAGGTGCCGTTGACGGAATGCCTGAAAGACACGGTGCAGCGCGTCATGCCGTGCTGGAACGACACGATCGCACCGGCGATTCGCAGCGGCCAGCGCCTGGTCATCGCCGCCCATGGCAACTCGATCCGCGCGCTGGTGAAGTACCTCGACGGCATTGCCGACGCCGACATCGTCGGCGTCAACATCCCCAACGGCATTCCGCTGGTCTATGAACTCGATGCGAATCTGAAGCCGATCCGCCACGACTACCTCGGCGACCCGGAGGTGGCCGCCAAGGCCGCGGCAGCGGTGGCGGCGCAGGGCAAGAAAGCCTAGCGGCCCTCGTTCGGCAGTTCAGCCGCCATCGTTTGCCGCAAATGCTCGGCCAGCGCGCGCCGGTCGGCGTGCGCCGTGGCTTGCGCGGTCAGCACGCGCACCTCGACGTTCAAGCCACGCGCGCAGACGATGCGCCACAGGCTTTGCGCCAGCGACGTCTGGCCGACGTACTCGGCCATCGGGCTGAAGCCGTGCCGATCATCGAAGAAGCGCAGCACCACCGGCTGCACCGGCGTTCGCGTGGCCACCGCGGCCTGCAGCAGGTTGGCGTGGAAGGGCAGCAGCGCGCGGCCATCGCCGGTCGTGCCTTCGGGAAACACCGCCACCGTGTCGCCAGCCTGCAGCGCCTCGGCCATCTGGTGCACCACGCGCAGCGCATCGCGTTTTTTCTCGCGCTCGATGAACAGCGTGCCGGCGCCGGCCACCAGGCGGCCGACGAGCGGCCAATGCTTCACATCGGCCTTGGAAACGAAATGCGCTTCGGGCATCACGGCATGGATGGCCGCGATGTCGAGCCACGAGACGTGGTTCGAGACGACGAGCTTGGCTCCTGGGCGTGGCGCGCCCTGCACATGCAGCGCCAGCCCCAGCCATCGAACCAGCTTGACCGACCACCATTGGATCTTGGCGTGCCGCCGCGCAGCAGGGTACGACGGGAAGCGCAGCAGCACGATGGCCAGGCCATGCAGCGCATGCGCCAGCACGCGGGCCAGGCGCCAGGCGCCGACGAGGCCGCGTATCACTGTTGCGGCGCGTTCGACTCGTAGGCCAGACCGCCGGCCACCAGCGTGGCGCGCACGCGGCCCGGCATCTCGAAGCCGCTGCTCGCAAATGCAAACGGCGTGTGCTTGCCTTGACTGAGCAGCGTGGCGTCGCTGACCTGCCAGCGCGCCAGCGGATCGAACACGCAGACATCGGCCACGCCGCCTTCGACCAGGCGGCCGGCGCTCGCGGACAAGGTGCCGATGGCCGTGCCGAGCACGCGCACCGGCTCGCTGGTGATGCGAGACAGCGTCGCCGGCAGCGCCAGGCCGCGTTGTTCGCCCCAATGCAGCGCCAAACCGAGCAGCAGTTCCAGCCCCGTCGCACCCGGCGTCGCTTCGGCAAACGGCAGCGTCTTCTCGTCGGCATCGACCGGCGTGTGATCGGACACCAGCGCATCGATCGTGCCGTCGGCAAGCGCAGCTTGCAGTGCATCGCGGTCGCGCTGCTGCCGCAGCGGTGGCGTCAGGCGCAGCGCGGCGTCGAAGTGCCCGATGTCGATGTCGGTCAGGTGCAGCGAGTTGATGCTGACGTCGGCCGTGACCGGCAGGCCCTCGGCCTTGGCACGGCGTAGCAGCTCGACGCCGGCCGCACTCGACAAGCGCTCGAGGTGCAGACGCGCGCCGGTGACGCGCATCAGCTCGAAGATCGTGAACAACGCAATGGTTTCCGCGACCACCGGCACGCCGGTCAGGCCGAGGCGGGTGGCCACCGCACCGCTGGCCGCAACGCCGTTGCCGAGCCACGGATCGCGGGGTTGCAGCCAGACCGTGTAGTCGAAGGTGGCCGCGTACTGCAGTGCACGTTGCAGCGTCAGGGTGTTGGTGATGCGCGCATCGGCCTGAGAGAAGCCGACACAGCCGGCCTCGGTCAACTCGGCCATCTCGGTCAGCGCCTCGCCCGCCAGACCGCGCGTCAGCGCACCGAGCGGAAAGACGCGGCAGCGCGAGAGCTTGCGCGCACGGAACTTCAGCATCTCGACCAAGCCCGGCTCGTCGAGCGGCGGATCGGTGTCGGGCGGGCAGACCAGGCTGGTCACACCGCCGACCGCGGCCGCGGCCAACTCGCTTTCGAGCATGCCCTCATGCTCGTACCCCGGCTCGCGCAGGCGCGCCGCGAGGTCGACCAGGCCCGGCGCGACGACGAGGCCACTGGCGTCGATGATCCGCTCGGCTTCGAACTCGCGTGGCACGTCGCCGAGGGCGACGATGCGATCGCCGGCGATCGCCAGGTCACCGACACGATCGAGGCCGCTGGCGGGATCGATCAGGCGGCCGTTCTTGATAAGGAGTTTCATCGAGCTACGTAGTTTCAGCGTTCGACAGGAGGGGCGACCACCTACTTTGCCTGTCTACTCTTGATCGCATCTTCCGTCTTGCTGGCCGCGTCCTTGATGGCCATTTGAGTTTCGCAGGCTGACTGCTCAACGGCTTCGCGATTTTTCATCTGGATCGCACCCGCGGCAAAGACGTAGTTCACCTTCATGAGAGATCGGTGCGCCTCGAAGGACTCAACGAGTAGGAGCGCGTGGTCGCGCGCTTCACACGAATCTCGATTGCGACAAATGGCGCCCGAGCGGCGTAGCGAGCGAGCCGAGGTCGCGTCGAGCAGCGCAGCCGTACTCCCGTACGGCGAGCAGCACAGGCGCGAGATCGGTTCGCGCAGTAGCCGAGCGGGCGCCATTTCATGCGACGTTCCCCGCGATCGTGCTCATGACGGCCATGCGCACTGCGATGCCGAACGTCACCTGCGGCAGGATCACGCTGGCGCGGCCATCGGCAACCGATGAATCGATCTCGACGCCCCGGTTGATCGGCCCCGGGTGCATGACGATGGCGTCGGCCTTGGCCAGCGCCAGCTTCTCGGCGGTGAGGCCGAAGCGCTTGAAATATTCTCCGGCCGAAGGCAGCAGCGCCCCGCTCATGCGCTCGTTTTGCAGGCGCAGCATGATGATCACATCGGCGTCGCGGATGCCTTCGGCCATGTCGTGGCAGACGCGCACGCCCATGCCGGCCATGTCGCCCGGCACCAGGGTCTTCGGCCCGACAGCGCGGATCTCGGCTGCGCCCAGGGTCGTCAGCGCATGGATGTCGGAGCGTGCCACGCGCGAGTGCACGATGTCGCCGACGATGGCCACCGTGAGGTTGGTGAACTCACCCTTGAAGTGGCGGATCGTGTACATGTCGAGCAGGCCCTGCGTCGGGTGCGCATGGCGGCCATCGCCGGCGTTGACGACATGCACGTGCGGCGCGCAGTGCTGCGCGATCAGGTACGGCGCACCGCTCTCACCGTGCCGCACGACGAACATGTCGGCATGCATTGCCGAGAGGTTCGAGATGGTGTCGAGCAGGCTCTCGCCCTTGGCCGTCGACGAGCGCGCGATGTCGAGGTTGATGACGTCGGCTGACAGGCGCTTGGCGGCGATCTCGAACGTGGTCCGCGTGCGTGTGCTGTTCTCGAAGAACAGGTTGAACACGCTCTTGCCGCGCAGCAGCGGCACCTTCTTGATGTCGCGATCGTTGACCGAGAGAAAGGTGCCGGCCGTGTCGAGGATCTGCGTCAGTACGGGTTTGGGCAAGCCTTCGATCGACAGCAGGTGGATCAGTTCGCCATGCTTGTTGAGCTGCGGATTGCGTCGGGACAGCATCAGGCGCTTTCCTCCACCGCAAAGGCGAAGCGGCCGCCCTGCCCTTGCGCCAGCGACAGGCGTTGCTGCGGCGCGATCGTCACGCGTGCCGCGGCAAACGACGGTTCGATCGGCAGCTCGCGTCCGCCGCGGTCGACCAGCACGGCGAGCGCGACGCTGGCCGGGCGGCCGAAGTCATAGAGCTCGTTGAGCACCGCGCGAATCGTGCGGCCGGTGTAGAGCACATCGTCGATCAGCACGACATGCCGGCCGTCGATCGCAAACGGCAGCTTGGTCGTGCCGGCACCGGTGGCCAGGCCGCGCTCGCCAAAGTCGTCGCGGTGCAAGGTGCTGCTGATGACGCCGGCCTCGCCGGGCAACTTCAGGTCCGCGTGCAAGCGCGCGGCCAGCCAGGCGCCGCCGGACCAGATGCCGACCAGCGCGGCGTCGGGCCGGTCGGCGAGCAGGCGGCGCACGCCCTCGCGCAGCGCGCCGTACAGCGCTTCCGCGTCCAGGTTCAGGGAGGTGCCGGTCGTCATGCCTTGCTGTGAAGAAACTGTTCGAGGATCAGCGCCGCCGCGGCGGCGTCCACATCATGCGCGCCGTGCGCGCGGGCTTCGGTGGTCGTGTAGCGCTCATCGACTTCGTGCACCGGCAGGCCGAAGCGGCCGGCCAGCTGGCGCGCAAAGCGCTGTGCGCGGCGCGTATTGTCATGCGGCGTGCCGTCGGGGTGGAAGGGTACGCCGACGACGAGCGCAGCGGGCTGCCATTCGGCGATCAGCCCGGCCACGGCATCGAAGCGCGCGTCGCCCTCGGCGGTGATCGTTCGCAGCGGCGTGGCCGTGCGCGTCAGGCTGTTGCCCGAGGCCGTGCCGATGCGCTTGAGGCTGAAATCGAAAGAAAGAAACGACTGGGGCGGCGGCGCTGGCTCCAGGCCACTCATGCGTGCCCCGCCTCCTGGCTCAGCATGTGCGGGTCGATGCCGAGCAGCGACACGGCCTTGTCGTAGCGCTGCGCAATCGGCGTGTCGAAGATGATGCTCGGGTCGGCGTCGACTGTCAGCCAGCCGTTGCGCGACAGCTCATCTTCGAGCTGGCCGGCGCCCCAGCCGCTGTAGCCGAGCGTGACCAGCATCTTCTTGGGACCGGCGCCATCGGCCAGGGCTTCGAGCACGTCCTTGCTGGTCGTCATGTCGAGCAAGCCGCCGGCGATCGACAGGGTAGAGTTGTAGGGGCTGGCATCATTGGACTGCCGCTCATGCAGCACAAAGCCGCGCTCGGTCTGCACCGGACCACCAAAATACACCGGCGCATCGGCAATGTCGTCGCGGTTCAGGCTCAGCTCGACCTTCTCGAACAGGTTCTTGAGCTTGATGTCCACCGGCTTGTTGATCACCAGCCCGAGCGCGCCCTTTTCCGTGTGCTCGCACAGGTAGATCACCGAGCCGGCGAACGTCGGGTCGGCCATGCCCGGCATGGCAATCAGGAACTGGTTGGTGAGGTTGAAGCGGCCTGCGCCGCCAGCGTCCGACATAGGGCTCGATTCTAGTGTCGGCGGCCTGCACAACCGTGTGAAATTCACGGATGCGTTGGCCACCTTAACTGGGGGTGCGTGCCAAGGGCAAGTGCGTAGGTCACAGTGGGGGCGCGGATCGTTGGGACGCCGCGTGACCAAGTCGTCAGGGAAGTCATAACAATGAGTTTCGATGCCGAGCGCCTGCGTGCGCGGCTGCAGGGCGCCAAGAGTGAACGTCTGATGCTGCGCGAGCCGCAACTGGGCGACGCGATCGATCTGTTCGAAGCCACTCGCGACCCGGCGTTCAATGAACACCTGATGTGGAACGCGCCGGCCGACCTCGATGCGGTGCGGCAACGTGTGCAGCGTGTCATCGATCGTGCCGCAGCCGGCGCTTGCGCCGCGTTCTCGGCCATCGACCGGGCCACCGGGCGCTGGGCGGCGCTGTTTCGCTTCGAGCCGCGCGAGCAACCCAGCTGGGCCGAATTGGGCCTGTGGTCGCATCCGGCGTTCTGGGGCGTGGGCCATGGCGAGGAATTGACCCGTCTGGCGATCGAACAGGCCTTTGGCAAGACGGAATTGGAAGCGGTGGTGGCTTGCGCCAAGCTGCAGCACAAGGCGTCGATGAAACTGCTCGAGCGCTGCGGGCTCGAGCCGATCGGCCTGGCGCCGCGCGCTCACGAGGGCGGCCACTCGGTGCCGTTGATGGAGATGTTGTTGACGCGCACCCGCTGGGCCTGGCTGCGCACCGAATCGATCTCCGGATGGCTGCCCGAGCCGATCGAGCTGGCCGAGCCGATGGAGGCAGCGCAGCGATTGCAGGCCCAGTAGGCGTCGACGGCGGCTAAGTACCTCATTTCACAAATACGCCCACATGAATTCGCGCCTCTCATGCCATGGCCGCGTTGCGAATCCTCGCGATACCACGAGGTATCGCTGGTTCGCGCCTTGCCCTGACCCGAGATGCATCGATTTCATTGCGTGGGCGTACTTGTGAAATGAGGTACTAAGCTCGGATGGGTGAAGACCGCACCCGAGAAAACGCTCGACCGCGCCCTGGTCTGGCTGCGCCGCGACCTGCGCGCCGATGACAACGCCGCGCTCTACCACGCCCTGACGGCAGCGCGCAGGGTCTGGGTGGCTTTCATCTTCGACAGCGCCATCCTCGATGACCTGCCGCGCGCCGATCGGCGCGTCGAGTTCATTCATGACAGCCTGGTCGGGCTCGACTTCCAGTTGCGTGCCTTGGCGGCGCCAGGGGCCAACGTCGCCCTGCTGGTTCGCCACGGCCGCAGCGCCGACACGCTGCCGCGCCTGGCGCACGCGCTGGGCGTGCAAGCGGTGTATTGCAACCACGATGACGATCCCTACGCGCTGGCGCGAGACGCCCAGGTGCGCGGCGCGCTGGCTGCCGCAGGCATTGCGCTGCACACGAGCAAGGACCATGTCATTTTCGAGCGCAGTGAAGTGCTGACGCAGTCGGGCGGCGTCTACGGCGTGTTCACCCCTTACAAGAACGCGTGGCTGAAGAAGATCGATGCGTTCTACCTGCGCGCCTATCCGCTGGAGCGGCACGCCCAGGCCCTGGCACCGGCGCCCGCTGGTGAGAAGACCGGCGTGCCGACGCTGGCCGAGCTGGGTTTCGAGACGACCAACCTGGCGTCTTTGAAGATGCCCGCCGGTCCGGCCGGCGCGCAGGTCCTGTGGGCCGACTACCTGCAGCGCATCGACGACTACGAGCAGACGCGCAACTTTCCGGCCATCAAGGGGCCGAGCTACCTGTCGACGCATTTGCGCTTCGGCACGATATCGGTGCGCCAGCTGGCCCGTGAAGCCTGGCAGCGCGCCCAGGCCGGCTCGCGCGGCGCCGAGATCTGGCTGTCCGAGCTGATCTGGCGCGATTTCTACCACCAGGTGCTGCACCACCATCCGCGCGTGGTCGGCAGCAGCTTCAAGCGCGAGTACGACGCCATCAAGTGGGAACATGGCAAGCACGCCGACGCGCTGTTCGCGGCCTGGTGCGAAGGCCGCACCGGCTACCCGCTGGTGGATGCGGCGATGCAGCAGATCAACCAGTCCGGCTACATGCACAACCGGCTGCGCATGGTGGTGGCCAGTTTTCTGACCAAGGACCTGGGCATCGATTGGCGGCGCGGCGAGGCCTACTTCGCGCAGCACTTGAACGACTTCGACCTCGCCGCCAACAACGGCGGCTGGCAATGGGCCGCCTCATCGGGTTGCGACGCGCAGCCGTACTTTCGCATCTTCAACCCGGTTGCCCAGAGCGAAAAATTCGACCCCGAGGGCAAGTTCATCCGCCGCTACCTGCCGCAGCTGGCCAAGCTGCCGAACGAGCTGATCCATGCGCCGTGGCTGGCACGCCCGGTGGACCTGGCTGCGGCGGGCCTCGAACTCGACCGCGACTACCCGCGGCCGATCATCGACCATGCGGTCGCGCGAGAAAAGACGCTGCAGCGCTACGCCGTCGTCAAGACGGTCAGGTAGCGTTCTCGGCGCTGTCCGTTTCGGGGGCCTTCTGGTGCTTGACGAACAGGCGCGCGGCGACGATGCCGAGCTCGTAGAGGATGCACATCGGGATCGCCAGCGCGAGTTGCGAGATCACGTCCGGCGGCGTCACCACGGCTGAGACGATGAACGAGCCGACGATGAAGTAGCCGCGCCAGGACTTGAGCTGCTCGATCGTGACGACGCCGATGCGCGTCAGCACGATCACCGCAATCGGCACCTCGAAGGCGATGCCGAAGACGAGGAACAGCGTCAGGACAAAGCCGAAATACTGTTCGATGTCAGGCGCGGCAGTGATGGCCGACGGCGCGAAGGCCTGGATGAACTTGGACATGCCCGGGATGACGATGTAGTAGCAGAACGCCACGCCAAGAACAAACAGGATCGTGCTCGAGACCACCAGCGGCAGCACCATCTTCCTTTCATGCGAGTACAGGCCCGGGGCGACAAAAGCCCACAGCTGGTAGAGCACGATCGGCAGGGCCAGCATGAAGGCCGCCATCAGGGTGATCTTCAAGGGCACCAAGACCGGCGAGATGACGTTGGTGGCGATCAGCGTCGCGCCCTTGGGCAAATGGGCCACCAGCGGCGCGGCAAGAAAGTCGTAAAGCCCCGCAGGCCCCGGCCACAGCAACAACACGCCGAAGGCGATGCTGATCGCGATCACCGCGCGGATCATCCGGTCGCGCAACTCGATCAGGTGCGAAACGAACGGCTGCTCGGTGCCGGCGAGTTCGTCTTCCTTGTCGTCGTTGCCGGCGCTCATCGCGACGCTGGCTTCGGCCGGTAGCGCGCCACCCGCGCCGCACCCGACAGCGCCTTGGTGCGGATGCCCGTGCGCTGCTTGTACCAATTCGGCGTGGCGCCTCGTTTCAGGCGCCAGTTCTTCTTCGGATGCCTGTACTCGGGCACCGGCGTCGACAGGCCGTCGAGCGCGTTGGCCGCACTGTCGATGTCGCCGGACTTCCAGCTGCTTTCGAGCTCGCTCGTGGTGGCGTTGAACTCGCGGTTGACACTGGTTTCGACGTCGCGCGCCGCGGTCTCGAACTGCGACTTCATCTTCTGCAGTTCTTCGAGCTCGATCGTGCGGTTGACTTCGGCCTTGACATCGGCCACGTAGCGTTGCGCCTTGCCGAGGAAGTGCCCCACCGTGCGTGCGACACGCGGCAGTTTCTCCGGCCCGATGACGATGAGCGCCACCGCACCGATCAGCGCGATCTTGTCGAAACCGAAATCAATCATGGACGGTGCCCGACCTGCGACGGGCTAAGGGCGATCAGGTTTTTGTCTTGGCCTCGACATCCACCGTGTTGGCGTCCGTCGCCTTCTGCGACGTCACCTGCGATGGCGGCGTGGCGGCGCTGTCGGCCGATTCACCGCCGCTCTTCACACCGTCCTTGAAGCCCTTGACCGCACCGCCCAGATCGGAACCGATGTTCTTCAGCTTCTTGGTGCCGAAGATCAGCACCACAACCAGCAGCACGATCAGCCAATGCCAGATGCTGAATGATCCCATGTCGTTCTCCTGTGAAAGGAACTGCTGCTGATTCTAGGTCAGCACCCCCGTCAACCCTTGGCCCAAGGCCTTGGCCCGCCCATGACATGCATGTGCAAGTGCATTACTTCCTGACTGCCGTCGCGCCCGGTATTGATGACATGTCTGAATCCGTTGGTCACGCCGAGTTCCCGCATCAGTCGCGGCGAAAGAGCCATCATGCGGCCCAGGAGCCCAGCATGCGTGTCGCTCACGTCCGCCATCGAGACGATATGTACCTTGGGAACGAGCAGGATATGCACCGGGGCCCACGGATGGATGTCGTGAAAGGCCAGGATCTCGTCGTCTTCATAGGCCTTTTTTGCCGGAATCTGGCCGGCGACGATCTTGCAGAAGAGGCAGTTTTGATCTGAACTCATGGCTGTCACCTCATGCAGGCATCACCGGCTGGTTGTCATTGAGCTTCAAGAAACCCTTGATGACGCGGTACAGGGCCCAGATGCCGGCTGCGAACCAGACCAGCAAGCCGAGGCCGAACGCGAACAGCAACACGAAACCCAGCACACCCCAGGCCAGGCCCCACCAGAAGGTGCGGATCTGCCAGTCGAAGTGGCTTTCGTAGACCGTGCCCACGGCATCGTCGCGTTTCACGTAATTGATGATCACACCGACGATCGCCGTGATGCCGATGAAGATCGACAGCACCTGCAGGCCATAGACCAGCATCGTCAAGGTCTTCAAGCTCGCCAGTTGTTCAGCGGACTTGTCCATCACGCACCCTCCTCGGTGTCACGTCGATCGGCTTTGCGCAACGCAAACTCCTCCAGCCCCGACTGGCCCTCGCGCCGCTCCAGTTCGGCCAGCACATCGGCCGGCTTCAGGCCGAAGTGCGCCAGCGCGATCATCGAGTGGAACCACAGGTCGGCGACCTCGGCAGTCAGGCGCGCGCGGTCACCATCCTTGGCCGCCATGACGACCTCGGTGGCCTCCTCGCCGACCTTCTTCAGGATGGCGTCGACACCCTTGGCCGACAGGCGGGCGACATAGCTCTTGTCGGGGTCGGCGCTGCGGCGCGACTCGATGATCGCCGCCAGACGCGCCAGCGTGTCGTTGCCGCTGCTCATTTGTTGTAGATGCTTTCCGGATCCTTGAGCACCGGCTCAACCGTCGTCCACTGCCCGTCTTCGAGCTTCTGAAAGAAGCACGAATGGCGCCCGGTGTGGCAGGCGATGCCCGGCTCATGGCCGAGTTGGGTGACCTTGAGCAGCACCACATCGTTGTCGCAATCGAGGCGGATGTCGTGGACCTGCTGCACATGGCCGCTGTCTTCGCCCTTGTGCCAGAGCTTCGCGCGCGAGCGGCTCCAGTACACGGCGCGCCGCGTCTGCACCGTCTGGGCCAGCGCCTCGCGGTTCATGAAGGCAAACATCAGCACGTCGTTGCTGCCGACCTCCTGCGCGATCACCGGCACGAGGCCGTCACGGTCCCATTTCACGGCGTCGAGCCAAGCATCCATGGCGACAGTATGCCGCCGATGCCTGCCGGGGCGCTGCCCCGCAGCAATGCTCAGGCGCGGCGGCGGCGCGCCGCGATCGCCAGCGCTCCTAGCCCGGCGAGCATCAGCGCGTAGGTGCTCGGCTCGGGAATCGCCGGAATGGGCGGCGGTGCGGCTTCGACCGTGAAACCGTTGTAGGTGACGTTGGCCTGCGAGTAGTTGTAGAAACCGAAACGGCCGGTCGGGAACGAGCCCGCCACGTCCAGCACCGTTGTCGGCGCTGCGAAGGCGCCGCCCGACAGCGATACCGTGACGCGATCGGCCAGGTAGCTGATCTCGAACGAATACGTGGTGCTGTCGGCCCAGCCGTTGGACGTGGAGAAGTTCGCGCCGAGCACGTCAAAGCCCGGGCTGTCGGTGTGTCCCCAGAAACCGGGCAAGTAGTCGTTGATCGTGCCGTTGACGCGGTTCAGCGCAAAGCCCTCGCGCGCCAGGAAGCCACCGGAGGACTGGTCGTTCTGCTTCCAGTCGAGCAGCACGTAGTTCATGTCGTTGCCGGTGCCCGCAGGCGCCGTGTAGCCCATGACGAAGCCGATGTAGTCGTCGTCGCCGGCCCCGCCGACGCGGATAGAGCCGCGCAGCACCGTGCCGACGAAGCTGTCCGGGCTGACGAAGAAAGTGGGGTTGCCGTTGATCGACTGCGTGACCGATGTGCCGTCGGCAGAGACGGTCCAGACACCGTTGCTTGCGGGCCCCGTCTCGAGCCAACTGTTGAGGTCGATTGGCACGGCTTGCGCCAGCGCCTGCAACGGCACCAGTGCCGCGGACAATACCGCAAAGGACAGTGAGCGCAGTTTCATGGTCGGCTCCTTGGCCGCGCGGAAGCGGCTAGGAAGAACAATAGTGCGCTGGGCGCGCTTTGAAAAGCCCGTCAGCACTGTTCCGCGGCAAACCACTCCAGCACTGGCAAAGTACCCGCCAGCAGTGGTCCGACCCGCACCGGCAGCGTCTGCCACGCCATCTGCTGGCCCTCGCGCATCTCGAACGCACCGCTCCACGCGAAGACCTTGCAGAAATGCAGGCGCACCAGGGCGTGCGGGTAATCGTGCGTCGTCACCTGCCACGGCTGCGCCGCGTCGATGTCGATGCCGAGTTCTTCATGCAGTTCGCGCTTCAAGGCTTGCTCGATGCTTTCACCGGCTTCGACCTTGCCGCCGGGGAACTCCCAGTGGCCGGCATAGACCTTGCCCTCGGGCCGCGACGTGAGCAGAAAACGGCCGTCAGCGGCAATCAGCACACCGACGGCCACGTCGACCGGCTGCCGCTCAGGCGCGGCCACACCAGTCGCGTGCAAATTGATAGGCCACCCGCCCCGAACGCGAACCGCGCTCTAGCGCCCAGACGAGCGCTTCGGGGCGCGCCGCTTCGAGCCGCTTTGCGTCCGCTTCGCCGAAGTGATGCAGCCACTGCGCAACGATCGACAGGTACTCGGCCTGGGTGAAGGGGTAGAAGCTCAGCCACAGGCCGAAGCGCTCGGACAGCGAGATCTTCTCCTCGACGACCTCGCCCGGATGGACCTCGCCATCTTCGGTGTGCGTGTAGCTCAGGTTTTCCTTCATGTACTCGGGCATCAGGTGGCGGCGGTTGCTGGTCGCGTAGACCAGCACGTTGTCGCTGGCCTGCGCCACCGAGCCGTCGAGCACCGACTTCAGCGCCTTGTAGCCGGGCTCGCCCTCGTCGAACGAGAGGTCGTCACAGAAGATGATGAAGCGCTCGGAGCGCTCGGCGATGGCATCGACGATGTCGGTGAGGTCGACCAGGTCGGCCTTGTCCACTTCGATCAGCCGCAGCCCCTGCGACGCGAATTCATTCAGGCAGGCCTTGATCAGCGAGCTCTTGCCGGTGCCGCGGGCACCGGTCAGCAGCACGTTGTTGGCCGGCTTGCCGGCCACGAACTGCTGCGTGTTGGCAAGCAGCCGGTCGCGCTGGCGATCGACTTCCTTCAAGTCCGCCAGGCGGATCGTCGCCACATGCTTGACCGGTTCGATCACGCCCATCGCCGATACAGCGCCGCGCTTGCGGTAGCGAAAGGCGATCGATGCCGCCCAATCAGTGGCCTTTTTCCGCTGCGGCAACACGCCTTCCAGGCGCGCCAGCAAGGCGTCGGCGCGCTCGATCAGGGAGTCGACAGTGGGCTTGTTCATGGCAGTTGGTGGACCGCATTGTCCCCGACGACGAAGACGCGGTCACCGGGTGTGCGCTCGATCGGGTGCATGCCGGTAAAGGCGCCGAACGCGGGCAGCACACCGACCGACGCGCCGATGTGAAAACACGGCAGGCGCAGCCGGTCGATGCCGCGGCCGACGGTGATGCAGGGGTGGAGGTGGCCGCCCAACACGTACGCTCCTGGACTCGGCTGCGGGTGGTGGCACAGCACGAGTTGCGGTGCGGCCGGCAGCACAAAGGGCTCGTCGACGCAGTGCACGCCCCACGATGCCGGCGGGTCACCGGCCCGGTCATCGTGGTTGCCGCGCACCAGCACCAGCTCGAGCCGGCTGCGCTGATCGCGCCAGGCCGCCACGGCAGCGAGCGTGGCGGCATCGCGCGAGTGGCGCGAATGCAGCAAGTCGCCGAGAAAGATGATGCGCTGCGCGTCGTGCACCGCCAGCAGGTTATCGATGGCGTCGAGGTTGCCGCGGGTGGTGGCCTCGGGCACCGGTACGCCGAGGCGGCGGTAGCTCACGGCCTTGCCGATGTGCGCGTCGGCCAGCAGCAGCGTGCGTTGGGTGGGCCACCAGACGGCCTTGCCGGGAAGCAATTGCAGTTCGACGCCGCCGACGTCGATGCGGCTCATGCCGGCAACTCAGCTGAACAGCTTGAGCCCGAGCTCGAGGTGCTCCGTCGGGCTGCGCTTGAAGCCCGAGCGCGCATAGCGCTGCAAGCGGCCGACGGTGAATGCCGTCAGCGCCGAGGCCTGGGCATTGCTTTCCACGGTCGGTTGTGCCGAACCGCTGGCTTCGGCCGCCTCGCGCAGACATTGCCGCAGTTGCGACTCCACGCGGTCGAAGAACTGGTTCATGCGCGCGATCAAGCGCTCATGCTCGAAGACCAGGGCGTCGCCCACCATCACGCGAACCATGCCCGGATTCTTCTCGCCGAAGCCCAACACCACGGCGACGATCTTGCCGGCCTGCTGGGCGCCGGCCGGCTCACGCTCGACGATCTGGTTGACCAGCGTGAACACGCTCGATTCGATGAACTCGATCAGGCCCTCGAACATCTGCGCCTTGCTTGCGAAGTGTCGGTACAACGCGGCTTCGCTGACCGACAGCTTGGCCGCCAGCGCAGCGGTGGTGATGCGTTCGGCGCCCGGCTGTTCCAACATCTGCGCCAGCGTTTGCAGAATCTGCACGCGCCGCTCACCGGGCTTGGGACGCTTGCGCGTCTTCGCCGGCTTGGCGTTGGCCGCAGCACTGTCCTCGGCGTCCGGCTCTTCTATCAGTTCATTCACAGCACGCGTCTTCTCAGTTCCCTCAGCGAAAAGATTCTGGCACACACGTATGTGGGCCTGCGGTGCAGGTAAACACCAACTTTCGGGGTTGATGGGTGAGGTATGGCACCTTTTTTCAGGGCCTTGCGCGCCCAGCGCTGCATCCAGGCGGTGGCCATGCCGATGGAAAACGCCGACTTCTGGTGCTGCAAGGTGTCCTCGACGAGCACGCAGCGCGACGGCGGGACTTTCAAGCGCGCGGCGATCCAGCGCAGCATGCGCGCATCGGGCTTGGGCCGCAGGTTGCCGAACATCGCCATGTCCTCGATCGCCAGCACGCCGTCGAAGTGGTGCGCGGCGCCCAGCGCCGTCAGCACACGCAGGGCGTAGGCACGCGGCGCATTGGTCAGGATGTATTTGCGGCCGGGTAGGCGGTCGAGCGCCGCGAAGTCATGCGGATGCCCATGGGCGAGCGACTCGAGTTCGGGCAGCCGATGCGTGTCGTGCAGGAAGTGCACGGCGTTGATGCCGTGGTGCCGCACCAGGCCGAGCAGCGTCGCGCCATAGCGGCGCAGGTAATGCTCACGCAACGCGGCGGCCTCGAGACGCGGCAGCTTCAACGTGCGCTCGATGTAGGCGGTCATGCCCTCGTCGATGCCCGGAAACGACGCCAGCGCCGCGTTGTGCAGTGTGTTGTCGAGGTCGAAGAGCCAGACGCGAGGAGGCCGCATCACGTCATTGTGACGGCGGCGATCGGTTTGCCGAGCGCGCCCCATGCGACCGGATCATGCTTCGACAGGCTCGGCACTGACGGCGATGATTCGATCTCAGTGAGATCGAATCATCGTCCCATACGCCTGATCGGTCAGGATCTCCAGCAGCATCGCATGCGGCACGCGGCCGTCGATGATGTGCACCGCGTTGACGCCGCTCTTGGCGGCATCGAGCGCACCGGCGATCTTGGGCAGCATGCCGCCCGAGATCGTGCCGTCGGCAAACAGCTCGTCGATGCGGCGCGCGGTCAGGTCGGTGAGCAGCTGGCCTTGCTTGTCGAGCACGCCCGGCGTGTTGGTCAACAGCATCAGCTTCTCGGCGCGCAGCACGGTGGCGAGTTTGCTTGCCACCAGATCGGCGTTGATGTTGTAGCTCTCGTTGTCGTCGCCGAAGCCGATCGGGCTGATGACGGGGATGAACTGGTCGTCCTGCAGCGCCTTGACCACACTCGGATCGATGCCGGTGATCTCGCCGACCTGACCGACATCGTGCATCTTCGTCGGGTCGTCCTTGTCGGCCATCTTCAGTTTCTGGGCTCGGATCAGGCCGCCATCGCGGCCCGTCAAACCGACCGCCTTGCCGCCCACCGAGTTGATCAGGCCGACGATGTCCTGCTGCACCTGCCCGGCCAGCACCCACTCCACCACCTCCATCGTCTCGGCATCGGTGACGCGCATGCCCTGAATGAACGTGCCCTTCTTGCCCAGCCGCGTCAGCGCTTCATCGATCTGCGGCCCGCCGCCGTGGACGACGATCGGATTCATGCCGACCAGCTTCAGCAGCACCACGTCTTCGGCGAAGTCCTGCTGCAACGATGGGTCGGTCATCGCATTGCCGCCGTACTTGATGACCAGCGTCTTGCCATGGAACTTGCGGATGTAGGGCAGCGCGTGCGACAGGATCTCGGCCTTTTCGCGCGGCGCGATCCGGCTCACGTCAACGGCTTGGTGGGCAGTGGTCATGGTGGCGGGTCCGCTGTGAGCAATGACACGAATTGTAGGAAGACGCGCCGGATCTGCGGCCACGTGAGGAACCAAATGCCGCCGCCTGCATTCCGACGCCAGTCCGGCTATCCTTGCGCCCTCATGTTGCCACTGTCCCGCCGCCTGACGACTGCACTGCTCTGGCTCGCGATCGCGCTTTTGCCGATCCGCGGCTTGGCGGCGGCCGTGGCGCCGGTAGCCATGGCAGGCGTCAAGGCCACCAGCGCCGCCAACGCGATCATGGCGCCCGCTGACCACGCGGCCCCGGCCGCGCCCTGCCACGGTGCAGCGGCTGACTCGACGAACGACGAGATCGCTGCGACCACTGACGGCTCGCACGCCTGCGCCATGTGCGACCTGTGCCACGTCTCGATGGCCCAGGGCTCATTTGCCGGCATCTCGCTGCCCACGCTGCCGGCGACACTGCCGCGCGCAGCCACGGCCACGCCGCTCCAGCCGCGTGCGCCCGACGGCCTGTTCCGGCCGCCTCGAACCTTCCTCGCCTGAGCGGACCGCCGCGCCGAGCGCGCGGCGTCGCCTGCCTCCAATCGATGTTGCGGCGATTTCGCCGCGCCTGTTCATCGCTTGCTGTTGCGAGACGCCATGCACCACATCTTCTCTGTCCTGTTTGCAGCCCTGCTGCTGCCGGCTGCGGCACGGGCACAAGGCCCGACGCGAACCGAACCGCGATCCGATCCGGGCAATGCCAATACGGCCGTCGCGCCGCTGACCTACCGCTCGGCGTTCGCAGGCTACAAGCCGCTGGCCGCTGAATCGCCCGCCGTGGGCTGGCGCGAGGCCAACGAGGCCGTCGAGCGCATCGGCGGTTGGCGCGCGTATGCACGTGAAGCCAACGCGCCCGCGGCATCGGGTTCCACGCCGGCAGCATCGAGCCCTGCGCCTGCCGCCTCGGCGCCCGCGCCTTCACCGGCACCACGGGCCTCACGGCCGGCCACGCCGCCGGCTGGACATCGTCATTGAGGCGCGCATGAACCTCACGACCCTCATGGTCCTGGCCGCAGCCGCCGCGCTCGCCGGCTGCGCCGGTTTCAGTGCCGATGGCGGCCTGGGCCCGGCACAGCAGGCCGCGCAACAGCGCCTGGCCGACAAGCAGATCATCTGGGCGCGCAGCGCGGCCGATCGCGACCGCATCGATGCCCGCGTCGACGAGTTGCTGGGCCAGCCGCTGACCGCCGATGCCGCGGTGCAGATCGCGCTGCTCAACCACCGCGGCCTGCAGGCCAGCCTTCACGAACTCGGCATCAGCGAAGCCGAACTGGTGCAGGCTTCGCGCCTGCCCAATCCCGGCTTCTCGTTTGGCAAGTTCAAAGCCGGCGACGGGCGCGAGATCGAGCGCAGCTTTCATTTCAGCCTGGCGCGCCTGATCGCCATGCCGTGGCTGCGCCAGGCGGCGCAGCGCCGTTTCGAGGCCACGCAAGGCGCGGTCGCGCTGCGCGTGCTCGAACAGGGTGCCGACGCGCGCAAGGCCTGGGTACAGGCCGTGGCCGCGCAGGAAGGCGCGCGCTATGCGCATCAAGTCATGCGCGCCGCCGAGGCCAGCGCCGAACTCGCCCGCCGCATGGCGCAGGTCGGCAACTTCAGCGCCTTGCAACGCGCGCGCGAGCAGGCCTTCTACAGCGACGCCGTGCTTGGGGTGGCCCGCGCCGAGCAGGCCGAGCGCGCGGCGCGCGAACGCCTCACACGCTCGCTCGGCCTGTGGGGTTCGCAGACCGGCTTCCGGCTGGCCGAGCGGCTGCCCGACCTGCCAGCGCAACCCAGGGACTTGCCGGACGTCGAGCGCATGGCGCTGGCCCAGCGGCTCGATGTCCAGGGCGCGCGGCTGGCGGCGCAGGCCAGCGCGTCGCAGCTCGGCCTGGCGCGCGCGTCGCCGTTCATCGATGGCCTGGAACTCGGCCTGCAGCACAACACCGCCAACGATGCGCCGACCAAGCGCGGCTGGGAGTTGGGCTTCACGCTGCCGCTGTTCGACGGCGGCGCGCTGGCCGCACAGGCCGGGCATGAGCAGCAGCAGGCGCTGCTGCGTGCCGAGCAGACCGCGATCGACGCACGTTCCGAAGTGCGCGAAGCCTACGGTGCCTACCGCACCGCCTACGACATCGCCAAGCACCACCGCGACGAGATCGTGCCGCTGCGCCAGAAGATCCAGGAAGAGAACGTGCTGCGCTACAACGCCATGCTGATCGGCGTCTTCGAATTGCTTGCCGACGCGCGCCTGCAGATTGCCAGCGTCAACGCCGCGATCGCTGCGCAGCGCGACTTCTGGCTGGCCGAGGCCGATCTCGACATGGCCCTGATCGGCAAGCCCGCATTGACGCCGATGTCCTCCACGTCCGCCGCGCCGATGGCCGCCGGCGACGCAGCGCACTGACGCGGCGAACACGGAAGCAACAGATCATGGTTTCAAGACGCAATTTTCTCGGCGCCTCTGCGCTGGCCGCCTCGGCCAGCGCCGTCAGCAAGGCGGCGCTGGCCGCATTGCCCGAGCCGGTGATCCAGACCACGGCCGACACCATGCCGCCGCTGGTGCCCGACAGCGGCCGGCCCTACAACCCGGTGGTCACGCTCAACGGCTGGACCTGCCCCTGGCGCATGAACAACGGCGTCAAGGAGTTCCACCTCGTCGCCGAACCGGTGGTGCGCGAAATGTCGCCCGGCTTCAAGGCCCACCTGTGGGGCTACAACGGCCAGAGCCCGGGGCCGACGATCGAGGTCGTCGAAGGCGACCGCGTGCGCCTGTTCGTCACCAACCGCCTGCCCGAACACACCAGCATCCATTGGCACGGCCAACGCCTGCCCAACGGCATGGACGGCGTGACCGGGCTGACGCAACCCGGCATCCAGCCGGGCAAGACCTTCGTCTATGAGTTCGTCGCTCGTCGTCCCGGCACCTTCATGTACCACCCGCATGCCGACGAGATGGTGCAGATGGCGATGGGCATGATGGGTTTCTGGGTCACGCATCCGAAGCAAAAGCATGCGCTGATCGACGAGACCCAGCGCGACTTCTGCTTCCTGCTCAATGCGTATGACATCGAGCCCGGCAGCGCGACGCCGAAGATCATGACCATGCTCGACTTCAACCTCTGGAGCTGGAACAGCCGCATCTTTCCCGGCATCGACCCGCTGGTGGTGAGGAAGAACGACAAGGTGCGCATCCGCATCGGCAACCTGACGATGACCAATCACCCGATCCATCTGCACGGCCACGAGTTCACCGTCACCGGCACCGACGGCGGACCGACGCCCCGTGGCTCACGCTGGCCCGAGGTCACGACCGACATCGCCGTCGGCCAGATGCGGCAGATCGAGTTCGTCGCCGACGAGGAAGGCGACTGGGCCTTCCATTGCCACAAGAGCCACCACACGATGAACGCGATGGGCCATGACGTGCCGACGATGATCGGCGTCGACCACCGCGGCGTCGTCAGGCAGATCACCCACCTCGTGCCCGACTACATGGCGATGAGCGAGCGTGGCATGGCCGACATGGCCGAGATGGAAATGCCGCTGCCCGACAACACCGCGCCGATGATGACCGGCGAAGGCCCGTTCGGCAGCGTCGAGATGGGCGGCATGTTCAGCGTCGTCAAGGTGCGCAAGGAACAACAGCCCGGCGACTACAAGGATCCGGGCTGGTTCCAGCACCCGCCGGGCACGGTGGCCGCGCCATGGCAGGGCGACATGGCCGCCGCACCGCGACCGCCGGCGCAAGCTCCATCCCAACCGGCGGCGAAGACGACTCTCGAAGTCACCGTGCGCAAGCCGCAAGGCCACAACCATCACTGAATCAGGAGATCCCGATGCATCGCAGAACCCTCATCGCCGCCGCCGCGCTGGTGCCCGCTGCCGTGATGGCGCATGGCCAGAAAGAACATGCCGCCAGCGACGAACCGGTGCGCAAGGAGCAAAAACCGTGGGGCATCGCCGCCGAACCCAAGGCAGCCCAGCGCACCATCGTCTTCGACATGAGCGACGCCATGCGATTCATGCCGGACGTGATCTTGGTCAAGCTCGGCGAGACCGTGCACTTCGACATCCGCAACAACGGCCAGCTGCTGCACGAAATGGTGATCGGCACCGCCAGGGACCTCGACGCGCATGCCGCGCTGATGGCGAAATTCCCCAACATGGAACACGACGAGCCCTACATGGCGCATGTGGCACCGGGCGCCAGGGGGCGCATCGTCTGGACCTTCAACCGCGCCGGCGAGTTCGAGTTCGCCTGCCTGATTGCCGGGCATTTCCAGGCCGGCATGAAAGGCCGCATCATTGTCAGGAGCTGATTCATGAACACGTATCGACGACGACTGCTTGGGACGGCGCTGCTCGCCCCGCTGGCCGCCTGCTCAAAGCCCGACGGGCTCCTGGTCGAGGTCTGGAAAGACCCGGCCTGCGGCTGCTGCAAGGACTGGATGGCGCACCTGCAAGCCAACGGCTTTGCCGTCAAGGCCAACGACAGCGGCAACACCGCGATGCGCCAACGCCTGGGCATCCCGCTGGCGCTCGGCGCCTGCCACACCGCGCTGGTCGGCGGTTACGCCATCGAAGGCCATGTGCCGGCCGCAGACATCGCGCGGCTGCTGGCGCAGCGGCCGGTCGGCGCCGCGGGCCTGGCGGTGCCGGGCATGCCGATCGGCTCGCCAGGCATGGACGGCCCGGCCTACGGCGGCCAGCGCGACCGCTACGACGTGCTGCTGGTGAGGAAGGACGGCAGCCACAGCGTCTTTTCCAGTCACGCCTGATATCAACCCAGCAAGGAAACCCACTCATGAACCGCATCACCACGGTCCTGGCATCGCTGCTCTTTGCCGGCGCCGCGCTCGCCGCGGAAACCGCCACCGAATCGGCCGGCGAAATCAAGAAGATCGACAAGGCACAGGGCAAGATCACGTTGAAGCACGGCGAGATCAAGAACCTCGACATGCCACCGATGACGATGGTCTTTCGCATCAAGGACGCCAAGCAGCTCGACGGCCTGGCCGTCGGCGACAAGGTCACGTTCTCGGCCGAACAGGAAAACGGCAAGATCGTCGTCACGCAGGTCGTCAAGGCCCCCTGATCGCCAGCCTGCCGATCGAACACGCCATGAACGACGCCGCGCGCGCATCCGTCCTGCTGGCCGCCGGCGCGGCCCTGCGCGATTGCACGCTGCTCGCCGCCGGTGTGCTGCTGCTCGGCGCGCATCTGCGCTCGCGGTTCGATGCCAGCCCCGACCGTGCCCATGCCTGGCTGCAATGCCTGCTCGGCGGTGCAGTGCTGCTGGTTGCCGGCGGCCTGCTCGCCGCCCACACCGGCAGTGTCTATCTCGGCTGGTGGCCGGTCACTGCCCAGGCGCCGCTGGGCCTGGCGCTGGCGCCCCTGCTGGTGCCTGTGGTGGCGATCGGCGGACTGGCCTGGCGCGACGTCACCCGGCTGCACGCGGCAGCGGCGCTCGGCGCGCCGGCCACGCTCTGGCTGGCCTGGCAATGGGCGCCGTGGGCGCCCTGCGCCTTCGCGGCGCTGGCGGCAACCTGCGCGCTGTTCGCGGGCCTGCACCGCCTCGGACCGGCGGCGCGCGATCTGGCAGCTTCGCACCACGAGTCATGAAGACCCCGCCGGCCATTGCCGTATTTGGCGTGCTGCGCCGCTCTCGCCTGGGCGTTGTGGTGTTGGCGCTGAGCGCTCTGCTGTGTGCGCAGGCGGCGCTGGCCTTCTACCGCTGCCCGCAACTGGCGAGCAGCGCGGCGGCCTCGGCCCAGACGCCGTGCGAGCAGATGGATCGCGAGTCGCCGGCGCTGTGCAAAGCCTTCATGCAGGGTGATCGACAAGGGTTCGACAGCAAGCGCCCGGCGATCGACTTCGCTGCTGCCGCGCCAGTACACGCCCTGGTGCTGATGGGGTTGCCGCTGCCGATGCGGCGCCGCCACCACGCCGGACGCCGCGCGCCACCGCGCACGCGCCCGCCGCCGCTTTGGATCGCACTCGGTCGCTTCAGGGATTGACGGGCTGAGGCCCGACGCGCGCGGCCGCCTCATGCTGCGCGTACAGCCTGCCGTTGTCGACGGCCGTCTTCCCTGGAGCTCCCACATGCCACGATCCTCGATTCGCCAGCATGCGCTGCTGGCCCTTGTCTTCAGCCTGTTCAGTGCGGCCAGCGCAGCGCAGACGCCACGACTGGACTTCGACGATGCGTTGCGCCGCGCCGCCGATCAGGCTCCCGCGCTGCGCGCGCAGGACGCCGCCGCCCGCGCGGCGCGCGAGCGCGCGGTGGCCGCGGCGCAGTTGCCCGACCCGATGCTGCGCCTGGGCGTGGTCAACCTGCCGGCCGACGGCCCCGAGCGCTTCAGCCTGACGCGCGACTTCATGACCATGCGCAACATCGGCATCGCGCGCGAGTTCACGCGCCAGGACAAGCGCCGCGCACGCGCTGCCGGCTTCGAGGCCGAGGCCGCCGTCGCCGAGGCGCAGCGCGACGAGCGCCAGGCCGCATCGCAGCAGGCGGCTGCGCTGGCGTGGCTGGAGCGCCATGACCTCGAACGCCTGCAAGCCCTGATCGAGCGCCAGCGCGACGAGGCGCGGTTGCTGGTCGAAGCCGTCGACGCCGCCTACCGCGGCGGCCGCGGCAGCGCGGTCGAGGCGCTGGCCGCACGCAGCGAGGTGGTGACGCTCGACGACCGCCTCTTCGGCGTCAAGGCACGCATCGCGCAGGCCCAGGCCACGTTGGAGCGCTATGTCGGCGCCGAGGCCGCGCGCTGGGCCCTGGGTGAACGGCCCGACGTGAGCCGGCTGGCGGCAGCCCGTGCCGGCGAAGCCGGCCTCGAGACGACGCCGCTGCTGGCCACGCTCGGCCGCGAAGTCTCGCGCGCCGAGGCCGACGTGGCCACCGCGCGCAGCGAGCGCCACGGCGACTGGAGCGCCGAAGCTGATGTTCGGCCAGCGCGGGCCGCAGTACTCGAACATGCTCAGCCTGACTTTCTCGGTGCCGCTGACGACTTCGCGCGCCGAGCGGCAGGACCGCGAGGTCGCGGCGCGCCACGCCGCGCTCGAACGCGTGCGTGCCGAGCAGGAAGACGCGCGACGCGAACAGCGCGAGCGCTGGGCCGCGCTGCAAGCGTTGTGGCGCAGTGCGCTCGAACGCGGCGCGCTGCACGAGCGCGAACTGCTGCCGCTGGCCGCCGAGCGCGCGCGCCTGGCGCTCGCCGCCTACCGCGCCGGCAGCGGCACGCTGGCCGCGCTGTTCGAAGCGCGCCGCGCCGAGCTCGGCGCGCAGATCGAGCGCCTGCAGCAGGACACCGAGGCCGCGCGCGCCTGGGCGCAGATCAACGCCCTGTTCTCCGGAGTCACGCCATGAACCGCAGCACGCGCAACAACACCTTGCTCGCGGCTGCCGTTGTCGCCGCACTCGCCGGCACCGCCATCGGCGCCTACTTCTTCGGCATGAACCGCGGCTGGAACATGGCCTCGATGCCGGCGGCAACGTCGGCCGCATCGGCCGACCCGTCGGCGTGGACCATCCCGCAAGGCGAAGCGGCGACGCGGCGCCACATCGAGCAGGGCCTGAAGGCCGGCGATGTCGACCCGGCCACTGGCCGTGCGGTGCTCTACTACCACGACCCGATGGTGCCCGGCAAACGCTTCGACGCGCCGGCCAAGTCGCCGTTCATGGACATGATGCTGGTGCCGCAATATGCGGGTGGGCAAGGCAGCGCAGACGCCGGCACGGTCAGCGTCAGCCCGCGCATCCAGCAGAACCTCGGCCTGGCGACGGCGGTGGTCACCGAAGGCACGTTGGCGCCGACCGTCAGCGCCATTGGCGCCATCGCCTGGAACGAGCGCGACCAGGCCGTGGTGCCGGCGCGCGCCGCCGGTGTCGTCGAAGAACTCCACGCGCGAGCGCAGTTCGACCGCATCGCCGCCGGCGCGCCGGTGGCCGAATTGTTCGTGCCCGATTGGGTGGCGGCGCAGGAAGAGTTCCTGGCGCTGCGCCGCTCCAACGCCGCCGGCATGGCGCCGCTGATCGATGCCGCGCGGCAGCGCATGCTGCTCGCCGGCATGGTCGAGGCGCAGATCGTCGAGGTCGAGCGCAGCGGCCGCGTGCAGGCGCGCACCACCGTGCGTGCACCGATCGGCGGCGTGATCGACGAGGTCATGGTGCGCGAAGGCATGGCCGTGAATGCCGGCGCGGCGCTGGTGCGCATCACCGGCACCGGCACCGTGTGGGCACAGGCCGAAGTGCCGGAAAGCCAGGCCGCGCTGCTCAAGCGCGGCACGCCGGTGCGCGCGACGAGCCCGGCGCTGCCGGGGCTGCAGTTCAGCGGGCCGCGTGCAGGCGCTGCTGCCCGACGTCAACCCGGCGACACGAACCATCAAGGCGCGCGTCGAGTTCGTCAACCGCGGCGCACAGCTGGTGCCCGGCATGACGGTGCTGATGAACTTCGTCGACCTGCAGGCCGCCAAGCTGCTGCTCGTGCCGAGCGACGCGGTGATCCGCACCGGCACGCGCGCACTGGTCATGGTGGCCGAGGGCGACGGCAAGTTCCGCCCGGTCGAAGTGCAGACCGGCATCGAGAGCGGCGGCCAGACGGCGATCTTGCAGGGGTTGCAGCTCGGCCAGCGGGTCGTCGTCTCGGCGCAGTTCCTGATCGATTCCGAAGCGAGTCTGAAAGCGGTCGAGGCGCGGCTCAACAGCGCGAGCAACCCCGCCGCGGCCAGCGGAGCCCGGCCGTGATCGCGCGGCTGATCCGCTGGTCGATCGCCAACCGCGTGCTCGTGCTGCTGGCCACGGCGATGGTCAGCGCCTGGGGTGTGGTCTCGCTGATGCGCACCCCCGTCGATGCGCTGCCCGACCTGTCGGACGTGCAGGTCATCATCCGCACGCCGTGGCCGGGCCAGGCGCCGCGGCTGGTCGAAGACCAGGTGACCTACCCGCTGGCGACCACCATGCTCTCGGTGCCCGGCGCGAAGACGGTGCGCGGCTACTCGTTCTTCGGCGACTCGTTCGTCTATGTGCTGTTCGCCGACGGCACCGACCTGTACTGGGCGCGCTCGCGTGTCGTCGAAGTGCTGAACCAGGTGACCTCGCGCTTGCCGGCCAATGCCAAGCCGGCGATCGGGCCCGACGCCACCGGCGTCGGCTGGATATTCCAGTACGCACTCGTTGATCGCAGCGGCAAGCTCGACGCCGGCCAGCTGCGCGCGCTGCAGGACTGGTTCCTGCGCTTCGAGTTGAAGACGGTCGAAGGCGTGGCCGAAGTCGCCAGCGTCGGCGGCATGGTGCGCCAGTACCAGGTGCTGCTCGACCCCGACCGGCTGGCCGCCTACGGCCTGTCGCACAACCGCGTCATCGACGCCATCCGGCGCGCCAACCAGGAAGCCGGCGGCGCGGTGCTCGAACTCGGCGAGGCCGAGTACATGGTGCGCGCTTCGGGCTACCTGAAGACGCTCGACGACTTTCGCGCCGTGCCGCTGGTGACCACCAACGCCGGCGTCTCGGTGCGCCTGGGCGACGTGGCGCGCATCCAGATCGGCCCCGAGATGCGGCGCGGCATCGGCGAGCTCGATGGCGAGGGCGAGACCACCGGCGGCGTGATCGTGATGCGCTCGGGCGAGAACGCGCTGACCACCATTGCCGCGGTCAAGGCCAAGCTCGAAGCGCTCAAACCCGGCCTGCCGCCGGGCGTGGAGATCGTCACCACCTACGACCGCTCGGGGCTGATCGAGCGCGCTGTGGCCAACCTGCGCAACAAGCTGGCCGAGGAGTTCGTCGTCGTCGCGCTGGTCTGCGCGCTGTTCCTGCTGCACCTGCGCTCGGCGTTCGTCGCCATCGTCTCGCTGCCGCTGGGCGTGCTGATCGCTTTCATCGTCATGAAGCACCAGGGCGTGGCCGCCAACATCATGTCGCTCGGCGGCATTGCGATCGCCATCGGCGCGATGGTCGACGCGGCGGTGGTGATGATCGAGAACGCGCACAAGAAGCTCGAGCAGTGGTCGCATGCGCATCCCGGCGAGACGCTGCAGGGCGAGCCGCGCTGGCGCGTCGTTGGCGACGCCGCGGTGGAGGTCGGCCCGGCCCTGTTCTTCTCGCTGCTCATCATCACGCTGTCCTTCGTGCCGGTGTTCACCCTGCAGGCGCAGGAAGGGCGGCTATTCGCGCCGCTGGCCTTCACCAAGACCTACGCGATGGCGGCAGCCGCCGGGCTGGCGGTGACGCTGATCCCGGTGCTGATGGGCTACCTCGTGCGCGGCCGCATCCCCGACGAGCGCAGCAACCCGATCAACCGCGGCTTGATCGCGGTCTACCGGCCGCTGCTCAACGCCGTGCTGCGCTGGCCGAAAGCGACGCTGCTGTTCGCCGCACTGCTGCTCGTGATCAGCCTGTGGCCGCTGCTGCGACTGGGCGCCGAGTTCATGCCGCCGCTCGACGAAGGCGATGTGCTCTACATGCCGAGCGCGCTGCCGGGTCTGTCGGCCGGCAAGGCCGCCGAATTGCTGCAGCAGACCGACCGCCTGATCCGCACGCTGCCTGAAGTGAAAAGCGTGCACGGCAAGGCCGGCCGCGCCGAGACCGCCACCGACCCGGCGCCGCTGGAGATGTTCGAGACGACGATCCAGTTCAAGCCGCGCGACCAGTGGCGGCCGGGGTTGACGCCCGAGATGCTGATTGACGAACTCGACCGCACGGTGCGCGTGCCGGGACTGACCAACATCTGGGTGCCGCCGATCAGGAACCGCATCGACATGCTGGCCACCGGCATCAAGAGCGCCGTCGGCATCAAGGTCGCCGGGCCGGACCTGGCGACGATCGACCGCGCGACGGCGGCGATCGAACAGGCCGTCAAAGGCGTGCCGGGCGTGGCCAGCGCGCTTGCCGAGCGCTTGACCGGCGGCCGCTACATCGACATCGACATCCGGCGCGAAGCCGCGGCGCGCTTCGGCATGAACATCGCCGACGTGCAGTCGGTCGTCAGCTCGGCCATCGGCGGCGAGAACATCGGTGAGACGGTCGAGGGCGCACAGCGCTTTCCGATCTCGGTGCGCTACCCGCGCGAGCTGCGCGATTCGCTCGACAAGCTGAAGCGCCTGCCCATCGTCAGCGAGCGCGGCGCGCGCCTCGTGCTCGGCGACGTCGCCGCGCTGCGCATCAGCGACGGCCCGCCGATGCTGCGCAGTGAAAACGCGCGCCTCGCCGGCTGGGTCTATGTCGATGTGCGCAACCGCGACCTGGCGTCCACCGTGCGCGAGATGCAGCGCGTGGTCGCCGACCGGGTGGCGCTGCCGGCCGGCGTGTCGGTGGCCTGGTCGGGGCAGTTCGAATACCTCGAGCGCGCCGCAGCACAGTTGAAGCTCGTCGTGCCGTTCACGCTGATGATCATCTTCGTGCTGCTGTACCTGACCTTCCGCCGCATCGACGAGGCGGTGCTGATCATGGCCACGCTGCCCTTCGCGCTCGTCGGCGGCGTCTGGCTGCTGTGGATGCTCGACCACGACTTCTCGGTGGCCAGCGCGGTCGGCTTCATCGCGCTGGCCGGCGTCGCCGCCGAGTTCGGCGTCATCATGCTGCTCTACCTGAAGCAGGCCTGGGACGGCCGAGCGGAATCGTTGCTCAACGCGATCCGCGACGGCGCCGTGCTGCGCGTGCGGCCGAAAGCGATGACGGTGGCCGTGATCCTCGCCGGCCTGCTGCCGATCCTGTGGGGCGGCGGCACCGGCAGCGAAGTCATGAGCCGCATCGCCGCACCGATGATCGGCGGCATGGTGACGGCGCCGCTGCTGTCGATGTTCGTCGTGCCGGCGGCGTGGTTGTTGATGAGAAGGCGGATTGGCGGGGTATAGAGGTGCCCGGCAGCGCCGCGCCGGTGGAGGATTGCCCGCTCATGAGGCGGACTGGCGTGCCGGCCTGATCAGCGCCAGCGACAGTGCGGCCGCGCAACAGACCATGGCCACCCACTGCAGCGGCCCGAGCGGCTCACCATGAACGATCGCGCCGGACACCATCGCCACCACCGGCACCATGATCGACGACAGCCCGGCCACGTTGGCAGGCAGCAGGCCGACGATCGCGAACCAGCTGACGTTGCCGATACTCATCGGCACCAACGCGATGTAGCCGATGACGGCGATCGATTGCCACGACGGCACGAACCAGTGGCCGTCGCCGAGGATCAAGGCACCGACGGTGATCGGCACGGCCGTGATCAGCAACTGCCAGCCGGTCAGCACCGTGGCCGGCACGTCGATTCGCTTGTGCTTGAGGATCAGCGTGCCGACCGCCCAGCCCAGGCCGGCCAGCAGGCCGAGCGCGAAGCCCAGCGGGGCCTGGGCGTAGGCCTCGATGCTGCGCGCCATCAGCAGCAGCACGGCCGCGGCACCGAGCGCGATGGCCAGCAGCATGCGGGCGCCGAGCCGCTGGCCGAGCACGGCCCAGGCGATCAACGCCGACCACAGCGGCATCGTGAAGCCAAGCATCGCCGATTGCCCCGACGGGATCAGGATGGCCGAATAGGTACTGGCGATGTTCCACACCACCAGATAGCAGCAGGCCGCCGCGCCGACCGTGCGCCAGTGGCGCCGCTCGATGACCAGCGACTGCCCACGCAGCCGCGCCACCAGCAGCAATACGGCGCCAGCGATGCCCACCGACACGGCGCGAAACGTCCACACCGAGACCTCGCGCACGGCCAGCGGAAAGAGCGGCCAGTTGGTGCCCCAGACCAACGTGAGGATGACGAGCAGGACGAGTGCGCGCGGCGGGATGGTCTGATGCGCTTGCATCGGTCGGCAGGGTAGCAGCGAAGTCGGTTGCCGCCGGCGCGAGGCGCTATCGGGCATCGTTCTTACCGGGTTGGGCGGGGCGACAGCTTGGCCGGGTCCGGCGCGCGATAGCGCACCGAGTAGGCAGCGACTGCAAACGCTCGTCGTCTGCCCAAGGTGGAATGATGGCGTTGCGGATCGGCCTCAAACGGCGCGGTTCAAGAGACTGCTTGAGACTGGTGTGAGTCAGCCGAGCTCTGCAGTCGGATGACAGCTCTGGCGAACAGCGGTCATCGAAACGTGCGCGGTGCAATCGTCCGGTTTGCCTTCACTAGCGCACGTTAAGGAGCCCCTCCGGGGCGAGGATGGGGAGCTTATCCTTGCTCTTGCCATCCATCGCGATGGAGCCGGCTGTCGTGTTTTCCAGCGTCAACACGCCGTCGTAAACGCCGACGTCCAGGCATTGGAACCCGAAGACCAGCGGCACCTTGCCTTCGTACGTGACTCCGGTGGAATCCTTGCTGTCGGCCTTCACCTCGATGTTGCCGCCGACCACCTTCTGGATCTCCGGGATCTCGGCGGCCACCGAGCCGCCATCGGAGCGGGTCACCACGGTGCGGAACTTGGTCGACTTCAGCGTGCGGGTGATCAGATATAGCCGGCCGTTGCCCAGCACATATTGCTCGATGATGGGGTTCTCGACGTCGATCTGGGCGCCACGCAGGTACTGGCCGACGTCCAGCGGCGCCACGGCATCGCCCGTCACGTCGGTGTACTCGAACGTGACCGTCTTGGCCGACTTGTAGTAGGCCTTGATGCCCAGGTTACCACCCATGCTGCCGACGATCGCGGCCAGGATGTTCACGCCGATGGCCGCCGACAGTTCGCTCGAGCGCTGGCCGTTGACGTCGCCGGCGCGTTCGTTCGGACGCAGGGTCGGCAGCGCCCCACCGCCGGCGAGGACGAGCCCGCTCAGATCGCCGAGGTACTGCGCGTCGCCGTTCTGCACGCCGATCAACTGCAGCGGGGCGATTCCCTGCCGCGGCAGGCGCACGACGTTGTAGCCGAGACCCTTGAGGAACTTGGTCGATTGATCGATGCAGATACCCATTCCTGTGCCTCACTTCACCTTGAGGGTTGCCAACGCGAAAGGAATGTACACGAGCCCCAGCGGATTGGGCCGGTCGCCGAGAAGCAGCGCGCGCCGCGCATCGCGCAGCGCGGTGCCCACGTTCGCGCCAGCGAAGAGGTGCTCAACGAACAGTTCGCCCATTCGCGTCGCCAAGGGCTCGAACACCGTGACCTCGGTGCCGATAACGCCCGACGCACGCGCCGTCTCGACGAATCCGTTCACGAGGTCGATGGCCTGCTCCGGCTCCATGGCCGTGGTGTGGCAGCCGTTGATGAAGACCAGCGAGCGCGGCGCGGTCCATTCGATGGCGCGCGCGCGCAGCGTCGCGCGCGCGATTTGGTTCGGATCCTCGTCGTCGGGCCCCACAACCACGAACGGCACCGCATCCTCCACGCCGCCGTGGCAGTAGAAGTACAGCAACTGGAAGCCGCCTTGCTGCATGCGCTTGACGGTGCCGTCGCAGGTCAGCGCCTTGTCGAAGAAGGCCGCGCCGACTGCCTTCTGTAACTTGGCCAGGTGGTCGTCGCGCAGCGGAAACTTGCCGGCGTAGGCGGAGGCGAAAAGGCGCAGCGGCGCGGCGCCGACGTCGGCCGTTGCATCGAGTTGCGCGGCACCGATCGGCACGCCGATCGCGTGCCGAAAGCCCCAGAAGCCGGCCGGGCACACAATGCGCTCGTTGTCGTGGTTGGGGCAGCGGCCCTCCAGGCAAGCTGGTCCTTCCCAGTATGCGCCGCACAGCGAGAACGCATCGAGATTCTTCAGTTGCGTCTCGATTGGCCGGTCGTAGAGGATGGCGAGCGGCAGCAGATTGGCCGACGACTCCTTCAAGCCCAGTTGCACCGTTCCCGGCCGCCGCATGGCGGCTTCCAGCTCGCGCGCGCCACCGTCGCCGGCAAAGCTCTTCGCCAGCACGTCCCAGATTTCGAAGCCGCACTTGGCCAGCAGCACCAGATCGGCCTTCAGGTCCGGCTTCGCTCCCGTCGGTTCATAGCGATAGTTGTGCTCGCGCAGGTCGTACGCGTTGGCGCTGCCCCAGGACACCGCGCGCAACGCCTTGCGCGCTTTTTCGAGCAAGGCGCCGATCTTGACCGCCTCGATGGTCGCGCTGCCAGCCACGGTGCCGTCGGCCCCATAGAAACGGAAGCCGGCCTGCGCTTCCGGCGACTGGTTGGCGAAGATGCTCAAGGTATGGTCGCCGAGCGCACAGAGCTGCCGCTCGTCGAGTGTCGCGCTCAGCGTGTAGTCGGTCGAAATCGTGATGGGCATGCCGGCCTGATCGACGTCGGCGGCGGCGCCGACCTGCGCCAGGATGTTCAGCGCCTGCACCAGCAGTCCGCGGTGGTAAAGATGAACCCGCAGTTGCTCGCGCACCGGCGCGGCCGGTGTCCGCACCCGGAAGTACAGCCGGTGTTGCAGCAAGTCAGCGTCGAGGCCCTCGGGCACATCGGCCGGCCGCAGTACGATGCACTTGGGCCCGGCCAGCATCACCGTGCCCGATGCGTTCTCGACCTCGAAGCCGTCGCGATTCGCGAAAACGGCAACGTCGAGTTCGGCCTGGTCGAGCAACCCAAGGGCCAGCGCCTGCCCACCGCCGATGGCACCGGCGACGGTCGCGCCGGTACCCACCGTGAACCACAGCCAGACCCACGCATCGCACGGCAACGCACGCTCCTCGGGCAAGGGCCGGGCCGGCTCGTCGATCGGCGCGAAACCAACGCTCACCTTGCGGCCGACCGCCTCGGCCGGCGGTGCGCGATCCGACCATTGCAGCAACGCGTTGTGGCGCGGCCGCACCGGCGCGTCGATCTGCGCGGTGGCGCCGGGCGCCACTATGCGCGCATCGTCGAGGCGCGTGAGCGCGTCGACAACGAAGTCCTGCCGCGCCTGCATCTGCTCGTCGCCGCGCGCGGGACCGACGCGCAACCGTACCGGCTCGCCGTCGACCTGCGCGGCGCGCGCGAACTCCAGGGCCTTGGTGCGGCTGACGTTGCCCAGGTTGAGCAGGTCGCCGTCGGCACGCCGCAGCACGATATCGTGCCCGCCGATCCGCTTGTAGTAGAGGTCGACCAGTTGGGGCACGGACGCGTTGCCGACGGCAAGGTCGAAGTTGAAGTTGTACGGCGCCTGGTCGAAGTAGTGCGCGTCTTCTCCCTGCGATTCGCCGCCAGTGACCCGTTGTTCCACCGCTGCGGCGGTGTTCGCGCGCCGTTCTTCGTAGCGCGACGTCTCAGCGAGCTCCTCGTGGGTAATTGGATTGAACGACACGTCGACCCGCCTCAGCCGCGGCAACGTGCGTAGCGCGGACATCACCGAGCGCAGTTCGTTGCGCGAAACGTCGAGGTCCTCCAGCAGAGCGAGGCCGGCAAGGCCGTCGATCGACGCCAGGCGGTTGTTCGCTAGGTCCAGGGTCCTCAGTCCGCGCAAGCGAAACAAGCCGGCGGGCAACGTGGTCAACCGGTTGTCGCTGGCATCGAACGCCTGCAGCCGGCTCAATCGGCAGTCCATGAGTGACGGCAGGCCCGCGAGCTGGTTCATCGACACATCCAGTCGCTCCAGGCTCTTGATGGCGAAGAGCGCAACCGACACCTCGACCAGCCGGTTGGCGAAGACCGAGATTTCGCGCAGCCGCGCCAGCGATCCGATCCAATGCGGCACGACCCGCAGGCGGTTTTCGGAAAGGTCGAGCGAGACCAGTTCCCGCAGCGCCTCCACGCCCTCTGCCAGTGTGTCGATGCGGTTGTTACCCAGGCCGAGGCGCCGCAGCGCGCGCAGCCGGAACAACGACTCCGGAAGTGCCATCAGTCGATTACTGCCGAGCTCGACAGCCCGCAGCCACGTCATCTCCGCGAGCCGTGGCGGAAGCTCCTTCAACCCGAGGCCGCGCAGGTCGAGTGTCTCGGCGCGCGACGCGGTCGCGGCCTCGATGCGTTGTTCCGCCAGCGCCGTACTCATTCGATGGCGTCCCGCGCGCGCAGCAGCGCGCCGATCTCGCCGGCCGTGTCGGGCGCGTCTTCCGCGAGGCTGCGCGTGGCATAGTGCAACGGCGTGTTGCCCTGCGCGTCGCGCGCATTGACGTCGGCGCCCGCGTCGATCAGTGTCCGCGCCATCTGCATGTGCCCTTGGGCCACCGCGAACATCAGCGGGGTATGGCCGTCGCGGGTGCGGGGATCGACCGCCGCACCAAGTTCGAGCAGCACGGCGAGCAGGTCCGACGTGACACCGCGCGCCGCGAGATGCAGCGCGGCCATTCCCTCGGCGTTCTGGCCGTTCACGTCGGCGCTGCCGCCGACCAGCGCACGCGCGATCGCCGCCGTGTCGGCGCTGGCGGAGAAGCTGCGCGACCGTTGCCGCGCCGGGTCCATGGCGTGCAGCAGCGGCGTGTTGCCGGCCACGTCGCGGGCGTTGGGATCGGCGCCGTGCGACAACAGCGTTTGCACGCTGGCGACATGGCCCCAGTGCGCCGCAAGCATCAACGGCGTGGTGCCGCCGCGCGTCTCTTCGTCGATGTCGGCGCCGGCGTCCAATAGTGCGGTGAGACACTCCGGCGCGGTGCCGCGCCGGCAGCCCGCGGCGAAGTGCAACGCCGTGGACCCCAACTCGTCGGCACGATTCGCATCCACGCCCGCTGCCAGCAGCGCGCGAACGACGTCGCCCCGCGCCCACCCGGCCGCAACCATGAGCGCCGAGCGGCCGGCATGATCGACCGCGTCGGCATCGGCACCCACCTTGAACAGCCGCTCGACCACGCCGCCACTGGCCGCCGACATCAAGGGCGTGGCCGCATTGGCGTCGCGCGCATCGGGATCGGCGCCAAGCTGCAGCAATTGATCGATCGCGCTCAGATCGTCGAGGGCGGCGGCAAGCGCGAGGGGCGTCTCGCCCTTGGTGTTGCGGCGATCGTGCGATGCGCCGGCGGCGAGCAGTTGCGTCACGCCGTCGGTATTGGCGCCCCCGATTGCTACGTGCAGCGCGGTGTTGCCCTCGGCGTTGGGGCGGTCGGGATCCGCGCCCGCGGCAAGCAGCACCGCGACGCTGGTGCCTTCCTGTTGTACGGCATCGTGCAGGAGCGTGTTTCCGTCTTCGCCCAGCGGCGCGTCGAGGTCGACGCCTTCCTTTCTTAGCCACGGCAACACCGCAGCGATGCGCGGGACGTTCGGACCCGCGAACACCTTGGCTTGCTGGTTCGGTACCTGGGCCACGCAGAAGCTCGATCCCAAGCCGCGCAGATGACGCTCGGGTCGCACGCCCAGATCCAGCAGCGCCTTGATCAAGGGCGGATACGCGTAGCGCACGGCACTGCCCATCGCCTGCTCCGCTTGCTCCGTCGTGAGTTCGAGCGACTTGCCGAGTGTCTGTTCGCAGGCTTGCATGTCGTGCACCGCCTCGGCCGTGACCGCGAAGATGCGCGGCCGCGCGTCCTGCAGGCCCAGCGTCACGGCGATCGACGCCGGGTCGGCATCGACCATGCCCTTCTCGGCCAGTGCGGCAAGCCAGGCGTCTGCGGTGGCGGGCAGCGCGGCGAGCCGCACCTTGGCCGCGTCGGCGTCGCTCGGCCAGGCGATCGTGCCAGGATCGATGGGCTTGGCAATGCCGAAGTGAAAGATGCCGCGCGGCGAGTACGCGACCGCGACGTCGGTGGTGCTGACGCCGAAGAGATCGATCAGAAGCGTGGTCCACAGCACTGCCGTCCCGAGTGGAATGGGCGCGCCCATCAGTGTCAGCGACCCCCGCAGGAACGGACCCCGCTCCGCCTGGTCGAGACTGAAGAGCATGCTGATGACACCCTGCCGCACGGGATCCTGCCGGCCGGCGTTGGGCGCAAGCGCCTTGCGGATCGCCGGTGGCAGCAGGTCCTGCAGTGCGAGCAGATCCTCCACGGTCGGAGCCGACGTGTCACGGGCCGATCCGCCGCCGAATGCCCGCGCGATGTCGGCGGTGTGATGGCCGAGTTCGTGAAAGAGGACGCCTGCCAAGCCGTCGGCGTTCATGCCGAGAATCAGTTCGCGGCCGATCGAGAACGTGGTGTCGGCGTTGGCGCCGGACACGACGCGGCATGCGCCGAGGATGCGGTCGAGCACGACCTGCCAGGCCCCACGCGCCATCGAGCCGGCGGGGGCTACGTCGCCGGTGATCGACACCGTCCGCACGAACGCGGCGACGCAATACGCCTTCAACACCTCGTGTTGCACCACGTTGTCACGCCTGACCAAGCGCTGGAAGTGGCGGTAGAGGTCCGCGTCGCCCAGTCCGGACGTGAGGGCCAGCGCCGCGTCAAAGCGCGATGCGATTTCACGCGGCACAAAAGCGATAAGGTAAAGCCGCAGGAGCGGAGGAATCTGCTCTGCCTGCATCGCGTCGCACAGCGCGGGCAGGGCTTCGATCGCCGCCGCCGCGTCGGCACGGCCGAGTTTGTGAGCTAGCGCACTGCCGAGTGTGCGTGCCGCCGCAAGGTCGCCCGCTTGCGCAAGCTGGATCAGGACGTCGAGCGCGGCGCGCGCGGCCCCGACGGTTGGAGCCTGGCGCAGAATCTCTCCGACAATGGTTGTGGGTTCCATGGCGTCCGATCCCGCAGGAGAAACGACTAGCGGCCAGTCTGATCGTCATCCCAGACGACAGCACGTGTCAACGGCTCGCGGTAGGTTCGACATCAAGCGTCACCAGACGAGCGCGCCAGCGTCCGGAGGATTGGCTACATGTCCGGGGGCTACCCGCTGACGTGTGCCCGCAGCTGCGCGGCCTCCTCCAGGGGGGCTTTGTTTGCGCTCGACCGGCGGCTCTGCTGGGACGAGATCCGGTCGACATATGTCGCTTCAGGGTCGGTACCGCCAGGTCGCGCGGGGAGGAAAGGAGTCGTCGGAGTAGCGAGATCGCCCGGCTCCCGCAACCCGAGTTCAGCTGAACCTCGCAAAGCTGCCGCTCGGGCCAGCGCCAGTGGCAAAGCCAAACGTCGGCTTGATGGCGGATACCGTGAGTACGCCCGCCGGCGGCGACTGACTCCTCACGCTGCACTGTTGTCGTATTGGCCGAAGTGGCGAACGGCTGTAACGGGTCGAGGACTGTCGACTAGTGCGGCGGAATCAGTGACCGGTTCGGCCCAGGTTGCTGACATTCACCGAGCAGTCTTCTACGGTGCCCTCATGGCCGAAAGCTCACGATGACTGTTCACTGTAAAGACATGCCTGCCAAGTTCCCTCGGTAGACGGGCATGGTGCGCAGCTCCGAAGGGAACGTTGTTTGCGCCCTGACGCCACGGGGAGGCGGCGCCAATCGGCCCGAACGATCGCTTCAGCGTTCGATCATCGAACGATTCCCCGAGGCAGCGCTGGCGCGATGTCCGCGCAGCCGACGGTCAACCTGCGCTTCCGACCCATTCCTGTCGGCCGGAGGCTCAGATTGCTCGCCTGACAGCCGCCGTTCGCGGGATCAGTGCGACAGAACGGCTGACTTCAAGCCACTCCCACCGCGAGTCGGGCATACGCAGGCTCAAACTGCTCGCGCGCGAATACTTCGATCGTTGTCGGCTGCACTTCGACAGGCGCCACGCGCGCCGAGCCAAGTGGCGAAGTAGACAGCCAGCGGGCGAGCACTTCGATCTGGTCAGCGGCACTTTCCGAGAAGCCGTGCGCGCGCAACTCCGCCTTCCCCTCGGCCGGCGTGGACTGCACGTAGGCCAGGCCGGGGTCGCCGATCGCCGTACCAAGCGCGGCGCCTGCTTCACGCATGGTGATGTGCCTGGGCGCGTGCAGCAGCAAGACCCCGCGGCGTTGAGGCGTCGCCAGCTCGCGCGCAGCAATGGTCGCGATGTCCCCGGTGGAGACCATAGGGATTGCGGCGTCCGGGTCCTCCAAGCCAGGGAGGACGCCGGCCGCTGCCACCGCGGCCGCGGCGGGCAACAGGTTCTGCATGAACGAGCCTGGCCGCAGGTGCAACAGGTCGATGCTGCGCACAGCCGAAAGCCGCTGTTCCTGGGCGTGCAAGGCCTCGACCGGACCGGTGCCGCGCGACAGCTCCGCTCCGATGCTGGACAGGTTCACGACGCGTGGGACCGGCACCTGGGACAGCGCTCGCGCAATGGCTGCGCCAATGCGATCCTGCGCTGCGCGCATGTCGTCCTCCGCGTAGCACGGAGGAATCATCGTGTAGGCGCCGCGCGCGCCGGCGAAGGCGCGCTCGAGGAAAGCGGCGTCCGCGATGTCACCCACGGCGACTTCCGCACCGGTCTTGGCGAGCGGTGCCAGAGTGTCGGCACTGCGGCCCACGACGCGCACGGGATGGCCGGCAGCCCGCAGCAACGCGGCGAGTTTGGACGTGATCTGGCCGTTCGATCCGAGCAATACGTACATGGCGATTCCTTCGATGAGGTTGGTGGGGATGCGCACATCGTGCCCCTCGAACTGATCTCGAACAAGTGTCTTGTCCAGAACATATTGTTCAGTGATACTGGACAAATGAATTTGGTACGCCTGGAGGTCTTCATCAGCGTGTGCGCTGCGGGCAGCTTTACGCGTGCCGCAGACCATCTGGCCATCACCAAGTCCGCGGCGAGCCAACATGTCGCCGCTCTCGAACGAGAGCTGGGCGTTCAATTGCTGCTTCGCACGACGCGCAGTCTTACTTTGACGGAAGCCGGCACGGCATTGCGCGACGACGCGCGGGCCCTGTTGGAACAGGCTCGGCGCCTGACGGAGCGAACCCGGCAACAAGCCGCACAACTGACAGGAACGCTGCGACTCACCTCTGCAGAAGACACCGCCAGCTGGGTAGCTCCCGTGGTTGCTGAGTACGTGAGGCACCATCCCGGCATGCACGTCGAATATCGACCGAGCGACCGGCTGCTGGACCTCGTCGCCGAAGGGCTGGACCTGAGTCTGCGCACGACGGGCCGGCGCGACTCTTCATTGCGGGCGGTGAACCTCGCGATGTTCGACGTTTGGTGCGTGGCCGCGCCGCAGTACCTGCGGGAGCGCGGTACGCCTGGGCGTCTGGCGGATCTGGCCTCGCATGCTTGGATCGCCTTTACGCCCATCCCCCATCCCTGGACGCTGCAGACGCGGGATGCGAAGCAGTCCGTGCGCCTGCAGCGCACGATTAGCACGTCCAGCACCTCTGGAGGCCGCGCGTTCGCTCTGGCAGGAATGGGTCTGTTCGCCGCGCCGCACTTTGTGCTGCAAACCGAGGTCGATGCCGGCCGGCTCGTGCGCGTTTTGCCAAGCGTCAAGCTGCCGCGTGTGACGCTCTATGCCGCGTGGCCCGGACAAGGGGAGCCGCCGAAGAAGACACGCGAATTCATCGAGCTGGCGAAGGCCAGGCGAGTCAATTCGACCTCATAGCTGGGCCTGCGATGGCCGACACAAAGGGCACTTCGTGACCGCTGCGTTTCGCGCGATCCGCCGCGGTGGTCGCAGTTTGCCCAGCGAGTTCAACCGGCAGCTTGAACGCGTCGACGCGGCTTTCGGGCAACCGATGATTCATGTGCGATTTCGGTGACGGCTTCAAGCAGCCGAGAGAACGATCGGATGGTCGACGCATCCCGTTGTTGTATCAGGCTGACGCAAATTCGACGTCTGGAAGCTGCCGTTCAAGCCGACTTGCGAAGCAAGTTCGGCTTGAATAAATTGTTAGGCCCCGCCAAGTGGGACCTCTTTGAGCGGATTGCCGTCAATAAACAAACGGCCGCCCTTAACAAGCGCCTGCCGTAGCCGATCAACAGCTGTGCGACCCGCAGTCGGGTGCCTACCGTCCAGCGCACCGACCCGCACTGCGAACGCGAAATCATAAGGTTGCTCGCCCTTGGCCAAGACAAAATCCTCGACGGAAACACAGCGAAACTCAAGTTGCCCTGACGCGATCTCCGCACCGGAGCCCGCTGTGGCTTGGCCAATGGCTTTGGCAGAACGGTCAATGGCAAGTACGTGTCCCTTGCCGATGCGGCGCACAACAGCGCGGGCTGCGACTCCAGGGCCACAACCAATCTCTAGAACGCGCATTCCCGGACGAAGTGGAAGCGCTTCGACAATTGCGGCTAGTCGGGGTGAGATCTTTTCTGCCATGACTCCGATCAGTTCCCTAGCTGGACCTATCGCCCCGGTACCGCCTCCGGGCAGGTACTCAGGAGGTCGGCGTTCCCGGCTCGACCAAATCTGGCAATTCGACCCCCATCTCCTTCCCGTGCCGGCGATAGTCCGCGATGCGATCGGCCGTTGTGATTCGGCGTTCGACCACGCCGTGCGCCCCGATGTATTCGACCTCGCCCATGACCACCACGTAGACGATGAGCGTTTCGTCGCCGACGGCTTCCCACCAATCGACGTTGCCGGCCGACTCGTGCACGTATTCGCCTGGCCCAACAACCTCACCCGTGTGCAGCTTGCGTTGGCCTTGGAGGTTGAACGCATGAACTTCGCCGGTGTGCCGATGAATTCCCAGCTTCACGCCCGGATCGAGCCGCATGAGTTCGACCCAGCCACGACCGGCCGATAGGAAGCGCAGCGGCCGAGACCACTTGCCAGGCCCCTCTGGTACCCACAGCCCGTCTTCGCCCAGCGATGTCGCTGCGGTAACGTGTTGCTTCGTTTGATTCATGGCATGTCTCCGGTGAAGGTCGGAGTTCGTGGATCGGCGCCGGCAAGTTCCGGCCGCTGCGGGATGACCGATGGCGAGGAAGAAGCCGCGACCTCGATCCCGCCGTCGAACAGCCAACGATGGCCTCGGCTGTATTGGTTGTCGACGAAGGCCGACTCGCGGCGTTCCCAAGTGACGGTTGCAGAGTGCTCGGGCATTCGATTGCTTCCTACGCCATGAGCATCATATTTTCGCTCACCACGGCTGGCGACGCGCATCAGTCCAGCTTGCCGTAGCGCGCGAACAAGTCCGCCGCATAGCGGCGTTCCGGTTCGTTCAGCATGCCGAACGAAGGGATGCCGATATCGTGCAGGAGGCGGTCATTGCCGAGTCCGGGGCGCTCGATGCTGCTCGGGCAGGCGCCGAGGCGCTTGTTCAGGGCGGGCACCAGCGCGTCCAAGAGTGCGAGTGGCAAACCGGGAAGGCGTGTCGTGAGTTCCATGTTGCTGCTCCTGTCTATGCTTTGACGATGACTCCACTCTCGCCTACGATCGGTCTGCTAGAAAGCTCCAGTTCTTCGACTCATGGCAGACCAGTTGGCCGCGATGTTCGCGCACGCGCACCTTCGGCTCGATCGAGACCGCACGACCTTGCGCGGGCAGCTGTACCGGCAACTGCGCGATGCGGTGATGGCCGGGCGGCTGGCATCGGGAAGCGCGCTGCCGTCGACGCGTTCACTGGCCGCAGCGCTGGGCATCGCGCGCAGCACGGTGGTGGAGGCGCTAGATCAATTGCGCGCCGAGGGCTATCTGGAGATGCACCAGGGTGCGGCCACGCGTGTGGCCGCACTCGAGGCGCGCTGGCTTGGCAGCGCGATGCCGCGTGGCGCGGCCAGTGCCGAGGCCGCGCAGGTCACGCTTTCCCAATGGACGAATGACGATCCGGCACGGCCGGCGGGCTTGCGCGCATTTCGCGTCGGATTGCCCGACATCGCCGCGTTCCCGTCGCGCGAATGGGCCTCGCACGTTGCGCGGCGCGCGCGCCACCCCGCCAGCCACGACCTCAGCTACGCGAGCTACTGTGGCGTCGGCAGTCTGCGTGCGGAAATCCTACGCCACGCCGGGCAGGCGCGACACGTGCAGGCGCGCGCCGAACAGGTGATCGTGTTGCCCTCGGCGCGCGCCGCCTTCGACATCGTCGCGCGGCTCAGCCTCGGCCCAGGCGACAACGCGTGGATCGAAGACCCGGGCTACTACGGCATACGTGCGTTGCTGCATGCACACCGCGCGCGCATCGTGCCGGTACCGGTCGATGCCGAGGGCATGGCGCCGCGTGCGGTGCGAGCGCGGCCCAAGCTGATCTATGTCACGCCGTCGCACCAGTCCCCGACCGGCGTCACGATGAGCTTGCGGCGGCGCCTCGAACTGCTTGAAACGGCGCACCGCGTCGGCGCCAATATCGTCGAGGACGACTACGACAGCGAGTTCCGCTACCGCGACCTGCCGATCGCCAGCCTGCAGGGGCTCGACCGGCGCGGCAGCGTGCACTACGTCGGCACGTTTTCGAAGCCGCTCGCGCCGGGGCTGCATGTCGCCTACCTGATCGTGCCGCCGCGCTTCGTCGAGCTGGCAACGACGATCGCGACGATTACCGGCGCGGCTGTGCCGGTGCACGTGCAGCTCGCGCTCGCCGACTTCATGGCCGACGGCGGCCTGCGCCGGCACATTCGCGCGATGTTGCCGCGTTACGCGCAACGCATCGCGCGCCTCGCCTCGGTCCTGCGGGCCGAGGGCGCACAGTGGCTGACCGTGCCGCAGCCGCAAGGCGGAATGCAACTGTGTGTCGGGCTCGACGAACGCATCGACGATGTCGTCGTCAGCGCTGCGCTGCTCGAGGCCGGCATCGTGGCGACGCCGGTGTCGCGACTGTGCCTCGCCACGCGGCTCAACGGGCTGCATCTGGGCATCGGCACCGTGCGCGACGACGAGGTCGAACCGGCCGCGCGCGAACTCTGCGCGCTGTTGCGCAAGATCGCCGACCGTCGCCCAAGTGAACCGCGCGCTCTTCACTTCGGCGCGTAGCCTGGCGGAGCCGACGACATCACCGATACGGTGGTCTCGCCGGCCAGCGGCAACTGCTCATACCAGTCGATACCGCGGCCCTCGGGCACCAGGTCGAGCATGTTCCACGGCGGATGCTCGGTTTCACCGTGGTGGTCGCGTCAGGACTCGAACACCCGCCTGCCGACGCCTGGCTCTATCGCCATCAGCCCGCGGTCGCCCGGCGCGACGCGACAGCGGCGGCCGAGCCGCCACCACAGTCATCTGTTCGGTGAACAGCGGAAGGCCGCGTCGGGTGCGACGGCAACTGTGGTCATCACCCGGGCGCGGCGGTCACATCGCCGGGTCGGGCGGGCCGAAACCGACGATGCCCTGCTGGACCGTCAACGTTCCAGGAGGATCGAGAAACAGGCCCCAACCGAGGCGGAAGGTGAGCAGATCCTCGACCGTAATCGAGCGCTTCGCGGGTACGGTGTCGTCGACCGGGCTGTCCCGCCGCCGCAGCACGCGGCGGTTCGCGAGTTCGGGCAGCAAACGCTCCACCGGTTCATCCAGGCGCAGCTCGCCGTCCCGACCAGCATCATCACTGCCGCGGCGGTGATGGGCTTGCTCATCGAGGCGATGCGGAAGATGCTGTCGCGCCTCATCGGCGGGCCGTCGATCGACATGCGTCCGACCGGCATGAATCGGGCCTCGCTGCCGCGCGCGACCACACCCACCATGCCGGGTGCAAAACCAGTGCGGACTTCTCACTGCAAATCGCTTTCGATGTCTTGCAGTGGTTCGGCTCTCATTCACGTGGCCCCCATGGCTGGTCCGAACGCGGCGAGACCGACTCCGGCCGATACGATTGCTCGACGTGAGCGACTGGTAGGTGTCATGCCGTTGCTCCATATTCGCGAATTGGGTATCAGCTCGTTGCGCGCCCACGCCGCATGCTTGCATCGCCGGCCAAGCGCTCAGTCGGTGCCTAGCGAAACCACCGGCATGAAGCCGCCGTAGATCATCCGCTTGCCGTCGAACGGCATCGGGTTCTGTTTGGGGTCCATGCGGGGGTCCTTCATCATCTGGTCCATCTTCGCTACTGCGGCGTCGTGCGTGGCCTTGTCGGGCCACTCGATCCAGGAGAAGCAGACCGTCTCGTCGGCTTTTGCTTCGACGGCGCGCTTGAAGTCGGTCTGTTTGCCGTCCTTCACGTCGTCGCCCCAACATTCGCGCACGCGCGTAGCGCCATGCTCAATGAAAACCGCGTTGGCCTTGGTGGCGTGGTCGATGAACGCCTGCTTGCTCGCCGTGGGCACAGCCAGCACGAAACCTTGGACGTAAGGCATGGTGATTTCCTTTCTGGGTTGGGCGAAACGCTTCGCTGTGTGGTATGTATGCGGTCCTGGCGGGTGTCATGACGGGACTCCCACTGCCTCTTCGATGGATGGCACCTCCCAGAGCCAATAGCCGGCGACGAGCTCTCCCGTGAACGGGCCATCGACGACGGCGCGCGACTTGCCATCGAAACGCACCCGCTTTGCCTCACGGCTCGGACGCAGGCCGTCGCAGTCTTTCATGACGCCGGCCTTCCTGAGCTCTTCGTTGAAGACCCCCATGGCGGCCATCTGCTGCTTCATCTGCGCGTCGCTCATGGTTTCCACACGAGCTTCGAGATCAGGGTTGGACTTGACCGGAATCATGAACTTCATGGTGGGCTCCCAAATGGTCGACATCACGACTTAACCTTCGTATATGGACTCGCCAGCGACTGATCGATCTGTGAAGTGCACGAAGGGTTGAGCCTGCAGTCGTATATCCGGCATCTGTTGTGGGCTAAACGAGACCAACGAGTTCGTCCCGGTGCAGCCGTTCCGGCGTGGCGGGCGCTTCCAGAGTGTGGCGGTCTCCCAGGCGTCGACGGAGAAGTCGCTGGCATCCCAATCGGACAGCCCACATCCGCGCTTGTCGTAGCGAACCAGTGCATGGCCAAGGGAAAGCTCATCGATCCAGTGACGCCATACCGGGCTGGCGCGGTCGAACTCGATGTGCGTGAGCCAGTTTGCCGCCTTGACGACAGGTGGGCCGGTGCCGCAGGTGGCAAATGCGATGCGCACGCTGTCGCTGCTGGTGCAGAAGCGAATCTGGTCGTTGGTGCCGCTCCAGCCCGTTGCGGGCTGAGCAAGGACTCTTTTGGTCATGCGCGGCGACTCCGAGTGGTGTGCGCGGGAAGCACTCTACCGCTTCACTGACCTCGCCACCTTCGCCACGTTGTTGCCAACTCATCGGGCAGTGTGTCAATCGGCTGCCCATCAGAGCAGACGAGCGCGCGCTGTGCGACCAAGAACTGCTACGCCGTTTGGCCGTCCGGTTTGGTCGGCGGATTGAATCGTCCGCTTCTGGCCGGAAGTGAAGTTCGACAGTTCGCTTTCTGCCCACGCCCACGAGCCCCACTCCGCAAGCAAGCCTGCCAGCCGACTAAGAACCGATCGTTCGCGCCTGCACGGTCCTCGATCCTTAATCTGCGCTGCCTCACCAGGCTTGGATGACTCCTATCGAGCGACGCCAACGGGATGCGCACAGAGCGCGCCGCAAGACGTGGCCGCGGGGCCGACGTTCAAGGTATCAATTCGACAACGACTGGGTGGAGAACCTCTCGCGGCGCATATCGAAGGTTCGCTCAGCGCAGCGAAGTCGAGAGCGCAGGAAGTGTCACTGTCGGGCAGCCGAGCAACACAGTGTGCTGGCGGTCAAGTGCGGTCACTTGATTGACGAGTGCCGAGTCGAGTGCACCTGGCAGACCCTTGTTGAAGTTGCGTACGGCCTGCGCCCACAGACCGAGCAGCGTCGCCGCGTCATCGAATATGCGCGACAGCGCCCAGCCGACCGGGCGACCGCCGCCGGCCGCGAACAGGCCGTCGTACAGCGCCTGCCGCACCGGGTGCGCCAACGGCTGACCGGTGCGCGGGTCGCGCAGCGTCCAGTTGAACGTCGGCTCGACATGGCCGATGAATGCAGCCAGCGGCTTGGCGTGGCCGAGCAGTCGCTGCGGCAGCGGCGCAACGCGCGCACCGCAGGCAGCCGCGACGCCGTCGAGCGTGCGCATCACTTCGCCCGTCGTCTCGAACAAGCCCTCGTACTGCGAACGCGTGTCGCTGCCGGCGGCGCAGCAGGCGTGCGAATACCAGACCGCGCCATCGGGCTGCCAGGCGGCGACGAGCGTGTCGAGATCGAGCACCTGGCGCGCGTGGTCCACCGGCACGCCGAGCTGCGCCCGCGTCAATGCCGCATCTTGCAACGGGCCGGTCATGCCGTGACTGGTGGTGACGACGAGCGCGGGTTTCCTGGCCGACAGCTCGGCCAGAAGGCGCGCAGCCGTCGCCTCGGCGCCGAACAGGCCGATGCGGCGCGGAAAGTCGGCGTCGCCATCGTTGGCGTAAGCATCGAACAGCTTGCGCGAGATCGCCTGGTCCATCAGCCAGGTGATGTCGTCGTGGCCGTGATCGACGCTCCAGACCAGCGGGGCACGCACGTCGCGCGCACTGCCCGGCCAGTCGGCGAGCAGCGCATCGACATAGCGGCCGAGCCCGTCTTCAGGTCCGTCGAGTCGGCCGACATAGCGGCGCAGGTTGGCCGCATACTGGAACGACCACGGCACCTTCTGCGGCGAAGCGGCGATGAGCAGGAAGCGCGGGACGCGGTCCGCGGCCGTGCCGTATTCGCTGACGAGCGAGCACTTCTTGACACTGCCGTTGGCGTCGTAGCGCAGCAGGACTTCGTTGCCGTCGGCGGCGCTCCAGCGCAACACCGGCGAGCCTGGACGGGCATTCCACAGTCGGCGAATCGGCTCGGGCGCGTCGTCAACGCCCGCACGCACCGCGGGCTGCAAGGTCGGGTCGTCGGCCAGCACCAGGCCCCAGCCGACCTGCGGGTGCTGCCAGTTCCAGGGCTGCACTTCCAACGGCGCAGCGGCTGCGGCGTCGAGCCCGGCGCCGTCGCTGTGGCGCTGCATTGCCCACGCGGCGGTTTGTGCCGCCGCCATCGTGTCGGCGGGACTGGCCTGGCCGGTCCAGGCGTTGAGCCGCAACTCGGCAGCGATACTGAAGGCCGCAGGCGTGGTGGCCATGATGCGGCTGCGCCTTCAGCCGCCCTGACCGAAGCGGCCCCAACGATCGGGCCGCAGTGCCACGGGCACCGCCGGCGCTTCGTCGAGCAGCGCCAGCATGCGCTCGCGCGCCGAATCGGGCGTGTCCGGCGGCAGTGCGGCGAGCAGGCCGGCCACGGTTTCGGCCTTGGCGCGCAGCACGCGCCAATCGTCAGCGCTCACGGCTGCCGCTGGCGCGACTGCTGCAGCACCTGCGGCAGGTCCGGGAACAGCAGGCGCCGCAGCGGGCGCGGCCGCACCGATTCCTGCCGCGCCCGCACCGCGCACCACTTGGAGCAGTTGCAGATCCTGGTACAGCACCGGCAGCGTCCAGCGCGCACCGGGGCGCAACGGCGGGTTCAATTCGCGCAGCGCGCGCCGCGGCACGCTCAACGCCGGCGTCAGGTCTACGTACTGCGGCAGCGCGCCCGGCGGCATGCGCAGCACGCCGTCGAAAAGCCGGAACAGCTCCGGGTACAGCGCGGCGCTGAAGCGGCTGGCCTCGCCGGACGCCACCGGCTCGAGCATGCCGATCGCGCGCGTGCCGGTCTGCGCCACCAGCCGTTCGGCCATCGACTCGATCTCGACGTCGCCCTGCGCGCCTTCGCAGCAGTTGAGCACCACCAGCCACGCGTCGCGCAGCGCGCCCATGCCCGCCAGAGTATCGGTATCGAGGACCACGCTGCCCGGGCGGTTGAGCGCGTGGTCCTGCGCCGTCGCCAGTTCGAGAAACGACGCGCCCATGCCACCCTGGCCGTGGCAAAAGAAGTGCAACACGTGTGGCCGCACGCGCTGGATCTGTTGTTCCAGTTCGAACGCCGCCTCTGGCATGGCGCCCACGGTAATCGCGGGGTGCGCGCCGGCCTCGCACTCGGCGCGCGCCTGGTCGCGAAGTGCGGCCGGGCCGATGTGCACAGTCGCTTGGACCGGCAGGCCGTTGGCGTGCGCCTGGTCGAGCGCCGCGGCAATCGCATCCCATTCGGCCTGCATGTCAAGGCCGATGCCCGAGAGGTAGGCCACGATGCGCAGCGGCGGCTCGAAGGCGTGCGCCGCGTTCGGTGCGCCGCTCAGCCGGCGTGTGACGCGGCCGATCGGGCACCGACCGTCGAGCGCGACGAACCGGCCTTGATCGTCACGCAACGCCTCCCAGCGGATCTGCCTGCCCTCTCCGGCGCGCAACAACAGCGCTAATGTGTGCGGATGTGTATTGGCTGCGCCGAAGGCGCGATCTAGAAGCGCCGCTACTGCCGGGTGATTGCGCAGGCCCTGCACCAGCGTACCGCCGTACTGCAGCCCGTCGCCCAGCGGCGGCAAGCCGCCGCTGGGGTAGCCGAAGGCGATCCGCTCGTCGAAGTTGGGCGGCAGTGGCGGCTCGGCGTTCTCGACGCTGGCAGCGAGCTGGCCGTCGCGTTCGCTGATCAGCAGCACCGAGCGGATCACTTCAGGGTGCCTTTGGCGATGCCACCGACGATCGACTGCAGCTTGGCCAGCGTGCGCTCGACCTCGTTCGACACACGGCTCGTCGCGTCGTCGTCATCACTGCGGTTGTCGCGCTGAAGCTGCAGCGACTGCTGTTCGACGTACCGCTGCGCAGCCGACACCCAACTCGGCGCTTCGGCGGGCGCTGGCGGCGATGCGGCCTGGCCGCGTGTCCCGCGCGGCGCGGCCGACACGCTCTCGAACAGGCTGCTGTTCGCATCCAGGGCCGCCGCGGCCGGCGCGGCCCGGCTCGGCGATGCCAGCGTGTCGATCAACGCTGGCTGGCAATAGGTGAACCAGCGCTCCTGCCAAGGCACCGGCGACGGCACTGGTGCATACAGAAAATCGTACATCGACTGCAGCGCCGGGTCGGGACCGGGCGCGCCGAGCGTGTGGTAGAGCACCGGCCCGGGCCGCGTCTGCGCCAGTGTGTCGGCCAGCAGCCGCAGCCCGGCTTCAGAGTAGTTGCCCGGCGGGCTGCTGAAGACCGCACTCCACGCGCCCACCTGCGTGAGGAAGGCCGCCAACTCGCCGACGCCGACATAGCGCGCATCGCGACGGTCGCGATTCGACAACGGCGACTCCGCCAGCGCGAGCGCCGGCCGCTGGTCGGCGACGAAACCGTGGCAGACGAAGTGCACCGCGTCCAGACTGTGCCCCTTCATTGAATCGCGCATCCACTTGAGCCACGGGCTCTGCAGTTCTCCCACCTCGTCGGCCGGCACACCGCCGCGTGGCAACACACCATGCGCTTGTGCGCCTTGCGGGTCGTGCACGGCAACGCGTGGCTCGGGCGCGAAAGCGTTGCGCAATGCGTCGTGGTACGCCTCGTCGGGAAAGATGTGGATCGTCGTGCGAGGCCGACGCGAGCCCGCGAGCACGGCAGCGACGACGTCCTGCAGCACCTGCGGCGGGTTCAATCGCGGCTCCGAAACCGGCTCGCTGCACACCAGAGCCACGTCGAGCATGGCGCGGTTTTCGCGTTGGCGCTCGAGAAAGTCGGGCAGTCTCAGGAGCGGCCGGCCGAGCGCGGGCACGAGTGCAGCTTCCCAATCCAGGGCGCCGAGAAAGCCGTACGGTTGTACCAGGTGCAGCCACAACGGCAGCCCGGGAGCGAGTCCCAGGTCGTCGAGCGCAGCGCGCAGCCCGTTGGTCACGTCGGGCGGCAGCGACCGGGTCGGCACCCAATGCGGGTTCAGCCGCGTCGGCAGGCCCAGCTCCGTGCTGTTGAGCCACCACGCCGAAAGCTCTTGCATGCTGCCGCCGAGGTAGCTGACGAGCTGCAGTTCGGCCGTGATGCCGCGCTCGCGCGGCCGCACGCGCACGCGCAGCGTGACCAGGCCGTTCTCGGTGGCGATCTTGACGGCCATGTCTGAACGGTCGTTTCAGCGCGCCATCAGGCGGTGCAGCGCCCAAGCGGTGGCGGGGCTCGTGATGTCGCCGTGCGACCCGATCAGACCTTGCGAGCCATCGAGGCCGATCACCGCCTCGCCGACGCCAAAGGCCGGGTAGGCCATGCCGGCTGCCGGCAGCGGGTCGATCAGGCGCTGGCCGGCGCGGCGCGGGCCATAGCCGCCGAGCGCAGCGAAGTTGCTCGGCGGCTTGCCGGCGGTGGTGTCGGTATCTGCAGCGATACCGATGTCCTGCTCGCCGAGGTCGCTGTCGCGGCGCAGCGCGAGGTGAAAGGTGTTGTGCAGCGCGAAGTCCTTGCCGCTGTAGGTACTGAAAATGGGACCCTGCACGCGCTCGAAGGCAGCGCGGTAGCCGCCGGCCTTGCCGCTGCGGGGAATCAGCTCAGCAAAGCACAGGTGAGAAACCGCCGGTTGCAGTAGCAGCATCGAGTTCAGCGGCCGCTGCAGAGGTGGCGGCGCACAGACGGCGGACAGCATCACCTTGCAACCGTAGCTGTGGCCGACGGCGTGCACGCGCGCCGATGCGACGGCCGCCAACAGGTCGCGCATCAGCGCTGCGACGCCGTGCGCGCCGACGACGCCGGCGCGGTCCTTCATCTGGTACACCGAGAACAGGCGCAGGGCCTGCCTCGGGTCGAGGAAGCTCAACAAGCCGGCAGTCTGTGGTTCACCCGCGCGGCCAGCGGCCGGCGCCGCATCGCCCCAGTCGTCGATCGGTCGCGGTGGCGTTGCCGAGCCGGCATCGGCCTGTTGCATCGCGAGCAGCATGGCGAGCAGCTCGTCGGCGCTCGTGCTGCGTGAGGTGGACGTCTCGTCGTCGGCCACGGTGCCGAACGCCGGCGCAGCGATGGCAGCCAGTTCACGCGCCTGCGCTTCGTCGAGCCGGGGCATCGCGAGCAGCGCGTAGAGCCGCTCGACCGCGTTCGTGCCGCCACTGGCCGCCACGCCATCGGCGAGACCCTGTGCCACAGCGCTATCTTCCACCGCCTCGGCGTCCGCGGCAGGGGCCGCGGCAATCTGCGGCCCACTGTCGAACGACAGCCAGATGCTCGGCCAAACCACGCCGACGAAGACAGGCGCGAACCCCACGCCGCTGCGCGGCAGCGGGTGCGCCTGGGCGAGCGTCTCGAACGCGCGCAGGAAGCGCGCATACATCGCCGCGGCGTCGTCGAAGTCGTTGTTCCAGCCGTGGGAAAACAAGATCACGTCGCTGTGCACGCCGCTGCCGAGCTTGTCGAGCAGCAGGGCACGCGTGGCCGGTGAGGTACACGCACCGTGCTTGTCGAAGCGCAGCAGCCATGTCGGCATCTGCACGCCTTCGAGCGGGAACGGACCGGTGATCGCGGGCATGGCAAGGCCTCGAGTCGGATTGTGCGTTCAGCATATGCAGTGCGCGCACTCGCCGCAAGCTGATGGACTTGGGGGGTGGTTGCGCAGATCTTGCCAGCTGGAGGCACCAGGAGCGCACGACTAGACGGATCCGGAGCGCGTCGATGCACAGGCTCGGTCGGCAAATTCAGAGCGGGCCGGCGGCGAGGCGATGAATGACCTCGCCCCCTTGGCCGGGAGTGAAGCTCGAGCGTGCGCGATCTTCCCACGCCAACACGTCCTCCTGCAGCTGCAAGCCTGCCAGTTGACTACTGACCGGTCGTTCGCGCCTGCACTGTGCTTGATCTCCGCTGCCTTTACGGGCTCGCATGACCGCTATCGAGCAGCGGCAAAGCGACGTGCACAGAGCGATGCCGCAAGACGTGTCCGCGCAGCCGACATTGAAGGTGTCAACTCGATGTTTTCCAATGTGATGGGCTTGCGCCGGTACTCACCGGCGATCGCCTGGGCAATCATCGGGTCGATGTCTTTGTCCCCCGCGGAAGAAGTAGCCGGCGTGGAGAACGCCTGTTGATGCCACGATCGAAGTCTTCGTCAGGCTGCCTGTCGGTTGCCCGCAGTCAGGCAATCGTCCGGCAATGGCACGACCGGCGTGAAATCGCGGTGGTGTTGATAGTCCGGCCGATTAAACCGGGTCTGTTGGTTGACCACGGGATTCAGGATCAGCGAAAAGATCCGCCGAGGCCAAGGCGACATGTTTGGCGGCGAGCCGTGCACCAGCGTGTCGCCGAAGATCAAGCCGGTGCCCGCTGTACCGGTGGCCGAGACGATGCCGCCCTCCTCCACCAAGTTCGCCACCGCGTCGTTGGGCACCGTCCACAGCGGGTAGCTCGTCGTCACCGTGTCCAGACCCGTCGGCGCCGGGCCTTTGCGATGCGAGCCGCGAATGAACCACAGCGGGCCGTTGAACTCGCTCACGTCGTCCAGAAACACATGCAGGTTCAGCGGCAAGGGATCTGGAATTCCGTCTTCCTGATGGTGCGTTGCGAAGTCGTAATGCCACTGCCAGAGGTCGCCGCCGAACGCGGCCTTGACGTTCACCTTCACCTGCATCACGTAGAGCCGCTCGTCGTTCAGGATCTGCGCCGCAGGTTCGAACAGGCGGGGATGCCGCACCAACCGGGCATAGACCGGGTTGCGCAGATGCAGTCCCATCGAAGTGCGGACTTCGCGCTTGTCCATCTCGCGGATGTTTGCCGGCGTCTCCTCGTCGAACAGCGCTGCCAGTTGCGCCCGCAGCAATGCCACTTCGGCCGCAGTGAACAGGTTCGGGCGAACCAGAAAACCGTCGCGGCGGAATTGCTCGAGTTCGACTTCGGTGAGGCGCATGGCGGTGACTCCTGCGGCGATTGTTGCACCCCGAGCGGGCCGCGCGCGAAGCCAAGAGCCGCTTTGCGGTCGGTACGCGTGGCCTTCTTGAGCAGTTGCTCCTGGGCCCGATTGCCGCCATAGACGGTTGGGTAACGGATGGCAGGTCAAACTGTCCGCGACACCGTCCTCATGATCCAACACAAGCTGCTGGGAACGGGGTCACCCATCTAAGAACGGTTGCTTCGCAAGGTGCCTTGACGCGACGGGCGGAAAGGCGTCAACTGACAATGACAAGTGATCGAATCGGTGTCCATCCTCATCTGCGGAATTAGGAGGGCTGACCTATCGAGAAATCCCGCCCCAGCGCTCCCCCTACAACCGGCATCCGCGTGCCGGCGAACGTCACCATCATGTGATGTGAGGATGCCGCCGACAGTGGCATCGCGCAATGCCTTGCGACACAACGCAGGGCATTGCTGTTTCTGGGAGGGTCAGCGTGCTCTTGAATGGCTGCGATCTGCGCCGACGACAGGCTCGACAGATTGGTGAACGTGCGCCTGCCGAGCTTCGAGCCCGTGCGGTAGGACTGTCACAGCGGCGCGGTCTGGGGCGAACCGCGGTTCGGAATGGCATAGACATCCATACCTACAGGTTCAGGACACGCAAAAGCAAATATTCAGTGCTTCATATGCCTACAGTCAGCAGCCTGCGGCCGGGCTCAGCTCGTCGAGCATGGGCCTAGCGAGGTATCGCGTGGTTGCCGGAACCACACGCGCAGTCTTGGTCGACGTCAGCAATCATCAACTCCGGCATCAAGCGGAGACTCTCATGACAACGTGCAATCATTCGTACCACTCGCGCTGCGAGTTCTGCGACCCCAAAGGACGCATGACTGTCGCGGTCAATGACAACGGCGAGCCGCAGGCCTTGCGACCCGACGCTGACAACCCTTCGCGGCGCGGCATGTTGCGCGGCGCCGTGGCCACCGGCGTGGGCGCACTCGCCAGCGCAGGTTGGGTGGGCAAGAGCATGGCGCGCGGCGAAGGCGGCAAGTTGGGCCTGCGCAATCACTACTACCTGCCGGCCACCGACAAAACGGTGCACTGGGGCTACTTCAGCAAGAGCCTGAAACCTCAGGTCGAAATTGAGTCGGGTGACTTCGTCACCATCGAGACACTGACGCACCATGCTGGCGATGACTTCGAGCGCATGATCAAGGGCGACCCCGGCGCTGAGTCGGTGTTCTTCTGGGACAAGTCGCGCAAGGGCGTCAACCGGCGCGGCGCCGGGCCGATGAACGGCAAAGTGGGTGCAGGCGACGGCCAAGGCGTGCACATCTGCACCGGGCCGGTGTACGTGAATGGCGCTGAAGAGGGCGACATTCTCGAGGTGCGCATCGTCGACGTCACGCCGCGCCCGTCGGCGAACCCGACGCACGCGGGCAAGAGCTTCGGCAGCAACGCCGCAGCATGGTGGGGCTTTCACTACAACGACCTGATCACCGAGCCGAAGAAGCGCGAGGTGATCACGATCTACCAGATCGACGCACGCGAAGACAAGAACTGGGCGCAGGCGGTCTACAACTTCCAGTGGACGCCGCAGACCGACCCGAACGGCATCGTGCACGCGACGATCGACTACCCGGGCGTTGTCGTGAACCATGCGAGCGTCAAGGAAAACCACGGCATCCTGAAGAACGTGCGCGTTCCGGTGCGGCCGCACTTCGGTACAGCGGGTGTCGCGCCGAAAGAGGCCGACTTGGTGAACTCGATCCCACCGAGTTATACCGGCGGCAACATCGACAACTGGCGCATCGGCAAGGGCGCAACGATGTACTACCCGATTGCGGTGAAGGGCGCGCTGTTCTCGGCCGGCGACCCGCATGCGGCGCAGGGCGACTCGGAGCTGTGCGGCACGGCGATCGAGTGTTCGCTGACCGGCACGTTCCAGTTCATCCTGCACAAGAAGGTGTCGCTCGCCGGCACGTCGCTCGAAAAACTCGACTACCCGCTACTCGAGACGCAAGACGAATGGGTGCTGCACGGCTTCAGCTTCGCCAACTATCTGGCCGAGCTCGGCGCCACGGCACAGAACGATATCTACGGCAAATCCTCGATCGACCTGGCGCTAAAAGACGCGTTCCGAAAGTCGCGGCGCTTCCTGATGGAGACCAAGAATCTCACCGAGGATGAAGCGATTTCGCTGCTGTCTGTGGGCGTGGACTTCGGTGTGACGCAAGTCGTGGACGGCAACTGGGGCGTGCACGCCATCATCAAGAAGGCGTTGTTCTCCGGCAGCTCGATGTGATTGTGCAGACGAGCCTGTCGTTGTATCGGGGCCATCGCAAGCACTCCGTTCGAGGCCCGCCGACACTTCACGGTGGACGGATTCGGGTAGGCGCGCTTTGCTGGCAGAGTCACCCTCCATTGCACCGCCTACTGGCCTGGTGAGCGCGTGGATGCCACATGACGTGTCCTCGGAGCCGACGTTCAAGGTGTTAATTCGACCCCTTCGGAGCGTTCGGTTCAGGCGGCTCGGGCGTCAGCAATGCTCGCTCTGGGGTAGGACTCGGCCATGAGCGGGTGCTACCGACCGTCTGGTTCGGGCGCGCAGATCTGAAGCTCGGCGTTGCTGCGAGGCATCCACGAGTAAGCGAATCGCGCGCAGTCAGCCTGGGTCTGAACCTGCTGCGGCTGATTCTGGACGCGCGCTGATGGCGCCGCGCACAAGCGCGGTGGAGGCGCAGGCCCGACTGATCGCATCAGTCGGTTCTGTCGCACCGCAGATCGTGGGCCGCGACGTGACGGTGCGGCATGGCGCGTTGCTGCTCGCCGCCGCCGTCACCGCTCGCAGCAAGATCGCGCCGCTGGAGTTGCCGGTCGGCATCCTGACGGCGGTCGTCGGCGGCGTCTATCTGCTCGTGCTGCTGCGCCGACAGCACCGATAGCGCGCGCCGGCGCCGCATCACTTCGCGCTGGCGGCTGCGATGTCGCTGCGGAACTGGTCGAGGATCTGCTTCGTATTGCCGCCGACCATCTTCACCAGCTTGTCGCCGAGTGGCTCGGCGCGCTTGCGGAACACCTCGCGCTCGGCGTCGGTCAGGCGCACGATCTTCAGCTTCGGGTTGGCCTTGGTCATCGTCGCCACCGAGCCCTTGTTCTTCTCCTGCGCCTTGGCGATGATGAACTTCTGCAGTTCGTCGCGCACCTCGCCCAGCATCTTCTTCTGCTCGGCCGGCAGCCCTTGCCAGAAGTCCGCGTTCGCCACCACCGTCGTCGTGTACTCGACGTCGCCGAGGAAGATCAGGTGGTCGGTGACTTCGTAGAACTTGGCGCTCTCGATGAAGAACGGCGGGTTGACCTGGGCCTGGATGATGTTCATCTGCAGGCCGCTGTAGACCTCGCCCCATGGCAGCGCGACCGGGTTGGCGCCGTACAGCTTGAACTGCTCGACGAGGATCGGCGAGGTCATGACGCGGAACTTCACGTCACCCAGGTCCTCCGGCTTGCGGACGGCCTTCTTCGTCGTCCACACCATCTCGCCTTCCGGGTAGACCGTGAAGAGCTTGAGCCCCTTGCTGGTGAAGTCCTTGGCGAGCGATTCGTAGAGCGCCTTGCTGTTAGACAGCACCTTGGCCTTGGCCTCGGCCGAGTCGGGCAGCAGGAACGGCAGGCTCAGGATCTGGACCTCGGGCACGAGGGTGCCGAGGTGGCCCGGGCGAGGCGTTGGAGAACTGGATCGCGCCCGCCGCGGTGAGCTGGGTGAGGTCGTTCTCGTTGCCGAGCTGGCCGTAGGTGTAGACGGTCACCTTGGTCTTGCCCTTGGTGCGCTGCCTCGACCAGGCGCTTGAACTCCTGCGCGTACAGGGTCTGCACGTCGCCCGGGCCCTCTTCGACGGCGAACTTCCATTCCTGCGCCTGCGCGGCGGTGGCGGCGGTCAGCCCCAGCGCCAGGCCGGCGATCCAGTGTTTCAGATGAAAAGTCATGTCGTCTCCTTTGCTTCATGTGTGGTGGTACGTTCCCAGGCTAGTCCCGGGCCCCGCGGCCGTCGATTGCCCTAGAACACTTTGAGAAGGTTCAGCACTTCTTCAGCGCCTGCTCGAGGTCGGCGATCAGGTCGTCGGCGTTCTCGATGCCGGCCGAATAGCGGATCAGGCCCTCCGGGATGCCGGCGTCGGCGCGTTCCTTCTCGCTCAGCTCGACATGGCTCGTCGTGCGCGGCGGGCCGACGAGCGTGCCGACCGAACCCAGGCTGGCCGCCTTGTGGGCGAACTGCAGCGCTCTCCAGCGCCTTGACCACGGCCGGGAAGCCGCCCTTGAGCGAGAAGCTCAGCATGCCGCCGAAGCCCGTCATCTGCCGCTTCGCGATGGCGTGGTTGCGGTGCGTCTCCAGGCCGGGGTAGAAGACCGCCTCGACCTTGGCGTGCTGCGCCAGGTACTGCGCGACCTTCATGCCGTTCTCGTTGTGGCGCTGCATGCGCAGTTCCAGCGTCTTCATGCCGCGCAGGATCATGTAGGCCGACTGCGGGTGCAGCGTCGCGCCGGTGATCTCGCGGTAGTGGTAGATGGCGTCGATCAGCTGCTTGCTGCCGACGGCCAGCCCGCCCATCACGTCCGAATGGCCGTTCAGGTATTTGGTGGCGCTGTAGACGACGAGGTCGGCGCCGAGCGCGAGCGGCTTCTGGTTGATCGGCGTGGCGAAGGTGTTGTCGACGACGACGACGGCGCCCGCGGCATGCGCCGCCTTGGCCAGCCGCTCGATGTCGACGACCTTCAGCGTCGGGTTCGTCGGCGACTCCAGATAGAGCAGCTTGCAGCCCTTGCGCACCTCGCGCTCGATGGTGTCGAAGTCGCTCGTGTCGCACAGGCAGACCTCGACCTTCATGCGCGGCAGGAACTCGATGAAGATCTTGTTCGAGCCGCCGTAGGTGTCCTTGATGGCAACGACGCGGTCGCCCGGGTTCGAGCAGCGTGAACAGGGTGTTGCTGATCGCCGCCATGCCGGTCGAGAAGCTGGTCGCCGCCTCGCCGCCGTCGAGGATGCGGATCTTTTCTTCGAGCGGCCGCACCGTCGGGTTCGTGTTGCGCGAGTAGATGTGGCCCGGCTTGCGGCCGAGCGCGACGTCGTTCCACTCCTCCATGTCGTCGTAGCCGAAGGTCACCGAATTGAAGACCGGCAGGCAGATCGCGCCTTCGGCGAACAGCTTGGCTTCGCCGGCCCAGACGGCGTCGGTGCCGGCGCGGTGGGATTCAGTCATGGGAGTTTCCTTTCAAGGTGGAGGTGAAGAGAGAACGTCGGCGACGACGGCCAGCGTGTCGCCGCGGCCGATGAGGCCGGGGAAGTGGCGCGCCGCCAGCAGGCCGTCGCGCTGGCAGCGGTACTCGACCGCCGACACGCCGGTGCGGTCGATGTCGTGCACGCGCGCGATCAGGTCGCCGGCGCGCACCGTCGCGCCGAGGTCGACGGCACATCTCGAGCAGGCCGTCATCGCAGGCAGGTCGTGTAGCAACTGCCGTCGGGCATGTCGAGCATCGATGCGTCGGCAGCGGCTCCAGCGTGCCGGCGCAGACGCCGGCAGTGCACCAGCACGCGGCGCACGCCGCGTTCGGCGATGGCGATGCTGGCGGCGGTGGCGCTGCCGCCGCCGCCGAGCTCGGTCGACAGGAAGACCTTGCCGGCCGCCTCGACCGCGCTGTCGAACATGCCGACGCTGTCGAGTTCGAGCATCGTCATCGAGTAGGGCGCGCCGAACGCCCGCATCGCCGCCTCGCAGCGCGCCTGGTTGCGCCTTGTCTTCGAGCACGTGGACGCGCGGCGAACGGCAGGAAGTCGAGCGTGCGGCCGCCCGAATGGATGTCCAGCACCAGATCGGCCATCGGCAGCAGATAGCGCTGGACGTAGTCGGCGATCTTCTGCGTCACGGTGCCGTCGGGGCGGCCGGGAAAGCTGCGGTTCAGGTTGCCCTGGTCGATCGGCGACGTGCGCCGGCCGGCGCGCAGCGCCGGGTAGTTCAGATAGGGCACGATGATGACGCGGCCGTTGACGTCGTCGGCGCGCAGCGACGCCGCGAGCTTGGCCAGCGCCACCGGCCCTTCGTATTCGTCGCCGTGGTTGGCGCCGGTCAGCAGCACGGTCGGGCCGCTGCCGCGCGCGATCACCGTGACCGGGATCATCAGCGCGCCCCAGGCCGAGCCGTCGTGCGAATACGGCAGCTTCAGATAGCCGTGCTGCTCGCCTTCGCGCGAGAAGTCGACGGTCGGGGTGATGGGGGAATCGCGCATCGCTCAGGCGTCTCAGTCCTTGACGAACAGCTTGCGCGGCGTCTTGCACAACGGCTCCGCACGCCTGGTCGGTGATCAGGATGCTCTCGGTGATCTCCAGGCCCCAGTCGTCGCGCCACAGATGCCGGGCATGAAGTGGAACGTCATGCCGGGTTCGAGCACGCTCTTGTCGCCGGGCCGCAGGCTCATCGTGCGCTCGCCCCAGTCGGGCGGGTAGCTGATGCCGATCGGGTAGCCGCAGCGGCTGCTCTTGTCGATGCCGTGGCGGCGCAGCACGTCGAAGAAGGCGCTGGCGATGTCGCCGCAGGTGTTGCCCGGTCGTGGCCGCCTCGAGCCCGGCGTCGATGCCTTCGAGCACCGCCTGCTCGGCTTCGATGAAGTGCTGCGGCGGCTTGCCGAGATACACCGTGCGCGACTGCGGGCAGTGATAGCGGCGGTGGCAGCCGGCGATCTCGAAGAAGGTGCCGGCGCCGCGCTCGAACGGGCGTGTCGTCCCAGGTCAGGTGCGGCGCGGCGGCGTCGGCGCCGGTCGGCAGCAGCGGCACGATCGCCGGGTAGTCGCCGCCGTGCCGTTCGGTGCCGCTGATTGCGGTGGCGTAGATCTTCGGCCACCAGGTCGTTCTTGCGCATGCCCGGCTCGATCGTCTCGACGATCGTCCGGTGCATGTTCTCGACGATGCGCGCGGCGATGCGCATGTAGGCGATCTCCTGCGGCGACTTCACCGCACGCTGCCAGTTGACGAGCGCGGTGGCGTCGACCAAGCGTCGCCTGCGGCAGGTGCTTTTGCAGCGACGCGTAGGCGGCGGCGCTGAAGTAGTAGTTGTCCATCTCGACGCCGATGCGCAGCGCCTGCCAGCCGCGCGCGCTGATGACCTCCGTGGCCAGCTGGTCCATCGGGTGGCGCTCGGTCGACTGCACGTAGTGGTCGGGGTAGCGCAGCACGTGGTCGGCGGCCATGTAGACGGTGCGGTCGGCGCCGTTGCCGTCCATGCCGCGGCCCCACCACAGCGGGTCGCCGTCCGGCGGCACCAGCACGCCCTGGTGCACATAGAACGACCAGCCGTCGTAGCCGGTGAGCCAGGCCATGTTGCTGGGGTCGGTGACGAGCAAGCAGGTCGACGCCTTGCGCCGCCATCGCGGCGCGTGTCTTCGCCAGGCGGGCGGCGTATTCGCTGCGTTCGAAGGGGAGTTTCACGTCTTGCGGCATTCGGTTCTCCTGTTCGATGGGGTCAGGCGTCCAGCCTTTTGCCGACGCCGGCGCGCAAGGCGCGCCTGCGCGCCAGATCGGCGATCGCGGTGTCCTGGGCGCCGGTGCCGGTGAGGTCGCACAGCGTCACGTCGTCTTCAGCCACGCGGCCGGGGCAGCGCTTGGTGATCACCGCGCCGAGTTCGTCGCAAGGATCTGTCGGCGGCGACGCGACCGGCGGCAATCGCGTGGTGCAGTTCGCCGAGCACGCGCACCTGTTCGAGCTTGTCGCAGACGTAGTGCGTGACGGCGGCCAGCGCATCGGGGTGGATCTCGTTCTTGTGCCCGGCATCGGCGCCCATCGCAGTGATGTGCAGGCCGGGGTGGAGATGGCGGCGCTCGATCAGCGGCAGGTGCGACGGCGTGGTGGTGACCGCGATGTCGGCGTCGGCGAGGGCTTCGGCGACGTCGGCACAGACCTGAACCTCCAGCGTCAGCTCGCGCTGCATCTGTTCGGCGAAGTCCTTCGCTTGCGCCGCTCTGGGCGCCCACACTGTGGCCGATCGGATCGGCCGCACCAGCGTCAGTGCGCGCAGTTGCAATCGCGCCTGTTCACCGGCGCCAATGACGGCTGCACGTGCGGCGTCGGCGCGCGCCAGCCAGCGCGCGGCGACGGCGCCGGCAGCGGCGGTGCGCACGGCGGTCAGGTAGCCGTTGTCGAGCAACAGCGCCTCGAGTACGCCGGTGCGCGCCGACAGCACGACCATCAGGCCGCCGAGACTCGGCAGTCCGAGCTTGGGATTGTCGAAGAAGCCGGGGCTCACCTTGACCGCGAAGCTGTCGAGTCCGGGCAGCCAGGCGGTCTTGACGTCGACCTCGCCGCGGTACTTCTCGATGTCCAGACGCAGCACCGGCGGCATGACGACGCCGCCGCCGGCGAGTTGCGCGAAGGCGTTCTCGATGCAGTCGACCGCCGCCACGTCGAGCGGCACGCACGCGCGTAGATCGGACTCACTCAGCAGCAGGACGTTCGGCATCGGGACAATCTAGTGCGCGCAGGCGCAGGCGCCGTTGTCCTAGTGCATTGCGCGTTTCAAGGCTGGTCGTGCACGCGCGGAAACTGCGCATACACGTCGGCGATCGTCTCCAGCCCGCGGTCGACATGCGCATCGCCGCCTTCGGCACCGAGGCACAGTCGGATCGCGTCCGGCCGCACCGTCCCGCGCACCAGGAACGGATCGGGCTGGGTGACCGCGACATGGCGATCGCGCAACTGCCGCACCAGGCTGTCGAGCTGCCAGCCGGCCGGGATGCCGAGCCAGGCCGCAGGCGCGTTCGGATGGCTGCCGATGACGTGATCGCCGAGCCGTTGCCGCAGCACGCGGTGGCGCCGCGCCAGCTGTTCGCGCTGCGTCTCGACCAGCCGCGCCGCGTTGCCGTCGCCGATCCAGCGTGTCGCGATCTCGGCCAGCAGCGGCGTCGCCATCCAGCTGCTGACGCGCAAGATGCTTTCGGCGCGCAGCGCATGCCGTCTGGGCACGCTCAGGTAGCCGGTGCGCAGCCCGGTCAGGACCGACTTCGTGAAACTGGTGCAGTAGTGCCCGAGTTCGGGTACCAGGCTGCTGATCGGCGGCAGGCGCTCGGCCAGCAGCGGACCGAAGACATCGTCCTCGATGACGTAGACGCCGTAGCGGTCGGCGATGCGGGCGATCGCCTTGCGGTGGGCGAGCGGCATCAGCGTCATCGTCGGGTTGTTGAAGTTGGGCGTGCAGACCAGCGCGGTGATGCGCTCGTTGGCGCACATGTCCTCGAAGTGGCTCGGCTGCAGGCCGCAGTCGTCGCAGTCCAGTCCCTTGAGCGTGAAGCCCAGCACCTGCGCGGCGCCGATCACGCCGTGGTCGGTCAAGGTCTTCGCACAGCACGACGTCGCCCGGCCGGGCGAGCATCGCCAGCGCCAGGAAGATGGCGTGCGACGTGCCGTTGGTGACGAGCAGGTTGTCGATGGCCGACGCCATGCCGAGCGACGCCAGCCAGTCGACGCCGGCCGCGCGGTGGTGCTCGAAGCCGGCGACCGGTCGGCATTCGCGCATCCACGGCTGGTCGGCCTGCTGCGCCAGCGCGGCGCAGGCTTCGCGCCAGAGGCGGTCGTGCAGCTCGGTGTGGACGATGCGCGCGATCGAGAAATCGGCCAGCGACGGCTCGGCGCAGTCGAGCATGGTGTTGGCGACGCCTTCGCTGGCGCGACGGGCGACGAAGCTGCCGCGCCCGACCTCGCAGCGGATCACGCCCTGGCGCTCGAGCTCCTTGTAGGCGTTGGTGACCGTCTGCACGCTGACGTGCAGGCGCTGGCTGAGCTCGCGCTGGGTCGGCAGCCGCGTGCCTTCGACGAGCGTGCCGCCGTCGATGTCGGACGCGATCGCCTGCACCAGCACCTTGACCTTTGACTCGCCGCTGCGCACCTCGTCGAGCGCCCGGCGCCACGGCTCCATTGCCGGCTTCATCGCGCTCGCCTTCACTGCGCCGGCTCGCCGTCCACGAGCGGCCCTTGGCTGCTGACGATGCGGCGGTGCAGGTCCATGTCGATGTTGGCGCCGCTCAGCACTATGGCGGTGGTGCCGGTCGTACCCAGCTCGCCGCCGAGCAGTGCGGCGATGCCGACCGCGCCGCTGCCTTCGACGACCACCTGTTCGTGGCGGTAGGCGTGGCGGATGGCGTCGGCGATCTGCGCCTCCGACACCAGCACGGTGTCGTCGACCAGCGTCCTGCAGCATGCGCAGCGTGTAGCGGTTGGCCAGACCGATGCCGCCGCCGAGCGCGTCGGCCAGCGTCGCCAGCTCGGGAACCTGCATCGGCCGGCCGGCGCGCAGGCTGGTGTGCATCGCGCAGCCGCGCTCCATCGACACGCCGACGATGCGGATCGCCGGCGCGGCGCGGCGCAGCGCCAGCGCGATGCCGGCCAGCAGGCCGCCGCCCGACAGCGGCACCAGCACGGTGTCCAGGGCCGGCAGGTCTTCCAGCAGTTCGAGGCCGATCGTGCCCTGGCCGGCGATGACGTCGGCGTGGTCGAACGGCGGCACGAAACTCAGCCCCTCGTCATCGACGAGTTTCGCGACGCGTGCCTCGGCCTCGTCCTGGCTGGCGCCGACGATGTGCACGTCGGCGCCGAGCGCGCGGATCGCCTCGACCTTGTTCGCCGGCACCTGGCTCGACATGCAGATCGCACAGCGCAGCCCCAGGCGCTGCGCCGCGTAGGCCAGCGCGCGGCCGTGGTTGCCGGTCGACATCGTGACGACGCCGTGCGCGCGGGCGCGTTCGTCGAGATGCAGCAGGGCGTTCGTCGCGCCACGCAGCTTGAAGCTGCCGGTGATCTGCCGGCATTCGAGCTTCAGCGCCACCGCGCCGCCGGTCGCCGCCGACAGGCTGGGCGAGTGCAGCAGCTCGGTGTGCCGGACATGGCCGCGCAGGCGCTCGCGTGCACGGTAGATGTCGATCGGCTCCAGATCCGGCGTCACGGCGACGTCACGGCGACAGGCGGCCAAGGCGCCCCGGCACCGACGCCGCGGCGCGCCCGGTGAGGCTGAGCGCGTGCCAGGCGATGGCCTGGTTGCTGGTCACCACCGGCCGGCCGAGCGCCCGTTCGAGTTCCTCCACCGCCAGGCTGGCGCGCAGCGCGGTGCAGGAGACGAACAGGGCATCGGCCGTCGCCGCCATCGCCTGCTTGCCGGCCTCGACGAGCGCCTCCGGCGCCAGTGCGGTCATCGCGTAGTCATCGTCCATCTCGAAACCGGACACGTTGAGCGACGTCGAGGCCGGTGCCGGCGTACCAGGCGCCGAGCGCGCGGTTCACCTCGGCCCGGTACGGCGTGAGCATCGACACCCGACGCGCGCCCAGCCTGTTCAGTGCGGCGAGGCTCGCCGTCACCGGCGTCGTCTGGTGACGCGACGCCCGCGCGCGCCGCATCAGCGCCCGCGTTTCGGCTTCGCCGATGCGCGATCGTGCCCGACGTGCAACCGTAGACCAGCACGTCGAGCTCGATGCCCGGCAGCAGGTCGCGGCCGGCGCGCGGCAGGTCATCGGCGACACGCTGCAGCGCTTCCAGGCTCATCGGGTTCTCATGCTGCACGCGGTTGCTGTACAGGCCGACGTCGCTCGGCAACATGCGGCGCAGGTCGGCCTCGCTGTTGAGGTCGGTCGCCAGCGCCAGCAGACCGATGCGGACGCTCTCGAATGGCAGCGCCGGCGGCGTTGGTGTGGGCAGGGTGTCGATGCGCATGACGGTCGAGAACCGGCTTCAACGATAGGCCAGCGTCGGCAGCCACAAGGCAATCTGCGGCACGAAGATCGAGCAGCACCGACGCGGCGAGCAGTATGGCGATGAACGGCGGCGTGCCGCGGATGACCTCGAGATACGGTTTGCGGAAGATCGCGCAGGCGGTGAAGATGTCGCAGCCGAACGGCGGCGTCGCCGAGCCGATCGCCATCTGCAGCGTCGCCAGCGTGCCGACGAGCACCGGGTCGATGCCGGCCGATTTGACCAGCGGCATGAAGATCGGCGTCACGATCAGCGTCACGACGATCGGGTCGACGAACATGCAGCCAATGAAGAAGGCGATCGAGATCGCCATCAGGATCGTGTACGGCCCGGCATCGGCGAGACCGAGCGCAGCGATCAACTGCTGCGGCACCTGCGCGAACGAGATGATCCACGAGAACGCCGCCCCGGTGCCGACGAGCACGAAGACGATGCCGGTGATGAGCCCGGTCGAATAGGCGATCGCACGGCAGGTCGCGCAGCGTCACCGCGCGGTAGACGACGACCTCGAGCAGGAAGGCGTAGAGCACCGCCATCGCGGCGACCTCGGTCGGGCTGAAGTAGCCGCCGTACAGGCCGCCGATGATGAGCACCGGGAAGAAGCCTGCCGCCGCCGCCTTGCGCGTCGCGCGCCAGCGCTCGCCCCAGGTCGCGCGCGGTGCCAGCGGGATCTTGCGGCGCCAAGCGTAGACCACCGCGTAGACGCTGAACAACAGCAGGATCAGCAGTCCGGGGCCGACGCCGGCGAGGAACAGCTCGGCGATCGACACCTTGCCGACGATGCCAAAGACGATCATGCCGATGCTGGGCGGGATCAGGAACGCGATGTCCGACGCGTTGATGATCAGCCCCATCGTGAACTTGTCCTCGTAGCCGCCTTGCAGCATGCGCGGGCGCAGCGGGCCGCCGATGGCGACCACCGTGGCCTGGGTCGAACCCGAGATCGCGCCGAACAGCGTGCACGCCACCGCCGCGGTCACGGCGAGGCCGCCGCGCAGGTGGCCGAAGAAGGTCATCGCCAGGTCGAGCAGGCGGTTCGCAGTGTGGCCGCGTGTCACGATGTCGGCGGCGAAGATGAACATCGGCACCGTGATCAGCGCCACCGGGCTGATGCCGCTGACCATCTGCTGGACGATGATGTCCGGCTTGAGCGCCGGGAAGTAGACGAAGAAGGCGACGAAGGTGGCGACCAGCATCGGCACCAGCATCGGGAAGCCGAGCAGCATCAGCACGATCATCACGAGAAGAATGGTCAGGGCCATGGTGCGGTCGTCCTCAGAGCGATGCCATGTCGACTTCGTCGTCCTCGCGCACACCGCGCGCGAGCAGTGGCGTGTCGCTGCGCAGGTTGGCCAGCGCAGCGAGCAGGAACTGCAGCGATGCGATGCCCAGCCCGAGCGGCAGCCACAGCAGCGTGATCCAGATCGGCACCTGCATCGACGGCGTGACGCTGCCCAGCGCGTGCACGCGCAGGATGTAGGTGGTCGCGTACCAGGCCAGCGCGGCGAGCACGGTCGCGGTGATGACCTGGATCAACGCGAACGAATAACGCCGCCCGTTCGACGGCAGCATGTCGGTCAGCGCCGACATGCGAATGTGTCGCCCTTGCCGCGCCGCCGCGCTGGTGCCGACGAAGGTGATCAGCAGGATCAGGAACTGATTGAGCTCTTCGGAGAAGAAAAGGCTGCCGCTGAAGGCGACGCGGACGAAGACATTGCCCAGGGTGTTGACCGCCATCACGATGACGCCCCAGGCGAGCAGGTGTTTCTCCAGCGCGGCCAGACCGTTGTCGAGGCCGCGCATCAGACGCCGCAAGGCGCCGGGTTCGGACGGTTCGGGCATGGTGCTCCTGCTGCTCCTGCTGCTCCGCGGGTACGCGCGTTCGAATTCAGTCTATGGGTTGCCGCTGGAGCGAGAAATTGGCCTAGGACAATTGTCCTAGGCCGCGCGGCGATGCTCACTAGCAGATCATTCGAGCATCGACGATGCGCAGCCTACGAGGACAGGACCTGCCGCCGTCGCATCGCCAAAGTTTTGCGAACAGGAGTCTGCCGATGAGCGCCCCTTCCAACCCGTCCCACCCTGGCCCCGCGCCCGTGGTCGACAGCGACCCCATCGAAACTGCCGAGTGGCAGGCCGCGTTGGCGTCGCTGCTGCAGACCGGCGGCGCCGCACGTGTGCGTCAAGTCATGGACATCCTCGCCGCCGACGCGCGTGACCCTTCGATCGGGTGGCAACCCCAGCATGGCACGCCCTACGTCAACACCATTGCCGGCGCAGCACCAGCCGCCTTTCCCCGGCGACCTGGCGATCGAGGAACGGCTCGCGTCGATCATGCGCTGGAACGCGCTGGCGATGGTCGTGCGCGCCAACCAGGCGTACGGCGAACTCGGCGGCCACATCGCGAGCTACGCCAGCGCCGCCGATCTGTTCGAGGTCGGCTTCAACCATTTCTTCCGCGGTAGCGCCGACGGCAGCATGGCGACCTCGTCTTCTATCCAGCCGCATTCGGCGCCCGGCGTCTATGCGCGGGCCTTTCTCGAAGGCCGCTTGAGCGAGGACGATCTGGCCCACTACCGGCAGGAGATCGGCGCCGGCGACAGCGACGCGCGCGGCCTGTCGAGCTATCCGCACCCGTGGCTGATGCCCGACTTCTGGCAGTTTCCGACCGGCTCGATGGGCATCGGGCCGATCAGCTCGATCTACCAGGCGCGCTTCATGCGCTACCTGCAGCATCGCGGACTGCTCGACACCAGCACGCCGCAAGGTCTGGGGCGTGTTCGGCGACGGCGAGATGGACGAACCCGAGAGCATGTCCGCGCTGACGCTGGCGGCGCGCGAGCGGCTCGACAACCTGATCTGGGTCGTCAACTGCAACCTGCAGCGCCTGGACGGCCCGGTGCGCGGCAACGGCCGCATCATCGACGAGCTGGAGACACTGTTCGCCGGCGCCGGCTGGAACGTCATCAAGCTGGTGTGGGGGTCGGACTGGGACGGCCTGTTCGCGCGCGACACGGACGGCGCGCTGAAGCAGGCTTTCGCGGACACCGTCGACGGCCAGTTCCAGACCTTCGCCGCCAAGGACGGGCGCTACAACCGCGACCACTTCTTCGGCCAGAACGCCCGAGCTCGCCGCGCTGGCGCAGGGCCTGACCGACGAGCAGATCGACCGCCTCAAGCGCGGCGGCCACGACATCGTGAAGATCTACGCCGCCTATCACGCGGCATTGCGCACCACCGGCCAGCCGACCGTGATCCTGGCCCAGACCAAGAAGGGCTACGGCATGGGCGCGGCCGGCCAGGGCCGCATGACCACGCACCAGCAGAAGAAGCTCGAAGCGCGGCGACCTGATCGCGTTCCGCAACCGCTTCGAGCTGCCGCTGACCGACGAGCAGGCGACGACGCTGGCGTTCTTCAGGCCGGCGCCGGACAGCCCGAGATGCGCTACCTGCAGGCGCGCCGCGACGCGCTGGCGGCCCGTCCCGCAGCGCCGCAGCAAGGCCGACCCGCTGCCGGTGCCGGCGCTGGGCAACTACGGCGAATTCGCGCTGCAGGCCGACGGCAAGGAGATGAGCACGACGATGGCCTTCGTGCGCATGCTGACCAACCTGCTCAAGGACACGGCGCTCGGGCCCGCGCATCGTGCCCATCGTCGCCGACGAGGCGCGCACCTTCGGCATGGCCAACCTGTTCAAGCAGGTCGGCATCTATTCGAGCGCCGGCCAGGTCTACGAGCCCGAGGACATCGGTTCGATCCTCAGCTACCGCGAGGCCACCGACGGCCAGATCCTCGAGGAAGGCATCAGCGAGGCCGGCGCCATGAGCAGCTGGATGGCGGCGGCGACGAGCTACTCGGTGCACGGCCTGGCGATGCTGCCGTTCTACATCTACTACTCGATGTTCGGCTTCCAGCGCGTCGGCGACCTGATCTGGGCCGCCGCCGACCAGCGCTCGCGCGGCTTCCTGCTCGGCGCCACCGCCGGCCGCACGACGCTCGGCGGCGAAGGCCTGCAGCACCAGGACGGCAGCAGCCTGGTGCAGGCGTCGACGATGCCCAACTGCCGCGCCTACGACCCGTGCTTCGCCGGCGAGTTCGCGCGTCATCCTCGACCACGGCATGCGCCGGATGCTCGAAGACGCAGCAGGACGTCTTCTATTACGTCACGCTGATGAACGAGAACTACGCGCAGCCGTCGCTGCCCGCAGGCGCCGAGGCCGACATCATCAAGGGCCTGTACCGGTTCGCGACCGCATGACGCGAAGCGAGAGCGTCGGCAAGGTGCGCCTGCTCGGGTCCGGGCACGATCCTGCGCGAGGTGATCGCGGCGGCGCAGACTGCTGGCCGACGACTGGCAGGTCGACGCCGAGGTCTGGAGCGCGACCAGCTTCAGCGAACTGGCGCGCGAGGCGCGCGAGGTCGAGCGCTGGAACCGGCTGCATCCGGCCGCAGACGGCGCGCCGCAGCCACGTCCAGCAGTGCCTCGACGGCGACGCTCCGGTGGTCGCCGCCACCGACTATGTGCGCGCCTGGCCGCAGCTGGTCGCCACGCACGTCGAGCGCGCCGTTCACGGCGCTCGGCACCGACGGCTTCGGCCGCAGCGACACGCGCGCGGCGCTGCGCGGCTTCTTCGAGGTCGACAGCCGGCACATCGTGGTGGCTGCGCTTGACAGCCTTGCGCGAGCGCGGGCAAGTCGACGCGAAGACCTGCAAGAAGGCGATCGAGCGATTTGAGATCGATGCCGACAGAGCGCCATCGTGGGGCTGAACCTTGAAACGACTGTTGAACGGGCCGCTTGAGGCGCGTTGCGGGCACGCTGGCGGGGTCGCTTTGAGAGCAGCGGAATCCAGCCTTGATGTAAGACGAATTGCCGTGTCGGCGGGTGTCGATGAACTTCTTTTGAGGACGCTGCACGCGCGCGAATCGACCTCGCGGGCCCCTCACACTGGCCGTCAGTTTTGCGGCTTGGAATTGTGGTATGCGAAGGTCACTGAAGGGTCGCGTGCTGTCGACCAGGTCGTCGACAATGATGACCGTTTGAGTACAGGTTCCTGACCTTCACCGAGCGACGCTTGACGGTTCCTTCATGGCCGAATGCGCGCAACGAACGAGCGCTAAGTGCCCACGGTTTCTCTCGTCGCTCGGCGGAACGCGGCGCGCCTGGAATCAAATGCGCACGCTCGACCGTCGCCTGCTCAGTGGTAGTCGTCTTCCCGCTGATGCCGGATCGCGGAAACCGCGATCTCGTGCTCACTGGTGATCTCGAACAGTGCAACGTAGCCCGAGCCACCGAACGGAATGACGAGCTCTCGCTCCAGCGGATTGCTACCCGCCTTGCGCACCATGCCCTTCGCATCGGTAAAGCCGTTCGAGAGCACCTCGCGGAATTCACGGACCATCGCGCGGTTGCGCTCGGGGATGGTGAACTTCCTCTCCAGTGCTACCGGGTCGATCACAATGGTGTCGGTGCCCTCGAAGAGCTTCTCGAACTCCGCGCGGGTGGTCGTGTCCATTGCCGACCAATCGAGTTCATTGCGCTTGACCTCGAAGCCGCCATCGGCGGCGGTCTTCACGGTCTTGGCCTTGTAAATCTGGTACGGGACAAGGTAGCCGTCGCGGATCGCCTCCTTCATCTTGTAGCTGAAGGTCGGCTCGTTCACCTCGAAGAAGCGCAGCGTGTCGCGGACGAACAGTTTGTCCTCGTCGTCCCCAAAGTGGGCAGGATCGGCAACGCATGGCGTTGCGGTAAGGCCTACCTGAATGCCGTCGAAGTGCTTGAGGACGCCGCTCCATTTTCCGTAGATAGAGCGATGGCACTCATCCGAGATCACGAGGTCGAAGTAGCCTGCCGAATACTCGTGATAGATGTTCACCATGCTTTGGAGCGTGGTGATGGTGATGCGCTTCTCGTCCTGAAATCTGCGCCCGGTGCGAAGTACATAGGCCGGGAAATCCGGCAAGTGCTCGGCGAAAGCATCCTCGGTCTGCTTCGCAAGTGGGATGCGGTCCACGAGGAAAAGTACCCGCGTCACGGCATTGGCCTCGAAGAGGCGCTTGATATAGGCGGCAGCCGTGCGGGTCTTGCCGGTGCCGGTCGCCATTTCAACAAGCATCTTCCGCCGCCCGGTAGCCATCTCCTTGCAGAGGGCATCGATGCATGCGGTCTGGTAGTCGCGTTCGACGATGTGCTTGTCGATGGCGACGCTCATAGGGTCGCGCTTGACCTGGGCTGTCGCAGCGCGACGCTCAAGATCGCCTTGCGAGAAGAAAGTCTTGACGGCACGAGGGAAGGCTTCACGCTGCCATTCCCAGAACCTGATCTCCTCGCCGTTGGCAAGGAAGATGTAGGGCACGTTGAGTTGTTCGGCATAGGCCTTGGCCTGCGCCTCGGCTTCGGCTGGATTGATGGCGGCCTTCTTGGCCTCGATCACGGCCAAGGATCGACCGAAACGGTCGCAGAGAACGTAGTCGGCTTTGGTGCGGTCGGGGAGGACCACTTCAAAGCGGACAGAGTTGGTGTTGACCACGTCCCAGCCCTGGTCCTTGAGCTGGGCGTCGATCTTGACGCGCGAGAAGGCTTCGTTCGTCGGCATGTTCTCCTGGCTCTTGCTGTTTACCGAAAAAATCCCTCAGCAATATTGCACGGCAGCTGCGACAGTTCCAGCGCCGATTTCGTGCCAGTAGGGTACTAACGCACACCCTTGGTCGCGCGAAGGCGCGCGGGACGCGGCTAGTCTGATTTTTTTGCCAGTCGGTACGGGCGTTGGGCAGCGCGGCCCACCCCGGGCCAACATCGGTGAGGCGCTCTTAGGGCCTTGAAATGGGAGAGAATACGGGCAACTATGGTCCTGGCCGCCATGGTGGCCGTTTCGGGCCCTAGGGAAGGAGAGCTAGACAATGACCGATCTCAAGACTGTCGTGAGCCATGGCGCTGTGGTGAACCTTGGCGACCTCTTTGTTCGGCTGGTCGGCAAGACACTTGACCATTTTCACTCCCCGGCTGAGCTCGAAGCTGCGGTGGAGGAGAAGGTAGGCCACAAGCTCGCGCCGATGACCATTGACCCTGAGCGCAACCGTGTGGAAGCTGAGCTGGTCATTCGCCAGGGTTGGGAAACCCTGAAGAGGTTTTAGCTCCCTCGGCGCTCGAACGAACATAAGGCCGCGCCCCCGTGGTGCGGCCCTTCTTTATCTAGGCGGGCGACAAAGAGGAAATGCGAGGCGACAGTGGCTGATGCAACCGAAGACAGCATCCACGCCTTCTACGCCGAGTATGTAGAACCCGTCCACGCTGACTTGATAGCAGTCCGAAAGAAGCGTTTGGACGGCGTCGATACTTTGGTCAGCAAGGCCTTCGCAACTCTTGGGAGCGCGAAGAAGGGGACGGTGGCGGAAGATGTCCGTACGGATCTCAACACGGCATATGTTTTCTTGCTGGATGCTGGCATCGCTGTCACAAGCGAGCATTCCCTCGAATGCTCGCGCGAAGCAAGAAAGATCGCGGATGACGATGGTAGGCGCAAGTGGTGCGCGCGTGCGCCCAAGGAAGTCGTCAGTACGAAATTTGAGGAAGCGCTGAGCCTACATAGCGAAGGGACGAAGAACCAAGCTCTTGCAACGGTTGCGGCGCGCGAGAAGGCTGTCCGCGAACTGGCTGGCGCGATCAAGGCATATCGCGCCTGGATCGAGTTGTTCGATCCTGACTTGCTACGGGATTTCGGAGCGTTTCGGTTGCGTCAGAACCTGAAGCAGCATGCCATGGGGTTCGTCACCGGTCTTGTCACGAGCGGCATCATTGCCGGGCTTGCATGGTGGCTCTTGCCACAAGCGGCGACCGAAAGAAGCAGCATGGTCCCGCCAGCAGCGAATGGCAAGTGACGCCCTTTCAACCAGACGGACGAAACCGGGCCGCTGACTTCCCCTATCAAACAGTTCCCGCTCAAAGGCTCCGGGGAAAGTGGAAGTTACCCCGCTCGCGATCCAACGGCGAACGTTGGCGGCATCCAACCTGCGGAAGGTTGGTCGATGGGGGTGCAGGGGGAGAGCGAAGTCTCAGCCCTGCCCGACGGGGTCCGGGGAGCGCGGAAGCTCCCCCGGTCGCGATCCACCCGCGATAAGGGTGGCGGCATCCAAACCGCGAAGGGTTGGTCAGCAGCGCCGTTGCGCTGATGCTGCGAACGGCTGCTGTCGGGCAGGCAATCCGGGCCGCCGTCCGGCTGCAATGGGTCGATTCGAGCCCGCCGGGCCAAGGAGGACCGGTCGTCCGCGGTCCGAGGTCGCGCGATCGCACCACGGTGGTCAGCTGTCCCACGCATTGCTGACGGTCATGGCGGCACTGGCTGCCGCGCTGGATGTCGGCTTGATGGCGCTGACCCGGTGTGTGCCCACCCGGCGGCGACCGACTCCTCACGCTGCAGAGCTGCCGTCAGAACGTCCAAGTCACGTCAATCCTGTCTGCAACCGGTCACCCCGGGCGATTGAACGGCGCTGCCCGGCACCCGCTGCGCTGAACAGTTTGCAGCCTCCTCGGAACGCCCGTCCGGCCCGAAACGATCGTGGGCGGGTCTGCCTGACGAAGGGCCAAGGACAAGCAACCAAGCAACCAAGCAACGGGCGTAACACGGTGCGAACGGTAAGTTGCAACTGGTCAGCGGCGGCGCCTCAAACCAGCCCGGCGGACGGCGGCTGCGGTGCATTCTTGCTGCCACCGTCGTCGTGGGCGCGCCAATCGCTGCGGCAACGGTGCGGGCGGCGCAAGAGAAGGGCCACGCCGAGTGCGATCAGCAAGAGCGGGCCGATGAGGTGGAACATGCCGACGGGGATGAGGCCGAGGTACTTGGCCATGCCGAGCGAGCCAATGACGATGAGTGCGATGGGGAAGATTCTCATGATGTGCTCCGGGTCGAGTCGAGAGGGTGGTTGTGAGCGGGGTCGAATGGGCAAGCGTCAGCGTTGCTCACCGGGCGCGGGCGGTTGAGCGGGCGACTTCGGGGATGAGCCATCGCTTGCCGGTGTCGGTGCGGACGAATGGCCGCCACCGCCGCCATGAAAGTGCCGTTGCTGCATGCCCGCGCGAAAACGCTCGCGCTCTTCGTCGCTCAGGTTGGCCCAGCCCGGGCCGAAGTGGCGGTGCATGCGGCGCTCCCAGCGGTCCTGCATGCGTTCACGCATGTCCGCGCGCCAACGCGGGCCGCGCGCAAGCATGGCCACGCCGACGCCGATCAGAAGCAAGGGCCAGAACAAATGCACGAACGCGGGGTCGATGAGGCCAAAGTGCTGGAGCACTCCAAACACGCCAATGGCGATGAGGGCGAGTGGAAGAATGCGCATGGTTTTCTCCAAGAAAGGATCGGGGGGCGCGCTAAACAATGAGGTCGCCGTATTCGGCTCGTAGGCGCGAGCGCAATGCGAGCACGGCATAGCGCTTGCGCGCGAGCAAGGTGTTCTGCGGCACGCGCCATTGCGCGGCCAGGTCGGCGAACGAAATGCCTTCGATCTCGTGCGCCACGAACACGTCGCGCTGCTCGGGCGGCAGCGTTTGCAGCGCGGCTTGTATGGAGCCGAGCAACACCGAGCGGGCATAGGCAGCATCAGGGCCCGCCGCAGGGTCGGGCAGGTTCTCTTCGAGCCAGCTGCGGCCGTCTTCATCGCCAGCGGCCGGCAGCGGCTCTTCCCTCTTCTTGCGCGCGCGGTCGATGATGCGGTTCTTGGCCACTCGAAACAGCCATGCGCCGACTTGCTCGATGGCGTCGGTGGCGGCGTAGAACTCGAGCCACACGTCTTGCAGGATGTCTTCGGCCTCGGCCGCATCGCGCACCTGGCCGCGAATGAAGTTGCCCAGCCGCGAGCGCTCACGCGCAACGATTTCGGTGAGGCGCGGGGCGTTGGCGGGCATGTTGAGATGGCTTGGCGGCGGCAGGCCTGCTAGGGCGTCCATGCCAGGTAGACGAATGGACGCGCGGAATATTGTGGGCGGGCGGTGCGCTTGCGGCACGATCGATTCAGTCCCAAGCCAGATGGCGGGTAGGGGTCAAGATGCCCCCGAGCAACCCTCGCACAGCGGATCGAATCACAATGACCTCCCCCGAAACCCGCTCAGGCACCCTCACCATGCTCAAGTTCTACTACTCCCTGGCCCCCAACCCGATGAAGGTCGCGCTGTTCCTCGAGGAAGCCGGCCTGCCGTACGAGGCGATTCCGGTCGACACGCGCAAGGGCGAGCAGCATGCGGCGGCGTTTACGGCGCTCAATCCCAATGCCAAGGTGCCGGTGATCGTCGACGGCGCGACGACGGTGTTCGACAGCAACGCGATCCTGTTGTACCTGGCGGAGAAGACCGGCAAGTTCCTGCCGGCGCCGGCAGAGCGCGGCCAGATGCTGTCGTGGCTGATGTTCGTCGCCTCGGGCGTCGGACCGTTCAGCGGCCAGTGCGTGCACTTCAAGCATTACGCGCCCGAAAAGATTGCCTATGCCGTCAACCGCTACGACTTCGAGGCCTGGCGGCACTGGAAGATCGTCGACGCGCACCTGGCCGGCAAGCAGTGGATGATCGGCGACGCCTACTCGCTGCTCGACATGGCGCTGTGGGGTTGGGCGCGCGCGGTGCCGTTCGTGCTCGGCGACGACGCCTGGACGCAACTGCCCAACGTCAAGCGCCTGGTCGACGCGATCAACGAGCGCCCGGCCGCGCAGCGCGTCGCGGCGCTGAGGGACCGCCACGCCTTCAAGGCCGAGATGGACGACGAGGCCAAGCGCGCGATGTTCCCGCAGAACGAGCGCCTCAAGGCCTGACCGCGCGGCACAGCAGCAGTTCGTTCGGCCCCTCCCAGCCCTGCGGCGTGGTGAAGCAGTCGAGCTGCACGGCGATGTCGGCCCAGGCCGCGTCGCGTGCGCGGTCGTCCAGGCGCTTGAGGGTTTCGATGACCGGCGCGCCGGCGCTGCGAACGAAGGCCACGTAGTCGGCGCAGCGCGCCAGCCGGAACGGCGCCGACAGCGCACGCACCGACACGTCGCCGAAGCCGGCCTGCTGCAACAGTCCGGCCAACAGCCCGGGCCGGCCCAGGCTCAACAACGAACCGGGGGTGCCAGGGTCACCCGGCGCGATGCCGGCATGGCGCAGCGCGGTGCGCATCGCGATCGTGATGCACGGGTTGGCCTCGGGTGCGCCGAACACCAGCGCACTGAAGCGCCCGCCCGGCGCCAGCGCACGGTGGATCTGCTGCAGGGCGAGCAGCGGTTGCGGGCAGAACATCAGGCCGAGGCGACACACGGCGGCATCGAACGCGGCGCCGTCGAGCTGCAGGGCCTGTGCATCGGCTTGCCGCGTGCTCACGTGGTGCAGGCCGGCGCGCCGCAGGGTGTCGGCCGCGAGTTGCAGGATGCGCGGCGAGACGTCGCTGGCCAGCACATGGCCACTCGGGCCGACGCGTCGGGCCACGTCCAGCGTCTGGTCGCCGGCGCCGGCGGCGACGTCGAGCACGCGGTCACCGGGGCCGATCTGCGCGGCGTCGAGCATGGCGGCCGTGGCCTCGTGCAACCAATGCCGTATCAAGTCGCCTTGACGGCTCCAGCCCTGCGCAGCGTCGTCCCAGGACTGGGCAGCGATGTCACTGGCGATGGCGGCCGTCATCACTCGACCCGGATGCCGGTGCTGCCGAGCACGCGCTTCCAGTAGCGTTGCTCGGTGACGATGCGCTCGGCCATGTTGGCCGGCGTGCTGGCCACGGCGAGCATGCCCATGTCGCGCATCGCCGCCGGCACGGCACCACCGGAGGCCGCTTGCTGCACCGATATCGACGCTGCGTCGACAGCCGCGGGCGCGGTGCCGCCAGGCATGAACAGCGCAAACCATTCGCGCACCACGAGGTCCGCAAACCCTTGTTCGACAAATGTCGGCACGTCGGGCATGAAGGCGCTGCGCGTCGAACCCGACGTGGCCAGCACGCGCAGTTTGCCCGCGGCGTGGTGCTGGCGCAGCAACCCTTCGGGCAGCGACAGCGAGGCCAGCCGGCCACCGAACAGGTCGGTCATGGCGGCCGGCCCGCCGGCATACGCGATGTGTTGCCACTCGACCTTGGCTTCGTGGGCGAGCAGCGCACTCAGCAGGTGCGGCAGGGTGCCGGCACCGGGCGAGCCGTAGTTGGCCAGCTTGGGGTTGGCGCGGGTCCAGGCGATGAAGTCGCGCAAGTTGGCCACCGTGTCGGGCACTGCCGGGCCGACGGCCAGGCCGAGCGTGGCCTCGGCGGCCAGCGACACCGGCTTCAGGTCGGCCACCGGGTCATACGCCAGCTTGTCGTAGAGGTACGGGTAGACGGTGGCGACGGCGCCTTGCGCCAGCAGCATCGTCGCGCCGTCGGGCGCGGCCTGCTTGAGCGCCGCCACGGCCAGCCGGCCCGCCGCGCCGGGCTTGTTCTCGACCACCACGCCGCCCGCATAGTGCGCGCCGAGGGCTTCGGCATAGCGGCGCGCAACGACGTCGGGGATGCTGCCGCCGGGTGCGGTGCAGAGCAGGCGCAGGGCACCGGGTGAGGGCTGTGCGGCGAAGGCGGGGCGCAGGCCGGCGAGTGCGCTCAGCGTGGTCACAGCCAGCGTGCGGTTGAGAAAGATGCGTCGTGAGGTCAAGAACTCGTCCATGGTCGCTGCTCCTTTGGCAATCAATCAGACAGGCGAGCAGCTTGCCGGGCCCCGACTTAGAGATCGGGTAGCGATTGGCCCGTTTCGTCGGACGGCAGGCGCGATGCCGGCCGCGGACTGGCGCTCGGCGGCGGTTCGCAGCGAGCGCACGACACGCTGGTGCAGCGCCTTGCGGCGCTGCACCACGGCGGGCAGTGTGTCGTCGGCCAGCAGCGGCGCGCGGTAGCCCTGGCGCACCGCAGCCGCCCGCGCCGCGATGTCTTCAACGGCGCAGCTGCCGAGTTGATCGAGCAGCCCGTCGAGCGCGCGCACGTCGGTCCAGCAACGCTGCGGGTTGAGCAGCAGCGTGCCCTGGCGCAGCACGATGCGGTCGTCGCCGCCGAGCAGTTTGCGCAGGCGGTGCAGCGCGTTGTCGAGCGCGTTGCGCGCGGCGTCGCCGTCGGCGTCGGGCCACAGCGCGTCGGCCAGGGCGTCGAGCGGCGCCGCCGCGTCGCCCTGCGCGACCAGCAGGCGCAACAGCTCGAGCAGGCGTCGGCTTTCCTTGCGGCTGGCCGGCAGCGGGCCGTCGGCGCGTTCGATCTGCAGCGCACCCAGGGCGCGGATGCGCACCGCCCACGGCCACGATGCATCGGCCTGCGGCGGCGCGGCGAGGTCGTTGCGCAGCACCAGGTCGCGCACCACGTCGGGCTCGATGCCGTGCGCCAGCGCCAGGGCCGACAGCTGCGCCATCATGCCGCCGCAGCAATACAGCATCGGCCCGTGGCGATAGCCGCAGTCGCGCGCCACCGCCAGCGCCGCACGCAACCGGCGCAGCGCCTCGGGCTCATCGCCGCGGCGCAGCGCCGCATACGTCGCCGCGATACCCCCCACCCAATGGTGCCAGCGGCAGATGGCATGGAAGGGGTGCGCGAACACGGCGTCGATCAGGCGCGCCGCTTCCTCGTGCTCGTCGCTGCGCGCCGCGGCCAGCGCGTTGGCGATCAGCGCGACATGTTCGCGCATCGGAAAGCCGCCGAGCCGTGCGCTGGCCACCGAGGCCCGCATCAGGCGCAGGGCGGTCGCGCGGTCGTCCTCCAGCAAGGCCAGCATGCCGCGCTGGTGCTCGTAGACGGAACGGTCGACGGCGTTGTCCGGGTGCAGGGCCTGTGCAGCGTTGTGCATGTGGCGCCGTGCCGATGCGGCGTCGCCGCTGGCCAGCGCGATGATCATGTGCAGCAGCTCGACGCTGGTGCGCAACGCGGCCACCGAGGGCTCGGCATCGACCAGCGCCAGCGCACGCGCGGCGTCGTCGCGCGCCGCCGCGTACTGGCCGAGCAGGGCCTTGACCAGGATACCGACGCCCCACCAGCGCATCAACGTCGCCGGTGCGGCCGAGGGTTGTGCGCACAGTGCATCGATGCGCAGCACGATGCGTTCGAGCCGGTCGACATGGCCGCGCCAGAGCAGGTGAAAGGCCAGCGAGCCGAGCAGCAGCCGCTGCCCCGGCGCGGCGTCGCGGTGCAGCAGCCGCTCGGCACGCTCGGCCAGCACATCGGCCAGCGGGTGCCACGGCGCGCGGTAGATCATGGCGGCGAGCAGACCGGGCACCCAGCGCATCTCGACGTCTTCGGGCTGCGGCAGCGCGGCGCGTGCGGCATGCTCGGTCAGCACCTCGAGCCAAGGATCGAGCTCGCCCAGGCGGCCGATCGTGATCAGGGCAGTGGCCGCCGCGGCGGCCGCGGCGAGCTGGCCGTCGACGTCGCCCGCGGCGGCGCTGGCGGCCTGGGCGCGCGTCAGGTCCGACAGCGCACCCGCCGGGTCGGTGTCGAGGCGGCAAAAGCCGCGCCAGTAGGCCAGGCCGTGCTGCAGGTCGGGCGGCAGGCGGTCGATGTGTTGCAGCAATGTCTGGGTGCGGCCGCTGGCGGCGAACGACGATGCCGCGCGCAACAACAGGGCTTGGGCATCGCCCCAGCTTTGCGCATCGGTCAGGCGCTGCAACGCCGCATCGACCTGCCCGGCCGCTTCGAGCATCTGCGCCGCATGCCGTTGCAGCGTTTGCAGTTCAGGGGCGCTGCGCGTGCGCTCGAAGCGCTTGCGCAGGAACTCGCTGAACAGGGCGTGGAAGACGTAGGCCGTCGGCGGACCTTCGCGCCGGTCGGTGAACAGGCTCAGCGCCGCCAGCCGCTCGAGCAACGCGGGGGCGGTGGCGTGAGCGCTGATCTCGGTGGCCATGTCGGCGGTGGCGCTCGGCAGAAAGGCGATCGCGCACAGCGCGTCCTGGTCTGCGGCCGGCATGCCGGCCAGGACCTCGCCGGCAAAGTAATCGAACAGGCGCTGGCGGGCATCGAGGCCGGCGACGCCGGCCTGGCGCGGCGAGCCGAGCAACATCAGCGTCATGCCGCCGGCCCAGCCCTGCGCGGCGGCCAGCGCCGCGGCCATGGCCTCGGGTCGGCCGTGCAGGCGCGTCAGCGCCAAGGTCTCGTCGTCATCGAAGCGCAGGCTGTCGGCATCGAGCACGGCCAGTTGCTGCTGCGCCAATGCCCGTGTGTAGGCCGGCGGAGGCTGCTCGCGGCTGATGAAGATCCACTGCACGCCGCGTGGCAATTCGCCGAGGGCCTGGGCCAGCGCCGCGTGCAAGGGCGAGTCGGCCGGCAACTCCTGATGGTTGTCGAAGACCAGCGACCACGCCGGCGGCAAGCGCGCAAGGGTCAGGCGCAGGCGACGCCGCAACCAGCCGGCCAGGTCGGCCAGGTCATCGGCATGAAAGGCCGGCAACTCGACGGGCGCGTCGGCAGCCTGGCCGAGCAGCGTGTCCAGCGATTGCACGAAGGCCGCCGGGTCGGCATCGCCGGCATCGACCTGCAGCCACAGCGTGGGCTGCTGCCGGTGTTCGAGCCAGGTAGCGACCAGCGTCGACTTGCCGGCGCCGGGCGGCGCGGCGACCCACAGCGCCGGGCTGTCGGCCCAGCCGTCGAGCAGCGTGAACAGGCGTTCGCGGTCGAACACACGGCCCAGCCGGGGCGGCGACAGCTTGCCCGGCAAGGCGACATGTTTGGGCTTGCGGCTGCTCATGAGTGGCGAGCATAGGCTGGTGGGCACGGTGCAGCGTCAGGCGCGCGATACTGTGCGTCATGAATTTGCCGGCCCACCAACACGACCTGGCGCCGTTCCGCCACAGCCATCACTTCGGCGACGACGCCGCGCCGAAACGCGAGCGCGCCCTCTGGTGGGTGACCTGGATCACGCTGGCGACGATGGCGCTCGAACTCGTCGTCGGCTACTGGAGCGGCTCGCTGGCGCTGATTGCCGACGGCTGGCACATGGGCACGCATGCGCTGGCGCTCGGCGGCGCGGCCTTGGCGGCGCACTTCTCGCGTCGCGTGCGCGGCTCGGCACGGTTCACCTTCGGCGGCTGGAAGATCGAAGTCCTCGCCGCCTACACCAGCGGCCTGCTGCTGCTGGCGGTGGGCGTGCTGATCGCCGTCGATGCCATCGCCGCCTTTGCCGCGCCGCACCCCGTGGCTTACGAAGAGGCGATCGTCGTCGCCGTGTTGGGCCTCGTCGTCAACGCGCTGTGCGCGCTGATCCTGGCTCGCGCCGGCGGCCATGCCCACCACGGCCACAGTCATGACCCTGCGCCCGACCACGCCCATGACCACGCCCATGACCCTGCTCATGAGCACGCGCACGGTCACGCGCATGAGCATGGCCATCAGGACCACAACTTTGCCGCCGCCTACCTGCATGTGCTGGCCGACGCGGTGACGTCGCTGCTGGCCATCGGCGCGCTGGCCGGCGGGCTGTGGTGGGGCCTGGGCTGGCTCGATCCCGCGGTGGCCATCGTCGGCGCCGTGGTCATCGGGCGCTGGGCGATCGGCGTGCTGCGCGATTCGGCGCGCGCGCTGGTCGATGCCAGCGCGCCGCCGAAGCTGGCCGCGCAGATCCGTGCGCTGATCGAAGGCGACGGCGACGCCAAGCTGGCCGACCTGCATGTCTGGCAGGTCGGACCCGGCGCCTATGCCGGCGCGCTGTCGATCGTTGCCGATCACCCGCAGCCCTGCGATCACTACGGCCAGCGCCTCAAACCGATCCGCGCGCTCAAGCACGCGACGATCGAGGTGCATCGCTGTCGGGCGGCGGCACCGACAACATGATGCGCCGCTGCTCGCACATGGCGTACGCTCGCCGGTTCACCGCATGGAGACCCCAATGAGCACGACCCTTGCCGCGCTGACCAACCATCAAGTGCGCCTGGCCGCGCGTCCCGTCGGCCTGGCCAAGGCGAGCGACTGGCAACACACCAGCGAGCCGGTGGCCGATGCCGCTGAACTCGCGGAGGGCAGCGTGCTCGTCAAGACGCTGATGATCTCGCTCGACCCGGCGATGCGCGGCTGGATGAACGAAGGCAAGAGCTACATCCCGCCGGTGGCGATCGGCGAAGTCATGCGCGCCGGCGGCGTGGGCCTGATCGTGGCGTCGAACAACGCGACGTTCGCGACCGGCGACTTGGTCAGTGTCGGCACCGGCGTGCAGGAGTATGCGTTGTTCGCGCGCGACCAGTTGAAGCGCGCCGGCATGGCCAAGATCGACACCCGCCTGGGCACGCTCTCCCAATGGCTCAACGTGCTCGGCATGCCCGGCATGACCGGCTACTTCGGCCTCATGGAGGTGGGCCAGCCCAGAGTCGGCGACACGCTGGTCGTTTCCGGCGCCGCGGGCGCGGTCGGGCAGACGGTGGGCCAGCTCGGCAAACTCAAGGGCTGCCGCGTCGTCGGCATTGCCGGCGGCGCGGCCAAGTGCGAGTGGGTGGTGAAGGAACTCGGCTTCGATGCCTGCATCGACTACAAGGCCGGCGCGGTGAAGGACGGGCTGAAGGAACATTGCCCGAACGGCATCGACATCTACTTCGACAACGTCGGCGGCGAGATCCTCGACACCGTGCTGACGCGCATCAACCGCAAGGCGCGCATCATCATCTGCGGCGCGATCAGCCAGTACAACAACACCGGCGCCATGCAAGGCCCGAAGAACTACATGTCGCTGCTGGTCAACCGCGCGCGCATGGAAGGCATGGTGGTGTTCGACTACGCCGACCGCTATCACGTCGCCGTGACCGAGATGGCGGGCTACCTGCACGACGGCCGCATGAAAAGCCGCGAGGACGTGGTCGAGGGCGGCGTCAAGGCCTTCCCCGAAACCCTGAACAAGCTGTTTGCAGGGCAGAACTTCGGCAAGCTGGTGTTGAAGGTGGCCGATGAATAAACGGACCACCCCCGAAGCGGCTTCGCCGGTCCACGCCCTCGCAGAGCTCGGGCGGTTCGCGAGGCGTTCGGGTCTGCGCAGGCAGACCCTCACGTCCACGCTCACCCCCCTCGAGGGGGCCGAGGCCCGCGGCTCCAAGCCGACCTGCGTCGGCTTGGACGGGCCGAGGAATGGCCGCGTCTCGCGGCCATGCGGCCTGCAAGGCACGCCAGCGGACCGGCAAAGCCGGATCCGCGGCGTTTGCTTGGCAAGAGGTGAGATCTGAGATGGACGACGACGGCAACACGAGACCTCCTCTGCCGGACCGCCTGTCGGTCGATCCCGACAGCCCGCATCACGTGGCCGCGGTGGCCGAACGCGCGATCGGCATCCGTTTCAACGACAAGGAACGCTTCGACGTCGACGAGTACTGCATCAGCGAGGGCTGGATCAAGGTGCCCGCCGGCCGGACGGTGGACCGCAAGGGCAAGCCGGTGCTGATCAAGTTGAAGGGCAAGGTCGAGCCGTTCTACCGCTGAGCCGAGCGCTTGTTCCGCGCGGCGAGCACGCGCGAGCGCTGAACGGCGCGCCAGCGTCCGTTCCAGCGCGAGCAACGACCGCGGCGTACCGAGCGCGCGCAACGCGCGCACGGTACGTCCGCTGTCGTCAGAAATGGATGCCGCGCATCAGCTGCTGCATCGCCACCGCCTCGGCGCTCAGCTGCGGCCTGGCCGCCTTGTCGCCCTTGGCCGCCGACGAATCCGGGAACATGCGGAAGGTCGTGTTCATCGAGATCTGCGCAATGCGCGGCGCCAGCGCGTGCAGCAGTTCGCCGAAGATGCCGAGCCGGGTGGCGATGCGCACCGGCTTGCTGATGCAGGCCTGCGCCACCATGTCGGCGGCCTCTTCGGGCGCCAGCGTCGGCACGTTGTTGTAGATCTTTGTCGGCGCGATCATCGGCGTGCGCACCAACGGCATGTTGATCGTGGTGAAGGTGATGCCCACGTCGGCATACTCGCTCGATGCACAGCGTGTCCACGCATCGAGCGCCGCCTTGCTGGCCACATAGGCCGAGAAGCGCGGCGCATTGGTCAGCACGCCGATCGAGCTGATGTTGACGACGTGGCCCCTGTGCTTGGCCACCATGCCCGGCAGCACGCCCATGGTCACGCGCAGGCAGCCGAAGTAGTTGAGCTGCATCGTGCGCTCGTAGTCGTGGAAGCGGTCGTAGCTCGATTCGATGGCGCGGCGGATCGAGCGGCCGGCGTTGTTGATCAGGAAATCGACGCCGCCATGGTTCTCGTTGAGCAGTTTCGTGAAGCGGTCGCAGTCGGCCATGTCGGCGATGTCGGCCGAATAGGCGACGAAGCTGTAGCCCTTGGCCTTGGCCTCCTTGCAGGCCTCGTCGAGCTTGTCCTGGTCACGGCCGCAGATGATCGTCACCGCACCGGCTTCGGCAAACTTGTGCGCTGCCGCCAGGCCGATGCCCGACGAGCCGCCGGTCACCAGCACCACCTTGCCGGCCACCGTGCCCTTGAGCGAGCGGTCGATGAACAGGTCCGGGTCGAGATGGCGCTCCCAGTAGTCCCACAGCCGCCAGGCGTAGTCGTCGAGCTTGGGGCATTCGATGCCGCTGCCCTTCAAGGCGGCGTCGAGATCGCGCCGGTCGTAGCGCGTAGGCCAGTTGATGAACTCGAGGATGTCTTCGGGCAGGCCGAGGTCTTTCATCACGGCGCCGCGGATGCGGCGCACCGGTGCCAGCGCCATCAGCCCCTTCTTCACGCTCTTCGGGATGAAGCCGAGCAGCGCCGCGTTGACGAACAGGTTCATCTTCGGCGCATGCGCAGCGCGACTGAAGATGTCGAGCACGTCGCCGATGCGGTAGCCCATCGGATCGACGAGGTGGAAGCATTTGCCCTTCAGCGCGACCTTGCTGTGCGCGATGTGATCGATGCAGGCGACAACGAAGTCCACCGGCACGATGTTCAGCCGCCCGCCTTCGAGGCCCACCGACGGGAACCACGGCGGCATCAGCTGGCGCATGCGCTGGATCAGCTTGAAGAAGTAGTACGGGCCGTCGATCTTGTCCATCTCGCCGGTCTGCGAGTCGCCGACGACGAAGGCCGGACGATAGATCGTCCACGGCACCTTGCTTTCCTTGCGCACGATCTTTTCGCTCTCGTGCTTGGTGTTGAAGTACGGATGGTCGAGGTTTTCGGCCTCATCGAACATGTCTTCGCGGAACACGCCCTCGTACAAGCCGGCAGCGGCGATCGACGAGACATGGTGCAAATGTTTGGCGTCGATGGCCTTGGCGAACTCGACGACGTTGCGCGTGCCTTCGATGTTGGCCTGGATCTGCGATTCTTCGTCGGCCTTCAGGTCGTACACCGCGGCCAGGTGGAACAGCGCGTCGATCTCGCCTTTGAGTCCCTTGATCTCGTCGGCGGCGACGCCCAGCTTCTTGCTCGTCAGGTCGCCGAAGACGGGAACAGCACGCGCCTTGGTCGTGCCCCAGTACTCGAGCAACTCCGGCACCTTGCCTTCGCTCTCCCTGCGCAACAGAAAATGAACCGTGGCGCCTTTGCGCGCGAGCAGGCTCTTGACGAGGCGTTTGCCGATGAAGCCGGTGGCGCCGGTGACGAAATACTGCATGGGGTCCCCTTGTACGGTGCGAGATGTAGGCGGCCATTCTTAGGCCAAAGCGCAGGGGCCACACGCGCGCTTTCCCGAAGGCACCGCATAGACACGCCTCACTAGGAAAGCGCGCACAGCGCTCCTATAGTTGCCACACCGTACCGTTCACTCCCACATCGAGGACACACACATGGTCAAGAAGCTGCAGAAGATGGCCGGCAAGAAAGCCGCCAACCCCGCGGGTCTGTTGGACAACCCGATCGCCGCCGCCGTCAAGGGACAGGCCGAGCAGATCTGGCTGGCCGGCATGGGCGCGTTCTCCAAGGCGCAGGCCGAGGGCGGCAAGGCGTTCGAGCAATTGATGAAGCAAGGCGCTGCGCTGCAGAAGAAGACGCAGGGCCTGGCCGAAGAGCGCGTCAGCAGCGTCACCAGCAAGATGACCGCAGTCGCCGGTGGCGTCTCCGACAAGGCGGGCGCATCGTGGGACAAGCTGGAGTCGATCTTCGAGGCCCGCGTCGAGAAGGCACTCAACAAGATGGGCGTGCCCTCGCGCAAGGACGTCAACGCGCTGATCAAGCGCATCGATGAGCTTTCCTCCAAGGTCGGCGGCAAGGCCAAGGCTGCCGCGCCGCGCAAGGCCGCCACCAAGACGGCCAGAAAGACAGCACGCCCCGCGGCCAAGAAGGCGCCGGCGGCCAAACGCGCGGTCAGCAAGAAGGCCTGAGCTGTTTCGACCCGGCTCTGTTTCAACGCCCCGCGCTGCGGGGCGTTGGTCTTTCTGCGCTAGACGCGTCGATCCCATGCGCGCCGCGGGCCGCCACCTACACTGAGCCTCATCATGCGCAGGACCACTTTCACGGCCAAGCCGAACGGCAAGGCCAAACGAGCCAAGCGCCACCCGCCCAGGATCGGCCTGGCCCTGGCCGGCGGCGGACCGCTCGGCGCCATCTATGAAATCGGCGCACTGTGCGCGCTCGATGAAGCGCTCGTCGGCCTCGAGCTGACGCAACTCGCGGGCTATGTCGGCGTGTCTGCCGGCGGCTTTGTGGCCGCGGGGCTGGCCAACGGCATGACGCCGCGCGAGTTGTGCGCGAGTTTCATCGAAAACACGTCGGACAGCACCGATCTGTTCAGCCCTTCATTGCTGATGCGTCCGGCCTGGGAGGAGTATTTCAAGCGCGCCGCCGCGCTGCCCTCACTCAGCGCTCAGGCCGCCTACCAATACTTCATCAAGCGCCGCTCGCGCATGGCCGCCATCGAGCGCCTGGGCCGCGCACTGCCTGCAGGCATCTTCAGCGGCCAGGCGATGCAGGAACGGCTGGCGGCCATCTTCAGCGAGCCCGGCCGCACCAACGACTTTCGCCGGCTCGAGCGCAAGCTCGTGCTCGTGGCCACCGATCTGGACAGCGGCGAGGCGGTTCGTTTCGGCGAACCCGGCGATGACGACGTGCCGATCTCGCTGGCCGTGCAGGCCAGCGCCGCACTGCCGGGCCTGTACGCGCCGGTGGAAATCAAGGGCCGCACCTGCGTCGACGGCGCACTGAAGAAGACGCTGCACGCCAGCGTGCTGCTCGACGACGGCCTGGACCTGCTGATCTGCCTGAATCCGCTGGTGCCGTTCGACGCCACGCACGCGCCGCGGCACAAGGTGCTGGGCAGCAACGACGAACGCATTCCGCGGCTGATCGACGGCGGCCTGCCGGTGGTGCTGTCGCAAACCTTCCGCTCGCTGATCCATTCGCGGCTCGAACTCGGCATGAAGGGCTACGAGCAGACGCACCCGCACACCGACATCCTGCTGTTCGAGCCCGACCACCGCGATGCCGAGCTGTTCCTGGCCAACACCTTCAGCTGGTCGCAGCGCAGCGCGCTGGCCGAGCACGCCTATCAACGCACGCGCGAGATGCTGCGCTCGCAACGCTCGGCGATGGCGGCACAACTGGCGCCGCACGGGGTGACGATCGACCACGCCGCGATCGACGCTGACGGGCGTCGCCTGATCGGCAAGGCGCGCCGCGGTGGCGCGCGCACCGGGCGGGCCCTGAAGAAGCTCGAAGAGACGCTGGCGGATCTGGAGAACGCGCGGCGCTAGCGCGGAATCGTCCGTATCAACCGAGATAGCGCGCTTCGAGATGGGCCTTGAAGTGCGCCGGGTTCAGCACCTCGCCACTGGCCCTGATCGCCAGCTCGTCGGTGCTCCAGCGCGAGCCCTGCAGCCAGATGTTGTCGCGCAGCCAATCGAACACCGGCATGAAATCGCCGCGGTCAATGCGCTGGTCGAGGTCGGGCATGGCACGGCGCATCGCCGCGAACCACTGCGCGGCGTACATGGCGCCCAGCGAGTAGCAGGGGAAGTAGCCGAACAGGGATTCGGGCCAATGCACGTCCTGCATCGGCCCGTCCTTGAAGTTGCCTCGCGTGTCCAGGTGCAGCAGCTCGGCCATCTGCCGGTCCCATAGCGCAGGCACATCTTCGGGCTCGATGTCGCCTTCGATCAGCGGCCGCTCGATCTCGTAGCGCAGGATGACATGCGCCGCGTAGCTGATCTCGTCGGCGTCGACACGGATCAGGCCGCGCTTGACGCGAGTCATCAGCCGCCACAGGTTGTCGGGGTCGAACGCCGCCTGGTCGCCGAAGGCCTCGCGCAGCATCGGCGCCATGATGTGCGCAAAGCCGGGGTGCCTGCCGAGCTGCATCTCGAAAGCGAGCGATTGGCTCTCGTGAATCGCCATCGATCGGGCCTGGCTGACCGGCTGGCCCAGCCACTCGCGCGGCCGGTTCTGTTCGTACCGGCCGTGACCGGTCTCATGCACCGTGGCCATCAGCGCTTGCAGGAATTCGTTGTCACGGTAGCGCGTGGTCATGCGCACGTCTTCGGGCACGCCACCGGAAAACGGGTGCGTGCTCGTGTCCAGGCGGCCGGCATCGAAATCGAAACCGAGCATCGCGACGACGCGCCGGCACAGCGCCTGCTGTGCGGGCACCGCAAACGGGCCCTGGGCCTCGATCACGCTCTGCTGGCTCTGCCGCTCGACGACGCGGTCGATCAGGCCCGGCAACCACTGCCGCACCGAGCCGAAGACGCGGCCGACCTGTTCGCTCCTCATGCCCGGCTCGAATCGGTCCATCATCGCGTCGTACTTCGACAAGCCGCTTTGCTGCGCGAGCAAGGCCGCCTCTTCTCGCGCCAGCGCCACGACCGGCTTCCAGTTCTCGAGGAAGGCTGGCCAGTCATTGGCCGGACGCTGCTGGCGCCAGGCATGTTCGCAGCGCGACGCGACCAGTTCCTGTTGGCTCACCAGCGACTCCGGCAGCGCGGTCGCTTGCTGCCAGTGGCGGCGGATTTCGCGCAGATTGGCGCGTTGGTGTTCCGACAGCGGCTCCTGATCGGCGCGCTCGATGCGCTCGCCCAGTGTCGCCTCGGTACGCAGGCGGTGCATCAGTGCGGCCAGTTCGGCCATGGCCGCGGCGCGCGCATCGTTGCCCTTGGCGGGCATGTTGGCGGCGCGGTCCCAACTGACGATGGAACCCAGGTGCGCGTAGTGATGCAGGCGCGTGAAATGCGCGCTGAGTTCGTCGTAGGTCGGGGTGTTCATTGCTGGATTCTGTCAGTGCGCGATACCCATCTGTTCGGGGAAGAGCCACAACAGCGCGCCGGTGTAGATCACATAGCGCAGAAACTTGCCGACGGCCATGTAGCCCACGCAGGGCCAGAACGGCAGCCGCATCCAGCCGGCGAGCGCGCACAACGGATCGCCGACCACGGGCAGAAAGGCCAGCAGGCAAGCCTTCGGCCCGAAATGCTCGAGCCAAGCGATCGCTTTCAACTCAGACGGCTTGCGGTGTTTGATTTTCTCGAATGCGCGCTCGGCGCCATAGCCCATCCACCAGCTGATGGCGCCGCCGATCGTGTTGCCCGCCGTGGCGACGAACATCGCCGGCCAGAACAACTCGGGGTTCAGATAGAGCAGCCCGGCGACTGCCGGTTCGCTGCCCATCGGCAGCAACGTGGCCGACAGCAGGGCCACGAAGAACAGCGTCACGAGACCGTACTTCGGCAGCGCCAGCGCCGCCAACAGCGCGTGAACCCAGGCTTCCATTCGCATCGATTATCCGGGCCATCGCGTCGCTATACTCACGCCTCTTTTTTCAGCAGCCACGACCACGCCTTGCCATGAACATCGGTGCATTCGAGCTGCCGAACAACCTCTTCGTCGCGCCGATGGCGGGCGTCACCGACCGGCCGTTTCGCATGCTGTGCCGCCGGCTCGGTGCCGGGCATGCGGTCAGCGAGATGGTGACGAGCCGGCGTGAGCTGTGGTCGTCCCTCAAGACCTCGCGCCGCGCCGACCACGCCGGCGAGCCCGGGCCGATCGCGGTGCAGATCGCCGGCGTCGATGCGCAGGAGATGGCCGACGCGGCGCGCTACAACATCGACCGCGGCGCGCAGATCATCGACATCAACATGGGCTGCCCGGCCAAGAAGGTTTGCAACGTGTTCGCGGGCTCGGCATTGATGAGCAACGAGCCGCTGGCGCTGGCGATCATCGAGTCCGTGGTGGCGGCCTGCGCACCGCGCGGCGTGCCGGTGACGCTGAAGATGCGCAGCGGACGCTGCGACCAGGAGAAGAACGCGCTGGCGATCGCACGCGCCGCCGAGCAGGCCGGCATTGCGCTGCTGACCGTGCACGGCCGCACGCGCGAGCAGGGCTTCAAGGGCCTGGCCGAGTACGACACGGTTGCTGAAGCGAAGGCCGCCCTGCGCATACCGGTGGTGGCCAACGGCGACATCGACTCGCCGGAGAAGGCCCGTGCCGTGCAGGCGTACACGCAGGCCGATGCGCTGATGATCGGCCGCGCCGCGCAGGGCCGGCCGTGGATCTTCGGCGAGATCGCGCATTACCTGGCCACCGGCGAACCCCTCGCGCCGCCCACGGTGGCCGAGGCCGCACGCTGGCTCACCACCCACCTGCAGGACCACTACGCGCTGTACGGCGAGTTCAGCGGCGTGCGCAGTGCGCGCAAGCACATCGGCTGGGCGTTGCGCGAGCTGCCGGGCGGCGAGGCCTTCCGCGCCGAGATGAACCGCATCGACGACTGTGCCACCCAACTGCGCGCCGTCGGCGACTGGTTTGCGCGGCTCGGCGAACAGCACGATCGCCTGCCGCGCATCGCAGCGGCGGCCAACGACGACCTGATCGAGCTTTCCGCGTAGGCTAGAGCATGACCAAGAAACAGATCGACGCCTGCGTGCGCGACAGCCTCGAGCAGTACTTCAAGGACCTGCGCGGCGCCGAGCCGCATTCGTTGCACGCCCTGATCCTGGCGGCTGCGGAAAAGCCGCTGCTCGAGGTGGTGATGAGGCATGCCGAAGGCAACCAGAGCAAGGCCGCGGAATGGCTGGGCGTGAACCGCAACACGTTGCGACGCAAGTTGGTCGACCACAAGCTACTCAAATAGGAAACACGGTTGCTGCCGCGACCGTGTGCGCAGGCTTTGACTACATCCCTCACCGCATTGCTCTCGGTCTCCGACAAGACCGGCATCGTCGATTTCGCCCGCGCCCTGCACAAGACCGGCGTGAAGCTGCTGTCCACCGGCGGCACCGCCAGGCTGCTGGCGGCCAACGACCTGCCGGTCACCGAAGTCAGCGAGGTCACGGGATTCCCGGAGATGCTCGACGGCCGCGTGAAGACGCTGCACCCGCGCATCCATGGCGGCCTGCTGGCGCGGCGCGATGTACCGGCGCACATGGCGGCGCTGGCCGAACACGGCATCGGCACGATCGACCTGCTGGTCATCAACCTCTACCCGTTCGCGCAGGCCACGGCCGAGGCCGACTGCACACTCGAAGACGCGATCGAGAACATCGACATCGGCGGCCCGGCGATGCTGCGTGCCGCGGCCAAGAACTGGCCCGACGTGGCGGTGGTGATCGATCCTGATGACTACGCGCAGGTGCTTGACGAACTGACATCGGGCGGGGTCCGGCGAGACACCAAGTTCGCGCTCGCCAAGAAGGTTTTCGCGCACACCGCGGCCTACGACGGCATGATCACCAACTACCTGTGCGCGCTCGAGCCCGGCGCCGAAGACGCGGTCGCCGGCGTGCCCGCACGCGCCGAGTACCCCGCGGTGCTGACCCTGCAGCTGACGAAGACCCAGGACATGCGCTACGGCGAGAACCCGCACCAGCGGGCCGCCTTCTATCGCGAGGCGAACGTGGCCAGCGGGTTGCTCGCCGGCTGGACGCAGTTGCAGGGCAAGGAGCTTTCATACAACAACATCGCCGATGCCGACGCGGCCTGGGAATGCGTCAAGAGCTTCACCGACGCGCCAGGATCAGCAAGCGGCGCCTTCGGCGCCGCGTGCGTCATCGTCAAGCACGCCAACCCCTGCGGCGTCGCCGTCGGTGCGACGGTCGGCGAGGCCTATGGCAAGGCCTTGAAGACCGATCCGACGTCGGCTTTCGGCGGCATCATCGCCTTCAATGCGCCGCTGGACGGCGCCACGGCCGAGCAGGTGGCCCAGCAGTTCGTCGAGGTGCTGATCGCGCCCGAGATCACGCCGGCGGCGCGCGCCGTGCTGGCAGCCAAACAGAACGTGCGCCTGCTCGAAGTGCCGCTGTCGCAGGCCATGAATGCGCTGGACTTCAAGCGCATCGGCGGCGGCGTGCTGGTGCAATCGGCCGATGCCCGCAATGTCGAGACCACCGATCTGAAGCTGGTGACGAAAAAAGCGCCGAGCGCGCAGCAGATGCGCGACCTGCTGTTCGCCTGGAAGGTCGCCAAGTTCGTGAAGAGCAATGCCATCGTCTTCTGCGCCGGCGGCATGACGCTGGGCGTCGGCGCCGGTCAGATGAGCCGCATCGACAGTGCGCGCATCGCCGGCATCAAGGCCCACAACGCCGGCCTGACGCTGCAGGGTTCGGCCGTGGCCAGCGACGCCTTCTTCCCGTTTCGCGACGGCCTGGACGTGGTCGTCGACGCCGGCGCGGCCTGCGTCATCCAGCCCGGCGGCTCGATGCGCGACGCCGAGGTGATCGCCGCGGCCGACGAGCGCGGCATTGCGATGGTGCTGACCGGCGTTCGGCACTTCAGGCACTGACGCGCCCGAGCCGCCGGCGACTCAGGCTTTGAGCAAGAAGCGCAGCGCCCCCGGCAGCCGCGCGCTCCACGCCGATTCATTGTGGTCGGCGCCCTCGGCAGCGATCGACAGCCAATCCTTGCCCGCCACGTAGCCCTTGCCAGCGCCGATCGCGTCCATGCGTGACTGGTACGGCGCATACAGGCGATCCAGGCCTTGCGTGCCGTGGTCGAAGTACAGGCGGTGCGCACCGGCGCGCGGCAGCCGGGTATCGAACCAGCCGAGGACCGCGGCGGCGAGCGCGATCATCGTCGGGGCGCCCGGGTTGTCGTGAATGCCGGCGATGCGCGTCACCGGCCAATGCGTGGAAAAGCAGCCCGCGCCGCCGAAGACCTCGGGATGGCGGCACAGCGCGTACAGCGACGCCAGGCCGCCCATGCTCGAGCCGGCGATGAAGGTGTCGGCGCGCGACGGCAGCGTGCGAAAGCGCTGGTCGATCTGCGGCTTCAACTCCTCGGCAATGAAGCGCACATAGGCGTCGCCGACCAGGTCGGCACCGGGCAGCGTCACCGCGGCATCGGCGGCCTCGCGCAGTTCGGCCGGCAAGCTGCGCAGCGCCGCTTCGGGGGCGTATTCGTACCAGCGCTGAGGCGTATTCCAGACGGCGACGACCAGCGTCGGCGGCACATCGCCAAGCGCCATCAACGCCGCCAGTGCCTCGTCGACGCCCCAGGGCACGCCGCCGAAGGCCATGCGTGAGTCGAACAGGTTCTGGCCATCGTGCATGTAGAGCACGCGGTGGCGGCGCGAACGCTCGCGGTCGTAGCCCGGCGGCAACCACACCGACACCCGGCGCGGCAGCAGTTGCGGGTGGGTGGATGAGAAATCGCCCAGCTCGACCAGGCTGCCGGCATGCGGCGGCGGCTCGGCAATGTCCTGGCGACGGCTGGCGCAAGCAGCCCAGAACGGCGCGCTGGCCAGGGCGGCGGCAAGGTCTCGCCGCTTCATGCGGGCAGGCTCGTCATGGTTGAGATTCTTGTTGTGTCAACAGTGCGGCCGATTGTGAGGGATCGTCTGCAGCGTCATGCGGCTGCGCTTGCAACGGCATGTCATGCGACGGCGAGCCGAAGACCACGCGTGCGTGGCGCTGGTAGGTGAAATAGGCCCAGCCCCAGTTCATCAGCACGACGAGCCGGCTGCGAAAGCCGATCAGGAAGAAGACATGCGCGGCCAGCCAGAACCACCAGGCGACAACGCCCGAGAACTTGAGGCCGCCCGGCATGTCCACCACCGCGGCCATGCGGCCGATCGTGGCCAGGTTGCCCCAGTCGCGGTACACGAAGGGCGCAGCGTCTTGGCGGCCGGCCACACGCGCGGCGATGAGCCTGGCCACATGCGTTCCCATCTGCTTGGCCGCGGGCGCCACGCCGGGCACCGGCTTGCCATTGGCCTGCACCAGCGTGGCCAGATCGCCGGCAACGAAGACGTTGTCGTGGCCGGGCACGGTGAGATCGGGCTGCACCCGCACACGGCCGGCGCGGTCGAGCGGCGCACCGAGCATCGTGCCCAAGGGCGACGCCGCGACGCCCGCGGCCCACAGCACCGTCTTCGCGCTGACATGCTCGCCGGCGCGAACATAGCCGGAAGCGTCGATGTGCTGCACCGCGCTGCCGGTCAGCAGTTGCACGCCCAGGCGCCGCAGTTGCGCGGCGGCCTTGTCGGACAACAGCGGCGGAAAATTTGCCAGCACGCGCGGCCCGGCTTCGATCAGCTGGATCACGGCACGCGACGGGTCGATGTGGCGAAACTCGTCCTTCAGCGTGTGGTGCGCGATCTCGGCCAGCGTGCCGGCAAGCTCGACGCCGGTCGGGCCGCCGCCGACCACGGCAAAGGTCAGCCAGGCCTGGCGCTCGGCATCGACTTGCGCGTTCTCTGCGCACTCGAAGGCCAGCAGGATGCGCCGCCGCAGCGCCATCGCGTCGTCGAGCGTCTTCAACCCCGGCGCATGCGCGGCCCAGTCGTCGTGGCCGAAGTAGGCGTGCGTGGCGCCGCTGGCGACGAGCAGGTAGTCATAGGCCAGCGTCGCGCCATCGGCCAGCGCCAGGCGCTGCGCGGCGGTGTCGATGGCGCTGACCTCGGCCATGCGCACGGTGACGTTGCGCTGACCGCGCAGGATGTGTCGCAACGGCGCGGCAATGTCGCCTGCCGACAGCCCCGCCGTCGCCACCTGGTAGAGCAGCGGCTGAAACAGGTGGTGGTTGGCGCGATCGACCAGCGTCACGTCCAGCGGCGCCGAGGCCAGCGCACGCGTGCACCACAGCCCGGCAAAGCCGCCGCCGATGATCACCACATGAGGGCGAGATGCTTGCATGTCCAGACCCTAGCGCATTTCCGCCGCGGCGCCGGTTCGCATTCACAAGCTAGGATTCGTCCTTCGATGACCCGTGCCGACCTGATGGGCCTGCTGCTCAATGCCCTCGCCCGTCTGATCACGGGCGCGCAGGGGCATTGGCTGGGTTGCCCGCCGACGGCCGAGCAGCGCATCTACTTCGCCAACCACCAGAGCCACTTCGATTGGGTGCTGATCTGGGCGGCGCTGCCGAAAGACCTGCGCAGCAAGACGCGGCCGATCGCGGCCAAGGACTATTGGACAGCGAGCCCGTTCAAGCACTGGCTCACGCGCGAGGTCTTCCATGCCGTGTACGTGGCCCGACAGCGCACCGACGACCAGGACCCGCTGGAGCCGCTGGTCGAAGCGCTCAACAACGGCGACTCGCTGGTCATCTTTCCCGAAGGCACACGCAGCAACAAGGGCGAGCCGCAGTCCTTCAAGAGCGGCCTGTACCACCTGGCCGAGCAGTTCCCGGACGTGCAGCTGGTGCCGGCGTGGATCGACAACGTGCAGCGCGTCATGCCCAAGGGCGAGGTCGTGCCGGTGCCGATCCTGTGCACGGTGACCTTCGGCAAGCCGATGCAGCTCGAGGCCGATGAAGACAAGCGTGTTTTTCTCGACCGTGCGCGCAGTGCCGTCATCGGCCTGCGGCCGAGGGTGACCTGATGGGGGCCTTGCGCCGTCTCTCGCCCGACGAACAGGTCGGCCTGCTGTTCCTGATCCTGTTCGGGCTGCTGATGCTGCTCACCTTGGGCGCCGTGGTCTACGCGCTGCGCGCACGCCATGACGAAAGCAGCGACACACTGGGCGCGCTTCACGCGCGAGTTGCGCGCGCTGTGGTTCGGCACGACCTTGTTCTGGCTGGCCTGGCTGTCCGGGCCGATCGGCTCGACCCTGTTCTTCGGCCTGTTCTCGTTCCTGGCGCTGCGCGAGTTCATCACGCTCCAGCACACGCGGCGCAGCGACCACCGCACGCTGATCCTGGCCTTTTTCATCGTCCTGCCGCTGCAGTACCTGATCGTGGCCTGGCGTCACTTCGATCTGTTCACCGTCTTCATTCCGGTCTATGTGTTCCTTGCCGTGCCGGTGGTCAGCGCGCTGGCCGGCGACCCCGAGCGCTTTCTCGAACGCAACGCCAAGATCCAGTGGGGCATCGTGGTTTGCGTCTACGGCCTGTCGCATGCGCCGGCGCTGTTGCTGCTGGAGTTCGAAAGGTACGAAGGGCGCGGCGCCTTCCTGTTGTTCTTCCTCGTCATCGTCACCGTGGTCGCACAGCTGGCGCAGGAACTGGCCAGCCGCTGGCTGCGGCGCCGTCCGGTGGCGCGGCAGATCAGCCGCAGCTTTTCGTTTCGCTCCTGGTTCGCCGGCGCCTTCATCGCCGCGTGGATCGGCGCGGCGCTGTACTGGATCACACCGTTCAAGCCCGGGCAGGCACTGGTGGTGGCTTTCATTGCCGCAGCCTGCGGCTCGCTCGGCGAGTTCGTCATGAAAGCGCTCAAGCGTGATGCCGGCGTGCACCACTGGGGCAACCGCAGCAGCGTCACCGGCGCCGTGGGCCTGCTCGATCGCGTGGCGCCGCTGTGTTTTGCCGCGCCGGTGTTCTTTCATTCGGTGCGCTGGTACTTCGAAGTCTGATGAACCACCCCAGAAACGAGCGCGCGTTGCGAATCCTCGGCATCGACCCCGGCTTGCAGACCACTGGCTTTGGCGTCATCGACGTCGACGGCCCGCGGCTGCGCTACGTCGCCAGCGGCACCATCAAGACCGCCGCCGCCGATCGCGGCGACCTGCCGGCGCGCTGAAGATCATCTTCGAGGGCGTGTGCGAAGTCGCGCTGCACTACGAGGCGCAATGCGCCGCGGTGGAGATCGTCTTCGTCAACGTCAATCCGCAAAGCACGCTGCTGCTTGGCCAGGCGCGCGGCGCCGCGCTGGCGGCGCTGGTGTCGAGGCAGTTGATCGTTTCCGAGTACACCGCGCTGCAAATGAAAAAGGCCATCGTCGGCAGCGGCCACGCCCGCAAAGAGCAGGTGCAGGCCATGGTGACGCGGCTGCTGTCGCTGCGCGCCGCACCGGGCACCGACGCCGCCGATGCGCTGGGCATCGCCATCACGCACGCCCATGCCGGTGCGTCGATGGCAGCGCTCGAGCGCGTGGCGCCGCTGGCGCGGCGGCAGCATGCGCAGTTCAGAAAGGGACGGGCCTACTGAGGGCGTTGATGAGTGACTGCGCCAGCCGCTCGGGGCAACCTGAACCGGCCGCGCCGGCCGACAAACGTCCACACCATCAACACCAACGCCCCCGCCGCCGGCAGCCAGCGCCACGAGACGGGGGTCTTCACCGGCCGCGCGAGTGCGGGCGCGCGCATGGCGGCAGACAGATCGCCCAGGCCACGCAGCCGCTTGTACTGCAGGCCGGTCTGGTCTGCCAGTGATTGCAGATGGCCTTGCTTCAACGACGATTGGTGCTCGATGCCGCTGGCCTCGAAGATCTCGACCGGTTTGCCATCGGCATCGACCAGGGTTTGCTGCACGCCTCCCGGCGTGCGGCCGAGGCTGGCCGGGTCGGACTGCATGACTTCGTCGGCTTGCCAGTAGCCCAGCGGGCGGCCGGTCGGATCGAACTTGGGGATTGGCGCCGGCGTGTCGCCGCCGACGCCGGCCAGCCAGCCGGCGACCGGCCGCGCCGGCAGCTCGAGGGTGGGCAGGCGGCCGGCGCGCAGCGGCGGTGATTCGTGGCCGTCGCTGATGAAGACCAGGCTCGGCCGATCGGCCAGGCCGTGCACGACCTGCATCGCCGAGACGACGCCGCGCGAGACCTCGCTGCTCGAGGCCCACGCCATGCGGCCGTCGATGCGTTCGATGACGGCCAGCAACTCGTCGTAGTGCACGCAGACTTCCAGCGGCGCCAGCAGCAGCAAGGCCCGGTACTCGGTGAACACGCCCAGGCCGAGCGTCGAGCCGCAGGGCAGATCGGCCAGCGCCTGCTCCAGGGCACGGCGAGTGAAGGCCAGGCGCGAATCGGTGTCGAGTGCTTCACCTGCGCCCGCAGCCTCGCCCGGGGTCAAACCGACACGCATATCGCGCGTGTTCATGCTTTGCGTGATGTCGACAATGGCCACGTGTTGCCAGCGCGAGCGTGTCAGCGGCGCCTGTGGATCGGCCAGCGCCAGCATGATCAGCAGCGCCGCGCCGATCCAGGGCAGCGTGCCCGGCGCCAGGTTGCGCAGCAGGGCCTTCATCGCGCTGGCGTCACGGCAGGCCGAGCGTGAAACCGCGCAAGGAGGTGACCACGCGGTCGGCGGCGCGGCCGGGTTGCGAGGGCACGTCGTCGGCAACTTCGGGGGCCAGTTGCAGCGCGCGCTCGAGGTTGTACTTGGACGGCCAATGCGTCGGGTCGCTGCGCAGCGCGTCGCGGTAGTGGCGTTTGGCCAGCTCCACCGATTGCGGGTTGTGCTGCAGCTCGTTGCGCAGTTGCAGCGCCAGGGCCTCGCGCAACTGCAGGTTGCCGAGGTTGTATTGCGCCGCCACGGTGTAGGCCGGATCGCGCGCTGCCGCCTGGTACAGCGCCATCGCCTCCTGGCGTTGCTCGGCGCGCGCGGCGGCATGGGCGCGCACGAACAAGGTCGACGCCGCTTCCTCGACGGCGCCCGCGGCCTGCAGGGGTGCTGCCGGTGTGTCGATGACCTGGTTGTAATGCAGCGCGCGCAGCAGGCGGGCCAGCTCGAAGCCGCTGGCCCCCAGCCAGGCGAGCACCGCCAGCGCGATCAGCCCGCGGCGCAGCACCGCCGTGGTGCCGCTCATGCGACGCCCTCCTGTCTCACTGCCGCGCCCGGCACCAGCAGGCGCGAGCCGATGAGCACGCCCACGGCACCCAGCGCCAGCCACAACGCCGCCGGCGTCCAGTCCTGGCGTGGCAGGCGCTCGACATAGTGCAGCGGATGCTGCTCCAGGCGCGCCAGGTCGTCGAGCGCGCCTTGCACCGACGCCACCTCGACGGTTTCGTAGACGCGGTAGGCGATGCCGAGCTTGCCGAAGTAGTCGTGCAGCGACAACTCGGCCATCTGCGCGATCTCGGCCTGCGTCGGCGCGCGATCGAGCTGCAGCTTCTGGCCGAAGGCGCCGCGCAGGTAGATCCAGTACACGCCGACGCGGTTGCGGCGCAGCGTCTGCGCCAGGGCGGCGCGGGTTTCGTCGTCGAGGTTGGCGCCGCCGTCGGAGACGAGCACGATGACGCGCGAGCCGAGATAGGGCCGGTCGTCGAACTGTGCCGCCGCCGCCTGCAGTGCCAGGCCGATGTCGGTGTTGCCCAGGCCGCGACCGATGCGGCTGGCCTCGATCGCCGACTGCATCACCGCCGACTTCTGCGTGAACGGCATGAAGGCAATCGGGTAGACCGAGAACAGGACCATCGAATACGAGTCATGGTCGCGCGCAGCGACGAAGCGCTCGATGACATCGCGCGCGATCGAGGCCTTGGTGTCTTCGCCCGGCGCCGGCCGCATGTTGCGCAGCAGGCCCTGGGCGCCCTGGCCGCGGAAGCCTTCGTCCATGCTGCTGCTGCGGTCGATCACCATCACGATCTCGGCGCCGCGGCCAACCCGCGGCACCTGGTGACCGGCGGTGAACGGCCCGGCCAGCGCCAGCACGATGCCCACCACGGCCAGCGCGGCAGCGCTGCGCAGCACGGCGTCGAGCACGCTCGACACGGCGTCGCGCGGCACCAATACCATCCACGGCGTGGTGCGGGCGCCATGGCGCAGGCCGCGCAGCAGCGGCCACGCGGCCAGCGGCAGCAGCAGCAGCCAGGCGGGGCTGTCGAACGACAGCGTATTCATCTCGCCGCCCCGCTCAGACCACGCCTGCCCGACTCCAGGCGCGTGCAGCGCAGGCTCAATGCATGCACGTCATCGAGGGTCAGTGACGCGGCGGCCGTGCCCGCAAAAAACATCTGGCGCGAGGCGTTGAAGAAGGCATCGATCTCGGCCGCCGCTGAACGCAGGCCCGGCTGGGCCTGGTACAGCGGCTCGAGCTGCTGCGCAAACACGGCGCGGCCGGCGGCGGCATCGAAGGCCGCGTGCTGGCGCGCCACGGCGCGGCGCAACAGGACATCGCGTTGCGCAGCGTCGCGCTGGCGCCGGGCTTGCGAGCGCAGCGCGCTGACGTCGCGCCAGGCGGCGCGCAACGGTGCGTGCCGGCGCCAGAACGCCAACCGCGGAAAGCGCCGCAACAGCAGCGGTGCAGCCAGCAGCAGGCCGAGCGCTGCGCACGCGGCCAGCCGCCAGGCGATGGGGGCGATCGGCTCGCGCCGCGGCACGATGTCGGGCTGCATGGCCTCGAGGCCGGCGCGGGCGACGACGGTCTCGGCCGTCATCGGGCCGAGGTGGACCGGCCAGTCGTCGATGTCCACGCTTTCGGCAGCGGCGCCGCCGGCCAGCGCCAACCGCAGCGGCGGCAGGACCGTCGTCGTCACCTTGGGCCCGACGTTGACGACCTGGTAGTTCAGCAGCAGCGTCACCGCCGCGCCCGGCGCCGCGTTGTGCGGCGTCACGGACACCGAATGCAGATCGAGCCAGGCATCGACACGTCCCGGCCGCGGCAGCGCATTGGGCGCCAGCGTGCGGCCAGCCGGCAAGACGATGTGCACCTGGCGCGCGATCAGGTCGCCGAGCACGTGGCCATAGGGGCGCGGCTCGTCGACGCGCACGCCGGCCGGCTCGGCAGCCATCGCAGGCGCGACGGCGATGGCCAGCGCCACACCGATCGCCCACCCGCTCAACCTGCGCATGCGCTCACCCACGGGCCGCAAAATAGTCGCTGACCGCATCGGCATCGAAGGGTGCCGACAAGCGCAGGGCGACGCGACCATGGCGATCCAGGCAAGCCTCGATCGCCGCGCGGTGCGCGGCTTGCGCCGCGGCCCAGCGGCGCGCCAGGGCCGGCCGCATCCACAGCGTGCGCAGCGCGCCGGTCTCGGCGTCGCGCAGCTCGTGCAGGGCGTGCTGCGCAAACACCCACGACCGGGCCTCGACCTGGGCCGCAGACGCCAGCCACACCGGCACCACGTCATGTTGCGACAGCGTGGCCAGGGCCTGGTCCAGAAGATCGGCTGCGAAACAGAAATCCGACATCAGAAAAATCAGCGACGGCTGTCGCGGCATCAGCGCGGCGGCAGCCAGCAGTGCGCCGGCGTGGCGGCCGTCGAAGACCGCGCGCTCGAGATGGGCCAGCGCCGCCGCGCCGGCGTGGCGCGAGCGCGAGGGCGGCGCGTGCAGCGCGGCCGGCAGCTCGTGCGAGAAGCCGGTGATGCCGAAGGCGTCACCGCGCCGCAGCGCCGAGTAGCGCAGCGCCTGCGCGAAGGCGCTCACCAGGCCCGCCTGCGCCGGGTCGGCCTGCATCGAGGCCGAGACGTCGACCAGCAGCAGGGCCTGCAGGCTCGAGCGCTGGCGGTATTCGTGCGCCCACCACTGGCCGAACGGGTCGCGCATCGATGAGCGCAAGTCGAGCCGGCGTGGATCGCGAGCACGCATCAGCGGCACGCTGCCCGCCGCGTCGATGCCGGCGCCGCTGACACGGGCGCGGTGCGCGCCGGGCAGCAGCGAGCGCGCTGCGAAGTGAGCACGGTAGTGAAATTCGCGCAGTCGTTGAACGTCGCGATGCGCTTGCATCGTCATGGCGCAGCAACGGTATCGAGGATGCGCTGCACCAGTGCCGGTGCGATCTCCGCACGCTGCATCTCGTAGACCGGCGTGAAGTGGATGCGGTGCTGCAGCGCCGGCGCAAACACGGCCTGCACGTCTTCGGGCACGACGAAGCCACGGCCGTCGAGCCAGGCACGCACGCGCGCCGCGCGGGCCAGCATGCTCATGGCGCGCGGGCTCGCGCCCGCGGCCACCAGGCGCTGCATGTCCACGCCCGGCAGCTCGACGCCCACGGCCTGCGGCTCGCGTGTGGCCTGCCAGAGGCGGTGCAGGTACTGCTGCAGCGCCGGCGCGGCCTGCACCTGCTCCTGGATCGCGGCGGCAACGCCGTTCAACTGCTCGTACGGTACGACGGCGCTTTGCACCTGCGCCACCAGCGCGTCGACATCGTGAAAGCGCGGGTCGATGAACAGCGCTCGTTGCACGTCGGGGTCGGTGGGCACTTCCAGCGTGACTTCGAACATGAAGCGGTCGCGTGCCGCGGCAGCCAGCTCGAAGGTCTCCTCGCGCTCGACACGGTTGCGGTCGGCAAAGACCAGCAGGTGCGGCAGCGGGTGTTCGCGGTTGAAGGCATTGAGCGTGCGCTCGGCCATGGCGCGCAGCAGCAGCGATTGCACCTGCGGCCGCGTGCGGTTGATCTCGTTGAAGAAGAAGGTCGACAGCGCCGCACCCTGCTGCAGCAGCGGCCCGGCATCGACGCGCGGGCGGCCAGCCTCGTCGAGGTAGGTGTGGTAGATCAGGTCGGCCGGCATCATGTCGACCGTGCCTTCGACACGCGCGAAGCCGCCGCCGATGGCGCGCGCGAAGGCGCGCAGCAGCGTCGTCTTGCCGACACCGACATCGCCGTCGAGCAGCACATGGCCCCGCGCAAAGACGGCGATGTTGATCAGCCGGATCGCCGCCGCCTGCCCGACCACGGCGCGCGCGACCTCGGCTTCGAGGGCCAGCGCCTGGCGCCGCCACGCGTCGAGCGATTGCACTGCCGTCCTGCTCATCGACGCTGCCTGTTGTTGAGAACAGCCGCGACTATCGCATCAACGCATCAGAACACCATCTGCCACAGCGCCACGACGACATGGCCCCAGATGCCGACGTTGAAGCCGGCCAGGCCGAACAGCTTGGCGAACTGCCAGAACATCCTGGCGCGGCGCATGCAGCCCTCTTCGCCGGTGGCGGCAAAGAGGATGACAAAGAACGCCGAGGGAATGAAGGTGCTGATCGTCAGCACCGCCATGGTCCAGTAGAAATACTTCATCGGCTCCTCCTCACAGCATCACCGCCAGCTTTTCGAGCACGATCAGGGCGGCGGTACCCAGGCCGGCAATCACTGTCCATTTGATGATGACCAGGCCACGCTGGCGCCATATCGGGTTGCCGGTGGCCACATAGATCGCAAAACTGACGAGGCCGGCGACAAGGAGCAGGCCGAAGACCAGGCGCAGGATCAGCATCTGCTTGGCTGGTCACCAGGCCGGTGCCAGCTCGGCAAAACCCGCCGGTGCATCACGTTCGTCATCGAAGGTGACGATGTCATAGGCCTCGCGATCGGCGAGCAGCTTGCGCAGCAGCTTGTTGTTCAGCGCATGACCGCTCTTGTAGGCGGTGTAGTGGGCCAGCATCGGCTTGCCGGCCACGTGCAGATCGCCAATGGCGTCGAGGATCTTGTGCTTGGCGAATTCGTCGTCATAGCGCAGGCCACCGGCATTGAGCACGCGCGTGTCGCCGAGCACGATGACGTTGTCCATGCTGCCGCCCAGCCCCAGGCCGTGGGCGCGCATGGCTTCGACGTCCTTCGAGAAACCGAAGGTGCGGGCGCGCGCGATGTCGCGCTTGTAGCGGCCCGAGCCCATGTCGAAGGACACGCGCTGGCCGCTGGCGGTGACGGCCGGGTGGTCGAATTCGATCTCGAAGGTCAGCACGTAGCCGTGGTGCGGCTCCAGCCGCGCCCACTTCAACGCCGCGCCCTCGCCTTCGCGGATTTCCAGCGTCTTGTTGACGCGGATGAAACGCTTGGGTGCGTTCTGCAGCGCGATGCCAGCGCTTTGCAGCAGGTAGACGAAGCTTGCCGCCGAGCCATCGAGCACCGGCACTTCCTCGCCGCTGATGTCGATGGCGAGGTTGTCCAGGCCCAGGCCGGCGCAGGCCGACAGCAAGTGTTCGATGGTCTGCACCTTGGGCGCGCCGGGGTCGCCGCCCGGGCTGATGGTGGTGGCCATGCGGGTGTCGCACACCGATTCGGCGGCAACGGCAATGCTCACCGGCTGCGGCAGGTCGACGCGGCGAAAGACGATGCCGCTGTCGGGCGGCGCCGGCTTGAAGGTCAGCTCGACCTTGTGTCCGCCATGCACGCCCAGTCCGACGGCGCGGGTGATGGTCTTGAGGCTGCGTTGGGCAAGCATGGCGAATTGTCCCGCAGCCGGGGCGCGGCTGCGGGACATCGCTTCAATCACCCCAAGCAGCGAGCTCAATCTGCCTGTTTGCGCAGGAAGGCCGGGATCTCGATCTCGTCCATGCCGTTGCTGGCCAACGCGTCGACCTTGGCTGCAGCCTGAGTGCGCGCGTTGCGCCACACGCTCGGCGTGGCCAGTTGGCTGTAGTCCTGGCCATTGCCTTGCTGCGCCGGCTGCTGCGGCTGCTGCTGTTGCGGCACCTGCTGCGGCTGGTGGCTCATGATCGGCAGGTTGTCGGTGCCGGTGCGCTGCACCGGTGCGCTGTGCACGACCTGGATCGGCGTGGCCTGCTTGCGGCTGGCCGGGGACAGGCCGGTGGCGATGACGGTCACGCGCAGCTGGTCGCCGAGCGTGTCGTCATAGGCGGTGCCGTAGATCACATGCGCGTCGTCGGCGGCGTAGCGGCGGATCGTGTTCATCGCATTGCGCGACTCGCTCAACTTGAAGTTGTTCTTCGACGCTGCGATCAGCACCAGCACCCCACGCGCGCCCGACAGGTCGATGCCTTCCAACAGCGGGCAGGCCACGGCCATCTCGGCGGCCTTGGTGGCGCGGTCCGGGCCGCCGGCCTGCGCCGTGCCCATCATCGCCTTGCCCGGCTCGCTCATCACGGTCTTGACGTCTTCGAAGTCGACGTTGACCAGGCCCGGCACGTGGATCACGTCGCTGATGCCGCCGACCGCGTTGCGCAGCACGTCATTCGCATGCGCGAAGGCGTCTTCCTGCGTCACGTCGTCGCCGAGCACTTCGAGCAGCTTCTCGTTCAAGACGACGATCAGCGAATCGACATTGGCTTCGAGTTCTGCGACGCCGATCTCGGCCGACTTCATGCGCCGCTTGCCTTCGAATTCGAATGGCTTGGTGACCACGCCGACTGTCAGGATGCCCATCTCCTTGGCCACGCGAGCGATCACCGGCGCCGCGCCGGTGCCGGTGCCGCCGCCCATGCCGGCGGTCAGGAACAGCATGTGCGCACCGTCGATCGCTTCGCGGATGCGATCGATCGCTTCTTCGGCGGACATCTTGCCGGCCTCGGGTTTGGCGCCGGCGCCCAGGCCCGAGTGACCGAGCTGGATGACGTTGTGCGCGCTGCTGCGGTTCAAGGCCTGCGCGTCGGTGTTGGCACAGATGAATTCAACGCCTTGCACAGCGCGCGAAATCATGTGCTCGACGGCGTTGCCGCCGCCGCCGCCCACGCCCATCACCTTGATGCGGGTGCCCAGTTCGAATTCCTCGATCATTTCGATCGCCATGGTGTCTCTCCTTAAGTGAGTGAAGCAGTTGCCGTCCAAATACAAAAAACAATCAAACAACGAAAACCGAGCCTCGCCGGGCTCTCTATCAAAAACTACCCAGGAACCAATCCTTTGCGCGACCGACGAAGGTCTTGACCGACCCCGCCTGCGCCGCGGCCTTGTGCCCACGCAGCCGTGACAGCCGCGCCTCCTCGAGCAAACCCATCACCGTGGCCGACCGCGGGTTGGCCACCATGTCGTGCAGTGCGCCGGGGTAGGTCGGGATGCCCCGCCGCACCGGCTTCAGGAAAATGTCTTCGCCCAGTTCGACCATGCCGGGCATCACCGCCGAGCCGCCGGTGATGACGATGCCCGAGGACAGCAGCTCCTCGTAGCCCGACTCGCGGATCACCTGGTGAACGAGCGAATAGATCTCTTCGACGCGCGGCTCGATGACACCGGCCAGCGCCTGGCGCGACAACAGGCGCGGCGAGCGGTCGCCCAGTCCCGGCACTTCGAGGTTGTCGGCTGGATCGGCGATCAACTGCTTGGCCACGCCGTAGCTGACCTTGATCTCCTCGGCGTCCTTGGTCGGCGTGCGCAGCGCCATGGCGATGTCGCTGGTGATGAGGTCACCGGCAATCGGAATCACTGCGGTGTGGCGGACCGAACCGGCGGTGTAGATCTGGACATCGGTCGTGCCGGCGCCGATATCGACCAGGGCCACGCCGAGTTCCTTCTCGTCGGTGGTCAGCACCGCGGCGCTCGAGGCACTCGGGTTCAACACCAGTTGATCGACTTCGAGGCCGCAGCGGCGCACGCACTTGACGATGTTCTCGGCCGCGCTCTGCGCGCCGGTCACCAGGTGGACCTTGACTTCCAGCCGCCCGCCGCTCATGCCGATCGGCTCCTTGACCTCGTGGCCGTCGATCACGAACTCCTGCGGCTCGACGAGCAGCAGGCGCTGGTCGTTGGGGATGTTGATGGCCTTGGCGGTGTCGACGACGCGTGCGACGTCGGTCGGCGTCACTTCCTTGTCGCGCACGATCACCATGCCGGTTGAGTTCTGGCCGCGGATGTGGCTGCCGGTGATGCCGGTGTAGACGCGCGTGATCTTGCAGTCGGCCATCATCTCGGCTTCCTTGAGCGCCTGCTGGATTGACTGCACGGTGGCATCGATGTTGACCACGACGCCCCGCTTCAGACCATGCGCGGCTGCCGTGCCCAGACCGGCGACGCGCAAGCCGCCCTCAGGCAGGACCTCGGCGACAACCGCCATCACCTTGGCCGTGCCGATGTCCAGGCCGACGATGAGATCCTTGAACTCTTTGGTTGCCATGCGCCCTCTTGCCTGTCTGCTCTTATCTCGCTGAACCGTTTTGCTGCGTGGCGGTGGAGACGCCCGCCAGGCGCAGCGCATAACCGTCGGGGTGACGCAAATCGGCCGCCACCAGCGCGCGTGGCTTGTCGCCGAAGCGCGAGTTGACCTGGGGCAGCGTGCGCACCAGACGGTCGACGCGCGCCACCATGTCGTCGTCGCTGCCGCGGCCGAGTTCGATGCGGGCGCCGCCGGCCAGCTCGGCGCGCCACGACCCTCGGCTGGACAGGCGCAGCGTCTGCACCTGCTCATCGATCGGCGCCAGCGCAGCGCTCAAGCGCTGGTACAGCTGCAGCATCTGTGCCGAGTACATGTCGGCGCCGGCCAGCGTCGGCAGTTCTTCATCGGCGACATCGCCGACGTTGGCCTCGAAGACTTCGCCATGCGTGTTGAGCAGGCGTTCGTGGCGGCTGCCGTCGCCTTGCCACAGGGCTGCGGCCCGGTGCTCTTCGAGCGACACCGCCAAGCGGTTCGGCCAGACGCGCCGCACGACGGCGCGCCGCACCCAGGGTACCGACTCGAATGCCGCGCGCGTGGCATCGAGGTCGATGCTGAAAAAGTTGCCGGACAGGCGCGGCAGGGCCACCGCGCGCACAGCGGCCACGTTGCTGCGCTGGAGTACGGCATCCAATGCAATCGCGCGCACGGTGAAGACCGGCGAGCGCGTGGCCCACTTCACCGTCTGCCAGCTCAAGGCAAGCACGACGCCGACAAAGATCAGCGAGGCCACGCCGTTCATCAGGCGCACGTCGAACGGCAGCACCTGCGCTGCAGCTTTGGCGGTGGGCCTGCGCGTCGTGGCCATTCAGTGCTGCCCGTCCAGTTGCGCCAGCGACAGGATCTCCACGCACAGCGCCTCGTAGCCGATGCCGGCCGCCGCGGCCGACTTCGGCACCAGCGAGTGGCTCGTCATGCCCGGTGAGGTGTTGATCTCCAGCAGGTAGGGCTTGCGGTCGCCGGCGCGGACCATGAAGTCGGCGCGTGCCCAGCCGCGGCAGCCGATGGCCTGGAACGCAGCCACGGCCAGGCGCTGGACTTCCTGTTCTTCGGCGGCCGGCAGGCCGCTGGGCACGAGGTACTTCACGTCGTCGGTGAAGTACTTGTTCTGGTAGTCGTACTTGCCTTCGGGCGCGACGATCTTGACCACCGGCAGTGCGCGAGCGACCTCGCCCGTGCCGAGGATCGGGCAGGTCAGCTCGTCGCCGCTGATGAACTCTTCGATCAGCACCACGCTGTCGTACTTCATCGCCTCGGCCACCGCGCCCTGCATCTCGGAGTAGCCGGCGACCTTGATGACGCCGATCGACGATCCCTCGTGCGGCGCCTTGACGATCAGCGGCAGGCCGATGTCGTCGGGCACGGTACGCAGGCGTTCACGCGTCTGCTGCTGCGCATCGAGCGTGATCGAACGCGGCGTCGGCAGGCCGAGCGCCGACCAGACACGCTTGGTCATCACCTTGTCCATGCCGATGGCGCTGGCCATGACGCCGCTGCCGGTGTAGGGGATGCCGAGCAGTTCGAGCGCGCCCTGCACCGTGCCGTCTTCGCCGTGGCGGCCGTGCAGCGCGATGAAGCAGCGCGCAAAACCCTCGCCCTTGAGTTCCGCCAGGTCGCGCTCGGCCGGGTCGAACGCATGCGCGTCGATGCCCTGGCGCTGCAGCGCCTGCAGCACGCCGGTGCCGCTCATCAGCGAGACCTCGCGCTCGGCGCTGGCGCCGCCGAGGAGCACGGCCACCTTGCCGAAGTCCGTGCCAACGCTCATTGGTGCACCCTTCGGCTTTCGGCCTGTCCCGCCGAGCGGGAGCATTCGCACTTGGGGTGGCCCTGCGTGCTCATGGGTGCACCCTTCGGCCTTCGGCCTGTCCCGCCGAGCGGGAGCATTCGCACTTGGGGCGGCCCTGCGTGCTCATATGCGCCTCCTCGCCCAGCGCGGCAGCGTCGGCTCGCCGGCCGGCCGGACTTCTTCGGTGAGCACCGGCACGCGCCGCTCGTCCCAGGCCAGCCACAGGGTGCGGCCCTGCGCATCTTCGGATGCCACCAGGACATCGGTCAGCACCGGCAGGGCGCCGACGTCCTCGGGCAGATTGACAGAACGCACCGCGCCGGCGGCGACCATCGTGTTGCTCATGCGGCACCTCCCAGTTCGACAATGCGCGGCGCGACGTTGCCGATCGAGCCCGCGCCCATGACGATGACCACGTCGCCGGCCTTGGCCTGTTCGAGCGCGACCTCGGACAGACCGTCGACGTCGTCGACGAAGACCGGATCGACCTTGCCGGCCACACGCAGCGCACGGGCCAGCGTGCGGCCATCTGCGGCCACGATCGGCGGCTCGCCGGCGGCATAGACCTCGGTCAGCAGCACCGCGTCGGCGCTGCCCAGGACCTTGACGAAATCCTCGAAGCAGTCGCGTGTGCGCGTGTAGCGGTGCGGCTGGAAGGCGAGCACGAGGCGACGGCCCGGGAAGGCACCGCGCGCGGCCGCGATCACCGCGGCCATCTCGGCCGGGTGATGGCCGTAGTCGTCGACCACGGTGAAGTTGCCCGCGCCGTCGCGCGACTTCACTTCCCCGTAGCGCTGGAAGCGCCGGCCGACGCCGGCAAAGCCGGCCAGCGCGGCGACGATCGGTGCATCGGGCAGCTCGAGTTCGGTGGCCACCGCAATCGCCGCCAGCGCGTTGTGGACGTTGTGCTCGCCGGGCAGATTGAGCGTGATCGGCAGCGGCTTCATCGCCACGCCGTTGCGGCGCTCGACGACAAAGCGCATCTGCCCGCCGGGCAACGCTTCGATCCGGGTGGCGCGCACTTCGCAGTTGGCGTCGAAGCCGTAGCGAATGATCCGCCGCGACACCATCGGCACGATCGACTGCACGCCCGGGTCGTCGCCGCAGACGATCGCCGCGCCATAGAACGGCATGCGGTGCAGGAAATCGACGAACGCCGCCTTCAGCCGCGCAAAGTCGTGGCCATAGGTTTCCATGTGGTCACCGTCGATGTTGGTCACGACCGCCAGCACCGGCATCAGGTTCAGGAACGAGGCATCGCTCTCGTCGGCTTCGACGACGATGAACTCGCCCGAACCGAGCCGCGAGTTCGCGCCGGCGCTGTTCAGTCGGCCGCCGATGACAAACGTCGGATCGAGCCCGGCTTCGGCGAGCACGCTGGCGACCAGCGATGTCGTCGTCGTCTTGCCATGCGTGCCGGCGATGGCGATGCCGCGCTTCAGGCGCATCAACTCGGCCAGCATCACCGCCCGCGGCACGACGGGCACCCGCGCCGCGCGTGCGGCGATGACTTCCGGGTTGCTGCCGGCGACCGCGGTCGACGTCACCACCGCGTCGGCACCGGCAATTTGTTTGGCGTTGTGGCCGACGTAGGTCGTGATGCCGAGCGACTCGAGGCGTTGCAGCGTCGCGCTGTCGTTCTGGTCGCTGCCGCTGACCTTGTAGCCGAGGTTGTGCAGGATTTCGGCGATGCCGGACATGCCGGAGCCGCCGATGCCGACAAAGTGCAAGTGCTTGACTGCGTGTTTCATCGCTTGCTCACCAAAGCCTCGATCTCGTCGGCAACGCGGGCCGCGGCGCGCGGGCGGCCCAGCGACTTGGCCTTCTCAGCCATCGCCATCAGCGATGCGCGATCCAGCCCGCGCAGCACCTCGGCCAACTTCTCCGGCGTCATCTCGGTCTGCGGCAGGTGGATCGCGGCGCCGTGCTGGGCCATGAACAGCGCGTTGTCGCGCTGGTGCGACGTCGTGCTGACGATCAGCGGCACCAGCACCGACGGCACGCCGGCCGCGCAGAGCTCGCTGACCGTGACCGCGCCGGCGCGGCACACGATGACGTCGCACGTCGCCAGTCGCTCGGCCATGTTGTCGATGAACGGCAGCACCTCGACGCCGCCATCGTCGTTGGTCGTGATGCCGGCCGCGGCGTAGGCAGCCTGCACGTCGTCGCGGTTGAGCGCGCCGCATTGATGCACGACCTGCGGCCGCTGTGACGCATCGATCAGCGCCAAGGCCTGCGGCAAGGTTTCGTTCAGCACGCGCGCGCCGAGGCTGCCGCCGACGACGAGCAGGCGCAGCGGCCCGCTGCGCTCGGCAAAGCGCTGCTGCGGCTCGGCCATCGACTCGATCTCGGCGCGCACCGGGTTGCCGGTGACGACGGCATGTCGCGTTTTCGCGGCGGCTGCGCCATCGAAGCCGAATGCCACCCGATCGGCCACCGGCAGCAGCGCACGGGTGGACAGGAGCAGGGACGCATCGGCATTGACCAGCATCAACGGCTTGCCGAGCAGCGAGGCCATCAGGCCGCCGGGAAAGCAGACATAGCCGCCCATGCCGAGGACCGCACTCGCGCTGCGGCGGCGCAGGATGCCGATGCACTCGGCAAACGCCTTCAACAGCCGGAAGCCGCCGGTCAGCGTGTGCATGAAGCCTTTGCCGCGCATGCCGGAAAAGCCGATCGCATCGAGCACGATGCCGGCGCTCGGCACGAGGCGGTTTTCCATTCCCTGCTCGGTGCCGAGCCAGCTCACGCTCCAGCCGCGGTGCTGCATTTCCTGGGCGACCGCGATGCCGGGGATGACGTGGCCGCCGGTGCCTGCGGCCATGATCACGAGGTGGCTCATGTGAGCCCCCTACGGCCCTGCGGGCCGGTCCCCCCAAGGGGGAGCGAGCGCCTTGGGAACGGCCCGGCGGCGCTCCCGCGGCCTCCACGCATCAGCGCCCGGTTTTGGCTGCGGCGCGCGCGCTGCGCGCGCTTCACATCGCTGCGCGATATGAGCCTGTGCCGAAACCGCGCGCCGGCGCTGCGCGCCGACGGCATGCTGCGCACGCCGTTCATGCGCGGCCTCCGCGCATCATGGTTTTGGCTGCGGCGCGCGCGCTGCGCGCGCTTCACATCGCTGCGCGATATGAGCCTGTGCCGAAACCGCGCGCCGGCGCTGCGCGCCGACGGCATGCTGCGCACGCCGTTCATGCGCGGCCTCCGCGCATCATGGTTTTGGCTGCGGCGCGCGCGCTGCGCGCGCTTCACATCGCTGCGCGATATGAGCCTGCGCCGAAACCGCGCGCCGGCGCTGCGCGCCGACGGCATGCTGCGCACGCCGTTCATGCGCGGCCTCCGCGCATGAGCGCCCGGTTTTCCATATCGACCCGCAGCACGATGGCCAGCGCGACGAGGTTCATCAGGATCGCCGAGCCGCCGTACGACATCAGCGGCAAGGTCAGGCCCTTGGTCGGCAGCACGCCGAGGTTCACGCCCATGTTGATGAAGGCCTGCCCACCGACCCAGATGCCGACGCCCTGCGCCATCAGCCCGGCAAAGACACGGTCCAGCGCCACCGCCTGGCGGCCGATCATGAAGATGCGCCGCGTCATCCAGAAGAAGGCCGCGATGACCGCGAAGACGCCGATGAAGCCGAGTTCCTCGCCGATCACCGCCAGCAGGAAGTCGGTGTGCGCCTCGGGCAGGTAGTGCAGCTTTTCGACCGACGAGCCGAGGCCCTGGCCGAAGATTTCGCCGCGGCCGAAGGCGATCAGCGAATGCGTCAGCTGGTAGGCCCGGCCCTGCGCGTACTGCGGATTCCACGGGTCGAGGTAGGCGAAGATGCGCTCGGCGCGCCACGGGCTCAGCGCGATCATCAGCACGAAAGCAGTCAGGAGAACGAATGCGGCGAGCAGGAACATGCGGCCATTGACGCCGCCCAGAAAGAGAATGCCCAGCGCGATGGCAGCGATGACCATGAATGCGCCCATGTCCGGCTCGAGCAGCAGCAGCACGCCGATCAGGCCGAGCGCAATCGCCATCGGCGTGACGGCGTGGAAGAACTTCTCGCGCGTCTCCATCTTGCGCACCATGTAATTGGCGGCGTACAGCGCGATGCCGAGCTTGGCCAGCTCGCTGGGCTGGAAGTTCATCACCCCCAGCGGGATCCAGCGCCGCGCGCCGTTGACGCCCTTGCCGATGTAGGGAATCAGCACGACGACGAGCAGCGCCAGCGCGAACAGGAAGATGTGCGGCGCATACTTCTCCCAGACCGACATCGGCACCTGCAACACCGCCAGCGACGCGGCAAACGCAATCGCCAGCGAGATCGCATGGCGGCCGAGGAAGAAGGTCGGCGAGTAGCGTGCGAACTTCGGGTTGTCGGGCAACGCGACCGAGGCTGAATAGACCATCACCAGGCCGAGCACGAGCAGCCCGCTGATGACCCACAGCATCGGCTGGTCGATGTCGGCCACGCGCTGCGCGCGGCCGGGGTGGGTGCCGGTCCAGTCGCGGATCGGCACGGCCGGGCCTTCGCTGTCGCCGCTCCAGCGCAGGCGCAGTTGTTCGACGCGTGAGCGCAAGGCAGTGATCACGCGCTCACCTCGCCCTGATCGGCAGCGCGTGCGTGCACCGCGGCGACGAAGACCTCGGCGCGGTGCCCGTAGTTGCGGAACATGTCCAGGCTGGCGCAGGCCGGGCTCAGCAGGACCGCATCGCCTTCGCGAGCGACCGAGAAGCACCAGTCGACTGCGGCTTCGAGCGTGTCGTGGCGTTGCAAGGTGATGCCGGTGTTGGCGAGCGCCGCTTCGATCGTGGCGGCGTCCTTGCCGATCAGCGCCGCGGCGCGCACATGCTGTTGCACCGGCGCGACCAGCGGCGCGAAGTCCTGGCCTTTGCCATCGCCGCCGAGGATGACGATCAGTTTGCCCGGCGACTTGTCGACGCCCAGGCCGTTGAGTGCGGCCACCGTCGCACCGACGTTGGTGCCCTTGCTGTCGTCGAAGGCTTCGACACCACCAAGATTGGCGACGAAGGCGACGCGGTGCGGCTCGCCACGGTACTCGCGCAGGCCGTGCAGCATCGGTGCCAGCGGGCAGCCGATGGCGCTGGCCAAGGCGAGTGCGGCCAAGGCGTTGGCGGCGTTGTGGCGGCCGCGAATGCGCAGCGCATCGGCCGGCATCAGGCGCTGCAGGTGCAATTCGTCGGGCGCAATGGCGGTGCCCCGCCTGCGTTTTCCCGGTTCGTCGTCGCTGACGGCACGCACCAGCCAGGTCATGCCGCTCTCGACGACCAGGCCGAAGTCGCCGGCCCGCTGCGGTGCGTCGAGACCGAAGAAGATCACGTCGCGCTCGACAAGTCTGGACTTGCCCCGCACCACCACCGGCTGCGGCGCCATCGCAGCGACGAGTGCGTCGTCGCGGTTGAGCACCATCGCGCCCTTGGCGCGGCTCGTGCCGAAGATGCGTGTCTTCGCGCCGGCATAGGCGTCCATCGTGCCGTGCCAGTCGAGATGGTCCTGTGTCACGTTGAGCACGGTGGCGGCAGCGGGCTCGAAGTCCTTGACGCTGTCGAGCTGGAAGCTCGACAGCTCCAGCACCCAGACTTCGGGCAGCGGCACGGCTTGCCCGTCCTCGTCTTGCGCATCGAGCGCGGCGGCGAGCGTGTCGAGCATCGTCGGGCCGATGTTGCCGGCCGTGGCCACGCGGCGGCCGCAGCGCTCGATCAGCAGCGCGGCCAGCGCGGTCGTCGTCGTCTTGCCGTTGGTGCCGGTGATGGCGACGACTTGCGGTGCATCGCCGCGCTCGGCGCCGAGGTCAGCCAGCGCGCGCGCGAACAGATCGAGTTCGCCCTGGATCGCCAGCCCCTGGTCGCGCGCGGCCTTCAACAACGCCGCAATGCGCTCGTCGCGCGGCGACAGGCCCGGGCTCTTCAACACCAGTTGCACGCCCTGCAGGGCCTCGGGGCCGAGTTCGCCGGTGGCCAGCGTGGCGCCGGGCACGGCCAAGACCAGGGCCTCGGCCTGCGGCGGCTGCTGGCGCGAATCCCAGACCCGCACCGTGGCGCCATGCCGGGCACACCATGTCGCCATGGCCAAGCCCGACTCGCCGAGGCCGAGCACGAGAACGGTGAGGCCTTGCAGATGTTTCATCTGAGTTTCAGGCTCGCCAGTCCGACCAGGCAGAGCAGCATGGTGATGATCCAGAAGCGGATCACGACCTGCGATTCGGGCCAGCCTTTTTTCTCGTAGTGATGGTGCAGCGGCGCCATCAGCAGGATGCGCCGGCCCTCGCCGTACTTCTTCTTCGTGTACTTGAACCAGATCACCTGCACCATCACCGACAGTGCTTCGACGACGAAGATGCCGCCCATGATCGCCAGCACGATTTCCTGGCGCGTGATGACGGCGATCGTGCCGAGCGCGCCGCCGAGTGCCAGTGCGCCGACGTCGCCCATGAAGACATGCGCCGGATGGGCGTTGAACCAGAGGAAGGCCAGCCCCGCGCCGGCCATCGCCGCGCAGAAGATCAACAGCTCGCCGGCGCCGGCGATGTGTGGAAACAGCAGGTACCGCGAGAAGTTGGCGTTGCCGACCACATAGGCGAAGACGCCGAGCGCCGAGCCGACCATCACCACCGGCATGATCGCCAGGCCGTCGAGGCCATCGGTCAGGTTGACGGCGTTGCTCGCACCGACGATGACGAGGTAGGTCAGGATGATGAATCCCCAGACGCCGAGCGGGTAGCTCACGGTCTTGAAGAACGGCACGAACAGGTCCGCATTGGGCGGCAGGCCGGTGGAAAAGCCGCTGGTGATCCAGCGCATGAAGAGTTCCAGCACACGCAGGTTGGTGTTCTCCGAGACCGCGAAGGTCAGGTAGAACGCGGCGACGAGGCCGATCACCGATTGCCAGAAGTACTTCTCGCGCGAGCGCATGCCTTCCGGGTCCTTCTTGACCACCTTGCGCCAGTCGTCGATCCAGCCGATGGTGCCGAAGCCGAAGGTGACGAGCATCACCACCCAGACGAAGCGGTTGGCCCAGTCGAACCAGAGCACGGTCGACACGCCGATGGCCATCAGGATCAGCGCGCCGCCCATGGTCGGCGTGCCGCGCTTGACCAGATGCGACTGCATGCCGTACTCGCGGATCGGCTGGCCGATCTTGAGTTCTGCCAGCCGGCGGATGACCCACGGCCCGAACGCCAGGCCGATCAACAGCGCCGTCATCGCCGCCAGCACCGCACGGAAGGTGAGGAACTGGAAGACGCGCAGGAAGCTGAGTTCTTCGGGGTACATCGTCTGCAACCATTGGGCAAGGCTGAGCAGCATCGTCAGCTCTGCGCTTCCTGAAGCGCCTGCACCACGCGCTCCATCTTCATGAAGCGCGAGCCCTTGACCAACATCGAGGCCAGGGCGGGCAACTCGCCGAGGGCGGCGACCAGGGCCAGCGCATCGGCAAAGTGCCGCGCGCCGCTGCCGAAGGCGCGCGCGGCATGCGCGCACGACGCGCCGGCGCACCACAAGTGCTCGATGCCGCGCTCTTTGGCATAGGTGCCGACCTCGGTGTGGAACTCGGCGCCTCGGTCGCCGACCTCGCCCATGTCGCCGAGCAGCAGCGCGCGTGGCGCGCGCATCGTCGCCAGCACATCGATCGCGGCGCGCACCGAATCCGGGTTGGCGTTGTAGCTGTCGTCGATCAGTGCGACGCGCTGGCCTCGGCGCTGCAGCGTCTTCAACTGCGAGCGGCCCTTGACTGGCTCGAAGCGCTCCAGGCCTGCGCGGACGGCCGACAGGGGCGCACCGGCGGCCAGCGCGCTGGCCGCCGCGGCCAGCGCGTTCTTGGCGTTGTGCACGCCGGCCAAACGCAGCGTGACCGGGACCGCGCCGGCCGGCGTGTGCAGGGTCAGCGCCCAATGGTCGTCGAGCCACATGGCTTCGGCGCCGACGTCGGCGTCGACCGGTTGCAGCGCAAACGTCAATTGCGGCCGCCCGCCGGCCATCGACTGCCACAGCGACGTGTACGCGTCATCGGCCGGGAACACGGCGGTGCCGGCCGGGCCGAGGGCCTCGATTGCCGCGCCGTTTTCCCGCGCCACGGCTTCGACCGTGGCCATGAACTCCTGGTGCTCGCGTTGCGCGTTGTTGACCAGCGCGATCGTCGGTTGCGCGATTCGCGCCAGCAGGCCGATCTCGCCCGGGTGGTTCATGCCGAGCTCGACCACGCCGGCGCGGTGCCAGCAGGCATCGTCCTGGCGCAGGCGCAGCAGCGTCAGCGGCACGCCGATGTGGTTGTTCAGGTTGCCCACCGTGGCAAAGGCGCCGTCGCCATGCCAGGCGCGCAGGATCGACGCGATCATCTGGGTCACTGTCGTCTTGCCGTTGCTGCCGGTGACGGCAATCAGCGGCAGGTGGTGGCGAGCGCGCCAGGCGCGGGCCAGGTCTTGCAGGCCACGCTCCGAGTCGGCCACCTGCACGCCGGCCATACCGGCTGCGGCAAGGCCGCGTTCGGCCAATGCGGCGACGGCGCCCCTGGCCTTGGCCTCGGCGAGCATGTCGTGCGCATCGAAACGTTCGCCCTTGAGGGCGACGAAGAGGTCGCCCGCCTGCAACGTGCGCGTGTCGCTGTGCACGCGAGCGATGGCGAGCGCGCCGTCGCCGATCAAGGCCGCGCCCGGCAGCATCGTGTGCACTTGGGCCAGGGTCATCATGATCTTGCCGGCCCCGCGGCCGCCGCACTCGGGCGCGCGGCGGCACCGCGCTGCATCAGCGCCTGCGTGGCTTCGATCACGTCCGAGAACGGATGGCGCACGCCGGCGATTTCCTGGTAGTCCTCGTGGCCCTTGCCGGCGAGCACGATGACGTCGCGCGGCGAGGCTTCGACAACGGCTTGCGCAATCGCCGTGCGGCGCTCTTCGATGACGTCGGTGTGCGCGCGATCGGCGATGCCGCTGACGATGCCGGCAATGATGGCTGCCGGCCGTTCGCCGCGCGGGTTGTCGCTGGTCACGATCACGCGGTCGGCGCCTTGCGCCGCGATCGCTCCCATCAGCGGCCGCTTGCTGGCGTCGCGGTCGCCGCCGCAGCCGAACAGGCAGACCAGCCGGCCCTGGCGCGCCGCCGCCAGCGGCTTCAGCGCGGCCAGCACCTTTTCCAGCGCGTCCGGCGTGTGCGCATAGTCGACGACGATCTGCGGCGCGCCCACGCCGTCGCCGACGCGCTGCATGCGCCCGGGCACGGCGGTCAGCTGCGGCACCATCGCCGCGGCATCGGCCAGCGCCACGCCGAGCGCGCGCAGCGCCGCCAGCACGCCGAGCAGGTTGTGGGCGTTGTAGTCGCCGAGCAGCGTGCTGCGCACCTCGACGCTGTGCGCCCCTTCGTGCAGCGTGAACGACAGGCCGCCGTCGGTGTAGCCGAGGCCGCGTGCGACCAGGCGCGCCTCGCCCTCGACCGAAACCGTCCAGACATCGAGCGGATTGGGCGCCAGGGCCTGCGAGAACTCGCGCGCCAGGTCGGCGCCGCGCCGGTCGTCGATGTTGAGCACCGCGGCCTTGAGCCCCGGCCACGAGAACAGCTTGCGCTTGGCCGCCCAGTAGGCGTCCATCGTGCCGTGGTAGTCGAGATGGTCGCGCGTGAAGTTGGTGAACAGGGCCAAGGTGATGCGCAGGCCCGCCAGGCGCTGTTCCTCGATGCCGATCGACGAGGCTTCGATGGCGCAGGCGGCAAAACCGTCGCTGACGAAACGGTGCAGCGTGCTGTGCAACTGCACCGGGTCGGGCGTGGTCAGCCCGGTGTAGTCGATGCGCGACTCGCGCCCGGCCAGCGGTGGCTCGCCGATGCCGAGCGTGCCAATGACGCCGGCTCGGCGGCCGAGCAGCGTCAGCGCCTGCGCGCACCACCAGGCCGAGGAACTCTTGCCGTTGGTGCCGGTCACGGCCAGCATGTCGAGCGCCGCACTCGGGTGGTCGAAGAACGCGTCGGCAATGACCCCGGCCTCGGCCTTCAGGTTGGGCAGCGAGGCGATGCGCGCATCATTGAAGCCATGCGCGGCGATGCCGTCATGCTCGACGACGCAGGTCGTGGCGCCGGCCTCGAGCGCGGCCGGCACGAAGCGCCGCCCATCGACCACCTGGCCCGGCCAGGCGATGAAGGCATCACCCGGCTTGACCTTGCGGCTGTCGGTGGTCAGCGTGCCGGTCACCCACGAGCGCAACCAACGCGCCGCGGCTTCGGCAGATTTGAGCGCGGTGACGGCCACGTCAGAAGTTCTCTTGCACGGCGGGGCCGGCGACGATCTGCGGCTTGACGTCGAGGTTCGGCGGCACGCCTTGCGCGCGCAGCGTCTGCGCGACCACGCGGCTGAAAACCGGTGCCGCCACGGCGCCGCCATAGTGCTTGCCGGCGCTCGGCTCGTCGACCATCACGGCGACGATCACACGCGGCTGGTCGATCGGCGACAGGCCGACGAACCACGAGCGGTACTTGTCCTTGGCGTAGCCCTCGCCTTCTTGCTTGTGGGCCGTGCCGCTCTTGCCGCCGACCGAGTAGCCCATGGTCTGGGCGAGCGGCGCCGTGCCCTCGGGGCCGGCGGCCAGTTGCAGCATGCCGCGCAACGTGCGCGCCGTCTCGGGCTTGAAGACGCGCTCGCCGACAGGCGCCTGGGACTGCCTGACCATCGTCACCGGAATCACTTCGCCGTCGTGCGCGAACACGGTGTACGAGCGCGCCATCTGCAGCAACGATGCCGACAGGCCGTAGCCATAGGCCAGCCGCGATTGATCGACCGGCTTCCAGGCCTTGGCCGGTCGCAGCTTGCCGCTGGCCACACCGGGAAAGGACAGCTCGGGCTTGGTGCCGAAACCCAGCGCGTTGTAGAGCGCCCACATCTCGCTGGCCGGCAATTGCATGGCGAGTTTGGCTGCTCCGACGTTGCTCGACTTCTGCACGATCTGCGTCACCGACATGCGCGCGCGCGGGTGGACATCGGTCACCGCACGGCCGCCGACGGAGAACGACGCCGTGTCGAGCATGGTGTCGGGCGTGACGCGGCCGCTGTCGAGCGAGATGCCGGCAATGAAGGGCTTCATCGTCGAGCCGGGCTCGAAGATGTCGATCAGCGCTCGGTTGCGCATCTGCTCGGTGTTGATGTTGCGCCGCTTGGCCGGGTCGTAGCTCGGGTAGTTGGCCAGCGCCAGCACTTCGCCGCTCTGCGCATCGATCACGACGACGCTGCCGCCCTTGGCCTTGTTCTCGAGCACGGCCTGCTTGATGTGCTGGTAGGCAAAGTACTGCACCTTGGCGTCGATCGTCAGTTCGAGATCGCGGCCATCGGTGGGTGCAACCTTGTCGCCGATCGACTCGACGACGCGCCCGAGGCGGTCCTTGACGACCATGCGCGAGCCATCCCTGCCCTGCAGGCGATCCTGGAACGACAGCTCCACGCCCTCCTGGCCACGGTCATCGACGTCGGTGAAGCCGACCACATGCGCCGCCGCTTCGCCCTCGGGGTACTTGCGCCGGAACTCGCGGGCCTCGTGGACGCCCTTGATGCCGAGCTGGCTGATCTGCTGCCACGTCGCGTCGTCGACCTGGCGCTTCAGCCACGCGAATCGCGCACTGGTGTCGCCGAGCTTCTTTTCCACGTCGGCCGGCGGCAGATCGAGCAGGCGCGCGAGTGCGCGCTTTTGCTCGCGTGTGGCCTGCACGTCTTTCGGGATCGCCCACACCGAAGGCACCGGCACGGAGGTGGCGAGCAGCGCGCCATGGCGGTCAGTGATGCGGCCGCGGCTGGCGCGCAACTCCTGCTGGAAGGCGTAGCGCTTCTCGCCCTGGTCGAGATAGAACTGGTTGTCGACAATCTGGATCGACACCGCGCGCGCGACCAGCACGCAAGAGCCGAGGCCGACCAGCGCGACCACGAACTTGCTGCGCCACGGCGGCGTCTTCGAGGCCAGCAGCGGGCTGGTCGAGTAGGTGACGCTGCGGCTGACCGCGCCCGCTTTCGCCTTGTCCCTGACCTTCGATTGCAGCCACTTCATGGGGTCAGTCCCGTGGGCGTCGAGGCCCGGGCCAGGCCGGGCCCGCCGCCCGCGGCGGCCATGGGCAGTTGGGTCGGCCCGCCATCGGCTTGCGCCGCGGAGACGTCGGGCACATAGATCGTCACCGCGGGCGTGGCCACGCGCATGGCCAGGCGCTCGCGCGCGGTGCGCTCGACGCGGGCATTGGTTGCCGCGGCCTGGCGCTCGGCTTCGAGGCGCTTGGATTCGACGTCGAGCTTGGCGCTTTCGTTCTTCGCGCGGTCGAGCTCGGTGTACAGGCGCCGCGAGTCGTAGGCGGTGCGCACGAGATACAGACTGGACAGGACCAGCGCAACGACGAGCAAGGTATTGAACCGAGTCATACCGGCCTCCGCCGAGCCGTCGCAAGGAGGCCGACGCCCCCTCGGGGGGCCGCGAGCAACACGAGCTCGGGGGTCAAGCGCCACTCCTCTCGGCGACGCGCAGGATCGCCGAGCGTGCACGCGGGTTCGCGGCAATTTCCTCGACGCTCGGCTTGATGCGGGCAATCGCCTTCAAGCGCATCGCCTTCGGTGGCGCGAACGGCGCACGGCGATCGACGATGTCGCGGCTTTCGCGCGCGATGAACTCCTTGACGCGGCGGTCTTCGAGCGAGTGGAAAGCGATCACGGCCAGACGGGCACCCGGTGCGAGCAAATTGAGCGAAGCCTTCAGCCCTTCATCGAGGGCCTCAAGCTCGGCGTTGATGAAAATCCGAAGAGCCTGAAACGTGCGCGTTGCAGGGTCCTGGCCCGCTTCGCGGGTGCGGACCGCACGAGCCACGAGTTGGGAAAGCTCATGGGTCGTGCGTACGGGGTGCCCGCTCTCGCGCCGAGCCACAAGCGCCTTTGCAATCGGTCGAGCAAACCGTTCTTCGCCATAGTCCTTGATGACCTCGCTGAGTCGGCGCTCGTCAGCACGCGCCAGAAAATCGGCGGCACTCTCGCCGCGGGTCGTGTCCATGCGCATGTCCAGCGGCGCATCGAAGCGAAAACTGAAACCCCGCGCCGGGTTGTCGATCTGCGGCGAACTGACGCCCAGATCGAGCAGCAAGCCATTGATCGTCTCGATGCCCATCGCCGCCAAAGCCTCGCTCATCTGTGCGAAGTTCGCGTGAAGGATCGAGAACCGCGGATCGCTGCGCTGCAATTCGCCGGCGGCCGCCACCGCATCCGGATCGCGGTCGAGCGCGATCACGCGGCCCGTCGGCGACAGGCGCGACAGCAGCAGCCGCGAATGCCCGCCGCGCCCGAACGTGCCATCGACGTAGACGCCGCCGGCCTCCGTCACCAGCGCGTCGATCGCTTCGGTGAGGAGAACGGTGTGGTGCTGCCATTCGCCGGCCACTCACAACACCATGTCGCGCATCGACTCGGGAATGCCCGATGCCGATTGCGTGGCTTCGTGCGCGTCCAGGCGCGCCTTGTCCCAGAGCTCGAAGCGCGTGCCCATGCCGCACAGGACCACGTCGCGCTCGATCGATGCCCACTCGCGCAGCTCGGGCGCGATCAGCACGCGCGAGGCGGCGTCGATCTCCACATGGGAGACGCTGCCGAGGAACAGGCGGCGCACGTCGTCTGCCGACATCGGCATCGCCATCAGCTTGTCGCGAAAGGCCTCCCACGCCGGGCGCGGGAAGATCGTCAGGCAGCGGCGAAAACTCTTGGTGACGCTGAGCTGGTCGCCGCACAGGGCCTTGAGCGTCTCGCGATAGCGGGTCGGAATGGCCAAGCGCCCCTTGCCATCGAGCAAAAGGATCGGCCCCCCATCAAGAATCAGCTCAGTCACGCCGTAGAATCCCACAAATCTGCACTTATTCCCACTGTAGCGGGGGCAGATCGGGGCGTCAACGGCCCTAGGAAGAAAAACCAATCAAATCAAGCACTTAGAGCCACAATTTGAGGCAACTTCCAGTTTGAATCCATTGTAAAAACATAGACATGCAGTTGTCATTGAATGCGATTCATCAACTCGACATTTTTGTGAACAGTTGAAACAGCGGGTAAAGCGCGTTCTGCCCGCGAATTCGACGTCCGCAAAGCACAGGGCCGCTCAGCGAGCGGCCCTGTATGCAGCAACAGCGTTTGGCGCTGGTCAGCGGCGCGGCCCGGCGCCGCGCGGTGCGCCGCGACCAGCGCCCGGCCCGGGCGAGCGGCGTGGCGCGAACGGCTGACCACCGCGCCGGTTCGGCGCAGCAACTCGCGGCGCGCTGTATTCGCGCGGCTCGGGCAAACGCGGCTCGAGACCAACCAGGGTCGCCACCGGAATGCGCTGCGTCGTGAAGCGCTGGATGCGCTGGATCATGCCGGCATCGCGGCGCTCGGCCAGCGTCACCGCCAGGCCGGCGCGCCCGGCCCGGCCGGTGCGGCCGATACGGTGCACATAGTCTTCGGCCTTCATCGGCAAGCCGTAGTTGATGACATGGCTGATGCTCGGCACGTCGATGCCGCGCGCGGCGACGTCGGTGGCGACGAGCACGCGCAGGTCGCGCGTGCGCAGGCCGTGCAGCACGCGGTTGCGGCGGCCTTGCGGCATGCCGCCGTGCAGCGAGGCGACGCGGTGGCCGATCTCGGCCAGGCGGTCGGCGAGCCAGTCGGCATCACGCTGCGTGCTGGTGAAGACCAGCGCCTGGTCGATCTCGCGGCCGGCCAGCAGTTGCTCCAGCAGCGCGTGCTTGTGCTTGCCGTCGTCGGCCCAGTGCAGGCGCTGTTCGATGTTCTCGTGCGTCGTCGTGTGCGTGGCCACCGAGATGGTCTGCGCCTCGCGCTTCAACATCTGCTGCGCGAGCTGGCCCACCGGGCCGGCAAACGTGGCACTGAACATCATCGTCTGGCGCTGCTCGGGCAGGAACGACGCGATGTGCTTGATGTCGTCGATGAAACCCATGTCGAGCATGCGGTCGCCTTCATCGAGCACGAACAGCTCGACGTTGGCCAGCACGGCCTTGCCGTTGGCCATGTGGTCCATCAGGCGGCCGGGCGTGGCGATCAGGACGTCGAGCGGGCCGCGCAGCGCCTTGAGCTGGGCGTGATACGGCACGCCACCGACGATGGTGGCCACGCGCAGGCCGGGAACATGGCGGCCGTAGGCGTCGGTGGCCTTGGCGACCTGCATCGCCAGTTCGCGGGTCGGCGTCAGCACGAGAACGCGCGGGCCGTGCACGGAGAGCTTGTCGCGGCGCTTGGCGGGATCGGCTTGCGCCGCGGCCCGCGCGGCGAGCACGCGGTTCAAGGCCGGCAGCACGAAGGCCGCGGTCTTGCCGCTGCCGGTGGACGACGAGACGCGCAGGTCGCTGCCGGCCATGGCCGGCGGAATGGCGCGCAATTGCACGTCGGTGGGTTGGGTGTAGCCGGCGTCGGCAACAGCGCGCGCCAGGGCCGCGGGCAGGCCCAAAGATTCGAAGCTCATCGGTGACTTTCTCTGACTCGGTTGGGCGCGTCTATACGAATGACGTGCCGCGGGGCATCGCCGCCAACCGAGATTCGAGAAGCGCCGCGAGGATCGGGCGCGAGAGAAGGTCAGAGGGGATGAACGAAAGCGGCTTCGGGAGGTTTCCCGAAGCCGCGGGTCGCATTGTAGGTGAATACGTTAATCTGCGCTGGAGTCACCACTCCAACACCCCTTGACAGGTTCACCCCATGACTGCTCTGGTCCTCGGACTCGTCCTGTTTCTCGGCATCCATTCGGTGCGCATCGTCGCCGACGGCATGCGCAGCGCCTTCATCGCACAGCGCGGCGAGAAAGCCTGGAAAGGCTTGTACACCGTGCTCTCGCTGGCCGGCTTTGCTCTGCTGGTCTGGGGCTACGGCCAGGCGCGCCAGCAGCCCGTCGAGCTCTGGGGCGCGCCGCCGGTCTGGACCAGGCACGTCGCTTCGCTGCTGACGCTGATCGCCTTCGTGCTGCTCGCGGCAGCCTACGTCCCAGGCAACGCCATCAAGGCCAGGCTGCACCACCCGATGACCGGCGGCGTCAAGGTCTGGGCGTTTGCGCACCTGATCGCCAACAACACGCTGGCCGATCTGCTGCTGTTCGGCGGTTTTCTCGTCTGGTCGATCCTGCTCTTCCTCAGCGCGCGGCGTCGCGATCGCGACGCCGGCAAGATCTACCCGCCGGGCAGCGCCTCACGCACCGCGCTGACGGTCGTCGTCGGCGCGTTGCTGTGGGCTGCATTTGCGTTCTGGGCGCATGGCTGGCTGATCGGCGTCAAACCCTTTGGCGGGTAGTGTCGCCCCAGGTCCCCTCGCCTGAGGCGCGCTCGACCTGGCCCGGTCGAATCAAGCGTACTTGACTTTGACGCCCACCATTTTCCGGATCTCGCCGGACTCGATCTTGCGCCAGTATTGAGTGGACTCTTCGCGCACGAACGACATCAGCATGTACAGCCCGATCACGTTCGGAATCGCCATCGCGAAGATCATCGAATCGGAGAAGTCGATCACCGGGCCCAGGCTCATGCTCGAGCCGATGACGACGCAGACGCAGAAGAAGAACTTGAAGACCAGCTCCATCGACTTGCCCTCGCCGACCAGATACGTCCACGCCTTGAGGCCGTAGTAGGACCACGAGATCATGGTCGAAAACGCGAACAGCAGCACCGCAAGCGCAAGCACGTACGGGAACCATGAGAAGGCGGTCGAGAACGCGGCCGACGTCAATTCGACGCCGGTCAGCCCGCTCGACAGCTGGCCGCTGATCGTGATCACGAGTGCGGTCATCGTGCAGATGACGACGGTGTCGATGAACGGCTCCAACAGCGACACATAACCTTCGGTGATCGGCTCCTTCGTCCTCACGGCCGAGTGAGCGATGGCCGCCGAGCCGATGCCGGCCTCGTTCGAAAACGCAGCCCGCTTGAAGCCCTGGATCAGCGCTCCGACCACGCCGCCGGCAACGCCTGCGCCGGTGAACGCGCCTTCGACGATCTGACCGAACGCCCAGCCGATCTTGTCGTAGTTGGCGGCGATGATGACCAGGCCGGCGGTGAGGTAGATGACCGCCATGAACGGCACGATCTTCTCGGTCACGCGCGGCGATCGACTTGATGCCGCCGATGATCACTGCCGCGACGATGACCGCCATCACCAGTCCGAACAGCCAGCCCTTGTCCGCAAGATAGCTGGCGTCGCCGCCGGTGACGTTGACAACCTGCTGGAAGGCCTGATTGGCCTGGAACATGTTGCCGCCGCCAACCGATCCGCCGATGCAGCAGACCGCGAAGATCACCGCCAGCACCCGGCCGAGGCCTGGCTTGCCTTTGAGCGCGAGGCCCTTTGACAAGTAGTACATCGGCCCGCCCGATACGCGGCCGTCCGGATACTCGTTGCGAAACTTCACGCCCAGCGTGCATTCGGTGAACTTCGAGGCCATGCCCAGCAGGCCGGCCAGGATCATCCAGAAGGTGGCCCCCGGTCCGCCCAGCGACACCGCCACGGCGACACCTGCAATGTTGCCCAGCCCGACCGTGCCGGACAGCGCAGTGGCCAGCGCCTGAAAGTGCGAGACTTCGCCGGCGTCGTTCGGGTCCGAATAGTCGCCCTTGACCAGCGAGATGGCATGCCCGAACTTGCGGATCTGCGGGAACCCGAAGTAAAACGTGAAGATCAGCGCCGCAATGATCAGCCAGCCGACGATCAGCGGAAACGCCGTGCCGCCGATCGGCACCGAATAGAAGATGATCCCCGAGATGAAGTTCGAGATCGGCGAAATCGCATCGTTGATGCGCTGATCCAGCCCTGCCGCAGGCTGCTGTGCAAACGCAAGCGCCGGCGCCAGCAGGCCAGCGAGCGCTGCCAAGAGCCGAGCCGGCGCGGCGCGCATCGATGCATGAAGATTCCTGACCATGGTGGTTTCCTTGTGTCGTTTGTCGTTGTTGTTGTTGTCGTCCGCGGCGCTCAGGGCACCACCGTGACAGGCACCGGCGAGGCCTGCACCAGCGTCATCGCCAGGCTTCCCAGAATGCGATCGGTGAACTTGTTGCCGCCGGTGCGACCGACGACGATCACGCTGCCCGGCCGCTCGCCCGCAATCTCGCACAGCAGTTCGCCGGCATGTCCGAACCGCACTTCGTGACTCGCCGCCACGCCCTGCTCGGCAAGCTGCTTCAAAACCGGCGCAAGGAATTTCTCGGCGCGTTCCATTTCAGCCTTGCGCGTCTTCGAACGTTCGTCCAGTTCCTCGGCAGTGAGAAAGCTGAATGGCGACCATTCGAGCACGCAGACCACGTGCACTTGGGCCTCGCGATCCTTCGCTCGCGCAATGCTGAACTCCAGCGCCCGGCGAGCGGCGTCGCTGCCGTCGTAGCCGACGATGAGTGTCGGCGCGGTGCTTGCGTTTGATGTCATTCTCGAGTTGCTCCAGGAGGTTTGGACCCCCTTAACGCAATCGAGACCACGAATCCAAATCACCAAAGCAGGCCGCTGTGGATCACCCTAATTCATTCACGGATCGATCGACACCCGGGTTTTCGTGCAGGCCGGAGCCTCTCCACGGCAGCGCTTACGTTTGTCAGTTAGTGAAAATCAATCGCCATCGCGGATGGTCGCAAATCAACTGAACGCAGTTCACTTGCGCACACTGCCTGCCGAGTCGACGGTCCCCGTGCGGTCGCGGCCTCGATCCGGGTAAACCGCAGATCGCCCGTGCTGCCGCAGGCCATCGGCACGAACAGTTGCAAGTCATACTGATGCGCGTCGTCGCGTCTGGTCTCACTCGCCCCATGTCTTCGATCCAATTGGTGAATGTCCACAAGCAATGGGGCCAGACCCAGGCGCTCGAAGGCATCGAGCTGACGATCGAACCGGCCACCTTGTGCGTGCTGCTCGGCCCGTCGGGCTGCGGCAAGTCGACCACGCTGCGCATCATCGCCGGCCTCGAGTCGGCCACGCAAGGGCAGGTGCTGATCGACGGCCACGATGTCACCGCGCTGGCGCCGGCGCAGCGCGGCGTCGCCATGGTGTTCCAGAACTACGCGCTGTTCCCGCATCTCTCGGTGGCCGACAACATCGGCTTCGGCCTGTCGGTGCGCAGGGTCGACAAGGCCGAGGCGGCGCGCCGGCTGGCGCGGGCGGCCGAGCTGCTCGGCCTGTCGGCGCTGCTGCAGCGCAAGCCCTCGCAGCTCTCGGGCGGCCAGCAGCAGCGCGTGGCCCTGGGTCGCGCGCTCGTCGCGCAGGCCCGCGTCTGCCTGATGGACGAGCCCTTGTCGAATCTGGATGCACAACTGCGCCAGGAGATGCGCCTCGAGCTGCGCGAACTGCAACAGCGCCTGGGACTGACCGTCGTCTACGTCACGCACGATCAGACCGAAGCGATGAGCATGGCCGACCAGGTGGTGTTGCTGAACAAAGGCCGCGTCGAGCAGTGCGCCGCGCCGCGCGCAATGTATGCCAAGCCCGCGACCACCTTCGCGGCGCGCTTCATCGGCACGCCGGCGATGAACCTCGTCAAGCTCGAAGGCCGCCGCATCGCCGGCAGCGCGGTCAACTGCGCACGCGAAGCCGCCGCGCTCGGCGTGCGCCCGGAAGCGATCACGCTCGGCGGCCCGGTGCCGGCCACCGTCGACAGCTTCGAATACCTCGGCGCCGACCTCGTGCTGCGCTGCACGGTCGGCTCCGAGCCGATCGTCGTGCGCGCCGACGGCGCCACCGATCTTGCCGCCGGCACGGCCATCACCCTCGGCTGGCGCGCCGAGGACGAGCACCACTTCGACGCGCAGGGCGCGCGCGTCGAATGACCCGCACCGACGCGCTTTCACCCAGGAGACCCGCATGAACAGATCGACCTTCCTCAGCACCCTCGTTGCCGCCGCCGCGCTGGCCGGCCTGCCCGCTGCCGCGCAGGCGCAGCAGACGGAGATCTCGTTTTTCTATCCGGTGGCGGTGGGCGGGCCGATCACCAAGCTGATCGACGAGTACGCAGCCGAATTCACCAAGGACAACCCCGGCATCAAGGTCACGCCGATCTACGCCGGCAGCTACCAGGACACCATCGTCAAGGCGCTGACGGCGCACAAGTCGGGCACACCGCCGGTGACCTCGGTGGTGCTGTCGACCGACATGTTCACGCTGATCGACGAAGACGCGATCGTGCCGATCGACAACTTCGTCAAGACCGCCGACGACAAGGCCTGGCTCGGCAGCTTCTACAAGGCCTTCATGCTGAACAGCCGCAGCGGCGGCAAGACCTGGGGCATTCCGTTCCAGCGCTCGACCGTGGTCCTGTACTACAACAAGGAGCTGTTCAAGGCCGCCGGGCTGGACCCGAACAAGCCGCCGGCCACCTGGGCCGAAATGGCCGATGCCGCCAGGAAGCTCACCGTCAAGGACGCCTCGGGCAACGTCACGCAGTACGGCGTGCAGATTCCGTCGAGCGGCTTTCCGTACTGGCTGTTCCAGGGCCTGGCGATCCAGAACGGCGTCGCGCTGGCCAACGACAGCGGCAACGCGGTCAGGTTCGACGACCCGGCCGTCATCGAGGCGCTGCAATACTGGATCGACCTGACCAAGCAGGGCGTGCACCCGCCGGGCATCGTCGAATGGGGCACGACGCCGAAGGATTTCTTCGAAAAGAAGGTGGCGATGATGTGGACCACCACCGGCAACCTGACCAATGTGCGCAACAACGCCAAGTTCGATTTCGGCGTGGCGATGCTGCCGGCCGGCAAGCAACGCGGCTCGCCCACCGGCGGCGGCAATTTCTACATCTTCAAGAAGGCCACGCCGGCGCAGCAGGAAGCGGCCTTCAAGTTCGCCCAATGGATGACGCAGCCCGAGCGCGCCGCCAAGTGGAGCATGGACACCGGCTACGTGGCCACCAGCGAGGCGGCGTACAACACCGCGGCGTTGAAGAAATACGGCACCGAGTTCCCGCCGGCGCTGGTTGCGCGCGACCAGTTGCCCTACGCCCTGGCCGAGTTCTCGACGCACGACAACCAGCGCGTCACCAAGGCGCTCAACGACGGCCTGCAGGCCGCGCTGACGGGCACCAAGACCGCGGCCGCGGCGATGAAGGATGCCCAGGCCGAGGCCGATCGCGTGCTGCGCAGCTACAAGTGATGCACCGACGTGAGTGTGCGTAGCGCGCAATGAGCTCCCGGCTGTCCGGCAGCACGGCGGTCCACGCCTATCTGCTGCTGCTGCCGGCATTCGTGCTGCTGGTCGCGTTCACGCATTACCCGGCCGTCGCCTCGCTGATCGACAGCTTCCTGTCCACGCCCCGCGGCTCGCGCCCTTCGGTGTGGGTCGGGCTGGCGAACTACCGGGAGATGGTCGAACGACCCGGTGTTCTGGAAGGCGGCGACGAACAACCTGTGGTTCGCGCTGGCGACGATTCCGCTGTCGATCGGGCTGGCGCTGGTGATGGCGCTGTGGGTCAACGAGCGCATGGCAGGACGCGGCTTCCTGCGCATGGCCTACTTCACGCCGACGGTCTTGCCGATGGTGGCGGTGGCCAACATCTGGCTGTTCTTCTACACCCCGGGCTACGGCCTGTTGGAGCAGATCACCGGCTGGTTCGGCCTGCCCTCGCACAACTGGCTCGGTGACCAGCGCACGGCACTCGGCGCGGTGACCGTGGTCGCGGTGTGGAAGGAGGCCGGGTTCTTCATGATCTTCTATCTGGCCGCGCTGCAGAGCCTGAACCCGAGCCTGCGCGAGGCCGCAGCCATCGAAGGGGCGTCGCGCTGGTATTTCTTCAGGCGCGTGTTGTGGCCGCTGCTGATGCCGACGACGTTGTTCGTGATGGTCAACGCCGTCATCAACGCCGTGCGCATGGTCGACCACATCGTCGTGCTGACGCGCGGCGGCCCCGACAACGCCTCGACGCTGCTGCTCTACCACCTCTACGAGGTCGGCTTCAAGTTCTGGGACACCGGCTACGCCGCGGCGCTGACGATGGTCCTGCTGGCGGTGCTGGCCACGGTGGCGTTGCTGCAGTTCTTCGTGCTCGACCGCAGCGTGCACTACAAGTGAACAAGCCGTCGCGGCTGATCTACAACGACCCCGGCTGGATCGACACGCTGGCCGCCTGGGCGCTGGCGCTGCTGTGGATCCTGCCGCTGGCCTACGCGGTCTGGACGGCCTTCCACCCGGCGCGCCTATGCAACGCGCTTCGAACTGCTGGCACCGCTGACGCTGGACAACTTCGCGCGGGCCTGGACCGCGGCGCCGTTTGCGCGCTACTTCGTCAACACCATCATGCTGGTGGCGATGATCCTGGCCTGCCAGCTGGTGCTGAGCACGCTGGCCGCCTATCGCCTTCGCGCGCTACACGTTCTTCGGCAAGAACATCCTGTTCGCGCTGGTGCTGGTGCAGTTGATGGTCATGCCCGACATCCTGCTGGTCGAGAACTACAAGACCATGGCCCGCCTCGGCCTGGTCGACACGCTGTTGGCCATCGGCCTGCCGTATTTCGCCTCGGCGTTCGCCATCTTCCTGCTGCGCCAGACCTTCATGGGCATTCCCAAGGAGCTCGACGAAGCGGCGCGCATCGAGGGCGCCAGCGCGCTGCAGATCCTGTGGCGCGTCTACGTGCCGCTGGCGCGGCCGGTCTACACCGCCTTCGCGCTGGTCTCGGTGAGCTTTCACTGGAACAACTTCCTCTGGCCGCTGATCATCACCAACAGCGTCAGCGCGCGCCCGCTCACCGTCGGCCTGCAGGTCTTCTCGTCGACCGACCAGGGCATCGACTGGTCGATCATCACCGCGGCCACGCTGATGAGCTCGGCCCCGCTGCTGATCGCCTTCCTGCTCTTCCAGCGCCAGTTCGTGCAGAGCTTCATGCGCGCGGGCATCAAGTAGACGCGGCGAACGCTTCGACGCCGCCGCAACAGCGGCGGCTTGCGTGTTGGCCAGTGGAAAGTCAGAGCGGCGAGGTCATCGCCGCCAGCCGTTCGGTCAGCAACATGTTCTCCCGGTAGTCGACCGGACAGTCGATCAGCACCACGGTGTCCATCGCCAACGCGCGTTTGAGCGTCGGCAAGAGATCCTCGGTGCGCTCGACGCGCAGGCCCTGGGCGCCGAAGCTCTCGGCGTACTTGACGAAGTCCGGATTCTTGAACTCGATGTGGCTCACGCGGCCGAAGTGGCGCTTCTGGTGCCAGGCGATCAGGCCGTACTCGGCGTCGTTCCAGATCAGCACGACGAACGGCGCCTTCATGCGCAGCGCCGTTTCGATCTCCTGCGAGTTCATCATGAAGCCGGCGTCGCCGGTGACAGCCACCACCTTGCGCTGCGGGTAGGCCAGCTTGGCCGCCAAGGCGCCGGGCACGGCGATGCCCATCGCCGCGAAGCCGTTCGAGATGATGCAGGTGTTGGGCTGTTCGGCGCGGTAGTTGCGCGACATCCACATCTTGTGCGCGCCGACGTCGCAGATCACGATGTCCTCGGGCGCCAGCGCCTCGCGCAGGTCCCAGACGATGCGCTGCGGCTTGACCGGAAAGCCCTGGTCGTTGGCGTGAGCAGCGCGGTCGGCCTCGATGGCTCGTCGCACGGCGGCGAACGGCGCTTCGGCCTGCGGCTTGGCGGCCTTCGCGATGGCGTCCAGCGAGCTGGCGATGTCGCCCGGCACGCCGGTGTCGACGCCGTAATGCGCATCGACCTCGGCCGGCAGCGCGCTGACGTGGATCAGGTGCTTGTCGGCGCCGGGGTTCCAGCGCTCCGGCGGATACTCGACCATGTCGTAGCCGACACAGATGATCAGGTCGGCGGCCTCGAAGGCGAACCAGGGCAGGTCGCGCGCACTCAGGCCGATCGTCGCCAGCGACAGCGGATGGCTGAACGGCAGCACGCCCTTGGCCATGAAGGTGTTGGCCACCGGGATCTTCAGCGTCTCGGCGAAGCGCACCAGGGCCGGCGAGGCATCGAAGCGGATGACGCCGTTGCCGGCCAGGATGACCGGCCGCTTGGCTTGCGAGATGGCCGCCGCGGCCTGCTCGATCTTGTGCGCCGGCGCCACCGGCGAGGCCGGCGTCTGCACCTTGATCGGCAGTGCATCGGTGTCCATCGCCGCGATGTTCTCGGGAAAGTCGATGAAGGCGCCGCCGGGCTTGTCGGTCTGCGCCACCTTGAAAGCCTTGCGCACGATCTCCGGCACGATCTCGGGCTCGAGGATCTGCGCCGCGTACTTGGTGATCGGCTGGAACAGGTTGACCAGATCGAGGATCTGGTGGCTCTCCTTGTGCAGCCGCGTCGTCGCGCCCTGGCCGGCGATGGCGACGATCGGTGCGCGGTCCATGTTGGCGTCGGCGACGCCGGTGATGAGGTTGGTCGCACCCGGCCCCAGCGTGGCCAGGCAGACGCCGGCGCGGCCGGTCAGCCTTCCGTAGACATCGGCCATGAAGGCCGCGCCCTGCTCGTGGTGGGTGGTGACGAAGGTGATCGGGCTGCCCAGCAGCGCGTCCATCAGATCGATGTTCTCTTCGCCGGGGATGCCGAAGATGTACTCGACGCCCTCGTTTTCGAGGCACTTCACGAACAGTTCGGCGGACTTCATGCGGGGGCTCCTGGGCTTGTAGGCGCGTCCATCGTAGCCCGCTGCGTGGGCGCCGCGTGGGCCCTGGCGCGCCATGCATCGCCGACTCACAATCGCAGCCGCACGACGAGGAGAGCCGCCATGGTGACCCGCAAGATCGCTGCCGCGCAGCGCGGCGTGGCCTATGCCGCCTGCGACGCGGCGGCCCACCGTCGCGCACCCAAGGCGCGCTGGCGCGCCGGTGGCGGCGCGGCCGACATGCTGCGCGGCCCGTTCCTGGCGCCGGGCACGCTGACCCGCGCCGAGCGGCTGCGCCTGCTCGACGGCATCGGGCGCGTGCTCGAAGGCGTGTACACGCACCTGCCGCTCAAGCGCGCGCGCTACGGCATCGACCCGCTGCAGCGCCTGCGCATCCTGCGCGCGCAGGTCGACGCGCTCTCCGACCAAGCCTTTCACCTCGACCTCGCCGACACCATCGCGCGCCTGCGCGACGCCCACACCGCCTACACCGGGCCGCGCACGCTCGAAGACACGACCGCGGTGCTGCCGTTGCAGATAGAGATGTACGGCCCGCCCGACGACGCGCGCTACCTCGTCACCAAGGTGGTCCGCAACCAGCAGCGCCTGGCGGCGAGCTTCAAGTCGGGCGTATCGATCGAGTCATGGAACGGCGTGCCGATCGATCGCGCGGTGCAGCGCTGGAGCGAAACCGCCTGGGGCGGCCGGCCCGACAGCCAGCGTGTGGCGGCGCTGCAGACGATGACGATGCGACCGCTGCGCTACGGCCCGCCGCCCGACGAGCATTGGGTGATCGTCGGCTACCGTGCCGTCGATGCGAACGGCCGACCCAAGGGCGCGCTGCTCGAGCAGCGCATGGACTGGCACATCGTGCAGCCGTCGCGCGTGCCCGGCGCCCGATCCAGCGGCGGCGCGGCACGTCGTCGCGCGGCGCGTGCCCGTGCACCGGCGCTGCGGCGCGCGGTCAACCCGGCGGCCGAGGCCACGCGGCGCGCCCGCATGCTGATGTTCGCGCCGCAGGCGCTGATGCGGCGCACGGCATCGCGCGCCCGCAATGCGCGGGTCTCGCAGTTGCCGGACTTCTTCAAGGTCGAGTCGGTGCCCACAGCGCACGGTGCGGTGCCGCTGCTGCGCCTCTACAGCTTCGACATCGACGACGACGAGGCCTTCATCGCCGAGCTGTTGCGCCTGCTGCCGCTGCTGTCGCCCGACGGCCTGGTCATCGATATCCGCGACAACCCGGGCGGCAACATCTGGGCCGCCGAGCGCGCGCTGCAACTCTTCAGCAGCCGGCCGATCACGACCACCCGCTTTTCAGTGCTGGCCACGCCGTTCACGCGCCTGGCCGCGGCCACCGCCGGCCTGGGCCGCGACGAGCTGGCGCCGTGGCGGCCATCGCTCGAAGCCGCGGTGCGCAACGGCGAGCTGTACTCGCGCGCGCTGCCGATCACACCGCCCGAGGTGGCCAACGCCATCGGCCGCGTCTACCCCGGCCCGGTGCTGCTGGTGGTCAATGCCAACACCTATTCGTCGGGCGACCTGTTCACCGCCGGCTTCATCGACAACGCCATCGGGCCGGTGATCTGCGTCGGCCTGGCCAGCGCCGGCGGCGGCGCCAACGTGCTCGACTACGACGACATCGTGGCCGCATTGGCGGACACGCCGCAGGCCTTGCCCAAGCTGCCCGACGGCATCGGCCTGTCGCTGGCCTTCCGCCGCGCCACGCGCAGCGGCCCGAGCGAAGGCCTGCCGATCGAGGACGTCGGCGTCGAGGGCGACGAGCAGTACGCGATGACGCGCGACGACGTGCTGTTCGGCAACCGCGACCTGTACGCGCGCTGCGCGGCGACGCTGGCGAAATTGCGCGGTTGACGCCACTGTCACAAGCACCCAGGAAGGAGAGCATGCAACCCGAAGAGCACAAGGCTGCGGACCGCATGCACGAACAGATTCTCCGTGCACTCGACGAGCCGGACAACAAATGAACTGGCGGCACACCCAAGCGCGTGACTCCGCCGCCCACGCGTTGAGCGCCCTCACACCAGCGCGCGCAGTGCCGCCTGCGTTGCCGCATCGGCCGGGTAGAACAGCTCCACCGTCAGCTCGGCCAGCGTGACATCGCGCGGCGAGCCGAAGGTCGCCAGCGTGGTAAACAGCGACAGGCGGTGGCCGAAGAGGTCGAGCACGCACGGCACCAGCAGCGCCTGGTGCGACGCGGATGGCGGCGCCGGGCGTGCCAGCAGCGCCTGCACGTTGGGATAGGCGCTCACCTCCTCGAGCAGCGCCGAGGCCTGGGCGTCTAGCGTGGCGTCGGCCAGGCGCTGCAGCTCGCGCAGCATGTGGCGGCCCCAGTCGTCGAAGTTGGCGGTGACCGCGGCAATGCCGCGCGGGTGCAGGCCGAGGCGGAAGATGTTGTGCGGCAACGTGAGCAATTCCGGCGGCACGATCGACACCAGGCGATTGGCCGTAGCGTTGGCGACGACGATGTTCCAGTGGCGATCGAGCGCGACGCCGGGGTACGGGTCGTGCGCGTCGAGCACGCGCGTGATGGCCTGCTGCATCGCCGCCATCGCTGGCGCGTCCAGGCTGGTCTGCGGATAGCGCGGCGCGAAACCGGCCGCAAGCAGCAGCTGGTTGCGCTCGCGCAGCGGCATGTCGAGCACTTCGGCCAGCGCCACCAGCATCTCGGCGCTGGCGCGGGCGCGCCCGGTCTCGATGAAGCTGAGGTGGCGCGACGACACGCCGGCGCGCAGGCCGACCTCGAGCTGCGACAGCCGGCGCTTGGCGCGCCAGGCGCGCAGCAGTTCGCCGACGGAGATGGCCGCTTCGCTCGCCGCGTGCTCGATGGCTTGCATGGCGCCAACTGTATGCCGCGCAATCAGGACGCCGGCCGCCACCGGTGCACGATGCCGCCGATGACCAGGCCCGCCAGCGCGCCGACATCGACCGCGACCACGCGCACGATCTGCGGGTTGAGCTCGCCTGCGAGCATCGCCAGCACGAGAAACGACAACACGCTGATCGACCCTGCCAGCAGCGCGGCGGCATGCCATGCCGGCAGGAATGCCGCACGCAGCATGAAGGCACCCAGCAGCCCGAACAGCAGCGCCCGATGCTGCATCAGCAGCGCGAGGGCCGGCTCGTCTGTCGCCACGCCGTACAGCGCGACCAGGCGCTCACCGCCCAGCACGCCGGACAATGGCAGTAGGTGAATCACGCCCACCAGCGCCAGCACGATCGGAACGACGAAACGCATGTCCAAGACCTCCCCTCACTGAAACGGGTTGGCCGTAGCAAACCACAGGCCGATGCCGGTGGCGATGATGAAGGCGCCGTCAGTGACGCCCACGGCCAGGAAGTACTTGATCTGCAGCTCGCTCGCGAGCAAGGGCTGGCGCGCCACGCCTTCGAGAAGCTTCATCGACGCCAGGCCGATGCCGATGCACGATCCACACGCGGGGATGCCGATCACGAGCGCGACGGCCAGCGGGAGAATGTCTATGTGCGCCATGGGGGTACTGTGACGCGCGCCGTTCATGCTGTCGATTACCTCGCAGGTAGCGTCGGCGTAGGGTATTTACTGGCCTTATTTTGACCTTCACTTTAAGGAGAGAAAACTATCCGGTTGTAACTGGGGAATTCAAAAAGAAGACCTGTTGAGTGTAAACGGCTTTGATGAAGATTATGTGCGTCCGGGAGTGGGCGAGGACCACGATATTGAGTGGCGCCTGAAAGCAAAGGGCCTCAAAATGAAATCCATCAAGAACAAAGCCATCGTGTATCATCTCTATCATCCTAAGAATTCCACAGGAGACGATGCCCGCTTTAACAATGCATTGATGGAACAAAAAAAGCAGGCCCGGCATACAGCCTGTTTAAACGGACTCAAAAAGCTTATCCCCCGGCCATAAAAAGATAAGTTAAAAAAGGCCCTTTCTTCCGCCAGTTATCAGAAATGTCTTAACTTTCGTTGAACAGATCCAACGATTGCTGCTAAATTAATTCTACGTCTTATGAAAAGGATTCAAACACTTTTATTGTTTGTCGCTGTGCTGAGCATAGTGGCAAGCGCACAGACACAGCTTGAAAACCCGGGTTTTGAACTCTGGGAAGATATTCTTGCAAGTGGAAGCGACACCATTCGCGAACCCGTGGACTGGAGTTCCCTTAAAACATCTGATGATCCCAATTTAAGCACTTTATCACCAGTTGTGTGCAAAAGAAGCAGTGATGCACATAGTGGAGCACACTCAATACAGCTTACCAATGTACAATCGTTTATAGTGGCTAACGGAGTTGCAACAAACGGTCGCTTACATCCCAACATCATTACGGCTGATTCCTATATTTACACTGATCCTGAGGACAGCAAGTGGCACACTGCCTTTACCGGAAGGCCGGATAGTATTGCCGGGTGGATCAAGTATACACCGCAAGGGGAGGATAACCTGCAGGTCCAGGTCATCCTTCACCAGGGTTTTGGGAAAAGACCCGATCCCGATCCCGCAGTGAACTGGATTGCCGAGGCCATGTATGACTCACCTGTTCATACGCAAAATGAATGGGTTCGCTTCAGCACACCCTTCATCTATAACAATGAAAGCACACCCGAATTTGTAATGGTTGTATTGAATTCTGGCAATGGGTATTCTCCTGTAGCTGGAAGTATATTGCTCGTGGATGACCTGGAGATGATATACAATTCACCGCAGTCCACTTTAGAAAGGCTGAAGCAAACCGAGGGGCATATTTATGCTGTCGATAAGGGCAGGCTGGTTCTGAAGGGAATGGATCACACGCTGTTCCAATCCATCAATATTTTCGATGTTTCCGGAAAACTGCTCTGGTCCGCCGGGCTTTGGTCGGATCAGGTGGATATTGCGCCTGCAAATTTAGGGAAAGGTCTATTCATTGTCAAGCTGTCGGGCATGCAAACAATTTATACACAGAAGGTTTTGCTGCGCTGAACCATTCAAACCGGGCATGAAATATCTGTATCTGCTTGTAATATTTTGTTTTTTTCTTTTATTGCCGCCCGCCCCTCTGCAGGCTCAGCATAAAGCAGTTTTCAGGGGAGTGATTACTGATGCCTCAAACGGAAGCCCTCTGGTGGCAGCAAGTGTAAAGGTTAAAAAGGATTTTTCCACCGGTACCATATCGGACCAGGAGGGACGATTTTCCCTTCACTTGATCCGGGCACCTATACCTTTGTCATTTCATTTGTCGGTATGGAATCGGAATTAATCACCCTTAACCTGGAACCGGGAGAAACCATTGAAAAAGATTTCCAGCTCGTACCTCTCTGGCAGGAACTTGATGAGGTGGAGGTAAGGGTAAGCAAATTTGAAAGACCCATTGAAGAGATCACCGTATCCATGCAGGTGCTGAAGCCGATCCTTATGGAGAATAAAAATACACGAAACATTACAACGGTGCTCGACCTGACCCCGGACTGAATATAATGGATAATGAACCACAGATCAGGGGCGGCAGCGGTTTCACCTTCGGCGTCGGCAGCAAGGTGGCCGTACTGATCGATGATATGCCCATGATCTCAGGGGATGCCGGAAGACCTTACTGGGATCTTATCCCGGTTGAAAATATTGAACACATCGAGGTGATCAAAGGAGCATCCAGTGTTTTATCAGGAACTTCGGCACTGAGCGGAGCCATTCATATCATGACCGCCTCACCAAAGTCAGAGCCCTATACCAAGTTAACCGCTTACACGGGCTTGTATTCCGCCCCAAAGGATCCTTCCATGAAATGGTGGAGTGATTACTCCCTATATTACCGGATTCAGTTTTCTGCATTCCAAAAAATACGGGATCATCGACCTGGTTATCGGTGGAAATGCCGACTGGGATCATGGTTATCTGGGTGCTCCGGAGCCCGGACCACTGGTGACAGATACCATTTCCGACTTCACCGACAGGCAAATGAGAAGTCAGAAATACCGGTTTAATTTCAGCCTCAAGAAACATTCACAAAAATATCAGGGATTGAATTACGGGATAAATGGCAATTTCATGCAGTCATGCAGCACCCATGACCCTGGCCTGGCTCAATGATTCGACCGGTTTTTACAGGGCTTATCCCGGGAGCGGTCTACCTGCAGGATCAGTTTATTTTCTACCTGGATCCTTTTCTGAACATCTATTCGGGAGATGGAACCAGGCACAGCATTAAGGCCAGGGTGCTTCACAACGGATCCGATATGACCAACAACCAGTCGGTGAACAGTACCCTGATCTATACCGATTACCATGTTTAAACGCTCCTATGAATTTATCAAGGGATTTGAGCTGATCGGGGGATTGTCCTGGCCACAGGCCATGGTTACTGCCGACTATGTATAAAAGTTCCGGATCGGCATTACAACAGCAGTTTAATATATCGGCCTATGTGCAGGCCGAAAACGAAGTTTAAAGACATCGTTAACACTTCGGTTGGAGTAAGGGGTGAGTATTTTCAGCTGAATGATTCCATTTCGGCCCTGAAACCCATTTTCAGGGCAGGCATTAATTTCAAACTTTATCCGGGCTACTTTTCTAAGGTTGTCCTATGGTCAGGGATTCCGGTTCCCAAGTATTACAGAACGCTATATTAAAACTTCGGCCGGCAGTTTTGCGGTTTTCGACAATCCGATCCCTTCAGCCGGAAAGCAGCTGGAATGTGGAGATGGGATTAAAGCAAATGTTCAAGTTCAGGAACTATTTCGGATACCTCGATCTGGCGGCCTTTATTCAGGAGTATTCCAATACCATTGAATACCTGTTTGGATTCTGGGATCCCTCATTTGCCATTGCCGGATTTAAGTTCCAGAACACGGGAGAGTCAAGGGTATCGGGTATTGGATCTATCCCTTACCGGTTCAGGAAAGATCGGGAAGAAACTCAGGTTTCAGAACAATGGCCGGTTACAACTATATCCTGCCCAAAACGCTGGATCCCTGATTATGTTTTTGCCACGGATGCCAGGAATATCGACTACAGTTCCAATCCACCAGCATTGATCCTCCAGAAAACATCCTGAAATACAGATTCCTGCATACCTTTAAAGCTGACCTGGAATTTTACACAAAACTATTTCCAGTGGGAACCAGCATCAAGTATTTCAGCAGATTGTGAACCTCGACAAGGCCATTGCTGATTTTGAAAATGCGACCTTCAGTGCGGGAGGGACCCTCCAGCCCATTCTTTATATGGATTATTTCAATAACCACAACAATGGACAATACCATCATGGACCTGAGGATAAGCTTAGAGTTTGCGAAAAGGCATAAAATATCTCTTATCTAGCAATAATTTGCTGAATCGCATGGTATTCTTAAGGCCCCTAAAAGCCGAACAAATGCGATCGATCATGTTGCAATATGTCCTGAAACTGGGAGCTGATTCCAATAAATGATTGCTTTAGATCTTCTAAAAACCACACCCCATGATTGAATTTTTAAAATTTCGCTTAACAGGCATGGTCCTGTTACTGGGCACGGTTTTTGCCTGTACTCCGGCATCAGAATACCGCCTTTCCCGTAATCAGGATTTTAACGAGGGATGGCTAACCAGGATGGGTGATATTGAAGGTGCTGAAGCTGAAATATTTGATGATTCATCCTGGAAGACCGTGCACCTGCCCCATGACTGGGGCATAGCATCCTATGATGTTCAGGACAGCCTCCATTTTGGTCCCCATTTCAAATACCAGGCCGGAGGGGGCGATGTGGGCTTTCTGCGTGATGGAATCTCCTGGTACAGGAAAGGTTTTACGCTTCCCCGATTAAAAAAGGACCAGCAGGTTTTCATTCATTTTGACGGTGTTCAATCCATGAGCACTTGCTGGCTTAATGGCCATCTGCTTGGGGAACACAGCTATGGCTATACCCCTTTCCATTTCAATATTACGCCCTTCCTCAATCCGGGAGGCACCCAAAACATCCTTGCAGTCAGGGCGGAGAATCCGGGTGAAAACTCAAGGTGGTATGCAGGATGTGGCATTTATCGGCAGGTCAGAATTTCTCTTTTAAACCCTGTATCGGCAGATATATGGGGAACCCATATTTCCACTCCCATGGTAAGCACTGAAAAGGCACTGGTTAAAATAGATTTGAGTATACATAATTACTCCGATGAAGCCCGAAATGCCAGTTATCGTGCCAGCATAAGCGGGCCCGGGCGAAGTATGGATGATTTAGACTGGCAGGAGATAAATATCCCTGCCGGAGCATCAGTCCAGGTGAGCATGGCAAAGGAAATCACCAGTCCCCTGCTCTGGTCACCCGGTCATCCCGATCTTTATACAGCCCATATTGAAATAGAGGATGAAACAAAACGGCCTGACAGCTTCGACCAGCGCTTTGGTATCAGAAGCATCAGCTACGACGCCGAAAAAGGTTTTCTGCTTAATGGAGCATCCTTTTTACTCAAAGGTGCCAACATGCACCATGACAACGGCCTCCTGGGCGCTTCAGCATTTAAAGACGCCGAATACAGAAGGGTTCGCCTGATGAAAGAGAAGGGATTTAATGCCATCCGGACCGCACATAATCCCCCCTCAGAATTTTTCCTGGATGCCTGTGACGAAATGGGCATGCTGGTCATCGATGAAATCTTCGATGCCTGGGCTACAGCCAAAAGGAAGAACGATTACCATGTGCATTTTCAAAAGAACTGGAATAAAGATTTGCATGCAATGATCCAGCGCGATAAAAACCACCCCTCCGTGATTATGTGGAGCATTGGAAATGAAGTACCGGAAAGGGCCTCGGTTGCAGGTCTGAAAATTACAGAGGACATGATTGCCGAGGTAAAAAAGCTTGATCCCGGCAGGCCGGTCACCGAGTCCATCTGCAATTTCTGGGATAATCCCGGCATGACCTGGCCGGATGCCAAGCCAGCCTTTGAACTCCTTGATGTGAGTGGATATAACTACGAATGGAGCAAGTATGAAAAAGATCATCAGGATTATCCTGACCGTGTGATGTATGGTTCGGAAACTTTTCCCCTGGAGGCCTGGGAGAACTGGAATCAGGCCCTGAAGCATCCCTGGGTCATTGGAGGTTTTGTTTGGACCGCCATGGATTATATAGGCGAAGCCGGCATTGGTAACTCAGGTCACATCGACCCGGAAGAAAGCAGCGGGCCAAAAACAGAATGGCCCTGGTATTTGGCCTGGTGCGGTGATATCGACATCCTGGGCAATAAAAAGCCCCAATCCTATTACAGGGATGTGGTCTGGGGGAACAGTCACCTTGAAATGATGGTACATGCCCCTGTCCCGGCAGGACAAAAGGAATTTGTGAGCCGCTGGGGCTGGCCCGATGAGCTGAACAGCTGGACCTGGCCGGGGGCAGAAGGAAAAGAACTGGAAGTCAGGGTTTTTACGAACTATTCCAGCCTGGTGCTCATGCTGAACGGTGAGGAAATCGGGCGTAAAAAAATGAGCCCCGAAGATAAGATCACGGCTGTATTCAAAATCCCCTATATCCCTGGTGAACTTAAGGTGATTGCCTATGAACAGGACCGGGCCATGGACAGTCTATCCCTCAGTACCGCAGGAAAGACCGACCACATCCTGCTGCAAGCAGAACGCACGATTGTCAGTGCCGAAAATGGGGAGCTGATCTATGTCCGGGTAGTAGCGCTGGATGAAAATGGGAACTGGGTCCCCAACGATGTTTCCTCACTGCAGGTGGAGGTATCAGGACCGGGTGAACTCCTGGCAGCCGGAAACGGATCACCCTGGATCCAGGGCAGCTTTACCGACGAGCTCTTTGAACTCTTCCGGGGAAGGGGCCAGGTCATCATCAGGCCCCTGGGCACTCCTGGTGAGCTTGGGATAAAGGTCGCCGGCAAGGGAATTCCCGGCAATGATATTAAAGTCAGCGTAGAATAATCTGGATATCCAGGCTTAATTTACCGGAGGGGCATCTACCCTGTATTCAAACCAATCGTAATCGGCAGGAGCACTGGATTTCTGACCATTCCCCGTGGCATAGAGTCCCACATATACTCCTGTAAAGAAGCCCACAGTTTCAGTGGCAAGGAATTTGGAATCCACTGTTTCAATATCCACATAGGCATCGTCCCCCTGTGCATATGAAAAGGTGAAAGTTGATTTTCTACCTGTAACCCTCAGGTTCACCGGTCCCGGTTTTAGCTCAATCGCTTCAGACTGATAAAGGGTCTGTCCAAATTGTAGTTTTACGACCAGATATCTATCCCCGTTCATTTCACGAATCATGATATCAAAATGAGAACCATTGTTAAGCAGGGTCATTCCTGCCTCTTCATTTTCATTCTTTGGATCAAACTCAAGCCGGGTGGTCGCAGTGAAATAGAAATCCTTCAGCCTTCTTCCCACGAAAGTGGATGTGGATCGTGTCCCCAGAACTTCTGAATCCCCTTTCAGGCGTAAAAATCCCTTTCGTTCCGTCAGAGAATAATTGTCCTCCTCGGGAATCTGCACATGGTTCCAGTCAAGATCAAGTTCTTTTGAATCGAACTCAATGCGCACTGGTTTTTCCGGAAAAGGTTTTAAAGGAAGGGTTGGGCAGGTCATATCCACAGTGACCGTTCCGTTGCCATTCACCACCGGCCAGCCATTTTTTGGCCAGCTTACCGGAGCAAGGCAGGTTTCCCTTCCCAGGATGTGATGCGCTTTATCTGATACAGTCCGGTAGCCATGGAAAACCATCCACCAGGAATCATCGTGGGCCTGTATGATGTCAGCATGACCAACACCCTGAATGGGATTTCCCTGGCCTGCGGCATTGGCATGAGTAAGGATGGGATTGGCCGGGTTATCCGTATAGGGTCCCCATACACTGTGACTCCGGGCTATGGTTTCCGAATGTGCTTCTTCCGTTCCGCCTTCGGCTCCCATCAAATAATAATATCCGTCTTTCTTATAAATGTGTGGTCCCTCTGCCCACCTTCCGCCGGTTCCATTCCAGACCTTCCTTCCCTCACTTAACAATTCACCTGTTTCCAGCTCTATCTCATACAAGATAAAAGGGGAGGAAATCACATAGGATTTGCCATCATCATCAAAGAAAAGATCGGGATCAATCCCCGGAATATCGATAAATATTGGATCAGACCAGGGCCCGGCAGGATTTTTGGCGCTCACATAGAAATTGCCTGAGCGCCCTGTCAGGTTGGTGGTAATCATATAAAATAATCCCTCGTGATGGCGGAGCGTGGCGGCAAATATGTTCACACCATCGGGTAATTGCTCTTTCCTGTGAATGCAGTGCCCGATTTGCTCCCAGTTGACCAGGTCTCTGCTATGAAAAACGGGCACTCCGGGAAAGTATTCAAAAGTGCTTGTGATTAAGTAATAATCTTCCTCTACCCTGCAAACACTTGGGTCAGAATAAAATCCAGGAATCACAGGGTTATGGTAGGTAATTTTTGCTTCCGGATCAGGCTTAGCAGCAAAGGGATTCCTATGTGAAAGCTCACCGGATTGAGCTGAAGCTTCCTGTACAAACGCAGCAACAAGAACGAAACATATTAAAAGGATGCAGTTATTTCTCATTATAAATATTTTAGGGCATGTAAGCATTATTCAAAAATAACAAAAGAACTGAATCTCTGTTTGTGACAGATTTTTGATTTCCATGCAATCAATCTGTGATACATATCCTGGAACTTGGCTATCGATTCACCAATACATTAAATACCATGAAAAACATCAAATTGAAAATGCTCATTGCCCTGGCACCTCTTCTTCTGGTGCAATGCGAAAAAGACGAGCTGCTGAAAGAAGAACCCGCCAACAATTCTTTTGAGAAAGCAGCGAAATCCGGAACGGTTTTCTCAGTAACCATAGAAAATGTATCCACAGTCTATGATTACTTCCAGGCTGGCGCACAATTCATTCCTGATGGGGCAAACTCCCCGGGACCTGCACATCCTGGTCAATCCTTCACCCTCAAGTTCCATGCAGGGAAAGGGCACCGCTTATCTTTCGCCACCATGTACGGTGCCTCCAACGACCTTTTCTATGGCCCGTCAGATGAAGGAATCTCCCTATTCACCGGGAATACCCCCCTAACAGGCGACATCACTGGTCTGATCAGCCTGTGGGATGCGGGAACCGAGGTAAACCATGCACCTGGCTCCGGGGAGGACGGAGCTGAAGAATCTGTTCCAATAAAAAGTGTAAGGAACACCGATGAGGTAATGGATGGCTTTACATATAATAATGTGGAAGAAAACATTCAGGTGCACCTGAGCTTTGACGGGACCAGCCAGTTCACACTTCATATTAAGGTGCTGGAAGGATCAACCACACCCTTATCTCCTGTGGCATGGGTAGTGCACAGTGATGGGCAGCACCCGATTTTTATGGCTGGATCCATTGATGCGGGTCGTGGTCTTGAAGACCTCGCTGAAACGGGTAACGCAGCTCCCCTGAGCGACTATCTCGAAATACACAGCGGATATGTATCCCCTATAGCACCCGGAGTCTGGGTATTGCACAAAAAGGGGCAAAAGCCCATTTTCCATGAAAACAAGCCGGATTTCGGACAGGGACTTGAAATGCTTTCGGAGGTAGGAGACCCTAGCATGCTCTACAATTCACTTATGGGTGAAGGCTTCGCATCGGGGGTTTTCAATGTACCTGACAGAGCATCTGGTCCGGGACCACTTTTTCCAGGAGATAGCTATACCTTTATGATTGAAGCAACTGTGAGTGATTATCTCAGTTTTGCCTCCATGCTGGGAAAATCAAACGATCTCTTTTTTGCTACAGGGGAAAAAGGACTCAGGTTATTTGAGGGAACTACCCCTATCGATGGAAATGTTACGGGCCAGGTCATGCTCTGGGATGCTGGTACAGAAAAGAATGAATATCCCGGAGCAGGCATTCACCAGGGGCCTGGAGGCATTGATGAGACTAAGCCCGTGATGATTGTAAACGACGGATTCCCATGGCCTGAACCGAACCAGGTGATCAGAGTTAGCATCAATCCCCTGTAGGGGGAAATTTCGTTCTGATCTCATTTGTATCATTTGCAAAGCCCCCGCAAGACATGGTGTCTTCGGGGGCTTTTCATACTGATGTGGGGTTTCCAGGAAACAGTATAAAGTGGAAGGTGGCTCCTGAAATTGAAAAAGCCGCGGGGGATCAACTCATCCCCCCTGTATGCGGACCGTGTGTTACACTTTCATACCATTGCGGTTTGTTTCCACCCAGGGTCTGTGAAAATTTCAGAGTCTCGTATGCCGGCTTTTGCCATTCTTTCTTTTCGTCTTCCTCCCTGATCCTCATGCACCGTTTAACTGACTAAACCCCCTTGAGTTATCCTGATCATACCAGGCATGTGCCAGTAACTCATTCTCCGTATTTACACCAAGATAAAGGGGAACGTCAAGCCCCTTTCTTTTAAAGGACAAATGTACTATGATGCTCTCTTTTAAGCAAGTGTGTTTTCCGGGCATATTTTTAATAACCTTCTGAATAAGTTTTAGTTCGTCCTTGTATGGTATGAAATCAAAGGATAATCCGATCATGCAGGAAAAACTTGTGATAGTATTTCCTTAAGGGGTAATACCTTATTAAGCAGCTTACCCTTAAGTAGGTAATTATTACAAGAATCACATCTTTTTTCATTTCCCAATTGAGGCGGAAAAAAGAATTAAGTACTTTAATGCGTTTTTTCATGGATGATTTGGATTATGTCTTTCTCCACCAGCTCTGTGATAAATGCAAGTGTATCCGCAATGCACACCTGCTTTTCCACCTTGTAAACCTTACATAATTGATCTGTCAGTTCGCCAAAGGAGCGGGGAGATTGCAATTGTTGCCAGATATAGCTGGCATGACTGTTCAGATTCAAATACTCTTCGTGTTTTATATTCAGCATTACCACTTCGTCGTCAATCATGGTAAATAACTGATCTGGATTTCGTTGCAGGATAGTATTACTATGGATCGTATGTTTTTGTTTCATGGTATGCAAATTAATCCATGTATCCAAATCTTTTCATGATCTCCTTGTGGTGGCTCAACAATCTTTCCGATCTGAGCCCGAGATAATCCGGTTTTCCATTCATTGGATATCCCCTTTCTGAAAAATACTTCCGTATTTATGCCTCTTTCCTTAAATCCATCCCGTGTTTCCATTGCCTTTAGCGTTTTGAAATCACTGTTATTAATAGCCTCCCTGATTCTTTGTTCCCCGTAAGGGAGATCCAGGAAATCCACCGCACTTTTGAAAGTTTCCAGGGGATCTTCCAGCATATCTTCATACCTGATCAAATGAAGCGGGAGTCCTGAATCCCTTGTCCAGGAGCAGACATGATTTGACCATGATTTAATTGTCTGTTCTGTCTGAATATACAGGCCATCCTTTCTTCACAGAGTTTTGAAAAATCATCATTTAAGATAGAAATAGTATGATCAATGGCTTCATTGTTATGATAAGAATAGGATATGGCTACGTCAAGTGGATTCCTGATGATATAAATAACCCCTTTTGTAATCTCCTTAGGAAATATGGGATCTCCCCTGCGGTTTAGTGTCCAGGCCTCATGGGTTTTTATATAGACATTTCCTTCCTTGTCCTCCGAATATCTTTTAAACATCTCGGGCCGAAGCCTATCGATCTCATCAGTCGTCAATTCGGAAGAATGCAGCCCCAGGTAGCTGTCCAGGATTCTCCTGTTGCTTGAAATCGTCGTTTTAGACAATTCATTAATGCTAACTGCCCCGGGGGAATCCGAAAAGAGGTTGCTCAGAAAAATGCGAAACCAGGTATTTCCCGACTTTGGATAGGATGCCAGCCAGACCATATTCCTTCTTGTTTCAGGCATCAGTTCTTAAAAATAATTTCAGAAACATATTTTGCAAATTCCGGGATATTAAGAGGATTATAGGGTCTGCTTACTTCGAACATTTTAATGGAATTCACCAGCCGGGACAGGTTGTGAAAATGCACCTCTGTCTGGTTCATTTTATCAATGAACTGCAGGCGGTAGGTATTGTCACGCAGGAGATGAAATTTATCCCGGCCAAGGATTTCCGAATAAGAGAAATCTCTTGAATTGGAGGGGCTAAATATGACTATCTTTGACAGGGCGGGTGTTTCTTCCTCGGGAACAGGAATGGATTTCCTGTATTTTTCCAGCAACGGTCTTACTTTCGCTAAATCAGTTACCTGGTTTAAGTGAAGCAGTACATCCTTCCAGAGTTTTAAATGTGGTATTCCATTTTCTACTCTGAAACCATGCTTTCCGTTTTGGACAATGACCGAAATATCATCGGCAATAACTGAATATCCAAGCTCCTGAAGACCAGCTGCAAGGGTGGATTTCCCGCACCTGATTGCCCGGAAAAAATCACTGTTTGCTTCCCATCTGTAACTGCACTGCCGTGAATGGCCAGCATTCCACGCTGATGCAGCAAGGCCCCGATCACTGATCCCAACAATAACAACCTGATTTCGGAGGGAAGGGCAGCTTTTTCAGCCTGAATGATGATCCTGCTCCCGTCTTGTACCCTGTACCGGCCTATGCCTTCAAACCTGAACAGAAAATCATTATAAGCAGCCTCAAATAATATCCCGGATCCTCTGACTTCGGGCAAATGTTCGGGGACCTTACCAAAATCAATGGTAACATCCGCCATGATCTCCTGAACCGGAGATAACTCGGGTAACTCCAATTCAGAACAGATAGTTAAACCATATACTTTATAGTGGTATTTATTCATGATCCCCTCCGGAAAGCCAGACAAAGAGGCAAGCTGTTTTCCGCCACAAAGATAACAAAACGGGAAATTAACAGGATTCGTATATTTTTGTGAGCATGGCTTCTTTCTTCTTGTTTTTCAACAAATCGATCAACAAAGGAACCAGGAGTGCTCTTCAGGATGCTCGCGAAACATACGATGACACTTCCTCCTGGGATTTTGTGGACCAAAAAACGGGCTGCTGTATTACCTCGGATGCTAGAATAGATTACCGGCAGGAATTAATGGGAAAATTAGGTATTCAGGGAAATGTACCCGGGGATCTTTCTGATAGTAAACTGATTCTATTTGCATACTTAAAATGGGGGGAGGACTGCCTGTCCCATCTTTACGGGGATTTTTCATTTGTAATATGGGACCCCGTGAAAGAAGAAATCCTGTGTGCAAGAGATCATTTCGGATGCAGACCCCTCTATTATGTAGATCAACCAGGATACCTGGCGGTGGCTTCGAAAATTTCCGCTTTTACACGTTTGCCCGGTTTCAGCTTCGAAATCCGAGAACAATATATTCTGGACGCCATTTGCTCCATCGAGCAAACAGGATCCCAATCTGCATATAAAGGGATTCACAGGCTCAAACCGGCTCACTATTTGAAGCAAAGCCCTGGTCAATTCCCCGCTCAATGCCGGTACTGGGATTTAAAATCAAATGAACGCTTTGGAGGTTTGACATTAAAAGAAGCTGGCGATGGGCTAAGGAGCAGAATAATTGAGGCTGTCGGACAAAGATGTCAGGGCTCCCTGGCAAATCGGAGTGGAGTTGAGCGGAGGTCTTGATTCCTCTGGTATTGCCTCAGTTTTGGCAGGGCTATTGGCTCCTGGAGCTAGGCTCAATGCTTTCACACACTCCATATCTCCCGCTGCAGGGCAACAAATGCACCTGAAGCACGAAATGGAGTACTGTACCTCCTTGCTTGAAAAGTATGACTCGATCAGACAATTTATTATTACCGGGGAGGATTCAGCAGGGAGTTACAGGGCCTTATGTGAGGCCTTATATACTTTATATAAACCTGTTAATCTGCATTATGCCCTGAACTCCGACGTATTATTTGAGGTGGCGGGCAAGTCCGGAACTTCATGTATTTTCTCCGGCCTTGGGGGTGATGAAGGCATCACATACAACGGATACGGGTATTTTAATGAGCTGATCCGCAAGGGTCAACATTCCAAATTAAGAGACAATATTAAGCGCATCGTTCTTACCCAGGGCAAAGGATTGCGCAGGCGTTTGATCAGGCTCTATTTAAATTACTATGCACCGCGGGCCATAAAACCTTTTAAGAAGGATTGGAGAAAGGCCGGTTTTCGCTCCTTTGCCCTTCAAAAAGATCTTGATCGGAAATACAGGATGAGGAGAAGGTTTTTTAAAGCCAAATCCTTTCCGGGAAAGCCTGGTGTGAGAGATATGCAGTATTTCAGGTTAATGTATCCTAATATCCCTGAACGAATCGAGGAGACTTACCTTCTGGCTCAGGCACATGGAATAGAATACAGCTATCCCTTCCTGGATGTGAAACTGGTGGAATTTTTCTATTCCCTGCCCTCGGAATATAAATACAGGGATGGAACAGGGAGGTATCTTTTCCGCCTGGCGATGAAGGATATCTTGCCGGAAAAAATCAGAATGAGAAACGATAAAGGTGAAAACACCATTCCAAATGTCTTTGCAGAGGGTAGTGAATGATGAGGCGGCTTTTCGGAAGATTATTGATGAAGGCCGCCTGAAAAATCAATATCACTATGTGGACTATGCTAAGCTTCACAGGATGCTGGACAGCTTTAAAAAAACAGGAGGACTGAAAAGCCGGGATTTTGGTTTAAAGGCATTTCAAAGTGCAATGAGTGTATTGATCCTTCAGCAATGGCAGAGGGAGGGGAAGATTGATATCGGGATCAAGTGTTAAGAAGGGGCTGTCAATATTGCCATAGTCATAATAGTGCAAATGCCCTCAAAATTAATCATTCCTCTGGCCTGCAGCCATTAAAACCCTCCATTAGTTCCCTCAGCGAGGGAATAAGGTTTTTTAACTCCTCCGGTTCATTCATGTATTCGAAGGTTACTCTTTTCACTTCGTTTTCAAATCCGAGTTCCAACCATTCAGCTCCACCGTCGGCACAGTCCGGACAGCCAATCACTTCATCCATTTCCAGGAAAGCATGAATGTTCATATCATCGAGATATGCTGGCAGGGGGTTCTGTATAAACACCAGGCTGCAGGAGGAATCCGGAAGGTTTCCTTCAATATCCCATCCGCGTTTGGTAAAAGTAACACCCCCGCTCACAACGATTTCCCGGACACAATAACCCAGACATTCTCCAAAAGACGTTCCATAGGAAAGGTACTCAACTTGCACGGTATTTTCCAACTTCTCTTCCTCGCACTGAAAATTTGAGAACAGGACAATTGAAAAAAGAGTCAGTAAACAAATTCTGATAATTTTCATGTTCATCATTTTATATGATTATGATGCCGTGAACGGTATTATAGTTGCGTTATCAAAAAATTTAGTTTTATAATGCTGTCAACACCCCCGTCAACATAAATTGCAAAGCCCCCGATATCCGAAGATCAACGGGGGCTTCGCGGTTTGGCGGTGGTGCCACCAGGAATCGAACCAGGGACACCAGGATTTTCAGTCCTGTGCTCTACCAACTGAGCTATGGCACCGATGCTGTAAAAGCGAGGCAAATTTATAAATATTTTTGCAAAATTCTAATGAATTTAATGCTTTTGTTTTTATACTTTTGTCCCGAAATGACAGCAGACCTACAGACATACACCTATAAGAACGGCATTCGATTGATTCACAGGCCCAACCAGTCGGAAGTGGCCCATTTTGGGCTCATTGTCCACACGGGTACCCGGGATGAGAATCCGGAGGAGCATGGCATGGCCCATTTCATGGAACATATGTTCTTTAAAGGCACCCAAAAAGATCTGCTTACCAGATCATTTCCAGGCTGGAGGATGTGGGGGGGGAGATTAATGCCTATACCACCAAAGAGGAGACAGCCCTTTATGCTTCCTTTCTGAAGCAGGATTACCTGCAGGGCCATGGAGTTGATCCAGGATATCTTTCTTCATTCCAGCTTTCCGGAGAAAGGAACGGCAAAAGGAGGCTGAAGTGATTCTGAGCGAGATCCAGGGATATGATGATTCGCCTTCTGAACTTATATTTGACAGGGCCGAAGAATTGCTCTTTCCCAGATCATTCCATTGGAAGAAATATCCTGGGTTCGGAAGAATCCCTGGGCAGATTTCGGAACGGAATGCTCTGGAAAAATTCCAGACGGAGAATTATGCAACCGAAGAAATGGTACTCTCTTTGGTGGGTAATATTCCGTTTGAGCAAATCGGTAAGGCAGCTGAAAAATATTTTGGCGAGATTCCTCATAAAATCCAGAAGCAGAAAACGAATCAAACCGGACACTGTATCGGCACCAAAGCATCATTGAAAAAAGAAATACCTTACCAGAAACACTGCATGCTGGTTGGAGAAGCCTATGCTCTGACCCGATCCAAAGACGATTACAGCTCTATCTGTTAAATAATATCCTGGGTGGTCCGGGAATGAACTCCAGGCTGAATATGGCCTGAGGGAACGGCGGGGTTACTCCTACAGTGCCGAATCGCATTATGCTCCTTATACCGATACCGGGGTCATGATGATCTATTTCAGTTGTGATCCGGATAAGTTCAGCAATCCATGCAGGTATACCAGGGAGGAGATCTCGCAAACTCCGCAGCCGCTTGATTTCCGGAGAATAGGCTGAGCCATGCACGAAAACAGCTGATGGGACAGCTGGCCATCTCCTATGAAAACAATGAACATCTGATGCTTACCCCGGCAAGCGGATATCTGGTTTTTAACCAGGTCGACACCCTGGAGACCATTCGCAAAAACCTGGAGCATTATCAGCCGCTGAAAGCTGAGGGAAACGGCCAATGAGATCTTGGATTCCGATAAATCTGAACCTCCTTATTTTTGAATAATGGAATTATTTACAGATGCCGAAGTGCTGGACCGTTACCTGGTAGAACACTCTCCGCAAGGAAGATCCGGTACTTGAGGAATTGGCCAGACATACCTACCTCAACGAGGTACATCCCAGTATGTTGTCGGGCCATATCCTGGGAAGTTTTCTCTGACCCTCTTCAGCAAGCTATGTCGCCCTTCGCAGAATCCTGGAGATTGGAACCTACACCGGATATTCTGCCATTTGCCTGGCACAAAGGCCTCAAAAAAGGAGGGGAATGCTAACCACCCTTGAGGTGAATGATGAGCTTCGAGAATACAGCACTGAACTTTTTTGAAAAAGCGGATCTAGCAGAATCCGGATCGAGCTTGATCAATGGAGATGCCCTGGAGCTTATCCCGACACTAAAGGATACCTTTGACCTGGTTTTTATAGATGCCAATAAGGACGACTATCCCCTGTATTACGAATCTGATATCGACCAAAGGTGGCTCCCGGGGGATATATCCTTGCAGACAATGTTCTTTGGGGAGGAAAGGTACTTGATGATCGGAGAAACGGATCAGCACTACCAGGACAATCAGAAGATTTAACCAGATGGTTACCCTTAGATCCAGGGAGTGGAAAACCTGCTGCTGCCCATCAGGGATGGAATTATGGTGATTAAAAAAGTATAATTGTTTAATATTATTACAAATTATTAACTAAACAAAACCTGCTGTCCAGTTTGTTAATTGCCTGAACTTACACAGAAGAATCAATATATAAATGGCAGTATATTCAATCAAGGAACTGGAAAAATTATCGGGTATCAAGGCCCATACCATCCGGATATGGGAAAAACGGTATAACCTGATTGAACCCCACCGTACCAATACCAATATCCGGTATTATACCGATGCAGATCTGAAAAAGATCCTGAATGTGCCTGTACTGAACCGTCAGGGAATTAAAATATCTCAGTATAGCCAGGCTGAATGATCTGGAGCTGAAAGAGGAGATCATCGAGAGTACTTCCACAAGCTCCCATCGCAGCGATACCCTGATTGATTCTCATGATACTGTCCATGATCGATCTGGATGAATACAAGCTTGAAGCCATCATTGAACAAATCAATTTCACAAAATTGGTTTAAGGCCACGGTAACTGATGTTCTCTATCCCTTTCTTGCAGAAAGTTGGAATCCTCTGGCAATCCGGGGACGTATATCCGGCCCAGGAGCATTTTGTTTCCTACCTGATCCGCCAGAAGATCATTGCAGCCACGGATAAATTGCCCAATACTTTTAATCCAAAAGGTAAAAAGATTCCTTCTCTACTCTTCCCGAAGGAGAATGGCATGAAATCGCACTGTTATTTGCACAATACCTGATCAAGGAAGCCAATCATGAAGTCATTTACCTGGGACAGTCAGTTCCCTATTCAGATATTCTGGCCATCGGTGCAGCCAAACTTCGATTTTATCCTGATTTCCAGTACCAACCAGCCGACCGGATTTGACCTGCAGGTTTTACCTGAAGGACCTGGGCGGGGCATTTCCGGATAAAAAAATCTTCTATTTTTCCAGCCTGGTTCAGATCAATGAAGAGCGAATTGTCCGAAAATCATATTCCATTACACAGTGTTCAGGACCTGACCGATTTTCTCCGCGACCTCTAGTTTACTGCACCCAGGGGCTTAGATGGCTTTGTGTTTAATCATACCTGAACCCTGATCAACAAAATTAGAATTTTTCGTAATTTAGAATAGGTCATATTAAAATACCTTGAACTCTTTTATTTATAAGGGCTTTCGGACTATTCTCCTTATTTGGAATTTCGTAAATTTCAGCTGTTATGAAATTCACACCCTTGACTTGTGTTTAATTATAACGTATATTTGTTAAACAATTAAATGCAACGATAAACTTTAAAGCACCACATATCATGACAACAATGGAATTTAACAACAAGCTGATAAGCATGGAAGACAGGCTTGGAAAGATTTGCCATGAGCCTGACAGCCAACCGGGAAGCAGCAAAGGACCTGGTACAGGAAACATACTTAAAAGCACTGTCTTCAAAAGATAAATTCATTGAGTTTACAAATTTTGAAGCCTGGGCCTATACCATATATGAAAAACACCTTTATTAATAATTACAGGAAGGCTGTCAGGCAAAATACCATTGTAGATACAACCAAAGATCTATATTACCTGAATAATTCAAAGGAATCCAACTTTATCAAACCCGATTCCAGCATGCAGCATAAAGAGATCAACAAGCACATCGACAATCTGCAGGATGAGTTAAAGGTTCCTTTTCTGATGCACACGCAAGGATTTAAATACAAGGAAATCGCTGAGAAGCTTGACCTTAAGATCGGAACTGTGAAAAGCCGGATCTTCTTTACCCGAAAGAAACTAATGGAATCACTTGTGGATTACCAGTAGAGACGCTATTAAATCAGTTATAGAATTAATATCAAGGGCAGTCTGAAGACAGGCTGCCCTTGCTTTTTTATCTCATGTAGTCTATCCCCTGAACTGGGCATCCACAACTGCAAAAGCAGCCATATCCACGATTTCCCTCACTTCACTCTCCATCTGAAGGATATGTATGGGTTTTCCAAGCCCAAGCAGAATGGGCCCGGTAACCTGGCTGCCGCCAATCTCCTGCATCATTTTATAAGCAATATTGCCAGAACTCAGATTGGGAAATATAATGGTATTTACCTTTTTGTCCCCCAATTTACTGAAGGGAAATTTCTGCTTTCTCAACTCTGTGTTCAAGGCATAATTCATCTGCATCTCTCCATCCACAATCAGTTCAGGATACTCTTTGTGAAGGATCTCAACAGCTTCCCTGGCCCGAATGGCACTTGCTCCTTTGATGGCCCCAAAATTTGAATAGGAAACCAATGCGATTACCGGTTCAATATTGAAATGCTCAACCTGTTCAGCCACCATGCACGGTGGTATCTCACCAGGGTTCGGGCAGCTGGGCTGAATATTAACCGTGGTATCGGCAAAGAAGTAGGGGCCTTTTTTGGTATGCACAATATACATCCCGGCAATATGCTTCTGCGGATTATTGGTGCCTGCAATCTGAATGGCTGGCCTGATCACATCAGCATATTTGCTTGAGAATCCTGAAAGGAAGGCATCTGCATCTCCTTCTGTCACCATCATCATTCCAAACTGGTTGGCCAAGCTCATCTGTTGCAAGCGCATCCTCATAGGTCATCCCTTTTCGCTGCCGGAGCTTATATAGTTTCTGAGCATATTTCTTCCCTGGTGGATTTCATATTCGGAGCGGTCTGATCAATGATTTCAATCCCGATCCAGTTCCAGGTGATATTCTTCGATCATCTGTTTAATCTGCTCTTTGTCACCCAGCAATACCGGATTGGCAATTTTTTCCTGAATAATGGTTTGAATGGCTTTCAGCATTTTAAAGCTGGCGGCTTCGCTAAATACCAGTCTTTTGGGATTCTGCTGTGCTTTCAATCCTTACCTCATGGATCAGACTGATTCTCAATGCCCATTCTCTCTTTCAGGTATTCTTCGTAGGCATCCCAGTCCTCAATGGATGACTTGGCCACCCCTGATCTCCATGGCTGCCTTGGCAACTGCCGGAGCCACATGATAAATCAGCCTGGGATCCAGGGGTTTGGGAATGATATAGTCTCTTCCGAAGTGAAGGTTTTCAACCTTGTAGGCCTTATTGACCACTTCGGGCACATCTGTCTTTGGTAAGAGTAGCCAGGGCATTTACCGCTGCAATTTTCATCTCCTCGTTAATGGACGGTAGCTCTCACATCCAGTGCACCTCTGAAAATAAAGGGAAATCCCAGTACATTGTTGATCTGGTTGGGATAATCGGACCTTCCGGTTGCAAAAATAATATCCTCCCTGGCTGCAATTGCTTTTTCATAAGCATATTTCAGGATTGGGATTGGCCATGGCAAATACAATGGGATCCCGTTTCATGGATTTTAGCATTTCGCCGTTAGCACATCTGCCACAGAAAGCCCAAGAAAGACATCTGCATCCTTTCATGGCCTCTTCCAGGGTATTCGGCCTCTGTTTCCCTGACAAACTCCTTTTTATATTTATTCAATCCTGTCTCGCGTGTATTTAAGACACCTCTGGAGTCAAGCATAATAAGCATTTTCTGCTTTTTACTCCCAGGGAAATATAGAGCTTTGCACATGAGATGGCCGATGCCCCGGCTCCATTTACCACCACCTTTATCTCCTCAATCTTTTTATCAACCAGTTCCAGGGCATTCAGCAGTCCTGCTGCTGAAATAATGGCTGTTCCATGCTGATCATCATGAAATACCGGAATATCAAGTTCCTTCTTCAGGCGTGTCCTCGATCTCAAAACATTCCGGAGCTTTGATATCCTCCAGGTTGATGCCTCCAAAGGTGGGAGCAATGGCCTTGGCCACTTCTATAAACTGATCAACATCCTTGCGATCAATTTCAATATCAAACACATCCACATCAGCAAAAATCTTAAATAGCAATCCCTTCCCTTCCATGACAGGCTTTCCCTGCCAGGGCTCCGATATCACCCAGTCCCAGTACAGCAGTTCCATTGGACATAACTGCCACCAGGTTTCCTTTGGCAGTATACTTATATGCATCCTCGGGATTATCCTTGATGGCCAGGCAGGGATCTGCAACTCCTGGTGAATAGGCAAGGGAAAGATCTCTCTGAGTGGAATGTGGTTTGGTTGGAATGACTTCAATTTTTCCTGGTCTGCCCTGCTGTGGTAATTCAGGGCATCTTCGCGTGTAATCTTTGACATGATGTTGGGTTTTAGTGAAACAATCTCAAAAGTACAAAGAGTGTGACCTGCATGATACATTGAAATGACCAATAACATCATGTTATTGAACAGCATAAGATCAATGCCGTGGCAAACAGGAGATCAGCGAAGAATAAATCCCTCCTTCAGGGGATCCTCCGGATCAAACCAGAAACTGGTTTTTTCCTGTAAATGAAGCTGTTCCGCTTACCTTGGGAATAATGGCCTTATGCGGCCCAAAGGTTGTTATACCAGAAATTTCAACCTCCATGGTGGTTCCCAGGATGCTCTCAATCACCATCTTTTCTCCCAATTCTCAGCTCTCCTCGTGCATGATGCAGAGCAGCCCGGGCACTTACGCCTGAGCCTGTGGCTGACCGATCCACTTCGCCGTTGGCAAAAATGCAGACATTCCGGCTATGCCTGTTGGGATGATAGGCTTTCCCTGTAAAAATGGTTCCATACAGGAAACTCAGATCCTCTTCAAAAGGATGGACAATTTTTTGATTATTCATCACGCTTTGCTTAATCTTCATTCCCAGGTCAATCAAGTGTTGCATATTCCTAATGGTTCCAGTGATAATTCAAATTTATCCGCATCCACAATGGCATAAAAAGCACCTCCAAAGGCCACATCATATTTCACCCTGCCAATCCCGGGAACCTGCAACCTGCTGATCCCTGATAAAGCACAAACGAAGGAACATTTTTGAATGATACATACTAACCACCCCTCCTTCTCTCATGGCCCGTGGACACAATTTGTCCGGGAGGAGCATCAATTATCAAGCGGTGACCTATTCTCCCGCTTCTTCAATCAACCTGGTATCCAGCACAAATTTTGTCAGGGCAATGATGGCATGTCCGCACATGGTGCTGTATCCCTCGTTATGCAGAAAAAATGTTCCGAAATCAGCCTCCCTGGTACAGGGCTCGGTAATCACTGCCCCATACATGTCTGCATGACCCCTGGGTTCCCACATGCATGCCTTTGCGGATATGGTCCAGATGATCCCTGAAATATTTCCTCTTTTCCAGGATGGTTTCCCCTTAACTTCCGGATATCCATCCACCAGAATCCTTAAGGGTTCTCCTCCGGTATGCATATCGATGGTTGAAATTTTTAACCATCTGCAGGAGGTTTCCACTTTAGTTTTTTAAGCTTCCGGTACATAGTTGATCAAGTTCAATTCAGGACAGATTTTCATATACTAGTTTTGCCCCATAAAGGTCAAATGCAGCCATGCCCACCGATTTAAAAAACCGTGTTCCCCCTTCAGAACTGTCTTCCCGCATACAGATCCGAAAGCGGGATTATCTGATCCCTGCTAATGATCCATCCTTTAAGGGGTTCCAGCAAATCACCTGATTCCTGCAGACCATGCATGGTATCCACAAAAACCTGCTTTACATCGGAAAAAATTTCATCGGGAAATTCTCTCATGTCCGGCTTGTAGGATCCAATTCCAATCATGGTTTTTCCCTTCCACCATGCCCCGGTCCGGAACAACCGCCTGATGAGATCCAGTGGCAGTAATGATTATTTCGGATGAATACATAGCTCCTCTGCATTTTGCACTTAACTACTTTAATATGCCTGAAGAGGTTTAAACCTTTCTGCAAAAAGATTCATGCTTCAGCGGACCGGTCAAGGATCCTGAGTTCTCTGATGGGCCTTATCTGACAGGCAAAAAGGGCCTGGTGAAATCCCTGTATTCCCAGACCGATGATACCCAGGGTATAAGCATTTTCAGGAGCCAGGTATTTGATCCCCACCGCTCCCACAGCTGCTGTCCGCATGGCTGTTAATTTACTTCCATCCAGCACTGCAAGGGGTTCCCCGGTCTTACCGTCATTCAGAACCACCGAACCATAGATCATTGGCTTTTGCTTCTTTAAGTTTTCGGGAAAAACAGAAACAAGCTTTGGTGGAAAAATAGTTCTCACCAAAACAGGGCATTAAAAGCAGGGTATTTGGACCCCTGTCAATAGAATTCCGGGGAGGGACATCCACAAGTCCACCGGCTGTATCTGCCAGCGCATCCTCCATGGCAGAAATCCAATCCCTCACCGGGGCAGCATTTCCTATGCTATTGCTATCGATGTTTATCATTGATGACATGAAGTTAATACCATTTTGCCACATTGCCAGCAGCGCACAAAAAAAACAAAGCCCCCATTTCCGAAGGATTTGTATTTTTATGAAATGTATGGCTGTGGTAAAACTGAAAATATGTTAGATCATGCAAGAATCCTTTCAGAAAATGGACATACTACCTTCCTTTTTAATGATATGAAACTTTGCCAGCGGGACAGCATCCTTGTGAAATCAAAAGACATGCAGGTTTTTTCTTTTCCCCTTAGCTATCACAAGGGTGTTTTTCAAGCAAGTTTAGGCAAGTACGGGTCCTACATTGAAAAACTTAGCTTTGCTGAGGATGGCTCCATCCAGGGAGCGGTAAAGCTAAATGTTACGACTGATGAGCCTTTTATCGTTCAATGTCCTTATCAGCTTCCAAAAGAAAGAGAGCAACCCTATTTCATGATCCCGGGATTCTTATATGGCTCCAATAATCTTAAGGGTTCAGACGGACAACAACCCAAGTTTGACTATGGAGGAGAGATTGGATGGCCAAATAGTTCCAAATTTTATATTCGGGCCGACCGAAGTACCCATCCCGGAGTCATTACGATCAGAAATGAGGTGGCCTACATTGTTGGAGTTAAAGAAAGTATGAAGGACTCTTCCGGGGAAGAAATTGAAATCGAAGCAGCCACTGAGTGGGATCCTGCTTATCTATACAACGGGCTCATGCTGGATACTCACTTTGAAGATAAAGACATTGTGGGTTTTCAGCTTGGTTATGAAAATGCTCCCGCGCGATACTCGTGGACCCGGGAAGAAGAGGTCCCAAATGAAAACGAGCATTTGTATGCATGGATTGCCGGCCGGAAGGGAGAAACTTTGCATACCGGGACTTTCTATGCTTTCACTGAAGCAAAAAAAATTCCCGACTATGGAAAGTTACTCGGACGTTACTACCCTGTGCTTCACCAGGCCCCATTGAAACGTTCCGGTCGCGACGAGGCCATAGAAAAAATCAGCCATGCCATTTGTAATTTTTCCTGGGACCCGGATATCAAGGGATTTGTATTGGTCGACGAAGAATTGACCGGTGCAGATATTGCCTGGACAGGAGGAATGCAGGTAGCCTATCCGCTTTTGAAGACGGCCCATAGAACAGGCGATGAAGAGATCCGGGAAATTGCCTTAAGCTATATCAAGCATTTATGTGAAACAGCCATGAATAAAAAGGCAAATCTCCTGAACGAGGAATACCGGGATGGGCAGTGGAATGTAACCGGCTGGTGGGGAGTGCGTGAAGACTGTTTTAATTTTGGTGAAAATCCCCTGCATTCAGCATATTTAAACGGACAGGCATCCTACTACCTGATGAAATCCTTTGAGCTGGAAGGTGCCCGGTATAAGTCCTGGCTTGAGACTGCCAGGGTTGTGCTGGAAACAGCCCTTCGAAACCAGCGGGAAGATGGTGCATTTCCTGTCTTCTTTGATCCGGAGACGGGCGACGGGGTTGATTATGATGGCTTTCAGCCATGCTGGTTTGTTCCGGCCCTGGTGCTCTTACATAAATATACCGGGGATGGAAAATACCTGGCTGGTGCACAAAGGGGCCTTGAGCATTACTATGGACATCACCTTAAGGGCGAACTCTTTAATACACCCATGGATATCCACCGGGGCGTTGACCAGGAAGGGAACCTTGCCTTTGTGGTGGCCTGTGTGGAACTTCACAAACTTAGCAAGGATCCAAAATACCTTGAGATGGGTATCGATGGACTGAGCTGGGAATTTTCCTGGAAGTTTCCATACAATACCCTGCATTCTGCTGAACCCCTCAAAAGCATGAACTGGTCGAGCAGCGGAGGATCCATTACCAGCAATTATAATGTGAGCATCCATCAAATGGGGAACCTGATCGCCGGGGAAATGTATTACCTGTATCAAAAAACCGGAAGTGAATATATAGGCAAGAGACTGCACGACACCTGTGTTTGGGGACTGGGAACATACAACACAAAAGACAATGATTTCGGCTTTGGAAAAGAAGGACAGGCTACCGAGCAATTTTTCTATACCGATGGACTGGTTCTTCCATGGCCCGGGCCCTGGGACGGTGGAATCTGGGCTGCATCCCTGTCCTGGGCCTCTGCCTGTGTATTGCTCAGTTGTGCGGAAGATATCCCTGACGAGTTTTTTCAATGATCAGGAAGATTTAATTCAGGATTTAAGTTTATATAATCATGATAAACAGCACATTCAGATTAATCCTTGTAACGTGCAGCCTTCTTTTTACATCCCATGCTTTCGCTCAGGATGCCATGTATGATCAGTATGGTGGGTGCCTGGATAGGCCAATGCATGAAGGCACCGGCTATTTTCAACTGGGAGAGATCCATGGGAAACACTTCCTGGTAAGCCCTGAAGGAAATGCCTTCCGGGCGATTGGAATTAACCATACCCATATGACCGACCGTACCGATTACCAGGTGATCATTGATGAACTTAGGGCCCTGGGGTTTAATTCAGGAGACTACCAGGGTCCCCGGTGGATGTGGATAAAATCCCGTACTCGAAAGGGATCCAGCTTCTTGAGACCTCCACATGGCTTCCCGCATCAAGCTTCAAATTCGAAGATGTGTTTGATCCCGGCTTCCTGGCTTCCCTTGAGAATAAAATAAAACTTATCGTGGAACCCCAGGCGGAGAATGATATGCTCATCTGCTATTTTCTAACCGATGTTCCGGTTTGGGAGATAGAAAAATATGGAACAGGATGGCTTGATTTCTTCAGGTCACTGGACGTGAATTCCCCCGGAGGAATGAAATGGAAGAGCTGGAGGGCAGCCAATCCGGATGCACCTGAGAATGAATTTATACGTATCGTTGCCAGGCAGCTTTATTCTGTTGCAACAGGATTTATAAGAAAGTATGATAAGAATCATTTGATTTTTTCTGACAGGTATATCGAATATCACTTCCCGGAATCCGCATTGGAGGAATCGTTGCCCTATGTGGATGGTATTGCCATTCAACCAAAAAATTTCCTCTCCATTGACTTTTTTGAGGACCTCTACAGGAAATATAAAAAGCCCATTTTTATTGCCGATCATGTAACGTCTCACGAGACGGATGAATACTCCAACACAATGGGCCAGGTTGCCGACAACCCTGAGGATTATCTGGCATATTACCGTTCATCCGTATTTAAGATGATGTCTCTTCCTTTTGTTGTTGGCTACAACAAATGCCAATATATGGACCAGGTGATTGGCACGCAGCTCAAACAGGGCCTTTACAAACAAAATGGAGAACCTTATGATTACGTGACCGGGCTGAACGAGGCGCATCAAAGAGCCCTGGATACAGCATACAATGAACGGTAATTATCTGGTACAAGCAAAGAGATAAAACCATATAGCTATGGAAGTTTTGGACAATTATCATGATATATGCATCAATAATCTATAATTATGCAGATAGTAGCACTTGAAGAGATGAAGAATATTCTGGAGAAACTATTTACGAAATACAAATTCTCTGAAGAAACTGCTTCATCCTTAGCAGAAGTATTTGCTGAAAATACCCTTACGGGAGTAAATTCACATGGGATCAACCGGGTACCTCTTTTTATTGAATACGTAAAAAATGGTACGGTCAGAATCGATGCTGAAGCGGAAAAAGTAGCATCTTTTGGATCAGCACGGCTAAAAGGCCTAAAAACAATGTATTTATCGGGGCTTTTATCAATGCCAATATGGGCCAGGCCGACTTTTCAGAATTGAGCATCGGTTACATTCATATTATCCGATAATCGACGGCTTCCAAGTTTGAATCCAACCTGGTATCTCATCTTTTACTTCTGATTTTGGCATACTTTATCTTTTGATAAACCAGCCTGCATCTTTGTCAAAAATCAATCTAAATAATAATATCCTCCCGAAAGATATCTCCACCGCTCGCATACATTTCTTATTTTTAGCTGTCCAAAATCAACAAATCTGAAATTCTGACCTCTATGTTTTAAATGGGTTTTCCATGTTTTGTCATTTCATGTCTGGTTCTCTTTTCAACTTGTAGTGAGCCTCAAACAAAACAAACGCAAAAAGTTGAAACAAATGGCCACT
>CAVPMY010000006.1:0-97390 GCA_963706685.1 uncultured beta proteobacterium
GCGAGATCGAGCAATTGCGCGGTGTCGTCAAGCGCATGCACCAGTTGCACAAGAGCCGGCGTGCCGAGGACTACTTCGCGCTCAACGTCGAGTTCCACGATCTGCTCGCGCGCGCGGCACGCAACAACGCGCTCTACGCCAACTACCGCGGCGTGATCAACCAGCTCGACCTCTATCGGCGGGCCACGATCGCACGCGGTGCCGAGAACATCCCGTTGTCGACCCGGGAGCACGAGGCCATCATCGACGCGGTGGCGGCGCGCGACGAGCAGCGCGCCCAGGCCCTGCTGACGCAACATGTGCTGGTCAGTCGCGAGCGCCTGCACGCTGCACTCGGTGACCGCGACCGCAAGGCCTGAGCGTCGCACGCCCTGAACCTGCCGACAGCCATCGCCACGAATCACCACGAGCCGCAACCATGAACCACCTTCGACCCTCCGTCACCGTCAACGGCACCCGCTATCGATGGCCCCTGCGGCCGACGGTGGTGGTGTGCGTTGACGGCGGCGACCCGGCCTACCTGCGCCAGTTCCTCGCCGACGGTTCGATCCCCAACATCGCACGCTTCGTACGCGAGGGCTACGCCGCGGTGGCGGACGGCTCCATGCCTTCGTTCACCTGCCCGAACAACATGTCGATCATCACCGGCACGCCCACGGCCAGTCACGGCATCTCGGGCAACTTCTACCTCGACACGGCAAGTTGGCAGCCCGTGGTCATGACGGGCCCCGAGTTGCTGCGCGGCGACACCATCATCACCAAGTTCGCGCAGGCCGGCGCCAAGGTGGTGTCCATCACCGCCAAGGACAAGCTGCGCAAGCAGTTGGCCAAGGGACTGGACGTGTCCAAGGGCCACGTCTCGTTCTCGACCGAGTTCGTCGAGAAGTGCACGATGACCGAGAACGGCATCGAGAACGTGCTGGCGTGGCTGGGCATGGACAAGCCCGGCATGTACTCGATGGAGTTGTCGCTGTTCGTCCTCGAGGCCGGCATCAAGCTGCTCGAGGAGCGCCGACCCGACCTGCTGTACCTCTCGCTCACCGACTGGGTGCAGCACAAGTGGGCACCCGACGAAGAGGGCGCGCGAACCTTCTATCGCAAGCTCGACGATTGCATCGGGCGCCTGGCGGCGCTGGACGCCACCGTGGCACTGACTGCCGATCACGGCATGAATGACAAGAGCGACGCGGCCGGCGAGCCGAAGGTGATCTGGCTGCAGGACGTCCTGGACGCCAAGTTCGGCAAGGACACAACCACCGTGATCTGCCCGATCACCGATGCCTTCGTCGCCCACCACGGCGCGCTCGGCGGCTTCGTGCGCGTGTGGTCGCGCGGCACGGTCAGCGCGCGCCAGATCATCGAGCACATCGGCGGCATCGACGGCATCGAGTTGGCGCTGGACAAGCAGACTGCCTGCCGCATGTTCGAGATGCCGCCGGACCGCGAGGGTGATGTCGCCGTCGTTGCGCGTCACGACGTCTGCATCGGCGGCTCAGCGAAGAACCACGACCTGTCGGGCCTGAAGGGCCATCGTCTGCGCACGCACGGCGGCGTGTCCGAAACCAAGGTGCCCTTCATCGTCAATCGACCGCTCAACGACGACTACCGGATGAAGGCCGCGGTTCAGACCCTCAAGAGCTACCAGATCTTCGACTTCGCCATCAACGGCACGGTATGACGCCGTCGTCGGCATCGTGATCGCCGCAAAGCTGTTGTCGGGCCGGCTGCGTTGCCGCGTCGCGAGGGCGGTTGCCTGATGGGCGGCCCTGCGCCCGGCGAAGGCGACGTCAACGGCACCCCGCTGCGTGACGCCTGGCAGGCCCAACATCTGGACGACGCCAGCCGCGCCTTGCTGGCGCGCGACAGCGCCGTGTTCCTGCACCAGTCGCTGTCGACGCCTTGCCTGAACACGATCCGCCGCGCCGAAGGCCTGTTCATCGAGGACACGAGCGGCCGCCGCTACATGGACTTTCATGGCAACAACGTCCATCACGTCGGCTACGCCCACCCGCATGTCGTCGCTGCGATCAAGGCGCAGATCGACGACCTGAGCTTCGCGCCGCGTCGCTTCGCGAGCGAGCGCGCCGTCGAGCTTGCCGAGGCGCTGTCGGCGCGCTTTCGCGCGCTCACCGGCGTCGCTGGGCGAGGTGCTCTTCACCACCGGCGGCAGCGACGCGGTCGAAGTGGCCATCAAGCTTGCGCGGGCGGCCACGGGGCGCTTCAAGACGCTGAGCTTCTGGGACGCCTTCCATGGCGCGGGTTTCGGCGCCAGCAGTGTCGGTGGCGAGTCGCTGTTTCGTGGCGGCCGCCTCGGTCCGATGCTGCCCGGCAGCGAGCATGTGGCGCCGTTCGGTTGCTACCGCTGTGCCTACGGGCACCCCGTGGACGGCGACGGCCAGCCCGACATCGAACAGTGCCGCCTGGCCTGCGCGGCCATGGTGCGCTACGTGCTCGAGCGCGAAGGCGACGTGGCCGCCGTCATCGCCGAGCCTGCGCGTGCCGTGCCCTACGTGCCGCCTCCCGGCTACTGGCAGTCCGTGCGCCAGGCCTGCCATGCCCATGGCACGTTGTTGATCTTCGACGAGATCCCCACCGGCCTGGGCAAGACCGGCCGCTTCTTTGCTGCCGAGCACGACGCTGTCGCACCCGACATCGTGGTCTTGGGCAAGGCGCTGGGCGGCGGCGTCCTGCCGCTGGCCGCGTGTATCGCTCGTGACGAGCTCAACGTGGCCGGCAACTTCGCACTCGGCCACTACACCCACGAGAAGAACCCCGTCACGGCAGCCGCTGCGCTGGCCACGTTGCAGGTCATCGAGCGCGAGGGGCTGGTCGAGAACGCAGCGCGCGTGGGTGCACACGCGCTGGCGCGGCTGCAGGCCATGAAGCACCGGCAGCCGATCATCGGCGACGTGCGCGGGCGCGGCTTGCTGCTGGGCATCGAGCTGGTCGACGACCGCGGCGCCAAGACGCCGGCGAACGCGGCGGCCGAGCGCGTCCTGTATCGTGCGTTGTCGCGCGGCCTGTCGTTCAAGACCACGATGGGCAACGTGCTCACGCTGACGCCACCGCTGATCGTGACGACGGCGCAGATGGACCAGGCCCTCGACATCCTCGAGGGCTGCCTGCGCGACGAGCGCCCCGTTCGATGAACCTGCCACCATCGTCAATCCCGCCAAGGAGCAAACGCTTATGAACACCCGCGCCCAGGTCGTCGACGCTCCGCAACGCGAAGGCATGCGCATCGCCGGTGAAAAGGTTCATCGCGACCGTGTGATCGAGATCCGTTACCCGTACACCGGCGAGGTCGTGGCCACGGTGCCCAAGGCCAGCGTCGAGGACGTGCGGCGGGCGCTGCGGGTGGCGCATCAATACAAGCCGACGTTGACCCGCTACGAACGCTACAAGATCCTGATGAAGGCCGGCGACATCATCGCTGCGCGCAAGGCGCAGATGGCGCGGCTGATCACGCTCGAGTCGGGTCTGTGCATCAAGGACACCCTCTATGAGGTGGGACGCGCCAGCGACGTGCTGCTCTTTGCAGCGCAGCAGGCGCTCGTCGACGACGGTCAGTCGTTCGCCTGCGACCTCACGCACCACGGCAAGAGTCGCCGCGTGCACACGATGCGCGAGCCGATGATGGGCGTCATCTCGGCCATCACGCCATTCAACCATCCGCTCAACCAGGTGATCCACAAGGTGGCGCCGTCGGTGGCCACGAACAACCGCATGGTGCTCAAACCCACCGAGAAGACGCCGCTGGCGGCCATTGCGCTGGCCGACGCGCTGTACGAAGCCGGCCTGCCGCCCGAGATGCTGAGCGTCATCACCGGCGACCCCAAGGAGATCGCCGACGAGATGCTGACCAACGAGTTGATCGACGTCGTCACCTTCACTGGCGGCGTACAGGTCGGCAAGTACATCGCGGCCAAGGCAGTCTACAAGCGGCAGGTGCTGGAGTTGGGCGGCAACGATCCCCTGGTGGTGATGGACGACGCCGACGTGGCCAAGGCCGCCGATCTGGCGGCCAACGGCTCGTACAAGAACTCGGGCCAACGCTGCACGGCCGTCAAGCGGATCCTCGTGCACGAGAAGATCGCCGCCGAGTTCACCGACGCATTGCTGGCCAGGACGAGCGCCTGGACCTACGGCGACCCGCTGGACCTCAATGTGGACATGGGCACGGTCATCGACGAGGGCGCTTCGACGCTGTTCGAGCGGCGCGTCAACGACGCGGTCGCGCAGGGCGCGCGGCTGCTGCATGGCAACGTGCGCAACGGCGCCTCGTACTCGCCGACGCTGATCGATCGCGTGCGCGGCGAGATGGAAGTGGTCAAGCAGGAGACGTTCGGCCCCGTGTCGCCGGTGATGACCTTCAAGAACGTGGACGATGCGATTGCGCAGGTCAACTCCACCGTCTACGGGTTGAGTTCGGGCGTGTGCACGAACCGCATGGACGACATCATGCGGTTCGTGCGCGAGCTCAACGTCGGCTCGGTCAACATCTGGGAGGTGCCGGGCTATCGCCTGGAAGTCACCCCCTTCGGTGGTGTCAAAGACTCAGGTACGGGCGTCAAGGAGGGCGTGCAGGAATGCTGCAGGGCGTTCACCAACGTCAAGACCTACTCGATACCCTGGTGAGTGACCGGGGGCAACGAATTCGATGCCTGATTGGGCGAGAGGCCAACCATGACACTGCCCGCCCAGGCCCGCGTGGTCATTGTCGGTGGCGGCATCGCCGGCTGCTCGGTGGCCTATCACCTCGCCCACGTCGGCATCACCGATGTGCTGTTGCTCGAGCAGGGCAAGCTGACCAGCGGCACCACCTGGCACGCTGCCGGGCTCGTCGGGCAGATGCGCCCCAATCGCAACATGACGCGCATGAGCCGCTACGGCATCGAGTTGTATTCGAAGCTCGAGGCCGAGACTGGCCTGGCCACGGGCTGGAAGCAGTGCGGCAGCGTCAACGTGGCCCGCACTGCCGAGCGCATGCGCGTGCTGCGGCGGCAGGCGGCTGCGGCACGCAGCTTCGGCGTCGAGGTGCAGGTAATCACCGCCAAGGAGGCGGGCGACCTCTGGCCCGTGATGCGCACCGATGACCTGCAAGGCGCGCTTTGGATCCCCGGCGACGGCAAGGCCAATCCGGCGGACCTGTGCATGTCGCTGGCCAAGGGGGCACGCCTGAAGGGCGTGAAGGTTGTCGAGGGTGTCGAGGTTTGCGGCGTGTCGACCGAGCGCGCAGCGCGTGTCCGGCGTGCGCACGACACAGGGCGATGTGCGCTGCGACGTGCTCGTCAACTGCGCCGGTCAGTGGGCGCGCCAGTTCGGCGCGCTGGCGGGTGTGAATGTGCCGCTGTACTCGGCCGAACACTTCTACATCGTCACCGACCGCATCGAGGGCGTGCACCCCCTGTTGCCGGTGATGCGCGACCCCGACGGCTTCATCTACTACAAGGAGGAGGTCGGTGGCCTGGTCATGGGCGGCTTCGAGCCCGAGGCCAAACCGTGGACGGTGGACCCGATACCGAGTGACTTCCAGTTTCAGTTGCTGGCCGAAGACTGGGACCAGTTCGAGATCCTGATGACCCATGCCATCCACCGCACGCCGTGCCTGGAAACGGCGCCGGTCAAGATGCTGCTGAACGGACCGGAGAGCTTCACGCCCGACGGCAACTTCATGATCGGTGAGGCACCCGGCCTGGCAGGCTACTTCGTGTGCGCCGGCTTCAACTCCGCCGGCATTGCCAACAGCGGCGGCGCGGGGCAGCTGGTGGCGCAGTGGATCGCCGACGGCGAGGCGCCGTGCGACCTGTGGGACGTGGACCTGCGCCGCTTCGGTCCCTTCACCGCCAACCGGCGCGCGCTGGCCGAGCGCACGCGCGAGTCGCTCGGCTTGCACTACGCGATGCGCTGGCCGCGCCAGGAGCTGGAGTCCGCACGCCCCTTGCGCACCTCGCCGCTCTACGACCAGTTGGCGGCACGCGGCGCCGAGTTCGGCACGCAAGAACGGTTGGGAGCGCGCCAACTATTTCAGATCCGAAGGTGCGACGCGGCCCGCGCATGGGCTCGATACCCCGGGGTGGCTGCCGTGGATGCGCGCCGAGATGCGCGCCACGCGCGAAGCCGTGGCGCTGTACGACCAGACCTCCTTCGGCAAGCTCATGCTGCAAGGCGACGACGCGCTGCAGGTGTTGCAGCGGCTGTGCGCCAACGATGTCGAGCTGGCACCCGATCGCATGGTCTACACCGCCATGCTCAACCGGCGCGCGGGCTTCGAGAGCGACCTCACGGTGATGCGCTTGGCCAGCGATCGCTTCCTGATCGTGACCGGCTCGGCCCAGCCGCAGCGCGATGCCGACTGGATCACGCGTCACACGCATCGCGGCGAACACGCCAGCCTTACGGATGTGAGCGCGCAGTACAGCGTGTTGTCGGTGATGGGTCCGCGCGCGCGCGAACTGATGGCGCGCGTGTCGCCGGCCGACTTGTCGCCGGCCGGGCTCGAGTTCGCGCACACGAAGGAGATCGACCTCGGCCTGGCGCGCGTGCGCGCTGCGCGCATGAGCTACGTCGGCGGCCCTGGCTTCGAGCTCTACGTGCCCATCGAGATGACGCGCCACGTGTACCTGAGCCTGCACGAGGCGGGCGCCGACCTCGGCCTGCGCGACGCCGGCTACTACGCGCTCGATGCCCTGCGCATCGAGGCAGGCAGGCGAGCCTGGGGCGCCGAGCTGGGACCGGACGAGACGCCATGGGAGGCGGGCCTGCATTTTGCGGTCAAGCTCGACAAGGGCGTCGACTTCATCGGCCGCGACGCGCTGCTCGCCGCGCGGCAACGGCCGCTGCGCAAGAAGCTGCTCGCCTTCGTGCTGAGCGAGAGTCACGCACAGCGTCCGACATGGCTGTGGGGCGGTGAGCCGGTCGTGATGCATGGCCAGGCCGTGGGCGAGTTGACGTCCGCAGGCTTCAGCCACGCCGATGCTCGCTGCATCGGACTGGGCTTCGTGCGCGGTGCGGCCGCGACAGCGGCGCACGCCGGTACGCCGGTGACGCTCGAAGTCTGGGGCGAGCCGGTGGCCGCCGCCGCCTGGGATGCGTTGCCCGTTGCGGCGCGGCCCGCCGGCAAATCAGCGTAAGTCGGCGCTGCTGCCACGTCAGCGTGGTCACTGCCGCGCAGCTTGCTGAGGCTGGCTCGCCGGCTCAGTTCGCGAAGGTGTGGCCGACGGCATCGGCGGCCCTGCGCAGTCGCGGCACCTGGGCCGGCAACTCGTCGAACCTCGGCGGCCATGCCGACGTGCTGGTCGAGCAGGGTCGCCTGTCGGGCGGCTCGATCGTCAATGCGCTGATCAGCCTGTGCCGGGTTAACCCCATTTGACCTTGCGGGCCGTTGGACGTATTCTAAAAGTTGGAAATCAATTCCAATATTTAGAATGGACAAGACCCTGGTGAAAGGCGTTCAACTGCTGGAGCAACTGCTCAATACCGGCGGGCGGCTCGGCGTGTCCGAGCTGGCGCGGCTCAGCGGCCTGAACCCCAGCAATGTTCATCGCACGCTGCAGACATGGTCCGGACTCGGATTCGTGGCCCAGGATCCCGACACGGGCGCGTACCATTGCACGCTGCGGCTGTTCGAGTGGGGTTGCCGCGTCGCCGACGGTTTCGACGTGCGCCGCGTGGCGCGCGAACCGCTGGCGCGGCTTGCGCACAGCACGCAAGAGACGATCCACCTGTCGGTGCTCGAAGGCCCCGAGATCGTCTACCTCGACAAGATCGACAGCCCGCAGCCGGTGCGTGCCTATTCGCAGGTCGGCGGGCGCGCGCCGGCGCATTGCGTGGCCACCGGCAAGGCGCTGCTGGCGCATGCGCCGCCAGTAGTGCTGGAGGCGCTGCCCAAGCCGCTGGCGCGGCCGACGAGCCTGACCGTGCGCAGCCTGTCTGCGCTGCGTACACAGCTGGAGCAGGTGCGCCGCCTCGGCTATGCCGTCAACCGCGGCGAGTGGCGCAGCGATGTCAGCGGCCTCGGGGCCGTCGTCTTCGACCAGCACGGCAGCGCCATCGCCGCCGTCGGCCTGTCCGCACCGTCGGCGCGCATGGACGATGCACGCATCGAATCGCTCGGCATCGCGCTCGCCAAGACCGCCGGCGAGATCACGCGGGCCTTGGGTGGCGGGCTGCGCCAGCGTGCCGCCTGACCGCCCTAGTTTTTTCTCAACCCAAGATCACAGGAGACACCATGACTCAACAATCATTTCCCCGTATCGCGCTGCTGGCCGCTGCCCTGACAATGGCTGCCGCGCCCTGGGCGAGCGCGCAGGAAAAATTCCCCAGCCGCCCGGTCGAGGTCGTCGTCACCTTTGGCCCCGGAGGCGGCGCCGATTCGATGGGCCGCAAGATGTCGCAGTTGCTCGAAAAGCAGCTCGGCGTGCCGTTTCCCGTCTCCAACGTCGGCGGCGCCTCAGGCAACGCCGGCTTGACCAAGGTGCTGACCTCGGCTCCCGACGGCTACACCATGGGCACGCTGATCGCGCTGACGGTGTCGTCATGGGCGTCGGGCCTGGGCACGTCCAAGCCGGAAGACTTCGCCATCGTCGCCGTGACGCAGGACTCGCCGTCGATGATGTTCGTGCCCAGCGACAGCCCGTTCAAGACCTACAAGGACATGCTCGACTTCGCCAAGGCCAACCCCGGCAAGCTGAAGATCGCGACCTCGGGCTACGGCACGCAGGACGACATCACGATCAAGTACTTCGGCGCCAAGGGTTTCAAGATGACGAACGTGCCCTTTGCCAAGCCGGCCGAGCGCTACGCGTCGCCGATCGGCAAGCACACCGATGCGATCTACGAAGAACCGGGCGACGTCGCGCCGTTCCTGCAGGCCGGCCAGCTTCGCCCGCTGGTCGTCTTCGACGACGTACGTCACCCGGCGTTCAAGGACACACCATCGTCGAAGGAACTCGGCTTCGAGATCAGCGACCTGCCCAACTTCCGCACGCTGGCGGTCAGCGCCAAGACGCCGCCGGAGCGGGTGAAGATCCTTTCCGACGCCGTCAATGCCGTGCTCGCCTCGCCGGATTGGAAGAAGTTCTGTGCCGAAACCTATACCTGTGCCTCTCGCAGCTTCACCCCGGCCGAGGCGCAGACCTACGTCAAGGCCTTCGGCGACACGGTCAAGGGCTACCTCGCGGCGTTCAAGTGATGTCGAACACGATGTCCTGGCGGCCGCTGGCTGCTCCGCTCGCCTTTGCCGCCGCGGCCCTCATGCTGACGCGTTTCATCACCGACCGCCCGGAGGAGGCGGCGGCGATGGCGCGTGGCATCGCCGGCCCGACGACCTGGCCGACCGTCATGCTGTACGCAGTGCTGCTGTTCGCCCTGGTCTGGGCCGTGCAGCGCGTGGCGCTGGTCCTGCGCCGTCGCGAACAGGGCGCGGCCGCCGCGGCGGCGCCGGTGGTCGCCGGCGGGCTGCGCGTCTGGGTGGGCATCGTGCTGGTGCTGGCCTATGGCTTCAGCCTGCCTGTGCTCGGGTTCGCGCTCGCGACGGTGGTCTACATCGTGCTGTGGCTGCTGCTGGGTGGCGTGCGATCGCCGTTGATGATCTCGCTGGTGAGCTTGATCGGCACGGTCGTGCTGCTGTACCTGTTCATCAAGCTCGCGCTGATGCCGCTGGACCGTGGTGTCGGTGCCATCGGCGATTTCAGCGTCTGGCTGTACCGCCTGCTCGGCATCTACTGAGGAACGGGTCGCATCACCATGGACGTCTTCGTCAACCTCTTCCACGGCCTGCTGACGGCCCTGGAGCCGTACAACTTCCTCATCATGCTGACGGGCCTGGCCGTGGGCGTGGTTGCCGGCGCGCTGCCAGGCATCTCCTTCGTCAACGCGATGGCGATGGCGCTGCCCTTCACCTACCTGATGACGCCGCTGTCGGCGATGGTCTTCCTGGGTGGCATCTACGCCGGCGGTGTGTTCGGCGGTTCGATCTCGGCGATCCTGATCAACATCCCGGGCACGCCGGCATCGCTGCCGAGCTGCTGGGACGGCTACCCGATGACCAAGCGCGGCGAGTCGGCGCGGGCGCTGAGCCTGGCGATCGCGGCGTCGGCCACCGGCGGCCTGGCCAGCGCCTTGCTGCTGACCTTCGGCGCGCCGCCGTTCGCCAAGGTGGCACTGGCCTTCGACCAGCCGGAGTTCTTCGCCGCCACGTTCCTGGGGCTGGTCAGCATCATCGCCATCGCCAAGGCTGCGCCCTGGATCAGCCTGGTGTCGCTGTTCAGCGGCATCGTCATCGGCAGCGTCGGCGTCGACCCGCTGTATGGGCTGCCGCGCCTGACCTTCGGCCTGCCCGCGCTGCAGAACGGCATCAACTTCGTGGTCGTGATGATCGGGCTGTTCGCGCTCGGCGAGGTGCTGGAGATGCTGGGCCAGAAGGCGCATGGCCAGGGTGCCACCGGCAGCGTGAAGCTCAAGCTGCCGTCGTTCAAGGAGCTGTGGGCGCTGAAGGGGTCGGCCGCGCGCGGCACCGGCATCGGCTGCATGATCGGCATGATCCCGGGCGCCGGGGCCACGGTCGGCGCAGTCATCGCCTACGGCGTCGAGAAGCAGGTCTCACCGCGCGGCGCCGAGTTCGGCACCGGCGTCGAAGCGGGACTGATGGCGCCGGAGGCGGCGAAGAACGCGACCACCGGCGCGGCCATGATTCCGTTGCTGACGCTCGGCATCCCCGGCAGCGCGGCCACCGCGATCATGCTGGCGGCGCTGGTGCTGCATGGCGTGACGCCGGGGCCGCTGCTGTTCACCACCCAGACCGACATGGTCTACACCATCTTCGCCAGCCTGCTGCTGGCCAACCTGTGCATGATCGGCGCTGGCGCCTTGGTAGCGCGCGGCTTCTCTTCGCTGATGAAGGTGCCGCCGACTGTTCTGGGGGCCTTCATCGTCGTGCTCAGCGTGGTCGGCGCCTATGGCGTGCGCAACAACATCGCCGATGTCTACATCTGCCTGAGTTTCGGGGTCCTGGGCTATCTGATGAAGCGGCACGACTTCCCGTCGGCGCCACTGGTGCTGGGCGTGATCCTCGGGCCGCTGGCCGAGCGCTACTTCATGACCTCGCTGGCCAACTACGACAACGAGCTCACCATCTTCGTCACGCGCCCGATCAGCGCCACGATTCTCGGCTTCGCCGGCCTGTTCGTGCTCTGGGCGCTGGTGCCCGACATGAGGGGCAAGGTGATGCGCCTTTTTTCCAGGAGATCCAAACCATGAACGACGTTCAAGGCACTGTCGCCGGCCTCGTGGCCCGCGCCCGCGCCGCACAGCACATGGCCGACGGCTACGACCAGGCGCGCATCGACGAGCTGGTCGCGGCCGCCGGCTGGGCCATCATCGAGCCGGCGCGCAACCGCGAGCTGGCCGAGCTGGCGGTGGCCGACACCGGCATCGGCAGCGTCGAAGACAAGGTGCGCAAGAACCACCGCAAGACGCTCGGGCCTGCTGCGCGACCTGGCAGGCGCGAAATCGGTCGGCGTGATCGTCGAGGATGCCGCGCGCGGCCTGATCGAGATCGCGCGCCCGGTCGGCGTGGTCTGCGCGATCACGCCATCGACCAACCCCGGGGCGACGCCGGCAAACAAGATCATCAATGCGCTCAAGGGCCGCAACGCCGTCATCGTGGCGCCGTCACCCAAGGGCTGGAGCACCGCAGCCCGGCTGCTCGAATACATCCATGCGCAGTTCGACCGCATCGGCGCGCCGCGCGACCTGGTGCAAGTGCTGCCGTCACCGGTAAACAAGCAATCGACCGCCGAGCTGATGAGGCAATGCGATCTGGTCGTCGCCACCGGCTCAGGCGCCAATGTGCGTGCCGCCTACACCTGCGGCACGCCGGCGTTCGGAGTCGGCGCCGGCAACGTGGCGGGCATCGTCGACGAGAGCGCGGACGTCGATGCCGCCGCCGAACGCATCGTGCGCTCCAAGACGTTCGACAACGCCACCAGCTGCTCGTCGGAGAACAGCATCGTCATCGTCGAAGCGGTGCGCGCGAAGTTGCTCGCAGCACTGGCCAAGCGTGGCGCCGTGATGCTCGACGGAAAACAGAAGGCTGCGCTGCAAGCGCTGATGTGGCCCGACGGCAAGTTGTCAGGCGCCGTCACCGGCCAATCGGCCGCACGCATCGCCGAGAAGGCCGGCCTGGGCCAGGCAACGGGCTGCCGAGGTGCGCATCCTGATGGTCGAGGAGAACGCGCAGACCGGTTTCGGCCCCGATCATCCCTTTTCCGGCGAGAAGCTGAGCCCGGTGCTCACGGTCTACACGGCACGCGATTTCGCCGACGCCAAGCGCATCGTCGAGCGCATCTATGCCTGGCAGGGTGCAGGCCATTCGGTCGGCCTGCACAGCAGCCATGCCTGAGCGCGCGCTCGACCTGGGCCTGACGCTGCCGGTGTCGCGCGTGATCGTCAACCAGGCGCATTGCATCGCCACCGGCGGCAGCTTCGACAACGGCCTGCCGTTCTCGCTGTCGATGGGCTGCGGCACCTGGGGCAGGAACAACTTCTCGGACAACATGAACTATCGCCACTACATGAACATCACGCGCGTGTCGCGGCCGATCGAAGAGCACGTGCCGAGCGAAGCCGATATCTTCGGCGCCTACTTCGGACAAGTACGGACGCCAATGAGCGCCGCCGCGACCACGGTGCAGGTGCTCGTCGAGCGCGGCGCGCGCTCGCATGGCCGATGCGCCCTTCGCGCTGGGAACCGCCAGCGGACGCGTCTTGAGCTATGCGCAGCTGGCGCAGGCCTGCCGGCGCGTGAGCGCCTTGTTGCAGCGTCACGGCGTGCAGGCGGGCGATACGGTTTCGGTGGTCATGCCCAACGGCCTGAACACCCTGCGCGTGTTGCTGGGCGCGATGTGGGGCGGGCGCTGCGTCAACCCGGTCAACCTGCTGTCGCAGCCCGAGCAGATGCGCTATGTGCTCGACGCATTCAGACTGCAAGGCCGTCGTGGTCGGCTCCCGAGTGGCGGCGAGCGCGTGGCTGCGATCGTGGCCGCACTCGAGCGCCCGGTGGCGTTGATCGTGGCCGATCCCGATGCGCTGCGATCTGCCGGACGAAGACACGGTGGCCGCCGCAGTCGGCGACCCGACGCCGCCCAGCAGCGAGGCGCTGGCACTGCTGATGTACACCTCGGGCACCACCGGCCAGCCCAAGGGCGTGATGCTGACGCAGGCCAACCTGGCGGCGAATGCGCAGGCCGTCTGCACCGAGCACGCGCTGACGGCCGCCGATCGCGTGCTGGCCGTGCTGCCGCTGTATCACATCAATGCTTTCGCGGTCACGATGCTCGCGCCTTTGGCATCGGCGGCAGCCTGGCCATGCCGCCCAAGTTTTCCGCCGCCCGCTTCTGGGCGCAGGCGCGCGAGCACCAGTGCACCTGGCTCAATGTGGTGCCGACGATGGTGTCGTACCTGCTGGAAGGCGATGCGCCACCGCCGGCATCGCCGACGCCGATCCGCTTCTGCCGCTCGGCATCGGCCGCGTTGCCGCCCGAGCACCTGAGCGCCTTCCAGGACCGTTTCGGCATCGGCATCGTCGAGACCATGGGCCTGACCGAAACCGTCGCGCCGGCCTTCAGCAACCCGATGGACCCGACGCGCCGCAAGCTCGGCGCGGTCGGCGTCGCGTCGGGCTGCGAAGCGCGCGTGGTCGATGCCGAACTGAGCCGGTGGCCGATGGCGCGACCGGCGAGATCGTCATCCGCGGCCCGAACGTGATGCGCGGCTACTACAAGAACGAGGACGCGACGCGCGCCGCTTCACGCCCGACGGCTGGCTGCGCACCGGCGACCTGGGCCACCGCGACGCCGACGGCTTCTTCTTCGTCACCGGCCGCATCAAGGAGTTGATCATCAAGGGCGGCGAGAACATCGCGCCGCGCGAGATCGACGAGGTGCTGCTGCGCCATCCGGCCGTGCTCGAAGCCGCCGCCGTCGGCATGCCGGACAAGCACTACGGCCAGGAGATCCTGGCCTGCGTCGTGCTGCGCGACGGCCGCCGACAAGTGCGACGACACTGAACAGGCGCTGCGCATCTTCTGCGAGCAGCACCTGGGCCGTTACAAGACGCCGAAGCTGTTCCGCTTCGTCAGCGAACTGCCGCGCGGTCCCTCGGGCAAGGTGCAGCGCCTCAAGTTGCTGGACACGGTCGAGCGCTGACATGCTGGCCCTGTCCTGGCCGCTGCCCGTGTTGCTGGCCGGCCTGCTGGTGTCGCTCGGCGCCGGTATCGTGCGCGGTTTCGCCGGCTTCGGCTACTCGGCGCTCACGGTGGCCGGCCTGTCGGTGTTCGTGGCTCCCGCCACCGTCGTGCCGGCGGTGCTGGCGCTGGAGGTCGTGGCCAGCATCAGCATGTGGCGCAGCGCGATGCGCGACGCCGACCGCGACTGGCTGCGCTGGCTGCTGCTCGGCAACCTGATCTTCATTCCCTTCGGCATCGCGCTGCTGGCCGTGTTGCCGGAGACGCTGCTGCGCCTGTTGGTCGGCAGCGCGCTGCTGATCACCGCCGTCGGGTTGCGCCTGGCCAGCACACGCACCTTCGCGCCGACACCGGGACTGCGCATGACGGCCGGCATCGCCTCCGGCTTGCTCAATGGCGTGGCGGCCAGCGGCGGGGTCGCGGCGGCCATGCTGATGGCCGCGTCGCGACTGCCGGCGGCGGCGCTGCGTGCCACGATGGTCACCTTCCTGCTCTACGCCGGCGCCTACGCGCTGTTCTGCGCGGCCCTGGTTCCTCACGGCAAGGCTGCCTCGCTGCTCAGCATCGATACCCTGCGCTGGGCGCTGCTGCTGGCACCGACCATGCTGGCCGGCATCTGGATCGGCAAACACTCGTTTGCCAATGCCGACCCAACTGGCTACCGGCACCATGTGCTGACGCTGCTGATCGTGATCTCGGCGCTGGGTGTGCTGCGCGCGGCGTTCGATCTCTGGCAGCGCTGACGACGTGTTGGGCGCGCTGCTCAGGCTGCCGCGCGCGCCGACGATCCGGTGTCGAGGATGCGCGTCAATGCGCGGTCCAGGTCGGCCACCGTGCGCTCCACATGGTGCAGCTTGTCGAGCCCGAACAGGCCGATGCGAAAAGTCTTGAAGTCCGCCGGTTCGTCACACTGCAGCGGCACGCCCGAGGCGGTCTGCAGGCCCTCGCCGATGAAGGCCTTGCCGCTGTGCAGGCCGTCATCGCGCGTGTAGCTGACGACCACGCCCGAGGCCTGGAAGCCCTCGGCGGCGACGCTGCGCAGGCCCTTGCTGGCGAGCAGGGCACGCACGCGGCGGCCGAGCTCGATCTGCTCGGCGCGCAGTTTCTCGAAGCCATAGGCGCGGCTCTCGAGCATCGCGTCGCGCGTCAGGGCGAGGGCGTCGGTGGGCAGCGTGGCGTGGTAGGCGTGGCCGCCGCCTTCGTAGATTTCCATGATCTGCAGCCACTTCTTCAGGTCGACAGCGAAGCTGCTGCTCGTGGTCGCATCGATCTCGCTGCGCGCACGCTCGCTGAGCATGACGAAGGCGCAGCAGGGCGATCCGCTCCAGCCCTTTTGCGGTGCGCTGATCAGCACGTCGACACCAGTGGCCTGCATGTCGATCCACAGCGCGCCGGAGGCAATGCTGTCGACAACGAACAGGCCGCCGACCCCGTGCACGGCGTCGGCCACCGCACGCAGATAGTCGTCCGGCAGCACGATGCCGGCCGAGGTCTCGACATGCGGCGCAAATACGCAGCGCGGCTTGTGCTCGCGGATCGCAGCCACAACCTCGTCGAGCGGCGCTGGCGCGAAGGGCATCTCACTGCCTGCTGCCACCGGCCGCGCCTTGAGCACCGTGTGCGTGGCCGGAATGCGGCCCATCTCGAAAATCTGGCTCCAGCGGTAGCTGAACCAGCCGTTGCGGATCACCAGCACGTCGTGGCCGCCGGCGAACTGGCGCGCCACCGCCTCCATGCCGAAGGTGCCGCTGCCGGGCACGACGATGGCCGAGCGCGCGTGGTAGACCTCCTTGAGCACGCCGGAGATGTCGCGCATGACGCGCTGGAACTTCTGCGACATGTGGTTGAGCGCGCGGTCGGTGAACACGACCGAGTATTCGAGCAGGCCGTCAGGATCGATTTCGGGCAGCAAGCCGGGCATGGTTGTCTTTCGCGAAGGGGGCGAGCAAGGTCGGAGACGGCAGCCTAGCACCTTGGCTGGCGCCTTGCAGGCTCGACCCTGCAGTGCCCTCGGTGGTGGCCTCAGCCGCCACCGACCTTGGGCAACAGCACCAGCGAGAACCAGGGCACGAAGGCCGTCAGGCCCCAGGCCACCAGCAGGCCGCTCAGGTACATCATCGCAAAGCGCACCAGCTTCGAGTACGGAATGCCGGTCACGCCGCTGGCGACGAACAGGTTGAGTCCGAAGGGCGGGGTGATGAAGCCGATCGCCGCGCCGACCAGGAAGATGACGCTGAAGTGGATCGGGTCGACGCCATGCGCCACCGCGATCGGCGCCAGGATCGGCGCGAAGATCACCGTCACCGGCAGGCTCTCCAGAATGCAGCCGGCGGCCATCACGATGCCCATGCAGACCAGCAGCACGATGATCTCGCTGTCGCCGAACCAGGCGACGAACGCCGCCACCGCTTCGGCCGCGCCGAGCAGGCCGAAGACCTGCTGCATGACGATCGAGATGGCGATCATCGGCGCCAGCATGCCGGTCAGCTGGCCCGAGCGCAGCAGGATGTCGGGCAGGTCGCGCCACTTGATCTCGCGGGTCAGCAACAAGCCGGCGACGCAGACAGAAGCCGACCGTGATGGCCGCCGCCTCGGTCGGCGAGAAGATGCCCGAGTAGATGCCGTAGATGACGATGAAGATGGCGAAGAAGCCGAGGTAGGCACGTCGCGCGGTGCGGAAGACGCGCGACCAGTCCAGCGGCTCGATCGAGCCCCAGCTTGTTCTTGCGCGACATGTACCAGCACACGCCCATCATCGACGTCACCATCAGGATGCCGGGCAGGATGCCGGCGACGAACAGGTCGGAGATCGACAGGTTCATCATGAAGCCGTAGACGATGAAGATGATCGACGGCGGGATGATGATGCCCACGGTGCCGCCGGCGGCGGCGGTGGCGGCAGCGAAACTGCTGTCGTAGCCGTCCTTGACCAGCAGCGGATGCATGATGCCGCCGATGGTGGCGGTGGTCGCCGAGTTCGAACCCGAGATGGCGGCGAACAGGCCGCATGAGCCGAGATCGTCGCCAGCCCGAGACCGCCGCGCAGCCAGCTCAGGCAGGCGTGCGCGAAGTCGGCCAGTCGCCTGGCGATGCCGGCCGCGGCGATCAGGTCACCGGTCAGGATGAACAGCGGCAGCGACAGCAGGCCGAAGAAGTTCAGGCCCTCGAACAGCGTCACGCCGACGTTGGCGAGCGTGAAATCGATGACCAGCGAGGCGCCGACCACCCAGTAGCCGATCACCAGAAAGATCGGCACGCCGATCAGGAAGAGCACGACGACGCCGGCCGAGACGAGGCCGAGCAAGAGTACCTTGATCCATGATGATGTCCTCAGCCTTGGCCGATGGCCTGAATGTCGACCAGGAAGGGTTTGCGCCGCACATAGCGCCGAATGTCGTCCAGCAGGTTCTGCAGCACGCGCACGATCAGCAGCGCCCAGGCCACCGGCGTGGCCAGGTAGAACCACCACTGCATGACGTTGTCGGTGCCCTGCACGATGGCGAAGTTCATCTCGACCAGGCGGGTCTGCTCGATCGTGTAGTACAGGACGATGACGGCGAAGACGATCCACAACAGCGCGTCCAGGCACATGCAGGCGAACTGCCAGCCATAGGGACAGGCGCAGGCGGATGTCGTTGAAGACGAGGTGGGTGCGTTGGCGCACGTTGTGCGAGCAGCCGATCCAGGTCACCCACAGGAACAGGTAGATCGGGATCGAGGTGCTCCAGGGCACCATCTGGTTGAGGATGAAACGCTCGAAGACCGCGTACACGATGATCAGCGCCATCGCCGAGTAGGCGAACAGGATCAGCGTGCGTTCGATGTGCTTGTCGAGCCAGCGTATCGGGGCCAGGATCAGGTTCACGACGTTGTCTCCTCGCTTGGACCTTGGAATGACGTGATGCGATGCGGGCGGCGACCGGAAACCCGGCGCCGCCCGCGGGGCGCTCAATGCGCGATCAGGCTTTCCACCAACGCACCGGCTTGACGTCGACCGCCGCCATCGTGGCCGGGATCTCGCGCGCGATGGCGTAGATCTCCTTGTAGACGTCCTGGCCGCCGGACATCTTGTTCAGGCGCTCGCGCCACTCTTCCCAGGGCTTGGGCTGGAACTCGGGCGAACACATCTTTTCGGCCTTCTTGAGCTCGGCGTCCGACAACGTCGCCACGCGCACGTTGTTCTTGGCGAAGATGGTGTCCGGCTTGGGATTCGGCACCGCGCCGATGATCTCGACCAGTGCACGCTCCTGGTTCTTCTGCGTGTACTGCTGGGCGTCGTACGAGACCTCGAGCACCAGGTCCTGCAGCTTGGCCGGCAGCTTCTTGAAGGTGGCGTAGTTCATCGCCGTGTGCTCGGTGCCGCAGAAGAAGCGCAGGTCGACGCATTGCGACACCACCGGCGACATGTTGGCGTAGGCCACCGCGCTCATCCAGGTCTCGGCGCCGTCGATCAGGCCCTGCTTGAGGCCGTCGAGCGTCTCCTCCCAGGCCAGCGGCGTCGGGTTCAGTTTCATCAGGTTCATCGCGATGCGGCCGAGCTGGGTGCCGGTGACGCGGTTCTTGGTGCCGGCGAGCTGGTCGACGCTGGTGATCAGCGGCTTGTCGGCGTACTTCTTGCCCAGCATGATGCCGCGCAGCTCGCAGTGGCTGTACAGGAACTGGATGTTGTGCAGCTTGCGCATCGGCTCGCGCAGCAGCTTCTCGCTCTTCTTGCTGTACAGGAAGTGGTGCTGCGACGCCCGCGACGGGAACATGTAGGCGAAGTCGAGCACGTTGTAGTACGGCGCCGAGCCGGCCGAGTTCTGCGTGCTGGCGGTGAACAGGTCGACGATGCCTTGTTGCGTCTTCTTGACGCAGTCACCCTGGTTGCAGATCGCGTTGTTGCCGATGAACTCGATCTTCAGCGCGCCTTCGCTGCGCTTCTCGAGTTCCTGCGCGAACCAGAGCTGGCCCGATTCCTGGATCTTCAGGTTCTCTTCGTTGAAGCCGGCAGCGCCGAACTTCAGCGACATCAGCGGCGTGCCGCTGCGTCCTGCCGCGGTCTGCGCGGCGGCCATGCCGACGCCTTCGAGCGTCAGCGGGCCGACCATGCCGGCGACTGCGAAGGCGGTCGAGCTGAGGCCGTAGGTGCCTGCGATCTTCATGAAGCCGCGGCGGTCGAGAGGGGTTTTCTGTGCCATGGGGTGTCTCCTGGTGGCGTGGGTGAAAAGTTGAGAACGCGTCGCTCTTTAGCGTCGGCGCGCGTCCTCGCGGATCATGTCGACGGCCTTCTCGGCCATCATCACGGCCGGTGCATTGGTGTTGCCCGAGACCAGCGTCGGCATGGCCGAGCAGTCGATCACGCGCAGGCCCTCGATGCCGTGCACGCGCAGGCGCGCGTCGACGACGGCACCGGCGGCCGGGTCCTGGCCCATCTTGCAGGTGCCCGTCGGGTGAAAGATGGTGGCGCCGTTGTTGCGGCAGAACTCCAGCAGCGCAGCGTCGTCACAGGCATCCGGGCCGGGCTTGACCTCGCGCTTGATGAAGGGGCGCATCACCGACGACGCGGCGATCGCGCGGGCCGCCTTCATGCCGGCGACGGCGGTGCGCCGGTCGAGATCGGTGGACAGGTAGTTGGGCTGCATTTCCGGCGGCTCGAACGGATCGGTCGACTTGATGCGGATGTGGCCGCGCGACTCAGGACGCAGCTGGCAGATCGACATCGTCATGCCGGAGAACGGATGCACCTTGCCGCCGGCCATGTCGGCCGACAGCGTGGCGACGTGGAACTGGATGTCCGGCGTCTTGGCTTCGTCCGGCAGCGCACGCATGAAGCAGCCGCCCTGGTTGATGCCCACGGCCAAGCGGGCCGCTGCGGTAGAACAACCATTGCAGCCCAGCTTGGCCTGACCGAACAGCGAGTTGAGGTCATCGTTGGTGGTGCGCCGCGTCGACTCGAAGATCAGGCGGATCTGCAGATGGTCCTGCAGGTTTTCGCCGACGCCCGGCAGATCGTGGACCACCGGAATGCCGTGCTTTTTCAGCAGCGCAGCCGGGCCGATGCCTGAGAGCTGCAGCAGCTGCGGCGACTGGATGGCGCCGGCGGAGAGCAACACCTCGCCGCGGCAGCGGGCGACCTTGTCGACGCCGCCCTGGCGGTAGTGCACGCCGACGGCGCGCTTGCCTTCGATGACCACGCCGGTGGCCTGCGCATCGGTTTCGATGCGCAGGTTGGCACGTGCTTGTGCGGGCCGCAGGTAGCCCTTGGCCGTGCTCCAGCGCCAGCCCTTCCAGGTCGTCAGCTGGTAGTAGCCGGCGCCTTCCTGTTGGGCGCCGTTGAAGTCGTCGGTGCGCGGCACGCCGATCTCGCCGGCGCCGTCGATGAAGGCTTCGATCAGCTCGTTCTTCGCGCCGATATCGGACACCGACAAGGGGCCATCGCCACCGTGATAGTCGTTGGCGCCACGTTGATTGCGCTCGGACTTGATGAAGTAGGGCAGCACATCGTCGTAGCCCCAGCCCGCGTTGCCCAGATCGCGCCAGTGGTCGTAGTCTTCACGCTGGCCGCGGATGTAGATCAGGCCGTTGATCGAACTCGAGCCGCCCAGGGTCTTGCCGCGCGGCCAGTAGATGCGGCGCCCGTTCATGTTGGGATCGGGGTCGGTGTGGAAGCACCAGTTGTACTTCTTGCTCCACATCGTCTTGCCATAGCCGATCGGCAGATGAATCCAGAACGAACGGTCGGCCGGGCCGGCTTCGAGCAGCAGCACCCGCGTTGCCGGGTCTTCGCTCAGGCGTGCCGCCAGGACCGCGCCGGCCGACCCTGCGCCCACGACGATGTAGTCATAGTCCGTGCTCATGGGCAGGCCCTTGTCTCGGCGAAAGACCTGTCGAAGGGCGCATGGAGGAAAGTCGGATTGCAAACGTGGGCCATTGAGGTACATCATAGAACTCATGTTTTCGGAACGCAATGTTCCGTTTTAGAGGTTTTCCCGTATGTTCAACGAAGAAAAAGCCGCTGCGAAACCTGAAAACACCGAAGAAATTCGTGGTTTCGGCTCTGCCGGGGCACGCAGCCTGGCGCTGCTGTCGCTGCTCGCTGCCGAGGGCCGCGCGCTGTCGCTGGCCGAACTGGCGGTGCGGTTGTCGTTGCCCAAAGCCACTGCCCATCGCTTGTGCATGCAGTTGGTCGAGGGCGGTTTTCTCACCCGCGGACTGTCGGAGCGAGAGTTCACCGTCGGCCCGGCGCTGCGGCAACTGGCTTTCGACACCCTCAATCACGGCACAGTCAGGGGCCTGCGACACGAGGTGCTCAACGCGCTGGTGCGTGAGGTCGGCGAGACCTGCAACTTCACGACGCGCGATGGCGCAGCCGTGCTCTACCTCGACCGCGTCGAAGCGCCGTGGCCGTGGCGCTTGACGCTCGACGTCGGGGCGCATGTGCCGCTGCATTGCACGGCCAGCGGCAAGCTGTTTCTCGCCTTGATGGCGCCACGGACGCGGCGCGCGCTGATGGCCGGCCTGACGCTGACGCCCATGACCGAGCGCACGCTGCACAGCGTGACCGCGCTCGAGGCCGAATGCAAGGCGATCGCCGAGCGAGGCTACTCGGTGGACGACGAGGAGTTCGTCACCGGCCTGGTCGCGCTGGCCGTGCCGGTGCGTGATGCGCAAGGTGCCGTCCGGGCCGCCTTGGCCGTGCATGCGCCCACGGCGCGCATGTCCGTGGCGGCAGCGCGCGAACGCCTGCCGGCGCTGCTCGCCGCGGCCGAGCGCATGCGCAGCCTGCTCTGAGCTTGACGCCCGCACTTGCGCTTGCCTGGCTGGTGGTCTTTGCCGCCGGCATCGTGCGTGGCTTCTCCGGCTTCGGCTTCTCGGCACTGTGTGTTGCCGGCCTGTCGCTGTTGCTGCCACCGGCGCAGGTGGTGCCGCCGGTGTTCATGCTCGAAGTGCTGGCCAGCATCACGCTGCTGCGCACGGCGCTGCGCGATGTCGATTGGCGCTGGCTGGGCTGGCTCGTTGCCGGCAACGTGCTGTTCATTCCGCTGGGCGTGGCCACGCTGGCCTGGCTGCCCGAAACGCCGCTGCGGCTGTTGATCGGCGCCTTGCTGCTGGCCGCCGCGCTGTTGCTGCGCGGCGGCGCCGCGTTCGGTCTGGCGCCGACACGCGGCGTGCGCGCGGCCACCGGCGTTGTCTCGGGCTATGTCAATGGCCTGGCGGCCATCGGCGGCATCGCGGTCGCAGTGATCATGAGCACGGCGCAGATGGCGCCGGCGGCGATGCGAGCGACGCTGATCGTGCTCTTTCTCTTTACCGATCTGTATGCACTCGCCAGCGCGGCATTGCTCGGTGCCGGTGGTGGCGCGTCGCTGCTCGGTACGCAGACGATTCAGCACGCGCTGTGGTGGACCCCGGCGATGTTGGCCGGTATCTGGGTCGGCCACCGCAGCTTCAAGCAGGTGAGCCCGGCGCGCTTTCGCCAGATCGTGCTCAACCTGCTGATCGCGATCGCGGCGCTCGGCGTGCTGCGCGCGCTGTGGGCGCTGCTCTAGCGCCTGATCACGCGGCGATGGCCTCGCGAATCTTGTTCGTGATCTCGTCGATGTGCGATTTTTCGGCGATGAAGGGCGGTGCGACGATCAGCGTGTCGCCGGTGCTCTTCAGGTTCAGGCCGATGTCGTAGAGCTTCTTCTGCAACTCGTGGCCGCGCGCGCCCGGGCCGCCGACGGCGGCAACTTCGACGCCGGCCATCATGCCGATCGAGCGGACGTCGACCACGCCCGGCGCGTCGGCCAGCGAATGCATGGCATCGAGGAAGTACGGGCTCATCGCCGCGGCGCGCTCGATCAGCCTCTCGTCGCGGAAGATGTCCATCATCGCCAGGCCCGCGGCGCACGAGGCCGGATGCGCCGAGTAGGTGTAGCCGTGGAAGAACTCGATGCCCGTCTTCGGGCCGGCGTCGGTGATCGTGTCGTAGATCTCCTGCCGCGCCGCCACCGCACCCATCGGCTGCGCACCGTTGGTGATCGCCTTGGCCATCGTCATCAGGTCCGGCGTGACGCCGAAGGCCTGCGCGCCGAAGTTCGCGCCCATGCGCCCCCAGCCGGTGATGACCTCGTCGAACACGAGCAGGATGCCGTTGTCGTCGCAGATCTTGCGCAGCCGCTCGAGGTAGCCCTTGGGCGGCGGCAGGCAGCCGAACGAGCCGGCGGTGGGTTCGACGAACACCGGCCGCGATGTTCTCGCCGCCGTAGAGCTGTGCACAAGCGCTGCAGGTCGTCGGCGAGGTCGGCGCCATGCTCGGGTTGGCCGCGCATGAACTTGTTCTGCGGCAACCCGGTGTGGCGCATGTGATAGACGCCGGCCAGCCCGGCGCCGTAGGCGCGCCGGTTGTTGACCATGCCGGCCAGCGCCACGCCGCCCATGTTGACGCCGTGATAGGCGCGCTCGCGCGAGACGAACAACTGGCGCTGCGACTGGCCGCGCACGCGGTGGAACATCAGCGCGATCTTCATCGCGGTGTCGACCGCCTCGGAGCCCGAGTTGACGAAGAAGATGCGGTTCAGATCGTCCGGCGTGTATTCGGCGACGCGCGGCCGCCAGCTCGAAGGCCTTGGCGTGTCCGCGCAGGAACGGCGCGGTGAAGTCCAGCGTCTGCAATTGCTCGATAGACCGCTTCGGCAATCTCGCGCCGGCAATGGCCGGCGGCCACGCAGAACAGGCCCGACGAGGCATCGATCACCTGGCGGCCGTCGGGCGTGTAGAAGTACATGCCCTGAAGCGCGCGCGAACAAACGCGGCTCGGCCTTGAACTCCTTGTTGGCAGAGAACGGCATCCAGTACGGTTGCAGCGAGGCGCTGACTTGCGGTTCGGCGTGGCCCATGGCGTGCTCCTGTCGGTTGCTGGTGGCAATGACCGATTCTCGGCGCAATCGGCATCGTTGCGCCCCCGCCGGCGCGGCGCCATGTCATCTGGCACCATCGGCAGTGGCCAAGTGGCTCCGCGAGTTGCCTCGGCGGGGCACCGATGGCGTCTGCGAGGGCAATCACTTTCCTGGCAGCCAGCAACATCCCCGTTCTTCCATCTCGACGACATCAACCACCGGAATCAAGCCATGGCGCATACCTATCGAACCGCCATCATCGGCGGCGGCATCGTCGGCGTTTCCACCGCCTACCACCTGGCACAACTCGGCCAGAGCGACGTCGTCGTGCTCGAGCGCGCCGAGTTGACCTCGGGCTCGACCTGGCATGCCGCGGGCAACCTGCCGCACTTCCACGGCAGCTACAACGTGATTCGGCTGCAGCAATACGGCAAGGCGCTGTACCGACAGCTGGACCAAGACAACGAACAACCGGTGGGCTTGCACTGGACCGGTGCCTTGCGTCTCGCGCACACCGAGCAGCGTGTCGATGAGTTCGAACGCGTGGCGGCCATGGGTCGCTCGCTCGGCCTGGAGATGCGCATGATCGATGCGCAGGAGTGCCGCCGCCTGCATCCCTTCCTCGATCCCGCGGGGCTGAAAGGCATCCTGTGGGATCCTGTGGACGGCCATGTCGACCCGACCAGCCTGACCAACGCCCTGGCCAATGTTGCGCGCAAGCGCGGCGTGACCATCAAACGCAACAGCCCGGTGACGTCGATTCGCGCGGCGCGTCGGGGCAGTGGCTTCTCGAGACGCGAGCCGGTGCGGTGCAGGCCGAGCAACTCGTCATTGCCGCCGGATTCCGCAGCCCGGAAGTGGCCGCGATGCTCGGGCTGACGATTCCGCTGGCCAACATGGAGCACCAGTACCTCGTCACCGACAGCGTGGCCGAACTGGTTGCCCACGGCAAAGAAGTGCCGATGGTGCGCGACCCCGATGATTCCTATTACCTGCGCCAGGAGGGCAAGGGTTTCATCCTCGGCCCGTATGAACATTGCAGCAAGCCGTGGGCGGTCGACGGCGTGCCGGCGAGCTTCGGGCAAGAACTGCTGGCGCCCGATCTGGATCGCATCGAAGACATCGTCGCCATGGCGATGGAGCGCACGGCCATCACCATGAACGCCGGCATCAAGACCATCGTCAACGGCCCCATCACCTACACGCCCGATGGCGCGCCGCTGATCGGGCCGGTGGCCGGCATCGATGGCCTGTTCCTCAACACCGGCTCGGGATTCGGCATCGTGCAGGGCGGCGGCAGCGGCAAGGTCTGCGCCGAATGGTTGCTGCACGGCGAAACCGAATGGGACCTGTGGGAGCTCGATCCGCGACGCTTCGGCGGCCACTACACGCCGGCGCAGACCGTCGACAAATGCGTCGAGATCTACAACCACGAATACGCGGCGGGTACGCCGTACGAGTACGAGATGCGTCCCGCGGCGCGCGGCATCAAGACGACGCCGGCCACGAAGCGCCACGACGCGGCGGGTGCCGTGTTCTTTGCCCGCTACGGCTGGGAGCGCGCCGCCTGGTACGCGCCCGCCGCCAGCGAGCGGCGCGAACAGCACAGCTTTCGCCGCAGCAACTGGTTCGAGCCGGTGCGCGAAGAATGCCTGGCCGCGCGCGACGCGGTGGCGATGCTCGACCTGACGCCGTTCTCGAAATGGGAAGTGCGCGGCGCCGGTGCCCGCGCCCATCTCGACCAGGTCGGTGCCAACCGTGTGCCGCGCAAGACCGGCGGCGTGGCATTGACGCATGCCCTCAATGAAAACGGCGGCGTCTGCAGCGAGTTCACCGTGACCTGTCTGGCCGACGACCACTTCTATGTGGTCAGTGCCGCGGCAGCAGAAGATCACGACTCGGACGTGCTGCGCGCCGGCCTGCCCGCCGACGGCTCGGTCGACATCCAGCGTTGCACGGCGCAGTGGGGCTGCCTGCTGCTCACTGGGCCCGATGCCCGTGCGGTGCTGGCCAGCCTGTGCGACGCCGACCTGGGCAACAAGGCCTTCCCGTGGCTGACGGCGCAGAATCTCACCGTCGCCGGCATGTCACTGCGCGCATTGCGGGTGAGTTTTGTCGGTGAGCTGGGTTGGGAGTTGCACCATCCGATCGAGCAGCAAGGCGAATTGTTCGACGCGCTGATGCAAGCCGGCGCCGGCCATGGCATCCGACCCATCGGTCTGCGCGCCATGGATTGCCTGCGCATCGAGAAGTGTTATCGCAACTGGCGCAGCGACCTCAACACCGAGTTCACGCTGCTCGAAGCCGGCATGCAGCGTTTTTGCAAGCTGGACGACGAGCGCAACTTCCGCGGCAAGAGAGCACTCGTGGCCCAAGCCGCTGACGCTCTGAAGCGTGTGCTGGTGCTGCTCGATGTCGACTCGATCGACGCCCATTGCATCGGCGCCGAACCGGTGCTGATGGATGGCACCATCGTCGGCATCACCACCAGCGGTGCCCACGGCATGCGCTGCGATCGCAGCCTGGCGCTGGCCTATGTGGCGGCCGAACACGCGTTGCAGGGCCGGCAGTTGCAGGTCGATCTGCTCGGCCAACGGCTTGCTGCGACGGTGCATCTCGAAGCACTGTACGACCCACAAAACGAGCGGCTGCGCGCCTGAACGCCGACTTGCTACAAGAATGAGGACGTTCGGGAAATCGAGTTCGCTGTTGTCGATCGGCAGCTCGAAGGCCTTGCTGCGCTTGCCGGCGATGCGTTCGGCCACGAAGCCGGAACAATCTAGACTGGCAACCGGTGAGAAACGTCAAACACACGCTGTGGGCGCAAGTCTTTGACTTGCCCGACGAGCCTGCCTTGCCGTTGCAGGCCCGGCTGCGCCTGGCGTTGGTACGGGAAATCCTGGCCGGCCGGTTGGCCGACGGTGCGTCGCTGCCATCGTCGCGAGATCTGGCGCAGCACACCGGCTTGAGCCGCAACACGGTCACTGCTGCCTACCGGCAATTGGTCGACGAGGGCTACTTGGTCTCGCGGCCGCGCAGCGGCATCGCCGTGGCTGCGGGGGCGCGGCAGGCGGTAGCCGCGCTGGGCCCGGCCGCGCCGCTGGCGATTGACGAGTCGGCGCAAAGCGCGCAGGCGCCGGACTGGAACGCGCGTGTGCTGCGCTCGCTGCGCGGCCGACCGACGCTGTCCAAGCCTGAACGCTGGACCGAGTACCCGTACCCCTTTGTCTACGGCCGCCACGACCCGCAGCTGTTTCCGATCGAAGACTTTCGCGAATGCTGCGTGCGCAGCCTGGCGCGTGCGCGGCTCGAACAGTGGACGCCGGATTTCGAGACCGACGACGTGCCCGACCTGCTCGAGCAGATCCGCCAACGCGTGTTGCCCAAGCGCGGCGTGTTCGCGCTGCCCGAAGAGATCGTCGTCACGGTCGGCGCGCAGCAGGCCTTCCACTTGTTGGCCGATGCGCTGTTCGATCAACGCACGCGCGTCGGTTTCGAGGAGCCGGGCTATCCGCATGCGCGCAACAGCTTCGCCTTGCGCAACCCGCAGTGGGTGAGGGTGCCGGTGGACGGGGAGGGCGCGGTGATCGACGACCTGCCGGCACTGGACTACGTGTTTGTCACGCCGTCGCAGCACAGCCCGACCACGGTGACGCTGAGCCTGGAGCGGCGCCAGGCCTTGCTGCAACGCGCGCAGCGGCAGGGCTTCATCGTCATCGAAGACGACTACGAGGCCGAGAACTTTTTCCAGGGTGCACCGATGCCGGCCCTGAAAAGCATGGACCGCAGCGGCCATGTCATCTACGTCGGCTCGCTGTCGAAGAGCCTGTCGCCGGCGCTGCGTCTGGGTTATATCGTCGCCTCGCGGCCCCTGGCTTCGGAATTGCGTCTGTTGCGTCATGCCATGGTCCGCCACCCGAGTGCTTTCCTGCAGCATGCCTATGCGCTGTTCCTGTCGCTGGGCCACCATGAGTCGCATGCGCGGCGTGTCAACCAGGTGATGCAGGAGCGCACGCTGTTGACTGCGGCGGGCTTGCGCCGCCACCTGCCGGATTTCGAGTTCGCGATGCCGCAGGGCGGCGCGTCGATCTGGGTGCGTGCACCGGCCTGGGTCGACGGCACCGAGTTGGCCGCCGCAGCACGCGTGCAAGGCGTGTTGATCGAAGCAGGCGATGTCTTCTTTGCCGCGCCGCCGTACCCCTGCCCGTACTTCCGGCTGCGCTTGTCGTCGATCGCCACCGCACAGATCGACGCCGGGTTGCGCGCCCTCAGCCTGGCGGTGGCCGATCTGTCGCGTGCGCGCGGCGTGCCGCGGCCGGCAGGTTGACCGGGTCAGTCCCCGCGATACTCACGAGCGACTGATTGCGCGCCTGCGCTGCGGCGCAGGCGCTGGTTGCCGCAGCCGAATGCGTTCTCGATCACTTGTAGCCGACCAAACCCGGCAGCCACAGCGACAGTGCAGGGACGTACGCGATGATGAACACCGCGACCGTCGAGACGAGCACGAAGGGCATCACGCGCACGATGATCTTCTCGACCGGTCTCGCCGCCGATGCCCGAGGCGACGAACAGGTTCTCGCCCAGCGGCGGCGTCATGAAGCCGATCGACAGCACGCAGATGACGACGATGCCGACATGGGTCGGGTCGGCGCCCACGGTGTACATCACCGGCAGCAGCACCGGCACCAGGATCAGGATGGCTGCCAGCGTTTCCATGAACATGCCGACGAAGAGCAGGAAGACGATCATCAGGGCCCAGATGATGTAGATGTTGCTGGTCAGGCGACAGCATCGACTCGGCGATCTGGGCCGGAATGCGCTGCTCGACCAGCAGGCGGCCGAAGGCGGTGGCGGTGAACAGGATCAGCAGCACGCGCCCGGTGATCCAGGTCGTGGTGCGCAGCGGCGTTCTGCATCGCCGGGCAGCTTCAATTCGCGGTGGATGAAGATGCCGACGAACAGCGTGTAGAAGATGGCGACGATGGCCGATTCGGTGGGCGTGAACAGGCCGGTGTAGATGCCGCCCAGGATGATGAACGGCGCGAGGATGGACCAGAAGCCGCGCCGCAGCGACTTGCCGATTTCGCCGAACAGACCAGGTCTCGGTCAGGCCGGTGTAGCCGTTCTTCTTCGAGATGAAGTAGTTCATGATCAGCAGGCCGCCTGCCATCACGATGCCGGGCACCACGCCGGCCACGAACAGCTTGGGGATCGACAGCGAGGCGAACTGGCCGAACTTCTCGACCGCCTCCGGCGGCGGGTTCATGCCCAGCGCCGAGATGCCGAAGATCACCATCGGGATCGACGGCGGAATGATGATGCCCAGGCCACCCGAGGCGGCGGTGACCGCCGACGCATAGCGACCGGTCATAGTTGCGCTTGGCCATGGCCGGGATCATCAGCATGCCGACCGCGGCCGTGGTGGCCGGGCCCGAGCCCGAGATGGCACCGAAGAACAGGCAGGCCAGCACGGTGGCCGCGCCCAGGCCGCCGGTGATCGGCCCGGCCAGCGTTTCGGCAATGTCGACCAGGCGCTTCGAAATGCCGGCTGCCTCCATCAGCGCACCGGCCAGCACGAAGGCCGGCAGGGCCATCAGCGGAAAGTTGCCGACCGAGTTGAAGGCGATCTGCACCAGGGCGATCGGGTCCTTGTCGAGCACGATGTAGGCGGCCATGCCGGCGCCGCCCGAGCGCGACGGTGATGGGCGCGCCCAGCAGCAGCAGCAGCATGAAACCGCCAAACAGCAGTTCGGTAACGTAGGTTTCCATGGTGGCTGTGGCTCCTGCGTCGCTGTTCAGGCCGAGGCCTGATCGGCGCTGTGCTTGAATTTTTCGAGTTCTTCGGCTTCCGGATCGAGCGGCTCGATGCCCTTGAAGACCCTGCAGGTAGACGTTCCACAGGATGCGCAGCGACATCAGCGCGAAGGCGATCGGCAGGATCATGTAGATGTACTTCATCGGCACGCCCAGGGTCTGCGCCTTCCAGAACAGGTTCATGCGGTTGAAGACGAAGTCGTAGCTGAGCCAGACGAAGTACACGTTGAACGCCACCCACAGCAGGTCGGCAAAGGTCAGCAGCGTCTTCGACAGCCACTTCGGCATGAACTGGAAGTGCACCGTCACCCGGTTGTGCGCCGACATCTTGGCCGCGACGACGGCACCGAGGTAGGCGAACCAGACGAACATGTAGGTCGACAGCTCTTCGCTCCAGGCGATGTTGTAGCCAAACAGCTGGCGCGCCATGATCTGCGCGAACAGCATCAGCACGAAGATCGCGAGCAGCACCTCGCAAAGCAGGGTCTCGACGTTGTTCAGCAGCGCGAGCGTCTTGCGGGCAGCGGACATGCGAACTCCTCGGGTGACGGTGCGCGCAGCTGCGCACCGCGACGGGTTGCGAGAAGACATGCGACCGCCCGCAGGCGGTCGCTGTCGTCAGCACTGGCTTCAGCGGCCGAGGAGCTTTCTGCACGCGGTCGAGCTTGTCCTTGCCGCCGATGCTGTCGTAGAACTTGCGGCCACACCGCGGTCGTGGCCTTGGAGATCCACTCCTTCTCGCCGTCGGCCGGGTCGGTGATCTCCATGCCCTTGGCGATCAGCTCCTTCTTGATCTTGTCTTCGGTCTCCAGCAGCCACTTGTAGCTGTGCTCGGTGGCTTCGGCGCCGGCTTCCAGGATCGCTTTCTGCACATCGGCCGGCTGCTTCTTGAAGGTGGCTTCACCGATGATCAACGGCTCGAGCGAGAACACGTAGCGGATGTTGGTGATGTACTTCTGCACCTCGTTGAACTTCATCGAGTGCACGGTGATGTACGGGTTGTCCTGGCCGTCGACCACACGCTGCTGCAGTGCGGTGAAGGTTTCCGACCAGGCCATCGGCGTCGGGTTGATGCCCCAGGCCTGGTAGCTGGCGATCATGATTTCGTTCTTCGGCACGCGGATCTTCAGGCCCTGCAGGTCGGCCATGGTCTTGACCGGCTTCTTCGAGTTGGTCAGGACGCGAAAGCCGGTGAAGGTCCAGCCGACGATGCGAACGCCGGCATCACGAACGGTGTTCTCCGTCAGCTCCTTGCCGACCTCGCCGGTGACCAGCTTCTTCGCCTCCTCGGCGCTCTGGATCACATAGGGCAGGGTCAGCACGCCGACGGTCGGCGAGAACGGCGTGACGTTGTTGATGGCCAGGATCGACATGTCCAGCGTGCCCATGCTGGCGGCGTTGACGGTGGTCTCTTCGCTGCCGAGTTGGCCGTTGGGGAACAGGTCGACCTTGTGCTTGCCGCCGGTCTTGGCTTCGAACAGTTTCTTGAACTTGGTGCCGAGTTCGCACTGCGCGCTGCCCTGGGCGTCGCCGACGGCGACCTTGAAGGTGGTGGCGGAAACGCCGCTGACGGTGAACGCCGCGCTGGCGGCAAACGCCGCGATGACAGCCGTGGTCTTGAATTTCATCTCTGTCTCCTGACGGGGTGGGTGAGTGGGTTCAACGGGCCGGCAACGCCGGGCGGTCCTTGCGGAAAGCGTTCTTGACGGCGATCTTGCCGTCGCGGAAGGTGAAGATATCGACCATGCGCGCCTCGACGCGCGTGCCGTCGGCCTTGGTGCCGCCGAAGGTGCATTCGGAAACGCCGCGGTCGCCGGCGACGAAATGTTCGGCGTCCAGCCACGACGCGTCGGGGAAGGTCTGCCAGGCCTGCTGAAATCCTTCGCGCACCTGCTCGCGGCCGATGAAGCTGCGCCCCATCAGGTCCGGGCCGGCGACGGCGTGGAAGGCGCAGTCGTCGCTCATGAAGCTCATCAGCGCGTCGATGTCGTGGCGGTTCCAGGCATCGCCGAAGGCTTGCAGCATCTGGATGTCCGGGGTGTTGTTGGCCATGGGGCTCCTTGTCCGATTGCTTTTGCAGCTTCGCAGCGTAACGACCGCAGGCGCGGTTTCGTAGGACCAGATGTCGCTATTCGATTGGGCCAAGGGTATTCACCGAGATTTGCGTTGGCCTCATCGAGTGTGCCGATCTGGCGCTAACGCTTCGACGCAACGGCAATTAGGCTTGCGCCCTCGACGAGTTCGCCCGCCACCGAAAGCCCCACCATGGACATGTCCGCACCGTCTTCCGCTGCCCTGCAAGCCTACGACCCACGTTACGACCCGCTGGTGGCACCGCATCCGGGCCGCGGTTGCGACTTCGCGCCGACCTACTGGGTCGCGACCGCCGGCGCGCCGCCTGCGGACGACGGTCCGATCGCCGGCGACGTCGATGCCGACGTCGTCATCGTCGGCTCGGGTTTCACCGGCCTGGCCACGGCGCTGTTCCTGGCCCGCGAGCACGGCATCCGCGCCACCGTGCTGGATGCCAACCGAGCGGTCTGGGGCTGCACCAGCCGCAACGGCGGACAGGGCCAGAACGCCAGCGGCCGGCTGTACCGGTCGCAGTGGATCGCACGCTGGGGCAAGGAGACGGCGCTCAAGCTCGACGCCGAGATCCGCAATGGTTTCGAGACCTTCAAGAGCCTGGTCAGCGAATTCCCGCAGTGCGAACCGCAGCCCGGCGGCCACCTCTACATCGCGCACCGCGACAAGAAGATGGATTTCCTGCGCAACGAAGCCAAGGTGATGCGCGAGGTCTTCGGCTACGACACGCACATGCTCAGCGCCGCCGAAGTCGGCGAGCGCTACGTCAGGGACGCCGACAGCCATGGCGCGATGCACGAGCCCGACGGCATCGGCGTGCACCCGCTCAAGCTGGCCTTCGGCTACCTGAGCAAGGTGCGCGAACTCGGCGTCAAGGTGCACCCGGCCAGCCCGGTGATCGGCTTCGAGACGCGCAACGGCGTGCATCACCTGAAGACGCCGGGCGGCACCGTCCGCGCCCGTGCGGTCGGCTTCGCCACCGGCGGCTACACCAGCAACGGCCTGCACAAGAGCCTGGACTCGAAGATCATGCCGATCCTGTCGAACTCGCTGGTGACGCGGCCGCTGACGGCGGCCGAACTGGAAGCCACCAACTTCCGCACCAACGAAGTCATCACCGACACGCGCACGCTGCGCTTCTACTACCGCAAGTTGCCCGACAACCGCGTGCAGATCGGCAGCCGCAGTTCGATCACCGGCGCCGACGCGCCGAATCCGAAGCACATGGCGGTGCTGGTCGAGGGCCTGCACCGCAAGTTCCCGGCGCTCAAGGGCATCCAGATCGACCACTCCTGGTGGGGCTGGGTCGACGTCAGCCACGACATGATGCCGCGCATCACGCAGCCCGATGCGAAGGAGACCGTCTTCTACGCGCTCGGCTACGGCGGCAACGGCGTCGCGTTTTCGGCCCATGCCGGGCGCCGCATGGCGCAGCGCATCGCCGGCAAGACCGACAAGGCCTTCGAGCTGCCGATCTACAACTCGGCGCTCGAATACCCGAACGTCTTCAACCTGGTGCGCTCGCGTGCCTTCGCGCCGTTCCGGCGCTTCGGCCAGCGCTTCCTCTACCACTGGTACCACCTGCAGGACGAGCGCTTGTAGCATTGCTCAGCGCCGCCCCTGCCCGGCGATCATCTGCAGGATTTCGTGGAAGACGCGGTTGCCCGGCGGCGCCGACAGGTCCAGCGCCTGGCTGCGGCGGTAGTACGGGCTCAGGTCGAGGCCGACGCCGATGCCGCAGATCTCGACCTGGCCGGTCTGCTCCTGGCGCATCACCACATCGCGCAGGTGATGGTCGAGGTAATGTTGGTCGTTGGCCAGGTGCGTGGCACCGTCCATCGGGCTGCCGTCGGAGACGACGAGCAGGATCCGGCGTTGTTCGCCGCGGCCGTCCATGCGCTGGCAGGCCCAGTCCACCGCCTCGCCGTCGATGCCTTCGCGAAACAGGTCGGCCTTGAGCAGCGCGGCGATGTCCGGGCGTGCGCGCCGCCAGGGTGTGTCGGCGTCCTTGAAGACCATGTGGCAGACCTCGTTCAGCCGCCCCGGGTGGCGCGGTCGGCCGGCGCGTTGCCAGTCCCGCTGTGCGCGGCCGCCGTTCCAGGCGCCGGTGGTGAAGCCGAGGATCTCGCTCGCCACGCCGGCCATCTCGAGCGCGCGCACCAAGACGTCGATCAGCATCGCCACCGATTCGATGTGCTGCTTTCATCGAGCCGGAGCAGTCGATCAGCAGGCTGACCAGGCAGTCGGCCACCGGTTGCCGGCGGTCGTTGCGGAACAGGCGCCGCTCGGTCGGCGAGCTGATCAGCTGCGCCAGGCTGCGGCCGTCGATCAGGCCTTCTTCCTGCGCGCCGTCCCAGCCGTCGACACTCGGTCGCGCCAGCAGCGCCTTCAGGTCGCGCGCCAGGCGTGACAGGTTGATGCCTTGCGCGGCGATGCGACGGTCGAGCCGCTCGCGGTACTCGAGCAGCAGTGCGCGGCCGTACCAGCGACGCGGCATCGACCTCGCGGTCGTAGGCGCGCGTGAAGACGCGGTAGCCGCCGCTGGCCTCGTCGAGCACCTTGCTGCGGCCCGAGTCGGCGAGCGCGAAGCCTTCGTGCTCGTCGCCGTCGAGGTCGAGCAGCAGGCTGAACGCGTGTGCCGGGCGTCGTCGGCGTCCTTGTCCTGCACGTCGTCGCCGCGTTCGTCGTCGCGCTCGTGCATCAGCGCGGCGACGCTGCGCGCGATCGCCAGCGCATGCTGCGCGTAGGCGGCCTGGTCGGCGCGCTCGCGGCGCAGCCCGGCCAGGGCGTGGCCGATGTGCGCGACGAGCATGCCGCGCGTGCCTTCGATCAGGTCTTCGGTCGCCTCGACCACCGGTTCGCCGCTGACGCGCGAGCGGCACATCTGGGCCACGGTGTAGAGCAGGATGCCGCGCGTGCTCTCGTTCAGGCCGGCAGTCGTGGAAGGCCAGCGACCAGTGCTCGAAGCGATGGCGCAGGTTGCGGCGCATGCCCGGCATGTCCGCCGGCGCCAGCGCCTCGACGCGGAACTGCTCCAGCATTTCGAACAGCAGGCGCTCGACCGGATCGGCGGGGCAGAGCCGGGCGTGCAGGGCGGCGTCGGAGCGGGCAGGCGCAGTGCCATGCCGTCGGCGGCGCCGCGGAACGATCCGAAATCGTCGTCGTCCAGCGACGGATGCAGGTGCGGCGCAAACGCGGCAGGCGCGTGTGCCGCGGTGCAGCCGCTGGCCGCGGAAGTGCAGATCGGCCTCGCCGGTCAGCGCGCGGATCGACGCCGCGCACAGCTCCTCGACTTTGCTGCTGGTGGCGGGCGCGGGCCTGCGCTTCACCCATGGTGCACGGTCCTCAGCGGGCGTCGGCCGCGCGTTGCGTAGGACTCGTCGAGCTCGCGGTCGAAGCAGCGCTGGAAGTACTCGGCGACGATCGGCCGCTCGGCCTCGTCGCACTTGTTGAGGAACGAGAGCCGGAAGGCCAGCCCCGGGTCGCGGAAGATCTCGCAGTTCTCGGCCCAGGTGATCACGGTGCGCGGCGACATCAGCGTCGACAGGTCGCCGGCGGCGAAGCCCTTGCGCGTCAGGTCGGCCACCGCGACCATCGGCTCGATCATGGGCCGGCCCTTGGCGTCGTGCTTGCCCGGCACGCGCGCCAGCACGATCGCCACCTCTTCTTCGCGCTCGCAGGTAGTTCAGCGCGGCGACGATGTTCCAGCGGTCGATCTGCGCATGGTTCAGCCGCTGCGCGCCGTGGTACAGGCCGTTGAGGTTGCCCAGGCCGACGGTGTTGGCGGTGGCGAACAGGCGGAAGTACGGGTGCGGGCGGATGACCCGGTTCTGGTCCATCAGCGTGAACTTGCCGTCGCGCTCGAGGATGCGCTGGATGACGAACATCACGTCCGGCCGGCCGGCGTCGTATTCGTCGAAGATCAGCGCCACCGGGCGCTGCAGCGACCAGGGCACGATGCCTTCCTGGAACTCGGTGACCTGTTGGCCGTCGCGCAGCACGACCGCGTCCTTGCCGACCAGATCGAGCCGGCTGATGTGGCCGTCGAGGTTGACGCGCACGCAGGGCCAGTTCAGGCGCGCGGCCACCTGCTCGATGTGGGTCGACTTGCCGGTGCCGTGCAGGCCCTGCACCATGACGCGGCGGTCGCGCGTGAAGCCGGCCAGCAGCGCCAGCGTGACGTCGGGGTTGAAGCGGTAGACCGGATCGATCTCGGGCACATGGTCGTCGCGTTCGCTGAACGCCGGCACCGTCAGGTCGGTGTCGATGCCGAAGACGTCGCGCACCGCGAGCGTGCGGTCGGGTTGCAGGTCGGCGGTGTCGGTCATGGTGTGGGCTTTCTGGTGCGCTCGCGCTTGCTGCTGACGGCGGTCGGCATGGCGGGCGACTCGGCATCGATTCGGGCCAGCGCGTCGGCCGCGCGCTGCAGCGCCGGCAGCCACTGCCGCGCCTTGGCCGCAGACAGGCGCATCACCGGGGCCTGTACCGCAATGCACAGGTTGGACGGGCCGCTGTCGGGAGCCAGTCGCGGCACCAGCACCGCGATGCACAACAGGCCGGGCAGGAACTCTTCGTCGTCCAGGGCATAGCCGTTGTCGCTGCACCTGCGCGATCTCGCGCTCGAGGCGGGTCATCGTCGGTGATGGTCTTGGCGGTGTACTTCTCGAGCGGCGCATGGGCCAGCAGGCGGCGGCGCTGCGTCGGCGCTCAGCTGCGCCAGGAACATCTTGCCGCTGGCCGAGCAATGCACCGGCACGCGCGAGCCGACGTGCAGGTAGAAGCGCAGCGGCGCCGGCGTTTCCACCCGGTCGAGGTAGATCACTTCGCTGCCGGTCAGCGCGGTGATGTTGCAGCTCTCGCCGACCTCGTCGACCAGATGGCGCAGCACGGCGTGGCGTGCGCCATGCCAGGCTGTCGTTGAGCAGCAGGTTCTCGGCCAGGCGTCGCAGCCGCGTTCCGGTGCCGTAGCTGCGGCCGTCCCCGCCGCGCTGCAGCAGGCCGGCGGATTCGAGTTGCTGCAGCATGCGGTGCAGCGTGGGCTTGGGCAACCCGGTGGTCTCGACCAGGCCCTGCAGCGAATAGCGCTGGTCGCGGGCGGCGATGACCTCGAGCAGCGCGAACAGCCGCAGCGTCGGCGTGTCGCCGCTGAGTTCGGTAGGCTGGCCGCGTTCAGTGCCGTTGGACAGGCCGTTGTCGCGGCGGTCGTGCACGATCTTCATGGTTCGGCCGATGTTACTTGCGTTCCGGAAATCTGTACAGGTAGTTCCGAATATCGAAATCGTTTGACGTCGGACAGGGCTGCGCCTATAGTCCGTCAACCTCATTGCGTTCTTGAATCCGGAACTTTTCATTCCGGAATCCAGACCATCCAGCCACCGCCCACAGGAGACGCCCCATGAACAAGCCCGCCGCCGCGGCCAAACCCAGCAGCCGCACCGTCGTCAGCGGCGTGCAGAAGATGACGCCGTCCGAAGCCTTCGTCGAAACCCTGGTCGCCAACGGCGTGACCGACATGTTCGGCATCATGGGTTCGGCCTTCATGGACGCGATGGACATCTTCGCGCCGGCCGGCATCACGCTGATTCCGGTGGTGCACGAGCAGGGCGCGCGCCCACATGGCCGACGGCTATGCGCGCGTGTCCGGCCGCCACGGCGTGATCATCGGCCAGAACGGCCCCGGCATCAGCAACTGCGTGACCGCGATCGCCGCCGCCTACTGGGCGCACAGCCCGGTGGTCATGATCACGCCCGAGACCGGCACCATGGGCATCGGCCTGGGCGGCTTCCAGGAAGCCAACCAGTTGCCGATGTTCCAGGAGTTCACCAAGTACCAGGGCCACGTCAGCAACCCCAAGCGCATGGCCGAGTTCACCGCACGCTGCTTCGACCGCGCCATGTCCGACATGGGCCCGACCCAGCTCAACATCCCGCGCGACTATTTCTACGGCGAGATCACCTGCGAGATCCCGAAGCCGATGCGCGTCGATCGCGGCGCCGGCGGCGAAGACAGCCTGAACGCGGCCGCCGAACTGCTGGCCAAGGCCAAGTTCCCGGTCATCCTGGCCGGCGGCGGCGTCGTCATGGGCGACGCGGTCGAGGAATGCAAGGCGCTGGCCGAGCGCCTGGGCGCGCCGGTGGTCAACGGCTACCTGCGCAACGACTCGTTCCCGGCCAGCCACCCGCTGTGGTGCGGCCCGCTCGGCTACCAGGGCTCCAAGGCGGCGATGAAGCTGATCGCGCAGGCCGACGTGGTGATGGCACTCGGCTCGCGCATGGGTCCCTTCGGCACCCTGCCGCAGCACGGCCTGGACTACTGGCCCAAGGAGGCCAAGATCATCCAGGTCGAGGCCGACCACACCAACCTCGGCCTGGTCAAGAAGATCACGGTCGGCATCTACGGCGACGCCAAGGCCGCGGCCAAGGCGCTGACCGCGCGCCTCGACGGCAAGACGCTGGCCTGCGACGCCAGCAAGGCCGAGCGCGCCAAGACGATCAAGGCAGAGAAGGCGGCGTGGGAGAAGGAACTCGACGACTGGACGCACGAGAAGGACGCCTTCAGCCTGGACATGATCGAAGAGAACGCCAAGGAAAAGCCGTTCTCCGGCGGCGAGTACCTGCACCCGCGCCAGGTGCTGCGCGAACTGGAGAAGGCCATGCCCAAGCGGGCGATGGTCTCGACCGACATCGGCAACATCAACTCGGTGGCCAACAGCTACCTGCGCTTCGAGGAGCCGCGCAGCTTCTTCGCACCGATGAGCTTCGGCAACTGCGGCTACGCGCTGCCGACCATCATCGGCGCCAAGCTGGCGGCGATGGACCGTCCGGCGATCGCCTACGCCGGTGACGGCGCCTGGGCCATGAGCATGGTCGAGATCATGACCTGCGTGCGCCACGACATCCCGGTCACGGCCGTGGTGTTCCACAACCGCCAGTGGGGTGCCGAGAAGAAGAACCAGGTCGACTTCTACAACCGCCGCTTCGTCGCCGGCGAACTCGACAACGAGAGCTTCGCCGACATGGCCAAGGCGATGGGCGCCGAAGCCATCGTCGTCGACAAGCTCGAAGACGTCGGCCCGGCGCTCAAGAAGGCCATCGACATGCAGATGAACGAAGGCAAGACCTGCGTCATCGAGATCATGTGCACGCGCGAACTCGGCGACCCGTTCCGCCGCGACGCGCTGGCCAAGCCGGTGCGCTTCCTCGACAAGTACAAGGACTACGTCTGAGCCCTTCCGGCGCAGCGATGAGCGAGCCGGTCCCCTTCGCGCGGCTGCAGGCGCTGGTCGACCGGGCGCGCGTCAGCGCCGGTCAGTCGCCGCCGGCGCTGGGGATGGTCTATCCGTGCGATGCGCTGGCGCTCGATGCAGCGCAGCGCATTGCACAGGCCGGCATCGCGCGGCCGATGCTGATCGGCCCACGCGAGGGTATCGAACGCGCCGCAGACGCGGCCGGGGTCGATGTCCATGACTTCGAGATCGTGGTCACCGCGGCGGCGGCACCCGAGGCCGCGCAGCGTGCGACCGTGCTGGCGCGCGACCACGCGCTGAAGGCGCTGATGAAGGGCTCGCTGCACACCGACGAGCTGATGTCGGCGGTGGTCAACAAGACCACCGGCCTGCGCGGCGCGCGGCGCATCAGCCATGCCTTTGTGTTCGACCTGCCGCGCTACCACAAGCTGCTCGCGCTGGCCGACTGCGTCGTCAACATCGCGCCGCACCTGCCGACCAAGGTCGACATCCTGGCCAATGCGATCGAGCTGCTGCAGCACATCGGCATCGCGCGGCCCAAAGTGGGCATCGTGGCGGCCGTCGAAACGGTCAACCCGGCGATCCAGGCCACCGTCGATGCGCAGGCACTCGTCGAACAGGCGCGCGCCGGTGCGTTTGCCGGCGCCATCGTCGAAGGGCCCTTCGGTTTCGACAACGCGTTCTCAGCCGAAGCGGCGCGCACGAAGAAGATCGACTCGACGGTGAGCGGCGACTGCGACCTGATGCTGATGCCCGACCTGAACGCCGGTAACATGCTCTACAAGAGCTTCACCTACGTGGGTGGCGGCGACTGCGCCGGTCTGGTGCTCGGCGCGCGCGTGCCGATCGTGCTGACCTCGCGCGCCGACTCGCTGACGGCGCGCATCGCGTCGGTGGCGCTCGCGGTCTTGACTTCGGAACCACGATGAGCACGCCCCTGCACGACCCCACCGCCGCGCCGCTGCCCGGCGCGAAGACCGAGGTCAAGACGACCACCTGCTACATGTGCGCCTGCCGTTGCGGCATCCGCGTGCACCTGCGTGAAGGCCAGGTGCGCTACATCGAAGGCAACCCCGAGCACCCGCTGAACAAGGGCATCCTCTGCGCCAAGGGTTCGTCGGGGATCATGAAGCAGTACTCGCCGGCGCGGCTGACACAGCCGCTCAAGCGCAAGGCCGGCAGCGAGCGTGGCAGCGGCGAGTTCGAGCCGATTTCCTGGGAAGAGGCCTTCACGCTGCTGGCCGAGCGCCTGGGCAAGATCCGCGCGACCGACCCGAAGCGCTTCGCCCTGTTCACCGGCCGCGACCAGATGCAGGCGCTGACCGGCCTGTTCGCGCGCCAGTTCGGCACGCCCAACTACGCTGCGCATGGCGGCTTCTGTTCGGTGAACATGGCCGCGGGCATGATCTACACCATCGGCGGCTCGTTCTGGGAGTTCGGCGGCCCCGATCTCGACCGCGCCAAGCTGTTCGTGATGATCGGCACCGCCGAAGACCACCACAGCAACCCGATGAAGGCGGCGCTGTCGAAGTTCAAGCGCGACGGCGGCCGCTTCATCGCCATCAACCCGATCCGCACCGGCTATGCGGCCATTGCCGACGAGTGGATTCCGATCCGGCCCGGCACCGACGGCGCGCTGTTCATGGCGATCATCCGCGAGCTGATCGCGCTCGGCCTGTACGACCGCGACTTCGTGGCCCGCTACACCAATGCCGGCCAGCTGGTGAACCAGGACGAGGCCAGCGACGAGTTCGGCATGATGATGCGCAACCCCGAGGGTGACGTCGTCAACCCGCTGCGCCACCACAACTTCTACTGGTGGGACCGGCACAGCGGCAGCACCGGTGGCCGACCATGCCGAGGGCTGCGACCCGTCGCTGTTCGGCCACTGACATGCCCGAGGGCCCGATGAGGGCACGCCGGTCAAGCCCGCCTTCCAGTTGCTCGAGGAGCGTGTTCGCAATTGCACGCCCGAGTGGGCCGAGAAGATCACCGGCATCCCGGCGCCAACGATCCGCCGCCTCGCTCACGAGATGGGCGTGACCGCGCGCGACCAGACGATCGAGCTGCCGATCGCCTGGACCGATTGGTGGGGCAAGGAGCACAAGAGCGTCAAGGGCAACCCGGTGGCCTTTCACGCGATGCGCGGCCTGGCCGCGCACAGCAATGGCTTCCAGACCATCCGCGCGCTGTCGATCCTGATGAGCCTGCTCGGCACCATCGACCGGCCCGGCGGCTTCCGGCACAAGGCGCCGTACCCGCGCGCCGTGCCGCCCAACGCCCGGCCGCCGAAAGGCCCGGCGTCGATCAAGCCCGAACACGCCGCTCGATGCGCCGCCGCTGGGCTGGATCGAAACGCCGGCAGACCTGTGCGTCAACGACAAGGGCGAGCCGGTGCGCATCGACAAGGCCTTCTCCTGGGAGTACCCGTTCTCGGCGCATGGGCTGATGCACAACGTCATCACCAACGCCTGGCGTGCCGACCCGTACCCGATCGACACGCTGCTGCTGTTCATGGCCAACATGGCCTGGAACTCGACGATGAACACGTCGGAGGTGCGCAAGATGCTGGTCGACAAGCTGCCGACCGGCGAACACAAGGGCAACTACAAGATCCCGTTCATCGTCGTCGCCGATGCCTTCCAGTCGGAGATGACGGCGTTTGCCGATCTGATCCTGCCCGACACCACCTACCTCGAGCGCCACGACGCGATGTCGATGCTCGACCGGCCGATCAGCGAGTTCGACGGGCCCTGCGATTCGGTGCGCGTGCCGGTGGTGCCGCCGACCGGGCAATGCAAGCCGTTCCAGGAGGTGCTGATCGAACTCGCCTCGCGCCTCAAGTTGCCGGCCTTCACGACGGCCGAGGGCCAGCGCAAGTACAGCGACTACCCGGACTTCATCGTCCGCTACGAAACCGCGCCGGGCTCGGGCATCGGCTTTCTGACCGGCTGGCGCGGCAAGAACGGCGACACGCCGCTGCGCGGCGAACCCAATCCGCGGCAGTGGGAGCAGTACGCGGCCAACAACTGCGTGCACCACTACAGCATGCCGCTCGAGCACCAGTACATGCGCAACTGGAACCGCGGCTACCTGCACTGGGCGCGCGACGTCGGCCTGCGGCGCGACGTCGATCCGATCACGATCCACATCTACTCGGAGTTCATGCAGCGCTTCCGCCTCGCTGCACAGGGCAAGGGCGAGGGCCGCAAGCCGCCGCTGCGCCTGCGCGAGCGCGTCGCCACCTACTTCGATCCGCTGCCGTTCTGGTATGCGCCGCTCGAAGTGCAGGCCACCGACACGCAGGCCTTTCCGCTGGCCGCGGTGACGCAGCGGCCGATGGCGATGTACCACTCGTGGGATTCGCAGAACGCCTGGTTGCGCCAGATCCATGCCCACAACGAGCTCTTCGTGAACCCGAAGACCGCGCTGGCGCAGAACATCGAGGACGGCGGCTGGATGTGGGTCGAGTCGCAATGGGGCAAGGTGCGCTGCCTGTGCCGCCACAGCGAAGCGGTGGAGCCGGGCACGGTGTGGACGTGGAACGCCATCGGCAAGGCCAAGGGCGCCTGGGCCTTGTCGGCCGATGCCAATGAATCGGAGAAGGGCTTCCTGCTCAACCACCTGATCAGCGAGGAGTTGAAGGCCGCCGATGGCGCTCGCATCTCCAACTCCGACCCGATCACCGGCCAGGCCGGCTGGTATGACGTTCGCGTGCGCATCCGCCGCGCCGAGGACGACGAACCGCAACAGACCTGGCCGCAGTTTGCCGGTGTTCCGGCGCTGCCGGGCACCGCCGAGCGGGCGCCGTTCTGGCGTGCTTGGTTCGCGGGCAAGGAAGAGTGATGAGCAAACAACTCGCTTTGGTCATCGATCTGAATGTCTGCGTCGGCTGCCACGCCTGCGTCACCAGTTGCAAGCAATGGAACACCTCCGGCGGCGCCGGCCCGCTGGTCGATCAGAACGCCTACGGCGCCGACCCCACCGGCACCTTCTTCAACCGCGTGCTCAGCTTCGAGGTCGGCGAGTACCCGGACACGCAGACGGTGCACTTTCCCAAGAGCTGCCATCACTGCGAAGACCCGCCGTGCGTGCCGGTGTGCCCCACCGGTGCGTCGTACAAGCGCGAGGAAGACGGCATCGTGCTGGTGGACTACGACAAGTGCATCGGCTGCAAGTACTGCGCGTGGGCCTGCCCCTATGGCGTGCGCGAGTTGGACGAGAAGCGCCAGGTGATGACCAAGTGCACGCTGTGCGTCGACCGCATCAGCGACAAGACCTTGCCCGAAGCCGAGCGCAAACCGGCGTGTGTGATGGCCTGCCCGACCAATGCGCGCCTGTTCGGCGATGTGCACGATCCCGACAGCGTTGTCTCGCGTGCGATCGCCGAGCGCGGCGGCTACACGCTGATGCCCGAGCTCGGCACGCAGCCGGCCAACCATTACCTGCCGCGGCGCAAGACCGAAGCGCGCACCGACCCGCAGCAGGTCGTTCGCGAACAGAACCCGCTGCGCGTCGAAGGCCGCGAGCCGGCCGCGGGCGGTGCGCCGTTGTCGAGCGACTGGGAACATTGAGATGCACCCACCCTGGTCGATGATCTTCTTCACCACGCTGGCTGGCGCTGCGCAGGGGCTGTTGCTGGCGCTGGTCGGCATCGAACTCGGCGCCAGCGTGGGCGTGATTGCGCCGGCACCGGACACCAGCCTGTACGTGGTCGGCGCGGCCATCATCCTGCTGCTCGGTGGCATCGGCCTCATTGCGGCGACGTTTCACCTCGGCAACCCACAGCGCGCCTGGCGCTCGGCCGCGATGTGGCGCACGTCGTGGCTGTCGCGCGAGATCATCGTGCTGCCGGCCTTCCTCGGTTGCGTGGCCGTGTGGGGTGGGTCCCATTGGTACGGCTATCTGACGCTCGGCTGGGGCCTGGCCGCGTCCGTGCTCGCGCTGCTGCTGTACCTGTGCACCGGCATGATCTACGCGGCCATCAAGGCGATCCGCGAATGGGCGACGCCGCTGACGCCGTGGAACTACGCGCTGCTCGGCATCGCCTCGGGCCTGACGCTGTGCACGGCGCTCGCCGCCGCGTTCGCTGCCCCGCTCGTCGCACCGTTGGCGATGGCCGCTCTGGTGACCACGCTGGCCGGAGGCGTCTCGCGCGGCCTGACACTGTGGCGCAACCTGACGCTGGCACCGAAGACGACGACCCAGACCGCGCTCGGCGTGCGCCATCCGCGCATCGTGCAGACCTCGCAAGGCATGACGGCCGGCAGCTTCGGCACGCGCGAGTTCTTCCATGGTCACGCCGAGGCCCATGTGCTCGGCATGCGGCTGTGCGCACTGGTGTTCGGCTTCGTGGCCCCCGTGGCCGCGCTCCTGGTCCTGGGCCCCGGCCTGACCGCCGGCGTGGCCGCGCTGTTGTTCTTCGTGCAGTACTTCGGCCTGCTGGCCGAACGCTGGTCCTTCTTCGCCGAGGGCCAGCACCCGCAGAACCTCTACCACCAGCGCACGGTGTAGACAGCGTGGGCTGCGGCAGCGCTCGACGGGCGTCAGCACAGAGCGCCTGCCCGCCTTGGCGCGCGCTAGCGCGTATCGACGCCCGCGGCGATGCGGAGTAGCATGAACGGCCTGCCTGGAGGCATGCCATGTTCAAGCCCAAATCAAAGGCGCCGCCGACGAGGGTCTGGCGCATCAGCCCAAGCGCTCCCAAGGGGGAGTGGGTCGACCTCGTGCCGCAAGCCAGACCACAAGCCAACCCGCAAGCCAACGCGCAGGCCGGCAAGGATCTGCCCGAAGTCTCCTACGGAACCTGGGTGACATCGTCGTACGACCTGTTGGACGGCGCGGACGTATCCGACGACCCGGACACGCTGCCCGGCGAGTTGTTCGACGAACTGTTCACGCCGAAAAAGGGCACGCGATAGCGCCCTTTGCGGTGGCAGGCGGTGGCAGTGGCGCCTCTGCGCCGAACAGCGCCGGCCGCGCCGGACGCGCCGGACGCGACCGAAGTTTGACTGCCGGTACGACCGCCAGATGGCTGGTGCCGCGGGCGTGTCAACACACGTCAATGCGGCTTGCGCTTCCAGCAGGCGCCCAGGTCGGGCCAGCGTGCGTGCAGCGGCTCACTCGCCGTCGCCGCCAGATCGCCGTCGAGGCGCTGCAACGCCGCCGCATCGGCCAGTCCGGTGCGCTCGATCGGCACGCGCAGGCTGGCCAGCAGCGCGCGCAGCATGGCCACGCTCGGTGCGGCCGGCTGGATCACCGCGACGAGCTCGCAAGCGTCGGGCACGCCGATGCCGGCCCGGTTGAAGAGGTGCGGCATTTGTGTTGCGATCTCGACTTGGCGGTCGGTTGCACGAAACGCATCCAGCACCAGTGCCAGCGCACGGTCGATCGCCGGCTGCGGCGGGATCGAACGGATCACCGTGCAGTCGTAGTCCATCACCAGCAGCGTGCCACCCGGCGCGACCCACTGCCACAGCCGCTGCAGCATGCGCACCGGATCGTCCATGTGAAACAGGAACAGGCGCGCGAACACGAAATCGAACGGCGCGCCGTCGATGGGCTGTAGCGTCGTCGCATCGGCGGCGATGAAGCGGTAGACGTCCGGTCCGTCGCGGCGAAGCCGGGTCAGCGCGTAGCTGCCGATGCGCTGGTCGATGTCGATGCCGGTGACGCGGCCGCTCGCACCGACGCGCTCGGTCATCAGCCGCATCACTTCGCCGGGGCCGCAGCCGACGTCGAGTGCCGAATGACCTGCCGCCAGCCCGGCATGGTCGAGCGCGTGCCGGGTCACAGGCTCGAGCACGCGGGCCTGGGCGACGAGCCGCTCATGTTCTTCGGCAGTGCGCTGCAACACGTAGCCGTCGCTTTCGTTGGTCAATGTGTTCATGGCGATGTCCTTCGAGATGAGCGGCGGTCGTCTGTGCTCAGGGCTTGACTCTGGACGTGCGGCAATGGCGGCCGGCCAGCACGTTGTCGAGCACGCTCATGCTGCCGAACAGCGCCAGGTTCTGGAATGTGCGGCCGATACCGAGGGCCGCGATGCGATGGCGCGGCAGTTCGAGCAGCGCATGGCCGTCGAACTCGATGCTGCCGCGCTCGCATTCATAGAGCCGCGAGAGGCAATTGAACAGCGTTGTTTTGCCGGCGCCGTTGGGCCCGATCAGCCCGCCGATCTGGCCGGCACCGACATCGAACGACACGCCGTCGAGCGCAACGATGCCGCCGAAGCGCACGACGACATCGCGCACCGAGAGCAGCACCTTCGCACTGGCGCGCGCGCTGCATGGCTGCACTGAATTGGCCGCGACCGCCATGAATCTCCTGGCGAGCAACGCAGCGGTCTAGGCGTGGGTTCGGCGAGCCCGCACTTTCCCCGACCGCTCCGGTCGATGATGCTCTCGCAGCCTGTGCAAGGGAAGGCGGGCATGCCTTCTTTTTGATGATGCCGCGCCGCAATGACACCCGACGAACGTGGGGGTGCGCCTGCCGTCGCCTCTCAGGTGCCGGAAAGTCGAGCTGCTGCGTGCATTTGGGGCGATGCGCCCCTGGATCGATCGAAGATCGCACGTCGGCCGTGCAACGTGGCACCGCCGACGTTGGTCAGGCGGAGTTGAACTCACCCAATGGGTGGGATACCGGCCATCGAAGAAGAGCATCAAGCGCATGGTTGAGAAGATCCATGGGCTGACCGTCCGAGCGGGAACGTGGCAGGATACCACAGAGCTGGTGGGCAAGCTGAACCGCTCGCTGCGCGGATGGGCGAACTACTTCCAAGTAGGGACCGTCAACAAAGCGTACCGGGCGCTCGACAACTACACACGCTGTGCGGTTGCGCCGGTGGTTGCGCGCCAAGCACAAGGTCAGGCGACGCAAGGGCGGGACCTATCCACTCTCGCACCTTTACGGGCACTTCGGGCTCGTACGCCTGACCCGGCTTGGGCACGACGTGCCGTGGGTGAAGGCGTGAAGGTCTTGTCCGAGAGCCGGACAACACGTACGAACACCGTACCGTTTGCGGCACCGGGGCGCCAACTCGCTCGGTGATCGCGTCGACGTTCGCGATCATCAGCGGTCGTTCGCGTTAGCCGAACTCGCTGCGTTCACTGTCGACCTATGGTGAATGACCGGTCACGAGTTTCGAAGTGCGGGCCGCCGTCGAGGCAATCGCCTGTCGTGAGCCGCAAACGGAACGGTCTACAGCGGGTCTCGGCCCATTTGCCGTCACTCACGGCCGGCAGCTTCTGGCATCTCAGCGCCTTGATCTCGCGCCGGATGCGATCGGGAGCTTGCCGCCGAAAGGTGGCCCCGCTGAGCTGCGCACCCACAGGTAGGTGGCTCTCGGAGCGATCGAGACGCGGCGTACGGCTTGATATGAGACCTTGGGGTCACAACCTCGGGAGCCCCGCAGCAAGCCATCGGCCGGCAGCCTCAGCGGGTGCTCGATGGCGCTCCGGTCCACTACGAGCACCACCGCCGGCACGTTGGCGTCGATGGTGCGCAGGAACTGCAAGAACTCGCTGCGGCGATGCCGGCGGTGCGTCTTGCCGATTACACGGCCGGAGGCGATGTCCAGAGCCGCGAACAAAGTCGTCTAGCCGCGGCGCTCGTAGTCGTGCGTACGCCGTGCGGGGATGCCGGGAGCAAGTGGCAGTTGCGGCTGCGTGCGGTCGAGAGCCTGGATTTGGTTCTTCTCGTCCACGCACAACACCATGGCCATCAGCGGTGGAGCCATGTACAGCCCGCCGATGTCGCGCACCTTGTCCACGAACATCGGATCGGCGGACAGCTTGAAGGTCACCTGGCGGTGCGGCTGCAGGCCAATCGCGCGCACTACGTGAAGGTAAAAAACGCTGCCTCCAAAACTCACCGAACTAGCGGAAGATCACGGTCTTCTGGCCGTTCAGCAGCACGCGCCGCTCGGCATGCCAGACGACGGCGCGGGCCAGCACGGCGCTCTCGCTGTCGCGGCCGATGGCGGTCAGCTGCGCCGGGCTCATCGCATGGTCGACGCGCGCGATGTCCTGCTCGATGATCGGGCCTTCGTCGAGGTCGCTGGTGACGTAGTGCGCGGTGGCGCCGATCAGCTTGACGCCGCGGTCGAAGGCCTGCTGGTAGGGCCGCGCGCCCTTGAAGCTGGGCAGGAAGGAGTGGTGGATGTTGATCGCGCGCCCGCTCAGCTCGCTGCACAGGCCCTCCGACAGCACCTGCATGTAGCGCGCCAGCACGACCAGCTCGACGCTTCTCTTGGGCCAGCACCTCGCGCAGCCGGTCTTCGGCGCGCGCCTTGCTGTCGGCGCTGACCGGGATGTGGTGGAACGGGATGTCGTAGCTCGCTGCGAGCTGGTAGAAGTCGCGGTGGTTGGACACGATGGCGCGGATGTCCAGCGGCAGCAGCTGCGAACGGTAGCGGAACAGCAGGTCGTTCAGGCAATGGCCGAGCTTGCTGACCATGATCACCGTCGGCATGCGGTCGTTCGCGTTGTGCAGGTCCCAGCGCATGTCGCCGCTGCCGGCGAGCGCGGTGAAGGCAGTCGTGCAGCGTCGACCTCGCAACCGCGGCCGAGGTCGTCGGCATGTCGAAGCGCACGCGCATGAAGAACAGACCCGTGCTGGCATCGTTGAACTGCGCCGCTTCGGTGATGTTGGCTCCCTGCTCGACCAGCAGGCCGGTCACGGCGTGCACGATGCCCACGCGATCGCGGCAGGACAGGGTGACGATGAAGGATTCGGTCATGCGGGACTCTCCGGCCGACGGGCCATCACATTCTGTTCGCGGCAGCCGGCCTGGTGCATGCAATTCATGCCACGTCATTGACGATAAACGACGGCACCGGAACAATCGTCTGTGCCCGCCGACAAGCCGCCCCTGCTGCCCGGACCAATCGGCTTCGTGCTGATTCCGCAGTTCGCCACCATCGCCCTCGCGTCGGCGATCGAGCCGTTGCGCATTGCCAACCGCTACCTGCGCCAACCCTACGAATGGAAGCTGCTGTCCTTGGGCGGCGGCCCGGTCGCCGACGGCAGCGGCATCACGGTGCAGACGCATGGCGACGTCTTCGCCGAAGCCGCGCTGGGCAGCATCATCATCTGCGCCGACATCCAGCCCGAGCGCCACTACACGCGCGAATTGCGGCGCTGGCTCAACCAGCACAACGCGGCCGGCGCAGTGCTCGGCGCGCTCGACACCGGCTGTTTCCTGCTCGCACGCGCCGGCCTGCTCGACGGCTGCCGCGTCACGATGCACTGGGAAGTGCTGGAGGCATTTCGCGAGCGCTTCACGCGCACGATCGTCGCCCAGACCCTGTTCGAGGTCGGTGGCCGGCGGCTGACCTGCGCCGGCGGCACGGCGGCCATCGACATGATGCTCGAGGTGATCGCACGCGAGCATGGCGGCGATCTCGCGGCACGGGTGGCCGACCATTGCCTGCACGAGCGGATCCGGCCCGGCGACGCGGCGCAGCGCATGGCGCCGGCGGCCCGCGGGCGCATCCACCACCCCGCGCTCGCCAAGGCGATGGCCCTGCTCGAGTCGACCGTAGAGCGACCGATCGGCGTGCCGGAACTGGCCTTGCACGCCGAGCTGTCGACGCGTCAGTTGCTGCGCCTGTTCGCGCAGCATGTCGGCGAGGGGCCCGGCCGCTACCACCGCCGCCTGCGCCTCGAACATGCACGCGGCCTGCTGCGCTACACGGCGCTGGCTGTCACCGACGCCGCCGTCGCCGCGGGCTTCGAGTCGCTGGCGCATTTCTGTCGCGCCTATCGCCAGCAATACGGTGTCTCGCCGGGCATCGACCGCCAGACGACGCCGCGCGGCGCGCCCCTGGTGCGCGACCGCTGAAGGCTTCGGCCCTGGCGCAAAGGGTCAACGACGCGGCATTTTCCGTCAAATGTCGAGGCGCCTCGCCGCCTAAGGTCACGACCGTCCCTCCTTCCATGAAAGGTCGATGCCATGCGCGACATGCCCGGCAGTGCCGACGTGATCATCATCGGTGGCGGCATCATCGGCTGCTCGATTGCCTATCACCTGACGAAGATCGGCATCACGAACGTGGCGCTGCTCGAACGCCGACAGCTGACCTGCGGCACGACCTGGCATGCCGCCGGCCTGGTGCCGCAGTTGCGCGCCACGCGCACCCTGACCGAACTGGCCAAGTACACGAGCGAACTGCTGCACGCGCTGGAGGCCGAGACCGGCCAGGCCACCGGCTTCAAGCAGAACGGCTCGGTGGCGGTGGCGCTGTCGGAGGCCCGCTTCGAGGAGTTCAAGCGCACCGGCGCGATGGGCCGCGCCTTCGGCGTCGAGGTCGAGTTCCTGACGCCGTCGGATGTGCTGGCCAAGTACCCGCTGCTCGACGGCAAGGGCGTGGTCGGCGGCCTGTGGACACCCAACGACGGCCAGACCAACCCGATCGACACGACGCAGGCCTACGCCAAGGGCGCCAAGCAGCGCGGCGCCCAGGTGTTCGAGCACACCGAGGTCACCGACATCGTCGTCGAGAACGGCCGTGCGGTCGGCGTGAAATGGGCCCGAGAGGGCGAGGTCGGTGAACTGCGCGCAGCCACCGTCGTGCTGGCCTGCGGCATGTGGAGCGCCGAACTGGGGCGCAAGCTCGGCCTGCGCCTGGCCCTGCAGGCGGCGGAGCATTTCTACATCGTCACCGAGCCGATGAAGGACGTGCCGCGCGACCTGCCGGTGCTGCGCGTGCCCGACGAATGGGCCTACTACAAGGAAGACGCCGGCAAGCTGCTGCTCGGCGCCTTCGAGCCGGTGGCCAAGCCCTGGGCGCTGGACGGCATCCCGAAGGACTTCTGCTTCGACGAGCTGCCCGAGGACTTCGACCATTTCGAGCCCGTGCTGAGCAAGGCGATGGAGCGCGTGCCGGTGCTGCAGACGACCGGCATCGCGACCTGGTTCAACGGCCCGGAGAGCTTCACACCCGACGACCGCTACCTGATGGGCGAGACGGCCGAGGTGCGCGACCTGTTCGTCGCCTGCGGCTTCAACTCGATCGGCATCCAGAGCTCGGGCGGCGCCGGCAAGGTGATGGCCGAGTGGATCCGCGACCGCCGCTCGCCGATCGACCTGCCGGGCATGGACGTGCGCCGCATGCACCCCTGCCAGGGCACGCGCGCCTACCTGGCCGAGCGCACGACCGAGTCGCTCGGCCTGCTGTTCCAGATGCACTGGCCGTTCCGCCAGGTCGAGAGCGCGCGCGGCGTGCGCCGCACCGCCTTCCATGATCGCCTCGTCGCGCAGGGCGCCTGCATGGGCGAGCTGAGCGGCTGGGAGCGCGCCAACTGGTATGCCGAGCCGGGCTCGACGCCGAAGTACGAATACAGCTACGGCCGCCAGAACTGGTTCGCCAACACCGCCGCCGAGTGCCGCGCGGTGCGGGACGGCGTGGCCCTGTTCGACCAGTCGTCGATGGCCAAGTTCATGGTCCAGGGGCGCGACGCCTGCAAGGTGCTCAACCGCATCTGCACCGCCAATGTCGATGTCGAGCCGGGGCGCATCGTCTACACCCAGTGGCTCAACGTGCTGGGCGGCATCGAGGCCGACCTGACCGTGACGCGCCTGGCCGAGGACCGCTTCCTCGTCGTCAGCGCCGTGTCCTCGCATGTCCGCGACCTGGCCTATCTGACCGAGCACATCGGCGACGCACTTCTGCACGGTCACCGATGTCACCTCGGGCACGCCGATGCTCGGCCTGATGGGGCCGCGCTCGCGCGCGCTGATGGCCGATCTGACCGGTCTACCCGAAGCCGACTTCAGCAACCCGAGCTTCAAGTTCGCGCGTTCGCAGGAGATCGAGATCGGCTGCGCCATCGTGCGCGCCAGCCGCATCACCTATGTCGGCGAGCTGGGCTGGGAGCTGTACATCCCGGCCGAGTTCGCGCTCCACGTGTTCGACCGCGTGATGGCCGCCGGCGCTGCCCACGGCCTCAAGTTGGCCGGCTTCCACGCGATGAACGCCTGCCGCACCGAGAAGGGCTATCTGCATTGGGGCCATGACATCGGCATCGAGGACACCCCCGCCGAGGCCGGCATCGGCTTCACCTGCGCCTTCGACAAGCCGGGCGGCTTCGTCGGCCGCGAGGCGGTGCTGAAGCAGAAGGAGCGCGGTGTGCCAACGAAGCGCCTGCTGCAGTTCAAGCTCGACACGCCCGACGAACTGCTGTACCACGAAGAGCCGATCTTTGCCGACGGCCGCGCTGTCGGCGTGATCACGTCGGGCATGTACGGCCACCGCGTCGAGGCCTCGCTCGGCATGGGCTACGCGAGGTTGCCCGAGCCGATCGACGCCGAGCTGATCGCCGGCACGCGCTGGGAGATCGGCGTCGGCGACCGGCGCGTCGCGGCGCAGGCGCAGCTGGCCCCTTGGTACGACCCGAAGAGCGAGCGCATTCGTGCCTGAGCGCGATGATTCAGCATGCGAGCGCTGCAAGCGCCGCTGACACGCCGGCGACAAGGACTCACGACCATAACGATCAAGGTCATCGACTTCGGCAATGACGGCGGCAAGCGCGAAAGCAGGCGCCTGGCCGATCTACCCGATCGTGTTGTCGAGGGCGACCCGCATCACCGGAGCACCAACTACTTCGAGAACGAGGTCGGCGACGTGATCGCGGGAACCTGGACCAGCACGCCGGGCCGATGGCACGCCGACGAAACCCGCGTCCGGCCCTAAAGTCGAAAGCGAACCCGGGCCTGCGAAGCGCTCCGAGGCGGGCACGCGCCGCGTGCGGATCTCGCGCGCGCACGGGCCTGTCGGTCGCGACCATCTCGCGCGTCATCAACGGCGCGCGGCTGCCGACACGCGTCGCGCGTCCTCGATGCAGCGCTGCGTGGCCACCTGCCCAATCCGGTCCGCGCGGGCGTTGTCCACGCGACGAGCCGCACGATCGGCGCGTCTTGCCGCGCTGGCGCTTCGGTCTTCGCCACATTCCTGATGCGACAAGGCGGATGCAGCGGCTATGCACTGATCACTTCGCCACCACCGGCGGCGACTCCTGCAAGCGCCGAGGGATCAACAGCCACCGAACGGCTCCCTCGGCATTGGAGCAGGGGTGGGCAAGCCAGGAGCCAAGGGGCATGCGATCAAGCGGCGGCAGCAGGCGCGAGCAGCGCGGCACGACAGTTCCTACGAACCGTTGTCGTGCGGCGTCGAAACGCGGACGGCTCCCGCGCTCGGGCGTGCCGCCGTGACGGCGGGCGTCTCGGACTGCATCCCTCATCTTCACTTCATGGAGCACGATCATGGAACACACGAACGCAATCGATCCTCGTCAAGGTCTCGGACCTGGTGGCCTCGCCGTACAACGTGCGGCGCCACCGCGCACGCCAGCGTCGAGGAACTGGCAGCGCTCATCGACTCGCAGGGCGCTGCTGCACTCGCCGCGGTGCACTGAGCACGTCGTCGGCCGCGGCAAGTCGCGCCGGCTCGACTTCGCGCGTCTCGGCCGGCGAGCGGTCGCCGGCGCGCGCTGCTGCTGTTGCAGCGAGCGCGGCAGGTTGGCCGACGGACCACGAGGTCGCCTGCCAGCTGATCGCGATCGAGCGCGCGCGCGAGGTCAGCATCGCCGAGAACAGCGGGCGCGAGCCGATGCACCCGGTCGACGAGTTCGAGGCCTTCAAGGCGCTGGTCGACGAGGGCAAGGGCATCGAGGACGTGGCGGTCGCCTTCGGCGTCTCGATGCTGACGGTGCAGCGCCGGCTCAAGCTCGCCGCGGTGTCGCCGAAGCTGCTCACTCTGTACCGCGAGAACGACCGGACGATCAACCTCGACCAGTTGATGGCGTTGGCGATCAGCGACGACCACGCGGCGCAGGAGCGCGCCTGGTTCGAGTCCCGCGAGTGGGACCGGTCGCCGGCCGCGCTCAAGCGCAAGCTCACCGCAGGCGAGGTCGAGGCGGCCGGCAGTGCGCTGGTGCGCTTCGTCGGCGTCGAGGCCTACGAGGCGGCCGGTGCGTCCAGGCCTTGAAAGAGGCTGGGCCCGAACTGGCGCGCGACGGTGTGGAAGGTGTGAAGAAGGACGCGCTGGTCAACGCCGCTGTCGGCCGGTTGCGCGGCACTCGATGGCTGCGGCGGCGTTGCGACCAGCGGCAAGCTGAAAGATGGGGCGGGCGGCGCCACGCGTCGCCAGCCCCGATGGGAATCTACATGTGGATGCTGTTTACTCGCGCGCCGCCGCCCGATGCGCCGTACTGGCCCGGGCGACGGTGGCTTGCGCTGATCGATGCCATCGCCTGGCCGGCGATGACCTGGTGCGTGCTGCAAGGAATGTCCAGCTCAGGTGGACTCATCGTCGCCCTGGCGATGGCGCTCCTGGTCGTGTCGGGGCTGCGGCGCGTGTTCGCGGCGCTGCTCGCGAACCACCGCTACCACTTCACGACGTGGCGATGGGGTCGTGTCGTCGCGTGGTTGCTGGCCATCGGGGCGTTTCTGAAAGTATTGTTGCCGCCGAGCTGACGGAGGACGGGTCCTGAACTGGCTTGGTCGCTGCGGCCAGTGCCAACGGCGCACATAAGGCTAGAATCCTTTGGAATTGGCATTGCCTGTGCCTCTCAAACGTGCCTTGTTTTCGCGGATCTTTGGAATTGTGATCTGGCCGCGAGCCGCATGAATGCTCATTTGATGCACCGGCCTGTCACGCCGGGGGTCGCGGGTTCGAGTCCCGTCCGCTTGCGCCACCAATCAAGTCAATACGGGCCTTCTGGCCCATATTTTTGTCCACTGCGCTACTCAAACCTTCGCGTAGCTGTTGACCGCCGCATCGGATCGATCAAGCGCCTTGCTCGGTCTGTGCGCTCGGCACGCGGCCGGAACAACCTGGCCAACCTGAACTCGAGCCGGTTCATCGTCGAACGTCGATGAGCGCGCTGTTGCCCCTACCCATGTCCATCGATACCTCCTCATTGCTGCTGAACTTCGGCAAGAGCTTCCTGTTCGTTTTGGCGGCGCTGCTGCCGATCCTCAACCCGGCGGCGACGGCGCCGCTGTTTCTCGGCCTGACCGAGGGCGCAACGCGGGCCACGCGGGCCGTGCTGGCCCGTCGCATTGCCGGCAACATGGTGCTGCTGATGGTGGGCGCGATGCTGGTGGGCTCCTACGTGCTCGATGTCTTCGGCATCTCCTTGCCGATCGTGCGTGTCGGCGGCGGCCTGCTGCTGGCAGCCAACGCCTGGCGGCTTCTGAACACCAGCCACTCGACGAGCGACAGCCGGCAGGTCCTGGCCGAGGCCTTCACGCCCGAGCATGCAAAACGCCAGGCCTTTTATCCGATGACCTTCCCGATCAGTTGCGGGCCGGCGTCGATCGCCGCCGCGATCACGATCGGCGTGACCCTGCACGATTCACGATTGCCTGTGTCGCTGGCGCGCTTCGCCGGTGGCGCGCTCGCACTGTGCGCGATCGGCGTGATCATGTACCTGGCCTTCCGCTACGCCGTCCAGTTGCTGAGGCCGCTGGGTGAAGCCGGCCTGGTGGTCTTTCTGCGCCTGACGGCGTTCATCCTGCTGTGCCTGGGCGTGCAAGTGATCTGGGATGGCGTGCGCGAACTCGTGCTGAGTCTGTAGCCCGCCGGTGCACGTCTGCCGCCAACGTCCTGCGCTTGATGCGGCTCAATGCCGAAGGCGGTGGCCCGGCTAGGCTCGTCTGTGATGCTGAAGCGACTGCCTCTCTTCGTCGACCTCATGCGGCGGCGGTGGATCCTGTCGTTGGCGTGCCTGCTGTGGGTCCCTGCAGCGTCGCCTGCGCAATCATGGTGGTGGTTCGACGGCCCGCGCCCCAGTGCGCAGGCTCAGACCGCGATCGATCTGCTGGCCGATGCGGCCAGTCACGGCCTCGATCCGCGCGACTACAACGTGACCGACTTGCGGGACGCGCTCGCCAGCGCCCGGCAGGGTGCGCCGCCCACGCAGGAGACGGCTGCGGCACTGGAGCGGGCGTTGAGCGCCGCGATGCTGCGCTTCATGCAAGACCTGCACGACGGCCGCGTCACGCCCGCGCAGATCAGTCACCGCTTCATGGCCGCGGCGCGTCGGCCCTTCGACGCCGCAGCCGCATTGCGCGCCGCGCTGGCGATGCACGATCTGCCACTCGCTGTGCGCCAGGCCGCACCCGCGCTGCCGCAATACCAGCGCTTGCGCGAAGCGCTGGCCCGCTATCGGGCCTTGGCCGACCACCCGGCATGGCAGACGGCGTTGCCGCCGCTGCCGCACGTACTCGAGCCCGGCGCGCCCTGGCCCGGCTTGCCGCTGCTGGCGGCGCGACTCGCTGCGCTCGGCGACCTGCCGGCCGCCGAGCCCGCGCCGCGCGCCGATAGGCGCTTTGAAGGCGCAATGATCGCAGCCGTGCAAGCGTTCCAGCAACGACACGGGCTCGATGCCGACGCTGTCATCGGCCGCGCCACCTGGGCAGCCCTGCAAGTCGCGCCGGCGCAGCGCGCACGCCAGCTCGAACTCGCGCTCGAACGCCTGCGCTGGACGCCGCTGCTGCAAGGCCCGCGCATGATCGTCATCAACATCCCCGAGTTCGTGTTGCGGGCCTACGAAGTGCAGGGCGAGCGCATCGTCGTCAGGACGCAGATGAAAGTCATCGTCGGCAAGGCGCTCGACACGCGCACGCCGCTGATCGGCGAAGACCTGCGCCGCATCGAGTTCAAGCCGTACTGGAACGTGCCGGCCTCGATCGCACGCAACGAACTCGTGCCCCGCCTGCGGCGCGAGCCGGCCTATTGGGCGCGCGAAGGCTTCGAGTTCGTCGGCGCCCACGGCGCCGATACGGTGCTCAGCGAATCCAAGCTGCAGGCCGTGCTCGCCGGTACGCTGCGCATCCGCCAGCGGCCGGGGCCGCGCAATGCGCTGGGCGACATCAAGTTCGTCTTCCCCAACCGCGAGTCGATCTACCTGCATCACACGCCGTCGGTGGGCCTGTTCAGTCGCGCGCGGCGCGACTTCAGCCATGGCTGCATCCGCCTCGAGCAGCCGGTGGCGCTGGCCGCGTTTGCGCTGCAAGGCAATGCCGGCTGGAGCGAGGACCGCATCGAGGCCGCGATGGCGCAGCCCGAGTCGTCCACCATGGAGCTCGCCGCACCGATACCGGTGCTCATCGCCTACGGCACTGCACTCGTCAAGGACGGCCGGGTGCATTTTTTCGACGACATCTACGGGCATGATCGCCTGCTCGACGTTGCGCTGCGGCAGCGCATGCGGCCCGCCTTGACGCCACCGACACCATGATTCAACACTTGCATACCACAAGACGCATCCTGCTGCGCCGGGCCACGCAACTCACGGCTGCCGTGGCGCTGCCCTTCGTCGCCCCGGCGGTCCATGCGTCGAACAGCGCCCCGCGTGCCGACAACGAACGGCGACTGTCGCTCTTTCACACCCACACCCGTGAACGCCTGAGCCTGGCCTTTGCTGTCGGTGAGCGCTACGTGAACGAGTCGCTGGCGCTGCTCGACCGCTTCCTGCGCGACCACTACAGCGGCGAGATTGGACACATCGACCCGCGGCTGTACGACCTGCTGCACCGGCTGCAATCCGACCTCGGCGCCGGCGCCACCGGCGCGAGCTTCGAGATCATTTCGGCCTACCGCTGCGCCGCCACCAACGCGCGCCTGCAGCAACAGCGCGGCGGCGGCGTGGCCCGCCGCAGCCTGCACATGGAAGGCCGCGCGCTCGACGTGCGCCTGCAAGGCGTGGCACTGGCCGACCTGCGCGATGCCGCACGCGCCTGGCGTGCCGGCGGCGTGGGCTACTACGCGCGCGAGCAGTTCGTGCACATCGACACCGGCCGCGTGCGCGTCTGGTAGCTCACGGCCGCTCGGTACCCGGCATTTCTGCAGCGCTCGGCGCGCTGTTGCCCCATGCCGTCATGAGGCCGCCGATCCGTGCTTCGAGCATGATCAGATCGGCAGCAAACGACACCATGTCTTCGGCCGCGACCTCGCCGACCTTGGTCTTGAACTGGATCGTGCGGCTTTCGGTAGTGCCATCGACGTTGCGCGTCGTCAGCAGTTGAAAGTGCGGCGTCTCCCAAGGCCGCGACGCCAGGCCCTCGTCGATCGACATGCCGACCGGCCAGGTCATGTCGACCCGATAGCTGTGGATGACGGGGTGTGACGGCAGGGCGAGCGGAAAGCGGCGTGCGGTCAGGCGCGGCATGTCGATGGCATCGCCCAGATTGGGCGCAAACGAAACCGCCCACTTGCCGCCGATGGCGCGGGCCAGCGCGGGTACGGCAAGGCGGGCGCGGATCGTCAGTGGGTTGAGGCGACGGTCGTCAGGGAGGCCGGCTGGCCGGTCGCAGGCAGCGCCGGCGCAACGGCCAGCAGAAGCACGCACAGCCATCGCGTCAACCATTGCTGCATCGGGGTCTTGGAGGGTCGCATGCCGCGACCCTAAAAGCAGTCAGCAGACCCGCACTGCGCTGGCTCAATCGCGGGACATCGCCGGCCTGTTCGTGGCGACGATGGCCGCACGCGCCGTCAGCGCAAGGGCAGGTGGATCGCCACCGTGCGGTCGTCCGGCTGCTGTTTGCCGTGCACGAAGCCGAGCTCGTGTGCCAGCTCCAGCATGCGCTTGTTCTCTCGCAGCACCGTGGCCACGAGGCGCTGCGTGCCGCGAGCACGCAGGCAGTTGATGAGCTTGGTCATCAGGCGCTGGCCCAGCCCGCTGCCCTTGAGGTCCGACCGGACGACGATGCCGAACTCGGCATCGTGGTTGTCGGGGTCGCAGATGGCGCGCACGACGCCGAGCGTCTCTTCGCTGGCGCCGCCGTCGACGGGCTCGATCGGCGCGGTGGCAATGAAGGCCATCTCGCGCTCGTAGTCGATCTGCGTCAGCCGCGCCAGCTCGCTGCGCTCGATGCTGCGCCGGCTGTAGAAGACGCGCATGCGGATGTCGATCGGATCCAGGCGTGACAGGAACTCGAGGTGCTGTGCTTCGTCTTCCGGCCGGATCGGGCGCAACGTCAGCTTGCGGCCTTGCCAGTCGACGGTTTCCACCAGCTCGGACGGGTAGGGGCGGATCGCGAAGTGCGCTGCGCCGCCGGGCGCTGCGGCGTTGACGCGCACGCGGGCGTCGAGCGCGATCACGCCGCTGCCGTCGGCGAGCAGCGGGTTGATGTCGAGCTCGCTGATGCGCGGCTCGTCGGCCAGCAGTTGCGACAGCGCCATCAGCACCGCAGCCACGGCGTCGGTGTCGGCCGCGGGCACGTCGCGCCAGCCCGCCAACAGACGTGCGACGCGTGTGCGCGCGATCAGCGCCTGGGCCAGCGGGGCGTTGAGCGGCGGCAGCGCCACTGCGCGGTCGGCCACCACCTCGACCGACGTGCCGCCCTGGCCGAACAACAGCACCGGGCCGAACAGCGCGTCGATGCTGGCGCCGACGATCAGCTCGAGGGCCTGCGGCCGCCGCACCATGGCCTGCACGGTGAAGCCTTCGATGGTGGCATCGGGTTGCAGCCGGGCGACGCGCTTCTTCATCGCGGCGACGGCTTCGCGCAGCGACGCGGCGTCTTCGAGGTCGAGCGCGACGCCGCCGACATCGCTCTTGTGCGTGATCTGCGGCGACAGGATCTTCAGCGCCACCGGGTAGCCGATGGCCTGCGCCGCGAGCAGCGCCGCAGCGGCCTGCGGCGCCGTGACGCGCGTCGGCACCACCGGCACGCCGCACGCAGCCAGCAAGTCCTTGGCTTCGGGCTCGGTGAGCCACTCGCGGCCCGCGGCCAGCACCTTGTCGACCAATGCGCGCACGCGCTCGATGTCGAGCGCGGCCGCGGCAGCGCGCGCCGGCGGGGCCTGCATCAATTGCGCCTGGTTGCGCCGGTAGGTGATGAGCAGCGAGAACGCGCGCACCGCCTGCTCGGGTGTGTCGTAGGTGGCGATGCCGGCGCCGTGAAAGGCCTGGCGCGCGGCCAGCACCGCAGGGTCGCCGAGCCAGCAACTCAGCAGGCGCCCCGGCGCCTCGCGCGCCAGCGGCAGCAAGGCCTCGGCGATGTCGGCGCTGGGCACGATGGCGGTGGGCGCCTGGATGAAGAGCACGCTGCCGGCGGCAGGGTCGGCGAGCAGCGTGCGCAGCGTGCGCACATAGCGATCGGCCGGCGCATCGCCGATGATGTCGACCGGATTGCCATGGCTCCAGTTGGCGGGCAGCGTGGTGTCGAGTGCGCTGCGCGATGCGGGCGACAGCGGCGCCAGCGCCACGCCGGCCAGCGCCGCGGCGTCGGCGGCCATGACCCCCGCGCCGCCGCCGTTGGTGAGGATGGTCAGGCGTTCGAGTGCGGCCAGGTCGGTGCCGGGCGTCGGCGGCCGCACATGCGACAGCGTCTCGGCAGCGACGAACAGATCGTCGAGCGTGTCGACGCGCAGCATGCCGGCGCGCCGGATCGCGGCGTCGTAGACCAGGTCCGAGCCCGCCAGCGCGCCGGTATGCGATGACGCCGCGGCCTGGCCTTGCGGCGAGCGGCCGGCCTTGACCACCAGCACCGGCTTGTTGCGCGCCGCTGCGCGCGCGGCCGACATGAATTTGCGCGGCTGCTCGATCGACTCGATGTAGAGCAGGATCGAGCGTGTGCGCGCATCGCTGGCCAGCCAGTCGAGCATGTCGCCGAAGTCGACGTCGGCATGCTCGCCGAGCGAGACGAACTGCGAGAAGCCGATGTCGCGGCCGCGTGCCCAGTCGAGCATCGCCGTCACCAGCGCGCCCGATTGAGAGACGAAGGCCAGGCCGCCTGCGCCCACATTGGCATGGGCGAAGCTGGCATTGAGCTTGGCATGCGGCGAGAGCAGGCCGAGGTTGTTGGGGCCGAGGATGCGCAGCAGGTGCGGTCGCGCCGCGTCGAGCATGGCCTGCTTCTGCGTCGCGTCGAGCCCGGCGGTGAGCACGATGGCCGCACGCGTGCCGCGCTCACCGAGCGCGGCGATGAGCGCCGGCACGGTGGCCGGCGGCGTGGCGATCACGGCCAGTTCAGGCGTTGCCGGCAGGCTGGCCACATCGGGGTAGCAGACCTGCCCGTCGAGTTCCTTGTGTTTCGGGTTCACCGCCCAGCGCGGGCCGGCAAAGCCGCCTTCACGCAGGTTGCGCCACACCGTGGCACCGACGCTGCCGGGTCGCGCGCTGGCGCCGATCAGTGCCACTGACGCGGGGTCGAACAGGGAATCGAGATGACGGATGCTCATGGTTGGCGATTGTGTCGAGCGTAGTTCATCGAATCCGGCATGGGTGACCCGGCGTCAAGCAGGGGCTTTGTGGCAGCCGCTGTCAACGCCGCCCTCGTAGTTGCCGGCGCGCCCGGCGTTACATTGCCGAGCGTGGTGTGTGCTTCTCGAAGCGCGTCTGGCAGGCCACGCAGCGCGATGCCCAAGGCTGCGCGGCCAGGCGTGCCGGCGCGATCGGTTGGCTGCAATCCTGGCACAGCCCAAAATGGCCGCTGTCCAGGCGCTGCAGCGCGGCTTCCACCTGCGCCAGTTCCGTCAGGTCGCGGCTCAGCTCGGCGTCGTCGACACCGGCCTGGGTCACCAGGTCGGCCTGATCCTTGCGATCGAGCACGACGTGCGGGTCGCCGACGTCATCGGCGAGTTTGGCGCGGTCTCGACGTAGATCCTGGCGCAAGGATTGCACGCGCTCGTTCAAACTCTGGCGCAGCGACGCGAGATCGAGGGATGACTGCTTGGACATGAAATCATTGTCTGGTTCGCGCCAGCGCAGGCGATTGACCTGGCGCAAGTCCGAGGCAGCGGCAAAGGGGCCTGTTGACCCCTGTTCAATGTCGATGATCATGCCGCTTGGCGAGTCTGGGTGTTGCCCGACTGCAAGAATTTTGAAAGCATGCCGATGAACAACCTGGCTCGACGTGCAGCGCTCAACCATGCCGCGCTGGCTGCTGCGTGCTCCATGGCGCTGTCGTCGGCTGCCGGCGCCAGCCCGGTCGTCGACAACCTGCGCGCCTTCGTCGGGTATTACGAAGGCAGCAAGGCCATCGCCCTGATTCCCGCAACTGCCAAGGCACGGATCGAACTCAAGCGGTCCGACGAGTTCATCGTCTACACGATGCAGACCACGGTCACCTGGACCCTGATCGAACGGAAGTTCCGGGATTGCAGCGTCATCCGCATCGACGGCCAGAGGCTGCTGCCGCTGGAGTTCGTGCATGCCGACGAGTCCGATCCGACACATGACGTGCACACGCGCTTCGACTGGCAGCAGAACAAGGCGACCACGGTGCTGGGTAATTCGGCGCAGGCGAAGGTCGCGCAGATCGCCTGGCCGGTTTGGGATCCGATGTCGTTCCAGGTGGCGTTGATGGCACTGGCGCAGCAGCGCGCGGCGGGTGAGAGTGAAAAACAGCGCGTTGTCGAACGCGGCGTCGCCAAGGAGTACCGGGTCAGCTTCGTCGGTGCCGTGCCCGTCGAGGCGCCGGGACGCAGCGTGCAGGCCTACGAAATCATCAGCCGCAAGGCCAAAGGCCAGGTGGCGTTGTACCTGCTGCCCGAACAATCGTGGCAGCCCGTCAGGATCACGGTCGACGACGTGACGATCGATCGCATCGGCGGCGCTGCCGAGAGCAAACCATCGGCGAACCTGGTGGCCGGGCAGGTGCCGCAATGCCGTCCGGGCCCTGCGCAGTGAAGTGGATGGCTGGACTCGAAATGTCGCTCCGACGCCTGCGCACCGCGCGTCGCCGCCGACATGGCGCACAATCATCTGCCGGTCATCGCGGGCAATATCGTCGGCGGCAGCATGCCGATGGCGCTGGTGTTGCTGGGCGATCTGCCTGCGCGGGCGCGGCAAGTCTTGATCCCGAGCAAGGAATGCGAGAGAGTGTGTGCCCATGAACGCTACCAAACGCCGCCCACCACCGTTGCGCCCCCGTGGTGCAGCCAAGGTGATTGCCGAGTCGCTGGCAAGCACCGACGCCGACGCGATCATCGAACACCCTGACGGCTACTACTGGCTCGGCCCCGACAGCGACGCCGAGTTCGGCCCGTTCGAATCGCGGCAGGCCGCGCTGGCCGACCGCGACCGCTACAGCGAAGAAGCACCCGGCGAAGACGAGTCGGTACAGGACGTCGAGCGCGAGATCGGTATCGCCGACTGGATCGACGCCGAGACGGGTGAGCCCGCCGAGGGCCAGTCGCCGCCGCACCTCGAGGAGCCGTGAGCCTCGGTCAGCGCGAGACGCGCGGCGGATCGTTCCGCATCCTCGCGCTGTCCGGTGGCGGCTACCTCGGTCTGTATTCGGCGGCAGTGCTGGCGGCGCTCGAAGAGCAGATCGGCGAGCCGATCGGGCGCCGATTCGATCTGATCGCCGGCACCTCGGTGGGCGCCATCACCGCGGCCGTGGTGGCCTTCGAGTTGCCGTTGTCGCAGTTGGTGCGCTTCTTCGTCGAGCAGGGCACGCGCGTGTTTTCGCCGCGCGCCAAGCCCAGCGGTACGGTCGGCCGCTTGTTCGACCTGAGCCGTTCGGTACTCGGCCCGAAGTACGACAACGACACGCTGCGCAAGGCCTTGCACGAGAGGCTGGGCGCGGCGACGTTCGCGCAAGCCTTGCATCCGCTGCTGCTGCCTGCCGTCAACATCACGCGCAGCCTGACCAAGGTCTTCAAGACGCCGCATGCCCAGGCCTCGCGCGGTGACGAGAACGTGCGTGTGGCCGATGCCGTGCTTGCCGCCAGCGCGGCGCCGGCGTACTTTCCATCGGTGGCCATCGACGGTGCGTTGTACGCCGATGGCGGTCTGTTCGCGGTGGCGCCGGATCAGGTGGCGCTGCACGAGACCGAGCATTTCATGGGCATCGACATTGCGCGCGTGCGCATGTTGTCGATCGGCACGGCCACTGTCGGCTACCAGCCGGCCGAGGGTATCGATGCCGAGGCCGGCGCGGTCGGCTGGCTGTCCGACGGCCGATTGATCCTGACGCTGATCGCGGTCCAGCAGCAGCATGTGCAGGCGATGATGGAAGACCGGCTCGGTACGCGCTACCTGCGCCTGGATGCGCCATGGCCTGCCGCGGCCGGGCTCGGCATCGACATCGCCACGCCGCAGGCGGCAGCGACGCTGACCGCGCTGGCCGCACAGACGGTGCGCGAGATCGACCGCAAGCGCCTGAAATCCTTTCTGTGACGCAGGCCCCGGACCGCGCCGGCAAGCAAACGCATTGCGCGGCCTCAAGGCCGGCGCCTGGCGCGGGCCTAGACTTTTTGCATGTCCAGATTCTCATGGGTCCTTGTCTTGTCCTGGGCAGCCGCAGCGCTGGCCGCCGGCGCGCCGACGGATCAGGATCTGCACGCCTATTGGGACAACCGCTGCGCCACCTGCCACGGCCATGCCGGAGCGTTCGCGCGCCGTACCCTGCGCGTGGAGCAGGGCTTGTTGCTCGGCAAGCACCATGAACAGGCGACTGCGCTGCAGTCCTTCCTCAACAACCATTACCTGACGCCGGACCTGGTGGCACCGGTGACGGCGATGCTGGCCGCCCAGGTGACGACCGAGCCGCTGTTCAACCAGCATTGCGCGGGTTGTCATGGCACGGCGGCCAGCTTTGCTCGCCAAGCGCTAGGCTGGCGCGACGGCGTGTTGACGGGCAAGAAAACCGGCCGCGCGCTCGAAGTGACGTTGCGCACACATGGCGGTCTGACGCCGGCCGACGCGTCCGCAGTGTCGAGGACGCTGGAGCGCGTCAAGCGCGAAGTCGACCCGCCGTGAGCGACCCGCCCTGAGGCGAGGCCCCGCCGGCGCGGCTCAGCGTTGCGTGCCGATGCGGCGCCGGCGTGCCGTGGACGCAAACGCCGCGCGCTGCGGCGCCGTGCGCTCGAAGCGCCGCGCCAGGTTGTCGCAGACCAGGTTGCACAGTTCGTAGACCGCCGGGTCGGCAATGGCATAGAAGACGCTGGTGCCGCGGACCTCGCGCGCCAGCAGCCCGTGCTGGGCCAGCAGCGCCAGGTGACGCGACACATTGGCCGCGCTGTAGCCCGTGGCCTCGGCCAATTCGCCGACGCTGCGTTCGCCGCCGCGCAGCAGGTTGAGCAAGCGCAAGCGTGCCGGCTCGGACAGCGCCTGAAAATAGGCAGCCACCTGCACCAGGCCTTCGGCGGACAGTTTTTCCATGCGCGTACAGGTGGGCTGTGTTGGGTTCGACATGATGCCTGAAGCCGCCCGTTGTTTCAGTTGAATGCTTGATTAGCTACTTGCATTATTGCGTGATTGCGCAAATAATAGACGCATTCGAGGCCGTTGTCCATTCCGGCGGTGGCGTCGGGCAGGACAAGCAACACGAGGTGTACCGCATGAGATTGATTTCGCCCTGGAGCCTGCGGCTCGCGGCGGTGGCCCTGGCAGGGCTGCTCGGGCCGGCCGCGGTGGCAGCCGGCGAACTGGCGACCGTGGCTGCGGGCAGAGCGCCGCAAGGCGCGCAGACGGCCTACGACGGTGTCGTCGAGGCGGTGCGCCAGACCGTGATCGCCGCCCAGGTCAGCGGCGCCGTGGTCGAACTCAAGGTCAAGGCCGGCGACCCTGTGGCCGCCGGACAGTTGCTGATGCGACTCGACGCGCGCGCGGCCGAGCAGGGCGCTGCGGCCAGCGACGCGCAAGTGCGCGCGGCGCGGGCGGCGCAGGACGTGGCGGCCAAGGAGTTCGCGCGCCAGAAGCAATTGGCGGCCGACAAGTTCATCAGCGCCGCGGCGCTCGACCGTGCCGAGGCCGAGTTCAAGGCCGCGCAGGCGCAGGCCGCAGCGCAACTGGCCACCGCCGGTGCGGTGCGCACGCAATCCGGCTTCTTTGTCGTTCGCGCGCCGTATGCCGGCGTGGTCTCCGACGTTCCCGTCACGCTCGGCGAGATGGCGTTGCCGGGCCGTGCGCTGGCCACGTTGTTCGATCCGGCGGCGCTGCGCGTCAGCGCGGCGGTGCCGCAATCGGCGGTCGCATCGGTCGGTGACGGCAAAGCGGTGCAGGCAGAGATCCCATCGTTGCCCAGCGCCGCGCAGCGTCTGCAGACGCCGACGCGTGTGCAGGTGCTGCCGGCTGCCGACCTGGCCACGCACACGGTGACGCTGCGCGCCGAACTGGCCGCGGACCTCACGGGCGCGATGCCCGGCCAGTTCGCGCGCCTGTGGCTGCCGGCCGTGACTGCACAAGCCAGCCCCTGGGTGCCGGCGCAAGCCGTCGTGCGCCGCTCCGAGATGACTGGCCTCTATGTGCTCGATGCCGATGGCCGGCCGTTGCTGCGCCAGGTGCGCCTGGGCCGCAGCGACGGTACGCAGGTCGAGATCCTGTCGGGCCTGACCGCCGGCGAGCGTGTGGCTGTTGACGCGCAAGCTGCCGCGCGCATGACCGCTCAGGCCAAGTGAGCTGCCCGTGAACGTCACCCCCAAGCTCGGCATCTCCGGTCGCATCGCCGCCTACTTCCAGAGCGCGCAGATCACGCCGCTGCTGGCGCTGGTCGGTCTGCTGCTGGGAGTGTTTGCGGTGTTGGTGACGCCGCGCGAGGAAGAGCCGCAGATCAACGTCACGATGGCCAATGTGCTGATCCCGTTTCCTGGCGGCAGCGCCAAGGACGTCGAGCAGATGGTGGCCGGGCCGGCCGAACAGGTACTGGCCCAGATCGCCGGCACCGAGCATGTGACGTCGGTGTCACGCCCCGGCTTGGCCGTGATCACGGTGCAGTTCAAGGTCGGCGTGGCCCGGATCGAGGCGTTGGTGCGCCTGTACGACACGGTCAACGCCAATGCCGACTGGTTGCCGCAGGGTTTGGGTGTCGGCGCACCGATCGTCAAGCCCAAGGGCATCGACGACGTGCCGATCGTCGCGCTGACCTTGTTCAGCACGAGCGCCGGCGCCTATGACCTGGAGCGCGTCGCGCACAGCGTCGAAGCGGACCTGAAGCGTGTGCCCGGCACGCGCGAGGTGACGACGATCGGCGGGCCGGGCCGCGGCGTGCGCGTGCAGATCGACCCGGCGCGGCTGGCCGGCAGCGGCGTCACCGTGGCCGATCTGCGCGCGGTGCTGCTGTCGGCCAACCTCGGCGCGCCGGTCGGCGAGCTGATTGCCGGCAATCGTTCGGTGGCGCTCGAATCGGGGCCGTTCATGAAGAGCGCGCGCGAGGTCGGTGAACTCGTGGTCGGTGTCACCAACTCGTCGGCGGGGGGCAAGCCGGTGTTCCTGTCCGATGTCGCCGAGGTCGTCGATGGGCCGCTGGTGCCGTCGCGCTACGTCTGGCATGGTGTTGCCGGCCAGCAGCCGGCCGAATACCCGGCAGTCACCATCGCCATCACCAAGAAGCCCGGCGAAAACGCGATTGCCGTGGCCGATGCGGTGGTCAAGCGCATCGACTCGCTGCACAACACGGTCGTGCCGGCCGACGTGCAGGTGGCCGTGACGCGCAATTACGGCGCCTCGGCCAACGACAAGGCCAACAAGCTGATCCAGAAGCTGCTGTTCGCCACCGCCTCGGTGGTTGCGCTGGTGTTCATCGCGCTCGGCCGCCGTGAGGCGGCGATCGTCGGCGCGGCGGTGATCCTGACGCTGACGGTGACGCTGTTCGCATCATGGGCCTGGGGCTTCACGCTGAACCGCGTCTCGCTGTTCGCGCTGATCTTCTCGATCGGCATCCTGGTCGACGACGCCATCGTCGTCGTCGAGAACATCCACCGCCACATGGCGCTCGAACCCGGCAAGCCGCTGCTGCAGTTGATCCCCGCGGCCGTCGATGAAGTCGGCGGGCCGACCATCCTGGCCACGCTGACCGTGATCGCGGCGCTGTTGCCGATGGCCTTCGTCAGCGGTCTGATGGGCCCGTACATGAGCCCGATCCCCATCAACGCCAGCATGGGCATGCTGTTGTCGCTGGCCATCGCTTTCGTCGTCACGCCCTGGCTGGCGCGGCTGTGGTTGAAGGCGCTGCCGCATCGTGGAGATGACAACGACGACGGCAAGCCGCACGGCCTGGCGGCGCGCATCGCGCCGCTGTTCGAGCGCGTGTTCGCGCCGCTGCTCGATGTCCGGCGCGGCAAGACCAACCGCCGCTGGCTCGGCGTGGGCGTGGCCGTTGCGATCCTGATCTCGCTGGCGCTGCCGGCCACCGGCCTGGTGCTGCTGAAGATGCTGCCGTTCGACAACAAGTCGGAGTTCCAGGTCATCGTCGACATGCCGGCCGGCACACCCGTGGAGCGCACGGCCGCGGTGTTGCATGAACTCGGCGCGCACCTGGCCGGCGTGCCCGAGGTCACCGACTACCAGGCCTATGCCGGCACCGCGGCGCCGATCAATTTCAACGGCCTGGTGCGGCAGTACTACCTGAGGAGCGGCGGCGAGGTCGGCGACCTGCAGGTCAACCTGGTCGACAAGCACGCCCGCAGCGCAAAGAGCCACGCCATCGCCACACGCGAGCGACCGGCGCTGCAGGCCATCGGTGCGCGCCACGGCGCCAATGTCAAGGTGGTCGAGGTGCCGCCGGGTCCGCCGGTGCTCTCGCCGATCGTCGCCGAGATCTACGGCCCCGAAGCCGCGGGCCGGCAGCAGGTGGCGCGCGCGGTGCGCAAGGTGTTCGAGCAGACCCCCGGTGTGGTCGATGTCGACGACTCGTCGATCGCCGCGGCGCCGAAGACGTTGCTGGTGGTGGACCGGCGCAAGGCGGCGATGCTGGGCGTGCCGCAGCAGGCCATCGTGACCACGCTGCGCGCCGGCCTGGCCGGCGAGGCCACGGCCTACCTGCACGACGAATCCAAGTACCCCGCTGCGGCCGTGCTGCAGCTGCCGCCCGAGCGCCACGGCGACCTCGATGCGCTGCTCACGCTGGCCGTGCGCTCGGCTGCCGGCAAGCTGGTGCCGATCCGCGAGCTGGTGACGCTCAGCGACACCGTGCGCGAGCAGCCGATTTATCACAAGGACCTGTTGCCGGTGAACTATGTCGTCGGCGACATGGCCGGAAAACTCGACAGCCCGCTGTACGGCATGTTCCGGATGCGTTCGGCCATCGGCGCCATCGCCACACCCGGCGGCGGCACGCTGGGCGAGGGCGAGCACTTCATCGCCCAGCCCAGCGATCCGTACCGCGGCTACGCCATCAAGTGGGACGGCGAATCGCAGATCACCTACGAGACCTTTCGCGACATGGGCGCCGCGTACGCCGTCGGGCTGATCCTGATCTACCTGCTGGTGGTGGCGCAATTCGGCTCGTACTTGACCCCGCTCATCATCATGGCGCCGATCCCGCTGACCATCATCGGCGTGATGCCCGGCCACGCACTATTGGGTGCGCAGTACACCGCCACCAGCATGATCGGCATGATCGCGCTGGCCGGCATCATCGTGCGCAACTCGATCCTGCTCGTCGACTTCATCAACCTGCAGGTGAGGGCCGGCGTTGCTTTCGAGCGAGCGGTGGTGCAGGCCGCGATCGCGCGCGCGCAGCCGATCGTGCTGACCGGGCTGGCCGCGATGCTCGGCGCGTTTTTCATCCTCGACGACCCGATCTTCAACGGCCTGGCGATCTCGCTGGTCTTCGGCATCTTCGTCTCGACGCTGCTGACGCTGGTCGTCATCCCGATCCTCTACTACATGGCCTACCGCCATCGCTTGCAAGCCCTCTTGCGCGACGACGCGGCGCCCGCATCTGAATCATCACTTCCAGAAGGAGTCACGACATGAGTTCCTGGCAAATCGTCCGCGTCGTCGCCGGCGCATTCATCCTGCTGTCGCTGGCGCTCGGCATTCCGGGCAGCCCGCTGTTCCACAGCATGTGGTGGCTGGCCTTCACCGCCTTCGTCGGCCTCAACCTGCTGCAAAGCGGCTTCACCCAGTGGTGCCTGATGGAAAACATCGTGCGCAAGCTCGGTGCACCGCGGGGGGTGTGAGATGCATCTGGTCTGCCCTGCCTGCGGCACCACCAATCGCGTCGCCGAAGCGCACCTCGACAGCGCACCGACCTGCGGGAACTGCAAGGCCGACCTGATGTCGGCCAAGCCCGTGGCGTTGAACGATGCGCTGTTCCCCAAATTCATCGAACGCACCGAGTTGCCGGTGCTCGTCGACTTCTGGGCCGAGTGGTGTGGCCCCTGCAAGATGATGGCGCCGCAGTTCGAGCAGGCCGCCGCGCAGATGCCGCATGTGCGCTTCGCCAAGGTCGAGACGGATGCCAACCCGCAGGCCAGTGTCGGCAACCGCATCCGCAGCATCCCGACGCTGGTGCTGTATCGCGGCGGCCAGGAGGTGGCGCGACGCATGGGCGCAGTCGGCGCCAACGATCTGCTGCGCTGGCTGCGCGAGCAACTGATGGTCGCTCATTGACAACCCTCAACAGGAGAGATGCCATGTCCCACATCGTCATCGTCGGCGCCGGCACCGGCGGCATGCCGGCAGCCTATGAATTGCGTGACGCGCTCGACCGGTCACACCGCATCACCGTCGTCAACGCACTGCCCGATTTCCAGTTCGTGCCGTCGAACCCCTGGGTGGCGGTGGGTTGGCGTGAGCGCGAACAGGTGAGTTTTCCGATCCGTCCGCACCTGGAAAAGAAGGGCATCGAGTTCGTCGGCCAACGCGTGCAGCGCATCGACGCCGAAGGCAACGCACTCGAACTCGCCGATGGCACCCGCCTGGCCTACGACTACCTCGTGTTGACCACGGGCCCCAAGCTCGCCTTCGACGAAGTGCCGGGCGCCGGCCCCGACGCGCACACGCTGTCGATCTGCACCTACGACCATGCCGAGCACGCCTGGGGCGCGTACCGCAAGTTCATCGAGCAGCCGGGTCCGGCGATCATCGGCGCCATGCCGGGCGCATCCTGCTTCGGCCCGGCCTACGAGTTCGCATTCATCTTCAACAAGGATCTGCAGCGCCGCAAACTGCGCCACAAGGTGCCGCTGACCTTCGTCACCAGCGAGCCCTACATCGGCCACCTCGGCCTGGGTGGGGTCGGCGATTCGAAGTCGATGCTGGAGTCCGAGTTGCGCGGCATCGACGCCAAGTGGATCACCAACGCCAAGGTCACGCGTGTCGAGGCCGGCAAGATGTTCGTCACCGAAATGGACGAGCAGGGCCAGCCGAAGAAGGAACACGAACTGCCGTTCGCGTACTCGATGATGCTGCCGGCGTTCAAGGGTGTCGACGCAGTGGCACAAGTCGAAGGCCTGTGCAACCCGCGCGGCTTCGTGCTGATCGACGAACACCAGCGCAGCAAGAAGTACAAGAACATCTTCTCGGCCGGCGTCTGCGTCGCGATCCCACCGGTCGAAGCGACCCCGGTGCCCACCGGCGCACCGAAGACCGGCTACATGATCGAGACCATGGTCAGCGCGATCGTGCAGAACATCGCCGCCGAGCTGGCCGGCAAGCCGGCCGACGCCAAGGCGACGTGGAACGCCATCTGCCTGGCCGACATGGGCGACACCGGTGCGGCCTTCGTGGCGCTGCCGCAGATTCCGCCACGCAACGTCAACTGGTTCAAGAAGGGCAAGTGGGTGCATCTGGCCAAAATCGCCTTCGAGAAGTACTTCATCCACAAGATGAAGACCGGCAGCAGCGAGCCGATCTACGAAAAGATCGTCCTCAAGGCATTGGGCATTGAAAGACTGGAGACAACGAAATGAAAAGTGGAGATACGCGCTACAGCTTCGGCAAGACCGTTGATTTGCCATTCGACGCGGCAGTGCAGCGGGTCACCGAGGAACTGGCCAAGGTCGGCTTCGGCGTGCTGACCGAGATCGACGTGCAGGCGACGATGAAGAAGAAGCTCGACCTGGATATGGCGCCGTACCGCATCCTCGGCGCCTGCAATCCGAAACTCGCCAGCCGCGCCATCGCCGCCGAGCCGCAGATCGGTGCGCTGCTGCCCTGCAACGTGGTGGTGCGCCAGGACGACAGCGGCGCGGTGCGCGTCGAGGCAATGGACCCGAACGCGGTGCTGACGCTGGTCGACCAGCCCGGCATTGCCGACCTCGCCGGCGAGGTGCGCGGCCTGATCGAGCAGGCGCTGGCCAAGGTGTAGTCTGATGAGCGAATCACTCGCCTTCGATCTCGAACTCGAACAGCTCTCGGGCTACGAGTTCAAGGTCAGGTTCGACAACACGCAGTTCGCCGAGTTGCTGCTCGACGAGCCGGCGCCGCTGGGCGGCGACAAGGGACCCAACGCGGCGCGGCTGATCGGCGCTGCGGTGGCCAACTGCCTGTCGGCCAGCCTGGTCTTCTGCCTGGCCGGCAAGTTCAAGCAGTCGATCCGGCCGCTGCGCACGAAGGTGCACGGCACGTTGGCGCGCAACGACCAGGGCCGCCTGCGCATCGACCGCCTCGACGTCACGATCGCGCTTGCCGACGAGGCGTCGGCCGTGAAACACATCGACCGTTGCCTGACCCAATTCGAGGACTTCTGTGTCGTCACCGAGAGCGTTCGCCGAGGCATCCCGGTCGGTGTTCGGGTCGTCGATGCCAGCGGTGCCGAAGTCTTCGCCGCGACATGACCGACCCACTGCATGACCCAGGTCTGATCGAGCAGAAGCCGATGACGACGACATCGCCACGCTCCGCCGCGTTGCTGCGTGCCGCCGCCCTGGTGGCCATGGTGTTTGGCGTGGCAACGGTCATCTCGGGCGGGCGGGTGCTGTTCGGCGGCGATGCGGCACGGCAGGCCGCGGGCGCCGTTGTGCCCTGGGTGCTGTGGTTCAACAGCGCTGCCGGCGTGGCCTACATCGCCGCAGGCCTCGGCCTGTGGCTGCGGCAATCGTGGGCCACGCGGCTGTCGGCCGCCATCGCCGTGGCCAGCGTGCTGGTCTTTGCCGCGTTCGGCGTGCACATGGCGCTGGGCGGTGCCTACGAGGTGCGCACGGTGGCGGCAATGTCGCTGCGATGTGCGTTCTGGATCGGCATGGCGTGGTTCGCAGCGCGATCTGCAGGTCCGTTCGTCGTGGGTCAGACCACACCCACCCGAGCAGCCCCAGCGCTGCAGCAACCCAAAGGAGAATGACGTGATATCGACAACACCAGGCGGTGCCGCCGCGATCCCGGAAGACAACGCCGACGAGCGCCGTCGCTGGCTGATGCTCACCGGCGCTGCCGGCAGTGTGGCCGCGGTCGGCACCGCGGTGCCTTTTGTCGCCAGCTTCGCGCCGAGCGAGCGCGCCAAGGCCGCCGGCGGACCGGTGCAGGTGGACATCGGCGGCCTGGCGCCCGGCGACATCAAGACCGTGGAGTGGCGAGGCAAGCCGGTGTGGGTGGTGCGGCGCACGCCGCAGATGCTGTCCGCGCTGCAGGGCCACGACGAGCAGCTGGTGGATCCGCAGTCGAAGGCGGCGCAACAACCCGACTATGCCGCGAACCCTGCGCGGGCCATCCGCGAAGACGTCTTCGTTGTCGTCGGCATCTGCACGCATCTCGGTTGTTCGCCGACCGCCATGCCGCAGGGCAGCACCAACCCGAGCCTGCCGTCCGACTGGCCGGGTGGTTTCTTCTGCCCCTGCCACGGCTCGACCTTCGACGGCGCCGGCCGCGTGTACAAGAACAAGCCCGCGCCGACGAACCTCGAAGTGCCGCCGTACCGCTATGCGAGCGACACGCAACTGGTGATCGGCGAGGAGGGCGCGGCCGCCGCATGACGGCCTCACGGCGAGCGAATTGCCTGCCATCGACGTCGAGTCTGAACAGTTCTGGGTTACGAGTTCAAGGTTCAGGCAAGCGTATGACCCGCTGGGCACGACTGTCGAACGTGGGATACCAAGTTGCGGGCAGCACGCCGACCATCGACGGCGCGCGGGACGGCGGGCGCACCATGGGCCGGCACGGGCACAATGCAGGGCTGCGCGCAGGCACATGCACTGCACGCGGCTGCCCGATGTCGCATACCGGAGGACCAACCGCCGGTGAAAGAAGCCATGTTCGAATCCGAGTCACTGGAAGAAGGTGCGTCCCATCCCCGCGGTGCAACGCCGAGCGAGCATGGCGTCAACTTCGCGTTGTTCTCTGCGCATGCGACGCGGGTCGATGTCTGCATCTTCGACGACGCCGGCGAACGCGAGATCGCGCGCGTCGCGCTGCCCGAGTACACCGACGAGGTCTGGCATGGTTTCGTGCCGGGGCTGCAAGCCCGGCGCGCGCTACGGCTACCGCGTGCACGGCGCCTACGAGCCGGAGAAGGGCCACCGCTTCAACCCCAACAAGCTGCTGCTCGACCCGTACGCCAAGGCGCATGTCGGCGCGCTGAAGTGGGGCCCCGAACTGTTCGGCTACACCGTCGGCCACCCCGACGCCGACCTCAGCTTCGACGAGCGCGACAGCGCCCACCTGATGCCCAAGTGCGTGGTCGTCGATTCGCGCTTCGATTGGAAGCAGCCGCGCAACGTGCGCGTGCCCTGGGACCAGACGGTGCTCTACGAGACCCATGTGCGCGGCTTCACGATGCGCCATCCGGCCGTGCCCGAACACCAGCGCGGCACCTTCGCCGGCCTGGCCCACGACGAGGTCTTGCGCCACATCCGCGAGCTCGGCGTCACCAGCGTCGAGCTGCTGCCGATCCAGATGTTCGTCGACCAGTCCTTCCTGCTCGAAAAGGGGCTGAAGAACTTCTGGGGCTACGACACGATCGGCTTCTTCGCGCTGCACCCGCGCTACCAGTCGCGAGCCCAGCATCGACGAGTTCAAGGCCATGGTCGACCGCTTCCACCAGCACGGGCTCGAGGTGATCCTCGACGTGGTCTACAACCACACCCCCGAAGGCAACGAGCTCGGGCCCGACGCTGTGCTTCAAGGGCATCGACAACGCCAGCTACTACCGGCTGATGCCCGACGAGCCGCGCTACTACATCAACGACACCGGCACCGGCAACACCGTCAACCTGAGCCATCCGCGCGTGCTGCAGATGGTGACCGACAGCCTGCGCTACTGGGTCACCGAGATGCACGTCGACGGCTTCCGCTTCGACCTGGCGCCGATCCTGGCGCGCGAGCCGTACGGCTTCGACGAAGGCGGCGGCTTTCTCGACAGCTGCCGGCAGGACCCGGTGCTGTCGAGCGTGAAGCTGATCGCCGAGCCCTGGGACTGCGGCCCCGGCGGCTACCAGTTCAGCAGCTTTCCGCCCGGCTGGGCCGAGTGGAACGACCGCTATCGCGACACCGTGCGCGCCTTCTGGAAAGGCGACGAGGGCCTGGTGCCGGCACTGGCGCAGATGCCTGACGGCCAGCGGCGACCTGTTCAACCAGCGCGGCCGGCGGCCCTGGGCCAGCGTCAACTTCCTGACCGCGCACGACGGCTTCACGCTCGCCGACCTGGTCAGCTACAACGACAAGCACAACGAGGCCAACGGCGAAGACAACCGCGACGGCCACTCCGACAACCGCTCGTGGAACTGCGGCGCCGAAGGCCCGACCGACGACGAGGCCGTGCTCGCGCTGCGCGCGCGCCAGCAGCGCAACCTGCTGGCCACGCTGCTGCTGTCGCAGGGCACGCCGATGCTGCTGGCCGGCGACGAGTTCGGCCGCACGCAGCAGGGCAACAACAACGCCTACTGCCAGGACAACGAGATCTCCTGGGTCGACTGGGCAGGGCATCGACGCAGCGCGGCGCGGCGCTGACGCGCTTCGTCAAGCGGCTGCTGCAGCCTGCGCAAGGCCTTGCCGGTGCTGCGCCGCAATCGCTTCCTGACCGGCACGGTCAACGCGGATCTCGGCGTCAAGGACCTGACCTGGCTGGCGCCCGACGGCATCGAGATGACGGCCGGCCATTGGACCGATGCCCACACGCGCTGCTTCGGCATGCTGCTTGACGGCACCGCGCCGGTGTCGTCGATTCCGCGGCCCGGCACCGACGCCACCGTGCTGCTGGTCTTCAACGGCTGGCACGACGGCGTCGAGTTCACGCTGCCGCCGCCACCCGAGGGCGACCACTGGTGCCGCTTGTTCGATACCGCGCTGGAAGTGCAGGCGGCAGATGATTTCGCGCCCGGTCACGCCTATGTCATCACCGGCCGCTCGGTGGTGGCCGTCGCCAGCGCGGACCCGGGGCCCACCGCCGAGGCGTTGAAAGCGTTGTTGGCGACGTTCGCTTGACCGTCTCTACTTCTGCGGGCCGCGCTGCGGTCGGCCGACAAGAATTGGTTTCTGCGCATGGCTTTTGAACTGCACTACTGGCCCACGATCCAGGGCCGCGGTGAGTTCGTGCGGTTGGCGCTCGAAGCGGCCGCTGCAGCGTATGTCGACGTCGCGCGCGGCGACGACGCTTCGGGTCAGGGCACAGCGGCGATGCTGCGTTGCCTGGAAGACGAGTCGCTGGCGCATCCGCCTTTCGCGCCACCGTTCCTGAAGGACGGCCGCGTGGTCGTCGGGCAATCGGCGGCCATCCTGCTCTACCTTGCGCCGGCGCTGAAGCTGGTGGCGCGCAGCGAGACGGCGCGCATCTGGACGCATCAGATCCAGCTGACCATCGCCGACATCGTGACCGAAGCGCACGACACGCACCATCCGATCGCCGGCAGCCTGTACTACGAAGACCAGAAGCCCGAAGCGCTGCGGCGCGCCAAGGACTTCTGCCGCGCCCGCATGCCCAAGTACATGCAATGGTTCGAAAGCATCCTGGCACGCAACGCGGCGGGTTCGCGGCACCTGGTGGGCGGCAGGCTGAGCTATGCCGACCTGTCGTTGTTCCAGCTGGTCGAAGGCCTGCGCTACGCATTCCCGAAGGCCGCGGCCAAGGTGCTGGCCAAGACCCCGGCCGTCGTGGCGCTGCACGACCGCGTCGCCGCGTTGCCCAAGGTGGCAGCGTACCTGCGCAGCGAACGACGCATCCCGTTCAACGAGCAAGGCATCTTCCGCCGCTACGCCGAACTGGATCTTGCGTAGCGAACGCGAGGACGGTGCGGCAGGGGCGCGCGTACCTGTGGGGTCGGCCGGCGCCATCCGGTGGCCTGGGTGCATCAAGGTCGTTTCGCAGTCGACACCAGCACGTCGCCCGCAGACTCGACCAGCACATGCTTGGTGACACTGCCGAGCAGCAGTTCTTCGGCCATGTTCTGGCCGTGCTTGCCGATGACGATCAGGTCGCAGTCCAGTTCCTGCTCCTGCTCGACGATGGCCAGTGAAGCATCGGCGTATGCGATGCATGGCGTCCAGTCGGTCGGCTTGAGACCGGCGTCCGCAGCCAGCGCATGGAGCTGATCGGTGGCGGCCTGCCGGGACTGCACGCGAAACTTCTCGATCGTGGCGTCAGGCACGCTGGCGAATCGCAGCTTGCCTTCGAAGGGCACGTCGTAGGCGTTCAACAGCACCAGGTGGGCACCCGGCGCCACGCTGCGCGCCAGGTCGAGCAAAGGGGCGGACCATACGGCGCAGTCCACCGCCACCAGCACCCGGCGATAGGGTTCATGGGCCCGCTGCTTGACGACCAGCATCGGGGTTTTCGACTTGCGCAGCAGCCGCTCGGCGGTGGAGCCCAGCATGAAGCGCCGCATGAAATCTGCGCCCAGGGCGCCCAACACCACGAGGTCGGCATCCATCTCCTCGGCCTGGCGCGTGATTTCCTCCAGCACTGCACCATGGACCAGGGCCGACTCGACGGCCACACCGCGTGCCGCGCTCAGTTCTGCGGCCAACTCGTCCAGCGCCTGCCGGGTCTTTTCGATGAAGGCCTGTTCGATGACGCTGTCCCATCCCATCCATTGCTGCAACCGGGCCAAAGCGCCACCACTGAGTGCGTGCACCAGTCGCAGCCGCGCCCCCGCCGTCTTGGCAAGTCTTGCGGCCCGATCGGCGGCCTGCCGCGACGGACTCGAAAAGTCGGTCGCGGCCAACAGGGTCTTCAGTGCGGTCATGCGGTCTTCTCCTTCGATCGGATCTCGGCGTGCAGGCTGCGCGCGGCTTGATCGGCGGCATCGTCGAACGGGTTCAACACCCGCGCCACCCCGGCCGCTTCAAGCTGCCGTCGATGGACCGGGTCGCGCGCCAGCGCCGCCACCTGCCCCGCATAGCCTACCTCCTCGAGCGCATGCAGCAGCGCGCGATTGGCGTCCCACAAGGGCAGGCTGCTGATCACCCATTGAGCCTGGTGCAAGGGCAGCGATTCCAGAAAGGCAGGATCCTCGCCATCGCCGGCCTGGGGCGTTGTGGCAGTTGCTTGATGAGCCAGTTGCCTGATGCCGGCATCCACGGCTGAGTCAAGTGTCGGGCGCTCAGACCTTGCGCTCGCGCACCCGCACGCCGTCCTTCACCGTGGACGGCGGGTAGATGATCACCTGGGTGCCGGAGGCCAGGCCCTTGCCGATCCAGGCCATGCTGCCGTTGCGCGCCTGCAGCGTGACCGGCGTCAGTTTCGCGCGGCCGTTGTCGATCATGAACACGGCCATCTGATCGGCTTCGCCCGGCACCGGGAAGACCGCGCTCGCCGGCACCTGCAGCGCGTTGTCGGCCGACATGGCGACGATGCGCACACCGACGCGAAAGCCGTCGCCGAGTGCCTGCCACTGCTCGCGCGGGCTCGTCAGGTCGATGATGACGTTGACGCGCTGTTCTTCGACGCCGAGCGCCGAGACCTTGGTGAACGCCCCCGGCTCGACGCGGCGCACACGCCCTTCGAGCAGACCTGCACCGCCCCAGCGCTCGATGCGCACCGGCGTGCCCGGCACCGCACGCAGCGCATCGGTGGTCAGCAGTTCGGCGACGATCTCGAGCTGCCCGGTATTGCCCACCTCGACCAGCGGCGTGCCGATCGCGACCGTGCCTTCGCTTTGCTGCACGATGCGCAGCACCTGGCCGGCCACCGGCGAGCGCACGGCAAAGGTGCGGCTGCCGCTGGCGGCAGGTTGGCGCAATGCCGACAAGGCCGCGCGAGCCTGTTCCAGCTCATGTTCGGCGATGCGGCGCTCCTGCACTGCGGTTTCCTGGTCCTTGGTCGCCGCCTGCAGCGCCAGGCGGTCGCTGTCGAGTTTGGTCGGCGCAATGAAGCCGCTGCCGGCCAATTGTTCGCTGCGCTTGAGTTCGATGCGCGCCTGCTCCACGCCAACGCGCGCGCGTTCGATGCGCACGCCTGCACGCGCCAGTTGCGCCTGCGCCCCTTCGACGCGCGCCGCTGCTTCGCGCGTGCTGCGTTCGTCGAGCAGCGGCGAGAGCACCGGCGTCAGCGTGGCCACGACCGCGCCGGCCTCGACCGCATCGCCCTCGCGCAGGACGAGGCGGGCCACGCGCCCGGCCAGCGGCGCCGAGACGATGTAGCGGTCGGCCACGCGCGTCTTGCGCGTCCTCGTCGATCGTGACTTCGAACGGGCCGGCGCCGGCCGTGGCGACTTCCACTTCCACCGGCCGCGGGGCAAAAGCCCAGGCCAGTGCCGCGGCCACCGCCACGGCGGCGGCGACGGAAAAGATCAGGTTGCGTTTTTTCATGGCGTCATTCACGTGTCTTCAGCGCCGCAACCATGTCGAGCCGGTCGATGCGCCGGCGCACGACCAGCGCGCTGGCCACGCCCGAGGCCAACACCGCGATGCCGGCCCAGGCGTAGGTCGGTGGCCGGATCACGACCGGAAAGAAGAACTGGTCGGATTTGAGCAGGCCGACGACCAGGTGCACCAGGCCGTAGCCCAGCGCCATGCCCAGCGGCAGCGCGATCGCGATGCCGATCGCCATTTCGCCGAGCAGCAGCCCCGAGACTTCGGCTCGGGTGAAACCGAGCACGCGCAGCGAGGCCAGTTCCCAGGTGCGCTCGGCCAGCGCGATGCGCGCGTTGTTGTAGACCACGCCGACGGCGATGACGGTGGCGAACAGCGTCAGCACGGTGCTCATGATGCGCACGTTGCGCGCGCTGATCTCCTGCATGTTGCGCAGCAGCGTGGCCTTGCTGAACACGCCGACGATGCGCGGCAACTGCTTGCGTCGCCTCGAGCAGCGCCGTCTCGCGGCCGCGCTCGACCGAGACCGCGAAACCAGGTCGCGTCGTCGCCTTCCTGCAGCAGACGGTTGAGCGCGCGGCGTTCCATGTAGGCATTCAGGCCCATCATCTCGCGTGCGGTGGCCGACAGCGGCACGCTGACGGTGCGCTGGCGGCCCTCGAGCACCTCGACCAGCACGCGGTCGCCGACGCGCAGGTTCAGTTTCTCGGCGAGGCGGTCGGTCATCACCAGGCCATCGTCGTCGAGCCGGCTGGCCTCGCGGTTGTCGACGCCGACGATGCGCGTCAGCTCGGCATGGCGCGTGTGGCCGCGGATGGAACCGCGCTCGCTCAGGTGGCCGTTGACGAAGCGCACCGGCACATCGCGTCCCGACTCGACCGCAATCACGCCGGGCAGTCGTGCCACGTCGAGACGCGGCGACGTCGTCGGCGGCCTCGGTCATCCAGACGATGACGTCGCTGCGCATCGCTGACGTTGAACTGCGAGTCGACGATGTAGTCGATGGCGTCGCGAAAGAAGTTGCCCATGACGACGATCGCCACCGAGGCCGCGACGCCGCCGATCGACAGCGCCGTGCGCAGCGGCCGCCGCTCCATGTTGCGCAGGATCATGCGCAGCGACGGTGCCGATGCGCGTGATGCCCAGGCGTTCGAGCAGCGTGCGCCGGTAGCGCCCGGGCGCCGGCGGGCGCATGGCCTCGGCCGGCGCCAGCCGCACGGTGGCCAGGATCGCGTTCAAGGTGCCGAGCACGGCGGTGGCCACCGTGATGCCGATGCTGACGACCAGCAGCCAGGGCTCGATGCGGTGCTCGAAACTGCGGGAAGTGGAAGAACTCGGCGTACAGGCCGGTGAAGGCCGTGCCCAGCCGGTCGCCGAGCAGCCACGCCGAGCACCAGGCCCAGCAGCACGATCACCAGCACCAGCTTCAGGTAATGCGCGCCGATGGCGCGGTTGGGATAGCCCAGCGCCTTCAGCGCCGCGATCTGCTCGCGCTGCGTGGCCACCAGGCGCGACACCACGACGTTGAGCAGGAAGGCCGCGACGCCGAGAAAGATCGACGGCAGCACGGTGCCGAGCACCCGCTGCTCCTTGATCTCGTTGTCGAGCATGCGCGTGCGAGCGGCTGGTCGTCGCGGCCGTGCGCCTCGCGGCCGCCGTAGCGCGCGAGCTGCCGGGTCAAGGGCGTCGATGACCGCGCGCTCGCTGGCGCCCGGCGCCGAGCTTGACCGCAACGCGGTTGAAGGCACCGTCCATGTCGTAGGCCGCGGCCAGCGCGTCGCGCGGTCGACCCAGAAGACACCGAAGCCGCGCAGGTCGGGCATGCCCATCAGGCCGGCAAAGATGAACTCGGGCGACAGCGCGATGCCGACGATGACCAGCGTGCGGCGCTTGCCGTTGATCAGTGCGCCGACGCGCGACCCGGGCTGCAGGCCGCGCGCCTCGGCGAAGGCCGGCGACACCAGGGCCGGAATCGCGTTGTCGGCCAGGTGCGCTTCGTCCAGCGCCCGGCCGCTGCGCAGCAGGACGCGGTTCATGCGCGCCGGCGCGCGCGTGTCGCAGGCCGATCAGCTGGCCGATGATGGGGTCGGCCACGCCGTCGAGTTCGATGCGCACGATCTGTTCGATCGTCGTCTGCACGTCGGCGACGCCGGGCGTGGCGCGCAGCGATTCGGCCAGCGCGTTGCGGCGCGCGCTTGACGCTGGCGAACACGTCGGCAAAGCGGCCCTCGGCATAGAAGCGCTCGCGCGCCAGGGCCAGCGAATCGACCGCCGACAGCGTGGTGATGAAGCCGCCGATGCCGCTGGCCACCACCAGCGCGATCGTCAGCGCCTGGCTCCACATCAGGCGCAGGTCGCGCAGCAGCTTGCGGTCGAGCGCCTTCACCGAGCTCGACACTCCGACGGGCTTGACCTTGTGCGCGTTGACCTCGATCTTCTGGATGCGCCCGTCGCCCAGGTAGATCACCCGATCGGCCATGCCGGCGATCGCCGCGTTGTGCGTGATCACCACGGCCGTGGTGCCGAGCTCGGCGTTGATCTTGCGCAATGACCTCGAGCACCAGCTTGCCGGTCTGGTAGTCGAGCGCGCCGGTCGGCTCGTCGCACAGCAGCACGTCGGGGCGCTTGACGATGGCGCGCGCGATGGCCACGCGCTGCTGCTCGCCGCCCGAGAGCTGCGCCGGAAAGTGGTCGCGCCGCGGCGTCAGGCCGACGAGGTCGATGCGCCTCGTCGATCGGCATCGGATCGGTGGCGATGTCGGTCACCAGCGCCACGTTCTCGCGCACCGTCAGGCTCGGGATCAGGTTGTAGAACTGGAAGACGAAGCCGACATGCTCGCGCCGGTAGGCGGTCAGCTCGGACTCGCTGGCGCCGGTCAGCACATGGTCGGCGAAACGCACCTCGCCGCGCGTGGGCACGTCCAGGCCGCCCAGGATGTTGAGCAGCGTCGACTTGCCGCTGCCCGAGGCGCCGAGCAGGACGACGAACTCGCCGCGCGCGGATCTCCAGATCGACGTCGCGCAGCGCCTGCACCTCGACCTCGCCGGTGCGGTAGGTCTTGGCCAGGCCGCGGGCGACGAAGACCGGTGCCGCGGCAACGTCGTCGCTCAAACCTTCGTGCCCGAGCGAACGAGCAGCACCGGCACCGGGCTCATGCGGATCACGCGCTCGGCGTCGCTGCCGATCAGCGCGTGGTTGAGGCCGCGGCGGCCATGCGTGCCCATGACGATCAGCTCGCATTGGTGGTTTTTCGCCTGCTCGACGATGACGTCGCAGACGCGCGCCGCGGCGGCGTCTTCGATGTGGCACTCCGAGGCCACGCCGGCCGCCTTGGCAGCGTCATGCGCGCGGTCGAGCGCGCGCTGGCCATGGGCCCGCAGGTCGGTCGTGACCTGCTCCCAGGTCGTTGCGGTGGCCATCTCCATCATCATCGGATAGAACTCGACGACGTGCAGCAGGACCAGGCTCGAATCGAAGCCCTTGGCCAAGGCAAGGGCTTCTTCGAGCCCGCGTTGGGCGGTGTCGCTGCCGTCGATCGGCACCAGGATGCGGCGGTACATGGCGTGCTCCTATGGGATGCGGATGCGCTCATGCTGCCCCGCGCCCGGCGGGCTGCATTGATGCGGCGCAATTCTGCGCTCGGGACGCCCTGCGCAGGGTCACGGTGGCGCCAACGCAGCCGTCCTTGGCGCAGGTCAAGGCGCCGTGGGCCGGCCGGGACTACGTTGTGCACGGCGATGCCGGACATGAACTTGACCAACGACCCGAGCGCTGTCGCTCGGCGCTCGCAGCGCTGGCATGCGTCGCGCTTGCTCAGCGCGCCGCATCGCCTGGCTTTTTTCCTCGCCGCGTTGCTGTTGGCCGGCGTTGCGTTGTGGTGGAGCGCCGTGTTGTACAGCCGTGCGCTGGGCTGGACCTTGCCGTGGGCCGTGTCGCCGGCGGTCGCCCACGGGCTGCTGATGACGTGCGCGTTCATGCCGCTGTTCATGGTCGGATTTCTTTTCACCGCGGGACCGAACTGGCTGGGCCTGCCCAAGGTGCCGGCCTCCAGCCTGCTGCGGCCGCTGCTCGTGATCGGTGCGGGCTGGGCCCTGGCCGCGGCCGGTTTTCATTTCGCGGTGCTGCTGGCGGCCTTGGGCGTTGGCCTGGCCTGTCTCGGCTGGTCGGTGTTGCTGAGGCGTTTTGGCCGCCTCATCGCTGCCAGTCCGGTGCCCGATCGCCTGCATGCGCGCGCGGTGCACGCCGTCGGCTGGATCGGCGCTGCAGCCATGGCCGTGGCGGCCGTGGCGCTGTCGATCGAGGCCGCCGAACCCGTGCGTGCGGCCACGCAGATCGCACTCTGGGCCTGGGTGGCGGCGACGTTTGCGATCGTGTCACATCGCATGCTGCCGTTCTTCACTGCCAGCGCATTGCCGTCTGTCGAAGCCTGGCGTCCGAACAGTCTGCTCGGCGTGATGCTGCTGACGCTGGCGCTGAGCGCGCTTTCGCAGGCCGCAGCGCTGCTGTGGTGGCCGCTGCCGGCAGCGCTGCACGCCGCGACGGCGGTGCTGCAAGCGGCCGCAGCGGCGCTGCTGTTGTGGTTGTCGCTGCGCTGGGGCCTCTGGCCGAGCCGGCACAACAGGTTGTTGGCCATGCTGCACGGCGGCTTCGTCTGGCTTGGCATCGCGCTGGCACTGGCCGCGCTGTCGCACGCACGGGTGGCCTGGCTCGGTGAATCGGCAGCGCTCGGCCTGGCGCCACTGCATGCGCTGACGATGGGCTACCTCGGCGCGACGCTGATGGCGATGATCACGCGCGTGACCGCGGGACACAGCGGCCGCCCGCTGGTGGCGGACAACGTGGCCTGGGGCCTGTACCTGACGCTGCAACTCGCCGCGCTGCTGCGCGTGACGGCTGCGTTGTGGCCGGCGCTGTCGCAGTCCCTGACGCTGGCCGCGGCGCTGGTCTGGACACTGGCCTGTGTCGGCTGGGCCTGGCGTTATGGCGGCTGGCTGGGGCGACCGCGGGCCGACGGCCGCGCCGGCTGAGCCACACGGGCAGCGAATCCTTGCAGCGCTTCAAGGACAGGCGCCCGTGCAGGCGCAAGAGTGCGACTGTGACTGCCCCCACCGCCGTTGTCGATGTGCGAGACGTGCCGCTGTGGCGCCGCCTGCCGTCGATCCTGGCAGCCTTCGACCAATTGGCTGTCGGCCATGCGATCGAGCTCGTCGTCGATCTCGACCCGTGGCCGCTGCGCAGCTACTTCGAGGCCACGCGCGCCGGGGCCTGCGAGTGGCAGGCTCTCGAAAGCGGCCCGCAGACTTGGCGCGTGCGCCTGTCACGTCGCGCGTGACGCGGGCACGAAGGCGTCGGAGAAGCAGAACTGCTCGCCCAGGCCATGGGCCAGGAAGTCGGGCACCGCGGCCTCGACCATCTTCACCGAGCCGCAGGCGTAGACCTCGTAGCCGCTCGAGGTCCGGATGGTCGGCGAGCATGCGCCTCGTGCACGAGGCCGCGGCGGCCGGTCCAGATGCGTGTCGTCGCCGGCGTGCGACAGCACCGGCACGAAACGGAAGTTCGGATGCTCGCGCTGCCAGGCGTCGATCAGGTCGAGCAGGTACAGGTCGCCGGCGCTGCGCACGCCCCAGTACAGCGTCATCGGCCGCTGCACGCCGCGGCGAAAGGCGTCCTCGACGATGCTCTTGATCGGCGCGAAGCCGGTCGCGCCGGCGACGAACAGGATCGGCCGCTGCGCTGTCGTTCAGCGTGAAGCGGCCGAGCGGCCCCTCGAACTCGATGCGCGTCGCCGACCTGCATCTGCTCGAAGACATGGGTCGTGAAACGCCCGCCGGGAATCAGGCGCACGTGCAGCTCGATCGACCGCGTCTGCCGTCGGTCTGCGGCGCGTTGGCGAACGAGAAGGCGCGCTTGGCGCCGTCGTCGAGCACGATGTTGATGTACTGGCCGGCCGCGAACGTCGATGCGCTGGCCCTCGGGCAGCGCCAGGTACAGCCGCATCAGGTCGGGCGACAGCCGCTCCATGCGCTGCACGCGCGCCTGCCAGCGCTTCGCGGCGGCCGTGCGCCGTCGGCCAGCGACGCCACGCCGATCGACCTCGAGCTCCACGTCCTCCAGCGGCACCGCGCAGCACATCAGCGCCTGGCCGCGCGCGCGCATCGCGTCGCTGAGCGCCGCCGCGCTGGTACGGCCCCGGGTCGACGCGGCCGTTGAGCACCGTGCACATGCACAGGCCGCAGCCGCCGGCGCGGCAGTCGTAGGGCAGGGCCAGGCCGGCGCGCAGGCCGGCTTCGAGCAGCGTCTCGCCGGCGCGCGCGCCGGCGTGCGCCGGCGCCCGGGTGCAGCGTCAGCTGCAACGCTGGTCCTGGCTGCTGCGCCGCGGCGGCAGCCAGGGCAGCAGCCAGCAGCAGCAGCGTCGGCGCCGAGCACCAGCGCCCACACGCGCGCCCAGCGGCCAGACGTAGACCAGCGGGTAGAGCGCCGAGCAGGAACCAGTCGAGCGCCAGCTCGGCCGGCGAGGCTGCGCAGGTCGGCCGGCGCCCTGGCTGGCCACCGGCGCGACCAGCGCCAGCACCAGCAGCGTCAACGCCAAGCGCCAGCGCGATCGGCCGCGGCGGCTGCGTGGTCGCCTTGGGCACGCGCTGCACGTGCACCCACATCAGCAGCAGCGTCAGCAGCGGCACGCCGATGTGGATGAAGACGAGCAGCGAGAACAGGCGGTCGCTGACATGCTCGGGGGAGATGAAGTTGCGGATCAGCGTGCCGCCGAAGCCGGGCAGCCAGTCGATCCACTCGAAGCTGGCCTGCGTGACGAACTGCGCCAGGCGGTCCCAGGGCAGCATGTAGCCGTTGACGCCGGCCATGTAGACCAGCCACATCAGCGCCACGCCGGTGACCCAGGAGAACCAGCGAAAGCCGCGCAGGCGGTCGAAGGCGAAGTAGCGCAGCAGGTGCAGCCAGCATCGTCAGCACCATCGCGTCCGAGGCATAGCGGTGCACGCTGCGCAGCGACGCCGCCGGCGCACCACTGGCCGTGCGTCAGCGCCTCGACCGAGCGGTAGGCGCCGGCGACGCTGGTGTCGAAGAAGGCGTACAGCAACAGGCCCGTCGCGCCGACGACCCAGAACAGGAAGAAGCTGATCGCGCCGAGGTGGTAGAGCGGGTTCGAGCGGTCGCCGAAGGCGCGGTTGAACAACGCCTCGGCGCGCATGAAGCCGGCGCGCAGGGCGCGTTGCAGCAGCGCGATCATCGGCCGGCCGCATCGCGCCGGCGCAGCACGCGACGACGACGACGAACAGCAGCCCGCCGACGATGGCCAGCAGGCCGCCGAGGCCCATCAGCGCCCATGCCGGCGACCTCGCCGCTGCTGCGCAGCACCTGCTCGGCGCCGGCGACCTTGCGCTGCACGCCGTAGCCGCCCGACCAGACCAGGCCGACGATGTGCAGCAGCTGGCCGACGCCGTACAGCCACGGCTGCGCGACCGCCAGCCGGCCCTGCGGTGCGGCATAGCCCAGGCGCGGCAGCAGGTGGAAGACCAGGCCCATCAGGGCCAGCGTCACGCCGACGATGCAGCCGTGGTAGTGCGCCGGGATCTTGACGTTGCTGCCACCGATGATCAGGCCGATCAGGCCGCCGGCGGCGAACAGCAGCATCGACGCCAGCAGCGCCGCGCGCAGCGGGCGCTGCGTGCGGCTCGCAGCTCGCGCGCGGCAGCCAGCGCCAGCAGCACCGCCAGCGCCATCGGCACGATCGCCACGCCGCCGCCGAAGCGCATCGCCCAGGTGTGCAGGTTGCGGTGCTCGACCGTGCCCACGTCGTGCGCGAGGTAGGCCAGCGGCGTGACGAAGACGCTGGCCAGCGCCAGCGCGAACAGCAGCAGCACGACGCGCGGGCTCAGCGGCATGCGCGCGCCGCAGGCCTGCGCCAGGCACGAGCCAGCCGACCAGCATCAGCAGCGTCCAGACGAACTGCAGCGCGTGGCCGCCGCCCCAGAACAGGATCTCGTAGTAGGCCTTGGCCGGCAGCTCGCGCGGCACCACCGCGAGCGACCAGGCGAAGGCCAGCAGCGCCACCGCGGCGGCCACCGCGCTGGCGTTGCAGGCCGAAGCGCAGCGCGCCTGCGCCGTCGACGCGCCGGACCGACCGCGCGGCGCGCAGGCCAGCGCGCGCAGCACCAGCACGCAGCGGCGCCGAGCGCCGAAGACCAGCCAGCGCCGGCGCGGAACAGCGCGCCGTCGAGCATCGGGATGTAGTTGGCCATCACCGGCGCGCCGGCCGCGTCGACGAACGGCGCCAGCGCCATCATCGCCGCGCCGAGCGCCGCACAGCACCAGCGGCGAGCAGGCCCAGCGCAGCGATCGCGGCGGCAGCGCGGCCGCTGTTCAGGCTCCACAGCATGCCGGCGATCGCGACGAACCAGACCAGCACCGACAGGTCGACATGCACCACCAGCGCGACGCGGAAGAAGTCGCCCGCCGGCAGCCAGGCGTTGATGCCCGGCGTGCGCGCCAGCACCAGCAGCACCGAGAACAGGCCCGAGCCGATCAGCGCGGCCAGGGCCAGCCACAGCCAGCCGCGCGCCAGCGCGCGCTGCGCCGCGTCATCGGGCAGCGGTAGTCGGCGGGGTCGGCGCGGTCGTGCGCCCGCGGTGTCGCACGCGGCAGCGCCGGCAGTCGAGTCGTTGTCGCGCGTGTTCATTGCAGCGTGATGCCGCCCTTCTCGGCGTCGAAGTCGATCACCAGGACCTGGGCCGGCGCCAGCGTGCACGTTCGCCTCGCGCTGGTACGGCGTCTGGCGTGCGCGCACGTCGTCGGACAGGCGCACGGCGATGCGGTGCTCGCCGGCCGGCACCACCAGGCGCTCGTAGACCGCCGAGGCGCCGTCCTTCGACAGGCCGGACGGCGCGGCGATGCGCTCGCAGCGCGCGCTGCGCCGTCGATGTCGACCTCGACCGTGACCGGCGAGCGCTCGCGCGGGCAGATCTCGGCGCGCGCATGTTCGGCGGCAGCTTGGCCAGTTCTTCGGCGCTGAGGCATGCGGCAGTCGCCGACCGGCTTGCCGACGTGCGTGAAGCTGAGCTTGATCAGCGCCTGGTCCGGCTCGCAGGTGCCGGTAGGGCGGCCACTGCGAGAAGACGCCGATGACCAGCGCGAACAGGCCGTACAGCAGCACCTGGCCGAGCCAGGCGCACGGGCCGACCGGGCGTCCGGTTCGGGCGGGGTGTCGTCAGGCATGGCTGGCGCTCGGCTCGGCAGGGCTAGCCGGCTGCGACATGCTGAGCGCAGGCGATCGCACGGCCTGCGCCAGCTCGGCCTCGTCGCCGGGGCCGGCGAACACCAGGTCGATGCGCTCGCGCGTCCACGCGAGGCGCGCAGATGCGGCTCGCGCTGCGCCGCGCAGGCGCTCGGCCGTCCAGCGCTCGCCGAGGCGGAACTCGCAGCCGCCCTCGCGGCAGGCCGCCACCAGCACGCCGGCCGCGCCGTCGCGCAGCGCGTACTCGACGAAGGACGGCGGCAGCTGGCCGGTGCACAGCAGGCTGAAGGGCGATGACGTCGGCGCCGCCAGTCGCGCTGCACGCGCGCGCCATGGTCGCAGCCGAAGACGCACGAGCGGCCGCGGCGCGTCGAGCCGGCTGCAGCGCCTCGCTGCAGGCGCTCGCGCAGCGCGCTCGACGGTGAGCTGCGGCATGTCGATGCCGGTGACCAGTTGCGCCGCGCTGCGAAACGGCGTCGACGACGGGCAGGCGCCGGCGCAGATGCCGCAGCCGGCGCACAGGTCGGCGTCGACCTGCGCCAGCGTGCGGCCGATGCGCTGGTTCGGGTGCGGCACCATCGTGATCGCGGCGTAGGGGCAGTCGGCGAAGCAGCGCCGGCAGCCGTTGCAGTTGGCCGCATCGACCACCGCCACCGGCGCCGGCGCGCCTGGCGCGCGGCAGGAACGGCAGCGCGAAGCAGCAACAGCGCGCCGGCGCCGACCAGCGCCCAGATCGAACGCCGGCGACGTGGCGTCGATCAGCGGGTGCACGAACAGCAGCGATCCAGTCGAGCCGCAGCGCTGCCGGCACCTGGGCCAGCGTCGGCCGGCGCGTGGCTGGTCACCGGCCAGCCCAGCGCCAGCGCGGCCAGCGTGGCCAGCAGGCCCAGCGCCAGCGGCCGCGGCGGCAACACCGCGGCGCGCGTGAGGCGCTGGATGTGGAACCACAGCGCCGAACACCAGCAGCAGCGGCACGCCCGATGTGCACGAAGACGAACAGCGAGAACAGGCGGTCGCTGACCGCGCCGGCGGCCGAGGAAGTTGCGCGCCAGCGGCGCGGCCAGCAGCGGCAGCGCGTCGAGCCATTCGGCGGTGGCCGACGGCCGAGAACTGGCCGAGCTGGTCCCAGTTGATCCAGAAGCCGCCGATGGCGCTGACGAAGACGAAGCCGATCAGCGGCACGCCGGTCAGCCAGGGAAAGCGCCGCACGCCGCGCTCGTGGCCGTGCAGCCATTCGCGCAGCAGGTGCAGCGCCCATCGCCAGCACCAGCACGTCGGCGGCGTAGCGGTGCAGGCCGCGCAGCAGCACGCCCAGCCGCAGCGGCGCGTCGCGACAGCTCGTCGATCGAGCGCCAGGCGCCGGCCACCGAGGTGTCGAGCACGATGTAGAGCACGCATGCCGCTGACCGCCAGCAGCCAGAAGGCCAGGAAGCCGATCGCGCCGAGGTGGCGCAGCGGGTTCAGGCGCGAGCCGAACGCGGCGTCGAAGCCGCGCTCGACGCGCGCGCCAGGCGCTCAGGCCGCGCTGCCGGAGCGCCGGTGGGGCGAGGCTGCGCATGATGCGCCGTGCGCGCGCGCCGCTGGTCGCGCCATTCGAGCAGCAGGTAGATCGACGCACGCTGAGGAAGAACAGGGCGCCGCCGATGATCTCGAAGATCAGCTTGTAGTCGTAGCGGTACTCGCCGGTCTCGGGGTCGTAGACGGTGCACAGGATGCGCACGCGCTCGACCAGCGCCGCCAGCGTCGAGGCTCGGCCGCCGGCGGTGCGTCGCAGCAGCAGCTGGCGCAGCGGCTCGCCGAGCTGGTCGGCGCGCAGGCGGTCGCCGTAGACCTGGGCGTGGATGCGGCCGTCGGCGTCGACCACGGTGACGCCCAGCACATGGTCGAAGCCGGCCGGCGTGGCCACGTAGCTGAAGCCGAAGGCGCGCGTCAGCGCCTCGACGCGCGTCGCGCGGCGGGCTCAGGAATTCCCAGTTGCGGTAGTCGATGCGCTGCTGGCGCGGCGAACGCGCGCATCGCCTCGGGCGAGTCGAAGGGCTGGTTGAAGCCGATGCTGACGACGTTGAACTGGTGCTCGCCCGAGCATGCGGTCCAGCCCCTGCACCGCTTCGTAGCAGCGCGCGCGTCTGCGTCGGGCAGACCTGGAAGCAGCCGGTGTAGATGAAGCTCACCAGCAGCGGCTTGCCGCGGTAGCTGGACAGCCGCACCGGCCGGCCCTGGCGGTCGAGCAGCACGAGGTCGGGCACGCGGCGGCCGACGGCGGCCTCGCCAGCGCGCAGCGCCTCGCGCTGCGTCCGAGCGCCGGCGCACGCGCGGTCGCGCAGCTGCGGCGGTCGGGCGCGTGCGCAGGGCGCAGCGATCAGCAGGCCGAGCGCAGCACAGCGCGCCGCGCAGCGGCGGCACGTGCGATCAGCGCAGCGCCGCATCGACCACCACCGCCGCCAGCAGCAGCGCTCAGCTGCACCATCGACGCGAAGAACGCCGCCATCGCGGTCTTGCGCGTCGGGCGCGCGCGCCAGCGCCTGCGTCTTGCGCACGAAGTGCAGGCCGCCGATCAGCGCGCCCGCGCCATAGGCCCAGCCGGCGCCGAAAGCCAGCGGCAGCAGCGACGCCGCCACCAGCAGCAACGGCGTTGCGCATGCACGATGCGCGCCGCGCGCTCGGCGCCGACCACCACCGGCAGCATCGGCACGCCGGCGGCGGCGTATTCGGCCTGGTTGGCGATCGCCAGGCTCCAGAAGTGCGGCGGCGTCCACAGGAACAGCACCAGCGCCAGCAGCAGCGCCAGCGGCGCCGATCTGCGGGTCGACCGCCGCCGCGCCGGCCAGCACCGCAAAGCTGCCGGCCAGGCCGCCGATGACGATGTTCCAGGCGTGCGGCGCTTCAGCCCCAGCGTGTAGACCACGGCGTAGGTGAAGGCGCCGAGCAAGCACGAAGCAGCGCCGCCAGCGCCGTTGACGCACCAGGCCGCCGCCGCCACCGCCAGCGACCAGCAGCGCGACGATGGCCAGCAGCCAGGCCGGCGTTGCGCGGCAGCGCGCCGCTGGCAAAGGCGCGGCCGCGCGTGCGCGTCATCAGGCGGTCGCTGTCGGCCTCGACATACTGGTTGAAGGCGCCGGCGCTGGCCGAGGCCAGCAGCACCGACAGCGCCAGCACCAGCACCTGCAGCGCAGCGCCAGGCGCGCCGCCGGGCACGATCGCCAGGCCGCCGAGCGCGGTGACCATGATCAGCATGCGCGATGCGCAGCTTGAAGACGCCGAGCACCAGGCGCGCCCGCGACGGCCGGGGCGCGGCAGCGACCGCGGTTGCAGGTGCTGGTGGTCGTGCTGCATCAGCGCGTCCGCGGCATGCCGCTCGCGGCTCAGCTCAGGCCCCACAGCGTGGACAGGTACTTCCAGTTGATGAAGTAGTAGAGGACGAAGGCGAGCAGGAAGACCATCGCCAGCGCGAAGGTGCCGGGCGCGGCGAAGCCCATCGAGCCGTAGCTCTGCGCGACCACGCGTCGGCGCGGCGCGCGGCATCGGCGTGAAGGTCGGCGCTGGTGCGCGCCGGCGTCGAGCTTGCTTGCCCCACAGCAGCGAGCCGACCGTGACGTAGATGTAGATCGCGCCGCCGACGATGGCCGCGATGCCGGCGATGCCGACCAGGCCCATCATCAGGTAGGCCGCACCCGGCCACTCGTAGGCCAGCGCCGCGCCCTGGAAGGCCATGTCCCAGTGCCGGCGCGAGACGCCCAGCGTGCCGGCGCCCATCATCACCAGGCAGAAGAAGTACATCGAGAAGCCGAACAGGTAGGGCTGCCACCTGGCCAGCTCGGGCGCGATCATCTCGCGCCTGAACAGCACCGGGATCAGGTAGTAGGTCAGCGCCATGAAGGTCAGCGTGGTGCCGACCACCACCGTGGCGTGGAAGTGCCCCGGCACGTAGATCGTGTTGTGGATGATCATGTTGAGCTGCTCGGTGCCCATCATCACGCCCGAGATGCCGCCGAGGAAGCCGAAGCCGATGATCGAGATGAACACGCCGGAGAAGGTCGGGTTGCCCCAGGGCGCCTTGCGCAGCCACTCGAACAGGCCCTTGGTGAAGCCCTTCTGGCGCTGCGCCACTTCCATCGCGCCGGGGATCGTCAGGCCGTGCAGCATCGAGGCCAGCACCGCGAAGTACATGAAGTAGCTGGTGTTGACGACCTTCCAGCCGGTGGACAGCCCCGGGTCGGCCAGCAGGTGGTGCGCGCTGGCCAGTTGCAGGAACAGGATGTAGAGCAGGAAGGCGGTGCGGCTGACGCGCTCGCTCATCGGCTTGGCGCCGAAGGCGATCGCCGCCACCAGGTACCACACCGAGATGTGCGCGGCGACGTTGATCTGCTGCGACGAGTGGCCGAAGGCCCACCAGATGGTGCGGTAGACCAGCGGGTCGACTTCCTTGACGACGCCCATCGACATCAGCCAGGTCGGGATCAGGATGATCGCGCCCGAGGCGATCGTGAAGACCGCGATGATGGCCGCGGTGATGGCGCCGAAGGTGACCAGCGGCACCGAGCCCTCGTAGGTCTTGTCGCGCTTGGCGACGACCAGCGTGCCGAAGAAGACGAAGCAGGCGATCAGCGCGCCGACGGCGAACAGGATCAGCCCGAGGTAGAAGTTCGGCTCGGCCATCATCGGCACGTAGCTGGTCATCATCACGCTGGACGCGCCGCGGAAGACCGCGATGTTGTTGACCACCGAGCCGATGACCATCAGCGCGAAGGCCAGCCAGGCGATCTTCGGCGTGGCGATGCGGCAGCGCAGCAGCGTCGAGGCGGCGAAGTACAGCACCGCGATCTCGAAGAAGATGATCCAGAAGATCAGCATGTCGATGCCGTGCGCGGTCAGCACCTGGTAGAAGGTGTCGGCCTCGAGCCAGCGCACGGCCGGCCAGCGCGTCAGCACGACGCCGATGGCCAGCAGGCCGCCGATCAGCAGCCAGACCACGGCGACGAAGGCGTTGGCCTTCATCAGCTTCTCGGCCTGGTGCTCGAACTGCAGGCCCGAGCGCGGGCAGGTGCGGTAAGTGGTGGCGATGTCATCGCCCCTCGCTCACTTGACGTAGATGCGGCCGACCATCTTGTGATGGCCGATGCCGCAGAACTCGTTGCACACCACCGAGTAGGTGCCCGACTGGTTCGGCGTCACCGTGACCACGTGCTCGAAGCCCGGCACCATCTGGATGTTGATGTTGGCCGGCTGCAGCGAGAAGCCGTGGTTGTAGTCCATCGCCGTCAGGTGCAGCCGGTAGGTCTTGCCCTTCTCGAGCTCGAGGATCGGGTAGAAGGCCCACAGCCGCGCCAGCAGGTAGACATCGCTGCCCGGCGGCGGCGCCACCACCGGCATCTTCTCGTCGGTCTCGGTGCGCACGGTGTACTTGTCGACCATGGCCTGCACCTTGGCCATGAACTTGTCCGGCGTGGTGCGGTAGGTCTCGGTGGACAGGTTCTGGTTGCCCCAGACGTGCCAGCCGACCATCATGAAGAACATGATCAGGCACCAGGTCAGCGCGATGGCGATCCAGGTGCCTTCGACGCGGTCGATCGGGTGCCTGTACCAGAGTCGTTCGGCCGGCGGCAGGATGGCGCTCATGGCGTTGCGCCTCCTACTTGGCCACCGGCAGCGTCAGGATGTCGAACACGCCCCAGACGGTGTAGACCACCATCGGCATGAAGACGCCGAGAAACAGCAGCAGGAAGGGGTTGTCGAGCAACTGCTGCATCCACGGCACGGGGGCGGTGGCATCGTCGTCTTTGTGAGCACTGTTCATGGTCGTCTCCTCAATCGAGCGTGTGGGGATCGAAGCGGCCCATTCTGTGAGTCGAGCGTCGGTGCGCGCTTTGATCCAGTGCAAGAAAGCGACCGCTGGCCCCACTACGATCGCGCACAACGATGCAAGCCCAAGACCCCACCGCGGCGCCGCCCGCGCTGCGCCGCATCGCCATGCTGTGCGTGGCGCTGATGGCCGTGGTTGTGGTCGCCAGTGCCTTCCTGCGCCACCTCGGTGCGAGCGCGGCTTTGCAAGCGCTGTGGGCGGACGAACTGGCGCTGGCGCGTCAACTGCACCGCGTGGCCGCCACGCTGGCGCTGCTCGGTGCGGTGGTGATGGTGGTGCTGGCGCGGCGGGCGCATTCATCGCGCAGCGGCCTGGCATGGGGTCTGCTCGGCGTGGGCCTGCTGTTGTCGGCCATCGGCATTGCCGCCGGCGCGTCCCGTGCCGCGCCGGTGGTGCTGGTCAACCTGCTCGGCGGACTGGCGATGCTGGCTTTGAGCGTGCGCCTGGCGGCCAGCCACATGCACGTCGGTATCGGCCGTGCCGCCTGGATCGTGCTCGGCCTGGTGGCGCTGCAAGCTGCCGGCGGCGCACTGGCCAGCACGAGCGCGTCAGCCGAATGCGTCGGCCTCGGCATCGGCCAAAACCATTGCAGCGCCTACGCGCAGTTGCACCGGGTCAGCGGCCTGCTGCTCGGCTATGCCTTGATCATCCTTGGGCTATGGGACGCGTTTCGCCTGCAACGCCGCTCGCGCTCGCTGCTCGCGCTGAACGGCTTGGCGCTGCTGCTGCTGGGCATGTTTGCCGCCGGCATGGGCAGCACGACGGTGCCGCTGCTGATCGTGATGCACAACGCGCTCGGGGCGGCGGCGGTGGCGTGGTTGGTGAGCAGGGCCTGACGCAGCGGACTAGTGATCAGGTCCGTTGTTGAACAGGCCCTTTTCCCGCATGCGCATCAATCGCGATCGTGTGCCTGCCTTGCGCACGGGAGGAGATATGTCGTCGCAGTCATGGCTGCCCTGCAAAGCGCAATGCGCAACGTCGGCGGGCGCGGCTGCCTCGCCCGGAGGACCCTTGCTGTGCTGTGCCGCAGGCACCGATGGGCTGCGCTTGGCGGGCGCCGCGACAGACGCATCTGCCGTTGCGGCAATGCGCGGCGGCCGTTGAAATTTGCTGGCATCGATCGCGTCGCGCAATACCGGGAACTCGCCGGCTGCCGTTTCCGACAAGCCGACCCCAGCCGCTGAAAGGGCCCGTCCATTCGCGGGCGCCAGGGGCCTCGGCGCACGCATGGCCGATGGCGCCACGTCGTCCTTGCGGACACGAGGGGCCGTCGCTGCCACGACGGCAGCAGCATCCGGCTGTGCCTTGACACGCAGGTGTTCCCAGATCAGGCCGGCCGCAGCCAACTGCCGCAGCCTCTCCGCCTGAGACGGGCTCTTGCTCAACGACGCGAGAACGGCGTGCAGTTCGGGATGCACGTCGCTGTCGATCTCGATCTGCAGGTGGACAACCGCCATGATCTGCGCTCGACTGCTTCGGCTCAGGCGGGCAGGGCAGCAGCCTCCATCTCCGCCTCGCCGATCATCTGGAAACCGCGTACGTTGGCCTCCATCGACTTCGGCATGACGAACACCGGAATCGCAGGAAAGCGCTTGACGAGGGCGTCGCGGTAGTACTCGGGGTGGCCGCCCACCAGCACCATCAGGTCGACGATTTCATGCGCGTCACGGAGACCGTCGATCATTCGATTGGTCGAGTCTTCGATCACGCTCGTGATGGCAGAGTCGAATTGCTTCAGATCGTGGGCGACGCCGGCAAGCTTCACCGGGCGCTGGTTGCGCAGTGCATCGTTGATCCGCGGCATGGCCGAGGGGCCCAGCGGCCGCCCGATGGCTGCACAGAGCGACTCCATGACCGCGCGCACGACGCGGTGGCGGCCGGCGTCGGACGCGGCACCGCTGGCACGCGGATTGATCGAGCCTTGCTGAATCAGCAGCCAGTCGAGCGTGTGCTCGCCGGGGTCGATCATCAGCACGGCGAGGTCGTCCAAGGCTTCGCCGCTCGGCAACGGCTTGAGCGCTCCCGGAGTCTTGGCAATGACGGCGTTGAGTTCGTCCAGATGGTCGTCCAGCGCGGCGTATCCGCCCATCGGCTGGGCCTGCACCATGACCTTGCCGACCGTGATCGTCTTGCCGTCGCCGACGTCGATTTCGCCTTCGTAGTGGGAGCGCAAGTAGTCGCGCCGCGTGCTGTCGTTGTATTGATTGACCGGCAAGCCGAGCACGAGCACATCGATCTGGGAATCTCCGGCTTCGGCCATGTAGCGCAGTGCGCCCTTGGTCAGTGCTTCGTAAATGGTGCCGCGATAGAACTCATCGGTGACATCGCGGCCGAAATTGCCGCCCGCCTGAGCCAATCCGACATCGCAGCCGACCTCGAAGCTCGCGCCGTTGACCGGCACGTCGAAGGTGTCGCGACGACGCGGTCCGAGCGTGCGCACCGCGCTGGCGTCCGCCGGGATCGCCATCGACGGGAAACTCATGAAGCGCACACCGTCGCGCTGGCGCAGGCTCAGCTTGACGAGGCCAAAGCCGACGTCGATCGCGCGCACGACCGGCACGGCATTCGGCGAGGTCAACATCGCCTTGGGGGTTACTTTGCGCAATACGGCGTTGGACATTCGTCTACTCCAGCTGTGAATTTTCAGTGTCGCCACCACGACA
>CAVPMY010000007.1:0-137120 GCA_963706685.1 uncultured beta proteobacterium
GGGCCTCCACCGGCATCGGCCACGCCACCGCCGAGCAACTGCACGCGGCCGGAGCAATAGTCATCGTCTCGGCGCGCAACGCCGCCGCGCTGCAGGCGTTCGCGCAAACCCACGCCAATGGCGAGGCGCTGCCGCTCGATGCCACCGATCGCGACGCTGTCCACGCCGCCGCTCGCCAGATCATCGAAAGACACGGCCGCATCGACCTGGTGATGTACTGCGCGGGTTACTACAAGGCGCAACGTGCGACCGCGTACAACCTCGACGAGATGCTCAAGCACCAGCAGATCAACGTCACCGGCGCCTACATCGTGCTCGACGCCGTACTGCCGCAATTGCTGCGCCAGGCCGCTGCCCAGCAGAACGCACATGTCAGCCTCGTGGCCAGCGTCGCCGGCTACCGCGGCCTGCCCAATGCGCTGGCTTATGGACCCACGAAGGCCGCGTTGATCAACCTCGGCGAGACGCTGTACCTCGATCTGCAACCCCAGAGCATCGGCGTGTCGGTCATCAACCCGGGCTTTGTCGCAACGACGCTGACGGCGGGCAACACCTTCGACATGCCGGCACTGATCACACCGGCCGAGGCAGCGCAGCACATCGTCAAGGGTTGGGCGGCGGGCGACTTCGAGATCCATTTCCCGAAGCGCTTCACACTTTGGCTCAAGGCGCTTCGGCACTTGGCCGATGGCCTGTACTTCGCAGCCATTCGCCGGTCTACGGGCCTGTGAACACTGTCCTATCGTCCCCGCCCTCGGATCGACCGGGAGGACGTGCCGAAGGCTCGCGCGGTCAATCGTGCGAACACGCCGATGCGCGTGTCGCCCGTGTCGTGACCTTCTTCGAGGCGCTCACGCCCGCCGACATCCACCGCATGGGCGAGTTCTACCGCGACGACGCACGCTTCAAGGATCCGTTCAATGAGGTTCGGGGCACAGCGGCCATCGAGCACGTGTTTTCGCACATGTACGTGGCCTTGCATGATCCACGATTTGTGGTGCGCGACGTCATCGCCGACGGCGATCAATGCTTTTTGACCTGGGATTTCCTGTTTCGCTTCAAGCGCTTCTCGCCCACGGTCCAGCAATGCGTGCGCGGCGGTTCGCACATCGTTTTTGGCGCCGATGGGCGCATCGCCCTTCATCGAGACTACTGGGACGCAGCCGAAGAGCTGTACGAAAAGCTGCCGGCTGTCGGCGCGTTGATGCGTTGGCTCAAACGCCGAGCGAACAGCTAAAAGAATGCCCGCAGCGCGGGCCGTTTCATTGCGATCGGCCTCGAATCAGCGCTGGCCTTCGGTCAGCGTGTCGAGCTGAAAGCGCCCGCTCCTGTCAACGAGCCAGATGTCGGAGTAGGTCACCGAGCCCAGCTTTGATGGCGCCGGGAAAGGTGCCGCCGCCTTGATCAAGCCCACCGCCCAGGGCGTGACTTCGGCAGCCGCTGGCTGGCGAACGACGCGAACGTCCTGCACTTCACCATGCGGGCCAATCGTGGTTTCGATGATTGCCACACCGTAGAGCAGTGGTGGCAACTTGCCCTTGTGGATTTGCTTGGCGTAGGCGGCATAAAGATGCTTCGCGCCGTCTTTCTTGTAGTCCCTGGCCGAAGCGGCAGCGGACGCGGCCTGTGCCTTCGGCTTTTCAGCCGCGGGCGCGGCCTGAAACTGCGCCAGTGCCGGCGATCCGGCCAACGCGGCAATCACGCTCCATGATGCAATCAGCAACGCGCGCTTGGGGATCTTCATGCGCCGCAGTCTAGGAATGCGGACTCACGGCGTGTCGTGCGTTGTCCACGCCACCATGCAGCTTGCGAACCGTTACTGCGAAAGATTGCGCAAGCCGGAATCCGCCACTATCTCAGCCACCCTTTGCGCCGGAAATAGAGGAATGGCGCGGCCACCGAGGCCAGCATCAGCGCCAGCGCGAACGGATACCCCAGCGACCAATCCAACTCGGGCATGACCCTGAAGTTCATGCCGTAGATGCTCGCGATCAGCGTCGGCGGCAGCAGCCCGACGCTGGCCACCGAAAAGATCTTGATGATCTTGTTCTGGTTGATGTTGACGAAGCCGACCGTCGCATCGAGCAGGAAGTTGATCTTGTCGAACAGGAACGCGGTATGCGAATCGAGCGAATCGATGTCGCGCAAGATCTGTCGCGCTTCCTCGAACTGCTCGGCGTTCAGCATTCGGCTGCGCATCATGAAGCTGACCGCACGGCGCGTGTCCATGACGTTGCGCCGGATGCGACCGTTCAAGTCTTCCTGGCGCGCAATCGCCGTCAGTGCGGCGCCCGCGGCCGAGTCATCGACATCTTTCTTCAAGACACCGGCGCTGACTCGTTCCAGGTTGTCGTAGATGCCTTCGAGCGCATCGGCGCTGTACTCGGCGTCGGCGTCGTAGAGCTTGAGCAGCACGTCCTTGGCGTCTTCGATCAACGCCGGAATGCGCCGCGCGCGCAGCCGCAGCAGCCGAAACACCGGCAGGTCTTCGGTGTGAACCGAGAACAGAATCTGCTGGAAAAGAATAAAAGCCACGCGCACATTGCGCGGCGCCTGGTCGTCGTCGATCAGGAAGTCGGAACGGATGTGCAGCTCGCCGTTGTCCTCTTCATAGAAGCGCGCCGACTCTTCGAGGTCATCATCGATGATGTCGTCGGGCAGCGTGACGCCGAAGCGGCCGCGCAGCCAAGTCTTTTCTTCGGGTGTGGGAGCCTCGAGGTCCACCCACACCGGTCGTGCGTCGGCCAGCGCCTGGGCGCTGTCGATCTCTTGCTGGACCAGCCGGCCGTTGACCAGCATGAAGACGTTGAGCATGGGGATGGGCTCGATCGCCGTGTGGTACGGCGCGAGGCGCTTGACGCGAGGTGGCAGGGAGTCGGCAGTCCGTCTCGCCCCGGCCACGCCTGAACGCGCAGCGGCTGGAGAGGACGGTCACCGAGGGTGACTGGGGTCCAATACGGTCTCCGAAATAAGACCGACGATTATGTCACCGCAGCAAGGCAGCGAAGCTGCCAATATGTGCTGGCCACGGCAGTCGCGACTTGCGTCGCCGGCCAGTCATCGGCACACTGATCTCCAACCCGCTACCGCCTTCTTCAAGCAGTTCCCAAGCAGTCCCCCCCCAAACCATCGTTCCCCCGCAGCCGACGTGCTGCATTGCCCGCGTCACCCCGTTTCGAAAGGAAAACCTGATGAATCTGACGATCAGCGGACACCACCTCGAAGTCACGCCTGCGCTGCGTGAATACGTCATCAACAAGCTGGACCGCGTAACGCGGCATTTCGATCAAGTGGTGGACATCAACGTCTTGCTGACCGTTGAGAAGCAAAAGGAAAAGGAGCGACGGCAAAAGGCCGAGGTGAACCTGCACGTCAAGGGGCGCGACATCCACGTCGAACATGCCGACGAAGACCTGTATGCGGCAATCGACCAGCTCGTTGACAAGCTCGACCGCCAAGTATGCAGACACAAGGATCGCCTCCAGGACCATCATCACGCCACGGCAAAGCGTCTGGAGGCGAGCACCTGAAAGGTTACAGACGACAGTTTGTAATCACTTCACTGCGGCCTGCGGGCCGCTTTTTCACGCCCTGTCCGGGCACTTGTTACTGCACCGCAGCAAAAGAGCAACAACGACCCCGCTGAAAGGGGAGGAAAGGGGCAACACCCCTATCAGTGCGGATGGCGGGCTTCCATAATCTTCGCTCTCGTATCGACACGTTTCCGCCGCGTCAGCGCAACAAGTGATTGTGCGTTGAAGGAGCGGAAAGGACAGACTGCCGTATGAATCGACTCGCCGCCATCCTCCCTGTCGCGAACGTATTGCTCGACGTGGACGCCACGAGCAAGAAGCGCGCGTTTGAACATGCCGGGGTGCTGTTCGAGAATCAGCACTCGATCGCCCGAGCCACCGTCACAGACAACTTGTTCGCTCGCGAGCGGCTGGGCTCCACCGGATTGGGCCACGGCGTGGCGATCCCGCATGGCCGCATCAAGGGACTGAAGAATCCGCTGGCGGCCGTGTTGCGTGCGCAGCACCCGATTGCTTTCGATGCCCCGGACGATGCGCCGGTGTCGCTGTTGATCTTCCTGCTGGTACCTGAAGCGGCAACGCAACGGCACCTTGAAATACTGTCCGAGATCGCAGAGATGCTGTCCGACCGCGAACTTCGCGAGCGGCTGCTGGCGGCGCCGGATGCGGTGGCTTTGCACAAGCTCATCTCCGATTGGGAGCCGTTGAAGTCGGTGGCCTGATGCCATGACGGCCCGGCGCTGGCTTGAGCACGGGCCTCGAACTTGAAGCCCACCTCCATCAGCGCCGAGGCGCTGTTCGAGCAGCACCGAGCCGCCTTGCACTGGGAGTGGGTAGCCGGGCATGGCCACCCGGAGCGCCGCTTCGATGAAGCCGCGATCCGCGAGGCGCGCTCGGCCGCCGACCTGATCGGCTACCTCAACTACATCCATCCCTACCGCGTGCAAATCGTCGGCCGGCGCGAGGTGGCCTACCTGAGCCAGGCCGATCCGGAAGTGATCGACAGCCGCATCGCGCGCATCGTCACGCTGGAGCCGCCGCTGCTCATCGTTGCTGACGGCCAAACCCCACCCGACCAACTGGTGGCAATGTGTGATCGCGCCGAAATCCCGCTGTTCGTCACGGCCGAGTCGGCCGGGCAGGTGATTGACGTGATGCGCGCCTACCTCAGCCAGCGATTTGCCGATCGCACCACACGCCATGGCGTGTTCATGGATATTCTCGGCCTGGGCGTGCTGCTCACCGGCGAGTCGGGCCTGGGCAAGAGCGAACTCGGGTTGGAGTTGATCTCGCGCGGCCACGGCCTGGTCGCCGACGACGCGGTGGACATCTACCGCATCGCGCAGACCGCGCTCGAAGGGCGCTGCCCGCCCCTGTTGGCCAACCTGCTCGAGGTGCGCGGCATCGGCCTGCTCGACATCAAAGCCATCTTCGGCGAGACCGCGGTCCGGCGAAAGATGCGCGTTCAATTGCTGGTGCACCTGGTGCGCAAGGAAACGATGGAGCGCGACTTCGAGCGCCTGCCCTACGAGCCGTTGCACGAAGACATCCTGGGCGTGCCGGTGCGCAAGGTGGTGATTGCCGTGGACGCCGGCCGCAACCTGGCTGTGCTGGTCGAAGCGGCGGTGCGCAACAGCATCCTGCAGCTGCGCGGTATCGACACCTACAGCGAGTTCGTGCGCCGCCACCAGCAGGCGATGGACGGGCAGAACGACTAGGGCCTGTCAGGCCAAGGCGCGGGCCTACTTGGGTTTGTAGACGCAGTCTTTCTTGGTACAGGAGGCGTACAGCGCCAAGGCATGGTCCTGCAGCGCGAACCCACGCTGCTCGGCAATCGCGCGTTGGCGCGTTTCGATGTCGGCGTCGTAGAACTCCTCGACACGGCCGCAGGTGATGCACACCAGGTGATCGTGGTGCTGGCCCTCGTTGAGCTCGAACACCGATTTGCCGCTCTCGAAATGGCTGCGCGACAGCAACCCCGCCTGCTCGAACTGCAGCAGCACGCGATAGACAGTGGCCAACCCGATATCGGCGTCTTCGGCCAGCAGCAGCTTGTACACGTCCTCGGCGGTCATGTGGCGCTGCGTCGAGCGCTGGAACACCTCGAGGATCTTCAGCCGCGGGCCGGTCGCTTTCAGGCCACTGCTTTTGAGTTCGTCGGCGTGGGTCATATCGACATTTAGAATCGGCCGCATCATAGCCAGCGTTGCAAACCAGCACCCCGAAGATCCCATGCGCCCCGTCCTGTTCATGCTTTGTGCAACCACCGTCTTTGCCGGATGCACGTCGGTGCAACCGACGGCCGACCGCTGGCTGGGATTCATCACGCCCTACCGCATCGACATCATGCAGGGCAATGTCGTCACCAAGGAGCTGGCCGAGCAGGTCAAACCCGGGATGTCGCGCGAACAGGTGCGCGACCTGCTGGGCTCGCCGCTGCTGAGCAGCGCTTTCCACGCCGAGCGCTGGGACTATGTGTTCACGCTGCGGCGCCAGGGTGTGGAGCCGCAGCGGCGCAGCGTGGTGGCCTACTTCACGGACGACAAGCTCGAACGACTCGAAACGCCGTCCGATTTGCCGGCCGAACATGAATTCGTGTCCTCGGTGCGCCCACAGCGCAGCGGCGACAAGGAACCCGTGCTGGCGCTGACCGATGAGCAGAAACAAGCGCTGCCCCCACCCGTGAAGACCGAGTCGCCGGCCACCGTCAAGCCTCAGGGTGCCGAGCGTCCCTACCCGCCGCTCGAACCTGCATGACCCGCGCCGCGCCGGGCCGTCCCATGCCGGCGGACGAGGAGATCTTGTGATACGGATCGCCGTCGCCGGCGCTTCGGGACGCATGGGACGCATGTTGATCGAGGCGGTCGAATCGGCGCCCGATTGCAGGCTCGCCGGCACGCTGGACATCGGCTGCGACATCGCCGCCAACCTCGCCGATGCGCAGGTGTTGATCGATTTCACGCGGCCCGAGGGCACGATGGCGCAGCTGGCCGTCTGCCGTGCACGCGGCATCAAGGCCGTCGTCGGCACCACGGGTTTCTCCGACGCGCAAAAGGCCGAGCTTGCCGCGCACGCCCAGCACATCGCGCTGATGGTCTCGCCGAACATGAGTGTCGGCGTCAACGTCGTGCTGCGTCTGCTCGACACGGCTGCGCGCGCACTCGCCGAGGGTTACGACATCGAGATCGTCGAAGCGCACCACCGCCACAAGGTCGACGCACCGAGCGGCACTGCGATGAAGATGGGCGAGGTCGTGGCCGCCGCGATGGGCCGCGACTTGAAGCAATGTGCAGTCTACGGCCGCGAAGGCGTGACGGGCGAGCGCGACGCGAGCACGATCGGCTTTGCCACCGTGCGCGGCGGCGACATCGTCGGCGATCACACGGTGATGTTCTGCGGCACCGGCGAGCGCATCGAGATCGCACACAAGAGTTCGAGCCGCGCCACCTACGCACAAGGCGCGCTGCGAGCGGCGCGTTTCCTCATCGACAAACCGATCGGCCTGTTCGACATGAACGACGTGCTCGGCCTGCGCTGAACGGCCGCCATGGACGGCTTCAGCACTTTCTGGAATGCCAGCGACGCGATCGGCCGCGCCGTAGCGGTGCTGCTGCTGGCGATGTCCGTGGCCAGCTGGGTGACGATCCTGTGGAAGTCGTGGGTGCTCGAGCGCGCACGCAAGGACATCGAGCGTGCGGTGCCCGCCTTCTGGGCCGCAGCCGCTGTCAATGACGGCCGCGCACGCCTGGCCGCGCTTGACCGCGAGCAGGTGCTGGTGCCCTTGCTCGAAGCCGCCACGGCCAAGGCGTCGCCCGGCACGCTCGAATCGCGGCGCACACCTCGACTCGCAACTGACGCGCCGCCTGCGCGATGCGCTGCACCGCGGCCTCGCGCACCTGCAGTTCGGCCAGGTGCTGCTGGCATCGATCGGCAGCACGGCGCCCTTCATCGGCCTGTTCGGCACCGTCTGGGGCATCTACCACGCGCTGGCAGCCATCGCCTCGGCCGGCTCGATCACGATCGACAAGGTGGCCGGCCCGGTCGGCGAGGCGCTGGTGATGACGGCCGCCGGCCTGGCGGTTGCCATCCCCGCCGTGCTGGCCTACAACCTGTTCGGCAAATGGGTCGGCGCCGCCGAGGCCGAGCTCGAAGGCTTCGCCCACGATCTGCGCGAGATGTTGTTGGAGCAAGCGCCGACCTGATGGCCTTCGGCCGCCTCGAACGCAGCGCCCGCCCGGCGCCGATGAGCGACATCAACATGACGCCGCTGATCGACGTCATGCTGGTGCTGCTGGTGATCTTCATCATCACCGCGCCGTTGATGACGTCGAGCCTGAAGCTCGACCTGCCCAAGACCGACGCCGCCACGCCGAGCGCCGCGCCGAGCTTCATCGCGGTGTCGATCGAGGCCAGCGGCCAGCTGTTCTTCGGCGACGAGACGCTGACGCGCGAGTTGCTCGAGCAGCGCGTGACCGCGGCGGCGAAGGCCAATCCGCAGCTCGAAGTGCAATTGCGCGCCGACCAGAAGGTGCCCTACGGCCAAGTGGCCGACCTGATCGGCCTGGTGCAGAAGGCTGGCCTGACGCGAATCGGCTTCGTCACCGAGGCCCCGGCAGCAACTGCCCGATAGCACGCGGCTCCTAGAATCGCGTGGATGAACGAGAAATACGTCCCCGCTGAAGTCGAAGCCGCCGCGCAAGCCGCGTGGGCTGCGGCCGACGCCTACCGCGTCAGCGAAGACCCGAACAAGAAGAAGTTCTACGCCTGCTCGATGCTGCCGTATCCCAGCGGCAAGCTGCACATGGGCCATGTGCGCAACTACACCATCAACGACATGCTGGCGCGCTACCTGCGCATGCAGGGCTTCAACGTGCTGATGCCGATGGGCTGGGACGCCTTCGGCCTGCCGGCTGAAAACGCGGCGATGGACAACAACGTGCCGCCCGCCGCCTGGACGCGACAGAACATCGCCGACATGAAGGCGCAGATGCAGCCGCTGGGCATGGCGATCGACTGGACGCGCGAGGTCGCCACCTGCGACCCGGGCTACTACAAGTGGAACCAGTGGTTCTTCCTGAAGATGCTCGAAAAAGGCATCGCGTACCGCAAGACGCAGGTCGTCAACTGGGACCCGGTCGACCAGACCGTGCTCGCAAACGAACAGGTCATCGACGGTCGCGGCTGGCGCTCCGACGCCATCGTCGAGAAGCGCGAGATCCCCGGCTACTACTTTGCGATCACTAGGTACGCCGACGAGCTGCTGCTCAACGTGGCCGAGCCGTCGAGCCCCAGCTACCTGCACGGCTGGCCCGACCGCGTGCGCCTGATGCAGGAACACTGGATCGGCAAGAGCGAGGGCCTGCGTTTCGCCTTCCCGCACGAGATCCACGATTCGTCCGGCGCGCTGATCGGCGACGGCCGCATGTACGTCTTTACGACGCGCGCCGACACGATCATGGGCGTGACCTTCTGCGCCGTAGCCCCCGAGCACCCGTTGGCCGCTCACGCCGCGAAGAGCAACGTGGCCCTGGCCTCTTTCGTCGAATCCTGCGTCAAAGGCGGCACTTCCGAGGCCGAGGTGGCGACGAGGCAGAAGGAAGGTGTGCCGACCGGACTGGCCGTCACGCACCCGATCACCGGCGAGGCGATCGATGTCTGGGTCGGCAACTACGTCTTGATGGGCTATGGCGACGGCGCGGTGATGGGCGTGCCGGCGCACGACGAGCGCGACTTCGCCTTCGCGCGCAAATACAAGCTGCGCATCAAACCCGTGATCGACGTTGCCGGCCAGCCCTATTCGACCGAAATGTGGCAAGACTGGTACGTCGACAAGCAGCGCGGCCGCTGCACCGACTCTGGCGTTCTCGACGGCCTCGACTACAGGGCCGCAGTCGACAAAGTCGCCACGCTGCTCGCGGCCAAGGGCCTGGGTGAGAAGAGGACCACCTGGCGCCTGCGCGACTGGGGCATCAGCCGCCAGCGCTACTGGGGCACGCCGATCCCTATCATCCACTGTCCGGCCTGCGGCGACGTGCCGGTGCCCGAGAAGGACTTGCCGGTCGTGTTGCCCGAAGGGCTGATCCCCGACGGCACAGGCAACCCGCTGCGCAAGCACGCCCAGTTCCTCAACGTCGCCTGCCCGCATTGCGGTGCGCCGTCGCAGCGCGAAACCGACACGATGGACACCTTCGTCGACTCGGCCTGGTACTACATGCGCTACGCCTGTCCGGATGCGAATGACGCGATGGTCGATGCGCGCAACGATTACTGGTTGCCGATGGATCAGTACATCGGCGGCATCGAGCACGCGGTGCTGCACTTGCTGTATGCGCGCTTCTGGACCAAGGCCATGCGCGACATCGGCCTGGTCAGGTTCGACGAACCGTTTACCAAGCTCTTCACGCAGGGCATGCTGCTCAACGAGAGCTTCTACCGCGAAGACGCGCAGGGCAAGAAGCGCTGGTACTACCCGAGCGAAGTCAACGTGCAGCACGACGAGCGTGGCACGCCGATCGGCGCCACCGCCAAGGAAGGCGGCTTGCCGCTGATGCTCGGCGGCATCGAGAAGATGAGCAAGTCGAAGAACAACGTCGTCGAGCCGCGCGAGTTCATCGCTAAATTCGGCGCCGACACCGCACGCCTGTTCACGATGTTCGCCGGGCCGCCGGACCAGAGCGCGGCTTGGTCCGACTCGGGCGCCGCCGGCTGCTACCGCTATCTGAACCGCTTGTGGACCTTCGGCGCCAGACACGCCGCCGCGGTGCGCGCCGCGAGCAGCGATTTTTCGTCGATCGATGACGCGGCCAGGACCTTGCGCCGGGAAGTGCACATGCTTCTCAAGCAGATCGCGCATGACTACGAGCGGCTGCAGTTCAACACCGTGGCCTCTGGTGCGATGAAGCTGCTCAATGCGATGGAGGAGTTCCACAGCGACGGCTCGACCGCGTCGGACGCCGCTGTGCGCGAAGCCTTCTCCGTGCTGCTGCGTGTGCTCTACCCGGCCTGCCCGCACATCACGCACGGGCTGTGGCAGGCGCTGGGCTTCGCAGGGTCGCTGATCGATGCGCCGTGGCCCGCGGTCGATGAAGCCGCCCTGGCGCGCGACGAGATCGAACTCGTGCTGCAGGTCAACGGCAAGACGCGCGGCGCGATCAGCGTCGCTGCCAGCGCTGACAAGAGCACGATCGAAGCGGCAGCAGTGGCTGCCCCCGAAGTCGCCAAGTTCGGCGAAGGCAAGGCGGTGCGCAAAATCATCGTCGTGCCCGGTCGCCTGGTCAACGTGGTCGTCGGCTGATGCATCGTCGCGCCGCGCTCCTCACCGCGTCGAGCGCCATGCTCGCCGCTTGCGGCTTCCAATTGCGCCAAACGCAAGCGCTGCCGATGCGCTCGATCGCGCTCGTCGGATTCAAGCCCAACTCGCCGCTGGCCGCGGCGCTGAAACAGGAGCTGGAGCGCGCCGGCGTCGCGCTGCGCGACAACCCGGCGCAGGCCGAGACGGTGTTCGACACGCTGGCCGATGCGCGCGAGAAGACCGTGGCCGCGTCCACGGCCGCCGGCCAGGTGCGCGAGGTGCAGTTGCGCGTGCGGCTGCGCTTTCGCGTGGCCACGCCCGCCGGCCGGCTGCTGCTGCCGGCGTCGGACCTGCTGCTGACGCGTGACATGAGCTACAACGAAACGGCGGCGCTCGCCAAGCAACAGGAGGAATTGCTGCTCTACCGCGCCATGGAAGACGACATCGTCTCGCAAGTGCTGCGTCGGTTGGCCTCCGTGAAAATCGGCGCATGAGTATCAAGCCCGATCAGCTCGCCGCGCACCTCGCCAAAGGCGTGCAGGCGCTGTACACGATTCACGGCGACGAGCCGCTGCTGGCGCAGGAAGCCGGCGATGCGATCCGCGCCGCGGCGCAGGCTGCCGGTTACGGCGAGCGCAAGGTCTTCAGCGTCGGCAACGCCGCGCATTTCGATTGGAACGGCTTCATCGGTGCCTCGCAGGCGAGGAGCCTGTTTGCCGATCGGCAGTTGATCGAGCTGCGCATTCCCAGCGGCAAGCCGGGCAAGGACGGCGCCGATGCGCTGCAGCGTGTATGCGAAGGCGTGAACGACGATGTCGTCACCCTGATTCATTTGCCCAAGCTCGACTGGCAGCAGCTGAAGAGCAGCTGGTTCGGCGCGCTCGACCAGGCCGGCGTGACGATCAAGCTCGATGCGGTGGCGCGCAACGAGTTGCCGGCGTGGATCGCGCGGCGCCTGGCGGCACAGGGCCAGCGCGTGGCCGACGGCGAAGAAGGCCAGCGCACGCTGGCGTTTTTTGCCGACCGCGTCGAAGGCAATCTGCTGGCCGCGCACCAGGAGATCCAGAAGCTCGCACTGCTGCATCCGCAGGGCATCCTTGGCTTCGAGCAGGTCGAGGCTGCCGTACTCAATGTCGCGCGCTACGACGTCTTCAAGCTCGGCGAGGCCGTCCTGGCCGGCCAGGTCGCGCGCGCACTGCGCATGCTCGAAGGCCTACAGGCCGAGGGCGAAGCCGCGGTGCTCGTGCACTGGACGCTGGCCGAGGACATTCGCGGCTTGAAGCGCATCAAGGATGCGATGGCCGACGGCAAACCGCTGCCGATGGCGCTGAAGGAAGCGCGCGTGTGGGGCGTCAAGGAGCGCCTGTTCGAGCGCGTGCTGCCGGCGCTCGCCGACCACCAGCTCGCCCACCTCGTGCAAGCCGCCAGCATTTGCGACGGTGTGATCAAGGGCCTGAAGCACCCCGACTGGCCGCTCGATCCATGGTTGGCACTGAAGCGCCTGATGCTGCTGGTGATGCAGCAGGTGGTGAGCGCGCCGGGCGGCCGCGCCGCCGCAAAGGCGCCCAAGCTCCAGCTCGCGCTTTGAAGAAAATGCCGCGCTCAGTAGCCGCGCCCGCGGTCCACCAGATGGGCCAGCGGCGCGCCGTTGGCCAACGCCTGCAAGTTGGCCGCCACCAACTGCGCCGCACTGCGCTCATCGGTCAACGCCGCCACATGCGGCAGCACCGTGATCTGTGGGTGACGCCAGAACGGATGCCCGCTCGGCAGCGGCTCGGTGGCGAATACGTCGAGCAGCGTTCGACTCAGGTGGCCGCTGTCGAGCGCGGCCAGCAGGTCGGCATCGACGATATGGGCGCCGCGCGCCAGGTTGACGAGGCTCGCGCCGCGCGGCAACGAGGCGAAGAAGCGCTCGTCGAGCAGCCCGCGCGTTGACGGCGTCAGCGGCAGCAGATTGATCACGATCTCAGCGGCGCTGAGCAGCGACTCGATCGGCGTTGCATCGCGCGCGCGCCAGGTGCTGACGCGGTAGCCCTGCGCTGCCAGCCGTGTCGCCACCGCGCTTCCCATCTGCCCCGCGCCGAGCACGAGCACGCTGACCTCATCGGCACGGCGCTGTCGATGCTGCCGCCACTGCCTGCGCGCCTGCTGCGCCGCATAGTCGAAATAGCGCCGATGCAGACCGAGCACGGCCCACAGCGCCGTCTCGGCCATTGCCGCGCCCATGGCCGGATCGACCATGCGCGCCAGCGGCACGTCGTTCGGCAGCGTTGCATCGTCGAGCAGCTTGTCGACGCCGGCCCACAACGACTGGATCAGGCGCAGCTTGGGCAGCGCCGCGAGCGTGCCGGGCGCGGGGTTGGCGACCACCGCGGCGTCGATCGATGCGCGATCGAACGCGATGTCGTCGCGCCACCAAACGCACTGCGGCGCTGCCGCGCGCAAGGCCTGCCACCAGCACTCGCGCTCGGCAGCATCGACAGTGCTGGCGAAGAGCACGTTCAACGGCGTGCCGCCCATCAACGCAGCATCTCGCCGCCGAACGCCTGGCGCCCGGCGGCTGCAGCGGCGTATTGCACATGCACGCGCTCGGGAGGCCGCGCCAGCGCCCGCGCGACAGCCTGGGTCAGCGCCGCCGCCTCCTGTGCTCGCGCGTCGCCCTGGGGCGGGTGAGCATGCAGCACGGTGACGAACACCGGCTGCTCGTCGATCACCGGTTCGATGTCGAGGATCGGCATGGCGGCTACCCCGTGGCGAGCTGCAACACGCGCGCCAACGCCGCGGCCACCGTCTGCTCGCGAACTGCCGTGCGGTCGCCTTCGAATTGCAGGCTCTCGGTCTGCACGGCGGCGCCGCGCTGCGCCCAGGCCAGCCAGACCATGCCGACCGGCTTGCCCGGCGTGGCGCCGCCGGGCCCGGCGATGCCGGTGACGGCGATGGCGAGGTCGGCGGCACTGCGCGCCAGCGCGCCGGTCGCCATCGCGCGCACCACCGGCTCGCTGACAGCGCCATGCTGCGCGATCAACACCGCGTCGACGCCGAGCTGCTCGGCCTTGGCGGCATTGCTGTAGGTGACAAAGCCGCGCTCGAACCAATCGCTCGAGCCGGCGAGTGCGGTGCAGGTGGCCGCAACCAGCCCGCCGGTACAGCTCTCGGCGCAGGCCAGGCGCCAGCCGCGCGCGCGCAGCGCATCGGCCAGCGGTGAAACCCACTGTGTCGCCAGCTGCGAATCGAGCAGGAGATTCATGGAAAAAGGAAGCGCCACAGCGCAATGACGAGCAGCGTGCACAGTGCCGCCGCCAGATCGTCGGCGATGATGCCGGCGCCCTGCATCCAGCCGCGCGCGCGTTTGAAGCGCTGGTCGATCCAGCCGATCGGGCCCGGCTTGACGGCATCGAAGAAGCGGAACAGCGCAAACGCGATGAGCTGCATGGCAAAACCTGCCGGCATGACGAGCCAGAGCACGATCCAGAAGGCCACGACCTCGTCCCAGACGATGGCGCCCGGGTCGGCCATGCGCCAGGTCTTTCGCGGTGCGCGCGCAGGCCCAGACGCCGACGACCAGCGACGCGCCGATGAGCACCCCCCAGCCCATCGGACCGTGGCAGCAAGCCAGCGGTCGAAGACGAGAAACGACACCCACGCCCACAGCGTGCCCACCGTGCCCGGCGCCCAGGGCGACAGGCCGCTGCCGAAGCCGAGCGCGATCCAGCGCGACGGGTGGCGGCGCATGAAGGCCGCACTCGCGCCAAGCGGGGGCGAGTTCCCGCCTTGCGCCGCGCTGCCGTCGATCAGCCTGGCGTCGGTGACATCGTCGGCGGCCATGGGCGTCAGGCCTTGAAGTGGTCGAAGGCTGCTGAACGTCGCCGCCACCGGCCGGCGATGGCGATCGACGACGCGCGAGCCCGGCGCCGCATCGATGCGGCCGATGCATGTCACGGCCGCGCCGGATGTTGCCGCGGCCGCATGCACGCGCTCGGCCTGGGCCGCGGGGGCGGTGAACAGCAACTCGTAGTCGTCACCGCCGGCGAGCGTGCACTCTCGCTGTGTCTCGGTCGATTGCGCGGCGAGCATGGCGCTCATCGGCAACGCATCGGCGTCGATCGTGGCGCCGACAGCCGAGCGCGCCAGCACATGCGCCAGGTCGCCGAGCAGGCCGTCGCTGAGGTCGATCGCGCTCGTCGCCAGGCCGCGCAGCGCCATGCCGAGGGCCAGGCGCGGCGTCGGCTGCTCCATGCGCGCACAAGCCGCGGCGAAGGCATCGGCATCGAGCCGGACCGTGCCGCGAAAAGCTTCGAGCGCCAGGCGCGCGTCGCCCAGTCCACCGCCGCGGGGATGGCTGACCCAGAGTTGGTCGCCCGCCCTGGCTCCCGAGCGCAACAGCGCCTGCCCCGGCGGTACCTCGCCGAAGACCGTGATGCAGATGTTCAGCGGCCCGGCGGTCGTGTTGCCGCCCACCAGCTCGATGCCCTGCGCATCGGCCAGCGCAAACAGGCCGCGCGAAAAACCATCGAGCCAACGGTCGTCGACACGCGGCAGCGTCAGCGCCAGCGTGAATCCGAGCGGCGCCGCGCCACAGGCCGCCAGGTCCGACAGGTTGACCGCCAGCGCCTTGTGGCCGAGGCGGTCCGGCGCGACGGTGGACAGGAAGTGCCGCCCCTCGACCATGGCGTCGGTCGAGACCACCAGGTGCAGGCCCGGTGTCGGCGCGATGAGCGCGCAGTCGTCGCCCACGCCCAGCGGCACGCGGTCGGCGCGCCGCGGCGGCCGCGTGAACCAGCGTGCGATCAGGTCGAACTCGCCAACGCTCATGCAATGACCTCGATGTCTCTCACGGCCGAAGTCTAGGCGCTCGTGCTTCTCGCCGATCCGTCAGAATGTATTGACGAGCCTGCACCAGGAGCCCGCGATGAAGCTCAGCGCCGACCAGATCAAGGCCTTCGACCGCGACGGCTACCTCTTCTTCCCCGGCCTGTTCAAGCCCGGCGAGGTGAAGTCGCTCACCGACGCGGTGCCTGCGCTGTACGCGCGGCGCGACGCCTTCAACGTGCGCGAGAAAGGCAGCGACGCGGTGCGCACCAACTTTGCCGCGCATCTCGTCAGCGAGCCGTTCGCTCGCCTGGCGCGGCACCCGCGCATGATCGGGCCGGTGCAGCAACTGTTCGACGACGAGGCGCTGTACATGCACCAGTTCAAGGTCAACGGCAAGATGGCCTTCGAGGGCGATGTCTGGCAGTGGCACCAGGACTACGGCACCTGGAAGAACGACGACTGGATGCCGACCGAGCGGGCGATGAACATCGCCATCTTCCTCGACGACGTGAACCCCTTCAACGGCCCGCTGATGTTCATTCCGGGCAGCCACAAGAAGGGCGTCATCGATGCCCGGCACGACCTGACGACGACGAGCTATCCGCTGTGGACCGTCGACAACGCGCTGATCGCCGCGCTGGTCGAGCGTGCCGGTGGACCCGGCGGCTTTGACGCCGCCGGTCGTTATGTGCCAGGCGGCATCGTCTCGCCGCAGGGCCCGGCCGGCTCGATGATCCTCTTCCACTCCTGCCTGGTCCATGCATCGACCAGCAACCTGAGCCCGTGGAACCGCGTCAGCGTCTACCTGAGCCTGTGCGCGGTATCGAATCACATCCGGCGCTTCAAGCGGCCCGAGTACATCGCGCACCGCGACTTCGCGCCGATCGAGTGCCTGCCGGATGACTGCCTGTTGAAACCCTGCCCGGTGGACCTGCCGTGGCGCGACGGCATGCCGGCGAGTGCACTCGTCACGTCGCCTGAACCGATCGAGGAAACCGCATGAGCCTGTACACCCAACTCCAGCAACGTGCGGCCGACAAGAAGCCGATCCGCGTCGGCCTCATCGGCGCCGGCAAGTTCGGCTCGATGTACCTGGCGCAGGTGGTGCGCACGCCGGGCGTGCACCTGGTCGCCATCGCCGACTTGAACCCGGCCGGCGCGAAGAAGAACCTGGCGCGCGTCGGCTGGAAGCCGGAGCAGTCGGCCGCATCGTCGGCGCAGGCTGCGCTGCGCGACGGCAACACCTGGATCAGCGACGACTGGCAGGCGCTGGTCAAGCTGCCCGAGATCGAGATCGTCGTCGAGTGCACCGGCTCGCCGGTGCACGCCGTCGATCACATCCTGGCCGCGATCGGCGAACACAAGCATGTCGTCAACGTCACCGTCGAGGCCGACGCGTTCTGCGGCCCGCTGCTGGCCCGGCGCGCCGCCGAGGCCGGCGTCATCTACAGCCTGGCCTACGGCGACCAGCCGGCGATGATCTGCGACCTGGTCGACTGGGCGCGCACCTGCGGCTTCCCGGTCGTCGCTGCCGGCCGCGGCCACAAGTGGCTGCCGCATTTTGCGCAATCGACGCCGGAGACGGTGTGGGGCCACTACGGCCTGACGCCCGAGCAGGCCGAGCGCGGCGGCCTGAACCCGAAGATGTTCAACAGCTTTCTCGACGGCAGCAAGCCGAGCATCGAATCGACCGCGGTCGCCAACGCCACCGGCCTGGGCGTGCCGAGCGACGGCCTGCAATACCCGCCGGCCAGCGTCGAGGACATTCCACGCGTGACGCGACCGATCGGCGAAGGCGGCGTGCTCGAACGCAAGGGCATGGTCGAGGTGATCTCGTCGCTCGAGCGCGATGGCCGTGTGATCCCGTACGACATCCGCATGGGGGTGTGGGTCACGGTCGAGGCCGAGACCGAGTACGTCAAGAACTGCTTCGAGGAGTACAACGCCCACACCGACCCGAGCGGGCGCTACTTCACGCTCTACAAACGCTGGCACCTGATCGGCCTGGAAGTCGGCATGAGCGTGGCCAGCGTGGCGCTGCGGCGCGAACCGACCGGCGTCGCGCAAGCGTGGAACGCCGACGTCGTGGCCACCGCCAAGCGTGCGCTCAAACCCGGCGAGAGGCTCGACGGCGAAGGCGGCTACACGGTGTGGGGCAAGCTGCTGCCGGCCGCCGCCTCGCGCAAGATCGGCGGCCTGCCGCTCGGGCTGGCCCATGAGGTCAAGCTCGTCCGGCCCGTCGCGCAGGGGCAGAGCCTGACCTGGGGCGATGTCGAGATGCCGGCGTCGCGGGCGTATGAATTGCGGCGCGAGATGGAGAAGCTCTATTCATGACATGACTTGCTGATTCGTCACGCGCTCGTCTTCGACGGCAGCGGCGCCGACGGCGCGGTGCGAGACGTTGCGGTGCGCAACGGCCGCATCGCTGCGCTCGGCCGCGAGCTGAAGCCTGACGCGAAGCAAGTCATCGACGCCGACGGCCTGGCGCTGATGCCCGGCATCATCGACAGCCACACCCATTTCGATGCGCAGATCACCTGGGACCCGGCGCTGCGGCCTTCGCCCGCGCTCGGCGTGACGACGGCGGTGATCGGCAACTGCGGCTTCGCGATCGCGCCGTGCCGGCCCGAGCACCGCGAGATCACGATGCGCAACCTGACGCAGGTCGAAGGCATGTCGCTGGACGTGTTGAAGCGCGGCATCCGCTGGGACTTCGAGACCTTTCCCGAGTACCTCGCTCAGCTGCAGGCCCAGCCGTCGGTGCCCAACATTGCGGCGTACGTCGGCCATTCGTCGATCCGCACCTGGGTCATGGGCGAAGCCGCGACCGAACGCGCGGCCAATGCCGACGAAGTGCAGGCCATGGCACAGCTCGTGCGCGAAGCGATGGCGGCCGGCGCGATCGGGCTGGCCAGTTCGCACTAGCCCGGCGCACAACGGCGAGGGCGGCAAGCCGATGCCCTCGCGCCTGGCCGCCGACGACGAGCATCTGGCCTTGGTGCGCGCGATGGGCGACGCGACGCAGCAGCAGCGCGGCGTCTACATGGTCACCAAGGGCGGCCAGATGCCGGTGTCTCTGCTCGAGGAGATGAGCGCTGTGTCCGGCCGCCCGGTGATGATCGCCGCACTCCTGCACAACAACACCAATCCGCGCGCGGTGTTCGACGATCTCGACGCCATCACGGCGGCCAACGCGCGGGGCCGGCGACTCATCGGCCAGGTCAGCTGCTGCCCGCTGTCGATGGACTTCACGCTGGCCTCGCCGTACCCGGTGGAAGGGCTGGCGTCATGGCAGCCGGCGCTCGGCTTGCAAGGCGAGGCCCTGAAGGACGTGCTGCGCCAACGCACGTTTCGCGACGCGGTGCGCGCCGAACTGGCCGCGCCGGCCAAGTTCCGACTCTTCAACGGCGAGTGGGATGCGCTGCAAGTCACCGAGGCCACCAGCGAAGCCCATCGTGCGCTCGAGCAGCGGCCGCTGGGCCAGGTTGCGCACGAGCGCGGCATCGACCCGCTCGACCTGATGCTCGACACCGCGCTCGACGAAGACCTGCAAACCGTCTTCACCGCGATGCTGCTCAACAGCGACGAGGCCGCCGTGGGCCGCCTGCTGACGCATCCGCACAGCATCGTCTCGCTGTCCGACGCCGGCGCGCACCTGACCTTCTTCAATGACGCCGGCTTCGGCCTGCACCTGATGGGCCACTGGGCCCGCGACCGCGGCGTGATGCCGCTGGCCGAGGCGGTGCGCCGGCTGACCAGCGCAGCGGCGCAAGTCTTCGGCTTTGCCGATCGCGGCCTGATCCGCGAAGGCCTGGCCGCCGACCTGTTGCTGTTCGATCCCAAGACAGTCGCCCGCGGCCCCAAGCAACGCGTCTTCGATCTGCCCGGCGGCGCGCCGCGGCTGCACACCGACGCCATCGGCGTGCATGGTGTGTGGGTCAACGGCGCGCTGGTGGCCGACGCCAACGGGCTTCGCGCCGACGCGCCACGCGGCGGTCGGTTATTGCGCTGAGCGCACCACCTTGACCCTGACACCTTCTCGTCCCAATGCAGGCGATGCAGCACGCGATGCAGGATCGGCGTGAACACCAGCGCCGCGCTGACGATGAATACCAGGCCGGCGTAGAGGGCGTAGCAGCCGGCGAAACTTGCCGCCCGCAGTCTTCGGCGCATCGACCGGGCCCATGCCGCCGAGCAACATCGCAGCATTGAGAAACGCATCGAGCGGCGACAGGCTCTCGAAGGCCATGTAGCCGAGCATGCCGCCGCCGAGCGACAGCGCCAGCAAGCCGGCTGCCCCGGCGGCATGCCACGCCAGGCGTCGCGCAAACTGAGCGCGCGGCACCGGCGTTTGGTGTGTGCGCTCGTAGACCACAGCCAATCAGCGCTGTGCGTTGCGTCGTGCGTTGGACGGCGGTGCAGGCATGCCGGTGCGCTACGTCAAACGCGCCTGATGTGCCGCAATCTGCTCGCGCACACGCTCCGGCGCCGTGCCGCCGACGACATTGCGCGCGTTCAAAGACGCCTCGAGGGTCAACGCACTTGCATACACGTCGTCGCCGATCGACCCATGAAAGCCGCGCAACACATCCAGCGGCAGCTCGCTCAAATCCTTGCCATGCTGCAGACCGTGCTTCACCGCCGCAGCCACCACCTCGTGCGCATCGCGGAACGGCACGCCCTTCTTGACGAGGTAGTCGGCGAGGTCGGTGGCGGTGGCAAAGCCTTTTTGCGCGGCGCGCTGCATCGCTTCGGGCTTGACGACGATGCCGCCCACCATCTCGGCCATGATGCGCAGCGTCGCCGCCAGCGTGTCGACCGTGTCGAACAGCGGCTCCTTGTCTTCCTGGTTGTCCTTGTTGTAGGCCAGCGGCTGGCCCTTCATCAGCGTCAGCAGCGCCATCAGGTGGCCATAGACGCGGCCGGTCTTGCCGCGCGCGAGTTCGGCGACGTCGGGGTTGCGCTTCTGCGGCATGATCGACGAGCCGGTGCAGTAGCGGTCGGCGAGGTCGATGAAGCCGAAGTTCTGACTCATCCAGAGCACGATCTCTTCGGCCAGCCGCGAGACATGCATCATCGTCATCGCCGCCCAGGCGCAGAACTCGATCGCGAAGTCGCGGTCGCTGACGGCGTCGAGGCTGTTCATGCACAGGCCGTCGAAGCCGAGCGTCTTGGCCACCCGCTCGCGATCAAGCGGGTAGCTGGTGCCGGCCAGCGCGGCCGCGCCGAGCGGCAGCCGGTTGACGCGCTTGCGCACATCGGCCAGGCGCTCGCCGTCGCGCGCGAACATCTCGACGTAGGCCAGCAGGTGGTGCGCGAAGCTCACCGGCTGCGCGACCTGCAGGTGCGTGAAGCCGGGCAGGATAGTCTCGGTGTGCTGTGCCGCGACGTCCAGCAACGCACGCTGCATCTGCGCCAGCAAGGGCGCCAGCGCGTCGATCTCGCCGCGCAGCCACAGCCGCACATCGGTCGCCACCTGGTCGTTGCGCGAGCGGCCGGTGTGCAATCGCTTGCCGGCGTCGCCGACCAGGGCCGTCAGCCGGGCCTCGATGTTGAGGTGCACGTCCTCGAGTTCGAGCTTCCACTCGAAAGTGCCGGCGTCGATCTCGGCCTTGACCTGCGCCAGGCCGCGCCGGATGTCGGCTTCATCCTGTTTCGAGATCACGCCCTGCGCGGCCAGCATCTCGGCATGGGCCAGAGAGCCGGCGATGTCGGCTGCCGCCAGTCGCCGGTCGAAGGGCACGCTGGCGGTGTAGCGGGCCACCAGCTCGCTCATCGGCTCGGAGAACAACGCCGACCAGGCTTGTGACTTCTTGGCGAGTGAGCCTTGTTTCGGATCGTTGGGCATGGGTGGAGCCGCGCAGGCCGTGGAGCAAAATGCTTTGCGTGTTGTGCATGACGCGTTTTCATTCTATCGACGCCCTCCGCTGCCCCGTGCCTCTGCCAGACACCACACCCGCCGCCCTGTCCACGTTGTTGCCGACGACCGACGTGCCGCAGCCGGACGCCGTGCGCGTGTCCGACGGCGCGGCTTTCGATGTCTGCCACGGCGCGCTGGCGCTGCGGGCGCTGCTCGCCGTCAACAGCGTGGTCCTGCTGGGCACGCTGGTCGCATCGAGCACGTTCACGGTGGCCGTGGCTGCGATCGGGCCGGCGTTGGCCATTTCGCTGCCGGCCACGCTGCTCTGGCTCGGCCTGATCTGCGCCCTGCGCCGCGTCATCGTCACGCTGTCGCCGCCGCGACGCATCGCGGCGCTGGCCGCTCTCGGCGCGCTGCTGGCCTGGGCCGCATCGTGGCCGCTGTTGGCCATCGGCTTGATCGAACCGGCGCCGCTGCGCGACTGGTCGCTGCCCCTGGCGGGCGCGGCCATGGCGTGGCCGCTGGCACTGTGGCTGCAATCTCGCGAAAAGGCGCGCACGCCGGCCGACGAGCGCGCGCGTCTGGCCGAGTTGCAGTCGCGCATCCGCCCGCATTTCCTGTTCAACACCCTCAACACCGCGATCTCGCTGGTGCAAAGCGATCCGGCGCGCGCCGAGGGGGTGCTCGAAGACCTGGCCGAGCTGTTTCGCGTGGCACTGGCCAACCACGGCGGCGGCGGCACCGTCACGCTGGCCAGCGAGATCGATCTGGCGCAGCGCTACATCGCCATCGAGAACCTGCGCTTCGGTGAGCGGCTCGACGTGCGCTGGGAACTCGACCCGGCGGCCAGCGCCGCCCGGCTGCCGCCGCTGGCGCTGCAACCGCTGCTCGAGAACGCGGTGCGCCATGGCATCGAGTCGGCCGAAGACGGCGGCACGATCCGCGTGCGTACCCGCGCCGTGCTCGGCCGCGCGGAAATCCTGATCGACAACTCGCTGCCCGGCAGCAACGCGCGCGCCAACCCCGGCCACGGCGTGGCCTTGGCCAATGTGCGGGAGCGGCTGCGCCTGCTGCATGACCTCGATGCGAAGTTCGAAGCCGGCCGGCGCGGCGACGCCTGGCGGGTGCGCATCGTCGTGCCGATCGGGGACCATCGATGAGCGCCGGTGCGATGCAGATCCTGATCGTCGACGACGAAGCGCTGGCCCGCTCGCGCCTGGCCGCCCTGGTGCGCGAATGCCCCGAGCCGGTGTGCGAAGTCGCCGCCGAATGCGCCAACGCGCGCCAGGCCGCGGAGTGGTTGCAGCAACACGCCGGCCAGGCCGACGTGGCCCTGCTCGACATCCACATGCCCGGCGCACTCGGCACCGAGCTGGCGGCCGACCTGAAGCGCATGGCGCAGGCGCCGGCGGTGGTGTTCGTGACCGCGCATGGCGAACATGCGCTGGCGGCCTTCGACCTCGAGGCGGTTGACTACCTGACCAAGCCCGTCAAGCGTGACCGCCTCTTCGCAGCCTTGCAGCGCGCCGCGCGGCGGGCGCCGGCGCGAACGAGCCCGGGCGACGACGCCGACGCGGGCACGGGCGCCACGCCGGTGCTGATCGTCAGCGAGCGCGGCCGCGTCGTCCGCGTGCCCTTGGCCGACGTGCTCTATCTGAAGGCGGAGTTGAAGTACGTGACGCTGCGTACCGCCAGCCACAGCTACGTGCTCGACGATTCGCTGACCGACCTCGAACAGCGCCTGGGCGAGCGTGTGCTGCGCGTGCACCGCAACGCACTCGTCGCCCGCCGGGCCGTGCGCGCGCTCGAACGGCGCAAGCTCGCCGACAGCGAAGAAGAAGGCAACGAGATCGGCTGGGCGGTGCAGGTGGCGGCCACCGGTGAATGGCTGTCGGTGTCGCGGCGCCAGGTGGCGGCGGTGCGCGAGGCGCTGGAGCAAGCCTGATGGACGAATACTCGACCAACGCCCTGCAATCCGTCGGCGCGGCGCTGATCGTCGGCGCGATCGCCGGAGCGGTGTGGTTTGCGGTCAACACGCCGAGCGATCGCCCGGCCGCCACAGCGGTGGCCGAGGCGCCGCGCGCTGCTGTGCCCGGCGATGCCGACATTGCCAAGCTGATGCATGTCGAGCCTGCGCCGGTCGAGGTCTTGCCGCCCTTGGCCGCCGAGGACGTGCGCGTCTGCGGCCAGGCGGTATCGCGCGCTGCGCTGGCCGACGAGCGGATCGAGCGCACGCTGTACGAGGCCGGCGCCGCCGATGCGCTCGAGCAGTTCGCACGACAGCACCTGGCCGACGACGACCATGCACGCGCCGTCGGCCTGGTGCTGCGCATGCAGGCCGATGCCAACTACCGTGCAGCGCCCGACAGCCAGCCGGCTTGCAAGACCGACGACTGCTGGAAGCAGCAGGCGCGCGCCCATGCCGAACGTGTCGCCCCTCTGCTCACCGAGTTGGCCGAACTGGCCGGCAGCAGCACCGACCCGCGCGTGATGATGCTGGCGCGCGGCGAATGCGCCAACCAGTCTGTCGATGGGCTGCAGCCGGCGCATTGCCAGCTGCTCACGGCGCGCCGGCTTGTCGCCCTCGACCGCGACAACGGCGTCGCCTGGCTCGCGCTGGCCGTCGAAGAGCCGGGGTCGATCGACGAGGCGATGTATCAGTCCTCACTGGCCTCGCGCTGGGACGACTATGCGATGGCGTCACGTCGATTCATCGACCGTATCGACGCCAAAGGTGGGCTGCGCAGCATGGTCATCACGCAGGCGCTGTTGGCCGTTCCCGCCTTGCGATCGATCGAAGGCCGGCAGCTCTTGATCCAACATTGCAGTGACCCGAAGGTGATGACCGATGCGAACCGCCGCCAGTTGTGCGAAAAGACAGCTGATGGACTGCATGCGCGTTCGACGACGGTCGCTGGCCAGGTCACCGCGGGCATCCTGGCCAAGGCCCTCGACAGCGCGCACGCCAAGGCGTGGCAAGAGCAGGCGCTGTTGCTCAATCACGTGCTGATGGCGCAAAGCCTGGACGACGACGAGCAGACGCGCGGGGCCGCTGAGTGTGCCGTAGGCATGTCGCGCGAGTTGCTGATGCGTTCTGCGCGCGACGGCGAAGTTCCCGCATTGCGCGCCTGGATGCTGGCCTCCGGCAAGAGCGATGAGCAGTGGCGCGCGCACATGATGGCCTTCGAGCAGGCGCAGGTCCCTGGTCAGGCTGCAACAACGACCGCAACGCCAGCGTCAGCGCCGAAGTAGGTTCGGGCCCCGGCTCGGGGGAGCGCTGTGTTCACCGGCACGGAATAGCCGCGGGGCTGCGCAATGCGGGCTTCAGCCCGTGTTGCGCAGCCCCGCGGCTATTCCGTTGATCGAGATATGGATGCCGCGTTTCACGCGCGCGGCGCCGGGGTCGTTGGCGCGCTGGTGGCGGTGGCGCCGCATCAGCTCGACCTGCAGGTGGTTCAACGGATCGAGGTAGGGAAAGCGGTGCTCGATCGATCGTGCCAGCGCGGGGTTGGCGGCCAGCCGGTCGCGCTCGCCGGTGATCAGCGACAGCATGGCGTCGGTCTTGTCCCATTCGGCCTGCACGGCAGCAAAGATCCGCTTGGCCAGCTTCTTGTCCTCGACCAGCTCGACGTAGCGCGCGGCGATGCGCAGGTCGCTCTTGGCCAGCACCATGTCGAGGTTGGACAGCAGCGTGCGGAAGAACGGCCACTGCTTGTTCATCTTTTGCAGCAACGCCAGGCGCTGCTTGCGTTGGCCGGCTACGGCGCCGAGCCAGGCCTCGATGGCTGATCCGAACCCCGCCCAGCCGGGCAGCGCCACGCGGCACTGGCCCCAGGAAAAGCCCCAGGGGATGGCGCGCAGGTCTTCGATGCGCCGGCTCGCTTTGCGCGACGCCGGCCGCGAGCCGATGTTGAGCTCGGCAATCTCGCGGATCGGCGTCGCTTCGAAGAAGTAGTCGGTGAAGCCCGGCGTGCCGTAGACCAGCGCCCGGTAAGCATCGAAGCTGGCAGCGCTGATCTCGGCCGCGGCCTCGAGGAAGGCCTTCGGCGCCGACTTGGTGGGGTGCAGCAGCGTCGCTTCGAGCGTCGCCGCGACCAGCGTTTCGAGGTTGCGGCGGCCGATCTCCGGGTTGGCGTACTTCGACGAAATGACCTCGCCCTGCTCGGTCAGCCGGATCTGCCCGTTGACCGTGCCCGGCGGCTGGGCCAGGATGGCCTGGTAGCTCGGCCCGCCGCCGCGCCCGACGGTGCCGCCGCGGCCGTGGAACAGGCGCAGTTGCAGGCCATGCGCGCGCTTCAACGGCTCGAACAGCGACACCAGCGCCGTCTCGGCGCGGTAGAGTTCCCAGTTGCTGGTGAAAAATCCGCCGTCCTTGTTGCTGTCGCTGTAGCCGAGCATGATGTCCTGCTCGGGGAAGACGTGCACCCGGCTGCGCAGCACCATCGCCAGCACGCCCGGCAGTGCGTAGTAGGCGCGCATGATCGGCTCGGCCTGGCGCAGGTCTTCGATGGTCTCGAACAGCGGCACCACGATCAGGTCGGCCACCGCATCGTCGTCGAGCGTGCCGCGCATCAGGCCGCATTCCTTCTGCAGCAGCAACACCTCGAGCAGGTCGCTGACCTCCTCGGTGTGCGAAATGATGTAGTGGCGGATGGCATGGCGGCCGTAGGCGGCCAGCGCCTGGCGCGCCGCGTCGAACACGGCGAGTTCGCCGCGCGCGTGGTCGCTGTAGGCGTGGCCCATGACGCGCAGCGGCCGCGCGTCGTCGAGCAGCGACAGCAAGCGTGCGCAGCGTTGTGGCTCGGCCAGCGCGAGATAGTCGGGCTCGATGCGGGCCACCCGCAGCAACTCGGCCACCACCGTCTCGTGCTGGTCGGAGCTCTGGCGCAGGTCGATCGTGGCCAGGTGAAAACCGAACACCTGCACCGCCCGCATCAGCGGCGCCAGGCGCGGCGCCACCAGCGAGCTGGCGTGGTGGTGCCGCAACGAAGCCTCGACGGTGCGCAGGTCGGCCAGGAAATCATCGGCGCTGGCATAAGGGTCCTGCGGCGCCACGGCGTGGCGCAGCGCTTCGGTGCCGGTGAGCTTGTGCAGCGTCGCTGCCAGGCGGGCGTAGACGCCGATCAGCGCCCGCCGGTACGGCTCGTCCTCGCGGTGCGGGTTGTGGTCGGGGCTGCGCTCGGCCAGGGCCAGCATCGCCGGGGTCACGCCGGCCAGCGTCTGCGAGATCGACAGCTCCGATCCGAGCAAATGGACGTCGGTCAGGTAGTGGCGCAGCGCCACCTCGGCCTGCCGCGACAGCGCCAGCTCGAGCGTCTGCGCACCGACGTTCGGGTTGCCGTCGCGGTCGCCGCCGATCCAGTGGCCCATGCGCAGGAACGACGCCACGTCGTGGCCGTGCAGCGTGCGCTCGATGTCGCGGTACAGGCGCGGGATCTCGCGCAGGAAGGTCGCCGGGTAGTACGACAACGCGTTGTCGATCTCGTCGGCCACGGTCAACTTGACCGGCCGCAGCATGCGCGTCTGCCAGAGTTGCGTGACCCGCGCGCGCAGCAACAATTCGCCGTCTTCGCGCTCGCGCGCCGTGGCCGGGCGGTCGCGCCCGCTGATGATCTCGGCAATCGCGCGTTCGGCGTCGAGGATGCTCTTGCGCTGCACTTCGGTCGGGTGCGCGGTCAGCACCGGGCTGATGTAGGCCTGGTCCAGCGTCGCGGCGACGTCGCCGGCACGCAGCCCGGCGTCGAACAAGCGCTCGAAGGCCATCGCCAGCGAGCCTTCCTGCAGATGCCCCTCGCGCTCGTGGTGCTCGCGGCGACGCACATGGTGGCGGTCTTCGGCGATGTTGGCCAGGTGCGAGAAGTAGCTGAAGGCGCGGATCACGCTCACCGTCTGGTCGCCCGACAGGTTCTTCAGCAGGCGATCGAGCACGCGGCCGGCCGAGGCGTTGCGCTTCAAGCGATAGGCCACCGACAGCTGGCGCACGCGTTCGATCAGCTCGAACGCTTCATGGCCCTCCTGCTCGCGGATGACATCGCCGAGGATGCGGCCGAGCAGGCGGATGTCGTCGACCAACGGCCGGTTCTTGGCCGCGGCATCGGCGTGGTCACGGGGCGAAGAACGGGGCATGTCGTGTAATCCGGTTACTGAAATCGATGTTACCAAGGGGTCGATAATGACCGCATGATTTCTCTGCCGGCCAGCCGCCGCTTGGTGATCGCCACCCGGGAAAGCCGCCTCGCCCTGTGGCAAGCAAGACATGTGCAAGGCCTGTTGCAGCAGCGCTTCGGTGTTGAAGTCGAGCTGCTCGGCATGACGACGCGCGGCGACCAGATTCTCGACAAGGCGCTGTCCAAGGTCGGCGGCAAGGGCCTGTTCGTCAAGGAACTCGAAGTCGCGCTCGAAGAAAAGCGCGCCGATCTGGCGGTGCATTCGCTCAAGGACGTGCCGATGGACTTGGCCGAGGGCTTTGCGCTGGCGGCGGTGCTGGAGCGCGAAGACCCGCGCGATGCTTTCGTGTCGCCACGCTTCGCGGCGCTGGCCGAACTGCCGCAGGGCGCCCGCGTCGGCACCTCGAGCCTGCGCCGCGTGGTGCAGCTGCTGGCGGCGCGCCCCGACTTGGTGATCGAGCCGTTGCGCGGCAACCTCGACACGCGGCTGCGCAAGCTCGACGAGGGCCGGTACGACGCCATCGTGCTCGCCGCCGCCGGCCTGATGCGGCTCGGCCTGGCCGAGCGAATCCGCAGCCGCTTCGAGGCCACGCAGATGCTGCCGGCGGCCGGCCAAGGTGCGCTCGGCATCGAGGTCCGCGCCGACGATGCCGCGCTGCGCGAGGCCCTGGCCGCGCTGAGTCATCCACCGGCCTGGCTCGCGGTGCATGCCGAGCGCGCCGTCTCGCGCGGCCTCGGCGGCAGCTGCTCGGTGCCGCTGGCCGCGCATGCGCTGTGGCAGGGTCCGGTGCTGCAATTGCATGCTGCGCTCGGCGATGCCGACGCGCTGCAGCGGCCCTTGCTGCACGCCCACGCGCATGCGGCGGTGAAGACGGTGACCGAGGCCGAAGCCCTCGGCGCCGCCGCAGTGGCGACGCTGCGCGATTGCGGCGCGGCGTCGTATCTGCACGCCCACTGACGCCTTGGCCGCATGCCCCTGACCGTGCTCGTCACGCGCCCCGCCCAGCAGGCCGCAGCCTGGGTCGAGAAACTGCGTGACAAGGGACTGCAGGCGCAGGCCCTGCCGCTGATCGCGATCGAGCCGGTGGCCGATAGCGCGGCCTTGCGCGAGGCCTGGCATCTGCTGCCGCAACGCGATCTGGCGATGTTCGTCAGCCCGAATGCGGTCACGGGTTTTTTCGCGGCACGCCCGGCGGCACGCACCTGGCCGCGCGGGCTGCGCGCCGCAGCCACCGGTCCGGGCACGGTCGAAGCCTTGGTCGCCGCCGGCGTGCCTGCGGCATTGTGCGTCGCGCCGCGCGCCGCGCCGTTCGACTCCACAGCCCTGTGGTCGGTGCTGCACAACGAGCCCTGGAGCGGCCGCTCGGCCTTGATCGTGCGCGGCGACGGTGGTCGCGACGAGTTCGCCCAGGCGCTGCGCGGCGCGGGCGCCAAGTTGGCGTTCGTGCAGGCCTACCAGCGCCGCGCGCCGGTGTGGTCGGCCGACGAGCACGAGCTTGCCAAGGCGGCACTCGCGGCGCCGGGCCAGCATGTCTGGCTGCTGTCCAGCGCGCAGGCGATCGATCACCTGATGGCGCTGCTGCCCGGCGTCGACTGGCACGACAGCAACGCGATCGCATCCCACCCACGCATTGCACAACGTGCGCGCCGCGCCGGCTTCGGCCGCGTGCTCGAAGCGCCGCCGCTGATCGATGCGGTGCTGGCCGCCATGGCCTCGCTCGGTGAGGCCTGAGCTTGCATGCGAGGTCATGGAATGACTGAGCCCGTGGACAGGCGTGACATCGATCCGCAGGCAAGGTCGTTGCCCGCACCGCGATATGCCTCGCCTGCGGGGCGCATCGGCGCCGGTTGCCGATGAGCTCGTGGCTGTCGCGCTGGCTGGGGCGTTCCGAAAGCGTTGCGCCGGCGCGGCGTGAACCGGCTGGCGCGGCGCCGCCTGCGCAGCCGGCCAGCGCGGCGATCGAAACGGCATTGCCATTGCCACGCCAGCCGCTGATCGATCGCGAAGGCCGCCTTGCGGGCTTCGAGTTCCCGGTGCCCGATCTGCTCGTGCGCCGGCTGGCGCAAGGCGCCGACGCCAGCGTGCTGGGTGCACATGCCAGCGCCTTGTTCGCCGCCATGAGCGCCGCGGCCGAGGCCGGCCGCGTGGCGCTGGTCGTCCTGCCGGGCACCCTGCCCGCGGATTGGTTGGCTCGCCCCGCACTGCTGGCCCAGCTGCGCGGCCGTTGGCTGGTGCTCGAACCGGCCGCCTTCAATGATCCCGCCAGCGCCGGCCTCGAGGCGCTGCGTGCGGCCGGCGCGATGCTCGGTGTGTCGCAGGTGCCGCGACGCGGAGCGAGTTTCGTGCGCATCGATGCCGCCGGCCTGGACCGCCAGGCGATGCCCGCAACGATCGCTGCCTGCCGCGTAGCGGCGTCGGGCACTTGCATCCTGGTGGCGGGCCTGGGCGACGTCGACGACGTGGAGGCAGCGCTGGCGGCCGGTGCCGATCTGGCCGCGGGCCATTTCGACCGTGTGCGTTCGGCGCCGTCGGCCGCGCCACTGCCTCCGGCCATGGCGCGGGTGAGCCGACTGCTGAATCAGGTGTTGCAGGACGCCGAACTCGGCGTGATCGCCGCCGAGCTGCGCGCCGACGTGAGCCTGTCCTACGAAGTGCTGCGCCATGCCAACAGCCCGCTGGTCGGCGCGCAGCGACAGATCGACGCGCCCGAGCAGGCGGTCATGCTGCTGGGCCGCGACGCGCTGTACCGCTGGCTTTGCGCGCGGCTGCTCGCCGCGTTGCCGGGCCGCAAGAGCGCGCGCGCGCTGCAGGAGATTGCGCTGGCTCGCGCCTTGCTGTTCGAGCAACTGGCCCCGGCCTGTGATGCCGCACCGTCCATGCTGTACACGATGGGGCTGCTGTCGCTGCTCGACGTCATGGTGCCGATGCCGATGGGCGAGGCGCTCAAGCCCTTGAACCTGCCTCAGGAAATGCGCGCGGCGCTGGTCGACCACGCCGGGCCCTGGGGCGGCCTGATGGCCCTGGCGGCCTGCCTCGAACGCGGCGACCTCGCAGGCGCCAGCGCGCACGCGCCAGCCTTCGGCGGCATACAGCCGGTGATGGCCGCCAACGAAGCGGCGTGGCAAAGCGCGCGCCAGATGGCAACTTCGCTTTGGGCCAAGGCGTGACGCTGCCCGCGGCGCCGCTAGCGCGCCTGCGCGGCCGTGCTGGGGTGTCCTTAGAATTTGGGTTGCCGTGAACATCACTGACACCCCCCCTGCTGTTGGGCCGGCCGTGCCGCCGTCCCTGCCGTCGCCACCGCCGGGTGCGCCGCAGCCGATGCGTTGGCCGATGGCGCTGGCCGTGCTGGCGCTGCTCGTCACCGCGCTGGCGCTGGCTGCGGCGTGGCAGACCCGCGAGCGCGTCAAGTCGCTCGAACGCGAGCTGGTGCAGCGCCAGGAAGCCAGCCAGCGCGACGCGGCCGATGCCCGTGCCGCCGCACGCACCGCTCAGGAGATGGCACAGGACGCGTCGGCCAAGGCCGCGCTGCTCGATGCACGGGTCAGCGAAACGGCGATGCAGCGCTCGCAGGTCGAGGAGCTGCTGCAATCGGCCGCGCGCTCGCGCGATGAAAACGTGGTCGCCGACGTCGAGGCCGCGATCCGCGTGGCCATGCAGCAAAGTGCGCTCACCGGCAGCGCCGATCCGCTGGTGCTGACCTTGAAGCAGGCCGAGGAGCGCCTGGCGCGCTACAACCAGCCGCGCCTGGACCGCGTGCGCCGAGCGATTGCGCGCGACCTGGAACGCACGCGCGCGCTGGGCTCGGTGGATGTGGCGTCGCTGACGGCGCGCCTGGATGAAGCCGTGCGCCTGGTCGATGAATTGCCGCTGCTGTCGGTGGCCGGGCCGGCGCCTGCGGCACCGCCTGCGCCGCCCGCGCCCATGGGGCCACCGGCGCCAACCTCCCGCGTCGACGACTGGCGTGCCAGCGCTGCCGCGTGGTGGCAGGTCGGCAAGCAGCATGTCGCCGACGAGCTGCGCGCCCTCGTGCGCGTGACCCAGATCGATCACCCGGAGAGCGCACTGGCCACACCCGAGCAACAGTTCTTCGTGCGCGAAAACCTCAAGCTGCGATTGCTCAACGCGCGCCTGGCGCTGTTTGCGCGCCAATTCGAGATCGCGCAATCCGATCTGCGCGACGCGCAGGCGATGCTCGAGCGCTACTTCGACCGCGGTTCCAAACGTGTCGTGGCGGCCGGCGAAGCGCTGCGCCAGGTCAGCGCGCAATCGCGTCAAAGCGCGCTGCCAAGGCCCGACGAAACCCTGGCCGCGCTGCTGGCCGCCGGGAAATGACAGCCCCCAGCTCACTGTGTTGGCGTCCGCCGAGGGCAGCGCAGGCCGCTTGCGAGCGGCGCGGCGCAGGCCGGCAATGAAAAGTGTCATCTGGCTGCTGCTGCTCGCCGTGGTGGCCGTGGTTGCGGCCAGCACCTTCGGCCGCAACGATGGCCTGGTGAGCCTGTACTGGAGCGGCTGGCGGGTGGACCTGTCGCTCAACCTGTTCCTGCTCGGTCTGGCTGGCACCTGCGTTGCGCTGCTGGTGGTATTGCGCGGCCTGCAGTCGCTGCTCACGCTGCCCGAGCGCGCCAGTGCGTGGCGCATGCAGCGCCGCGAGCGGGCCGCGCAGGCGGCACTGCGCGAAGCGCTGGCCGAATACTTCGGCGCGCGCTACAGCCGTGCCCACAAGGCCGCGGCGCGCGCCATTGCCATCCACCAGGCGACACCGGGGCTGCAGGATGAAGCCTCGACACGCGGCCTGGCGCACCTGCTGGCCGGCGCCAGTCTGCACCGCCTGCAGGACCGGCCGCAACGTGACAAGCAGATCGCGCAGCTCGAGGAGCTGCAGCGCCGGCACAAGAACGGTGGCGGGCGCGCCACCGAAGACGCGGTGACGCTGCTGGCCACCGAGTGGGCGATCGACGACCGTGACGCCGAACGCGCGTTGACGCTGCTGGCCACGCTACCGCCCGGCGTGGCACGGCGCACGCAGGCGCTGCGCTTGAAATTGCAGGCCCAGCGCCTGGCCGGCGACCCGGTCGAAGGCCTGCGCACGGCGCGCCTGCTGGCCAAGCATCAGGCCTTCACGCCTGGGGCGGCGCAGGGCCTGCTGCGATCGCTGGCCATTGAGACGCTCGACGCCGCGCGCGACGCCGACCAGCTCGAGCGCGCCTGGCAGCAACTCGACGCCGTCGACCACAGCGACGCCTTTGTCACCGCCCGTGCCGCGCGGCGGGCGGCTGCGTTCGGCGATGCCGTTCGGGCGCGCACCTGGTTGTTGCCGCTGTGGGAGCGTCTGGCCGAACTCAGCCGCGAAGAACGCGAGGCCGTATCGCTGGCGCTGGCGATCAACCTGAAGGGCATCGGCGCCGACTGGCTGCCGCGCCTGCAAGCCGCCGAACAAGCGCTGCCCCAGGAAGCCGCGGTGCAGGCCGTTGTCGGCAGCGCCTATGCCGAATGCGGCCTCTGGGGCAAGGCCCGTTCGCCGCTCGAGCGCGCCGCCGCTGCGCCGGGCCTGGGCGGCAATACGCGCCGCGATTGCTGGCGGCGCCTGGCCACGCTGGCCCGTGCCGAGGGCGACGAAGCGCGCGCCCAGGGCTGCGAGCGGCAGGCCGTGGCCCTGCCGTAGCGCCGCCGTCACAGGCCCCTGGCGCAAGCTATTGCTGCGGCGCACAATGGCCGACCTGCTGGTTCGCGCGACGCTCTCGCGCCGTTCGGTTTGAGCGCTCCCGCCGCAAGAAAACAAAAATCGCCCGCTGCACTGGCCGCCTTGACGCTGGCCGCGCTGGGCGTGGTCTATGGCGACATCGGCACCAGCCCGCTGTATGCGCTCAAGGAAATCTTCCATGGCGGCCATGCCGCGGCCACGCCGGCCAACATCCTGGGCGTGCTGTCGCTGGTGTTCTGGACCATCACCGTCATCATCTCGCTCAAGTACGTGCTGCTGATCCTGCGCGCCGACAACAACGGCGAGGGCGGCCTGATCGCCATGCTGGCCCTGGCCACGCATGCCGTGCGCGGCAAGCCGCGGCTGCACCGCACGCTGATGACGGTCGGCCTGTTCGGCACCGCGGTGTTCTACGGCGACGGTGTGATCACGCCCGCGATCTCGGTGCTGTCGGCGGTGGAGGGCCTCGAAGTGGCGGCGCCCCGGCTGCACACCTGGGTGATCCCGCTGACGCTGATCGTGCTCACACTGCTGTTCGCCGCGCAGCGTTTCGGCACCGGCGGCATCGGCAAACTGTTCGGCCCGGTGACGCTGCTGTGGTTCACGGTGCTCGTGCTGCTCGGCTTGCCGCACATCGCGGCGCACCCCGGCGTGCTCGTCGCCCTGAACCCGCTGTATGCCTGGGCCTTCGTCGCCGCGCAGCCGCTGGTGGCCTTCGTGGCACTGGGTGCGGTGGTGCTGGTCGTCACCGGCGGCGAGGCCCTGTATGCGGACCTCGGCCACTTCGGCAAGCTGCCGATCCGCATTGCCTGGTACGCGCTGGTGATGCCGGCGCTGGTCATCAACTACTTCGGCCAAGGCGCGTTGCTGCTGTCCCGGCCCGAGGCCATCAGCAATCCCTTCTACTTCATGGCGCCCGATTGGGCGCGCCTGCCACTGGTCTTTCTGGCCACCGCAGCCACGGTGATCGCCTCGCAGGCGCTGATCACGGCCGCGTTTTCAGTCACCAAGCAGGCCGTGCAGCTGGGCCTGCTGCCGCGCATGACGATCCTTCACACCTCGGTGCGCGATACCGGGCAGATCTACGTGCCCTTCGTCAACTGGGGCCTGTTCGTCTTCATCGTGTTGGCGGTGGTGATGTTCAAGACGTCGAGCAACCTGGCCTCGGCCTACGGCATTGCGGTGACGCTGGACATGACCCTGACCACCGTGATGACCTTCTTCGTCATCCGCTACGGCTGGGGCTACCCGCTGGCACTGTGCCTGGCCGCCACCGGCGTCTTCTTCGTCATCGACATCACGTTCTTCGCGTCGAACCTGCTCAAGCTGTTCGGCGGCGGCTGGTTCCCGATCGTCATCGGCATCGGCATGTTCACGCTGATGCTGACCTGGACGCAGGGCCGCAAGCTGCTCTCGCACAAGCTGCGCACCGATGCCATCCCGTTGACCGACTTTCTCGAGGCCGTGTTCGTGACCCCTCCTGCGCGCGCCGAAGGCACCGCCGTGTTCCTGACGTCGGAAGCCGGCATCACGCCCAATGCGCTGCTGCACAACCTGAAGCACAACAAGGTGCTGCACCAGTACAACCTGTTCGTCACCGTGCACCAGCACGACGTGCCCTGGATCGGCTTCAACAAGCGTGTCGAGATGAACTCGCTCGGCCGCAGCTGCTGGGCCGTGAATCTGCACTTCGGCTTCAAGAACGAGCCCGACGTGCCCGAGGCGCTGAAGCTGCTGCAGGGCCGCGGCGTGCCGCTCGACGACATGCAGACCAGCTATTTCCTGTCGCGCGACATCGTCATCCCGAAGTTCGGTGAGGGCATGGCGATGTGGCGCGAGAAACTGTTTGCCTCGATGCACCGCAATGCGGGCGCAGCCGCAGACTTTCTCAACCTGCCGACCAATCGCGTGGTGGAGTTGGGGGCCAAGGTCGAGATATGACACCCACCCCCCGCAGCGGCCTGGCAGGGCCCGTTGCGCGGCGGCCCCGCTTGAATTGGCCAGCGCGGCGTTCGGGCGTCAGCCGCGGGCGCGGATCTGCGAGCCTTCCAAGGTCACCTTCTGGCCCACGGTCGGCGCGGTCGATTGCGTGACGCTGCGCAGCGTGCCATCTTCCATGCGCACCTTGACCGAGTACAGCGTCGTCGAGCGCTGACGCTTCTCGATTTCGTGACCGGCCAGGCCGCCGCCGATGGCGCCGAGCACGGTCATGGCTTTCTTGCCGTTGCCGCCGCCGACCTGGTGGCCGACCACGCCGCCGAGCACGCCGCCGGCCACGGCACCGACGCCGCTGCCTTCGCCCTTTTGCTGGACCGGTGTCACCGCCTCGATCACGCCGCAGGTGTTGCACACCGCCGCCACCACCGGCGCAGGCTGCGCCGGCTGGGTGGCCGCGGTACTGGTCGCGGTAGCGGCGGTGGCTTGCGGCGCCGTGCGCGGCGCGGGTTTGGCCACGGGCGCCTTTGTGGTGGCCTTGGGTTGCGGCTTCGGCTGCACCTTCGCTGCGGGCTTGTCGGCGCCGTCATCGAGCATGGCCTTTTCGCTGTCGACGGCGTCGGCAACCTTCTGCGATGCCGATGCCGGCTCGGTCAGCACGGACTTTGCCGCGACCGCGGCCACGCGCGCCTCGGCGCCGGGGTCGCCGACAGGCGCTGCGGGGCGCACGACGAGCGCCGTGGCAATGGCCGTCAGCGCGATCAATGCCGTGGCACCGCCGACCAGTGCCGCCGGCCGCGAGAACGACGACGACGCGCCGACACGGATCGGCGCCTGGCCGAAGTTCGAGTTGTCGGCAAGAGATGCAGTGGGATGGTTTGAGATGGTTTTGGCCATGGTGATTCCTCCGTACGGGTTCGTGGTGACTGCCATTCAACGTGGCAGGGCGTGGCCCGATGGCCTGCATTGGCGACAAGATGTGAACGCGGGCCACAGGACGTGATTTCGGCTTGGCGATACTCGGCTTGTGAAACAGTTCTTGTCCGACTTGTCGCTGCCAGCCATCGTTTCGGGCTTCGTTGCAGTGCTCGTCGGCTTCACGAGTTCGGTGGTCATCGTCTTTGCGGCAGCGCAAGCGCTCGGAGCAAGCGCGGCGCAGATGGTCTCCTGGATGTGGGCGCTCGGTGTCGGCATGGCCGTGACATCGATCACGCTATCGCTGTGGACGCGCCAGCCGATCCTCACCGCCTGGTCCACGCCCGGCGCGGCGCTGCTCGCCGGCAGCAGCGGCCTGGCCATGGCCGAGGCCACCGGCGCCTTCGTCGCCTGCGGTGTGCTGATCGTGCTCGCCGGTCTGACGCGCAGCTTCGAGCGCGTCATGGACCGCATTCCGCAAGCCGTGGCGGCAGCGCTGCTGGCCGGTGTGCTGGCCCGCTTCGGCATCGATGCGGCCGGCGCGGCCCAGACCGCGCCGGGGCTGGTCATGGCGATGGCGCTGGCGTTTCTCTGCGGCCGCCGCTGGTGGCCCCGCTATGCAGTGCCCGGCGTGCTGCTGGTCGGCATCGCCGTGGCCGCAATGCAAGGGCGCCTGCAATGGAGCGCCGTCGAGGTCAGTGCCGCGATGCCGGTGTGGACGACGCCGCGCTTCACCTGGAGCGCGTTCATCAGCGTCGCCCTGCCCTTGTTCGTGGTCACGATGGCTTCGCAGAACCTGCCCGGCGTGGCCGCGCAACGCGCGGCCGGCTACACGACGCCGGTCTCGCCGACGATCACCGTCACCGGCGCGGCCACTGTGCTGCTGGCGCCATTTGGCGGCTACGCGTTCAACCTTGCCGCCATCACCGCGGCCATCGCCATGAGCCCCGAAGCCCATGCCGACCCTGCCAAGCGCTACACCGCCGCCGTGATGGCCGGCGTGTTCTATCTCGCCATCGGTTTGGCCGGCGGGGCGGTGATCGGTGCGCTGCAGGCCTTTCCGCGCGAGTTGGTGCTGGCCGTTGCCGGCCTGGCGCTGCTGGGCACGATCGCCGGTGGCCTGGCCTCGGCCTTGCACAGCGAGCGCCACCGCGATGCCGCGATCCTGACCTTCCTGGTCACGCTCTCGGGCGTCACGTTGCTGGGCATCGGCTCGGCGTTCTGGGGCGTGGTGGCCGGCGCCATTGCGCTCCTTGTGCAACAGTCGCGGTCTGGCTCCTCACGCTGATCAACCCATGGACATGCTTTTCATTGCCGATGCCCTCGAGCTCTTCAAGCCCTACAAGGACACCACGTTTTCGATGATGCGCGAGGCCGCACGCCGCGGGCACGCACTGTGGGCCTGCGAGCCGCGGCAGATCGTCTGGCAACGCGGTGGCCGCGTCAGCGCGCTGGCCGCGCGCCACGTGGCGCTGACGAAGGACGAACACGACTGGTTCCGTGTCGAGCAAACGCGCGATATGGCGTTGGCCGACGCGGGCGTGGTGCTGATGCGCAAGGACCCGCCGTTCGACAGCGAATATTTCTACGCCACGCACCTGCTGCAGCAGGCCGAGCGCGAGGGCGCGCGCGTCTTCAACAAGCCGGCCGGGTTGCGCGACCACCCGGAAAAACTCGCCATCCTCGAGTTCCCGCAATACATCGGGCCGACCATCGTCACCCGCGACGCCGGCGCGATCCGTGCCTTCCACGCCGAACAGCGCGACATCATCCTGAAGCCGCTCGACGGCATGGGCGGCATGGGCATCTTCCGCGTCGGCGCCGACGGCCTGAACCTGGGCTCGATCATCGAGACGCTGAACCAGCATGGCGCGGTGACGGTGATGGCGCAGAAGTACCTGACCGACATCGACAAAGGCGACAAGCGCATCGTCGTCATCGGCGGCGAACCGGTTTCATATTGCCTGGCACGCATCCCGCAAGGCAGCGAGATCCGCGGCAACCTGGCCACCGGCGGCAAGGGCGTGGCGCAGGCGCTGTCGACGCGCGACGAGGAAATCGCCCGCGGCATCGGCCGCGCGCTGGCGCCGCGTGGCCTGTTGATGATGGGCATCGACGTCATCGGCGACAGCCTGACCGAGATCAACGTCACCAGCCCGACCGGGTTTCAGGAAATCAGCCAGCAGGCCGGCATCGACGTGGCCAGCTTGTTTGTCGATGCGCTGGAAAAGACGTTGGCATCCACGGCACGCGGCGCTGCGTAGAGCAGATCATGAGAAGACTCTTCGTTGCCGTCGCCATGACGGCGCTGGCCTGCGCCGCCACGGCCCACGACACCTGGTTCGAGCCCTTGCCCAATGGCAGCCTCGCGCTGGGCACCGGCAACCGCTTTCCGGTGACCGAACTGGCAGTGGACGACCAGTACTTCGTCAAGAGCGGCTGCGTCGCCGCCGACGGCAAGGCGCGTGCGCTCGACAAGCTGCGCTTCACCGACAAGGCCACGCTGTTGCGCCCGAAGGAGCGCACCGGCAATGAAGCGCTGGCTTGCTTCATGCAACTGCAGGCCTTCGACATCGACTTGCCACCCGACAAGATCGAGATCTACTTCAAGGAAGTCCGGCCCAGCGCAGCCGTGCTGGCCGCCTGGGCCGACCTCAAAGCGCGCGGCCTGCCGTTCAAGGAGCACTACACGAAGAGTGCACGCGTCGATGTCGGCGCCGACGCGCTGCCGCAACCGATCGGCACGGCGATGGACGCGCTGCGCGTCTCGCCACGCGGTGCGCTGTCCGTCGGCAGCGAAGCCGTGTTCCAGGTGCTGCGTGACGGCAAACCGCTGGCGGATTTTCCAGTTGAGCTGATCAACGAACGCTCGCCGATCGGCCTGTGGCACCGCACCGACGCCCAGGGTCGCGTCACTGCCAGGCTGCCGCTGCCGGGGCGATGGATCCTGCGCGGCGTCGATCTGCAGCTCGCCGGCGGCGGATGCGACGCGCTGGGAGAGCTGGTTCATCACCTACGCGTTTGACGTGGCGCGGTAAGGCCTGACGGTCGCCAGCGCCGAGGCACACGAGGACTCGCTGGCCCGTCCGCATTGCGTCGACTGCAGGCGGCGCAATGCTCGGCAGGCAAAATGGATCGATGCCGTCTGCGTGGTTGGTCGTCATTGCGTCGTTGCTGTTTGCCACCATGGGCGTTTGCGTGAAGCTGGCATCGGTCCACTACGGCAGCGGCGAGATCGTGATGTACCGCGGGCTGGTCGGTGCGGTCATGATCTTTGCAATCAGCCGCTGGCGCGGCGACACGCTGCGCACCTCGTTGCCGGCGCAACATGCGCTGCGCAGCGCCACCGGCGTCACGGCGCTGTGCCTGTGGTTCTACGCCATCGGCGGACTGCCGCTGGCCACCGCGATGACACTGAACTACACCTCCTCGCTGTGGATTGCCGTGTTCCTCGCCGGCAGCGCCTGGGTGTTGAAGACGAAGCCGGTGGACGCCCGGTTGGCGTTCGCGGCGGTGATCGGGTTCGCCGGTGTCGTGCTCGTCCTGCGCCCGACCCTCGCGCAGCAACAGTTGTGGCACGGCCTGATCGGGTTGCTGTCGGGCATGGTGTCGGCCACCGGCTATCTGCAGGTCGCGGCGCTGGGCCGCGCCGGCGAGAGCGAAAGCCGGATCGTCTTCTACTTTTCGATCGGTGGCGTGCTCGGCGGCGCCGCGTTGAGCACGCTGACCGGCTGGCATGCCCACCATTGGCAGGGTCTCGGCCTGCTGCTGGCCGTGGGCGTGCTGGCGACCGTGGCCCAGTTGATGCTGACGCGCGCCTACGCCAGGGGGCCCTCGCTGGTCAATGCCAGCCTGCAGTACGTGGGCATCGGCTTCTCGTTTCTCTACGGCGTGGTCCTGTTCGACGACGCCGTCACCTGGATGGCGACGCTCGGCATGCTGCTGATCGTCGGCGCCGGCGTGCGGGCGACGATGCTGCGCGCGCCGGCGAGCCCGGCCTCGCGCGCTGCACAGTCCAAACCGTGAACGCTGTCACGCTTTGATCGTGTCCGTCACGGCATGCGCGCGTTGCAACGTCCATGCTGCGCGTCCCGCTTGGGCGCGGCGCCACCCCCTCTGACTTGTTGGAGTACCTACCATGAGCATCCATCACTTGCACACCGCCACCGCAGCCGTACCGCTCGCCATCCCCCCTGCCGCTGCCGCTTTCGATGACGGCGCCGGCGCCGACGATTCGACGTTGCGCGACGTGGCTGTGGTCGTCGGACACGCCTGGGCCGGCGGACCCGACGCGGCCCATCCCGCGATCGTTCACGAGGCGGTCGAATTCGTCCTCGACGCGCTGGACGGCGGGCGGCTTCGCATCGCCGAGCGCCAGCGTGTTGGCCAGTGGACGGTCAACCAATGGATCAAGCAGGCGGTGCTGCTGTCATTCAGGTTGAACGACAGCAAGCTGATGAGCGGCGGCAGCATGCCGTACTTCGACAAGGTCGACTCCAAGTTCGCCGGTTTCAACGAAGCCGAGATGCGCGCCAGCGGCGTGCGCACGGTGCCTCCGGCGATGGTGCGCCATGGCGCCTACCTGGCTCGCAACGTCGTGGTGATGCCCAGCTTCATCAACATCGGCGCCTACGTCGACGAAGGCACGATGGTCGATGGCTGGGCCAATGTCGGCTCCTGCGCGCAGATCGGCAAACGCGTGCACCTCAGCGTCGGCGTGTGCATCGGCGGCGTGCTAGAGCCTGTGCAGGCGCAGCCGACGATCATCGAGGACAACTGCTTTATCGGCGCCAACTCGTCGGTGGTCGAAGGTGTCATCGTCGAGGAAAACGCGGTCATCGCGATGGGCGTGCACCTCGGCCAGAGCACGAAGATCCTTGATCGCGAGACGCGTCAGATCAGTTACGGCCGCATTCCGGCGGGCTCGGTGGTGATCCCCGGCACCCTGCCGTCGCCGGACGGCAGCTACAGCACCGCCTGTGCGGTGATCGTGAAGAAGGTCGACGCGCACAGCCGCGCCAAGACCAGCATCAACGACTTGCTGCGCAGCTGAGTCTGTCTTCGACTCGCCACCGGCGAGCCGGCGTGGCGCTTGGGGCTCAGGTCTGGCCCTGCAGGGCCAGCACGCGCGACAGCGCGCGCGCGAGTTCCGTCATCTCGATCGGCTTGGACACATGGTCGTCCATTCCGGCTTCCAGATAAGCCTCACGGTCCGAGACCATGGCGTTGGCGGTCAAGGCAATGATCGGGATCTGTCCGGCGCTGCCGGCCAGTGCACGGATGCGGCGCGTCGCGGCCAGGCCGTCCATGTTCGGCATGTGGATGTCCATCAGCACAACGTCGTAGGCGCTGGCGCTGACCTTCTCGATCGCTTCGAGGCCGTCGCGGGCGACGTCGCAGCTGTGGTCCATCTGCGCCAGCATGGCACAGATGACGAGCTGGTTGACCTCGTTGTCCTCCGCCACCAGGATGCGCAGGCCCGCGCCCACGTTGGGCGCGGCATCGAAGCGGGTGTCGGCAACCGCAAGCTGCGCCGTGCGGCCGCGCCCCAGCGCCACCGTGACACGGAAGGTGCTGCCGTGGCCCACCGCCGTCTCGACGTCGATGCGCCCGCCCATCAGGTCGACCAGGCCGCGGCTGATCGACAGGCCCAGCCCGCTGCCGCCGTAGCGCCGGGAGATGCCGCTGTCGGCCTGGATGAAGCGCTCGAACAGCGTCGGCAGCGCGCTGTCGGGAATGCCGATGCCGCTATCGCGCACCGAGGCCGCGAGCTCCACCCGGTCGTCTTCGAGCTCGCGACAGGCGACATCGACGCTGACCGAGCCGTGCTCGGTGAACTTGACCGCATTGCCGATCAGGTTGAACAGAACCTGGCGCAGTCGCCCTTCATCGCCCAAAAGCATGGCTGGCAAGCCTGGCTGGAAATGGACATCGAAGTCGAGCCCTTTGTCCTGGGCGCGCGTGGCCACCGAGGCTGCCACCTCCTCGACCAGGCGGACAGGATCGAATTCGGTGATCGACAGCTCGAGCCGCCCGGCCTCGACCCGCGACAGGTCGAGGATGTCGTTGATCAGCGTCAGCAGCGCCTTGCCGGAGCTGCGGATCGTGCGTGCGTAGGTTCGCTGCTCGTTCGTCAGCTCGGTCTTGAGCAACAGGCTGTTCATGCCCAGCACGCCGTTGAGCGGCGTGCGAATCTCATGGCTCATCGCCGCCAGGAATTGCGACTTGGCTTCGCTGGAGGCTTCGGCGGCCGCCTTGGCGCGGGTGAGTTCCCGCTCGGCCTTGGTGACGTCGCGCATCACGCTGACCACGCCACCGTCGGGCGTGCGGCGCTCGATGACGTGGATCACGCTGCCGTCGTTGAGCTCGATGTCGAACACGCCGTTGCCGCTGCGATGCTGTGCCAGGCGCATCACCCGCCAGGCCTGGCGCCGGGCCTCATCCTCGGCCTCGGGAAACATCACCGGCATCGCGGTGTCGACCAGGCGTTCGAACGGCACGCCGACGCCGATCTGAGGGCGCAGCCACGGGTACATCTCCAGGTAGCGCTCGTTCCAGGCGAGCACATGGTCCTGCGCATCACAGAGCAGAAAGCCGTCCGCCATCGACGCCATCGCGCGGTCCATGATGCCCTTGGCCAGGGCGATTTCACGCTCGGCGCGTGCAAGGCGGCGCAATTGCCATTGCGCCGCGCAGCCGGCGGCAATGAACATGGCCATGAAGGCCGCCGCTGCGGCCGCGATCAGTCGGCGGTCACGGTACCAACCGCTCAGCGCCTCGGCCGTCGGTATGGCAGCGGTGATGCGCAGGGCGGGGTAGAGCAACGGCCGCGCGGCCAGGATCGACGGCGAGCCGTCGAGCCGCCCCGGGGCCCGCATGGCGGTGCCGCCCAAGGCATCGGCAGGCAGCGCCGCGGCCAGAACCTCTCCCAGCTGTGAGTCGCTGGCGGGCACACTGGTCAGCAATTGGCCGTCGTCGCGCTCCAACGTGACCACCAGGCCCGGTATCTGCACCGACTGCGCGACGATGGTCGAGATGATCGGCACCGGCACCTCGGCGACGACGAGCACGCGCCGCCCCGACCCCAAGTCAAGCGGCCGGGCGAAGTAGATCGCACGTTCGGGTGTGGCCAGGCTGTGCACCGGCGCACTGACCTCCAGCCTCGGCACGGGCATGGCCAGCATGCCGCGAACAAACGGCGCGGGCAGCGGCACGCCCAGGCGCTCGGTCTGTTCGCGAGCGGCCGCGATCACCCGGCCCTCGGCGTCGATCACCGCCAGGTCGTGGAATTCGAGGTTGCGCTTGATGATGCCGCGCAGTCCGCGCTGGGCGCTGACATGCTCGAAGTTGCCGTCGGGCGCGATCAGGTCGCCCATGCCGGCGACCAGCAAGTCGACCTCGATCATGGTGCGATTGAGCGCCGCTTCAGCGCCGCTCACGAAGCGCTGCACCCGCGCCTCGGTTTCACCGATCGCCTCATGCTCGGCGCGCTGGATCAGCCACAGCGCCGCGCCGGCCGCCGCCATGACCAGGGTGGCGACGATGCCCCAGATCGCTGGGGCAAAGCGGCTGCGACGGAGCGTGCTCACGCTGGGTCGGCCACGGTTCGGTTCGCGCGCGGTCCGGGTCGCCGTCAGGGCAGGTCGATGCCGCTGACCGTGCCGATGGTCTGCGACCACACCGGGTTGCATTGCGGACCACAGCGCTTGAGCCAGCCCGGCAGCACGTCCTTGAGCAGCGCCTCGCGGCCCCGGGCCGCGTCCGCAGCGCTCGCTTTGACCTCGGTCATGCGGCCTTTGCTGCCGCTGACGCAAGCCTGCGCACCGGTGTTGCAGGCGATGCCTTCGCTGGTTTCCTTCTCGGCTTCGGCCCAGATGGCTTGCTCGAGCTTCGGCAGTTCGCGGCGCAGCAGGTCCTGAAGGTCCTTCGGCAAGGCGTTCCACGTCGCGCCGTTGGCCACGAACGCGGCCACGCCCCAATTCACCGGTGTCGTCTGGATGTGGCTCGTCACCTCGTGCAGGCCGATCGTGTTGCCCGACATCGTGCCGGTGATGGCGCAATCGATGTTGCCGCTGCGCACGTTGTCGACGATCTTGGCGAAAGGCACTTGCACGGCAATTGCACCGAGCGAGGTCACCCAATCAGACTGCGGTGCGCTCGACACCCGAATCCGGCGTCCGGACAGATCGGCCAGCCCGGCAAACGGCTTGGCGCAGAACGTGACCTGGGCCGGATAGGCGTACAGCGCCAGCAATTCGGTGCCATAACGATCGCGCAGCATCTTTTCCAGGTACGGCCGGAACACGGCCACATTGCGCCGCAACGCCGTCATGTCCGGATTCAGGCCGGCCAAGTCCGGCGCGGCCAGCTCCGCATCGAGCACCGCACTGACGTTCAACAGCGCCGTGCCGAACGGTACGACGCCGAGTTGCACCAGGCGCAGCATCTCCTGTCCGCGGATGCCTGCGCGGTCGAACGGCACGATCTCGGCGCTGGCGCGGCCGTCGCTCAGGCGGGCCAGTTCGCGGGTCCAGAACGGCTGTTCATGGCGCGTGTACTGATTGACGCCGGCCAGCCCGCCGACGATTCGCAAGTGCTGCGGCGCCGGTTTCGAAACCTGGGCCGCGCTGGGCGTCCACGGCGCCACGAGGGCAATGAAGACCATCCAGATCGCGCGGGACCAGCGTTTTGCGAGCACGCGGCCGCGTCGAACCGGCGCCGACCGGCGGTGATTGATCTGCTTCATGGGGACTCCAGCCTTGTAAGCACAAATTGTGCAGTTCGCGCTGTTGCAGCGAGACGAAGAACAAATGCCATAGAGCCGGCCAATTCCAACAAAGTCGCGTATCGGGCGTGATACTTGCCACCTTCTTGACGCAGCCCAGCGCTGCAGTCCACCTTGCCGTGAGAGGACCGCCATGAGCCCGACACGTCCGAGCATTGCCGACAAACGCCGTGTCTTCGCGCGACTGCATGACAGCGGTTGCTTCGTGCTGCCGAACCCGTGGGACATCGGCAGCGCACGCTTCCTGCAAAGCCTGGGCTTCGAGGCCCTGGCGACGACGAGCTCGGGGTTCAGCTGGTCGAAGGGCCGCCCCGATACCGCGGCGCCGCGCGAGATGGTGCTGGCGCACCTGCAGGAGATGGTCGAAGCCACCGACCTGCCGGTGAACGCCGACTTCGAAAGCGGCTACGCGCATGACGCCGCCGGTGTGGCCGAGAGCGTGCGGCTGGCGGTCGAGGCCGGCGTGGCGGGCCTGTCGATCGAGGATTCGACGGGCGACGCGGCCCGGCCGCTGTACGACCTGGACACCGCCGTGACGCGGCTGCGCGCCGCGCGCGCAGCGATCGACAAGGCCGGCGGCGACACGCTGCTCGTCGGCCGCGCCGAGTGCTTCCTCGTCGGTCGCCCCGACCTGAATGAAACCATCGCGCGCCTGAAGGCCTACGCGCAGGCCGGCGCCGATTGCCTGTATGCGCCCGGCGTGCGCACGCCGGGCGACATCACGGCGCTGGTCGCGGCCGTGGCGCCCAAGCCGCTGAACCTGCTCGTCGGCTGGCCGAGCGAGATGACGCTGGCCGACATCGCCGCGCTCGGCGTGCGCCGCGTCAGCGTCGGTGGCGCCTTGGCGCGTGCCGCCTGGGGTGGCTTCATGCGCGCCGCGCGTGAGCTGGCGCAGCAAGGCCGCTTCAGCGCATTTGCCGATGCGGCCGCGGGCAGCGAACTCGACGCCTTCTTCCGCGCCGATCTGGCCAAGCGCTGACGGTCACAACAGCTTGAGTGCGAACGCCCGCTCGATGAGCCACACCGCCGCCAGCGCGCTGATGACGATCGAGCCGCCGACCATCACCCAGCGCCGGTAAAAGCGCGTGTGCCGCAGCGCGAACGCCAGCGGCAGGAAGACCATCACGATGGCCAGCTGGCCGAGTTCGACGCCGACGTTGAAGCCGACCAGCGCCAGCACCAGGGCGTCGCGCGGCAGGCCGAGGTCGGCCAGCACCGAGGCAAAGCCGAAGCCGTGGACGAGGCCGAAGCCGAAGGCCACCATCCACAACCGGCCGAATACAACCGGCCAGAGGTTGTTCAGCGCAGCGACGATGATCGACGCCGCGATCACCGACTCGACCAGCCGCGATGGCAGCTCGATGACGCCGAGCGCGGCCAGCGACAAGGTGATCGAATGCGCCAGCGTGAACGCGGTGACGATCTTGAGCACATCGACGAAGGCGTCGCGGAATCGGTTCACGGCCTGCCACTGTTTCGCCGCCGCCTGCCAGACCAGCACCGAAGGCAGCAGCAGCGAGAGCAGGAACAGGATGTGGTCGATGCCGATCCAGATGTGCCAGACGCCTTCGCGCACATAGTCCGCGAACTGGCGCCAGCGGTTGACCTCGCCGAGCTCGAAACTCTGCGTGGCCTGCTGCGGGCCGAGCACGGCGCTGCGCGAGGCGCCGCGGGCGATGAGGTTCAACAGGCCGCGGTGCTGCGGGTCGAGATCGGCGAACAGCGTGTAGGTCAGCGCCAGGCGGCTCGGCGATGCAGCCTCGCAGTGCAGCGTCAGCGGCAGCACCGAGTACATGCCGTCGGTGTGCTCGTCGATCTGCTGCGCGCCGATGTCCAACGTGCAGGGCTTGTCGTCGGCGCTCGCGCGCAGGTGTTCGCGGGCATAGGCGGCGATGTCGGCGTGGCGCGCGCGCACCTCGCCCCAGGTCAACTCGCCGTTGCCGTCGGCGTCGAGCGTGAGCGCGAAGTCGAGGTCGCGCAGCGCGATGTCCCAGCGGCCATCGATGGTGGCGGCCTTGACGTCGATCGTGAGGTAGCTGTCGGAGGGTTTGTGCGCCCAGGCGGTGGGCAGCAGCAACGTCAGCAGCAGCAGCGCCAGCAGGGCCTTCATGGCAAGGCCTGCGCGCGTTCAGCGAGCGCGCGCAACGCCACGCTTTCCACGCCATTGGCGGCGTGCCATTGCAGCACCGGCGCGGCAGCCTCGCGCGAGCGCGCTGCCAGGGCGGCTTCGAGCAGCACGCGGGCGTCGGCAGGTTCGCGCTGCAACTCGTAGTTGGCGACAGCGAGCCTGAGTGCGCGCGTTGCGTCTGCGCGCAACGCGAGTGCAAAGCGCGACTCTTCCTTTTCGTGCGTGCGGTCGCCGCGCGCACGGGCGGCGTCGAATCGCGCTTCCAGCTCGTTGGCCCATGGCCCGGCACGCGGGTCGTTCGCTGCCTTGGCGGCCAGCGCCAGGCGCAACAGCAGCACATCGGCGCGACCGCGGTCCTTGAGCAGCGCCAGCACGTCGGCAGCCCGGCCGCGGTCGAGCAGGAAGTCGGCGTAGGCCGACAGCAGGTACACATCGGCGACGTTCAAGGCCAGCGCTCGACGAAACGCCGCCTCGGCCGCTGCATGCTCGCCGCGCCGTTCTTCGATCTCCGCCAGGCGCGTCAACGCCCAGACACGTTCTTCGGGCGAAGCGTCGAGGTCGGCCAGATCGAGCGCGTCACCGATCTCGCTCGCGGATTGCGCGGCGTGACCGGTGAGCGACTCGACATAGGCTTCGCAGGCAACGGCGGTGAGCAGCGTCGTCAACGGCGCCAGGGCCTCGCAGGCGCGGCGCGCGGCCGCGTAGTCGGCGCGCACCATGTGGATCGCCGCCTGCCAGGCCCAGGCCTCGGCGTTCTGCGGTTCGGCCGTGGTCACGGCCGACAGGTCGGCCAGCGCCTCGGCGAAGCCGTGGCCGTACTGCAGCACGACCGCGCGCTGCACGCGCACCGGCGACGGCGGCGCAGGCTCGTTCCACCAGGGCGCGAGCGCAGCCTGCGCGTAGCCGACATAACGCGGGTCGCCTTCGGCCAGCGCGTCTTCGACCCAGCGCCGCGCCAGTTGCGCCGCGGCATCGGCGTTGCCGGGTTCTCGCTGCACCGCGGCGCGCAAGGCTTGCAGCTCGCGGGCACGCGGATTGCCGGCGCGCACCGGCACGCGCTCGATGACCTGCTTGTCGTCGGCTGGCGTGAACGGCGCGGCCCGGACGCCCAGCGCAGCGAGCGCGAGACACGTCAACAGCAGGGCACGGCAAATCGGCATGAAGTGGACCATCGGCATCGAGGCGCGCAATCGTACCTACGCCACCGACTCGCCTGCGGATGCAGCGTCGGCTATGGTTGGCACCATGATCCGCTCCGGCACGACGACCGCCCTGCACACGCAACTCCGACTGGCAGCGCGCTGGGACGCCGAGTACGGTCGCGGTCTGTCGAACCATTTGCCGATGGCCCTGACCGCGCTGGCACGCCTGGGCGCGAGCGACGAGCGCCTGGCCGAGTTTGCCAAGCGCTATGCGAACAAGCTGCACGCTGCACCGCCGGCAGAGCCGTGGCCGGCGGGCGAAGACTGGCGAGCCCGGCTCGGCCGCCCGCGCGCCTGGCCGGCGTATCGCACGCTGTGGCGCGAACGCCTGGACCACGAAGGCCAGGCCGCGCTGCTGGCCGAAGCGCTGCCGACGTTGATGCAAGGGGCAGGCGCCGCGGCGTTTCACGGACCGATCCGCGCAGCCTACGCCCTGGCCGCCGATCACGCCGAAGAACTGGCCGATGCGCTCGCTTACTGGTCGTGCCGCTGGTTCGCCTGTGGCGCCGCCGATGGCCAAGGCAGCAATGCCGACACCGCTGCCGTGCTGGCCACGCTCGACTTCGGCGACGAACTCGAACACGAGCGCCTGATCTCGCAGATGATGGCGCAGGCTGCCGCGCACCCGCGCTTTGCGCCCGCTCTCGTGCGTTGGCGCGTCGATGCCCATATCACGTTGCCGCGTCTGGCCATGCTGGCGGCCGAACGCTATGCCGCGGGCACCGAGTTCACCGTGCTGCACCTGGTGACCAGCGCCCATGCAATGCGCGTCTTGCTGCCTCGGCTGCCGGATGTCGAGCGGCTGCCGGCGCTGCGTCACTACGCAGGCGCCGCCGCCGCGGCCTGGGCCACCTTGCCGCGCGACTACACCAGCGCGCCACTGCAGGCCAGCGTGCTGCCGTGGCCCGAGATCGTCGCCCGCGCCATCGAGAGCGACGACGATCACACCATCAAGCTCGTCGACAGCTGCCGCGAACTCGAGGCCGCGCAGGGCGGCGCGGTGTGGAGCCACGCGGCCTCGCGGGCCGTGGCAGCGCTCGCTTAGCGTGCGCTGGCCTTCAAGCGTTCGGCGTCATCAGCCGCAACACACGCCCTTTCGGCACGAACCAGTAGTTGTCGTTGGCCGACGGGCCCAGTGCTTCGAGGTTGTCGACACGCGGCACCGGCAGCAGTTGATCCTGCAGACGCCACAGCCCATAGCCGAGCGAGGACATGAAATCCATGAACTCACTGAGCCGGGTACCGAAGTGGTTGTACAGATGATTGATCTCGCAGATGACCACCGGCTGCGCGCGCCGCAACAATTGTTCAGAACCCCGCAGCGCCGGCAGCTCCATGCCTTCGATGTCGATCTTGATCCAATTCGGGTCGGGCAGCCCACGCTCGGCCGCGTAGTCGTCGATGCGCACGATCGGCACGTCGCGGTCGCCGGATGCTGCGTCGATGTGGTTGCTCGAGCGTAACTTGGTGGTCATGCGCACCGAGCCCGCCTGGTCGCCCACGGCGACCGCATGCACGTTGTCGGTGGCATGGCCGCTGAGCCTGAAGTTGACGAGCAGCTCTTCAGGCTGCGGCTCGAAGGCATGCACCTCGCCACCGCAACGTGCCAGGTAGGTCAGGCTGTAGACGCCGCCATGGGCGCCGATGTCGTAGAACACGTCGCTCGGCCTGGTTTCGTCCAGAAACGCATTGCGCGTCTGGTTTTCTGCCTCATTGACCCAGTCGAGGTTGCCGGTGCAGCCAAAGTCGGCAAAGCGGTAGACGAACTTTTCGCCTTCGAAGACCGCGGCCACACCGTCGGGGCCGATCTGATACGTCGTGCCGACACCGAAGCCGCGATGCAATGCGACCAGCGAGCGCAACAGCAAACTGTTGCCGACTCGAAACACCAACTCCCTGACTCGCGACATGCACCCGACCTGGTTTCTCTAGCGGAATTCAGTGTAGGTCGGCGACCCGCCTGACTCGCAACAACTTGTTCTAGGAACGCAACGCCGCCAATTGCTCGCGCGCGCGCTGACCCGCCCCACGTTTGACCGACCCGGTGACGGCCAGCGACAAGCCGGCACCGAGCAAACACTCGAACACGCCGCGCACGGCGTCGCTGCCGACATCTTCGAGCGCGCCCAGCCGCTCCTGGTGCGTGCGCGCGAGGCCATGGGCAAACAGATCGAGCGCAGCATCTTCGAGTTGCTGCAATGGTTTTTCCAGGCTGCGCAGCCGGCGCACGGCCAACTGGCGACGCGCGCGTGCCAGGTCCTGGGCATCGATGTGCTCGGCATGTTGCCGCAGCAAGTCGAGCACGGCCTGCAGGCACTCGTCGAAGCGCTGCGGCGCCATCGACGCTTCGATGATGAACTGGCCGCACATGTCCACCGCTTCGGCCGACGCCGAGACATGGTAGGCCAGTGCGCGCTGCTCGCGCAGCTGGTGCAGCAAGGGCGAGCTCATGCCTTCGCCGAGCACCGCCGCCGCGAGCGCAGCGGCCGCCTCGGCCGGCACATCGGCCGTACGGCGCGGCGCCAGCAAGCCGCCCAGCACCGCATGCGATTGGCTCGACCCGGCCTGCGAGCGCGTGCGCACGCCGCCGACGTAGGACGGCGTGTCGATGAGGTTGGGTGTGCCGGCCGGCAAGCCGGCGAAGGCCGCTTCGCAGGCGCGGAAAAAGGCCTCGCTGTCGATCGGCCCGGCCGCACCGACGACGACGTTGGCGCCGCTGTACTGGCGCTGCACGTACCGCGCCAGATCGTCGCGCGTCAGCCGCTCGACGCGCCCGCGCGTGCCGATCACCGGCATCGCCGCCGGATGCAGGCCCCAGCAGGCGGCATCGAACAGCTTGTACGCCGTCGACACCGGGTCGTCCTCGTCTTCGGCCAGCTCCTGCAGCAGCACCTGGCGCTCGCGCTCCAGCTCGTCGGCCGGAAAGCTCGGCTGCGACACCAGATCGCCCAGCATGTGCGCGAACTCGGCGCTGTGCTCGGGCAGGCCGCGCATGTAGAACGCGGTGTGGTCGCGGTCGGTATGGGCGTTGACGTCGGCACCCAGCAGCTCGGCATCGAGATTGATGCGCCGCGCATCGCGCGTCGCCGTGCCCTTGAACAGCATGTGTTCGACGACATGGCTGATGCCGTTGACGAGCCTGGGTTCATGTGCGCTGCCGCTGCGGATGAACACCGCCACCGTGCTGGTGGCCAGCGCCGGCGACGGCAGCGCGACGACGCGCACGCCGTTGGGCAAGGTATGCAGGGTGGGGATGAGTGGAGGCGGCACCCGCCGATTGTCGCGGCTCGGAGCAAGTGCGCCTTGGGCGTGGCAGCTCAGACCCGGCGATAGAAGTAGGTGGTGGCGCAATGACCGCCGCGCGGCCCCAACGCGTAGTCTGGGATCGATCCGACGCGCTGCCAGCCCAGGCGGGCGTACAAGCGCTCGGCGTCGCTGCCGGTCACCGTGTCGAGCACGAGCAGCGTCTTGCCGGCTTCGCGCGCAACGCCTTCTGCGGCGCGCATCAGGCGCTCACCCAGCCCTTGCCGTCGCGCGCGTCGGTGGACGAGCATCTTGGCCAGATCGGCGCGGTGCGGCTGGTTCTCAGGTTGCTCGAGCACGAGCTGCACCGTGCCGACGATCGCGCCCTGCGCCTCTTCGGCCACCAGCAACGCACGTTCGCCGCTGTGCACGCCGTCGGCCACCCGTTGCCAGAAGGCCTGCGCTCGCTCGGGCGTCAACGGCAGCATGAAGCTCACCGACGCGCCGCCTTCGACGCAGTCGATCAGCAGTGCGCAAAGTTCTTGCCGCTGCGCGACGCTGACGCTCGGCAAGCGGCGAATGGCAATCGTCGTCGTCACGGTTTCAGGCCCACAATGTCGGCGCACATCATCGCCGAAATTGCATCGAAAGCCTCTTGCCATGCCCCACATGTTGCTCATCGTCGAACCGCTCGGCCAGCGCGAAGCGCGTGGCCTCGAGGGCGGCCAGGCTGCGTACCAGCAGATGCTCGATTACACCGACCTGCTGCGCCGCGCCGGCGTGCTGATGACCAGCAGTTCGCTGGCCACGGCAGCGACGCGGCTGCAAACGCCCGCCGGCACGGCATCGCCGCGCGTGCTCGACGGGCCGTTTGCCGAGGCCAAGGAAATGATCGGCGGCTTCTTCCTGCTGAACTGCGAGTCGCGCCAGGACGCGCTGCAATGGGCCGAGCGCTGCCCGGCAGCGGCCTGGGCGACGGTCGAGGTGCGCGAAACCGGGCCCTGCTACACCTGAGGGGATCGGTAGTTTCCCGCGGCGCGGTCAATGGTTGTCGATTCCACGGCGCGTCGTTCGTCGTCTCGATGAAAGAAGCTTCGCCGTGAGCCAGAAGGTAGTTTTCGATGTCGGCATCACGCTCGACGGAGGCATTTTCAACAGGAGCCTCATGCCATGCGTTTCATGATCATCGTCAAGGCGACGGCCGACAGCGAAGCCGGCGTCATGCCTCCCGTATCGCTGCTGGCCACGATGGGGGCCTACCATGAAGAGTTGGCGCGTGCCGGCGTGCTGCTCGACGGGGCGGGACTCAAGGCCTCGTCGCACGGCTGGCGCGTGCGCATCGACGGCAGCGATCAGCGCCGCGTGAGCGACGGCCCATTCGCCGAAACCAGCGACCTGATCGCCGGCTACACGCTGATCCAGGTGCGCTCGCGTGAAGAGGCACTCGAATGGTCGCGCCGTTATCCCAACCCGTCGATCGACGGCGGCCGGTGCGAGATCGAGGTGCGGCAGTTGTTCGAGGCCGAAGACTTCGGCCCCCAAACTTGAGGACACAACGGTGCTGAAAACCATCCTGCTCGCCGTCGCCGCCGTCATCGCTGCGCTGCTGATCTACGCCGCCACCAAGCCCGACACCTTCCGCCTGTCGCGCAGCGCCACCATCGCCGCGCCACCGGACAAGGTGTTCGCGCTGATCAACGACCTGCGCCAGTTCAACGTCTGGAATCCGTTTGCCCAGGCCGACCCGAAAGCGCAGATCACCTATGAGGCGACGACGGCCGGCGTCGGCGGGGCCTACAGCTGGCGGGCGACAAGAGCGGCGCCGGCCGCATGCAGATCGTCGAGTCGGTGCCGCCGCAGCGCGTGACGATGAAGCTCGACTTCACAAAGCCCTTCGAGGCCCACAACAACGTCGACTTCACGCTGCAGCCGCAAGGCGACGGCGTGCAAGTCACCTGGGCCATGCACGGCCCGGCGCCCTATATCAACAAGCTGATGACCCTCTTCTTCAGCATGGACAAGATGGTCGGCGGCGAGTTCGACAAGGGCCTGGCCAGCCTCAAGGCCCTGGCCGAAACACGTTGAAAGGAGCCTGTGCGATGTTCAAGCTGCAACACAAGGTCGATCACCTGTGGGACGGCCTCATGATGAGCGACGGCGACGGCGCGCGCGTGGCCCGCGTGTCGCAAGCGATGATGACGATGAGCAAGTTCGACATCGCCGCGCTGCAACGCGCCTACGACGGCGCCTGATCGCCATGCCGTTGGCCGACGATGCCACGCACCGTGCGATCGAAGCGGTCTGGCGGCTCGAAGCGGCCAAGGTCACCGCCGCAGTGGCGCGGCTCACGCGCGACGTCGGCGTGGCCGAAGAGCTGGCCGCCGACGCGCTGGTCGCCGCACTCGAACACTGGCCGAAGCGACGGCGTGCCGAACAATCCCGGCGCCTGGCTCACCACCGCCGCCAAGCGGCGCGCGCTCGACCACCTGCGCCACCGCGCGATGGCCGCAGCCGAGCACGAGGCCCTGGCCCGCGACGACGAAGCGCGCCAGGCGCTGCACGTGCCCAGCGTCATCGACACCCTGATCGCCGCCGAGGCCGACCCGGTCGGCGACGACCTGCTGCGCCTGGTCTTCACGGCCTGCCATCCGCTGCTGTCGCGTGACGCGCAGGTGGCGCTGACCTTGAAGCTGGTGGCCGGGCTGACGACCGACGAGATCGCGCGCGCTTTCCTGGTGAGCGAGCCGACGATCGCGCAGCGCATCGTGCGCGCCAAGCGCACGCTCGGCCGAGGCCCAGCGTGCCCTTCGAGCTGCCGCCGCGCGAGCAGTTGAGCGAACGCCTGGCGGCGGTGCTCGAAGTCATCTACCTCGTCTTCAACGAAGGCTACGCCGCAACCAGCGGCGACGACTGGATGCGCCCGGCGCTGTGCGACGAAGCGCTGCGCCTGGCGCGCATGGTCGCCGCGCTCGCACCCGCCCAAGCCGAAGCGCAGGGTCTGCAGGCCCTGCTCGAAATCCAGGCCTCGCGCGCGCAGGCGCGCGTCGATGCCCAAGGCCGCCCGGTGCTGCTGATGGATCAGGACCGCGCGCGTTGGGACCGGCTGCTGATCCGCCGCGGCCTGGCCGCGCTGGCGCAGGCCGAATCGCTCGGCGAGCGGCGCACACCCGGCCCCTATGCATTGCAGGCCGCCATCGCCGCTTGCCACGCCCGCGCCATGCGTGCCGACGACACCGACTGGCCGGCGATCTGCGCGCTCTATGACGCAGTTGGCGCGCGCTACAACCGTCGCCGGTGGTCGAGCTGAACCGCGCCGTTGCGATCAGCCAGGCCCATGGCGCCGCCGCGGCGCTGCCGCTGGTGCAGGCGCTGCAGGCGCAACCGCAATTGGCCCAGTACCACCTGTTGCCCAGCGTACATGCCGACCTGCTGTCGCGCCTGGGCCGCCACGACGAGGCGCGCGCGTTATGGCTGCGCGCCGCCGAGCTGACCCGCAACGCGCGCGAACGCGAGCTGCTGCTCGAACGCGCGCACAACAACCCGCCCGAAGGAGGCAAGTCATGAGTGTCTATGTTGATGGATTCGTGGTCCCCGTGCCGAAGAAGAATCTCGCGGCACTACCGCACGCATGGCACGCAAGTTCGACAAGATCTGTGGATCGAGTACGGCGCGCTCGAAGTGCACGAGTGCGTCGCCGACGACGTCAAGCCCGGCAAGCTGACCTCGTTTCCGCAGGCCGTGAAGGCCAAGCCCGACGAGTTGGTGATCTTCTCGTGGATCGTCTACAAGTCGCGCCGCCATCGCGACGCCGTCAACAAGAAGGTCATGGCCGATCCGCGCATGAAGGACATGGACCCGAAGAAGATGCCCTTCGACGCAAAGCGCATGTTCTGGGGCGGCTTCAAGGAGATCGTGTCGCTGAGCGCCTGAGTCAGGGCCTGACGAAGCGCAGCGGCCCGCGGGCCACGCGCTGGCGCATCGCAGTCACGGCCTCGGGCGCCGGCGCGCCGTCGAGCGCCCGCGCGATCAGCGACGCCAGTTCGGCCATGTGCTCGGGGCCGAAGCCCAGGCGCACGATTTCCGGCACGCCCAGGCGCAGGCCGTTGACGTCGCCGGGCAGCTCGTCGATCGGCAGGCCGATGCCGCAGGCGAGCAGTCGCGCCGCTTCGAGGCGCTTGGCCGCGGCCTGGCCGCCACCCCAGCGTGCGGCCTCGACGGCGAGTTGGTGCGACGTCGTGGCGCCGCGCTGGCGCGCGAACACCGGCAGCCCGTGCGTGCCGGCCAGCGCATCGGCCAACGCCCGGGCCGTGGCCTGCATCGCACGCGCATAGTCGCGACCGTGGTCTTTCCAGTCGAGCAGGCCGAGCGCCAGCGCAGCGGTCTTGCCGGCATCGAAGTTGGCAGTCAGACCCGGGTAGGCGATGGCGTCGATGCGCTCGAACAGCGCCGCGTCATTGCCGACGATCAAGCCGCCCGGTGGCCCGCCGAGGCTCTTGTAGGTGCTCATCGTCATCACCTGCGCGCCCTCGGCCAGCGGGTTCGGCCAGGCCCGGCCGGCGATCATGCCCGACAGGTGCGCGGCGTCGAACATCAAGGCGGCGCCGACCTCGTCGGCGATGCCGCGCACTGCCGCCACCGGGTGCGCGAACAGGTTCAGGCTGCCGCCGAGCGTGATCAGTTTCGGCTGCACCTCATGCGCCAGCCGGCGCAGCGCATCGACGTCGACCGTGTAGCCGTCGGCCCGCACCGGCGCGCCCACCGTCCTGAGGCCATACAGCCCGGCCGCGCCCGCGGCATGGTGCGTGACATGGCCACCGATCGACGGTGGCGGCGCGATGATCGTGTCGCCGGGCCGGCAGGTGGCCATGAAGACATAGAGGTTGGCCAGTGCGCCCGAGCCGACGCGCACTTCGGCGTAGCCCGCATCGAAGACCTCGGCGGCGAGTTCGGCGGCCAGGACCTCGATGCGCTCGACGGCCTGCAAGCCGGTTTCGTACTTGTCGCCCGGATGGCCCAGCGAGGCCCGCGTGCCGAGGCCTGCGGCCAGCAGCGCCTCGGCGCGCGGGTTCATGACGTTGGTGGCCGGGTTGAGGTTGAGGCCCTCTTCGTCGTGGATGCGGCGGTTGTCGCGCACCAGGCGCAGCAGCTCGGCGTCGGTGGCCAGGCTGTTGGCGCCAGCCGTCGCTGCGGCAATCGACTGCACGAGGTCTTCACTGCGGCTCGGTATCCAGGGGCGGCGTGTCAGCATGGGCTCAGTTTAAGAGCGGCTGAGCGCTGGGCGCGGGCCGCGACCCGCTGCGAGCTCAACGCGTGACGAGAAAGACTTGTGTGTAGCCGTCGTCGCTCAGGCGGTTGACCACCAGCGCGGCCAGCTGCAGGTTCTTGCCGGTGACGAAGACGGGCGCGTCGAGGGCGAGGTTCCTGCGGCTGCTCTGCGCATCGGTGAGTTCGAGCGCATGGGACACGACACTGTCGTCGCAGCACCCGGTTTCGACCCAGATCACGGCGCCGTCGAGTTCGGCTTCGAGCGCCTGGGCCTGGTCACGCGTGGCATAGAGCGCGACGAGCGTGCGTTCGCGCGGATCGGCAGGCACCGCTTGCGGCAACGCCGGCTGCGGTGTGCCGTCGCTGCCCAGCAGTGGCGCCGGACGTGCGCGGCGAGCGTCGGATTCAGGCTTGACAGTCGGCGCCGCGGCGGGCAGCTCGACGCCGATGAAACGATACGGGCCGAGCAGCGCGGCAGACAGGGCGAGGGCGCCTGCGGCGAGGCTGCAGCCGACGAACAAGTGGTGGGCACGCATGTCGATCTCCTGACGGCCCCCATCAGGGAAACCGGACTGCGACGCGGCAATTCGGTGTCCGCGTCGATGATTCAGTCTGCGCGACGCCGGCCTTCGTGCGTAGTGACATTTTTGGGGGGCGGCGTCCCTTGTATTGGGGAGATCGAGTTCTGACCGGCCGTCGCGCCACAATCTCACGATGACCCATGCTTTTCCACCAGCATCGCTGCCGGGCCCATGACCTCCGCGCCCGAGAATCTGCCTTTCAGTGCCGCCGCCGACCGCAACCAGGCGCCGATCCTGGAGGCGTTGCGGCGCTTGTTGCCGTCATCACTGCGCATGCTCGAGATCGCGGCGGGCACCGGCCAGCATGCGCGCCACTTCGCGCTCGCCTGCCCCGGCTGGACGTGTCAACCAACGGACGCCGATCAAGGCCTGCTGCCGGTCATCGACGCACGCTGCCGCGGACTGGCCAACGTGTTGTCGGCGCTGTGGCTCGATGTACGCCGGCGGCCCTGGCCGCTGGCGACGACGCCGCAGGAGCGCTTCGACGTTGTCTATTGCGCCAACATGCTGCACATCTCGCCGTGGTCCGCCTGCCCGGCGCTGATGCAAGGCGCGGCCAGCCATATGGCGGCGGCGGGCCGTCTGGTGCTCTATGGGCCGTTTCGGCAGGACGATGTGCCCACGGCGCCGAGCAACGAGGCCTTCGATGCCGACCTGAAGTCGCGCAACCCGCATTGGGGCCTGCGCGATCTGTCGGCCGTTACGCGCGAGGCGGCCGCGGTCGGCCTCGGCCTGCAGGAAGTGGTGGCGCTGCCGGCGAACAACCTGCTGGTGGTATTTCGCGCTGCGTCGTGAGGCCGGCGCGCGCTCAGCGCTTGCGCGCCAGCGTCAGGCCGTCGCCGATGTGCAGCAGCGACAAGTCGACGCGTTGATCGCGGTGCAACTTGTCATTGAGCTGCTGCAGCGCCGCGGTGTCGGCATCCGTCGCCGGCCGCGCCACGGCGCCGCTCCACAGCGTGTTGTCGATCGCGATCAGCCCGCCTGCGCGCAGCAGCTGCAGGCAGCGTTCGTAGTAGCCGTCGTAGCCGCTCTTGTCGGCATCGATGAAGGCGAAGTCGAATTGACCGGCAGCGCCGGCGGCGAGTTGCCCATCGAGCGTCTGCAGCGCTGGCGCCAGGCGCAGATCGATCTTGTGCGCCACGCCGGCCTGCTCCCAGTACGGCCGGCCGATGCGCGTGTACTCGTCGCTGATGTCGCAGGCCAGCAGCCGGCCATCGTCGGGCAGGGCCAGGGCCACCGTCAGTGCGCTGTAGCCGGTGAACACGCCGACTTCGATCGTCCGCCGCGCCCCGAGCAGCTTGACCAGCAGGGCCATGAACTGGCCTTGGTCGGGTGAAATCTGCATGCCGGCGTAGGCATGCGTGCGCGTCGCCTCGCGCAAGCCGACCTGCGCCGGATGTTCACGCACCGAATGTTCGATCAGGTACCGGTACAGGACGTCATCGACGTTGAGGCTGCGGCGTGACATGGGCGAGTTCTCCGTTGCGCGCTCGGTTTACCACTGATTGCGCAACTCGCGCAGCTTGACGAAGACTGTTTTCGCATCGGGCCTGTCGGGCAGGTCCGGGAAGCTCTTGCGCAAGGCGGCGATGACGCTGGTGCTGGACAGGCGCAGGAAAGTGTTGATGCGTTTCTCCTCGCCGAGCGTCGTCACCAGCGAGTGCGCCGGGTCGTGTCCCGCGACCTTGGGCAGCAGCGCGCGGGCATCGGCGTTGTCGCTCTCGCGATCGAGCGTGAACTTGAGGTTGTTCTCGATGTAGTCGTGGCCGGGATAGATGCGCGTGTCGTCGGGCAGCTTGGCCAACTGATCGACGAAGGTGGCATACAGGTCTTCGGCATGGCCGCCGTTGTGGCAGTTGCCGGCGCCGGCGTTGAACAGCGTGTCGCCGGAAAACAGCGCCGGCTGCTCGGTGTGCGAGCGCAGGCAGATGTGGCACATGGTGTGGCCGGGCGTGTCCATGCATTCGAGCTCGACGGTCTTGCCGACCTTGATCACGTCGCCGGCCTTGACGCCGCGGTCGACGCCGGCGATGCGCGCGCCGGCACGGTGGTGCGCAATCACCTTGGCACCGGTGGCCGCGACCACGGCCGCATTGCCGCCGGTGTGGTCGTGGTGCTCGTGCGTGTTGAGAATCTGCGTGATCTGCCAGCCTTTGACCTTGGCGGCCTGCAGGCACTTGCCGTGATCCAGCGGATCGATCGCCAATGCCTCGCCGCTCTCGGGGCAGGCGATCAGGTAGTTGTAGTTGCGCCAGGCATTGCCGGTCCAGATGCGCTCGACGATCATGATGGCTCCCAGGTTGGTTGAAGCATTCTAGGAATCGCGCCGCAGCCTTTGCGCTCGTCGGCGTTGCGGCAGCGAGCCGTCGAGCGGCGTCGCGCCTTGTCGCGTCACTGCGCCCTCGGGTCGGGATATCGCCGTGCGGCTGTGATGGCAAAGGTTACAGCGGCACGAAAAATTTCGTGCAACGCGGTCTGTAACCCGCCTGCACAGCGCGGCGACTTGACCGGCAATGAATACCCAGCACGACCAGCGGCGAAGGATCGAGGCGAACATGAGTGCATCGCCGGACGCCACGGTGACTCTGAGGAATCAACTGCCCGCCTTGCGCCAGCGCCTGCTGCGCCACGCGCGCATGGTGATGCATGACCTCGGTACGGCTGAAGACCTTGTACAGGACACGCTGCTGGCCGTGTTCGAGGGCGAGGCGAACCGCCGCGGCGACGCCTCGCTCAGCACCTGGGCGACCGCCATCCTGAAGCACAAGATTGCCGATTGGTACCGGTCGCCCGCGCGCCGCCGCATGGTGCAACTGCCCGACGACGAGGCGCAGCTCGGCGACACGATCGATGCCCTGTACGACGCCGCAGGCGCCTACGCCGACCCGGTGCCGCCGTGGCAGCAACCCGAGAACCAGGCCGAGGCGCGCCAGATGATGGGCGTGCTCAACGGCTGCATGACCGAGCTGCCGACCCAGACTGGACGCGTCTTCATGATGCGCGAGTGGCTGGGTTTCGAGACCCCTGAAATCGCCGAGCGCTTGGGCCTGTCGGCTGACAACTGCCGTCAATTGCTGCACCGTGCGCGCATGGGTCTGCGGGGATGCATGCAGCATCGTTGGATCCAGGCGAGGGCGCCAGGGACGGGCCGACATTCAACCCTGCCCGCGCTCAACGCGGCGGGGTCGGCGCCGCGAGCACCGTCGTCTCGGGGTTGAAGGCCACCCAGGCAAACCAGAACGCCATCACGCCCGGCAGCGCTTTGCCGGCCTCGTCGAAGGCCTCGGCGCTTTGATGTTCGCGGTCGAAGCGGATCTGCACCGGTTGTCCGCCCAGGTTGTCGATCAATTGGCCTCGTGCGTCCACGCGCTGCGCCAGCACGCTGAAGGGATACGCGCGCGCCTCGCCGCCCAGCTTCAGGCCCAGCACCCATTCCTTGACAGGCAGTCGATCGTCCTTGTGCGTCACGTCGAACATCAGCGTGGCGATCCGGTCGTAGCCCGCATAGGGATCGTGTGGCGTAGTCGCGCGAAAATCCGGTCTCGGTGGACAGCACGACGGTGTCCGGATGGCGTTGTCGCCAATCGGCCCAGGTGGTGTGCGTCAGTGGCACCAGCTCCAGCTTCTGGCCCTTGAGCGGCCCGCTGACCGCCTGGCCCAGCAACTGCGACCAAAGCGACTCGGTCGCGCGGTCGTAGAGCAGCACGTCGCTGTTGTAGAGCAGGCCCGAGACGCCGAACGATGCGCCCTGGCCTGCCACCCGTGCGCTGAAGGCCACGCCCGTGCCGCACAGCGGGCAATAGGTGATGGCGATGAGTTCGCTGCCGAGGCGGTCGTTGACGACCTCATGCCAGTTGAGGATGCGAACGGGGTAGGCGCGCACCACGCCGCCGCGTGCCAGGCCGAGCACGCGGTCCTTGCCGACCAGACCCGACTGCACTGCGCTGACGAAGCGCGGGCGGTCGATGGCCGGGATGCCGTCGCGCGGCGGCCCGCCGCGCGCGATCGCCGCGGGCGGCACCAAGGCGTCCGTCAGATCGAAACCGTTGAGCGTCTGCGCGACGCTGGGCCAGGCCAGCCACAGGCCGAGCAGCATCAGCACGCTGGTCAGTGCAAGTCTTTGTCGGCTCACGCGACTGCTCCTTCAATGAGTCCCTACACAGCACGAACGGGCGCTGCCGGCGCTCGCCCATGGTGATGTCGCAGTCGTTCGTCGCCGTCGATTCGTTACACCCGCGCCACATTGCGGCGCCTCACGACGCTGTAACCAATGCCCTGACCCAAGCGAATGACAGATAACGCCCCCCACAGCGACTTCGAGTCCGGCCTGAAGCCATTGTGGACGCGTGCGCAGGCGGGCGACGAGCCTGCCTACCGCGAGGCCCTGGGGCGGATCGCGGACCGGTTGCGCCGTTTCTATCGCCGGCGCATGCAATCCGTGCCGGACGATGTGGAGGATTTGGTGCAAGAAACCCTGTTGGCGCTGCATCTGCAACGCGGCAGCCATGACCCAGCGCTGCCGGTCGGCAGCTGGGTGTTTGCCATTGCGCGTCACAAGCTGGTCGATTTGTGGCGCCGCCGCGGCCGCCACGAGGCGCTGCACGACGCGCTCGATGAACTGGATGACGCCGACATGCCGGCAGCACCCGACGAAGTCAGTGCGCAGCGCGACCTGGGCATCCTGCTCGAGGCCTTGCCTGCCGCGCAGCGTCAGGCCATCGTGCTGACCAAGATCGAAGGGCTGTCGGTGGCCGAGGCCGCCCAGCGCACCGGTGCATCGGAGTCGGCAATCAAGGTGCAGGTGCACCGTGGCCTCAAGCGCCTGGCGGCGCTGGTCAGGCAAAGCGCGCCACGGCGACCGTAGGGGACGGCGATGAAGACAGAGCAGTTGATCGAGATGCTGGCCCGCGGTGCCGGCGCAGCCTCGCCGATGCGTGCCGTGCCGCGACTGGCACCGGTCGTGGTCGGCGGCACGCTGTTCAGCGCCGCCACGGCGCTGCTGCTGCTGGGTTGGATACCGCGCGAGATGTACGCATTGCCTGCACCGTGGATCAAGCTCGCCTATGCCGGGTTGCTGGTGCTGGCGGCGACCCGGCTTGCGGTGCGTCTGTCGCGCCCGGCGGCGCGCGTCGCCGAGCCGGCGCGCGGTCTGGCCCTGGTCGTGCTGGTCATGGCCGCGCTGGCGCTGGGGTCGCTGGCCGCGGCGCCGAGCGGTGCGCGTCTGGCCACGCTGCTCGGCGAGTCTTGGCTGCGTTGCCCGACGCATGTGTTTCTGTTGTCCCTGCCAACGCTGGCCGGCGCCTTGTGGGTGATGCGGGGCCTGGCGCCGACGCGCTTGCGCGATGCCGGATTTGCAGCCGGTGTGCTGGCCGGCGCGGTCGGCGCGATGGGCTATGCGCTGACCTGCCTCGAGACATCGCCGGCCTTCATCGGCGCCTGGTACACGTTTGGCATCGCGCTGGCCGGTGCGCTCGGCGCCTGGCTCGGGCCGCACGTGCTGCGCTGGTGATGCACGCGCAGCCGACAACGGGAATCTGTCATGCGCAACTCTCAGTCGAACCGCGAAAAGCATGCCTCTCGCTTTTTGTTTGCGATCAGCCGGCCGCACCGGGCCTGGCGCTGTTCGTCTCGTCGCTGTCCGTTCCGAAATCGTCGGCGAACATGTCGCCCGACAGCGTCTTCAGCCCATCGAGTTGCTTGGCAATGTTGCTGCAGTTGCCGCACATCGCCAAGTGCATGCGCAGGCGCGCACGATCGACAAAGCCCAGCGGCTCGTCATAGGCCCGCGTCAACAGTTGTGCGACCTGCTTGCACGAGTGCATGAGATTCATCGTCTGATCCTGGGTGGATGTCGTGCAGGGATCGACACACGATCAAGCAATGATCGACCCAAGCGATGGGCGCGGTCAAGCGCGCTGTGCGGCCCACGAAGTCCGCTGCAATGCATGGCGACGGGAGTCGAGCCGCGGGTCGCAGTGCGTGGCCAGCGCCGTGCTTTGCTCACGATGCTCGATCGTCCCGTCATCCGTCACAAGTCGAATGCGACTCAGCGCGCGGGGCTGAGCGACAGCGCGGCCGTGTTCTGCTCTGCCGGGCTCGCCCTGCGGGCGATGAGACCGGACTCTTCGGCGACGTGCCGCGGCAGCAGGTCTTCGCCGACGCGAACGAAGTCACCCCTGGCGCGCGAGGCCGATGCATCGGCCAGCACCTCGGCGCGTGTCTTGGTGCTGACGAAGTGGTCGCGGCGCCGAGATTCATCGCCGGAGAACACCCACTCGCCAGCGGTCTGCCAGGCGAACATTTCGGCGATCACTTCGGCGCGAGTGCGCAAACCGAAGAACGGCACATGGGGGATGTAGCCGTCGCCATGCCTGATCCAACCGGCTGCTGCGGGATTGCCGTGGATCTCGATGCGCTGCGTCGGCGCCGACGTCTGGGCGACCGCGACGCTGCTCATCAGCGCACCGAGCAGGGTCAACGACAGGGCGGACGCGACGGCGGAAATTCGAAGGACGTTCATGACTCTTCCTTTCAAGGCCTCGAGGAGGGGGAGAAAACCGATCACGCTGCGATGGCCATTCAGCGTTCTCACCCCCTTGGTCGTCGATGTCCTGTTCGGCGTGACATGCGATTGCATCGAGCAGCGGTTTGTCATCGCAGCGCATGCAATACCCGCACTGCTGCGGGCAAACCCGTGTCACGAAATTGGCGCTTCGACGAAGTAGAGATGGGGACGCATACGCAGCCCTGCCTGTGTTCCACATCAAGGAGATCCTCATGCTTTCAACCCATCCTGCCGTTCGCTCCAGCCTCGCCGCCTCGCTGATCGGCCTGGCTTGCGCTGGATCGCCAGCCCTGGCGCAAAACCCCTGCGCCGCCAAGAAGCCTTGCGCACCGCGCAAGACCCATCCCTGCGCAGGCAAGAACCCCTGCGCTGCGAAGAACCCCTGCGCAGCAGCCGCAAAGATCGATCCCAAGCTGGTGACGCGGCCCGAGGGCACGCGCTTGGCAGGCGGCGACAAGGCTGTGCTGGTGGCCGAAGGTGAGCGGCTGTGGAATGACAAGACGCTGTCGAGCAATGGCTTGTCGTGCGCCACCTGCCACACCGGCAACGCGAATTTTTCCGCCAGCTTCGCCAAGCCGTATCCGCACTACGTGGAGATGGCCAATGCGCAGGGCGACTTCAAGCGCATCGCGCTCGACGAAATGGTGCAGTTCTGCCTGGTCGTGCCGATGGCCACCAGACCGATGGCATGGAACTCCAAGGAACTGGCCTCGCTGACGGCCTACACCGGCGTCGTGCAGACGACGTTCAAGCCCAATCCCTGTGCGGCCAAGGGTGCATGCAGCGCCAAGAACCCCTGTGCGGCGAAGAACCCCTGTGCAGCCAAGAATCCGTGCGCAGCAAAGAATCCCTGCGCCGCCAAGAAGGGTTGTGCCGCGAGGAGCCCCTGCGCGGCCAAGAGCCCCTGCGCCGCGAAGAACCCCTGCGCTGCCAAGCGTTGACGGCAGCGCACGCGCCAGCCGCCCGCGTGCTGCGCGTCGTGCGCCGCGGCGATCACAATCTGCACATCATGGAGATGTCGGGTTCGTGATCGCCGAGTTGCCTTCAGCGCGTGTGCAGGCGGCCCTGGAGGGCCTGCGCACGCCGCAATTGACGGGCCTGCTTGCCGCGAGTGACGAGGTGCAGGAGTGCTGGCGCGTCCTGCGCAAGGCCGGGCTCAACGTGGTCGGCGAGATGCTGCGCGGTCCGCGCGGGTTCGTCGAACTCGAGCATTACCCCGACGACGATGTCTTCGACGCCGAGACGCAATCGCAGTACTACTACCATGCGCACCGCGGTCTGCCAGGCGAAAACGGCCACTTCCACACCTTCGTGCGCCCGCCCGGCATGCCGCCGGGCATGCGCCCGGTCGCCGAGCGCGCCAGCGAGCCCTGGCCCACGGGCGATGCCGCGTTGTCGCACCTGGTGGCGATCTCGATGGATGCCTGGGGCTACCCGATCGGCCTGTTCACCACCAACCGCTGGGTCACCGATGAGGCCTGGTACGCGGCTGCGGACGTGACGCCGCTGCTGCAGCGCTTTCGCATCGACCATGCCGGCCCCTCGTGGCCCGCCAATCGCTGGATCAGCGCGATGTTCGGGCTGTTCTACCCGCAGATGGCGCTGCTGCTCGACGAACGTGACCGCGAAGTCGCGCGCTGGCAGCACGACCATCCGGGCGTGGACGTGTTCGAGGACCGGAACCTGGAGATCACGAGCTGGGTGTCGATCTCGGTCGATCGGCAGATCGAGGCCGCGCGTCTGCGTCTGCACCAAGGCGGCATCGCCGCGCGACCCCAGGCTTGAGGGTCGGGCTCAGGCGGCGGCCGTTTGAAGCCGCGATGCCGACAGGTAATGCGCGATGAACTCGTCGAACGTCATTCGATCCGCGGCCTGAAGCGCTTCTTGCGTCTTCACCGAGGTTTCGGTGAGGTTGCGGAAGCGGGCCTGCAGGTCCGCCGGCCAGGGGGCAGTGGCAAGGTGTCGCTTGGCCGCTGCGGACTGCGCCAGGACGAAGGCGATGTAGGAGCCGTTGAAGTCCCGTGTCATGGTGTCCAGCACGCGTGCCGAGGGCAGCAGCCGCGGGTCGTCGAAGGCTGCACCGGCGGCCTTCACGGCGTCGCCATGGCGAGTGCCGCCTTGTGCTGCGTCGAGCGCACGGGCGATGGACCGGCACTCAGCGATCAAATCGGCTCCCCACTCGGCCAGCGCGATCCGGTGGTCACCGCGCTCTAGCATCAAGCCCGGCTCGCGTCCACGCATGGCGACGCGTTCCTGGTTGCGCGCCAGGGCCGCCACTTCCTGCGGCGTGTCCGGCGGACTCGCCGACAACAGACAGTGCAGCAGAAAGACATCGATCAACGCCGCCGTCGACGGCGCAATGCCGATCGGCACGAACGGATCGAGGTCGAGGCATCGCACTTCGACGTACTCCACACCGCGCGCGCGCAGCGCGTGCAACGGGCGCTCGCCGGGCTCGATGACCCGTTTGGGACGGATCGTGCTGTAGAACTCGTTCTCGATCTGCAGCAAGGTCGTGGCGAGCTGTTTGTACTCGCCGTCCGGCGTGCGAACACCGATCGCCTCGTAGGCCGGGTGCGAGCGCGTCAGGGCGTCGTGCAACGAGTCGGCGTAATGCTCGAGGTTGTTGTAGCTGACCGCCAGCGTGGCTTGGGCGTCACTCTGGTAACCCAGGCGCCCCATGCGCAATGTCGTGGCGTGCGGCAGGCCGAGCGTGTTGCCGGCCAGGGTTTGCAGCCCGTGAGGCCGTCCCGAGACAAAGCTCGAACAGACCGCCGGTGAGGCGCCGAACAGGTACAGCAGCACGAACGCGTGGCGGCGAAAGTTGCGGATCAGGGCAAAGTAGTCGGTGCTCGCGAGGCCGGGCATCGACCAGTTGTAGTGAATGCCTGAAATCGTCTGCATGCGCCGGCCGTAGCGATGGCCGAGCCCCAGGCGGTAGACACTCTTGGCGCGGCCGATGTTCGAACTGCCATAGCGGGCGATCGGGATGGCCTCGTCGGGCGGCAGGCCGCAGGGCATGCTGGCCACCCAGAGCATCTCGTCGCCGATCGAGCGATAGACAAACTGGTGGACCTGCGTCAGTTCGGCCAGGCACGATTCGACGCTGGCGTGCGCCGCGGTGATGAGTTCGACCTGGGATTCGCAGAAGTCGGTGGTGATGCGGGGATGGGTCAGCGCCGATCCCAGCGCCGCCGGATGCGGTGTCAACGCCAGCGCGCCGTCGTGTTGCGTGCGCAGGCTTTCCTTTTCGATGCCGCGGCGCATGCCGGCCAGGCGATCAACCGTCAGCGTGTTCAGGCGCTCGTCGATGCTGCTGCTGTTGTGTTGTGCCATCCGCTGCCTGCCTGGGTTGAGTGCTGCGCCCACCGGTGTGGTTTGCGCCGGCCATCATAGGCATGCCGGCATCGAGGCTGCATGCCAAGGGGCTATTGGCCTGTCAGGGCGCCAGCACGTCCCGCAGCCCCGCCAGCCGCCAGCCCGCCGACTCGAGCGTGGCGCGCAGCCGGCGCGCGTTGTCGACCGCCCCTGGGTTGTCGCCATGCACGCAGATGCTGTGCATGGCGGTCGGCAGTATCTTGCCGCTGTGCGCGACGATGCCGCCGGCGTCGAGCATGCGCATCACATGCGCCACCACGGCGTCGTGGTCGTGGAGCACGGCGCCGGGCTCGCTGCGCGGCAGCAGCGTGGCGTCGTCGGCGTAGGCGCGGTCGGCGAAGACTTCCGCCGCCACCTGCAGCCCGGCACGCAGGCCCGCCGCGTGCAACTCGGACAGCGCAGGCGCGAGCAGGATCAGATCGCGGTCGATAGCGCGCACCGCCCGCGCCACGGTGTCGGCGAGCGCGGCATCCTCGCAGGCCTGGTTGTTCAGTGCGCCATGCGGCTTGACATGGCCGAGCCGTCCGCCTTCGGCCGCGGCCATGCCGGCCAGCGCCCCGACCTGGTAGATCACCGCGGCTTCGAGTTCGGCCGGCGCCATCTCCATGCGCCGCCGGCCGAAGCCCTGCAGGTCGGGGTAGGCCGGGTGCGCGCCGAGGCCGACCCCGGCGGCCAGCGCGGTGCGCACGGTCTTGCGCATCACCAGCGGGTCGCCGGCATGGAAGCCGCAGGCGATGTTGGCCGAGCAGACGACGCGCAGCAGTTCTTCGTCGCTGCCCATCGACCACGCGCCGAAAGACTCGCCGAGGTCGGCATTGAGATTGATTTTCATGTCATGACCCCCTGTCAGGGCGGAGTTCGGACGATAGCGCGTGCACGACACCGGCAATCAGGTTGCTCGAGTACAGCGCCGCCTCGTCGATGCCGCCGGCCAGCAGCGGCCGCAGCGACGCCAGCAGGGTCCGGGTTTCGGCTTCGGCGGCGCGTGCGAGCTGCTCGCCTTCGGCCGCGTCGACAAAGGCAAAGCGCAGCGACTGTCCGGGCCGCGACGCGGCCAGCCGCGGCAGGTCGGCGCTGATCACGGTGGCGATCTTGGGGTAGCCACCGGCCGTCTGGGCGTCGGCCAGCAGCACGATCGGCTGGCCATTGCCCGGCACCTGGATCGATCCGGGGACGGTGGCGTCCGACACGATCTCGCGCGCGCCGCGGTGCGCCAGCAGCGGGCCTTCGAGCCGCACGCCCATGCGGTCGGCGTCGCTGGTGACGCGGTATTCGGCAGCGACGAAGGCCGCCAGCGCGGCGTCGGCAAAGTGGTCTGCCTGCGGGCCGGCGACGACGCGGATCGGTCCGCCCGCGGTGCGCGGGGCGTCGGCGAGCCCCTGCTCCAATCGCGCGCTGGCAGGCAGGGCCGGCAGCCGCATGCCGGCAGACAGGGCGCGCCCGTCGACGCCGCCGAGCGCTGCACGCGCGTAGGTCGAAGCGCTGCCCAGCACCTGCGGCAGTGCCAGGCCCTCGACCGCGATCACCGCGATGCGGCCCCGTTCGAGGCGGCGCAGGCGCAGCACATCACCGTCGGCCAGCGTCAGCGAGCGCCACGCGTCCGAGACGCGGCGCTCGCCCGCACTGTCGATCTCGACCGTGGCCTCTGCGGCCACGGCCAGGCGCAGCGCAGCGCCGCGCGCAGCGAGCTGCAAGCCGCCGTCGAAGCACTCGATCACCGGTGCGCCTTCGGCATTGCCGACCAGCGCATTGGCAATGCGCATCAGGCGGGCATCGAGCACGCCCGCCCACGGCACGCCGACGCGGCGATAGCCGCGCCGGCCGATGTCCTGCAGCGACGCATAGGCTCCGGGGGCGATCACCTCGAGATGCGGCTGCGTGTTCATCACGCGCCCGCCATGGCGCCGGCGTCCGCCCCGGTGGTCAGCCAATGCGTCGGATCGATCTCTGCGGCCTGCAGCGCCAAGGCCAGGCGGCTGCATTCGTCCGTGGACACCGGCTCGAACCGCACGCGGTCGCCGACCGCCAGCAGCGACGGCGCATCGCGCGTGGCATCAAACAACGGCACCGGGCAACGGCCGAGCAGGTGCCAGCCGCCCGGGCTTTCCCAGGGATAGATCGCGGTCAGACTGCCGGCGATGGCGACACTGCCGGCCGGCACGCGCAGGCGCGGCTCGGTGCGCCGCGGCAGGCGCAGCGCCGACGGCAGCTCGCCCATGAACGGGAATCCGGGCAGGAAGCCGAGCATGTAGACGCGGACCTCGGTGCCGCTGTGCATCGAGATCACCGCGTCGGCGGTGGTGCCGATGGCCTGGGCGATCGCGGCCAGGTCGGGCGCGGCATCGCCTTCGTAACACACGGGCAGGCGCCAGCGCCGGCCTTCGACGGGCGCTGCGTCCGGGCTCGCGTTCAGCAGCGGCTGCAGCGCGTCGACCAGCGCGCCGCGCCCGGTGATGAGCGGGTCGAAGAAGATGGTCAGCGAGCGGAAGGTCGGCATCGTTTCGATCAGGCCCGGCAGGCGCCCGGCGGCATGCTGAGCTGCGATCGCGTTGTCGAGCGCCCTCACGGCGTCGAGCAGCGCCGGATCGATCGTCTCGCCGAACTCGACGGTGAAGGCGGCATCGCCGGCATCGAGCAGGCGCGGCGGGTTCACATCCGGCTGGGCAGCCACAGGATCAGGTCCTGGAAGAAGTACGACAGCGTGGCCGCCAGCAGCATCATCAGGAACATCGGCATCGCCGTGCGCGCGACGTAGGTCAGGTCGTGCTTGGTCAGGCCCTGCAGCACGAACAGGTTCAGGCCCACCGGCGGCGTGATCTGCGCCAGCTCGACCAGCAGCACGGTGAAGACGCCGAACCAGATCAGGTCGAAGCCGGCGGCCTGCACCGTCGGCAGCAGCACGCCGATCGTCAGCACGACCATCGAGATGCCGTCGAGGAAGCAGCCGAGCACGAGGTAGAACACCGTCAGCGCCAGCACCAGCGCAAACGGCGACAGGTTCTGCGCGGTGATGAACTCGGCCAGGTGGCGCGGCAGGCCGACGAAGCCCATGGCCAGCGTCAGGAACGCGGCGCCGGCGAGGATCAGGCCGATCATGCAGTAGACGCGACAGGCCGCGCCGACACCTTCGACGAAGGATCTTCCAGCTCAGGCTGCCTTCCACGGCCGCCACCACCAGCGAGCCGAGCACGCCGATGGCGGCGGCCTCGGTGGCGGTGGCGACGCCGGAATAGATCGACCCGAGCACGGCGCCGATCAGCAGCACGACCGGAATCAGGTGGCGCGACGCGTACAGCTTTTGCGCCAGGCTCATCGACTGGTCGGCCGCCGGGATCTGGCTCGGGTTGAGCAGCGACCAGACGACGATGTAGCCCATGAACAGCGTCGGCCAGCACGATGCCCGGCACGATGCCGGCGATGAACAGCTTGGCGATCGACACGTCGGCCGCGACGCCGTAGACGATCATGATGATCGACGGCGGGATCAGCAGGCCGAGCGTGGCCGCGCCGGCCAGCGAGCCGACGGCCAGCTTCTCCGGGTAGCCGCGCTGGCGCAGCTCGGGCAGCGCGATGCGGCCGATGGTGGCGCAGGTGGCGGCCGACGAGCCCGACACCGCGGCGAAGATGGTGCTGCCGATGACGTTGACATGCAGCAGCCGGCCCGGCAGCTTGTTCAGCCACGGCGCCAGGCCCTTGAACATGTCCTCGCTGAGCTTGGTGCGGAACAGGATCTCGCCCATCCACAGGAACAGCGGCAGCGCGGTCAGCGTCCAGCTCGAGGTCGAGCCCCAGATCGTCAGCACCATGCTGTCGCCGACCGGGCGGGTGGTGGCGAGGTCCATCGCCACCAGGCCGACGGCGATCAGCGCCATGCCGATCCACAGGCCCGAGGCCAGGGCCACGAAGAGCAGCACGACCAGTGCCGGCAGCGACGAGGACGTCCATGGCGGCCTCCGGTGAGTGCGCGTCAGTCGGCGTGCAGGGCTTCGCCCGACGCCTCGGCGAAGAACGGCCGGCCCGACAAGCGCGACCACAGGGCCTGGGCGAAGGCCAGCGCAAAGCCGATGCAGCCCAGCGCCATGCTCAGCTGCGGGATCCACATCGGCGTGGCGTCACCGGTCGGCGCCACGTCGTGCAGCGTGTACGACACCCACACCAGGCGCACCGCGAACCAGGCCAGGTAGGCCGAGATGCCCACGCCCAGCAACAGCGACAGCAGTCTCCATCTTGCCCTTCAGGCCCGGGCTGACGTGGTCGAGCAGCAACGTGGCGCGGATGTGTTCGTTGTGCTGCAGCGTCGACGGCAGCGCGAGGAACAGCGCCGCCGCGATCGCATAGCCGGCATAGCCGTCCAGCCCCGGCAGGTTCCAGCCGAAGATGCGGGCCAGGATGTTGAGCATGATGGCCACGAAGGTGCCGATCATGGCCAGGCCTGACAGCACGAGCAGCAGCTTGTAGAAACCGAAGGCCAGGCGGTTCAGCATCGCTCACTCCCGTTGGGGATGGCAGGGCGGCCCGCAGGCCCGACGGGCCGCGGTGCCGCGCCAGGCTCACTTCTTGCGGTAGGCGTCGATGATCGCCTTGCCGTCGGCGCCGGCGGAGGCCAGCCACTCGTCGGTCATCGTCTCGCCGATCTTCTGCAGCGCCGCCTTGACGCTGTCCGACGGCGGCGCGACGTCACGCCGTTGTCCTTGAGGATCTTGATCGAGTCGGTGTCGACCTGCTCGCTGGCCTTCCAGCCGCGCGCCTCGGCGTCGGCCGCGGCCTTCAGCACCGCGTCCTGCGTCGCCTTGTCGAGCGCGTCGAAGGCCTTCTGGCTGACCGCGGTGACGTTGCGCGGCAGCCAGCCGTTGACCGGATAGAAGTACTTGACCTGCTCGTAGAGCTTGCCGTCGGCGCCGCTGGCGCTGGAGGTCAGGAAGTTGTTGGCCGCACCCGTGGCCAGGGCCTGGCCGAGTTCGGGCAGCTGGATCGTGACCGGCGAGGCGCCGAGCATCTGCGCGATCTTGGTCGTCGCCGGGTTGTAGGCGCGCATCTTGGTGCCCTTGAAGTCGTCGGCGCTGTTGATCGGCTTGACCGAGTACAGCGACTGGCCCGGCCACGGCACCGAGAACAGCATCTTGATGCCCTGGCCCGCGAGCACCTTGGCCTGCACCGGCTTGGTGGCTTCGTACAGGCGCTTGGCATCGGCATAGCTGGTGGCCAGGAACGGGATCGAGTCGGCGCCGAACAGCGGGTTCTCGTTGGCCAGTGCCGGAGATGATGAACTCGCCCGCCGGCGCCAGGCCGGTCTGCATGCGCGCGCTTGATCTCCGGCTGCTTGAACAGCGAGCGCGCCCGAGTGCACGGTGATCTCGAGCTTGCCGCCGGTGGCGGCCTTGACGTCGGCGGCGAATTGCTCGAGGTTCTTGGTCTGGAAGGTGTTGGAGCTGTAGCCGCTGGGCAGGTCCCATTTGGTCTGGGCGCTCACCGCGCTGGCAAAGGCAATGGCCGTGAGGCCGAAGACGAGGGATTTCATGGGTAGGTCTCCTGGTTGACGCCAATCAGCTGCTGGCGAGTTGGTGGTTCAGAAGGTCGGTGATCAGCATCGCCCCCGGCGCATGGGTGATGCAGAACGAAGGACGTGCCCGCTCGCAGCGCCGCCTGGGGCGTGACGCCGCAGGCCCAGAACACCGGGCATTTCGTGCGCCAGCACGGGGACGGCGTCGCCGTAGTCGGGCCGGGCGAGATCGTCGATGCCGATCAGGGCGGGGTCGCCGATGTGCACCGGTGCGCCGTGCACCGCCGGAAATCGAGAGGTGATCTGGATCGCCCGGATGGCGTCGGCCGCCGCCAGCGGCCGCATCGACACGACCAGCGGACCGCCAAACGAGCCGGCGGCGTGGGTGGCGATCGAGGTGCGGTACATCGGCACATTGCAGCCCAGCTCGACGTGGCGCACGGCGATGCCTTCGGCGCGCATCGCCCATTCGAAGGAAAACGAGCAGCCGATGGCAAAGGCGACCAGGTCATCGCGCCAGAGATCTTGCACGTCGCCACGCTCGTCGACCAATTCGCCGTCGCGCCAGACCCGATAGCGCGGCAGGTCGCATCGCAGGTCGATGCCGCTGCCCAGCATCGGCAGGGTGGGGTCGCCCGGCTCGCCGACCGCGATCAGCGGACAGGGCCGCGGGTTGCGCTGACAGTAGAGCAGGAAATCGTGCGCTTCGGCCGTCGGCAGGACGACCAGATTGCCCTGCACCAGATCGTCGGCCAAGCCGCTGGTGTGCTGCGTCAGCTCGCCACGGCGGATGCGCGAGCGCAGATCGGCGCCGCGGCGCGCCGCATCGGCATGGAAGGTGGGTGCTGTCATTGGAACGTCTGCCACGGCATGAACGCATGATGTGTTTTGTGGGCTCCTATGGCAAACAAAACATTTCTTGCTCAGCTCATCCATTTTTTCGATGAGCAGGGTTAACACCCAGGTGCGCGAGCAGGCTGTCGACCAGCGTCTTCTGCGCCATCGAGGTCGGGTCCACACGCCAGCTCAGGTGCGTCGGCAGTGGCGGCAGCCCGATCTCGCAATTCAAGGCCTTGAGCGGCATGCGCCGGCGCAAGCGCTGCAATACGTCGGCGGGCAGCGTTGCCACGCCCAGCCCGTCCTCGACGAGTTGCGACATGGCGCTGATCGACGAGACGGTGTGGATGCGCAGCGGCTCGACCTGCGCTCGATTGAGCAGGTCCAGCAACGCCACGTGAGGCTGCGAGCCGCGCTGAAAGGTGATCAATTCGAGTGCGGCCAGCTGCGCCGGCGTCCAGTGCCGCCGGCGATGATGATCGACGTGGCCGACGAAGACTCATCGCCATGGCCGGCAGGGCCTGCGAACGCACGCTGGGCCCTGCGGCAGGCAGCGCGGCGATCGCGATGTCCAGCGCCCCGCGCATGAGCAGGTCGACCAGGACGGGCGAAGTCTCGACCGTCAGCTCCAGCGCCAGCATGGGATGGGCCTGGTGCACGGCGCGCACCCAATCCATCAGCCACGAATGCGACGCCGATTCGAAGGCACCCACCTTCAACACCGCAGGCTGGATGGCCGTGGTGCCCATCTCGGTCTTGATCTCGCGCTGCAGCGCCAGCAGCCGCTCGGCATGAACGAAGAAGCGCTGCCCGGCCAGCGTGACCCGGACCTGCTTGTCGCGGCGATCGAGCAGCAGCACGCCGAGTTCCTGCTCGAGCGTGGCCACGCGACTGGACATCGCCGACTGTGTCAGGTGCAGCTTGTCTGCCGCACGCGTGACGCTGCGCAACATCACGACCCAATAAAACGATTCGACAGAACGCAGGTTCATGGCGCAGCGCCGGGGTCAGCGCCAGACCGTCGCGCCATGGAAGATGGGAATGGATCGCAGCAGGGGACCATGCTCGTGCACTTCGTGAAGGACAGTGGCCGAGTATGCGCACAGCGCCGCCGTGGATACTGCCCCCATGCAAGCCCTGACGACCCTCACCCAAGGCGCGCCCGCGGCGGCGGCCGTGCTGGCGACGATGCTGGTTGCCAGCCTGATCGCGCTGTACGCCGTGCCGTCGATCCTCGATCGCCATGTGCTGCGGCCGTATTGGCTGCTGCCGCGGCGCCAGTACGCCACCGTCGTCAGCAGCGGCTTCCTGCACGCCGATCTGCCGCACCTGCTGTTCAACGCGTTCACGTTCTGGGCCTTCGCGTTTTCACTGGAACGCGCGATCGGCAGCGCACGATTCGTGGCCCTGTATGCGTTCGGCCTACTGGTGAGTTCGGCGGGCACCTGGCTGGCCCATCGGCGGCAGCCGGAGTATGCGAGCCTGGGCGCCTCGGGGGCGATCCTGGCGGTGTTGTTCGCGTCGATCGTCTACACGCCGGCGCAATCGATCTTCATCTTTCCGCTTCCGCTGCCGATCCCGGCGCCGCTGTTTGCGCTGCTGTACCTGGCCTTCACGATCTATGCATCGCGGCAACCGGCACGCGGACGCATCAACCATGACGCCCATCTGTCCGGCGCCTTGGCGGGCGTGGCGTTTGTGCTGTTGACCGACCCCGCAGCGTTCGGCCGCGCGCTGCAGCAGGTCTTCGGCTGAGAACAAACGTGCGCAAGAGCGGACAAGGCGGACTGGTCTACTCCACCGAGGGTGGCCGCATGTGCCCGCTATGCCGTCACCCGCTGGCTGCGTGCGTCTGCGCATCGCCACGCGCGGCGCCGGCCGGCGATGGCATCGTGCGCGTCAGCCGCGACAGCAAGGGCCGCGGCGGCAAGACAGTGACGCTGGTGCGTGGGCTCGCACTCGACGCCAATGCGTTGGCCGGCCTGGGCAAGCGCTTGCGCACCGCCTGTGGCAGCGGTGGCACGGTCAAGGACGGCGTGCTGGAAATTCAGGGCGACCACGCCGAGCGTGTGATGGCGCTATTGAAGGCCGAAGGCTTCGTGGTCAAGCGTGCAGGCGGCTGAGCGCGGCTGCGCTCGAATCCATCAGGCATGCGCCGGCTGCGGCAGCTCGATGCGAACTTCCAGCCCGTCGGGTGCATGGCGCGGGTGGCCGAAGCGCACGCTGACCTCGCGCGGCGGCACGTTGACGTACTTGGCCACCACCAATTGCAGCTCGCGCTGCAGCGTCGGCAGGTATTCGGGCAGGCCGCGGGCACTGCGCTCGTGGGCGAGCACGATCTGCAGCCGCTGCTTGGCCAGCTTGGCGGACTTCTTGTTGTTGCGCCCGAGAAGCACGGACCACCAGGACATCGCGCTCATCCCCTTGCGAACAGGCGCTGGAACAACGTCGGCCGCTCGCTGTTGGTGAAGCGCATCTCGCGGCTCTCGCCGAGGAAGCGGCGCACCACATCCTTGTAGGCCTCGGCGACGGCGCTGTCCTTCATGTGGATCGCCGGCAGGCCCTGGTTGGAGGCGTTGAGCACCGATGTCGACTCCGGGACAACGCCGATCAACGGGATGCGCAGGATGTCCTGGATGTCGTCGACCGAAAGCATCTGCCCCCTGGACACCCGCGCCGGGTCATAGCGCGTGATCAGCAGGTGTTCACGGATGCCGTCCTTGCCGTCGATCGCGCGTTGTGTCTTCGAGGCCAGCATGCCGAGGATGCGGTCGGAGTCGCGCACCGAGGAGACTTCGGGGTTGGTGACGACGATGGCCTCGTCGGCATAGTGCATCGCCAGCAGCGCGCCGGTCTCGATGCCGGCCGGCGAGTCGCAGATGATGTACTCCATGCCGATCTCGGCCAGCTCGTCGAGCACGCGCTTGACGCCTTCCCGCGTCAGCGCTTCCTTGTCGCGCGTCTGCGACGCGGCGAGCACGAACAGGTTGTCGGTGTGCTTGTCCTTGATCAGCGCCTGGCCGAGCTTGGCCTCGTTGTGGATGACGTTGATGAGGTCATAGACCACGCGCCGTTCGCAGCCCATGATCAGGTCGAGGTTGCGCAGGCCGACGTCGAAATCGATCACCGCGGTCTTGTGGCCGCGCAGCGCGAGGCCGGATGCGAAACTGGCGCTGGTGGTGGTCTTGCCGACGCCGCCCTTGCCGGAAGTGACGACGATGATCTTGGTGGTCATCTGAAAACAATCCTCTGTCTGGTTGCTGTTGTTTGATTTCTCAGCCGAGCCGCTCGACGGCGAGCTGCTCGCCCTGCAGACGCACCATCGCGGCGTTGCCGACCACGCCGTCGGGCAACGCCACGTCGGTGGTGCGGAAAACGCCCGCGATGGCGAGGACCTGCGCTTCCATGCTGTGGCAGAAGATGCGGGCCTCGGTATTGCCGCTGGCGCCCGCATGGGCGCGGCCACGCAGCGGCGCGTAGATGTGGATGTGGCCGTCGGCCATGACCTCGGCGCCGAAACTCACCAGCGCCAGCACGATCAGGTCGCGGCCCTGCGCATAGACCTGCTGGCCCGAGCGCAAAGGCTTGTCGATCACCAGCGGCGGCAAAGGGGGCAATTGCACTTCGACGATGCGCTCGACGACTTCGGGGAGCGGCACTTCACGCAGCGGCGGCCGCGCTCCTTCAGGCGCTTCGAGCAGGCCCGCCGAGAGGGCCGCGGCCATTTGCTCGGCACTGCCGCCACGCACTGCGACCGGCCGCATGCCATGGTGCAGCAGCAGCACGACCAGGGCGTCGAAGTCGATCGCCGGCGCGGCCTCGCGCACCGCCGACAGATCCACCACCACCGGCTCGTCGTCGAACAGGCCGGGCACCACGGCGGCGCGTTGCGTGAGTTCCTCGGCCAGCAGTTCGAGATCGCTGGTCTTCAAGACCACGGCCATCAACGCCAGCGTCGCGCTTTTCAGCTCGAGCCAGGCGGTGTCGATGTCGCTGCTGATGACGGCGCTCATGCAATGCATTTGAAGAAGTGAATTCATTCTATCGGCGCATGCCGCGATGGCCCGGCGCGCGCCCCATGACCCGCTGCACGGCAACTCGATCGCCGGGGATTGACAGATTGCACCCCATCGCTGCCGACCGCCTGCAGGGTTCACCCAACTGGGTGAACCCTGATTCACCCGTTCGAGTGAACCATTTTCATCGGCCCATGGGATTCGCCGAGCTTGACGCGCGCTCAAGATGCGTTTGCCCATCCACTCCGGCCAGTGGACCGATGGCTTTCTCGCATGGCGTCGCATGCAAATGCGACAGCCATTGCCACGACAAGGAGCGGCGCCGTGACGATCTATGAGTACTTGTGTGAGCGCGATGGCGTGTTCGATGTGATGCGGCCGCTCGGCACGGCGCCGGCGTCGCACGGCTGTCCGATCTGCGGCCGACCCGCGCAACGCAAGATTTCGGCGCCGATGCTGAGGACGGGATCTCGCAGCGCCTGGACATCGGCCGTCGAGCACGCGGACAAGAGCCGCTACGAACCGGAGGTGGTCACTGCGCTGCCTTCGGCGGGCGCCCGCCGGCGGACCAGGGTCGTGCCCCTGACGCCCACGCTGCGTGGCCTGCCCAGGCCCTGAGGCTCGTTGCCGCCGCCGCGAACACTCTGTCACGAAAGGAGGCGCTATTGGCCGATCCCCGCACACCCGCAGTTCCCGACTCCTGCACTGTTTGCAACTGACGATCGAAAGGAATTGACATGCCCAAGAATCTATTCCCACTGGACAACACGAAGAAGTTCACCGAACAGAAGCTTGTCGGCCACAACCGCTGGCACCCGGACATTCCCGCCAACGTGACGGTCAAGCCGGGTGACGTCTTCCGCGCCGACTGCCGCGAGTGGTTCGACGGCGCCATCAAGAACGACGACTCCGCCGACGACATCCGCAACGCGCCGCTGGCCGGCGTGCACGTGCTGTCCGGACCGTTCCGGGTCGAGGGCGCCGAGCCCGGCGACCTGCTGATCGTCGACATCCTCGAGATCGATGCCTGCGACCAGGAGGACTCGGGACCGCTCTCCGGCCAGGGCTGGGGCTACACCGGCGTCTTCGCCAACGAGAACGGCGGCGGCTTCCTCACCGAGCGGTTCCCCGACGCCTACAAGGTGATCTGGGACTTCCGCGGCGACGTCGCCACCTCGCGCCACATCCCCGAGGTCGCCTACACCGGCATCCACCACCCGGGCCTGATGGGCACGGCGCCGTCGGCCGAGCTGCTGGCCAAGTGGACCAAGCGCGAGACCGCCCTCATCGCCACCGACCCGAATCGCGTGCCGCCGCTGGCGCTGCCGCCGCTGCCCGACAGCGCGATCCTCGGCACGCTCAAGGGCGCCGAGTTCGACCGCGTGGCCGGCGAGGCGGCCCGCACCGCGCCGCCGCGCGAGAACGGCGGCAACCAGGACATCAAGAACTTCACCGCAGGGCACGCCGCGTCTTCTACCCGGTCTTCGTCGACGGCGCGAACCTGTCGTTCGGCGACCTGCACTTCTCGCAGGGCGACGGCGAGATCACGTTCTGCGGCGCCATCGAGATGGGCGGGTTCATGGACCTGCACGTCGATCTGATCAAGGGCGGCATGGCCACGTACGGCGTCACGGAGAACGCCATCTTCATGCCCGGCAATCGCGATCCGCAGTACGCCGAGTGGCTCGCGTTCTCCGGCGTCTCGGTGGACACTGCGACGGCAAGCAGCATTACCTGGACTCGCAGCTGTCCTACCAGCGGGCCTGCCTCCACGCCATCGACTACCTGATGAAGTTCGGCTACACGCGACATCCAGGCCTACATGATCCTCGGCTCGGCGCCGATCGAGGGCCGGCTGTCCGGCGTGGTCGACATCCCGAACTCGTGCTCGACGGTCTACATCCCGACGGCGATCTTCGACTTCGACGTGCGGCCGTCGGCGCAGGGCGCGCCGCACCAGGTCAAGCAGGGCAAGCAGGTGCCCAAGGCCGCAAACTGAACTCGCGAACCTAGGCAGAACAACACCTTCGCGCCACGGGGCGCTAACGGGTTGCAGGCAGATCATCGAGGGCCCGCCCCGGCCGTCAACCGGCCGGGGCGGGCCCTGTCGGGTCGTGCAGCCCACTGAGGAGACACACCATGCTGGGATTGGTCCTTTTCTATGTCGGCGCGGTGCTGTGCCTGAACGGCCTGTGGCTGCTCGGCAAGATCGGCGACAACGAGATCGCCGTCATCGACATCTTCGTCGGCGGCATCACGCTGCTGGTTTCGCTGTTCCTGGCCTTCGGGCCCGGCGCCGATGAGGCGTCGATCAAGGCGGCTGCACTGACGCTGCTGTTCACCTTCACCTACTTCTGGGTGGCACTGAACCGCTCCAACGGCGCCGATGGCCGTGGCCTCGGTTGGTTCTGCCTGTTCGTCGCCATCACGGCAGTGCCGGTGACCATTCAGACGCTGCAAGGCGCATCGACCACCTGGGGCTACTGGTTCGGTCTGTCATGGGCCGCGTGGGGCGTGCTGTGGTTCATGTTCTTCCTGTTGCTGGTGATGAAAAGACCGATTGCCAAGCTCGTCGGCGGCGTCACCGTGCTCGAGGGCATCTTCACCGGCTGGCTGCCCGGCTACATGCTGCTCAACGGCATGCTGAAGTAAAACCGGCCGACTGCCATGCCGCTGTACGACTACCACTGCGAAAGCTGCGGCGAGTTCCGCGAGTTCCGGCCGATGAGCGAATCGGGCACGTCGCGGCCGTGCCCGGATTGCGCCCTGCCTTGCGCCCGATCGTTGTCGGCACCTTTCCTGGGCGGCGACGGGTCGAGCGGCTGGCTGACGAATCCGCGCCAAAACGCCGCGGCAAGGGGCTCGTCGTGGCGCGCGGCCTGCGGCTTCGGCTGCTCACACGCCAACTGCGGGCGCTGAGGCACGACGCCAACCCAGCTCAGTGGGAGGCTCGCTTGCCATGCTCGAGGAACTCGGCCACGTCGGCAGGCGCACAGGCCGGTGCCAGGGCGTCGCCCTGGCCGAGTTCGCAGCCTTCCCACTTGAAGAACTGCGCGTCGGCGTCGGACGAGATGCCGTCGGCAATGGCGACGATGTTCAAGGTCTGCGCCAGCGCGATCAGTGAGCGCGCCAGCGCCATGCGCTCGGGGTCGCCGGCCACGCCGCGCACGAACAGGCGGTGAATCTTCAGGCGATCGGGCACCAGGCGGTTGAGCCGTTGCAGCGAGATCGTCTGCGCGCCGAAATCCACCAGGGTCACCGTCACGCCCGCAGCGCGCAGTGTCTGCACGGCCGCGGGCAACTCCGGGTGGCCGCTGAGCAGCGTGGCCTCGCTGACCAGCAGATCGAGCGCGCGCGGCGCCAGGCCGGCACCGCGCACCGCATCGACGACCGCTGCCTGCGTCGCGCAATCGCCCAGGCTTTCGCCGATCAACGGCACCGACACCGTCACCGGCGCGCCTACGCGGTCGCGCCATGCACGCGCCCAGAAGCAGGCCTGGGCGAGCAACCAGTGCTCGATGCGCCGCCGCTGCGGCCCATCGGGCAGCGCGTCGCCGACCCGCGAGGCCGGCAGCAGGCCGTGCGATGTTTTCCAGTGCGGCAGCAACTCGATGCCGGCGATCCGGTTGCTTGCCAGCACGATTTCGGGCTGGGCCTGCATCGACACCGTGTCGCCGTCGCCGGCGCGCGCCAACTCCAGGGCCAGTGAGCGGCGCACGGGATCGGCCTCGCCCGCCGCAGCGCGCGGCGGCGCCCCGCGCAGCAGGCGCGTGTGGCGGTAGTTGCGCAGCGCCGAGATGACGATCGAATGCAGCCGCTGCGCGGTGATCTCGGTCTTCAGGAAGTAGCCGTTGATCTCGTAGTGCGGCACGATGTCGCTCTCGGGCGCCACGCCCGGCTGTCCGGTGCGCAGGACGATCTGCATGTCCTTGTCACGCCGCTGTTCGCGAATGTGCTGCACCAGCGCAATGCCGGCATCGTCGGTCTCCATGACGACGTCAATCAGCGCCAGCGCGATGTCACGCTGACGCGCCAGCATCTCGCGTGCCTGGGCCGCGGAATGGGCACTGAGCAGTTCGACCTCGCGGCCTTCGAAGGTCAGGCCGGCCAGGATCAGCCGCGAGACCTCGTGCACGGCCGGCTCGTCATCGACCAGCAGCACCTTCCAGCTCGCCGTGCCGGCCGGAGATGGCGTTGGCTCAGCGTTCATCGTGCGGCGTCCTTGGCAAAACGCTGAGCATGAGGCCGACGTCAGGCGTGCGCCGGGCCACCCTGGGCAAGTGCATCACGAAGCGAACACCGGGCTCGTCATCGCGCGCCAGATCGATCGAGCCGCCGAGCTGCCGCGACACCAGCTGGTTGACGATGTACAGGCCCAGCCCGCTGCCGCCGAGCATGCGTCGGGTCGTGAAGAAGGGTTCGAAGACCTGGCCATGCAATGAAGATTCGATGCCACGGCCGTTGTCGCTGAAGTCGATGCGAATCTCGTCGTCTTCGCGCAGCGCAGCGCGGATGGTGATCCAACCGCCGAGCCTGCCGGGCGCAAAGGCATGCTGCAGCGAATTCATCGCCAGGTTGGACACGACCTGCGCCATCGCCACCGGGTAGCTGTGCATCTCGATGTCAGGCGCGATCTCGACACGGACGCCAACGCCGGCTTCATCCAACTTCGGTTGCAGCTCGGCCAGGGTCTGCTCGACACACTCGCGCAGATCGAAGGCACGGCGCACCTCGCTGACCCGGTCGACCGCCAGCTGCTTGAAGTTCAGTACCAGCTGCGCCAGGCGGGTGGCGTTGGACAGCAACAAGCGCGCCGCTTCGGCGGCATCGCGCAGGTAGTGCTCCAGGGCGCTGGCGTCGACGCGGCCGCTCTTGACCAGCGATTGCACGGACCGCGTGCGGTCGCTGAGGAATGACGCCGTGCTGACCGCGATGCCCACGGGCGTGTTGATCTCATGGGCCACGCCCGCTACCAGGCCACCGAGCGACGCCAGCTTTTCGGTTTCCACCAGGCTGTTGCGCGTCTGCTCGAGGTGTTGCATCGACTCCAGCAGCTCGCGCTCCGACTGTTCCTGGCTCTCGTGCGACAACACCATCCACCAGATGCCCAGCGAGGACACAGCCAACGTGGCCACGTACAGGCGCACCATGACACGCACGAGGTTGGCATCGCCCGACAGGGCGTGCAGGTCCATGAAGCGATAGGTCAACAGGAACGCCGCGCCCAGCAGCGCGGCGGCAACGCTCATCAGGCCCAGAAAACGGCCGAAGCGGCGCAGTACATGCGGGCGAAAGCGCAGTGCCGGGGCATCGACGGTCGGCGTCTGCGCGGGCGACAGCAGCGGCTTCTTGCAAAAGTCGTGGCAATGCAGCTCCAGGCCGCAACACAACGAGCACAGGGGCCCGCGGTAGAAAGGGCAATGCGCCATGTCAGGCGCCTCGTACTCGCGCTCGCAGATGCAGCATTCGACCAGCGTGGTTGGCGCCAGCGCCCGGTAGTGTTGATCGGGTCGGGCGATGTAGTAGCGGCCCCGCGTCGCATAGCCGATGGCGATGGCCGAGACAAAGGCCACGGCCAGCGCGATGAAACCGAAGAAGGCCGTGCCCAGCGCGCCGAACACGCCGCCATAGGCCAGCATGGCGACGATGGCGGCGATCAACGTGGCGCCGCAACCCACCGGATTGAAGTTGTACAGGTGTGCACGCTTGAACTCGATGTAGGGCGGGCTGATGCCGGTGCGTTTGAGGATCACCAGGTCGGCCACCAGCGCGCCGATCCAGGCAATGGCCAGCGTCGAATACACCGACAGCACGGCCTGCAAGGTTTCGAAAATGCCCAGCAGCGACAGCAGCAGTGCAATCACGACGTTGAACACCAGCCAGACCACGCGTCCCGGGTGGTAGTGGGCCAGGCGCACGAAGCAGTTGGACCAGGCCAGCGAGCCGCTGTAGGCGTTGGTGACGTTGATCTTGACCTGCGACACGGTGACGAAGACGGTGGCCAGCGCCAGTGCCAGCCAGGGGTCATCGACCACGCTCCTGTAGGCATGCACGAACATGTGGATCGGCTCGGTGGCCTGCGCGGCACTGCTGCCCATGCGCAGCGCCAACACCGCGAGCAGGCTGCCGGCGCAGATCTTGAGCGCGCCGATGATGATCCAGCCCGGCCCCGACATCAGCATCGCGGCCCACCAGGCGCGCCGGTTCGAAGCCGTGCGCTCGGGCAGGAAGCGCAGGTAGTCGGCCTGCTCGCCGATCTGCCCCACCAGCGAGAACAGCACGCCCGAGGCGGCGCCGAAGAGCAGCAGGTTGAAGCCGCCGCCTTTGCCGTCGAGGCCGTCGAATCGGGTCCAGGCCTGCAACAGCGCTGGATCCTTGAACAGGATGAAGGCAAACGGCGCCACCAGCATCACGACCCACAATGGCTGCGTCCAGGCCTGCAGCTTGTTGATCAAGGTGACGCCGAAAAAGACGATCGGGATGATGACCAGCGAGCACAGCAGGTAGCCGACCGCCAGGTCCAGGCCGAGCGCGAGTTGCAGCGCCTGCGCCCAGATCGCGGTCTCGATGGCGAAGAAGATGAAGGTGAACGAGGCGTAGATCAGCGAGGTGATGGTCGAGCCGATGTAGCCGAAGCCCGCGCCGCGGGTCAGCAGGTCGATGTCGACGTTGGCGACGCTGCACCAGTAGGCGATCGGCAGGCTGACGAGAAAGATCAGCAGCGACACGGCCAGCACCGCAACCATCGCATTGCCGAAGCCGTAGCTCAGGGTGATGCTGGCCCCGATCGCTTCGAGGGCGAGAAAGGAGATGCCGCCGATCGCCGTGTTGGCCACGACCCCCGGTTTCCAGCGGCGGTAGGAACTCGCCGCGTAGCGCAACGCGTAGTCTTCGAGCGACTCGTTGGCCACCCAGGACTGGTACTCACGTCGGACTCGAAGCATGGCCTGGCCCACTCCGTCGGGGCGCGCGCCCGCCGGCTGATCTAGGGTAGTCGATCATTGCACTGCGTGCGAGCCCTGCTTTCACTCTGAGCGCCGCTGCCGGCAAGTCCATTCGCCGCAGGGGCGTGGCCATTGACATCGGCACCGAGCGACGCAGAATGTTCGTTCGCTGGCAACTGTCGGGTCGGCCGTGCTGACGACGATCCGCAGGCTACAGGCGGCATCCAGATTGCCGAGGACAGCGGGCGCTCGCGGGGCCGACCGAATGACGACAACCGATCCACACCTCGAGTCCACCCCAGCGGTGGCGTCGTTGGTGCGTGCGATCCATGGCGCCAGCGCCAGCACTGAGGCGTGGCCGGGCGTGCTCGATCAACTGCGCGGCTATCTGCAGGCAAGCGTCATCACCCTCGGGCATCACGAGTTCAGCAGTGGCTGCGACTCGGCGATGATCGAATCGCCCGCGGCCGGTGACTTCAGCCACGACCTGGCCCTGTACTCGGCACGCAATCCGTGGTTCCTGTCGAGCCAGGATTACGTGCCCGGGCGGGTGATGACCGGTGACGAGTTGATCAGCGACAGCGAGTTGAGGCGCAGCGATTTCTACCGCGGCGTCCTGCAGCCGCGCGGATTGCTGCATCTGATGTGCGGCGTCGTCGCCCAGCGCGCGCGCGGCACTCACTTGCTCGCTGCCTACCGCGCCGAAGATCGGGGCCCCTTCAGCGCGCGCGAAAAGTCGGCGCTGGCATCCGTGCTCGAGCACATCACGCTGTCACTCGAAAACCAATGGCGCTGGCAGGAGGCCGACGACTTGGCGCAGGCGCTGCTGGCACTCACCGACCATGACAGCAATGCGTCGATCCTCGTCACCGGCCAGGCCGAGACGATCTACCGCAATCCGGCGGCTACGCAACTGCTCGAGCGCGGCCTCGGTCTGCGCCTGCAGGGCCAGCGGCTGGTGGCAGCCAGTGCCGGCGATCAGCGCCTGCTGAGCGAGACCCTGGCGCGTCTGGCGCAGGACGATGCGTCACACGGCGCCGGCGCGCCGTCGGTGCTGACGCTGGCATGCACGCCGCCCCTGCCGCCCGTGGTGGCCGTGTTGCGCGCCGCCGGCCAGGTGTTCACGCGCCAGGCTGGCTTGCGTCGCGGCCTGGTCATGGTTGCCGTGCGCGGTGGCCATGCCGTGCACGACGCCGCCAGCTGCGCCTTCGCCCGCCAGTACGAACTGACCGCGGCACAAGCCAAGGTCAGCGCGTTGGTTTTCGCCGGGCAGCCGTTGTCGACGATCGCGCATTCACTGCATCTGTCCGAAAACACGGTGCGCAGCCACCTCAAGCAGATCTTCCAGAAGACCGACACCCACGGTCAGATGGAACTGGTTCATCTGCACGCCCGCGTCTGCCAGACGCTGCCTTAGCGCTTGCTGTGCCGATCGGCATCCTGCCGTCGTCGGGGCGACATGGGGCTGCGCCGGTGCAGCCGACAATCCCTGCATGCCCCTGCTCACCCTGACCGACGCCCACCTCGCCTACGGCCATCTGCCGCTGCTCGACGGCGCCGCGTTGTCGCTCGATGACGGCGAGCGCGTGGCGCTGATCGGTCGCAACGGTGCCGGCAAGTCCTCGTTGCTGAAGATTCTGGCCGGGCTGGAGCGAGCCGATGACGGGCAGTTGCAGGTGCAGCAGGGCACGGTGCGTTTCTATGTGCCGCAGGAGCCGCTGTTCGCCGCCGAGGCCTCGGTGTTCGACGTGGTCGCCGAGGGCGTGGCCGAAGCAAGGACCTTGCGCGCGCGCTTCGAAGCACATGCGCCCGATGAAGATCTCGACGCCTTGCAGACGCGCCTGGAAGCGCTCGGCGGCTGGACCTGGGAACAGCGCGTCGATGAAACGCTGCAGCGCCTGCACCTCGATGGCACGGCGCTGATCGGCACGCTGTCGGGGGGCACGAAAAAGCGCGTCGCCCTGGCGCAGGCGCTGGTGGCGCAGCCCGATGTGCTGTTGCTCGACGAGCCGACGAACCACCTCGACCTCGACGCGATTGCCTGGCTGCAGACGTTGCTCGGCGAATCGCGCCACGCCACGGTGCTGGTCTCGCACGACCGCGCCTTCATCGACGCGGTGGCGACGCGCATCGTCGAACTCGACCGCGGCATCCTGCGTTCCTACCCCGGGGCGTACAGCGCCTATGAAGCGACGAAGGCGCGCGAGCTGGAAAGCGAGGCGCTGGCCAATGCGCGCGCCGACAAGCTGCTGGCTGCCGAAGAGGTCTGGGTGCGCAAGGGCGTCGAGGCGCGGCGCACGCGCAGCGTCGGTCGTGTGGTGCGGCTGGAGCGGCTGCGCGCCACGCGCGCGGCGCGGCGCGATCGCATCGGCCAGGTCAGGCTCGAGCTGGCCACCGGAGTGCCCACCGGCAAGATCGTCGCCGAGCTCGACGACGTGTCGTTTGCTTTTGGTGAGCGCGTCTTGATCGACCATTTCAGCGCCACCTTCCTGCGCGGCGACAAGGTCGGCCTGGTCGGCCCCAACGGCGCCGGCAAGACGACGCTGTTGAAACTGATCCTCGGGCAACTCGAAGCGATGCGCGGGCGTGTGCGCCGCGGCAGCAATCTGCAAATCGCCTACTTCGACCAGCTGCGCGAGGGCCTGAACCTCGACACCACGCTGGCCGACACCATCAGCCCGGGCAGCGAGTGGGTCGACGTTGGCGGCGCCAAGAAGCATGTCATGAGCTACCTCGGCGACTTCCTGTTCTCGCCCGCGCGCGCCAGCGCCCCCGTGCGCACGCTGTCGGGCGGCGAGCGCAACCGCCTGTTGCTGGCCCGCCTGTTCGCACTGCCGGCCAATGTCATCGTGCTCGACGAGCCGACGAACGATCTGGACATCGAAACGCTCGAGTTGCTCGAAGCGCTGCTCGCCGACTACCAAGGCACCGCCTTTCTCGTCAGCCACGACCGGCGCTTCGTCGACAACGTGGTCACCAGCGTCGTGGCCTGGGAAGGCGACCCTGAATACGGCGGCAAGCCAGGCTTGTGGCGCGAGTACGAAGGCGGCATCACAGATTGGCTGACGCAGCGCGCCCGCTCGCGGGTGGACCCGCCGAGCACGACGCAGGCGCCATCACGAACACCAGCGCCGACAACGACGGCGAAAACCAAGCTCAGCTACAAGGAACAGCGCGAGCTCGACGCGCTGCCGGCACGCATCGAAGCACTGGAGGCCGAGCAGGCATCGATCGCCCGCGACCTCGCCGATCCGGCGCTGTATGCGAAGGATGCGCAGCGTGCCACGGCGCTGCATGCGCGCTCGGCGCAGATCGAAGAAGAACTGATGGCGGCGTTGGAGCGCTGGGAGGCCCTGGGTTCGCGGTGATGCACTGCACTTCGCTGGGTCGCCTGCGAAGCTTTGAGCGTGGCGTGAGGTTTGCGTGAGGAACTGCGCTGCGGCCTGTGCCACGCTGCAGGCCTCGCACTCCACGGTTCGCCCGGCCCATGTTGTCTTCGCCCCTGCAAACACCTGCGCGCAATCCGGCCGTGACTTGGGCCGAGATGAGCCCTCATCGCTCCTATCTGGTGCGCTTTGCGCGCGTCAAGCGGGTCGACGCCAGCACAGCCGAGGACCTGGTGCACGACGTGTTCGAGGCGGTTGCCAGCGGCCGCGCGAACTTCGAGTCTCGCTCGAGCCTTCGCACCTGGTTGACCGGGATCCTCAAGCACAAGATCGTCGATCTGATGCGTGAACGCTCACGGCAGGCCAGCCTCGATGCGCTGCTGGATGAAGACGACGCGCCGCCGCCCCTGTGGGCTCAGGCCGAACAGCCGGGGCCGCAGGAGCAGGCCGAGCAGCGGCAGCGCCTGGCGCAGACGTTGCAGCGCATCGAAGCCCTGCCGCCGTCGCTGCGCCGCGTCGTTGAGCTGTACGTGCTGTTCGACCAGACGTCCGCCGAGGTCTGTGACTCGCTGGCCATCACCGAGCAGAACCTCTGGGTGCGCCTGCACCGCGCGCGGCGGCAGTTGGTGGCGTGAGCCGTCAGCAGCGGTCGCTGGCTGCCAGCCATGCGCGGCGTGGCGACCTCAACTTCGCGTCGTGCTGCCGAACCAGCTTTCGTTGCTGGCCACCGGATGGGTGCGGCTGACGATCAATCCGCCTTGCAGGTACAGCGCGTTGAGCAGCCGCATCGCGCGCGTGCGGTTGAGGCCAGGCCATTCGGCGATCTCGCGCAGGTTGGCGCTGTCGCGGTGCAGGCGGCTTACCGCGGCCTGCACGACGCCGGTGAGGATGACGTCGCGCAGGTTGGTGCCCAGGGCCACGCGGTAGGCCGCGGGGCCGCCGATCTCGGGCAGCAGCTGCTCGCGCGAGCCGCGCATGGCCAGCTCCCAGGCCACGGGCCCCAGCGGCTGGTACAGGTGCGGCTCACCGACCAGGGCTTCTTCCGGGTCGCCCGGCGGGCGCAGCATGGCCGGCTCGACCCGCAGCACCACCATGTCCGACAGGCGCTGGGCCAGGAACTCCTGCATGTGCAGTGGGCAATGCACCAGGCGCTCGCTCGGAAACAGTGTCAGCGGCACGACGCGCAGGCCGCACTGCAAGTAGATGGCCAGCGGTCGCGCGTGGCGCACGCAGGCCGCAATGACTTCGAGCAGTTCGGTGCGGCGGCCGTCCTGTTCGAAACGCAGCAGGTCTTGCAGCAGCGATGGATTCAGCGACGACAGGCGCGTCAGCGACGCATCGCCGCTTTCGCGCCGCAATTCATCGAGGTAGCGCTCGAAGGCGCTGACACGCATCAGCTCCGGCTCGCCGAGCGGCAGGGTGGATTCGAAGTTCACATTGACAACGTTGGCGCAGCGCAAGGCTGCATTTGTACCTTGATGTTACGCGCGGCGGCGACCCGGCGGCGATCTTCGAACCCCCGAACCGGAGGGGATGGACGCTACCGGCGGCACGGCCGAAGCGACCCGGGGCGCTTGCTGGGCCACCCGGTCGCGGGCCTCGCGAAGTACGCGCCACAAGCGGGCGTCCTGGGCGACTGCGAAGTTCACGCGCATCAGCGTCGAGCGCCGTGGCGTGACGTGAAACAGGCTGCCCGGCGCCAGCAGCCACCCGTCGGCATGCAGGTCGGCGGCCAGGCGCTCGGTATCGACACCGGCATCGACCCAGCCGAACAGGCCCTGCGGCGGGGCGGCAAAGGCAAAGCCCGCCTCCTCGGCCAGGCGCACGGTGCGCGTTCGCGCCGCGGCCAGGCGCTGCGTGATGCGCTCGGCGTGGCGGCGCAGCGCACCTTGTTCGAGCGCGATCGCCAACGCCCGCTCGGCCAGGCCAGGGGCGCCCAACGTGGTCAGCAGCTTGCGATCGATGGCGCGCTCGACGAGCGACGGCGCCGCGGCCAGAAAGCCGACGCGCCAGGCTGGCGTGAGGATCTTGGCAAAGCCGCAGACATAGACGGTGCGCTGCAGCTGATCGAGCGCCGCCAGCCGCGGCGCTTGCTTGCTGGCCAGCCAGGCGTAGCTGTCGTCTTCGACGATGGTCAGGTCATGCGCCTCGGCGATCTTCAGTACCTCGTGCGCAGCCGCCAGCGTCAGCGAGCTGCCGGTCGGGTTGTGCAACACCGAGACCGTGATGTAGACGCGCGGCTTGCTGCCGTTGGGTTGATGGCCGCGGCGGCTGTCGAGGAGGCGTCGCATCGCGGCACGGTCCGGACCGCCCGAGCCGTCACTGGCGCGTGGCACCGGGATGCAGGTCACGCCCATCAACGCCAGCCGCGCAAACTCCACCGGCCAGCCGGGCTCGTCGACGAGCACGCTGTCGCCGGGCGCGAGCAGCAGCTGCGCCACCATGTCGAGTGCGGCCGTGGCGCCGGCCGTGGTCACGATCTGCTCGCTGCTGCAGGCGATGCCGAGATCGGCCAGGCGGTGCGTGAGCGCGCTGCGCAAGCGCAGGTCGCCGGCCGGCTCGCCATAGCGCAAGCTGGCATGCTCGCCGGCGTCATCCGCCATGGCGCGGCGCAGCGCGCTGTGCAGCAGCGGCAGGTCGAGCCAGTCCGCCGGCAGGGTGCCGATGCCGGGGGAGGCCGCCTTGTCGTCGCGGCGCTCGAACATGCTGCGCACCAAGGCGGCGGCGTCGAGCGGCGGCACGCGCCGCTGCAGGGGTGCGGCCTGCGCCGCAACGCCGCGCGCGCCGGCGTCGCGCACGAAAAAGCCTCGCTGCGCGCGCGCTTCGACCAGGCCCTGGGCCTGCAGCTGGTCATAGGCCGCGACGATGGTCGACGGCGAGAGTCGATGCCGGCGCGCGGCCTCGCGCACCGACGGCAGCCGCGCGCCGGCCGCGAGCACGCGCGCCTGGATCTGTGCGGCCAGCCACTGCGCGAGCTGCTCGGGCAGCGAGGCCAGTGCGCCGCGTTCGAAGGTCGGGGACTCGGTCTGTGCAGGCATCACAAGCAGTACAGAGCGCATCAGTAACGGGCAAATTGTACTGTTGGTGTATTGACTTGCCCGACTAGACTCATGCCCATGCCCGCTGCTGAACTCGCCGACCGCATGCCGACGGGGTTCGTGCTCGCGGCCACCGCCGTCGGCATGCTGGCGTCATGAACAGCAACGACACCTCGCGTGGTTTCATGCTGGGCTTTCTCGGCGTGGCGATCTTTGCGCTGACGCTGCCGATGACGAAGCTGGCCGTCGGCGACGCGAGCGCACCGCAACTGCCGCCGTCCTTCGTCACGGCAGGGCGCGCCGCGCTGGCGGGCCTGCTGTCGATCGCCTACCTGCAATGGGTCGGTGCCTCGCGGCCGGCACGCGTGCATTGGGGCGCGCTGGCGGTCTGCGCATTCGGCACCGTGGTCGGCTTTCCGCTGTTTCTGGCGCTGGCGCTGCGCCATGTCGATGCGATGCATGCGGCCGTTATCACCGGCGTGCTGCCGCTGGGCACCGCGGTGGCGGCCGCACTGGTCCTGCGGCAGCGCGCCTCGGTGGGCTTCTGGTTGTGCGCGCTGATCGGCTGCGCACTGGTCATCGCCTTCGCGGCGCAGCAAGGCCAAGGGCGCCTGAGCACGGCCGACGGCCTGCTGCTGCTGTCGGTGGCCAGCGCGTCGATCGGCTACGTCGCGGGCGCGCGCGTCTCGGCTGCGCTGCCGGCCGAGCACGTGATCTGCTGGGTGCTGGTGCTGTCGTTGCCGTTGACGCTGCCCGCCATGCTGGCCACCTGGCCGGCCAATGCAGCCGAGGTGAGCGCCGCCTCATGGGGCGGCTTCGCCTATGTGACACTGTTTTCGATGTGGCTCGGCTTCTTTGCCTGGTACCGCGGTCTCGTGCTCGGCGGCGTGATGCGTGTCAGTCAGGTGCAGTTGCTGCAACCCTTCCTGGCGCTGCTGGCTGCCGTGCCGTTGCTGGGCGAGAAACTCGAGGCGACGACGGTCTTGTTTGCGCTGGCCGTGGTCGCCGTGGTGTTTGTCGGCAAGCGCATGCCGGTGCGCGTGATGCAGTAAGGAGCAGGAGCGTGAACCCATCCAGTCCGTTTAAGCTGGCGCGCCGCGCCGAGCGCATGAACCCCTCGGTCATCCGCGAGATCCTGAAGATCACCGAAACGCCGGGCATCGTCTCGCTGGCCGGTGGTCTGCCGTCTGCCGACACCTTCCCGGTGCAGGCGATGCGCGAGGCTTGTGCGCGCGTGCTGAGCGAGGCGCCCCGCGAGTCCTTGCAGTACGCGGCCAGCGAAGGCTTTGCGCCGTTGCGCGAATGGGTGGCTGCGCGCCTGCATCGAGACCAGGCCATGAATGTCTTGCCGGCGCAGGTGCTCATCACCACCGGCTCGCAACAGGGCCTCGACCTGGCGGCCAAGGTGCTGATCGACACCGATGCACGGCTGCTGGTGGAAACACCCACGTACCTCGGCGCGCTGCAGGCCTTCGCGCCGTACGAGCCGCAGGTCGTGGCCGTCGACTCCGACCATGAAGGCCCGCTGCCCGAGGCGCTGGCCGCGGCCGCAAAGGGTGCGCGCTTTGCGTACCTGCTGCCGAACTTTCAGAACCCGAGCGGGCATGTCTACACCGAAGCACGGCGCGCAGCGTTGGTGGCGGCGGCTCAGGCATCGAGCTTGCCGCTGATCGAAGACAACCCCTACGGCGAGCTGTGGTTCGACGAACCGCCGCCGCCGTCGCTGGCTTCGCGTTGGCCTCAGGGTGTGATCTATCTCGGTTCGTTTTCCAAGGTGTTGGCGCCGGGTCTGCGCCTGGGCTATGTCGTCGCGCCGGCGGGGCTGTACCCGAAGCTGCTGCAGGCCAAGCAGGCCGCCGACTTGCACACGCCGATCTTCAATCAGCGCGTCGTTCATGAAGTGATCCGCAACGGCTTTCTCGACACGCATGTGCCGACGATCCGTGCGCGCTACCGGTTGCACCGCGACGCGATGCAGACGTCGCTGCAGAAGCACCTGGCCGGCCTTGCCACCTGGCAACGCCCGCAGGGCGGCATGTTCTTCTGGCTCGAGTTGCCCGAGACGATGGACGCCGTCGCGCTGTTGCCCCGGGCCGTCGAGGCCGGCGTGGCTTTCGTGCCCGGCGCGGCGTTCTATGCCGCTGCGCCGCGCAAGAACACGCTGCGCCTGTCGTTCGTGACGGCGTCGCCGGAGCAGATCGAGTCCGGCGTGGCGGCGCTGGCGAAGGTGTTGAGACAGGCTGCATCGACATGAAGCGGCGACCGTTCCAGCAGGTGGATGTCTTCACCGACGACGCGCTCAGGGGCAATCCGCTGGCCGTCGTGCTCGACAGCAGCGGCCTCGACCAAGCCACCATGCAGCGCTTCACCGACTGGACCAACCTGTCGGAAGCGACCTTCCTGTCGGCGCCGGCCGACGCCGATGCGGACTACGCGCTGCGCATCTTCTGCCCCGGCCGCGAACTGCCGTTTGCCGGGCATCCGACGCTCGGCAGTTGCCATGCCTGGCTGCAGTCCGGCGGCCAGCCCAAGGGCGAGGTGATCGTGCAAGAGTGCGGCGTGGGCCTGGTGCGCATCCGCCGTGACGGCGCGCGGCTGGCCTTTGCTGCGCCGCCGCTGATCAAGAGCGGCCCGCTCGACGAGGCCGATGTGCAGCGCATCGCGCGCGGCCTGGGTGTCGCCCGCGCCGATATCGCCGCGCATGCGTGGTGCCAGAACGGGCCGCCGTGGCGTGCGCTGATGCTGCGCTCGGCCGCGCAGGTGCTGGCGGTCAAGCCCGACCGCGCCGTGCTCGACGGGCTCGACGTCGGCGTGGTCGGCCCGCAGGACGCATCGAGCGACACGCAGTTCGAGGTCCGCGCTTTTTTCACCGGCAACAGCGGCATCGCCGAAGACCCGGTCACCGGCAGCTTGAACGCGGCGCTGGCGCAATGGCTGATCGGCGAGGGGCTCGCGCCTGCAAGCTACATCGCTGCGCAGGGCAGCGCGATGGGCCGCGCCGGCCGCGTGCACGTGCGGCAAGACGGTAGCGACATCTGGATCGGCGGCCACTGCGTGACCGTGATCGAAGGCTCGGTGGCGTTGTGACGTCCGCCGTCGATCACCTGGTCGTGGCTGCGCGCACGCTCGATGAGGGCGTGCGCTGGTGCGAGGCCACGCTCGGCATCACGCCGGGTCCCGGCGGCCAACACGCCTTGATGGGCAGCCACAACCGGCTGTTCAGCATCGCCGGTGACCGCTTCCCGAAGGCGTACTTCGAGATCATCGCCATCGACCCGGAGGCGCCGCCGCCGGGGCGCGCGCGCTGGTTCGGGCTCGATCAGCTCGACCTGTCGGCCGGGCCGCGCCTGGTGACGCTGGTGGCCCGCACCAGCGCTCTCGACGCCACGCTGGCCGCACTGCGCAAGGCGGGAGTCGATGGCGGACGCACGGTCGAAGCATCGCGCGAAACACCGTCGGGTCTGCTGAGCTGGCGCATCGCCGTGCGCGACGACGGCGCTGTCCTGTACGGCGGCGCGATGCCGACGCTGATCGAATGGGGCCCACGCCACCCCGCGGCATCGATGCCGCCGTCCGGCGTAACGCTGCGCTCACTCGTCCTGCGCGGCCTGCCGCGTGCGGCCGCAGAAGCGCTGTGCCTGTCGAACATCGGCCTCGACAAGGCGAGCGGCCCGGCACTCGAAGCGCAGTTGGACACGCCGCGCGGCCTCATCACCCTCGAGTCACAGTAAAGCAGCCATGCAAACGCCCACCCCCGCCGAGTTCGAAGCCGTGCAGCGCACGGTCTATGCCGCGATGCCGGCAACGCCGCAATACGCCTGGCCGCTGCTGGCAGAAGCGCTCGGCGCCGAGGTCTGGGTCAAGCACGAGAACCACACGCCGCTGGGCGCGTTCAAGGTGCGCGGCGGGCTGGTGTACATGAAGGCCCTGCGCGAGCGCGAACCGCAGGTGCGTGGCGTGATCGGTGCGACACGCGGCAACCATGGCCAATCGATGGCGTTTGCGGCACGACGGCATGGCCTGGCCGCCACCATCGTCGTGCCGCACCGCAACTCGGTGGAGAAGAACGCGGCGATGCGCGCGCTCGGCGCCGAACTGATCGAGCACGGTGACGATTTCCAGGCGGCGCGCGAACATGCGGCCGCGTTGGCGGCATCACAGGACTTGCACTTCGTGCCCTCGTTTCACCGCGATCTGGTGCTCGGCGTAGCCACCTATTGGGTGGAGTTTTTCCGCGCCGTGCAGCCGGACGTGGTCTTCGTGCCGATCGGCCTGGGCTCGGGCCTCAGTGCCTGCGCCATGGCCCGTGCGCTGACCGGCGTGGGCACGCGCATCGTCGGCGTGGTGTCGGCGCAGGCCACGGCCTATCTCGACTCGTTTCGCGCCCGCCGCGTGATCGAGTCCCCGGTGACGACAGAGCTTGCCGACGGCATGGCCTGCCGCGTCCCCGATGCCGACGCGCTCGACGTCATCCGGCGCGAGGCCGACGATGTGATCGCTGTCAGCGACGATGAGGTGGCTGCCGCCATGCGCCTGCTCTACACGGCCACGCACAATGTGGCCGAGGGCGCCGGCGCGGCCTCGCTGGCCGCGGCGCTGCAGCAGCGGCAGCGTTGGCAACACCGATGCGTCGGCGTGACGCTGTGCGGCGGCAATGTCGATCGCGATGTGTTCGCCCGTGTCCTCGCAGGATGAACCCGATGACCGAAGAGCTCTTTCGCGACGATGCCGAGCTTTTGCACTGCGATGCCCGTGTCATCGCGCTCGGCGAGGGCGGCGTGATTCTCGACCGCACGGTGTTCTATCCGCTCGGTGGCGGGCAGGCCGGAGACACCGGCGTGCTGCGGTTGCCGGATGGCCGCGAGCTGCCAGTGACCGATGCGCGCAAGAGCAAGGAGCACCCGGGCGGCGTGCTGCATGTGCTCGCGGTCGACGCGGCAATCGCCGTCGGTGATGCGGTGACCGCGCAGATCGACGCCGCGCGCCGCCAGGCTCACCGGCGCTTTCACACGACGACGCACTTGCTGTGTGCGCTGGTGCCGCATCCGGTGAATGGCTGCTCGATCACCGCCAGCTATGCGCGGCTGGACTTTCACATGAGCGAGCCGCTCGACAAGGACGCGCTGAGCGCCGGCATCGCGCGCCTGGTCGCCGAAGCGCACCCAGTGCACCAGCGCTGGATCAGCGAGGCCGAACTCGACGCCAACCCGGGCCTCGTGCGCAGCATGAGCGTGCAGCCGCCACGCGGCCTGGGCCGGGTGCGCGTGATCGAGATCGCAGGCGTCGATCTGCAACCCTGCGGCGGCACGCATGTGAGCAACACACGCGACATCGGCAACGTCATCGTCACGAAGTTGGAGAAGAAGTCAGCCATGACCCGCAGGGTCGTGCTCGGCTTTGCTGCCTGAGGGCAAACGGCTGCCTTACTGCTCCTTCTGGAACGAGTCGTGACAGGACTTGCAGCTTTTGCCAACGGCGCCTGTGGCGGTCTTGATCTGATCCAGATTACCGGTCTTGGCGGCGGCTTGGAGCTTGACGACTTCTTCCTGATAGGTCTTGGCCTTGGCGTCGAAGTCGCTGCGATTGCTCCAGACTTCAGGCTTGGCGCGCGTCGGGGCGCCTTTTTCCGTGCCTTCGCCGAATGCGACAAACGGCAGCTTGGACATCGTTGCCACGATGTCGGCGTTGGCCTGGGCGGCGCTGGCGTCGAACGGCACCTTGCCGTCGGCCATGGCCGCGATGCGGCCGAAATGGGCGGCCTGAATCGTCATCGCGCTCTGACGGTAATTGATCGCGTGTTCAGGTTTCGAAAACTGCGCCGCCGCGGGCAGCGCAGTTGCAAGGGTGAGCGCAGCGACGGCCAGGCTCGGACGAATCTTCAGGAATGACTGCATGCGGGTTTCTCCATGGCAGGTGGGAGTGGAACACGCGCCTGTCTCGACACGCGCAAACAGTGTACGCAGCGTTGCCTTGGCATCTTGCATCGCAGGGGTATGCCCGAGTAGGCTGATTGGCATTCAGGCAGGAGCCGGGTTATCTTCGGGTGTCATCGATTGAAGATGGACGCATGAACGACATTGACCCAGGCGCGAGTGCTGTGCGGGTGTGGGATCTGCCCACGCGCATGTTTCATTGGTTGCTTGCCGCCTCGGTGATTGCCTCGGTGATCACGGCCAAGATCGGCGGCAATGCAATGACCTGGCACATCCGCCTCGGCCTCCTGGCATTGGCGCTGCTCGCCTTTCGTTTGGTCTGGGGCTTCGTCGGCGGCTATTGGTCGCGCTTCGCCTCGTTCCTCTATCGTCCGACCAGCGTCATGGGCTATCTGCGTGGCGACGCGGGGCCGGGCGGTCGCTATGACGTGGGCCACAGCCCGCTCGGCGCGCTGTCGGTGTTCGCCCTGCTGTTACTGTTGATTGCGCAGGTGGCCACCGGCCTCGTCGCCGACGACGAGATCGCCACGACCGGGCCCTTGAACCGCTTCGTGACGTCGGCCCTGGCACTGCGGGCCACGGGTTGGCACAAGTCGCTGGGCCAGTACCTGATCATCACGCTGGTCGTGCTGCACATCGCCACCGTGCTGTTCTACCTGTTCAAGAAACAGCGCAACCTGATCGCGCCGATGTGGCACGGTGACAAGACAGTGGCACCCGGCACGCCGGCATCGGCCGACGGCGTGGCGCAGCGCGTGTTGGCGGCCGTGATGATCACCGCGGCGCTGGGCGTTTCCTGGTGGATCGCGCGGCTGGGAACGTGACCACCACCCCCGTCATCGAGTTGCTGACGCCGGACACGCCGGAGCTGCTGGAAGCCACGCGCGAGATTTTTCGCGAGTACGCAGCCCAGCTCGGGGTGGATCTGTGTTTTCAGAACTTCGACGCCGAGCTGGCCACGCTGCCGGCCGAATACGCGGCGCCCGGCGGCGCGCTGCTGCTGGCCACGGTCGACGGCGACATTGCCGGCTGTGGCGCCTTGCGGCCGCTGACCGACGTCGACTACCCGAATGCCTGTGAAATGAAGCGCCTGTACGTGCGCCCGGCGTTTCGCCGCTTCGGCATCGGCCGCCTGCTGACACAGGCGCTGATGGACCGCGGCCTGCAGGCGGGTTATTCGAACCTGCTCCTCGACACGCTCGACGAGATGGAAGCCGCGCGCGGCTTGTATGCCAGCCTCGGTTTCGAGGAAATTGCGCCGTACTACTTCAGTCCGATTGCCGGGGCGCACTACCTGAAGGCTCAGCTCGGCTGACGCCAGAAACGAAACAGGGTGGCCGAAGCCACCCTGTTCTTGCTCGAAATTCCCGAGCTTCAGGCTGCGTTCAACCACATCGACGTATCGAACGCGCTGCTCATCAGCGGCATGTTCATGCCGAAGCTCGCGTTCGCCGACGCGGCCGCGGCCTTCGATGCCTTCTTGGTCGCACCGACTTGGTTGCTGGTGCTGCTCGTGGGGGCCACCTCTGCCGCCCGCTCCCATGACCCGATTTCTTGGGAGCGGGCTACCGAAAAGAATAGAAACATCTGAACGGTATCTTTCGTTCCGCCCAGAAGTCGGCCGCATCGCGGAACACGTCGAGCAATTGCTCGCGCGTCTCGCGGTCAAAGCGTGGGTTGTCGGGCAACTGCTCGAGCACGACGACAAAGCCCGGCTGCTGGCCGCTGCGGTTGACCAGATCGGTCATGCAGTCGTACAGCGCGTCGAGGTTCTTGCCGAAATGCAGCGGAAAGGTGAAGGCTTCAGCGATGCTGTCCAACACCTCCTGCTTCGATTGTGCGTTGGCCACGTTCGCGTACAAGAAGTGCTGGCCCGCCTGCTGCGCGGCTTCCATCAATTCGGCCACGGTGTAGGCACGTATTGATTGCACGATGTTCGGACGGACGGTCTGCAATTGCATGGTCACGTTCCTCCAAGGTCAAAAAAGAAAACCCAAAAAAATCGATCGGCAGGCACTCACTGTTCTATGCGTTTGAAACTCGTGTAGTGATCCGCCGTGTAGTAGCAGGCCTCAGGTTGGGTCGGCGTGTCGCCGCCGCAGACGATGCGACGCGCCCCCCGGTTGTGCGAGCCCGGTGTCGACACCGTGTACTCGCGGTAGTAACCGCGTTTGGCGCGCGGCAATTGACGTTCGCGATTGCCGAAGACCGTGCCGTCCTTCGAATACGGAAACGGGCCGCCGCTGCGGATCAGTCGTTTGGTCTGTTGGGCTTGCGCGGGCAACTGCGCCAAGGCAACTGACGACATGTCGTCCGGCACGCCGCGCGCCTGGGCAGCGCCTGCGAAAAGTGCCGCTCCCAAAAACAAAGCAAGCCCTAACTTGAGGGCAGTGCTTGCATGGCTGTAGCGGCGTGCGGATGACACGGGTTAACCCGAATTAATGAATCCGCAATGATACGGGAGGCGTGAAAAAACCTCAAGCCGTGTGCCCAAAATTGGGGCACATCCCCTAACAAGATTGTGTGCGCACACTACCTCAATAGAAGCGATATCTCCGCATTTTTCATCGGGCTGCGTTGGCGTCCGCGACAGTCAGCGCGGTCATGTTGACGATGCGCCTGACGGTTGTCGCCGCGGTCAATACATGCACCGGCTGGGCCGCGCCGAGCAGTACGGGCCCAATGGCGATGCCGCCGCCAGCGGCGGTCTTGAGCAGGTTGTAGGCGATGTTGGCGGCATCGATGTTGGGCAGCACGAGCAGATTCGCGTCGCCGACCAGGCTCGAGTGCGGCATCACCGCGGCGCGCGCCTTGCTGTCCAGCGCCACGTCGCCGTGCATCTCGCCATCGACCTCCAGCCACGGCGCCTGATCACGCAACAGTGCCAGCGCGCGGCGCATCTTGACGGCACTCGGCTGGTCCGACGAGCCGAAGTTGGAATGCGACAGCAGCGCCGCTTTCGGCTCGATGCCGAAACGGCGCATCTCCTCGGCCGCCATCGCCGTGATCTCGGCCAGTTCCTCGGCGCTCGGGTCGGCATTGACATGCGTGTCGACGAGGAAGACCTGGCGGCCGGGCAGCAACAGCCCGTTCATGCAGGCGTACACCGGAATGTCCTGGGGTGTCCCCGACGCACCGCCCGGCCGCTTGCCGATGACCTGATCGATGTAGTGCAGATGCGCATGGGTCGTGCCCCAGGTGCCGCAGAGCAGGCCATCGACCTCGCCCTTGTGCAGCAGCATGGCGCCGATCAGCGTCAGCCGGCGCCGCATCTCGATCTTGGCGATCGGCACCGTGACGCCCTTGCGCTCGGTCATGCGGTGGTAGGTCTGCCAGAAATCGCGGTAGCGGTGGTCTTGCTCGACGTTGACGATGTCATAGTCCGAGCCTTCCTTGAGACGCAGGCCGAAGCGCTCGATGCGCTGCGCCATCACCGCCGGGCGGCCGATCAGCGTCGGCCGTGCGATGCCCTCGTCGACGACGATCTGCGCCGCACGCAGGATGCGTTCCTCTTCGCCCTCGGCATAGGCCACGCGTTTTTGCGCGGCGCGCTTGGCCATCGTGAAGATCGGCTTCATCATGTTGCCCGAGGCATAGACGAAACCCTGCAGTTTTTCGAGGTAGGCGTCCATGTCGGTGATGGCGCGCTGGGCGACGCCGGACGCTTCGGCAGCACGCGCCACCGCCGGCGCAATCTTCATCATCAGCCGCGGATCGAAGGGCTTGGGGATCAGGTACTCGGCACCGAACGAGAGCGTGGAGCCGGCATAGGCGGCGGCCACGACTTCACTCTGCTCGGCACGTGCGAGTTCGGCGATGGCCTCGACGGCGGCGATTTCCATGGCATCGGTGATCGTCGTCGCGCCAGAATCCAGCGCGCCGCGAAAGATGTACGGGAAGCAGAGCACGTTGTTGACCTGGTTCGGGTAGTCGGTGCGGCCGGTGGCGATCAGCGCGTCGTTGCGCACCGCCTTGATTTCTTCCGGCATGATTTCCGGCGTCGGATTGGCGAGCGCGAAGATGATCGGCTTGGCGGCCATCGACTTGACCATCTCCGGCTTCAGCACCCCCGCGGCCGACAGGCCGAGGAACACGTCGGCGCCGGCAATCGCCTGCGCCAGCGTGCGCTGCGCCGTGGCCTGCGCAAACTCCGCCTTGTCCGGGTCCATCAGTTCGGTGCGGCCCTGCCAGACCAGGCCGGCCAGATCGGTGACCCAGATGTTTTCGCGCGGCACGCCGAGCTTGACGAGCAGGCCCAGGCAGGCCAGCGCCGCTGCGCCCGCGCCCGACGTCACCAGCTTGATCGTCTTGATGTCCTTGCCGGCAACGGCCAGGCCATTGAGCAGCGCCGCGCCGACGACGATGGCCGTGCCGTGCTGGTCGTCGTGGAAGACCGGAATCTTCATGCGCTCGCGCAGCTTGCGCTCGACGTAGAAGCAGTCCGGCGCCTTGATGTCTTCCAGGTTGATGCCACCGAACGTGGGCTCGAGCGCGGCAATGATGTCGACCAGCTTGTCGACGTTGTTCTCGGCGATCTCGATGTCGAAGACATCGATGCCTGCAAATTTCTTGAACAGCACGCCCTTGCCTTCCATCACCGGCTTGGCGGCCAACGGGCCGATGTCGCCCAGGCCCAGCACGGCGGTGCCGTTGGTGACCACCGCCACCAGGTTGCCGCGGGCGGTGTAGCGGAAGGCATTGCGCTCGTCGGCGACGATCTCCTCGCAGGCCGCAGCCACCCCGGGCGAATAGGCCAGCGCCAGGTCGCGCTGGTTGGACAAGGGCTTGGTGGCCGCAATCGAGACCTTGCCCGGCGTCGGGAACTCGTGGTACGCGAGCGCATCGCGGCGCAGCTCGGCGCGCTTTTCTTCGTAGCTGGACATGGTGGGTGCTGATCGCCAGATGGGATGGTGCATGGTACGAGCGAACGCCACACCTCGGTAGTGGCCAGTCATGCGTAGTTCCGCGTATCAACCCGGCGACGCGGTGCGCAATACTGGCCGCGGACATGAGCCACGCCGCCGCCGCACCACCGCCGAGCGCCAGCCCCATGGTCAACCCCGGCCGCCGCCGGCGTCGCCTGCTGTTGTGGAGCCTGCTGATCACGCTGCTGGCGGTGGCACAGGCGCTGCTGGTCTTTCTCGTCCTGCAGTACGAGGCCTCGCGGGCGCAAGATCGCGCCGATGCTGCGGCCTCGGCGGTGGCCGACGAGGCGCGGCAAACGATGTCGCGCAGCCTGCAAGTGCTGCAGCTGCTGGTCTGGCAGGAGCGCAGCGCGACGCAGTGGCGTGGTGATGCCGCCGATCTGCTGCGCTCGCGCCGCGGCCTGTTGCGCCTGGAGCGGCGCAATGCTGCTTTCGACATCGTCGATGAGGTGCAGGCGCCGCACATGGGTGCGCTGTTCGAGGCCATCTCACGCAACGCGCAGAGCCAGGACGCACAGGCCGCGTGCGCCGAGGCCCGGCGCAGCAGTACGCCGGTCTTTTCGCGCAGCTATTTCTCGCCGCTGCCCGGCGGCGTCGGCGTCGAGCTGCTGGACCTGTGCCTGCCGCAAGGCGCAGCCGAGGGCGGCAGCGTCGTCGCGACGTTTTCGCTGCCGGCGCTGCTCGACGCCGCCAGCAGCGCCGACGCGTCGCGCGACCACGAGCTGAGTCTTGTCGAAGCCGATGGCGCGCGCCTGGCCCGCAGCGGCACCGTGCGCGGCGCAGGGGTCTACCGATCAGAGCGCCTGGTCGATCTGCCCGGCGCCAAACTGCTGCTGCGCGCCGACAGCCGCCATGGCCGCCCCGACCTGATCCCGAACCTCAGTGTCGCCCTGGTCGTTGGCCTGTCGATTGCATTGACCGCGCTGGTGCTGCTGCTGGCGCGTGACGTGCGCCGCCGCGCCGGCGCCGAGCAACGCCTGGCCGAGGCCCTGGCGTTTCGCAAGGCCATGGAAGACTCGCTCGTCACCGGCCTGCGCGCGCGCGGCATGGATGGCCAGACCAGCTACGTCAACCCGTCGTTTTGCCGCATGGTCGGCTTCGAGGCCGCGGAGCTGCTCGGCGCGGCCACGCCACCTTATTGGCCCCCTGAGCGGGCGACCGAGTACGCGCAGCGGCTGCAGGGCGGCCTGGCCGGCGCGGAGCCGCTCACTGGACACGAAACGGTGTTCATGCGCAAGAACGGCGAGCGTTTTCCGGTCGTGATCTACGAAGCGCCGCTGGTCGACAGCCAAGGCCACCAGACCGGTTGGATGAGCGCGGCCGTCGACCTGTCGGAGCAGCGGCGCATCGAAGATCTGTCGCGCCAGCAGCAAGAACGCCTGCAAGCCACGGCGCGCCTGGCCACGGTCGGCGAGATGGCGTCGCTGCTCAGCCACGAGCTGAATCAACCGCTGGCGGCGATTGCCAGCTACGCCGGCGGATCGCTCAACCTGCTGGACGACGCGTCGTCGCCCCTGGCCGTCGACCGCGAGATGCTGAAGCAGGCGCTGACGAGGATCGCGGAACAAGCCGACCGCGCCGGGCGAACGATCAAGAGCGTGCATGAATTCGTGCGTCGCCGTGAGCAGGCGCTCGAAGCCGTGGCCGTGTCGGTGCTGGTCGACGCGGTGTTGCCGCTGGTGCGCCTGCAGGCACGCAAGAGCGGCGCGCGCATCGACGTGCAGATGCCCTCGCCTGCGCCGCGCGTGATGGCTGATCGCACGATGGTCGAGCAGGTGCTGCTCAACCTGACGCGCAACGGCATCCAGGCGATGGAGTCCGGCGCGACGGCGCTCGAACAGCGCGTACTGCGCCTGGCGGTGCGCGCCGTCGATGCGCAGTGGATCGAGGTTTCCGTCGCCGACGCCGGCCCCGGCATTGCGCCCGAGGTGGCTGCGCGCTTGTTCACGCCGTTCTTCACGACCCGCAGCGAAGGCATGGGGCTGGGCCTGTCGCTGTGCCGCACGGTGGTCGAACAGCATGGCGGTGCGCTCGACTACACGACCAGCGCGTCGGGCACGCGTTTCGTCTTCACGCTGCGCGCCGCATAATTTCGCAGCATGAACATGCCGCTGGGCTTGCCGATGGTCTACCTCGTCGACGACGAGGAAGTGTTGCGCGATGCCCTGGCCTGGCTGCTGCGCACACGGCGCCTGTTGTCGGAAGGTTTTGCGAGCGCCGAGGCCTTCATCGGACTGCTCGACACGCAGCGCGCCAACACCTGGCCCAGCGCGCCGTCGTGCCTGGTGCTCGACGTACGCATGCCCGGCATGAGCGGCCTGGCGCTGTTCGACCAGTTGATCGAGCGCGGCCTGACCGGCGCGCTGCCGGTGATCTTTCTCACCGGCCACGGCGATGTGCCGACCGCGGTCGCAGCGGTCAAGCGCGGCGCCTTCGATTTCGTCGAGAAGCCGTTTGCCGACAACGCGCTGGTCGATCGCATCGAACGGGCGCTGGCGGCGAGCCGCCAACACCTCGAGGCGGCGCGCTCGAAGCGCCAGGTCGCGCAGGCGCTGGCCGAGTTGACCGAGCGTGAGCGCGAGGTCATGCAGCTCGTGCTCGCCGGCAAGCCGAACAAACTCGTCGCCGATGCGCTCGGACTCAGCGTGCGCACGGTCGAGGTGCACCGCGCGCGTGTGTTCGACAAGATGGGCGTCAAGTCGGCGGTCGACCTGGCCAACCTCATGCGGGCTCACGATGCCGGATAGCAGACCTCGATGACCTCGATGCGCTGCGGCCCGCTGGGCGTGAGCAGCGTCACCTCATCGCCCTGGCGCGACTTCAACAGCGCGCGCGCGATCGGCGACACCCAACTGACCTCGCCGGCCAGGTTGTCGGCCTCGTCGATGCCCTTGATCGTCACCGTGCGCTCGGCGCCCTGCTCGTCGGCGTAGGTGACGGTGGCGCCGAAGAACACCTGATCGCTGCCGTGATGCAGCGACGGATCGGCCACTTCGGCGATGTCGAGCCGCTTGGTCAGAAAGCGGATGCGCCGGTCGATCTCGCGCAGGCGTTTCTTGCCGTACAGGTAGTCGCCGTTTTCCGAGCGGTCACCGTTCTTGGCCGCCCACGACACGATCTCCACCACCTTCGGCCGCTCGCTGTCGAGCAGCGTCATCAGCTCGCCGCGCAGGCGCGCGTAGCCGGCCGGCGTGATGTAGTTCTTCGCACCCGCGGGCAGCGCCGGCAATGCCGACAACGTGTCATCGTCGTCGTTGTCGTCGCCATCGCTTTCTTTTGTGAAGGCCTTGTTCATGCGTCAACCGCAACAGTCCAGCCCGCATGATGCAAGAAAAACGTCGTCTGCCGCTCGCCTACAAGATCGCGCCGATGGTTCGCTAGGCGTGTTTCACATGCCAGACCTCGGTCAGCACCGTGCCGGCAGCCCGGATCATCTTGGCCAGCGGGCAGTACATCGCGAGCTCCTGACGCAGCTGGTCCATTTGTGCGGGATCGGCGGCGCTTGTCACGTCGATCGTCAAGGTGATGGCGGGAAAGGGCAGCGCAATATCCTCGGCGAGCGTGACACCACGCCGGTCGAAGTCGACGTCGGCATGAATATGCATGTCCTGCAGCTCGATGCCGTTCTTGTGGGCGATCTTGTGACTGATGACGTTGGTGCAGCCCACCAGCGCGGCGACCAGCGTTTCCGTGGGCGTCAGTCCCTTGTTGGTGCCACCGCGCTCGAGCGGCTCGTCGATCTGCGATGTCAGTCCGCGTATCGACACCTCGGTCAGCGCATGGTTGACCGCCTTGCCTTCCATGCGCCAATGGACCATTGTCTTTTGCCTGATCGCTGCCATGTCTCTGTTCCTTTCGATCAACTCGGAGCGACGCCTCAATCGACGCGTCGGAAGTGTTCGGAGTAGCGCACCGTCACTGTTGCGGAGCCCTCGTTGAGCAGCCAGGGCCGGATGCGGTACGAGCGGACCCCGCTCTGGTGCATCGGGTCGGCATCGGCGATCGCGCGGGCTTGCGCCATCGATTCGGCGCGAACGATGATCATGCCCTCGCCGCTCCACTGCTGCTCCGCGTCGTCGGCGAAGGGCCCCGCCGCAAAGGTGATGCCGCGGGCCTCGAGATCCTTCTGGTACGCCAGATGCTCGCCCAGGTGCTGCGCCAAGGCATCGATGGCGCCGGTGGGCGTGGTCAGGATCACATAGAGCCGTTTGGCCAGAACGCCTTTGGCGCTCACATGATCGATATGGTCTTGCCAACTGTTCTTGCTCATGTCGTGTCTCCGATTGCACGCCGGTCGTGAAGTGGGCAATGACGTCAACAGGTCGCCATTCAAAGCAGGGCCAGGCTGATCTGCGGAAACGCGATCAGCAGCACCAGTACGAGCAGCATCACCAACGCAAAGGGCAAGGCGCCCATGAAGACGTCGTTCAAGGTCACCGAGGGATCGTCGATCGTTGCCTTGATGACAAAACACGAGATGCCAAACGGCGGCGTCAGCAGGCCGATCTCGGCGCCGACGACGGTGACGATGCCGAACCACACCAGATTGATCTGCAACGGCTCCAGCGCCGGCAGGAACAGCGGCACGACGATCAGGATGATCGAGGCGGTGTCGAAGATCGTGCCCAGCGCCAGCAGCAGCAGCACGTAGAGCACCATGAAGCCGGCGAAGGTCAGCTGCATCGTGCCAAGCCACTCGCCGAACAGCGTCGGCAGGCCGGCGATGCCCAGCATGCGGCTGTAGATCGACGCGGCGATGATCAGGAACAGGATGTTGGCGGTGATGTGCCCGGTGTCGACCAGGGCACCCCAGATCGCGCGCCCGGTCAGCCGGCGCTTGAGCCAGCCCAGGATGGCCGCGGCCACGGTGCCCGCGGCGCCCGACTCGACCGGCGTCAGGATGCCGCCGTACAGGCCACCCAGCACGACGACCACCAGCAGCAGCACCGGGCCGAGCTTGACCACCGCATCGCGCGCCAGTGATGGCCAGCGGCGGTCGCTGGCCAGTGGGCGCCTCGCCGCCGACAAAGCGCGGCCAGAAGGCGGCGAACAACACGATGGCGATGCAGAAGGCCACCGCCAGCAGGATGCCCGGCAGCACGCCGGCCAGGAACATCGCGCCCACCGACTGCTCGGTGACGACGGCGTAGATGATCAGCATCACGCTGGGCGGAATGATCATGCCCAGCACCGAGCTGCCGGCGACGATGCCGACCGTGAAGCGCTTGCCGTAGTGGTAGCGCCGCATCTCGGGCACCGCGACCTTGGCGAACACCGAGGCCGACGCGATCGACGAGCCGGTGACCGCGGCGAAGATCGCGTTCGCCGCGACCGTGGCCACGCCGAGGCCGCCGCGCAGGCCGTGGAAGACATCGTTGGCGAACTCGTAGACGTCGCGCCCGAGCCCGCAGCGGCTGACCACCAGGCCCATCATCACGAACAGCGGCACGGTGGCAAAGGCCTCGTCGGAGATCGAATCGGCAATCGCCAGCCCCAGCAGGTTCAGCGGCAGCGCGAGGTTGCCCTTGAGCAGCAACACGCCGACGAACGACACCGTGCCCAGCGCCACGGCGATGTGCACGCCGGCGTAGATGAAGGTCACGATGGCGATCAGCGAGGCGATGCCGACCGTGGTGCTGCTCAGGTCCATGCGGGTCGAACGTTCAGGGGTTGCGAGCGACGGTGGCGATCGCGAACGCGCGTAGAGCGGCGACGCTGGCGTGGCGGCGGATCAATCTCTGGCCGCGCGTCGCAGCGCGCGCAGCGACTGGCGCAGGAACTCGATCAGGCATACCGCCAGGCCGATCACGATGATCGTCTTGACCGGCCAGACGACGACGGTGAACACGCCCTGGTTGCCGAGATAGGACTCGCGCTGGATCGCCTCGACCAGCAACGGTGCCGAGCCCCATACGCACAGGCCCATGTAGACGGCGCCGAGCAGCAGGAAGGCGGCCTCCATCGCCTGCGCCACCTGCGGGCGACGGGCAGTGACCCAACCCAGCATCGAGTCGGCGCGCGTCAGCTTGCCGTTGCGGATGGCGTCGGGCAGTTGCGAGAAGACGATGCCGACGATCGAGATCTGGATCATCTCGGTGACGCCGGCGATCGGATGGGCAAAGAAGCTGCGCCCCAGCGCGTCGGCGGTCACGAGCAGGATCAGAAACAGGATCCACACCGACCCGAGCGCGTTCATGCCGACGATCACGGCGCCGAAGGCGGTTCGGGGTGCTTTCACGCCCGCGTCGTTCGCGGGCCGGGTCGGTGAGGCAGTCATCGGACCGACGCGTTACTCGCGGTCCCACTGGCGCTCGATCGGCTGCTTGGCGGCGCGCATCGCGTTCATGTAGTAGGAAAGCATTTCCGAGCCCTGCGAGCCCTCCTTGTCCAGGCCGGCGGCCCATTCCTTGGCCAGGTTGGGCATGTCCTTGGCCCACTTCGTGCGCTCGGCCTTGGGCAGCTCGTGCACCACGCCGCCGGCCTTCTTGTAGTCGGCGACGCTGGCCGCGCCTTCTTCGGCGGCGATCTTGGCCAGCAGGTCGCGGTACTCGATGGCCACGTCCTGCAGCACCTTCTTGACCTCGGCGGGCAGCTTGGCCCAGGTGTCGGCATTGACGGTCAGCACCTTGGTGTTGACCGCACCGATGTCGGCCTTGAGCATGTTCGGCGCGACTTCGGCGATCTTGAAGGTGGCCGCCGCTTCGGGCCACAGCATGCAGGCTTCGGTGACGCCGGTCTGGATCTGGTTGTAGTAGCCGGTCAGCGGACCGGACACGCCGACCGCGCCCACCGGTGCGAGGTAGCGCAGGTTGAAGCCCGCGCCGGACACCTTCAGCCCCTTCATGTCGGCCAGGCCCTTGACCGCCGGCTTGCTGAAGACCTGGTAGGTGTCGAGCACCACCGAGTTGGTCAGGTAGACCTGGTTGTACGAGGCGAAGGTCTTCTTGATCGCCGGGAACTTGTCGGCCATCTCGTCGATGGTGCGCGAGACCAGCGCCGGGTCGTTGGTGACGAAGGGCGTGGCGTAGGCCACCGCCAGGATGTTCATCTTGTCGCCGTAGATCGCGGTGGTGACGATGCCGATGTCGCCCAGGCCCTTCTGAAGGCCTTCGAGCACGCCGTTGGGCTTGACGATCTGGCCGCCCCAGGCCTGGTTCCAGCTGATCTTGAACTTGTTGTCCTTGGCCAGACGCTTGTCGACCTCGGGGATGTAGAAGTCGATGAACTCCTTGATCCACAGCGACTTGGGCGGATAGCCGTCGATCGCCGTCAGGTTGATCGTGGTCTGCGCCTGCGCGGCAAAGTGGTCGCGGCCAGCACGGTGGCGGCGGTGAGAACGATGGAACGCAATTCATGCATGGTCTGCTCCTGTGGGTCAGTGGTCAGTCGCCGGCTTTGGATCGTCGTGCAGCCCGGGCCGCTCTGAGAATCGGCGTCACCCGTGCGGGCTCCAGTGCCACGGGCTTCGGCGCTGTTCCCGGCACGTCGCCCGACTCGAGAATGATGTTGGCCGTCATGCGGTAGTGCTCATTGAGCAGCGCCACGGCAACGTCGGCGTCGTGGTTGAACACGGCCCGCACGATGGCCTCGTGTTCGCCCTTCTCCTTGCGCTTGGGATAGATGCGCTGCACGGACAACTGGCGATAGCGGTAGGCCTGGTCGGCCAACTGGTCGCAGAAGCCGAGCAGCCAGCGTGAACCGCAGCCGGCGATGAGGCTGCGATGGAAGGCGCGGTGCGCGCGCTCCCATTCGGGGTTCTCGTGATACTCGTCCGGCGTGGTCGAGCGCGGAATGCGCGACAGCCGGTGCAGCGCCAGCACGATGGCCTCTTCCCAATCGTGCGCAAAGACCTTCATCGACTCGCGCAGCCCGATCTCTTCGAGCCAGCAGCGGGTGCGGGTCAGCTCGATCAGGTCGGCAGCGCTGGCCGCGGCGACGCAGAAGCCACGCTGGTCCCGGCGCTCGACCAGGCCGTCCGAGGACAGCCGGTTGAGCGCCTCGCGCACCGGGCTGTGGCCGGCGTCGTAGCGCTCGCTGACGAACTCGATGCGCAGCTTGTGGCCCGGCATCAGTTCGCCGCGCAGGATGTCGCTGCGCAGACGCTCGTAGACGCTGCTGGCCAGCGTCGGCGACGAGGCCTCGTCGTGCAAAGCGGTGGCAAGAGATTCGGTCATGGGCCTGGCATTCGGCGATGGACATGGGCGACACGCAGGCTTGCTTGGCCGCCTGCCGGTCATTATCGATAAAAACACTTCAATTGCAACGTTTGTCGATATTTTCTAGAATGCCCGCATCATCGGCGAAGGCTGCGATTCGCAGGCGCCTTCGGCTCCATCCCATTGCACGGGGAGTGCGCCCATGCGCAACATCGACCTCGACAACATCACCAGCGCCGTACACGCCTCCATGCAAGGCGCGCCGGACGCGCGTTTTCGCGAGGTCATGGCGAGCCTGGTGAGCCACCTTCACGACTTCGCCCGCGAAGTGAATCTCACGCATGAAGAGTGGGCTGCCGGCATCGACTTTCTGTGGCGCGCCGGCCGGATCAGCGACGAGCAGCGCAACGAATTCATCCTGACCAGCGACGTGCTCGGCCTGTCCTCGCTGGTCGACCTGCTCAACGGCTCCCAGCAGGGCACCGAGAGCAGCGTCCTCGGTCCGTTCTACATCGCCGACGCGCCGCTGCTGCCGGTGGGCGCGAGCCTGGTCGGACGCAATGCCGGCGAGCGCGTGCTGTTGCGCGGCCGCGTGTCGGATACGGCAGGCAGGCCGCTGGCCGGCGCGCTGCTCGACTTCTGGCAGACCGACGCCGACGGTACGTATTCGCAGATGGATCCGGCCCAGGACATCTACAACCTGCGTTGCCGCATGCAGACCGACGCCGACGGCAACTATGCCCTGGTGACGGTCAAGCCGCGCTACTACTCGGTGCCCTATGACGGCCCGGTCGGCGACTTGCTGCGTGCCGGCGCCCGCCATGCCTGGCGGCCGTCGCACTTTCACGTGCTGGTCACCGCGCCGGGCCATCGGCGCCTGGTGACCGAGGTCTTTGCCGACGACGACCCCTATATCGACGGCGACGCCGTGTTCGGTGTGCGGCGCACCTTGGTCGCGCATTTCGAACGACACGAAGATGCGGCGGCGGCCGCGCCGTATCAGATCGAGCCCCCTTTCAGTGAGGTGCAGTTCGACTTTCGCCTCGACCCCGAAGGGGCCGCGGCATGAGCGGCGATCCCCGCACGCGAACGCACGCCGACGACAGCACGCCGCTGCGATCCGCACCGCCGGCGCGCTTGAGTGACGACGCGCTCGATCAGGTGTTCCGCGCGGCCCGCTCGCACAAGGCCTGGCTGGCGCAACCGGTGTCCGATGCGCTGTTGCACGAGGTCTTCGCGCTGGCGCAAAGTGGCCCGACGAGCACCAACAGCCTGCCGATGCGAGTCGTCTTCGTGCGCACGCCGCAAGGCAAGGCGCGATTGCGCCCCGCGCTGCACGCCGGCAACGTGCCGAAGATGATGCAGGCTCCGGTGACGGCGATCGTCGCCTACGACCTCGATTTTCACGCCCACCAGCAGCGGTTGTTTCCGCTTCGCGACGTGGCGGCCGAATACCGCGCCGACCCCGAACATGCGCGAGTCACGGCGCTGCGCAACGGCACGCTGCAAGGCGCCTATCTGATGCTCGCTGCAAGGGCACTCGGACTGGACTGCGGCCCGATGTCGGGCTTCCACGAAGACATGGTCGATGCCGAGTTCTTTGCCGGCACCGCATTGCGCTGCAACTTCCTGTGCAACCTTGGCCATGGCGATGCGAGCGTGCTCAAGCCGCGCCTGCCGCGCTTTGCGTTCGACGACGTCTGCTCATGGGCATGAACGATTCAAACGAAGGGCGACGATGAACAGCACACAACGGGCATTGGTCGTGGGCGGCGGGACGATGGGGCTCGGCGTGGCCGTCGTGTTCCTGGCCGGTGGCTGGCCCGTCGACGTCGTCTCGCCGACGGCGGCGACGCGAGACGGCCTGGCCAAACGCGTCGGCCAGGCCCTGGCGCGCCTGCACAAGCCGTTCGATCCCACCCTGCTCGCCACCCACGCCGACTACGCCACCGTGCCGTGGCCGCAGACGAGCATCGTGGTCGAGAACGTCACCGAAGATCTTGACCTCAAGCGATCGGTGTTTGCCGACCTGGTGCGCCTGAGCAAGCCGGACACGGTGCTGGCCAGCAACTCGTCGAGTTTCCCGATCAGCGATATCGGCCGCGGTCTGGCGACGCAGGACCGCATGATGGGCCTGCACTTCTTCATGCCGGCCTACCTCGTGCCCCTGGTCGAAGTCGTGCGCGGCGAAGCGACGAACCCCGCGCTGGCCGATCGCGTGTGCGAGTGGATGTGGGCACTCGGCAAGCGGCCGGTGCAGGTCAAGCGCGACATTCCGGGCTTCCTGGCCAACCGCATCCAGCATGCGTTGATCCGCGAGGCGGTCAACATGCTGGAAATGGGCATCGCGTCGGCCGAGGACATCGATGCGGCGATCCGCTACAGCTTCGGCTTTCGACTCGCGGCGGCGGGCCCGCTGATGCAACGCGAACATGCCGGATGGGACATGTCTTTCGCGGTGGCCAAGAGCCTGTACCCCGACCTGTCGAACATGACAGCGCCGCCGCCGGTGATTGAGCGCCTGGTCGAGCGCGGCCACTTCGGCATGAAAACCAAGCAGGGACTGCACGCCTGGGACGCCGCCTCGATCGCCAAGGAGAAGGAGCGCTACGAGCAGGCCCTTCAAGCCGTGCTGGCGGTCTTCGAGCGCGAGGGCCTGCAGTAAGTTGGCGCTACGGCGCGCTCGTCAAACGGCCGAATCGCGGCTCGCCATGAACTCGCGCAACTCGCGGTAGGTGTCGCTCGGCGTATCGCCGAACAGCGGGTCCGACGCTGACGGCGCCGCGCCGGCAACGACGGCCCAGTCCTCTGACGTGAGCAAACGCCGTGCACGCGGCATGATGTCGCGCTCCTCGGTGCCGATATGGTGCCGGTAGTAGGCCAGGTACTGGGCCGCTGCCGCTTCGATTTCAGCGCGGCTGACCATGGCATCGGCGACGACCTCGTTCAGCAGCGCCACCAGTTCTTCGCCGGCGAAAGCGATCACGCGATGCTCCTGCAGCAGCCGGTTGACCGGCAGCTGCAGCGCCGGCTCGCGTTGCACCAGGCGCTCGAAAGCGGCATCTTCGCGCGGGTGGTGAACGACCTGCGCGTAGCTGCGCAGGTACATGACGATGTCGCGCATGACGGCGTAATTCGTCGCCTCGCCTTCGCGAAACTCGGCGATCTGCGCGTCGAGCAGATCGAGCAGGCGAGCGAAACGAACATGCTCGTCGTGCCAGAGTGCAATCAAGTCGGCCATGTTGAACGTTGCGCGGTGCGGTGGATCACAGGGCAGTCTAGCCAGAACGGCAACACGGTTCCTGAATCTGCATCAAATCGAATGCCTTGACATTCGCCAGCCGGCAATTCGCGGGTTCTGGCGTGGCGCGCTCATACTGCGGCCATCGTCTGGGCGCTTCGCGGCGTCTCGACGTCGGCTCAGAAGCAAAAAAGGAGTGCAATGCCGCGCGCAACCATCATGCGAGTAGGGATGCTGGCCCTGGTCATGCTGACCCTGCTTGCACTGTTGACCTCGACCCTGGCCCAGGACAAGCGGCCCGTGGTCTATGTCGCGCCCGTCGAAGGCATCATCGATCTGGGCCTGGCGCCCTTCATCAAGCGCGTCCTCGACGAGGCTACAGCCGCAGGCGCGGTTGCCGTCGTGCTGGAGATCAACACCTTCGGCGGACGCGTCGATGCCGCCGTGCAGATCCGCGACTCGCTGTTGAACGCACGCGTGCGCACCATCGCCTTCGTCAACAAGCGGGCCATCTCGGCCGGCGCCCTGATCGCGCTGGCCGCCCAGGACCTGGTCATGGCCGAAGGCGGCACCATCGGCGCGGCCACGCCGGTGCAGCTCGGACAACCCGGCGAGAAGGCCGAGGCCGTCGGCGAAAAAACCGTCTCCTACGTCAGGAAGGAATTTCGCGCCACCGCCGAGAGCCGCAAGCGCCCGCCGCTGCTGGCCGAAGCGATGGTCGACGCCGACGTGGTGATCCGCGGCATCACCGAAAAAGGCAAGCTGCTGACGCTGACGACCGACGAAGCCGTCAAGCACAAGCTGGTCGATCAACGCGCCGACACGCTCGAGAGTGCGCTCGACAAGCTGGGGCTCGGCACGCCCGAGCTGCGCCGGGCCGCGCCCAACTGGGCCGAGAACGTGGTTCGCTTCCTGACCAACCCGGTGGTCAGCTCGCTGCTGATCACGATCGGCATGCTCGGCATCATTCTCGAAATACGCACACCGGGCTTCGGTGTGCCCGGCGCGCTCGGCATCACCAGCCTGTCGCTGTTCTTCTGGGGCCATTGGCTGGTGCAACTGGCCGGCTGGGAGGAGGTTTTGATCGGCGTGGCCGGCGTCATCCTGCTGCTGCTCGAGGTGTTGGTGATCCCCGGCTTCGGCGTGGCCGGGATGTTGGGCATCGCCGCCATCATCGCCAGTCTCATCCTCAGCCTGGTCGGTACTGGAGATTCGGTGACTTTCATCGTCGGCGCCGCGTCGCGCGTGGTGCTGCGCGCTGGTCTTCGCATTGGTTGCCAGCCTGGTGCTGCTGCGCTTTCTGCCGCACCTGCCGTTCGGGCGCCGGCTGATACTGCGGCGCGGTCTGACCGCGGCCGAGGGTTATGCCTCGGCGCCCGAGAATGACCTGCAGTGGCTGGGCAAGACGGGCCGGGCGAGTTCACCGCTGCGGCCGGCCGGCATCGCCGACATCGAGGGTCGGCGCGTCGATGTGGTGTCTGATGGCGAACATATCGACGCCGGGCAGTTCATCAAAGTGACCCGTGTGGACGGCAACCGTGTCGTCGTGCGGCGGATATCGGACATCAATGAAAAGGAATGAGACATGAATGAGATCGTTGGACTGATTGGAGGCCTGGGTTTGCTGCTGCCGGCGTTGGCGGTACTGGCCATCGTGCTGTACCTGGTGCCGATTCCGCTGTGGATCGCGGCCTGGGCCTCCGGCGCCTACGTCGGCCTGATGACGCTGATCGGCATGCGCCTGCGCCGCGTGCCGCCCACCACCGTCGTCACCGCGCGCATCAGCGCGGTCAAGGCCGGGCTCGACATTTCGATCAACGATCTGGAGGCCCACTTTCTGGCCGGCGGCAATGTCGTGCGCGTCGTCAACGCGATGATCTCGGCCGACAAGGCCAACATCCCGCTGCCCTTCAAGCGCGCCGCGGCCATCGACCTGGCCGGACGCAACGTGCTCGAAGCGGTGCAGATGTCGGTGCTGCCCAAGGTCATCGAGACACCGAAGATCGCCGCGGTGGCCAAGGACGGCATCCAGCTGATCGCCGTGTGCCGCGTGACGGTGCGCACCAACATCGACCGCCTGGTCGGCGGCGCCGGCGAGGAGACGATCATCGCCCGCGTCGGCGAGGGCATGGTCAGCACCATCGGCTCGGCGTCGAGCCACAAGAACGTGCTCGAGAACCCCGACCACATCTCCAAGCATGTGCTGAGCAAGGGCCTGGACGCCGGCACGGCCTACGAGATCCTGTCGATCGACATCGCCGACGTCGACGTCGGCGCCAACATCGGCGCCAAGCTGCAGATCGACCAGGCCAACGCCGACAAGCAGATCGCCCAGGCCAAGGCCGAAGAGCGCCGCGCCATGGCCGTGGCGCTGGAGCAGGAGATGCGCGCCCGCGTCGTCGAGGCCGAGGCCGAGGTGCCGCGCGCCATGGCCGATGCCTTCCGCCAGGGCAACATGGGCATCATGGACTACTACCGCATGAAGAACCTGCAGGCCGACACCGCGATGCGCGACGAGATCGCCGGCACCGATGACAAGGGCGGCGGCAACCCGCCGGCGTGAAGGAGAACATCATGAAAGGCTTTCCTGCCGAACTGATCCTGGTGGTGCTGTTCGGCCTCGCCATGCTGTTCAATTTCGTCATGCAGCGCGCGGCCCGACGGCAACAGGAAGAAGCGGCGCATTGATCGAGAAAGTGCTGGCGGTTTCGCTTTCGGCGTTGGACCAGCCGTCCGAGAGTCGATCCCCGCCAACGGATCCGTTGCCCGCGTCGCGCGCTGCCGGTCCCGAAGAGCTGCGAGAACTTGACGCGGCTCGTTTGGCTTACGGTCGACTCCGTCGGCTGTTTGACCTCGCGAGGAATACGGGTTCGACCCAGGCAACCTCCCATCGTACAGGTCATCTTGTCCGACGATCTGTCCGAGGCGAAACGTGATTGCGCGATCATCATGTTTTTGCTTCGGGACCAGTCGGAGCAGGCCAAGACGTGGCTGGAGCGCCTGCCGTCCGGGTCCGCGGACGACGCGTCGCAGGTGCGGTTGACCGTCTTGGCGGCGTTGTTTGCACTGGAATTTGAAGACGAGTTCGAATTGGCACGCTTACTCGCCAAGCTCCCGCCGGACGAACCGCTTCGTCACATGGTCCGACTGCAGGTCCCCGCGCCGGTGTACGCGGAATCTCCGATCCCCGATCCGTCCGCTTTGGCCCGCTGGCGGGAACCATTGCACGAAAGTTACCGTTGGATCAGCCAACATCGCCCCGATCTTCGCCAACACGTGCGGTTACCCTACGGCATGAACCTCGCGTTGCTGCATGATCGACCGGGCGCGACTCGACTGCTCGACCAAGCAATCGACGAATCACGAGACCTTACCGAACTGGAGAGTCTCCTTCCGCTCATCGTGCAGCAAGCGTCGGAGGCAAGCCGACGCAAGCTGTTGCTCAAGGCAGCCGATGGAGTGCGGCAGGCCACGGACGAGACACTTCGCGAAGACCAACTGCGACAGTTCTTGGATTTTGCGCTTCGCCATGCTGCGGAAGATTTCGCCGATGACGCAGTGGTCCAATCCGTACTCGTGATTTTTGACCGCTACCTGGCTCGATCGCAACTTGGTGTGACAAAGACCAGCGAAGCCCCTTCGCACTGGCAGTCTGCCGCGGACTTTTTCCTGACCGTGTTGATGATGCAAGTGCGCAGCGCCGAACAGCGGCTAATCCAACGCAACGATCTGTCGCCAGAAGAACGATCGCGTCGGCACAACCAGATCCAGACGGAATTGACACGTGTTCGGCAGATGCGGCAAGCGGCCAGCTCGACATTGTCGAGAAACGCCGTGTGGACCGATCCGTTGGACTTTCCAAGTCCGGATGGCCATTTGGATGCGTATCGCTTCCAGGCCCTGCAGGTCCTGCACGGAGTCCTCAGGCGGTTCGGTAAGGATTCCGTGTTGACAGGACAAATGGACCAGCGGCTTTTCGCGAAGGGGGATCCGGATCGCACCGGCTATGCCCTGGCCAAATCCTACGCCCTTTGGTGGTCCGGCGATCACGAGGATTCCGTGGCCGTGTTGGAACAGATGTGTACGGAAAGACCGGATGACCATCTCGTGCGTTTCGCGCTAGCTCGAGCCTACTTTCACGCCGGCCGCCTACGCGACTCGCTAAAACACGTGGACCAACTACTGGTGACATGGCCGTTCGGCGCCGGCCGCGGTGCCGTGATTGACCTGCGAAGTCGTATCATTCGGCAGTGGAGCACAGTTGCCAAAGTGTTTGATCTCGAAGGACATACCGGAGTCGTGCACGCGTTGGCGTTCTCTCCCAATGGCGAGATACTGGCATCGGCCAGCGTGGACAAGACCGTCCGTCTGTGGGATGTCGCCACGGGCCAACTGCTTTCAATGCGGTCCGGACACACGGACATGGTCTTGTGCGTTGCCTTTTCGCCGGATAGTCAGAGGCTCGCCTCGGGTGGCTATGATCGCGCGGTGCGAGTGTGGGACTTGGCCGGCGATGAAACGCCTGTCACCCTTTTGGGTCACACGGATGTAGTGGCGCGGTAGCATTCTCGCCCGACGGCAAGTACTTGGCCTCGGCTGGCGACGACCGAACGGTTCGAGTCTGGGACGCCAAACTGGGCTCGTTGATTCACACCCTGAGTGGTCCTACCGAACGGGTGCTGGCACTGGCCTTTGCGCCGGACAGTCAAACTTTGGCAACTGGCAGTGCGGATGGTTCGATCCGCCTTTGGGAGATGGACGAAGGGCAGTTCGCGCCAGACGCTTCGCGCCCATACCCGCGGCGACCTCCATCAGCTACATTGCCGGCAAACCGACGTTGGCCTCGGCTGGCGAGGACGGGCGGGTCATCCTCTGGAGTCAATCGAACGTGCGCTCGATTCGATCGACACTTCATCACCGGTTCGATCGATGTCGATTTCGCCAGACGGTCGGACGATCGCCACGGGCTGCCACGATTGCTCAGTCACGTTGTGGGATGTGGCCACGCCGCTCGGTCCGGTTTGATTTGCGAGATCAAACTCGCACCGAACAACCGGTCGTGGCATTCTCTCCCGACGGACGCCTGGTGGCCTCGGCTGGATACGACGGCGCGCATCCGTGTGTGGCGTGCCGATGACGAAGCACTCCGCCCGCCCCCGTAGGGCGGCAGGGCCGCAGCCAATGCGGTGCTGCCGCACCGAGCAAAATCGTGCGCCAAATCGCATCAAATTGCGCGATCACTGATGTAGGGCGGCAGGGCCGCAACCCTACGGTCCGGCCTTTAGCTTTCCACGCATGGCGGCCATACGAAAGTGCTTGGGCAGGTCGACTTGGCCGACGATCGCGTACAGCGCCAGCGCCTCGGTACGATTCCCCGAAGCCACAAACGCCTCGGCACACGCAAGGCACCCATCGGCAACGGCGGGTCGCTGGTTCGTCCGGCGCGTTCTTCAGCCGTTGCGAGAGTACCTTCCCCGACTCGAGCGTGCCGATTTTTCCCAGCGCCCGTGCCGCGGCCCGGGCCACGACCGCGTCGGGGTTGGCCAGCATCTTCGACAACGGCTCGACGGCCCGCCCATCGCGGCGCACGCCGAGACTGCCGATCACGCCCACCAGGAGCCGGCCCTTCAGCTTGCCCAGCGCGTCGCGCAAGGCATCATCGACCGACGGATCCAGGTATCGGCTCCAAGGCGTAACGGGCCATGTGCGATAGCTTCTCGTCCCCCAGTAAGCGCGGCAAGGCTGGTACGGCCTCCTTGTTCCCGACGACCGCCAGTTGGCGGCAGGCATCCGCCTTCTCTTCCTGTGGCGCATCCGACTGGAGCACTGCGATCAGCTGGTCGCTCGCTGGCGGATGCCGCGTCTTTGGCGGCTGTCCCAGCGTCATCGAGGGACTGGCCAGGATCAAGCGCGAGAACCACGGCAGCAGTTTGTGTTGGTTCTGGACATCGTTGTGTTTTCCTTGTGTCGAAGGGCGTCGGCCTCAGATCATCCACGGCTCACGCATGGCGCGCGAGCGCAGCCGGTTGGCTTCCGCGTCGTTGACGAACTCCTCTTTGACCGGGTCGTATCCCATGTCGCGCTTGAGCCACATGCAGATGTTGGCGGCGTGGACGGTGGTCATCGAGCGGTGCATCACCTCGGGATTGGCCACGGTCGGGCGCCGCGACTTGACGCAGTCGAAGAAGTTGCGCACGTGGCTCATCGGATGCCCGGTCCGCTCGACGTAGTCGCGGACCACTTCCGCGAAGTCCTCCAGCAGGGCCGGCGACGAGACTTCCGGTTTCGTGTAGCCGTCCGCCACGGCCACCCAGCCCTCGGTGCCTTCGTAGCGCACGCCGCACGATCCGTGCCACCACTTGTCGCCTCGGTGCAGGATCATCTTCACGCCGTTGGCAAAGCGGGTGACCATGCCGTCGCCGGTGGGGTTGTCCACGTATCCGTATTCGACCGCCGCGGTGTCGGTGGCGCCGATGGCCACCTGGCACTGGGCGAACGTGTGCGCGCCCCATTCGCCGATGCAGCTGGTGTGGAAATCGTAGTGGCCGCGCCAGCCGCCGCGGACGTATGCCGAGTTGTACGGCCGCCAGGGGCACGGGCCCAGCCACTGGTCCCAGTCCACTTCGTCCTTGGGCGGCTCCGGTTCGGCCGGCAGCCAATCGTGCCGCATCTCGGCCGCGTCCCAGGGGGCGATGTGCGCACGGACCGTGTGCACCTCGCCCAGCCGGCCCGTGCGGAGCAGTTCGTTGGCAAAGGTGAAGTTCGCCTCGCTCAGCCGCTGCGTGCCGGTCTGGTAGATTCGGCCGTAGCGATTGGCCGTTTCCACCACCGCCTGGCCTTCGGCGATGGTCATGCACGACGGCTTCTCGGAATAGACGTCCTTGCCGGCCCGCATGGCCATGATCGAGGCCAGCGCGTGCCAGCGGTCGCCGGTGGCGATCAGCAGGGCGTCGATGTCCGCGCGAGTGGCGAGGAACTCGCGCATGTCGCGGTAGGTCTCGCAGTCCGTTGTTGCCGTAGTGCTTGTCCACCATCCGCTTGACCTTCTCGCGCTGCGTTTCTTGGCGTCGCAGACGGCCACGAACTGCACGTCCTTTTCCGGCCAGCATCCAGCGCAGCACGCCCGAGCCGCGGCCGCCGATGCCGATTCCGCCCAACACGATCCGCTCGCTCGGGCGCGGCCGCTTCGCCTCGACCCAACGACGAAGCGGGCACGAAGTAAGGCGCCACGATCAGGCCGCTGGCTGCCGCGGCTCGCTTCAGAAACTGTCGCCGGGTCAGGCGTGATGACCGGCCAGATTCGGTAGACGGTTCTGTAACTCGTGGCAATACGAGTCCCTAGTTTTCCGTGAGGTTGTGGGCATGAGTGATCCTCTCGATCGGTTGAGCCGTGGGGAAGTTGGAGGCGGTCTCTACTCGGCGTGGAAGAATCTCGATGTCCTTGAACATGATGTGCATCACGTTGCCCGAGTGCATCTGCAGCGCGAGGTGACCCTTGGGCCGGCTGGTGTCGTTCTTGATTTCGGCGGTTTTCACGCCGTTCACGTGGACCACGATGTGCGGGCCCTTGGCCATGATGACCATGCGGTTCCAGTCACGGTCCTTGAGTATTTCTTTCTGCTGTTCGTCGCTCGGTTTGTCGACCCAGCCCTTGCCGTAGCTCTCGTAGACGCCGCCGGTGCCACTGCCGGCCAACCCCACTTGAACCTGATTGCCGTGTGCCTGATCGGGTTTCTTGAACACGGTGCGAATGTAGAACCCACTATCGCCCTCAAGGCACTTGAATTGGAAACGCACGGTGAAGTTGTCGTATTGGTCGTCGCTGAAGAGCAGACCGTAGAGTTTTTCGCTGTTCGCGCGGCCCACGATCACTCCGTCCTCGACGGTCCATTTTCCATCACCGACGGGATGCCATCCCTTGAGGGTCTTGCCGTCGAACAGCGGTTTCCATTCTTCGGCCGAGGCGCGCCGTTGGCAACAGGCGACGCTCGCTACGGTTACGACCACGACAATCAACACAGACGCAATACGCATGGCTGACTCCTTGGGAACTTGAACACAGTGGGACATTGTCAACGATTCATAGAATACCGCGTCGCGTCGGTGATTCGTAGTGTACGTGAATGGGCGTGCCCAGAGTCTTTTGAGTAGTATGGGCACGCGTAGCCGCGTACCCCACGCAATGCTAACCAGTGAAGTACAGGTACGCGGCCAGGATCAGCGCCAGCACCAGGCACGAGGCCAACACGTCGCCCACACCCCAACTGCTTCGCGACTCGCGCCGATGCTCCTCGGTGATCGTCCCGTACGTCAGTCCGCTGATCTTCTGGGCATCCGGCGGTGCGGTCAGCGTAGCTGACGACGATCATCACCACCACGCAGACGATGAAGATCAGCAGGCTGTAGTACTGGAAGTACATGTTGTTGACGATCCAGAGGAACGAGCCCTCGGCGTAGCCGTTCTCGAATTGGCCAGCCGTTCGACTCCTGACCGAGCCAGGGTCACCGGCGTGTCGACCGCCAGCCGGAACACGCCCAGGGCAAATCCGACGATCAGGGCCGCCAAACACCCGGCTGCCGTTGAGCCGTTTCATGAACACGCCGAGGAAGAAGACCACGAAGATCGGCGGTGCCAGGTAGCCTTGCACCCCTTGCAGGTAGTGGTACAACCCATGCGCGCCCTGGATCACCGGGACCCAGGCCAGGCCGATCACCACCATCACCGTCGGTGGCGACGCGGCCCATCCACACCAGTTGGTGCTGCGAGGCTTGGGGCGGAACTTCGAGTACAGGTCCATCGTGAACAGCGTCGACGACGCGTTGAACACGCCGGCCAGCGAACTCATCAGCGCCGCCAGCAGTCCGGCCACGACGATGCCCCGCACACCCACCGGCAGGACATGCTTGACCAACAGCGGGAAACGCCGCCTGGCACTGCTCGTTGTCACAGCTTGTCCGTTCGGTCGTCGACAGCGCCGCTCGCAGCTCGTCGGCCGCGCCCGCTTTCGGCCAACGCAAAGCAGATCATGCCCGGAATGATGAAGATGAACACCGGCAGCAGCTTCAGGAACGCCGCGAAGATACTGCCTCGGCGGGCCTGCTGTTCGTTCGGCGCGCCCAAGGCACGCTGCACGATGTACTGGTCGGTACACCAGTACCACAGCCCGATGATCGGCGCGCAGAACAACATCCCCAGCCAGGGATAGTTGCCGTTGAAGTACCAGGCGATTCGGGCCTCTTCCTTGACCGGCGCCCAGGTCCCCTCCACGCCCTCGGGAATCAGCGGTTTCCACAGGTTGAACATGTCCGAGCCGCACACCTCGCGCAACTCGCCCCAGCCTCCCAGCGCCTTCAGGCCGAAAATGGTCACCAGCACCGAACCGAGCACCAGCACGACGGTCTGCACCGCCTCGGTGTAGGCCACGGCGCGCAGACCCCCCAAGTACCGTGTAGATGCCGGTCAGGATGATCACCAGGAACGATCCGATCCAGAAACTGTCCAGCACGGCGACGCCGATGTCCAATCGGACATCGGGCAGCAAGGTCCGAAACACGATGCCGCCGGCAAAAATGCCGACCGCGATCTTCGTCAGGACGTAGGCGACCAGCGAGATGATCGACAGCACCCAGCGCGAGGTGGCGTTGAATCGCTTCTCGAGGAACTCCGGCATGGTGAAGACCTTGCGACGCGCATGTAGAACGGCACGAACACCCAGCCCAGCACCAGCAGGCACCAGGCGTGCAGTTCGTAGTGGGCCATGGCCACGCCGTCGGTGCAGCCCGATCCGGCCAGGCCGACCAGGTGCTCCGAACCGATGTTGGACGCGAAGATCGACGCCCCGACGATGAACCAGCCCAGATTGCGGCCGGCCAGAAAATAGTCGTCGGCCGTGTCCTTGTTCTTCAGGATGACCCACCACGCCACACCCAACAGCATGGCGAAGTACCCGGCGACCATGACCCAGTCGAGCATTTCCATTGAGATGACCTTTCAGCACGGAAAATGTACGAAGGACGAAGGACGAAGTAGATCCTCGTTCGCACAAGGCTCCCTCACTTGAACCCGTTTGCCAAGTGGTAGTACGCTTCGTTCCAGCGAAGCTCGTTCTTGAATTCGGACACCTTCGTGTCCGCGTCCGATCAGCAGGAACTCCACGCCGGCCATTTCGGCGAAAGTCTTCGAGGTGCTCGGCGGTGAGCGCCTGGCTGAAACTGGTGTGGTGCGGGCCGCCGGCCAGGATCCAGGCGGCGGCGGCCGTCTTCAGATCGGGCCGCGGCATCCACACAGCGCGGGCCACCGGCAGTTTGGGCAGCGGCTCGTCGGGCGCGACCACGTCGACCTCGTTGACGATCATGCGGAATCGGTTGCCCAGGTCCAGCACCGACGCGTTGATCGCCGGGCCGGGCGGCGCGTCGAACACCAGCCGGACCGGGTCTTCCTTGCCGCCGATCCCCAGCGGGTGAATTTCCAGCGACGGTTTGCCGGCCGCGATCGACGGGCAGATCTCCAGCATGTGGGCGCCCAAGACCTTCATGCCGGCCTGGATCGAAATGGTACGTGTAGTCCTCCATGAACGACGTGCCGCCGTCCAGCCCCGCCGCCATGACCTTCATCGCCCGCACCAGCGCCGCCGTCTTCCAGTCGCCTTCGGCCCCAAAGCCGTAGCCCGTCGGCCATCAACCGCTGCACGGCGATGCCGGGCAGTTGCTTCAGGCCGTGCAGGTTTTCGAACGTGTCGGTGAAGGCCTCGAAGTCGCCCTGGTCGAAGAAACGCCCGCAGGCCCAGCTCGATCCGGGCCGCATCGCGCAGCGACTGCCGCACGTCGCCGCTGAGCCGCCAAGCGAGTCGGCAACTCGTGTACCGTCTGCTCGTACTCGGCCACAAGCTGGTCGACTTCCGCATCGGTGACGGCGTCGACACACGCGACCACGTCGCCCACCCCGTAGCCGTTGACCGAGTAGCCCAGTCGCATTTGGGCCGCGACCTTGTCGCCTTCGGTCACGGCCACTTCGCGCATGTTGTCGCCGAACCGGGCGATCTTGGCTCCTTGAGCGTCGTGCCACGGCGCACGCCGCTCGCACCCAAGTCTCCAACCGGCTCAGCACGTCCTCGTCTTGCCAGTGACCGACGACCACTTTGCGGGCCAGCCGCATCCGGCTGCAGATGAAGCCGAACTCGCGCCCACCGTGCGCCGATTGGTTCAGGTTCATGAAGTCCATGTCGATCGTCGACCAGGGAATGTCGCGGTTGAACTGCGTGTGCAGATGCACGAACGGCTTGCTGAGTGCGTCGAGCCCGGCGATCCACATCTTGGCCGGCGAGAACGTGTGCATCCAGGCGATCAGGCCGATGCAGTTCTCGCGCGCGGTTCGCCTCCAGACAGACTTCGTGAATCGCGTCCGGCGTGGTCAGTACCGGCTTGAAGACGACCTGAACGGGAATCCGCGGCGACTCGGACAGCGCCTGGCAATGGTCTGCGAATCCTGGTCGACCTGCTTGAGCACCTCCGGTCCGTACAAGATGTTGACTGCCGGTGACAAACCAGACTTCAAGTGTCTTCAGATCGATCATTCGATCATAGGCTCCGTTATCGTTGTCCGTAGTAGGCGTCCGGACCGTGTTTGCGGCGATAGTGCTTGTCCAGCACGTACGACTTCCAAGCGGCGGCGCATCGGAGCGAAGCTGCCGCGTTCCCAGCGCCATCTCGGCGACCGCTTCCAGGGCGACCGCGTTCTTCACCGACTCGGCCGCGTCTCGCCCCCACGCAAACGGTGCGTGGCCGGCAACCAGCACGGCCGGCATCGCCAGCGGATCCAGCTCTGCGAACCGCTCGACGATCACTTGGCCCGTGTTGGCTTCGTAGGCCTGCTCGACTTCTTCCTCGGTCAGCGGCCGCGTGACCGGCACCGGACCGAAGAAATGGTCGGCGTGCGTCGTGCCCAGGCAGGGGATCTCGCGGCGGGCCTGAGCGAACATCGTCGCGTAGCGGCTGTGCGTGTGCGTGATGCCGCCGACGCCCTGGAAGTGCCGGTACAGCAGCACATGGGTCGGCGTGTCGCTCGACGGGCGCAAGTTGCCCTCGACGACGTTGCCGTCCAGATCGACGACCACCATCTGCTCGGGCCGCATCTGGTCGTAACGGCACGCCGCTGGGCTTGATGACCACGCGCTGCCGTCGATCGCTGATCCCGCTGACGTTGCCCCACGTGAGCGTGACCAGACCGTGCGCGACCAGATCGAGATTGGCCTGGCAGACTTGCTCCTTCAGCTCTTCGAGCATCGACTCAGCCCTTGCGCACGCGGTTGCGGATGGCGATCAGGTCCTTCATGACGTGGCCCAGCGATTCGCTGATATGCTGGCCGTGCCGAACGCGTCGTGCAGCTGCGGTACAGCGCGTACAGCTCGGCGTAGACTCGCCGCGTGCTTCTTGACGGGCCGGTAACACGTCGGCTTGACGCCGGTCATCTTTCGCTGGGCCTGCTCGACCGTCTTGTACGCCCCGCCGACCACCGCGCCGAAGATCGCGGCCCCCAAGGGCACAGGTCTGGGCCGAGCGGCTGATCTTCATCGGCCGATTGCAGACGTCGGCGTAGATCTGCATCACGAACGGGTTCTTCTCGGCGATCCCGCCGCAGTTGACCACCTCCTTGACCTGCACGCCATACTCCTCGAAGCGATTGATGATCGTCAAGCGCCCCGAAGGCGGTCGCTTCGACCAGCGCACGATAGATTTCCGGCGCCGTGGTGTGCAAGCGTCTGCCCGACCAGCAAGCCCGGTCAGCAGCGGATCGACCAGGATCGTGCGGTTGCCGTTGTTCCAGTCGAGGGCCAGCAGGCCGCTCTCGCCCGGCCGCAGCTTCTCGGCGTCTCGCGTCAGGTTCGCGTGCGGATCGCCCTTGGCCGTGTACTTGGCCGGCGCCAGGTGGCTGACGAACCAGTTGAAGATGTCGCCCACCGCCGACTGGCCCGCTTCCAGGCCGTACATGCCGGGGATGATCGAGCCGGGCACGATGCCGCACAGGCCGGGAATGTCGGGCAACGGTCTCGTCCATCGGCGCGACCATCATGTCGCAGGTGCTGGTGCCGATGATCTTGACCAGCGTGCCCGGCTTGATGCCCGCCCCGACGGCGCCCATGTGGGCGTCGAACGCCCCGACGGCCACGGGAATGCCCGCCGGCAGGCCGACCTTCTTGGCCACCTCGGCGGTCAGCTCGCCCGCCTTCTGATCGGACGGCACGGCCTGGTTGGGCGTAGCGCCGCGCGAACGTCGACCAGGTCCGGGTCGAGTGATGCCAGAAACCGCTCGCCGGGCAAGCCGCCCCAGCGCGTCGTTGTACATCGCCTTGTGACCGGCCGCGCAGATGCCGCGCGGCAGCGTGTGCGGGATCGGTGTTGCCGGTGATGAACGCCGGGAACGAAATCGGCCAGTTCGACCCAGGCGTAGGCCGCGTCGAACACCTTGGGGGCCGCTCGTTTGCAGTGCAGGATTTTCGACCAGTACCATTCGCTGGAATACGTGCCGCCGCACTTGGCCAGGTAGCGGTCGCGTTGCGCTTGCCGCCTTGGCGGTGATCTCGGCCGCTTCGGCGTGGCCCGTGTGGTCCTTCCACAGCCAGGCATGCGCGGCCAGGTTGCTCCTGGAACTTCGGCTGCAAGCGCCAGCGGCATGCCCTCGCGATCGACCGGAATCGGCGTCGAGCCGGTCGTGTCGACGCCGATGCCGATCACGTTTTCCGGCTCGAAACCCGCGCATACTTCTTCGCCGCAGTCGACCGCCCGCCGCACCGACGACGTAGAAGCCCTCGATGTAGTCGGCCGGATTCTGCCGGGCCAGATTCGGGTCCTTCGGATCCAGCAAGGATGCCCGCCTCGCCGCTGGGATAGTCGTACACGCTGCGTGGCGATCTCCGCCCCGTCGGCCACGTCGACGACCAGCGCCCGCACGCTGTTGGTCCCGTAGTCGACACCAATCGAAAACCGGCTCTCTGCGGATTTGGCCATGGTTTGCACCTCAATCGCTCGTATTTTACATGGAATTTTAAAGCTTCCCACTCAGAATTGCGGTGTACGGACCCACATCGCAGATAGACCGTGGAAAAAGTCTCCGTTTAGGAAAGCCTTTTCAGAACCGAGGTGTCAACCGGTGGACAGGCACCAACCCTAGATGGGCGGTGGCTCCAATGGGCCATCACCGATGCGCGACAAGCCTCCCATGCCAGCCGAAGCACGGCATGGGCAAACGTTCTACTTGACACCGACTCGTAGCGGGTCTAAGTTCGGTATTCTGGGCGTATTTCCAGGTCCGACTGCCGCCTGGATCGACCGATTCATGTAGTTCGCAGTACCACATTCATGCGGTCAATGATGGGATGTCGTTCGGGATTGTGACCACTTGGCCCAATGAATAGGATCACTACAAACGAATTGCGGCTCCCTGTTGTTATTTCGCGGAAAAGGGAGGGCGACATGCTCGGGGCGATTCGCAAACGCGACATCCTGGCCCACCCGTTTGTGACGGTCGAATCATTCGGCTGGCACGTATTTTTTCGAGTCCTGGTCGCCGGCCGGAATCAAACGTTCCTGGCTTTGTCGCCGAGTCGGGCGCGATGCGGCGCCGACCGCGAGCGTACCGGAGCTGGTTGATCGTTGTGTCGAGTTGGAGTCGGCGCCAGGCACATTCTACGAACGGCTTGCTTTGCGGTTTGCCCATGACGAGTCGGCGGCCGAGTTCTTTCGCAAGCTGGCCTGGCAGGAACACAGTCACGCGGAACTACTGAAGCTGTGTCAAGCCGCCGCCAGCGGAGGACGCTGGGAGGAGGAACAATTCGCGCCGTGTCGTGACGCCCTACCCCGGCTTGAACGAGAGATGGACGCCGCCACGAACTCCGTGGACTCGTCGCATCTTTCGGCGGCCCTACGGCTGGTGGTGCAGATCGAATCTTCGGAACTCAACCGCGTCTTCCGGGGGGTCGTCGGACCGCGACCGATTCGAAGTTCGTCAGAGACTCCAGGCGTTTCAGACGGCAGGGGCCAGACACATCGATTATATTCGTGGCCAGATCACTCGACTCGACCCCAGTCTGGCCGAATCGTGCGAGACGATGCAGGGCGGATAGCGCGGCACTCGCCGTGCGAGCATCCGATGAAGAGAACGGGCCACCCGACGACCATTCATGGCTGCCTGGTAACCGAAAGTTCCTCAAGCTACTGGATTTGCCGGTAGTGACTGATGGGTACGATGGGAATGCTCCGATTCTTTTTATTGGCACCCATTTTGTGGCCTAGACTTTCCATGGCGATCGAAGCGGCTGGCGGCGGGCCCCCCGAGGCCCATTTCACGACACGGACAGGCCGTAGGTTTTCCGCATCGAGGGACAAGAGCACGTGGCCAAGTCTCTCCAAGCATTGGAGAACCGCGGCTTTGCCTTGCCATGGGATAGAACGAATGAATGTCATTCAAGTCTTATTGGTTCTTTTCCGCATCGCACCGATCATTTCGGTGTTCGCTCGGCAGCGATCTGCTTGCCAAGTCTGCTGCGGGGGTTGAACATCCTGCGCTGCCAGTGCGGCGCCTTGGATGGTGACTCAGCCGGCGCCTCGGTTTCGAGTCGCGCGAAAACGCATAAGGTGTTCTGTCCAACACAACTGCTCTTGCTCTGTTTTCACCTATCATGCTTGCTGACCGTACCTCTTGTCTGCGTCAACTTCTACCTAATCACGGGCTGGCCTTGGGGATCCGCATTTCATATCGCGGGATGGTATCTTTTGCTGATATGCCTGCTATACCCATTGCTGTGGCGCTGGTACCTCCAAGGTCTTTTCACGCGTCTCACCGCCGATGGGCACGACGAAACCCGAAAGGCACGGGAGAAGAATCCGGGGCAGGCCTTGGAATTCAGACGACGAGCCGCGATCGGGGCCGTGTCGCTGGCGATGGTCGTCCTCCTGAGTTTGCTGCTTTTTTGATCACCTGCAACACCGAGCACCATCACCCGTCTATGGCTACTTCCAAGGAACACTCCGGTGTTTTTTGAAAATCTCGCGAACCTTTCCACCGATAACACGTCTAAAAGGTCTGTTGTGGGGAAGAGGTGCGGAATCGATCTGTCCTCTGGGCTCGCCGCCCATCGCGACTTCGGTTTGTTATCATTTCCCATTCATGCTACATTACCTATTGGTGGTCCACGGTCGGCCCTGGGCGGGCTGTGTTGTGTAAGTACTGGCCACCATTGGTGATGTGTATTTTTATGTTCTCTCCAGTGCCGCAAAATCCGGTTGGATTTCCGTCACGCTGCCGCCTTTTCGACCATGCTGAGGAGCTTTTCCGGGAAGTCGGGCATGGCGATGAGAGGCTTGAGTTTCGAGGGGATCTTCTCGGGAACATCCTGAGCTTCTCGGAAGGCGTCGCGGAAAGTGTCGATATCGACTTCGGCGAAGACTTCTTCGAGGGATGCTTTTCCACTGAGCAGGATCCTCATGTAGGAGGGATTCTCCAGGTTTCGGACCAGCGGGGTTTCGGCGAGTATCGTGCGAAGCATGCGGCTTGAGGATGCATTTCCGGTTCGGCGACGATTGGCCCGTTTGAGGCTGCGAAAGAACTGTTCGAGGATGTTGTTGGTGCGCTGGGGCTGGATCAGGATGGGGCCGGCGGGGGTCTCAACGGTAATGGGATCGGCAAAAAGCTTCTCCCAGTATTTATCGATCTGCGCGATCATTTTCTGAGCAGCGGGGTTCTGCGGATAGTCCTTGCGGCGGGTAAGCCAGGCGCGGAACGTCTTCACACGTTTTTCGATGGTGCGGATGTTGCCCTTCTGTCCCTCGTCATTGAGGCCATGCCGGCCAGATGTTGGAGCAATCCGCATGGCTTTTCGCAGCTTCTCAAAGACGGTGATCTTTTCTTCGATTTCTGAAACCGTCTTCCAAAGCGTCCTGTCCTTGATGATCTTCTCCAAGTCCAGGTATACCTTGAAGTAGGGCTTGTTGTCCTTCCGCTCACCGCGCAGTTGAATGGTCTTGAGCTTTTCCACTTCGCCATGGAGGTGGTGGATTCTCTTGGCGAATGCCAGATGCGGGCGATCGAAAGGGAAGCCATATCCGTGGCCCTCGGATTTACCCCTCAGCGTCCACTGGATCAGGGCGTACACATTGAGTACGGGCATGAACTGACGCGCCTCAGCGGGTAGCAAAGCATTCTCGATGCCGCTTTCGAGCACCTCGATCAACTCGGGGTGCCGGTCTAGATCCGCTTTGAGCTGTTTGGCCCGGTAGCGCAGCTTGGCGCTGATGCCATGCTTGCTGAGCCGCTTGCGGATGGTGTCGTATTCGGTGCCTAGGAAGTCCTTTCCGATGTCGCGCAGGAAATGGAAGTGGCAGATGAAGTCCGGCACCTCGGGAAAGACGGTGGCGACCGCCTTGAGGATGCCTTTGCCCATGTCGTGGACCAGCGCAAGCGGAATGCCATAGGCTTCTTTGATGCGTCGAAGGAACGGCACGATGTGTTGCTCATCTTCAGCGGGCAACTTGACGTTACCCAGAACGATTTCCGAAAGCGAGTCGATCGAACTCATCAGCAACGGATCGCCCCCTTCGCACGTGGCGTCCAGGTGACAGATGTATCCGCCGCGGGTCTGCATGTCCTCGGTGATGTCGGGGGCGCGCCGCTGATGGGCAAGGGCAAGGTGTACGACGAATCTCATGCCCAGCAACGAGACTTCCCGCGGACTGATCTGAACATTTTGCTGCGCCAGCTCCGCAACCACCTCCTCTTCGTTACGATGCCGGAGGAAAAGGGCTTTGCCCGCATAGACCATCACGTCGTAGCCGAAGTTGGCACCGGGCGGCACCAGAGCGCACAGTTCCTCGGAGCGCTCAGTGTGGCCGCACGACTTGCAGGTCAGGAACACTTCCCGCGCCCGGAACCGGCCAACATGCAGCGTACTGATCGACCGAGTCCGTGTTTTCTGTACCTTCAGATCGCGTCCGCAGTCGGAGCACTGCGTGATCGAGGGCCGGAACACCACCAGCGGCGGTTTGGTGAACAGACTGGATACCGCCACCCCGTTGAGCAACCTGGCAAGATAGTCCGAAAGGCAGCGGATCAGACCGAACGAGGCGTTTTTTTTACCGCCAGACCGTGGCGAACAAACAGGTTCTCGATCGTCTCGGGCTCAACGGACAACTTCTGCTTTTTCAGTCGCCGGCTCAGGGCCTCGTTGCTCAGGGCCGGGTGCTTGATCTTTTCGACCAGAATCGCAATCGCTTCAAACGCTGTTGGCTGCCGTCCCTCTGCGCTCAGCACGCTACGGCGCTGCTGTTGTCCGGAGTAAACGGACCGATCGGCACAGTAGTAGACGAATCGTCCTTGCGTCTTCTCTCGCTTGATTTGCGGATGATCGGCAAATGAAGAAAGAAACGAACGCGGGTCGAGCCCGAGCAGTGAACCCATCTCGCCGGCATCAAGGCCCGCCGACGAACGGCGAATCAGTTCAACGACCGTTTGCTTCAGGTTCCCGTATCGCGAGAAGAACACACCGCGCCAATGCCATAGTCCGTCAGCATCAAACTCGGGTACGTCCGGCAGTGCGTAGTACCGACCATTTTGGTTGTAGCTGGTATGTGCCCGCCATTCTTTCAGCCGCCTCCGGGCAGTGTGGATGCTGCTGTGTACCAACTCGGCCACCTCCCCCAGCGTCATGACCTTGCGTCTGCGAAATGCTTTCAGCGCTTTTCCGGAAACCGCACTTGGACTCCGTTTCATCGTGCCCCCTCCTTGACGTGCTCAAGTATATGATATCACAACAATCTATAGCATATACTTGAGCATCCGGCGACGCAAAGCAAGCCCGAAAAGACGAAAAGACAGGGAAAAGTACCAATATCACCTGCCTGAAGGGGAGGATCAGCGGATCATATACTTGAGCATCACGAAAACCGCTGCCATAACTGCTTGCTCAGGCACACGTTAGAGAGAATCCAACCGGATTTTGCGGCAATAGCCTGGAATTTAGGAAGAAGTTGCTTGACTTCTTCCCTCGAGAGATTAAAATCGCCCCTATAATATGGTTGACCAGCCGTCGCTGCAACTATGTTTGGGTCCTCACGAGAAATGGAGCGACCGATGAAGTCTGTCAATGTCAGAGTCATTTTGGGACTATCCCTAATTATCGGCTTCAGCTCCCTTTTCGCTGAGCCTTCGCAGGCAGAGCTGGCGCTTTTGGTCCAGCACAAATAGCGGGCCTGGGGAATTGCTCTCCACCTTCAATACGACTTTTATGCGAGGATTCCAATTTGAAGTGACCTCGCCAATTACGTTGACCGGCTTGGCCGTGTTTGATGTCGGCGGCAATGGATTTACGAGCTCGACATTTGTGGGACTTTGGAGCGAGACGGACTCGATCAATCCGGTCGCCACCGCACAGGTTTTGCCAACCGACCCCACCATCGGGTTGGCCTCAGATTTCGGTGGCCTCGGGGTTTTTCGGTATTCAAACCTCACGTCTTCGATCCTCCTTTCCACGGGGACGTATCGCGTGGCGGCTGAAATGAGCGATGTGGGGACTTCTCCCGCCGCGCTTAAAGTTCCCAAGTCCCAGTCGATTACAGTGATGAGTGGAGTGAATGTGCTGAACGGAGCATATTTCGCGAATACTGACAGTTACCCGCTTACGTTGGACACATCCGTCCACGCTTTCCTCGGCGGGAATGTGGTGGCAATTCCGGAACCTAGCGTGATCACCGCTTGGGTGCTCATCGGCGGTATTGCTGTAACGGCAGGACGGATGAGGCGAAACGGACGGACGGCATAGTGTTTGTGTTCGTCTGGTTGTGGAACAGAACGCCCACGTCTTGTGTTGTTGTCGTTCGTTACCGGAATTGCCCGCTGAAAGAAGCCGCCCCGCGGATGGGGCATAGTCGCTGATCAGGATTGACCCGGCTCCGTCAGGAGTTGGGTTTTTTTGTTGATCGGCATCTTGATCTCGCCAATGGGGGTCCAAACCAGGTAGCTTGCCAAAAGTGCAAACAAATTGGCGTTTGGAAACCGCCCAGGTTCCCAGAACGGCGACTTGAAGGTCGGAAATAGTGGTTTCGAGGCGGAGTCTGCTCCAAAATTGAGCCTCCGCATCGATTCCAGTGCAACCGCGTCAAATTGCGAAATATGGTGCCACTGGGGGGTGCGGTTGTTTGCACTTTTCGCAGCTATCCGGTTACCACCCCAATGTCCCCTAGCAGCCACTGACCGGGCCGCAGCCGCTTTCCCTGATTGGCCCAGGGCTCCCCCGTCGATGGGCTCAATATCGGCCCAGGTGAACGCCCGATAGATAGAGTGCTTTCCGAAAGAAACCTCGCCCTGGCTTGACTCCGGCCGTCTAGCAGCCTGCAGTAAAATGCAGTAAACTAGGTGCAAACTAGTCCACTTGACGCACCCAATGCACCAACTAAATTAGGAGAAATAACAGCCTTTTCGGGGTTTGTTGACCTGAATGCATGTAGCTGGGGGTCAAAAGGTGGCTGGGTTCGAATCCAGTCGGCCCGATATCTGAACGAGCCCGCGACGCTGAGCATGGCGTCGCGGGCTCGTTCTTTTGCAGGAGTCAGTTTGCAGCGATTGGGAGCGGAGGCTGGCGCAAGCGACCCGGATGCCTCGAGCGTTCGGGTCGCTGAACCAGCTTGAACATCGAGGTGCTTCATGGAGTCGAACAACCCATCCGATCGGTTGAGCATCGTCGTGATCGGTGCGTCGGGCGATTTATCCCGCCGGAAGATCTTTCCGGCACTGTTTGCCCTCTACTGCCAGAATCTCCTGCCGAAGGACTTCCACGTCTTCGGGTTTGCGAGATCCGACCTGGATCAGGAGGAATTCCAATCGCGAATTGTCGAGTATATCACCTGCCGGTATGTTCCGGGGGAATCGTGCCAGCAGCGTATTGACGAGTTTCTAAAGCGTTGCCACTACGTCCAAGGCGAGTACGATTCCCGCGACTCGTTCCTGGACCTTTACCAGGCCATGCGGGTGCTGGAATGTCGTCAGCCGACCGATCGCCTCTTCTACCTTGCCATTCCCCCATCCATTTTCGTCGACGTGGCGAACAGCATCGGGAACGCTGGCCTGATCGATTGCGGCATCGGGCCCGCCGTGGTCGCGCGTCGTGATCGAAAAGCCGTTTGGACGCGACCGAGCGTCGTCGGACGAACTGGCCGAGGCCCTCGCGCAGGTGTCTTCCGAGGAACAGACCTATCGGATCGATCATTATTTGGGCAAGGAGGTCATCCAGAACCTACTGGTGCTACGATTCGCGAACACGGTGTTCGAGCCGTTGTGGAATCGAGAGTTCATCGAATCGGTCGAGGTTCTGTGGCAGGAGAACCTGGGGCTCGAAGGACGTGGCGGTTACTTTGATCAGTACGGCATCATTCGAGATGTCATCCAGAACCATCTGCTGCAAATCGTCGCGCTGGTGGCAATGGAACCGCCTGCGAAATTCGACGCAGCTCACATCAACGCAGAAAAAGTCGACCTGCTGCGACGCATTCCACCCGTGACGCGCAGAGGAGATCGTCGTCGGGCAGTATGGCGAGGGGTCGGCTCGGTGACCGCATCTATCCGGCGTATGTCGAGGATCCGCAGGTGCCGGACGATTCGCTGACGCCCACCTTCGCGGCATGCACCTTGAGAATCGGCGGTCCGCGGTGGGACGGAGTTCCGTTCCTGATTCGTGCCGGAAAAGGGCTCGATGCGCGGATGACGGAGATTCGCATCCGCTTTCGCCAGGTGGCCGGCAACATGTTCTGCCAGCCAGCCGACTTGCCCGGACGCCAACGAACTTGTCATTCGTGTCCAACCCGATGAAGCGATCTACCTGTCGATCACGAACAAAGTCCCGGGCGCAGGCCTAGAGGCTGCAGTCGAGCAGTCTGAATCTGCAGTACCGCGACGCGTTTTCCGAGACGATCCCCGACGCCTACGAAAACCTCTTGCTGGACGTGATCGAGGGTGATCGCAGCCTCTTCATTCCGCGTAGCGAACTGGAGGCCGCTTGGGATATCTTCACGCCCGTCTTGAACACCCTGGAAGAGGAACGGATCGTGCCCGAACGTACGCATTCGGTGGAGCGGGACCCTAATCTTGAGGGCCGCTCCTTGAGATGAGGAGCATTCAATTCAGCAGCGTCGCGGACCGATGAGTGATGGGTTCCCGACAAAGGGTCCAATAATGGTGCGTCCGAAGAAAGGAAAGGGTTGAGATTACGAGACCGCACCGACCCGAGGAAGTTGTCTTGCTTTTGAGGCGGCCGCGACTAAACTGAGCAGCATAACCTTTGCCGCGGTTGTCCCGCGTGTGCCGACCTTGGGCGGTGCCAGGCAACGTTGGCATTTCGACCGAAAACGGAATCAAGCCCAGTTCTGAGAAAGCCCCCAGGGGGTCACCCGTGGAAAACCTACTCACCGCCTCCAGTGTTATCCTCGATTCATTGAGCGACGGCGTGTACGTCTGTGACCGGGACCGCCGGATTGTGTACTGGAGCAAATCGGCAGAACGTATTACTGGCTGGGCGCCAGAGGATGTTGTCGGCCGCCGGTGCCTCGACGACGTTCTCTGCCATATTGACAAAGACAACCATCAGCTTTGCGGAGAAGAGTTTTGCCCACTTCATCGGTCGATGGTCACGGGGAGCATGAGCACCGTACCGCTGATCGTGTTCGCCAAAGGGAAGGACGGCACAAGGATTCCTATGCAGGTGGCGGTTTCTCCGATCCGTGACGAAACCGGCGAGGTCATTGGTGGGGTGGAAACCTTTCGAGAGATGTCAGCCGTACTGGCCGATTTGAAGAGGTCGGAGCGAATCCAAGCCCTTTCGTTGGAGCACGATCTTCCCGAGGATGCCCGTGTTCGCTTCTCCACGTTCTACATGCCCCACGACATCGTGGGCGGGGACTTCTACGCTATCAGGCAACTCAATGCCGACCAATACGGTTTTCTCGTGGCCGACGTGATGGGCCACGGCGTTGCCGCCGCCCTCCACACGATGCACCTCAGCTCGCTCTGGGGAAGATACTGCCACCTTCTCACAAATCCTGCGGACTTTGCCGGGGTTGTCAACAACGACTTGGCAAAGGTCGTCAAGGACGAGTCCTTTGCCACGGCGGTCTGCGGAGTGGTCGACGCGAAACAGCGGACCCTTCGGTTCGCTTCCGCCGGCGGCCCACCTGTGCTGGTCGTGAATTCCAGCGGTGCCGTCGAACCGTTGGAATCGTCCGGCCTCCCATTCGGGATTATGGAAGACGCTTCATACGAGGATGTGACGGCCCGGCTTTGCCGGAAGACTGCCTCCTGCTGTTCAGCGACGGTGCCGTTGAGATCCACAACGCCGACGGCGAGACGCTAGGGGTCGAGGGTCTGGTTCGAATCCTCAAGAACCTCGGCTATCCCAAGAGCGGCATCAACATCGACGCGGTGGAGGAGGAATTGCTCAGGTTTTCCAATGCCATCCGGCTCGAAGATGACTTGACATTCCTTGAAGCGAGGCTCCGTTGACGGCGAAAGGATTCCCTTCTTCTTGGATGAAAGGCCAGAGATGGGATATAATGCCTGCATGGAGACTACTTCTCAAGACATCACCGACTTGCCGCCGGAGCAGCGTAGGGCCGCTGAGAAGCTGCTTGGCCGCTCGCTCGCCAATTTCCAGAAGGTCGTGATCCGAGTCCTCGAAGAAGGCAATGACATCGTCATCAGGTTCTTAGGTGACAAACGCGTTGAAACCACCGATACAACGACCGGCG
>CAVPMY010000008.1:0-83031 GCA_963706685.1 uncultured beta proteobacterium
AATCATCAACGGTTTCAGCCTGCTGCTGCGCTGGCCCGGCAGTGATCCCGCCCTGGCGCCCGTTTTGTTCACGGCCCATACGGATGTGGTGCCGGTGAGCTCGGCACGAAGGGGGACTGGCAGCACCCGCCCTTCGCCGGAGTGGTGGCCGACGGCCGCATTTACGGCCGCGGCACCCTGGACGACAAGGTGGGGGTGCTGGGCCTGCTGGAGGCCGCGCAGCAGTTGCTGGCGGAGGGTTTCGAGCCGCGCCGGGGTATCGTCTTCGCGTTCGGCCACGACGAGGAAATCAGCGGCCATGACGGCGCCAGCGCCCTGGCTGCGCGCATGCGGGAACTGGGCCTGCACTTCTCCTGGATGGTGGACGAGGGCGGCATGCTGGTGTCCGACAACCCCCTCTTGACCGGCCAGACCATGGCGATGATAAACATCGCCGAAAAGGGCTACCTGACCCTGATCCTGACCGCCACCGGTGAGGGCGGGCACTCCTCCAACCCGCCGCAGGTCAGAACCATAGGCCGCCTCTCCAACGCCCTGGCGCGCATCGAGGCCAACCCCTTCCCGCCGCGCCTGGTGGTGCCGGTGGCGGCGATGTTCGAGACCCTGGCGCCCCATGTCGGCCAGCCGGAGCAGCTGATCTTTGAAAACCTCTGGCTCACCGACTGGCTGGTGGCGCGCAATATGGCGGGGAACCGCGCCACAATGCCCTTTGTGCGCACCACCACGGCCCTCACCATGTTCAACGCCGGGGTGAAAGAGAACGTGGTGCCCCAGCGGGCGGAGGCCAGGGTCAATTTCCGGCTGTTGCCGGGAGACGAACCCGAGGACGTGGTGAGCTACATCGAGGACGTGGTGGACGACCCGCTGGTGGAAATCAGTTACGAGCAGTGGGACAACCGGCCCGGCGTGGCGGCGGTCGATGGCCCCGGCTTTGCGGTGATCAGCGAGGCGATCGCGGCGGTTTATCCCCAGGCGGTGGTCGTGCCCTCGCTGCTCACCGCCACCACTGACACCCGCCACTATGTCGACCTCGCGGACGACCAGTATCGCTTTCACGGGGTGGAGCTGGCCACCAGCCAGGCGACGTCGATACACGGTACCGATGAATATGTGGGGGTGCGCGGCTAGGAAAACTCCATTGCCATCGCCCGCGCCATGATCGCGGGTGCCGCGGCCCCCTGGAGCGGTCCCCCGCCGGGGTCAGCTGGTTACCGAGGGTATGTCCAGTTCCGCCAGGTTGATCCCGTAGGCGTTGGCCACCAGGCTGCGGGCAATGGCCAGGTCCTTGTGTGGGCCGGACTCCGCCAGGGCGTGGAGGTCGATCGTTTGCGGTTCGCGCAGGCGGTTCTTGGCGGCATCCAGCAATACCACGACCCTGGGCTTCAGCCGCCGGGTGCGGTATTCCGACACCACCACACCCACCTCGCCGGAGGACAGCTCGACGATAGTGCCGGCGGGATAGACACCAATGGCCTGGATAAAGGACTCCACCAGTTCGGCCTGGAAATCGATGTTGCGGGAATTGTAGAGCAGTTTGATGGCGGCGGAGGGCGAGATGGCCTGCTGGTGGTTGCGGTCGCTGGTCACCGCGTCATAGGTATCCACGATGGCGGCGATACGGGCGAAGGGCGGTATGTCGTTGCCAATCAGGCCCTGCGGGTAACCTGAGCCGTCGTGGCGCTCGTGGTGATGGGCCACGATGTCCAGTACATCCTTGTTCTGGATCCCGCTCTCGCGGACGATTTCCAGGCCTTTGGCGACGTGCTCGCGCATCAGCGCGGCCTCGTCGTCGGTGAGTGAGCGGGGACTTTGCAGCAACTCGGGATTGACCCGCAACTTGCCCACGTCCATCAGCATGCAACCCACGGCCAGGGAGCGCAGGTCGTGCCGGGGCAGGCCCAACTGGCGGCCCATGGCCACGGCCCAGATACTGGCGCTGATCGAGTGCTGGTAGGCGTACTGGTCATGCTGCTTGAGGCGGGCCAGCCAGATACAGGCGTCCGGGTTGCGGCTCATACTCTCCACCACCGGGTCCACGGACTTCTTCAGGCGGATGACATTGAGGGTGCCGCCGTCGAGGATATGGCCGAATATGGCGTTGACGTCATCGACCAGGGAATCCAGTACCAGCCAGGCCTGGGCGCTTTCCTCCTTCCAGTTGCCGGTGGTTGTGTAGGCCTTGAGGGGGCGCCCGGGGAAGATGTCCTTGAGCGGGACCGAGCCGTTGGCACTGAGCTTGCGCCGCAGCAGCGGGTGGTCTTTCTGGCGGGATTTGGTGAAGTCGACGAACACGTGCTGGCAGTAATTGCGCACCTCGTCGACGTCCTCCGCGCTCTCCACGCGGAATCCCTGCATCATGAAGGGCGTTTCCAGCCACGGCCGGTCCAGGCCGCTGACGAACATGCCGACTTCCAGTTCACTTGTTGCGAGTTTCAGGGTATGGAGCATGGTCGCTCGCCGCCCCCTTTTGTAGTCGGTTTCCGCCCCTTTGTGGTTAACATAGCGCAACTGGGGATTTTTTTTTGAAAATCTGTACTTTTTTCAGGGGCTGCTGCAAGCGACCGTGACGGACCGCCGGCAAGGGGGTTCAGAGCTGGAAACGCTCCTGCAGAAAACGGGCGATGCCGTCCTCGTCGTGGTGTCCGATTACGGCTGTCGCCGCGGCCTTGACGACGGCCTTGGCGTTGCTGGGCGCGTAGCTTTCATCCGCCTGCGCGAACATGCTCAGGTCGTTGTCGCTGTCGCCGAAGCAGATCACCCTGCTGACACCGAGGTCCCGCTTGATCTCCGCGATGGCGTCGCCCTTGCTGGCCTGGCTGTGGTGTATGTCTATCCAGTGCAACTGACGCCCCTCTATGGCCAGCCCGGAATAGGCCATGAGCTGCGGTTCGTCAGCCACCAGCAATTGCACCCGCTCGATGGCCTGGCGCGGGCCGATGGCGCTGATATTGGTGATGTCGGCGCTGCCGGGCAGCTCTGCCAGTGGCAACAGCTCCAGCCCTTCCATGGCGCCGAAATGGGCCGCCACCTCCTGTTCGCCGCGGCTGCGCAGGGGCGCGTGGTAGACACCGTGGCGTCCCCCCGGCTCCACGGTAAACACAAAGGGGGTCACCGCCTCGGAGGTGAACGCCTCGATGACCCGGCGGATCTCCTCCAGGGTCAGCAGCCGGCTGTGACTGTAGCGGCCGGTGTCCGGGCGCCAGATCATCACCCCGTTCTTGTACACGTGGGGCAGGCTGAAATCGCTGCCGGCCAGCAGGGTGCGGGATGCGTGCAGGGTCCTGCCGGTGGCCACGGTGTAGGCGATCCCGCGGTCGGCCAGTTTTGCCAGGGTGTCGCGGGTGCCGGTTGAGAGGGTCGAGTGGCGGTTCAGCAGGGTGCCGTCGAGGTCGAAAACGATCAGTTCCATAACAATTCGGGGCTCTGGTGCCGTGTCGGGGGGCGGGCGGGGCCGCCTGGGCAGCCGTTCGGGCCGCTATTATACCCCCTGTATCCCCGGCGGGGGTGGCGGCCGATATTGACAATCCAGCCGCCCTCGCGCACCGTGCCCCTCTCCATTTCCCGGGAAAGCGCTACATGAGCGACACCATGTTATATGTCATGGCCGCGGTGCTGGTGCTGGGTGTCGCCGCCCAGTGGCTGTCCTGGCGCCTGAGGTTGCCGTCCATCCTGGCGCTGCTGGTCATGGGCATTGTCGCGGGGCCGGTTACCGGCCTGCTGCGCCCGGACGGCAGTTTGGCGACATGTTGTTTCCCATGGTGTCCCTGGGGGTCGCCGTGGTGCTGTTCGAGGGTGGCATGACCCTGCGCTTCAGCGACCTGCGCGGCCACGGCGCGGCGGTCAGCAACCTGGTCAGCTGGGGCGCCCTGCTCAACTGGGTGCTGATAGCCGCCGGGTAGCTCGCTGGTGGCGGGTTTCTCGCTGGAAATGTCGCTGCTGTTTGCCGCCCTGGTGGTGGTCACCGGCCCCACGGTGATCAATCCCCTGCTGCGCACCATGCGCCCGACCCACGAGGTGAGCCAGGTGCTGCGCTGGGAGGGCATCCTCATCGATCCGGTGGGGGCTCTGCTGGCGGTACTGGTGTTCCAGTTCATCATCTCCGGTACCGATTCCTACCTGGTTTTTCTCCAGAGCATCGGCGTCGGCCCCGTCGCGGGAGCCGTCGCGGCCCTGGCGCTGGCCTACGTTGTCCGCCGGCACTGGATGCCCGAGTATCTCCTCAACGTGGTGGCCCTGGCCTGGGTGGTCATGATCTTCGCCTGCAGCGACTTCCTCGCCCACGAGTCGGGGCTGCTGGCGGTGACGGTCATGGGCATCTGCTGGGCAACATGCGCGACGTGGCCGTCAGCGAGGTGCTCAGTTTCAAGGAGAGCCTGTCCATCCTGATCATCTCCATGCTGTTCATCGTGCTGGGGGCGCGTATCGACCCCGCGGACCTGCTCGCCACCGGCTGGAGCGGGGTGGGCGTGTTGCTGGTGGTGCTACTGGCGCGCCCGGTGGTGGTCTGGGCCTGCACCCTGGGGGGCAAGTACAGCTGGCAGGAGAAGGCGCTGGTGGCCTGGGTCGCCCCGCGCGGGATCGTGGCGGCGGCGGTATCGGCGCTGTTTGCCCTGCGCCTGGAGGATGCCGGGCTATGATGAGGCCCCGGCGCTGGTCGCCTACACCTTCCTGGTGATCATCTTCACGGTGCTACTGCAGAGCTTCACCGCCAGGCCCCTGGCGCGCCTGCTGGGCCTGGTGGAGGAGGAGCCCCCGCGGAATCCTGATCGTGGGCGCCAACCCGGTCGCCAGGGCCATAGGCAAGGCGCTGCTGCAGCAGGGCTTTCGGGTGAAGCTCACCGATACCACCTGGTCTGAAATCCAGGCGGCGCGCATGGACGGGCTGGACACCTATTACGGCGAGCCGGTATCGGCGCACGCCGATCGCAACCTCGAGCTGGAGGGCATCGGCCGCCTGTTCGCCATGTCCCGGCGACCGGCCCTGAATACCCTGGCGTGCATCAAGTTCCGGCGGGAGTTCGGCCGCAACCGGGTGTTCACCCTGCGCAATGCCCAGGAAAAGGATGCCTCGGAGAAGCGTCGGGTGGCCGAAAACTTCCGCGCCCCGCGCCTGTTCGGCGAGGGTGTCACCCTGCAGAAGCTGTCCAGCCTCATCGCCCAGGGTGCGGAAATCAAGGCCACGCTGCTGTCGGAAACCTTCGACAAGGAGGCCTACAACCAGGCCAAGGGCAAGAGCCACATACCCCTGTTCGCGCTGGATACCCAGCAGCACCTGCGGGCCTACACCGACAAGCCAGCAGACCTGGCCGTTCCAGTCGGTGATGCGTGGGTTCAATGGCATGTCGGCCCTAGGGTTTCGTGAAGGCGAGGGTGACTTCGCCTAGGTAGATGCCGAACTTGCTCATCGCCGCCTTGTTGAGCATGACCCGCTCGTCCATCAGATACATCCAGTCGTCGAACTGCACGTCGATCGCGCGCTCATCGACCTTGAGTGCCAGGGTATAGCGCCAGTTCAAGGCGTTGCCGGCAGCAACGCCGATGGCCTCACCGACGACGTCGTCAGCGCGGCCGCTGTAGCGGCCGTCGCCCAGGTCGGTGAGCCGCCAGACGCGCTTTTCTCGCTTGCCGTCGCTGTAGGTGAAGTCCTCGTCGAGCACGCCCTGATTGCCAGTCCAGGTGCCGGTCATCTTGACGCTGAAGCGGCGCACCACCTTGCCCGAGCGATCGGTGAACACGCCGTGCGCCGTCAACGGGCCATTGAAATAGCTGCGCAGATTGAGCTTGGGCATTTCGCTGGCGTAGTCGGCCGGTGTAGGCGCGCTGGCACAGCCGCCGAGCGCCAACCCGGCAGCAACGGCGGCGAGCGCGCGACGGCGCGAGGTCGAGATCATCATGAGGTCGTCCCCGGTTCAGCGTGCGGCGACCGCATCCACAGACGCCACAGCAGCGCGGCGGCAAGCAATTTGAGCGCACAAGGCAGCAGGCAGTAGGCCAGGGTCAGGGCCGACAATGCCGCGTCGTCGCGCGCGCCGGGCGAATAGCCGAATGCGGCTAGCAACGGCAGCGAAATGCCGGCGGCCAGTGCCAGGTTGAGCTTGATGGCGAAATTCCACCAGCCAAAGTAGGCGCCTTCGCTGCGACCGCTGTGCTCGGCGCGTTGGATGACGCCGGCGAGCAGCGCGCTCGGCAGTGCCAGATCGGCGCCGAGCGCCAGGCCGCTGGCCACGCAGACGGCGAGGTAACCGTTCAGACTGCCGCTGGACAGCGTGGCCGCCCAGACGAACGCAACGATGGCCAGCAGCATGCCGGCGAGCCACAACCGGGCCAGCCCGACACGCGGTACCGCACGCACCCAGAGCGGCATCGACAGCGCACCGGCGGCGAAGTAGCTGAACAGGAACAACGGCTCATAAGCGCCGAGGGCCAATTTGTCGCGGATGAAGAACAGCACCAGCGTCGCCGGGACGGCGCTGGCGATGCCATTGACGACGAAGACGGCGATCAGCCGGCGAAACGCCGCGTTGGCCCAGGGCGAAACACGTGGCGACGATGTGTCCTCGCCTGCCGCCGCCGGTGGCCGAGGTGCAACCCACATCCATGCCAACCCGGCCGCCAGCGCGATCGCAAAGACCGCACTCGTCACGCCGAGCCCGGCCACCGAGGGCAGCACGCTCGCCATCAATACGCCAGTCAGGGCAAGCCCTTCGCGCCAGGCCACAACGCGTGTGCGCTGTGCTGCGTCGCCGCCCAGGCGAGCACCCCACGACTGGTGCACCACGCTGAGCACGCTGTACGCAAAGTAGGTCACCGCCAGGAAAACGCCGCACCAGGCCAGCAGCGCGGACGTGCCGCTGACGGCAGGGAAGAACAGGGCGTGAAAGCCGAGCGCTGCCAGCAGCGCGGCCAGCGTGGCGGCCACGAAGACGCGGCGCAGCGAATGCGCGAACCAACGGTCGACCCAGTGGCCGATCCACGGGTCGGCGACGGCATCGAGCAGGCGCGCGCCCAGCAGCAGCGCGCCGAGCGCAGCCAGCGGCACACCGAATGCCGACGCGTAGTGATTGGGCAGGACAACATACAACGGCAACGCGACAAAGGCCAACGGCAAGCCGAGCGCGCCATAGGCCAGTCCGCTGCGCGCGCTGATGACGGCGGCGCTGCCTGATGTGCCCTGGTTGTCGGCGGCGCGGCGTGAGGCCGCTGCAATGGCCACCGACGTGCTCACAGCGGCCTGCCCAGCAAGGCCGAACGCAATGCCGGCTGCGAGGTGCGCGGCGACAGCCACACCGCGAAGAAGCGCTGCGCGAACTGCGCGTCACGAACTTCGCCGCAGGGTCTGCCGTTGAAGAAGAACGCCGCGCCCGCGCCGGGCCGGTGGATCCCCGTGATGCGGTCGCCGGCCTTGACGTCAGGGAAGATCTGCTTCATCGCGTCGAGCCAGCGCTGACCGTCGGCTGCGCCGAACTCGGCGACGCGCTTCATCTCGTCGAGCGAACGCTCGGCGATCGACGCGCCGCGCAGCGCCCTGGCGTAGCGCAGCTCCAGTGCCAATGCGGCGTCGAGTGCGCCGTCGGCTGCCAGGCGCACCGGTGACCACAAGGCGGCGTCGTAGACGTGCAGGCCGAAGTAGCGCAGGCGGCCCTGGCCTTGCAGCGCGGCGCCCGGCAAGGCGGTGCTGACTTCGATCGGTGGCGCGGCGGTGGTGGCCGTTGTCCAACCAGACCACGGCAGCGCGGCCACAGCCAGCAGGGCCCGGCGGGAGATGCGTGACTCAGACACGGCGCAGCGTGAATTGCATGACATCGGTGTTGCCTTCGGCGAAAGCGGCCTCGCAATAGGCCAGGTAAAACTCCCAGGTGCGAATGAAGCGTGTATCGAAGCCGATCGCGCGCACGCGCCGTTCTTCGGCGAGAAAACGCTCGCGCCAACGGCGCAAGGTCTCTGCATAGTCACGCCCGAAGGCCAGTTCGTTGACCACGTCGAATCCGGCAGCCTGCGCCGCCTTGCGAAATTCGCTTGGGCTGGGCAGCAACCCGCCGGGAAAGATGTACTGCTGGATGAAGTCGGTGCCCTGGACGTAGCGGTCGAACAGGTCGTCGCGGATGGTGATCGTTTGCAGGCAGGCGCGGCCACCCGGTTTGAGCTTGTTGTGCAGCGCGGCGAAGAAGGTCGGCCAGTTCTCGCGGCCGACAGCCTCGAACATCTCGATCGAGGCTATGGCGTCGAATGGCTCGTCGTCGATGTCGCGCCAGTCCTGCAGGCGCAGATCGACGCGTTCGGTGGCCCTTGTCGCAGCGATACGGCCCTGCGCCCATGCCAACTGCTCGGATGACAGCGTGACGCCGATCACCTGCGCGCCCCTCGCGGTCGCAGCGGTCTCTGCCAAGGCGCCCCAGCCACAGCCGATTTCCAGCAAACGCTGGCCCGATTGCAGCCCGCACTCGTCGAGCGTGCGCTGCACCTTCGCGCGCTGTGCGTCGGCCAGACCTTTCCGGGTATCGCCATTGAACCAGGCGCTGGAATAGTTCATCGTCTCGTCGAGCCAGAGACGGTAGAACGGGTTGCCCAGGTCGTAGTGGGCGTGGATGTTCCTGCGGCTGCCGCGGCGCGAGTTGCGGTGCAGCAGATGTCTGGCGCGGTACAGGAGCGAGCCCCACCAGGAGCCGTAGACGACGGATTCGATCGCGTCGCGGTTGGCGACGAACAGGCGCAGCAGCGCTGCCAGATCGGTCGTCTGCCAATCGCCGGCGATGTAGCTCTCGGCAAATCCGATGTCGCCCGACCTCAGCGCTGCGGCGCAGACGTTCCAGTTGGCCAGCCGGATCGTTGCCTGAAGCGCGTTGCAGTCCGGTGTGCCGAAATGCGCCGACGATCCGTCCGGCAGTTGCACATGCAGGCGGCCGACAGTCAGGTTGCCGAGCACGCGAAAGACGGCGCGTGCGGCGGCCGGCGCACCGGAGGGCAGCCGCAGGCAACCGGACAAGGTTGAGGTTTGAGCAATCATCGAGCAAGGTTCGGGTTGGAGGTGGCGTCATCGATGCCACGCGTCAGCGCCTGGGCAGGCGCCTCGGGTTTGTTGACGAACGGCACGCGCTTGGCGAACAAGCGCAGCGCCTGCCAGTGGATGCGCGCGATGACGAACAGGGTCATCAGCGGCTGGCCGATGAAGGCGCGCCACTGGCGCGCTGCGGTCGCCGGTGCCAGGTTGCCGCTGAGGCTGGTGATCAGCAGCGGGCCCTCGGCATCGTCGTGTTCGACGCGGGCGACGATGCGTGATTCCGTTCGCGCAAAACGGAAGCGGTACTGGCCCTCGACGTGGCAGAACGGCGAGACGTGCAAGACCTTGCGCGCGCGCAGCTCGCGACCGAAGTCCACGTCGCCGCCGAGCAGATAGCAGTGCCGCTCGCCGAAGGTGTTGTTGACTTCGGCGATGACGGCCGCCAGCGAGCCGTCCTGGCGGTGGCAGTACCAGAAGCTGACCGGCTTGAAGACATAGCCGAGCACGCGGGGATAGGTCTGCAGCCAGATCTCACCGTCGGCATCGTCGACACCGGCAGCAGCGAGCTGCGCTTCGAGCCAGGCCAGGCAATCGTCGCTGCCGTCGCCATGGTCGCGGTCGTGAAAGGCGATCAGTCCAAAGCGGTTGCGCGCCAGCGCGGCGTCGGGTTGTTGGCGCAGGTGGCGCAGCGGCAGCAGCAGGAAGTAGGTGCGGTAGTCGAAGCCATGCGTTGCCGGCCGCAGGCGCAGATGGCGTACCGTGCCGGTGGCGAGCAGCGTCGCGGGTTGCCTCTGGCTCATGCCGCAGCCCGCAATTGGTTCTGTGCTGCCCAAGACGTTCGCAGTCCGTCGGCGACGGCGAGCCCCGACATCAATCCGTCTTCGTGGAACCCGTAGCGCGACCAGGCGCCGCAGAACCAGACGCGGGAGCGGCCCTGAATCGTCTGCAGCTCGCGCTGCGCCTGCACGGCCGCGCGGTCGAACACCGGGTGCGTGTAGGACCATTCGCCGAGGATCGACGCGTCGCGGATCGGCCGCAGCGGGTTCATCGATACCACCACCGGGGTCTTCCAGGGCAGCGGCTGCAATCGGTTGATCAGGTAGTGCAGGCAAACGCCCGTCTGTCCATGCGCGCGCTCGGCGGCGCGCTCGCAGTTCCACGCCGCCCAGGCACGTCGGCGCTGCGGCAGTACGGAAGCATCGGTGTGCAGCACGACACGATTGGGCTGGTAGCGGATCGCGCCGAGCACGCGCTGTTCGTCGACGCTGGCATCAGACAGCAGCGCCAGCGACTGATCAGTGTGCGCGGCCAGCACGACGTCGTCGAATCGCTCGCCGCCGGCATCGGTGTGCACCATCACGCCGGCCGCACCGGTACCCGGCGGCAGCCGGCGCACGGCGCGCACCGGCGTGGCCAGGCGCTTGTCTGCAATCGACGCCAGCATCCGGCTCACGTAGTGCTTTGAGCCACCGCGCACCGTGTGCCACTGCGGTCGGTCGGTGAGCTGGATCAGCCCGTGGTTGTGGCAGAAGCGGATCAACGTGCCGATCGGAAAGCGCAGCATCTGATCGACCGGACAGGACCAGATGCAGCCGATCATCGGCAGGAAGTAGCCGTCGCGAAACGCGTCGCCGAAGCGGTGCCGGTCGAGGAAATCGCCGATCGGCTGGTCGAGTGGCGGCGTCGAGCTTGGCCAGCGCCGTCGCCAGCCGGTTGAAGCGAACGATGTCGGCAAGCATCGACCAGAAGCGCAGCGAGACAAGGTTGCTGCGCTGGGCAAACAAGCCGTTCAGGTCGCTGCCGCACCACTGCCAGCCGGTGGCCGGCGACTGCACCGAAAACGACATCTCCGACGGCGCCGTTTCGACGCCCAGCTGGGCGAACAACTGGATCAGCTGCGGATAGGTGCGCTCGTTGAAGACGAGAAATCCGGTGTCCACACCATGCCGGATGCCTTCAAGCCGAACGTCGACGGTGTGGGCGTGGCCGCCGAACCAGCGCTCGCTCTCGAACAAGGTGACCCGTGCCTCGCCCGCGATCGCGCGCGCAACGGCCAAGCCCGAGATGCCCGAGCCGATGACGGCGACGCGGCGCATCGCTCAGCCCCCCGCCCAAAACAAAGGGTCACCGCATGTGGTTGCGGTGACCCTGGATGTAAAGACTGCTGCGCGGCGCCCCGGAGCGAAGGAGGGAGGGAGGGAGGAGGAGGAGAAGCGCTCAGGGATTGCAGCCAGACGAACTGGAAGGCTGCGCAGCATTGAAAGCGTTACCTTCGCATGGACTGCTTTGGCAATGGGAGAGTTCCCCAACGAGGTTGCAACTGCGTGTGTCGAAGGCATGGAGGATTGGACCAATCTGAACTAGTAGGTTCAAAAAACTACTAATAAGTATAACCATTGTTACGGGCCACCTGCGTAGGTCACGGACTTCAACGACCAATTGTTGTCTAGGTCAAATGGTTCCGCATGGACTATATTATGTCCAGAACAAACGCTGGTCAACCGAAGGGGGCCTCGATGCAAACACCGTACTCAGCCAAGCCTGTGACCCTGTCGATCGCTGCGGTCGAGCGCGACACAGGCTTGTCCAAGGACACCTTGCGCGTCTGGGAGCGCCGTTACGGGTTCCCGACGCCGCAGCGTGATGCCCTGGGCGAGCGCAGCTATCCGTTCGGTCAGGTCGAGCGTTTGCGAACCATCAAACGGTTGCTCGATGCCGGCCATCGGCCGGGCCGCATCGTGGCGATGGCGTCCGCAGACCTGGAGCGCCTGGCGGCGGTCGTCGGCTTGCCCGCCATGCCACGCGAAGTCGCAGCGTCTGTCGAGCCGGCCACGGATTTGAGTTTGTTCGTCGAGGCGGTCAGTCGCAATGATGTCGACGGTTTGCGGCGAATGCTCGCGCGCTCGCTGTCACGGCTGGGTTTGGGCCACTTCGTGCTCGACGTCGTGGCGCCGCTCAACGTGCAAGTGGGCGAGGCCTGGATGCATGGCCAGCTCGAGGTCTACCAGGAGCATGTCTATACCGAGTCGGTGCAGGTGGTTCTGCGCAATGCGCTGCACCACCTGCCCCCGGCCGGTGTCGCGCGGCCGCGCGTGCTGCTGGCCACGGTGCACCGGCGAGCCGCACGGTCTGGGCCTGCTGATGGCCGAAGCGGTGCTGGCGCTCGAAGGTTGTCACTGCGTGTCGCTCGGCGTGCAGACGCCGGTCTGGGACATCGTGCGCGCAGCCACAGCATTCGACGTCGACATCGTTGCGCTCGGCTACACCGGCTGCACCAACCCCAACACCATCATCGACGGCCTGGCCGAATTGCGCGCCAAGCTGCCGCCGGCCATCGACCTGTGGGCCGGCGGCAGCGCGCCGGTGCTGCAGCGCCGTGCGATCGCCGGTGTGCGACGTGATGTCCGTCGCTGCAGCAGGTGGCAACGGCGCTGGCTGCCTGGCATCGGCAACACCCCAGGTGATGTGCCTGCCCGATCAGCACCGGCTGGCGAGCGCCATGCCCGCGCAGACTGCCTAGAATCGCGCCGTCACGAGGAAGGAAGCTTCATGCTCTACCCCGAACTGTTCAAGCAGCTCGAAGCCGTGCGCTGGAACATGGACACCGACATTCCGTGGGACCGCTTCGACGCCAGCCGCGCTCAGCGACGAGCAGGCGCAGACGATCAAGATGAACGCCATCACCGAGTGGGCGGCGCTGCCGGCCACCGAGATGTTCCTGCGCGACAACCGCGACGACAGCGACTTCTCGGCCTTCATGAGCGTCTGGTTCTTCGAGGAGCAGAAGCACTCGCTGGTGCTGATGGAGTACCTGCGGCGCTTCCGCCCCGACCTCGTGCCGACCGAAGACGAACTGCACGCGGTGCGCTTCGAGTTCGACCCGGCGCCGGCGCTGGAGACGCTGATGCTGCATTTCTGCGGCGAGATCCGGCTCAACCACTGGTACCGCCGCGCCGCCGAGTGGCACAGCGAGCCGGTCATCAAGGCCATCTACGAGACCCTGGCGCGCGACGAGGCGCGCCACGGCGGCGCCTACCTGCGCTACATGAAGCGCGCGCTGAACAAGCTTCGGCGACGAGGCGCGCGCCGCCTTCGCCAAGGTCGGCGTGCTGATGGCCAGCGCGCGCCGCACCGCGCAGGCGCTGCACCCGACCAACCTGCACGTCAACGCAGACGCTGTTCCCGCGCGACACCATCCAGAGCCGCCTGCCCAACCCGCGAGTGGCTCGAGCACTGGCTGGACAAGCAGATCCAGTTCGACGCGGTGTGGGAGAGCAAGGTCGTCGAGCGCATCCTGCACAACCTGTCGCTGCTGATGGAGCGCAGCTTCGCCAGCGTGCAGGAGCTCAACCGCTACCGCAAGGAGTTGGCGCAACGCTGGCGCGCCGCAGCGCCGGCGACTGGCACTGCCTGATGCGCGTCGCAGCTGCGCGCCTGCCGATCGCGCCTCGGTCGGCCTTGCGGTCGGCATCGACACGCTGCGCGCTCGGGCGCTCGCCGACCAGCCTCGACGTAGGCCTTCCAGTCGAGGCCGGCGCAGCCAGCAGGTCCTCGCCGCAGCACCGCTTGCTGCGCCATCGCGACCAGCGGCAGGTGCACATAGGCCGCAGCAGTCGGCCAGCGTGAAGCGGTCGCCGGCGACATAGGGGCCAAAGCTGCGCCAGGCGCTTGAAGCCGGCGATGTTCTTGTCAGCAGCTTGCGCACGCGTGCCTGCGTGCGCCTCGCTGACCGTGCCGCCGAAGAAGGCCTGCCCATAGAGCTCGCGCGCCACCAGTTCCAGGTGCAGGTCGAGGAAGGTGCACAGCTCGCGCACCTTGGCGGCCGCCCAGGCGTCGGCCGGCAGCAGCGGGGGCGTCGGGTGCGAGCTGCTTCGAGGTAGTCGACGATCACCTGGCTCTCGCACAGCGTGCCCTGCGGCGGTGCGCAGATATGGAATCTTGCCCAGCGGCGACTCGGCCAGCACCTCGTCGGTCTTCAGCATGTTCGAGCTCAGGCAGTGCTCTTCGAAGGCCAGGCCCTTTTCGAGCAGCACCAGCTTGACCTTGTTGTAGTAGTTCGACAGCGCAAAGCCGCACAGCGTGAGGGTCATGTCCTGCCTCCTTGAACGTCATCCGATTGTCGCCGGCGCCAGACATCGGCCAGCGCCGCGCAGACCGCGCCGGCGACGGCACCCGTCGCATGCGCCAGAGGGGCGATGCGGAAGTCCCAGCCAGCGACGATCTGAACCGGCGCGCCCCACGGCCTTTCCAGCAACAGCTTGATCACCAGGCCGGCCATCACCGCCGTGCCGACCCAGCGTCGGGCACCGACGTCATGGCGCAGCAGGTGCCACGCGGCAATCGCCACGCCGGCATGCAGCACGCCCGACAGGCCGCCGTAGCTCGCCAGCGCAGGCTGCATCGCCAGCGCAGCGTGCGAGATCGGCCAGGCGACGAGCCAGGCGGCGGTGGCACGCGCCGGCACACGCGCGGCAACTCCAAACGCTGCCACCACCGCGCAGCCGACCAGGTTGGCGCTCAGATGCCATGGCGTCCAATGCACGAACGCTGCGCTCCAGGCCCGCCACGGCTGGCCGAGCACCCGCGCCGGTTGCCAGTCGAGCGCCTCGCGCGGTGCGAACCAGAGCACGACGGCCAGCGTGGCCAGCGCCGCCGTCATGCCCAGCCACAGTGCCGAGCCGCGCCTCAGACGCGTCACGCAAACACGGCGCGCCAGAGCGCCAACACCGCATCGCGCTGCGCGGCCAGCGTGTCCGCGGGGAACTGCGTCGGCTGCTCGTCGAGCCGCGCACGGTGTTGCGCCCGGCGCAGCTCGCGGTAGGCGTCGGCGGCGGCTGTGCCGACACCGCCGGGCAGCAGCGCAGCACCTTCCGCGCGCAGCAGGAGGGCGATGTTGCCGACGTTGTCGAGCAGGCCCGGGTGCGCCGACGAATGGGCGAGGACCAGAAACTGCACCACGAACTCGGCATCCATCATGCCGCCTGCGCTGTGCTTGACGTCGAACAGCCCTGCCTTCACCGGCCGCGCTGCGCGTACCTTCTCGCGCATCGTCAGCACTTCGCTGCGCAGCGCGGCGACGTCGCGCGGCGCGGCCAGCACATCCCTGCGCAGCGCCTCGATGCGCGCGGCCAACGCCGGCGGCCCGGTGCAGCAGCGCGCGCGCGTCAGCGCCTGATGCTCCCAGGTCCAGGCCGTATTGCTGCCGCGGCCACGTTGGTACTGCTCGAACGCCGAGATCGAGGTGACGAGCAATCCGGAGTTGCCGTTGGGACGCAAGGCCGTGTCGATATCGAACAGCTCGCCCGACGCGGTGCGCACCGTCAGCCAGGTGATGAGGCGGCGCACGAAGGCGCCATAGGTTTCGAAGGCGCGGTCGGCGTCGCCTTCGTCTTGTTCGTCGAAGACGAAGACGAGATCGAGGTCGCTGCCGTACCCGAGTTCCTTGCCGCCGAGCTTGCCGTAGGCCACGATCGCAAACTGCGGCTGCTCGCGGTGGCGCTGTTTGAGGTGCGTCCAGGCCCAGCGCAGCGAGCATTCGAGCGTGGCGTCGGCCAGTGCCGACAGATCGTCGGCCACCTGCTCGACGGTCAAGCGCCCCTCGACATCGCGCACCAGCGTGCGGAAGACCTCGGCATGGTGGGCGCGGCGCAAGGTGTCGAGCAGCGCTTCTTCGCCGGCTTCGCCCGAGCGCTCCCAGGCCGCATGGCGCTCATCGAGCTCGGTCATGAGCTCGGCGCGATCGAAGCGCCCGGCGACCATGCGCGCGTCGGCCAGTTCGTCGATCACCCCGGGGTGCTGCATCAGGTAGCGCATCGGCCAGCGCGCCAGTCCGAGCAGGCGCAGCAGGCGCTGCTGCACTTCGGGCCGCTCGACCAACAAAGCCAGGTAGCTCTCTCGCTGCAGCAGCGGTTCGACCCAGTCGATGAAGCGCAGTGCCGCGTCCTGGCTGCAATGGCCTTGCGCCACGCCCTGGGCAGCGCGCTGCACCAGGCGCGCCAAGCGCTGCTTGCTGATATCGCGCAGCGATTGCACGCGCGCGTTGTCAGCCCAGAGCCGCGCGCGCTCGGCCATCGCCGCCGGCAGGCGATCGAGAAACTGCTCGCTGTCGATCGGCAGCGGAGCCGGACCACAGGCCTTGCAGCCGCCTTTGGCGCCGTCGTTGCCGGCGACGCCGCGGCCTTCATTCAGCAGGGCGTCGAATTCGGTGGCCACCAACTCGCGAACCGCGCCCAGCAGGTCGATCAGCTCGCAGGCCTCGGGGTTGCAACTCAGGCCCAGCGAGCGCGCGATCCACCCCAGGTCGGCGTCGGCGGCGGGCAGCAGATGCGTTTGCTGGTCGTCCAGGTACTGGATGCGGTGCTCGATCCGGCGCAAGAAGGTGTAGGCCTCGTCCAGCCGTTCGGCAGTGGCGGGCGTCATCAGGCCGCGCGCGGCCAGGCGATGCAAGGCCTTGATGGTCGAGCGCGTGCGGATCTCGGGGAACTGGCCGCCTCGCACGACGAGCAGCAACTGCACGATGAATTCGATCTCGCGGATGCCGCCGCGCGACAGCTTCACGTCGTTGCTGCGCTCGGGCCGTCCGGCCGCGCGGCGCTGCGCTTCTTCGCGAATCTTGGCGTGCAACTGGCGCAGGCCTTCGAAAACGCCATAGTCGAGGTAGCGCCGATAGACAAAGGGCGTGATCAGCGAGCGCAAGGCCAGCGCGCGGCCGCTCGTCACGGCCTCGCGTGGCGCGACGACGCGGCTTTTCAGCCACGCAAAGCGCTCCCACTCGCGGCCCTGCGTCTGCAAGTACTCTTCGAGCATCGCCAGACTGACCACCGGCGGCCCTGAGTTGCCGTTCGGGCGCAGCGCCAGGTCGACCCGGAAGACAAAGCCGTCGTCGGTGGCGTCGCCGATCAGCGTGTACAGGTTGCGGGCGACCTTCGAGAAATACTCGTGTGCGGAGATGCTGTCGGCGCCATCGGTGTGACCATCGTCCTCATAGACATACACCAGGTCGATGTCCGACGACACGTTCAGCTCGCGGGCGCCGAGCTTGCCCATGCCGACAATCCACAGCTCGATCGGCGCGCCCGCCGCCGTGCGCGCCACGCCGTGCCGCAGGGCCACGTCTTGCAGGGCCTGTGCCAGTGCGGCCTGCAGCGCCGCTTCGGCCAATGACGTCATCGCCGACGTCACGTCCGCCAGCGGGGCGCCCTGCTCGACATCGATCACCGCCAGGCGTTCGATGACCAGGTGACGGGCAATCCGCAACGCCGCCGGCAAAGGCTGGCCCTGCCCCGACAGCGTGTCGATCAGTTCAGCGATCGATGCCGCGTCGGGCGCGCCGGGCGCCAGCAACGGCAACAGCTCGCCGTAGCGGCGCCGCACGCGTTGCACGAAGCGGCTGTGCTCGGCATCGGCCGTCGTCGACGCGCCTGGGGAGGTTTCCGTCGTCACGTCTTGCTACGTCCTAGACACGGCAAAAGCGTGTGCTAGATTGATCTGCGCATGTCCTCGAAGAGGGCTGGCCAGGCGTTGCAAGACTTGATCTCGATGCACGCGCCGCGCGCGCTGTCATGTTTGCCATCGCCTGCTGACTCAACTTCGTGTCCTCCACACTTCAAGCTCCCGACGCACCGCCGCCACGCCCTGAGCGCCGCCGTCATCGCGGATGGCGGCTGGCCTGGCGGGTTGGCTTTACAGCCCTTGTCGCAGCGTGGAGCTTATTGCTGCTGGCTTGGCTGACTCTGCAGTGGGGCATTGTGCCGCGCGTCGGCCAGTGGAAGCCACAAATCGAGCAGCGCGCTTCGGCGGCCCTGGGCGTGCCCGTGACCATCGGCGCCATCCAAGTGCAATCGAGCGGCTGGATGCCGCTGATCGAACTCGACGACGTGGTGCTGGCGCCGCGTGCCGGCGCCGCTGGAGAAGCCCTGCGACTGCCCAAGATCCATGCCACCCTGTCGGCGCGCTCGCTGCTCGGCTGGCAGCTGCGCTTCGAACAACTGCACGTCGATGGCGCGGCACTCGAAGTGCGGCGCGACCGTGAGGGGCGCATCTTCATCGCCGGCATCGAGGTCCGTGTCGGCACGCCGGCCGACGACGGCGAAGGCGCCGGCACCGAATGGCTGTTGGCGCAGCGCGAGATCGCTGTGCGCAACGGCAGCGTGCGCTGGATCGATGAACAGCAGGCGGCGCCGCCGCTGGAACTCTCGGCCGTGGACCTGGTGCTGCGCAATGGCCTGGCCCGACACGAGCTGCGATTTGACGCCACGCCACCGGCGGCCGTCGGCCAGCGCTTCAGCCTGCGTGGCGATTTTCGCCAGCCGCTGCTCGCGCAACGCAGTGACTGGCGGCGCTGGAGCGGCACGGCGTATGTCGAGTTGCCGCACGCTGATGCGGCCGCGCTGCGGCCCTGGCTTCCGCCGCAGGAAGTGGACGTCGTTCATGGCGAAGGCGCGTTGCGCGCCTGGTTCGAGGTCGTCGATGGACAGTGGCGGTCGACCGAGGCCGACGTGGCGCTGCGCCAAGTGGCCTTGCGGTTTCCCGGCCGGACCACGCAGGCACTGCCGCTCGAGCGCTTTGAGGCTCGCCTGCGCGCTGCCCGCGACGGGCCCGCGCTGCGTTTCACGGCCGATCGCCTGGCCTTTGCCAGCGGCAGCATCGATTGGCCGGCCACGCGCTGGAACCTCGTGTTGCGCGGCCCGCAAGGCGCGCCCGCCGGCGGGCCTGCGGCCAGCGCCGCCTCGGCGACCGCATCGAGCGCTTCACCTGCGGCGGCCAACGACTCGCCTGCGGCGATGGCTTTCGACGGCGGCGAGTTCAGCGCCGACCGCCTCGACCTCGGTGCTTTGGCCACGCTGGCCGCGCAACTGCCGCTCGGCGAGGCTGTCAACAAGCTGCTCGCCGAATTGGCGCCCAGCGGCCAGGTCCGCGACCTCAGTGCGCGCTGGGACGGGCCCTTGGATGCGCCGCGCAGCTACCAGATCAAGACGCGGGCGAGCGGCTTGTCGATCGCGGCCCAGGCCGCGACCGAGGGCCATCATCTCGGCCGGCCGGGCTGGCGAAACGCCACGCTCGAGATCGAGGCCAGCGACACGGGTGGTCGCGCGCAGCTCGCGCTGGACAAGGGCGCGCTGATCGTTCCCGGCATGTTCGAGCGTCCCGAGGTGGCGTTCGACAGCTTCGGCACGCGACTGGCCTGGCGCATCACGCCTCAAAGCGCTGCGGGCACGCTGCCGGTCGTCGAAGTCACGCTGACCGACACCAAGTTCGCCAATGCCGATGCCCAAGGCCAGCTGACGAGGGCCGTCTGGCGCAGTGGCGCCGGCGCCGGGTTCGCGCGTGCAGGGCGTTTCCCGGGCCAGCTCGAGCTGTCAGCGCAACTCACGCGCGGCCGCGCCGAGGCGGTGTCGCGTTACCTGCCCCTGGGCCTGCCCGAAAGCGCGCGGCGCTATGTCGAGCAGGCCGTGCGCGACGGCCGCATCACCAGCGCGGCGTTCACCGTCAAGGGCGACCTGTTCGACTTTCCGTTCGTGCCCTACACGCCGCCGGGGCAAAGCCAACCGGTCGTGCCCAGCGGCGAGTTCCGCATCGTTGCGCGCGTCGAAGATGTCGAACTGGCCTACGTGCCCGGCCAGGACGCCGAGCCATCGCCATGGCCGGCGTTTTCGCGCGTCGCCGGCGAGCTCGTCTTCGACCGCAATGCCATGGTGATTCGCAACGCGCAGGCGCGCTTGTGGGGGCTCGAGCTGGCCAAGGTCAACGGCGGCATCGGCGAGCTCAAGAAACCCGTGCTGAAGATCGAAGGCGAGGCCCGCGGCCCGGCGGCGGACCTGCTGCGCTATGTCAACAACTCGCCGGTTGGCGGCTGGACGAGCGACACCTTGCGCGAGGCCACGGCCAGCGGCGCGGCCGAGCTCAAGCTCGCCCTCGAGCTGCCCATCGCCGACCTCGAGCGCAGCAGCGTGCAAGGCACGGTGATGCTCGGCGGCAACGACGTGCGCCTGACGCGCCAGACGCCGCTGTTGGCGGCGGCCAAGGCGCGTGTCAGCTTCACCCGCCGCGGTTTCAACGTCTTCGGTGCGAGCGCCAGGGTGATGGGCGGCGAGGCCACATTCGACGGCGGCACGCAGCAAGACGGTGGCCTGCGCTTCAACGGACAGGGCGTGGCCACCGCCGAAGCGCTGCGCGGCGCCCCCGAGTTCGGTGCGCTGGCGCGGCTGGCTGCATCGGCCAGTGGGCAAACGCCGTACCGCCTGGCACTGGGTTTCGTGCGCGGCAAGAGCGAGTTCACGCTGACCAGCCCGTTGACCGGTCTGGCATTGAACTTGCCGGCACCGCTGACCAAACCCGCCGATGCGGCGTGGCCCCTGCGCGTCGAAACACGCCTCGCGGCCGACGGACCGCTGCGCGACAACCTGCGCGTCGAACTCGGCAGCGTGCTGTCCGCGCATTACCAGCGCGATCTGGCGCGCCAGGACGGCGTGCCAGTGGTGACGCGCGGCGCGATCGGCGTGCTGGAATCGGCGCCGTCGCTGCCCGAACGCGGCGTGCAGGCGGTGCTGGCGCTGCCGGCCGTCGACGTCGACGCCTGGCAAGCCGTGTTCGACGGCGCGCCTCGCCCAGGAGCGGCCGCGGCGCCCGCCGGCACTGTGGCCCACGACGGCGGCTACCTGCCTCGCGTGGTTGCACTGCGCGCCCAATCGGTCGCCTCCGGCGGCAGGCGACTGAACAACCTGGTCCTCGGCGTCAGCCAGAACAGCGCCGACGGCACCTGGCGCGGCAGCGTCGATGCCGACCAACTCGGTGGCTATGTCGAATACCGCGCCAGTTCGGGCGCGGCCAATCCGGGTCGTGTCTACGCCCGCCTGTCGCGATTGGCCCTGCCGCCGGCCGAAGCCAGCACCGTCGAAGACCTGCTGGCCGAAGCGCCCGATGCCGTGCCGACGCTCGACATCGTGATCGACAACTTCGAGCTGCGCGGAAAAAAACTTGGCCGCGTCGAAGTCGAGGGCGTGAGCCGCGGCGCGCGCGAGTGGCACCTCAATCGCCTGGCATTGACCAACCCCGAAGCGCAGCTCACCGGCAGCGGACAGTGGCAAGCCGGCGCCTCGCCGCGCATGGTGATGGACTTCAAGCTCGACCTGGCCGACAGCGGCGCCTTCCTGGAGCGCTTCGGATTTGCCGGCACCTTGCGCGGCGGCAAGGGACGCGTGGCCGGCCAAGTGTCGTGGGCCGGATCGCCGCTCGCCTTTCATGTGCCCAGCCTCGACGGCAATTTGAACGTCGCCCTGGACAACGGCCAATTCCTCAAGGCCGGGCCGGGGGCTGCACGGCTGTTCTCGGTACTCAGCCTGCAGTCGCTGCCGCGCCGTCTCGCGCTCGACTTTCGCGACGTCTTCCAGGAGGGTTTCGCGTTCGACAACGTCGGCGGCGACGTCACCATCGACGACGGCGTGGCCACGACGCGCAACCTGCGCCTGCGCGGTGTTCAGGCCGCCGTGCTGATGGAAGGCAGCGCCGACCTGCAGCGCGAAACGCAGGACCTGCGCGTCATCGTCGTGCCCGAGATCAATGCCGGTACCGCATCGCTGGCCTATGCCGCCATCAATCCTGCCGTCGGCTTGGGCACCTTCCTCGCCCAAATGTTCCTGCGCCGCCCGCTGATGGCGGCGAGTACGCGTGAATTCACCGTCAAGGGCAGCTGGGCCGAACCGCAGGTCGAGCGCGTCGAGCGAGCGCTCAATGCGCCGCTGCCCGATTTCGACCCGCCCGCGTCTGCGCCCGCTGCGGCCTCGGCGCCGAAGCCGCCATCGTGAAAGGCCGGAAATGAAGATCGCTGCCCTGCAAACCGTTTCCACGCCCGACGTCGGGCGCAACCTCGAGACGGCCGCGCGGCTGATCTCGCAGGCCGCGCAACAGGGCGCGCAACTGGTATCGCTGCCCGAGTATTTCTGCCTGATGGGCCACAGCGACAGCGCCAAGCTCGACCACGCCGAAGCGCCAGGCGACGGGCCGGTCCAATCGTTCCTGGCCCAGCAGGCGAAGCAACATGACCTGTGGCTGATCGGCGGCACGCTGCCGCTGCGCGGCCAGACGGCGCAGCGTGTGCTCAACGCCTGCTGTGTCTATGCGCCCGACGGCGCGCTGGCCGCTCGCTACGACAAGATCCACCTCTTTCGCTTCGAGACCGAGCGCGAGAGTTATGACGAGGCGCGCGTGCTCGATGCCGGCAGCGAGCCGGTGGTGGTGCAGGCCGGCGCGCTGCGCGTCGGCTTGTCGGTCTGCTACGACCTGCGTTTTCCTGAGCTCTACCGCGCCTTGTGCGCGCCGCCATGCGACGTGTTGAGCGTGCCGTCCGCCTTCACCTACACGACCGGGCGCGCGCATTGGGAGTTGCTGCTGCGCGCGCGTGCGGTCGAGAACCAGTGCTACGTGATCGCCGCCGCACAGGGCGGCAGGCACGAGAACGGCCGCCGCACCTGGGGCCATAGCATGGTGGTCGATCCGTGGGGTGAGGTGATTGCCGTGCTGCCCGAGGGCGAGGGCGTGGTCGTTGCCGAAATCGATGGCCGCAGATTGGCGCAGGTGCGGCGGCAGTTGCCGGCGCTGCAGCACCGCAGGTTGTAGTCATCTCCTGCCGAACATCATCTGCCTCGCCAGTGCGTTCTTGGCCCACGGCAGCTTGTTCAGCACCGCCAGTCCGACGCCGCGCAGCGTGTCGATGCCCGGTGCGTTCCAGGTGAAACTGCGGGCCAGGAAATCAGTAGCGGCGATCAGCGCCCAACGGTCGGGGGCGCGCTGCCAGGCCACACGAGACAGCGCACCGTCGATCGTCGGCGCTGCGGTGCTGCGATCGCAGGCATCGCGCAGCGCGCCGGCCAAGGCAAAGGCGTCACGCAGGCCGAGATTGAGGCCCTGGCCGGCCACCGGGTGCAGCGTCTGCGCGGCATTGCCGATGCGCACCTGTCGCCTGCGCACCTGGCTGCGCTGTGCAGACAGGCCGAGCGCAAAACGTTTCAGCGGCGAAATGCCGCTGATGCGGCCGATGCCAGGCTCGAAGACCGTGTTGAGCACGGCCAGGCGCTGCGTGTCGTCGAGGTCGCGCACCGGGTCGTCGTCGCGCGGCACGCACCAGACGAGCGCAGCTTTCCGGGGCCCCGCGGCGGAGGACGGCAGGGGCAGCAGAGCGGCCGGGCCGTGGTGCGTGAAGCGCTCGACCGCGACACCCGGACGGCCGCCGTCGATCGACACCGTGCCAACCCAGGCGTCCTGCCGGTAATCGCTGGCGAGGTCGGCCAGTGCCTGTTGCTCACCAAAGACACCGCCTTCGGCAATCACCGCCAGATCGAAGGCTTCGGCGACGCCTGCATCGATCTCGACACCATCGACCAGATCCTTGAGCGCCTGGACCGGCGTGCCGAATCGGCTGACCAGCCGCGCCGGCTCGCCTGCTGCGTCGGCTTCCCAGGCGCGCTGCAGCGGCCCCACCAGCGCGCCGTAACCGAGCACGGCGCCCAGCATCGGCAGCGCCATGTCGAGGGCGGTCAGGCGCACGTTCGGTTCGCCGAGCCAGCCCGGCACGGCGAGCACCGGCGATTGCTGCGACACCCAGACCTCGCGAATCGGCTCGGCATGTATGCCGTCCCAGGCCTGTAGCCGCTCGAGCAACTGGATGCTGCCGATCGACAACGCCAGGGTGCGTGGGTCGGACGAGAGATCGCGATCGGCAGGCCGCGCATCGAACAGCGTGATCTGTGCGCCAGGCAGTTGACGCGCGGCCAGCAGCGACAGCGCCAGGCCCACCGGGCCGGCGCCGATGACGGCGATGCGAAGCGTCTTCATGGCCAGGGCTATCGTAGCCGTACGCCGTCACTGGTCTAGAATCACCAGCCCTTTTTGGCACAACGGCTGCGCGGCCGAGGCCTGCCGCCGCTGCTCTTGCAAACGTGCGAACGTGCCATCCGGCGGCCGCCCCTGCCGCATCCCTCGCTGACTCACAAGGATCGACCCGTGTTCATCTCCACTGCCCATGCCCAAACCGCACCCGCGCCCGCAGCGGGTGGCACCGAAAGCACCCTCTTCACGCTGCTGCCGCTGGTGTTGATGTTCGTGGTGCTGTACTTCATCATGATCCGTCCGCAGATGAAGCGCCAGAAGGAACACAAGGCCTTGATCGAGGCCCTGGCCAAGGGTGACGAGGTCGTCACCGCCGGTGGGCTGCTCGGCAAGGTCAGCAAGCTCAGCGAGTCCTACGTCACCATCGAAGCCGGCAATGGTGAATTGATGGTGCAGCGCACGGCGATCGTTCAGGTGCTGCCCAAGGGCACGATCAAGTAGACACCCTCAAGCCAAACGTGAACCGATATCCCTGGTGGAAGTACGCGATCATCCTGGTCGCGCTCGTGGTTGGTGTGCTCTATACGGCGCCGAACTTTTTCGGCGAGTCGCCGGCCGTGCAGGTCTCGTCGGCCAAGCCGACGGTGAAGGTCGACTCGGCGCTGGTCGGCCGTGTGCAGGACGCGCTGAAAGCAGCCAACATCAACGCCGACTTCGTCGCCCTCGACGGCACCTCGGTGCGGGCGCGTTTTGCCGACACCGACACGCAGTTCAAGGCGCGCGAGGCGATCAGCAAGGCGCTGATCAGCGACCCCAGCGACGCGCCCTACATCGTTGCGCTGAACCTGGTTTCGCGCTCGCCGAAGTGGATGGCCAGCGTGCGCGCGCTGCCGATGTACCTGGGGCTCGACCTGCGCGGCGGCGTGCACTTCCTGATGCAGGTCGACATGAAGGCGGCGCTGACCAAGAAGGCCGAGGTCCTGGCCGGTGACGCGCGCACGCTGCTGCGCGACAAGAGCATCCGCGCCGCGGTCACGCGCGACGGCAATTCGGTCGAGGTGAGTTTGCGCGACAAGGCGACCGCCGATGCGGCGCGCAACCAGCTTGTCGACAACCTCGCCGACATGGCCTGGCTCGACAGCGCGGACGGCGACGGCGTCAAGCTCGTCGGCACGCTCAAGCCCGAGGCGGGACGGCGCATCCAGGACCAGGCGGTCAAGCAGAACATCACGACGCTGCACAACCGCGTCAACGAACTCGCGGTCTCCGAGCCGGTGATCCAGCAGCAGGGCATCGACCGCATCGTCGTTCAATTGCCGGGCGTGCAAGACACCGCCAAGGCCAAGGACATCATCGGCCGCACGGCGACGCTGGAGATGCGCCTGGTCGACGACAGCGCCGAGGCCGGCGCCGCGGCGGCAGGCACCGGGCCGGTGCCGTTCGGCGCCGAACGCTATGTCGAGCGCGGCGGCGCGCCGCTGATCCTGAAGCGCCAGGTGATCCTCACCGGCGACAACCTGACCGACGCCCAGGCCGGCATCGACACGCAGAACCAGGAACCCAAGGTCGACCTGACCGTGGATGCCAAGGGCGCACGCATCATGCGCGATGTCAGCCGCGAAAACGTCGGCAAACGCATGGCCATCCTGCTCATCGAGAAGGGCAAGGGCGAGGTCATCACGGCGCCGGTCATCCGCAGCGAGCTCGGTGCGCGCTTCCAGATCTCGGGCCGCATGTCGACGCAGGAAGCCAATGACACGGCGCTGTTGCTGCGCGCCGGTTCGCTGGCCGCACCGATGGAGATCATCGAAGAGCGCACGATCGGCCCCAGCCTGGGCGCCGAGAATATCAACAAGGGCTTTGCCAGCGTCAAGTACGGCTTTGCCGCGATCGCCGTCTTCATGTGCGCCTACTACCTGCTGTTCGGCGTCTTCTCGACGCTGGCGCTGGCCTTCAACCTGGCGCTGCTGGTGGCGCTGCTGTCGATGCTGCAGGCCACGCTGACGTTGCCCGGCATCGCCGCCATCGCATTGACGCTGGGCATGGCGATCGACGCCAACGTGCTGATCAACGAGCGTGTGCGCGAGGAGCTGCGCTCCGGCATCAGCGCGCAGATGGCGATCCAGACCGGCTACGAGCGGGCCTGGGGCACGATCCTGGACTCCAACGTCACGACCTTGATCGCCGGCCTGGCGCTGTTCGCCTTCGGCTCCGGGCCGGTGAAGGGCTTTGCCGTCGTGCACTGCCTGGGCATCATGACCTCGATGTTCTCCGCGGTCGTGTTCTCGCGCGGCCTGGTCAACCTCTGGTATGGACGGCAGAAGAAGTTGAAGAGCGTCTCGATCGGGCAGGTGTGGAGGCCGGCGGCTGCCGCCGGCACTGCCGTGACCCCGGAGGCTTAGGTCATGGAGTTCTTCAGAATCAGCCGCGACATCCCGTTCATGCGCCACGCGCTGGTGCTCAATGCGATCTCGTTCATGACCTTTCTGGCCGCGGTGTTCTTCCTCGCCACGCGAGGATTGAATCCGTCGATCGAATTCACCGGCGGCACGGTGATGGAGGTCGAGTACGCGCAGGCGGCCGATATCGGCAAGACGCGCGCCACCATCGAAGCGCTCGGTTTCGGCGAAGTGCAGGTGCAGAACTTCGGCACCTCGCGCGATGTCTTGATCCGCCTGCCTCTGCGTGGCGGCGTCAAGCAGGACGAGGTCGCGCTGAGCGTCTTCGCCGAACTGTGCAAGGCCGAGGCCGGTACGGTGGTCGACAAGCAATACACCACGCCCCAGGGCGAGCAGGTGCAGCGCAAGGCTTGCGTCGCCGGCGAGGCCGAGCCGGTGAAGCTCTCGCGCACCGAATTCGTCGGCCCGACGGTCGGCGAGGAACTGGCGCTCGATGGGGCGCTCGCGCTCGTGGTCACGGTCATCGGCATCATGATCTACCTGGCCCTGCGCTTCGAATGGAAGTTTTCGGTGGCCGGCATCTTCGCCAACCTGCACGACGTGGTCATCATCCTCGGCTTCTTTGCTTACTTCCAATGGGAGTTCTCGCTGCCGGTGCTGGCGGCGGTGCTGGCGGTGCTGGGCTACTCGGTCAACGAATCGGTGGTCATCTTCGACCGCATCCGCGAAACCTTCCGGCGCTGGCGCAAGCTTGATACGCCGCAGGTCATCGACCATGCCATCACCTCGACCATCAGCCGCACCATCATCACCCACGGCTCGACGCTGATGATGGTCGGCGCGATGCTGATCTGGGGCGGGCCAACGCTGCACTACTTTGCCCTGGCGCTGACCATCGGCATCCTGTTCGGCATCTATTCCTCGGTCTTCGTGGCCGCCGCCATCGTCATGTGGCTGCGGGTCAAACGCGAAGACCTCGTGAAGGCTTCCGCAAAGGGCGGCGATCCGAACGACCCCAACGCCGGCGCCGTGGTCTGAAAAAGAGGGGGCTGGTGTAGAGTCAGCGCAACACCCAAGCCCCTCTTCTTCCTCCCAATAACACGCACCCATGGCGACTGTCGGCGATGCAGCCAGCTTGGCCTACCAGGCGCGGCGCGTGTACACCGAGGAGCTGGTCAAGGGCCTGCCGGCGCTGATCAACTTCGTCGCCAACTGGGCCGCATCGCCCGAACGCACTGCCGCCACCACCGCCGACAGCTGGCAGTTGCAGCGCATCCGCGATCTGGTGGCCGATCTGCGCCAGCGCGGGCAGGGCTGGCACAAAGGCATGGTGGCGTCGCTGCAGGACGCACTGCACCTGGGTACGGCGTCTTCGGCGGCCGGCGGCAAGTCGCCCAAGACGGGGGAAAACAAGAAACTGTCGCTGGTCGACGACGTGACCATCGAGCGCGAGATCACGACCTCGCGCCTGGCGCTGGCCATCATGGATCGCGCGGGCACCGAGTTCAACGATCTGCGTGCCCGCGTGGCCTTGCTGGAGCGGCGCGAGGAGCTGGAGGTCAACGACCTGTTGCGCGCCCATGTGCTGGCGCGCGTCGTGGTCGATGCCTGGTCCGATGCCGGTCTGCCGGATGCCTCGCTGCGCGACGTGCAGCCGGTACTCAACGAGGAACTGGCGACCCTGGCCCAGGAGGCCTACCATGAAGCCAACAGCATGCTCGTCGAGAACCGCGTGCTGGCCGAGATCGACCTGCGCCCGCTGATCCGGCGCACGCGCGGCGGGGCCGTGACCACCGGCTACTCCGGCATCGTCAGTGAAGAGACGCGGCTGATGACACGCAGCGGTGCTGCGGTCGCGGCGGCAAGTGGCGTGGCCGACAACGCCTCGGCCGTGCTGCAACGCCTGAACCGCATGATCGAGCGCCAGGTGCCGTCCTTTGCCGAGACGACCAACGTCGGCACGCGCACGGTGTCGCCGGCGCTGTCGAGTGCCATCAGTCATGCGCAGCAAGGCGTGCAGCGCCGTCTGGAAGCCGGTGCCGGCAAGGATCCCCAGGCGCCGACCGTCTCGCCGGCCTTGCTCGAGGAGTTGCAGGCGCGCAAGCAGGCGCTCAAGCGTGCCGCCGAGACGCCCGCCGAGCGGGCGACGATCGAGATCGTCGCCCTGCTGTTCCAGAGCATCCTCACCGAGGAGCGCATCCCGCCGGCGCTGCGCGTCTGGTTCGCGCGCCTGCAGATGCCGGTGCTGCGTGTGGCTGTCGGCGAGCCGGATTTCTTTGCCACCATCGACCATCCGGCGCGGCGTCTGATCGATCGCATGGGAGCGTGCGTGATGGGCTTCGAGAGCACGGCCGCGGTCATAGCCGGCGCGCTCGAGGGCGAGATCAGGCGCGTGGTCCAGGTGGTCGAGGCCTATCCGGACACCGGGCGGCGCGTCTTCCAGACCGTGCTCACCGAATTCGAGCGCTTTCTCGAAAACTACTTCAAGAGCGAAAACGAGGTCACCAAGAAGGGCGTGTCGCTGGCTCAGCAGGTCGAGCAACGCGAGACGCTGGCCATCCAGTACACGATCGAATTGCGCAAGCTGCTCAATGAAGTGCCGGTGCAAGAGGGCGTACGCCAGTTCCTGTTCCAGGTCTGGGCCGACGTCATGGCAATGACCGCGCTGCGCAACGGTGCGCACAGCGACGCCACCAAGAGCGTGCGCGCCGCGGCCGTCGATCTGGTCTGGTCGGCTGGCGCCAAGGTGACGCGCGAAGAGCGCGCCGAGGTGATCCGTAAATTGCCGCCGTTGCTGAAGAAACTGCGCGACGGCATGGAGTCGGCCGGCGTGTCCGGCGAAAAGCGAGACGAGCACATCCGGGCCCTCAACGAGTCCCTGGCAGCGGCTTTCAACGCCAAAGCCGCCGCCATCCCGCCCGAGCGCTTCGAGGAACTGCGCGAGCGCCTCGAGGCATTGGAGGAGATGCTGCCCGATGCCAATGACGTGGAACTCGACGAGACGCTGATGCTCGACATCTCCGGCGAGGACAAGAATGCCCTCGAAGTGATCGGCGAAGGCGGTTCGATGCCGACGCCGGCCATGCTGTCGTGGGCCAAGGAGCTGCAAGTGGGCAGCTGGTACATGCTCGAGTACCAGGCGACGACGATGGCAGTGCAACTGGCCTGGCAGGGTGCGCGCCGCCACCTGTCCTTGTTCGTCACCACCACCGGGCGCTGCCTGCTGTTCGAGCAGAACCGCCTGGCGTCGTACCTGCAAGCCGGGCTGCTGCTGCCGGCGCAGGAAGAGGCCTTGACGGTGCGGGCCACGCGCACGGCACTGGCCAAGATCGACGCCGACCCGGCAAGGTTGTTGAACTGAGAAAGCTGCCAAGCACGGCCGGCAGGCCGTGTTTTCCTCTAATGCACTACGCGTTCTTCGGGCGTGACGAACAGCTCGTCGAGGATCAGCGCGTCGGGCTCTTCACCCAGGCTCCAGAAGACCATCAACACAATGACCTTGAGGTCTTCGAGATCGATCGGATTGGCGCCGACGGCCATCGCGCGGTCGACCACCATTTCGCGCATCGGCGGCGGCAATACGCCGGCCGACTCGAGAAAGCTGACAAAGCCGATCGACTCTTCGCCCAGGCGTTCATGTTCGGCGGCGGAGTACACCCGCACCGCATCGGCGCTTTGTTGACCGCTGTAGCTCTGGGCGGCGCCGGCCAGGCCGTCGAGCCAGACCAGCGCTTCCTGGATCTCGTCGCTCTCGAATCCCGCCGCCGACAGCTTGCGCGCGAGCTGGGCATGGTCGGGGCAGGCGTCGGGTCGCCAGTAGGTTTCGTAGAGGTAAACCAGCACGTCGAACATATTGCAATTCACTATATCGCAGCGCGCTTGATCGCGGTCCGGGTGTTGTCTATGCCGCGCCGCGGCGCTGGAACAGCCCGCCGGGCAGGCGCGCCACGCGGCCGTCGAGTTCGAGTTCGAGCAACTGGGCATTGAGGCTGGCCGCGCTCATGCCGGTGCGTGCGCCGAGCGCGTCGAGGGTGGCCGGCTCGTGGCCGAGCGCCTGCAGCAGCGGCGAGTCGGTGTTCGCCTCGGGCCCTGCCGGGACGCGTGCCGTCTGGCCGGCTGGCCAGTGCAGCTCGCTGGTGATGTCTTCGGCCGATTCGACCAACTTGGCCCCCTGTTTGATCAACGCATGGCAGCCACGCGATTGCGGCGAGTGGATTGAGCCGGGAATCGCGAAGACTTCGCGTCCGGCATCGAGTGCTGCGCGCGCGGTCGACAGCGAACCCGACGGCAACGCGGCTTCGACCACCAGCGTGCCGCGGGACAGGCCGGCAATGATGCGGTTGCGCTGCGGAAAATTCTCCGCCAGCGGCGGCACGCCGAGCTCGAACTCGGTGAGCAGCAGGCCCTCGGCCGCGATGCGGTGTGCCAGGTCGCGATGGCGCGCCGGGTAGATGCGGTCGGCACCGGTGCCCATCACCGCGATCGTGCTGCCGAGACCGGCCAGCGCTCCCTCATGGGCCGCGCCGTCGATGCCGAGCGCCATCCCGGAGACCACGGCGAGTCCGGCTTGCGACAGATGCTTGGAGAATGCACGTGCGTTGTCGCTGCCCTGCGCCGTCGGGTTGCGGCTGCCGACGACGGCCACCGATGCGGCCAGCATCAGCTCGATGCGGCCTTGTGCGTACAGCAGCAGCGGCGGATCGGCGGTTTCAAGCAGCAACGACGGGTAGGTGGCGTCGCCGAGCGCGACTACATGGCGCTCATCGCTGCCGTCCAGCCAGGTGCGTGTGGCGGCCAACCGCTCATCGTGCTGCGGCGGCAGCTCTTGCAGTGCGGACGCCGCGTCGGTGCCGACGAGTTCATGCCAGGTTGCAGGATTGGCATCGAAGACGGCTTGCGGCGACCCGCAGGCCGCAAGCAAGCGGCGCGCTGATGCGCGACCGATGCCCGGCGTGCGCAGCAGGCGCAGCCAGGCGTCCAGGTCGTCAGTGGCAGCCACCCATCAACCAGCGGGCTGAGGCACCTTTACGGCTGCGTGAACCGGTCGCCGGCCTGGACCGGCTGCTGGACCTGCAGCAACAGCGCATAGGAGACGCGCTCGAAAGTTCGGAAGACGAACATCAGGCCGTGGCGCTCGTCGGGCAGCTTGATCTCCTCCGGCCGAGCGTTGGTGCGGTCGAGCACATGTTCGCCGTCACGCAGCACAGCCAGCACATGGCCGCGCTCGATGCCGTCGCGCGCGCCACGATTGATGGCCACGACCTGGTTCTGGCCGGCGATCAAGGCGTCGCCGTAAACCTTCACCACCTGGCCCGATGTCGCACTCGACGGTGCGCGCGGGGTGAAGCTGGAGAAGTCACGCGTTGGCGTGACTGCCAGGCGATCGCCCACGCCCACTTCTTCCTTCACGTTGAGGATCTCGAAGGTGGCTGGCACGGCAACTCGGGTCGTGCTGCGCCCGAACAGCGTGTCGATGCCCTTGGCGTCGGCGACGACAGCCGAGCTGCCTTCGCGGACATAGGCGGCGGTGCCGACAAACCTCGCTTCGTAGCCCAGCACCTCCTGGGTCGTTGGATCGAGCAGGGGTGTGGCCTGGCGGAACACGCTCCAGTCGGCAATGCCGCCGAGTTCGCCACGCACGTAGGCGCGGTCGCCACGGCCCATCATGACGCGGCTTTCGGGCGCAGCGACGATGCGCGGTGCGTTGGCCAATTCATCGGCGGTGAAGACCACGGCCTCGTTGAGGAAGGGCGCAATCAGGCTCAGAGGAATGGTCGGGATGGCCGAGTCGCCGGCATCCTCGGCGCGCGCGCGTGGAGACAGTTTGACGGTGCCGGTGGGCAACTCGCCGCTGGCCATGCGCAGGCGGGCACGGCCACCCGACTTGTCGAGCACCAGCACCTGGCCGGGGTAGATCAGGTGCGGGTTCCGGATCTGCTCGAGATTCATGCCCCACAGCTGCGGCCAGCGCCACGGGCTCTTCAGGAACAGCTTGGAGATGTCCCATAGCGTGTCGCCGCGCTTGACGGTGTGGCTGTCCGGCGCATTGGGCGACAGGTCTTCGATCGGCACGCCGGCCTGTGCCGTTTGCTGCGCCGTCGCGCGCTGCTGGGGCGTGATCGGATAGTTCTGTGCGATCGCGCTGCCGCAGGCCAGAGCCAGCGCACTGGCGATCAACGAGGTGGCGTGGCGCTGTACGTGGCGTCGAATCATGATCAATGGGGCTCCCGGGGCCGCGGCGACCGCGTTTGAGACAATCTGGCCGCGTTTATCAGGTCTTCGAGCCATCGGCCGGCGGCTCTTCACCGGCTCGGCACAATGCTCACTTGGTTTGGCAGATTCTGCCCCCAAACCATTGATGCCGCAACGAAACTGCCCTCGTGGACAGTGCAGCGCGGCGCCGTTGTGTCACCTTTCACGAATCATGTCCCAGCTGTCTATCCTGCGCTACCCCGACACCCGTCTGCACACCGTGGCCAAGCCGGTTACTGCGGTCGACGAGCGCATCCGACGCCTCGTCGACGATCTGCTCGAGACGATGTATGTCAATGACGGCGTCGGCCTGGCGGCCACGCAGGTCGATGTGCACGAGCGCGTGATCGTCATGGACACGTCCGAGGCCCGCGATGCGCCGCGCGTGCTCATCAACCCCGAGCTGGTTGCACTGAGCGAGGAGATGATGCTCAGCGAAGAGGGTTGTTTGTCGGTGCCGCAGATTTACGACAAGGTGTCTCGCCATGCGCGTGTCACCGTGCGCGCGCTCGGCCGCGACGGTGCTTCTTATGAAGTCGACGTCGAGGGCCTCGAAGCGGTGTGCATTCAGCACGAGATGGACCACCTGATGGGCAAGGTGTTTGTCGAGTACCTGAGCCCGCTCAAGCGCGATCGCATCAAGACCAAGATGCTGAAGAAGACGCGCGAGGAGCAGGGGCAGCACGCTGAGACGGCGCGGCGGTTCTAGAGCACTGCCCAGTGGCCGGTTTTCGCGTCGTCTTTGCCGGCACGCCCGAGTTCGCAGCCGTGGCGCTGCGCAGCCTCATCGAGGCGCGCTTTGATGTGGCCCTGGTGCTGACGCAGCCCGATCGTCCGGCAGGACGCGGCCTGAAATTGCAGGCCTCGGCGGTCAAGCGACTGGCCCAGCAGCACGGGGTCATGGTCGCGCAGCCGCGCAGCCTGAAGCTGGACGGCAAGTTCACCGCGGACGCGTTGGCCGCGCGCGCGGCGCTCGAGGCGGCGCGGCCCGACGTGATCGTCGTCGCCGCCTACGGACTCATCCTGCCGCCCTGGATGCTGGTGCTGCCGCGGCTGGGCTGCATCAACATCCACGCCTCGCTGCTGCCGCGCTGGCGCGGTGCGGCGCCGATCCAACGCGCCATCGAAGCCGGCGACACGCAAACCGGCATCACCATCATGCAGATGGATGCCGGCCTGGACAGCGGCGACATGCTGCTGGCTGAAACGCTGCCGATTGCTGCAGACGACACCACCGCGACGTTGCATGACAAACTGGCCGAGCTTGGTTGGCGGCTGATCGTCCGCGCGCTCGACGACGCAGATCGTGGCATCGTCGTGCCGCGCCGCCAGCCCGAGGCCGGCGTGACTTATGCCCACAAGATCGACAAGGCCGAGGCGCGCATCGATTGGCGAGACCCGGCAGCGCAGATCGAGCGCCGCATCCGGGCCTTCGATCCACAGCCGGGATGTCACTTTCTCGAGTGTGACGGTGACATGCTCAAAGTTTGGAAAGCCCGCGTTGCTGGGTACGTTGCTGCCGACCCAGGAACGCTGATGATCGACGGCTCGCGCGCTGTCGTTGCCTGCGGCCATGACGCGCTTGAACTGCTGGAAGTTCAGCGTTCCGGCGGACGGCGACAAACGGCGGCAGCGTGGCTCGCTGCACGTTCTTCCAAGTGACGCATTGGCCTCAAGTCGGGCCGGTTCGAGCCGACAACAAGGCACCAACCTGCCGAGCCCATCATGTTTCGCCCATTCGTTCCAATCGCTGCACTCGCCATGGCGTTAGGGCTGTCGGCGTGCGACTTCGGCGGCGAGTCGGCCGAGGCCGTGGCCGCCCGCAAGGAAGCCGAAGGCAAGGCCATCGGCGGCGCCTGCCGCCACGCGGGCCGGGCCATCGAAGACTGCTTTGCACTCAACAAGCGCGCCGACAAGGCCGCGGTCTTTGCCGGCTGGCGCGAAATGAACGACTACATGCGCGACAACAAGGTTGAAGCGGTTGCGCCACAAGCCGGTCCGGCACCCGCAGAGACCTCGGCGCAGACCGAGTCTCCTGCGGCCGCCGACGAGGCTGCTGTCGCCAAACGCACCAAAGCCAAGAAGTCCCACTCCTGAGGCCTGCGTCAACGCTCTGGCAACGCCTGGACATACGGTGTTCATCCGCGTGGTCACAAATACTGCTTGAGCATCGGGCGGGGCAACGGCACACTGGCCGGCCCTACAACAGCTACAGGAGTGCTCTGCAATGACCGTTGCCCGCATCACCGAGATTTCCAGCATCAGCAAGAAGAGCTTCGAAGACGCCGTGACGCTGGGCGTGGCCCGGGCCAACAAGACCCTGAAAAACGTCAAGGGTGCCTGGGTCAAGGACCAGGAGGTGACCGTCGACAAGGGCAAGGTCACCGGCTACAAGGTGATTCTCAAAGTCACCTTCGTCCTGGCGGATTGACGCTATCTCATGCGGGGACAATCCCCGCATGAGTACGACTGACACGGAGGCGGCGCCGTTGTGGCGCCACCCCGAGTTTGCGCGCGGCGCGCGCGAGATGACGGGTACCGCGCTGGGCATCGGCGCCTGGGGCCTGGTGACCGGCGTGGCCATGGCCAAGAGTGGCCTGCCGCTGCCTCTCGCCGTGCTGATGTCGCTGATTGTCTTTGCCGGCAGCGCACAACTGGCGGCCTTGCCGCTGCTGGTCAGTGGCGCTCCGCTGTGGGTGATCTGGGCCACGGCGCTGTGCATCAACATGCGCTTCGCCATCTTCAGCGCCGGTTGGCGGCGCTACTTCGGGCAATTGCCGCGCGCGCAGCGCTTGCGCATGGCCTATTTCGCGGCCGATCTCAACTACGTGCTGTTCTTGCGGCGCTTTCCCGAGCCCACGCCTGCGCCCGAACAGGTGCCGTACTTCTGGGGCGGTGCGGCCTGCAACTGGACGGCGTGGCAGGTGCCGGCCCTGGTGGGCCTGCTGCTGGCCGATCGCATCCCGACCTCATGGGGCATTGGGTTTGCAGGTACGTTGGCACTGCTGGGCATCACGTATTCGATGCTGCGTGACCGCGCCACATGGATCGCGGCGGCCGTCGCTGCTTGCGCTGCGGTGGCCGCTTATGCCTTGCCATTGAAGCTCAACATCGTCGTGGCGATTGCGGCGGCAGTGGCCGTCGGCTTGTTTCTCGACCGCATGACGCCGCCGGGTGCCGGACTGGCCAGGGACAAGACATGACGCTATTCGAGAGCGTGATCGCCATTGTCGGCCTGGCCGTGCTCACGTTGCTGACACGAGGCCTGTTCCTGATCCCCGAGCGCGAGGTGCCGCTGCCGGCATGGTTGCAGCAGGGCCTGCGCCATGCGCCCCTGGCCGCCCTGGTCGCGGTCGTCGCGCCCGAAGTGCTGATGACGAACGGCCAGCTCATCACGACTTGGCAGGACGCGCGCCTGCCGGCCGTTGCAGCGGCCACGGCCTACTATTTTTGGCGACGCGATATCCTGGGCACGATCGTGTCGGGCACCGCGGTGTTGCTCACGCTCAAATTGGGTCTTGGCTGGTGATTCCTAGAATGCACCCATGAACATCCTTCGCTTTTCCGACCTGGTGGCGCAGGGTCGCGTTCGCGGCCAGCGCGTCTTCATCCGTGCCGATCTGAACGTGCCGCAAGACGACAGCGGCAGGATCACCGAGGACACGCGCATCCGCGCTTCGGTGCCCTGCATCCGCATGGCCCTCGACGCCGGCGCTGCGGTCATGGTGACCTCGCACCTCGGCCGCCCGACCGAGGGCGAGTTCAAGCCCGCCGATTCGCTGGCGCCTGTGGCGGCGCGACTCGGTGAACTGCTGGGCCGCAGCGTGCCGCTCAAGGCCAACTGGGTCGATGGCGTGGACGTGCAGCCGGGCGATGTGGTGCTGCTCGAAAACTGCCGCGTCAACAAGGGCGAGAAGAAGAACGACGAAGCGCTGGCCAGGAAGATGGCGGCGTTGTGCGACGTCTTCGTCCACGACGCCTTCGGCACCGCGCACCGCGCCGAGGCATCGACTTACGGCATTGCGCAGTTCGCCAAGGTGGCCTGCGCCGGCCCGCTGCTGGCCGCCGAGATCGACGCCATCGGCAAGGCGTTGGCGCAACCGAAGCGGCCGCTGCTGGCCATCGTCGCCGGCTCCAAGGTCAGCACCAAGCTGACGATCCTGCAGAGCCTGGCCAGCAAGGTCGATGGCTTGATCGTTGGCGGCGGTATCGCCAACACCTTCATGCTGGCGGCGGGGCTGCCGATCGGCAAGAGCCTGGCCGAGGCCGATCTGGTGGGTGATGCCAAAGCCGTGATCGCGGCGATGGCCGCCCGGGGTGCAGCGGTGCCCATACCGACCGACGTGGTCTGCGCCAAGGAGTTCAAGGCCGACGCTGCGGCCACGGTGAAGGCGGCCCAGGATGTGGCTGCCGACGACATGATTCTCGACATCGGACCGCAGACAGCTGCCGTGCTGGCCGAGCAGCTGAAGGCCGCGGGCACGATCGTCTGGAATGGACCCGTCGGCGTGTTCGAGTTCAACGCCTTTGCCAAAGGCACAGAAAGCGTTGCGCGCGCGATTGCGGACAGCAGCGCGTTCTCGATTGCCGGTGGCGGCGACACGCTGGCCGCGATCGCCAAGTACGGCATCGAGAAAGACATCGGCTACATCTCCACCGGCGGCGGCGCGTTTCTCGAAGTGCTCGAAGGCAAGACGCTGCCGGCCTTCGAGATCCTGTCCCAGCGCGCGAACGGGTAGCCCGGCGCCCAGAGGCCGAGCGACGAAACCGCTCGGCGGGCGAGTCAACTACTGGGCGACGGGCGCGTCGTTGAGGATTTCGGCGTAGTTGAACATCGGCAGCGGCGGCGGCAGCTTCAGCTTCTCGGCCGCGCTGATGCGGATCTGGTACGAGAAGCGCTTCAGCGTCTCGATCGGCACCGCCTCGGGCGCCGTCTTGCCGATCAGGATCTGCTCGACCTTGTGCGCTGTGAACTGGCCGACGCTGTGATAGCGGCTGACCAGGCCCGACAGCGCACCGGCCTGCATCAGCTGCTCGGTCGAAGCGAACGTCGGCAAGCCGACTTCCATCGCCGTCGGAATGATGACGTCCTGGGCCAGCGTGCCCAGGAAGCTGTCCGGCGGCAGGTACAGCCACTGTGCGCCGGCCTCCTTCAACTCGCGCACCAGTTCGGCCGCGCCGTCGGCGGTGACCTTGCGCTGCGCGTCCAGGCGGAAGGTGCGCGAGATGGTGTCGAAGACGCGCTCGCGGCCGATCTGGCGGATCTCGTCGAGCACGACCACGGAGTTCTTCTCGGTCGGCGTGTACAGAACGCCCAGCTTCTGGAACGGCCGGTACGCTGCCATCGCCTGAATCTGCGCCGACACCGGTGCGACATGGATGACGCCGGTGACGCCTTTGCGTATGGCGCCGTTTTCCGGAACGATCTTGGCCAGCGTCGGCGACGCCACCAACGTGAAGACCACCGGGATGTCGGTGATGTGCTTGGCCGGATCGACCGCGTCGTAGGGCCCGAGCACACCCAAAGTCACCGACGTGCCCCAGGTGTAGATGATGTCAGGCCGGGTGCTGCGGATCTCGTCGATGAAGGCCGGCATGCGCGTCGCATCGCGGTTCAGGTCGCGCCAGGAAATCTGCACCGGGATCTTGCGCGAGGTGAAGTACTCCTCGAAGCCCTTCTCGACTTCCGTCATGCCGCGGAAGGTGATCGCGTAGATGCGCAGCGGTTTGGTTGGGGCGGCCGGCCGCTTGGCCGCTGCTGCTGCCGTTGACGTTGCGCCGGTCTGGGCCAGCACGGTGGGTGCCAGGCTGCCGGCAAGCGCGGCGGCGAGCCATTGGCGGCGGGTGGTGAGCTTGTCCATGGAATCCATCCTTGTCTAACTAAACGGGTGCAAGGGCCGGTTGGGCCTGGGAACGGCGCGTGGCCACGATAAAAGCAATGCCACACAGCGCAACGACACTGCCGGTGGCAACGAAACCGGTGCGATAGCCGAAGGCCATCAGCAGCAGGGCGGCCAGCATCGGCCCGAGCGCATTGCCCAGGCGTTCGAGCAGCCGGTAGACGCCATACACCGCGTGCTCGCCCATCGTGCTGACCTCGACGTCGCAGTGCTCGCGCACGAGCGCGCTCTGAGCGGCGATCGACAGCGACTGGCCGAGGCCGATCAGGAACACCGCGGCAAAGATCCAGCCGACGTGGCTGCCTGCCATCAGCAGCAGCGTGCCGATGCCCGACAGCAGCAGGCCCGCACCGACGAGCAACTCCATGCGCTCGCGGTTGACGGCGATGGACGCGGCGATCGGCATGATGACGACCATGACCACGCCGTAGAGCATCAGGATGCGGCCGATCACCGATTGCGTGCTGCCCAGCGACAGCACGTACAGCGGCACCAGATAAAAGCAGACGCCGGTGAGCAGGATCTTTGCGGGAATCGCTGCCAGACCGGTCACGGTCATGAAGCGCTTGTTGACCAGCAGCGACACGATCTCGCGCAGCTTCGGCGGCCTGGCCTCGCTTTGCGCCGCCGTGACGGACGGATCCTGGCGCGGCAGCAGGCGGATCGCGCCCATCGAGCCGATCGCCAGCAAGGCGGCCACACCGAGCGTCCAGCGCTCGCCGATGTTGTCGGCCAGGATGCCGCCGATCGACGGTCCACAGACCGTGGCCACCATGATGGCGCCGATGAACAGCGCGAAGCTGCGTGCCCGGTTGGCCGTCGTCGTGTGTTCGAGCACATGGCCTTGTGCGGCCACGAAGACCAGGCCGTAGCCGAGCGCGCACATCGAGCGCCACAACAGCAGGTCGAGCACGCTGCCGGCAAACGCGCTGGCCAGGAAGCCGAGCGCGGCCACACTGGCGCCCACCAACATCGCGTGGCGGTTGCCGACGCGCTGCGCGTAGGCGCCGAGGAACGGCTGGCCGAGGGCGACGATCAGCATGAACAGCGCGATCGGCAGACCGACCACGACCTCCGGTGCGAGCCCGGGAACCGACACCAGCAGGCCCTTGATGTAGCCCGGCAGGAACGGCCTTGTCAGTTCCTCGGCGAGGATGAAGACGAACAGCGGCGCGCGGATCTTGGCCAGCTGGCCGTCGTTGTTGCGTGCCGAGTCGTCGCCCGGTCCGAATCGATAGCGCCGCGCCAGCGCCTGCAGGCCGCTTTGTGCGGCGGCCAGGCCCGGCGGCCGTTCGTGCGCAGGCCCACGCCGGCCGGCATCGATGTCGCGCGCCAGCAAGGCGAAGGCGGTGTTGACTCGTGAGCGCGCCTCTTCGAGCAAGCTCAACACGCCGCCGAACGGCGTCGAGGAGCCGCGCGTGCGCATCGGCGTGAAGTCGCCCGAGGCGCCGCGCTCGATGGTTTCGCCGAGTGACTGCAGCGCGGTTTCGAGTTTGCTGCCGGCCATGAAGTTGAGCAGCTCGAGGGTGAAGAACAGGGCCACCACCAGCACGACCAGAACATCGAACAGCATGTCGAGGATGATGCGATCGACGAAGTCGACGGAGACGCCGATGTGCATCATGCCCACCGGCAGTTGCTGCTTGACGATCGGCATCGAGACCACGTACTGGTCGCCCATCCGCACGGCCGGCGGCCAGAAGTCCGGCGTCGCCAGCGCCGCCAGGACCGTCGGCGTGCGGAAGTAGTCGTTGGCGCCGGCAGGGGCCGTGAAGCGTTGGTAGAGCACGCCGCCCTGCGGGTCGGTCACGGCGACGTAGGCGACGTCGGGAATCGAGCGCTTCAATTCGTCGAAGGTCTGCTCGATGCCGTAGATCTCTCGAAAGGCGATGTTGTTCTCCATCGCTTTCAGGACCAGCGCACGCGCTGAAGCGCCACCGCTGGCCACCTTCTTGGCCATCTCCGGCGCCAGGGCCGCCTCGAAGGCGCGGTGCGACAGGTAGGCGCTGGCAGCCAGCGCCAGCGACGACGACGAGCATCACCACGCCAGCCAGGCGCAGGTAGATGCTGCGCAGATAGGTCTGGCTCATCTTGGGGCTCCCCGATCCAGTTCGCCGCGCAGCTGCGCGAGTTCGGTTTCGGCCTGGCGCACGGTTTCGAAGAAGCGCCGCAGCGCGCGCCCGAACGGGCCCTTTTGCACGGCAGGTGACAAGCGCGAGCCTTCGCGCGTGTGCAGAGCCTTTTCGACGGCGTCGAAGTCGCGCGTCAGGCGATTCATCACCCAGACCAGCAGGCACGACGCCAACGCTGCGGAGCCGACAAACACGGCAAAGGCCGACAAGGCCAGTTGGCGCGCGACGGCCATCGTCGAGTTGCTGACCTGCTCTTCCGAGTAGCGCAGCGCCAGGTAGCCGATCGCCAGTCCGAAGTTGTTCTGGACGGCGATGCCGGCGGCCGACTCGGTGCCGTTCTTCACGAACCAGTCTTCGCCGGCTGCCTGGTGTGCCGCGGCGATCCAGGGTGCGGGCACGTTGCGCGCCGCGCGCAGGCGGTCGGTGCTGTACAGCGGCTTGCCGTCGACGTCAAAGACTTCGATCGACAGGATCAGGTCGTCGGTGGCGCGTTCGCGTTCCAGCGTCTCCGGCAGCGTGCCGAGGTCGGAGAACTGCAGGCCCAGCGCCAGCGAGGATTGAATACTGTTGTTGATCGAGCTGCCGGTGACCACCAGGCGCTCGGTGATGATGCGCTCGGCGTTGCTGCGGTACTTGAAAAAGTTCAGGAAACCCGCCATGCCCACGGCGAATAGACACACCAGCACGGCGACTACGATCAACTGAGGTTTTGTTCTGGCCATTGTCATTGGGTCGCCGCCGCACAACATGTGCAAGGCACGACAGGTTGATCCAAACTGCTTCAGACGAGAACTTTAGCGAGCGCTTTGCAGCGTGCTCAAACGAGTACCTGCGATGCGTGAACAAATGAACTGAAGCCGATACTGGTTCCGCACATACTCGCCGCGTTGTTTCTCTTGAGCCATCAAGAATGTTTTCGAATAACAAGCCGGTACGCCGTGCTGCGAGGGAGTCGGTTGCGTTGGCCAGACGTACGATGTGCCATGGCCAAGCCGGAGGCCGTCCGTGAACGCGGCCACGAACGTGCTGAGGTTGGCCCGCGACGACATCGCCGGTGATACCGTGCCTGCGCCCCTGTTCGACCCGGCCTGGGAGCCGCCGGTGCACGGCCGCCGCCGCGTATTGAACAGCTGGAACGAATACCTTGCCGTGGCCAGCCAGGTGGTGGGCCGGTTTCGCGGTCAATACAAACTGGGCCACTTCGACTACGTGCATCCGACACGTTTGCAGCCCGGCACGGCACGGCGGCTGAAGCGCCCGTATCACGTCAGCGTGGCCTACGCCGACTGGGGCCCCGCCGACGCGCCGATCGTCATCTGCTGCGGCGGCGTGGCCAGCGTGGCCATGCGCTTCAACTACCTGGCCTCCGACCTGGCCGACAAATTCCGCATGATCTGCATCGACTGGGTCGGCCGCGGCCGCTCGGGCTGGCTGGCCGCCGAGGGCGACTACTCGCTGGCGACCTATGCCGAGCAGTTGCGCCAGATGATCATGCACCTCGGCGGCAAGCCGGTGATCGTGCTCGGCTCGTCGCTGGGCGGCAGCGCGTCCATCGAGCTGGCGTCACGCCACCCCAAGCTGATCGAGCGCCTGATCCTCAACGACGTCGGACCGCACATCCCGGCGCGCCGCCGCCGCCGCCGCGCCGACACGCTGGCGCGCCACTACGTGTTTCGCGATCCGTCCGACATGCTGCGCCGCGTCGGCGCTTCGCAGAAGAACGACGGCCCGGTGAGCGACGATATCCGGTTCAACCTGACCTTCCACCAGACCCGCTGGTCCGACGAAGAGAGCGGCCGCATCTACCGCCACGACGTGCGCGCGCTGCAGGCCTATCGGCGCGACGCACAACGCAGCCTGCTGCAATGGAAGCAATGGCGCAATGTGCGCTGTCCGATGCTGTTGGTCCACGGTCTGCAGTCCGACTGCCTGTTCGACGCCACGATACGGCGCATGTCGCGCGGCAAGCAGATCGCATTGATGCACCTGCCCGACACCGGCCACGCGCCGCTGCTCGCCGACCGCAACCAGATCCGATTTCATCCACCAGTGGTTGTGCGCGCCGCATGAGACCGAACGGCGAGTGGAGCGTGCTGCATGCAGCTGCGCGCGACCGTCATGCGCAAACGCCGATCAGCTTTGCGCCGCTTCAGGAGCTGCGCTGAGCGCCGCCATCATGAATCATCCAAACGCCTGCCCACCGACGCCGCCGCTGCTCTTCGTGCGTCATGGCGCCACCGCACTCAACGCCGCGGATCTGCGCTGCGGCGGCGACATCGACCTGCCGTTGATCGACATCGGCCATCGCCAGGCCACGCAGGCCGCCGCGCGCCTGGCGGCCATGCGGCCGCGTATCGGCGTCATCATCGTCAGCGGTCTGCAGCGCACGCGCCAGACGGCCGAGATCATCGCCCGCCACCTGCATGGCGTGGACACGGTCATCGAGCCGGCGTTCAACGAGCGCCACCTGGGCGATTGGAACCGGCGTCCGCTGGCCGAGACGCAGGCTGAACTCGAGGCCGGCGTCACGCCGCCCGGCGGCGAGAGCAATGCCGACTTCACGCGCCGCATCCGTCACGCCGTGGCCACGACGCTGCTGCCGCGCTTGGCCGAGCGGCCCCTGCTGGTGGGCAGCAAAGGGGTGGCGCGCGTGCTGGGTGAATTGGTCGGCGGCAAGCCGCGCGCAGCGCCAGGCAACGCCGACATCGTCGAGTTCGATCTCGCAGCGCTGCTGCAGCGCGACAACATGGTGTGTGCCGCATGAAACCGTCGACCGCCCGCCGCTCGCCGACCGCCATCGCCATGCTGCTGTTGGCTGCAACAGCAGTTGCCGTTGACGTCGGTGCCCGCATCGTGCCGAGCCTGCAAGGCCTGTTGTCCGGGCTGCCGACCTCGGTCTGCGCGCTGCTGATGCTGGTGGCGTTCTGGCGCTACCAGCGCGGCGTGCGCCAGCGCGCGGCTGCCGGCGCCGACCTCGGGTCCGAAGAAGTGGCCGTGGTGCCGCTGGCCAGTGAGTATGTCCCTATCGACGGCCTGGGCGCATCGATCGATGCGCGGGGCCATTGCACGAAGGTCAGCCCGGCACTGGCCGACTTGTTGGGCCTGGCGGCTGGAGACATCGAAGGCCAACCGATGGCCGATGCGTTCGGCTTCGCCGAGGCCGCGTCGTTGCGCGCGGCCGTGGCCGATGCGCTGGCCGGCAAGGCGCGACGTTTGCACTGCGCCTTGACGCGGCCGGACCGGTCTGGGTTGACGCTGGTGGTCGAATTGCTGTCGCCCAGCAAAGGGCAGGACGCTGCCGTCGGCTGCCGCTTGATGGCCATGGACGTCAGCGCAGAGCAGTTGGCGCTCGAAACCGCGCAGCGCTCGGAGCGTCGGCTGCGTTCGATCATGAACCAGATCCCGGTCACGGTGTCCTACATCGATGCCGAGTGGCGCTACCGGTACATCAACCACGCGCAGGAGATCTGGCTGGGCAGGACCGAAGAACAGGTGCTCGGCAAGCGGGTCCCCGAAGTTGTCGGCGACGAGATCTGGGCAAGCATCGAGCCGCATCTGAGCGCGGCCCTGGCCGGGCAGTCGGTACCGCTGGAGCGCCATCGCACCGACCGCCATGGCAACCCGGTGTGGCATTCCGGCCGCCACGTACCCGACGTCAACGACGCCGGCGAGGTGGTGGGCGTCTACACCGTGTTCTTCGATACCACGCAACGCGCGCAGGCCGAGCAGGCACTGCGCCACAGCGAGCAGGAACTGCGTGCGGCCAAGGCTGCGGCCGAACACGCGAGCAAGGCCAAGTCGGAGTTCCTGGCCAACATGAGCCACGAGATCCGCACGCCGATGAACGGCGTGCTCGGCCTGACCGAACTGCTGCTCGAGACGCCGCTCAACGCCCAGCAGCGGCCCTTCCTCGAGACCGTGCGCAGCTCCGGCGAGACGCTGCTGTCGATCATCAACGACATCCTCGATTTCTCGAAGATCGAGGCCGGCAAGCTCGAGATCGAAGTCCTGGACTTCGATCTGTACCAGGCCGTCGAGGACGTGGTGCAGCTGATGGCGCCGCGCGCGCATGCCAAGAAGCTCGAACTGGCCTGCCGCATCGACGATCGTCTGCCCGCGGCCGTGCGCGGCGATCCCTACCGCTTCCGCCAGGTGCTGACCAACCTGCTCGGCAACGCGCTCAAGTTCACCGAAAGCGGCGAAGTCGTCGTCACGGTGGCCCAGGACGCGGCCCAGCGCCTGCATGTCAGCGTGCGCGACACCGGCATCGGCATCGCCGCCGACGCCATCCAGCGCCTGTTCGCACCGTTCGCGCAGGCCGACGGCTCGACGACTCGCCGCTTCGGCGGCACCGGCCTCGGCCTGGCGATCAGCCGCCACCTCGTCGACCTGATGGGCGGCGAGATCGGCGTCGACAGTGCCGAGGCCCAGGGCTCGAACTTCTGGTTCACGCTGCCGCTGCAGCAGGCGCAGAGCTTGCCCGCGGTACCTTACCCGGGTGAGCTCGCCGGCCGGCGCGTGCTGGTGGTCGACGACAACGCCACCAATGCCGAGATTCTCGACTACCACGCGCAGGCGGTGGGCATGCGTTGCGAGCGCGCCAGTGACGGTCTGCAAGGGCTCGAGTTGCTGCGCCGCGCGGCGCAAGATGGCAACCCGTACGAACTGGCGATCGTCGACATGAAGATGCCGCGCATGGACGGCCTGCAGCTGGCCTCGGCTGTGCGCGCCGATCCGGCGCTGGCCGACCTGCGCATCGTGCTGGTGACCTCGCTGCACTCGACCGACGAGCTGGCCCGGGCGCGCGAGGCCGGGATCAGCGCCTACCTGTCCAAGCCGGTACGGCGCCACGAGCTGTACCGTGCGCTGGCGCAGGCCGTCAGCGGCGTCACCGCGCCGGACGCGCCGCTGGCGGCGCCCGGCGCGCCGCTGCAACTGCGAGCGCGCGTGCTGATGGCCGAGGACAACGGTGTCAACCAGGTCGTGGCGCGCAACATGCTGAAGTCGCTCGGCTGCGAGTTCGACATCGTGCCCAACGGCCAGGAAGCGCTGGCCGCAGTGCAGCGTGGTGGCTACGACATCGTGCTGATGGATTGCCAGATGCCGGTCATGGACGGCTACGAGGCGACGCGCCAGATTCGCGCCTGGGAGCAGGTGCGTGGCACCGTGCAGCGCCTGCCGATCGTCGCGCTGACGGCCAACGCGCTGGTCGGCGATGCCGAAGTCTGCATCGAGGCCGGCATGGACGATTACCTGGCCAAGCCCTACACGCGCAACCAGGTCGGTGCGTTGATGGCGCGTTGGCTGCCAGCCCATCTCGTTGAAGGTTCGGTCGATGCGCCGCGCACGCATCCGGCGCCCCTGGCCACCGAGCCGCCGCCGGCCGTGGCGGTGGTTGCGGCGGCTCTGGACGCCAAGGCGCTGGCCAGCATCCGCGAACTCGACGACGGTGAAGGCGCGATCCTGGCCGAGGTCATCGGCATCTTCTTCGAAGAAACCCCGCACCACCTGGACGGTCTGCGCAAGGCGCTCAGCGCCCAGGACGCCGCCGAGCTGGCGCGCGTCGCCCATGCCTTCAAGTCCGCCAGCGGCAATGTCGGCGCCACCAGCGTCGTCAAGCTGTGCCGCGAGCTCGAACGTATCGGCCGCAGCGGTGAACTCGCCGATGCGCCGCAGCTGCTGCGCGAGATCGAACAGCAAGTCGATGCCGTTCGCCCGCTGTTGCAAACCGAGATAGGACAACCTGCATGATCACCGACCGCCATCGCGTTCTGATCGTCGACGACGACGCTGGCGGCCGCCGCCTGACAAAGGCCACGTTGATGCGCGCCGGCTTCGAGACCAGCGAGGCCGCCGATGGTGCGCAGGCCCTCGAGGCGATGCGCGAGCTCCTGCCCGACCTGGTGCTGATGGATGTCAGCATGCCGGTCATGGACGGCTTCACCTGCTGCGCCGAGCTGCGCAAGCTGCCCGGCGGCCAGCGCGTGCCGGTGGTGATGATGACGGGACTGGACGACGTGCAGTCGATCGAGCGTGCGTTCGAGGTCGGCGCCACCGACTTCATCACCAAGCCGATCAACTGGCCGATCCTGTCGCACCGCGTGCGCTACATGCTGCGCGCCAGTGCCGCCATCAACCAGCTCAAGCAGAACCAGCGCCGCCTGTCCAATGCGCAGCGCATCGGCGAGATGGGCGATTGGGAGTGGGACGTGCGCCAGGGCCGAGTCAGCGCCTCCGAGCAGGCGTGGCGCATCTTCGGCCGCGAAAGCGGCCTCGGCGCACTCGAAGACGACCAGTTCCTGACGACGGTGCATGAGGAAGACATCGAGCGCGTGCGCCAGGCTTGCGAGCGCGCCATCGCCAATGGCGATGACTTCGCCATCGAGCACCGCGTCGTGCAGCGCGGCGGCGTGCTGCGCCATGTGCACCAGCAGGTCGAAGTCATCGAGCAGGACGAGCAGGGCCGCGCGCTGCGCCTGGCCGGCGCGGTGCACGACATCACGCGGCGCAAGGATGCCGAGGAGCAGGTGCGCCGCCTGGCCTACTTCGACACGCTCACAGGGCTGCCGAACCGGCTGCTGTTCACCGAGCAGTTGATCAAGGCCGTGGCCCATGCCGAGCGCAACGGCCAGCAGCTGGCGATCATGTTCATCGACCTCGACGATTTCAAGCGCGTCAACGACACGCTCGGCCATGGCGCCGGCGACGAACTGCTCAAGCAGATCGGCGCGCGCCTGGCCAGCTCGATCCGTGATCTCGACTCCGTGACGCACGGCAGCTTCGGCGACGACATCAATACCATCGCGCGCCTGGGCGGCGACGAGTTCATCGTGTTGCTCAACAACGTCGAGCAACATGTCACCGGCTCGGTGGCGCGCCGCCTGGTCAATGCGCTGGCCGAGCCGGTGATGGTGCAAGGCACCGAGCTGTACGTGAGTTGCAGCGTCGGCGTGGCCACCTACCCCGGCGACGGCAACGATATCGAAACCCTGCTGATGAACGCCGACACGGCGATGTACCGCGCCAAGGAAGCGGGCCGTGGCGGCTTCCAGTTCTACGACCGCTCGATGAACGCCCGCGCCCGCGAGCGGCTGCACATGGAGACGCTGCTGCGCCACGCCGTCGAACGCGACGAGTTCGTGCTGCACTACCAGCCGCGCATCGAGCTGGCCACGGGCCGCATCGTCGGCGCCGAGGCACTGATCCGCTGGCAGCACCCGGAGCGCGGCCTGTTGCCGCCCAAGGAGTTCATTCCGCTGGCCGAAGAAGCGCACCTGGTGATCCCGATCGCCGAGTGGGTGATCGGCGCGGTGTGCCGGCAGATTGCGGCCTGGCAAGCCAGCGGTCTGCGTGCCATCCCGGTGGCCGTGAACCTGGCCGCGCCGCATCTGCGCGAACGGGCGTTGCCCGAACTCGTCGAGCGCGTGCTGCGCGAGCACGCGCTGCCGTCATCGCTGCTCGAGATCGAAGTCACCGAGTCGATCCTGATGAACGACCCGGAGCTGAGCCTGGCCAATGCGCGACGCCTGGCCGAGCTCGGTGTCAGGCTGTCGATCGACGACTTCGGTACCGGCTATTCGTCGCTGAGCTACCTGAAGCGGCTGCCGATCGCCTCGTTGAAGATCGACCAGTCGTTCGTGCGCGACATCGCCACCGACCCTGACGACGCGGCCATCATCACCGCCATCATCGCCATGGCGCACAGCCTGAACTTGCGGGTGGTCGCCGAAGGTGTCGAGACCGAAGCCCAGCGCAGCTTCCTGAAGGCGCACCACTGTGACGAGTTCCAGGGTTTCCTGGTCAGCCATGCCGTCAATGCCGCCGAGTTCGCGCGTTCGCTGACGCGTCTGCCGCGCGATCACGGCACGGCCGTGTTGGCGGCATCAGCGCTCGCGTAAAGACGCGGCAGGCCTTCGGCCGTTGCCCTCGCGCCAGCGACTTCAGCGGCGCCGCTGCAGCCCGGGTCGGGACTGGCCTGCGGCTGCCCAATCCGCGCCGTCGAACCAGGTGTCGTCTTGCAATGCGGCGCGCAGCATCGGCAAGGCTTCGAGGCCCCAGAACAGCCTGCCGTCGAGCTCGAAGCTCGGCACGCCGAAGACACCGCGGGCAATCGCTTCATCGGTGTTGGCGCGCAGCTCGGCCTTGACCTCGTCCGATGCTGGCGCTGCGCTGCGGCGCGAGTTCGGCGGTCAATGCGGCCAGGCGCGATTCGTCAGACGGATCGCCGCCGCCGCGCCACACATGCTGCATCAGCGCTTCGACGACCCGCCGGTTGGGTCCGGCCGCCAGTGCCAGGCGCAGCAGCGGCAACGGATTGAACGGATGCCGCGCCGGCATCTGCAACGCAATGCCATGCTGGTGCGCGAGCCACGCAATATGACGGAAGGTCCAGGCGCGCTTGGGCTCGATTTCAGCCGGCCCCTTCTGCCCCCAGTGGTTGAGCAGCCCGGCGAACAGCACGGGTCGGTACTCGACGACATAGGTGCAGTCTTCGAGCGCCTGCGGCAGGCGCTCGAAGGCCAGATAGGCAAATGGCGAGATCGGGTCGAACCAGAATTCGATGGCCTTCATGCGGGGTTCCCAGGGTTCAGCGTTCAGCGTTCATCGATCACGCAACGCGCGCGACCGGCGGCCTTGGCGGCGTAGAGCGCGGCGTCGGCGCGGCGCACCAGGCTGTCGGCGTCTTCGCGCTCATCGGTCGCGAGCCGGGCCAAACCGATCGACAACGTCAGGTACGCGGCCGTCGGCGAGCGCTCATGCGGCAACGCCAGCGTAGCCATCGCGCTCTTGCAGCGCTCGGCCACCGTGGCTGCGGTGGTGATGCTGGCATGCGGCAGCAGCAGCGCGAACTCCTCGCCGCCGTAGCGCGCCACCAACTCGCCGGGTCGCCGCGCCTGCTGCGCCAGCGCGGCGGCCACGGCTTGCAGCGCCTGGTCGCCTTGCGGGTGGCCGAGCAGGTCGTTGTAGAGCTTGAAGTGGTCGATGTCGATCATCAGCAGCGCCAGCGCCGTGCCGTGACGGTGCGAGCGCTGCACCTCCTGCGGCCAGCCGGACGTCGAAGCGGCGGCGGTTGGCCAGGCTGGTCAGGGCGTCGGTGGCCGAGAGTTCTTCGAGCTGCTCGTTGGCCTGGCGCAGGGCGCTGGCCGCCGCAACGGCGGCGAGGCGGCTGGCCTCGAGGTCTTGCCGGGTGCGCACCATCTCCGAGGCATCCACGCGCACCGTGACGAGGCCGCCGCGCGGCATCGGCGTTTCATAGATCTGGTACCAGGCGCCGCTGGCAGCGCGCTGCAAGCGAGGCTCACGCAGCCGGCCGCGCGACTGCAGGCGCTCGGCCAGCCACAATTCCTCCTGACCGATCGCTTCGGGAACCTGGCCCTGGGCCAGTGCGTTGCGCGCCAGGGCTTCGAAGGTCTCTCCAAGCAAGGTCCGGCCCTGCATGTGCGGATACAGCTGCAGCATGCGCTGATTGAAGAGCACGAGGCGGTCGCCATGGTCGTAGATCTCGACCGCAGCGGGCATGGCTTCGATCGCATCGGCAAGCAACTGGTGTGCGCGCTCGGCATCATGGCGGGCGGCGTCGAGTGCGCGTTGGTTCTCGACGAGCTCGGTGATGTCGATCGAGAAACCCAAGCGGCTGCCGTCGGGCAGGCGCTGCTCGGTGATGCGGCGCCAGCGGCTGTCGGCCATCTCGCGCAGGAACGTGCGCCCCGCATCGTTGCGGTGCGATGCCAGGCGCTCGGCGATCCATGACTCTTCGCGGCCCACGGCCTCGGGGACCAGGCCCTTCAGCACGCGCGTGCGCAGCAGCTCCTCGAACGGCATGCCGCGTGTCGTCGCGCCATCCTCGAGCCGGTACAGTTTGCGGAACTCGGCGTTGGTCAGCACCAGCCGGTCGTCGGCGTCATAGAGCACGATGCCGGCCTCCATGGCATCGAGCGTGTGCTGCCAGCGCTGGCGATCGTTGTCGGTGGCGCGCAGCATCAGCCACACCGCGACCAGCAGCACCATGCCTGCCAGCAAGGCAGCCACTGCGCCGCTGTGCGAATCGGCGGCGATGGCCAGCGCCGAAGCACCCAGCCAGACCACGCTGGCTGCAGCGACGAGTCGCGCGCCGCGTTTCATGGCAGCGCAGCGATCGCCTGCGCTTCTTTCAGCCGCTCGGCGGTGCCGACATCGACCCACTGGCCGCGCCAGAGCTGCGCACCGAGGCGGCCCTGCGCGAGTGCAGCGTCGAGCAAGGGGCGCAGTTTCATCGGCCGGTCGCCGGCAACGCCGTCGAACATCGCCGCGCGAAACAGGCCGACGCTGGCCCAGGTGTGCCTGGGCGCCCGTCGCCGTCGCCAGACCCGTCTCGGCATCCAGTCCGAAGTCGCCCGTCGGATGGTGCGACGCATTGGGCACGAGCCACAGATGGGCCAAGGTGCTGTTGTCCGCAAAACGCGCAGCATCGGCGGCGCTGAATGCAAAGCCCGGCAGGAAGACATCGCCCGAGACCACCCAGAAGCTGTCCTGCCCCGGCGGCGCCAGCCACGGCAGCGCCTTGGCAATGCCCCCCGCGGTTTCGAGCGCGCCGCCATGATCGCGCTGCTCCATCGAGTAGCGGATCGACAGGCCCCAGCGCGAGCCATCACCGAGCGTCGCCGGGAACTGCGCTTCGAGCCACGCCGTGTTGATCACCACCTCGCGCACCCCTGCGGCGGCCAGCGCTTCGAGGTGCCACGCGATCAACGCTTTGCCGCCCACGGGCAGCAGGGGCTTGGGGCAGCGGTCGGTCAGCGGGCGCATGCGCTCGCCGCGACCCGCGGCCAGGATCAGGGCACGCAGGGGGGAGGTCACCGCCGCCAGTGTAGGTCGGCATGGCGAATAAAATGCAGTGCTTCGCGCGCCGTGCAACGCGGCGACTTCCACCGACGCTCTCCACCGGCACCCCCAGCATGTCCAGCCTCGACTCCGCACGCGTTCCGGAACAGAGCGCGCCCGCAGCGCTCACCCACAGCAGCCGTGAGGCGCTGATGGCCAATGCGATCCGCGCCCTGGCGATGGACGCCGTGCAGCAGGCCAACAGCGGCCACCCCGGCGCGCCGATGGGCATGGCCGAGATCGCCGTCGCGCTGTGGGGCCGCCACCTCAAGCACAACCCGGCGCACCCGCGCTGGCCGGATCGTGATCGATTCGTGCTCTCCAATGGCCATGCCTCGATGTTGCTGTATGCGCTACTGCACCTCACCGGCTATGAACTGCCGATGAGCGAGCTGCGCAACTTCCGCCAACTGCACAGCAAGACACCGGGCCACCCCGAGGTCGGCCTCACGCCCGGCGTGGAAACGACGACCGGCCCGCTCGGCCAGGGCATCGCCAACGCCGTCGGCATGGCGCTGGCGGAAAAGCTGCTCGCCCATGAGTTCAACCGGCCGGGCCATGCGGTGGTGGACCACCAGACCTATGTCTTTCTCGGCGACGGCTGCCTGATGGAAGGCGTCAGCCACGAGGCTTGTGCCCTGGCCGCGGCATGGAAGCTGAACAAGCTGGTGGCCTTCTACGACCACAACGGCATTTCGATCGACGGCCGCGTCGAGCCCTGGTTCATCGAAGACACGGCCAAGCGCTTCGAATCCTATGGCTGGCAGGTCATCGGTGCGATCGATGGCCATGACGTGGAGGCGGTCGATGCGGCCATCTCGCAAGCCAGGAAGAGTGCCACCAAGCCGACCCTGATCATCGCCCGCACCACCATCGGCCGCGGCTCGCCCAACCGCAGCGGCAGCGCCAAGGCGCATGGCGAGGCTCTGGGCACCGAAGAGGTCGCGCTGACGCGCGCCGCGCTCGGTTGGACGCACGAACCGTTCGTCATTCCCGAGCCGGCCTACACGGCGTGGGATGCCAGGCAAAAAGGCATCGAAGTCGAAGCAGCGTGGAGCGCACGCTTTGCGTCGTACAAGGCCGCGCACCCGGCGCTGGCCGCCGAGCTGGCGCGGCGACTGAAGGGCGAACTGCCGAAAGGCTTTGCACAGACCGCGGTCGATGCCATCGTCGGCGCGCACAGCAAGAGCGAAAACGTAGCCTCGCGCAAGGCCAGCCAGAACGCGCTCGAGGCCTTCACCAAGGCGCTGCCGGAGATGCTCGGCGGCTCGGCCGACCTGACCGGCTCGAACCTCACCAACACCACGTCGACGCCACCGCTGCGCATCGGCGACGATGGCTCGCCCAATGGTGGCCGCCACATCAACTACGGCGTGCGCGAGTTCGGCATGGCCGCGGTGATGAACGGCATGGCGTTGCACGGCGGTTTGATCCCCTACGGCGGCACCTTCCTGACCTTTTCCGACTACAGCCGCAACGCCATCCGCATGGCCGCGCTGATGGGCATTCGCGTCATCCACGTCTTCACGCATGACAGCATCGGCCTCGGCGAGGACGGCCCGACGCACCAGAGCGTCGAGCATGCCGCCAGCCTGCGCTTGATCCCGGGCCTCGATGTCTGGCGTCCGGCCGACAGCGCCGAGACCGCGGCGGCCTGGGCCTGTGCGATCGAGCACCGCAGCCGGCCGAGCGCACTGCTGCTGTCGCGCCAGGCCCTGCCCTATGCACCCAAGGCCAGCCTCGACCTCATCAGCCGCGGCGCCTATGTGCTCGCCGAACCTGCCGAAGTGGGTTTGAAGAAGAACGCCCAGGCCGTGATCCTGGCCAGCGGCAGCGAAGTGCAACTCGCGCTGCACGCGCAGGCGGCGCTGGCCACGGACGGCATCGCCGTGCGCGTGGTCTCGGTGCCGAGCACGACGGTCTTCGACCGGCAGAGTGCCGAGTACAAATCGAGCGTGCTGCCGCCCAGGCTGCCGCGGGTGGCCGTCGAAGCCGGCGTCACCGACGGCTGGTGGAAGTACGGCTGCGCGGCGGTGATCGGCCTCGACCGCTACGGCGAGTCGGCGCCGGCAAGCGCGCTGTTCAAATACTTCCATTTCACCGCGGACAATGTGGCGGCGGTGGTGCGCAAGTTGTTGGCACCTTGATGGTCAGGTGGCAGCGGCTTGCGCTGGTCGTCGGCATGGTGCTGGTTGCGGCGACGGGTGTTTCTCATGCACAAACGACGGTCGTTGCGCCGAGTGCTGCCCAGCGCTGCCTGACGCGCGGCGACGTGCTGCTTGGCGCGCCGGCCTTTCCTCAACGGGCGCTGCAGTTCAAAGCCTCAGGGCGGGTGACGGTGGAGCTCGAGTTCACTGCAGCGGACGCCGCGCCTCGCCTGCTCAAGATCGAGTCAAAGGATGTTGGGCGCAGCGAGTTCGCTGAGTTGTTTGAGAAATCGGTACGCGAATTCATACAGGCCTATCGCGTGCCTTGTCTGCGGCAGGACGAAATATCGCTGCTGAATCAGGAGTTCGTCTTTTTGCCGCAGGACTTGCGCGGCGTAACGATGATGGCCTTAGAAGATGAGCAGTCAGCTCGCGAACAACGCCTTCGCGGCTGCATGCTCCACCAGCGCCCTGACGACAAGCCCTCGTACCCTGCAGCTGACCTGCGCGCAGAGCGCCAAGGCACTGCCGTTGTGCGTGCAGAGTTCGTGGATGCGGAGTCACCGCCGCGCGTCACCATCCTCGATGACGGCGGCAGCGGTAGCTTCGGCGCGCGCGCGAGAAACTATGCACTCGGCTGGCGCCTGCCTTGTCACGATGGCGCTGGTTCTGTGAGTGTGGTGTCGCTTTTTGAGTATCGGATCGACGGCGGCAGCCGCGTTGTTCTGACAGATTCAAGCTTGTTGACCCTACTGCCTGCCATCAAAGGTATTCGAAGCGCCAACCTGTACTTCGACTTCAATACGATGGACTGCCCGTTCGACGTGCATCTTCAAGTCATGCAGCCGCATGCATTCAATCGGGTTGGCGAAATCGGTACCCCGAATCCGGAGCGGCGCTTCTTCCTCGACTGGCTGAGTCGGCAGCAACTTGACCTGCCGCCGCGCGAGCTCAACGCAGTGATCGGCCAGTCGGCTCGCGTCTCCGTGCCCTGCACAATTCTCAACCTGGGGTCGCAATCGGGCGGCGGCGCGTCAAAATGACTACCCTCCAACGAATCCTGATGAAAGGCTCCTCCATGAAGAGCGCCCTGCTTCCCGTACTGCTACTGGCTGCAATGTCGCTGCCGGCCGCCGCGCAAACCCTGTCCGGCGTCACCGCCGAACCGGCCGTGGCCAAAGTAGGCCAGGAGGTCAAGATCACCGGCACCTTCGACAGCGCGGGCAACCCCAACTGCAATCTGCGCGTCGACTTCGGGGACGGCAAGAACAAGAACTTCAAGATCAACCAGGAAAAGGACGTGCCGCTGGTGACGACGCACACCTATGCCAAGGCCGGCAGCTACAAGGTGCAGGTCCTGCCGCGCACGTCGCTGCCGATGATCAAATGCCAGGGCACCGACCAGACGGCGATGGTCAAGGTCGAGGCGCTGGCGCCCGTGGCCGCCGCCCCCGTGGCCATGGCTGCCGGGCCGAGCTGCCCCGAGGGCTGGACGCTCGATGCCAAGAGCGTCAGCAAGAAATCCGGCGCCTACACCTGTGGCGCCAAGGCCGGCACGGCGTTGCCCGCGGGCAAGCTCGACTGCCAGGGCGCGCTCGGCTACTTCGAGAACAAGTCCAACGGGCAATTGGGCTGCAAACTCTAAAACACTTTCATTTCACTGAAGAGGTTCCGACATGACGATCAAGGTAGGCATCAACGGTTTCGGCCGCATCGGGCGCATGGTGTTTCGTGCGGCGGTGCAGAACTTCAGCAAGGACATCGAGGTTGTCGCCATCAACGACCTGCTCGAACCCGATTACCTGGCTTACATGCTGCAGTACGACAGCGTGCACGGCCGCTTCAAGGGCGATGTCGCGGTCGAGGGCGGTGCGCTGATCGTCAACGGCAAGAAGATCCGCCTGACCGCCGAGAAGGATCCCTCGGCGCTGAAGTGGGGGGCCGTCGGCGCCGATGTGGTGGTGGAGAGCACGGGTCTGTTCCTGACGCTCGACAGCTGCCAGAAACACATCGATGCCGGCGCGAAGAAGGTCATCCAGAGCGCGCCCTCCAAGGACGACACGCCGATGTTCGTCTACGGTGTCAACCACGCCAAGTACGCTGGCGAGGCGATCATCAGCAACGCCAGCTGCACCACCAATTGCCTGGCGCCGGTGGCCAAGGTGCTGCACGACAGCTTCGGCATCAAGCGCGGCCTGATGACCACCGTACACGCCACCACGGCAACGCAGAAAACCGTCGACGGTCCGAGCAACAAGGACTGGCGCGGCGGCCGCGGCATCCTCGAGAACATCATCCCGAGCAGCACCGGCGCGGCCAAGGCGGTGGGCAAGGTCATTCCCGAGCTCAACAAGAAGCTCACCGGCATGTCCTTCCGTGTGCCGACCTCCGATGTCTCGGTCATCGACCTGACCGTCGAGCTGTCGAAAGACACGACGTACGAGCAGATTTGTGAGGCCATGAAGAGCGCCTCGCAAGGCGCCATGAAGGGCGTGCTCGGCTACACCACGGACAAGGTGGTGTCGACCGATTTCCGCGGCGAAGCGATGACCAGCGTCTTCGATGCCGACGCCGGCATCATGCTCGACCCGACTTTCGTCAAGGTCGTGGCCTGGTACGACAACGAGTGGGGCTATTCGAACAAGACGTTGGAGATGGTGCGCGTGGTCGGCAAGGCGTAAGCGCCGGTATCCGATGCCCGGCAGGCCGCCTTGTGGCGGCCTTTCTCACGTCTGGTCACGGTTTCTGGGGACTTCACACCCGGCAACACGGGCCGTCACACGCCCTCTAGACTGCTCACATGCGTCTCTCACATCTTCTTGTCGGCACCCTGGTCGCCGTTTCCCTCCACGCCGCCGCCGAGCGCATCGCGCCGCGGCCGCTGCCTTTGCCTGAATCGTCCGCGCCGGCGCGCGTGATCGTCAAGTTCAAGGACGGCGCCAGCGTGCTGCGCGCGCACGCGCTGGCGGCCGGTGCGTCGCCACAGTCGCTCGAGCAGGTGCTGGGCCAGCGCGCGTCGGCGCTCGGCGCGCGCCACGGCGTGGCCTTGCGCAGCGGTGCCGCGATCGGCGACAGCGTGCAAGTCATGCATGGCCCTGCGGGGATGACGTCGGCCGCGCTGGCTGCGCAGTTGTCGCTCGACGCCGACGTGGCCTATGCCGAGCCCGACCGCCGTGTGCGCCGCACGGCCGTGCCCAATGACCCGCTGTTTGCCAGCGGCGGTGCGCAGGGTCCGGCCACGGGCCAGTGGTACCTGCGCGCGCCGGCGGGCGAGGTCGTGTCGTCGATCGATGCCGTGGCCGCCTGGGACACCACGCTGGGCAGCGCCAGCGTGATCGTTGCCGTGCTCGACACCGGCGTGCGCCCGAACCACCCCGATCTGGCGGGCAAGCTGATCGGCGGCTACGACATGGTCAGCGACGCTGCCGTCGGCAATGACGGCAATGGCCGCGACGCCGACCCGGCCGATCCCGGCGACTGGGTCAGCGCCACCGACAAGACCAACGACCCCGCCAATTTCGGCGACTGCGACGTTTCGTCGAGCTCCTGGCACGGCACCATGGTCGGCGGCATCATTGGTGCGACCACCCACAACGGCAGCGGCATGGCCGGCGCCGGGTGGGACGTTCGAGTGCTGCCGGTGCGCGTGCTGGGCAAGTGTTTTGGCTACACCAGCGACATCATCGCCGGCATGCGCTGGGCCGCCGGTATCGCGGTCGCCGGCTTGCCTGCCAACCCGAATCCCGCCCGCGTCATCAACCTGAGTCTGGGCAGCGCCGATGCGGCGTGCAGCAACAGCGAACGCGATGCGATTGCCGAGGTCAATGGGCGCGGCACGGTGGTCGTGGCCGCGGCGGGCAACAGCGCTGGCCGGGCCGCCAGTTCGCCAGCCAACTGCCCGGGCGCGATCGGCGTGGCCGCCGTGCGGCATGTCGGCAGCAAGGTCGGGTTCTCGGATGTCGGCCCGGAGCTTGCCATCGCCGCGCCGGGCGGCAACTGCGTCAACCTGACCGGGCCCTGCCTGTACCCGATCCTCAGCACCGTCGACAGTGGCACGACCACGCCTGCGCAGCCCACCTACACCGACAGCATCAACATCAGTGTCGGCACCAGTTTTTCGTCGCCGCTGGTGGCGGCGACGGTGGCCTTGATGCTGGCGGTGCAACCGACGATGACGCCTGCAGCCGTCAAGGCGGCGCTGCAATCGAGCGCGCGGCCGTTCCCGTCGAGCGGTCTGAGCGACGACAGCACTGGCCAGCCGGTGCCCTTGCAGGCCTGCCAGGCACCTGGCAACAGCGACCAATTGCAGTGCTACTGCACCACCAGCACCTGCGGCGCCGGGCTGCTCGACGCCGGCGCTGCCGTCGCCGCGGCGCTGGCCACACCGGCGCCGACGCCCACCCCGACACCGACGCCCACGCCAACGCCAACGCCAACGCCAACCCCCGCAGCCGCTACCAGCGGCGGCAGTGGCGGCGGTGGCCTGTCCGCCGGCTGGCTGCTCGGCCTGATGGCCGCCGTCGGTTGGCTGATGCGCCGGCCGCGTGCGGTCGTCATCGCCACGGCGCTGGCGGCGGCCGCTGTCGCGCCAGCCGCCAGGGCGGCCGAACCGGCAGCCCATGTCAACGGCTTGATCGTGCAACTGCGCGACGCGGCCAGCCATGTCGATCTGGCCCGTGAGCGTGCGCTCGGCGCGTCCGCCAGCCAGCCCTTGAACCCACGCCTGCAAGAGCGCGAGCAGGGCCGATGGCAGCGCTTGATGGCCGAAATGCCGCCGTTGCGCATCGCCGAGCGCCGCGCGGTGGGCGATGCGGCGCAGCTGATGCGCTTCGAGCGCCCGCTGGCGGCGGCACAGGCGCAGAGCGTTGCCGAACAACTGGCACAGCGGCCCGACGTGCTGTGGGCGGTGCCGAACACGCGCGAGCGCCGTTTGCAGGCCACGGGGCCGGCCAATGCGCCGACCGATCCGTACTACGGCCAGCAATGGTGGCTGCAGCAGGCCGGCGTCGGCAGCAACGGTGTTGCCAACCTTCTGCGCGCGTGGACGCAGATCACGACCGGCAGTGCCGCTGCGACCATGGCGGTGCTCGACAACGGCATCGTGGCCCACCGCGACCTCAACGGCAAGGTCATCGCCGGCTACGACATGGTCAGCGACGTCGACTATTCGAACGACGGCGATGGCCGCGACGCCGACCCGACCGACCCCGGCGACTGGGTCGATGCCGCCGACCTGGCGCTGCCCGCCTACGCCGGCTGCGCGGTCGAAAGCAGCAGCTGGCACGGCACGGCGATTGCCGGCATGCTGGTCGCCAACGTCAACAACGGCGAGGGCGGCGCGTCGATGAACTGGCCCGGCCGCGTGCTGGCGGTGCGCGTGGCCGCCAAATGCGGCGCCGACGTGGTCGACATCGTCGACGGCATGCGTTGGGCCGCCGGCCTGGACGTGTGCGCGAACGCCTCGTGCACCGCCTTTCTGCCGCCCAACCCGAACCCGGTGCGCGTGCTCAACATCAGCTTCGGCGGCAACGGCGACTGCAGCCCGTACCAGGGCGCGATCAACGAGCTGCGCAATCAGGGCGTGCTCGTCGTCGCCGCCGCCGGCAACGAGCATGCCGCACCGACGCGGCCGGCCAAGTGCCCGGGCGTGATCGGCGTCGCAGCGCTCAACCGTGACGGCTACAAGACCACCTACTCCAACTTCGGTTCGACCTTGGCCATCGCCACCGTCGGCGGTGACGATGACGATGGCGCCTGGGGCAGTCGTGTTGCCGACAGCGGCCTGGTCACGCTGGGCAACACCGGCAGCACCCGTCCCGCAACGTCAGGCTACTTCAACTACTTCGGCACCAGCTTCTCGACGCCCATCGTCACCGGCGCGGTCGGGCTTGATGCTGGCCGTCAATCCGGCGCTGAGTGCCGCGCAGATCGAGCAGGGCCTGCGCGTCTCGGCGCGGCCGCATGTGCAATCGACCGTGCCGGGCGTGGCGGCTTGCAGCAGCGCCAACCCGGGGCGCTGCCTGTGCACCACCGTCCACCTGCGGCGCTGGCATCCTCGACGTCGAGCAGGCGCTGATCTACGCACGCAACCCGCAGGCCTATGTGGCGCCCCGGATTGCGGCCGTTGTGATCGACAGCCCGGCGCTGCGCGAAGCCGCTGCCGGCGGCCCGGACCGGCCGGCCAACCCCGGCGCGCCGCCGACGGGGGCGGCGGTGGTGGTGGTGGCGGTGGCGGTGGCGGCACCAGCAGCGGTGGTGGCGGTGGCGCGATGAGTGCCTGGTGGCTGCTCGGCCTGGGCGCCGCCGTGCTGGCACTGCGCCGTCGCGTCGCCGCGCGCTGAATTCAGCGCGCCGGGGTGGCGGACATCGCGCTGCCGGGCGCGCAGGGCGCCGCGGCCAGGCCGCCGAACTGGCTCGCGGGCAGTTCGCGCACGGCATCGGCAGATTGCAGGGCGCAGCCTGTTCATGAGCAGCCAAGTCCGCGGCGACCCGGCCTCGCGCACCTGCGCCACGCTGGCGTTGCGCAGCCCGCGTTCACGAAACGAATCGAGCGCGGCCAGCGCCGCCGCTTCGCTGTCGTGGCGGCCGAGCGAGTAGCCGCCCTGGTCGCCGCCCGGCAGTTCCACCGCTTCGAAGCTCATTCTCAGCTTGATCAGTTCGTCACGCCGCTGAAGCGCCGACTCGCGGCTCAGGATCGGACCGACGAAGACGACATACTGCGCCGGCGCAGGGCGCACCTCACGCACCCAGTTTCGATCGGGCAACACGGTTGCCAGCGCGCGCTCGGCGCCCTCGACGGCAGCGTTGTTGTCCAGCGGTCCGATCTCCAGGCAGGCCAGTGGGCCGCCAGCCGCCGCCCCAGCGGCGCCCGGCGCCGAGGCGGGGCTGCCGACGGCGCTGACCTTGGCATCGGCGGCGGCTTGCGGCGTCAGCACCTGCAGCGCGTTCGGACGGATCTGCCGCGCCATGCGGCCCGGGTCGCGCTCGGTGGCCGGCGCCAGGCCGATGATGCGCAAGGCGCCCCAGCTCCAGGCTGCGAAACCCAGGTTGGCCAGCAGCATGGCGGCAACGAACCAGCGCAGCAGTGCCATGCGCATCAGGCCTGTCCGGCAACATCCGGCACTCGCACGCTGACTTCACCGCTCGAGATCTCGTGCAACGTGCCGCCGGCCTCCCGCACCCGCAGTGCACCGTTGGCCGCCACACTCTCAACCAGGCCCGTGAAGACAGGCTCGCCGCGCGAGCCGACCACGTTCACAACCTGGCCGCGCAGCAGGTCGCGCCGCTCGTAGGCGCCGGCAAAACCCGCAAAGCCCTCGCGCTCGAACTGCAGGATGGAGCGCACCAGGGGCAGGGCAATGCGGTGCAGCACCGACGGGGCGGTGGCCGCAGGGTCGATCTCCTCCAGGCTGGCAAAGCCGCTGGACATCTCCCTGGACTCGGGCAGGGCCGGCAACGCCTTGATGTTCAGTCCGACGCCGACGACCACCATGCGCCGCTGGCCAACGGCCACGGTCTCGATCAACGTCCCGCCCAGCTTGCGGCCGCGGCCCGGCCCTTCGAGCAGCCACAGGTCATTGGGCCATTTCAGCCCGATGCGCGGCGCGCAACCGGGATCGGGCGCCTCGAGAGCGTCGGCCAATGCCACGCCGACGGCCAGCGACAGGCCGCACCAATCGCGCGGCGACAGCGGCAACCCGATCGAGAAGGTCAGCGAGGCGGCGGCCGCGGCATGCCAGGCTCGGCCCTGTCGGCCGCGCCCGAGCGTCTGCTGCTCGGCCACCAGCAGGCAGGGCTGCGTGTCGCCGGTGCGGCGGCCGAACGGTCCGCCGACACCGTCGGCGGCCGAGCCGCGGCGGTGCATCGCTTCGAGCTCACCGGGTGTCGATACCGGTGCATCGCGCCGCCCGCTGCCCAGGCGCGCCCGCGCCAGCAGCAGGCTGTTGGTCGACTCGGCGTGCGCCAGCACCTCGACCGACAAACCCGGCAAGTAGGGTTCGAGCTGCTGCCACAGCTCATCGGCGTGCCACAGCGGCGGCGTCGAGACCTGGGCTTCGGGGGGCATGAGGGTCATCGTTTCGGCGCGAGCATCGTGCCTCGGCAACGCTTGTCGCCGCAGCGGCAAGCGTACTCGCGCTTGAGCTTGGCCGTGTAGCGTTCGTCGATCGTCAAGCCATAGTCGTAGAACAGCTCTTCGCCAGGCTTGATCTTGCGCAGGGCCTTGATGAAGATGCGGCCGTCTTCCTCGTCGGCCTCGCAGTTCGGATTGCAGGCATGGTTGATCCAGCGCGCCGCGTTGCCGCCGACGCCGGCGTCGATGACGTTGGCGTCGTCGAGGTGGAAGAAGAAGGTGTGGTTCGGGTCGTCGGGGTTGCTGGGGTGGCGCTTCAGGGCCTGCTTCCAGGTGATGCGCTCGCCGATGTACTCGATCAGTGTCTCGCCCTTGGACAGGCCCTGCAGCGCATAGACGCCCTTGCCGTGCACGCCCGAGCGGCGGACCTCGATGCGCCGGCCACTGTCATCGCTGCCTTCGGCGCTGCGCTTCGCGCCGTTTTGTTTCTTTGCCGCTTGCTTGCTTTTCGACATTCGGTACATTGAATTCATGTGGGCGCGCGCGCGGGTGCGTGCGCGCGAAGGAGCGGATTGTAGAGATGACCGAAACCAAGTCCCTGATCATTGCCGAGAAGCCCAGCGTGGCCCAAGACATCGTGCGTGCGCTGACGCCCAGCGTCGGCAAGTTCGAAAAGCACGCCGATCACTTCGAAAACGAGCGCTACGTCGTCACGTCCGCGGTCGGCCACCTGGTGGAAATCCAGGCGCCGGAAGCCTACGACGTCAAGCGCGGCAAGTGGAGCTTTGCCCACCTGCCGGTGGTGCCGCCGCACTTCGACCTGGCGCCGATCGAGCGCGGCAAGACACGGCTCAATGCGGTGGTCAGGCTCGTCAAGCGCAAGGACATCGGCGAACTCATCAATGCCTGCGACGCCGGGCGCGAGGGCGAGCTGATCTTTCGCCTGATCGTGCAGTACGCCGACAGCGCGAAGGCCAAACTGGACAAACCGATCAAGCGCCTGTGGCTGCAGAGCATGACGCCGCAGGCCATCCGCGACGGCTTCGCGCAGTTGCGCGGCGACCGTCAGATGCTCGGTCTGGCCGACGCTGCGCGCAGCCGCTCGGAGGCCGACTGGCTGGTCGGCATCAACGGCACGCGCGCGATGACGGCGTTCAACTCGCGCGATGGCGGCTTCTTCCTGACTACCGTCGGCCGCGTGCAGACGCCCACGCTGTCGATCGTCGTCGAGCGCGAGGAAAAGATCCGCAAGCATGTCTCGCGCCCGTACTGGGAAGTCAAAGGCACGTTTCTCGCGCAGGCCGGCAGCTACGAGGGCAAGTGGTTCGATCCGAAGTTCAAGAAAGGCGAGGACGCGGATGCGCGTGCCGACCGGCTCTGGGATGCCCAGACCGCCGAAGCGATCAAGGCCGCCTGCCTGGGTCAGCCGGCGAACGTGGTCGATGAAGCCAAGCCCAGCACGCAGGCCAGCGCCTTGCTCTACGACCTGACGACGCTGCAGCGCGAGGCCAATTCGCGTTTCGGGTTTTCGGCCAAGACGACGCTGCAACTGGCGCAGGCGCTGTACGAAAAGCACAAGGTGCTGACCTACCCGCGCACCGACAGCCGCGCGCTGCCCGAGGACTACCTGCAGGTGGCCAAGGACACGATGAAGATGCTGTCCACCGAGGACCTGCCCGGCCCGCTGAAGGTGCTGTCGGCGCATGCCAAGAAGGCGGTGAAGGAGGGCTACGTCAAGCCGGCCAAGCGCGTCTTCGACAACGCCAAGGTCTCGGACCACTTCGCGATCATCCCGACCTTGCAGGCACCCAAGGCACTGAGCGAGATCGAAGCCAAGCTCTACGACATGGTGGTCAAGCGCTTCATCGCCGTGTTCTACCCGAGCGCGGAGTTCATGGTGACGACGCGCATCTCGACAGTCAGCGCCGCCGGCAATGACTACCAGTTCCAGACCAACGGCAAGGTATTGGTCAACCCAGGCTGGCTGGCGGTGTACGGCAAGGAGGCGCAGGAAGACGACGCCAACCTCGTCGCCGTGGCCCAGGGCGAGAAGGTCAAGGCCGCGGACGTCGACGTGCTGGCGCAAAAGACCCGGCCGCCGGCGCGCTACACCGAAGCCACGTTGCTGTCGGCCATGGAAGGCGCGGGCAAGCTGATCGACGACGACGAGTTGCGCGAAGCGATGAACGAGAAGGGTCTGGGCACGCCGGCCACGCGCGCGCAGACCATCGAGGGCTTGATCAACGAGAAGTACATGCTGCGCGAAGGCCGCGAGCTGATCCCCACGGCCAAGGCCTTCCAGCTGATGACGCTGCTGCGCGGCCTGGACATCGACGACCTGACCAAGCCCGAGCTGACCGGCGACTGGGAGTTCAAGCTCGCCGAGATGGAGCATGGCCGCCTGCAGCGTGATGCCTTCATGGCCGAAATCGCGAAGATGGCCGAGCGCATCGTCAAGAAGGCCAAGGAGTACGACCGCGACACGATTCCCGGCGACTACGCGACGCTGGCCACGCCGTGCCCAACTGCGGCGGCGTGGTCAAGGAGAACTACCGCCGCTACTGCGCTGCGAGAAGTGCGATTTCTCGATCACCAAGATCCCCGCCGGCCGCGCCTTCGAGATCGCCGAGGTCGAGGCCTTCTTGCGCGACAAGAAGGTCGGCCCGCTCGAAGGCTTCCGCTCGAAGGCCGGTTGGCCGTTCACTGCCGAGCTGAAGCTGGTGCGCGACGAAGAGATCAAGAACTGGAAGCTCGAGTTCGACTTCGGCGAGTCCGACAAGGACAAGGCCGACGGCACGCCGGTCGATTTTTCCGAACAGAGCTCGCTCGGCGCCTGCCCGAAGTGCAAGGGCCATGTCTACGAGCACGGCACGAGCTACGTCTGCGAGCACGCCGTCGGCGCGCACGTCACCTGCGACTTCAAGAGCGGCAAGATCATCCTGCAGCAGCCGGTGGCGCGCGAGCAGATGAGCAAGCTGCTCGACAACCGGCAAGACCTCGCTGCTGGAGAACTTCGTTTCCAACAAGACGCGGCGCAAGTTCAAGGCCTTCCTGGCCTACGACAAGAAGGAAGGCAAGGTGATGTTCGAGTTCGAGCCACGGCCCGACAAGTCGGCGGCGAAGAAGGCGGCCGGCCAAGAAGGCTGCGGCCAGGAAGACGACGGCCAGCGGCGAGTGACACCGGCCGTCGCCATCAAGCTGTTGGCGGTGCTCGTCACCGCGGCCATCGGCTACCTCGCCGGACGCATGCGTTGGCTGACGATCGGCGCGGCGGGCAGCGACGCGGCGCGTGTGCTCTCCAACGCCGCCTTCTACGTCTTCGTGCCGGCGCTGCTGTTTCGCACCACGGCGCGGCTGGACTTCGCGCACCATGCCGTGGCGCATCGTCGCCGCCTACTTCGGTCCGGTGCTGGCAGTCGGCCCTGATCGTCTACGCGCTGCAGCGCGCAAGAGCCAGCGCCGCGGTGGCGCCGGCCGTGCCGTCGGTGCGCGCGATCTCGGTGTCGTTCGGCAACACGCGTGCAACTCGGCATCCCGATGGCCGCGGCGCTGTTCGGCGAGGCCGGACTTGCAACTGCACATCGCCCTCGTCAGCCTGCATGCGCTGGTCCTGCTGACGGCGCTGACGGTGCTGGTCGAGCTGGACCTGGCGCGCGCCGCGGGCCGCGCCGGCGCCAGCGCGTCGCTCGGCCGCACCCTGGCGCACCACCGCGCGCAACACGCTGATCCACCCCGTCGTGCTGCCGGTCGTGGCCGGCCTGGCGTGGCACCTGCTCGGTTGGCCGCTGCCCGACGTGGTGGACGAGACCCTGCTCACGCTCGGCAGCGCGGTGGTGCCGCTGTGCCTGGTGCTTGATCGGCGTCTCGCTCGCCCAGTACGGCGTCAGGGCCATTTGCGCGGTGCAACGGCGGTCACCGTGGGCAAGCTGATCGGGCTGCCGGCCGCGGTGCTGGCGGTGGCGCATTGGGGGTTCGGACTCTCGGGTCTGCCGCTGGCGGTGCTGGTGATGATGGCCGCGCTGCCGGTGGGCAGCAACGCGCTGCTGTTCGCGCAGCGCTATGCGACCCTCGAAGCCGAAGCCACCGCGGCCATCGTCGCCTCGACCGTGGCTTTTGTCGCGACGGCGGCCTTGTGGCTGGCCGTGCTGGCCCTGTTCCCCTGAGCGAAAATGGATCGATGAACCCCGCAGACATTGCCGCCTACATGGCCCACGTCGGTGTGGCCGCACGTGCGGCCTCGCGCGCCATGGCCGCGGCGCCGACGGCGGCCAAGGACGCCGCGCTGTGGCGCTGGCGCGACGGCTGCGTGCCGACAGCGCGGCGCTTCTGGCCGCAGAACGCGAAGGACGTGGCGGCGGCGCAAGCCGCCGGCCTGAGCGCGCCGATGCTCGATCGGCTCAAGCTGACGCCGGCGATCATCGACACCGTCGCCCAGGGCTGCGAGCAGATCGCCGCCATGCCCGACCCGGTCGGCGAGATCATCGAGCTGAAGCGCCGGCCGAGCGGCATCCAGCGTCGGCCGCATGCGCGTGCCGCTGGGCGTGTTCGGCATGATCTACGAGAGCCGGCCCAACGTCACCATCGAGGCGGCATCGCTGGCCATCAAGAGCGGCAACGCGGCCATCCTGCGCGGCGGCTCGGAAGCGCTGCAATCCAACCTCGCGCTGGCGCGCCAGGTGCAGGCCGCCCTGGTCGAAGCCGGCCTGCCGGCCGACGGCGTGCAGCTCGTCGAGACGACCGACCGCGCTGCGGTGGGCCGCCTGATCGCGATGCCCGAGTATGTGGACGTGATCATCCCGCGCGGCGGCAAGGGCCTGATCGAGCGCATCAGCCGCGAGGCCAAAGTGCCGGTGATCAAGCACCTCGACGGCAACTGCCATGTCTATGTCGATGCCGAGGTCGATCTCGAGATGGCGCTGGCGGTGACCGACAACGCCAAGACGCAGAAATACAGCCCCTGCAATGCTGCCGAGTCGCTGCTCGTGCATCGCGCGCAGGCGGCCGCGTTCCTGCCGCGCATCGGCGCGGTGTTCGCGGCCAAGGGCGTGGAGATGCGCTGCGACGCGGCGGCCAAAGCGCTGCTCGCGCCGGTCGCCGGCGCCAAGCTGGTCGATGCCAGCGAAGCCGATTGGTCCGAGGAGTACCTGGCGCCGATCATCAGCATCAAGATCGTCGAGTCGCTCGACGCAGCCATGAATCACATCGCCCGCTGCGGCTCGCACCACACCGACGCCATCCTGACGTCCAACCACGCCAACGCGATGCGCTTCGTGCGCGAGGTCGATTCGGCCAGCGTCATGGTCAACGCCAGCACCCGTTTCGCCGACGGCTTCGAGTACGGCCTCGGCGCCGAGATCGGCATCTCGACCGACAAGTTCCATGCCCGCGGCCCGGTCGGCCTCGAAGGGCTGACGTCGCTGAAGTGGGTGGTGCTCGGCCAAGGGCAGACCAGGTCCTGAATCCCATGAAAATCGGTGTCCTCGTTTTCCCCGCGGTCGAAGAGCTCGACTTCATCGGGCCCTGGGAAATGTTCGGCCTGTGGGGCCTCATCGGCAGCAACGTGCGCACGCATCTCGTCGGCCAGAGCACCGAGCCGCTGCGCTGCGCCAAGGGGCTGACGGTGGTGCCTGAATACAGCTTCGAAGACTGCCCGCCGCTCGACGTGCTGCTGGTGCCGGGCGGGCAGGGCACGCGCGAGCAGGTCGACAACCCGGCGCTGATGACCTTCGTCAAGCACCAGGTCGAGCAGCACACGCAGTGCGTGATGTCGGTGTGCACGGGCGCCTTCATCCTGCATCGCGCGGGGCTGCTGCTGCACCGCCGCGCGACCACGCACTGGGCCTCGCTGAACCGGCTGCGCGAACTCGGCGACGTCAAGGTGGTCGAGGAGCGCTATGTCACCGACGGCCCGGTGTGGACCTCGGCCGGCATCTCCGCGGGCACCGACATGGCGCTGGCCTACATCGAACACATCAGCGGCGCCGCCACGGCGAGCAAGGTGCAGATGGCTGCCGAGTACTACCCCGAGGGCAAGTTCTACGGCGGCGAGTCGGCGCATGGCCGGGCGCCGCAGTACGCGTTGTCGCGCAAGTCCCGGAAATGAGCGCGCGGCGCGCGCTTGTCCTGTTTTCCGGCGGACAGGATTCAGCGACCTGCCTGGCCTGGGCCTTGTCGCAACCCGAGCGCTTTGATGGCGTCGAAACGGTCGCCTTCGACTACGGCCAGCGCCATCGCATCGAACTCGATTGCCGCCTGGCGGTGCTGCGTGAACTGCGCACCGCCTTCCCGGCGTGGGCACAACGCCTCGGCCAGGACCATCTGCTCGACCTGTCGCTGCTGAAGTCGCTCGGTGATTCGGCGCTGACCAGCGAGCGGGCGATCGAGCTGCAGGCCGGCGGCCTGCCCAACACCTTCGTGCCTGCACGCAACCTGCTGTTCCTGACGGCAGCGGCCGCGCTGGCCTGCCGCCGCGGCGCCTGCGTGCTCGTGGGCGGCATGTGCGAGACCGACTATTCCGGCTACCCGGACTGCCGCGACGACACGATCAAGGCGCTGCAGCGTGCGCTGTCGCTCGGCCTCGACACGCCGATGGCGATCGAGACGCCGCTGATGTTCCTCGACAAGGCCGCCTCCTGGGCACTGGCGCATGCGCTCGGTGGCGACGCGCTGGCAGCGCTGATCATCGAACACAGCCACAGCTGCTACCTCGGCGAGCGCGGCACGCGCCACGCCTGGGGCTACGGCTGCGGCACCTGCCCGGCATGCGTGCTGCGCGCACGCGGGCATGCGCGCTGGTGCGCGTCGCGTCCGGCCTGAGGCCTGTTGCAGGAAAGCGGCGCCGCGGCTGCGCGTTGGGGCCGCGCCTGTTCCACAATGCCGCCATGTCGCAATCGCCCTCGACATTACCGCGCGCCGCCAATCTGATCCATGTGCGCCTGACCGACATCGCGCGCGGCGACCCGCAGCAGCGCGAGATCCAGTCGCGCCTGCATGCGCTCGACCAGCCGCCGGCGTGGCGAGCCGTGGTCCTGGCACTGATGCTCACGCCCGACAGCGCGGCGGAGCACGAGGCCTGGCACGCGCTGGTGCGGGGCTTGACCCGGGCCGAGACGATATTCAAGGACGTGTCGCAGCTGCTGCCGGCGCGTCGCCTGCCCTGGCTCGAGCATGCCGCGCGCTTGCTGGCACGCGGGCCGGTGGAGCAGCGGCATGAGCTGATCAGTGCGGCGCGCAGCCTGCTGACAGCCGACCGGCTGGTCTCGTCGATGGACCAGCTGCGCTGGATTGCCCTGCGCCACCTGCTCGCCGGCAGTGCGGTGTCGGCGCCGGCGGCGGCTGATACCGAGTTCGAAACGCTCGATCACCAGCAGGTGCATTCGATCTGCGTGTACTGCGGCTTCCTGTCGACGCTGGTGCCGGCGCCGGAGATCACGTTTGATCCCACCGGCTACGACACGCTCAACGAGAACTGGTACGACACGGTCACCGCGCCGTGGATCGACCGCGCAGACATGCCGGCGCGTCAGGGCTACGACATCGACGCCGCGTTGCGCGCCTTGCGTGAGCTGCAAGCCATGCCCTGGTTGCTGCGGCCGATGCTCGTGCGCAGCTGGTTCGACGGCGCGCGCGGCCTCACCGAAGGGCCGCTGCTGGACGCCGGCGCTGCTGACGCCTTGCGCCTGTCCTGCGTTCTGCTGGATTCCCCGGTGCCGCCCGAGTTGGGGCAACAGTACATTGAGGTCGACACCAAGGAGAAATGAACCATGCGAGCCAAACCGTTGCAGCGCCTGGCGGCCGCGCTGATACTGGCCATGATGACGTTGCCGAGCGTGGCCCAGAACGCGCAGGCACTGAACGCCAGCGCCTTGGCTGCGACTTGCGCCAACTGTCACGGCACGCAGGGCCAAGCCGTGAGCGATGCCGCCGTGCCCGGCCTGGCGGGCATGCCGGCGGTCTACATGGTCGAGCAGCTCAAGTCCTTCAAAGCCGGCACCCGCCCGGCCACCGTGATGCATCAGCTGGCCAAGGGCTTCAGCGAGACACAGATCGAATCCGTGGCCGCGTACTTCGCGGCGCAAAAGAAGTAAGGGGCGCGTGATGACAATGCATCGACGTGAGTGGCTGCTTGGCGCGAGCGCGCTCGGAGCCGCGGCGCTGGCCGGTTGCGCCAGCGACACCGGCGTCGCACTGACCTCCACCGCCGGCGGCCGCGTGCCGGCCAAGGCACGCGTGCTGGTGGTCGGCGGCGGCTACGGCGGCGCCACAGCGGCCAAGTACCTGCGCCTGTTTTCCGAACAGAAGATCGACGTCGTGCTGGTCGAGCCGGACGCGGCCTTTGTCTCCTGCCCGATCAGCAACCTCGTCATCGGCGGCAGCAAGACGCTGGCCGACATCACCACGCGCTACGACGCGCTGGCGAGCAAACATGGCGTGCGGGTCATCAAGGACATGGTGGCCTCGATCGATCCGGCGAAGAAAGTGGCCGTGCTCGCCTCGGGGCCGACGATCGCCTACGACAAGCTGATCCTCTCGCCGGGCATCGAGCTGATGTTCGACAGCGTGTCGGGATTGCGCGCGGCGCACGCCGAGGGCCGCGTCCTGCAGGCCTGGAAGGCCGGCGCCGAGACGGTGGCGCTGCGCCGGCAGCTCGAGGCCATGGCCGACGGCGGCACCTTCGCCATCACGATCCCGCTGCAGCCCTACCGCTGCCCGCCGGGGCCGTACGAGCGCGCCTGCCAGGTGGCCAGCTACTTCAAGGCCGCCAAACCGAAGAGCAAGGTGCTGATCCTCGACGCCAACCCGGACGTGACGAGCAAGGGCCCGCTGTTCAAGAAGGTCTGGGCCGAGCAGTACGCCGGCATGGTCGAGTACCGCGGCCAGCACAACGCCACCGCGGTCGATGCGCGCACCAACACCGTCAAGTTCGAAGTGCAGGACGATGTCAAGGCCGACGTGCTCAACGTGCTGCCGCCGATGCGTGCCGGCGCCATCGCCGTGCAGACCGGCCTGGCCAACGCCAACGCGCGCTGGTGCAGCGTCAACTTCATCAACTTCGAGAGCACCGCGGCCAAGGACATCCACGTCCTCGGCGACTCGATCCAGATCGCGCCGGCGATGCCCAAGAGCGGCCACATGGCCAACAGCCAGGCCAAGGTCGCGGCCGCGGCGATCGTCGCCGAGTTCTCCGGCTGGGAGCTCAACAGCGCACCGATGCTGACCAACACCTGCTACAGCTTCGTCGACGCGACGAAGGTGATCCACGTCGCCAGCGTGCACGAGTACGTGGCCGCGGAAAAGACCTTCAAGACCGTTGCCGGCTCTGGCGGCGTGTCGCCGGCGCCGAACGAACAGGAAGGCAAGTACGCCTGGAACTGGGCGCGCACGATTTGGGCCGATACGCTGGCTTGATCCTCGCCGCTTCAGCCCTTGCCGCCGCGGTGCTCGCCTGGGGCTGGTGGCATGCACATACCCATGCCAGCGTGCATGTCGCGGACAACGACTGGTGGCTGTGGTGGCTGCCGCTGCCGCATGTCGGCGGCACGCCGTACGCCAACTACTCGTTTCAGATCTTCATCGACAGCGCGAACTGCGTTGCCGTCAGCCCTGACCCATGATCGCCGCTGTCGCCACCATCTCTTCGAACAGCGCCATCACAGCCTTGCCGCTGACCGCATAGGGATCGAGCTTGGCGCATTCGGAGTACTTCAGCAGCAGCGCCGGATTCAGGCGCTGCATGTTGACCTGGCCCATCGACCAGCCGGCAAAGCGGCGCTCCTCGATCTCGTCGTAGTTGAGCAGCACCACGTCGCTGTGGCGGGCGTCGGCCGCGATGCGGTTGTAGAGCTTGTTGACGGCGGTGCGGCCGCCTTCGAGCGCCTGGATGAAGATGCCTTCGGAAAAACACAGGGCGCCGGTGATGCCGTTCTTGGCGTTGTTGGCCTTGCTCTTCTTCAGGATGGCGAGCAGCTCCTCGTGATCGACCGCGGGCACGGCACGGCTGGCGTACATGAGGCGGACGAGCATGGCTAGTTTCCGTTCTTCTTGGTCAACAGCGAGAGGAACTCGCGCCGCAGGTTGGCGTCCTTGAGGAACGCGCCGCGCATCACCGAGTTGGTCATCATCGACTCGTCGTCCTTGACGCCGCGCCAGTGCATGCAGAAATGATCGGCCTCCATGACAAGGGCCAGACCGTCGGGCTTGACACGCTGCTGCAGCTCGTCGGCCAGCATCGTCACCGCTTCTTCCTGGATCTGCGGCCGGCTCATGATCCATTCGCAGATGCGGGCGTACTTGGACAGGCCGATCAGGTTCGAATGCTCGTTGGGCATGATGCCGATCCACACCCGGCCGAGGATCGGGCACAGGTGGTGCGAACAGGCGCTGCGCACCTTGACCGGGCCGACGATCATCAGCTCGTTCAGGCGCGAGAAGTTCGGGAACTCGGTCACCGACGGCATCGGCCGGTAGCGGCCGCGAAAGACTTCGTCGATGAACATCCGGGCCACGCGCGCGGCGGTGTCGTTGGTGTTGTGGTCGCTTTCGGTGTCGATGACCAGCGACGACAGCACCGCCTTCATCTTGTCCTGGACCTCGGCCTTGAGTTCGTCGAGCTCGCCGTCTTTGACAAACGCCGAAATGTTGTCGTTGGCATGGAAGCGGCAGTCCGCACCGACGAGCCGGTAGCGGATGCGCTCCGAGGCCGGTCGGCTGGAGAGGTCTTGTTCGTCGCGAACAATCGGCATGCTGGATGGGGGCATGACTTCATCCTTTACCAGAGTGACAACAGGGCAGTGCGGCCATTCTGCCGCCATCCTGAATGCCCCTCTGCTTAGACTGCTGCGCTTGAACCCGTCGCCCGCCCTGTCGCAACTGCTGGCCCACACCGCGCAGATGGTGGCCGGCGTGCTGGCCGGCCGTTCGTTGACCGATCTGCTCGCCGCCGTGCCCGCCGCTGCGCGCCCGGGCACGCAGGCCCTGTCGTTCGAAACGCTGCGCCGACTCGGCGGCGCGCAGGCGGTGCAGGCGCTGCTCGTGCCCAAGGCGCCGCCGCGCGAGGCGGCGGCGCTGCTGCTCGCCGCGATCGCGCTGCTGTGGCCGCGCGACCAGCCGCTGTACCCGGAGCACACGCTGGTCGATCAGGCCGTGCACGCCGCTCGCCAGCGCATGCCGGCCTCCGCGGGCTTCGTCAACGCGGTCCTGCGCCGCTTCCTGCGCGAGCGCGAGGCCCTGGTGCTGGCCGCCGAGCGCACGCCGGCGGGCGCGTTCAACCATCCGCCGTGGTGGATCGAACGGCTGCGCGATGACTGGCCCGCGCAGTGGCAAGCCCTGCTCGCCGAAGCCAACCGCCACCCGCCGATGACGCTGCGGGTCAATGCGCGGCGCTCGTCGGCCGCGGCCTATGCGCAGCGTGTCGGCGGGCGGGTGGTCGGCGGGCAGGCTGTGGTGCTCGCCAAGCCGCTGCCGGTGAGCGAACTGCCGGGCTTTGCGCAAGGCGAGGTCTCGGTGCAGGACGCGGCCGCGCAACTTGCGGCGCCGCTGTTGATCGGCTCCGGCCTGAAACCCGGTGCGCGCGTGCTCGACGCCTGCGCCGCGCCCGGCGGCAAGACCGCGCATCTGCTCGAGCTGGCCGACCTCGACCTGCTGGCCCTCGACGCCGATGGACAGCGCCTGCAGCGTGTGCAGGACACGCTCCTGCGCCTGCAGCTGCAGGCCACGCTGCGTCAGGGCGACGCGCGCCAGAGCAGCACCTGGTGGGACGGCCGCGCCTTCGATGCCATCCTCCTCGACGCGCCGTGCAGCGCCTCGGGCATCGTGCGCCGACACCCGGACATCCGCTGGTTGCGTCGGCCGCAGGACATCAGCGCCCTGGCGCGCCTGCAAGCCGAACTGCTCGATGCGCTGTGGCCGCTGCTGGCGCCGGGCGGCCGCTTGCTTTACGCCACCTGTTCGGTCTTCAAAGCCGAGGGCCAGGCTCAAATCGACGCTTTTTTGCAACGGCTCGGGCCTGTAGCGGCCGGACTGGACCCCGCGTCACCGGGTCACCTCCTGCCCCTGCCGGACAATGGATCGGTCAGGCCCATGCCATCTGCCGATGGTTTTTTCTACGCCTTGTTGCACAAACAACCCGACCGCTGATCAGAGCCATGCCTTGCGCCGTTGCGGCAAGCCACATCAACGGGCCCCGCAAGAGGCGCGTCCCATCGGCGTGGCTGCGCGTCGTGGTGGCGGCGCTGATGCTGCTGGGCTTGTCGGCCGAGCAGGTGCAGGCGCAGCAAGTGCCAGCACCGGTGGAGGTGATCGCGTTGTCGGTCACGCGCGGCAACGAGGCCATCTCGATCGACTACCAACTGCAGGTCACGCTGCCGGCGACGGTGGAGGAGGCGGCGCGGCGCGGCGTGCCGCTGTACTTCGTGGCCACGGCCACGCTGTGGCGGCCGCGCTGGTACTGGCGCGATGCTCGCATCGCGCGCGAGCGGCGCGAATGGCGGCTGAGCTTCCAGCCGCTGACCTCGACCTGGCGCGTCAGTCAAGGCGGGTTGGGGCAGAGCATGACCTCGCTCGAAGAGGCGATGGCCGTGCTGACGCGCGGCACCGAGTGGCGGCTGGCCGACGCAGCGCTGGCCGAGGCCGACGGCAAGCACTACGTGGAATTCGAGTGGGCGCTGGACACGACGCAACTGCCGCGGCCATTGCAGATCGGCGTCACGGGCATCGGCGGCCGTAGCGACTGGGCGCTGCGCGCTGCGCGCACGATGACGCTCGAAGCCGTGCCGGCTGTACCCGGCGCGGCGCCGCCGCAAGGCAACGCCAGCCCACGCGCGGAGCCGCGGTGAGCCGCGCCTCGACGCGCTGGAGCTGGCTGGTGGCCGCGGTGGCCTTCACCGGCGTGGCGCTGGTGCTGTTGTTCGTGCTGTCGCTGACCGGTGATCGCGAGACCTTTGTCGAACGTCACATCGAAGCGCTGCTGTGGTTGAACATCGCGGTGGCGACGCTGCTGGTGCTGGTGATCGCGCTGACGGCGCTGCGCCTGGCCATGCGCACGCGGCAGGGCAAGTTCGGCAGCCTGCTGCTGATCAAGCTGGCCGGCATCTTTGCGCTGGTCGGTGTGTTGCCCGGCGTCCTCATCTACACGGTCAGCGTGCAATTCGTGTCGCGCAGCATCGAGGTCTGGTTCGATGAGCGGGTGCAAAGTGCGCTCGACGCGGGCATCGACCTCGGCCGCGGCACGCTCGATTCGCTGGTCACCGACCTCGGCAACAAGACACGCAGCGCCGCGGACAGGCTGGCCGAGTCGCGCGGCGCGACCACGCTGATGGCGCTGGAGCGCGTGCGCGAACAGCTCTCGGCGCAGGAGGTGGTGCTGGTCGGCGGCAGCGGACAGGTCCTGATGACCGCCGCCGGCAGCGGCATGGCGATCTCGCCCGACCGGCCGAGCCCGACCTTGCTGCGCCAGGCGCGCAACCAGCGCGTGGTCAGCCAGATCGAGGGTCTCGACGAAGAGAATTCGGCCAGTGCGGTTCAGCGCGCCCGCGTGCACGCCATTGCGCGCCTGCCCGCCACCGACCTCGCGCTGGGCAGCGAAGACCGCTTCCTGGTCGCCGTGCAACCGATTCCCGTGGCCGTGGCCAGCAACGCCCTGGCGGTGCAAAACGCCTACCGCGAGTACCAGCAGCGCGCTCTGGCACGCGATGGCCTGCGCCGCATGTACCTCGGCACGCTGACGCTGGCGCTGGTGCTGGCCGTGTTCGGCGCCGTGCTGCTGGCCGCGGTGCTCGGCACCCAACTCGCGCGGCCGCTGCTGTTGCTGGCCGAGGGCGTGAAGCAGGTGGCCGCCGGCGACCTCACCGCCAAACCGGTGTCGACGTCGCGCGACGAAATCGGCGGCCTGACGCGCAGCTTTGCCGCGATGACCGAGCAGCTCGGCCATGCGCGCGAGGAGGTGCAGCGCGGCGTGTCGCAACTGGAGAGCGCACGCACGCACTTGCAGACCATCCTCGACAGCCTGACGGCCGGCGTGATCGTGTTCGACGGCCAGCGCTGCATCGAGACGGTGAACCCCGGCGCGACGCGCATCCTGAAGCTGCCGCTGTCGGCGTACCGCGGCCGCGAGCTCGGCGCCGTGCCCGGCCTCGAAGATTTTGCGCAGGCCGTCTGGCAGCGCTTCGAGTTGCACCGTGCCAGCCCCGAAGCCGGCGAGCGCGACCATTGGCAGGACGCATTCGACCTGCCGGCGCCGGGGTCGACCGCGACCAGCCGCGCCACCGACGCCGAGACGTTGAGCCTGCTGGTCCGCGGCGCCACGCTGCCGGCCGATGCGCGGCTGCTGGTCTTCGACGACATCACCGAGGTCGTCTCCGCGCAGCGCCAGGCGGCGTGGAGCGAGGTGGCGCGGCGCCTGGCCCACGAGATCAAGAACCCGCTGACGCCGATCCAGCTCTCGGCCGAGCGCCTGCAGATGAAGCTCGAGCCCAAGCTGGCGGCCGACGATGCCGGGCTGCTGCAGCGTTCGGTGGCCACCATCGTCTCGCAGGTCGATGCAATGAAGACCCTGGTCAACGAGTTCCGCGACTACGCGCGCCTGCCTGCCGCGCACCTGGCGCCGCTCGACCTCAACGCCCTGGTGACGCAGGTCCTGGCGCTGTATGGCGATGCCGCCGACCGTGGCCGCCTGGTGGCGGCCTGCGAGCCGGGACTGCCGTCGATCCAGGGCGACGCGACGCAGATGCGTCAGGTGGTCCACAACCTGGTGCAGAACGCGCTCGACGCAGTCGCCGAGCGCAGCGATGGCCGCGTGCAGATCAGCACCGAGCTGGTCCGCGGCGACAAGGGCGACGCCCGCGCGGTGCGACTGGCCGTGCAGGACAACGGACCGGGTTTCTCGGACAAGGTGCTCAAGCGTGTCTTCGAGCCCTACGTCACCACCAAGAGCAAGGGCACCGGCCTCGGCCTGGCCGTGGTGAAAAAGATCGCCGACGAACATGGCGCGCGGCTGCGTGCCGGCAATGTCGTGGCCGAGGAAGGCGCCCCGGTACAGGGGGCGCGGGTGTCGCTATCATTCGCCCTCCCTGCGGATGTCCAGGAGGCCGCAGCCCAGACATGAACAACGCACACGCTCGCCACGCTCGCGGCACACGTTCCTGACATGGCAACGATCCTTGTCGTTGACGACGAAGTCGGCATCCGCGCGCTGCTGTCGGAAATCCTGACCGACGAGGGCCACGCCATCGAGATGGCCGAGAACGCCGCGCAGGCGCGCGCCGTGCGCGAGCGGCTGCGTCCCGATCTGGTGCTGCTCGACATCTGGATGCCCGACGTCGACGGCATCAGTCTGCTCAAGGAATGGGGCGCCGGCGGCCTGCTGACGATGCCGGTGGTGATGATGAGCGGTCACGGCACCATCGACACCGCGGTCGAGGCCACCAAGTTCGGCGCCATGGCTTTTCTCGAAAAGCCGATCACGCTGCAAAAGCTGCTGCGTGCGGTCGACCAGGCGCTGGCCAAACCGTCAGCGCCTGCGGCGCGCGCGCATGGCGGCACGGCCCTGTCCACGGGCGGAGCGCCGTCGCTGGCCAGCGCGCCGCCGATGCACGGCGGCCTGCTCGGTGCCATGCGCAACGGGCCGGCGGACCGCGTCGGCGCGGATTTCGGCTACGCGGCCGGCGACAGCGCGACGGCACTGCAAATGGCCGCCGCGCCCATCGGCCCCCAGGGCCAGCAGAGCTTCGAACTCGACCGCCCGCTGCGCGAAGCCCGCGACGCCTTCGAGAAGAGCTATTTCGAATTCCACCTGGCCAAGGAAAACGGCTCGATGACGCGCGTGGCCGAAAAGACCGGACTGGAGCGCACGCACCTGTACCGCAAGTTGAAGCAGCTCGGTGTTGATCTCACCCGCAACAAGCGCGGCGGTGGCAGCTGACGCTGCTGGCATAATCTTCCGCCTTACGGCCAAGTAGCTCAGTTGGTAGAGCAGCGGATTGAAAATCCGCGTGTCGGTGGTTCGATTCCGCCCTTGGCCACCAAGTTACCGTTCCCAGGGAACAGGAGTTACTGCAACGTCGCTGAGATCGCGTCAGCCATGCAGTAACTTGTGCAGTAACTCGATTGCGGCTGCTCTAAAAAGAAGCAGTTACTGCAATGGCCCGCAACCTCATCTCCTCCGACGCGACGATCAAGTCGATTCGACTTGGTGATGCACGCAAACGGCTGACCGATGGCGATGGGCTCTACCTGCTGCTGTTCGTCAAGGGCGGTGCGCATGGCTGGCGCTTCGACTACAGCCTGCATGGCCGGCGCAAGACCATCTCGTTTGGCACCTACCCCGATACATCGCTTGCCCTCGCCAGGCGCAAAGCAGACGCGGCACGGCAATTCGTCGCCGAAGGCATCGACCCGAGCCAGAAGCGCAAGGCGGAGAGGAGTCGTGCGAGAACGCCCGGTCGCCGACGAGCGCGAGGCCAAGGGCTTGCCGCCACTGGAGTCGTTCGAGGCGATCGCGCGCGAGTGGTTTGCCGTCAAACGCGACGGCTGGGCCGCCAGCTACGCCGACAAAATCATGGCGCGTCGAGGCGGATGTGTTCCCGTGGATTGGCAAGCAGCCGATCACCAGCGTCACGCCGCCGCAGTTGCTCGAGGTGCTGCGTCGCATCGAGGCACGCGGCGTGGTGGAGACGGCGCACCGCGCGCTGCAGGACTCCAGCCAGGTCTTTCGCTACGCGGTCGCGACCGTCAAGGCGACAACCAATCCGGCACGCGACCTCAAGGACGCGCTCAAGCGGCCCGACCCCAGCACTTCCCCGCGATCATCGATCCCAAGCGCTTCGGTGACCTGCTTCGCGCTTGCGACAACTACGCAGCCACGCCGGTGGTGCGCGCGGCGCTCAAGCTGGCGCCGATGCTGTTGCTGCGCCCGGGCGAGCTGCGCTTCGCGCAGTGGTCCGAGATCGACCTCGACGCCGCGATGTGGACCGTGCGCGCCGCGCGCATGAAGCGCGAACTGCGCGCCAAGCTGCACGGCGCGCCGCACCTGGTGCCGCTGCCGAAGCAGGCCGTCGCGGTGTTGCGCGAGTTGCAGACGGTGACGGGCAGAGGCGCGATGGTCTTCCGCGGCGAACGACACCACGACCGCGCGATGAGCGAAAACACGATCAATGCCGCGCTGCGCGCGATGGGCTTCCCGCAAGACGAAGTCACGGGCCACGGCTTCCGAGCAACTGCGCGCACGATGCTCCAGGAGCAGCTCGGATTCGATCCGCACGTGATCGAGGCGCAATTCGCGCACTCGGTGCGCGACAACCTGGGCCGCGCCTACAACCGCACGGAGTTCGTCGAGCAGCGGCGCAAGATGCTGCAGGTCTGGGCGGACTACCTGGACAAGCTGCGGCGTGGCGCGCCAGCAGTGCCCATCGGGCGGCGGAAGGCTTTGAGCGAAGGTTGCGAATCGTTGATTGTCAGTATGAGATAATGAGAACATATGCCACGCCGCGACCCGTCGCTTGACACGCTGCTCGACCTCCACGGGCAGGTTCTGGTGATAGACGAGGCGGGCTATTGGGTCCGTTTCATAGTGAACCAGGTGCCGGTTAGCGTGGAGATGCCGCATGGACTTGACTATTCGTTGACGCTGCACGGGCCCGATGGCATCAGGCTGGTGGGTTTCGACAATGCCCATCAAGTGGGTGATAAACGGCGGGCCGAGCAGGATCACAAACACCGGCTGCGCACCATTCGGCCCTACGGCTACCGCGACGCCGCCGCGCTGGTCGCTGACTTCTGGGCTGAGGTCGAAGCGCTCATGCATGAAAGGGGAATCTGGTCATGAAGACATTAAAGGTGGGTATTGCTTCCTACGATGCGATGAAGGCTCGCACGCTGGCGATCGCCAAGGGAAAGCTGAAACCGAAGTCCGGAGATCCCCAGGTCTGGTTCACTTCGCCCGAGAGCTTTGCCAAGTTGCTGTCCAACCGAAACCGAGCCTTGTTGGCCGTCATCGCCGACACGCGGCCCGAATCGCTAAACGAGTTGGCGGCTCAAACTGGTCGCACACCCGGCAACCTTTCGCGGACGCTGCGCACGATGGAACGTTATGGCTTGGTGCGCCTGCACAAGGGCGCGCGCGGGAGGGTTCGACCCGAGGTGCCGTATCGCGATGTTCAGCTGGAAATGACCCTGTCCTGACTCCACGGGGTCTGAGGTGTAGGGGTCGGACAGTCCGACCCCTCCGATCTGTCGAGCAGAACGTAGGCCTCCAGCGACGCGTACGGTGGCCGGTAAGTAGTCGCAAGTTTGCGGCACGTACGTCATCGCGTCATCGGCATCAGCGTAGACGTGCTGGCCGTACGCAGCCCAGCCGCAAAAAAAGTTGAAACCAAGCGTGAATACGATCGACGCTTCAGGGATCGCATAGAACCTGTTGCGCCTTCACGGGACTTCTCGGGATCTCGACCCCGATGGGCCGCGGCTGCACGATGCATTCAGGCGAATGCCATGGCACAAGTCCAAAGGGCCCGGCTTACGCGCTCGCTTGTACGGAATTCACCAATGGCCGCTGAGGCCGGCTCGCCATAGAGTTCCGGTTCCTCCAATCCATCGACGACCAAGGAGACCCCCACCATGACCCGACGACTTCTTGCCACGGCGCTGTCCAGCGTTTGCCTCTCGGCGCTGCCGCTGCGCCCGCACTGGCCGACAACATCACGCTCAAGGCCTCGCACCAGTTCCCCGGCGGCAAGGGCGACGTGCGCGACGAGATGGTGCAGATGATCGCCAAGGAGGTCGCTGCGGCCAACGTCGGCCTGGAGATCAAGGTCTTCCCGGGCTCCAGCCTGGTCAAGGCGCAGGAGCAGTGGAAGGCGATGCTCAGCGGCCAGATCGACATGACCTCGTTCCCGCTCGACTACGCCTCGGGCTTTCATCCGCAGTTCGGCGCCACGCTGATGCCGGGCCTGGTCAAGAGCCATGCGCATGCGCAGCGCATCAACGACTCGCCGTTCATGAAGGACATCAAGGCCATCATCGAGCAGGGCGGCGTCCAGGTGCTGGCCGACGCCTGGCTGGCCGGCGCCTTCGGCGCCAAGGACAAGTGCATCAAGCAAGCCCGAGGACGCCGCCGGGCTGAAGGTCCGCTCGGCCGGCGCCACCTTCTCGCAGATGTGGGCCGGCGCCGGCGCGTCGATCGTCTCGATCCCGTCGAGCGAGGTCTACAACGCGCTGCAGCAGGGCGTGGCCACAGGCCACCGACACCTCGTCGGGCAGCTTCGTGTCGTTCCGCCTGTACGAGCAGCTCAAGTGCCTGACCGCGCCCGGCGACAACGCGCTGTGGTTCATGTACGAGCCGGTGCTGATCTCCAAGAAGAGCTGGGACAAGCTCAACGACGCGCAGAAGAAGGCGCTGACGGCGGCGTCGAAGAAGGCCGAGGACTATTTCGAGGCCGAGTCGAAGAAGCTCGACGACGAGATGGTCGAGACCTTCAAGAAGAACAAGGTCGAGGTCGTCACGCTGACCGACGCCGAGGCCGACGCCTGGCGCGCCGTGGCGCAGAAGACCTCGTACAAGGTCTTCGCCGAGAAGGTGCCCGGCGGCAAGGAACTGATCGAGAAGGCGCTGAGTGTCAAGTGAGCGCTGGCGACGCCGCCGCGCTGCCCGCCTGGGTGGCGGCGGTCCACGCGGTCTCGCGCGCTGTTCGGCGTGGCCGCGGCGGGCCTGATCCTGCTGTCGATCGGCGTCATCTGCCAGATGGTCTTCGTGCGCGCGGTGCTCGGCCAGTCGTCGATCTGGCAGACCGAGTTCGTCACCTTCTCGCTCGTCGCCGCCACCTTCCTCGGCGCGCCCTACATCCTGCTGACGCGCGGCCATGTGGCGGTCGACGTCGTGCCGCTGATGGTGGCCACGCCGGCGCGCCGCGCGCTGCATCTGCGTCGGCAGTCTGATCGCGCTGGTGTTCTGCGGCTTCTTCCTCTACGCCGCGGTGCCCTGGTGGTACGAGACCTTCCAGAGCGGCCAGACGACGCCGTCGATCTGGCGCGCGCGGGTGTGGATTCCCTACCTGGCGGTGCCGGTCGGGCTCGGCCTGCTGTGCCTGCAGTTCCTGGCCGAGATCTGTCATGGTGCGCCGCAGCGCGCACTTGCCGTTCGGCCTGTCGCCCGAGGACAAGCTGTGAGCGCCGCAGCCAGTGCAGCCGGTGCAGCCATGACGTCCGCTGGCGATCGGCCTGCTGATCTTCGTCGTCACCGATCGCGCGTGCTGGCCACCGGCCTGCCGATCGCCTTCGGCCTGGGCGCGGTGGCGCTGCTGTTCATGGTCGTCTTCGACGGCTGGAACAGCGTGCACTTCGTGCCCGAGACGATCTTCGCCGGCCTGAGCGACTTCACGCTGGTGTCGCTGCCGATGTTCATCATCATGGGCGCGGCGGTGGCCTCGTCGCGCGCCGGCAGCGACCTGTACGAGGCGCTGGCGCGCTGGCTGCACCGGGTGCCGGGCTCGCTGGTCATCAGCAACATCGGCGCCTGCGCGCTGTTCTCGGCGCTGACCGGCTCGTCGCCGGCCACCTGCGCGGCGATCGGCAAGATGGGCATCCCCGAGATGCGCAAGCGCGGCTACGACGCCGACCTGGCCACCGGCGCGATCGCCGCCGGCGGCACGCTGGGCATCCTGATCCCGCCGAGCATCACGATGATCCTGTACGGCATCGCCTCGGAGACCTCGATCGGCCGGCTGTTCATCGCCGGCATCATCCCGGGCCTGCTGCTGATGCGTGCTGTTCATGGCCTGGGCGCTGTTCCTGAGCTGGAAGCGCGGCACCAAGCTGGTCGACAGCGACCGCATCTACTCGATGAAGGAAAAGCTCGAGCTGCTGCCCAAGCTGCTGCCGTTCATCGCCGTCATCGTCGGCGTGGTCTATGCGCTGTACGGCGGCATCGCCACGCCGTCGGAGGCCGCCGGCGTCGGCGCCATGCTGTGCCTGCTGATGGTGATCGTGATCTACCGCGTCTGGCAGCCGATGGACCTGTGGGCCATCCTGCGCGACGGCCTGCGCGAGTCGGGCATGCTGCTGATGATCATCGGCACCTCGATCCTGTTCGGCTACATGATGTCGTCGCTGCAGGTCACGCAGGCGGTGGCCACGTCGATCGGCGAGCTGCAGGTCAACCGCTGGGTCATCCTGGCGGCGATCAACCTGATGCTGCTGGTGGCCGGCTGCTTCCTGCCGCCGGCGGCGATCATCCTGATGACCACGCCGATCCTGATGCCGGTCATCACGGCCGCCGGCTTCGATCCGATCTGGTTCGGCGTCATCCTGACCATCAACATGGAACTCGGCCTGATCACGCCGCCGGTGGGCCTGAACCTGTTCGTCATCAACGGCATCACGCCCGACGTCAGCCTGCCGACCATCCTGAAGGGCGCCTTCCCGTTCATGCTGTGCATGGTGCTGGCGATCGTGATCCTGTG
>CAVPMY010000009.1:0-254673 GCA_963706685.1 uncultured beta proteobacterium
GAGCCGGTGGCCTGGAGATTATTCCACCGTGTTCGGCCCAGCGGAATCGTAATGATTGCCGAGGATCGCTCGCGTGTCGCTCGAAAAACTTGCTCTTGAATCGAATCGTAAATGCGGCGTCGCATCTCAGAACCAGGAACCTCACCCTGCAACTTTGCCACGTCCCACTTGGCTTGTCGATAGGTGCGATTTACCAAATGACTCACTCGTCGATCCGTTGTTTCATGGAACATGGTCCGCATTTCGTCGTCATGATCGAGATGCCCGATCAATTCTTCCGGAAAACTGCCAGCGTGTTGTCCGATGAATCGAAGTGCGTCGAACACATCGAAATCCTGTTCGCCCCAGCCTTGAAAAGTTGGGTCGTGCATCCCCACAGCCACCAATTCCCGTCGCGATGCAACAAAGGTTCCACCGACTCCGTGACTTGTGGAAAGCCGTCGCAAAAACCGTCCGGGAAAAAGCCGCCGGCGAATTTCTTGTGCGAAATTGTCAGCCACCACGATATCGGCATCGATCACACAGACCCAGGGCGTCGTGGCACCCGAGATTGCCGCGTTTTTCGCTTCGCTACGGTCGAAGACGGTACGGCCATGAACATTCACGACGGTCACTTGCTGCGGCGAAAAGTTCTCGCGAATCCACCGACCGGACTGATCGGGGCAACTGAAATCGGCGACCACGACATGGCAGCCCGGTTGTGACACAAGCCGCGGAAGCGTCTGTCTCAGATGAGACAGACGTCCCATACAGGTCGTCGTAAAGGTGATGTCTGGTTGGGCCACATCGATCAGCCGCGGGCCGCTGATCGGCGTCAACGTCGGTTCGATGCAGGGCGACAGCCGTACTTCATCGCCCAGGTCGGACACTGTCGACCAATGCCGGCTTGCTTGCTTCAGAGAATCGGTCCTGCAAGGCACGAATGGTCCATGTTTGACGATCGTCTTCTCCTAAAGAAACTTGATCCAAAATCTGCTGGATGATTGGATCGCTGGCTCGCCATTTCTCGCTGTGATTGGCCAAAGGTGAAGCCAGCAATCGATCCGCCGTTCCCAGTTCCCCCGATCCTGCAACGAGCGGGTCATCCAGACTGACCCACGCAGAGGGGTAGCGGTCGAACATCTGGCAGATCGACGGCACCGGTTCGGCGGGAGTTTCGCCGGGCGACACGGAGACGCTTGAGACGCGAGGAACGTTGTACTGCTGAAGCATCAGGCTGCGTTGCTCTGAACCACAGTCGTTCCATGCGGGCGATGATTTGTGGCCAGGCATAGTTCGCTCTGGCGTGATTGTAACCCTGCTCGGCCAAGTGGTTGCGCCGCTCAATCGAACAGAGCAATTGTTCCATCGCTTCGCAGGCGAAGCCGCTGGTCGATACGCTGATCGTTTGTCCGATGGCGGCCAGAAAATGATCGTAGGACAGGCGACCTTCGTGCAATTCCAGCAATGCTTGTTCGCCCGCGCGGCGGACCATTGTCGTCGGCACGAGCAATCCCGTTCGTTCATGCTGGATCGATTCACGATACCCGTTCCAATCCGATGCGATCACCGGCAACTTGCGGCTCATGGCTTCCACGACCGTCAATCCAAATGTTTCTTGGATGCTATCGGCAAGCGACACGAACACATCGGCGGCGGCCCAAATCGAATCACGCCATTGAGGATCCATCGCATCGACGTGAACGAGATTCACGTCCGGGGCAACGCGTGCTGCTTCGCTCTGGAAGGCTTGTTCAATCGCCGGGGATGCGTACCAACCGGCCAAGATCAACACAACGGCCCGACCATTTCGCTCTGCAGCACGCTGGCAGGCGGCGTACATCGGTAAAGGATTGCTTTTGGCGTGATGCGAAAGCCGACCGACAAACAGTACGACATCAGCGTCGTCAGGGATCACAAGCCTGTCGGGGCTGTCTTTCGTTCGTCGCGTGTCGCCGGTCGATGACGCTCACAATCGATGCCTAGTGGAATCGTTTCCAGCTGGAGTCTCCGCGTCGTTCGCTTTCCCCATCAACGCACCATAATGGTCGATCAACACGTGCGCGGTGTGGGCGACGGATTCGCTCGTACAAACAAGCCGGTCGAAATTCGCACTGGAGCCAGTACATCGAATCGTGGCGACGGCTTGTGCCGAACAAAGTGCGTGAGTCACCCCACCGATTGCTAATGTATTGGGCGCGTAGCGATTTCGCGTCCACACCATCGAGGCCGTTGGCGGCTGCGGCTCCCAGAGACTACGTCGGCTCGACTTTTTCATCCACTTTACGAGCGACGCCTGGGGAGTGATCACCGCCTGCTTATCCGACGGGAGTTGGGTTTTCAGCAGCGAGCGAAGCGACTGCGAGTCGCCATCGCCGTCAACAAGGAATTGAATCTTCTTTTCACTTCCGTAGCGAAGCAACGCCGAAAGCATCTCGGCATTGGCGACTTGTCGCCCGACCAGTCCCCGCGGTATTCCAGCACGCGCCGCCGGACTCGGCACGACCTTGGTCGTTTCGCCAAAATATTGCTGGCGATAGTGGATCGCAATTTCAGTCATGTGATTCGATTTTTCGAGCGTCCAAATCCTCGCAGTTGCCCCCCACGCGACAGCATCCAATGTATCCTGTCAGCTGGCGCGAGCGGTAAGGCGATTGCCGACAACAATTGTCGAACCAGAATCCTGATGACTCCGATTGGCAATGCACGTCCTTTTCACGCACCAAAACTTTCCCGGCTCAATTCGGCCAAATCGCAGGTCATCTCATCCAGCATCACGGATGGCAATGCACGTTTGCGTCCAGGCATGGCGGAGACTTTGACGGGATCGGTCGAATTCGCTATGAACCCGAGGAGGTGCCAGCAAGAGACGAACTTCTGCAGCCGCACGTTCGAGAACCAAGTCTGGCACTCAACGGCTCTGTTCAACGCATTGCGAAATCGCCCCGACATTCAACCGGACTTGATCGTTGGCCACAGCGGAATGGTTTCCACAGTGTACTTACGTGAGTTGTATGACGCACCCATCGTCAACTACTTTGAATTTTTCTATCGCACGCGCGATAGCGACATCGACTTTCGCAAAGATCTACCTGAAAACGATGACGCCCTCGCTGCTGAGAGCGAGGACACGAAATGCGATGTTGTTGCTCGATCTCGAGAATTGTGACGCGGCGTATTCACCGACGGATTTCCAGCGGTCTCGAGCCGCCCAGCGAATACCAACCGAAAATCCGCACCATTTTCGATGGCATCGATACGGAGTTCTGGCGTCCCGTTCGACCAACCGGCTCGAAGAGTGGGCGAGATTGAGATTCCCGAGGGCCACCGAGTGCTGACCTACGTGAGCCGGGGAATGGAATCGATGCGTGGCTTCGATATCTTCATGCGAGTGGCTGACAGAATCTGCCAACAACGTTCGGACGTCACGGTCCTGGTGGTCGGCGAAGACCGCATCGCATACGGGGGCGACGCGAGATTTACCGAGGGAAAGACGTTCAAAGACTGGTTTCTCGATCGCAATCCGATCGATCTATCACGCATCCATTTCCTGGGACGAGTGCCCCCGAAACAGCTGGTCATATTTTTTCGCTCAGTGACTGTCATGTATACCTAACAGTCCCATTCACTCTGAGTTGGTCCTTGTTCAATGCGCTTGAGCTGCGGTGGCTTGGCCGTCGGAAGTGACACGGTGCCGGTGAGCTGATCCATGACAAGAACGGCTTTCTCCTTGACTTCTTTGACGTCGACGCCTGGGTAAATCGTGTCCTGGCGGTGCTGGATGATCCGCCGTCGTTTGATCCGATTCGAGACGCGGAACACGATCACCGATTCCTATAGCCTTCCGAAGTGTTTGGACCAAATGCTTGAGTTGTATCGCGAAATCGGCGTCGGGTGACGAAACCGGAAGCTTCATCATCCACCGGCGAACGTCTTGGCTTTGGCGTCGATCGTTGGTTTCAAATTGGTGAACGGCTATTCTCCGAAGCACTCGTACCGCGCGAGATCATGAGGGTCTGCTGTTTTCATGGTTGGCAAAAACCCAAAGGATCGCCTGATTCATGATCCCGTAGCGTCATGGGGATTCGCCAATCTCAAAACATCGCTCAGAGTGAATCGTCGATCGAATCGAGAATTTCACCATCCTTTAATTTAATCTTGTCGTCGTCCCCGTCCTCATCGTCGAGTTCTGCAAAGTACCAATCAATTCCTTGGTCGCCCTTCAACTTGTCTTTGTCGACATCACCCCAGACGGTGGCGTCGTCGCCCGAGCTGACCAAGCGGACTTCTGTATCCGAGCTTGCCGTTCCGACTCCGTTGCGCAGATTCTCAACACGATCTTCGAAGGGCCGATCGGCTCCCCATTCCGCCATGATCAACTGCAAGCTGTCAGCGAAATTGTCGTAGGCGGTTCTTCCGGCGATTAGGAGATCGTCGTCATCGCCGCCTTTCAGGTCATCCTTGCCGTCGCCACCGATTAGCACGTCGCGACCATCATCGCCGTGAAGCTTGTCGTCCCCGTCACCACCGCTGAGGACATCATTTCCGCCCTTGCCCTTGAGGTGATCATTTCCGTCACCGCCGAGCAGCAGATCCGGGCCATTGCCACCGGTCAGATGGTCCTTTCCGCCATCGCCTTCCAGCGTCGCAAGGTCGTACCAGGAGTCGACAGCACCATCGGACCCGCCGTCACTGCCTGCTTTGATCGTTGCATGGTCGTCGCCTGCACCGAGCACGATCCGAACAGATTGGATGTCATCTGGATTGAATAAGAACTTATCGGAGCCTCCATCCGACGCCATCGGATGAACAGTCCGATCCACCGTTGCTGCCTGCGAAGTGCAACTTTGCCTTCACTTCAACCTGCGGCTGATCCGGACCTCCATCACTTCCTGACCCAACCAACTTCACATCAACCTTGTCTTTTCCCGACGTGCCGACAATCTGCAGCTGGTCTGTGTTGGGATCAAGTCGCACACCGCTGACCAGATCTCGGTTGACGAATGACTCACCACTCCCGTGTCGTCATCGATCACCGTGACCGTGACGGTAAAGATGCCTCCGGTCGCATATTGATGATTGGCCGCGAACTCGCGCGGATCACCCGGGACGTAATCAAGTTCAATGCGATCTTCGGCCGCGTTGGCCGCTTCGTCATCGATCTCGCCCCAATCAATGATCACCGTATGCGAATCCAGCACACCTGGGTCGTAAGCTGCCCTGGATTGCCAGCGTGTCGTCCGGTGTCGCTTTACTTGATCGAGATCCAAGATCGAGCGGGTCGACCGTCAACTTGATGCCACGTTATCCACCTGAACAGTCACTTGGCCCGCATTCGTTCCCGTGTCGTCACCCACCGTGTCCCCATCAGATGCGATCACGCGGATCGTGTACTCGTTCGATGGATCGTCGCCGGGATCATCATCCAAATACGAATGCGTGATCGCGAACTCGCGGGTCATCGGATCCCAAGTCACGTTGTCAGGCGGATCACTCAGGTCGATCGATTCGACGTTGGACGGCGAGGCCGCATGCCCCCAATGGATGTCCAGAGTGAAGGTGTCGATCGAACTCGGGGTCAAAGATAGATCCGCGAAGCGTGGCTGCACCTCCTTCTTTGAGTACCGACCACGGGATTGAGCGTAAGGACCGGATCAACGTTTTCGACGGATACGGGAAATTCCATCGTTTGGCTGCTGCCGTCATCGTCATCCAACACGGTAACGGAGACCGTAAAATCTCCCGCATCGACGTAGCGGTGACTGACCACAAAGGACCCGATCGTGTCCATGTCTGCTGAACCCGGTGAATCGATCGTGGCCACACTCCTGGACGTTTTGCCGTCACCCCAGTCGATCAAGTATTCAATCGATTCCGCAGTTTCGCCGCCGGTGTTGAAAGGATTGTCAAAGCCGGGATCGGAGAAAACGCCGCTGACAACTGAGTCACCTTCAAGAATCATGATCGAGTCGATTGACGCTGTCGTCAGCTCAGGATCAACGTTTTTGACCGTGATTGGGAATGACTGCTCGACGAAATCAAGCCCCACGGTTCCGCCGCTCAGATCGCCGCCCATGTCATCGTCAGCCGTTCTTGACGTTGTACACACCGTTGTCGGCGTAGGTGTGAGAATCGCCAAAGATGCCTGTGGTCGGCTGGCCATCGATGCCCGCCAACAAGCCCGTGACAGGTGCGGTGCCGTCACCCCAGTCGATCAGGTATTCAAACCTTTCCTCGGTCTCACCACCAACGTTGAGGGGGTTTTCAAAACCGGGGATCGCTGAAATCGGCACTGATAACGATCGAGCCGCTCTCGTCAATTTCACTGAGATCCGGCGTTGCGTTGAGTGTCGGAACGACGTTGTCAACATTCACCACCAACGTTTGCTCGACGTAGTCGATACCGGATACACCCGCGTCGAAGTCGCCGCTCATGTCATCATCGGCAACTCGGACCGTGACCGTGTACTGACCGTTGTCCGCGTAGACGTGGCTGCCATGAACAGCCCACAAACCGTTGGACTCAACGATCACACCGTCGTCAATCGATGTGCCATCACCCCAATCCACTTGCTCGGCGGTATGCGTATCGACCGTCCCAGCATCCGAGAAGGTGGCGACATCAAACGATACCGTTGTTCCCTCGAAGGTCGTTTGATTTTCTGCGGGCGTCACGACCGGAGGCAAATTGTTCGCGAAAAGTATCAGGTCGGTCGAACCGACCAGATCGGTCGAATCTGATGCGACGATGCGGACCGCAAACACGCCGTCGTCATTTGGCGTGACAGTAACGTCGGCGGTGTGGGGGCCGGTTGGCACGACTTTCGCACCTGCTGCGTGATGGCAGCCAGCGCCGATGCCATCACCGAAGGGTTGGGCGACAGCCCGCCGAAGGCGTGGAAGTGACGCTCAGGCACCCACAGCGCCGCGAAGCCATGGCTGTCGGCGAAGCGCGCGCTGTCGAACAACAGGCGCCGCTGCGCAGCGGCAGCGGGGCCGCCTTCGTCGCTGGCAAAGTAGTACAGGCTGAAGGCCAGGGGTCGGTTGCTGTCGGGGGTGTCCAGCATGGTGGCGCCAAGTGGCGGCTCGGGAGAGCCGATGCCGCATTGCAATGCGCCCGGCGCGGCCTGGGATTGATGCAGGTTAAATCCCTGCGAAGCAGCCCTCCCGGATCGCTGTAGGGCGTGCCGGATTGCACGTTGTGACGCCTCAGGCCGGTGCAGCTGCGGGCGGGTCCTCGGGCAACTCGAGCGCCTCGCCCATCTTCATTGCGCGACCACGTCCGACTGGGTCACCATGCCGACCAGCTTGCCGCCCTCACCGACCACCGGAATGTGGCGGTGCCCGCTGCTGGCGAACAGGTGCACGAGGTCCGACAAGGTGCGGTGCTCGCGCGTCACGCGCACCCGGCGCGTCATGATCTGGCCGACGACCTCGGGCCGGTCGCCCGGCGCGCGTGCTGCGCCTTCGCCGAGCGCCTGCGTCGGCGCCCTGTCCAGAAAGTCGGTCAGTGCGGCGATGCCGACGACGTTGCGTGCGCCATCGACCACCGGCAGCGTCTTCACACGCCAGGCGAATCGGCTGGGGTCGGCAGAGCTCGGTGGTGACTCCATGGCAGCGTCGCTGGGGTTGCGCGGGCCCCGTATCGACGCGAGGTCGGTCGCCGTTCTTGGGGGGCCGCGGGAGCTGGCTGTGCGGGCCCGGGATAATGCACCGTCAACTTGCTTCGACCGCACCGTGCCGCTGATCCAACACTCCCCCGGCCTGTCGCTTCGCGACGACGTCGCGCCGACGGAACTCTCGCGCTTTCGTCTGATCGCTTTCGACATGGATTCGACGTTGATCAACATCGAATGCGTCGATGAAATCGCCGCTGCGGCTGGTCGCAAGGCCGAGGTGGCGGCGATCACCGAAGCGGCGATGCGCGGCGAGATCGACGACTACAAGGAAAGCCTGCGCCAGCGTGTCGCCCTGCTCGAGGGCGTGCCGGTGGGCGCACTGGAGACGGTGTATCGCGAGCGGCTGCGCCTCAATCCCGGTGCGCAGACGCTGGTGCAAGCCTGCCAGTGCGCGGGCCTGACGACGCTGCTGGTCTCGGGCGGCTTCACCTTCTTCAGCGACCGCATCCGCGACCGGCTGAACCTCGACTACACGCGCAGCAACGAGCTCGGCGTGGCCGACGGCAAGCTCACCGGCCGCATGGTCGATCAGCTCTGGGGCGACATCTGCGACGGCGCCGAAAAACGGCGCATGCTGCTCGAAACCTGCGCGCGCATCGGCTGCATGCCCAGCGATGCGATCGCGATCGGCGACGGCGCGAACGATTTGCCGATGATGGCCGAGGCCGGCCTGTCGGTGGCCTACCACGCCAAGCCCAAGGTGCGCGAGCAGGCGATGGTGTCGATCGAATCCGGCGGCCTCGATCGGCTGCTCGAAGTGGTTCAGCCCTGATGAGGGTGTTGCGCGCAACGGCGCTCGCGCTGCTGGTTCTCACGGCAACCGGCACGGCCCGTGCGCAGGACGCCGACGGCAACGGTGCCCCGCCCGTGGCCACGACACAAGCCGTGGCCGACCTGTGCCGCATGGCGCGCCGCGGCGACGCGCAATCGCAATACGAACTGGCCTGGATATTCACCCATGCCCGCGCCGAAGAACGCCGCGACGACTGGGCGCACTACCTGTTCTTCGCCGCTGCGAGCAATGGCCACGCCGATGCACGCAAGGTCATGCTGTCGGTCACCTGGCCCGCCGCCGAGGTGCCCGATTGCCTGCAGCGTGCCTCGGCCACGGCCAGCACCGAGGCCAGCGTGTCGGTCAAGGCGCCGCCTTACATCGAGCGCCTTGTTCACCAGCTCGCGCCGCAGTTCAAGGTCAACCCCAAGCTGGCCTTGGCGATCATCTCGGTCGAGTCCAATTTCGACAGCGTGGCCTTGTCGAACAAGAACGCCAAGGGTTTGATGCAGCTCATTCCCGCCACCGCCCAGCGCTTCGGCGTGCGCAACGCGTACGACCCGCAACAAAACATCCGCGGCGGCATGGCCTACCTGCGCTGGCTGCTGGCCTACTACCAGGGTGACGTTCGCCTCGTCGCCGCCGCCTACAACGCCGGCGAAGGCGCTGTCGACCGCCACCGCGGCGTACCGCCGTTTGCAGAAACCCAGGACTACGTGCGGCGCGTCATCGAGCGTTTCGGCAATGCGCCGCATCCCTTCGACGCGCAGGTCACGCTGCCGTCGCCGAACCTGGCGGCGATCAAACAGCGCTGATGGCCGTGGCGCGACACATCACTTCAGGTGTTGCGCCAGGAAGCGCTCCATGCGCTGCGCGAAGTCGACGCGAGTCTCGAGTTTCAACCAGCCATGGCCCTCGCCGTCATAGACGACCCACTCGGGCGGACGAAGGAACTCGCGCAGCGCGTCGCGCATCTTCTGGCCGTGTTCGAGGGGTACGCGGCGGTCATTGCCGCCGTAGGCCAGAAACACCGGCGCCTTGATGCGATCGGCGTGCAGGACCGGCGTCACCGAATCGAGCATCGCGGCATCCTTGACCGGGTCGCCGATCAGCGCCGGATAACCGTAGTCGCGCCCCTCCGTGCCACATCGTAGTAGCTTGCCCACTTGAACATCAGCCGCGGATCGGTCACGCCAACCCAGGCAATGCCGCATCGGTACAGCTCGGGATCGCGAATCAGCCCCATCAGCGTCGCATAACCACCATAGCTTGCGCCGGCAATGCACACCCGCTTCGGGTCGATGTGCCCGGCCTTGGCGGCCCATTGCACGGCGTCGGTCACATCGTCCTGCATGGCCTGGCCCCACTGCATCCAACCGGCCCGGAAGTGCGCGAAGCCGAAGCCGGTGCTGCCGCGAAACTCGGGTTCGATGACGACATAGCCGCGCGAGGCGAGGAACTGCGCATCAGCGTTCCACGACCACCAGCGCCCGCGCGACCAAGGGCCGCCGTGCACGATCACGACGGCGGGACGGGCCTGTGCCGAGGCGCCGGCTGGCTGCGTGATCCAGACCGGCAGATCACGCCCGTCGCGCGCCTTGATGCGTGCGAAGTCGGTCATGGCCATGCGCTCGGGCACGATATCCTGGCGCATGGCCCCGACCTTGCGCCAACTCTCGTCGCCGGCACGGTAGATCCAGACCTGCCCGGGATCGCGATCGGACCATGAGCGCATCAGCACCACCATGTCCGGCTCCGCGCAGCGGCGGCAGGACAGGCGGTTGACGTACCCCGGCAGGCGCGCATCCGCTGTCTTCTGCAATGCAGCCATGCGCTTGTCGAACCAGACGGTGGTTTCCGCATCGGTGACCACGCGCACGCCCAGCGCCTTGGCGCCCTGGCTCTCGGCCACGATGCTGCCCGAGAAGTCGAAACCGTCGGCCTTGACCATGGGCTCGGCGCTCGGCGCATTGCGGACGAAATCGAACTTGCTGAACACGTCGATGCCTGCCGCACCGAACCCCGAAGTGACGTAGAGGTTGCCGTCAGCGTCGACCGAATGGGGCTCAAAGGGCGCTTCGAAGGCCTTGTACTCGGCCAACGTGCGCCAGCTGTCGCTGCCGCTGCGCCACTGCACGGTCGAACGCCCCTGATGCCTGGTCACGACGACGCGAGGCTCACCGTTCGCGTCGAACCGCCACCATCTCACATGATCTGGCGCGCCGCCCGACAGCGAACGCACGACTCCCGTGACGACATTCAGCCGTTTGGCCAGCAGCTCGTCGAACTCGCGAGCCGCGTTGTAGCGGGTCTCGCCCACGATCACCTCGTCGCCACCGCCCACTGGCACGTGCAGCAGCCGGTGATACGGATTGAGGAGGTTGCGGATGATCATCGAGGCCGGCCGCGAGACTACAAAGTCATTGCGCAATTCAGCCAACTGGCGCAGTTCGGTGCCATCGCGCCGGACGCTGAACAGCCCGGCACCGAACTTCTGTTCGCCGCCGCCGCGATCACGATCGATGACGTCGAACACCAGCCGATCGTCATTGACCCAACTGAAGTCGTCGATGTCGACATCCTTGAATCGCACCGCCTGCTGTGCCTGTCCCCACTCTTGGGTATCGAAGACAACGATGCCGACCCTGTCGGCGCCGACCGCGGTGCCGACAGCCAGCCATCGGCCTGACGGCGACAGAGCCAGTCGACCCATGTCGGGCTCCCGGTAGAAGGCCGATGCCGGGATGGGCGCAGTGTCCGGCGTCTGTGCCGATGCCGAGTTGAGCACCACCGTCAACAGCGCCAATGCCGCTGCTAGCAATCGCTTGCCTTGTGTCATCACCATCTCGGCCAAAGAATATCGAGGCAGCGATTGTCGGCGACTCCAGGCGAGGGGTGCAGCGGCTAGCCGCAAATCTGCATCCAGATCTTCTCCAACCTTTTCACGCTCACCGGCTGCGGCGTGCGCAGTTCCTGCGCGAACAGGCTGACGCGCAGCTCCTCGAGCAGCCAACGGAATTCGTCCAGCCGCGCATCGGGTGCGCCGCGCGCTTCGGCGAGGCGACGTTGATATCGCTGCTCGATCGGCCGCAGTTCGGCCAGGCGCTGCAGGTCGCGCACCGGCTCGGCGCGCACCTTGTCCAGGCGCATGACCAGCGCACGCAGGTAGCGCGGCAGATGGCCGAGGGCCGCCCACGGTGTCTCGATGACGAAGCGCTTGCCGACCAGGCGCTGCAGTTGCGCGGCGGCATCGTCGGCCACTTCCTTGGGAGGCTTGCTGTCCTTCACCTTGCGCTGCGCGTTGGCATGCTCCTGGAGCACGGCGGACACGGCACGGGCCACCTCTTGCGCGATCAGGTTCAGCCGCGCCCGGCCTGCTTCGAGGCGCGCCGTGAAGGCTTTCGCATCGGCCGGCAGCGGCTCGGTCAAGAACGCCCGGTCCATCGCCACCGCGACGATCTGATCGCGCAGCTCCTCGAGCGTGCCCAGTGCCATGAATTGCGCGGCCATGCGCTGCAGGTCGGGGATGTTCTTCTCCAGGTACTTCAGCGGCTCCTTGAGCTGCAGCGCAAACAGCCGTCGCAGGCCGGCGCGATGGCGATGCGCGGCCACGTCGGGTTCGTCGAAGACTTCGATTTCGACATGCGCGCCCTTGTCGACGAGCGCCGGGAAACCGACCATCGTCTGGCCGCCCTTCTTCACTTCCATCAGCTCCGGCAACTCGCCGAAGGTCCAGGCGGTAAGCGCAGCCGCCGCAGGGCTTGGCGACGCCGCGGCACTCGCAGGCTTGAACTGAACCGCAGACGCTTCATGCGGTGCCTGTGACGTCGGGGATGGACGGGCTTTCAAACCCGCCAGGGCCTGAAAGGCCCCGCGCGCCTGCGCGCCCAGCTCCGATTTCAACGCGGCGAGGCTGCGACCCATGCCGTGCTGGCGGCCATGCTCGTCGACGATGCGCAGGTTCATGAACAGATGCGGCGACAGCGTCTCGACCTTGAAGTCGGCCCGCACGAGGGGCAGTTGCGTGCGCTCGCGCACCGCAGCCAGCAAGGCATCGATCAAGCCGCCCTGCGCAAAGGGCCGCTCGTCGCAAAAAGCCTGCGCCGTCTCCGGCAGCGGCACCAGACGCGAACGCGGCCTTTGCGGCAGGCTTTTCAGCAACGCCACCACCTTGGCGTGCAGCATGCCGGGCACCAGCCACTCGCAGCGCTCTTCGTTGACCTGATTGAGCGCATACACGGGCACCGTCACGGTCATGCCGTCCTTGGCATCGCCCGGTTCGTGCAGGTAGTCGACGGCGCAATCGATGCCGCCCAAGCGCACCACGCGCGGAAAGTTCTCGCTGGTCACGCCTGCGGCCTCGTGGCGCATCAAGGCCTCGCGCGTCAGCTTGAGCAGATTGGGGTCGGCTTGCGAGGCCTTGCGATACCAGCGCTCGAAGGCTTCGCCACTGGTCGCTTCAGCGGGCACCTGCTGCATCGTAGAAGGCGGCGATCAGCGCGTCGTCGACCAGCACGTCCTGCCGCCGCGACTTGTGTTCGAGCGCCTCGACCTCGCGCATCAGGCGGGCGTTGTGGGCGAGGAACGGCAGCTTGCTCTCCCACTCGCCGGCCACCAGGGCCTCGCGGATGAAGATCTCGCGGGCGAGCACCGGGTCGATCCTGGCGAAGTTGATCCGCCGGCCGCTGTAGATCGGCACGCCGTACAGGGTGGCGCGTTCGAGCGCCACCACCTGTGCGGCCTTCTTCTCCCAATGCGGTTCGAGCAACTGCTTTTTCAGCAGGTGGCCGCCGACGCGCTCGATCCACAACGGCTCGATGGCTGCCAGGCCGCGACCGAACAGGCGCGTCGTCTCCACCAGCTCGGCGGCAATCAACCAGCGACCGGGTTTCTTCGACAGGTTGGCGCCCGGGTGTTTCCAGAAGCGGATGCCGCGCGCGCCGAGGTAGTACTCGTCGTCTTCCGCCTTGACGCCGATGTTGCCGAGCAGGCCGGCGAGCAATGCCAGGTGCACTTGCTCGTAGGTGGCCGGCGTGGTGTTGAGCCGCCAGCCGTTGTCCTTGACGACGCCGAGCAGTTGTGAATGGATGTCGCGCCACTCGCGTACACGGCGCACCGAGATGAAGTGATCTCGGAGTCGTTGTTCCTGCTGGCGGTTCGACAGCTTGTGGGTATCGCCCCCCTCCTTGTGGCCGTGCGATCCACGGGCCTGTTCAATCCATTGCCAGAGCTTGACCGTGCCCATGAACTCCGACTTCTCGTCGTCGAACGGCTTGTGCCTGGCATCGGCCGCCTGCTGCTGATCGATCGGCCGGTCACGCACGTCCTGGCCCGACAGCGCCGCGGCAATGACCAGCACTTCCGACAGCGACTGCCGCTCGCGCGCTTCGAGGATCATGCGGCCGACGCGTGGGTCGAGCGGCAGGTGCGCGAGTTCGCGGCCGATCGCGGTCAGCTCGTTGTCGTCATCGACGGCGCCGAGTTCGCCCAGCAACGCATAGCCGTCGGCAATGGCCTTGCCCGGCGGCGGCTCGAGGAACGGAAAATCCTCGACCGCGCCGAGGTTGAGCGACTTCATGCGCAGGATGACGCCGGCCAGCGACGAGCGCAGGATCTCGGGATCGGTGAAGGGCGGGCGGCCGGCGAAGTCTTTCTCGTCATACAGGCGGATGCAGATGCCGTCGGCGACGCGGCCGCAGCGGCCGGCGCGCTGGTTGGCCGCGGCCCGGCTGATCGGCTCGACCTGCAGCTGCTCGACCTTGTTGCGGTAGCTGTAGCGCTTGATGCGCGCCAGGCCGGCGTCGATGACGTAGCGGATGCCCGGCACCGTCAGCGAGGTTTCGGCGACGTTGGTGGCGATGACGATGCGCGGCGCGCCATGCGGCGCAAAGATGCGGTCCTGCTCGGCAGCCGACAGGCGCGCGAACAGCGGCAGGATGTCGGCGTGGCGATGACGCGGATCGTGTGCAAGGTGCTTGCGCAGGTGGTCCGCGGCTTCGCGGATTTCGCGTTCGCCAGGCAGGAAGATCAGGATGTCACCGCTGCCGGTTCGCCAGAGTTCGTCGGCGGCATCGGCGATGGCGACGTTCAGATCACGCTCGCGCGTTTCTTCGAAGGGCCGCCAGCGCTGTTCGACTGGAAACATGCGCCCCGACACTTGAATGACTGGAGCATCGCCGAAGTGCTTCGAGAAGCGATCGGCGTCTATCGTCGCCGAGGTCACGATCACCTTCAGGTCCGGCCGGCGCGGCAGGACCTGCTTAAGGTGGCCGAGCAGGAAGTCGATGTTCAGCGAGCGCTCGTGGGCCTCGTCGATGATGATGGTGTCATAGGCACGCAAGAGCGGATCGCTCTGTGATTCGGCCAGCAGGATGCCGTCGGTCATCAGCTTGACCGAGGTGCCCGGCGACAGGCGATCGGTGAAGCGCACCTTGTAGCCGACGACCTCGCCGAGCGGCGTGTTCAGCTCAGAGGCGATGCGCGCGGCCACGCTCGACGCGGCGATGCGACGCGGCTGCGTGTGGCCGATCAGCTTGCCGCTGTGAACCTTGCCGCGGCCCAGCGAGAGCGCGATCTTCGGCAACTGCGTCGTCTTGCCGGAGCCGGTTTCGCCGCAGACGATGACCACGGGGTGGGCCTGCACGGCGCGCCCAATCTCGTCTCGCCGCGCCGAGACGGGCAACGATTCGGGGAAGGTGATCGGCGGCAGGTCGGCGCGAGACATCGGGGGCGCGGATTATCCGTGCCCCGTCGTGCTTGCCGTTTCAGTGCCTCAAGCCTTCGCTTCGTAGGTGATGACGCTGAATGCGGCGCCCAGCGGGTCGCGGACCATCGCCATGCGGCCCACCGTGGGCACGTTCATCGGCTCCATCAGCACCGTGCCACCGAGCGACTTGCACTTGGCCACGGTGGCGTCGACATCGTCGACCGTGACATAACAACCCCAGGCCGGTGGCATGGCGCCGGATTCGGTGGGGCAGGTCATGATGCCGCCGACCGGTACATTGCCGACCTTGGCGACGTGGTACTTGCCGCTGGGCATGTCCATCGCTTCGATCTTCCAGCCGAACAGGCTGCCGTAGAACTCGCTGGCCTTGCCAGCATTGCTTGTCATGAGTTCCGACCAGCTGAATGCGCCGTGGGTCTTCATGGCGTCCATGCGGGACTCCTGTGAAGTCATTGGGCCGTCATCGTGCGCCCGGCCAACGCCGGAGTCAACGGCGCCTTCATGGCCTGCGGCACAATTCGCGCCAATGAACATGCCCTCATTGGCAACAACTGCTGCCGTCGTCTTCCCGCACACCTTCGTGCCGTGGTTCCGCTCGGTGGCGCCCTACATCCACGCCTACCGCGGCAAGACCTTCGTCGTCGGCATGACCGGCGAAGGCATTGCGGCGGGCAAGTTGTCGGCCTTCGTGCAGGATCTCGCCATCCTGCACGCCATGGGCATCAAGCTCGTCTTCGTGCATGGCTTTCGCCCACAAGTGACAGAGCAACTCAAGGCCAAGGGCCACCCAGAGCGGTTCGCGCAGGGCGTGCGCATCACCGATGCGGTGACACTCGACTGTGCCCAGGAGGCCGCAGGCCAGTTGCGATTCGAGATCGAAGCGGCGTTTTCGCAGGGCCTGCCGAACACACCGATGGCCAATGCCACGGTGCGCGTGGTGTCGGGCAACTTCCTGACCGCGCGGCCGGTCGGCATCGTCGACGGCATCGATTTCCAGCACAGCGGCGTCGTGCGCCGCGTCGATGCGGTGGCGATCCGCCACGCCATCGAATCGGGCGCGGTGGTGCTGCTGTCGCCGTTCGGCTTTTCACCGACGGGCGAGGCCTTCAACCTGACGATGGAGGATGTGGCGACATCGACGGCTATAGCGTTGCAGGCCGACAAGCTGCTGTTCCTGACCGAGTTGCCCGGCATTCGAGAGAACCCGGATGACGCCGACAGCAACATCGACACCGAACTGGCGCTGGTCGACGCGGTGCACCTGCTGGCGTCTCTGCCTGAGCCGACGCGGCCGATCGACGCCGCCTTCTACCTGCGCTATTGCGTCAAAGCTTGCCGCGAGGGTGTGGAGCGCTCGCACATCCTGCCGTTTGCCGTCGACGGCGCCTTGCTGCAGGAGGTCTACACGCACGACGGCATCGGCACCATGGTCGTCGACGAAAAGCTGGAGAGCCTGCGTGAGGCCACCAGCGACGACGTCGGCGGCATCCTGCAGCTGATCGAGCCCTTCGAGCGCGACGGCACGATGATTCGGCGCGAACGCACCGAGATCGAGCGCGACATCAGCAACTACACCGTGATCGAGCACGACGGCGTGATCTTCGGCTGCGCGGCGCTCTACCCTTACCCGGAGGCCGGTACAGCCGAAATGTCAGCGTTGACTGTGAGCCCGCATGTGCAGGGCCAGGGCGACGGTGAGCGCATGTTGAAGCGCGTCGAACAGCGCGCCAGATCGATGGGCTTGAAGAGCATCTTCGTGCTGACAACGCGCACCATGCACTGGTTCCTCAAGCGCGGCTTCGTGCAGATGGAACCAGAGCGCTTGCCCGAAGCGCGCAAGCGCAAGTACAACTGGGATCGGCGCTCGCAAGTGCTGGTCAAGACCTTCAAATGATTCGATCGGAGTAACCACATGACCCGCATGGTGCAGTGCATCCACCTGAAGAAGGAGGCGCCCGGCCTCGTCTATCCGCCCTACCCGGGCGAACTGGGCAAGCGCATCTACGACAACGTCAGCCAGGAAGCGTTCGAGCTGTGGAAGAAGCACCAGACGATGCTGGTCAACGAGAACCGCTTGAACCTCGCCGATGCGCGGGCACGCCAGTACCTGGCGCGTCAGATGGAGCAGTTCTTCTTTGGCGACGGTGCTGACAAGCCGATGGGCTACGTGCCACCCGCCGAGTGACTTGAATCTAAACGCGAACGATTCGCATTTGTCTGGTATGCTCGCGGCCATCAACCACCGGGAGCCACCATGCACCACGCCCTCAAAACGGCCTGCGCAGCCATCGTTGTCCTTGCCTGCAGTGCCGCCTCGGCCCAACAGCCGACCCTGAATCTCTATTCGGCGCGCCACTACCAGACCGACGAGGCGCTCTACGAGAACTTCACCAAAGCCACCGGAATCAAGCTCAATCGCATCGATGCGGATGACGCCGGTATCCTGGCGCGGCTGAAAACCGAGGGCGCTTCGAGCCCGGCCGATGTGATTTTGCTGGTTGACGCCGCACGCTTGTGGCGAGCCGAAGTCGACGGCCTGTTTCAGCCGGTCAAGAGCAAACTGCTCGACAGCCGAATCCCCGCCACGCTTCGGGGCAAGGACGACGGCCAAGGCGCACAGTGGTATGGATTTTCTACGCGTGCTCGCATCGTGGTTTACAACAAAAACAAGGTCAAGCGCGAGGACGTCGATACTTATCAGGAACTCGCCGACGAGAAGAACAAGGGCAAGCTGTGCACCCGCTCCGGCTCGCACCCGTATAACCTGTCGCTCTTCGGCGCCATGATGGAACACTGGGGGCCGGCAAAAACTGAAGCCTGGCTGGGCGGACTCGTGGCCAATATGGCCCGCGCCCCCAAAGGCGGCGATACGGACCAGATTCGTGGAGTGGCCAGCGGCGAATGCGGCATCGCACTGACCAATTCGTATTACCTGGCGCGGCTGATGCGCTCCGACAAACCGGAAGACAAGGCGGTCATGGAAGTGGTCGGCGTCGTCTTTCCGAACCAGTCGGACACCGGCACCCACGTCAATGTCGCGGGGGCCGGCGTGGCCAAGAACAGCAAGAACCGGCAGTCAGCGGTTCGCTTTCTCGAGTATCTGGCCAGCGACGCCGCGCAGGCTTATTTTGCCGACGGCAACAACGAATGGCCGGCGGTCAACAGCGTCAAGGTCAGCAACCCGGCCCTGCAGGCGACTGGGCGACTTCAAAACCGATACTGTCGCCGTGTCGGCGATCGGACTGAATCAGGTCAAGGTGCAGCAAATGCTGGATCGCGTCGGCTACAAGTAAACCCGGCATCGAATCCGTGGGCGTGGGCTATATTAATGTCCGGCTCACACCACGGAGTTATTGAATGCCGAAACTAACAGAATTGCTTGCCCAGAAAGCATCCCTCGAACAACAAATCGCCGACGCCCAGCGCCAGGAACGGGCGGGCGCCATTGCTCAAATCAAGGCATTGATGGCCGAGCACGGCTTGACGGCGGCTGACCTGAGCGGTCGCGGCGGCAAGGCCGGTGGTTCGAGCGGCGGTGGCAAGAAGGTGGCAGCGAAATACCGCAACAAAGCCAGCGGCGAAACCTGGAGCGGTCGCGGCTTGCAGCCGCGCTGGCTCAAGGCAGCGTTAGCCTCAGGCAAGAAGATCGATGACTTTGCGGTCTGACTGAGTGCGTGAACGCGGTCGCGGCTGCGCTGCGGCCGGGCGGATCGCCTTCGCTAGACTCGCCGCGTGATTCCATCGGGCTTCATTGCTGACTTGTTGGCGCGCGTCGATATCGTCGACGTGATCGGTCGCCATGTGCAGCTCAAGAAGGGCGGCGCCAACCTGATGGGCCTGTGCCCGTTTCATGGCGAGAAGTCGCCGAGCTTTTCGGTCAGCCCCAGCAAGCAGTTCTACTATTGTTTCGGCTGCGGGGCCTCGGGAGACGCCGTTCGATTCCTCACCGAGCACACAGGCGCCAGTTTCCGCGATGCGGTCACGGACCTGGCGCAGCAAGTCGGCCTGACGGTCCCAGACGACGCACGCAGCGACGACGAGCGCCGTGTCGCCGCCCAGACCAAGGCGCGCCAAGCCACACTGACCGAGGTCCTCGAGCGCGCGGCGCAGCATTTCCGCACCCAACTCAAGGGCAACACACGCGCAGTGGATTACCTCAAGGGGCGTGGCTTGAGCGGCGAGATCGCTGCCCGGTTCGGCCTAGGGTATGCGCCGGACGGCTGGCACGCGCTGGCCAGTGCGTTTGCGCAGTACGACGACCCGCTGCTCGTCGAATCCGGCCTGGTTATCCACCAACACGAAGACGACAAGGAAGAAAAGCGCTACGACCGCTTCCGTGACCGCGTGATGTTCCCGATCCGCGCCGTCGGCGGCGAGACGATCGGCTTTGGTGGCCGCGTGCTCGACCGCGGCGAGCCCAAGTACCTGAACTCGCCCGAGACGCCGGTGTTCGTCAAGGGCCGCGAGCTCTATGGGCTGTACGAGTCGCGCGCCGGCATCCGCGCCCGTGGTCATGCCTTGGTCGTCGAAGGCTACATGGATGTCGTCGCGCTGGCGCAGAGCGGATTCGACAACGCGGTGGCCACGCTGGGTACGGCCTGCACCGAAGAGCATCTGCGCAAGCTGTTTCGTTTCACCGACGCGGTGGTGTTCAGCTTCGATGGTGATGCCGCCGGCCGCCGCGCCGCCAACCGCGCGCTCGAGTCCGCCCTGCCCCATGCCACCGACTTGCGGTCGATTCGATTCCTCTTCCTGCCGCCGGAGCACGACCCGGACTCCTTCGTCCGCAACGAAGGGGTGCCGGCATTCGAGCGCGCCGTCGCGCAGGCCGTGCCGCTGTCGCGTCAGATCATCGACGTGGCGCGGGACCAATGCGACCTGGGCACCCCCGAAGGTCGCGCGCGTTTCGTCAGCCAGTCGCGGCCGTTGTGGAGCGCGCTACCCGAAGGCGGCTTGAAGCGGCAAATGCTCAGTGAGCTGAACAAGACCGCCGGACTGCCGGAGGGCGAACTGGCCACGCTGTGGGCGAGTGCCGCACCGTCAATGGCCGCGGCGCGGACACGCCCCCAGCGGCGCCCGGCGTCAGGCGCGCCCCGCCGGCGCCTTTGCCGCCAGCCGGCGTGCGCCGCGCAAGCCGGAAGACCGCATCGTTCACCTGCTGCTGACCCAGCCGGCGTGGTGGGATCAGCTGACGGCCGAAGACCACGAACTGCTGCATGCCCTGCCGGCGCCGCATGGCGAGCTGGTCGGCGTGGCTGGAACGCGACATCGTCGAGCATGGGCCGCGACCGTGGGCCGCCATCCGAACCGCGTTGGCGGCTGACGACGCCGCTGCTGCAGCGCTCGCTGCGCTGCGGCTGGACGACAGCGAAGAGTTCGAAACCGCTGTCAGCGACCTGCGGCTGCTGCTCGATGGCCGCCTGCTCGAAGCCGTCAAAGCACGACAGCGCGAGCTGGCCGCCTCGGTGGCCGCCGACCCGCAGGCATTGCTGGAATTCCGGCAAACCCAGGCAGCGCGTACGCCAGATCACCCAGCGCATGCAGGACATGCGGCAGTCGGCCGCACCGCCGTGAGCCCACCTTTTGACCAGTCTTGCACCATGGGCGATAATTGCAGGCTAACTGCTACGGCAAGAGTGACTGCAGCACCTCCGGGCCCCGGCCACCCGCGACACGGGTCCACACCAAACGGCCACCTTCACCCGCAAGGACTGCACCAGTACCGCGCGTCGACACCGGCGGCTCGGCCGTCACCCCCCATAGCCCCGATCTGCCTACTGGGGTGGCGTGTTGCTGCAACCCGTTGTGAGTTGCTGCGCCGCGTCGCCTCTGCCAGTGCGCACCGAGAACAGCCCAAGGATTGCGAATGACCGCGAAGAAGACCGCCCCCGCGAAGCCCACCAAGCCGGCCAAGGCCGCCGCCAAGGCCAAGGACGACGACAAGCACGCCAAGAAGGCGGCGCTGGTCAAGACGGTTGCCAAGGCCGCAGCCAGACCGGCGGCCAAAGCGGCCTCCAAGCCAGCGGCCAAGGACGAGCCCAAAGGCAAGCGCGGCCCCAAGCCCAAGGATGGCAAGAAAGGCGCGCTGCCCAAGCCCGGTGATGACGACTTCGAAGCATTGACGGCCGAGCTCGAAGGCGAAATCGACGGCGGCGACGACGGCGATGCCAAGGCGGCCAAGGTCAAGCCGCTGCGCATGAAGGTCTCGCGGGCCAAGGAGCGCGCGCTGATGCGCGAGTTCGGCCTCGATGAAACGCAATTGACGGAAGAAGAGGTCGCCAAGCGCCGCCAGGAACTCAAGACGCTCATCAAGATGGGCAAGACGCGCGGTTTCCTGACGCACCAGGAAATCAACGACCACCTGCCCGAGAAGCTGGTCAACGAGGAAATCCTCGAGGCCATCGTCTCGATGTTCAACGACATGGGCATTGCCGTCTACGAGCAGGCGCCCGATGCGGCGACGCTGCTGATCGCCGGCGGCACGACGACCACCGCCACCGAAGAAGAAGCCGAAGAAGCCGCCGAAGCCGCGCTGTCGACGGTCGATTCCGAATTCGGCCGCACGACCGATCCGGTGCGCATGTACATGCGCGAGATGGGCACCGTCGAGCTGCTGACACGCGAGGGCGAGATCGAGATCGCCAAGCGCATCGAAGGCGGCTTGCAGGCCATGATGCTGGCGATCTCGGCGAGTCCGACGACGATTGCCGAGATCCTGTCCATGGCCACGCGCCTGCGCGCCGGCGAGATGCAGATCTCCGAAGCGGTCGATGGCTTCGTCTCCGACGACGAGGCGGACGACTATGTGGCCGAGGAGGATTTCGACGAATTCGACGACGCGGAAGAAGAAGACGAAGGCGCGGTCAGCAAGGCATTGACCAAGCGCCTCGAGGAGTTGAAGAACGCAGCGTTGGTGAAGTTCGACGCGCTCAACGGCCACTTCGAGAAAATGCGCCGCGCCTACGAAAAGGAGGGCTACAAGTCGCCGTCCTACAACCGCTCGCAGATGGCGGTCAGCAGCGAGATCATGAGCATCCGCTTCACCGTCAAGACCATCGAGCGCCTTTGCGACATCCTGCGTTCGCAGGTCGACGACGTGCGCCGCTACGAGCGCGAATTGCGCAAGATCGTTGTCGACAAGTGCGGCATGCCGCAGGAACATTTCATCAGGACCTTCCCGCCCAACGTCATGAACCTGAAGTGGGCGGAGAAGGAAATCGCGCTCGGCAAGCCCTACAGCGCGATCCTGGCGCGCAATCTGCCGGCGGTTCAGGAACTGCAGCAAAAACTGCTCGACCTGCAGTCCAAGGCCGTCGTGCCGCTGGAAGACCTCAAGCAGATCAACAAGAAGATGAACGAGGGCGAGAAGGCCTCGCGCGACGCCAAGAAGGAAATGATCGAGGCCAACCTGCGCCTGGTGATCTCGATCGCCAAGAAATACACCAACCGCGGCCTGCAGTTCCTGGACCTGATCCAGGAGGGCAACATCGGCCTGATGAAAGCGGTCGACAAGTTCGAATACCGCCGCGGCTACAAGTTCTCGACCTACGCCACCTGGTGGATCCGCCAGGCCATCACGCGCTCGATCGCCGACCAGGCGCGCACGATCCGCATCCCGGTGCACATGATCGAGACCATCAACAAGATGAACCGCATCTCGCGCCAGCACCTGCAGGAGTTCGGCTACGAGCCCGACGCGCCGACGCTGGCCGAGAAGATGGAGATCCCCGAGGACAAGATCCGCAAGATCATGAAGATCGCCAAGGAGCCGATCTCGATGGAGACGCCGATCGGCGACGACGACGATTCGCACCTGGGCGATTTCATCGAGGACAACAACTCGGTGGCGCCGGTCGACGCGGCGATGCAGGCCGGCCTGCGCGACGTGGTCAAGGACATCCTCGACTCGCTGACGCCCCGTGAGGCCAAGGTGCTGCGCATGCGTTTCGGCATCGAGATGAGCACCGATCACACGCTCGAAGAGGTGGGAAAGCAGTTCGACGTCACACGCGAGCGCATCCGCCAGATCGAGGCCAAGGCGATCCGCAAGTTGAAGCATCCGAGCCGATCGGACAAACTGCGCACCTACCTCGACAATCTCTGACCACGATCAGACCGCCAAGCGGATGACCCGCATCGCCCAACGCACTGTGCTGTTTGCCGACTTGCGCGGCAGCACTTCCCTTTTCGAGCGGCTGGGCAATGCCGAAGCCACGTCGGTCATCACCCACACCGTGGCCCTGCTCGGCAACAGCGTCGATGCGCGCGGCGGGCGAGTCGTCAAGACCCTGGGCGACGGCCTGATGGCAGTGTTCGACACCTCGCCGCCGGGCATGCAGGCCGCAGCGCTGATGCACGAGTCGCTCGAGGGCCTGGTCCAGCGAGGCAGCGAGCATGGCGCGTCGGCGGGCTTGCGCGGTCTTCGCTTGCAGGTCGCGCTGGCGCGTGGCGAGGTGGTTGAAATGGGCGGCGATTGTTTCGGCGATGCCGTCAACGTGGCGGCGCGCCTGCTCGACCATGCCGGCGACAACGAGACCCTGGTCACCGACGAGGTCTTCGGCGGCCTGCCCAGGCCCGACCAGCAGCGATTTCGCAGCCTCGACTGGATGCACTTGCGCGGCCGCGCCGAGCCGGTGCATGTGCACCTGCTGGGCGGCAAGCGGCCGGCCTATGACGCTGCGGCCACGGCGTTCGGTGCCGTGATGACGCCGATGCAGGAGCCCGAAGGCATCCGCTTGACCTGGCGCCGCACGCGTCGCCTGATGACCAGCGATCGCCTGCCGATGGTGATGGGCCGCAGCGCACAGAGCGCTTTCTGCGTCGAGGACTCGCGGGTCTCGCGCCAGCACGCCCGCATCGATTGGCAAGGCGGCGTGTTCTCGCTGGTCGATCTCAGCATCAACGGCACCTTCGTGCGCTTCACCGGCAGCGACGAGGTGCTGAGCTTGAAGCGCGGCACCTGCACGTTGCACGGCAGTGGCGTCATCGGCTTGGGCGGCTCGCCAGCCGACGTCAGCGCGGCAACGGTGAAGTTCGAAGTCGTCCACTTCGGCGACACGCAGCCCATCGACACGCAGAATTGATCGCCGTCAGGGGCGTCAGCGTTGATCGCTGACAATCCCGGCCCATGTCCTTCGCTACCGAACCCGCGCTCAGCCACGGCACGCCCGCGTGCACGGCCGTCCTGCTGGTCAACCTCGGCACGCCCGACGAACCCACCGCGGCTGCGCTGCGCCGCTACCTGCGCGAATTCCTGTCCGACCCGCGCGTGGTCGAGATCCCCCGCATCGCCTGGTGGCCGATCCTTCACGGCATCATCTTGAACACGCGGCCGGCCAAGTCCGCCGCCAAGTACGCCACCGTCTGGACGCCCGAGGGCTCGCCACTGGCGGTGTGGACGGCCAAACAAGCCACGCTGCTGCAGGGCTACCTGGGCGAGCGCGGCATGCCGCCGCCGCAATTGCTGGTGCGCCATGCGATGCGTTATGGCAACCCGTCCGTGGCCTCGGTGCTCGATGAACTCAAGGCCCTCAACGCGACGCGCATCCTGGTGCTGCCGCTGTACCCGCAATACGCGGCCGCGACCACGGCCAGCGTCAATGACGCCGTCATGGCCTGGGCCCAGCGGCAGCGCCGTCAGCCCGAGCTGCGTTTCGTGCAGCGCTACCACGATGACGCGGGCTACATCGGTGCGCTGGTGCAGCGCGTGCGCAGCCATTGGCAGGCCAACGGCCGCGGCGACAAGCTGGTCTTCAGCTTTCACGGCGTGCCCGAGCGCTCGCTGCTGCTCGGCGACCCCTACCATTGCGAGTGTCACCAGACCGCACGGCTGCTGGCCGAGCGACTGGGGTTGAAGCAGAACGATTGGCTGGTCACGTTCCAGTCGCGTTTCGGCAAAGCGAAGTGGCTCGAGCCGTATACCGAGCCGACACTGATCGATCTGGCGCGTCAGGGCGTGACGCGCGTCGACGTGATGTGTCCGGGCTTCACGTCGGACTGCCTCGAAACGCTCGAAGAGATTGCGCAGGAAGCGCGCCAGGCCTTTCTCGGCGCAGGTGGGCGAGGCTTCGAATACATCCCCGCGCTCAACGACCAGCATGAGTGGATTGCAGCGCTGGCCGGCATCGCGATGCGGCATCTGCAGGGCTGGGAGATCGCAGCGGCCGACGCGGCAATGCTGCAGGCACAGCGCGCACGGGCAATGGCGATGGGCGCCCGCAACTGACCTATGTCGGCGCGCGCAGGCGCAGCGCCTTGGCGATTCGTGGCACCGTCAGATCCGCCAGCGGCGATCATGCCCCGTTGCACCAGCCCCTTCGACCGGGGTGAGTACCTAGAATGCTGGCCATGCGTTTGGACAAATGGCTCTGGGCGACGCGCCTGTTCAAGACCCGCGGCCTGGCCGCCGATGCGGCCGATCGAGATCGCGTGCGGGTCAATGAACTGCCCGCCAAACCGGCGCGTGAATTGCGCATTGGTGACCGCGTGGCCCTGCGGCAAGAGGGTGGATTGCTGCGTACGGTGGTGGTGCGCGGCCTGTCTGCGGTTCGTGGCCCGGCACCGGTGGCCCAAACGCTCTACGAAGAAACGCCGGAAAGCCTGGCCGCTCGCGCCCAGGCCGCCAAGGCACGCCGCTTGGCGCCGGAGCCCGCAGACGCCCTGACCCAGGGCCGCCCGACCAAGCGCGATCGGCGCGAAATAGAGCGCGCGGGTGCGGGCTGGCAGCGCTGGAGTGCCTCGCTCGACGATCGCTGAAAAGCGCAAAAATTGCTGACACCCTCTTGAATAGCGGCCTCGGCGCCCCATGTGCGCGCGAGCGCCCAAATTTCACTGCCATGAACAACGAACCCATCGAGCCCTACCTCACACCGCCGGCGCAGCCTGCGGCGGACGATCCGGCGCCCGTGCAGGCTGAAACGGCCGCGGAAGCCCAGCTTACCGAACTGCAGACGCAGGTTTCAACGTTGAACGACGCGTTTCTGCGCGCCAAGGCCGAGGCCGAAAACGTCCGCCGTCGTTCCGAGGAGGAAGTCAGCAAGGCGCGCAAGTTCGGTATCGAGTCGTTCGCCGAAAGCCTGCTGCCGGTGATGGACAGCCTGCAGGCCGCCATCGCCCAGCCCGAAGCCAGCACGCCGCAGGTGCTCGAGGGCGTGCACGCAACGCTGCGTCAGTTGAGCGCAGCGCTCGAACGCAACAAAGTGATCGAAGTGGCGCCGCCACCCGGCACCCGGTTCGATCCGCATCAGCACCAGGCCATCAGCGTGGTGCCGGCCGAGCAGGACGCCAACACGGTGGTGGCCGTGCTGCAAAAAGGCTACCTGATCGCCGACCGCGTGCTGCGCCCGGCGCTGGTCACCGTGGCCGGGCCGAAGACCTAATTCACACCGCGTGTGCCTTGAAAGCGGCGCACTTATCCACAACTCAAAGGCAAGCGGACACCCGTACTCAGGAGCAACCCAAATGGCAAAGATCATCGGCATCGACCTCGGCACCACGAACTCGTGCGTGGCCATCATGGAAGGCAACACGACCAAGGTGATCGAGAACAGCGAGGGCGCCCGCACCACGCCGTCGATCATCGCCTACCAGGAAGACGGCGAGGTGCTGGTCGGCGCGTCGGCCAAGCGCCAGGCCGTGACCAACCCGAGGAACACGTTGTATGCCGTCAAGCGCCTGATCGGCCGCAAGTTCACCGAAGGCGAAGTGCAAAAGGACATCGGCCTGATGCCCTACAAGATCGCGGCTGCCGACAACGGCGACGCCTGGGTCGAGGTGCGCGGCAAGAAGCTGGCGCCGCCGCAGGTCAGCGCCGAAGTGCTGCGCAAGATGAAGAAGACGGCCGAGGACTATCTCGGCGAAGAGATCACCGAGGCGGTGATCACGGTGCCGGCGTACTTCAACGACAGCCAGCGCCAGGCGACCAAGGACGCCGGCCGCATCGCCGGCCTGGACGTCAAGCGCATCATCAACGAGCCGACGGCAGCCGCATTGGCGTTCGGCCTCGACAAGCACGGCAAGGGCGATCGCAAGATCGCCGTCTATGACCTGGGCGGCGGCACCTTCGACATCTCGATCATCGAGATCGCCGACGTCGACGGCGAGATGCAGTTCGAGGTGCTGTCGACCAACGGCGACACCTTCCTCGGCGGCGAGGATTTCGACCAGCGCGTCATCGACTACATCATTGCCGAGTTCAAGAAGGACCAGGCCGTCGATCTGTCCAAGGACGTGCTGGCATTGCAGCGCCTGAAGGAAGCCGCCGAAAAGGCCAAGATCGAGCTGTCGTCGTCGACGCAGACCGACATCAATCTGCCCTACATCACGGCCGATGCGAGCGGGCCGAAGCACTTGAATCTGAAGCTGACGCGCGCCAAGCTCGAGTCGCTGGTCGAGGACCTGATCGACAAGACGATCCGTCCGTGCGAGATCGCAATCAAGGACGCCGGCGTCAAGACCAGCGAAATCGACGACGTGATCATGGTCGGCGGCATGACGCGCATGCCGCGCGTGCAGGAGCAGGTGAAGGGTTTCTTCGGCAAGGAGCCGCGCAAGGACGTCAACCCCGACGAGGCGGTGGCCGTGGGTGCCGCGATACAGGGCCAGGTGCTCGGTGGCGACCGCAAGGACGTGCTGCTGCTCGACGTGACGCCGCTGTCGCTGGGCATCGAAACGCTCGGCGGCGTGATGACCAAGATGATCAAGAAGAACACGACGATCCCGACCAAGTTCAGCCAGGTGTTTTCCACCGCCGACGACAACCAGCCGGCGGTGACGATCAAGTGCTACCAGGGCGAGCGCGAGATGGCCGCGGGCAACAAGTCGCTCGGCGAATTCAACCTCGAAGGCATTCCGCCGGCGCCGCGCGGCCTGCCGCAGATCGAGGTCACCTTCGACATCGACGCCAACGGCATCCTGCATGTCAACGCCAAGGACAAGGGCACCGGCAAGGAGAACAAGATCACGATCAAGGCCAACTCGGGCTTGAGCGAGGCCGAGATCGAGAAGATGGTCAAGGACGCCGAGGCCAATGCCGACGAAGATAAGAAGAAGCTCGAACTGGTGCAGGCCCGCAACCATGCCGATGCGATGGTGCACAGCGTGAAGAAGACGCTGGCCGAGCACGGCAAGGATCTGGGCGACGAAGAGAAGACCAAGATCGAAGCGGCGATGAAGGAAGTCGAAGAAGCCATGAAGGGCGACGACAAGGACGACATCAGCGCCAAGACCGATTCGATGATGGCCGCGAGCCACAAGCTCTCGGAAAAGATGTACGCCGATGTGCAGAAGGCGGCGGCCGCGCAAGGCAACGCCGAAGCTGCACGGCCGGCCAACGATGCCTCGGAAGCCCGTGCCGGCAAACCAACGGAAGACGACGACGTGGTCGATGCAGAGATCAAAGAAGTCAAGAAAGGATAAGTCGGACGGGCTGCACCCGCCGTCTTATCTCGCCGCGATGGAGCAGACGGGCCTTGCCCGCTGCTCATCGCGGCGTTTTCGCTGATTGCTGAGGGAACGCTGGAACATGGCCAAGCGCGATTACTACGACATCCTCGGGCTGCCGAAGAACGCCTCCGAGGACGATATCAAGAAGGCCTACCGCAAGCTGGCCATGAAGCACCACCCTGACCGCAATCAGGGAGACAGCGCCAAGGTGTCCGAGGAAAAATTCAAGGAGGCCAAGGAGGCCTACGAGATCCTGTCGGAGCCCAAAAAACGCGCCGCTTATGACCAGTTTGGCCATCAAGGCGTCGATCCGAACATGGGCGGCTTTCGCGGTGGTCCAGGCGCCGAAGGCTTTGGTGGATTTGCCGAGGCCTTCGGCGATATCTTCGGCGACATCTTCGGCGGTGCAGCCGGCGCAGGCGCCCGGCGCGGCCCCAACGGCCAGCAGGTCTATCGTGGCGCCGACCTCTCGTACGCGCTCGAGATCACGCTGGAAGAAGCCGCGCTGGGCAAAGACACCCAGATCCGAATTCCGAGCTGGGACAACTGCGAAACCTGCAAGGGCACCGGCGCCAAGCCCGGCACATCGGTCAAGACCTGTCCGCAATGCAACGGCTCGGGTGCGGTGCATCTGCGACAAGGCTTTTTCTCGATCCAGCAAACCTGCCCGCAATGCCGCGGCGCCGGCAAGGTCATTCCCGACCCCTGCGCGACCTGCGCCGGTGCAGGCAAGGTGAAAAAGCAAAAGACGCTCGAGGTGAAGATTCCGGCGGGCATCAACGAAGGCATGCGCATCCGCTCGGCCGGCAACGGCGAGCCGGGCAGCAATGGCGGACCGCCGGGCGACCTGTACATCGAGATCCGCGTCAAGCAGCATGAAATGTTCGAGCGCGACGGCGACGACCTGCATTGCACCGTGCCGGTGGGTCTGACGACCGCCGCGCTCGGCGGCTCGATCGAAGTACCGACGCTGGCCGGCAAGGTCGAGATCGAACTGCCCGAGAGCACGCAGCACGGCAAGACCTTTCGCTTGAAGGGCAAGGGCGTCAAGGGCCTGCGTTCGAGCTACCCGGGCGACCTGTACTGCCACGTCGTCGTGGAGACGCCGGTCAAGCTCACCGAGCACCAGAAAAAGCTGCTGCACGAACTCGACGAATCATTGCGCAAGGGCGGCGACCGGCATTCGCCCGACGACAAGAGCTGGGCCGATCGTGTCAAGGACATGTTCAAGTAGGCGCTGTCGACGGGCTCAGAACAGCTCGGCCTGCATTGCCTGATGGGCGGCTTGGCCTGAAGGACGACGGAACGCCGAGAGATCGAGCGGCCGACGCTCGGTACTCAATCCGAGGCGTCGCGAAGCGCTGGTGAATCGCCGCGCCAGCAACTGCGCCCAGACGCCCTGCCCTGTCATGCGGGTCTGAAAGCGCGGGTCGTTGTCGCGCCCGCCGCGCAGGTCGTGGAGACGCGCCATGACCCGTGACGCACGATCCGGAAAATGCGTCTGCAACCATTGCTGGAACAGCGGGCTGACTTCCCAGGGCAGGCGCAGCATCGTGGCAAACGCCGAGGTGGCGCCTGCTGCATGCGCACGTTCGAGCAGGCGCTCGAGTTCGGGCTCGTTGACGAACGGAATCATCGGCGCGATGCTGATGCCGACCGGAATGCCTGCACGCGCCAGGGCTTCGATCGTCTTCATGCGTCGCTGCGGCGACGCCGCGCGAGGTTCCATGATGCGTGCCAGCGCACCGTCGAGCGTCGGCACCGAGACATACACCGCCGCCAGGTTGTCGCGCGCCAGCGGCGCGAGCAGGTCGATGTCGCGCTCGATACCCGAGGACTTGGTGACGATGGAAAACGCATGCCGGTACTCGGCCAGGACCTCGATCAGGCCCCGCGTGATGCGCAGCCGTCGCTCGATGGGCTGGTAGGCGTCGGTCGCCGAACCGAGGTTCAACGACAGCGGCTCGTAGCCTGGCGCCGCGAGCGTCGCGCGCAGGCGCTCGACCGCATTGACCTTGGCGATGATCTTGGTTTCGAAGTCCAGGCCGGGCGAGAGGTTGAGATAGCTGTGCGTCGGCCGCGCAAAGCAATAGACGCAACCATGCTCGCAGCCGCGGTAGGGGTTGATCGACAGATCGAAGGCGATATCCGGCGAGTCGTTTCCCGACAGGATCGACTTGACCTTCTGTTCGATGACCTGTGTGCCGGGCGCAGACTGATCTTCGAGCGCGGCTTGCTCCAGCGTGCCCCAGCCGTCATCGAACGATTCGTGATGCTCGGCGGTGAATCGATGCTCGATCGCCCACGCCGTGCCGCGGCCCTTGATCGCGGCGCGAGGCATGTAGACGAGGGTGGCAGGTAGCGATCGCTGTGTTGTCGGCATACTGTGAATATATATGGGCTATCCACTTAGCTCCGCAGTCGCAGGTATCGGACGTCGCCGGTGCTGACCTGGTTCGTTGTCTCTGATGTGAGAGTAGGTCACAGGCGCAGTGATGGCGGCTTGTTCCATCAATCGATAGAACAACATTCCTCTGGATCGCGAGCTTCGTCGATTGAATCTGAACACGAACTCATCGAGGTAGTAGTCCACGTGTTTCGGGTCCACGGCACCGTGGTGGGTGCCAAGCAGCCAGCGCTTCAACAGCGAGGCGACTCGGTGAACCCCGGGCAAGGAGGCATGGGCCGGCACAGCCGAACCCAGTTGAACCCGCGGATCGTGATCAACACCGTCCCGCGCAAGCCCCGAGTAGATGCCCGAGCCGTCTGTTCGCACGCAGGCAATGGGCTCGATGTTGTCGTGGATGAATGGCTCCAGACTGTCGATCGTCGGACCGCCAATTCGCTGCACTCGAATGCGTCCAAACCCCTTCGGCTCAAGGCTCTCCACTGCGATGGCCACGGGCACCAGATGGTCCGTGTTGTGCGCCTTGGAAGAGCGGCTCTTGCGCGCTTGGCCCTTCCTGCGCCGTAACGCCAGGAAGGATTCGTCGACCTCTACGGTGCCTGTCAGCAATTCGCGGCCCGGACGAACCATGGCACGTCTGAATCGATGCAGCATCGCCCACGCGGTCTCATAGCTGGTCAGTCCCAGCACACGCTGCAGACCCAGAGCGCTGACGCCTTGCTTCTGGCTGGTGATGTACCAGGCGGCTGCAAACCAGACGCGAAGCGGTGTGCGCGTCTTGTCGAAGATCGTCCCCGCGGTGACGCTGCACTGGTGGCGGCAGGATCGGCAGCCCAGTCGCCCCCGAGACGTACGTCCAGGCTGGTCTGCAACGCCGCACGCAGGACAAACGAACCCACTTGGCCACCGAAGTTGCTCCAAGTACGCGGCGCACGCCTCTTCGCTGGCGAACCAGTCCTCGAATTCGCTCCACGTTGCGGGGTAGTCCTTGCCGGCGGTAGGCTTGTCGCTGCTCACGGCGCAATTGTGGACTCTGCGGAGCTAAGTGGATAGCCCATGAATATATACAGTCTTCCGACAAGATCAAGCTTTTCAGGATTTGTTTTCGCCGGCGGCGACGCTGCCGAATCAGTAGCCATCGGCGCTGCTGCCGGGCGCCAGGTTGTCAAAGCGCGTCAGCGGCTTCAGGAACGTCAGCTTGACGGTGCCGGTGGGCCCGTTGCGCTGCTTGGCAATGCCGATCTCGGCCACGCCCGGCTCCTTGCTTTCCTTGTTGTAGTAGTCGTCGCGGTAGATGAACATGATGACGTCGGCGTCCTGCTCGATGGCGCCGGACTCGCGCAGGTCGCTCATCATCGGCCGCTTGTCGGGACGGGTCTCGACGCTGCGGTTCAACTGCGACAACGCGATCACCGGGCACTGCAGCTCCTTGGCCAGCGCCTTCAGGCCGCGCGAGATTTCACCGAGTTCGGTGGCGCGGTTCTCGTCACTGCCGCTGCTGCCGCTCATCAGCTGCAGGTAATCGACAACGATCAGGCCGAGGCGCCCACAGCTGCGGGCCTGACGCCGCGCACGGGCCCGCAGCTCGGCCGGGTTGAGCGCCGCCGTCTCGTCGATGAAGACGCTGGCGTTCTTCAGCCGGTCCACCGCTTCGGACAGGCGCCCCCATTCGTCGTCGTTGAGGCGGCCGGTGCGCAGATGACTCTGGTCGATGCGGCCCAGCGAGCCGACCATGCGCAGCGCCAGTTGCGAAGCGCCCATTTCCATCGAGAACACCACCACCGGCAGGCCTTCCTGCACCGCCACGTTCTCTGCAATGTTGAGTGCAAACGCGGTCTTGCCCATGGAGGGACGCGCGGCCAGCACGACCAGGTCGCCGGGCTGCAGACCGGCTGTCAAGCGATCGAGGTCGAAGAATCCCGTGCGCACGCCGGTCACGTCTTCGGCGCCGTTCTCGTGCAGTTCGGTGACGCGGTCGATCAACTGCACGACCAACTGGTCCATGCTTTGGAAGCCTTGCTTGTTGCGCTGGCCTTCTTCACCGATCTGAAAGACGCGCCCCTCGGCCTCGTCGAGGATCTGGCTGACCGAGCGGCCGGCAGGATTGAAGGCGTTGGTGGCAATCTCGTCGCTGGCTTCGATCAGCTTTCTCAGCACCGCGCGCTCGCGCACGATCTCGGCATAGCGGCGCAGGTTGGCCGCACTCGGCACCGACTGCGCGAGTGCATTGAGGTACGCAATGCCGCCGCATTCTTCGGCCTTGCCATGCATCTGCAGTTGCTCGAAGACCGTGATCACGTCGGCCGGTTTGGTCTGCGACACCAGGTCCCCGATGGCCTTGTAGATCGCCTTGTGCTCGTAGCGGTAGAAGTCGGAGTCAGTCAGCAGATCACCGGCGCGGTCCCAGGCACTGTTGTCGAGCATGAGCCCACCGAGCACACTCTGCTCGGCTTCGATCGAATGCGGCGGCACGCGCAGGCGCGCGATATCGCTGTCGCCTTGGGGCATTTCGCGGGAGGAAAAAACGGCAGCCATGGTGTGAGGCGGATATTAAGGCGCAGTCAGCCGGTGGCCGAGGCGCAACCCTGTGGGTAACTCTGTGTGCAAAGCGTGGATCGAAAAAGAACAAAGGCCGGCGTCAGCCGGCCTTTGACCTTCGTCAACGCGCGTCGGTCAGGCGACGTCGCCGACCACCGTCACGTGCACATCGACCGTCACGTCGGTATGCAGCGACACCGACAACGACTGCTCTCCCGTGTGCTTGATCGGGCCGGTGGGCATGGCAATCGCCGCCTTGGGCACGACGAAGCCCAGCTTGCCCAAGGCCTCGGCGATGTCGGCATTGGTCACCGAACCGAACAGGCGGCCATCGACGCCGGCCTTCTGCGTGATCGAGATCGACTTGCCGTTGAGTTTCTCGGCCATCGCCTGCGCCGCCGCCAATTTGTCAGCGGCCACCTTTTCGAGTTCCGCGCGCTTGGCTTCGAACTCCTTGAGCGCGGCGTCGGTGGCACGGCGTGCCTGGCGTGTCGGAATCAGGAAGTTGCGCGCAAACCCGTCCTTGACCTTGACGACATCGCCGAGGTTGCCGAGGTTGGCGACCTTTTCCAGAAGAATGACTTGCATGGTGGCGTGCTCCTCAGCCTCGGTGTTGATCGGTGTAGGGCAGCAGCGCGAGGAAGCGCGCCCGCTTGATCGCCGACGTCAACTGGCGTTGGAAGAAGGCGCGCGTGCCGGTCAGGCGCGCCGGTGTGATCTTGCCGTTTTCGCCGACGAAGTCGCGCAGCGTATCGACGTCCTTGTAGTCGATCTGCTCGACACCGGCAACGGTGAAGCGGCAGAAACGCTTGCGCCTGAACAGCAGCGACTGCTGGTTGCGCTTGGGTTTGCGGTCCTTCGAGAATTTACCTTTACCACGAGGCGGGGGCATGGTGTGCTCCTTGAAATCTGAACTTGAATTAGGGACTGAGTTGATGCGCGCTCATTCGAGCGCCGTGATGTGAAAGACCAGTCCGCGGCCGTTGCGTCCTGTGGCCAGGAATCCGGCAAAACTGCCGGCGGTTCCGAGCGCCAACGCACCGAGCTGACGTGTGATGCCCTGCCCGATCGCCACCGCCTTGATATCCAAGGACACCTTGCGCGGCTGCCCGTCTTCACTGACCTCGGACTCGTGCTTGAGCACCAGGTCCAGTGCCGGCAAGGCGGCGGGGGTGTATCGCACGACGCCACGTTCGGCGAGCGTCGCACTCAGAACCAGGCGGTTCATCGGTGCAGCACCCGATCAGCGCGGTCGGACGACGACACTCAGGCGGTGCTCTCCTGCTGCGACGTCTTGCGCGCTTCTTCGCGCTCGACATGCTTCATCATCACCGACGGGTTGGTTTCGGCCTTCTCCATCGCCACCGTCAGGTGGCGCAGCACGGCGTCATTGAAGCGAAAGCCGGTCTCCAGCTCGCTCAAGGTCTCTGCGCTGCACTCGATGTTCAGGCACAGGTAATGCGCCTTGGCGAGTTTCTGGATCATGTAGGCCAGCTGGCGCCGGCCCCAGTCTTCAACCCGGTGCACCTTGCCACCGGCAGCGGTGACCAGGCCCTTGTAGCGTTCCAGCATGGCTGGAACCTGTTCGCTCTGATCGGGATGGATCAGGAGAACGATCTCATAGTGACGCATGCAAACTCCTTGTGGATATCCGTCGGGTCCGACGGGAAAGCCGCCCTGAAGCGTCGTGGAAAGCAGGTGCGGCAAGGGGGAAACCGCGCATTATAGGACGTCGCCCACCCAGGTTCGCACGATGGCACAGCGGGCACAGCACCTGTGAAAAAGTGGGACACCCTGGCACCCGACAGCAGTACAAACATCAATCCCCTCATGCCTTGTGCAAGCGCGCCCGTCGGGCTAACGTACCCAGCCAAGTTCGAGGAGCACCCCGATGAAATCTCGCGCCGCCGTTGCCTTTGCCGCCGGCAAGCCATTGCAGGTCGTCGAGATCGACGTCGCCCCGCCGCGCAAGGGTGAGGTGCTGGTGAAGATCTCGCACACCGGGGTGTGCCACACCGATGCATTCACGCTGTCCGGCGAGGACCCTGAAGGCCTGTTCCCGGCGGTGCTTGGCCATGAAGGCGCGGGAGTCGTGGTGGAGATCGGCGAAGGCGTCACGTCATTGAAGGCGGGCGACCATGTGATTCCGCTGTACACGGCGGAATGCCGCGAGTGCAAATTCTGCCTGTCGGGCAAGACCAATCTTTGCCAGAAGGTGCGGGCCACGCAGGGCAAGGGCTTGATGCCCGACGGCACGTCGCGTTTTTCGTACCAGGGCCAGGACGTACTTCACTACATGGGTTGCTCGACATTCAGCGAGTACACCGTGGTCAACGAGATTTCTCTGGCCAAGATCAATCCCGCGGCGCCGCACGAGAAGGTCTGCCTGCTGGGCTGCGGTGTCACCACGGGCATCGGCGCCGTGCACAACACAGCCAAGGTCAAGGCGGGCGATTCGGTCGCGGTGTTCGGCCTGGGCGGCATCGGCTTGGCGGTGATCCAAGGTGCGCGCCAGGCCAAGGCGGGTCGCATCATTGCAGTGGACACCAACCCAGGCAAGTTCCCGCTCGCCAAGGCGATGGGCGCGACCGACTGCGTCAATCCAAAAGACCATGCCAAGCCGATCCAGGAGGTCATCGTCGAGATGACCGAGGGCGGGGTCGAGTTCAGTTTCGAGTGCATCGGCAACGTGCACGTGATGCGCGCGGCGCTCGAGTGCTGCCACAAGGGTTGGGGCGAGAGCATCATCATTGGCGTGGCGGGCGCGGGGCAGGAAATCTGCACACGCCCGTTCCAGCTCGTCACGGGCCGCGTCTGGCGCGGCACGGCATTTGGTGGCGTGCGTGGCCGCACCCAGTTGCCGGGCATGGTCGAACAGGCGATGCGCGGCGAGATCGATCTCGACCCGTTCGTCACCCACACGCTGCCTCTGGAGCGCATCAACGAGGCCTTCGACCTGATGCACGAGGGCAAGTCGATCCGTACCGTGATCCATTTCTGAACCAACGGCGCGCGACCGTTTTCGCGCGAGCGCCAGTCTCGGCATTGGCCGACAAAGGAGACAACACAATGAGCACATCCCTGCACCCAACCGTCGATCAGGGTCTCAAGCCCGCTGCTGCGGACTTCACCGGCGGCACGCTGAGCTGCCAATGCGCCAAGGACACGGTCACGGTGAGAGTCGACTCGCAGGTTGCGCACAACCATGCCTGCGGTTGCACAAAGTGCTGGAAGCCCAAAGGCGCGACTTTCTCTGTCGTCGGCGTCGCGCCGCGCGACAAGGTCACGGTCACCGCCAACGGCAACAAGCTCAAGATCGTCGATGAAGGCGCGCTGATCCAGCGCTACGCCTGCAAAGACTGTGGCGTGCACCTCTATGGCCGGGTGGAGAAGAAGGACCATGCCTTCTTCGGCCTGGACTTCTTCCATCCCGAACTGTCGAAGGAGTCTGGCTGGGCGCCGCCGGGCTTTGCCGCTTTTGTTTCATCAATCATCGAAAGCGGTGTCCCGCCGTCGAAGATGGACGGCATCCGCGCAGCCCTCAAGGACAAGGGACTCGAGCCCTACGACTGCCTGAATCCGCCGCTGATGGATTACCTGGCCACGCACGCGGCCAAGGCAAAGGGCACCTACAAGGAGGCCTGAGGGTGCAGCGTGTCGAGCAACACGCTTCGTTTGGTGGTTCGCAAGAGGTCTGGCAACACGCCTCGCGCAGCACGGGCGTGGACATGCGTGTCGGCGTCTTTCTGCCACCGGCAGCGCTGCAAGGTCAGCGCTGCCCGGTGCTTTATTGGCTCTCCGGGCTGACCTGCAGCGAACAGAACTTCATCGCCAAGGCCGGGGCGCAGCAGCATGCCGCAGCCCTGGGGCTGATCGTCGTTGCGCCCGACACCAGCCCTCGCGGCGACGCCGTGTCCAACGATCCGGCCTACGACCTCGGCCAGGGCGCGGGCTTCTACCTCGATGCGACTCAAGCGCCGTGGGCGCAGCATTTCCGCATGGAAGACTACGTGGTGCACGAGTTGCCGGCGCTGATCGAAGCGCATTTCCCGGCCACAGCGGCGCGTTCGATCAGCGGCCATTCGATGGGGGGACATGGTGCGCTGACGCTGGCTCTACGCCATCCCGGCCGCTACCGCAGCGTCTCGGCCTTTTCGCCCATCGTTGCACCGAGCGAAGTGCCCTGGGGCCAGAAGGCGTTTGCCGCCTATCTGGGCGACGACCGCACCACCTGGCGCGCCCATGATGCGGTGGCCCTGATTGCCGGCGCGAAGGAGCGCTTGCCACTGCTCGTCGATCAAGGCGAAGCCGACGAATTCCTGACCAGGCAACTGCAGCCCGAGCGCCTGAGTGCAGCCTGCGAGGCAGCCGGGCACCCGCTGCAACTCCATTTGCGGGCGGGCTACGACCACAGCTACTACTTCATTGCCAGCTTCATCGGCGAGCATCTGGCTCACCATGCGCGCGCCTTGAAAAGCTAGGCTAGCGCCGCTGCGCGAGGCGCTCCCAGGTATCGACGACGGTGTCTGGGTTCAACGACATCGACCCGATGCCTTCCTGGGCCAGCCAGTCGGCGAAGTCGGGATGGTCGCTCGGCCCCTGACCGCAGATGCCGACGTACTTGCCGGTGGCGCGGCAGGCGGCAATGGCGCGCGCAATCATCGCCTTGACGGCCGGATCACGTTCGTCGAAATCGCCGGCCAACTGCTCGTGGCCGGAGTCGCGGTCCAGGCCGAGAACGAGCTGCGTCAAGTCGTTGGAGCCGATCGACATGCCGTCGAAGTGTTCGAGGAACTGCTCGGCCAGGATGGCGTTGCTCGGCACCTCGCACATCATGATCAGCCGCAGGCCATCCTTTGCGCGCTGCAAACCGCGCTCGGCCAGCATTTCGACGACACGCGCCGCCTGATTCACCGTCCGCACGAAAGGCACCATGATCTCGACGTTGGTCAGGCCCATGTCATGCCGCACGCGCTTGAGGGCCTCGCATTCCATGCCGAAGGCGTCGCTGAAATCGCCACTGATGTAGCGCGATGCGCCGCGAAAGCCCAGCATCGGGTTCTCTTCATCGGGCTCGTAGCGCGAGCCGCCGATCAGCTTGCGGTACTCGTTGCTCTTGAAGTCGGACAGCCGCACGATCACCGGCTTGGGCCAGAAGGCCGCAGCGATCGTCGCCACGCCTTCGGTCAGCTTGTCGACATAAAAGGCGCGCGGACTGGCATAGCCGCGCGCCACCGACTCCACGGCCTTCTTCAGCTCGACGTCGATGTTCGGATAGTCGAGGATCGCCTTCGGGTGCACGCCGATGTCGTGGTTGATGATGAACTCGAGCCGCGCCAGGCCGACGCCGGCGTTGGGCATCTGCGCAAACACGAAGGCCAGTTGCGGGTTGCCGACGTTCATCGTGATCTTGATCGGGCAGTACGGCATCTGGCCGCGCTTGACCTCGGTGACCTCGGTTTCCAGCAGACCGTCGTAGACGAAGCCGGTGTCGCCTTCGGAGCAAGCCACCGTGACCAGTGCGCCTTCGGCCAACTTGTCGGTCGCGTCGCCGCAGCCCACTACCGCCGGAATGCCCAGCTCGCGCGCAATGATCGCGGCGTGGCAGGTTCGTCCGCCGCGGTTGGTGACGATGGCGCTGGCTTTTTTCATCACCGGCTCCCAGTTCGGGTCGGTCATGTCGGTGACCAGCACATCGCCCGGCTGCACGCGGTCCATCTCGGCCACCGAGCGGACGAGCCTGACGCGACCGGTGCCGATCTTCTGGCCGATGGCGCGGCCTTCGGTCAGCAGCGTCGTCTTGCTGGTGTCGCCGACCAGCTTGTAGCGATGCTCGACCTGGCCCACACCTTGGCTCTTCACTGTCTCGGGCCGGGCCTGCAGGATGTAGATCTTGCCATCACTGCCGTCCTTGCCCCATTCGATGTCCATCGGACGGCCGTAGTGCTTCTCGATGATCAGCGCATAGCGCGCCAGCTCCTGCACGTCGGCATCACCCAGCGAATAGCGGTTGCGCATCTCGGGCGGGTTGTCTTCGGTCTTCACCAGCTTGCCGCTGGCAGCCTTGTCCTGCGCGCTCGCAAACGTCATGCGCAGCAGTTTCGAGCCCAGCGAGCGGCGGATCACGGCCGGCCGGCCGGCCGACAGCGTCGGCTTGTGGACGTAGAACTCGTCCGGGTTCACGGCGCCCTGCACCACCGTCTCGCCCAGTCCCCAGCTCGAGGTGATGAAGACGACATCCTGGAAACCCGACTCGGTGTCGATCGTGAAGACCACGCCGGCGCTGCCCAGGTCCGAGCGCACCATGCGCTGCACGCCGGCCGACAAGGCGATATCGGCATCGGCATAGCCCTTGTGCACGCGGTAACTGATGGCGCGGTCGTTGTACAGCGAGGCGAAGACGTCGCGCATCTTGGCCAGTACATCGTCGATGCCGTGCACGTTCAGAAACGTTTCTTGCTGTCCAGCAAACGACGCGTCGGGCAAATCCTCCGCTGTGGCCGACGAGCGCACGGCAAACGTCGCCTCGGGGTTGTCGGCCGCCAGAGCGGCATAGGCCGTGCGCACCGCATCTTCGAGCGCCGGCGGGAACGGCGCCTCATGGACCCACTGGCGGATCTGCGCACCGGCCTCGGCCAGCGCCTTCACGTCATCGGTGTTGAGCGCTTCGAGTCGGGCCTTGATCTTGTCGGCCAGCCCACTGTGGGCAAGGAACTGTCGAAACGCATGCGCCGTGGTGGCGAAGCCGCCAGGCACCCGCACGCCGGCGGCGGCCAGCTGGCTGATCATCTCGCCGAGGCTGGCGTTCTTGCCGCCAACGGCCTCGACATCGGTCATCCTCAGTTGATCAAGCGGCACGACCAGGGCGGTCGCCAATGGGGGTACAGACATGGGAAAGCTCCGTAGCGACAAAAAATCGGTGCTTCCAGGGCACACGCCGGCGCTGCAACTCCCGGGTTGCGGGGACGACCTTGGCAAAGGGAGGAGCGCATGGCGGCGGGCCGAAAGGGATTGCGATCGATTCTACGGGCCTATGATCCGTGCGTACGTCACAAATACCGCACTCGATGGGCGTGAGGACTTCACGGCCAGCAGGTGACAGCGCCCATGACCGACCGCACTGTTTTCTTCGTTTCCGACGGCACCGGCATCACAGCGGAGACCTTCGGCAACTCGATCCTGGCCCAATTCGGGGCCAGGCCGAGGCATGTACGGCGGCCCTTCGTCGACAGCCCGGACAAAGCACTCTCGGTGGTCGACGAAATCAACAAGACCGCGCAGCACGAAGGCCGGCGCCCGATCGTCTTCATCACCCTGGTCAGCGACGAGGTGCGCACGATCGTCACCGATGCCGCGTGCAAAGGCCTGGTGCTGGACATGTTCCGCACGTTTGTCGAGCCGCTCGAGTCCGAGTTCGGCATCAAGAGCAATCACCGCGTCGGCCGCTTCTCGGACGCGAGCAAGAGCGAGGAATACCACGACCGCATCGAAGCCATCAACTTCTCGCTCGCGCACGACGACGGCCAGAGTGCGAAGAACCTGCAAAGCGCCGACATCATCCTCGTCGGCGTCTCTCGCAGCGGCAAGACGCCGACCTCGCTGTACCTGGCAATGCAGCATGGCATCAAGGCCGCAAACTACCCGCTGATCCCGGAAGACTTCGAGCGCGGCAAACTGCCCGCGTCGCTGGCCCCGTACAAGGCAAAGTGTTTCGGCCTGACGATCGATCCTGACCGCCTGGCGCAGATCCGCCACGAGCGTCGACCCGGCAGCAAGTACGCGGCGCTGGCCAATTGCCGCTACGAGGTGGCCGAGGGTGAACGCATGATGAAGCGCGAAGGCATCTCCTGGCTGTCATCAACGCACAAGTCGATCGAAGAAATCGCCACCACGATCCTGCGTGACCTGCGACCGGACCGCCTGATCTACTGACCTGCTGACGCCCTACCGTCTTGTCGTCGCCGGACCGGCCACATAGAACTCGCGCTTGTCGCGGTTGAAGGCGATGCGGTTGCCTGCTGTGCAATCGGCGCACCACCACACCGCCAGCGTGCCGTCGGGTTCGCGGCCCAGCATGGCCAAGGCACTGCCGGGATCGGGCAACTCGACCAGGAATCGCATGCGGGTGCGGTCACGCGACGGTTCGATGATGGCGACGAACAATCCCTGCTCACCGGCGCAGCGGCGGTAGGCACCGACGAATGCGATCTGCGTCGCGCCAGTGCCGTCGAACGTGCCCTCCAGCCTGAAGCTGCGTCCTTCCAGCGCCTGATCGACGGCCGCCGCACCGAGGGCGTCGTCCATGGGTTCGCGGCGCAGGGCCTCTGCGGCGCACCAGTCCGGGTGCAAACGCTTGATCGGCACGCCCTGCACGGTCGTGGCGCGAGGACGCCAATGCGCGCGCTGCCACCAAGGTTTGTCTGCAGGTTCCCTGGCCACGGCGAAGACGTCACTGTCGGCCGCCGTCAGCGCCAACGGCGTGGCCCACAAGGCAACCACCAAGACCAGCGCAGGCTTCATGCCGCCACCCGCGATGCGTACAGGCAGATCGCTGCCGCGGCCGCAACGTTGAGCGACTCCTCGCCGCCGGGTTGCGGGATGCGCAGCGCCAGGGCGCAGCGCGCCGCCAGTGATTCATCGATGCCCTGACCTTCGTGGCCGAACACCCAGGCGCAGGGAAACGGCAGCGCCGCCCGCTGCAGCTCGTGCGATCCGTGCACACTGGCTGCAAGCAGCGGCAGCCGCAACAACTGCAGATCGCTGGCGACCAGGCCTTCGATCAGGTCGAGCGAAAAGTGCGCGCCCATGCCGGCGCGCAACACCTTGGGTGACCACAGTCCGGCGCTGCCGCGCAGTGCCAAGACCTGCTTGAAGCCCAGGGCTGCCGCACTGCGCAACATGCTGCCGACGTTGCCGGCGTCCTGAACGCGATCGAGCACGATGCTTGCGGCCAGCGGCTGCAACGCGGGCGCAACCGGCGCCTCAACCACGAAGCCGATGCCCGCCGGTGATGGCAGCTCGCTGACCGTGGCAAACAGGACATCACTGACGCAGGCCACACGGGGCGCTGCCTCTGCCAACACACGCAAGGCCGGCTGCGCAAAGGCCGACTCGCTGACCACGGCCTGCACGGGCCGGCGGCCGCGCGCACGAAACGCGCTGCACAGGTGCTCGCCTTCGAGCCACAATTCACCGGCCCTGCGGTAGGCGGTGCCACTGCGCTGCAAACGACGCAGGCGCACCAGCAATGGGTTGTCACGCGCAGAGATCACACTGAGGTTCGACGTCATGCGTCTCGCCCGCGGACCAGGGCTGCCACCGGCGCAAAACTGCGTCGGTGCAGCTCGCAGGCCCCATGCTCGCGCAACGCCGCCAGATGCGCCGCTGTCGGGTAGCCCTTGTGGCCGGCAAATCCATACTGCGGGTGCAGATCGTGCAACCGCGTCAGCAGCTCGTCACGATGCACTTTGGCGACGATCGACGCGGCAGCGATGGCCGCCACCGTGGCATCGCCTTTGACCACGGCCTCGGCAGGCATGCGCAACGACGGCAGGCGGTTGCCGTCGACCAGCACATAGGCCGGCAACAGGCGCAGCCCTTGGACCGCACGTTGCATCGCCAGCATCGTGGCGTGCAGGATGTTCAGGCGGTCGATTTCCTCGACGCTGGCCTGGCCGACGCACACGCACAAGGCCTTGGCACGGATTTCTTCGGCCAGTCGGCTGCGCGTTACCGGGCCCAGCGCTTTCGAGTCGCGCAGGCCCTTGATCGGCTGCAAGTCATCGAGGATCACCGCTGCAGCCACCACCGGCCCGGCCAGCGGCCCGCGACCGACTTCGTCGACGCCCGCAAACAGCCCCGGTCGGCTCCAATGCAGCGCCAGGGGCTTACGTAGGATTCGTGATCTGCGCAATGGCATCGCTGGCGGTGCGGGCGGTGTCGCGCCGAAGTTGGTGGTGCAGTTCCGTGAAGCGTTGCTGCAACGACTCCACGCGTTGTGGCGCGTCGAGCCAGGTCAGTACGTCAGCGGCGAGCCGCTGCGGCGTGGCCTGGCCTTGAATGTGCTCGGGGACGACGAAATCCTGGCACAGGATGTTGGGTAGTCCGACCCACGGTTGCAACTGCATGCGTTTCATGATCTGCCAGGACAGGGCGTTCATTTTGTACGCGATCACCATCGGCCGCTTGAACAAGGCCGCTTCGAGCGTTGCCGTGCCGCTGGCAATCAGCGTCACATCGCAAGCCGCCAGGGCCTCGTGCGAGCGGCCGTCGAGCAGTGTGATGGGCGCCTCGCCGACGTGTTCCCTGACCAGGTCCTGCAATCCGGGCACGACCGGCAGTATGAAGCGCAGGTCCGGACGCGCACGCGCCAGGTCGACGACCGTGGCTGCGAAGGTCGGCGCTATCGCCTCGACCTCCGAGCGGCGGCTGCCGGGCAGCACCGCCACCACCGGCTGCGCGTCGGAAAAGCCCAATGCCCGACGCGCGGCGGCACGCGGCACATCGACCGGGATCGCATCGGCCAGCGGATGGCCGACATAGGTGGCCGCGATGCCGTGCTGATGCAGCAGCGCCGTCTCGAAAGGGAACAGGCAAAGGACATGGTCGGTGCTGCGCTTGATCTTGTCGATGCGGCCGGCGCGCCAGGCCCAGATCGACGGGCAGACAAAATGAATCGCCGTCACGCCGGCGCCGCGCAGGCGCGCCTCGAGACCAAGATTGAAGTCGGGTGCATCGACACCGATGAACGCATCGGGCTTGTCGCGCAACAGCCGCTCGCCGAGTGCATCCCGGATGTCCTTGATCTCCCGGTAGTGGCGCAGCACCTCGACATAGCCGCGCACGGCCAACTTCTCGTGCGGCCACCAGGCGGAAAGGCCCTGCGCGGCCATGTGCGGGCCGCCAATGCCGAAGGTCTCGAGCGTCGGCCAGCGTTGCTTCAAGCCGCCGAGCAGCAGACCCCCCAGCAGGTCACCGGAAGTTTCGCCTGCAACCAGCGCAAGGCGCATCGAAAGCTTATCTCGCGATGCCGCGAGTGCAAGCCGCAAGGAAGTCCAGCAGCATCTGCACGTCGATGTCACCGCCCTCGACCGAGCCGCGCAGCGCGCCAATGGCAGCCTTGGCACTGTCCAGCGTCAGCCCATCGCGATAGAGCAGGCGGTGCATGCGCTTGATCTGCGCGATACGCTCCTTCGAGAAACCGCGTCGGCGCAAGCCTTCGGCGTTGAAGCCGCTGACCGACAGCGGATGCCCCGCGGCCATCATGAACGGCGGGATGTCCTGCGAGACGTGGCTCTGAAAACCGGTCATGGCATGCGCACCCACCTTGCAGAATTGATGCACCCCGGTCAGGCCGCCAATGATGACCCAGTCGCCCACATGCACATGTCCCGCCAGGGTGGCGTTGTTGGCCAGGACCGTGCGTGAACCCACCTGCACATCGTGCGCGATGTGGACATAGGCCATGATCCAGTTGTCGTCGCCGATGCGCGTCACGCCTTCATCCTGCAACGTGCCGCGGTTCAAGGTGCAGAACTCGCGAATCGTGTTGCGCTCTCCGATCTCCAGCGACGTCGGCTCGCCGCGGTACTTCATGTCCTGCGGCGCGGCGCCCAGCGCGGCATGGGTGAAGATGCGGTTGTCGCGGCCGATCGCGGTCGGCCCCTCGATCACCGTGTGTGCACCGACGGTGGTGCCGGCGCCGATGCGAACGCCCTCGCCGATCACGGCATAGGGCCCCACGGTGACCGAGCTGTCGAGTTCGGCGGCCGCCGACACCAGCGCCGTCGGGTGGATGTTTCCCGCCACCGCTGCTACACCACCTTGCGCATCGTGCACATCAGTGCAGCTTCGGCTGCGATGTCGGCGCCGACGCTGGCATGGCTGCTGAATTTGTAGATGCCGGCCTTTGCACGGTCGAGCGACACATCGAGGATCAACTGGTCACCCGGTTCGACCGGCCGCTTGAAACGCGCGCAGTCGATTCCTGCAAAGTAGAACACTGATTTTTCGTCGAGCGCGATGCCCAGGCTCTCGATCGACAGCAGCGCCGCGGCCTGCGCCAGCGCTTCGAGAATCATCACGCCAGGCATCACCGGGCGGTGCGGAAAGTGCCCGGTGAAGTACGGCTCGTTGATCGTCACGTTCTTGAGCGCCTTGATGCGAACGCCCTTCTCGAGCTCGAGCACGCGATCGACGAGCAGGAACGGATAGCGATGCGGCAGTTTCGCGAGGATTTGGTGGATGTCCATTTCAGACCCGTAGGGCCGCCCAAGGGGCTGATGCGCCCCCTCGGGGGGCCGCGAACGAAGTGAGCTTGGGGGCGTCATGTCACTTGCTCTTGTTCTCCAAGGCGCGCAATCTCTCGCGCAGCGTGTACAGCTGCCGCAATGTTGCAGCATTCTTTTCCCAGGACGCATTGTCGTCGATGGGAAACATGCCGCTGTACTGGCCAGGCTTGCTGATCGATCGGCTGACCACCGAGGCCGCGGTGATGTGCACATGGTCGGCCAATTCGAGGTGGCCGAGCACGATGGCGCCGCCGCCGAGCGTGCAATGCCGGCCGATCCTGGCGCTGCCGGCGATGCCGACACAGCCGGCCATCGCGCTGTGCGCGCCGACGCGCACGTTGTGGCCGATCTGAATCAGGTTGTCGAGCTTGACGCCGTCCTCGATCACCGTGTCATCGATCGCGCCGCGGTCGATGCAGGTATTGGCGCCGATCTCGACATCGTTGCCGATGCGCACCGCGCCGAGCTGAGCGATCTTCTCCCAGGCCCCTTCATGCGGCGCAAAGCCAAAGCCATCGGCACCGATGACGACGCCGCTGTGCAGGATGCAGCGCGCGCCGATGACGCAGCGCGCCCCCACCGTCACGCGCGCGGCGATGCGCGATCCGGCGCCGATGACGGCATCGGCGCCGATGTAGCTCAACGCGCCGACGGTGGCCTCGGGCGAGACTTGCGCGCCAGGCTCGACGACGGCGCTCGGATGCACGCCGGGCCGCGACGCGATGTCGCCTTCAGCCCACCATTGCGACAGCCGTGCGTAGTACAGATAAGGGTCCGGCGTCACGATCACCGTGCCGCGTGCAGCCGCCTCCTCAGCCAGTGCCGGCGCGACGATCACGCAGCCCGCCCGCGTGGCCGCAAGCTGCGCGCGATAGCGCGGATTGGAAAGAAAGGCAATCTGCGACGGTTCTGCGGCTTCGAGCGTGGCGATGCGATCGATGACCACCGACGCGTCGCCGGCGCATTGCCCGGACAGGCGCTGCACGATCTCGGCGACGGAGACGCGCATCGCCTTCGTGCTCTGGTCTTTACTTGCCGGCGTTGAGCGCGTCGATCACCTTCTTGGTGATGTCCACACGCGCGCTCCAGTGCACCGCGTCCTGAACGATCAGGTCGTACTTCTCCTGATCGAAAATCTGCTTGATGACCTTGTTGGCGCGTTCGAGCACCGCGGCCAGTTCTTCGTTCTTGCGCGTGTTCAGGTCTTCCTGGAACTCGCGGCGCTTGCGCTGGAACTCGCGATCCTGCTCCACCAGGTCGCGCTGGCGGCGGTTGCGCTCGGTTTCCGACAGCGTCGGTGCATCCTTCTCCAGCTTGTCGGCCGCTGCCTTCAGCCGCGTGCCCAATTCGGTCAGGTCTTTCTCGCGCTTGCTGAACTCGGCTTCGAGCTTGGCCTGTGCGGCTTTGGCCGGCGCGGCTTCGCGCATGACGCGTTCGCTGTTGACGTAGCCAATCTTCAGCTCCTGCGCCTGCGCCAGGGTGGCTGCGGCGCCCAGGGCGACCATCGCCGTCAAGGTCTTCCACGTGTTCATCAGAATGCGGTGCCGATCTGGAATTGGAACTTTTCGATTCTATCTTTCGGATCGCTCTTGATCGGCGTGCCCCAGGACAGCTTCAGCGGTCCGACCGGCGACACCCACGACAAGCCGATGCCGACCGACGCGCGCAGGCTGTTGGCCTTGATCTTCTCGTTTTCGCCCCAGACGTTGCCGGCATCCATGAAGCCGAACAAACGCAGCGTCTTGTCGTTGCCGCTGCCCGGCACCGGTACATAAAGCTCGCCGTTGAGGTTCAGCCGCCGGTTGCCGCCGATGTAGTTGTTGGTCACGTCCACCGTGCCGAGCGAGCCCTGCTGGAACACGCGCACCGAGCCCAGGCCACCGCCGAAGAAGTTCTTGAAGATCGGGTAGGGCCTGTTGCCCAGGCCCTTGCCCCAGCCCAGCTCGGCGTTGAAGCCGAAGGTGTAGCGGTTGCTGATGGGGATGTACTGCTGGAACTGCAGGTTGGTACGCAGGTATTTGACATCCCCAAATGCCGACCATTCGAAGTTGACGCGCTGGTAGCGGCCCCGCGTCGGTGCGAGCAGGCTGTCGCGCTGATCGCGCGCCCAACCGATGGTCAGCGGGAACGCCGTGCTGTTGGCGCCGTAGAGCTCGCGGTAGTCCCGGTAACTCTTGTTCGTGACGGCGCCGGTGATGCGGGTCTGCTCGAACCCAACGCCAAAGAACACCGTGTCGAAATCCGAGAACGGCACACCGAAGCGGATCGATGCCCCCGGGGTGACGAGTTCGTACTCCTCGCCCTGGCTGTTGATCGGCTTGCTGGTGCGGTAGAACAGATCGATCGCGCGCGAGACGCCATCGACGGTGAAGTACGGATCAACCGTGGACAGCACCAGGTTGCGGTTGTACGAGCTGGTGTTGAGCTCGATACCCAGGTAGTTGCCCGAACCGAAGACGTTCTCCTGCCGGATCGACGCGGTGAACGACAGCTTGTCGCTGCTCGAGTAGCCGGCGCCGACGAGCAGGTTGCCGGTGGGTTTTTCCGTCACCTTGATGGTCAGGTCGACCTGGTCGGGCCGGTTGGGCACCTCGTCGGTCTGGATATCGACGTCCTTGAAGAAGCCGAGCCGATCGACGCGGTCGCGCGACAGCTTGATGCGGTCGCCGTCGTACCACGCCGACTCGAGTTGCCGGAACTCGCGTCGCACCACCTCGTCGCGTGTCCGGTCGTTGCCGGCGACATTGATGCGGCGCACATAGACGCGGCGCTGCGGGTCGGCATTGAGCACCACGACCACCTGGCCGGCGGCGCGGTCGATTTCGGGACGCGCTTCGGTGCGCGCAAACGCATAGCCGAACTGGCCGAACAGGTCGGCGAACGACTTGGTCGTGGCGGCGACATCGGCGCTGCGGTACGGATCGCCCGGCTTGATGCTGACGACGCGCTTGAAGTCGTCATCGCGACCGAGGTAGTCGCCTTCCAGGCGCACCGCCGTCACGGTATAGGGCTGGCCCTCGCGCACCGAGATCGTGATGCCGATGTCCTGCTTGTCAGGCGAGATCGTGACCTGGGTCGATTCGATGTCGAACTCGAGGTAGCCGCGGTTGGTGTAATAGGCGCGGATGGTTTCCAGATCGGCGTTGAGTTCGCTGCGCGAATAGCGGTCGGTCTTGGTGTACCAGGTCAACCAGCCGCCGGTGGAGCGGCCCATCAGGCCGAGCAGGGTGCTTTCGGAAAATGCCTTGTTGCCGACGATGCGGATCTCGCGGATCTTCGCCGCCTCGCCCTCGCTCATCGTGAAGACGACGTTGACGCGGTTGCGCTCCAGCGGCGTGATCGTGGTGCTGACCTCCGCGCCGTACAGGCTCTTGGTCAGGTATTGGCGCTTGATCTCCTGCTCGGCGCGATCGACCAGCGCGCGGTCGAACGGCAGCCCCTCGCCGATGCCTGAATCCTTCAGCGCCTTGAGCAGGGTGTCGTTGTCGAACTCTTTCAAGCCGACGAAGCTGACGTTGGCGATGATCGAGCGCTCATCGACGATCACCACGACCACCTTGCCGTCGATCTCGATGCGCACGTCCTTGAACAGGCCGGTGGCGAACAGCGCTCGCAGCGCAGCCGCGCCCTTTTCGTCGGTGTAGGTATCGCTGGCACGGAACGGCAGGGACGCGAACACGGTCCCCGGGTCGGTGCGTTGCAGTCCCTCGACACGGATGTCCTCGATGGCAAAGGGTTCTGCAGCACGCGCTGCCGGCGTCGCCAGCGCCGCTACGGTCAAGACACAGGCTGCGACCGGGTGCAGCGAGAAACCGGCGGGATGGAAGTGCATCGAGAGCGTGGGAAGTGCTGTGCAGTGCGTTACTGCAGGCCCAGGCGCGGGGCCAGGTCGTTGTAGAAGGCAAGGGTCATCATCATCAGCAGCACCGCGACACCGGCGCGCTGGAGCCAGACCAGCCACGCATCGGGCACGGGCCGGCCCGTCACACCCTCGAAAAGATAATACATGAGGTGCCCTCCATCGAGCATCGGCACCGGCATCAGGTTGATGACACCCAGCCCGACACTGACCAGGGCCAGAAAGCCGATGAAGTAAACCAGGCCGCGCTCAGCCGATTGGCCTGCGTAGTCGGCAATCGTGATCGGCCCGGAGATGTTCTTCAGCGAGGCCTGGCCAATCAACATGCGGCCGAACATCTTGACCGTGAGTACCGATTGCTCCCAGGTCAGCGACACGCCGCGCGCCACGCCCTCCCAGACGCCGGTGCGCACCGTCACCAGTTCGGGCACCTTGCCGACCACGGCGTCGATGCGGCCGAATCGCTGGCCGTTGTCCGTCATCACGCGCGGCGTCACCGTGATATCGAGCGATCTGCCGGCGCGCTGAACCGTCCAGAGCATCGGCTTGGCGCTGCCGTCGGCGGCCAGTTGGCGGATGCGCGTGCGCAATTGGTGGGCGTCGCTGATGGCCTGGCCATCGACGCGCAAGACAACGTCGCCGCTGTGCAGCCCCGCCTGCGCGGCCGGACCACCGGCTGTCGCATCGCCCATCACCGGCGGCGCATACGGCGGCGGCAGACCCACCACCTTCGTCAGGAACTGGCTGTCGACCTGGCTCCGGTCGGCGCTGTCCAGCGGCAGGCTGATCTGGCGCACCCCGTGTCCCGAGGCATCGCTGACCTCCAGTTGCAGCGGCTCGCCGTTGAGCGCTGCCTGCATGATCTGCCAGCGCAGATCGGTCATCGAGCGGATGTCCTGCGCTTCGTCGTTGCCGTCGTGGCTGAAGCGCTGCACCCAATCGCCCGCGCGCAGGCCCGCGCGTTCGGCCAGGCTGCCCGCCACCGGCGCCGACAAGACCGCCTTCGGCTCCTCGATGCCGATCCAGTTCTGCACGGCATACAGCAGCACGGCCAAAATCAGGTTGGCTGCCGGGCCGGCGGCGACAATGGCGGTGCGCTGGCGCAAAGACTTGCGGTTGAAGGCCCGGTCGAGTTCGCCGGGTGGCACGGCTTCTTCGCGCTCATCGAGCATCTTCACGTAGCCGCCGAGCGGCAACGCGGCAACCACGAATTCGGTGTCGCCGCGCTGGCGCCGCCACAGCGTGCGCCCGAAACCGACCGAGAAGCGCAGCACCTTGACGCCGCACAGGCGCGCCATCTTGTAGTGCCCCCACTCGTGGACGACGATCAGGATGCCGAGCGTGACGACAAAGGCCAGAAGGGTGGTCAACATGTCAGGTTCTTGATCGCGCCGCGCGCGGCAGCCCGGGCGCGGGCGTCGAGCGCCAGCAGGTCGGCAATCGACGCGCAGTCAGCCGGGGCCGGCAGCACCGCGCTGATGGTGCCCTCGTTGACGCGCTGGATGTCGGTGAAACGGATGTCACCGTCCAGAAACGCAGCAACCGCTTCTTCGTTGGCAGCGTTGAGCACCGTGCTACTGCCTTCCGGGCCCTTCAAGGCGTCCCAGGCCAGGAACAGGCCCGGGAAACGCTCGCGGTCGGCCGGCTCGAACGACAGGCCCTGCAGGGTGGCGAAGTCGAGCTGCGACGCGCCCGACGCGATGCGCTCGGGATATGCCAGGCCGTAGGCGATCGGCACGCGCATGTCGGGCGTGCCCAGTTGCGCCAACACCGAATGGTCGCGGCACACCACCATCGAGTGAATCACGCTTTGCGGATGGATCACCACGCGCACCTGCTCGGGCGCCAGATCGAACAGCCAGCGCGCCTCGATCACCTCGAGCGCCTTGTTCATCATCGTTGCCGAGTCGACCGAGATCTTGCGCCCCATGACCCAGTTCGGATGGGCCACGGCTTCGTCGGGCGTCACGTCGTGCAGGCTGGCCGGCGAGCGCGTGCGAAACGGCCCACCCGATGCGGTGAGCACGATGTGGTCGATGCGTTCTGTCCAGGTCGCGCGCTCCTCCGGCAGGCATTGGAAGATCGCCGAGTGTTCGCTGTCGATCGGCAGCAGCGTGGCGCCGCCCTCGCGCACCGCGTTCATGAACAGGCGCCCGCCAACCACCAGCGCTTCCTTGTTGGCCAGCAACAGCCGCTTGCCCGAACGCGCTGCAGCGACGCAGGCTTCGAGCCCCGCCGCACCGACGATCGCCGCCATGACGGTGCTCACCTCCGGATGCGACGCAATCTCCGACAGCGCTCGCGCGCCGCTCAAGACCTCGGTGGCCAGGCCCTGGCTGCGCAGGCGCTGTTGCAGTGCATTGGCCGCGCCGGCGTCATCGAGCAGTGCATAGCGCGGACGCCAGTGCAGGCATTGCTGCTCCAACAGGTCGGCGCGCCGCAGTGCGGTCAGTGCGAACACCTCGAAGCGCTCAGGGTGCCGCGCGATGACGTCGAGCGTGTTGACGCCGACCGAGCCGGTGGCGCCGAGCACGGCAATGGTCTGCCTGCAGTGCGTCATTGGAGACCACCCAGCGAGGCCAGCGCCATCGCGGCCGGCAGCACCGGCATCAAGGCATCGATGCGATCGAGCACACCCCCATGGCCCGGCAGCAAGTGGCTCGAGTCCTTGACGCCCGCGGCGCGCTTGACCAGCGACTCGAACAGATCACCGACCACGCTCAGGCCCGCCAGGGCCGCACTGGCCGCCGCCATGCCGATCCAACCGAACTGATTGCGCAAGCGGGTGAAGAGGCTCGGACCATCCACGGCAAGAGCGTTGTCGGCCCACAGCGTCCACACGACGGCCAGCAGCATCACGCCGACCAGGCCGCCATAGACGCCCTCCCAGGACTTGCCGGGACTGATCGACGGCGCGAGCTTCTTCCTGCCGAAGGCGCGGCCCGCGGCATACGCGCCGATATCGGCCATCCAGACGATGCACAGCACCGACAGCACGAAATTGACCGACAGCGCGCGCGCCTGCGCCAGCGCCAGCCAGCCCAGCCACAACAACAGCAGGCCCGCCAGCAGGCGCAGCGGCGACGGCCAGCGAGGCCAGGCCGCCGGGCCGCCGCGCAAGACGAACACGCCGACCAGCACCCACAGCACCGATGCGGCCCACCACCACGAGGCTGGCATGCGAGCGACCGAGCCGCTGTAGACGGCCCAGGCACCGGCCAGTGCCAGCAGCGCGCCGGGGCCCATGGCCGCGATGCTGCTCACGCCATTGAGCCGAGCCCACTCCCAGGCAGCGGCGGCAATGAGCAACAGCGAGACGATCGCAAACGGCCATGCAGTCGACGCGAACATTGCCGGAAGTAGAAAGGCCAGCAGCACGAGGGCAGTGATGATGCGGGTGCGAAGCAAGTGACCTCAGGCGGTTGCCGCCTGGGCGGCCGCGACCTCGGGCATGCGGCCACCATAGCGCCGCTCGCGCTCGCGATAGCTCGCGATCGCCGCATCGATCTGTTCGACGCCGAAGTCGGGCCACAGGCAATCGGTGAAGTAGAGCTCCGAGTAGGCTGTCTGCCAGAGCAGGAAATTGCTGATGCGAATTTCGCCGCCGGTGCGGATGAACAGGTCGGGGTCGGGCGCGAAGTGCATCGCCATGCGTTTGGACAGCGCATCCTCGTCCAGGTCCTGCGGCCGCAGCCCATCGGCCATCGCGCGCCGCGCCGCCTGCACGATGTCCCAGCGGCCGCCGTAGTTGAAGGCCACCGACAGCGTGATGCGCGTGTTGTGCGCGGTCATGGTCTCGGCATGGTCCCAAGCCTCGCGCACCTTGTCGGATACGGCCGCACGGTCGCCGACGATGCGGATGCGCACGCCCTCGTCGTGCAGCTTGGTCAGGTATTTCGACACCGCGACCAGCACCAGGCCCATCAGGCCGGAGACTTCGTCGCTCGAGCGCTTCCAGTTCTCCGACGAGAACGCAAACACCGTCATGTACTCGATGCCGCGGTCGGCACAGGCACGCACCGTGCGCACCAGCGCATCGACACCCTGCTTGTGGCCGAAAAAGCGCGGCATGAAGCGCTTCTTGGCCCAGCGGCCATTGCCGTCCATCACGATCGCCACATGGCGCGGCAGGGTGGGGTCGCGTTGCATCGGCCGGTTGCCGTCAGACCGCCAGGATCTCGGCTTCCTTGGCCTGGACGAGCCGATCGATCTCAGCCACGACGTTGTTGGTCAGGCCTTGCACCTCGTCCTGCGCACGGCGCTCGTCGTCCTCGGTGACGTCCTTGTCCTTGAGCAGTTTCTTCAGATGTTCGTTGGCGTCGCGGCGCACATTGCGCACCGCCACTTTGCACTCCTCACCGGCGTGCTTGACCACCTTGGTCAGCTCCTTGCGCCGCTCTTCGGTCAGCGCAGGCATCGGGATGCGCAGCAGGTCGCCTTGGGCATTCGGATTCAGACCGAGGCCGCTGTCGCGGATGGCTTTCTCGATCTTCGGTCCCATGCCCTTTTCCCAGGGCTGCACGCTGATCGTGCGCGCATCGAGCAGGCTGAGATTGGCCACCTGGCTGATCGGCACCAACGAGCCGTAGTAGTCCACGTGCACCTGGTCGAGGATGCCGGGGTGGGCGCGCCCGGTGCGGATCTTGTGCAGTTCGTTCTTGAAGGCCTCGATGGATTTGCCCATCTTGCTCTCTGCGCTTTTCTTGATGTCGGCGATCGTCATGATCTTGAATCCTCCGTCAGACGTGCACCAAGGTGCCTTCGTCCTCGCCCATCACGACGCGCTTCAACGCGCCGGGCTTCACGATCGAGAACACCTTGATCGGCAGCTTCTGGTCGCGGCACAGCGCAAAGGCCGTGGCGTCCATCACCTGCAGGTTCTTGGAAATCGCTTCGTCGAATCCGATCGTCGCGTAGCGCTTGGCATCGGGATGCTTCTTCGGGTCGGCGGTGTAGACACCGTCGACCTTGGTCGCCTTGAGCACGATCTCGGCGCCGATCTCGGCGCCACGCAGCGCCGCCGCGGTGTCGGTGGTGAAAAACGGGTTGCCGGTGCCGGCCGCGAAGACAACGATCTTGCCCTCTTCGAGGTATTGCAGCGCCTTGGGCCGCACGTAGGGCTCGACCACCTGCTCGATGCCGATGGCACTCATCACCCGCGCTGTCATGCCCTCCTGGCGCATCGTGTCGGCCAGCGCCAGCGAGTTCATCACCGTGGCCAGCATGCCCATGTAATCGGCCGTTGCCCGGTCCATGCCCACCGAGCCGCCGGCCACGCCACGGAAGATGTTGCCGCCACCGATGACCACCGCCACCTCGACGCCGAGCTGCGTGATGTCGCGCACTTCGCGCGCCAGCCGGACGATCGTCGCCCGGTTGATGCCGTAGGCATCATCGCCCATCAGCGCTTCACCGGAAAGCTTGAGCAGGATGCGTTTGTAGGCTGGCATTGGCGGAGCAGATCGTCGGTGTGAAGCGTGAGTTTATGCGGGGACCGTTTCGCCTTCGCCTTTGTCCTTCTTCGCCGCCTCCATCTGTGCTTTCACCTCGGCTGCAAAGTCATCGACCTTCTTCTCGATGCCCTCGCCGACCACGTACAGCGTGAAGGCCTTGATCGTCGTGTTCGTGCTCTTCAGCATCTGCTCGACGGTCTGTTTACCATCGGCCGCCTTGACGAAGACCTGGTTGAACAGGCTCACTTCCTTCAAGTACTTCTGCACCGAGCCCTCGACCCTCTTGGCGACGATCTCGGCCGTCTGAGCTTGCCAGCGGCGACTGCCGGCCGCGTCCTCGGCCGCCTTCTCGGTGGCGATCTTGCGCTCCTTGTCCACCAGCTCGGCAGGCACCGCGGCCTGTGACAGCGCCGCCGGCTTCATTGCCGCGACGTGCATCGCCACGTCCTTGGCCGCCACGTCGCTGCCGTCGAACTCGACGATGACGCCGATGCGCGTGCCATGCAGGTAGTGCGCCAACTTGCCGCCGCCGCTGTAGCGCTTGAAACGGCGGATCGACATGTTCTCGCCGATCTTGCCGATCAGGCCCTTGCGCACGTCTTCGAGCGTCGGGCCGAAGCCGTCCTGGCTGTAGGCCATTGCAGAAAGCGCGGCCACGTCCTTCGGGTCATGTTGCGCAATCAGCGACGCGGCGGCCTTGGCAAAACCGAGGAAGGATTCGTTCTTCGAGACGAAGTCGGTTTCGCAGTTGATCTCGACCATGGCGCCGGTCGTGCCGTCGACCGCCGCGGCGATCACGCCCTCGGCGGTGATGCGCGCGGCCGCCTTGCCGGCCTTGTTGCCGAGCTTGACGCGCAGGATCTCTTCGGCGCGTTCGGCGTCGCCTTCAGCTTCGGTGAGCGCCTTCTTGCATTCCATCATCGGCGCGTCTGTCTTGGCGCGCAGCTCAGCGACCATGCTGGCGGTGATTGCAGGCATTTCTGGTAACTCCTTGAAAGTGGAAGAAGGGGGCATCGCGTGCCCCCTTTGAGATCGCAGGCGAGAAGAGGACTCAGGCCTCTTCGCTGACTTCGACGAATTCGTCTCCACCGGCGGCCACCTGCACGACCTCGTTGGTCGCATTGGCCCTGCCTTCGAGCACGGCGTCGGCGATCGCGCGGGCATACAGCGCCACCGCCTTGGCCGAGTCGTCGTTGCCGGGGATCACGTAGTCGATGCCCAGCGGCGAGTGGTTGGTATCGACGACGCCGATCACCGGAATGCGAAGCTTGACGGCCTCGGCGATGGCGATCTTGTGGTATCCGACGTCGATGACGAACATCGCATCCGGCAACGCATTCATGTCGGCGATGCCGCCGATGTCCTTCTCGAGCTTGGCGATTTCGCGCTGGAACATCAGCGCTTCCTTCTTGATCGCGGGCTGCGTGCCGGCGTCGACCTGGGCCTGCATGTCCTTCAACTTCTTCAGCGAGCCCTTGACGGTCTTGAAGTTGGTCAGCATGCCGCCGAGCCAGCGTTGATCGACATACGGCATGCCGGACCGCTTGGCGTCCAGTGCAATGACTTCGCGTGCCTGGCGCTTGGTGCCGACCATCAGGATGGTGCCGCGCTTGGAAGCCAGCTGGCGCACGAACTTCAGCGCATTCTCGAAAAGCGGCTGCGTCTTCTCGAGGTTGATGATGTGGATCTTGTTGCGATGGCCGTAGATGTACGGTGCCATCTTGGGGTTCCAGAAGCGCGTCTGGTGTCCGAAATGGACGCCGGCTTCCAGCATTTCACGCATTGATACAGGCATTAAGAGCTCCGAAGGTTGGTTCTAGAATCCGGCGCGAATCGAGTTCGTCCACGGCTTGACGCCGTGGCCTGGCTCGACACCTTTCGAGGGCCGGTTCGCGATTGGTTTTTCACTCGGAAAAACCCCAAGAGTGTAGCACCGCAAAGCCCCATGCCGACCGACCCGACCCACGCAGCAGCAGCAGCCCAGGCCATTGTCGAAGCACGCTTGGGCGCCCGCGCGGCGCTCGAAGCCTGCATTGCCGCGGCCACGCCGCACACGTTTGTGCGGCGCTTCGACAATCAAGCACGCCGCGCCGCCGATGAGATCGACCGTGACGCCCGGCCGCTGCCGCTGGCAGGCCGGGCGGTGTCGATCAAGGATCTCTTCGACGTCGCGGGCCATCCGACCACGGCCGGCTCAGCCTCGCGACACGACGCTGCTGCGGCGACGAGCGACGCGCCCGCCGTCGCCCGATTGCGTGCCGCCGGCGGCGTGCTGGTCGGCCACACCAACCTCACCGAGTTCGCGTTCTCGGGCGTCGGCATCAATCCGCACCACGGCACACCCGCCAACCCGGCGACGGCGGCGCTCGACGGGTCGCCACGCATTCCCGGAGGCTCGACATCAGGCGGCGCCGTCAGCGTGGCCACAGGTGCGGCCTGGGCGGCCCTGGGCTCGGACACCGGCGGCTCGATCCGCATCCCGGCGGCGCTGCAAGGCCTGGTCGGCTTCAAGAACACGGCGCGGCTGACGCCCACGCAGGGCTGCATTCCGCTGTCGACCACGCTCGACACGGCCTGCGCGATCACGCGTTCGGTGGGCGACGCGGTTCTGGTGCACGAGGTCCTGGCCGCGCGCCGCGTCGAGCGCGCTGGACAAGCCGCTCGGCCAGTGGCGGCTCGCCCTGCCGCAGACGTTGCTGCTCGATGGACTCGAGCCGGCTGTGGCCAGCGCCTTCGAGCGGGCCATCGACACGCTGCGCGCCGCGGGTGCGCAGATCACGCCGATCGACCTGCCGCTGCTCGATGATGCGGCGCAGCTCGCGCGCGGCGGCGGCATCTCGGCGGTGGAAAGCTGGGCCTGGCACCGTGCGATCTTGGCGCAGCGCGAGGCCCTGTACGACCCGCGCGTGGTGCTGCGCATCCGCCGCGGCCAGGCGTTCAGCGCGGCCGACTACATCGACCTGCTCGATGAACGGCGCGGGTGGATCACGCGCCTGCAGTCGGCGCTGTCAGGTCACGACGCCATGCTCTCGCCGACCGTGCCGATCGTGGCGCCAAGAATCGCGCCGTTGATCGACAGCGACGATGCCTTCTTTGCCGTCAACGCCTTGTTGCTGCGCAACCCGTCGTTGGTCAACCTGCTCGACGGCTGCGCCCTCTCGCTGCCCTGCCACCGCCAGGGCGACTGGCCGGTGGGCCTGATGGTCTGGAGCACGGCCATGGCCGACGACCGCGTGCTCGGCGTGTCGCTGGCGATCGAAGCCGCCCTGGCAGCGAGCCGCGACTGATGCCGGTCGTGTCATGCACATAGCGGTCATTGGCGCCGGCATCGTCGGCGTGACCACCGCGCAGGCACTGCGCGGCGATGGCCATGCGGTGACGGTGTTCGAGCGCCGCGGCAGTGTGGCCACCGAGGCCAGCTTTGCCAACGCGGGGTTGTTGGCGCCGGGCTACGTCACGCCGTGGGCCTCGCCCGAGACGCCGCGCAAGATGTTGACGCAGTTCTTCGCGCGCGATGCCGCGGTGCGCCTGGCCGGTGTGCCCGGCCTCGCGCTGTTGTCGTGGTTGCGGCAAAGCAAGCGCGCCTGCGAGCCCAGGCGCCATGCGCGCAATCGCGATGCGATGTTGCGCCTGGCGCAGGACAGCCTCGCGCGCACGCACGCCCTCGCCGATCAGCACGGTCTGGCGTATGAGCGAGGCCTGGGCGCACTGGTGCTGCTGCGCGACAAGACCGAGATCGCGCAGGTGCGCGAGGACCTGAAGCTGCTGGCCGAAACGGCCCTCGATTTTCATCTGGTCGATGCTGCCGCCTGCCGCCGCATCGAGCCGGCGCTCGAACAAGCCACGCAGTTGCTGGCTGGCGTGCATCACCCGCAGGCCGGTATCGGCAACTGCCGCCAGTTCGCGTTGCAACTCAAGTCGGTGCTGCAGGCCGACGGTGTGAACTTCCATTTGCAGCGCGAGGTCGTGAAGCTGGAGCCGCAGGCCGACGGCATCACGGTTCACAGTGCGCCTTGCGACGTGCATGCCGACTCGGCGCTCGAAAGCGGACCGCGCTCATTCGTCGAACCCGCGCGCGCCGAGGCCTTCGACGCCGTCGTCGTCTGCGCTGCGATCGGCGCACCCGCGCTGCTGGCGGCGCTCGGCATGCGCTTGCCGATTCAAGCCGTCTACGGCTATTCGATCACGCTGCCGGTGCGCCACTTCGAGGCCTACCCTGACATGGGGCCGCGTGCCGCCTTGATGGACGAGCGCTTCAAGGTCGCCATCACGCGCCTGGGCGACCGCGTGCGCATCGCCGGCAGCGCCGAGCTCGGCGGCGCAGCCGGCGACATGCGCGAAGCGCCGCTGGCCACGCTCTACCGCGTGCTCGAAGACTGGTTCCCCAGCGCGGCGCGCCAGGCGCAATCTCAAGCCTGGAAAGGCGCGCGGCCGATGCTGCCGGACGGCCCGCCGGCCATCGGCAGCGCCGGTGTACCGCACCTGTGGATCAACACCGGCCATGGCAGCAGCGGCTGGGCCCTGGCCTGCGGCAGCGCTCGCTTGACGGCCGACCTGCTGGCGGGCCGCAGCACCGCCATCGACGCCGCGCCGTTTTCGCCCTTGCGGTGGTAGATGGCGCTGACGGTTAATCTCGCGCCCATGCCACGCCTGCCCGCACCGCCCTGGCCGTTGGCCGCCTTCGAACACCCCTGGCCGTTGCACGATGCCCAGTCGTCGCGCCGCATCGAAAGCGCAGCGGCAACGGCACTGCCGCCACACATGCTGATGCAGCGTGCCGGGCTGGCGGTGGCCCGCCTGGCCTTGGCCATCGCGCCGCATGCCGAGCGCATCTGGGTGGCGGCCGGCCCGGGCAACAACGGCGGCGACGGGCTCGAGGCGGCCATGCACCTGCGCCGTGCGGGCAAGCAGGTCCAGGTCAGCCTGTGCGGCGATCCGGCCCACATGCCTGCCGATGCGGCAGCCTCGTATCGGCGGGCGGCCGATGCCGGCGTGGCGATCGACGAGGCCGGCGCCACGCCGGACGGTGCGGCACTGGCCATCGACGCGCTGCTCGGCCTGGGTGCCACCCGAGAGCCCGAAGACGCGATGGCTTCCTTGGTGCGTGCGCTCAACGCCATGAATTGCCCTCGCCTGGCCGTCGATCTGCCGAGCGGCCTGTCGGCCGACAGCGGTGCATCACTGGGGCAGCTCGTCGTCAGCGCGACGCACACACTGGCCCTGTTGACGCTCAAGCCCGGTCTGTTCACCGCCATGGGCCGCGAGCAGGCGGGCCTGCTGTGGTTCGATGATCTCGGCTGCGGCACCGAGTCCGCCGCCGTGGCGCCGCGCGCCCTGCTCGGCGATGCCGACAGCGCCCGGCAGCTGCGCCCGGCCCGTGGCCACGCCGGCCACAAGGGGGCCTATGGCGATGTCGTGGTGGTGGGCGGCGCCCCCGGCATGAGCGGCGCCGTCACCCTGGCCGCACGCGCCGCGCTCGCCGGCGGCGCGGGACGGGTCTTCGCTTGCGCCTTGGACCCTGCCCTGCCCGCGCACGACGCCGTCGCGCCCGAATTGATGTGGCGGCCGGGCCTGTGGCACGAAGACCCGCGCGCGTGGCAGGACGCGACCGTGGTCTGCGGCTGCGGCGGCGGCAACGAGGTGCGCACGGCACTGCCGGCGCTGCTGTCACGCAGCGCACGACTGGTGCTCGATGCCGACGCCCTCAACGCGGTCGCTGCCGATACGGCATTGCAATCGCAGCTCGCCGCGCGCGCGTCGCGCCAGCTGGCAACGGTATTGACGCCGCACCCGCTCGAAGCGGCGCGCCTGCTGGCCCTGCCGGGCGCCGACAGGGTCCAGGCCAATCGCCTGGCCGCGGCGCAATCGCTGGCGCAGCGCTTCGCCTGCACCGTGCTGCTCAAGGGCTCGGGCAGCATCATCGCCGCGCCACGGCGCACGCCGGTGATCAATCCGACCGGCAATGCACGGCTGGCCGGCGCAGGCAGCGGCGACGTGCTCGCCGGCTGGCTCGGCGGCATGTGGTCGGCATCGGCGGCCAGCGGCGCGATGGCCGAAGCCTTTGTCGCGGCGCGCGCCGCGGCGTACTGGCACGGTGCCGCTGCGCAGCGCGGTGACGCGTCGGCGCCGTTGACGGCGAGCGCGCTGCTGGCGAGGCTGACTGACTAGCGCCGCGGTTTCTTTGCGCTGGCCTTCTTCGGCTTGGCGCCTGCCTTGGGCGAAGCGCGCGAACCACGCGCCCCGGACTTGTCCTTGCCACGCGCTGCGGCTCGGACCTCGCGATCGCGCAGGCGCACGGCGGCCAGTTCTTCGACAGCACTCGATGCTGACGGCAGCGCAGAGGCGCGCCGGCCACGCGCCAGCAGCCGCTCGCTGCCGCCCTCGGCCACCAGGCGGAAATCGATCTTGCGCGCATCGAGATCGACCCGGCTGACCTGCACGCGCAGCTTCGATCCGGCGCCATGGCGGATGCCGGTGCGCTCGCCGCGCAACTCCTGCCTCACCTCGTCGAAGCGCCAGTATTCACCGCCGAGCTCGCTGATGTGCAGCAGTCCTTCGACGAAGAGCTCGTCGAGTTGAACGAACAAGCCGAAGCTGGTGGCGGCGGTCACGGTGCCGGCAAACTCCTCGCCCAGCCGGTCGCGCATGAAGCGGCACTTCAGCCAGGCCTGCACGTCGCGTGAGGCCTCGTCGGCGCGGCGCTCGTTGGCCGAGCAATGCGCGCCGGCCACTTCCCAGTGTTCGGCCTCGAGCGTGTGGGGCTTCGGCGCTTTGCCGCCCTTGCGCACGACCGGCGCATCTTCGAGCTGGCCGCTGTCGATGTGATAGCGCTTGCCATGCAGCAGCGCTCGGATGACGCGGTGCACCAGCAGATCGGGGTAGCGCCGGATCGGGCTGGTGAAGTGCGTGTAGGCCTCGTAAGACAGGCCGAAGTGGCCGTTGTTGGCCGCCGTGTAGATGGCCTGCTGCATCGAGCGCAACAGCATGGTGTGGATCTGCAGGGCGTCCGGCCGGTCCTTGGTGGCGTCGGCGATGGCCTGGAACTCTGCGGGCGTCGGCTCTTCGCTGAGCGACAGATTCAAACCGAGCGCCTTCAGGTAGTTGGCCAGCGTGGTGCGCTTTTCGGGCGTCGGGCCTTCGTGCACGCGATACAGCGCCGGGTGCTTGTGCGCGGCGATGAAGTCGGCCGCGCAGACGTTGGCCGCCAGCATGGCTTCCTCGATCACGCGGTGTGCGTCGTTGCGCGTGCGCGGAATGATCTTCTCGATGCGGCCGTTGTCGTCGCAAACGATCTGCGTTTCGGTGGTCTCGAACTCGACGGCGCCGCGCCTGGCGCGTTGCTTCTGCAGCGCTCGAAAGACCTCGTGCAAGTCGATCAGGTGCGGCACCAGCTCGGCGCGCCGCGCCGCCTCGGGACCCCGCGTGTTGCCGAGGATCGCCGCGACCTCGGTGTAGGTGCAGCGCGCTTTCGAATGCATCACTGCCGGGTAGAACTGGTAGCCCTCGATCTCGCCGTTGGTTGCCACGACCATGTCGCAGACCATGCACAGCCGATCGACGTCCGGGTTGAGCGAACACAGGCCGTTGGACAGTTTTTCCGGCAGCATCGGGATGACGCGGCGCGGGAAGTAGACCGAGGTCGCGCGCTCGTAGGCTTCGGCGTCCAGCGGTTCGCCGGGCCTGACGTAGTGGCTGACGTCGGCGATCGCCACGACCAGCCGCCATCCCGCGGGCTTGGCCGTTTTGCCTTTGCTCGAGCCCTTGTTGGCCTTGGTTTCGGGCATCGGCTCACAGTAGACGGCGTCGTCGAAATCGCGCGCATCTTCGCCGTCGATCGTCACCAGCGGCACGTCGCGCAGGTCGATGCGGTGTTTCAGCTCGGCTGGGCGCAGCTTGTCCGGCAGTGCTGCCGCCTGGGCGATGGCCTCCGGCGAAAAGCGGTGCGGCACCTCGAACTTGCGCACCGCGATCTCGATCTCCATGCCCGGGTCGTCGATCTCGCCGAGCACTTCGACGACACGGCCGACCGGCTGCGAAAACATCGACGGCGGCTCGGTGAGTTCCACCGACACCACCTGCCCGGCTTCTGCCGTCGCCGTGGCATTCTTGGCGATCAGGATGTCCTGGCCATATCGCTTGTCCTCGGGAGCGACCAGCCAGACGCCGCCTTCGTGCAACAGTCGGCCGATCAGGGGCGCCTTGCGCCGCTCGATGATGTCGAGCACATGGCCCTCGGGCCGGCCCTTGCGGTCGTAGCGCACGATGCGCACGCGCACGCGGTCGCGATGCAGGACCGAGCGCATTTCCTGCGGCGAGAGATAGATGTCGGGCACGCCCGCGCCTTCGCGGAGCACGAAGCCGTGGCCATCGCGGTGGCCTTGCACGATGCCCTCGACTTCGCTCATCAGCGCAGCGCCGATGGGCGTGGCAGGGTACTGGGCTGTGTTGTTCTTGATGCTAAACTTTCAAAGTTCCTGAGATGCCCAGGTGGCGGAATTGGTAGACGCACTAGTTTCAGGTACTAGCGCTGCGAGGCGTGGGGGTTCGAGTCCCTTCCTGGGCACCATCACCAGAGACGAAACAAGGCCAGCTTCGCTGGCCTTGCTCGTTCATACGACGAACTTCTTGGCCAAACCGTCGGGGCGAAGGCCGTCATAGTCCTCGAATGGCTGGTGGATCCACGGACTCGTCGGCAGCTTCTCGACATAGTAGTCCGGCGTGTAGGTCGACACGCCCTTGACCCAGAGCACCGCAGAGCGCAGCTCGCTGATCGAGGGCATGCCGCGCAGACGCTCGACCACGGCTTTGAGCGTGATGCCGGAGTCGGCCAGGTCATCGACCAACAGCACGCGGCCGGCCAGCTCGCCTTTGGGCATGGTGATGTACTTGGCGATGTCGAGTCTGCCTTGGATGGTTCCGGCTTCGGCGCGATAGCTCGAAGTGCTCATGATCGCCAAGGGCTTGTCGAAGACGCGAGACAGCACATCGCCCGGACGCATGCCGCCGCGCGCCAGGCACAGGATCTGATCGAACTCCCAGCCTGAGGCATGCACCTTGAGCGCCAGGCGCTCGGTCAGCATGTGGTACTCGTCCCAGGACACGTAAAGGTGTTTGCCGTCGTCGGTGAGCATGGCCTGCGGATCTCCAGTATTTCAGCGTCGGAACGGGTGGCGCAACAGAATCGTATGCACGCGGTCAGGACCGGTCGAGACCATGTCGACCGGCGTGCCCGTGAGCGCTTCCAGTCGCTCCAGGTAGCGGCGCGCGGGGGTCGGCAGTTGCTCCCAGTTGGTCAGCCCGGCGGTGGTCTCGCTCCATCCCGGCAGCGTCTCGTAGACCGGCTCACAGGCCGCGACGTCGTCGGCGCCGGAGGGCAGGATGTCGAGCGCGCGGCCGTTTTGTCGGTAGCCGACACAGACCTTGATTTCGGGCAATCCGTCGAGCACGTCGAGCTTGGTGATGCACAGGCCCGAGACGCCGTTGATGATGACCGAGCGCTTGAGCGCAGCGGCATCGAACCAGCCGCAGCGGCGGGCGCGGCCGGTGACCGTGCCGCGCTCCTGGCCGACGGTGGCCAGGTGGTGGCCGACGCTGCCGGCCGCGTCGATCGGCAGTTCGGTCGGGAACGGCCCGCTGCCGACGCGCGTCGTGTAGGCCTTGGTGATGCCGAGGATGTAGTGCAGCATCTGCGGCCCGATGCCCGAGCCCGCAGCGGCATTGCCGGCCACGCAATTGCTCGACGTGACATACGGGTAGGTGCCGTGGTCGATATCGAGCAACGTGCCCTGCGCACCTTCGAACAGCAGGTTGTCGCCCGCCAGATGGCGCTGGTGCAACTGGTAGCCGACGTCGGCAACCATCGGCGCAAGTTGATCGCCCAGGGCCAGTGTCCGATCGAGCATCGGCTGCAATGCCAGTGCCTTGGCTCTCAGGTGGCCTGAAAGCGCTTCGTTGTGCAGCGCCAGCAACAACTCGAGCTTGTGCTTGAAGCGCACCGGATGCGCCAGGTCCTCGATGCGCACAGCGCGCCGCGCGACCTTGTCTTCGTAGGCCGGCCCGATGCCCTTGCCGGTGGTGCCGATCTTGCCGCTGCCGCTGCTCTCGCGCAGGGCCTCGCGCGCGCGGTCGAGTTCGACGTGCAGCGGCAGGATCATGGGGCACGATGAGCTGATGCGCAGCCGCGAGCGCACATCGAGCCCGATCTTCTCCAGGCGCTCGATCTCGCCGAGAAGGTGCGCCGGATCGACGACGACGCCGTTGCCGATGTAGCAGGCCACACCGTCGCGCATGATGCCGCTCGGGATCAGCTGCAATGCGGTCTTCACCCCCTTGATGACGAGCGTGTGGCCGGCATTGTGGCCACCCTGGAAACGCACCACGCCTTGTGCATGATCAGTGAGCCAGTCGACGATCTTGCCCTTGCCTTCGTCGCCCCATTGCGTACCGACGACGACGACGTTGCGGCCGCGTGCGGAGGAGAATTCCATAAGGTCTTGCCTGTCCCTTCTACTGATTCATACCGCGCGCAGCACCCAGCGTCCGGCGACTTCGACCAGTTCGCGATCGCACTCGTACTCCTGGGTCTCCTGTTCGTGCCCCGGCAGCGCGCAGACCACGGTGTGGCCTTCGCCGCGCAGTCCGCGCACCACTTTGCGCAATTCCGGCGACTGGTTCCACGGCGCGCGCACTGCGGCATGCGCGCTTGAATTTGGTGCCGCTGCAGCGAGTTCCCTGACGTCGAGGCTGAATCCCACCGCCGGCCGGTTGCGGCCGAATACCGCACCCACCTCGTCGTAGCGGCCGCCGCGTGCCAACGACGCATTGCTGCCTGCTGCGTAGATCGCAAAGCGCGGGCCGCTGTAGTAGGCGTAGCCGGAAAGATCGGCCAGATCGAAGCCGATGCGCACTTGCGGGTGCGCCCGTGCAACATGGGTGGCCAGCCACGACAAGTCATCGAGCGCACGGCCGATCGGCTCTCGCGCCGGCAACGTGACACGCGCTGCGTCGAGAACGTCACTGCCACCATAGAGTCGCAACAGCGACAGCAGGCCGGCCCTTGACTCGGGTTGCAGCGCCTCGCTCAGCAGCGTCAACGTCGCCGCGTCCTTGCTGGCCAAGGCGTGCGCCATGTCGGTCAGCCGCTCGCCATCGAGTGCAGCGCCCGCCAGCAGCGCGCGCAGCACGCGCACGTCGCCGAGATCGAGCAGCACGTCGGCAATGCCGGCGCTGCCCAGGCAATCGAGCGCCAGGTCGATCACTTCCAGATCGGCTTCGAGACCGGCGTGGCCATAGACCTCGGCGCCGAACTGCAACAACTCGCGCGACGCCAGCGCGCCCTCGGCGCGAGCATGCAGCACCGGCCCACAATAGGCCAGCCTCGCCACCCCTTCGCGGTTGAGCAGATGGGCGTCGATGCGCGCCACCTGCGGCGTCGTGTCGGCGCGCAGGCCGAGCGTTCGGCCCGACAATTGATCGACCAGCTTGAACGTCTTCAGATCGAGCGCCGCTCCGGTGCCGGTGAGCAGCGACTCCAGGTGCTCGACGAGCGGCGGCTGCACCAGCTCGTAGCCATAGCCGCGAGCCCGGTCGATCAACGTGCGGCGCAACTCCTCGACGCGCCGGGCTTGGCTCGGCAGCACATCGGCGATCTGCTCAGGCAGCAGCCAGGCTCGCGTCATGGGCTGAAATTGCACCGTTGTTGAAAACGGCATTGTATCGAGCGGACTGACGCCGTCCGCGCACACTGCGCCGGCCGGACTCCTGGAGGCGGTTCGGTGCAGACCCTTGCCCGCTACAGCAACATCAGCAGCAGGCCGAACGCCACGGCGACCAAGCCGAAGAAACGCAGTTGGCCGTCGGTCAGTTGCAACAGGCGCGAAAAGGCCTCACGCCAGGAGCGCGGCGACAGCAGCGGCAGCAGGCCTTCTGCAATCAGCAGCAGGGCGAGCGCCGTGACGAGCACTTCGCCCGTCACGCCGTTCACTTGCGAGAGGCCGTTGCGGGCGCGCCGACCGCTCCGCCGCGCATGGTGTCGAAGAAATCGCTGCTCGGGTCGAGCACCATGACATCGCCCTTGTTGCGAAAGCTGGCGCGGTACGCTTCGAGACTGCGGTAGAACTTCGCGAACTGCGGGTCGCGAGCGAAGGCGTCGGCATACAGCGCCGACGCCTTGGCGTCACCCTCACCCTTGACCTTCTGCGCATCGCGATAGGCCTCGGCAACGATCACGCTGCGCTGGCGGTCGGCATCCGCCCTGATCTTTTCGGCCTCGGCGGCGCCGGTCGCGCGCAGTTCGTTGGCAACCTGCTGGCGCTCGGACTGCATGCGCCGGTACACGGCATCGCTGATCGCGGGCACGAAGTCGACGCGCTTGATGCGCACATCGACGATCTCGATGCCGAACGACTTGGCGTTGTCCAGCAGCCGCGAGCGCACGTCCTGCATCACCTGATCGCGCTCTCGGGCCAGCAGGCCGCTGACGGTGCGCCGGGTCACCTCCTCGTTGAAGGCGGCCTGCACGATAGGTGCAAGCTTCGTCTCGGCAGCCCGCATGTCGGCGCTGTTGTTGTTGCGAATGAACTGGCGCGAGTCGATGATCCGCCACTTGACCAGCCAATCGACGATCACACTCTTCTTTTCTGCGGTGAAGATCGCTGCCGTTTCCGGGCTGTCCAGCGTCTGGATGCGGCGGTCGAGGAAGACGACGTTCTGGAAGGGCGGCGGCATCTTGAACCGCAGGCCCGGCTCGTTGATGACTTCCTTGATCTCGCCCAGCGTGTAGACGACGCCGATCTGGCGTTGGTCGACGATGAACAGGGTCGACGCAGCAACGATCAGCGCGAGGATCGCAGTGACGGCGATGAATCCAATACGGCTCATAGGGATGGCACCTCAGCGGCTTTCGCGCTCGCGAGAACGTGCGCCGTCGCGCGAGCGCGGATCGGACGCTGTCGGGTCGACGGCCGGCGCGGCGGCGGCGGGCGCCGCAGCCGGCGTGACTGCGCCGGACTGCTGCAGCAGTTTGTCCAGCGGCAGGTACAACAGGTTCGAGCCGTTGCGGCTCTCGACCAGAACCTTGCTGACATTCGAATAGACCGTCTGCATCGTTTCCAGGTAGAGGCGGTCACGCGTCACTGCCGGGGCCCGCTGATATTCGGTGAGCACCGAGCGGAAGCGCTGCGCATCGCCCTCGGCCTGCGCCGTCACCGTGGCGCGGTAGCCATTGGCTTCCTGCGTCAGGCGTGCGGCCGTGCCCTGTGCCTTCGGGATCACATCAGCGGCATAGGCCTGGCCTTCGTTCTTCAACCGGTCGCGGTCGGCGCTGGCCTTGAAGGCGTCGTCGAATGCGGCCTGCACCTGCTCCGGAACCTGCACGCTTTGCACGTTGACGTTGTCAATCAGGATGCCCGATTTCAGGCGGTTGAGCTGCGACTGGATCGACTGCACGAGGTCCGAAGCCAGCGCCTCGCGCTTCTCGTACAACACGGTATCGACCCTGCTGCGGGCCACCACTTCGCGCACCGCCGTCTCGGCCGCCTGGCGCACCGCATCGTCTGGACGGAAGTTCTCGAACAAATACTCCCGCGCATTGGCGCGCCGGTACTGCACGGTGAAGCGGATGTCGATGATGTTCTCGTCCTGCGTCAGCATCGACGAGTCGCGCAGGCCGGTGGCCTGCACCACCGAGTTGCGGCCGACCTCGACGGTTTGCAACTGCGTCACCGGCACCGTCTCGTGAGACTGGAACGGGTACGGCCAGCGAAACTGCAGCCCGGCATCGCGCGTGTTGGCGTAGCGACCGAAGGTGGTGATCACGGCCTGCTGACCTTCCTGGACGATGAACACACCGCTGCCCAGCCACACCAGCAAGGCGATGCCGGCAATCAGGCTCATGCCGATGCCGGCACTTTTCATGTCGGGCTGGAAATTGCCGCCGCCGCCGCCACCACCACTGTCCCGCGGGCTGCGCGGGCCACCACCCTTGCCACCGAACAGGCCGGAGAGCTTGCGGTTGAAGTCGCGCCACAGTTCGTCCAGGTCCGGCGGGCCGTCGCCCTTGTTGAACATCGGCAGGACGCCGGCCATCAAGGCGCGCGCCGCGCGGGCCGTCTGCGCCAGGCGCTGGCCCAGCGGCGCAGTGGCCCCGGCGGGGAGGGTCTCGAATCGCAGGGTCATGCGGCTCCGTAGGCAGGATCGTGAGATGGCAAAGGTCCAAGTGTAGGCAATGCGGTGCCGTTCAAGCCCACCGCCAGTTTGTCGGCGACAAGTTTCCTCAGCACATCGAGTCCGCGACCATCCTTGGCACTCGCGAAGACACGCGGCGTGATGACCCCTGGCGAGCGCTCGATGGCGTCGTCCAGCGCGCGCGGCTCGGCACCGGGCTCGACCAGATCGAGCTTGTTGTAGACCAGGATTTGCGGGATGCGTTCAGCGCCGATTTCTTCGAGCACGCGCTCGACTTCGGCCATCTGCTCATCGGCCAGCGGGCTCGCGGCATCGACGACATGCAGCAACAGATCGGCATCGGTGGCCTCGTGCAAGGTGGCGCGAAAGGCCTCGACGAGCTTGTGCGGCAGATCGCGGATGAAGCCCACCGTGTCCGACAACACGACGGACGAGGCGCTGGGCCGCCCCAAGCCTCGTCGCGCCCCCTCGGGGGGCCGGTCGCTGCGCAGCAGCGACCTTGGGGGCCCAAGGTCCCCCGCTTCGGCGAGCCACATCCGGCGCGTCGTCGTGTCGAGCGTCGCGAACAGCTGATCGGCAGCCAGGGTGCGCGACTTGGTCAGCGCATTGAACAAGGTCGACTTGCCGGCATTGGTGTAGCCGACCAGCGAAACCCGCAGCGCGCCGCTTTTCTCGCGAGCCCGGCGTTGCGTCTGGTGCTGCTTCTTCACCTTCTCGAGCCGGGATTTCACGGTCTTGATGCGCTCGCCGATCATGCGACGGTCCAGCTCGATCTGGGCCTCGCCTGGGCCGCCGCGCAGGCCGATACCGCCGGTCTGGCGTTCGAGGTGGCTCCAGCGGCGCACCAGGCGCGTGGCCTGGTACTGCAAGCGCGCCAGTTCGACTTGCAGCTTGCCTTCGTGGCTCTGCGCACGAGCCGCAAATATGTCGAGGATGAGTGCGGTGCGGTCGGCCACCGGCACGCCGAGGTGCTGCTCGAGGTTGCGCTGCTGGACCGGCGACAGGGCCTGATCGAAGATCACGCCCCGCGCCTGATGCGTTTGCACTGCGGCCTTGATCTCGTCGGCCTTGCCCGAGCCCACGAACAACGCCGCGTCGGGTGCCTTGCGTCTGGCCGTGATGCGCACCACGGGATCGTCGCCGGCCGATTGCGCGAGCAGCGCCAGTTCGTCGAGCGACGGGTCGAACGACGAACCGGGGCCGAAATCGACGCCCACCAACACGGCAGGCGTGGGCTTGGCGCGATCGGCGTCGAAACGGTGGTGTTGCTCTGAACTCAAGACTTGGGAGTTGACCTGCTTTGGCACTGCGCGAAGCGCAGCCCGCGGGCTCAGTGGTTGTTGCCGCCCGCACCACCAGCGGCTGGGGCGTCGCCCGGCTCACCGGCGTGGAAGTTCACCGCGCGGCCGGGAACGACCGTCGAGATGGCGTGTTTGTAGACCATCTGCGTGACTGTGTTGCGCAGCAACACGACATATTGGTCGAACGACTCGATCTGGCCCTGCAGCTTGATGCCATTGACCAGGTAGATCGAGACCGGAACGTGTTCCTTGCGCAGCAGGTTCAGGAACGGATCTTGTAGGAGCTGCCCTTTGTTGCTCACGATATTGACTCCGTGTTGGATGACGGTTGGGACGTTATCACAGCATGACAAGCGCGCTGCTCCCATTTAGGAGCCCTTGTCGTCGAAAGGGTTCCGCGAGCTTTTGAATTGCACGCGCAGCGGCGTGCCGACGAGTTTGAAATGCTCGCGAATGCGACCCTCCAGGTAGCGCTTGTAGCTGTCGGTGACATGCTCGAGCGAGTTGCCGTGCACGACGACGATCGGCGGATTCTGTCCACCCTGGTGCGCGTAGCGCAATTTGGGCCGAAAGGTACCGGCACGCTTGGGCTGCTGATGCTGCACGGCGTCCTGTACCAGGCGGGTCAGCACCGGTGTGCTCATCTTGATGGTCGCTGAAGCCTGCGCCGCGGCGATGGCCTTCCACAACGGCGCCAGACCGGCACGCTTGATCGCCGAGATCGGCAGCACCTCGGCAAAGCGCAGGAACGGCAGACGCTGCGCGATCTGGCGCTCGACCGTTTGGCGCTGGTAGCTGTCGATCGCATCCCACTTGTTGACCGCCACCACAACGGCGCGGCCGGCGTCGAGGATGTAGCCGGCGATGTGCGCATCCTGGTCGGCCACGCCTTGCGTGGCATCGAGCAGCAGCACGCAGACATGGGCGTCGGAGATGGCCTGCAGCGTCTTCACCACCGAGAACTTTTCGATGGCCTCGAAGACCTTGCCCTTGCGGCGCAGGCCGGCCGTATCGATCAGTTCGAAGCGTTGCCCGGCGCGCTCGAAGGGCACCGTGATCGCATCGCGCGTCGTGCCCGGCAGGTCGAAGGCCACCAGCCGCTCTTCGCCGAGCCAGGTGTTGATGAGCGTGCTCTTGCCGACGTTTGGCCGTCCGGCGACGGCCAAGCGAATCGGTTTGTCGCCCTGCGCGTCGACCTCGTCGTCGGGTTGTGCCACATCGATGCCTTCGAGCACCACCTCGACCAGGCTGCGAATACCCTGTCCGTGCGCCGCGGAAACGGGATGCGGCTCGCCGATGCCGAGTTCGTGAAACTCGGCCAGCAGCGGTGAGTCGCTCATGCCTTCGGCCTTGTTGACCACCAGGAAGACGCGCTTGTTGACGCTGCGCAGGTAGCGCGCGATGTCGTGGTCCTGACCCGACACGCCGGTGCGCACGTCGGTGACAAAGACCACGGCATCGGCCTCGGCCACCGCCTGCCTGGTCTGCTTGGCCATTTCGGCGACGACGCCGGACGGTTTCTCGGGCTCGAAACCCCCGGTGTCGATGACGATGAATTCGAGACCACCCTGCCGGCCTTCGCCGTAGTGGCGGTCACGCGTCAGGCCCGCAAAGTCGGCAACGATGGCGTCGCGACTCTGGGTCAGGCGGTTGAACAGCGTCGACTTGCCGACGTTGGGCCGGCCCACCAGGGCGATGACCGGCTTCATTCGTGGGCTGCCTATTCCGGGCGGAACGCGAAGAGGCCGCCCTTTTTTGTCGCCACCAGCACCGTGCTGCCCAGCGCCACCGGCGCGCCGATTACTTGTGAGCCATCGGTCGGCAAGCGCAGCAGCGTCTTGCCGTTGCTGCGGTCGAGAAAGTGCACCTGGCCTTCGAAATCACCGGCGATCACAGTGCGACCGACCACCAGCAGACCGGACAGGTTTCGGTGCAACAGTTGCTCCGCCGTCCACGCCAGATCGCCATTGTTGGCCCGCCAGGCGGTGATGCGTCCACTGCCGTCGGCGCTGGCCACAAGCTCGGCATCCGCACCGGCGGCTTGCGCGCCGCCGGTGTTCTTCGACCACAGCAACGCGCCACTCTGTGCGTTGACACAGCCGACCGCGGACTGGAAGGCGCGTGCGCACACCACATCGCCGGCGCGCGCGGCCGGACCAACGAGGTCGGCGACACGCTCGACTTCATTGGTGCCGCGGGGGTTGGCCAGCGCCACTTCCCAACGCACGGTGCCGCGCAGCGGATCGACGCCGGCCAGGCGCTGGCCCTGGCCCACCAGCAGCGTGTCCTTGAACGCGCTGACGACGCCCGGCTGCGACAGCGTCAGCGGCTCGCCGGAGCGCCGCAGGTCCCACAGGTAGCGGCCGTCCAGCACGTCGTAGGCCTGTACCGCGCGGTCCACGCCCATCACGAACACGCGCTCGCCGGCCACCAGCGGCGCCGTGGCGACCAGGGACCCCAAGCGCGTGCGCCACTTGACGCTGCCCTTGTCGAGGACCACGAGTTCGTTGTCGCGCGTCACGACCGCAGCGTAGCGGCCATCGCTGCCGACACCCGCGGACAGGCGCGCACCGGCACTGCCGCGCCACAACTCGCGGCCGTTGTCGGCCGCCAGCGCGACCACCGAACCATCGCCGCCGGCGACGATGAAGGCATCTTCGCCCGCGCCTTTGGCCACGGCGGGCATCAGCACAAACGGCAGGGCATCGACACGCGCGTTCCAGACCGAGCGCCCGGCAATCTGCGGCGAGATCGACTCCAGCGGCGTCGGCTTGGGCTTGTCGCTGCTGCAGCCGGCGAGCGCTGCACACAAGCCGACGATGACAACCGCCGCAACCCGCAGCGCCGCCATGCGCCCGGCCGTCATCGGGCAGCCCCGCTGGCGGCAGCATCGGGCGCGGGTGCCGCGCCGAGCGCGGTCAGCTTGGCATCGACCAGGTTGCGGTATTCGTTCTTCGCGTTCATCGTCTTGTACGCCGTCTGGTAAGCCGTGACCGCCTCGGCACGCTTGCCCTGCGCGGCCAGCACATCGCCACGCCGGTCGGCGATCAGTGCATCGAATTCGCGCGGCTTGCCTTGCTGCGCCGCGTCGAGTTGCTTCAAAGCCTCGTCGAACTTCTTCTGGTCGAGCAGCAGGCCCGCCGCGCGCAAGCGCGCAATGCTGCGCAATTCGTCCTCGCCGGCGTTGTCGGCCAGCCAGGCCAGCGTGGCCAATGCGGCGTCGGCCTGGCCTTTTTCGGCTTGCACCTTGGCGGCCAGCAGCGCACCCTGCTGCGCTTGCAGGGTGCGCGCAAAGCGCTCCTTCAAGTCGCCGAAGGCGCGTGCTGTTTTCTCCGCGTCGCCACTGGCAGCGATGCGGTCGAGTTCGTCGTAGAGCGCAGCGGCCTTGGCGCCCTGCTCGCGCTGCCACCACTGCCAGGCGTTCCAGCCGGCAAAGCCGGCCAGTGCCAGGGTCACGGTCCAGGTGATCAGGCTGCCGTACTGATTCCAGAACGATTTGATCTGATCGAGTTGTTCCTGCTCTTGCAGGTCGAGAGGAGTCGCCATGGAATGGATGCGAAAAAGCGAAGCGTCGATTATGCGGGCCGCAACTCGCGCGCCCAGGAAGAGGCATCGGCCAATGCACGGTTGAACTGCGCCGCACCCTCCCCGGCACGCAACGGCTTGACGGCGACCTGGCCCGCGGCCAGTTCGTCGGCGCCGAAGATCAGCGCGAAGGCGGCGCCGCTGGCATCGGCGCGTTTGAACTGCGACTTCATCGAGCCGTGCCCTTCCTTGGAAGCGGCATGCATCAAGACCGATACACCGGCGCCGCGCAACGCATCGAGCACGGGCATCACGCGTGGCAGCGCCTGTGCATCGGGCACCAGCGCATAGGCATCGGGCGCCGATGAAGGCCACTCGATGCCGGCGCCTTCGAGCATCAGCATCAGCCGCTCCAGACCCAGCCCAAAACCGATGCCCGGCGCCGGCTTGCCACCGAGTGTTTCGATCAACTGGTCGTAACGACCACCACCACAGACCGTGCTTTGCGCGCCGAGCAGATCGCTCTTCCACTCGAACACCGTGAGGTTGTAGTAGTCCATGCCACGCACCAGGCGCGGGTTGACGGTGTAGGCCAGGCCAGCAGCATCAAGTACAGCTCGCAGCGCGCTGAAGTGGGCGATCGAGGCCTCGCCGAGAAAGTCCATCAGCTTCGGCGCGCTGTCGACCACCGGCGCCATTGCCGGGTTCTTGGTGTCGAGGATGCGCAGCGGGTTGCTGTGCAGACGACGCCGGGCGTCCTCGTCGAGTCGATCGGCGTCGGCCTCGAAGTGCGCGATCAGCGCGGCGCGATGCGCTGCACGCTCGTCAGGCTGGCCCAGGGTTCCCAGCTCGAGCACGATGTGCCGACCTTCGACGAGGCCCAATTCGCGCCAGAAGGCGCGCAGCATCAGGATGATCTCGGCATCGACATCGGGCCCGGCATGGCCGAGCGCTTCGACGTCAAGCTGGTGGAATTGCCGCGTGCGGCCCTTCTGCGGCCGTTCATGGCGGAACATCGGTCCCATCTGCCAGATGCGCAGCGGCCCGTTGTACAGGGCGTTGTGTTCGACCATCGCGCGCACGATGCCTGCCGTGGCCTCGGGCCGCAGTGTCAGGCGGTCGCCGTTCATCGCGTCCTGCCAGGAGAACATCTCCTTCTCGACGATGTCGGTGACTTCGCCCAGGCCGCGCACGAACAGCGGCGTGTGCTCGACGATCGGCGTGCGCAGGTTGCGATAACCCCAGCGCGCGAGCAGGCTGCGCACCTTGTCTTCGACCCACTCCCACTTCGCTGCCTCGTCGGGCAGCAGGTCGTTCATACCTTTGACGGCAGTGATCTTCTCGGTCATGTGATGTTGCCGCGCGCCGGGTGGCGCGCGTTCAGTGCGAAGCAGCAACGGCCTGGCCGAAGCGCTTTTCGATGTAGTTCTCGACAATCTGGTGGAACTCGGCGGCGATGCCGTCGCCGCGCAGCGTCATCGCTTTCTTGGCCGTCGATGAACACTGGCGCCGCCGGCGCTTCGCCGGTGCCCGGCAGGCTGATGCCGATGTCGGCGTGCTTGCTCTCGCCCGGCCCATTGACGATGCAGCCCATCACCGCGACCTTCATGTTCTCGACGCCGGGGTATTTGGCCTTCCACAGCGGCATCTGCGCGCGCAGGTAGTCGTCGATCTGCTTGGCCAGCACCTGGAAGGTGGTGCTGGTCGTGCGCCCGCAGCCGGGGCAGGCGGTGACGCTGGGGTTGAAAGAGCGCAGGCCCAGCGACTGCAGCACCTCGAGGGCCACCGCCACCTCCTGCGTGCGCGCCTCACCGGGCTGCGGCGTCAGGCTGACGCGGATCGTGTCGCCGATGCCCTCCTGCAGCAGCACGCCCAGCGCAGTGGCCGAAGCGACCGTGCCCTTGGTGCCCATGCCGGCTTCGGTCAGGCCGAGGTGCAGCGCGTAGTCGCAGCGCGCTGCCAGCGCGCGGTAGACGGTGATCAGGTCCTGCACGCCGCTGACCTTGCAGCTGATGATGATCTGATCCGGATTCATGCCCAGCTCGCGCGCATACGACGCCGAGTCGAGCGCCGACGTGACCAAGGCCTGCACCATGACCTGCTTGGCGTCCCAGGGCTCGGCGCGCCTGGCGTTCTCGTCCATCAGGTCGACCAGCAGTTGCTGGTCGAGGCTGCCCCAGTTGACGCCGATGCGCACACATTTGTCGTGCTTGACCGCGGCCTCGATCATCATCGCGAACTGGCGGTCTTTCTTGTCGCCCTTGCCGACGTTGCCGGGGTTGATGCGGTACTTGGACAGCGAGCGTGCCATCGCCGGATAGTCGGTGAGCAGGCGGTGGCCGTTGTAGTGAAAGTCGCCGACCAGCGGCACGTCGACGCCCATGCGATCCAACTGTTCGCGGATGTAGGGCACCTGCTCGGCGGCCTCGGGCGTGTTGACCGTGATGCGCACGATTTCGCTGCCGGCGGTGGCCAGCTCCTTGACCTGGATCGCGGTGCCGATCGCATCGACGGTGTCGGTGTTGGTCATCGACTGCACACGCACCGGCGCGTCGCCGCCCACCGTGACCACGCGTTCGCCCCAGACCAGCCTCGCCTGGCGCGAGCGGCGCGGCGCGGGTTGCGCCAGGACCAGTGAACTGAAGTCGTGGGCCGTCATGTCAGTTCAATTGCAGCCGAGCGACGTTGCCTTCCGTGTTGGGCTTCAAGTCCACCAAGCGGCCGCGAAACATGATCTGCGTGTTGGCGGCATTGCCGATCGTCAAGCGCAGCGGCACTTCGCCGTTCAGCCCCAATGATTCGCCCGCCGCCACTTTGCGCGACAGCAACGTTTGGCCGCGCGCATCCTGGACTTCGACCCACGACTCGGCAACGGCTTTCAGGCCGAGCAGGGAGGTAGCGGCCGGCGTGCTGGCCGCCGCTGTCGGTGCCGACTCGACTGGCGGCGCGACCAGGCTGGTCGAGGCGACGTCGACGCCGGCAAGCGGCACGGCGGGAACCATTTCGACCACGCTCGACGCCGCAGTGGCCGGCGGCAGGACCGAGACCGGGCTCGTCACGGTGCTCGAAGCACCCGGCGCCGACGGCACCAAGCCGCGCAAGCGATCGAGGACATTGCCGGGCAGCAGGGCTAACACGCCGGCAGCGATCAGAACCAGCAGCGTGCCCCAGACCACCGGTCGACCCAGCCAGCTCCAACCCGCCGGATCATCACGCCCCGGTCGGTCGCGAAACGGCGCATTCAGTCCATTGCTGACATGCTGTAGCTTCGGCGCCGCGCCTGGAGGTTGCGGCAGGCGATCGAGAATGGGTTGGGCATCGATCTTCAGCGTGCGGCAGATGGATTGCGCCAAAGCACGGGTGAAGGTCAGATCGAGCAGTTCCTCGTAGTGGTCGCTCTCCAGCGCCTCGAGCTTGCGCTGCGGCACCTTGATCGACGCGGCCAGCGCCGCGATGTGCAGCCCGCGCTGCTCACGAGCAGCCTTGAGCATCGCGCCCGCCGTCGCGCCAAGGCTGTCGACACCGATTGGGGCGGCAACGTCGCCGGGATCACTCATCGAAACGCCCCTGCTCGAAGGCCCTTGCTTCGGGCGATTGCGGGAATCGCGCCCGCAACTGGCGGCCAAAGACATCAACCGCGTCACGGTTGCCGGCGCGCTTTTCGATGCGCGCCGCCATCCACAGCGTCTGGGCATTGGACAACTGCTCGTTGTCGTTGATGCGGCGGATGTAGAAGCGCGCACGCTCGTATTCCGCGCGACGGTAGAGCACATCGGCCAGGTTGAAAGCGGTCGTCGGATTGGTCGGATCAACCTCGTAGGCGCGCAGCAGTTTCTGCTCGGCCGGCTCCATGCGGCCCGCACGCGCATGGCAGATGCCTTGTGCCATCAGGGAGCGCGCCAGGTCGCGGTACTGCGGCGTCGCGATGGCCTGCTCGAAGAGCCGGTCGGCGTCGTCGTATTTGCCGCGCTGGCAGAAGAACCAGCCACGGTTGTGCATCGCATCGGCGTCGCGCGGGTTGAGGGCCAGCGCCTGGCCAAAGCTCTCGTCGGCCAGCCGGTCTTCGCCCATCGCGGCATAGACCAGGCCGCGCATGTTGTAGGCAGCGCCCAGATCGGGCTTGGCCTCGAGGGCCAGGTTGATCTCCTCGAGCGCCGTCGAAAACTGGCCGCGGCTGAAGTAGCCGCCGGCCAATTCGAGGCGAACCGCCGCCCGTTTTTCGACATCGCTGGGGTCGGTGCTCACGCCCGGTCCTGTCGGACGCTGTACGCCGCCGGTCTGCACGCAGCCGACCGCCAGCAGGGCAACGATGAACAACGCCAGGTGCAGTTTCATGGCATCAGGCACGCGGCGCAGCTTGCAGGGCGACCAGGGGAATGCGGCGCCGGCGCTCGTGCACTCGCGTGCGGTCCTGCACTTCGCCGGCCAGCTGGCCGCAGGCCGCGTCAATATCGTCACCGCGTGTCTTGCGGATCGTCGTCACGATGCCCGCCGCTTGCAGCACCTGCGCAAACTCGATCACGCGCTCGCGCGGCGAACGCAGCAGACCCGATGCGGGGAAGGGATTGAACGGAATCAAGTTGAACTTGCAGGGCAGCTCGGCGCGGCGCAGAAGCCGCAACAGGCCCTGCGCATGCTCGACGCTGTCGTTGACACCGTCGAGCATGCAGTACTCGAAGGTGATGAAGTCGCGCGGCGCACGCTCGAGGTAGCGCCTGCCGGCGGCGAGCAATTCGGCGATGGGGTACTTGCGGTTGATCGGCACCAGCTCATCGCGCAGCGCATCGTCGCTGGCGTGCAGCGACACGGCCAAGGCCACCGGACAATCGTCGCGCAGGCGGTCGATCATCGGCACCACGCCCGAGGTGCTCACCGTCACGCGGCGGCGCGACAGGCCGTAGCCATGATCGTCGAGCATCACCCGCAGCGCCGGCAGCAGCGCCGCGTAGTTCTGCAGCGGCTCGCCCATGCCCATCATGACGATGTTGCTGATGGCACGTTCACTGCTGTTTGATCGTTGCCGCAGTGCATGCTCGGCATGCCACAGCTGCGCCACGATCTCGCCGCTCGTCAGGTTGCGCGAGAAGCCCTGGTGCCCCGTCGAGCAGAAGCGGCAGCCGACGGCACAACCGGCCTGCGACGAGATGCACAAGGTGCCACGGTCGACTTCCGGAATGAAGACCGTCTCGATCGCGTTGCCGGCGCCGACATCGAACAGCCACTTCACCGTGCCGTCGGCAGAGGTGTGCTCGGACACGGCACGCAGCGGCGTGATCGTTGCGGCCGTGGCCAGCTTGTCGCGCAGCGACTTGGCCAAGTCGCTCATCTGCGCGAAGTCGCTGGCCCCCTTCTGATGGATCCAGCGAAACAGCTGCGTGGCGCGAAATCGCTTCTCGCCCAGGCTTTCGCAGAAGGCCGCCATCCCTTCGAGATCGAAATCGAGAAGGTTCGCGGCCGGCATCAGGCAGCGCCGGGCCGCCCCAAGCGGCCGGCTCCCCTTGGGGAGTGCGAACGAAGCGAGCCCGAGGTCAGTACGCTCATCGCGAATACACGTTCATGCCGGGAAAGAAGAACGCGATCTCCACGGCGGCGGTCTCGGTCGCGTCCGAGCCGTGCACCGCGTTGGCGTCGATGCTGTCGGCGAAGTCGGCACGAATGGTGCCCTTGTCGGCCTTCTTCGGATCGGTGGCGCCCATCAGCTCGCGGTTCTTGCCGATCGCGCCAGGGCCTTCGAGCACCTGGATCATCACCGGCCCTGAGATCATGAATTTGACCAGGTCATTGAAAAACGGCCGAGCCTTGTGCACCGCGTAAAACGCCTCGGCCTCGCCCTGCGACAGGTGGGCCATCTTGGCGGCCACAACCTTCAGGCCAGCGCCTTCGAAGCGGGCGTAGATTTGACCAATCACGTTTTTTGCCACTGCATCGGGCTTGATGATGGACAGCGTGCGTTCGATCGCCATGGTGAAAAACTCTCCGAAAAATCAATGACTTGGCAAAGCCTTGGATTCTAGCCGTTGAACTTCAGCGGCCGGCGCGGGAGCCCCCTCGGCCGCCGCCGCCGCCGTTGCCGCGGCCACTGCCGCCGGCTCGGCGTCGACCACCGCCGCCCTTCTTGCCGTGCAAGGCGTCGCCGCCGATGTAGCCCACGGCGGTGCGCAATGGATCGGGTTGCGCCTGCCCACCGCCAGGCTTGCCGGCGCCGCCGCCGCGTTTCTTGCCACGGCCGCGCGGGCCACCACCCGCCGGGGCGCCAGCCGAGCCACTGGCGCCCTTTGGCGGGCCCTTGTTCAAGCGCTTGTCGTACGTCTGCTGCAGGGGGTTGGGAATCGGTGCGTCGTCGTCGAGTTCGCGTTGCGGCATGCGCGTGGCCGCCTTGAGTGCACGCTGATCGAATGTTTGCTGCAATGGATTGGGAATCGGCGCGTCGTCGCCGTACTCGCGCTTTTGCATGCGCTCCTCGCGCATCGCGCGCTGATCGAAGGTTTGCTGCAGTGGGCTCGGGATGTTGGTGAAGTCTGCAGACTCTGCGCCGACGTCCTCATGGTCATTGAACTCGTGCTCGCGTGCGCGCAGCGCCGCATCGCCAAAACCTTCGTGCAGGTTGTACTTGCCGCCACGCCGCTTCTTGACGATGACCGGGGCCTCATGCGAGCGCGGCTCGCCGTGGGCGCGGGGCTCGCGTGGCGGGCGGGGCTCGCGCGGCTCGCGGCGCGGCTGCGCCGGCTTCGGTTCGCTGCCGCCGTCTCGCGCTTCGCCGCCACGGCCCGGTCGGCCACGGCCGTCACGCTGCTCGCGCGGCTCGCCGCGCTGCTTCTTGGCGCCGCTGCGGCCTTCGCCCAAACCGGTCATCACGCGCAGCAACTTCACGTCGTCGGGCGACAGATCGACCGCCGCGCCGCGCTTCAAGCCGCGCGGCAGCACCACCGTGCCGTAGCGGATGCGGATCAGCCGGCTCACGGCCAGGCCGACAGCGTCGAACAGTCGCCGCACCTCGCGGTTGCGGCCTTCGGCAATCGTCACCCGGTACCAATGGTTGACGCCCTCGCCACCACCGTCTTCGATGCTCATGAAGGCGGCCGTCTGGCCTTCGATCGGCACGCCGGCCAGCAAGCGCGCGCGTGACTCGTCGTTCAATGTGCCGAGCACCCGCACCGCGTACTCGCGCTCGATGCCGAAGCGCGGATGCATCAAGCGGTTGGCCAATTCTCCGGACGTGGTGAACAGCAGCAGGCCTTCGGTGTTGATGTCCAGGCGGCCGACGGATTGCCATTTGCCATGCAGCAGGCGCGGCAGGCGGCGAAACACCGTCGGCCGACCCTCTGGGTCATCGAGCGTGACCACTTCGCCGACCGGTTTGTGATACGCCAACACACGCGTCGGCAGCGGTGCGATGCGCACGCGCACCGGCTTGCCGTCGATGGCGACCTGGTCGCCCCACGAGACGCGTTGGCCGACATGTGCGACCTCGCCGTTCACGCTGACGCGGCCATCAACGATCATCTGCTCGAGATCGCGGCGCGAGCCAACGCCGGATTGCGCCAGCACCTTCTGCAGCTTCGGCGCTTCGGCGTCGGGCGCCAGAATGCGGCGCTCGGGCGCGGCATCGGCCGCATGGCTGGCTTGCTCGACGGCGGGCACAGCGGCTGGCGCATCGATGACCTCGTCAGCGGCCGGCTCGAGGCTGCTTGGCGTGTCGTCGTCACTGTCGAAGCTGCCGTCCTGCACGATGGCGAACAGTTCGCCGGCATCAGGCATCGGCGGGCGCTCGGCGGGGTTTGCCGGCGCGACTGCGGCGCTGTCATCGCGGCCTTCACGATCTTGCCGGCCCTTGCGGCCGCGCCGGCGCTTGCGCCGTGGACGTTGCGACGCGGCGCCCTCTTGCGGCGCATTGTCGGCGGCGACCGTGTCGTCACCCGCAGGCGCTGCCGACGGGTTGTCGGCAGTCGACTCATTGACCACCGCATCCGCGCCCTCGGCGCCGTTGTCCGGCGCCGCTTTGGCCGGCGCTCGGCGCCGACGCGGGCGAGGTGCCGCTGCATCCTGGGTGGGTGTCGCAGCAGGCAGGGCGTCGTCGTTGTCGGGGTCGTGGCTCATGGGGCAGTAGGTTCGGAAGTACCGTGGAGGGGCAAAGGCTGCCCGGCGCCGGCGGCGGTCTCGTCAGCCGTCGTTTCGAGGGCCAGCGAGGTCTGGCCATCAGCGGCCACGACGCTGTCGATCAAGCCAGGCTGCCCGGCCAAAGCGTCGGCAATGCGCTGCTCGCCATTGCCACCGGTGGCGTCGAGTTCGGGCAGTTGGTCAAGGCTCGACAGACCCAGGTCGTCGAGGAAATGGCGCGTCGTGGCGTACAGCGCGGGACGGCCCGGCGCTTCGCGGTGACCGATCGATTCGATCCAGCCGCGGTCTTCGAGCTGCTTGACGATCTGGCTGCCGACGGCAACGCCACGAATGTCTTCGATGTCACCGCGTGTCACCGGCTGCCGGTAGGCGACGATGGCCAGTGTTTCCAGCACCGCACGCGAGTACTTGGGCGGCTTCTCGGGATTGAGCCGGTCGAGGTACTCGCGCATTTCAGGTCGGCTCTGAAAGCGCCAGCCGCCGGCCAGCGGCACCAGTTCGACGCCTCGCCCTTGCCACTCGCCTACCAGCTCGTCGAGCAGGCTCTTGAGGGTGTCGGCGCCGACCTGGTCATCGAACAGGGCGCGCAGCGCCGCCAACGGCAGCGGCTGGTGGGCGCAAATGAGCGCGGTTTCGAGGACGCGTTTGGCCTCTGGCGTGTTCATGCAAGCGACGTAGGGAGCGCCGGTACGGCCGGCGGCAATTGCAATGTCAGGGTTGGGTGTCGGGCCCAGCAAGGCAGCACAAGGGGGTGCCGCGCAACTTCTTTGAGCCGTCCCCGGCGACGGCGAAAACCGTTGCGTCCAGGGCGATTGGCGTCATTGTAGCGGCAGGCGGGCGCCGCCGGCTATTTCTTGCCATGCCGAGTGCAAATCGGCAGGCAGGGCTGCCTCAAAGCGCAGCGCTCTGCCGCTGCCGGGGTGTGCAAAACCCAGCCGCGCGGCGTGAAGGGCCTGGCGTGACAAGCCGAGCGCCGGCGCACCGCCGTAGAGCGCATCGGCCACCAGCGGATGCCCGCGTGAGGCCAGGTGGACGCGGATCTGGTGCGTGCGACCGCTGTGCAGGCGGCATAGCACGGCACTGAAGCCGGCCTTGGCGGCGATTCGCGTCACATCGGTGCGAGCGGGCTTGCCGCCGGCGAGCACGGCCATGCGCACCCGCGACACCGGATCGCGACCGATCGGCGCCTCGATGGCAAATGGCGCCGCCGCTGCGGTCCCGTGCACCACAGCCAGGTACTCGCGCTGCACGTCGCGTGCGGCAATGGCGCGCGTCAGGGCCGTCATCGACTCGATCGTCTTGGCAACGACCATCAAGCCGGAGGTGTCTTTGTCCAGCCGGTGCACCACGCCCGCCCGCGGCAATTGCAGTGCCCCATCGTGGTGGGCCAGCAGGCCGTTGAGCAGCGTGCCGCGCCAGTGGCCAGGCGCAGGATGCACCACCAGGCCGGCGGGCTTGTCGATCACGATCACCTGGTCGTCCTCGAACACGATCGCCAACGCCATCGGCTCGGCGGTGAAGGCCAGGCACTCGTCCGTGGGCTGCAGCTCGACGCTCACCGACTGACCGGCGCGCAAGCGCCGCGAAGCCGTGCGCGAGATGCCACCATCGACGCTGACCAGGCCGCGCTCGATCAGGCCCTGCAGATGGCTGCGCGAAAACTCGGCGGCATGCGCCACCAGCAACTTGTCCAGACGTTCGCCGTGGCCAGCGGCGTCGACGCTGAAGCGCCGCAGCTCGACCGCTGCTTCCGCCGGGTCCTCGATGCTTGCATCCCTATAATCGCCCTCGTTTTCAACAGCGTTCATGGGGTGCGATTGTCGGCCCTGTGTGCACGATGCTCCTGCCACTCCGACGCATTGCCAGTTTGCTCGCCGCTGCCGCCGTCCTCGCCGCGGGCTGCGGCACGACGAGCGACAAGATCGATCCCAGCTCGACCGAGGCCGTCGAAAAGCTCTACGCCGAAGGCAAGGACGAACTGGCCAGCGGCGGTTATGAGCGCGCCATCAAGATCTTCGAGCGCGTGGAAGGCCGCGCTGCCGGCACCTTGCTGGCGCAGCAGGCCTCGCTCGACCTGGCGTATGCGCAGCAACGCAGCAATGACCGCGCCGCCGCGCTGGTCACGCTGGACCGCTTCATCAAGCTGCACCCGTCGAGCCCGGCGCTCGACTATGCGTACTACTTGCGCGGCGTGGCCAACTTCAACGACAAGCTGGGCATCCTGTCGGCGTTGTCGCGGCAGGATTTGTCCGAGCGCGATCAGCAGGCCTCGCGCGACTCGTATCAATCGTTCCGGCAGGTGGTCGAGCAGTTCCCGGCATCGCGCTACGCCGCCGACGCCAAGCTGCGCATGGACTACATCGTCAATGCACTGGCCGACTACGAGTTGCATGTCTCTCGCTACTACTACCGGCGCGGCGCCTACGTGGCGTCGGCCAACCGTGCACAGCAGGTGCTGCTCGAGTTTCCGCAGACCCCAGCCACCGAAGAAGCGCTGTACCTGATGATGACCAGCTACCAGCAGCTCGGCCTGGACAGCCTGCGCACGGACACCCAGCGCGTGCTGGAGAAGAACTTTCCGCAAAGCCGCTTCCTGGGTGGCAGCGGCGCGCAGACCCAGAAAAGCTGGTGGCAGTTCTGGTAGCTCAGTGGGCTGAGGCCAGCTCGATCAGCCACGACAGCGCGTCATTCTCTGCATCCAGCCGCTTCATCGGCGGCAGGGCCGCAATCAGGCGCCGGCCATAGGGCATGTTGGCGATGCGTGGGTCACACACCACCAGCAGTCCGCGATCGGATTCGCTGCGCACCAGGCGGCCAGCGCCCTGTTTGAGCGACACCGCCGCGTCGGCAACGAAGCACTCGTTGAACGGGTTGCGACCCTGCGCTTCGAGCTGCTTGACGCGCGCTTCGATCAAAGGATCGTTGGGCGGCGGGAACGGCAGCTTGTCGATCAGCACGCACTGCAACGCATCACCCGGCACGTCGATGCCTTCCCAGAAGGTCTGCGAGCCGATCAGCACGGCGGCCGGCGCGTCGAGGAATCGCTGCAACAGCGCGCGCTTGGGTGCGCTGCCCTGCATCAGCACTTCGACCTGCGTCGCACCGGCGGCGTCGAGCCCGGCGCGCAAGGTCTCGGCCACCAGCGGCAGCGCGCGCAAGGTGGTCGTCAGCACGAAGGTGCGGCCGTTCAAGGCCGCGGCGCATCGCGCCGCCAGCGCCGCGACGGCGCTGGCATGGCCAGGCTCGTTCGGCTTGGGAAAGCGCGGCGGCACATACAGGCGCGCGTTGTTCGCGTAGTCGAACGGGCTGCCCACGCGCAGCGTGCGCGCGTTTTCGAGTGCCGCCGAGCGCGTGAACCAAGTCAGCGCCTCGTCGTCGCCGAGTGTCGCCGAGGTGAAGATCCAGGTTCTGGGCGCCTTGGCTCGCTGCTCGGTGATGACCTCGCGGATGTCCAGCGGCGACTCGACCAGGCGCACCGCATGCGCCGAGATGTCGATCCAGCGCACACGGTCGGCGGCCGCCACTTCGGCGAAGGCTTGCGCCGCTGCGGCCAGCGCCGCAGCACGTTCTGCCAAGCGGCCGAGATCGGGACCGAGGTCGATCGCAGCCTGCAGCGCTTGCTGCGCCGCAGCCGCCGTCTGTGACACCGACGACAACGCTTGCGCGAACGCAGCGAGGCCGGCTCGCTCGTTCCAGCGCAGCTTGAGCGACGCGCGCACCTCGCGCAGCGGCCCCGCTGCCGCCAGGCGCAGCTCGCGCGCATCGCGGTCCACCGCGCCGGCCAGTGCCGGCCAATCGGCCAGCCCACGGGCCTGCGCCAGCCCCACGGCAGTGAGGTCGCGCGCGAAGTCGATCAACTGCGAGCTGCCCAGGGTCAGGCCGAGGAACTGCACACCTGCGTCCGACAGCTGATGCGCTTCGTCGAAGACCACGGCGTCGACGCTCGGCAGCAGCTCGGCCATGCCACTGTCGCGCACCGCCAGATCGGCAAAGAAGAGATGGTGGTTGATGACGACGAGGTCTGCAGCCATCGCTTCGCGCCGCGCCTTGACAACGTGGCAGGCGGCGAACTGCGGGCAGTCGCTGCCCAGGCAGTTGTCTCGCGTCGAGCTCACCAGGGGGATCACCGGCGAGCGATCGTCCAGGCCATCGATCTCGGCCAGGTCGCCGCTTTTCGTGGACGGCGCCCAGGCCTCGATCCGCGACAGCGCACGCATCGCAAACCGGTCCGGCAGCTCGAATCCCTGGCGCACCTGCGCCAGCCGATGCAGGCACAGGTAGCTCGATCGGCCCTTGAGCAGGGCGACACGCACCGGCACACCCAGCGCCTCGACCAGCCGCGGCAGATCGCGCAGGAAGAGCTGGTCTTGCAGACTCTTGGTGGCGGTAGACACCAGCGCACGCTTGCCGGACAGCAGCAAGGGCACCAGGTAGGCAAAGGTCTTGCCGACACCTGTTCCCGCCTCGGCCACCAGCGCTTCACGCTCATCAAGGGCCGCGGCCACGGCCTGGGCGAATGCTTGTTGTACCGGCCGTTCGGTGTAATTCGGGTCGGCTGCAGCGAGCGACCCGGCGCTGCTGAAGGCTTGCGCGACCTGATCGGCCAACGATGGCACGTCCCGTCGGGGGTGAGCCATCGACTACGCGGGCTCTGGGGGATCGACCAGCTGCTCGAGCCTCGAAATCTGGTCGCGCAGCAGCAGCCGCCGCTTCTTCAGCCGGCGCAGCGCCAGGTCGTCGATCGGCATCTGCTCGGCTGCGCGATCGATCAGGCTGTCGAGGTCGGCATGTTCCATGCGCAACTCGATCAGCTGTCGTTGGGGCGAATGCAGGTTTTCATCCATCGGCGTCGATTGACGAGTGTAGGCGCGCGGCACGAGTTCACGTCCGGGCACCAACGCCCCTCAGGCAATGCACCCCTTGGCCGTATATTGCGTGCATGCCCCCGCCTGCCGTCGCCCAACCCTCCTACCGGCTCAGTGCCGCCACCGGCATGCACCGTGGCGACCGCCAGTACCAGCAAGACCAGGTGGAGTTGTTCGCCCACCCGCGCGTTGCCGGCTGCGCCCTGGCCGTGCTGGCCGATGGCATGGGCGGCAAGAGCGGTGGCCGCAAGGCCGCCGACCAGGTGATCATGGTCGCGCGCCAGCTCTATGAGCGCCACTTGGCGGAAAAGGACGAGGCGACGGTGCTGCTGCGCCAGATCGTCGAAGAGTCTCATCTGATGATCAAATTGACGGCGATGACGGCCGAGGAAGAGCCGCACAGCACCATCGCCGCCTTCATCATCGGCCCAAACCGCCGCTGCGACATCGTCCATGCCGGCGACTCGCGCGTCTACCACTTCCGCGGCCCGGACATGGCCACCCGCACCATCGACCATTCGTACGTACAGCGGCTAATCGACGAGGGCCAGATCACCGAGGAAGAGGCGAACACACACGCGCAGTCGAATCTGCTGACAGGCTGCCTCGGCACACAGCAGGATCCGCCGCTGGCGGTGCGCGAGTTGGGCATGCTCGAAGTCGGCGACTCGGTGCTGGCTTGCAGTGACGGCCTGTGGCACTACTTCACGCCGCGCGAACTCGGCGCCATCGTGCACACACTGCCGCCGCGCGAGGCCAGCGAGATGCTGGTCACCAAGGCGCGCCAGCGCGCCCGCGGCGGCGGCGACAACCTGTCGCTCGCGTTGGTGCGCGTAGAGCCGTTGGACCCCAAGCAGCGCTGATTCGGCGCCGATCAGCGCGCTGCAGCCGACGCCGCCACCGGCGGCGGGACCGGCAGCCCTTGCGCCGGTGCACCCTTCGCTGCACGGGCGCGGTTTCGTTGTTCGACAGCGTCACGATGGGCGCCAGCCTGTGCGGCACGGCGCTTCGAAGCCGCTGCACGATCCGCCGCCTGGGCCCTCTCTGCGGCTGCCGCCTGCCCAGCGCGGCGCGACGGCGCCGGCGTTGCCGGCAGCGCGGACTCGTCACCAACCGACTCTGTGTCCGGGGTGACGGCTGCTGGCGCAGCCGACGCTGCAGGTCGCGACTCGGCCGGCGGCAACCGCAACTCGTCGGCTTTGGCCTGTGCATCCTGGCGCGCCCGAATGCGCGCTGCCCGATCGGCGGCACGGCCCTTGCGCCCGGACTCGTCGAGCAGCGCGCGCTGATGGTCGAGTTGCTGCAGCGCGACGCGGCGCTCGGCGCGAACCTGGGCCAGGCAGGCGGACACAGCGAAGCGATTGGCGCACGCCCGCTCGCCGGCGTGGGCCCGCGCATCGACCTGCTGGCGCTCGAGCGCGATGCGCTGGCGTTGCGACGCTGCGTCGTCGGCAGCCTGCGCGGCCGCAACCATGGCCATCAACGCCACCAGCAGCAACTCAGGTAAGTGTCGTATCGACATCTCGACGCCCCAAGGCAATGAATTCGGCCGATTGCATTTCCAGCAAACGCGACGCCGTGCGTGGAAACTCATGCGCCAGCGGTCCTTCGAGGTAGAGCTGCTCCGGCGGCACTTCGGCCGACATGATGAGCTTGACGCGCCGGTCGTACAAGACATCGATCAACCAAGTGAATCGCCGCGCCTCGCTGGCCATGCGCGGCGCCATCTGCGGCACATTGGACAGGATCAGCGTGTGGAAGCGGCTGGCGATCTCGAGGTAATCGTTCTGCGAACGCGGCCCGCCGCACAGCCCTTTGAAGTCGAACCAGACCACGCCACCGGCCTTGCGCCGCGCCAGGATCTCACGCTGCTCGATACGGAGCACCGGGTCTTCGTCGCGCGCTTCGGCGATCTCGTCGAAGGCCTTGCCCAGCGCCGCCTCGGCCTCGGCGCCCAACGGGCAGTGGTAACGCTGCACCAGCTCCATCACACGGCGCCGGTAGTCGGCGCCGGCATCGACATTGATGACTTCGAGCTTGTCCTTGAGCAGTGCGATGGCCGGCAGGATGCGATCGCGGTGCAGGCCGTTGGGGTAGAGCTCGTCAGGCGGGAAATTGGACGTGGTGACGATCGACACACGATTGGCGAACAAGGCCTCGAGCAGTCGATGCAGGATCATCGCGTCGGTGACATCGGCGACGTGAAACTCGTCGAAGCAGATCAGGCGAAAGCGCCGCGCGATGTGCTTGCCGAGTTCCTGCAGCGGATTGGGCGTGCCCTTGAGGTCCTGCAACTCGCGGTGCACCTCGCGCATGAACTCGTGAAAGTGAAGTCGCGTCTTGCGCGTCAGCGGGACCGACTGGAAGAAGCAGTCCATCAGGAAACTCTTGCCGCGGCCGACACCGCCCCACATGTAGACGCCGCGCGGGATCGGCGGGCGCACGAGGAGCTTGGTGACGGCGTTGCTGCGGCGCGACTTGTAGTCGATCCACTCCTGCTCGCAGCGCTCGAGCGAGTCGATGGCGCGCAATTGCGCTGCATCACTTGCGTAGCCACGCTCTTTGAGCGTTTGCTCATAGAGCGCGCGTACTGCCACGTCAGAAGTTCAACGTTCGCTTGTCCACCGCCAACGCGGCTTCCTTGGTGGCTTCACTCAGGCTCGGATGGGCGTGACAGATGCGCGCCAGGTCTTCGCTGCTGGCCTTGAACTCCATCGCCACCACACACTCGGCAATCAGCTCCGAGGCCATCGGACCGACGATGTGAACACCGAGGATTTCGTCGGTCTTCGCATCGGCGAGCATCTTGACCAGGCCGGTCGTGTCGCCGAGCGCGCGCGCGCGGCCATTGGCCATGAACGGGAAGGTGCCGGCTTTGTAGGCCATGCCGCGCTCCTTCAGTTGCTGCTCGGTTTCGCCGACCCAGGCGATTTCGGGGCTGGTGTAGATCACCCACGGAATGGTATTGAAGTTGACGTGCCCATGCTGGCCGGCGATGCGTTCGGCCACGGCGACGCCCTCTTCCTCGGCCTTGTGCGCCAGCATCGGGCCGCGCACGACATCGCCGATTGCCCAGACGTTGGCCAGGTTGGTGCGGCAATCGTCATCGACGACGATGGCACCGCGCTCGTCGAGCTTCAGGCCAACCGCATCGGCATCGAGTCCGCTCGTGTTCGGTATGCGGCCGATCGAGACGATCAGGCGATCGACGTCGAGCTTGACGCTTTCGCCCTTGGCATGGGTGTAAGCCACGCTGACGCCGCCCTTGCCCATCTTGACCTCGCCGACCTTGACGCCGAGCTCGATCTTCAGGCCCTGCTTGGTGAACGCCTTGTGCGCTTCCTTGGCGATCTGTTCGTCGACCGCGCCGAGGAAGGTCGGCAGCGCCTCGAGCACCGTCACTTCCGCGCCCAGGCGCCGCCAAACCGAGCCCATCTCCAGTCCGATCACACCCGAGCCGATCAGGCCGAGCTTCTTCGGCACCGACGGCATGCGCAGCGCGCCGTCGTTGGACAGGATGCGGTCCTCGTCGAATGGCGCACCGGGCAGAGGGCGGGCATTCGAGCCGCTGGCGACGATGATGTGCTTGCCGACGATCGACTCCTCGCCTGCCTTGACCTGCCAGCCCTCGGCAGCGGCCTTGACGAATGAGCCGCGGCCATGGAAAAACGTCACCTTGTTCTTCTTGAACAAGTACAGGATGCCGTCGTTGTTCTGCTTGACCACGGTGTCCTTGCGGCCGAGCATCTTCTTGACATCCATGCCCAGTTCCTTGAGCTGGATGCCGTGTTCGGCAAACGCATGGCCGGCGTGTTCATAGTGCTCACTCGATTGCAGCAGCGCCTTGCTCGGGATGCAGCCGACATTGGTGCAGGTGCCGCCTGGCGCCGGTCCGCCCTTGTCGTTTTTCCACTCGTCGATGCAGGCGGTGTTGAAACCCAGCTGCGCAGCGCGGATCGCTGCGATGTAGCCGCCGGGGCCGCCGCCGATGACGATGACGTCAAAGCTCTTCGACATTCATGACTCCTCAGATGTCGAACAGCAAGCGGGCCGGATCTTCGAGCGCTTCCTTCATCGCCACCAGCCCGAGCACGGCTTCGCGGCCATCGACGATGCGGTGGTCGTAGCTCATCGCCAGGTAGTTCATCGGACGCACGACGACAGCGCCGTTTTCCACCACGGCACGGTCCTTCGTCGCATGCACGCCGAGGATCGCCGACTGCGGCGGGTTGATGATCGGTGTCGAGAGCATCGAGCCGAAGACGCCGCCGTTGGAGATGGAGAACGTGCCGCCGGTGAGTTCCTCGATCGACAGCTTGCCTTCACCGGCCTTCTTGCCGTACTCGGCGATCTTCTTCTCGATGTCGGAAAAACTCATCTGGTCGGCGTTGCGCAGGATCGGCACCACCAGGCCACGCGGCGAGCCGACGGCGATGCCGATGTCGAAGTAGCCGTGGTAGACGATGTCGTTGCCGTCGACGCTGGCATTGAGCACGGGGTACTTCTTCAGGGCGTGCACGGCGGCCTTGACGAAAAAGCTCATGAAGCCGAGCTTGGTGGCGTGCTCCTTCTCGAACTTTTCCTGGAAGCGCTTGCGCATTTCCATCACCGGAGCCATGTTGACTTCGTTGAACGTCGTCAGGATGGCGTTGGTGGCCTGCGATTGCAGCAGCCGCTCGGCCACGCGGGCGCGCAGGCGCGACATCGGCACCCGCTGCTCGGGACGGTCGCCCAGCTTGACCGCCGGTGCCGGCACGGTGGGCAAGGACTTGGCCGTTGCAGGTGCCGCGGGCACGGCGGACGGCGCCGCAGGCGATGCAGCCGGCGACGCTGCAGGCGACGCCGCCAACGCGCCGAGCACGTCGCCCTTGGTCACCCGGCCATCACGGCCTGTGCCGGTCACCGCGCCAGCTGCCATGTTGTTGTCGGCCATCAGCTTGGCCGCCGCAGGCATGGCGACACCCGCCTTCGACCCCGCAGCTGGCGCTGCAGCAGGGGCTGCGGCCGCAGCAGGCTCTGCAGCAGGCGCTGCAGCAGGGGCTGCTGCAGGCGCAGCCGCCGCGGCCGGGGCCGGGGCCGGGGCCGCCGCTGGCGGTGCCGCAGCGGCCGGGGCCGCCGAGGACTCATCGGCATCGGTGTCGATCGTCGCGATCACCTGCTCGGCCAGCACCGTACCGCCGCTGTTGACGACATGCGCGACCATCACGCCGGCAGCCGGCGCCGGCACTTCGAGCACCACCTTGTCGGTTTCGACCTCGATCAGGATTTCGTCGATCGCCACGGCCTCGCCGGGCTGCTTCTTCCACTGCAACAACGTCGCTTCGGCAACCGACTCGCTGAGTTGCGGCACCTTGACTTCTACGATGGCCATTTCTGTTCTTGTTCCGTGTTGGGTTTATTTGCTGAGCACGAAGCCCTTGAGCTTGCCGAAGGCCTGATCGAGCAGCGCCTTCTGCTGCTCGACGTGCAGGTGCGAATAGCCCACGGCCGGCGAGGCCGAGGCCGCGCGCCCGGCGTAGCCAAGTTTTTGTCCGTCACTCATGTTCTCGTGGATCTGGTGCTGAATGAAGAACCACGCACCCTGGTTCTGCGGCTCGTCCTGGCACCACACCAGTTCACTGGCGCTCGGAAAGCGCTTGAGCTCCGCGGCAAAGGCCTTGTGCGGAAACGGATAGAGCTGCTCGACGCGAAGGATCGCCACGTCCCAGGCTTTCTTCTCATCGCGCCGCTTGATGAGGTCATAGGCCACCTTGCCCGAGCAGGCGATCACGCGCTTGACCTTGGCCGGCTCGACCTCGCTGCGCTGCGGGCCGATCACGGTCTTGAACTCGCCCTTGGTGAACTCGGCCAACGGCGAGCCCGCATCCTTGGCGCGCAGGAGCGACTTGGGCGTCATGATGATCAGGGGCTTGCGGAACATGCGCACCATCTGCCGGCGCAGCACATGGAAAATCTGGCTGGCCGTGGTCGGCTGCACGATCTGCATGTTGTTGTCCGCGGCCAGCTGCATGAAGCGCTCCAGGCGAGCCGAGCTGTGCTCGGGGCCCTGGCCTTCATAGCCGTGCGGCAGCATCAGCGTGATGCCGTTGACGCGTCCCCATTTGACCTCGCCACTGGCAATGAACTGGTCGATCACGACCTGCGCGCCGTTGACGAAGTCGCCGAACTGGCCTTCCCAGATCGTCAGTGTGTTCGGCTCTGCACTCGAGTAGCCGTATTCGAACCCGAGCACCGCCTCTTCCGACAGGATCGAGTCGATGACGACGAAAGGTGCCTGGCCGTCAGCGACGTTTTGCAGCGGCACATAGGTGCCTTCGCTCCACTTCTCGCGCTTCTGGTCGTGCAACACCGCATGGCGGTGAACGAAGGTGCCGCGTCCGCTGTCCTGCCCGGACAAGCGCACGCCATAGCCGCTGGCCACCAGCGAGGCGAAGGCCAGGTGCTCGCCCATGCCCCAATCGACGTTGATCTCGCCGCGGCCCATGGCGGCGCGGTCGGCCAGCACCTTCTCGACCAGCGGATGGGCCTTGAATTCCTTCGGCAGCGTCGTGATGCGTTCAGCCAGGCGCTTGACTTCGGCCAGCGGCAATGCGGTATCGGCGCCATCGGTCCATTTCTTGCCGAGGAAAGGCGCCCAGTCGACGGCGTACTTGCTCTTGAAGTTGGTCAGTACCGGATCGACCGTGTGCTTGCCGGCGTCCATCGCCGCGCGAAAACCCTTGACCATCTCGTCCGGGCCTTCGGGCGGCAGCACACCTTGCGCGACCAGCTTGTCGCCATAGAGCTTGCGCGTGCCGGGGTGGGCACCGATCTTCTTGTACATCAGCGGCTGCGTCAGCGCCGGCGTGTCCTGCTCGTTGTGGCCGAGTTTGCGGAAGCAGACGATGTCCACCACCACGTCCTTGTTGAATTGGCGGCGGTAGTCCAGGGCCAGTTGCGAGCACAGGACCACGGCTTCCGGATCGTCGCCATTGACGTGAAGCACCGGCGCCTCGACCATCTTGACGACATCAGAGCAATACAGCGTCGAGCGGCTGTCGCGCGGGTCGCTGGTCGTGAAGCCGATCTGGTTGTTGATGACGATGTGCACCGTGCCGCCGGTGGAGTAGCCGCGCGTCTGCGCCAGCGCCAGCGTCTCCATGACCACGCCCTGCCCTGCGAAGGCGGCGTCGCCGTGCACCAGCACCGGCAGCACCTGCTCGCCGCCCTTGTCGCCGCGGCGATCCATGCGCGCCTTGACGCTGCCTTCGACCACCGGGTTGACGATCTCGAGGTGCGATGGATTGAACGCCAGCGACAGGTGCACCGCACCGCCGGGCGTCGAGACATCGCTCGAAAAGCCCTGGTGATACTTCACGTCTCCGGCCGGCAGCACCTCGGCCGCGGTGTGGTCGAACTCGGCGAACAGGTCCTTGGGCATCTTGCCCAGTGTGTTGACGAGCACGTTCAGGCGCCCGCGGTGCGCCATGCCGATGACGATTTCCTGCACGCCTTTTTCACCGGCGCGCTGCACGACCTCGTCGATGCTGGCGATGAAGCTCTCGCCGCCTTCGAGCGAGAAGCGCTTCTGGCCGACGTACTTGGTGTGCAGAAAGCGCTCCAGGCCTTCGGCAGCGGTCAGGCGGTCGAGGATGTGCGTCTTCTCGTCGGCGCTGTAGCTGGGCTTGCTGCGGGTCGCTTCCAGCCGCTCCTGCCACCAGCGCTTCTCGGCCGGGTCGGTGCAATGCATGAACTCCGCGCCGATCGAGCCGCAGTAGGTCTCGCGCAAGGCCTGCACGATCTCGCGCAAGGTCATCTGCTCGGCCTTGGTGAAGTAGGTGTTCGTCGCCGAGAACGTGATCTCCATGTCCGACTCGGTCAGGTCGTAGAACGCCGCTTCGAGTTCGGGGATCTTCGGCCGCTCGGTACGCTTCAACGGATCGAGATCGGCCCAGCGGCTGCCCAGGAAGCGGTACGCCGCAATCAGCGACTGGACGTGGACCTGCTTGCGTGCGACCGCGAGGTCGGTCTCGCTGGCCTTGAGCGCGAATGCGTTGGCCTTGGCACGTTGGGCGAAGGATTCGACGACCGGCGCATGGGCCACGTCGCGACTGTCGGTGCCATCGACGGCCGGCACGTTCTGCAGCTTGTCGAAGTAGGCGCGCCAGTTGTCCGGCACGCTGCCCGGGTTGTTGAGGTAGGCCTCGTAGAGGTCCTCGACGTAGGGGGCATTGCCCCCGAACAGGTACGAGTTCGACCTGTATTGCTGCATCATCTTCGCTCACCTCTGGCCACGGTCTGCGCGGCATTCGATGGGTTGCACAACCTTCCGCGCCCCGGCTTCACCGGTGGGCGGACTAGCGTTCGCGCCGTCAGGGGAGAGATTCCTTTCGGGCGGGAAGGGCCTGTTCTTGTCAGGCCCGCACTCTAGCATCGAAGGCACTGCCAAAACGAACGAGTACGGCCTGATCGCGCCGTTGATGCAACGAACGCTCGCCGACGGCCTGGGGCAGCATCGGCCATGATCCGCACGATTCGCATTCACGCAGCGGCGCCTGCCAAGCCCAACTGGGGCGCGCCGTGCAACGGCTGCGGCGTGTGCTGCCTGTCCGAGCCCTGCCCCGTCGGTGTGGCAGCGAGCCTGCGACGCCGCGGCGCTTGTCGCGCGCTGCGCTGGGACGCAGCACTGGCCCGCTACCGCTGCGCTCTGATGACGCTGCCCGTGGTCAATCGCCTGATCAAGCGCTGGATCGCTGCAGGCCAGGGCTGCGACAGCGACGCCGAGGTCGCCTGAACCGCGCGACTATTGCGGCGCCGACGCGGCCGACGCCGCGGGTTCGACCGGTGTGGACGACGTTGGCAGCGGCACCGTGCCGCCGACACCGACGCTGACACCGCCGCGGCCGATCGGCACGCCGATGCCGACACCGATACCGATGGCGCCGCACGCCGCCAGCAGACCGCACGCGGCCAGCAAACCGATGACCACCCTCGTGCCGGACTTCATGCATGCTCTCCCGTGTTCAACGCGACAACAGCCGGCTGCGTGCCTGACCATACTCGCTGGCCAGGCGATCGACCACGGCCGCAGCCGGCAGCACGGCCGTGACCGCGCCGATGCCCTGGCCACAGCCCCAGATGTCCTTCCAGGCCTTCTTGGCGCTTTCGCCGCCACCGAAGTTCATCTTCGTCGGGTCGCTCTCGGGCAGGTTGTCGGGATCGAGCCCGGCGTTGCGGATCGATGGCTTCAGATAGTTTCCGTGCACGCCGGTGAACAGGCTCGAGTAGACGATGTCGTCGCTCGTGCCATCGACGATGGCCTGTTTGTAGGCGTCACTGGCCCGCGCTTCGTCAGTGGCGATGAAGGCCGAACCGATGTAGGCCAGGTCCGCACCGATCGCCTGCGCTGCCAGCACGCCGTCACCGTTGGCGATGGCGCCGGACAGCGCCAGCGGGCCGTCGAACCATTCGCGGATTTCCTGCACCAGCGCGAAGGGACTCTTCACGCCGGCATGGCCACCGGCGCCTGCTGCCACGGCAATCAGGCCGTCGGCGCCCTTCTCGATCGCCTTGTTCGCGAACCTGTTGTTGATGATGTCGTGCAGCACGATGCCGCCCCAGCCATGCACCGCGTCATTGACATCGGTGCGCGCGCCGAGCGAGGTGATGATCACCGGCACCTTGTACTTGGCGCAGACCTGCATGTCGTGCTCGAGCCGGTCATTGCTCTTGTGAACGATCTGGTTGATTGCATACGGCGCTGCGGGCTGGTCAGGATGCTTGCGGTCCCACGCGGCGAGCGTCTCGGTGATCTCGGCCAGCCACTCGTCGAGTTGCTCGGCCGGGCGTGCATTGAGGGCCGGCATCGAGCCGACGACACCCGACGTGCATTGCGCGACGACGAGTTTCGGGTTGCTGATGATGAACAGCGGCGCGCCGACGACGGGGATGCGCAGCTTGCCCAGGACAGCGGGCAAGGTCATGAAGCCGCCCAGGCGCTGCGTACCGGCCCCCCGAGGGGGCGCGAGCACCTTGGGAGCGGCCCGGCGGCGCGCATCAGAAAGCCTCCAGCGCCATGTCGTTGACGGCGCTGTGGCCTTCGATGACCGAATCGCGGATGCCCGGCACCTTGGACAGGATGTGCTCGGCATAGAAGTGCGCCGTCGTCACCTTTGCGGCCATGAACGCGGCATCTTCGCCGGCCTTGTCTTCGGCGACGATCAATGCCCGCGCCATCTGCCAGCCGGCCATCAGGTTGCCGGCGAGCATCAGGTACGGCACCGAGCCGGCAAAGACAGCGTTCGGGCTCGCCTTCATTTGCCCGGCGACGAAGTCCACGACCTCGACGAACGCCTTGCGCGCCGCCACCAAATGTTTGTGCATCGCCTTGCTTGCCGCGCTGCTGCGTTTGGCCAGTGCCGCTTCGGTGCGTTCGATCTGTGCGGCGATGGCTTTTGCGACCTGGCCGCCGTCGCGTGCCGTCTTGCGGCCGACGAAGTCGTTGGCCTGGATCGCCGTCGTGCCTTCGTAGATCGTCAGGATCTTGGCGTCCCGCAGGTACTGCGCGGCGCCGGTTTCCTCGATGAAGCCCATGCCGCCATGCACCTGCACGCCCAGCGACGCCACGTCGAGACTCATCTCGGTGGAAAAGCCTTTGATCAAGGGCACCATGAACTCGTAGAACGCCGCATTGTCCTTGCGCACCTGCGCATCCGCATGGTGGTGCGCAGCGTCGTAGGCGGCTGCGGCGACGATCGCCGCGGCGCGGCAGCCCTCGGTGTAGGCGCGCATCGTCATCAGCATGCGCTTGACGTCGGGGTGGTGGATGATCGGCGCGCTCTTGTTCATCGAGCCATCGACCGGCCGGCTCTGCACGCGATCGCGCGCAAACGACACGGCCTTCTGGTAGGCCCGCTCGGCAATCGCGATGCCCTGCACGCCGACCGCGTAGCGCGCCGCGTTCATCATGATGAACATGTACTCGAGGCCGCGGTTTTCCTGGCCGATCAGCCAGGCCGTGGCTCCACCATGGTCACCGTATTGCAGCACTGCGGTCGGGCTGGCCTTGATGCCGAGCTTGTGTTCGATGCTGACGCAATGCACGTCGTTGCGCTTGCCGTCGGGCAGGAACTTCGGGCAGATGAACAACGAGATGCCCTTCACGCCCTCGGGCGCGCCGGCGACGCGTGCCAGCACCATGTGGACGATGTTGTCCGCCATGTCGTGCTCGCCGTAGGTGATGAAGATCTTGGTGCCGAAAAGCCTGTAGCTGCCATCGGGCTGCGGTTCGGCGCGTGTGCGCACCAGCGCCAGGTCACTGCCGGCCTGCGGCTCGGTCAGGTTCATCGTGCCGGTCCACGACCCGTCGACCATCTTCGGGATGTAGGTCTGCTGCTGCTCGGGCGTACCCGCGGTCAGCAGCGCTTCGATCGCGCCATCGGTCAGCAGCGGGCACAACGCAAAGCTCATGTTGGCGCTGTTGAGCATTTCGATGCAGGCCGCGCCAATCGTCTTCGGCAAGCCCTGACCGCCGAACTCGGGCGGATGCTGCAGGCCCTGCCAGCCGCCCTGCACGAATTGCTCGAACGCCTGCTTGAACCCCGGCGTGGTGTTGACCTTGCCGTCCTTGAACGACGACGGGTTCTTGTCACCCTCCCCGTTCAGCGGCGCGACAACGTCCTGGTTGAACCTGGCCGCTTCCTCGAGCACGGCCGCAGCGGTCTCGGGACCCGATTCTTCCAGGCCCGGCATGCTCGCGACGGCTTGCAGGTCGGCCAGCTCCGTCATGCAAAAGAGCATGTCTTTGACGGGGGCGCGGTATGTCATGGTGCCAGCCTCACAAAGCCTTGACCATCTCGGGCACCGCCGTGAACAGATCGGCTTCGAGCCCGTAGTCGGCGACGCTGAAGATCGGTGCCTCGGGGTCCTTGTTGATGCACACGATCACCTTGCTGTCCTTCATGCCGGCCAGATGCTGGATGGCGCCACTGATGCCACAGGCGATGTAGAGCTGCGGCGCAACGATCTTGCCGGTCTGGCCGACCTGCCAGTCATTGGGCGCATAGCCGGCGTCGACCGCAGCGCGGCTGGCACCGAGCGCCGCGCCGAGCTTGTCGGCCAATGGGGTGAGCACGGCATTGAACTTGTCGCTGCTGCCCATGGCCCGGCCGCCGCTGACGATGATCTTGGCCGCGGTGAGTTCGGGCCGGTCGAGCTTGGCGATCTCGGCGCCGACGAAGCTGCTGCTGCCGCTGTCGGCCACGGCGTCGATCTTCTCGACCGCGGCACTGCCGCCGTCGGCTGCCGCCGGATCGAAGCCGGTAGTGCGCACGGTGATGACCTTGATCGGGTCGCTGCTCTGCACGGTGGCGATGGCGTTGCCGGCGTAGATCGGACGCTCGAAGGTGTCGGCGCTGACGATCTTCATGGCGTCGCTGATCTGTGCCACGTCGAGCAGCGCGGCCACGCGCGGGGCAACGTTCTTGCCGTGCGCGGTTGCCGGGAACAGCAGGTGGCTGTAGTTCTTGGCGACCGCGACGACTTGTGCCGCGACGTTTTCAGCCAATTGCTCGGCGAGGCTGGCGCCGTCGGCATGCAGCACCTTGGCCACGCCGGCGATCTGGCTGGCGGCCTGGGCGGCGCCGCCGGCATCGGCGCCGGCAATCAGCACATGCACATCACCGCCACACTGTGCCGCGGCAGTGACGGTGTTCAAGGTCGCACCCTTCAAGGTGCCGTGATCGTGTTCGGCAATGACGAGGACGCTCATGTCAAATCACCTTTGCTTCGTTCTTGAGTTTGTCGACCAGGGTCGCCACGTCGGGCACCTTGACGCCGGCGCCGCGCTTGGGCGGCTCGACCACCTTGAGCGTCTTGATGCGCGGCGCCACATCGACGCCGAGGTCGGCCGGCTTGACGACATCGAGCTGCTTCTTCTTGGCCTTCATGATGTTGGGCAATGTCACGTAACGCGGCTCGTTCAAGCGCAGGTCGGTGGTGATCACCGCCGGCAGCGACAGCTTGACCGTCTCCAGGCCGCCATCGACCTCGCGCGTGACGCTGACCTTGCCCCCGGGCATGGAGCCTTCGACCTCGACCTTCGAGGCAAAGGTGGCTTGCGGCAACCCGGCCAGCGCGGCCAGCATCTGCCCGGTCTGGTTGCAGTCGTCGTCGATGGCTTGCTTGCCGAGGATGACGAGTCCGGGCTGCTCCTTGTCGAACAGCGCCTTGAGCAGCTTGGCGACCGCCAGCGGCTGCAGCTCGTCGGCGCACTCGACGTGGATCGCCCGGTCGGCGCCGATCGCCATGGCCGTGCGCAAGGTTTCCTGGCACTGCGTGACGCCGCAGCTCACCGCAATGACTTCGGTGGCAACTCCCTTCTCTCTGAGCCGCACCGCCTCTTCGACGGCAATCTCGTCGAAGGGGTTCATGCTCATCTTGACGTTGGCGATATCGACGCCCGAGCCATCGCCCTTGACGCGCACCTTGACGTTGTAGTCGACGACCCGTTTGACGGGCACCAGAACCTTCATGGGGCTTGCTCCTTGTTGAGTGCTGCGGCGCAGTGCGCCATTAGCGCACGGGACCGGCCTGAGACGATAAGGCGGACGATCGTTCTATCTTAGACCGGCTGACCCAAAGCCTGCCTCGAGCCACGCTCGACGTCGACCTTGCGCAGCAGGAACAGGCCAACGACGAAGAACACCGCCGTCGACGCGATGCCCAAGCGGTGGTTGCCGCCAGTCGCCCAGGTGACGACACCATACGTCAGCGGGCCGACGATGGCCGACAGGCGCGTGGCAAAGGTCCACAGGCCGAAAAATTCGGCGAGTTGTTTCGGCGGCGCGAGCAGGCCGGCAATGGCGCGGCCCGCCGACTGGCTCGAGCCCATGCACAAACCGGCGATCACCGCGGCCACCCAGAACAGCGTCGCCGTCTGCGTCAGCGCGGCCAACGCACACATGACGATCCAGCCGATCAGCGTCACGGCCAGTGCGCGCTTGTGGCCGGTGCGGTCCTGCCAATAGCCGAAGGCGAACGCGCCGACGGCCGAGGCGATGTTGACGAGAAAGACCAGCATCATCGTCTGGGTCTGCTTGAAACCGAGCGCCTGCTCGGCATAGACCGCAGCCAGCGCGATGACGACGCCGATGCCGGCCTGGTAAGCCAGTGCCGTGACCAGTAACCAGCGGAAATCGCGAAAGCGCTGCGCCTGCTGCCAAGTCGATCGAAGCCGCGCCAGCGAGTCGCGCAAGGTGTGCGCCGCGCCGCCTTGCGGCAGTGCGCGCTCCTTCAACAACGCGAAGGTCAACAGCGACGCGATGCCGTATACCGCGGCCGTGATCACCATCGTCACCGGCACGAAGGACTCGGCCGTCTGCCCCTGCCCTTGTGCCCAGATCACATAGGCCAGCGACAAGCCGAGCGACAACATGCCGCCGAAGTAGCCGAAGCTCCAGCCCCAGCCCGAGACCTTGCCCATCGCCTCGCGCGTGGCCAGCTCGGGCAGGAAGGCCGCGGTCAGCGCCTCGCCATAAGCGTAGAACAGGTTCGACAGCACGATCGCCACCACCGCCAGGGCGACGTCGTTGCGGCCGACCCAGAACAGCGCCAGCGTGCTCACTACGCAGGCCGCCGTGGTCAGCATCAACAGCTTCTTCTTGGCCGCACGCAGATCGGCATAGGCACCGATCGCCGGCATCGTGAACATGATGATCAGGTTGGACAGCGCCAGCGCCAGCGTCCAGGCCAGCGTGCCCCAATCAGCGCCGTCGGCCACGACGCCGACGAAGTAGGCGTTGAAGACCGCGGTCAAGACGACGGTCGTGTAGCCCGAGTTGGCGAAGTCGTACATCGCCCAGCCGAAGACCTCGCGCTTCTTGACGCCGGGGTTCAGGGCTTGTTGGGCGAACAGGGGCATGCAGGCTTTCGCGTCAGTACGGCAGCGTGGTGCCCGGGGCCGGGATCGAACCGGCACGCCCTCTTTCGAGAAGCGGCGGATTTTAAGTCCGCTGTGTCTGCCTATTTCACCACCCGGGCTGGGCGCGACGCATTGTCAACGAGACTACGATGGCAACCTCGACACAAGGAGACGACCATGGGCGCCACCGAAGCCTTCACCGCCACCACCACCGTCGGTCACTGGATTGCCGGCGAGCGTGTCGCCAGCCAGAGTGGCCATGATGCGCGGACGCAGGCCGTCTACAACCCCGCCACCGGCGCCATCGCGCGACAAGTGGCGCTGGCATCGAAAGCCGAAGTGCAGGCCGCAGTGTCGGCCGCGCAGGCGGCCTTCCCGGCCTGGGCCGACACGCCGCCGATCCGGCGCGCTCGGGTGATGTTCAAGTTTCTCGAGCTGATGAACCAGCACCGCGACACGCTGGCCGCGATGATCACCGCCGAGCACGGCAAGGTGTTCTCCGACGCGCAGGGCGAGGTCACGCGCGGCATCGACATCGTCGAGTTTTCCTGCGGCATCCCGCAACTGTTGAAGGGCGACTACACCGATCAGGTCAGCACCGGCATCGACAACTGGACGCTGCGCCAGCCGTTGGGCGTCGTTGCCGGCATCACGCCGTTCAACTTCCCCTGCATGGTGCCGTGCTGGATGTTCCCGGTGGCGATCGCCTGCGGCAACAGCTTCATCCTCAAACCTAGCGAGCGCGATCCGTCGGCGTCGGTCGTCATGGGCGAGTTGTTCAAGCAGGCCGGCCTGCCCGACGGCGTGTTCAACGTCGTCCAGGGCGACAAGGTGGCGGTCGATGCACTGCTCGAACACGCGGACGTGAAGGCTCTGAGCTTCGTCGGCTCGACGCCGATCGCGCAGTACATCTACGAAACCGGGGCCAGGAATGGCAAACGCGTGCAGGCCCTCGGTGGCGCGAAGAACCACATGGTCGTGATGCCCGACGCCGACATCGAGCAGGCCGTCGATGCCCTCATCGGCAGCGCCTACGGCTCGGCCGGCGAGCGCTGCATGGCGATCTCGGTGGCGGTGCTGGTGGGCGATGTAGCCGACAGGATCGTGCCGCTGCTGGCCGAGCGCGCGAAGACGCTGAAGGTCAGGAACGGCATGGCGAGCGACGCCGAGATGGGCCCGGTGATCACGAAGCAGGCGCTGGAGCGCATCGAGGGCTACATCGACATCGGCGTGAAAGAAGGCGCCAAGCTCGTCGTCGATGGCCGCGGCGTCAAGGTGCCGCAGCACGAGAGCGGGTATTTCACCGGCGGCACGCTGTTCGATCACGTGACGCCGACGATGCGCATCTACCAGGAGGAGATCTTCGGCCCCGTGCTGTCCTGCGTGCGCGCGCACGACTTCGCCGAGGCGGTGAAGCTGGTCAACGAGCACCCGTTCGGCAACGGCGTGTCATGCTTCACCAGCGACGGCAACATCGCGCGCGAGTTCTCGCGCCGCATCCAGATCGGCATGGTCGGCATCAACGTGCCGATCCCGGTGCCGATGGCCTGGCACGGCTTCGGCGGCTGGAAGAAGAGCCTGTTCGGCGACATGCACGCCTACGGCGAAGAAGGGGTGCGTTTCTATACGAAGCAGAAGAGCGTGATGCAGCGCTGGCCGGCGTCGATCGGCAAGGGGGCGGAGTTTGCGATGCCGGTGGCGAGGTGAGCGCTCGTCGCTGTCGAGCATAGCCGGCTCCGTCGCGCGCGCACTCCCCTTCGGCGGGCGGCGGCTCTCGGCCGCCTGAGGTGGTCTTATGGCACCGCGGGGGCGCGCCCACCGAAACGCAGCCGCCCGGCCGCGCGCTTGATGCGACCGACCAGGCGATGCACGCGCGTGGGCGGCACCTCGTCGAGCGGCGTCGAGCGGATCAGCGCCCGCAACCACGGCTGCCGCGCGTTGTGCAACGCCATCGCGACGCAGCCGGTCAGACCGACCTCTTCCCTGCGCCGCCCGGATTGCAGCAGCGCCACGCGCAGCGGCAGGTTCACGACCGCAAACGGTCGCACATCTGCCGACTCGAAAGACAAGGCGCAGTACGGGATCGTGCCGATGGCCCGGGACTCTTCGCGCGTCGGCGACTCGACGAGCCTGTTCAACGCGGCGACGACCGTCGCGTGCGGCAGCCGCGGCAAGGTCTCGGTGGGCCAGGCCGCGTAGTCTTCGACGTAGCGCAGCGCCTGCGACTGCAGCATGCGGATGCGCTCATCGACTGCCGGTCCCGATGAGGCGAACCTCGGCTCGATCTCACCCCGTGGACCACGGCGCTCGAAACCCAGCAGCGGCGGCTGGTCGGTCGACAGGAACAGCTCCAGCAGTCGCGCAAGTTCGGTGAACGTGCGCGTGCGCTCGATGCCCTCGCCTTCGTGGTGCAGGTAAGCGATGGCCGAGACCAACCCGGACTGCCTGGCGTTGCAGCCACGCGCCGCGCCGAGGTAGTACGCCGTCACCGGCGCCGCCGAGCTGGTTCGAATCAAAGTGCTCAGCTGCGCCAGTCCGCTGCCGTGCCAGCCGCAATCGACGAAGGCGATCGACGCCTGGTCGAACAGGCCTTCCTGCCGCATGTAGCCCAGGAAGTTCTCGCGCTCGGCATCGAGCCCGCGCGCCAACTCGTCGACCCTGGACTCCAGATAGGTCAGGAACGCCTCGCGGCGCCGGCGGGCATATGCGCTCTCGTCCAGAGAGTCGATGCGCTCGTCGAGGTCGCCCAGGCCGTGCTCGGCTGCAACCTCGGCGCCAGGCTCGCCCAGGCCGAGGAAGTACAGGTACTGGCGCAATGACGCCGTCTCGCCGGCGAACAGGAAGTGCCTGTCCAGACACGTTCTCACGTCGCGATCGAAGACGGCCGGCAGCAGCGCGCGACGCGACGACATGAAGTAGCGATCCTGGCACGGCGACCGCTCGCGCGCGGCGACGATGCGAAACGCCTGCTGCAGCAGCCAGCCGTCGCGCGAGACGAAGTACAGCATGCGGTGGCCGCGCTCGGATGCGTGCTCGACCAGCCACTTCGAGAAGCCGGCCAGGATCGGCCCGAGGACCAGATACCCCACCTGCGCCGCGACCTCCATCGCCGCGGCGGCGCCGTCGCCGGCCGTCTTGCCGGCCGACAGGCCAAGGTCGTGTCGCTGCAGCTCGAAGCGCTTGGCCAGGGCGTGGTAGGCCACGTCACCAGCGCCGCGCGCCGGCGGTGCGCCCACGTGCAGGGGCGCCGTCGCTGCCCGCGTGGCGGTCTCGTGACCAGCCACGTGCGCACGCCACAGTTGCTCTGCATTGGCGCATCGCAGGGCGCGCAAGCCCCGCTGGCGCGCCTGCACGATGTCCGAGTGCAAGTTGTCGCCGATGTGCAGGATGCGTTGCGGGCGCGTCGACAGCTCGCTCAGCATGTGATCGAACAGCCGTCCAGACGCCTTGTTCAGGCCGATTGCGCAACTGACGAACAGCCGATGTGGACCGCCGTAGCCGCTGCGCTCGAGCACTCGCTCGATGTGCTGCGCAGGCAGGTAGATGTCGGTGGCAAAAGCCAGCCGCTTGCCTCGGCGCATTGCCTCGTCGTAGACCAGCCGGGCGGCCGGATTGGGCATGGTGACGGCCAGCTCGGTGTCGAGTTCGGCGGCTTGCAGCCGATGACGGTGATGCGCCCAGGCGGGGTGGCGCCGTATCAGTGCGTCGTAGATGCCTTCCAGCGTGACCTCATGGCTGCGATCGTGCCGCCAGACCGCACGCACCAGTGCCAGCTCGGCTTCGAATCGCGCCGTTGCGAATCCCTCGAAACAGTGGCCGTGCTCGAGCAGCAGTCGCTGCTCCACCAGAACGAACACATCGCGGGGTTCGAACACCGAACGCAGCAGCGCCGTGTCGTAGACATCGAGCGACAGCACGTCGAAGTCGTCCCAGCACTGCTCGATCAGCGCCCAGGCGCGCGAGTCACCCGACCAGTGGCTCATGACGCTGTGCCTGCGAAGGATGGAGGCGCGGGCCGGAGTCGAACCGGCCTGGACGGATTTGCAATCCGCTGCATAACCGCTTTGCTACCGCGCCGACGGTGAACAGAAAACAAGGCCCTGCCGGGCCTTGTCCTTGTGTTCTTTTGGAGCGGGAGAAGAGTCTCGAACTCTCGACCTCAACCTTGGCAAGGTTGCGCTCTACCAACTGAGCTACTCCCGCGAGAGGGCCAAATTATAGCCAGACTTTCCGGCCTCGCTGTGTTGAGGTCAGTGCGCTCGGACCTCGCCGGTCGCCGCCTTCGTCTCCGCGGCCTTGGCGGCAGCGGCCGCCTCGGCCACCGGGTCTTCTTCTGGCAGCGGCTTGGGCATCGATTCGAGCGCCACTTCGAGCACACGATCGATCCACTTCACCGGGATGATCTCGAGGTGGTTCTTGACGTTCTCGGGGATGTCCTGCAGATCCTTGACGTTGTCCTCGGGGATCATGACCTTCTTGATGCCGCCGCGGTGCGCCGCGAGCAGCTTTTCCTTCAAGCCGCCGATGGCCGTGACTTCGCCGCGCAGCGTGATCTCGCCGGTCATCGCCACGTCGGCATGCACCGGGATGCCGGTCAACGCCGACACGAAAGCTGTCGTCATGGCCGCACCCGCGCTCGGGCCGTCCTTGGGCGTGGCACCGTCAGGCACGTGGATGTGGATGTCCTTCTTCTCGAACATGTCGTCCTTGATGCCCAGGCGCCGGGCACGTGCACGCACGACCGAGCGCGCCGCTTCGACCGACTCCTTCATCACGTCGCCCAACTGACCGGTGCGGATGATGTTGCCCTTGCCGTTCATGACCGCGGCTTCGATCGTCAGCAGGTCGCCGCCGACCTCGGTCCACGCCAGGCCGACGACCTGGCCGACCTGGTTCTTCTTCTCGGCGCGGCCGTAGTCGAACTTGCGCACGCCGAGAAACTCGTTCAAGGTGTCCTCTGTGACGGTGACGATGCCGTCGTACTTCTTGAGCTGAATGCCCTTGACCGTCTTGCGGCAGATCTTGCTGATCTCGCGCTCGAGCGAGCGCACGCCGGCTTCGCGCGTGTAGTAGCGGATGATGCCGCGCACGGCCGACTCTTCGACCAGCAGTTCGGTCTCCTTGACGCCGTTGTTCTTCATCTGCTTGGGCAGCAGGTAGCGTTGCGCGATGTCGACCTTCTCGTCTTCGGTGTAGCCCGACAGGCGGATCACCTCCATCCGATCCAGCAGCGCCGGCGGGATGTTCATCGAGTTGCTGGTGGCGATGAACATGACGTCGGAGAGGTCGAAATCGACCTCGACGTAGTGGTCGCTGAAGGTGTGGTTCTGCTCGGGGTCGAGCACCTCGAGCAGCGCCGATGACGGGTCGCCACGGAAGTCCATGCCCAGCTTGTCGATCTCGTCGAGCAGGAACAGCGGGTTGCGGGTGCCGATCTTCGACAGGCTTTGCAGCACCTTGCCCGGCATCGAGCCGATGTACGTGCGCCGATGGCCGCGGATCTCGGCCTCGTCGCGCACGCCGCCGAGCGCCATGCGCACGAACTTGCGGCCGGTGGCGCGGGCCACGCTCTGGCCGAGCGAGGTCTTGCCGACGCCCGGGGGGCCGACGAGGCACAGGATCGGCGCCTTGACCTTGTCGACGCGCTGCTGCACCGCGAGGTACTCGAGGATGCGTTCCTTGACCTTGTCCAGGCCGGCGTGGTCTTCGTTGAGCACGTCTTCGGCGTGCTTCAGGTTGTGCTTGATCTTGGTCTTCTTCGCCCACGGCAGGTTGACCAGGGTGTCGATGTAGTTGCGCACCACGGTGGCTTCGGCCGACATCGGCGACATGAGCTTCAACTTCTTCAGCTCGTTGTCGACCTTCTTGCGCGCCTCTGCGGGCATGCGCGCGGCCTTGATCTTTTTCTCGAGGTCTTCGAGATCGGCGCCTTCTTCACCGTCGCCGAGTTCCTTCTGAATGGCCTTGACCTGTTCATTGAGGTAGTACTCGCGCTGGCTCTTTTCCATCTGGCGCTTGACGCGGCCACGGATGCGCTTTTCGACCTGAAGGATGTCAACTTCATGCTCGAGCAGTTCGAGCAGTTTCTCCATGCGTTTGCCGACATGGTCAAGGTCGAGCACCGACTGCTTGGCGTCGAGCTTCAACGGCAGGTGCGCGGCAATCGTGTCGGCCAGGCGGCCGGCGTCGTCGATGCCGGCGATGGACGTCAGGATCTCGGGCGGGATCTTCTTGTTGAGCTTGACGTATTGGTCGAACTGCTGCGTCACCGCGCGGCGCAAGGCTTCGATCTCGGGCGTCGGATCGGCCGCCGGCGGGATCGGACGGACCTCGCCGACGAAGTACTCGCCGTTGTCGCTGATCGAGATCGTGGTTGCGCGCTGCGTGCCTTCGACCAGCACCTTCACGGTGCCGTCGGGCAGCTTCAACATCTGCAGAATCGACGAGACACAACCGACATCAAACATGTCGTCAGGCTTAGGCTCGTCCTTGCCGGCGGCTTTTTGCGCCACGAGCACGATCTGGCGGCCGGCTTCCATCGCCGCTTCGAGTGCCTTGATGCTCTTCGGCCGGCCCACGAACAGCGGGATGACCATGTGCGGGAACACGACCACATCGCGCAGCGGCAGCAGCGGCAGCGTGATCGGATCCGCGGGAAGGTTGGGATGTCCGGACATGGTGAGAACCTCTCTTTCTCAGGCCCACATGAAGCCCGAGAGTTCAATTTCAAGTTAGGCGCTCGCCTTGGCTTTGTCGCGATAGACCAGGAGTGGCTTGGTGCCCTCTTCGATGTTGTGCTCGTCGACCACCACCTTGGCCACACCCTCGAGGTTGGGCAGGTCGAACATGGTGTCGATCAGGGCCTGCTCGACGATCGAGCGCAGGCCGCGGGCGCCGGTCTTGCGCGCCAGCGCTTTGCGCGCAATGGCCGCCAGCGCCGACGGGCGCAGTTCCAGATCCACGCCGTCCATGCCGAACAGCTTCTGGTACTGCTTGGCCAGTGCGTTCTTCGGCTGGGTGAGGATCTGCACCAGCGCGTCCTCGGTCAGCTCGCCGAGCGTGGCCACCACAGGCAGACGGCCGACAAGTTCAGGGATCAGGCCGAACTTGATCAGGTCTTCCGGCTCGGCGTCGCGGAACAGATCGGCAGCGCGCTTCTCGGTCTTGCTGTGCACTGACGCGGAGAAGCCGATGCCCGAGCGTTCGGTGCGATTCTGGATGACTTTCTCGAGGCCGTCGAAGGCGCCGCCGCAGATGAACAGGATATTGGTCGTGTCGATCTGCAGGAAATCCTGGTTCGGGTGCTTGCGACCGCCCTGCGGCGGCACGCTGGCCATCGTGCCTTCGACCAGCTTCAACAGCGCCTGCTGCACGCCCTCGCCCGAGACGTCGCGCGTGATGCTCGGGTTGTCGGCCTTGCGGCTGATCTTGTCGATCTCGTCGATGTAGACAATGCCGCGCTGCGCGCGCTCGACGTCGTAATTGCAGTTCTGCAGCAGCTTCTGGATGATGTTCTCGACGTCCTCGCCGACGTAGCCGGCTTCGGTGAGCGTGGTCGCATCGGAGATCACGAACGGCACGTTGAGCAGCCGCGCCAGCGTTTGCGCCAGCAGCGTCTTGCCCGAACCCGTGGGGCCGATCAGCAGGATGTTGCTCTTTGACAGCTCGACCTCGTCCTTGCTGCCCATGTGCTTCAGGCGCTTGTAGTGGTTGTAGACCGCCACCGACAGCGTGCGCTTGGCCGGCTCCTGGCCAATCACATATTGGTCGAGGATGTTCTTGATTTCGACCGGGGTCGGCAGATCCGACTTCGCGGCCTTGGCAGCCGGGCTTTCGGCCGGCACCTCGTCGCGGATGATGTCGTTGCACAGCTCGATGCACTCATCGCAGATGAACACCGATGGGCCGGCGATCAGCTTCTTGACCTCGTGCTGCGACTTGCCGCAGAACGAACAGTAAAGAACCTTCTCGCTGGAGCCGCCTTTTTTCTCGGGCATGGGTTCGCCTAGTGAAGCCTCAGCCGATCATAGTGCAAGCCACCGGGCTGCCAAGTCGCGGAAAAACACCCCTTTTCGTGGCGCGGATCACAACTTGTCGGACGGCGGTGTCCTACGCACCGGTTACCTTTTCTCGATCACCTGATCGATCAGGCCGTAGTCCCTGGCCTCGGGCGCGGACATGAAGTAGTCGCGCTCGCTGTCGAGCTTGATCTTGTCCAGATTTTGGCCAGTGCGCTCGGCCAGGATCTGGTTGAGCGTCTCGCGAAGCCTGAGGATCTCGCGGGCCTGGATTTCGATGTCCGAAGCCTGGCCCTGTGCGCCACCCGACGGCTGGTGGATCATGATGCGCGAATTGGGCAGCGCCAGGCGCTTGCCCTTGGTGCCCGCGGCCAGCAGGAAGGCACCCATGCTCGCCGCCATGCCCATGCACAGCGTGGACACATCGGGCTTGATGAACTGCATCGTGTCGTAGACCGACAGGCCCGCGCTGACGCTGCCGCCAGGCGAGTTGATGTAGAGGAAGATCTCCTTGTCCGGGTTCTCGCTCTCCAGGAACAGCATCTGCGCAACGACGACGTTGGCCGTCTGGTCGTTCACCGGGCCGACCAGAAAGACGATGCGCTCGCGCAGCAGCCGCGAGTAGATGTCGTAGGCGCGCTCACCGCGGCCCGATTGCTCGATGACCATGGGCACGAGGCCCAGTCCTTGTGTGTCCAGCGCGCTCATCGAATTCCTTTGTGTTGCCGCGTCAGGCCGTCATCAGTTCGTCGAACGGCAGCGACTTGTCAGTGACCTTGGCCTGACCGAGTACGTGCGTCGTGACATTGCTCTCGATGACGATCGCTTCGACCTCGGCCATGCGCTGGCGGTCAGAAAGATACCAGCGCATCACTTCGGCCGGTTTCTCGTAGCTCTGGCTCATCTCCTCGATGTGCGCCTGCAATTGCTCGGGCTTGGCTTGCAGGTTGGCACTGCGCACCAGCTCCGCCACCACCAGGCCTAGGCGCACGCGCCGTTCGGCCTGGTCCTTGAACAGCTCGGGCGGAATCGGCGCCTTTTCGGCGTCCTTGACGCCGCGCTGTTTCAGGTCGGCACGGGCCGACTCGATCAATCGTTCGGTTTCGCCTTCGACCAGGGCAGTGGGCACATCCAGCTCGGCAGCGCTGACAAGCGCATCCATCACCGCGGCCTTGTTGCGCGACAGCACGCGGAACTTGACCTCGCGTTCGAGGTTCTTCTTCACATCGTCGCGCAGCGCCTCGACTGTCGCCCCCTTGATGCCGAGCGTCTTGACGAAGGCTTCGTTGATTTCGGGCAGGTGCTGGGCTTCGATCTTCTTCATCGTCACCAGGAAGTCGGCTTCCTTGCCAGCCACGTCTTGCCCCTGGTAGTCGGCGGGAAACGCCACCGGGAAAGTCTTGCTGTCCCCGGCCTTCATGCCGCGCACGCCCTGGTCGAACTGCGGCAGCATCTGGCCTTCGCCGACGATGAACTGGAAGGCGTCGGCCTTGCCGCCCGCAAAGGGCTCGCCGTCGATCTTGCCTTCGAAGTCGATCGTCACGCGGTCGGTCTCGGCAGCGCCTTCGGTTGCCGGCCGCTGGGCGAAGGTGCGGCGCTGCTTGCGCAATATGTCCACGGTCTTGTCGATGGCTGCCTCGGTCACTTCTGTCGACACGCGCTCGACCGAAACGGCAGACAGGTCACCGATCTTGACGTCCGGATAGACCTCGAAGGTGGCGTCGAAGGCCATCTGGCCATCGGCCGATTCGTCCTTCTGCGTGATCTTGGGCATGCCGGCAACGCGCAGCTTGGCTTCGTTGGCGGCGCTGTTGAAGGCCTCGCCGACCTTGTCGTTCATGACCTCGTATTGCACCGAATAGCCATAGCGCTGAGCAACCACGCTCATCGGCACCTTGCCGGGGCGAAAGCCGTCGGCACGCACTGTGCGGGCGAGCTTTTTGAGGCGGGTCTGCACCTCGCCGCTGATGCTTTCGACCGGCAGGGTCAGCGTGATGCGGCGTTGCAGCTTCTCGAGGGTTTCAATTTGGACCGTCATGGCAATGCTCAAGGAGGAATCGGAATGAATGCATGGTGCGCGGGGGGGGACTCGAACCCCCACGCCGGTGAGGGCGTCAGGACCTAAACCTGGTGCGTCTACCAATTTCGCCACCCGCGCGGTTTGGTGGCGCTGAACCTGTGAGTTTAGCTTGTGACCTGCGGCTCGCGTTTCACCCGGAACCAGGCCGCATAGAGCGCCGGCAACGCCAGCAAGGTCAATGCCGTGGCCACGATCAGGCCGCCCATGATGGCCACTGCCATCGGTCCCCAGAAAACGCTGCGCGACAACGGGATCATGGCCAGCACGGCTGCCGCTGCGGTCAGCACGATCGGCCGGAAACGGCGCACGGCCGATTCGACAATGGCGTCCCATGCCGCAACGCCTCGTCTGCGGTCCTGTTCGATCTGATCGATCAGGATCACCGAGTTGCGCATGATCATGCCCGCCAGCGCGATGAAGCCGAGCAATGCGACAAAACCGAAAGGCCGATTGAACAGCAGCAACGCACCGGCCACGCCGGCGATACCCATCGGCGCCGTCAGCACGACGAGAAAAGCGCGCGAGACACTCTGCAACTGCAGCACCAGCAGCGTGAACATGATGAACAGCATCACCGGCACGCCGACCGCGATCGAGTCCTGCCCTTTGCTGCTCTCGGCGACCGCGCCGGCAATCTCGATGTCGTAGTCGGGCGGCATCTCGGCCTTGAGCTTTTGCAGTTCGGGCCAGACCTGGAACGTGACCGTCGGCCCCTGGACACCCTCGACCACGTCGCCCTGCACCGTGGCGGCGAACTTGCGCCCTTCGCGCCAGATCACGCCGGGTTCCCAGGCGAACTCGAAGCGTGCGATCTGCGACAGCGGAATTGCGCGGCCACTGGCCGTGGGCAGGTAGGCCGTGGCCAGGTCGGTGATCGCATCACGCTCGTCGGCCGGCTGGCGCAGAACGATATCGATCAGCTTGTCGCCCTCGCGGTACTGGCCGACCGTGGTGCCCGACAACACGGTCCGCGCCGCGACCGCGATGTTCTGACTCGTCACCCCGAGCGCACGCGCCTTGTCCTGGTCGACCGCGAGGCGCAGCACCTTGACGCGCTCGTTCCAGTTGTCATTGACGCCGCGCATGCTCGGGTTGGCGCGAAGAATGGACTTGGCCCGATCAGTCCACGCCTGCACGCCGGCCACATCGGTGCCGACGACGCGAAACATCACCGGGTACGGCACCGGCGGACCATTGGGCAGCACCTTGGTGCGGCCACGGACCTCCGGGAACTCGGTGGCCAGAAGTCCCGGCAACTCGCTGCGCAAGGCATCGCGTGCGGCGAGGTCTTTCGGCAGCACGATGAACTGGCTGACATTGCTGTTCTGGAAGATCTGGTCGAGCGGCAGGTAAAAGCGCGGCACGCCGGTGCCGATCCAGGCCGTCACGCTGGCCACACCGTCTTCCTTGGCGATGCGGGCCTCGAATCGCTTGGCAATCGACTCCGTCTCCTGAAAGGTCGCGCCCTCGGGCAGCCACAGGTCCACCAGCACTTCAGGGCGGCTCGAATCGGGAAAGAACTGCTGCTGCACGCGGCCCATGCCTACGATGCCGAGGACAAAGGTCAGCAGCGTGACGCCGATCGTGATCCAGCGATGGGCCACGCACCAGTTCACGAGCGCGCGCAAGCGCATGTAAAACGGCGAGTCGAACAGCTCGTGCACTTCGCCGCCGTCGGCGTGCGGCCGAGTGTGCAGCAGCTTGACGCCGAGGTACGGCACGAAATACACCGAGACGAACCATGAGATCACCAGCGCCGCCGTGGTCACGGCAAAGATGGCAAACGTGTACTCGCCGGTCACCGACTTGGCCAGGCCGATCGGCAGGAAACCCGCCGCGGTGATCAGTGTGCCGGTCAGCATCGGCATCGACACCAGTTCGTAGCTGAAGGTGGCTGCGCGTGTACGCTCGTAGCCCTCCTCCATTTTGCGCACCATCATCTCGACGGCGATGATGGCGTCATCGACCAGCAGGCCGAGCGCGATGATCAGCGAGCCGAGCGATATCTTGTGCAGGCCGACGCCCCAATAGAACATGGCGACGAAGGTGATCGCCAGCACCAGCGGGATCGTGATGCCGACCACCAGGCCCGGCCAGATATCGATGCGCAAGGGCTTGGTATGAAAGCCCAGCGCGATGAAGCTCACCGCCAGCACGACGACGATGGCCTCGAACAGCACCTTGACGAATTCACCCACGGAGCGCGACACCGCCTGCGGCTGGTCCTGCACCTGGCTCATCTCGATGCCGTGGGGCAGCAGCGATTGAATCGCCTTGGCCTCGGTGCGCAAAGCCTTGCCCAGTGCAATGATGTCGCCGCCCTTGGCCATCGACACGCCCAGCGCGATCACCGGCTTGCCCTGGTGGCGCACCTTGACCTGCGGCGGCTCGATGGTGCCGCGCGAAACCGTCGCGATGTCGGCCAGCCGCAGTTGCGTCGCTTGTCCCGTGGCCGCGTTGACGCCGCGAATCGGGAACAACTCGAGATCACTGACCGAGCGAAACTGGCCGCCGATGCGCACCTGCAGGTTTTCGCTGCCGGCGTTGAGCTGGCCGCTGCCTTCGACCGCGTTCTGCGCCTGCAGCTGCGAAATCACCGCGTTCAGGTCGAGCCCGAGCGTGGCCAATCGCTTGTGGGAGATCTCGACGAAGACCTTTTCCGGCTGGACGCCGAACAGTTCGACCTTGGCCACGTCCTTGACGCGCAGCAGCCGCTCGCGGATCTTGTCGGCATGCTCGCGCAATTCCTCGTCGGAAAAGCCGTCGGCCGACAACGCGTAGAGGGTGCCGTAGACATCGCCGAAATCGTCGTTGAAGACCGGGCCGATGACTCCCGAGGGCAGCGTCGATCGCATGTCGCCGACGCGCTTGCGCGCCTGGTACCAGGCATCGCTGACATCGCGGCCGCGGATGACCTCTTTGACCTGCAGGATGGTCAGCGACTCGCCGGGCTTGGTATAGCTGCGGATGACGTCGCTGTATGGCACGTCCTGCAACGCGCGTTCGATCTTGCTCGTCACCTGCTCGGCCATCTGCTCGGCCGACGCGCCGGGCCAGAAGGCCTGCACCACCATCGCGCGAAAGGTGAAGGGCGGATCTTCGTCCTGGCCGAGCTGAAAGTAGGCCGCAATGCCGAGCACCATCAGCACCAGCATCAGGTACCGCGTCAGCGCCGGATGCTCGAGTGCCCAGCGAGAGATGTTCAAGCGCGACGACTCGGCAGCGGGCTGGGTGTCCATGGCGCACCCGCTCAGCGCGCCGCGGCAGGCGCAGCTGCAACGTTGTACTGCGCGACTTTCTGCCCCGCCGTCAGCGTGTGCGCGCCGGCGCTGACCACGGCCTGGCCGGCGCTCAGGCCGCTGGCGATCAGCACCATGTTGCCTTCAGCGCCGGCCACGGCCACCGGCTGCGCGCGCACGGTCATCGCGCTGGTATCGAGCAGCCAGACGTGGGACCGGCCCTGCTGTTCGAACAGCGCCGCCAGCGGTACCTTGAAAGCACCGGCGGCGGCGGGCATGGCCAACGACACCGTGGCCGTTTGTCCAAGACGCACCGGTAGCGTGCCGATGTCGGCCTTGACGAGAAAGGTGCGTGTCACCGGATCGGCCGCTGCAGCCACCTCACGCACGGTTGCCGGCACGGCGGCGTCGCCGGCGCCCCACAGGCGCACTTGCAGCAGTCCGGGTTTGTCTTGAAGAGCGCGCAATTGCCCGGCTTGTTGCTCGGGCACCGAAAAGACGACATCGCGCGGGCCGTCGGGGGCCACGCGCAACACCGGTGCGCCGGCTGTCAACACGGCGCCAGGTTCGGCTTCGACGGCAGTCACGACGCCGTTGCGATCGGCGACCAACTGGGTGTATCGCGCCTGATTGCTTTGCACGCTGGCCTGCGCGCTGGCTTGAAGGTATTGCGCTTGTGCAGCCTTGTAGGTGGTTTCGCGACGGTCGAGTTCGGCAGCGCTGATGAATCCTTGATCGCGCAACTCCTTGAATCGCTTCAGGTCAGCGCCGGCCTGTTCAGCCGTGACGCGCGCCGCTTCGAGGCCCGAGTTCGCGGCCTGCTGACCCAGTCTGAGATCCATCGGGTCGAGACTGGCCAGCACCTGCCCTTTCTTGACGCTGTCGCCCAGTTCGACCGGGCGTGAAGTCATCTTCCCGGCAACACGAAAGGACAGGCGCGATTCGGTTCTGGCACGCACTTCGCCCGCGTAGTCGATGCTCGTACCGGCCGACTGCTGGCCAACCGTCAGCGTGCGCACCGCGCGTACGGGCTCGGCGGGTGGCACAGGTTGCGTGCAGGCTGTACCCGCAACAATGAACGCCAAGGCAAGGAGGAGGGCGAGGCGACGCATCGAAATTGCCTTTCAGGCCGCGCGGCACGTCGAGCGGGCAACGGGCAAAACCACTATTACTGACTGACCGGTCAGTAATATACGAGCCCGCCACTGACCCTGTCAACGCCGCTCGGCCACGGGTGCATGGACAATCGCGGCCCAGCGCTCACCGATTCTTACAAGGAGCGCCCCCTCCGCCGGGCGCTGGCCGCCGGCTTGCTGATGAGCGTCGATCATTACGAAAACTTTCCAGTCGCGTCCCTGCTTTGCCCGCCGGCACTGCGCCCAGCGGTCAGCGCGATCTATCTATTTGCGCGCACGGCAGACGACATCGCCGACGAAGGCAATGCGCCGCCCGCGCAGCGGCTGGCGTTGCTCGATCGCTACGAACGAGCCCTCCACGACGCCGTGGCAGGACACGGCAGCGGCGACTGGCCCCAGGTCTTTGGCCCACTGGCAAAGCAGATCGCCATGCATGAATTACCGATCGACCTGTTCAGTCAGTTGCTGGCCGCCTTCAAACAGGACACGCACAACCCGCAGTACGCCGACCGCAACGCATTGCTCTCTTATTGCAGCCGCTCGGCCGACCCGATCGGCAGGCTGCTGCTGCATTTGTCCGCTGTCCAGAATCCCGTTGCCCGCACGCAGTCCGATGCGATCTGCAGTGCGCTGCAGCTCATCAACTTCTGGCAGGACATGTCGGTCGATCATCCGCGCGGCCGCATCTATGTGCCGCTGGCCGATGCGCAACGCCATGGTCTCGAAGTCAGTGCATTGAAAGAGGACAGTGACGCGTCGCGCGCGCTGGTGCGCGAACTCTGCGACTGGGCCCGCGAGTTGATGCACCAGGGCGAGCCGCTGGTCCACCGTCTGCCAGGCCGCTTTGGCTGGGAGTTGCGCGTCGTGGTTCAAGGTGGGCTGCGCATCCTCGACAAGATCGAGGCGCATGGCTACAACGCGCTGCGCTACCGCCCAACCCTGGGCGTCAGCGACATGCCGCTGATTACTTGGCGGGCCTTGTGGATGCGGTGCAACGACGCCGTGCTGCCGAAGCAGCCCGCACGATGACCCCCGAGCAATACGTCGAAGACCGAGCCGCCAGCAGCGGCTCGTCCTTCTACTACGCCTTTCGCTTTTTGCCACCGCCTCGGCGCGCCGCCATCACCGCGTTCTATGCGTTTTGCCGCGAGGTCGATGACGTCGTCGACGAAGTGCATGACCCGGGCGTGGCGGCGACCAAGCTCGCCTGGTGGCGCAAGGAGGTGGCGTCGGCCTACGCTGGCGCGCCCAGTCATCCGGTGATGAAGGCCTTGATGCCGCATGTGCAAGCCTATGCGATCGAAGCCCGCCACCTGCTAGCAGTGATCGAAGGCTGCGAGATGGATTTGCAGCAAAGCCGATATCTCGACTTCGCTGGCCTGTCGCGCTACTGCCAGCTTGTCGCCGGCGTCGTCGGCGAAGTCGCGGCCAATATTTTCGGCCGCAGCGACGAGGCCACGACCATCTATGCACACAAGCTGGGGCTGGCGATGCAACTCACCAACATCATCCGCGATGTAGGCGACGATGCCCGCCGCGGCCGCATCTACCTGCCCTTGGATGAGCTCAAGCGGTTCGACGTCAAGGCCGGCGACATCCTCAAGCGCGACGCGCCGTGGGGCTACGGCGAACGGTTCAGCGCGCTGATGCGTTTCCAGGCCGAGCGCGCGCACCGCACTTACGACGCTGCGTTTGCGCTGCTGCCCGAGGTCGATCGCCGAGCGCAGCGGCCGGGCCTGGCAATGGCGCAGATCTACCGCACCCTGCTGCGCGAGATCGAAGCCGATGACTTCCGGGTGCTGCACCAGCGCGTGTCGCTGACGCCGTTGCGCAAGGTCTGGATTGCGATGCGCACGCACTGGCTCGAGCGATGAGCGACAAAGACCTTCCAAGTCGGCTCGTGCGTTGAGCAGCGCACGCAAGACACTCGCCATCGTCGGCGCCGGTTGGGCCGGCCTGGCCGCGGCGGTGCGCGCCACCGAAGCGGGCCATCAGGTTTGTTTGTTCGATATGGCGCCGCACCCCGGTGGCCGCGCCCGTGCTGTCGAACACGAGGGCATCATGCTCGACAACGGGCAACACATCCTGATCGGCGCCTACCGCGACACGCTGGCCCTGATGCGCACGGTAGGTGCCGACCCTGCGACCTTGTTCGACCGGCGCCCGCTGGCACTGCCCGATCCGCAAGGCCGCGGCTTGGCGCTGCCGCGCGGACCGGCCGTGCCGGCCTTCATCCGCGCCGTGCTGGCGCTCGAGGACTGGCCATTGTCGGAACGTCTGGCCCTGCTGGCCGCCGCGCTGCGCTGGCGCTTGAGCGGCTTTCGCGCAGGTCCGACGCACACGGTTGCCGATCTTGTGCGGACGCTGCCCGAGCGCGCGCGGCAGACGCTGATCGACCCGTTGTGCGTCGCCGCGCTCAACACGCCGTCGTCGCAGGCCAGCGCACAGGTTTTCCTGCGCGTGCTTCGCGATGCGCTTTTCAGTGGCCGCGGCGGCGCGGACTTGTTGCTGCCGCGCGTCTCGCTCTCAGCGTTGCTGCCGACGCCGGCCGTGAAATGGTTGCAGGCCCATGGCGCTGAATTGCGCTGGACAGCACGCGTGCAATGCATCGAGCCCACGGCCGACGCGCACTGGCAAGTCGACGACCAGGCCTTCGGCAGCGTGTTGCTGGCCTGCAGCGCTCACGAGGCGGCCCGACTCGCGCAACCCGTGGCGCCAGGCTGGGCGCGCACGACCGCGGCCTTCGACTACGAGCCCATTGTCACCGTCTACCTGCGCAACCCCAGCGTGCGCCTACTGTCTCCGATGGTGGCGCTGCGCTGCGGGCTCGACGCACCGGCGCAGTTCGCATTCGATCTCGGTGCGCTCGATGCCAGCGGTGCGCGCGGTGGGCTCTTTGCTTTTGTGATCAGCGGCGCCAGGGCTTGGGTCGAAGCAGGCCTCGACAACACGGCACAGGCTGCCCTGCGCCAGGCGCGGTCCACCTTCGGCGCGAGCTCGTGGACCGTCGTGCGTACGATCGCCGAGCGCCGCGCAACCTTCTTGTGCAAACCGGGCATGTCGCGGCCGGCCAGCGCTGTTGCCCCCGGACTGGCTGCCGCCGGTGACTACATCGATGGCCCCTACCCTGCCACGCTCGAAGGTGCGGTGCGCTCGGCCATGACAGCGCTGAACAGCCTTGGACTGCGCAGTTCGTGACGCCTTCCGTTATGCGGGCATGGGTTTCGCCATGCAAGAATCGCGGTAGCCATGGTGACCAAGGACCAAACCACCCCGAGCATCCAGGTTCTGGAACGCTGCTTTGCGCTGCTCGACGTGCTGTCGCAGCAACCCGAGTCGATGGCGCTCAAGGACATCAGCGAGCGCACTGGCCTGCACCCGTCGACTGCACACCGCATCCTCAACGACCTGACGACGGGCCGCTTCGTCGATCGGCCGCAGGCCGGCCAGTACCGCTTGGGCATGCGCCTGCTCGAGCTTGGCAACCTTGTCAAGGCACGGTTGTCTGTGCGTGAGTTGGCGGCCGGCCCGATGCGCGAGTTGCACCGGCTGACGCACCAGGCCGTCAATCTCTCGGTGCGTCAAGGCGATGAAATCGTCTACATCGAGCGTGCGTACAGCGAGCGTTCCGGCATGCAGGTGGTGCGCGCCGTCGGCGGTCGCGCGCCGCTGCACCTGACCTCGGTCGGCAAACTGTTCCTGGCGGCAGAGTCGCCCGAGCGCGTGCGCGCCTATGCCACTCGCACAGGACTGGCCGGCCACACGCGCAACAGCCTGACGCAGGTTGCGGCGCTCGAACGCGAGCTGGAGGGCGTGCGTGCGCGCGGCGTGGCCCACGACAACGAAGAGCTGGAGATCGGCGTGCGCTGCATCGCCGCAGGCGTCTATGACGACGCGGGCAAGCTCGTCGCGGGCTTGTCGATTTCAGCGCCGACGGACCGCCTGGAATTGGCCTGGGCCGATCGCGTCAAGGCAACAGCACAGGACATTTCTCGAGCGCTGGGCCACGAAGGCCCGGCGCGCAGCCGCTGATTCAGCTCAGCGGATCGGCAATGTTCGCGGTCGGCGGGCTGACCACTTGTTGGGTCGAGAGCCAGGTGCGAATGCGCTCGGCATCACCGACGCGCGAGAACTTGCCGGCCGAATCGAGCAGGACCAGGATCAGCTTGCGACCGGCAAGTTGCGCCTGCATGACCAGGCAGCGCCCGGCTTCAGAGATGTAGCCGGTCTTTTGCAGACCGATGTCCCAATCGTTGCTGCGCACGAGGCTGTTGGTGTTGCGAAAGTGAATGGCACGCGCACCAATCGCCATTTCAGCCTCGGGCGACGTCGACAGGCGTCGGATCATGTCGTTCTTCGAGGCTTCACCGACCAGCACGGCGAGGTCGGTTGCACTCGACTGATTGCGGCTCGACAAGCCCGTCGGCTCGACATAGTGCGTGCTGCTCATGCCCAGCGACCGCGCCTTGTGATTCATGGCCTCCACTGCCGCCGGCAGGCCGCCCGGATAGTGCCGGCCGAGCGCGTTGGCAGCGCGGTTCTCACTGGCCATCAGCGCCAGGTGAAGCATCTCTTCGCGCGTCAACCGTGTGCCGAGCTGCAGGCGCGAACGGCTGCCTTTTTCGGTGTCGATGTCTTCGGCAGTGATGGTCAGCTCTTCGTCAAGCGGCTGCTGCGCATCGGCAACGACCAACGCAGTCATCAACTTGGTGATCGAAGCGATCGGCAGCACGGCATTCTGGTTCTTGCTCAGCAACACCTGTTGCGTGTCCTGGTCGAGCACCAGCACGACCGCAGAGCGAAGTTCGAGCGGATCGTCAGCCGTATGAAGTCCCATCTGCTGGCCGTAGGACGGCACAGCCGGGGCGACGTAGCGTGCTCGCACCGCACGCCGGGAAGATGCCGAGGCTTTCTTGTTCGCCTTGACAACAACGGTCTGGCGCTTCGACGCGGCCTCCACGGGCGGCGCCATCAGCGCCGACAGGGTCAGCGCGACGGATCCGAGCCACAAAGGTAACGTCTGCTTGCCAAACACCGGGAAACCCCTTACGACGATTCACACAGAGTCTAACTGCGGCGCAAACATATGCAATATCAAATACTTGCGTGTTTCTCCTAAAGTCGTTCCTTGGGAAGCCCTGGAATTTGACTTATCTCACGGGTTGACATTCTTTCGCCTGATCACCCCTGGGCTGCGACGCGCTCGGTCTTGCTGTGCAACTTGTTCAGCGCCGCGAGGTAGGCCTTGGCCGACGCCACCACGATATCCGGGTCTGCGCCGACGCCGTTGACCACCCGGCCGCCCAACTGCAGTCGCACCGTGACTTCTCCCTGTGATTCGGTGCTGCCACTGGTGATGGCGTTGACCGAGTACAAGACCAGTTCGGCGCCACTTCGCACCTTGGACTCGATGGCTTTCAGGCTCGCATCGACCGGTCCATTGCCGTCGCTCTCGACCTTGAATTCCTGCTCGCCGATCGCAATCGCCACCTGGGCGTGGGGCCGCTCGCCGGTGCCAGAACGCTGTTCGAGCGTCAGCAGACGGAAGTGCTCCTTCTCGTGGGTGACGCTCTCGTCGCCGACGAGGGCGATGATGTCCTCGTCGAAGATCTCGCTCTTTCGATCGGCCAGATCCTTGAAGCGCGCGAACGCCGCGTTGACGTCGGCCTCGCTGTCGAGGTCGATCCCCAACTCTTGCAGGCGCTGCTTGAAGGCGTTGCGCCCGGAGAGTTTGCCGAGCACGATCCTGTTGGCCGACCAGCCCACGTCTTCGGCGCGCATGATTTCGTAGGTGTCACGCGCCTTGAGCACGCCGTCCTGGTGGATGCCGCTGGCATGTGCAAATGCATTGGCGCCGACCACGGCCTTGTTGGGTTGGACGACGAATCCGGTGGTCTGGCTGACCATGCGCGAGGCGGCGACGATCTGCGTGGTGTCTATACCCAGCGTCAGGCCGAAGTGATCGCGGCGGGTCTTGACGGCCATCACCACCTCTTCGAGCGAGCAGTTGCCGGCGCGCTCACCCAGGCCGTTGATCGTGCATTCCACCTGGCGCGCGCCACCGATCTTGACCCCGGCCAGCGAGTTGGCCACGGCCATGCCGAGATCGTTGTGGCAATGCACGCTCCACACCGCCTTGTCGGCGTTGGGCACGCGTTCGCGCAGCATGCGGATGAACTCACCGAACAGCTCGGGCACGGCATAGCCCACTGTGTCCGGGATGTTGATCGTCGTCGCGCCCTCGGCGATGGCGGCTTCAAGCACGCGGCACAGGAAGTCGGGCTCGGAACGGTACCCATCCTCAGGCGAAAACTCAACGTCGTCGTTCAAGTTGCGCGCAAAGCGCACTGCCAGCTTGGCCTGCTCGAACACCTGGTCGGGCGTCATGCGCAGCTTTTTCTCCATGTGCAGTGGTGACGTGGCGATGAAGGTGTGGATGCGCGAGCGCGCGGCGCCTTTCAATGCATCAGCCGCGCGTGCGATGTCTCGATCGTTGGCGCGTGCCAGCGAGCAGACGGTGGAGTCCTTGATGGCATCGGCGATCGCCTTGACGGCCTCGAAGTCGCCGTTCGACGATGCGGCAAAGCCGGCCTCGATGACATCGACCTTGAGGCGCTCCAATTGGCGCGCAATGCGCAGCTTTTCGTCCTTGGTCATCGATGCGCCGGGCGATTGTTCGCCGTCGCGCAAGGTGGTGTCGAAAATGATCAGCTGGTCGGAGGTCATGGATTGGACTTTCGGTGGCGGAAACGCAAAAACGGCCCGCTAGCAGGATGCTCGCGGGCCGTCGAAAAAGGAAACAGGGTCGTCGTTCGATCAGCGCGCGGCGGTCACTCCTAGAAGTAGCAGGGCGGCGGCAAGACGGATCGACATGGCTGCGAATGTAGCACGCATGCGGTCCGGTGGGCCCCCAAGGCCCTGCGGGCCGCACCGCCGAGGGGCCGCGAGCGCCTTGGGAGCGGCCCGGCGGCTCTCATCGATGCAAGCCCGATTCTTCCGGCTCGTCGGTGGACGTGGCAATGACGCTGGTGCGCTGGCCCTTGGCCCTGCGGTACGCATAGACCGCGTAGCCGGAGAGCCCATAGGCGCAGAACAGCGAAAATATTGCCAGCGGCGGGTTCTGGCTGATGATCGCAATGGCCATGGCGATGGCCACGATGACGACGAACGGCACGCTCCTCATCGCGCTCAGGTCCTTGAAGCTGTAGTACGGCGCATTGGTGACCATCGATGCGCCGGCAAACAAGGTGATCACCCATGCTGTGATCGCCAGCCAAGGAATCCGCCCTGCGCTCTTGAAGCCGACATCGTCCATCACCCAGATCAGGCCCATCACCATCGCCGCGGCGGCAGGACTCGGCAGGCCCTGGAAAAAGCGCTTGTCGACGATGCCGATGTTGGTGTTGAAGCGCGCCAGCCGCAGCGCGGCACACGCGATGTAGACGAAGGCCGGAATCCAGCCGGCGCGGCCGAGATCTCTGAGTGCCCACTCGTACATGATGATGGCCGGCGCGGCGCCGAAGCTGACCATGTCGCACAGGCTGTCCATCTGTTCGCCGAAAGTGCTCTGCGTGCCGGTCATGCGGGCCACGCGGCCATCGAGGCTGTCGAGCACGGCAGCAACAAAGATGCCGATCGCGGCGACCTCGAAGCGGCCGTCCATGGCCGTCACGATCGAATAAAAGCCTGCGAACAGGGCCGAAACGGTGATCGCGTTGGGCAGGAAGTAGATGCCCTTGCGCTTGGGCCGCGGCTGGACCGGCAGTGGGTTTTCCGGGGTGGCGTCGCTCATCGGCCGCGAGGATACGCCACCCAGGGCGAGGTCAGTTTCGCGAACGATCCACCAGCTTGTTGGCTTTGATCCACGGCATCATGGCGCGCAGTTTCTCACCGACCACTTCGATCTGGTGATCCGAGGTCAGTCGGCGGCGCGACAGCAGGGTCGGCGCACCGGCGCGGTTTTCGACGATGAAGCTCTTTGCGTATTCGCCGGTCTGGATGTCTTTGAGCACCTGGCGCATCACATTCTTCGTCTCTGCCGAGATGATCTTCGGCCCGGTCACGTACTCGCCGTACTCGGCGTTGTTGCTGATCGAGTAGTTCATGTTGGCGATGCCGCCCTCATAGATCAAGTCGACGATGAGCTTGAGTTCATGCAGGCATTCGAAGTACGCCATCTCGGGTGCGTAGCCGGCTTCCACCAGCGTTTCGAATCCTGCCTTGATCAACTCGACCGTGCCGCCGCACAGCACCGCCTGCTCGCCGAACAGGTCGGTCTCGGTCTCTTCACGGAAGTTGGTTTCGATGATGCCGGCCTTGCCGCCGCCGTTGGCCACGGCATAGCTCAAGGCGAGGTCGCGAGCCTTGCCGCTCTTGTCGGCATGCACCGCGATCAGGTGCGGCACGCCGCCACCCTGGGTGTAGGTGTTGCGCACGGTGTGACCCGGCGCCTTGGGCGCCACCATCCAGACGTCGAGGTCGTCGCGCGGTGCGACCTGCCCGTAGTGCACATTGAAGCCGTGGGCAAACGCCAGCGACGCACCCTGCTTGATGTGCGGCGCCACGTCATTGGCGTAGACGCTGGCGATCTGCTCGTCGGGCAACAGGATCATGACCACGTCGGCGGTCTTGACCGCGTCGGCCACCTCGGCGACCTTGAGCTTGGCCTTTTCGACCTTGTTCCAGGACGCACCGCCGCGGCGCAGTCCGACGGTGACCTTGACGCCGCTGTCGTTGAGATTCTGGGCGTGCGCATGGCCCTGCGAGCCATAGCCGATGATCGCCACGTTCTTGCCCTTGATCAGGCTCAGGTCGGCGTCCTTGTCGTAGTAAACCTTCATGTCTTCTCCAGAAAAATTCGGACAGGGCCCCGCAGGGGCCCGCTTCTACACCCTGAGGATTCTTTCGCCGCGGCCGATGCCGCTGGCGCCGGTGCGGACGGTTTCCAGAATCGCCGTGCGGTCGATGGCGACGAGGAAAGCGTCGAGTTTGACGGTATCGCCCGTCAGTTCGATGGTGTAGCTCTTGTCGGTGACGTCGATGACTCGGCCGCGGAAGATGTCGGCCATGCGTTTCATCTCTTCACGCTCCTTGCCGACGGCGCGCACCTTGATCAGCATCAACTCTCGCTCGGTGAAACTGGCTTCGGTGAGGTCGACGACCTTGACCACTTCAATCAAGCGGTTCAGGTGCTTGGTGATCTGCTCGATCACCTCGTCGCTGCCGGTGGTGACGATGGTCATTCGCGACAGCGAGGCATCCTCGGTCGGCGCCACGGTCAGGCTTTCGATGTTGTAGCCGCGCGCCGAGAACAAGGCGACGACGCGAGACAGCGCTCCGGGCTCGTTTTCGAGCAGCACCGCGATGATATGTTTCATATACAGGAGGAGAACACGGTCCGCTTCGCGGACCGTGTCCGCATATTCTTAGAGGTCTTCCGAACCCAACAGCATCTCGCTGATGCCCTTGCCGGCCTGCACCATGGGCCAGACGTTTTCGGTCGGATCGGTGCGCACGTCGAGGAACACGGTACGGTCCTTGAGCTTGATCGCTTCGCGCAGCGCCGGCTCCACGTCTTGCGGCTTTTCGACCAGCAGACCGACGTGGCCATAGGCCTCGGCGAGCATCACGAAGTCCGGCAGCGCATCCATGTAGCTGTGCGAGTAGCGGCCGCCATAGTCGATCTCCTGCCACTGCCGCACCATGCCCAGATAGCGGTTGTTCAGCGAAACGATCTTCACCGGCGTCTTGTACTGCTGACAGGTGGAGAGCTCCTGGATGCACATCTGGATCGAGCCCTCGCCGGTGATGCAGAACACATCGCTGTCCGGCTTGGCCAGCTTGATGCCCATGGCGTAAGGCAGGCCCACCCCCATCGTGCCGAGGCCGCCGGAGTTGATCCAGCGCCGAGGCTCACGGAAGCGATAGAACTGCGCCGCCCACATCTGGTGCTGGCCGACATCGCTGGTGATGTAGGTGTCACGGTCCTTGGTCAGCTGCCACAGGGTGTCGACCACCTGCTGCGGTTTGATGACGTCGCTGCTGCGTTTGTAGGCCAGGCAATCACGCTTTCGCCACTCATTGACCTGACTCCACCAGCCGTTGAGCACTGCCTTGTCGGGCAACGCCCTCGCCTCCTTGATCTGCGCGATCAGCTCCTGCAGCACGTCCTTGACATCGCCGACGATCGGGATATCGACGCGCACGCGCTTGGAGATCGACGAGGGATCGATATCGACATGAATGATCTTGCGCTCGACCGAGGCGAAATGCCTGGGGTTGCCGATCACCCGGTCGTCGAAGCGAGCACCGACGGCCAGCAGCACATCACAGTGCTGCATCGTCATGTTGGCTTCATAGGTGCCGTGCATGCCGAGCATGCCGAGAAACTGCGGGTCCATCGCGTCGATGGCACCCAGGCCCATCAGCGTGTTGGTACAGGGGAAACCGAGCAGGTGCACCAGCTCGCGCAGCTCGGCACAGGCTTCGCCCAGGATGACGCCGCCGCCCGTGTAGATGTAGGGCCGCTTGGCGCCAAGCAGCAATTGCACCGCCTTGCGGATCTGCCCGCCGTGGCCCTTTTTCACCGGGTTGTACGAGCGCATCTCGATGTGCGCGGGGTACGAAAACGGCGCCGCCTTCAGGGAAACATCTTTCGGGATGTCCACCACCACCGGCCCGGGGCGGCCGGTGCGCGCAATGTGGAAGGCTTTTTTCATCGTCAGCGCCAGCTCCCGGACGTCCTTGACCAGGAAGTTGTGCTTGACGATGGGGCGCGTGATACCCACCGTGTCGCACTCCTGGAAAGCATCGAGGCCGATGGCCGGTGTCGGCACCTGGCCGGTCACGATCACCATCGGAATCGAGTCCATGTAGGCGGTCGCAATGCCGGTGACAGCGTTGGTCACGCCGGGCCCGGAGGTGACGAGCGCCACGCCAACGTCGCCCGTGGCGCGCGCGTAGCCGTCGGCCGCGTGGATGGCGGCCTGCTCGTGGCGCACCAGCACGTGCTCGATCGTTTCCTGCTTGTACAGGGCGTCGTAGATGTAGAGCACGGCCCCACCCGGATAGCCCCAGAGGTACTTGACCCCTTCGGCTTGCAGGCAGCGAACCAGGATTTCCGAGCCGTTGAGCTCGTTGGGATGGGTGTGAGAAGGCGGTTGCGCCGAGGCGGCGCGTTTGACTTCCGCGGCAGACATGTCCATGTAGTGAACCTTTGAGAATTTCTCTGACGAAAAACCATTGGTGTTCCTCTTCGCACCCTTGTGGGGCGGATGTGGAACCTGCGCGATTGATGGGTCGAGCGCTGGTGAGCTGCCCGGCCAAGAACCGAAAATAGCGTTGTGCGGGGCAGCATTATTACATCGGCTGGCGCGCCAAGGCCGGCCGGCGAACGCTGCGACATAATCATCCGCGCCCCAAAGAGGGCAGCCCTACAAGAGAGCCGCCCATTGGCGACCGACAAAGAACTTGCCGACTTTCTGAGTACCGTTGAAAAACGCGCGTTCAAGCGCACGGCCTACACCGTGCGCAATGACGACGCTGCGTTGGACATCGTGCAGGACTCGATGATCCGGCTGGCCGAGAAATATCCCGACCGGCCGCCCGAAGAGCTGCCGCTGATCTTCCAGCGCATCCTGTCCAACGCGACGATGGACTGGTTTCGGCGGCAAAAGGTCCGCAATGCGGTCCTGGTCAACCTGTCGGAGTTCGAAAGCGCTGATGATGGCGGTGGCGATTTCGACCTGCTCGAGCTGCTCGACCTGTCCAACGACCGCGTGGCCACCGAAAGTGCCGCCGATACGGTCGGCCGACAACAAGTTCTCGAATTGATCGACGCTGAAGTCGCCAAGCTGCCCGGCCGTCAACGCGAGGCCTTCCTTCTTCGTTACTGGGAGGAACTGGATGTTGCAGAAACAGCCGCGGTCATGGGATGCTCGCAAGGCAGCGTGAAGACACACTGCTCGCGGGCCGTTCATGCGTTGGCCAAAGCCCTGCGTGCCAAGGGAGTCTCGCCGTGAACCAATACAACCCTCTTCTGTCCCCTCAGCTCAGCCGAGAGCGCCGCAGCGACGTGCTGCAGGAGCGCTTTGCCCGGCGAGTGGCCGCGGCGCTGACCGAGCGGCAGGCTGCTATGCCCCGGCGCGACATCGAGGAACGGCTGCGTGTCGCCCGCGGGCAGGCACTCGACCTCGCTCGCGCGGCCAGACGCAGCGCGCCCGCGCCGAGCGTGGTCTCCGCCGGCGGTGGCACGGCCGCCCTTGGCGGCCACGATGGCGGCAGCAGCACGCCCTGGTGGCTGCGTCTGTCATCGGTACTGCCGCTGGCCCTGCTGTTGGCCGGCCTGTTCCTGATCGATCGCCACTACACGCAGGCGCAAATCGAAGCGGCTGCCGAGGTCGATGCCGCAATCCTGACCGACGACCTGCCACCCGAGGCCTATCGCGATCCGGGCTTTGCCGAATTCCTCAGGGCCGAGCGCCGTCAATGAGGCCCGTGCCGCGCACCCTCCTCGTCGCGCTGGCGGTAATGGCCGCCGCGACGCTGGCGCAGGCACAGACCGAGTGGACCAGCCTGAACCGGCAGCAGCGCAGCGTCCTGGCACCGCTTGAGCGCGACTGGACACGGGTCACGCCGACGCAGCAGCAGGAGTGGCTCGAAGTTGCCAGCCGCTACGACACCCTGCCGCCGGACGAAAAAGCGCGTGTGCAGCAGCGCATGGGCGAATGGTCAAAGCTGGCGCCACAAGACCGCGCGCGCGCACGGCTGAACTTCCAGGAAGCTCGCCCGCTCGGTCGCGAAGAACGTCAAAAGCGCTGGGACGCTTATCGCTCACTGTCGCCGGAGCAAAAGCGCGAGCTGGCGGAACGGTCGCGGCCGAACGACAAATCGACCACGCGCAACTTGCGCGCACCGGCCAATGACGCCGCCAACGTCAAGTCCAACGTGGTGCGCGCCCCAGCCACGCCAGCGGCACGGCCCGTCGGTCCGACGGTCGTGCAACGCGGCTCCGGAGCGACCACCAACCTGGTCTCCAAACCGACGGCGCCGCCGCTGCACCAGCAGGCCGGCCTGCCCAAAGTCGCAGCCACTCCCGGCTTTGTCGATGAGGCCACCCTGCTGCCGCGGCGCGGTGCTCAGGGCGCTGCGGGCCGCTCGCCGACGCCTGCCGAGCCCAGGAAGAAAAGCAAGCCGCAGAACCCGCAATGACCGTGGCAGGCCAGGCCCCGCAGGCCGCAAGCCTGCCAACGCCGGGCGTGGCTCGGCGAATGGCGGCCTTCCTTTATGAAGGTGTTCTGCTGTTCGGTGTGGTCTTTGTCAGCGGCCTGGTGTATGCCGCGCTGACGCAACAGCGCCACGCACTGCAGGGACAGACCGGCCTGCAGGTTCTCGTCTTCATCGTGTTGGCTGTCTACTTCGTCACCTTCTGGTCACGCGGCGGCCAGACCGTGGCCATGCGGGCATGGCATGTGCGCCTGGTCACAACAGGCGGCGCGCCGGTGACCCCGGCACGGGCGCTGGCGCGCTACCTGGTGGCCTGGCTTTGGTTTGCGCCGGCGTTGCTGGCCGCACGTGCTGCCAACCTGCACAGTGCGACTCAGATCGTCTCGTTGGTGGTGGTCGGTGTCGTGGCCTATGCGCTGCTCGCCTTCCTGCACCCGCAACGGCAATTCTTCCACGATGCAGTTTGCGGCACGCGGCTGGCCACTTGGCGGGCAAAATCGCCGCAATGACCAATGAGTTCAAAGGCCGCACCGGCGTCGATCGAGTCGTCCACGCGGCGCGCAATTCATGCAACGGGTTGCGGCTGGCCTACATCGGGGAGAGTGCTTTCCGCCAGGAAACATGGTTGGCGATCGTCATGCTGCCGACGGCGTACTGGCTCGGCCGCAACGCGATCGAAATTGCGCTGCTTGTCGGTGCCGTGGTGCTGGTCCTCATCGTCGAGTTGCTCAACTCGGCCATCGAGGCGGTGGTCGATCGCGTCTCCTTCGAGTGGCACGATCTGTCCAAGCGCGCGAAGGACATCGCGAGCGCCGCCGTTTTCCTGTCGCTGCTGCTGTGCGGCGGCTTCTGGTTGATGGTCGTTGCGCAGAGGTTCTTCCTGTCATGAGCCGCGCCTTCTCGGTGGCCGTGTATTGCGGCTCGCGCTTTGGCGATTCACCGGCGTTTGCCGATGCAGCGCGAGCGCTCGGGCAACTGATCGGCCAAGGCAATGACACGTTGATCTACGGCGGCGGCCGGGTCGGCCTGATGGGCGCCGTGGCCGACGCCGTTCTCGCAGCCGGTGGTCAAGTCGTCGGCGTGATCCCGCAGGCCCTGATGAACCGCGAGGTCAGTCATGCGGGCTTGACCGAGTTGCATGTTGTGCAGACGATGCACGAGCGCAAGCAGTTGATGGCCCAGCGCGCCGACGCCTTCATTTCGCTGCCCGGCGGCATCGGCACACTCGAGGAACTCTACGAGGTGTGGTCGTGGCAGCAACTCGGCTACCACGACAAGCCGGTGGCGCTGCTCAATGTCGATGGCTACTACGACGCCCTGCTCGAATTCACACGCGTCACGCACGCGCGGGGTTTCGTCTCCGACGCGCAGTTCAATGCGCTGCTGGTGGATACCGAACCCGCGCGGCTGCTGGACCGTGTTCGCGTCGCCGCCGCGAAGGCAACGGCGCCGGACGACTACTCGAAGATCTGATCGCCCGTCAGATCGCCGATTCGTCCGTTTCACCGGTACGGATGCGCACCACCTGTTCGACCGGCACGACGAAAATCTTGCCGTCACCGATCTTTCCTGTCTTGGCGGCCTTGACGATGGACTCGACACAACGGTCCACGTCGCTGTCCTTGACCACCACCTCGACTTTGACCTTCGGCAGGAAGTCGACGACATACTCCGCACCGCGGTACAGCTCGGTGTGACCCTTCTGCCGGCCGAAACCCTTGACCTCGGTAACGGTCAAACCCGAGACGCCAACGTCAGCAAGCGCCTCGCGCACCTCTTCGAGTTTGAACGGCTTGATGATCGCGGTGATTTGCTTCATGTCGGGCACTCCGGCTTGCGTTGCACGAATTTAAGCACGGAACTTCGACGTGATGGGATAGCGCCAGTCGCGGCCGAAGGCGCGATGCGTGATGCGGATGCCCACCGGCGCCTGGCGGCGCTTGTACTCGTTGAGCTTGATCAGCCGCGTCACCCGCTCCACCGTCGCCCGGTCGAAGCCGGCTGCGACGATGTCCTCGACGCTCTGGTCTTCTTCCATGTAGCGCGCCAGGATCGCATCGAGTTCATCGTAAGGTGGCAGGCTGTCCTGGTCGGTCTGATCGGCGCGCAACTCGGCCGACGGCGCTCGCGTGATGATGCGCTCGGGAATGACTTGCGCACCCTGCTGGTTCTTCCAGCGTGCCAACCGATAGACCAGCGTCTTGGACACGTCCTTGATGACGGCGAAGCCCCCTGCCATGTCGCCATACAAGGTGCAGTAGCCGGTGGCCATTTCACTCTTGTTGCCCGTGGTCAGGACGATGCGGCCGGTCTTGTTCGACAGCGCCATCAACAGCGTGCCGCGGATGCGGGCCTGGATGTTTTCCTCGGTGGTGTCTTCGGCCAGTCCCGTGAATTGCGGCGCCAGCGCTGCGCGAAAGACATCGAACATCGGCGCAATGGAGATCTCGTCGTACTGCACGTTCAACCGCCTGGCCATGTCGCGCGCATCGACCCACGAGATCTCGGCCGTATAGGGCGAGGGCATCATCACGCAACGCACCTTGTCGGCGCCGAGCGCATCGACGGCCACGGCCAGCACGAGGGCAGAGTCGATGCCGCCCGACAAACCGATGATCGCGCCCGGAAAACCGTTCTTGCCGAGGTAGTCACGCACGCCGACGACAAGCGCCTGCCAGGCCTGGGCCTCGAGCGACGGCAGCGCTGTCACGTCGCCTCGCACCAACGCCCCATCGACCTGCACCAGGGCGACCAACTCTTCGAAGCTCGGCGCGCGCATGCACACCATGCCCGTAGCATCGACGGCAAACGAGGCGCCGTCGAACACCACTTCGTCCTGACCGCCGCTCAAGTGCGAGAACAGCACCGGCAAGCCGGTGGCGCGCGCGCGCTCGGTCATGCGCGCCTCGCGCTCCTCGGCCTTGCCCAAGTGGAAGGGCGAGGCGTTGAGCACCGCCAGCACCTGAGCGCCGGCGGCCTTGCTTGCCTGGCCGGGCTCGTCGAACCAGGCGTCCTCGCAAATCAGCACGCCCACGCGCGTACCGGCGACCTCGAACACCAAGGGCGAATGATCGGCGTCACGCCCGGAGGCAAAATAGCGCCGCTCATCGAAGACTTGGTAGTTCGGGAGTTCGCGTTTGCAATAGGTACCGCCGATGCGACCACCGACGAGCACGGATGCGGCGTTGAAGCGCAGCGGCTGCGATGTCGACTTGGTTCTGAGGTCGCCGTGCGGCCCGAACTGGTGCGGATGACCGACCAGCACGTGCAAACCTTGGCACGCCGCCAACTCCGCCGCCATGGCCGCCAGGGCCGCCGCGCAAGCGCGCATGAAGGCAGGGCGCAGCAACAAGTCCTCGGGCGGATAGCCGGTCAGCGCAAGCTCGGGCGCAACGACCAGGGCCGCGCCCTGCGCGTGGGCATGGCGCGCGGCGTCGATGATCTTGCGGGCGTTGCCGTCGATGTCGCCGACGGTGGCATTGATCTGGGCCAGGGCAACGGTCAGCACGGTTTACCACCTGGGTTCAGGACCATCGGCACAGCCGGCTCCACGCTACGCATCATGGCGGCCGACAAAGGCATCGGCGTCATTGCGCAGCCACGCGCTGGTTGGCGATGGCGGTGAAGGTGTATGACGTCACTTCAGGGTGCATGAGCGAGTACTTCGAGTCGACGTGGCGCACTTCCAGGTAGTAGAAGTTGTCGGGATGGGGTTTGTACAGCCTGAAGCACTCGAGCAGGTTGAAGGTGGCTGCAGACTCGCGCGGTCCACCAAACATGTCACGCCCGCGCCACTCGCGGCCACTGGCCACGAGCCTGTCGATCTGCGCGCGCGACAGGCAATACATGCCTGTGTGCGGGTTCACGCATTCGGCCATGACATTGTCATCGTGCTTGATTCGCGACAGCCGGTTCCACTCAATCATGTCGGCAAGGTGGGTCAGGTCAATGTAGCGCTTGACCCTGTGCACGTATTCGTAGCGGTTGGGCATCAAAACGCAATGCTCCATGCCGGGCAAGGCACAAAAGCGCGACACCTTGTCCAGGAACGCCGAGTCGCGGATTTCGATATCGTCCTCGAGAAAGACAAACCAATCGTGCGCTTCGCGGCGAGCGATCAGGGCATCCTGAGCCGGAAATCCGATGAACATCGGGTCGCCGCCCTCGACCAAATGCAGCTCGACGATGCTGCTCAGGTGGTCTGGCAGAAAATGAACCACATGGCGCCCGGTCATGGTCACGATCAACACGGTCAAATCGCAATGGGCAAACGAGCACAGCAAGCCATCGAGTGTCGCCACCAGGCGCTCCACTTTCACCGCCGCGGCGTCGCGGTCGTCATGCTCGTGTTGCGACGTGATGTGCACGACTGCCGCCAGCACCCGCGGCCGCGGTTTGGCCGGTCCAGTGCGCTCGGCCAATGTCGGGTAGGCCGCGAACTTGGCGTAGAACAGATGGCGCTTGAGGCGACGTCGAAGCGCTGCGGCGGCCTCTCGCATCACGACGAACGGAATGAACGCCTTGACTTTGAAGTCGTGTGTCATGAGTCGATCAGCATGGCAATGACCGGCCGGAAGGTGTCCTCGGATTGTCGGAAGGAAATTCGTGCGCATTGAATATAGCTCGCGCCAACAGCCGGGGACAGACCAGCGCCCGCAGGGTTGCCCACTCTTGCCCGTCGATCGCAAGGCCAGCCATGGCCACTGAGGCCGTGGCCGACGAGGCGGTAGTGCGCGTGATCGACGATCCGCGCGAGATCGACGCTGCAGCATGGAACAGCTTGCTGACGATGCAAGATGCACCCACGCCCTTCATGCGTCACGAGTATCTCGCGGCGTTGGATGCATCAGGCAGCGCCAGCGCGGCCACCGGATGGACAACGAGCTGGCTCACGGTGCAGCGCAACGGTGAACTGCTGGCCGCATGCGCCCTGTACCTGAAGGAGCATTCGTACGGCGAGTATGTGTTCGATTGGGCCTGGGCCGACGCTTACCACCGGCATGGACTGCACTACTACCCCAAGCTGCTCGGCGCAGTGCCGTTCACGCCGGTGCCCGGCTCGCGGCTGCTGGCGCGCGATGCCGAGTCACGTGCATGGTTGCTGCGAAGCGTGCTGCAGTTCGCGCGCGAGGCCAGGTTGTCGTCGGCGCACTTCCTCTTCTTCTCGCCTGCCGATCGCATCGCCTTCGAGCAAGCCGGCTGGATGTTGCGAGAGAACGTGCAGTTCCACTGGACGCAGCGCGAGCCCGAGCCCTACCGCGACTTCGCGGCTTTCACCACCAGCCTGCAGCGCGACAAGCGCAAGAAAATCGCCCAGGAGCGGCGGCGTGTCGCCGACGCCGGCGTCACCTTCCAAGTGCACGAGGGCGCTGCGATCAGCGAGGATCTGTGGGACTTCTTCTACCGTTGCTACGAACTGACCTACCGCGCGCACCACTCCACGCCGTACCTCACGCGGGCCTTTTTTGCCGAGATGGCGCGCACGATGCCGGCGCATTGGCTCATGTTCGTTGCCAGCCGCGAGCAGCAGCCTATGGCCGTTTCGTTGATCGCGCTCGATCCGCAACGGCGCGTCGCCTACGGCCGCTACTGGGGCGCGACGGCTTATGTGCCGTGCCTGCATTTCGAAGCCTGCTACTACCAGCCGCTGGCCTGGTGCATCGCCCACGGCTATCAGCGTTTTGAAGGCGGCGCACAGGGTGAACACAAGATGGCGCGAGGCTTGTTGCCGATTCGGACCTGGTCAGCGCATTGGCTGGCCGACGGCCGCTTCGCCACAGCTGTCGAAGACTTCCTGGCCCGCGAAGGCTCAGGCGTCGAAAACTACATCGATGAACTGAACGAGCGAAACCCGTTCAAGCCTTCGTAGACCGCCGATCAGCGCCGCTGCGCTTGTTCAGACGCTTGATCCAGGCCGCCATGCCGTCACGCACTTCCTGTCTGGCGCCTTCAGGGCCGTCCCAGCCCAGCACCTTGACCCACTTGCCCTCCTCGAGATCCTTGTAGTGCTCGAAGAAGTGCTGAATGGTCTTGAGCCGCGCGGGGTTCAAGTCCGTATGGGCCTTCCATTGCGTGTAGATCGGCAGCAGCTTGTCGGTCGGCACCGCGATCAGCTTGTTGTCGCCGCCGGCCTCGTCTTCCATCTTCAGGATGCCCAGGGGCCGGCACGCGCAGACCACGCCCGGAATCAGCGGCACCGGGGTGATCACCAGCACGTCCACCGGGTCGCCGTCGTCGGCCAGCGTCTGCGGGATGTAGCCGTAGTTGCACGGGTAGTGCATGGCAGTGCCCATGAAGCGATCGACGAACAGGGCGCCGCTGTCTTCATCGACTTCGTACTTGATCGGATCGGCATTCATCGGGATCTCGATGATCACGTTGAATTCGTCGGGCGCCTTGTTGCCGGCGGTGACGTTGTGCAGGCTCATGTCGTTCTTCTCTAAGCAGGGAATACCCGCATTCTAGGGCGCAGCCTTGCGGCGCACTGACGCCGCGTGTGGCGCGGGGAAAACACAGGGGCCGAGGCGTCATGGTGATCGCTTAGCATCCTGGGTTGTACCGGACTTGCCGGCTATCCATCAAGAAGCAAATCTCAGACAAAGCTTGGAAGGAGCGATCTTCATGCAAACGACCATGGCGCTGTATTTGGCGCTGGCTTGCGGTGTTGCCGCTGTGTTGTACGGATTCTTCCAGCGCAGCTGGATCCTCAAGCAGGACGCGGGCAATGCCCGCATGCAGGAGATCGCAGGCGCAATCCAGCAAGGTGCCGCTGCCTACCTGGCGCGCCAGTACAAGACCATCGCCGTTGTTGGTGTGGTGCTCGCCATCCTGATCGCCGTCTTCCTCGACGGCACCACCGCGTCCGGCTTCGTCCTCGGCGCGGTGCTGTCGGGCGCATGCGGCTTCATCGGCATGAACGTTTCGGTGCGCGCCAATGTGCGGACCGCACAGGCAGCCACCAAAGGCATCGGCCCGGCGCTCGATGTCGCTTTCAAAGGCGGTGCCATCACCGGCATGCTGGTGGTCGGCCTGGGCCTGCTCGGTGTCGGCCTGTTCTTCTGGTTCACCGTCTTGAACGGCCAGTACACGCCGGACAAGAGCCTGGCCTCGGTGTTGAAGCCGATGCTCGGCTTCGCGTTCGGCGCCTCGCTGATCTCGATCTTCGCGCGCCTGGGCGGCGGCATCTTCACCAAGGGCGCCGACGTCGGCGCCGACCTGGTGGGCAAGGTCGAAGCCGGCATTCCTGAAGACGATCCGCGCAACCCGGCAGTGATTGCCGACAACGTCGGCGACAACGTCGGCGACTGCGCAGGCATGGCCGCCGACCTGTTCGAGACCTATGCCGTGACGCTGATCGCCACCATGGCGCTCGGCGCGCTGGTCGTCACCGCCGCACCGATGGCCGCGGTGATGTACCCACTGCTGCTCGGCGGCGTGTCGATCATTGCGTCGATCATCGGTTGCAGCTTCGTCAAGGCCAGCCCCGGCATGAAGAACGTCATGCCGGCGCTGTACAAGGGCCTGGCTGTCGCAGGCGTGCTGTCGCTGATCGCGTTCTACTTCGTCACCGTCGCCGTCATGCCCGCCGACGCACTGGGCGCGGGCACGCACCTGAAGCTGTTCGGCGCCTGCGCTGTCGGCCTGGTGCTGACTGCGGCGATGGTCTGGATCACCGAGTACTACACCGGCACGCAGTTCAAGCCGGTGCAACACATCGCGCAGGCCTCGACCACGGGACACGGCACCAACATCATCGCCGGTCTCGGGGTCTCGATGCGCTCGACCGCCTGGCCGGTGATCTTCGTCTGCATTGCGATCCTGGCGTCCTATCAACTCGCCGGCCTGTACGGCATCGCGGTGGCCGCAACGTCAATGTTGAGCATGGCCGGCATCGTCGTCGCGCTCGACGCCTACGGCCCGATCACCGACAACGCCGGCGGCATCGCCGAAATGGCCGATCTGCCGAAAAGCGTGCGCGACATCACCGACCCGCTCGACGCCGTTGGCAACACCACCAAGGCCGTGACCAAGGGCTACGCCATCGGCTCGGCCGGCTTGGCCGCGCTGGTGCTGTTCGCCGACTACACGCACTCGCTCGCGGGCCGCGGCATTGACGTGAGCTTCGATCTGAGCAATCCAAGAGTCATCGTCGGCCTGTTCATCGGCGGCCTGATTCCTTACCTGTTCGGCGCCATGGCGATGGAAGCCGTCGGCCGCGCTGCGGGCGCGGTGGTGGTCGAAGTGCGCCGCCAGTTCAAGGAGATCAAAGGCATCATGGAAGGCACCGGCAAGCCCGAGTACGGCACCGCTGTCGACATGCTGACCAAGGCTGCGATCAAGGAGATGATGATCCCGTCGCTGCTGCCGGTGGTGGTGCCGATCCTGGTTGGCCTGTTGCTCGGCCCGGCCGCGCTCGGTGGCCTGCTGATGGGCACCATCGTCACCGGGCTGTTCGTCGCCATTTCGATGTGCACCGGTGGCGGCGCCTGGGACAACGCCAAGAAATACATCGAAGACGGCAACCACGGCGGCAAGGGCAGCGAGGCTCACAAGGCCGCCGTCACCGGCGACACGGTGGGCGACCCGTACAAGGACACGGCCGGCCCGGCGGTCAATCCGCTGATCAAGATCATCAACATCGTGGCACTGCTGATCGTGCCGCTGCTGCCGGTGACCGCGACGACGACGGGCGCGAATTCGCATGGCACACCGGTGGTGACGGCCGCGCCGGCGCCCGCGGCAACGACGATCGCAGCGGCCGCACCGATTCCCGCGCCGGCTACTGCAGCGAAGACCGACAGCGGCACGCTCGTCATCAGCGGCTACTGAAGAAACCCGAGCAGATCAACGCCGGCAGCGCCGCCGATGCGCGGCCGGTGGAAGTCAAGCGGATGTGAAAACGCGCCGAGTTGCGCCACACTCAATGGGCCGGCAAATGCCGGCCCATTTTCATTCCGGGATCACAAGATGACCACGACGATCCGCCTGAATCCGCTCGACGCCTCCTGGCTCTACACCGAATCACGCGAGACGCCGATGCATGTGGGCGCGTTGATGCCCTTCAAGCTGCCGGACAAGGCGCCGCCTGATTTCCTGCGCCGACTGATGGCGGACTTCCGCAAGCACCGCCACTTCGAAGCACCGTGGAACCGCAAGCTCAAGTCGTCGATCCTGAAGAGCCCCGTGCACTACTGGGTCGAAGACGATGAGATCGATCTGGAAGCGCACCTGCGCCACACCGCGCTGCCTTACCCGGGAGGCGAACGCGAACTCGGTGAACTGATCGCCCGCCTGCACAGCCAGCCGCTGGACTTGTCGCGACCGCCCTGGGAGTGCACGCTGATCGAGGGCCTGGAGGGCGGGCGCTTCGCGATGTACATGAAGATGCACCACTCGCTGATCGATGGCGTCAGCGGCATGAAGCTGCTGCAGCGGCTGATGAGCGCCGAGCCTGGCAAGAGCCTCGACATGCCACCGTTCTGGGCCACGGGCCTGTCGTCTCGCAAAGGCGCCGCAGCGAAGCCGGAGCGCGACACCAAGGCGCCGACCTTTGCCAACGCCATGGCCGGCGCCATTGGTGCGTTGCGCGGCCAGGTCGGCACGGTGCCGCAGTTGTTGCTGGCCTTCGGCAAGATGCTGCGCATCACCACGGATGTCGACACCGACCTGCGCATCCCGTTCGGCGCGCCGGGAGCGACGATCAACGGCCGCGTGCGATCGAAGCGTCGATTTGCGACGCAGCGGTTTTCGCTGGAGCGCATGAAAACGCTTGCCGCCGCCGCCGACTGCACGCTCAACGACCTCGTGCTGGCCATGTGTGGCGGCGCGCTGCGCCGCTTCCTCGAAGACAGCGGCGACCTGCCTGACGGCACGCTCACCGCCGGCATTCCAGTCTCGGTCAGGCCCAAGGACGACGAGAACACGGGCAATGCCATCACCTTCATCATTGCCACGCTGGGCACAGACATCGAAGACCCGCTGCAGCGCCTGGCCGCAATCAGTGCTTCGGTGCAAGCCGCCAAGTCGCATGTGCAGAGCCTGCCGCGCGCGGCGATGACCCAGTACACGATTGCGCTGATGGCGCCGACCATCCTGGCCCTGCTCACCGGCCTCGGTGGGCGCATGCGACCAGTGTTCAACATCACGATCTCCAACGTGCCCGGCCCCGACAAACCGCTGTACTTTCGTGGTGCCGAGCTGCTGGCCAACTACCCGGTGTCCGTCGTCACGCACGGTCAGGCGATCAACATCACCTGCCAGAGTTATGCCGGCAGCATGGCCTTCGGTTTCACCGGCTGCCACAGCACGTTGCCGCACATGCAGCGCATTGCCGTCTACACCGGCGAGGCCTTCGACGAACTCGAACGCCTGATCCTCAAGCCCAAGGCAAAACGCTCGACGGCGCGCCCGGCAAAGACGGCCGCCAAGCGTTCACGAAAGAAAGACTCGCCGCGTCGGTGAGCCTGCTCGTTGCGTCGCCAGCCGGGGATCCTTGAATGGCCTGCCCGGCAGGACTCGAACCTGCGACCCCCAGCTTAGAAGGCTGGTGCTCTATCCAGTTGAGCTACGGGCAGTTGCAGCGGGCTCGCGAGAAGGTGGTCGGGGTGGCGGGATTCGAACTCGCGACCTACTGCTCCCAAAGCAGTTGCGCTACCAGGCTGCGCTACACCCCGACGAGGCTCGCATTCTAGGGTGTGTTGACATTCAAACGTGCCCTAGCGGTCCACCCTCTCGGCCAGCGGAATGTCGGGCGCCGGCAGCGCCAACTGGCGCGAAACGGCCTGGCACTGGCGGATGTGCTGCTCGCAGACATACTTCAGCGCGCCGAAGGTCAGCATGGCCGAGACCGCCTGGCCCGCGATCGGCACGAACTTGGCGACCTGCTGCGTGGTCAGTCGCACACCCACCACCTTGAGCAGTCGGATCACCAGCTCGCGCGTGACGATGCGCCCCACCACCATGCCGCTGCCGGCGCTGATGGTCTTGTAGACGACGAGTTTGCGGTCAGGCGCCAGGCGCTCGATCTGCTCGGGCGTCAGACCGAAGGCACGGTTGATTTCGGGCAGCAGCTTGACCAGCACACCGACATCGGTGACCCAGTCGAGTCCGGGCACGGGCACCATGGCCACGCCGGCGGCAAACATCGCGCGTTTGGTGACGAGGCGGCGGCAATGGCGAGCGATGGCTTCGCTGGCATCGTCCGGCGGCGGTGACGACGACACGCGCCCTTTGGCCTTCATCACGGCGCCTTGTCGAGCACAATCAGCCCATCGGCATCGGCCACGATCCATTCGCCGGGACGCACGGCCACGCCTTGCACGCGGATGGGCACATTGCGCCGCCCTTCGCCGCGCTTTTCGGAGCGACGCGGGTGCAGCGCCAACGCGCAGATGCCGATCGCCGCCGCCGCCAGCTCCGCGTGGTCTCGCACGCAACCATCGACGACGATGCCGGCCCAACCGTTGTTGGCGCCGAGGACGGCCAGGTTGCCTCCGACGAGTGCGCAACGCAGCGAGGCGCCGCCGTCGATCACCAGCACACGTCCCGCGCCCGGCTCTTCCAGCGCGGTGCGCACCTGCGAGTTGTCTTCGAAGCACTGCAAGGTGGCCGCAGGCCCCTGGAAGGCCACCCTGCCGCCGAAGGCGCGAAACAGCGGCGGCAGCACGCGCAGCGACGTGTCGCCCGCGTCACGCTCATGGGCATCGCAAAGATCGCATGTCGAGGGAACAACACTCATGATGGGCTACCTTTCTCGTGTGCACGGCAATCGCGACTCGGCGTTGAACGTGTCAACCGATAATCCGCCGACCAGTTCATTGCCCAGACCATGAGTTTGACCTATCGCCTTGCCATCGCCGCATTGATGGCTATTGCCGCCCTGGCCGCTCGTGCCGAGGAGACGCCACAACTGAATCTGCCGGTAGTGCAACTGCAGGCTGGCATGCACAACATCCGCGCGCAAGTGGCCACCAGCCCTGAGCAACGCGCCACCGGCCTGATGCACCGCAAGGAAATGGCGCAGCACGAGGGCATGTTGTTCGTCTTCGAGCAGCCTTCGGTGCAGTGCTTCTGGATGAAGAACACCCTGCTGCCACTGTCGATCGCCTTCCTGGCCGAAGACGGTACCGTGGTCAACGTCGACGAAATGAAACCGCAGACACTCGACAGCCACTGCTCGGACAAGCCGGTGCGCTATGTGCTGGAGATGAACCAGGGCTGGTTTGCCAAACGCGGCGTCAAGCCCGGCGCCAAACTCTCTGGCAAGCTGTTCACGGCGCGCCAGTAGACGTCGGCAACGAAAAAGCCCGCATCGGCGGGCCTGTGCTCGGGCCGGGCTCGATCAGCCGAAATTCTTCTCGGCAAAGCTCCAGTTCACCAGCTTGTCGACGAAGGTCTCGACATACTTCGGACGCAGGTTGCGGTAGTCGATGTAATACGCGTGTTCCCACACGTCGACCGTGAGCAGCGCCTTGTCGGCCGTGGTCAGCGGCGTGCCGGCCGCGCCGGTGTTGACGATGTCGACGCTGCCGTCGGCCTTTTTCACCAGCCAGGTCCAGCCCGAGCCGAAGTTGCCGACGGCACTCTTGACGAAGGCCTCGCGAAAGGCTGCGTAGCTGCTCCACTTCTTGTTGATCGCCGTGGCCAATGCGCCACCCGGCTCGCCGCCGCCAGCGGGCTTCATGCAGTTCCAGAAGAAGGTGTGGTTCCAGATCTGCGCAGCGTTGTTGTAGACGCCGCCGGACGACTTCTTGACGATGTCTTCGAGCGTCATCGATTCGAACTCGGTGCCCTTCTGCAGGTTGTTGAGGTTGACCACGTAGGCGTTGTGGTGCTTGCCGTGATGGAACTCGAGCGTTTCCTTGCTGTAGTGCGGCGCGAGCGAGTCGATCGGAAACGGCAGCGGCGGCAGGGTGTGTTCCATGAGCGTGTCCTGTGTTGTGTCGGGAGAACAGTGATTCTAGGCACGCCGGCCAGCCGGGGCAGCCAGGCAGGTCATTGGTCTTCGACACGCACCTTGGCCGTGCCGTCGTGCCAGCGCAGCGCCAGCGCCTGACCCGCGCTGACGCTGCATACCGAGGTCACCGGGCGCTGCCGCTCGTCGAGCACGAAGGCGTAACCGCGGGCCAGGACACGCGTCGGGTCGAGCGAGCCGAGCCGGCCACCGATGGCGGCCAGTCGCGATCGTTCGGCGTGCACGCGCGCGGTGATGGCACGCTGCCACAGTTCTCGAAGTCGCATGGGTCTGATGGCCAGGCCCTCGAGCATGCGGCCCAAGGCGCGCTCGCGGCGATACGCCAATGTCTGCAACTGCTGCTGGGCCCGCGACACGGCTTGGCCCGGGCGTGCCAACTGCAGCGCCATGCGGTCCAGACGCTGCGCTTGTGTCTCCATGCGGCTCGCCACACTGCGCTGCAAGCGGCGCGCCGTCTGCGCCAGCGCAACAAGCAAGACATCGCGCTCGGGCGCCACGAGCTCGGCCGCCGCTGTCGGTGTGGCCGCGCGTACGTCGGCGGCAAAGTCGCACAGGGTGACGTCGGTTTCATGGCCAACGCCGCTGACCACCGGCATCGGCATCGCAGCTACGGCGCGCACGACCCGCTCGTCATTGAAGGCCCACAGATCTTCGATCGAGCCGCCGCCGCGGGCGACGATCAGCACCTCGACCTCGTTGCGCCGCGCCGCGGCACCAAGTGCCTGCAACAGCGCCGCAGGCGCTTCGCCGCCCTGCACCAGCGACGGATAGACCAGCACCTCGACCTGGGGTGCGCGTCGAGCCAGCGTCGTCAGCATGTCGTGCAGCACCGCTCCGGCCAGCGAGGTGACGATGCCGACGCGATGTGCAAAGGCCGGCAGCGTGCGCTTGCGCGCCGCATCGAACAGGCCCTCGCCTTCGAGCTTGGCCTTGAGGAGCAGGAACTGCTCATACAGCGAGCCGGCACCGAGCGGGCGCATCGACTCGGCCACGAACTGCATCTCGCCGCGCGGCTCGTAGACGGCGATGCGGCCTCGCAGCTCGACATGCTGTCCGTCGCGCGGCGCGAAGTCGAGCAGCGACGCTGCGCGGCGAAACATCGCGCAGCGCAGCGCTGCCGCAGCGCCTTCAGCGTCTTTCAATGTGAAGTAGCAATGGCCGCTCGCAGCACGTGTGAAGCCCGACAGTTCGCCCTGGACCGTGCAGGCCCCGAAGCGCGCCGCCAGCGCGTCACTGACGGCGACGAGCAGCGCCGCGACGCTCCAGGCGCGAGACGCCGCGGTCCCGCTGGTGGCGTCAACCACGGGCCGCGCCGCCACCAGTGCGGCCCGAGTGCTCCACAGCCGCCCCCAGACAGGGCGCGCGCCGGCAAACACCCCCGCAAAGCCAGGGATACTCGTGCAAGTGATTGTTATTAAAGGATTTTTTCATGCCCAATGTTTGTGCAACGCCGTGCCGGCGCTTGTATTCAAGCGTTGCTGGAGCGCTCAGGCGCCGATTACGCACATAGTTGTCCACAGGCTTGGCGAATGAAACGGCGTGGCTCGTGCCGTCGAGCCCGTCACTACCGGCGCAGCATGAGGGCCCGGCCGCCGCGACACCGAGCCCCGCGGCCCGTCACAGGGACCATAATCGCCGCGCTTTGCCATGCTGCCGCAACGTTGCACTCTAGCGCCGTTGTCAAACTCACTCACGGGAACCGCCTTTGTTTTCGATCATTCAAGCGGCCGGCTGGCCGATCTGGCCACTCATCGTCCTGTCCATCGTCGGCCTGGCCTTGGTCATCGAACGCTCGCTGATGTTGCGTCGCGGGCGTGTCGCACCCGACAAGCTGCTCGACGAAGTCGTCGGACTGACGCGCACCAGCCTGCCGTCGCCCGATGTCATCAACAAGCTCGCCGGCAGTTCGTCGCTCGGCGGCGTGCTCGCGGCCGGTTTGCGTGCTGTGGTGGCCGAGCCGCGTTTGAGCGAAGACACGCTGCGCCTGGTCTTCGAGAACGCTGGCCGGGTCATGGTGCACCGTCTCGAGCGCTACCTGAACACCCTTGGCACCGTGGCCACCGCGGCGCCGTTGATGGGCCTGTTTGGCACCGTGGTCGGCATGATCGAAATCTTCGGCTCGCAATCGCCCACCGGCGGTTCCAACCCCGCGCAGCTCGCCCACGGCATCTCGATCGCGCTGTACAACACCGCCTTCGGCTTGATGATCGCGATTCCGTCGCTGATGTTCTATCGCTTCTTCCGCGGCCGTGTCGATGAATACACCGTCGACATGGAGCAGGCCGCAGAACGCCTGGTGCCTCACCTGATGCGCTTTGCGGTGCGCAAATCCGCTGCGGCGGGAACCGCGCCATGAATTTCCGCAAGCCGCGGCCCGAAGAGCCGGAGATCAACCTGATCGCCTTCATCGATGTTCTGCTGGTGGTGCTGATCTTCCTGATGCTGTCGACCTCGTACTCCAAATTCACCGAGCTGGAGCTCACGCTGCCCGCGGCCGATGCCGACAAGCTGCGCGACCGGCCAGGCGAAATCATCGTTTCCGTGGCCGCCGATGGGCGCTACGCCGTCAATCGCCAGGCCGTCGATGGGCGCGACGTCAATGTGCTGAGCGCCGCCATGACGGCTGCCGCCAAGGACCAGAAAGACCCGGTGGTGATCGTCTCGGCCGATGCCACGGCGGCGCATCAGACGGTCATCAACGTGCTCGATGCCGCGCGCCGGGCCGGCCTGCCGCGGCTCACGTTCGCCGCTCAGACGGCCGACGGCGCTGCCGCGCGCTGACGTCTCGTTCGACCGACCTTGGCGGGCGATTCCGACACAGTCGCTGCCAGCGGCTTTGCCGACACGCTGCAGGCAGCGTGGTGGCAGGCGCCGCCAAATGCGCTGGCGCGGCGCCTTCTCCCGTTGAGCTGGGCGTACGCGACGCTGGCGCAGCTGCGCAAGACCTTGACCTGGCCACGGCGACTCGATGTGCCGGTGATCGTGGTCGGCAACGTCGTGGTCGGCGGCGCCGGCAAGACGCCGACGGTGATCGCGCTGGTGAAACTGCTGCGCGCCTTCGGCTGGACACCCGGCGTGATTTCGCGCGGCTATGGCCGCACCTCGGGCGGTGTGCTGTCCGTGCGCGCGGACAGCACAGCCGCCGAGTGCGGCGACGAACCGCTGCTGATCCATCTGCGCACCGATGCGCCGGTGGTGGTGGGGCGCAACCGCGTTGCTGCGGCGCGCATGCTGCGCCGCGAGCATCCGACGGTGGACATCGTCATCTCCGACGACGGTCTGCAGCACCACCGACTGGCGCGCGACGCGCAGGTCATCGTCTTCGACGAGCGCGGCGTCGGCAATGGCTTGCGGCTGCCGGCCGGTCCGCTGCGCGAGCGCCTGCCGCTGGTGTTGCCGCCAGACACGCTGATCCTCTACAACGCGCCGCAGCCGACGATGGCGCTGCCTGGTTGGATGGCCACTCGCCGCCTGGCCGGTGTGCTCAGCCTCGACGACTGGCGCTGCGGCCACGCCCCGCTGGCCGACAGCTGGCAGGCCTTGGCGGGCCGCAACGTCGTCGCCGCCGCAGGCATTGCGTCGCCGCAGCGTTTTTTTGCGCAGCTGCGCGATCAGGGTCTCGTCTTCACGCCGCTGCCGCTGCCCGACCACCATGCGTTCGACACGCTGCCCTGGCCCGAGGGCACCCGTGATGTCGTGATGACCGAGAAGGACGCGGTCAAGCTGCGCGTGGAACAACTGGGCAGCACGCGAATCTGGGTCGCGCCCTTAGACTTCGAGTTCGACCTCGGCTTTGCCGCAGCGATCAAACGCCTGTTCCCGAATCCACCGAGCCGCACCACCTCATGGCCGCCATTGACCACCGCCTGATCGAACTGCTCGTCTGCCCGCTGTGCAAGGGCAAGCTGGTGATGCTGCGCGACGCCGAGAATCGACCCAGCGCACTGGCCTGCCACGCCGATCGGCTGGCGTTCCCGATCCGCGACGGCATCCCGGTGATGCTCGAAGGCCAGGCCGAGCCCTACGATCCAGAAACGCAAGAGCCATGACGTTCACGGTCGTTGTTCCGGCGCGCCTGGCTTCGACGCGCCTGCCGGACAAACCATTGGCCGACATCGGCGGCGCGCCGATGGTGGTGCGCGTGGCGCAGCGGGCGGCGCTGTCGGGCGCGCGCGAGGTGGTGGTGGCGACGGACCACGAATCGATCGTGCAGGCCTGCCGACAGCATGGCGTGCAGGCGCTGATGACACGCGCCGACCACGCCAGCGGCAGCGACCGCCTGGCTGAAGCCTGCACGCTGCTCGGCCTGGACGCAGACGCCGTGGTCGTCAACCTGCAAGGCGACGAGCCGCTGATCGAGCCGGCACTGCTCGATGCCTGTGCCGCGCTGTTGGGCCGGCGCAGCGACTGCGTGATGGCCACCGTGGCCCATGCCATCCACGACCTCGCCGACTACCAGAATCCGAATGTCGTCAAGGTCGTGCTCGATGCACAGTCGCGCGCGCTGCTGTTCAGCCGGGCACCTGTGCCCTGGTGGCGCGATGGCAGCGCAAAAGGCAGCGTGGCCCTGCCGCACGAGCCGCCGGCGCTTCGCCACGTCGGCCTGTACGCTTACCGGGCCGGCTTCCTGCGCCGATTTCCGTCATTGCCCCAGGCGCCGCTGGAAACCACCGAAGCCCTTGAACAACTGCGCGTGCTGTGGCACGGCGAGCGCATCGCCGTTCATGTGACCCGGCATGCGCCGGGTCCGGGCGTGGACACGCCCGAAGACCTGGCGCGTGTCAGGAAGCTGTACGCGCAACCGCGATAATCGACCGAGCGATCACTCCACGACGAGGGACACGATGAGAATGATTCTTCTGGGAGCGCCCGGCGCCGGCAAAGGCACGCAGGCCGAGTTCCTGTGCAAGCACTACGGCATCCCGCAAGTCTCCACCGGCAACATGCTGCGCGAAGCGGTCAGCGCCGGCACGCCGCTGGGCATGGCGGCCAAGAAAGTGATGGACACCGGCGCGCTGGTGTCCGACGACATCATCATCGGTCTGGTCAAGGAGCGCATCGCGCAAGCCGACTGCGCCAACGGCTTTCTCTTCGACGGCTTCCCGCGCACGATCGCTCAGGCCGAAGCGATGAGAGACGCCGCTGTGAAGCTCGACGCCGTGCTCGAGATCGACGTGCCTGATGACGTCATCATCGAGCGCATGAGCGGGCGCGTCTTCCACATTGCCTCGGGCCGCAGCTACCACGTCAAGTTCAACCCGCCCAAGGTGGCGGGCAAGGACGACGTGACCGGCGAGCCGCTGATCCAGCGCGATGACGACAAGGAAGCCACGGTGCGCAAGCGCCTCGAGGTCTACCAGAGCCAGACGCGGCCGCTGGTGGCTTACTACGCCAAGTGGGCAGCCTCCGGCGACGCCAACGCGCCGCGCTGCTGCAAGATCGACGGCACCGGCACGGTCGAACAGATCACCGAGCGCGCGCTGGCGGCGCTGCGCTAGAAGGACAGACATACCATGGACATCGCAGGCAAAGTCTTCATCGTCACCGGCAGCGCCTCGGGCCTTGGTGAGGGCACGGCGCGCATGCTGGCCCAGTCGGGCGGCAAGGTCGTCATCGCCGACGTGCAGTCCGACAAGGGGCAAGCGCTGGCCAAGGAGTTGGGCGGCGCCGCGGTGGCCACGTTCGTCAAATGCGACGTCACGCAGGAGGCCGACGCGCAAGCCGCCGTTGCCCAGGCCGCGTCGATGGGCAAGCTGATGGGCCTGGTCAATTGCGCCGGCATCGCCATCGGCGTCAAGACGGTCGGCAAGGATGGCGCGCACCCGCTGGCCCAGTTTGCCAAGGTCATCAACATCAACCTCGTCGGCAGCTTCAACATGATCCGGCTGGCAGCCGAGGCCATGTGCAAGAACGCGCCCGAACCGACAGGCGAACGCGGTGTGCTGATCAGCACGGCCAGCGTGGCCGCCTTCGACGGCCAGATCGGCCAGGCCGCGTACGCGGCCAGCAAAGGCGGCATCGCCGGCATGACGCTGCCGATCGCGCGCGACCTGGCGCGCAACGGCGTGCGCAACATGACCATCGCGCCGGGCATCTTCGGCACGCCGATGCTGTTCGGCATGCCGCAGGAAGTGCAGGACGCGCTGGCCGCCAGCGTGCCCTTCCCGTCGCGCCTGGGCACGCCGGCCGACTACGCCAAACTGGTCAAGCACATCGTCGAGAACGACATGCTCAATGGCGAGGTGATCCGGCTGGATGGGGCGATTCGGTTGGCGCCGAAGTAGACGGCAGCCGCGCTTGCGGCTCGCACTGCCAGAATGAAAAAGGGCCCGCTGCGCGCAGCGGGCCCTCTCAGACAATCACGCAGTCGCTCAGAAGCGATAGCTCGCATTCACGTACCACGTACGGCCACGCGAGTCGTAGTAGCGGTCATCGAAGCCGAACTGCTGGCCGCGGTTGCTACCACTGCTGGAAATCGACAGCGGCGGCTTGGTATCGGCGAGGTTGAGCACGCCACCGGTGAACTGGAAGTTCTTGTTGAAATCCCAGGTGGTCTGCCAATCGGCAGTGAAGTGCTCCTTGACGTCCAGGCGCAAATCTTCCTGACCCGTGATGTTGCCGCTCGCGTCGAGGACGTCGACCGTCGTTACCGAGTCCTTGTAGCCCGAGCGCCCGTTGATCGCCAGCGTGTGGGTCCAGTTGCCTACCCTCAGCGTATTGGTCCACTTGCCTTGCCAGCGGAACGTGACCACCGCCAAATCTTCAAAGTTGCCGATCGCAGAGAAGAACGGCCCGTTCTTTTCGGTCTGCTGCTTCTCGCGGATCATGTAGGTCAGGCCCAGCTGCGAGGTCAGGTCACCCCAGCCCGTCTTGCCGCGACCGATGATGTCGAAGTCCAGGCCGGTCGCATACGACTTGCCCAGGTTCTGGTTCAAGTTCTTGAACGCCAGGTAGTTGACACCCGTACCTGTATCGACCTTGCTGCTCCAGACGTTCGGGAAATCTGCGGGATTGGCAAAGACCTGGTCCTCGGGCAATTGGCCGAACGCGTCGCGGATCTGAACGTGCCACAGGTCGACGCCGGCCGAGAGGGCCGTCGACGGCTCGAAGCGCATGCCGATGGTCGCCTGGCGCGACTTCTCGGGCAGCAGATCAGGGTTGCCGCCCGCCAGGACGTCGTACTGCTTGCTGCCCGGCTGGCAGAGTGCACCTTGCGCGGTGGCCTGGGCCTGCAGCGCAGGCGTGCAGGTGTAGTCGCCGTTGGTCACACCAAAGGGCTGCAAACTCGCATTGACCTGCGGCACGGTCGGGGCGTGGAAGCCCGTACCCACCGAGCCGCGGATCAGCAGTTCCTTGCTCGGCGTGAAGCGGAAGCTGGCCTTTCCGGTGCTTGCATTGCCAAAATCGCTGTAGTGGTCATACCGCGCCGCCAACGTGAATTCGAGCGACTTGGCCACCGGCAACGCCAATTCGGCAAACAGACCATAGGTCTTGCGGTCTGCCGAGTACGGAATGATGGCTGCTTCGTCGCCAAAGCGCTGATCGCAAGCCAGCAACGGATCGGCCGACAACGGGTCACACAAGGTTCCGGCAACCGGGTCTGCCAACTTGCCCTGGGCAAACAGGCTGGGCTTGGACTGGAACTGCTCCTTGCCGTAGTTGATGCCGGCGGCCACCGCCATCGAGCCCCCCGCCAGCTCCATCAACGGACGCGAACCGCGCAGCTGAACCGTGTCCAGCTTCGATGTGCCGCCGTCCCAGTAGCCTTTGTAGCTGGTGGCATTGATGGCGTCTTGGCCGGCGGCAGATTGCTGCCCTGGGCCGACAAACGGATCGAGCAGACCGCTCGCACGCAGGCGGCCCACCGCCAGCGCGCCGGGGTAGCCCGCCAGCGAGTTCTTGTTCTCGCTCTCGGAGTGGGTCAACGTGGCGGTGTAGTCCCAGCCCGCAACGAAGCCCTTGGAGCCGACCGCAATGTCGAAGAACTTGTTCTTGTCATTGCTCTCGCGCTTGCCGAGGTCATACAGGCGATAGAACGCCAGCGTGTCCTGGGTGATGCCGATGGGTGCCAGATACTGGTCGTGCAACGGCGTCCCGGCGGGAATCGAGATCGATCCCGGCACCGGCGCAATGCGCGCAATGTTCTGCGTCCTCGAATACAGCAGATCGGCAAACAGGTCGATGCTGGCCAAGGCGCTTGTTCAGCGACAGCAGAGCGCCGTCACGCTTGCGAATCGGATAGATTTCCAGTTCTCCAACGAAATTGAAGCCGCAATAGTCATCGACCAGCCCCGAGCCGTCGTTGTAGGGCTCGATCACGCGGAACGTCTTGTCAGGGCAATCGCCGTTCGTCTTCTGATATGGGCTGATCAGCTGACCCAGATCGTCCAGCACGTTGGCCGGAATCGGGCTGGGGGAGAATTGCTGCACGCGATAGTTCTTGCCGCCTTGCGAGAAGAAAATCCGGCCGGTGTTGCCGAAGTTGCGGTCGGTGGCATTCAACTTGGTGCGCTCGTCGTGCGACAGCGTCAGCATGGCATTGAAGCCGTCCTTGTCCATGGACCCGAAGCCCTTGGTCGCGGAGACGCGGGTTTCCTTCGCGCCCCCTTTGGGCTGCGAGTAGCCGATCGAGATGTCACCCTCATTGGTGTCACGGCGGGTGATGAAGTTGACCACGCCGGCAATGGCATCGGCACCGTACAGAGCCGACGCGCCATCGGTCAGGATTTCAATGCGCTCGATGGCCGACACGGGGATCGAGTTCAGGTCGATGGCAGCGGCAAAGCCGGTCAGGCTTTGACCACCGAACAGGGCCAGGCGATGGCCATTGAGCAACACCAGGGTGCGCGTGTCGCCGATGTTGTGCACCGATACGCCGGTGAAGCCGGCCGAGCCGCCGCCAACAGAGCCCGATTCCTGGAAACCGCCCTGCATCGCCGGCAAGCGTTGCAGCAGGTCGGTCACGCTGGTGGCACCGGAACGTTGAATGTCTTCCTGCTTGAGTACCTGCACCGGCAGTGCACCCTCGACCGCGATGCGGCGGATCGCCGAACCGGTGATTTCGATGCGTTGCGTGTCCTGTGCTACTGCCGGCAGGGTTGTGACGGCAGCCAGACCGCCCAAAACCAGAGCGGCGGCTGCGCTGACTTTTGTTCGCTTGAACATGAAGACTCCTGAAAGGTTGATCGATGACCCCTGCCGCAAAGCAACCGCCATGCGGTCTCGTAAACCGATGGCAGCCCGACTTCAGGGCGTGTAAGCGAATTGTCACTGTCACGCACGAGCAGGCTGGCTCGGGAAAGCCCGGAGTGGCATGTGAGGCGAAGACACCCCCCAAACTTTCGGCGACTGCATGGCGCTGCAATTTCGCCCTGATGTCGCCCGAAAACCCGCGCCAGCACTGGTATGGCGCACTGTTTCGCGGCGGGCGTGACCCTCGGCGCTGCTGGCTTGGTGCGTTGCGCGAGCGACAACAGCCTAGCGGCGCTGTCGCGATTGCGTTGGCTCAGCGCGACAGGATTGACTCGCACGTCAGGCCGCAGCCGTGCAGCCGCGGCACCGCCGCCAGCAGGGTGCGCGTGTAGTCGTGCTGCCGGCGAGTCGCAGCACCTCGCTCGCGGGCCCCTGCTCGACGATGCGCCCGGCCTGCATCACCGCCACCTCGTCGGCGATGTACTCGACGACGCCGATGTTGTGGGTGATGAACAGGTAGCGACAGGCCGAGTTCGCGCTGCAGCTCGCGCAGCAGGTTCAGGATCTGCGCCTGCACGCAGACGTCGAGCGCCGAGGTCGGCTCGTCGCAGACGATCAGCTTGGGCTGCACCGCCAGCGCGCGCGCGATGGCGATGCGCTGGCGCTGGCCGCCGCTGAACTCGTGCGGATAGCGCTCGAGCGCCTCGCGGCGCAGGCCCGACCTGCTCGGCCAGTCGCTCCAGGCGCTCGCGGCGCGCTGCGCTGTCCATCGTCGGGCTGCAGCGCGGCCAGGCCCTTCGTCGAGGATCTCGAACACGCGCATGCGCGGGTTCAGCGACGCGAACGGGTCCTGGAAGATGATCTGGATGTCGCGCCGCGCGGCCTGCAAGCCGTCGCCGTCGCAGATCGAACAGGTCGCTGCCGTCGCAGCAGCGCCCGGCCCTCGATCACGCGCCTGGCCGCGCAGCAGCTGCACGATGGCCTTGCCGATGGTGGTCTTGCCGCAGCCCGATTCGCCGACCAGCGCCAGCGTCTGCGCCGGCGCGGATGTCGAAGCGAGACGCCGGCCACCGCGTCGAAGTAGCCGCCGACGCGCTGCAGCAGGCCCTTGCGGATCGGGAAGCGCACGCGCAGGTCCTTCACCTCCAGCAGGGCCTGCCGCCGTCGTCGAGGCCGGCGCCGCCGGCTGCGCCGGGCCGGCGCAGCCGGGGCTCGCACGGCGGCCTGCGGCGAACGCTGGCCGCCTTCGGCATAGAGCAGGCAGCGCACGCTGCGCGTCGGCGCCCAGCGTCATCAGCGCGGGCACGCGTGCCGGCGCACATGCGGCATGGCGCTGTCGCAGCGCGGCGCAAAGCGGCAGCCGCCGAAGGCCTGCGTCAGTGCGGGCACGGTGCCGGCGATGGCCGCCAGCGGCTCGCCGCGGCGGTCGGCGTCGGGCAGCGCGCGCAGCAGCGCCTGCGCATAGGGGTGCTTGGGCTCGCGGAAGAACTCGTCGGCGCCGTCGCCACTTCGACGATCTGCCCGGCATACATCAGCGCCACGCGCTGCGCCATGCCGGAGACGACGGCCAGGTCGTGCGTGATCAGCAGCAGGCCCATGCCCTGCTCGCGCTGCAGGTCGCGCAGCAGGTCGAGGATCTGCTTCTGGATCGTCACGTCCAGCGCCGTCGTCGGCTCGTCGGCGATCAGGAAGTCGGGCTCGGCGGCCAGCGTCATCGCGATCATCACGCGCTGCTTCTGGCCGCCGCTCATGCGGAACGGGTACTCGTCGATGCGGCGCTCGGGCTCGGGGATGCCGACGCGGCGCAGCCAGTCGATGGCCTTGGCGCGCGCGGCGTCGCCGCGCAGCTCGGTGTGCGCCTCGATGGCCTCGACGATCTGGTCGCCGACCCTCATCACCGGGTTCAGGCTGGTCGCCGGCTCCTGGAAGATCATGCCGATGCGGCCGCCGCGCACCGCGCGCATCTGCCATCTCGGGCAGCGCCAAGCGTGTCGTGTGCCGTCGAGCTCGACGCGTGCCGGCCGTGCACGCGGCCGTTCTCGGGCAGCAGGCGCATCAGCGCCAGCGCCGTCATGCTCTTGCCGCAGCCGCTCTCGCCGACCAGCGCGAAGGTCTCGCCGCGCTGCATGCGACAGGCGCAGGCCGTCGATGGCGCGCACGAGGCCGGCCTCGCCGTCGAGCCCGACCTCCAGGTCGTGGATGTCCAGCATGCGTCAGGTCGCGTCCGAGGCAGTGGCTTTGCGTGACGACGAGGCGCGGCGGAAGACGCGCGAGCGCGGGTCGAAGGCGTCGCGCACGCCGTCGGCGAACAGGTTGGCCGCCAGCACCAGCGCCGACCATGAAGACGAACGCCGCCGCGAAGGGCCACCAGACCACCGGGTCGCGGCTCATCTCGTTGCGCGCCAGGTTGATCATGCCGCCGAAGCTGTTCATCGACGGGTCGACGCCGACGCCGACGTAGCGACAGCACCGCCTCGTAGAGGATCAGCGACGAGAACTCGAGCACGGTGACGATCAGCATCAGGTGCGCGACGTTGGGGAAGACATGGCGCGCCATGATGCGCGTGGGCGCCGACGCCGAAGGCCTGCGCGGCCTGCACGTAGTCGAGTTCGCGCAGCTTCAGCGTCTCGGCGCGCAGCAGCCGGCACAGGCCCGGCCCAGCCGGTCAGGCCGAGCACCGCGCAGAGCAGGAACAGCTTCAGGTCGGCGCGCTCGAGCGCCGGTCTCGAACAGCTCGGGATGCTTGTCCAGGAAGACCTGCACCATCAGCACGCAGGCGGCGATCAGCAGGATGTTGGGGATCGAGGACAGCACGGTGTAGAGGTACTGGATCGCCTCGTCGACCCAGCCCTTGAAGTAGCCGGCCATGATGCCCAGCACCACCGCCAGCGGCAGCGTGGCCAGCGTGGCCAGCGTGCCGATGACGAACGCGGTGCGGATGCTCTTGAGCGTCTGGTAGAGCACGTCGTTGCCGGTGAGGTCGGTGCCGAAGACGTGGTAGGTGCCAATCAGCGCGACGATGACGCCGGCCGACAGGCGACCGAGCGCGAGCAGCGTGCACAGACCGCCACTGCGCCACGGGATGGCGCCCGTCTCGCCATGCCAGATGCGCGCGCCGCCTTGGCCGACCAGCCCTCGCCATAGGCGTTCGGGCCAGCCAGCGCCACCATGACAGCGCGCGACAGACGGCCGCGGCGACCAGGCCCAACGACCAGCCGCTGCACCGCGCGCAAGGCGACGTCGCCCACCCACTGCGCGTCGGGTTGCTGTCAGGTGCGCGCCGCCGTGCAGCAGCCGCGGCGCCACGCGTGAGCCGGCCGTCGACGTCGATCGACTCCTTGGTGAAGCTCTCATAGGCCAGCGGCCGCGAGTAGGTCGTCTCGCGCGACTCGACCAGGCGCGCCAGCACCGCGTCGAGCAGCGAGCACGGTGCGCGTGTCGTAGGCCACGTCGCCTCGGCCAGCCGGACGGCAACACCGGTGCGGTAGTGCACGCTGTCGAGCCAGCGTGACGAGGAGGCAGGCGAGCAGCACCACCGACGAGGCCAGCGCCGGCGCATCGCGCGAACACCTTGCGCCAGATTGGCGGCCAGGTTCGGCGTGCGCCGCACATGGACCAGATGTAGACCACCAGTCGCGACGACCAGCAGCCAGACGGCGGCGTCGGTCCAGAGCAGAACGAACTTGGGCATGGCAGCGTCGGCCGCCCTAGCGGCCTGACATCCCCGGGGCGCGCGACGGCGGGGCAGTCATACAGCCCAGGCGCACCGGGGATCGACCCAGGTGTAGGCGATATCGATCAGGATGTAGCTGGCGATGTAGAGCAGCGAGCCGACGAAGACCATCGTGCGCACGATGGCGAAGTCCTGCTTGCTGATGGCCTCGATCACGTAGGCGCCCAGGCCCGGGATGCCGAAGAAGCTCTCGAACACCAGGCTGCCCAGGAACACGTACGGCAGGTAGCCGCCGGCGCTGGTGATGATCGGGATCAGCGCATTGCGCAGCACGTGGCGGAACATCACCACGGTCTCGGCCAGGCCCTTGGCGCGCGCGGTGCGCACATAGTCCTTGCCGATCTCCTCGAGGAACATCGCGCGGTACAGGCGCGCCTCGCCGCCCAGGCGCGCCAGCGGCGACAGGATCACCGGCAGGATCAGGAAACGAAGCAGATCGAAGCCCCGCGCGTAGCCCGAGATCGGCACCAGCTTGAAGACGCGCGAGAACAGGAACTGGCCGACGATGATGTAGAACAGTGCCGAGATCGACAGCATCACCACGCACAACACCACGCCCGCGAGGTCGAGCCGGGTGTGGCGGAACATCACCAGCAGCAGCGCAAAGCTGACGCTGGCGATGATCTGCAGGATGAAGATCGGCATCGCCAGCTGCAGGCTGACCCACATGCGGCGCGCCACCTCGGTGCCGATGTCGCCGGCGCTTTCGCTGTCGGCGCGGCCGAAGTTGAGCGTGAACAACGAGATCGAGCGCTCCCAGAAGATGGTCTCGGTGAGCTTCTCGCTGCCCTGCGTTGGGCAGCGTTGAAGTACAGCGGCTTGTCGTAGCCGCGCTCGACCTTCCACTTCTCGATCAGCTCCTGCGTGACGCGCTTGCCGCCGATGTTCAGCCGCGCCATGTCGTCGGGCGTGTTGACGGTGAAGAACAGGATGAAGGTGGCCAGGTTGACGCCGATCAGGATCAGCACGCCGTACAGACTGCGGCGGACGATGTAGTTCAGCATCGGTCGAGTGCCCTGCGGTCAGCGGGATACTTCGCCGCGCGCATTCATGCGCTCACGCGACTGCGCAGGCTGCGGCGGGTCGACAGCACGAAGGCAGCGACCAGCACGCCAGCAACGATGGCCACTGCGGCCACCACAGCGGCTTGTTCCATGCGGCCAGCGCCGGCCTCTCGCGCCGTCACGTCGAGCCGCAGATAGCGGCCGTGGTCGCGGATCAGGATCGCCGGCTTGGAGTTGTGCACCCAGCCTTGCACGGCGGTCGAGGCCCAGGGATAGAAGCCGAAGCTCCACGGCGCGTCCTCGCGCAGGATGGCCACCATCTTGTCGATCACGGCCTGCTTCTGCGGGCCGTCGTCGAGCATCTTCAGCTGCTCGAACAGCTTGTCGTACTCGGGGTTCTGGTAGTTGGCGGTGTTCTCGCCGTCGGACACGCTCTTCGCGTTCGGTCCGTAGAAGCAGGAACATGAAGTTCTCGGCGTCGGGGTAGTCGGCATTCCAGCCCAGCCAGAACACCTGGTGCTTGTTCTTGCGCACCTTGTCCTGGAACTGGTTGTTGTCGGTGGCGCGCACTTCGAGCTGGATGTCGAGCTTGGCGAACTGGCGCACCATCCAGTCGATCTCGGGCTTGCGCTCGGGCGTCGCGGCGCGTAGTAACGTCGTAGTTCAGCACCAGCGGCGTGCCGGTCTTGGCGTCGCGCCCGCGCGGGTAGCCGGCCTCGACCATCAGCTTGCTTGGCGTCGTCGATCGGGCGGCGCACCACCTTGCCGTCGACCAATCGGTGCGTCACCGGGTTGACGCCCTCGGGCGTGCCGTCGCGCGAGCCGGGGATGCCGGCAGGCAGCGGGCTCATCGCCGTCGGGCCGCCCTTCTTCGGGAAGATCTTCGTGTACTCCTCCCAGTCGATGGCGATCGAGATCGCCTGGCGCAACTTGCGTGCCCTCGCCTTGCCACTCGGCCGACTCGCCGCCGACCAGGGCCGGGTCGAGCATGTTGAAGCCGATGAGGTAGCTGTTGACGTCGGCGTACTTCGGAAAGTCGAATCCCCTGCGTTCGTAATCCGCACGCACGTCGTCGGAGTCGAGCGTCTCGACGATGTAGCTCACGCCGGTGTCGGTGCGCTCGAACACCTCGAGGTCGTAGAAGCCGTCGCGGAACTTGTTTCGCTTGGGCGTGGCTTCGCGCTCGACCATCGAAACGATGCTGTCGACGAAGGGCGTCTTCTTGCCGCAGTCGGTCGAGCAGGCCCGCCTCGTTGTCGTCGGGCATGCCGTCGCAGGGATACGGGTCGCCACGGTAGTTGGGGTTGCGCTCCATCACGATGCGCCGGTCCTTCTCGAACACGGTCACCATGTAGGGCCCCGTGCCCACCGGCCAGTGGTCGAAAGTCATGCCGCGTTCGGCCATGCCCGGGCTGTGCGTAGAAGGCGTCGGCCTCCCACGGCACCGGCGCCATGAAGGTCATCTGCATCCAGTATTTCCACTGCGGGTACTTGCCTTTCATGCGGATGCGCAGCAGGTGCTTCTCGGGTGCGGTGGCGCCGGCCAGCGGCCAGCGGCGGAAGTCGAGGAAGGGCTTGTCCAGGCTGGACGGGTCGAGGCCCTGGCGCAGCTTGGCGTCTTCGCTCTTGATCAGCTCGCCGTAGTCCTTCAGGCCGATCACGTACTCTGAGAAGACACCGAAGATCGGCGTCGTGATGCGCGTCGTGGCGTGGCGCTTGAGGGCGTAGACGAAGTCCTCGGCCACCAGTTCGCGCGTGCCGGTGTGCTCGAAGGCCAGCGGCGAGCGACGGTCACCGAGTTCGCCCGGCTTCATGGCGTGATAACGGTACTGGCCCTTGTCGTCCTTGGCGAAGGCCGGGTGCGGCTGGTAGAGGATGCCGGGCTTGATCGGCACGTCGTAGATGCTTTCGACGACATCGTCGGCCGCTGCGTCGTCGGGCAGGCGGGCACCGTTCTTGTCGACGAAATAGCGGCGTGACGACCTTGTCCGCCGTCTTGGGCACGAGCTCGAACGGGCGCTTCAGGTAGTGGTAGCCGTAGGGCGGCTCGTAGACCTGGTAGGTCACCAGCGTGTCGTTGGACCAGTACGACGCCGTCGGGTCGAGGTGGCGCGGCGTGTTTTCGATCATCGCCGAGTAGATCGTGTTCTCGGCGGCCGCACCCTTGGGCCAGGGGCTGTTGTCGCAGCCGACGCCAGCATCGAGCACAGCTGCAGCGGCAGCGCCCAACGCCCGATGATCGTCCTGCGCATGCGCCGCGCTCCTTGTCAGAAACCGAGATCTGCCCCGCGCCGCGACCGCTCGTGACAGCCGACAACGCAAGGCGTGGCGCGGATTCTAGTGGCGGGACCGTGCGCTGCCGGGCAGTGGCTTCACCAGCCGATGAAGACGTCGCGGCCCTGCGTGGCCAGCGTGACGCGCGCGCCGACCGGCAGCATCACCGTGGTCGGCACATGGCCGATACGGCAGGCCGGTGAGGATCGGTGTCTTGGTGACGCTGCGCAAATGCGCCACGACCGTCTTCAGGTTGTAGCCGCGGTCCAGCGGCGAAGGCTTCCAGTGCGCTGAAGTGGCCCAGCACGCACGGCGCGCTGGGCATCGAGCACGCCGGCCTGGTGCAGACTGCAGCAGATGGCGCTCGACCCGGTAGGGGTGCTCGTTGACGTCCTCGACGAACAGCACGCCGCCCTTGATGCGCGGCCAGTGCGGCGTGCCGAGCAGGCTGATCAGCATCGTCAGGTTGCCGCCCCACAGCGTGCCGCTGACGTCCAGGCCGTCGAAGCCGGCCTCGGTGCGAAAGCCGATCGCCTCGAGCTCGCCGCCCATGGCCTCGCAGAAAGCAGTCGCGGTGACTTCGTCGACGCCGCCTTCCGTGGCTTCAGTGCGGCCGAAGTGTTCAGCTGCCAGCGGCCCGGCCCAGGTGACGGCGCGTCGCGACCCGGCTGTGCGCCAGACAGGCCGAGCTGCAGCGTCGTCATGGTCGCTGTGGCCGACCCAGCGTGTGCCGCGCTCGACGCTGCTGGCGAGCAGCTTCCAGTCGATGCGATCGAGCAGCCGCGTCAGGCCGTAGCCGCCGCGCGTGGCCATCGCCACCGACGGCGCGGCACGCGCCACGCGGTGCAGGCCGCCAGGCGCGCGTCGTCGTCGCCGGCAAAGCGCTGATGCCGCGCCAGCGCGGCGTCGTCGATCTGCACGGCAAAGCCCATGGCACGCAGCCGCTTGGCGGCCAGCCGCACGGCGGCCGGCCTGGGCGACCACGCCGGCCGGCGAACAGCAGATGAGCGACAGCGGATCGTGAGCATTCGCGTGCTGGCGCTCAAACCCAGCGCCCCGAAGTCCGACTCGATGACTTCGGGCACCGGCAGCACTGTCGGCGCCGGGCGAGGCTCGCGCGCTCGCCTTGCTGCGCGGCGCGCCGTTCGGCAAAGAAGTCACGCAGCAAGGCGCCGGCCGCGTCGGCCAGCACGCCGCCCTGGACCGTGCGTGTGGTGGTTGAGCTTGGGGTTGCTCGAACAGGTTCAACACCGAACCCGCGGCGCCGGTCTTCGGGTCGGCTGCGGCGAAGACGACGCGCTCCGAGGCGCGCGTGCATCAGCGCCATCGCGCACATCGCGCAGGGCTCCAGCGTCACGTACAGCGTGCAGTCGGGCAGCCGGTAGTTGCCGAGCAGCTGCGCGGCGTGGCGCAGCGCCACGATCTCGGCGTGGGCCGTCGGATCGTGGGTGGTGATCGGCCGGTTGTAGCCGGTGGCAATGACCTGCGGCACGCCGTCGACCATGTGCATGATCACCGCGCCCACCGGCACCTCGCCGACCAGCTGCGCGTTCAGCGCCTGATCGAGCGCCAGCCGCATGGCGTATTCGTCCTGTGCAGCGCTGGGCGCATCGGGCAAAACACGCGGCAATTCGATGGGCGTCGGCGTGCTCATTGGGAAGCCTGCTCCGCCGTTCGGTTGACGCCCTGTTGCAGGGCGGCATTGGCCGCGTCACGAACGTTGTTCTGGATGCCTTTGGACTGTGCAGGCAGGGTGCCCTCGACAGGCGCCGGCGTTGCGCCAGGAAGCGCGACGGCCGCAGCACGCGTTGCCGCCTGGCCACTCAAACCCAGGGCCTCGAACTGCTTCTTGCCCAGCGTGCCCACAATCACCAGCACGATCAACAACGACATCACACCAAAGATCAGCCGCATAGCCCTGACTCCCGTCCTCGCCCTCGGTTACTCCCACTCGATCGTCGCCGGTGGTTTGCTTGATACATCGTAGGTTACGCGGTTGATGCCGCGCACTTCGTTGATGATCCGTCCGCTCGTCCGTTTCAGCAAGCCGTATGGCAGCTCGGCCCAGTCGGCCGTCATGAAGTCGCTGGTCTGCACCGCCCGCAGAGCGACCACGAAATCGTAAGTGCGGCCGTCCCCCATGACACCGACGCTCTTGACCGGCAGAAAGACGACAAAGGCCTGGCTGACCTGGTCGTACCAGCCGGCTTGGCGCAGCTCGTCGATGAAGATGGCGTCGGCCTGGCGCAGCAGATCGGCATACTCGCGCTTGACTTCGCCCAGGATGCGCACACCCAGTCCCGGTCCGGGGAATGGGTGGCGGTAGACCATCTCGTGCGGCAGGCCGAGCGCCACGCCGAGTTCGCGCACTTCGTCCTTGAACAGGTCGCGCAGCGGCTCGAGCAGCTTCAGGCCGAGCGTCTCGGGCAGGCCGCCGACGTTGTGGTGGCTCTTGATCGTCGTCGCCTTCTTTGTTCGTGCGGCGCCGGACTCGATGACGTCCGGGTAGATCGTGCCCTGGGCGAGCCAGCGCGCGTTGTTCAGCTTCTTGGCTTCGGCCTGGAAGACCTCCACGAACTCGCGGCCGATGATCTTGCGCTTCGCCTCGGGGTCGGCAACCCCTTTCAACGCACCGAGGAACTGCTCGCCGGCATCGACGTGCACCACCTTCGCGTGCAGGCGGCCGACGAACATGTCCATCACCATCGCGCCTTCATCCAGGCGCAACAGGCCGTGATCGACGAAGACGCAGGTCAGCTGCTCGCCGATGGCGCGGTGGATCAACGCCGCGGCCACGCTCGAATCGACACCGCCGGACAGGCCGAGAATCACTTCCTCGTCGCCGACCTGTGCGCGAATCGATGCCACCGCTTCTGCGACGTGGTCGCGCATCAGCCAATCCGGCTTGGCACGACAGATGTCGAGCACAAAACGCTCCAGCAAGGCCTTGCCCTGCAACGTGTGCGTGACCTCGGGGTGAAACTGCACGCCGTAGTAGCCGCGCGACTCGTCGGCCATGCCGGCGATCGGGCAGCTCGGCGTCGACGCCATCAACTTGAAGCCCGGCGGCAACTCGGTGACCTTGTCGCCGTGCGACATCCAGACCTTGAGCATGCCGTGGCCTTCGGGCGTGGCGAAATCCTGCAGCCCCTGCAGCAGTCGGGTGTGGCCGCGCGCCCGGACCTCGGCGTAGCCGAACTCGCGATGCGAACTGGCTTCGACCTGGCCGCCTTGCTGCACTGCCATCGTGAACATGCCATAGCAGATGCCGAGTACCGGCACGGCGGCGCTCCACACGGCAGCCGGTGCACGCAGGTCATGCTCCTCATACGTGCTGGCATGGCTGCCCGACAGCACGATGCCTTTGGGCTCGAACTCGCGGATGAAGTCATCGCTGACATCGTTGGGGTGAATCTCGCAATAGACATGCGCTTCGCGGATGCGGCGAGCAATCAGCTGCGTGACTTGCGAACCGAAGTCGAGGATGAGGATCTTGTCGTGGCTCATGAGGTGGGGTTCGCGACCAGAACGGGGCGCTTGTCAAAGTGGCGCCACGCCAGAACGAGTGATGCCGCTTGCAGCAAGGCGCAGAAGTAGAACGGCGCGCCGATGCGCCAGTCGCCCTGCGGGAAATGCGAGACGACGCCGATCAGCGGCGCGCCGATGATCGGCGCCGCCACGGCCATCAGGCTGTTGAGCGAACTGACTGCGCCCAGCGCCTGGCCCTGGTGACGCGCATCGGCCGACGACGAGACGATGCTCTGCACCGTGGCCGCCACCGTGCCGCCGAGCAGGTTGACGAAGATCACCGCGTACATCATCCAGCCCTCGCTGGCCAGGCCCCAGGCCAGGAAAGCGAGGCTCGACGAGGCCAGGCCCCACAGTGCCAGGCGTTGGGGTCCGAACCAGCGCAGCAGCCGCCCGAGCAACACGCCCTGCACCAGCGCAGAAACGATGCCCACGGCAAACAACGACCAGCCGTTCTCGGTCGGACCCCAGCCGAACTTGAAGGTCGTGTAGAGCACCCAGGTCGTGTAGAGCGTGAACTGCGCCAGGCCGCTGAGCGCAATCACGCCGACCAGCAAACCGACGCCCTTGAGTTGCGCCAGCGATTTCAGCGAGGTGATCGGATTGGCACGCCGCCAGTCAAAGGCGCGGCGTTGCGTGACGGGCAGCGACTCTGGCAGCACGAACATGCCGTAGGCCAGGTTGAGCAGTGCCAGCGAGCCTGCCGCAAAGAACGGCAGGTGCAGGTCGATGCCGCCCAGCAGGCCACCCATCACCGGGCCGAGGATGAAGCCGATACCGAACATGGCACCCAGCAGGCCGAATCGTCGCGCGCGCTCCTCCGGCGGTGTGATGTCGGCCACGTACGCGTTGGCGACCGCGGCGTTGGCCTGCAACGCGCCGCCGACCAGGCGCACGGCAATCAGCATCCACAACGCGGTCGCCAGCGCCGTCGCGAAGAAGTTCAGCGCGAGACCGCAAAAACCAATCAACAGCACCGGCCGGCGGCCAAAACGGTCGGACAAGGCGCCGAGGATCGGCGCGCCGAAGAAGTTGGCAATGCCGAAGGCGAACGCCACCGCGCCGTACCAGAACGACTGCTCGGCCGGATCGGCCGTGAATTTGCCGACCAGCGGCGGCAGCACCGGCACGATCAGGCCGATAGCGATCATGTCGATCAGCACCGTGACCATGACAAAAGACATGGCCGCCTTCCTTGCGGTCGGGCGGCCATGCTCGGGGGAGCTTTTCGTCTCGCTCATTCGCTGTCTTATTCGGTCCTGTAGTTCGGCGCTTCCTTGGTGATCTGCACATCGTGGACATGGCTCTCGCGCACGCCGGCCGAGGTGATCTCGACGAACTGGCCTTGGGCCTGCATGTCGGCAATGCTTGCGCAACCGCAGTAATGCATCGAGGCGCGCAAGCCGCCGGCCATCTGAAACAGGATGCCGACCACCGAGCCCTTGTAAGGCACCTGGCCCTCGATGCCCTCGGGCACGAGCTTGGTGGTGTTCGGGTTGTTGCCGCCGTTGTCCTGGAAGTAGCGGTCGGCGCTGCCTTGCTGCATCGCGCCGATCGAGCCCATGCCACGGTAGCTCTTGTAGCTGCGGCCCTGGTAGAGGATGGTCTCGCCCGGCGCCTCGTCGGTGCCGGCAAAGGCGCTGCCCATCATCACGCTGTCGGCGCCGGCGACGATGGCCTTGGCGATGTCGCCCGAATAGCGCACGCCGCCATCGGCGATCAGCGGCACGCCGCTGCCCTTGAGCGCCGTGGCGACGTTGTCGATGGCCATGATCTGCGGCACGCCGACGCCGGTGACGATGCGCGTCGTGCAGATCGAGCCCGGACCGATGCCGACCTTGACCGCGTCGGCGCCAGCTTCCACCAGCGCCAGCGCTGCGGCGCCCGAGGCAATGTTGCCGCCGATGACATCGATCTGCGGATAGTGCTTCTTGACCCAGCGCACGCGCTCGATCACGCCGGCGCTGTGGCCATGCGCGGTATCGACGACGATGGCATCGACGCCGGCCGCCGCCAGCGCTTCGACGCGCTCCTCGGTGCCCTCGCCGACACCGACCGCCGCGCCGACGCGCAGCTTGCCGTGCTGGTCTCGCGCGGCATTCGGAAAGCTGGTCTGCTTGGTGATGTCCTTGACCGTCATCAGGCCGCGCAGCTCGAACGCATCGCTGACCACCAGCACGCGCTCGAGCTTGTGACGGTGCATCAACGCCTTGCCTTCGTCGAGCGTCGCCCCGTCGCGCACCGTGATCAGTCGCTCGCGCGGCGTCATGATCTCGCGCACCGGCACGTCCATGCGCGTCTCGAAGCGCAAGTCGCGGTTGGTGACGATGCCGACGACCTTCTTGCCTTCGAGGACCGGGAAGCCCGAGATGCCATGCTGCTGCGCCAGCGCCATGACTTCACGCACCGGCACGTCGGGGCCGACGGTGATCGGGTCGCGCAACACGCCGGACTCGTAGCGCTTGACACGCGCCACTTCCCTGGCCTGCTGTTGCGCCGTCAGGTTCTTGTGAACGATGCCGATGCCGCCTTCCTGCGCAATCGCGATGGCGAGCCGCGCTTCAGTGACCGTATCCATCGCCGCCGAGACCAGCGGCAGGTTCAGCGTGATGCGCCGAGACAGTCGCGTCGCCAGGCTGGTATCGCGAGGCAGGACTTGGGAGAACGCCGGCACCAGCAACACATCGTCGAAGGTGAGCGCTTTGCCGAGGAGGCGCATGGTGGGAGATCACTCCAGGAAAACGCCGGGCCGTCCCACGTTTTCATGGCGCCCCCGCGGGGGGCCCGCCGCCGCAGAGCGACAGCGTGGGGGGCACTGCGTGAACAAAAATGAATTATACGGAGCGTGAATTTCACCCCGGTCGTTACCGGCCGCCGCGCACTACACTGCAACAAGTTCTCACAGCCCTTTGCACCATGAAGCGCCTGTCCCCAATGCCCCTGGCTTGTGCCGTGGCTTTCACGCTGTTGTGTGCAGGCCTGGCGTCGGCACAACCAGCGGTGCCATGGAAATACCGCGACGCGCAAGGCCGCATCGTCGTCAGCGACCTGCCGCCACCGGCCAATGTCCAGGACAAGGACATCCTGGAGCGTCCGACCACGGTGGTTCGTCGAACAGCTGCGCCGGCACAGCCGGCTGCCGCATCGGCATCGGCTGCGGCCAATCAGGGCGTTGTGGCCCAGGGCATCGATCCGGAACTCGAAGCGCGCCGCAAGAAGGCCGCTGACGAGCAGGAGATGAAGCAGAAGGTGCAGCAGGAAAAAGAAGCCTCCCAACGCGCTGAAAACTGCTCGCGCGCGAAGAGCCACCTGTCGGCGCTCGGCGACGGCCTGCGCATGTCCCGCACCAACGAAAAAGGCGAGCGCGAAATCCTCGACGACAAAGGCCGCGCCGAAGAAATGCAGCGCGCACGCCAGGTCATCGCCAGTGATTGCAAATAGCCTCGCGGCGCACTAACGCGCAGCGCGCAACTGGGTGATCGTCGCCCGCGGCGAGATCACTTCGGCGTCCAGGCTCACATGGATCAATGTCGGTGTCTCGCAGGCCAGTGCCGTTTGCAGCGCCGGCTCGAACTGCGCCGTCTGTTGAACGCGGTGCGAGCGCCAACCGTAGGCCTCGGCCAGCGCCGCGAAATCGGGGTTGCGCAAGTCGCTGCCTGAAACCCGCCCCGGAAATGTGCGCTCCTGGTGCATGCGGATCGTGCCGTAGGTGCCGTTGTCGATGACGATGCTGATCAGCCGGCCGGCACCCTGCCCCGCACCGAACGCCCGCGCCGTCGCCAGCTCCTGGCCGGTCATCAGAAAGTCACCGTCGCCGGCGAGATTGACCACCGTGCGTTGCGGGTACAGCAGCGACGCCGCCACGGCAGCCGGCACGCCATAGCCCATGGCGCCCGACGTCGGCGCCAGTTGCGTGCGGCCGTGCAGGTGCAGCGCCGGGTACGGCGTGAAGCGGTGCAGCCAGGCGCTGAAGTTGCCGGCGCCGTTGGTGTAGACCGTGTTCTCCGGCGTCAGGTGGTTCAAGGTCTTGACCAACTGCGCCATGTCCAATGGCTCGACAGGAACCGCGACCTGGTTGGATTCGTAGTCGGCGTGCGCAGCAGCCGTCCACGCGGACCAGGGCACCTGCGGCGGTGCGGCCAGGCTTTCGAGCGCCGCACCGGCGTGCGACAACGAACACTGCAACATCAGGTCGGCGGCATACACACGGCCCAGTTCTTCGGCGCCGGGATGCAGGTGGACGAGGGCTTGTGTCGGCCGCGGCACGGCCAGGTGTTCATAGCCGCCGGTCGTCATCTCGCCCAGGCGCACGCCGACAGCCAGCACCAGGTCGGCTTCGTGCAGGCGGGCGGCCAGCTTCGGATTGATGCCGATGCCGACATCGCCGGCGTACTGTGGGTGGCGGTTGTCGAAGGTGTCCTGGTAGCGGAAGCCACACGCCACCGGCAATTGCCAGGCTTCGGCGAAGCGCTGCAACGCCAGTGCGCTCTCGGCGCTCCACAGCGGGCCGCCGGCAATGACGAGCGGCCTGTGCACCGCCAGCAGGCGCTGGTGCAGGTTGCGCAGCGCGCCCGGCGCCGGCCAGGCCTGCGCCGGCTCGATCCGCGGCAGCACCGGTGCGGCGGTCATGGTGCTCAGCATGTCCTCGGGCAAGACCAGCACGACCGGGCCCGGCCGGCCTTGCATCGCGGTATGGAAGGCACGCGCCACGTACTCCGGCAAACGGTCGGCGTGCTGCACTTCGCCGACCCACTTCGCCATGCCGAGCGTGCCCGGGCCGAAGACCTGGCGGTAGTCGAGTTCCTGAAAGGCCTCGCGGTCGCGTTGGTCGGCCGCCACCTGGCCGACGAACAGCACCATCGGCGTCGAATCCTGGAACGCCGTGTGCAGGCCGATCGCCGCATTGCTGGCACCGGGGCCGCGGGTCACGAAACACACGCCCGGCCAGCCCGCCAGCTTGCCTTGCGCGTCGGCCATGAAAGCGGCCCCGCCCTCGTGACGGCAGGCGATGAAGCGAATGCGATCGGCGTGCGCGTGCAGGCCGTCGAGGACCGCCAGATAGCTTTCGCCCGGCACGCCAAACACAGTGTCGATGCCTTGCGCGATCAGCGCTTCGACCAGCGCGTGGCCCGCCAGCCGCCGGGCCGTGCTCCTCATGCCGCTGCCCGCTGCGACGTCATCGCCACGCCCAATCCCATCAACGAGGCCGCGGCGATGCCCAGTGCCAAGGCCAGCGCCGCGCCTTGAAAGATGCCGGCCGGATGCCCGCTGTCGAGAATGGCGCCGAACACTGGCGCGGCCAGCGCAAAGCCGATGTCAAGTCCCGAATAGACCATTCCGTACACCCGTCCGGTGGCGCCCGGCGGCGATGCCTGCTTGATCAGCATGTCACGCGACGGTCCTGCCAGACCCGTGCCAGCGCCGGCCAACACGGTCACCGCGATGGCCGCTGTGGCTGGCAACCAGCCGCTGCCAACGAGCAACAGCATCAGCGCTGAAACGGCCAGACAGGCAGCAATCACCCGCTCCAGCCGCACCGCGCGCCCAGCCAGAAAACCGCCCGCGAACATGCCCAGCGCGCCGGCCAGGGTGAAGCCGGTGACCACGTAGGCCGTGCGGGCCAGCGGCAACGCATACATGCCGGACAGCGCCGGCGCCGCAAAACTCTGGATCGCCGACAAGACGCAGGTCGAGAAGAAAAAAAACGAAAAACACAGCCACACCGATGGCAGGCGCAAGAAAGCAAACGTGCCTTCGCTGCGCTTTGGCGGCGTGGCCGCCAAGGCCAGCGGCGAGCGGTCATCGATGGCGGCGCGCTGCCAGACCAGCAGCGCCAGCACGACCAGGGCCCACAGGCTGCTGGCCAGCAGTGCCCAGCGCCACGACCCCGTGGCTCCTGAAATGCCCAGCATGAACACAGGCGCGGCGGCCCAGCCGAGGTTGCCGCTGATGCCATGCAGCGAAAACGCATGACCCAGGCGCGGCTGCGAGACGCGCTTGTTGAGGATCGTGAAGTCCACCGGGTGGAACGGGGAATTGCCCAGACCCGCGAGCGCCGCGGCCAGCATCAGGCCATCGAGCCCCTGCGCCATGGAGCCCAACACGCCCGCGGCAGCAAAACATGCCATGGCCGCGAACAGCACCGGCCGCGCACCGACGCGGTCGACAACGAAGCCCGCCAGGGCCTGACCAATGCCGGAGACGACGAAAAACATCGTCACGATCAGGCCGAGTTGCGCGTAGCTGACGCCGAAATCTCGAACGAACAGCGGAAACAGCGGTGGCAACAGCAGGTGGAAAAAATGCGAGGTTCCGTGCGCCAGCCCGACCAGGCCCATGGTGCGCACATCGCTGCGCCTGTCTGCTTGTCCTGGAGGCGGGCTGGCCGCCCCCGATGCCGTGCTCATCGCGCTATGGTATCGGCAGGTCAAGCCGCTGCGCGGCGCAAGGGCCAGCGGGTGAGAATGGGTTTCTAATGGTGACTGTGGTAACTGCGGCGGCGGGGGTTCGCATGGGCGTTGCGTGTGGGAACGCCGGCCACTGCCGCAGACCTAAGCTGGGCCGCACAAACATTCGTGTCAAAGGGAGCCGATGATGCTGAAGTCCTTGTTCGGAGAACTCGTGCCCACGCCGCTGAAGCCCGGCGGCCCGCTGCCCGAGTTCGCGGCGACGGCCGTGCTCGAGAGCACCGACACGCGAGTTGCCGACGACGGGCGGATGCTCGAGCGACACCAGCAGGACCTGTTCGTCTCCGGCTCGCCGGCGGCAGCCATGCGCGAACACCTGGCGCAGGCGCGCCATGCCGATGACGTGCGCACCATCACCCTGCTCGACCCGATGCGGCTGTGGGCGCCGGGCGTGGTCAAGGCGCTGTCCGATGCCACGGGCCATCCGGTCGAGCGACTGCACCTGCGCGAACAGACGACATTGACGATCCTGGCCACGCTGGAGCGCACCATCGTGCCGCGGCGCGGTGACGCCTCGCTGAAGATCTACCACGCCGACCTGCGCGTGGCCGAGGGTGAGAACCTGGCGATCCCGTTCGTGCTGATGGAACGCAGCCAGATGGCCGCCGTGATCGTCGGGCCGATGGTGCCCGCCGAAGTCGAAGCCATGCTCGCCGCGCTGCGGCGTGCGGTCGACGCGCCAAGCTGGCAATGCGAGTCGCTGCTGTTCCTGTTGCCACCCTCGGCGCTGTGGATCGCCAGCAAGATTGCCGCGCTCGACTGGCCGTCCAATCTGCACGTGGAAGTGATCGACGAGCCACTGACCGGCACCTCGTCGGTCTGGAATGCCTTGCTGGGCGCCTGGGACCGCCTGCAGACGCCGCACGAACAGGCCGCTGATCCGGCAGCCATCGACGCCCGCAACGTCGCCCGGCAGCTGCGCATGCTGATGATGACCGACGGTGTGCTCGGCGCCGCGTTGGTCGACGCCAACGACGGCGACCTGCTGGCCGGCGAGTCGCGCGACAACGCGCGTCGATCTCAAGCGCGCAGCGGCTGCGCTGGCGCCGGTCTTGCGCGCACACCGCAAGGCAGCATGAAGACATGGGTCTGGTCGGCTCGCTCGAGGAGTTCAGTGTGGCGGCCGGCACCGCGCACCACCTGGTGCGCCCGCTGGCGCGGCGCCCGCATCAGTTCCTGTTTGCGCGCATCGAGCGCCAGCATGCCAACCTGGCACTGCTGCGCTTCAAGTTGGCCGAGGCCGAACGCGGCCTGGGGTGACAGGCAGCCCGTGGCCGCGTGGCAGCGGCCCACCGTGGCGCCAAAAGCAGGGTTGATCACTGCGGGCTACCATTGAGTTCATGAGCCAGGTTCTGTTCGACTACACGCGCCAGGACGCCAATGGCGCCAGCAAAGTGGCACACGCCTGGGCGCGGGTGCCCGCCACTCACACAGCCGGCGAGCGCGCCACTGCCAAGGCGCGCGCCAAGGCGCTGCTGCACCGGCACAACGCCGTGCTGGTGGCGCATTACTACGTCGACGGTGATCTGCAGGACCTGGCGCTGGAGACGGGCGGCTGCGTCGCCGACTCACTGGAGATGGCGCGCTTCGGCCGCGACCATGCAGCGCAGACATTGGTCGTCGCCGGCGTGCGCTTCATGGGCGAAAGCGCGAAGATCCTGTCACCGCAAAAGCGCGTGCTGATGCCCGATCTGGAGGCAACCTGCTCGCTCGACCTGGGCTGCCCGCCCGACGAGTTCGCCGCGTTCTGCGACGCGCACCCCGAGCGCAAGGTCGTCGTCTATGCCAACACCAGTGCTGCGGTGAAGGCCCGCGCCGACTGGATGGTCACCAGTTCCTGCGCGCTGGCCATCGTGCGCCACCTGCACGCGCAGGGCGAGACAGTGCTGTGGGCGCCCGACAGGCACCTCGGCCGCTACATCCAGGAGCAGTGCGGCGCCGACATGCTGATGTGGAACGGCGCCTGCATCGTCCACGACGAGTTCAAGGGCGTCGAGCTCGAACTGCTGCGTCGCGAGCACCCGCAGGCGATGGTGCTGGTGCATCCGGAATCGCCGCAGGCGGTGGTCGCGCAGGCCGACCTCGTCGGCTCGACCTCGCAGTTGCTCAAGGCCGTCGTCGACGGCAGCGCCCAGGACGTACATCGTTGCCACCGACAACGGCATGTTCCACCGCATGCAGCAACTGGCGCCGGGCAAGACGCTGATCGAAGCGCCCACCGCAGGCAAGAGCGCGACCTGCAAGAGCTGCGCCCATTGCCCGTGGATGGCGATGAATGCAACGCAGGGCCTGATCGCCTGCCTGGAAACCGGCAGTGGCGAGATCGACGTGCCCGAGCCGACGCGCACGCAGGCGCTGGGCTGCATCGATCGCATGCTGGCCTTCGTCGCCGCCCACCCGGAGGCTATCGCGCAGCCGCAGCCGGGCAGCTTCGTCAAACACCTCGGCAGCGCCTGAGGCGGCCGCAAGCGCGTCAGCGTCCGGCCGACGCAGGCGGTGCTTGGCGAACGAACAGCGCGTTCGTGTAGTCGAGATAAGGGATGCCTTGGCGCTCGAGGATCAGCGTGTCGTAGAAGCCCACGGGCCACAGCGACCATTGCGCCAGCCAAGCCGCGATTTCCGTGAAATTGCCGTGCACGATGCTCGAATTGCCGAAGTCCACTTCGACCAGCACCGCATGCACCCGGCCGGCCTGGAACAGCCCGTCGGCGCCCTTCAGAACCTGCAGGTCAAAGCCTTCGGCATCGACCTTGAGCAGGTCGATGGTCGCAATGCCCAGCGTCTGGGCCATGTCATCGAGCCGCTGCAGTTCGACCGTCACTGTCTTTTCGTCGTTCGGCGACATCACGCGGTTGCGCAAGGAGTTCTTGTCCGATTCCTGCTCGACCCGCAGCGTGACCGTGTCGTGTCCATCCGAAAGCCCGACACAACAGGGGCGGATGCGCTCGATGTCGCCAACGTTGCGCTTCAACTGCTCGAAGGTGCTCGGCATCATCTCGAAGGCCATGATCTCGGCGCGAGGACACATCCGGGCGAACAGCAGGCTCGACTCGCCGACATGGGCACCCACATCGACGATGCAAGTGAACGCGCCGAGATCGAACCAGCGTTCGAGGTCGGATGGCAGATCCATGCCCCAAGGCAGCTTGGGCTTGCGGAACCACACGTGGCCGCGCGCCATGAGCCAGTCGCGCAGCCAGGCCCGAGGCGTCATGGCGCGAGACCTGGCTACTCGCGCGTGTCGCGGATCAACACCGTCGGGAAACTCACCGGCAGCGTGCTGCGGGTAGTCGCGGCTGTAAGTGCAGGCCGCGGCTCTCGTGCCGCGATCAGCGCCGAGCGCACGATCAGCTCGGCGCAATCGACCAGGTTGCGCAGTTCCAGCAGGTCGCGGCTGACGCGGAAGTTGGCGTAGTACTCGTCGATCTCGCTGCTTCAGCAGGTCGATGCGGTGCAGCGCCCGCTCCAGCCGCTTGGTGGTGCGCACGATGCCGACGTAGTTCCACATCAACAGTCGCAGCTCGTCCCAGTTGTGGGCGATCACGACCTGCTCGTCGGCGTTCTCGACCTGGCTTTCGTCCCAGGCCGGCAGCGCCGCGCCGGCGGCCGGTGGCCGACGCGACGATGGCCTCGGCGCAGGTGCGGCCCAGCACCACGCATTCGAGCAGCGAGTTGCTGGCCAGCCGGTTGGCGCCGTGCAGCCCGGTGTAGGTGGTCTCGCCGACCGCGTACAGGCCCGGCAGGTCGGTGCGGCCGTCGCAGATCGGTGACGACACCGCCGCAGGTGTAGTGCGCCGCCGGCACCACCGGAATCGGCTGCCGCGCGATGTCGATGCCCAGCTTGCAGGCAGCGCGCGTGGATGGTCGGGAAATGCTCCTTCAGGAAGGCCTCGCCCAGGTGGCGTGGCATCGAGCCAGACATGGTCCAGGCCGTGCTTCTTCATCTCGAAGTCGATGGCGCGGGCGACGATGTCGCGCGGCGCCAGTTCGCCGCGTGCATCGTGGCGCTCGCATGAAACGCTCGCCGCCGCGGTCGCCGTCCTTGGCCGGCAGCATCAGCTGCGCGCCCTCGCCGCGCAGCGCTTCGGTGATCAGGAAGCTGCGCTCCTGCGGGTGGTACAGGCAGGTCGGATGGAACTGGATGAACTCCATGTTGCCGACGCGGCAGCCGGCGCGCCAGGCCATCGCGATGCCGTCGCCGGTGGCGGTGTCCGGGTTGCTGGTGTAGCGATAGACCTTGCCGACGCCACCGGTGGCCAGCACGACGGCCGACGCCGCCAGCGTCTCGACGCGCCCGTCGTCGATGTCCAGCGCATAGACGCCGTAGCAGCGCGGCGCTGCTCGTCGCGCTTCAGATGACGCGACGTGATCAGGTCCACCGCCATCCAGCGCTCGCGCAGCGCGATGTTCGGGTGCGCCCTGACCTTGGCCAGCAGCGCGTCGTGGATCGCGCGGCCGGTGGCGTCGGCCGCATGGGCGATGCGCCGCACGGCATGACCGCCTTCGCGCGTCAGGTGCAGACCCGAGCGGCCCGTCGGGGTCGGCCGAAAACGGCACGCCCTGCGCCACCAGCCATTCGATCGCGCGCGCGCTGCGTTCGGCGATGAAGCGCGCGGTGTGTTCGTCGACCAGCCCGGCGCCGGCGTCCTGCGTGTCGCGCACATGCGAGTCGATGCTGTCGTCGCCGCCCAGCACACCGACGATGCCGCCTTGCGCCCAGGCGGTCGCGCCTTCGTCGAGGTTGCGCTTGGCCAGCACGACCACCGGCGCGCTCTTGCGCCAGGTGCAGGGCCACCGTCAGGCCCGCCAGGCCGGCGCCGACGACGACGCAGGCCGGCACCGCGTGCGGGATTGCTTGACGCTTGCGCATGGTCTAGTCGATTCTAGGAGCCGCGTCGGCCGAGGCGGCGCGCCGTACACTGCACTGTCCGAGCTCCACGTCGCCGCACCCGCAGCGTCACCGTCGCGCCATGGCCAAGCCGACTCCAAGCAGATGTCCAGCTGTGCGAAGCCTCGGCGCAACCGTCGGCCGCGACTTCGACAGCAACGACGACAGAAGCCTGGGAAGCCGACGCGCGCAGCAGACCAGTCTGGCCACGCAGGTCATGCGCGACAAGGACGGCTGACCTGCCGCAGGCGCAGCAGCAGTCGGCCGGCGCGTCGGCGAGTCGCAGTGGGAGCTGTTCGTCGTCTTGCGACGCCGGCGGAGGCGCTGCAGCAGCAGTTCGAGTCTGCTGCAGCCCGAGTTCATCGCCCTGCACGACATCGGCACGCAGTCGTCGCGGCGCATGCTGGCAGGGCTGGCCGTGGCCATCGGGCGGCCCGCTGCATCAGCTGCACATCCGCCGCCAAGGCCTGGGCATGCCGCTGGCGCGCACTGGAGTTCGTCGAATTGCCCGTCGCGGCCGGACCAGCCGCCGCTGCGTCTGTACACGACCCAGATCGACGCCGACACGCAGCAGCGGCGACCGGCTGGCGCACATGCTGCTGGCCTACAGCCGCCTGGGCGTGGTGATGCGTCGGTGACCTGCCGCCGCATGCGCTGGCCACCGCGCTGCATGCCGCTGCGCGACGCGCATCGCCAGGGCCCGTGGCCGAACCGCGAACTGCTGATGCTGCCGCTGGCCGGCGCGTCCGTCGCTCGCCGGCCAGGCCGCGCACCTGGCCGCGGCACCGGCGTGCAAGGTGCGCACGACGCCCGCAGGTCACGCGCCCGGCCGAGGCCTGGACCTATCTGCGCGGCGCCTGGAACAAGCTGCGCGCAGCAACTGGCGCGACCAGGCCATCCACGTGCCCGAAATCCTCGAGTCCGACTGGCCCGCCGCAGCCGCGCCGGCCGCGGCGCCGCAGCGAGCGCGACCGCAGGCTCGCTGCCGAGCGCATCCGCCGCACGCGCCGCGCGCCGCCGCTGCCGATGCAGCCGATGCCGGCGGTGCGGCACTGCCGCCGCCGCAACGGCCGCGCTGACCCGGTGCTGGCCACCTACGTGCGCAAGTGCGGCGAGCTCAAGGGCATGGTCAGCTGCTGCGTCTTCGAGCTCGCAACGCAGCGCACGATCGCCCACGCCGGCACGCGCGCCGGGCCCCGCCGCGCTGGCCGCGCAGGGCGCGACGCTGATGGCCTCGATGGCCGAAGCCGCCCATGCGCTGAACCTCGGCGAGGCCGCCCCCGATGCGGCGATCACGCTCGGCAGCCACCACCTGCTGCTGCGCGCCGTGCCGGCACGCCGCGGCCTGGCGCTGCACGCCGTGCTCGACCGCGCGCATGGCCAACCTGACGCTGGTGCGCCTGCAATTGCAGCGCCTGGATCTGCTGCTCGAGGAAGACGCTGCATAGGGCCACGCGCGTCGCGGCGGCGCCGCGGCGGGCGTGGTCAGTGCACGACGCGCGTGAAGACGAACTCGCCGCCTTCGACGTCCACCGGGATCACGTCCTTCGGGCCCGAAGCGGCCCTCCAGGATCAGCTTGGCCACCGGGTTCTCGATGCGCTGCTGGATCGCGCGCTTCAGCGGCCGCGCGCCGAACACCGGGTCGAAGCCGACCTTGGCCAAGCTCGGCCAGCGCCGGCGCTGACACGTCGAGCTTCAGGTCCATCTTGTCCAGGCGCGCTTCCAGCACCTTGAGCTGGATCTTCGCGATCGACTCGATGTGCTTGGCATCGAGCGCGTGGAAGACCACCGTCTCGTCGATGCGGTTCAGGAACTCCGGACGGAAGTGGCTCTTGACCTCGGCCCACACCGCCTGGCGGATCAACTCGCTGTCCTGCCCGACCATCTGCATGATCATGTGCGAGCCGAGGTTGCTGGTCATGACGATCACCGTGTTCTTGAAGTCCACCGTGCGGCCCTGGCCGTCGGTCAGGCGGCCATCGTCGAGCACCTGCAGCAGCACATTGAAGACATCGGGGTGCGCCTTCTCGACCTCGTCGAGCAGCAGCACGCAGTAGGGCTTGCGGCGCACCGCCTCGGTCAGCGCACCGCCCTCGTCGTAGCCGACGTAGCCCGGCGGCGCACCGATCAGCCGGCTCACCGAGTGCTTCTCCATGAACTCGCTCATGTCGACGCGCATCATGTGCTCCTCGCTGTCGAACAGGAAGCCGGCCAGCGCCTTGCACAGCTCGGTCTTGCCGACGCCGGTGGGGCCGAGGAACAGGAACGAACCGTAGGGCCGGTTCGGATCGGACAGGCCGGCGCGTGAGCGGCGGATGGCGTCGGCCACGGCCGTGATGGCCTCGTCCTGGCCGACCACGCGCTCGTGCAGCTTGGTCTTCCATCTGCAGCAGCTTGTCGCGCTCGCCCTGCATCAGCTTGGACACGGGAATGCCGGTCGCGCGCGACACGACCTCGGCGATCTCCTCGGCGCCGACCATCGTGCGCAGCAGTTGCGGGCCTTGCCGCGCTGCCGCCCTTGGCCTTGCCGGTTTCCTTGGCCTGGGCCTCCTTCAGCCGTCTTTTCGAGCTCCGGCAGCTTGCCGTATTGCAGCTCGGCGACCTTGTCGAAGTTGCCCTTGCGCTTCAGCTCCTCGATCTGGTGGCGCGATGCGGTCGATCTCTTCCTTGACATGCGCCGATGCCCTGCGCCGTCGGCCTTCTCGGCCTTCCAGATTTCTTCCAGGTCGGCGGCCTCGCGCTCGAGCTTGGTGATCTCGCCCTCGATCAGGCCCAGGCGCTTCTTCGAGGCTTCGTCCTTTTCCTTGCGCACCGCCTCGCGCTCGATCTTCAACTGGATCAGCCGGCGGTCGAGCTTGTCCATGGCCTCGGGCTTGGAGTCGATCTCGATCTTGATCTTGGCCGCGGCCTCGTCGATCAGGTCGATCGCCTTGTCGGGCAGGAAGCGGTCGGTGATGTAGCGGTGCGACAGCTCGGCCGCGGCAACGATCGCCGGGTCGGTGATCTCGACGCCGTGGTGCACCTCGTACTTCTCCTGCAGTCCGCGCAGGATGGCGATGGTGGCCTCGACGGTCGGCTCGTCGACCAGCACCTTCTGAAAGCGCCGCTCCAGCGCCGCATCCTTCTCGACGTACTTGCGGTACTCGTCGAGCGTGGTCGCGCCGATGCAATGCAACTCGCCGCGCGCCAGCGCGGGCTTGAGCATGTTGCCGGCGTCGATCGCGCCTTCGGCCTTGCCGGCGCCGACCATCGTGTGCAACTCGTCGATGAACAGGATGATGCGGCCTTCGTCGGCCGCCACTTCCTTCAGCACCGCCTTCAGGCGTTCCTCGAATTCGCCGCGGAACTTGGCGCCGGCCAGCAGGCCCGGCCATGTCCAGCGACAGCACGCGCTTGTCCTTCAGCGTCTCGGGCACCTCGCCGTCGACGATGCGCTGCGCCAGGCCTTCGACGATCGCCGTCTTGCCCACGCCCGGCTCGCCGATCAGCACCGGGTTGTTCTTGGTGCGCCGCTGCAGCACCTGGATGGCGCGGCGGATCTCGTCGTCGCGGCCGATCACCGGGTCGAGCTTGCCCGGCGCGCGCGCTCGGTCAGGTCGAGCGTGTACTTCTTCAGCGCCTCGCGCTGGCCCTCGGCTTCGGCCGAATCGACCTTCTGCGCCACCGCGCACCGCGTCGATCGCGCGCTTCCAGCGCCTTGCGCGTCAGGCCATGGCCGCGCACGACGCCGCCGAGGTCGGTCTTGGCATCGGCCAGCGCCAGCAGGAACATCTCGCTGGCGATGAACTGGTCGCCGCGCTTGCCGGCCTCCTTTTCGGCCGCCTGCAGCAGCGCCACCAGATCGCGCCCGGGCTGCACCACCTGGCCCTGGCCCTGCACCTGCGGCAGGCCGGCGACAGCCGTGTCGATCGCGGTCTTCAACGCGGCGGTGTTGGCGCCCGCCCGGTCGAGCAAGCGCCTTCGGGCCGTCGGGCTGCGCCAGCATGGCCGCCAGCAGGTGCGCCGGTTCGATGTAGGGGTTGTCGCGCGCGACCGCCAGGCTCTGGGCCTCGGCCAGGGCCTGCTGGAATGCGGTGGTGAGTTTGTCGATGCGCATGGCGTCTGTGCTTTCGTGGACTGTCTCCGACTTGGGGCGACGCCAGGCCATTTCAAGCCTGGTCCGGCAACCAACGTTGTCGAACATCAAGCTGCTCAACGATAGAGCCACCACCAGATCAGCAGCAACACGACCGCCAACGCCAGCTGAGACCGCCTCACGGCCCGTTCGGCGGCGACGGGGCAGGTCGCTCAGGCGCCGCGCCGCCAGCGCGCAACCAATGCGGGCGTGCGCTGCCGCACGCTGCGCTTCATCGGCAGGGTCGGCAAGCGGCCGCGGACGCGCGCAGCCAGGCCTGCCAGCTGCTCGCGCAGCCGCCGCAGCAAAGGCTGCAGATCGGACAGCGAACGCGCCAGCACGGTTTGGCCGCACTGCGGGCACGATGTTGCGCGGTCGGATCAAGCGCGAAGCCGCAGGCCTGGCATGGCCAGACGTCGAGGCGGCCACCGGGCTCGACCGCGCGCTCGTACGCCCGCGGCAGCAAGGCGCTGGCCAGGCGCTCGAGGTCGAACAGCAGCAACGGCGTGTCGCAGAAGGAGCAGGCACCTGCGCATCGGCAATCGACGCACCGCAGTTCAGGCAGGCCCAGTCTCGTGGTGTGCGCGCCATCGCCTCGCGGTCGGCGGCTGTGGGCGTGCGCAGCAGACCGCGCTCGGCCAGCAAGGCGGCATGACTTTGCAGCGAGCCGTGCGCCTGCGGGCACACGCTGGTGACGAACAGGCCCCAGCGCGTCTGGTTGCGCTGCGCCCGCAAGGGCTTGCGGCAGCGCGGGCACGCGAGCGCCTGGCCACGCCAGGGCCTTGCGGCGGGTGGCTGTTGTGCGAGTTGCTCGAGCAGGCCGATCCAGCCCAGCCCGCTCAACTGCATCGATTCGCGCGGGTCGAACCACACCAGTCGACACGGGCCGCACAGGTCGATCTCGACCTCGCGTTCGTAGTGGCCGGACAGACGCAGCGCAAGCAGCGCCTGCGCGCAAGCCGGACAACGGCGCTCGGTGATCATCGGGTCCGTGGCTTCGACGTGTTGGGCGCCCAGGGTACGACGCGTGCGTCGATTCACGTCAGACAGTCGCCGCGCCAGCCGCGCGCGTTGCACCTTGCCCAAGGCCGTGCGCGGCAGGGCGTCGATGACGACGACGCGCCGCGGATGCTTGAAGCGCGCCAGCCGCGCATCGAACAGCGCGCTGCAGCGCGCGCCTCGATCGAGCGCGGCGCCGGCGCGCAGCACGACCGCCAGCACCGGCACTTCACCCCAGCGCGCGTCGGGCATGCCGACCACGGCGGCCTCGGCCACGGCCGGGTCGCTCGGCGACGATGTTCTCGATCTCGGCCGGATGGATGTTCTCGCCGCCGGAGATGATCATCTCCTGGGCGCGGCCGACGATCTCGTAGAAGCCTTCGCCATCGACGCACGCCAGGTCACCGGTGCAAAACCAGCCGCCGGTGAACGCATCGTCGTCGGGGCGACGGTGATAGCCCCGCGCCAGGTTGGGCGCCTTCACCTGCACCTCGCCCTCGACGAGCCGCACCTCCACACCCAGCGCGGGTTTGCCGGCCGAGCCGACATGCGCCAGCGCGTCTTGCGGTCGCAGGGCCAGCGTCACCGGTCCGGTCTCGGTGGCGCCATAGACCTGCGCCACCGGCACGCCGCGGGCGTGAAAGGCCTCGATCAATGTGCGCGGCACGATCTGCGAGCCGCTGTTGACGAAGCGCAATGACGACAGGTCGGTCGATGGTCCAGGACGCGGGTGTTCGATCAAGGCCCGCATCGTTGCCGGCACCAGCAGGCTGGTCGTCGGCCGCCAGGCGGCGACGTCGTCGAACCAGGCCTGCGCATCGAAGCGCGGATGCAGCCGCACGCTGCCGCCGGCAGCCAGCGTCGGCAGCACCTGGATGCACAGGCCACCGACGTGGAACAGGGGCAGCACGGCCAGCGTTCGCGTGTTGGCGTCGAAGCCCTGGGCGTCGATGGCGGCGTCGATGTTGGCCACCATCGCCGCCTGCGTGTGCATCGCGCCCTTGGCTTGGCCGCAGGTGCCACTGGTGTAGACGAGCAGCAGGTCGTCGTGCTCGGTCTGGGGCGGTCCGGCGGCGGGCGACAGGTCGTCGAGCGCGTCGAAACCGTCATCGGCATGCCAGTCGTCGAGCTCGGCATGCGCAGCGATGCTGCGCAGCTCGGGCGCCGACAGCCGCCAGTTCAGGGGCACGAAGCGGGCATGCAACTTCGCGCACGCGAACAGCGCCGCGAGCATCGACACGCTGTTCAGGCCGAGCCAGCCGAACGACGATCCGCGCCCGATGCGCCGCGCATTCAGCCGCTTGCACCAGGCGTCGATCTCCTGGTGCAGCTCGGCATAGCGCCACTCGCGCGTGCCGTCATGCAGCGCCGGCGCGCCATGGCGCGGCAAGCGCTGCAGCAAGGCGCTCACGGTTCGATGACCTCGTCGCGCTCACCCGCCTCGTACAGGCACTCGCGCCCCAGCCGATCGACGCACAGTTCGGCCGTCCACGGCAGCATCAGCGAGCCGCAACGTGAGTCGCGGTACAGGCGCTCCAGCGGCAGCGACTTCAGCATCGCCTGGCCGCCACAGGTGCGCACCGCCAGTCGGCAGATCTCGTTGGCGTTCTCCATGATCGTGTAGTGCGCGGCCAGCAGGCGCATGCGCGCATCCTTGTCGGGATCGACACTGCGCCTCGCGCGCCGTCTGCAGGAACAGCGCGCGGGTCTGCTCGAGCTTGATGCGCATCTCGGCCACCGCGATCTGCTTGGTCGGGTACATGCGCCGCTTGACCGGGGCGGCGCCGGCCATGTCGCCGCGCAGGTAGGCCACCGTGAAGTCGTACGCCGCCTGCGCGATGCCCATGTAGGTCGGCGACAGGGTGGCGAACATGTGCGGGTAGCGCGGGCGGCCTGGAAGTACAGGCCCTCGGGCATCAGCCGCGCCTCGACGGGCACGAAGACGTCGTCGAAGGTCAGGGTGCGGCTGACGGTGCCGCGCATGCCCAGCGGGTCCCAGTCGCCGCTGACCGTGACGCCGTCGGCGCGTCGGCCGGCACCGCCAGGTACAGCGAGTCACGCAGGCTGCCGCCGCCATGCGGCGTGTCTTCGAGCGTGCACAGCACACCGTAGTAGTCGGCCGCGCCCGACAGCGAAGCAAAGATCTTCTTGCCGCGCACAAAGTAGCCGCCCTTGGGGCCCGACGCACTGATTGGCCAGCGTGCCCCACGGCGCCTTGCCGGCCGCGGCCGCACCGCCTTCGGAGAACGGCTGCGAGTAGATCTGCCCTCGTCGATCGATGCGCGCGTAATGCAGCGCGCGGATCCGTTCGTGGTCGGCGCGTTGTCGCGCGCTCATGTCCAGCGTGTCGGCGATGAAACCGGACCACATCGTCGAGCTGACATGCATGTTGAACGACAGCGCGGTCGAACCGCAATGGCGGCCGAGCTCGGCGGCGACCATCACGTACGTGGCGAAGTCCGCACCCATGCCACCGTGGCCTTGGGCACGCAGATGCCGAGCAAGCCGGCATCGCGCAGGTCGCGTAGTTGTCGAACGGGAAACTGGCCTCGCGGTCCCAACGCGCCGCGCGCGGCGCAAACTTCTCGCGCCCCAGCGTCGGCGGCCAGCGCGATCAGATCGCGTTGTTGCTCGTTCAGGCCCGACGGCATCGCCGGCGATCGGGAGGAGACGATGTGCATGCAGTCTCACGAGGTAAGGGATGCTGCAGAAAGTCGACACGAGCACCGGATTGACCAACTGCGGCGCCTCCATGTGCGCCAGGTGGCCCACGCCTTCGAGGCAGCGGTACTCGGCGCGCGGGATGCGTGCTGCCATCTGCTGCATCATCGCGGGCGGCGCATTGCGGTCGTCGGCGCCGGCCAGGCACAGCACCGGCAGATTCAACTGCGCCAAGGCCGCGCGGCGATCGAAGCCGACGATGGCGTGCAGCGCGCTGCGGTAGGTGGCCTCGGGCACGGCGGTCATCAGCAGCGCCGCGCGCGCCACGGTGTCGTGCTTGGCATTGGCCGACGCCATGCCCTTGGCCAGGCCGGGCGCGATCTTGGCCATGCCCTGGCCCGCATCGAGCGGCGACAGGCGCTGCACCAGGTACTGGCGTTGCCAGGCACCATCGGCCTTGCCGAAGGCCGGCGAGGTGGCCACCAGTGCCAGCGCCTGTACCTGCCCGGGCGACTGCACCATCAGTTCCAGGGCCACCATGCCGCCCATGCTGTGGCCCACCAGTGCGATGCGCTCGGCGCCGAGCGCTCGCAGATGCGCGATCAAGCCGGCCAGCCGTTGCGCCAGGCCGGCCATGTCGTAGGGATTGATCGTTGGCGAGTCGCCATAACCGGGCAGATCCACCGCCACGGCGCAGATGCCGGCCGCCGCGATCGCACGTCCGGTGCCCGACAAGGCATCGCTCCACGACTCGCGGCTGCCGCCGACACCGTGCAGCAGCAGCGCGAGGCACGGTTGGCGCAGTCATCTCACCCCAGCGCTGATAGGCCAGCGGTGCGTCGAGGACAAGCGTCGGCGAAGTCAAAGCAAACACCCTTCACTGACCACCGCCTGGCCATCGAGCTCGACCGTGCAGCCGCGCAGCGGCAAATCGAAATGCCCCGCGCTGTGCCGGCCCGCGACCTCGTTGGCGCCGGTCGAGTAGAGGAAGTTGCCGGCAAACGCACGCAACTCGGTGCCATTGAAGTCGGCCTTGTCGTAGAAGGCCATCGCGTCCCAGCGCGCACGTGGATTCAGTCCCCAGCCGACATGCGAGACGGCATAGGCCGAGCGATCGTGAGTCGGGCCCCAGGCCGCGAAGTAGCCGCGCATCAGCTCGGCGTCGGTCGAGTCGCCGATCACGTCGACGACATGGTCGTCTTCGATCACCAGACGTACCGCGTCGGCGAGATAGCGCTTGAAGGTGAGATTGACGTCGCCACGGTCGAGCACCAGCGTGCCGTTGACCGAGCCTGCGGCCGGAAACGCGAGTGCCAGTCCACCGGGCCAATGCGTCAACGTCCCCGGCTTGCTGGTGAAGCCCCAGACACCACCGACCCGCGCGCCACCGAGGTCGATTTTCAGATCGGTGCCAGCCCGCGAAAACACGCTCATTCGTTGCGCGGCCTTCAATCGCCGCATCGCCTCACGCGCCGCCGTCTCGTCTTCGGCGCGCGGCAGGCAGCGCTCGAGGATTTCCGGGTGTTCGTTGCTGACCACGAGCACGCGCGCCCCGCCGGCCAGGATCGCCGGCAGTTCGGCCGCATGTTGCAGTCCTTCGACCGTGCAATCGACGACCACGGCGCAGCGCCCCAGCGACAGCAACGCAGCGTCGTGGCCCTGCAGCGCCATCGACGCACCGGTCGAGCGCACCGGCACCGCGGTGCTGACGGCGGGCGTCGGCACCGTGAGCACAAAGCAGCGCGCGCCGAGTTGCTGCAGTGCCAGCGACGCGAGCTGCACCAGCACCGGCCGTGACTGCGTCTCGGCCAGCACCGCACAGGCATCGCCGGCCTTGACGCCACAACGGCCGAGCACCTCGACGAAGGCGGCGAGCCAACGCTGCTCGATCGTCACAAGATTTCTCCGAGCAGGTGATAGTGCCCAGCGTGATAGACCAGCGGCGGCACGGCCTGATGCTGCATCTTCATCACACGGCCGACATACAGGCGGTGGTCGCCCGCGGTCTGCTGCGAGAGCTGCTCGCATTCGAAGACGGCGGCACTGCCGCCGAGCACCGGCACGCGGTGCAGGCCCTCGTGCCACAGGCCCTGCTCGAACCTCTGCTCCACCGGCGACGCAAAACGGCGCGACACATCGACCTGGCCTTCGGCGAGCACGTTGATGGCGAAGTGCCGTGCGGCGTCGAACGCTGCCAGGCTCGGGCTGGCCAGGCGCAGCGACCACAGGATCAAGGGCGGCTCGAGCGACAGCGCACTGAATGAATTCACCGTCAGGCCGATGGCCACATCGTCGGCGCCACGGCAGGTGACCACCGTCACGCCGGTGGCAAAGGTGCCCAGCGCCGAACGCAGCGCACGCAGGTCCAGGGCTGCGACATCGGTGGGGGCTTTGCTCACGGGCGAACTATACGGGTGGCCGATGCGAGCCGTCGGCGCCGGGCCTGCCTAGAATTTGAGCATGCACATCCGCCAAGTCTCCTTGCAGTACCACGCCGAAGCCGACCGGCTGCTGCTGCGCGTGCGTTCTTCCGATGACCATGTGGTTGCGGTGTGGCTGACGCGGCGGCTGTGCCAGCGCCTGTGGCCGCACCTGTCGATGGCGATGCAGCAGGTCGGCGCCGCCCAGGCCGTGGCCCAGGCCGCGCCTCGGGCCACGCCCACACCCGACGCGGCAGCGATGCTGGCCGCGTCGGCGCGTCAGCAGACCTTGAAGCAGGCCGACTTTTCGCAACCCTTTCAGGCGCAGGCAGCGCATCAGGCCTTCGGTGCGGAGCCGATGCTCGCCCACACCGTGCGGCTGACGCCGCAGCCCGAGGGCAAACTGGGCGTGTCGATCAGCGACGCGCAACAACGCAATGTGCAGATCGTGCTCGACGATGCGCTGGCCACTGCGGTGCGCGAGTTGTTGCTGTCGGCACTGCGCCAGGCCGACTGGGGCTTCGCGCTCGAACCGCCGGCCGCCCACGTCGAGCCCACGGCACGCCTGCTCAACTGATGGTGGCGCGCACGGTCCACAAACCCAAGGCAGTGAGCAGCAGCGAGCCCACCAGGTGCGCTGCCGCAGTGACCAGCGCCCAACCCGGCTCGCCGCGTTCGAGCGCCGCAACCACCTCGACCGAGAAGGTCGAAAAGGTGGTCAGGCCGCCGAGCGCTCCGGTGATGATGAACAAGCGCCACAACGGCGACAGTTCGCTGCGCCAGGCCAGAAACGCAATCGCCACGCCGACGAGGTAGCCGCCGATCAGATTGGCAGCGAGCGTGCCCAACGGCATCTGCGGCAGCCAGTGATTCATCGCCTGGCCCAAGCCGAATCGCGCGCAGGCGCCGAGGCCGGCGCCGACGAACACGGCCAGCAACGCCAGGGCGGCAGCGCTCACCGCGTTGGCGGCGGCGTGCCGGCATTGCGGCTGGCGAGGCCCCAGCGTGCCAGCGCCGCGTCATCGGCCACCCGCGCATCGACCCATTCGGCGCTGCCATCGGGGCGATGTTCCTTTTTCCAGAACGGCGCCTGTGTCTTCAGGTAGTCCATCAGGAACTCACAGGCCGCAAAGGCCGGGCCGCGATGCGACGACGTGACGACGACCAGCACGATCTGCTCGCCCGGCGCGAGCGCGCCGATACGGTGCACCACCCGCACACCGAGGATCGCGAAGCGCTGCAGGGCCTCGTCGATCATCGCCTCGATCGCCGCTTCGGTCATGCCGGGGTAATGCTCGAGCTCCATGCGCGTCGTGTCGGCGGGCCCCGTGCCGCCGCTGCGGTCACGCACCGTGCCGATGAAGCTGGCCACCGCGCCGACGCCCGCATCGGTGCCCCGCAGCGCCGCCACTTCGCGCGCGACGTCGAAGTCTTCGTTCTGGATGCACACGCGAGCGACGGCGTTCATGACATCCAGACTGCCGTCATCTCAGGTCGCCGCTGCGTCTGAGCGCCGCGCACTGCGCGTGGTTGCGGTTGGCGGCACGCGCGCACTGTTCCTGCATGCAATACAGGTAAGCGAACTGCGTGCGATTGGCGCATAACTCTTCGCTGGCCGCCGCGCGCGGCGCTGCGGCCTTCTTCGCTGTGCTGGCCTTGTCGTTGCGTTTGGCGGCGGCCTTCGGCGCGGCTTTGGCGGCGGCTGCCTTGGGCTCGGCTTTGGGCACGGCTTTGGCAGCTGCCTTGGGCTCGGCCATCGGTGCGGCGGCTGGCGGCGGCAGCGCGGTAGGCGTGGCCGCATCGCCGGCAACCTGCGTGGGGGGCGCTGGCGCCGCTGGCGCTGCTGCCGGCGACGGCAAAGGTGCAGCAACCGCGGCCGCCGGTGCCGGCTGGGCCTGCGGCGCCGGCGCTGTCGCGCCGGGTGGTATCTCGCGGACCACGGCAGCCGGCGGTGCGACCGGCGGCGGCGCCTCGACAACCGCCGCCGGCGCCGCCTGCGCTGGAGGCGACTCGACAACCGCCGCTGGCGCCGCCTGCGCTGGAGGCGACTCGACAACCGCCGGCGCCGGCAGCGGCGTCGGCTCGGCCGCCGGCGCTGCTGATGGCGGCAGCGCCAGATTCAACGGCGGCGACTGGCTCCACCAAACGAGGGCCACGATGATCGTGGCCAACACCGCCATCCAGGCGAACGGGAATCCCGATCGCCGGGGGCGCACGGCGTCGGCCGCGCGGCGCCCGGCCGTCTGTGCGGGCTCGAGCACAGGCGGCGCACGAACGGCCGCGGGGGCGACCACGGGATCGCCGGGTGTGCCCAGCGCTTGAGGCTCCATCACGATCTGCGTATCGGCGTTGTCGCCCAGCGGCGCCGGCCCGCTCATGTCCTTGAGGTTCTCCCATTGCGAATCGCGATCGGGCACCTCACCGACCCACAGCGGCGACGGGCCGGTGGTAGCGACGAAGGCGCCGTGGCCCTGCGGATGCAGGATGTGGCGCACGTCATCGGCACTCTGCGGGCGTGCCGGCGCCGCCAGCGCCAGCGATGACACCACGGCCTGGATGAACGCATCGCGCAGTGCCGGAGAATCGCCGCCGCCCAGCGGCACCTCGGCGAGCAGCGCGGCAGGGTCCCAGTCGCCGGGCGCCAGCCGCTCCTCGGCGCGCGGCGGTGCGGCACCGGTGGCGGCAAAGCACATCGTGGCCGCCAGCATGTACAGGTCGGCCGAGGCGTTGATGCGCTCGAAACGCGTGGTCTGCTGCTGCTCGGGCGCGGCCCACGGGCTCATGATCATTTCGCCGAGCTCGATGGCCACGCCGTCCATGCCGAGCAACACTGGCGCGTTGTCGTCGGCCTTGACGATGATCTGGTCGGGTTGCACCTGGCCATGCACGAAGCCGGCTTTGTGCAGCGCCTCGAGCGCGTCGAGCAGCTTGTCGTAAAGGCGCACCAGGCCGCCGACCGTGGGCGCATCGTCGCGCTCCAGGCGCTGCTCTTCCAACGTCATGCCGTCGACGAAGGGCATCAGCCGATAGACCGTTCGGTTGGCATTGATGACGCCATAGACCTTGATCACGCCCGGGTGATCGACGATCGCCAGCGCGCGGGCATCCTGCACGAAGGCCTCGCAGACGACCGACAGCGCGATCGCGTCACCGGCCTGGCGTGCGCGCACCGCGCCGTCGGGCTGGCGGATCGCCAGCGCGCGTGGGAAGCACTCCAGCAACACCAATGGTTGATGGTGGCCCGACTCGCGCACACGGTAGGCAAATCCGTGCGGACCCTCGTGCAAGGCCTGCTCGACGACGAAGCGGTCGATGCGAACGCCCTGCGGCAAAGCCACGACCGGTCCCACCGACGTGGCTGCGACTTGAGGAAATGGCAATGGGGACGTCATCGAAGGATCAGCGAATGCACGGCCGCAAGCGTAGCCGATCGAGCAAAACCCTCAGCCGCCGGTGACCGGAGGAAAGAAAGCCAACTCGGCGCCTTCGTGCAGGGCCTGGCCCTCATCGGCCATCTGTCGATCGATGGCGCAACGCAGCGCGCGGCCGCGTGCCAGCGACTGTGCGTGGGCGCCGCCCCGGGCGATCAGCATGTCGCGCGCGCCGGCCACGGTGGCGCCGGCGGGCAGATCGATCGTCTCGCCGGCGCCGAGGGCCTCACGCAAGGAGGCGAAGTAGCGCAGTCGAATCCGCATGATCAGAGCAACGAAGTCAGCGGCAGGTAGCGCACCCTGTCACCGCGTGCGATCGGCTGCGCGGGTGGGTTGTCCACCAGGCCATCGGCCCACACCGCCGAGGTGAGCACCGCCGAGCTCTGGTTGGCAAACAGATCGAGCCCGCCCTGCGCATTGCGGCGCACGCGCAGAAACTCGCGGCGCTTGTCGGGTCGCGGCCAGTCGAAATCGGCGCGCAGCTCGAGGGCCGGCGGCAACGACGGATCGGCGCCCTGCAGCGCCCGCAGCAGCGGCGACACGGCGAGCACGAAGGTAACGAAGCTGGACACGGGGTTGCCGGGCAGGCCGATGAAAAGCGCCTGTGCGCCGTCGCTGCGGCGAACCGCGCCCAACGCCAGCGGCTTGCCCGGTTTCATGGCCACCTGCCACAGCTCGATGGCGCCCTCGGCACTGACGGCCGGGCGGATATGGTCTTCGTCGCCCACCGAAACGCCGCCCGAGGTCAGGATCAGGTCGTTGTCTTGCGCCGCGCGACGCAGGGCCTCGCGTGTGGCATCGAGCCGGTCGGGCACGATGCCCAGATCGCTCACGTCGCAACCCGAAGCCTGCAGCAAGCCGCGCAGCGTGTAGCGGTTGGAGTTGTAGATCGCACCGGGCGGCAGATCCTGCGGGGCCACGCTGCCCGGCATCACCAGCTCGTCACCGGTGGAGAACAGGGCCACGCGCGGCCGGCGCACGACCTGCAGGGTTGCTGCGCCGACCGTGGCTGCCAGGCCCAGGGCTTGCGGCGTCAGGCGTGCGCCGCGACTCAGCACGGTCGCGCCGGCGCGCACGTCTTCACCGCGGCGGCGAATCCACTGGCCCGGCTGCGGCACGGTGTTGACGCGCACCGCGTTCTCGCCTGCGCTCTCGCACTGTTCCTGCATGACGACGGCGTCGGCGCCCGCGGGCACCTGGGCGCCGGTGAAGATGCGAGCCGCCGTGGCCGGCGCGAGCGCAGCGCCGACATGGCCGGCCGCGATGCGCTGCGACACCGGCAACACTGTGCCGGCGCTGGGCACATCGGCAGCGCGCAACGCGTAGCCGTCCATCGACGTGTTGTCCTGCGGCGGCACGTCGATCAGCGAGACCACGTCCTGCGCCAGCACTCGGCCGAGGGCCTCGAAGGTGGACACGGCATCGGACTCGGCAATGCGGGCCGCGCGCGCAGCGTCAACCAGCCGCGCCAATGCGTCGTCCAGGCTCAACAGGGCTCCGGGTTCAGACATGCGCCTCGATGTAGTCCTTGACCGCTTGCGCATCGGCCGCCACCCGCGTGAAGCGTTTGGGCAGACCTTCGATGCCTTCCAAGCCGGGCGGCCGCTCGGGCTCGCGGCCGAGCGCCTCGCGGATGGTGGCCGCAAACTTGGCCGGCAGAGCCGTTTCGAGCACGAGCATCGGCACGCCATCGCGTTGGTGCTCGCGCGCCACCTTCAGGCCGTCGGCGGTGTGGGTGTCGATGACGAGTTGGCAGCGCTGCCAGGTGCCGCGAATCGTCTCCAGCCGGTCGGCATGGGTGCTGCGGCCGGACACAAAGCCGAACTCGGCGATGCGCGCCTGTTCTTGCGGCGTCAGCGTGAAGCTGGGTTGCGTGAACAGCTGCCGCGTCCGGGGGCCGTCGCGGCCGAGCAGATCGAAGATGAAGCGCTCGAAGTTGCTGGCCTTGGAGATGTCCATCGACGGGCTCGAGGTCTCCTGCGTCTGCTTGGCGCCGCGCGGGCGATAGCTGCCGCTGCGAAAGAACTCGTCGAGCACGTCGTTCTCGTTGGTTGCGCAGACCAGTTGGCCGATGGGCAAGCCCATCATGCGCGCGACATGGCCGGCGCAGATGTTGCCGAAATTGCCGCTCGGCACGGCGACGTCGACGACATCGGCCTTGTCCTGGACCTGGCTCTGGAAGTACGCGGCGAAGTAATAGACCACCTGCGCAACGAGTCGCGCCCAGTTGATCGAGTTGACGGTGCCGATGTGATGCTTGCGCTTGAAGGCCAGGTCGTTGCCGATGGCCTTGACGATGTCCTGGCAATCGTCGAACACCCCGTCGACCGCCAGGTTGTGGATGTTCTCGTCGCGCAGGCTGAACATCTGCGCCTGCTGAAACGGGCTCATGCGGCCGTGCGGGCTCAACATGAAGACGCGGATGCCGCGTTTGCCGCGCATCGCGTACTCGGCGGCGCTGCCGGTGTCGCCCGAGGTCGCGCCGAGGATGTTCAGCTTCTGTCCGCGGCGGCCGAGCTCGTACTCGAACAACGCGCCGAGCAGCTGCATCGCCATGTCCTTGAAGGCCAGCGTCGGGCCGTTGGACAGTGCGACCAGCGCCAGGCCGGGTTCGAGCGCCTTGAGCGGCGTGATCGCGTCGCTGCCGAAGACCTGCTTCGAATAGACACGCCGGCAGATCGCGCGCAGGTCGGCGGCCGGGATGTCGTCGATGTACAGCGAGAGAATCTCGAATGCCAGGTCGGCGTAGGCCAGGCCGCGCCAACGCGCCAGCGTGGCGCTGTCGATCCTTGGATAGGACTGCGGCAGGTACAAGCCGCCATCGGGCGCCAGTCCTTCCAGCAGGATGTCGCAGAAGGCGCGCGGTGTCGTGTCGCCGCGCGTGCTGACATACCTCACGCGAGTTCTTCCTTGCGAATGGCGACGATCGGCGCCAGCACCGTTGCCAAGGCCTGCATCTTCGACAGCGCATGCCGCATCCGGGCTTCGACCGTGTCGTGCGTCAGGATGATGAGGTCGGTCTGGCGCTCGCCCTCCGCAGACTCGCGCTGCAGCACGGCGTCGATCGAAATCTCGTGCTCGGCCAGGATCGTCGTGATGTTCGACAACACGCCGGCTTCATCGGCCACCACGAGCCGCAGGTAGAACGCGGTTTGCACCTGTTCGATCGGCAGGATCGGCGTGTCGGCCAACGCATCGGGCTGGAACGCCAGGTGCGGCACGCGGTGGTCCGGGTCGGCAGTGGCCAGACGGGTGATGTCCACCAGGTCGGCAACGACCGCGCTGGCTGTCGGCTCGGCGCCGGCGCCCTTGCCGTAGTAGAGCGTCGTGCCGACCGCGTCGGCCTGCACCAGCACCGCGTTCATGGCGCCTTCGACGTTGGCGATCAGGCGCTTGGCCGGGACCAGCGTCGGATGCACGCGCAGCTCGATGCCCTGTTCGCGCCGCCGCGTGATGCCGAGCAGCTTGATGCGGTAGCCGAGCTGCTCCGCATAGCGGATGTCCACCGCCTGCAGCTTCGTGATGCCTTCGATGTAGGCCTTGTCGAACTGCATCGGTACGCCGAAAGCAATTGCCGCCAGGATGGTTGCCTTGTGCGCTGCATCGACGCCATCGATGTCGAAGCTCGGATCGGCTTCGGCATACCCGAGGCGCTGCGCTTCCTTCAGCACGGTCGCGAAGTCCAGGCCCTTGGCGCGCATCTCCGACAGGATGAAGTTGGTCGTGCCGTTGATGATGCCGGCCACCCACTCGATGCGATTGGCGGTGAGGCCCTCGCGCAGCGCCTTGATGATCGGGATGCCGCCGGCCACCGCGGCCTCGAACGCCACCATCACACCCTGCTGGTGCGCGGCGGCGAAGATTTCATTGCCATGCACCGCCAGCAGCGCCTTGTTGGCGGTGACGACATGTTTGCCCGCGGCGATGGCTTCGAGCACCAGGGTCTTGGCGATGCCGTAACCGCCGATCAGCTCGACGACGATGTCGATCGACTTGTCGGCGATCACGGCGCGCGCATCGCTGACCACCTTGGCGCGGCCGGCGACGATCTTCTCGGCACGCGCGGTGTCGATGTCGGCCACCACCGCGATCTCGATGCCGCGTCCGGCGCGGCGGCGAATCTCTTCCTGGTTGCGGGCCAGCACGGCGAAGGTGCCCGAGCCCACGGTGCCGATGCCGAGCAGGCCGACCTTGATCGGTTTCATGAGTGCCTTTTTCTGTAGTGGTCGAGGAAGCGCGCGATGCGGCCCATGGCGTCGGCGAGGTCATCGGTGTGCGGCAGGAAGACCACGCGGAAGTGCTGGTTGTCGGGCACGTTGAAGCCCGAACCCTGCACGATCAGCACTTTCTCTTCGGCCAGCAACTCGTAGGCGAACTGCTGGTCGTCGCTGATCGGGTAGCAGCTTGGGGTCGAGCCGCGGGAACAGGTACAGCGCCGCCTTGGGCTTGACGACACTGACGCCCGGCATCTGCATCAACAGCTCATAGGCCAGGTCGCGTTGCCGGCACAGGCGCCCGCCCGGCGCCACCAGATCCTTGATGCTCTGGTAGCCGCCGAGCGCCGTCTGGATCGCCAACTGGCCGGGCGTGTTGGCGCACAGCCGCATCGAGGCCAGCATGTTGAGGCCCTCGATGTAGTCCTTGGCATGGCGCTTGTCGCCCGAGACCACCATCCAGCCGGCGCGGTAGCCGCAGGAGCGGTAGTTCTTCGACAAGCCGTTGAAGGTGACGCTGAGAACGTCGTCGGACAGCGACGCGATGCTCGTGTGCTGCTCGCCGTCGTACAGCGTCTTGTCGTAGATCTCGTCGGCAAAGACGATCAGCTGGTTCGTGCGCGCCACCTCGACGATCTCGCGCAACACCTCCACGGAATACAGCGCGCCGGTGGGGTTGTTCGGATTGATGACGACGATGGCCTTGGTGCGCGGCGTCACTTTGCTGCGGATGTCGGCGATGTCGGGCAGCCAACCGGCGCCTTCATCGCAGTGGTAATGCACCGGCGTGCCGCCCGACAACGACACCACGGCGGTGTAGAGCGGGTAGTCCGGCGACGGGATCAGCACCTCGTCACCGGCGTCGAGCAAGGCGTTCATGCTCATCGCGATCAGCTCGGAGGCGCCGTTGCCGAGGTACACGTCGTCGACCGTCACGCCGGCAATGTGCTTTTCCTGCGTGTAGTGCACCACCGCCTTGCGCGGCGCGAACAGGCCCTTGCTGTCGGTGTAGCCGGCGGCCTCCTGCGAGCCCAGGTTGCGGATCATGTCCTGCACGATCTCATCGGGCGGCTCGAGGCCGAACGCCGCGATGTTGCCGATGTTGAGCTTGAGGATGTGCTGACCCTCTTCTTCCATCTGGCGGGCCTTGTCGAGCACCGGTCCGCGGATGTCGTAACCCACGTTGGCGAGCTTGCTGGACTTGAGAATGGGCTTCACGTGGTGGACTTGCAGGGTGATGTTGCAGCGCGGAAACTACAATTTAACCACGCAGCATGAAGTTCCAACCCGACACCTTCGCCGGCACCAACGCCATCTCGCGCCACGAGCAAGGCGCCGTATGGGTCAACAGCCAACGCTTCGACGGCAGTGTGCTCGTGCCGTGGAAAGGCGTCGTCCGGTCCTGGTCAGCGCGGCACCACGCCACGCTCAGCGCGGCGCATTTCAACGAGGTGCTGGACCTGGCGCCGGAGTTGGTGATCTTCGGCAGCGGCGCGCAACTGCGCTTCGTTTCTGCAGCGTTGTACCGCGGCCTGATCGAGGCCCGCATCGGCCTGGAGACGATGGACACCGCGGCAGCTTGTCGCACCTACAACGTGCTGGCCGCCGAGGGTCGATCGGTCGTCGCCGCGCTGCTGCCAAACGTCGCCGATTGAATCCGCGGCCCGCGCCCCCAGCTATACAGGCAGCGGTGCCCCGCCCCATCGTAGCCTTTATAATCAATACCCGCGCTTGCAGCAGCAAGCAGGCACCAAGGAATTCAGCCCGCCCCTCATGACGCCAGCCATCAACAAGCCTTTGCCCGAGTTTGAAGCCGTCGCCACAGGCGGCCTGAAGATCGGCCCCGACACCTTCCACGGCCAAGCGGTCGTGCTGTACTTCTACCCGAAGGATCACACCCCCGGCTGCACCACCGAAGCGATGCAATTTCGGGACCGCTACAAGGATTTCGTCAAGGCCGGCGCGCTGATCCTGGGCGTGTCGCGCGACAACATGGCGTCGCATGAAAAGTTCAAGGCCAACCTGGAATTGCCTTTCGAGCTGATCGCCGACACCGAAGAAAAACTTTGTCACATGTTCGGCGTGGTCAAGAACAAGATCATGTACGGCAAGAAGGTCAAGGGGATCGAGCGCAGCACCTTCCTGATCGACACGACCGGCGTGCTGCGCGGCGAATGGCGCGGCATCAAAGTGGCCGGCCATGTGGACGAAGTCCTCAAAGCCGTCAAATTGCTGAAGAAAGCGGCCTGACATCGACGCTGAAGTGCCGCGCATAATCGCCGCGTGAGTCGAGACCCGACCCCACCCCGCTGAAAAGCCGCACAGCTTGCTGTGCGGCTTTTTGTTTTCTGTTTGTCATATCGAGAACCGATGCCACTGCCCAAGCCCCCTGCGCGCAAAGCCGACCTTCTCGCCCCCGCCGATTACGAGTCCCAAGCCGCGCCCAAACCGGCGCGCCGCGACAACACCCAAAGCACCAGCGGCGCCGAGTCCGAAGCCGGCCCGGGCGTGCTCAATCTGTTCGACAGCAGCGCCGCGCAAGCCGCCGCCCCCTTGCGTGCCCCGGCGCCGCCGCAACCCGCGCTCGCCCGCCGGCCCTTGCCCGAACCCAGACCGCGCAAGCCGCGCGGCACCGGGCCCGCCAAGCTGTTCGTGCTCGACACCAATGTGCTGATGCACGACCCGACCTGCCTGTTCCGCTTCGAAGAGCACGACATCTACCTGCCGATGATCACGCTCGAAGAACTCGACGGCCACAAGAAAGGCATGAGCGAGGTCTCGCGCAATGTTCGCCAGGTCAGCCGCGAACTCGACGCGCTGGCCGCGCAGGGTTTTGCCGACCCGAAAGAAGGCATCCCGCTGGCCAAGACGGGCAAGCGCGAGGCTGGCGGCAAGCTGTACTTCCAGACCACGTTTCTCGACGCTAAGTTGCCCGACGGGCTGCCGCAGGGCAAGGCCGACAACCAGATCCTCGGCGTCGTCATGAGCCTGCGCGAGGCGCAAAAGTCGCGCGACGTGGTGCTGGTGTCCAAGGACATCAACATGCGCGTCAAGGCGCGCGCGCTCGGCCTGGCTGCCGAGGACTATTTCAACGACAAGACGCTCGAAGACGGCGACTTGCTCTACACGGGCGTGCTGCCGCTGCCGGCCGACTTCTGGGAGCGCCACGGCAAGACGATGGAAAGCTGGCAGCAAGGCGGCCACACCTTCTATCGCATCGCCGGGCCGATGGTGCCGGTGCTGATGGTCAATCAGTTCATCTACCTGGAAACACCCGGTGCCGCGCCGCTGTATGCGCGCGTCACCGAGATCACCGGCAAGACGGCGCTGCTGAAGACGCTCAAGGACTACACCCACCAGAAGAACGCGGTGTGGGGCGTGACCGCGCGCAACCGCGAGCAGAACTTCGCGCTCAACCTGTTGATGGATCCGGAGTGCGATTTCGTCACGCTGACCGGCACCGCAGGTACCGGCAAGACGCTGCTCACTCTCGCCGCCGGGTTGAGCCAGGTCCTCGACGATCGCCGCTATGCCGAAATCCTCGTCACCCGCGTCACCGTGCCGGTCGGCGAAGACATCGGTTTTCTGCCCGGCACCGAAGAGGAAAAGATGGGCCCGTGGATGGGCGCGCTCGACGACAACCTCGAAGTGCTGGCGCGCAGCGATGCCAGCGCCGGCGATTGGGGCCGCGCCGCCACCAACGACCTCGTGCGCAGCAAGATCAAGGTCAAGAGCCTGAACTTCATGCGCGGCCGCACCTTCCTCAACAAGTTCGTCATCATCGACGAGGCGCAGAACCTGACGCCCAAGCAGTTGAAGACGCTGATCACGCGCGCCGGCCCGGGCACGAAGATCATCTGCCTGGGCAACCTGGCGCAGATCGATACGCCCTACCTGACCGAAGGTTCGTCGGGCCTGACCTTTGCCGTCGACCGCTTCAAGGGCTGGCCGCACAGCGGCCACCTGACGCTGGCACGCGGCGAGCGCTCGCGGCTGGCGGACTTTGCGAGCGAAGTGCTGTAGCGCGCTTCAGCGTTTCAGGTCTTCGAAGAACGCCTTCGAGTTGCTTTCGCGGCCGAGAAACTCACGCACCAATTGCTGCGGCGGGGTCTGTGCGCCGTTTGCGAGAACGGTGTCGCGATAACGCCGACCGACCTTGGCGTCGAGCTTGTCGTCGCCGAATGCAGTGCGCAGATCGGCGGCCACGACTTCGCTCCACAGGTAGCCGTAGTAGGCGGCCGCATAGCCGCTGGCCACGTGGCTGAATCCCGCGGGGCCCAACGTGCCCGGCACATGGCCCAGCGCCGTGGCGCTTTCCATGCGTTGCCACAAGGCCATCGGCTCGGGCGCGTCGGCGCCATGCAGCGCCAGGTCGAAGCTGGCATAGAACTGCTGGCGTGCGTACTGCACGCCCTTGCCGTAACGATCGGCCACCTTGGCCTTGGCCAGCAATTCATCGGGCACCGGCTTGCACGCCGGGCAGACGTCGCGCATCAGCGCCAGCACGCGCGGGTCATAGACCCAGGCTTCGAGCATCTGCGACGGCGCCTCGACAAAGTCGCGCAGCACGTTGCCCGACGAGTGGCGTGTCGTGCCGAGGTTGTTGTGCACCGCATGGCCGAACTCGTGCAGCAGCGTCTCGACTTCCTCCAGGCTCAACCCTGTGCGATCGAAGTTGACGACCAGCGCCGCCTGCGGCGCGCGCTTCAATCGCGTCGCCGCGCTGCGGATCGGCCACACCGCCGCATGGTTGTATTTGCCCTCGCGAGGAAACGGATCGACGTAGAGCGTTGCCAGCGGCTTGCCGGTCTGCACATCGCTGGCCACATAGGCCTGCGCATCGGGATGCCATAGCGTGACGCCGGGCACGCGCGTGTACTTCACGCCCATCGTCTTTTCGATGATGCGCATCACCAGCGCCAGGCTCTCCTGCGGCGGGAAGTAGGCGCGGAAGGCCTCCTGGTCGACGCTGTAGCGCTCGCGCTTGACGCGTTCGGTGTAGTAGGCGACGTCCCAGCGTTCGAGCTTGACCTCGGCCAGCGGCTTGCCGAGTTCGGTGGCCTTGGCTTCGCGCAGTTCGTCGAGTTCGCGCGTTTCGCGATCGGTTACCGCCAAACGCACCTCCTCGAGAAACCGCTTGGCGTTGGCGGTGTTCTCGGCCATGCGGCGGCGCAGCGTGAAATCGGCAAAGCTCTTGAAGCCGAACAGTTGGGCATATTCCAGGCGCAGCGTCGCGATCTCGGCGAGCAGCGTCAGGTTGGCCTGGCCACCTTCGTTCTGCTTGCCACGCCACATGCGCTCGCGCGCACCGGCGTCGCTGGCGTTTTGCAGCACCGGCATCGCCGTCGGGTAGTCCAGGCCGAGCAGGACGCGGCCCTCGCCGTCGCGCTTGGCGTTCTTCCACACGCCCTCGGGCACACCCTTCAACTCGGCTTCGGTAAATGCGAGCAGCACATCGGCGTCGCGGATACTCTTGTCGAAAGTCTGGCCGAGCTCGGTGATGCGATCCTGGATCGCCTTGGCACGCTGGCGCTTTGCCGGCGGCAGGCTGACGCCGGCATCCTCGAACGTTTCGAGCGTCGATTTCAGCAGCTCACGATCGATCGCATCACGCGCCGTGACCTTGCTTGCGACCTTGAAGAGCGTTTCGTTCTGGCCGAGCGTCGAGAAGAAGTCTTGCCAACGCAGCTCGCAGGCCTCGCTCGCGTCGCGCATCGGCTTGTCCGGGTGCACGTTGGACAGCAGATAGATCGGTCCGGCCAGGTCTTCGGCCAGCGCATTGATGTCGTCATAGGCGGCCAGCCAGCGCGGACCCGCTGCTTGCGCCTCCAGCTTGCGCACTGCGCCTTGCACGGTGGCCAGGTTCCTGGCACACGCCGCTTCGAGCGCCGCGGCATTGGCGAACTGCGGAAACGCAGGGCCTGGCAGCGTACGGGCGGGCGCAGCGGCCCAGCTGCAGGCAGCGGCCAGCAACAGCGTGCAGAAGGTGATGCGGGTGCGCATGTCGACTCGGGTGAATGGATCGAAGGCGAGAATTGTGCCCGCGCGGCGACTGCGCCGGACTGGCGGCGCGATGGAACGCTGTTTGCGCGGTATCAACCGCGTCGCTCAGGCGCCGGCCACCAGGTCCTTGATCTGCTGCAGCGCCGCAGGGTCTTCGATCGTCGTCAGGTCGCCCGCGTCACGCCCCTCGCAGACAGCCTGGATGGCCCGGCGCAGCAACTTGCCCGAACGCGTTTTCGGCAGCACGGTGACGAAGCGCACGCGGTTCGGCCGCGCCACCGCGCCGAGCTGTTGGTCGACCACTTTCATGATCTCGCCCTCGAGCTTCAGGGCCTCGGCCGGCGTCGCCACCTTGGACGGGTCCTTCAAGACCACAAACGCCATCGCCACCTGGCCCTTGAGTTGATCGGCGACGCCGACCACGGCCACTTCGGCGACGTTGGCATGGCTCGAAATGCTCTCTTCGATCTCTCGCGTGCCCAGGCGATGGCCGGCGACATTGATGACGTCATCGGTGCGGCCGAGGATGAAGAAGTAGCCCTCTTCGTCGCGGATGCCCCAGTCGAAGGTCGAATAGACCTCGCGGCCCGGGATGCTCTTCCAATAGGTGTCGACGAAGCGTGCGTCGTCGCGCCACACGGTTTGCATGCAGCCGGGCGGCAGCGGGCCTTCGATGGCCAGCACGCCCTTTTGATTGGCGCCGGTCAGCTCCGTGCCCGTGTTGTCGTCGATCAGCTTGACGTTGTAGCCATAGACCGCCTTGCCCGGTGAACCGAACTTGCTCGGCGCACTTTCGATGCCGTTGCACAGGCTCAGGATCGGCCAACCGGTCTCGGTCTGCCAGTAGTTGTCGATGATCGGACGGCCCAGGCTGTCGGCGATCCAGCGCGCCGTCGGTTCGTCCAGCGGTTCACCGGCCAGGAACAGCGCGCGCAGCGACGACAGGTCGTACTTCTTCAGGAACGCCGGATCGTGTTTCTTGAGCACGCGCACCGCCGTCGGCGCCGAGAACATCGACGTCACCTTGAAGCGCTCGACCAGGCTCCACCAGATGCCGGCGTCGGGCCGGATCGGCAGGCCTTCGTACATGATCGTTGCCATGCCGGCGATCAGCGGTCCGTAGACGATGTAGCTGTGGCCGACGACCCAGCCGATGTCGCTGGTCGAGAAATAGGTCTCGCCGGGCTGGCCGAGAAAGATGTGCTTCATGCTGGCGGCCAGCGCCACGGCGTAGCCGCCGGTGTCGCGCTGCACGCCCTTGGGCTTGCCGGTGGTGCCGCTGGTGTAGAGCGTGTAGCTCGGCTGCGCGGCCTCGAGCCAGGTGCAGGGCACTTTGGCGTTCTTGTGCTGCTCGCGCAGCAGCGTGTATTCGACGTCGCGCTCGGCGGTGCGCTGCATCGGCGCCAGGCCACGATCGACCAGCAGCACCTTGCCCGGCTTGTGCGACGACAGGCGGATGGCCTCGTCGAGCAGACCCTTGTAGGGCACCACCTTGCCGGCTCGAGAGCCGGCGTCGGCGCTGACGATGAGCGCCGGCTGTGCATCGTCGATGCGCGTGGCCAGGCTGCCGCTGGCGAAGCCGCCGAAGACCACCGAGTGGATGGCGCCGATGCGCGCGCAGGCCAGCATGGCAAATGCCGCCTCGGCAATCATCGGCATGTAGATCAGCACGCGGTCGCCCTGTTTGACACCGAGCGCGAGCAGCATCGACGCCATGCACTCGACTTCGCGCTGCAGTTGCGCAAAGGTGTAGATGCGCTCTTGATCGACTTCGGTGGAGACCCAGATCAACGCATTGCGATCCGGGTGCGCGGCCGCGTGCCGATCGACCGCGTTGTGGCACAGATTGGTCTGCCCGCCGACGAACCAGTTGGCGAACGGCGGCTTGTCGTGCTCGCAGACCCGCGTGAACGGCGTATGCCAGTCGATCAGCTGGGCCTGCTCGGCCCAGAAGGCGTCGGGTTGCTCGATCGAGCGGCGGTAGAAGCTGTCGTAATCCATCAGGTGTCTCCTCAATCGAGCCGAGTCTTGAGCAGCGGCAGCACAGCCTTGAAGCGCTCGTGCCGGCAACTGCGCAGCCATTCAAACACCACCATCTCGCTGCTGACGAGGGTGGCTCCAGCAGTCTGCAAGCGCTGCATCGCCAGCGCGTGGTCGGCAGCCGAGCGCGAGCCGCACGCCGGCGCCACCACCCAGACGCGACGGCCAGCGCGCAACAGGCCGAGCGCCGTTTGCATGAGGCATACATGCGCTTCGCAGCCCGCGATCACCACTTCGTTCTCGCGCTCGATCACGTCGAGCAGCCCGTCCTCGCAGGCATCGAAGTGCATTTTCAGGATTGTGCTTGCGCAGCGCTGACGGATCGCCTCGAGATTGGGCCCCAGCCCGGCCGGATTCTGCTCGGTACCGATGACCCGGATGCCCAGCTCGCGCGCCGCGTCGGCCAGCCGCAGCGCGTGAGCGACGACCGGCTCACCGCGGTCGATGAAGGGCATCAGTCGCTGCTGGTAGTCCACCAGGACCAGCGCGCAGTGGGTGGACGAGATCATGTCCGCAGGCATGGGGAAATGTAGCGTTGCCGGCGCAGGCCGCGCGGTGCTCCAAGCAGGCGATCTGCTCAACAAGCTCGAAGCGGTGCGCCTCTTGTGCCAGGAAACGGGCTGCGCGCAGCGCTACCTGGCGCACGACGCGCTCAATGCATTGGCCCAGGTCACGGCGCGCATCGACGATGCCACGGGCCGCACCGAACACCGAGCGCGCTTTGCGGCCTATCTGGCGCACATGCAGGACGAGGACCTGACGCTCGGCATCGCGATGACCGACGCCAAGGGCGACCGCAGCAAGAAGCCGCACCAGCAGGCCAACCCCGACACCTACGTGCATGTGGTCGAGCGCAACGCCCAGGGCATCGTCATCTCGGGCACCAAGGCCATCGTCACCGGCGCACCCTACATGCATGAGTTTCTGGTCATGCCCAGCCGCAACATGGGTGCGGACGATGCCGACTTCGCGGTTTGCTGCGCGCTGCCGGCCGACGCGCCGGGCCTGACGATCGTCTCCCGCGCCGCGGGCCGGCCGGGCGAAAAACTCGAACATGGCAGCGCCCTGTTCTCGCGCCAATACGGCCAGTCGACCGCGGTGCTGGTGTTCGATCGCGTCTTCGTGCCCTGGGAGCGTAAACCGCCAGCCGGGCCGCTGCTGCGACAGCGGCTGCAGCGCGCCGGGTCAGGCGATGACGGTGGACATGCCCAAGCCGACGCGGCCGGTCTAAGGCGCGATGCGCACGACCACGCGGCCGCGCAGCGTGCCCTGCATCAGCGCGTCGGCCTTGGCGATGGCCTGGGCCAGGCCGATCTCGGTGGTCATCGATTCGAGCAGTGCCGGATCGAGGTCGCGCGCCAGGCGGTGCCAGGCCTGTTCGCGCCGCGCCAAGGGCGCCATCACGCTGTCGATGCCCGCCAGCGTGACGCCGCGCAGGATGAACGGCGCGACGCTGGACGGAAAGTCCATGCCCTGCGCCAGGCCGCAGGCCGCGACCACGCCGCCGTAGCGCGTCTGCGCACAGGCGTTGGCCAGCGTGTGCGAGCCGAGGGCGTCGATCACCGCGGCCCAGCGCTCCTTTTGCAGCGGCTTGCCTGGCGCCGACAGGCTGGCGCGGTCGATCACGTCTTTGGCGCCGAGCGCCTTGAGGTACGGCGCCTCGCTGGCCTTGCCGGTCGACGCGACGACGCCATGGCCGAGCTTGGCCAGCAAAGCGACGGCCACGCTGCCGACGCCCCCGGTGGCCCCGGTGACCAGCACCTCGCCCTGGTCAGCCGCGTCCGCCTTCAGACCATGCTGCTCGAGCGCCAGCACGCACAGCATCGCGGTGTAGCCCGCCGTGCCGATGGCCATCGCCTGGCGTGCCGTGAAGGCCTCGGGCAAACGCACCAGACCATTGCCGGGCAATACCGCGCGCTCGGCCAGGCAACCCCAGCGCGTCTCACCGACGCCCCAGCCGTTGTGCACCACGCGGTCGCCCGCCTTCCACTTCTTGTGGCGGCTCTCGATCACGGTGCCGGCGCCGTCGATGCCCGGCACCATCGGCCAGGTCCGCACGACCGGGCCCTTGTTGGTCAGCGCCAGGCCGTCCTTGTAGTTCAGCGTCGAGAACTCGACGCCGACCAGCACATCGCCATCGGCCAGCGCCGGCAAGCGCTCATCGGCCAACGATTCCACGCCGGCGCGAAAGCCGGCGTCATCTTTTTGCAGCAACAGGGCATTGAACATCGTGCGGATCTCCTGAGCGCCATTGTGCGCGTGATGTGGCCGGCGTTCGGCACGCCGATATTGCCATAACAGGCCTCCAGAAGACCTAGACTTCACCTGCAGTTCATACGATAAACCATTGTCATTATTGAGTTTTCGCCGCAACTACGCTATCTTCCAATGATGCTGGCCCGCCGCGCGCTCCATAGCCTTGGGCTCGTCCTGTTGATGAGCCTGTGGGGTTGTGCCTCGCCGGTCCGGACGACCGCGCCCGCCACGGCCTTCGACCGCCGCACCACCGCTGAATTGCCGCCGCCACCCCAGGTCGCCGATTTGCTGGTCTCGGCCATCGGCCTGGTCGGCGTGCCCTACCGCCTGGGCGGCAACGACATGGAAAACGGCTTCGATTGCAGCGGCTTCACGCGCCACCTGTTCGAGGTCCATGTCGGCGTCGTGCTGCCGCGCCGCTCGCAAGATCAGGCCAGCGCGTCGCGCTTCGAAGATGTGCCCGGCTTCGAGCTGCAGCCCGGCGACCTGGTGTTCTTCAACACGCTGCGCCGCGCCAACTCGCATGTCGGCATCTACGTCGGCGACGGCCGCTTCATCCATGCGCCGCGCACCGGTGCGGTGGTGCGGTTGGAGACGATGCGCAGCAGCTACTGGTTGCAGCGCTTCGACGGCGCGCGCCGTGTCGTCATCGCCAACCCGGCGCCCAAACCTCGGCAGCTGAACGGCCATCCGGCTTCCAGCACAATGCGCCGCATGGGCGAAGCCACTGTTCCACCCTCGCCGCGACGCCAGGCCGGCACGGTGATCCCGATTGCCGAGCAGCGGCATCGCGCGCTGCTGCCGCAGTTGCCCCGCCATGCCCAGCCGGCCAACGGCCTGCTCGCCGACACGCTCGGCCGGCCGCTGCGCGACCTGCGCATCTCGGTCACCGACCGCTGCAACTTCCGCTGCAGCTACTGCATGCCCAAGGAGGTGTTCGACCGCGACTACGCCTTCCTGCCGCAAAGCTCGCTGCTGAGCTTCGAGGAGATCACGCGGCTGGCGCGAATCTTCGTCGTCGCACGGCGTGCAGAAGATCCGCCTGACCGGCGGCGAGCCGCTGCTGCGCAAGCACCTCGAAACGCTGGTCGCGATGCTCGCCGAACTGCGCACGCCCGACGGCGAGCCGCTCGACCTGACGCTGACCACCAACGGCTCGCTGCTGACGCGCAAGGCCAGCGCGCTGGCCGACGCCGGCCTGAAGCGCGTCACGGTCAGCCTGGACGCACTCGACGACGCGATCTTCCGGCGCATGAACGATGTCGACTTTCCGGTCGCCGATGTGCTGGCCGGCATCGACGCGGCGCTGGCGGCGGGCCTGGCGCCGGTCAAGGTCAACATGGTCGTCAAGCGCGGCACCAACGACGGCGAAATCCTGCCGATGGCACGCTAGTTCCGCGAGCACTACGGCGGTGCCGTCGTGCTGCGCTTCATCGAATACATGGACGTCGGCGAGACCAACGGCTGGCGCATGGACGATGTGCTGCCGTCGCGCGAGGTGATCGAGCGCATCGCCGCACATGTATCCGCTGGAGCCGCTGGATGCCCAGGCCGACGGGCGAAACCGCCGAGCGCTGGCGCTATCTCGACGGCGGCGGCGAGATCGGCGTCATCTCCAGCGTCACCCAGGCCTTCTGCCGCGACTGCAACCGCGCGCGGCTGTCGACCGAGGGCAAGCTCTACCTGTGCCTGTTCGCGACGCCACGGCCATGACCTGCGCGCACCTGCTGCGCGACGCCGAGCGCCAGCGACGAGCAGATGGCCGGCGCCATCGCCGACATCTGGACGCAGTCGCGACGACCGCTACTCCGAGCTGCGCGGCGCGCGGCCTGGCGGCGCCGAGCGGCGAGCGCAAGGTCGAGATGCACTACATCGGCGGATGAAGATCTTCAATGCCTCCATGCGGCGCGGCCTGGCCTGGGGCTTCGCGGCCGCGGCATCGCCCTGCCCTGGCTGATCGGCCAATGGGTGAAGACCGCGCTGCAGCCGGGCATCGCCGATGGTGCCGCCAGCGCCAGCCTGCTGGTCGACTACGTGGTCATCGGCGCCATCGTCTTCGACCTGTCGATGTGGGTCGTCGCCGTGTTCGCCTGCTGGATCGTCAGCGTGATGAAGGGCCCGCACGCTTCGCCGACGCATTCCCCGTCGACGAGCCGAGGTGCAGCCGATGATCGCTGCGCACGACATCACCGGCGTGATCCTGGCCGGCGGCCGCGGCAGCCGCATGGGCGGCGTCGACAAGGGCCTGCAGAACCACCGCGGCATGCCGCTGGCGATGCACGCGCTGCTGCGCCTGCAGCCGCAGGTCGGCGCCGGTGATGATCAATGCCAACCGCAACCTCGGCGCCTATGAAGTCGCTTCGGCGTGCCGGTCTGGCCCGATCCGGTCGGGCGACTTCGCCGGGCCGCTGGCCGGCTTCCTGGTCGGGCCTCGAGCAGTGCGAGACGCCGCTAGCTGGTGACCGTGCCCTGCGACACGCCGAACTTTCCGCTCGACCTGGTGGCGCGGCTGGCCGACCGCGCTCGATGCGCAGCATGCCGACATCGTCTATGCCGTGACACGCTCGAAGCCGACGGCCGCGAGCAGCGCACATCCGGTGTTCTGCCTGATGAAGAGCGCGCTGATCGGAGAGCCTGGTCGCTTTCCTGCACGGCGGCGGCCGCAAGATCGACCGCTGGTTCGCGCAGCACAGGCGGTCGGCGTGCACTTCGACGACGCGCAGCGCCTTCTTCAACGCCAACACCGCGCGCCGAACTGGCGCAGCTGCAGAAGACATGACTGCCGTGCCCGGCTCTTGTCGTGCGCGCACTGCAGACAAGCCGACCTCGACGCCTACAAAGCCCTGCGCGACCACGCGCTGGCTCACCACGAAGCGGCCTTCAACTCCGACGCCGTGACCGAAGCCAAGCGCAGCGCGGCGAGCTACTGCGCAGCCGCCTCGGCGACGAAGTCAACAATGGCTTTGCGCTCGGCGCCTTTCGGGGCGACGCGCTCGTCGGCGCGGTCACGCTGCGAGCGGATCCGCGCGTCAAGGTGCGACACATCGGCCACGTGGTCGGCACGATGGTGCACACGAGCGAGATCGGCCGCGGCGTCGGCCGCGCATTGATGGACGCGCTGATCGAACGGGCCGCTGCCGACGCCGGAATTGCAGCAGCTCACGCTGACCGTGACCGCCGGCAACGCGGCTGCCGAGCGCCTGTACGCTCGCGTCGGCTTCGTCGTCTTCGGCACGCAGCCGCGCGCGATGCGCGTCGGCGAGCGCTACTTCGACAAACACCACATGGTCTTGAACCTGCGATGACGACGACCCAGACCCTCGAACAGATCGCCTCCTGCGTCGCCGGCTACGACCCGAAGGCGCTGCCGGTGGCGCAGGCGCAGGAGTTCATCGCTCGCCTGGTGCCGCGCGTCAGCGCGATCGAAAGCCTCGCCCTGCGCTCGCTGCCTCGGCCGCGTGCTGGCGCGCGACATCGTGTCGCCAATTCGACGTGCCGTCGCACGACAACTCGGCGATGGACGGCTTCGCGCTGCGCGGCGCCGACCTCGACGGCCGATGCCGACACGCGTGCTGCGCATCGCCGGCACGGGCTTGGCCGGCCAGTCGTTCACCGCCACCGTGCCCGCCGGCCACTGCGTGCGCATCATGACCGGCGCGGTGATGCCCGCCGGGCTCGACACCGTGGTGCCGCAGGAGTTCACGCAGAGCGATGGCGAGCAGCGGTGCGCATCCCTGCCGGCGTCGTGCGCAGCGGCGACAACCGGCGCCTGAAGGGCGAAGACCTCGCTCGCGGCGCGTCGGCGCTTGCGCGCCGGCCGCCTGCTGCGCCCGGCCGACCTCGGCCTGCTGGCCTCGCTCGGCCAGGCCGAGGTGCCGGTGTTTCGCCAACTGCGCGTCGCCTTCTTCTCCACCGGCGACGAGCTGCGCTCGATCGGCGAGCCGCTGCGACGCCGGCTGCGTCTACGACAGCAACCGCTACACGATCTGGGGCATGCTGCAGCGCCTGGGCTGCGAGGTGATCGACCTCGGCGTCGTGCGCGACGACCCGAGCCGCGTTGCGCGCCGCGTTCAGCGAAGCGGCGGCGAGCGCCGACGCCGTCATCACCTCGGGCGGCGTCTCCGTCGGCGAGGCCGACCACACGAAGAAGATCATGGCCGAGCTCGGTGACGTGCTGTTCTGGCGCATCGCGATGCGCCCGGGCCGGCCGATGGCCATCGGCCGCATCACGACCCGGGGACACGAGGCCATCCTGTTCGGCCTGCCCGGCAATCCGGTGGCGGTGATGGTGACGTTCTACGCCTTCGTGCGCGACGCGCTGCTGTGCGATGAGCGGCGCCAGCGACGAGCCGCATGCCGCTGCTGCGCGCCGCCTGCAGCACGGCCGCTGCGCAAGAAGCCCGGCCGCACCGAGTACCAGCGCGGCATCGTCAGCCGCGACGCCGACGGCCGCTGGCAGGTAGCGATCACCGGCGCCCAGGGCTCCGGCATCCTGTCGTCGCATGAGCGCGGCCAACGGCATGGTGGTGCTGCACCACGAGCAGGGCAACGTCGACGCCGGCGATGAGGTCGATGTGATCCCGTTCGACGGGCTGGTGTAGCCGGCATGCAGGCGCCGGCCACCAGCTTCATGCCGACATTCGCCCAAGCCTGGTGGCTGCTGTCGGCCGCCATCGTCTTCGAAATCGGCGGCACCGTCTGCATGCGGCTGTCCGACGGCTTCACGCGCCTCACGCCCTCGATGCTGATCTTCGTCTTCTACGCCGTCTCGTTCGCGCTCAACACCTTCGTCATCCGCACGCTCGGCCTGTCGGTCGTCTATGCCGTCTGGTCCGGCGTCGGCACCGTCGCCACCGCGGCCATCGGCATCTGGTACTTCAAGGAACCGGCCACGGCGTTGAAGCTGGCGAGCATCGGCCTGATCGTCATCGGTGTGTTTGGGGTGCATGCAGCGTCGCGGTCGGGGTGAGGGACGCTGCAATCCGCGAATGGCGCGTCCGGGAATATCCACCGTCGACTTGGCCCGGAGTGATCCCTCCCAGTCGTCACCCCAAAAGCGGTTATCTGACAGGCTGAGAATTGGGTGGAGTAGTCAAGCTCCGAACGCGCAGCTACGATCGACGGCAGTATCCGTAGACCCCCGTGTTACCTGAACGGGGTTCGCAAACTCACAAGGATCATGAACCGCGATCAGATCCTCGACCAAATACGCGCTCTGGCTGCAACCAATGATGGCCAGCCAGTTGGTGAGCGCACGTTCCAAAAAGCGACTGGGATCGCGCGGAGTCAGCTCTGGCAAGCGGGATTCGCCAAATACAACGAGGCAGTAGCAGCTGCTGGGTTTCTTCCAAACACTCCCAATGGGCCACTTGAGACTTCCACGATGCTCAGGAAGCTCGCTGCGTTAACCTTAGAGCTCGGCCGTTTCCCGACAAAGGGCCATATCAAAGTCGCCCGCGCTCAAAATCCGGCGTTCCCTAGCTATGAGGCATTCCTCCGTCTTTCCGGAGGCGCGTTCAAGCACCTTCCCGAAGTGCTCCTTGGGTATTGTCGAGCAAGCGGGCAGCACGACGTGCTGCCGCACATTTCATCCCTCGTGGCAGTCGAGCCGGCGGAGATCGATGCCAAGCCAAAGTCTGCTCGCGTTATTGGGTACGTGTACCTGGTCAAGCACGATCGGCACTTCAAGATCGGGCGTTCCAATGACGTAACTCGCCGACGTCGAGAGATTGCGTTGCTTCTACCAAATGAGCTTGAACACGTGCATGTCATTGAGACTGATGACCCAGAAGGTATTGAACAGTACTGGCACCGTCGTTTTGAATCACGTCGAACTCGCGGCGAGTGGTTTGATCTGAAGCCAGAAGATGTCGCCGCTTTCCGGAGACGACGGTATCAATAATGGCAGTACGAGGATCGCCCACTTGCGGACACCTCGCTACAGCGAGACCAGTTCAACAATCCAGTTCGCACCTTCGCCCTTACCGGGGAGCCAATCCGGGCTCGAATTGAATCATCCGTTTGATCACTGGCGCACGCACCGACCAGCAATCAGCCTTGCGCCCGAGTTCGCACTCACCCGTCCTCCGCCGTCAGCCGCTTGCGCCGCGCCCGCTCCGGGAACAGCTTCACCCACAAGCCGACCACGGCCAGCGTGCCGATGCCGCCCAGCAGCACCGAGCCCACCGCGCCGAGCCAGGCTGCCGTCACCCCCGACTCGAATTCGCCGAGCTGGTTGCTGGCGCCGATGAAGATCGAGTTCACCGCCCCCCCCGTGCCAATATGACCTGCTGCACCTACCCCTGAGAGATTAGTGAGCAACGAGGTAGGTATGACGATCAACCATCAACCCAAGGCCGTCGATGCACGCAGCGAAGAGTTTGCCGATTCGAGGCGCATCGCAAGGAGCCCGTAGGGCGACTGAAGATGCGCCCGAATCGGCGGCGCCGGCCGCTGCAGCCCGGCACCGACATCCGAGGTCGTGCCGCACGCCCGGCGCCGGCACTTCTCCAACGCCGACAAGCGCCGCATTCTGGAGGCGGCCGACCGCTGCACCAAGCCCGGCGAGATCGGCGCGCTGATGCGCCGCGAGGGCGTGTACTCATCGTCCCTGAGCACCTGGCGGCGCCAGCGCGAGGCAGCCGAGCTGGCCGCACTGGCGCCGCAAAAGCGCGGCCCCAAGGTCGACCGCCAACCGCGCCGAGACGCTGCACATCGCGCAGCTCACGCGCGAGAACGAGCGACTGCAAGAGCCAGCTCGACAAGGCCAAGCTGGTGATCGAGGTCCAAAAAAAAGTTGCCGCGCTGTTGGGCCAGTCCGATCGACGACAACGGCGAGCACGTCGTGATGGCCGGCGTGCACGAACTCACCCCGGCGCTGGCGCCGGCGCGGCGTGCCGGGCCATGGGCCTGTGGCGCGGCGCGCCCGCCGCGGCACCAGGCGCGCGCGCACCGCGCAGCGCTGGTGGGGCCGCGTGCACCGCGCGCGGCACGCCCACGCCCGCCGCTGGCCTTGGACGCGCAGGAGACGCCAGGTGCTGCTCGACACGCTCAACAGCGAGCGCTTCGTCGACACCGCGCCGGCGGCGGTGCACGCCACGCTGCTCGACGAGGGCCGCTACCTCGGCTCGGTGCGCACCATGTACCGGCTGCTGGCGGCCAGCGGCGGCTGCCGCGAGCGGCGCAACCAGCTCGCCCACCCGGCCTACACCAAGCCCGAGCTGCTGGCGCTCGCGCCCAACCAGGTCTGGTCGTGGGACATCACCAAGCTCAAGGGGCCGGCCAAGTGGACCTGCTTTCACCTGTACGTCATCCTGGACATCTTCAGCCGCTACGTCGTGGGCTGGCTGATCGCCGAGCGCGAGAGCGCCGAGCTGGCCGAGCAACTCATCGCTGACACCGTGGCCCGGCACGACGTCGAGCCCGGCAGCTCACGCTGCATGCCGACCGCGGCACCAGCATGCGCTCCAAGCCGGTGGCCGCGTTGCTGGTCGATCTGGACATCGCCAAGAGCCACAGCCGGCCGCACGTCTCGGACGACAACCCGTACTCGGAGTCGCAGTTCAAGACGATGAAGTACCGGCCCGGACTTCCCGGCGCGCTTCGGCTGCATCGAGGACGCACGCGCCCACTGCCAGGCGTTCTTCGCCTGGTACAACACCAGCACCGGCACTCGGGCATCGGCTACATGACGCCGCACAGCGTCCACTACGGTCACGCGCAGGCCCTGCGCGGCGACCCGACAGGCCACCCTCGATGCCGCATTCCTGGCCACGCCCCAACCGCTTCAAAGGCCGTCGTCCAGCAACCGCATCGCGCTGCCAACCGCCGCGTGGATCAACCCGCCACCATCAGGAGACCGACCAACCTGCACAATCACCACAGCCCTGCACAGTAAATTCATGACGCCAGGTGCCGCAAAGTCATTGACACGCTCCGGCCGAGACGCGGCTGCGCATGGCTGGGCGCCATTGCGTTCGCGTTGACATCGACGAACGAGCCACCACGCCTGGATCGGCAGGCTGCGCAGGTGGGTGTCGCTGCGAATGGGCCTCGCAGCGACCGCCTGAGCGACAATCCGGTGCAGACACTACTGTTGGAGGGTTGCGATGGAACTCACTGCTGTCCTCACCCCCGCCGAAGAAGGCGGCTACGTCGCGCTGAATCCGGAGACTGGCACCACTACGCAGGGTGAAACAGTGGAAGAAGCCGTGACCAACCTGCAAGAGGCCACTGCGCTTTACTTGAGCGAGTTCCCTCTCGCCAGTCGGGGCCACCCTGTGGTAACTACCTTCTCTTGCCGGCCCATGCCTAAACTTCCGCGAGTCTCTGGCGCCGAGGCGCTGAAGGCATTGCAGAAGCTCCAATGCACGCCGAGCTCAAGGTCGGCACCCTGGCGGGTCTCCTGCGCCAAGCCGACTTCTCGCACGCAGACCTCGTCGCCGCGCTGTAAGAGCAATGGTTCGAGCAGGCGGCGTTGTCAGCGCGCTCTCGTATTCGGTCGCGCTGCTGTAGCGCCCGCTCGAAATCTGCCCATCGACGAACTGCTTCGATCATGGACGGATGCCGCGCTCAATCGTCTTCCGCCGTCAGCCGCTTGCGCCGCGCCAGCTGCGGGAACAGCTTCACCCACAAGCCGACCACGGCCAGCGTGCCGATGCCGCCCAGCAGCACCGAGCCCACGGCGCCGAGCCAGGCGGCCGTCACCCCCGACTCGAATTCGCCGAGCTGGTTGCTGGCGCCGATGAAGATCGAGTTCACCGCCGAGACGCGGCCGCGCATGGCGTCGGGCGTGTCGAGCTGGACCAGTGACTGGCGGATGACGACGCTGACCATGTCGGCGGCGCCGGAGATCAGCAGCGCCGCGAACGAGAGCCACAACGCGGTCGACAGGCCGAAGACGATGATCGACACGCCGTAGAGCGCCACGGCGGCGAACATCGTGGCGCCCGCGCGCTGCACGATCGGCCAGCGCGAGAGCGCGATCGACATCGCCAGTGCGCCGACCGCCGGTGCGCTGCGCAGCACGCCGACGGCGAACGGTCCCGCGTGCAGGATGTCGCGCGCGAAGATCGGCAGCAGCGCGGTCGCGCCGCCGAGCAGCACCGCGAACAGGTCGAGCGAGATCGCGCCGAGCACGGTCTTGCGTTGCCAGATGAAGCGAAAGCCGGCAAAGACCGTCGCCAGCGTCGCCGGTTCGCGGTGGGCCGGCCGTGCGCGGTACGACGAGCGTCAGCAGCAACGCACTGCCGACCATGGACAGCAGGGCGCTGGTTGCGTAGACGGCGCCGGCCCCCCAGGCGTAGATCAAGCCGCCGAGCGCCGGGCCGACGATGATCGCGCCCTGCAGGCCGGCGGTGCTGAACGCCAGCGCACGTGGCAACACGTGGTTGGGCACCAGTTGCGGCACCAGCGCCTGCTGCGCCGGCATCTGGAAGGCGCGCACGGCGCCGAGCACGAGCGACAGCCCCAGGATCGCCTCGCGGCCGATCCAGCCGGCCAGCGTGCCGGCGAGCAGCGCCAGTGCGACGAGTGACTGCATGGCCACGCACAGCGACAGGATCACGTGCCGTGGATGGCGATCGATCAGGTGCCCTGCCGGCAGCACCAGCACCAGCGATGGCACGAACTGCGCCAGGCCCACCCAGCCCAGGTCGAGCGCGCTGCCGGTCAGGTCGTACATCTGCCAGCCGAGTGCAACCAGCATCATCTGCTGGGCCAGCGTGTGGGCGACCCGGGACGACCAGAAGCGCAGGAACGAGGGATATGCGGCGAGCGCGGCCGGGACCATCACGGCTGCGATCTGGCCACCGTCTCTTGACTCGTCAGCTCGACACCGAGGACCTGATACTGCAGGTGAAACAGGTTCGACGTCAGGTGGCTGACGGCAGGGTCGCCGCCGAACACGTCGGCCAGCATCGGATGGTCGGCGCCGATGTCGTGCTGCTCGGCGCCGAACTCGATCAGCACCGTCCACGCGGCAGGTTGCAGTTGCACCTGACCCTTCTTCTCGACGGACGGGATGGCGCTGGCATCGACCTTCGTTGCGCACAGGTGGACGCCGACCACGCCGTCGACGAGGTCGATCGACTGCAGTCTTTCGACGAGTGAGGCGCGGATCGCCGCGGCGTCCCGCCCGGCGACGTCGAACTTGACCACCCGCAGCACCGCGCCGTCGCCGCTCGACCGGCTGAACACGACCTCGGCCAGCGCCCTCGACAGATTGGTGAAGGCGGCAATGGAGGCGACGGTCCACGGTGTCGGCGCGTTGAGCCGGGCCAGGTACGGGCCGCTGGTCAGGACGTCGCTGTCGAGCGTTTCGTACAGCGTGAAGAGTTCGGCCGGATGCTGTCGGTCGTGGTACCGGCGCCCGCGCACGAAGCCCGCAATGGCGGCCCGCTCCGGCATGTGTTCGGTGTTGTGCCACTCGTAGAAACCGCGCCGGCCCTCGTCCTTGAGGCCGTGCCAGATCGCCACCACGCCGCGGCCGTACAAGCTCATGGCGTCCGCCTCAGGCCAGGTGGGCGGCCTTCTTGGCCGCGGTCAGCCGCGCCATCTCGGGCGACTTCTTGTAGTGCGCGTCGAGCGGGTAGCAGCCGGAGACGAGGCCGTTGCGCGGCGCCGTGGTGCAGTCGCTGAACGAGCGGCACAGCCGTTTTCTCTGCACGGCGCGGCCGGCCAGCACGTCGGCCGGCAGCTCCGGGTAGGCCAGCACCATGCGGCCCAGGCCGACGAAGTCGACCCAGCCTTCGCGCACGACGGCCTGCGCCACATGGGGCAGGAACTCCTGCAGGTAGGTGTAGCCGCTGCCCATGAAGGCCAGTTGCGGAAACGCGCGCTTGAGATCGCGCACGGTCTGCAGATGCCGCATCACGCCCAGCAGCGGATCCTCGGGCGGCTTGTAGCCGTCGGACGGCGGGTACATGGCCGGCCGCGTCAGGTGCGGGTTGTAGTACGGGCTGCCGAGCGTGATGTTGATCAGGCGAATGCCCAGGCCCTGCGCGACTTCGAGAAAAGCCAGGGGTTCGGACAGGTCGGCGCGCTCCGGCGCCGCTTCGTCGGCGCCGAAGCCGTAGCGGTACGGCAGGCACGATGCGTAGTCGTCGGGCACGCCGGGGCCGAGTTCGTCGGCTTCGGCCTGCGCCGGGTCGGGTTTGAAGGGCACGAAGTCGAAGGCCGAAACGCGCACGCCGATCTCCAGGCCCGGCGCTTCGGCGCGAATGCCTGCCACCAGTTCGCGCAGGAAGCGCGTGCGGTTGTCGAGCGAGCCGCCGAACTCGCCCTGGCGCGTCTTCGCCGACAGGAACTCGTGACCGAGGTAGCCGTGGCAATGCTTGAGATCGACGAACTGGTAGCCGCTGTCCCAGGCCCGCCGCGCGGCGATCACGACGTCGTCGATCAAGGCGCGGATGTCGCCGTCGGTCAGCAGCGGATGGTCGGGCGCGGTGTGGAACTTGCGATCGAGGATCGGGTGCCGGTAGAGGATGTGCGGCTCGAAACGCGTGCGGTCGTTGGGCTTGCAGAAGCGACCCGAATGCGTGAGCTGCAACCCAATGACCAGGCCGGCATCGTCGCCGATCGCCTCGCGGTGTGCGGCCACCAGCGTCTGGCGCAGCGCGGCGATGCTGGCCTGGTTGTCGGCGCTCATCACCAACTGGTTCGGGTTGGCGCGGCCGTCGTGGCGCACGGCGACAGCCTCGCCGCCCCAGATCAGCTTGGCGCCCGACAGGCCGAAGTGGCGCCAGCGCCGGATCGTGTTGTCGCTGGCCTTGCCCTCGGGCGTGCCGTCCCAGCCTTCCATCGGCTGGATGGCGAACCGGTTGCCGATGGTTAGCGCGCCGACTTTCAATGACGCGCCGAGCGGCGAGTCCGGCCCGGCGGCGACGACGTCGTCGCAGGGCATGTCGAGACCGAGGCGTTGCAGGTTGTCGCGGAAACCGTCGGTGGTCTGCAGCGCCTTGATCTTGGTGATGTCGCCGAACTTCATGCGCTTGCCCTAGAAGAACTGGTTGGGTTTCTGGAAGATGCCGAGCAGGAGCGCGCCATCGGGCGCCGTTGCAGTATGGCGGCTGCCCGCCGGGCGCCAGACGAAATTGCCGACGGTGGCGGTGCCTTCGTGATCGACCAGGCTGCCTTCGAGGACCCAGGTCTGCTCGACCTCGACATGCATGTGGTCGGTCAGCACCGCGCCCGGCGCCATGCGCGTCAGCACGGTCTGCAGCCCGGTCTGCGGGTCTTCCATCAGCACCTTGACCTCGACACCGGCAAAGCGCGTGGCTTGCCAGGGCAGCGCGGCGACGTCGATATAGCGAGAAGACTGTGCCGGCAACTTCTCGTGCTGTGCTTGCAAGCCGGGGGTCTGCAGGGCCATGGCGATCACTCCTCGAATCAACAGACAGTCGATCAACAGTCACTGCGCCGGCGCCGGCCGCAACCGCCGCAGCACTGCGCGCACCGGCTCGAAGCGCAGCACGACGATCAAGGCGATGACGACCCAGATCACGAGCGAGATCGGGCGCGTGAAGAAGGGCGCCAGGCTGCCGTCGGACAGCACCAGGCCGCGGCGCAGGCTTTTTTCGAGCAGGTCGCCGAGGACGATGCCCAGCACCAGCGGCGCCATCGGGTAGTTGCCTTGGCGCAGGATGAAGCCGAGGATGCCGAAGCCGAGCATGACCCAGACGTCGAACAGCCGGCCGGCGATGGCGAACGAGCCGACCGTGCACAGCACCAGGATGATCGGCACCATCACCGTCTGCGGCACTTGCAGCACGCGCACCATCAATTGAGTCAGTGTCAGCCCGTAGACGAGGATGCCCAGGGTGGCGAACAGCATCATGGCGACGACGTCGTAGACGAACTGCGGCGACTGCACCATGATCATCGGGCCGGGTTGCACGCCGTGGATGAGCATCGCGGCCATCAGCACCGCGGCCGGCGCCGATCCCGGAATCGCCAGCGTCAGCACCGGGATGACGGCCCCGGGCACGCAGGCGTTGTCGCCGGTCTCGGCGGCCATCAGGCCTTCGATCGAGCCCTTGCCGAACAGCCCGGGCTCCTTGCTGGCCCGCTTGGCCGCCGCATAGGACGACCAGGCCGCGATGTCTTCGCCCACGCCCGGCACCACGCCGATGAAGGTGCCGATGCAGCCCGAACGCCCGATGGTTTTCCAGTGTCGCGTCACGTCGCGGAGCTTGGGAATCACGGAGTCGAAGGGATTGATTTTCACCGGCGCCCGCGGGTTCTTCACCACCGACAGCAACTCGGCGAAGCCGAACGCGCCGACCAGCGCGGGCACCAGCGCGATGCCCCCCGCCAGATCGCGATTGCCGAAGGTGAAGCGGTCGAACGCGTAGATGGCCTCCTGGCCGATGCCGGCGACGAACAGGCCGAGGAAGCCGGCCATCCAGCCCTTGAGCGGATCGTCGCCGGTGAGCGTGCCCGAGATGACGACGCCGAACACCGTCAGCCAGAAGAATTCGTAGGCGCCGAACTTGAGCGCGAGTTCACCGAGCAGCGGCGTGAACAGGGCGAGAAAGAACATGCCGATCAAGGTGCCGAGCACCGAACCCGAGGTGGCGATGCCCATGGCGCGGCCGGCGTGTCCCTGGCGTGCGAGCGCGTGGCCGTCGAGGCATGACGCGGCCGACGCCGGCGTGCCGGGGATGTTGAGCAGGATGGCCGAACGCGAGCCGCCGTAGATCGCGCCAACATAGGTGCAGATGAGCACCAGCAGGGCCTGCCCCGAATCCATCTTCAGCGTCAGCGTCGTCATCAACGCCAGGCCCATCGTCGCCGTCAGGCCAGGCAAGGCGCCGATGATCAGGCCGATCAGGGTCGAGCCGAAAACGTAGAGCAGGGTTTCGGGGGTGACGAAACTCCAGATCGAATGGCCGAAGGCGATGAGTCCGCTGAACATGACCGGGGGTTCAGACTCTCAGGGCAAGCGCACGAGAAAGACTTCCTGGAAGACGTAGCTGACGAGGAACGCGGTGCCGGCGCCGACGGCAACGGCCAACGCAATTCCCTTCAGCGTCTGGCCCGCTTCGACGCGCCGCTTCCAATCGAAAGCCAGCACGAACAGGGTCACGAAGACGAAGGTCGCGAGCCAGAAAGGAATGCCGCCATTACCGACCAGGCCGACCGAGTAGCCGAGGCCGAGGACCAGCAGTGCGCCGACGCGCAGAAAGACGGCGCGCGACGCGCGCGAGGGCAGCCACCGCACGGCGCCGAGTCGGTGGCCACCGGCCCGCGACGCACGCAGCGCCAGCAGCAAGCCGAACACCAGAATCACCGCACCGAGCACACCCGGCACGAGGCCGGGCGCGGTGTACAGCGTGGCCCCCTGGCCCTCCAGCCGGTCCATGCGCCAGGCCGCGATCACCACCGCCAAGCCGAAAGCGACCCACAGCCACGCGGCGATGAAATCGGCCTGCGGCGAGACCGTCTTGTCAGTGCTCATGGGCACACCCGTCTGCGCGCACCAACGTCGCGGCGCTTACGCCAACGCCGCCGCTCTGGCCCACCCGCCGTCAGGGCTTGGCAATGCCGATGGTTTCGGGCGAAATCTTGGCCTGGCCGGAATTGAATTTCTGCCAGGCCGCATCGGCCACCGCCGGCATCGCAATCTTCTGCGCGTCGGCACCGGTCGTCACCACCATCAGCGCGCCACGGCTGGTGGCGTACTTCTTGATGACTTCCGACTTGGCGATCTTGTCCATCCAGATCGCATCCAGTGTCGCGGTCACCTCCGCCGGCACGCCCTTGGGCACGAAGATGCCGAAGTAGCTGACCGGCACCTTGAAGCCCGGCACGACGTCGGACAACGGCGCAATCACGCCAAAGCCTTCGATCTCGATCGGCTTGTCGCCGACGACTGCGAGCGGACGCAGGCGCTTGCCGCGGATCATTTCCGACTGCTCGGAAGACAACTGCGTCGTCACTTCCGTCTCGCCTGCGACGGTGGCGATCACCGCCGGATTGCCGCCGTCGTAGGTGACATGCTTGTACTTGATGCCGGTGGCCGCGGCGATCTGCTCGATTGCGGTGTGGCCGCTCGAATTGACGCCGGCGGTGGCCACCGAAACGGCGCCCGGCTTGGCCTTCATCGCTTCGAGCAGGGACTTCATGTCCTTATAGGGCGAGTCGACCGGCACGCTGACGACCGTGGGCAGCGCCAGGTGGAGATAGAGATGCCAGTCCTGCACCGTGGTGTCGACCATGCCGAGGATCTTGTAGGAGCCGAGATCCTTGGGGGCGCCCGACGTCCACGTGTAGCCGTCCTTGGGCGCTTCGAGGGCGTTCTTGGTGCCGATGGAGCCCGACGCCCCGGGTTGATTCAAGACCACGATCTTCTGCCCCAGCGCCGCTTCGAGGTCGCCCGCGGTGATGCGGATCATCTGGTCGGTGGCGCCACCGGCCGCCCAGGGCACGATGACATTGATCGGCTTGCTGGGCTTCCACTGCGCGTACGCCGTGGAAGTCAGCGTCAGTGCGGCAACACCGATGACGGCGGCCGCAAGCTTCAACGTGCGATTCGATTTCACTGTTCTGGTCTCCTCGGCAGGTCGCCCGCGGTGGTGCGGCAATGTCAGACTCGTCGAGCGTCGAGGGTGACATAGCCCGCTGCGGCAGTGCCTTCGGGCAAACCCGTGACTGCGACGCGCACTTGCACCATGATCGCGCACGCCACCCAGGAGCCCACTGATGAGCACCGACGCCAAGCCGCGACTGCGCTTTGCAGCCATCGGCCTCAACCACAGCCACATCTACGGCCAGACCCGCGCCATGCTGGACGCGGGCGCCGAGCTGATTTCCTTCCATGCCGAAGAAGATGCACTGGCCGCGGACTACGCGCGCGTCTTTGCGCAGGCGCGTCGCGTCCAGGACCAGCGCGCCATCCTCGACGACCCGACCATCGCGTTGGTGGTCAGCGCCACGGTGCCCGACGTGCGCGCCGCCACGGCGATCGAGATCATGCGCCACGGCAAGGACGTGATGGTCGACAAGCCCGGCGTCATCACACTCGACGAACTGGCCGCGGTCCGCGCCGTGCAGCGCGAGACGGGCCGCATCTTCTCGGTCTGCTTTTCCGAGCGTTTCGAGAACCGCGCCACCGAGAAGGCCAGCCAGTTGGTGGCGGCAGGGGCCATTGGCAGGGTCGTGCAGACGGTCGGCCTGGGGCCGCATTCGCTGCGCAACAATCCGCGCCCCGACTGGTTCTTTCAGCGCAAGCGCTACGGCGGCATCCTGTGCGACATCGCCGCCCACCAGTGCGATCAGTTCCTGCATTTCACCGGCTCGACGCGCGCTGACGTGGTGGCGTCGCACATCGGCAATCTCGGCAACCCCGAGACGCCGGAGCTGGAAGACTTCGGCGAAGTCTTGTTGCGCGGCAACGGCGGCAGCGGCTACATCCGCGTCGACTGGTTCACGCCGAAGGGCCTCGGCGTCTGGGGCGATGGCCGCCTGACCATCCTGGGCACCGACGGCTACATCGAACTGCGCAAGTACGTCGACATCGGCGGACGCCCGGGCGGCGATCACCTTTTCCTGGTCGACGGCACCGGCATTCGTCACATCGACTGCCAGTCCGAAGCCCTGCCCTACGGCGCGCGACTGATTCACGACGTCGTTGATCGCACCGAAACCGCGATGTCGCAACAGCACTGCTTCCTGGCCACCGAGCTGGCATTGAAGGCGGAAGCGATGGCGGTGCGCATCGACGGCCAGCGCACATGAAATCAGTCGCCCGGCCGGCGGGCCATCGCCTTCATGTCGGATGCCGCGCGCACCTCACCGCTTCGTCTTCAACCCCAACACCCTTTCCGCCACGCAACGCCCCTGCGCCTGCCCGCCGACCACCGCGCTGCGGTAGTGGATGCCGGCATACAGCCGCGACAGTGCCGCCTCCTCGGCCGCTGCAGCGAAACTCGTGAACGTGCGCGGCCCCCAGCCGCGGTCGTTGTGCGCGTTGTCGGTGAACGTGGTCTGCGCACCGAACAGCTGGGACAGCACGCCCGCGGCCGCCGCCGACTGCACTGAGTGCGCCGACGGGAACTCCGGAAACGGCGGTGTGTTCATCAGCTGCGGCGACCAGTTGCTGTCGATGAACAGCTGCACATAGGTCACCGGGCGCAGCAGGTTGACCTGGTACTTGGTGCGCCAGGCGGCGATGAAGGCATCGTTCATCGCCAACGTCAGGCGCGCATAGGCTTCGGCGGCGTCGGCCAGCGTGGCCTGGCGCGCCTTCAACACGTCGCCGGCAATGTGCACCCAGTGCCCCGCCGGCGTCGGCGTCTTGCCCGGGTCGTCGGCCCAGTAGAGCGCGAACTGACGCTGCTCCTGCGTGGCTGCGTTGGCGATGCGCCAGACCTCCTCGGCCTCCTTGTGGAAGGGCGATCCGGTGGTTTCGGCGTACGGCGGCGGCGCGGGCGCGGGGCAGGACTCAGCGCTCGCGGCCTTCGTGTCCTTCACACTCAACACGAACGGGCGGTTGCCGCCCCACCACGGCAGCAATGCGGGCGCGAAGTCCGGCGGCGTGGCGCTCCACTGGCCCGGGCCGCTCGGCGGCACGTAGTTGGGCTGCGAGCGGCGCAGCGGCCCCCAGGCTTCGTGGCCGCCGTCGGTGCGCGCCCAGGTCATCAGCGCCATCGCCATCAGCTTGCCGAAGCTCTGCGAGCGCTGCGTGATCTCGGCCGTGACGCTGGCAGGGTCGAACGCCTGCGCATATTTCAGCGGCAGGTTGCGCTCCAGCAGGTCGATGCGCGTCTTGTTCTCCGCGCTCGCCGTCGGGAACATCATGCGCGTCATCGCCGCCATCGCGGCGTTGGCCACGGTGGGCCAGTGCAGCACTTCGTCGGGCTGCGCCCAGGGCAGCGAGTCGAGCTCGTTCAACTGGCCGGCCAGGCTGCGATGCGCCGGCATGCCCGGCACCACCGATTCGTACAGCGCCAGCCCGAGGTAGCCGAGCGCGCGCGCGGCCACCGGCGGGCTGAAGCCCGGCGTCTGCTGCACCAGCTGCAGGTCGAGCTGGAACCAGTCGATGGCGACGTTGGCGCTGTAGCTGCGCGGCGTCCTTTGCAGCGGGCTGTTGCGCGCGCGGCCCGAGCGCGGCGCAGGCGAGCAGCGCGAGGACGAGCAGGCGCAACATCGCCATCACGGCGCCTTCCACGCACTCACCCCGGCCTCGCGATCGACGTTGTAGAACGCGTCGGCCGCCACGTTGTGCCACGCGCTCCAGTCGCCATGCGGCCACTGCACGCGCAGCTTGACGGCGGTCGCGTCGCCGAGGCCGAAGTGCATCCACCCCAGGTGGCCGCTGGCATGGCCGCCGCCGACGGTGAGTTCCTGGCGGACGACGCGGCTCGTTTCCGCGCCGCCGATGTCGACTTCGACCCAGGCGCCGATGGCGTCGCGGTTGCCGCCGCTCTGGCGCAGTCGCAGTTGCAGCCAGTGGCCCATCGGCTTGGGCTGCGCGGCGCTGCCGGCGCCGACGTTGCGCCACAGTTGCGCCTTGTCCCAGCGGTTGACGACGAGCATGTCGAGCAGGCCGTCGCCGTTCAAATCTGCGAGCATGCCGCCGCGGCCGCGCCGGAAGCTGGCGATGCCGGCGGCCTGGCCGGCTTCGGCAAACGTGCCGTCGGCGCGCTGCAGCAGCAGGTTGTTCGGGTCTTGCGCGGCAAAGTCGGGCATCGCCGAAATATTGCCCTTGACGATGAACAGGTCCGCGAGACCGTCGTGGTTGACGTCGGCGAACTGCGCATGCCACGCGGTCGAAGGGTGCACGTCGCCGCCGATGTAGGGGCGGTGCGCGGTGACGCCGCGTTTGAAGGCGATGTCGCGGTAGCTCGGCTGCAGAACCTTAGAGCCGGGCGAGCCCGGCGGCCCGGCTTCGAGTTGCTGCAGCTTGTTGTCGGACATGCTGGTCAGGAAGACCTCGGGGTAGCCGTCGCCGTCGAGGTCGTGGCTGGCGATGCCCATGCCCCAGATCTGCAGCGGCTTCCAGCCCTGCTCCGCGGTGAACAGCACCGGCGCGGCGCCGGGCGCGAGCTGCCACAACTGTTCGTGACCACCCTTGTAGTACTCACGGTCGTTGCTGACGCGCAGCGACGGCTGGCCGCTGCGATTCCAGTCGGAGAACAGCATCGACAGCGCGCAATGGCCGGGCGTCAGCGGAATCACCGGCGCATACGCGCCGCCCGCGGCCGTGGCCGGGCGCCACAGGCCCGCGGGCGTGCAACTGCCCCAGGGAAACTCGGGCTTGGCGCGATCGACATACGTGCCGATGGCCAGCGTCGGCCACGCTTGTCCGCGCTCCCACGTGGTGGAGAACGCGCTGTGCCAGGCGTTGCTGCTGGCGAACTTCCACCGGTCGTTGGCACGCTCGAAGCGGCAGTTGCCGAGGCCGCGAAAGATCTGCACTTCGCCGACGCGCAGCACGACGAGATCGGTATTGCCGTCGCCGTCGATGTCGAGCGGGTAGGCGCCGATGGCATTCGTCAGCTCGAGGCCCGAGCGCTCTTCGGCCAGCTTGAGGGCACCGCCGCGCGCGCTCTTGTTGCGGTAGAGCTTGGCCTTGTTGACGCCGGCCGTGACGTAGACCTCCGGCAGGCCGTCACCGTCGCAGTCGAAGGTGGCCACGCCGCCGCCGACGAGGTACTCGGCGTCGCCGTCGAAGCGGCTGTTGAAGCCGGCGCTGTCGGTCTCCTCGACAAAACGCGGCAGCGGCGGCAGCGGCGCTTCGGTCTGCGCCGCGGCGTGGCAGGCGGCGGCGCCGAGCGCCGCGACCATCAGGCGCCGCGCGCTCATGCGAACCTCACGCCGGCGCAAACGCCTCGGCCACGCGCGTCACCTTCTTGCCCGCGATGATCATGCCCAGCACCTCGTCCTCGGTGACCTCGGCCGTGCGGTAGGTGCCGACGGTCTTGCCGTTCTTCATCACCGACAGGCGGTCCGACAGGCCGAACACGTCGGGCATGTCGTGCGAGATCAGGAAGATGCCCACGCCCTGCGCCTTCAGCTTGCGCACCAGGTCGTGGACCATGCGCGTTTCTTCCGGGCCGAGCGCGGCGCAGGGCTCGTCCATGATCAGCGCCTTGGCATTGAAGTAGACCGCGCGCGAGATCGCCACCACCTGGCGCTGGCCGCCGGACAGCGAGCGCACCGGCACGCGGATGTTCTTGAAGTTCGGGTTCAGGCGGTGGAACACATCGCGCGCCGCTTTCTCCATCGCGTAATCGTCGAGCGTGCCCCAGCGCGTCATCAGCTCGCGGCCGAGGAAGAGGTTGGCCACGGCGTCGAGGTTGTCGGCCAGCGCCAGCGTCTGGTAGATGGTCTCGATGCCCAGGTGCTGCGAATCGGCCGGGTTGGCGATCTTGGCCGCCTGGCCGCCGATGCGGACCTCGCCCGAGTCGATCGGGTAGGCGCCGGCCAGCATTTTCATCAGCGTCGATTTGCCGGCGCCGTTGTGGCCAAGCACGGCCACCACTTCGCCCGCGTGCACGCTCACGCTCACGTCGTCGACGGCACGCACGCCGCCGAAGGCTTTGTGAATGCCGCGCATTTCGATGAGAGCCGTCGACCCTGGAATCGCACTCATGACACGCGCTCCCCGGTGGCGCGGCGGTACAGCACATCGAAGACCACCGCGACGATCAGCACCTGGCCGATGATGACCATGCGCCAGCCGATGCTCACGTCCATCAGCAGCAGGCCGCTTTCGAGAAACTGGATGATCAGTGCGCCGAGCACCGAACCGAGCACCGTGCCGCTGCCGCCGGACAGCGCCACGCCGCCGATGACGGCCGCGGCGATCACGTACAGCTCCATGCTGGTGCCGAGCGAATTGGTGCCGGCGTTCAGCCGCGACACCGACACCACGGCCGCGATCGTCACCAGCACCGCCAGCAGCAGGAAGAGTTTGAGCATCACCCGCTTGACCGGAATGCCGACCAGCAGCGCAGCCTCCGGGTTGCCGCCAATCGCATAGACATAGCGACCGAAGCGCGTGCGGTTGACGATGAAGGCCATGCCCATCACCACCAGTGCCCAGATCAGCACCGGAATCGGCACGCCCTGCCCCGCGCCCTTGTCGCCCAGCACGTAGGCGTTCATCGTCGCGACGAAGGCGAGCAGCACGAAGATGAAGAAACCGGTCACCGCCATATCGAACCACGCCGGCCGCAGCGGGAAGCCATGCGCCACCGCGTTGCGGCGCCGGCTGACGGTGTTCCACAGCAGCAGCGCGGCCAGCACGGCGCCGAGCAGCCAGCTCCACGTCGGACCGAGCGAGCCGTACAGGCCGCCCCCGAACAACAGAAACGTCGCGTCGGTGATCGGCTGTGTCTTGCCGTCGGCGACGAGGAAGGCCGCGCCACGGAACGACATCAGGCCGCCGAGCGTGACCACGAACGACGGCACGCCGAGGTAGGCGGTGAGCCAGCCCTGGTAGAGCGCGATCACCAGCGCCACGGCCAGCCCGGCCAGGCACGCCGGCACCCAATGCCAGTTGTGCGTGTACATCAGGAATGCGATCAGCACGCCGACCACGCCCATCACCGAGCCGACCGACAGGTCGATCTGGCGCGCGACGATGATCAGTGCGACGGCGGCGGCGACGATGCCCACCACGGCGCTCTGCTGCGTGATGTTGTACAGGTTCTCCGGCGTCAGGAAGTTGCCGGTGAAAACGTGAAACAACAGCGCCATCACCGCCAGCACGCCGGCCATGATCGACAGGCGCAGGTCGAGCGCGCTGATCTGCAGTTGGTTGAGCATGGCCTTGGATCCAGACGACCGGCCCGCGTCACGCGGGCCGGTGCGGTGAAGCGCTGCCGGCTACTTGCAGGCCGCCGGCGCAGCGGCGTTGTCCACGCCCTTGCAGGCCGCATCCTTGCTGATCGCAGCCGGCCTTGATCACGGCGTCGAGGTTGTCCTGCGTCACCGGCACCGGCTTCAGGAACATGGCCTCCATCGGCACCTTCTTCGCGCCTTCGGCCCAGGTCTTGGCGCCGGCCACCTTCTGGCCCTTGGCCAGCGAGACGGCGGCTGCGGCGGCTTCACGGCCGAGTTCGCGCGAGTCCTTCCACACCGACACGGTCTGCGTGCCCAGCGCCACGCGGTTCAGCGCCGCATGGTCACCATCCTGACCCGACACCGGCACGCCCTTGAGGCCCTGTGCCGATCAGCGCCGCCACCACGCCGCCGGCCGTGCCGTCGTTGGAGGCCACCACCGCATCGACCTTGCTGCCGGTTCTTGGTCAGGATCTGCTCCATGTTCTTCTGCGCGATTCTCGGGCTTCCAGCCGTCGGTGTACTCCTCGCCGACGATCTTGATGTCACCCTTCTTGATCGCGGCGTCGAGCACCTCCTGCTGGCCCGCGCGCAGGAAGTCGGCGTTGGGGTCAGTGGGCGAGCCCTTGATCATCACGTAGTTGCCCTTGGGCTTGACCGCCAGCACGGCGCGCGCCTGCATGCGGCCGACTTCCTTGTTGTCGAAGGTGATGTAGAAGACGCCGGGCGCTTCGATCAGGCGGTCATAGGCGACGACGGGAATGTTCTGCTGGCTTGGCCTTGTTCAACGCCGGGCATGATGGCGTCCTTGTCCATCGCCAGAATGATCAGCGCCTTGGCGCCCTTGGCGATCAGGCCGTCAATGTCGGCGAGCTGCTTCTCGGGCGAGCCACCGGCATCGGCGCTGATGTACTTGCCGCCGAGCTTGGCCAGCTGGTCCTTGATGGCCTTCTCGTCGGTCTTCCAGCGCTCTTCCTGGAAGTTCGACCAGCTCACGCCGACCATGGTCTGCGCGGCGGCCAGACCACCCAATACCGCCAGCGCCACGCCGGCGAGGATGCGAATCGATCGGGTCATGTTGTTTCTCCTTGTGTGTCGGAAAGCCAAGGCGCGTGCCCGGTCGCCGGCTTTCCGGCCGCGATGGCACTGTCACTGCCCGGGCGCCGCGAGCGGGCCGAGCACGATCGATGCATGCCCGATGATCGCGTCCATGCATCCCTGGTCGCGAAGACTCATCGCCTGCAGCTTGCTCGGCAGCGCCGCTGCTGGCCTGGCGCAAGGCAGCGCACTGACGGCCGAGGCGATGGCGGCGCGCGTGCAGGCCTGCACGGCGTGCCACGGCAAGGAGGGCCGCGCCAGCAGCGCCGGCTACTTGCCGCGCATTGCCGGCAAGCCGGCGGGCTATCTCTACAACCAGCTCGTCAATTTTCGCGAGGGCCGGCGCCAGAACGCGGCCATGACCGTCGCTGCTCGACACGCTGAGTGACGACTACCTGCACGAGATCGCAGCCTACTTCGCCGCGCTGGATCTGCCCTACCCGCCCGCCCAGACCCAGAACGCGTCGCCGCAGACCCTGGCGCGCGGCGCAACGTTGGTCCGCGAAGGCGACGCAGCGCGCGGCCTGCCGGCGTGCACGAGCTGCCATGGCGAGCACATGACGGGCACCGTGCCCGCCGTGCCGGGATTGCTCGGGCTGCCGCGCGACTACCTGAATGCGCAGCTCGGCGCCTGGCGCACCGGCCTGCGCCGGTCGCAGACGCCGGATTGCATGCAGACCATCGCCCAGCGACTGGCGCCGCAGGATCTGCAGGCCGTGACACTGTGGCTGTCGGCGCAGACGCCGCCGGCGATGGCCGCGCCTCAGGCTGCGTTGACCGCGCAACGTGCCGCTCGAGTGCGGCAGCATGGCGCCATGACGCGTCGCCCCGCTGCGCGGTGGCTGGTCACTGCACTGTCGGCAGGGGTGCTTGCGCTGGTGCTCGTGGCTGCGTGGTTCGAGTGGCATCCCGCAGCGCCGGCATCGCAGTCTGCAACAGCGCCTGTCGATGCCCAGCAGGTGCAGCGCGGTGCCTACCTGGCGCTGGCCGGCAACTGCGCGGGCTGCCACACCGCCCGCGGCGGCCCGCCCTACGCCGGCGGACGTGGCATCGAGACGCCCTTCGGCACGGTGATCGCCTCCAACCTCACGCCCGACGACGAGACCGGCCTGGGCCGATGGTCGGCCGAGGACTTCCGGCGCGCGCTGCACCACGGCCGCTCGCGCGACGGCCGCCTGCTCTATCCGGCGTTTCCGTATGTCAACTTCACGCTCGTCAGCGCCGCCGATGCCGATGCGATCCATGCCTACCTGCGCAGCCTGTCGCCGGTGCGGCGGGCCGCGGCGCCGCATCGCCTGCGCTTTCCCTTCAACCTCCAGATCTCGCTGGCGCTGTGGCGCGCGCTGTACTTCAGGCCCTCGACCTTCGAGCCCGACCCGACACGCTCGGCGGCCTGGAACCGCGGCAGCTACCTGGTGCGCGGACTCGGCCACTGCTCGGCCTGCCATGGCCAACGCAACCGGCTCGGCGCGACGAGCGGCAATGCCGACTTCGAGGGCGGCATGGTGCCGGGACTCAAGTGGTATGCGCCGTCGCTGCTGTCGGCCGGCGAAGCCGGCATGGCGGGCTGGCCGCAACAGGACGTGATCGCGCTGCTGCAGCAAGGCATCGCACCGCGGGCCACGGTGATGGGGCCGATGGCCGAGGTCGTGTTGCGCAGCACGCAACACCTCAGTCAGGCCGACCAGGACGCCATGGCCACTTTTCTGCGCGCGCTGCCGATGGAACGTGCCGCGCCGCCGCACGCCTCCACGACGCCGGTGCCATGGCCAGCGCAAGACAGCGCCCGGCTCTACGCCAGGCATTGCGCCGACTGCCACGGCGACAGCGGACAAGGCGTGCCCGGACGCTATGCGGCGCTGGCCGGCAACCGGGCCATCGTCATGGCGACACCGAACAACGTCATTCAAGCCATCCTGCACGGCGGCTTCGCCCCGGCCACGGCGGGCCATCCGCGACCCTTCGGCATGCCGCCCTTCGCCCAGTTGCTCAGCGACGAAGAGGTGGCCATGGTGGCCACGCACCTGCGCCAGTCCTGGGGTCACGGGGCAGCGGCGGTCTCGGCCCTGGACGTGCTGCGCGCGCGCTGAGGCGCGCCGGGGCCGCACAGCGCGCCTCAGCGCAGCGAGAACGCGACCGGCGCCTTCATGCCCGACATCGGCTCGAGCAATGCGACCAACGGCTCCAGTTGACGGTAGCGCGTCGCCGTCTTCGTCGCGTAGGCAAAAAAACGCGGCAGGTCGCTCGAATACTTCGGCTTGCCATCGCGGTGCTTCAAGCGACAGAAGATGCCCAGCACCTTGAGGTGGCGCTGCAGGCCGATCCATTCGACATCGCGCCAGAAGGCGCCGAAGTCGTCGCCCACCGGCAACGCGGCGCGGCGCGCTTTCTCCCAGTAGCGCGCCGCCCAGTCGATCTCGCGCTCTTCGTCCCAGGACCAGAAGGCGTCGCGCAGCAGCGAGGCCAGGTCGTAGGCGATCGGGCCGTATGCCGCATCCTGGAAGTCGAGGATCGCCGGGTTGGGGTCGGCGACCATCAGGTTGCGCGGCATCCAGTCGCGGTGCACGGCCACCTTGGGTTGCGCCAGCGCGGCGGCAACGAGGGCATCGCTGACCTGCAGCCAGGTCTTGTTGTTCGCGCTCGCCCCAGACCTGGCCGAACTCACGCTCCACGCACCAGTCAGGAAACAGCTGCAGCTCGCGGCGCAGCATCGCCTCGTCGTACGGCGGCAGCGCCGGCCCCGGCACCTCGGCCTGCCATTGCACGAGCGCCGTGATGGCGTCGCGCATCAGCGTGTCGGCCTGCTGCGGGCTGGCCTCGGCAAAGGCGTCGAGGTAGAGCGTGCGGCCGAGGTCGGTGAGCAGCAGGAAGCCGCGCTCGACATCGGCGGCCAGCACCTCGGGGCCATGCAGGCCCGCCTGCTGGATGTACTGCGCGATCTGCACGAACGGCCGCACGTCCTCCTGCGGCGGCGGCGCGTCCATGACGACCAGGCTCTTGCCCTTGTGGATGCCGTCGCCGGCGTCGATGCGCAGGTAGCGCCTAAAGCTCGCATCGGCCGACGCGGCGCGCAAGCTGTCGCGGCGCAATCCATGCAATTGCGCCAGCGGCGCCAGCCAGCGCTCGAAATCTGTCTTGCGCTGCGGGTCGGCCCAAATGACCTCGGTGGGCGTTGGCGTGTCTGTCATGGATAATTTTGATTCTACAAATCCAACCAGCGCGGGCTCGCTTGCCTCCTGCTGAGACTGCTCTTGTCTTGAATCTGCTTGTCCGACACTCCCTGGCGTTTGCCGCTGTGCTGCTCTTGGCGCCGCTGGGTGCGTTGGCTCAAACGCGCAGCGCCGCCAGCAGCGGCGACGATCGAGATCAGCCCGTGGTGCTCGAAGCCGACGAGGTGCGCGGCCGTCCGGACCTGGATTTCGTCGCCGAGGGCAAGGTGCTGCTCAAGCGCGGGCGCCTGTCGCTGTCGAGTGACCGCCTGGAGTACGACAGCGTGGCCGACCGTGCCATCGCGCGCGGCAACGTGCGCATGCAAACGGCAGCCGGCGACTGGTTTTCCGGCAGCGAACTGTCGCTGACACTCGGCCTGTTCGAAGGCTGGTTCACGCAGCCGGAGTACTACTTCGCGCGCACCCAGGCCGGCGGCCGCGCCGAGCGCATCGATTTCATCGACGCCCAGCGCACCGTGCTCACGGGCGCCGACTACACGAGTTGCAGCCGCGATGGCGACGGCATGCCGGCCTGGTTGATGAGCACCAACCGCGTCAAGCTCGATTTCGAAGCCAACGAGGGCATTGCCGAAGGCGCCGTGCTGCGATTCCAGGGCGTGCCGATCCTGGCCTGGCCGGTGCTGTCGTTCCCGCTGACCTCCGAGCGCAAGTCCGGCTGGCTGCCGCCGACCTTCAACCTCGACAGCAAGAGTGGCCTCGAAGTGGCCGTGCCCTGGTACTGGAACATCGCCCCGCAGCGCGACGCCACCTTGACGCCCATCGTCTACACGCGCCGCGGCTTCGGGCTGCTGTCCGAGGCCCGCTACCTCGAACCCCGCCACAAAGGCGAACTGCAATGGCACTTTCTGCCCAATGACCTCGCCTTCGGAGACTCGCGCAACGCGCTGCAGTGGCGCCAGCAGGGTGCGGCCTTCGGCGACCTCGAAGCGGGCTCCAGGTTGCGCTGGTCGCATGGCGGCCTGCGCGTTTCCGACGACGCCTACTGGAAAGACTTCGGCCGTGACCTGCGCTCGTTCACGCCGCGCCTGCTGCCGATGTATGCCGGCGCCGAATACGACTGGCCGGTGGCTGGCCTGGCCACCACGGCCTATGCGCGTGTGCAGTACTGGCAGGTGTTGCAGGACGTCGACCCGCTGGCCCTGATCGCCGCGCCCTACCATCGCGCGCCGCAGATCGGCTGGCGCGGCATCGGCCGGCCCTGGGACAGGGGCCCCGAGCTGTCGTTCGAGGCCGAGTTCAATCGCTTCCGGCTGACGCACAGCGACCCCGGCAACCCGCCGCGCCCCGACGGCCAGCGAGTGCACCTGCTGGCGCAGGCCAGCCACACCTGGCGCGATGGCGGGGCCTGGTTCACCCCTCGCGCGGCGCTCAACCTGGCACACTACCGCACCGACACGCCAATGAGCGACGGCCGCAGCAGCGCCTCGCGCGCCGTGCCGACGCTGGTCCTCGACGGCGGCCTGCAATTCGAGCGCGCAGCGCAATGGGGCGGCCGGCAACTGACGCAGACCCTCGAGCCGCGCGTGCTCTACATCAACACGCCGTACCGCGCTCAGGATTCCCTGCCGCTGTTCGATACCGCCGCCAAGGACTTCAATGTCGTTTCGGTGTTCAGCGACAACGCGTTCTCCGGTGTCGACCGCGTCTCCGATGCGCATCAGATCACGGCCGGCCTGACCACGCGCCTGATCGACCCCAGCGGCGGCAACGAGTTGCTGCGCCTGGGCATCGCGCAGCGCTACCTGCTGCGCGACCAGCGCATCACGCCCGACGGCGTGCCGCTGAAGCAGCGCTTCTCCGACCTGCTGTTCGACGGCAGCGCCAAGCTGTCGTCGAAGTGGACCTTCGATGCCGCGGTCCAATACAGCCCCGAACTCAATCGCGCCACGCGCTCGCTGCTCGCGGCGCGCTACCAGCCGGGGCCGTTTCGCACGCTGTCTGCCGCCTACCGCTTGACGCGCGGCGCCAGCGAGCAGCTCGACATCGGCTGGCAGTGGCCGCTGTACTCGAGTGACCGCAGCGCCTCGCAAGGCAGCGCCAACAACGATTGCCGAGGCACGCTCTACGGTGTCGGCCGCATCAACTACTCGATGCGCGACAGCCGCATCACCGATTCGCTGGCCGGCCTGGAATACGACGCCGGCTGCTGGATCGGCCGCCTGGTCGCCGAACGCGTCTCCACCGGCCGCGCCGAGGCGACGACACGATTGTTGATTCAGCTCGAGCTGGTGGGACTGTCGAGACTGGGCTCGAACCCCCTTTCGGTCTTGAAGGACAATATCCCCGGCTACACGCTGCTGCGCGAAGACCGCAGTGATCCGCCACTGCGCTCCTACACCCAAGGTGGCGCTCCCGCATACACCGACCGCTGATGAAAATCCTTCGCCCCTACGGCACCTTCGTGCTCGCTGCCGCTGCCCTGGTTGCCAGTGCCGCCTCGGCGCAGCCGCGAGGCAACGTGCAAGGCAATGCGCCGGCACTGCGCCCGGGCGATCACATTGCCGTGGTCGTCAATCAGGAACTGGTCACCGCGTTCGAGTTGAACCAGCGCATGGCCCTCGCGCGCGCCGATGCACAACGCAAGAACCAGCGCCTGCCCGAAGAAGCCGAGTTCCGCAAGCTGATTCTCGAGTCGCTGATCGAAGACCGGGCGATGCTCAGCCACGCGCGCGACAGCGGCATTCGCGTCGATGACAACGAGGTCGATCGCGCCGTCGGTGTGATCGCCGCGCAGAACCAGCTGACGCCGCAGCAGTTGCGCCAGCGCCTGGCGCAGGACGGCATGGACCTGCCGCGCTTTCGCGCCAACCTGCGCGACCAGATGATGGTCGAACGTGTGCGCGAGCGCGAGGTGGCGCAGCGCATCCGCATCACCGACGGTGAGATCGACGAGTTGATCGAGAAGCAGCGTGGCGGCGAGGCCACTGGCAGCGAGGTGCAGTACAACATCGCGCAGGTGCTGATCAAGGTCGCGGAGGGCGCCGGCGAATCCGCGGTGGCCGAGCAGCGCAAGCGCGCCGAAGCCGCACTGGCCCGCATCCGCGGCGGCGAAGACTTTGCCGCGGTGGCCCGGCAGGTCAGCGAAGACGACAACAAGGAGCGCGGCGGCGAGATCGGGCTGCGCCCGGCCGACCGTCTGCCCGACATCTTCCTGGAAACCGTGCGCCCACTGCAGGCCGGGCAGCTTGCGCCGGGGCTGTTGCGCACGGGCGCCGGTTTTCACATCCTCAAGCTGCTCGATCGCGCCGAGGGCGGCGCCTTGCGCGTGACGCAGACGCGGGCCCGCCACATCCTGCTGCGGCCCTCGGAGCAATTGACCGAGGCCGCGGTGCGAGATCGGCTGAGCGAATTCAAGCGCCAGATCGAAAGCGGCCAGCGCCGCTTCGAAGACATCGCCCGCGAGTATTCGCTCGACGGCTCGGCCAGCGGCGGCGGCGACCTGGGCTGGGCCTCGCCGGGCCAGTTCGTGCCCGAGTTCGAGCAAGCCATGAACGATCTGGCCATCGGCGGTGTCTCGGCGCCGCTGGCCACTCGCTTTGGCTGGCACTTGATCCAGGTGCAGGAGCGGCGCACGGTGGCGCCCGACACCAAACAACTGCGCGAGCAGGCCCGGCAGGCCCTGCGCGAACGCAAGTTCGAAACCGCCTATGCCGAGTGGGTGCGCGAGGTACGCGGGCGCGCCTACGTCGAGTTCCGGGAACCGCCGCAATGACCTTGCGTTCGTGAGGCATCAACCGAGGAAGCGATTCGGTCAGCACTTTCTGACCGACAGCCGCGTCCTCGATGCCATCGTCAACGCGATCGACCCCAAGCCCGGTCAGGCGCTGATCGAGATCGGTCCCGGCCTGGGCGCCCTGACGCAGCCGCTGCTCGAACGCAGCGAGCACCTGACCGTGATTGAACTCGACCGCGATCTCGCGGCGCGGCTGCGCAAGAACCCGGCCCTCGAGGTGATCGAAGCCGACGTGCTGACGGTGGACTTCATCGCGCTGGCCGCTCAACACAGCACCGGACTGCGCGTCGTCGGCAACCTGCCCTACAACATCTCGACGCCGATCCTGTTTCACCTGCTCGCGGCGGCGGCGAAGATCGAGGATCAGCACTTCATGCTGCAGCGCGAAGTCGTGCAGCGCATGGCGGCCAGTCCGAGCACCAAGGACTACGGGCGCCTGTCGGTGATGTTGCAGTGGCGCTACCACATCGAGTCGTTGTTCGAAGTGCCGCCCGAGGCTTTCGAGCCGCCGCCGCGCGTCGAGTCCGCGATCGTTCGCATGTTGCCGTGGCCGGCGCCGGCCGCGGTCGATGCGGCCACTCTCGAAGCGCTGGTGGCTGCCGCATTCTCCCAGCGCCGCAAGCTGTTGCGGCACAGTCTCGGGCGCTGGCTCGAAGCGCGGGCCTTTGGCGGCCATTTCAACCTGCAGCGCCGCGCCGAGGAAGTGCCGGTGGCGGAATACCTGGCGCTGGCTCAACAACTTTGAATGTCTTGCCCGTTTGTTGCGCAAGCGCAGCAATGGCGCCTGATGGCGGGCAATGCCGAGGCCTCGCGGCAGTAAATTCGGTTGCGGGCATTCCCGCTGGCAACGCATCACTTTTCGAAGGAACGATATGGCAACACGAAAGATGACAAAGAAGTCGGAGCTCGCGCAGGCCGGCGAGCACCTGGGCGCCGCGTCCAAGGAAGTCGGCACCGCGTTGGCGCACAAGTTCGACGCCATGGGTGACGCGATGTCCGCCCAACTGACCAAGGCCAAGAAGAAAGTGCAGACGCGCCGCAGTCAGGCCAAGCGCCAGATCGCCAAGATGGTCAAGCTGGCCGAGTTGCAGAACAAGAAGGCACAAGCCAAGGTCAAGAAGGCAGCCGATGCTGCCAAGAAGTCCGTGCAGGCCGCGGAGAAGAAACTGATCGCCGCCAAGCGCCGCACTGCCAGGAAACTGGAGGCGCTGCAGGCCACGGCCGAGCGCAAGGCGAAGGCCTTGCAAAAAGCCATCGAGAAGGAAGCCAAGGCGCCGAAGAAGCGCCCGCTCGCCAAGAGCAAGGCCAAGGCCCCGTCCAAGGCGGCCGCGAAGCCGGGTAGCGCGAAAAAACGCGCTGCCAAGAAGGCCGTCGGCAAGAAACGCGCTGCCAAGAAGTCGGCGGCGCGCAAGCCCGCCAAGTGAGGCCTTTGCCGCGAGCGCGGCGCGATCGGCACTGAGGTTTGCGCCGCGCGGCGCCGCAGTGGCGCCGCGCGGCGTTGCTGTCAGGCCGCCATCGGCACCAGGAAGTCGCGGCTGATGCCGACGCCCAGGTCGCCGACGCGGTCGAGGAACTGCGTCAGGAAGGCATGCAGGCCGGTGGCGAGGATTTCGTCGATGCGGCCGTATTGCAGGTCGCTGTGCAGGCGGCCGGCGCGGCGCAACGTGTCGTCGCTCTGCGCGTTGGCCACCAGTTGCAGGTTGGTCATCAGCGCGGCCATGCACGCCGCCAGCGAGCGCGGCATGTCGGGCCGCAGGATCAGCAATTCGGCCACGCGGTCGGGCCGGATCACATTGCGATAGACCTTGCGATAGACCTCGAAGCCCGACACCGAGCGCAGCACGGCGCTCCAGTGGTAGAAGTCGACCTCCTGCGCTTCCTTGCCTTGGGACTGGCTCTGCCGCGGGCCGAAGTAGTCGCTGGCCAGACTCTGGAACTTCACGTCGAGCATGCGCGCGGTGTTGTCAGCGCGCTCGAGGAAGGTGCCGATGCGCAGGAAGTGCAGCGACTCGTCCTGCAGCATCGTGCCCACGGTGACGCCGCGCGACAGGTGCGAGCGGAACTTGACCCATTCGAACACCGCACCGGGATCGCGCTGCAAGTCGTTGGAGCCGAGCAGGCGTTTCAGTTCGAGCCAGGTCTGGTTGGTGGTTTCCCAAACCTCGGTTGTCAAGGTGCCGCGCACGGCGCGTGCGTTCTCGCGCGCGGCCGCGATGCAGGAGGCGATCGACGATGGATTGCCGGTGTCGCGGACCATGAAGTCCATGACGTTCCTGGCATCCAGGACGGGGTAGTGGCTGCCGAACGAGTCGGTGAGCTCCGAGATGCTGAGCACCCCGCGCCAGCCCTGGTCAGTCTGGTCGGCCGATTGCAGCATCGACATCTGGTAGTTGACGTCGAGCATGCGGGCGGTGTTTTCGGCCCGCTCCATGTAGCGAGCCATCCAGAACAAGTGGTCGGCGGTTCTAGACAACATGTTCAGCCCTCCAATACCCAGGTGTCCTTGGTGCCGCCGCCCTGCGACGAATTGACGACCAGCGAGCCTTCCTTCAGGGCCACGCGCGTCAGGCCGCCGGGCACCGTCTGCACGCTACGCCCTGACAGCACATACGGCCGCAGATCGATGTGGCGCGGCGCGATGCCGGAGTCGACGTAGGTGGGGCAAGTCGACAGCGACAGCGTCGGCTGCCCGATGTAGTTCGCCGGCTTGGCCTTGATGACCTCGCGGAAGGCCTCGACCTCGGCCTTGGTGGCGGCCGGCCCGACCAGCATGCCGTAGCCGCCGGCGCCGTGCACTTCCTTGACCACCAGTTCCGCAAGGTGCTCGAGCACGTACTTCAGGTCGTCGCTCTGGCGGCACAGGTAGGTCGGCACGTTGGCCAGGATGCGGTTTCTCGCCGAGGTAGAACTCGATCATCTTGGGCACGAAGGGGTAGATCGCTCTTGTCGTCAGCGATGCCGGTACCGATGGCGTTGGCCAGCGTCACGTTGCCGGCGCGGTAGACGTCGAGCAGGCCGGCGCAGCCCAGGGTGCTGTCGGCGCGGAAGGCGCGCGGGTCGAGGAAGTCGTCGTCGACCCGGCGGTTGATCACATCGACGCGCTTCGGGCCGCGCGTGGTGCGCATGAAGACGAAGCCGTCGCGCACGAACAGGTCCTTGCCCTCGACCAGCTCGACGCCCATCTGCTGGGCCAGGAAGGCGTGCTCGAAGTAGGCGCTGTTGTGCATGCCCGGCGTGAGCACGCAGACCACCGGGTCGTTGGCCGAGGCCGGGGCCACCGAGCGCAGCGTGTCGAGCAACAGATCCGGGTAATGCGCCACCGGGGCCACGCGCTGCATCGCGAACAGCTCGGGGAACAGGCGCATCGTCATCTTGCGGTTCTCGAGCATGTAGCTCACGCCGCTGGGCACGCGCAGGTTGTCTTCGAGCACGTAGTAGGTGCCGCTGCCGTCGGCATTGCCGGCACGCACGATGTCGATGCCGGAAATGTGCGAGTACACGCCACCCGGCACGTCGACGTTGACCATCTCGGGCCGGTACTGCGCGTTGTTCAGCACCTGCTCGGCGGGCACCACGCCGGCCTTGAGAATTTCCTGGTCGTGGTAGACGTCATGCATGAAGCGGTTCAGCGCCGTCACCCGCTGCACCAGTCCGCGCCTCATCTCGCGCCACTCGGCCGCGGGAATCACGCGCGGGATCAGGTCGAACGGGATCAGGCGCTCGGTGCCGGCGCCCTCTTCGTCCTTGGCGCCGTAGACCGCAAAGGTGATGCCGACACGGCGGAAGATCACTTCGGCCTCTTCGCGCCGCGCGCGCATCGCCTCTTCGGGCTGCGCGGCCAGCCAGCGCGCGTAGGCGGCGTAATGCGCGCGCACCTGGTCCGGCGCCTGGTACATCTCGTCGTAGGGGGCAGGCATGGTCATGTCTCCTCGCAAATCTTTTGCCAGCCTCTCAGCCCAGGCGCGCAGTACGCACGTTGACCTCGAGCTGGTGTTCGCCACCGCCGCGGATCACGCCGCGCAACGGTGTCACGTCGCCATAGTCGCGGCCCACGGCCAAGCGTATGTGACCGTTGCCCGGCAGCACATTGTTCGTCGGGTCGAGCTCGAGCCAGTGCGCGCCGCTGCCGTCAGCCAGCGGGCACCACAGCGCCACCCAGGCGTGCGACGCATCGGCGCCCAACAACGGTGCATGCTGCGATGCTGGCGCACCGGCCTGGGGATTGTCGTTGGGCGGCGTCGTCAGCAGGTAGCCGCTGACGTAACGCGCTGCCAGGCCCCACGTGCGCAGCGCACCGATCAACAGGTGCGCAAAGTCCTGGCAAACGCCTTCGTGGCGACGCAACACGTCAGCCAGCGGTGTGTCGACGTCGGTGCTGGCGCTGCGGTAGGCAAACTCCGCGTTCACCCGCGCCATCAGCTCGATGCCGATCTCGGCCACCGGGTGCCGCGGCGCAAAGGCATTGGCAGCCCACTCGCGCAACGTTGCGAGCAAGGGGACGTAAGGCGAGGCATGCACGAATTCGTTGGCCGGCTCGAAGGTGCGACCGGCGGCGTAGCGCAGACGCTCGCGCACCACCTCCCACGGTGCGGTCAGTGATGCGTCCAGCGCCGGCGCTGGCTGCACCCGAACGCGGCTTCGGGTCTGCACCTCGAGTTTGCGATGCGACTGGTGCACCGTGAAGCAGCTGCGGTGGTTGCCCAGCGGATCGGCGCCGTCATCCCGGTGCATCGGCTCGGGCACGATGTTCATCTCGAATTCTTCGACCTGTTGTGCTGCGCCATCGAGCGGCCGCAGGTACGCCAGATGGTGCGCCAGCTCCACTGGCGCGCTGTAGCGGTAGCGGGTGACGTGCTCGACCGAGAGCAACGTTGGCATCGGGTTCATACGCGTTGCACCGCCTCGGCGCTGCCATGCGCGAAATAGCGCTGGCTGACCAGCTCGGACAGCTGTGCCGCGCGGCCCTCGAGCCGCTCGGCGAGCGCGCGCACGAGCGACTGCATGGCAGGGGCGTCGGCCGCGCGCAAGTCGTCGAGCGCCAGACCGCTGCCCTTGATCGGCAGCAGCGCCAGCATGTCGTTGCGCCACGCTTGCGGGCCGGGCAGCTTGCTCAGTTCGGTGCGCAGCCGGCGCAGCGTGCCGGCAAAGGCGCGCGGGTTGGTGTCATCGAGCACCAGCAGGTCGATCAGCGCGATCACGTCCTCGTGGCGCTGGTAGCGCGCGCGGAAAGTGATCTCGCTGTCGAACAGTTCAAGCAACAGCCCCGTGGCCACGGCCGAGCCGCCGCGTGGATCGATCGTGCCGACGAGCCGGCCCATCAGCGCCGCCATCCCAGACAGCCGCTCGAGCAGTCGGCCCACCGAGAGCAGGCGCCAGCCGTGGTCGCGCGTCATGCGGTCGGTTTGCGAGCCCGTCACCGCAGCCAGTTGCAGGCCCAGGCGTTGCAGCGCCGGCAGCGCTTGCGCGGTGGCCGGCACGTCCGGGCCGAAGGCTTTCAGTGCACCGTGCAACTCGTCGCCCATGCGCCGCACCAGACCGAACTGCTCGGGCGAGAGGCGGTCTCGCAATGCATCGGCGGCGCGCGCCATGGCGTCGAGGTTGTGGCCGACCGCGCCGCCGGCGCGGTCCTTCAGAGCCGCCAGCAAGCTGCGCTCGAACACGCCCGGCGAGCGTTCGGCTCCCGGCGTGCCGGTCGGTACGAGGCCGCAGAAGCCGGCCAATGCGGACAGCGCTGCCAGCAGCGGAGGAGGCACGTCCTCGTCGCCGTCGATCAGCGTCAGCGCCGTGCACGCCAGTCGCACCGCCTGCTCGGTGCGCTCGGTGTAGCGGCCGAGCCAGAACAGGTTCTCGCCGGTGCGGCTCGGCACCGGTGTGCGCAGCGAGGCCAGGTCATCGACACTCAGCCGCTGCGGCAACATCGAGAAGGTATCGACCATGCCTTCGGCGATGACCCAGGTATCCAGGCTGGTGCCGCCCTGCTGCATCGACACCGACAGCGGGGCGCTGGGGGCCACGCGCGTCAGGCCGCCGGGCAGGACATGCCAGCGCTGCGCGGCGTCGGCGATGGCATAGACGCGCAGCATCGCCGGCCGCGCGGCCAGCGTGCCGTCAGCCAGCGGCAAGGGGGCACGCGACGGCGGCAGATGGCCCTGGACGGTGAAGGCGTCGGGATCGGCGTCGATGCGCGCCTGCAGCGCTGCCGCGTCGTGCGTCGTCACGCGTTGCGCCCCGAAGCGCGCGGCCGGCGCGCCGCTGCCGATGAACGCGGGCCGCACCACGCGCCCCGGCAGCTCGTCGCGCACGTCCTGCCACGCCGCAGCCTCGCCGCACCACCAGGTGGGCAGCGAAGGCATCGCCAACGGCTCGCCGAGCAAGGCTCGGCTGATGGCCGGCAGGAACCCCTGCACTGCGCTCGATTCGAGAAAACCGCTGCCCAGCGCATTGGCCAGGACGAGATTGCGCGCGCGCTGGACCTGCACCATGCCGGCCACGCCGAGCGCTGAATCGGGTCGCAGCTCGAGCGGGTCGCAATAGTCGTCGTCGAGACGGCGCAACAACCCATGCACCGGCTCCAGGCCTTCGACAGTGCGCAGGAACAGGCGATCGCCGCGCACCGTGAGGTCCGCGCCGACGACCAGCGGCACGCCGAGGTAGCGCGCCAGGTAGGCATGCTCGAAATAGGTTTCGCTGTAGGGCCCCGGCGTCAGCAGGGCGACGCGCGGGATCTGCCCGTCGCCCAGGCGCAGCGCCACGCCGGCCGCCTGCTGCTGCACGGTGTCGAGCAGACGCCGGTAGCTCGACGCGATGTGCTGCACGCCGAGCTCGCGAAACGCCTCGGGGTACAGGCGCGAGACGATCAGCCGGTTGTGCAGCACGTAACCCAGGCCCGAGGGCGACTGCATGCGCTGCGAGACGATCCACCAGCGCCCATCGACACCACGCGCCAGGTCGAAGGCGACGATGTGCAGGTGCATGCCGCCCAATGGCACCACGCCGTGCAGCGGCCGCAGGTAGCCTTGATGGCGAAACACCAGCGCCGCCGGCAGCAAGGCATCGTGCAGCAGGCGCTGCGGGCCATAGAGGTCGGCCAGCATCCGCGCCAGCAGCTGGGCGCGCTGGGTCACGCCTTGTTCGATCTGTGCCCAGTCGGCCGGCTCGACCATCAGCGGCAGCGCTTCGAGCGACCACGGGCGCGACGACACGCCGGACACCGAGTCGGCGGCCTGCAGGTTGTGGGTCACGCCGTCGGCGCGAATCTGCTGCGCGATCGTGCCGCGGTGGCGAGCAAAGACCGGCCGCGGATCACCCGACAGCGCCGGCGACGCAGCGAAGAAGCGCTGCCACAGCGGGCGCAGTGCGCCGGCGGCGTCGAGCATCTCGTCCCAACTGTCGCTGGGGCGCTCGCCGGCGGCGAAGACCAGCCGTGGCTGAGGCTGCAGGGGCGCGGGGATGCTCGACAAGATCGTCAGTGCCTCAGGCCAGGCGCAGATCGAGCGTGAACGGAAATTCCCGGCTCGGCGCCGCTGCGGCCACCACCATGCGGCCCGGCGTGTGGCCCAGCGTTTCGAAGCGCGCCAGTCGACGGCTCTCGGCCTCATAGGCATTGACCGGGTAGGTGTCGTAGGCCAGCCCGCCCGGATGCGAGACGTGGTAGCGGCAGCCGCCGAGCGAGCGCTCGGACCAGGCATCGACCACATCGAAGGTCAATGGCGCATGGACACCGATGGTCGGGTGCAGCGCCGAGGGCGGATGCCAGGCGCGGTAGCGCACGCCGCAGGCAAATTCGCCGACGCGGCCGGTCGGCTGCAATGGCAGCGCGCGGCCGTTGACGGTGATGACATGGCGGTTGCCGTTGAGACCGGTGGCCTTGACTTCAAGACGCTCCAGCGACGAATCGACATAGCGCGCGGTGCCGCCGGGCGCGCCCTCCTCGCCCATCACATGCCACGGCTCCAGTGCGGCGCGTAGCGAAAGCTCGATGCCGGCGGCGGCCATGTCGCCGATGCGCGGGAAGCGGAACTCGAAGTGCGGCGCGAACCATTGCCCGTCGAATGCAAAGCCGGCGCGCTGCAGATCGGCCAACACGTCGTCGAAGTCCATGCGCACGAAGGTCGGCAGCAGGAAGCGGTCGTGCACACCGGTGCCCCAGCGCGTCAGCCGGCTGGCGTTGCCGCGCGGGGCGAGTTGGTAGGGCGCGCGCCAGAACCAGGCCACGAGCGAGCGCATCAGCAACTGCTGCGCCAGGCTCATGCGCGCATGCGGCGGCATCTCGAAGGCGCGCAGTTCGAGCAGGCCCAGGCGGCCCGTCGGCCCGTCGGGCGAATACAGCTTGTCGATACAGAACTCGGCGCGGTGCGTGTTGCCGGTGGCGTCGACCAGCAGGTTGCGCAGGATGCGGTCGATCCAGCCACGGCGGGCACGGCTGTCGCAGGCCCAGCTGACGCTCGATCTCCTGCAGCGCAATCTCGACTTCATAGACCTGGTCGTCGCGGGCCTCGTCGAGGCGCGGATGCTGGCTGGTCGGGCCGATGAACAGGCCCGAGAACAGGAAGCTCAGGCTGGGGTGGTTGTGCCAGTACGAGAGCAGGCTGGCCAGCAGGTCGGGCCGGCGCAGGAAGGGGCTGTCGGCTGGCGTGGCGCCGCCGAGCACGAAGTGGTTGCCGCCGCCGGTGCCGGTGTGGCGGCCATCGACCATGAACTTCTCGCTCGACAGGCGGGTTTCGTGCGCAACGTCGTAGAGGAACTCGGTGTGATCGACGAGCTCGCTCCAATCGTGCGCCGGGTGGATGTTGACTTCGATCACGCCCGGGTCGGGCGTCACCGACAGCGTCTTCAGGCGCGGATCGCGCGGCGGCGGGTAGCCTTCGAGCACGATCGGCATCGCCAGCTCAGCTGCCGTGGCTTCGACCGCCGCCAGCAGTTCGAGGTAATCCTCCAGCGCGGCCAACGGCGGCATGAAGACATAGAGGATGCCGTGCTTGTCGTTGTCTCGCTTGTCGACATCTGCCAGTTCGGCCTGCGCGCCGTTGGCCCGATTCGGATGGCGCACCTCGACGCACAAGGCCGTGCGGATGACGCTGCCATCGCTGATGAAGCGTTGCGGCAGGTTCGTCGCCATGGCGCCGGCTGTTGCCGGGCCTGAGACATCAGCAGCGGCTGCTGTCGGATGGCGTGACTGCGGACCTGCAAACTGCCGGCGCAACGTGGCCTGCTCCGGCAATACGGACCGTGCCGCGAACGGGTCCTGTTCGAACAGGTACGGGTAGTCTGCCTTGCTGACCCACGGCAGCGAGCCCAGCGGCAGCCGGTAGCCCATCGACGAATCGCCGGGCGTCAGGTACAGGCGGTCGTCGCGCACGAGCCATGGGCCGCTGACCCAGCGCGGGCCGCGCAGGCTGTCGGCACGCGCCAGCGGCAGCATGTAGCCCACGGCCTGTTGCAGACCCTGATCGAAGACGCGGCGCAAGCGCGCCCGCTCCATCTCGTCGTCGAGCCGCGAGTCGAACGGATCGACATTGACCGGCAAACGCCGTTCGCGCCACAGGTAGTAGTAGACGTCTTCATAGGCCGGCTTGACATGCTGCGCTGCCAGTCCGAGCCGGCCGCTCAGCGTGCGCAGGAAGTGCCCGGCGTCATCGCTCGTGAATCGATGCGGCGTGCGCTCGTCGGCAAACAGCGTGGCGTCGTTCCAGCACGGCTGGCCGTCGGCGCGCCAGGCCACGGTGAGCGCCCAGCGCGGCAACTGCTCACCGGGGTACCACTTGCCCTGGCCGAAGTGCAGGAAGCCGCCGGCGCCGTAACGCTCGCGCAAGCGCAGCGTCAGGCCCTGCGCCAGGCCGCGCTTGGTGGGGCCCAGCGCTTCGGTGTTCCACTCCGCGCCCTCGCGATCATCGACCGAGACAAACGTCGGCTCGCCGCCCATCGTCAGGCGCACGTCGCCGGCCTGCAGCGCCTTGTCTACTGCGTGACCGAGGGTGACGATGGCCTGCCATTGGTCCTCGGTATAGGGCTTGGTGACGCGCGGCGATTCGTGGATGCGACTGACCGCCATGACGTGGCCGAACTCGACCTTGCTGTCATCGACAGCGCCGGTGACGGGAGCGGCACCGCTGCGGCTCGGGCGTGCAGGCCACGGGGATGTGGCCTTCGCCGGCCATCAGGCCCGACGTCGGGTCCAGGCCGATCCAGCCCGCGCCGGGCAGATAAACCTCGCACCAGGCATGCAGGTCGGTGAAGTCGGTCTCGGCGCCGCTCGGGCCGTCGAGTGCCTTGACGTCGGGCTTGAGCTGGATCAGGTAGCCCGAGACGAAACGCGCCGCCAGGCCCAGGTGGCGCAGCAGTTGCACCAGCAGCCAACCGCTGTCGCGGCACGAGCCGGCCGCCGAGAGCAGCGTCTCTTCAGGCGTCTGCACGCCGGGCTCCATGCGGATCAGGTAGCGGATGTCGTTTTGCAGCCGCTGGTTCAACGCCACCAGGAAATCGATCGTGCGTTGCGGTTTGCGATCGACGCTGTCCAACAGCGCCGCGAAGCGCGGCGTCGCCGGCAACTTGGCCAGATAGGGCTGCAGGTCGTGCGCAACGCTGGCCGCATAGGCAAACGGGTAGCGCTCGGCGGCGGGCTCGAGAAAGAAGTCGAACGGGTTGTAGACCGCCATCTCGGCGACCAGATCGACCGTGACCTTGAACTCGGTGGTCGGTTCCGGAAAGACCAACCGCGCCAGGTAGTTGCCGAACGGGTCTTGCTGCCAGTTGATGAAGTGGCCCGCCGGCTCGATGCCGAGCGAATACGACAGGATCGGCGTGCGGCAATGCGGCGCCGGCCGCAGCCGCACCACCTGCGGCGACAGCGCGACCGGTCTGTCGTAGCGGTAGTGGGTGACATGGTTCAGCGCGACGTGGATGGCCAAGGTGCGGTCTCCGCCAGGGTGGGGGTGCTGCCATTGCCAGCAACTTCCAGACCATGATGCCAGTAATGGCGGACGCGCTGGCGCTCGCAGGTGGCGCGGCCGATATCGCTGTCCGCCACCCAGGCCCCACAGGCCACGGTGCCGACGAACGCAATGCCGCGCTCGCGGTAGCGGGCCTCGACCGCCGCTGCAGGATGGTCGAAGCGGTTGCGGTAGCCGGCCTGCACCAGCGCCACGCGCGGCGCCACGGCGTCGAGAAAGGCCGCCGACGACGAGGTCTTGCTGCCGTGATGAGGCACCAGCAGCACCGTGCTGCGCAGCAGGCCAGGTTGCGCTCGCACCAACCGCGCTTCCTGCTCGGCTTCCAGATCGCCCGTGAGCAGCACGCGCTGGCCCTGGGCGTCGGTGACGGCCAGCACGCAACTCATCGTGTTCGGTTTGGCTTGCACGCGCGCGTAGTCCTCGGCCGGCGGGTGCAGGACGTCGAAGCGCACGCCGTCCCACTGCCACGACTGGCCGGCTTCGCAGCGCCGATGCTCGCGGGCCAGCGCGCGAAGCGGGTGCGAGGCCTCGATCGACGACGACAACGCCGCCACGTCGAGCGCGGACATCACCGCGGCGGCACCGCCGACGTGATCGCTGTCGCGATGGCTGAGCATCAGCAGGTCGATCCGGCGCACGCCCAGAGCCCGCAGCAAGGGCACGAGCACGCGCGATCCGGCGTCGCTGTCGGGCGAGTACTGCGCGCCGGCGTCATGCAGCAGCGCATGGGCGCGCGTGCGCACGAGGATCGCGCTGCCCTGGCCGACATCGGCCACCGTGACCTGCATCGCGCCTTCGGCAGGCCGCTCGACGGGCGGCACGAACAGCGGCAGCATGAGCGGCAGCGCCAGTGCCCGCAGCCGCCAGGGCAGGCGCATGACCAGCAGCGCCGCGCCCAGCAGGGCGCTGGCCTGCATCCACCAGGGCGACGCAGCGGCCGTCCACACCGCAGCCGGCAGCCCAGCCAGAGCATGCAGCATCGTTGACAGCCCTCGCACGCATGCGGCGCCGAGCGACCACAGCGGCGGCGCCAGCACACCCGCCAGCGCCAGCGGCGTGATGACCAGCGTGACCAGCGGAATGGCGATCAAATTGGCGACGAAGCCGACCAGCGACACCTGCTGAAAGAACAGCAGCGTCAGCGGCGCCAGGCCCACGGTGGCCACGACCTGGGTGCGCAAGCCGTTGCGCATGGCACGCAGCAAGGCATGGCCGCGCGGCGGTGCCTGCTCGACGGGCGCCGAGGCCATCAACATGCCGACGGCCGCAAACGACAACCAGAAACCGGCCTGCAGCAAGGCCCAGGGGTCGATGGCGGCCACTGCCGCGGCCACGACCAGCAACAGCAGCGGCCACGGCCAGCGCAGACCGAGTTGGGCGAGCAGCGCGGCCGTGGCCAGCATCCACACCGTGCGTTGCGCCGGCACGCCCCAACCGGCCAGCAGCGCATAGCCCATGGCTGCAGCCACACCGCCCCAGCGCGCCGCCGTGGACGCCGGCAGCCACAACAATGCGCGTGCGCTGCGGCGCCACAGACGCGAGACCAAGGCTGCGGCCAGCCAGGCGAACATGGTCACGTGCAACCCGCTGATGCTGACCAGGTGGGCGATGCCGGTGGTGCGGAAGACGTCCCAGTCGGCGCGCTCGATCGCTGCCTGGTCGCCGACCGCGAGCGCGCTGAGCACGCCGGCCGCGCGTGCATCGGGCACGCGTGCTTCGATGGCATCACGCACCCGCTGGCGCATTCGTTCGATCGGCGCTGCAGCAGCGGATTGAAGCAATTGCGCCGCAGCGCGCTCGCTGGCCCGCACCGAGCCACTGGCACGCAATCCCTGCTCGAACATCCACAGCTCGTGGTCGAATCCATGCGGATTGACGCTGCCATGCGGCTGCTTCAAGCGCACGACGAAGCGCCAGCGTTGTCCGGCGGCGAGTTGCTCGTACGGCGCCAGCATCAGCACCTCTTCCTGCCGGCCGCCGTACCAGCCGAGCAGGAGGCGCTGCGGCACATGCACGGCCCGGCCCTGCAGCGTCGCGCTCTCGACATCGAAGACAAAGCGCACCCCTTCGGGCAGGCGCCGCGGCAGCTGCGCAACGACGCCGGTGAGCGTGACGTCGCGGCCTTCGATGGCTGCGGGCAGCGCGTCGGCCAGTCGCCAATGGGCTCGCCATCCGGTGCTCGCAAAAGCCAGCGCTGCAAGCCCGACGAGCACCCAGTGCCAACGACATCGCCAGGCGCACAGGAGCGCAAGCAGGCCGGCACCGAGTAGCGCGACGTAGCTGGCCACGGACCAAAGCGCCGGCTGCTGCAACTGCAACGCAGCCCCGGCAAGAAAGGCCACGGCGCACGCCGCAATACGCCCGCCCGTGTTGCCTCCTCCTGTCATCGACCCAGTGTAGGATCGACCGACACGCCCTCGATTCGCTGCCATGACCACACCTGCCGAAAGACTCCAGGCCCTCGGTATCACGCTGCCGCCGATGTCCGTTCCCGCTGCCGCTTACGTGCCCTACGTGCGCACCGGCCAACTGGTCTTCATCTCCGGCCACATTGCCAGGAAAGACGGCAAGCCCTGGGTCGGCCAGCTCGGCCTGACGATGGGCACTGAAGAGGGTCAGGCTGCGGCGCGCGCTATTGCAATCGACCTCATGGGCACTTTGCAGGCCGCGGCCGGCGATCTGTCCAAGGTGCGGCGCATCGTCAAGGTGATGAGCCTGGTCAACAGCACGGCCACCTTCACCGAGCAGCACCTGGTGACCAATGGCTGCTCGCAACTGCTGGGCGAGGTCTTTGGGCCGGAGGTCGGCGCGCATGCGCGCAGCGCCTTTGGCGTCGCGCAGATCCCGTTGGGCGCCTGCGTCGAAATCGAGCTGATCGCCGAAGTCGCGTAATGACGCGGCCGATCCTGCTGCTGGCGATTGCAGCAGCGTGCTTCGGCGCCGTGGGCGCTGCGCTCATCACCCAGTACGGGTTCGACATGCAGCCCTGCCCCTGGTGCGTACTGCAGCGCCTGATCTTCGTCGTCACCGGCCTCGTGGCGCTGCTCGGCATGGCCTGGCGTTCGGTGCTCGGCCGGCGCGCCGTGCCGCTGCTGCTGCTGCTGCTGTGCGGGCTGGGGATCGCCGCGGCGCTGTGGCAGCACTTCGTGGCCGCCTCGAGCACTTCGTGCAACCTGACCCTGGCCGACCGCATCGTCTCCGGCCTGCGTCTGGACGCGCTTCTGCCCGAGGTTTTCCAGGCCACCGCCAGTTGCGCCGACGCTGCCGTGAACCTGTTCCATGTGCCGTATGAATTCTGGAGCTTGGGCCTGTTCGTGCTGATCGAGTTCGCGGTGATGGGGTTGCTGTTGCGCGCACAACCATCGGGCAAGGGCCTCGCGTAGCCGCAACTCGTTGCACTTCACGCAGCTTTACGTGGCCTTGACGTTGGCTGCGTGAGCGGGCACGGCGCTGACCGCGTTGTCTGCGTGCGGCTCACCGTACGAGCCGAACGGAGCAATGATGAACAAGGCAAAGTGGATGTTCCCTGGGGCCCTGGCCCTGGCCGCAACGCTGGGCACCAGCGCCGCGTACGCCGGCGGCCCTGATGTGCAGTGGTCGGTGACGATCGGCACGCCCATCGTGATCGGGGCCCCCGTGCCCGTGTACTCGTATCCTGCACCGGTCTACCGGCGGTCGGCACCGGTCTACCGCCAGCCGGCACCCGTCTACTCGCCTGTGCGCTATCGCCAACCTGCGGCCTGGGACCGCGACGGCGACGGCATCCCGAACCGCCATGACCGCCTCTACAACCCGGCCTGGGACGTTGATGGCGACGGCATTGCGAACCGCCGTGACGCGCGCTACAACCCGCGCTGGGATCGCGATGGCGACGGGGTGCCGAACCGCTACGACCGTTACGACCACAATCCCCGGCGCCGCTGAGCGCTCACCCGAAGAGCCAAAGTTCTTGAGCGCCCATGAGGCCACCCAAGCGGCGGCTTCATGACTCAATTCAGCCTCCGGGGTCGATGCGATCCACTCGAGGCTGTGTTGCGCCAGGGCAACCTGCTTCGGGTTTACACCAGTGCTGATGCATCGCACAGTTCTTGAGTATCGTGGGCGTGACGGTTTCCACTGTGTGCGGCGAGCGCCTCGACAATGGCCTCAGCCCCCCGGATTGCGGGGGCGAGGCTTACAAACCCCGGTTGATCGAGGCACTGATCGACCGAGACAATAGGTCGTCGACTGCATGTGGCAAGTTGCTGGCGCAGATCGGTCACCTAACTGGAGGATCAGATGTCCAAGCTATCACTGAGTGTCGTTGTCGGCGCAGGACTGTTGGTGTATTCGGGCGCACAGGCAGGACCCTTCATCCTTGCGGGAACCGATGCTGACGACCATGGCTCGTTTTCTGCCGGCGTCAACCAGGACGGTTGGCTGTTCATGCAGCGCGCGATCGAAAACATCGGCAGCGCAGTGACCAACGGCAACAACGTCGTCTACGTGCTGGGCAGTACCAACACTGCGAGCACTTCGGACGCGTACGACGCCGCAACCTCCGCATTCACCCATTCGTCGCTGGCCTCGTCGGGCTGGACCATCAACTACGTTGATGGTGCCGCCAACATTGCCACCTTCCTGCAGGGCGGCGGCGCCGGTGCGGGTCTGATCATGCTCGACTCGGGCGCCAACGCCAGCGGCGGCTTGGCCGCTGACGAGCGCAGCGCGCTGGCGACCAACGCCAGCTTCATCAATTCGTTCGTCGGCGCCGGCGGCGGCCTGTTCAGCCAAGCCAACGGCTATTCGTGGCTGTCCGCCCTGTTGCCCTCGGTGACGGTGAATAGTCTGCAGACCACCGGGCTGCAATTGACGGCTGCAGGCACGGCAGCGTTTCCCGGGTTGAGCAACGCCGATCTCAGCGCCGGTCCGTACCACGAGAATTTCACCAACATCGGCAGCCTGCCGGTGCTGGCCACGGGCATCAACACGTTAGCCAACCTGAACGTGATCCTGGGCGCCTCGGGAGGCAGCATCACCGACCCAACGGTGACGCCGGCGATCCCCGAGCCATCGACCTACGCCTTGATGCTGGCCGGCTTGCTGGGCATCGGCTGGTTTGGGCGGCGCCGCCAACGCAAGGACATCTGATCGCACCGCACGGCCCCCTCGGCGGATGGCCGGCGGCCGTGCGATCTTGGCGGTCGCGCTGCGTCAGCCGCTTGGTGTGACGCGCTTGACTTCTCTGAACCCGGCCACCTTGTGGCCCTTGCGTGCACGTCTTCCTTCGTGAGAGGCCAGCAGGGCGCCGCGCAGCACGTCTTCCTTGGGTTTGCCGCGATTGACGCCCAGCACCGTCAGCGCATCGCCGCAGGTCGCCACCGACAGCAGCGGATCCTTGGCGTCCACGTCCATCAGCGTCAGGCCTCGCCCGCCGTTGGCCTGGCGCTTCAGGTCGGATAACGGGAACACCAACAGCCGCCCGCCCACCGACAGGCAGGCCACGCGGCTGTGCTGGGTTGCCGCCACCGTCGGCGGCAGTACGCGCTCGCCGGGTTCGAGCGCGAGGAAGGTCTTGCCCGCACGCTGGCGGCTCTGTAGATCGCCCAATTGCGCGAGCAGCCCGAAGCCACCGGTATTGGCCAGCAGCAGCAGCGACTCGGCCGCGCCGGCAAAGTAGTGTGCGGGCTGCGAACCGGGTTCGAGCTCGATCAGCGTCGTGATCGGTGTGCCATCGCCGCGCCCACCGGGCAAGGTGTTGGCCGCGACGCTGTAGACGCGGCCATTGCTGCCGAGCACGATCAGGGCGTCGACACTGCGGCAGGGGAACGCGCCGTACAGCGCATCGCCGGCCTTGAAAGCCAGCGTGGCGGTATCGATCTCGTGGCCCTTGAGCGCCCTCACCCAACCCTTCATGCTGACGACGACGGTCACGAGTTCATCGACGATCCTGACCTCGGCCACCGCACGCTTGTCGGCTTGCAATACCGTACGCCGCTCGTCGCCGTACGGCCTGGCGTCGGCTTCGATCTCCTTGACGACGAGTTTTTTCAGGGCCGCGGCACTGCCCTGAATCTCTTCGAGTTTGATCTTTTCGCCGCGCAGGTCCTTCAACTCCTGCTCGATCTTGATCGCTTCGAGCCGGGCCAGTTGGCGCAAACGGATGTCGAGAATGTCCTCTGCCTGGCGCTCGCTCAACTTGAAGCGCACGATCAACGCCGGCTTCGGTTCATCGGCATGGCGGATGATGCGGATCACCTCGTCGATGTTGAGCAGCACGAGCTGCCGGCCTTCGAGCACGTGGATGCGGTCGGTCACCTTGCCCAAACGGTGTCGCGTTCGCCGCAGCACCGTCGTCTGGCGGAATTCGATCCACTCCGAGAACATGCGGCGCAGACTTTTTTGCACCGGCCGGCCGTCGATGCCGACCATCGTCAGGTTCAGCGGCGCATTGGTCTCCAGGCTGGTGTGCGCCAACAGCGTGTTGATCAATTCCTGTTGCCCGATGGTGCGTGTCTTCGGCTCGAACACCAGGCGCACGGCAGAGTCCTTGCTCGACTCGTCGCGCACCGCATCGAGCACCGACAGCACGGTCTGCTTGAGCTGCACCTGCTCTTGCGTCAGCGCCTTCTTGCCGGTCTTGACTTTCGGGTTGGTCAGCTCCTCGATTTCCTCGAGCACTTTTTGCGAGCTGGTGCCCGGCGGCAGCTCGTACACGACCAGTTGCCATTGACCGCGCGCCAGGTCTTCGATGGTCCAGCGCGCACGCACCTTCAGGCTGCCACGGCCCGTGCGGTAAGCCTCACGGATATCTTCACCGGCACTGATCACCTGTCCGCCGCCGGGAAAATCCGGACCGGGCAGCAACTCGAACAACGCGTCGTCGTCGAGCTTCTCGTTCTTGATCAGGGCCACGGCCGCAGCGGCCACTTCGCGCAGGTTGTGGCTCGGTATCTCGGTGGCCAAGCCGACGGCGATGCCGGACGCACCGTTGAGCAGCACGAACGGCAGCCGCGCCGGCAACTGCTGGGGTTCTTCGAACGAGCCTTCGTAGTTGGGCACGAAATCGACCGTGCCCTCGCCGATCTCATCGAGCAGCAGGCGCGCGATCGGCGCCAGCCGCGCCTCGGTGTAGCGCATCGCCGCCGCGCCGTCGCCGTCACGCGAACCGAAATTGCCCTGGCCGTCGATCAGCGGGTAGCGCTGCGAAAAATCCTGCGCCATGCGCACCAGAGCGTCGTAAGCCGCGGTGTCGCCATGCGGGTGGTACTTGCCGATCACGTCGCCGACGACGCGCGCGCTCTTGACCGGCTTGGCGCCCGAGGCGCCGGACCAGCCGAGGCCCAGCTCCTGCATCGCGTAGAGGATTCGGCGCTGTACCGGTTTCTGGCCATCACAGACATCGGGCAGCGCGCGACCCTTGACAACGGACAGCGCGTAGTCGAGGTAGGCGCGCTCGGCGTACTCGGCCAGCGCGATCGCATCGTCGCCGGCCGGGGGGTCGGGGGTGAAAAGGTCTTTCATGCCGGCGCGCAGTGTAGCCACCGCAGTTGCTGTCACATACCGGAAAGACTTCTGTCGCAAGCCGTCCACTCGCCACAAATAAGGGGATGGCGATGACAGGCCGGTATTCATCCAGAGCTTCGAGCAGGCGAACCTGCGCGGCCTGCGCCAACTGAGCACCGACTGTGGTTCCACCGGCACGTGTCACGCGAGTTGCGCCGCGCGACGACAATGCGCTCATGACCCCCGCGCACGCAGTCGACTCGCGATACGCATGGTCGCGGTTGGCCATCGCGCTGCTGTTGATGACCATCGGCAGCGGCGCGATGTACGTCGTCTCCGTCGTCCTGCCTGCGGTGCAAGCCGAGTTCGGCGCCGCGCGCGCCGATGCGTCCCTGCCCTACACCCTGTTGATGGTCGGCTTCGGACTCGGCGGCATCGCCATGGGCAAGGTGGCCGACCGTTTTGGCGTGATGTGGGTGGTGCTGATCGGCGCCGTCGGCCTGGGCAGCGGCTTTGTCATCGCCGGCCAGGCAGGCAGCCTGACGGCCTTTGCGATCGTGCATGGCGTGCTGCTCGGCGCGTTCGGCAGCGCCGCCACCTTTGCGCCACTGGTGGCCGACACCTCGCTGTGGTTCGCGCGCCGGCGCGGTATCGCGGTAGCCGTGTGCGCCAGCGGCAACTACGTGGCCGGCGCCATCTGGCCGCCGATCGTGCAGCACTTTGTCGAGACGGTGGGCTGGCGCAGCACCTACGCCGGCCTCGGGCTGTTCTGCGTCGCCACGATGGCGCCGTTGGCGCTGCTGCTGCGCGCGCGGCCGCCGGTGCCGGCCGCGCGGCCCGCAGTGCGCGCCCTCGGCGGCATGACGTCTTCGCGCCCCTTCGGCTGGAGCCCGAACCAGGCGCAGCTGCTGCTGTGCATCGCCGCCGTATCGTGCTGCGTGGCCATGGCGATGCCGCAGGTCCACATCGTCGCCTACTGCGGCGATCTCGGCTATGGCGCGGCGCGCGGCGCCGAGATGCTGAGCCTGATGCTGGCCTGCGGCATCGCCAGCCGCCTGATCAGCGGCGCCATCTGCGACCGCATCGGCGGCCTGCGCACGCTGTTGCTCGGCTCGGTGCTGCAAGGGATTGCGCTGCTGCTGTTCATCCCCTTCGACGGCCTGCTTTCGCTCTACATCATCTCGGCCCTGTTCGGCCTCTTCCAGGGCGGCATCGTGCCCAGCTACGCGATCATCGTGCGCGAACATTTCGAGCCGCGCGAGGCCGGCGCACGCGTCGGCACCGTGCTGATGGCCTCGCTGTTCGGCATGGCGCTGGGCGGCTGGATGTCGGGCAAGGTCTTCGACCTCACCGGCTCGTACCACGCCGCCTTCATCAACGGCGTCGGCTGGAACCTGCTCAACCTGGCGATTGCATTGTTCCTGTTGGCGCGGGTTCGGCGCGCAGGAGTAGTTGCCAGGGCATGAGTGGTGACGAGTAAGGACGATTGCGCCGCAAGTGAATGGTGGCTCTGTCAGGCTGAGTGACGGTTACTACCGCGTTGGAGACGGTCGCGTCGGCGCGTTGAATGTTCGCGATGTGCGCGAAGTGATCATTCAGGCGCGACACCTGTGCGTCGCTGGACGGCCATGAGCTGCCGTTGAGGAGCATTTTTCAGATAGCAGACCATGCAAACACTTGGTAGCCGACCCGCGTTCCCTGGCTCTGCTGTTGATGTTGCGGCGGCTACTGGCTCGCAAGAAACTGCGCAGCGCGGCGCTGAAGGCTGCCGGCTCCTGGGCCGGCCACAGATGGCGGGCACCGGGCACCACGATCAGCTTCGAGCCGGGAATGCAGCGGCTGGTCGTGTCGGAAATGATGCGAAAGTAGGGACGCGTCAGTTCGCCGCGCACCACCGCCACCGGAACCTTGATCTGCGCGAGCTGCTCGCAGGTGATCTTCGGCGGCGGCGGCGCAGCGAACATCATCGCCAGCGTGCGGGCGTTGTCGAGTTGCATGGCGCGCCAAGCCGGCGGCAGGCTGTCGAACGTACCCGGTTGAGCGCTGACGTTGTCCATCGCCAAGCGGGTGGCTGCGGCGCCATCCCCGGCCTTTACCAGCGGCACGACTGGGCCGAACGTCGCACCGCGGTCATCGGCGATGGCCTTCTGTTCGGCCGGGTCGGTGACGAACGTGCTGAGCACCCCTTCATAGACGTACACGCTCTTCACCAGTTCGGGATAGCGCACCGCCACGGCCAGCACCGGTCCGCCGCTCATCGACCAGCCAACCAAGTGAATCGGCCCGCTGCCGAGCCCGCGCACAAAGGCCGCCAGGTCTTCGATCTGCGTCTCGACCCCATATTTCTCGCCCTGATCCGGCCACGGCGCCGTGCCCCAGTAGCGCTGGTCCAGTGCGATGAAACGGTGGTTCTGCGCAATGGCCTCGCGATGCAGCTCCCAGGCGCGGCTGTCGGCGCAGCAGCCATGCACCATCACCACCGGGCTGCCGCGCCCCTGCTCGGTGTAGGCAAGGCTGACGCCGTTCACGTCCATCCGCCGGGCAACCGGTGACGCGGCCGCTACCTGCGGCATGCTTTGACAGGCCGCGAGCGCAAGTGCCGCTGCGGCCACGCACAGATTCAGAAGTCGCTTCATGGTGGAGCCCTCGGTTCGGTGCCGGGTCCTGGCACCCGAAGGTCAGGCTACGCGCCGCGAGCGCGTGCGTCTTCAAGTTTCAGTGAAATCGGCTTGATGAAAAGCTTAAGCGGGCGTCAGCGCCTTCGGGTCCCACCCAAGCGCAGCGGCACGACCTTGGCGGCCGCCTTTGAGGCACGCGCCTCGTCATGCGAAGCGTCGCGGCCGAGCACGAAGTCGTCGATCAGCCGATTCATCGAGGCGAACGCCGGCTCGCCGCAAAGCGGCACATGGTTCTGGCTCTCGAACGGCACCAAATGCGCGCCGGCGATGCTCGATGCGACGAGCCGGCCTTCCTCGAACGGCACCATCGCGTCGCGCGGGTTGTGCAGCACCAGCGTGGGACACCGTACCTCGCGCAAGTGCGCTGTGGCATCGAAGTCGCCGATCACGCGCCGGATGCTCGCCGCCTCGTGCGGCGTGCACGAGACACGCTGCATGTCGTTGAACGAGCGCATCTCGTCGGCGCTGGCGCCCGGGTACATCTGCGAGGTCATGATCTGGCGAAACGCCGCGTTGTCCTGCGCCCAGCCTTCTTCGATCAGCCGGCCGAGCGCCTCGATGTGCTGCAGCGTGACCGACGCCGCCCCGCGATGCAAACCGCCGCGCGCAAAGCCGCCGACCAGCACCAGGTGGCTGACGCGCTCGGGGTGCAGCGCTGCATAGCGTATCGCGGTGGCCCCGCCGCCTGAAATGCCGAGCAGCGCGGAGCGGCGCAGTCCGGGCTGCGTCGGCAACTGCTGCCATGTCGGATGCCGCCAGCTGCAGCGTTGCCGGCGCTACGCCGCGGTCGGATAAGCCCCAGTTGCGTCCTGTCGTATCGCACGTACGTGTAGCGTCGCGACAAGCCTTCGATCCACGGCCCGTAAACGAGACTGCGCCAGTCCCATTCGAGATGCGTCATCCAGTGCGGTGCGCGCAGCAGTGCCGGGCCGGCGCCGCTGACGGCGTAGGCGATGCGCGCGCCGTCATCGCTGGCGGCAAACCCGATGGTCTGTTCGAAGCCGCGCGCCGCGGCGGGCGCGGCCGTCGATGGCGCGCTGTCGGCAACCAATCGGTAGCCGAGTTTGGGCGCCGTCTGCACGATGTGATGCGCGCTGTCGCCGAGTGCTTGTCGAATCTCGTTGATGCACTGCGAGAGGCTGCCCTCGGTGACCACCACATCACGCCACACGGCGCGCATCAACTCGTCGCGGGTGACCACGTGCCCGCGCTGGCGGGCAAGGCACGCCAGAACGGCCAGCGCTTGCGCACGCAACGCGACCGGTGCGCCTGAGGAGTCGCGCAGTTCGAGCCGCGCCGCTTCGAAGGTGAAGCCGGCCAGCGCAATTGGCGCGTCGGTGGCGTCGCTCAGCATCGCATCGCTTTGGTTGGCAGAGCCATCATAGGCCGCTCGCAGCTGGCATTGCCGGGCTTCGCCGTGTTTCGACCGCGGCGGCCAAGGAAACCGAGGTGTGGCACGTCGGTAATGACAAGGCGTGCAGGGATCGACGAAGACGGACGCGAGTTGCACACGATGGCGTAGTACATCCGGTGGGCGCGCCGTCAGGAAACTACCTGTCTTCCAAGCTCGGTCGTCGGCGCTCGTGCGCGGCAAACCTGAGGGCGATCACTCGAGCGGGGAACATTCGATGGCTATGCGGGCGCCAGGCTTGCGCTACATCGACGTCCGCTTCGGTCGATCGCGCAAGACACCTGTGGGTCGATCGCGCGCATTTGGCGCGACGACCTGAACGATCGCGATGTGAGTAGAGGACGATCGCGAGTCGAAGCTCAACG
>CAVPMY010000010.1:0-208298 GCA_963706685.1 uncultured beta proteobacterium
CCTGAGTGACGGTTACTACCGCATAGGCGACGGTCGATTCGTCGCGTTGAACGGTCGCGATTTGTGCACAGCGAACGTTCAGGCGCCGTACCAGCGCGTCGGTTAACGTCAGCAGAAGTCGATCGCGGCCGGCGGCTCCGAGGCCGGTCAACGAGCTCCCCTCAATCCTGCAGGCCCTTGTCTTCGAAAAGATCTCACGCACTTCGTCAAGCGGGCTTGCCGATCTGAAGATCAAGGCAGCGTGGCCGACATCGCTTCCGGCCCGGTCTGCCCAGCCGCCTCACGCAGCGCGCGGTCGTCCTTGACGCCACGTTCGGCCGCTGCCACGGCAGCTGCTGACTGTTCCCTTGTCAGGTCACGCACCAGACAAAACTCGTTGCCGAACGGGTCCTGCATCACAGCCCAGTCAATGGCCGGCTTGTCGCTGCCATAGGACCCGGGGCGCGGGTAGAGGCTGGGCGGCTTCTTGACCGAACCACCCAGCAGCAAGATCTGCTCGATAGCCGCATCAATGCCATTCGTGGGCGTGATGTCGATGTGCACGCAGTTGGTGTTGTGGTGGCTCGGCACGGGGGTCTGGATCGGGGCGTGATCCGTGTGGATCAGGATCATCTCGTGCTTGGGCGGGTTGCGCGTGCCCAGGTAGCCCAGCCAGCCATGCAATCCCTGCACCGGCCCCAGCACTTCCCAACCGGTAACGGCCGACCAGAAGCGGTAGCCCACTTCGAAGTCAGTCACGTTGACGACGATGCAGCGCAAGGTTCCGATGCTCATGGGCGCTCCAGAATTCGTTTCGCTGGGGAGTGTTGATGTCCCGGGCGTCATTTCAGCAGCTTGACCAGGTTGCCCGCGGCAGCGCCTCCGTACTGCTTAAGGTCGCCCCAAGTCTGCGCGACCAGCGGGTGATCGCGGTGGGCACCCAGACCCGACAGGGGGTTGAGCCGCGTGCCCTTGGCCCAGGCCACCACGGCGGGGTGGGCGGCGCGCGCGCGGTCGTGCGCCATCAGCGCAAGGTAAGACGACAGGTAGTCGCGTGGCTCGTCCCAGTAACGGATCGGCGGGCACACGCGGTTCTTCTCAGCGGTGTCGGCGATGGTGGCTTCGACCACGCCCAGCAGCGCCGCCGGGTAGCAGGCAAAGCCCCAGAACAGGGGCTGGAGGGTCACCCGATCGGCTTCGAAGACCGGCCGCAACGCGGGGCGCGCCAGGCCGACGGCGGCGCAGTGCACATGCAGCTTCCCGGGGCCGGTGGGCACCGAGCCGTCGTCGAACACGATGCGGTCGCGCTCGATGCGGCGCACATGGCCCCGTCGCACCACGTCGCCGATCTGGCGCAGCAGGGCCAGCTCGGCCTCGCTGACCATGGCGCCGCGGTTCATGGTGGGCGCCACCGTGGTGTCCACCCGCAGGAAGAAACCGTCGGCCTCGAGCCGGGCAAACAGGTCATCGACCGACGTGGCCTGCGCCATGGCCTTCAACTGCAGGCCGACGCCGGCAAAGAAGTCCGGCAGGCCTTTCCCCGGCTGGTGGAAGCGCCGGTTCGGCCACCAACCTTCGCGCGGCCTGATCCACTGGATGGCGCTGGCCGCAACGCCTTGCGACAGCAGCCAGACACAGGTGTCCAACGCAGTCTTGCCAGAGCCGACGACCACGTACCGCTCGGGCGCGTCAGCCACTCGCGCAACGTCGCCCGCGGCCACGCAGCGCACCCTCTCGGCCACCTCGAAGGGCGGCGGGCTGGTGGCGGGGATGCGACCTTCCAGGTAGCCGGTGTCGACCAGCTTGCGGCGCACACGCACCTTCTGCACGGCGCCGGTCAGGCGCGAGGTGATGAGATGGTGTCCGTCGGGCCCGATCGAGTGATCGCTGCAAGGGTGGTGGTGCACGCGCCCGGTCGGCAGGAAATGCTGATCCATCACCTGCGCGTAATAGGCGCGCAGTTCGTCCGCGCTCGCCGCCTCGTGACAACCGGCGTTGAGGCCGGTCGGGTCCACCGTATCGCGCCCCAGAGGGACGGACGACACGCCGTAAAAGGCTGACGGTTGGTGCAGGCGCACGAAGGGATAGGCGTCGATCCAGTGCCCGCCAGATGCGTGGCGCCGGTCAACAAGAGTGACCGTGGCATCGGAGTGGCTGAGCAAGGCGTCGGTGAAGGCCATGCCGGCCGCGCCGGTGCCGACCACCAGGTAATCGGTCTCGAAAGGTCCGCTCATCACCCCTCCTGTGCCACTGGCCCCGATGCGGAGTCGCTCGCGCGGCTCGGCTGATTGAATACAGGTTTGCAAGACTTGCCAAGCAGCAACGCAGCGTGCGTCTGGTCAGCGCACCTGCCTCGGCCGCGCCTCGACCCGTTCGTCACCAGGCATAACCTGCCATGCGCTGGCGCCCGCCTGGTGCTGTCTCCGTCGCAGTTCATGCAAACCGCCCATCGAATGGCTGGTCTGCGGCGGGCAGATTCACTGGTTCGCTGTCTGCAGTGGGTGGTCGATCTCGCGCATTCGGTGCGACGGCTCGAATGATCGCGATGTGAGTACAGCGGACCTTCGCGAGTCGAAGCTCACCGCTCCCTTTGTCGCCATTGCCGTCATCGACACGCCAGTGCAGCCACACCTCGCACCCCAGAGCGCGCCCGCTTCGATCCGTCGCCGTCACGCATACCGACCGACCGCCCGCGTCAACTGGTCCCGGACCCGTGCCGCCAGCGCCGCCGGCGCCGCCACCCGCACCTGCTCGCCATGGCGCAGGATGTCCATGGCCAGTTCGGTCGCATCGGCATAGGGCACGCGCAGCGTCAGCGAGCCGTCGCTGTGCAGCTTGGCTTGCTGCTGCGGATGCCATTGTTCGTGTCGCACCCATTGCGCCGCGTCAGGCGTGAACTCCAGCGTTGCCCACTGCACCTTGGCGCCGCTGAAGGCGCCGTAGCCGGCGTCGAGTTCGGCCTCGATGGTCTTGATGGCGACGTCCTTGGCGCGCTGCTCCACCAGGTCGGCCTCGCGGATGGCATCGAGCGCGAAGCGACGCAGGGCGTCGGTGGCATGGCACCAGGCGTCGAGGTACCAGGTGTTGCGCCAATGCACGAGGCGCTGCGGCGAAACCGTGCGCTCGGTCATCTCACGGCGGCTGCGCACCCAGTAGTGCAGGTGCACGCGCTGGCGGCGGCTGAGCGCACCGCCGATGACCTCGAAGTGCGCCGGCGCCACCGGCCGCCGCGCGGCCGACATCACTTTCACGCGCTTGACCATTTCGCGCGACTCGTCGTCGCTGGCGCCGAGCATGCCGTGCAGTTTGTCGAGCAGCGGCTGCAGGTGGCGCGCCAGCACGCCGCCTTCGTCGAGGCCTTCGATCAACTGGTGCATCGTCAGCAGGGCGTGGATTTCGCGCTCGGAAAACCACAGGCCCGGCAGCTCGTGCTTCACCTGCCGGGCATCACGGGCGTCGGCAGCGGTGAAGCGGTAGCCGTTGCTGTCGCGGTCATAGACGATGGGCGCATCGAGCCGCTCGCGCAGATACTCCAGGTCACGCTTGAGCGTGGCCCGGCTTACGCCCAGCTCGTCCATCAACTCGGCAAAGCTCACGCTGCCGCGGTTGCGGATCAGCAGTTCGATCTTGTAGAAGCGTTCGGTTCTGTCCATGGCGGTGGCTCATAGGGTGAGCCACCATGGTAGCAGCGACGGCATCTCAGGCTCATCCCATGAGCCTGCCAGCGGCGAAGCTGGCAGCGCCGGAGCCGTTCCGACGCATCACCCAGAGAAACCGCCATGTCCACCACGCTCGATCTGTTTGCCGATACCGCCGCCGCCGTCTGCGACACCCGAAGCACCGATCGCGTGGCCTTCGAACTCGGCTGGGACTATGCCCACTACCGCCTGACCCCCCCGCCCGAAGCGCTCGCCGAAGGCCACCCGCTGCGGCCGGGCTGGCAGGCCGGCAGCGCCGTCTTCGGCACGCGCACGCTCAAGCCGACGCCGCCGGTGCGCAAGTGGCTGCAACTGCGCTTCGGCGCCTGGCGGCGCGGCGTGGTCTTCGAAGGCACGCAGGTCACGCCCAACTTCCTGGCCCAGATCGATGTCCCGCTGTGCCCCATCACCCGCATCGCCCTCACCCATGCCAGCGGCGCCGGCAGCGACGCCTCGGTCGATCGCGTCTGCAACCTGGCCGGCTACGCCGCCGGCAACCTGGCAGTGATGAGCGCGCGCGCCAACGAGGCCAAGGCCGACCTCGGCTGCCGCGACGCGCTGACCGTCGTCAAGCAACTCGAAGCCTCGGGCCTGGACACGCTCGACGGCTTGAACGCGCTGCAATGGTCGCGCCTGGCCGTGCTGATGAGCCTGGTTACGCCGATGAAGCACGACGAGGCGGCCTGCCTGCCACTGCTCGTTTTGCCACCGAACCGGCTGCGCCTGCTCAACCCGGTGCAGGCACTGCAGGCGGTGGTGACGCTGGCCTTCACCGAAGCGCAGGCCGTGCCGCGGCTGCGCGAGTTGATGGCGCACCTGCCGGCGCCGGCACGGCATGACTTCCAGGTCTTCGTGCTGACGCTGCAGGCACGTCGTCTGGCCATCGGCATGAAGACCAGCGGCAGCGATCTGCGCCAGGCGCTCGAAGACCTCTGGACCGACGCTGCGGTCAACCGCCGCTGGCAGCGCTTTGCGCTGCAACTCGACGAGGCGGCGTGCGAGCGCGCGGTGCGCATGGCGGCCAAGGTGCGGCTCGGTGGCCGCGGCTGGCAGTGGATGCCCAGCGCTGCCGCCACCGAGGGCTGGGCGCTGCGGACCGAACCGCCGGCAAGGCCGGCCCTCAAACGGCACGCCCGCAGCGCCTATTGAGCTTTACGAACGCACGACACCCGTTCGCCCTGAGCTTGTCGAAGGGCCAGCGAGGCTTCGACAGGCTCAGCCCGAACGGATTGAGTGTCGTGCGATAGGTAAAGCTCGATAACATGCTGGCGTGATTCAGCCGCAGGACTTCGACTTCATCATCATCGGCGCCGGCATCGCCGGTGCGTCGGTGGCGCATTTCCTGGCGCCGCTCGGCCGTGTGGCGATCGTCGAACGCGAGGACCAGCCGGGCTACCACAGCACCGGCCGTTCGGCCGCCGTCTTCGCGCCGAGTTACGGGCCGCCGCAGGTGCGGGCCCTGACACGGGCGAGCCGCAGCTTCCTGCAGGCACTGCCGGGTGTTCTGGCGGCGCGCGGATCGCTTTTCACGGCACGCGCCGAACAGGTCCGCGATCTTGACCAATTGCATGAGCGTCTGCTCGCCGAAGGCGCACGCGGCGTCAGTCGCCTGGACACGCGCGCGGCACAAGGCGTGGTGCCGGTGCTGCGCGACGATGCCGTGGCCGCCGCGTTGCACGACGACGATGCCAGCGACATCGACGTGCACGCCCTGCACCAGCATTACCTGCGCAGCGCAAGAACGGCGCGGGCCGAGCTGCTGTGCGGCTTCGACGTACAGCGCCTCGCGCACTTGCAGCAGCGCTGGGAATTGTCCGACGGCCAGCGCATGCTGCGCGCGCCGGTCATCGTCAATGCCGCGGGCGCCTGGGCCGATGTCATCGGCGCGCTGGCCGGCGCGCGCCCGCTCGGCTTGATACCCAGGCGCCGCAGCGCCTTCACGTTCGCGCCGACCCCCGGGCTGGACCCGAGCGCCTGGCCATGCGTGGTCGGCATCGACGAAGACTTCTACTTCAAGCCCGACGCCGGTGTGCTGCTCGGCTCGCCGGCCAACGCCGATGCAGTGGCGCCGCACGATGTGGTGGCCGAGGAGATCGACATCGCCACCGGCATCGCGCGCATCGAAGCCGCGACGACGCTGACGATCCGCCGCCCCCTGCGCACCTGGGCCGGCTTGCGCAGCTTCGTGCCCGACGGTGCGCTGGTCGGCGGCTTCGACGACGCACTGCCCGGCTTCTTCTGGTGCTGCGGCCAGGGCGGCTACGGCGTGCAGACCAGCGCGGCGATGGGCATGGCATGTGCGGCAGCCCTTGCCGGACAGCGGCTGCCGGCGCCGGTGGCCGAGGCCGGCCTCGGCTTCAACGATCTGCGCTGCCGCCGCTGAGCGGCGTGTCGGCGGTGCGTGCCTCGCGCGCCAGGTACTCGCGGTCGAGCATCGACATCACGACCAGCGAGTCGTAGCCGTCGCCGTTGGGGCCGCTGATGCGCACACTCTCGCGCAGCCGGCCCTCCTCGACAAAGCCTTCACTCGCGTACAGCGCCAGGGCGCGTGTGTTCAGGCTCTTCACGTCGAGCCAGAAACGGTGTGCCTTCAAGTCGCGAAAGGCCATTTGCTTCAGCAGGCGCACACACTCGCGGCCCAAACCCTGTCCGTGTCCGGCCGGTTGCAGCACCATGCGCTTGAGCTCGATGCTTTGATTGCGATTGCGGCAACCTTGGAGGATCACGAAGCCGGCGCGCTCGCAGTTCGCACCCGCCTCGACGATGAAGTGGCGCGAGTCGGGAAACCGAACCGCCCCCTCGTGCTGCGTGCGGTCCCAGGGCGTGATCAACGGCAGGTTCACCGGGTCGGTCTCGACTGTGACCACCCAATCGAGATCGGACAGCATGGTGGGACGCAGGCGTGTCGGCATCATCGCGGCAATTCCTCCTTGTTGGCAGAGGCTGCGGACTTCATCGAGCAGAGAAATACCACATCGCCGCCTTGAACCCCAGCACCGCCACTATCGCAATCAGTCCTACGGCAGCCAGGCGGTTGCTGACACGCGCCGCGGCGCCGGACCGAGCCTGCAGCGCCTTGCTTTTCTCGATCAGGGCATCGACCTCTCGCCTGGACCGCGCAAGCGCAGCATCCAGTCGTTGCCTTGCGGCTGCCACCGCGGGATCAGTGGTCGTCCTGCCCGAGCGCGCGAGCGCCATCATGGCGTTGCCGGCAGCCTCCAGCTCGGCCCGGTTCGCCTGTTCGGACTTGCGCTCATCAGCCGAACGCAGTGTCAGTGACAACGGCTTACCGGGATACCAATGGTCGTCGAACCGCGGTGCGTGCTGTAGTGACAGCGAGCGGACTGCGGATCGAAGGCGTTGCTCGTGCACATCGAAGAGCAAGCCGCCAAAGGTCACTTCATTGGACTTGCGCGGCGACGCATCGATCGGCCCGAACAACAAGCGTGACAAGGTCCAACGTCGCAACGAAGCCGGATGGCTCAACAGCAAGCGCAGCTGCAGGTTCTTTGTGCCCTGGACGTCGATGTTGGCGACCGAAGCGCCATGCACGTTCGACCATTCGATCGCTGGCCAGCCAGGCATATGCACGCCGCGCTGGTCGATGGCCAGCGAGTAACCGGCACGTGCCGCTCGGTACAACATGCCAAACAGGATCAGACCGAACCAGCCAAGGATGACACCACACGCTCCAGCGACCACTGAACCGAGTACCGACTTCTCCCTGGTCATGAGAATGAGCGCTCCAATCACCAGTGTGAACACCAACGCGATCAAGCTGATTCCCCTGGTCCAGTGGATGCCCACCAACAATTCACTGCCCTGCCACTGAGCCTGCGCGCTCGCATCTTCTGCTGCCGTGACTTCGCGACGGCGATCGATCGCGCGGATACCCCAGGCCGCCAGGGCGCAAGGCACCAGCAACACCGCCGCAATCGGCCCCGACCGCAGCGCAGCCCATGCGAAGACCGCCAGGAATCCGCAGACCACCAGCAACACGATCAAGAGCACTCGCATCATCGACCTCAAGCAACCGACACGGCAATGCACTGAGAGATCAGCGCATCGTCAAACGTCGACCTCCACCGCATCGCCGCGCAGTTCCATCAACTCGCGCCTGGCCGCGGCTTCGCCCTTGCCCATCAGCTTGGTCAAGGCGTTGGTGGTGTCGCGCGCGCCAAGCTGTTCGAAGCTGACCTGCAGCAGGCGCCGCGTGTCGGGGTTCAGCGTCGTCTCCCACAACTGCGTGGCCGTCATCTCACCCAGGCCCTTGAAGCGCCCGATCGACCACGAGCCCTCGCGCGCGCCTTCCTTGCGCAGCTTGTCGATGATGGCCTCGCGCTCGCCGTCGTCGAGCGCGTAGATCTTGGCCGCCGGCTTCTTGCCGCGCGCCGGCGCATCGACGCGGTACAGCGGCGGCTTGGCGACGTAGATGTGGCCGCGCTCGATCAGCATCGGGAAGTGGCGGAAGAACAGCGTCAGCAACAGCACCTGGATGTGCGAGCCATCGATGTCGGCGTCGGCCAGGATGCAGACCTTGCCATAACGCAAGCCGGACAACACGGCCCCAGGCTCGTCGTTGGCACCATGCGGATCGACGCCGAGCGCCACCGCAATGTCATGGATCTCGTTGTTGGCGAACAGCCGGTCGCGCTCGACCTCCCACGCGTTGAGCACCTTGCCGCGCAGCGGCAGCACCGCCTGCGTCTCCTTGTTGCGGCCCATCTTGGCGCTGCCGCCGGCCGAATCGCCCTCAACCAGAAAGACCTCGTTGAGCTCGAGATCGCGGCTCTCGCAATCGGTCAGCTTGCCCGGCAGCACGGCCACGCCGGAGCCCCTTCGCTTCTCCACCTTTTGCGAGGCGCGCTGGCGCGTCTGCGCCTGGCGGATCACCAGCTCGGCAAGTTTCCTGCCGTACTCGACATGCTGGTTGAGCCACAACTCCATCGCCGGTCGCGTGTAGTTGGCGACCAGGCGCAGCGCATCGCGCGAGTTCAGCCGCTCCTTGGTCTGGCCCTGGAATTGCGGATCGAGCACCTTGGCCGAGAGCACGAAGCTGGCGCGCGAGAAGACATCCTCGGGCATCAGCTTGACGCCCTTGGGCAAGAGCGCGTGCAGTTCGATGAAGCCCTTGACGGCGGCAAACAGGCCGTCCTTCAAGCCCGCTTCGTGCGTGCCGCCAGCCACGGTCGGGATCAGGTTGACATAGCTCTCGCGCAGCGTCGTGCCTTCGTCGGTGAAGGCCACGCACCACGCCGCGCCCTCGCCTTCGGCGTTGTTCTCGGCCTCGCCTTCTTCGGCATAGTGCGCGCCCTCGAACAGCGGGATCAAGGGCTCGGCCGGGATGCTTTGCATCAGGTAGTCGGCCAGGCCGCCCTTGTACTGCCAGGTTTGCGTCTCCTTGGTCTTCTCGTTGGCCAGCGTCACGATGACACCGGGCATCAGCACCGCCTTGCTGCGCAGCAGGTGCGTGAGTTCGTGGCGCGGCAGCTCGGCGCTGTCGAAGTATTTGGCGTCGGGCCAGACGCGAATCGTCGTGCCCTGCTTGCGGTCGCCTTTCGCCGCGCCCTCGGCCTTGCGCACGACGAGCTTTTCCAACACATCGCCGCCGGAGAATGCGATCGTCGCCACCTGACCGTCGCGGTAAACCGTGACGGCGAGCTTCCTGGCCAGCGCATTGGTGACGCTGACACCCACGCCGTGCAAGCCGCCGGAAAAACTGTAGGCGTTGCCGGCGCCCTTGTCGAACTTGCCCCCGGCATGCAGGCGCGTGAAGACGATCTCGACCACCGAGACTTTTTCTTCAGGATGCATTCCGAACGGGATGCCGCGACCGTCGTCTTCAACACTGACCGAGCCGTCGCCGTGCAGCGTCAAGGCAATGCGCTTGCCTTGGCCGGCCAGCGCTTCGTCGGCGGCGTTGTCGATGACCTCCTGGATGGTGTGCAGCGGGCTGTCGGTGCGCGTGTACATGCCCGGACGCTGCTTGACGGGCTCGAGCCCCTTGAGAACACGGATCGACTCTTCGGCGTACTTCGCCGGCAATTTGGTGCTTGGCATGGCGCGCGATTCTAGGGACGGCGCGCTCACAGCTCGAAACGCATGAACCAGAAACCCGGCCGCGGCACGTGGTGCACGACGGCGCCGAGGCGCTCGTAGAAGCCGGGGCCGTCGGTGCCGAAATAGACGCGTTCGAAGCGCAAGCGCTTGGCTTCGGCGAGCAGCGCGCGCACGAGCATCGAGCCGATGCCCTGAGCGCGCCAATGCTCGGCGACCACCATGCCGGCCAGCCAGGGCCGCCACTCGGGATGGTCTTCGTCGTCGTTGTCGACGAGGTTGACGACGCCGACCGGATCATCGCCTTGCAAGGCAATCAGGCACAACGGCAAGGCATCGGCCGTCGCTGCATTGCGCAGACGCGCCGCCATCTTGTCGACGCTCGCCCCCGGTACCTCGGTCCAGAACTCATGGTGAATCAGGTGCGCCACTGCCTCGCGATGCCGCGGCGCTTCGAACAAGTGGCCGATGCGCAAGTCCATGGCCGGATTGTGAGCGCTGCCAGCAAGAAAAAGGCCGGGCCGCTACAGTGCGGCCATGAACGTTTCTGCTGCCCCGGCCCGCCTGTCGATGACGCAGGTGCTGATCTGCGGCGCCGCCATCGTCACGCTGTCGATGGGCATCCGCCACGGCTTCGGCCTGTGGTTGCAACCGATCACGATGGATCGCGGCTGGACACGCGAGACCTTCGCCTTTGCGATGGCGATACAGAACATCACCTGGGGCATCGCCGGCCTGTTCGCCGGCATGGTGGCCGACCGCTTCGGCGCGTTCCGCGTGCTGTTGGCGGGCAGCGTGGCCTACGCGCTCGGCCTGGCGCTGATGGCGCTGGCGCCGACGCCGCTTGCCTTCACCGCGTCGGCCGGCGTGGTGCTCGGCATTGCGCAGGCCTGCACCACCTACGCCGTCGTCTATGGTGTGATCGGCCGCAATGTCGACGCCGGCAAGCGCTCGTGGGCGATGGGCGTCACCGCGGCGGCAGGCTCGTTCGGTCAGTTCCTGATGGTGCCGGTGGAAAACGGCTTGATCGGCGGCCTCGGCTGGCAGGGCGCGCTGTTGGCGCTGGCTGCCGTGGCACTGCTGATCCTGCCGCTGGCCAGCGGACTGCGCGAGCGCGGGCTCGAAAGCGGATTCGTACGGCCACAGCAAAGCATCGCTGCGGCGCTGCGCGAAGCGTTCAACTACCCGAGCTTCCAGTTGCTGATGGCCGGCTATTTCGTTTGCGGCTTCCAGGTCGTCTTCATCGGCGTGCACATGCCGAGCTATCTGAAGGACAACGGCCTGACACCGAACGTCGCCACGACGGCGCTGGCGCTGATCGGTCTGTTCAACGTCATCGGTACTTATGCCGCGGGCTCGCTCGGTCAGCGCTTTCCCAAACGCTTTCTGCTCTCGGGCATCTACATCCTGCGCTCGGTGGCCATCGTCATCTTCCTGTCGGTGCCGCTGACGCCGTGGAGCGTCTACATCTTCTCGTCGGTGATGGGCGTGTTGTGGCTGTCCACGGTGCCGCCGACCAATGCCACCGTGGCGCAGATCTTCGGCGTGCAGTACCTGTCGATGCTCGGCGGCTTCGTCTTCCTGTCGCACCAGGTCGGCTCGTTCCTCGGCGCCTGGCTCGGCGGCAAGCTCTACGATGCCACCGGCAGCTACGACGTTGTCTGGTGGCTCGCCGTCGTGCTCGGTGTGTTCGCGGCCCTGATCAATCTGCCGGTTCGCGAGACGGCGATCGCGCGGCCGGCGGGAGCCGCAGCGTGAAGCAGCTGTTGCCGCCGCAACGCTGGATCTGGCGCGTGGCCGCACTGGCGGCGCTGGGCCTGGTGTTTGCGTCGTACCTGCAGCCTGACTTGATCATGCAACTCGCGACGCAGCTCTGGAATTGCTTCTGATCCACGCCACGATCGAACCTTCGGCCTGGGTGCGCCGCTGGGCGCCGTTGATCCGCCCCGGCGGCTCGGTGCTCGACGTGGCCTGCGGCAGCGGGCGGCATCTGCGGTGGCTGCATGCGCAGGGCCTTGCGGTGACGGGCGTCGATCGCGACGCCGACGCGCTGCAGTCCTTGCAGACACTGGGTCGGATCATCGTTGCCGACATCGAGAACAACGCCTGGCCGTTGCCCGGCAAAGTCTTTGATGGCGTCGTCGTCACCAACTACCTGTGGCGGCCCTTGCTGCCGACGATCGTGCAGGCCGTGGCCGCCGGCGGCGTGCTGATCTACGAGACCTTTGCCGTCGGCAACGAGGCCTTCGGCAAGCCGTCCAATCCGGACTTTCTGCTGCGACCCGGTGAACTGCTCGAGGCCTGCCGCGGCCTGCATGTCGTCGCCTATGAAGATGGCGTGCTCGACGCGCCGATGCGCCGCGTGCAGCGCCTGGCAGCCCGCCGCCAGCCGGCAGGCCCCGCCCCGCTAGAATCGCCTGCTGAAGCCACTGCACACCGCCCATGAATCCGATCACCGGCAGCCTCGTTGCCCTCGTCACACCGATGCACGATGACGGCAGCGTCGATTTCGACGCGCTGCGCCGCCTGGTCGACTGGCATGTCGCCGAAGGCACGTCGTGCGTCGTCGCCGTCGGCACGACCGGTGAATCGCCCACCGTCAACGTCGAGGAGCACTGCGAGATCATCCGCGTGGCCGTCGATCACGCCAAGGGCCGCGTGCCGATCATGGCGGGCGCCGGCGCCAATTCCACGGCCGAGGCGCTGGAGCTGACGCGCTTTGCAAAGAAGGTCGGCGCCGATTGCACCTTGCAGGTCGTCCCCTACTACAACAAGCCGACCCAGGAAGGCCTGTACCGCCACTTCAAGGCCATCGCCGAAGGTGTCGATCTGCCGGTCGTGCTCTACAACGTGCCCGGCCGCACCGTGGCCGACATGCAGCACGACACCGTGATGCGGCTGGCCCAGGTGCCCGGCATCGTCGGCATCAAGGAAGCCTCAGGCAACATCGACCGCGCGGCCTGGCTGATCAAGCAAGCGCCGAAGGGCTTTTCGGTTTACTCCGGCGACGACCCGACCGCTATCGCGCTGATGCTGCTCGGCGGCCACGGCAATGTCAGCGTCACGGCCAACGTCGCGCCGCGCGCGATGGCCGAACTGTGCACCGCGGCGATGGCGGGCGACGGCAGGCGCGCCGCATCGATCCACCTGAAGCTGCTGGCGCTGCACAGGCAGCTTTTTGTCGAGGCCAATCCGATCCCCGTCAAGTGGGCGTTGGCACGCATGGGCAAGATCGGGCCTGCGCTTCGCCTGCCGCTCGTGCCGTTGAGCAATGCGCACCATGCGCCGCTCGAAGCGGCGCTGCGCGAATGCGGCGCCTTGAGCGATTGAGCCGACAACCGCCTGCCCGCTCTGCCCGCGTTCTCCCCCCTGCCCCTCCTTGCTGCCCGCCGCATTGCGCGGCCTCGATTCTTCCGTTCATGCCCATGCAAGTTCACAAGATGCCGCTCCTGACCCGCTCGACCTGCGCCGTGTCGCTGCTGCTGGCCCTGGCCGGCTGCTCCACGGTGGACAATTTTCTGCAAGGCGACAAGGTCGACTACAAGAGCCAGTCGGCCAAGACGGCGCCGCTCGAAGTGCCGCCCGACCTGACGCAATTGCAGCGTGACGGCCGCTATGCACCGGCCAGCGGCAGCGTCAGCGCGAGCGCCTACCAGACCGGCGGCGCCACCCTCAACCCGGCCGCGGCCAGCGCAGTTGGCGTGGCTCCCAACGCGCTCGGCGAGATGCGAATCGTGCGCGATGGCAATGAACGCTGGCTGGTCGTGCCGATGCCTGCCGAACAACTGTGGCCGCAACTTCGCGACTTCTGGGCCGAGCGCGGATTCAGCCTGGTCGTCGACAACGCACAGACCGGCGTGATGGAAACCGACTGGGCCGAGAACCGCGCCAAGCTGCCGCAAGACATCATCCGGCGCACGATCGGCCGTGTGCTGGAAAGCGCCTATGACACCGGCGAGCGCGACCGCTTCCGCACGCGCGTCGAGCGCAACGGCAACACCAGCGAGGTCTACATCAGCCACCGCGGCATGGTCGAGGAGTACGCGGGTGACCGGATCACGCAAACAACCGTCTGGACACCGCGGCCCGCCGACCCAGGACTCGAAGCAGAGTTTCTGACGCGGCTGATGGTCAAACTCGGCACCAAGGAATCGGCAGCGCGTGAGGTTCTTGCCGAGGCTGCCTCGGCGCCGGCGGCAACGCCTGCACGCGCGCGTGCGGTCGCGGGCCAGCCGGCATTGCAAGTCGATGAAGGCTTCGATCGCGCCTGGCGCCGCGTCGGCCTGGCACTTGACCGAGGTGGCTTCACGGTCGAGGACCGCGATCGTGCCGGCGGCCTGTACTTCGTGCGCTATGTCGATCCGAAGAACGTGACAACCAATGCCGAGCAGGGTTTCTTCAGCAAGCTGTTCAGCAAGTCGGACGCCAAAGGCGCCCCGGTGCGCTACCGCATCGCCGTCAAGGGCGAAGGCGACAAGACCAACGTCGTGGTGCAAGACTCCCAAGGCGCGCCCGAGAACAGCGATGTCGCACAACGCATCGTCGCCTTGCTCGTCAATGACCTGAAATAGAGCGCTGCGGCTGCTCGCTGTGCTGCGCTTCACCAGCCTGGCCAGCGGCAGCAGCGGCAACGCCACGCTGGTCGAGGCACGCCGCAGCGAACACGAACGACCAACGCGACTGCTCGTCGACTGCGGATTGCCGCTGCGCCGCTTGACCGCGGCCTTGGCCGAGCGTGGCTGCGCCCCCACCGATCTCGATGCTGTGTTCGTCACCCACGAACACAGCGACCATGTGAGCGGCGTGCTGGCCTTGCACCGAAGGCACGGCACACCCGTCTGGTCGAGTGCCGGCACTTGGGCCGCGGTGACGGCACGCGCCGGAGATGCGGCCGTCGCTGCGCATACCGCCAGCGACGGTGTCGGCATCACGCTCGGCGCGCTCGAGTTGCTGCCGTTTACCGTGCCGCACGACGCTGCCGAGCCATTGCAACTGGTGTGTCGCAGCGCGAATGCGCAGTTGGGAATCGTCACCGACCTGGGTGAACCCAACGCTGCCGTGGCGACGGCGCTGCAGGGTTGTTCGGCGCTCTTGCTCGAGTGCAATCACGACCGCACGATGCTGGACCAAGGCCCCTACCCGGTGTGGCTGAAGCGGCGCATCGGCGGACTGCGCGGCCACCTGGCCAACGAGCAATCCGCAGCGCTGCTCGATGCCTGCGGCCACGACGACTTGCGTCATGTGGTGGCGGCTCATCTGAGCCGGCACAACAACCAACCGGCTCTGGCATTGCAAGCGCTGCGCGGAGCATTGCGCCATCGGCCGGCCATGCTGCATGTGGCTGACGGCAACAGCGGCTGTGGCTGGATCGACGTGGCGTGAAGCGCGCGCGAATCAGCAAAGGGACGTGAAAAAGCCGCCTGAAGTCGCCTTCAGACGGCTCGTCATGGAAGCGTCCGCTAAGACCGATTACTTCTTGACAGCGTCACCAGCCTTGGCGGCCGCGTCCTTGGCAGCGTCGACAGCCTTGTCGGCAGCTTCCTTGGCGGCATCCTTGGTGGCGTCCATGGCCTTGCCAGCGGCGTCCTTGGCGGCATCCATGCCCGCCGAGGCGGAAGCGGCCATGTCGGATGCGCCAGCCTTGGCTTCACCCATGGCAGCCGATGCGGCTTCAACCACAGGGGCAACGACGGCCGGCGCCGCGGCCGGAGCCGGCGCCGGCGCCGGTGCAGCCATTTCTTCCTTCTTGCCGCAAGCGGCCAGAGCAACAGTGGCCACCAACGAGGCCAGCAGGAGCGACTTGTTCATGAGCAGATTTCCTTGATTGAATCGAGCGAATACCGAAATCGGTAGGGTTGGATCCGGCCCGCACCCACGGCGCCATCCCAGGCACCAGCAGCTACTTCGTTTTGCCGCATCCAGCAAGGCAAAACGCACGCACTCGTTCGAGCTGCTGTGACGTTGTGCCTAACTTCGTATTCTAGCGACAGGGAGTGCAAACCCTAGAGGCCCAGCGCGTTCGCGCCGAATCCAGGCTCCGAGCGTTGCAACAATACGTCAACGACTTCGCGCCAGTCGGCGACTTCCTTGTCAGACCGCAAACCATGCCCCCGCCAGCGCAGACGGTCAGCCAACGTCAGGCTCGCTGTGCCCGCCAGCAACAACGTGGGCACCTGGGAGGGCTCGACGTCGGTCGCGAAAGCCTCGACCACATGCGCGAAGTTGCCGCGCCATGTGGTAAAGCGCGAGAACATGCGCGGAATCGTGTCGAATCGTGTCGCCACCATCAGCAGACGGCGCTGCGGCAATCGCGCCCAGGCACCCAAGGTGTCGAGAACCTGGGGATCATCGAGCGGCCAGACTTCAAAGTCGGTATCGACCAAGCACAACTCGCGCTCGCGTTGATGAAGAGCCTGCGCAAGGCTGCGTTGCACCGCCTGCGTGAATTCGCTGCGGCCGTCAATCGACAAACCGCGATCCTGATCTGTCCTCTCGTCATCCATGGTGGTCTTGCCCTTTCTCGATGTGCAGCCAGCCGGCCGCCCACCATTGTGCAATCAGCGCGCGCGCAGCGGTGCCGAGGCGGCGCACTTCGTCGGCCGCCAGCGCGCGTTCATCTGCCAGCCGACGCACCCGCACGGCATCGGTGCCCGAGGCGGTGAACGACTCGCCGTTGATGAAGACCTGGCAAGCGTCATACGCCATGCGCGTGCGCCGGTCAAGCACGACGCCGCAGGCGACCGGCAACGCCGCGTCGGCACGGGCATCGAACCAGACCTGCGGTTTCGGCTCGGTGAGCCATTCGCCCAGCGCGCAATCAATGGCGCCCGCCCTGCCGAGCACATCGGCCAGCGAGCGCTGCGCGAATTCGCGCAGTGCATCGGGCACGGCGGCCGGCTGCGTCGTCGCGGGCTGGCCGGCGTCGCGGTAGCGCAGCGAGGCGCCATCAATATGGCGATCAGCAAGGCGTTCGAGCAACACTCGCGCCAACTCGGCCTGCGTCGGCGCTCGAAAGCCGATCGACACTGTCATGCACTCAGCGCCGACAGCCGTGCCTTCATGCGCCCAGCCGGGCGGCAGGTACAGCATGTCGCCGGGTTCGAGCAGTTGCGAATCGGTGGGCTCGAACCTCGCCAGCATCTTCAGCGGCACGTCGCTGCGCAGCAGCGGTCGTGGGCAGCGGCCATAGCGCCATCGCCTGCGCCCCTTGACCTGCAGCAGGAACACGTCATAGGAGTCGATGTGCGGCCCGACGCTGCCACCGTCGCTCGCATACGAAAGCATCAGGTCATCGAGCCGCGCGTCGGGAACGAAACGAAAGCGCGACAGCAGCGCATGCGCCGCATCGACATGCAGATCGAGCCCCTGCACCAGCAGCGTCCAATGCGGCTTGGACAGCGCCGGCAGCGCACGTCGCGACAGCGGGCCAGGCCGCAGCGACCATCGCTTGCCGTCGCGCACGACCAGGCGCGATTCGACATCGTCACGCGCCGCCAGCGCAAACAGTTCGGCGCGCGTCACCGGCGGCGCGACGAGAGGCCAGGCCTGGCGCACCAGCAGCGGCGCCTTGTGCCAATGGCGGCGCATGAAGCGCGCCGGACTCAGTCCGCCAAGCAAGGGCAGCGGCTTGTCAATGTCGATCATCGTGCCTATTTTCGCCCTGTAACATCGGCCGATCATGATGACGATTCACAAGCCCTGCGTCGTGGTGCTGACGTGGCAACTCTCCGATGCGCAAGGTGCCGCGATCGACGAGTTGACCGAGCCGGTGGAGTTTCTGTTCGGCGGTGATGACCTGCTGACCAAGGTCGAGGAAGCGCTCGACGGACAGGGCCCGGGCTTCGAGGCCCACCTGCATCTCGAGCCCGAGCATGCCTTCGGCGACTACGACAGCGAACTGGTCTGCTTCGAGAATCGCACGCTATTCCCCGATGGCGTCGAGCCCGGCATGCGCTTCGAGGGCCTGCCCGAAGGCCATGCCACGCCGGAGATGCCCGCCGATGCGATCTACACCGTCACCGAGGTCTATCCCTCGCATGTGGTGCTCGATGGCAACCATCCGCTCGCCGGCATGGCCTTGCGCTTGCACCTGAAAGTGATCGATGTGCGCGAGGCCACCGAAGAAGAAGTCGAAGCCGGCAGCGTCGGCGCCGGTGTGTTCGACATCGCCAACCTGATGCCGACACCGTCACGGCTTCAGTAGGGCTCGTTCACTTCTTGCCGGTCGAGCCAAAGCCGCCTTCGCCGCGCGCCGACTCGTCAAACGCATCGACGCGCCGAAACGCTGCCTGCACGACCGGCACGATCACCATCTGCGCGATGCGCTCCATCGGCTCGATCGTGAACGCGTGCTGGCCGCGGTTCCAGCAGCTCACCATCAACGGGCCCTGGTAGTCGCTGTCGATCAGGCCGACGAGATTGCCGAGCACGATGCCATGCTTGTGGCCGAGGCCCGATCGCGGCAACAGCATCGCGCACAACCCCGGCTCGCCGATGTGGATCGACAAGCCGGTCGGGATCAATTGCGACTGGCCCGGCGCCAGCACCAGCGGCGCGTCGAGACAGGCCCGCAGGTCGAGGCCGGCGCTGCCGGGCGTGGCGTAGGCGGGCAGGTGCTCGCTCATGCGCGCGTCGAGCACCTTGACATCGATCACCCGATCGCCCTGAGCTTGTCGAAGGGTCGTCGTCATGCGCCGATGCGTTGGCCGATCTCGGCCACCAGCGCGCGCGCCAGGCTCAGCTTGTCGGCACGCGGCAACTCACGCTGGCCCGCGTCGTCGATCAGCAGCAGCGTGTTGTCATCCTGACCGAAGGTCGCCGGCCCGAGGTTGCCGACCATCAGTGGCACCTTCTTGCGCAGCCGCTTCTCGGCGGCGTGGCGGGCCAGGTCATGGCTCTCGGCGGCAAAGCCGACGCAGTACGGGGGTTGGGGCAAGCGCGCGACGTCGGCCAGGATGTCCGGGTTCTCGACAAAACCGAGCTGCGGCGTGGTCCGGCCCGCCGCCTTCTTCATCTTTTCGCTGACCTCTTGCGCAGGCCGCCAATCGGCAACGGCCGCCGTGGCAATGAAGACATCGTGGCTGGCCGCCTCGGGCATCACTGCAGCCTGCATCTCGCGTGCACTGGTGACGTCGAGTCGGCGCACGCCGGCCGGCGTGGGCAGGTGCACCGGCCCGGCAACCAGCGTCACTCGGGCACCGGCTTCGGCGGCCGCCCGCGCGATCGCAAAACCCATCTTGCCGCTGGATCGGTTGGTGATGCCGCGCACCGGATCGATCGCCTCGTAGGTCGGGCCGGCGGTGATCAGCACCGACTTGCCGCGCAGACACTTGGGTTGCAGGTGAGCGATCAATGCGTCGCGCAACGCCACCGCTTCGAGCATGCGGCCGTCGCCGATTTCACCGCAGGCCTGGTCGCCCGAGCCCGGGCCGAGCACGGTCGCCCCATCGGCGGCAACCTGGGCCACATTGCGTTGCGTTGCCGGATGGGCCCACATCTCACGGTTCATCGCCGGCGCCAACAGCAAAGGACATTGTTCGATCTGCCGTGCCACGCACAGCAAGCTCAGCAGATCGTCGGCCCGGCCGTGCGCCAGCTTGGCGATGAAGTCCGCGCTCGCCGGTGCAACCAACACCGCAGCGGCGTCGCGCGTCAGGTTGATGTGCGCCATGTTGTTGGGCTCGCGCGCGTCCCACTGACTGGTGAAGACCGCTCGATTGGTCAGCGCCTGCATCGTCACCGCAGTGATGAAATGCTCTGCGGCCTCGCTCATCACCGCCTGCACCGTGGCGCCCGCCTTGATGAGTTCGCGCGCCAGATCCGCCGCCTTGTAGCAGGCCACGCCGCCGGACAGTCCGAGCACGATATGGCGTCCGGCGAGGTCTTGCGTCATGGGGCGCGACTCTAGCGCAGGTGCTCGCACGGCGCTGTCGGCAGCGTGCGCATCATCGCAACGACGGTGGGCTCGGGTGCAGTCGCGCCATCGCCAGCGCGTCGACGTACACGCCGTCGCGGATTGCGTACGCGCGGTGCGTGCCCTCGACCTCGAAGCCGAACTTGCGGTACAACGCAATGGCCGCCGCGTTGTCGGTATAGACCGTGAGTTCGAGGCGCAGCAATTGCGCCCAATTGTCGGCCCAATCGATGATGGCGGCCATCAGCGCCATGCCGACACCCTGGCGCTGCGCATGTCGGGCCACTGCCATGCCGATGCCGGCCGTGTGACGGCGGCGCACGTATGGGGTCGGGTGCACGCCGGCATTGCCCACGACTTCGCCGCCACGCTCGGCGACGATGAACAGCTCGGCGCTCGCCGGCGCGACCGGCATCTCTTCGATGCGCTTCGTCCACGCCGCTTCGGTGGCGTAAGGCAGTTGCAGCAAGCCGCCCAGCACGTCGAGATCGCCCATGATGGCCGCCATCGCTGCCGCATCTTCCGGACGCGGGCGGCGAATCAGGATACTGGTCTCAGGCGCGCTCACCGACCCACGCCGCCACCGACGCCAGCGCCTTCGGCAAGCCCGCCGCATCGGTGCCGCCGGCCATCGCCATATCCGCCTTGCCACCGCCCTTGCCGCCGACCTGCTGGGCGACGAAGTTGACCAGTTCGCCGGCCTTGACCTTGGCCGTGTGATCGGCCGTGACGCCAGCAGCGATCTGCACCTTGCCGCCGTCCACGGCGGCGAGCACGATCGCGGCGCTCTTCAACTTGTCCTTCAACTTGTCCATCGTCTCGCGCAGCGTCTTGGCGTCGGCGCCGTCGAGCGTCGCGGCCAGCACCTTGATGCCCTTCACGTCGACAGCTTGCGTCAACAGCTCGTCGCCCTGCGACGAGGCGAGCTTGCCCTTGAGCTGCGCGATCTCCTTTTCGAGCGCGCGTACCCTTTCGATCATCATGCTTGAGCGGAACGACACCTCGGCTGGTGTCGTCTGCAGAACTACCGCTGCGTCTCGCAAGCCTCGTTCCAATTGCTGCAGATAGGCCAACGCGTTGTCACCCGTCACCGCCTCGATGCGGCGCACGCCCGCGGCGATGCCGCCTTCGGCGACGACCTTGAACAAGCCGATGTCGCCGCGTGCGCTGCACATGCGTACCGCCGCACAGCTCGCGGCTGCTGCCGATGTCGAGCACGCGAACCGTGTCGCCGTACTTCTCGCCGAACAGCATCATCGCGCCCGATTTCTGGGCCTCGTCGATGCCCATGACGCGCGCCTGCGTGGCGGCGTTGGCCAGCACTTCGGCGTTGACCAGGGCTTCGATCTGAGCGACCTGCGCATCGGTCAGGGGCGCGTTGTGGCTGAAGTCGAAGCGCGTCCGTTCGGCGTTGACCAGCGAGCCCTTCTGCTGCACATGCGCGCCCAGCACCTCGCGCAGCGCCTTGTGCATCAGGTGCGTGGCGCTGTGGTTGCGCACCGTCCTGGCGCGCTGCTCGGCGTTGACGCGCGCGCTCAACACATCGCCGAGCTTCAACTCGCCTTCGACGATGCGACCCTGGTGGCCGTGCACGGCTGCCTGAATTTTCGTCGTGTCTTCGATCACCACACGCGCGGTTGCATTGCGTAGCTCACCCGCATCTCCGACCTGCCCGCCGCTCTCGGCGTAGAACGGCGTCTTGTCGAGCACGATCACCACGTCGTCGCCGGCCTTGGCTCCCGGCACGGCCGTGCCCTCGACATATAGCGCAGTCACCTTCGCGCCGTCGATCGTGAGATGCTCGTAGCCATCGAACGCCGTGTCGGCGCCGCTGTAGGCTAGGCCCTGCGCCAGTTTGAACTTGCCCGCGGCGCGCGCCTGCTCGCGCTGGCGTTGCATCGCTGCGTTGAAGCCGACCTCATCGACCGCGACGCCACGCTCGCGGCAGACATCGGCCGTCAGATCGAGCGGGAAGCCGAAGGTGTCGTGCAGTTTGAACGCCAGTTCGCCGTCGATCTGCTTCGCGCCGCCGGCGAGCGCCCCCTCGAGAATTTCCATGCCGTTGGCAATCGTCTGGAAGAAACGCTCCTCTTCCTGCCGCAGCACTTCGATCACACGCGGTGCAGCACGCTGCAGCTCCGGATAGGCCGTAGCCATTTCGGCCACCAGCGGCATCACCAGGTTGTGCAGGAACGGAGCGCGCGCACCGAGCTTATAGCCGTGGCGGATGGCTCGCCGCGCAATCCGGCGCAACACGTAGCCGCGGCCCTCATTGCCCGGGATCACGCCGTCGACGATGGTGAAGCTGGTGGCGCGGATGTGGTCGGCGATCACCTTCAGCGACGGCGAGTCGGCATCGACATTCACCGCGCCCGCGGCCTCGACACAGTTCTTGGCCGCCGCCAGCAGGCGCACGAACAGATCGATCTGGAACAGGCTGTGCACGCCCTGCAGCACCGTGCTCAATCGTTCCAGCCCCATGCCGGTGTCGACGCTCGGCTTGGGCAGCTGGTGCATCACACCGTCTTCGGTGCGGTTGAACTGCATGAAGACGTTGTTCCAGATCTCGACATAGCGGTCGCCGTCCTCGTCGGGCGAGCCGGGCGGTCCACCGGCCACCGCCGGGCCGTGGTCGTAGAAGATCTCGCTGCACGGGCCGCACGGCCCGGTGTCGCCCATCATCCAGAAGTTGTCGGACATGTAGCGCCCGCCCTTGTTGTCGCCGATGCGCACGATGCGCTCGGCAGGCAATCCGATGACCTTGCGCCAGATGTCGTAGGCCTCGTCGTCTTCGGCATAGACGGTGGCCCAGAGTCTTTCTTTCGGCAGTTTGAAACTGACGGTGAGCAGTTCCCAGGCGTACAGCAGCGCGTCGTGCTTGAAGTAGTCGCCGAAGCTGAAGTTGCCCAGCATCTCGAAGAAAGTCAGGTGGCGCGCGGTGTAGCCGACGTTCTCGAGATCGTTGTGCTTGCCGCCGGCGCGGATGCACTTTTGCGCCGTCGCCGCGCGCTTGTATGCGCGTTTGTCGAAGCCGAGAAACACGTCCTTGAACTGGTTCATGCCGGCATTGGTGAACAGCAGCGTCGGATCGTCACCGGGCACCACCGGCGAGGAGGCGACAACGGCGTGACCCTTGCTCTCGAAGAACGACAGGAACGTGGAACGGATTTCGGCAGCTTTCATCGTGCGCCGATTATCGCAGCGCTGTCGAAAGCGCCGCGCTCAGGTGTTGTCGTTGGCCGCCGGCTCGTGACCCCGCTCAATCGCAGAGCCCATGCCTTCGATACCCATCGACGCCAGGCTCGCCGCCTGGCCCACCGAACGGCGCAGCAGCGCATCGGCCGACTTGCCGTGCTCAGGAAACAGCGCCACGCCGGCGTGAACCTTCACCGAAAGGTCGTTGCCCGCCACCGAAAACGGTTGATGCAGCGCGGTGAGCAGCTTCTTGGCCACGCGCTGGCCGTCGGCCGGCGCGTCGATCCATGCCAGCAGCACGACGAACGCGTCATTGCCGATCGAGGCCACGACATCGCTGGCGCGCAGACTGGCCCGCAGACGCACCGCCACTTTGCGCCGCAGGACGTTGGACGATTCTGCGCCGAGCGATTCGCGCACTGCTGCCAGGCCCTCGACGCGCAGCGCAATCACCGCCATCGGCGCCGGCTCTCGATCTCGCAGCGCCACCAGATGGGTCATGTGTTCGAGCAACTGCGAGTGGTTGGGCAAGCCGGTCGCCAGATCGGTGGCAAACGACTTGCGCGCATAGCGATCGAGCGCCTTGCGTTGCAGTGCCACATCCAGACGGCGGCGCAGCGCATCGGCCGGTGCATCGACCGGCACCACCACGTCTTGCACGCCGCGCTCGAGCAGCAGGCTTTGCGTGGCGTCATCGGGCGGCGAAGGCAGCACAGCCACCACTGCGGTATCGAGCACCGCATGCGACAGCGCGGGCCATGCCAGCAGCTCGGCCGCGGGTACGGCCGCGAGCATCGACTCGTACAACACGTCGCGCATGCGCGCTGCCGCATCGCCGAGTGTCGCGCAGCAGGTGGCGCCTGGAACGTCCAGGCCCACGACAAGCATCGTGGCAGTGGGTTTGGCGCTGGCCGTTCGGCTCATCAGGGGTGGTCGGGGAGCCGCGCAGAGCTGACATCGTCGCGGGAAAATGGAGCGGGTGAAGGGAATCGAACCCTCGTATGAAGCTTGGGAAGCTGCCGTTCTGCCATTGAACTACACCCGCGTGGCGGCCGAGTTTAAGCGATCGGACCCGGTGTCCGAAGCTGCCGTTACAGCGAGGTCGGGCGAATCATCGCCGCACCACCGTCGAGACGATTTTTTGCCGTTTGCGCTTTTGCAGCGTTCGAGGACACCCCGATCAAGGTGCATTGAAATTCGTGGCCGGGTGATAGGCTTCGTGGCGGCGTTGACGTCGATTCGGTTGCAGCCGAAGGGCCGGCAGCAAGTTTCGTTTGAATGGTCGGAGCATTTGATGGCGGTTCTGGAGTCGATACGAGCGGACAAGCAGACAAGCGACGCATCCGAACGGATCGCGCAGTTCGAACGCGACGGGTTCGTCGTCTCCCGGGGCATGTTCACTCCCGAAGAGATGCGTGATTTCATTGCCGAATGCCACAGCTTCGAAGGCAAGGCGGCTGACCGCGCCGAGCCCAACAGCAAGGGAGCGATGCAGTTCTACAGCGAGATTTTTCGCCGCAGCGAACTGGTCCGCCGCTTCATCACCCAGCGCACCCTGATCGATTTCCTGGTGCCCATCACCGGTCCCGACCTCTGGGTGCGATGGGACCAGGCCGTGGCCAAAGGGCCGGGTTCCGGTGTTTTTCCGTGGCACACCGACAACGGCTACGACCTCCTGCCGCAACCGCATTTCGAGGTCTGGATTGCGCTCAGCGAGAACCGAAACAACAACGGTGGGCTGTGGGTCGTTCCGGGCAGCCACAAGGTCCGCCAGCGACACAAGCGTGTGCGCAACCATATCATCGCGATCGACTCCGAACACTACGACCAGCCCGACAGCGGCAAGGTGTTCATCGAGGCCGACGCCGGTGATGTGGTGCTGTTTTCCTCGTTGCTGCTGCACAAGACCTACGAGAACACCACGGACAGGTCGCGTTGGGCCTATGTGGCGGAAATGCTCAAGCTGGGCGACTACGACCCGACGATCAAGGCGCCTTATTTCGTGGCCGCGCGCGGCGGGCAGCCGGCTTGCGAGTTCGTCGACAGCCTGGCCTGCGCCAACGATCCGGTGCAAATTGTGAAGACCTTGCCGCTTGCACTTCGCCATCGCGTCGCCGGCCCGCTGTTGCGGCGCGTGCGTGCGGCGTTCAAGCCCCGCAGCTGAGTGCGTGATGGCGCTCGGTGCCGGGCGTGAACTTTCCCGGTATCGGCTGCACATGAAAATGAACCACGGGCGCCACGGACAAGCGCGCAACACAGCCCATTTGGGGGGCCTGACTTGCGTGAATACCACCACGCGGCCACTGAGCAAGTGAGCTCGCAGTAACGCGTGCTCACTTGCACGTCAGATTGCTCTTTAGACTCTCGCGCATGCCGATCACCGCACCCCCGCCCCCGTCCGCGTCTCCCATCGCCAGAGATCTGCGCCTTCGCGCATTGGCAGCCTGCATGCTGGCGTTGTCACTGGCGGCCTGTGGCGGAGGCGGCGGCAACGCGTCGGCCAATCCGCCGACGTCTGGTCCAACCCCACCTCCGCCGCCCCCGCCGCCACCTCCTCCTCCGCCCCTGCCCTGCGACGACCCGACGCCCGCCGTCGCATCGACGGTGACCTTTGCGGCCCCCAGCGCCAGTGCCGCGGCCAGCGTAAGCGTAAGCAGCAATGGCATCTCGGCCTGCTTCATCGGCACGGCCGCGCGCGGCGTCAAGTCATCCGTCGCCATCACGCCCGGTGCCAGCGACTTCTACTACTTCGAGGCCAGCCGCTCGGCGATCGACGGCGTGGCTTTCGGCGTCAGCGAGGCTGCCCTCGACGCACCCGCCAGCGGCAATGCCTTTGCCGCGCGGGCCGATACCGTGGTCATCAGCGGCACCGCGCTGCAGTCCGCGGATGCCAACGGTGTGCTGCGGACCATCGGTGTCGGTGACAGCAACGTCTACGGCTTTGCCGTGGATTTCCGCTCCAACTACCCGAGCGTCAGTGTCATCGGGCCGGCGTCGATCAACGCCACCACTTGCGCCCCGCTCGCCGGCGATGCGCCATGCGTGTTGTTCCGCTGGCAAATGTCTGCCGCGCCGGCATCGCTCAACATCTATGCCTACGGCAGCGGTGATGGCACCGACGGACCGCGGGTGACGCTCAACACCGGCAGCGATGTCGTTGCCAAGCCGTTCACCTACTCCACACCGGCCGTGTTGACCGCACTGCGCACCAGCCGGGCACAAGGCGCGCGCGGCTTCAATCCGCAGTGGCCGGCCGCGAGCGGGCCAAGATCACTGCCCACGCTGGCACCGACGCAGGGCGACCGCGCCGTCGTGCGGCTGGACGATACCGCGCCGTTTCAGGCTGTCACGGTGACGCCGACCAATGCCGCCGCCGGCGTGATCGGCTGGACCGATGAATCGGGCACTGCGCGGGGCAGCGGCGCGTCGATCACGGTCGACACCGCGCTGATGACGACTCTTGGCGCCGGCGAACATGTGCTGACCGCCAGCGTCGTCAATCCGCAGACCGGCCGCTACGGCGAAACGCGGGTCCGCCTGCTGGTCGCCGCCGGCGGCGACAACAGCGACCACGACGGCGACGGCCTGACCTACGACCAGGAAAAGGCCGCCGGCTTGAATCCAGGCAATGCCGACAGCGACGGCGACGGACTGTCCGACGGTGCCGAAGCGGCACTCGGCAAGAATCCGCTGGTGGCCGACAACGACGCCGATCCGGCGCTGCCGCGGCGCGGCGCAATGGTCCAGGAACTGGGCACGAACCCCGGCCTGATCGTCGACAACGACGGCCTGTCAGTGACCTTCACCGCAGAACTCAACCCGGCGTGCATTGCGCACGTCGCGCCGTTCGACGATCCGGTCTACTCGATCTCGCACGTCGACCCCGAAGAGCGCTGCCGCAAGCGCGCGATCCGCGCCAACGTCGGCATCGTGCCGGGCGAGTTTCGCTACTTCGAGACGCAGCGGCTCGGCGCGGTGCTCAATTTCGGCCACGGCGTGATCGCACCCGACGCGCAGCTCGACCCGTATTGCTGCTATATCGACCCACTGGACCCGGACTATGACCCGATGGCGCCCTACGTCGGCGCGCCACCGTCGATCGCGGTCAATTCGATCGGTGGCGGTGCCACCCGCCGCCTCAAGCTGGTCGACGCTGGCCAAAATTGGCATCTCGACCCCGATCAGACACAGTACTACGGCTTCGCTGTTGACTACACCGGCGCGCAACCCAAGGTCTACGTCATCGTGAACGACTTCATCGGAACGATGAACGTGTCGCAGGCCGTCGTCGATCCTGGCTTCGGCACAAACGGCAAGGTCATGCCGATGCTCTACGGTCACCCCGACCGGCCGGACGTGCCCAGTTCGCGCATGAACCTGGGCCTGCAGCGCTTCCACTACAACCTGGCCGACATAAGAACCGCGCTGCAGGGCCAGGGCGTCGACACCACGCTGTTCAGGCCCGGCGTCGGCGCTCACGGCTGGCTGCCCTGACGGTGCGGGGCCGCGCGCGACAATGCGTGCGGCCATGAGCGCTTCCCCCGCCGACCCCACCGCGCCACTTCGCCGCATCAAAAGCTACGTGCTGCGTGCCGGGCGGATGGGCAGCGGCCAGAGCCGCGCCCTGGTCGAGCTGTCACCGCAATTCGTGCTGCCGTTTTCGACATCGCCACTAGATGTCGTGAAGGCTTTCGGGCGCGCGGCGCCGCTGGTCGTCGAGATCGGCTTCGGCATGGGCCAGGCCACCGCGGCCATTGCTGCCGCGCGGCCACGGGACAATTTTCTCGGCATCGAGGTCCATGAGCCTGGCGTCGGCGCGCTGCTGCAGCGCATAAGCCAGCAGCAACTTCTCAACCTGCGCATCGTGCAACACGACGCCGTGGCCGTGCTGAGCGACATGATTGCCCCCGCGACACTGGCCGCGGCGCATGTCTTCTTTCCAGACCCGTGGCCAAAGAAGCGGCACTGGAAGCGCCGACTGATCCAGCCGCCCTTCGTGGCGCTGCTGGCATCGCGGCTGGCCCCCGGCGGCACGCTGCACTGCGCCACCGACTGGCAGCCCTACGCCGAGCAGATGCTCGAGGTGCTGTCGACCGAAGCGCTGCTGGAGAACACCGCCGCAGACTACGCGCCGCGTCCGGCCTATCGGCCATTGACCAAGTTCGAGAACCGTGGCCTCGCGCTCGGCCACGGCGTGTGGGACCTGGTTTTCGCGCGACGCTGAGCTTCGGTCGACGCCACCCGTTACGGTGACTTTCGAATCGGTCGCGGAATCTTGTGGATCAGCGGCGGACCGACCTTCAACTCCGTGATCATCGTCATGCGAGCACCGGCCGGCAGGCTCAGGTTCTGATTGAGCATGGGGTTGAAGCCCGTGAACGAAACAACCGGCCGTATCGTCAGCGGCGCGAAAGGCGCCTCGGTGAAAGAGTTCGACTGGGCATTGCCCTGGAAATAGACCAACGTCGTGCCGACCAGATTGAGGCCATTCAAGTCCGGAACCTCGAGCGCCGGCTGCGTCGGTTTGAAGCCGAATCCGGCCAGGGACAACGACAGCGCGCTGCTGCCGCGGTTGTGGATGTCGAGCTTCTCCGTGATCACCGATCGCCCGGCGGCGCCGCCCTTGACCGTGTAGACGACCCCGCCGATGACGTTGCCCGTCATCGCTCCGCTGCTGTACCCGAGCATCGGGCCTTGCGCGTGGATCTGGTTGGCGTTGACATGGGCGCCGGCGTGCAGGTGTCCGATGTCCAGGAAGGTCGATGGACCCGAGGGATAGACCAGGATGCGGCGCCCGTCCACGGTCCACTCGACCTTGCGCGGCAACTGCACCGGGTCGCTCGGCTGGCCGAGGTTCGATCCGGTGTTGTCGATCGTGTAGGTGAGTTGCGAGTTGCCATCGTTGACGGTGACCGCATCGGCGCGAGCCGTGGTCGCGCCCATGAACAGCACTGCAATCGCCGTGGTCAGCAGCATGCGCATCGTTTTCTCCCGTGAGTCGACAGAGGCGGCGATTGCACACTGCAATCCGCGAGGCGGCCACCCCTAGTTGTCCACCCCCAGGAGCCCCTAGGAGGATGCGTCGCGCGACTGGCGGTACGGCTCCTCGAACTCGAGGAAATCGCGCTCGGCCAGTGCGTCGGTGACCCAGGCCGCAACGCCCGGCGCCGCCCAGACACGCTCGGCATAGGCGCGCGCCGCGGCCGACAGCGGCAGGCCATAGGTGCGCAGGCGCGCCACCACCGGCGCGTAGTACGCATCGGCGATGCAAAAGCCGCCGAACAGGAACGGCCCGCCGCTGGCCGCCAGCTGCTGCGACCACATCGCGTCGACGCGCGACAGGTCTTGCTGCACGGCCGCTTGCTCGGCGAGGATGCGCTGCCCAACGTCGGACAACGAGGCTTCGATGTTCATCGGGCAATGGCTGCGCAACGCACCGAAGCCGGCATGCATTTCCGCGCACAGGCTGCGCGCGCGGGCGCGCTGCAGCGGATCGCCCGGCCACAGCGCCGATGCGGGATGCCGCTCGGCGAGCGCTTCGGCGATCGCCAGGGTGTCCCAGACCGCAAAGCCATCGATCAGCAGCACCGGCACGCGGTGCGCCGGCGTGTGGCGCGCCAACTCGCGGTAAAACGCCGAGCCCGGCGTGAAGTCGAAGCGCAGCTTGATCTCGTCGAACGCGATGCCGAACTGGCGCATCAGCACCCACGGCCGCATCGACCACGACGAGTAGTTCTTGTTGCCGATCACCAGTTGCAGCATGGACACCTCCGAAAGCAGGAGTCGCGATGCTAGCCAATCGGGCGACGCCATCCATGCGCTTCATGCATCGCAGCTATGCGTGCCAGGCCACCCAGCCAGTGTAGGCGGTGAGCAGCACGAGCCCTCCGAAGACGATGCGATACCACGCAAACCCGGTGAAGTCGTGTGTCGAGACAAAACGGATCAGCCAGCGGATGCACAACAGCGCACTGATGAACGCGAACACGGTGCCGACGGCAAACAGCGGCACGTCGGCAACGGACAGCAGCTCGCGGTCCTTCCATACCGAGTACGCGCCGGCGCCGATCAACGTCGGGATGGCGAGATAAAAGCTGAACTCGGTGGCCGCCTGGCGCGAAAAGCCGAACACCATCGCGCCGATGATGGTGGCGCCCGAGCGGCTCGTGCCCGGGATCAGCGCCAGGCACTGCACGAGGCCGACCTTCAGCGCATCGAGCGCACTCATGTCGTCGACCGTTTCAACGCGCGCGTGGCGACGACCCTGCAGGTCGCGTTGCCCATACAAGCGGCGGTGCCTGGCTTCGACCCAGAGGATGATGACGCCACCGACGACGAAAGCCAGCGCCACCGGTACCGGATGGAACAGATGGGCCTTGATCGTCTTGCCCAGCAACAGGCCGAAGACGACCGCGGGCGCGAAGGCGATCATCACGTTGCGCGCAAAGCGCTGCGCCACCTCGTCGCTGAACAGGCCCTCGAACGTGCGCACGAGGCGCTCGCGGTATTGCCAGATCACGGCAAACATCGCGCCCGTCTGGATCGCCACCTCGAAGACCTTGACCGATGGACCGGTGAAGTCCAGCAGCGAAGCGGCAAGAATCAAATGACCCGTCGACGAGATCGGCAGGAACTCGGTCAGGCCCTCGACGACGCCCATCACCGCAGCCTTGACCAGCATCATCCAATCCACACACGCTCCCTGAGCCGCCCGACGCGGCGACAAAGGCGCGGATGATACCGAGCGAGGTTCAGCGGGAGGGTGCGAAACGCAGTTCGATGCCGCGTGAAGTCACCGCCACGTCGGCATTGTTCACGCCGTTGCGCGCCATCAGTTGCCGCCTCTCGTCGCTGACGCGGTAGATGACGAAATCGTCGAGCACCTGTTCGGCCATCAGCGCAATCAGCCATTCGACCTGGCCGGTCAGCACCATGCCGGCGAGGTTGAGCCTGAGCTCATTGACCTTGACGTTGGCCAGACGCAACGTGGCATCGCTGGGCTCGAAGCGCAGACTGTGGTCGATCGACAGGCTGCCGCTCAAGGCACGCCCGCTCAGGCGTTCGCTGGCCAGCACGTCCATCGACGTGGTCAGGCGATTGCGTTCGGGCAGCAGCCTGACCACCGGATTGCTCAGGCTGACGTCGAGCAACTCCATCAGCCGCTGCTGACGCGGGAACTGGCGCTCGACAAGCCTCTGCACGTCGGCTGGCGAGAGCGTGACATTGCGCGGATCGACGCTCGCGCATGCGGCCAGCAGGATCAGCGCGGCGCCCATTGCAGTGCGGCGAGAAAGCGTCGTCATCTGCGGCATGGCGATGGCTTTGTTGCGAGGTCGGTGGGCTGTTCAATGCTGCGGCATGATGATCGTATGACCCGCCAGGACAGCCATGCCGAGTATGCCGCGCGCATGCACCGCGTGCTCGCCTACATCGATGACCATATCGACCAGCCGCTCGATCTGCCGCAACTGGCCCACGTCGCGCATTTCTCGGCCTTTCATTTCCACCGCCTGTTTGCGGCCTGGATGGGCGAAACGCTGGGCGACTACCTGCGACGACGACGCCTCGAAATGGCCGCGATGCGCATGGTCGCGCAGCCGCGCCTGCCGGTGCTGGCGGTGGCGTTGTCGGTGGGTTGGGGTTCGGGCGAAGCCTTTGCGCGCGCCTTCAAGGCCCGCTTCGGTCGCACGCCCAGCGCCTGGCGTGCATCGAGCAAGAACGATCAGACGCTGCGCAATCCGGATCAGGCGCGGCTGCAGGTGCAGGCTGACGATGGACTGACCCGTCCACCCTCCTTGGAGAGCCTGATGAAAGTTCACCTGATCGACCGTTCACCGGCGCGCGTCGCCTACCGCCGCCATCTCGGGCCCTACGGCGCACCGATCCTCACCTTCTGGATGCACGACGTGGCGCCGTGGATGCAGGCCAACGGACTGCTGTCACGGCCGCGCTACGGCATCAGCCATGACGACCCGAGCATCACCGACCCGGCACAGTGCCGCTACGACGCAGCGGTCGAGGTCGATGCGGACTTCGTGCCCGGCGCCGGGGCCTTCGTCACCACGTTGCCGGGTGGCCGCTATGCATCGATGCCCTTCTTCGGCACGTCCGCAGAAATCGGCGTCGCCTGGCAACGTCTGCTGCGCGATTGGCTGGCCAGCAGCGGCTTGCAACTCGACGCGCGGCCGTGTTTCGAGTACTACGCGCCGGATGCGCGCTACGAGCCGCAGAGCGGCCGTTTTTCATGCGACATCGTGATTCCTGTCACGCCACTGTGATGATCCTGATCAAAGGAAGGCCAGCCCTGCGTTGACCGCGGCGGGGGCCACGACTACATTGCTGACCGATTGGTCAGTAACAACAATGCCCACCGCCACGCCCACCCACCGCCAGCGCCGCAAGGAGGCGCGGCCGATGGAGTTGCTCGACGCCGCGCTCGAACTCTTCGTCGAGAAGGGCTTTACGGCAGCGCGCGCCGATGAAGTGGCGCAGCGCGCCGGTGTCTCCAAGGGCACGCTGTACCTGTACTACCCGAGCAAGGAAGAACTGTTCAAGGCCGTGATCGCGCGCAGTCTGTCGTCGCGCATTGCCGACACGGCGCAGCGGGTGCAGCAGTGGCAAGAGGGCATGGCGCCCTTGCTCGAGAGCCTGCTCGTCGAGTGGTGGCAGCAAACCTATGCCAGTCCAGCCTCGGGCGTCTTCAAGATCATCGTTGCCGAGGTGCGCAATTTTCCGGAGATCGCCGAGTACTACGTACAGCATGTCATCGAGCCGGGCTCGGCGCTGATCGGCGGCATCATTGCGCGCGGCGTCGCCAGCGGCGAGTTTCGCGCCGTCGATGTCGAGAGCACGGTGCACTCGCTGGTCATGCCGATGGTCATGCTGTGCGTGCACAAGCACGGCCTGGCCGCGTGCACGCAGCACCAGATCGACGGCGAGCGCTTCATTGCCGACCATGTGGGACTGATCGTGCGCGGACTGCGCAATGATGCGTCGCTGCCGCGCGACGTGGCCGTCAAGCCACGCCGGGGCCGCGCCTAGAATCACTTTGCACTTTGTCCTGCAGCATTCGAGCGACATGAACATCGAACAAGCCCGCTTCAACATGATCGAGCAGCAGATCCGCCCCTGGGAGGTTCTCGATCAAGCCGTGCTGTCGCTGCTGGCCGTGGTACGGCGCGAAGACTTTGTGCCGCCGGCCTACCGGTCACTGGCCTTCATCGACACCGAGGTGCCGCTGCCTGAAGGTCAATCCATGCTGGCGCCGCGCGTCGAAGCACGGCTGTTGCAGGAACTTCGCCTGGCGCGGCACGAGAGCGTGCTCGAGGTCGGCGCCGGTTCGGGCTACATGGCCGCGTTGTTGGCGCACCAGGCCCAACGCGTGACCACGCTCGATATCCGCCCGCTGCTCGCCGACATGGCGCGCGGCAACCTGCAACGCGCCGGCATCGGCAACGCCGAAGTGCACCAGGCCGACGGCGCATCAGGCTTGCCGTCGCAGGCCCCGTTCGACGCCATCGTGCTGTCCGGCTCGGTGGCCGAGGTGCCGGCAGTCTTGCTCTCGCAGCTCAAAGCCGGCGGCCGGCTGATTGCCATCGAAGGCCAGGAACCGATGATGCACGCGGTGCTCGTCACCCGCGTGGCCGAGCAACAGTTCAAGCGCGTCGAGTTGTTCGACACCGTTGCGCCGCGGCTCGACGGCTTCGGCGAACCGTCGCGATTCCAGTTTTGAAACGCCTCGCACCCGCCAACGGGCCGTCTGTCGCAATGCCCAGGGCAACGTTCGGGGCTTGCCCTACAACCCGAGTTGCCCCCAAATCGCCAGGAGAGATGTTCATCATGACCCGTCGCCTGCCCACGCTGTTGGCCCTTGCCTTGTTCGCGACGTTGCCGGCACGCGCGCAAAGCCTGCAGGAACTCTATGACGCTGCACGCGCCTATGACGCCACGTACCTCGCCGCCCGCGCGCTGGCCGACTCCGCGGTCTACAGGGCCGAACAGGCCAAGGCCCTGGGCAGACCCAGCGTCGGTCTGGGTGGTGTGGCATCGCGCACCGAAACCGATCCACCGGCATATTCGCGCCGCAACACCAACACCTTGCAGCTCGGCGTGACGGCCGAGCAGTGGCTGTACAACCGTGCCAACGCCGCAACCATGTCGCAGGCCGAGAAGTCCCTGGCGGTGGCGCAGACGGACCTGCAGAGCGCAGAACAGGATCTGATCGTGCGCCTGGCGCAGGCCTATTTCGACGTGCTCGCCGCGAAGGACGCTCTGACCACCGCCGAGGCCAACAAGAAAGCCATCAGCGAACAGCTGGCATCGGCCAAGCGCAATTTTGAAGTCGGCACGGCCACCATCACCGACACCCGAGAAGCGCAGGCGCGCTTCGACCTGGCGACGGCGCAAGTGATCGCCGCCGACAACGATCTGCGCACGACGCGCATTGCGCTCGATCAGCTCGTCGGACGCCCCGATGTCGAGCCGAAGCCGCTGGCGGCACCTGTCGCGCTGCCGGCCACGCAGCCGGCCGCGATCGACGACTGGGTGAGCCTGGTCGATCAAGCGCCCCCGGTGCGCAAGGCGCAGTTGTCCTATGACATCGCGCAGATCGAGCACGACAAGGCCCGCGCCGGCCGCCTGCCGACGGTCAAGCTCGAAGGCACGCTCGGCAGCAACCGCGCCACCGGCAGCTACCCGGAGCTGCAGGGCAACGCCGGCACCACCAACAGCGCCTCGGTCGGTGTCCGCCTCGCTGTGCCGCTGTACTCGGGCGGCGCGATCGACAACCGCGTCAACGAAACCGTCTCGCTGCAGGAGCAAGCGCGCAACAACCTCGAGGCCGCACGCCGTGGTGTGTCTCAAAGCACCCGCCAGGCGTACTTCGGCGTGCAATCGGGTCAGGCGCAGGTCACTGCGCTCGAAGCCGCCGAGTCGTCGAGCAAGCTCGCGCTCGAAGCCACGCAGCTCGGCTACCGGGTCGGTGTGCGTGTCAACCTCGACGTGCTCAATGCACAGACCCAGCTCTTCACCACACAGCGTGACCTGTCGAGGGCGCGCTACGACGTCGTCGTCAACGGCCTGCGACTGCGCCAGGCTGCGGGCAACCTGCAGCCGACGGACATCACGGCTGTGAACGCGCTGCTCGCGAAATAGAGCTGGTCAACCTCAGGCCGCCGCCAGTGCGAGAAGACGGGCCGGCCGTCAGAACTGTGTATCGACGCCGCCGCGCGCGGCCTTCTTGCGCAGGTACATGTCGCGATCGGCAAACTTGACGAGGGCCTCCGGGTCGGCGGCGTCTCCGGGATAGACCGCCAGCCCGACCGAGCCGGTGAAGATCACCGACTGTTGGTCGCGACCGTTGGCCGAGACTTCGCTCAAGGCCGCTTCGACCTTGGCGCGCACGAGATCGGCTGTGACGCGGTCGGGCAGATCGGGCAGCACGATGACGAACTCGTCGCCGGCATAGCGCGCCACGAGATCGCCGTCGCGTACGCAACTGTTCAGCCGCGCCGCCACTTCGATCAGGGCCAGGTTGCCGGCTTCGTGTCCCAGTTCATCGTTGACGCGCTTGAAACCATCGAGGTCAACGAACAGCACACCGATCGAACGCCGGATCGCGCCGACGCGGTGGGCGTGGATCAGCCCGCTCAAGCGCCGCTTGGCGGCCTCGCGGTTGGCCAGACCGGTCAGCGCATCGGTGCGCAGACGCGTTTGCATCGACTCGAAGCCCCGCGCCAGGTCGCCGATCTCGTCGCGGCGAAACACGCCCACGGGCGCTTCAAAGTCGCCATCGCCGATGCGGCGCGCGGCGGCCGTCAGTGCACGCAGGTCGCGCGCCACCCAGGCGTAGAACGCGCCACCGCTGAGGATGGCAATCAGCATCGCCAGCAGGCCGAGCCACACCGTGCGCGTCAGGTTGCCGGCAATGCCGGCGGTGTAGTCGCGCTCGGGAACGCCCACCACGACCAGCCAATCGAGACCGGCCTCGTCCTTCAGGCGGTCGTAGGCGATATACACGGCTTGCCCGTCGTCGTCGACGAAGCTGCGCGTCTGCGGCAGCGTTGCAGCCGGCGTGGCAGCCAGCGCACGCTGTATCTGGGCAAAACCGGCACGCACCAGTGGCTGCGTGCTCGCCGAGGCCTGGAGCCGCCCCATCGTGCCGTCGTCGCGGCGCGCCACGTTGGTGCCCGACGAAGCGGCAATCAAGTCGCCGTTGGGCTCGACGATGAAGGCGAAGCCATGCGCGGAGATGCTCAACGCGGAGACGAAATCGTTGAGCGCGCGCAGCGACACATCGGTCGCGACCACGCCCTGCACCTGTCCTTGTGCCGACAGCACTTTGCGCGCACGCGTGGCCACCAGCTCGTTGGTGCGAAAGTCGATGTACACCGAGGTCCAGGTGTGCGCGTCGGCCACCTGGCCGGCCTTGTACCAGGGCCGCTCTCGCGGCTCGAACATGCGGCTCTCCTCGGAGAGAAAACGCTCGGCGCCATCGATGCCGACGAACCGCGTGATGCGGCGCAGCTGCGTGGGCACGAGCTTCAGGCGCAGCTCGGCCTCCGAGGCGGACAGGCGCTTCAAGCCGAAGAACTGGCCGGCACGGCTGCCGTAGTAGACATAGTCGTTCGGATCGGTGTGCAGCGAGGTCGCGATCCAGAAACGGCGGCGCAAGGCTGCGAGTTCGCCGTCGATCGCATCGGGCATCGGCATGCCGTCGGGGAACGCCGCTTCCAGCACCGCGCGCGAACCGACGACGTGCCGCTCCACCGCCTGCCCGATGCGGCCTCGCGTTTCGAGCAGCAGACGCGTCGCCACGGCATCGACAGCGTCGCGCCCGGCCACGTACGATAGCCAGCCGATCACCGCCGCCACCGCAACCACGAGGCCCGCCGAGGGCAGGATCAGCATCTTGCGCAGCGACCAGGCGCTGCGCGGGGCGGACATCGAAACGGTGGGGGTCAAGGGCGGGCGGGCGGGCGCATGGGCCGGATCAAAGTCAATTGTGACCGACGCCGGTTGCCGCCTTCTCTGCTGGCGCTACGGCTGCCGCGATGAGGGCACGGCCCCTTGCAGCGCCATGTCATGCGAGGCCGCCACGACGCCGCGCAAGACGGGATTGGCGGAGACCGCACGTTCGCCTGCAGCGGCCAGAGGGCCCTGCCCGGACGCGCCAGGAGCCGCGCCGGTGTCCAGTGAGGACAACGCGCCGTGCGGGCCGAACAGGGCTGCCATCGCCGCGGCAAACAGGATCAGGACAACTTGCTTCATGACATTTCCCCAGCGGGCGGGCTGGCACTGTGAGCACGGGTGAATCGCACGTGCAGCCGATCAGCCACCGTGCGCCGACAACAGCGTAGGCCCGACTTACCGCGGGCGCATCCGCCCCGGGTGGGGGCCCGACCCATACCCAGGTCGGGGATCGGCCGTCCCGGCCGGCGGGGGCCCTAGGCCTGCGGCACGATCTTGTGTTTGAACGCCTTGATCACCGCTTCGGTTCGGTTGTCGACGTGCAACTTCGCCAGGATGTTGGTGATATGGAACTTCACCGTCGGCAGCGCCACCGAAAGCTCGGCGGCAATCTCCTGGTTGTTCAGACCACGCGTCATCAACGCCAGCAGTTCGCGCTCGCGCGGCGTCAGGTCGGCACCAGGGGCATGCTCGAGCGTGGCTGAAATCATCGCTTCAGCGACTTCCGGCGCCAGCACGCGTTGACCCGCGTGCGCGCTGCGGATCATCCGCGCCAGATCCGCGGCCGAGGCGTTCTTCAGCAGATAGCCGCTGGCGCCTGCGGTGAGCGCGCGCCGCACCTCGATCGGTTCGCCCGAACTGGTGAGCATGACGAACTTCGTGCTCGGCATGGCCTGGCGCAGCTGGCTCATCGCGGCAATGCCGTCCAGGTGCGGCATCGAAATGTCCATCAGCACCACATCGGGCTGCAGCCCGGGAATCAGACGCAGCGCTTCGTGGCCATCCTCGGCCATGCCGACGAGGTCGAGATCGGATTGCGCGCCGATCACCGCCGCCAGGCCGGTGCGCACCATCGGATGGTCATCGACGACAAAGACGCGGATCTTGGCAGCGGCCATGGTCATTGCGGCAGTTTGCATGCAGCTTGCAGGGTAGCGCGGCGCAGCCCCACCGTCCCCCAGCAGCGGGTTGAGACGCTCCTAGACCCGGGTCGGGGTTCGCGCGCTGGCGCAGCGCAGTTCATGTTCGCCGCCATTGCACACTGACCGTCGTGCCGGCGTCGAGCACGCTGTGGATCGAAAGCTGCAGCCCGATCCAGCGTGCGCGCTCGTGCATGCCGACCAGTCCGAGGTGGCCTGGCGGCGGTGGCGCGTCGCTGTCGAATCCGCAGCCGTCGTCACGCACCGTCAGGCGGATGCGATCGGCGCTCTCGTCGAGGTCGATCGTGACCTGGCGCGGTCGCGCGTGCCGCAGGGCGTTGAGCAGCGCTTCGTGCGCGATCATGAACAAAGCGTACTCGAGCGCCACGTCATGGCGCAGCGGCGCGTCGCCGGTGGTGCCGGCGCCGCTGAACACCATCGCCACGGCACCCTCCACGCCTAGTCCCTGACGCTGCACTTCGTGGGCCAGCGCCGCGTCCAGACCGTGCTCCAGCAGCAGCGGCGGACGCAGCTCCGACATCAGGTTGCGCGTGTCTGCGATCGACGCGTCCAGCGCCTGGACCAGTGGCGCCACCACGCGCAAGACTTCGCTGCGCAGTGGGTCGGCGTCGGCCAGCGGTTCCGCGCGTGCGCACAGGGCCTCCAGGCTCAGCTTGGCGCCATACAGCGTCGGCGAAAAACGGTCGTGCAACACCTGGGCCAGCTCGCGGCGCTCGCGCTCTTCGGCGCTCATCAACTGGCGGGCCAATTCGGAGAGCTCGCGGCGCTGGCGCTGCAGTTGCAGCGACGCACGGTGCTGCGCAGTCACATCCATCACCGCAGCGATGCGCGCCGCGTGCCCACCCCATTGCAGTTGGCGCGAGGCGACTTCAACGTCGATCAGAGCACCCGACCGCAATTGATGCTGCCAGACCGCCGAGTGATGCTCCTGATCGCGCGTGTCGGCATAGGCCGCGGCCAGCGCCGGACGCGAGTCGGGCGGATGGATGTCGAGCACCGTCATCGACAGGAAGTGATCTCGCCGCCAGCCGTATTTGCGCAGTGCAGCTGCATTGACCTCGAGAAAGCGCAGCGTCGTTTCATCGACCACCCACATCGGCAACGGGTGCAACTCGAACAGTTCGCGATAGCCGGTCGTGCTGTCGTCGGCCACCGCCTGCGTCGTGGCGATCTGGTCGAGCATGGCGCGCGCGGCCTCGCCCAACGCCACCGACTCGCGCGTGCCCTGCACCGGAATCTGTTGCGGCGAGTAGTCATAGCGCCGACGTGCCTGGTCAAGCGCGACGGCCAGTTCGTGCAAGGGGCGCGCGACTCGCCGCACCAGCCACAACACCAAAGGCAGGGTCAGCAGGGCGCCCAGCGTTCCGGCCAGCCAGGCTCGCGCAGCGCGACCGCCGGCCTGCGGCAGCGCCAGCGCCTCGGGCTGCACCTGCACGACGCGCAGTCCGAGGCCGTTGACCGCGTCGCTGCCGCGCAGTCGATGGCTGGCCACCAGGATCGCGCCCGCCCGGCTCTGCACCCACTCCGTGCCATCGGGTGGCGCCCGCGCCAGCAGCCCCGGCGGAAAACCCGATTGAGCGCAGCGTGCCTGCCCGTCGCGCCCGACCAGAGCCCACATCGCAGGCGCCGGCGCGAGATCGGCCGACAGGCGCTGTGCGATCACGTCGCAGCCGATCGGCACCATCAGCACACCCGTCGTGTGGCCCGCTGCATCCTGCAAGGGCTGGACCGCGCGCAGCGTGGTCGCAGCGTCCGCCTGTTCGTCGCTGAGCAACGGGCCGCGCACGGCATCGTCGAGCCAACGCCGGCCGCTGATCTCGTCGCCCTCGCGCAGATCGCCCGCACCGACGACGACGCGGCCACGCACGTCGATCCACGCAATGTCCGGCGCATCGGTTCGGCTGCGCCGGATCGCCACGGCGACCTCGGCGCCGGCGGCGGCGTCGTCGAGCGCCACGCGCCACTGCGGTTGCGCAGCGGCCAGGGCCAGCAGTTGTTGCTGTTCGTCGAACAGGCGTCGCAGCGCAGCGGCATCGCGGCTCACCTGCGCTGCCAGTTCGGCCTCGGCCATCTCGGCGTCCGTCTCGGCGCTCCAGCGCGAGACCAGGAATGCGGCGGCAAGCGCCGCAAGAATCAGCAGGGCGAGGAACGCGCTGCCGAGCAGTACCGCCATCGGCCAGGGGCGCGTTGTCGGCCGCGGATCACCGGGTGAGCGAGTGACCATCCGCCGATCAACCCTTGCGTTGGCGCACGCGAAGCGCTAGCGCACCGAATCGAGCCCGGTCAGCAGCATGGTGATGCGCTGCGCCATGCGCTCGTTGGCGCCGCGGTGCGCCACCGCAAACGACAGGGCCTGCTCCACCCACTCGTTGCGCTGCGGATCGTGCACCAGCGCCACCGCGCGGCGCACCCCGCCCGCCATGTCCGTGACGCGCCCAGCCGCACCGGAATCGATGGCCAGCTGCGCCGCCTCCTCGAAGTTGAAGGTGTGCTGTCCCATCATCAGGGGGCAACCGCAGGCTGCGGCTTCGATCAGATTCTGGCCACCGAACGGCGCAAAACTGCCGCCGAGCAACGCCACGTCGGCCAGCGCGTAGTACAGCGGCATCTCGCCCATCGAGTCACCGATCCAGACGTCGCATGCCGCCGCGTCGGCCGGCGGCAAGTCGCCCCAGGTGCTGCGCCGGGCGACCGAAAAACCGGCCTGCTGCGCCATCTGGGCAACATCGTCGAAACGCTGCGGATGGCGTGGCACGACCGCCAGCAACGGCCGCGGCCGCGCCACCAGGCGCCAGGCATCGAACAGGCTTTCTTCCTCACCCTCGCGGCTGGAGGCCATCAGCACCACCGGACGCTGCATTGCTGCACGCCACTCGTGGCCGCGCACGAGCAGCTTGGGCGGCGGGGTCAGATCGAACTTGGTGTTGCCGCAGACCTCGACGCCGGGCGCACCGAGCTCGCGAAAACGCTGCCCATCGCGCGAGCTCTGCGCCAGCACGCAGGTGAATGCATCCAAGGCCGGCACCAGCAGGCTCGACAGGCGGCGGCCCTTGCTCAGGCTGCGCTCGGACAGCCGCGCATTGGCCAGCACCATCGGGATATGCATCGCCTGCGCGCACGCCATCAGGTTGGGCCAGACCTCGGTTTCCATCACCACGCCCACCGCAGGACGGTAGCGCTTGAGAAAGCGCCGCGCCGCGCCGGGCGTGTCATAGGGCAGCCAGGCCTGATCGTCCTGGCGCTCGAGCAGCTCGAGCCCGGCCTTGACGCCGGTGGCGGTGCTGCAGGTCAGCAGCAGGCGCATGTCGGGCACCTCCTTGCGCAGCGCCTGCACCAGCGGCGCCGCGGCGCGCGTCTCGCCGAGCGACACCGCGTGCACCCAGACCACGCCGCCGCGGCCACGGCGCGGCGGCAGGTGGTACAGCGCCAGCCGCTCGCCGATGCGCTTGCGATACACCGGCTCCTGGCGCCCCTTCCACCACAGCCGCGCCAGGTACAGCGGCGTCAGCACGCGCAGGACGAGCGAGTACAGCCAACGGACCAGACCCTCAAACATCGGTCACGCAACAGGCGACCGGCGACGCCGCTTCGGGGGTGGTCATTCAGTGAGACGCGGCAGCGACGCGGGCGTCCGGCTTGACGGATTTCAGCGCCGCCATCATCACGCCCTCGATGCGGTGCAAGGCCTGTTGCGTGTGGCCCTCGAAGCGCATGACGACCACCGGCGTGGTGTTGCTGCCGCGGATCAGGCCGAAGCCATCGGGCCAGTCGATGCGCAAGCCGTCGATCGTATTTACTTCGGCGCCGGGGAACGTCAGGCGGCCGTCGGCCAGGCGCGCCTGCAAATCGCTGACCAATCGGTGGTGCTCGCCTTCGGCGCACGGCACGTTGAGCTCGGGCGTGCTGAAGCTCGTCGGCAGCGCGTTGAGCACCGCGCTCGGGTCCTTCGAGCGCGACAGGATCTCGAGCATGCGCGCCGCGCAGTAGGTGGCGTCGTCGAAGCCGTACCAGCGCTCGCCGAAGAAGATGTGGCCGCTCATCTCGCCGGCGATCGGCGCCTTGAGCTCCGCCATCTTGGCCTTGATCAGCGAGTGCCCGGTCTTGTAGATCATCGGCTTGCCGCCGGCTGCGCGAATCGCCGGCGCCAGGCGCTGCGTGCACTTGACGTCGTAGATCACCGTCGCGCCCGGGTTGCGCGAGAGCACGTCGGTGGCCAGAAGCATCAGCTGGCGGTCGGGGTAGATGATCTGGCCATCCTTGGTGACCAGGCCGAGGCGGTCGCCGTCACCGTCGAAGGCAATGCCGAGTTCGGCATCGGTGTTCTTCACGCGCGCGATCAGCTCAGCCAGGTTCTCGGGCTTGCTCGGGTCCGGATGGTGGTTGGGAAAGTCGCCGTCGACCTCGGAGTACATCTCGTCGACCGTGCAGCCGAGTGCACGCAGCACCTTCGGCGACGACGCACCCGGGATGCCGTTGCCTGAATCAACGACGATCTTCATCTTGCGCGAAAGCTTGGCGTCACCGGCGATGCGCGCGCTGTACTCGGCGCCGATGTCCATCTTGCCGATGCGGCCCGGCTTGCGCACGTAGTCATCGGCCTCGATGCGCTGCTTCAGGCGCTGGATCTCGTCGCCGTAGATGGCGCGGCCAGCCATCACCATCTTGAAGCCGTTGTAGTCCTTGGGGTTGTGGCTGCCGGTGACCTGGATGCCCGAGCGGCAACCGTAGCGGGAGCGCGTCGCGGCCACGTAATACAACATCGGCGTCGTCACGGCACCGATGTCGACCACGTCCAGGCCGGTCGAGGCCAGGCCGCGCATCAGCGCGCCGGCCAGGCCCGGGCCGGACAGTCGCCCGTCGCGGCCCACCGCCACCGCTTTCTCACCGGCCTTGACGGCCTCGGAGCCGAAAGCCCGGCCCAGGTGTTCGGCGAAGGTCTCGTCGATGGTCTGGCCGACGACACCGCGGATGTCATAGGCCTTGAAGATCGAGGCAGCAACTTGCATGAGGGCTTCTCCTTGGGCGGTGGATTGTAGGCAGGGCGGGCGCTGCCTCCCGGCACGCGCCTTGTCGGGTTGTCAAGAAGCTGCTGCGACGTCCACCCAGCATTGCCGCGCCTGAGAGGCCAGGCAGGCCTCGATGAACGCCATCGTGTGCACGCCGTCCTCGATGCGCGGGTACGGCCGCGGCACCACCGGCTCGCCCAGCGACAGGGCCATGCGCTCCTGGGCCACTTCGGCGTACAGATTCGCAAACGCCTCGCGCAGCCCTTCGGGGTGCCCGCGCGGCGTGCGCCCGGCAGCGATGATCTCGGGCGGCAGGAAAACATCGCCGCGCCCGATCGTGCGCATCGGCTCGCTCTGCAGCGCCAGCTTGAGGTAGCTCGGCTCGCGGTGCGACCAGTCGAGCATGCCCTTGTCGCCATAGACACGCAGGCGAATGTCGTTTTCCGCGCCGGCGGCGGCCTGCGTGGCCGTGAACGTGCCGCGCGCACCGTTGTCGAATTCGAGCAGCGCCGACACATGGTCGATCACCTGCCGGCCCGGCATCAGCGCGCCGGCGTCGGCCGCGACGCGGGCCACCGGCAGACCCGAGACAAAACACGCCAGGTGCTGGGCATGGCAGCCGATCGCGCTCATCACCAGCGCCTGGCCGCTGCGCGCCGGGTCGAGCACCCAGCGCAGGCGAGGCGTCAGTGGCTTGTCCTCCAGCCGCTCGGCCAGGGCATTCTGGATGTACTCCACCTGCACCAGGCGCACGGCGCCGATGGCGCCATCGCGCACCAGTTGCCGCGCATGTCGGATCACCGGGTAGGCCGAGTAGGCGTGCGCGATGGCGAACAGGCGCTGCCCGGCCCGCGCACGCGCCGCCAGGTCCTGCGCCTGCGCGAGGGATTGCGCAACCGGTTTGTCGCAGACCACGTCCAGTCCGGCGTCGAGTGCGGCGGCCGAATAGGCGTGGTGCGTGTCGTTGGGCGTCATGATGGCCACGGCATCGACGCCGTCGGCGCGTTGCGCTTCGGCGGCGATCAACTCGGCCACGCCGCCGTAGCTGCGCGACGGATCGACGCCGATCAGCGGGCCGGCCGCGCGAGAACGGGCGGGATCGCTCGAGAACACGCCCGCGCTGACCCGCCACCAGCCATCGAACTCCGCGGCGCCGCGGTGCATGCGGCCGATCCACGATTCGGGGCCGCCGCCAACAACGGCCAGGCGCAGCGGTCGGCCAAAACGATGTCGAAGCGAGTCGTTCATGCAGTGCTCCTTGAAATAAGCGGGTCACTGTACAAGCCGGCCTGTGAGTGTCGTCCTTGCCGGTTGCCGGCCATGACGCGTACCTCGGGCCCACCCTCGATTCAATTTGCAGTACTGGCGTGCGCCACTGCCGTGACGCATGTCACACGCCTGCGTCGGCGGCCTTTTGAGCGTGCATCCGCCTGAGAGAATTTATCGTTGAATCGTGTCGTAACAAGAAAAAGGCATCAGCATGATCTTCAAGCACGCCGTTCGATCCGCAGCCCTGTGCGCTGCGTTGTTCAGCAGCATTGCCAGTTGGGCACAAACTGCCCAGGATACCGCCCTGCAGCGCCGCTGCTGGCAAACCACAACAGCCGAACGCACCGCCGTCGATCTGCGCGATCCGGTGTCGGTGAGCTTCACCAACCTGAAAAGCGGTTTTGCCGTGCGTTCGCCTTTCTGGGTCGACTTCGGCATCCGCGGCATGGGCGTGGTGCCCGCCGGCAATGCGCATGACAAGGCCGGCCATCACCACCTGCTGGTTGACAAGTCCTTGCCGATGAACCACACGGCAAAGATCCCGTTCGACGACTCGCACCGTCACTTCGGCAAGGGCCAGACCGGCACCACGCTCGACCTGCCACCGGGCAAGCACACGCTGCGACTGCTCTTCGCCGACTACGAGCACCGTCCGCATTTCGTCTTCAGCCCCGAGATCACGGTCAACGTCGTCGGCAATCGCAGCGGTGCGGAGCCGCGCATCGACGAGCGAGATTTCGCAGCCAGCTGCGCTGCCTGGTACCAGGACACGATTACCGCGCCGCGTAGCGCCGCCAAGGAGATCTACGCGAAGAACGTTCGCGACGGCGAACAGGTGGTGAGCCCGCTGCGCTTGAGCCTGGGCGCCGTCGGCTTTGGCATTGCGCCGGCCGACAAGGCGGTCAAGGACACCGGCCACTTCGCCATCGTCGTCGTGCAAGGCGGCAAACCCGTTGCCCAGCATGTCTGGCGCGACGGCCGCACCGAGGCTGTGCTCGACCTGCCGCGCGGCGAGGTCGAACTGCAGACCACCCTGCTGGCGGCCGACGGCAAGGCGCTGCTGCAGGGCGAACCGGTGCGCCTGACCGTGCTGCGCAGCTCGCCCTGACCTGTCGCTGAGCTGGCGCGCGCTGCCCCGGCAGCTCGGTAGCACAGGTCCGAAAACGGCGAGTCCTGAGCCGGGCGCGGCCTATCATGGCCGCACCATGCCGCTCGAACCCGCGCTTGCCGCCACCATCGACAGCCAGGCTGCCTATCGCGCGCTGCTGGCCCACGACGCACGCTTTGACGGCCGCCTGTTCGTCGGCGTCACCTCCACCGGCGTCTATTGCCGACCGGTGTGCCGGGTGCGCACGCCGATGCAGCGCAACTGCCGTTTCTTCCACAACGCGCCGAGCGCCGAAGCCGCCGGGTTTCGCCCTTGCCTGCGCTGCCGGCCCGAGCTGGCGCCGGGCCTGTCGCTGGTCGACTCGCCGCAGGTGCTGGCCCAGCACGCGGCGCGCATGATCGACGAAGCCGCGCGCGCCGGCGATGACCTGTACCTGCCCGACGTGGCCCAGCGGCTGGGCGTGACCGACCGCCACCTGCGGCGCATCTTTGCCGTTGCGCACGGCGTCTCGCCCATCGACTACCTGACGACGCAGCGCCTGCTGCTGGCCAAGCGCCTGCTCACCGACACGCCGCTGGCGGTGACGGCGGTCGCGCACGCCAGCGGCTTTGCCAGCCTGCGCCGTTTCAACGACGCCTTTGCAACGCGCTACCGCATGAGCCCGATGGCATTGCGCAAGCAACGCGATTTCGAGCCGCGGGGTGCGCTGGTGCTGCGGCTGGCGTACCGGCCGCCATACGACATCGACGGTCTGCTGGCGTTCTTCGCGGCGCGCCGTGTGCAGGGGGTGGAATCGGTCGATACCGCCGCGCGGTCGCTGCGCCGCACCTTGGCGGTGACGCATCGCAGCCAACGCCTGCTGGGCTGGCTGGCTGGCCGCTTCGTCGCCGAACGTTGTGAATTCGAACTGCAGGTCGCCGCGGCGCTGTTGCCGGCTTTGGGTACGGTGCTCGAGCGCGTTCGCCAGGCGCTCGATCTGGATGCCGATCCGGCGCTGATCGACGGCGCGCTCGCCGGCGTGCCCGGCCCCGTGGTGGCGGGATTGCGCGTGCCCAACGGCATGGACGGCTTCGAGTCCGCGGTGCGCGTGATCCTCGGCCAGCAGGTCACCGTGGCAGCGGCGCGCACGCTGGTGTCGCGACTCGTCGAGCGCTTCGGCACGCCGATCGAAACGCCGCACGCCGATCTCACGCGCTGCTTTCCCGACGCTTCGGCAATTGCGGCTGCCAGTGCCGAATCAATCGGCACGCTCGGCATCGTGCGCCAGCGCGTCGGCGCCTTGCAGGCACTGGCCCGCGAGGTCGCTGCCGGAGGCATCGCGCTGCACCGCGGCGCCCCGCTGCAAGCCACCCAGGACGCGCTGCACGCCTTGCCGGGCATCGGCGAATGGACGGTGCAATTGATCTCGATGCGCGCACTGGCCTGGCCGGATGCGTTTCCCGCCACCGACATCGGCGTGCTCAATGCCCTCGGCACGCGCGACGCCGGGGCCGTTTCGATGCGGGCCGAAGCCTGGCGGCCGTGGCGCTCGTACGCTGTGATGCGACTGTGGCAATCCCTGGAGACTTAAGACATGACCATGACCAACATGATGAATCCGACCCGAAGTTCCCTGACGACGATCCGCCAGGCCTTCGACGGCGTGCCGTTGGTGGCGCAGGCTACGATCGATTCGCCGATCGGGCCGCTGACTGCGCTGGCCACGGCCCAGGGCATTGCCGGTCTGTGGTTCGACGCCCAGAAACACCACCCCGGCGACCTCGATGCGCCGGTCGACGACGCCAACCCGCACATCGCCAGCCTGCGGCGATGGCTCGAAGCCTACTGGGCCGGCCGCGACCCATCGCCAGGCGAGGTGACGCTCGATTTGCACGGCACGCCGTTCCAGCGCGCCGTGTGGCGAGCGCTGCTCGGCATCCCCCTGGGCCACACAAAGACCTACGGCGAGATCGCGGCGCAGGTCGGCCACGGCGCGGTGGCGCGCGCCACCGGCACGGCAGTGGGCCGCAACCCGGTGTCGATCCTCGTGCCCTGCCACCGCGTCATCGGCGCCAATGGATCGCTGACCGGCTACGCCGGCGGACTGCCGCGCAAGGAGCGCCTGCTGCAACACGAAGGCGTTCTGTTGACATGAAACCATTCGACATCGCCGAGCTGCTGGCACTGGCGGCGATCTGGGGCGCCTCGTTCCTGTTCATGCGCATCGGTGCCGGCGAGTTCGGCGCCGTGGCGATGGCGGCATTGCGCATCGCCGGCGGCGCCCTGTTGCTGCTGCCGCTGGTGGTGACGCGCGGCCAGGGCGGCGAGTTGCGCCGACATTGGCGCGCCATCGCCGTCGTCGGCCTGCTCAACTCGGCCGTGCCCTATGCGCTGTTCGCGTTCGCGGCGCTGGCCATCAACGCCGGGCTATCGTCGATCCTCAACGCCACCGCGCCGTTGTGGGGCGCCGTGGTGGCATGGCTGTGGCTCAACGATCGCCTGACGCCCTCGCGATTGTTGGGTCTGGTGATCGGTTTTGCCGGCGTCGTCGGACTGGCGTGGGACAAGGCCAGCTTCAGGCCGGGCGAGCATGGCGTGAGCGCTGCCGCGGCCATCGGCGCTGTGCTGCTGGCCACGCTGTGCTACGGCGTCAGCGCGAATTTCACCAAGCGCAAACTGAGTGGCGTGCCGCCACTGGCGGTTGCGGCCGGTAGCCAGCTCGCTGCCGCGTTGATGCTGGCGCTGCCGGCGTTGTGGCTGTGGCCCACGGCGTGGCCGGGCGTGGCCGCGTGGTGGAGCATGGCCGCGCTGGCCTTCGTCTGCACCGGCCTGGCCTTGTTGATCTACTTCCGCCTGATCGCGCGCCTGGGCGCTGCGCGCGCGATCACAGTCACCTTCCTGATCCCGGTGTTTGGTGTGCTGTGGGGCGCACTGTTCCTGCACGAGGACATCACGCTGTCGATGGCGCTGGGCTGCGCCGTCATCCTCGCCGGCACGGCGCTGGCCAGCGGGGTGGTGACTTTGCCGATTCGGCGCGCGCCCGCGTAGCGCGTTCATCTGGACACAACGCAGCGCGCAATCCGAGAACTTTCGCGCAGCGCGATACGCGCTGGGCGGCTACCTTGGGCGCCATGGGACTGCTGCTGCGCCACCAAGGCATCGCCGCGCTGCTCGCGGCGGTGCTGCTGCTGGGCGGTTGCAGCACCTGGCGCGCGCCCGAGCGGCAGGCCGCGCCTGTCGATACGCCCTCACCGGCAGCCGAAGCGCGGCCACGCGTCGAGCCCAGCCCTCAGGCGGCACCGAACGCTGCTGACGGCGTTGGCGACGAGGCCGATCAGCGCAGCAGCGTGCCGGCGGAGCGGACCGTGGAAACGGGCCTGGCGTCGTGGTACGGCAAGCCCTTTCACGGCAGGCGCACTGCCAATGGCGAGCGCTACAACATGCACGCCCTGACTGCCGCGCACAAGACCATGCCGCTGCCGAGCTACGCGCGGGTGCGCAACCCGGCCAACGGCCGCGAGGTGATCGTGCGCGTCAACGACCGCGGACCCTTCAAGCCCGGCCGCATCATCGACCTCAGCTTCGCCGCGGCACAGCAACTGCACATCAGCGGCATCGCACCGGTGGAAGTCACGCGCTTGACGCGCGACGACCTCTTCGGCGGCGCGCCGACGCGGCCCGCAAGGCGGCGAGCCGACACAAACACCGTCGCGGCGTCAGAGTGACGGGCCACTGAGTGCGGGTTGTCGCTGGTGGCGTTGGCGGTGGGGCTGGCTACAGTGGGCTGCCACCGCACGGGGAGCTTCGATGAGCATGAACCCACCGTTTCGCGCCGACCATGTCGGCAGTTTCCTGCGGCCAAAGTATTTGCTCGACGCCCGCGAGCAGAAAGCACGCGGCGAGATCACGGCCGAGCAGTTGCGTGCGGTTGAAGACAAGGCCATCAGCGAGGTCGTGAAGCTGCAGCAGGACGTCGGCCTGCAAAGCATCACCGACGGCGAATTCCGCCGCACCTACTTCCACATCGACTTCCTCGAGCAGTTGGGCGGCGTGCAATGCGACCCGCCGCTGCTGGTGAAACGGCCCGACGGCAGCGAGGAGCTGGCGCCGCCGGTGATGCGCGTGACTGCCAAGGTCACGCATGCCAGGAGCATCCAGCGCGCCGACTTCGAGTACCTGAAGTCGCAAGTGGCTTCGGGCATGACGCCCAAGGTGTCGATCCCCTCGCCGACGATGCTGCACTTCCGCGGCGGCCGCGCCGGCATCAGCCGCGAGGCCTATCCCGAGCTCGATCCGATGTTCTACGACGATGTGGCAAAGGCCTACGGCGAAGAACTGCAGTCGCTCTACGACGCCGGCTGCCGCTACGTGCAGATGGACGACACCAACATGGCCTACCTGTGCGACGAACGCATGCGCGAGGCGGCACGCCAGCGCGGCGACGATCCGAACGAGCTGCCGCACCGCTACGCCGGCTTCATCAACAAGATCGTCGTCGCAAAGCCGCAGGGCATGACGCTGGCCATGCACCTGTGCCGCGGCAACTTCAAGAGCACCCATGCCGCGTCGGGCAATTACGAGCCCGTCGCCGAAGCCCTGCTCTCCGAGATGAACCTCGACGCCGTCTTCATGGAGTACGACGATGACCGCTCGGGCGACTTCCGGCCGCTGCGCTTCCTCAAGCCCGGCAAGACCGTGGTCCTCGGCCTGGTGACCACCAAGTTCGGCGAGATGGAGAGCAAGGACACGCTGAAGCGCCGCATCGATGAGGCCGCGCAATACGCACCGCTCGATCAGCTCTGCCTGAGCCCCCAATGCGGATTTTCGAGCACCGTCCATGGCAATAACATTGCCGTTGAAGCGCAGCGCGCCAAACTGCGATTGGTGGTCGAAACCGCAGCCGAAGTCTGGAAGTAAACCGCCGAGGAGACCTGCTGATGAAACGCCTTGCCCTTGCCTTGATCGCCGCCGCGGCCCTGCCGGCCGCCGCGCAGGACGTGACACTCAAGTTCCACCACATCTGGCCGCCGCAGGCGATGGCGTCGGTGAAAGTGATCGGCCCCTGGTGCGACAAGATCGCCGCCGAGTCCGCCAACCGCATGAAGTGCCAGTTGCTGCCGGCGATGTCGGGCGGCGGCTCGCCGCCGCAGCTCGTCGACCGCGTCAAGGACGGTGTCGATGATCTCGTCATCACGCTTCCGGGCTACACCGCCGGCCGCTTCCCGACGATGGAAGTCTTCGAACTGCCCTTCATGACCAACTCGGCCGAGGCCGGCGCCAGCGCGGCCTGGGACTTCATGCAGAAGTACGCCAGCAAGGAATTCCCGGGCACCAAGGTCCTGGCCACCTGGGTTCACGACGAAGGCTATGTGCACACCACCAGCAAGCCGGTGAAGACGCTCGATGACTTCAAGGGCCTGAAGCTGCGCGCGCCGACGCGGCAGACCAACAAGCTGCTGGCCAAGCTCGGCGCCACGCCGGTCGGCATGCCGGTGCCGGCGGTGGCCGATGCGGTCAGCAAGGGCACCATCGACGGCTTCGTGCTGCCGTGGGAGGTGATCCCCGCGTTCAAGCTGCAGGAACTGGTCAAGTACCACACCGAAACCGATGCCTCGCGTCCGGCGATGTACAGCGCCGGCTTCATCTTCGCGATGAACCAGGCCAAGTACGACTCGCTGCCGGCCGACCTGAAGAAGGTCATCGACAGCAACAGCGGCGCGGCGCTTTCCAGGCAGATCGGCCGCACCTGGGACGACAGCCAGGCCGTCGGCCGCAAGACCGCCACCGACCGCGGCAACACCTTCACGTTGTTGTCGGCCGACGAGACCGATCGCTGGGCCAAGGCCGCGGCACCGCTGGTCGACGAATGGGTCGACGACATGGACAAACGCGGCCTGCCCGGCAAGCAGATGCTGCAGGACGCGCGCGACCTGCTGGTCAAGTACCGCAAGTGATGCGGCGATGAACGCAGCGCCGGCGCGGCCGGCGCTTTTTTTTGCGCAATGGGAGCGCCCTGGGCCATGGACAAGCAGCTGCGTCGATTGGCGATGGCCTTCGCGCTCGTCGGCGTGCTGGCGGCGCTGGCGGTGGCGCTGCTGGTCGTCGTCAGCATCGCCGGCCGCTCGCTGGCCAGCTATCCGATTCCCGGCGACGTCGAGATCACGCAGTTCGGCATCGCCTTGTGCATCTCGCTGTGCCTGCCCTGGTGCCAGCTCGAGGGCGCCAACATCATCGTCGACTTCTTCACCCAGCGCCTGCGGGCGCGGCAGGTCCGGCTGCTCGATGCCATCGGCGCCCTGCTGATGGCGCTGATGTGCGCCCTGCTGGCGTGGCGCACCGGCATCGGTGCGCTGGCCGTGCGCGAGGCCCACGAGACGTCGATGATCATGGGCCTGCCGATGTGGTGGGTGTATGCCTCGCTGGCGCCGGGCCTGGCGCTGGCGGCGCTGATCGCCGTCGTGCAGGCGGCGCGCCTGCTGCGCAACGCACCGCCATGACGCCGACCGCGATCGGCCTGTCGATGTTTGCCGGCATGCTGGCGCTGATGGCGCTGCGCGTGCCGATCGCGGCGGCCATGTTCATCCCCGGCGCGCTCGGCTACTGGGCCATGAGCAACGACATGGCGCTGCTCAACCTGCTCAAGGGCAGTGCCGTGGCGCGGCTGACGGTCTATGAATTGAGCGTCATCCCGCTGTTCCTACTGATGGGCCAGTTCGCCACTCGGGGCGGCCTGTCCAAGGCCTTGTTCGATGCCGCCGCGGCCTTTGTCGGCCATGTCCGCGGCGGGCTGGGCATGGCCTCGATCCTGTCGGCCGGCGCCTTTGGCGCGGTCTGCGGCTCGTCGGTGGCCACCGCGGCCACGATCACGCAGGTCGCCTACCCGCAGATGAAGGCTCACGGCTACTCGGGACGGCTGTCGACGGCCGCGCTGGCCGCCGGCGGCACGCTCGGCATCCTGATTCCGCCGTCGGTGCCGCTGCTGGTCTACGCCATCCTGACCGAACAGAACATCGCCAAGCTGTTTGCCGCGGCGCTGGTGCCCGGCGTGCTGGCCATGCTGGGCTATGTGGCGGTGATCGGCATCTACTGCCGCGTGCGCCCCGATCTGGCCACGCCCAGCGAAGCGGTACCCTGGCCCGAGCGCTGGCAGGCGCTGTCGGGCATCTGGCCGATCGTGGCCATCTTCGTCATCGTCTTCGGCGGCATCTATGCCGGCCTGTTCTCGCCCACCGAGGGCGCGGCCGTCGGCGCCATCGCCACGCTCGTCGCCGGCCTGGCCCAGCGCGAGATCGACCTGCACGGCATCCGGCAAAGCCTTCTCGGCACGGCGTCGACCACGGCGATGGTGTTCATGATCTTTCTCGGCGCCGACATGATGAATGCCTCGCTGGCGCTGACCGCGATGCCGGCCGCACTCGCCGACTGGGTCGGCCACCTCCAGGTGCCGCCGCTGGTCATCGTCGCTGCCGTGCTCGCCTTCTACGTGCTGCTCGGCTGCGTGATGGACGAGCTGTCGATGCTGCTGCTGACCATCCCGGTGGTCTTCCCGACGATCATGAGCCTGGACCTGTGGGGCCTGGCCGCAGAGCCCAAGGCGATCTGGTTCGGCATCCTGGTGCTGATGACGGTGGGCATCGGCCTGATCGCGCCGCCGGTCGGGCTGAATGTGTACGTGGTCAACAACCTGGCGCCCGATGTGCCGATGAGCGAGACCTACAAGGGCGTGTTTCCGTTCCTGGCCTGGGATGTGTTGCGCGTCATCCTGTTGCTGTTGTTCCCGGTGCTGAGCCTGGGGTTGGTGACGCTGCTGTTCCGCTGAGCCCTCTTCACGCGCACCAGGCGACAAAGCGCGTCCACAGACCATGCATCAATGCCGACGCCGAGCCGATCGCGATCAGGGCGCCGGCCGTGCGCACCGGCCAGCTGGCCGCCAGCGCGCCCTGCCCGCGCGCCAGGCTGCCGAAGCGCCGCATCAAGGCCGGGCCCAGCCACAGCGCGGGTGAGGACGCGGCCGCGAACACGGCCATGGCCGCGGCGCCCTGTTCCGGTGTCGACGCCAAGGCAGCGACGAGCAGGGCCGATTGCGACAACGCGCAAGGCCACGCAATCCAAAGCGCGCCGGCACAGGCGCTGCGCGCCGGGCCGATGACGATGCGCTGCCACGAGCCCGGCAGTTGCGGCGCCGGCGCGGCGCTGCGCTGCAGCCACGCCGGCCACTGGCCGCGCCACAGCATCCACAAGCCGCAGGCCAGTGCAGCCAGGTGCAGCAGCGTCCACAGCGGGCGCAACACCGGCGCCAACGCCAGGCCTTCGCGCAACGCGCCGACGCTCCACGCCGCGACGGCGCCGCCGGCCGCATAGCCGGCGACCCGCGCGAGTTGGAACAGCGGCTGCGATGCGGCGCCGCCGCGTGCCACGGCGGCGCAGGGCGCTGCACACATCGCGGCGCAGTGCGGCAAACCGGCCAGGCCCATCAGGCCAGCGGCGACGATCAGCGCTTCGCCCTGCATCAAACGAGCTTCGAGAAGCGATCGCGCGACATGCTGCTGTTCACATAGCGATCGAACACCATCGCCACGGCTCGCACCACGTACCAGCCGGCGGTGGTGACCAGCACCGCGTCGTCGTGCAGGCGCACCAGGTCATGCGCGGCCAGCGGCGCCAGGCGCTTCAGCTCCTCGGCGAAGTGCTGCGGCACATCGACACCGAATTCGGCCTGCACCTCGGCAAAGTCGAAGCGGCCGCGGCACATCAGGTCCATGATGATCTTGCGCCGCAGCAGATCGTCGGCGTCGAGTTCGAGCCCGCGCACGGTGGCGAAGCGACCCTCGTTGATGGCGTGGTAGTAGGCGTCGAGCGTCTTCGCGTTCTGCGCATGCGTGGCGCCGACGCGTCCGATCGCCGAGACGCCCAGGCCGAGCAGGTCGCACTCGGGCTGCGTCGTGTAGCCCTGGAAGTTGCGGTGCAGGCGGCCCTCGCGCTTGGCAATCGCCAACGCGTCATCGGGCCGTGCGAAGTGATCCATGCCGATGTAGTCATAGCCGGCGGCGGCAAAGGCCTCGATCGCGTGGCCGAGCATGGCCAGGCGCGCTGCACCATCGGGCAGTTCGGCGCTGACGATGCGCCGCTGCGGCTTGAAACGCTCGGGCAGGTGCGCATAGCCGTACAGCGCAATGCGGTCGGGCGCCAGCGCGATCACACGCTCGATCGTGCGCGCGAAGTTGTCGGGCCGTTGCCGGGGCAGACCGTAGATCAGATCGACATTGATCGAGGCAAAGCCGATCAGCCGCGCGCTTTGCATCAGCGCCTCGACCTGCTCGAACGGTTGCACGCGGTGCACCGCCTGCTGCACGTCGGGGTCGAAATCCTGCACGCCGAAGCTGATGCGGTTGAAGCCGAGGGCCGCCAGGTGGTGGAGACGATCGTGGGTGGCCGTGCGCGGATCGACCTCGATCGAACACTCGGCGTCGGGCGCGAGGTCGAAGGCCCGACCGATCGCTGCCATCAGGCGCGACAGTTCGGCGTCGCTCAGGAAGGTCGGCGTGCCGCCGCCGAAGTGCAGCTGCGTGATCCGTTGCCGAACGCCCAGCACCTGTTCATGCAGCGCAATCTCGCGCTCCAGCGCGTCGAGGTATTCGGCCGCGCGCTCATGGTGCCGGGTCACCACCTTGTTGCAGGCGCAGTAGTAGCAGACCGATTCGCAGAACGGCAGGTGGACGTAGATCGCCAGCGGTGGCGCGATGTTCAGACGCGCCTGCACCGCGCGCGCGGCCAGCGCCTTTTCGTAGTGCGCCGCCGTGTGCAGCTCGTGAAAGCGGTCTGCCGTCGGATAGGACGTGTATCGCGGACCGTTGGTGTCGAGGCGGCGCAGCAGGTCGGGGCTGAAGACAGCGCGGTTCATGACCGCACTGTGCACACCGAAGCTGCGAGTCGCCTTGATCCTCGTCAGACGCGGCCGAACTGCCTGTGCTCGGCGGCCCCGCCTCCATCCAAGGACCGCGGGCCCCCGGCGTCAACGGTGACGCCGGCGGCCCGCGGGTGCATGGGGTCGCGGCGCGCCGAACGCGCCGTTGGGACCGTCAGGCGCTCTTGCGGGCCTTGCGCGCCACGCGGCGCGCAGCGTTCGAGGTCTTGGTGGCGGTTTTCGGCGACGGCCTTGCTCACCCGCTTGGTGGCCGTCTTGGTGACGCGCTTGCGCGTCGCCGCGGCCTTGCGCGTCGCGGCGTTCAGCTTGCGCGTGGCGACGGCCTTGGCCGGCACCGGCTTGCCGGCGACACGCCTGACCAGCTTGCTGCTGCCTTCCTCGATGCGCTCGGCCACCATGCTGACGACATGGGCCGCAGGCAGGACCACCCGGTTCAACGTGTCCAGCGCGTTCAGGTTCGCGGCACGATCGAAGCGCTCGGCGTTCGCGGCCACGATGCTGACGCCCTTGGTGGCCAGATCAACGGCCGCGCCGACGACGCTTTGCGCACGCTCGGTGCCGAAATGAACGCCCTTGACGTAGTAGCCGCTGACGCGTTGCTGGGTGCCGATCAGGTTCGAGCGGAGCATCCTTGCGCAGCGCCGACGCGCCGCGGTTGACGGCCGAGGCAAAGCGCTCGTCGACGAAATCGACGATGCGCTCACCGCCGAAGCGGTAGGTGTTGATGACATTGGTCGCGGTGATGCCATAGGCTGCGATGACATCGGTGGCAACGCTGGAAAGGTTCTTGGTGGACATGCTTGACTCCGGTTGGTTGAAATTGCGCTACCCGACCGTGAGACCCGCTGTTCGCGGACTGCTTCCAATCAGGAATGCAGCCACTGTGCCGACAAGTCGTAGAGGGTGCACCCCAATTGCGGGGTTTTCCCTAGAGCGTGCGCTCTAAGGCAACGCTGAAGAAGTCCCCGTGGATGCGCGCGCCCTGGTTTGGGATGGGCCGCAAGGCGCAAAACACAGCCATAGCCCCCGCTATGGCGAGGATTTGCAACGCCGCGGACCGCCCAAAGCAGGGATGCGCGCGCCGCGAGGGGCTTTTTCAGCGTTGCCCTAAGCCAGTACCCGGTCGCGCCTCGCTCGAGCACGCGTCATGGCGACCACGCGCTATGGATTCGTGCGCTGCTGCAACCAGCAACTGACCGCGCCCGCCGCAGCGATCACTGCCCAGAAGCCGAAGAACGACAGCGTGTAGACAGCCTGGCGCGACAGCTCGATCGGCGTGCCGGCCAGCGTGCGCACGTCGGCGGGGTCGACATGTGCGAAGACCAGCAATTCCAGGATGCCGGCGGCCACGAACGCCGGCCAGAGGACCTGCAGCGTCGTGCGCATCACTTCGTAGCCGTCCGGCCAGCGCCGGGCCGCCCCAAGCGGCCGGAGCTCCCCTCGGGGGGCGCGAGCGGAGCGAGCTTGGGGCTTTCCGACACGTGGTTGCGGGCCTGCACGGCGGGCGCATGCGCTGCATCAGCGCGGGTCGTCGACAGCACCGGGTCCGGGTAAGCGATGGCAATGGCCAGCGTGGCAAAGCCGGCCACGACCACGGCCGCGGGGCCGCCGATGACAAGCCAGACCATGCCATGGCGCCACCACGGCGCACCTTCCATGTTGTGGTCGTTGTGGTCGCGGTTCATGGTTCGGGTCTCCTGGGTTGACTTCAGCGCGGCACGACGAAAGTCGAGCGTTCGCTGATCTGTCGGCTGTCGCTGTCGTTTTCTGCCAGTTGCGTGATCTCGAAATCGATGCGATGCGCGCCGCCACCGGCCGCTTTGGCCGACGCTGCCGGCACCTGCACTGCCAGCGGTACCCAGCGCGCCTCGGCCGGGCCGACGTCGACCGCCGCCGCGCCGACCACCCGGGCGCCCTCGAGGCCACCGACGGCGACGCGAAAACGCTGCGGCTGCTCGCTCGCATTCATGATCTGCAGGCGGTACACGTTTTCGATGCGGCCTTCTTCGACGATGCGCGCCAGCGCACCGCGGTCGCGCACCACGTCGACCTTGAACGGCGTGCGCAGCACCAGGCTGGCCAGCACGCCGGCGGCCACCAGCACCAGGATCGCCGTGTAGACGAGCACGCGCGGCCGCAGCACGCGCTTCCACTCGGCGCCGCGCGAAAGGTGCTGCTGCAAACCGTTTTGCGTGTCGTAGCGGATCAGGCCGCGCGGGTACTGCATCTTGTCCATGACGCCGTTGCAGACGTCGATGCAGGCCGTGCAGCCGATGCATTCGTACTGCAGCCCTTTGCGGATGTCGATGCCGGTCGGGCAGACCTGCACGCACAGCTCGCAGTCGATGCAGTGGCCGAGGTTGGCGGCCTTGAGGTCGGTGTCGCGGCCCTTGCGCCCTTTCATGCCGCGCGGCTCGCCGCGCTCGGCGTCGTAGGTGATGATCAGCGTGTCCTTGTCGAACATCGCGCTCTGGAAGCGCGCATACGGGCACATGTACTTGCAGACCTGCTCGCGCAGGAAGCCGGCATTGCCGTAGGTCGCCAGGCCGTAGAACAACACCCAGAACCATTCCCAGGGTCCGAAGCCCAGCGTGAACGCCTCGCCCCACAACTGCTTGATCGGCGTGAAGTAGCCGACGAAGGTGAAGCCGGTCCACAGCGACAGCGTGACCCAGGCCACCTGCTTGCCGCCTTTGCGCAGCACTTTCTCGGCGCTCCACGGCCCCGCATCGAGCTTCATGCGCTTCATGCGGTCGCCTTCGAAGTGGCGCTCGATCCAGAGAAAGATTTCCGTATAGACGGTTTGCGGGCAGGCGTAGCCGCACCACAGGCGGCCGGCCACTGCCGTGAACAGGAACAGCGCGTAGGCACTGATCAGCAGCAGCGCGGTCAGGTAGATGAAGTCCTGCGGATAGAGGACGAAGCCGAAGATGTAGAAGCGGCGCGCCGCCAGATCGAACAGCACCGCCTGGCGCGCGTTCCATTCGAGCCAGGGGATGCCGTAGAAGACGAGCTGCGTGGCCCAGACGAGGGCCCAGCGCCAGCCGGCGAACCAGCCGCTGACGGCGCGCGGGTAGATCTTCTTCTGCTTCTCGTAAAGCCAGACGATCTTTTCTTCACCCGCGTTTGCCGCGGCCGGCGCGGTCATGGGTTGGTGGCCACCTTCGCGGCGCCGCCGTTCGAGAGGCGCCACACATACGCCGCCAGCACCTTGATCTGCTCGGGCGTCAGGCGGCTGCCTTGCGCCGGCATGACGTTGTTCTTGCCGCCGTTGACCATCGCCGCAATGGCCTCTTCACCCCAGCCGTGCAGCCAGATCGGGTCGGTGAGGTTGGGCGCACCGAGGGCGGTGTTGCCCTTGCCGTCGATGCCGTGGCAAGCTGCGCAGACGGTGAACTTGCTGCGGCCGAGCTGCGCCGACACGCTGTCGTGCGGGCCGCCCGACAGGCTGAGCACGTACTGCGCGACATTGCGCACGTCGTCGCCGCTGCCCACCGCCGCCGCCATCGGCGGCATCACGCCGTTGCGGCCTTCGGTGATGGTTTTCTGGATGTCGGCAAAGCTGCCGCCCCACAGCCAGTCGTTGTCGGTCAGGTTCGGGAAGCCCTTGCTGCCGCGCGCGTCCGAGCCGTGGCAGGCGGCGCAGTTGTTGAGGAACAGGCGTTCGCCGATGCCCATGGCCTGCGTGTCGGCGGCGAGCTGTTTCTCGTCCATGTCGGCAAAGCGCGCATACACCGGCGCCAACGCTTCGCGCGCCTTGGCCTGTTCGTTGTCGTACTGACCACTGCTGGTCCAGTTCAGTGAGCCGCTGGCCGAGCCCAGGCCGGGATACAGGATCAGGTAGAGCACCGAAAAGACCACGGTGATCACGAACAGGCCCATCCACCAGCGCGGCAGCGGGTTGTTGAGCTCGCGCAGGTCTTCGTCCCAGATATGGCCGGTGGTGTTGTCATCGACCTTGCCGACGACCCGCCGGCGCGCCGCAACGACCAGCAGAAATACACAGAAGACGAGCCCAAGCACCGTGGCTGCGGCGACGAACCACGACCAGGCGCCGCTCGAGAAGTCACTCATGTCCGTGCTCCTCTTCACCCTCGAACGGCAGCATCGCCGCCGCGTCGAACGCGCTGCGCCGCCGCGCTGCCCAAGACCCAGCGCACGAGCGCCAGGAAGAGCACCAGCCCAAGCACCGTGACGGCGCTGCGGATGTCGTTGATGTCCATCTCGATTCCCTCGTTATTTCTTCAGCGCCGGGCCGGCGGTGCCGAGCACCTGCAGATAGGCGATCAGCGCCTCGAGTTCGGACTTGCCCTTGACCGCCTCGGCAGCGCCGCTCGACCTCAGCGTCGCTGTAGGGCACGCCCAGCCGACGCAGCGCGGTCAGCTTGACCGGCATTTCGGCAGCATCCACCGTCGCCCGCTCGAGCCACGGATAGGCCGGCATGTTCGATTCGGGCACCAGATCGCGCGGGTTGATCAGGTGCACGCGGTGCCACTCGTCGCTGTACTTGCCGCCGACGCGCTGCAGGTCGGGGCCGGTGCGCTTGCTGCCCCACTGGAACGGCCGGTCGTAGACGAACTCGCCGGCGGTCGAGTACGGGCCGTAGCGCAGCGTCTCGGCGCGGAAGGGTCGGATCATCTGCGAGTGGCAGTTGTAGCAGCCTTCGCGCACGTAGACGTCGCGGCCGGCAAGCTGCAGCGCCGTGTAGGGCTTGACGCCCCGGTGCGGCCTCGGTCGTCGAGCGCTGGAAGAACAGCGGCACGATCTCGACGATGCCGCCGATCGCCACGGTGATCAGGATCAGCACGATCATCAGGAAGTTGCTGGTCTCGATCTTCTCGTGACCGGTCGGTGTGTGTTCTTGGTTGGCCATGTGCCCCTCCTTCAGGCGTGCGCCATTGCTACGGCCGGGATCGGTGCGGCCAACGCCCTGCCGCTGCGCACTGTCATGACCACGTTCCAGGCCATCAGGCACATGCCGCCCAGGTAGAGCAGGCCACCGAGCAGGCGAATGACGTAGAACGGGTACGTGGCCTTGACGCTCTCGACGAAGCTGTAGACGAGCGTGCCGTCCGGGTTGACCGCGCGCCACATCAGGCCCTGCATCACGCCGGCGATCCACATCGCGGCGATGTAGAGCACGATGCCGATGGTGGCGATCCAGAAGTGCACCTCGATGGCGCGCTTGCTGAACATCTCGGTGCGGCCGTACAGGCGCGGGATCAGGTGGTAGAGCGCACCCATGCTGATCAGGCCCACCCAGCCGAGCGCACCACTGTGCACGTGGCCGATGGTCCAGTCGGTGTAATGCGACAAGGCGTTGACCGTCTTGATCGACATCATCGGGCCCTCGAACGTGCTCATGCCGTAGAAGGACAGGCTGACGATCAGGAACTTGAGGATCGGGTCGTCACGCAGCTTGTGCCACGCACCGCTCAAGGTCATGATGCCGTTGATCATGCCGCCCCACGAGGGCGCGAGCAGCACCAGCGAGAAGATCATGCCCACCGACTGCGCCCAGTCGGGCAGCGCCGTGTAGTGCAGGTGGTGCGGCCCCGCCCACATGTAGGTGAAGATCAGCGCCCAGAAGTGGACGATGCTCAAACGGTATGAATACACCGGCCGCTCGGCCTGCTTGGGGATGTAGTAATACATCATCCCGAGAAAGCCCGCGGTGAGGAAGAAACCGACCGCGTTGTGGCCGTACCACCACTGCACCATCGCATCCTGCACGCCGGCATAGGCGCTGTAGCTCTTGGTCCAGCTCACCGGCAGGGCCGCGCTGTTGACGATATGCAGCAGCGCCACGGCAATGATGAAGGAGCCGAAGAACCAGTTGGCCACGTAGATGTGGCGCACCTTGCGTCGGCCGATGGTGCCGAAGAAGACGATCGCGTACGACACCCAGACGACGGCGATCAACAGATCGATCGGCCACTCGAGCTCGGCGTACTCCTTGCTCTGCGTGATGCCCAGCGGCAGCGTGATCGCGGCCAGCACGATCACGGCCTGCCAGCCCCAGAAGGTGAACATCGCCAGCTTCGGCGCAAACAGCTTGGTCTGGCAGGTGCGCTGCACGACGTGGTACGAGGTGGCGATCAACGCGCAGCCGCCAAATGCGAAGATCACGGCGTTGGTGTGCAGCGGCCGCAGTCGGCCGTAGCTCAGCCATGGGATGCCGAAATTGAGTTCGGGCCAGGCCAGCTGCGAGGCGATGATGACGCCGACCAGCATGCCGACCACGCCCCACAGCACGGCGGCCAGCGAAAAGGCGCGAACGCTGCTGTCTTCGTAGACCGCTGTTGTTGATGAACCCTTGCCTGCCATCGCAAATTCTCCTCGTCAGACTGAAGTGGATTTTTCGCCAGCGGACATGTCGCGCCCTTGCGATTCGTCAAGCAGGATGCGTTCGCCCTCGCCGTCGAGGTCGTCGAATTGGCCTCGATGCAACGCCCACGCGAACAGGCCGACGATGCCCAGGACCAGCAGCGACGACAGCGGGATCAGCAGGAAGAGGATGTCCACGAACTACCTATGAAGCCGCATCGCGTTGAGAACGACGAATGCCGAACTGGCCGCCATGCCCAGGCCCGCAGCCCACGGCGGCAGGTAACCCATCAGCGCCAGCGGCACGCAGGCGGCGTTGTAGAGCGCGGCCCAGGCCAGGTTCTGGCGCATCACGCGCACCGTGCGGCGTGCGAGTTGCACCGCGCCCGCCACCTCGCTGACGCGCCCATCGAGCAGCACCGCATCGGCAGCGCTGCGCGCAATCTGCGCGCCATGCGCCAGGGCGAAGGACACGTCGGCCTGGGCCAGCACCGGCGCATCGTTGACGCCGTCGCCGACCATCGCCACCACCTCGCCCTGGGCCTGGCGCGCACGCAACAGCGCAAGCTTGCGCTCGGGCGTTGCCGCCGCCAATGCGCTGCCGATGCCCAGGCGTTCGGCCAGGCGCTGCACACGGGCCGGCGTATCGCCGGAGACGAGCGTGACGGACAGCCCTTGTTGCCGCAATGCGTCCACCGCTTGCAGCGCGTCGTCGGCGAGGGTCTCGTCGAATCGAAAGGCCAGTCGCGGCTCACCGGCCGGGCCGAAGCACAGCGCGGTATCGGTATGCGCCGCATCGGCAGCGCCGAGCCAGTTTGCCGATCCGAGGCGCCAGCGCCGGCCCTGCGCATCGAGCGCCTCGATGCCGCAGCCCGGTACTTCACGCACGTCGCGCCAGGTCTCGGCACCGAGGTTCGGATGGGCCGCCACGAGTGCCCGTGACAAGGGATGGCTGGACCACGCGGCCAGCGACACGGCCTGTCGGGTCAGTGCGCTCAACGCAGCCGCGTCGCCCTGCACGCCGAGCGCATGGGCACTGCGAAACAGCGGTGTCGCTGCGCTCACCGTGCCGGTCTTGTCGAGCATCACATGCTGCACGCGGGCCAGTGTCTCGAGCGCCTCGACACGGCGCAGCAGCACGCCGCGCCGGGCCAGCGCCGAGGTTGCCGAGAGCAGCGCCGACGGCGCGGCCAGCGACAGCGCACAGGGACAGGTGACGATCAGCACCGAAACCGCGATCCAGACCGCGCGCGACGGCTCGATCTGCGACCACACCAGCGCGGCCCCCAACGCCAGCAGCAGCACGACGGCCAGGAACGGGCCAGCCATGCGATCGGCTACGCGAACGGCCTCGGGCCGGCGCGTCAATGCCTCGCGCATCAGCGCCGCGATCTGCTCGTAGCGCGTGTCGGCGCCGACGCGCTCGACGCGCTGCACCACCGGTGCACCCAGGTTCACGCTGCCGGCCACGGCCAGCGCGCCGATCGCCTTGTCCACCGGCCGCGACTCGCCGGTGAGCAGCGACTCGTCGACGCTGGTGCGTCCGGTGTCGATGACGCCGTCGGCCGCAAAGGCCTCGCCCATCGGTACGCGCACGCGGTCACCGGGCACAAGACGTTCGGCGCTCACCGCCTCGATCTCGCCGTCGGCACGCAAACGCCACGCCCTGCGCGCCGGCGCCAGCGCGAGCCGTTCGATCGCCTCCAGGGCACGGTGCCGCGCGCGCAGTTCCAGCCAGCGGCCGGCGAGCAGGAAGCTGACGAACATCGTCACCGAATCGAAGTACACCTCGTCGCCGAACACGCCACCGGGATCGAACGCCGCGCCGCTGGAGGCCACGAACGCCACGGCGACGCCGAGCGCCACCGGCACGTCCATGCCCAGGCGTCGCGAACGCAGCGCTTTCCAGGCCGAGGTGAAGAACGGTGTCGCCGAAAACAGCATCACCGGCAGCGTCAGCATCCACGCCGAGCGCTGCAGCAGTTGCCGCAGGTCGCTGGCCAACGTGCCGGTGTCCGCCACATAGACGGGAACGGCCAGCATCATCACCTGCATGGCACAGAAGGCCGCCACGAACAGCCGCCACAACAGTTGCTGCTGCTCGGCGCGGCGCAATGTGCGTGCCGCGGCAGCGGTGTCCGGCAGCGCGCCATAACCCGCGTCGCGCACCGCATCGACCAATGCCGAGGCCCGCGTGTGCGCCGGCTGCCAGCGCACGGTGGCGCGCGATGCGGCGTAGTGAACCTGCGCCGTCAGCACGCCGGGCACCGCCAACAGCGCCGCTTCGATCAGCGCCGCGCAGGCCGCACAGTGCAGGCCCGACAGATGCAGCGACGATTCGGCGACTGAACGATCGCTCTCGAAGCGCGTGAAGCGCGCCGCCTCCAGCGGATCGTCGAGCAATGTGCTCGCACTGGCCGTCACGTCATGCCGCCCAGCAGCACCGCCTGCAGCAAGGCGCGCCGGTCGTCGTCATCCGGCGCGCGGCCGCTGTCGGCCACCTCGGGCAACAGCGCATAGAGCGGATGGTCGTCGCGCGCCACGCCGTCGAACACCGGCACGCCCAGTTGCGTTCGCAGGCGCTGCGCAAAGCCGTTGGGCAGCTCTTCGCAATCAACGGCGTCGTAGAGGTTCTCGAGCAGACGGGCCGTCTGGGCGGCCATCGGCGGCTCGTCGCGCAACCAGACAGGTGTTGCCGTGATGTGGGCCACCCTTGCGCCCAGCGCCGATGCGGCGGCGTCGAAGCGGCGCGCGCACTCGCCGTCGGGCTCGGCGCACAGCAAGGCGATGTTCTTGCCGCGCAACCGCGCCCCGACGTCCGCAGCGCCAAGCTTCAAGGCGCGGGCTGAATCGACCAGGGCGCGCGCATCGGCAGCATCGATCTCGGCCGAGGCCAGCAAACGGCGTTGGAAGGTCGGGCTCACGGGACGAATCCTCAATGCCTGGCCCGTCGCGGCCCTTGCGCTGCGTCAAAAACGCCCCGCCTGCCTGCCGTTCACAAACCGTTCACACAGCGACACCGGCCTGTCGCACGCCATTGCACGCCGCTGCGCAGACTGCAAGCAATTTCACAGGAGACCACCATGCTGAACGACACCGCTCCCGTCCTCTGCAACGACGAAGTCTCGGCCACCCCCGTCCGCCGCGACGAGCGCAGCGAAGCGCGCCATGAAGCCAAGCGATTGGCCGAGATGCTGGCGCTGGTGGCCGAACGGGTGCCGGTGCAACGCCGCGTCGTGCACGCGGGTGAAACGATCTACCGCTGTGGCGACGACTTCACGCAGCTCTACGTGCTCAACACGGGTTGCTGCAAGATCGTCAACAGTGCCGCCGACGGCCGCGCCCAGGTCGTGGGCCTGCAGTTCCGCGGCGACTGGCTGGGCTTCGACGGCATGGCCGGCGGCCGCTATCGCTGCGACGCCGTGGCGCTGGACACCGGCGAGATCTGGGCGTTGCGCTACGACCAGTTGCTCGCCGCCTGCGCCGCGCACCCGCCGTTGATGGCACTGCTGCACGCCGAGATGAGCCGCGTCATCAGCCGTGACCGCGACAGCCTGATGGCCCTGACCACGCTGTCGGCCGACGCCCGCGTCGCCGAGTTCCTGCGCCTGATGGCCGACGCGCTGGCGCAGCGCGGCTTGCGCACCGACCACATCACGCTGCGCATGACACGCGCCGAGATCGGCAACTACCTGGGCATGACGCTCGAATCGGTGAGCCGGGCCCTGTCGCGACTGGCGCGCCAGCACCTGATCGGTTTTGCCGACGGCGCGCGGCGCGAAATCAACATTCCGGACGTCGATGCCCTGGTGGCCTTTGTCGGCAACGACAACGCCAGTGCTTCGAGCGCAACGTTGCAGTAGGGCCTGCGACAGACCGCGCAGCCGCGGGGACTTCTTCAGCGTCGCCCTAAATCACGCGCAGCACGGCCTGCGCCAGCTGCTCACGCGTGAACGGCTTGCGCAGCAGCGGCCACTGTGGCGACGGCATCTCGCCGGCATAGCCCGACATCAGCAGCACCGGCATCGTCGGACGCAGCGCTGCGCACGCGCTCGGCCAACTGGTCACCGCGCAGGCCGTGGCCGAGCATGACATCGCTGAGCAGCAGGTCGAAGTGCGCGGCCCCATCGGCCATCGCGTCGAGTGCCGATTCGGCGTTCGAGCAGGCCATGACGCGGCAGCGCCACTGGGCGAGAAAGGCCTGCACCACGCGCAGCACCTCGGGCTCGTCTTCGACCAGCAGCACCGACAGGCCTTGCGGCACCGCCGCATCTGCACGCGCCATGTTCTGCTGCGCCGTGTCGGGCGTGTCCGGGCTCGGCAGGTACAGCGTGACCATCGTGCCCTCGCCGACGCGGCTGTCCAAGGCCACCACGCCTTTGGACTGGTGGATGAAACCATGCACCGTGGCCAGGCCCAGGCCGGTGCCGCGTCCGGCTTCCTTGGTGGTGAAGAACGGCTCGAAGGCCCGCGCCAGCACCGCGTCGCTCATGCCGATGCCGCTGTCGGTCACGCTCAAGGCGACGCCGCCATGGCCCCAGGCCGTGTTGTCGGCAGGCGTTGGCGTTTGTGCGCAGCGCACTGCAGAAAAGCGCAGCGTGCCGCCTTCGGCCATGGCGTCGCGCGCGTTGATGGCCAGGTTGAGCAGCGCGGCTTCGAGCTGCCCGGCATCGGCCAGGCACGGCGGACAGTCGGCGGCCACATCGACCTCGATGCGGATGCGCGTATCGAGCGTGCGCCGCAACAGCGCGGCCAGCGGTTGCAGCATCGCATCGAGCTCGATGGCGCGCGGCTGCAGCACCTGCCGCCGCGAGAACGCGAGCAGCTTGGCGGTCAGCTCGGCCCCACGGCGCGAGGCCCGCGTGGCGGCCGACACCAGGTCTTGCGCCAGCGCATCGCCGCTGATCGCGGGCAGGTCTTCGAGCACCTGCAGGTTGCCCTGGATCACCGTCAGCAGGTTGTTGAAGTCGTGCGCAATGCCGCCGGTGAGCTGACCCACGGCTTCGAGGCGCTGCGCATGCTGCAGCGCCTCTTCCGACGCCAGGCGCTGCAACACCGTGGCGACCAAGCTGGCCAGCGATTCGACAAAGCGTTCGGCATCCGCGTCGAGCGCCGCATCGGGCCCGGCGTGCACCTCCAGCGCGCCGGCGAGTGCGGCCGCGGTCGGCCACCGGCACGCTCAGGCGCTGCGCCATGCCCGGCAACGACGACGGGCCTCGCAACAGCCCACGCGAGGTGAGTTCGGGCCGCTGCGGCAGCGCCAGCGCCGCGCCGAAGGATCCGGCGCAAACGACGCGCCGGCCCTCGCGATCGAGCACGAACAGCGCCGCGGCCTGCGCATCGAGCGCCAGCGCTGCGGCGCGCGGCACCTCGCGCAGCACGGCCTGGCTGTCGCGACTGTCCACCGCCAGGTGGCCCATCTGGGCAATGCACTCGGCGTGGCGGGCGCGCCGGATCGCCTGCTTGACACGCGGGTACTCGCCGATGCCGCGGATGGCTGCGAGCACGTAGGACTGCCCGGCGGCCTGCATCGGGCTCAGCGCAATCTCGACCATGATTTCGCTGCCGTCACGCCGCCGCGCCGACAAGTCCATCTGCAGGCCCATCGGCCGCCGCGTCGGCGCGGCCTGGTAGGCACTGCGAGAGGCGCCGTGGCGCGCGCGTGCCGCGTCGGGCACCAGGGCTTCGATGTCCAGGCGCTGCAGCTCATCGATCGAGTAGCCGAGCAACGCAGCCGCGACGCTGTTGGCGCGCACGATGCGGCCAAGGTTGTCGACCAGCAACACGGCATCGGGACAGGCCTCGAACAGTGCGCCGCTGAAGGCACCGGCGTCGTCGCTGATCTGGCGCGGGCTCACCGGGGTTCCACCGGTACGGCCAACAGATAGCCGGCGCCGCGCACCGACTTGATGATCACCCTACCCGTCGGCGCGTCGCCTTCGAGCTTGCGCCGCAGGCGACCCACCTGGACGTCGATCGTGCGATCGAACGGCCCGGCCTCTCGGCCCCGCGTCGCCTCGAGCAGGAAATCCCGGGACAACACACGCCCGGCGTGGCGGCACAGCGTCACCAGCAGGTCGAACTCGCCGCCGGTCAGCCCTACCTCGCGGCCGTCGGCATCGGCGACACGGCGCGCGGCCAGCTCGAGCGTGAACTGCGCGAACCGAAAGCCCGCGCTGATGGCCGGCGCGGCGGCCGGCGTTGTTGCCGCCACCACGGGCTCGAGCCGCCGCAACACAGCCTTGATGCGCGCCAGCAACTCGCGCAGATCGAACGGCTTGGTCACGTAGTCGTCGGCACCGACCTCCAGGCCGACCACCTTGTCCACCGCGTCGCCGCGGCCGCTGACGATGACCAGTCCACAGCGGTGGTGCTCGCGCAACTGGCGCGCAATCGCAAAACCGTCCTCGCCCGGCAGGCCCAGATCGAGCAGCACCAGCGCCGGCGGGTCGGTCTGCATCAGCGCCTCCAAGTCGGCGCCACGGTGAGACTGCGAGACACGAAAGCCCTGCGCGCCGAGGTAGCGCGCAATCAGTTGCGTGATGTCGGGTTCGTCGTCGAGAACGGCAATGTGCGTCGTGGTCACGCCGCGATTGTGCACAACCGCGGTCGCCGGTCCGGCCGGCGGTGCGTGGTGTCTCGGCGCGCCGAACGCGCCGCGATGGGCCGTCAGGCAGCCTGGGCAGTCGCCCGGGCCTTGCGCGCCACGCGACGCGCGGCGTTCGAGGTCTTGGTGGCGGTCTGCGCGACGGCCTTGCTCACCCGCTTGGCGGCCGTCTTGGGGACGCGCCCGACGCGCCGCGCGTTGACGGCCGAGGCAACGCCCTCGGTTTCAGTGGGCACGCTGCTTTGCAGCCTCGAGAAAGCCATCGACGAACGCTTCGACGTCGGTCCAGTCGGTGTACTCATGGTCCTGCGCGGTGTCCTGCGCCCCGGGCAGGTTCTTGTGCAGCAGGCGCTCGACCATGCGTTTGAAGAAGTCGTAGCGCGTGTACTTCAAAGCACCGGCGACAAGGTGCACACGCAGCGGCGTGAGGCCGCTGTGCGCGACGAACTCGTCTGCGCTGTGCTGCGCGTGCGCCAACCCGCCTGCACTGTCGTGCACCGCGGCCATGCTGACCGAGAAGAACGCCGTCGGCATGGCGTTGAGCCAGGCCAGGTTGGCCTTGACAAAATGCACCAGCGTGCTCTGGTGCCGGTCGAAGTGCACCGAGCCGCCGACGAATGCCGCCTGGTAGCTGGCGCCGACCTCCTGCGCGGCCGGTGTGGCGACATCGACGACATCGACGCGGTGGCCGCGGATGCGCAGGCGCTCGGCGATAAACTCGGCCACCTTGCGTGTCTGGCCTTCGGTGGTGGCGTAGGCTACGAGGATCGATTGCATCGTGGCATCGTCTCGCAGTGGCGCCTGCAGCCGATTGAGGCGAGTCAACGCGCGGCGACCACGGCCTGAATTCCTTGGGCTGAATCAAGCGCCATTGCCGACCACCCCCGCAGACTCGAGGCATGAACCACGAATTGCCCACGCAGCGCCTGGACCGGCAACTGCATGCTGCCGCCGCGCCCTACACGCGAGGCCTGTCGCCCGTGTCTCTGTCGCTGGCCTGGGCCGATTGGGCGTGGCATCTCGCGCTGTCGCCCGGGCGGCAGATGGAGCTGGCGGCCCTGGCCACGCAATTGGCGCGCGACAGCGCGCGCGTGGCCCTGGGTGGCACGTCAGGCGCCGAAGACGACACCCCGGTCGGCCCCGCCGACGACGACCCGCGCTTTCGCCACCCGGCGTGGACACAATGGCCGTTCAACGTGCTGCGCCACGGTTTTCGCAACCAGGAGGCGTTCTGGCGCGAGGCCGCGCAGATGCGCGGCATGGCCGCGCACCATGCCCAGGAGACGCAGTTCTTTGCCCGCCAGTGGCTGGGCATGATGACGCCGGCCAATTGGCTGCCGACCAATCCGGTCGTGCTGCAGGACGTGGTCGACAGCGGCGGCACGCACCTCATCCAAGGCGCCATGAACTGGTGGCGCGACGTCACCGGCCTGCCCGATCCGGCGGTGCAGGAGCAGGCGGCGCGTTACGCCGTCGGCCGCGACGTCGCCGTGACGCCGGGCAAGGTGGTCTGGCGCAACCGGTTGATCGAACTCTTGCGCTACACACCACAGACCCAGACCGTGCACCCGGAGCCGGTGCTCATCGTGCCGTCGTGGATCATGAAGTACTACATCCTCGACCTGTCGCCGCACAACTCGCTGGTGCGATTTCTGGTGCAGCAGGGCCACACGGTGTACATGCTGTCGTGGCGCAACCCGGACGCGAGCGACCACGAGCTGTCGATGGACGACTACCTGAATCTCGGCGTGTTCGATGCGCTGCGAGCTGTTGGTGAGTTCGAAGGCAAGCTGCGTGGTCAGACACAGCCGCTGCACGCGATGGGCTACTGCCTCGGCGGCACGCTGCTGGCGATTGCCGCGGCGGCGATCGCGCGCCACGGGGGCTGCGTGCAGGCCAAGGACGTGCCGCCGCTGCGTTCAGTGACCTTGCTCGCGGCGCAGACCGATTTCTCCGAACCCGGCGAGTTGGGCCTGTTCATCGATGAGAGTCAGGTCGGCTACCTGGACGAGATCACGCGCGGCCAGGGCTACCTTTCGGGCTCGCAGATGGCCGGCTCGTTCCAGTTCCTGCACTCGCGCGATCTGGTGTGGACGCGGCGCATGCGCGAGTACCTGATGGGCGAGCGCGAGCAGCGCACCGACCTGATGGCCTGGAACGCCGACACCACGCGGCTGCCGGCACGCATGCACCACGAGTACCTGTCGGCGCTGTACCTGCACAACGCACTGGCGACGAGCAATTACCGCGTCGACGACCGCGCCGTCTCGCTGGCCGACGTGCGGCTGCCGGTGTTCCTGGTCGGCACCGAGCGCGACCACATCTCGCCGTGGCGCTCGGTCTACAAGCTGCATCACCTGTGCGACAGCGAGATCACCTTCGTGCTGGCCTCCGGCGGTCACAACGCGGGCATCGTCAGCGAGCCGGGACATGCCAACCGCCACTACCAGATCGCCTGCCGCGCCGAGCACAGCCCCTGGCTGGACCACGAGGCGTGGCAGCAGCGGGCGCCGCGGCATGAGGGCAGTTGGTGGCCGGCCTGGCACCAATGGCTGCAGGCCTACTCGAAAAAGCGTGTGGCAGCCCGACCGATGCCTGCGCAGGCCGCGTTGGGCGATGCGCCGGGCGAGTACGTGATGAAGCGCTACGCGGATTGAACGACGCCAGGACAGCGCCGCTGCCTGCGGCCGTACCTTGGGTGTCAGCGTGCTCGCCGCCGGCGTTATCGAACGGGTTCACTGGCCCGTGGTTCCCAATGCAAGACGATACGCCTCCTCGACTGCAAGTGATGAACCCATGCGCTTGCACATCTCGATGTCGCTCTGGTTTGCGCTCGCCGCCATGCATCGCACTGCCAGGTCGCGTGCACGCAGCTCCGACGGGTCTGGCGCGTCGACCCCGTGCGCGTCGAAGGCTGCATCGCCGTAGCCGAGCAACTGCGCCGCGGCCGCCATGCGACCCTCCTGTGCGGCAAGCAAGGCCGCGGTGGCGGCGTAGCGGGCGCCGAGGTCGTAGCGAACGATCAGCGGCGCGGCCTTCTCGAGCGCCTCGCGGGCGGCGGATGGTTGCGAATCGAAGAGCAACGCGGTTGCCAGGCTGCCCAGCGCGAACATGTAGAACAGCTTGTCGCGCAGCGGCGCCATGCGCTGCGCCAACTCGCGGTAGCTCTCGATCGCCTCGTCGAAGGCGCCCATGATCAGCGCAATGTCGGCGACGTTGGCCTGCATCGCGTTGCACCACCGAAAGGCACCGCAGCTTGCCGCCAGATCGCGTGACACTTCGTAGTCGCAGCGCGCCTCGGCATAGCGCCCGGCCAGGCGATGCGCCCGCGCGCTGGCGTTGGGCAGCAGCAGTCGCATCCGCGGCGGCCAGTCCGGGCGCGTGATGCGCCGCAGCTCGTCCAAGGCGTCAACCTGCTGCGGCGCGGACAAGGCGGCGCACGGCGCGACGGTCATCAGCGCCGCTGCCAGGGTGCCCGGATCGTCGGCATCGCGCAGCAATTCGACTGCCCGCACCGCTGCCTCGGCTGACTCTGTCGGACGTGAATTGATCAGTACGCCTGCCAGGCCATACCACAGACGGCCGGCCGCGCGCGGTGGCGTGGCCGCGCTGAGTTGCGCGATGGCAGCCTCGCAATGAAGCAGTGCCTCCGGCTGCAGAGCCAGTTCGAGCCACAGCGGCCGCGAGTCGCCGGCGAGCACGATCGCCAGTTGCGGATCGTTGCGCAGGCTCCACGTCAATGCGGCACGCAGGTTGTCGAGGTCGGGTTCGAAGCGAGGCAGCCAGTCCAGGTCGGACAGGTGCCAGAACTCGTCGTGCATGCGTGAGACCAGCCGCGCCATGGCGCGGGCATGCCGGCCGAGCAGCGATGTCGTCTCAGCGGACTCGGCGAGCTTTTCCAGCGCGAAGGCGCGGGTGGTTTCGAGCAGACGCAGGCGCGGGAACTTGCCGCCTTCGGCGACGACCATCGACTTGTCCACCAGTGCGCCCAGATGATCGAGCACGCTCCAGGCGTCGATCGTCTCGTCTGCAGCGACTTCCTGCGCGATCTCGACTGCAAAACTGCCCGCGAACACGCCAAGGCGCCGGAAGACTGCCTGCTCGTCGGTTGACAACAGGCCGTGGCTGAAGGCCAGTGCCGCGCGCAGTGTCTGGTGGCGCCGCAGGACAAACCGCGAGCCACCCGTGAGGATCTGCAAGCGCTCGTCGAGGCGCTCGCGAAGGCCGTCGATGCCAAGCAGCGGGACGCGTGCCGCGGCGAGTTCCAGCGCCAACGGGATGCCATCGAGCCGCACGCAGATTTCGGCAACGGCCGCGGCGTTGCTCGCCGTCAGCGCGAATCCTGGCGTGGCGGCCTGCGCGCGGCCGACGAACAGCTGCACCGCGCTGCTGGCTTGCACGTCGGCCAGCGCTGGGCGTGCGGGCACCGGCAAGGTACCCAGCCGATAGACATGTTCCGCCGCGGTCTTCAACGGTTCCTGGCTCGTGAGCAGGATCCGCACCTGGGGTGCTGTCTGGCTGATGGCGTCCACCATCGCCGCCACTGCTTCGAGCAGGTGCTCGCAGTTGTCGAGCATGCAGCAGCAGCGATTGCGCGCGCAACGTGTGCGCAATCGACCGGATTGCAGCCTCACCATGGGACGGGGGCAAGTCCAGCGCGCGGATCGTCTCGGTGGCAACCAGCTCGCCGTCGGACAGCGCCGCCAGCTCCACCAGCCATACGCCGTCTTCGTAGGCGTTTCGCAGTTGGTCCGCGACGGCCTGCGCCAACCGCGTCTTGCCGATACCCGCGGCGCCAACGATCGATACGACGCGGTGCTCGTCGAGCAGCGCGCGCACGTGCGCGAGGTCTGCAATCCGACCGTAGAGTGGCGGCAGGAGTTCGGGCAGGTTGTTCTTGCTCGGCGTCGCCTCCGCTTGGCCCGGTGCCGCCAGTGGCGCGGCAGCCGCGGCAGCAGACGGCAGCTTCGAGACCTGCTCGCTCAGCGCCGCCGTGAAGCGATAACCGCGCCCTGGAATGGTCGCGATGGCCTGCGGCCCGAGCAGTTTGCGCAAGCTGCTGATCTGCACCTGCAGGTTGTTCTCCTCGACCACCAGACCGGGCCAGACGAACTCCAGCAGTTCGTTCTTGCTGACCGTGCGGTCGCGGTGCTCGATCAGCGCCACCAACACGTCGAAGGCACGCGCACCCAGCTTGGCCGGCTCGCCCCCGACCAGCAACTGGCGCTCGGCGCGGCGGACCACGCAGGCATCGAAGCGCAGTTCAGCGGGCGAGGCAATCGCAGTCATTGCAGCTTCCTCCTGGACGCTTTGTACCAGCGCGGACGGCCTTTCAGGCATGGATTCAGAACACTTAAGGGCAGACCCAAAGACCTGAGGGGGTTTCAGGAAAACAGTTCAGAACCCAATCCACCGCCGCAAGGAGACCTGCCATGTACAAGACCAGCTGGATCGTCCGCCTGATGGCTTTCAGCGCCTCAGCCGCTGTCACGCTCATGATCGTGACGGTGTTGGCCGAATACGGTTTGCCGGCCGACGGCACCACGCGCTTGCTGGCCCAGGCGAGGCTGGCCGTGGTGAAGTGAATCGCCCGCGCCGGACAGTCTCCCGGCCCTGCTCGGCGGCCCGGTCTTCCGCGGGCAAGCGGCACGCCTGCTGGACTTTGCTGTGCAGCCCTCGCCGACCGGCTTGCAAACGTGGGGGTCACGCGGTGTTGGGTCTTGCAGCGGCCAAGGCCAACGCCGATATTTTCCTGCCATCAGCGGCAGCTGGGAGCAAGCCATGGCACGCAGACATCGACCGGGTTCATCCAGCGGTTCGTCGGACACGCTGTGGCGCATCCACCAGATCGGCGGTGCCGATCTGGCCCTGCGCTATGCGCAATTGCGCGACGAGGCGCGTGCTCGCGCCGAGCGTGAAGCCACGCCACCGGCCGAGCCGCCACCGCCTGCGCCGGCCACGTTGCCCTCACCTGCGGTGCCCAACGACATCGCAGGTCTGTTCGGCGTGCTGCGCCAGGAATTCGAGCGCGCCAAGCCGACGCTCGAACCCGATCGCAGTGCCGGCCTCGACGACTTCATGGGTCGGCTGGGCGGCTTGGTCGATGCATCGCGCAGCGGCAGCGGCAGCGGCACGCGCAGCCTGGCCGATATCCTGGGTGATCGCAGCAAGATCGACGGCCTGATGGCCGAGTTCCTGCCGCGCGTCGCCCACCCGACGCTGCGCGGCCCCGGCGCCAAGCCCGGCACGGCCGCCGCGCGCTTGATGACCGACCTGCAGGCGCTGAAACTCTATGCCGGTCAGAGCGGCACGCAGCGCAACGCCGGCGCCGGGGCGATGGAAGCGGCGATGGATTTGTTTGCGCGCATCGCACGCCTGACGACGCGGCTCAGCGAAGCCGGTGACGACAGCGACGCGCTGCTGCGCATCGAGCGCGACGAAGCGCGCGGCCTGGCGGCCGAAGTCTTCGCCTTCGCGCGCCGCCGCCACCTGCTGTTGGCGCAGCCGGTGTGGGGCAGCGGCAACATGGCCCGCCACGCCAACAACGTATTCTTCTCGGGCCCCGACAGCAGCTACCGCGCGCTCGACGGGATGGTCTGGTCGCGGGCCTTGAAGCTGGCCAAAGCCGATCCGAACGGCGCCGATTTCGCGACCCAGCGCTGGCGCGACTTGTGCGCGGCCAACGTCGCGGTGTTCGATCTGGCCGATCTGCACCCGCAGGTTTTCTACGAACTCGGCATGGCCTTGGCCAGCGGCATCCAACTGGTATTGATCGCGCCCGAGGCCACCGAGTTGCCCTTCGACATCGCGCAGAACGTGGCCCGCTACGACCGTCCGTCCGCGCTGAAGACCCTGCTGCGCGACGAGATCGATGCTGCGATGTACCGGCTGCAGGCTGCCGACAGCCAGAGCAGCCTGCCGGCCACCCTGGCCGCTGCCGGCTCGCTGTTGGCCCAGGGCGAAAACCTGTTCGCCCGCCACGCGGTCGCTGCAATGCGCCAGGCCGGCGACAACGCTGCGCAGTTCCTGGCCGCCGTGCAGGCCTTCAACGGCGCGCTCGGCGCCAACGCCCACGAGATCCTGCACACGCGCTGGCCCGGCAGCTACCCCGATGCCATGCCGCGGCGCTGGTTCGCGGTGATGCCGTTCCGCCCCGGCGCGAATCGCGCGCACGAAGGCTTGCAACGCATGCTGGCCCGGCTCGACCCTTTGCTGCTGCCGATCCGCGGTGACGAGGCCGAAGGCCAGCAGATCATCCACTCGATCTGGGACGAGATCTGCCGCGCCAGGCTGGTCAGCGTTGACCTGACGGAGTTGAACCCCAACGTCTGCCTCGAGCTGGGCATCGCGCACACGCTCGGCCGGCCGACGGTGCTGATGGCCGAACGGGGCACCGAGCGCCTGTTGAAGGCCCGCCTGCCCGGCGTGGCCAAGTGGCGCTGCCACGGCTACGACAATGATGATCCGAGCGCGAGCGCGAGCCTGAGAACCGCATTGAAAGCAGCCCTTCGCGAAGCCGCTTGAAGCGCCCACGGACCCCTGCTGTCGGCCAACCGCGAACGGCGCAGGCGGGCGGCACCGAGCAAGGGCATGGACATGCGGCTATGGTGTTCAGTGAACACAAGGTGAAGGAGCGGCAGACATGCCCATCGGCTGGATGACGGTGTTGAAACTCGTGCCCTGGGGCGACGTGATCAAGAACGCGCCGGTGATCGCCGACGGTGCCAAGAAACTCTGGGACACCGTGGGCCGTAAGCCGGCTGCAGCGCAAGAGCCCGCATCCACCGGCACCGACCTGACCCCGACGACGACTGCCGACGGTTTGCCGGAGCTGCAGGATCGGCTGGCCGAAGCCGAGGCCTCGGTCGCGCTGCTGCACGAGCAGATGCAGGCCTCGTCCACCCTCATCAAGGCGCTCGCCGAGCAGAACACCGAGCTCGTGCGCCGGGTGGAGATCCACCGCGTGCGCACCTGGTGGCTGGCGGGGCTGGTGGTGGTATTTGGCGCCATCGCGGGGCTGAACCTGGCGGTGACCTTGTCGGGTGGGAGCTAGCTAGCGGGGTGATGCGATGGCACCAGCCATTGCCGGCAACGCGACCCCGTCTGCGATGCAGGCCGCACCCGACAGGTGCCGCGCAGGGTCGCCCTCGCCCAGCAGTTTGTCGCTGATCGGCGCCGCGAACAGATGATCAGCGAACCGCCTTGTCCTGGGCGGCCAGCACGTCGAGCGCGATGCGGTGAACCTCTTTCACCAGCAAAACCAGATCGGCGCGCGTGGTCCGGTGGTTGGTGATGTTGACGCGAATCGCGTTGCGGCCGTTGACGAGGGTGGTCGACGGGGCAGCAATGCCTTCGAGTTGCAGCCGGATCACGATTTCGTCGTTCAAGGCATCGACCGCAGCGGCCTCCAGCGCAGGTGGTGCGGTATGGCGGAAGCAGCAGATGTTCATCGCCACCGGTGCCACCACCTCCATGTGCGCATGGGCGGACACCAGATCCGCCAGGTAGCGGGCCTGGTCGCAGTTCTGCGTGATCAGGGCACCGAACTTGTCGGTGCCGTGCTCGGCGATCTGTGACCACACCTTGAGTGCCCGGAAACCGCGCGACAGCTCCGGCCCGTATTCCACCGGCCAGGGGTTGCCCGCGGCCAGTCCGCGCTCGGCGCCTTTCAGGTATTCCGGACGCTCGGAGAACGCGCGCCGCTGCGCCTCCTCCGATCGCATCAGGATGAAGCCGGCGTCATAGTTGACGTGCAGCCATTTGTGGAAATCGAAAGCCAGCGAATCGGCGCGCTTGATGCCCGTCAACCTCGGGCGCAGGCGCTCGCTGAGCACGCCGAAGGCGCCGAACGCGCCATCGATGTGGAACCAGAGTCGTTCTGCCTGGGCGATGTCGGCCAGGGTGTCCAGGTCGTCGATGGCGCCCACATTGACGGCACCGGCCGTGCCGATGACGGCAAACGGCGTCAGACCCGCCGCGCGGTCCTTCGCGATGGCCGATCGCAGCGCGTCGGTGTCGATCTCGAAGCGATCGTTGACGGCAATCTTGCGCAGCGCGTCGGAGCCCAGCCCCAGGATGTCGAAAGCGCGCGCCACGCACGAATGGGTTTGCGCCGAGGTGTAGCCGACCAGTGGCCCGCGCCCGGTGTTGTGCAGGCCGTGCTTGCGGCTGCTGAAGTCGAAGCAGCGGTCGCGCGCGGCTTTCAACGCGATGATGGTGGCCACCGAGGTGCCGCTGACGATCAGGCCGCTGGCCGCCTGCAGGAAACTCGAACAACTCCCGGCACCAGTCCACCACCTGCTTTTCGACGTACATCGCGCCGTGGTCGCGCCCGCCCAGGTTGGCGTTGATCGCCGCAGCGACGATTTCGGCGATCAGGTTGCCCGGCGTTCCCGAACCGTGCACCCAGCCGAAGAAGCGCGGATGGGTATTGCCGACACCGTAGGGCAGCAGAGCCTGCATGCGCGCCTGCGTCGCCTCGGCGCCGATGCCGCGCTTGGGCAGCGGGCCCTGGAACTGCGCCTTCATGTCGGGCGGAAATGCCGTCCAGACACGTCCCTCGCGGTTGGTTTCGCATCTTGTCGATGGCCGCATCCAGCATCTGGTGGGCCTGTTGACTGAAGGCGACCCAGTCGCTCGGGTCCAGCGTTTGTTCTTGCACCTGGGCAGCGCCCAGTGTCTGGCTCAAGGGGTCGTCTGTCGGATTCATGAGGATCGAGCAATAGGCGGTTGACGGCGGCGGGGTCGCGGTGTCAGGCAGAGGCCGCGGCATGGCCATCGGCTTGTCGCGCGATGCCGGCCGCGACCCGGACGATCTGGCCGATGAGCTGGCAGTCCTGCGCCGTCAACGACAACGGCGTGCGCAGGTCGAGCAGGTGGTTCATGACCTGCATCGACTGTGGCATCGGCGCCTGCTCGGTGAGGTAGTGCCAATGTCTGAAGTTGCTGGTGAAGGCCACCGGCTTGGGCAAGCCGAACCATTTGATGTACAGGCCACGCAGGTCGCACTCGACGACGAAGCGCTCGATCTGCGCGGGCGGCAGATCCAGCGAGAACTGGATCGAACTCGGGCACGAAGTCCTCTCTGCGGATCGCGCGCCGGCAAGGACACGCCAGGGGCCGTGGCCAGCTCGCGCGCCAGGTCGGCGTAGATGCGGTTCCAGCGTTCGCCGCGTTCGGGCAGCAAGGCCAGTTGCGGTCGCAGCAGTGCCGCCGCCAGGTTGGACATGCGCATGCTGAAGTTGGGCGTGACATAGCGCCAGCGCTCGAACACCTCGGCCGCCGGGCGCAGGATGTGCTGGTCGTACATCATGTAGCAGCCCGACATCAGGATGACCTGCGCAGCCACGTCGTCGTCGTCGGTGACCAGCAGGCCGCCTTCGCCCGAATTGATGTGTTTGTAGGTCTGGCTGCTGTAGCAGCCGATGCGGCCCCAGGTGCCGGTGTGGCGGCCGTCCCAGCGCGCACCCATGGTGTGGGCGCAGTCTTCCACCAGCGCGACGCCGTGGCGGTCACAGATCTCGCGCACGGCGCCCAGGTCGGTGATGTGGCCACGCATGTGCGACAGCAGGAAGACCTTGGCACCGCTGTGCGCCGCCTTGCGCTCCAGGTCTTGCAGGTCGGTGGTGTAGTCGGCGGTGGTTTCCACCAGCACCGGCTGGGCGCCGGCGTGGGCGATGGCGCCGGGCACGGGTGCCAGCGTGAAGCTGCTGGTGAGCACCTTGTCGCCGGGCTTCACGCCCAGCGCCTTCAGCGCCAGGAACATCGCCGCGCCGCACGAGCTCACCGCCACGCAATATTTGCTGCCCACGTAGGCCGCGTATTCCTGCTCCAGCAAGGACGGCTCGGGGTAGCCCGAGCCCTGTTCGCCGTAGCGGTGCAGACGGCCGCTGCGCATCAGCGCAACGGCCCGTTCGATCGCCGATTCGGGAATCGGCTCGGACTCGCTCAGGTCCTTGCCGAACCACAGGCCGTCGGCGGCGCGCGGGCTGCGTGACGGCGTTGGTGCTGGTCTCACGGGATCCGTGGCGCAGCGGTGCAGCTGGCGTGCGTTGTCATGGCCGACTCAGCGCTGATGGCCTTGCAGCGTGCCCAGTTCGAACTGCTCTTGCGGGAAGTATTTCTTCAGGCGGATGTCGCCGGTGCGGGCGTGGCCTTCCATGCCTTCCAGGCGCGAAATGCGCGCCGCCACCTGGCCCGACTTCGCGGCTGGCCGCGCGGTTCAGGCGCTGCTAGGTCACGGTCTTGATGAACTTGCCCACGCTCAGGCCGCCCGAATAGCGCGCCGCGCCGCGGGTCGGCAGGATGTGGTTGGGGCCGGCGCATTTGTCGCCGTAGGCCACGGTGGTTTCTTCGCCCAGGAACAGCGAGCCGTAGTTGGTCAGGCGCTGCCAGCCACCAGTCGAGGTCGGCGGCCAGCACCTGCAGGTGTTCGGGCGCATAGCGGTCGCTGATTTCGCAGATTTCTTCGCGGGTCGAGGCAAAGACCACCTCGCCGTAGTCGCGCCAGGCGGCCGTGGCCGCCGAGCGGGCCGGCTCGGGCAAGGCCGGCGATCACGCGCGGCATGATCTCGATCACCTTGCTGCCCCAGCTCGCGCGAGGTGGTGATACAGCCACACCGGGGAGTCCGGGCCGTGTTCGGCCTGGCCGGCCAGATCGGCGGCCACGATTTCCACGTCGGCGTTGTCGTCGGCGATCACGGCCGATTCGGTCGGGCCGGCCACCACGTCGATGCCGATGCTGCCGAACAGCGTGCGCTTGGCTTCGGCCACGAAGCGGTTGCCCGGGCCGACGATGATGTCGGCAGGCTGGCCGGTGTACAGCCCGTAGGCCATGGCCGCGATCGCCTGCACGCCGCCGAGCGCCAGCACGGTGTCGGCGCCGCACAGCTGCATGGTGTACAGGATGGCCGGGTTCACGCCGGCTTCCTTGTGGGCCGGGCGAGGTGGCGACGATGTTGGGCACGCCGGCCACTTTGGCGGTGCACACGCTCATGATGGCGCGAGGCCGCGTGGGCGTAGCGACCGCCCGGCACATAGCAGCCGGCGGTGTTGGCCGGAATCAGCTTCTGCCCGGCCACCAGGCCGCTCATCAGCTCGACCTCGAATTCGGCCAGCGAGTCGCGCTGGCGCTGCGCGAAATCGCGCACCCGCTGGTGGGCAAAGGCGATGTCGTCGCGCACGCCTGGCCGGGACGGCCTTGGCCGCGGCGGCGAAGTCGCTCTCGTCGAGCACGATCTTGCCGTGGTAGCCGTCCAGATCGCGGGCATAGCGCTCCACCGCTTCGCGGCCCTTCGCGCTTGATCTCGGCCAGCATGCGCTGCACCGTCTCGCCGGTGGCGGTGTCGATGGTCTCGGTGGGCGGGTTGGCCTTCTTCAGGTATTCGGTGGTCATGAGCGGCTCCGTGGCGGTGTGGGTGAATGCCTGGATGCTATGCCTGTGCACCTGTCCGCGGTTAGAGCCATAATGATCTTTGTTTGGTGCCAGAACAGGACGCATCCACCGTCGACAGGACAACCATGCGACCCGCACAGGACATCACCGACATCTGGGCCAGACTGCTGCCGCGCTTTTCGGGCAGCAGCGCCACCTTGCAAGGGCCGCATCAAGGAGATGATGGTGCACAGCATCCTGGCGGCCTGATGCCGGCCGACGCCGCCATTCCGCCCAGCCGTTCGCTCGCGATGGCGCTCGGGGTGTCGCGCAACACGGTCACGCTGGCGTTGCAGATGCTGGTGGACAAAGGCTTTCTGGTGGCGCGCGAACGCAGCGGCTTGTTCGTGAACCCGGACATCGTGCTCGGCCAGGCCAGCCGCAGCGGCAAGCCCGATGGCCCGGCAGACGCGTTGGCCTGGGCTGGCCGGCTGAAGAGCCGGCGTCGGCCAGCAGCGCAACATCGCCAAGCCCGCCAACTGGCAGGACTTTGCCTATCCGTTCGTCTACGGCCAGTTCGATGCCAGCCTGATGCCGCTGGCCGACTGGCGCGCCTGCTCGCAGCAGTCGTTGCTGGCGCCGGCGGTCAGAAAGTGGTCACAAGACCATGTCGATCGGGACCACGAGGGCCTGGTGAGCCAGATCCAGCACCGGCTGCTGCCCGCGCGCGGCATCGTCGCGCAGCGCGACGAGATCCTGGTCACCGGCGGAGCGCAGATGGCGTGCTACCTGCTCGCCCACGTGCTGATCGGATCGCGACACCGTGGTCGGCATGGAAGACCCGGGCTACCCCGATGCGCGCAACAACTTCGAGTTGCGCAGTCGCCAAGGTGACCGCGCTGGCCGTGGACGAGCAGGGCCTGGTGCCGTCGCGCCGCTTGGGTCAGTGCGATTACGCCTATGTCACGCCCAGTCACCAATGCCCGACCAGCGTCACCATGCCGCTGGAGCGCCGCCATGACCTGCTGGCGCTTGGCGCGCAGGAAAAACGTGGTGCTGTTCGAGGACGACCACGAAAGCGAGCTCAACTTCTCCGGGCGGCCGCTGCCGGCGCTGAAGAGCCTGGACCCGGAGGGCCGCGTGATCTACCTGGGCAGCCTGTCCAAGACGCTGGCGCACGGCTTGCGCCTGGGTTTTGTCGTCGCGCCCGCCGAACTGATCCGCGAGCTGCGCGCCATGCGGCGCCTGATGATGCGCCACGTGCCGTCGAACAACGCCCACATCGCGAGCCTGTTCATCGCCCAGGGTCACCACGACGCCTTCATCCGCAAGCTGAACTGTGACCTATCGGGAGCGCCGCAAGGTCTTGCTGGATGCGCTGGCCAAGTGGCTGCCCGACTGCACCGTGAGCCTGGCGCACGGCGGATCGGGTGCCTGGGTGCAGGGCCCGTCCGGCCTCGACTGCGGCAGCGCTGGCCCAGGCTGTGCCAGGCGCGCGGCGTGCTGATCGAGGCGGGGCAGGTGTTTTTTGCGCAGGCCCGCGATCGGCCAACCAGAGCTGCTTTCGCATGGGCTATTCGGCCATTCCGAGTGCGGCCATCGAGGCCGGCGTGCGTGAGATGCGCAACGCGCTTGCGGGACTGGGTCTGCGCTGACCGCGCGCGACTGTGGTCTGCCGCGCGAACGCGCCTTGCTGGCTCTCTGGGCCGCCCGCGGCAGGACAGACCTTGCGGTAGGCACCTCTCGCCAGGACGGCCGGGCATCAAGGGTCACTGCGATGCCCGGCTGTCATGCTCGGCCTGCAGCGCCGCGATCACCTCCTCGTCGCTGATCTGGTGGAAGTCCACGTAGTGCAGGCCGATGGCGCGAAACGGGCTCGGCTCGGCCAGGCAGACGATGAGATCGACTTCGCGTTGCAGTTGCGTCAGCGTGTCGTGCGGCGCCACCGGCACGGCAAGCACGAGGCGCGCTGCGCCGCGGCGGCGCAGGGCTTTCAGCGCCGCGCGCACGGTGGTGCCGGTGGCAATGCCGTCATCGATGACGATCACCGTGGCGCCTTGCACTGGCGTTGCCGCGCGGCCGCGCAGGTACAGCGCACGGCGGCGCTCGATCTCGCGCCACTCGATCTGCGCCTGCTCGTCGATGTAGGCGTGGCTGGCGCCGGTGGCCGCACTCGTCTGCTCGTCGATCACGACGTCGGGTTGCCCGCCGTCGACCACCGCGGCCACCGCGAGTTCGCTCTGCCACGGCGCGCCGATCTTGCGCACCAGCAGCAGGTCGAGCGGCGCCTGCAGACGTGCAGCCACCGGCACGGCCACCGGCACACCGCCGCGCGGCAAGGCCAGGACGACGATTGGCGCGCGCAGGTGCTCGTTGGCCAGCCGTGCAGCCAATGCGCGGCCGGCCTCGTCGCGGTTGGCAAACACAGCACGCATGGCAGTTCCCTCAATGCGCGTAATGCGCGCTGTGACGGACGAACCAGTCGGCCGCCAGATGCGCCACGGCATCGAGCGCACCAGGCTCCTCGAACAAGTGCGTCGCGCCGGGCACGATCTCCAGGCGCTTTTCGCACTTCAAACCCTGCATGGCCTGGCGGTTGGCGCGCAGCACGGCGGCATCGGCGCCGCCGACGATCAGCATCGTCGGCGCCCGCACCTTGGCCAGCTGCTGCGCCAGATCAACCCGGCCGCCGCGCAGCACCAGCGCATCGACGCGGCCCGGCTGCTCGGCGGCAGCCTGCAAGGCTGCCGCGGCACCGGTGCTGGCGCCGAACAGGGCCACGGGCTGCTGTCCAAGGCCGGCATCGTCATCGCCACGGCCGCGCAGCCAATCCAGGGCCTGTACCAGGCGTTGCGTCAACAACGCGATGTCGAACACGCGCTCGCGGTCTTGCGCCTCGTCTTCGGCCAGCAGATCGAACAGCAGGGTTGCCAAGCGGTTGTCCTGCAGCACGCTGGCCACGAAGCGGTTGCGCGGGCTGCCGCGGCTGCTGCCACTGCCATGGACAAACACCACCAGGCCAACGGCGCGCGCGGGACGGGTCCACTCGCCCGGCAGGCCTCGCGGCCCGACGCGCACGGCTTGTCTATCCATTGCGGCGGCCATCGCATCCCATCCTGCTCTGTGAAGATCTCAACTGTAGGCACATCCGGTGCGCCGTGCATTGACTCGACTCATTGCGCTGGCGCGATGCACCGCTGACACGGTCACACCGGCATCACCCAGGTGCCGGCCTGGCCGCCGATCAACGCCTCGATGCGGTCGAGCGGTCCGATCGCCGCCCGGCGTCCGCTGCGGCGCACGAACCGGCAGACCGCATCGACCTTGGGTTGCATCGAGCCGGCAGCAAATTGCTCGCGCTCGAGATCGACCGCCGTGACCTCGTGCCAGAGTTGCTGCTCAGGCGTGTCCCACTGCGCGTAGACACCGTCGATATCGGTGGCGATGATCAGGGCGTCGGCGTCCAGACGTTCGGCGATCAGCGACGCGCAATCGTCCTTGTCGATCAGCGCTTCGACGCCATGCCATTGACCCTGACTGTCTCGCACCACAGGGATGCCGCCACCGCCGCCGCAAATGACCACGGCACCTTGTTCGAGCAACCAGCCGATCGGCCTCGCATCGACCAGACGGCGCGCCTCGGGCGACGGCACGACGCGACGCCAAGCGTCGCCGTCCCGAGTCAGGACCCATCCGCGCTCGCGACGCAGGGCCACCGCCCGATCGGCGTCGTACAGCGGACCGATGGGCTTGCCGGGCGAATCGAAGGCCACGTCATCGGCCTCGACTTCGACCCGTGAAAGCAATGTGGCCACCGCCCGGCTGTCACCGAGCGCGTTGCTGATCTCCTGCTCCAGCAGATAGCCGATCAGGCCATCGGTTTCGGCGCCCAGCATGTCGAGCGGGTAGGCCGGCACGTCACGCAAGGCCTCGGACTGCAGGGCCAGCAATCCCACCTGCGGCCCGTTGCCGTGGACGACGATCAGCTCATGTTGCCGGGCCACCGCCGCCAGGCCGCGCGCGACGACGCGCACGTTGTCGAGGTGGTTCTGCGCCGATGCCGCCTGCTTGCGCCTGAGCAGGGCGTTGCCGCCGACGGCGATGACGATGCGCATCCGTGGCTCCAGCCGCTCAGCCCAGCGTCGCCACCAGCGCCGCCTTGATGGCGTGCATGCGGTTCTCGGCCTGCGTGAAGACGATCGAGGCCTCGGACTCGAAGACGTCGTCGGTAACTTCCATCGCATCGAGTCCGAAACGCTCGTGCACCTGGCGACCGACCTCGCTGTGCAGGTCGTGAAACGCCGGCAGGCAGTGCATGAAACGCGTGCGTGGATTGCCGGTAGCGGCCATCACCGCGGCATTGACCTGGAAGGGCTGGAGCATCGCCATGCGCTCGGACCAGTCGCCATCGGGCTCGCCCATGGCAACCCAGGCATCGGTGTAGACGAAGTCGGCGCCGGTCAGTGCCTTGGCCGGCTGCTCCTCGAGTGTCAGCCTGGCGCCGCTGTCCTCGGCAATGCGGTATGCCTCGACCATCATCGCCTCGTCCGGCCACAACGGCCGCGGCGCGGCGATGCGCACGTCCATGCCCATCAAGGCGCCGCCGATGAGCAGCGAGTTGCCCATCTTGAAACGCGCATCGCCCATGCAGCAGAACGACAGCGTGTGCAGCGGCTTCTCGCCGAACTCTTCCATCGTCATCAGGTCGGCCAGCACCTGCGTCGGATGAAACTCGTCGGTCAAGCCGTTGAAGACCGGCACATGAGCGTTGGCGGCGAGTTCGTCGACCACGCTCTGGTGAAAGCCGCTGTAGCCGATGCCGTCGTACAGGCGCCCGAGCACCCGCACCGTATCCTTCAGCGACCCGTTCTGGCCGAGCTGCGAAGTCGACGAATCGATGTAGGTCACATGCCCGCCCTGGTCATGCACGGCGACTTCGAAGGCGCAGCGTGCGCGCGTCGAGGCCTTCTCGAAGATCAGCGCGATGTTCTTGCCCTGGAGCCGAGGCACTTCGGTGCCGGCGGCCTTGGCGCGCTTGAGTTCATGCGCCAGGTCGAGCAGGTAGCGCACTTCGCGCGAGGTGAAGTCGGACAGTTTGAGCAGGCTGCGCTGGCGCAGGTTGAAGGTCATGACGTGATCACTCTCGGCACAGCGATCTGCGGCGATCGACGCTGCAATCTAGGCACGCATGGCCTTCGTGCCATTGCGCCGGATCAACAGTCGGTCATCGGCCGTTGCGCGTACGCGAGCCAACAACGACGCGTCGAGGTCACGCCGCGCCGACGGCGCCTCGTTCGTGGCGCCACGGCCTGGGCGCGTCGCTCGGGCAGGGTTGCCATCCGCCTGAGGTCGACCAGCCTCAGCACATTGACCGGCAACAGCAGCAGATGAAGCACCAGCACCGGACCCAGGCCGGCCAGCGTACCGTAGGCGATGAAGGCCAGGTTGCTGGCGATGGCCAGGCAGCGCAGCGCTGCCATGTCGCGCATGCAGAAGGTCGTCAGCACGAGCGCCGAGGCAAGGTAGCCGATGGGCTCGACGAAGGTCATGGATCGATGCGGCCGATGCGCCGACGCGTCCTGGCGATCGAGACCACGGTCATCAGGCCGCCATCCTTTCGCGCTGCCCAGGCGGTGCCAGATGAACCGGGGTTTCGGTGGGCGTGGCCTTGTACACAAAGGCCTTGCGCGCGGCTTCAAAGGCAGCGCCCATGAAATCCCTGCGCATCTGCGCCAGCTCGTCCAGACGATGCTGCTGCAACACGGCCGCAGAAGGCAGCGACCGCCGTTTGGACTCGAGCAGTCCAGGCAGCGTCGCAGGATCACACCAATCGTGCAGGCAGCGCGACAGGCCGCTCATGAAGCCGGCACCGCGAGCGTCGATCACGGCATCGACCAGACCGATCGTCACAGCGTTGTCGACACCGATCGGCAGGCAACTCTCGGTCAGGCGATGCGCAGCCTGTTTGCCGATCCGCCTGGGCAACAGGTACGTCCAGTACTCGCTGCCGTGCAGTCCCATGGTCTTGTAGTGCGGGTTGAAGATGCGCCCACGGCGCGCCACGACGCGGTCACAGGCCAATGCAAGGACAGCGCCACCGGCGCCGGCGTTGCCTTGCACCGCGCTGACCGTCAGATGCGTGGTGCAGTTCAGGATTTCCAGAATCAGGTCATTGATGGCGTTGATGTTGCGCCAGCTCTCGGCCACCGGGTCGTCCGCTGCTTCGATCACGCCCAGGTGAATGCCGTTGCTGTGGAAGTCTTCGCCGCCGACCAGGGCAATGATCCTGGTCGGCCGCGCCATCGCCCGTTGAAAGGCGCGCCGCAGGCGCTGGCACTGCCCGCTGGACATGGCGCCGTTGTGGAAATCGAAATGCAGGTAACCCACCGCCTGCGACTCTTCGTACCAGATCTCGTGGTGGCTGCGGATCAGCTTGCACTTGGCAAGGTTGCACGGCAACGCCTCGGGCAGGCTGACCACCTTGCCGAGAACCTTGGCTGCCGGCAGTTTCAGGTGGCGTTGGTCCTTGGTGCCGCGCTGCTTGAGATGGCTGACCCAGACCGCACCGTCGACCGTGGCGATGCACACCGCACCGTCACGCTGGGCGATGACGTCGCCGGCCGGGCCGCGGTACGCGTCTTCTGCGTGGGCGCCGTACAGGTACACCTCGAGGCCGCACAAATCGCTGAGAACGCCGGGATACCCATCGGCGGCGTGAATCTTGCGAATCACCGTTGACGTGTTGTCATGCCGCCAGTCGATGGCCCTGTCGGCTTGCGTCATCAGGGGGCGTGGCCGCCCTTTCTGGCCAACGGCCATCAAGTGGGGTGGCGTCGGAGGGTCACCGGCACGAACCCTGTCGATGGTGGTCAGGATGCAGCCCATGGCGGCGTCGGTGACTTCCTGGCGGTAGATGCTGGCCTTGGGCGCACAACGCAGCACGAACATTTCGCTGGCCCAGACGTCGCCGGCATCGAACTCGTCGTTGGCCTGCAACGCGGTCACACCCCAGCAGGCTTGCCCGTCGGCAATGGCCCAGTCGAGCGAAGACGGTCCACGGTCGCCGACGATGCCCGGATGGATGATGACCGAGCGCGTGTGGCGCCAGATGGCTTGTGGCAGCCTGGACTTGAGGAACGGGCAGATGATGATGTCCGGCGCGGCCAGCGCAACGGCTTCGATCAACTGGGCGTCGCTGATGGCCAGCTCGACACGCACGTCATGCCCACGCGCCGCGAGCTCGACATGGGCGCGCTGGGTCAGGCCGTTGTAGGCCGTGCTGATGAGCAGGATCCTCATGGGCTCGGCGCTGCCAGGCAGGGCTCAGCGCTGCCGGTCATGAAGCTTGCGGCGCGGTGTGAAACTCCAGTCGACCGCAGCCGGGCGCTCGGACGCGGCGGCAGCTTGCACCTCGCGGTTCGGCGCGCTGGCTGCGCGCAGCGCGGTCGCAGCCTCGGCGACGACGGCCGGTGCGCTGGCCTTGGCGCTGTCACGAGGTTGCGGTTCTTTGGCGGGCTCGGCCGCCAATGCACTCGCCAGCGCGAGCAAGCAGCCTGCAGCGGCGATGGGCACATTTCGCAGTGAGACGTTCATGATGTGCTGCCTTGAAGTGGGGGATGCACGGACCTCGCGAACGAGGCCGTGCCAAAAGACGCGCTAGCGCGTCGCGGAGAAGTTGTATTCGCCGAGGTCGCCGAACGGCGAGATCAGCACCGTCATCGTGCCGGCCATGTACAGGGGCTGGCCGAGCACGTCGTCGGACACATTGCCGGTGAAGATGCGCACCGCGTTGCCCGTGCTGAGGTTCTTGTGGACGAAATGGATGCGCCCGGTCGACGGGCAGTACCAGCCGCGGATGAGGATCTCAGGCTGGATGATGTTGAAGTGGCCGTTGATCACCCGGCAGTTGGCCGCGCCGGGGGCGCCCGCCCCGCCTTGCGTGGTGATGACGAGTTGCTCGACATCGCGGTTGTTCTGCATCGTCCAGGTGGAGCCGGCCAGGCTGGCCGGCCGCTCGGCCGAAGCCGCACCGGCGGCGACGAGTGCGGCTGCGAAGGCGAAGGTCTTGAATGCTGATTTCATGATGAATTGGTCCTGAGTGAAGTCGTTTGAGATGGGGTGGTGGCGATCTACTCGGCCACGACCTCGGTGGAATAGGTGCCCTTGGGCGCGTCCGGCAGCGGGTCGCTGTGATCGTTCATGATGTGATCCGTGTTTGCATTCCAGGCCTCGAGGGTGGCCTTGATCAGGATTTGGGAGGCCTGCGGCGCGTCCGGCGCCTTCAACGTGAACGATTCGCTGGTCCGCGATCCGCCGTGGCCGCGGATGTCCGGCAGTGCGGCAGAGACGAGTTCGTCGACATACAGCGATGCCGTGATGGCTGCTGTGGCTCGCGATTCGCGCAGCGGCGTATTCGGAACGCCGATCGGCGGACGCTTCAGCTTCGCCCCATGCCGGCCCTGGACACGCAAGGTGACGCCGGTGAGGTTGAGCGGCCCGGTGTTGGTGACCTTGACCTTGAAGGTTGCTTCCTCGTCTTGGTTGAGCACATCGCCTGGGGCGCTGAAGTCGACGATCTCGATCAGCACATCATCGACCGGATAGACCGCCAGTGCGGCATTCATGTCGTCAAAAAAAGCCATGGTGTATCTCCTTGAAGTTCAGAACCGGACGCTGCCGGATGAATGAGGGTGGCGTGGCTGCGAAATGCATTCACGCCTGAAGGTTAGGCAACGAATCGAGTCTTCGAACCCCACCGTGGGGGGTGACGTGGGCGCGCCGTTCGGGCCAGCGCCGCGGCTCGTCGGCGGCAAAGTGCTGCATCAGTTCGTCGCGGCTGTTGATCTCCAGGCGCGCGTAGATGTCCTTGAAGTAGTCCTTCACCGTCTGCGGCGTCAGATTGAGCTGCTGCGCGATCTCGGCGTTGGAGACGCCCTTGGCGCTGAGCAGCGCCACGTCCTTTTGCCGCATCGACAGCGCCGTGGCATTGACGCGTTCGAGCAGGTGCGCCTCCAGCGGCACCGACTGCTCGATCAACACGCCGATGCGCTCCGGTGCACCCTCGGCGCCGCCGAGCTGATAGCCGCGAAAGACGAACTCGCCCCAGCCGTTGCGGCGCACCAGCGTCGGCATCGCGCCGTCGTCATCGGCCAGGCGTGAGTGCAGCAGCGCGACGACTTCGCGCAAGGCGCGCCGCGCTTCGGCGAACTCGGCGCCCTCGATGTGCGTGTCGAGGTTGAAGGCATCGACCAGTGCCAGCAGCGCCAGTTGCTGCGCGCGCTCCGGCCACTCGAGGACCTCGCCCTGCGCATCGCAGACGATCAGCGCCGAGCGGCCGCCACGCACGAAGCGCGACGGTGCGCAGGTGTCGACGCGCATCGCATGCGCGATGTACGGCAGCGCGCGCGCCAGCAACTCCTCGTCATCGGCGGAGAAGTCTGGTTGATCGCGATGCCGGATCAGCGCCAGCGCGCCGTACGGGCGCCTGGCGTCACGCACCACGCCGTCGAGAAACCACTTGAAGCCGTAGGGCTCGAAGACCGCGGCGTAGGTCGCGCTGTGTTCGAAGCCGCGCTCCCAGATCGCGCGCATGTTGCCGGTCGGCGCGCCGTACAGCATCAGGTCGCGAAAGCCGATGCCCGCGTCGGCCTCGTAGCGCCTGTGGTGCAGGATGATCCAGGCCAGCCGGCGCGGCATGAAGGTGTCGGACCAGAAGTTGCTGATGCGCCCGCTTTCGCTCGACCACGTGAACTGGCAACAGGCCGACGCAATTTCGGCGCGCAACTGCGCCGCCACCATCGGCATCAACGAGCGGCTCGGCAGGCCCAGGCAACAGGCCTGGCGGATGCGGGCCAAGGCGGCGGACTGTTTGCCTTTCATGCCGCTGTCTCGTCCTTGGCTTCGGCCTCGAACTCGCCGCTGGCCCGGTCCTGCACATAGCGGCCCGCCAAGTCGCCGCGTGCGATCGCCGCCAGCGCGTCGGCCAGCAGGTCGATTTCGGCGATGGTGTTGTACAGGCCCAGGCTGATGCGCACCATGCCCGGCATGCGGCTGCGGTCGTGCGCCGACAGCCGCTCGCGCGCACGCGCCAGCTCGGTGGCTGACAGCCCGAGCAGACGGGTGACGTAAGGGTGGGCGCAAAAGCAGCCGCTGCGCACGCCGATGCCGTGCTCGGCGGCCAGCGCCGCGGCCACCAGGAAATGCGAATGCGCCGCCAGGTTGAACGCGATCACGCCCAGCCGTGCGCCGGCGCGATGCGGATCGGCGTCGCCGTAAATGCGCAAGCCGTCGATCTGCGCCAGGCGCCGCAACGCATGCGCGCAAAGCTCGGTTTCATGCTGGCCGATCGTGTCCATGCCGATGCGCCGCAGCGAGCGCATCGCCTCGGCCAGCGCCACGGCACCGACGACATTGGGCGTGCCGGCCTCGTCGCGATCCGGCGCCTCGGCCCAGTCGACGGTGTCGGTGCCGACGAAATCGATCGTGCCGCCGCCGCGGTACTCGGGCTCGCCGCGCTCGAAGGTGTCGCGCCGGCCGATCAGCGCGCCGCAGCCGAAGGGCGCATACATCTTGTGCGCCGACAGGACCACATAGTCGAGGTGCTCGGGGTCGTCGAGTGCACCGATGTCGATCGTGCAATGTGCCGCCAGCTGCGCGCAATCGACGACGATCTGCGCGCCCGCGGCATGGGCCTTGGCCGCCAGTGCGTAGACGTCGGGCAGGCAGCCGGTGACGTTGGACGCGCCGGTCACCGCGACCAGCTTGATGCGGCCGGCGAAGACGCGCAGCAGATGGTCGAAATGCTCCTCGTCGAGGCGGCCCAGCGCGTCGACGCCGATATGTTCGACCTGCGCGCGGGCGCGCCACGGCAGATCGTTGCTGTGGTGCTCGAGCAGCGACACCAGCACCACATCGTCTTTCGCCAGCGGCAAGCGGTACGACAGCTTGTTGATCGCCTCGGTGGCGTTCTTGCCGAAGATCACGCAGTGCTGTCGTGGATTCGCCCCGACGAAGCGGGCGACGGTGTCACGCGCGTCTTCGAAGGCCTGCGTCGCCAGCCGGCTCTTGAAGCCGGCGCCGCGGTGCACCGACGAGTACCAGGGCATGAAGTCGTTGACGGCGTCGAGCACCTCGCGCAGCACCGGCGTGCTGGCAGCGTTGTCGAGGTTCACATAGGGACGCATCGAGCCGTTGATCGAACGACTCAGCACGGGCACGCGGCTGTCGATGCCGACGATGCATTCGCGCAAGGCCTCCAGCCTTGACGGACAGGGTGTGTCGGTGACGTTCATGGCCGACCCGCTGCCCGGCGTGGACGATTGATATCGCAGGCGCCACTGCTGCAGATCTCATAGGCCTCGTCCCGGGCGACCCAGCCGCGTCGCACCAGGGCACTGTAGATCTCGCAGCCCAGGCACAGGCCGAGCACCGCCTCCAGCCACATCAGCGTCATGCAGATCAGGCAAACCGTCAGCGGCAACGTGCCGCGGATGTCGAGGTGGGTGATGACCATCATCGCCAGCGACATCACCAGTCCCAGCGTCCAGGCAAAACGCTTCGGCTTGGCCGAGACCCAGTGCGGCGCCTTGCCCACCGTCAGCAGCCGCGCCAATTGGCCGATCGGGCTGTAGCGCAGGCCCAGGCCGACACGCAGCCCGAACTCGACGAAGAACAGCGTCGTCACCAGCTTGATCGGCACGTACTCCTTGGCAAAGTACGCATAGACAAAGGCCAGCGCGCCCAGCACCAGCGTCAGACCGGCAGCGGCGCGGACCTCCTGCTCGTCGAAGACCCCGGCGCGCACCGGTTTGCCCGCCACCGACAGGCCGTGGATGACGTCGCCAAAGGGTCGGCTCATGACAGGCACCTCGCATTCGTTGTGGTGCTGTCACCTTAGGCCGGTGCAGGTTGCGAAAACAGCGTGGCCGCTACGTGCTTTTGCCGCCGCGGTACCCATTTTTTCGGCGCAGACCGCGCTTCGAGTCTCTTGCGCAGCGATCCCGCCAGTCGCAGCGCATTGACCGGCAACAGCAGCAGGTGCAGCAGCAGCACCGGACCGAGCCCGGCCAGCGCGCCGTAGGCGATGAACGCCAGGTTGCTGGCGATGGCCAGCCAGCGCAGCGCCACCATGTCGCGCATGCAGAAGGCGGCCAGCACCAGCGCCGAGGCGAGGTCGCCGATGGGCTCGGTGAGGTTCATCGCACCTCGGTCCGGGGCATCAGCTGCAGTTGACCGCGACGCTGCGATCGTGGCTGAAGCGGCGGCGCCTGTCCGGTGCTGCCACAGGCGCCGGCACGGTCGCCGCGGCCAGGACGATGCTGTCGTAGCCCAAGCGCTCGCGCAGGCCCACAGGCCGCACTTCGACTTGCAGCTGCGCCGGCGTGACGCCGGACTCGTAGAGCACGGCAGCCAAGTCGTGTTCGTCGATGTTGGCGCAGGCAAAACGCTGTTGGCCCACGCGATAGGCGCGGCAGCGGCGCAACGCAGCGGTGATGAACAGGCCGCCGGGTACGAGCAAGCGCAGGATGTTGCGCACGTAGTGGCGCCAAATGGCGGGGTCGCCGGTCGCGCTCTCGGCGCAGTAGCACGACACCACGACGTCGTAGCGCCCACCGGCCGGCGTTGAAAGGGGCCAAGTCAGGCCTGCGTCGCCGCGCAGGCAGCGTGTTACCCGGGTGCGCACCAGCCGCTCGCGCTGACTGATCTGCTGCTCGCTCGGCGAATGCACGCCTTCGCACGCCAGCACATGGCGGCCGAAGGCACGCCAGTCGTGTGCCCGCGGGTCGCGTCGCAGCCAGCGCCGCACGTGATCGAGGTTCGACTCGAGGTAGTCGGCCACATGAATTTCGCGCACATGGGGAGCCAGCGGCAACAGGTGGTGCACGGTCGGCCCGCTGCCGAACACGAGCGCGCGGCCCGGCGTGGCGATGCGCGCGCAGGCCTTGGTGATGAAGGCGAGCGTCGCCGCCTCGTCGGCTTCGATGCGCGAGTAGTACTCGGCCAGGTAGCGGCCGGCATCCCAGACCTCGAAGCCCGACAGTGCGGATTGCGCTGCGCTCATGCCGCGCTCCCGGTGCGCGCCAGCAGCCAGGCGATGCCGGCCAGCACGCCCAAGGCCACCGACTGATCGAGCACCTGCCAGCGCAGGAACTGGCCGCTCAGGATCGCCACGCCGATGATCGTGGCGGCGAACCAGACCAGCGTTTGCGCCTCGGTGGACACCACGCCCCAGGCGCTGAGCGTGCGCAACGCGATCCAGTACATGGCCACGCCGAACTGGAAGCACGCGGCGGAAAGAAGCGCCTCGCGCCCGTTGAAGCTGCCGCCCTGCCAGACGCGCGCGGCATGGACGAAGCCCAGCGCGTCGGCAGCGCCGCAGGCCAGCGTGGCTGCCAGCAGGATCAAGAGGTCCATCGCCAACGCTCCTTCATCGAGTCACTGCGCATGGCGGCCTGGAAGAGGCATCAAGGATTGATGCGCGCCAAGCCGTAGCCATCGACGTTGTTGCGCGCCAATCCGCCGACGACGATCTTGCCGTCGGGCTGCACCAGCACGTTCTCGCCGGAGTCGTCGAAGCCGAAGAAGTCGATCGACAGCATGCCGTCGCATGCCGAAGCTCGCGTCGAGCGTCCGTCGTCGGTAACGCGCGACGATGAAGTTCGGATTCGGCGACAACGAGCGCGTGCCGACGGCGACGATCTTGCCGTCGGCCTGCAAGGCGATGCCGTTCGCGGTCGCGTTTTCGTTCAGGCGCGTGTCGACCGTGCCGGCGTTGCCGAAGCCGGTGTCGATCGAACCGTCGGCGTTCAGGCGCATCAGCGAGAAGGTCGGCACGCCGGCCACCGTCGACGCCGCCGGCCAGTACGAGCTTGCCGTCAGCCTGCCTCGCCAGGCCCTCGCCGACCAGCTTGCCGGCCAACGTGAGCTTGCCGCCGTTGCCGAAGCTCGTGTCGAGCAAGCCGTTGGCGCTGTAGCGAACGACGTCGGTGTGGTCGCATGCGGCCTGGCCGCAGTTGGCCTTGCCGCTGAGCACGATCGCGCCGTCGGGCTGAAGCACCACGTTGCTTGCGGTGTTGAAGGCCTGGCCGATGTCGGTGGCCGTCTGCCCGCTGCCGGTGCCGCCGAAGGCGAGGTCGAGGCTGCCGTTCGTGTTGAAGCGCGCGACCGTGAAGTCGCTGACGAACGTGCCGTTCGACAACTCGAGCTCGAAGTCGCCCGCGAGCACGATCTTGCCGTCAGGCTGGATCACGACCGCGCGCGCCCTGCCGTTGACACCGCCGCTGACCCTGCCGCCCGTGCCGAAGCTCGTGTCCAGGCTGCCATCGCTGTTGTAGCGCGCGATCGCGAAAACGGTGGTGACCTTGTTCGGCCCTGGGCCGTTGATCCCGACATAGCCGGCGACGACAATCTTCCCGTCGCCCTGGATGGCCACGGCCAGCCCCTCCTCCGGACGCAGACCGCTGCCCATGTCGGTGGTGACCTTGCCGCCGATGCCGAAGCTGGTGTCCAGGCTGCCGTCAGCGTTGAAGCGCGCCATCACGAAGTCGGTGAAGGTGCCCCCGACCATGACGATCTTGCCGTCGGCCTGCAGCGCCATGCCAGAGCGATCGCCGCCGAAGCGGTGCTGGTGGCCTTGCCGCCGGCGCCGAATGTCGGATCCAGGCCGGTCGGCGGCGCCGGGGCGGGGACGTCGTCGTCGAGGATCGTCAACACACTGGCCGACAACGCGCCGAGCGTGGCGCAACCGCCGGGCTCGGACAGCAGCAGATTGACCGTGCGGTCGTCCTCGACGGTGGCGTTGACGAGGATGTCGAGCGGCACAGTGCGCGTCGCCGTGTCGCCATCGGCGAAATGCACAGTGATGCTCTTGGACGTGTAGTGCACGCCCGGCACTGCCGTGCCGCCGCCCACGGTGCTGAAGGTGGCGCTGACGGGCCCGCTGGCGCCTTGCGTGCGCGTGACCTGGATGCCGCGCTGGCCGGCGAAGCGGTCCTCCAGCATTTCGACCGTGGCCGAGCTGAACTGCAGCACGCCGGCCGCGGGGGTGGGCCCGGACGTGCACGCCACCGGCGCGGTCAGGCCAGGGGCAGGCGGCGACGGCACGGTGTCGTTGGTCAGTTGCAGACCGGAGCTATTGACCCGGGCGCCGGCCGACTTGGCGGGATCGCGCACATAAGCGCCGATCGCCGACTCGCGGCCGCGCTTGTTGACAGCGCTGGCAAAGACATTGGACTCGACATAGAACTTGGTGCCGACCGTGAGCAAAGACAGATCGACGTCGATGACGATGTCCTGCGTCAGGGTGGCCGTCGGGTTGCCGAGCGCGTCGGTCGTGAACAGGAAGTTGACCTCGGTCCATGCCGAGTCGAAGAACGGGTTTGGCTTGGCGTCGAACTCCCACAAGCCGACCCGGCCTTCGAGGGAGGCGCTGCCGACCCTATGGAGCAGCGGTTTGCCGGCGTTGTCGAGCAGCAGATTGCTGTTGGTGTCGAAAGCCCGCACCTCGAAGGCGATGCGCGCCGACAACGGATGGCATGTCAACACGCGCAGCCCGCGCGGGCACTCGTTGGCCGTCGGCAGCTGGTTGAAGTCCACCGCCTGCAGGCTGGCGTCGGTGATGACGAACTGCAGCGTGGCGTTCGCCGCCTCCTTGATGAAGCCTTGTGTCTGCGTCAGCCCCGCGTCGCCGCGGTCCTCCGCACTGGCCCAGAAGGTGACGCCGTCGGCGCTGGAGAACACGTCCAGGCGGATCTCCGTGTCGTCGTCTTCGATGCCGAGGTTGACATCGAAGGGGATTTCGGGCCCAAAGCTCAGGCCGTCTTCGACCTGCTCCCTAGGTGGCCGGTCGAAGTCGTTGTGCGGAATGTTCTCGTTCGTGGCGTCGATGAAGAACGACCATGCGCGTTGCGCCGGCAGGCGTTCGACGCCCGCCGTGCCGAACGAGAAGCTGGTGACCTGCGCGGTGACGGTCGTGGCATCGACGGTGCGCCCGCGCACTTGCTCCCACTGGTTCTGCGCGTTCGTCTTGTAGAGCGCGGGCGTCTGCCCCGCCGGCACCGACGCCGGATCAAAGGGCACGGTCAGCGTCATCGGCACCGCAAAGGTGGTGCCGTGCGGGGTGAACGGGAACATGGCGCCCAGCGCGGAGAATGTTCCGGGCAGCGGCGGTGAACCCGCCGTCGTCGCTTCGATCGCGATCGTGGTGTCGGCGGCGAGCGCGCCGGCTGGGATCACGAGCTTCGCGCCGTTGGGCCCATTGACCGTGCCGCCCGCCGCGCCGACGATCGTGGTTACGGGCGGTGTGCCGCCGCCGCCGTCGCCGTCGCTACCTCCACCTCCACCACACGCGGCGAGCGTGAGCGCAAGACAAGCGGCGGCAAAGCGAACAATGCTCGAGGTGAAGTTCATGATGACGTGCTCCGTCGGTGATCGATTGCCGTGACCTCGCGATCGAGGTTTCGAGTCGATGTTCGAGGGCCGCGGGGATTTGGACGCATCGCATCACCACGGCTTGCTCGAACGTCTCAGCGGATCGCCGAGAAGTTGTATTCGCCGAGGTCGCCGAAGTAGGTGTTGAGCACCGTCATCGTGCCGGCCATGTGCAGCGGCTGGCCCGGCACGTCGTCGCCGACGTTGCCGGTGAAGGCGCGCATCGCGTCGTGCGAGACGAGGTGTCGATGAATGAAATGGATGCGCCCGGATTGCGGGCAGTACCAACCGCGAACCTCGATGTCCGGCGTTGTGTTGATGGTGCCGCTGATGTGCCGGCACGTCGCGGCACCGGGAGCGCCCGCGCCGCTTTGCGTGTCGATGAAGAGCTGCAGGACATTGCCGCCGGCCTGCAGCGTCCAGGTGGTGTTGGCGAGGTTGGCCGGCCGTTCGGCCGAGGCGGCGCCGGCGGCGACAAGCGCCGCCGCAGCCGCGGCGACTTTGAAGGTCTTGAACGATTTCATGATGGTGTGCTCCCTGAGCGTGATGAAAAGACGAGACGGCCGGCGGCGTGATGAAAGCGAGGTCGATGCCGGCCAGGAAAGATCGACCCCGCTGTTGCTCATTTGCGCTGCCACTCGGCGACACCGCCGCTGGCTTGTTCGATGCGATTGCTCTGCAGCCACTGCAGCGCCGCGGGCAGCTGGCGCACATGGCCGTCGAGGAAGGCGAGCGCGCTCGACGACAGCCAGCGCACGATCTCGGCGCACTTGGCCGCGTCGACGTTCTTCTCCGGGCACTCCTTGGCGTTCAACTCGAACAGCATGTGGAACGCATCGGCGTCGTGCACGTAGAGCTGGTACTTGTCGCCGCTCGCGGGCATGCGCTGAAAACCGATGCGCCGGCCGTACGGCGTGTCGCCGGTGCAGGCGCCGGGGATGTCCGAGGCGTTGCAGCCGTCGTCGCCGTCGCCGGTGGCGGTGAGCATCGGGCGCTGCACGTCGGTCCACGAGTGCTCGGGATTCTTGAAGCGCGTGTCGAAGAACCCGGACTGGCCGGGCTGCTGCGGCGAGAAGGCGAGGAAGGCGATCGGCCGCGGGTCCGCCAGGCCGCCCGGCGGGTTCAGGAAACTGCGCTTGGCGCCGGCGATCGTCTGCGCGCCGCCGCTGCCGGCCGAGTGGCCGCCGACGGCGATCTTGTTCACGTCGATCACGCCGCGGAATTCGCCGGCGGCCATGCGATGAACCTCGTCGAGCACCGCACGAATGTCGAAGGGCCGGTCCCAGTTGAGATGCGCGAACAGCTCGCAGGCCTGGCTGTCCATGCCGATCGACGCGCACAAGACGCTTCGGCTCCTTTCGTCTTCGCGGGGAGCGTGCGCGATGGCGACGCTGAAGTAGCCGGCGCGCGCGCTCACGGCTGCTCCACTCGGCCATGCTGTTCTTCGGGTCCCTCTTGCCCTTGGTACCACCGTGCGACCAGACCACCACCGGCATCGGCAGCGCAGTGCCCAACGGCTGGCGAATCAGGACCTTCACCGTGCGCTGCAAGCCCGCGTGGTCGGTGTAGGTGACGCTGCGCTCAAAGGGCGTGAAGCCGTAGGTCGCCGCTGGCGCGTAGAGGCAATCCGGCCCGGGCTGCGCGGTGCAGGTGGTCGCGGGTTGTGCGAAGGCGCTGCTCGTCGCTGCTGCAAGAAGCAGGGCGATCGATGCGCCGCGAATGGGGTGTGATGAGGTGTTCATGCCAGGACATTCGGAGGCCGCGCAGAATTGGACGCAGGCGCCGGGTCAGTTTTTCGGCGGCGTGGTCTTCGGCGCGGGCACGCGCCACAACTTGCCGCACAGCCCGCGGTAGACGAAAGGCCCGCTCGGCCGCAGCGGTGCTGCAAACTCGGCTTCGATCGACAGGGCCAACTCGGTGGCGCTGGCGAAGAGTTTCTCGGAGGTCTGAGCCAGCGGCACCTGGACGAAGCTGCCTTGCGGGACCGGGCCGATCGGCCGCGTCTGGCCGTTGGCTTCGATTGCCCACAGGAAAAGCGTCTGGCCGCTCGGCACAGGCACGGCGTTGACCTGCTTCACATCCATCACCATGCCATGGCGCCGGCTGGAAACGATCATGCCGGTGCGGCCATCGACCGTTGCCAACACGCCGACATAACTTTCCGGCAGCTGGCTTTCGGCAGCGTCCTGCGATTGCGGGTCGAGCGCGGTTGGCTCCATCAGCGTGACGGCCACGCCCAGCATCAAGCCGGTGGCCAGCGCGCCGAGCGTGCGCGGCTCGAACCAGGGTGCCAACCAACGCGCGATCCAACCCGGGCCCGCCAACGTGCGTGGTGCGCTGGGCTGGCGTGGGGACAGGCGCGCCGCAATCGCTTCCCAGACCCAGGCCGAGGGAGCGTCGGCGCACAGGGGCGATGCCAGCGGCGACAACTGCTCTTCCCAGAACGCCACGCGTGCCCGCAGTGCCGGATCGTCGCGCATCAGGTTGCGCAAGCGCGCGCGCGCGCCGCCATGCAGCGTGCCGAGCACGTACTCCGAAGCCAGTCGTTCGCGCAGTTCGGGTCGTTGGTAGTTCAAGATGCCGGCCCCATCTCAGTTGCTCCACCGCGCTTGGCGCGACCCGCCACGCATGAAACAGGCTTGGACGTTCGGGCGGGCGCGGCGGGCGGCGTGCCGGGCGGGCTCATGCTGGCCTACCAGAAATCGCCCGCCCGGCACACCGCCCGCCGCGCAGCTCTGGTGTTCGCACTCCGAGCGTCGAGAACCAATACAGGTCCCGGCCCGAGGACGGCGCGGCGACCGCGCGATTTCTGGTACCCCAGCATGAGCGCGGGCGCCGCGCCGTCCTCGGGCCATGCACAGTGCCGACGCCTTCGGGGCGGGTTTCATTTCAGCGCTCCAGACACAGCTTCAGTCGTTCGAGTCCGCGCCGCACCCACGCCTTGACGGTGCCCAGCGGCTGGCTCATGTGCTGTGCCAGTTCGGCGTGCGTGAGGCCGTCGTAGAACGCCAGCGCAATCGCCTGCCTTTGCGGCGGCTCCAGGCGCTGCATGCAGTTGCGCAGGCGCTGCGCGTCGCTGGCCTGCACCAACTGGTCCAGCGCGCCGATGCGCTCGTCCGCAAGGTCCGGCGGGGCACCGTCGTCATCGTCGCTTGTCACCAGCGGTCGCACGACATGTCTGCGTTCGGTTTGGGTGCTGCGCAAGGCGTCGAGGGCCTTGTTGCGCGCAATCGCCATCAGCCAGGTCATCGGCTTGGACTTGACGGCCGAGTAGCTCGGCGCGACGTTCCAGACACTGACGTAGACCTCTTGCAAAACCTCCTCGGCCCAGTCGCGATCGTGCAGCATGCGCACGACGATGCCGAGCAGGCAGCGCGCCGTGGCGTCGTAGAGCCGCTTGAACGCGGCCTGGTCGCGCATCGCGACGTGAAACATCAGCACGCCCAGATGGTCTGGGGACGGCGGCGCACTGTCTTTGGCCACACGCGCCAGCGATGCAGCGCCGTCGGGGTCAGGGTTGAGCAGCATGCCGCCGTGCCCGTTCACTGGTCGGCGACTTCGATGATCGCGCCTTCGAGCGCGACCGGCGTCTTGGCTACCAGCGCGAACGCGTCGCGGATCTCTTCGAAGGTGCCGAGCTTGATGTCTTCGAAGTCGCCCCAGCGCAGCGGCGGCGGCAGGTCGTTGTAGACCTCGCGCTCGGTGGCCAGGCAGCCGACGATCTGCTGCTTGACGCCTTCGCCGCCGGCCGCCACCTTGAATCCCTGCGCACCGGGAATCAGCAACGGCGCGTTGGCTTCGATGCGCGGCTCGCGGGCAAAGCGGTTCGGGAAGATGCGCTGGATCTTGCCGGTCGTCGGGCTCTGCACGTAGCAGTACACATACGCCGCCTGCGACGCGCTGACCGACAACTCGACCGGATCGCCGCGGCGATAGCGCGTCTTCGAGACATCGACCGAGAGCTTGATCACGTTGCCGGCGGCGCCGGCCCCTTCGGCCCTGGCCTCGGCCGCCTTGGCAGCGACGAAGGGCTGCTGCGGCGGCGGCGGAATCGCACGCAGCAGGAAGGCCTGCCAGACCTCGAAGTCGGGCTCGCCTGCGGTCTTGATGCCAGCCGCCTGGCGGTACGCGGCCAGGGCTTCGCCGTACGCCGCGTTGGGCTTGCCGTCCGCCGGGCCGTCGTAGAACTTGCGAAAGCGCAACTGCTCCTGGAAGAAGCGCGTCGTCTCGACGCTGCCCTGCATCGACAGGTACCAATCTTCCATCTCGCGCCGGATTTCGGGTTGATCGACGTCCAGGTTCAGGCAGCTCCAGTACGGCAGGCGCAGCAGCTTGCCGGTGAGCTCGATCGTCGCCAGCTCGACCATGTTGCGCAGCGCCTGCGCGACACCCTCGTTGCGGCTGACGACGAAGTTGAAGCTCAGGCTGCTGTTGCGGATCTGCGCCAGGCCGTCGCCGGCGCTGGTCTCGTCGCGGCTGACGACGACGGTGTTCTTCGAACTCGCGCCCGGCATCAGGCTCAGGTCGGCGGTCGAGACCACGCTGGCGTCGAAGCCCATCACCGACGACTGCTCGCTGCGATTGAAGCGCACGCCGAACAGCGGCCCGGTGAACGCCGAAACGATCGATGCGCCGAGGCCGGCCTGCCGTGTATCCACGGCCTCGTCGAACTGCGTGATCGAGCCGCGGATGTCGTACTGCGGCACGACCTTGAACTCGTTGAGGCGCTGCGCCATCGACAGCAGCTGCACGATGTTCTGGTTGTCCTGGCCGAAGGTCACCAGGCGCACGCCGCGGCTGCGCCGCGTCATGTCGGCGAAGGCCGAGACCATCATGTCGCGCGTGCCGGCGCCGAGGCGGCGCGACTGGTCCTGCATGTCCTCGATCATCACGCTCACGTCGCGCACGCCGAAGCGGTACAGCATCTCGTCCATGCAGCGCAAGCCGTCGGCGAAGTGCGTGACGTTGCGTTGCGGTACGGCCTTGGGGCCGGCGGCGGCGGGCTGCACTTGCGGCGTCGACGGCTTGGGTGGCGAGGCGCAGGCGGTCAGCGCGAGCGCGACAGCGGCAGCAGTGAGTCGGAGCATCGGCATGGCAAGGCCTGGTGTAGGAATGCGCAGGGCCGGTGGCTCGAACCACCGGCCGCTCGCTCGATCAACGGGGAAGGGGCTTCGGCACGAAAGCCGACGTCGAGTTCGCTGTCGCCGGCAGACCGACCGGGCCTTGATTGCCGATGACGATTGCATTCGGAACCGCGAAGCTCATGAAAGTCATCGGCACTTGGGCTTCGCCCTTGCCGCCGGCGCGGCCGTTGGCCCTGACCACGACCGTGCCGGCGCGTGTGTCGACCTCGGTCGGCGACAGCCCGAGCGCCGCAGCCTCGCCCTGGTCTTTGGTGGTGGTGAGGAGGCCCAGCGCGACGGGGTCGAACGTGGCGAAGACGTAGCTGCCGTTGTTCCCATTTGTCGACGGCGGCACGCCCTCGAGGGACTGGCTGCTGGTGATGACGACGCCGTTGCGCACGCAGATGTCTTCCTCGCTGCCCGCGCGCCCGATGCGGATCACGTAGTTGGGAAACGTCGGGTTCAGGCACACCAGCGGCAACTCGAAGGTCGCCGCCTTCGAGCAGGTCAATGCCGTGCCGTTGAAGGCCGGTGCGTAGCCGGTGCGGCAGACCATGCCGGAGGTCGGGCTGCCGCCGGCCGGAGTGGCGGCTCGGCTGACAAGGGCGGCAGACAGGCCGACCGCGGTGATGGCGGCGGCGACGATGACTCTGGCGAGACGCGCTTTCAGGAACGTGTTCATGTTGGATTTCCTCAATGGTGATGGGTGGGTTGGTTGGCGTGCCGGCTTGAGTCTTTCGTTGGCCCGCACGAACCCACTTTCGGAACCGTTTCGAATCTGGACGCGTCGCAGAACGAAATATTCTTCTGCTCGCAATGGCATCCGCATTGCTGCGGCACCTTGAATCTAGGCGGCCCGGTCTTGCGCCAACTGCGTGGCGGGTACGCGCTTTTGTCGGCGCAGTACCTATTTCTTGGCCAAGCCGGCCAGCGCCGCGGCCTCGGCACGCGTGGCCACGCCGAGCTTGCCGAGCAGCGCGGCGACATGGTTCTCGACCGTGCGTTCCGAGCGGTGCAGGCGCTCGGCGATGGCGCGGTTCGACAGCCGTTGCGCCAGCAGCTCGAGGACCTCGCGCTCGCGCGCGGTCAGGCCCAGGGGATCGTCGCGGGTGCGCGTGTTGCGTCCGCGCTGCACATCGCGCACGCCCAGCGCGCGCAGGCGCGCGCGGGCGATGCGCGCCGCCGGCGCGGCGTCGAGTTCATCGAACAGGGCCAGTGCGCAGCGCAGATCGGCCTCGTCGCCGCCGAGCAGCGCCAGCGCCTGCTCGTAGCGGCAGCCGAGCGCGGCCCAGGCCTGCGCTGCCGCACGCACATCGCCGTCGAGCTCGAGTCGGCACGGCGCCGGCAGCGCCAACGCGATCGGCGGCGGCTGGCCGCCGGCGCGTCGCAGCCAGCAGACGAGTTGCCCGATGCGCCATTGTTCTTCGCTGACTTGAGCCAGCGGCAGGGCCTCGGTGGCGATGCGCCGCACCTGCGCATCGTCGCCGAGCAGCCACGCCGCTTCGCAACGCGCCACCGCCTGCGGCGAATACCAGGGGTCGACGCCGAGCGCTCGCTGGCCGGCGATCATCTCGTTCCAGTACGGCTGCGAGCGCTGCAATCCGCGCTTCAGGTCGAGCAAGGCCTGCAGGTGCGCCGACTGTTCCTTTTCCAGGCCGCTGAGCAGCGGCGACTGTCTCACCGCGGCGATCTCGGCCTCTGCCGCGTCCCACCGGCCGGATTCGAGCAGCGCGTAGCTGTGGCGGATGTGCAGCCGGCTCAGCCACATGTCCATGTCGTGGGCCTCGCAGTAGGCGATGCCTTGATCGCAAGCCCGTTCGACATCGGCATAACGCCGGTGCACCAGGCACAACGAGGCGATGTTCATGTAGGCCCGCGCCGCATGCGACTCGAAGCCATGGTCGAGCGCGATGTCGCGGCTGCGCTCGAGCATCGTCCAGGCTTCGGCCAGGTCCTGCGATCGCAACTGTGCGGTGCCGACGGTATTGAGCACGTAGGCCAGGCCCTCCGCGTCATCCCGGCCTTCGAGCAGCGCGAGGGCCTTGAGGCCCCATTCACAGGCCGGCAGCGACGTCTCGCCAAGCAGGTGCAACTGCGCCATGGTCGCGTAGGCCATCGCCAGCTCGCGCGGCGCGTCGAGCTGTTCGAGAACCTCGATGGCGGCTCGCGCGTGCGCCCTGCCCTCAGGCGTGATGCCGCGGTGCCACTCGATGGAGGCCAATACGCGCAGGTCCCGCCCTTCGGCCAGCCGGTCGCCGAGCTGGCGGTGCAACGCCAGGGCCTGACGCCGTGATTCGAACGCCGCGTCGGCGCGGTTGACGAGCAGGCACTCGTCGGCATGGGCCACATGCAGTGCTGCGCGCTGCAGCGCCGGCTGCGCCGCGGCATGTTCGAGCGCCAACGCATAAAGCGCCGCGGCCTGGCGGTGTGCGCAGGCCGCGGCAGCCTCGCGCGCAGCCTGCGGCGCCAGCGTCAGCACCGCGCCCGACAAACCGGCCTGCGCCGCGTGGTGCACCAGTCGCGCCACCGAGGCGCCGCGCACGCTCAAGGCATCGAACACGGCGGCGTGCAATGCGGCGGCGCGGCCGGGCGGCAGCGAGGCCTCGATGGCGCGCCGCGCCAGGTCATGGCGAAAGCGCAATGCGCCGCCGTCCAGCCGCAGCAGGCCGGCGGCGGTGCACAGCGCCATCGCCGCCTGGGCATCTTCGACCACGGCGTCGAGCACATCGACCTCGATCTGCGCCGGCGAGACGCTGGCCAACTCGAGCACGTCGCGCGCCTCGTGCGGCAGCGGCGCCACGCGGGCCAGCACGGCGTCGCGCACCGAGGCCGGCAGACTCTGCGCATCACCGGCCAGCAGTTCGGTGACGAAGAACGGATTGCCCTGGGTCGCCTGGTGCACGCCGCGCGCGCTGCGCCCGGCGCGACGCGCCAGCTCGGCGACGGCGCTGCGCGACAGCGGCGCCAGTGCCGCGCGCAGGCAGTTGCGCGGCGGCAGACTGCCGAGCACGCCGAGCAGCGGGTGGTCGCCGGCGAGCGCGTCGCTGCGGTAGCTGAGCACGAGCAAGGCGCGCGTGCTGTCGATGCGGCGGCCGAGGTAGCGCACCAGGTCGAGCGTGGCGCCATCGGCCCACTGCGCGTCGTCGATCACCAGCACCAGCGGCTGGCGGCTCTCGCGCAGCAGGGCCAGCATGCCGGCCAGGATGTCGGGCGTGTGGCGCCCGGCGCGCACGGCAGCGCCCAGGCTCGGCGGCAAGCGGTCGAGCAGATCGATCAGCGCGCCCAGCGGCGGCGGCGAGAGCATCGGCTCGCAAGCGCCCCACAGCCATTGCACGTCGCTGCCGGCGCGGCGCGCGGCTTCGGCAAGCAGGCTGGTCTTGCCGCCGCCGGCTTCGCCGCTGAGCAACACGCAGGCACCGCAAGCCGCGCTGCCGCGCAGCGCAGCGATGCGCTCGCCGAGCTGCGCCAGCTCGGCGCCGCGCTCGAGCAGCAAGTCATCCGGGTTGTGCGTGGCCGACTCGATGGCAGTCACCTCGTGCAACCACGGCAGGTCATCGGCCAACCCGTGGTGCCAATCGTCGCGCGGCGTGCTCAAGCCGGGCGCGTCGACGGCGTACATGGCGGGTGCTCATCACGGTGCATGTTGGGTAAGGACGTGCTGGAACACCCAATCCGGCCATCGCCGATTCACATTGCCGACCTTTTTTTCAATCCTTCAGCCGCGCCCAGCGGCCTGCGCCCGGGCCAGCCATTGCGCTGCCGCGCCGGCCTGGGTGCTGGCCGGATCGAATCCGCGCCAGAACTGCTCGGCCTGCTCCAGCGGTGGCAGCGCCTCGGCCGCCTGACCCTGCGCCAGGTGAGCGCGGCCGAGGCCGACGAGGGCCTCGGCGCGCGACGGCGTGACACGAGCCTCCAGTCGCTCGGCCTCCTTCAGTGCACGCTCGAACGACGCGATCGCCGCCGATGGTGCGCCCTGGTCGAGTTGCGCCAAACCGATCTGCACCCAGGCCCGCATGCGTTCGCGCTGCCACTTCGGTGCCGGATCGCTCGAATCGGCGAGCGGCTGCAAGTGCTGCAGCGCCGCCGCCGCGTCGCCATTCAGGCGCGCGATCGTGCCGCGCGCACGCAGCAAGCGCGCGCGATGCGCGCTGGCGCTGGCCAGTTGGGCGCCACGCGGCGCGACCTGCTCGATCTCCTTGGCGGCCCTGTCGTTCTGGCCCTCCTGCGCCAGCGCCAGCGCGATCGTGGTGTGTGCCGCGACCGACGCTTCGTGCTCCGTGCCGACCAGCTTGTCGATCAAGGCCGCGGCGCGGGTCGCCTCGGCCAGCGCCGCCGCACCTTGCTGCCGGGCCAGATGCGCCATCGCCCGGGCGTGCAGGGTCAAGGCATAGCCCATCGAGTCGGGCGCCAGGTGCTCGCCGAGAATGGCCAGTGCTTCGGCGGCGTTGGCGTCGGCGAGTTCGAGCTCGCCGAGGTCGAGCCGGTAATCGACCAGGTTCTGCACCAGGATGCCCGCCTGCACGCTCTTCGCCCCGACCAGCGCCCGGGTGTCGGCGACCACGGCTTCGAGCATCGAGATGCCGCGCGCCAGGTCGCCGGTGTCGGCCAGTGCGCGCGCGTAGACCGATCGCGCTTCGATGACCCGCGGATGCGGCGGCGATTCGCCGTGCACGGCCAGGGCCAGCCGCAACGCGCGCTCGCCGCTGTCACGCGCCAGATCGAACTTCTTGGTGTAGCGGTACGACAAGGCCAGCAACACCGCACTGGTCACCGCCAGCGGGTCGCGTTCGCCGAGTCGCGCCGACGCCAGCGCGGCGCCTTCACGCGCGAACTGTTCAGCCTCGGCGTACGCACCAATGTCTATCGCCGTCAGCGTGCGGTGGGCCAGCGCCGTCGCCAGCGCCGTCGTGCTTTCACTGTCGGCCTTGGCGGCGTGTTCGCGCAGCGTCGGCAGTGCCAGGTCGAGATCGGCGCGCGCTTCTTGCGCCCGCCCGCGCAGGCGATGCACCTGCGACTGCAACAACAGGCCGCGCAGCGTTTGCGCGTGCTCAGCGCGCAGCGAGCGGCCGGCTTCGGCCACCGAACGCGTGATCACCGGCTCGGCGGCATCGACGTCGCCGAGCGCGAGCAGGCTTTCGCCGATCATGTTGCTCAGCTCGATGCGCGCCTCGGCCTGGCCGGCGAGTGACGCGTCGAGCCGCTTGTCGGCCTGCTTGAGCAGGTCGACCGCGCTCAGCGCCTGCGTGCCGCTGCCATCGTACGGGCTGGCCTCGCGAAAGATCGCGGCGACGAAGTTCTTCACGTCCTCGGCGCGCTGGCGCTCGGCGATGGCGATGCGGGCCTGCCATAGCGCTGCGCCCGCGCCGCCGATCAGTGTCAGCAGCAGCGCCGCCGCCGTGCCCACGGCGACGCCATTGCGGACGATGAACTTGCGCATGCGGTAGCCCAGGCTGTCGGGCTGCGCCAGCACCGGTCGGCTCGACAGGTGGCGTTCGATGTCCTCGGCCATGGCATCGACCGAGGCGTAGCGCTCGTCGACGGATTTCTTCAGTGCCTTGAGCACGATGGTGTCGAGGTCGCCGCGCAAGGCGCGGCGCGTCGCCGGCGTCGCTGGCCACGTCGCTGGGCCGCGGCACGTCGGCGCCGAGGATCGCTTCTTCGAGCGCCGCGCGCGAGTCGCGCGCCAGGCGATAGGGGCGCTGACCGCTGAGCAACTCGAACAACAGCACGCCCAGCGAATAGACATCGCTGCGTGTGCCCACCGGTTGTCCGCTGATCTGCTCGGGCGCGGCATAGTCGGGCGTGAACGGGCGCGCCCCCTGCTGCGTCAGCTCGCCGGCCGGCAGCAGGCCATCGCCCAGCAACTGCGCGATGCCGAAGTCGAGCAGCTTGACCTGGCCGGCCGCATCGACCAGCAGGTTCGACGGCTTGATGTCGCGATGCACGACGAGTTGCGCGTGCGCATGCGAGACGGCGCGAGCGACTTGCAGGAACAAGTCCAGCCGCGCCGCGACGCCGAGCTGCATCTGCTGGCAATAGCGATCGATGCGCTGGCCATCGACATGCTCGAGGGCCAGAAACGGCTGCCCATCGGCGGCCACACCGGCGTCGTACAGGCGCGCGATGTGGGGGTGGTTCAGCGTTGCCAGGATTTCGCGCTCGCGGGCGATGCGCGCCGCCAGGTCGCCTCGAAACGGCCCGTACGGCAGCTTCAGCGCGACATGGCGCTGCGTCATCAGACCGTCGGCGCGCTCGGCCAGCCAGACCGCGCCCATGCCGCCGACACCGAGTTCACGCAGCAGCCGGTACGGGCCGATCACTTCAGCGGCGGCATGGCTGCCGGCCTGGGCAGAGGTGCCATCGGTGGTGTCCAGCGCCGGCAAGGCTTCCAGCAGGGCGCAACCTTCGATGCGCCCGGCGCGCGCGAGCAGCTCGCGCAGCCGCTCCTTCAGGTCATCGTATTGCGCCGGCAATGCCGCCAGCCAGGCATCGCGCTGCGCCACGGGCAGGTCGAGCGCCGCGTCGAGCAGCGGGTTGATGCGCAGCCAGGTCGGCGCGTCGATGCCGAGTGCGGGTTGCATGCGCCGTCAATCCAGCAGTACCTGCGCGAGCAGCAGGCGCGCTTTTTCCCAGTCACGGCGTACGGTGCGCTCGGAGACGTCCAGGGCTCGCGCGATTTCGGGCTCGGACAGACCGCCGAAGTAGCGCATCTCGACCACTTGCGCCAATCGCGCATCGAGTTGCGCCAACTCCTGCAGCGCTTCGTGCACGCGCACGATGTCGTCGGCAGCGGCCGGATGCTTGTCGCCCTGCGTGCCGGTGAGCGTGACCAGGAAGACGTCGCCGCCATGGCGCTCCGATTGGCGCTTGCGCGCGAAGTCGACGATCACGGAGCGCATGGTGCGGCTGGCGTAGGCCAGAAAGCGCGGCTGTTGCGCCGGCGTGGACTCGATGCCGGACGCACTGCCGGCGATGCGCAGGTAGGCCTCGTGCACCAGGGCGGTGGTGTCGAGCAAGGTCTCGCGGCCACCGTTCCTCAGGCGCGCACGCGCGATCAGCCGCAACTGTCGATAGGCCTGCGCCGAGAGTTCGAAGGGTTCGACCTCGGCTGCCGCGGGCGGATCGGTGACGGACGCTTGCATGGCCACGGTATAGCGGCTGGCGTGGCACTTTGCCACCCCTAGACAACTGAACCGTTGCCGCGCCATACCGTTGGTAACGTGTTGGTCACGTTGGCTCGGCATCAAGCGAAGCACGCGGCCCCTTGCGAACGATCAAGGGCGTGCCGGCCGATGACGCGAGACTGCCTCGATGCGCCTGCACCCGGCCGAGCCTGCTGACGAATCGGACGCCTGGTGGAGCCACCCCGCCACCGCGCTGTTCGCGTCATTGCACAGCCAGCCCGCCGGCTTGACCGGCGCGCAGGCCGACGCGCAGCGTGCTGAGGCCGGCCCCAACACGGTGGCCGCGGTCGATAAAACCAGCGTCGCCGGCCTGCTCTGGCGCCAGTTCTCGAGCCCGCTGGTGCTGATCCTGGTCGTCGCGTCGGTGCTGTCGCTGCTGTTGCGCAACTGGGTCGATGCGGTGACGATCCTGGCCATCGTTGCCGGCAGCACGCTGCTCGGCTTCTGGCAGGAGTTGCGCGCCTCGACGGCGGTGGCGCAGTTGCGCAGCCGGCTGGCGCTGCGCACCCAGGTCCGCCGCGATGGCGCCACGGTCAGTCTGCCGGCCCGAGACCTCGTGCCCGGCGATGTGATCGAACTGTCCGCGGGTGACCTGGTGCCGGCCGACGGCGTCGTCATCGAGGCACGCGACTTTCTCGTCACCCAGGCCAGCCTGACCGGCGAGTCGTTCCCGGTCGAAAAGCATGCCGGCGTCGTCGCTGCGGGCGCAGCGCTGGCCGCACGAAACAATTGCGTCTACCTCGGCAGCTCGGTGCGCAGCGGCACGGCCAGCGTGCTGCTGGTGCGCACCGGCCGCGCCAGCGTGCTCGCCGACGTGGCGGCGCGCATCGCCACGCGCAACGAAGAAACCGAGTTCGAGCGCGGCGTGCGCCGCTTCGGCGAGTTGCTGTTGCGCGTCATGCTCGGCGTCGTCGTCGCCGTGCTGGCTGCCAACGCGCTGCTCGGCCGGCCGGCGATCGAGTCGCTGTTGTTCGCGGTGGCGCTGGCGGTGGGCCTGTCCCCCGAGCTGCTGCCGGCCATCGTCAGCGTCTCGCTGGCCCGCGGCGCACGCCGGCTCGCCGCCGCGGGCGTGCTGGTGCGCCGGCTGGATGCGATCGAAGACCTCGGCGGCATGGATGTGCTGTGCACCGACAAGACCGGCACGCTGACCGTCGGCACGATGGCCCTGGCCGGCAGCTTCGACGCCCAGGGCCAGCCCAGCGACGAGGTGCTGCGCCTGGCGCACCTGAACGCAGCTTTCGAAACCGGCATCGTCAACCCGATGGATGCGGCCATCGTCGACGCCGGGCAGCGCGCCGGACTGACCACCGCAGGATGGACCAAGGTCGACGAGATTCCGTACGACTTCATGCGCCGTCGCCTGACGATCGTGGCCCGGCGCGAAGACACGCCGGCGCAGCACCTGATCATCACCAAGGGTGCCGTGGCAGCAGTGTTGGCGCAGTGCACGCTGGACGCCGAGTCGCGTTCGCGCGCCGAATCCTTCGCGCGGGCCCAAGGCGCGCAGGGCGTGCGCGTGCTCGCATTGGCCACACGCGCCTGTCCGGCGCAAGCCGCCTATACGCCCGACGACGAGCGCGAACTCATGTTCGCCGGCTTCATCTGCTTTCACGACCCGGTCAAGCCCGACGCGCAGCATGTCGTGCAGGCGCTGGCCCACCGCGGCGTGCGCGTCAAGATGATCACCGGCGACAACCGCCATGTCGCCGCGCACCTGGCGACGCAGGTCGGCCTCGATGCGCAAGCGCTGCTGACCGGCGAGCAGATCGCCGGCCTGCGCGACGAGGCGCTGTGGCACCTGGCCGAGCGCACCGACTGCTTTGTCGAGATCGATCCGGCGCAGAAGGAGCGCATCGTGCACGCGCTGCAGCGCACCGGCCATGCCGTCGGCTACCTCGGCGACGGCATCAACGACGCGCCGGCGCTGCACGCCGCCGATGTCGGCATCTCGGTCGACTCGGCGGTGGACGTGGCCCGCGAAAGCGCCGACATCGTGCTGCTGCGGCCCGACCTGTCGGTGTTGGAGCGCGGCATCGGCGAAGGCCGGCGCACCTTCGCCAACACGCTCAAGTACATCCAGATCACCACCAGCGCCAACTTCGGCAACATGGTCAGCATGGCGCTGGCGACGCCGCTGCTGCCCTTCCTGCCGCTGACGGCGACGCAGATCCTGCTCAACAACTTCCTGTCGGACCTGCCGTCGATGGCGATCTCGACCGACCATGTCGATCCCCAGCTGCTGCGCAGTGCCCAGCGCTGGGACCTCAAACAGGTGCGGCGCTTCATGCTCGCCTTCGGTCTCATCAGCTCGGCCTTCGACCTGCTCGCCTTCGCGCTGCTGCTGCATGTCTTTCACGCCGGCGAGACGCTGTTTCACAGCGCCTGGTTCGTCATCTCCCTGCTGACCGAACTTGCCGTCCTGCTCGTGCTGCGCACGCGCCGCGCGGCGTGGCGCAGCCGGCCGTCGATGCTGCTCGTCGCCAGCACGGTGGCCGTGGCTGCGCTGGCCATCGCCCTGCCCTTCATCGGCCCGGCCGCGCAGCTGTTCGGCTTCGTGCCGATGCCGGCCGCGATGGTGGCCACGCTGATCGGCCTGACGCTGGCCTACGTGGCCGCCACAGAGGCCGCCAAGCGCTGGTTCTGGAGGCTGCGCTGAGCGGGTGGCGAGGCGCGCTCAGTGCACCGCACCGACGATCGGTGCCAGCGCGGCGTTGATGCGCGCGCCCTGCTCGGCATTGATCATCGAGCCGATGATGTCGAGAAAGCGCGGGTCCTGCACACCGCTGACGATGTACTGCCAGCGGTAGGCGGCCAGCGTCGTGGCGCGGATCGCGCGCAGCTGTTCATCGTCGAAGGCCCGGCCCGCCACCTGCGCGAAGTACGTCGGCATCGGCCTCGGCCTGCATCTGCACGATGCCGTCGACCGCGCCGACCAGCCCGATCAGCTGGTCCACGGCCTCGTCGCGCTGCGCCGCGTCGAGTTGGCGGTCCTCGCGCAGCCATTCCATTTCGTCGACGATGGCGTGCTGCGACTCCTCGCGCCAGTGGAACAGGAAGACGTCCTTCCACAACGGGTCGATCTGCGTGTCCGGCTTCGATGCTGCTGCGGTAATGCGCCTGCGAGAACAGTTCGATGTCGCACACCAGCGCCAGCACGGCCCAGGTCGAGGCCGCCAGCACCGCCTGGGCCACGTCGTCGGGCTGCGGCAGGAAGCGGTAGCCGCCCGGCATGCCGGGGGCCATCATCGTCTCCAGGCGGCGGAACATCTCCTGGTGCTTGAGCTCTTCGTCGGTCAGGCGGACCAGCGCTTCGAGCGCCACCTGGTCGCCCAGCCAATGGCCGCGGCTGATCTCCAGCGCCTTGGCGCCGATGAAGCGCTCGACCAGGGCAAACATGTTGGCGTAGGTGCGGCCCTGCACCTGCGAGAACAGGCGCTGTTCGTCGGCGCCGAGGAAGGTCAGTTGGGCGGCCTTCGACAGCCCTTCGGGCAGGAACTTCTTGCTGAAGTCGAACGAGCGGCCGCGGATCACGTCGCGGTCGGTGTCCCAGCGGATGCGCTTGGAGACTTCGACGCACTTGGCGTAGCGGGGGGTGTCGATCGAGTGCTGGCTGACGTGTGACATGGCGGGTTCCTCTTGCAGGGTTGGGGTTGACGATCGGCGGCGCTGGCGAGCCAATGCGGCCTGAAGCACACTCTGTCGAAGCGTCTGCGGACTGTCCTCAATCCCGGATCAAAGGTTTTCAAACCCTGTCAATGGCCGCGCACCGCGGCCCTCCGAATGCCGAACGTGACTCCTGCCCACGCTGACGAACCGCTGCGGTTCGGCCATTTCGAGCTGCATCCGGCCGAGAGGCTGCTGCGCGTTGACGGCCGACCCGCGGACGTGGGCGGGCGAGCCTTCGACCTGCTGCTCGCCCTTGCCCAGCGCTGCGAGCGGCTGGTCACCAAGCAGGAACTGCTCGACCTGGTCTGGCCCGGCCTGGTGGTTGAAGAGCACAACATCGCCACGCAGATCAGCAGCCTGCGCAAACTGCTCGGCGCCAGCGCCATCGCGACCCTTCCGGGGCGCGGCTACCGCTTGACGGCGGCGCAGCAGGCAGCGCCGGCCGCAACGACAGCGCCCGCGGCCCCGCCGCGGCACAACAACCTGCCCGATCAGCGCACGCGCTTCATCGGCCGCGATGCGGCGCTGGCGGGCCTCGCCCGCCTGCTGCCGGCGACGCGGCTGATGACGCTGACCGGCATCGGCGGCTGCGGCAAGACACGGCTGGCGCTGCAGTTCGCGCAACAGCAGCTGGCCGCGTTTGCCGACGGCGTCTGGTTCGTCGACCTGGCGCCGTTGAAAGACGGCGACCGGGTCACCGCGACCTGCGCCTCCGTCCTCGGCCTGCGCGAAGCAGAAGGCGCGCCGCTGTTGGCGCAACTGCTGGCTCACCTGGCAACGCGCCGCACGCTGCTGGTGCTGGACAACTGCGAGCATGTGCTCGACGGCGTGGTGGCGCTGGTCGATGCGCTGCTGGCCGGCAGCGGCAAGACGACGATCCTGGCCACCAGCCGCGAAGCGCTGGCTGTCGCCGGCGAACAGATCTACCCGGTGCGCTCGCTGTCGCTGCCGGCCACGCAGGACTTGCCGGCGGTGGTCGGCGCAGAGTCGGTGCGCGTCTTCGTCGACCGCGCACGGCTCGCGCTGCCCGATTTCGACGTCGATGAAAGCAACGCCGCGCCGATGGCCGAAGTCTGCCGGCGGCTCGACGGCATTGCGCTGGCGATCGAGCTGGCGGCCGCACGGGTGACGATGCTCTCGGTGGCCGAGATTGCCGAGCGCCTCGACGACCGCTTTCGCCTGCTCACCGGCGGCAGCCGGTCCTTGCCGCGCCACCAGACACTGCATGCGGCGATGCAGTGGAGCTACGAGCAACTGTCGCCGCAAGAGCAGCGCATGCTGCGCCAGGTCTCGGTGTTTGCCGGCGGCTGGTCGCTGCAGGCGGCGGCCGATGTCGCGCAGACCGTCGACGAGTACGAAGCGCTGGCGCTGTTGACAGCGCTGCACGACAAGTCGCTGCTCGTCGTCGATCGCGACGTTGCTGGTGGCCGGCCGCGCTACCGGATGCTGGAGACGGTGCGCCAGTACGCGCTGGAGCGCCTGCATGAGTGCGGTGAAGGCGAGGCCACACGGGGCCGTCATGTGGCTCACTTCATCGCCATGGCCGAAGCGGCCGAACCGCATGTGCGCGGGCCCGATCAGGACATGTGGATGAGCCGCTTCAAGCAGGAGCACGAGAACCTGATCGTCGCGCTGACCTGGTGCATCGAGGGCGCGCTCGATCCGCAAGCGGGCCTGCGGCTGGCTGCCGCCACAGGCTACTACTGGGGCTGGAACAGCGTCGAGTTGGGTTACCGCCTGTCGCGCGCCGTGCTGGAACACGACCGCGCTGCGGCCAACACGCCGGCGCGCGACGGTACGCTGCGCGCGCTGGCGCGCATGAGCGAGTTCCGCGGACGCTACGAGGAGTCTTTGTCGTTTGCGCAACAGGCCCTGGCGGCGGCGCGGCAGCGCGGCGCGCCGCGCGCTCTGGCCTGGTCACTCAACGCGGTCGGCTCGGCTTTGTCGACCTTGGGTTGCAGCGAAGCGGCACTGCAGACGCAGGAAGAAGCGCTCGAACTGGCGCGCAGCCTGGACGACGGCGTGTTGATGTTCAGCTTGCTCAACAACATTGCGTCGTACCAGCACCGGGCCGGCCAGCTCGATGCCGCTGAGCGCTGCTATCGCGAAGGTCTCGATGTGGCGCAGCAGCACGCCGGCCGAGTGGGAAACGTGGTCGTCCTCGACAACCTGATTCGGGTGCTGGTCGCGCGAGGCGAACTGGATCAAGCGCGGCACTTCGCCATCGAATGCCTGCCGCTGGCGCGCCGTGAGAAGGTCAGCGTGGACCTGCTCGATGCCACGGTCGGACTGGCCTCGCGCCGGGGCGAACATGCCATCGCGGCGCGCTTCTGGGGCGCCTCGGACCAGCACCTTCAAAACTGGGGCTACCGGCACGAACCTGGGGAGCTCGAACACATAACGCCCTTGCTCGAGAGTTCGCGCCGGGCGCTCGGCGACGCCGCCTTCGAGGCTGCCGAGGCGGCTGGCCGCACGCTGGACATCGAGGCCGCGATGCTCGAACTGGAGCACTGGCTGGAACGCGGAACCTGAGCGTCGCCCCACCGCGTTGCCTGTGCACCCGTCGGATCGCGCGCTGTCGCGGTGGCGTCGATTTGCGTAGCGTCAACGGTTGCAACTGCTCGGACACCCACACTCCCTTTCGTCGAACGCCGAAGGAGTACCGATGTCGAACCGCAGGACGTGCACTGGCGACGCAATGCACGGCGACGCGGCCGGCCTCGGGCCGCAACGCATCGACGGGCGCCGCGTGCGAGAACCATGAGGCGCGCCCTGCTCCTCGCCGGGTTGGCCAGCGCGGTCGTGCCCCTGCTGGTGGCGGCCGCGCTGATCCGCTGGCGCTTCGAGCGCGATCTGGCCACCGCCGCCGAGCGCGCTGCACAGGGCGGCGTGGTGCTGGCCACACGCTGCGGGCCGATCGAGGTCGAGCAGGCCGGCGAAGGCGCGCCGCTGTTGATGATCCACGGCAGCGGCGGCGGCCATGACCAGGGCATGGCCTGGGCGCGACCGCTCGTGCAGCGGGGCATCCGCGTGATCGCGATGTCGCGCTTCGGCTACCTGAAAACGCCTCGGCCGGCCGATGCGTCGCCCGAGGCGCAGGCCGATGCGCATGTCTGCCTGCTCGATGCGCTGGGCATCGGGCAGGCTGCGGTGATGGGCGTTTCCGCGGGCGCACCGTCGGCACTGCAGACGGCGATCCGCCATCCGCACCGTGTCAGCGCGCTGCTGCTCGTCGTGCCGATCGCCTACAAGCCGGGCGATGTCGCCGACTCCGCGCCACCGCTGTCCGACGACAAGGATTCGCTGCTGCTGCGCTTGCTCGGCTCGGATTTCCTGTTCTGGAGCGCGCTGCATGTGGCCCGCGATCAACTCATCCGCCACCTGCTGGCCACGGCGCCCGAGCAGGTGGCCGCGGCCAGCGCGGCCGAACGCGCGCGCGTCAACGACCTGGCCGACCGCATCCTGCCGGTGTCGGCCCGCGCCGCCGGGCTGATCGACGACACGCGACTGGGCAAGCGCCTCGGCCCCTTTGCATTGGCGTCGATTGGCGTGCCGACGCTGGTGGTCAGCGCGCGCGACGACGGCTTCGGTACCTACGCCGCAGCGCAGTACACGGCCAGCCGGATACCCGGCGCGACATTCATCGGCTTCGACGACGGCGGCCATCTGCTGGTCGGCCACGACGACGCGCTGCAGCGCGCCGTGACGGCGCATGTGCTGGCCAATGCACCGCCATGAACACAGTCAAATGGTTCGGCCTGGTGCTGCTGTTGCTGGCGATCGCGCTCGTGTCGGCTTGGAGGATCGGCAACTCGCGCTGGAACGCGCTGACGCGCGAGCTGAACGCGCGGCTCGAAGCGGCGCGCCTGCCGCCCTCGCCCGTCCGCTATGACGCTGCACGCGAACTCGAAGGCCTGCCGCCGCCGGTGCAACGATTCTTTCGCGCCGCGCTGGTCGACGGCATGCCGATGATCGCGGCGGCCACCGTGCAGCACCGCGGCACTTTCAACCTGAGCGACCGTGGTGGCGAGGCGTGGCAGCCGTTCACCTCGACGCAGCGCGTCACGCTGCGCCGGCCGGGCTTCGTCTGGGACGCGCGCATTGCCGTCATGCCCGGCCTGTCCGTGCATGTGCATGACGCGTATGTTGCGGGTGAAGGCATCCTGCATCCGTCGATCGCCGGGCTCCTTTCGTTGCTGGACCTGCGCGGCGGCGGCGACATTGCGCAGGGCGAGCTGATGCGCTTTGTCGCCGAGGCCGCCTGGTACCCGACAGCGCTGCTGCCGAGCCAGGGCGTGCGCTGGCAGGCGGTGGACGATCAGTCGGCACGCGCCACGGTGAGCGACGGCGCGCTGACGTTGACGCTGACATTCCACTTTGCCGCCGACACGGGCCTGATCGAGCGCGTGCGCGCCGAGTCGCGCGGCCGCATGGTGCAGGGCCACACTGTCCCCACGCCGTGGGAGGGCCGCTGGAGCGACTACGCCGAACGCGACGCCATGCGCGTGCCGCTGACCGGCGAAGTGGCCTGGCTGACAGCCCAAGGCCGCCGGCCGTATTGGCGCGGCACGATCACGGCGCTGGCCTTCGAGACGGCATCGGAGTGAAAGGACGAGGCAGCCCGGACCCCGTGAATCGCGCCGATACTTGGCAACCTCGAGGCGCCGGCAACGGAGCGGCCAGTCATCCGTCGATTTCCTCTCGAAACCCAAGGAGCGAGCATGCGCAAGCGACTCATGGCCGGGCCGCCCGCTGCGGACACGGCGCCAGACGATGAGACCTGGCTGAATCTGGACGCACTTGCGGACGTGGAGATCACATCCGAAGACCCCGCGCATCCGATCGAGTCCGCGCTGTTGCCGGGGCGCGGCGCAGGATGGCGTGCTGCTGCGCCCGGCAAGCAAACCATTCGTCTGGTGTTCCACCAGCCGCAAGCGCTTCGACGCATCTACGTGAAGTTCGTCGAAGCGCACTCGGCGCGCAGCCAGGAATTCGCGTTGCGCGCCTCGGCAGACGGCGGCCGCACGTTTCGCGATGTCGTGCGTCAGCAGTGGAACTTCGATCCGCATGGCGCCGCCTCCGAGACCGAGGACTATCGCGTCGAACTCACAAACGTGACGACCCTCGAACTCGGCATCGTCCCCGAGGTGGGCGGCGGCAGCGCGGTGGCTTCGCTGGACGCCATGCGGCTGGCGTAGGTGATCACCGCATGCCGTCGACGGCTGGCGTGCGGCCGCGATCGAGACGAGCTTGGACTGACGACGAGGCCGGATCGAAGGTCGAACTGCTCTTCATGGGCACAGCGTTGCTGTTCACCGTGGGCGGTACGCAAGTGCTGCGGTGACAAGACCTCGAGCGGCAAGGGGTGTGACACGCCCGCTGCTGCTTGTCAGCGCAGTGGAATCGGCTGGGTTCGATCCACCGGCACCGCGGTCACGCTGTTCTGTGGCGAGCCTTCGATGACACGGTCGGAGTAGGTCAGGTAGACCAGGGTATTGCGCGCCGAGTCCACCATGCGCACCACGCGCAAGCGCTTGAAGACCAGCGAGATGCGCTCGCTGAACATCTCGTCCTGGCGCTTGAGCGGCTTGGCAAACGAGATCGGCCCCGTTTGCCGGCAGGCGATCGATGCCTCTGCCTTGTCTTCAGCCAAGCCGAGCCCACCCTTGATGCCGCCGGTCTTGGCCCGCGACACGTAGCAGGTGACGCCCTTGACTTCGGGGTCCTCATAGGCGTCGACAACGATCTTGTGGTCGGGGCCGATGAGTTTGAACACAGTGTCGACTTCGCCGACAGGCTCGGCGCGCACGGCGGCTGCAAGGGCCAGCAGGGCCAGGATCAGAAGGTGTTGCATGGCGTTATTGTGGGCGAGGCACGCCGCACGTCGGGGCACGGTTGGGTTTTTCCCTTCTCAGGCCGCTCAAGCTGCGCGATCTGGTATACGGGACGTCATGGCCTCCTCGTACGAACCAGAACGCGCGACCCTCGTCGGCATCGACTGGGGCAGCAGCAATCTGCGCGTGGCGCTGCTCGACGCCGAAGGCCGGGTGCTTGCGCGGCGTGAGAGCGCTGCCGGCGTGTTCTCGATTCGCGACGGCGACTTCGCCTCGGCCTTGTGGCCGCTGTGCGGCGATTGGGTCGGCGAACATCGCCTGCCGATGCTGGCCTGCGGGATGATCGGCTCCAGGCAGGGTGCGGTCGAAGTGCCCTATGTGGCCTGCCCGGCCGGCGTCGACGAGTTGGCCCGCGCACTGGGGCGCAAGCAACTCCCAGCCAGCCAAGCCCACGGCATGTCTTCGCCGGCGACCTTGTTCGTCGTGCCCGGGCTCAATTGCGGGTCCAACGATGACGGCTGGGACGTCGTTCGCGGCGAGGAAACCCAGTTGCTGGGCGCGACGGCAGCAGCCGGCAGAGCGGGGTCAGGGTACCTGTACGTGCTGCCGGGCACCCATTCGAAATGGATGCTCTGCAGCAGTGATGCGCTCATCGAGTCGTTTCAGACCTACATGACCGGAGAATTGTTCGAACTGCTGCACACGCAGAGCAGCCTCGGCCGCGTCATGTCCGCATCGACCTGGTCGCCCGAGGCTTTCCGGCTGGGCGTGGTCGAAGCCCGCGACGGCGCGCTCGAGAACCTGCTGTTTCGCGTGCGAACGGCGGGGCTGATGGGTCGCATCGAGCCCGCCGCGCTGGCCGACTACCTGTCGGGCCTGCTGATCGGCGCCGAGGTGAAAGCCGGGTTGCAGCGATTTGCGGCGCCACAAGCGCGAGACTCGATTTCGGTGATTGGTGGTGCGCATCTGACGAAACGCTATGCCATGGCGCTGGCGTCGTTCGGACTCGGCGTGCGCGAAGTAGCGGGCGACGCAGTCTTCGACGGGTTGCTGTCGATTGCCCGTCGCGCCGGGCTGCTGAACAATCAAAGGACATGAACATGAAGATCATCGCCATCCTGCGCGGCGTGACGCCCGACACGGTGCTCGATGTCGCCGGATGCCTCGTGCAGTGCGGGATCAAGACCATCGAGGTGCCGCTGAACTCGCCGCAGGCGCTGCAAAGCATCGCGCTTTTGCGCCAGCGATTCGCCGACCAGGCCGTCATCGGCGCGGGCACCGTGTTGACGGCCCGGCAGGTCGAAGCGGTGGCGCAAGCCGGTGGCACGCTGATCCTGTCGCCGGACATGAATGTCGAGGTGATCAAGCGCACCCGGGCGCTGGGTCTGACGTCGATCCCCGGTGTCGCCACGGTCACCGAGGCCTTTCGGGCGCTGGACGCCGGTGCCGATGCGCTCAAGCTGTTTCCCGCCGACGTACTGGGCGTCGCTTGCTTGAAGGCATGGCGCAGCGTGATGTCTCCTGACGCGCGCTTCGTGGCTGTCGGCGGCATCGAAGCCGGCAATGCCACGTCGTTCCTGAACGCAGGGGCGGTCGGAGTCGGTGTCGGTGGTTGGCTGTACAAGCCCGAGTTCAGCATCGACCGCATCCAGCATGCGGCGTTGCAACTCGTCAAGACCTTGGCTGGCCACGAACCGAAGCCATGAGCGCGAGCGCCGTCGTGTCCAATCGCAGCATGAACATCGCGCTGATTGCCCACGACCGCATGAAGGACACCATGGTCGCGATTGCCCGCGAGTTCAGGTCGACACTGCAGGCCCACGTCCTGATGGCCACCGGCACGACGGGCAGCCGGCTGCGCGATGAGGTGGGCATCGACGTCGAATGCCTGCTCAGTGGGCCACTGGGCGGTGACCTGCAGATCGGCGCCAGGTTGGCCATGGGCCTGGTTGACGCGGTGATCTTCTTGCGCGACCCGATGACGCCTCAACCGCACGAACCCGATATCAACGCCCTGGTTCGCGCCTGCGACGTGCATGACGTCCCCTGCGCCACGAATCCGGCCAGCGCGCGCATCTTGCTGGCACACGTGTCGAACCAGGGCCGGTCGGCAATGGCTGAACCCGGCGACCCGGCGCAGCGATAGTCAGCTACGTCGCTACGGTATCGGCCGGCCCGGCCCCTGCGTGCCTTGGGCGCGCGCCGACAGGTAGGCGTAGAGATCGACGATGTGCGCGTTGACGCGCGGCTCGCCCTGCCATGCCGGCATCTCGAGCGCGCCTTGCTGGCGCCGCATGATCTCGTCGATCAGGGCCTCGCGGGCCGCGCTCTCGCTGCCGGCCCGCGCGGCCGGGATGTTCCAGTCGTAGCGGTAGAGCACGAGGCTGACGAAGCGGCGCGAAGTCATCTCGCGCACACGCGGCAGCAGGTCGGGTGCGTTGGCCGAGCCGCTGGCAGCGGGGCCGTGACAACGCGCGCACTTGTCCTGAAACACGCGCCAGCCCGCGTAGACCGAGCCCGCAGGCTTGGCCGATTGCGCCATCTCCTGCGCCGGCTTGACGTTCTCGACTTCGACCGCGCAGCCGCCCAATACCAGCAGCGACGTCAATGCACCGCCGATCAGCGCATGGTGGGAGGCCTTGATCATTCACATCTCCTCAGGGGTGGTAGCAATTCCGCCGCGCCACGAACGCGCGCCGCGCAGGTCGTCGAGCGCCCGCTTTCCTGTGAACCCACAGCACGGTAACTGCAGCGCGGCTTGCTGTTTTGAGCGCAGTCAATCTGCGCACACGGCAACAACCTCACGATGCGCACTCATGCACCTGCCCATGAAAGGAGTCATCATGATGAAGAGCGATTCGCAACTGAAGAAGGACGTGGAGTCCGAGCTGGAATGGGATGCGTCGGTGGATGCCAACAACGTTGGCGTGGCGGTGAAGGATGGGGTGGTCACGCTCGCCGGTCACCTCAACAGCTTTGCCGAGAAGTACGCCGCCGAGCGCGCGGCACAGCGCGTGATTGGCATCAAAGGTCTGGCCGTCGAGCTGGACGTGCGCCTGGGGGCGGCGGCCAAGCGCACCGACGCCGACATCGCAGCGGCCGCGGAGTCGTCGCTGCGCTGGCACGCGCTGGTGCCCGAAGACCGCGTCAAGGTCATGGTCGAGAAGGGTTGGATCACCTTGTCGGGCGAGGTCGATTGGGACTACCAGCGCAACTACGCGATGAAGGCGGTGCGGCCGCTGACCGGCGTCGTCGGCGTGACCAACAACATCGCCGTCAAGCCGCAGGTGACGTCGGCCAGCATCTCGCAGCGCATCCAGGGCGCGCTCGAGCGCCAAGCCGATCGCGAGGCCAAGAACATCGAGGTCATCGTCAGCGGCCACAGCGTCACGCTCAAGGGCCAGGTGCATTCCTGGGCCGAACGCACTGCAGCGCAAGGCGCGGCCTGGTCGGCGCCGGGAATCACCAGCGTCGTCAACGAGCTTCGCGTGGCGTAAAGTTCAACAATCAACCTGAAAGGACAGCATCGATGGATACCCCGACGACAAACCCTGGAACCACGGCCGCAGTCAACGACGACCGCATGGCGCATCACCTGCGCACCCTGGCCGACGAGGCCGAGGCCTTGCTCAAGGCAACGGCACGCGCCGGCGATGAGAAAGTGACGGAAACCCGCGAGCGCCTGCGCGGCGAGGTGGCGCACTTGCGTGAGCGCCTGGCCGATCTGGAAGTGCGGGCCAGCAGCCGCGTCAAGGAGGCTGCACACCGCACCGACGAGGCGGTGCACGACCATCCCTACACGGCCATGGGCGTGGCGGCGGCGATCGGATTGCTGGCCGGCCTGTTGATCGGTCGACGCTAGGCAGTCGGCAGGTGGACGAGGCGCACGACCTGGGCGGCTCGGCGCGCCGCGTGGCCGCGACGATCGTCGAGATCGCGCAGACGCGCATCGAACTGGCGAGCACCGAGCTGGCCGAAGAGCGCTTGCGCCTGGCGCAGCAGGCGCTGGCGGCGACGCTGGCGCTGTTTTGTCTTGGCGCCGGCCTGGTGCTCGCCGTGATGGGCCTGGCCTGGTGGGCCGGGCCCGATCGCGCCGCCGCGGTGCTGGGTGCGGGTGCACTGGTCTTGCTGGTCGCCGCGCTGGCTGCGATGCTCTGGTGGCAACGCCTTGTGGCCCAGCGGCCGCCGCTGCTGCATGAAACCCTGGCGCAGCTGCGCGCCGATGCGCAGGCGCTGGCACCTGAGCGAGCACCGTGACCGCGCGCGACCTGGCCGCCAGGCGACAACTGCTGGTGGCCAACGCCACCTTGCAGCGCGTGCGCCTGGCACACGATGTCGATGACTTGCGCCTCGCTTGTCGGCCACCGCGCGGCACCGGCCTGGCGCTCGGCATCGCGGCGCTGGCCGCTGCGTGGTGGGCGCGACAGTCTCGTCGGCGCGCTGGGCTGCCTCAGCCCGCGGCGAGCACCGCGGCTTCGCTGTGGGCGCTGCGTGGACTCACGCTGTGGCGCGCCGTGAGCGCACTGCAGCGCGTCTGGCTCGCCGCTCGGCCTCGACAACGCTGACGGCCGCCGCGTGTTCACAGACCACACGTCGTTGTTTGCCGCTGCGCCCGCGCTCGACGCTGCCGTTTTCGCTTTGGCAACGCAGGCGCGTCGTGCCCAGGCCCTGCTCGCGCAGGAAGGCGCGCAGTGCCGTGCCGGCCGCGTCGCGCGAACCGCCGCCGTAGACGTCCAGCCGCAATGACTGCGGTCCGCGCTGCGCCAGTTGAAAATCGAATACGCCGGCCTCGTCTTCGAGCACTGTCGTCAGCGCCAGCGGCGCCAGGTGCACTGCGTGGCCGTGCGCGTCTTCGAGCGTCAGAACGTCGTCGGCGCGGCCCTGCACTTCGATCACCGGCAGGCTGGCGCCGCATTCACACGGGCCGGGCACGAAGCGCACATGGTCGCCGAGGTCGTAGCGGATGATCGGCTGTACGTGGTTGGCCAGATTGGTCAGCAGCGTCGTCGCGCCGAATTCTCCCGGCGGCACGGCGCGGCCGCGTTCATCGACGGGCTCGAGGATGACCCAATCGGCGTTGACGTGCAGATGGCCGCAGCGGCATTCGTTGGCGATGAGAAAACACTCGCTGGCGCCATAGCTGTCGCGCACCGGCGCATGAAAGCGCTCGCCGAGCGTGCGCCGCACGGCCGTTGTCAGCGTCTCGCCGCCGGTCCACAGGGCACGCGGCGCGATCTTCAGCCGGCCCGCGTCCTGTTCTTCCGACAGCACCCAGGCCATGCTCGCGTAGCTGGCCAGCACGGTCGGCGCGAAGGCGTTGAGCTGCGCGACCAGTTGCGGCATCGGTTGCAGGAACGAAAAGCTTCGCGACGTCGCGCCGAGCCAGGGGTTGAGCTGGCGCGCGCGCTCGAAGGCGACGACGCTGGCAAAGTGGCCGTCGATCGCGGCAACGAATGCAATGCGCTCCAAGCCCGTCCCGGCGCCCCAGAAGTCGGCCCAGCCGGCCGGGCCCGCCAGGGAGATTGGTCCGCGGGCGGCCTCGAGTGCGTCGGTCACGGCGAGCGTTTGCGCGTCCTGCACGAACAGCGCCGGCTCGCCGCTGCTGCCCGAGCTTTCCCAGACGAGGTAGCGGCCGAGGTAGGCCTGGCCGCGGTTGCTGCGCTCGTGCACGAAGGCGCGCAGTGCGGACAATGTCAGCGCCGGGTCGGTGACCCAATCGGCAAAGCGCTGCATCAACTCGCGCTTGCGCAGCGGGCGCAAGCGCTGCAGCCTGACCTGCGCGGATGCCGCGGGCCCCGCCTCGTCCAGTCGCTCGCGGTAAATGGGCGAGTGCAGCGCCGCGTCGTCGAGCAAGGCTTGCAGTCGCAGCGTCTGGTGCGCCTGCCAGGACGATGCCGCGGCGCGTGAGGTGGCGAGCGCGTCGCCATAGGCGCACGCGGTGCGCCAAGCGTCATAGACGGGAGCGTTGATCGACATCGTGTCGTGTCTGTTGCACGACGGCGAGCGATACTTCCTGCTCAACGCGGCACAAGGTCATGGCGTGGTTTGTCCGGCATGGTACGCCCGCGTTGCTTGGCGCGCTCGGCCATTTTGGCGTGGTGCTATGCCATATAGGCCTCACCTGCCACGTGGTCGGTGCGACGGCCTCTGTCATGCCGCACACGCCAATGCCTCGTGCGCCGGCGCGGCCTCGTCGACTGCACCGCGTGTGCTGCGCGCGCAGCGCTTCAGGCGCTGCTGGTCCAGGATCTCGACTTCGCGGTTGTCCACGCGCAGACAGCCGCGCTCAGACAGCACGCGCAGCGAGCGGCTGATGGTCTCGTGCGCCAGGCCGAGGTGGTTGGCAATGTCGCGCCGGTTCATGCGCAACAGCAGGCGGCGCGGCGACTGGCCGCGCTCGGCCATGCGGCCCGACAACTGAACGAGAAAGCGCGCCAGGCGTGCATCGGCAGCCACCGCCGACATGACCTCGGCGATTTCGCCGGCGTGGGCGAGCTGGCGCGCGATCAGCGCCTGCAGCGCCTTGTCGAGCGCCGGCGAGCGCTGGCGCAGCCCCGCCAGCCCGGCCATCGGCAGCGCGATGACACGGCTGTCTTCGAGCGCCTCGGCGCCAAACGCGTAGTGCTCGCGGTACAAGCCGTCGTAGCCGATCACATCACGCGCCCAGGCAAAGGCGAGCACATGTTCATAGCCGTCTTCGGCGGTCTTCAGGCACTTGAAGCTGCCGGTCTGCACGATGTAGAGCGTCTCGGCATGTGCGCCTTCGTGAACCAGGGTGGCGCCGCGGGCCACGCGGTGAACCGCGAAACGCTCGCTGCTGTCGCAGTCCTCGGCATCGCAGCTGCCGCCGAGCAGTTCGATCAGCGCGCGCAGGTCCATCTGCAAGGTCTCGGCGCCGACGCGGTGCACGAACCAGGCTGAGTTGAGGGCGCCAAAGCGGCGAACGGCGCCGGATGCGGGCATCGCAGTGGCCATGGAAGTCTCTCCTTGAAGTGTTGAGGAACTGGACTCGAGGATCGACCGCACCGCGTCCGGCGGCAATCAGCGTCGGCGGCGCTGAACTGTCGGAACTTGCCGGACGGCTTGTCGGACTTTTCCGAACGGCCGCCCTCGGCGGCGTGACGGAATCGTGAACCCTGCTTGATCGTCGCGTGAACCGCCGCACCGAGACTTCCCTGCACGGCGGCAGCGGATCGTTTTCCTGGACTGCGATTCGCGACTGCCGGCCAACGGACCCACTTCATCGGACTGTCATGAATCTCCGCAGCCATCCCACTCAGGGCGACAACGACCGCGACGCGGGCAAGCGCATCGTCATCGTCGGCGGTGGCTTCGCCGGCACGACCTTGGCCCGCGCGCTGGAAAGGCGCCTGCCGCCGGGGTACCGGATCGTGCTCGTCAGCGAAGAGAGCTACACGACGTTCAATCCGATGCTGGCCGAGGTCGTCGGCGCCTCGGTGTTTCCCGAGCATGTGGTGGCACCGATCCGCCAGATGCTGCGCCCCGGCTCGTCGAGCCAGTTCATCATGGGCCGGGTGACCGCGGTCGATGTCGCCCGCCGCCACTTGCGCGCCCAGACGCTGGCCGGTCTGCAGGAGATCGACTACGAGCATCTGGTGCTGGCCTTCGGCACCCGCGCCAACCTCGACCTGCTGCCCGGCCTGGCACAGCATGCGCTGCCGCTCAAGCTGGTCGGCGACGCCATGCACATCCGCAACCGCGTGCTGCAGCAGGTGGCCCGCATCGAGCTCGAGACCGACCCCGTCGTGCGCCGCCGGCTCGGCCACTTCATCGTCATCGGCGGCGGCTTCTCGGGTGTCGAAGTGGCCGGTGCGCTGAGCGACTTCCTGCGCGGCGCGACGCGCTACTACCCGCGCGTGGCGCCCGGCGAGTTGCAGGTCACGGTGCTCGAGGTCGGCGATCGCCTGCTGCGCCGAGTTGCCCGAGTCGCTCGGCCACGCCGCGGCCCGCTCGATGCAGTCACGCCGCATCATGCTGCGCCTGCAGGCACGCGCGGTGCGCGTCGACGCCGATGGCGTGCTGCTCGCCGACGGCCAGACCCTCGCCGGCGCCACCGTCATCTGCACGATCGGCACCCGGCCCAATCCGCTGCGTCGAACGGCTCGCGCTGCCGACGCAGCGCGGACGCATCGAGACCGCAGCCGACCTGTCGGTGCTCGGCACGCCCGGCGTCTGGGCGATCGGCGACTGCGCGCTGGTGCGCAACGGCGCGACGCAGGCCGTTCGCGCCGCCGACGGCGCAATTCGCGGTCGCCCAGGCGCAGGCGCTGGCGCGCAACATCGTCGCCTCGCATCGCCGGCCGCTCGACCCTGGCCTTCAGCCACGCGTCCAGGGGAATGATGGCAACCACCGGCCATCCCGAACGGTGTGGCCCAGCTGTTCGGCCTGCAGTTGCAGGGCCTGCCGGCGTGGCTGCTGTGGCGCGCCTACTACCTGATGCTGATGCCCACGCTGGGCCGCAAGGTGCGCATCTGGCTCGAGTGGAGCTGGAGCCTGTTCTTCGCCGCCGACATCACGCACCTGCGCTTCACGCGCACCGGCGAGGTCGATGCGCGCGCGCCGTCGGTGCCGATTCCCGTGGCCCCGTCCAGCCCCATCCCCAACCCCAACCCCAGTCCTAGGAGATCCTCATGCTCAAGCAAAAATCCGCCATCGTCACCGGCTCCACCAGCGGCATCGGCCTGGGCATTGCCCGCGCCCTGGCCGCGCAGCGGCGCCGACATCCTGCTCAACGGATTCGGCAACGCCGAGGAGATCGAGTTCACGCGCGCCGAGCTGGAGCGCCAGCACGGCGTCAAGGTGCGCTACTCGGGCGCCGACATGAGCCGGCCCGAGCAGATCCGCGCCATGGCCGAGCTGGCGCACAGCGAGTTCGGCAAGGTCGACATCGTCGTCAACAACGCCGGCATCCAGCATGTCGCGCCGATCGAGGATTTTCCGGACGAGACAAGTGGGACGCCGTGCTGGCGATCGACCTGTCGTCGGCGTTCCACCTGATCAAGGCCGTCGTGCCCGGGCATGAAGGCGCGCAAGCTCGGGCCGCATCATCAACATCGCCTCGGCCCACGGCCTGACGGCGTCGCCGTTCAAGGCCGCCTATGTCGCCGCCAAGCATGGCCTGATCGGCCTGTCGAAGACGGTGGCGGTCGAGCTGGCCGAGTTCGGCATCACCTCCAACACGATCTGCCCCGGCTATGTGAAGACGCCGCTGGTCGACAAGCAGATCGCCGACCAGGCCAAGGCGCATGGCATCTCGCCCGAGCAGGTGGTGCGCGACGTGATGCTGTCGCACCAGGCGCGCAAGCAGTTCGTGCAGGTCGACGAATTGGCCGCGCTGGCCGTGTTCCTGGCTTCCGATGCCGCGGTCTCGATGACCGGCACCGCGCTGGCCATGGACGGCGGCTGGACGCTGCATTGAGCCGGGGAGCATGTCATGCAAGACATCAATCAGGAGATCGCCGCGCTGCGGCCTTTTCTGGTCCGCGTGGCCCGTAAACACCTGCGCAACGACGCCTGGGTCGAAGATGCTGTGTCCGAGACGCTGGTGGCGGCGCTGGAAAGGCCCGCTGCATTCGCCGGCAAGGCCATGGTGCGGACCTGGCTGGTCGGCATCCTCAAGAACAAGATGGTCGATCAGATCCGCCGTCACTCGCGCGAATGCCAGTTCGAGAGCCTCGACGACGAGTCCGCGACAGGCCCGGCGGTCGATGCGCTGCCCTACGCTGACGGCGAACAGCAGGCTCATTGGGGTGACCCGCTGGAGTCGATGAACCAGCGCCAATTCATGGTCGAGTTCAACCGCTGCCTGAAGTCCTTGCCGCCGCAGCAGGGCCGCGCGTTCATGCTGCGCAATTGCATGGACCGCGACACCGACGACATCTGCAGCGAACTCGGCGTCAACGCCAACCACCTCGGGGTGTTGTTGCACCGCGCGCGCAACCGGCTGCGCGAGTCGCTGCAGGCGCAATGGGCGCCCTTCAGCCGCCACGCACCGCTGCAGCCCCAAGCCTGATCGCCGTCACGGTCCAACAAATCAACCCCGAGACCTCATACACCATGGCCCACTCACACACCCGGCGCAACGGCGCCGCCAAGCTCAACGGCAAGGCCGCATTGCCTGGACAGATTGTCCTGGTGCTGCAGGGCGGCGGCGCCCTCGGCGCCTACCAGGTCGGCGTTTACCAGGCGCTGCACGAAGCCGGGATCGAGCCCGACTGGGTCATCGGCACCTCGATCGGCGCCATCAACGCCGCGCTGATCGCCGGCAATCCGCCCGAACAACGCATGGCGCGCCTGAACGAATTCTGGAGCCAGGTCGAGCAGTCGGCGCTCGCCGGCGCTGCCCGACTGGTTCGGCCTGGCCACCGTGGCGGCCAACATGACCACCGTGATGCGCGGCATTCCCAACTTCTTCACGCCCAACCTGCACGCCATGCGCGGCGCGCATGGCGCCGCTCGGCGTCGAGTCGGCGGCCTACTACAGCACCGCGCCGCTGCGCGAGACCCTGAACTCGCTGGTCGATTTCGACTACCTGTGCCAGTGCCGCACCCGCATGACGGTCGGCGCGGTCAACGTCCGCAGCGGCCACATGCGCTACTTCGACACCGCGCAACGAGCCGCTCGATGTCGACCATGTGATGGCCTCGGGCGCGCTGCCGCCGGCCTTCGGCGCGGTCCGCATCGACGGCGAACCGTACTGGGACGGCGGCATCTACTCGAACACGCCGATCGAAGCGGTGCTCGACGACAAGCCACGCCGCGATTCGGTGATCTTCGCCGTCAACGTCTGGCACCAGAGCGCGCCCGAACCCGAGTCGATGCAGCAGGTGATGGCGCGCCAGAAGGACATCCAGTACGCCAGCCGCGCCGACAGCCACATCGCACGCCAGAAGCAGATCCACCGGCTGCGCCACGTGATCCGCGAACTGCACAAGCAGATCCCGGCCGACGAGGCAATCCAGCGCCAAGGTCAAGGAACTCGCCGCCTGGGGCTGCGGCACGACGATGCATGTGGCGCACCTGCTGGCGCCGCGGCTCGACGGCGAGGACCACACCAAGGACATCGACTTCAGCGCCGCCGGCATGCGCGCGCGCCGCGAAGCCGGTCATGCCGACACGCGCAGCATGCTCGACCGCGCGCCCTGGGCGCGTGCCGCGGCCGATGCCATCGAGGGCGTGATCGAACATGTTTGAGCTGTTGCCGGCCTCGCCCATGGCGGGCAATGCGGCGCACCTGCATGCGCAGGCTTTTCGCACCGCAGCCGCCGCCTTGACGCTCGAGGCGTGGCCGCACGACGCCATCGAGGCCTGCGCCATCGAGGGTGGAACGGCCGCCGACTTCCATCCGACAGGCTCGCTGGAGCAAGCATCATGATCGACCGCATCGAACAACTGCTGCGCAACAACCAGGCCTTCGTCGCCGAGAAGCTGCAGCTCGATCCCGGCTACTTCGACAAGCTGGCCGAAGGCCAGCACCCCGAGTTCCTGTGGATCGGCTGCTCGGACAGCCGGGTGGCGCCGAACCGTATCACCGGCACCGAACCCGGCGACATGTTCGTGCATCGCAACATCGCCAACCTGGTGGTGCAGACCGACATGAACCTGCTGTCGGTGCTGCAATACGCCGTCGAAGTGTTGCAGGTCAACCATGTCATCGTCTGCGGCCACTATGGCTGCGGCGGTGTCAAGGCGGCGATGGGCGACGCGTCGCATGGTCTGATCGACAACTGGCTGCGCACGCTGAAGGACACGCAACAGTACTTCTGGCAGCAGCTCGAGCCGCTCGACGAGGCGGCGCGTTTTCGGCGCATGGTCGAGCTCAACGTCATCGAACAGGTCTACAACCTGGGCAAGACCAGCATCCTCCAGCAGGCCTGGAAGCACGGCGGCAGACCCTACCTGCACGGCTGGGTCTTCGACCTCAACAGCGGCCACATCCTGCCGCAGACCCACATGATCAACAGCGACCAGGGCGTCAAGGAGGTGTGCAAGTTCAACACCCGCGGCGCTGCCCAGCCCACGTAGCGCCATGGACATCGCCCTGATCAGCCTGGTCTTCCTGTTCACCGCGCTCTGCGTCGGCGTGATGGGCTTTGCGATCCAGCGCGGCGCCACCTGCACCGTCGCCGCGGTCGACGAGCTCATCACCCAGCGCAGCGCGCGCCGCCTGAGAAGTTTTGGCGAGGCATCGCTGTGGGTCGCCGGCGGGCTGCTCGTCGCCCAGGTCTTGCATGTGCTGCCGAAAATGCCTGCCGGCTATGCGCTCAGCCCATGGACGTTGCTCGGCGGCGCCTTGTTGGGCCTGGGCGCCTTCGTCAACGGCGCCTGTGTCTTCGGCGCGATCGCGCGCTTCGGTTCAGGCCAATGGGCCTATCTGCTGACGCCGCTGGGCTTCTATGTCGGCTGCCTGAGCGTCGGCCCGCTGTTTGCGGCGAGCACGCAGGTCAGATTGCCCGAGGGCTCGCCGCTGCTGCAGGCGTCGGCCTGGGTGGCCGCAGTGTTTGTGGCCTTTGTGCTGTGGCGCCTGGGGCGGCCGCTGTGGCAGCGCGGCAGCGACGCCGCCACCGCGACCTTGTTCGGGCGCGCGCGTCATGCGCTGGCCTCGCGCATCTGGTCGCCGCACGCCGCCACCACGGTGATCGGCATCACCTTCCTGTTCGCACTCTTGCTGGTCGGATCGACCTGGGCCTACACCGATCTGCTGGCCGATCTGGCGCGCGGCATGGCCGGCAACCTCGTCGCCAGAAGCCTGCTGCTGCTGTCGCTGCTGCTGGGCGCGGCCTGGGGCGGCTGGACGGCGGGACGCTGGCGCAACACGCCCGTCAGCGCGGTCCAGCTGCTGCGCTGCTTTGCCGGCGGCGTGCTGATGGGCTGGGGCAGCCTGCTGATTCCGGGCGGCAACGACGGCCTGATCCTGGTCGGCATGCCGCTGCTGTGGCCCTATGCCTGGGTGGCGTTCCTGTGCATGTGCCTGGCCATCGGCGCGGCCCAGTTGCTGGCGAGGACGTGGGCGCCTCGGTTGGTGCGCAACTGAGTGCAATCACGGCGAACAATGCCGCTGGACAGCGCGATCGTCCAATCATCACAATTCGATCACGGCCATGTCGCCGGCTCGCGTCTGAATAGCATCGACTCGATCCAAGGTGTCAGCATGAATCGGTCCTTCCAACAGTTGTCCGTTGCGCTGGGAAAACTGACATGACCCGCCGCGTCCTCGTGGTCGAAGACGATCCGGACATCGGCCGTCTGGTGACGTTGCAGTTGGCCGAACTCGATTGCGAAAGCCGGCTGATCTCCGATGGCGTGACCGCACTGGCCGAGGCCGAAGCCGGCAACTACGACCTCGTCATCCTCGACCTGATGCTGCCGCGCATGGATGGCCTGCAGATCTGCCGCCGCCTGCGCACCCATCCGCGCTACACGCCGATCCTGATGCTGACGGCCAAGTCCGCAGAGCTCGACCGTGTGCTCGGGCTCGAACTCGGCGCCGACGATTACCTGACCAAGCCCTTCAGCATGCTCGAACTCGCCGCGCGCGTGAAGGCCGTGTTCCGGCGCGCCGACCACAGTGCCGCTGCCGCGGACGCGGACAAGGCCGTCGGCCAGCCGCTGATCGTCGCCGGCGGCCTGCGCATCGACGCCCAGCGCCACGAAACGAGCATCGACGGCAAGCCCGTCGAGCTGACGGCCAAGGAGTTCGAGTTGCTGCTGTTCTTTGCACGCAGCCCGGGCCGCGTGTTCTCACGGGCCCAACTGCTCGATCAGGTCTGGGGCTACAGCCACAGCGGCTACGAGCACACCGTCAATTCGCACATCAACCGACTGCGCAACAAGATCGAGCGCGACCCCGCCAATCCGGACTATGTACAGACGGTTTGGGGCGTGGGCTACAAATTCTGCGACCGGCGACCGTGAAGGGCGGGCGGTTGTTCAACAGCCTGTACGCCAAGATCGCGCTGCTGCTGGCGGCGGCGTTCGTGGTCGTCGTGGCGGTGCTGCTGGTCGCCATGCAGGCGATGTTCGATCCGAAGCACCTGGTCGCGTTGTCGGTCAACGTGATGGTCGCCGGCGTGGCCTTTGCGCTGCTGGCCGCACTGAGCATCTTCCAGCTCTTCACCCGGCGCCTGAAACGCCTGGCCGATGCGGTCGCCACCCTCGCCCACGGCGGGTTCACGGTGCCGCTGCGCGTGCCCGGCGCCGATGCGAACGGCGACGAACTCGACCGGCTGTCCGATCACGTCGAGCGCATGTCGCAGCGCATCGTCGGCCAGCTCGACGCGCTCCAGAACGCCGACGTCTCGCGGCGCGAGTTGCTGGCCAACATTTCACACGACCTGCGTACGCCGTTGGCGTCGATCCAGGGCTACCTCGAGATGCTGCTGCTCAAGCTCGGCACCTTGCCGCTGGACGAGCAGCGCGCCTACCTCGAGATCGCGACGCGGCATTGCGAGCGTTTGAGCAAGCTCATTGAAGATCTGTTTCAGCTGACCAAGCTGGAAGCGCACGAAGTCACGTCGCGCTCCGAGCCTTTCCTGCTGGCCGAGCTGGTGCAGGACGTGGTGCAGAAGTTCAAGCTCGCTGCGCAAACGCGTGGCCTGCACCTGGACAGCCGGCTCTTCGGCCAGCAGGTCCAGGTCAACGCGGACATCAAGATGATCGAGACCGTGCTGGACAACCTCATCGACAACGCTTTGCGCCACACCCCTCGCAGCGGCCACGTCCGGGTGGAAGTCGAGCCCCAGTCGGAGCGCGTCGCGGTGCGCGTCGTCGATACCGGCTGCGGCATCGCCGATGAAGACTTGCCCAAGCTGTTCGAACGCTACTACCACGTTGATCGGCGCGATGCCGGCGTCACGGGCGGCACCGGCCTGGGACTGGCGATCGTGCGGCGCATCGTCGAGCTGCACGGCAGCGCGATCCGTGTCGAGAGCACGCTGGGTCAAGGCACGACGTTCGGCTTCGACTTGCCGGCATTGGCCGCGCACTCTCCAGCATCACCCTGACGTCTGGACGGCTGGCGCCTCGCCGCGGCGAGCGGCCGCAGTCACACCCCGGCTTGCCGGCCGTCGAGCTGTTGCTGCAACAGCGTGCGTTCGAGTTCGGCTGCAGCGCGCACCGAGAAGATCCTGAACAAGGCCAGATGCGGCAGGTCCTGGCGCATCGGCGTCGGGCCCATGCAGGCGAAGTGGCCAATGATCTTGCCGGTCGAGTCGAACATCGGCACGCCGATATAGCTGTCGCGGTCGAATTCCTTCTCTGCGGGCCAGATGTCGCAGACGCCGGTCGGGCAATAGACGATCTCGCCGCGTTCGATCACGGCCCCGCAGGAAGTGCCTGCCAGGTCGTACTCGAACTCTTCCGTGAACTCGCCGTTCGTGTAGTAGGCCAGCGCATGCGCGCGCGTCGGCGGCTCGCCGACGCAATAGCAGACGAGATTGTCTCGCGTGCCCAATATCGACGACAAGCTGCTCAAGAGGGAATGGTAGAAATTCGTTCCGGATGCGGCCGACAGACCTTCGGCAGCCTCGATCAGCGTGTTTTCGATCTCCTTGCGCGCATGGATGTCGTTGTCCATGACGACCACGCGTGACGGCGTGCCGTTGGCATGACGGATGACCGCGGCGCGGGAGTGGACCCAACGGTAGCGCCCGTCGCCCTGCCGCAGCCGGTACTGTTCATCGAAACGCGGCGCGACGCCTTCCATGTAGCTTTCGAGGTGCCGCTGCACCGCCGCACGTTCGTCGGCATGCAGCAGGCCGCGCCAATCGTCGATGCTCTGCACCGGCGCCGCCGACAGTCCGAGCATGGCCCGCCAGCGCAGCGAAAAGTCGACGGCGCCGCTCTTCACATTCCATTCCCAGATGCCGTCGTTGGCGCGCTCGACGGTCAGCGCATAGCGATCCTCGAGCTCGCGCACGCTTTGTTCGAGTCCCTGGCGGCGAGTGCGTTCGTCGGTCAATTTGGTCTCGTACTCCTGCATCCGCTCGCGCAGCCGGTTCAGGTCGGTCGCCAGTTCGCGCATCGGCCCCGAGGGTGCCTCGACCGGAGCGCCCGGCGGCTGGCTTTGTGTCAGCTCATGCGCCGCGCGCAGCAGACTTCGCAATGGCCTCAACACGGCCACTTCGACGTTGGTCGCCATGGCGGCCAGCAACAACAACAGCAAGCCCAGCACCGATGCGGGCGCGAGTTGCGCCGTGTCGCTGAAGGCAACGGCATACACACCCAGCAGCAGCACGCAGGCGCCGACAGGAAGCAACAGCCGGGTTCGCAAACCGATGGTCATGGTGGTTCTCTCCGTGGCGAGGGCAGCAGGATGGCGTCGGGCGCGGCGGGTTGTCAATCCCATCGCCGTAGTGCGCACCGCGCCGACGCAGCGAACGATGCGCCGCCAGCCGGCCGACGGCGCATCCGGGACCAAAGTTTGATATTTGCGTGACGGCGCGGTGTTCAGCGCTGCCTATTCTTGTCTCGTGTGAAGACCCGATCACCCCGTTTTTCATTCACTGACTCGCAGGATCGCCACCATGAACACCATCGCCACCGGTTCGCATCAGCAGGCCAGTTTCGAACTGCGCTTTCCGTCACTCTTCAGCGAGGGCCGAGGCCTGGCCTTTCCGTGCAACGGACAGGGCCAGGTCGACATCGACGAGTTGCCTGAACGGGCGCGCCGCAACTACTTCTATGCGCGCACGCTGATCGGCCGCGAATTCGCCACGCCCCAGCTGCTGGCGGCGTAATCAGCGCGCCCAGCCACCGGGCGCAGCAGCTCAGGTCGTGATTTGTGCGCGCAGGCTGAACACAAATCGGCTGCCCTTGCCGACCGCGTTTTCAACCTCGATCGCCTCGAGGCAGCTGCGCTGTCTTGCCGCGGTCGGGCCGCTGCGCTTGCGCGCCAGCATTTCGCGATAGCCGCGCAGCGACACCAGCGGCATGCGCAGATCGTGCGAGACGTTGATGATCAGGTCGCCGCGCGAATACACGTTCTTGGCTTCGAGACGCCTTCAGGTGTTCGACCTGCTGCAGCGCGGCACTCCGCTTGTCTTGCGGTCAAGCCTGCTGCGTTAACAAAGCGTGAACTTTCGTTGATCGAGGCGTGAAGCCGGTCCACCAAAGTTGGAACCGGAGCGGCACCTGATGCAACACCTGCCCAGGCCGGTCCGCAAAACCCCCTGACTCAACTTTTTCGGAGATTGACACCATGAGCACCACCAATCAATACCGCGGTTCGATCTGGCACCGCGTCTCGCTTGCCGCGCTGGTCTGCAGCGCGATTTCCGTGTTTGCGGCGCCGGCCACGGCCGGCGAATGCCCGGCCGACAAACTAGTCGCCGACGGCAAGGGCCAGCCCCCCGGCCCGACCACGCCCAAGGACGTGACCGATGTCGTGCGCTCGACGACCGACCTGTCGAAAGAGCCGCTGGCGCTGCAAGGCCGCCTGTTCCGCCTGCGCCAGCTCGAGATGAAGCCTGGTGCCATCGTGCCTTGGCACAGCCACAACGCGCGTCCGGCGATGATTTATATCGTCTCCGGCGAGGTCGTCGAATACGCCAGCAACTGCGCCGTGCCGATCACGCACAAGACGGGCGACGTGGCACCGGAGAAAAACGGTACGTCGCACTGGTGGAAGAACACTGGCGACTCCACCGCCGTGCTGATCTCGGTCGACCTGTTCCCGGTCGAAAAGAAGATGGATCCGCACGCGATGTGAGCCCCTGCCCGCCAGAGGCGGGCGCTGTCAATGCTGCCCGCCTGGCGCGGGCATCTTCATTTCACGAACCGGAGAACACATCATGTTGACCCGCATTTCGAAGCTCCTGTCGCTGGCTTTGTTCGGCTTGGCGCTGAACGCGTCGCCGGCGGTGGCGCAGACCGATGGACCCGGCGCCGATGGCCTGATCCGCGTGCGCAGCGCTTACCCGTTCGACGAGACGATCGATCGCATCAAGCGCGACATTGCCGCCAAGAAGATCATGTTCTTCATGACCGTCGACCAGGCCAAGCTCGGCGCCGACGCCGGCATCTCGTTGCAGCCCTCGTCCCTGCTCGTCTTCGGCAACCCGCCGCTGGGTGCGCAGTTTTTGACGTCCAACCCCGACTCCGGCATCGACTGGCCGGTGCGGTTGCTGGTGCGGCAGGACGAAGCGGGCACCGTCTGGGCCGTCTATTCGGACTTTGCCTGGATCGCGCGCCGTCACGGCATCACCAACCGGCAGATGCAGTTCGCGACGGCCACCGGTGTGGTCGACTCGATCACGTCGAGCGTGCGCGCCAAGTAGCCAGTCGAAAACCCTGACGTCGCACAACGCAATCGAGGCGCATTCATGAGCAGTGTGCTCGCGGCCGATCAAGGCCAACCCTGGTGTGCGACGTTCGACGTCAGGCCCGTCGCGCCACGGTTGGCGCGCATCAGCACACCCTTCGCACGCGACGTGCTCGCCGGTTTGAGCCGGCCGCGCAAGGCCATTGCCGGCAGCTGGCTCTACGATCGTCGCGGTTGCGAGTTGTTCGAGCAGATCGCCTTGCTCGACGACAACTACCCGGCCCGCACCGAGACCGCGATCCTCGAGCAATGTGCCGCGGAGATCGCCGCGCTGGTCGGCCCGGGGGCCACGCTGGTCGAACTCGGCCGCGGTTGGAGCCGCAAGTCGCCGCTGTTGCTGGCCGCGCTCGAGGCGCCCGTGGCCTATGTGCCGGTCGCCCTCGAGGCCGAGATCCTCACCGCATCGATGCGCCCGCTGCGCGCGATGTTTCCGCGGCTGGCGATGCATCCGATCGTCGGCGACATTGCCGAGGCGCAGACGCTCGCACCGCTGCGCCGTTCGTACGGCGCGCTGCGGCGGGCCGCCCGGTCGGCTCGGCCCTGGGGGCGCCGCCTGTGTCTTCTTCCGGGCTCGACGATCGGCAATTTCCACGCCGACGCGGCGATCGTGTTGCTCGATCGCATCGGCCAGGCGCTGGGCGACGACGCGATGCTGGTCGTCGGCGTCGACTCGACGCTCGATCGCACGCTGCTGATGTCGGCCCATGACGACCCGCGGGGCGCGACGGCCGCCTTCAACCGAAATCTCCTGGCCCGCATCAACCGTGAACTCGACGGCGACTTCGATCCCCTGGGCTTCTGGCATGAGGCACGCTTCGACCCGGCCGTGCAGCGCGTGGAAATGCACCTCGTCAGCCCAACCTGGCAGACCGTCGAAGTGCTGGGCCGCCGCTTCAGCATTGCGGCCGGCGAATCGATCCACACCGAGAACATGTACCAGTATTCGCTCGCCCGCTTCCAGTGTCTTGCCCAGCGCGCCGGCTGGTCGCCACGGCAGTTCTGGAGCGATGGCCGGGCCCGCTTCGGCGTGCACGTGCTGGAACGAACGGGCGCGCGGCGCTGACGCAGCGCCAACGGCGTGATGCACTTCAGGCGGCGTACGCCGCCACAGGGCCGTACGGCGCCACACCCTGTTGATGGGTGTGCGGCGGCAACTGGTGCGGCACGCCGTCCACCTGTTCAACGTCGTTGCGCAGCCAGTCTTCGGTGGCTCGCTCGGCGCGCTCGATCAGTGAACCCGCGGCCGAAAAATCATAGGGCGACGCGCCCAACGGGCACAGCGGCGGCACGACCATGATCTCCACGGCATGTCGATAGCGCCGGATGTCGTCGGTCAACTGGCGCGAGATCAGGATGTTCAAGGCATGCAGCGCCGCCGTGATGGCGCGCCGCGGTGGCGACTCGAGCGTGCAGGAATAACCGGTCGGCAAGACCACCAGACGTGTCGCCCCGAGATCGACGGCAGCCGAAATCGGCGTGTGGTTGGCGACGCCGCCATCGACCACAAGACGGCCCTGGATCTGCACCGCCGGGAACACGCCCGGAATCGCCGAGCTGGCCAGCAAGGCCTGCACCGCCGGCCCGCTCGACAAGCGAATCTCGATGCCCTCGAGCATGTCGGTGGCGATGATGTGGCAGGGCAGCCGCGCCTGCTCGAGCCGCTGGTACGGCAGGTGACGCTCGAGCAGGCGCGCCAGCCCCGCGGAATCGAGCAGATAGCCGCGCTGAGAGAACAGGCCGATCAAGCCGCCGAGCGTCGACGCCGGAAAGACATCGACGCGCCGCATGCCGCGCCAGACGGCGTCGAGCCGGGCCACGCCTTGCGGCGTCGGGTCGCCGGCAAAGTACGCCGCGTTGATGGCGCCGACCGACGAGCCGACCACCATGTCGGCACGAAAGCCGTGCGCCAGCAGCGCCTTGAGCATGCCGACCTGGATGGCGCCCAGACTGCTGCCACCGGCAAACACGAAGGCGGTCGTCGTCGGACTCGCCGACCCCGCAGCCCGAGGCTGCGGGGCCGGCCAGCGTGGCGGCGGGAAGTGCCTCATCACGGCTTGCCCTGTCCCGACAGCAGTTCGAGGCGGTAGTTCATCGGTGCGGACTCGTCGCGCCTGCGATCCTGCTCATGCCGATGACTTCTCGTCAGCACCAGCCGTTGCACGATGCTTTGGCCGGGCTGCAGGACACCGTCGGGCAGGAACACGCGCAGGTACGGGTCGCCGGTGCTCGTGATGCCGCTGGCGTTGTTCAGCCGGGCTCGACCGGACAGCCCCTTCGCGACCACCAGCAGGTGGGTGTCGATCACCGACGTGCTGTTGTTGGTGATCCTGTAGGTGTCGGTCTGCTGGCCGCGCCCTCGGCGGTCGGAGTCGATCCGCGAGACATGCGCCTGCGCCGTCACGTCGAGGAACTCGAGGCCCATGTCGCGCCGCGACAGCGGGTCGTCGTTGTCCTGCGGCATGCCGCTGGGCGGACGGCCGTCGACGGCACCGAGCGCCGCCAGGTCGGGTCGGTACTTCGAGTAGGTGACGTCGATCGGGCTCAGCTGGAAGAACGTCTTCGGCGACTTCGGATCGAACTTGGCGAATGACGGGTCGTACAGACCGTTCTCGAGGAAGTCGGTGAGGTCGTCGACCTGGTCCTTGCTGAGGCCCAGGCCGCGCGGCGATCCCGTGCCGCGCGGATGCGTGAAGCGGGTCGACAGCGTCGGTGCGGCGCCGGCCACCGGGTCCAGCGGCACGCCGGCGTTGAAGTACTGCACCACGTCCCTGACCTTGGTGAACGATCCGTCGTGGAAGAAGAACCGCCCGTCCTTGACCTGGCGCAGCGTCAGGACGCGGAACTTGAAGGCGTCGCCGTCGCGTCGCGGTGACCTCCTTCCTTCCTTCATCGCGGAAGTTGGGGTCGTTTCTGGCCGCGCGGTTCAAGGCCTGCACCGGGTGGTCGCCCAAGCCCAGGTTGAAGAAGTTCTCTTCGACGAAGGCACCGACGCCGGCCACGTCGGGGTCGTTGGGCTGCTTGTTCAGCATCGGCCCGCTGTGGCAGCCAAAACATCCCGCACCGCCCTGCGTCGGCAGGCGGTGAAGAACAGCTTGGCACCGCGGCGCTGTTTCTCGGTGAGCGCGCCGTTGGAGCCGGCGAGGAAGCGGTCCCAGGGCGTGTCGCGCGTCACCGTGGTGCGCAGGAAGGTCGCCGCCGCCCGCAAGACCGTGACGTCGTTGATGAGGGCGTCGCAGGCTCCCGCGGCAGGCGCCGTCTGCGGCACGCAGCCCGGCGCCTGGGCGGCTTCGTCGGGGAACGCGTCGCGGAACAGCTTGCGATAGGCCGGCGATCGTCTGCAGCTTGGCCGACTGGTCTTCCAGCATCCGGTGCGCGTCGATCAGCAGCAGCCCCACGTTTTCCTGCGCCGGATGGTTGAACGGATTGAGGCCGCCGGGGGTGGCGTGGGGCTCGCCGGCGAGTCCGAACAGCAACAGGCGGTTGTTGAAGGCCGCGCCGATCGCGCCGGGCGCGTTGCGCCCGACGCTGTCCAGGGCGTCGAGCCGGCCGGTGGCCAGCAGCGTGCCCCCGGGCGGCAGCTTGAATTGCAGCGCCGGCGTGCCGATGATGGTTTGGCCTCCGCTGCTCCAGATGTCGGTCAGCGTGGGCAGATGGTCCACCAGTGCGTCGCCGGGGAACAGCGGTGCGTCGCGCAGCTTCGGCAGGATGTCGGTGCGCGGCCGCCGCCGCGGCGATGAAGTTGCCCTTCTCGTCGGTGTAGCCCCGCCCCTCGCCGCCGACGGCGAAGTTGAGCAGCGTGCCGGCCTTCGACGCAAACTCGCCGAGGTGGCAGCTGCCGCAGGAGGCGCTTCCGGCCGTGGCGGGAACGCCACCGAACTGCGGGCGAATCCTGACCATGCGCGCCGGGTCGTGAAAGAGCAGCTTGCCGAGGTAGCGCTTGGCCTCGGTGTTCTGGAAGAACGGGTCGGGGCTGCCGTCGGCCAGCCGTGGTTGCGGCAGGTCGGCATCGTTGGCCGGCACCTTCAGTTTGTCGATGCCGCCGACCGCCAGGTCGATGTGGCGGCGCAGCTGCGGGGCGCTGCTGCCGGATCGCCTCGATCGTCCCGGCCGTCGCGATCGGCAGTGGCGGCGCCGCACAGCAGCGCCATGGCCATTGCCACCGCGGTGTGCAGCGGCGCGCCGCGCGATAGTCGCCGAGTCGTCGGCGCCGGGTTTGGCGCGATTCGATGCAGATTCGCAGGCTCTGCAAACAGCCTTCGTGGTGCGGTGTTCATGCTCTGGTGCCCTTTGCGGTCAATTGAAGATGCAACCCAGGCAGTCGACCGGACAGCCGCTGCCTGGACAACAGGCTGCGCCGCAGTGGTCACGAATCGATCACACGCGAATTGAGATTTGATTGCGACGGAGCCTGCCGCCGCGCAGCGTCGATGCGCGTGTCACGGTCGAGCGAACAAGTCAGCGACGCGGCGTGGCGACAGCGCAAGAACTGCGGGGCCTTGCCCGTCAAGCGATTGCACGGCCGACACCGGCTTCGCTGACTTTGCCAGCGCTGTCGAAGAAGCAACGATCGATGCGATCGAGAAAACGTTCGTCCCGGATGCCGCTGCGGTTGAACATGACGACGCTGGCGCGACCGATATCCGGATAGACGCGAATCTCGCTGTAGTAGCCGCCACCGCCGCCGGCATGGGCGAAATACGTCTGGCCGCAAAGGCGGCCGATGAACCAACCCAGGCTGCGGCCGAGGTCGCGGCCGGCGCGGCTGCGTGCCGGCGACAACAGCAGCGCGCGGTTGGCCGCGCTGAGGTAGTCGTCACGACCGAGCAGCGCCTGCAGGTAGCGCGCAAAGCCGCGCGCGTTGCCGATCAGGCCGCCATAGGCAGCGCCGTTGACATACAGGTCGCGCAACTGCAGCCAGGCGCCGCTGCGCGCAGCGATGTAGCGCTTGCGACTCAGGAACAATCCGAATGCCAGGTCGAGCAGGCTCCAGCGTTTCAGCGTGCCGCGCGCATGCTGCTGCGGCCGCTCGATGGTGAAGGCCAGGGCCTCGCCGTCGCGCAGCCTCAGCGGCTCGATCAACTGCCGCTGCACGCACTCGACATAAGGCTGACCCGAGACGCGCTCGATGATTTCGCCGAGCAACAGGTAGCCCAGGTTCGAGTACGCCACCTTTTCACCGGGCGGCGATTTGAGGCGACGGTTCGCGCGCGACACATCACGCACGAACGTCGCCTTGTCGAACGTGGCGTGCTCTTCGGCCAGGTGCACCCACGACATCGGGTTCGGGTTCGCAAAGCCGGCGCTGTGCGCCAGCGTTTGCCGGATCGTCGGGCTCGCGGCAAAGGCCCATGGCTCGAGGTACTGCGCCAGCGGTGCATCCAAGTCGAGCCGGCGCTGTTCTGCGAGTTGCAGGATGGCCGCTGCAGTGAAGGTCTTGGTCACCGAAAACGCATTGAACGTGGTGCGCTCGGTCACCGGCACCTGCGCCACGAGGTCGGCGATGCCGGCGTTGTGCTCGGCGAGCACGGCATCGGCGCTCAAGAACATGTATTGCACGCCGGGCGAGCGTTGGCATGCCAGCAGTCGGTCCAGGGCGGCACCAGCCCGTGCGTCAGCGGTGGCGAACGGAGACGACATGTTCCGGACTTTGCACCCGACGGCGTCGGCATGGCAACGCTGTCGCTTGCGCAGGCTGCAATCGACAGCGCGATTGCGTCGGCTCAACCCGTCGACCATCGTGAGGGTCGAGCATCGCTTGTGGCCATGCAGCGCCACCCTGATTCTTGTCCTTATCAATAGCCCAGGAGATCCACCATGAACGAACTGCGCGTTCCCGATCTGTTCGACCTCGACCCCTTCCCTTCGTCCCTGCGCAGCCTGTGGGCGCCGTGGCGCGCAGAAGCTGCCGAGCGCGCGCCGCAGATCCGCATCGACCTGTCCGAGACCGACAACGCCTTCGCCGTCAAGGCCGAGATCCCCGGCGTGAAGAAGGAAGACATCGACGTGCGCATCGACGGCAACCAGGTCACGATCAGCGCCGAGGTCAAGCAGGACAAGGAAGAAAAGAAGGATGGCCGCGTGCTGCGCAGCGAGCGCCACTACGGCTACGCCAGCCGCAGCTTCCTGCTCTCCAGCGACGTCGACCAGGCCGGCGCCGATGCCAAGTACAACAACGGCGTGCTCGAGCTGAAGCTGCCGAAGAAGGCGCAATCGGCCGGCAAGCGAATCGCCGTCGGCTGAATTGATATGGCGCAAGCCGCGCGGCCGCCGTTGGCGCAGCGCGGCCTGAGGTGGCCGGCGCGCGCTCTAGCATGGCTGCTTGATCCGCGCCAGGCCGGCATGCTCGAATGGCCACCAACAAACCGACCGCCTCTCCGACACCCACGCCGAAGCCGACACCGGAGTGGAAGCCCGCCAACCTGTGGTGGCTGATGTTCGCGCTGGTGGCGCTGTTCTGGATGCGCGACCTCTGGGTCACGACGAGCCAGGTGCAGCCGATCCCGTACAGCGAGTTCATCGCGCACCTGAAGGCCGGGCGCATGGAATCGGTGTCGATCGGCAGCCAGTTCATCGACGGCAAGTTGAAGGCGCCGACGGCCGACGGCCGCAGCCGCATCGTGACCACGCGCGTGGCCCCCGATCTGGCCCGCGAGCTGGCGCAGTACGACGTGCGCTTCGAAGGCGTCGTCGAGAACACCTTGCTGCGCGACCTGCTGTCGTGGGTGGTGCCGGCGCTGCTGTTGCTGGCGGTGTGGAACTTCATGAGCAAGCGCATGGCGGCGCAGGGTGGCCTGGGCGGCTTGCTGTCGGTCGGCAAGAGCCGCGCCAAGCTGCATTCGGAAACCGACGTCAAGGTGAGCTTCGACGACGTCGCCGGTGTCGACGAGGCCAAGGCCGAGTTGCGCGAGTCGGTCGACTTCCTGAAGAACCCCGAAGGACTACGGCCGGCTGGGCGCGCACATGCCCAAGGGCATCCTGCTGGTCGGCCCGCCCGGCACCGGCAAGACCCTGCTGGCGCGGGCCGTGGCCGGCGAGGCCGGCGTGCCGTTCTTCACCATCACCGGCTCGGAGTTCGTCGAGATGTTCGTCGGCGTCGGCGCCGCGCGGGTGCGCGACCTGTTCGAGCAGGCGCGCGCAGACGGCGCCGTGCATCATCTTCATCGACGAGCTCGACGCGCTCGGCCGCGCCCGCGGCGTCGGGCCCGGTATCGGGCGGCCACGACGAGAAGGAGCAGACGCTCAACCAGCTGCTGGCCGAGATGGATGGCTTCGACGCCAGCTCGGGCGTGGTCATCCTGGCAGCCACCAACCGGCCCGAGATCCTCGACCCGGCGCTGCTGCGCGCCGGCCGCTTCGACCGCCAGGTGCTGGTCGATCGGCCCGACCGCAAGGGCCGCGCCGACGTGCTGCGCGTGCACTTGAAGAAGGTGACGCTCGGCCGTGGACATCGACGCCGACGCGGTGGCGGCGCTCACACCGGGCTTCGCCGGCGCCGATCTCGCCAACCTGGTCAACGAGGCCGCGCTGCTGGCGACGCGGCGCGGCGCCGACGCGGTGGCGATGGCCGACTTCACCGCCGCGGTCGAGCGCATCGTCGCCGGCCTGGAGCGGCACCAGCGTGTGCTCGGCGCCAAGGAGCGCCGCACGGTGGCGGTACCACGAGATGGGCCACGCGCTGGTGGCGATGACATTGCCCGGGTCCGACCCGGTGCACAAGATCTCGATCATCCCGCGCGGCATCGGCGCGCTCGGCTACACGCTGCAGCGGCCGAGCGAGGACCGCTACCTGGCTGCGCGCAGCGAGCTGCGCAACCGCCTGGCCGTGCTGCTCGGCGGCCGCGCGGCCGAGGCGCTGGTGATCGGCGAGGTCTCCACCGGCGCGGCCGACGATCTGGTCAAGGCTACCGACATCGCGCACGACATGGTGGCGCGCTACGGCATGGCACCCGAAGTCGGCCAGGTGGTCTACGAACGTCCCCAGGCGCGCTTTCTCGACGTCGCCAACGGCATGGCGCCGGATCGCGGCCTGTCCGAAGACACGGCGCAGCGCATCGACAGCGCGGTGCGCGCCCTCGTCGACGAAGCATTCGACCGCGCCAGCGCCGTGCTCAGCGAAAGACGCGCGCTGTTGGACGACGGCGCGGCCAAGCTGCTGGCGCAGGAGACGTTGAGCGAAGCCGAACTGCAACCGTTTGCACAAGCCGCACGTCGGGGCGCTGCGTCTGCTTGAGAACGCTTCACCCCGCGTTGGAAATCGGCGTAACCGATACCAGCAACAGGTCCGCCTGCCCCGGCTGGCTGCCGATGCGGCGCACGTCGAGGCGGCATCGCGTGGCTTCAGCGCCCGCGAGGGCAACTTCGGCCTCGCGCCGCCCCGGCTCGCCGACGAGCGGCCAGGGGGCTTCGAGCAAATCGTGCACCGCCGGCACGTCCCACTGCCGCGAGCCGATGTCGAACAGGCGGTGACCCGCAACGCTGTCCTGGCCGCCGCCGAATCGGCCGTGGAAGGCGTGGTTGGCGGTCACGACCTGCAACTGACCGTCCAGCACCACCAAGGGATGGGCCACCGCGTCGACGATGGCTTCGGCGAGCAGGCGCGCCTTGCGCACCGCGATCGCGTTGACGCGCTCGGTGACATCGGCAAACGTCAGCACAACGCCGTCGATGACGTTGTCGAAGGTGCGGTAGGGCTGGATGCGGGCCAGGTACCAGGCGCCGCCGGCGCCGCGCGCTTCGCGCTCGGTCGGCACCAGCGAGTCGAGCACGACCTGGGCATCGGCGATCAGATCGCAGTCGATCAACTCGCAGCGGATATCGGCCAGCGGCCGCCCCACGTCACCCGGCACCAGCCGGTAAACCTGCGTGGCATCGCGCGTGAAGCGCCGGATCGACAGCTGGCGGTCGAGGAAGATCGTGCCCAGGCGCAGGTTGTCGAGCAGGTTCTTCATGTCGTCCTGCATGCGCGACATCTGCTCGATCTTGGTCTGCAACTCCGAGTTGACGGTGATCAGCTCCTCGTTGACCGACTGCAACTCCTCCTTGGAGGTTTCGAGCTCCTCATTGGTCGACTGCAGCTCCTCGTTCGTCGATTGCAGTTCTTCGTTGGTTGATTTCAGCTCCTCGTTCGATGCCTGCTGTTCCTCGAGCAAGGTGCGCGTGGCATCGCGGGCGCGGCCCAGTTCGCGCTCGAGCAGCGCATTGCGTACCGCCTCTGCGGAGGCCTTGGCGCGCGTCTTGCGCGCCGGCTTGGCAGCCTTGTCGTCATCCAGGTCCTGGAAGCTGACCAGCAGCATGCCGTGCGCCGCGTTCGCTGCCGTCATCGGCTGCACGCTCAGGCTGATGGGCCGGCTCTGGCCATCGCCGATCAGCAGCACCTGGCGATGGGTCGTCGGCGTGCCCTGGTCCGCGGCCAACCGCAGTGCCTCGCGCAGTTCGAATTGCAGGCCCTCGCGCGCCATGTCGGTAATGTTGTGCGTCGGGTGTCCGGGCGCCGGGCGCAGGAACTTGCCGGTGTCGCCATGCACATACAGCACCATGCCCTGCAAGTCGGTGACCACAGCCGCCGGCGCAAAGGCCTGCAGCAAGGCGCGCTTGGCGAGGTCGGAAATCTGGCGCTCGCCCGGCCGATCGGCCGCTGCCGCCAGTGTCGGATTCATGGCGTCGGCGACCGAGGAGAACTTGTTGTCGAGGACAGCGCGCTTCGAGGCCAGGGTCGATTTCGAGCGGTAGATCTTCCACTTGCGGTCGATCGGCTCGAACAGATCGGCATGGTCGCCGATGCTTTCCGACGGCGACAGGAACATCACGCCACCGGGGTTGAGCGCATAGTGGAACAGCGGAATCAGTCGACTCTGCAATTCGGGATCGAGGTAGATCAGCAGGTTGCGGCAGCACAGCAGGTCGAGCCGGGTGAAAGGCGGATCCTTGATGACGCTTTGCACCGCGAAGACCGCCATCTCGCGGATCTCCTTGTTGATCCGGTAGCCGGCCTCGTCCTTGACGAAGTAGCGGCGCAGCCGTTGCGGCGAGATGTCCTGGGCGATGTTGGGCGGGTACAGGCCCTGTCGCGCGGCCTTGATCGCATCGTCGTCGAGGTCGGTGCCGTAGAGCTGCACCTTCAGCTCGCGCTTGGATTGCTCCAACAATTCGCGCACGACGATCGCCACCGAGTAGACCTCTTCGCCGGTGGCGCAGCCGGCCACCCAGACACGCAGCGTGTAGCCCTCGGGCTTGCCTTCGAGCAGCGCCGGCAGGACATCGTTCTTCAGCACCTCGAAGGCCAGGGCGTCGCGAAAGAAGCTGGTGACGTTGATCAGCAGCTCGCGAAACAGGGCCTGCACTTCGGCCGGATGGGCCCTGGTGAACTTGGCATAGACGTCGGCATCGTCGATGCCGTGTTGCGCCATGCGGCGTTCGATGCGGCGGCCGATCGTGCTCTTCTTGTACAGGGAGAAGTCGTGGCCGGTGCTCGTCCGCAGTTGCATCAGGATCTTGTTCAGGCCACCGATCGCCAGCGCCGGGCCACTGGCGATCAGCTCTTTTCGGATCGGCAATGTCTTCATGCCGGCGAGCAGCGCCTGCGGCATCTTGTCCACGGCCAGGATCTGATTGGCATAGCCGGCCTTGACGGCACTGGCCGGCATGCCGCCGTATTTGGCCGTCGCCGGGTCCTGCACCAGGCACAGGCCGCCGGCGCCAAAGATCGCGCGCAGGCCCAGCGTGCCGTCGGTCCCGGTACCCGAGAGCACGATGCCCACGGCAGCCTCGCCGCGGTCCTCGGCCAACGAACGCAGGAAGGCATCGATCGGCATGCGCAGCCCGCGCTGTTCGGCCGGCATGTTGACCTGCAGCGCACCTTGGAAAATCGCCATGTCGCGGTTCGGCGGGATGATGTGCAGCCGGTTGGGCAGCACCGGCATCTGGTCGCTGGCCTCGACCACCGGCATGCGGGTCGCTCGCTGCAGGATCTCGACCAGCATGCTGGCGTGGGTCGGGTCCAGGTGTTGCACGAGCACGAAGCCCATGCCGCTGTCGGCCGCCATGTTGCGAAAGAACTGCTCGAAGGCTTCCAGGCCGCCCGCCGAGGCACCCAAGGCAACGATGGGAAACCTGTCGCTCACGGGGCCCGCCGCGCCGACTGCCCCCTCGCCCACGGTCTGCGCGCGCGGCATCGACGCCATGGCCGTCGATGCCACTGCCGGCTTCTTGCTTGCCACGCTGGAGCCCTTCATTCGATGAACCGCCGAGGCATTGTTGCAGCAGTGCCCAACGCCGGTCGCGGCGAGCTCAGGCGGTTTTCTCGCGTGCAAAAGGCAGGACGATGGTCATGCGCCGCGCACCCGCGGCCTGCTCGCTGAATTCGAGCCGGCCGCCGAACAGGTGGATCTGATCGCGCATCGACTCGATCAGGTCCGCTCCCGGACCGTGCCCGCGTGCACGGCGCCAGTCACCCCGGTCGCTGTCAAGCTGCAAAACCACATCCTGCGGCCGTTGCAGCAGTTCAATCTGAATGTTTGCATCGACCTCACGCGCCAGCTCCGTCAGCGCCATTTCCGCCAGCCGATAGATCGCAATGTCGTGCGATTCCTGCAGCGGCGTCTCGTTGTCCAGGTGGAGCGCAATCTTGACACCGAGGCGGGTGGTGACGTCACGGGCCAACCAGTTCAGCGCCGCGCTCAAGCCCAGGTTGTCGAGCATCAACGGATGCAAGTCGGTGGACATGCGACGAACGATGGCCAGCGCCTGATCGATCTCCTCGTTCATCGCGCCGGCGATGGCATGCAGGTCTGCCGCCTGCGCGGGCTGCGGCAGCATGCCCAGACCCATCTTCAATGCGCTCAGCCGCTGACCCAGATCCTCGTGCAGCCGGTAGGCAACGCGTCGCCGTTCGGCCTCGTGAGCGTCGTTGCTGCTGCTGGCGATGCGCCGATTCCTTTCCGCCAGTTGGCGCTGCGAGATGTCGGTCAGCGCGATGCGCAGTTGCGCACCCGACCCGGGACGCTCGACACGCACGCAGTCGAGTTGCGCTTGAAACGTTTCGCCGCCCAGCTGACGCAACGCCAGCTCGATGCGCCGGGCCTCGCCGCGCCGCATCGCCTGCGCCTTCAGGCGCTGCCAGCGATCCGAGTCCGGCGCGGCGACAAACTGCACGAACGGCCGGCCCATGATGGCCGGGCGATCGACAGCGAGCGCCGAGGCCACGGTCAGATTGGCCTCCAGTACCCGGCCGCCCCGGTCCAGCGTCAGATAGCCCACCGGCGCAAAGTCATACAGATCGACGAAACGATCGCGCGCGCTGGCCAGCTCATCCTGAGTACGGCGAAGTTCTTCGTTCTGCTGCTCCAGTTCAACCTGGTGCACATGGAGCTCGTGCACCAGCGCGTGCAGGCAAGCGGCATCTGCCGTCACGGACCGTGAGCGCCGCTTCGCGCTGGCGGGCACGGGCCCGGCGTGATTTGAATGCGTCGGCATATCGACCTCTCATGAACCCTGCAACTGCCTGTATTGGTCAGTTTGGACCCGTGAGCGCCGCTTGCAATGACTTGGCTCAATGCGGCGGCGGCCATGGTGCACGGCAGCCGCCCGGCGCGTCAATCTCGCCTGGCTTGATGCGGCGCAAGCCGCGCCGCCGCAACCGGCGCGGCGCGGCACGAATTGGCCGCGGCGCGGTCTACGATGAACCCGTCATGACCGCACTGCCCTTGCCGACCGCCCGGAAAACCATTGCCAGCAGCGGCCTGTTCACAGGCGCGTCCGGCAAATTGCTGTTCGCCGCGCGCGAGGCCATCGTCATGATCGACGAGTCGCAAGCCATCGTGGCCATGAACCCGGCCGCCGAGAAGCTTTTGGGATGCACGGCCGCCGCGACGCTGGGATCGAGCCTGGAGCGCTTTGTGCCGGAGCCCTGGCGGGCAAAGCATGCGTCGCTGGTGCGCGGTTTTGCGGCCTCGCGAACCGACCAGGTCATGATGGCGCAAGGCCGCCGCATCGAGTTGCTGCGAGCCGACGGCAGCACGGTGCCGGTGGAGATTGCACTGTCGCGCATCGACATGGTGGACCAGGGGCAGGCGCGCACCCTGTTCGCCGCGCTGATGCGCGACGCCAGCAGCGAGCAGGCGCTCGAACTGCAGCTGGCCGCGCAAGAGCAGCGCATGCGCACGGTGTTCGAGCTCTCGCCCAACGCCATCTGGATCTGCGACGACGATGTGCTGGCCTATGCCAACCGCGCCGCGGCGCGCCTGTTCGGCGTGGACTCGATCGAACAGTTGATCGGCAAGCGCCTGTGCACGCTGCTCGACGATGAATCCCAGTCGCGGTTGCGCCAGGAGATCGAGCGCACGCTCGCCGGCCAGACCGGCGGCGCCATCGTCGCCGGCCGCCTGACCCGCGCCGACGGGCAAGCCCGCGACATCGAGATTGCGTTGGCCGCGCTGCCCGACCACGGTCATCGGTCGGTGCAGATGGTGGTCAACGACGTCACCGAGCGCCAGCGCGAGGCCGCCGAGCTGTGGCGCTCGCGCCGCGACTTGCGCCAGCTCTCGGCCAGCGTGGTCGAAGCGCGCGAAGAGGAGCGCCGCCGCATCGCCCGCGAGTTGCACGACGAACTCGGCCAACGCCTGACGGCGCTGAAGATCGATCTGACCAGCCTGGCCTCGACTGCCAAGCTGCCGGCCAACGACCCGCGCGTTGCCGGCATGCAGGTCACGCTCGACGACACGCTGGCCACGGTGCGCCGCATCGCCCAGGACCTGCGGCCGCTGATGCTCGACGACCTGGGGCTGACCGCGGCCATCGAATGGCTGACCCGCGATGCGTCGCAGCGCATGGCCATCCCGGTGCACACGCGGCTGCCGCTCGACGAACCGCTGCTCGAGCCGCGGCTGGCCACCGCGCTCTACCGCATGGTGCAGGAGGCGCTGACCAACATCGCCCGTCACGCGCGCGCGCAGTCGGTCGAGGTGACGCTGCAGGCGCAAGACGGTCAGATCGTGCTGACCGTGACCGACGACGGCGTGGGCCTCGACGCGCAGGCCTTGCGGCGCCCCGGCTCGTTCGGCCTGATGGGTTTGCGCGAACGCGCGCACCTGCTCGGCGGCGAGATCACGATCGCACCCCGGCCCGGCGGCGGCACGCGGCTCGAGGTGCGCCTGCCGTCGCAGCCTGCACTGCCATTGGAGGGTTCGTGATGGCGCCTGCCGACATGCGCATGCTGATCGTCGATGACCACGCCATCGTCCGCGAAGGCCTGGTGCGCATCCTCGAAGGCACCGGCCGCGGCTGGCAGGTGGCCGAGGCGACGAGCGGCTTTCAGGCCCTCGAATGGCTGCGCCGCAACGAGGCCACGCTGGCCATCGTCGACCTGTCGATGCCGGGCATGAGCGGGCTCGACCTGATCGCGCGCCTGCACAAGGAGTTTCCGCGGCTGCGCGTGCTCGTGCTGTCGATGCACGCCGAAGAGCAATATGCATTGCGCGCCTTCCAGGCCGGCGCCCACGGCTATGTGACCAAGGACCGCGCCCCCGCCGAGCTGGTCGATGCCGTGGCCAAGGTTGCCGCCGGCGGCGCCTATGTGACGGCCAGCCTGGCCGAGCAGGTGGTGCAGCAGTTGAACGGCGCCACTGCCACGCCGCGCCACGCCCACCTGTCCAACCGCGAGCTCGAGGTGCTGCGCCGCATCGTCGCCGGTCAGCGCCTGTGCGACATCGCCGACGAGCTGCACCTGTCGATCAAGACCATCAGCACGCACAAGCGCCGCATCCAGGACAAGCTGCAACTGCCGTCGATGGCCGCGCTGATCCGCTACGGCATGGAGCATGGCTTGCAGGATGCGTCCGCTGTCGATTGATGGCCGCCGCCGCCGACTGGGCTCAATTCGCTGTCTGCGCGGTTGCCATCGGCTACGCGGGCGCCCGGCTGACGCGTCTGGCCGACGCGATCGGCGAGAAGACGGGCTTGTCGGGGTCCTGGATCGGACTGCTGTTGCTGGCTGGCGCAACCTCGCTGCCCGAACTGGCCACCGGCGTCAGCGCGGTCACGGTGGCCGCGGCACCCAACCTGGCCATCGGCAATGCGCTGGGCAGCACGATCTTCAACCTGGCCCTGCTGGTGCTGGTCGACTTCCTGCACCAGCCCGAGTCGATCTACACCCGCGCCAGCCACGGCCACATCCTGTCGGCGGCGTTCGGCGTGGTGCTGCTCGGCATCGTCGGCGCCAGCCTGCTGCTCGAGCGCGAACAGGTGCTGCCGGTGATTGCGCATGTCGGCAGCGCGGTGCCGCTGTTGATCGCCGTCTACCTGGTGGCGATGCGCAACGTCTATGCCTTCGAGCGCCGCCAGCCGCGCGATGCCGAATCCACGCTGCCGCCTCGCTACAAGGCGCTCGGCCTGCGCACGGCGCTGCTGCAGTTCGCGCTCTTCGCAGCGGTGGTCGCGGTGATGGGCAGTTGGCTGCCCGTCGTCGCCGTGCGCATCGCCGAAGGCATGGGCTGGTCACGCAGCTTCGTCGGCACGCTGTTCGTCACCGCCGTCACCGCCTTGCCGGAAACCGTGGTCACGGTCTCGGCACTGCGCCTGGGAGCGCTCGACATGGCGATCGCCAACCTGCTGGGCAGCAACCTGTTCAATATCGTCGTCGTCATCTCGCTGGACGACCTGCTCTACGCCAGCGGTCCGATCCTCGGCGCCGTGTCGCCGGTGCACGCGGTGACGGCGTTCTCGGCCGCGATGATGAGCGGCGCGGTGATCATCGGCCTGGTCTATCGACCGGGGCGGCCCTGGCAGCGCGCACCGGGCGTGGTCAGCCTGGCGCTGCTGGCGGTGTACCTGGTCAATGTCTACGTGCTCTACGTCCATGGCGAGTAGCCGAAGCGCTGCGGTGACGCAAAACAGCGCCGGCTCATGGCACGCGCTCGACGCCGCAGCGACGCTGCAACGGCTGGACAGCGATGCCGGCGCCGGACTGTCGTCGCCGGCCGCCGCGCAGCGCAGCGCCGAGCACGGCCCGAACGCCCTGCCCGAGCCGCCGGCACGCTCGGTGCTCGTCGTCTTTTTGCGCCAGTTCAAGAGCCCGCTGATCTACATCCTGTTCATCGCCGCCGCGCTGGCGGCGAGCATGGGCCATTGGGGCGACGCGGCGGTGATCCTGGCCGTGGTCGTGGTCAATGCGCTCGTCGGCGCCTATCAGGAAGGCCGCGCCGAACGCTCGATGGCGGCGTTGCGCCGGCTGTCGACGCTGCAGGTGCGGGTGCTTCGCGACGGCCAGGAGCAGACCCTGCCGGCGCGCGAGCTGGTGCCCGGCGACATCCTGCTGCTGGCCGCCGGCGACGCCGTCGGCGCCGATGCGCGGCTGATCGACGCCGCAGCGCTCGCCGCTGCCGAAGCGGCACTGACCGGCGAGTCGGTGCCGGTATCGAAGCGCATCGACGCGTTGCCGCAAGCCACCGCGCTGGCCGACCGCCGCAACATGGTGTTCTCGGGCACCTACATCACGGCCGGCCGTGCGCGCGCGGTCGTCACCGCCACCGGCACGCACACCGAGGTCGGCGGCATCGCCCGCATGACCGAAGGCGCCGAGGAACCGAAGACACCGCTCGAGCTGCGCATCGCGCAGTTCGGCCGCTACCTGGTCGGCGCGGCGCTGGGCCTGTTCGTCGTCGTCATGGTGCTCGGCCTGCTGCGCGGGCTGCCGTTCGACGATGTGATCCTGGTGGCGATCAGCCAGATGGTGTCGATGGTGCCCGAAGGCCTGCCGGTGGCGATGACGATCGCGCTGGCGGTCGGCATGCAGCGCATGGCCGGTCGCGGCGCCATCATCCGCCGCCTGTCGGCCGTCGAGACGCTGGGCTCGACGACGGTGATCTGCAGCGACAAGACCGGCACGCTGACGCGCAACGAGATGACGGTGGCCGCGCTGTGGCTGCCCGACCAGCGCACGATCGAGGTTTCGGGCGTCGGCTACGCGCCGCAGGGCATGCTCAGCGCTGCCGGTCAGACGGTCGATGCGGCAGACCCGGCGCTGGTGGCGTTGTTGCGCGCGGCCGTGTTGTGCAACGACGCCGAGCTGGCGCCGCCGCAAGACGAGATCGCGTCATGGACCGTGCTCGGCGACCCGACCGAAGCGGCGCTGCTGGTGGCCGCACGCAAGGCCGGGCTCGATGCGGCCGCGCTGCGCAGCCAATGGCCGCGCGACGGCGAACTGCCGTTCGACGCCGACTGCAAGCTGATGGCGACGCGCCACGCCGATGCCGCAGGCGCCACCCGCCCGCTCTACATCAAGGGCGCACCGGAAGCCGTGTTGCGCCTGTGCACGGCCGATGGCGCGGCCGCGGTCCGCGCCGCACGCGAGGCCGCCGACGCCATGGCCGGTCGTGCCCTGCGCGTGCTCGGCGTGGCCGTGATCGACGGCCCACAGCCTGACGACGATGGCGCCGCCATGCCCGAGAACTACGACGCGCTCGTCGGCCGCGCCACCTTGCTCGGCCTGATCGGCCAGCTCGATCCGCCGCGCGAGGAGGTCAAAGTGGCGGTGGCCGAGTGCCGCGCCGCCGGCATCCGCCCGATCATGGTCACCGGCGACCACAAGCTGACCGGCATGGCCATTGCACGCCAACTCGGCATCGCGCGCGACGGCGACCGCGCCGTCGATGGCGCCGAACTCGAGCGCATGAACGAGACCGAACTGCTCGAAGGGCTGGATCACATCGCCGTGTTCGCCCGCGTGCACCCGGCGCAGAAGCTGCGCATCGTCGAAGCACTGCAGTCGCGCGGCGACGTCGTGGCGATGACCGGCGACGGCGTCAACGATGCGCCGGCATTGGCGCGCGCCGATGTCGGCGTGGCCATGGGCATCACCGGCACCGAAGTCGCCAAGAGCGCGGCCAAGATCGTCATCACCGACGACAACTTCGCCACCATCGTCGGTGCGGTCGAGCAGGGCCGCGTCGTCTACGCCAACCTGAAGAAGGTCATCCTGTACCTGTTCGCCACGTCGATGGCCGAGGTGCTGGTGCTGCTGCTGGCACTGGTGCTGGGTTATCGGCTGCCGCTGGCGGCGGTGCAGATTCTGTGGATCAACATCGTCACCGAGGGCACGGTGACGGTGAACCTGGTGATGGACCCGCCCGACGGAGACGAGATGAAGCGCGCGCCGGTGCCGCGAAACGACCGCCTGCTCAGCAGCGACATGGTGTGGCGAGTGGCGCTGATGACACCGGTGATCGCGCTGTCGACCTTCGGCTGGTTCGTCTGGCGGCAGGCCGGCGACGTTGCCTACGAGTTGGTGCGCACCGAAACCTTCACCGTGCTGGCGGTGTGCCAGTGGTTCAATGTCCTCAACTGCCAGTCGGCAACGCGCTCGGCATTGGGCCTGCGCATCGTGCGCAACCCCTGGCTGCTCGGCGGGCTGCTGCTGAGCATCGGTCTGCAAGGTGCCGTGCTGTACTGGCCGCCGCTCAACGAGCTGTTCCATACCGTGCCGATCCCGCCGGCCGATCTGCTGCCGATCGTCGCCGTGGCCAGTGCCGTGCTGTGGGTCGAAGAGCTGCGCAAGCTGTTGCGCCGGCTCGGCTTGCGCCACCAACGCTCTGCTTCGCCGCCGCGAACGAAAACTGCTTAGGGCAACGCTGAAGAAGTCCCCGTGGATGCGCGCGCCCTGGTTTGGGATGGGCCGCAAGGCGCAAACCGCAGCCATAGCCCCAGCTATGGCGAGGATTTGCAACGCCGCGGACCGCCCAAAGCAGGGATGCGCGCGCCGCGAGGGACTTTTTCAGCGTTGCCTTAGCCCGACTGCAGCAAGCGGATCAGCGCATCGATCACATCGCTGCCGTCGCTGGCCTTCAATCGATGCTGGCGCAGCGAGCGCGCGAGGTCGGCGCGCGCCAGCAGTTGTGTGTCGGCGCGGATCAGGATGCCGGCAATCGCGCGCTGCACGTCGAGCGAGCGCGCCAGCGGGAACAGGCCGGCGATGGCCTGCAGGCTTTGCGCATCGGACAGGCGCTGCTTGGCCAGCGTCTCGAGCGCACGCAGCTGCGCGCCGGCGGCGCGCATGCGTGCGATGCCCGAGGTCACGGCCCGCACTTCGCCGACATCGGCCAGCGGCCGGTGGCGCAGGTAGACCTGCGCCAGCTCGACATCGTCCTCGCGGGCGCTGGTCAGCGCGCGCACCGTGCGTTCGTGGGCTTCGCTGCTGCCCAGGCAGGCCAGCACGGCCGCGTGTGCAATGCTGTCGGGTCGTGTCGCACCCGTGGCCAGCAGTTGACTCGCCGCTGCCGGCTCGCGCTGGCGATGGGTTGCGCAGACGAGATCGACTTCGTGCTTGCCGACACCGCCACGGGCCATGCGGTCGGCAATCATGCGCACGAATTCGGCCTGCTCCTGTGCCGGCGTCAGCCAGCCGAGGCTGCGCGCCAGGGCCATCATGCGGGTCTGCACGGCCGCGTCGTCGGCATCGCGCGCGAACACGAGGTAACGCTCGCGCGCACGCCGATCGCCTTCGATCGCCGCCAGCGCTGCGGCGACCTCGGGCTGCAGGCGCTGGGCCGGACCGATCGAGGCCGCGTAGCGTTCGAGGTGATCGAAGAACATGCGCACATCGGTCATGTCGCGCTGCAGCGCCTGGTGCATGAAGGCCAGCTTTTGCGCCGCCGAGGGCGCGTCGTCGGCGAAGCTGCACATGTCACGGCGCAAGGCCGCGTGCGGATCGGCGTCGGTCAGCCCGGCCACGGCGATCATCGAGCTCGGCGCGAACAGTTGGAGCAGCGTCTGGCTGGCGCGGCCGCTGGCGATCTCGCCGGCGGGTGCGGTCTGGAAATAGCGCTCGAGCAGCGGCCCCGCCGTGGCACCGAGTGGCGCCTTCGACGAAAAGCCGTAGAGCACCGGCACATCCTTGAAGATGTGGCGCAGCCGGTCGCGGTTGCTTTGGCCATAGCGTTCGCCGAGCAGGCCCGCCATGCGTTCGGCGTCGGCCTGCGATTGGCCCGATCGCACGAGGCTGCGCAGGATCTCGGCCGAGGCGACATGCCGCGGTTCCGATTTCAGGGTGTTGCAGCCGAACAGGTAGACCTCCTCGAGCTGCGCAAACAAGCCGCCGCATGACGCGCTGCACGAAGCCCGCTGCAGGTCATGCACCGGCAGGTTCTCGCTGTTCTCGAAGCGGTCGGTATAGAACTCGCTGCCGTCGTCGAAATGGCCGGAGATGACGAGCGCGTCGCAGCGCACGCCGCTGTGGCAGGCCGAGTCCAGCCAGTCGGGCTGGCCGCGCTGCACCAGTTCGACGAAGCGATACTGGTCGCGCGGCAGGTGGCGCTGCAGGACGTCCTTCTCGTCGGGCGAGTTGATGGTGACGGTGCAGACCGTCTTCGGTGCCGCGCCGGCACCGATCGGCCAGGCCGCGGCGACGCAGAGCAGCGCGGCGGTCGAGGCGCCGCGCAGTGATCGTCTGAAGGCGGTTGACTGCAGCATGCCGCGAGTGTTTCACAGACCGCGCCGAGGAGAAACGTTCGTCCAGCCGACGCAGGCCCTCATTGCGATTGCAACCTGAAAATCAGTGCGTCGATCACGTTTTCGTCGTCCGCTGACGGCAAGCGGTGCGCGAGCAGGCTGTTCACGAGCTGCGGGCCGGCGATGGGCCGCAGGTCGGCGCGGATCAGGATGCCGGCGATGGCGGCCTGCACAGCCGCTGACGACGTCTGCGCAAAGAGCTGCGTCAGCCTGTCGAGGATGCGCTGATCGGACAGGTAGTGCCGGCCCAGCGCCTCCAGCGCCCGCACCTGCGCGTCGGACGGCTCCATGGCAGCGATGCCCTCGGCGAGCCGGCGCAACTCGGCCGCGTCGGTGATCGGCCGCTGGCGCAGGTAGGCCTGCGCGATCTGCACTGCGGTCTCGTCGTTGTCGAGCAGGACCTGCAGCGTGCGCGCACGGCCCTCGGCGCTGCCCAGGCAGGCGCGCACCGCGGCATGGCTCACGTCGTCGGCCGGACTGCCCGGCGGCACGCGCCGGTTGAACGTGCCGTCGAGTTCGCCCTGCGCGTTGAGCTGGCAGGCCAGAGCGACCTCGGCCACGCCAACCTGGGTCCGAGATTGCAGCTCGCCCAGCATCAGGGCGAGTTCCTGCCAGCGCCCGTCGGGCGAGAGCCAGCCCAGATCGTGGGCGACGTTGACCATGCGCACCCGCACTTCGGGCGGCTCGGCCTGGCGCGCGAAGTCGAGAAACCGTGTGCGGGCGTCGCTGTCGCGGGCGATGTTTTCGAGCGCCTGGGCCACGGCCGGTGTCTGCCGCGTCGCTGCGTCGAGCGATGCGGTCAGGCGCTGGATGCGGTCGAGGTAGAGCCGCGCTTCGCCCATGTGCCGTTGCACGAGCTGGTGGACGAAGGCCAGTTTGGTGGCGTCCGACAAACGGTCGTCGGCAAACTGGCACATGTCCTGCCGTGCGTCGATGTGCGGATCCTTGTCGGTCATGCCGCGGGCAGCGGACATCGAAAACGGCGCGAAGGTGCCGAGCAATCGGCTGCTGCGGCGGCCCTTGCCGACCTCGCCGGCGCCGGTGGCGCGAAAGTAGCGGTCGAGCGTGGAGGCGGCGACCGGACCCAACGGTGCCAAAGTCGAAAAGCCGTAGATCATCGGCACGTCCTTGAACACCTGGCGCATGCGGTCGCGGCTGCTCTCGCCGTGTGCCGCCGTCAGCGACTGCAGCTCGCGTCTGGCCTCCGTGGTCGACAGGCCATCGCGGACCAGGCTGCGAACGACGCCGGCCGATGCGCTGCTCTGCGGATCCGGATTCAGCGTGTTGCAGCCGAACAGATAGACCTCCTTGAGCCGCGAAAACAATCCGGGGCAGGAGCCGCTGCACGAGACGCGTTCCAGCTCGGCCACAGGCAGGTACTCGTCGACCTCCAGCCGATCGGAGAAGAACTGCGTGCCGCCGTCGTAGTGGCCGGAGATGATGAGCACGTCGCAGCGCACGCCGGCGTGGCAGGCCGAGGCCAGCCAATCGGGCCGGCCGCGCTCGACCAGTTCGACGAAGCGGACCTTCGACTCGGGCAGGTAGCGGCGAAAGGTCTGCTGCTCGTCGGCCGAATTGACGGTGATGGTGCACACCGTCTGCGTTTCGGCGGCGGCCAGCGGCGTCGACCACGCCGACAGCGCCATGGTGAGCAAGATCAGGCAGGACGTCGCGGGCCGGCGCATGGAAATTGGGTGACGAGCGTTGTGCACGCGGCCGACGCCGCGCTGGTGCACAGGTTCGCGCGCCAAGGACGAAGTGTCAAGCGCTGCGCTCGCGCGGCGCGATACCCAGCCGCTGTTCGACCGCCAGTACATTGCGCGCCACCTGCAGCAGCGTGTCAGGCGTGACGCTCATCGAATCGATGCCGATCTCCACCAGGTACTCGACCATCTCGGGGTAGTCGGACGGTGCCTGGCCGCAGATGCCCGAATGGCGCTGGTTGCGTCGCGCGCCGTCGACGGTCTGGCGGATCAGCGCCTTGACGCCGGCGTCGCGTTCGTCGAAGTCGAAGGCGACGATCTCGGAATCGCGGTCGACGCCGAGCGTGAGCTGCGTCAGGTCGTTCGAGCCGATCGAGAAGCCGTCGAACAACTGGGCGAAGGCGTCGATCTGGATGACGTTGTTCGGGATCTCGCACATGACGTAGATCTCCAGGCCATCGACGCCGCGCTGCAGGCCCTGTTCGGCCATCGCCTTCAACACGCGTTCGCCCTCGTCGACGCGGCGGCAGAACGGGATCATCAGCTTGACGTTGGTCAGGCCCATGTCTTCGCGCACGCGCCGCATGGCCGCACATTCGAGCGCAAAGCCTTCGGCATAGGCCGGATGCGCATAGCGCGAGGCGCCGCGAAAGCCGAGCATCGGGTTGGCCTCGGTGGGCTCGAACCAGCGCCCGCCGAGCAGGCTGGCGTATTCGTTGGTCTTGAAGTCGGACAGGCGGACGATGACCGGCTTCGGATAGAACGCCGCGGCGATCATGCCGACGCCTTCGGACAACTGCTTGACGAAGTAGTCGCCGGGCTGCGTGTAGCCGTCGGTGAGGCGGGCGATCTGCTCGCGCACCTTCGCATCATCGATGCGCTGCGGGTGGACGAGCGCCATCGGATGCACCTGGATGTGCTCGGCGACGATGAACTCCATGCGCGCCAGGCCGACGCCGTCGTTGGGCAGGAAGCTGGTCTGGAAGGCGATGTCCGGATTGCCGAGGTTGACCATGACATGCGTGCGCGGGCGCGCCAGCGTCGAGACATCCGTGCGGGTCACGGTCACGTCGACCTTGCCGGCGTAGACGCGGCCGACGTTGCCTTCGGCGCAGGACACCGTGACCTCGTCGCCAGTGCGGATCGACGTCGTCGCCGTGTCGCAACCGACCACCGCCGGGATGCCGAGCTCGCGGGCGACGATGGCCGCATGGCAGGTGCGGCCGCCGCGGTTGGTGACGACGGCGGCGGCGCTTTTCATCACCGTGCCCCAGTCGGGCGCCGTGGTGTCGGCGATCAGCACCTCGCCGGCGTGGAACTGGCCGAGCTGCGAAACATCGGTGATGACGCGCGCCCTGCCCGTGGCCACGCGCGTACCGACCGCGCGGCCGCTCGTCAACGGTTTGCCCTTGGCGCCGAGCTTGAACTCCTCGAGCATGCCCGGCGCACGCCGCGATGCCACCGTTTCCGGCCGCGCCTGGACCACGTAGAGCTGGCCGTCGAGGCCGTCCTTGGCCCATTCGACATCCATCGGTGTCGGCTGTCCGGCCTTGCGGCTGTAGTGCTCCTCGATGCGCATCGTGGCCTCGGCCAGGCTCAGCACCTCGTCGTCGCTGATGCAAAAGCGCCGCTGCTCCTCGAGCGCCGTCGGCACGGTGCGCGTGGTCTCGCGGCCGGCCGCCTTGGCGTAGACCATGCGAATTTCCTTGCCGCCGAGCTTGCGCCGCAGCACGGCGCGCTTGCCGTCGCGAAAGGTCGGCTTGAAGACGTAGAACTCGTCCGGGTCCACGGTGCCCTGGACGACGGTCTCGCCCAGCCCGTAGGCGCCGGTGATGAACACGACATCGCGAAAGCCGGTTTCGGTGTCGAGCGAAAAGGTCACGCCGCTGGCCGCGCAGTCGGAGCGCACCATCTTCATGACGCCGACCGACAGGTAGACCTTGAAGTGGTCGAAGCCGTTCTCGACGCGGTAGCTGATGGCGCGGTCCTTGAACAGGCTGGCGAAACACAGACGCACCGCGTCGAGCAGGCGGGCCTCGCCGCTGATGTTGAGGAAGCTCTCGTGCTGGCCGGCAAAGCTGGCCGTCGGCAAGTCTTCGGCGGTGGCCGAACTGCGCACCGCACAGGTCAGCGTGTCGCCGTACTCGTCGCGCAGGCGCGCGTAGGCGGCGAGGATCTCGCTCGTCAGGTCGTCCGGCAGCCTGGCGGCGTGGATGATCTCGCGCGCCTGCTGCGCGCGCCGCGCCAGGTCATCGACATCGCGCACGTCCAGGCCGTCGAGCGCGGCATGCAGCCGCGGCCAGGCATCGGCCTGGTCAAGCACATGGCGATAGGCCTCGGCCGTGACTGCAAAGCCGTTGGGCACGCGCACGCCCTCTCGCGTCAGCTCGCAGAACATCTCGCCGAGCGAGGCGTTCTTGCCGCCCACCAGCGGCACGTCGGCCATGCCCAGGTCCGAGAACCAGCGGATGTATTTGCTGCGCTTGTTTGCCATGTCTGCTCCTGTCGCTGCGCTGATTCCGCAATGCGATGGTCATTGCCTCTTGCAGCGCGTTGTGCGCAGACTAGGTGCATCGGCGCTGCACTGGCTTGACCCGGATCAGACCTGCTGCGGCTAGGGCATGCTGAAGTCGGCCACGCAGCCCCCGTCCAGGCTCAGCCGTTCCAGCAACGGCGCCCAGTCGGCCTGAACCTCGCCGTCGACCGACCGTGCCGACTCAGGCAGCGGCCGGCATTGGAAGACAGCACCCAGCTCGTCGGCCTGCAGCGGCTCGGCGCTGCGCATCTGCGCCGCCAGCACCGCTTCGTCGGCCTCGGAGGCGTCAGCGGCTTCGGCCGCGCGCTGGCGCACGCGCTGGCGCAGCACCTCGACATCGGCGTCGAAATCGAGGACGAGCAATGGCACATGCCGCGTCCTGGCCCAACAGCGCGCCGCATCTCGCTGGCTGCGGCGCAAGTAGGTGGCATCGAGGATGGCATGGTGGCCACCGGCGAGCACCGGGCCGGCGAGTTCGAGCAGGCGGGCATAGGTGACAGCCGTCATCTCGGCGCTGTACAGGCCTGAGAACGGCGGCGAGCCGCTTGGCGAATCGCTTCGGGCCAGCGCCGGCAGCCCGGCCAGGCGCTTGCGCTCGACATCGGCGCGGATGCGGATGGCGCCGCTGCTTTCGAGCAGGCCCTGGGTCAGCGTGGTCTTGCCGCTGCCGGACAAGCCGTGCGTCAACATCAGCAGCGGACTGGCCGGACGGCTGCAACGCAGCGCCAACTCGAGATAGTGCGATGCGGCGGTGCTATGTTGCGCTGCTTCGGGCGCAGCGGCGGCGACCTGTGCCCCGCGCAGCAGCTCGACCTTGGCACGCACCAGCGCACGGTGGACCAGGTAGTAGTGCAGCACGCGCACGCCGTCATAGTCGCCGCTGTGTTCGAGGTAGGCATTGACGAATCGATGCGCCAGGCGGGACAGGCCGTGGGCGTGCAGATCCATCGCCATGAAGGCGACATCGCTCATGACGTCGATCCAGCGGAAGTCATCGTTGAACTCGATGCCGTCGAAGACCGTCGTCCGGCCATCGATCAGCGTCACGTTGCCCAGGTGCAAGTCGCCATGGCACTCGCGCACGCGCCCTGCGCCCAGGCGCTCGGACAGCGCCGGCGCCAGCCGCCAGAAGGCCGCGGCTTCCCAGGCCCGCAACTGGCGCAAGCGCTTGCGGTCAGCCGGCGCGCGCAGCAGGCGATCGATGTCGTCCAGGCTGTCGATCAGCGGCGCACGCACCTGCTCGGGCGAGCCCAGGCGCGCTGCGGGGTCGGCGACGGCGGCTGCAGCGTGGACCGGCGCCAGCACGCGCGCCAGTTCATCGAGGTGCGCGGCGCGAAGCGTGCGGCGCGTCGCCAGCCGGTCCCACAGGCCGGCCTGGTCGAAGGCACGCATCTTGACGGCGCATTCGATGACGCGTCCGCAGCCATTCAGCAGTGGCGTGGCGACCGAGCCGCCGATCTCGACCACGCCCAGGTACAGGCCTGCGGCCAGGCGGCCGTTGAGGCGCAGTTCTTCCTCACAGGCGTGGCGGCGCAGGGCCAGCGTGGATTGATCGAGAAAGGCATTCTTCAGCGCCTTCTTGATCTTGTAGGCGTAGTCGGTGCCGACCAGCACGAAGGAGATGTGCGTCTCGATCAGCAAGACCTCGCAGCCCTGCTCTGCCGACAGCTGGCTGCGCAAGGCCCGCACCATGCGGGCCTGTTCATCGAGGCTCAACGCCGCAGCGGACACCTCGTTGGCGCCGTCGGCCGGCGATGTGCGCTCTGCGATCACATCGCCGCCGCGCGCTTGGGCAGCATCTGCATGACGATGGCGCCGAGGCCGGCGAGCAACGCCGCCAACGCCACCAGGGCGCCGACGAACGGCAGCCGGCCGAGCAAGGCCAGCACGACGAGGGCGAGCAGCGCCGCGCCGATCCGCCAGCCGATGCGGCCGGCGCGATCGGACTTCCAGCGCCCGAGTCCCCACTCGCCGAGGCCGATCGCCGTGGCCACGTAGGCCAGCGGCATCAGCAACAGGTAGAGCAGCAATGACAGCAGGGCCAGCGGCGCGCCGACGATCGTCAGCAGCAGGATCAACGCCGCCACGGGGATGCAGACCAGCGTGACGAAGCCGGCCAGCAGGCTCCATCCCGTGCGTTCGCGCAGGGTCTGCGCGATGCGCGCGCTGGTTGCCGGCGCCGCGGCCACCACCAGCGCCGCGATCAGCATCATGCCGGCGGTCCACCAGGCGCCGGCCACCCAGCCCAGCGTGGCGTGGCGGTCGCGCGCACGGTCTTCGCGCTCGTGATCGCGATCGCCGCTGCGGACCGGCAGCGCCAGGCGCTCGACCGGGCCGTTGACCTGGGCCGAGGCGTGGCGCTCGAGTTCGCTGCCGCTGCGCCAGCGCAAGGCGCCGCCGATGCGGGCGTTGGGTCCGAGCTCGATGCGGCCGCCGGCGGCGTTGACGTCGCCATCGATCGCGCTGTCGATCAGCACGCGCCCGCCGGCCACGCGCAGCGCGCCCTTGATCGGCCCGCGCAGGCTCACATCGCCGCCGAACACGGTGGCGTTGCCGGCCACGCGCGCATGCGTCCCGAGTTCGATCTGCCCGCCGGCGGCGCGCAGGTTGCGGCCCAGCTCGCCATCGATCTGCAACCGGCCGCCCGCGGCGTAGACAGTGCGCGCCACGGCGGCATTCAAGCGCACCTCGCCGCCGGTGAGCACGGCGTCGCCGGCCACTGCGGCGGCGATATCCATCTGTCCCGCGGCGGCGATCAAGTCACCGGACGTGGGCTCGACGACGCGCAGCGACGAGCCGGCCAGGATGCGGTCTTCGCCGTTCAGCGGGCGGGTGTTCGCAGGCGCGGCTCCTTCGGCCTGTGCGGCAGCCATCGGCGCCGCCGCCAAAGCCAGGGCCGCGGCCAGCCACCATGCAATCGTCGTCATTTCTGACCTCCGTGTCTTGCACCCTACGGCAGGCAACAAGGCCAGCGCTTGCGTCCGCTCAATTGCTTACGCAACCCTGCGCACGAGTGGGACGGGCCCGAGTTGTTATTGTTGGCGCATGGGCACCCCCCGACAACCCACCCCGCGGCCCGGCGCGATGCCGGCCGGGCGCATCACGCGCGACTGGGCCGCGCGCCTGCCTTTCGATATCGAGCTCGGGCCCTATCGCCTCGGTGTCGAGTGGCGCGAACGTGCCCACATGCTCGACCGCCGCCGCCGGGCCTGCATCAATCTCGAGGACTCGCATATCGAGTTGCGCAACGACCTGTCCGGCATGGCGCTGGCCAAGTCGTTCTTCGGTTGCGTGATCCGCATGGCGCACTACAGCAAGGGCTGCCAGCAGGGCTGCGTCGAGGAGGCCTACACGCACAGTTTCGCCACCGGCATGGTCGAGTTCGCGCAGCGCAATCCGCGCGCCTGGCTGTGGTTCAACCTGCTGCTGTCCGAACACCTGCCTGGCCGGCCGCGCTTCGATCAGTCGGCGCGCGGCGTGCTGCTGCCGCCGCCTGAGCTGCCCGACAACCTGTGCATCGCGGGGCGCACGATCGCGCTGCGCTGCATCTCGCGCGGCCAGACCGGCAATGCGTTCGGCTGGTACGACCTGCAACGGCGCGAGGTGCAGTTGTACGCCGGGCTGACCGGCACCAACCTGGCGGTCGTGGCGCTGCACGAGATCACGCACGCGGTGCACCATGCCTACGCACTGAAGACGCGCGACACGCACCGCAACTTCAACCGGGCCCAACTCGAAGGCTGGCTCGGCATCATGCGCACCAGCCCGGCGGCCTGGCATTGGCTGGCCTGGGCGATGAGTTTTCCGCGCAGCGCCCGCCTCGTCGAAGGCTGAGGCCATTGCGCCGGCTCAACGTGCGCCGGGACCCTCGGTGCACCATGGTCATGATCATCGAGGAGCATGCTCATAAACATCGGATCGATCTGCAAGCGTCATCTCGTCACCATCGATGCCGACGGATCCCTGCAGCAGGCAGCGGCCTTGATGCGCGAGCATCACGTCGGCGCGCTCGTCATCATCGACAGCGGCAACGACGGCACGGGGCCGCGCGTGGTCGGCATCGTCACCGACCGCGACCTGGCCATCGAGGACTTGAGCGCGTGATCGCCGACGAGGAAAACCCACGACATGTGGGTCTCGATCGTCTCCACGCGCGCCTGCTGCCCGGCGTGGCCGAAGTGCGCCGCCGGCGACTGCAGGAAATGCAGGCGCTCGACCGTGCCAGGCACGGCCTCGGCATGGCCGAACTCACGTTGTGCGAGCGCCTCGACGGCGCGCCATGGCGCTGCTGCGGTGTGAACTGCCGTCAGGCGTCTGTGCATCCCGGTCTCCCGCCTGCGGTTTCTGCAAAGCAATGATCGTCAACCCGTGGCGATCAACCCCCATTGAGCCGGCGCAAGTTCTCGGCCGGCGCGGCGACTGGGCCGACCGCGCGACCGGCCGAAGGCGGTAGCGTTCATGCAACAGAGATCTCGGCATGGCCGCGACGATGCGCGACACTGTGAGTGGGATCAACCCTGGCCCCGTCCGTCGGCACATCCTGTGGCGCAACGCGAACCGGCGTTGATTCCCCACCCCTACAGGAGAGACACGATGCACAAACTCCCACGCTTTCATGCTTCTGCCCTCGTTCTGGCGCTGGGCACACTGGCTGCATCCGGCGGCGCGCAGGCGCAGGGCTATGTCGGTGGCGGCATCGGCCCGTCGCGCATCGGCATCGACTGCAGCGGCTTCGACAGTTGCGACAAGACCAGCACCGGCGGCAAGCTGTACGGCGGCTTCCTGTTCGCACCGCAGCTGGGCGTCGAGCTGAACTACTTCGACTGGGGCAAGGCCACGGTCAAAGGCACGGTTGACGACGTCCTCGCCAGCGGCGACGTCAAAGGCGAGGGCCTGGGCATCGGCGTGGCCTACATCGCCGCGATCACGCCGGCCTGGAACGGCGTTGCGCGCGTGGGTGTGGCCCGCAACCGGGGCAAGTCCACGGTCAGAACCCTAAGCGCTAGCACCAGCGAAACCTTTCGATCGACAGAAGCCTACCTCGGCTTCGGCGTCGGCTACAACGTGATGCCCAACCTGGCGGTGACCGGCGAGCTGGACTTCTCGCGCCTCAAGTACGGCTCCAACGACAAGGCCAGCGTGCACATGTTCACGGTCGGCGTGCGCTACACGTTCTAGCAACTCAGAACTCCGGCGCCTCGCTGCCCGGCATGCCGGGCAGCGAGGTGGTCTTGGGTGGCGGCGCCTTGGCGATCAGGCAGTCGATCGTCAGGATCAGCGCAGCGATCGAGCCTGCGTTCTGCAAGGCCAGGCGCGTCACCTTGGCCGGGTCGATGACGCCCATGGCCAGCAGATCGCCGTACTCGCGCGTCGCCGCGTTGTAGCCGAAGGCGCGGCCCGGATTGTCGTCCACCGTGTGCAGCACCACCGACGGCTCGTCGCCACCGTTCTCGACGATGCGGCGCAGCGGCTCTTCGAGCGCACGCTCGACGATGCGCAGCCCCGAGTCGTGGTCGAGCGTCGGCCCGTGAAGCGCCTCGAGCACCTGGCGCGCGCGCAGCAGCGCCACGCCGCCGCCGGGCACGATGCCCTCTTCGACAGCGGCACGCGTGGCATGCAAGGCATCCTCGACGCGGATCTTGCGTTCCTTGAGCTCGGTCTCGGTGGCCGCGCCGACCTTGATCAGCGCCACGCCGCCGGAGAGCTTGGCGATGCGTTCGTCGAGCTTTTCCTTGTCGTAGTCGCTGCTGGCCAGCTGCCGTTCCTTCTTGATCGCGGCGATGCGCTGCTTGATCGACTTGTCGTTGCCCGCGCCGCCGATCAGGGTCGTGCTGTCCTTGCCGACCTCGACGCGGCGCGCGCGGCCGAGGTCATCGAGCTTGATCTTGTCGAGCGCCAGGCCGACTTCGTCGCTGACGACGCTGCCGCCGACGAGCACCGCGATGTCCTGCAGCATCGCCTTGCGCCGGTCGCCGAAGCCCGGCGCCTTGACGGCACAACACTTGAGCGTGCCGCGCATGGTGTTGATGACCAGCGTCGCCAGGGCCTCGCTGTCGATCTCCTCGGCCACCACCAGCAACGGCCGTCCGGCCTTGACGGCCTCTTCGAGCAGCGGCAGCAGCTCCTTGAGCGACGACAGCTTCTTGTCGCTGAGCAGGATCGCCGCGTCGTCGAGGACCACGGTCTGGCGCTCGGCGTTGTTGATGAAGTACGGCGACAGAAAGCCGCGGTCGAACTGCAGGCCCTCGACCACTTCGAGCTCGCTGGCCAGGCCCGAGCCGTCCTCGATCGAGATCGCGCCGTCGCGGCCGACCTTGTCGATCGCACGCGCCAGCAGCTCGCCGATCGAGCGGTCGTTGTTGGCCGAGATCGCGGCCACATGCGCGATCTCCTGCGAACTCGCGCAGGGCCGGGCGATGGCCTTGATCTCGGCAACCACGGCTTCGATGGCCTGCTCCATGCCGCGCTTGACGTCCATCGGGTTCATGCCGCCGGCCAGCACCTTCAGGCCTTCGCTGACCATCGCCTGCGCGAGCACGGTGGCGGTGGTGGTGCCGTCACCGGCTTGCTCGCTGGTGCGCGCGGCGACTTCGCGCAGCAGTTGTGCGCCCATGTTCTCGAAGCGGTCCTCGAGCTCGATCGACTTGGCCACCAGCACGCCTGAGTTGACGATCTGCGGCGCGCCGTAGTCGCGTTCGAGGATCACCGTGCGCCCGCGCGGCCCGAGCGTGACCATGACCGCCTGCGCCAGCGCTTCGACGCCGCGCCGCAAACGCTCGCGCGCGGCGTTGTGGAACAGCAGTTGTTTGGCACTCATCGTCGGCTCCTGCACAAGATCAAGACAGCGCCAATGCTCGGCGGCCTCGCTGCCACCGCGATTGAGTCAGCGCAACGCTGCTTCGTTCGCGCGACCCCGTTCAGACGCCGAGCTGCTCGGCGCAGTACGCGATCAGCTGCTCCAGGGTGCGCAGCCGCGCCGCCTGCGCGTCGGCAATGTCGACGCCGATCTTCTCGTGCACGGCAACCAGAAAGTTCAGCCAGTCGGCCGAGTCGAGGTCGATCTGCTGGCGCAGCGGCCGTGCCGGATCGATCGATGGCAGGTCGGTTTCCGGCGCGATCTCGCCGAGCGCGGCCAGCAGTTGGGTCTTGATGTCGTCGCGGTTCATGGTGTGTCCAGCGCCTCGGGCGCTTGCAGTTGATTGCCGATCTCGGCCAGCAGCAAAGTGCCGCGGTGACCATCACTCGCCCGGTGGTCGGCGGCCAGCGTGGCCGTCAGCGCGGGCACGGCGCGCACGCCGTCGTCGAAGGCCCAGGGCCGCAGCGCGATGCGGCCGAAACCGACCAGCGCCACCTGCGGCGGATAGATGACGCCGAAGACGCTGTCGACACTTTGCTCGCCGAGGTTGGTGACGGTGATCGTGGCGTCGGTCAGCTCCGAGCTGCGCAGCGCACCGGCGCGCGTGCGCTTGACCAGGTCGAGCAAGGCGCGGGTCAGCGTGGCCACGTCCAGGGCGTCGGCGCCGTGCAGCGCCGGCGCGACGAGGCCGCCTTCGCGCAGCGAGATGGCCACGCCGAGGTGGATGGCGCTGCCGGCGACGAAGCGATCGTTCTTGTAGAAGCCGTTGAACTCAGGGTAGCGCTGCAGCGCGCGGGCCACGGCCTTGAGCAGGAGTGCAGCCGGCAGCAGCCGCTGCGTCGCCGGCAGGCCCTGGTTGCGCGCGGCCAACCACGCGGCCGCGCGCTCGAAGGCGATGTCGTCGGCCAGGTAGTAGTGCGGAATCTCGCGCTTCGAGCGGGCCATCGCAGCGGCGATGACCTGGCGCATCTGCTGGGCGCGTGTCAGCGGCGCCGCTGTCGGCGCAGCCAGGGGCTGGCCTGCTGCGGCGGCCTCGACGTCGCCAAGCGTGATCGCGCCGTCGGCGCCGCTGCCGGCGACCGCGGCGAGGTCGACACCGAGTTGCTGCGCGCGCCGTCGCGCCAGCGGTGAGACACGCTGGCGCTCGCCGGTCGCTGTTGCCGCGGCCCGTGATGGGCCCGGCGCCGCAGCGGGCGAGGCCAGCGATGCCGTCGCGACGGCCGGCGCTGACTTCACCGCCGCCAGTTGCTGTTCGACCGCCGCCGCGCTCTCGCCCGGCGCACGCAGCACGGCCATCAGCGTGCCGACGGCGATCGCCTCGCCGGGCTCGGTGAGCAAGACGTGCACGACACCGTCGTGCCAGCACTCGACATCGATCGCGGCCTTGGCGGTATCGACCACGGCCACCACCTGGCCCTTGCGGACCGTGTCACCGGGCTGCACCTGCCACTCGACGAGCTTGCCCTGGTCCATGTCGGAGCCGAGCGACGGCAGGCGAAACTCGATCATCGGCCGGCCACCAGCGCCGTCGCCGCCGCGACGATCTTCGGCGGCAGCGGCAGCGCGGCATCTTCGAGGTGCTTGGCATAGGGGATCGGCACCTCTTCGCTGCAGACCCGCGCCGGCGGTGCATCGAGGTCGTAGAACGCCTCTTCGCCGACACGCGCCAGGATCTCGGCGGCCAGGCTGCAGGTGCGCCAGCCTTCGTCGACGACCAGCACGCGGTGCGTCTTGCGCACCGAGGCCAGCACGGTGGCCATGTCGAGCGGGCGCAGCACGCGCAGGTCGATGACTTCGGCGTCGATGCCGTCGGCGGCCAGCGTCTCGGCTGCGCTCAGCACGCGCGGCAGGCTGCCACCGTAGGTGACGATGGCGAGCGCGCTGCCCTGGCGCCGCAGCGCCGCATGTTCGATGTCCAGCGGCGGCGGCGCATCGGCAAGCTCGCCTTCGAGGTTGTAGAGCTGCGCGTGTTCGAACATCACCACCGGATCGGGATCTTCGAGCGCCAGCCACAACATGCCGCGCGCATCTTCGAGCGTTGCCGGGGCCAGCACCTTGATCCCCGGCACATGGGCGTACCAGACCTCCAGGCTGTGCGAGTGCTGCGCCGCCAACTGGCGGCCGGCACCGGTGGCCATGCGAATCACCACCGGCACCGAGAACTGGCCGCCCGACATGTGGCGCAAGGCGGCCGCGGTGTTGACGATGGCGTCGAGCGCGAGCAGGCTGAAGTTGACCGTCATCACCTCGACGATCGGCCGCATGCCGCCGAGTGCCGCGCCGATGCCGGCGCCGACGAAGCCCAGTTCCGACAGCGGCGTGTCGCGGATGCGCGCTTCGCCGAACTCTTCGAGCAGGCCCTTGGTGACGGCATAGCTGCCGCCGTAGCGGCCGACGTCTTCGCCCATCACGAACACGCGCGGGTCGCGCTGCAAGGCCTCGCGGTGCGCCGCGCGCAAGGCTTCGCGGTAGGTGGTGGCGGTCATGGCGCTGGCGTGCAGACATCGCGCGCCAGGTCCTCGACCGGCTCCCAGCTGCCGGCTTCGGCGAAGGCGACGGCGACGTCCACTTCGGCTTCGGCCTCGCGGTCGATGCGCTGGAAATCGTCTTCGTTCATCAGCCCCGCGGCTCTCAACTGATCGGTGAAGCTGTGGATCGGGCCGTGCTGCTTCCAGCGTTCGACCTCGGCCTTGTCGCGGTAGAGCTCGGCGTCGAACATCGAGTGCGCGCGAAAACGGTAGGTGTGCAGTTCGAGGAAGAACGGCGCCTGGTGTTCGCGCACCCAGGCCAGCGCCTGCTGGGCGGCGTCTTGCACGGCCAACACGTTCATGCCGTTGATGTGGCCGGTGGGCAGGCCGTAGCTGGCGGCCTTCTTGGTCAGCTCGATCTGCGATTCGCTGCGCGACAGCGCCGTGCCCATCGCATACAGGTTGTTCTCGCAGATGAACAGCACCGGCACACGCCACAACGCCGCCAGGTTCAGCGATTCGTGAAAGGCGCCCTCGGCCACGGCACCCTCGCCGAAGAAGCAGACGGTGACGCAACCCTTGCGCGGCAGCAGCTTGTCGGCCAGCGCCAGGCCGACCGCCAGCGGCAGGCCGCCGCCGACGATGGCGTTGCCGCCGAAGAAACGCGTCGCGCGGTCGAACAGATGCATCGAGCCGCCGCGGCCGCGCGAGCAGCCTTCCTGCTTGCCGAACATCTCGGCCATGATCGAGTTCATCGACACGCCGCGCAGCAGCGCGTGGCCATGCTCGCGGTAGGTGGCGATAACGTTGTCGTCGGCCGTGAGCTGCGGCATCACGCCGGCGGCCACCGCTTCCTCGCCGACGTACAGGTGCAGGAAGCCGCGGATCTTGCCCTCGCCATAGAGCTGGGCCGCGCGTTCCTCGAGGCGGCGGATGCGCAGCATGTCGCGCACGCGCTGCAGGCAGACCTCGCGGCCGAAGCGCGCCGGGTCGATGGCGGCATCGCTCACCGCCGACCTTTCAGTGGCTTCGCGCCGGCGGCTGGCCTGCGGCGGGCGGCGCGTGCGGCGGGCTTGCGCGACGTGGACGGCTGGCTGCCCTGCAAGCGCAGCACGAACTCGTCGAGTTGGCTGCTCTGCTCGGCATCGACTTCATGCGCGGTCAGCTCCAGCGTCGCCACGGGTTTCTTGCCGGCCAGCGTGGCCATGGCGTCGAATGCACGCCACCCGCCCGAGCCGCCCATGGTGCAGAAGAAGGCCACGCGGGCGCGCTGCAAATCGGCCTGCAGCAACCAGGTGCGCAGCGGGCTCGACAGGCTCCAGAACCAGACCGGCGAGCCGATGACGACGAGTTCATGTGCCGAGCCGTCGTGCTGCGGCGTCTCGATCGCCGGGGCCAGCTTCGCCACCGCTTCGAGCGCCGATTGTGCGTAGCCGATCGCGCCCGCGCGCGATTGCACGGCGTGCAACTCTTCGAGATCGGCCTGCAGGCGCTCGGCCAGGATGTGTGCAATGCGCCGCGTGTGGCCGTCGCGCGAGAAGAAGACGACCAGGGTCTTGGGTTGGCGGCCGGCCATCGTCAGGCTCCGGATTCCAGGGTCGACGTGTCGCCTTCGGGCAGGCCCAACTCGCGCGCCTTGAGCAGGCGGCGCATGATCTTGCCGCTGCGCGTGTGCGGCAGCGTCGCTGCAAACGCGATCTCCCGGGGCGCCACGGCCGGGCCGAGGCGCTTGCGGGCATGGGCCAGCAGTTCGCGCTTGCAGGGCATCGCTCTCGGCAAAGCCGGGGCGCAAGGCGACGAAGGCCTTGACGCTCTCGCCGAGCAGCGAATCGGGCTTGCCGATGACACCGGCTTCGGCGACGGCCGGGTGCTCCATGAGGACGCTCTCGACTTCGAACGGCCCGATCAGATGGCCGGCCGACTTGATGACGTCATCGGCGCGGCCGACGAACCAGTAGTAGCCGTCGGCGTCGCGCTTGGCCAGGTCGCCGCTGAGATAGAACTCGCCGGCAAAACACTTGCGGTAGCGCTCGTCTTCGTTCAGGTAGCCGCGGAACATCGACGGCCAGCCGCGGCGCAGCGCCAGTTCGCCTTCGACATCCGGCCGGTCGATGACGCTGACGCCGCCGGCCAGCCGCTCGACGATGCAGGCCTCGACGCCGGGCAGCGGCTGGCCCATCGAGCCGGGCTTGACGTCCATGCGCCGCGGTGTTGGCGATCATGATGCCGCCGGTCTCGGTCTGCCACCAGTTGTCGTGGATCGGCTGAGCCGAAGACGTCCATGCCCCACCACACCGCCTGCGGATTGAGCGGCTCGCCGACGCTGGCGATGAAGCGCAGCTTCGGGAAGGTGAAGCGCCGCGCCAGCTCGGCGCCGGCTTTCATCAGCATGCGGATCGCCGTCGGCGCCGTGTACCAGACGCTGACCTGCTGCGCCTGCAGGATGCCGGTACCAGCGCTCGGCGTCGAACTCGGCCTCGTCGACGATCATCGTCACGCCGTGCAGCAGCGGCGCGATGATGCCGTAGGACATGCCGGTCACCCAGCCCGGATCGGCGGTGCACCAGAAGACGTCGTCGTCGTGCAGGTCGAGCGCGACCCGCCCGGTGGCGTAATGCGCGACGGCAGCCTCGTGGACATGGATCGCGCCCTTGGGCTTGCCGGTCGTGCCGCTGGTGAAGTGCAGCAGCGCAGGATCGTCGGCGCGCGTGTCGACGCAGGTGAACGCATCCGAGGCCTCGCGCAGCAAGGCGTCGAAGTCCTGCGCGCCTTGCGGCAGCGTGCCGCTGCCGTCGTCGATCAGCAGCACCTGTTCGAGCGACGCGATCTGCTCGCGCACCGGCGCCACCTTGCGCTGGTACAGCGCCGCCGTGGTGACGAGGGCGCGGCCGGCGCCGAGGTTCATGCGCGTGGCGATCGGCTCGGGGCCGAACGCCGAGAACAACGGCGAGACCACCAGCCCGGCCTTCAGGCCGCCGAGCACCGCGATGTACAACTGCGGCAAGCGCGGCGCGAGCACGAACAGGCGATCGCCGCGCTGCAGACCGAGCCGCGTCACGGCGTTGGCGAAGCGGTTGCTGGCCAGCATCAGTTCGCGGTAGGTGATGCGCTGCTCGGCGCCCTCGGCGCCCAGCCAATGGATCGCAACATGCGCTGCGCGGTCGCCCTGACCATGGCGGTCGACCGCTTCGAAGCCGATGTTCAGCCCGCCGCCCGGCAGCCCGGCGAGCGCGCGCCGGGCGCTGTCCCACGACAAGGTGTCAGTCGCTACACCGTCACGCCAGTGCGGCACGACGGCCAGCGCCGTCAGATCCTTGCGGATGATCGACGCCCGGGGTTCGTTGGTGGTCACGCTCATCTTGCATTGACCTTAGGACCTTCGACGCGACGCGGCGTTGACGGCCCTCAATCGAAGCTGCGATGACGCCGCTCAGGGCAAGCTGATGCCGCCGCGATGCAATTGCGCGCGCAGGCGGTCGATCTGGTCGATCAGTTCCAGCATCGCGCCGACGCTCTGCAGGTTGGCCTCGAAGTCACGCTGCAGGCGGCGGATGCGGCGCACGCGGGCCAGCTCTTCCCCGCCGAAGCGCCACTCGGGTTGTGCCGCCGCCGGCGCCAGCAGGCCTTCGTCGACCAGCAGGCGGACGAAGTCGGCCTCGGTGCCGCAGGCCGCGGCAAACACATCGAGTTCGAGCAGGTTGTCGTCGCTCAGGCAGACGCCGACAGCGATGGACGTTGTGTTCATGGCTTGGCTCCCGGCGCGGCGCGCGGGTCGAAGGCCAGGTCCTGGGCCATCTGGCGGTACGCGGCGCGCGCTTTGTCGTCGTCGGCCGGCGGCAGCACCACCTCCAGCACGACGTAGATGTGGCCCGCGGTGCTGCCGGGGATGCCTCGGCCGCGCAGGCGCAGCTTGCGGCCGGTCTGCGAGCCGGCAGGCACCGTCATCTCCACCGCGCCGTCGGGCGTCGGTACGTTGACCGTGGCGCCGAGCGCGGCTTCCCATGGCGCCACGCGCAGCGTGTAGTAGAGGTCACGCCCATCGACACGCCACAGCGGGTGCGGCGCGAACTCAACCTCCAGGTACAGATCGCCGGGCGGCCCATCGCCGAAGCCGGTGGAACCTTGCCCGGCCAGGCGGATCTGCTGCCCGGCGCGGATGCCCTTGGGAATGCCGATCTCCAACGTTCGCTCCTGCAACGTCACGTTGCCGGCCGCATCCATCACCGGGCTGTGCAGCGTGATCTGGCGCGTGCCGCCGCGAAAGCTGTCTTCCAGCGCCACGACGATCTTGGCGTGGTGGTCCTGCCCTCGGCTGGCGTGAAGGTCGTCGAAACCTTGGCCCGGCCGAGCCCGCGCGCCGCCGCGCCTTGCGGCGCCGAACAGGGCCTCGAAGAAGGCGCTGTGGTCGGCGCCGTCGCCGAAGCCGGCGGGCCCGCCGCTGAACTCGAAGCCGCTGTCCCAGCCCGGTGGCGGCTGGAACTCCTGGCCACCTCGTGCGCCCTGGCCGACGTGGTCGTAGGCGGCGCGTTTTTCCTTGTCGCGCAAGACCTCGTAGGCCTCGTTGAGTTCCTGCATGCGCGCCTGTGCATCGGAGGCCTTGCTGATGTCCGGATGGTGCTTGCGCGCCAGACGGCGAAACGCCTTCTTGATCTCGTCGTCGCTGGCGCTGCGCTCGACGCCGAGCACCTGGTAGTAATCCTTGAACTCCATCGCGGCTATTGTCGCCCGGTCAGCGCATCACCGCGACTGATCGCCGTCGCTCGGCGGCGAGGACACGGTGCGTTTGGCCGGCGCTTCATGCTGCTTGACCTGCCCGGCACGGGCAGTTTCATCGCCTCGTGCCGGCAGCGAGTCGCTCGGCCAGTTCACGCTCGTCGAGTGCCGTGTAGTCGGCATCGACGGTGCGCAAGATGGCCTTGGTGGCCTGCGCCCCGAGGTGGGCCTTCAGGCGGCCGAGGAAGGGGCTGCTGGCGACCAGGATCAGGCCGGCGCAGCGTTGCGTTGCGACGCCTTCGTCCAACAGGCGCGCCACCTCACGCGCGAAGCGATCGTGCTCGCGCTCGCGCGGATCGGTGCGCGGCGCGTACGTGTTGCCCGCCGGCCCGGGGCTGCCGCCCTCGGCATGGCCGGGCCGATCGCCGCCCAGCGCCACGCCCTTTTGCCGGCTGGCCGTGTGCACCAGATCGGCCACATGCTCATAACGGTGCCGCGACCCGGCCTGCACGTCGCTGTCTTCGAGCACGCGTGCACGCGCCGCGTTGGCCACCACCCACCAGTTCTTCATTTCAGCCTCGTCCTCCTGTTGCTCGACGTTGTGCTGCCACGGCCTCGAGCAGGCGCCGCGGCGCAGTTGCCATGGTGGAGGCGCCGCCATCTTCGGGCGCGGTTGTTCTCCAAACCATTGCGTCCGATCAACGCGGCGCCGGCTTTGTCATTGCTGGCCAAGTACCCACACGCACACGACGTGTTTGAGCCGGCTCATTGCCGATGACCGCGTTTCGGCAGATAAGCGGACATTCGCGAAATCACTCCATGCCATCGCAATGGAAGCACCTCGACCAGGACGGCGGCATGACTTCACCGCACGACCATGACGCTGCGATGGAGCCCGCGCCTGCTGGTGTTGTGGACGCACGGGCCTTGCAGGCGTTGATCGACCACACGCTGCGCGAGCTGCACGCCGATGCGCCCGGGTTGCCGAGCGTGACACTGGCCAGCACGCTCGACGGCGACCTCGGCCTCGACAGCCTGGCCCGGACCGAGCTGCTGCTGCGCATCGAGCATGCTTTTGCCGTTCGCCTGCCCGACGACACGCTGCAGCGCGCCGAAACCGTGGCCGATCTGCTGGCCGCGGCGCAGCATGCCGAGCGCAGTGCCCAGCCGGCCGCTCGCCCAGCCGCGCCGGTGCCTGTCGGCCGCAGCGACGCCGTTGCGGACAGCGATGCCCCCGCCAACGCCCAAACCCTGCTCGACGCGCTCGAGTGGCATCTGACTGCCCATGGCGGGCGCAACCACCTGACCTGCCTGGACGGCGACGCCGAGCAGCCTCTCAGCTACCGCCAGCTCGCCGACGCCGGCGCCGCGGTGGCCGCCGGCCTGCAGCGCGCCGGCGTCGCAGCCGCGCCACTGCGTGGCCATCATGCTGCCGACCTCGCCCGAGTACTTCAGCACCTACCTCGGCATCCTGCGCGCAGGTGCGATTCCGGTGCCGATCTATCCGCCGGCGCGCGCTTCGCAGCTCGAGGACCATGTGCTGCGCCACAGCCGGCATCCTCGACAACGCGCGCGCCACGCTGCTCGTCACCGTGCCCGAGGCGATGGTGGTGGCGCGCCTGCTGCAGGCCCGCGTCGCCGGCCTGCGTCACGTCGTCACGCCGCAGCAACTGGCCGCGCGCGGCGGCGTGCCGGACGCCGGTCGAGGTGCATGGCGACGACATCGCCTTCATCCAGTACACCTCGGGCAGCACCGGCAACCCCAAGGGCGTGGCACTGACGCATGCCAACCTGCTGGCCAACATCCGCGCCATGGCGCAGGCGGGCGCAGGCGACGCCGCGCGATGTCTTCGTCAGCTGGCTGCCGCTGTACCACGACATGGGCCTGATCGGCGCCTGGCTCGGCGCGCTGTACGTCGGCTATGCGCTGGTGGTGATGTCGCCGCTGGCCTTTCTGGCACGGCCGCGAGCGCTGGCTGCAGGCCATCGACCGCTAGCGCGGCACCCTGTCGGCGGCGCCGAACTTCGCCTTCGAGCTGTGCGTCAAGCGCATCGACGATGCGGCGCTGGCCGGGCTCGACCTCGAGCTGCTGGCGTGTGGTCTTCAACGGTGCCGAGGCCGTCAGCCCCGACACCGTGCAGCGCTTCGACGCAGCGCTTCGCGGCTTGCGGCCTGAAGCCCGGCACCGTGACACCGGTCTACGGACTGGCCGAAGCCTGCCGTCGGCCTGCTGTTCCCGCCGCTCGGCCGCGCGCTGCGCATCGACCGCATCCAGCGCGAACCTTTCGAGCGCGAGCGACGCGCGCGCTGCCGGCGGCTGCCGACGATGCGCTGGCGCTGCGCTTCGTCGCCTGCGGCGCGCCGTTGCCGGGCCATGAGATCCGCATTGCTCGACGAAGCGGGGCGCGAGGTCGGCGAGCGCGTCGAGGGCCGACTCGAATTCCGCGGCCCATCGGCCACGCACGGCTACTTCCGCAACCCCGACCAGACCGCGCAGCTGATCCATGACGGCTGGCTCGACAGCGGCGACCGCGCCTACCGCGCCGACGGCGACGTCTATCATCACCGGTCGCGTCAAGGACATCGTCATCCGCGGCGGGCGCAACCTCTATCCGCAGGAGATCGAGGAAGCGGTCGGCGCGCGTCGACGGCGTGCGCAAGGGCTGCGTGGCGGTGTTCGGCAGCGCCGACCCGGCCAGCGGCACCGAGCGCCTGGTGGTGCTGGCCGAGACCCAGCCGGCCGACCGCGGCGGCGCAGGCGCCGGCTGCGCGAGGCGGTCTCGCGCGCCGTGCTCGACGCGATCGGCGAGCCGCCGGACGAGAGTCGTGCTGGTGCCGCCGCACAGCGTGCTCAAGACGTCGAGCGGCAAGGTGCGGCGCTCGGCCTGCCGCGCCGCCTATCGAGGCCGGCCGCATCGGCGCAGGCGGCGCCGACGGCGCGCCGACAGGCGCTGCGTCTGGCCTTCGGCGCGCTGGCAGCGCGCCTGCGGCAGTCGCCGTTGGCGCTGGCCGCGCGCTGTTCGGCGTCTGTCGCCGCGCTTGCTGTTCTGGCTGCTGGCCGCATTGGCGTGGCCGATCACGGCCGTCATGGCCAACCCGAGTCCGGCGTGGCGCGCCAACTCGGCGGCGCTGGCGCGGCTGCTGGCTGCGCCTGAGCCGCACGCCGCTGAGCGTGCGCGGACTCGAGCGGCTGCCCGGACAGCGCCCTGCGTGCTGGTCTGCAACCACGGCAGCTACGTCGACGGCATGCTGCTGGTCGCCGCCCTGCCGCGACCCTTCGGCTTCGTTGCCAAGGGCGAATTGCAGCAGTCAGTTCATCGCTGCGCTGGTTCCTGCAACGGCTGGGCGCCGAGTTCGTCGATCGCGTCGATGCCGAGCGCGGCGTGCGCGATGCCGCCCGCCTGGCCGAGGCCGTTTCGCGCGGGCGCTCGCTGCTCTTCTTCCCGGAAGGCACGTTCGTCGCCCGGCACCCGCCTGCTGCCCTTCCACCTCGGCGCCTTCCTCACCGCCGTGCGTGCCCGTGTGCCGCTGGTGCCGGTGGCGTTGCGCGGCAACCGCGAGTTGCTGCCCGATGGCTGCTGGTGGCCGCGGCGTGCCCACGTCGAGCTCGAGATCTGCGAGCCGCTGATGCCTATTGAAGATGACAGCGACGCCTTCAGTTGTGCGCTGAGCCTGCGCGGTGCGGCGCAGCGTGCGATCGCACTGCGTCTGTGACCGCGGCACGCGATCATGAACAGCTACCCGCCGCATGTGCGCACCATCGAAGGCACGGCCAGCTGGCGCAGCCGCATGCTCGGCACGTTGCTGCGCGTGGCCCTGCGCGAGCCGCTCGACCCCGATGCCGACGTCGCCGCGCTGCGCCGGCGCTACGAAGCGCTCGACGCACGCTACTTCGCGCCTGATCGCAGCGTCGTGCGCCGGGCTGTGGACTGCAACGGCGTCAGCTGCGAATGGGTCAGCGTGCCCGGATCGCGGCCCGAGCGCACGCTGTTCTATTTGCACGGCGGCTCGTTCGCCTTCCGCTTCCCGAATGCGCACGCCGCGTTCGCGGCCAGACTGTGCCGGCGCCTCGGCGCGCGAGCGCTGATTCCCGACTACCGGCTGGCGCCCGAGCATCCGTATCCGGCAGCACCCGACGATTGCCTGGCCGCCTACCGCTGGGTCCGGGCCAACGCCAGCGACAGCCGCGGTGTCGTCTTCCTCGGCGACTCGGCGGGCGGCAACCTCGCCCTGGTGACGCTGCATCGCACGCTGCGCGCCGCTGAGCCGCTGCCGGCCTGCGCCGTGCTGCTGTCGCCGGCGGTCGATTGCACGCTGGAAAGCCGCAGCATCGTCGACAACGAAGGCCTCGATCCGATGCTCAACCTGCCCAACCTGCTGGTGCTGCGCCGCCGCTACGTGCCGTTGCCGGACATGTACACGCACCCGGACGTCTCGCCGCTGTTTGCCGACTTCGCCGGCTTCCCGCCCCTGTTCCTGCAGGCCGGCAGCTCCGAGATCCTGCGCGACGAAGCAGTGCGCACGGCGCAGCGCGCACACGAGGCCGGTGTCGATGTCGAACTCGAGCTGTGGCCGCAAACGCCGCACGCGTTCCAGATGGCGTCGTTCCTGCCCGAGGCGGCGCAGGCGATGGGCCGCATCGTGCGCTTCGTTCTCGCGCGCACCGGCTGGCGCGAGGGCGTGTCGGTTGCGGCGACGCGAGAGTGAGAGCCCGTTGCGCCGGCGCAATCGCGCTGGGTGCGGGTCGGCGTAGATTGATTTGTTTCAATGCCGCCGACCGACACCGTAGGCCGTCCATGCAATGCCATTCCGCGGGTCGCTGCACGCTGAAGGTCGTCGTCAGCGCAGCAGTGCTCGATGAACGACCTGTGGCTCGGCGTGAGTCTGTTGTTGCTGCTCGCCGCCGCGAACAGCGCGCCGATTGCCGCCAAGCTGGTCTTCGGCAGGCGCTGGTCGGCGCCGCTGGATGGCGGGCTGCACTTTGTCGACGGCCGGCCGCTGCTCGGCCCGTCGAAGACCTTTCGCGGCTTCGTTGCGGCGGTGATGACCAGCGCGGTGCTGGCGGCGCTGCTGGACCTGCCGGTCAGTTGGGGCGCGCTGATCGGTGCGATGGCGATGCTCGGCGACGCCATGTCGAGTTTTGCCAAGCGGCGCCTGGGCATCGCGTCGAGCGGCCGGGCCACGGGCCTCGACCAGATCCCCGAAGCCCTGTTGCCGCTGCTCGCGGTGCACAGTGCCTTCGATCTGTCGTGGCTGCAGATCGTGCTGATCACGCTCGCCTTCTTCCTGCTCGAGATGCCGATGGCGCGGCTGTTCTTCCACCTCGGCCTGCGCGATCGGCCGTATTGAGTGCCGCGGCCGCTCGGCCCTGGTGCGCGCTGACCTTCAACTGTCGTCTGCAATTTCTTCAACTCACCCGGAGTCATCATGCGAATCGCCCACGTCGTTGCCCTGTCCGCCGCGCTGATCACTTTGCCGTCGGCTGCTCAGCAGACCAGCAGCCTTGCCGGCAAGTGGAGCGGCGTCATGACGACGCAAAAAGGCGTCGAGGTCGGTGTGGAACTCGCGCTGACCGAGGCCGGTGGCACCTGGCACATGAGCATCCGCGGCGGCATGGGCCGGCAGAACCCGTGCCTCCGCCGCGACTTTCCCGTCGCCGTGAAGTCCCAGTCGGCCACTGAATTGACGATGCACATCAATGGTGCCAGCGTCCTGCGCGGTTGCATCGATGCGACCGCCACGTTGACATCGACAGACGGCAAGCACCTCGAGGGCACGCTCGATGACGGTCGCAGCGTCAAGTTGACTCGCCGCTGACGCAACGCAGTCGGTGCAGCGTGACCTCGGGCAGGCAATTGAGCCGCACGTCGACGATCGATGCGCCGCAGCCCACCGACGTGTAGCCGGCCATGCCGTGGTAGTGCCACGCCCCCCGCGCATAGGCCCGCGGGGCGTCGGAGTCGGTCAGGATGGGCACGCCGCCGGGCAGGCAGATCTGGCCGCCGTGCGTGTGGCCGGCGAGCATGAGGCCGAAGTCGGCGTGCGCAGCATGGCGGTACGGCTCCGGCGTGTGCGAAAGCAGGATCGTGCAGGCGTCATGCGTCACGCCGGCCAGGGCCTGCTGGAAGTTGTGGGTGCGAAAGTAATGCGCATCGTCGATGCCGGCCAGCACCAGGGCCTGTCCATCACGCTCGATGCGCACCGATTCGTTGAGCAGCACACGAATGCCCAGCGCTTCCATGCCCGGCACCATGCGGATCGTGTCGTGGTTGCCGAGCACGGCAACGACGCCCTCCCCCAGATGCGGCCGCAGGCGGGCAAGTGCATCGAGTGCGGGCTGGTAGGGCCCGAAAGTGCGGAAACGAAAGTCGCCCGTCAGCACGCAGAAGTCGTGCGCCAGGCCTTGCACGCGCTCGATCAGGCGCTCGGCATGCGCCGCGCTCATGTCCAGGTGCAGATCGCTCAGGTGCAGCAGCGTGTAGCCGGCAAAGGCCGGCGGCAGCCGCGCCAGGGCCACCTCGTTGTGCCGCTGCCGGATGTCCAGCGCATTGCGCCGGCCGCGGCCGTGCACACCGGCCAGCGTCAGCGCGAGGCGTATCAGGGCGTGTACCGAGATCCAGTTCTCGAGATGAAAGAAGTGCGTGCCGCGGCGAAAGACATGGGCTTCGTGTTCACCTTCGAGGCCGAGCCGCTGGCGCAGGTGGGTGCGGCCGATGCGCGTCTCGAGCACGGCCAGTTCACGCTGCTCGGTGGGGCTGCAATCGGCGAGTTTCATCAGGCGGCAATGGTGCCTGCTGCGCAGCGCCGATGGGACAACAGCCGGCGATGGTTACGCGTTCGCGAGGCCCTGACTTGCGCTGGATCACCATTGGCTGCCGGCAACGGCCGACACTGGCCGATTCGCGACACTGCGCGAACACATTGAGTCGAGTCGAAAGGAGCTGCACATGGCCAATGGCAACGAAGCAACATCGACGATCGCCGCCGCACCGGCTGTGCGCGTCATGCTCGGATCATGGGACGAGTTGTCGGCGCAAGCGAGCGCGCAATCGACCGCCTTGTCGCGCGACGCGGTGACGGCGGGCTTGCGCCTGCTCGAGCAAGGGGCCTCGCAGGCTGCCGAATGGATGGTCGCGCTGGGTCAGAACACCCGGCGCCTGGGCGAACTCGCGCAGTTGACCGAGCGCCGCCTCGGCGGCGCGGCCGACGCGGCGGGGGTCTGGAACCTCGAACTCGAGCTGATCGGCGAGACCGTGCAGATGGCGGCGACGTCCGGGCAGGACGCCTGGCTGGCCCTGGCACGCACACAGGCCGAGTTGATGCAGTCCGCGCTGGCCCAGGGCGAGCAGACCTTCGAGCGGCTGGTGCACGCCGCCAACGGTGCGTCGCTCAGCGCCAAGGAACCCGTCGCCGTGCCTGTGCCTGTGCATGCCCCCGATCAGCCGATCGTGCCCTTCGTGCCGATGGCCCGCTGGCCGATGCAATGGCCGGCGCTGGCCGAGACCATGACCGAAGGTGCGCAGGCGATGTTCGACGCCATGGCCGCCGCCAGCGCCAGCGCGCTGCAGACCCCGGCCGAGGCCACGCCGGTAGCCGCATCGCCGCCCAAGCGCCGTGCGCGGACTGCGGCGCGCAAGCGCAAACGCGTCTAGGGCCTGTCATCCGGGGCCGGCGCTCGTCGGCGCGCCCTCACCCTGACCCGCGGCCCGGGACCCGCTCGCCAGGCGGTCCAGCACCGAGGCGATCAGGTCGATCGGCATCGGAAAGACGATCGTCGAACTCTTCTCGCCGGCGATCGCCGTCAGCGTCTGCAGATAGCGCAACTGCATCGCCTGCGGCGCCTGGGCCAGCTTGTGCGCGGCTTCCAGCAGCTTGTCCGAAGCCTGCAGTTCGCCCTCGGCGTGGATCACCTTGGCGCGGCGCTCGCGCTCGGCCTCGGCCTGCCGGGCGATGGCGCGGACCATGGTTTCGTTGAGATCGACATGCTTGATCTCGACGTTGGTGACCTTGATGCCCCAGGTGTCGGTCTGCACATCGAGCACCTGCTGCAGGTCCCTGTTGATGCTCTCGCGTTCGGCCAGCAGGTGGTCGAGCTCGTGTTTGCCGAGCGTGGCGCGCAAGCGTGGTCTGGGCCAGCTGCGACGTCGCCATCATGAAGTCTTCGACCTGGATGATGGCCAGCTGCGGGTCGAGGACGCGGAAGTAGACCACCGCGTTGACCTTGACCGAGACGTTGTCGCGCGTGATCACGTCCTGCGACGGCACGTCCATGACGACGGTGCGCAGATCGACGCGCACCATCTGCTGGATGCCGGGAATGAGGATGATCAAGCCCGGGCCCTTGACCTTCCAGAAGCGGCCGAGCTGGAAGACCACGCCGCGCTCGTACTCGCGCAGGATGCGTATCGACGCCACTACCAGCAGGATCAGCAGGATGGGGATGACGCTGTAGCCGATGTCCCAGTTAACATGATGACGCTCTCCTGTGAGTGAGCAGCTCAGGCGCGTGGCCTCGGGTTCCACCTGCAGCACCAGCGCCTCACGGCCGGTGACGCGCACACGCTGGCCGGCGCGCAGCGGCAGTGTCGATCGCACACGCCAGCGCTCGCTGTGCACGCGAATCCAGGTCTCCTGCGGCGTGGCCTCGATGACTTCGCCGACGGCGCCGAGCAACTGCTCGGCACCGCTGACCACCGGTCGGCGGCGCGCCTTGAGCGCCATTCGCAGCACGACGACGACGAACAGCAGGTTGACCACGGCCACGCTGACGATGAGTCCGATCGGGATGCCGAAGCCGGGCGTGTCGGTATCGATCAGCATCACCGAACCGACGACAAAAGCCACCACGCCACCAATGCCCAGGGCGCCGAAGCTCGGCAGCAGGGCCTCGGCCACCATCAGCACGAAGCCGAGCACGATCAGGGCCACGCCGGCATAGCTGACCGGCAGCATCTGCAGCGCGAACATGCCCAGCAGCAGCGCGATCGAACCGGCCACGCCGGGCACGCCGAAACCCGGTGTCGTCAGCTCGAAGTAGATGCCGTAGATGCCCAGCAGCAGCAGCAGGTAGGCCACCGTCGGCTCGGTGAGGATGCCCAGCAGGTTGGTCCGCCAGTCGGGCTCGATGGCCGCCGTGACGGCGCTGCGGCTGTTGACGACATGCTGAGTGCCGTCGCTCATCTGCACCGAGCGGCCATCGGCCTGCTGCAGCAATGCCGGCAGGTCGGCGGCGATGAAATCGACCACCTGCATGCGCTGCGCCTCGGCGGCCGACAGGCTGGCACCGTCGCGCACCGCACGCTCGGCCCAATCGACATTGCGCCCGCGCATCTGCGCCAGCGAGCGCAGGTAGGCGGCCGAGTCGTTGACGATCTTGCGCCGCATCGCATCGCTGCTGCTGTCGGCAGCGCCCGTGCCGTCGCCCGGCGCGCTGGCGGCGCTCTGCGATGCGGCGGACGCCGGCGGCGTGGGCGCGGACACAGGCTGCGGCTGCGTGCCGGGCACGCCGCCGATCTGCACCGGCGTTGCCGCGCCCAGGTTGGTGCCCGGCGCCATTGCCGCGACATGGCTGGCATAGACGATGTAGGCCCCGGCGCTGGCCGCACGCGCGCCGCCGGGCGCGACCCAGGCAGCCACCGGCACCGCAGAGGCCAGGATGTCCTTGACGATCTGGCGCGTCGAGCTGTCCAATCCGCCGGGCGTATCGATCTGCAGGACCACCATCGGTGCGCGCGTGCGCGCCGCCTGGTGCAGGCCGCGTGCGATGTAGTCGGCCGTTGCCGGTCCGATCGCGCCGGTGACACGCAGCACAGGTACGATCGCGGGCCCTGCCGACGCAGGCGCCGAGGCGGCAGGCGCCGAGGCACGATCCTGGGCGAGCGCGAGCGTTCCGGCCATCATGACGGCCATCCACAGGCCAACAAGCGCGGGTCTCACGTTCGAGATTTCCTTGCGGCATCACTGCCGCGAAGCAGAACAAGCCACGGCACAAACGATGGTCGTCCACTCCTGTTCACCGCGATTGATACACCTCAATTCGACACGCCGCAAGTCGGCGATCGCGCGACGTGCCTGAATCGACACGCGCCGCGCTCGCCTTCGTCTGGCTGCACACGGTTGACGACGCCTTGCGTGCCGCGCTCGGTGACACCGCCCACCGGGTTCGCGGCGCCGGATTCGAGTTGCTGTGAGCCACGCGCCCCGCGGCGTGCAGGCACCGGCGCTGGCAGTCATCGCCGCGCTGGTCGCATTTGTCGTGGTGGCGTGGGCAGTCTTCGGCCATCCTGGGCTGGCGGCCTGGGACCGCGATCTGGCGGCGGCGATTCAGGCCCATTCGCCACCCGCACTGACAACCTTGCTGCGCGTCGTCTCGGATGGGCACCGTCCGCGCATCATTGTCGGCATGACCGCCGCCGTCGCGCTCGTGCTGCTGTGGCGGCGCGATCGCAGCGGGCTGCTGATGCTGCTGGCAACCGTCGGTGGCGGCGCCGCGCTCAACCACCTGCTCAAGCACAGCTTCGCGCGGTTGCGGCCGGGCCACGACGCTGCCTGGGCCGCGGCTACCGATTTCAGCTTTCCAAGCGGCCATGTCGCCAACAGCACGCTGCTCTATGGCGCCGTCGCGGCGCTGCTGATCATCGGCTCGCGCTCGAACGCGCTCAGGATCGCGGCCGTGTCGGGCGCGGTGTCGATGGTGCTGCTGGTGTCAGCGAGCCGGCTCGTCCTCGGCGCGCATTACCCGAGCGACGTGCTGGCCGGCGCCCTCGTCGGCGGCGGCTGGCTGATGCTGTGCCTGATCGGCCTGCAGTACGCGCGCGATCGACATGGCCCGGCCTGATGAGGCCAGCGGCCGGCTTGCACCGCTGGCTCGCCGCGGTAGCGATCAGTCTTGCAGCATCTCGAGCCGGCCTCGTCGATCGGCCAAGGTCTTGGCGAGCAGCGCCGTCGCCGCGTAGATGGCGTCGATCGTCGGCGTCGGCGTGTCGGTGATGCGCGCCAGCTCGACGACACTGCCGACCAGCGCCTCCAACTCGAGCGCGCGGCCGTGCTCCACGTCCTGCAGCATCGAGGTCTTGTGCGCGCCCACGGCCTCGGCGCCGGCGATGCGCTGCTCCAGCGAGACCTTGAATTCGACGCCGAGCTTTTCGCCCACCGACCGGGCCTCGCCCATCATCCGCGCCGCGAGCTCGCGGCTGAGCGGGAAGCGGCAGATATCTTCCAGCGTCGCGTGCGTCAGCGCGCTGATCGGGTTGAAGCTCAGGTTGCCCCACAGCTTGACCCAGATCTCGCTGCGGATGTCGCGCGACACCGGCGCCTTGAAGCCCGCCGCCATCAGCGACTTGCTCGAGCGCCTCGATGCGCGGCGTGCGCTGGCCGTCGAGTTCGCCGAGCGTGAAGCGGTTGCCCTCGACGAGCCGCACCACCCCCGGCTCGACCAGTTCGGCCGCGGGATAGACGATGCTGCCGATGAGGCGTTCGACCTCGATGCCCGCGGCCAGCGTGCCGTCGGGGTCGACGCTGGCCAGCGCGCGGCCGTCGCAATGGCCCGCCGAGCCGCTGGAAGTACCACCAGGGCACGCCGTTGATCATCGTCACGACCATCGTCTCGGCGCCGAACAGCGCACGCAGGCCCGGCAGCAGGTCGCGCACCTGGTGCGCCTTGGTGGTCAGCAGCACCACGTCCTGCGGGCCCGGCCTCGGCCGGGTCCTGCACTGCGCGCACGTTGCTCGCGTGCTGCGTGCTGCCGTCGGGCAGCAGCAGCCGGAAGCCCTGCGAGTTGATCGCGGCCAGGTTCTTGTTGCGGGCGATGAAGCGTCACCTGCTCGCCGGCCAGGGCCAGCCTGGCGCCGAGGTAGCCGCCGATGGCGCCGGCGCCGACGATGGCGTACTTCATGCATCCTAGAACTCGCCCGGACACGTAGGAGCCGAAGCCCAGGCCGATGCGCTGCGCCAGGCCGATGCGCTGCAGCTTGCCGGTGGCGCCCTTGGGCAGTTCGTCGACGAACAGGATCTTCTTCGGCACCTTGTAGCCGGCGACGCGCTGGGCGACGAACTGCTGCAGCTCGCGCTCGTCGCATTCGTGGCCCTCGTGCAGCACCACCATCGCCGCCACCTCCTCGCCGAGCCGCTTGTGCGGCGCACCGAACACCACCACCTGCGCCACCGAGACATGGTCGAGCAGGATCTCGTCGATCTCGCGCGGGCTGACCTTCTCGCCGCCGCGGTTGATGATCTCCTTGAGCCGGCCGGTGATGCTCAGGTAGCCCTCGGCGTCCATCACGCCCTGGTCGCCGGTGCGAAACCAGCCGTCGACGAAGGCCTCGTCATTGGCTTTCGGGTTGTTCTCGTAGCCCGCCGTGACACTGGGCCCGCGGATCACGACCTCGCCGACTTCGCCGGCGCCCAGCAAGGCGCCGTCCTCACCGCGGATGGCGATCTCGGGGCCGGCCGCGCGCCCCACCGAGCCGCGGCTTGCGCGGCAGCGGCGGCAGCGGGTTCGACGCCATCTGGTGCGCCGACTCGGTCATGCCGTAGGACTCGATCAACGGCGCCTTGAACATCGTCTCGAGCTGCTCGATCAGCTGCGGCGGCATCGCCGACGACGACGAACGCACGAAGCGCAGCGGGTGGCGCGCCAGCACCTCGGCGTTGTGCTTGCCGCGGCTGGCGATCGCCAGGTGCATCGTCGGCACCGCCGTGTACCAGGTCGGGTGCGCCTCGTCCATCCACTTGAAGAAGCGCAGCGCGTTGAAACCCGGCGTGCAGAACACCTGCGAGCCCGCCGACAGCGGCGCCAGCACGCCGGCGAGCAGGCCGTGGATGTGGAACAGCGGCATGATGTTCAAGCCGACGTCGCGCGCCGTGAACTGCAGCGTGGCCGCGATGTTGGCCGCCGATGCGCAGAGATTGGCACCTGACAGCGGCACCCGCTTGGGCCGCGAGGTCGTGCCCGAGGTGTGCAGCACCATCGCCACGTCCGTCGGCCTGCGCCGGGCCGCCGTGGGCGCAGGGCGCTGTCGGCGTCGTCGCCCAGGCTGAAGCTGGCCAGCCGGGGCACCATCGGCCACCGCCAGCTCGATGACCTGCACACCCAGCTTGCGCGCCGCCGCCACCGCCGGCGAGGTGCTGCCGTGCTCGACGATCAGCGCCTTGGCCTGCAGGTCGTCGAGGTAGAACTCGAACTCGTCGGCGCGGTACGCCGGGTTCAGCGGCGCACTGGCGGCAGCGCTGGCACAGGCCAGGAAGCAGGTGGCCATCACGGGGCCGTTGGGCAGCACGATGGCGACCCGGTCGTTGCGGCCGATGCCGGCCGCGTTGAGCGCCGCGGTGGTCTCGGCGACCAGGGCGCGCAGGCCGCGGTAGTCGAGCGCCGGACGGCCCGGCGCCGCAATCGCAATGGCGTCATCGGCGCCGGCTTGCAGGAGATCGTGGAGTGTCATGGTTGAATCACTGGATGGACGCCGAAGCGCTGCAAAGCGGCTGCAGGCGGGTGGTTTCGTCAGAAGCCCGTCGAGCACGATTCTTACCCATTCCGGGGCGGCGGCTTCACGTGACGAGATTCGAGGGATTCGGGGATTCGCGCATGCTTGACCTGCCAGCCACCGACAACACGCCCGCCTTCAAGATCGCCCGGGCACTGCTGGACGGTTTCGAGCGCCATTACCGGCTGTTCAGCGAAACCAACCGGGCGGCCAAGCAGCGCTTCGAGCGCGCCGACTGGCATGGCCAGCAGCGGGCCATGCGCGAGCGCATCGAGTACTACGACCAGCGCGTGCATGAAACCAGGACCCGGTTGCTGACCGAGTTCGCTGCCGACACGCTGCCGATGTCGGTCTGGCAGCAGGTCAAGCTGCTCTACATCGGGTTGCTGGTCGACCATCGGCAGCCGGAACTGGCCGAGACCTTCTTCAACTCGGTGACCACCAAGATCCTGCACCGCAGCTACTTCCACAACAGCTTCATCTTCGTCCGGCCGGCGGTTTCGACCTCCTACATCGAGCTCGACGAGGCCGTGGGCCCGACCACCTACCGCGTCTACTACCCGACGCTCGACAACTGGCGCGATACCTGGGTCAAGCTGGTCAATGATTTCGATCTGCAGGTGCCCTTCGAGGACCTGCAGCGCGACGCCGACGACGTGGTGGCCGAACTGCAGCGCCGCCTGGGGGCGTTCCAGCCCAATGCCAATTTCCAGATCCAGGTGCTGTCGAACCTGTTCTTCCGCAACAAGGGCGCCTACGTGGTCGGCAAGATCATCAACGGCGGCCAGCAGACGCCGATTGCCTTGCCGCTGCTGCACACGGCCGGCGGCAAGCTCGCCATCGACACCGTGCTGCACACCGAGGACGACATGGTGATGCTGTTCAGCTATGCGCGCGCCTATTTCCTCGTCGACATGCCGGTGCCCAGCGCCTACGTGCTGTTCCTGCGCACCTTGATGCCCCGCAAGCCGCGCGCCGAGATCTACAGCGCCGTCGGCCTGCACAAGCAGGGCAAGAACAGCTTCTACCGCGACCTGCTGGTGCACCTGCGCCACAGCAGCGACCGCTTCCGCATCGCGCCGGGCGTCAAGGGCATGGTGATGCTGGTCTTCGACCTGCCGTCCTTCCCCTATGTCTTCAAGCTGATCAAGGACCATTACCCGGCCGCAGAAGCAGACGACGCGCGAGCAGATCAAGGGCAAGTACCTGCTGGTCAAGCGCCACGACCGCGTCGGCCGCATGGCCGATACGCTGGAATACAGCAAGGTGGCCCTGCCGCTGGCGCGCTTCGAGCCCGAACTGATCGACGAGATGCACGAGTTCTGCTCGAGCCTGCTGGAGATCACCGGCGGCAGCGGCGCGCAGGAGATCATCATCGAACACGCCTACATCGAGCGCCGGATGATCCCGCTGAACCTGTTCCTGAAGGACGCGTCGGCGGCCGGGGATAGCGAGGCGATCGAGCGCGTCACGATCGAATACGGCAACGCCATCAAGGATCTGGTGGCGGCCAACATCTTCCCCGGCGACATGTTGTGGAAGAACTTCGGCCTGACGCGCCAGGGCAAGGTGGTGTTCTACGACTACGACGAGATCGAGTACCTCAGCGACTGCAACTTCCGGCATGTGCCGCCGCCGCAGGACGGCGACGCACCCGGGCCGGGCAAGGTCTGGTTCGACGTCGGCGCAAAGGACGTCTTTCCCGAGACCTTCGGCCGCTTCCTGCTCGGCAATGCGAAGGTTCGCCAGGCTTTCCTGAAACACCACGCCGAGCTGCTGGACCCCGACTACTGGGACCGCCACAAGCAGCGCATCCTGGCCGGCGCCATGCTCGACGTGTTCCCCTACGAGCCGCAGCGCCGCTTCGTGAACCTGCGCCGGAGCGCAGCGCCGCAGCCGGCAACGGCTGTGCGGGCCGTGACCGGCGTGCCATCATGTGCCCGTGAGTTGCAAACGCACCGCGATCAAGGCAGCCGCGCTGCTGGCGCTGCTCTGCGCCGTGGCGGCGCACGCCGAAACGCCGCCCGTCGATCCTTGGACCGACGCCGCATGGCAGGACGTCCTGTACAGCCTGGCCCCGGGCAAGGTGGCGCGCTTGCGAGCATCGCAGCAGCTTTTCGATATCAATGTCCATGCAAGCGCGGCCGACAGGCTGAGCACGCGCGACGTGCAGCTCGAATTCGAAATGCCGGACGGCCGTCTGTCGCGACTGGTGGTGAGCGTCGAGCGCCGCGGCGAGTCACCCAGCCGGCGCAGCTTGCGCTACGTCTACGAGGCCGGCCGCCTGCGCCGCATCGACGAAGATGGTCAGACCACGCCGGCCGTCGCGCGGCGCTACGACATCGCCGGCCGGCCCATCGAGCACACCGAGCGCACCGGGGCTGTCGTCGCCCGTACCAGCTGGCGCTACGATTCGGCCGGTCGAGTGCGCGAACGCAGTGTCGACAGCGGTACCGGCAGCCGCAGGCGAGAGACGCGGCGCTACCGCCGCGACGGAACGCTCGAGCGGCTGCAGGTCAAGAGCGGCTCGCTGTATGGCAAGAGCGTCGAGTTCGACGCTGGCGAGCGGCCTGTGCGCATCCAGGTCAACGACGTCCTCGACCGCCACGAGACGACAGTGACCTACCCGAACCCGACCGAAGCGATTCACGTGACGACCGGTTTTGCCGTCTCGCGCGACGGCGCCGGACGCTATGAATACACCACACGCTACCGCGTCCGCACGCCGCAGGAGCTGCGAGGCGTCGAAGCGCCCGATCTGCCGACGATGCGCCGCCAGGATCGCGGCACGCTGCACAGCGAGGCGCAAACCGAGTACGACGCCAGCGGCCGCGTGGTCGTCGAACGCCAGCTCGATGGCGAAGGCAACGTCGTCTGCACGGCGCGCATCACCTACCACGCATCGGGCCCACCGCTGGCGGTGCGCAACGAGCCTACACGGCCGAACACGCCGTGCGGGCTCCAGGGCGGCGAACTCGACAACGAGGTCCAGGCCGACGAGCACGGCAACTGGACCGAGCAACGCCTGTCGCTGCTGCTGCCTGACGGGCGGCGCCGGCTGATGTCGGTGCAGACGCGCCGCATCGAGTACGTGCCTTAGTACCTCATTTCACAAGTACGCCCACGCAAGGAAATCGATGCATCTCGGGTCAGGGCAAGGCGCGAACCGCAGCGATACCTCGTGGTATCGCGAGGATTCGCAACGCGGCCATGGCCCGAAAGGCGCGATTTCATGTGGGCGTATTTGTGAAATGAGGTACTTAGCAGCCTGCGCGAGTGACCTGTGTGGCTGACTGCTCGACCATTCGTGTGGTGGCTCGGACGCAAGTGACCGCCGGGCGCCTCTTCCGGTGTGCCGAGCGGAGGGTCCGGCCGTGAAGACGCTGCTGGTTGTCTATCACTCGATGACCGGCGGCACGCTGCAGATGGCGCGGGCCGCCGTGGCCGGCGCCGCGGCCGAAACAAGCGTGCGCACGCGCTTGCTGCACGCACCGGATGCCGGGCCGGCCGACGTGCTCGATGCCGATGGATTCGTCTTCGCGACGCCGGAAAACCTCGCATCGATGTCGGGACTGATGAAGGACTTCTTCGACCGCAGCTATTACGCCGCACTCGACCGCATCAACGGCAGGCCCTATGCGAGCCTGATCTGCGCCGGCAGCGACGGGCAGAACGCGGCGCGCCAGATCGATCGCATCGCCACCGGCTGGCGGCTCAAGGCCGTGGCCCCGGCGATCGTCGTCTGCACGCATGCACAGACGCCGGAGCAGATCCTGCGGCCCAAGCTGATCACCGCGGACGAGCTCGAACGCTGCGAAGAACTCGGTGCGGCGCTGGCGGGCGGCCTGGCGCTGGGCATCTTCTGACGTCTCCCCGGAAAAAACGCCTTTGTGAATCAAGCACTTGGCGCTTTTCGGCGGGCGCTTCGTCGAAGTCCATGTGAGTCACGTTGGCTCACGACACCTTGACGGAGATCGCCATGAAACATGTTGAATTGTTCGGATTCGCTGGCAGCACCTATGTTCGCACTGCCCGCATGGTCTGCGCCGAGAAGCGCGTCGAGTACCAACTCAAGCCCCTTGAGTTTCGCCAGGACTCCCACCGCGAGTTGCACCCGTTCCTGCGCATGCCGGTGATGCGCGTGGGAGATCTCGTGCTCTACGAATCGCTGGCCATTGCCACCTACATCGATGACGCTTTCGACGGCCCGCGACTGGTGCCCGGCACGCCGGTCGGCCGGGCGAGGATGCTGCAGTGGATCAGTACCTGCAGCGACTACCTGTACGCCGATCTTGTGCAGGCGTTGCTGAAGTCGGATGATCCGTCTGACGCCGATCTGGCGGCCGCGCGGCGCGATCTCGAGGTGGTCAACCAGCCGTTGGCGAATAGGCCATTCCTGCTCGGCGACGAGCTCTATCTGTGTGACCTCTTCCTGGCGCCGATGATCGACTTCGCGCATGGGCACCAGGCGACGCTGTTCGCAGGGCTGGACGGTCTCGCGGCTTGGCGGCTGCGCATGGCATCCCGGTCGAGCTTCAAGGGGACACAGCCATGAGCCCCCGCCCGGCCGCTCCAAAAGGGAGCTCGCAGGGGGCTCGCAACGCAGTGCGAAGCACGGAGGTTAGCCAGTGACCATCGACGACGAACAGACACAGCAGGTGCTGCGCGCGATCGCAGGGGACCAGGCGGCGTTCGAAGCACTGCTGATGCAGTTCAAGCCCAAGCTGCGCGCGGTCATCCGGCGCATGGTCGGCCACCCCGACGATACCGACGACCTGGTGCAGGAATCGGTCATCCGCGCCTGGGAATCGATCGCCACCTTCAGGGGCGACTCGACTTTCGGCACCTGGCTGTGTGCGATCGGCATCCGGCAGGCGATCGACCACCTGCGCCAGCAAAAGACCTGGCGCGCGCAGGCCCAGGTGGCCTATTCGAACGAGTGCTTCAAGGACGAGCAGTTGCAGTCCGAGGTGATCGCGGTCTTCTCGGATCCGGCATTTGCCTACGAGGCCAAGGAACATGTGGCTTATTGCTTCACCTGTGTCGGCCGCTCGCTGCCGCCCGAACAGCAAGCGGTGCTGGTGATGCGCGAGGTGCTGGGCATGACCAGCCGCGAGGCGGCGTCCGCGTTGGGGGTGACCGACTCGGTGATGCGGCATCACCTGAGCGAGGCTCGGCGCGAAATGGAACAGCGTTTTGAAGGACTGTGTTCGCTCGTCAACAAGGGCGGCGTTTGCTACCAGTGCAAAGGGCTGCGCGAGGCGACGCCTGTGGCACGCCAAGGCGGCTCGATCCCGATCGTCGAAGACCTGGACGCCCGGCTCGCCGTGGTGAGGCAAGCGAACATCGATTCGGGTACCAGCCAGTGTCTGCACGATCTGTTCTGGCGCCGCACGAAAGATTTGGAGGACAGCGGACGGGGCAGCCCGATTGCGGAGACGGCGTGTGGCACGGGATGAGTGCGGGCGCATGACGCTGCGTTCATCCGCATTGCCCGACATAGCCGCAAGCGGTGCAGAAATCGCAACCATCGCGCGCGATCATGCTCGCATTGCCGCATTCGGGGCAGGTCCGGCCCGCCTGCAACAGCGGTGAGGCGCCCTCGCCGCGCTGCTGCGGCGCGGCCAACACGCCCATCTCGCGCAGCGGAAAGCCCTCTTCGTCGAGCACACCGAGCATCGCGTAGCGGTGGATCACCAGGCGCGCCAGGTAAGCCACCGTCGACGGCCAGGTCTGCTGGCGGCGCTGCCCCGGCACGAAGGCCATGAAGTTGCCGAGCGGCTCGGCATAGTTGAGCAGCTTGCGCAGCTTCATACCGATCCACGCCGGGTCGATGACGCGCATGTCGAGCGACAACAAGCGCGCCAGGCCGTCGAGAGCGCGCGGATAGGTGCCCGACAGCGCGAGCGCGCACGGCCGCGTCAGCGGCACACCGTCGGGGCCGGTCAGCGTGACCTCCTTCAAGGTCACCGTGAAGTGCTCGCCGCTGGCCGGGTTGTCGATATCGACCGCCCAGGCCAGCGTGCCCGAGGGGTCGGTGTGAGGCTCGTCGCGCGCGAACAGCGCGTCGATCACCGGCGTCGCAACGTCCTTCGACGGCGGCAGCACACCGAGCTGTTCGCAGCGCCAGCGGATCACGCCGGCCGTGGCCGCGACGACGCCGGGAAACAGCCGCCGCTCGCCGTGCGGCGGAAACGGCATCTCGAACGAATGCTCCTCGCTCACCGTGGCCAGCGCGTCGAGTTTGAGCTGCAGCCACCCCGCATCGTCGGCGCGCAGGTCCATCGACAGCGTCTTCGCCAACGCGCCGAGCCCGCGCGGTTGTTCGGCACCGTTGACCCAGACTTCGAAAGGTTGCAGGCGGGTGTCGTTTTCTGCACGCGGCCACTCGCCGACGAACAACGCGAACTCGCCGAACGGGTGTTCGATCATGTAGGTCCAGGCGGCGTTGCCGCCCGGCAACTCGGGCCGACCGGGCCAGCGCAGCGAGGCCAGCACCGGCTCTCGCGGCGCCGCGAGCGCGAGGCGGCGGTTGGTTCCGCCCTCGTCCACCGTCAGCGGCGCCGGTTGCGTCGACAGCACGCTGCCGAGCACGGCGTTCGGACGGTACGTGGCCAGGCCCTTCAACCCCATCGACCAGGCCTGCTGGTAGAGCTGCTCGAAATCCGCATACGGATAGTCGGCCGGCACGTTGACCGTCTTGCTGATCGCGGTGTCGATGAAAGGCGCCACGGCGGCCACCATCTGCGCATGCGCCTGGGCGCTCATCTCGAGTGCGGTGACGAAGGCCTCGGTCAACGGCGCCTCCGCGCCGAACAGATGCCGGTACAGCCGCCACGCGTGGTCCTCCACCGCATGCTCGGACAAGCGGCCATCGGCGTCGCGCTTCTTGCGCGTATAGGTCCAGGCAAATGCCGGCTCGATGCCGTTGCTGGCGTTGTCGGCAAAGGCCAGGCTGATCGTGCCGGTGGGCGCGATCGACAGCAGGTGCGAGTTGCGGATGCCGTGCGCGCGGATGCGCTCCTTCAACGCCGCCGGCAGGCGCGATGCGAAGCGGCCCCCATCCGGACCACTGGCGAGGTACAGGTTGGCATTGAACAGCGCGAACGCACCGCGCTCGGCGGCCAGGTCGACCGAGGCGTCGTAGGCGGCGTCGCGCATCACTTGCGCGATCTGGGCTGCCTTGGCGCGCGCGGCCTCGCTGTCGTAGCGCAGGCCGAGCATGACCAGCGCATCGCCGAGGCCGGTGAAGCCCAGGCCGATGCGGCGCTTGCTCATGGCCTCGTGCTGCTGCTGCGGCAGCGGCCACAGGGAAACGTCGAGCACGTTGTCGAGCATGCGCACCGCGGTGCGCACGAGCGCGGTAAAGCCCGTTTCGTCGAACGCCGCGTCGGCCTCGAAAGGCCGTTGCACGAAACGCGTCAAGTCGATCGAGCCCAGGCAGCAGCAACCGTAGGCGGGCAGCGGTTGTTCACCGCAGGGGTTGGTGCAGCTGATCGCTTCGCAATAGGCGAGGTTGTTGTCGCGGTTGATGGCGTCGAGGAACAGCACGCCGGGTTCGGCATGGTCGTAGGTCGAACGCATGACCTGCTCCCACAGCGCGCGGGCGGGCAGCTTGCGATAGACCCATTGGCCGTCGTCGCGTTGATAGGCGCCGGCTTGTTTCAACGCCGGACCCGGCTCGGCGCGGTGCACGAGTTCCGCGTCCGCGCCGTCGCGCACGGCCTGCATGAAGGCATCGCTGACGCCGACCGAGAGGTTGAAGTTCTTCAGGTCGCCCTGGTCCTTGGCATGGATGAAGGCTTCGATGTCCGGATGGTCGCAGCGCAGCACGCCCATCTGCGCACCGCGCCGCGAGCCGGCAGACTCGACGGTCTCGCACGAGCGGTCGAAGACCCGCATGTAGCTCACCGGACCGGAGGCGTTGCTTTGCGTGGCCGCCACCCAGCCGCCCTGCGGGCGGATGCGCGAGAAGTCGTAGCCGACGCCGCCGCCGCGGCGCATCGTCTCCGCGGCTTCGGCCAGCGCGGTATAGATGCCGGGGTGGCCGTCTTCGTCGTGGCGAATCGAATCGCCGACCGGCTGCACGAAGCAGTTGATCAGCGTGGCTGCCAGGCCGGTGCCGGCCGCCGACTGGATGCGGCCGGCCGGGATGAAGCCGCCGCGCAGGGCCTCGAGAAAACGCATCTCCCAGTGCGCACGCTGGTCGTCGCGCTCGGCTTGCGCGAGCGCCTGGGCGACACGGCGCAGCACGTCGTCGACCGTGTGCTCGTCGCCCTTGGCGTACTTGTCGCGCAGCACCTCGGCGCTGATCGCTTGCGCCGGAAGCGCGATGGCTGTTCGGCGAGATTGAGTCTTCGATGTCAATGCAATCTCCCAGGCTGGCGGGCGTCCGATCTGCCCCTTCGTCATTGTTTCTATCAGATTTCAGGCCGCCGCCACAACCACCATGCGACGCAGGCCATGAAAGCCAGCACGGCGATCTGCAGCGCCAAGGGCGTTTGCGCCAGCCACAGCAACGCTGCACTGATCAGCATCGATGCGCTGGCGCCCCACTTCGCACTGCGTGGCACAGCGCGATGATCACGCCAGCGCATGATCGGCGGGCCCCAGCGCGGATGCGCGACGAGCCACGCTTCGAGCTGCGGCCAGCCCCTGCTGCCGGCCCAGGCAGCGATCAGCAGGAACGGCGTCGTCGGCAGCACCGGCAAGAACGCGCCGACGATGCCCAGCATCACACACGCCAGTGCCAGCGTGCGCCAGAGAATCAAGGTGGCAAGCCGCGTCAGCATCGTTGCACTCAGAGCCAGCGCCACAGTCCCATCGGGTGGCGCGCCCAGCCGATGCTGAACATTGTCGCGAACACGGTCAAGGCCGCCATGAAAAACACGGCGCGGGCAGCCCTCGTCGGTGCGCGCTTCAAGGCCCAGCTGCCGAGCACGACATAGAGCACGAGCAACACCAGCTTGGCACCGAGCCAATGCTCTCGCATGGGATTGAGTTGCAGCAACAGCCACAGCGAAACACCGGCCGTCAGCAGTAGGGTGTCCACCACCACGCTGCCGACACGCAGCGACTTGCACAGTGGCCAATGCGCACCGGCGAGCACGCCCAGACCACGCAGCGCGAACAGCGCGCCGCTCAAGACGACCAAGGCCAGGTGAGCTTGCCGGATCGGCTGCACCGACGCCAGATCGTTCATCGACAGGTCAAGCAGCACCCAGCGCGACGCCCGGCGTCAGCAGGCGCTCGATCAAGGCGCGCACCGTGGCAATGCGGTGCCCGAACGGCAACGCACCCGCGCCGCGGAAGAACAGGCCCTTGTCGACCTCACCGCGCAAGGCCGCAGCCAGGCGCTGATCGATGCAGAACTGGCCCCAGGTCGGCAGGCCGTCGCGCAGGCCGCATTGCGCCAGGCAATCCCAGGCCAGCGTGCAGCGCGACTTCTTGTGCGCGCTGGCCTGCAGGCGCGGCTGCGCGGCGAGGTAGTTGCGCAGCCAGCGCGTCATGACCGCACGCGCCGGCAAGCCAGCGACGCTGGTGAACTCGACGATGTCTTCGTCGCGCGCGCCAGCCAGCACCTGCTTGAAGTTCGGATGGGCGTCGCATTCCTCGGTGGCGACAAAGGGCGTGCCCAGCTGCACTGCCGCCGCGCCGAGCGACTGCGCGCGGGCAATGTCTTCGAAGCGGCGGATGCCGCCGGCGCAGATCAGCGGCACCTCGCGCTCGAGGCCGGCGCTGCGCAGGAAGGCGTTGGCCTCGGGCAGAACGCGCTCGAAATCGAAGCGCGTGTCAGCAAGGTCTTCGACCTTGGCCGCACCCAGGTGGCCGCCGGCCCAGCGTGGATGCTCGATGACGATCGCATCGGGCACGCGCTGCTTGCGCTCCCACTTCTTGACAACGAGCGCGATGCCGCGGGCGTCGGACAGGATCGGCACCAGCGCCGCATGCGGATGGTCGCGCGCCAGATCGGGCAGGTCGAGCGGCAGGCCGGCGCCGACGACGACGGCATCGATGCCGGCTTCGAGCGCCGTGCGCACCAGCGCCGCGTACTCGCCGACCGCGCGCATCACGTTCACGGCCAGCAGGCCGCGGCCCTGGGCGAGCGTTCGCGCGGCAGCGATCTCGCGCTGCAGCGCTTCGAGATTGGCCGCATCGACCACCGCCTTGGCCTGCGGCCCGGTGCCCTGCTCACTGGTGCGCGCCATCAGGTCCGGATGCAGGCGCCGCAGGTCGATCGACGACACGGTGCCCACCGCACCCTGCGCCGCCACGCTGCCGGCCAGACGGTGCGCCGAGATGCCAACCCCCATGCCGCCCTGCACGACAGGCAACAGGTCGCGGTCTGCCAACCGCAGCGGCTTGAGGCCGCTGGCGCGCCAGCGCTGTTCGAGAGTGCTGTCTGTGAGATGGGGCGGGTTCATGTCCTGGCTCGCGTCAACCCAAACGCTCCAGGCTAGCGTTTCGAAAGCGCCCGGTCCTTGTGCTGCATCAATTTCGCAGGCGCGCCGCTACCACTTGCCGCGCAGGGTCAGCCGCCAGGTGCGCGGCGCTTCGACCTGGGTGAACAGCGCCGACTTTTCCGACAGGCGCACGTTGCTCAGGTTGCGCACGCCGAGCGAGGCCTCGAGCGCTGGGGACAAGCTGACCGTGGCCTGTGCACCGAGCATCGTCACATCGGGCACCGGCTGCGCAGGGGTGTTGGGCGTTGCGGCGGGCAGCAACTGGTCGCCCGCGTGTTCGACGTAGGCGCCGGCGCGCCACGGACCGTGCTGCCAATCGAGGCGCAGCGTTGCGCTGTGGCGCGGGCGACGGACGAGTCGCTGGCCGTCGCCATCCTTGGCATCGAGGTAGGTGTACGACAGTGAGCCGCTGAAGCCGGCGCCCAGCGGCTGCACCGCCGAGGCTTCGAGGCCGCGCAGCCGGGCCTTGGCCAGGTTCTCGTAGGTGTAGGTGCCCAGGCCGGGCACCGCGCCGGGCGCCACCAGGCGCACTTCGATCAGGTCATCGACACGTTGGTCGAACCACATCAGCTGCACTTGCGTCGGCCCGGCCGCGTAGCCGACACCGAGTTCGATGGCATCGCTGCGCTCCGGCTTCAGATCCGGGTTGCCGAGAAAGATGTTCGGGCCCTCGGGCCGCGCACCCGGCACGACCTGCTTCAGGTTCGGCACCTTGAAGCCATGGCTGACCCCCCCTTTCACGGTCCAGGCGTCGGCGACGCGCCACACGGCGTAGGCGCGCGGGCTCCATTCGCTGCCGTACTGGCTGTGCTCGTCGCGGCGCAGGCCCAAGGTCAGCGCCAGTGGCTTGGACAGGCGCCACTCGTCCTGCACGAACAGCGAGCGGTGCGGCAGCACCGAGCGGCCGCCCGGCAACCCCGGGTCATCGAGCGATTCATTGCGCGCCTCGAAGCCAACGGCCAGCGCATGGTCGCCGAACGGACGGCGCGCCTGGCCTTCGAGCACCTGTTCGCGCACGCGCTGCGGCACGTTAACGCTCACGCCTTCGGTGCGGCGGTTGGCAACCTCGATCGTCGAGCGGTAGGCACGCAACTGCGTTTCGAGACCCGCGCTCCACCCGGCCTGCCAGCCCAGGGAGGTCATCGAGCGCTCGATGTCGTTGAAGGTGACGTGGTAGCGCCGCTGCCCGCCGCGCTCGCGCGCGTTGCCTTCGCGGTCTTCGCTGCCTTGGCGGTGTTCGACATCGAAGCGCTGGCCCTTGAGGCCGCGCCACTCGAGGCCGAGCCAGGCGTCCTGTTTGTCGCGGCCTTCGAGTTCTGACAGACGCGGGTCGACCGGCGAGGCGATCGCATCGAACTGCGAGGCGGCGAGGCCGGCACGAAGGTAGAAATCGCCGCCCAACGGCCCGTCGGCGCGTGCAGCCAGACGCCAGCCGTCGCCGCCACGGCCGCCGTCGGCCGATGAGCCCTCGGTCATGGCGCCGAAGTGCCAGGCATCGCCGGGCTGGCGGGTGATGATGTTGACCACACCGCCCAGCGCCTCCGAGCCGTAGAGCACCGACATCGGGCCACGAACGACCTCGATGCGCTCGATGTCGTCGACCGCGATCCAGTCGTACTGGAAGTCCGAGGCGCCGACCACGCCGTCGCTGGCGCCGATGCGCTTGCCGTCGACCAGGAACAGCGCATGCCGGCTGTCCATGCCGCGCACGCTGATGACCTTGCGCCCGCCGACCGCGCGGCCCTGCAGCGACAGGCCGGTTTCGCCGCGGATGGCCTCGAAGATGTTCTCGGCGCCGCGGGCCTCGATATCGCGCCGGCTGACCACGCTCAACGCCGCCGGCGCGTCGACGGCGAGCATCGCGTAGCGTGTGGCGGTGATGACGATCGTCTGTTCGGGCAGCGTGCTGATTGGCTGCGCCCAGGTGGCGCTGCACAGCAGTGCAATGGCAAGGGTGACGGCGTTCTTGTTCATGGTCGCGAGCATCGTGCGTGCGCGGCCTGAGGGCTTTGATCCAGATCGGGTGTCGAGGGTTTGCACGTAGCCGAGGCCACAGCTTGATTCAGTTCAAGGACGCCACGTCTGCCACGAGCCAATATCTTCTGTAACACCACAAGGAGCCATCATGAGAACAACGCGCTTGGCCACCATCGCATTCGCTGCGCTGACACTGGTTTCGCCATGGGCCTCGGCCGCCGATGAGGTGAAGGACCCCGGCGACGTCAAGTACCACGCCGCACCGTCGGCGCTGGCCGACGTGCCGATGGTGCAGAGCACCAACCCGAAGGCGCCGCCGATGACGGTGGCCGAGTTCGACAGCGCGCGCAAGATCTATTTCGAGCGTTGCGCCGGCTGCCACGGCGTGCTGCGCAAGGGCGCTACCGGCAAAGCGCTGACGCCCGACATCACGCTCGGCAAGGGCACCGACTACCTGAAGGTCTTCATTGCCTACGGCTCGCCGGCAGGCATGCCCAACTGGCAGACCTCGGGCGATTTCACCGAAGCGCAGGTCGACCTGATGGCGCGCTACATCCAGCACGATCCGCCGGTGCCGCCCGAGTTCGGCATGGAAGACATGAAGAAGACCTGGAAAGTCATCGTGCCGCCGGACCAGCGGCCGAAGAAGAAGATGAATGCATACAACATCGACAACATCTTCTCGACGACGCTGCGCGACACCGGCGAGGTGGCGCTGATCGACGGCGACACCAAGAAGATCATCAACATCGTCAAGACCGGCTACGCGGTGCACATCTCACGCACCTCGGCCAGCGGCCGCTACATGTTCGTGATCGGCCGCGACGCCAAGATCAACATGATCGACCTGTGGATGGAAAAGCCCGACAACGTGGCCGAAATCCGCATGGGCCTGGAGGCGCGCTCGGTGGAAACCAGCAAGTACAAAGGCAGCGAAGACAAGCTCGTCATCGCCGGCGCCTACTGGCCGCCGCAATTCGTGATCATGAAGGGCGACACGCTCGAGCCGCTGAAGATCGTCAGCACGCGCGGCAACACCGTCGACAAGCAGGAATACCACCCCGAACCACGCGTGGCGTCGATTGTCGCCAGCCACTTCAAACCCGAGTTCGTCGTCAACGTCAAGGAGACCGGGCAGACGCTGATGGTCGACTACTCCAACATCGACGCACTCAAGGTCACGACCATCGGCACCGCGCGCTTCCTGCACGACGGTGGCTGGGACTCGACCAAGCGCTACTTCATGGTCGCAGCCAACCAGAGCAACAAGATCGCGGTGGTCGACGCCAAGGAAGGCAAGCTGGTCACACTGGTCGATGTCAGCAAGATCCCGCACCCAGGGCGCGGCGCCAACTTCATCCATCCGAAGTTCGGCCCGGTCTGGGCCACCGGCCACCTCGGCGACGAGGCGATTTCGTTGATCGCCACCGACCCGGTGAAGCACAAGCAATACGCTTTCAAAGAGGTCGCGCAGTTGAAGGGCCAGGGCGGCGGCTCGCTGTTCCTGAAGACGCATCCCAAGAGCAGCAACCTGTACGTGGATACGCCGCTGAACCCCGACCCGAAGCTCTCGCAATCGGTGATCGTGTATGACATCAAGAACCTCGACAAGGGCTTCACGGTGCTGCCGATCGCCGAGTGGGCGGGCTTGTCGGACGACGGCGCCAAGCGTGTCGTTCAACCCGAGTACAACAAGGCCGGCGACGAGGTCTGGTTCTCGGTCTGGTCGGCCAAGAACAAGGAAAGCGCGATCGTGATCGTCGATGACAAGACGCGTAAACTGAAAACCGTGATCAAGGATCCGCGGCTGATCACGCCCACCGGCAAGTTCAACGTCTACAACACCCAACACGATATCTATTGACAACGGAGATGACGATGATGAAAACGCGCCACTGGCTTCCCCTGATCGCCGGCATTGCATTGGCGGCGCCTGCGGCCCACGCCGATGACGCCGCGACGACGGCGGCGATGACCAAAGCCGGCTGCACCGCCTGCCACCTGGCCGACAAGAAGCTGGTCGGCCCGGCCTTCAAGGAGATCGCGGCCAAGTACAAGGGCCAGGCCGACGCGGTGCCCAAGCTGATGGACAAAGTACGCAAGGGCGGCAGCGGCGTCTTCGGCCCGGTGCCGATGGCGCCCAACCCGCCAGACAAGATCAGCGACAAGGACTTGAAGGAAGCCGTGGAGCTGATCCTGAAGTCGTGATCAGGGCCGCGGTCCTCGCCGTTGCCGCGTGTTGCGGCCTGGCGTGGGCCGCACCCGGCGCGAATTCAGACGACGGCCGCTGGCGCGTCGAAGGCCGCGACGCCGCGGTGGTGGTGCTCGACGCCGGCCGTGCGGTGAAAACGCTGCCCGCGCGCAGCTTGGCCGGCAGCGCCGAGTCGGCCGTCAGCGCCGTGCGCTACCTGCCGCAGCGGCGCAGCTTCGTCATCGCCTTCGAGACGCTGCCCGAGCTGTGGGAGCTGTCGGTCGACCCACAGGCGCCACCGGTCCACGACGGCCTGGTGCACGACTACCGCATGGGCGAAGCGCTGGCCGCGCCGGGCTTTCTCGGCGTGCGGCGCACGCAGCTCGCCGCTGCAATGCAGTTGCTGGCCGTCGATGCCGGCAACAACGCGCATTTGTTGGCTCGCAGCGTCGATGCCTGGTGGCTGATCAACCTCGACATCCGGCGCCCGATCACAAATTTCGAGTTGGCGCCCAACCCCGAATTGAGCCTCAGGGTAGAACGCTAACTGGGCGGCGCGGCCGGCTACCGCGGCAGGACTGAAGGAAAGCCATTGCGGCGCCCGCGGCGGCGCTAACATGCCTCGTCGAACAGCAGACCTTGCCTGCAGCGGTGCCTACAGACGACGCGAGCCCACGAACACTCCCCCAGGGGCGCGCAGCGCGGCGATTGCGTCCGTATGCTGACGACACAGAGGTCAGCGTGCCAGCCCGGATCGTCGAGCCGAACGACGACGGCCATAGGGTTGTGCTGGTGATCGGCGCGGCAGTCGCCGACAAGGCATGACCGTTCATGAAGCGTCCGCCAATCCAACCAACGCCGCCACGCGAGCGACTGCGCGCCGAGGCCGAGGCGCGCGCCGCGCAGTCGACGCCGCCGCCAGCGATCGAGGGCGCGGCCGCCGAACTCTCGCATGAGTTGCAGGTGCACCGCATCGAGCTCGAGATGCAGAACGAGGAATTGCGGCGTGCCCAGGTGGCACTGGAAACCGCGCGCGACCGCTACGTCGACCTCTACGACTTCGCCCCGGTCGGCTACCTGACGTTGGGCGCCGACGGCCTGATCGCCGAGATCAACCTCACCGGCGCGAGCCTGCTCGGCGAGCCCCGCGCGCGCCTGGTCGGCAGTCGCTTTGCCAGCCATGTCGCGGCCGCAGACCGCGAGCGCTGGCATCGCCACGCACTGGCGTTGCTGCGCCAGGACGATCCGAGCCGCACGGAAGTGATGCTGCAGGCCGGTGACGGTCGAGGCTTCCATGCCCAGGTCGACGCCGTGCGCGTGACGTCGCCGCCCGAGGCATCGGCAGCGCTGCGCATGACGCTGGTCGACATCAGCGAGCGCAGGCGAGCGGACGCCGAGATGCGCCTGGCGGCGACAGCCTTCGAAACGCAGGAAGGCATCCTGATCACCGACGCCCAGGGCGTGATCGAGCGCGTCAACCGGGCCTTCGCCCGGATCACCGGCTACGGCGCTGCCGAAGCCGTCGGGCACAACGCCAGCCTTCTTCGTTCCGGCCGCCATGGCAACGGGTTCTATGCCGCGATGTGGGCGACCCTGCACCGCGACGGCGAATGGCAGGGCGAGGTCTGGAACCGGCACCGCGACGGTGAGGCCTACCCGGCCTGGCTGACGATCACTGCGGTGCGCGAAGACGGCGCCGAAGTCGCGCGCTACGTCGGCACGATGAGCGACATCTCGCTGCGCAAGGCGCGAGAGGCCGAGATTGCCCAGCTTGCCTTCTACGACCCGCTGACCGGGCTGCCCAACCGGCGCCTGATGAAGGACCGCCTGCACCATGCGCTGGCCCTGAGTGAACGCAACGGGCACGAGGGCGCGCTGATGTTCATCGACCTGGACAATTTCAAGACGGTCAACGACACCCTCGGCCACGATCACGGCGACCTGCTGCTGCAGCAGGTCGCGCAGCGCCTCGCTGGCTGCCTGCGCGAGGGCGATACCGTGGCCCGCCCAGGCGGCGACGAGTTCATCGTCGTCCTGACGCCGGATCTGAGCGAAGCGACGCACGAAGCTGCCGCACAGGTCAGCGCCGCGGCAGCAAAGATCCTGGCTGCTCTCACCCGCCCCTACCAGGTTGCCGGCCGCGAATACCAGGGCGGCGCGAGCATCGGCATCGCGCTGTTCAGCGGCCACGCCGCGAGCATGGACGAGTTGCTGCGCCGCGCCGACCAGGCGATGTACCAGGCCAAGTCGGCCGGCCGCAACACCTGGCGCTTCTTCGACAAGCACGTTCAAGACGCGCTGCAGCGGCGCTCGACGCTGGAAATCGAGATGCGCCATGCGGTGCAGCAAGGCGAGTTCGTGTTGCACTATCAACCCGAAGTCGACACCGACGGACGGCTGCGCGGGGCCGAGGCGCTGCTGCGCTGGCAACATCCGCAGCGCGGCCTGATGCTGCCGGACGAGTTCATCACGGTGGCCGAGCAAACCGGTCTGATCCATTCGATCGGTCGCTGGGTGCTGCAGTCGGCATGCCAGCAATTGGCGCAATGGTCGGTCGACCCCAACCTGGCCGGTCTCGACCTGTCGGTCAATGTCAGCGCCGGCCAGTTTCGCGACCCGCATTTCGTGCAGCAGGTGCTCGCTGCGCTCGATGGCTGCGGTGCCGACCCCGCACGCCTGAAAATCGAGCTCACCGAAAGCATGAGGCTGGACAGCGTCGCCGACGCCATCGACAAGATGAACGCGCTCAAGACACGCGGCATCGGCTTCGCCCTCGACGACTTCGGCACCGGCTATGCGTCGCTGGCCTACCTGAAACGGCTGCCGCTGCAGCAGCTGAAGATCGACCGCACCTTCGTGCGCGACCTGCACGAAGACCCGCGCAATGCCGTGATCGCGCAGGCCATCGTCGACCTCGGCCGCGGGCTGGGCCTGACCGTCATCGCCGAGGGCGTGGAAACTTCCGGGCAACGCGAGCTGCTCGTGCGCCAGGGCTGCCATGTCTTCCAGGGCGACCTGTTCGGGCGGCCCGCGCCCGTGCAACAGCTGATCGAGGCGGCGAAGCGTTCACCGCGGGCACCGGCGTCCTGAACGCCGGCCGTGCGATTGCGCGCGGCCGATTTGCAGTCAGCGCGCCGGAGTCATCGTCACCGTCTTGCCTACGGCGAACGGTAAGTGGCGAGCGCCCCTGCATCGAGGATGTGAATGTCGCGCTTGTCGATGCACACCAGCCCTGCGGCCTCCAGCTCGTGCAGCACGCGCGAGAAGTATTCGGGCGTCAACGACAGGCGCGAGGCGATCGTCGCCTTGCTCACCGGCAGCGACACCGTCACCGGTTGGTCGTTGTCGGCCGCAATGTCGCGCAGCAGGTAGCCGATCACGCGCTGCACGCCGCTGTGCAGCGCGTAGGCCTCGACGTCATGCACCAGGCCGTGCAGGCGGCGCGAAATGCCGGCCAGCATGCGCAGCGCGAAGCGCGCATCGCTGGCGATCTCGGCTTCGACCGCCTGTTTCGTGACGGTCAGCAGCAGACAATCGCTGAGCGCCTGCGCGTTGATGATGTAGGGCGCGCCGGTGAACATCAGCGCCTCGGCAAAGCTCTGCCCCGGCGCGATGATGTCGATCACCTTCTCCGCACCGGCCTGCGACACCGCATACAGCTTGACCTGCCCGGTGACGCAGACATGAAACTCCTCGCAGCGCTCGCCGACCCGGAAGATGTCCTCGCCGCGCGAAAAACGCCGCATGACACAACCCTGCGCCAGGCGATCCAGCTCGGACGGGCTCAGGTCGGTGAACAGCGGTTGCACCGACAGATAACGGGGGATGTTGAAAACGCGCAGGTCCATGGCAAACGGGTGATTGCCGCAGATTGTGGGGGGCTGCTTGCGCGCCGTATTGATGTGCCGCAAGGACAGGCAAGCCGTTCCGGCACGGGGTGATGCGGCGTTGGGGAATCGAGCGCCGCATCCCGGAAACGGGGCCGCGCCGAGCGGGCGAAGAATCCGCCGCGGCGACGAGTGCGCTTTCGCATGCCATATGTCACGGGATCGAATGTTCTGCGCCGGCCGGGACAGCCTTACCCCACGTCGATCGGCATCGCGATCCATTACGCTTGTGGCGCGCTGCGACAGGTGGTCACGGGCGACGCAAAGTCGGTCTGCCGGTGACCACCGGATTGTCAGCGGGAGTACCGCCAAAGCATGTCTGCGTGACCGAAGACAGGCCCTGCAGATGCCTCGCGGTCGCTGACTCACCGAAATCCACCCCG
>CAVPMY010000011.1:0-163569 GCA_963706685.1 uncultured beta proteobacterium
CCTGAGCGGGCGTTCGCCGCTTTGGAAAGCGGCTACTCCGGCGGCCAACCGCAAGCCGTGCTCGGGTTGCCCAGCCGTACGCGAACCGTGAAACTTGGCAGCGTACCTTGGGCGAATCTGCAGCGCTCCCGGGAACGCCCGCCTACTTCACCAGCCCCATGCGCTTGCCGACCTCCGTGTATGCCCGCACGCGCTCCTTCATGAATTCGTCCATCTGTTCGACGCCGATGTTGACGAGTTCGAATCCGCTCTTGGCCGCCAGCTCCTTCATCTCCGGGTCGGCATTCAGCGCCGCCCATGAGTCGGAGATCCGCTTGCGTTGCTCGACCGAAGTCGACTTGGGCACGCCGATGCCGCGATAGGCCCCGTCGACCCAATCCACACCGAGTTCGCGGAACGTGGGCACGTCCGGCAGCAGCGGGTGGCGCTTGTCCATCGCCACCGCCAGCGCACGCGCCTTGTCTTTGTTGTTGATGGCGAAGGCCGTGACCGACATGGCCCCGTCGACATGGCCGCCCAGGAGCGCGTTGACCATGTCTCCGGTGCCCTTGAACGGTACGTAAGTGGACTTCACACCGAAGTGCGCGTTGAATCGTTCGTGGGCCGCGTGGTTGGCCGAGTTCAAGCCCGATCCTCCCAGGTTGAGTTTGCCCGGGCCGTCCTTTGCCGCGCGAACGAAGTCCTGGAAGGTCTTGTACGGACTCTCGGTACGAACCACGAGGGCGTCGGGCGTGTAGTGGAACCAAAACACCGGCGTCACGTCAGCGGTCTTGTAGCCGACCTGGCCTTCGAGCGGCTGCAGCACGATGTGCGGCAGGTTGATGCCCACCACGTTCAGTCCGTCGCCGGCCAGGCTGTTGATCTGCGACCACAGCAGCCCGCCGCCCGCACCGGCCTTGTACTGCACGATCGTGTCGACCGCCGGGCACTTGCGCTTGAGCACGAGCTGTTGGTGCCGAGCTGCAATGTCCGACTCGCCCCCCGGCGGGAAGGCCTGCCAGTAGTTCAGGTTACCTTCGGGGCAGGTTTGCGCCGCTGCAGCCAGACCGCTCAGCAGGCATGCCGTGATCATCATTCGTTTCATGGCTGTGCTCCTTCGCTTGGAAGTGATCCTCACGCGCTCGCGAGGACGAAGTGGACCTCGCAGGGCACGATGAAACTGTCGCCCGCCTGCGTGTCCTCGACCCAGAGACCCTTGAGCTCGGCGGCGATCTCGCGCAGCATCTCGGCTCGCGCCGCGCCGCGCATGGCCGCCACGGTTGCCGCATACGGCAGCGCGGAGCTGTACTGAAGCAGCCACTCCTGCGTGGGCTCCACCCGGCGCGAGATGCTCACCGTGTCGAGCCGGACATCGCCAAGACCGGCCGCACCGATCAGCGCTCGCAGTTCGGCGGCTGTGGCGAATGCAAACGGCGCGAGGCTGAGTTGGGCCACCGAGGAATCCATGAACTTGGCCAGGCCGCGCGCCAGCGCCGCATGGAATCGGCTGGGGGCGCCGAACACGTTCAGCGCCAGGCGCCCGCCGGGCACCAGCACGCGCCGCATCTCCTGCAATGCCTTCGACTTGTCGGGAACGAACTGCAAGCCTTGCTGGCACACGACGAGATCGAACGTCGCGTCATCGAACGGCAAGGCACTCAGGTCGCCCCGTCGCCATTCGATGCCGAGCCCGGCTTCGTCGCCCAGTCGTTGCGCGACGGCGAGCATGCCCTCGTTCAGATCGAGTCCGGTGATCTGGCGCGGGCGTGGAATCTGGCCGCACAACAGCCGCGCGACGATACCGGTGCCGCACGCAGCGTCGAGCACATGGTCCTGCTCGCGCACCGGCACACGACGCAAGAATTCCTCGGCGATCGGACGCAGGTGCCTGCCGACCGCAAAGCGCTCGTAGTGTTCGGGACCGCTGCCCACCAACTGCCACTGTTCGGCCAACGCCATCTTTGTCTCCAGCCAACGTGGGCACATCGTGCAGGCGGCGAAACGCCACGACCAGAGGCCGTACTCCCAATTTGCGGCCGGGAAGGCGCCGCGGCCGGTGGGGCCTGCGCCCTAAGGGCCCACGTCGCCGCCCGAGCCGAGCCCGGCGCGCCGGGCGTGAACGATGGCTTGCGCGCGGTTGGGCATGTCCAGCTTCGAGAAGATGCTCGTGATGTGGTTGCGTACCGTCTTCTCCGACAGGAACAGGCGCCTGGCGATCTCCGTGTTGTCCAGCCCATCCGCAATCAAGCAGAGCACCTCGTTCTCGCGTGCTGACAGCTCGGGAAGTGTTCCGGTGCCGGCGCTGGCCGCAGGGCTGGCACTGCCCGCCCCGGGAAGAAACTTTCGAAGCTCTTGCGTGAAAGCCGCCCAGGCCGGCTCCGCCTCGAGCAGCACATGGTTGCGGCCTTCCAGCGGCACGAATCGCGCGTCGGGGATCAGCGAGGCCAGCAGCAGGCCCTCCTCGAACGGCACCCGAGCATCCCCGCGCGCGTGGAACACCAGCGTGGGGCAACGAACCTGCTTGGCCAGCGACACGACATCGAGCGTGCCCACCGCGCGCAGCACGCGGCCCGCCGTCTGGCCCGAAGTGGACAAGCGCATCATCTCGGTGAATGAACGGTGCTGCTCGCTGCTGCCATCGGGCAGCAACTGCGTCGCGAAAGTCTGGCGAAAAGCCGCGTTCTCTCGATCCCAACCGAGTTCGGCCAAGCGGATGGCCATTTCGTACTCGTCCGACTCGTCGCGCGACTTCGCCCATTGGAAGCGGCCGCGCGCGAACGCGCCACACAGCACCAGGTGACTGACACGGTCCGGATGCCGGGCCGCATACGCCATCGCGACGGCACCGCCTTGAGACAAGCCAACCAAGGTAAATCGTTCGAGGCCAACCGCGTCGACCACGGCCGCAAGATCATCAGCCCAGGCGTCGACGGAGAAGTCGCTGGCATCCCAATCGGACAGCCCACATCCGCGCTTGTCGTAGCGAACCAGTGCATGGCCAAGGGAAAGCTCATCGATCCAGTGACGCCATACCGGGCTGGCGCGGTCGAACTCGATGTGCGTGAGCCAGTTTGCCGCCTTGACGACAGGTGGGCCGGTGCCGCAGGTGGCAAATGCGATGCGCACGCTGTCGCTGCTGGTGCAGAAGCGAATCTGGTCGTTGGTGCCGCTCCAGCCCGTTGCGGGCTGAGCAAGGACTCTTTTGGTCATGCGCGGCGACTCCGAGTGGTGTGCGCGGGAAGCACTCTACCGCTTCACTGACCTCGCCACCTTCGCCACGTTGTTGCCAACTCATCGGGCAGTGTGTCAATCGGCTGCCCATCAGAGCAGACGAGCGCGCGCTGTGCGACCAAGAACTGCTACGCCGTTTGGCCGTCCGGTTTGGTCGGCAGATCGAATCGTCCGCTTCTGGCCGATCAGTAACCGTGGCGAATGTTCCCAATGATGCGTAGCTCACGTCCGCCGAGTGCCTCCTGCAGTTGACGAATCCACAGCCGCCAAACCCAGGACTTGTCGCATCCATGTGGCCATCGGTCGGGTTGAGGCGAGCGTCTGCTCTATCTGATGCTCGATTTGCTTGTGCTCCTCGGCGTGTTGCCCAGCCTCGATCGCCAGGCGGTGCGCTTCGAGCACGTCGACGCCACTCAGTTCATAGCCATGGCCCAGCGACATCCAGTGCAACGCGGCCAATGCCGCTTGCGCCGCAAACGCTGGTTGGCTGCTCACATGGTCGCGCGCCGCTCGGGTCAAGGTCTTTGGATCACAAGGCGATGCCCAGGCCAGCGTCGCTGCGTGATCGAAGCGCTTGAGTGACTTCGCCGTCGCAAACCACTTGCCGCCCTCTCCCGGCGTCGCTGCGATCAGATCGCGCAATACTCGATCGGCGTCCAACTGCGGATACTTCTTCGCGATGGCTCGGAACGTGGCCAGGTTCGAATTGGCCTGATTGGCCTCGATGGCGAAACGCTCGTACGCCTCGGTCTGCCGGCCCGCTTGCAGCAGGGCTTCTTCGCCGAAGCGCGCGATGGCCGAGTCCGGTGTGGAGCTCCCGGCGCGCGCTTTCATGTAGTCGATTGCCTCATCGACTTTCCCGCGCGCCACCAGCACGCGCGCGCCCCACAGGAGATAGGGCCAGATCGGATGTGAATCGAGGGCCAAAAGCTCTAGCAGCTCATCGTGACGGCCAGCTGTAAACAGCGCGCTGTAGCAGACGGCCGTGCCCGTGAAGAAGGCGTAGACGCCTTTGGCGCGCTCCCGCAAATTGCGCCGCAGTACTGGAACCAGCTCGTCGGCCCAGCGCGATGCCAGTTCGGCCGACTCGCACAGCACGCCCCAATGGTCGCCAAGCGATTCGATGTAGGGCGGATCGTCATTCTGCATCGCAGCGAACAGGCGCTCGAGCCACGCTGCCCGCGTGGCGATGCTGACCGGCGCATCGGCAATCACGGGCACGAGAGTCTTGATGGCGAACCAAGTGGCGTTGCCCAATGCACCCGAGGAGCTGTCCACCTCGCATAGTGCCGGGGACAGCTTTTCGAGGAGGATGACGGCGCCCTCGCCGGCAGCCGCGGGATCGCGGCGCGCGACAGCGCGGATCTCGGCCAGCGCCTCGTCGATGCGCGTGATGGCCAGTTTCGAGCCGCGCCAGCCGAAGGCAGCACGGCGCAGGCGGGTCCGAAACGCCCATCGGTGCGTTGCCGCGCTTGCGGGCGCCTTGTTTGCCATCCGGTGGCCGCTATGGCGCGTCGCTCAGGATGGCGACGATGTCTTGTCGGTCGCCAAGCAGTCGAATGACATCCAGGTGATCAGTGACCTCGAAGTAGAACCACTGCATCGGAAAGCCGGCGACGCGCCAAGAACGCAGGCCGGCGATCTCGCACAATCGTCCGAGGCGCGGCGAGCCCAGGCCGGGCATACGCTGGATTGGCTCGAGGGCCTTTAGGGCGGCGTCGAACATCTGTTCGCCCAGAGCCGCCCCTCCCTCCTGCGCGTAGTAGCCCGCGCCTTCGATCAGGTCCTGCTCGGCCCGCGGACGCAGCCAGACGGGCTTCAACGGCGGCGGCCCAGCGCTTGTCGCTTGAGTTCGGCTGCCACTTTGGGCGTGAGAGCCCGAGACGGACCGGACTGGAGGCCCTCTTCGATCAGCTCGCGCAAACGTCGCTTGGCCTGTTCTTCCTGGTCGCGGCGGATGAGCTCGCGCAGGTATTCGCTGGTGTTGCCGTACTGCCCGGAGCGCACGCGCAATTCGATGTACGAGCGCAGCGCGTCCGGCAGCGCAAAGCTCATGGTGGTATTGCTCATGGCACCATGGTGAGGAATTTATCAACTGTTGTCAATCGGCCGGAAATCAACGGGTACTGATCAGCAATGTCGTCATTTTTCGATGATTTTTCGGGTGAAATCATCGGCGTCTAGCCTGTGAAATGCTCCTAGGCTTGTCGAGACCAGGGGCCCGATGGCCACTGGCATCGCGCAAATGCGCACGCCCGCGGGAGTCACCACCATGCACAGCGCGCCTCCGCTCAATGCAGCAGTCGATGCCGTCTCTCCGACGCAGATTCAGCAGCGATCATCAGCACCAACGTGCACTCCGCGGCGCTTAACTCCTGGAGCCCGTCATGACGCGTTAGCGGTCACCGCAGCGAACAGTTCCACGCGGGGCACAGACTACGTGACGATTCCGGTCGCCGCAGCCATGACGGGTTACTCGCCCAAGGCGATCAGGCGCAAGATTGAGGCTGGGGTCTGGGTCGAAGGCCGTGAATTCCGCCGCGCGCCGGATGGCCACGTACTGATCAGTGTCAGGGGGTATGAGCTGTGGGTCGAAAGGGGTCGGGCGTAGAGGTTCGCGGTAACGCCCTCCGCGTGCAGTTCACCTTCAACGGCGAGGTGTTGCGCCGAACTCTGCACGTCGATGGAAAACCCTTGCCACCGACTGCGGCGAACCTGAAGTACGCCCACCGACTGGCCGCAGAGATTCGCGAGCGCATCCGCTTTGGCAGCTTTTCCATCGCGGAGTACTTTCCCGCCGATGGCGATGTTGGACAACCGCTTGCCGTCGGCACGCAGCTCGACGATTGGCTCTCAGCACAGCGGCTCGAGATTTCGACGATCGCTGGCTATTCAAGTGCAATCCGGTTTTGGAGGGCCGCAATCTGTGACCGTCGTGGCGCCAAGCTCGGCGATAGACCGGTGCGAATGCTCAAGCACAGCGACGTGTTGACGGCGCTCGCCTCAAGACCCGACCTCACAGGCAAGACCGTCAACAACTACGTCTCGGTGTTGCGAAAGGCGATGGAATTGGCCGTTTCCGACAAGACCATAGCGACCAATCCGATTAGCGCTGTCGCTCGCGCAAAGCACCAGAAGCCGCTGCCTGATCCCTTTTCTCGGGATGAGGCCGAGGCCATCGTTGCCGACATGGTGGCGCATTACCCTGCGCCGATCGCGAACTACATCGAGTTCAAGTTCTTCACCGGACTACGCACATCAGAGAGCTTCGGCCTGCACTGGCGCGATGTCGATCTGTCAGGCAGACACGTGCTCGTGCACCGCGCGATCGTTCGCGGCATCGAGAAGCCCAACACCAAGACCAACACAGCACGCCAGGTGATCCTGAACAGCCGTTCGCTGGCAGCCTTGCAGCGCCAGCGCATGCACACGCAGCTTCGAGATGAACACGTCTTCCTCGATCCACGCTACGACGAGCCCTGGTTCGAGGAGCGCGCCTTCCGACGCAGCTACTGGGAGCCGACGCTGCGGCGATTGGGCATGCGGTACCGGCCGCCCTACAACACCCGCCACACCTACGCAACGATGATGCTCATGGCCGGTATGAGGCCGGCCTTTTGCGCGAAGCAGTTCGGGCACTCAGTCGAGATGTTCCTTCGCACGTACGCGAAGTGGATTGACGGCGAACAGAATGCACTTGAAATGAGACGCCTAGAGGACGCTCTCTCGCCAGATTTATCCCAGATTTATCCCAAGGAACGCTAGTGCATTCGCAAGTGACTGTTTTTCATCGGGATTCTTGGGGTGGCTGATGGGACTCGAACCCACGACGACCAGAATCACAATCTGGGACTCTACCAACTGAGCTACAGCCACCACTGCAGACACGAAGATTATAGCGATCGACCTCTGAGTGGCCGCGACTCGGCCGAGGGTTGCGTGTCAGTTGACCGCCGGCGCCGATGCGGCGGATGCCACCGCTGGATCGATCTTGACTTTGAATCGCCGCTCGAGCGCCTTGTAGTACGCCTGCGACTCCGCGCCGGCCCAGGCCTGCGCGTAGCGAGGCAGCAATTGCGCGACCTCGGGCGCATCGGGCGCGCGATTCTTCACCGCCGCCAGGCGCACCACCGCATAACCCTCGTTGCCCAGGTCCACGCCAAGCCACTGCGGCAGCTTCGTGGCATCGGCCTTGAGCACGGCTTCGATCACGGGGCGTGGCTGGCCCGCGGTGTCCGAGCGCGACACCAGCACCGCAGGTGGCAGACCCGCCGTCGAGTCGGCGGCCTTGACCGCCGCCAGCTTGTCCTGGCCGGCCTTGCGCGCCTTGGCCGCCGCTTGCTGCTGCACCACGCGCTCGCGCACCTGCGCCGTCACCTCGGCCAGGGCGCGCAGACGCGCCGGCGTGTGCGTGATGACACGCGCCGAGGCGAGCTGGTTCGGACCGACCTCGATGGCCTCGGTGTTGAGCTTGCTCTTGATCGAATCGCTGTTGAACACCGCTTCGAGCAGCTTGGGCGAAGCCAGGGCGCCCTTGGCGTCCGGCGCCGCCTCGCGCTGCACAGTCGCGGTCTGCTTGGTCAGCTTGAGTGTCTTGACCACGCCATCGAAGTTGTCGGGGTCCTTGTTCACCAGGTTGCTGAACTGGTCGGCATCGGCGGCAAACTCCTTGGCCGCGAGCTGCTTCTTGACCTCGGCTTCGATCTGCGCACGCACGGCCTCGAAAGGCTTCTTGTCGCCGCCTCGCACCGCGTCCAGGCGAATGATGTGGTAGCCGAAGTCTGACTCGACGACGTTGCTGATTTCGCCGACCTTCATTGCAAACACTGCGTCAGCCTGTGATTGCGCCGCGAAGCCGTCGCGTCGGTTAAAGGCGAGGTCGCCTCCTTGTGGCGCTGACAGCGTGTCGTCCGAGTACTTCTTAGCCACTTCGGCGAACGAGCCCGGTGCCGCGCGCACATCGGCCAACAGCTTCTCAGCCTTGGACTTGGCAAGTTTGCGCTGCTCGGCGGGCGCATCTTTGGCTGCCGCCACCAGGATGTGGCTGGCCCGCCGCTCCTCGGCCACCGTGTAGCGCGCGATGTTTTGCTCGTAGCTGTTGCGCAGCTCGGCCTCGGGCGCCGAAACGCGTGCTGCGATCGAATCGATATCGAGCGTCACGTACTCGATCTGCGCCTGCTCCGGCGCCCGAAACTCACCTTCGTGGGCCTTGTGATAAGCCGCCAGTTCAGCCTCGGTGGGCGTGATGCCGGCGGTCTGGTCCTTGCTCGCGAATCGCAAGACCTGGACCTCGCGTTGCTGCAGCAACGCCTCGAGTGATGCTTGTGCCGCGGCTTGGGCGGGCGTGGCGCTGCCCTCGATCGCCGTGAGCACCTGCCGCAACGACAGGTCCTGGCGCAGGCCGGCTTCGAAGCTGTCGGCGCTTTGGCCCGAGGCCTGGACCATGGCCATGTAGCCTTCAACATCGAAGCTGCCGTCCGGCCGCTTGAGCGCCGCCAGCTGCGGCATCGACCGGATCTCGCGCATCAGCCGCTCGTTGCTCACCGACAGATGGCCGCGTGTGGCAGCGGCGAACAGCACGCGGTCACGGATCATCTGCTCGAGCGTCTCGCGCCGAACCTCGGGCAAGTCGAACAATTTCGCGTCCGCGTCCGGCATCCGCGCGCGTGCCTGCTCGACCTGGCGGCGGTGCGCCGTGTCCCATTCGGCCTGGGTGATCTTCTGGCCGTCGACGCGCGCCACCTCCGCCCCCGCGCCCTCGTTCATGCGGCTGTAACCCTGCACGCCGACAAAAACGAAGGACACAAACACCAGCGGCATGAAGACCAGGAAGATGATCTTGTTGTGCGTGCGAACGTACTCGAACATGAGGCAACACCTTTGCGAAAAGCGGGGTGCCCAAAAGGGCCGCGGCCGCTCTGAGCGGCCGCGCGACTGGGACACGTCATTCTAGCTGTGGGCAGGTGTCGGCCGTCGGCGCGCCGCGCACGCGTCCGCCGCGGACAGCGCAGGCCACTGGCCACCGGCGCGGGCCTGCCGTCTTTCGTCGTGGTGGGTGCTGAGGGGCTCGAACCCCCGACCTACGCCTTGTAAGGGCGCCGCTCTACCAACTGAGCTAAGCACCCGGGTCAACCGGGAGGCGAAGATTACAGCGCTTCTTTCAATGCCTTGCCGGGGCGGAACTTGGGGACCTTGGCCGCCTTGATCTTGATCACTTCCTTGGTGCGCGGGTTGCGACCGGTGCGCGCCTGGCGCTTGGTGACTGTGAACGTGCCAAAGCCGACGAGAGAGACGCTGTTGCCTTTTTTCAGCGCGGTCTTGACGCCGCCCACAAAGGCTTCGAGCGCGCGTGTGGCCGCGGCTTTGGAAATATCAGCCTGACTGGCAATGTGATCGATCATGTCGGTCTTGTTCACGTGGAGATCCCCTCGGTGGTGCCGGATGCAGCGCGCTGCAGCTTCTGTCGTGCTGTGCGGCGCGTCGATGCAACTGCGACATCGCCACGCTCGTGCGGATGATTACAGCCTCGCCCCTGTCGAGTGTCAAGGCGCTTTGACGGCAGCCGGTGCTGCATTTTCTTGGGGGGGAACCCGCAGCCCGGACTGTGTCAATCCAGCGCATCGGCCACCGCTCGACCGACATCACTCGTGCGCGCATTGCCGCCCAGGTCCGGCGTGCGCGGCGCACCCGATGCGGGATCGAGCACGCGTTCGATCGCGCGCACGATCGCGTCATGGGCATCGCGGTGTCCCAGAAAGTCGAGCATCAGCGCTGCCGACCAGATCTGACCGATCGGATTGGCCAGTTGGCGGCCGGCAATGTCGGGCGCTGAGCCATGCACCGGCTCAAACACACTCGGCCATTCGCGTGTCGGATTCAGGCTGGCCGAGGGCGCGATGCCGATCGTGCCGGTGCACGCCGGGCCGAGGTCGGAGAGGATGTCGCCGAACAGGTTGCTGGCCACGACCACGTCGAACTGCTGCGGGCGCTGCACGAAATGGGCGGTCAGGATATCGATGTGGAAACGATCGACCGATACCTCCGGATACGCCTTGGCCATTTCGGCGACCCGTTCGTCCCAGTACGGCATGGTGATCGAGATGCCGTTGCTCTTGGTGGCCGAGGTCAGTTTTCTGCGCGGCCGTTTCATCGCTTCGTCGAATGCAAACTTGAGCACCCGGTCAACGCCGGTGCGCGACATCACCGTCTCCTGGATCACGATCTCGCGCGGCGTGCCTTCATACATGCGCCCGCCGATGCTCGAGTACTCGCCTTCGGTGTTCTCGCGCACGATCAGCATGTCGATATCGCCCGGCCTGAGGGCCTCGCCCTGGCGGTCCACCAGCGGCGAGCGGATGCCGGGCATCAGACGCGCCGGGCGCAGGTTGACGTACTGATCGAACTCACGGCGGAACTTGAGCAACGAGCCCCACAGCGACACGTGATCCGGCACGGTGGCCGGCCAGCCGACGGCGCCGAAAAGAATGGCCTCCATCGGTGCGAGCTGCTCTTTCCAGTCGTCGGGCATCATCTTGCCGTGGCGGGCGTAGTGGTCGCAATGGGCAAAGTCGAACGTCTTCAGTTCGAGGCCGATGCCGAAGCGGCTGGCCGCCAATTCGAGCACGCGCAAGGCTTCGGGCATGACTTCCTTGCCGATGCCGTCGCCGGCAATGATGGCGATGGGGTGGGTCTTGCTCATGCGTTGTCTCCGAGGATGGGGTGAATCACGTCGAGCAGCATGGCCGGCTGCTCACCGGGGGTGATTGTTGATCGATCGGCATGGCGATCTTGCCCCGGTTGGCTGCCAGTCAACGCAGTGGATGGCCGGCAGCCGGCGCGCGCACCACGACCGCCACGCCCACGGCCGTCAGCGCAATGCCGGCCAGCACCTGCGCTGACAACGGCTCGTTGAAGAGCAGCCACGCCATCAGCGCGGTGCAAGGTGGCACGAGATAAAACAAGCTCGTCACCTTGGCCGCCGCGCCACGCTGAATCAGCAGGTAGAGCATCGAGCTGCCGCCCAATGTCAACACCAGCACGGACCAGGCCATCGCGCCGATCAGTTCCGGGTGCCAGTCCCACGCACTGCTTTCGAACAGCGCCAGCGGCAGCGTCACGACAAGTGCCGCTGCCAGTTGCACCGCATTGGCGGTACGCACATCGCAGGCTTTGACGAACCGCTTCTGGTAGAGCGTACCGATGGTGATCGACAACAGCGCGAGCACGCTGAAGCCGAGATTGAGCGGCGAGACCTCGCCGACACCCAGCTTGTGTCCCACAACGAGCACCAGCCCTGCGAACCCGAGCAACAGACCGAGCCACTGCCGGCGCGCGACGCTCTGCGCGCCATGCGCAAGCGACAGCCACAGTGCCGTCAGCACCGGCTGCAGGCCGACGATCAGCGCCACCGTGCCCGCACCGATGCCGGCCTTGACCGCTGCCCACACGCCGCCGAGGTAGCCTGCATGCATCAGCACCCCGGCCACCGCCAGATGGCCCCATTGCTGCAGGTTCTTCGGCCACGTGGCGCGAGCCAGCGCGACCCAGACGACGAAGGCCGCCAACGACAGGGCATAGCGCAAGGTCAGGAAGCCCAAGGGCGGCGCATGCGGCATGCCATAGCGCGCGACGATGAATCCGGTGCTCCAGATGAGCACGAACATTGCCGGCATCGCCGCCAGCAAGACGGCCGTGCGCTCAACCGACCTTGGCACGGATTTCCGGCAAGGCCTTCTGCAGGTAATAGACCATCGACCAGACCGTCAACACGGCGGCGATCCAGATCAGGCCGGTGCCCCACAGGTGGGTGTCGATGACGCCGAACAGCGCACCGTCATAGAGCAGGAACGGAATGGCCACCATCTGCATGACCGTCTTGATCTTGCCCAGCATGTGTACCGCCACGCTGCGGCTGGCGCCGATCTGCGCCATCCACTCGCGCAAGGCCGAGATCGCGATCTCGCGGCCGATGATGACGAAGGCCACGATGGCGTCGACGCGCCTCAGGTACAGCAGCACCAGCAGCGCTGCGCAGATCAGGAACTTGTCGGCCACCGGGTCCAGGAAGGCGCCGAACGACGAGGTCTGGTTGAGTCGGCGCGCCAGGTAGCCGTCGGCCCAGTCGGTCAGCGCCACCGCAATGAACAACACGGTGGCCGTGATGTTGCGCATGGCCGGATCCAGCGGCAGGTAGAAGATGCCGATGATCAGCGGGATGGCGACGATGCGTGCCCAGGTCAGCAGCGTCGGCAGGTTGAAGAACATCGGCCGATGTTAGCCGCAGTACTCATGCCGGCTTCAGTCCAAGGAGCGCGGTTTGAACTTGCGATCTTCACGGAACAGGAAAACCTCGCTGATCCGCCACGGCTGCGGCAGATGTGACATGTCGCCAAACGGCCCCGCGCGCTGCACCGCACGCTGGGACGAGCACCCAGTAGACAACAGCGCGACACCGGCAGCAGCAGCAAGCGCTGCACCTTGCCAAGCGAACGCCGCGCAACGGGCTCTGCCCGGCCGCTGGCGTGCCTTGCAGGCCGCATGGCCGCGTGACTCGGCCCTTCCTCGGCCCGTCCAAGCCGACGCCGGTCGGCTTCGAGCCGCGGTCCTCAGCCCCCCGGGCGGGGAGACGGCGCAGCCGCTGCGGGGGCGATCAATGCAATCCACGGTAGATCTCCTCAGCCAACGGTCTGGAGATGCCATCGACGCTGGCCAGGTCGTCGACGCTCGCTTGGGTGACGCCGCGCACACCGCCGAAGCGTTGCAGCAGCCGCGCCCGCTTCTTCGGTCCCACGCCCGCGATGTCCTCGAGTCTGCTGCCGCCGGTGCGCACGCTGGCGCGTTTGGCGCGCATGCCGGTGATGGCAAAACGGTGCGCCTCGTCGCGGATCTGCGCGACGAGCATCAATGCGGCAGAGTCATGGCCGAGCGCCACCTTCTCGCGGCCGTCGGCAAACACCAACTCCTCGAGACCGACCTTGCGACCCTCGCCCTTTTCGACGCCGACGATCAATGACAAATCCATCCCCAGTTCGCCGAAGACTTCGCGCGCCATCGCCACCTGGCCGCGGCCGCCATCGACGAAGACCAGGTCCGGCAGGCGAACGCTGCTGCCTCCGGCCGCCAAGGCCTCGGCCAGCTTGGCATAGCGGCGCGTCAGCACCTGGCGCATGGCGGCGTAGTCGTCGCCGCCGGTGATGCCGTCGATGTTGTAGCGGCGGTATTGAGCGGACTGCATCTGATGGTTCTCGAAAACCACGCAGCTTGCCTGAGTGGCCTCGCCAGCGGTGTGGCTGATATCGAAACATTCGATGCGCAGCGTGTCCAGATCGGGCACGTCCAGGTTCAAGGCCTCGGCCAAGGCACGCGTGCGCTCGCGTTGCGAACCTTCTTCGGCGAGCAGGCGCGCCAGCGCCAGCTCGGCGCCGTTGGCGGCCATCTCGAGCCAGATGCGGCGCTGCTCGCGCGGCTGGTGCTGGGTGCTGACCTTGACGCCGCTGTGTTCGGCCAAGGCGTCGAGCAGTTGCGTATCGACCGGGTGGCTGGTCACCAGCTGCGGTGGCACGAAGCCATCGACATAGTGCTGGGCGATGAAGGCTTCGAGCACCGCCACCTCAGGCTCGACACCCTCGGCCCACGACGACGCGTCTTCGACATGCGCGGGAAAGTAGGCGCGGTCGCCCAGGTGCCGGCCGCCACGCACCATAGCCAGGTTGACGCAGGCGCGGCCGCCCTTGACGCGCACCGCCAGCACATCGACGTCGCGGCTGTGGGCCGCCAGGCTGCTCTCGTCGACCGATTGCTGGTGCAGCACGCGCGACAGCGAGCCGATCTGGTCGCGCACCGCTGCCGCCTGCTCGTACTCCTGCGCCTGCGCGTGAGCCATCATGCGCTGCTGCAGTTCATCGAGCACCTCCTGCGTGTCGCCGCGCAGGAAGCGCTCCGTGTCGGCGACGTCGCGTGCGTAGGCCCGCTCGCTGATCAATCCCACGCAGGGCCCCGAACAGCGCTTGATCTGGTAGAGCAGGCACGGCCGCGAGCGGTTGGCAAACACCGTGTCTTCGCAGGTCCGCAGCCTGAAGACCTTCTGGATGAGCTGGATCGAATCCTTGACCGCCCAGGCGCTCGGGTAGGGGCCGAAGTAGCGGTGCTTCTTGTCGACCGCGCCGCGGTAGTAGGCCAGCCGTGGGAATCGCAAAGCGGCCGCGGCCCCTTCCCCGCCCGGGGCACTCACCAGTTTCAGATACGGATAGCTCTTGTCGTCGCGAAAGACGATGTTGAATTTCGGCGCCAGCGCCTTGATGAGATTGTTCTCCAGCAGCAACGCCTCGGCCTCGCTGCGCACCACGGTCGTTTCCAGCCGGGCAATGCGGCCCACCATGACGCCGATGCGCGTGCCGCCGTGGTCTTTCTGGAAGTAGCTCGAGACGCGCTTTCTCAGGCTGCGCGCCTTGCCGACGTAGAGCACCGCACCGGCCTCGTCGAAGAAGCGGTAGACCCCGGGGCGCAGCGGCAGCGCGGCCACGTCGGCCAGCAGGCGCTCACGGCTCGCAACTTGTTCCATCGGTATCGATTATCCGTGTCGATAATGGCGCCCATGATGTGGGACATCTTCTGCCGCGTGATCGACAACCACGGTGACCTGGGCGTGTGCTGGCGGCTGTCGGCCGACCTGGCCGCGCGCGGCGAGTCGGTGCGCCTGTGGGTCGACGACCCGATTGCTCTGCACTGGATGGCGCCGCACCACGAGTCCGGCACGCCTGGCGTGACGGTGCTGCGCTGGGCCGAACCACTGCCCGAGGTGACGCCGGGCGATGTGGTCATCGAAGCCTTCGGCTGCGACCCGCCACACGGTTTCGTCGAACACATGGCGCAGTCCGGGCCGAAATCGCCGGTGTGGATCAACCTGGAATATCTGAGCGCCGAGGACTATGTGGAGCGCAACCATGGATTGCCGTCGCCGCAACCGTCGGCATTCGGATCGCTCACCAAGTGGTTTTTCTACCCCGGCTTCACGCCGGCCAGCGGTGGCCTGCTGCGCGAGCCCCTGGCCACGCAACCGGCGACCGCACCGTGGTCGGACCTGGATGTGATGCCTCATCCCGGCGAACGCTGCGTCAGCCTGTTCGCCTACGCCGACGCGCCGATGGCGCAGCTGTTCGATCTGCTCGAAGACCAGCCGACGCTGCTGCTGATCGCCGCCGGCGCCAGCCAGGCGCCGGCGTTGAAAGCCCTCGAAGGCCGCCCGCAGCGCAACCTGCGCGCCCACGCCCTGCCCTGGCTGTCGCAGCGCGACTATGACCGTCTGCTGCAGGCCTGCGACCTCAACTTGGCGCGGGGCGAAGACTCGATTGTTCGAGCGATGTGGGCCGGTGCGCCCTTCGTCTGGCATGCCTACAAACAAAGCGATGGCGCGCACGAGCGAAAACTCAAGGCCATGCTCAAGCGCATGGATGCCGATGCCGCGGTGCAAAAACTCTGGCGGGCCTGGAACGGCCTGGGTCCGTGGCCGGCCGCGCTGCCCGAGCCGATGGCCTGGCGCACCGCCTGCCAACAGTGGCGCAGCGGCCTGATGCAGCAGAGCGATCTCACCAGCCAGCTGCTGCAGTTCGTGGCCTCGAAACGCTAGAATCGAGGGCTTCGCACGGCAGCCAGGGCTGCTGTAGCGCACTTGAAACCCACTCGGACCCCAACGGAACCCCGTCATGAAGATCGCTCAAGAAATCCGCGCCGGCAACGTCGTCATGCAGGGCAAGGACCCCATGGTCGTGCTCAAGACCGAATACAGCCGCGGCGGCCGCAATTCGGCGACCGTGCGCCTGAAGATGAAGAACCTGCTCAACGGCGGCGGCGCCGAAGTCGTCTTCAAGGCCGACGACAAGATGGACCAGATCGTGCTGGACAAGAAGGATTGCACCTACTCCTACTTCGCCGACCCGATGTACGTCTTCATGGATGCCGAATACAACCAGTTCGAGGTCGAGGCCGAGAACATGGGTGACGCGATCCAATACCTCGAGGACAACATGGCGGTCGAGGTGGTGTTCTACGAAGGCAAGGCGATTTCATTGGAGTTGCCGACCACCGTCGTGCGCCAGATCGAAACCGAACCCGCCGTCAAGGGCGACACCTCGGGCAAGGTCATGAAACCGGCCAAGCTGGTCGGCACCGGCTTCGAGATCTCGGTGCCGCTGTTCGTGGAAAACGGCGACAAGGTCGAGATCGACACGCGCACGCACGAGTACAAGAAAAGAGTCTGAACGGCCCACCCGCCGAGCAGGGCGCCTCCGGGCGCCCTGTTTCCTTCCAGACTAGAAAAAATACGCGGCGATGAACGCGCCGACCATGACAAAGGTCAGCGCCAGCTTGACCGCGGTGCCGACCATCATGCCGATCCAGGTCGCCACGCCGACCTTCATCGCCCGCGTGTGGTGCTGTCCGCCATCAATCTGTTGCAACGCAATCTGCTTTCGCAGCGCGAACCACTCGCCGGCCATGGCGCCGACCAAAGGCATGAACAGCAGGCCAACGAGGCCAGTGAAGATGCCGGCCACGGTGCCGATCGCCGCACCGGCGACGGCCCATCCGCTGGCCCGCACGCGCTTGGCGCCGAGCGCGGCGGCCACATAGTCGGTGGCGATGGCGAGCCCGCCCAGCACGCCACAAAACACCACGACCCACACCGGCACATGGGCGAAGTTGTCGAGCCACGCACCCCAGAAAATGCCGGCAAACACCAGCACCGTGCCGGGCAGCACCGGCAACACCGTGCCGGCGACGCCCACCAGGATCAACAGCCACACGGCGGCCCAGGCGAGCCACGAAGCATCAAAGGACAAGGCACACTCCCGCTGGTGAACGACTCCTTCCATCATGACGGCAATTGAGGGCGCTTCAAGACTCACTGTTCATTTATGAGCTTCGATTTCGACGCCGCCGTGCATGCGCCGTTCCGCATGCAGCCTGGCCTGCGCCGTCTGGCGCCGGGCGCCGAGCAACTGACGCCGCTGGCGCCCGGATCGCGCCACCAGCGCGAAAAACTCGCGGTGCTGTCAGCGCACGCTGCGCATGCGCTGGCGGTGCTGCGGGGTTTCGACGAGACGCCGGCGCTGCACGCACTGGCCGCGCAAGCGGCGCATGAGCATCCTGAGGCCTGGGGTTGGGACGGGCACTGCGCGAACGCGCACCACCTCGGCGTGGCTGTGGCCGACGGCGAAGCCCTGCAGCTGCGAAGCGGCAGTTTCGGACTCGGCGACGAGGTGCTGCGTTGCCTGCGCGGCCTGCCGTCCGCATGGCGCCTCGCCGGCCTGCTGTGCCTGGCGTTCAAGGAGGACTTCGCCATCGTCGATGGTGCGAACGCCACGATTCCGTGGATCGCCGCGTGCCTGCCGTCGCATTGGGCACCTGAGCGAAAGGTCGGCCGCCACTTCGCCGAGGTCCATGCGCCGGTGGCCGACAACGCCATGCTGCTGCAAGTCGGCGAACACCTGATGCGCATGGTCTGCGCCGAGCAGCGCTGGGAGCGCTTCGTCTGGAACGTGGCACGCCAACCGCGGCTGAATGCCCACCCGGCGTTGGCCGACCCGGTGCCGTGGCTGGCCGACGCATTCGTCGACAGCGCTGCCCCTCGCGCCTGGTGGCGTACGGAGCGCCAGACCTTCATTCCGCTGCCGCGATTGCACCAGGCAGTGTTCACGATCAGCGTTGACACGATGCCACTCGCCGACGCGATCGACACGCCCGACAAAGCCGCACGCCTGCATGCCGCCATTGCATCGATGAGCACGGCGGTGCTTGCCTACCGCAGCCTGTCCAGCGTGCGCGCGCCGCTGTTGGCGTGGCTTGAAGCGCGCGCTGCCACGCGCGCGTAGCCGCGTGGCCTGGCGCCCGTGAAGACCGAGCCGATCGTTGCCGCGACGATCGACTTTTCGCAGGGCGTGCCGCGCTCGGCCGAATACGACGACGTCTACCACCCGCGCGAGGGCGCACTCGAACAGGCGCAGGCTGTCTTTCTCGCCGGCAATGGCCTGCCCGGGCGCTGGCGCGGCCGCGCGCGTTTCACCATCCTCGAAACCGGCTTCGGCCTGGGCAACAATTTCCTCGCCACCTGGGCCGCATGGCGCAGCGACCCGCTGCGCTGCGATCGCCTGCACTTCGTGTCACTGGAAAAACATCCGCCGACGCGTGACGACCTGGCGCGTGCGTTGGCAGCCTCTCCGTTGCCGTCGCTGACCCAACAACTCATCGCGGCGTGGCCCCCACTGACGCCCAATCTCCACAACCTGTGCTTCGAAGGCGGCCGATTGCAACTGCTGCTCTGCCTGGGCGACGCGACCACGCTGGGCCGTCAACTGGTGGCGCGTGTCGATGCGTTCTACCTCGACGGCTTCGCACCTGCGCGCAACCACGCCATGTGGTCGCCGGCATTGTTCAAGTCGCTGGCCAAACTCGCCGCGCCCGACGCCACTGCCGCCACCTGGAGTGCGGCGCGGATGGTTCGCGACGGTCTGGCCGCGGCGGGCTTCGACGTGCAGCGCGCGTCGGGTGCGGGCAGCAAGCGCGAGATCACGCTGGCTCGCTACGCACCACGCTTCGTCCCGATCGCACCGCCGGGCCGCGCGTTGCCCTCGCCAGCGCCGAGCCACGCCATCGTCATCGGCGGCGGCATGGCGGGCGCCGCCACGGCGCGTGCTCTGGCGCAACAGGGCGTGCCGTGCACGGTGCTCGATGCGCAGACGCAGCCGGCAACTCAGGCCTCGGGCAACCCGGCTGGTCTGTTCCATGGCACGGTCGGTGCCGACGACGCGCTGCACACGCGGTGGCACCGCGCCGCCAGCTTTGCGGCATCGCAATGGGTGCGCGCATCCGGCAACGGCGCCTGCAACGGCATGCTGCGCCTGAACACCACGCAGGACCTGGCGGCGATGCGAGCGCTGCTGGCGGCGCAGCGCCTGCCTTCGAGTTACGTGCAGGCACTCGATGCAGCACAGGCGTCGCGCTCCGCCGGCGTGCCGCTGACGCAGCCGGCATGGCTGTTCGCCGCAGGCGGCTGGGCCGACCCGGTGGCGTTGGTGCGTGACGCGCTGGCCACACCCGGCGTGACCTGGCAAGGCGGCGTCCGTGTGCAATCCGTCGAGCATGGCACCGAGGGTTGGTGCGTGCGCGACGCCGACGCGCGCCTGATCGCGCGGGCACCGGCGCTCGTCCTGGCCAACGCCGATGACGCATTGCGCTTGGCGGGGTTGCCGCCGACATGGGCCCAGCGTGTGCGCGGCCAGGTGAGCTGGGTCGACGCGTCGCAGCGGGCACGCCTGCCGCACATGCCGATAGCCAGTGGCGCCTACGTGCTGCCGCTGCCGGGCGGCGGCCTGCTGATCGGCTCGACGAGCCACCCCAACGACGACGACGAGCGCCTGCGTGATGCTGACCATGCCAGCAACCTCGAACGCGCCCGCCAGTTGCTGGGCAGCGCCGTCGCGCGCGACGGCGCTGCCTTGCACGGCCGTGTCGGCTGGCGCGTGGTGACACACGATCGACTGCCCCTGGTCGGTATCGCGCCGGACCTCCAGGCCCCTCAGCCTGCGCGCCGCGACGCCCCGCGATTGCTGCCGCGCGTGCCCGCCCTGTACATCCACAGCGCCCTCGGCTCACGCGGCCTGACCACGGCAGCGCTCGGCGGCCAATTGCTGGCCGCGCAAATCTGCGGTGCACCGTGGCCGCTCGAAGCCGATCTGGTCGACGCCATCGACCCGGCGCGGATGGTGCTCAGAACAAGCCGGTGATCCGGCCGTCCTCGCCGACGTCGATGTTGCACGCCGACGGCACCTTCGGCAGGCCCGGCATCGTCATGATGTCGCCGCAGCCCATGACCACGAACTCGGCGCCTGCGGCCAGCCGCACCTCGCGCACATTGACCACATGGCCGCTCGGTGCACCGCGCAACAGCGGATCGGTCGAGAACGAATACTGTGTCTTGGCCACGCACACCGGGTAGTGGCCATAACCGTCGGCCTGCAGGCGGATGATCTGGGCGTGGACCTTGGAGTCGGCACTGATGTCGGCGGCACCGTAGATCCGGGTGGCGATCGACTTCATCTTGTCCCACAACGTGGCGCCGTCGTCGTAGACGAACTTGAAGTCGCTCGGCTGGTCGCACAGCCGCACCACCTCATGCGCCAGATCGGCCGCACCCTTGCCGCCTTCGGCCCAGTGGCGCGCCAGCACGACCTTGGCACCGTGGTGCGCCAACTTGTCCATCAGCAACTTCACCTCGGCCGTGCTGTCTTCGCTGCGGTGGTTGATCGCCACCACGCAGGCCAGCCCATAGTGGTTGCGGATGTTGTTGACGTGGCGCTCGAGGTTGGCGATGCCCTGCTCCAGCGCCGTCAGATCGGGTTGCGACAGGTCCTTCTGCGCCATGCCGCCGTGGAACTTGAGCGCGCGGATCGTTGCCACGAGCACCGCGGCCGCAGGCCGCAGGCCGCTCTTGCGGCACTTGATGTCGACGAACTTTTCCGCGCCCAGATCAGCGCCGAAACCGGCCTCGGTGACCACATAGTCGGCGAGTTTCAACGCCGTCTTGGTGGCCAGCACCGAGTTGCAGCCATGGGCGATGTTGGCAAACGGACCGCCATGGATGAAGGCCGGCGTCTGCTCCAGCGACTGCACCAGGTTGGGCGCCAGTGCATCCTTGAGCAGCGCGGTCATCGCGCCGTGAGCCTTCAGATCGCGGGCGCGGATCGGGTGGCCCTCGCGCGTGCTGCCGCAGACGATGTTGCCCAGGCGATGCTTGAGATCCTGCACCGAGGTCGCCAGGCAGAAGATAGCCATGACCTCGGAGGCGACGACGATGTCGAACCCGTCCTCACGAGGGTAGCCGTTGCCCGGGCCGCCGAGCGCTACCGTGACGCCGCGCATCGCACGGTCGTTCATGTCCATGACGCGCTTCCAGGCGATGCGGCGTACGTCGAAGCCCAACTCGTTGCCGTGATGGATGTGGTTGTCGATCATGGCGGCCAGCAGGTTGTTGGCCAGCGCGATGGCGTTGAAGTCGCCGGTGAAGTGCAGGTTGATGTCCTCCATCGGGATCACCTGCGCGTAGCCGCCGCCGGCCGCACCGCCCTTCATGCCGAAGACCGGCCCCAGCGACGGCTCGCGAAGACAGACCACGGCCTTCTTGCCGATGTGGTTGAGCGCGTCGCCCAGGCCGACGGTGGTCGTGGTCTTGCCTTCCCCGGCCGGCGTCGGACTGATGGCGGTGACGAGCACCAACTTGCCGTCGGGACGATTGGCCAGCGATTCCACGAACGACAGCGACACCTTGGCCTTGGTGCGGCCGTACGGCTCGAGCGCGCTGTCGGGGATGCCCAGCCGGGCCGCGATCTCGCCAATCGGCCTCGGCGTGGTGGCTTGTGCGATCTCGATGTCGGACTTCATGCGAACTCCAGGCGCTTCACGCCGTCTGCGGTGCCCAGCAGGCAAACCTGAGCCCGCTGTCGGGCGAAGATGCCGACGGCGATCACGCCGGGCCATTGATTGATTTCCGCCTCCATCGCCAGCGGATCGGTGATCTGCAAGCCATGCACATCGAGCAGCGGATGGCCGTTGTCGGTGGTCACACCGTCGCGCTCGACGGCGCGCCCGCCGAGCTCGGCAAAGCGGCGCACGATGCGCTGGCGCGCCATGTCGATGACCTCCACCGGCAGCGGGAAATGGCCGAGCACTTCGACCAGCTTGCTCTGGTCGGCGATGCAGACAAAACGCTCGGCCAGGTCGGCGACGATCTTCTCGCGCGTCAACGCCGCACCGCCGCCCTTGATCATGAAGCCGCGGCGATCGATCTCGTCGGCGCCGTCGACGTAGACCGCCAGGCGCTCGACCTCGTTGGCATCGAACACCGTGATGCCACAGGCGCGCAGCCGCTGCGTGCTCTGCTGCGAACTCGACACCGCGCCGGCGATGCGCTCGCGCATGGCGCCCAAGGCGTCGATGAACTTGTTGACGGTCGAGCCGGTGCCGACGCCGATCACGCTGCCGGGCACCACTTCATCGAGTGCCGCGCGGCCCACCAGTGTCTTGAGTTCGTCTTGCGTCATCGTGAAAGCCAGGAGCGTGCTGGCGGCGGGCGTTTGCGAGAATGGCCGCCGATTATGTCTTTGGTTCCCTACACCCTCGCCCGCCCCTTTCTCTTCGGCATCGACGCAGAGCGCGCGCATGACCTGGCGCTGGCGGCACTCGAGCACCTGCAGAACACACCGGCGCAAGGCCTTTGGCGGCAGGTCCGCGTCGCCGATCCGCTGCACATCGCCGGGCTGAATTTTCCCAACCGCGTCGGCCTGGCCGCGGGCTTGGACAAGGACGGGCGCTGCATCGATGGCCTGGGCGCCATGGGTTTCGGCTTCATCGAAGTCGGCACGGTGACGCCGCTGCCGCAGCCGGGCAACCCCAAGCCGCGCATGTTTCGCGTGCCCGACGCCAAGGCGCTGGTCAACCGGCTGGGCTTCAACAACGACGGACTCGACGCCTTCATCGGCCATGTCCAACGCGCCAAGGGGTTTCGGGCGGCAGGCGGCGTGCTCGGCCTGAACATCGGCAAGAACGCCGCCACGCCGATCGACAAGGCCGCCGACGACTACCTGGCCTGCATGCGCGGCGTCTATCCGCATGCGGACTATGTGACGGTCAACATCTCGAGCCCGAACACGCAGAACCTGCGCAGCCTGCAAAGCGACGAGCAACTGCAGTGGCTGCTGCAGCGCCTGATGGAACGCCGCGCCGAACTGGCGCGCGACTACGGCCCCAAGCCCATCTTCGTCAAGATCGCGCCGGACCTGGACGAAGACCAGATCAAGGCCATCGCAGAGACGCTGCTGCGCCACGGCATCGACGGCGTCATTGCCACCAACACCACCGTCTCACGCCACGGCGTCAACCACCTGCCCAACGGCCAGGAAACGGGCGGCCTGTCGGGCGCGCCGCTGTTGGCCGGCAGCAATCGCGTTATCCGCCTGTTGCGCGCCGAACTCGGCAAGGCCTATCCCATCATCGGCGTCGGCGGTGTGATGAGCGGCGACGACGCGCGCAGCAAGATCAAGGCGGGCGCGAACCTGGTGCAGATCTACACCGGCCTGATCTATCGCGGACCTGCGTTGATTCCCGAAGTCGCCAAGGCGTTGCGCGGCTGAGAGACTGTTGCGGTCGCATTCGGGCTGCCTGCGGCGATCTCGAGGTCAGCAATCAGATCGTCGATCACGGCCAGAAACGCTTCGCGGCTGGCATGTGGGGTCTGCGTGATCAATGCCGACGAATGCTCTGCCAGTCGTTGGTAACCCGCCAGGCGCGCCCAGCGCCGGACCTCACAGTAGGAGATCAATGCCAGCCGACCGAGATCGCCGTTCCTGCGCGCATGCCGCAAGTCGCCCAACAGGTCTTCGAGACCGAGTTGTAGTTGCTGCCGTGAAGTACTCATAACGCCGTCCAGGGTGGATTTGTCGGGCCGTGAGGGCTGCCGATGCAATTTGCTGCACTGCAGCATGTCTCAAATCTACTCTCTGATCGGGCAAAAGCAAGGCTCTGTTCTTGTTCTGCCTCAAAAACACAACACCCGTTGTCAGTGCCCGCACACAACGCGTCGCCGGCGGGCGTCAATCGCCCATCACCACACCCTCGCGCCGCGGATCGGCGCCGCCGTACCAGCCGCTGCCGCGCCGCTGGATGGCTTGCAGCCCGCTGGTCATGTCGATTTCGTTGACGCTGTGGCCGCGTGCGCGCAGTGCGTCGAGCGTGGCCGCGGGGAAGCGCCCTTTTTCGAGTACGGTCGGGCCGTTGAAGCTGCCGAAGTTGGGCAGGTCGATCGCGCGCTGTGCATCGAGCCCCCATTCGAGCGTGCCGACGAGCGTCTTGGCGGTGAAGTGGATGATGGCTGCGCCGCCGGGTGAGCCCAGGCTCATCAGCAGCTTGCCGTCGCGGGCGTCGAAGACGAGCGTGGGGCTCATCGACGAGCGCGGTCGCTTGCCGGGCTGCACACGGTTGGCGATCGGCCTGCCCTGGGCATCGGACGGCGCAAAGGAAAAGTCGGTGAGCTCATTGTTGAGCAGGAAGCCGCCGGGCTTGCCGCTGCCGCCGTCGCTCATCAGGCGCGCGCCGAACGCGTCTTCGATCGTCGTCGTCATCGCCACCGCGTGGCCCCGCGCGTCGACGATCGAGATGTGGCTGGTGCCGGCTTCGACCTGAGCCGGTTGCGGCGCCGATGAAGTCGATGCACCCGAAGGAACACCCGGTTTGGCCGTGCCCATGCTCCGATCGCCGATCAGCGCGGCGCGTTGCATCAGGTACTCGTCATCGAGCAGGCTGGTCCAGCGGCCCGCCGGCGGCGACACGAAGGCGGGGTCGGCCAGGTACAGCGCGCGGTCAGCGTAGGCCAGTCTTGCCGCTTCGGTGTAGACGTGCAGCCAGTCGGCGCTCGGCGCCTTGTCGATCAACGGCGACGCCACCGGCGCCGCGCGATCGATCAAGCCGAGGATCTGCATTACCGCGATGTGGCCCGACGACGGCGGCGGGAAGCCGCAGACGCGGTAGACGACTTTCCACACGGTGCAGATCGCTTCGCGCCGCTTCGGCGCATAGCCGGCAAGGTCGGCCTCGCTCAACAGACCCGGGTTGGTCGCATGGCCACGCACACGCTTGACGATATCGGCCGCCACCGGCCCGCCGAGCAATGTCGCACTGCCGCGCGACGCGATGCCGCGCAGCACGTCGGCCAGCGCTGGATTCTTCATCAGCGTGCCCACGGGCGGCGGCTCACCTTCGGCGCCGTAGAAGTAGGCCCGCGCCCGGGCATCGTTCTTCAGCGCCGTCTCGGCGCTGAGTTGCACGTGCAGACGCGGGCTGAGGGCGAAGCCCTGTTCGGCAAGCGTGATCGCGGGCTCGAACAACGTCGCCCACGGCAAGCGGCCGTGTTCGCGGTGGACCGCTTCGAGCATGCGCACAGCACCCGGCACGCCCACCGAACGCCCGCCGACCACCGCTTCGCGAAACGGCATCGGCTTGCCATCGGCCTGCAGAAACAGTCTTTCGTCTGCGGCCGCAGGCGCACTCTCGCGGCCGTCCCAGGCGGCGATCGACTGGCCGTCCCAGTGCAGCAGGAACGCGCCACCGCCGATGCCGCTCGATTGCGGCTCGACCAGCGCCAGCACCATCTGCACGGCGATCGCGGCATCGACGGCACTACCGCCGGCCTTCAGCACCCGATAGCCGGCATCAGTGGCCAGCGGGTTGGCCGCAGCCACCATGAAGCGCTGCGCCGACCAGCCGGGTTTGGCGGTGGCGCCCGAAGCGCCTTCGGGCAGGTGCGCAATGGCATCGCTCGGACGTGGAACGTTCGGCGTGGCACAAGCCACGCTCAGTGCCGCAGTTGCCACGGCGAGCCGGGTCCATTGCTTCATCGCAGACTCCAGATGTCGAACAGCGCCGATGTTCCACGCCTTTGCGGCCGCGGCAAGAGCGGCGGGGCTTTTCTACTCGCGCGGGCCGGGCACGGCAGTCGGACCGTGCGGATTTAACACGCCGCCGCGCCCGCCCCAGTCAAGATGGTTCAAGCCTGGCAAAGCCGACCGGAGCCGGTTCTTTTCCGCCGACTGCTGCCCGTCTTCACGCCAACAATCGGCACGTCGTCCACGACAACTCTGCGCCTTCGCCTCGATGGACCTGTCTCCGCACGCCACACCGCTGTACCTGCGCGGCGAACTCGATCGCGTTCGCACCGAGCTGGAATTGCGCGTGGCCGAGCGCACCGCCGAACTCGAGCGTGCAAATCTGGAACTGCAGATCGAGGCCACCGAGCGCGCGGTGATGCTCGACGACCTGCGCACCAGCGACGAGCGATTCCGGATGCTCACATCGCTGTCGTCGGACTGGTTCTGGGAGCAGGACGCCGAACTGCGCTTCGTGCAGATCACCGACGGCGCGCACAACAGCGGCGGTATTCCCCGCGAGGCGCATGTCGGAAAAACGCGCTGGGAATTGCCCTACACAGACATCGTCGGCGGGGACTGGGAGCCGCACAAGGCCGAGTTGGCCGCGCGCAATGTCTTCCATGACCTGCTGCTGCGGCGCACGTTGCCCGACGGCGAGCGCATCGTCCAGGTCAGCGGCGCACCGCGCTTCAGCGCGGACGGGACCTTCATCGGCTACCGCGGCGTCGCCCGCGACATCACCGACAGCCACCGGGCCCAGCAGGCGCTGATTGCGGCGCGCGATGCCGCCGAGGCCGCCAACCGCGCCAAGAGCGAGTTCGTCGCCAACATGAGTCACGAAATCCGCACACCGCTGAACGGCGTGCTCGGCATGGCGGGGTTGCTGCTGGAGAGCGGGCTCGAACCGCGCCAGTTGCACTTTGCGCGCACGATGCAGCGCTCGGCGCTGGCGCTGCTCAAGGTCATCAACGACATCCTCGACTTCTCGAAGATCGAAGCCGGCAAGCTCACCGTGGAGGCGATCGAGTTCGACCTGCGCGAAGCGGTGGACGAGATCCTGCAGACCTTCGCCAGCGCGGCCGATGCCAAGGGCCTCGAGCTGGCCGTCGACATCGACCCGGCGATCGCCGCCATCGTGCGTGCGGACCCGATGCGCATCCGCCAGGTGCTGTCCAACCTGATCGGCAACGCGATCAAGTTCACCACGCGCGGCGAAGTGGTCCTGACGGTCGATCCACTGAACACGGCGCCGGACGAAACGACGCTGCGATTTTCGGTGCGAGACACCGGCACGGGCATCGATGCCGAGGCCCAGGCCCGCATCTTCGATGCCTTCACGCAGGCCGACGGCAGCACCACGCGCAGGTACGGCGGCACGGGACTCGGCCTGACGATCTCGCGCCAGCTCGTTGACCTGATGGGCGGTGAGATCGGTGTGGACAGCCTGCCCGGCCTCGGCTCGCGGTTCTGGTTCACACTCCGGCTGGGCGTGGTAGCGCACGAGGCACCGGCTGCGGCAGCGGCGCCGCAGCTTGCGGGCCGTCGCGTGCTGGCCGTCGACGACAACGCGACCAACCGCGAGATCGTGCAGCATCAACTCGCCGCGCGCGGCATGATTGTCGATGGCGCTGCCAGTGCGGCCGAGGCGATCGACGCGCTGCACGCCGCCACGGCGCGTTACGACATCGCCATCCTCGATGTGCACATGCCCGGCATCGACGGCCTCGAACTGGCGCGCCGCATCCGCGCTGATCCTCACTTGAACGCGCTGCGTCTGGTCATGCTGAGTTCGGTCAGCTACACCTTGCCGCGCGCACGCCTGGCCGAGGTCGGCATCGACGGCTGGTTGACCAAACCGGTGGGCCAGGCGCAGTTGTGCACCGTCCTGGCGACCGCACTCGATCCGACACGGGCGGCGCCGGCGCCGCCCACGCCCCGTTATCGACGCTACGACGGGCACTTGCTGCTGGTCGAGGACAACGATGTCAATCGCCTTGTCGCCGCGTCGCTGCTGGAGTCGATGGGTCTGGACGTCGATGTGGCCGAAGACGGCGAACAGGCCTTGACCGCGACCGCGCGTTGCCACTACGACCTGGTGCTCATGGACTGCCAGATGCCGAGGATGGACGGCTTCGCGGCCACGGCGGCCATCCGTGCGCGCGAAGGCGGGGCGCGTCGCAGCGTCATCGTCGCGCTGACAGCGCACGCGATGGACGGGGACCGCGAACGCTGCCTGGCCTTCGGCATGGACGACTACCTGTCCAAGCCGTTGTTGCGTGAGGATTTGGAACGCATCCTGCAGCGCTGGGTTGCGCAGGGCCCGCAACTCGACGCGATGTCCATCAGCGGTGAGTTCGACGCCTGAGCACCGGCTCAGTGCAGTTGAACGCCGGTCTTGCTCTGCAGTTCGTCGCGCGTCACGCCGGGCGCCATCTCGACCACCTTGAGCCCATGCGGCGTCACGTCCATCACCGCCAGGTCGGTGATGATGCGATCGACCACACCGACACCGGTCAGCGGCAAGGTGCAATGCGGCAGGATCTTCAGGTCGATGCCGCCGTCTTTCTTCTTGGCCACATGCTCCATCAGCACGACGACATTCTTCACGCCGGCCACCAGATCCATCGCGCCGCCCATGCCTTTGACCATCTTGCCCGGAATCATCCAGTTGGCCAGATCGCCCTTTTCGCTGACCTGCATCGCACCGAGGATCGACAGGTTGATCTTGCCGCCGCGGATCATCGCGAAGCTGTCATGGCTGCCGAAGATCGAGGAGCCCGGGATCGTGGTCACGGTCTGCTTGCCGGCGTTGATCAGGTCGGCATCGACCTGATCGGCGGTCGGGAACGGGCCGATGCCGAGCATGCCGTTCTCGCTTTGCAGCCAGACCTCGATGTCGGGACTGACGAAATTGGCCACCATCGTCGGCAAGCCGATGCCGAGATTGACATAGAAGCCGTCCTGCAGTTCGCGCGCCGCGCGCGCCGCCATCTGGTCGTGTGTCCAGGCCATCTCAGACTCCCGCTTTCTCGGTGATCGTTCTCTTCTCGATGCGCTTTTCGGGCGTTGCATTGAGCACCACGCGGCTGACGTAGATGCCGGGCAGGTGCACGCTGTCGGGCGGCATGGCACCGGTGTCGACGATCTCCTCGACCTCGACCACCGTCACCTTGCCGGCCATCGCCGCCGCCGGGTTGAAGTTGCGCGCGGTCAGCCGGAACTGCAGGTTGCCGCTCTTGTCGGCGCGCCAGGCCTTGACCAGCGCCACGTCGGGCACCAGCGAGCGCTCCATGACGTAGGTGTGGCCATCGAAGTCGCGCAGCTCCTTGCCTTCGGCGACGATCGTGCCGACGCCGGTGCGCGTGAAGAACGCCGGAATGCCCGCGCCGCCGGCGCGCAGCTTCTCGGCCAACGTGCCCTGCGGCGTGAACTCGAGCTCGAGTTCGCCGGCCAGGTACTGGCGCTCGAACTCCTTGTTCTCGCCGACGTAGCTGGAGATCATCTTCTTGATCTGCCGTGTCTCGAGCAGCTTGCCCAGGCCGAAGCCATCGACGCCGGCGTTGTTGGAGATGACGGTCAGGTTCTTCACGCCCGAATCGCGCAGCGCGTCGATCAGCGCTTCCGGAATGCCGCACAGGCCAAATCCGCCGACGGCCAGCAACTGTCCGTCGGCGACGATGCCGTCGAGCGCGGCCTTGGCGCTCGGGTAGATCTTCTTCATCCGCAGGTCTCCTTGGCCGTTTCGCCGGCAGACACCGAGCGTACTACTTAGCTCATTACGTAGTCGTTACGTAGAATCAACTACCGATGACGGCCACAGACTACCGCACCGCATTCGAGCAGGCGCCGATCGGCCTGGTCATTTCCCGCGACCGCCTGATGCAGGCCTGCAACCAGCAACTGCTGTCCATGTTTGGCGCACAGCACGACAGCCAGCTCGTCGGCCGCAGCTTCGAGATGCTCTACCCGACGCACGAGGAGTTCGAGCGCACGGGCGCACGCATCGTCGCCAGCCTCGACCGCAAGGGCATCTACGCCGACGAGCGCATCATGAAGCGGTTGTCCGGCGAGCTCTTCTGGTGCCATGTCTCGGGCCGCGCGCTCGACCCCAAGCGGCCGCTCGCCGCGGGCATCTGGAGCTTCGAAGACCTCTCGGCGCGGCGCAAGGTGACGGCCGAGCTGACGCCGCGCGAGCGCGAGATTGCGGCGCTGTTGATCGAAGGCCTGACTTCCAAGCGCATCGGCCAACGGCTCGCCATCAGCCCGCGCACCGTCGATGTCTACCGCGCACGCTTGATGCGCAAGTACGGCGCCTCGACGACACCCGAGCTCGTCAACAAGATGCTGCGGGCATGATCGGGCACACACCAACGCCATGATCACTGTTCATCACCTCGAAAACTCGCGCTCGCAGCGCGTGCTGTGGCTGCTCGAAGAGCTGCGCCTGCCGTATGAAGTCAAGCGCTACGAGCGCGACAAGAAAACGTCGCTGGCGCCGCCGGAGCTGCTGGCGGTGCACCCGCTGGGCAAGTCGCCGGTCGTCACCGACGGCAAGGTCACCGTGGCCGAGACCGGCGCCATCGTCGAGTATCTGGTCGAGCAGGCCGGCGATGCGCTGCGCCCCGCCGCAGGCACGATCGAACACCGCCGCTACACCTACTGGCTGCACTTTGCCGAAGGTTCGGCGATGCCGCCGTTGGTCATGGCACTGATCTTCAACCGCATCAAGAAGTCGCCGATGCCGTTCTTCGCCAAGCCGATCGCCAGGGCCATTGCCGACAAAGTGCTCGACGGTTTCATCAAACCGAACCTCAAGCGCCAAATGGCCTTCATGGAAAGCGAACTCGCGGCGCGCCCCTGGTTCACCGGCCGCGCCTTCACCGCGGCCGACGTGATGATGAGTTTTCCGATCGAGGCCGCGGCATCACGCGGCGCGCTCAAGTCGAACCTGCCCAACCTCAACGGTTTCCTCGAACGCATCCATGAGCGGCCGGCCTACATGCGGGCACTGGAGCGCGGCGGGCCGTACTCGCTGCTCGGCTGACGTCAGACCAGCGGCAGCGCCTCGATCGAGGGCAGATTGACGACTTGCGCCAACTCGTCGGCCAGGCGCTCGCCCTCGGCCACCGCGCGCCGCCAGTCGCGCTGGCGCTCGGCGATGCGCTCGCCGTAGGCCTTGAAGTCGCCGCGGTCGGGCAGCTTGGCGTTGGGCATCACTGTCTTCACCCATTCGGGGTTGGGGACCAGCAGGACGACGTTGGACAGGCGTGCCGTCGCGCCATGGCGGTGCTTCAATGACTTGTCCAGCCAACCCGGAACGACGGCGGATTGAAAGTGCGGGTACAGGACCAGGCCGCTGTGCATCTGGCCGTAGTCGAGGTGCAGGTGATAGTCGGTGATGCCGCCGTCCCAGTAGGCGCCGCGCGGCGCGCCGGCAATGTCGTGCACGGCGTCGAGCCAGAACGGGATCGAACCACTGGCCAGGACGCTGGGCAGCAGGTTGTCGGCACCGAGCCGCACCTGCCGCGTGCGGTAGTCGTGCAATGCGAAGGGCAGCGGCTCGCGGGGATCGGAGAAAATCACGCGCTCCAGCCAGGCGCCCATCGCGCGGCGGCTGACCAGGTTGGTGGCAAATGCGCCCAGGTAGCCCAGGGGCGTGCTGAGGCGTCCTTCGCGCCGCATCAGATGGCGGCCGCGGCTGGTGATGACGTGCAGGCGAAAACGCGGGTGGGCAATGATGTCCCCGACATGCCGGCCCAGCGCCGCCTCGAGGATCTCGGCCGACGCGCGGGAGATGTCGCGAGGCTTCGGAAACCGGCCGGCTTCGTGTCGATATACCTGCAGAATGTAGCTCTCAGCCAAGCGGCGAAAGGCTGCATCGGCTCCGCCCACGCAGGCCGTCGCCATGCGCCACGCGCCGATGGACGCACCAATGAGATGCACCGTCTGCATCGAAGCGGGCAGCCAGTGACCGAAAACGAAGCGGTCGAGCGCATTCAGCGCCAGGCCCTTCGGTCCGCCGGCGGCCGCCGGGATCACGCGCACATCTTCGGGCCGCAGGCCGTGCTCGCGCAAATGAGCACGGGCCCGTGGGCCGGCTAGGATCTGCAGCGCTCGAAGTTCCTGCATCGGCCGATGATGCCTCGGACATTTCCTACGCCGTTGACCACACCACGACAACTGTTGCGATCGGTCACACGTCGAAATGCCGTGAACAAGTTCACGGCTAGGGGAAAATACCAACGCATGCCCAAGGCTGTTCGTCATGAATTCACCTGCGCCCCCGTTGATCCCCGCCCTGTCCGGGCCGGGATGTGGGCGCTCGTCGGCTGCGCGCTGATTGCCGCATCGGCATCCGCGCACGCTGCCGCCTTCGGATTCGACGACGTGTCCCTGCAAGCCCAGACCTTGGCGCAATCGCCATACAAAAAGCCGACGGTGATGGATGCGCGCCGTGCCGCCCTCGACTACGACGCCGTGCGCCGAATCCAGTTTCGCCAACCGCAGGCGCTTTGGCGCGGCACGGGCTCGCCGTTCGAAATGCATTTCTTCCCGGTGGCCGGCGACGCCGCGGTGCGCGCGCTGCGCCTGCATGAGGTTGTCGACGGCAAGGCGCGCGCGCTGAACCTGCCGGCCTCGATCTTCGACTACGACGGCGTGGTTCCACCCGACCCGCCCGACAGCGCCGCGCTGGTCGCCGGCTGGAAGCTCACCTACCCCCTCAATGAGCCGGGCAAGCGCGACGAGGTCGCAGCCTTTCTCGGCAGCAACTATTTCCGTGCCCTCGGTCGGGGCCAGCGCTATGGCCTGTCTGCTCGCGCCGTGGCCATCGACACGGTCGGTGGCGCGCGTGGCGAGGAGTTCCCGGACTTCAGCGAGTACTGGTTCGAAACGCCCAAGCCGGGCGCATCCGAGTTCGTCTTCCACGCCCTGCTCGATGGACCGCGCGTCACCGGCGCCTACCGCTTTGTGTTGCGCCCCCAGGCGGGCTCGATGGCAGGCACCACGGTCGATGTGAGCGCGCGGCTGTTCCTTCGCGCCGGTGTGGCCATGCTCGGCGTGGCGCCGCTGACCAGCATGTACCTGCACGGCGACAACCAACCGGCAGCCGCTCCTGACTTCCGCCCCGAGGTGCACGACTCCGACGGCCTGCAGATCGAAACCGCCGAAGGCGAATGGCTCTGGCGCCCGCTGACCAATCCCACCTCGACCTTCGTCACGTCGTTTGCCTTGCGCTCGCCGCGCGGCTTCGGCCTGATGCAGCGCGATCGCGACTTCGCCAGCTACGAAGACGTCGAAGCGCGCTATGAACTTCGCCCGAGCGCCTGGATCGAGCCGATCGGTGATTGGGGCGCCGGCCGCGTCGAGTTGCTGCAGTTCCACACGCCCGATGAAACGCACGACAACGTCGCGGCCTACTGGGTGCCCGCCACTGCGCCGCAGCCCGGCAGGCCGCTCGAATTCTCGTGGCGTGTGCATTGGCAAGGCCAGGTACAGCGCTTGCCCCCTGGCGCGCATGTCACCCAGACACGCACCGGCTATGGCTACAAAAAGGTCGCACAACCCAAGCAACGCCATAAATTTCTGATCGATTTCGTCGGCCCTGCGCTGCCTTCAGCCCAGCAGGCCCAAAACGTGCAAGGCGACAAGGTCGAAGCCGTCGCCTATGCTTCTGCCAACGGCCGCATCGGGCGCGTGCACGCGTACCCGAATGAAGCGCGCAATGGCTGGCGTGCGACTCTGGAGTTCGACCGTGTCGATGCGAAACAAGCGGTGGAGCTTCGTGTCTTCTTGCGCCAAGGTGCGAACACGCTGAGCGAAACCTGGTCGTATGCAATGGCCCCCGAATGAGCTGTACCGAGATCCTTGAAATGAACATCAGAACAATGCTGCCTCCCACTGCTCCCCTCGTGGCGCGCTCACCGATGCGCGCCCGCCCCTGGTTCGGCCTGCTGCGTGGCAGCCTGCTCGCGCTGTTGCCCGGTTTGCAGTTCTTCTGGAACCCGCAAGACCCGCCGGCCTGGCTGCTGGTGGCGCAGCGCCGCCGCCGCGTGCTGCTGTTGGCCATCGCGCTGCTGGCGGGTACGGCGTTGGCGCTGGTCATGCTCAGCGCGCCGGCCGACGCCGGCTTGGCCTGGATGATCTACGCAGCACTCGCGGTGCTGATGCTGGGCTGGGTCGGCGCCGGGCTGGCCACGGCGCTGATGGGGGCCTGGGTGCTGCTGCGCGGCGACCGCCACGCGCTGCAACTCGCCAACGAGCATGCACCGATCGACGCCGGCGCGCGCACCGCGATCATCATGCCGATCTGCAATGAGGACATCAGCACCGTCTTCGCCGGCCTGCGCGCCACCTGCGAGTCGCTCGCCGCCACCGGCGCGCTGCAAGCTGTTCGACTTCTACATCCTCTCCGACAGCTCCGACCCCGCAGTGCGCACGGCCGAGCTGCAGGCCTGGGAGCGTCTGCGCACGATGCTCGGCGACCGCGAAGTGCAACGATGGCGGACGCATCTTCTACCGCCTGCGGCGGCGGCGCACAAAACGCAAGGCCGGCAACGTCGCCGACTTCTGCCGCCGCTGGGGCCGCCACTATCGCTACATGGTGGTGCTCGACGCCGACAGCACGATGCAGGGCGACACGCTGGTCTCGCTGGTGCGGCTGATGGAGCAGCAACCCGCGCGCCGGCATCGTGCAGACGCTGCCGCAGGCCTATCGGCCACGACACGCTGCACGCGCGCATTCAGCAGTTCGCCAGCCGCGTCACCGGTCGCCTGTTCGCGCTCGGCATGGCCTACTGGCAACTCGGTGAGTCGCATTACTGGGGCCACAACGCGATCCTGCGTGTCGAGCCCTTCATGCGCCATTGCGCGCTGGCACCGATCTGCCTGGCCGCGGCGGGCTCGCGGCGAAATCATGTCGCACGATTTCGTCGAGGCAGCGCTGATGCGGCGCGCCGGCTATGAAGTCTGGCTGGCGCCGCAGCTCGAAGGCAGCTGGGAGCAGACTGCCGCCCAACCTGCTCGACGAACTGCAGCGTGATCGCCGCTGGTGCCAGGGCAATCTGCAGAATGCGCGCCTTCTTGCCGAGCCCGGCTGGCGGCCGGCGCACCGCACGATGCTCGCCGTCGGCGCGTTGTCGTACCTGATGGCGCCGTTGTGGCTGCTCTTTGTCGCCCTCGGCGTGGCGGCCGGCGTCGTCGGCGAGCATGGCGGCGCGCTGTGGGGGTTGACGCTGCTGTTGCTGCTGACGCCGCGTGCGGTCGGCGTGGCCAGTGTGTGGTTGAAGGGCGAGCATGCCGACTATGGTGGCCGCTGGCGCCTTGTCGGCAGCGCCCTGCTCGAACTCCTGATCTCGGCCTTGCAGGCGCCCGTGCGCATGCTCGCCCACACCGTGTTCGTCGTCGGCACGCTGACCGGTCTGCGCCTGGAATGGAAGTCGCCACCGCGCGACGCCAGTGCCGTCGGTTGGGGCGACGCGCTGCGCCGCATCGGCATGCTGGCGGCGCCAGTGGGTCTGCTGGCGGCGTTCGCCTTGCCCAGCAGCGCCTTGTCCGCGCCGCATCTGGCACCGTTGCTGGCTGCGTTGCTGCTGGCCGTGCCGTTGGCCGTGCTCAGCAGCCAACCGAGCGTCGGTGCCGCACTGCGCCGCTTGCGTGTGTTGTGGGTGCCCGAAGAGTGCCGGCCGCCGTTGACGCTGCGCCACGCCATCGAACAGCGCGGCTTTGCCGATCTGGTGCCGCTGCCCATTGCGACACCACCGCGTGTCTTTGCACCAGCGCGGTCATGGCATTCGCCCCGATTGCAGCGCGTGGGCATGGCCCTGGGCAGCGTCGCCGTGGCGCTGTTCGTGATCGTCACGCCGCGCTACGCAGCAACGCCGGAACTGCCGGTATCGCTCCAGAAGGCAGCAGGCTTGGTCGCGGCGATGCCGACGGTCCAATTGCCTTCGCTGATGCTGGCCGGCGAAAGCGCGCCCAAGCCTGTACGCGCCGTGCGCGGCGAACCCACGCGGCCGGCGCGGATGATCGACGACGCCGTGCGCCAGCGCGCACGCGAAGCGTTGTTGCGCATGACGTCGGTCGAAGAGGCTCTCGATCCCGCCTGAACGGCAGCAATCACGTGAGAGCGCGGACCCGAGAGATCAGGCCCGCGCTTGTGCAATTGCGGGCAGAGGTACAAGATGGCACGCCAACCACAAGACACAGGAGAGTTGTCATGTCATTGCGCTCGCTGACCTCGCATCGCCCCTCACCCGTAGTTTTGGCCGCGCTGCTGGCCTGCGGATCGATCATCTCGGCGCAAGCCGACGAGGGCGATCACCGTCATGAGTCCGATCGCAAGGCCACCATCGGTAAACCTGCACCATGGGCCGGCCGCGCTTTTCGCAAGGGCGTGGTGGCAGTGGCCAACCCATACGGTGCCGAAGCCGGTGCGCGCATCCTCGAGCAAGGTGGCAACGCCGTCGATGCCGCGGTGGCGATCGCGTATGCGCTCAACGTCGTCGAACCGCAGTCCGCGGGTGTCGGCGGCGGTGGCTTCATGATGATCCACCTGGCCGGCCGCGATGGCCGTGACCATGGGCGCCATGACGACGATCACGACGACCACGGCAAGCGCCATGGCGACCGCGGCCGCACGTTCTTCATCGAGACCCGAGAGAAGGCGCCGGCCGGCGCGACGCCTGACATGTTTGTCGGACAACCCTTCAGCCAGCGATCGCTGCAGGGTGTGGCGGCCGGTGTGCCGGGCATGGTGCGAGGCACCGCGCTCGCAGTCTCGAAGTACGGCCATCTGCGCTTGTCCCAGGTGCTGCAGCCGGCCATCAAGCTCGCCGACGACGGCTTTGCGGCCACGCCGCGCTTCGTCAGCAGTGCGGCCTGCGACAACCCCGGTAGCCGCGCGCTCAATTCGCCTGAGTCGGCTGAGTATTTCTGCCCCGGTGGTCAGCCCCGTGACGTCGGCTCGCTGGTGCAGAACAAGCCGCTGGCCCATACCTTCCGCCTGATCGCCGCCCACGGCCCGGACTGCTTCTACAAGGTCGTGCCCCAGAAGGGCTGCGACATCGCCAAGGGCATCATCGAGGGGCAGAGCTTCACGCGTCCGCAGCAGGCCGATGGCAAGGGCGGCACGATGACCTACGCCGACCTCGAGAACTACCAGGCTGTGGTGCGCGAGCCGATCGAAGGCACCTACCGCGGCTACAAGATCAAATCCATGGGGCCGCCGTCTTCGGGCGCGCTGACGCTGATCCAGGCGCTGAAGATGATCGAGCGCTTTCCGATCGGCGACGAAGCCCAGGGCTTCGGCTTCGGCTCGGTGAAGACGCTCAACGTCATGGCCAGCGCAATGCGCATTGCCTTTGCCGACCGCTCGATCTGGATGGGCGACGCCGACTTCGTGCCCGTGCCCACCAAGGGCCTGCTCGACCCGCGTTACGTGGAGATTCGCGGCGCCGCGATCAATGCCGACACGGCGATCACGCCCAACCCGATTCCGGACGACCCGCGGCCGTTCGAGACCGCCGGCCTCGCGCCCTCAACGCGTCTGGCGGTGGCCGCGCCTGTCAACGGCCCCGGCGAGACGACGACGCATTTCTCGGTCGTCGACCAATGGGGCAACATGGTTTCGTATACGAACACCATCGAGTCGGGCTATGGCATCGGCGTGTTCGCCGGCTACAAGCGCGCCGACGGCAGCTTCCGCAGCCATGGCTTCCTGCTCAACAACGAGCTGACTGACTTCAATACGACGCCGACCACCAACCCGTTCACCAGCGGCAACGGCTTCAACGACGTGCAGCCCAACAAGCGTCCGCGCAGCAGCATGACGCCGACGATGCTGTTCACGCCTGACGGAACGCCACTGATCGCCTACGGCTCGCCGGGCGGCTCGTCGATCATCAACTCGGTCTTCAATGTCACGCTGAACCTGATCGATCACAAGATGACGCTGCAACAGGCGATCGACGCACCGCGCATCTCGGTGACCAGCGCCAACCCCTCCATCTCGATCGAAAACGGCTTCGCGCAGGCCACGCTCGACGGCCTGGCAGGCCTCGGCTATGCGCTCGGCACACCCACCGACATCGGCTCGGTGCAGGCCGTGCTCGTCGACCCGAAGACCGGCAAGCAGTACGGCGCGGCGGACGCGCGGCGCGAGGGCACAGTGATTGGACTGCCGCGCTCGCGACGCCGCTGAACCCGTGCACGGCGCGCGCCGCGCCTTCCTGCTGCGTGCGCTGACCAGCGCCTCGCTGCTCGCAGGCGCAGCGGGTCTGGCGGCGTGCCGCCGTCAGACCCCGAACAGTGCGGCAGCGCGCACCACCAGGAGCAACCTCGGCGACGTCGGCGCGCTGCTCGGCGCAGATGCCAATGGCCTGCGCCTGCCGGCGGGCTTCACCTCACGCATCGTCGCGCGCGCCGGTGGCCGACCGCCCGGCACGTCCTCCGGCTATGCGTGGCACAGCGCGCCCGATGGTGGCGCCGTGTTTGCAGCAGCCGACGGCGGCTGGACCTATGTCAGCAACAGCGAGGTCGACAACGGTGGCGGTGGCGTCGGCGCGCTGCGTTTCGATGCCTACGCGCAACTGGTGGCGCAATACAGCATCTGCAGAGGCACCTCGCGCAACTGCGCCGGCGGACCGACGCCCTGGGGCACCTGGCTGAGCTGCGAAGAAGTGCCCGAGGGCCGTGTCTGGGAATGCGCCATCGACGGCAGCGCGCCGGCCAAGGTGCTGCCCGCGCTCGGCATCTTCACCCACGAGGCCGTGGCCATCGACCCGGTCAACCGTCACGTGTACCTCACCGAAGACCGGCCCGACGGGGCGCTGTTTCGCTTTGTCTGCAGTGCTTCCGACTGGCCGGATGGTGCGGCACGTGGTGCGCTCGAAGACGGCCGCCTGCAATTGCTGGTGGCCAGCGGTGAATCCTTTCCGCCGGCCGACGGCGACACCTCGGCGGACTACGACGTGAGCTGGACCACCTGGCACGACGCCCACCGCGGCGCCGCGCGACCGGCCGCCTCGGCCTTCAACGGCGGCGAGGGCATCTGGTTTCACGACGGCCAGGTCTACTTCGCCACCAAAGGCGACGACCGCGTGTGGCACTTCGACACGAGCAGCGACACGCTGGGCGTGCTCTACGACGACACCATGCCCGACGGCGGCGCACTGACCGGCGTCGACAACGTGCTCTGCAATGCCGACGGCGACGTACTGGTGGCCGAAGACGGCGGCCGCCAGCAGATCGTGGCGCTGACGACGGGCGGCAAGGTGGTGCCGCTGCTGCAGCTCACCGGACACACACGCACCGAACTCACCGGGCCTGCCTTCAGCCCCGACGGCACGCGCCTGTACTTCAGCTCGCAGTGGGGGCCGGGTATCGATGGTGCGGTAGGCATCACCTACGAGGTGGCGGGACCGTTTGTGGTGCCCACGTGAAGGGCTATCGCGGCGACGAGGCGCCCGCAGGCAGCAGGATCACATCCGCCTTGCCGCCGACGCCGGAGGCCGCGCCCCGCGCCGGTGTGGCAGGCCCAGCGGGCACGACACGTTGTGCGCCGCGCTTCGGGTCGCCCGGCCGGTAGATGAGCAGCAGCAGAATGGCCCCGGCCGTCACCATGGCCAGCAACAACAAGAGAGCGCGCCGCCGCAGCGGCATGGCCGGATAGTCGTCGGGAATGTTCACGCGGCGTTGCGGCTGGTCATCGACTGGCTCCGTACAAAAGCAGCCTGCTGTTGCATCGAGCATGATTGTGAAGGCTCTGCGACAACGGATCCGAGCCGCTTGCGCCATGCTAACGTCGTGTCTCGGTCGCCACCGCGACGACGAGACTCGAGATGGCATTGGATGGCAGTGGCAAACGATCGTGGGCACGCCGCCGATGGTTGATGGCCGGCGCGTTGGCTGCCGTCGGCACCGGGGTCCACGCCGCGCAGGCCATTGAAACGGCGGCGGCCGAGGTCTGGATCGATCTCAGCGAGCCGGTTGCGGCTGGCGCCGCGGACAGCGCAGGTGCCCAACAACGCGGGCGCCAGATCGCCTTGCAGCAGGATCGCGTCGGTGATCGCCTGCGCGAGCTCGGCATCGCCGAGGTGGCGCGCGTGCGGCATGTCCGCAATGCCATCCTGGTCCTCGCCACGGCGGCGCAACGGGATCAGTTGCGCGCGATTCCCGGGGTCGTGCGCGTCGTGCCTGCACATACCTTGCATCCCCCGAAAACAACGCCTTGACGAGCCACTACGCGCTAACCCGGTTGACGCGCTCCGATCGTCTTGAGCAACATCGTTCGCTTGTCACCACCGCTGTGGCTGAGCGCCGCTGGCTCGACATTGCATGGCGATAAGGGGGGGTGCTGTTCAAGCGCCGAAAAGCAAACCGGAGCCACTGGAGGTTTACGTGGGACGACACATCAATACCGTCACGCTGGGCGTGGCGGCTTGGCTGCTTGCCGCTTGCGGCGGCGGCGATTCGCCGAGCGCATCGGCAGCACTCGAGTCCAGACAATCCGCACTCGCGGCAACCGCAACCATCGGCCGCAACTATCGCGTCCCGGTGGCGCCAGCCGATCGGCAGTCGACGCTCGACGCCCGCCTGCACGGCAAGCGCGGTCCGGTCGACGTCTGGGTCTCCCTCGAACAGACCTCTGTCGCCGGCCAGCGCGCTGCGCTCGCCGAGGCCAGTGGCATCACCGACCTTGCTGCAGCCAAGACGTCGCCGATGCTGCGTCAGGCCGCCGCTGAACATCGCGTTCGCCTGCGCCAGGCGCAGGGCGACATGTCGCAACGGCTGAGCTCGCTCGGCGGCAAGGAACTGGCGCGGGTCCAAACCGCGCACAACGCGATCGCCATTCGCATCGACGCATCGCAGCTCTCACAGGTCGCTGCGCTGCAGGGCGTGGCCAAGGTGCGGCCGGTGCTGCGCTACGAGATGAGCCTGTCGGAAACCGTGCCCTATGTGGGCGGCGCGGCGGTACAGAACAGCGGCCGCGACGGCAGCGGCGTCACCGTCGCCGTGCTCGACTCGGGTGTCGACTACACGCACCGCAATCTCGGCGGCGCCGGCACGGCCGAAGCCTATGCAGCCGCCTACGGCGCAGACCCGGCCGACCCCAAGAACACCACGCTCGACGGCCTGTTCCCGACCGACAAGGTGGTCGGCGGATTCGACTTCGTCGGTGAAACCTGGCCGAACTGCCCGTCGAGCGCCGATTGCCGCAGTGAAGATCCCGATCCGATCGACTTCCAGGGCCACGGCACGCATGTGGCCGACATCATTGCGGGCAAGAGCCTGGACAATTTGCACAAGGGCATGGCGCCGGGTGCCAAGCTGGTGGCCGTGAAGGTCTGCAGCGCGGTTGCGACCTCATGCAACGGCATCGCCCTGCTCAAGGCCATGGACTACGCGCTCGACCCGAACGGCGACGGCGACACGAGCGACGCGGTCGACGTGATCAACATGTCGCTCGGCTCGGACTATGGACAGATCGAAGACGACCTGAGCCTGGCTGCAACCAACGCCATCAAGCTTGGCGTCGTCGTCGTCACGTCCGCCGGCAATGGCGGCAACAAGCCCTACGTCGTCGGTTCGCCATCGATCGCCCCGGGCGTGATCAGCGTCGCACAGACGGAAACGCCGAGCGCGGTGGCCATCCCGCTGGTGGTGAATGCGCCGGCAGCGATTGCGGGCGTCTACGCCAACACGGCAACAGTCGACTGGGCGCCGGTGGGCGCTGGCGCCACGGGCGATGTAGCACATGTCGGGCGCGGTTGCCCGGCCGGCAGCATTGCCGCGGGAAGCCCGGAGGATGCCTACCTGAACAGCCCCGGCGGCAAGATCGCCTTGATCGATCGTGGGGCCTGTTCGATCAGCCTGAAGGTCGACCGTGCCGTGAAGGCCGGCGCCACCGGCGTCTTGATCGGCCTGGTCGCGCCGGGAGACGCGGTGAGCTTCTCGTTCGGCGGCGGCACCGACTTCAAGCCGACATTGGTCATCCAGCAATCGGTGTCCAACGCCATCAAGACGCAGATTGCCGGCGGCGAGACGGTCAACGTCTCGTTCTCGCCGGCCGCGGCGATCTCGCTCGTCGGCAGCATGGCGAGTTCATCGTCGCGCGGGCCGTCCATCAGCTTCCAGACCATCAAGCCCGAGATCGGCGCCCCCGGCGCATCGGTCTCGGCCGAGGTCGGCACCGGCAACGGTGAAACGGCGTTCGGCGGCACCTCGGGCGCTTCGCCGATGGTGGCCGGTGCGGCGGCATTGCTGCTGGGCGCGTTTCCCGACCGTTCGCCTGATCAGATCAAGGCCATGCTGATGAACAGCGCGCAGACGACGGTCTACACCAATCCGGCCTTGCTGCCGGGAGAACTCGCGCCGATTTCGCGCATCGGCGCCGGCGAGTTGCGCGTCGACCGTGCGATCGCGATCGACACCATCGCCTACAACCGCAAGACCGATTCGGCATCGCTGTCGTTCGGTGCGCTCGAGGTCTCGGAGCGAATGACCGTCGAGCAGACCTTGCGTGTGCGCAACCTGTCGCGCGGCGAGAAGCTCTTCACCGTCACCCCGACCTTCCGCTACGCCGATGACGAAGCCAGCGGCGCGGTGCGCATCGTCACGAAATCGACATTGCGCGTGTCGGGACGCGGCGGCGAAGAGCTCGAGGTCAAGCTTGTCATCGACCCGACCAAGCTGCCCGACTGGACGCTGAGCGGCGGCTCGCAGGGCGGCAACGGCGCAGCACTCAATGGGCCCGAGTACGACGGCTACATCACCTTGACCTCGGGCAGCGAGAAGATTTCGGTGCCCTGGCACGTGCTGCCGCGCAAGGCGGCGCAGACCTCGGCAGACCTGTCCGAGCGCGGCAAGCCAGGGCCTTCAGTGAAACTGCGCAACCGCGGTGCGAGCGACGGTGACTACGACGTGTTCTCGCTGGCCGGTGTGAGCAGGCGGATTCCACGTCGCGATTTGGCTGACCCGGGCGACAACGCCGCGGTGATCGATCTGCGAGCGGTCGGCGTGCGTTTCTTGCCGGACGCGCTGACCAGATACGGCGCCGACGTGCTCGAGTTCGCCATCCACACCAACGGGCGGCGCGCGACGCCGAACTATCCAGCGGAGTTTGACGTCTTTATCGACACGAATGGCGACGGGGTGGACGACTTCGTGGTGTTCAACGCCGAGAACGGCGGCTTCGCGGCGACCGGTCAGAACCTGGTCTTCGTCGGCAACCTGACCACCGGCGCGACGAAAGCATTCTTCTTCACCGACGCCGACCTGAACTCCGGCAACGTGATCTTCACCGTGCCGTTGAACATCCCCGGCGGCGTCACGCTGGCTCCAGGCGCGACGATGAACTTCGGCGTCTTCGTGTTCGACAACTACTTCAGCGGCAACCTGACCGATGCGATCGAGGGCATGCGCTTCACGCCGGGCAGCGCCCGCTTCGGCGTCGTCGGTGCGCCGTTCGGCACGGTGCCGGCGAGAGCTTCGGACAGGCTCGGCGTGACGACCGCCACGCTGCCCGACTCGCTGAGCAGCGAGCTTGGCTTGCTGATGATGTACCGCCGCAACGACGGCAAGGAAGCAGAGGTGTTGCGCATCCGCTGAAGCGCAATCTGTCCCACGGATCCAGGGCCGCGCAAGCGGCCCTTTCATGCCACCGGCTTCGAGCCCGATCGAGCAGTGCACGTCAGCGCGCACAGCGTTCCCGGCAACACCGCTTCCGTCCCCGGCCACGGGCGCTGCGCCGCCGCGCTGCTGACAATCCTTCAACCGGATGCCTGCTCAGGATAACGGCGGCGTCATGCAGTTCGCGCCAGATCTCGAATGCCGGCTCCTCGTCGTCGAGGGCCGCGTGCAAGGCGTCGGTTATCGAGAAGCCTGCGTGCAGCAGGCCCGCTCGCTCGGCCTCGTGGGCTATGTGTGCAACCGCCGCGACGGCTCGGTGGAAGTGATGCTGCAGGGCCCTGCCGACGCAGTGGCGAGCATGATCGGCTGGCTGCACCAGGGGCCGCCACAGGCGCGGGTTGATCGCGTGACGGCAACCGTATCGCCGCCGGACGTCGGCATGCACCGTTTCGAGCGCCGGCCCACCGCGTGATGGTTGGCGCCCTGTGCGCTCAAGCGCCCGAGGCTGGCGCCAACTCGGTCTGCACCTCCGTCGTCGCCTGCGTCATCAGCTTGTGCACCGGGCATTTGCCGGCCACCTCGAGCAGTTCCTGGCGTTGGGACTCGCTCAGTGCGCCGGTCACATGCAGCACCGTGCGCAGGCGGTAGATGCCCTTGCGCTCCTCGGTGTCGTCGCGCTCGACGGTGACCTCGATGTCGTCGACCGGGATCAGCTTGCGGTTGGCGTACCAGAGCACGGTCAGCGCCTTGCACGCGCCAAGCGCGCTGTCGTAGAGATCGTGCGGCGTGACGCCAAGGTCTTCGCCGCCGTTGGCTGCCGGCTCGTCGATCGCAAACGCGTGTTGACGCACCGCAACGACGTGCTTCATCTTGCGCGATCGGTCACGCGTGATCCGGATGCTCATGGCAGTGTCCTCATGCGATGGGGCCGGGCCCGACGCCGTGATGTGGGTCGCCGGCAGCGGACTGTCCGGGCCCAGGCAAGGTGAGCGTCACGCGCGTGCCCTGCCGCGCCCGGCTGGCCACATCGAGCGTGCCATCCATGGCCAGCATCAGGTCGCGCGCGATGACGAGGCCGAGGCCGGTGCCGGGTGTGTTCGTCAGTTCCCGACCCAATCGATCGAAGGCATGGAACAGCCGCGTCTGCTGTTCGGCGGTCATGCCGATACCGTCATCCTCGAACACCAGTGCGACCCGTTCGCCGTCGGCAGTGGCGCCGCGAATCGACACATGGCCCGCCGGCCGGTTGTACTTGATGGCGTTGGAGCCGATGTTGAGCATCACCTGCCGCAGCCGCGTCGGATCGGCCGTGGCGCGAAGGCCCACGGGCACCTCGATCGACAAGGTGATCTGCCGCTCATCAGCTTGCGCCTGCAACAGCGGACGTACCGCGTTGACGATCTGCAGCACATCGAGCTGCACGGATTGAAGGCGCAACGCCTGGCGAGCGCCGAGTTGCAGATCGAGCAGGTCTTCCACCATCGCCAGCAGGTGAAGGCCGGCGCCGTGGATCTGATCGGCGTATTGCTCGGTGCGCGACGCATGGGCCGGCAACTTCAGCAACTGCGCGAATCCGATGATGGCGTTCAGCGGTGTGCGCATCTCGTGCGACACGCGTGAAAGGAAATCGCTGCGCGCCTTGTCGGCGCTCTCGTTGCCCGCCGCCGGCGCGCGATCGGCGGCCTGCCCCGCTGCGCTGTTGCGCCTTTCCATGGCATGGGCCACCGCGTCGGCCAGATGGCCCAGTGCGGCGCGCTGCCGGTCTGCCAGGTGGCCCGCTTGTCGATCGATCACGCACAGCGTGCCGACGCGATTGCCATTGCTCAAGCGCAAAGGCGAGCCTGCGTAGAAACGGATTTCGGGTTGACCCGTCACCAGCGGGTTGTCCGCAAAGCGCGGATCGGCCAACGCGTCAGGGACCTCGAGCAGCGCGTCGGACCCGATCGCATGCGCGCAGAACGCGATGTCACGCGATGTTTGACGAACATCGGGCAGGCCGACGTTGGCCTTGAACCACTGTCGATCGGCGTCGATCAGGCTGATCAGGCTGATCGGCGTGTCGCAGACGACGGACGCCGCCTTCGCCAGCGAATCGAACTCGGCCTCGGGAGCGCTGTCGAGGATGTTCAATGCGCGCAATGCGGCGAGGCGCTGGCCCTCGTCCGGCGGAAGCGGTGCGCACATCATGTCGACAGGCTCCTTGCGCAGGCGGAATGTTCGCTCTCGATTGGAACTCTAACCCGCAGAGGTAACGACACCCAGAAACCGAAAAATGATACCTCGGCGCGCAACGGCGCTTTCGTCAGCGCCCCGCCAACGGATAGGCCGGATCGTTGTACCCGGGCGTCGACGGATGACCCGGCGCGACGAGCGAGTCGACGAGGGCCTCGTCGGCGGCATCGATGGTCACCTCGAGTGCGCCGAAGTAGTCAGCCCATTGTTCGAAGGTGCGTGGGCCGGCGATGACGGCGCTGACGGCTTTGTTGGCCAGCACCCAGGCGCTGGCAAAGTGCGACAGCGCAACGCCCTTTTTCTCGCAATGGCTCTTCAGCGTCTGCGCGATGGCGAGCGACTCGTCGCGGAACTCGGTCTGCAGGATGCGTTTGTCGCCGCGACCGGCACGCGTGCCTTGCGCCGGTGTGCTGCCGGGCGTGTATTTGCCGGACAGCACGCCACGCGCGATCGGGCTGTACGGCACGACGCCGATGCCGTGGTGACTGCACGCCTCGAGCACCTCGACCTCGGGCAGTCGGTTGAGCAGGTTGTAGTACGGCTGGCAGACCACGGGGCCGGGCATGCCGAGTAGCCGCGCCACGTGCACGATCTCGGCAATGCGCCAGCCGCGGAAGTTGCTGACGCCCCAATAGCGGATCTTGCCCGCGGTCAGCAGCGTGTCGATGGCGCGCAGCGGCTCTTCGAGGTCCATGCCGTTGTAGTCGCGGTGCAGGTAGTAGATGTCGACGTGATCGACGGCCAGGCGCTGCAGGCTGGCATCGCACTCGCGCAGCATCCAGGATCTCGAGTAGTGCGTCTCGTTGGGTTGCTCGCTCATCTTGTTGCCGACCTTGGTGGCGAGCACCCAGTCGTGGCGTTGGCCCTTGAGCAACGCGCCGACCATGGTCTCCGACTTGCCGACCGAGTACACATCGGCCGTGTCGATGAAGTTGACGCCGTGTTCACGCGCATGGGCGGTGATGCGGCGGGCTTCGGCCATGTCGGTCTGGTCGGCGAACATCATCGTGCCCAGACACAGCTCGGAGACTTGCAGCGGGCTCTTGCCGAGGTGGCGGTATTTCATGGCAAGTGGTCTTCGCAGTGGATCGAGCAACCACTGTAGCGCTTTGCACCATGGTGCCGTGCGCCGGCACAGAGCACATCATCGACCCGTTGCGGGTGCGATCGCAGCAATGAAAACGGGCCCCGCAGGGCCCGTGGTGAATCGCGCCATGGCGCGAGTCGGGATCAGTAGCGACGGCCACCGCCGCCACCGCCGCCGCCACCGAAGCCACCCGGACGCTCTTCGCGCGGACGGGCTTCGTTGACGACGAGCGCACGGCCGTCGATGGTCTTGCCATGCATGCCGCGGATGGCGGCTTGCGCGGCTTCAACCGAGCCCATTTCCACGAAGCCGAAGCCCTTGGAGCGGCCGGTGTCGCGGTCCATCATGACCTTCGCGGACGAGACATCGCCGAATTCGGCGAAGTTCTGGCGGAGGCTGTCGTCATTGACCGAGTAGGCCAGGTTGCCGACGTAAAGTTTGCTGATCATGGTTTGCCTTTCAAGCAAGAGAAGTTGCGCACCCGGTGGTTTGGGGAACCGAAGCGCGCGTCGGTGAAATCAAGAAGAGATGGAATGCCGAACGCGTCAGCGCGTGCGGCGGGGCGTGTTGGGCCGGGGGGCGCCGCCGGCTCGCGGTTCGAGGTGACGGAAAGTGATGCGGCCTTTGCTCAAGTCGTAGGGGGAAAGTTCGAGGGCCACGCGGTCGCCCGCGAGGATGCGGATGTGGTGTTTGCGCATGCGCCCGGACGTGTAGGCCACGAGGACGTGGCCATTTTCCAGCGAAACGCGATAGCGGGAGTCGGGCAAGACTTCCTCGACCTTGCCGTTCATTTCAATCAGTTCTTCCTTGGCCAAATCGGCTCCTGTGGGCAATCAATAGGGAATGGCGGGTTGAGGCTGCAGCATGCCGTTGCGCAGGCGATTCAAACCCTGTTGTGCGGCGTAGCGGCAGGCGTCGGCACGGGTGCCGAAGCGCGCGACGAAGCGATACACGCGGTCATGCGTGGCGCGGCCCTGGCCGCTGCGGATGGAAACCGACGGCGCATAAGTGCCGGTCGAGGTGAGCGTGGTGAGCGGAGACACAAGGTACTTGCCCACCGAGAACGTCTTTTCGCGGATGGTGGTGGTGTTCATCAAAGGCGCACAGCGGCCCAAGGCCGGTACGCAAGAAACTGTGGAAAGTGTTTGCTGCAGCGCTGCGATCGAGTCAACGGTCGATTGCGACAGCAGGTCGTTTGGGTCAGCCAGGAAAGTGACGAGAAAGGCTGAAAGTAGGGCTCACCGAAAGAAGAGGCTGACGGACGGCGACCGAAGATGACGGTCTTGTCGTCTGGGTACGCCGCATCCTTGATTGGTCGGGAACCCTGTCAAACAACAGGCGCCGGGTCAGAGAGCAGACCCTTGGCACGCGGCAGCATTGTACCCGATGTTGCAGACCCGTGCATTCAACGCTTGCGCAGCGTTGGCAAGCCGACCCCACTGGCGTCGAATCCGCCGTCCACTGCCAGCACCTGGCCGTTGACGTAGGCCGCCTGTTCGCTGCACAAAAAGCCCACGACATTGGCCACTTCCTCGGGCGTGCCGTAGCGGTTGAGCGGGATCACGTCGTGGTAGTCGCTGCGGATGGCCACGCTGTGGACGAGCTTGGCCATCTCGGTATCCACCGGCCCCGGCGCAATGGCATTGACGCGGATGCCGGCATTGCCGAGCTCGATCGCCTGTTGCTTGGTGAGGTGGATCAATGCGCCCTTGCTGGTGCCGTAGGCCACGCGCAAGGTGCTGGCGCGCAGGCCGGAGATCGAGGCGATGTTGACCACCGCGCCGCCGCGCTCTTCACGCAGCATGATCGGCGCCACGGCCTGTGTGCAAAGAAAGGCGCCGTCGAGATTGGTGCCGAGCACGTGGCGGAACTCCTCGTAGCTGGTTTGCAGGATCGGCTTGAAGATGGCCACGCCGGCGTTGTTGACCAAGGCGTCGATGCGGCCGTAGCGCGCATCGGCCATGGCCACCGCGTTGGCCACCTGCTCCGGCTTGGACACGTCGCCATGAATGGCGAGGATGCGATCGGCTGAACCCTCCTCGGCCACCAGCGCGCGCTCGGTGCGCGCCAAGGTGTCGGCATCGATATCCATCAAGGCCACCGCGTGGCCATGCGCCAGGAACCAGCGGCCGATGGCCAGGCCGATGCCGCGCGCGCCGCCGGTGACAAAGGCAACGGGCCGGGTGGTGGTCGGATCTGACATGACGATGGCTGTGAGGTCTCGAGGCGCCCATTTTGTGCCAGTGCTTGTGCATGCCATGATGGCCCCATGCTGAAGACGCTCAAGGACCTGTTCAACAGCCTGCAACCGCCGCCCGCCGAGAGCGCCGACGCCGAGCACCTGCTGCAGTTGGCGACCGCGGTGATGCTGGTCGAGGTCATGCGAGCCGACAACGGCTTTCATGCCGAAGAGCGCGCAGCGGTACTGGCCGCGCTGCGCAGCAAGTTCGACCTCGCCACGGACGAGGCACAGCGACTGTCCGAGCTGGCACAGACCACGGCGCATCAGGCCACGGACCTCTACGCGTTCACCTCACGCATCAACGAGCATTTCGACATGCCGGCCAAGCTGCGCATGATCGAGCTGATGTGGGGTGTGGCCTATGCCGACGGTCACCTCAGCGCCCACGAGCGGCATGTGATGTGGCGCATCGCGGACCTGCTGCATGTACCGAAAGGCGCGTACCACCACGCGCGCCTGCGGGCGCAACAGACGGCCGCAGCAGGCCAGGGCGAGTGACGCAAATCCGTTTCATCGAGTGTTCTCAGACTGATTGGCCGCTGTGCCGGCGGGGCGCGCCGGCATCGTGATGCAGGGCGACGTGCCATGGGTTCATGCCGCGGCAGGCCAATCGACCACCATCGGAAATTGATCGTGCGCAATCCGAATGCGCGGCCCGGTGCCACAGTGAGCACCAAGGCGGTGCCCCAGGATGTACCCGACACAGGAGACAGTCGATGGTTGCCGAGTTGTCAAGCGCCGGGCTGGCGCAACGCACGCTCACCTTTGTGCTGGCGGGTGGACGCGGCACCCGGCTGGGCCCGCTGACGGACCATGAGGCCAAGCCGGCCGTGCCCTTCGGCAGCCGCTTTCGCATCATCGACTTCACGCTCGCCAACAGCGTCAATTCCGGCCTGCGCCGGATTGCCGTGCTCACGCAGTACAAGGCGCAAAGCCTGCTGCGCCATCTGCAGCGCCATTGGTCGATCGATGGCCGCTGTGGTGATTTCATCGAGACCGTACCGGCGCAGCAGCGTGTCGGCGAAGGCTGGTATGCGGGCACGGCCGACGCCGTCCTGCAGAACCTCGACCTCGTCGAGCGCGAGCGTCCCGATTTCGTGCTCGTGCTCGGTGGCGACCATGTCTACAGGATGGACTACACGAAGCTGCTGGCCGATCATCTGGCCAGCGCCGCCGAGGTCACGGTGGCCTGCTTGGAAGTGCCGCTCGAGGACGCGAGTTCGTTCGGCGTCGCCGAGATCGATGCGGCACGGCGCGTCGTCGGCTGGCAGGAAAAGCCACCATCGCCGCGGCCGATGCCCGGATCGAGCCGGCACGCCCTGGCCAGCATGGGCATCTATGTCTTCAACGCAGCCACGCTCGCGCGCTGCCTGACCGCCGACGCCCGCCACCCCGACTCCACGCACGACTTCGGCTTCGACGTGATTCCCGCCCTGGTACGCCAGGGCGTTGCGGTGCATGCGCATTCGTTCGCCGACAGCTGCGTGCGCGCGCCGGGGCAGGCACCCTACTGGCGCGACGTTGGCACCTTGGACGCCTATTGGCAGGCCCATATCGAACTCACGGACGGCATGCCGGGCTGCGATCCTCTCGACCGCGCCTGGCCGATCCCGGCGCCAGGCGATGGCGCCCTGCCCTCGCGCTTTGTCAGCAACGAGCGCGGCCACCACAGCGCTCTGACGCAGTCGCTGATCGGCAACGCCTGCACCATCGGCGCGGCGACCATCCGGCGCAGCGTGGTCTTTTCGGACGTCGACATCGGCCATGGCGCCCACGTCGACGAGTCGGTGCTGCTGCCGGGCGCGCAGATCGGCGCCGCTGTGACCTTGCGGCGCGTCATCGTCGGCCGCGACTGCCGGCTGCCCGACGGGCTGACGGTCGGTACGAACGTCGAGCAGGACCGGCGCCGGTTCCACGTCACGCCGCGGGGTATCACGCTGGTCACCGCCGAGATGCTGGCGCAGCCGCCGCGCCGCAGCGCCGCTGCGGATCGGCACGACGCCGTCCAAGTCGAGCCCGAGATCAAGAGGCAACGGCTGCGCAGCGTGCAAACCGTGCTCAGCAACGCTGCCGCTTGAGCCGACGACGGTCGGGCCGTGCGGGGCGCCGCGCAGCGGCCGGCTTTGCGGCCCGGCGCGCCGGGTGTTGCCTGGCCCGCGCCGCCAGCGCCAGTTCGCGCACGCGCGCGATGTCGGCATCGCTGAAGACGCCGTTGACGCCGGAGATCGCGGCCAGCTTCATGCCGTGCTTGAGGCCCATCTGGTAGATCTCGCGCACCTTCTCCCACTCGATGGCGCGGCCCACGGTGAAGTTCTCGAAGCGGCCCTCGAGCGCCAGCACGATGGTCTCGGCCAGGCAGGCATAGGCCACGCCCGGCGGCAGGCCGATGTTCTTCATCCTGCACCTCGCCGGGCAGCAGGATTTCACCGGATTCGATCACCAGCACGTCGGGCCGTTTGGCCACCTCTTCGGGCGGCAGGTCGAGCGGGCGGGCCACGTCGGTGATCACGCAGCCGGGCTTGACCTTCATGATGTCGAGCACCTTCTTGCCGGCGCCCGAGGTGGCGGTGACGATCATGTCCATCTCGGCGATGTCCTTGTCGGCGCGCGCCGACAGGTACAGCTTGGCATCGGGCGTCTCCTCGAGGATCGATTCCTTCAGCGCCAGCAGCTTGGCGGTCTCCGGCGAGACCAGGTAGACCTCTTCGGCGGCACGCACCAGCAGGCGCGCGCAGACCGAGCCGATGGCGCCGGTGGCACCGACCACCATGGCCTTGAACTTGACGCGCTCCTTGCCCTTCGGCCGCGGCAGCAGATCGCATGCGCAGCAGCGCGTCGTGCGCCGCCCACAGCGCGCCCGAGGCGCTGTAGCTGTTGCCGGTGGTGATGGGCAGCGGCGCGCGCCTGGCCACGGTCACGCCGGCGTCGCCGACCACTTTGGTGAACGCGCCCAGGCCCATGATCTGCGCGCCCAGTCGCTTCGCCATGTCGGCTGCGGCGAGCAGGCGCCGGTAGGTGAACTCCGGGCTGTGGCTCATGATCTCCTTCGGCGTGCCGCCGACCGAGATCAGCCAGCCCTCGGCCTCGCACGCCGGTGGGCGAGCGGATGCCGCTGACCTGCGAGTAGACGAAGGGCGGCGCATAGGCCATCACCTTCTCCAGCGAGTCCATGAACAGCGGCGGCGACACGCGCGACAGCATCTCGATCGGCTTGACCTTCTTGAAGTACTCCTGCGACAGCGGGTGGATGACGAAGGCAAAGCGGTTGACGCGCTTGAAGCCGTTGGGGTAGAGGATGCGCGGCTGCAGGCCGTCAGGCCGGTGATGATCTCGAGGTAGTCGTCTTCGAGCAGTTCGTCGGCGGCCTTGCCGGTGGCCGCCATGATCATGGCGTCCAGCAGGGCCGGGCCCAGCACATGGCCCTGCAACATCGGCGCACCGTCGATCACCATGTGCACGCCCTTGTCCTTGAAGCGCGCCAGGCGTTCGTCGTTGACGGTGGAGGTGATGATGGTCTTGCCGGCCAGTTCCTCGAGGCCGAAGTCGTCGAGTTCGTGCACCGGCGCCACGACCACGGTGGCCTTGGTGCATGGCCTTGCGCAGCACGAAGCGTGTCCAGTCGCTGCAGCAGCGCACCGGGCATGGCGCGCGGCGGCACCCAGTCGGACACGATGTGCGCGCCGCTGGCGTAGAGGTTGAGCGCGTCGAGCGAGGTCAGCAGCTTGGGGACGCCCAGTTGCAGCAGCGGGTCGGCAAAGTGCAGGTTCTCGGTGTACTCGGCCATCGACGTCGCCAGCTTGTACTGGGCCAGGCCCGAGAAGAAGAGCACGTTGGCGTTGTCGAAATAGTGGCCGAGCGTGGTCTGCGCATGACGCACGGCCCATTCGAGAAAGATCTCGGCCAGGCGGGCGCCGGTGGTCAGCGGCGAACGCGTGGACAGCGCGCGCAGCGCCCGGGCCTCGCCATCGACTTGGCGCGAGCTGCCGACAGGGTCGCTGGCCGGGATCAAGCCCAGCCCGATCGCATCGGCCTTGCCGTTCCAATGCCGCAGCAGGCGAGCCGCCTTCGCCGTGCTGCCGGCGGCGCCCAGGCGTTGGACCTGCATCGACTGGCCGAGGAAACGGGTTCTGAAAACGAAATCCTGGGTCTGTGCGCCCAGACTGATGCCGATCACGTTTTTCATGACGAGGTTGATGCAGAGTCGATGCCTTCGATCTTGGAGGACAACGATGATTTCCGATTTGATCGGCGACATGGTTCGTGCAGCCGGCATGGCCAGCCTGCCGGTGATCAAGCGTGCCGCCGGACCGCTGACGCGCCTGATCCCGATCGCCCAGCCGATGCTGCTGGTCGGTCCGGGCTCTGCAGCGCGGCTCGGTCAAACGGTCGCCGACTTCGGCCACCGGCGGCTGCTGCTGGTCACCGATGCGGTGATCGCACGCCTGGGCCTGATGGCGCCATTGACCGACGCGCTGCACGCGGCCGGCATGCCGTTCGTGGTCTTCGATGCCGTCACCGCCGATGCACCGATCCCGCTCATCGAGCAGGGGCTCGAGCGCTACCGCAGCGCAGGTTGCGACGCCGTCATCGCCTTCGGCGGCGGCTCGGTGATGGACGCGGCCAAGGTGATCGCGCTGGCCGCGGCCAACCACAAGAAGCCGCGCCAGCTTGCCGGCTACTTTCGCGGCCTGCACGCGCCGGCGCCGATCTATGCCGTGCCGACCACGGCCGGCACCGGCTCGGAGGTGACGGTGGCCGCGCTCATCTCCGATCCCGTCGCGGGCCGCAAGTACATGGTGGCCGACAGCCGCCTCGTGCCCACCCTGGCCGCGCTCGACCCGACGCTGATGCTGGCCCTGCCACCCGCGGTGACCGCGCACACCGGCATCGATGCGCTGACCCATGCGGTGGAGGCTTTCATCAGCCAATGGGCCACGCCAGCCACCGACCGTTTGGCGCTGGCCGCGGCGGCCATGATCTGGCAGCACCTGCCGCGGGTCGTGCGCGACGGCAGTGATCTGAACTCGCGCGAGCGCATGGCGCTGGCCAGCACCTTTGCCGGCCTGGCCTTCACGCGCGCCAACGTCGGCAACGTGCACGCCCTGGCCCACCAGCTGGGCGGTCGCTACCACACCCCCCACGGGCTGGCCAATGCCATCCTGCTGCCGCAGGTGCTGCGCTTTTCGCTGCCGGCCTGCGCGCCGCGGCTGGCGCAGTTGGCACAGCGTGTGGGCGTGCGCGCGGTCGCATCGGGCCGAGGCGACAAGGCCCGGGCCAGCCGGTTCATCGACGCGATCCAAGCCCTGAATGATTCGATCGCCATCCCGCGCACGCTCGATACGCTGCACGAGGCCGACATTGCCGAGCTGGCGCGCGCCGCCTGCTGGGAAGCCGACACCAACTTCCCGGTGCCGCGACGCATGTCGCAAGCCGACGCCGAAGGCCTGCTCAAGGCGATCCTGCCGGGCTCGCCGACTGCGGCCAATCGACCAGCGAAGCCAAAGAAGCCGGCGGCGCGAAAGGCGGCGGCGCGTTCCGCGCGTTCGGCACGATCCTGATCAGCAACGGCGCAGCCAGCGCACGGCACCTTGCCCCGCGACATGGCCACTGGCCATCGAGGCTTGCAGCAGATAGCCGCCGGTGGGCGCTTCCCAGTCGAGCATCTCGCCGGCGCAAAAGACGCCGGGGCGCGCTCGCAGCATCAGATGCTCGTCGAGTGATTCGAGCTGCACGCCGCCGGCGCTGCTGATCGCTTCGGCGATCGGGCGCGGCGCAGCCAGCACCAGCGGCAGGGACTTGAGGGCTGCGGCCAGGCGCGTTGGATCGGCAAGCTGCTCCCGCGGCAGCAGCTCGTGCAACAGCGCGGCCTTGGCGCCGCCCAGGCCCAGGCGGCTCTTCAGGTGCGAGCCGAGGCTGCGTGCGCCGCGCGGATGGGCGACCTCACGGGCCACGCGCGCCGCGTCGAAGTCGGGCAGCAGATCGAGCGTCAGCGTGGCCTGGCCATGGGCTTCGATCGCGCTTCGGATCGCCGCGCTCGCTGCATAGACCAGGCTGCCTTCGATGCCGTACGCGCTGAGCACGAATTCGCCCTGACGTTCAAACTTCGGCTCGAATCCGTCGAAGCGCAACCGCACCGGCTTGATCGGCGCCCCGGCAAAACGCGCACGCAGATGCTCGCTCCAGGGCGGCGCCACGTCGAAGCCGCAGTTGGCGGGCTTGAGTGGCGCCACGTCGGCACCGGCGGCTTGCAGCCACGGCACCCAGGCGCCGTCTGCGCCGAGCTGCGGCCAGCTTGCGCCACCGAGCGCCAGCACCGTGGCGATCGGGCTGATGCTGATGACGCCCTGCGGCGACTCGAAGACCAACGCGCCGTCATCGCGCCAACCGCGCCAGCGGTGCCGCATGTGAAAAACCACGCCGCGAGCGCGCAGGCGGTGCAGCCACGCGCGCAGCAGCGGCGCGGCTTTCAGGTCGGTCGGGAAAACGCGGCCCGATGTGCCGACAAAAGTCTCGATGCCCAGCGCCGCGGCCCATGCACGCAGCGCCGCAGGCGACAGGGCGTCGAGCCATGCCGCAAGCTGCGTCTGCCGTTGACCGTAGCGTTGCACGAAGGTCGACAACGCTTCGCTGTGCGTGAGGTTCAAGCCCCCAATGCCGGCGAGCAGGAACTTGCGCCCCACCGACGGCATGGCGTCGAACAGATGCACCGCCAGCCCGGCATCGGCCAGCCCCTCGGCGGCCATCAGACCGGCCGGTCCGCCACCGATGACGGCCACGGCTTCTAACGAATTCATCACACCATCGTGCCACGCCTGTCAGGGCAGCCGGATTTGTGCGACAAAGAGCGAACCCTGCGGAGTCACCCGTCATGAAAACCATCCTCCTGGCCCTGGCCAGCCTGTTGCCTGTCGCCACGCTGGCACAAGCCGCCAACACCTGCACCGCGCAGAGCAGCGCGCAGCCGCCGGCCGTCGTCGAGCTGTACACGAGTGAAGGCTGTTCGTCGTGCCCGCCGGCCGATAAATGGCTGTCGACCTTGAAAGGCCGCCCCGACGTGCTGGCGCTGGCCTTTCACGTCAACTACTGGGACAAGCTCGGCTGGCCCGACCGCTTTGCCAACGCAGTCACCACCGAGCGCCAGCACCTGCTGCAGCGTGTCAATGGCGCCGCCTTCGTCTACACGCCGCAGGTGGTGATGAATGGCAAGGACATGCGCGACTGGCCGGGGGCGTCGATGCAGCGCCTGCCGGCGAGCCCGATCACCGTGGCGCTCGCACGCGAAGGCAACACGGTGCGCGCGACGGTGGGCGCAACGGCCGCGCAGCGCCTGGGTGGCTACTGGGCGGTGCTCGAAGACGGCCACCAGAGCCGCGTCAAGGCCGGCGAGAATTCCGGCGAGACGCTGTCGCACGACCATGTGGTGACGCTCTACAAGCCACTGAGCCCCTGGAGCGCGGCAAGCGACGCACAGTCGTTCACGCTCGACCTGCCCGCGGCCACGTCCAAGTCACGCCGCGTGGTCTTCGTGGTCACCGATCAGACCGGCGCGCGACCCTTGCAGGCTGTCGCGCTCGGTTGCTGACACGTACGGCGCGGCCCCACGGCAAGCGCAGTCCAAGCGACCGCCGTGGATCTGGCTCCGCCAGGCCACCGGCGGTGCCCCCTTGAGGGGGTGCGGCGAAGCCGCTACGGGGGTGGGCCAACTATTGTGGCCAGACGAGCTCGAAGTATTCGAGGATCAGCACCGCGCGTTCACCGACCTGGAAGCCTTGTGTTTCAGCGCGCTCGGCGAACTCCTGGCGGTAAGCGACGAGCCACCAGGCGAGCGTGCGGTCGCCCTCGCCGCATTCGAAAGCGAACTCGTCGTCGATCTCGTTGAAGTGGCGGCGCTCGACATGCGCGATGCGCACGATGGCTTGCGGCGTGCCGCGGCCATCGAGCACGACGATGTGCTCGCCGACGCGGGGCAGCTCGTCGCCGTCGGCTTCGAAGTCGCGCTCCAAGGTCGCGTGGGCGCGCTTGTCGCCGCTGCGGATCAGCGCCGCGAGTTCGTCGGCCAGCGCGCGCGAGTGCCCGTAGGCCGTGGCCGAAAAACCTTCGACCTGCACCTGGCCCGCGCGCTGGTACTCGAGCCAGAAGGCCTCGATCTGGTCGCGGCGGCCGGGCAGTGGCGGGTGCTGCGTGCTCACGCGTCCGAGCGCAATGCCGAGCGCAACTCCGCACCGATCTGCGGCTTGTCGGCGAACGGGTCGGTCGGGTTGCGCGCGCGCAGGATGTCTTCGAGCCGCGTCTGCACCGCACCGAGCGCCTTGGGATGGCTGTAGATGTAGAAGCGCTTCTTGCGCAGCGCCTCGAAGACAAAGCCGGCGACCTGCGCCGCACTGACCTTGCCCGACTCGACGGCCTTGCCGGTCATGGCCTGCGCAATGCGCTGGCTCTTCGTCGGCTCGACGCCGGCGGCGTTCAGCTCGCCCGGCCGGTTGCGGTGGCTCTGGTGGATGCCGGTGGGCACGAAGTACGGACACAACACCGAGGCGCTGACCTGGTCGGTGACCAGCGCCAGGTCCTGGTACAGCGTTTCGGACAGACTCACCACCGCATGCTTGCTGACGTTGTAGACGCCCATGTTCGGCGGGTTGAGCAGACCGGCCATCGACGCGGTGTTGACGATGTGGCCCTCGTAGCCGGCATCGGCCTTGGCGGCGGCGAGCATCAGCGGCGTGAAGACGCGTACGCCATGGGCCACGCCCATGACGTTGACACCCAGCACCCATTCCCAATCCTGGGCGCTGTGTTCCCAGATCAAGCCGCCGTGGCCGACGCCGGCGTTGTTGAAGACCAGGTGCGGCGCGCCAAAGCGATCGACCGTGGCGTTGGCCAGCGCCTCGACCGCAGCGGCCTTCGAGACATCGAGCCGGTACGGCAGCACCGGCGCGCCCAGCGCACCCACCTCGGCCGCGGCCTGTTCGAGGGCGTCGATCTGCACGTCGGCCATGACGATGTTCATGCCTTCGCGGGCCGCGAGGCGTGCCGTCTCGAGGCCGAAGCCCGACGCGGCGCCGGTGATGACCGCAGTGCGTTCCTTGAATGTTTTCATGGGTCGGTCGGGTGGTTGATCAGGCAGGCAAGGCGCGTTCGATGATCGCGTCGAACGGGGTGTCGGCGCCGAGCAGACCGAAGACATCGGCTTGCTGTTGCAGCCGCGAAGTGCAGAACGCGGCAAACACGTTGTCGTTGGCATGGCGGCGCAGCAGCGCCGCCTGCACGAGCAGCGCCACGTCGCGGGCCAGGGCGCGCGCCGCAGCTTCGTCGGTGCCGGCGTCCAGGCGCTGCGGCAGCGTGGCCGCCAGGCGGTCGAAGGCGCTGTGCTCACCGCGCGCCGGAGCAAGCTCATTGTCGAGTGCAGCAACGACATCGGCGCCACGAAGCGCGCGCAGCAGATCGAGCGCCATGATGTTGCCCGCGCCTTCCCAGATCGAGTTGAGCGGCATCTCGCGGTAGATGCGCGCCATCACGCCCTCGCCCTGCGCTTCGACATAGCCGTTGCCGCCGAGGCATTCCATCGCCTCCTGCGCAAACATCGCGCCGCGCTTGCAGATCCAGAACTTGGCGATCGGCGTCAGCACGCGGCGCATCACGGCTTCGTGGCCGTGATCCACAGTTCGGGCTTCGTGGCCGTGATCCACAGTTCGGGCTTCGTGGCCGTGATCCACATCCACGGTCTCGTTCGGTTCACCAACGTTTTCGGTGACGTCGATCGCCTTGGCCAGGCGCAGCGCCAGCGCCGTCGCCGCTTCGCTTTCCAGCGCCAGGTCGGCGAGCACGTTCTTCATCAGCGGTTGCTCGGCGAGCCGCTTGCCGAAGGCCATGCGCTGGCGCGTGTGATGCACCGCGATCGACAGCGCCGCGCGCATCAGGCCCGCCGTGCCGAGCGCGCAATCGAGCCGCGTCAGCGCACCCATCGCCAGGATCTGAGGCACGCCGCGGCCCTCGTCGCCGACCAGCCAGCCGGTCACGTCACCGCCGAACTCGACCTCGCTGCTGGCGTTGGCGTGGTTGCCGAGCTTGTCCTTCAGGCGCTGGATGCGGATCGGGTTGACGCTGCCATCGTGCAAGAACCGCGGCACGAACAGGCAGCTCAGCCCGCCGTCGGTTTGCGCCAGGATGAGGAAGGCGTCGCACATCGGCGCCGAGAAGAACCACTTGTGGCCGGTGATGCGGTAGGCACGGCCCCAGGCCGTGTCGCCGGCAAACTCGGCGCGCGTGGTGTTGGCGCGCACGTCGGAGCCGCCCTGCTTTTCCGTCATGCCCATGCCCATCGTGAGCGCGCTCTTGCTGTCGAACGGAATGGCGCGTGGATCGTAAGCCGTGGCCGACAGCTTGGGCGTCCAGGCCTGCGCGATCGCTGCGTTGGCTCGCAGCGCCGGCGTCACCGCGTAGCTCATCGACACCGGGCACAGCACCGACGGTTCGAGCTCGGTGAACAGCATGAAGCCCGCGGCGCGCTCGACATGCGCCAGCGCGCCCGCCCGACCACGGCGCGCCGTGCAGGCCGAAGCGCAGCGCGGCGCCGAGCAGCGCGTGATAGCTGGGGTGGAAATCGACCTGGTCGATGCGGCGGCCCTGCACGTCATGGGTGCGCAGCTGCGGCGGGTGCGTGTTGGCCAGGCGGGCATGTTCGTGCATCGGCGCGCTGCCGGCCAGCGCGCCGAGCGTGGCCAGGCGTGACGTGTTCAACGTCGGCGCATGACACGCCAGCGCGTCGCGCAGCGGCCGATTGGACTCGAACAGATTGGCCCCGACCCAGGGCGTGCTCTGGTTGGCGACCTCGTGCGTGTTCATCTCGCGGCGCGCAGCATCTGCACATGCGCGATGTTGTCTTCGAGGTAGTTCTCGCCGACACGCTCGAAGCCGAAGCCGTTGTAGAAGCGTTCGAGGTGCGCTTGCGCACTGATGCGCAGCGCGCGCTGCGGCCAATGGCGCTCGCAGCCGGCCATGCCCTCGGCCATCAGCGCACGGCCAACGCCCGTGCCACGCACCTCCGGCGCCGTGATGACGCGGCCGATCGAGGGTTCCTCGTACTTCAGTCCGGGATCGACCAGGCGCAGATAGCTGGTCAGCGCGCCGGCCGCATCGCGGCCAAGCAGGTGCCACGCCTGCCGATCGATGCCGTCGGGGTCCAGGTACGGCCCCTGTTCGAGCACGAAGACGCGGCTGCGCAATTGCAGGGCGTCATAGAGGTTGTCGACGCCGAGTTCGGCGAATCGCAGCCAGGACCACCGCACCGCTGCGCTCATCATGATGACTCCGTGCGCTGCAGCGTCTTGGCGGCGCCGCCCTTGGTCGGCAGCTTGCGCAGGTACTTGAACGTTGCCGTGGCATGCGCGCACAGCTGCTGGTCGGCGTCGAACACCGAACCTTCGCAGAAGGCCATCGTCGCACTGCGGTGCAGCAGCGTCGCCTTGGCGGCGAGCCGGCCCTCGGCAGGGCGCATGAAGCTGGTCTTCATCTCGATGGTCACCAGGCCAGGCCCACTGCCCGGCTCCTGGGCGTGAACGCTGCGCGCCGCGTCACCGTGATACGCGACGCTGCGCGCCGCGTGGGCCATCGCCACGTCGAGCATCGTCATCAGCACGCCGCCGTGCGCCACTGCCCACGAATTGAGGTGCGCGGCCCCGAGATCGACCTGGACCTCGGCATGGCCGTTGTCGAAGCGGTGCAGTTCGAGGCCGAGTTCTTCGACGAAGGGGATCGTCAGTGGAAACTGCAGCCGCATGTTCATCACGCCCCCTGGTGCACCGCAGTCAATCCGCCATCGACCGCCAGGATCTGCCCGGTGATGTGCTTGCCGGCGGCACTGCAGAACAGCAGCGCGGCGCCCTTCAGATCGTCGTCGTCGCCGATGCGCCGCAACGGCGCAGCCGCGGCGAGCCGGTCTTCGCCGACGGCGGCCAGCGTGCCCTTGGTCATCTTGCTCGGAAAGAAACCCGGCGCCAGCGCATTGACGGTGATGCCGAAAGGCCCCCATTCGCCTGCCAGCTGGCGCGTGAAGTTGACCACCGCGCCCTTGCTCGTGGCATAGGCGATGAACGACATCTCGAGCGAGCCTGCCAGGCCGGCCACCGAAGCGATGTTGAGGATGCGCCCGCTCTTGCCCGGCAGCATGCTGGACTTGCCGACCGCCTGCGAAAACAGGAAGACGCTGCGGATGTTGAGGTTCATCACCTTGTCCCAGGCCTCGAGCGGATGCTCGGCCATCGGCGCGCCCCAGGTGGCGCCGGCGTTGTTGACCAGGATGTCGATGCGGCCCAGTCGCTCCATCGCTTCATTGACCACGCGCTGCACTTCGGCCGGGTCGCTCGCATCGGCAGCGATCCAGCGCGTGTCGATGCCCTTGTCCTGCAAATGCGCAGCGGCCTCCTCCAGGTCGCTCGCCTTGCGCGAGGTCAGCAGCACCTTGGCGCCGGCTTCGCCGAGGCTTTCCGCAATCTGCAAGCCCAGGCCGCGCGAGCCGCCGGTGACGAGCGCAGTCTTGCCGGCCAGGTTGAAGAGTTGCTGGACGGTGGTGCTCATGGCTTGCTTTCGTAGGAGTTGCGTTGCGGCGGCAGCGCCGCTTCACTTCGGGTCCATGCGTGAGCGCACGACGATCAGCATGATGCCGGCCGCCGTGGCCGCGAGTCCGCCGGCGATCATCAACTCGCCCCAGGGCCCGCGCTGCGGCACGACGAACCAGCCCAGGGAGAAGCCGATCAGGCCGCCGTAGATCAGCACCCAGATCCACTGCTCGACACGCTTTGTCTTCATCAGAACCATTCTGCTCGCATCTCGCGGCAGGTCGCGTCGCGTGACGAGACGACAGCCAGCCAGGCGCCGGTCTTCGGCAGTTCGTAGTTGAAGAAATAGCGCATCGCCGCGCGCTGACCGTGCGCAAGATCATCGTCGCGTTGCGCCGACGCCAGCGCCACGTCGAGCCACATCCACGCCAGCACGGTATGGCCGAAGGCTTGCAGGTACGGCGTGGCATTGGCCAGCGCCTCCTCCGGCACGCCGGTGGCCCAGGCGGCCCGGGTGGCCGCAGCCAGCGAATGCAGCGCAGCGGCCAGCGCGTTGGCCTGTGTCGCCAGGCCCTGCTCGTGCCCTGCCCGCTCGATCGTCGCGCTGACGCGCGTGGCCAGCAGCTCGAGCCCGGCGCCACCGTTCATCGTCACCTTGCGGCCCAGCAGGTCGAGCGCCTGGATGCCGTGCGTGCCTTCGTGGATCATGTTCAGGCGCTGGTCGCGCCAGTACTGCTCGACCGGAAAGTCGCGCGTGTAGCCGTAACCGCCATGCACCTGGATGGCCAGCGAGTTGCCTTCCAGGCACCACTCGCTCGGCCAGCTCTTGGCGATCGGCGTCAGCACTTCGAGCAGCAGCGCGGCGTCGCCGGCATCCGCCTCGTTGCCGGTGTGATGCTCGTCGACGAGGCGCGCGCAGTACAGCTGCAGCGCCAGCGCGCCTTCGGCATAGGCCTTCTGCGCCAGCAGCATGCGCTTGACGTCGGCATGTTCGATGATCGGCACCTGCGGTTGCGCGGCATCCTTGCCGCCGCCGGTGATCGGCCTTCCTTGGGGCCGCTGCTTCGCATAGTCGAGCGACGCCTCGTAGCCCGCCATGCCCAGCATCGTCGCCGCCATGCCGATGCCGATGCGCGCCTCGTTCATCATGTGGAACATGCAGCGCAATCCCTCGCCGGGCCGGCCGACGAGGTAGCCGACGGCGCCATCGCGCTCGCCGAAGTTGAGCAGCGTGTTGCTGGTGCCGCGCCAGCCGCACTTGTGGTTCAGTCCGGCCAGCACGACGTCATTGCGCTCGCCGGTGAGACGGCCTTCGGCGTCCACCAGGTGCTTCGGCACGATGAACAGCGAGATGCCCTGGGTGCCCGGCACGAGCCGGCCGTCGGGCCCGGCGATCTTGGCCAGCACGAGGTGGACGATGTTCTCGGTGAGTTCATGCTCGCCGGCCGAGATCCACATCTTGTGGCCGGTCAGGCGATAGCGCGGGCCGAGCGTGTCGTCTTCATCGTCGAGCACGGCGCGCGTGGCCACGTCCGACAGGCTCGACCCGGCCTGGGGTTCGGACAGGCACATCGTGCCGGCCCAGCGGCCTTCGAACTCGGCCCGCGCAAACACCGCCTTCTGCCTGGGCGTGCCATGGGCGAGCAGCAGGTTGGCATTGCCCACCGTCAGCAAGGCCGCGCTGATGCTGACCGAGGCCCGCGGCAAAGAACGCGTTGGCCGCCGCTTCGACGACGTAGGGCAGGTTCATGCCGCCCCAGTCCTCGGTCTGCGCGGCCGAGAGCATGCCGGACCCGGCATAGGCCCGCCAGGCTTCGTGCGTGGCCTGCGGCAGGATCACGCGCTGGCCCTGCGCATCGGCGACGACGCGCGGCTCCTCGGTGTCGACGAGGCGGTTGAACGGCGCGAACTTGTCGCGCGCGATGCGCTCGCAGGTGTCGAGCACCGAGGCGAAGGTCTCGCGCGTGTGCTCTGCAAAGCGGGGGCGCGTACTCAGCGACTCGACCTGGAGCCAGTCGTGCAAGAGGAAGTCGATCGTGGCGCGCATCGTCAGTGCGCAGACGTCGGCGCGGCCGCCTGCATTGAACTCGAACCGTCCGTTCGCATCGCCCGTCAGGCCTTCACCACCGCCATCGTTGCCGACGCCTTGGCAACCAGCGTGCGCTCGTCGCCGTCGATGGCGAAGACCTCGGCTTCGGTGAAGCTCAGCTGGCGGCCCGCCTTGACGACGACGCCGACACATTCGAGCCGCTGGCCGCGCGCCGGCGCGCAACAGGCTGGTCTTGAACTCGGCGGTCAACACCCAATGCCCGGCAGGCGCCATCGTCTGCGCAGCGGCGCCCATGGTGTGATCGGCCATCGCGCCGATGACGCCGGCGTGGACGACGCCGGTGTGCTGGGCATGCCTGGCGGCCACGGTGAGTGCCGTGACCACGCGGCCTTCGGCGGCGTCGATCGGCGCGATGCCCAGTTCGACCATGAAGGGTGCGCTGGCAAAGAAGCTGCGCAGCGTGGCAAGGTCCGGCGTCATCCGAGCCTGAAATGCTTCAACGCTGCCGCAGCGATCGGCGCGCCCCACTCGGGCACGAAGTGCCCGGCCTCAGGCACCTCCAGCGGCGGCGGGCAGGCGCGGATCACACGCGCCAGCGCCGCCATCACCGGTGGGCCGAGCACCGGGTCTTGCAGGCCGACGGCCATGTAGCTGTCGCCGTCCCAGCGCTCGCGCCAGAAGCCCAGGGCCTCGCGGCCGAGCGCGGCGCCGGGTGCATCGGCGCCGTCGGGCACGAGGTTGGGGAAGGCGCGCAAGGCCGCCTTGTACGTCGCGTCGGGAAACGGTGCGTCATAGGCTGCGGCCTCGGCCTCGCTCATGTCGGGCTTGCCGCGCCGCAGCAGCTTGCCCACCTGCAGATCGGGTTGCGAGTTCGAGTAGCTGCGCCACTGGCGAAAGCCGTCGCTGAGCTGGCCGGTGGCGATGGCCGTGTTCATGACCAGCAGCCTGGTGAATGCGCTCGGGCATCGCCATCGGCAGGGTCAGGCCGAACAGACCGCCCCAGTCCTGCACCACCAGCATCACGTTGCGCAGCTCGAGCGCGCTCGATCAGCGCCAGCAGCATGCCGCGGTGCAGTTCCCAGGTGTGGGCAGCCTCGTCGGCAGGTTTGTCCGAGCGGCCGAAGCCGATCAGGTCGGGCGCCACCACGCGCAGGCCGGCCGCGGTGAAGACCGGGATCATGTGCCGGTACAGATAGCTCCATGTCGGGTTGCCGTGCAGGCAGAGCGCGGTGACCTCGGCCTTCGGCGCGCCCTCGTCGACGTAGTGGACGCGCAGGCCCTCCTGCTCGACGTTGTGTTCAAAGTAGTGCGGCGCGAACGCGTAGCCCGGCAGGCCATCGAAACGCGCCTCGGGCGTGCGCAGCACGCCAGGCGTCGTCACAAGACCTCGAACACACCCGCCGCGCCCATGCCGCCGCCGATGCACATCGTGACGACGACCTTCTTCGCGCCGCGGCGCTTGCCTTCGATCAGCGCGTGGCCGGTCAGGCGCTGGCCGCTCACGCCATAGGGGTGGCCGACGGCGATGGCGCCGCCGTTGACGTTCAGTCGCTCGTACGGAATGCCGAGCTTGTCGGCGCAGTACAGCACCTGCACCGCGAAGGCCTCGTTGAGTTCCCACAGGTCGATGTCGCTGACCGTCAGGCCGAGCCGCTTCGAGCAGCCTTGGGCACGGCGAACACCGGGCCGATGCCCATCTCGTCGGGCTCGCAGCCGGCGACGGCAAAGCCGAGGAAGCGGCCGAGCGGCTTCAGGCCCTTCTGCTGCGCATAGGTCTCGCTGACCACCGCACAGGCGCCGGCGCCATCGCTGAACTGGCTGGCATTGCCGGCGGTGATGACGCCGCCGGGCACCGCGGTGCGGATGTCCTTGATGCCGTCGTAGGTCGTGCCGGGGCGCAGGCCTTCGTCGGCCTTGACGGTGACCTGCCTTGCTGCGCAGGCCGAGCTGCGCATCGGCCACGCCGGCGGTGACGGTGATCGGCGCGATCTCGTCGTTGAACAGACCTTTTCCTGCGCCGCGCAGGCCTTCTGCTGGCTCTCGGCGCCGTAGCGGTCCATGCGCTCCTTGGCGACGCCGTAGCGCTTGGCCACCTGCTCGGCGGTCTGCAGCATGTTCCAGTAGATCTCGGGCTTGGCGCGCATCGAGCGCCGGATCCTTGAACATGTGCAGGTTCATCTCCTGCTGCACGCACGAGATGCTCTCGACGCCGCCGGCCACGTAGACATCGCCCTCGCCGGCGATGATGCGCTGCGCGGCCATCGCGATGGTCTGCAGGCCGCTCGAGCAGAAGCGGTTGACGGTGACGCCGGCGACGCTGACCGGCAAGCCGGCGCGCCAGCGCGATCTGGCGCGCGATGTTCCATGCCGGTCGCGCCCTCGGGGTTGGCGCAGCCCATCAGCACGTCTTCGACCGCGCCCGGGTCGATGCCCGCACGCTCGACGGCGGCCTTGACGACATGGCCGCCGAGCGTGGCGCCGTGGGTCATGTTGAAGGCGCCCTTCCAGCTCTTGGCCAGGGGCGTGCGGGCGGTGGAGACGATGACGGCGTTGGTCATGGTGTGGCCCTCGACAGTGAATGTCTTGCCTTCGGCGGCCAGCTTCGCCAGCAGCGGCGCCGGCTGCCAGAACGCCGCGTCGTCATGCGGGTTCTGCGGCGAAGTGCTTCATCATCTGCACGACGTTGAACAGGCCCTGCTCGTCGGCGTAGCACATCGGCCCGCCGCGCCAGAGCGGAAAGCCGTAGCCGGTGAGGTAGACGATGTCGATGTCGCTGGCCTTGCCGGCGATGCCTTCTTCGACGATCTTCGCGCCCTCGTTGACCAGCGAATAGACCAGCCGGTGCACGATCTCGTCGTCGCCGATCCGGCGCGGCGCGATGCCGAGGTCGACACGGTGCTTGGCGATCATGTCTTCGACCAGCTTGCTCGGCATCGCGTCGCGCTTGCCGGGCGCGTAGTCGTACCAGCCGGCGCCGGTCTTCTGGCCGAAGCGGCCGAGTTCGCACAGCAGGTCGGCGGTCTTGCTGTAGCGCAGGTGCGGCTTTTCGACATAGCGGCGCTTGCGGATCGCCCAGCCGATGTCGTTGCCGGCCAGGTCGCCCATGCGGAACGGCCCCATCGCGAAGCCGAACTTCTCGACCGCGCGGTCGACCTGCGCCGGCGTGCAGCCTTCTTCGAGCAGGAAGCCGGCCTGCCGCGAGTACTGCTCGATCATGCGGTTGCCGATGAAGCCGTCGCAGACGCCGGAGACGACCGCCGTCTTCCTGATCTTCTTGGCCAGCGCCATCACCGTGGCCAGCACGTCCTTGGCCGTCTTCTCGCCGCGCACGACTTCGAGCAGCTTCATGACGTTGGCCGGGCTGAAGAAGTGCAGGCCGATGACGTCCTGCGGACGCCTGGTGAAGCCCGCGATTTTGTTGACGTCGAGCGTGCAGGTGTTGCTGGCCAGGATCGCACCGGGCTTCATCACCTCGTCGAGCGTCTTGAAGACCTTCTCCTTGACGCCCATCTCTTCGAACACGGCTTCGATGACGAGGTCGGCGTCCTTGATGTCGTCGTAGGACAGCGTGGTCGTCAACAGCGCCATGCGCTGCTCGTAGGTGTCGGGCTTGAGCTTGCCCTTCTTGACCTGCGACTCGTAGTTCTTGCGGATCGTGGCCAGGCCGCGGTCGAGCGCCTCCTGTTGCATTTCCAGCATCGTCACCGGGAGGCCGGCGTTGAGGAAGTTCATCGTGATGCCGCCGCCCATCGTGCCGGCACCGATCACGGCCACCTTGTTGATCGCGCGCTGCGGCGTGTCGTCGGGCACGTCGGCTATCTTGCTGGCCGCGCGCTCGGCGAAGAAGGCGTGGCGCAGCGCACGCGATTCGGGCGTCGCCATCAGCGCCATGAAGGTCTCGCGCTCGTAGCGCATGCCGTCGTCGAACTTCAACTTCATCGCCTGCTCGACGCAATCGACGCACCTGGCCGGCGCCGGAAAGTGCCTGGCCATCGCCTTGACGGTGTTGCGCGCGAACTGGAAGTAGGCGTCGGGGTTCGGGTGCGCGAGCGGCATGTCGCGCACGCGCCGCAGCGGCCGTGCATCGGCCACTTCCGCTGCGAACGCCAGCGCGCCGGCCAGGAGGTCGCCGTTGATCATGCGATCGAACAGCTTCTGACCCGGCTGCGCGGCCAGCACCTCGCTCATCACCGGTTCGCCGCTGACGATCATGTTCAGCGCCGTTTCGACGCCGAGCACGCGCGGCAGGCGCAACGTGCCGCCGGCGCCGGGCACCAGGCCGAGCTTGACCTCGGGCAGTGCCACCGCCACCTTGGCTGCGGCGACGCGGTAATGGCAGCCCAAGGACAGCTCGAGCCCACCGCCCATCACGGTGCCGTTGATGGCGGCGACGACCGGCTTGGACGAGGTTTCGAGCAGCCGGATCAACGACAGCAGGTTCGGCTCGGCAATGGCCTTGGGCGAGCCGAATTCCTTGATGTCGGCGCCGCCCGAGAACGCCTTGCCGGCGCCGGTGATGACGATGGCCTTGACCGCCGCATCTTCATTGGCGCGCTGCACGCCGTCGGCGATGCCGCGCCGCGTGTCGAAGCCCAGGCCGTTGACCGGCGGGTTGTCCAGGGTGATGACGGCCACCGGGCCGTGCAGCGCGTAGCGGGCGCTCATGGCGTATCCCTTCAGGTCAATGGTGCAAATGCCCAAACGATTCTAGGCCGCGAGCATCAGCCTTGACGGCGCCTGTCCGACCGATAGCAATTCGATTCGAGCGCCGCTACAGCCGCAGCACGAACAAGCGTGATCGCCGGGAACAGCACCAGCACGACGACGCGGATCAGGTCGCTGGCGACGAAGGGCAGCACGCCGCGATAGGTGTCGCGGATCGAGATGTCGGGCGCCATCGACTGGATGACGAACAGGTTCATGCCCACCGGTGGCGTGATCAGCCCGACCTCGACCACGATCAGCACCAGCACGCCGAACCAGATCGCGGCTTCCTCGGGCGGCAGGCCGAAGTCCAGGCCGGCGAACATCGGAAAGAAGATCGGGATCGTCAGCAGGATCATCGACAGCGAGTCCATCACGCAGCCGAAGACCAGGTAGAAAAGCAGGATCGCCGACAGCACGGCGTACGGGCCCAGGCCCTGCTCGCCGACCCAGCCGGCCAGTTCCTGCGGCAGTTGCGACAGCGCCAGGAAGCTGTTGTAGGCCGCCGCGCCGAGCACGATCATGAAGACCATCGCGGTGCCGCTGCCGGTGGCCTCGAAGGCCGCGCGCAACCGGGCGCCATCGAGCCCGCCGCGCTGCCAGGCCAGCAGGCCGGTGGCCGCGGCGCCGACCGCCGCGCCTTCGGTCGGCGTGAAGATGCCGGCATAGATGCCGCCGATGACGACGACGAAGATCAGCAGCACCGGCCACACGGCGCCCAGCGCCTGCCAGCGCTCGGCCCAGGGCATGGGTTCCATGCTGCCGGCCAGCTTGGGGATTGAGCCGCACCGACAGGTTGATCACCGCCATGTAGCCGAGCGCGGCCAGGATGCCGGGGACGAAGGCGGCGGCGAACATCTTGGCGATGTTCTGCTCGGCCAGGATGGCGTAGATCACCAGCACGATCGACGGCGGGATCAGGATGCCCAGCGTGCCGCCGGCGGCCAAGGCACCGCTGGCCAGGCTGTCGGCATAACCGGCGCGCTTGAGTTCGGGCAGCGCAACCTGGCCCATCGTTGCCGCGGTGGCCATCGACGAGCCGCAGATCGAACCGAAGCCGGCACAGGCGCCGATGGCGGCCATGCCGACGCCGCCCTTGCGGTGGCCGAGGAAGGCCTCGGCGGCCTTGAACAGCGCCTGCGACATGCCGCCCAGCGACGCGAACTGCCCCATCAGCAGGAACAAGCGGCACGACGGACAGCGACCCATTGGAGAAATTGCCGTAGGCCATCGTCTTCATCTGATTCAGCAGCGGTGGGGCGCTGCCATAGACCAGCCACGAGCCGATCAGACCCAGCGCCAGCATCGACAGGCCGATCGGCACGCGCAGGAAGATCAACCCGAGCAGCACCGGGAACGACCAGGCGGCAAGTTGCAGCGAGTCCATCAATGCTCGCCTGCCGCGAGGTGGAAGCCTGGCGGTGGCGAGACCAGCCCCAGGTCTTCGAGAACGCGCCAGGCATAGACGGCAACGCCGATCGCGGCCGGCACCAGCGAGGCCGCATAGCCCCACCACACCGGCATCTGCAGGATGAAGGTGACCTCGGCATTGCCGCGGTAATCATGGCGTGGCCAGTCCCATGCGCCAGACCAGCAGCACCCAGACCACCAGCATCAGCAGGTCCGCTGCGGTTTCCAGTGCGCGCTTCAATGGCGCCGGGTAGGCGTTCCAGAGCAGATCGACCATGGCGTGGCCGCGCTTGAGGTGCACCCAGGGCAGGAAGCAGAACACGGCCAGCGCCGTGCCGGCTTCGACCAGTTCGAAATCGCCCGGCACCGGGCCGAGGCCGAATCCACTGAGCGTGCGTCCGACGATGCTGGCCACGCTGAGCAGCGCCAATGCACTGAGCACGATGCCGCCGACCCAGGCCATCGTCTGGCTGAGCCGGTAGATGAAGCTGCTCACGACGTGACTTCGTGCAGCGGCGCCCTACTTCTTCTGGTACTTGGCGATGGTTGCTGCCGCTTCGCTGGCCAGCTTCGGCCCGTCGATACCCTTCTCGGCCGCCTGCTGGTACCAGGCGGCGCGCACACCGGCGGCGGCGCGCGCCCAGCGCTGGGTTTCGGCAGCGTCGAGGGCGATGATCTTGTTGCCGGCTTTCTTTGCCGCCGCCAGGCCGGAGATGTCGCCGGCATCCATCGCACGGCCGAACATCGCGGCCGTCTCGATGCCGCTGTTGGTGTCGATGACCTTCTTCAGGTCGGCCGGCAGCTTGTCATAGGCGCCCTTGTTCATCACGACCGCAAAGGTCTGGGTGTACAGGCCCTTGTCGCCGGCGAAGGTGGTGTGGTTGTGAACGATCTGCTCGACCTTGAGCGCCGGCACCACTTCCCAAGGAATCGTGGTGGCGCTGATGACACCCTTGGACAACGCCTCGCCGACGGCGGGCACCGGCAAGCCCACAGGCGTGGCGCCGAGCTGCTCGAGCATGATGTTGATGACGCGCGAGCCGCCGCGCACCTTCATGCCTTTCAGGTCCTCGAGCTTGGTGATCGGATCCTTGCTGTGGAACAGGCCGGGGCCGTGGACGTGGGCGGCGATCAGCTTGACGTCCTTGAACTCGTCCATGGCGTTCTTTTCGACGAAGGCGTGGAACGCACGCGAGCCCGCTTCGGCATTGCCGACCGAGAACGGCAGCTCGAAGACCTCGCTCTTCGGAAAACGCCCCGGGGTGTAGCCGAGCACCGTCCAGATGAGGTCGACGACACCGTCCTTGGCCTGGTCGAACAGCTCGGGCGGCTTGCCGCCGAGTTGCATGCTGGGGAACAGCTGGACCTTGATCCTGCCGCCGCTGTCCTTCTCGACTTTCTTCGCCCAGGGCTCGATGGCCAGCTTGGGAATGGTGGCCTGCGGCGGCAGCAGTTGGTGGAAGCGCAGCGTCACGTCGGCAGCGAAGGCGGCCGGTGCGGCGGCCGCCAACGCGAGGGCGCCGAGCAGCGTCTTGAATCGGACTTTCATGTTCGTCTCCTGTTGAGTGTTGAATCGGCGATCGAAAATCCAGTGGGTCGTGGCGCCGGGGCCGCGGGTGATGGGTCGCTCAGCAAGGGTCGCTGCGGCTGCGGCGAACGCGCGGGGCATCGGCGCAACGGTTCGCCGCGGCCAAAGTTCCGCCGCCTCGCCTGCGCATTATCCGGCACCGATCGTGGCGCAATTTCGCACACGCACCCGGCATGGCCGGCGATCCGTCGCGCGCCGGCCAGAGGCGGCAGCCTCAGATGCGGTGCCCGTGGCGTTCGAGCATCGCCGGCACGGCGTGCCGCAGGTGCAAGGACAAACCGAGCGCCGCCATGTGGTTGCTGTCGCGACTGAGCACAGTCTGCGACAAGGGCAGGAACTCCTGCTCCTCGTAGCGCGCGTGGCCGATGTAGGTATCGACCAGCCTTTGCACGGCAGCAGCGTCGATGTCGGTGTCATGGCCCTTGCCCACCGCCTGCAGCGCCGGCTCCAGGCGCGACCACATGGCCTCGATCTGTCGGTGCTCTGCCACCAGCCGGTCCACCATGACCTGGACCGCGTCGCGTTCAGGGCCGCGCTTCGCGCTGGCCAGCACCGCCGGAAACAACTCGCGCTCTTCTTCGGCATGGTGTTCGTGGACGGCACTGCGAAAGAAGGCGACGGTGTCACGTGCGATCCGCCGCGCCCGCGCAGCGGGCTCCAGCAATGGCGGCAGTTCTGCCAACAGCTGCAGTTGCCGCGTGATGCCGACGTGGCATTGCGAGAAATTGCTCAGCGGCGTGTCCGCAACGGCCGGATCAGGCGTCGGAGGGTCCTGGCTCATGGCTGGTTTCCTGGCTGCGTGCATCCACATGCGTACTCCAGCCAGACTAGGCGCAGCGCAGCCACCGATGCTTGCGCTGCGTCAAGAAAGATCGGGGCGTCGGACCAGATACAAGCGAGCCAATCGCGACACGTTCGATGCTGGGCGAAACCGGCGCCCGCAGGCGCCGCAATTCGTAGATTCTTCTTGGTGGGCGGTGCAGGGTTCGAACCTGCGATCCCTGCCGCGCGCCATCGAGCCGGCGAGTGGCGCGATCACGAGGTCCGACCGTGGCTAAGGTTCGCCCACGTCAATGCCCGTCGCATCCTGGCGCTGTCCCACCAGACGAGCGACATCGACGTGGGCTTCCCGTTCGAAGTACCAGAACGTCAGCGGGAAGCCGCGAACGCGCCAGGTGCGCATGCCCGCGATGCCCAGTGCGTGGCCGAGGGTCGGAGATCCGATCCCTGGATCGCGACCGAGCGAGGCGCCGGCGTTGACGGCGACGGCTTCGGCGAGCGTCTCGCCGACAGCGCAACGCGCACGTGATGCTCGGCCCGCGGCAGTGAGGCTGTCCGTCGCCCGCGAACACAACGCACTCAACGAGCGGCGGGCCAGACCGCTCTAGGCGTTGAAGACGATCAGTTGCTCAGCAGGCTGCAGAAGCGTTCAAGATCAACATTGCCCCCGCTCACGATGACACCGACGCGCTGGCCACGCAGTTGAGACGTCAGCTCACGCGCCGCGGCCAGCCCCAGGCATCCGGTGGGCTCGACCACCAGCTTCATGCGCGTGGCGAAGAAACGCATGGCGTCGACCAGTTGGGCGTCGGTGACCGTCAGGATGTCGTCGACATCGCGACGGATGATCGCGAACGTGAGTTTGCCCAGATGTTGGGTCTGTGCGCCGTCGGCGATGGTCTTTGGCGTATCGATGTGCACGATCTCGCCCGAGCGCAATGAGCGTTGTCCGTCGTCGCCCGCCGCGGGCTCGACGCCATACAGCTTGCAATCCTTCGCGAGGGCGCGAACAGCCAGCGCCGAACCCGACAACAGGCCGCCGCCGCCCAGGCAGACGAACAGCGCATCCAGGTGCCCCACCTCCTCCAGCATCTCCTTGGCGGCCGTGCCCTGCCCGGCGATCACGTCGGCATGGTCGTAGGGCGGGATCAGGGTCAGGCCATGCTCTTGCGCCAGCCGGCGGCCGATCTGCTCTCGATCCTCGGTGTAACGGTCATAGACCACGACCTGGCCTCCGTAGCCCTTGGTCGCTGCGACCTTCGCGGCGGGTGCGTCGTGCGGCATGACGATGGTGGCGGGGATGCCCAGCAGCTTGGCCGACAGGGCGATCGCCTGCGCATGGTTGCCGGAGGAGAAGGCCACGACGCCGGCCTTGCGCTGGCTGACATCGAAGCGCGACAGTGCGTTGAAGGCACCGCGGAACTTGAAGGCACCCATGCGCTGCAGGTTCTCGCACTTGAAGAAGACCTCGGCGCCGAGTTCCTCGTTGATCGTTCTCGAGGTCATCACCGGGGTCCGGTGGGCGTGGCCTTCGATGCGTTTCGCGGCGGCAACGACGTCGTCGTAGGTGGGCAGGAGGGGTGTGATCATGGGCTGTGCTTCTCCCGGCGGACTACCAAGGATTCTGTCGCAATGGTGGCTGACCAAGTGCTCGTTGAAGAATTGATCCGCGTGCTCATGGAGCGCCTGTGGCGTGAGCAACACCGTCGACGACGAGCGAGTTCCACCCTGCCCTGAAAACCCTGCCGATGCAATGCACGTGAATTGCCACAGCGGACACGACTGATATTTCTATACTCAAGCCGTTTGCGCGGTCGACGCAGAGGGAGCCGGCATGACCAAACAACTGCCGTGGCTGAAGAAGGAAGTCGCCAAGTGGCTTGCCGAGGGGCTGGTCGACGACGCGAAATACGCGCTGGCCAACTTCAGGATCTCGTTGGTCTTGCGCAATTCGCGAACCTCGCGCTCCAGCTCCTTGATGCGCTGCTGCTCGGTGGTGGTCGGACCTGGCCGTGCGCCGCTGTCACGCTCGCCCTGGCGCACCCACTTGCGCAGCGTCTCACCTGTGCAGCCGATCTTGCTGGCAATCGACTCGATCGCCGCCCACTACGACGGGTGCTGGTCCTTGGCATCGAAGACCATGCGCACTGCACGTTCCTGCACTTCGGGGGAAAACTTCGGGGACTTCCTCATCATGGCTCCATTCTCGATCGAAGGAGCCTCCTCAATTCCCGGGGCGGTTCACTCCGGCACTGTCTTCATCTGCGGTCGCGTGGTCCGCGTTGCCAATGGCGACACGCTGACGCTGCTTGACGCCGATCGATCACTCCGCGCGAACGGTCATGTGTTCGGCACCGATGGCACAAGGGAAAGGCGTCATTTACGAAGCGATACGAATGCTGTACGTTCTCTCGATCCACGGATTCGGGGGCATCGAGGTGAGAAGAACAAGTAGCGGCTCTGTGCGCAGTGCCGAACCCGCAGTGCAGGCCCTCAGAATGCAACGCGGCGCCAAGCGTCTGATCAATGATTCGCTTTTGGCTGGCATCTGGGTCGGACTCGCACTCGGACTGGCCGTGTCCGCGCGTGCGCAGACCGAAGCGCAAGGTGGGCCTGCGTCTGCCGCCGCGCCCAATGCAGACGCTCGCGTTGCTGTCAGGGAGTTCAAGGTCACGGGCAACTCCTTGCTGCCGCAGGACAGCCTCGACGCCGTGCTGTCAACCTTCAAAGGCGAGCGCACTCTTGCCGACCTCAGGCAGGCGGCCATAGCGGTGCAGCAGCTGTACGTGCGCGCCGGCTATGGCGGCATCGTGGCGTACCTGCCGGAGCAGCCCTTGTCCGGTGGCGTCTTGACGATTGCGGTCGTCGAAGGGCGTCTTGCCCGCGTCACGGTGACCGGCAACCAGCAATTCGATGCAGCGAACGTTCGTGCTGCTCTGACGTCGCTGGTGAGTGGCGCGACACCTCGACTCAAGCGTATCGATACCGAAGTCCAGATCAGCAACGAGAACCCGGCCAAGAAAGTCGAAGTGCTGCTGTTGCCGGGGGAAAGTGCCGGTCAGATCGACGCCAAAGTTACCGTGCATGAAAGACCGGTTACTCGCTGGTTCTTGGGTCTTGACAATTCGGGCAACTCGCGCACAGGTCACTTGCGCGCCAGCGTCGGTTGGCAACATGCCAACCTGTGGAACCAGGATCACATCCTGTCGACTGCCCTGCAGACCTCGCCGGACAAACCCAGTTCGGTATTGGTCCTCAGCGCCGGGTATCGCGTGCCGCTGTACGCGCAACGCGCGGTCATCGACGCCTATGCCGCCTACTCCGATATCGATGGCAACAGCCCAACCGTGGCCGGCGACTTGCGATTCAATGGCCGCGGCCATCTCGCCGGACTGCGGGCCACACGTTATCTGCCGCGCTTCGGGGAGATCGATCAGCGCGTCAGCGCCACCATCGACCATCGCGCCTACTTGAACCAGTGCGGCATCACCGGGCTGCCGGCAGGCGTGTGCGGAGCGGGCGGCGAGAGCGTCGCGGTGCAGCCGATCTCGATCGAATATGCGGCGCAGACCGGGGGCAGCAGACCGGTCGGCGCCACCATCTCGCTGCATCACAACCTGCAACTCGGCGGCGGTCGATCGAGCGACGGCCGATTCCAGGCGGTGAGGCCCGGCTCCAAGCCGCGCTACACGCTGCTGCGGCTGGTGACCAACGCAACGGTTGACGTTGCCGAAGACTGGCAGCTCCGCGCGCGGCTCAATGGCCAGTACACGGCGGACGGACTGATTCCGGGAGAACAATTCGGCATCGGCGGGACCGCTTCAGTGCGCGGCTACGAGGAACGGGAGCTCGCTGGTGACCGCGGTGCGTCCGCAGCGTTCGAACTGTTCGGGCCTGATCTTGCGAGCCACTTCGGCATCGATGGAACGCTGCGTCCGCTGGTCTTCATCGACGGCGGGCATGTCGAAAATCGGCTCGGCACCCCCTGCCTCGGCACCCGAAGCACCTGCACTCTGAGTTCCGCGGGGCTGGGCACGCAATGGATGGTCGGCAATCTCGGCGGACAGTTGTTCATTGCCACTGCTCTCAAGCCCGCGGCGCAAACGGACAAGAACGACACCCGCGCGCATGTCGCCCTGAGCTACACCTTTTGACCACCTGACCGGAGAAATCGAATGCGCCAGCACCCACACCCGGCACGCTCCACGAACGCAAGCGGCGCTGCCCTGCGCCTGCGCTCGACAATGCGCTTGAAGCCGAGCCGGCTGGCGTTGGCGCTGGCCAGCGCATCGCTGCTGTCGATCACCACCAATGCAGCGTGGGCGCAGTCGGTCATCTTGCCCACGGGTGGATCGGTCGTACACGGGCAGGCCACGATCGTCACCTCCGGCGATCGCATGACGGTCACCAATTCGAACAACGCCATCCTCAATTGGCAGACCTTTTCGGTCGGCACGGCAAACGCCGTTCGCTTCGACCAGCCCAGCGTCAGCAGCCAAGTACTCAACCGCGTGCTCGGCAACGACCCCTCGCGGATCTTCGGCAGCCTCAGCAGCAACGGCAAGGTCTGGCTTCTGAATCCCAACGGGGTGCTGTTCGGGCGCGATGCGCGGGTCGACGTGGCGGGCCTGGTGGCCTCGACGCTCAACGTCAATGATCGCGATTGGCTCGCCGGGCGCTTCCAGCTCACCAACAGTCTTGCCGGCGGCAGCAGCGCTGCCGTCATCAATCAGGGTCAGTTGCGCACGACGCTGGGCGGTCAGGTCGCATTGCTCGCCGGCGAGGGCGGCGTGCGCAACGAGGGGCTGATCGAAGCACCGGGCGGGCAGGTGCTGTTGGCAGCCGGGCAGAGCATCGACCTTGTGGACACCGGGGCGCCGAACCTGGCGCTGCGCGTGACCGCGCCGCAAGGCGAGGCGCTCAACCTCGGCAGCGTGCTGGTTGCCGGCGGGCGCATCGACATCCAGGCAGCCATCGTCAATCAACAGGGCATCGTGCGCGCCGATGCCGTCGGCCAAGGCGCCGGCGGCGAGGTGCGGTTGCAGTCCAGCGAATCGATGAACCTGGCTGCGGGCAGCATCACCAGCGCCAGTGGCGCAAGCGCAGGTCGGGTCTCGCTGGACGGCGGGGCCGGCACCACGCTGGTGGCCGGCAACGTCGCAGCAACCGCATCGGCCGGCGCCGGCGGCCGGGTCACGCTCGACCGGCCGTCACGTCGGTGTGCTGGACGGCGGCTCCATCGACGCGTCCGGCGCAATCGGTGGCGGCGAAGTCCTGGTCGGCGGCGGCGCGCAGGGCCAGGACAACCGCGTTGCCAACGCCGAGGCCACCTACATCGCGCCGACGGCAAGCTTGGCGGCGGACGCGACTGCAGCGCGGCGACGGCGGCCGCGTCATCGTCTGGAGTGATCAGGCGACCCGCGCCTACGGGCGGTTCAGTGCGCGCGGCGGTGCACAGGGCGGTGACGGCGGCCTCGTCGAGACCTCTGGCGGATGGCTCGACGCGCGCCCGTCATCGATCCTGACCACGGCGCCCAGGGGGCGTGGGGGGCGCTGGCTGCTGGACCCGAACGATATCGACATCGTAGACGGCATCTACGACTACAACATCTCGAGCGGGCCGAACTTCACCACCACCGACGACGGCGCGACGATCACCACGGCGACGATCGAGGGCGCGCTCAACAGCGGCAACAACGTGTCGATCACGACATCGTCCGCAGGGTTGAATTCGCAGCCGGGCGATATCCGTATGTACCAGGCCACCATCAGCGCCGCGCCGAGCAGCCCGGTCAGCCTGACGCTGACGGCGAGCCGCAACATCGAGATCACGGGCGGCTCGGTCATTGAAAGCACCAGCGCGCCGATGGCTATTACGCTGTCTGCCGCCAATGGTTCCGCGGCTGTGGGCGCGGTGCTGATCGAAGACTCGAGGCTGTCCAGCCGCGGCGGCGCCATCAACATCGGTGGCGCGCCAACGGCCGTCGGCGCGCATGGCACTGCGCCGTTCGCTGCGGCCGTGGGTTACGACCTGGGCGAGGGAGCGGACTTTCGTGTCAGCGGCGTATCGATCTCCAACTCCCTAGTCGACGCCCTCAACGGCAGCGTCGTCGTCAGCGGTGCGAGCATCGCCCAGTCTGGCGAGCAAACATCGTCAACAACCGGGTTCTTTCCCTCTGGCGTCGAACTGAAAGATTCGACCATCCAGGCCGGCTCGATACTGTTGCAGGGATGGGTCGACAGCGAGCAGGGCGCGGCGGGCACACGCATCGCGAACTCGACGCTGAGTGCACCCGGTGGCGCGGTGACCATCAACGGGTCGGGCACATCGAACGGCAGCTTCCTGCTCGATCAAGACACGGGCCTCGGGTTCTACCCGCGCGGCGTGAATATCTTTCGTGACAGCTCGGTGTCGGCAAGCAGCATCGCCGTCAACGGCAGCATCAACAGCACCGAGAGTGATGTTGTCGGCTTCTTTCTCAACGGCGCATCGCTCACAGCGAGCGGCGGCATAACATTGGCCGGATCAAGCCCGGTGTGGGCCCTCGCCCTGGACAATTCCACGGTGAGTGCAGGGACGACCCTGACCGCAACTGCCCCCGCCGGCGACATCGGCGCCGACGCGTCGAGGCTGTCGTCGCAGGGCAGTTTCAGCCTGAATGCATCCGGCGCTCAGAGTGGCGTCGACGTCAGCGGCGGCTCGACCTTGCAGTCCGGTGGTGCGATGACAATCTCCGCGAACGGCGCCGACGGTTTCATCGCCGTTGACAGATCGTCAGTGAGCGCCGGTGGCGCGCTTGGACTGTCGGCCACCGGCGCCGGCGGATACATCGCGCTGGCTTCTTCGCCGCTGAGTTCGACCGGTGCCATCAACCTGCTGACCGGCGTCGGCGGTTTTGTTCAACTGGACGACAGCGTCACCGCCGGCGGCACGATCACCGTGCGAACGGACGACCTTGCACTCAACGTCGAAGACTGTGTCCAGTGCACGCCGACTGTTGCGCACCTCGAGGCGTCTGCTCCCGGCAACGCGATCGTGATTGCAGGCGCCGCCGCTGCCACCAACACGACCACGATGCTGAACTCTGCAGGCAGCGGCGCGCTCAACACACCCAACGGCCGCTGGCTGGTGTACGCCACCGACCCCACGGACAGCAACAACTTCGACGCCGGTGGCCTGGTGCATGGCGCGACGTTCTACAACACGACCTACCCGTCGACTGGCACTCCGGCCGTTGCAGACCAGAACCTGCTGCTGTTCAGTCTGGCGCCGCAGCTGTCCGCGGCGTCCGGGGGCCAACCCATTGTCAAGACCTACGATGGCAGCACCCTGATCAATGTGTCCGGTTTCCAGCGGATCCAGGGAGCCATCAACGGCGACCAGATATTCGGTCGTTTTGGCGACCCGAACGCCGGCACCGGAAAGACGATCGCCTTGTTCCCTGCTGGCGCGCCGGTCCAGGCGATCGATGCCCAGGGCCGGCCCGTTTACGGCTACGGCGCGCTCGGCAGCCCTTTCACGTTGTCGGGTGACGTAGCCCGCGCCCCGCTGACGCTCAGCGGTGCGGTTGCGGCCAACAAGGTTTACGACGGCAATACCGTGGCCACCATCAGTGGCGGTGTGCTCGCCGGCCTGGTCGGCGCCGAGAGCCTGACGCTGACCAGCGGCAACAGCCAGTTCGACACCAAGGATGTTGGCATCGCAAAGACCGTCACTGGCACCGCAACGCTGGCCGACGGGGCCAACGGCGGTCTGGCCGGCAACTACTTGCTGGCCAGCGGCGCCTTCACCGCAAGCGCCAATATCACGCCCAGGCCACTGACGCTCAGCGGCGTCACCGCGGCCAACAAGCTGTACGACGGCACCACCGTCGCCACGCTCGCCGGCGGCACGCTCGTCGGCCTGGTCGGCGTCGAGAGCCTGACACTCGGCTCCCTCAGCGGCCAGTTCGATACCAAGGACGCAGGCAATGGCAAGACCGTCACAGGCACTTTGGCGTTGGCCAACGGTGCCAACGGCGGCTTGGCCGGCAACTACTCGCTGGCCAGCAGCGCGGTCACGACCACGGCCAATATCACGCCCAAGTCGCTCACGCTCAGCAGCGTGACCGCTGCCAACAAGGTTTACGACGGCACCACCACCGCGACACTGAGCGGAGGCGCGCTCGCTGGCCTGGTCGGTTCCGAGAGCTTGACGCTGGCCACCGGCAACGGCCAGTTCGATACCAGGCACGTCGGTGTCGGCAAGAGCGTCATCGGCACCGTGATGCTGGCCGACGGCGCCAACGGCGGCCTGGCTGGAAACTACTCGCTGGCCAGCGCAACGTTCACCACCAGTGCCGACATCACGCGCAGGCCGCTGACGCTCAGCGGCGTGGTCGCGGACAACAAGGTCTACGACGGCAACACGGTTGCAACCATCGGCGGTGGTGCCCTCGCCGGCTTGGTCGGCACCGAGGGCCTGACGTTGAGAAGCGGAAATGCCCAATTCGACTCCAAGGACGCTGGCAGCGGCAAGACAGTCACTGGCACCGCGACACTGGCTGACGGCGCCAACGGCGGCCTGGCCGGCAACTACGCGCTGGCCAGCGGCGTGTTCACCACCACCGCCGACATCGATCGGGCCAACCTGACTTACGTGGCCCAGCCGCAGACCTTGCTGCTGGGGCTGCCTGCGCCCCCGTTCACGGGCACCGTGACCGGCTTCGTCGGCGAGGACACGCTGCAGAATGCGACCACCGGATCGCTGATGTTCGCCGCGTCGACCGGTACCTTCACTGCGCCCGGCAACTACGCGATTCAGGGCTTCGGCTTGTCGGCGATGAACTATGTGTTCAGCCAGGCGCCCTCCAACGCAACGGCGCTGGTTGTATTGCCACCGACCGAAGTACCTCCGGAGACGACTGTCGGATTGAGGGACGGCGTCAAGTTCGTCGCGCTGCCGCCGGCAACGACCAGCCCCACGCAAGGGCGCACGGTCGACGTCAGCCAGTGGCTGCAGGTCAATCCGTCCGACGGCAGCACGTCGTTTCGCGGCATTCCGATTTCACAGCTGTCGCTCGAAACCCTGGCATCGTTGTTCACGGCCAGGGAAAAGTACAAGGAACAGCTTTTCGGCGAGGCCATCGACAAACTCGCGCGCGACCCGACGCTGGCAGACGTTCCCCAATGCGTGACTGCAACGCAGGCCGCAACGGGGAGTTGCCTCATCACCGAGGGGCTCAAGCAGGAGGTGGCCTCCGGCCAGTCTGTCGAGCGGATGGGTGCCGCGCCCGTCGCCCCGCCGCCCGCGGCACCTGCCGCGACCCCCCCGCCGGAGCCGGCTGCAGCACCCGCCCCTGCAGCCCCGGCTGCTGCCCCTGCGACGGCAAAAGCGCCTGCCGGCGCTGCGGCCGAATCCGCAACCGTTTCAGCGGCGATCGCAGAATTGCTGGCGACGGGCAAACGCCCGATCAAGAATGCAGTCCTGCCCCAGATCAACCGCAAGATCGCCGTGCTCATCGGCGGCGACATCTATGCCGACTCACGCATTCCGAAACTGGGCAACGCCGTCTCCGACGCGCGCGCCCTGGCGACGATCTTTAGCAACAACCTCGGCTACGAGACGGTCTTGCTGCAGAACGCGACCAAGTCGTCGATCATCCGCACGCTCAACCTGGTTGCGGCCCAGGTCGGGCCCAAGGATTCGATCGTTGTGTACTACGCGGGCCACGGGCAACTTGTGCCGGCCACCGGCTTGGGCTACTGGCTTCCTGCCGATGCCGATGCCACCAAACCGGAGACTTGGCTGTCCAACTCGGATATCGGCAAGCTGATCGCCCTGTTCGGCGGCTCGCAGGTCGCGCTGGTTTCCGACAGCTGCTTTTCGGGGTCCCTGGTGTCCAATGAGCGCATCAGGCCCTCACCTGCTGGCGTGAATGCCGAGGCCCTGTTGAGCCACCGCGCCGCCGTCGTCATGACATCAGGCGGCAACGAACCGGTCTTCGATGAGGGCCAGTCCGGGCACTCGCCGTTTGCCTTCAGCCTGATGCAGGCCTTGCAACAGGTTCCCAGTTGGCAAGCGGGTGGCAACGTGTTCGAACGCGTGCGCTTTGCGGTGGCAAGAAAACTGCCGCAGCGGCCCCGCTACGGCGCTGCACTGACGGCCGGACACCAGGCTGGATCGGACTATTTGTTCGAACTGCGCGAACTGGCTCCGCGCCAATAACAACTTGCCGGCACGCAGCCCCGACCTTCGACGGTGCGGGGCTGCGGTGCAGCGGATCAACCGCGCTCGGTGACGATCGTCACGCGGCGGTTCACAGCGGCATCGGGATTTTTGGTGTCCATCAGCTCGTTGGAGCCCTTGCCGATCGGCATCAGCCGTTCCGGGAGGATGCCGTGACGGGTGACGAGGTAGTTGACGACAGCCGCGGCCCTCAGCTCCGAGAGGCGCAAGTTCAGGTCGTCCGAACCGCGCGGATCGGCGTGGCCCTCGATCTTGAAGGTGAATCCGGCAAGCTGGTCCGATTGCAGCGCCTTGGCCACCGTGTCCAGAATCGAGATCGTCTCGGGCGTGAGTTCCGCGGATTCCACCGCAAACGTCATCAGCAGGTTGGCCTTGCCGGCGCCGCTGGCGGCCGGGCGCCGGGCCGCCTTCTGTGCCGGGCCGAAACTGCGCGTGACGCCATCGGTGGACGCCGCGGGTCCGTCGATTTCCAGGGCCCGGATCAGCGCCGATTCAGTGACCTGTTTGCCGCCGAGGACCGGCCCTTGCGCCTGCGCCGCGCACTGCAGACTCGTTGCCGCGACCGCGATTGCCAGAAAAAGCGAAATCCGTGTCATGTCATTCCCCTTGCCATCGAACACCTGATGCGCGCGGCGGTCACTGCGATTTCGTGATGCCTTCGCATCGAGCAAGGTTACTGCCTCCGCAACACCCTGCCAAGGTGCATTCAAGGGCCCGGCGGTTTTCACGCCCGCTGCACGGGCCCCGGGATCGGGGGGCAGGCTAACGCACAACCTCGACGTCGAAGCGCGCGGCGCCGTAGACATCGCAGTTCGCAGCGTCGCATTTGGCGCGGCCCGGCACGGCAGAGCTGGTTGCCGATGCCTTCGATACGCCTGTGCCGGCGAGGCCGGGATCCAGCTCCATGAACATTCCCTGCGGCTTCTGCCCGAGCGAAGAAAAGTCGCGCTGGTGCTCCGAGACGATCACCAGGAAGCGTTCGGCGCCTGGTGGCTCCAAGGTGTCCAGTGGCCAGTTCTTCTGCGGCAAGGTCATGGTCTGGCCCGCTCGAATCGCGTTGTCGCTTGCCTGGCTGTTGGGAAAGAACAGCAGCAACAACCCATTGGTGTCGGCCAACAGCACATAGACATACCCGGCACGTGCCGACTTGACGCTGAACGACAGGCGGTCCTTGCCGATGCGCAGCTCGCGGCGCGCGGGCGACGCTTCAACTGCGAAGCCTGATGTTTGCGCCTGCACGATGTTGCTGAAGTGGTCATCGATGCTCAGCGGCGTTGCCGGGGGCAAGGGCGCTGCCGACGGAGTGGTTGGGCTGGGCGCCGGCTGAGTGAGCGGCACGGCGTTGCCCACTGCAGCTGGGGGCGGAGCAGCAGCAACCGCCGCTTCCGGCGCCGCAGCAGGCGCAGTCACAGAGGCCACCGCGGGCGTGGGGTCAGGCCTGAACGCGTAATACGCGCCCGCAGCCGCAGCGATCGCCGCGACCGCTGCGGCCCCCAGCCAAACGCGCGTGCCGGCGCGCCCGCCCGCGGTGCCTTTGCCCGCAGTGGCCGGCTGCGCCGCGTGGGTGCCCGTCGTGGTGTGCCAGCCCGACGGTGTGGCCACCGAGGCCGAGTCTTCGAACTGCGACCAACCACTCTCACGAGCCGGGATGTGCGGCGCGAATCCCAGCTGCTCGCGAAACTCGTCGATCGACTGCGTGCGGTCTTGGGGCCGAACGCCGAGCGCGCGGTCAACCGCCTGCAGCAATCGCTCGCTGTAGCGGCCTGCCGCCAGTCGCGCCAGCGGCTCCAGCTGGTCGTCCACGAGCCGTCCAACGGCCGGCGGTGGCGCACGCTGGGCGATCGCGAAGTAAACGACCGCGGCCAGGGCATAGACATCCGTCCACGGCCCCTGCTTCATCCCCGGTGTTTCCGCGTACTGCTCGAGTGGCGCGTAGCCCGGTTTGAGGATCACCGTCAGGGCCTGGGTCATGTCGCCGATGACGCGCCGCGCAGCGCCGAAATCCAGAAGTACAGGTTGGCCGTTGGCAGTCAACAGCATGATGTTGTCGGGTGCGATGTCGCGGTGGTAGCACTGTTGCGCATGCAGCACCGTGAGCGCTTCGGTCAGCGGCCCGAGCAGGGACATCAGCAGCGGCTCCGGGGGCGGCGCGCCGTACTGGCGCAACGCATCCTTCAAGGTCATGCCCTCGTACAGCGGCATCACCATGTAGGCGGTGCCATTGGCTTCCCAAAAGCGGTGCACCTTTACCAGCGCCGGATGATCGAAATGCGCCAGCAGCCGCGCCTCGTTGACAAAGCTTTTCAGACCCGTGTCGAACGTCTCGAGGTGACGGTCGGACTTGACGGAAACATGTTGCCCATTGGTGCGCGCGGCCAGCCCCGAGGGCATGTACTCCTTGAGCGCGACACGCCGGTGCAGCGATCGGTCGAGTGCGACATAGACGATGCCGAAACCGCCCTCGCCGACGATGCCGACGATCTCGAATTCGCCGAGGATGGTGCCGATGGGCAATGCCGTGCTGCCACCCTCGTGAGCCGCGGCTGCGGCGGGCGCTGCCACAGCCGGACTGGCCGTGATCGGCCGGATCACCGTGCGGTCGTCATCGCTGTCGGGAAGACTCATGTTCGGTAGGCACTCTCGAGTCGGGTGGCTGCATTCTGTACCCATGGGCGAGGCGCCTGACACCGGCGCCTCGCCTCGAATTCGCGCCGCTGTTGTCACAGATCCCACACAAGGCGCGGCCTCGGCCTGATGGCGGGCGGCGCTATGCCTGAATTCGGCTCATGGCCCGGCTCCGCCAAACAGCCCGGCCATCGCCGCGCCGACGGGCAGGCCGCGCGAAAGCAGCCAGCGTGGCGCGCTGTCCTGCGCGTGGGCGTACCAATAGGCGACCCCTGCCGCATGCTGGCCCCACAGTGCGTGCGCCTCCAGGGCGATCCATCCCGCCGGGTCGAGTTCGGGCGTCAGCACGGTCGGCGTCAACACGCCCGCTTGCAGTGGCTCACAAGCCGGCAGTACGTCATCGGCCAGCAAATCCGGGCCGCCGTTGCTCGCGAGTTCTGTCTCCAACCGCTCGACGTCCCATTCCTCGTGCAAAGCATCGGCCGCCAGGCCATCAATCCGTTCGAGCCAATGCCACAGGGCCGGCATCTGCGCAGTCGACACAAGTCTGGCATCGAGCGGCTGCACGAGCGTGAACGGAAAGTAGCGCCCGACCCGGTCGACGGACGGCATCAGCACCCCCGCCCAGGCCGAGCCTCCGAGCGAGCCGGCGAGCACGCCGGGCATGAGCAGGAAGCGCCAGCTGGGACTGGCCAGATAAGCATCCAGCCAGGCCGCACCGAGCTGCTCGCGCAACGCGATCATGCCTTCGGACAGCCATTGATCCCACAGTTCAATGTAGTCCCGGTCCAGGCGGCGCGACACGAAATCTCCCTGTGCCGGCAGCTTGCCGTGCCAACCCGGCAGCGGCAGATGTGCCAAGCCCGCCTGCCTCAGAGCGTCGAAGGGCAGCGGAACTGCTGCACTTCGCGCATCCGGAAGGGGTTGAAAACGCTGCCGGCCGTGACCTCGACCCGGGCGCGTTTGCCTTCCAGGTTCATCACCACGATGACCTTCTCCGCGCGCCCCGTGGGTTGGACTTCGAAGCGATCGAACAAGCGGAACAGTGCCCAGGGGCCTTCGAACTGCAACGGCGGGCCGCCCAGGCTGCTCGTCAGGCGCAACTGCGACGCGTTGCGCGGACTCGGTGCGGTCAGGATCACCGAGGGCGCGCCCAGTGCCAGCTTCTGAGCCTGACCGTCGATGTCGATCGTCAGGTCTTTCAACCCTTCGCCGAGTTCGAGCACACGCAATTCGAGCTTGACGCTGGGTGACAGGCCACCGCTGCGGAAGAACGCCTCGCGGATGCGCGCGGCGTACTGGAAGTTGACCAGCGCGGCGGGTGTCGCACGTCGCGTGCCGTCAGGCAAGGGCTTGTAGGCCCACGTGGGCCTCGTCGTATCGACCAGCTCCGACAGCCGCTTCTGATAGAAGTCGTCCATCAGACCGCCGGCGCCGAAGAAGCGGCCGAAGTCCTCGGGCGGCACGTCCGCGCTGGCGCCAGCGGCAAAGGGATAACGCCCGGCAATGGCCCGGTTGCAGAACTCGGCAATCGGCTTGAGCTCAGCGCTCAGCCCGGTGTAGATGGCACCTTGGGTCTGGCTGGTTCCGGCGTCGGCCAACTCGGTCAGCATCGTGCCAACCGGCTCGGGGAGTTGCCCGGCGACGGCCTTGATGCGCTCGGCGCCTGCGCTGGGCGGCGGTGGCGACTTGCTCTTCTTCGCTGCGTCCACTGCACTCAGCTGAAGGTAGATCTCGTTGAACAGTTTCAGCGTTTCGTCGATCGGCGCCGGCTGACCTTCGAGCTGGCGCCTCAAGCTCGCGAAGTGGTCGTCGACCATGCGTTCGAGAGGCGGCCCGCTGGCCAGTGGCCCGCCGGTGGCGCTTTTCAAGTCGGCCTTGGCCTTGTCGGTCACCTTGTCGAGCGCGCTCGGCGCCGCAGGCGGCGGCACCAGCGTGGTCTCCGCAGCGACGCCACGCAAGTAGGCCGCCAATGGTGAGTCGGCACCGGAGACGATCCGTGCCACGGCGATACTTCGCTCCAGACCGGCCAGCCGCACCAGCCGCACGTCGGCAAGGTACGCATCCCAGGTCTTGATGTACTCCTCGAAATACAGCCGGCGCACGCGGTCGGACAACGCGCCGCCGGGCAGCGTGTCCTTCAGGCGCGAAGCATCCGCCTTGGTGCCACGCAACCAGGGCTCCTCACGCGCAAGTTGCACCACGGCCTGCTGCACCGCAGGCAGCAGTTGCTTGCGGTAGCCATCGCGAGTGAAAAACCCGGGCACGCCCTTGGTCAGTGGTGCGCCGCTGGCGCGCTCGAAAACCTGCGCTGCGTTCGGACCACCGGCACGAGCCACGCTGAATTCGGGCTGCGCCTCGGCCGGGACCTGGCGCTTGATGCGCTGGTAGGCGAGGTACTCGGTCGAGAACGGAACGAGCATCTCCCGCACCGAGGCGACAAGCGCCTCGTCAATCGGCTGCGCGGCCTTCGGCGGCCCCAGCGCAAGCAGCGCGTCGAGATGCTGTTCCAGCGCCTTGATCTGCTCCGGCGCCAGGCTGCGCTCGTAGTTGGCCACCCAGTCGTCCATGACCCAGGGCTTGAGCGCAGCCGGATCGAAACGGTCCGGCGTGTGCAGCATGAGGTAGAACTTGAGCGATTCATAGGCATTCTCGAGCTGGTCTTTGTTCGACGCCCGAAGACGCTCTTCGAGGCGCCGCGCGATGCGCGGTGCAAGGGCCTTTTCCAGCAGCTGGTGGTAAGCCAGCTGCGCGCCGGCGTCCAGCTTGTCGCCCTGGTACAGCCCCAAGCCATTGAGCAGCGCAGGCGTTGCGATGTCGAAGCTGCTCGAGTGGGCAGCATCGCGCACCTGTGTCAACACGCCAGGCAGCGGCGCCACATCCACGCCGCCGGCTGCCGGCAGGCCGGCGACGGCCTTCTCCAATGCCGGCAGACGCGCTGCGACTTCATCGGCGTGCGCCAGGTTGCGCGCGCGACTGACAGCCCAACCGACCACCAGGACGCTGCTCGCGATCACGATCGACGCCAGCGCGCCCAGACGCAAGCCACGTCGCCGGGCCTCGGCACGCGCGTCGACCGTGCCCAGCCCACGCTCGGCAAAGACGACATCGCGCAGCAGGCGGTGCAGGAAAAAACTCTTGCCTTTGGCGCCGGCAGCCACCGCGCGCCGGGCCTCGATGCCGAACGAACGCCCGAGTGCACCCATCACGCGGTCTATCGGCGAGCCTTCCTGCGTGCCGCTGGTGTAATACACGCCTCGCACCCGCGCAGCCACCTCGACCGCGCCGCCGCCGGAGAAGACACGGCGCAGAAAGTCGGCGAGCAGCGGTTGCATCGCCGCCAACTCCTGCGCGAAGGCAAAGATCGCTGCGCGGCGCAGCACATCGCGCTCTGCCTCGAGCCGGTCGACCAGTTGCTCGGCCACGCGCTGCCCGAGCTGCGTGTGCAGGCGCTCGAAGTCACTCAGCGGATCCTCGCCCGCGCTGCTCTCCGGCTCGAAGGTGAATCCCCAGACCTGATCGCGATCTTCCTTGCCCAGCGATTCGAAGCTTTCGTTGAAGCCGCCGATCAGGTCGGCCTTGGTTACCAGCACGTAGACCGGCGCCCGCATGCCGAGCTTGACCTGCAGTTCCTGCAATCGGGCACGCAGCTTGGCCGCGTGCTCCTGCCGTTCGGCGGCGCCCTGCTGCAGCAGATCCTGGACATTGACCGTCAACAGCACGCCGTTGATCGGCTGTCGCGGCCGGGTCCGCTTCAGCAATGCCAGGAAGTTGTCCCAGGCGCTCGCGTCGACGTCGCGGTCGGACTCCTGCGTTGCGTAGCGCCCGGCGGTGTCGATCAGCACGGCGTCCTTCGTGAACCACCATTCGCAATTGCGCGTGCCGCCGACGCCTTGCACCGAGGCCTTGCCGCCTGCGTCGCCGAGCAGGAACTGCAGGCCCGCGTTCATCAGTGCCGTGGTCTTGCCCGAACCCGGCGCGCCGATGAAGATGTACCAGGGCAGTTCGTAAAGGTACTGACCACCGCCGCCCAGACTGCTCAACCAGGAGCGCTTGCCGCTGGCCTTCAGTCTCGATATCGCATCGTTGAAGCGCTGCGAAAGCACCTGCGCCTCGCGGTCGCTTGCCGACGGCCCAACGCTCATGCCCTTGAGCAGCGCCGTGTTCCTGCGTCGCCGCCGCCACGCCACCCAGGCCAGTCGGCCCAGCCAGAGCGCCCACAGCAGCGCCAGCAAGACAGCCCGCGCCCACACAGGGGCCAACGGCCGCGAGTCCCCCAGGCCGAGCAGCGGTCCGAGCCACCAAACCAGCGCAGACAGCGCCAGCATGCCGATCGTGCCGACAACCGCCGGCTTCAACAGCCACTCCAGCACGCGCATCATCGCTCGGCCCCATCAGCCGACGGGGTGAGTGCGATCTCGACGCGCCGGTTGCGCGCGCGGCCGGAGGCATTGGCGTTGTCGTCCACCGGTTCGGTATCGGCACGGCCTTCGGCGGTCATACGGGCAGGGGCGACTTGCGCCGCCAGCAGATCGCGCACGCTCAGCGCGCGCGCCTTCGACAGGTGCCAGTTCGACGGGAATTGCAGCGACCGGATCGGCACGCTGTCGGTGTGGCCGCTGATGAGCACGCCGCCCGGCACCTTGGCCAACGCGGCGCCGATACGTGCCAACAGGGGCTTGAAGCCGGACTGCACGTCGCTGCTGCCGGGCGCGAACATGCCGTCGCCCTGCAGCGTGACGATCGATCGATCGACCAGGTCGCGCACGGCCACAGTCTTGGCCTGAATGTCCGACGCCAGCAGGACGGCCAATCTGGGCGGTGGTGGCGTTGCCGGCTGTGCAGGCGTCGGGGCAACCGGGGCCGCAGGGGCCTTGGCACCCAGCGCCTGCAGCGCGGCGAAGGTGGCGTCGGTCTGCGCATTGACCGACAGTCGCAGCACCACGAACAGAGCCAGCAGCATCGCCGCGACGCCGGCGGCGATGACCCATATCGGAATGCCGTCGCGCAACCGCCGAGCCGCAGGCACCACGCCCTGCCACTGGCTCGACAGCTCGCGAGGAACTCCGGGCTGACGCACCATCTGCTGCAGACGCTGGCGCACGCTGTCGAGTTGCGCACGGCCGTTGTCCAGCACCCGGTAGCGGCCTTCGAAGCCGAGCGACAACGCGATGTAAACGAACTCAAGCAGGTTGCGGTTTTTCGCCGGATCTTCGGCAAGCCGCGACAGCAGCTGAAAAACCTTCTCGCCACCCCAGGACTCATTGTGGAACTGCACCAGCAGGCTGTGCGAGGCCCACGCACCCGAGCCACCCCATGGGGTGCTTGCCGCCGCCTCGTCGAGCAAGGTGCACAGGATGTAGCGCGCTGCGACCACCTCCTGGTTCGGCACACCGATGGCGCGAACGGCAGTCTCGAAGCGCTTGACGGCGTCGACCAGCGACACCCGCAGTGCACCGGGGTCGGGGTGACGCGCCATCGCACGCAGTCGCGGCGCCAGGGCCATCAATGGTGCGGCTGCCTGCAAGATCGGATTCAGCCCCGCGACCGCCTGCAGTTCGGGCAGGCTGGCCTGCGCCGCTGTCGCTGCAACGGGCGCCGGCGCCTGCGCCCCCTCCGCGGCTGGCCGCGCACCCCGACCGGCGCTCGGCTTGATGATCGTGCGGTCGGATTCGAACGCAGCAAACGGGTCGGGCGGCGGGTCTTGCTGGCTCATATTCTCAAGCTACGCAATCAAAGGCACAGGGCGAGGCCAGGCGATTCATGCGCGGATGGCCCAGAGCGACATCTCGAGCCCGGGAAAGTCGCCGGCAACGTGCAGCGCGAGGCCACCCGAGGTTTCGAGCTGCGTCCACAGATCGTTGCCGCGCGTCTCGAGTTCGAAATAAGTGAAACCGGCGTGGTAAGGGATCTGCCGCGGCGCCACCGGCAGCGCGCGCAGCGTGATGCCCGGCAACTGCAGGCTGACGAGGTCGCGCAGGCGCTCGGCCGGGCCGATCTTGACCTGGGTCGGGAATCTTGATCGCAAGGCTTCGCCCGGAATCTGCGAGTTCACTGCCAGCACGAAGCTGGCATTGCGCTGCAGTTCGACGTCTGGAATGACCGCAATGCGAACACCATGCTTGCGCAACTGCAACTCGATCGGCAGCGCGGTCTGCTCGAGCACCATCGACAATGATTGCCGCAGGTCGACCATCACGGCCTGGAAGCAGGCGGCGAGATCGTCGTGGCGGTAGGCCGGGTAGGCCGGTGGGCGTCGGGGGTCGCGGAAGGTGGCGAGCTCGCCCGCCAAGCCCAGGCATTGCAGGAACAGGCGCTCCGGGTGCAGCACCGACATGCGCTGCAGATGCGCAAACTGCGGTTCTTGCCGGTTGATCACCTGCAGCATCAGGAAGTCGGCAATCTCGCCAATACCGGCGCGACCGGGTTGGGCCAGGCGGCCGGCAATGACATCGCCGCGCAAGTGCAGCATGCCGTGGACCTCGCGCACATAGCCTTCAAGCACCGGATGGGCAGACGCGTGCAGCAGCGGCGGCACGTAGCTGGGGTCGAGAACGACGCGACCGTCGGCGCGGCGTTCGACGAGGCGCGCAACGCCGATCACCGTGCAGCCCTCGTTGGCGTCGGACGCCAGCATCAGGCGCAAGTTCAGGCGCCCGATCTGCAGCGGCGCGGTCCGCAGGCTCGCCGCATGAACGTCCGCGACATCGACGTCGGCGGCACGAAAACGCGGCGGCATCGAGACCGACGCTTCTTCGACATCGCTCTCCGGTACGCCCGGCCGCGCCATCGATGCCGCCAGCACGAGCAGTTGATCGCGCGCATCGGCAGGGACTTCGAGGGCCGCCGGCGCGGCGTCGTCGCCGGGGATGGCGAATGCCGTGCCATCGGGCAAAACGCCGCGCGCCGCCGTCAGCATCACTCGGCCCTGCAGCAGTGCTGCCTCGTCGAGTTGCAGTGCCAGCAGGCCCCAGGGCCAGGCCAGACCGGCGCCGATGCGACCGTCGAGCTGACGCGCCGCATAGCGGTCCTGTTGCTGATAGTGCTGCGGCTGGAGGAACATGCCCTCCGTCCACAGGACCTTGTTGTGCCAAGTCATCGGACGATTTCGCTCATTGTTCTGGTGCCGGATCACATGCTCGAGCAGGCCACACCAAGCCGAACATACAGCGCGCCGTTGCCGCCGTCACTCAGCGCGTGCCCACCCCATGGCGCACGCCCGATGCCTTCACTGAACAGTTCAGGGAATCATGTTCGTGAACTGCCCCGGCGTGGCAAACGAGATCGTGCCGCCCCAGATGCAGATCAGCTTGGACGAGTTGTTCAGTGCCGGCGCGCCGGCGAGCAGCACGGTGGGGGCACCGGGGACCCAGGGCGCAGGCGTGACCGGCACGCACGGCATCGGTGTGAGCACGCCGAACGCCGCCGCAGTCGACGCGGCGACGGTCGGGTTGCCCGGACACGTGCACATGCCGAACGGCATGATGTTGAGCATCGGCACGTGATCGAGGATGTTGGCAGCGACCATGTTGCTCGTCAGCACGGGTTTCGGGGTCGGCATCAGCGAACTGGGCGCCATCCCCATCGTGCAGTTCATCATGGCCGTCATGCAGGTCTGTATCGCCATCGGTCGGTCCTCTCGTCAATGGAGCTCGCCCTCGTCCGCGCCGGCATCGGCCCAGACCACGAGCGCAGTGAAGTTGTCGTGACTTGTTTTCTGGCTGGTGGCGGCCAGCACCGCGTCGGCCAAGGCGCTGAGCCATGCGCGTGCGTCGACCGCTTCGTGCAGCAACGCTTCCAGCGCGGCGTCGTTCACGTACTCCCACAGGCCGTCGCTGCACAGGAGGAACACGTCGCCCGGCCTGACCGCTTCCGGCGCGTCGGCGGCAGCCACTTCGAGCGCCTCGGGTGGAACGCCGAGGGCAGAGCGCAATTCGCTGCGCTGCGGGTGCCCGCCCAAGTTTTCTGACTCCAGCATGCCGGCATCGACGAGCGACTGCACGACGCTGTGGTCGCGCGTGCGTTGCAACAGCCTGCCGTCGCGGAACCAGTACAGGCGCGAGTCGCCGACATGCGCCCAGTGCGCGTGGCCGTCGACGAAGTCGATGACCAGGCAGACCACCGTGCTGTGCATGTCCTGCTGCGGTGTGCCCGGCTGCCGCGCACATATCAAATTCTCGTTGACGCTTCGCAATCGCAATGCCAGCTCCTGCGAGGTCGATGTCTGTTGCTGTGCAAACAGAGCAACCAGTTCGCGCACCGCGAGCCTGGACGCGATGTCGCCGCCGCCGTGGCCTCCGGCACCATCGGCCAGCACCGCGCACAACTGGTTTGCGCTGCGGCAATGTCCGCAGGCATCTTCGTTGTAACTGCGGCCGCCGCGTTCGGACAGCCACTCGACCTGCAGTGCCAGCATCGCGCTAACCGGGATCCGGTCCGTCGCGCAGCTGGTCGATGTGCTGCTCATAGGCCTGCAGGAACGCCTTGCCGAACAGCTTGTCGAAGTCGTCCTGGGCCTCGATCTGCAATTGCGAGAACAGTTCCTGGAACAGCTCCCACAGCCTGGCCTTGCGCCCGACTGCAAACAGACTGCCGATCGAACTCCGGCCAGCGATGTCGGACTCCAGCTGCGCCGGGTCGAAGCGCTGCAGGACACCATCGAGTGCCGCGCGCATGCCCGCCATCACGCCGAGCTGATGTGCACGCAGATCGTCGAAGGCGTCACGCATGGCGGCTGGCGCCGGCAGGAAGCCCTGGGTCGGCGCGCCCAGCAGATGCTGCAGTGCCACGTCCACCGTCGGCGAAAACTTCAGCGGGTTGTTCTTGCGTGACACGATCATCGTCACCTCTGCATGGATTTCCCTTTTCAGCGCGGCTCGTGCCAACAGCAACTCCACCGTGCCGCGTGTCGACTCACGCAGCAATTGACCGATGACACGCATCGTCTGCGGCGTCAACTCATCGATGCGCAGTCCCGGTGAACCGAGCCCTTCGAGCAGCGCGGCGCGCAGCGCGTCGGCACCGACCGATGCCGTATCCGACGCTGGCGCTGGTGCGACTGGCGCCAGCGGAACCGCCATCGGCGCCGCGGGCGAGCGCGGCGCGGCGCGGCGCCTCGTGACCGTCGTCCGGGTGGGGGTCGCGCGCCGGCTCATCCCAGGAAAACACGGCGCCGCTGGGCGGCAGTTTGGGGCGCGCCGATGCAGCGGGTGGTGCCGCTGCCGCCGCTGCAGCACGCGCCAATGGCATGGGCGTGTTCAGCTCCGAGCCCCGATGGCCCTCGGTGGCCGGCGGCGCCGAAGGTGCACGCCCCAGCGCGCGCAGTGGATCGTCGTGCGCACTCATGTTCGGCGGGCCGGCCGGCACCGGCATCGCCTTGGCCAGCGGATCGCCGTTGCTGCCGCCCGGGCCGAGACCGAACAGGTCGTCGAGTGAATCTTCCGCCGGCGCGGCCCGCACGAAATCACCCAGTGCGCCGCCGCCATCCGGCTCGCGCGTCGGTGCTGCTGCCGCCGAAGGCTCGGGCGCAAACGGATCCCAGTCGTCGGGAATCACCGATGGGGCCGCCGGCGCCTTTGCCGCCGGCGGCGGGGCAACTCGAGGTGCGCGAGGCGGCGGCGTCTGCCGCGACATGGTGGCTGCAGGCGCCGGCGTGGGCAACGCCAGGCCGTCTCCGAACAGTTCCTCGAAGGGGTCAGCGCTGCGCGCCGTACCGCCAGCGCTGGCCGACAGCAGGTACGCGCCCACCTGGATCTGGTCGCCCGCCTGAATCGCAACCTCCGTGCCACTGCCGACGACGCGGCCATTGACGCTGATCGGATTGCTGCCGTTGTCGACGATTGCATAGGCGCCATTGCGGAACAGGATGCGCGCATGCACGCGAGAAATCGTTCGTTCCGGGTCCGGCAGCACCAGCTGATTGTTGTCGGCACGTCCAATCGTGCCGCCCAATTCATCGAAACTCGCCGACGGACCGGTCGTCGGGGCATTGTTGAAGCTGATCACCGTCAGCACGATCATTGGGTACGCTCCTCTGCACTCGCAAAGCCAAGCATAGTCCGCATGGCGCTGGCGCGTCGGACCTGCAGGCGCAGCGTGCGATCAACGCAATACATGCAGCCCGCCCTCGATCAGCGCAACTCGCATCGGCCAATGTCGGCGCACACCGTCGGCGCCAGCTCCGCGCAACGCAGGCTGGCCGTCGGCGGCGAGGCACTCGAGCAGGCGGCCGCCGGCAACCTTGCGCAATTGAAGGGTGGTCAGCGACGCCAGTTCGGGCTTGAAGGGCCCGGCTGCTCGCAGTGCCTGTACCAGCTTCCGCCAGCGCCCTGCTTCGTCGGACAGGTTGCGCTGGTAGGCCAGCGCCAGTTCCTCGAAGCGCAGGCGCGCTGCCGTCAGGAAAGGGTCGGGGTCGCCGCGCGCCAGACTGACCGCCAGTCGCTGCAACAGCTGTACTGCCTGCGGCTTGGCCGCGGCCGCTTCGTCGCCCACTGGCACGTCCAGCCAGCGCCAGCGCGGAAATGAGATCTTCAACTCGACCGTCTGCGCGATGTGCAGCGGCGTCTCATAGACCTCGCCCTCCGGTACAGCCCAGTCGATCTGCGCCAGCGTGCGGGCGTTCGACGGGTGCGCGATCTGGCCCACGCGCGGCAGCAGCAATCGCACGCCGGCCCAGGCCTTGCCGTCGGCAAGCTGTGGCGCGGTCACTTCGGGCGCACCCGGCAAGCCCGGTTGCACGACCAGTTCCAGCTCGTTGGCACCGGCCAGCGTGAACTCGTGCACCGGCAGCGTTCTGGCCGGCCGTGCGGCGTCCACGCGCGCCAGCGGCACGCCGTTGAGCAAGGCCTCGGCGCTGCAGGCCACCGCCTCGAGCCGCAATACGAGCAGCCGCTCCATCAGCCCAGCCTCCAGTCGATCAGCTGCATGGCGGGCAGCAGCGGCAAGGTCTGCGCCGATTCGCCGCCGAAAGGGTCGGATACCAGGACCGGCAGCGTCACCGGCTCCAGCCGCAGGCGCGCAAACCATTCCCAGCCGCTGCCGCCGGAGGTGCGTGGACGCAGTCCGGCCTCGCCGACGAGCGCGCCGGTGACCGGGCCGGCGGCCTGCAAGAGCGCACCGTCCTCGCCTGCCAGCGGCTCCACCTCGGCGACGATAGGCAGGCTGAAATTCGCCACCAAGGGCAGCACGGCGCTCAGCAGCGGCGCTGCTTCGCCGTCGCGACGAACCTCGTGCGCGAGCGGCGCATCGCCTGCAATTTGCAGCTTCACTCGCGCGTGCGCGTGTTCGCAGTTCAGATCGCCAGCGAATTGCAGTTCCGCCCGGCAGGCGGCCATGTCGAGCCGGCCGCGCACGCCCATCAGCGCCCTTCCTGCCAGACCGCCAGCGCCCTGACGCCAGCCCCAGCTCATCGCGGCCCGCCCGACGAGCAGGCCAAAAACGCCCTCGAGGCTGGCTTGCGCCAAACCGCTCACGCCCTGCCAGGCTTCGCGCAATGCCTGCAGCGCCTGCGTCGCGGCGGCGTCGAGCCCCTGCGCGAAGCCGGACTCCAGCCCGCTGGCGTCCTGCGCAAGCCCATCGGCTTCGACGCGGCAACGCGTGACGAGGCGCGTCGCCGCGCCGCCCGCGGACTGCGTTGATGCCGCATTGCGTTGGATCTCGATCCACCACTGCGTGGACGGCCAGGCCCAGACCTGGACATGGACACTGCCGAGCGCGTCGTCCTCGTCGCGCAGGCCGCAGACCTCGAGGTCGAGGCGATGGATCGCGGGCGTGGTCTCCTCGGCGATCGCTGTCCCCGGCCCTGCGGGCGGCAGCGGCTGCTGCAGAGTCGCCACCGGCCAGCTGACCGCGCGTGTCTCGTGACCGCGCCAGCTCCACAGGCCGTGCGCCCCGGCAAACGCGACCGCCGGGTGGTGTTCGGCGTCGCACACCGCATGCGCCCGCAATCGCGCCTGCAGGCGTGTGGCTGCACCGCTTCCATGCGGCGGGGTGAGCACACTGATCAGCGCCGGTGCCGGATGCGTCAGGGCAATGCGCAACGGCGGCGGCGCCGAAACCGCCAGCCGCTGCCACTCGCCTGCTTCGAGTTGATAGCTCATCGACGCGTCACCGTCGGGCAAGCGCAATTCAACCGCCTCCAGATCGCAGGCGCGACGCGGCAGCGGCACCGGCTCGGCCACCATCATTTCGCCGACGCGACCGAGGGCACCGAAGCGGTCGAGCAAGGCCGCGTCCACCGCCGCCAGCGTCTGCGGGTCGATGCGGGCGTCGGGCCGGCGTTCGAGTTCGGCCAGCGAGCGCCGCACGAGCTGGTGCACGCTGAGCCATTGGCGATCATGTGTTGCCGCGAGCAGGCCGCGCGCCCATTCGAAGCCTGGCCGGTCCTGGAACGACGGGCCCCAGACCACGACCAGGTTGACATAGCGGGCCACGCCGGCGGCCTGGCTGATGCCACGCTGCAGCGCCTGCTGCACGGCGTGGTCGACAAATGCGACGTAGCGGTCGGCCAGGCGCGCCTGCAGCGCCGGCCAGGCGCGCGCCAACTGCTCGCCGAGTTCCTGCACGAAACGGCGCCATGCGGCTTCTTCGGCGGCCTCGTCGTCCTGCGGCTGCATCGTCAACGGTGGCTCAACGGATCTTTCGGCAAATCGGGCGGCTTGGGTTCGACGGGGCTCTTCGGCGCCACCGGGCTGGCGCCGCTGCCGGCGCCGGGCGAGCCGCCGGAGTTGATCTTCACCAGCGGGCCGGTGATCGACACCCCGTCGGGCCCCAGCACCACCGAGGCCGGCCCGGCCTTCAAGGTGATCATCACGCCGGCTTCGATGACCACGTTCATGCCGCCCTTGACGTGCACGTTCATGCCGCTGTCGACACCGGTGTTCATGCCGACCTTGACGTGCATGTCGGTGCCGGCCTTGATCGAATAGGCGGTGCCCGACTTGGCGGTGATGTCCTGGGCGGCCTCCAGGCTGTGCAGGGCGTTGGTCTTCAACAGCACGTCCTTGGCGACGGTCGTGCTCAGCTTGCCGTCGAACTTGTGCTTGACGTCCTTGACCACCTGCAGGTGATGCTCGCCTTCGATCTTCTCCTTGCGATCCTTCTTGACGGTGCGGTGTTCGTCCTTGCCGATTTCGCTCTTCAGCGTGTCCTCGACGAACTCGAGTCGGTCCTTCTGCGCCTGCAGCAGCACGTACTCCTCGCCGGGCTTGTCCTCGAAGCGCAGTTCGTTGAAGTCCGCCGCGCCGCCCTTCTTGCTGCGGCTCTTCAGCGTGCTGACGGTGGCGTTGGCCGGCAGCTCGTAGGGCACCTGCTGCTCGGCGTTGTAGACGCTGCCGACCACCAGCGGCTGGTCGGGGTCGCCCTCGAGAAACGCGACCACCACCTCCTGCCCGATGCGCGGCAGCGAGATCATTCCCCAGCCCTTGCCGGCCCATGAGGTGGCCACACGCAGCCAGCACGAGCTCTCGGCGTTCTTCTTGCCCAGGCGGTCCCAGTGGAACTGCACCTTGATGCGGCCGTGCTTGTCGGTCTCGATGTCGCCGGCATCGCCGCTTGCCCACCACCAGCGCGGTCTGCGGCCCCGCGACGGCGGGTTTGCGCGTCGTGCGTTCGGGGCGGAACGGATCCGCGAAGCGCTGGGCCCAGAAGCGGCACGAGAAATCGGTCTCGTGCACGTTGCTCGTCCTGTAGCCTGCCAGCGCTCATTTCGATTTGCGTGCGCAGCACCACGTACTCGGCGTTCTGGTCGGCGCGCTGATGCTTCTCGAGCGTGAAGCGCGTCCCCGCCACCAGCCCGGGCGTGTCGCCCTGGCCCGCTGAACCGCGCGAAACGGGCCGAAGCCTCGTCGAGCCGGATCTGCGCTCGCGTGTCGCCATCGGCCTTGACGCCGTACAGGCCCGGGTAGTCATAGACCTCGTGTTCGCTTTGCGCGTGCTTGCGGCTCGAAGCCACAGTGGCGGATTTCAGGTTCGTGCTCGGCGTCTCGAAGTTGTAGTCCGACAGCGTGACCTTGCCGGTCTGGATCTCGTGACGCATCTGCCACTGGCCGATCGCGCGCACGCCCACCAGGTCCTTGTGGCCTTCGCTGTACGGGATCTTCTCGAAGCCGGCCACCGTCTTGTGCGTGCCCGACTTGTCGGCCAGCACCAGCTCGTGCTTGTCCTCGGCGTGGCGCCAGTAGTAGAAGATGCCCTCCTCTTCCATCAACCGGCTGACGAAGTCGAAGTCGCTCTCGCGGTACTGCACGCAGTAGGTCCGCGACTTGTACGAGGCCCCGAGTTCATCGACGACCGCGGCCACGGAGTACTCGTTGAACACCTGGTTGATGATCTGCGGCGCGCTCTTCTCCTGGAAGATGCGCAGGTCCGCCGAGCGTGTCATCAGCCAGGCCCAGGGGCGCACCGTGATGCTGTACCTGAAGGACTCGCCGTCGCCACCATCGATGCCGAACGACGCAGCCAGGCCGTGGAACCAGCGCCACTTGTTCTTGCCGGTCTCGACCGCAACGGCGACCGACTTGCCCAGCAGGTCGTCGGCGGCGATGTCGCGCGCCTTCGACTCGGCGACGACCTGGAACTCGAACAGCCGCGACATCTCTTCGACCGCCGACATCGATCTGAACTGCAAGTCCATACCGCTCTCGGTGACCAGCTTCATCTGCAGGGCGGGATCTGGCATAGGGCCTCGGTTTCTGCCTCTAGCGGCCGCGATCGGCGCGCGCGCTGACGAGCCATCCGTCCACAGGCCGGCCCGCTTCGGAACGGAGCACCACGGCCGCGAGCTCCAGCGGCCTGAAGCCAGCCTCGCGCAGCGTGGTTTCAACATAATCCTTGGCATGGCTGTAGCGGCCGTTGCCTTGCAAACGGAAGCCCTGTGCACCATCGTCTTGCGCGTGAGATTCGACGGTGAACACGAGCTGGCCGGGGCCGCGCAAGGCCGCAAATGCCGCCGCGGCGAAGGCCTCCAGCGCACCGAAGTAGCACAGCGTGTCTGCCGAGACGATCAGGTCGTAGGCCGCCGGCTGGTCGCCCAGGAATGCCACCAGTTCGCCGCAAACCAGCCGGCTGTAGTGGCCACGCGCAACCGCCTTGCGCAACATGCCCTCGGACAGATCCACCCCGGTGAGCGTTCGCGCCCAGGGCGCCAGCAGCGGCCCGCACAGGCCGGTGCCGCAGCCGGTGTCGAGCACGTCCAGGTTCTTCGTGGCCGGCCCGGCTTGCAGCGCGACTGCATCGGCCACCAGCGCCGGCGCCTGGTACGACAGCGCGCTGAGCTTGGCATCGAAGCTGTTGGCAAACGAATCGAAGACTCGCTTGACGTAGGCATCGGGCGCCCGGTCCGGGATCTTTTCGCCGACACAGGCATGGAGGTGAAACGCCGCCTCGGGGCTGTTCGGCTCGGCCTTGACCCACGAGCGGCAGACGGCAACGGCTTCGTCTTTCATGCCGAGCTCGGAGTAGGCAAGTGCCAGGATCTGGTGCAGCGTTGCATTGCGCGGCGTCACGATCAAGCCATCGACACATTGCTGCACGGCATCGTGCAGGCGGCCGTTGCGCAGGTAGTGGTTTGCCAGGTTCTGTCGTGCGTCACGGAATTCAGGGGCCAGCGACAGTACCGCCTTGAACAGCTTCTCGGCATCTTCGGGGTTGTCGCACCGGCTCAGCAGCACGCCCAGGTTGTTGAGCGTGTCGGGGCGATCGGGGTTGGCCTGGATGGCACGTACATAACTCGCCTTGGCCTCGTCGAAGCGGCCGCGCTCCATGAAGACATTGCCCAGGTTGTTGTGGAACATCGCCTCGTCAGGCTTGGCCAGGATCGCGTTGCCGATGAGTTGGGCGGCCTGCTCGTAGTCGCCCAGTTCGGCCTCGAGCACGCCCAGCAGGTGCAGGGCGTCGGCGTGACTCGGCTCGGCATCCAGCACTTGCCGATAGAGCAGGCGTGCGGCCTCGTGATTGCCGTCGCGGTGAACCTGCATGGCCTGGTGCAGCATCTGTTGGTGTGCGGCAGGCGCAGAGGTGTCGGACACAGCGTTCATCGTTAGTGGGGTTGCCGCGGTCCCCGACTCTGGAGCAAAGTACCCGTGGCGACAAGTCACGATAGCCCTTGGGACCGATACCATCGGCCGGGCCGCGTTGCGAAGCCGCAGGAGTCCGCGATGCCCGCACGCATGGAGTTCAACTTCGATCTCGGCCGCAAGGACGCTGCGCGAGACACCGCGCGCTCTAACGGCACGCCGATGCGCCTGCTGGTGCTGGGCGATTTCAGCGGCCGTGCGGCAGCCGATCGTCCGACACTGTCCAACCGGCCGACGCAGCGCGTGGACGTGGACAACCTCGACGAGGTCGTCCGCCGCCTTGGGCCGCGCGTGTCGCTGCCGGAAGGCGAATTGCGCTTCGAGGAGATGGAAGACTTCCATCCCGACGCGCTGTACGCGCGCTACGAGCTGTTCGACGCGCTGCGCCAGGCCCGTGCCAGGCCCCCGGCCGCCGGCAGCGACCTGCTCGGCTCGCTGCTGGGCCAGGGCGCAGCGCCCGCCACGCCGGCCGCGACGCCGAAGTCGGGCATCGACGCCTTCATACACAGCATCGTTGCGCCGCACATCGTGCCAGAGTCGTCGGCGCAGACGCAGAGCTACACCGCTGCGGTCGACGCAGCGATCACCGAGCAGATGCGCAAGCTGCTGCATGAACCTGCATTGCAGCGTCTCGAAGCAGCATGGCGTGGCGTGCATTGGCTGATCGCGAACCTGGAGCTCGACGAGAACCTCGAGTTGCACTTGCTCGATGTGACACGCGACGAACTGCTGGCTGACGTGATCGCGGCCCAGGGACAGTTGACGCAGACCGGCCTTTATCGCGCGCTGGCCGATCGCTGGCGAAACATCCCCGGCGGCCAGAGCTGGTCGGCGCTGGTGGGCCTGTACCGCTTCGGCCCGGGTGACACCGACATCGGGCTGCTGGCCGCGCTGGGCCTGATCGCGGCGCAGGCCGGCGGGCCGCTGTTGGCCGAAGCCGACCCCGTGCTGGCCGGCGGTGATGATGCCCGGCTGGCCGGCTGGCAAGCCCTGCGCCGCAGCGAAGCCGCGCCGTGGATCGGCCTGGCCGCTCCGCGCCTGCTGCTGCGACTGCCCTACGGCAAGGGCAGCGACCCGGTGGCTGCATTCGCCTTCGAGGAGTTCGTCGGCACGCCCACGCACGAGGAGTTCCTGTGGGGCAATCCGGGGCTGGCCGTGGCGCTGCTGATCGCGCGCGCCTTCAGCGCACGCGGCTGGCAGTTCGAGCCCGGCGATGAACGCGAGATTGGTGACCTGCCCGCCTACACGTTTGTGCAAGATGGCGAAAAGGAGTTGCAAGCCTGCGCCGAGCACTACCTCGGCGACCAGGGCGGGCAAGCCCTGCTCGAAGCCGGGCTGATGCCGCTGCTGAGCCACCGCCACCGCAACGCGGTAACCGTGATGCGCTTTCAGTCGGTGGCCGAGCCGGCCGCGGCGCTGGCGGGTGCCTGGCGGCGGGGCTGACTATCCGGCAAAACTGTAGACCTTTGTCGCTACCTTCTTGGCAACGCGCAGGCCCTTGCTCCCGAATGCTGGAACTTGGCCTTCATCGACGCGTCGGCCGTCAAGAACTCGCTGCGCGGCGCGTCGCTCGCCATGCCGTTCATCTTCTTCAGCACCCAGTCGTAGTTGCTGTCGGTAGGCTGACGCTTCGTCAACATCGCCGACAGCTCTACTGCGGCAATGCCTTGGGCGGAGCAGCGGGGCGCGCCGGCGCGGTCGCAGGTGGGCCACCGATCTGGGTCGACGTCCTGGCGGCCAAGTCGACACGGTAGACGCCACCGGATTCGTTCTCGATCTCCAAAGCTAAACCGTCGGCCGACAGTCGCATGCTGCGGAAGTAGCGGGCCATCGTGGGGCGGCCGAGGGCGCGACCGTCAGGGACCTCGTAGACCTTCAATCGCCACTTCCTAGCGCCGGTCTTGGCGTCGATGGCAACCAGATAGCCACCTGGTTGATCGCCCGCGCGATCATCGTGCTTGTCCTGCGCGTAGCGCACGCCCTCGTGTACGATATCCGCCACTAAGTGAGGAGACGGTCGACTCGCAGAAGGTACAGTCATGGTTCGATTCTCCATTGAGGGTTGAGCGGCGGCCTGGCCACTGGCCCAGGTTCTGGCCCAGGGAAGTGCTACCAATGCCACCATAAAGATGGTTTGCGCTATGGTCATGGTTCAAACGATTTTCAAGGCGAGATTGCGCTCGCCTTGCGTCAGGATGCCCGCACAGTCGGCGGCGAAAAACGCCCAGCTGTCCGCATTGCGCACCGCCGCACTGCCCGGGAATCCGGCATGGGGCCCGATGCCGTAGTGCGCGTACCTGGCCCTGCCGATGTTGACGTCCTCTGTGCCGCAAACGAGATGCGTCAGTTCATGCACCAGGATCCGGATCCAGTTCTTCTGGCCGTGTACAACGCCGCCCGCGTCGTCGGTAAAGAACGAACGCTCGATATAGACGGTGTCCATGCCTTCGCCACGAGACGCGAAGGTGAACGCCTCCGAGTACAGGAAATCGATGTCGTCCTGGGTGGACGCCGTCCGCAGGGGCACCCAATCGGTCAGGACGAGATGGCCCTTGTTTAGCATGGCGATGACCGCCTTGAAACCTGCCGACAAGGTAGCGATGTAGCCGCCGAGATCGCTCACGCCGACCGCAGGATCGGCAAACCAGCGCTTGACGAGATTGATGGATTCGACGCCTTGCGTGGCACGTTTGCCTTGAATCGCCTGGGCGGCATTGGCCAGCACCATGCCAGTCTTCTGGCACCAGGCCAATGCGTGCTGCGCCGCGTTGGCAAGGTTCTTCTTGTCCTCGTTTGAGAAAACTTCGTTCTGGCTGCGCAGCAGCATGCGCGCGGCGATCTGCGTCGAAGCGCGCGCGTGCAGGTCATCCGTCGGCCAATCATGGAAGTCTTGCGGCAACGACAGAATCCAGACCTTGCGATTGCCCGAGCGATTCAGCAGGTACACGTGCCGCAACAGCTTCAACACGGCCACACGCGACTTGACGATGGACTCCAGCGTGCCCCCACCATCGTCGGTCCAGGCCTTGACGGCATCGAGGATGCCCTTGTCCTCGCCGTGCGTCTTGTGGCCCAGGAGAGTGCCCTTGCCCTGCCTGACCTTCCTGCGAAGCTCGGTGAGCGCAGAGGCACGACCCGCATCGAAGCCATCCGGCTGCATCAGCTTGTGCAGGTCCCGGACGAGGCGCTGCCAGTCCTTGGAAAAGTTTGCCTCATTGGCCAGGAAGGCTCGCCCGAAGTCGTACTCGGCCTTGAAGGTCTTGTTCCAGTCAACCAAGGGTCAGCTCTCCTCAACGCCTCGCCCGACGGTCGGCACAACTCATGTCAGGCCGAGACGATGTTGTTCAGATCGACAATCGCCTGACTAACGGCGTCGTTCACGAAGTCGTAAAGAATGATGTTCGGAATGGAGGCAGACTTGACTGCGAACTTCGTGCGGGCGATGTTCTCCTGTCTGAACTCGTCGTCGATGTGCTTGATGCCGGGCGTGAGAATCCTGTCCTGATTAACGCGAATTTTTTCACTCCAGTTGCTGGTAGCAGTGTCATTGACCAACTTGCGAACTTTCTGGAAGTTTGCGACAAGCTGCTGGTTGGTGTTCTGCTCGATGTTTCCCCCGGTCGCCGTCCAGTAGAGGGAATACAGGTGCGCCTGATCGGCCACATGGTTCTTGTGCTGGTCGTGCAGCGTGTAGTTAGTGATCTGCTTCTTGAGGATGTCGTCGAGCTTGTTCTTGTTCGAGAATTCGCCGCACACGCACAATCCGTCCGTCACGGTAGGCAGATTGCCACCCTTGCTCTGGTAGAACTTGTGGAAGCCGTCGGCCTGGCCCGGAATGCGTGCGGCGCCACCATTCGGGGGAACGACTTGATGCTTGAACTTCCCGCTTTCGATCACCAGCACCACGTGCCCTGCCAGTTGCCCAACAGTGTGTCGAGCGAGGTTCCCGATGCCACGGTAGACATACTGGCTGTTCGCCGCCAGTCCGGTCCAGGTCCATAGCTGCTGGAAGATTTCAGCAGAGTCCTTCAGATGACTCAGCCGGATGATCACGAACTCCGTGCTGCCGGCCACGAACGCGCGAAGTTCGTCCAGGATCTCGTGGAACGTCTGTCCCGACGCGCCGAAGGTGCGCGTGTCCGTCTTCGTGGCCTTGATCTTGTTGACGAGCGGAACATGGCGCAACAGATTCGGCATCGTGTGGAACGATGTCAGCGTGCCGCCGATGCTCTGGATCCGGACATCGAAGAATCGGGAGCCCGCACCCGCTTGCGCACCTGCACCGACATTCTGCGTGACGGTCGCCGACGCGCTGCTGAGAATGTTCAGGTTCGCCTGGTAGTGTCGCGCCAGTCCCGCGTCGTGGCTGCCAGGCATGATGATGTGGCGCAGTTGCCGGGCAGCGAGGGGTCCCATGAAGGGTTGAATTGCCATGATCTCTCCTGGTCTGTTTGACGTGCCTCATGTCGACTTGCCGTCGCCGCTACATCATCAATCGTCCGGCACGACCTGCTTGAACGATACCCGCGCCATCTCGGCCGGCCATTTCGCCGACTCCACGAGGTACTTGTGCATGCGTTTGGAGATGTAGCCCTTGGCGTTCTGCTCGCGGACATTTTCCGGTTTCACGACGCCAGCGTCGTCGCAGTAGAAGGCAGTCACGAATGCGTCGAGAAGCTGTTTGGCCGGCGGGGTGAGGGGCTGCGCCAGTGGGAAGGCAGCCCGGATCCTCTGCATGCGCTCCTTCGCCGCGGCGCGGTCATCGTGCAGCCACTGCGGATCCAACCCCATCATCGAACCGAAAATCTTCCAGAAGAAAAACCACTCCTTGTCGGTCAGTCTGGCATGTTTGAAGCCGAACAACGAGAAGGTCAACAGCGTGTACTCGATCGTCTCCTGCGTGTAGAGCAGCTTCGGCCGCAACGCATGGGATGCGGCGAGCGCCAGGATTTGCGGCAGTGATGCCTCGGCGACGATTCCGGACATGACCTTTGCGGTGCCGACAACTCGAGCCAACACACTGTCCTTGTTGGTCAGCACCTTGGTGTTGGCCAGAGCCTGCGCGATCAGCGGGTGGAAATAGGTCTCCGGAAACGATTTGGCCAGGAAGACCTCGGCGATGTCCTCCAGGGCGTCCGCACTCATCTTCCGGCTGTGATCGAATTTCTCCTTGAACTCCCTCTGCGGCAGATCTCCGAAGACGCGCTGACGAATGTCCCTTGCCTGTGCCGTCTCGGCAAAGATCACCTTCAGCAGGAACTCCTCTTGGCCGTCGCTGGTCACCAACTGATCCTCATACGGCGCGGCAATCTCGCCGACCGCGCGAGGCTTGGTAAATACGGACAAGGCAGCAGTCAACGCCGTGCGCTCCTTTTCGGCGCCCGCATAGCTGGTGACGAGGTAGTTCAAGCTCATCGGGCTCGGTACTGTCATGGTGTTCCCCAGTAGCGAGACGATGACGCAACGCCTGCTTCAGAACTGATAGTTGAACGCACCGGCTTCGACCCCCACCTGCACCCGCTCGATCGGCTTGCCCTCCATCATCCGCGTCAGGAACTCGCGGCTGATGTCCGGCAGCATGGTGTTGGTCAGGATCGCGTCGATCATGCGCCCGCCCGACTTCACTCTCGGTGCAGCGCGAAACGACCAGCTTGACGACATCGTCCGCGTACTCGAACGGAATCTTGTAGCGTGCCTCGACGCGCTTCTTGATGCGGTCCAGCTGCAGCTTGACGATCTTGCCCAGCATCTCGTCGGTCAGCGGGTAGTACGGGATCGTCACCAGCCGCCCCAGCAGCGCCGGCGGGAAGATCTTCAGCAGCGGCTCGCGCAGCGCCTTGGCGATGCCCTCGGGATCGGGCATCAGGTCCGGGTCCTTGCACAGGCTCGATGATCAGCTCGGTGCCGGCATTGGTGGTCAGCAGGATCAGCGTGTTCTTGAAGTCGATGAAGCGGCCTTCGCCGTCTTCCATGAAGCCCTTGTCGAAGACCTGGAAGAAGATCTCGTGCACGTCGGGGTGGGCCTTTTCCACCTCGTCGAGCAGCACCACGCTGTAGGGCTTGCGGCGCACCGCCTCGGTCAGCACGCCGCCTTCGCCGTAGCCGACGTAGCCGGGCGGCGCGCCCTTCAGCGTGCAGACGGTGTGCGCCTCCTGGTACTCGCTCATGTTGATGGTGATCATGTTCTGCTCGCCGCCGTACAGCGCCTCGGCCAGCGCCAGCGCGGTCTCGGTCTTGCCGACGCCCGATGGTGCCGGCCAGCATGAAGACGCCGATCGGCTTGCTCGGGTTGTCCAGGCCGGCGCGCGAGGTCTGGATGCGCTTGGCGATCATCTCCATCGCGTGGTCCTGGCCGATCACGCGCTGCGCCAGGCGTGTCGGCCAGCTTCAGGATGGTCTCGATCTCGTTGCGCGCCATGCGGCCGACCGGGATGCCGGTCCAGTCGCCGACCACCGCGGCCACGGCCTGGTAGTCGACGGTCGGCAGGATCAGCGGCGTCTCGCCCTGCAGCGCCGTCAGCTCGGCCTGCACGTCCTGCAGCTGCGCCAGCTGCGCCTTGCGCTCGGCCTCGCGGTCGCCGTCGGTCATGCCCTGCGCTTCAGCCGTCGCGGCAGCGTCGGCCTCGAGCTTGCTGCCGGTGCCTTCCACCGGGCGGCTGCCGTCGCGCAGCTTGCGCGCGCAGGTCCAGCAGCTGGTCGACCAGCGCCTTCTCGCTCCGCCCAGCGCTGGTCCAGCGCGGCCAGGCGCGTGCGCTCGGCGGCCAGCAGCTCGCTGGCCTCGGCTCTCGCGCTGGCCGATGTCGATGCCGACGGCCTCCTCGCGGCCGATGATCTCGCAGCTCGGTCTCCAGCGCCTCGATGCGCTTGCGGCTGTCGTCCACCTCGGCCGGCATGGCGTGCAGGCTGACGGCGACGCGCGCGCAGGCGGTGTCGAGCAGGCTGACGCTCTTGTCGGGCAGCTGGCGCGCCGGGATGTAGCGGTGCGCGAGCCTGACCGCGGCCTCCAGCGCCTCGTCGAGGATCTGCACCTGGTGGTGCTTCTCCATCGTGCTGGCCACGCCGCGCATCATCAGGATGGCCTTGGGCTCGTCGGGCTCGTCGACCTGCACGATCTGGAAGCGCCGGGTCAGCGCCGGGTCTTTCTCGATGTGCTTCTTGTACTCGGCCCAGGTGGTCGCGCCGATGGTGCGCAGCGTGCCGCGCGCCAGCGCCGGCTTGAGCAGGTTGGCCGCGTCGCCGGTGCCGGCCGCGCCGCCGGCGCCGACCAGCGTGTGCGTCTCGTCGATGAACAGGATGATCGGCTTGGCGCTGGCCTGCACTTCGTCGATCACCGAGCGCAGGCGCTGCTCGAACTCGCCCTTCATGCTGGCGCCGGCCTGCAGCAGGCCGACGTCGAGCGCGCGCAGCTCGCACGTCCTTCAGGCCGGCGGCACGTCGCCGCGCGCGATGCGCTGCGCAAAGCCTTCGACCACGGCGGTCTTGCCGACGCCGGCCTCGCCGATCAGGATCGGGTTGTTCTGGCGCCGGCGCATCAGGATGTCGACGATCTGGCGGATCTCGTCGTCGCGGCCGACGATCGGGTCCATCTTGCCGCTGCGCGCCTGCTCGGTCAGGTCGACGGTGAACTGCTTCAGCGCCTCCTGCTTGCCCATCGCCGCCGGCGCGATGGCGCCGCTGGCCTCGCCCGGCGCGGCGCCGCCGCCGCACCGCTGGAGCCGTCGCTGGCGCCCTGCCCGTCTTCGGGCGAGCCGGCGATGATCTTGGCCAAGCCGTCGGACAGGTCTTCGACCTTGAGCTTCTCGAACTGCCGGCTGATCGATCACCAGCGCATTGCGCAGGTTGCTTCGTCTTCAGCATGCCCACCAGCAGGTGGCCGCTGCGCACCGCGTTGTCGCCATACAGCAGCGAGCCGTAGACCCAGCCGCGCTCGATCGCATCGGCGATGTTCTCGGCAATGCCGGAGATGCTGGTCGCGCCGCGCGGCAGGCGGTCGAGCGCCGCCGTCAGGTCCTTGGCCAGCGCCGACATGTCGAGCTCGTAATGCTTGATGATGCGGTGCCAGTCGCTGTCGGCGCTGTTGCAGGATCTGCGCAGCCAGTGCTCCAGCTCGACATAGGGGTTGCCGCGCATCTTGCAGAACACCGTCGCGCCCTCGACGGCCTTGTAGGTCGGCTGGTTGAGCTTGCCGAACAGCGTGACGCGGTTGATTTCTGCCATGGTGGTGCTTCCTTGGTGATGCGGTGGGTTCAGGCTCGTGCGGGGTTCGGTACCAGCGTGATGGCGGCAGGCCGGCCGCCGCGGGGCGCGCCCAGCCAGGTGGTCCAGCCCAGACGCCCGTGGCGGCCGGGCCGGCAGGCAGGCACCTGCGGCCTTGTCGAGTTCGAGCCTCAGGTCCCAGCCCAGTTCGTGCCCGACGTAGTGGCCGACCAGCGCCTGTCACGGCCGGCATCGCGCTGCCCACCGGCAACAGCGACTCGAAGGCTTGCAGAGACAGCGGGCCGATGTGGATGCGGACATGGTGCTGGCGGTCGAAGACGGTGCGCCCCAGCACGGCACTGACCCCGAGCTGCGCCGTAGGCGAGCGGCGCGATGCGCCACGGCCGCCGATGCGCGTGCGCTCGGCCGGCTGCAGCGGCAACCAGCGGCCGACGAACTGCTCGACACGCACCGGCCGGCCCAGGTAGCGCCGTCAGGAACTGCGCCAGCCCATCGGCATTGCGCACCTGGCGCGACAGCAGGCCGGCAAAGGCCAGCCGCGCGTGGTCGGGCAAGGCATCGCGCTGGCGCCACTCGGCACCGCCGACCCCGACCAGCGCGCCGACGTAGTCGGCGAAGCGGTCTTCGTCGCGGCCGGTCGAGGCTGACGGCCGGCTGCGCCTGCGCCCAGGCACGGTAGAACAGCAGCAGCAGGCGGTGGTGGAACAGGTCGGCGAAGCGGCCGAAGGTCTCGTCGCCCTTGTGCAGCTTGCGCTCGCGCGCGATACGCGGTCAGGTGCAGCGGCAACGGCCCGTTGGGACCGAAAAGACCGAAGAAGCGCACCCGCATGCGCGGCCTGCCGCCGCGGTGGTCGGCGAGGTCGACGCCGGCGATGCTGGCCGGCGCGAATCCCAGGTCGGCCGATCTGACCCAGGCGCACGGCTTCGTCGACCGGCCGCCGCGCCGTGCCCAGCCGCGGCTTGTGCGGGTGCTGCGCTTCGATCAGACGCATGGCGTGGAAGAAGTCGAAGCGATAGGGCTCGGCGGCAATCGCCGGCAAGGGATCGGTCGCGGACGCATCGCGGCGCCTGCGCGCCGTGTGAGCCGGTGCCCTCACCCGCCGTCGGCGGCCGATCGGGCAACGCCGTCACAGGATCGGCCGGGTCCCGCATCGCGGCCTCCCCGGTCAGGATGTCGCCGCGTGCAGGCGAATGCAAGCGCAACTGCGTGAAGCTGTTGAGCGACACGTGACGGGCGACGAAGCGCTCCAGCACGCAGCCCAGCAGGAACGCGCTGGCGCCCTCGAACGACAGGTCGTCGACCTCGACCTTGAGCTCGACGCCGCGACCGAAGGTGATCGGCCCCGCCATCGGCAGCCGGCGCACCACCGGCTGCAGCTTCACCGAGCGCAGCCCGTCGACCTGGCGCTGCGCGCCGGCGTCGCCGGTCGGCGCGTACAGGCGCAGGATCGAGCGCAGCGCGGCGGCACCCTGTTCGGCGTCGGCATCGGTCAGCGACAGATGGTTGAGCGACAGCTGGTTGATCAGCTTCCAGGCGACGTTGGCTTCGCGCAGCGCCGAAGTCGGTCGCGACGGCCCCTTGATGACGCGGATGCTCTTGATCGGCGCGGTCTGCGCCAGCGTGAGGTCGCCTTTGGTGTCGCCCAGGCGCATCAGCACGGGCAGATCGCGGTTGGTGCACAGCGCCCGCACGCCGAGCTGACGCAGCTCGGCTGAATAGGGTGCCTCTTCGGAGTCCACCACCGACAGGTAGACCTCGGTGCCGATGTAGGCGGTGCGCGTACCGTCGCGCTGCTGCGTCTGCGACAGGATTCGCGGCTCGCGCTGCACGGAGTAGTAGGCGTTGTGCGCGCGGTCCTCGGTGTGGAAGGCGTTGTAGAACGGCAGGAAACGCCACTCGCTGTCGGTGCCCGGTGCCGTAACCCAGCACCTCGATGATCGAGTGAACCTCGTAGTCCATCGGCCGCGTGCGATCGGGCACGACGTGGAATTCGCTGCTGCCGCCGTCGACATGGATGCGGTCGCAACGGCGTTCGAGCAGGTTGATCGCCGGCACGCAGTTCAGCGCCAGACTCGCCGTGTCCACGGCCTGCAGCAGCGCGTTGTCCAGACGCGAGAACAGGATGACGATGTCGACCTCTTTCTCGACGTGGCCGCGCAGCGCCTTGCCGATGTCGCAGAGGTCGAAGAACAGGAAGCGCTGTGGAAACGCGAAGTACTCCTGCAGCAGGCGGTAACCCTGGAACCCGGCCAGGGACTGCGGCAACAGCGCTTCGTCGTCGTCGAAGCCGGCCGGCTCGACGCAGTCGCCATCGATCGCTTCGTGCCATGCGGCCGGTCTGTTCACCGGCAGCACCAGCACGCCCACGGCGTGCCCGCAGACCAACTCGTGCAGCCGGTAGGCCACGTCATCGATGCCGCTGCAATGCAGCCGCAGATCGCGCAGCGCGATCTGCGAAAAATCGGCGCCGGCCGTCGTGCGCAGGCGCATGCGCAGGCCCGAGCGGTACCTGCGCCAGTCCGGCACCGCAGCCAACGGCAGGTCGGATGCCTGCGTGAAGTACTCGACCTGCGTCAGCTCCAACGGCCACATCGTCAGCTCGTGCGCGCTGCGGAACTCGCAAGTCGTGGCCGTGGCGGCACTGGCCTGGCTGTGCATGACGCTGCCGCGGGGGAGCTTGACGCCGCTGGCCAGGGCCGCGTCCGCCAGGTCGGGATGGATCTGTGCAATCAGCATGGCCGGCGTCGGCGCCAGGAACTGCGGATAGACGATCTCCAGCAGGCGCTGCGTGAAGCGCGGGAACTCGGCGTCGATCTTGAGCTGGATGCGGCCGGCCAGGAAGGCAAAGCCCTCCATCAGCCGTTCGACATAGGGGTCGGAGACTTCGAGCCCTTCGATGCCCAGGCGCGACGCAATCTTTGGGAATTGCTGCGCGAACTCGGCGCCCATCTCGCGCAGGTGACGCAACTCCTCGTTGTAGTAGCGAAGCAGTCGCGGGTCCATCGGCCGTGCTACCTGTCGAGCTCGCGCACGAGCACGTGGCCGGTCTCGAGGTCGAGGTCGGTGCGCAGCAACAGTTCGAGCGGCACCGGCTGGGCCCACAACTGGCCGCTGATGCGAAAACCGATCTGGTTGTGCCGGTCCATCTGGTCGTCCGACAACACGGCTTCGACCACCAGCGAATCAGGCAGGATGCGCGGCTCGAAATCGAGGATGGCCCGGCGCACCGCCGCTTGCAGCACCATCGGGTCGACAGTCGAGGCCGTCTCACCCGACAGGGCAGGCAGACCGTAGTTCAGTACCGAAGCACGCGCCTGCGGCGCATGGGTCCAGTCGATGGACGCGCCGGGCGCCGTGCTGTTCAGCAGCCACGCCAGGTCGCGAAGCACCAGGTCGCGCAGGCGATTGCGGTTGATGACGCGGGAATCCGTGCCCTCGGTCTGCGATTCGGGGTTGTCGTCGGTCAGCCTGTCCAGCAGCGCAGGTTGCAGGCGGTCCTGAGCGCGCGGGGTGGACATCGCTCTGGCGCCCGCAGTGGCTTAACCGCCCGCTGGTTCGAGCACCACCGAGCGGATGTCCATCAGCGCGAACTCACCGCTGTCGGTGGCGATCAGGCGCTGGCCCAGGCCGACGAAGACGCCGGCTTCCTTTTCGCGCCAGTCCGTGCGCCGCGACAGCGCGAGCATGTCGCCGGCGGCCAGGTCGGTGTCCGGGTAGCGGGTGGGGATCAGGCCGACGACATCGCCGCCATTGGTGAACTCGAAGTGCGCCGGCATCCAGACCTGGTCGCGCAAGTCCTGCGGCGGATCGATATCGACTTTGGCCAGGCGGTTCCACGGCAGCCAGTAGTAGCGCCCGTTGATAACCGCCTCGATCGTCGGGCCGAGACGGGTATCCGCATCGGCGATCCAGGCAAAGGCCTGACCGTCGAGGGTGCCCGCGCTCGTCGGTGCCTGCTCGAGCGCCTGGCCGCGAAGCAGTTTCGAGGCCGCGGCGTCGCCCTGGCCTTCGCGCAGCATCGCCTCGATCAGCAGTGCGATCCAGGTCTCGGGTTGACCGAACAGCATCGGTGCCTTGTGGCCGGCGAAGACCTGCAGGCGCAAGGTCTCGCAGGCGATCGCCTCGCGATACGTCTGCACCATCGGCAACGTGCCGGCGTCGAGTTCGAGCGAGACGTTGAGCTGGTTGAGCGCGCGGTCCCATTGCCCCAGCACACACAGCAGCTGAAACAGAAACACGCGCAGCTTGGCGTCCTGCGGGTGCGCGCGCACCTGCTCGGTCAGCAGCTTGAGGGCACGCGGGACATCACCGTCCTTGAGCGCCGTGACGGCCGCGCTGGAATCCACCATCTTGAAGTTGCCTCAGGTGTCCTGGTTCCACGCAAGCCGCCGGCCGGCCGGCCTCGCGGCGCCGACGCCACCCGCGCGCCGGCCCAGGCCCTGCGGCGCGCTACGAGCGGCCCGCTGCAGCCAGCGGGCCCGTCTCACGCTGCGCCTTCTGCGGTCGCGGCGATGTCCCAGTTGAATTCGCCCGCGGAGGCCGTCTTGCCGCTGGCGTCCTGCTTGAAGTACTCGTACTTGACTTCAGCAAAGTTGAGCGTGACGTTCTCCGTCAGCTTGTCTTCACCGCCCGAGCCGCCGGTGCTGACGCTGGTGACGATGCACTTGGTCATGTCGATCTGGATGTACTTCTGTTGCCCTTCGCCGGCCTTGCGCACCAGCAGCGTGGCCTTGTCGATGTGCGTTCCCTTGGCCAGGTGCAGCATCAGTGCGGGGCTCGCCGAATCGACGTACTTGGTGAACGACAGATCCTGGAAGCTTGCCTTTCCTGCCCCGCCGCCGCTGCCGGCGTGGAAGCTGCCCGACTGCGACATGCCCCAGCTCCAGGCCAGCACATCGACATCGTTCGTCGCCTTCTGTGCCTTGTCGATGGTCTCGCCTTTGATCTTGGGACCCAAGTTGATGAACATGTCTACGGCCATGGCTAACTCCTGTTGTGTGGCCCCGTGATGGGCCCTTGGGACTGCAGACTGCGCCTGAAATTTCGGCGCCCCAGCCGTGCAGTCGGCTGAGGATGAAGATGGTTTGCGATCGGTGCGCTACGCGCCCTTGGCCGACGGCAGCTTGGAGACCAAACGCAACGACACCGTCAAGCCTTCCAGCTGGTAGTGCGGGCGCAGGAAGAACTTGGAGCTGTAGTAACCCGGGTTCGCCGGGTCTTCCTCGACCACCACCTCGGCAGCTGCCAGCGGCTTGCGCGACTTGGTGGCCTCCGACGAGTTGATCGGATCGCCGTCGACGTACTGCGAGATCCAGTTTGGCCAGCCAGCGCTCGACTTCGTCGCGCTCCTTGAACGAGCCGATCTTGTCGCGCACGATGCACTTGAGGTAGTGCGCAAAGCGGCAGGTGGCGAACAGGTACGGCAGGCGCGCCGCGAGGTTGGCATTGGCCGTGGCGTCGGGGTCGTCGTACTCGGCCGGCTTGTGCAGCGACTGGGCACCGATGAAGGCTGCGAAGTCGCTGTTCTTGCGGTGCACCAGCGGCATGAAGCCGTTCTTGGCCAGTTCGGCCTCGCGCCGGTCTTCGATCGCGATCTCGGTCGGGCACTTCATGTCCACGCCGCCATCGTCGGTCGGGAAGCTGTGCGTGGGCAGGTTGGCCACCGCGCCGCCGGACTCGATGCCGCGGATGCGCGAGCACCAGCCGTACTCCTTGAACGAGCGGTTGATGTTGGTCGCCATCGCGTAGGCCGCATTGGCCCAGGTGTACTTGTTGTGATCGGCCGAGCCGGTGTCTTCCTCGAAGTTGAACTCGTCGACCGGATTGGTCTTCGCGCCGTAGGGCAGCCGCGACAGGAACCGCGGCATCGCCAGGCCGATGTACTTCGAGTCCTCCGATTCACGCAGCGACCGCCAGGCCGCGTAGTCCGGCGTCGTGAAGATCTTGGTCAGGTCGCGCGGGTTGGCCAGTTCCTGCCAGGAATCCATCTGCATCAGCGTCGGCGAAGCGCCGGTGATGAAGGGGCAGTGCGCCCGCTGCAGAGATCTTGGCCATCTCGGCCAGCAACTCGACGTCGGGCGCGCTCTGGTCGAAGTGGTAGTCGCCGACCAGGCAGCCGAAGGGCTCGCCGCCGAACTGGCTGAACTCCTCGGCGTAGATCTTCTTGAAGATCGGGCTCTGGTCCCAGTTCGTGCCCTTGTAGCGCTTGAGCGTCTTGCCGAGCTCGGCCTTCGAGACGTTCATGACGCGGATCTTCAGCTGCTCGTCGGTCTCGGTGTTGTTGACCATGTAGTGCAGGCCGCGCCACGCGCCTTCGAGCTTCTGGAAATCGTCGTGGTGCATGATCTGGTTGATCTGCTCCGACAGCTTCTTGTCGATTGCGGCGATCATCGCCTCGATCGACGCGACGACATCGTTGCCGATCAGCTTCGTATTCGCCAGCGCCTGCTGGGCCAGCGTCTGCACCGCCTGCTCGACTGCGCTCTTGGCATCATCGGACTTGGGCTTGAATTCCTTGTTCAGCAGCGACGCCAGGTCGCTGCCTTCCATCTCGACAGCCGCTAGTGCCGATGCGGATTGGGTCTCTGCCATGTTGTTTGCTCCTGGAAGTACGGGTTGCGTGAGCGGATCGAAACGCGCTCACTTGTCTTCGGCGGGCTTGGCCGACGCGGCCAAGGCTCCCAAAAGCGCCGGATCGGCCATCAGCTTGCCAATCAGGTCTTCGGCGCCGCCCTTGCCGTCCATGTAGGTGACGAGGTTGGACAGCTGGTTGCGCGCCTCGAGCAACTTGTTCAGCGAGTCGACCTTGCGCGCCACCGCCGCCGGGGAGAAGTCGTCCATGCTCTCGAAGGTGATGTCGACGTTGAGGTTGCCTTCGCCGGTCAGGGAATTGGGCACCGCGAAGGCGACGCGCGGCTTCATGGCCTTCATGCGAGCATCGAAGTTGTCGACGTCCACCTCAAGAAACTTGCGCTCTGCGACGGGTGCGAGCGGATCGGCCGGATTGCCGGACAGATCGGCCATCACGCCCATGACGAAGGGCAACTGGACCTTCTTCTCAGCGCCGTAGACCTCCACGTCGTATTCGATCTGGACGCGCGGTGCGCGGTTGCGGGCGATGAACTTCTGGCTGCTGCTCATGGTGGACTCCTGGTCGGTGCTGAACGGGTGTGGGGTGAGCGGGCTCGGATCGCGCGTTGGCGATCATCTTCCAACTTCATGTCAACTGCTACCGGGGGTCTGTACTGACTCCGGGTCGACGCCGACGATCCTGGCGACGTCGGACATGGCGTCGGGCGCGAGCTCCTTCATCAACTGCAGGAAGTTGTGACGGATGAGCTGGCGCGCGCGACGCAGGAACAACGGCGCGGGATTCGCCGGCTCCGCCGCTTCCAGATAGGCACACACCATGTCGATGGCCCGGATTGCCTCGTCGCGCGTCGTCACAGCGCCGGCGAGCCCGCGACGAGGCACTGCTGTGCCGTCCCCCGACTCTGGCGATTCATCGTCCTGCGCCAGCGCTTCGGCCGGCAACACCGACGCGACCGCGCCGAGCAGCGAAATCAGGGGCTTGAGGTCGGGCGCATCGCTGGCGCCGAGTTTGTCGATGATGCGCGCGGACAGCTCGCGCGCGAGCTTCTGGGCGTCCTGAGCCCAGGCCCGCAACTCGGGCGTTTTTTCGAGGGACGCGCTGACGATCTGCGAGACCTGGTCGCGGCTCATGGCCGGCTCGTCACCGTGCGCCGCCGCCAGTCCAAGCGCGACCTCTATTGCGCCGCCCGTCAGCACACCGATCGCACGGTCGTTGACAATCTTGGTCGCGCGCACGTCGCCGAGCAGGCCCTCATGTTCACGGAGCACCGTGAAGGCGTTGACGCGAGCGTAAGGGTCGGCATCGTCCGGGTCAGGCATCGGATGGACGTGATCCCACATGGATTCGATGAATCCCGACAGCAAGCGCAGGCCCAGTGGGACGAAGCCGAAGCCATGGAGGTGCGCACCCGCGCGCAGCCAGACAATGGCAATGCGCAGGTCGCGCGAGCGGTCGAGCATCGCCTCTGCAAGTTCGAAGGCGGCGCGCCAGTCTGGCGCCTCCGCCGGCGCGAATTGCGTCTCCGGCTTGCCCGCGGCCGCCTGGTTCAGCGCCAGAAAATCGTTGTCGTACTCGAGATCGGGGCCACAGGGCGTGCCCTCAGGCGCCAACGGCTCAAGCCATCGGTCGACCTTACTTGACGACGCATCGATATCGCTCATCTCCAAGCCGCCTTGTTCTTCGGTGAAGCCCGATGCCGCACAGTGTGGCAGGATTGAAGGCAACTGAGAACCACCCAGGTTGCTCGCGCTGCTTTGCTTCAGGTCTCAGGCTTCCAGGGTGAGTGCCAGCACATCTGCAACTCGGACTTCGCAAACGGCCGCTTGTCGGCGCGGTCGTGACGCGGCGAGCGCATCGTGTCTGCGCTGCCGGATTGACGCTGACAAAAAACATCCTGAAGGCCATTGGTATCGGCGCAGCCATGCGCACGTCGAGTGTGCACTGGTACGCCGCGCACGCCGTGCGGTTCTTGCCCGCGTCGATCAGGCGGCGCATCAGGTCGGGCGCCAGTTCCACCGCCGCCTGCGCGCACGGCGTCATTCGCGGCCAACTCCCGGCACCTTTCGAGCGCGGCGGCGATGCTGTAGCCGCGCAGGGTCGGCTGCAGTTTCTTGGGCATGCCGACGGTTTGTGCAGGCCGATCGGCGCGCGATGCTTGCAACCGTCTTGGGTGTAGCGCCAGCACAGTTGCAAAGCGCCGCGGGCCAAGCGCGGCCCTCGCAGCGCGCCGCCGCACCCCAGGTGCTGGCGAGGAGTGACGAAGGTGATCTTGCAGCCCCTTAAGCACCGAGGCGATAGCCGAAACGTGAGTGCGCATGCTTACGTAGGCCCAGCATGCGCCCGTTTCATATCCGATTCGTGTTCCTTTGGCACGCGATGAACGAGACGTGCTGAGACGACTCTGGACGCAAGTCGTAGATTTGTGGAGACCTCTCTCGCGCACGGCGCCGCAGGACGTCTCACGAGATTGCAACTGCGCTGACTTCGACTCCTCAGCTGTCGCGCTGAATTGCACGCAACGATTTCAAGGACCTCGCGAGGTCGCCTTCTTGTTCTCTAGGAAAGCTGCCCAGTCGCTCATCAGGAGCACTCGCTTCTTAAACAGGTTTCCGCGCCGATAGGCGGCCTCGACCTTGTCGCCCACGACATGCGCGAGTGCCATCTCGGCGACCTCGCTGGCGTGGTTGGTGTGTTCGGAGGACCAATCCCGAAAGGTGCTGCGGAATCCATGCGCGGTGGCATCGACATTCATGCGGCGCAGCACCGCGGTCAGGCTCATGTCCGAGAGCGGTCCACGCAAACCGGGAAACACTAGGTCGCCAAGCACGCCCCTCGGCAGTGCCCGCAGCAACTTCAAAGCCGGCTTTGACAACGGGACCCTGTGTTCGCGCCCGGACTTCATCCGCTCTGCCGGCACGGACCACACAGCTTCTGCCAAGTCCAGTTCCGACCAAACGGCACCACGTACCTCGCCTGAGCGTGCGGCGGTGAGAACCGCAAACTCCAACGCACGGGCGCCCATGCCTGATTGGTTTCGCAGTAGTGCCATGAACGATGCGATGTCATCGACAGCGACGGCGGCGTGGTGCCGAACCTTTGCAATCTTGTTTCGCTTGGGCAGCGCGGCATCAAGGTTGCCTCGCCAGCGCGCGGGGTTTGGTCCCTCGCGAAGACCCCGTGCCGCTGCGAAGTCGAGGACCAGTTCCATGCGGGACCTGACACGCGTCGCCGTTTCAGTCTTCGATGTCCAGATCGGCTCGAGCACCTTGAGCACTTGCGCCGTGGTCACGTCGCGAACGAACAAGGATCCGATGACGGGTTCTGCATATGTGCGCAGCGTCGAAACCCACTGGGCCTCATGCTTCGTGTTCCTCCACGACTTCGCGTGTTGATCGATGTACTGGGCAGCGACACTCGCGAACGTCTGCTGCGAGTCTCGCTCTGCGGCGGCCGCGCTCTGGGCGGCACGCCGCATCGACGATCGGATCGGCACCCTGCGCCACGTTGGCGCGGTGGGCGCGAGCCTTCTCACGCGCTTCGACAAGCGGCACCGAGGGAAAGCTGCCGAGGCCCATTTCGCGCTGCCTTCCGGCCACGCTGACTCGAAGAACCCAGCTCCTGGCGCCCGATCCGGTCACCTGCAGGGCCAGCCCGTCAATGCCGCCGACGCTCCACCGCCCCGGGCGCGACAATCTGCGGACTTCGAGCGGTGAGAGTTCTCTCGCCTTGCGTGGCACTCGTGTACCCCTTACCTACCCTCAATAAACAGTGCAGATTGTATGAGATGCCGCTGGATCGATCTGAGACACGCTATTTCGGTGATTTACCTATGAAAAAGGCCCCTTGCGGGGCCTTCTCATGGGGTCAGCTGGCGGAGACGGAGGGATTCGAACCCTCGATGCGCTTTTGGCACATACTCCCTTAGCAGGGGAGCACCTTCGGCCACTCGGTCACGTCTCCAAAGGTGGCAGCGATTCTAGCGCGCTCCTTGTGCTCTAGGCGGCTGCCGGCTTGGCATCCAGATCGAACGCGCGGTGCAGCGCCCTGACCGCCAGCTCCATGTACTTCTCGTCGACAACCACGCTGGTCTTGATCTCGCTGGTGGAAATCATCTGGATGTTGATGCCCTCCTCCGAGAGCGTGCGAAACATCGTCGCCGCCACGCCGACATGGCTGCGCATGCCGATGCCGACGATGGAGACCTTGCAGATGCGCGGGTCGCCGGTGACCTCGCTCGCTCCAGTGGCCGGCGCCACCTGCGACTTCAACAGATCGATCGTGCGCTGGTAGTCGTTGCGGTGCACGGTGAACGAGAAGTCGGTCTTGCCGTCGTGCGAGACGTTCTGGATGATCACGTCGACGTCGATGTTCGCCTCGGCCACCGGCCCCAGGATGCGGTAGGCCACCCCGGGCTTGTCGGGCACGCCCAGGATCGTGACCTTGGCTTCGTCGCGGTTGAAGGCAATGCCCGAGACAATGGCTTGTTCCATTTTGACGTCGTCCTCGAAAGTGATCAGCGTGCCCGAGCGGGCTTCCTCGTCGATGGGGATATCCCAGTCGGTGAAGCTCGACAGCACGCGCAGCGGCACGCGGTACTTGCCGGCAAACTCCACCGAGCGGATCTGCAGCACCTTGGAACCCAGGCTGGCCATCTCGAGCATTTCCTCGAAGCTGACCGTGGCCAGGCGCTGCGCCTCGGGCACGATGCGCGGGTCGGTGGTGTAGACGCCATCGACGTCGGTGAAGATCAGGCACTCGGCAGCCTTCATGGCCGCAGCCACGGCGACGGCCGAGGTATCGCTGCCGCCGCGGCCGAGCGTCGTCACGTTGCCCGCGTCGTCAACGCCCTGGAAGCCGGCGATGACGACCACCTTGCCGGCGGCCAGGTCCGCGCGCACCCGGGCGTCGTCGATGCGCCGGATGCGCGCCTTGGTGAACGACGAATCGGTGTCGATCGGCAACTGCCAGCCGGCGTAGCTTACGGCCTGCAGGCCTTCGGCCTGCAGCGCGATCGACAGCAAGCCCACGGAGACCAGCTCACCGGTGGCGGCAATCGCATCGAGCTCGCGCATCACGGCCGGCGTGACTTGCTGCGGCTGCAACTCCTTGGCCAGGCCCAGCAGGCGATTGGTCTCACCGCTCATCGCCGAGGGCACGACGATCATCTGGTGCCCCGCCCTCGCCCATTTGGCGACGCGCCGGGCGACGTTGCGGATGCGATCGGTGGACCCCATCGAGGTGCCGCCGTACTTGTGAACGATCAATGCCATCTGGCGTGGTTGGTTGTCGGATGAGAAACGGCGAGTTTATCGACCCTCCACCCACGCCAGGCTGACGCGCGGCTGGCCGGGGGCGGCGAGCGCACGTGCATCGGTGCCCAGGCCCGGCACGAACAGCAGTTGGCCGGCGGCCGAGACGAGCAGCGGTGCGTGACGCGACCAGGCGGCAACGCCGGCCGCCTGGAACTGCTTTTTCAGGCTGCGTGGCGGCGTGGCGGGCGCGCGCTGAAATTGTTGACTCGCCTCGCGCGCGCGCCACTGCGCATCGCGCAGCATCACCTGCGGGATGCCACCGTGCTTTGCCCTGCTGACGCGCAGCGATGCAGCGGTGCCGGGCACGTCGTGCCTGCCGATGCGATGCACGTCCGCAGCGCAAGGCAAGGTCGCGGGTGCCCTGCCGTGCGCTGCGATCAGCGTCAGGCGGCCTCGGTAGCGCCTCAACTCGCCGCCATCGAAGGGCCAGCGTGCAGGCGTGGTGCCGGCCAACTCGCGCTCCAGGCGATCGAGCAGCGTCTGGGCGACACCCTGTTCGGCGTGTGGCTGCAGCCAACGCCGCAGGCACTCGCGCCGCCTAGCCTCGGACAGCGCGTGCCAGCGCTCGATCACCAAGGCGCCAGCGTCGCAGACCGTGCTCAGATCGGCCTGCGACATTTCGTTGATCAACGCTTGCGCACGCGCTGCTTGTGCCGCTGCATCTGCCAGCGCGCCCTCCGCGTCTGCAAATGCAGCGTGCAATGCGGGCATCACCTGCAGGCGCAGACGGTTGCGTGCGAAGCGCGGGTCGGCGTTGCTGGCATCGTCCACGTAAGCAATGCGATGCCTGCGCACATAGGCCTCGATCGCCTGGCGTGGTTGTTCGAGCCAGGGCCGCACCCAGGTGATGCCCTCGCGCAGCGCGCTGGCAGGCATGGCGGCCAGGCCTGCAGCGCCCGCGCCGCGCAGCGCCTGCAGCAGGAAAGTCTCCGCCTGATCCGCGCGATGGTGCGCCAGTGCCACCACATCGCAGCCGGTGTCCCGCGCCATCGTCGCCAAGGCCGCATAGCGCCCTGCCCTGGCCCAGGCCTCGACGCTTTGACCCCGCGCCGGTTGGCCCGTCAGCCGCTGCATCGCAAAGTGCAGCGGCAGGCCCTTGGCCCGCCAGCGCTTGCACGTTCGCTCGACCCCTACCGACCAGGCGTCGGCCTGGGATTGCAGTCCGTGATGTACATGCAGCGCCCAGACCTCGACGCCCTGCCCTTGCGCCGCCCGCGCCAGGCAATGCAGCAGCGCCATCGAATCGCGGCCACCGCTGACGGCCACCGCGATCCTCGAGGTCATCGCTCTTTGGCGTCCGAGAAGCGCCCGTAGGACTGCAAGCGCTCGTAGCGGCGATCGAGCAGGTCCTTGACCTTCAGGTCGTTGACCTGGCGCAGCGCATCGCCGAGCGCACGCTTGAGCGAGGCGCACATGGCCTTGATGTCGCGGTGCGCGCCGCCGACCGGCTCGTTGACGATCTTGTCGACGAGGCCCAGCGCCTTCAGCCGGTGGGCGGTGATGCCCAGGGCTTCGGCAGCCTCGGGTGCACGCTCGGCGGTCTTCCAGAGGATGGAGGCGCAGCCTTCGGGCGAGATCACCGAGTACACCGAGTACTGCAGCATCAGCACCTGATCGCCGACCGACAGCGCCAGTGCGCCGCCCGAGCCGCCCTCACCGATGATGGTGACGATGATCGGCACTTCGAGCTGCGCCAGCTCGAAGATGTTGTGGCCGATGGCCTCGCTCTGGCCGCGCTCTTCGGCGCCGATGCCGGGATAGGCGCCCGGTGTGTCGACGAAGGTGAACAGCGGCAGCTTGAACTTCTGCGCCAGCCGCATCAGGCGCAGGGCCTTGCGATAACCCTCGGGCCGGCTCATGCCGAAGTTGCGCGCTGCGCGCTCCTTGGTGTCGCGGCCCTTCTGGTGGCCGATGACCATGCAGGCCTGGCCGTTGAAGCGCGCCAGGCCGCCGACGATCGACAGGTCATCGGCGAACGCACGGTCGCCATGCAGTTCGTGGAAATCCGTGAACAGCTCGCCCAGGTAGTCGAGCGTGTACGGGCGCTGCGGATGGCGGGCGATCTGCGTCACCTGCCACGGCGTCAGGCGGCTGTAGATCTCCTTGGTGAGCTGCTGGCTCTTTTCATCGAGGCGGCCGATCTCTTCGGAGATGTCGACAGCCGATTCGTTCTGCACATAGCGCAGTTCCTCGATCTTGGCGTCGAGCTCGGCGATGGGTTGTTCGAACTCGAGGAAGTGACGTTTGCTCATGGCGCGCTGCCACCGGGCCGTGCCAAGGCATGCACAACGCCCCCCAGGGGCATCGCGAACAGAGTCAGCTTGGGGATCATTTCGTCAGTACTCCACCGGCAGCGGGTCGAGGCTGCGCCAGATATACCACGTCGCGACGGAGCGGTAGGGTGCCCAGGCGTCGCCGACCTCGCGCGCTTCGGCGCGCGTCACCGGCTCGCCGCTGAAGTAGTTGACGCTGATGCCTTTGATCAGGCCCAGGTCGTCGACCGGCAGCACATTGGGCCGCATCAGGTGAAAGATCAGGAACATCTCGGCCGTCCAGCGGCCGATGCCGCGGATGGCCACCAGTTCTTCGATGATGGCCTCGTCGTCCATCTGCTGCCACTGGCGCACATGGACCGTACCCAGGTTGAAGTGCGTGGCCAGGTCGCGCAGGTACTCGACCTTGCGCGCCGACAGCCCGGCACCGCGCATGGTGTCCGTCTTCAGCTTGGCCACGTCGATCGGCGGCAGCTTGTTCGTTGGCGACTCGACGAGCGCGGCAAAACGCTCCCACACCGACTGCGCAGCCTTCACCGAGATCTGCTGGCCGACGATCGAGCGCGCCAGCGTCGTGAAGGCGTCACCCCGGCTTTGCAGCCGCGCTTCGCCGAACTGCGGGATCAGCTTCTTCATCACGCGGTCGCGCCGCGCCAGGTGCTTGCAGGCCTCGTCCCAGTACGCGGGGGTGACTGCGGCGACGGCCTTGATCATCGTGCGCGATCCTAGGCCTTGACCCAGGTGGTGCCCTGCGCCGAGTCCTTCAACTCGATGCCCTGAGCCGCCAGGTCCTGGCGGATGCGGTCGGCCTCGGCGTAGTTCTTTGCCGCCTTGGCTTGTTGACGCGCAGCAATCGCCGCTTCGATGGCCGCTGAATCGAGACCCCCTTGCAGGTAGGTGCGCGGCGCCTGCTGCAACACGCCGAGCACGCCGCCGAGCGAGCGCAGCAGCGCTGCGGTATCCGGCGAGCGCGTGCGATTGAGCTCGCCGGCGAGCTCGAACAGGACCGCCAACGCCTCCGGCGTGTTGAAGTCTTCGTTCATGGCCGTGCGGAAGGCGGCGGCGCGCGGCTCGGACCAATCCAGCGTCGCCGCAGTTGGCACAACACCGTCGAGCGCGGTGTAGAGCCGACGCAGCGCCTGGCGCGCGTCCTCGAGATTGCCGTCGCTGAAGTTGAACGGGCTGCGGTAGTGCGTGCGCAGCATGAAAAATCGCAGCGTCTCGCCGTCGAACTTCGCCAGCACATCGCGGATGGTGAAGAAGTTGCCCAGCGACTTGGACATCTTCTCGTTGTCGACGTTGAGAAATCCGTTGTGCAGCCAGTAGTTCGCGAGCGGCCCGTTGCCGGCACCTTCGCTCTGGGCAATTTCGTTTTCGTGATGCGGAAAGATCAGGTCCATGCCGCCGCCGTGGATGTCGAACGGCTCGCCCAGCAGCGCCACGCTCATCGCCGAGCACTCGATGTGCCAGCCGGGCCGGCCAGGGCCGTAGGGGCTCGGGTACTTGGCGTCGTCAGGTTCGCTCGGCTTGGCCGACTTCCACATCACGAAGTCCAGCGGGTCGTGCTTGCCGTCGAGCACGGCAACCCGCTCGCCGGCGCGCAGCTCGTCGAGGCTCTTGCCGGAGAGCTTGCCGTAGCCAGGCAGCTTGCGTACGGCGAAGTTGACGTCGCCGTTGGGCGACTGGTACGCCAGGCCCTTGCGCTGCAAGGTTGCGATCAGACCGACCATGGCCGCGACGTGATCAGTTGCCCGCGGCTCGTGCGTCGGTCGCTGCACGCCGACTGCGTCGAGGTCGCGGTGCATGGCGCCGATCATCTCGTCGGTCAAGGCGCGGATCGACATGCGCCGCTCGAGTGCGCGCTTGATGATCTTGTCGTCGATGTCGGTGATGTTGCGCACGTAGGTGACCTCGTAGCCCAGAGCGCGCAGCCAACGCTGCACCACGTCGAACGCCATCATCATCCGCAAGTGGCCCATGTGGCACAGGTCATAGACCGTGATGCCGCACACGTACATGCCCACCTTGCCCTCACGGATCGGGTGGAACTCCTCCAGACTTCGCGTCAGCGTGTTGTGCAGTCTCAGCGTCATCGTTGGATACAAACAAAGCGGCCTCGATGCCGCTGGGTGCTGCGAGGCCGCTCGATAGAATGCGCAAAATCAGTATAGCGGGCACGCTCGACGTGCCGAGGAGCAGATCACCCATGAAAACCCGCCTTGTCGCCATGCTCACCGCCGCGCTGATGTGCGCGCCGCTGTCCGCCCAGGTTTCGGCGCAACAGAAGGTCAAGCTCGCCACCAGCATGGGTGACATCGTGATCGAACTCGACGCCGCGAAGACGCCCAAGTCGGCCGAGAATTTCGTGCAGTACGTGAAGGCAGGTCACTACGACGGCACGATCTTCCATCGCGTGATCGAGGACTTCATGATCCAGGGCGGCGGCATGAAGCCCGACATGGCGGAAAAACCAACCCGCGCACCGATTCCGCTGGAGTCGCGCACGGGACTGTCCAATGTTCGCGGCAGTGTCGCGATGGCGCGCACGATGGATCCGAACTCGGCCACCGCGCAGTTCTTCATCAACGTCAAGGACAACGTTTTTCTCGATCAACCTAATGCGCGCGATGGCAATGGCTACGCGGTCTTCGGCAAGGTCGTCTCGGGCATGGACGTGGTCGACAAGATCCGCGCCGTCGCGGTGAATGACAAGGGCGGCCACCAGAACGTGCCGGCAAAGCCGGTAGTCATCAAGAAAGCTTCTCTGGAGAAATGAATTGACCAAGACCGTTGACATCACCACCAGCGCCGGCACCGTGCGCGTCGAACTCGACGATGCCAAGGCGCCCGCCTCGGTGGCCAACTTCCTGGCCTATGCGGCCAAGGGCCACTACGCCGACACGGTATTTCACCGCGTCATCAAGGGCTTCATGCTTCAGGGCGGTGGCTTCGCCGTCGGCATGACGCAAAAACCGACCGACGCGCCGATTGCCAATGAAGCCAACAACGGCCTGAAGAACAAGAAGTACACGTTGGCCATGGCGCGCACCAGCGTGCCGCACTCGGCCACGGCGCAATTCTTCATCAACACCAAGGACAACGGGTTCCTCGACTTCACCAGCGAAACGGCTCAGGGCTGGGGCTATGCGGTTTTTGGCCGCGTGGTCAGCGGCACCGACGTCGTCGATGCGATCGAAGGCGTTCGCACCGGCCGCAAAGGCATGCACGATGATGTGCCGGTGGAAGACGTCGTGATCCATAGCGTCACGCTCGTCGAGTAGCTTGCGATGACGGCCGGTCCGGGCCTGCCGGCGCTGGCCAACGTTTTCGAGTACCAGGCAGAGCCGGACTGGCGAAAGATCGAGTTCATTTCCGATCTGCATTTGAGCGACGCGACACCGCGCACCTTCGAGGTCTGGGCACATTACATGCGCACCACGCGCGCCGATGCGGTGTTCGTCCTCGGCGACCTGTTCGAAGTCTGGATCGGCGACGACGCACGCCTGCCGGGCAGCCTGGCGCAACGCGCCGCCGATGTGCTGCAGGAGGCAGCCGGGCTGCGTGCTTTGAGCTTCATGGCCGGCAACCGCGACTTCCTCGTCGGCGCAGCGATGCTGCGCGACTGTGGCGTGGTCGCTCTGTCCGATCCCACCGTGCTCGACGCCTGGGGCCAACGTGTCCTGCTGACCCATGGCGATGAGCTGTGTCTGGCCGACACCGCATACCAGCAGTTCCGTGCCGAAGTGCGCGCCACCACATGGCGACAGGCGTTCCTGGCCAAGCCGCTGCGTGAGCGCGAACAGATTGCACGCAGCATGCGCGATGCGAGCGAAGCGGCCAAGCGCGCCAGGTCCGGCAGCCAGCCGTTGGCCGACTGGGCCGATGTGGACGCCGCCGCGGCCGTGTCGTGGCTGCATGCCGCGGGCAGCCGCACGCTCATTCATGGCCACACGCACCGCCCGGGCAGCGACGCGCTGGCGCCGGGGTACATGCGCCATGTCCTCAGCGATTGGGATTGCGACGCTGAGCCCTATCGCGCCGAAGTGCTGCGCCTGACCCGCGATGGCATCGAGCGCGTCGACCTGCTGGCCGCGTGATGGCCGGTTGGTTGCAGGCGCTGCGCCGTCGCCGCGAAGCGCGCGCTGTGCGGCGACGTGCCATCGCCGACGAGTTGTGGGAGGCCTGTGTCGCTGACCTGTCCTTCGTGGCCGCGCGGCCGCCGCAGCAGCAAGACCGACTTCGCCGCATGGCCAGCCTGTTTCTCGACCAGAAGGAGTTCAGCGGTGCCAAGGGCTTCGTCGTCACCGACCGCATTGCACTGACGGTGGCGCTGCAGGCCTGCCTGCCGGTGCTGGAGCTGGGCATCGACCACTACAACGGCTTTGTCGGCATCGTCATGCACTCCGATCTCGTGCGAGCAGCGCGTGAAGTGATGGACGAAGACGGCATCGTCCATGCCTACGAGGAAGAGTTGGCCGGCGAAGCCATGGAGGGCGGCCCCCTGATGTTGTCGTGGGCCGATGTGATGCCCGAAGCCGGCGCCGGCGTGCGCGCCGGCACCGCCTACAACGTCGTCATCCACGAGTTCGCGCATGTGCTGGACTTGCGCGACGGACGGGCCGATGGTATTCCGCTGTTGGACAGCGGTGACCAGCGTCGTCAGTGGAGCGCTGTGCTGATGCCCGAGTACGACCGTTTCTGCGAACGCGTGGTCTGCGGCTACGAAACGGTGCTCGACGCCTACGCCGCTGAAGGACCGGATGAATTCTTCGCTGTCGGCTCGGAGGCGTTCTTTGTCACACCTCACGCGCTGAAAGAAGAACAGCCGGCGTTGTACCGGCTGTTGGCGTCGTACTACCGGCAGGATCCGAGCCTGTACCCGGTCTAGGAGGTCGCCGCCGACTCGGCCTTCGGCTTGTCGCTTTTCTTGACCGGCTGGATGTCGAGCAGCGCCTCGCCGGCGTCGTCGATATCCACGGTCAGGCGCCCGCCGTCGGTCAGCCGCCCGAACAACAACTCGTCGGCCAGCGCCCGGCGGATCGTGTCCTGGATGGCGCGTTGCATCGGCCGCGCGCCCATCAGCGGATCGAAACCCTTCTTGGCCAGGTGGGCGCGCAGCTTGTCGGTGAAGGTGACTTCGACCTTCTTCTCGGCCAGCTGGCTTTCGAGTTCGAGCAGGAACTTGTCGACCACGCGCATGATGATTTCTTCGTTCAGCGCGCGGAAATTGATGATCGCATCGAGCCGGTTGCGGAACTCGGGCGTGAACAGACGCTTGATGTCGGCCATCTCATCGCCCTGCTCGCGCTTGGTCGCAAAGCCGATCGTGGCCTTGTTCAGCGTCTCGGCGCCGGCGTTGGTCGTCATGATGATGACGATATTGCGGAAGTCCGCTTTGCGGCCGTTGTTGTCGGTCAGCGTGCCATGGTCCATGACCTGCAGCAGCACGTTGAAGACGTCCGGATGTGCTTTCTCGATCTCGTCGAGCAGCAACACCGCGTGCGGCTTCTTGGTGATCGCCTCTGTCAACAGGCCGCCTTGGTCGAAACCGACGTAGCCCGGCGGCGCACCGATCAGGCGGCTGACTGCATGGCGCTCCATGTACTCGCTCATGTCGAAGCGAATGAGCTCGATGCCCAGGATGAAGGCCAGTTGCTTGGCGACCTCGGTCTTGCCGACGCCGGTCGGGCCGCTGAACAAGAACGAGCCGATCGGTTTTTCCGGCTTGCCGAGGCCCGAGCGCGCCATCTTGATGGCCGCGGCCAGGGCGTCGATCGCCGCTTCCTGGCCGAAGACCACGCTCTTCAGATCGCGGTCGAGCGTCTTCAGCTTGCTGCGGTCGTCCGATGACACCGAAGCCGGCGGAATGCGCGCGATCTTGGAGACGATCTCTTCGACCTCGAGCCGCGTGATCGTCTTCTTCTGCTTGGCCTTGGGCAGGATGCGTTGCGCCGCACCCGCTTCGTCGATGACGTCGATCGCCTTGTCCGGCAGGTGACGGTCGTTGATGTACTTGGCGGAAAGCTCGGCCGCCGCCTGCAGCGCCGTCAGCGCGTATTTGACCTGGTGGTGCTCCTCGAAGCGCGATTTCAGGCCCTTCAGGATCTCGATCGTCTGCTCGACGCTCGGCTCGCCGATATCGATCTTCTGGAATCGCCGCGACAGCGCCGCATCCTTCTCGAAGATGCCGCGGTACTCGGTGAACGTGGTCGCACCGATGCATTTGATCTGACCCGACGACAAGGCAGGCTTCAACAAGTTGCTCGCATCGAGCGTGCCCCCGGAGGCCGCGCCGGCGCCGATCAGCGTGTGGATTTCGTCGATGAACAGGATCGAGCCCGGTTGGTCTTTCAACGACTTGAGTACGCCCTTCAGGCGCTGTTCGAAGTCGCCGCGGTACTTGGTGCCGGCCAGCAGCGCGCCCATGTCGAGTGAGTAGACGGTGGCGTCGCCGAGCACCTCGGGCACGTCGGCCTGTGTGATGCGCCAGGCCAGGCCCTCGGCGATCGCCGTCTTGCCGACACCGGCCTCGCCCACGAGCAACGGGTTGTTCTTGCGCCGGCGGCACAGCACCTGGATCACGCGCTCGACCTCGTTCTCACGGCCGATCAGCGGGTCGATCCTGCCCTCGCGCGCCAGCTGGTTGAGGTTCTGCGTGAATTGCTCGAGTGGCGAGCCCTTGGCGTCGCCCGGCTCTTCCTTCTCGCCTTCGCTGCCGCTGCTCTCGTTGTTCTTCGCCGGCTCCGGCGGGTCGCTCTTCTTGATGCCATGGGCGATGAAGTTCACCACGTCCAGGCGCGTCACGCCCTGCTGGTGCAGGTAGTACACGGCGTGCGAGTCCTTCTCGCCGAAGATCGCCACCAGCACGTTGGCGCCCGTCACCTCCTTCTTGCCGCTGCCGGTGGACTGCACATGCATGATCGCGCGCTGGATCACGCGCTGGAAACCCAGCGTCGGCTGCGTATCGACCTCTTCATCGCCGCCGACGGTGGGCGTGTTTTCCTTGATGAAGTTGACCAGGCTCTTGCGCAGGTCTTCGATATTGGCCGCGCAGGCACGCAGCACCTCGGCCGCAGACGGGTTGTCCAGCAACGCGAGCAGCAGGTGCTCCACGGTGATGAACTCGTGGCGCTGCTGGCGTGCTTCGACAAACGCCATGTGCAGACTGACTTCCAACTCTTGCGCGATCATGCGGCCTCCAAGGTGCATTGCAGCGGGTGCCCGGCCCGCTTGGCCGCAGCCTGCACCAATTCAACTTTGGTTGCTGCGACGTCCTTGCTATAGACCCCGCAGATGCCACGGCCTTCATGGTGAATTTTCAACATGATTTGCGTGGCGGTATCCAGGTCGTGCAGAAAATACTCCTGCAAAACGAGCACGACGAACTCCATCGGCGTGTAGTCGTCGTTCAGCATGACAACTTGGAAGAGCTTTGGCGGCTCAACGCGCTGCTCTTGCTTTTCGGCCACCACCGAGCCTGCCCCATCCTCGCGACCGGGCAGGCCGGGATTGGCAGGTGTCGGTGGCGGAGTGGGTGTGGCCATTGGTGCAATTTTATGCTGCGTCGGCGTCCCTGACTGTGCGAGCAGATGGCGACAGTGCAAAGGTTCTCAACCCAGTGCATTCATGGACATGCCGTTGACAACCCCAGAAGCGGCCTTGACAATTGAATGATTGCTTACATGATAAGTTTGTAGAGGTCATCATCATGGCAACGGGTCACGTGAAATGGTTCAACGACGCCAAAGGATTCGGGTTTATTGAGCCGGATGGTGGAGGCGCCGATGTTTTTGCCCATTTCTCGGCCATCCAGATGGAGGGCTTCCGGACCCTGAAGCAAGGTGGGCGTGTTTCCTACGAAGTGCTGCAGGGTCCCAAGGGCGATCAAGCTCAAAACATCCGACCCGCTGAAGACGTTGTCAACGAGCCCGCGGCCACCGCACCGGCCGCGACCGCCAGCTGACGGCCGACGAACCCCGCAATACCGAAGAGCCGAAGAGCCCGCTGCATGCGGGCTCTTTGCTTTGTGGCGCCACCGGCCGACCGGGTATTCGATCGTCCCGGCATGGAACACGCCGATGCCCATGTCGCCTGCCAGCCGCAAGGAACAGGCAGCCCCGACGGTTGCCGAGACCGTCAGCGCCGACTCTGCTTGCGGATCACCCGCCAGCGCCGACGCATCGCCAGCACGGCCAGCACCGCGCCGGCGATCACCAGCCCCCAGGCCGTGACCGAGGCCACGCGCAACAGCGTGCCGTTGAAGTCCTCGCCATCCGCATAGTCCATGATGTGCAGGCGCCAGAAGAAGTCATACCAGACCCAGGCCTCGTTGCGCGAGGTGACGAATTCCCCGGTGCGGCCGTTCAGGTAGATGCGGGTCGACAGCGCGTCGTCGAAACGCAATCGCCACAGGTCGCCCCGGCCTGCGGTTTCGGCGACGATGCCCAATCGACGCGGCACGCTTGCCACGCGCTCCACAGCGGTCACCGTGGCGCCACCTCGGTGGAGGCCGGCAGCGAATCGCCGCAATGCCGTCTCATCGGGCGGGGTCCATGCCGAGCCGTCGGCCGGCACGATGACGGGCTCGCGCCCATCGACGTAGCTCAAGCGCAGCGCCGGACCCTGTGGCGTGGCCACCGATGCGACGGCATCCACCCGACCGAGCCGTGCCGCGGCCTGCAGTGTCGGCGCCGTGCGCTCGGCCCAGCCGTCCTGCAACACCACCGCTGGCGGCTTGACGGTGTCCTCGCCCTTGACCCAGGACTTGAACGGCATCAGCGAGAACACCACGCCGCCGCTGACCCAGATCAGCACCTGTACGCCGATCAGCCAACCGAGCCAGCGATGGATTCGAAAGGTGGTGGCAGAAAGCGACATGGTTGGAAAAGCAATGCTTCGTGGCAATCACCCGCTCCCTGCAGATGTGGCGGCAATGTACGACCGGCTGGCATGAGCCGAGCGCCGAGGTCTTCTTTGATTTGGGTCAACTTCGGAACCCCAGGACGATCCGACACTCGAAAAGCCGCATCCCCTGCTGACATGAGCCTTTTCTCGAATACTCGCACCAAGCGCCGCACTGTCCTTGCCGTGCTGCTGGTGTGGCTGTTCGCGTTGGCTTCGAGTTGGGCCCATGCCTGCCTTGTGCAAGACCGCGTTGTGCAAGACCGCGTTGTGCAGGACCGCGTTGTGCAGGACCGTGGCACGCAGCTCGACAGTGAATCGGCAGTTGCACTGCAGGCTGCCAGCGCGCCGATCGTCTCGAGCCACGTCGGTCTCGTCGTGAAACATGGTGCATCCTTCGACTCCGGCAAGGATGCAACGCCGAAGGTCTGCGCCGATGAGATCCAGATCATCGTCAAGTTGACTTCGAGCTTCGATCTGATCGAAGCTTCGATTGCGCCTCCCATCGCGTTGGCGTGGGCAGCGCACTTGACTGCGACGACGGTCGATCGCTCGGCGCTGGCCTTGCCGGCTCGCGGTTCGGTCCTGCCCTTGCGCACTCGCTTCTCGCGACTGGCTTTGTAGCCACCGACGCGGCGCGCCTGACGCGCAGTTCTGCGCCTTGCCGACTGCGTCGTCGACTCTTTCCGACTTGACTCTGTACCCAGGTACAGAAATCAGACATGGAAAACACGCTCTTGACGGTGCTTGCCACCGCAGACAGGGCGATCCCGTTTCACAGCAACCCGTCCTCTTTGAGTTGGAGTTCCAGATGACACTCGTTCGCACCTTTTCCTCGATGGCCGCCCTGACCGCCGTGACCCTGGCCACATCCACCTGGGCCGCCACTGACGACCAGCAAGACAGCCACCACCCTGCACAGACCCCCGCTGTCCAGGTCGCGCAGGCCACACCGGGCAAACCCGGCATGGGCATGGGCGCCGGGGCCAACATGCCGGGCTATACCGAGCAGATGAAGGCCATGCAGGAGATGCACGACAAGATGCTCGCGGCCAAGACGCCCGAAGAGCGCAACGCCCTCATGGCCGAGCAGATGAAGTTGATGCACAACGGCATGAGCATGATGGGCGGCATGGGCGGCGGCGGGATGATGAGGGGCAAGCCCGGCGACATGGCCGCGCGCCAAGGCATGATGGAACAGCGCATGGACATGATGCAGTCCATGATGCAGATGATGATGGACCGCATGCAGTCGGTACCGGCGACAAAGTGAGCGATCGGCCGGACCGAGCGCCTCGGGAGCGGCCCGGCGGCGCTCGTGAGTCACGCGCCACACCGAGATTTCGCTCATCGCCTTGACCTTCACACGGTGTCAAGGTCTATCTTGGGCTTGGAGATCGGTGCTCTTCGCACCGATCGATCAAGAAAGGATGACGCCAAATGACGACGACGCATCACGAACATCACGCCGATAGCGCCTCGCGCTCCGGCATGGGCCGCCCGCTCAAGGTCGCCCTGCTGATGGTCGCCTGCCATCGGCGGCTTCTACCTGCTGCGCGAGCACTGGAACCATGTCGCCGGCAACTGGATCTACCTGCTGCTGCTGGCCTGCCCGCTGATGCATCTGTTCCATGGCCATGGCGGGCATGGCGGGCACGGCGGTCACCGTGCGCCGCCCGGCAACCCGGCCGACAAGGAGGAATGACGCCATGGACATGCCCTCACGCCACGATCACGCCGGCCACGCGCACCACCATCCGCCGCTCGACGGCGAACGCCGAGGGTCTGAAGGACCCGGTGTGCGGCATGACCGTGACCGACGCAGTCCGAGCACCACGTCGAGCACGACGGCCAGCCCTACTACTTCTGCAGCGCGAAGTGCCAGGCCAAGTTCGTCGCCGAGCCGGCGCGCTATGCCGGTCGGCAGCGTCGCGCCAGCTGCCGCCGAAGCGTGCGGCACAGCCGCGCCGGCACGATCTACACCTGCCCGATGCACCCGGAGATCCGCCAGGACCATCCGGGCAACTGCCCCAAGTGCGGCATGACGCTCGAGCCCGTGATGCCCGACGCTGGACGACGACGAGAACCCGGAGCTGGCCGACTTCACGCGCCGCTTCTGGTGGACGCTGCCGTTCACCGTGGTCGTGACGGTGCTGGCCATGGCCGGCCACCGGCTGCGGCTGGTTCGCGCCCGGCACGCAGACCTGGATCGAGCTGGTGCTGACGCTGCCGGTCGCGCTGTGGGCCGGCTGGCCGTTCTACGTGCGCGGCGTGCAGTCGGTGATCAACCGCAGCCCCAACATGTGGACGCTGATCGGCCTGGGCACCAGCGTCGCCTTCGTCTACAGCGTCGTCGCCACCGTGGCGCCGCAGATCTTCCCGGCCACCTTCGTCGTCGACGGGCAGCGTGGCGGTGTACTTCGAGGCCGCGGCGGTCATCATCTCGCTGACCCTGTTCGGCCAGATCCTCGAGCTGAAGGCGCGCTCGCAGACCTCGGCGGCGATCAAGTCGCTGCTCGGCCTGGCGCCGAAGACCGCGCGCCGCATCAACGCCGACGGCAGCGAGGAAGACGTGCCGCTGGCCAACGTGCATGTCGGCGACCAGCTGCGCGTGCGCCCCGGCGAGAAGGTGCCGGTCGACGGCGTCGTCGTCGAAGGCAGCAGCGCGCTCGACGAGTCGATGCTCACCGGCGAGCCGCTGCCGGTGACCAAGCGCGCCGGCGACAAGCTGATCGGCGCCACGATGAACACCAGCGGCGCGCTGGTGATGCGCTCCGAGCACGTCGGCTCGGCCACCGTGCTGTCGCAGATCGTGCAGATGGTGGCGCAGGCGCAGCGCTCGCGCGCGCCGATGCAGCGCATGGCCGACGTCGTCGCCGGCTACTTCGTCGTCGCCGTGGTGGCGATCGCCGTGCTGACCTTCTTCGCCTGGGGCCTGTTCGGCCCCGAGCAGGGCTGGGTCTTCGGCCTGATCAACGCGGTGGCGGTGCTGATCATCGCCTGCCCCTGTGCGCTGGGCCTGGCCACGCCGATGTCGATCATGGTCGCCACCGGCAAGGGCGCGACCAACGGCGTGCTGTTCCGCGACGCCGCGGCGATCGAGAACCTGCGCAAGATCGACACGCTGATCGTCGACAAGACCGGCACGCTGACCGAGGGCCGGCCGGCCTTCGAGCAGGCGGTCGCGGCCGACGGCTTCGACGACGACGGAGGTGCTGCGCCTGGCCGCCAGCCTGGACCAGGGCAGCGAGCATCCGCTGGCCGCGGCCATCGTCGCGGCGGCGCGCGAGCAGGGGCTGACGCTGGCCAAGCCCGAGCAGTTCGACTCCGAGTCGGGCATCGGCGTGCGCGGCAGCGTCGAAGGCAAGGCGCTGGCGCTGGGCAACACGGCGCTGATGGAGCAGCTCGGCGTCGACGTGTCGACGCACTGGCAGACACAGGCCGAGGCGCTGCGCGCCGAGGGCGCCAGCGTCATGCACCTGGCGGTCGACGGCCAGCTCGCCGGGCCTGCTGGCGGTGTCCGACCCGATCAAGGCCACGCACGCCCGAGGCGCTGAAGGCGCTGCACGCGGCCGGCCTGCGCGTGGTCATGGCCACCGGCGACGGCCTGACCACGGCGCGCGCCGTCGGCAAGCGCCTGGGCATCGACGAGGTGCACGGCGAGGTCAAGCCCGCCGACAAGCTGGCGCTGGTCGAGAAGCTGCAGGCCGAGGGCCGCGTCGTCGCGATGGCCGGCGACGGCATCAACGATGCGCCGGCGCTGGCCAAGGCCGATGTCGGCATCGCCATGGGCACCGGCACCGACGTGGCGATGAACAGCGCCCAGCTCACGCTGGTCAAGGGCGACCTGCGCGGCATCGCGACGGCGCGCGCGCTGTCGGTAGGCCACGGTGGCCAACATGAAGCAGAACCTGGGCTTCGCCTTCGTCTACAACGCGCTGGGCGTGCCGCTGGCCGCCGGCGTGCTGTTCCCGTTCACCGGCTGGCTGCTGTCGCCGATGATCGCCGCGCTGGCGATGAGCCTGAGTTCGGCCTCGGTGATCAGCAACGCGCTGCGCCTGCGCGGCAAGGAGTTGCGAGCAGGGCTGACCGGAACGCGCAAGCCATGGACATCGTTGCACACAGCCTGTGGGCCGGCGTCGGTATCGCCGCGTTGAGTCGCGCACGTGCCGGTCACGCCACGCAGCGCAGCGGCGACGATCGGCCTGGCGGCGCTGCCCGATGTCCTGCAGATCCTGCCGGTGCTGGCTGGTGGTTGTTCGGCGCCGGAACGCTCGCGGCGGTGCAGGCCTTTGCGATCGCCGTGCCCGGGCAGGAGCCCGCGATGCCGCCGCTGGTGACGCTGCTCTCGCACCACCTGCACTGCGTCGCGCACAGCGCTGTCGTGGCGGGCTGTCGTCACCGGGCTCGTGTGGCGGCTGCGACGCACGCTGTGGATTCCGCTGCTCGGCTGGTGGTCGCACATCGTCATCGACGTGTTCACGCATTCGGCCGACTACTACGCGTCGCCGGTGCTCTACCCGTTCACCGAGCGCGGCTTCGACGGCATCGCGTGGAACACGCCCTGGTTCATGGCGCTGAACTACCTGTCGCTGGGTGCGGCTGTGTTGTGGCTTGTGATGACGTCCAGGCGCAGTGCGACTCGGCGAGCCAAGGCGAAGCTGGCATGCCCAGACGCTGGAGATTCAAATGAACAGCGAACTCCTTGAACACGACACCGAGCGACGCCTGTGGCTCACTGCAACGTCGATCGCCGGCGGCGCTGGCCTGGTTGCGAGCGCCGTGCCCCTTGTCGCCTCGCTGGCGCCCAGCGAACGGGCCCGTGCGCTGGGGGCGCCGGTCGAGGTCGAACTCCAGGGCCTCGAGCCGGGTGAACTGCGCATGGTGGAATGGCGTGGGCAGCCTGTGTTCGTGCTGCGTCGGTCGGCGCAGATGCTCGAGTCGCTGGACCGGCACGACGATCTTCTGGCCGACCCCGGCTCGCGCCGCTCCGATCAACCCGCGTACACCGTCAATGCGGACCGCTCGATCAAGCCGGAGGTCGCAGTGATGGTCGCCGTCTGCACGCGCATCTGGGCTGCATTCCGACCTTTCGTCCGACGCCCGGTGCGCCCGACATCGGCCAATCGTGGCCGGGCGGCTTCTATTGCCCCGCAATGCGCCTGGTAGACCTTTTGCCCCAAGGCAATGACTTTGGCATCGTTGGGCAGCAGTGCGAACTCGCGGGACTGGGCGGCGAACGGGTTGCCGAATATCGCAGCCACGACTGCAACAGCGACGCCGGCAGCGACGCTGACGGTGAGGACGAGATGGCGCAACTTCATCGACTCAAGGAACCGGTGTGAAGCCGGCCTCCTTGATCGCATCGCTCAGTTCAGCGGCGTCGGCAACGGCGGAGTCGATCTCGACGCGATGCGTGGCCAGGTCGACGCGCACGTCGGCGTCCTGGTCCACGGCCTTGACGGCCTGGGTGATGCTGCTGACGCAGTGGCCGCAGGTCATGTCGTTGACGGAGAAGGTGATCATGGCGTCTTGCCTCGGTGCGTGGGTTGATGACAGGCAGACTTTGGGCTTTGCCATCGTTGGAAGGTCAAGCACAATGCCCGAATAGCCTTACTGTACCGGGTGGCATGCCGACACAGCACTTGACGTTCCAATGATGGGAAGCTCGAACATTCGCCGATCGCTGCAATGCTCCCACCTCGAGACACGCCCATGACTTCAACAGTCGCCGCAGTCGGCCCAGAGAACGGTTTCAGGCTGCAGGTCACCGGCATGACCTGCGCCAGCTGCGTCCTGCGGGTCGAGAAATCGCTCAGGGCCATGCCCGGCGTCAAGAGCGCCAGCGTGAACCTGGCCACCGAGCAGGCCACCGTCGACGCAGACGCGTCGGTGAGCGCCGATGCGCTGTCGGCCACGGTGCGCAAGGCCGGCTACGACGTGGCGGTCGACGACGTGACCTTGCAGATCGACGGCATGACCTGCGCCTCCTGCGTCGCTCGGGTCGAGAAGGCGCTGATGAAGGTGCCCGGCGTGTTGTCCGCGCACGGTGAACCTGGCGACCGAACGCGCCACCGTGCAAGGCGCTGTCGACCGTGCCCGTCGCGGCGCTGAAGGCGGCCGTGGACAAAGCCGGTTACCGCGCCACCGACGTGCGCGACGCCAGTCCGCAAGCGGACGAAGCGGCTGCCCGAGTGGTGGCCGGTCGCGCTGAGCGCGGCGCTGACGCTGCCGCTGGTCGCGCCGATGCTGTTGGCGCTGTTCGGCATCGACTGGATGCTGGCGGTCCTGGCTCCAACTGGCGCTGGCCACGCCGGTGCAGTTCTTCGTCGGCTGGCGCTTCTACCGTGCCGGCTGGATGGCGGTGCGCGCCGGCACCGGCAACATGGACCTGCTGGTCGCCATCGGCACGTCGGCAGCCTACGGCCTGTCGCTCTACCTGATGCTTCAAGCACGTCGGCCATGGCATGCCGCATCTGTACTTCGAGGCCTCGGCCGCGGTCATCACGCTCGTGCTGCTCGGCAAATGGCTCGAAGGCTCGCGCCAAGCGGCAGACGACCGAAGCCATCCGCGCGCTGAACGCGCTGCGCCCGGCGACGGCGCGCGTGCTGCGCGACGGCGTCGAGGTCGAGGTGGCGGCCGAGGATGTCGTCGTCGGCGACCAGGTGCTGGTGCGGCCTGGCGAGCGCCTGCCCGTCGACGGCGAAGTCACCGCGGGCCGCAGCCATGTCGACGAATCGCTGATCACCGGCGAGAGCCTGCCGGTGGCCAAGGCGGTCGGCGACAAGGTCACCGGCGGCTCGATCAACGCCGAGGGCGCGCTGACGATCCACACGCTGGCAGTCGGCACCGAAACCACGCTGGCGCGCATCATCCGCATGGTCGAGTCGGCGCAGGCGGGCAAGGCGCCGATCCAGCGCATCGTCGACCGCGTCAGCGCCGTCTTCGTGCCGGTGGTGATCGGCGTCGCGCTGCTGACGCTGGTGGGCTGGATGGCAGCGACGGGCAACTGGGAGCAGGCCGTCATCAACGCGGTGGCGGTGCTCGTCATCGCCTGTCCCTGTGCGCTGGGCCTGGCCACGCCGACGGCGATCATGGCCGGCACCGGCGTCGCCGCCCGGCACGGCATCCTGATCAAGGACGCGCAGGCGCTGGAGCTGGCCCACTCGGTGACCACCGTGGCCTTCGACAAGACCGGCACGCTGACCGACGGCCGGCCGTCGCTCGTCGCCGTGCTGCCTTCGGCCGGTCAGACCCAGGACGAAGTGCTCTCGCTGTCCGCCGCACTGCAGAAGAGCAGCGAGCATCCGCTGGCCCACGCGGTGATGGACAAGGTGCGGGCCGAGCGGCTCGAGGTGCCCGAAGCCGTCGACGCCCGCGCGCTGCCCGGGCGCGGACTGGAAGGCAGCGTGCACGGCCAGGTGCTGCTGCTCGGCAGCGGCCGCCTGCTGCGCGAACTCGGCGTCGACGCCGGCGCGCTGGCGGCCGACGCCGAGCGCCTCGAAGGCGACGGCCGCACGGTGTCGTGGCTGATGCGCAAGGACGGCGAGTCCGTGAAACTGCTGGGATTGCTCGCCTTCGGCGACGCCGTGAAGGCATCGGCTCGCGCCGCGGTGGCTCGCCTGCATGAACTGGGCATCGGCACCGTGATGCTCACCGGCGACAACCGCGGCAGCGCCGCGGCCGTCGCCCGCGAGCTGGGCATCGAGGACTTCCGCGCCGAGGTGCTGCCCGGCGACAAGGCGGCCGTCGTGCAGGCGCTGCGAGGCGGCGGCAAGGTCGTGGCCATGGTCGGCGACGGCATCAACGACGCCCCGGCGCTGGCGGCCGCGGATGTGGGCATCGCCATGTCGACCGGCACCGACGTGGCCATGGCGGCGGCCGGCATCACGCTGATGCGCGGCGATCCGCGGCTCGTCGCCGATTCGCTGGACGTCTCGCGCCGCACCTACGCGACCATCAAGCGCGGTCTGTTCTGGGCCTTCGCCTACAACGTGGTCGGCATTCCGCTGGCGGCTTTCGGGTTCCTCAGCCCGGTCATCGCCGGCGCCGCGATGGCCTTCAGCAGCGTCAGCGTGGTCGCCAACGCACTGCTGCTGCGCCGCTGGCACGCATCCGTCGATGCGGCGCCCGTCCGGGCGCCAGTTGAACAGACCCGTCCGGCAACTGCCTGAGGACAGACGAATGAATGCTGCAATGAACATCGGCCAGGCCGCCACCGCCTCGGGCGTGTCGGCCAAGATGATCCGGCACTACGAGCAGGTCGGGCTGTTCCCCGAACCGCACCGCACCGACGCCGGCTACCGTCAGTACAGCGAACGCGAGGTCCACACGCTGCGCTTCATTCGCCGCGCACGCGACCTGGGTTTCTCGATCCAGCAGATCGGCGAGCTGGTCGGCCTGTGGCAGAACCGACGCCGCCCGAGCCGCCAGGTCAAGGCGTTGGCGCAAGCGCATATCAAGGAACTGGAGCAGAAAACGCAGGAACTGCTGGCGATGAAGGCCACGCTCGAACACCTCGTCGCCTGTTGCCACGGCGACGATCGACCAGAATGCCCGATCCTTGAGGAGCTCGCGGCCCACGGTGCAACGGCGTCGACGCCCTTGTTGAGGGCCGTGCCCGCGAACCCGAATTCAGCCCGGCTCCGCGCCGGCAGGCCGCGTCACAGGACACGCGCTTGACTGCGACGCTCCCAGGGCCAGGGCGCGGCTCGATTCGTCACCTGCCTGCAGACAGCCGATGTCGACTACACGGTGGAGATCGAACAGCACCGCTCGCTCGCAGCCCTGATGGTCCATCGCACCGACGCGTTGACCCCAGCGGTTGGCGGTCACGATGCTGCCGCGCATCGCGGCTGCGCACGAACCGACATCGACGACTGCGAACTCAAGGTGCTCGTTGATCGATCGCGACGGCAGTGGCTGCAACACCGCTGCGCCGAGCGACGCAGGCCGCGTCGGCTGTGGAACGAGGTTTGCCGGTTGCATCGATGACTCCAGGAGTTCTTGGTGTCACGGCTGCGCCGGCGGAATGTCAAATGGCGCTGTGTTCGTGTCGATCGATTCGAGGAACTTGACGATGTCGGCACGCTTGACCGCGTCGTAGAACGGATCGGCGGCTCCGAGCGCGAGCCCGGCGGTGCGGTGCGGCTTGAGCTGCATCACATCGTCGAGCGACTGCGCCGAGCCGTTGTGCAGGTACGGCGCCAATGCGAATGCGCCGAGCAGCGACGGCGGATTGAAGCCGAGTGCGCCGGCCGCGGTGGTGCCGTTGGCCTTGATCTCGTTGATCGCCGCGATGTCGAAGGTGCCCACCGCGCGCAACACATCGGCGAGCACCGCGACACCCGCGTCGCTGCCGATCGTCGGCGTGGCGCCGAGCAGGTTCAGCCGCCCCGAAGCCCAGCCCGCACCGCCGTGGCACGAGGCGCAGTTGGTCGCAGCGAACAGATCGCGGCCGCGCTTGATCTGCTGGCCGAGCGCACTGCTTGCGGGTTCGGACGACAGCGGCGAGGTCGGCGACTCGATGCCCGTGGCGACATAGAACGCGAGCGCATCGAGTTGCGCGCTGCGGCCGCGGTTGTCGACCGCCAGCGGCGGTTTGGTCGCACCCGGTTGCTGTGTACCGTCGGGCCCGCCGAGCCTGGTTGCCGGCCGCGTCGACGATCAACCCCAGGCCGCCGGAGACATCGCGAATGTTGCTCTCGAAGTCCTGAATGTCGTTGTTGATGGCCGAATGGTTGAGTGCCCTGATGTCGTCGGCGTCCACCGGGTTGAAGCTCCAGTGCAGCGGCACGGAACGGCGCGGACCGGCGCCGAACATCCAGACCACGTTGTCGGTGCGACCGAAACCATGGCAGGCGACGCACGAGCCCCAGCCTTCGTTCGACAGCCGCGCCGGGAATCGCTGCACCACGCCCGACAGTGCCGGCGACGACAACGCGGCCAGGTCGACCCCGGTCGAGCTGTCGAACACGGCCTTGCCGATCAACCGTTTGGCGTCGTCACTGCCGGCTGCCGGCAGCGGCGCGCTGGCAAAGGTCTGCAGCACGCTGTCGGTTGCGAGGTCGATCACCGACACGTCGCGCGAGTTTTCGTTGGCGACATAGGCGCGCGTATCGCCCGAGTTGATGACGATGCCGCGCGGGCTCTGCCCGACCAGGATGCGCACGATGGCGCCGGGGTCGCCGGCCTGCTTGGGCGCGTTGATGCTCGGCGTGCCGTCGGCGTCGAGCACGACCTTGACGATCGCGTTCGACGACATCGAGGCGGCGTAGCCCTCGTTGGCGTCGTTCTTGAACGCGACCGCCCAAGGCACGGCCAGGAACAGCCGCTTGCGTTCGTCGGCCGGGTCGCCGACTTCGAAGTTGATGCCGCGGTTCATGTTGATCGTCTGCGCGACGCCGCCGGCCTTGCCTTCGACGTCGGTCGTGGTGTCGAGCACCGACAGACACGACTGCACGTTGACGTTGAAGCGCACCGGCGCGTCGGGCGAGGCGCAGGTGTTCGGCAGGTAGGCCCGGTTGCCCTTGATGACCACCGACTGCAGCATGTTCGGAAAGGCGCCGGTGACGACGTCGAACACCGGCTTGCCGGCCGCGTCAGTCTTCGGCGCGATGCGCTGCAGCGCCGAGCCGTTCGACTTGAAGCCGCTGTCGGCAAGCGGCTCGAGCACGGCCTGCTTGGTGACCTGGTCGGTGGCCGTCGCGATCACCGCGACACGGCCTTCCTTGTAGTCGTCGGCGCCGATCGCGATGCTGCCGTTGAACACGCCTGCGCGATCAACGCCGAAGAACTGCGTCACGTAGACCTTTTCGTCGTCGTCCTTGTCGTCACCGTCGTTGGTGATCGCGATGCCGCGCGGCTCCTGGCCGACGCCGGTGATCGTCTCGACGACCGTGTACGACACCGGGTCGACCACCGAAACGGTGTTGGTGCGCGCGTTGGCGACATACAGCTTCTTGCCGTTCGGCGTGAAAGCCAGACCGTAGGGCTCGGTGCCGACCTTGATGTCGGCGACGTGCGCATAAGGCGCCGTCGTCTCGATCACGCTCAGCGTGTCCGCGCCCGCGTTGGCGACGAAGACCCGCTTGCCGTCGGGCGCGATGGCGACGTTGCGCGGTTCCTTGCCGACGGCGATCTCGGCCAGCAACTGCTTGTTGTCGCCGGCCACGTCGAACGCGCTGACGCTGTCGGTGCCGGGGTTGGCGACCCACAGTGTGTGGTCGTCGGCGCTGAGCTGGATCGGGCCCGAGCTGGCGGGTCCGCGCGCGAGGCTCGCTGCCGGAGCGGGCGCAGGCGCCGGTGCGGGTGCGCCATGCCGCCATAGCCGCCGCCGCAGGCCGCGACCATCGCGGCAAGGCCACTTAGTGCAGCAAGTGCGGCCCTGCGGACGCGTCGTGGGTGATTCATCATCATCTTCATGTCGGTCTCCATCGAAGAGCGTTGGTCGGTCTGCTGAGCGCTCGACACTTACGAGCCGTTCAAAAACAGACGCATCCAAGCAGCGAGGCGGATCGGCATCGGACAACAACAGCGCCGATGTCGGCCAGCGCATTGTTTGAGGCAGCGGCAGTGACAGCGCGAGACAACAGTCCCATGCGGAAGCGAGCTTCGATGGCGCGCGTGCCGAACCCGGGACCACGGTCCCATGGCCCTGACGTCGCACGCACGAGCCCCCTAGTTTGCAAGTCCGATCGAGCACCGCAGTGCCGGCACTTCGCACACGATTGCCGGCACTGCACTGCGCGCGGGACAAACCGATGAACAACAGCCCCGATCTCGCCCAGCTGCTCGCACGTGTCGCGCTGCGCGACCAAGCGGCGTTCGATCAGTTGTATCGCGCGACCAGCGCGCATCTCTTGGGGATCGCGTTTCGTATATCGAACAACCGCGAGCGTGCCGAGGAGCTGCTGCAGGAAACGTTCGTCAACGTCTGGCACAACGCCGGCAGCTACAACGCGGCTATCGCATTGCCCATGACCTGGCTGATCAACATCACGCGCAACAAGGCGATCGATGCCCGGCGATCGGGTGCCACCGAGCGCGCGTCGACGGTTGCACTCGAAGCACCCTCGCGCGCGAGCACCGGTCGCGGCCTGCTCGGCTGGTTCGGCGAGTTGCTGTCGGCACGCGCGCTCGGCGGTGCGCTGGCCGGATTGTTGTTGGCCACGGTTGTGCTGCGCATGCAGCCCGGGTTGATTGGGCTCGAACCGCGCCTCGACAATCTGCCGCAGAGTTATGTCGGGCTGCTGCTCGACGGTGCCGGCAAACCGACATTGCTGGCAAGCTCGCGTCGCCATGGCCGGCTGTTGACGATCAAGATGCTGCAGCCGATCAATGTGCCGGCAGGCAAGGTCGCGCAACTGTGGGCATTGCCGAAAGACGGTGGCGCGCCGTTTGCGGTCGCAACCATTCCCGACAAGGGGTCGGCAACGGTGGCCCTGCCCGAGTCGTCGGAAAAGCTGTTCTTCACCGTCACGCAGCTCGCGGTCAGCTTCGAGGCGGCCCCCGCCAAGCAGGGCGACAAGCCGTCGGCCGAATTCGTGCTGCGTGGACACTGCGTCAAGCTTTGGTGATGACGTACGCAGCGAGATGTTATTCGTACGGAATGCGTCCGCCGGGCCGCCGCGACCGCAAGTCCAGGTTGGATTCCACAACCTGTCGAGCGCACAGATCCGGCGTCGTCGCCGAGCACATTGGCCGACGCCGATCCTGCGGCTGACCTCAACGGAGGGAGCGATGACGATTGACAGCAGAGCCGACAAGCGATTCCAAGCATCACGCCGGGATCTGATCGATCGGATGCCGCTGCACTTCACCACCTGTCCCACGAAGCCAGGGCCAAGACTACTTGCCAAGAAGCCGGACACCTCATTTACTCCCGACAAAATTTTCCCTGCTCCATTGTGTCGTCGAGGCAAACGTCCGACCATGGCGAGCCCGACAACAACACCTAGGAGACACCATGTACCGCACGCTGTTCACGCTGGCCCTGGCCGCCGCCACCGGCCTGCTGCCCGGACTGGCCCTGGCCGACCGCGACGACGACGATCACCACGAAGGCCGCGGCCGGCCGAGCATTCAGCTCGGGCCGCGCCCCTTCTTCCTGGTCGACGACATGGCCGACAGCCCGCTCAAGGAGCGGCTGCCAGCCTGCGCACGCAACCGGAAGTCGTTCAAGCCGCAGCGACTTCTCGATCGGCCACCGCGGCGCGGCGCTGCAGTTCCCCGAGCACACGCGGGAGTCCTACGACGCCGCCGCGCGCATGGGCGCCGGCATCGTCGAATGCGACGTCACCTTCACGAAGGACAAGGAACTGGTCTGCCGCCACGCGCAGAACGACCTGCACACCACCACCAACATCCTGGCCACGCCGCTGGCCGCGAACTGCATCAAGCCCTTCACGCCGGCGACCTTCGACGCCAACGGCAACCTGCGTGACGCCGGCCAGCGCCGAGTGCCGCACCAGCGACATCACGCTGGCCGAGTTCAAGACCCTGCGCGGCAAGATGGACGCGTCCAACCCGCGCGCGCGCACCGTGGCCGAGTACCTGGGCGGCACCGCCGACCTTCCGCACCGACCTCTACTCCGGCCCGACCAGCGGCACGCTGCTGACGCACAAGGAGAGCATCGAGCTGTTCAAGCGACCTCGGCGTGAAGATGACGCCCGAGCTCAAGAGCGCCGAGCGTGGCGATGCCCTTCGACGGCTTCACGCAGGCAGGCCTACGCGCAGAAGATGATCGACGAGTACAAGCAGGCCGCGCGTGCCGGCGCGCAACGTCTGGCCGCAGTCCTTCGACAAGGACGACGTGCTGTACTGGGTCGCGCAACGAGCCGCGCCTTCGGCCGCCAGGCGGTGTACCTGGACGACGCCAACACCGTGGCCGACCTGCCCGAGCGCCGCCGAGCTGCGCGGCTACCGCGCGCAGGGCATCCGCATCGTGGGCGCCGCCGATCTTCGCGCTGCTGACGGCCGACGCCAACGGCAAGATCGCTGCCCTCGCAGTACGCGCGCGACGCCAAGGCGGCGGGCCTGGACATCATCACCTGGACGCTCGAGCGCTCCGGCATCCTGGCCGACGGCAACAACGGCTTCTACTACCAGACCTTCGACAGCGCCGATCCAGCGCGAAGGCGACATGATGCGGGTGCTCGACGTGCTGGCCAAGGATGTCGGCGTCCTCGGCATCTTCTCCGACTGGCCCGCGCACGGTGACCTTCTACGCCAACTGCATGGGGCTCAAGTAGGGCCGCGAATAGACGAGTCGATCGAGAGGAATTCGGGCCACCTCGGCCCAAATCATCTCCCGACTCGCCGGCGCCGCCGGCGCCGACCGATGAAGCGCTGCAGGAGATGCTGCACAAGATAGTCACCCGAATGATGAAGCTGCTCACCCGCCGGGATGCTGCCGGCCGCGAGCGACGGCAGATGGCCTGTTGTGTTGAGAAACTGAGTTTGCAGCTCGGCTCGCTGAGCCCAAATTTCATGTCTCAAGTTGCATGCAGGACGCGGAGGCAAACGCCCGTCTCGCTGGCCCACGCTGCTGCCGAGATGGGTTTTGCCGATCAGTCGCACATGAACCGCGTCGTTCGCCAGCTCACCGGGTTGACGCCGCGTGCGATCGTGCGCTCGCGGAGCTCGTCAATTTCGGCGGCGTTTCGCGCCGCCACCGGCGGCGGCATGGTCTACCTGTAGCGGTTGATCCGCGCCGCCGCTGCGGCGCTATTCAGGGTCGCGCAGTGACCAAGCTGTGCAACTCGATCACGCTGCGCTTGGGCCGCACGCCCGGCGGCAGGTGCGGCACGACGAACCAAGCAAAGAACTGGTCGGCCTGGGTTCTGGTCTCCCAGATTTCGTGCACACGCCATTCGCCCGTCGGCGCGCGATGGGCGCTGTGCATCAGAAAGCCTTCGGCCTGTTGCAGGCGTGGGGCCAGCGCCGACAGCATGCCGTCGTAGAGCGTTTCGGTTTGGTTTTCGACCTGTGCAGTCACCAGTACGGGCATGTCGTCGACTCCTGATCGTTGACTCGAACAAAGCCCGATGATCACAGCCGCGCACGGTGCGGTCTTGGACAAATGCGACAGCGCAGCGGGTTGCTCGCCGCTCGCGCAGCGTCTCATTTGCCCGCTTTGCCCATGCCGTTCTCGCGTCCGAGCACGATCGCCTGCGAGCGGTTTTCAACGTCGAGCTTGTCGAACAACGCGGTGATGTGGTTGCGCACCGTCTTCTCCGACAGACCGAGCATCGCGGCGATCTGCGCGTTGTCGCGGCCCTCGGCCATCAGGTCGAGCAGGCTCAGCAGGCGCGGCGTCAGCGCGGCGATGCGCGGGTCGGCGTTGGGCGTGCCGGCGGCCGGCAGGAAGGCCCCGATAGCCGCCAGCGCTCGCGCCCAGCCCGCTTCGGATTCGAGCAGCAGGTGGTTGCCGCTGTCGATCGGCACGTACTGCGCGCCGGGGATGCGGGTGGCGATCAGACGGCCCTCGTCGACCGGCACGCGCGCGTCGCGCGTGCTGTGCATCACCAGCGTCGGGCAGCGCACGCGCTCGAGCAGCGACGCGACATCGATGATGTAGAACTCGCGCATGAACCTGGCCGCATTGGCCGGCGACGTGCTGATGCGCTCGGCCTCGTTGAACCACTCGTGCTGCTGCGGCGTGCCGCCGGGAATGAATTGCGTGGTGAAGAACTGGCGGAACGACGAATCCGACTTGCCCCATCCGATCTCGGCCAAGCGGGCCATCATTTCGGCCTCTTCGGCCTGCAGTGGCGTCGTGCTGCGGATCAGCCGGCCGCGCGCATAGCCGCCGTGCAGCACGAGGTGTGTCACGCGCTCCGGATGCTTGACGGCGTAGGCGATCGCGATCGCCGCGCCTTGCGACAGCCCGAGCAGTGCAAAGCGCGCGGCGCCTATGGCATCGACCACGGCTTCCAGATCGCGCAACCAGCTGTCGAAGGTCAGCTCGGGCACGTCCCAATCCGACAGGCCGCAGCCGCGTTCGTCGTAGCGCACGAACTGATAGCGCAGCGACATCTCCTGCAGCAGATGCCGCCAGACCGGGCTTTCCCAGTCGTGTTCGAGGTGCGACAGCCAGGTGGCGGCCTTGATCAGCGTGTGGCCGCGGCCGCTGGCAGCGTAGGCCAGGCGCACGCCGTCATGGCTGCGGGCAAAACGGATTTGCTGGGTCGGCGTGGGCATGGCTGCGTGCGCGGGCCGCGATTCTGCGCCATCGCGTGTCAGCCATGTCAGCGCCGGGACGATGGTCCTAGGGGCTGCTATTACGTTGCGTTGCGAACTTGCAATTAGGGCTGGTGTCCGCTGACGAATTTGGGCAGGCCCGCCACAGTGGATTCGTATGACTGCCCGCTTTACGGCCCTGTGCAGCCGGCTGCGACCGGCGTATTGTGCCGCCGTGATGTGGACGGCATTCGTCGCCGGCGCCCTGGCCGTGCTCGCGCCGGCGGCACTGCTCGGCAGCGTGTGGCCGCCGCTGCATGCACGCTGCATCGGCGTCATGGCGCTGTCCATGGCAGTGGCGATGGCGACGGCACGGCGCGCGCTCGACCCAGCCGCGTTGCGCGTACCGTTGCTGGCTCTGTCGTGGTGGAGTTTGCCGACGGCAGCGTTGGCGTGGACCGGCGACGGCATGTCGTTGCCGTGGCTATGGTTCTTCGCGGCGGTCGGTGGTGCTGCGCTGGCGCTGGCGCACATCGACGGCGATCCGCCGGCGCCTGCACAGCACGCCGATCGAGCCTGGCGCGGCTTTGCGCTGCTGGCCATGCTGGTTGCAGTGCCATTGCTGCTCAGCCCGCCCAGCGTGGTGGCTCTTTGGCCGTGGCGTCTGGGGGCGCCGCTGGTGGCGCAGTACGCGCCCATTTTCCTCGCCTGGGGCGCCGCGGCCTGGCTGATCGCGCGCGAGCGGCGGCGTTATGTGCGCGCACCGGTCCTGTCGGGGCTGCTGGTGTGGTCGCTCGGCGTGCTGCTGGTGTCGCTCTGGCACGTCGCGGCGTTCAGACTGGCCAGCGCGCCGGCATGGCTGTGGTTTGCCGCGTTTGCCGTGCTGGCTTTGCTGGTGACGCACCGCCTTTGGCCGACATGGCCGCAGCGCGTGCGCAAGGCACTGGGGCCACGGTCCCATGACTGCGGGACAGACCGGGAGTGACAGTAGTCGCCTCGCATTGCGTCCACTTGGTGCGCTGCCTCGTATGTCACGACTCAATCAACTGAGGATTCTCAACCATGAACCGCTCACACTCGACCCTGTCTCATCTCGCCGCCTTGACCGTTCTCGCCATCGTCATGCTTGGCGCAGCCAGCGTGTTTGCCCAAACCACCGACAGCAACGGCCTGCTGCGCGACAAAAACGGCATGACGCTCTACACCTTCGACAAGGACGCCAGCGGCGAGAGTCGCTGCTTCGACGCTTGCGCCACTGCCTGGCCGCCCTTCATGGCCGCCGAGGGTGCGCAGGCCAAGGACAAGCTGACGCTGCTGGCGCGCAAGGGCGGCGGCATGCAGTGGGCGATTGACGGCAAACCGCTGTACACCTTCGCCGGCGACGCCAAGCCCGGCGAGACGAACGGCGACGGCTCGGGCGGCGTCTGGCATGTCGTCAAGCCGGGCGCCGACAACAAACGCGCCGCCGCACCAAAGCCGCAGGGCAACGGCTACGGCAGCAGCAGCACGTATTGATCCTCGAGCACGGCTCACGTGCGCTCGAGAATCACCAGCAATTGCGGTGCACGGCCGTGCAGCAGCGCCATCGCGCTGCCGAATATCTGGCCGAGCAAGCGACTGCGGCGCACCACGCGCGGCGCACGGGGCGCGTCAATGACGCAAAAGCCCCATCGTTCATAGTGCCGCGCGCTGTGCACCGTGCCGACGATCCTGGCGCCCAGCGTCGCGACCTGAAAGTTCGGCCAATCGATGCCATGAGGATTCAGCCGCTCACGCTTGACCAAGTCCTCGATCGCTTCCTGGTCGGTGGCGATGGCGCGGCGGACGATGAGCTTGGCCATGACCTTCTCAGCGCGTGCCTGCGACCGCCTTGCCGAGCCGCGTGAAGACATTGATCGCGAACAGCAGCACGCCCAGCGCCACCATCGACGCGCCGGTGGCGACGAAAGCCACCGGCAGGCTGCCGCTGATCACGCCCCAGCTGAACGCGCCCATGAAGACCACCAGCCCCACGCTGTGCAGCCAGTAGTGGCCGTGTGCCATCCATCCGCGCTGCAGGTGCGGGTGCAGCATGTAGAGGAGGCCGGCCAGTCCGAGCGCGACCCAGCCCAGCAGGTTCAGGTGCACGTGCACATGCGTGAAGCGAAAGTCCTGATTCGCTCCGCTGTAGGTGCCCAGCGCGACGCCGGCGACGAAGAAGGCCACGGCGGTGTGAATCAGTCGATGTGAAAGCAAGGCGGGTTCTCCTTGAGCCCGATGCGGGCCTGCAGTCAAAGGGCGCAAGAATGCATGGCCGCCGCGCCAGCGTCTTGTAGCTTTGCGACGCTCGCATGCGGTCGCGAATCTCCAAGACCGGGGGCGGCCGACTGGGGCACGCTGAGCGGTTTCTCCAACCTGCCGCTGCGAAGCAATGTCGACACTGCCTTTCGTCCACGCCAATCTCGACAAGCCGCAGTGGTCGCAATAGTTCAAGACCGACGCCGTCCGCTGCGAAAAACTGGCACCCCTCGCTACCGCGTCAGTGCACGCTGCGAGCCCACCACAGGGAGTCGACGATGAACTCAGGCCTTCTCGATGCTTGCCCAGTACACGCCAACGCGGCGGCGATGCTGCCGGTGATCGACTACTTCGATCCGGCATTCAAGGCCTCGTCGCATGCTGCTTACACCGCCTTGCGCCGCGACGCGCCACTGCATCGCACCCGGTCTCGCGACGGCCGGCCGCTGTGGCTGGTGACGCGCCGCGACGACGTGCTGCGGGTGCTGAAGGATCCACGCTTCGTCAAGGATCGCGCGCTGTGCCGCCTCGCCGATGACACCGCGCCGGCGCCGCAATGGCCGGCCGCGTTGCGCTACATCAACGGCATGCTGACGGCGATCGACCCGCCGGCGCACACACGACTGCGCCGGCTCGTTGCGCAGGCTTTCCCGGCGCGCGCGGTCGAGAGCCTGCGGCCGCGCATCCAGACGCTCGCCAATGCGCTGCTCGAGGCGCCGCTGGTGCGGGGCGACATCGAACTGATGGCCGAGTTCGCGTTCCCGCTGCCGATGATCGTCATCTGCGAGCTGCTCGGCCTGCCGGCCGGCGACCGGCCGCGCTTTCGTCAATGGTCGGACGTGATGGTCACTCACGCCGGCGTGCGCGATGCGCAGGCCGTCGCCGCGCTGGCGCCGGTGTTGGAAGCCCTGGCCGACTATCTGCGCGAACTGTTTGCGCGCAAGCGGCGCGCGCCGGGCGACGACTTCATCAGCCGGCTCCTGAAGCCGGAACCGGCGGGCGAGCCGGTCAGCGAGGACGAATTGATCTCTCAGGTGATGCTGATGATCATCGCCGGCCATGAAACCACCGCTCACCTGATCGGCAATGGCATGCTCGCGCTGCTGCGCCACCCGGCGCAGCAGCGACTTCTGGTGCGCGAGCCGCGGCTACTGTCGCGCGCTGTCGACGAGCTGCTGCGCTACGACGGACCGGTCGACACCTCGACGCTGCGCTTCGCACGCGAAGACGTGACGCTGCACGGCGCGACGATCGCGCGCGGCGAACAGGTGCTGGCCGTGATCAGCTCGGCAGGCCGCGACGAGCGCCATTGCATGCATGCCGACCGGCTCGACATCGAGCGCGGCGACGGCGCGCATCTGGCGTTCGGTCAGGGCATCCATTTTTGCATCGGCGCGCCGCTGGCGCGGCTGGAAGGCGAAATAGCGATCGGCACCTTGCTGGCGCGCCTGCGCGGCGTACGCCTGGCGGCGGAGGAGTTGCAATTGCGCTGGCGCGTCGGTCCCCTGGTGCGCGGCCTGGCCACCTTGCCTCTGGCCTTCGATCCGGCGGTCAAAGGAGCATCGACATGATGATGACGGCGAACACCCTGTTGCTCGTTCGTGACCAGCCATTGCCGCCGGCAGCTTCACCTGCGCCGTATCTGCTCGGCGCAGGCGACGATGAGCGGGCCCGGCTGCTGCGCCAGGCTGCCACCCATGCCGATGCGGCGTCGCGGCTGCTCGACGATATCGGCGTCGGTGCGGCGTGGCGCACGGTCGATGTCGGCTGCGGACCGGTCGGCATCCTGCCGCAACTGTCAGCGCGCGTCGGGCCGCGCGGCTCGGTGCTCGGTCTCGATACCGAGCCGCGCATGCTCGAGATGGCGCAGCGCACGCTCGACGAGTTGGCGCTGGCCAACGTCAGCCTGCATGAGGCGCCGGCGCAGGCCAGCGGCCTGCCGCGATCGAGCTTCGACCTGGCGCATGCCCGATTGCTGCTCGTCAACGTCGCCGAGCCGCAGCGGGTGCTCGACGAAATGGCCGCGCTGGTGCGGCCCGGCGGCGTGGTCGCGGTGCAGGAGGTGGACTGGGTGTCGTGGACCTGCGAGCCGCCGCATCCTGCCTGGGAGCTGCTGCGCGACGCGCTGGCGGCGACGCGGCGTGACGCGGGTCTCGATGCGCATATCGGCCGCCGTCTGCCGGCGATGCTGGCGCGAGCCGGGCTGGTCGACATTCGCGTTCGCGCCGACGTGAAGTTGCTGCGACGCGGCGATGCGGACCACACGCTGCTGCTGACCTTCGCCGGGCTGCACCGTGAACGCCTCGTCGCCAACGGCCATCTCGCGGCGGCCGAGTTCGACGCGCTGTGCGCGGCGTTGCGCCAGCACCTCGATCGCGACGACACGCTGTCGATCTACGCGCTGTTCTTCCAAGCCTGGGCGCGCAAGCAGCTGTGAGTAGTCCGCCGTGCTGCTGGTATTGCCCAAATTCCTGACTGCCGACACCTGGCACTGCTGGTCTTCGTGGATGTCGACCTGGCCGAAGCGCGAACGTCGATCGGTGCGCCGAAATTGAATGCCGAAATACCGCAGCATTTGACCTGGACGGTCATGCGCAACGCTGCCAAGGAGGAAATGTGGAAGAGGGTCGGTTACGGTCCGTGGGCATTCGTCGTCGATGGTCGGTTTGTCGGCTGGGGTGGACTTCAACCGGAAGATGGGCAAGCTGATCTGGGTTTGGTGTTGCATCCCGATCATTGGGGGCTCGGGCGACCGCTGTATCGCGAGATCGTCCGTCTAGCCTTTGGAGAGATGGGTATCGAGGCGATCACTGTGCTGCTTCCGCACACGAGGGCGCGGATCAAGGGCTTGCTGCGGCTGGGCTTTCGCCATGATGGGTCGTTGAACGTTGCAGGCGTCCAGTTTGTCCGCTATCGGTTGGAGAGAGCGGCAACCAGCTGTGGTTGGTGAGCTGAGCACGCCGTGCCGGTTGACTTGGCCTCGAGCGGACCGTTGCAGCTGACCGCTCATGGCCGGGAACCGAAATTCAACGTCGGCAATCTGGACACGTCCCTCGACCGTGCTCGAGAGGCAGGCGCAGCAGCGATTCCGGTGAGCGGACTTTCGCACGCCACACCGAAGCCGCCGGCCTGGATTGGCTGCGCTAAGCACAGTGAGGTGCGGTGCGGCCGGTGCGGTTGCGCCTGTTCGTCTTTTGATATATATTGTATATATTTTCACGGACACCCCGACCATGCCCACCTCCTCATCCAGCCTATTGCTGAAGTTTCGCCGCAAGAACACGCAGTTCGGCGTCACCCGTGACACCGTGAAGAAGATGGCGGCGATGTACGACCTCTCCGAAACTGAGGTCGTCCACATGGCGCTGTCGCGCATGGCCAAGGACGATCTTCCGGCCTATGAGGCCGATGACGGCCCGCTCACCGCACGCGAGTTGAACGCTGTGCGCAAGGTCGCTGCGGCCAGCCTTCCGACTGGGAAGGTGCTCAACAAACAGACGCTGTTCTGATGGCGGCCCACTGGCCGCTGCCAGCGCCGGGGGACATCGTTTGGTGTGGCTTCCCCGAACTGCCAAGACCGTCGCCTGGCCCCACGCCACGGCCGGCGCTGGTTCTGGAGGTGATTGAGCGAGAAGATGGCATTGAGATTGCCGTGGTCTACGGCACTTCGCAGCGCGTAGACAAGCTCTCGGCCGGTGAGTTCGCCATCACGCGCCTCGGGCACGCTGCGGCCTACAAGGCCGCCGGCTTGTCGCACGACACCAAGTTCGATTTCAAGCAGACGGCCCACGTTCCCTGGAACGACGAGTTCTTCGCGGTGCCTCCTGGGGCACCCAACGGGCAAAAGCCCCTGATGGGCACCTTGCATGCCTCCATGGTCAGAGCGGCTGCAGCAGCGCACGCCGCTGAACAGCAGCGCTGACGTCGCGCTTGACAGGGGCGAACTCGGCCGCAGCCAGTGGCCGGCGGGCGATCCGTCCCATCACCAGCTATGCCGCCTTGCGAGTGCGCCGGGCACGACCTTCGCGTTTGGCGTCTTCAGCACTCCACGTTTTGCTCGGCCCGCTCTTCGAAGCTGGGCTCAAGTCCGACGACTACCTGTTCCCGAGTCGCATTCACCGTTCGCCGCACATCTGCACGCGGCAGTACGCGCGGATGCTCAGGGGCTGGGTGCGTGATGTCGGACTCGACTGGACGGCCTATGGCACGCACTCGATGCGACGGACCAAGGCGGCGTTGATCTACCAGAAGACGAAGAACCTGCGCGCCGTTCAACTGCTGCTGGGCCACAGCAAACTTGAAAGCACGGTCCGCTATCTGGGTGTGGACGTACATGACGCGCTCGAGATCGCCGAACAGACGGAGATCTGAGTCCGGTGAAAACGGCCCGCTGCGTCATCGCGGCGGGCCTGCGGTGTCGGTTGTCGGGCGGCAAGACTTGGTCAATTCTCAGGGGCGCATTGACGTGCGTGTCCGCGAAGGGTGAGTTGATTTTCGGGTTTCGACCCAACAAGCGACGCTCGTCTGTACGCCATAAAGCGGACATTGCGCGCCGCCTTCCGGTCTGCGCCGAGCCGATACGACAAGTTTCGGCTCGGCATGATCAGCTCTAACGCCGCCTACATTGGATTGGCCAACGTCCCGTGCATAGGATCGCGCACCCGCTGCCAATGGGTCAGTTCCACGGCTTCTGTGCGAGCGGCGAAGCTCGACATCGCTTGCACCAGGATCTGGGCGTCGCGTGCCGAAGCGGCGTTACCCGCAGCGGCGACCGACAAGGCAATATCCAGCAAGCCACCCGAACTCTGCGCGTCCCGCATCTGAATGGACTCACGCGCCAGCGTGGTTGGCGCCGCCACCGACAGCGGCGCGGCCGTGCCCGCGTTGATGACCGTGCCGTCGGCCAGCGCAATCGTTTCGACGCGATTCGCCGTCGCGGTGTACCAGTTCACCACCGTCAGCACATCGGTGGCGCCGCTGATTTTCACCTGCAGGTTGTTGCCGCTGCGCACCAGGCTGACCTGCGCTGCGGCGACACCCGCTGCAATCTCAATGCGGTCGGCGCCGCCGGCGTCGGTAATCGAGTCGTTGCCTTGGCCGACGCCCCAACGGTAGATGTCGGCAGACGTGGCTGATGTATCGTTGAGCGTGTCGTTGCCGGCCGCGCCGATGTAAGTGTCGTTGCCCTCGCCGCCGGTCAACGTGTTGGCGCCGCTGTTTCCGGTCAATACGTTGGCCAGCGTATTGCCGGTGCCATTGATGGCCGAGGCACCCGTCAAGGTAAGGTTCTCGATACTGGTCGCCAGGGTCCATGTCACGTCGGCGAAGACCGAGTCCGTGCCAGCGCTGACGGCCTCGACTGTCGTGTCGCCGGCGCTGACGTAGTAGGTGTCGTTGCCGGCTCCGCCGGTCAATATGTTGGCCGCCGAGTTACCGCTGAGCACGTTGTCGAGAGTGTTGCCGGTGCCGTTGATCGCGCTCGTTCCGGTCAGCGTCAGGTTTTCGACATTGGTCGCCAACGTCCAGGCTACGCTGGCATATACCGTATCCGTGCCGGCGCCGGCAGCCTCGGTAGTCGTGTCGCCGGAGGTCACGTAGTAGGTATCGTTGCCCGCACCGCCGGCCAGCACATTGACTGCCGAGTTGCCCGTGAGCACGTTGTCCAGTGCGTTGCCGGTGCCGTTGATCTTCGAGGTGCCCGTCAGCGTCAGGTTCTCGGCATTGGCCGCCAGCGTTGTGGTGACACTGGCATTGACCAGATCAGTGCCCTCCCCGGCGGCTTCGACAACCACATCCGCCGTGTTGTCGACCTGGTACGTGTCGTTGCCACCACCGCCCTGCAAGGTGTCTGCACCAGTGCCGCCGTTGAGCGTGTTGTTGGCGCTGTTGCCGACAATCAGGTTGGCCGATGCGTTGCCAGTGCCGTTGATCGCCGTCGTGCCGGTGAGCGTCAGGTTTTCGACGTTCGTGGCCAAGGTCCAGGTGACGCCGGCGAACACCGTGTCGATGCCGGCATTGGCAGCCTCGGTGGTCGTGTCGCCGGTGCCAACGTAGTAGGTGTCGTTGCCCGCGCCACCGCTCAGCACATTGGCTGCGCTGTTGCCGGTGAGAACGTTGTCCAGCGAATTGCCCGTGCCGTTGATCTTGCCGGTTCCCGTCAGCGTCAGGTTCTCCAAGTTGCTGCCCAGCGCCCACGTGACACCGGACCGCACAGTGTCGATACCCTCGTTGGCGTTCTCGGTCACGGAGTCGCCTGCGGCATCGACGACGTAGGTATCGTCGCCGGCGCCGCCGCGCATGGTGTCGTTGCCGGTGCCGCCGTCCAGGACATTGCCTGCGGCGTTGCCGATCAAGGTGTTGGCAAGCGCGTTGCCTGTTCCGTTGATGCCCGCCGCCCCCGTGAGGGTGAGGTTCTCGACGTTGCTGGCCAGCGTATGGGACACGCTGCTTTGAACCAAGTCGGAACCCTGCGCGGACAGTTCCGTCACGACGTCGGCAACGTTGTCGACGACATAGGTGTCGTTGCCAGCGCCACCGGCCATCGTGTCGGCGCCGGCACCACCATCCAATGTGTCATTGCCAGCCATCCCGCTCATGCTGTCGTTGCCCTCGAGCGCCAGCAGCCGATCGTCGCCGCTTGTCCCCACAAGCGTGTCATTGCCGGAAGTCCCGAGCACGGACGTGGCCATCTCCGTCAGCTGGGCGCTGCTCCACACCGTTCCATTGACAAAGCGCACCGCCTCCACCTGCGAACTGGACGACGCCAGGAAGCCTCGTAGCGTGATGGCATCCAATCCGTTGGCCAGGCTCAGCACAATGTCCGAGCCACTGCGTGAGACCGTCACTTGGCCGGGGTCGATGCCCGATCCGAACACGATGGCATCGGCTGTGCCCGATACATCGTCGATCACATCTCGGCCATCGCCGATCCCGAATGCGTAGACATCGCTGCCGGCGTCTCCGGCAAGCGTGTCGTCGCCGCCCAACCCCTGCAGCTGGTTGTCTGCTGCATTGCCGGTCAGCGTGTTCGTACCTGCATTGCCTGTGATGTTCGCTGCGTTGGTGCCAGTCAACCGGCCCTGCTCAATGTTGTCGCCCAGGGTGAATGAGTTCGCGGACACTGCGTAGTCGTAACCTTGACCCGCAGCCTCGACGGCGACATCGCCGACGCCAAGGTAGTACCAGTCATCGCCCAGTCCGCCTGCCAGCGTGTCCGCGCCTTGATTTTGATCGCCGGTCAAGACGTTACCGGTCGCATTGCCCGTTAGCACGAAACCTTGCGATCCCGCAGTCGTTCCGTTCTCGATTCCGTCCGCCAGGGCATGGATCACCGACGACACCACCGTGTCAACGCCGCCGGTGTCGACGACGACGTCCAGCGAAGAATCCACGATGTAGGTATCCGAGCCCAGACCGCCCGACATCATGTCCGCGCCAGTACCACCGTCGAGCACGTCGCTGCCATCGCCGCCCCAAAGGGTGTCGTCACCGCCGGCGCCGCGCAGGGTACCGCCGACGCCGGAAGTCGACCCCAGATAACTGATCTGTTCCGCCGCCGCGGAGCCGATCACGGTGTAGCCGCCGCCCCTGTTGACGGGGACGACAAACGACTCGATCGACGCACCCGCAAAGCTGTCGACAAGGAACGTGTTGCCGGCAGCCAGGTAATAGAACTCGACGCGGTCATTGCCGCCGCCGGCCAGCTCCACGACGGTATCGCCGGCGCCCACCTGGTAGACATCGTCACCAGCGCCTCCGGTCAAGACGTTGGCCGCAGTATTGCTCTTGCCGTCGAGGATGTTGTTGCCGCTGTTGCCCGTTCCTGCGATCGGCGCCGTGCCTGTCAGTGTCAAGCCGGTGAAGCCGCTGGCCAAGGTCCAGTCGACGGAACTGAATACGTTGCCGGCGGCACCTACGATCCTGTCGCCAGGGTTGTCAACGTAAAAATCGGCGCCCAGCGGGCTACCGATCATCGTGTCGGCGCCAGCACCACCATCAATGACACTGCCGCTCTGGTTCTGAGGCCCCGAGATGACATTGTCCAAAGCATTGCCCATGAGCACCACGCTTCCGTAATAGTCCGCCACCACCAGGTCCTCGATGTTGTCCTGAAGGGTGTAGTCGAACCCATAGAGGTTCAGGCGTACGGTGTCCCTGCCTTCGCCCGGCAATTCAATCAACTGATCCGGCACGCCGAAAGTGGCCGTCACGACGTATGTGTCGTCTCCAATGCCGCCACGCAAGATGTCGATTGCGTTTTCCAGGTCTCTGTCGACGCTGTTTGCATACAGCAAATCATTGCCGGCACCACCGTCGATAGTGTCAGCACCGCCGCCTCCAAAGAGTATGTTGTTGCCCGTGTTGCCGACGACTGAGTTGCTCAGACTGTTTCCGTAGCCATTGAGATTGAGGAACCCCGTCAGGTTCAGGTTCTCGAGATTGGCCCCCAGGGTGTAGTGCACCGAGCTCTGCACCGTGTCGATGCCCTGATTCACACCCTCGGTGATCGTGTCGCCTGCGTTGTCCACGACGAAGACATCATTGCCAGCGGTGCCAACCATGGCGTTTGCAGTGCCCGCGACCGTTCGCGCCACCATGCCCGCAGCGTCCCACAGGGCGCCGTCAGCAAACTCGATGCTTTCGATCTGCGTGGCAGCCCCGCTGAAGTGACCGAGGATGGTCAATTGCGTCGGTCCCTCGTCAACGGCAAGTATCAAATCCTGGCCGAGGCGGAACAGCGAGACGTCAATAGGCAAGACGCCTGTGTCGAGCAACACGCGGTCGACGCCCGCCGCCTCGGTCATCGAGTCGGCATCACCGCCGCGCCCGAAGCGATATGTGTCGTTGCCGCCGCCACCGAACAACGCGTCATTGCCGGCACCGCCGTTCAAGGTGTCGTTGCCGTCGCCAGCGTTCGAGTACGAAGCCATGTCGCCATAGAGCGTGTCGTTGCCGGCACCTCCGCTCAGGCTATCGCTGCCGCCACGTCCCCACAATCTGTCGTTGCCGCCCAGCCCGTCGAGCGTGTCGTTCCAACCGAAACCATGGACGGCCGTGTCATCAGCTTCCGTGACTGCCACACGCTGTGCGAAAAGCTGGGCCGCCGTCCAGACCGTCCCCTCTGCAAAGCGGATCTCCTCGACCTGCTGCCCGCCAGACGGCGTGGCAAAGAACTGCGACACCGAGATGGTGTTGTAAGAGCCAGGGGTCGACAAGACGAGGTCATCCGTCGGACCTTTCCAGAAACTCACATTGGCAGGCTCCATGCCGACCGGCAGGACGATCGCATCCAGGTGACTGGTTGCCTGCGCCGTCTCGAAAATCGTCGCGTTGGCCCATGACGAGAAAACGTACGTGTCGCTGCCCGCACCGCCATACAGCATCTCGCCGTTGCGCAACGTGTCATTGCCGTCGAGACCATAGAGCGTGTCGACGCCGGCACCGCCGTCGATGTCGTCGTCGGTCTCGTACCAGCCGGTGATGAGGTCGTCGCCTGGCGTCGCCGCGCCGGCGAAGTAGCGGGCTCGAAGTGCGGCGTCGTCCCAGACCGTGCCATCGTCGAACTCGACGCGCTCGATGCGATTGGCGGCGGTTGAAGCGGCGGATATCAGCCGCAGGCTGTCCGTGCTGCCGGCGATCGTGAGCGTGAAGTCGTAGCGATTGGACGTCACCTGCACGTCATTCGGCGCGATGCCGGCGTCGATGCGCACCACGTCAACGGTCCCGGCATCGCCGACATCGTAGATCTCGTCGGCGCCACTGCCACGGCCGAACAAGTAGGTGTCTGAACCCGCGGCGCCGACCAGAAGGTCTCTCACACCATCGCCACGACCGTCCAGCGTGTCTGCGCCTGCATCGCCGTAGAGCGAGTCCAACCCCGCGCCGCCGACGAGCAAATCGTTGCCGTCGCCGCCGCGCAGCGTGTCGTTGCCCGCGCCGCCGTCGATGAAGTCATCGCCGCCGACGCCGCTGATGGAGTCATTGCCGCCCTTGGCCAGGATGGTGTCGGCGCCGGCGGTGCCGGTGAAAACATCGGCCGCATCGGTGAGTTCGCTGGTCAGATGGGCATCAATGTCGGTGCGGCCCCACACCGCGCCATCATTGAACTCGACACGCTCGATGCCGCCGCCGCTGTAGTGCGACACGACCAGCATGCGGTTGGTGCCGGTGGCATCGCGGACGACGAGATCGTTGCCACTGCGAAGAAGGGCCACATCGGCAACGCTCAGTCCAGGGCCGAGGCGCAGGGTGTCTTCGCCGTCAGCCGCATTGCCGTTGTCGTCCAGGACATCCTGCCCGGAGCTTGATGTGAGCTGATAGACGTCCGCGCCCGCACCTCCGCGCAAAGTGTCGTTGCCGGTGCTGGCCGCGAACCGGTCCACCAGGTTGGTGCCTGTTATCGTCTCGTCACCAAGCCCACCCGCAAAGTCGAAACCGTGGCCGATCAATTCCGCCAACGGGATCGACCAACCACCTTCAAACTCCAGGGCGCCGATGCCCTGCATCGGATCTAAGGCGTTCTGTGGGTCGAAGTTCGCAAGGCGGATCGAATCGCTACCGCTGGCTCCGACGTTGATCACGAGGCCGTTGTCGATACCCAGCGAGACGTCCCACGGCGAGATGCCGCGGCCAAAGACGATCTTGCCTGCGCCTACCGGTTGACCGGTGACGGGATCAAGGTTGCGGGTGTCCGCAACAGTGTCATGGCCATCACCGGCACTGAACATGTAGGTGTTGTTGCCGCCGGCAGCCGTGAAGACATCGTTACCCTGGCCGCCGGAGAACACCACGCTGCCAGCAGTAACCGTGGCTGTGTCGTTATTGCGGCCACCGAGCACGGTCGTGGTGCCGTCGGTGTTCGTCGCTTGCACGAGCGAGGGCGCAAAGCGTCCGATCAACTCACTGTAGGTCAGGCGCGTGCCATCGGCAAACTCGAGCGCGTTGATGGTGCCGCGCATGCCGCCCTTGATGTACACGCCATCCGTGGAGGTGTACATCACCCCCAAGTCGTCTGGGCTTGCGCCATTGAGGAACTGCACACCCGCCGGCGAAACGCCGGCACCGAAGCGCACCACGTTCTCGCCGGCCGCGTCGTCGATGCCCTCGAAGGCGCCGTTGACGGCCTGGCCATCGCCTGCCTGCAGGAGGTAGACGTCGTTGCCGGCACCGCCGGCCAGGAAGTCACTGCCGACACCACCCTCCAGCACGTCGTCGCCGTTGCCGCCGAACAGGTTGTCGTCGCCAGCGCCACCAAACAGCGTGTCATTGCCTTGCAGCGCTGAACTGCCGTCGTCGTTCAGCTGATCGTCGCCGGCCAGCCAGTCGTTGCCGTCGCCGCCGGCAAGGTAGTCGTTGCCGCCGTCGCCATACAGGCTGTCGTCCCCGGTACCGCCGTCGAGAAAGTCATCGCCGTGGAACGACGCCGCAACGAACTGCGCGTCATCGTCACCGCGCAGCACGTCGTTGCCGCTGCCGCCGTTGACCATGTCATGGCCGCCACCGCCGATGAGCACGTCGTTGCCCTCGCCGCCTTCGAGCGTGTCGTCGCCGTGGGCGCTGAATGGCTCGGTGAGTTCCTCCTGGCCATCGCCGAACAACGTGTCGGCGCCCAAGCCGCCGATCAGCATGTCGTCCGAGCCGCCGCCCTGCAGGTAGTCGTCGCCGTCCTCGCCGTCGAGATAGTCGCGGCCGTAGTAGTCCGTGGGCAGGTTGGCCTCGGTGCGGTCGTTGTCGCCCCAGAGCGAGTCGTTGCCGATGCCACCGAACAGAGTGTCGTCGCGGCCATTGCCGACGAGCCCATCGGCGCCGCTGCCGCCGTCGAGATAGTCGTTGCCATGCCACTCGGCAGCCACCTGTGTCAACAAGCCATCGCCCCACAGCCGGTCATCGTCCGCACCGCCGTAGATCTCATCGCCACCGCCGGTGCCCCACAGCCAATCGTTGCCCGCGCCGCCGTCGATCACGTCGTCGCCATCGCCGGCTGCACCGGCGAGATACAAGGCGAGGCGTTCGAACGCGTCGGGGTCGGTGTCGTCGAAGCCGTCGCCGACGATCGCGTCGGCCCCAGCGTCGCCGAACAGCACATCGGCGTCGCTCTGGCCGAAGATGTCGTCGTCGTCCTTCGCCGCCATGCACGATGTCCGCGCCGGTGCCCGCGGTGATGTAGTCGTCGCCCGCGCCGCCGTCGATGATGTTGCCGCTGGTCTCGATGTACCACTGCTCGCCCACGCGCCATGCGGGGCCGGTGAACGCGCCGATCACGCCGCTGACCTTGAAGCTCAGCAGGCCGTTGCTGTCGATGCGCGGCCCCGGCTGGCGCAGCGTCGTCCAGCTGAAGCCTTGCGTGAACGCCTCCCATCCGGCGGGCACGGGATCGCGCTCCGCACCCACGTTGAACGGTGTCGCGACGTCGCCCAGCGCGCTGCCCAGGATGACGTCGTTGCCGGCACCGCCGATGATGCTGTCGGCACCGGTGCCGCCTTTGATGAGGTCGTCGCCGGCGCCGCCTTCGATGGTGTCGTCGCCCGAGCCGCCGGCCAGGCCGTCGTTGCCGTCCAGGCCGTAGAGGTGGTCTGCGCTGCCGTCGGTGCGGCCGTTGAGCACGTCTTGCGCACCGGCTTGCGCACCGCCGCTGGCGTAGCGCGAAAGTCGCTGTAGCCGCCGTTGTCGATGAAGGCGTATTGCGTGCCGTTGTCCTGCTTGGCGAAGTCGCCCCAGTATTCGTTGGACTCCGGGGCGGCTGCGACTTCACTGCCCAGGTTGATGCCAAGGCGGCCATCGCTCCAGTCGTCGATGCGGATGTTGCCGCGGTGGTTGCCGTTGGCGTCGCCGTCCACGCCAATGAGCAGGTAGCCCTTGTTGCCACTCTCGGCAGCCACGTGGATGTAGGTGACGCGCTTGTCGTCGGTCTGCCAAATGTTGGAGTCACCCGG
>CAVPMY010000012.1:0-120488 GCA_963706685.1 uncultured beta proteobacterium
ATGTGGAAGCTGGGTAACCAGTTAAGCTAACCGGTACTAATTGCTCGTGAGGCTTGACCCTATAACTTTGACGTATTCGTCAATCGTTATGCCTAAGGTGAGCAATCATCTATTGATTCAACTCTGTGAATTGGCTTGCTTGATTTGATCAAGCGGGCAACCAGTCAAGCCTGATGACCATAGCGAGGTGGTCCCACTCCTTCCCATCCCGAACAGGACAGTGAAACGCCTCAGCGCCGATGATAGTGCGGGTTCCCGTGTGAAAGTAGGACATTGTCAGGCTATTATTCAGAGAAGCCCGGCCAGAAATGGCCGGGCTTTTCGTCTTTCAGCGCGATGTCAATATCAATGCGAACGCAACTCGCGTCGCAGGATTTTGCCGACATTGGTTTTCGGCAACTCATCGCGGAATTCGATTGACTTCGGCCGCTTGTAAGCGGTGAAGTTGTCGCGGCAGTAGCTGGCGAGATCGTCTTCGGTCAACGTGGCGTCTTTCTTCACGACGAATAGCTTCACTGCTTCGCCCGACTTTACGTCGACGACACCGATCGCTGCGCACTCAAGGACGCCGGGGTGCAGGCTGACCACTTGTTCAATCTCTGTCGGATAGACGTTGAATCCCGAGACCAAGATCATGTCCTTCTTTCGGTCGACGATTCTGACGTAGCCGCGTTTGTCCATGACGCCAATGTCGCCCGACTTGAAGTACCCGTCAGCCGTCATGACGTTGGCTGTTTCATCAGGTCGTCGCCAATAGCCGGCCATGACTTGTGGACCGCGAATGCAGATTTCACCTTGCTCGCCGGCAGCAACGTCATTGCCGTCGTCGTCTCGGATCGCAATGTCAGTCGACGGAATGGGCACTCCAATCGTGCCGCTGAAACTCTTGCTGTCAACTCGATTGGACGTCGCCACGGGGGAGGTCTCCGACAATCCATAGCCCTCGACGATAGGGCAGCCTGTCACCTTGAGCCACAGGTCCGCTGTCGCTTCCTGTACCGCCATGCCGCCGCCGTTGGAAACCACCAGTCCAGAAAAGTCGAGGCGCGGGAAGTTGGGATCGTTCGCCAGTGCGTTGAACAGGGTGTTGACCGCCGGGAACATGTTCACACGGTAGTCCTGCAGGGTGCGCACGAAGCCTGCGATGTCGCGTGGATTCGGAATCAGCAGGTTCATCATGCCCAGGCGAGCGCCCATCAGGTAGCAGATCGTCAGCGCAAAGATGTGGTACATCGGCAGCGCGCATACAACGGTCATCTGCGCACCGGCAACCTTGTCCAACATCGGTTTGAACCACGCTTCTGTCTGAAGGATGTTGGCCACAACATTGCGATGCAGCAGCGTCGCACCCTTCGACAACCCCGTGGTGCCGCCGGTGTACTGCAGAAAGGCAACGTCGTCCGGTGTCAGATCCGCCCGCCGAAGTGTCAGCCGCGCGCCTTGCTCGCACGCCTGTGCGAACGGCGTCACTGTCCGCCCGTCGCCCATCGGCAGACGAAATTCCGGCACCATCTTCTTCAGGTGCCTCACGGCAAAATTGATGAACTGGCCCTTCCAGAAGCCCAGCAAGTCGCCCATGGCCGCGAGCACCACAAGGCGCACAGCCGTGCGATCGATCACCTCCTCCAGTGTGGCCGCGAAGTTCTCCAGCACGATGATCGCTCGTGCGCCCGAATCGTTGAGCTGGTGCTCCAGTTCGCGGGGGGTGTAGAGCGGATTCACGTTCACGACGACGTAGCCCGCACGCAGCACCGCAGCAATCGCCACCGCGTATTGCGGCAGGTTCGGCATCATCAGCGCCACGCGATCACCGCGTTCCAGGCCGCGCTGCTGCAGCCACGCGCCGAGGTGGCGCGACTGACTGTCGAGCTCAGCAAATGTCAGCCGCTCGCCCATGCAGGCGCATGCGTCGCGCTTGGCGTAGTGTCGGAATGCGCCTTCCAGCATGTCGACCAGGGTCGTGTGCTCGTCGAGTGTCACCTGCGCCGGCACGCCGGCGGGGTACTGGGCCAGCCAGGGTTGCGCTGATCGTTGCGTGCGGAGTTCGGTGGCAGCATTGCTCATGGGCCGATGCTGGGGCAAGACCCCGGCAGGCTGTTACGGGAGTTGTCCTAGCCGCGCGGCCTGCGCCGGCGATACAGAAAACAACGTCGACGCCAGCGATCGCTCGCGACTTCCGATGATCGACAAGAACTCGTCCGCACCGCGCATCCCGCGAAAGGTGTCAAACCCGGCCTCGAGGAACGAGTGGAGCGCGCTCATGCCGGTCGCGCGTGCGGGAGTGCGCATCATGCGAAGACTGTGGCGCAGCAGCGGGTTGCGAGTCAGCGCATCGAGGGCGTGCCCCACCTGCTCCAGCAACACGATCTGTTGCTCACGGCCCGCTGCATCGCCGCATTGTTGCCAGGCTTTCACATAGCCGGCGGCATCCACGATCACACCGTCCAGCGCGAGCCCCATCCGGCTGTCCAGCCGTTCCGACAGTGCATGCAGTGCTGCAAGTGCTCGCACCGAGCCAACGACCTCAGCCGGAAACAGCCGCACCAGCGTCGGCACGATGCGTGCGAACTGCTTGTCACGTTGCGTGAAATCCGTCGGGCCATACAACTCGTCGAGAAAGAAGTTCGAAGCGCCGGCGTAGCGCGGATGCGTCAGCAGGTCTGCATATGTCAACTCGAAGCGGCGCTGCTGGTAGCGCTTGACGGCTTCGACGCGCGCCGCCAGGGCCGCATCGGCGACGCGCGATTGGCGCTCGGCGCTGACCGATGCCAGGTCCTTCAGGATCGCCGTGCTCGCCTCATTTTTCATCGTTCGGGGTTAGTCGACCGTCTCTAACAGCCGGCAACGCAATGATGCAACACTTGACGTGATGAACCCGACAACCCGCATCATTCACAGCGCCGAAGGACGGCAAGGGCCACCGCGCGGCATGGAGGCGATTGGTGGCATTGGTGCCGCCCGACCCTGACATGCGGCGTCGAACCTTGCTCGGCCTGGGTGTGGCGGGCGCTGCGTTGGTGGCGCTGGCCGGCGGCGGCACTGCGTTGATGTACGAAAGCGCATGGCGCGACGGCAAGCTGTTGCCGGCCGGCCGCCGCCTGCTCACGTCGGTTGCGCGGGCCGTGCTGCAAGGCAGCCTGCCCGAGGATGCCACTGCTCAGGCCATTGCGATCGGTGGTCATCTGTCGCGCATCGAAGCCACGGTCAGCGCGATGCCGCCGCACACTCAGCGTGAGGTGGCGGACCTGCTGGCGCTGCTGGCATTGCCGCCTGTGCGCGTCACTCTGGGCGGGCTGTCAAGCCCGTGGCAGGACGCTTCGGTGGCCGAGGTGCAGGCCGCCTTGCAATCGATGCGTCAATCGACGCTGCTGTTGCGGCGCCAGGCCTATCACGCACTGCGCGACCTGACGCATGCCGCGTATTTCGCAGACCCATCGACATGGCCGCTGCTCGGCTACCCCGGCCCCAGGTCGCTGGCATGACGACGACCATCCTCAACACTGCCGTGCCCGATCCGATCGCCGATGGCCTCGCGCGCGGCTGGCGGGTCCTCGGTGGCGCTCTAGGCGCACCGCCGCCAAATCTCGAATGCGACGTCGCGATCGTCGGCAGTGGTGCCGGCGCGGGGATCACCGCCGAGTTGTTGAGCGCTGCGGGTTTGAAGCTCGTCATCGTCGAAGAGGGGCCGTTGAAGTCGAGCCGCGATTTCCGCCAACTCGAATCCGAGGCCTACCCTACGCTGTATCAGGAGTCCGCAGGCCGCAAAACTGCGGACAAGGCGATCAACATCCTGCAAGGCCGCTGCGTCGGTGGTTCGACAACCGTCAACTGGACCAGTTCGTTTCGCACACCGTCGTCCACGCTGGCCTACTGGAGGCATCACTTCGGTCTGAGCGAGTTCACCGACGACGCTCTCTCGCCATGGTTTCAGCGTGCAGAGCAGCGGCTGAGCATCAGCCCATGGCTGTACTCGCCCAATGAGAACAACGAGCTGCTGCGCAAGGGCGCGCTCAAGCTCGGCATTGCCGCCGCTGCGATCCTGCGCAACGTCAAAGGCTGTTGGAACCTCGGATCGTGTGGCCTGGGGTGCCCGACCAACGCCAAGCAGTCGATGTTGGTGACGACAATCCCAGCCGCACTCGACCGTGGTGCGACCCTGATGGTGGAAACACGCGTCACCCAGGTGGAGTTGCGGCAAGGCCGCGTTGCCGCGCTGCATTGCGTGGCCGTCTCGCCCAATGGCACACCACTCGGTGCAACGACGCGCATCGTGGCCAAACATGTGGTCGTGGCCGGGGGCGCCATCAACTCACCGGCGCTGCTGCTGCGCTCGGGCGCGCCCGATCCCCACAAGCTGCTCGGCGCGCGCACCTTTCTGCACCCGGTGGTGCTGTCGGCGGCCACCTTCGATCACGAAGTCGCGGGTTGGCAAGGTGCGCCGCAGACGATTTACACCGATCACTTTCTCGGCGTGCATCCGATCGACGGACCCATCGGCTACAAGCTCGAAGCGCCGCCGCTGCACCCACTGATATTCGTCACGTCGATCGGCGGCTTCGGTCGCGAGGCGGCGGCCAACTTTGCGCAGTTCCCCAACACGCATGCGCTGCTGGCGTTGATGCGCGATGGCTTCCATGCCGAGTCGCCCGGTGGCCGGGTCACGCTGCGCAAGGATGGCTCGCCGGAACTCGACTACCCGCTGACGCCGTTCGTGATGGACGGTGCGCGCCGTGCGCTGCTGTCAATGGCCGAGCTGCAGTTCGCCGCCGGCGCCAAACAAGTCATGGCTGGCCATGAACTGGCCACTACATACACCAGTTGGCATCAGGCCAAGGCCGGCATCGCTGCGCTGCCGATGAAGCCATTGCTGACCAAGTGGGTGAGCGCGCATGTGATGGGCGGCTGCGGCATGGCCGCCGATGCGGCGCGCGGGGTTGTGCGGCCCGACGGTGTGCATTGGCAGATCGAGAACCTGTCGGTGCTCGACGGCTCGTTGTTCCCGACCAGCATCGGCGCCAATCCGCAACTGTCGGTCTATGGCATCGTCAACAAGCTGGCGACACAACTCGCCAAGCGCCTGACCGGCCGCGACGTGAGCCTCGGCAGCCCGTGATGGTCGCTCGCCTGCAACGCACCACGGTGCTGCTGTTGTGGACGGTCACCCTGCTGTGGTTCGGCACGCAAGCCGCCAAAGGTCATTGGCTGAGCGCGACGATCGGCGCGCTGCTGCTGTTCAACCTGCAGCCGTTGCTGCTCGCTGTCGAGTTCTTCGTCTTGATACCGTTGGTCAACCGCAGCGACCCGGCACCAAAGCCGAGCATTGCGCAACTGTTGCGCGCCTGGTGGCGTGAGTCGCGAACTGCGCATGATGTCTTCGGCTGGCAGCAGCCATTCCGTTCTCGTGCCCACAAGGACACGCTCGACGCTGCCACGCCGGGCCAGCGCGCCGTTGTATTGGTGCATGGCTTCTTCTGCAACCGCGGTGTGTGGAATCGCCGGCTGCCGACGCTGCGTGCTGCAGGTGTACCGCATCTCGCGATCACCATGGAGCCGCCCTTTGCCGGCATCGACAGCAATGTGGACGCGATCGACGACGCCATCGAGCGCGCTGCACGAGCCACCGGATTGCCGCCGCTGGTGGTGTGCCACAGCATGGGCGGCCTGGCGATGCGCGCCTGGTGGCGTGCCCATGCGGCGACTGCGGCGTCGCGCGTGCAGGGCGTCATCACCATCGGCAGCCCGCACCATGGCACCTTCACGGCGCGTCTTGCGCGCGCCGAGAACGCCAGCCAGATGCGCCAAGGCAGCGCCTGGCTGCGCGATCTGGCCGCAGACGAGGGCGACGGCCGTCGAAGCCGTTTCACCTGCTACTACAGCCACTGCGACAACATCGCCATGCCGGCCTCGACCGCCGCGCTGCCCGGTGCCGACAACCGCCACATCGAAGGCGTGCCGCATGTCGCACTGGCCCATGCGCCTCAAGTCTGGGAAGAGGTGCTGCGGCGCGTGAAGCCGGGTTCAGTTTGAACGGCGAGACATCGCCTCAGGACTTGGCCAGGACGCCGCGCCGCATCTGATCGAGCTCGATGCTCTCGAACAGCGCCTTGAAGTTGCCCTCGCCGAAGCCCTGGTCGCCTTTGCGCTGGATGAACTCGAAGAAGATCGGTCCGAGCTGGTTCTCGGAGAAGATCTGCAGCAGCAGTTCGCCGGCCTTGCCGTCGATCAGGATCTTGCGCTGCTTCAACTCGGCCACGTTCTCACCGTGGCCGGGGATGCGTTTGTCCACCAGCTCGTAGTAGGTGTCGATGGTGTCGAGCAGCTTGACGCCGGCGGCGCGCAATGCATCGACCGTCTTGATCAGGTCGGTCGATCCGAGCGCGATGTGCTGGATGCCTTCGCCGGCGTACATGTCCAGGTACTCCTGGATCTGCCCGGCCTTTTCGTTGCCCTCTTCGTTGATCGGGATGCGAATCTTGCCGCAGGGGCTGGTCATCGCCTTGCTCTTCACGCCGGTGACCTGGCCCTCGATGTCGAAGTAGCGGATCTCGCGGAAGTTGAACAGCCGCTCGTAGAAGCCGGCCCACTCGGCCATGCGGCCGCGGTGCACGTTGTGCGTGAGGTGATCGATGTAGGTCAGGCCGTGGCCCGCTGCGGCCAGCGCCTCGGTGCCCAGACCCGCAACCTCGGGCAGGGGCTCGAAGTCGACATCGAAGAATCCGATGTTGCCGATGTCGCCGGGCTTGGCGCCGTTCTTGCCGCGCCACTTGTCGACAAAGTAGATCAGCGAGTCGCCGATGCCCTTGATTGCCGGAATGTTCAGCTCGCCCGGAGCGGCCACACCGGCGTAGCCCCAGGCGCCGAGCGACAGCGCGCGTTCGTACGCGGCCTTGGCATCGTTGACGCGAAATGCGATCGCGCAGATCGACGGTCCGTGCAATCGCGCAAAGCGCTGCGCAAACGAGTCCGGCTCTGCGTTGACGATGAAGTTGATGCCGCCCTGGCGGTACAGCACGACGTTCTTGTGGCGGTGGCGCGCAATCGGCTTGAAGCCCATGCGCCCGAACAACTCGCCCATCGCCGCCGGATCGGGTGCCGCGTATTCGATGAACTCGAAGCCGTCGGTGCCCATCGGGTTGTCCCAGGAAGTGAATTGCATATCGGTCCTCGTCAAGCGCTGGTCCAGCACTGTAGGGTGGCCGCGTCGCGGCCTTCCTGCAAGTCGTGGCCTGATGGCCCTGAGCTGCGCCGAAATTATGCCTACCGGCAAGCGGCTCAGCTGTCGTCGATCTCGCGCAGCAGCGTCAGCGCCGACGCGCTCGACAACTGCAGCAGTGCGCCGACAGCGGCGACGTCGTCCGGCAGTGCAGCATTGTCCCAGCCATTCGACGAGTGCCGCGCCACGCGCACGGCCAGCAGCACATTCCTGACCTGCGAGGCTTCAGCGTGATGGTTGTCGTCGAGGCGAATCAACAGCGCCGGCAAGCGCCAAGCCTTCATCAGCGCTTGCTGCAAGTCTGCCAGCTCGATGCCGAGTACCGCGCGCTGAGCGTCGGCCGAGCGCAGCGCGGTGTCTGCCGCCTGACGACGTGAGATCGCCAACGAAAGTGCCGGCGCATGACACAGCAGCAGCAGCTCGCAGAAGTCATGCAGCAGCGCCGCTTCATGCAATACCACTGCATCCGGGTCGAGGCGGTGCGCGGCAAAGCCGAGCGAGAAGCGCGCCGCCCGATGCGCGCGCATGAGAATGTCGCGCGCCCTGTCGAGCGCTTCCGGCATGTCGCCGAGCACGTCGTCGAGCGTCAGCAGCGACGAGAAGGCGCGAAAGAACGGACCGACCCCCAACAGCACCAGCGCCGCCGTGACCGTTTCCACGTCCGTCTCGCGTCGGCTGACCATGCCCACATGTGACAGCAGCTTGAGCGTCATCAACGGATCGGCGCCGATCGCTTCGGCGATCGTGTGCGCATCGACCGCATCTTCGTAGTCGACCAACTCGGCGATCGCCGCTGCCGTGCCCGCCAACACCGGAATGGGTGCGGATCGAAAGTGCGCCAGCCAGGCGGCCAGGGTCGGCAGCGGGGCATGCAGGCGACGGAAGGTTGCAGTGTCCATGACGGTGCTCGTGCGTCGTTATCGGCCAATCGAGCCGGGCGCTTGAGCCGCCGCTCAGAAACCGAGCATCAATCCACGGCTCGGGTTCGCCCGGCCTTGCAGGACCTCGAGGTAGGCTGCATGCATTGCATCAGTGCCGCGTCGGTGCTCGATCGTCAGCCACGGCGCAGCGTTCGTGGCCGTACGGGCGAGGAACTCGTCCCACGCGGCGTCGATCTGCTGGATGAGCCCCGCGCGGCCAAGGCCCTGCGGCGGCGGCGCACTGCGCTTTTGCAACTGTGCCGGCGCAAAGAACAGTTGTGGCTTGGGTCCGGGCAGGCCGCCGCCGGGGCCGAGGGCGTCGTGATGCGTGCCGCCCACAGAGCAGCTGTAGGCCAGCTTGTCCTGCCAGTGCTCGTGCACTGCGCGTCGAAAGCCGGCGTCGCCCGAAAAGTCGATGTACAGCGTGGGCTCGCTGGCCGACAGTGTCGCCATGACATCGTAGGTCAACACCTCGTCATAGACACCGAGGCCAGAGGCGAAGGCCTGCCTCGAGGACGAGGTGGCGCCGACGATGCGCGCCGTCGATCCTTGCCGGCGCTTCAGGCAGAACGCCGTTGCGTACGCCGTCTTGCTCGACGCGCTGGACAGCAGCATCGTGCGCACGCCGAAGTCGCCGTCTGACTGCATGAAGTCGCCGATCAACCAGGCGGTGGCGAACAGCGGCCGCAACACGGCGTACAGGCCTTCCTGTTGTGCATCGCAAACGGGTAGCGCGCTGGTAGCGGTTGTAGACCGCCGGCAAGTCGGCGCGATGCGCGCTGGCATCGACAAAACCCAGGGCACCGACGGATGCAGGCTGCACGACCGCATGCGTGGCCATCGGCCAGTAGCCATAGACACGCTCGCCAGGCGCGATGCCGTCACAGGCCGATGACTCGACCACTGCAAAGCCCCAGACCGGGATGCAGCCCCAGCCCTCGGCCGCGGGGAAGAAGCGCCAGTAGTGCATCGCCTCGCCGAACACCGCGTAGGTGATGTTGTTGGCGGTGAACGCGAATTGCTCGATGCGCAGCCGAACCTCGCCAGGGGCCAGCGGCGCGCTGGCATCGAATTCTTCGATGTGCGCTTGCGACAGATCGCTGCGATTGACGAGGAAGGTGTGGCCCATGGTCATGGTGGCGCTCCGGGCGGTGATGAGACCCTCGCGGCGAGCGTAACTCGCCGCGAGGGTCGCGTCGTCAGAGCCGGCTGACGCCGGGCAACAGGGCGACGAGCTTGCCGTCGACATACAGCGCGCCTTCGAGCGCACCGGCCTCGGCGTGGAACTCCAGGCAAGGCGCTGCAGCGCTGGGCGGGGGTGCGACTGCGGGCGCAGCGGCGAGTTGGCGCGCCAGGCGCTCCAAAACGACACTGGCGCCGCGCAGCACGGCCGCGGCGACGTGGCGCAATCCGCTCGGACGGGCAGGCAACAAAACATGGGGGCTCATGGTGATCTCCTGGCGGCACGGCGGCCGCGTTTCATCGGTTCATTTGTGGTGAGGCGGCCGTTCCTTGACGGCCATGCGATCGATTTCGCGACGCAGTTCGCGCGTGCTCTTCTGGCGTTGCGCGCCGCCGGACGGGCCGTGCGCACCGGCCTGACGCATGCGGGCGGGCCTCACGAGCGGGTTGCGCGGTGCGACGCGGGGCAGGGTGATCTTCATCGTCGGTCTCCTTATGCGCGGGTGGTCAGTGGGCAGTCGGTGGGCAAGACAGGAATGAAAAAGGCCCGGGGCATTGCTGCACCGGGCCTTCGAGCCGAGTCGCTGCGAACGCTAGGTCGTGGCAGCAACGGCGGCTTGCGCCCCGGGCAGGGCGGTGAGGTTGGGCATCGCGACGCCAAAGCGCAGTCGGCCTTGGCAGCGGGCGAGGCGGTGCTGGAAGGTCATGCGGTCCTTTGGTGGCGTGGTGAATCGGAGGGTGTCACTGCCGGCGGCGGCTCCTGGGAGGAACGGCAGCGGTTGAACAGCTTGCGCAGATGATAAACAAATCGTTATCTTGCGCAAGTGTTTTTTCCCCCTAGAACAAGGGCCAGATGTCAGCGTTTGTTCTTCGGCTTCAGCGGCGCGACGCCGGTTTGGGTCTGCAGCCACAACGCGTGCGCGTCTTCGTTGCGCGCTGTCGCCTTTGCGCTCGGTGTGGCCCTGGGCGACGCTGATGCACCGGGCATCAGCACCTCGCCGAGCAGATCGAGCAGCCGTGTGCGCGCACGCTGCGGGTGGCGGCGGTAGTAGGTCAGCACCAGGCCGACGATGAACCGTTCGTCGTCGTCCTGCGGCAGCGGGCTGTCGTCGGCATGCGCTCGCCGCTGCGGCAGCCGGGGCTGCGACGGCGCGTGCCGTCATGCGCCAGGTCCATCCAGCCCGGTGGCTTGTGGCAGTCAACTGCTCGAACTGGCGCGCCAGGCGTTCGCCGATCTGCCGCGAGCGGCTCTTGATCTGGCTCCAGTAGCTCGGCTGGATCTGCAATCGCTCGGCGAAGCGCCGCTCCAGGCCGCGCAGGGTGGCGGCGTCGGGGTCTTTGACGGTGGCACGAACGAACTCGTCGAACAGCCGCAGCGCGTTGTCCAGGCGCAGTCTGCGCGACGTCGCGCACGGGCAGCAGGCATGCCCCGATGATAAAGGCTGCTTGCTCCGTGCAACGGCCATGACGATGCGCGGCATGAAGTCACTGTCCGGCACATGGCCCGCACTCGGCCTCGGCACATGGCGCATGGGTGAGAACGCACGCACGCGGCGCGCCGAGATCGCCGCGGTGCGCTTGGCCATCGAGATCGGCTATCGCCTGATCGACAGCGCAGAGATGTACGGTGATGGCGGCGCGGAGGAGGTCCGTCGGCGCTGCCGTCGCCGAGGCCCTGCGCGCCGGCGACTGCAAACGAGAGGACCTCGTGATCGTCAGCAAGGTGCTGCCGAGCAACGCCAGCCTGCGCGGCGTCATGTGCTGCTTGCGAGCGCAGTCGCGCGCGGCTCGGCATTGATTGCATCGACCTGTACCTGCTGCACTGGCCGGGCTCGCATCCGCTGCGCGACACGCTGCAAGGCTTCGAGCAGTTGCGCGCGCGAGGTGAGATCGCGCGTTGGGGCGTCAGCAATTTCGATCTCGCCGCGATGAACAAGCTGGTCGCGCTGCCTGGCGGCGAGCAATGCGCGGCCAATCAGGTCTACTACTCGCTGAGCGAGCGCGGCATTGATTTCGACTTGAAGCCCTGGCACCAACAGCAGGCGATGCCGCTGATGGCCTATTGCCCGATCGACCAGAGTGCACTGGCCGGCCACGCGCGCCTGGCCGCCTTGGCTGCACCGCTGGGCCTGTCGGCGGCGCAACTGGCGCTGGCCTGGACGCTGCGCGATGGCGATGTCATTGCCATTCCGAAAGCGGTGCGCGAGGCGCACCTGCGCGAGAACTTCGCTGCCGGCAGCGTGAGTCTCGAGCCGGCGACACTGGTGGCGCTGGATGAGATCTTTGCGCCGCCGCGCAACGCACAGTCGCTGGCGATTGTTTGACCCATGCTTTCAAAGGAGCGCCTCATGCACGCCTGCATCGCCATCGGCTTGGCCCTGGCGTTGGCGTTGTCTGACCGCGCGCTGGCCGCCGAACGCGCGATCGACAAGACGATCGACATTGCCGCATCGCTCGATGAGGCCTGGCAGGCCTGGACCACGCGCGAGGGCATCGTCAGCTTCTTCGCGCCCGAGGCGCAGATCGAGCCGCGCGTTGGCGGCGCGTTCCACATCCACGTCGACCCCACCGCGCCGCCCGGCAGCAAGGGCGCCGACGACATGCGCTTCCTGGCATTGCAGCCGAAGAAGATGCTCAGCTTCGACTGGAACGCGCCGCCGTCGTTGCCCGAGGTGCGCGCGCAACGCACTTTCGTGATCGTGCGTTTCGAGCCGCTGGGTGACAAGCTGACGCGCGTCAGCCTGCACCACACCGGCTGGGGCGATGGCGGCGAGTGGGACAAGGCCTATACCTACTTCGACAAGGCCTGGGGCAACGTGCTGGGCAACCTGAAGAAGCGCTTCGAGCAAGGTCCGCAGGATTGGGCGCCTTGGCTCGAGCAACTGCGGCGTTGGCGAGACGCTGCTGCAGCCGCATCGGCCCCGGCCGCGACAAAGTAGCGTGACGGATGTCTTGACCGGCGAGCGTGAGGCGCGCCAACGGGCGTCGTGCCGGCTAACCTCCGCGGCGTGGGATTTCTCGACGAACTCAAGGATCAGGCGCGAGCGCTGAAGACCACGGCCGAATCGGTCGGGCCTGACGCCGACACGCTGGCACGCAACCGGCGTCTGGCCAACGGCGCCTGCCGACTGGCGCACGACTATTGGAAAGAGCTGTGCGACCACATGAACCTGCTGCGGCCGCCGAGCGCCGCGCGCTATGTGATCGCCAGCCGCGAGCCGCTGGCGAGCCTGGCCTGCTGCAATTTCCGCGTGCTGCCGCAGCTCAAGTTGCTGCCGGGCGGCGAGCCGCTCTACGAATCGGTGCTGCTGGCCTGGCAGGCTGCCGGTGAGACCTTGCAGCGCATCGAAAAAGAGCACCCGCACGATATCGACCGCCTTCGCGGCACGCTGATGCAAGCCGGCATCCAGCCGTCTGAAGCGCCGGTGCGCAACACCGCTTCGGGCCGCCTGCAGGGCACGGCGTTCCAGTTCAAGCCGGTGGTTTCGGCGAGCGTGCGCGTGACGCCGCTGCCCGACGCCGGCAAGGTGCGACTGACGTTCGTCAATGTCGATCAGCTCGAGCGCGTCGATGGCGAGTACCCGGCGGCCGGCCTGCGTGCTCGCCTGCTCGACGAGATCGGCCGCTGGATCGTCGGCCAGCCGCACCGCGTGCTCGAGTACGCGGCAAACATCAAACGCTTCCAGCATTGAGCACGGCAAGCCCGCTGGCGAGGCTTGCCTAGAATCGTTGTGATGCACTGTCTGCGCTCGCGGGGCCCTCGTCGCTTCGGATTGATCCTCGGCCTGGTGGTCGTCGCTGCGGCAGCGCAGGCTCAGCCGCTGCCGCCGGTTGCCGCCGCAACCGAACCATCCCCCGCCATTTCGGCCAGTGGCCAGCGCATCTACGACGAGACACGCGGCAAGCTGCTGCAGGTGCGCACGTTGCTCAAGGAGCAGGACAGTCAAGCGTCGGTCGGTTCGGGCTTTGTGGTCGCAGCCGACGGCCTGGTCATCACCAACTATCACGTCGTCAGCCAGTTCGTGCTGCGGCCCGAGCGCTACCGCCTGAGCTACACGATGGCCGAGGGCCGGACCGGCGCGCTCGAGCTGCTGGCCATCGACGTCATCCACGACCTGGCACTGGTGCGCCTGTTGCCGCCCGACAAGGGCGATGCCGTGCCTGCGTTGCAGGCCCTGACGTTTCGTGCGCCGGCGCAATCGCTGGCGCGCGGCGAGCGCATCTTTTCGCTCGGCAATCCGCTCGATGTCGGCTTTGCGGTGGTCGAGGGCAACTACAACGGCCTGGTCGAGCGCAGCTACCTGCCGCAGATCTTCTTTTCCGGCTCGCTCAGCCCAGGCATGAGCGGTGGCCCGGCGCTCGATGCACAGGGCCGCGTCATCGGCGTCAACGTGGCGGCGCGGCGCGACGGCGAGCAGGTCAGTTTCCTCGTGCCGGCCGTGTTTGCCAAAGCCCTGCTCGAGAGCGGTCGCGGCGCGGCGCCAATCACCACGGCGCAGCATGGCGAAGTGACGCGCCAGCTGATGGCGCACCAGCAAGGCTTGATCGCGCGCTTCGTCGCCATGCCCTGGCGCAGCGCCAATCATCCGCGCTACCGCGTCCCCGTGCCGCAGGAGACATTCATGCGCTGCTGGGGCAGTACTTCGCCGGCCGAGGCCCGGCACCTCCAGTTCGAGCGCAGCGACTGCGTCATGGACAGCGCGGTCTACATCAGCGACCGCCTGGTCACCGGCACGCTGCAGATGCGTCACGAGGCCTACGAGGCCAGCAAACTCGGCGCGCTGCGTTTTTCGCGCATGTACTCCGAGAGTTTTCGCAACGAGGGTTTTCGCAGTGGGCGCGTGGCCACGGCACCGCAGTGCAAGGAGCGCTTCATCGAGAGCAACGGCCTGGTCATGCGCACCGTGGTCTGCCTGGCAGCATTCAAGCGTTTCGAGGGCCTGTTCAACCTGTCGGTGCTGACGACCACGGTCGACCACGCGACGCAGGGCGTGCAGGGGCGGCTGGATGCCAGTGGTGTCGACTTTGCCGGCGCGATGACGCTGGCTGAACATTACCTGCAGGGTTTCGCGCTCAACGCCCCGGTCCCAGGAACCGCGAAAGCACCGTGACATGAACACGACGACGCGACTGGCCCAGTTGGAGTTGCTCGACGCCGAAGGCCGTGTGCAGCAGGCCTGGGACGTCGCCGCGTGGCCCTTGACGGTGGGCCGCGCATTGGACAACCACATCGTGCTGCACGATCCGCACGCGGCGGCGCATCACGTGGTGCTCGACGTCGACGGCCAGGATCGCATTGTGTTGGTCGGTGGGTGCCAGCCGCAATGGCGTGCGCGTCGATGAGGCCTCGGCGACGCTGACGTTGAGCCAGGGCCAACAAGCCGTGCTGGCGCCGCTGGCGGTCTGGCACCTGGGCGGCGGCGCGCTGCGCGTGCGCCGCGCAGACGATGCTGTGGCCGAAGAGCTGCCGCTCGCAGTGCGCGCCAGCACCCACCTGCCGCGCAATCCGATCATCGCGCTCGCGGTGGCCGTCCTGGCCTGGACCGCCGCCGGCCTGTGGCTGCAAAACGATCCCACATCGACCTGGGAAGCCTATTTGCCGCCGTTCGTGGGCCTGGCGGGCAGCTTGCTGACATGGGCGGCGCTGTGGGGCTTGGCCTCGAAGATCTTCACGCGTCGCTTCGCATGGCTGCCTCACCTGCGCGTGGTGCTGATGTACGTCCTGGCCATCGTGCTGGCCGAGCCCTTGCTCGGTGTGGTGGCCTACATGGCCGACTGGCCGTGGGCCAGTCGCATCCGCGATGTCGTCAGCTGGGGCCTTGTTGCCGCGATGCTGGCCCACCACATGCGCCTGGTGGCGCCGACGCACCAGCGCCGCGTCAATCGGGTGGTGGCCAGCGTGGCCGTGATGGCCATCGTCTGGGTCTCGGCGCTGCACTGGCAGCGCACGGATCGTGTTTTCGACGAGCTCTACATGGCCACGCTGCCGCCGCCATCATGGCGGCTGGCGCCGGCGCAGCCGCCGCAGACGCTGATCGACGACTTGCGGCGACTGGAAGAGCCGCTGCTGGAAACGGCGCGCAAGGCCACGGACAAGGACCTGGAACTCTGAGCGTCTCAGTCCTCGTCCTTGATCTTGAACTGCGAGGTCAGCTGCACTTGCACCGTCGGCGGCACCGGGTCGTAGTGACTCAGTGACAGGGCATAGTGGCCCTGGCCGCTGGTCATCGCGTTCAGGCGTGATTGGTAGTTGGCCAACTCGGCCAACGGCACCTGGCCACGGATCGTCACCGAGCCCCCGGATTGGTTGTCCGTGCCGTTGACCTGGCCGCGCCGCGACGACAGATCGCCTGCGATGTCACCCATTGCGTTTTCCGGCGCGGTGATTTCCACCGAGGCCACCGGCTCGAGCACGATCGGCCGCGCCTCGCGCACCGCGTCGACGAAGGCTTTGCGCCCGGCGGTCGCAAACGCGATGTCCTTGCTGTCGACGCTGTGGTGCTTGCCGTCATAGACGATCACGCGCACATCGACCAGCGTGTAGCCGGCAATCACGCCCGAGGCCAGCGCTTCGCGCACGCCTTTTTCCACCGCCGGGATGTACTGTCCCGGGATCGTGCCGCCCTTGACCTGATCGACGAACTCGAAGCCGCCACCGCGCGGCAGCGGTTCGATCCTGAGGAAAACCTCGCCAAACTGGCCGGCGCCGCCGGACTGCTTCTTGTGGCGGTGGTGGCCTTCGGCATTGGCCGTGATCGTTTCTCGGTAGGCGATGCGCGGCGGCTGCGTGCTGACCTCGAACTTGTAGACGTCGCGCAGGCGCTCCAGCAGCACGCGCAGGTGCAGGTCGCCGAGGCCGTAGACGATGGTCTCGTTGGTCGAAGCCACATGCTCGACCTTCAGGCAGGGGTCTTCGTCGACCAGCTTGGCCAGGATTTCCCACATGCGCTGCTCGTCGCCGTGGCGCTTGGGCTCGATCGCCAGGCCATGCACGGGCACCGGCAGGTTCAGCGGTTTCAGGTGGATGTGGTCGTCCTCGGCTGCGTCGTGCAGCACCGCGTCGTAGGCGATCTCGTCGACCTTGGCCACCGCGGCAATATCACCCGGCACCGCCTGCGCCACCTCCACATGCTCCTTGCCTTGCAGCATGAACAGGTGGCCGACCTTGAAGGGCTTGCGGCCGTCGCCGACATAAAGCTGCGAATCCTTCGTCACCGTGCCCTGGTGAACGCGGAAAATGCCCATGCGGCCGACGAAGGGATCGACGGCCACCTTGAACACATGCGCCAGTACATGCGCCGCGGGATCCGGTTGTGCATGCATCGGCTTGGCTTCGGCGCCTTCGCCGTTGAGGAAATCCGGCGGGTTGCCTTCGCTGGGGTTGGGCAGCAGCTTGACGATGATGTCGAGCAACTCGGCCACGCCGGCACCGCTGCGCGCCGAGGCAAAACAGACCGGAATGAGGTGACCCTCGCGCAGCGCCTGCTCGAGCGGCGCGTGCAATTCAGAAGCCTCGATGTCGCCGTCGTTCAAATAGCGGTCGACGAACGCCGCATCGACTTCCACCACCTGTTCCACCAGCGCGCGGTGCGCGGCGTCGACGCTGCCGAAATCGCTGTGGCCTTCGCGGTTGTAGAAACAATCGACCACAGCGCTGCCGTTGCCGTCGGGCAGGTTCAACGGCAGGCACTCCTTGCCGAAGGTGGCCTGAATGTCTTCGAGCAGGTCGGCCAGGTCGGCGCCTGCGGCATCGATCTTGTTGACGATGATCAGGCGATCGAGATGGCGCTCGGCGGCGTAGTTCATCATCCGCACCGCCATCGCGTCGATGCCGCTGACCTTCCACACCGCCGCGTTGATGACCACTGCTGCGGTCTCCACCGCCTCGAGCGCCGGCAGGGATTGACCGATGAAATCGGTCGCGCCCGGCGTGTCGATCAAGTGAATCCGCGTGCCGGCATGCGTGAGGTGCATCAGCGCCGGGTTCAGCGAGTGCGCCATCTTGCGTTCGAGCGGATCCCAGTCGCTGACGGTGCTGCCACGCTCCAGACTGCCGGCCGCGCCGATGACGCCCGCCTTGACCAACAAGGCCTCGGCGAGGCTTGTTTTCCCGGCGCTCTGCGGGCCGACGAGCGCCAGGGTCCGAATGCCGGCAGTGTCAATCACAACACTGCCGGCCGCTGATGGGCTGGGCATGGGGATTCTCCTTGTGCTGGATGCGAAAATTTCAGCCTACGCCATTGCCGCGGGCCGCACAAGGCGAGCGGCCCGGAGTGCGGTCAACGAACCAGCCGACCGGCCCGCAGCAGGTTTTGCGGCGGCGCTGCTTCACGACAGCCCGCGTAGTGCTACAAGTGCGAGATGATGCAGCGTCGTGACCTGCTCCTTGCCGGCTTGACTGCCGCGCCGATGCGTTCACGCAGCCAGGAGACGCTGTTGTCTCGGCAGGTGCCCTCGACCGGCGAGCGTCTGCCCGCCGTGGGCCTGGGCACCTGGCTGACCTTCGATGTGGCGCTTGGCAATGCCGCCGCGGTGGCGCGTCGGCGTGAAGTCGTGGCGCGGTTTTTCGCCGGCGGCGGGCGCGTCATCGATTCATCACCGATGTACGGCCGTTCCGAAGCGCTGCTCGGCGAGTTGCTGCCGCGCGCCGAGCCGCGCTTGTTCAGTGCGACCAAAGTCTGGACGCCGTTCGGCGCCTATGGCCCGACGCAGATGCGGCGCTCGCTCGCGCTGTGGAAACTGCCGCGTGTCGATCTGATGCAGATCCACAACCTGCTGTCCTGGCGCGCGCACCTGCCGACGCTGCGAGACTGGAAGGCCCAAGGCCTGGCGCGGCTGATCGGCTTCACCACCTCGCACGGCCGCGACCTCGATCTGGTGCGATCCGTGCTCGACCGCGAGCGCGGTCTGGACTTCATGCAGATCACCTACAACCCGGTCGACCGCAGCGCCGAGCCGCTGTTGCGGCTGGCTGCAGACCAGGGCGTGGCCGTCATCGTCAACCGGCCTTTCGATGGCGGCCACCTGTTGCAGCGCCTGTCCGGGGTGCCGCTGCCGCCGCTGGCAGCCGCGTTGGGTTGCCTGCACTGGGCCACATTGGTGCTGAAATGGGAGCTGGCGAACCCGTCAGTGACGGTGGCGATTCCAGCGACGACCCACCCCGAACATGCCGAGCAGAACCTTGCCGCATTGCATGGATTGCTGCCCGATGCACGGCAGCGCGAGGCGATCTGGCACGCGATGGCGCCGGCGCTCGGCTGAAAGCTACTGAAACGCCACTTCCGCAAAGCTGCGCAGCTTGCGGCTGTGCAACGAGGCCGTGCCGTCCTGGCGCAACAACTCGACGGCGCGCATGCCGATGCGCAGGTGTTGGTCGACGCGTTCGCGGTAGAAGTGGTCGGCCATGCCGGGCAGCTTGATTTCGCCGTGCAGCGGCTTGTCGGAGACGCAGAGCAGGGTGCCATAGGGCACGCGGAAGCGGAAGCCGTTGGCGGCGATCGTGGCAGACTCCATGTCGAGCGCCACGGCACGGCTCTGACTGAAGCGGCGCTCCGGGCCCGGATGCGGCAGCAGCTCCCAATTGCGGTTGTCGGTGGTGGCCACGGTGCCGGTGCGCAGCACGCGTTTGAGATCAAAGCCGGCCAATTGCGTCACCTCGGCCACCGCACGCTCGAGCGCGACCTGAATTTCCGCCAGCGCCGGAATGGGCACCCACAACGGCAGCTCTTCGTCGAGCACATGGTCTTCGCGCACATAGCCGTGGGCGAGCACGTAGTCGCCGAGCTGTTGCGTGTTGCGCAGGCCGGCGCAATGGCCGAGCATGATCCAGGCGTGCGGGCGCAGCACGGCGATGTGGTCGGTCATGTTCTTCGCATTGGCCGGACCGACGCCGATGTTGACCATCGTGATGCCCGACCCGTCGGCGCGCACCAGGTGGTAGGCCGGCATTTGCGGCAGACGCGGCGGCGCGAGGCCGGCAGTGGCTCCACCCTGCAGCGTGATCACGTTGCCGGGTTCGACGAAGGCGCTGTACTCGCACGCCGTCGCACGCATGGCCTCGTGGCCGAGCTTGATGAACTCGTCGATGTAGAACTGGTAGTTGGTGAAGAGTATGAAGTTCTGGAAGTGTTCAGGCCGCGTGCCGGTGTAGTGACGCATGCGGTGCAGCGAGTAGTCGACGCGGGGCGCCGTGAACAACGACAGCGGCCGCGCTTCACGCGGCCCCGGCTCGTGGCTGCCGTTGGCAATGCCATCGTCCATCGCGGCCAGGTTGGGCAGGTCAAAGATGTCGCGCATCAATTGCCTTCGCTGTGGCGTCAGGTTGCCTTCGAGCTGGTCGTCTTCGGCCAGCGAGAAATGCACCGGGATCGGCTCGTCGCTGGCGCCGACTTCGAGGGCGACCGCGTGGTTGCGCAAGAGCAGGCGGAATTGCTCGCGGTAGTAAGGTCCGAACAGATCGGGTCGCGTCAACGTGGTCTCATAGCGGCCGGGCCCGGCGACAAAGCCATAGGCCAGGCTCGAGTCGGCGCGCAGCACGGTATCGACGCGGATACGCACATAGGGGTAGGTGGCGCGCACGCGGTCGCCAGGCACGTCGCCGTCGATGAAGGCCTGCAGGTGCTGGCGCAGATGGGCGACTCCCGCGTCGTAGATGGCGGCCGCATGGGCCATCGCGGCGTCGGGATCGTTGAACTCGCGGCGGGGGGCGACGTCTGGCGTGATCATGAAGCGATTCTCGCAGCGCCATGCTTACACTGGCTGAAGGAGGCGGCAGGTCATGAAGGTATTGGTGCTGGGCGGCGGCGTGATCGGGTGTACCGCGGCCTACGAATTGGCCGCGGATGGCCACGAGGTGACACTGATCGAGCGCCAGAGGGGTCCAGCGCTCGAAACCAGCCATGCCAATGCCGGCGAGGTCTCGCCCGGCTATTCGGCGCCTTGGGCCGGTCCGGGGGTACCCCTCAAGGCCGTGAAGTGGATCCTGATGAACCACCGCCCGCTGGTGCTGCGCCCGCACCTGGACTGGCCGATGATCGGCTGGATGCTGGCCATGCTGCGCAATTGCACGGCCAGGCGCTATGAGCTGAACAAGGGCCGCATGGTGCGCCTGGCCGAGTACAGCCGCGTCTGCCTGCAGTCGCTGCGCGCTCAGACCGGCATCCGCTACGACGAGCGCATGCAAGGCACGCTGCAGCTGTTTCGCACGCAAGAACAGCTCGACGGCACGGCCAAGGACACGGCGATCCTGGACCGCTACAGCGTGGCCTATGAAGTGCTGGATGGCGACGGCTGCATCCAGGCGGAGCCGGCGCTGGCGCGGGTGAAAGACAAGTTCGTCGGCGGGCTGCGGCTGCCCGGCGACGAGACCGGCGACTGCTACAAATTCACACTGCGCATTGCCGAAATGGCGCAGGCCAAGGGCGCGACGCTGCGCTTCAACGAACAGGTCCAGTCGCTGCTGACCGATGGCAAGCGCATCACCGGCGTCGTCACCGATCAGGGACGCGTGCAGGCCGATGCATACCTTGTCGCGCTCGGCAGCCACTCGCCCAAACTGCTGTCGCCGCTGGGCATCGAAATCCCGGTTTACCCGGTCAAGGGCTACTCGATCACGGTGCCGATTGCCGATGCCAGCGGCGCCCCGGAGTCGACGGTGATGGACGAGACGCACAAGATCGCCATCACGCGCCTGGGCGAGCGCATCCGCGTCGGCGGCACCGCCGAGCTCGCCGGCTACACGTTGCGCCTGCACGAGGCGCGGCGGCGCACGTTGATGCATGTCGTGGCCGACCTGTTTCCCGACGGCGGCGACCTCGGCCGCAGCGAGTTCTGGTGCGGGCTGCGGCCGATGACGCCCGACGGCACACCGGTGGTCGGCGGCACCGGCATGCCCAACCTGTGGTTGGCCACCGGCCACGGCACGCTCGGCTGGACGATGGCGGCGGGCACCGCGCGCGTGATGGCCGACCTGATCGGCGGCCGCAAGCCGGCGATCGACATGGATGGGCTGACGGTGGCGCGTTACCGCTAAGGTGTCTCCCTGACTTGAAAATCGGGCGCCCGGCCGCAGCTTGTTGCGCGTCCCGTTTCCGAAAGAACCCGACAGCCATGACCAACAAACACACCCACGCCTTCCAAGCCGAGGTTCAGCAGATCCTGCACCTCGTCACCCATTCGCTGTACTCGAACAAGGAGATCTTCCTGCGCGAGCTGGTCTCCAACGCCAGCGATGCCTGCGACAAGCTGCGCTTCGAGGCGCTGGACGATACCGCGCTGTTCGAAGACGCGCCGGAGCTGAAGATCCATGTCTTCTTCGATGAAGCGGCCAAGACGATCACGGTCCGCGACAACGGCATCGGCATGAGCGAGGCCGAGGCCATCGAACACCTGGGCACGATCGCCAAGAGCGGCACGCGCGACTTCCTTGCCAAGCTCGGCGACAAGAAGGGCGACGCCAACCTGATCGGCCAGTTCGGCGTCGGCTTTTACTCGGGCTTCATCGTCGCCGACCGCATCACCGTCGAGTCGCGGCGCGCCGGGTTGCCGGCCGCCGAAGGCGTACGCTGGACGAGCGACGGCAGCGGCCAGTTCGAGGTCGAGACGATCGACAAAGCGGTGCGTGGCACCGACGTCATCCTGCACCTGCGCGAGGGCGAAGAGGAGTTCGCCAAGACCTGGAAGCTGAAGTCGATCATCAGCAAGTACTCGGACCACATCTCGCTGCCGATCCTGATGAAGAAGGAGAAGTGGATCGCCGAAGAAGCAAAGACAGTGCTCGAAGACGAGTGGGAAACCGTCAACAAGGCCGCAGCGCTTTGGACGCGGCCGAAAAGCGAAGTCACGGACGCGCAATACCAGGAGTTCTACAAGCTGATCAGCTATGACAGCGAGCCGCCGCTGGCCTATACGCACAACCGCGTCGAAGGGCGCAGCGAGTACACGCAGCTGCTCTACATCCCGGCCAAGGCGCCGTTCGACCTCTGGAACCGCGAGCGCCATGCCGGGGTCAAGCTCTACGTCAAGCGGGTCTTTATCATGGACGACGCCCAGGCGCTGATGCCGGCCTACCTGCGCTTCGTCAAGGGCGTGATCGACTCGGCCGACCTGCCGCTCAACGTCAGCCGCGAGTTGCTGCAGGAAAGCCGCGACGTGAAGACGATCCGCGAGGGTGCGACCAAGCGCGTGTTGTCGATGCTCGAGGATCTGGCTGAGAACCAGAAGGACAAATACGCCGCCTTCTGGACCGAGTTCGGCGCGGTGATCAAGGAGGGCGTGGGCGAAGACCACACCAATGCCGAGCGCCTGGCCAAGCTGTTGCGCTTTGCCTCGACGCATGCTGACGCGGGCGTCTCCTTCGCCGACTACGTCTCGCGCATGAAGGAGGGGCAGGAGAGCATCTACTACGTCACTGCCGACTCCTTGGCCACGGCCCGGTCGAGCCCACAACTCGAGGTCTTCCGCAAGAAGGGCATCGAGGTGCTGCTGCTCGCCGATCGCGTCGACGAATGGATGCTGGCGCACCTGTACGAGTTTGAAGGCAAGTCACTGCAAAGCGTGGCCAGAGGCGCTGTCGATCTTGGATCGCTGCAGGACGAGGAAGAGAAGCAGGCCGCGCAAGCCGCTGCGGATGCCTTCAAGCCAATTCAGGAAAAGCTCAAGGCGACGCTCAAGGACCGTGCGAAGGATGTGCGGGTGACGACGCGCCTGGTCGATTCACCGGCTTGCCTGGTGGTCGAAGAGGGCGACATGAGCGGGCACCTGGCGCGCATGTTGAAGCAGGCCGGGCAGAAGGCGCCGGCGAGTCAGCCCATTCTCGAAGTCAATGCACAGCACGCATTGGTCAAGCGCCTGGAGACCGACGAGGCGCACTTCGACGACCTGGCGCATCTGCTGTTCGATCAGGCGTGGTTGGCCGAAGGCGGCCAGCTCGACGATCCGGCGTCGCATGTGCAGCGCGTGACGCGCCTGCTGACCACTAGCTGAGCACGATCGGATCGCGCATGGCATCGATCTGCTCGCCCAGCTGTATCGCCTGCTGCGACCAGTAGCCGGCGCTGCCGAACCACGGAAACGCGATCGGGAACGCCGGGTCGGTCCAGCGCTCGGCGATCCATGCGCTGTGGCAGATCATGCGCATTGTGCGCAGCGGTTCGATCAGCAGGAGTTCACGCTCATCGAAGGCCATGAAGGTGCGGTAGCCGTCCAGCAGATTGACCAGCTGCCGGCGCATCGTCGGCTCATCGCCCGACAGCAGCATCCACAAGTCCTGCACGGCGGGACCGTTGCAGGCGTCGTCGAGGTCCACCACATGCGGCCCCTCGTCGCGCCACATGATGTTGCCGGGGTGAAAATCGCCGTGCAGACGCAGCGTGCGCACCTCGCCCGCACGCTCGAAGGCCTGCTCGATCAGCCGCAACGCATCGTCGCAGCGTGCGAGCCAGACTGCGCGCTCGCCTTCGGGGATATGTCCGCCGCGGACGAGCCGCTCGCGTGCCGAAACCACCCAGCTCGGGCCGATCGTTCGCCGGTACCTGAAGAGGGTACGGCGGCCCACTGCATGCAGCCGTCCCAGAAAGCGGCCGAGCCATTCGAGCACGTCTACGTTCTCCAACTCCGGACCACGACCGGCGTGGCGGTCGCTCACCGTCACGCGGTAGGTCACGCCATCGAGCACAACATGCGCCAACGTCGGCGGCACACCGAGCAGGACCACGGCTGGACCCACGGCATGAAGCGTACGCGGCGCGATTACCGGCACATCGCCGGCCACCAGCTCGTTGGCGAACAGGTGCTCTTCGAGGATTTGCGCATCGCTCCATCGGCCAGGCCGGTAGAACTTAGCCACCACCACCGTGCCGTCTTCCAGGTGGATCTGGAAGACGCGGTTTTCATAGGAGTTCAGCTGCAGCAGCCGACCGTCGCCGCGCAATCCCAGCGCATCGAGCGCATCGAGCACCCGGGCCGGCTCGAGGTCGGCGTAGCCCAGCGCGGGGACGGTGGGCGAATCAGCGTGCACAACGGAACGCAACGATTCCTGGCTCGCCGTGCTCAGTTCGACCTGCCGGGACGTCAGCCTCTTCGGACGACCGGGCGGTACGGACATGCGCGCATTGTCGACAGCGCCTCAGGCGTGAGTGCCGGTGCCGCGGCTGGGCTGTCGATCGCCAGCCTGCAGATCGTTCAAATCGTCCAGACGTTCGGGCTCCTGGCTGGACAGTTCGACGTCGGGTGATGTCGATGCGCGCGCCGTGCGTGACGGGTCGGACGATGGCAGTTCGCCGGTCAGGCTGACGTCCAGGCCGCGTGCATCGGGGGCGAAGAACGAGTCCTGGAAAAAGGTCGAGTCCTGCCACAGCGTGGCGCGCTCGCGGCGTCTCATCGGTGTGACCGACGCCGGCACCTGCTCTTCGCGCGCACTCGATCGGCTGGGCGCCGGCTGCGGTCCACGCGATGCCGAGGCGCCTTGGGGCACGAGCAATTGCAGTTCGGCAATCGAGGGCAGGTTGTCTACCGGGCAGCGCAGGTAGCGCACGCGGCAGGCCGCAAGTACCGACTGCTTGATCTGCAGCACGCGGCGCGAGTTGCCGCGGTCAGTGTCGAGATCGATTGCCGCCAGCACCCGGCCATTGGCGCTGCAGATCGCAAAGGTGACGTGGATGGCGCCGAGCAGGTCGTACCAATAGCGCACCTCGTTCGGATCGGTCGGTTGGCAAAAGCGCACCAGCGGCAGCTTCGACAACACGATGTGGTGCGGCAGGGCTTCGCGCAACTGCCGGTACACGCGCCGCTCGTCGGTCGAAAACACCGGCCGCGGCGCGAGCGCCCACTCAGCCGGTAACAACGAGGGTTGAGGCGCTTGCTGACGCGCCATGCGCCATGCGATGAGGACGGCCGCCAGAATCACAAGCGCAGCAAGGGCGACGATCCAAGGCAGCAGGGATTCCATGAGGAAGGAAATTACTCGGTCGCACAGCAAACTAGAAGCTGCGGCGACCAATAGTTTCAAGTGCGGTCATGGTAATCGTATTGCCGCGCGCAAAGCCTCAGTGCACACCCCCGGTGCCGGTGGCTCGACCTTTGCTTCGGGGGCCGAAAACGGTGTGTCAGTGGTCCGAGTTGCGCGCGCTGTCCGTGCTCGGCTGCTTGATGCTGCCGATCACCTGGGTCATCAATTTGCCCTGCGCCTTCAGGCGGTAATCGACCTCGGCGGCGCTGCTTTCCCAGAACGCGTCGAGGTGCGAGCACAGGTTGTCAGGCGGCAGGCGCAGACGGGCCAGCGCTTCACCACCTTCGCTTTCAACCGTCGCGCCGGCAGCGCGTGCGATGCGCAGCATGGGGGTGTTCTGCGACAGTGCGTAAATCAACAAAGTGTCGACGCCGCGGTTGCGCGCATGCAGCACGGCGTGGTCGAACATTCGCGCACCGTAGCCGCGGCCACGTGCCTTAGGCAACACGGAGACGCCGAACTCGGCCTCGCGTTCGTTGGGCAGGCCAGCCAAGTGGGTCAGCGCAATCAATTCGAGGCGACGATTGAAGACGCCGAAGACCTCGTCGTGCGCAAAGTCGATCAAGTTGGCATAGCGCGCCATCTGCGCATCGGACGCCGCGTAGCCGAACCGCAGGTAGCGATCATGCTCGGGCAGCGCCAGCAGGTGCGCCACGATGCGTGGCCGATGGCGCTCGGCCAGCGAGCGAATCGGTATCCAGCGGCGGGGCGGCTGGCGCGTCGCCTCAGTTGGGCGATCGAGGCGGTTGCCTGCCGAGCTGGCCGACATCACCACGTCTTCAGGAAATCCCATGGTGGACTCCTTCCTAGGGTTAACCCCAGTGTAGCCCGAGATCGCCATGGCGATTGGGTGAGTCACTCCAGGGGCCGCCCAAGCCCTGCGCTCAAAGGGCATCGATGCGATACACTCATAGGCTTTCCCGCCGGTGGCTGGGAAGCGTTCGAGAGGCTGCGAACACACAAGCAGCGCCTCGGCCGGGTTCGAGCCATGCTCGCGACCACAAGTCGCCACTTTCCCATCAAAGTTGAAATACCCTCATGAAGACCTTCAGCGCCAAGCCGGCCGAAGTGAAGCATGAATGGTTTGTGATTGACGCCACCGACAAGGTGCTCGGACGTGTTGCCAGCGAAGTGGCACTCCGTTTGCGCGGCAAGCACAAGGCCATCTACACGCCTCACGTCGATACCGGTGATTTCATCATCATCGTCAACGCCGACAAGATTCGCGTCACCGGCAACAAAGCCGAAGACAAGGTGTACTACCGCCACTCGGGCTACCCCGGCGGCATCTACGCCACCAAGTTCAAGGACATGCAGGCCAAGCATCCGGGGCGCGCCCTGGAAAAAGCGGTCAAAGGCATGCTGCCCAAGGGGCCCCTGGGCTACGCGATGGTCAAGAAACTGAAGGTGTACGCCGGCGCGTCGCACCCCCACAGCGCCCAGCAGCCCAAGGCGCTGGCGATTTAAGGAGCGACGATGATCGGCAATTGGAACTACGGCACGGGCCGGCGCAAGTCGTCGGTGGCGCGCGTCTTCATCAAAAAAGGCAGCGGCCAGATCCAGGTCAATGGCAGGCCGGTACAAGAGTACTTCGGCCGCCAGACTTCGATCATGGTCGTCAAGCAGCCGCTGATGTTGACCAACAATGACGCAGCCTTCGACATCCAGGTCAATGTTCACGGCGGCGGCGAGAGCGGCCAGGCCGGCGCGGTGCGCCACGGCATCACCCGCGCGCTGATCGACTACGACGCGGCGCTCAAGCCGAGCCTGTCGCAGGCCGGCTTCGTGACGCGTGACGCACGCGAGGTCGAACGCAAGAAAGTCGGCCTGCACGGCGCGCGCCGCCGCAAGCAGTTCAGCAAGCGCTGATCAGCGCACTTCTACCGCAGACAAATTCCAGCCCAGGCCGCAAGATTGCGGCCTTGTTCATTGTCCGTCCCCGCATGCGCTGGAAGCTTTTTCGCCGTCGCCTGTCGATCAGCGCCCCGCGCGTTGCCATCCGCAGCCACATGCCGTGGCCGTTGCGCTGGGTGGTGCTGGCCGTCGCGTTCGGCTTTTCGGCCTCACTGGCACTGTGGGCCTTTGAATTCGGCAAGGAGATTGCCGGCCTGGAGCGCAGCAGCAAGCAAGAGCTGACGCAGTTGCGCAGCGAGCTCGAAACATTGCGCGCGGAACGCGAGCGCGCGCAATCGATCGCCAACACGGCCGACAGCCTGCTCAAGACCGAACGCGTCACCCAGGACCGCCTGAGCCAGCAATTGCGCCAGTCCGAGGCCGAGATCCTGGCTCTGAAAGCGGACCTCGGCTTTTTCGAGCGGCTGCTGCCAGCGGCGGGCGACGGCTTGGCAGTGCGTGCCTTGCAGGCCGAACCCGTGCAGCCGGGGCAATTGCGCTATCAGCTGCTGGTCATGCAAAGCGGCCGTGCACCAGCCGAATTCAAGGGCCGCTACGAATTCCAGCTTGCCGGGACACTCGACGGCATGCCCTGGAGCTTCACACCGCAGCCGGCGCAACGTGTACTAGAACTCAAACAGTATGCGCGCGTGGAGGGCATGATCGACCATCCAGACACGGCCGTGGTAAAAAGTGTGCAAGTTCGTGTGCTCGACAGCGGCGGCAATGTGCGCGCCAGCCAGACCGTCAATTTGTGAACAGAGACTCCCCGTCATGAAGCTATTTTCGAAGAAGCAGCCCCCCATTCGCAGCCTGATTGGTGAGGGCACGGTCGTTCATGGCGAAGTCCGGTTCGAGGAGGGACTGCGCATCGACGGCGAAGTGCATGGCGATGTCACCGCGCTTGGCGAGGGCAGCCAAACCCTGCTCGTCATCAGCGAGAAAGCCCGTGTTCATGGGAAGGTCAAGGGCGGACATGTGATCATCAACGGCAGCGTGGTCGGTCCGGTGGAGTGCGACGGTCTGCTCGAGTTGCAGCCCAAGGCTCGCATCGAGGGCGACGTGCGCTACGGTACGATCGAAATGCACCAGGGTGCGGGCATCGACGGCGAGGTACGGACGATCAAGCCCAGCGAAGAACGGCCGGCCTTGAAATTGGCTGCTGCCAGCCAGATCTGAACAGACAAGTTAAGCGAGCAAGGACTGACACCATGAACGCCATTGCCGAATCAATGAGCCCCGCGACCGGTGACATGCCGCTGCCGCTGATCTTCACCGACAGCGCTGCAGACAAGGTCAAGCAGTTGGTGGACGAAGAAGGCAATCCGGAGCTGAAGCTGCGCGTCTTCGTGCAAGGCGGTGGCTGCTCGGGATTCCAGTACGGGTTCACCTTCGACGAAGTCGTCAATGACGACGACACGCAGATGGCCAAGAACGGCGTCACGTTGCTGATCGATGCGATGAGCCTGCAGTACCTGATGGGCGCCGAGATCGACTACAAGGAAGACCTGCAAGGCGCACAGTTCGTGATCAAGAATCCGAACGCGACGACGACCTGTGGATGCGGATCGAGTTTCTCGGCGTAATCTGCGCATCGCCAATTCAGCAAGGGCCGCCTCGGGCGGCCTTTGTCATTGGGCTGGGTACAGTGTGCCGAGCACGCGCGGTCCGCGTGCACCGGTCACTGAAGCCAAATTGCCGGGCTGTCGTTTGACGAAGCGCTGGGCCAGCCACGCAAACGCAGTGCCTTCGACCTGATCGACCGGCACACCGAGCTCGTCGGTCGTGCTGACACGCAGGCGCGGCAGACGTTGCGCGAGGCTGCGCATCAAGTGGCCATTGCGCGCGCCGCCGCCGCAGACGAACAGCGCCGATGTCTGCTGCGCGTGGCGCTCGAGATCGCGGGCCACGGATTCGACCGTGAGCGCGGCCAGCGTGGCTTGCACGTCGGCAGGGGCGACGCCCGCAACCCGTGCATCGAGCCAGTCCAGGTGGAACAGGTCGCGCCCGGTGCTTTTCGGCGGCGGTAGTTTGAAATACGGCTCAGTCGAGCAGCGCCGCGAGCAGCGGCGCGTCCACATGGCCGCTCGCGGCCCATTGCCCGTCGGCGTCGAACGGCTGCTGCAGATGGCGCTGGCACCAGCCGTCGAGCAAGGCATTGGCCGGTCCACAGTCGAAGCCGATCACCGGACGGCCGGGTGCCAGCAGCGTCAGGTTCGAAATGCCGCCGAGGTTCAGCACCGCGCGGCATTGATCGGCGTGTCCGAACACCGCGGCATGAAAGCCCGGCGCCAGCGGCGCCCCCTGGCCACCGGCGGCGATGTCGCGGCTGCGCAGGTCGCAGATCACGTCAATGCCGGTCAGCTCGGCCAGCAGCGCGCCGTTGAGCAATTGGGTCGTGTAGCCCGCCTCGGGTCGGTGGCGCACGGTCTGGCCATGGGCGCCAATGGCCAGCACGTCGCGCGCGCCCTTGTCACTGCCCGACAGCAAGACCTCGACCACCGATGCATAGGCGCGCGCAACGCCCTGGGCGGCCAGGGCCGCGCGGTGCAATTCATCGTCGCTGGCGGTATTGAGCGCCAGCAGTTCCTCGCGCAGCGCGCCGGCAAAGGGCGCGTGACGATGGGCACGAAGGCTGATCGAACTCTCGGCGTCGATTTCTGCCAGCACCGCATCGACGCCATCGAGCGAGGTGCCCGACATGAGGCCGATGTACAGCGCCACGGGCGATCGGAGCGTGCTTACTCGGCGCCGCCGTGCGACCCGAGCAAGGAGTCGGCCACTTCGAGCTGGGCTTGCAGCGATCTTGCGAGCGAGGCGAACTCGGCCTTCGACGATGCAGGCAGCGTCAATGTTTCGCTGGCCCTGGCAACCTTCAGCGGATCCTGGTGCACGCCGTTGACGCGAAACTCGAAATGCAGGTGCGGGCCCGTGGACCAGCCGGTGGTGCCGACGGCGCCGACGCGCACGCCTTGCTCGATGCGCTGGCCCCGCCTGACGTCGATGCGCGACAGGTGCGCGTACAGCGTGCTGCGGTTGTTGGTGTGCCTGATCTCGACGACATTGCCGTAGCCGCCGCGACTGCCGGCGAACTCGACCACGCCGTCACCGACGCTGCGCACGGATGTGCCAGTGGGGGCGGCATAGTCCACGCCGAGGTGCCTGCGCCAGGTCTGGTGGATCGGATGGAGGCGCATTGCAAATCCCGATGTGACGCGAGAAAACGTCATCGGACTGGCCAGGAACGCGCGCTTCTTGCTCTGCCCGGCCTGATCGAAGTAGGCACCGCGGCCATCGGCGCCGCGGTACCAGACGGCCTGATGCGTCGTGCCGGCGTTGACAAATTCAGCGGCCAGCACGCGGCCAGTACTCTGACCCCAGCCGATCGCCTCGCCATCGGCCGTCATCGATTCGTAGACGACACTGAAGGTGTCACCGCGTCGCAGTTCGCGGTTCATGTCGATGTCGGCGGCGAAGATCTCGGCCAACTGGATGGCGATGGCGTCGGGCACGTGAGCGTCGTCGCTCGCGGCAAACAACGAACTCGTGATCGTGCCGCTGCCCAGCTTGACTTGCGATTGCAGGGCGGCGGTTTCTTCCATGGCCTGGAACGTGCCGTCGCTGCCCCGGCTGACGGTCAACCGCGTGAAGTGTGTGGCCAGCTGTTCCGCAGTCCGCGCAGGCGAGCGGCCGATCAGCTCAAACAACGAGCCATCGGCGTCGACGCGCACCTGCACACTGCGGCCGCCGCGACCGTCGAAAAGGCGTTTCGCGGCAGCATCGGTGCGCAGGAACTGGGCAGCGGCGGTGTCGGTCACACCGAGGCGGCGCAGCACGGTGGTTGCTGCATCGCCTGCGCGCGTGTTGTCGGTGCGGTAGAGATCAAGCTCGTGAGCCGCCAGCGCTTCGAGTTGCGGCTCGACCGCTTCCGGCGACACCGCTTCGGAGATCAACCGCTGCGGCAGCAGGGCTGCATCGGGTGCCATCGGCGCTACCGCAAACGCCGCCACGCCGACGCCGGCCAGCAGCGTCGCGGTGACGCCGATGAGGGCGCGCTGATGTCGATTGAGGAAGGCCTGTGCGGCGGCGGCGGTCTTGTCGAGCGGTCCCAACGGCTTGCTTTCGGATGTGCCGGCCACGAGGGCCGGCCACTGGCGTGCGGGCAAGGGCCGGACTGCGCCCTTAAGATCGATGTCTTGGCCCGCTCGCTGATGGTCCCGAGCGCAACCGCAACAAAAGTATCTTGATTCTACGGGCGGACACTCAAAACCGGCCCGTGACAAAGCCCCAACCCGCACTCCGATCATGTCAGCGAACGTGACAGAACCCAAGCCCGCCCACCCCGCCATTCATCCCATCACTGACAGCGTGCGCCGCGCGATGGCAATCTGCCAGCGCGGCTGCGAGGAGCTGCTGCCCGAGGGCGAATGGCTGGCCAAGTTGGCTCGCGCTGAAGCCACCGGCGTGCCCTTGCGCATCAAGTTCGGGCTCGATCCGACGGCGCCCGACTTGCACCTGGGTCATACCGTCGTCTTCACGAAGATGCGCCAGTTGCAGGATCTCGGCCACACCGTGATCCCGTTGATCGGCGACTTCACATCGATGATCGGCGACCCGTCGGGCCGCAACAGCACGCGACCGCCGCTGACCCGTCAGCAGATCGCGGCCAATGCGCAGACCTACCTCGAGCAGATCGGCCTGGTCCTCGACATATCCAGGGCCGAGGTCCGGCACAACAGCGAGTGGAGCGATCCATTGGGCGCGCGCGGCATGATCGAGCTCGCTGCCAAGTACACGGTGGCGAGGATGATGGAACGCGACGACTTTTCCAAGCGTTTCACCGCCGGCACGCCGATCTCGGTGCATGAGTTCCTCTATCCGCTGATGCAGGGCTATGACTCGGTCGCGCTCAGGGCCGACCTGGAACTCGGCGGCACCGACCAGAAGTTCAACCTGCTGATGGGCCGGCATCTGCAGATCGAAGCCGGTCAGGAGCCGCAGTGCATCCTGACCATGCCGCTGCTCGAAGGCACCGACGGCGTCGACAAGATGTCGAAGTCGAAGAACAACTATATCGGCATCAGCGAGCCGGCCAACACCATGTTTGCCAAGCTGCTGCAGATCTCCGACGAGTTGATGTGGCGCTATTTCACGCTGCTGTCGTGGCGGCCCGAGGGCGAGATCGCAGGCGTTGAAGCAAGACGTGGCGCGGGGCCGCAACCCCAAGGACGCCAAGGTCATGCTGGCCAAGGAAATCACCGCGCGCTTTCACTCGGCTGCCGAGGCCGATGCCGCCGAGCAGGACTTCATCAACCGCTCCCGGGGCGGTGTGCCCGATGACATTGCCGAACTCACGCTGGCCGGTGCGCCGCTGGCCATCGGCAATCTGCTCAAGCAGGCCGGCCTCGTGCCGTCGACGAGCGAAGCCATGCGCATGATCGAGCAGGGCGGCGTGCGTGTCGATGGCGTGGTGGTCAGCGACAAGGCACTGAGAATCGCTGCGGGCACGGTCGTCGTGCAGGTCGGCAAGCGCAAGTTCGCGCGCGTAACCTTGGCATCCTGAAGTTTCGGCGCGCTGTGCTTCAGGTTCGGTTCAGTCGTGGCAGACAAGCTGTGCCGTCCGTTGAACCACTGCAAGGAGTATTCATGAGCCGTCGCCATCTGTCGTTTGCCGCTGCTGCCGTCGCAGCACTCTTGTCGTCCGCTGCCGCGCATGCCACCGGCGCGTGTCCGATCAAGGGCGACGTTCCCAAGGCCGAGTGGCAGGACAAAGAGCTGCTGGAGAAGAAACTTGTCGCTGCCGGTTGGCAGGTGCGGCGCATCAAGGTCGATGGGCAGTGCTACGAGGTCTATGGCGTCGACACAAAGGGCCAGCGCGTCGAAGCCTACTTCCACCCGAAGTCGCTCGAGCCCGCACAACACCCGTGATGCACGACGCCAGTGTGCCGGTCTGGGGCCGGTTCGTCCGCCTGTTCCACTGGTCGCTCGTGGCCACGGTGGCGGGGGCGTGGCTGACGACCGAGGGCTTGCGATCGCTGCATGAGCCGATCGGCTGGGCAATGGTGGTGCTGCTCGCAATGCGCGTCATCTGGGGCTTCACCGGCAACGACCGCGCCGCCCGATTTGCATCCTTCGTGCGCGGACGGGGTGCGGTGCTGACCTATGCGCTCGACGTGTTGCGACAGCGCGCGCCACGTTTTCTGGGCCACAACCCGCTCGGTGGTTGGATGGTGTTGGCACTGATGCTGAGCCTGGCAGCCATCGCGCTGTCCGGCTGGCTGATGACCACCGACGCCTTCTTTGGCAGCGAGGCGATGGAAGACGCGCACGAAGCGTTGGCCGAGGGGCTGCTCGGCCTGGTGGCACTGCATGTCGCCGGCGTGATCTATACCGGCTGGCACCAGCATGAGAACCTGGTGCGCGCGATGTTGAGTGGCCGCAAGCGCAGCCCGGGACCGCAGGACATCGACGCCTAGCGCGGCCCGTTCGCCGGGCCACAATCGGCGCGTGCAAGTCAGTTCCTACCTCAAACTGTCGATCGCGGTGGCGCTGGCCACCATCGCCCTGAAGACCAGCGCCTGGTGGCTGACCGGCTCGGTCGGTCTGTTGTCCGATGCGATGGAGTCGCTGGTCAATCTGGCCGGGGCGATGTTTGCGCTGGCGATGGTCACCGTGGCCGCGCGGCCACCCGACGAAGACCATCCGTTCGGCCATCACAAGGCCGAGTATTTTTCGAGCGGCTTCGAGGGCGTGTTGATCTTCATCGCGGCCCTGGCCATCATCTGGGCTGCGGTCAACCGGCTCCTGGCGCCGCAGCCGCTGGAGCAGCTCGGTATCGGCTTGTCGCTGTCCGTGATCAGCTCGGTGATGAACGGCGCGCTGGCCTGGGCGATGTTGAAGAAGGCACGCCAACATCGTTCGGCGGCGCTCGAAGGCGATGCGCGCCATCTGTTCACCGATGTGTGGACGTCGGCCGGCGTTGTTGTCGGCCTGCTTGCCGCAGGAGCCACCGGCTGGCTGTGGCTCGATCCGGCGATCGCCATTGCGGTGGCCGGCAACGTCGCCCGCGAGGGGTATTCGCTGGTCCGCCGTTCGGCCGACGGGCTGATGGACCATGCGGTCGATTCACAGGCCCAGCAGCAGATCGACGAAGTGCTGAAGAGCTTCGAACATCCGCAGACGCTGCGCTTCGACCACGTCAACTCGCGCCGCGCCGGCCAGCGGCTGTTTGTCGATCTGCACATGCACATGCCGCCCAACTGGTCGCTGCAACGCGCGGCGGCACTGCGCATGTCGGTCGAACAGGCGCTGATGGCTGCGGTGCCGGGCTTGCGCGCGACCATCCAGCTCCTGCCGATGGACGTCGAAGCGCACTTCGACGACAACGCGGAGACAGTGTTGTGAGCCCCAACGGCGCTGCGCGCCTGCCCCCCGAGGGGTCGCCGAGCCGGCTTGGGGCGCCCCAGCGCCGGCTCGCGTGATCGCGCTGGTGCAGCGCGTCCGCGGCGCGCATGTCGACGTGGTCAATGTTCGTGTCGGCGAGATCGGCCATGGCCTGCTCGTCTTCGTCTGCGCCGAGCCGCAGGATGACGAAACCACGGCCGACAAGCTGGTCGCCAAGTTGCTCAAGCTGCGTGTCTTTGCCGACGATGCCGGCAAGATGAACCGCAGCGTCCAGGACGTGCAGGGCGGCCTGCTCATCGTCTCGCAGTTCACACTGGCGGCCGACACCTCGGCCGGCAACCGGCCGAGCTTCATCGGCGCCGCGCCGCCGGCGTTGGGTGAAGCGCTCTATCAGCGCGTCGTCGATCGAGCGCGCGAACTCCACCCGCAGGTTGCCTGCGGCGAGTTCGGCGCCTACATGCAAGTGCATCTGGTCAATGACGGTCCGGTGACGATTCCGATCCGGATCAGCTAGAGGACATGGGCGCCGCCGGCGCTCCGTGTTCATAGCCTTCAATCCGCATATTGGCCTGCGGCCTTGATCGCCGGGCCCCACTTGCCGATCTCCGACGCGACGAACTTCTTGTGCTCAGCGGGGGTGAGGCGAACGTCGCTGACGACCACGGCACCCAATGCCTCTTGGCGCTTGAGGAACTCAGGCTCCTGCAGTGCCAGGCGCAGCGCTGCATTGATCCTGTCCACAGCCTCCTTGGGCGTTCCCTTGGGCGCGTACAAACCGTGCCAGATGCCGACGTTGAACCCCTTCAGCCCGGACGCGTCGAGCGCCGGTAGCGTGGCCAATGCAGGCGTGGTCAACGGCTTCAAGGTCGTCACGGCAAACGCCTTGACCTTGCCAGCCTCGATCAGCGGCGTGGTATTGGTGGTCTGGTCGCACAGCAGGTCGACCTGGCCGCCGAGCAGATCGGACATGGCCGGGCCGGTACCTTTGTAGGCGATCGTGGTCATATTGGCCTCGAGGGCCTGCTGGAACAGCAGACCGCACAGATGCGAGGCCGCGCCCAGGCCCGCGTTGGCGAGATAGACCTTGCCTTTGTTGGACTTGATCCATTTCACCAGCTCGGCGTAGTTGTTGGCCGGCAGCGTGGGGCGGCCGATCAGTGTCATCGGTACCTCGTTGATCAAGCCCAGGTACTCGAAATCATCGAGTGCGTTGAACGACAGATCGCGGTACAGAGCGGCGGAGGTCGCCATGCCGATGTGGTAGAGCAGCAGCGTGTAGCCATCCGGCGTGGCCTTGGCCACCTTGGTCGCGCCCAGCGTGCCGCCGGCGCCGCCGACGTTGTCGATGACCACGCGCTGGTTGTTGAGGCCCTTGCGCAGCACGTCGCCGAGGTCGCGCGCCAATTTATCGGTGGGACCACCGGCAGAAAATGGCACGACGATGGTGATCGGCTTTTCCGGGAACTCGGCCAGTGCCAAGGGGGCAACCAACGCGGCGGACAGGGCGATGAGCAAACGCCTCATGGGCGGCGTGCCGAGGGCCATCGCAACTACCTCATGAGGCCGGGCAGCCAAAGCGCCAGCGGCTGAAACTCCAGCACGATCGCCAGCGCGATCACCAGCGCCGCAACGAACATCCAGACGCCGCGGAAGATCTGTCCCAGCGGCACCGTCTTGAGCAGGGAACTGAGCACGAACAGGTTCATGCCCACCGGCGGCGAAATCAATCCGATCTGAACCACCAGCACGATCAGCACGCCGAACCACACCGGATCGAAGCCGAGCTGGACGACGATCGGGAAGAAAACGGGAATCGTCAGCAACACCATCGACAGCTCCTCCATGATCGTGCCCAGCAGCACGTAGATGAGCATCATCGCGCCGACGATGGCCAGCGGCGGCAGGCCGAGCGCCAGCAGCCAGTCCTTCAAGTCGCCGGGCATGGTCGTGAAGTTGATGAAGCCGGAGAAGATCATCGCCGCGATGAGGATCGTGAACAGCATCGCCGTCGTGCGCGCCGACTCCACCAGCACGTCTGCCAGCGCGCGCCACGACAGCGCGCGGCGCGCCAACGCAAAGAAGAACGCGCCCGATGCGCCGATGCCTGCACCCTCGGTAGCCGTAAAGACACCGCCGTAGATGCCGCCGAGTACCAATATGACGAGCAAGGCAACGCCCCAGATGTTGCGCACCGCCGCGAGGCGATCGCGCCAGGTCGTGCGCTCGCCGGCCGGGCCGGCGACGGGGTCGCGCCAGGTGATCCAGGCCACGGCGCCCATCATCATCAGCGCGCACACCAGTCCGGGCAACAGTCCGGCGGCAAACAGCTTGCCGATGTGTGTTTCAGTGACGATGCCGTAAATGACCAGGATGGTCGACGGCGGGATCATGATGCCCAGCGTGCCGCCGGCGGCGATCACACCGGTGGACAGGTAGTCGGCATAGCCGAGCTTTTTCATCGACGGAAAGGCCACCTTGCTCATCGTCGCCGCGGTGGCGATCGAGCTGCCGCAGATGGCGCCGAAGCCCGCACAAGCCAGGATCGTCGCGTGCGCCAGGCCGCCGCGCACATGGCCGATGAAGGCGTAGGCCGCCCGGAACAGCTCCTGCGCCAGCCCGGCGCGGGCGACGAAATTGCCCATCAGGATGAACAGCGGCACGACCGACAGCGTGTAGGCGAAGCCGGTTTCATAGACCACCTGCGATACGCTTGCGGCGGTGGCCGGCCAACCTCGCATCAGGCCCAGGCCGATGAAACCCACAAGCCCCATCGCAAAGGCCAGCGGCAAGCGCAACAGCGCCAGCACGAAGACGGCGCCAAAGCCGACCAGGGCCTCCGTCATGGCGCGTCAACGCCAGGATGATGGTGCGTCGTCGGCGCAAACGCGAGCAGACCATGGATCAGCGCCGTCACTGCCAACAGCAGGCTCATCAGATAGACGAACGGCGCCTGTGCGATCTTCAGCTGTGCGGTCGTGTCGCCATACTCGGCCATCTGGCCGGCCTTGATCCACATCAGCCACGCCATGCCCATCAGCAACGCGGCCACGACCAGATCGACCACCAGGACCTGCGCGCGGCCGATCGTGCGTTCGAGCAGCGGATCGAGCGAGTCGAAGACCACATGCTCGCCGCGCAGCGACACCAACGGCAGGCCGGCAAAGATCACCACCACCATCAGCAACTCGGTCAGTTCGAGCGAACCGGGCACCGAGGTGCTGAGCAGCTTGCGGCCGCTGACGTCGGCCAGCGTCAACACCATGATGGCAAACAACGCCAGCGCGGCGATCGTGCCGCAAAACGCTTCGAGCGTCAGCTTGAGCCGGTGGATCACCCGCGCAGCTTACTTCTCGAGCTTCTTGATCTCGGCGCGGTACTCGGCCAGCATCTTCTTCGCATTCTTCAGCCCCTTGGCTTCGGCGGCAGCCGCCCACTTGTCTTCCACGGGCCCGGTCTTGTCCTGCACCGCTTTGACGAAGGCGGCATCGGCCTTGGTGAACTGCACGCCGGCGGCCTGCATGAAGGCCATGCCGCGGCGATCCACCTTGTCCCAGCCGCGGCCGAACATGCTGGCCGCATATTCGCCCGACAAGGAATCGATGGCCTTCTTGACGTCGGCCGGCTGCTTGTCGTACATGGCCTGGTTCATCAGGAAGACGAAGGACGTGTTGTACAGGCCGCCCGGGAAGGTCGTGGCGTACTTGATCGTCTTGTCGAGCTTGAACGATTCCACCGATTCGGCCGGGAACAGCGTGCCGTCCATGACGCCGGTGGACAGCAGCTCGTAGCTCTCCGGCGCCGGCTTGAGCGTGACGTTCATGCCCAGCGCCTTCGAAATCTCGTTGACCATGCCGCCGCCGACGCGGAACTTCAGGCCGGACAGGTCGTCGGCCGTGGCAATCGGCCGTTTGGTGTTGAAGACGATGCCGGGGCCGTGGGTAAACACCGCCAGCACCTTCACGCCCTGGTGTTCTTCCGCGATCGCCGGGTACTTGGCGTACATGCGCTGGAAGGCCACCGAGGTCGATACCGACGAATTGCCGAGGAAGGGCACCTCGGCCATCTGCGTCGTCACGAAACGGCCCGGCGTGTAACCGTGGACCGTGTACGACAGGTCAGCGAGGCCGCTGCGCACGGCGTCGAAGGTGCCTGGCGGCGCCGCCACCGCACGCGGCAGGATGTTGCACTTGAGCTTGCCGCTGGTCTTCTTCTCCAGCTCGCCGCACCACTCCTGCTGTGTCAGCGACAGGATGTGCGACGGCGGCAGCCAGCTCGATGCGGTGAGCACGGTCTGTGCATGAGCCAGGCCGGTGGTGGCGAGCGTGGCAACAGCCAGGCCCATGGCGCGGTGAATCGGGGCAAGCAGCATGAGGGGCCTCCTACATTGAAAGGCAGTCGTGGCAAGACAGAAAGGGCGCAGGGCGCGCCGACCCGGCTGATTGTCGAAGTCGTGGCGTCTGCATGCGCTTGTGGTTTTCCTTGACAGCCCACAAAGAAATCCAAGACGACGCCTGACCCGCGCAAGAGCGCACTTGCCGGCACGCGCAGACAGCACAGGGCAGCGGCGGGCCAGCCCACAGGCCCCCACGCAGCATGGTATCGCTGGCGAGAAAACGGCTGCACGGCGACTTTGCACAACGCGGTCCGGCGCGGGGACTCACACATCGTGTCGCGCCATGTTCACATCGAAACTGACGCAGGCGATGGCGCAGTGCAATGCGTCACGATCAGTGCATAACACGACCACCTGCTCGTGGGACGCCCCGCCTTCGGGGGGGCGCGCTGACGCCGGCGGCTGCCTAGTATCGACGACATTGCTTTTGTTGACGGAACCGATATGCAGCCCACGACGAACCGCCCTACCGAAGACCAGGCCCGCATCGATCTGCGCGCTGCCGTGTCGGCCCTCGACGATGCTGAAGCGACCGCGGATGCGGCCCGTTTGAGCCAGGCGCTGGCCGAGGTCAGCCGCTGTCACCGCGCCGTGGGTGCGTTGGCCGAGGCCGATTGGTATGCCAAGCGGGGTCTGGCGGTGTCGCGCACCATCGGCGCCGTCGATGCCAGTGTCGACGCGTTGTGCCACCTGGCGGAACTGGCGCTCGAGCGCTCCGAGCGCCTGGAAGTACAAGACGAGTCGCGCGGTGCGCACCGGCTGCGCGATGCCGTGCGTGACCACGGCTACGAGGCCGCGCAACTGGCGCGCCACACCGCTGACCCGCGATGGGAAGTGACGGTTCTGTTGCGTGTGGCTGATCTCTTCGACCGGCTCGGCGATCACGAAGACGCGATCGTCCTGCAATGCCGCGCCATGGGTCTGATGAGCGGCGTCGGTGAAACAAAACCCTCAACCGGCGCGAAGAGCCCCCTGGCAAAGGCTGCCTGAATCCTGCTGGCGCGCCAGTACCGGCGCCAAAGCCTGGCCGGTGTGTGTGCCGGACGCCACGATCTGCTCCGGCGTGCCGGCAGCGACCACACGGCCGCCGGCCGCGCCGCCTTCGGGGCCGAGGTCAATCACCCAATCGGCTTCAGCGATCACATCGAGATCGTGTTCGATGACGATGACGCTGTGCTCGCCATCGACGAGGCGGTGCAGGACGCGGATCAGGCGCTCGACGTCGGCCATGTGCAGGCCCACTGTCGGCTCGTCGAGCACGTAGAGCGTGTGCGGCGGCAGCCCGCGCCGGGCCGCCCCAAGCGGGCGCTCCCCCTTGGGGGGCGACGCCAACGGCGTCTGGGGGACCTGGCTGCCGCGGCGTGTCACGTCGTCGCGTACTTTGCTCAACTCGGTGACGAGCTTGATACGTTGCGCTTCGCCGCCGCTCAAGGTCGGTGACGGCTGGCCGAGCGTCAGGTAACCGAGGCCGACGTCGCGCAGCAGCTTGAGAGGGTGCGAGATCGACGGCATCGACGCGAAGAACTCGACCGCTTCGTCGACTTCCATGCGCAGCACATCGCCGATCGACTTGCCGCGCCAGCTCACCGCCAGCGTCTCCGGGTTGAAGCGCTGGCCGTGGCAGCTTTCGCAGGGCACTTTCACGTCCGGCAGAAAACTCATCTCGATCGTGCGCACGCCTTGGCCTTCGCAGGTCGGGCAGCGGCCTTCGCCGGTATTGAAGCTGAATCGATTCGGCGCATAGCCGCGCGCCTTGGCTTCGAGCGTTTCGGCGAAGAGCTTGCGGATGGCGTCCCAGAAGCCGATGTAGGTGGCGGGGCAGGAGCGAGGTGTCTTGCCGATGGGCGTCTGATCGACTTCGAGCACGCGGTCCACCGCCTGCCAGCCTTCGATGGCATTGCAGCCTGAAGCCGAGCCCTTGCCGCGCGAGGACACGAGTGCGGCCACGCTGTCCAGCAACACGTCGCGCGCCAGCGTGCTCTTGCCCGAGCCCGAGACGCCGGTCACAGCCACCAGGCGCTGCAGGGGAAAGCGCACATCGAGCGCCTTCAGGTTGTGCAGCGTGGCCCCGGTGACTGCCAGCGCCTTGTCCGTCGTGTGGATCTCACGCCGCCTTTGCAGCGGATGCCTGAGCGGCGAGGCAAGAAAACGCCCGGTCACCGACTCGGCGTTGGCCGACAACTCACTGACCGTGCCTTGGGCGACGACACGGCCGCCGCGCTTGCCGGCGCCTGGCCCGATGTCGATGACGTGATCGGCGCGGCGGATCGTGTCTTCGTCATGCTCCACCACCACCAGCGTATTGCCCTGGCCGCGCAGGTGGGTCAGCGCATCGAGCAGGACGCGGTTGTCGCGCGGGTGCAGGCCGATCGTCGGCTCGTCGAGCACGTAGCACACGCCTTGCAGGTTGCTGCCGAGTTGTGCCGCCAGTCGGATGCGCTGCGCTTCGCCGCCGGAGAGCGTCGGCGCGGCGCGGTCGAGCGTCAGGTAGCCGAGGCCCACTTGCTCGAGGAACTCGAGGCGGCTTTCGATTTCGCTGACCACGTCGCGTGCAATACCGGCGTCACGGCCGACCAGATCGAGACTCTTGACCCAGCGCCGCGCGTCGCCGACGGCCCATGCCGCCACGCTGCCGATCGGCTCGCCGCCGAAGGTGACGCCACGTGCCGTCGGGTTCAATCGCGTGCCCGCGCAGTCGGGGCAAGGCGTGCCGGCGAGGCCTTCGACCTCGGCCTCTTCGCTCGGGAAACTCTGCTCACGGCCACGTTCGTTGTCGTCGCGCACGGAGTCGTCGAGCGCCTTGCGCTGTTCGCGCGTCAATGTCAGGCCGGTGCCGACGCAGCTCGGGCACCAGCCGTGTTTGCTGTTGTAGGAGAACAGGCGCGGGTCGAGCTCCGGATAACTGGTGCCGCAGGTCGGGCAGGCGCGTTTGGTCGAGAAGACCTTGACGCTGCCGATGCCGACCGTGGACGTGGCGCCATCCATCGCGTCTTCCAAACCATCGAGCGGTGCCAGCAGGTGCATCACGCCCTTGCCGAGGTCGAGCGCCTTGGTCAACAACTCGCGCAATTCGGCCTCGTACGCCGCATCGACCACCAGATCGCCGACCGGCAACTCGATCGTGTGCTCCTTGAAGCGGTCGATGCGCGGGAACGGATCGACCTTGAGGAACTCGCCGTCGATGCGCAGATGCGAATGGCCGCGCGCCTTGGCCCATTTGGCGAGGTCGGTGTAGACGCCTTTTCGATTCACCACCAGCGGCGCCAGCAGGCCGACATGCAGGCCCTTGTGATCGCGCAGCAGTTGCGCCGCGATGCTCTCGATGCTCTGCGGCACGACGGCCGCGCCGTCCTTGGCGCAATGCTGGATGCCGAGCTTGACCCACAGCAGGCGCAGGAAATGCCAGACCTCGGTGACGGTGGCCACCGTGCTCTTGCGCCCGCCGCGCGACAGCCGCTGCTCGATCGCCACCGTCGGCGGGATGCCATAGACCGCGTCCACCTCCGGCCGCCCCGCCGGTTGCACGATGCTGCGCGCATAGGCGTTGAGGGATTCCAGGTAACGCCGCTGGCCCTCGTTGAACAGGATGTCGAAGGCCAGCGTGCTCTTGCCCGAACCCGAGACGCCGGTGATGACGGAAAACTTGCCGCGCGGGATGTCGACATCCATCGACTTCAGGTTGTGCTCGCGCGCGTTGACGATGCGGATGACTTCTTGCGACTGCGCACGCGCGGCACGCATCACCGCCTGCAAGGGCCGTCCTTCTTCGACGCGGTGCGCCAGGCCGAGCGCTGCTTCGTAGTCGGCCAATGCACGCCCGGTGTGCGAGCCCGGGTGGAGCTTGATCTCTTCGGGCGTGCCGGCAAAAACGAGTTCGCCGCCGGCCTCGCCGCCTTCCGGGCCGAGGTCGATGACCCAATCGGCCGCGCGGATGACGTCGAGGTTGTGCTCGATCGTGATCACCGAATGTCCGGCGTCGAGCAGCTTGCGCAGCGCGCGCATCAGCTTGGCGATGTCGTCGAAGTGCAGGCCGGTGGTTGGTTCGTCGAACAGGTACAGCGTGCCCTTGCTGGCCACGCGCTGGCCCGGCCGCTCTGCGGCTTGGGCCAGAAAGCCGGCAAGCTTCAGGCGTTGTGCTTCGCCGCCCGACAAAGTGGGCACCGGCTGGCCCAGGCGCACATAGTCGAGGCCGACATCGACGATCGGCTGCAGCTTGACGATCACCTCGCGGTCGTCGGCGAACAGATGCACCGCTGCGCTGACGGTCAGGTCGAGCGTGTCGGCGACGGACAGCTGCCGGTCGCCGCGCACGATCTTCACGTCGAGGATCTCGGCGCGAAAGCGCCGGCCGTCGCAGTCCGGGCAGCGCAGGTACACGTCGGACAGGAACTGCATCTCCACATGCTCGAAGCCCGAGCCGCCGCAGGTCGGGCAGCGGCCGTCGCCGGCGTTGAAGCTGAACATGCCGGCGCCATAGCCACGCTCGCGGGCCATCGGCGCGTCGGCGAACAGGGCGCGCAGGGCGTCGAACGCGCCGACATAGCTGGCCGGATTCGAGCGCGCTGTCTTGCCGATCGGGCTTTGATCGACGAAGACCGCATCCGACAACCAATCGGCACCGAGCAGGCGCTCGTGCGCGCCCGGTGTTTCGGTGGCTTTGCCGAAGGCGCGTGCCAGCGCCGGGTAGAGCACGTCCTGCATCAGCGTGCTCTTGCCCGATCCCGAGACGCCGGTCACCGCGACCAGACGCTGCAGCGGGAACTCGATGCTCACGCCCTTCAGGTTGTGCTGGCGTGCACCTTCGAGGACGAGTTTGGGCGTGGATTCGGTGACGAAGCGCTTGATGCCGCTGCTGACATGTTTCCTGCCGCCGAGATAGGCCCCGGTCAGCGTGTCGGCGCGCCGCACGGCATCGGGCGCGCCGTCGAAGACGATCTGCCCGCCGCGCTCGCCGGGGCCGGGGCCCATGTCGATCAGGCGATCCGCAGCCAGCATCACGGCGGGGTCGTGTTCGACCACGACCAGCGTGTTGCCGGCATCGCGCAAGCGGTGCATGGCTTCGATGATGCGGTTCATGTCGCGGGGATGCAGTCCGATCGACGGCTCGTCGAGCACGAACATGGTGTTGACCAGCGAGGTGCCGAGCGCGGTGGTGAGGTTGATGCGCTGGACCTCGCCGCCGCTGAGGGTGCGGCTCTGGCGGTCGAGCGTCAGGTAGCCGATGCCGACATCGCACAGGTACTTCAGGCGCGTGCGGATCTCGTCGTAAAGCAGCTTCAGCGCCTCATCGGTCGCGGTCTGACGCTCGAAGAAGGAGCGCAGGCGCAGGATCGGCAGCTTCATCAGGTCGTGCAGCGACAAGCCCGGCAGTGCTTCGAGCTGCTCGCGCGACCAGGCCACACCCACGGGCATGAACCGGTGCGCGGCCGGCAGCACCGCATCCGCGTCGTCGTTCGCGCCCAGCCGCCACAACAAGGCTTCGCGCTTCAACCGTGCGCCGCCGCAGACGGTGCACGGCGTGTAGCTGCGGTACTTCGACAAGAGCACGCGGATGTGCATCTTGTAGGCCTTGCTTTCGAGGTAGCCGAAGAAGCGCCGGATGCCGTACCACTGCTTGTTCCAGTTGCCCTTCCAGTTCGGCGAGCCTTCGATCACCCACTCGCGTTGCGCCGCAGTCAGGTGCGTCCACGCCGTGTCGCGCGGGATGCCGGCCTCGCCGGCGTACTTCATCATGTCGTCCTGGCACTCTTTCCACGCCGGTGTCTGCAGTGTCTTGACGACACCGCTGCGCAAGGTCTTGCGCTCGTCGGGAATCACCAGCCCCCAATCGACGCCGATGACGCGGCCGAAACCGCGGCAGGTCTCGCAGGCGCCGAAGGCCGAGTTGAACGAGAACAGCGCCGGTTGCGGGTCGGCATAGCGCAACTCACTCTCGGGGCAGTGCAGGCCGGTGGACCAGCGCCAGAGCTGCTGCGCTCCTTCATCGCCGGCGTAGACATTGATGCGCCCGCTGCCGCGCTTCAACGCCAGCTCGATCGCTTCGACGACGCGAACCTTCTCGGTGCCGGCGGCGCGAAAGCGGTCGATGACGACGTCCAGCACTCTTCTATCGTTGACCAGTCGATCCGCATGCACGCGCGTGAAGCCGCTCGCGGCCAGCCATTGTTCGAGTTCGTCGGGCGTCGTCGAGGCCGGCAACTCCACCGGCATCGTGATCGTCAGCCGCGGATCATCGAAGGCTGCCGCACGCGCCATCAGATCGAAACAGATCGTCTCCGGCGTGTCGTGCCGCACCGGCAACGCCGTCTGCTGGTCGAACAAAGCCCCGGCGCGGGCAAAAAGCAGCTTCAGGTGGTCGTTCAACTCGGTCATCGTGCCGACGGTCGAGCGCGAGCTGCGCACCGGATTGGTCTGGTCGATGGCGATCGCCGGCGGCACGCCGTCGACGCGATCGACCGCCGGCCGGTCCATGCGGTCGAGGAACTGGCGCGCGTAGGCGCTGAACGTCTCGACATAGCGCCGCTGGCCCTCGGCGTACAGCGTGTCGAAGACCAGGCTCGATTTGCCCGAGCCGCTGGGACCCGTGACCACCGTCATTTCGCCGGTGCGGATGTCCAGATCGAGATTCTTGAGGTTGTGCTGACGCGCGCCGCGAATGCGGATCGTGCCGGAGGTCATTGAGCCCCCAAGACGCTGCGCATCGCCCCCCCAAGGGGGAGCGAGCGCTTTCGGAACGGCCGTGCAGCGCTCATAGCGTGCTCCCTGACAAGCGAGCCGAAGATTCTAGGTGTGCGCAGCGGGGCTACAGTCATGTCCCTGCACAAGCCCTTGACGATGACCCTTCTTCCGCCCCAGCCGCCGCCGATGAACAACCAGCTGCTCGAAGCGCTCGTGGCCGCCGCGTCGCCCGACGACCTGCGGCGGGCGCTGCGCATCGTTCTCGGCGCCGAGCAGGCGTACTGGGAGCGCGACCTGACGACGGGCGAGATGTGGTACTCGCCGCCGTTCTTCAGCATCCTCGGTTTGCCGCCGACGCAAGACCGCGAGCTCATCAACGCCCGCATCCATCCGCAGGATCGCGCGCAGTTCGAGGCTGCCTACGGCGACGCACTGAAAAGCGGCGGCACCTTCAGCTACGACGTGCGCTATCTCGACGTGCATGACGCCTATCGCTGGGCGCGTGCCTTCGGCCGCGTCTGGCTCGATGAGCGCGAGCGGCGTCCCTTGCGACTGATCGGCACCATGATCGACGTGCACGCCGAGCGCCAGGCGCGGCTCGACGCCGACGACTATGCGCGCCGCTACCAGCGTGCACTCGACGCGGCGAGTGAAGCGCACTACGAACGAACGGTCGGCAGAGACGATTTTTTCGTCAGCGACAATGTCATGCAGTTGCTCGGCCACGCGAGAGGCACACCGGCGCCCGACGAACGGGCCTTCCAATCCCTGGTACATGCCGAGGATCGGGCCCAGCTCGCCGCCGAGTTCACGCGCGCCTGGAGTGCCCCGGGCACCTGGGCCGCCACCTACCGATTGCGCATGGCCGACGGCACCTGGCGCTGGTTCCGTGGCCGGGGTCGCACCGAAGCCGATGCGCAAGGCCGCTTGCGCATGAGCGGCATGATTGGCGACGTTCATCAGCAGCAGCTCGACCGCCAGGAACTCGACGAGCATCGCCACCACCTGAGCGCGATGGTGGCCGAACGCACCGAGGCACTCAACGCCGCGCTCGCCGAGGCCGAGCGCCAGCGCGAGCAGGCCGAACGAGCCAGCAGGGCCAAATCCGAGTTCCTGGCCCACATGAGCCACGAGCTGCGCACGCCGCTCAACGGCATGCTCGGCCTGAGCGAGCTGGCCCTCAAGGCGGCCGAGCAACCGGCGCAGCGGCGTTATCTCGAAACGGCGCTCGGCTCGGGGCGCTCGCTGCTGCAGTTGATCAACGAGGTGCTGGACTTGTCGCGACTCGATGCCGGGGGCATCGAGCTGGCGCATCAGGCATTCGACCTGCCGCAGCTGATGGCCGAAGTGATGCGCGCATTGATGCCGACCGCGACCGCCAAGGACGTGTCGATGCGCTTCGACTGGGTTGGCGGTGCCACGCAGGTGCTGGGCGATGCCGGGCGCGTGCGCCAGGTGGTCACCAACCTGGTCGCCAACGCCATCAAGTTCACCCAGCAAGGGCATGTGGCGCTGTGCGGCGAACTGGTGCCCGATGGTGCAGGCGGCGCGAGTGCCATCGTGCACGTCGAAGACACCGGCCCAGGCATCGAGTCCGCGCACCAAGAGCGCATCTTCGAGGCCTTTGTGCAAGGCGACGCCAGCCTGACGCGCCAGCACGGTGGCAGCGGCCTCGGCCTGGCCATCGCCCGCCGCATTGCCCGCGCCATGGGCGGCGACGTCATGCTCGAGCGCAGTACAAAAGACGGCAGCGACTTTGCATTCACCTGGCCGGCACAGCTGGCCGCCGGCGAAGTTGCCCTGCCGCCGCTGCCGCCGGGCCGGGCCTGGTTGATCTACCGCCGGATCGACAGCGCCCAGTGGTCTGCACGGCGCCTGCAGCGTGTGGGCTGGCGCGCCGAGTTCTTGCCGGACGTGGCTGCGGCCATCGCGCGTGGCCTTGGCGAACCGCCCGCGCAGCATCCCGGCGTCGTTGCCGTGGCCGAGCAGGTGATCGATGCCAACACGGATTTCGCGGCCCTGCGCAAAACCTTGCCGCACGCCCACATCGTGCTGCTGGTGCGGCCCGATTGGGATCAGCCGGCGCTCGAACGCATGGCCCTGGCGCAAGGCATTGCCACGCTCGTGCTGCCGCTGACGCCGCGCGGCCTGCACGACATGCTGTCGGCCAAGCCGGCGGGCGCCGTGTCCGCGGCCACCGTACCGACGGCGGCCAAGGCCGCGCGTGTGCTGGTCGTCGAAGACAACGCCGTCAACCTGATGATCACCGAGGAGTTCGTGCGCCAACTCGGCCACGCGCCCAGCGGCGCCACCGACGGCGCTGCGGCCGTCGCCGCCTGCGAGCGCCAGGCGCCTCAGCTCGTGCTGATGGATCTGCAGATGCCGGTGATGGACGGCTTCGAGGCCACGCGCCGCCTGCGCGCCCGGCAGGCCGACGGCCGCTTGCCGCCGTTTCCGATCGTCGCCCTGACGGCCCACGCCGGCGACGCCGATCGCCGACAGGTCGCCGCTGCCGGCATGGACGACTACCTCACCAAGCCGATCCTGGTCGACGCGCTGCGCGCTGTGTTCGAAAGGTGGTTGACGGTCTAGCCGCAGAACACCGAGACCGATTTGGTGACCAGGTAGGCATCGAGCGCTTCCGGCCCGCCTTCGCTGCCGTAGCCCGAATCCTTGACTCCGCCAAACGGCAGTTCGGCCACGGCCACGGCCGGCTGGTTGATCCACAGCATGCCGACCTCGACGCGCTGCGAGAGTTGGTGAATCGTCTTCACCGATTGGCTGTAGGCGTATCCCGCCAGGCCGTAAGGCAGGCGGTTGCTCTCGGTGATGGCCTCGTCGAGCGTGTCGAAGCCGCGCACCGCGGCCATCGGGCCGAAGGGCTCGTCGTTGAAGACCTTGGCCGTCAGCGGTACCTCGGTGAGCACTGTCGGCGCAAAGAAATTGCCCGACGAGCCGATGCGCTCGCCACCGGCCAGCAGCTTGGCACCCAGTTTGACGGCGTCCTCAGTGAACTGCTGCATCGCCGCCAGGCGACGCGGATTGGCCAGGGGCCCCAGCGTCGTGTCCTTGGCCATGCCGTCGCCGACCTTGTGCGCCTGCGTCTGCGCCACCAGCACGCGCTCGAACTCGGCGCGGATGCTGTTGTGAACGAGAAAGCGCGTCGGTGCGATGCAGACCTGGCCGGCATTGCGAAACTTGGCCCCGCCCGCGGCTTTCACCGCCAGCGCGATATCGGCGTCTTCGGCAACGATCACCGGTGCATGGCCGCCGAGTTCCATGGTGACGCGTTTCATGTGCTGGCCGGCCATGGCGGCCAGCTGCTTGCCCACCGGCGTGCTGCCGGTGAAGGTGATCTTGCGGATCACCGGGTGCGGGATCAGGTAGCTCGAAATCTCGGCCGGGTCGCCATAGACCAGGCCGATGACACCCGCCGGCACGCCGGCATCGACGAAGGCCCTGATCAGCGCGGCCGGCGAGGCCGGCGTTTCTTCCGGCGCCTTGACGATGATCGAGCAGCCCGTGGACAGCGCCGCGCTGACCTTGCGCACCACCTGGTTGAGCGGAAAGTTCCAGGGCGTGAACGCGGCCACCGGACCGACGGGCTCCTTGAGCACCAGGGCCTGGTTGGCCATGTGGCGCGGCGGCACGATGCGGCCATAGACGCGGCGGCTCTCGTCGGCGAACCACTCGATGGTGTCGGCCGTGCTCAGCGTCTCGCCCTTGGACTCGGCCAGCGGCTTGCCCTGCTCCTGGGTCATCATCGCCGCGATGGCGTCGAGCCGCTCGCGGACCAGCGCCGCGGCCTGGCGCATGATCTTGGCGCGTTCGATGGCCGGCATGGCGCGCCAGGTGGCAAAGCCCTTTTGCGCCGCCGCGAGCGCGCGGTCCAGATCGGCGCGGCCGGCATGCGCGACACGGCCGATTTCGGCGCCGCTGGCAGGGTTGACCACCGCCAGCGTGCGGCCGTCGGCGGCGTCGCACCATTGGCCGTCGATCAGCAGCTGGGTGGAAGGGTAGGCGGGTGTTGTGCTCATGGCGTCAAGGACGGGTTGGTCGGCATGGGCGCATTGTCGCGCCGTCCGAATGCCCTTGAATGACGCCTGTCTCAGGCCTGGCCCGCGGGGCGCCTGCCGCGCCGGCGGCGCGTGTTGTCGAGCTCCGTCGGCACGGCCAGGCCCGCGGTGAGGACGTCGTGCAGCGCCGCCACCACGCGCAACGCTTGTATCTGGCGCGGTGCAGCCGGCGCTGTTGGCGCCCTGGCGGCGGGCGTCGCATCGGCGGGCCCGTGCTCCAACAGGCGTTGCAGATCAGGCTCGGGCGGGAGCGACGAAACCATGGCCAAGGGCAGCTCCGGAGCAACGGCGCGGGCCGGCGCGTGTGCCTGCCGGGTGAACAGGAACCCGCCGAACAGGCACAGCGCACCGAGCGCCAGCCATGCCGGACTTGGCACCGACAGCGAGGGCCAGGCCATCGGCGCGGAGCCCGACCAGACCTGCAGCCGCACTTCGGTGATGTCCAGGTTGTGGGCGTGGACGAGCGACAGCATCGGCGCGACCCGGCGCTGGCTGCGAAAGGTCACCGGTGCACTGACGGCCGTCAGCGTCACCGGGGCGCCGGCCGAGGCTGTGTCGCGGGCGATGCCGTTGAGGGACATCAGCACCTCGCGCGTGGCCACCGCCGACTCTTGCACCTCCCAGCCGGTCTGCCAGCGCGAACGGCTGTCGCCTGCCCCTCGCGCGACGCCGCGGACGGTCAGCACCAGGGTGTAGGGGTTGCGGCCGGGGCCGACGCTCTGCACCGGGCCGACCCACATCGCGCTGTCGGCTGATGGCGGTTGCGCGGCGGTGTCGCCGCTTGTTGAGTCGGCCGCAGCGGCGCCCAGTGCGCCGTGGCGTCCCAGCAGGTCGGCCGGCAGGTCGTACTGCGCCACGAGTTCCTTGCCGTAGGCGCGGGGCTGGCTGCCCGCGGCCGGTACGGCAAAGGCAAACGCCATCACCGCCGCCAAGATCAACGCGACGCGAACTGCTCCCGTGCCCACCCAGCCTCCTCTTGTCAGCGCCACATCGAGCGCCCTGTGAGGCACATTGTTAACAGTCGTGAGTGCCACGGCGATCCTTGGAATGGGTGCCCGCGCCACGGCAAACCTGCATCCGGATTGGTATCCCCGGCCACGCTGCGGGCGCCGTTTGGCTGGCCCGCCTTACGCGCTCAGGCGAAGCTCAGCAGCGTGCGCACCACCTCTTGCGGCGCACTGATCATCGGGCAGTGGCCGGTCGCGATCTCGACGATCTGCCAGCCCGGCTGCGAGCGCACGCGCGCCCGCATGGCGTCGATGGTCGGGTAGGCGGGCTGCGTGCAATCGATGAAGCAGCGCGGCAGACGGGCCCAGCGTGCGCCGTCGAACGGCAACGCCACGCGGTACATGCCGAACGGGTGCGGCACCTGGCGGCGCAACAGCCAGTCGCGGTCAGCGCCCTCGATGCCGAAGTCGGCCGGGTCGGGCGGCGGCAACGCGTTGTCGTGGGCTTTCGCCGCAGCCAGCCGCGCCTGCACGATCTCGGGCGGATGGCCGGCGCCCCAGCCTTCGCCGGGCAGCGGCACCATGGCATCGACATACACCAGTTGCTTGATGCGCACCGCGCCGTGCGCCAGCAGCGCATCGGCTGCGCCGGTGATAACCATGCCACCATAGCTGTGCCCGACCAGCACGACGTCCTGCAGTTCCTCGGCATGGATCAATCCGAGCACATCGTCGATATGGTTCTGCAGCGAGATGTCGGCGCGTCTCAGGTGTGCGCGCTCGCCATCACCGGTCAGCGTCACCGCGTGCACCTCGTGGCCCGCGGCGCGCAGCGGGCCGAGGATGCGGCGCCAGATCCAGGCGCCGCCCCAGGCGCCGTGGACAAGAACATAGGTCGTCATGGCGCCACAATAAGCCATGAAGCTGCTGAGCTGGAATATCCAGTGGTGCCGCGGCGTCGACGGCCGCGTCGACCCGCAGCGCATCGGGCGCACGATCCGCGAGCTCGCCGCCGATGCCGATGTGATCTGCCTGCAGGAAGTCGCGCGCGGCTTCGACACGCTCGCCGGCAGCGGCGGCGAAGACCAGTTCGCTTTGCTGGCGGCCGAATTCGCCGGCTGGACGGCGCTCGAAGGCGTTGCCGTCGACATGGCAGCGGACCAGGGCCGGCGGCGCCAGTTCGGCAACCTGCTGCTGTCGCGCCTGCCGGTGCGTCAGGCCTGGCGCCACCTGCTGCCCTGGCCGGCCGACGCCGACCATGCCGACATGCAGCGCGTGGCGATCGAAGCCGTGATCGAGACCGTGGATGTGGGCGACTTGCGCGTCACCTGCACGCACCTGGCCTACTACGCGGCGGCGCAGCGCCTGGCCCAGGTCGATGCGCTGCGTGCGCTGCATGCCGCCGCGCCGGGCCATGGCGCGCCGCCGGCGCGCGCCGACAGTTCGGGCGGCCCCTTCCACTGGCGGCCGCGGCCGGCGGCGGGCATTGTCTGCGGCGACTTCAACTGCGAACCCGATTCGCCGGGCCATGCGCGCATGCTCGAGCCCTGTGCCGACGCCACGCCGGCGTTTGCCGATGCGTGGCGGGTGGCGCACCCGGGCCGGGCGCACGACGACACCGTCGGCCTGTACGACACGGTGCAATGGCCACGCCGCTTCGCCTGCGATTTCGTCTTCGTGTCGCAGGACCTGGCGCCACGGGTCCAATCGTTGAGCGTCGATGCGGCCAGTGACGCGTCGGATCACCAGGCGCTGGTCTTGAACGCTGAACTAACGCCCGACCATCGCCAGCACATCGGCCTTCAGGAAACGCTCGACGATCAGCATGAAGGCGATCGACGGCACGAGCAGCAGCAGCGCCGTGATCGAGGCGATCTGGTAGTTGCCGCCCATGCTGGCGTTGAACATCAGCAGCGGCAGCGTGGTCACGTCGGGCACGCCGACGAAGTAGGTGCCGGTGAACTCGTCGAGCGACTCGAGGAAGACGAAGATCGCGCTGGCGATCAGGCCCGGCGCGGCCAGCGGCAGCGTCACCGTGGCGAAGCAGCGCCACGGGCCGGCGCCCATGTTGCGCGCCGCCTCTTCGAGCTGGCCGTCGACGGCGGCGAAGGCGGCGCTGGCGATCCACACCGCCAGCACCAGGCCATGCGCGGCATGCACCAGCACGACGCCGAGCACGGTGCCGTTGAGGCCGCAGCTCGTAGAACATGCGCGCGATGTTGACGTAGATCGGCAGATTCGGAATCGCCTGCGGCAGCAGGAACAGCAGCAGGATGAGCGCCGCGCCACGGCAGCTTCAGTCGCGCCAGCGCATAGCCGGCCGGCACCGCGACGGCCAGGCAGAAGGCCACCGTCAGCACGGCGATCCAGACGCTGGTGACGAGCGACTGCACGGCATTGCCGCGCGGCTCGAAGACCCGCGCCCAGAAGGTGAGGCCGAACTGCTGCGGCATCTTGCCCGGGAAGTACCAGCGCTCGGCAAAGGCCCACAGCAGCAGGTTGGCCAGCGGGCCGAAGATCAGGAAGGCGAGCAGGGCGATTGCCAGCGCGCGCAGCAGCATCTTCGCGGCCCGCGTTGCCGCCGCCGCATTCATCGTGCCGCCTCGGCCGCACCCACCGCATGGCGCAGATAGACCCAGGCGCGCGAGCGAGGCGAACAGCATCGAGACCAGGCACAGCGCGTTGGCCACCGCGTAGTCGCCATGGGTGCTGATGCGGTAGGCGACGTCGACCGTCATCATCGTCGGCGAGTTGGGATTGATCATCAACGGCACCGACAGCACCGACAGCATGGTGACGAACGACAGCACCAGGCCGACGAGCAGGGTGCCGCGCACCTGCGGCAGCACGATGCCCCAGAGCACGCGCCAGCGCGGCGCGCCGAGGTTGCGCGCGGCTTCGATGTGCTGGGCATCGATCGAGGCCATCGCGCCGGCCAGCAGCAGGGTGACGAAAGGCGCCTGCTTCCAGACGAAGGCGATGACGATGCCGCGCCAGTCGAGCAGGCTCTGCGCGGCCAGCGGATCGATCAGGCCGCCGCCGACGAGCACATGGTTGAGCATGCCGTTCTTGGCCAGGAAGGTGCGCATCACCTGGCCGGTGACGACGAAGGGAATGAACAGCGGCCAGCGGTAGAGCCAGCGCAGCGCAGCCTTCGTGCGTTGGTGTCCGCCGAGCGTCAGGTAGCCGCCGATGGCGATCGCCACCGCCGCGATCAGCACACACGACAGCAGCACGATCAGCACCGTGAACAGCATGTCTTTCGAGTACAGCTCGAAAGACTTCTCGAAATGCGCCAGCGTCAATGCGCCCTGCCTGGGTGGTCAGCGCGCTGTGCACCGACAGCGCGAGCGGCACCAGGAAGAAGACGGCGATGACGGCGAGCGCCGGGCTGATCAGCAGCAGCCCGGCCGCTCGAGGCGACAACCTCACTTCAATACGACCCGCTCGTAACCCTCGACGATGTCGGTGAAGTAGTCCGACAGCGGGAACGGCCGGCCATAGCGCTGCAGCGCGTCGGGCTTGATGTCGGTGAACAGCTTGTCCCAGCTCGCCTTGTCGAGCTTGCTCTGCACATGCTGCGCATCGATGCCGGGGTACCAGTTGAACTTCTTGACGATGCCCTCGGCCTGGATCTCCGGGCTGGCCGCGAATTCGACGAACTTGCGTGCCACTGCTGCGTTGGCCGCTTTCGCCGGCACCACGTAGTACATCGGCTGGCCGGGCAGGCCGGGCTCGGGCAGCGCGAGCTTGAGTTTGGGACGCAGCTTGCCGTCGGCCTGCCAGGTGTAGAACATGTCGACCCAGACCGGGCCCATCGCGATCTCGCCGCGGTTGAGCATGTCCAGCGTGCCGGCATTGCCCGGCGTGATGACGACGCTCTTGTTGAACTCCTTCAGGCTGCCGAGCGCCTTGTCGATGTCGGCCTTCTTGGCCGCGTCGTAGGGCCCTTCTTCGAGCGTCTTGCCCAGACCGCTGTTGGCCGAGACATAGCCCATCACGAAGCCGACGCCCGACATGCCGCCCTTGACGCCGTTGTAGCCGAACTGCTTCGGGTATTTCGTGACCCAGGCCTCGAGTTCGGTGAAGGTCGTCGGCGGCGCCTTGACCAGGTCGGGGTTGTAGGCCAGCGCGATCTGGCTGTGGAACATCGGGATCACAAAGCCGTCGACGTTCTGTGCCGAGCGCGTTCTTGGCCGTGTCGCGGGTCACCAGCTTGTCGGCGGCGATCTGGTTGCGGTACGAGGCCAGCAGGTTTTCCTTCACCATCGTCGCGGCGCCGCGCTGGTGGATCACGGCCACGTCGACGTCCCAGGCGGCGACGCCGGCCTTCGACTGCGCCGACAGCTTCTCGTAGATCTTCATGCGAGCCGGCGTCGCCCGGGCCGGTGCCCACGGCCTTGACCGACACGCCCGGGTTCAACTTCTCGAAGCGCGGCCCGAGAAAGGTGTTGACGTAGTCGACCATGTTCTGGTCGCCTGCGGTGACCACGTTGAGCGTGGTCTGGGCGGCAGCCGGCAGCGCCGACATCAGCGCGGCCATCGAGAGTACAAGCAGCTTCATCGACGTCTCCATAGTTCAAGTGGGGAAAAAGAGCAAAGCATCGCGCGGCACGATGACATGGGTGCGACTGCCCTCCGCGACCGGCGCCGGGTCATCGACCCAGACCTGGCCGCGGCCGACGCGCACGCGATAGCGGTAGCCGTTGCCGAGGTAGGACGCCTGCTCGACGGTGCCATGCAGGCTGAGCGCGGCCGGGTCGGCGGCCGCGGCGCTGGCCAGCCGCGCGCGGTCGCCGCGGAAATGCACGCGCGTGCGCCGTGTCGCGGCCTCGTCGGCCAGTCGCAGCGCGCCACCGTCGTCGACCAGGTCGACGGCGTTGTCGGCGCCCATGAAACCGGCCACGAAGGCGCTGGCCGGGCGATGGAACACTTCTTCCGGCGTGCCGTACTGCAGCACATGGCCGCCGTCGATGACGGCGATGCGGTCGGCCAGCGTCAGCGCCTCTTCGCGGTCGTGGGTGACGTACAGGGCGGTGATGCCGACGCGCCGCTGCAAGGCCCGCAACTCATGCCGCAGGTCGAGCCGCACCTTGTAGTCGAGGTTGCTCATCGGCTCGTCGAGCAGCAGCAGCAGCGGATCGACCGCCAGCGCGCGGCCCATCGCCACGCGCTGCCGCTGCCCGCCCGACAGCGAGCCGACGCCACGCGGCCCGAAGCCGTCGAGCTGCAGCAGCTTCAACATCTCGGCCACACGCTCGGCAATCCGCCGCTTGGCCACGCCGCGCATGCGCAGGCCATAGCCGATGTTGGCCGCCACGTCCATGTGCGGCCACAGTGCGTACGACTGGAACATCATCGCCGTCTGTCGTGCCTCGGGCGGCAGGTGCGTGATATCGCGCCCGTCGACGACGATGCGGCCCGAGAGCGGCTGCACGAAGCCGGCGATCGAGCGCAACAGCGTCGTCTTGCCGCAGCCCGAACTGCCCAGCAGGGCCACCATTTCGCCACGCTGTACCTCGAGGCTGACGCGATCGAGCACCGGCGCCTGGGCGCCGTACGACACGCTGATCGATTCGATCGAGAGGTAGGCGGGCATGGCAGCTCCCGGCCCGATGGACCGGGAGCGATCGAATCTACTCCCCGCCGGTGCTCAACGCATGAGGGTCTGTACCGGCGCGATCGCGGCGCGGCGCAGCCCACGCCGCGCGGCGGGTATTGCGTGCGTCAAGGGATGGTCTTGGAGGCCTCGGCCGAGAAGTCGCTTTCGTTGCCGGCACCGTCGTACGCGGTGGCCGCGAAGTAGTACGTGCGCCCGGACTGCAGGTTGCCGATGACATAGCTCGTGCCGGCTCCTGCCGGCACGCCTGCACCGCGCGCTTGCTGATAGTTGCGCGACCCCGTGCCCCAATAGACGCGATAGCCGACGACGCGCGCGTCGGGTGCCGGGTTCCATTGCAGCGTGGCGGTGCCGAAGGCCGGCGGCGCTGGTGCAGGGGCTGGAGCGGGCGCAGGAGCCGGCGCTGGGGCGGGCGCAGGTGCGGGACGGGGGGCAGGTGCCGGTGCAGGGGCAGGCGCCGGTGCAGGAGGCGGCGGCGCAGGCGCTGGGGCCGGCGTCGGCGCAGGGCTGGGAGCGGGAGACGGGGCAGGGGCCGGTGCGGGCGCAGGTGAAGGCGCTGGCGCAGGCGCAGGCGCAGGTCCAGAGACTGGCGCCGGCGTTGGGTCAGACGCACCAACCGGCGCTGAAGTGTCGGTGTTCGCGGAGCCGGATCCACCACCACAAGCAGCCAATACAGCGACCGACAAGGACAGGAACGCGAGCTTGGCGTGTTGGCAGGAGGGACGGGTCATCACGGTGGCGCAGCCAAGGAAACAAGTCAGACCCCTAGTGTTGGGGGGGTCAGACCAGCCCCTGTAACAAAACGCCGAGCACCGGACTTTCCAGAGCACGCGCCAGCGCGGCCGGGGGCATCGACCTCTGTTACATGTGGGAGCGAATTAAGGCCTCCAGCGTGCCGTTGCCGGCGCTTCTCCGTCATTTATTCACGCCGCGGCGGCCTGGCGAGCTGCAGAGTTGTCTCAAGCTGCGTGAACACGATCGGCGGCCAAACGGGCGACGACGCCAGGGCTGGCGGTTCCTCAAAGGCGGCATTCGATCCCGCAGCACACTACGCACCCATGTCCCGACAGATCCTCATCGACTGCCGCCGCTTGCTGTCCGTGCGTGGCGAGGCCAACAGTCCGGTGTTGGCTGCGGGCATCGTGGCCCGACTGGACGCACTCGACGACAGCCAGCGCAACCGTTTCTTCGAGCGCCTGGCCAGCGATTTCAGCCCCGACCCCAAGACCGTGCTCGAAGCGGCACAGGCCTACGCCAACGATCCGCAGGCCGAGGCCATGATTCACCTGGCGCAGGTGGCCGAGCCGCCGCGCCAGGAGCTGTTTCGGCGCCTGAACCGGGCGCCCGGCGGCACCGCGGCCATCGTGCGCCTGCGCCGCGCGCTGCTCGACCGCCTGCCCAGGCAGAAGCCGGAGCTGGCCGCTGTCGAGGCCGACTTGCTGCACCTGCTGTCGAGCTGGTTCAACCCGGGATTCCTGGAGATGCGGCGCGTCGACTGGAACTCGCCTGCGCAACTGCTCGAACAGATCATCCGCCACGAGGCGGTGCACGAGATCGACGGCTGGGACGACCTGCGCCGCCGCCTGCAGCCCGACCGGCGCTGCTTCGCGTTCTTCCATCCGCAGCTGCCCGACGAGCCGCTGATCTTCGTCGAGGTGGCGCTGGTGTCCGAGATGCCCGGCGCCATCGCGCCGCTGATCGACAAGCGCGCGCAGCCGTTGCCGAGCGAGCAGTTCAAGGTCGCGGTGTTCTACTCGATCAGCAATTGCCAGCCGGGCCTGCGCGGCGTGTCGCTCGGCAACTTTCTGATCAAGCGCGTGGCCGAACAGTTGAAGCGCGAGTTGCCGCAGCTCAAGACCTTCTGCACGCTGTCGCCGATCCCCGGCTTCATGGCCTGGCTCACCAAGTCGCGCCCCGACGCACTGCCCGTGAAGATTCAGCGCGCCCACGACGAGCTGCATGCCGCCTGCAGCGACGGCTTTGCCGCGCTGACCAACGCCTCTCGGCTGGCGGCGCTGCCGGGCTCGGCGCACCACGTGTTGTGGCGTCTGGCCGCGCACTACCTTGCGCATGTCTCGCCGTTGCCCGAGGGCGATCCGGTGGCGCGCTTTCACCTCGACAACGGCGCGCGGCTCGAACGCCTGAACGCGCAGGCCAACCTGTCACCCAAGGGCCTCAGGCAGTCGGCCGGCCTGATGGTGAATTACCTGTATGACCTGTCGCGCATCGAAAGGCATCATGACCGTTTTGCGCGCGGCCAGGTGGCGGCCAGTCGGGCGGTCTCCGCGCTGTTGTGAACCAACGAGACAGGAAAGGAGCCTGCGGGTGACCGGCTCGGTTCTCTACACGCTGCCCGACGCGGCCGGCGTCGCGCGCCTGACGCTGTCCAACCCCGGCAAGCTCAATGCGCTGTCGGTGGCGATGTGGCGCGAGTTGCGCTCGCATGTCGCGCGCCTGAACGCCCGCCATGGCGACGTGCGCGTGCTCATCGTCGCCGGCGAAGGCGGCCAGTTCGCCGCGGGCGGCGACATCGAGGAGTTCCCGCAGTTCCGCTTCGACGCCACCACGCTGGCGCGCTTTCATGAAGAAGACGTGCGCCCGGCCCTGCAGGCCCTGCTCGATTGCGATCTGCCGCTGCTGGCGCAGATCGACGGCGCCTGCATCGGCGGCGGCCTGGAGATCGCCGCCTGCTGCGACATCCGCATCGGCGGTGCGGGCGCCGTTTCGGCGTGCCGATTGCCCGGCTCGGCTTTCCGCTGGCGCCGGCGGAGATGGAGATGATGGCCGCGGTGATGGGCCGCACGGTGTTGCGCGAGTTGCTGATCGAGGCCCGCGTGCTCGATGCGCAGGAAGCCTTGGCGCGCGGCCTGTTGACGCGTGTCGTCGCCGATACCGATGTGGCTGCACAGGCGCGCGCCGCCGCCGAGCGCATCGCCGAGCTGTCGCCGCAGGCGCTGCGCCTGAACAAGCGCGCCCTGCGCCAGTTCGCGCACGCCAGGCACAGCACCGCGGCCGAACGCGCGCCGCACTATGCCTACGCCGCCAGCGACGAGCACCGCGAGGGGCTGGCGGCGTTCATGCAGAAGAGAAAACCACGCTTTTGAAGGAGGGGCGTGATGCCCGATCAGAACCTGTACGCCGCACTGCGCGCCGGTTTTCCGGCCGACCTCGACGCCACTGCGATCGAGACCTGCGACACGAGCGAACCGCTCCACTACACCTGGCGCGACCTCGAACGAGCGAGTGCGCGCATCGCCAACCTGCTCGACGGCCTGGATATTCCGGCCGCGTCGCGCATCGCCGTGCATGCCGACAAGAGCGTCGAGGCGTTGATGCTCTACCTGGCGGTGCTGCGCGCGGGGCATGTCTACCTGCCGCTGAACACCGCCTACCAGGCGGCCGAGCTCGAATACTTCATCGGCAATGCCGAACCGGCCGTGGTGGTCTGCGCCAAGCGCAACTTCCCCTGGCTCAGCAAGCTGGCTTTCGCCGCCGGCGTGCGCAACGTGTTCACGTTGGACAGCGACCGCACGGGCACGCTGCTGGATCGCGCCGCGTTCATGGGCGAAGACCACATGGCGGTCGAGCGCAGCGCGGACGATCTCGCCGCCATCCTCTACACCAGCGGCACCACCGGGCGCAGCAAGGGCGCGATGCTGACGCATGGCAACCTGCTGTCCAACGCGCTGGTGCTCAAGGACTATTGGGGCTGGGTACGCGAGCCCCAAGGTGGCGGCAAGCCGCCACCGTCCCCCAAGGGGAGCGAGTCAACTAGGGAGCGGCCCGGCGTCGACTCGGCTGACGTGTTGATCCACGCGCTGCCGATCTTTCACGTGCATGGCCTGTTCGTCGCCATCCATGGCGCCCTGCTCAACGGCAGCAAGATGCTCTGGTTCGAGAAGTTCGACCCGCGCGCCACGATTGCCGAGATGGCGCGGGCCACGGTGATGATGGGCGTGCCGACGCTGTACGTGCGCATGCTCGCCGAGCCTTCGTTGACGCGCGACGCGGCTTCGCACATGCGCCTCTTCATCGCCGGCTCGGCGCCGCTGCTGCCCGAGACCTTCGACGCCTGGCGCGAGCGCACCGGCCACACCATCGTCGAGCGCTACGGCATGAGCGAAACCATCATGCTGGCGTCCAATGCCTACCACCCCGAAGATGGCGAGCGCCGCGCCGGCACCGTCGGCAAGCCGCTGCCCGGTGTGCAGTTGCGCATCGGCGGCTCATCGCAAACCGGCGCTGGCGAGATCGGCGGCATCGAAGTGCGCGGCCCGAATGTCTTCAAGGGCTACTGGCGCATGCCGGAGAAGACCGCCGAGGAATTCACCGCCGACGGCTGGTTCAGGACCGGCGACGTCGGCATGATCAATGCGCAGGGTGTCGTCACCATCGTCGGTCGCAGCAAGGACCTGATCATCAGCGGCGGCTACAACGTCTATCCGGCCGAGATCGAGGGCTACCTCAACGAGCAACCCGGCGTGGCCGAGAGCGCCGTCGTCGGCGTGCCGCACCCCGACTTCGGCGAAGCCGTGATCGCGGTCGTCGTGCCCAAGGGCAACGCGAAACTCGATGCCCAGGCGCTCATCGCGTCGATGAAAAACAAGATCGCCGCGTTCAAGGTGCCCAAACGCGTCTTCGTCGAAACCGAATTGCCGCGCAACCAGATGGGCAAGGTGCAGAAGAACCTGCTGCGCGACGAGCATCGCGGGCTGTTCGGCGGCGCGGCCTGACGCGGCAGTACGACGCGCTCAGCGCAACGACAGTTTCTTCAGCCTGAGCAGGCGCCGGACCTCCGCGCTGCCCTTGAGCGCGAGCCACGCCATTTCGATCTCGTCGCGCTCCGCCGACTCCAGCATGCGAGACAGGCAAGCGCGGCCAAAAGTGGCCTGGTGCAAGACGTGGTGGCGGCGGATGAGCGCCAGCCTTCAGACTCGTAATGACCTGGTTGGCCACCTTGGTGATCTGCCCGGCGCCGGCCGGGCCAACATGGTGATGTTCTTGCCCATCAGCGTGAGCAGCGGCTGCATGCGCGCGAAGACCTGGGGGGGCGGTCAGGCTGGCCGCCTTGGCGCCGACTTCGCCGCCGGACACCGGCGCGTCGAGCCAGTCGGCGCCGCTGGCTTCGATGCGCCGGGCGAAGTCCTGCGTCTCGATCGGCGCGATCGAGCTCATGTCGATGACGGTCTTGCCTTTGCCCTTGCCGTCGGCCAAGGCCTGCGCCACGCCGCCGTCGCCGAACAGCACCTTCTGCACATCGGGCGTGTCGGGCACCATGGTGAAGATCACGTCGGCCTTTGCCGCCACGTCGGCCGGCGAAGCGCAGGCCACGGCACCAGCGTCGAGCAGGGCCTGCGGCGCCTTGCTGCGCGTGTTGACGACGAGGTCGTGGCCGGCAGCGCGCAGGTGGCCCGCCATCGGCGCGCCCATGATGCCCAGGCCGATGAATCCGAGTTTCATGTGAACGAGATCCTTGTGAACGACGGTGCGGCGATCAGAAACGCGGCGCCTGGCCGCTGAAGGTCGGGTCGGTCTTGCGCATCTGCGCCAGATCGTTGCGGGTGCGGATGCCGCAGTGCAGGTACTGGTCATGCAGCCGTGCCAGCGCCGTGCGGTCGATCTCGACGCCCAGTCCCGGCGTGCGCGGCACCGCCACCGCGCCACCGCTGAAGGCCACGCGGCCGCCGGCGATGACTTCCTCTTCCTGCCACGGGTAATGCGTGTCGCAGGCGTAGCTGAGCTGCGGCACGCTGGCGGCCAGGTGCGTCATCGCCACCAGGCTGATGCCCAGGTGCGAATTCGAGTGCATCGAAATGCCCAGGCCATAGAGTTCGCACAGCCGCGCCAACTGCTGCGTGGCCCGCAGGCCGCCCCAGTAGTGATGGTCCGACAGCACGACCTGCACGGCGCCGAGGGCGACACTGCGCTTGAATTCGTCGAAGCCGGTGACCACCATGTTGGTGGCCAGCGGCAGCCGGGTGTGGCGCGACAACTCGGCCATGCCCTCGAGGCCGGGCGTCGGGTCTTCGTAGTATTCGAGCAGGTTGTCGAGCTCGGGTGCCGCGGCGATGCTGGTGGCCAGCGACCAGTTGGCGTTCGGATCGAGCCGCAGCGGCAACGTCGGAAACGCCTCGCGCAGCGCGCGCATGCAGACAATCTCTTGCGCGGGCTCGAACACGCCGCCCTTGAGCTTGATGCTGCCAAAGCCGTACTGGCCGATCATGCGCCGTGCCTGGGCCACGATCTGCTGCGCGTTCAGCGCTTCGCCCCAGGCGTCGGCCGGGTAAGGCCGCTCGACATGCTCGGCCTGCTTGAAGAACAGGTAGGCGCTGTAGGGCACCTGCTCGCGCACCGCACCGCCGAGCAGGTCGCAGACCGGTGCGCCCAGGCGCTGGCCTTGCAGGTCGAGCATCGCCACTTCGAGCGCGCTGATGACCTTGGCCGCGTTCTTGGCGCCGTGCGAGCCGGGCGCCAGTTCGAGTTCATTCGCCGAGTGCGTGGCCTTGACGGTGGCACGCACACGCTCTTCCATCAGGTTGAGGTCGAACGGCGACAGGCCCGGCACGAGCGGCGCCGCCGCGGCCAGCGCCTCCTGCATCACCGCGTCGCCATAGGTCTCGGCGATGCCGATGCGGCCGTCGGAGGCTTCGAGCTCGACGATGGCGCGCAGCGCCCACGGCTCGTGGATGCCGCTGGCGTTGAGCAGCGGCGGGTCGCGAAAGGCGATCGGCGTGACCTGCAGGCGGCGCAGTGACCAGTCGCTGTGGCCGGCCATCGTCAGGCTCGCGGCGCGCGCATGGCGGCGAGGATCTCCTGCGAGCCCGCCATCAGGATGCGTGCATCCGAGCTGACGGTGACGAGGTCGAAGCCTTTGGCAATGCGCGCAAGGGCAACGTCGGGGCGGCCGTTGTGCACGCAGGCCTTGATGCCATGCGCATGGGCGCGCGCCAGGATGTGGTCCATGGCCTCGGCCACCGGCGGGTCGACGTCATCGAACACCGGCTTGCAGCCGAGCGACAGCGACAGGTCCGACGGGCCGATGTAGACCGCGTCGACGCCCTCGACGCTGCAGATGGCGTCCAGGTTGTCGAGCGCCTGGGCGGTCTCGATCATCGCGATGACCAGCGTGTTGTCGTTGGCTGCGCTCGCATAGTCGGCACCATGCACCAGGCCCGCGCGCACCGGCCCGAAGCTGCGTGTGCCGCGCGGCGCATAACGTGAATACGAGACCAGGCGCTCGGCGTCTTCGCGCGTGTTGACCATCGGGCAGATGATGGCCTGCGCGCCGGCGTCGAGCGTCTTCATGATGATCGCCGGCTCCAGCCAGGGCACGCGCACGATCGGCATCGTCGGCGTGGCCTGGATGGCTTGCAGCATCGGCACCAGCGCCGCGGCATCGATCAGGCCGTGCTGCAGGTCGATCGTCAGCGTGTCCCAGCCCTGGTGCGCCATGACCTCGGCGCAAAAGCTGTTGGGAATCGCCAGCCAGCCGTTGACGGCGGCCTTCTTGTTGGCCCACAGGGTGCGAAGTTGGTTGTCTCTCATTGCAATGTCCTTCTCGTCATGTCACCGGTGCCGGATTGAACAGCACCAGTGCGTTGTGCAGCTTCCACTGCTCGGCCCAGGTTTTCTTGCGCCCGCTGGCCACGTCGAGCATCAATCGGAACAATTCCCAGCCGACCTCTTCGATGGTCGCCGTGCCGTCGGCGATCGCGCCGGCGTTGACGTCCATCAGGTCGTGCCAGCGCCGCGCCAGGTCGCTGCGCGTGGCGACCTTGATCACCGGCACCGCGGCCAGGCCATACGGCGTGCCGCGGCCGGTGGTGAAGACATGCAGGTTCATGCCGGCGGCCAGTTGCAGCGTGCCGCAGATGAAATCGCTGGCCGGCGTGGCAGCGTAGGTCAATCCTTTGGCGCGCAGCTTCTCGCCGGGCGAGAGCACATTCGATATCGGCGCCGAGCCCGACTTGACGATCGAGCCCATCGCCTTTTCGACGATGTTCGACGAGCCCGCCCTTCTTGTTGCCCGGCGTCGTGTTGGCACTGCGATCGACCTGGCCGCGCTTCAGGTAGGCGTCGTACCAGGCCATCTCGTCGATCATGCGTTGCGCCACGTCGGCCGTCGTGGCGCGTGAGGTCAGCTGGTCGATGCCGTCGCGGACTTCGGTGGTCTCGGAGAACATCACGCTGGCACCGGCGCGCACCAGCAGGTCGGTGCAGAAGCCCACCGCCGGGTTGGCCGTGACGCCGGAGAAGGCATCGCTGCCGCCGCATTGCACGCCGACCACCAGCTCGCTCGCCGGCACCGTTTCGCGCCGGCGCGCGTTCAGGCGCTCGAGGTGTTCCTCGGCGGTGGTCATGATCGACTCGATCATCGACATGAAGCCGACATGCGCGTCGTCCTGCAGGCGAACCACGTCGAGTCGGGCTTCTTCGCTGGCGCCGACATCGGCGACGTTGCGTTCGTCGACGATCGCAAACGAACCCGGTGGCAGCAATCGCTCGGGCTGCAGTTTTTCGCAGCCGAGGCTGACCACCATCACCTCGCCGCCGAAGTTCGGGTTCAGGCTGATGTTGCGCAGCGTGCGGATCGGGATCTCGGCGCCCGGCGCGTCGATCGCCACGCCGCAGCCGTAGCTGTGCTCGAGGCCGATCACGTCGTCGACGTTCGGGAAACGCGGCAGCAGCTCCGACTTGATGCGCTGCAGCGCAAAGTCGAGCACGCCGGCGACGCATTGCACGGTCGTCGTGATGGCCAGGATGTTGCGCGTGCCGACCGAACCGTCGGCATTGCGAAAACCTTCGAAGGTGTAGCCATCGAGCGCCGGTTGCGTTGCGGGCTTGACGGTGGCGATCGGCAGGCCGTCGAGTCCACGCGCTTCGGGCATCTTCAGCAGCCGCTCGTGGACCCAGCTGCCGGCGGCGATGTCGTCGTTGGCAAAGCCGATCGGGATGCCGTAGCGCAGCACCGGCGCAGCCGGCGGCGATGTCGACCAGCGCCACCTTGTGCCCCTGCGGCACGCGCTCGCGCAGCGTCAGTCCCGAGGGCAGCACCACGCCGGGCGGCAGGCCACCGTCGTTGGCGACGATGGCGACGTTGTCGCGCTCGTGCATGCGGATGGTCAGTGGCGCGGACATCGGTTTTTCGAGAACGGTCACCGGTTCACTCGGGTTTGATGCCCGCGTTCTTGATGACCTTGGTCCACAGGTCGAGCTCGCTCTGCACGAACTTGGTGTAGGCGGCGGGGCCCGGCGCCGGCACGACGAAGCCCACCGACTCGAGGCGCTGCTTGATCTCCGGCGACGTCATGATCTTGCGCAGTGCGGCATCGAGCTTGTCGACGATCGGCTGCGGCGTGCCCTTGATCGCCGACAGGCCCGACCACGACAGCGCCTGAAAGCCGGGCAGCCCGCTCTCGGCGATGGTCGGCACGTCCGGGTACAGCGGGTTGCGCTGCAAGCTGGTGACCGCCAGCGCCCGCAGCTTGCCGGCCTTGACGTGCGGCAGCGCCGTGTCCTGGTTGATGAACATCAGCGGGATCTGGCCGCCCAGCAGATCCTGCATCATCGGCCCGCCGCCGCGGTAGGGGATGCCGACCATGAAGAAGCCCTTGCAGTCCTTCGTGCCGGCCGGGCATTCGCTGGCCCGTTGCTTGAGCAGTTCCATCGCCATGTGGCCCGAGGCTGCGTGCGTATAGCCGTAGTTGAGCTTGCCCGGATTGGCGCGCACATAGTCGACCAGTTCCTTGTAGGTCTTGAACGGCGTGCTGGCATTGACCACGAGCAGGTTGGGTCCCGAGTGCACCTGCGTCAGGTGCACGAAGTCCTTCATGCTGTCGTAGCCGAGCTTCGGGTCCAACCCATGCGCGACGGCGTTCTGGCCGACGCCGGTCTGCACGATCGTGTAGCCATCGGGTGTCATGCCCTTGGCGCGCAGCGTGCCGATGGTGCCGCCGGCGCCGCCGATGTTGTCGACGACGAACTGCTGGCCGAGTTCCTTGGACAGCGCCTCGGCGATCATGCGCGCCATCACGTCGCTGGTGCCTCCGGCGGGGAACGGGCTGACGATCTTGACCGGCTTGGTGGGCCAGCTGTCCTGGGCCGCCGCGGGCAGCGCCAAGCTGCATGCCAAGGCTGTGAAGGCCGAGGCGGCCAGGACGTTTCTGCGCAAGCGCATGTCGATGTCCTTTGCGAAGTCAGCCGGTGCGGTCGAGCGCCGGCCGTTTGGGGTTGAAGGTCCAGCCGGGAATCAGGGATTGCATCGCTGCGGCATCGTCGCGAGCACCCAGCCCGTGTTGCAGGTAGAGCTGATGCGCTTTCTCGACCTCGGCCATGTCGAGCTCGACACCGAGGCCGGGCTTCTTCGGCACCTGCACATGGCCGCCGACGATCTGCAACGGCTGTTTCGTCAGCCGCTGGCCGTCCTGCCAGATCCAATGCGTGTCGATCGCCGTCACCTTGCCCGGCGCCGCGGCGCCGACCTGCGTGAACATCGCCAGCGAGACATCGAAGTGGTTGTTCGAATGCGAGCCCCAGGTCAGGCCCCAGTCGCGGCAGGTCTGGGCCACGCGCACGCTGCCGGCCATGGTCCAGAAATGCGGATCGGCCAGCGGGATGTCCACGGACTGCAGCGACAGCGCATGCACCAGCTGGCGCCAATCGGTGGCGATCATGTTGGTCGCCGTCGGCAAGCCGGTGGCGCGGCGGAACTCGGCCATCACTTCGCGGCCCGAGAAGCCTTCTTCGGCGCCGCAAGGGTCTTCGGCATAGGCGACGACGCCGCGCATGTCGCGCATCAGGCGGATCGCGTCCTTCAACAGCCAGCCGCCGTTCGGGTCGAGCGTGATGCGCGCGTCGGGGTAACGCTCGTGCAGGGCGACGATGGCCTCGACCTCGTCTTCGCCGCGCAGCACGCCGCCCTTCAACTTGAAGTCGTTGAAGCCGTAGCGCTCGCGCGCGGCTTCGGCCTGGCGGACGATGGCTTGCGGCGTCAGCGCTTCGGCATGCCGCACCCGAAACCATGCGTTGTCTGCGTCTGGTTCTTCGCGATAGGGCAGGTCGGTCTTCTTCTTGTCGCCGACGTAGAACAGGTAGCCGAGCATCTCGACCGACTCGCGCTGCTGGCCTTCGCCGAGAAGTGCGGCCACCGGCACGCCGAGATGCTGGCCGAGCAGGTCGAGCAGCGCTGACTCGATCGCGGTCACCGCGTGGATGGTGGTGCGCAGATCGAAGGTTTGTTGCCCGCGGCCGCCGGCATCGCGGTCGGCGAAGCGCTCCTGCACCGAACGCAGCACAGCCTGCACGTTGCCGACCGATTGGCCGACGACCAGCGGCGCCGCATCTTCGAGCGTGGCGCGGATCTTCTCGCCGCCCGGCACTTCGCCGACACCCGTGTTGCCGGCGCTGTCGGTGAGGATGACGAGGTTGCGCGTGAAGAACGGGCCATGCGCGCCCGACAGGTTGAGCAGCATGCCGTCGCGGCCGGCGACCGGGATGGCTTGCAGCGTGACGATCTTGGGCGTGGCACTCATGGCAATCGGCATGGAGGTCTTAAGACAGTGGCGGCGGAAGTGAAACTGCCGCCATGTTGTACGTCATCGTACAACTTGCATCGATCCTGTCAAGCGGCTTTGCGCGCCCCGCGCCCGGGCGCGCGAGCACGGGCCGGCAGCACCTGCGCCCGGCGGCGGCGCTCGCGGCTGTTGGCCAGGTGGGTGCGCATCGCCGCGCGCGCGGCCTCGGCATCGCGCGCCACGATTGCGTCGTAGATGTTCTCGTGCTCGGCGTTGACGCGGCGCAGGAATTCGCGCCGCTCGTCGGTCATCGCCACCGGGGCATCGAGGCGCGCGCGCGGAATCATGCTCGAGCCGAGGGTGGTCATCAGTTCGGCGAAATGCGGGTTTTGCGTGGCCCGCGCGATCTCCAGATGGAAACGGAAATCGGAAGCCACCGCGTCGTGCCCGGCGTGCAACGCGACGCTGAAGTCGTCGAGCGCAGCCCGCATCGCGCCCAGGTTGGCCTCGCTGCAGCGCTGAGCGGCCAATGCCGCGGCCTCGGTCTCGAGGCCGATACGCAGCTCGAGCATCGCGACCACGTCCTGCAAGGTCGACAATTGCTCGGGCGTGATGCGAAATGGCGCCGCCTCGCCGGGCCCCGTAACGAAGGTGCCGATGCCGTGCCGCGTCATCACCTGGCCGGCGGCCTGCAACTTGGACAACGCCTCGCGCACGACGGTGCGGCTGACGCCGAAGCCGGCCATGATCTCGGCTTCGGTGGGCAGCTTTTCGCCACGCGCCAGGCGGCCGTCGCGGATGCGGTCGCCGAGCGATTCGACCAGTTCGAGCGCCAGGTTGCGGCCGCGCCGCGGCGCGGGAGGAGGGAGCGCTTTGCGTGCGGACATCGCGATTCGTGAAAACCCTTAGTACAACGCCTTGACGGCGCCGAGACTTCAGTGAATCATTTAGTTGTACGACAACTGATGACAACCCTGGATCGACCCGATGGTGCCGCAACCTGGGCAAACGATCAAGGCCGACAGACAAAGATGCTTGCCACCCCCGCTTCGACAATCCGCTTTCGCCGTCTGCTGCTCACCGGGGCGGCCGGCAACCTGGGCGCCGAACTGCGCCCGCGCCTGAAGGCCTATTGCGAAACCTTGCGCCTGTCGCATCGCAAGCCCTTCGGCGACGCCGGGCCCGGCGAAGAGATCGTGCTGGCGTCGCTCGAAGACAAGGCGCAGGTGCTTGCGCTGCTGCAGGATGTGGATGCCGTGGTGCACATGGGCGGCGTCTCGACCGAACAGCCGTGGGAGCCGATCCTGGCCGGCAACATCGTCGGCATGGTCAACCTGTACGAGGCGGCGCGCAAGCACAAGACCAGGCGCATCGTCTTTGCCAGTTCCAACCACGTCACCGGCTTCTACCGCCAGGACGAGGTCATCACGCCGAAGGATCCGGTGCGCCCCGACGGCTACTACGGCCTGAGCAAGGCCTTTGGCGAAAACCTGGCGCAGCTGTACTGGGACCGGCATGGCATCGAGACGGTGAGCCTGCGCATCGGCTCGTCGTTCGGCGAACCGAAAGACCGCCGCATGCTCGCCACCTGGATGAGCTTCGACGACACCGAGCGCCTGGTCGTGGCCGCACTCACCGCACCGATCGTCGGCCACAGCATCCTCTACGGTGTCAGCGACAACACCACGACCTGGTGGGACAACACCAGCGCCAGACACATCGGCTACCGCCCGCGAGACAGCTCGGAGCCGTTCCGCGCTGCCGTCGAGGCGCGCCAGCAGACGATCGACCGCAGTGACCCGGCGGCCCTCTACCAGGGCGGCGGCTTTGTCAAGCAGGGTCATTACGACTGACCGCCACCCCTTTCCGACCGTTTAACCCTGCGCCAATTCGCGGCGCTATTCACTTCTCAGGAGACACGACTCATGACGCTACGCAGAACCCTCATCGCCGCGGCGATCGGTGTGCTGGCCGCCTTCGGCGCCCAGGCCCAGAACTTCGTCCTCAAGGCCGCGGACACGCACCCGGCCGGCTACCCCACGGTGGTGGCGGTCGAGAACATGGGCAAGAAGCTCGAGGAGGCCACCAAGGGCCGCATCAAGATGCAGATGTTCCCGGGCGCCGTGCTTGGCCAGGAGAAGGAAACGGTCGAGCAGACGCAGCTCGGCGCGATCCAGATCGCACGCATCTCGCTCGGCGTGATCGGCCCGGTCGTGCCCGAGGTCAACGTCTTCAACATGCCTTTTGTGTTCCGCGACATCGCGCACATGCGCAAGGTGATCGACGGCCCGATCGGCGACGAGCTGCTGCAGAAGGTCAGCGACAGCCCGGCCAAGCTGATCGGCCTGGGCTGGATGGACGGCGGCTCGCGCAGCCTGTACACCAAGAAGCCGGTGCGTACGCCCGCCGACCTGGCCGGCCTGAAGGTGCGCATGATGGGCAACCCGTTGTTCGTCGACACGATGAACGCGATGGGCGGCAACGGCATCAGCATGGCTTATGGCGAAGTCTTCAGCGCGCTGCAGACTGGCGTCATCGACGGCGCCGAGAACAATCCGCCGAGCTACTTCACCGCCAACCACTACAACACGCCGGCCAAGTACTACGCGCAGACCAACCACCTGATCATTCCAGAGATCTTCGTCATGTCCAAGGTCACGTGGGACAAGCTGAGCAAGGACGACCAGGCGCTGGTGAAGAAGGTCTCGCGCGAGGCCCAGCTCGACCAGCGTGCGCTTTGGGACAAGAGCGTCGCCGATTACACCGGCAAGCTCAAGGCCGCCGGCATCGAGTTCATCAACGTCGATACCAAGCCCTTCTACGAGGCGACTGCCCCGGTGCGCGCCAAGTACGGCGCCGACTTCACGGGCCTGATGAAGCGCATCGACGCCACCAACTAACAACAAAGCAACGACAGCAGCGCCACCCGCGGGTGGCGCTGCCGGGGCAGCGCCATGGCCGAAACCTTTCACCGCTTCAACGATCGCCTGTACCAGTTCTGCATCTGGGTCTCGGCCATCTCGATCGTCGTCATGTCGATGATCATCCCGTGGGGCATCTTTGCGCGCTACGTGCTCGGCACCGGCTCGCGCTGGCCCGAGCCGGTGGCGATCTTGCTGATGGTGCTGTTCACCTTTCTCGGCTCGGCGGTCAGCTACCGGGCCGGTGCGCACATCGCTGTCGCGATGCTCACCGACCGCCTGCCGGAGGGCATCGCGAAACCGCTGCGCGGCGTCATCCACCTGCTGATGCTGGCCGTGGCGCTGTTCATGTTGTATTACGGCACGACGCTGTGCATCGAAACCTGGCACCAGACCATCGGCCAGTTGCCGTGGATGCCGGTCGGCCTGACCTACACGCCGGTGCCGATCGCCGGCTTCATCACCGCGCTGTTCGTCATCGAAGTGATCTTCTTCGGCAGCCAGAAACAACGCGAGGTGATCACGCTCGATCACCTCGCCGAAGAAGCCTGAGCGAGCTGACATGGACGCCTTCATCCTGCTCGGCTCGTTCGGGCTGCTGATCATCATCGGCATGCCGGTGGCCTACGCGATGGGCTTGTCGGCGCTGATCGGCGCGCTGTGGATCGACATCCCGATCGGCGCCATCATGATCCAGATCGCCGCCGGGGTGAACAAGTTCTCGCTGCTGGCGATTCCCTTCTTCGTGCTCGCCGGCGCGATCATGGCCGAAGGCGGCATGGCGCGGCGCCTGGTCGCCTTCGCCGGCGTGCTGGTGGGTTTCATCCGCGGCGGGCTGTCGCTGGTCAACATCCTGGCATCGACGTTCTTCGGCGCCATCTCCGGCTCGTCGATGGCCGACACCGCGTCGATCGGTTCGGTGCTGATTCCCGAGATGGCCAAGAAGGGCTATCCGCGCGCCTTCGCCACCGCGGTCACCGTCAGCGGCTCGGTGCAGGCGATCCTGATCCCACCGTCGCACAACGCCGTCATCTACTCGCTGGCGGCTGGTGGTTCGGTCTCGATCGCGGCCCTGTTCGTCGCCGGCGTGCTGCCCGGCCTGCTGCTCGGCCTGACGCTGGCCGTGCTCTGCCTGTTCATCGCCAAGAAGAAGGACTTTCCGCGCGGCGAGCGCATCCCGCTCAAGCAGGCGCTGAAGATCTGCGCCGATGCGCTGTGGGGCCTGATGACGATGGTCATCATCCTCGGCGGCATCCTGTCGGGTGTGTTCACGGCCACCGAGTCGGCGGCGATTGCCGTCGTCTGGGCCTTCCTGGTGACGATGTTCATCTACCGCGACTACAAGTGGCGCGAGCTGCCCAAGCTGGCGCACCGCACGGTGAAGACGCTGTCGATCGTCATGATCCTGATCGGCTTTGCCGCGGCCTTCGGCTTCATCATGACGCTGATGCAGATTCCGCAGCACATCACCAATGCGTTCACGTCGGTATCCGACCAGCGCTGGGTCGTGCTGCTGATGATGAATGCGTTGCTGCTGATCCTGGGCACGCTGATGGACATGGCGCCGCTGATCCTGATCATGACGCCGATCCTGCTGCCGGTGGCGACGCAGCTTGGCGTCGACCCGGTGCAGTTCGGCATGATCATGATGGTCAACCTCGGCATGGGACTGATCACGCCGCCGGTCGGCGGCGTGCTGTTCGTCGGCAGCGCCATCGCCAAGGTGCCGATCGAGCAGGTCATCAAGGCGCTTTACCCGTTCTTCGGCGCGATGCTTTTCGTGCTGGCGCTGGTGACCTATGTGCCGGCGATCTCACTCTGGCTGCCCGGGGTCTTTGGACTGTGAGCGACATGCCCTTCACGATCAACGCGCGCTACCCCGATCCGTCGGTCGAGGTTCTCGACGACGCTTTCGCCTCGCTGCGGCTGTACAGCGCCAGCATCGAGCAACTCGCCACCGGTTGCCGCTGGAGCGAAGGCCCGGTGTGGTTCGGTGACGGGCGCTACCTGCTGTGGAGCGACATCCCGAACAACCGCATCCTGCGCTGGGACGATGCGTCGGGCGCCGTGAGCGTGTTCCGTGAACCATCGAACAACGCCAACGGCCACACCCGCGACCGCGAAGGACGGCTCGTCAGTTGCGAACACCTGACGCGCCGTATCACTCGCACCGAGTACGACGGCCGCATCAGCGTGCTTGCCGATCGTTTCGACGGCAAGCGCCTGAACTCGCCCAACGACATCGTCTGCGCCAGAGACGGCAGCCTCTGGTTCACCGATCCGAGCTTCGGCATCGCCGGGCACTGGGAGGGCGATCCGGCCACGCCGGAGCTGCCGCATGCGGTGTACCGGCTGTCACCCAAGGGCGAACTGCAGCAGGTGCTGATCGATCTCAAGGGCCCCAACGGCCTGGCGTTTTCGCCCGACGAGTCGGAGCTCTACGTCGTCGAAAGCCGCGCCGAGCCGCATCGGCGCTTGTGGGCCTATCGCGTCGGCAATGATGGCGCGCTGGCGAACAAGCGCCTGGTCATCGACGCCACCGACGGTGGCGCGCTCGACGGCATTGCCATCGACGCCGAAGGCAATATCTGGTGCGGCTGGGGCGGCAACGGCCGCGTGCCTTCCGAGCCGCTCGACGGCGTGCGCGTCTTCGACGCCGCCGGCAAGGCGCTCGGCCACATTCATTTGCCCGAGCGCTGCGCCAACCTGTGCTTCGGCGGCGCCAAGCGCAACCGGCTGTTCATGGCGTCAAGCCATTCGCTCTACGCTTTGTACGTGAACGTACAGGGCGCGCTCTGAATTCAAGGCGGCCGGCGCTCGAATCCCTTGGCGAGCGCGGCGCCTGTGGCCGCGCCGAGAAGTTGCGCGGCCACGAACGCTGGCACATGGCCCGGCGCGATGCCCGCAAACGAATCGCTGAACATGCGGCCCAATGCAACGGCCGGGTTGGCGAACGAGGTGCTGGCGGTGAACCAGTACGCCGCACCGATCCACGCGGCAACGAGCACGGCGGCGCGGCCGGCCGGCGCACGCAGGATCGTCAACAACAAACCTGCCGTGGCCACGAACTCGGCGAGCCACTGGCCGTTGCCGCTGCGCAGCTTGGTGGACCACTGCGGGAACGGCAGTTCGAACATCGCCTGGGCCAGCCACGCGCCGAGCACCGCACCGGCCAATTGCACCAGCACATAGGGCAGCAACTCGTTGCGAGGCAACGCGCCGCGCCACGCCATCACGGCGGAGACTGCCGGGTTGAAGTGCGCGCCGCTGACGGGGCCGAAGATCTCGATCAACACGAACAAGCCGAACACCGTGGCCAGCGTGTTGGCCAGCAGTGCGACGGCCACGTTCCCGCCCGCCAGGCGCTCGGCCATGATGCCCGAGCCGATGACGATGGCCACCAGCAGCAGCGTGCCAATGCCTTCGGCGAGCAGCCGGCGCGGCAGGGTCATGTCCCGCGCCGGGCCGTCGGGGGCAGGAGCGAAGCGACTGGGGGGCTCACGTGCCAGCGATGTCCTGCAGTGCGCGGCGCAATGCGGTCTCGTCCAAGCTTTCGATCGGCAATGCGAGCAGTTGCAGCATTCGATAGCCCAACGCCTGACGTGTCAGCTCGAAGGCGCGGCGCTTGCCGTCGTTGCCGCCTTCGGCGTGGCTCGGGTCCGGATAACCCCAATGCACCTGCACCGGCGCGCCGGGAAAGAAGGGGCAAGTCTCCTTGGCCGCGCTGTCGCAGACCGTGATCACTGCGCTGAGCCTCGGCGCGCCCGGTGCGGCGAATTCGTCCCAGCTCTTGCTGCGCGGTGATCTCACGTCGATGCCGGCTGCCGCCAGCGCTTCGAGCGCGAACGGATTGACGCGCCCGCTCGGTGCGCTGCCAGCGCTGTGCGCGACCACGTCACGGCCGAGCTTGCGCGCCCAGTGGTTGAGCATGGCCTCGGCGAGCACGCTGCGCGCCGAGTTGTGCGTGCACAGGATCAGGACATGCGCCGGCATCAGCAGCAGCTCGCTGCGCCTGGCGCAGACGCGGCCTTGAGACGCGCGTCGGCCGGGCAGCAGGCTTGCGCCGCCGCCTGCCCGCCGAAGGTGGGAATGGCCGCCAGCGTGTGGAAGTGTTCCCAGGCCACGCCTTGCGGGTCGGTCACCCAATGCTTCTCGCTCGTCGCGTAGCAACAATTCGTCGTGCCCTCGACCTCGAGCGCCAGGTCGGCATTGCGGGCCCGCATCTGCAGCGCGGCCAGGTCGTCGCCGTTGTCGGTCTGGATGCCCAGGTGGTCGATGCGCCCGGCCTCGCCGCGCGTGGAGATCGCAAAGTTCAACGGCGGATCGTCGAGCATCCATTTCGCATAGTCGCTCTCGCTGCGTGCGGGCGTGGCCCCGAACAGCTTGGAATAGAAGCCGATGCTCTGCGCGAGATCGGCCACGTGCAGGTGGACGTGAAAACGGTGGCTCATCGTGAAGTCCTCTGGGTTGGCGGGCAGCAAGCGGTGCCCTCGCAGCAGTTTTCGGTGAGGTAGGCCAGCAGGCCGTTCATGCGCTCGAAGTTGGCGCGGTAGATGAGGAAGCGGCCGTCGCGCTGCTGCGTCACCAGGCCGCTGGCCATCAACTCCTTGAGGTGGAACGACAGGGTGGCCGCCGGCACGCCGGCACCTTCGCTCATCGCGCCCGGCGTCAGGCCGCGCGGGCCGGCGACGACGAGGGCGCGGAACACCTTCAGCCGCAACGGCTGCGCCAACGCGGCAAGGGAGGCGACAACATTCTGTTCTTCCATGTTTCCAGAATAGTAGAAATATAAAGAAGGCGCAAGCCCCCCGGGTGGACAATGCCCGCATGGCCGAGACCCTGACCATCACCCGTCCCGACGACTGGCACCTGCATCTGCGCGATGGTGCGGCGATGGCGGCGGTCTTGCCGGCGACGGCGGCGCAGTTCGCACGCGCCATCGTCATGCCCAATCTGAAGCCGCCGGTGACCACGGCGGCCGCAGCGCAGGCGTATCGCGAGCGCATCATCGCCGCACTGCCGGCGGGCGCGGCGTTCACGCCGCTGATGACGCTGTACCTCACCGACCACCTGCCGCCGGAGGAGATCCGCCGCGCCAAGGAAGCGGGCGTCGTCGCCGTCAAGCTGTATCCGGCCGGCGCGACGACCCACAGCGACGCCGGCGTGACCGATCTGCGGCAGACCTACCGCACGCTGGAAGCGATGCAGCGCGAGGGCCTGCTGCTGCTGGTTCACGGCGAAGTCACCGACGCACGAGATCGACATCTTCGACCGCGAGGCGGTCTTCATCGAGCGCGTGATGCAGCCCTTGCGCCGTGACTTTCCGCAGCTCAAGATCGTCTTCGAGCACATCACGACCCTCGAAGCCGCGCAGTACGTGGCGGCGAGCGATCGTTTCACCGCGGCCACGATCACCGCCCACCACCTGCTGTACAACCGCAACGCGATCTTCATCGGCGGCCTGCGCCCGCACTACTACTGCCTGCCGGTGTTGAAGCGCGAAGCGCATCGGCGGGCGCTGCTCGACGCCGCCACGAGCGGCAGTGCGAAATTCTTTCTCGGCACCGACAGCGCGCCGCACGCTGCGCGTGCTGAAAGAAAACTCGGTCTGCGGCGCCGGCTGCTACACCGCGCCGACTGCCATGGCGCTGTATGCCGAAGCCTTCGAAGCCGCGGGCGCGCTCGACAAGCTGGAAGCCTTTGCCAGCTTCAACGGCCCAGATTTCTACGGCCTGCCGCGCAACAGCGGCACGGTGACGCTGAAGCGCGAATCTTGGACGGTGCCGGAGAGCGTACCGTTTGGCGACGCGACATTGAAGCCATTGCGCGGCGGTGAAACCCTGGCCTGGAAATTGACATGAACCATGACCGCGTGATGCTGCTGATCGATGCCGACAACGTCTCGCTCGACGTCATCGAGCAGGCCGTGCCCTGGGTGCACCAGCACTTCGGCGGCCCGCATGTCCGTCGCGCCTACTGCACGGCCGAATCGGCGGTCAAGCACCAGGCGGCGTTCAAGCGCCTGGGCATCCGGCCGATGGTCAACCTGGCAGCCGGCAAGAACTCGACCGACATCGCACTGGCGGTCGACGCGGTCGAGTTGTGCGGACGCGAGCAGCCCGACGTGGTCGTCATCGCCTCGTCGGACTCCGACTTTGCGCCGCTGGTGACGCGCCTGCGCGAGAAGGGCTGCCGCGTCATCGGCATCGGCCAGGAGGGCAAGACTGGTGACGAGACCATCGGCGTCTATGACGACTACGAGGTGCTGTCGCATCGCAAGAACGCCGCACGCGCAGTTGCGGCGCCGGCCAAGGCGCCGGCCAAAGTACCGGCCAAGAAACGGGCGCCCAGGAAGGCGCCGGCAAAGAAAGCTGTCGCGTCGGTCCCCGAGAAGGCGCAGGCGATCTTCGACGCGTTGCCGGCATTGGCTGCGGGCGAGTCGGTCGAGCTGCGTGTGGCCGCAGAGCGTCTTCGCGACGCGAACCTGCTCTCCCGGAGCGGCTCGTCGACCAAGCTGTTCGGCCAGTTCCCGGAGCTGTTCGAACTGCGACCCGAGAAGCAGCCGAACCATGTGCAGCGTCGCGCTGCGCGGTGAAGTTCGAAGACCCCGCGTTTTATGAGGACAAGCAGGTCTTTCGGCCAGGCCGCTTGAATTCCGGAGCCAGGACCTAACATCTCCGCCGTCCGGGGCCCTTCGCGCCTTGAGTCATCGACGCCATGAAACGCATCGCCTTGTTCCTCGTCACCAACCTCGCCGTCATGCTCGTGCTCGGCCTGGTGGTGAACATTTTCGGCCTCAACCGCTTTCTCACCGCCAACGGCCTCAGCCTGCCGGGCCTGCTCGCGTTCTCCGCCGTGATGGGTTTCGGTGGCGCGATCATCTCGCTGCTGATGAGCAAGCCGATGGCCAAGTGGAGCACGCGCGCCCAGGTCATCAACGATTCGCCGGACGCCACGCACCAGTGGCTCGTCATGGCCGTCAAGCGCTTTGCCGACAAGGCCGGCATCCAGATGCCCGAAGTCGCGATCTACGAAGGCCAGGCCAATGCCTTTGCCACCGGCGCCTTCAAGAACTCGGCGCTGGTGGCGGTGTCCACCGGCCTGCTGCAGAGCATGAACCGCGATGAAGTCGAGGCAGTGATCGGCCATGAGATCGCGCACGTCGCCAACGGCGACATGGTGACGATGACGCTGATCCAGGGCGTGATGAACACCTTCGTCGTCTTCCTGTCGCGTGTCATCGGCTACGTGGTCGACAAGGTCGTGCTGCGCAACGAGCGCAGCGGCCCCGGCATCGGCTACTACGTGACGACGATCGTGCTCGACATCGTCCTCGGCGTGCTGGCCGCCATCGTCGTCGCCTGGTTCTCGCGCCGGCGCGAATTCCGCGCCGACCGCGGCTCGGCTGATCTGATGGGCAATGCCGTGCCGATGCAGCATGCACTGGCGCGCCTCGGAGGCCTGACGCCCGGCGAGTTGCCGCAGACGGTCAAGGCCATGGGCATCACCGGCGTGCCGAGCGGCCTGATGAAGCTGTTCTCGAGCCACCCGCCGATCGAAGAGCGCATCGCGGCGCTGCAGGCGCCGCGCTCGTGAGGCGCCTGCTGCATGGGACAATCGCCGTCGTGAAGCGGGCCAGACCGCCGCTGGCACAAGTCCCGAAAGGGCGTGCTGGAGGAAGGTCCGGACTGCACAGAGCAGCGTAGCGGCTAACGGCCGTCCACCGCGAGGTGAGGATCAGAGCAACAGAGACGAGTCGGGGCGGGTACGCCCGCCACGGGTGAAACGGGCAATCTCTACGCGCAGCAACACCAAATAGGCCGGCATCGATGTCGCTCGCGGAGCCGGCGGGTAGGTGGCACCGAGCCGTTCAGTGATGAACGGCCCAGATGAATGGCGGTCACGGCGAGGGGTCAAAGCCTCGCTGCACAGAATCCGGCCTACCGGCCTGCTTCACACTTTCTTGCGCCACCCTAGATTCGGCAGCGCGGCTCAATCGGGTGCGTAGCGCTGTCACCCGAAGAGTGCGGGTGGCCGTAGGTGCATGGGTCCGTGTCCATGCAGTGCATGCAGCGAAGCAAAGCGGTCAACTGCCGAGGCTAAGGGTTACTGCAGGCTGTCGATCCAGTTGGCCAGCATCTGCAGCGCCTTCTCGTCGACCAGCGAAACGCCCACAGGCGGCATGCGCACGTTGCCGTCGCTCGACGCGGCGCGCTGCCAGAGCAGGCTGTTGGCATGGTTGCCCGCAACGACGCGCGTGCCGGCGGTGCTGCCCTGGTTGCCAACGCCCACCAGCAGCGTGTCGGCCAGCGAGGTGGTGTAGCGCAAGTCCATGTTCACCGGCGTCGGGCCGCCCGGGCGGTGGCAGATCGAGCAATTGGTGTCGAGGTAGGCGCGCGCGCGCGTGCCCAGTGCCGCCGACTCGTTCGCCGGGTCGGGCATGGCGGCGAACTGACTGGCCGCGCCGATGTCCTGGCTGAACACGCCGATGTGGTTGAGCGTGCGCAGCTGGTTGTCGCTGCGGCCGGTTGCGGCATAGGTGTGGTTGCCGTTGAACTGCAGCGTGTTCAGGCCGAGCACGCGGCCGCTGGCCTGGGTGTGGCACTGCAGGCACTGCGCCGGGCTCGGGAAGTCGTAGGTCAGCGTCGTCGCCGTGTTGGTGGCCGGGTCGAGCGCCTGGTAGGTGGCGCTCGCCGCGCCGCTCAACAGGTCGGCGTCCTGCTGGTCGGCGCGCCAGCGGTAGGTGAAGCCAGCCCAGCCGTCGGTGCGGTGCACCATGACACGCGTTTCCACGCGCGTCGTGCTGCCGTCGGCCAGCGGCAGGTCGAAGTGCTTGACCGTGATCGTGCCCACCGGGAACGTCCACGGGTTGTCGGCTGCGAACTGGATGCTCTGTCCATCCGGCAGCACGAGCCAGCGCCGCTTGGCCGCGCCGTTGGACCAGAACGGCGCGTTGATGGTGTAGTCGATCATGAACGGTGCCGGCGTCAGCGCCGCGGTGTCGCTGAACAGGCCGGTGGCCGAAAGCGTGGCCGGCATCGTCGCACCGCTGCTGCCGCCGCCGCCGGTTTCCTCGAAGCGATAGACCTCGCCCTGTCCCGTCACCAGGTAGATCTCGCCATTGGGTCCCTGGCCGATGGTCTGCGGCTGCCCCTGGCCGATCGACACGGCTTCGGTGTTGTCGACGAAGTTGCCGCTGCCGTCGGTGCGCACGGCCCACAGCGCCGGCGTGTTGAAGTCCGAGTACAGGTAGCGACCCACCAAGCTCGGCAGCGCGCTGCCGCGATAGACGAAGCCGCCGATGATGGCCACGCCCGTGGCGTGGGAGTATTGATAGACCGCCGGCTCGAAGTCGCTGTACGGGCGGTTTCCGGGGTTGTCGTAGGCCAGGTCGCCCTCGAAATATGGCCAGCCGTAATTCGCGCCCTTGTTGATGCGGTTGACCTCCTCGCGGTCACTCTGGCCGACGTCGCCGCACCACAGGTTGCCGTCGGCCGTGGTCGCGGCCCGATCGAAGTTGCAGCGCCACGGATTGCGGAATCCGTAGGCCCAGACCGGACTGCCGGCGAAAGGGTTGTCCGCAGGGATGCTGAAGGTGGCGTTGCTGTTGACGCGGATGCGCAGGATCTTGCCGAACAGCGACGACGTGTCTTGCACGAGGTGCAGGTTGCCGCCGTCGCCCGTCGACAGATACAGCATGCCGTCGGGACCAAAGGCGAGCCAGCCGCCGAAGTGGTCCTGGCTCGGGTGGTCATACTCGAGCACGGTGGTTTCCGACGCCGCAGAGGCGACGCTGCCGCCCACGCTGTTCATCGTGAAGCGTGAAACGCGCACCTTGCGTGTGCCGGTGGTGACGTAGGAGACGTAGAAGTAGCGATTGCTCGTAAAGGCCGGATCGAACGCCAGGCCCAGCATGCCGTTCTCGCCGGCGCTGTCGTCCACCTTGGCGCTGATGTCGACGACGGTGCTGGCCTGCGTCACGTTGCCGTTGATGGCGAAGACCTTGACCACGCCGTTGCGGTCGGTGCTGAAGAAGCGGTTGCTGCCATCGCCGGCCGCCACCAGGCTGGTCGCGCCGGGAAGCCTCAACCCGGGAAAGGCGTTGACCGCGCGCACCGGGCCGCTGCCGGCAGGCGCGGTCGGGATCTGCAGGCCGCTCACACCGACGCGCGCATCCAGGCCGTAATTCCCACTGCCACTGCCACCGCCACCGCTGCTGCCCCCACCACCGCCGCAACCGGCCAGCGCCAATACAAGACTCAACGTCCCAACAAGAATTCTCATGTCGTCATGCTCACAAATTTCGTTATGCCCCTTATGCCACGGTCCGGCAACTTCGCAGGTCGCAAGAGGTTACTGCAGCACGCACGACAGGGTTGAACCCCCCGAGCCGCGGGCTCTCGCAGGGGGTGGTTGTGGTGCCACGACAATGCTGTCCATGTGCCCGCTAGACAACAGCCTGCATGAATCCTGACGCCGCCGCGCTGTGGCGAGGCCCGCGTTGGACGCTCGCGCTGATGCTGGCCGGCCTGGGCATGCTGGGTCCGTTTTCGATCGATACCTACTTGCCGGCCTTCGACGGCATCGCGCATACGCTCAGCGCGTCTCCGCTGCAGCTGCAGCAAACGCTGTCGGCGTACCTGTTCGGCTTCGCGGCGATGAACCTGTTTCACGGCGCGCTGGCCGACAGCTTCGGCCGCCGGCCGGTGGTCATCACGGGCCTGGCCGTATTTGCATTGGCGTCGGTGGGTTGTGCGCTGTCGCCGACCATCGGCAGCCTGATCGGCTTTCGCGCTTTGCAAGGCATGGCCGCAGGCGCGGGCATGATCGTCTCGCGCACGATCATTCGCGACATGTTCCCACCGGCCGACGCGCAGCGCGTGATGAGCCAGGTGACGATCTACTTTGGCGTCGCACCGGCCGTGGCGCCGATGGTCGGCGGCTATCTGTTCGTGCATGCCGACTGGCACGCGATCTTCTGGTTCCTGGCCGGCGTCAGCGCGCTGCTGCTGGTGCTCAACACGCGCCTGCTGCCGGAGACGCTGCACGCCACGCAAAAGCAAGCCTTCAATGCACGCAACCTGATGCGCGGCTATGTGCAGCTCGGCGCCGACCCGCGCTTTCTCGCGCTGTGCCTGGCCAGCGGCGTGCCGTTCAACGGCATGTTCCTCTACGTGCTGTCGGCGCCGGCTTGGCTCGGTGGCCTGCTCGATCTGGCGCCGACCGAGTACTACTGGTTCTTCATGCTGACCGTGAGCGGCATCATGGGCGGCGCCTGGTTGTCGGGCCGTGTCGCCGGGCGCATCGACACGGGCAAGCAGATTCGCCGCGGCCTGAACATCATGGCGCTGGCGACGCTGGTCAACATCGCGCTCAATGCCCTGCTGCCATCGCCGCACTGGGCCTGGGCGCTGCCGCCGGTGGCGCTGTTTGCATTCGGCTGGGCGTTGATGGTGCCGGTGGTGACGATCAAGGTGCTCGACCTGGTGCCCGAGCGGCGCGGCATGGCCTCGTCGCTGCAGGCCTTCGTCGGCAGCGTCGCCAACGGCCTCGTCGCCGGTGTGGTGTCGCCGCTGGTCATGCACTCGGCGCTGCTGTTGGCGTTGACCTCTGCGGGATTCTTGTTGGTGGGTCTGCTGGCGTGGCAGTGGGTCAAGAAACGGGTTCCTTGACCCCAGGCGGAGCGGGTTCGCCGCGACGCCGCACGCTCGTCAGCAAAGTACTGGCCAAAGCGCCAATGCCTGCGTGGTCGGCACCGAGTCGGGCGCACTCACTTGCAGTCGAGCGCGCGCGCCGCGCCGAGCAGAGCTGGCGCCGGCGCCGTGATCACCCACACAGGCACCGCTTCCAGGTACGAGCGAAAGCGCCCCTTGTCTTCGAATCGGCTGCGAAACGGCAGTGATTCAAAGCGCTTGCCCAGGCGTGGCACGATGCCGCCGCCGATAAAGACGCCGCCGCGTGCGCCGAGCGTGAGGGCGAGGTTGCCGGCCACCGTGCCGAGCAGCGCGGCAAAGGTAGAGACCGCTTCTTCGCACTGCAAATCATGGTTCGCTGCGTCGCGCTCGCTGCGCGCCACCACCTGCGCGGGGTCGAGTGACTGTGCCGACTCGCCGTCGAGCCTGCACGCCGCTTCGTACAGATTGACGAGCCCCGGCCCGGACAGTGCGCGCTCGGCAGAGGCATGGCCAAAGCGCTCACGCAAGACCGCCAGCAGCGCCGCCTCGCGCGCGTTGCCTGCGGCCAGCGTGGCGTGCCCGCCCTCGCCGGCGATCACACACCAGCCGCCCTGTCCATTGCTGACCAGGCCCGAGACACCGAGGCCCGTGCCGGGGCCGATCACGGCCAGTGCTGCGCCGGGCACTGTGGCACCGCCACCAACAGCCTGACGATCTGCGTCCGACAACACGGGCAGAGCGTGCGCAAGCGCCTCGAAATCGTTGAGTACCCGCAGGCGCTCGGCGCCCAGTTGCCGGCGCAAGGCGTCGATCGAGAACGACCAGGGATGATTGGTCATCCTGACGACATCGCCGGTGACCGGTGTGGCGATGCCGAAGGCCACGTCGAGCGGCGTTGGCAGTGCGCGCTGCTTCAAGTAAGCCGCGATGCACTCGCCGATCGACGCATGCTCGCTCACTGCGAGCGTGCTCGCGTGCGATATCGCATCGCCGGGCGCAGCCTGCCACGCCCAACGCGCGTTGGTGCCGCCAACGTCACCCAGCAGTCTGGGGAACCTTGTTCGATGGTCCGTCACCTGATTCTCGCGTTCGACTCAGTCCGGCACGAACAGCGTGCGCTGCTCGAAGTTGATGCGCTCGCTGCTGGCCGGGCTGGCCGACCACTCCGGCACGTTGGCCATCGTGATCGCCGGCGCGCCGGCGCCGCGCGGCAGCGTGCGCACGACCTGCGACGGCGGCAGGGCGCTGCCGTGGGTCAGGTGCGCGTGCATGGCATTCAAGGCCCGGATCAGGTAGACATGCAGCGGCACATAGCGCTCCGGGTAGCCGGGAAAGCCCAGGAAGGCATCGAAGTGCTGTGCGTTGGTCACTTCGATGTAGCTCGTCGTCGCCGCGTTGCCGTGGCGTCCGCGGCCTTCGGCCAGTTGTTGCGCGCCGTAGTAGGCCCGCGAGCTGTGGTTCACCGGGATCAACGCGTCAGATCGGCCGTGCACGATCAGCGCCGGTTTGCCGCGCAGCCTGCCGTCGAGCAACACGTCGTTGATGCTGTGGCGAACGCGCCGCGCGATTGACCCGCGGCCGGTGACCAGGTCGCGCTGGCACAACGCGCCGTCGAGCGCGAGGTCGAGCTGGCCGCTGGACGGCGACGCGGCGAACAGATCACGTTTGCCGGCGCCGGGCGTGGCGGCGTTGGCGGCGTCGTTGTAGACGAGGTTCACACCCGCGGTCGGCGGAATGCCGTTGCCGGTGGCGAAGCTTGCGAGTTGCAGTGCCGGCAGCAGTTCCACCGGGTCGCCGCTGGCGCTCGTCGCCGCAAAGCTGAAACCGCACAGGTTGTCGGCGACGCTGGCGCGCGCATAGGCGTTGCTGTAGGTCACCGCGATCGCCGGTGTTGCGAAGGCGTAGTGCGAGAGCTGCAGCGCTTCGCTGTCGGCGAGCCAGCCGTAGGTGCGAAGCTGGGCGCGCGCGTCGGCTGACTGTTCGGCCAGCGTGGCGCCGCTGATGACGCCGTTGGCGGCCAGGCCGGCGCAGCGCGCCGCCGCTTGCGACAACACGGTCGGCGTGAGCGCGGCGACGAAGAGATAGCCTGCGCTGTCCGCGGGCGCCAGCGTGGCTGCGGCGCAGGGCTGCAGCAGGTTGGCGACGCTGAAGTAGTCCATCAGCGGCTTGCCGATCGTCGGCTGTTCGACACCGCCTTGCACGATTCGCAGCCGCCTCACATCGCGCGGCTGGGCATTCGGCTCGGTCACGGCCACGCCGTCGATCAGACCGTCGCGATCCTGCTCGGCGGCAGCCAGGGCGGCGGTGGCGCCGTTTGAAATGCCCGAGGCAATGACGATCGTGTTCCTGCGGTCGAGCATGACGCGCTTGTGTCCGCGGTGGCCGCTGCTGCCGAACTGTTCGTTGAGCACGTAGAACGCCATGCGCACCGCCTGCAGCGTGTTCCTGCCCCAATCGCTCTCGGGGTTGCGTTGCGAATGAGCGTGCTTGTAGGCAATGCGGTTCGGTGTTGCGGCATTGAACGCGGCGCGTTCGGCGTTGCCGAGGGTGGCGGTGAAGTGCGAGGCCGCAGCCGCGGTGACGGCATCGGTGCGCGTGCCGTCGATCAGCCCGACTTGGTTGGATTCCAGGTCATGCAGACCGTTGCCGGTGCCTTTATCGGTGTAGGCCACAGCGCAGCCCTGCTTGAGCCCCCACTCGCCGGACGCGCCGATGGCGCCGTAGATGCCGCGCGAACCTGACGAGGTGGCGGTGACGATGCAGGCCCGGCCCGGGTCGAAGCTCGCCGGCACCTGCACCATCAACGTGACGTTGCGCCGGCCACTGCCGTCGTCGGCATAGGCGATGTACTCCCAGCCCGCGATCTTGCCCTGGCCGGCGGTGATCAGGCCGGCGTTGCTGACGTTGGGGCCGTACAGCGTGCCGTAGCCGCCCGTGGGCAGGATGTCGAGCACCGCGCGGTAGTTGCCGTGGATGGCATTGCGCCGCAACTCGGCCGGCGTCGGCGCGAGGGGATTGGCGAACGCCGGTGCGGCTGCCAGCAGGCCGGTGGCGCCGAGGCCGCCGGTCAGCAGGTCGTCGCCCGACTCGCCGCACCATGCGCCCGCCACCGGGCAGTCGCCGGCCGCGTAGTGGCGGCTCGAGATGTCGCCGCCAATGAAGCGCGGCTTGACGTTGGTGCCGCCGGAGCGGGCGGCGGCCAAGTCGTCGTTGTCGTGGGCGCTGGCCGGCGCGGACAGTGCCAAGGCGACGACGGCCAGCACAGCGAGTGCAGGATTCATGGAGACAGGGTGGAACATGGATTCTCCGCGGACAGTGGGACCGATGGGACAGATCGGCTCATTGTGCAGTGCAGCGTGCCGCCGGCAGCCCCGTGGAAGCACGGGGACCCGGGGAAGGCACCGCTCGCGCCCCACAAGCTGAGCCGCCGGGCCTCGCGCCGTGCCGGTGGAAATGCCGATGACGCCGCGCAGCGAGGCAATACACTAGAGGGTTGATGCCAGTCGCCGCCGTTTCTGAACCCGTCCCAGTCGATCTGCCGCAGGACTCGGCAGCCGTCGTGCAGTTGCCGGCGGGCCGCCGCGAACTCTGGCGGCCGCAGTATCACTACTCGCCGCACAAGCATTGGATGAACGACCCCAATGGCTTGATCTGTCACGACGGCGAGTTCCACCACTTCTACCAGTACAACCCGTTCGGCGCCCAGTGGGGCCACATGAGCTGGGGCCATGCGGTGAGCACGGACCTCGTCCATTGGCACGAGTTGCCGGTGGCGATTGCCGAGGACTGGCGCGTCTCGATTTTTTCGGGCAGCGTGGTCATCGACAAGCGCAACCGGGCCGGCTTTGGCGCCGGCGCCTGGGTGGCCATCTACACCGGCTGCGTCGGCCTGCCGGTCGGCGGCCGGCAAGCGCAGGAGCTGGCCTACAGTACCGATCGCGGCCGCACCTGGACGAAGTACGAAGACAACCCCGTGCTCGACCTCGGTCTGCGCGATTTCCGCGCCCCCAAGGTCTTCTTCCACACCCGCATCCTGCGTTGGGTCATGGTGGCCGCGCTGCCACCAGAGCGTTGCGTCGTCTTCTTCACCTCGCATGACCTGAAATGCTGGAGCGAAACCAGCCGCTTCAGCCTGCCGCTGCCGGGCGACTGGCGCAGCACCTGGGAGAGCCCCGACCTGATCGAGCTGCCGGTGCCAGGCGAGCGCAGCACGTGGATGCTCAAGATCGATCTGCTCGATCGCCTCGATCCAGGCCTGTCGGGTGGTTGTGGCACGCGCCTGTTCTTCGGCGATTTTGACGGCGAGTGCTTCACGCTCGATGCGCGCAGCACCCCTCACGGCGGCGCGTTGGCCGACCATGGTGCCGACTTCCACGCCGCGCTGTCGTGGGCGGGTCTGCCCGGCTGGCCGATCTGGATCGCGCGCATGAACAACCGCCGCTATGCGCGCCAGGTGGCCACGCGGCCGTGGCGCGGTTCGATGACACTGCCACGCGAGATCTCGCTGGCTCGAGGCGCTGACGGCTACCTGCACCTGCGCCAGTTCCCGGTGCCGGCATTGCGAGGCTTGCGCCGCGAGCGCTTCGAACATGGCCGCATGACGCTGGCGCGCGGCAAGGGCCGCGCGCTGTTGCCCGACGAAGCCGATGGCCGCGCGCTGGAGATCCACCTCGACGGCATCGAGCCCGGCGTCGGCTGGCAACTGCACCTGCGGACCGGGGGCGAGGAGTACACGCGCGTCGGCTACTACCCGGCGCGCAGCGTTCTCTACATCGATCGTGGACGTTCGGGCCATATCCCGGGCGACGATGCCGGCTTCGTCGCGCGCAGCGAAGCGCCGTGTACGCCGCCGCGCAATCTGCGCGTCTGGGTCGATTGGGCATCGGTCGAGGTCTTTGCCGACGACGGCAGCACGGTCATCAGCGCGCAGATCTTTCCCAACGACAGCAGCCGCGGCGCCTTGCTCTACGCCGCCGGCGGCGACGCGAGTTTCGCGTCGGTCTGCGTCTGGACGCTCGACGCTGCGCGATTCACGCAGGCCTAGCGCAGTCCAACGCCATGGGCGTGGGCGTCGAACTTGCTCTGAATAAATCGATGGCTCGTTCGATATCTCGGGCCTGACCAAAGTAGGATGCCGGATGGCGTCAAAGTCGAAGTTCGCGCCATCTTCGACGCCTGCCCAACAGCGCCGCAACCCAACGGCCACGCGGCCCCAGAAGAAGTCTGTCATGACCAGTTCGACCAAGACCGCAACGAAGAAGAAGAAGGCCGCGGCCTCGCCATCGCAACTCGCTGCCGCCTTTCACGCCATCGTGGAGCGCGAACTGGCGCAGCGTTGCGACGTCGGCACGCCCGAGTCGATGCTGTGGGCCGCGGCGCATGCCAGCCGCTCGCTGCTGGCCGAGCGCTGGGTGCGCACGCAGCAGCAGGACAGTGTCAACACCACGGCGCGCCGGGTGCACTACTTGTCGATGGAGTTCCTGATGGGCCGCGCGCTCGGCAACGCCGTGGCTGCGCTCGGTCTGGAAACGGCGTTGCGCGAGGCGACGCAGGCCGCCGGGACGCCGCTGCCGGACATGATCGAGCGCGAGGCCGATGCGGCGCTCGGCAATGGCGGCCTCGGCCGGCTCGCCGCCTGCTTCCTCGACTCGTTTGCCACGCTCGGCCTGCCGTCCTTCGGCTACGGCGTACGCTACCAGTACGGCATGTTCGCGCAGCAGATTGCCGGCGGCCGCCAGGTGGAGGAGCCCGACGATTGGTTGAAGCGCGGCAACCCCTGGGAGATCCATCGTCCCGAGTTGCGCTGGTTCATCGGCTTCGGCGGCCGCGTGCAGGCCGACGGCACGGGCCCCAACCGGCGAACCTGGGTGCCCGCCGAGCGCGTGATCGCCACCGCGTTCGATTTCATCGTTCCCGGCCACAACACCGATCGCGTGTCGACGCTGCGCCAATGGCATGCCGCCAGCGAGCACCCGATCGACTTCGCCGCCTTCTGCCGCGGAGAGCACCTGGCCTCGGGCCGCGAGCGCCTGTCGGCCGACATGCTCAACTGGGTGCTGTACCCGGACGACAGCACGCACGCCGGCCGCGAAATGCGCTTGAAGCAGGAGTACCTGCTGGTCAGTGCTTCGCTGCAGGACATGCTGGCGCGCCACCTGCGCGAAGGCCGCGCGCTGCACGACTTCGGCCGCCAGAACACGGTGCACCTGAACGACACGCATCCGGCGCTGGTGCCGGTCGAGCTGATGCGGCTGTTGATCGACGAGCAGGGCCTGACCTGGGACGAGGCCTGGAAGGTCACCCAGCAGGCGGTGAGCTACACCAACCACACGCTGATGCCCGAGGCCCTGGAAACCTGGGCGGTGCCGCTGTTCGAGGAGCTGCTGCCGCGGCACATGGAGATCGTCTACGAGATCAACCGGCGCTTCCTCGAGGAAATCCGTTCTCGTTTCCCGGGCGATGAAGACCTGGTGCGCCGACTGTCGCTGATCGACGAAAGTGTCGATCACGGCCAGCGCCGTGTGCGCATGGCCAGCCTGTCGGTGCTGGCGTCGCACAAGGTCAACGGCGTTTCGGCGCTGCACTCCGACTTGATGGTCAAGACCATCTTTGCCGACTTGGCCAAGCTCTACCCCGAGCGCTTCACCAATATCACCAACGGCGTGACGCCGCGGCGCTGGCTGATGCAGGCCAATCCGGCACTGTCGGCCGTCATCGACACGCAGATCGGCGAGAGCTGGCGTGCGGATGCCGACCAGCTCGCGCACCTGGCCAAACGCGCGCACTTGAAGACGGTGCAAAGCGCGTTCAACAAGGCCAAGCACGCCAACAAGGGGCGCCTGGCCGCGCTGGTGCGGCGCGAGCTCGGCATCGTCATCGACCCGGCAAGCATGTTCGATGTGCATATCAAGCGCATCCACGAGTACAAGCGCCAGCTGCTCAACCTGATGCATGTCGTCGCACGCTACCAGGCCATCGTCGAGCATCCGCATGCGCACTGGGTGCCGCGCACGGTCATCTTCGCCGGCAAGGCGGCCAGCGCCTACCTGACTGCCAAGACCATCGTCAACCTGATCCACGACGTGGCGCGGGTGATCAACAGCGATCAGCGCATCGGCGACAAGTTGAAGCTCGTCTTCCTGCCCAACTACAGCGTCTCGCTGGCCGAGGTGATCCTGCCGGCGGCCGACCTGTCCGAGCAGATTTCCACGGCCGGCACCGAAGCCTCGGGCACCGGCAACATGAAGTTCGCGTTGAATGGCGCCACCACCATCGGCACCTGGGACGGCGCCAACATCGAGATGGCGCAGGCCATGGGCGAAGACAACATGTTCGTCTTCGGGCTGCGTGCCGACGCGGTGGCGCGCATGAAGTCGCTGGGCTACGACGCGCGCCTGTACGTCGAGGAGAACCATCAACTCAAGAACGTGCTCGACGCGATTGCCGGTGGCGCCTTCTCGCCCGGCGAGCACGAGCGCTACCGGGGGCTGATCGACGGTCTGCTCAACCGCGACACCTACATGCTGATGGCCGACTTCGCCGACTACGTGGCCACGCAGGGCCGCGTCGATGCCTTGTGGAAGGACGGTGCAGCGTGGGCCGAGCGTGCGATCAAGAACGTCGCGGCGATGGGCGCCTTCTCGTCGGATCGAACGATTCGGCAGTACGTGGAGAAGATCTGGGTGGCGCCGACGCGACGCTGAACGCCGCACTGGCCGCGCACAGGTTCACGCTCCTGGCCGGCGATCGCCCGCAGAATCGCGGCATCGACACCACGTCCCAGCAGTAACCCGTGAAGCTCCCAGAACAAGTTCAGGAAGGCCGCATCGAACCCTTCGGCGCCCTGGCCCGCGATGGCGGCGTCAACTTCGCTGTCTTTTCAGACCACGCCACGAAGATCGAGCTCTGCGTGTTCGACTCGAGTGGCGCCAGGGAGCTGAAGAAGTACGCGCTGCACGGCCCCACCGACGGCGTCTTCCACGGCTTTGTCGACGGCGTCGGACCCGGCCTGGTCTACGGACTGCGTGCCCACGGCCCCTACAAGCCCGAGCACGGCCACCGCTTCAATCCGCACAAGCTGTTGCTCGACCCCTGGGCGCGCGAGATTGTCGGCCGCTTTGCCTGGCAAGCAGAGCATCACGGCTACGAGGTCGGCCACCCCGATGGCCCGCGCTCGTTGGACACGCGCGACAACGCGGTGCAGGCGCTCAAGGCACGCGTCGCGCCGCCGCCGCAGCCCGCGGCCGGCGCACACAACGCGCCGCGCATGGCCGCTCGCGACCAGGTGATCTACGAGTTGCACGTCAAGGGCTTCGGCATGCAATTGCCGGATGTGCCCGACACGCTGCGCGGCACCTATGCCGGCTTGGCCCACCCGGCGGCCATCAAGCACTTCAAGGCCCTCGGTGTCACGACGCTCGAACTGCTGCCGGTTCACTACCACCTCGACGAGCCGCATCTGCATGACACGGGCCTGGTCAATTACTGGGGCTACAACACGCTCGGCTTCTTCTGCCCCGACCCGCGCTATGCCGCCTGCGATCGCAGCGATCCGACGGCAGTGGCCGACGAGTTCCGCGCCATGGTGGCGGCGCTGCACGACCAGGGCCTGGAGGTCGTGCTCGACGTTGTCTACAACCATTCGCCCGAGGGCAGCGAGATCGGACCCACGCTCAGCATGCGCGGCCTCGACAACGCCAGCTGGTACCGCCTGCAGCAACACGACAAGGCCCGCAACGAGAATTGGACGGGTTGCGGCAACACGCTCAACGTCGCCCACCCGCGGGTCACGCAATTCGTGCTCGACTCGCTGCGCTACTGGGTGCAGGAGATGGGTGTCGATGGCTTCCGCTTCGACCTGGCCACCGTGCTCGGCCGCACGCACCAGCATTTCCATGTGCACGCGCCGTTTTTCACCGCGCTGGCGCAAGACCCGATCCTGGCTCGCGCGCTGATGATCGCCGAGCCCTGGGACCTGGGGCCCGAGGGCTACCAGGTGGGCCGGTTTCCTGCGCGCTGGCGCGACTGGAACGACAAGTTCCGCGACACCGTGCGCCACTATTGGTTGAAGCGCAGCGTCAGCCGCGGCGAGTTCGCACGCCGCTTCACCGCCAGCAACGACCTGTTCCACCACGGCCAGCGCTCGCCGCTGGCCAGCGTCAACTACATCGCCGTGCACGATGGCTTCACCACGGCGGACTTCACGGCCTTTGACCGCAAACGCAATCACGGCAACGGCGAAGACAACCGCGATGGCCGCGATGACGAGATCGCTGCCGTGATCCCCGAGCCCATCCGCGCTCGCGTGCGCCGCGCCTTGCTGGCCACGCTGCTGCTGGCGCAGGGCACGCCGATGCTGCTGGCCGGCGACGAGTTTGCCAACAGCCAGGGCGGCAACAACAACGCCTACAACCAGGACAACCCGATCGGCTGGCTGGATTGGGCCAACGCCGACCGCGAACTGATGGCCTTCGTGCAATGCGTGCTGCTGCTGCGCCGCGAAGAACCGGCGCTGCGCCATGGGCGCTGGTTCGAGCATGTGCCGGCGCCGGCCGGCGAGCGCAGCATCGCCTGGCTGGCGCCGTCGGGCCATGTCATGCAGGTTCATGATTGGCATGACGGCGCGCAGCATGCCTTCGCTTGCCGCATCGACGCCTCGCCGAAGAACGCCACCGAAGTGCGAGCCCATGGCGGCGGCTGCGGCCACCTGCTGATCGCCTTCAACCCCGAAACCACGCCGTCGCCGTTCACGTTGCCAAGCGGTGATTGGCAGATCGCGCTCGACAGTTCGGGCGAACTCACGGCGGTGCGGCCGCACAAACCGTTGTCCGTGCCCGCGCACTCGCTGATCGTGTTGCGCGATCTTTCCGACTAGGATGAAACAGCCCCCACGCTCACTCCGTTCGCTGCCCCCCGAGGGGGCGCCAGTGCGCTTGGGACGGCCCGGCACGCACTGACATGAACTCTCAACAACGCGCCGCCGGCGTCCTGCTGCACATCACCTCGCTGCCCGGCCCGCACGGCATCGGCGATTTCGGTGCCGACGCCTATCGCTTCGTCGATTGGCTGGCCAGCGCCAAGCAGACCCTGTGGCAATGGCTGCCGACGACGCCGGTCGGGCCCGGCGACTCGCCCTACCAGAGTCCGTCGGCGTTTGCCGGCAGCCCGCTGATGGTGGCGCTGGAGCCGCTGGTCGAACGGGGATGGTTGGACACGATCACGCCGCCGGCCGAAGGCTTCTCGAGTGCGCGCGTCGAATTCAGCCGCGTCATTCCGTGGCGCGACGAGCAGTTGCGCCGCGCCGCGCGCGGCTTTTTCTCGCGCGCCGATGCCGATCAACGCACGGCCTTCACCGCCTGGTGCCAGCAGGAAGCGCCGTGGCTCGACGACTACGCCTTGTTCATGGCCCTGTTCTACGCCCACGGCAGCACGCCGTGGTGGCAGTGGGCGCGGCCGCTGCGCAAGCGCGACAAGAGGGCGCTGGCGCGGGCGCGCACGCAACATGCGCAGGAGATCGACTTCTGGCGCTTCGTGCAATGGTGCTGGGACACGCAGTGCCATGCGCTCAAGGCCTACGCCAACGAGCGCGGCGTGCGATTGATCGGCGACATCCCGATCTATGTCGCCGACAACAGCGCCGATGTCTGGTCGCGGCAGGATCTGTACGAACTCGACGCCGAAGGCATGCCGGTGGCGGTGGCCGGCGCGCCGCCTGACGACCTGGGCCCCGAAGGCCAGCGTTGGGGCAACCCGCTGTACAAGTGGGAGCGCATGGCCAAGGAGGACTACGCGTGGTGGGCGCTGCGCGTGCAGCATGCGCTCGAGCAGGCCGACATCGTGCGCATCGACCACTTCCGCGGCTTTGCCGGCTACTGGGTCATCCCGGCTGACAGCCAGACCGCACGCGCCGGGCATTGGGCCTCCGGGCCCGGCTTGTCGCTGTTCACGGCCATCGAAAAGCGACTCGGCAAGTTGCCCATCATTGCCGAAGACCTGGGACTGATCACCCCCGACGTGGTGGCGCTGATCGCGGCCTGCGGCTTCCCGCGCATGAAGGTGCTGATCTTCGCCTTCGGCGGTGATGGCACGCATGAGTTCCTGCCGCACAACTTCGTGCCGGCCAACATCGTCTACACCAGCACGCACGACACCGATACCGCCCGTGGTTGGTGGGACAAGGCCAGCGAGGCCGAGCGCCACTTCGCCGGCAGCTACCTGGCCTGTGACGCCGAGAGTTTTCATTGGGCGGCGATCCGCGCCTGCATGAACTCGGTGTCCAGGCTGGCGGTGTTTGCGCTGCAGGACGTGATCGGCTTGCCGAGCGAGCACCGCATGAACCTGCCGGGCACGCTCGGGGCAGAGAACTGGAGCTGGCGCTTCGAGTGGCCGATGGTCAACGGCGATCATGCGCATGTGCTGGCACTGATGGCGCACACCAGCGGGCGCGGGCCGGTGTCGTGACGCTGCTGGCTCGCTGAAGCGTCGGCCACGCTGCGCCAGCGGCGGCGTGAACCGTCGCGGGGCCGGTTCGTCGCACCGAGGTCGCGTCTTGCAGCGCTCGGCAGTTAAGCTTGTCGGTTATGGCCTGCGCCAACCCACGGCGCCACCAATGTTCTGCGGAGATCCCGAGATGCTTTTGCTTCGCCTGGCTGCGCTGTGCGCTGCTGCTTTGTTGATGACAGCTTGCGGCAAGCAAGGGGGCGATGGCGCCGCGCCTGTGGCCGGTGCCGCTTCGGCGGCCGTGAGCGCCGCGGTCGCCGATGCAGCCTCTGCCCCGGTGTTGCTGCTGTCGCCGGAAGACCTGAGCAAGGTGACGACGGCGGGCAGCGGCAACGGGCCGGTGGTGACCGGCTCGATCCAGCCTGAAATGCGAGCCGACCTGCGCGCCGAGGTGGCCGCCGTGGTGACCGGCGTGCTCAAAGACAACGGCGAGACCGTCAAGCGCGGCGACTTGTTGATGCGCCTCGATGACACGGCGATCCGTGAGTCGCTGCAGTCGGCCGAGGCCGGCGCACGGGCTGCGGCGCAGGCCTTCGAGCAGGCCGAGCGCCAGGTTGCGCGCCTGAAGACGCTGCAGGCGCAGGGCATGACATCGGTGCAGGCGCTCGACGATGCCGAGGGCCGGCGCAACAGCGCACGCAGCGAACTCGTGGCCGCGCGCTCGCGGGTCGCCGCTGCGCAGCAGCAACTGCGCCGCACCGAAGTGCGCGCGCCGTTCGACGGTGTGGTCAGCGAGCGCAAGGCCTCGGTCGGCGACACGGCGCAGATCGGCAAGGAACTGGTCAAGGTGATCGACCCGCGCAGCATGCGCTTCGAGGGCTTGATCTCGGCCGACCGCCTGGACGACGTGAAACTCGGGCAAGGCGTGAGCTTTCGCGTCAACGGCTTCGGCGACGAGGCATTTGCCGGCACCGTCAAGCGCATCGACGCCACCGCCAATGCCACCACGCGCCAGGTCGAAGTGCTGGTGGCCTTTGCCGACGGCGTCAAGGCGCCGCGCGTGGCCGGGCTCTATGCCGAAGGCCGCATCGCCGGCGGCGGCCCGGCCGTGGCGCGCCTGGCCGAAAGCTCTGTCGTGCGCAGCGCCGCGGCCGGGACTGCAGGCGAAACGACCCATGTCTGGCGCGTCAAGGACGGCCGCATCGAGAAGGTGGCGGTGCAACTGGGCGCGCGCGACGAGCGCAGCGGCGAGTTCGAATTGAAGAGCGGCCTGGCCGATGGCGACATCGTGCTGCGCCATCCGGGCGACGCCCTGGTTGACGGCCAACGGATTGAAATGGCCAAGCCGGTCGCGGCGGCGGCGCCGAAGTGAGCAGCGAAGGCTGAAGCGCCATGTTCCTGTCCAACTTCAGCGTCAAGCGGCCGATCGCGATGGTCGTCATCATCATCGGCCTGATGGGCCTGGGGCTGCTCGCGCTGTCCAAGCTGCGCGTCAACCAGTTCCCGGATATCGAGCCGCCGCTGCTGGTGGTGACGATCACCTACCCCGGTGCGTCGCCCGATACCGTCGAGCGCGAGATCGTGACCCGGCTCGACAAGCTGTTTTTGTCGATCTCCGGCGTCGACCGCCTGAACGCCACGGCCCGCGAAGGCAGCGCGCAGTTCCAGATCTTCTTCGCCTTCTCCAAGAACCTGATCGAGGCCGCCGACGAGGTGCGCAACGCCATCGGCACGGTGCGCTACAAGCTGCCGCTGGAGATCCGCGAGCCGGTGATCACGCGCGCCGACCCGGGCGCGCAGCCGATCATGCAAATCGCGCTGTCGTCGACGGTGCAAAGCCATGCCGACATCTCGCGCCTGGCCGAGGACACGCTGGCCGACCGCTTTCGCGGCTTGCCGGGCGTGTCCACCGTCAACGTCAACGGCGCGCTGCGGCGCGAGCTGTCGGTGCTGCTGCACGCTGCGAAGCTGCGCGAGTATTCGATCTCGGTGGCCGAGATCGTCAACGCGCTGCGTGCACAGAACACCACGGCGCCGGTGGGCAAGGTGCGCGGCGCGCTGGAGGACCAGAGCATCCGCCTGGTCGGCCGCATCGAGACACCGTCCGAGTTCGAGCAGATCGTGGTCCGCCGCCGCGGCAGCGAGCTGCTGCGGCTCGGCCAGGTGGCCACCATCAGCGACGGCTTCGCCGAAGTCACCGGGCACTCGTTTCGCAGCGGCCGGCCCAATGTCGGCCTGTCGGTGGCGCGCTCGCGCGATGCCAGCACGGTCAGCGTCGCCAACGAGGTGCGCAAGACCGTCGACGAGATCCGCAGGACGCTGCCTGCCGGCAGCGCGCTCGAGGTGACGCAGGACGGCGGCAAGGACGCACAGAACAGCCTGGACAACGTCATCCACGCGCTGGCATTCGGCGCCGTGCTGACGGTGTTCGTGGTCTACATCTTCCTCAACTCGTGGCGCTCGACGCTGATCACCGCGCTGTCGCTGCCGACGTCGGTCATCGCCAGCTTCATCGCCGTCTGGCTGGCCGGCTTCACGCTCAACTTCATGAGCCTGCTCGGCCTGTCGCTGGCCATCGGCGTGCTGATCGACGACGCGATCGTCGTCCGCGAGAACATCGTGCGCCACCTCGAGCGCGGTGCCGATCGCGTCAGCGCGGCGCTCAACGGCACCGCCGAGATCGGGCTGGCCGTGGCCGCCACCACGTTCTCGATCGTCGCCGTGTTCGTGCCGGTGGCCTTCATGGACGGCATCTCGGGGCAGTGGTTCCGGCCGTTCGCGATCACGGTCGTGGCCTCGGTGGCGGTCAGCCTGTTCATCTCGTTCACGCTCGACCCGATGCTGTCGGCCTACTGGGGCGACCCTCCCGGCCACCACAAAGCCACCAGACACGGCTTCAGCCGTGTTCTCCAATCCTTCAATACCTGGTTCGACCACCAGGCCGACCGCTACGGCGACGTCATCGCCTGGGCGCTGCACCACCGGCGCTGGATGTTCTTCCTGGCCGTCGCCACCTTCGCCGCGGCCATTGGGCTGCAGTTCAAGTTCGGCGGCTCGAGCTTCCTGCCGGCGTCGGACGCGGGCGTGCTGGCCATCGACGTGCGCACACCGGCTTCGTCGAGCCTGGACTACGCGCGGCTCAAGGTCGAGGCCGCGTCGACCCTGGCCCGCACGTTGGCGGAGACCAAGGCCACCAACAGTTATGTCAACCCGAACGGCGGCCGCGTCTACGTGGACATCGGCAAGAGCATCGCGCGCAAGCGCTCGCACCGCGAGATCGCCAAGGACCTGCGCGCGCTGACGGCGCGCCTGGTCGGCGCCGAGTACGTTGTGTTGGAGGACTTCAACCTCGGCGCGCAAAAGCCGGTGCAGGTGCGCTTCACCGGCCCCGATTCGCGCCAGCTGCTCGAGATCACCAGCGAGTTCATGGCCAGGCTGCGCCAGGTGCCGGGCGCGGCCGATGTCGGCTTGTCCGAGCAGGACCCGCAGAACGAACTCAAGATCGAGCTCGACCGCGGCCTGGCCAACGCGCTCGGCATCTCGGCCAACGACGCCGCGCAGGCGCTGCGCGTGGCTTTTGCCGGCGTCGAGGTCGGCGACTGGGTGGACCCGACCGGTGAAACGCGCGACGTGGCGGTGCGCCTGGCGCCGGAGGACCGCGTCGATGCCAGCAACATCGAGCGCCTGCCGGTGGCCGTCGGCGGCGCCAACCAGATCGTGCCGCTCGAGCAGATTGCCACCATCACCGTCGGCAAGGCGCCGAGCCAGATCCAGCACAGCGACGGCAAGCGCCAGATCACCGTCTCGGCCAACGCCCAGGGCCGCTCGTCGGGCGAGGTCACCGCCGACGCGCTGAAGATCGCCAACGCCATGACCTACCCGCCGGGCTACGGGCTCGAGCTGGCCGGCGGCTCGCGCGACCAGCAGGAGGTGTTCGGCCGCATGGCCGTGGCGCTGGTGGCCGGCGTGATGCTGATGTACCTGATCCTGGTCGTGCAGTTCGGCAGCTTCACCGCGCCGCTGCCGGTGATGTTCTCGCTGCCGCTGTCGCTGATCGGCGTCGTCACGGCGCTGCTGCTGACCAGCAACACGCTCAACCTGATGAGCTTCATCGGCGTCATCATGCTGATGGGGCTGGTGGCCAAGAACGCCATCCTGCTGCTCGACGCCGCACGCAACGAGGAGCGCGCCGGCGTCGAGCGCGAAGAGGCGCTGATGCACGCCGGCCGCAAGCGCTTCCGGCCGATCCTGATGACCACCTTCGCGCTGGTCGCCGGCATGATGCCGGTGGCCATCGGCGTCGGCGAGGGCGGCGAGTTCTACCGCCCGATGGCCGTGGCCATCATCGGCGGCGTCATCACCTCGACGCTGCTGACGCTGCTCGTCATCCCGAGCTTCTACGACTCGATCGAGATCTGGCGCGAGAAGTTCATGCGGCTGGTGACGCGGCTGCGCGGCAAGGCGGGCGTGAGCGCGGACGTGATCGGCGCGAAGTAGCAGTGCCGGTCCGCGCGCCGGCAGACCCTGCGGCGGCTGCAGCTCGAACCCAGCTGCGCCCACGGGCAGCGTGGCCGTTTCCAACATCGACCAAGCCCTGAAAACCGGCCCTCTTTACCGAAGCTTCACACACGGCCGACATACGCGAAATGCTGCAGTGCACAATTGATCTTCACTCTACAGCCCACGCTGATCAGCCCACATGAAGCCGAGAATGGCACCGCGCTCCGCCCGCCCGATGGGCCCAAGACTTTGGCCCATCGCCTTGGCCGTCTTGTTGACAGCCTGCGCCAGCTTGCCGGACCCCGCGGCGACAGAGATGCCGAGAGATGTGCCGACGCAATGGTCAACCGGCGCGGCACGCGCAGGTGAATCGGCCACTGACTTGTCCGCCTGGTGGCAACGCTTCGACGATCCCGCCCTCGCCGACTTGATCACCAAGGCACTCGAGGCCAACACCAGCGTGCAGAGCGCGCAGGCGGCGCTGCGCCAGTCACGTGCGCTGGCCGAGGTGGCGCGAGCGGGCCTGAGCCCATCGGTGAGCGTTTCGGGATCGGCGCAACGCAGTCGATCGGACAGCAGCGGCACCAGCAATGCGTTCAGGGCCAGCGTGGGCGCCAGCTGGGAGCCCGACCTCTTCGGTGGCAACCGCGCTGCGGCCAACGCCAGCGAAACCGACGCGCAGGCCTCGGCCGCCAGCCTGGCGAGCGTGCAGGTATCCCTCGCCGCCGAGGTGGCGTCCAGCTACATCAACCTGCGCGGCCTGCAGGCCCGGCTGGCCATTGCGCGCAGCAATCTGGCCACACAAACCGAAACGCTGCAGATCACACGCTGGCGTGCCCAGGCCGGTCTGGTCTCGTCGCTGGACGTGGAGCAGGCAGTCAGCGCCGCCGAACAGACGCAGGCCCAGATTCCCGCGCTGCAAACCAGCGTGGCCCAGACCTTGAACGCGCTGGCCGTGCTGACCGGGCAAGCCCCGGGTACGTTGAACACCACCTTGGGCGACGCCGCACCGATCCCGCCCGCCCCGGCCGATCTGGCCCTGGCCTTTCCCGCCGACACGCTGCGCCAGCGGCCCGACGTGCGCGCCGCCGAGCTGAAGGTGCGCTCGGCGTGGTCGCGCGTGGCGGTGGCCGATGCGGCGCGCTACCCGAGCTTCAGCCTGAGTGGCTCGCTCGGCCTTTCGTCGCTGACGCTGGGCAGCCTCACCGACAGCGCGTCGCTGGTCAGGTCGCTGCTGGCCAGCGTGTCGGCGCCGCTGTTCGACGGCGGCGCAGCCCAGGCCCAGGTGCGTGCCCAGGAAGCGGCGCTGGACCAGGCCCGTGCGAGCTACCGCGACACCGTGCTCACCGCACTGCAGGACGTGGAGGACGCACTGGTCGCCATCCAGGGTGACAGCGAGCGTCTGATGCGGCTGCAGGCCGCTGCCACCGCCGCGGCCAACGCCGAGCTGCTGGCACGCCAGCGCTACGAGAGCGGCCTGATCGATTTCGCCACCGTGCTCGGCACGCAGCGCACCCTGCTGTCGGCCCAGGACAGCGTGGCCATCACGCAGGCCAGCCTGAGTGCCAACCACGTTCGTCTGTACAGGGCGCTGGGCGGTGGCTGGACGCCCGACAGCGCATCCGGCGCCCCCATCGCCCCCGTCGCCACCTCGCCAGCGACGGTCCGCCGGACGAGCCACGCCGTTGCGAACTGACACCCACTGCCACGCCATGAACAAGAAAACCGCCCCTCCCACCGACCTGCAAACCCTGCTGGGCGAGGACCATCCGCCGCGCTGGTGGCAGCGCAGTTCGCTCTGGATCGGCCTGGTCGCCCTGCTGATCGTGGCCGGCGGTGTCTACTACTGGCAGGCACAAAGCGCCAGCAAGGCCGCGCCCGCTTACGTGACCACCGAGCTGCGCAAGGGCCATCTCACGCTCAGCGTCTCGGCCAACGGCACGCTGCAGCCGACGCGCTCGGTGAATGTCGGCAGCGAGCTCTCGGGCACGGTCAAGCGCGTGCTGGTGGACGTGAACGACCGCGTCAAGGCTGGCCAGGTGATGGTGGAGCTGGATGCGTCGAAGTTCAGCGACCAGGTGACCCGCTCGCGCGCCTCGCTCGCCGCCGCGCAGGCCCAGCTCGCGCAGAGCAAGGCCACCGTCACCGAATCCCGCGCCAGCCTGGCGCGCCTGGAGGAAGTCTTCAAGCTCTCGGGCGGCAAGGTGCCTTCGGCCGACCGAACTCGACACCGCGCGCGCCGCGCTGGCGCGCGCCGAGGCCAACGAAGCCAGCGCCGGTGCCAACGTCGGCGTGGCCAAGGCCACGCTCTCGACGGATGAGACCAATCTCTCCAAGGCCTCGATCCGCTCGCCCATCGACGGCGTGGTGCTCAGCCGCTCGGTCGATCCGGGCAACGCGGTGGCCGCGTCGCTGCAGGCCGTGACCTTGTTCACCGTGGCCGAGAACCTGACCCAGCTGCAGCTCGAAGCCAGCGTCGACGAGGCCGACGTGGGCTCGGTGAAGGAAGGGCAGAAGGCCAGCTTCACCGTCAGCGCCTACCCCTCGCGCCGTTTCCCGGCCACCATCAGCCGCGTGGCCTTCGGCTCGACCACCACCAACAACGTGGTGACCTACGTGGCCACGCTCGACGTGGACAACCAGGACCTCGCCCTGCGCCCCGGCATGACGGCGGTGGCCACCATCGTCGCGACCGAGCGCAACGATGTGCTGCTGGTGCCCAACACCGCGCTGCGCTTCTCGCCCACCACGGCCGCCGCGGCGAGCACCTCTTCGGGCGGAAGCAGCATCCTGTCCAAGATGATGCCGCGCCCGCCGCGCAGCAGCAGCACCAAGGTGGCCGGCACCGAGAGCAAGGCCCCGGGCACGCGCCAGATCTGGGTGCTGCAGGACGGCCAGCCGGTGGCCGTGCAGGTGCAGACCGGCATCAGCGACGGCCGCATGACCGAGGTCAGCGGCGACCAGCTCAGGCCCGGCATGGCCGTCATCACCGACCAGCGCAGCGCAGGCGCCGCATCATGACGGAGAGCCCGAAACCCGCCAGGCGCCGCCGCTGATCCGTCTGCGCGGCATCACCAAGGTCTACGGCACGCGGCGAGACGGCGTTCCAGGCGCTCAAGGGCGTGGACCTGGACATCCAGCAAGGGTGACTTCGTGGCCATCATGGGCCCCAGCGGTTCGGGCAAGTCCACCGCGATGAACACCCTGGGCTGCCTGGACACACCGACCACCGGCACCTATGAGTTCGAGGGCGTGCAGGTGCAGTCGCTCAGCCGCGACGAGCGCGCCCGCCTGCGCCGGCGCTACCTCGGCTTCGTCTTCCAGGGCTTCAACCTGCTGGCGCGCACCTCGGCGCAGGAAAACGTCGAGCTGCCGCTGATCTACCGCGGCGAGCCCGCCGCACAGCGCCATGCGATGGCCGCGCGCGCGCTCGAACAGGTCGGCCTCAAGGGCTGGGGACACCACACGCCGGGCGAACTCTCGGGCGGGCAGCAACAGCGCGTGGCGATCGCACGCGCCATCGTCACCGAGCCCGCCGTGCTGCTGGCCGACGAGCCCACCGGCAACCTCGACACCGCCGCGCAGCAAGGAAATCATGGACCTGCTCTGGCGCCTGAACGCCGACCAGGGCATCACCGTGCTGATGGTCACGCACGAAGCCGAGATGGCCGCCTACGCGCGGCGCATCGTGCGCTTCGTCGACGGCGTGGTGGCCAGCGACGAGCGCAACCCCGACCCGGTCGGGCTGCGGGCCGGACACGTGGCCACGGCCATGGGAGCGGGCTGACCATGTGGCTCAACACGCTCCTGCTCGCGTTGCGTTCGATCCGGCGCAACCTGATGCGCTCCTTCCTCACCATCCTGGGCATCGTGATCGGCGTCAGCGCGGTCATCACGATGGTCACGGTGGGCAACGGCGCCACCGTGTCGGTGCAGAACCAGATCTCGGGGCTGGGCACCAACCTGTTGCAGGTCCGCCCGGGCCAGCGCATGGGTCCGGGCAGCGGCAGTTCCAGCGCGCCCTTCTTCAAGGACGGCGACGCCGAGGCCATCGCCACCCAGATCGGTGGCGTCGCGGCCGCAGCCCCCCAATCGCGCACGGGCGGCACGCTGGTGGCCAACGGCCGCAACTGGGCCAGCACCATCACCGGCAGCACCAACGAGTGGCTCAGCATCGGCAACTGGACGCTGGCCCAGGGGCGCGAGTTCTCCGACGCCGAGCAGCGCGCCGGCGCGGCGGTCTGCATGATCGGCGAGACCGTGCGGCGCGAACTGTTCGGCAGCAGCCCGGCGCTGGGCGAGTCGCTGCGCGTCAAGCAGATCAGCTGCGAGATCATCGCCGTGCTCGGCTCCAAGGGGCAGGGGTCGTTCGGCAACGACCAGGACGACCTGGTCTTCATGCCGATCAAGACGCTGCAGCGTCGCATCACCGGCAATACCCAGGTCAACGACTTGCTCGTGTCGATGGCCGATGGCAGCGACAGCACGCGCGTCAAGGCCAGCATGACGCAGCTGCTGCGCGAGCGCCGCAAGCTGGCCGACACCGACGAAGACAACTTCAACGTGCTCGACACCAAGCAGCTGGCCGATACGCTCTCGGGCACGACCAAGGTGATGACCACGCTGCTCGGTGCCGTGGCCGCGGTGAGCCTGCTGGTGGGCGGCATCGGCATCATGAACATCATGCTGGTCAGCGTCACCGAGCGCACCCGCGAGATCGGCCTGCGCCTGGCCATCGGCGCGCTGGAGCGCGAGGTGCTGCTGCAGTTCCTGATCGAGGCCGTGGTGCTGGCCGCGCTGGGCGGACTGATCGGCATCGTGCTCGCCACCGCCGCCTCGATCGGCCTGTCGGGCTTGATGAACGTGCCCTACGCGTTCAACCCCGGCGTCAACCTGCTGAGCTTCGTCTTCTCGGCCGGCATCGGCGTGCTGTTCGGCTACTTCCCGGCCCGCCGGGCGGCGCGGCTGAACCCGATCGACGCGCTGCGGCACGAGTGAGTGACGGGCCGCGCCGCCGCGTCACGGACCCCCTCGTTGCAGGTGGTCACCGAGGCGCCCGGCACAAGCGCTCGTTCGTCAGTCCTCACCGCGACTGGCTGCATTGGTCGCCGGCGCGGGCGCGAAGCAGACGACGCTCCAACCCGCCTCCAGCTTGAAGCGTTGCTCCTTGGAGTTCAGGCGCAGCGTGCCGCTCGGTGAGACGCCCGCCAGCAACAGCCAGTCTTGGCCAGGTTTGCCCATGCGGGCCTTCAACGCGGCCCAGCCATAGCTCGGGGTGAGCTTGGACGTCTGAATGGTCCAGCCGTCGTCCATGTGCTGGTGCAGGACCTGGAAGTTCGCTTGCGGGTCGAAGGCGTCGTAGCCGCGTTGCTGCAGCGACATGCTTCTCAGCCCCTGGCCGGAGGCCTTGTGGGTGGCGAGCTGGAAGGTGCGGTGGTGGCCGAACCTGCGGCCCTGGGCCTTGCAGACCAGCGCGTTGTAGAAGTCGTTGTCGGTGGCGCACAGCAGGTGGTTCAGGTGCTGTGCTTCCAATGTGTGCTCAGCGTGATCGGACAGGATTTCGCCGTAGTAGACCTCGAGGCCCGCCATGCGCGCTTCCTTCAAGTGGTGGTACACACCGTCGACGATCAAGACCTCGATTCCGAGCTTGTTCAGCGCTTTCGCCAAGGCGCAGGACCAGCGCGTCGCACCGACGATCAGCAGGCCGTTGTCGCTCTTGGCGGCCAGGCCCAGCCGCCGGGCCAGGCGGCCGATGCTCAGGCCATGCGCGAGCACCGTGGCAATGATGACCAGGAAGGTCACGGGCAGCAGCAGTTCGGCGTCCGGGTAGCCGGCAGCCACCAGCGCCGGCCCGAAGATGCCTGCCGTGGCGGCGGCGACGATGCCGCGGGGCGCGATCCATGCGAGCAGCAGCTTGTCCTGCTTGCGCATCGGCGCGCCGATCGTGGCCAGGCCGATGGCGAGCGGCCGCACGATCAACAGGATCGCCAGCACGAACCACAGCACGCGCCAGTTCAGCAGCTCGAGCTGGCTGACGTGCAGCTGTGACGGAATGACGATGAACAGCACCGACAACAGCAGCACGGTCAGGCTTTCCTTGAAGCGCTGCAGCACTTCGCGCTCGGTCAGCTTCATGTTGCCGACGACGACGCCCATGACGGTGACGCTGAGCAGGCCGGCCTCGTGCTGCACCAGGTTGCTGACCCAGTAGACCGCCAGCACCAGCACCATCAGGATCGGCGGCTTCAGATGCTCCGGGACCACACCCCGCCGGTACATCCGGCCGGTGATCCACCCGCCCAGCCCGCCGAGCAGTGCAGCCGCGGCAACGGCAGCGGCCAGGCCGCTCAAGGTGTCGGCCAGCCCGCCGCCGGAAATGGTCAGGTACTGGAAGGTCAACACGGCCAGCAACACGCCCACGGGGTCGTTGACGATGCCTTCCCACTTCAGCAGCGAGGCCGACTCCTTGTTCAGCCGCGCCTGCCGCAGCAGCGGCAAGATGACGGTGGGGCCGGTGACCACCAGGATCGAGCCGAGCACCACGGCCACCGGCCAGCTCAAGCCGGCGAGGTAGTGGGCCGCCAGGCTGCCCAGCAACCAGGCCAGCGGCGGACCGACGATGGTCAAGCGGCCGATGCCATGGCCGACGCGACGAAACTCGGCGAGCTTCAGATCCATGCCGCCTTCGAACAGGATGATGGCCACGCCCAGGCCGATCAGATCGGCCAGTTCGGTCCGCGACAGCTGCAGTTCGATGACACCGGTCACCGGCCCCAGCACGAGCCCGGTGGCGATGAGCACGACGATGGCCGGCAGACCGAGCCGCCACGAGACCCACTGGCTGGCCAGCCCGGCCGCCAGCACGATCAGAAGCAGGGTTGCCGCATCCATGAGGGTTGGCTGTCCTCAGGCACGCCGCCTGGAACGCATGCCAGCGTGATCGCGGTTCAGAACGCGGCGCTCGGCTCGACCATCAGCTTGCCGGATCTGTCTTTGAACAAGGGCGCCTCCTGGGCAAAAAAGAAGGTCAACGCGTTGACCTGGATGCTTGAATATATCGGGCCGCCCTGCGGCGTCGGCAGGGCCGGCTTCGCAGATGCTTCGCCAACCTTGACCTTTCGACGGTCATCGCAGGTCGAAGTCAACAGGTCTGCGCTGCCACTCGCTGGCGGCCCCGATGCAACTCCCTTGCCCCGGCGAGATGTTGCGCGTTCCGGCGGCCACCGCGCCGACGCTACCTGCGAGGTAATCGACAGCATGAACGGCGCGCGTCACAGTACCCCCATGGCGCACATAGCAAATTCTCCCGCTGGCCGTCGCGCTCGTGATCGGCATCCCCGCGTGTGGATCGTGCATCGGCATCGGCCTGGCGTCGATGAAGCTTCTCGAAGGCGTGGCGCGCCAGCCCTTGCTCGCGAGCGAGCTGCAGATCAAGTACTTCCTGGCCGTGGGCGTCACTGACGGCGCCTTCATCATCGCCACCGGCATCGGCCTGTGGTTTGCTACGGCCAACCCGTTCCCGAAAGAAAAGGATTATCTGACCAGTGCCTCACCCTTTGCTCAAAAAGGTGCACCAGTACAAGCACCTATTGGATTTTCTTATGATCCAAACCCAATCGGAAATCTATGGCCTCTAATCCACTCGCAGTAGACAAAACTCTTATTATCGGAGGCAGACGCGCGGCAATTACAGCTCCCTCAGATATTTGTTTTGGTTGGAAAACATAGACCCCGAGCTCAACTGGAATAGATATAGAGGAACTACGTAAAAGCAGTACGCTTACAAGAATGGCTCGAAAAAAATGCAAGAGCAGGATCACGTCAACGTGTCAATCGAAGCACACTTCGCCGAACGAGTACCGGATTATACAGCTCAACGCCCCGTTTATCTTGGTGGCGGAAAAGTCCCTGTACAAATTTCGGAAGTATTACAAACATCTACTTCCGGGATACGCAAAATGTTCTCAGTCTCTGTAACTCCTCAAGGAAATATGAGGACACGGGATTGCTGTAGCTAAACACCAATCGGTTCAAAATCGCTTTACCGACATGGATGGGTAATCGTATTATGTCCGTTACTGCAGCACCTTGAACGTTGTTGGACACGCCTCGATAAATTCGATTATATGTGGCCGGAATTCGCTCAACTTGAGAACAGGAAGTTCTTAACAAAGAAGCCTACTTCGATTGGAGTAACCTTGAAAAAGATGATGATACCTTCGGTTATCAATCTCGCTATGCCGACCTAAAATATCGGAACTCACAAGTCTGGAAACTTCAAAGACACATTAGCCTACTGGCAATTCCCGCTAAGGAATATCGCCTCTGCGCCTGCACTAAACTCTGACTTTGTTACATCAAATCCGCGAGAGGATATATTCGCGGTTATCGACGAGGACGTCGACAACCTTTGATGTTCAATATTTTCAACAATGTCAAAGCTATTCGCAAGATGCCTTATCACAACGTGCCTACTCTTTAGACCTGCGCAACTTACACAGCATCCTTTTACACTAAACACAATTTCTCTGTTGCCTCACGGTCACAGGGCAGGAGTGTTTTTACACGACGCACACCCGGGAGATCCGTGCGGATGCCTCGCCAGAAATAAATGGAGCTACAGCACCATGTTATTTTGGTGAAGCTATAACTACAAAAAACAACACAATGGAAAATCAATATCGCAAATGTCGCCTTATGTTCGGCCACTAACTGATGAGATGCTCGAAACACAACACACAGCCTCCTTACAATACGTAATGGGAGAGGCTTATTCTATTCAGGAACTCATCGACAAATAGTCCCATTGATATGTCAAAATCAAACAGGGTTACACTATGCAGATGATGCCGGATTATGATACGTTCGTTCCAGACCCGGACTTCGATCTACAGATGCTGAAAACTTGGCTAAAAATTCAGCAGAAACAATCGCGGAAGCCAAGCTCAAAATGGACGAGTCCTCCAAGAAAAGAAAGAAGCATTCTGGGGACACGGAAGCGAGTAAACCAAAGTGAAAGTAACCTCAGAAAAAGCTTAACTCTTACCGAGTACGAAAATCCAAAAAACGAGCTTAAAACGCCCAATGATTAAAAGCCTCACACTTATTGACAGGATCGACAAAAAAAGAACGTATCTTTCACTCAAAATAAACTAAAATATGCCTCGGAATCTGGTGGACAAATAGCCCTACAAGGTGGCGTAGATATCGCCTCAGGAGTACTCGGAAAAACTCGTTCAAAAAAAACGCAACATTAGATTACAGAAAGAAGCCAACTTAGAACTTGCAAATTATGCATACGATAAAGACCTTTCTAATGTGGGGATCTTCAGAACCTTTATAATTCTCCGCAAGCAGACCCGCTTTAAACAAGCAGGTCTAAATCCTAACTTAATATACGGACAAGGAAATGCTGGAAATGCATCCTCTTGTCCCCAAGAATGGACAGGTGCAACAATCACTACATACGACACGAGTACCAAAACTAAACATACTTGGAAACGCAAACAATCAGTGACAAGTGGAAGCTGGATTGCAAAAAAACCGAAGCTGAAACAGACAGGATCAAAGCAACTGATACTACAGTCGGTATCTATAGATGAGCAAATAAATATGTGGAACTTAACAATGCTCGCCTTGCCTTTTGGCAAACTGGCGGAAAACCAATGTGTCGTAGGTATGGCAAAACCTTGCTGTTAACCCGTATAACTATGACTATTGCAACTCGATGTTAATGCAGCGCAAGTTGGATTCACAACTAATTATCAACAACCTAACAGCAAAAAAACAAATGTTGTTAGATGCAAACATCGAGAATGCATGGCAAAACCTAAAAATGAACCAACGGAAATATGCATGCACAATTCCCATCAACAAGGATGTAGCTTTTCCGATTCCGACTGCTCCGAGTGCTGTCTTTGCGGCTGTATTGACCATACCGAATCCTTGTTGATAGGGATACCATGCATATTTCTGTTGGTTCATTTTTAGGTTTTGCCATGCATTCTCGATGTTTGCATCTAACAACATTTGTTTTTTTGCTGTTAGGTTGTTGATAATTAGTTGTGAATCCAACTTGCGCTGCATTGACGTTCCGAGATTGCGATAGTCATAGTTATACGGGTTTAGCACAGTTTTGCCATACCTACGAGACATTGGTTTTCCGCCAGTTTGCCAAAAGGCAAGGCGAGCATTGTTAAGTTCCACATCTATTGCTGTAGAGAGCATACTGACTGCTGAAGAGCAATCCAGTTCTTTCAATCCTGTCTGTTTCAGCTTCGGTTTTTTCGAATCCAGCTTCCACTTGTCGCTGATTGTTATACATTCCGAGTATGTTTAGTTTTGGTACTCGTGTCGTATGTAGTGATTGTTGCACCTGTCCCATTCTTGGGGACGAGGATGCATTTCCAGCATTTCCTTGTCCGTATATTAAGTTAGGATTTAGACCTGCTTGTTTAAAGCGGGTCATTTGTGCTTGCGGAACAAATGGCGATAAAGGTTCTGAAGATGCCACATAGAAAGGTCTTTATCGTATGCATAATTTGCAAGTTCTAAGTTGGCTTCTTTGTAATCTAAATGATCGTTTGGAACAAATTCTCCGACTACTCCTGAGGATATCTACGCCACCTTGTAGGGCTATTTGTCCACCGGGTCCGAGAGGCATATTTTAGTTTATTTTGAGTGAAAGATACGTTCTTTTTTTGTTGATCCTGTCAGAAAGTGTAATATACCATCAAGTCGTTGGTATATTACACTATGTGTGAGGCTTTTAATCATTGGGCGTTTTAGCTCGTTTTTTGGACTTTCGTCCTCAGTTAAGGTTGAGCTTTCTGAGGTTATTTTTGCTTCCGTTTTACTCGCTTCAGTGTCCCCAGAATGCTTCTTTCTTTTCTTGGAGGACTCGTCCATTTTGAGCTTGGCTTCCGCGATTGTTTCTGCTGAATCTTTAGCCAAGTTTTCAGCATCTGTTAGATCGAAGTCCGGGTCTGGAACGAACGTATCATAATCCGCATCATCTGCGTAGTAACCCTGTTTGATTTTGACGAGCGTGTCTATTGGGAATCCGTTGTTTGGGGGATGGTTCGAATAGTTCCTGAATAGAATAAGCCTCTCCCGGTACGGTAAGAGAGGGCTGTGTGTTGTGTTCGAGCATCTCATCAGTTAGTGGCCGAACATAAGGCGATTTGCGATATTGATTTTCCATTGTGTTGTTTTTTGTAGTTATAGCTTCTCACTGAAAATAACATGGTGCTGTAGCTCCATTTATTTCTGGCGAGGCATCCGCACGGATCTCCGGCGTGCGTCGTGTAAAAACACTCCTGCCCTGTGACCGTGAGGCAACAGAGAAAAAGTGTTTAGTGTAAAAGGATGCTGTGTAAGTCACTGCGCAGCTGCTAAAGAGTAGGCACGTTGTGATAAGGCATCTTGCGAATAGCTTTGACATTGTTGAATACTTGAACATAAAGGTTGTCAACATCCTCGTCGATAACCGCGAATATATCCTCTCGCGGATTTGATGTAACAAAGTCAGAGTTTAGTGCAGGCGCAGAAAGGCGAAGATCCCTTCTGAAGTGCCAGTAGGCTAATGTGTCTTTGAAGTTTCCAGAGACTTGTGAGTTCCGATATTTTAGGTCGGCATAGCGAGATTGATAACCGAAGGTATCATCATTGTTTTCAAGGTTACTCCAAATCGAAGTAGGCTTCTTTGTTAAGAACTTCCTGTTCTCCAAGTTGAGCGAATTCTGGCCACATGTTCGAACGGATCGAGGTGTGTCCAACAACGTTGAAGGTGCTGCTGATATGCAGAGCGTGGGGTAACGGACATAATACCGATTACCCATCCATGTTCGGTAGAAAAGCGAGATTTGAACCGATTGGTGTTTCCTACAGCAATACCGTGTCCACTCATATTTCCTTGAGGAGTTACAGAGACTGAGAGGTTTCTGTATCCGGAAGTAGATGTTTTCTGTAATACTTCCGAAATTTGTACAGGGACTTTTCCGCCACCAAAGATAAACGGGGCGTTGAGCTGTATAATCCGGTACTCGTTCGGCGAAGTGTGCTTCAATAAATACTCACGTAAAACGTGATCCTGCTCTTGCATTTTTTTGAGCCATTCTTGTAAGCGTACTGCTTTACGTAGTTCCTCTATATCTATTCCAGTTGACTCGGGGTCTATGTTTTCCAGTACGTAAAGCTGAACCTGAGGGAGCTGTAATTGCCGCGCCGTCTGCTCCGATAATAAGAGTTTTGTCTACTGCGAGTGGATTGCCGAGGCCATCAGTTCCGATTGGGTTTGGATCATAAAGAAATCCAATAGGTGCTTGTACTGGTGCACCTTTTTGAGCAAAGGGTAAGGCACTGGTCAGATAATCCTTTTCCCAGTTTCGGGAACGGGTTGGCCGTAGCAAACCACAGGCCGATGCCGGTGGCGATGATGAAGGCGCCGTCAGTGACGCCCACGGCCAGGAAGTACTCGATCTGCAGCTCGCTCGCGAGCAAGGGCTGGCGCGCCACGCCTTCGAGAAGCTTCATCGACGCCAGGCCGATGCCGATGCACGATCCACACGCGGGGATGCCTATTATGAGCGCGACGGCCAGCGGGAGAATGTCTATGTGCGCCATGGGGGTACCGCGACGCGCGCCGTTCATGCTGTCGATTACCTCGCAGGTAGCGTCGGCGCGGTGGCCGCCGGAGCGGCGACACATCTCGCCGGGGCGGAAACTGCATCGGGGGCCGCCAGCGAGTGGCAGCGCAGACCTGTCGACTTCGACCTGCGATGACCGTCGAAAGGTCAAGGTTGGTGAAGCATCTGCGAAGCCGGCCCTGCCGACGCCGCAGGGCGGCCCGATATATTCAAGCATCCAGGTCAACGCGTTGACCTTCTTTTTTGCCCAGGAGGCGCCCTTGTTCAAAGACAAGTACCGCAAGCTGATGGTCGAGCCGAGCGCCGCGTTTGAACCGCGATCACGCTGGCATGCGTTCCAGGCGGCGTGCCGAAGGACAGCCAACCCTCATGCATGCCGCCACCCTGCTGCTGATCGTGCTGGCCGCCGGGCTGGCCAGCCAGTGGCTGGCCTGGCGGATCCGGCTGCCGGCGATCGTCGTGCTGATCGCCGCCGGCCTGGTGCTCGGGCCGGTGCACCGGCGTCATCGAGCTGAGCTGTCGCAGGACCGAACTGACCGAGCTGATCGGCCTGGGCGTGGCGATCATCCTGTTCGAAGGCGGCATGGACCTGAAGCTGGGCGAGTTCCGCCGCGTCGGCCACGGCATCGGCCGGCTGACCATCGTCGGCCCGCCGCTGGCCTGGCTGTTCGGCAGCCTGGCGGCGCACTACGTCGCCGGCCTGAGCTGGCCGGTGGCCGTCGGTGCTCGGCGCGATCCTGGTCGTCACCGGCCCGACCGTGATCCTGCCGCTGCTGCGCCAGGCGCGGCTGAACAAGGAATCGGCCTCGCTGCTGAAGTGGGAAGGCATCGTCAACGACCCGGTCGGCGTGCTGCTGGCGGTGCTGACCTTCCAGTACCTGACGATCGGCGGCGGGCTGGCGCGACACCGCTGATGCGGCGCTGGGCGCGGCGATCGCCGCCGCCGCCGTGCTCGGCGGGCTCGGCGGCTGGGTCACCGGCTGGCTGTACCGGCGCGGCGCGCGTGCCCGAGCACCTGAAGGCGCCGATCCTGATGGTGCTGGTGCTGGTGGTCTACTGGGCCAGCAACCTGGTGCAGCACGAGGCCGGCCTGCTCAGCGTCACGCTGATGGGCGCTGGTGATCGGCAACATGAAGCTGGTCGAACTGCGAGTCGCTGCAGCGCTTCAAGGAGAACCTGACGGTGGTGCTGCTGTCGGTGCTGTTCATCGTCATCCCGTCGCAGCTGCAGGCCAGCCAGCTCGACGCTGCTGGACTGGCGCGTGCTGCTGTTCGTGCTGCGCGATCCTGTTCGTCGTGCGGCCGCTGACGATCGGCGCTGGCGACGATCGGCGCGCCGATGCGCAGCGAGGACAAGCTGCTGCTCGGCTGGATCGCGCCGCGCGGCATCGTCGCCGCGGCCACCGCCGGCATCTTCGGGCCGGCGCTGGTGGCCGCCGGCTACCCCGACGCCGACACTGCTGCTGCCGGTGACCTTCGCGGTCATCATCGCCACCGTGCTGGCGCACGGCCTGAGCATCGGCCGCGCTCGCGCGCCGCCTGGGGCTGGCGGCCGCGGGCGACAACGGGCTGCTGATCGTCGGCGCGTCGCCGTGGTCGTGCGCGCTTGGCGCAGGCGCTGAAGAAGCTGGACATCGAGGTGCTGCTGGTCGACGGCGCCTACCACCGGCTGAAGGAGGCGCGCATGGACGGCATCGACGGTCTACTACGGCGAGATCCTGTCCGACCACGCCGAGCACACGCTGGAGGCGCAGCACCTGAGCCACCTGCTGTGCGCCACCGACAACGACTTCTACAACGCGCTGGTGTGCAAGGCGCAGGGCGCGCGCTTCGGCCACCACCGCACCTTCCAGCTCGCCACCGACCAGGCCTCGGGCCAGGAGCTCAAGCGCCTGACGCTGCAGCAGCGCGGCTACTTCGCGTTCGACCCGGAGGCCACCTTCGAGGTGCTGCAGCGAGCGGCTGGACGACGGCTGGACGGTGCAGACCACCAAGCTGACCAAGAGCCACGGCTGGGCCGAGTTCGAAGGCCCGCATGGGCGAGCCGGGCCAGGACTGGCTGCTGCTGGGCGGCGTGTCGCCGGGCGGCGCGTTCCGGCTGTATTCGAAGGAGCAGCGCTTCAAGCTCGAGGCCGGCTGGACCGTCGTCTACTTCGCGCCCGCGCCGGCGACCAATGCAGCCAGTCGCGGTGAGGACTGACGAACGAGCGCTTGTGCCGGGCGCCTCGGTGACCACCTGCAACGAGGGGGTCCGTGACGCGGCGGCGCGGCCCGTCACTCACTCGTGCCGCAGCGCATCGATCGGGTTCAGCCGCTGCCGGCGGGCCGGAAAGTAGCCGAACAGCACGCCGATGCCGGCTGAGAAGACGAAGCTCAGCAGGTTGACGCCGGGGTTGAACGCATAGGGCACGTTCATCAAGCCCCTACAGGCCGATCGATGCGGCGGTGGCGAGCACGATGCCGATCAATCCACCCAGCGCGGCCAGGACCACGGTCTCCATCAGGAACTGGGCCAGCACGTCGCGTTCCAGCGCGCCGATGGCCAGGCGCAGGCCGATCTCGCGGGTGCGCTCGGTGACGCTGACCAGCATGATGTTCATGATGCCGATGCCGCCCACCAGCAGGCTCACCGCAGCCACGGCACCGAGCAGCGTGGTCATCACCTTGGTCGTGCCTGAGAGCGTATCGGCCAGCTGCTTGGTGTCGAGCACGTTGAAGTTGTCTTCGTCGGTGTCGGCCAGCTTTCGGCGCTCGCGCAGCAGCTGCGTCATGCTGGCCTTGACGCGCGTGCTGTCGCTGCCATCGGCCATCGACACGAGCAAGTCGTTGACCTGGGTACTGCCGGTGATGCGACGCTGCAGCGTCTTGATCGGCATGAAGACGAAGTCGTCCTGGTCGTTGCCGAACGCCCCGCCCCTTGGAGCCGAGCACGGCGATGATCTCGCAGCTGATCTGCTTGACGCGAAGCGACTCGCCCAGCGCGGGGTTGCTGCCGAACAGTTCGCGCCGCACGGTTTCGCCGATCATGCAGACCGCCGCGCCGGCTCGCTGCTCAGCGTCGGAAAACTCGCGCCCCTGGGCCAGCGTCCAGTTGCCGATGCCGAGCCACTCGTTGGTGCTGCCGGTGATGGTGCTGGCCCAGTTGCGACCGTTGGCCACCAGCGTGCCCCCCGTGCGCGATTGGGGGGCTGCGGCCGCAACGCCACCGATCTGGGTGGCGATGGCCTCGGCGTCGCCATCCTTGAAGAAGGGCGCGCTGGAACTGCCGCTGCCCGGACCCATGCGCTGGCCCGGGCGGAGCTGCAACAGGTTGGTGCCCAGCCCCGAGATCTGGTTCTGCACCGACACGGTGGCGCCATTGCCCACCGTGACCATGGTGATGACCGCGCTGACGCCGATCACGATGCCCAGGATGGTGAGGAAGGAGCGCATCAGGTTGCGCCGGATCGAACGCAAGGCGAGCAGGAGCGTGTTGAGCCACATGGTCAGCCCGCTCCCATGGCCGTGGCCACGTGTCCGGCCCGCAGCCCGACCGGGTCCGGGTTGCGCTCGTCGCTGGAGACCACGCCGTCGACGAAGCGCACGATGCGCCGCGCGTAGGCGGCCATCTCGGCTTCGTGCGTGACCATCAGCACGGTGATGCCCTGGTCGGCGTTCAGGCCCCAGAGCAGGTCCATGATTTCCTTGCTGCGGGCGGTGTCGAGGTTGCCGGTGGGCTCATCAGCCAGCAGCACCGCGGGCTCGGTGACGATGGCCCGTGCGATCGCCACGCGCTGTTGCTGCCCGCCCGAAAGTTCGCCCGGCGTGTGGTGTCCCCAGCCCTTGAGGCCGACCTGTTCGAGCGCGCGCGCGGCCATGACATGGCGCTGCGCGGCAGGCTCGCCGCGGTAAATGAGTGGCAGTTCGACGTTTTCCTGCGCCGACGTGCGCGCCAGCAGGTTGAAGCCCTGGAAGACGAAGCCGAAGTAGCGCCGGCGCAGGCGGGCGCGCTCGTCGCGGCTCAGCGATTGCACCTGCACGCCCTCGAACTCATAGGTGCCGGTGGTCGGTGTGTCGAGGCAGCCCAGGGTGTTCATGGCGGTGGACTTGCCCGAACCGCTGGGGCCCATGATGGCAACGAAGTCACCTTTGCGGATGTCCAGGTCCACGCCCTTGAGCGCCTGGAACGCCGTCTCGCCCGTGCCGTAGACCTTGGTGATGCCGCGCAGACGGATCAGCGGCGGCGCCTGCGGGTTCGGGCTCTCCGTCATGATGCGGCGCCTGCGCTGCGCTGGTCGGTGATGACGGCCATGCCGGGCCTGAGCTGGTCGCCGCTGACCTCGGTCATGCGGCCGTCGCTGATGCCGGTCTGCACCTGCACGGCCACCGGCTGGCCGTCCTGCAGCACCCAGATCTGGCGCGTGCCCGGGGCCTTGCTCTCGGTGCCGGCCACCTTGGTGCCGCTGCTGCGCGGCGGGCGCGGCAACATCTTGGACAGGATGCTGCTTCCGCCCGAAGACGGGCTCGCCGCGGCCGCCGCGGTGGGCGAGAAGCGCAGCGCGGTGTTGGGCACCAGCAGCACGTCGTTGCGCTCGGTCGCGACGATGGTGGCCACGGCCGTCATGCCGGGGCGCAAGGCGAGGTCCTGGTTGTCCACGTCGAGCGTGGCCACGTAGGTCACGACGTTGTTGGTGGTGGTCGAGCCGAAGGCCACGCGGCTGATGACGGCCGGGAAACGGCGCGAGGGGTAGGCGCTGACGGTGAAGCTGGCCTTCTGCCCTTGCTTCACCGCGCCGACGTCGGCCTCGTCGACGCTGGCTTCGAGCTGCAGCTGGGTCAGGTTCTCGGCCACGGTGAACAAGGTCACGGCCTGCAGCGAGGCGGCGACCGCGTTGCCCGGGTCGACCGAGCGTGAGAGGACAACGCCGTCGATGGGCGAGCGGATCGAGGCCTTGGCGAGGTTGGTCTCGTCCGTCGAGAGCGTGGCCTTGGCCACGCCGACGTTGGCGCTGGCGCTGGCTTCGCTGGCCTCGGCGCGCGCCAGCGCAGCGCGCGCCGTGTCGAGTTCGGTCGCCGAAGGCACCTTGCCGCCCGAGAGCTTGAAGACGTCCTCCAGGCGCGCCAGGCTGGCGCGGGATTCGGTGACGGTGGCCTGGCTTTGTGCGAGCTGGGCCTGGGCGGCGGCGAGCGAGGCGCGCGAGCGGGTCACCTGGTCGCTGAACTTCGACGCATCCAGCTCCACCATCACCTGGCCGGCCTTGACGCGGTCGTTCACGTCCACCAGCACGCGCTTGACCGTGCCCGACAGCTCGCTGCCGACATTCACCGAGCGCGTCGGCTGCAGGGTGCCGTTGGCCGACACGTTGAGCGTGAGATTGCCCTTGCGCAGCTCGGTCGTCACGTAGGCGGGCGCGGCCTTGCTGGCGCTTTGCGCCTGCCAGTAGTAGAGACCGCCGGCCACGATCAGCAGGGCGACCAGGCCGATCCACAACGAAGTGCGCCGCCACCAGCGCGGCGGATGGTCCTCGCCCAGCAGGGCTTGCAGGTCGGTGGGGGTGGCGGCTTTCTTGGTCATGGCGTGGCAGGGGGTGTCAGTTCGCCGCGGCGGAGGTCGTCCGGCGGACCGTCGCCGGCGGGGTGGCAAGTGCGGCGATGGGGGCGTCGGGGGCGCTGTCGGGCGTCCAGCCACCGCCCAGCGCCCGGTACAGGCGAACGTGGTTGGCACTCAGGCTGGCCTGGGTGGTGGCCACGCTGTCCTGGGCCGACAGCAGGGTGCGCTGCGTGCCGAGCACGGTGGCGAAATCGATCAGCCCGCTCTCGTAGCGCTGGCGCGCCAGCAGCTCGGCGTTGGCCGCGGCGGCGGCGGCGGCCTGCAGCCGCGTCAGGCGCTCGCTGTCGCCCTGGATGGCGACCAGCGCGTCCTCGACGTCCTGCAGCGCGGTGAGCACGGTGTCCCGGTAGCTCGCGCGGGCCTGGTCCAGGGCCGCTTCCTGGGCCCGCACCTGGGCCTGGGCTGCGCCGCCGTCGAACAGCGGTGCCGCCACGCTGGCCAGCAGCGAGCTGACCAGCGATCCGCTGTCGATGAGGCTGCCCAGCGTCAGCGACGACAGGCCGAGCGAGCCACTCAGGCTGAAGCTCGGGTAGCGCGCCGCATCGGCCACCGCCACGCGCGACCACGCCGATCGCACTTCAGCTCGGCGGCGCGCACGTCGGGCCGCTGGCGCAGCGTGTCGGCGGGAAAGGCCAGCGCCACGGCCAGATCGGCCGGGGCGGGCGGGATCGGCGCGGCGTCGCCCAGGGTGGTGTTCAGCGTGCCCGGGGCCTGCCCGGTCAGCACGGCCAGCGCGTTCAGGGTCTGGGCCACGCTGGTCTGCAGCGCGGGGATCTGGGCCTGGGTCTGTTCGGCGGCGCTCACCGCCTGCTCCACGTCCAGCGACGAGACCAGACCGGCCTGGGCCCGCCAGCGCGTGATCTGCAGCGTTTCGGTCTGCGTGGCCAGATTGCTGCGGCAATGGCCAGCCGGGCCTGCAGGCCGCGCAGGTTGATGTAGCTGGACGCCACCTCGGCGGCGAGCGAGATCTGCACGTTCGCCAGGCTGGCGGCCGAGGCCTGCGCGTCGGTTTCGCTGGCGTTCGCCGCCGCGCGGTTGCCACCGAAGAGGTCGGGCTCCCAGCTGGCGCCCACGCTGGCCTTGAACGCATTGCTGGTGCCGCTGCTGTCCGATCGACTGCGTTGCGCCGATCCCGAGACGCTCACCGATGGGCCCAGGCCCGCTCGCGCCACCTCGGCCAGCGCACGTGACTGGCGCAGCGCGGCCTGCGCGCCCTGCACGCTGGTGTTGGCCTCGAGCGCCTTCGTGATCAGGGCGGCGAGGGCGGGGTCGTCGAAGCGTTGCCACCAGGCGGACAGGTCGGTGGCCGATTCGCCTGCGCGTGCCGCGCCGGCCGACCATTGCGTCGGCACATCTCTCGGCATTCTCGGTCGCCGCGGGTCTGGGCGAAGCCGCGCAGGCGGTCAACAAGACCGGCCAAAGGCGATGGGCGGAAGTCTCGGGCCCATCGGCGGGCGGAGCGCGGTGCCATTCTCGGCTTCATGTGGGCTGATCAGCGTGGGCTGTAGAGTGAAGATCAATTGTGCACTGCCAGCGTTGATATCGGCCGTGTGGAAGCTCGTAAAAGACCCTGGGCTTCGTGCAGTGTGAAAGTCGCAGCGCTTGCATGGCGCAGCTGGGTTCGAGCTGCAGCCGCCGCAGGGTCTGCCGGCGCGCGACCGGCACTGCTGTTCGCCGATAACGTGCAGGCGCTCGCCGCCTGCCCAGCGGTCGCAGCCGCATGAACTTCTCGCGCCGATCTCGATCGAGTCGTAGCAGCTTGGGAATCATCAGCAGCGTCAGCACTCAAGGTGACGACGCCGCCGATGATGGCCACGGCCATCGGGCGGTCAAGTTCGCCGCCCTCGCCGATGCCATGGCCACCGGGCACGTTGCCGGCGACCAGCGCGAAGGTGGTGATCAGGATCGGCCGGAAGCGCTTGCGGCCGGGCGTCGTCCAGCGCCTCCTCGGCGCGCGACGCCGGCGCGCTCCTGTGCGTGCGGCGTCGAGCAACGGTGGCAGTTCGCCACCAGACCATCACCATGATGACGCCGATGAAGCTCATCAGGTCGAGTGCTGCTCGGTCAGGGAGCAGGCGGCCGACGCCGATCGGCGTCACAGCGGCAGCGAGATCATCACCGGCAGCGCGCGGTGACGAGCTACCCGAACTGCACGACCAGGACGAGGTACATCAGGCATCACGCCGGACACGCAGCGCCACGGCCATGCGACCGACACCTCCTGCTGGTCGCGCGAGGCGCCGGCCAGCTCGCGCCGTAGCCCGGCGGCCTGTCATGGCGTTGGCGATCTTCGCGCATCGGCGATGACCTCGCCCGACGAGCGGCCTTGGGCGTGGCCGCGACGGTGATCCGCTGGTTGCCGTTGCGTGCTGGATCTGGCTCGGCGCCTTGCCGACGGTGATGGTGGCGATCTGCTCGAGCGGCACGATCGGGTTGGCGCCGCCCACCGCCATCGGCAGGCGCTCGATGTTGCTGGCATCGACGCGGTCCTCCAGCGCCAGGCGCACCGCCACGTCGCGCGTTTCACCGGTCAGGTCCACCCAGTCGCCGACCTCGACGCCGCCGGCGAAAGCCACGCGCAGCGCCTGCGCGGCGGCGTCGGCCGAGATGCCGAGCGCGTTGGCCAGGCCGCGGTCGAGCTCGATCTTGAGTTCGTTCTGCGGGTCCTGCTCGGACAAGCCGACATCGGCCGCGCCCGGCACCTGGCGCAGCCTGGCCATGAACTCGCTGGTGATCTCGAGCAGCTGGCGCGAATCGGGGCCGGTGAAGCGCACCTGCACCGGCTTTTGCGCGCCGAGGTTGAAGTCCTCCAACACAACGTACTCGGCGCCGACCAGGCGCGCCGTCAGCGCGCGCAGGTCCTTGGCGATTCGCGGTGCGAGCGCTTGCGCGCGATGCTCTTGCCGATGTCCACGTAGACGCGGCCGCCGTTCGGGTTGACATAACTGTTGGTGGCCTTCGTCTCCGCCAACGTGCGGGCCAGGGTCGACGCAGCTTCGACCTTCAGCCGCGCGTAGTCCAGGCTCGACGAAGCCGGTGTGCGCACGTCGATGGCCAGCACGCCCGCGTCCGACGCCGGCAGGAAGCTCGAGCCGCCGAACTTGAACTGCAGCCCAATGGCCGCGGCGAAGGTGGCGACGGCCAGGAAGAACATCCAGCGCCGGTGGTGCAGCGCCCAGGCGATGACATCGCCGTAGCGGTCGGCCTGGTGGTCGAACCAGGTATTGAAGGATTGGAGAACACGGCTGAAGCCGTGTCGGTGGCTTTGTGGTGGCCGGGAGGGTCGCCCCAGTAGGCCGACAGCATCGGGTCGAGCGTGAACGAGATGAACAGGCTCACCGCCACCGAGGCCACCACCGTGATCGCGAACGGCCGGAACCACTGCCCCGAGATGCCGTCCATGAAGGCCACCGGCACGAACACGGCGACGATCGAGAACGTCGTGGCGGCGATGGCCAGCCCGATCTCGCGCGGGCGGCCGTTGAGCGCCGCATTGAAACGGTCGGCGCGGCGCCGAGGTGGCGCACGATGTTCTCGCGGACGACGATCGCGTCGTCGATCAGCTCGCCGATGGCCAGCGACAGGCCGAGCAGGCTCATGAAGTTGAGCGTGAAGCCGGCCAGCCAGACGGCGATGAAGCTGGCGATCACCGACGTCGGCAGCGACAGCGCGGTGATCAGCGTCGAGCGCCACGAGTGAGGAAGATGTAGACGACGCAACACCGTCAGCACGGCGCCGAATGCCAGCGCGTGGATGACGTTGTCCAGGCTGTTCTGTGCGTCCTTGCCGCCGTCCTGCGTCACCTCGAGCGAGGTGCCGGCAGGCAGCGTCTTGCGGATCTCGTCGACGGTCTTGCGGACCTCGTTGGCGAC
>CAVPMY010000013.1:0-118782 GCA_963706685.1 uncultured beta proteobacterium
CGGTCCAGTCGCCGCGCGGCCCGTACCACAGGGCCTGCAGCAACGGCGTTGCAAACGCGGGCAGCTCATCCCGCTGGAGGCCGAGCTCGAATGCATCCCGTGGATCAGTCATGGCCGGCAATCATGCGCCACGTGGGGGTGTCGCCTTCAGGCTCCTGGCCTCGTGCCACTGCGCCAGGGACATGTCGGGATACTGGTCTAAGCGCGGATCGCCGGCGCGCCCTTCGACCTCGACCCACGGCGCCTTGGACCGCACCAGGCAATGGACGTGTTCGGGCGGCGTCGGCAGCGGCGTGTCGATCGCACTGGCATGCGGGTGCACGAGGTCCGGCCAGGTCGGGTCCCACAGCCACAGCGCGCTGCCGCAGCGTGCGCAGAAGCAGCGTCTCGCGCTGCTCGCGTGGCCACCCGTGCCGCGCTCGTTGGGCAAGCGCGCGCGGTAGATGCGCAGGTGTCGCTGGCCCCGCACCTTCATGGTCATCGTGGTGGCGCCCAGGTTGACCGCGAAGCCGTCGCCTCCGGCCGTCTTGCGGCAGATGGAGCAATAGCAGCGCATGAAAGGCACCGGCGAATCCGATTCGACCAAGAACTTCACGCTGCCACAGTGGCATGAGCCTTCCAGATGCATGAGATCCCTTCCAGGCGACCGTGGCCTGCATACGTGTGTCGGCGCCGATTCAAATCTGAGCCACCGTGCCGATCCAATATTGAGCCAGGGGTGGAAGCCGACATTGAGATGGTCGGCTGTGGATAAGTGTAGGTCTTTGCCTGGTTCGTTGATCTCCTCGGTGCTGTGCTGATCGCGCGGGGGAAGACGCGCAGGGCGTAGCCCGTAGCGGCTTTCCCCGCGCGGCGCCGGCTTCAGATGTTGTCGTCTGGCGGTTCTTGCTTGGCGCCTTTGCGCGCTTGCTCGCGTGCTTTGATGCGCTTCTTGGCCTGGGCCGTGCTGCGGCTGAAGCGGATCGACTCGTTGCCCGTCTCCACGATGTGGCAGTGGTGCGTGAGCCTGTCCAGCAGCGCGGTGGTCATCTTCGCGTCGCCGAACACGCTGGACCATTCGGCGAAGTCCAGGTTGGTCGTGATCATCACGCTGGTGTGCTCGTACAGGCGGCTGAGCAGATGGAACAGCAGCGCCCCGCCGGCCTGGCTGAACGGCAGGTAGCCCAGCTCGTCGAGGATGACGAGATCCATGCGCAGCAGGCTCAAGGCAATGCGCCCGGCCTTGCCTTGCGCCTTCTCCTGCTCCAGCGCATTGACCAGATCGACCGTCGAGTAGAAGCGCACGCGCTTGCCATGCCGCGTGATGGCCGACACGCCGATGGCCGTGGCCAGGTGCGTCTTGCCCGTACCGGGTCCCCCGACCAGCACGACGTTGTGCGCGTCGTCGGTGAAGGCCGCCGTGGCCAGCGTGCCCACGAGCTTGCGATCCACCGGCGAGACCTCGAAGTCGAAGCCCGCCAGGTCGCGGTGCACCGGGAACCTCGCCGCGTGCATCTGGTGACTCACCGAGCGCATGGCCCGGTCGGTGCCTTCGGCCTGCAGCAGGTGTTCGATCAGCCAGCGCGAGGACTCGATGCTCGCATTGCCGCCTTGCTCGACCAGATCGGCCCAGGCACCGGCCATGCCGTGCAGGCGCAGCTGTTTGAGCTCGACCATCACGTCACGCTGCGTCATGGCCGGCCTCCACGGTGCTGTCGTTGGCGCTGTCGTCGGCGGCGTTGTCGGTACCGCCCGCGCGCAGGCTGTCATAGCGCGCCGTGTTGGCCAGCGGCGGCGTCGACGCCTGCAACTGCGTCGCGGCCGTCGGCGGCGCCGGCACCGCGTTCAGCCGCCCGAGCACGTTGACCACATGCTCCACGCTGACCTTGCCCGGCGGCCCGGTCTCCAGCGCCAATTCCACCGCCACCAGCACCGCGTCCAGCCCGGCCGTCAGCACGATGGCCAGCACCTGCGCCATCACGCGGTCGCCACCCGGGTTGCGCAGCAGCCCTCGGCGCAGCCGCTGCAGCGGCTCGGGCATGTCGGCGAACGGCGCGCCGTTCCTCAGCGCACCGGGCTTTCTTTGCAGCAGCGGGATGTAGTGCTGCCAGTCGTAGCGCGTCTCGCCGGCGTTGCTCAGGCGCTCGTGACGGGCGACGATGTTGTCGTCGGCCACCACGACGACGCTGGCCGGGTACAGCCGCGTGCTGACCATCTGCCCGAACAACTCGCACGGCACCGAGTAGCGGTTGCGTGCCACCGACACCAGGCAGGTGCTCGATACGCGCGCCGGCTTCTCGACGTAGCCGTCGAACGGCGTGGGCATGGGCATCAGGTGCGGCCTCTCGTGCTCGAGCATCTCGGCCACGCTGAACTGCTCGTGCTCGGGGTGGCGCACCTCGTCCCACAGCGCCCGGCAGCGCTGGCCCAGCCAGGCGTTGAGTTCGGTGAAGCTGCCGAAGCGCTGCTTGGCCGCGTCGATCCAGATGCGCCGACGGCTGTCCTGCACGTTCTTCTCGACGACGCCCTTCTCCCAGCCGCTGGCGACGTTGCAGAAGTCAGGGTCGACCAGGTAGTGCGCGCACATGGTCGCGAAGCGCTCGTTGACGATGCGGCCCTTGCCCTTCTTGACCTTGTCCACCGCCGTCTTCATGTTGTCGTAGATGCCGCGCCGGGCCACGCCACCCAGCGCCGCGAACGATCGGGTGTGGGCATCGAACAGCATCTCGTGGCCCTGGCTCGGGTAGGCCACCAGCCAGAACGCGCGGCTGGCGCACAGCTTCATGTGCGAGACCTGCGCGCGGTAGTAGATGCCGCCGACCACCAGGCCTTCCTCGCTCCAGTCGAACTGGTAGGCCTCGCCGAGCTCGAAGGCCAGCGGCACGAAGGCGTTGGCCGACGCCCCTTGGCCTTCGCCCTGGCGCCACGCCCGGATGAAGTCGGTGACGCGGGTGTAGCCGCCGTCGTAGCCGGCGGCCTTGATCTCGGCGTACAGCGCCTTGGCCGTGCGGCGCTCGTGCTTGGGCCGCCGGGCGTCGGCCTTCAGCGCCTGCTTGAGCGCGTCGTGGAATGCGGTGAGCTTGTTCGGCTGCTCGCCGCGCCGGTACTTCGGCGGGCCATCGACCTGGCCGTGCAGCCACTTCGCAACCGTGTTGCGCGACAGCCCCGTGATGCGCGCAATCTCGCGCTCCGACTTGTTCTTCCGGCTATGCAAACGCCGGATCCTGCCAATCATGTCCATGGTGATCACTCCTCGTCCTCTGCTGCACAAAAATGCAGCAGGGTAGGTTGAACACCTGGCTCAGTTTTGGGTCGGCACAACCCTCAAAAGTGGCTCAGTTTTCGGTCGGCGCCAACACCACATGTCCCATGTGCTGGCGCATGCGGCTGAGTGGCTGGGACACCGCGATGGTTTGCCTTCCCAGGAGGCGTTTCCTGGATCGTCTCTCATCGAAGATCTGCGCGTTCTTGGCTTGAATTCCTGGCTGGAGCTCTTCGGAGGTGATCTGCGACGCCTCTACGACGACAGTGGGCAGTTCACCAGCGCAAACGTTCTTGCGCTAACTTCGCATGTCGAACGCTTACTTTGGACGGTTCAGATCTGCCCGTGGGTGATGGAGGATGGTGCCGCGTATGTCAGTGTTCCCATGGGCGAGGATGAGCGTCTACTGGCAATTCGGTCGCCTACCGTCCGTCGTTGAGAGGTTTTGCCCAGTTCAGGCTCCGTCGTCGCGCAACCAAAGTTGAACGGCCGATTCGAAGAGGACAGCTGCCTTACGGGTTCACGATCGGATGGACGGCTCACAGTCTGAAGCGGCAAGGCAGCTCATGACCTCATTGTTGCGTGTTATAGATGGGGCAAGAACGGGACTGTCGTCGTTCATGAGCGTTGTCGCAGGTCAGCGGGATCTCGCACTGGCTGCTGTACCCTTGCGCGGCGGCTTGGCGTTGAGAAGGAGCGCACCAAACCAGTCATTTGGCGTTCCGCAGAGATGGCACGAGGAGAGTTGGTCTGGGATAAATCCTGGGATAAATTTGGGGAACGACGGGGTGCCGCAGGGGCCTCTTCCCTCTGAGCGTCATGATATGGTTGCCCTTCGATTCCCCAGGCGCTTGGGTTCGAGTCCCATCAGCCACCCCAACCCACATTGGCCCGAGTCACTCGAACTGGGTGCGAGCTTCAGCATGCGGTGATTGCCATCTGATCGTGGCGAACTGCTGCAGAACCTGAGCGGTTCCGCATCCGGGCTGCAATCTCTGGGCTTCACCAGCGTTCGAACACCGTCATGTTCCCTTGAAGGGCCGCGGTGCGACCTTTGAACGACGGCCATGTCGTGGTTCAGCGCGCGCCGTATTTGCCGATCCACCCCGCGGCCGAATTGCAGAAGGACACACATGAGCACATTCGAGAACTGGACCTCATGGAGCGCGCTGGGTCCGCCGGATACTCTGGTGCTGCTGGCCGCCGTGCTGGTCGTTGGCGCGTTGGCCGGTGAAGCGATCGCGCGATTGACGCGATGGCCACGCGTGGTGGGCTACACGCTGGCCGGATGGGCTGCGGCCCTGGGTGGTTTTGGCATCACGATGCCGCTGGCCAACAGCGCCCGCGTGTTGATCGATATGGCGCTGGCATTGCTGCTGTTCGAGATCGGCAGCCGCGTGCGGCTGCGTTGGCTGCGCAACAACCCGGGCCTGCTCGCCACCAGCGCGCTGGAGTCGCTGGTGGCCGCTGTGGCTGTGTATGCAGCGCTGATTGCGCTGGGCCAGGCGCCCATGGTGGCGGCGGCCTGCGCGGTGTTGGCAATTCCGGCATCGGCCGCGGTCGCCGGCCGCGTGGCCCACGAGATCGGCGCCGAGGGCCAGGTCACGCAGCGCATGACCTATCTGACCGCGCTCAATACCCTGTACGGTGTGCTGGCGCTGGTCGTGTTGAAGGGCTGGATCGAAGCCGAGCGCCTGCCGGACATCGTGGCGGCTGTGCAAGCGCTGACCGTGTCTTCGCTCGGTGCCCTGCTGTTGGCCGCGTTGCTCGGCGGCGCCGTCTCGCTGGTCACGCGCCGCCTGGACGTGCGCAATGAGAGCGCGATGCTGCTCGTCATGGGCTTGGTCTTGCTGGCCGTCAGCACGGCGCGCTGGGTCGGTGTCTCGACGCTGCTGGTGCCGCTGCTCGCCGGACTGCTGCTGCGCAATGTCAGTGACCGGGCGTGGGTGTGGCCGCGCCACTTCGGTACGGCCGGGGGGGTGCTGGTGTTGATGATGTTCGTGATGGTCGGCTCGGCTTGGTCCTGGCAGATCCTCGTTGCCGGATTTGCGGCGGCGATGGCGCTGATCGCAGCGCGGGCCTTGAGCAAGATCGTGGTGGTGCTGCTGCTCAGCCGCTGGTCGCACCTGTCGTGGCGGCAGGGCGTCGCGCTGTCGCTGACCTTGACGCCGCTGTCGGCCACGGCGCTGGTGATGTTGAGCGAGTTGTACCGTGCCTCGCCGGAGTTCGGCGCCAGCCTCGGGCCGATCGTGCTGACTGCCGTGGCGATGCTCGAGCTGGTGGGTCCCATCGTGGTGCAACTGGCGCTGCGTACGGCCGGCGACGTGGCCACCGCGGCGCCAGCGTCGCCGAAGGAGGCGTCATGAGCCTGGAGTCCTTTGCCACCTCGCGCGCGCTGACACTCGGCGTCGAGATCGAACTGCAGATCGTCAACACGCAGGACTTCGACCTCGCGCCGCATGCTGCCGATCTGATGCGTGTGGTCCGCAATCAGCACTTGCGCGGCCACATCAGGCCGGAGATCACACGCAGCATGGTCGAGATGTCGACCGGCGTCTGTGACAGTCATGGCGATGTGCTGCAGCAGCTGAGCGAGACGCGCGATGCGATGGTGAGCGCGGCCAGGCGCCTCGAGGTCGGGCTGTGCGGCGGCGGCACGCATCCCTTCCAGCACTGGAAGCGTCAGCGCATTTACGAGACGCCGCGTTTTCACCAGGTGTCGGCGCTTTATGGCTACCTGTCCAAGCAGTTCACGATCTTCGGCCAGCATGTGCATGTGGGCTGCCCAGGGCCGGACCAGGCGCTGGTGCTGCTGCACGGCATGAGCCGCTACATCCCGCACCTGATCGCGCTGGCGGCGTCCTCGCCCTTCGTCCAGGGCGAGGACACCGGCTTCAACTCGGCGCGGCTGAACTCGGTCTTCGCGTTTCCGCTGTCGGGGCGCGCGCCGTTCGTGCAGCGCTGGGGCGATTTCGAGACCTATTTCAACAAGATGACCCACACCGGCGTCGTCGAAAGCATGAAGGACTTCTACTGGGACATCCGGCCCAAGCCCGAATTCGGCACGATCGAGGTGCGCGTGCTCGACACGCCACTGACCATCGAGAAGGCCGCGGCGCTGGCCGGCCTGATCCAATGCATCGCACGCTGGTTGCGCGTCGAACACCCCTTCGAACTGAGCGAAGACGACTACCTGCCCTATGCGTTCAACCGCTTCCAGGCTTGCCGCTTCGGCCTGGACGGCACCTACGTCGACCCGAGCACCGGCGAGCACCGCATCCTGCGCGAGGATCTGTTGGCACTGTTCGAGCGCCTCGAGGTGCACGCGATGGAGCTGCGCGCCGAGGAAGCCATTCAGTACCTGCGCACCGACGTCACAGGTTTTGGCAACGATGCAGCCTGGCTGCGCAAGCAGTACGAGCGCGAGCACCAGTTGTCCGAGGTCGTGCATCAGCAGACACTGCGCTGGGCTGGCACGGCGCAATGAAGGACAGGCCGCTGCGCATCGGCCTGTCGGCCCGCCTGCTGCACAAGGTGCCGGCTGAAATGGGGTTTCGAGGCAAGACGCTGCAATACCTCGAGCAAAGCGTATCGCACTGGATCCTCGCCCACGGCGCGCTGGCGTTGATGGTGCCGACGCTGGGCTACGACGCCGAGGTCTCGCGGCGAAAGATCTCAGTGCGCGAAGTCGTCGAGCTGCTCGATGGGCTCGTGCTGCAGGGCGGCGCCGACGTCAACCCGCAGACCTATGGCCAGAAAACGCTGCGGCCGGAGTGGAACGGCGACGTAGTCCGCGACCGCTACGAGATGGAATTGATCGAAGGTTTCCTCTCGGCAGGCAAGCCGCTGTTGGGCATCTGCCGCGGCTGCCAGTTGCTCAACGTCGCCTTCGGCGGCACGCTGGTGCAGGATCTGCCTTCCCAACGCCCGGAAGTGAAGACGCATGTCGATGCCCATCTCTACGACGAATGCCACCACGGCGTTGAATTCGTCAGTGGCACAAGGTTGGCAGAAATCTACCCCGAGGGCTCGACGGCCGTCGTCAACAGCATCCACCACCAGGCCATCGACCGCCTGGGCGGTGACTTGCAGGTTGAAGCGCGCAGCACCGACGACGGGGTGGTCGAGGCGATCCGCGCCACCGGTTCGACACCGGTTTTCGCCGTACAGTGGCACCCCGAGTTTCAGCGCGGACGGCCCGACCGGCTCGATCCCGATCCCATCATGGACGATTTCCTGCGCACGGCCAAAGAGCGTCGCACCTCATGACGGTGACGGCTTCCGCGCCGGCCGTGCTGCAGGTCTTCCCGCAGACCTGGCCCGAGATCAATCTGCTGGCGGCATTCGGCATGCTGCTGGCCTTCGGTGTGCTCGGCGGGTTGCTGGCCGAGCGCGCGCGCTGGTTGCCGTCGATCACCGGATTCATGGTGCTCGGCCTGATCATCGGCCCCAGCGGGCTCGGGCCTGTTGTCGCGCGAAGTGCTGCAGGATGCGCGGGTGCTGGTCGACATCGCACTCGGCCTGATCCTGTTTCGGCTGGGCGGTGTGCTGCACCCGGTGATGGCGTTGCGCGACAAGCCGCTGATGGTGACGAGCGTGGCCGAGAGCCTGGTGACCTTCGGCCTGATCCTGCCGCTGATGCTGTTCATGGGCGCGCCGGCGCTGGTGGCGGTGCTGGTGGCTGCGATCGCGGTGTCGTCGTCGCCGGCGGTGCTGATCCACGTCGCCGAGGAGTTGAACGCCGAGGGGCCCACGGTCGATCGCGCCGAGGCGCTGGTGGCGTCCAACAACATCTTGTCCTTCCTGCTGTTCTCGCTGACTTTGCCGATTGCCTTGCTGGGCTCGCAGTTCGACCTGCGCACGTCGTTGCAGTTGCCGGCCTACCAGCTGGGCGGCGCAGCCTTGCTGAGCGTGGTCGTCGCTGCTCTGGTGACGTCGATCGCGCGGCTGACGCGGCGCCATGAGGAACACTTCCGCTTTGCGCTGGTGGTCGGTGCGGTGATGCTGACACTGGGCTTGGCGCAGGCGCTCAAGGTCTCGACCTTGTTTGCCGGCATTGCATTGGGTGTGGCCTGCCGCTGGCTGCAAGGGCGTACACGGCTGACGCGGGTCGAATTCGGCGGCGGCGGCGATGTCTTCTTCGTCATCCTGTTCGTCGTTGCCGGCGCCAACCTGCATCTCTACGAGATCCTTCTGTACGCGCCGGCAGCGCTGCTGTTTGTGGCCGTGCGGACCGTGGCCAAGGTCGGCGTGGTCTATGGCTGCGGCATGGCCTTCAAGCAAGGACACCGCCAGTCATTGAGCGCCGGCCTGTTGCTGATGCCGCTGGCGGGCCTGGCGATCGGGCTGGTGCAGACCACCAGCGCGCTGATGCCCGACCTCGGCGTGCGGGTGGCAGCCATCACGCTGGCGGCCGTGGCCTTGTTCGAGACGATCGGCCCGCCGATCGCCGCCTTTGCGCTGCGCTATTCGGGCGATGCGGGTCGCGCCACGCCGGTCGAAACGGCGACGCCGTCCTTTGAATCGACGCTGAATGCCGAGGCAGCGCCGGTCGTCGACGCTGCTGCGGCCATTCCAGGCAAGGACACCGCCTGATGGACTGGAGCCGCCTCGGTCTGTCGATGCTCGACAAACCACTCTTTCAGTTCGGTTCGACAAGCCTCAATATCGTGACGTTGCTGGGTGCAGCGGTATTTATTGTCGGCGTGTGGTGGCTGGCCAGCCTGCTCGAGCGCAGCGTTTTGCGGCTGGCGCGGCGGCGTGGCGGCGTGGCGGCGTCCTACGGCCGCATCCACATGATCAGCCGCCTGCTGCGCTACGCGGTCTGGGTGCTGGGCACGGTGATCGGCCTGAACCAGTTGGGCATCGACCTGAGCAACATCGCGCTGCTGGGCAGTGCATTCGCGGTCGGCTTGGGCTTCGGGCTGCAGAACGTTGTCAGCAATTTTGTTTCGGGCATCATCATCCTGCTCGAGCGCAGCTTGAAGGTGGGCGACTTCGTCGATCTGGAATCCGGCGTGCGCGGCCATGTGCGCGAAATCGCGATGCGCTACACGCGCGTCACCACCAACGACGAGATCGACGTCCTGGTCCCCAACGCCGAGTTCATCAATAAACGGGTCATCAACTGGACGCTCGACGATGCGTACCGGCGCATCAGGGTGCCTTTCGGCGTGGCCTATGGCACACCGAAGGAGCTGGTCAGGCAGGCCGGCATAGCCGCGGCGCTGACGCTGCCCGACGTGCTGAACTCTCCGGGGCGCGAGCCCACGGTGTGGCTCAACGCCTATGGCGACAACTCGATGAACTATGAAATCGTGGTCTGGGCCGATCGGGTGCTGACCACGCGACCCGCCTCCACCCATGCCAAGCTGATGTGGGCCCTGGACGATGAACTCGCCAGTCGCGGCATCGAGATTCCGTTCCCGCAGCGCGACCTGCACATCAAGTCCGGCGCACTCGATGTGCGCATGGTCCGCGACGCCGCTGCGGGATCTGCTGGAGACGCTGCGCACGCCACCGTGGACAGCCGTGGCGGCCGAGACCGCCGGCGCGCGGATTGACCGGCATCCGCATTGACATCGTGCGCCTGCTTTGCTTTGTGCTGCTGGGGGTGTTGCCGCTGACGGTACCCGCGGCGCAGCCGATTGCTGAAGACGAACCGCTGGAGGACGCGCGCCGCTCCGTGCGCGCCGGCGCCGAGTGGGTAGCGCAAGGTGTGGACAGCTGGTTCGGCGACAAGCCCTTTGCGGACGGCGGCAGCGTGACCGATGGTCGACTGAGCCTGAGTGTGCTGACCCGCCAGGACCGCAGCGCCGACTGGAGCGTTCGATTCAACGCCCGATTCAGGCTGCCGAATCTCGATGAGCGGGCCCATCTTTTCGTTGGCCGTGACAACGAGCGGGAAATCGTCGCCGATACGCCGGGCGCGTTCTCTCGGCAGGATCGTCAGTTGCAGGAGCGGCGTGAGGATCGCTCGTTTTTCGCCGGACTGGGCTTCGCGCTGCGTGACACGGTGGACTTGCGGCTGGGTCTGCGCGGAGGCTTGAAGCCCTATGCGCAGGCGCGCTACCGCCGTCCATGGGTTCTGGGCGAGCGCGACCTGATCGAGTTCCGCGAGACGGTTTTCTGGTCTGTCGACGATCACTTCGGATCGACCACCGCGCTGTCCTACGAACACGCCTACTCACCGAGCCTGGCGCTGCGCTGGCTCAACGCGGCCACGATCACCCAGGAGTCGCGCCATTTCGAATGGTCGAGCAGCCTGGGGGCCTACAAGTCGCTGGGCGATCAGCGTCAGGTCTCGGTCGCCGCCGTACTCGGCGGCACACGGGGCTCGGGCGTTGGCGTCTCGGAGTACGGGTTGCAAGCCAAGTGGCAGCAGCGGGTCTACAAGGATTGGCTGCTGGGCGATGTCACCATTGGCCACTACTGGCCGCGCGATGATGCCTTGAGCGAGCGCGGCCGCAGTTGGGCGCTCGGTGCCGGACTACAGATGCGTTTCTAGGGTGGTCTTGCGGGGAAATCGTGCTGCGCACGCGCCTCAGAGCGCACCCCGGGCGGCGGCGCCTTGCAACTCACCTTCGAGCCAGGGCACCAGGTCGTCGAAGAGCAGGCCCACGGTCTGCGACAGCGCAGCAGCGGCGGCCGCCGAATCGGCCGTCGCGCTGGTGGCGCTGGCTTCGAACTGCCGACGGGCGATGCGCGTGCGGCTGCGGCGGTCGAAGAGTTCGGCTGTCAGCGCCAGCCGGCCCTGCCCGGGCGTTGCGCTGACGTCGTGGTGCAGCGTGTCGATGGCGATCGTCAGCACCCAGTCGGCGCGCACGGGCTCGCCGACGAGGCCCACCGCAGCCGCAACGCCGCGCGACTCGAGGCGGCGCTGCAGCAGCCGTGGCAATTGCCGCACCGGTCGTTCGGACCAGGAGGCGAGCTGGTAGAAGGCGAACTCGTGAGCCTTTCGCGAATAGGCGATCGAGACCGTGTCGGCCTGTGCGTCGGCAGGCAAGGGCTGGATCAGCAACGCGCGAAGCAACGGCTCGGCACGACGGGGCGTTGCGGCCGCGGCGTCATGGAGCACATGGTGGACATGCGGCGCGCTGTCGCTGCCGATGCCGACCGATACGCACGCCGACAGCAGCAGCGGCGCCAGCAAGACCAGCAGCGGCTTCAAGGCAGTTGCTCCCCTGGGCCGAGCTGCCCCTTGGCTGGCCCCAGCAGCGCCGCCCGCGGATCGCGCAGGCCATCGAGGACGCGGCTGGCGGTCTCGATGCTCAGACGCAACTCGGCAACGGCCGCCTCCAGCTGGTAGTCGACATTGGCCGCCGTATCCTGCAGCCGCTGTGCGCTGGCGGTGGCCTGCTGTTCCACGGACACACCGGCGGCTGCGACCTTCGTCATCGCTTTGCGTGCATCGTCCAATGCACGTTCGGTCTCGGCGAGCGTGGTGTCCAGACGCCCGCCGACCTGTTCTGCCACGATGAGGGCCCGATCGCCGGCGCGGCCCAGCCGGCCGGCGGCGCTGCCGACCTCATTGGCCGCAGCACCGACCCGATCGAGTGTTTTGTCAAGCGCACCCAGACGTTGATTGAGGCCGGCCGACAGATCGCGCAAGTTGCGCAGCGTGGCCATCGCGGCCTCGCGGTTGTCGGCGCTGAGCAACTGGTTGAGGCTGTCGATCGTCACTGCGGCCATGTCACCGACCTTGTTGACGCGGCCGGACAGGTCATCGAATTCCGAGCGGCCTTCGCCGAGCACCGGGTAGCGTTCGCTATTGGCCACCGCGGTCAGCAACGCGCCCGGCGGCTGGCCGGTGGACAGCTCGATGCGGGCGATGCCGGTGACGAAATTGCGCGTCACCACCGCCGTCGTGTTGGTGCGCAACGGCGCGCGTTTGTCGATGCGCACTTCGACGCGCACGCGGCTGAGCTGCTCGTCGGCCAGCGCATAGTCCTCGACACGGCCAATCTTGATGCCGCGCAGGGTGACTTCGGCGCCGACTTCGAGCCCGTCGAGTGATTGCCTCTCGAAGTAGATCGTGTAGCGGCTGATGTCGGCGGCGCCGCCGACGTTCCTCAGCCAGACGATGCTGAGTACCAGCGCCGCCAGCAATGCCAGCACCGCCGCGCCGACCCAGGTGTATCGCGCTTCAGCTTCCATGGATGGGGTCTCCGTTGGCCATGGTCCGGACAGAAAAGTAGTCTCGCAGCCAGTCGTCATCGACCGACATGGCTTCGTGCACTGTACCGTCAGCCAGCACCGTGCCGCGCGCCAGCACGATCAGCCGGTCCACCACCGTGAGCAGGGTGTCCAGGTCGTGGGTGACCAGGAACACGGTGAGGCCCAGATCGTCGACGAGCGAGCGCACCAGGCGGTCGAAGGCGCGCGCGGTGATCGGGTCGAGCCCGGACGTGGGCTCGTCGAGGAAGAGGATCTCGGGTTCGAGCGCCAGCGCACGCGCGATCGCTGCACGTTTGCGCATGCCGCCCGACAGCTCGCTGGGCCGTTTGGCTCCCGCGTCGACCGGCAGCCCGGACTGCAGCAGGCGCAAGGCCACCACGGCGTCGATGGTGGCGGGCGAGAGTTTCGTGTGTTCACGCAACGGCACGGCCACGTTCTGCGCCACCGTCAGCGATGAAAACAGCGCGCCGTCCTGGAACATCATGCCGAAGCGCCGGCGCACGGCATCGAGCTCGCGCGGCGGGGCGGCCCACATGTCGCAGTCGAACAGGCGCACGCGGCCGGATGTCGGCCGGTGCAAGCCGATGATTTCGCGCAGCAGCACCGACTTGCCGGTGCCGCTGGCGCCGATCAGCGCCACCAGCGTGCCGCGGCCGACGCTGAAGCTGACGCCGTCGTGCACGCTGTTGGCGCCGAACCGCGTGGCGATGCCTTCGACCTCGATGACTGAGCCCATGATCGACCTTACCAGTCGAGCGCTTGCAGCAGCACGGCGAATCCCGCGTCGAGCAGGATCACGGCGACGATGCTCTGCACGACCGTCGAGGTGGTGGCTTCGCCCAGGGCCCGCGTGTCGCGGGCCACCGTCATGCCCATGCGCGCGCCGATGACAGCGATGACGAGCGCAAACACCGGCGCCTTGACGAGGCCGACAAAGACGTGGCGCACATCGAGGGCCTCGCGCAGCCGCGCCAGGAAGGCGGGCGGCGTGATGTCGAGCATCGGTCCGGCAATCGCCATCGCGCCGGCCAGGCTCATCACGTCGCCGACAAAGACCAGCAACGGCAGCGCGATCATCAGGGCCAGCACCCGTGGCACCACCAGCACCTGCCACGGCGACAGGCCGAGCGTGCGGATGGCGTCGATCTCTTCGGTCAAGCGCATCGAGCCGAGTTGCGCCGTGAACGCAGCGCCCGAACGGCCGGCGACGATCACCGCGACGAGGATCGGCGCGAACTCGCGCGTCGCGGCGATGCCCACGCCATCGACGACGAAGATGTTGGCGCCGTACTTCTCAGCCTGCAGGCCGAGCAGGTAGGCAATGACGACGCCGATCAGCATCGTCACCAGCGCGACCACGGGGATGGCGTTGAGGCCCGTCTGCTCGAGCTGTGTCGTCAGCTCGCGCAGGCGCAGTCGCCGTGGCCGCACCAGCGCTTCGCCGAGGGCGGCGGCGGTCGCGCCGAGAAAGTTCAGGTGTCCGTGCAGCAGCGAGCCCAGCGTGGTCGTCTGCCGGCCGAGCAGCGCCAGCAGGCCTTGGCGCAGCGGCGGTGCAGCGGCCGCGGTCGCGTCCAGGTGCTTGCGCACGCCCTCGACGATGCGGGCATTGACATCACTGAAGCCAACCCAATTGCGCCCGTGGCCCGCGGTGCCGGCGCGTTGCACGGCACGCAGCAGCAGCAGCGCCGATGCGGAATCGATCTGCTCGAGGGCGCTGCCATCGATCGTTGCCTGCTCCGGCAGCGCCAGGCCGCTCAACGCCAGCTCGATCTCGGCCAATCGCGTCATGCGCCAGGCACCGGCCAGCTGCATCGTCGTGGCCGCCTTGTCGGCTTCGATCGAGAACCATTGCGTGTCAGGCATGGGCAACGATTGTGCGCCAGCATTTGCAGGCTGCGGCGCCAGGCAAGGGTTGCGCACAAACGACGTGAATTCAGGCCTCCAGCATGTGCGACAGCGCGGGGCCGATGGCCTGCATCAGCACCTTGATGCGCATCGTATGGCGCAGCTCGCGATGGGTCAGCACCCACAGTGGCGTTTCCAGCTCGGCGATCGTGTCGGTCAGCGGCTGCAGATCCGGGCACGTGCGCTCGACAAACGTTGGCAGCAGGGCGATGCCCAGCCCGGCCCGCACCATTGTCAAGGCGTGGCTGAAGCCGTCGACCCGCAGGGCGATCGAGCTGTCGGGCACCTGGCTGTCGAGCCAGCGGTCGAATTTCAGGTCGCGCGAAAACTGCTCGAAGGCGATCCAGCGCCGTTGCGGCAACAAGGCCTCGACGCTGCGCCGGGTGACGCGGATGCCCGGACGGCGCAGCGCGTAGACGCGGAACCCTATCCTGCCCAGGCGTCGGCCGATCAGCCACTCGGGCACCGCTTCGCTGATGCGGATGGCGACATCGGCCTCGCGCCGCGCCAGGCTGGCATGGTCGCGCGAGGCCACCAGCTCGAGGGTGACATCGGGGAAGGCGTTGGCGAACTGGGCCAGCACCGGCGGCAGCAGGTGGTCGATGACCACACCGGCCACGGACACGCGCACATGGCCGCTCGGCCGCAGATCCTGGCCGATGACGCGCAACTCGGCATCGCGGGCCAGGGGTGCCATCGCGCTGGCGGCTTCAACGACGGTTTCGCCGGCCGCTGTCGGCGTGTAGCGGCCGCGCTCGCGCTCGAACAGGCGCGCTTTGAGCCGCGTCTCGATCGAATCGAGCTTGCGCAGCAGGGTCACGTGCGACATCGCCAGCGCGTCAGTGGCGCGGGCAACGCTGCCGGCACGTGCCACGGCCAGCACGGTTTCGAAATCCGTCCAGGCCAGCAGCGATCGGGCCGACGCCTCGGCGGGCACGGCGGCCAGGCGAGCACGCGGCTCACGGCGAGATGCCGTCTTGGCTTTGCTTTTCATTATTGAAGATCCAATTCTTCATTTGAGACTTTGCATTGTCGAATCCGAAAAGATAACCTGTGAAGGTCGTTGACACAAGCAGGAGAGCGACATGGAAAGAATCAGCCATTGGCTGGCCTGGGCCACGGTCGCCGTGATCGTGCTGTTTGCCGGGCTGAACTGGTCGGTGCTCAGCGCGCCGGCAGCATTGAATCTGGTGGCCGCCGAAGTGCAGGCGCCAGTGGGAGTGATCCTGCTGGCCATGACCGCGGTCTTCGTGGCGCTGTTCATCGTCGCCACGCTGTACAGCCGCATCGGCACGCTGCTCGAAACGCGGCGCCTGCTCAAGGAAGTGCAGCAGGCGCGCAACCTGGCCGAGCAGGCCGAGGCTTCGCGCCTGGAAAACCTGCACCAGCTCATCGCCACCGAGTTTCGGCTGCTCAACGAACGCCTCGGCTCGCTCACCATGGGCGTCAAGAGCAACGCTGCACCGAGCGATGAAACGTCCGCCGAGAAATCTGCCGAGTTCAGTCCCGTTTCACTCAGCGCCATCGTCACCGGGCGCGGCGCCGCTTGAAGTCCCCAACAACGCTCTCAATCTCACATAAGGATCCTCCCATGAACAACACCACCTCCAACACCACCGCTCGCTTTGTCCGCTGGATGACTCTCGGCGTGCTGGCCTTGTTTCTTGCAGCGTGCGCTGGCACACCGAAAACCGAGGCCACCGGCGAGTATGTCGACGACACCGTGATCACGACCAAGGTCAAGGCTGCGTTGCTCAACGATCCGGTGGTCAGCGGCCTGGCGGTCAACGTCGAGACCTTCAAGGGCATCGTGCAGTTGAGTGGCTTCGTCAAGACGGCTGCAGAGCGCGACCGCGCCGTTGATGTGGCGCGCAAGGTCGGCGGCGTCGAGCAGATCAAGAACGACATCATCATCCGATGATCAGTTGCGTATCGCCTGAAGAATCACACCATGGAAACCAAACAAGCCTACAAGGCCAAGTTCGAAGCCCAGCTCGAGCAGGCCCAAGCCAAGCTGATGGCGCTCAAGGCGTCGGCCAAGGAAAAGACCGCCGACGGCGCCATCAGCGCGTCCAAGCAAATTGAAGCGCTCGAAGAGAGCGTGGCCGATGCCCGGGTCAAGCTGGCCGAGCTGGGGCAGGCGGGAGAGGACAAGTGGGCCGACTTCAAGGCCAGCGTCGAAGGCGCATGGGCCAAGGTGACGGACTCCTTCAAGCGCGACGACGCTTCGAAGAAGAGTCCGCCCGAACAGTGAGCATGGCGTCAACGGCACACCGATTCGATTGAAAGGAATCCTCATGAATGAACCCGTCCGACCCCCCCTCGACTTCGAAGGCGTCAGTGCCGAAGTCCTCGAAGATCTGACCAAGCGTGTGCAGGACATCGACAACACCTACCGCGCCGTGGCGCAGAAGATGGGCCAGCTCTACATGCGCGCCGAGGAACACAAGGTGGCATCGCTGGCGACGAGCCTGGACAAGCCGATGCGCAATGCCTCCGACAACGAGCAGACCTTCGCCGCCATCCTCGACGAGCTGCGCACGGTGGCCAACCGCCAATGATGAGCGCCGAGCAACTTCAACACGCTACACAAGGAACCCGAACAATGACGAACCATCGCAACGCTTTGCGCCGGCTGGCTCTCGCAGGCGCCGCCGCTGCGGCGCTGAGCCTGGCCGCTTGCGCCAGCAAAGGCATCGCCCCCGTCGGCGAACTGGCCACGGCGCGCGCATCGCTCAGCCAGGCCGAAAGCGCCGGCGCGGCGCAGATGGCGCCGGTTGAACTTCTGGCCTCGCGCGAGAAACTCGCGCGCGCTGAAGCCGCGCAGCGCGAAGAGCGCTTCACCGATGCGCGCCGCCTGGCCGAGCAGGCGATGGTCGATGCCGAATTGGCCGAACGCAAGGCCCGCGTCGGCAAGGCGCAGGCAGCCGCAAAAGCGCTCGACAGTGCCAACGCCACGCTCGAACGTGAGCTTGCCGGTCGCAAGACCGCGCCTTGAGGCACTGCGACAAACGCCGTGCCCGACACGAAACACGAACCGACAAAGGAACCCGCATGAACACGAATGAACTGCCGCGCCTGCGCGTCGCGCTGACGCTGGCCGCCGTGGCCGCGCTGGCTGCTTGCGCCTCGGCGCCGACCAGCAACGCCAAGCTCGACGAAGCACGAGCGGTTTACACGCAAGCCGCCAAGGACCCGCTGGTGGCCCGCAGCGCGCAGCTGGAGCTGCAGCGAGCACAGCAGGCGCTGGGCCGTGGCGACGCGGCCCTTCGCGCCGGCGATGACGTGGCTGCGGTCGAGCACCAGGCCTATCTGGCCCGGCAGCAGGCCAACATCGCGTTGCAGGCCGGCGAGATTGCCCGCGCCGATCAGGCGGTGCTGCAATCGCAGGCGCAGCGCGACCGCATCCTGCTCGAAGCGCGAACGCGTGACGCCGAGGCGGCGCGCAAGCTGGCCGAGGAGCGCCTGGCCATGACGCAGACATCGCGCCAGAAAGCCGACAAGCTGCAGGCTGAGTTGCGTCAGTTGAAAGCCAAGCAGACCGATCGCGGCATGGTGCTGACGCTGGGCGACGTGCTGTTCGACAGCGGCCGTGCCGAGCTCAAGCCCGGCGCCATGCGCACCATCGACCGCCTGGCTGTCTTCATGCGCGAGAACCCGGAGCGCCGATTGAACATCGAGGGCTACACGGATTCGGTGGGCAGCGATGACTTCAACCTGTCGCTCTCGCAGCGCCGCGCCGATGCGGTGCGCACCGCACTCGTCTATCGCGGTGTCGACGGTGCGCGCATCGATTCACGCGGCTTCGGTGAAGCCGGCCCGGTGGCGAGCAACGGCACGGCCGCCGGTCGCCAGCGCAACCGCCGCATCGAGATCGTGATCTCGGCGGCCGGCTGAGTTACTTGAAGCTCAACGTGTAGAACAGATCGAGCGCGGCGGCGCTGCCGGCTTGCGCCTGCACGGAGACGCGCTTGCTCAGCGTGTAGTTGATCTTCACCAGGTTGTCGGCGCCGGCGAGACCGCGCTCGAAACTCAGGTAGGCCCGCGACGACAGGCGCTTGCCCAGCGTGAGCACGGCAGTTTCGAGCCCGCCTGAGCCCTTGAGGCCGATTTCTTCCAGACCGGCGGCCTGGGCGATGCGCTGTTGCAGGCTTACCGACTGGCCGGCCGACAACAGGGCGCCTGCCGCCGCCTGCAAGGCGTTGAAGTCCTGGCCGCCCGAGCCCGCTTCGCCGCGGCCCAGCACCAGCCATGACAGCTTCTCGCTGTCGGGCACATCGGGTCGCGAGGTCAGGTTGACACGCGGCGCCTGCGCGCTGCCGGTGATCGCGACCCCCGCTTCCACGTCCAGGTTCTTGCGCATGGCAACGACGTCGAGGCCGGGGTTGTCGATCGGCCCCTGGAAATTCAGGATGCCGCGCTCGATGTCCAGGCGCTGGCCGTAGGCTGCGTAGGCGCCCTTGACGACGCGGATGCTGCCGTTGGCGCGCGGCGCAGCGCCCTCGGCGCTGGTCAGCCGGATCGTGCCATCGAGCTGGGCATCGAGTCCGCGCCCCTTCAGAAAGAACTTGTCGCCGAGGTCGACATCGACGTCGAGTTGCATCGCATAGGGCAGGCCCTGCGCTGGTGCCTCGGTTTCGCGGCCGAGCACGACCACGTCCTTGCTCGGGCTGGGCACGTCGGTGCTGGGCAGCTCGATCAGCCCGCGATCGGCCTTGAGCTTGGCCTTGACTTCAACCTTCTTGCCCGCAACCGTGGCATCGACGCCGCCGCTCAACACCAGCAGGCGGTCGGGCCTCGAGACGATCTGCAGATTGTCGGCCTTGAAGGCCAGCTTGATGTCGGGTTCGCCGGCTTGCAGCGCCAGCCGTCCTTGCCCGGTCAAGTTGCCGTCGCCGCCCTTGGCTGTGAAGCTGTCCAGGTGCAAGGCATCGTCGCGCCAGCGCGCCAGCAGTCTGCCGTCGGTAAATCGCAGTCCTTCGGCAGGCAGCGCAAACGCCAGGCGCTCGCCTTCGATGCTGCCGTCGACGCGCGGCTGCGCCACCGTGCCGTCGACGCGGGCCTCGGCGTTGACGGAGCCGTCGAGGACCACGCCGCCACTCTTATCGATCAGCGGCGCTATCCACGCCAGCGCCGGCACTGCAATACGGGCCTGGCCTTGCAGCGGCGCCTGGCCGGCGATGCCCCAGGCGCCATCGCGGCGCGACAGCACCGTCTGCGCGTCGGCCGTGACCTCGCCGAGCTTGGTGCCGTCGGCAGCAAGGCGGGCACGCAATTGGTTGTCGACGATGTCGATGCCGACGCTGACTTGATTCAGGCCGAGCGCGGTCGGTGGCGTGGTCGGCAGCGTCAGATCGCCGGACTCGCGGCGCAATTCGATGCGGCCATTGGCCTTGTCGGTGGCTTCAATGCGCCACTCGCCACCGAGCCGCAGGTCGGTCTTGAATTCACCTGCCGCAGCGGCGATGCGCTGCAGGTCGGCGGCCGCGATGCGCTGTAGATCGCCGCGGCTGGACAGGGCGCCCGCGTTGTAGGCGGCTTGCGCAATGTTGACGGTGCCACCGGCGACGTCGATCGACGCGTTGGCCAGCAGCACGCGCTGCGCAGACGCCTCGAGCGTTGCCGGCGCTTTCAGCGCCAGTGCGAACCGTCCGCGGTTGACCAGGCTCTGCAACTGGCCCTTCCAGCCGGCGTCGTCGTGCCAGCCGCCGGCCAATTTTCCGTTCAGGTCGAAGTCGGCGTTGCGTGCCGAGAAATCGAGCCTGTGCTGCGTGCGCAGACCTTTGGCGCTCAGTCGTGTCTGGTCGATTTGGATCTGCGGCGCCACCAGGCCCTTGGCCGTGGCCTCGAGGGCCAGATTGCCATCCAGACCTTTGTCCAGGCGGCCGCTGGCGCGCAGGCTGCCGACGCGGTAGTCCTGACCCCAGCGCAGGGCAGTGGCGGCAATGTCGAATTCACCCGAGGGGGCATCGATGCTGCCCGCCAACATGCCCTTGGCATCGATGCGGCCGGACAGCGCCGGATCGATCACGGCCAGCTGGTCAGCGGTCAACGTCAGGGCGAGGCGGTCATCCGGCGCGCCGAAACTGCCGCGGGCTTCGAGCCGGTTGCTGGCCAGTTGCAGCACGACATCGCTGTCCCACAGCCGTTTGGCCGAAGCGTTCACCCGCCCTCGACCGGCAACGCGCTGGCCGCGCAACGCGCTGTCGGCGATCTCGAAGTCGAGCACGGCCTCGGGCTCGGGGCTCAGACGGCCCGAGCCGTCGAACGACGCGTTCAGGCGCGCGGCCGGAAAGTCGCCGAAGGCGGCGGGATCGAATTGCTTCAAGGCGCCGCTGAGCTTGAAGCGCTGCTGTTGTGCCAGCGCCAACGAGCCCTGCAGGCGCAGGCTGGCGCCGCCGGCACTGAGCAGCGCCTGCTCGATCGTGACCACGTCGTCCTGGTGCCGGCCTTCGAGCTGCAAGCGGTAGCGCTGAAAGCGTAGATCGGTCTTCAGCGCCTGGTTCGTTGCGTCGGCAGACAGGTGGATGTCGCCGCTGAGCTTCATCGCGCGCAACGTGCTGTACGTGCCGCGAGGATCGAAGGCCTTCGTGTTGAGCGTGAGTTCGAGGCCCTGGTTTTCGATGCGGCCGCTGCCGGTGAAGGTGCCGGCTGTGCCCAGGTCGAGGCGCAGGTCGGACAGGTCGATGCGCTCGCCGCTGCCCGCAAAGCGCGCTGCCAGCGAGCGCAGCGGGTAGCGCTTCTGGTCCCAGGGCCCCGACTGCGCACCCTCGATGTTGACGTCACCGACGAAGCCCGTGTCGGCGTCGCTGCGCAGCGTCACGCGGGCGCTGATCTGGTTGGCCGGCAGGTCTTTGCGCAGCCGCGACGGGTCGATGCCCTGGGCCTCGATGCGGGCCTCGACCACCGGTCGGCGGGCGTCGAAGGGGGCCAGCGTAGCGTCGACCCGGGTCTTGCCGCCGAGGGCATCGGCATTGGCCTGCAAGCCGAGCCGCGACAGCGTGCCCGACGCCGTGGCCTGCACCTGGTAGGGCAGGTCGCCCTCTTGCACAAACTTCAATTGCGCCGACAGCGCAAACGGTGGCGCATCGGCCAGGCTGACGTCACCCTGGCCGCGGCCCCAGGGCGTGCCGAGCTGGATCAGCTTCAGCCGGTACTCGTCGGCAGGCTTGTGCAACGCCAGTGCCAGGTCGGTCAGCACGGTGGGCGACTCGGCGGCCCCGAAGACGACGCGATCGAGCTGGGCCTTGTCGAGCGACAAGCGTACCGGCAGGCGCAGGCTGTCGGGCAGGGTGATGGGCTCCTGGGTCGTGCCCAATGCCAGCGGGACCAGACGCAACTCGTGCAAGGCCAGGTCCTTGATGTGCACATGGCGCTGCAGCAGCGCCCGTGGCGACCAGTCCAGGCGGGCTTGCTGGATCTCGATGCGCGAATCGGCTGTGGTGTAGTGCAGCGATTCGATCTTGAGTGGTCCATACAGCGAGCCCTCGACGCCGCGCATGACGAGTTGTCCGCCAGTAAACGTCTCGGCGCGGCCGGCTGCCCAGCGCAGGGCGCTCTCGGTGCCGACCCACCACGCGAGTGCGCCCAACAGCAGCAGCGCCGTGGCAAACAGGGCCAGCACGGTCTTGCCTGCGATCGATGCCAGTTTCTTCGCGTTCATCAGACCTTAAAAACTGACGCCGACCGACAGGTGCAGTCGCACGGCCTGGGTTTCCTGGCCATAGGCGAGATCGAGGTTGAGCGGACCGATCGGGCTCTTCCAGCGTGCACCGAATCCATAACCGAGCACGGGCTTCAGGCCGCCCCGGTCGTCGGCGGCGTTGCCGGCATCGACGAAGGCTGCAGCGCCCCAGTTGTTGGTGATCCAGTGCACGTACTCCGCGCTGGCCACCGCCAGGTAGCGGCCGCCGACAACGGCGTCGCCTTGCTCGACGCCCAGACTCTGGAAGGCATAACCGCGCACGGTGCGGTCGCCACCGGTGCGAAACAGGAAGTCCGACGGAATGCCCTGGCGATCCTTGGCCGCAACCGCTCCCAGTTCACCGCGAACGATCAACTGGCCCTGCTTGCCGAGCGGCTGGTAGAACGTGCCGCGCAGATAGCCGCGCAGGAAGGACTGGTCGGACAACACGGCCTTGAGAGCGAAGTCGGTCTGCACGTTGATGATGTAGCCGCTCGACGGATAGAGCAGGTTGTCGACCCGGCGGCGCGTCCAGGACCAGGACGGTACGAGGGCCTTCACGCGATCGCCGGAGACGCCGCCAATGTCCTGCTGCTCGATCAGATAGCGGATGCCGACCAGCGTCTCGTCGCTGCCGCGAACGCGGCTGCGCTTGGCGCCCAAGGACAACTTGCGTGTCACCTCGCCTTCGATGCTGGTTCGCTCGACGAGGGCAGTGAGGCTGTCGGTGGTGCCCGATTTGCGCGTCGGCAATTGCAGCTCGCCGTTGAGCGACTGGCGCTTGCTCTCCAGTTGCAGATTGCCGGACAGGCGCCAGGCGCGGTCGCGGTAGTCGAGATCGCGGTAACCGATCTGGCCACGCAGGCCGGTGTCGGTGCTCACGCCAATGCCGAAGTCGACCTTTCTCGACGGATGTTCGCTCACCTCGACGCGCACCGGCACGCGCTCGGGATGGGCCGGGTCGGTGTCGACCGTGACCGAAGCCTTGTCGAAGTAGGGGCTGTCCTGCAAGCGCGACTGCAGCGTCAGCAACTTGGCCTGGGCGTAGTCGTCGCCGGGTTGGATCGGGTTGATCACCTCGACGAGGCTGGACGGATAGCGTTGCAGCCCCTTGACCTCGAGTGCGCCGAAGGTGAAGGCCGGTCCGCTGTCCAGCATCACGCGAAGATCGACGGTCTTGCGCTGGGCGTCGACCGTGGCCTGGCTTTCGGTGATGGCGGCAGTCGGGTAGCGCTCCAACAGCAACACCTTGAGCGCACCGCGCTTGGCCGACTCCCAGTCTTCATGGCGAAAGACAGCACCAGCGCGCAGCGCCCAGTCGTCACGCACTTTCTTGATCCGTGCCTGCTCGTCCGCCGACGTGCCGTCGATCGGCCCGGTGACCTGAATGTCGATGCCGGCCACGCGCACCGGTTCGCCGGGCTGCACCGTCAGGCTCACCACCCATTGGCCATCGCGCTGCTGCAGTTGCGCGTCGATCTGCGGCGAATAGAAACCCTCGGTGGTCACGAACTCGCGGATCTGCTCGGGCGCTGCGCTGACCAGGCGTCGCAACTGGATTTCGTCGAGCCGTTCATTGCCGCGCCAGCGGTACAGATCGAGCTGATCCTCGATCACCTTGCGCACCTCGGGCGGCGCCTGCAGCTCGATCGTGTAGGACAGGCCGGTCTCGGCGGCGCGAACGGCGGGCAGCGCGAGTGCGCACAGGCCACAGACGAGCGCGTACCGCCACCACCGGATCGTGACGATCGCTGCCAGCAGGATGGCACAACGATCCCTCAATCGTTGTCGAAGCGCCATTGAGAGATTCTGTCTTGCAGCGGGTGGATGCGCATCTGCGCGAAAGAGAAACACGCAGGCATCGTCGCACAGACCCGGTCTTCAGGGATTGCCCTGCGCAATGGCCGCGCGCTGCGCGGCAATTCAGCCCGTTGGTTGACTCGCACTGCCAATTCGCGTAGCACCCAGCACGGTGTTCCGCGCCTCGATCTGCCCGTGTCAGAGCTCGCCTGCATGTGTCGAGTCAATTGCTGATAGGCTGATCCGGTGCCGGCGGGCGGTGGGCCGATATTCAACTCGAGGAGACGCTCATGGGATGGGCCGCAGCAATAGGGCGCCTGGCATTGCCGGCTTTCGCACGTGCCTTGCCGTCGATGGGCGACACCGAACGCGCCGCGCTCGAAGCCGGCACGGTGGGGTTCGAGGGACAACTGTTCGCGGGCCAGCCCGATTTCGACGCGCTGCGCGCACGCGGTCCGAACCGGCTGACCGCCGCCGAACAGGCCTTTCTCGACAACGAGGTGCGCGCACTCAACGCGATGCTCGACGACTTCGAGATCGACGAGGCGCATGACCTGCCGGCCGAGGTCTGGCAGTTCCTGCGCGAGAAAAAGTTCTTCGGCATGATCATCCCGCCCGAGTTCGGCGGCCTGGGTTTCGGCCACTTCGCGCATGCGACGGTGGTGACGCGCATCGCCACCGTCAACGTCGCCACCGCGGTGACGGTGATGGTGCCCAACTCGCTCGGTCCGGCCGAGTTGCTGCTGCATTACGGCACCGACGAGCAGAAGTCGCACTACCTGCCGCGGCTGGCCGATGGCCGCGAGCTGCCGTGCTTCGGCCTGACCTCGCCCTATGCCGGATCGGATGCGGCCTCGATCCCCGATGTCGGCCTGCTCTGCGAGCGCGAGATCGACGGCAAGACAGTGCGCGGCTTCAGCGTCACCTTCGACAAGCGCTACATCACGCTGGCGCCGGTGGCCACGGTGGTCGGTTTGGCCTTCCAGGCCATCGATCCGAGCCGCGGCGAAGCCGAGCAGCAACTCGGCATCACCTGCGCGCTGATCCCGGTGCCCACGGCCGGCATGCAGATCGGGCGCCGCCACCTGCCGATGGATTCGGCGTTCATGAATGGACCGATCCGCGGCGAGGATGTGTTCGTGCCGATGGACTGGGTGATCGGTGGCGAGGCCCAGGTCGGCCAAGGCTGGCGCATGCTGATGCAAAGCCTGGCCGCGGGCCGTGCGATCTCGCTGCCCGCGCTCGGCGCGTCGATGCAGCAGACCAGCCTGTATGTCGTCAACGGCTACGGCCGCATCCGCGAGCAGTTCGGACTGCCGATCAGCAAGTTCCATGCGGTCGCTGGAACGATCGCCCGCATGGCGATCGACCTGTATGCCAGCGACGCCGCGCGCCGCTACACGGCCGCAGCGCTCGATGCCGGCGAACGGCCGAGCGTGGCCAGCGCAATCTTGAAAGTCCAACTCACGGAGGAGGGTCGCCAGGCCGTCAACGACGGCATGGACATCCTCGGTGGCAAGGGCATCATGCGCGGCCCGGGCAACCTGCTCGGCGTGGCCTACCGCCATGCGCCGATCGCCATCACCGTCGAAGGCGCGAACCTGCTGACGCGCGCCTTGATCATCTTCGGCCAGGGCGCCGTGCGCTGCCACCCGCAAGTGCTGGCCGAGATGACCGCGGTCGAGAGCAAGGATGCGCCGGCGCTGGGCCGCGCCCTGCTCGCCCACGCCGGCCACGTACTGCGCAACCTCGGACGCAGTGTCTTCGGCGCGCCGCTGCTGGGCACGCCGCCGCCGGAATTGCGCGACGAAGCGGCGCGCATCGCCCGCCTGTCGGCGCAGTACGCGTTGACCGCGGATCTGGCAATGGGCCTGCTGGGCGGCAAGTTGAAACGCATGGAGCTGTTGTCGGCGCGCCTGGGCGATGTGCTGTCGCACCTGTACCTGGCCGCGGCCTGCGTCTGGCGATTCGAGGCCGAGGCTCAGGCCAGGATGCTGCCGTTCGCCCGCGCGGCCATTCGCACGCAGCTCGCCCGCGCCGCGTTCGTGTTGCGCGAACTGCGCGCCAACCTGCCGTCGCGCGCATTGGCGCTGGCTTCGCCGCTGCTGCTCGGCGGCACACGCGTGTTGCATCCACCCGGCGACCGGGCGTTGCTCGCACTGGCCGACGCGCTGCGCAGTGATCCGGCCCTGATCGCTGGCCTGTGCCCTGACATCGGCCAGCCCAAGCAGGGCGGGCTGCTCGACCTGACGCAGGCCCTCGAGCTGGCGCGCGCGGTCGCCGACGAGTTGCCTGCGCTCAACCAGGTGCTGCGGCGCACGCGCTCACTCGAAGATGCCGCCGCCGCTGCCGGCAACCCGGCCGCGGCGCTGGCCTACCTGAAGGCCGCCGACCGCGTCATTCAGGTGGATGACTTTGCGCCTTGACCGGGTTCGGCAGGCGTTTCGTCGTCGGCCGACGCGGGCGCACCGAATCGGCCTGGCTTCATGTCTTCGCGACAGACGAGCACGGGCACATGGGATTGCCGGATCAGGTCGGCCACCAGGCTGCCGTGCAGCGCGCGCTCCACAGCGCCGCGGCCATGAGAGGCGACGACGATCATCTGGCAAGCGTTTTCCGTGGCCACGCGCAACACGGCGGCCAATGGCTCTTCGTCGATCGTCAGCACTGTGCGGTTGTCGACAGACTGTGCTTTGGCCAGGCCGACGGCGGCTTCGAACCAAGGTGCGGCCCGCTCGCGGCACTGCTCCTGGCGCTCGATGACCGCTCGTTCCAGTGACGCTGCCGATTTGGCCTCGATGTGCTCCATCGGGATCGGCAGCTGAAAGACGACGCCGCAGCCCAGGCGCGCCGCCAGCGAGATGCCGTAGCCTGAGGGGGCAGCACCCTGCGCGGATTCTTCGAGCACGACAAGCAGTGAAGTCAGTTCGCCGGTCATGAAGGCCTCCTGGTCAGGTCAAGGTTAAGCGCAAAAGCGGGGTTCATCAGAGCCCATAGCGCCAGGCCAGGGCAAACACCAGTCCGCCCCACATGATCACGAACAACGGTGCGCCGACGCGCAGGAAATCGCCGAAGCGGTAGCCGCCGGCATTCATGACCAGCAGGTTGGTCTGGTAGCCCATGGGTGTCAGGTAGCACAGGTTGCAGCCGAACAGCACGGCCAGCACGAACGGCTCGGGCGCGCACGCCGAGCGCCTGGGCGAGCGAGACCGCCAGCGGCGTGCCGATGGCCGCTGCGGCATTGTTGGACACGAAGTTCGTCACCAGGCCCATCAGGCCCATCAGCAGGGCCAGTACCCACAGTGCCGGCAGGCCTGTCGGTCACCAGCGGCCAGACCTTGCGCCAGCCAGGTCGTGGCGCCGGTGACTGACAGCGCGTCGCCGAGCGCCAGACTCGCGGCGACCAACAGGATGACCTTGGTAGACAAGCGACCGCGCAACGTCTTGCCAGGACAGGCAACGCGTCAGGACCAGCACCACGGCGCCACACAGCGCAGCCAGCGCAATCGGCAGCAGCTTGGTGCGGCCAGCAGCACCACGGCAGCCATGGTCAGCAAGGCGATCGGCGCCTTGGATTGACGGGGCAGCGTGAAGCGCTCGTCGAGCAGCAAGCCGATGCCGTCGCGCTGCGCCTGCCGGATCGAGTTGTCCTCGCCCTGGACGAGCAGGATGTCACCAGCGAGCACGCTGCGGTCCGCCAGTCCCTCGCGTTGCCAGCCGACGATGTCGCTGCGCGGCCGCACGCCGACGACGAAGATGTTGTAGCGGTCGGCCAGACGTTCCTGGCGCACGCTGCGGCCGGCCAGCTGCGATTGCGGCGTGATCAGCAACTGCGCCACCACGGCGGCTGGCACGGGTTTGCCGGCATGCGGAAGTTTCCTTGTCCGCTTTCTTGTTGCCGTCTTCGGCAGCGCGTTGCTGTACTTCTTCTTCGCCATGATGCAGCTTGGCATCGAGCCGGGCTTCGATCTCCTTCAGTCGTTGCGCAGTGTCGCGCACGACGATGCGGTCATCGGCGCGCAGGATCGCCGACGGCAGCCGGGCCATCGCCACGTCGCCGCGCCGCAGGGCCACGAGCTGTTCGGAGCTGCCGATGATCTCCATGGCCTCGCGCAGCTTGCGGCCTTCGAAGCGGCTGCCTTCGGCAATGCGGATCTCGGCATCGAACACCTCCTCGCTCAGGTTCTCGTCGGGGCCCTCGACGCCGGCCAGCAGCCGCGGTGCAACGAGCCACAAGTAGGCCAGCGCCGGCCCTGCCGCCAGCGCGACCAGCGGAAAGTGGCCGAACATGGCCAGCGGTGCCACTCCCAGCGAGGCCGCCAGCGCAACGACGATGAGATTGGTCGAGGTGCCGATGGTGGTGGCCATGCCGCCGATCAACACGGCATAGTTCATCGGCAGCAGCATGGTCGTCGCCGAAGCCTTGGCCTGGCGCGCAGCTGTCAGCAGCAGCGGAATCAGCAGCACCACCACGGGCGTGTCGTTGACGACGCCGCTGGCACTGGCCGCCCCCACCATCACCGCCAACAGCGCCAGACGCGGGCTGCGCGCCACCCACACGCCCAGCGCGCGTGCGGCGGGCTCCAACGCGCCGGTGACGACCAGGCCGTGACCCATCACCATCAAGGCGCAGATGGCGACCAGCGCCGGATTGCCGAAACCGGCAAAGAAGCGCATCGCGTCGAGCGTGCCGGAAGCCAACGGCAGGGGAAACAGCGCGAAGCCCAGTGGCAGCAGTGCCAGGATGCCCAGGCATACGGTGGCGATCGGCAGGCGGTCCCAGACGAAGACGGCAAAGACGACGGCGGCAAAGACCAGCGTGGCCAAGCCATGGGGTTGCAGCGCGGTCATGAATGGGCTTCGGGCGCCTGTTCGGCCTGCTCTGCGGCCTGCGGATTTTTTTGCGGCGCTGCAGCCGCAAGCGGTGCCAGCGAGCGGGTCAGTGCAATGCCGCGCATGCGATTGCGGGCCAGCGCCCGCCCGCAGAACAGGATTTGATCGTCGGGCTGCAGGGTCTCATCGAGGGCCGGCGACAAATGCCGGGTGTTGCCTCGCTGCAGCATCAGCGGCAGGGCGCGCATTGCATCTTGCGTGCCGTCGACACGGGTCAGCAGGCGCCGCAGCGTCACTGGTTCGCCGCGTGCCAGGGCAGCGCAAACAGCGGGCAGGGTCTTGGCAGTGACGTTCATCGTCCACGACTCGAGTACTTCACTGCCGACGGTGGCCCGCAGTTGTTCCAGCAGGGACGAAGCCCAGGTTTCGTCCTCGTCGCGTGCGCGTCGCAGGAAGCTCGACAACATCGGTGCGCGCAGATCGCGCAGTACCTCGGCCGCCACGACATAGCTGCTGACCATCACCAGGTCGGCCGGCGAGGCGCGGAACACCGCCGAATTGCGGCGGTGCGTTTGCCGGGCCACCAGGAAGAGATCCTTGTTGAGCGCGCGTACGGCCAGTGCGATGGCGAGGTTGTCGATGTCCACCGTGGTGCCGGCGATGACGGCCTGCGCCGTTTCGACACCGGCCTTGCGCAGAATGGCCGGGTCGGTGGGGTCACCGCAGCACGCTGTTGTCAGCGTTGCAACTGTCGTCGAGTTCGGTGTCGACGACGACGACCTGGACGTCCAGCGTCAGCAGCTGCCGGCGCAGCGTGCGCGCAAACTGGCCGTAGCCGCACAGCACCCACTTGCCGCGCGGCAACTCGGGGACCTCGGCCGCTGCCGTGCCCAATTGCGTGGTCAGGGCTTCGTAGATGACATGCAGGCTCGGTGTGCGGATGGTCAGCGCCAGCCGCTCGGCAAAAGTGTCGAACGGGTTGATGATGTGATCTGCGCCGGCAGCAGCCATGCGTGGATGCCAGCCATGGTCACGGGCCACGCAGATCACCGGCGTCCTCGGATTGAGCAGCCGGGCCGTGATCGCAATCTTGCTGTTGGTGGCGTCGCTGCCGGTCAAGGCCAGCACGCCGGCACAGTACGGGCTCATGAGGCCGGCGGTGGTCAGCGCCTTGGAGTCGCTGGCATCGCCGATCAACGCCGGCACTTCGACCTCGTGGTCGTCGACATCGACGCTGTCGACGCGCGCCGGATCCTTGTCCACGACCACGACCCGGATTGCATCCTGGCTGAGTTCGTGGATCACGCGCCAGCCCGTGTCGTCATAGCCGCACAAAAGGTAGAAGGGTTCGCGGAACCGGCGTACCTCACGCTCGACACCGCTGGCGTGCGTGAGATGGCGAAACGTCGGGTCGCGGAGCACGGAAAAGAGGGCGCCCACGGCATAGAGCCAGGCCACTACCGTGCCATAGATCGACACCGTGGCCCACAGGCGCTGCGCGTCGGTGAAGGGGTAGGGGACCTCGCCCAGGCCGATGGTCGTGCCGAGGAAGCTGACAAAGTAGAAGGCATGCAGAAAGCTCATCTGCCAGGGCTCGCCCCCGGGCGTGCGGCCGGGTATGAGCACAAAGCCGAGAACGCACACTGCATACATGCAGATCAGCAGCAGCAGCGGCTTGCGCAGCCGCCGCAACAGGACGAACAGACCGTGCCTGGCGCGTACCGGCGGCGCGTTCATCGCCGCAGGTTGGCCACTTCGATGACAAGCAGGAGCACGGAGATCACGTTGGCCACCAGCGCGCCGATGGCCAGTGAGACGACGGTGGCTGTCTGGCCGCCGGACAACTCGGCGCCAGCGCTCGACAGGTAGCCCCAACAGGCTGCGGCCGCAATCAACTGCAGGTCGGCAACGAGGCTGGTGGCCAGCAGGGTCGAGCCCAGCGGCGAGCGGTCGCCGAACTTCATCACCGTGGCGATCAGGCTGACGACAATGGCGGCAAACAGCTCGTAGCGGTTGTGTTGCGCGATATCGGTCAAGTCGCCGACAGTGAAGCCGACGTTGAGCGTAAGCGCCAGGACGACGACAAAGGCGAAGAGAACGCGTTCTGTGCTCATGCGGACGACTCGAGAGTTGTCCGAGTGTAGTGCTGAGCCGGGTCGGCGGCATCGCTGGCTGGGACTGCTGCGCCGCCAGCCTTGACCCACTATATAGAAAGATATATAAGTGGACGGCCAACGAACGGGGCTTGGCGGTTTCGAGCGCTCGATCAACCACCGACACCGTTGGAGCCCGCAGCACCTGCACCACGACCATGCCACCAAGACTGCCGCCCCATGAAAGATGCCTTGCCGCCGCCCCGGCGTTCGCGTTCCACGAACCCGATGGAACCCCTCGCTGACAACAGCCCCGCCGACTCCCTTCATCCGACACGCGTGTTGCAACAGTTCCGCATCGTCTTCAACGCGGTCAAGGCGCACTTCCAGCAGGTCGAGCGCCATGCCGGCATCGGCGGCGCGCAGGTCTGGGCCTTGTCGATCATCCGCGACCGCGCCGGGCTCGGCGTGAACGAACTGGCGGCGGCGCTCAGCGTGCGCCAGCCCACGGCCAGCAACCTGGTCAAGAACCTCGCGCAGCAGGGACTGATCGAAGTCCGGCGCGAGGCTCAGGACCGGCGCGCCGTCCAGTTGCACATCCTGGCCGAGGGCCGACGCGTGTTGCGCCGCGTGCGCGGGCCGTTTGCCGGCGTCCTGCCGGAGGCGCTCGCTGCACTGGACGAGAAGACCTTGTGCCGCCTGGAGAGCGATCTCGACGAGTTGATCCGGGCGCTTGGCGTCGACGAGGGCGCCGGCACCATTCCACTGGCACAGCTCTGAGACGTGCTGTCGCAGCGCTGCGGGTCGCTGAGTTCAGCGCTGCGGGTCGCTGAGTTCAGCGCGGCGGGCGCGTTGCCATGCGGCAGCGCTTCGCCCCGTGGGGTCCGCTGGGCATGACAGCCAACTCTCAGGGACGGCGCCGGGCCGGTCTGGCATCGACGCTCGCACCGGGCGTGCTGGCATCGAGCAGGTACTGCAGCACGGTCGGCAACTTCGAAGTGCTTTCGAGGTGGTACGCGGCTCGGGTGCGGGCTCGCGGCGGGCCGATGCGCGCCGTGACCCAACCTTCTGGTGCCTTGTCGAATGCCGCCTCGTCGTTGACGTCGTCGCCAATGAACAGGCCGCCATCGGCGCCGCCGCGCTGCGCCAACGACAGCAGCGCGTCGCCCTTGTCGGGCGCAGTGGAGGCCATGACGTTGACGACGCATTTGCCCTGCTGCACCTCGACGTCGCCGGCGCCCTTGGCCAGCAGTTCGCGGATGCAGCGCCGCGCCAGGCTCTGATCGGGCGCGAGGCGATAGTGCAGGGCGATCGAATGGCGCTTGTCCTCAACCACGACCTGGGCGCTCGCCAGTTGCTGACGCTGCGATCGAAGAACCTCGCGCAGGGGATCGAGCGAATCGATCCATCGCCCGCCCAAGCCATGGGTGGGATCTTCGATGCCATGGTTGCCGATGACAAAGTGCGCTTCGAACCCAAGACGTGGCATGACATCGTCGACGGCACGGCCCGTGATCACGGCCAACGGCACGCGCTCGGCCAGCCTGGCCAGCCGGCGCGACACCGGCAGCGGTACGCGCGCTTCGTCGGGCCGGGCAACGATCGGTGCCAGCGTGCCGTCGAAGTCGAACGCCAGCAGCGGCCGGCCCGACATCATCGTGGCCAGGGCCGCCCGGCCCTCGGCGCTGAGCAGGGCCTTCATGCCGGGCCCTCGCTGAAGCGCTCGACCCGGGCCTCGATGCGCTCGCGCCGCCGCCAGCGCGCGGCGTCGATCAACATGCGGCCGGCCCAGCGATAGACGTTGTTCTCGCGAACCACAGAGCGCAGGCTGGCCATGCGCTCGTGCTGCTCTGCCTCCGGCATGCTGAGCGCACGGTGCAAGGCGTCGGCCGTTTCCTCGACGTGGTACGGGTTGACGATGAGCGCCTCGCGCAGTTCACGCGCTGCGCCGGCAAAGCGGCTCAGTACCAGCACGCCGCGCTCGTCGTCACGTGCCGCGATGAACTCCTTGGCCACCAGGTTCATGCCGTCGTGCAGGCTGGTCACCATGCAGACGTCGGCAGCGCGGTACAGCTCGTTGACGGCATCGTGCTCCTGGTGTTCAGCCCAGCAGCTGCGACCGGCGTGTAGTCGGCGCTGCCGAAGCGGCGGTTGATGCGTTCGACCTGACGCTCGACGCGCTGCTGGAAGTCGCGGTACTCGTCGAGCCGCGCGCGCGTCGGTGCGGCCACCTGCAGCATGCGGAAACGTGCCGATCCACTGCGGGTACTTCTCGAGCAGACGCTCGACCGCATTGAGCCGCTCGATGATGCCCTTCGTGTAGTCGAATCGATCGACGCCGACCGCCAGTCGTCCGTGCGCAGGCATGTGCAGCCGCGCCAGCACGCGTGCCCTGCAGGCGGCTGCGGTCTGCATGGCCGCTGCCTCGTCCGGTGACGGCCAGGCAATCGAGATCGGGTAGCTCTCGACCAGCGTCTCCTCTTCCTGATAGGTGATGGTCGAGTGCTCGTGCTCGATGCGCGCTTCGAGATAGCGATCGACGGTCTCGATGAAGTTCTTGCAGTGGTAGCGGGTGTGAAAGCCGAGGATCGAGCTGCCGAGCAGCCCTTCCAGGATTTCGCGCGCGCCACGGGCAGATGCCGAAGGATTCCGGGTTGGGCCAGGGGATGTGCCAGAAGGTGAGGATGGTGGCCTGCGGCAGCCGCTTGCGCAACATCGCCGGCAACAGCGCGAAGTGGTAGTCCTGCACCAGCACGACCGGGTCGTCGCCACGGGCCTCTTGGCACGACGGCATCGGCAAAGCGCTCGTTGACTTGGCGGTAGTGCCGCCCAGTCCGACTCGCGGAACACCGGCCGCACGTGGGCAATGTGACACAGCGGCCACATGCCCTTCGTTGGCGAAGCCGTAGTAGTAGCCCTGCTCCTCGGCCTCGGCGTGAGCCAGACGCGGCGCAGCGTGTATTGCGGTGCCCCCGGCGGCACCGGCACGCGATCGTGCGTCGTCGACGGCATCGCGATCGGCGCTGCCGCTGCCATGCGCGATCCAGGTGCCCGGAGCAGGCGCGCATCACCGGCTCGAGCGCGGTCACCAGGCCGCTGGCCGGGCGGCGCACGATGATGCCGCCGTTGTCCTTGCTCGTGGATGTAGGGCTCGCGGTTGGAGACGACGATGACCTCGTCGCCGCGAAGCTGTTGGCTCAACAGCGCACGCAGTCGATCGGCATTCCACTCCGACGGCACACCCAGCGAGCGCCTGAATTCGTCTTCGAGATCGCGCAGCCGGGCACGCAACTCGTTGGCCACCGGGGCCAGTTCGCCCGGCGGTGCCCTCTGCACGGGCAACTCGGGGCTGCCGCTCAACAACGCCTGCGCTCCCTTGATCCAGCGGCGCCAGCTGAGTTGGGTGACGACAATGGTGATCAGTGCGATGGCCAGGCCGAGCCCGGCAATCAGCGCCACCAGTTGGCTTCGGGTGTCTGCCGTTCGACGCTCGATGAATCCCAGGTCATGCAGCAGCACCAGCGCAGCATGCGGATTTTTCTCCGAGCCGATAGCGCGCCAGGCCACGTGCACGGCGCCGGAGGGCAATGAAAAGCGCGGCACCTCTTGTTGCGCAAGGCGCTTGGCACTGCCGCAATCGAGCGAGGCCGGAAATCCGGCGCTGGACCGCATGCGCTCGCCGGCATCGATGCACACGGCAACGGCGACCAGCCGCTCGTCGCGCGCCGTTCGGTCCAGCACCGACTGCAGCGGCTTGTCACCCGCTGCCGGGTCGTCGAGGGCACGCTCGATCGAGTCACTCAGCGCGTCGGCCAGCATGGCGCCGCGCTCATCGAGATCGCGAGCAAACCAGCGCATCGTCATGCGGTCCATCAGGGGCAGCGCGACCAGCGCGGCTGCCACCAGCACCAGTGCCAGGGGCAGCAGAAAGCGAAGTTGCAGTCGCAGTGTGCTCATGCGCTATCGCGATCGGCGCACGGGCATCGGTCTGGTGTCAAGCGGGCCAGGCTCCTTCTGCAGCTTTGCGGGTGAGGTCATTGATTGATTGTTGGTCTTGCGCCGGGGAAACAGAAGATTATATATTTGTTACTATGCATTGGCAATATGGATGGTCCGTGGCCGATCGTCGGCGTGTTCAACGGGCCATGCGGTTGACCTTGTACTGCAATGAACTGAATCTAGAGTGAGCCCATGAGCGACAACTTCATGTCTGTGTTCGATGCATTTTCCGGCGCCGGCGGCTGGCTGGCCAGCGTGCTTCGAGTTTGCTTGATCCTGATTGCCGCGGTCGTGCTGTCGGCTTTGCTGCAACGGCTGATTCGCAAGGTGCGCATGCAGATCGCGAGCCGCTTCGACGACCTCGAAAGCACGAAGCGCGCAGAAACGCTGGGCCGCGTGCTGCGCTACCTGGTGGCCGTGGTGGTGTGGCTGGTGGCGGCCATGTTGATCTTGTCCGAGGCGGGCATTTCGGTCGCGCCGATCCTCGGCGCGGCCGGCGTGGCCGGTCTGGCGATAGGGTTTGGCGCGCAAAGCCTTGTCAAGGACTACTTCAACGGACTGTTCCTGCTGTTGGAAGACCAGATTCGCCAGGGCGACGTGGTGCGGCTGGGCGACCACGCCGGTGTGGTCGAAGAGATGACGCTGCGCTATGTGCGACTGCGTGACTACGACGGCAATGTGCACTTCGTGCCCAATGGCCAGGTCTCCACCGTCGTCAACATGGCGCGTGGTCACGCGCAGGCGGTGGTCGATATCGGTGTGGCCTACCGCGAGAACCTGGACGACGTGATGTCGGTGATGAAGTCGGTGGCCCATGAGATGCGGGCCGACCCGACTTTCGCCTCGAAGGTCCTCGACGAGTTCGAACTCGCCGGTGTGGAGCGCTGGGACGACTCGGCGATCGTGCTGCGTGGGCGCTTCAAGGTGGCGCCGCTGGCGCAGTGGGCCGTGCGGCGCGAGTACCTGCGGCGTCTGAAGATGGCATTCGACGCCAAGGGCATCGAGATCCCGTTCCCGCAAATCACGGTGCACCAGCCCGCGCTGACCGCCTGAGCGGGCGTCTCGGCGCTACGGCTTTGACTCGGCCGCTGGCGCGGTTGATGCGACGAGCGTTGCTGGCAGCGGCAGGATCAACGCCGCCAGCTCGACATACAGCGGCCGCGAGATCAGGCGCGAGACGCCGCTGGCCAGCAGCGCGCTGGCCATCAAGCTGAGCACCATCGTGTGGCCGGAGACCATCTCCATGACGATGATGAAGGCGGTAATCGGGCCCTGCGTCGTCGCGGCCAGGAAACCCACCATGCCGAGCGCGATCAGTGGAATCGCCGCCTGCGTGCTCACGCCCACGGCCAGCGCCACGTCGTGACCGATGCCGGCGCCGATGGCCAGCGACGGCGCGAACACACCCGCAGGCACGCCTGACCAGGACGACAGCCAGGTGGCGCAGAGCTTCAAGAACGTGTAGACGCCCGGCAGGTCGGCGTGGCCCTCGAGCAATGCCCGCGTCGTCGCGTAGCCGCCGCCCGCCGTGGCGCCGTGGGTCGACAGCCCGATCACGGCGACGGCGAATCCGCATGCTGCCGCGAAGCGCAGCGGGTATTTGTTGCGCCAGCCGATCACCCGGCCCCCTGTGGCCTGCGCCGACAGCACGAGCAGGCGCGAGAACAGACCCCCTGCCAGGCCCGCGATCAGTGCCACCAGCAGGCCCGGCAAGAGCAGCGACCAATGCAACTCCTGAACCCTCAGCGTTCCGAAATAGGTTTCGTTGCCGAACACGGAAACGGCCACCAGACCGGCCAGCACGATGCTGGTGATGACCAGCGTGCCGTGCGCTGCGCTGCGCCGGCCCGACAGTTTTTCGATGGCAAACACGATCCCGCCCAGCGGCGTGTTGAAGGCTGCGGCAATGCCGGCGGCCGCACCGGCCACCATCAGGTCGTGCATGTCGATCGGCGATTTAGGAGACAGCCATCGATGCGCATGCGCCATGACGCCGGCGCCGATCTGCACCGCCGGTCCCTCACGCCCGATCGACAGGCCGGCCAGAAGTCCGCCGGTCACCAGACCGATCTTGTGCAACGACAGGCGCAACGACACCAGGCCCTTGCGTTGCTGCCGGTCCAGCCGGTCGTCGAGTGCGCGCATGACCTGCGGAATGCCCGAGCCCTGGGTGCCTGGTGCAAAGCGGCGTGCCCACCACAGCAGGGCCACCGTCAGCATCGGCGTCCACAGCAGCGTGGCAAAACGTGCGATCGACTCGAGGTGCTGCAAGCGATCGAACAATGCGATGGCGGCTTCGGACAACAGCGTCAGACCGACCAGCATCAGACCGGTCAAGCCGGCATACACGAGAACGATGGCCCGGTCGACCCATTGCCGACCCGAGGTCAACTCCGCGGCCAGGTTGCGCCAGAAATCAGGCTCCAGCGAGCGCACCGCATGCCAGCCGCTGCGCATCGCGGCCCGTCCTGCATCCAGCGCCTCGCCAAAGCGGCTGGGGCGACCGGAGTCGGGCGTGTCTTCAGGTGGCAGGTCGCTGGCCAACGGGTGTGGGTGCGCAATGCATCACGGCATCGCAGGAGGTGAACGACTTGTTGCCGCCGGTCGATTGCGCACAGAACATGGACACGATTCTAAGCAAGGGGTCCATCGCGCAGCGAAGGCGACGCGAGCCCAAGAAAAGGGGCCCGTCAAAGGGCCCCAAGGTAGTCGCTCCTGACCATCTGCCGAACTACTCGGTACTCGGCAAACAGTCATGTCAAAGTATATTGGACTCAATATATTTTGCTGTCAGGGTTGCCACCAATCGACGCGGCGGCACGCCGGGTTCAGCGCTGAAGTTCGCGGGTCACATTGCCTGTGCGCTCGCGGCGCAGGTGGCGTCACAATAGCGACTTGAGAGCCCGGACTTCAGACCCGTCCGGGCAAGTTTCTTCGCACCTGCGACAATACGACCATGAGCAAAGCGACGCCCTCAACCAAGGTTTCTCCCGACGGCTTGCGCTATGCAGCCAAAGTATCCGGTTCACCATTCACCGGCACGGGCCACACCCGCTCGTGTTTTCTGTGTGGCCGGCACCGCCAGGCCGCGCAGTTGAAGTCCAAGCGTGTGCTGGGACGCGCCGAGATGGTTTGCGCACCGGACTGCGGCAGCAACGACTAGACATCGTTGGCGCCCCGGGTGCGCCAAGCGCTCGCGGGCTCGGCTGTGCGCGTATGCAGCAGATGCTGCGTCGCCAACGTCGGCGAGGCCACGGTCAATGAAGTGATGGCCGAGCTGGACAAGTCGCGTAATTGAGGCTTGTCGACGAGGAGCAGGCAATGACGAGTGCACTGGACGCCCTGCGCGCGCGCGCCGAGTCGGCGCGCGTGCAAGGCGCCCAGCGCCTGCTGGGCTTGATCGGCGCCGGCATACAGCTCTCGCTCACGCCATCGATGCAGGAGGCGGAGGCGCTGGCCCAGGGGCTGAAAGTCGACTATCAGCTGATCGACCTCGATCAGGCGGGCGAGGGCACCGAAGCGTTGCCGGGGTTGCTGAACACTGCGCGCGAGTTCGGCTTTGCCGGCTTGAACATCACCTACCCGTGCAAGCAGGCGGTGATGGCGCTGCTCGACGATCTGAGCGACGAGTCGCGCGCAATGGGTGCGGTCAACACCGTGGTCTTTCGCGACGGCAAGGCCATCGGCCACAACACCGATGGCTCCGGCTGGCGCTGGGGTTTCGAGCGTGCCTTGCCCGGCGCGGACCTGACGCGTGTGGTGCTGCTCGGCGCCGGCGGTGCGGGCTCGGCGATCGCGCATTCAGTGTGTCGCATGCGCGCCGACTCGCTGGCCGTCGTCGACAGCGACGGCCAACGTGCCGGTGCACTGGCCGTGGCCTTGAACCAGCACTATGGCGGGCAGCGGGTCAGCGCGACCACCGATGCCGCCGTCGCGCTGAACGGCGCCAGCGGGCTGATCCATGCCACGCCCACAGGAATGGCCAAGCTGCCGGGCCTGCCGCTGCCGGCGGCGCTGTTGCGGCCCGATCTGTGGGTTTCTGAGATCGTTTACTTTCCGCTTGAAACAGCGCTGCTGAAGGCGGCGCGGGCCATCGGCTGCCGCGTCGTCGACGGCGGCACGATGGCGGTCGGCCAGGCCATCGGCGCTTTCGAGCTGTTCACCGGACTTGGCGCCGATGCGCCGCGCATGGAGGCACACTTGCGTCATCTTCTGGCAGCACGCCACATTTAGGGTCGGATCACCATGACCTCACCGTTGGACCGCGAAGCGATTGTCGAGGCCAGCAACCCGCTGGGCATCGAAGGCATCGAGTTCGTCGAGTACACGACGCCGCGCCCGCAGGCGCTCGGGCAGGTGCTGGAGTCGATCGGCTTCCGGCCGATCGCGCGGCACCGCTCGCGCGAAGTCATGCTCTACCGCCAGGGCACGATGAACATCGTCGTCAATGCACATGGCGTGTCGGCCACGGCCGATGGACAGACACCGCAGATCGCCGCCGTGGCGCTGCGCGTACGCGACGCCGGTGCAGCGCAGGCGCGGGTCGTCGAGCTCGGCGGCTGGCCCGTGCCGGTGCAGGTGCAGCCGATGGAGCTGCACATCCCCGGCGTGCACGGGGCGGGCGCCAGCCGCATCTATTTCATCGATCGCTGGCGCGAGTTCTCGATCTACGACGTTGATTTCATTCCGGTGCCGACGGTCGATCCGGTCGTGCCCGCCATTGCCGGCCTGCACTGGTTCGGCATCGTGCAGTATGTCGGCGCCGAGCGCAGCGCCGACTGGTGCGAGTTCTACTCGTCGCTGTTCGGCTTCACCGACGTGCCCGCAGACACGCCCTTCGGCATCCTGCCGAGCGGCAGCGTGCTGGCCAGTCCTTGCAGCAATTTCTATCTGCAACTGATCGAACCCGATTCGCTGCGTCGTCGACGACAGCGGCGAGCGCCTGCAGCGCCTGGCCTTCGGTGCCCCGGACGTGCCAGCGGCAGTGAAGGCCCTGCGTGCACGCGGCATCGACTTTGTCGAGACCGACACGTTGCACACCGAAGTCCGCGGCGCACTGACACGGCCGCAACTCGGTGGTGTGATGTTCGAATTGGTGCATCACGATGAGAGGCGCTGAGTACATCGCCGACTTCGGCATGGACACGATTTCGCTGGCGGGGCCGCTGGCGGCCAAACTGCTTGCGATCAAGGCGGCAGGTTTCTCGCAAGTGATGCTCGCCGCGCGTGACCTCGTCGGCCACGCCGACGGCTGGCAGGCGGCGGCGGCCGAGGTCAAGGCCTCTGGCCTGCGCGTCACCGGCTTTCAGGTGCTGCGCGATTTCGAGGGCCTGTCGGGCCATCTGCACGACTACAAGGTCGATATCGCGCGCTCGATGATCGAGATGTGCGCTGCACTCGGCGGCCCGATCCTGCTGGCCTGTTCGTCGACCAGCCGCCACGCAACGAACGATGAAGCGTCGATCGTGAAAGACCTGCGCAAGCTGGCGATGATGGCGCTGCCGCATGGCATCAAGGTGGCCTACGAGGGGCTGTCCTGGGGACGCCACATCAATGATTGCGTCGGCGCCTGGCGCATCGTCGAGGCTGCTGACATGCCCAACCTCGGCATGGCCGTCGACTCTTTCCACAGCTTTGCCACGCGCACGCCCACCGAAGCGTTGCAGGACGTGGATCCGGAGAAGATCTATCTCGTGCAGCTGGCCGACTTCATGTGGCAGGAGATCCGCACGGTCGAAGAGCGCATCGATACGGCGCGCCACTTTCGCGTCTTCCCCGGCGAGGGCGTGCACAGTGACGAACTGCGCCAGCTCGTCGTCGAACTCGATCGCATGGGCTACCGCGGCGACTACAGCTTCGAGGTCTTCAACGACGACTACACGCAGATGCCGCTGCCGGTGGTGGCCGAGCGCGCGCGCCGATCGGCGGCGTGGCTGGCCGAAGACGTGTTGCACCGCGCCGTTCCCTTGCCGGGAGGTTCTCGCTTGCGCGGGCCGTCCGCGACCTGAGGCGGCTTCCAGGTGATGCCGCGGACTACCGGTTCCAGCGCCCCGGTGACTCGCGCCAACCGCGGCCCGACGAATGCGGCTCCCAACGGTGCGGCGACCAGCGGTAGCCGGGCCGCGGTGCTTGCCAATGGCCGCCGACCCAGACATGCCGATGGGCTCGCCAGGTCCAGAAACCGCCGATCCAGAACCAACCTGGGTAGGGCGCCACGCCCACGACTTCGTATTGCACCGGAGGCGGCGCGACGTAGACGCCGTCGTCTGGGTTGCCCGAATAGACAGGGCCGGGTGGCGGGCCGCCGTAGCCGCGGTGGGCCGGCACCACGACGCAGCCACCGAGCGCGGCCGCCAAGGCCAAGAGCATTGCCGTGCGTACGGCTGGTGATCGACCGCGGGCTGCAGATGCGAAGGGAATGTGGCGCATGGAGAACCTCGCGCAATGAAGGTCCCACCACAACGGCCCATGGCGCCGGGCGCTGACGTGAAGCAAAGTAAAGCTGCACGCGAGGCGTCTTGCCTGACGCCCGGAATATCAGCCCAGCCCCACCGGCGCCGGCGCCGTGTTCAAAATCTTGCGGAACAGCGGCCCGTACTCGCCGCTCGGGTCGTGGCCGGTGAGCGGATCGCGATTGGCCTCGAAGGCAAGGTTCAGGTCGTGCCAGTCTTGCGTCAGCAACGCCTCGCGCGCCGCCGGCAGCACGATCGACTCTTCCATCGACATGTGCTGCAAGTAACGCTCGACGTATTGATCGACCGCCGACTCGAAGGCCGCGCGGCGCGGCTCGCCCAACAATTCGTAGGCCAGCAGGCGGTGTTGCAAATTGCGCGCCGAGGCTTCGCCGCGATGGTGGTCCTCGTCGAGTTTGTCGATCACGGCAGCCAATTCCGGCCGCCGCGCCAGCACCTTGGGAAAGAGCAGATCGCTTTCCTTGGGGTGGTGCAAGCGCTCGGGGAACTCGTCGATGTAGAACAGCATGGCTCGCAAGACATCGAAGGGCGGATGCTGGTGGCGCTCGCCGGCCTGCGCGACCAGCATCTTCAGCGAACGCAGCATCGCCGCGAGCGCCATGTGCTCGGCCTGGATGACACGCAGGGCGGCTGGGTCCATGCCTAGCAGGATGCCCAAGCCGGGGTTGACGCACCTTGCCCTGCATCAAGGAAACGCACGGTACGCTGCCGGCACTGTGCCCGGGACCGAGCGGCCATGACATGAACCTGCGACAACTCGAGAGCTTTGTGCGCGTGGCCGAGCTGGGCAGCTTCAGCAAGGCGGCGCGGCTGGTCGGCATCGCGCAGCCGGCGCTGTCGCGCCAGGTGCGGCTGCTCGAAACCGACCTGCGCGAATCGCTGCTGCTGCGCAACGGCCGCGGTGTCAGCCTGACGCCGGCCGGCCGGCGCTTGTTCGAGCACGGCGTGCAGATCCTGCAGCAGGTCACGCAGGCCAGGGCGCGACAGCGGCGCTCGAGATCACGCCGCTGCTGCGCGAGCCGCTGTGCCTGGTGCAACCGGCGCGGCGCGGCACGAAGGCGCTGCCAGTGACCGATCTGCCTAGATCGGTATGCCCCACAGCGGCACAATCAAACCCATGCACATCGCCACGATCACCGGCATTTCCTCGATGGCCACACGTGCGTTGCTGGCCGAATTGACGACGGCCTACAAGCCAGCGCCCGTGGTGATCGAGTCTGTGGGCGGCGTGGACGCGGCCAAACGCGTGCAGGCCGGCGAGGCGTTTGACATCGTGGTGCTCGCCAGTGACGCCATCGACAAACTGATGGCAGGCGGCCAGGTGATCGCCGGCAGCAAGGTCGCTCTGGCGCATTCAGGGGTGGCCGTGGCAGTGAAAGCCGGTGCGGCGCACCCCGACATCAGTTCGGAAGTCGCTGTCAAGCGCGCCGTGCTCGAGGCCAAGACGCTGGGCTATTCCACAGGCCCAAGCGGCGTGCAACTGGCCGAACTGTTCGAGCGCTGGGCCATAACGCAAGTGATCGCACCGCGACTCGTGCAAGCGCCCCCCGGCGTGCCGGTGGGTGCGCTGGTGGCGAATGGCCAGGTGGCGCTGGGTTTTCAGCAACTCAGCGAATTGATGCACCTGCAAGGCATCGACGTGCTCGGCCCGTTGCCGCCGGCCATCCAGATTACGACGACGTTTTGCGCCGGCGTCTGCACGGCATCGACCCAACCCGACGCGGCGCGCGCGCTGCTTGCATTCATGGCCTCGCCTGAAACCGCCGGCAGCAAGCGGCGCCATGGCATGGAACCTGCCGGAGCGAACTGATGATCATCGACATCCACGGCCACTACACCACCGCGCCCAAGGCGCTGGAGAACTGGCGCAACGCGCAGATCAAGGGCATCTCCGACCCCGGGGCCAAGCCCCGGGTTGAAGGTTTGGTGATTGCCGACGACGAGTTGCGCGAAACGATCGAAGCCAACCAGTTGAAGCTGATGATGCAGCGCGGCTCGGACCTGACGATCTTTTCCCCGCGCGCCAGCTTCATGGCGCATCACATCGGCGACTTCGAGGTCTCGTCGACCTGGGCCGCGATCTGCAATGAGCTGTGCTTCCGCGTCGCGCAGCTGTTTCCGGCGCATTTCATCCCCGCGGCGATGCTGCCGCAGTCGCCGGGCGTCGATCCGAAGACCTGCATCCCCGAGCTGGTGAAGTGCGTCGAGCAGTACGGCAACGTGGCCATCAACCTGAACCCCGATCCGTCGGGCGGCCACTGGACCTCGCCGCCGCTGACCGACCGCCACTGGTACCCGATCTACGAGAAGATGGTCGAGTACGACATCCCGGCCATGGTGCACGTGAGCACGAGCTGCAACGCGTGCTTCCACACCACCGGTGCGCACTACATCAATGCCGACACGACGGCGTTCATGCAGCTGATCCAGGGCGATCTGTTCAAGGACTTCCCGACGCTGCGCCTCGTCATCCCGCACGGCGGCGGTGCGGCGCCGTACCACTGGGGGCGCTACCGCGGCCTGGCGCAGGAGATGAAAAAGCCGCTGCTCAAGGACCACCTGTTGAACAACGTCTACTTCGACACCTGCGTCTACCACCAGCCCGGCATCGATGTGCTGACCAAGGTGGTGCCGGTGGACAACATCCTGTTCGCCAGCGAAATGATCGGCGCGGTGCGCGGCATCGACCCGGAAACCGGCAACTACTACGACGATACGAAGCGCTACATCGAGGGCAGCACGCAGTTGAGCGCAGCGCAGAAGCAGCAGATCTACGAAGGCAACGCGCGGCGCGTCTATCCGCGCCTCGATGCAGCATTGAAGAAGCAAGGACGTTGATATGTATGAATTGGGCGTGGTCTATCGCAACATCCAGCGCACCGACGCGCAAGTCGCCGACAAGCTGGCCGCCTTCGGTGCGTCCACCGTGCACGAGGCGCTGGGCCGTGTCGGTTTGATGAAGACCTACATGCGGCCCATCTACCCCGGTGCACAGGTCTCGGGCACGGCGGTCACGGTGCTGCTGCAGCCCGGCGACAACTGGATGCTGCATGTCGCGGCCGAGCAGATCAAGCCGGGCGACATCGTCGTCGCTGCTCTCACCACCGACAACACCGACGGCTTCTTCGGCGACCTGCTGGCCACGTCGTTCCAGGCCCGCGGCGCGCGCGGCCTGGTCATCGACGGCGGCTGCCGCGATGTCAAGACGTTGACCGAGATGGGCTTTCCGGTGTGGAGCCGCGCCATCAGTTCCAAGGGCACCGTCAAGGCCACCTTGGGCTCGGTGAACATCCCGGTGGTCTGTGCCGGCGCGCTGGTGACGCCGGGCGACGTGATCGTCGCCGACGACGACGGCGTGGTCTGCGTGCCGCGCTCCATGGCGGCAGCGACGCTCGATGCCGCCACCAAGCGCGAGGCCAACGAGGGCGAGAAGCGCGCCAAGCTGGCCAGTGGCGTGCTCGGCCTGGACATGTACAAGATGCGCGAGCCGCTGGCACAGGCGGGCTTGCGCTACATCGACTGAGGCCATGAACATCGCCCTCATCGGCTACGGCGAAGTCGGCCGCATCCTGGCCGAAGACCTGCGCGCGCAAGGCGTCGCCGTCAGCGCCTACGACATCAAGCTCGACAGCGAGCACGGCCAGCCGTTGCGCGAACATGCCGCCGCACTCGACGTCGTGCTCGCCGCATCGGCGCCGAGCGCGGTCCATGGCGTGGACCTCGTGATCTCCGCGGTCACCGCGAGCCAGGCGGTTGCAGTGGCCGAGGCGGTGGCGCCGGGCATGAAGCGCGGCGCCTATTTCCTTGACCTCAACTCGGCGTCGCCCGGCGCAAAGATGCACGCCGGCGAGATCGTCAATGCCAGCGCTGGGCGCTATGTCGAGGGCGCGGTGATGACCTCCGTGCCACCGTACCGCATCAAGGTGCCCTTGCTGCTCGGCGGACCCGACGCCGCCGCGTTGTTGCCTCGTCTCATCGACCTCGGCTTTGCGCCCAAGATCGCCAGCGACGCGCTCGGCGTGGCCAGCGCCACCAAGATGTGCCGCAGCGTGATGATCAAGGGCCTCGAGGCGATGGTCATCGAAAGCCTGACGACGGCGCGCCACTATGGCGTCGAGGACGCGGTGATCACGTCGTTGCAGGAAACCTTCCCCGGCATCGATTGGGAAAAGCAGGCAGCGTACTTTTTCCAGCGTGTCATCGAACATGGTCGACGGCGCAGCGAAGAGGTTCGTGAGGTGGCCGTCACCGTCGCAGGACGCCGGCCTGACCCCGTGGAGCGCCGCGGGCACCGCCGAGCGCCAGGCCTGGGTGGCCGACCTGGCCGATGTCGGCGTGTTCGGTGACAAAGGCGCCGCGGGTTTTGCGCGCAGCGCCGACTGGCGGATCGAGGCCGATCGCATTCTGCACAGGATCAAACAATGAGCTTCGACAAGACCCCAGGTTGGCTTGACTGGTACGCCGGCCCCAGCAAACCCAAATTCAAGCTGCCGCCGGGCAGCGTCGATGCGCATTGCCATGTCTTCGGCCCCGGCGACGAGTTCCCGTTTGCGTCCGAGCGCAAATACACGCCATGCGATGCCTCTAAGCGGCAGCTGTTCGCGCTGCGCAACCATCTCGGTTTCGCACGCAACGTCATCGTGCAAGCCACCTGCCACGGCGCCGACAACCGCGCGATGGCCGATGCCTGCCGCGCCGCCAACGGCAGCGCACGCGGCGTGGCCACGGTCAAGCGCAGCATCAGCGATCGCGAGTTGCAGGAGTTGCACGACAGCGGCGTGCGCGGTGTGCGCTTCAATTTCGTCAAGCGCCTGGTCGATTTCACGCCGAAGGACGAACTGCTGGAGATCGCGGGCGCATCAATGCGCTCGGCTGGCATGTCGTCATCTACTTCGAGGCGGTAGATTTGCCCGAGCTGTGGGACTTCTTCACCACGTTGCCGACGACGGTCGTCGTCGACCACATGGGCCGCCCGGACGTCAGCCAGCCGATCGACGGACCCGAGTTCTCGCTGTTCCTGAAATTCATGCACGAGCATCCGAACGTGTGGAGCAAGGTCAGCTGCCCCGAGCGCCTGTCGGTGGCTGGCCCGCCGGCTTTGAACGGCGAGCGCTCGGCCTACCGCGACGTGGTGCCGTTCGCGCGCCGCGTCGTCGAAGCGTTTCCCGACCGCGTGCTCTGGGGCACCGATTGGCCGCACCCCAACCTGAAGAACCACATGCCCGACGACGGGCTGCTGGTCGATTTCATCCCGCACATCGCCGTGACGCCGGAGCTGCAGGAAAAGCTGCTCGTCGCCAACCCGATGCGACTGTACTGGCCGGAGGAAACCTGATGCCGCTCGACAAACCGTACCTCGACATTCCCGGCACGACGATCTTCGACGCCGAGCAATCGCGCAAAGGCTATTGGCTGAATCAGTTCTGCATGAGCCTGATGAAGGCCGACAACCGTGCACGCTTCAAGGCCGACGAGCGGGCCTATCTCGACGAGTGGCCGATGACCGAGGAGCAGAAGCAGGGCGTGCTGACGCGCGACCTCAATCGCTGCATCGCCGCCGGCGGCAACATCTATTTCTTGGCCAAGATCGGCGCCACCGACGGCAAGAGCTTCCAGCAGATGGCCGGCTCGATGACCGGCATGAGCGAAGAGGAATACCGCGACATGATGATCAACGGCGGCCGCTCGGCCGAGGGCAACCGCCGTCTCGGCGAGGACGGCGACGCACAAGCGCATCGGCAGCCGCAGGGTGCGGCGGGGAGGAAATGACGATGGCCAAGATCACCGCCTCCGTCTACACCTCGCACGTGCCCGCCATCGGCGCTGCGCTCGATCTCGGCAAGAGCGAGGAGCCTTACTGGAAGAAGGTCTTCGACGGCTACACGTTGTCCAAGCAATGGATGAAGGACAACAAGCCCGACGTCGTTTTCCTGGTCTACAACGACCACGCCAATGCCTTCAGCCTCGAGCTGATCCCGACCTTCGCCATCGGTTGCGCAGCAGACTTCGAGATCGCCGACGAGGGCTGGGGCCCGCGTCCGGTGCCCAAGGTGATCGGGCATCCCGACCTGGCCTCGCACATCGCACAGAGCGTGATTCAGGACGATTTCGACCTGACGATCGTCAACAAGATGGCAGTCGACCATGGCCTGACCGTGCCGCTGAGCTTGATGTGCGGCCAACCGAAAGCGTGGCCGTGCCCGGTGATCCCCTTCGCCGTCAACGTCGTCCAGTACCCTGTGCCCTCGGGACAGCGCTGCTTCAACCTCGGCCGCGCCATCCGCAAGGCGGTCGAAAGCTACGACGCGCCGCTGAACGTGCACATCTGGGGAACCGGCGGCATGAGCCATCAGTTGCAGGGTCCGCGCGCCGGGCTGATCAACGCCGACTGGGACAACCGCTTCCTCGACCGCCTGATCGCCGAGCCCGAGGAACTGTCGAAGATGCCGCACATCGACTACGTGCGCGAGGCCGGAAGCGAAGGCATCGAACTCGTGATGTGGTTGATCGCGCGCGGGGCGATGAGCGACAACCCGCCTGGCGTCAAGCATCGTTTCTTCCACGTGCCGGCGAGCAACACGGCCGTCGGCCATCTGATTCTGGAGAACACATGACGATTCACGTCGCGCTCGCCGGTGCCGGCGCCTTCGGCATCAAGCATCTCGACGCCATCAAGCTGATCGATGGCGTCAAGGTCGTGTCGATCGTCAGCCGCGAGCTGTCCAAGACGCAGGAAGTGGCCGACAAGTACGGCATCGCGCATGTCACCACCGATCTGGCCGACAGCCTGAAGATCAAGGAGGTCGACGCCGTCATCCTGTGCACGCCGACGCAGATGCACGCCGCGCAGACACTGGCCTGTCTCGAGGCCGGCAAGCATGTGCAGGTCGAGATTCCGCTGTGCGACAAGCTCGCCGACGGCGAGGCGGTGGTGCAGCGCGCCGAACAAAGCGGCAAGGTCGCGATGTGCGGCCACACGCGGCGCTTCAACCCGAGCCACCAGTGGCTGCACCGGCGCATCGACAAAGGCGAGTTCAGCATCCAGCAGATGGACGTGCAGACCTATTTCTTCCGCCGCACCAACATGAACGCGCTCGGCCAGGCCCGCAGCTGGACCGACCACCTGCTCTGGCATCACGCCGCACACACGGTGGACCTGTTCGCGTACCAATGCGGCAGCCCGATCGTCAAGGCCAACGCGGTGCAGGGCCCGATTCACTCCAGCCTGGGCATCGCGATGGACATGAGCATCCAGTTGAAAGCGGCCAACGGCGCGATCTGCACGCTGTCGCTGAGCTTCAACAACGACGGCCCGCTGGGAACGTTTTTTCGCTACATCGGCGACAGCGGCACCTACATCGCGCGCTACGACGACCTGTTCAACGGCAAGGACGAAAAGATCGACGTCAGCAAGGTCGCGGTATCGATGAATGGCATCGAACTGCAGGACCGCGAGTTTTTCGCTGCGATCATGGAGGGGCGCGAACCCAATGCCAGCGTGGCGCAGGTGTTGCCGTGCTACCAAGTCCTGCACGGACTCGAAGAACAGCTCAACAGACCCTAGAGATCCAGCACCAGCCGCGCCGACTTCGAGCGCGAGCAGCAGGGCGTGAACTGGTCGTTGGCGGCCGGCTCCTCGGGCGTCAGGTAGACGTCGCGGTGATCGGGATCGCCCTCGAGCACGCGCGTCAGGCAGGTGCCGCAGACGTCCTGTTCGCAGGACGCCATGACCTCGACGCCGGCCGCGGCCAGCGCCTGCGACCGGCTGGTCCTGGCAGGTCATGGCTGCGCAAGGCCATGCGCCAGAACGGCGGCGCGGTGATGTTGTTCATGAAACGCTGGATCACGACCTCGTCGCCTTCGACCTTGGTTGCCGGCGCCGCCTCGTCGATCTCCTTCTGGCCAATGCCGCCGGCGTGCACGTAGGTCTCGTGCGTCAGGTCCATCAGGTTGTCGATCATCAGGCGGTAGTCGCACTGCACGTGGTGCAGGCCGCCGCCGTAGGCCCACGCCGGGTGGTCGGCCCATTCGGGCGTGTGGACCTTGGCCGGATCGAGTGGCGGAAGTCCCCTTCAGAAAAACGTGGCACCATCGAGCGATGATGACCCGAGGCCACGATGGAAGATGACGATCACCGGCACCACACGCGTGTTCATGATCGTCGGCGATCCGGTGGCGCAGGTGCGCGCGCCCGAGGTCTACAACCATCTGTTCGGCAAGCATGGCATCGATGCCGTGCTGGTGCCGGTGAAGCTGCCGGCGGCGGCCTTGCCCGGCTTTCTGCAGCATGGCCTGACAGGTGAAAATTTCGGCGGCTTCTGGGCCACGATCCCGCACAAGGCGGCGCTGTTCGAACTGCTGCAGCCCACCGATCCGGTGGCGGTGGTGGCCGGCGCGGTCAACGCCGTCAGGCGTCACGCCGATGGCCGGCTGGAAGCGGCGCTGTTCGATGGCATCGGCTTCGTCAAGGGGCTCGACCATTTCGGCATCGACGTCAAGGGCCGCCGCGTGCTGGTCGTTGGCGCCGGTGGCGGTGGCCGGGCCGTGGCTGCGGCCATCGCGCAGCGCCGGCCGGCGCTGCTGGCCATCCACAACCGCACGCGCGACAAGGCGCAGGCGCTGGTGCAGCGGCTGGCGCCGATCTGCGGCAACGGCGCAGTGGTGGCCGATGGCAACGACCCGGCGGGCTTCGACGTCGTCGTCAACTGCACCTCGCAGGGCCTAAAGGCCGAAGACCCGCTGCCTTTCGACCCGGCGCGCGTTGACGACGGCGCCGCGGTGGTGGACATCATCATGAGCAAACAACCCACGCCACTGCTGCGCGAGTGCCGCGCGCGCGGCCTGAAGGCCGAGGCCGGCTTCGAGATGCTGGTGCAGCAGGTTCCCGAGTACCTGCGATTCTTCGGCTTCGACGAACTGTCCCAGCGCCTGCAGTCCGACCTGGGCGAAGTGCGATCGCTGCTCTACCCAAAATAGGCCGCACCGCATGAGCGTCTACGACGAACCGAAGATCGACACGCATTGCCACGTGCTCGATCCGGTGCGCTTTCCGTATGCGCCCGATGTGGCCTACCGGCCTGACGGCCCCGAGATCGCGCAGCTCGAACAGTACCTGCAGGTGATGGACGCGTACGGCATTGCCCACGCCTTGTTCGTCGGCCCGAATTCGGGCTATGGCCTGGACAACCGCTGCCTGCTCGACACCATCGCACGCGGCCAGGGACGCTTCAAGGGCATCGCTGTCGTGCGCAACGACATCGGTCGCGACGATCTGCTCGGGCTGCGCGATGCAGGCGTGATCGGCGTGGCCATCAACGCCACCGTACTCGGAGTCGAACATTGCCTGCACGCCGAGGCGCTGTTGCACGTGCTGGCCGATCTCGACATGCTGCTGTCGCTGCAGGTCGAGCACGAACAGCTCGTCGAACTTCGCCCACTGGTCGAGCGCAGCGGCGTGCGCACGCTGATCGACCATTGCGGCCGCCCGGCCGCCGGTGGTGGCGTCGATCAACCCGGTTTCCAGGCCTTGCTGGCGATGGCGCGCAATGGCCGCACGGCCGTCAAGCTGTCGGGCTACCAGAAGTTCTCGACGCAAGCGCCGCCCTACGACGACACGCGAGCCTTCATCGACGCCCTGATCGACGCCTTCACGCTCGATGCCTGCCTTTGGGCCTCGGACTGGCCCTTCCTCAGGGCGCCTACGCGGCTCGACGTCGGGCCGCTGCTGCGTCAGGTCGAGCGCCTGTTGCCGGCGGCGGCCGACCGTCGCAAGCTTTTCTGGGAGACCCCACGGCGTTGGTTGGGGTTTTGACGCGGCTACGATCGGATTGCGATGACAAGGCTGCAAACATGGCTCGGCACCGAGCTGCCGATCATCCAGGCGCCGATGGCCGGCGTGCAGGGCAGTGCACTGGCCATCGCGGTCAGCAACGCCGGCGCACTCGGCTCGCTGCCTTGCGCGATGCTGAGTCATGATGCGTTGCGCATTGAACTGTCGGCACTGAGTGCGGCGACGAGCCGGCCGTACAACGTCAACTTCTTCTGCCATACGCCGCCGGTGGCCGATGGCGCGCGCGAAGCGGCCTGGCGCGAGGCGCTGGCGCCGTACGCACGCGAACTCGGCGTCGATCTGTCCAAAGTGCCCGCAGGCGCCGGGCGCATGCCCTTCAGCGCCGACGCGGCAGAGTTGCTCGAGGCGTTCCGCCCACGCGTCGTCAGCTTTCATTTCGGCCTGCCCGAACCCGCGCTGCTGGCACGCGTCAAGGATGGGGGCGCCAAAGTGCTGTCGTCGGCAACCACGGTCGACGAAGCGCGCTGGCTCGAGGACCATGGTGTCGATGCCGTGATCGCGCAAGGACTCGAGGCCGGCGGTCATCGCGGCCACTTTCTCTCGCCCGACCTGACGCGGCAGCAAGGTACGTTCACGCTGCTGCCGCAGATCGTGCGTGCCGTGCGTTGCCCCGTCATCGCCGCCGGCGGCATTGCCGACGCCAGGGGCGTCGCGGCAGCGCTGTCGCTGGGTGCCGCGGCGGTGCAGGTCGGCACCGCCTACTTGCTGTGCCCTGAGACCACCACCTCGGCGCTGCACCGTGCGGCACTGCAAGGCGCCAACGCACGCCACACTGCATTGACCAACCTGTTCACCGGTCGCCCGGCGCGCGGCATCGTCAATCGCGTGATGCGCGAACTCGGCCCGATGAGCGACATCGCGCCCGCCTTTCCGCTGGCCACGGCTGCCTTGGCGCCGCTGCGCGCTGCCGCGGAGGCGCAGGGCCACAGCGACTTTTCGCCGTTGTGGGCGGGTCAGAACACGAGCGGCTGCCACGCCGTGCCGGCCGCTCAGCTCACGCGTGCCTTGGCCGGCTTGGGCGCGTTGTAGCGGCACCCGCGTGGTGGTGCGACCAGTGCGACCGCTGCGGTCGTGTGGGCTCAGCATGAGCCATGTCAAACGCCGCGAGCGGGACTGCGCACAGAATGGACAAGGCGACCCGGGTTTGCTGGCGCAAGCCCAGGCGTGGGTTCCTTGAATGAAAGGCAATCATGTTTGCCGGCGATCACGACATGGAATTCGCGGTGGCCGAGCTGGCTGCAGCGCTGCCCGAGCCGCTGCAGCCGCTGGCGCGCGTGGCCTACGACTACCGCTGGTCGTGGTCGGCCGATGGGGTGGCATGTTTCGAGGCCCTCGATGCCGAACGGTGGGCGCGTTGCGCGAACAATCCGCGGCGCCTGCTCACCGAAACACCGCGGGCGACGCTGGCCCGAGCTGCAGCGGACGCGGCCTACATCGGCCGGGTCGGGCGCCTTGCGTCCGAGCTGGCCGCCGACCGGGCCCGGCCGTGCTGCAGCGGGGCCTTCAGTGCCGCGCACCCGGTGGCCTTCTGCTGTGCCGAGTTCGGAGTCCACGGTTCGCTGCCGATCTATTCGGGCGGCCTTGGCGTGTTGGCCGGCGACATCCTGAAGGAGGCCTCGGACCTCGCGCTGCCGATGGTCGGCGTCGGTCTGATGTACCGCACGGGCTACTTTCATCAGCGCATCGACACGTCCGGGTTCCAGCATGAGTACTGGCTCGACACCGACCCCGAGCGACTGCCCTGCGCCAAGGTCACCGGCGGGGATGGCCGGCCGGTCACGGTCCGCGTGCCCGTCAACGATGACGATGTGATCGCGCAGGTCTGGCGAGTCGACGTCGGTCGCGTGCCGCTGTACCTGCTCGACACCGATCTGCCGGCGAACAGTCAGGCCGGCCGCTGGATCACCTCGCGGCTCTACGAGGGCGACCGCGCGGTGAGGCTGGCCCAGTACGCCGTGCTGGGCGTCGGCGGGGTGCGCATGCTGCGCGCGCTCGGCATCGAGCCGTCGGTCTACCACTTCAACGAAGGCCACCCTGCGCTCGGCATCGTCGAGTTGCTGGCCCAAGCGCAAGCCCATGCCGGCGGCGACGCGGCCTGGCAGCGCATGCGCGAGCAGGTCGTCTTCACCACCCACACGCCGGTGCCAGCCGGCAACGAGACCTACTCGGGCGCCGAGTTCCTGGCCACGCTCGGGCGCGTGGCCGATCTCATCGGCGGGCGCGAACGCCTGCTGTCACTGGGCCGCATCGAGCCGAGCCACGCCGATCAACCGACCGGCCTGACCGCGATCGCACTGCGGGCCAGTCGCCATGCCAACGGCGTCAGCCGCCGACATGGCGAGGTGGCCCGCGCCATGTGGCAGCCGCTGTTTCCCGGCCGCGCGGTCGAGGCGGTGCCGATCGGCCATGTCACCAATGGCGTGCATGTGCCGACCTGGCTGCACGGTCCGATGCGCGAACTGCTGGACCGGCACCTCGGGCCGGGCTGGTTGAGCCGCGCCGATCGATCCCGACACCTGGGCGCCGATTGCCAATATCGCAGCGGCCGAGCTGTGGGCGGTGCGTTGCGCCGCACGCCGACGCCTGGTCGACATGATCGCCAGCCGCGCCGTCAGCGATCGGCTGCGCCGCGGTGAGCCGCTCGATTACGCCGAGGCGATCAGCGGCGGCTTCGATGTCGATCGCCTGACGATCGGTTTCGCCCGCCGGCTGGCCACCTACAAGCGCCTGCACCTGGTGGCGATGCTGCCCGAGCGCGCGCTGGCCCTGATCGGCGGCGAGCGGCCGGTGCAGTTCGTCTTTGCCGGCAAGGCGCATCCCAACGACAGCGGCGCCAAGGAGGTGGTGCGCCAGGTGTTCTCGCTCAAGCGTGCGCCCGGCGTGGCCGGGCGGGCGGCGTTCCTCGAGGACTACGACATGGCCCTGGCCGGTCAGCTGGTGGCCGGGTGCGACGTCTGGGTCAACCTGCCGCGGCCGCCGAACGAAGCCAGCGGCACCAGCGGCATGAAGTCCTGCCTGGGCGGCGGACTGCAACTGTCGGTGCTGGACGGCTGGTGGGCCGAGGCCTACGACGGCAGCAACGGCTGGGCCATCGATGGCGACATCGATCACGATGCGCAGGCGCAGGATGTCCGCGATGCGCAGGCCCTGTTCGACCTGCTTGAGCAGCAGGTGCTGCCGATGTTCCACGAGCGTGACGCGGACGGCGTGCCGCAGCGATGGGTGGCGATGATGCGGCGCAGCCTGATGACCAACGGCCCGCGCTACTCGGCCACGCGCATGGTGCGCGAGTACGCCGACAAGGTGTACCGGCGCTCATGAGTTCGCAGTGGCAGCCGTCAACGCAAAGGAGAAAACGTGGCAGGCGGGCAGGGCCTCCTTCCAGGCTTCGATCGTCTCGCCGAGCTTGCCGTGGCGCAGGCAGTAGGTGCGCAGTTCGTACCACTTGCCGAGCTGCGCCGGCTGCGGCGGTCTCAGGAACGGGAACAGTTGATCTCGAGCGTGGTCAGTTCAAACACTTTCATCGGGCGGCCTTGTCGAGGTAGAAACTCAGAATGCAGTCGCGCACGGCCTCGAACATGCCGGCGCCGGTCATCGTGGCGCAGCCGCGTGCACGTGCAGCCTCGATCAACGGCGGCACTGGTGGCATCGTGACCACGTCGCCGACGAAGGTGCTGCTGGCAAGCTTGCCCACATCCACCGGCAGCGGGTCGCCGGGCTTCATGCCCATCGGCGTGGCGTTGATGACGAGGTCGAAACCGCTCGGGTCGGTGGAGCCGATGCCGGGTGCGACCGTTCCATAGGCGCGGAGCTTTGCGGCCAGCGCGTCGCGCCGTGCAGCGTCGGCGTCATGCAGCGACAGCGCCGACACGCCGGCGTCGACCAGCGCATGCGCGATCGCGCTGCCGGCGCCGCCGGCACCGACCAGCAGCGCGCGCCGGCCGCGCGGCTCGCAGCCGGCCTTGCGCAGGCCGGCGACATAACCTTCGCCGTCGCACATGTCGGCTTCCCAGCGGCCGTCGTCCGCACGCCGGACGACATTGGCGGCGCCGACGGATCGTGCGCGCGCCGACACATGCGCGCACAGCCGCGCCGCATCGAACTTGTGCGGCACCGTGACCAGGATGCCGTCCACATTGGGCATGCGCTCGGCCAGCGCGAAGAAGGTCTCGATGTCGGCCGGCCGGACATGCGCCGGCACGACGATCGCATCGGTTTGGCGCTCGCGCAACGACTGGGTCACGCCGTGCGGAGACTTCACCTGGGCGATCGGGTCGCCGACGATGAAGATGACGCGCGTCGCGCCGGAGTAGGTGTCGATGTTCACGGGCTGTGTTGAAGTGAGTGTGGGAGCAAGGCAACTGTAGCTGCGAGCGTTGCTGAATACTGGCGCGCATTCCACCTACCATGCGGCGATGTGGTCCCAACTGCCATGAACCGCACCTACTCGCTGGCGCAGTTGATCGCGCTGCCGTACACGCCGCCGCAGCTCGTGCAGTTGGCGGCCGATGTCGGCTGCGGCGCCTGCGGCATCCGCATCCTGCCCAGTGCGCCCGGCGGCGTGCACCATGCGCTGGTGAGCAATGCGGCGATGTTGCGCGAGACACAAGCGCGGATCGAGGACACCGGCGTGCGCGTGCTCGACCTCGAGATCATCCGCATCGACCCAAACTTCGACGCCAGGGCCTACGGCAAGTTCTTCGAGGTCGGCGCGGTCTTGAAGGCGCGCCACATCCTGGTGGCCGGCGACGACGCTGACGTGTCGCGCATGACGGCGAACTACGCTGCGCTGTGCGACGCCGCCGCGCCGTATGGCCTGACCTGCGACCTCGAGCCGATGCCCTGGTGCCCGGTGGCGTCGGTGTCGGATGCCGGGCGCATCGTCATCGGCGCCGACCGGCCCAACGGCGCGGTGCTGGTCGATGCGCTGCATTTCTTCCGCTCGGCCAGCACGCTCGACGACGTGAAACGCCTGCCACGCCCGCGCCTGAACTACGCGCAGATCTGCGACGGCAAGGTGCCCGGCCCAACGACCATCGAAGGGCTGATCCACGATGCGCGCTGCGAGCGCCTGTTGCCGGGCGAGGGCGGCTTCGATCTGCAGGCGCTGTTCGACGCGCTGCCGGTGGACCTGCCGGTGAGCATCGAGATCCCCAGCGAAACGCGCGCGCCGACGATGGGCTACGAGGCTTGGGCGCGCGCCGCAGTCGCTGCGACGCGGCGCGTGCTGGACGACATCACGCTTTGAGGCGCCTGCCCCTCGCTGCGCGTCCGCGCCACTGCATCGCGCGCCGCGATGTATGCGAACACGAGCCCGGGCCCGGGCGTGATGCCGGGCGCGGGATAGACGCCGCCCATCGCTGTGCATGTCGTTGCCCGCTGCGTAGAGGCCGCCGATGGCCTGGCCTTGCGCGTCGAGCATGCGCGCTCGATCATCGGTGGCGAAGCCCGCCGCCGCGCCGATGTCGCCGGGATAGAGCTTGACGGCATAGAACGGTGCGCGCTCGATCGGTCCCAGGCTCGGGTTCGGCCCGGGACCAGGCCCAGGCCGTATTTGCGTAGAGCTTCGGCGTCGGCGATCAGGAAGGCCGGAATCGACGGCGCCTTGGCATCGCGGCCTGCATTGCGAGGCCGAACAGGTGGTACGTGGTGCTCTCGTTGAGGAAGCGCTGGCCCTGGCCATTGACCGTGATCGTGCCGGGCTTGGCACGGTCGAAGACGAAATGCGGGAACACCGCGGTGCTGCCATCGACGCGCTGGCGCAGCGACACCGGCGCCCAGAAGGCGTTCGACAGCGGCCCGCTGTCCGCCCCGTGGGCCGTCTTGCCGTAGGTCGTGCCGACGCTCTCGGCCAAGTCATGCGCTTGCCCGGTGTGGCCAGGTGCGCCGGGGCACCATGGCAGGTCGGCGCCGGGCAGCAGTCGTGCGCGGCGCTGCGGGTGGCGCCTTCGATGGCAGCGAACAGCGCGGCCGACATGCCGGCGCCGCCGGCGCCGAGCACGACGACGTCGAAGCCTGCGTCGTCGGGCAGTGACGAGAGCAACGCGGGGTAGGGCATGAGGCCCCGCCCGACGATCAGGCCGTCGTCGCCGGCGCTGCGGCGTGCGCGCCGCCGAGGAACAGGCGTTCGATGTTGGGGTCGGCCAGCAGCTCGTCGGCCGGCTTGTGCAGCACCAGGCGGCCGGACTCCAACGCAATCGCTTCGTCGGCCATCTTGAGCGCGCTCTTCACGTTCTGCTCGACCATCAGGATCGTCGTGCCGCCAGTCGGCGAGCTTGCGCAGCAACTGGAACACATCGGCCACGACCAGCGGCGACAGGCCGATCGACGGCTCGTCGATCAACAGCACCTTGGGCCGCAGCAGCAGCGCACGGCCGACCTCGAGCTGCTTCTGCTCGCCGCCCGACAGCGACGACGCCTGCGCTGTGCAGGCGTTCCTTGATGCGCGGGAACGTTCGAGGATTTCCGGGATGCGCTCGTGGGTGAGCTTGCTGCCGAGCGTGATGCCGCCGAGCTCGAGGTTCTCGATGCACGCTCAGCTGACCCGAACAGGTTGCGTCCCTGCGGCACGAAGGCGACGCCGTGCTGCGTCAGCAGTTCCTTGGCCGTGGCGCCGGTGATGTCGCGGCCTTCGAAGCTTGACGTCGACCCTGGCGCACCTTGAGCAGGCCGAACAGGGTCTTCAGCACCGTGCTCTTGCCGGCGCCGTTGGGGCCGAGCAGCAGCGTGATCTTGCCGTGCCTGGCCTTGAAGCTCAGGTTGTTGAGGATCATGAACTCGCCGTAGCCGGCGACCACGTCGATCGAATTCGATCGCGATGTCGTTGCCCATGATCAATTGCCCAGGTAGGCGTCGAGCACCTGCTTGTTGCCGCGGATCTCGGCCGGCGTGCCGACCGCCATCACCTGGCCCTCGACCATCACCAGGATGCGATGGCACAGGTCCATCACGAAGTCCATGTTGTGCTCGATGACGACGAAGCTGGTGGCCTTGCCGTCTGGCCTTCGTGTCCCGTTCAATTCCTTGAGCAGCTTGCTGATGCCGCCGACCAGGCTCGGGTTGACGCCGGCGCAGGGCTCGTCGAGCAGCACCAGGTCGGGCGCGCTCATGAAGGCCATCGCGATGTCGACCAGCTTCTGCTGGCCGTAGCTCAGCTCGCCGGCCTTCTTGTCGGCGACATGGCCGATGCGGAACTGCTCGATCAGCGCGTCGGCCTTGGCACCGAGGCCCGAATCGCCGGGTGCGAACATGCGGCTCCACATCGTGCCGACATGCTCCTGCGCGGCCACGATCAGGTTGTCGCGCACGCTCATCTTGCCGAACACCTGCAGCGTCTGGAAGGTGCGGCCGACGCCGCGCTGCGTCGAGCTGCATCGGGCTCATGCCGGTGATGTTGCTGGCCGTTCAACTCGATCGAGCCGGCGTCGGGCGTCGATCTGGCCGAGGATGCTGTTGAACAGCGTCGTCTTGCCCGAGCCGTTGGGACCGATGACGCCGAAGATCTCGCCCGGCATGACCTCGAAGCGACACGCCGTCGACGGCCTTGATCGCGCCATAGGCCTTCTTCAGGCCGCTGACCTCGAGCAGGGCGCTGCTCATGGCGCGTTGCCGATCTTCGATGCCGTCGCGGTGCGCGCCGCCGACGCTTCCCTGGCATGGCGCCGCGCCTTCAGCCGGTCCGGGATGCTGAGCAGGCCGTCGGGCAGCCACAGCATCAGCAGCACCACCGCGACGCCGAACGCGAACAGGTACCAGGCTCTGCGCGAAGCGCAGCCATTCCGGCAGCAGCACGCCGACGGCCGAGCCGAGCAGCGGGCCGAAGAAGTAGCCCGCGCCGCCGACGATGACCATCAGGTACATCATGATCGACGCTGCAGACGGTGAACGGTGCCGGGTCGATGAACTCGACCAGCGGCGCGAACAGCGCGCCGGCGATGCCGGCGTAGACCGCGCCGATCGCAAACGACAGCAGCGTGTAGGCCTGGATGTTGACGCCCAGGCTCTCGGCGCGGATCGGGTTGTCGCGCAGCGCGGTGAAGGCCTTGCCCCAGGGCGAGGACAGCAGCCTCCAGAGCAGCGCGCCGAGCAGGATCGTCGCGCCGAGGATGAAGTAGTAGTAGGCCAGCGAGCCGTTGAGGTCGATGCCGAACAGGCTCGGCCGCGGCGATGTTGTTGATGCCGAAGGTGCCGCCGGTGAGCCACTCCTCGTTGCGCATCACCAGCCAGACCGCGGTGTTGAAGCCCAGCGTCGCGAACGCCAGGTAGATCGTCTGCACGCGCAGCGCCGGAAAGCCCAAGCGCCAGGCCGATGACGAAGCAGCCGAGCATGGCGATCGGCAGGCCGAGCCAGAAACTGATGCCGGCCTTGAGCAGGATCGCCACGGTGTAGGCGCCGATGCCGAAGAAGGCCGCATGGCCGAGCGACTTCTGCCCCGCATAGCCGACGGTCAGGTTCAGTCCCATCGTGGCGATGACGAAGACCAGCCAGTAGCTGAACAGGTAGATGCCGTAGTTCTTCAGGAACGGCGGTACGGCGAGCAGCACGGCCAGCACGACGAGGCCGAGGATGAGAGGGAGCCTATTGGTCATACCTTGCGCTCGACCTTCCTGCCGAGCAGACCCTGCGGCTTGAACAGGATCACCGCCATGAACAGGATCAGCGCCACCGCGTCCTTGTAGGCCGGCGAGATGTAGGCCGCGGCCAGGTTCTCGCCGATGCCGACGATGACGCCGCCGAGCAGCGCGCCGCGGCTGTTGTTGAAGCCGCCGATGATGGCGGCGAAGAAGGCCTTGGTGCCGAGCGAGGCACCCATGTCGAACTTGGCCAGGTACGTCGGCGTGACCAGCAGCGCCGCCGCGCAGGCCAGCACCGCGTTGATGGCGAAGGTGTAGAAGATCATGCGCGGCACGTTGATGCCGAGCACGGTGGCGCTTTCGGTGTTCTGCGCCACCGCCTGCATCGCGCGGCCGGTGACGGTTCTGGCCAGGAAGGCCTGCGTGCCGAGCACCAGCGCCAGCGCGAACACCAGCGTGACGATGTCGGACAGCGAGACCGTGATGCCGAAGACATCGAACAGCCGGCGCGCGAACAGGGTCGGGAACGGATGGGCCTCGGCGCTGTAGCCGGCGCGGATGCCGTTGCTGGCGGCGATCGACAGGCCGATCGTCGCCACCACGATCGGCATCAGGCCGAACTTGAGCAGCGGGTCGGCGATGCCGCGCTTGAATGCCCAGCCGAGCACCACCACGGCGACGATGCAGGTCAGCAGGAACGACAGCGGCAGCGGCAGGCCGAACGACAGGAAGGCCAGCATCATGAACGCCGGCAGCATCACGAACTCGCCCTGCGCGAAATTGATCGTGCCCGAGGCCTGCCAGAGCAGCGTGAAGCCCAGCGCCGCCAGCGCATAGATGCTGCCGGTGGCGATGCCGGAAAAGACCAGCAGCAGGAAGTCACTCATGGCGCGGCCTCGGCCCGCTGCGGCGACTTATTTCTTGCCAAGCGCGGGCAGCACTTCCTTGACGATCTGCTTGCCGCCCTTGGCCTCGACGAGATAGCTCTCTCGGTCGAGGTCGCCCTTGTCGTCGATCGACACGTCGAGGATCACGCCGGGGTGCGTCGTTGCCTTCACGCTCAGGCCGTGCAGCGCCTTGGCCACGGCCTTGCGGTCGAGCTTGCCGACCTTCTCGATCGCCGCCTTCAGCAGGTAGATGCCGGTGTAGCCCTTGATGCCGTTGTGGTCGCAGAAGTAGTTGTATTCCTTGTAGAACTTGGCCTTGAAGGCGAGCATGCGATCGTTCGGCGCGTCGATCGTCAGGCCGACGTGAGCGGTGGCGCCGTTGGCGGCATCACCGGCCAGTTCGATCACCTTCTGTCCGGTGAGCGTGGTCTCGCCGACCAGCGGCTTGTCGTAGCCCTGCTTGCGCAGTTCACGCAGCGCGCGTGCCGACTCTTCTTCGTTGGTGTAGACGAACAGCACGTCGGCGTTGGCCTGCTTGGCCTTCAACACCGGCGCCGAGAAGTCGATCTGGCCGGAGTCGGTGGAGATGTCGGCCACCACCTTGGCACCTTCATCGGTCAGTGCCTTGGTGATGGCGTCGCGTCCGCCCTTGCCGAAGTCGTTGTTGACGTACATCACGGCCACGTTCTTGGCCTTCAGGCCGTTGACGATGTAGCGCGCCACCTTGGGCATCGCCGTTTCCTGCGTGAAGCTGGTGCGGAAGACGTAGGGGTTGCCCTGCTTGGTGATCGAAGCCGCCTCGCCGCCGACGAAGTTGGGAATCTCGGCGCGCTTGGTCTCGTTCATGCTGACCATGACCGAGCCGGAGAACACCGGCCCGAAGACCGCGAACACCTCGTCGTCGACCGCCTTGCTGGCCAGGCCCTTGGCCACGCCCGGGTTGGACTGCGTGTCGGCCACCGTGGCCTCGATCTTCTTGCCGAGGATGCCGCCGGCGGCATTGATCTCCTTGACGGCCAGCATGACACCGTCCTTGAAGTTGGTGCCCGAGGTGGCGCCGGCGCCGGACAGTTCGTACAGGCCGGCAATCTTCACCGCCGACTGCGCGAAGGCAGGTGCGGCGAGTACGGCGGTGCAGGCCACGGCCAGCAAGGTGCGTCGGATCAGTTGCATGGTTTGTCTCCTCGACAGGTTGTGTTGCGCAACAGCTTTGACAATAGAAAGGACGAAGGGGTCGGACAAGCGCTTTTCGCCTGCACCGCGCGATAATCGCGCACATTGCGCGATCTGTGATCGCTTCTCGGGTAAGTCCGCATGCCTGCTCGATCCGCTGCAACCCCGTCGACCGACATCGATCAGCGCGACCTGATCGCCGGCCTGGGCAAGGGCCTGCGTGTCATCGAAGCTTTCGATGAAGACCACCCGCAACTCACCGCGAGCCAGGTTGCCGAGCGCGCCGAGATCACGCGCACTGCGGCGCGGCGCTACCTGCTGAGCCTGGTGCACTTTGGCTACGCGGCCACCGACGGCAAACAGTTCTGGCTGGCGCCGCGTGTGCTGCGCCTGGGCCAGAGTTATCTCGGCACGGCCCGGCTGCCGCGTCTGGTGCAACCCTTCATCCAGCGCGTGGCGGTGCAGATCGGCCACACCGTCAACGCCAGCGTGCTCGATGGCCACGAGGTCGTCTACGTCGCCCGCTCGAGCCCGCCGCGCTGGGTGACCATCGGCTACGGCGTCGGCGTGCGTATCCCGGCGCATGTCGTGACGCCGGGCTTCGTGGTGCTGGCAACGCTCGACGACGCTGCCTTCGAGCAATGGCTCGACGAGCACGATTTCGTCAGCTTCACGCCGCACACGGTGGTCAGCAAGGCAACGTTCCGCACCCAGGTCCGGCAGGCCAGGGCGCTCGGCTACTGGCACACCGAGCAGCAACTCGACGCCGGCCTGCGCGGCGTGGCCGTGGCACTGATCGACCGCAAGGGCCGCTGCCGCGGCGCGGTCGGCACGACGATGCCGATGACCGCCTACCGCAACAGCGCGCACATGCTGGAGAGCGTGCTGCCGCCGTTGCAGGAAGCAGTGCAGGGCATGCGGCCGTTGCTGTAGGCCGGGGGTGTCTGCGAAGGGCACAAGGGGATGGCTGTGCTGCCGGGTGGGTGGCGGCAGTTACCGCGTTGGAGACGGTCGCCTCAGCGCGACGAATGTTCGCGATGTGCGCACTGTGAACGTTCGGGTGCAAGGCCCGTGCGTCGCTGGACGGCCAGAAGCGGGCCTTGGCATCGGTAGCTCTCAACAGTCGTTCGATCCCAGAACCGGCCGGTATCCAATTTTGAAGCACATTTGGACCCAGTGTCACAAATGCCTACTCGGGTTCTCTCATACCTGCCCTATGGTGTGGGCATGTCGCCGCTTCTCGAAGGAGAGACCAATGAATGCTCAAATCGGGCTGCACCGCGCCACGCTGTGCGCAGCAGTTCTCATTGCGGCGGCGTCCACCGCAACAGCGCAGACCCCACCCGCTGGCCGTCTGCTGGCCTCCAACTGCTTCCAGTGCCATGGCACCAACGGCCAGGGACCGGGCTTTGACAGCCTTTCCGGCAAGTCGGCCAAGGAACTTCTCGAGAAGATGCAATCGTTCCGCAGCGGCAAAGAAGGCGCCGGCCTGATGACCAAGCACGCACTCGGCTACACCGATGACCAGCTGCGCCAATTGGCCAGTTGGCTGGGCACGCAGTCCAGAGGGGGCGAGCGATGAAAAGACGACAACTCCTGGCTGCCGGCGGCGCCGGTGCCCTGGTGAGCCTGTTGCCGGGCTGTGGCGGTGGCGGTGGCGGTGACGCCACATCGACAACGCTTGCCAATGGCGATTCGACCGCTCAGGCGCTCGGGCGTCAAAGTTCCCCCGCAGCACCAGTCGTCACCGCATCACCGACGGCACGTGTGGTGGTAGTCGGCGGCGGCATGGGCGGTACCACACTGGCCAAGTACCTGCGGCTGTGGGGCGGTGGCAGCATCGCTGTCACGCTGGTCGAACGAGCGCCAAGCTACACCTCCAACATCATGAGCAGCCTGGTGCTGACCGGGCAGCGCAGCCTGGGCAGCCTCGAGTTCGGCTACGACACGCTGCGCAACCGCTACGGAGTCGAGGTCGTGTTCGCTGAGGTGGTCGCAGTCGACACCGCGGCGCCCAGCGTGCGGCTCGCCGACGGCAGGCTGCTGCTGGCCGACCGAGTCGTGCTGGCACCCGGCATCGACTTCGAGCCCGTGCCCGGGCTGACCGACCTCGACCTGATGCCCCATGCCTGGAACGCGGGTCCGCAGACCACGCTACTTGCCCAGCAACTGGCCGCGATGCCCAGAGGGGGCGTCGCGGTGCTGACCATTCCGAAGACACCTTACCGTTGCCCACCCGGCCCCTATGAGCGCGCCTGCCTGATGGCCGACTGGATGAAGCGGCGCAAGCCGCGCTCCAAGCTCATCGTGCTCGACGCCAACCCCGACTTCGTGACCGAGGTCGACAACTTCAGCCGAGCCTTCTTCGACCTTCATGGCAGCGTCATCGAGTACCACACCAACGTCGACATCATCCATGCCGACGGCCCCAACCGTACGCTCTACTTCAACGAGGGCGGGGCTGCTGGAAGCGTGCGCGGTGATGTCGTCAACCTGATTCCGCGCCAGCGCGCGCCGGCGCTGGTGAGGCAGGCCGGTCTCGCGACAACCCCGGACGGGCGCTTTGCCGGTGTGAACGTGCTGAGCTACGCCAGCCTCGTTGCGCCGTTGGTACACGTGATCGGCGATTCAAGCGCCACCACGCAACCCAAGGCCGGGCATATCGCCAACCAGGAAGCCAAGGTCTGCGCGGACGCCCTGCTGCGCATCTTCGCCGGCGGTGCCCCTGACCCTGACCCGGTCACCAATTCCGCCTGCTTCTCCACCATCACGATGACACAGGCCAGTTGGCTGACCGCGGTCTTTCGCTACGATGCCAGCGCCGGTGCGATGGCGCCAGTGCAGGCTTCCAGCGGCGCCTCGAACGGCTGGAACGGCGATCACTTCGAGGATATGAGCATCTGGTTCAGGTCGCTCATGGCCGACACATTCGGCTGACGGAGTTACTTGCATCGCGCTTTGGAAGGGCTCAGACTGGCCTGGCCGTAGGTGAAGGGCAATTGCATCGGAATCGCCATGTCGGCGCTATTGGCGGCGATCCCAGTGGCGGGGCTTTAGCTTGGCGCGCAGTGCGGAGCCAATGCAAACGCCTTCGATCACAGTCACGTGATAGTGGCGCATGAAACGGGGAATTTCGTGGCACCCGTTAGACGACGGGTTGACGACCAGACTGGCCGCATCCAATTGCTTGACCGTCTCCATTGGGTCGATCGCACACATCTGGCGCGACGACTTAAACGATCGCGATGCGAGCACAGCGAACCTTCGCGCCCCGGCGCTCAGCGCTCCCTCCGTCGCCATCGCCGACGCTCGCGCCCTTCAACCACAAGTTTCTCTGCGGCTCGGCAAGAGCCCGCCTTACCGGCGCACGCCGCGCCGCGTGGCTGGACGCGGGCCGCTGCAGGGTGACCATCCGCCTCTGACTTTCAGCCCGCCTTCACCGCCGACACCGCCGCGCGCAGCGCGAGCAAATAGCTATCCACGCCGAAGCCGCAGATCTGCCCCTTGACGATCTCGGCGAACACCGAGACATGGCGGAACGCTTCGCGGGCGTGGATGTTGCTCATGTGCACCTCGACCACCGGGCAGGTGAGGATGGCCAGCGCGTCGCGGATGCCGTAGCTGTAGTGCGTCCACGCGCCGGCGTTGATCAGCACGGCGTCCTTGCCTTCGCTGTAGGCCTGGTGGATGCGTTCGCACATCGGGCCTTCGCTGTTGGTCTGGAAGCTCTCGACATCGGCGCCGAGCTCCTTGCCGAGTGCTTGCAGTTGCGCATCGATCTGCGCCAGCGTGATCGTGCCGTACTGCTTGGGATCGCGCTTGCCGAACATGTTGTGGTTGATGCCGTGCAGCATCAGGACTTTGAGTGTCATGGCGTTCTCAGTGCAGTTCGATCGTCGAGCCGGATTGTGCCGCGGCCACGATGGCCTCGGTGACGCGCAGGTTGGCCAGCCCGTCGCGCGCGCTGACCAGCGGGGCTGTCTCGCCGCGCACGACGGCACCGAAGTGTTCCATCTGGTGCTTGATCGGGTCGTCGCGCAGCATGCCGACGACGCCGACCTCGAACGGCTTCCACCACGAGCGGTCTGCAGCGCGCGGGTAGGTCTTCAGTCGCATCGTCGGAATGGCCAGCGAACCATCGGTGCCGGCGATGACGTAGCAGTCCTCGTCGTCATAACTCGGATAGGCCTTGTTCTCCTGCGAGGTCTGCTCCCAGCTCTTGGCGCTCGCGGCCGTGTCCGACAACAGGAAGGTGCCGAGCGCGCCGCCGGCAAAGCGCAGGCTGATCGCCACCGTGTCTTCGACCGCGAAGCCGCGCACGGCGTTCGAGGTGAAGGCCTGCACGGCGACGATCTCGCCGGCCAGCAGGCGCAGGTTGTGCACCTCGTGGATCAGGTTGAGCAGGATCGGCCCGCCGCCCGGCTCGCGCCGCCAGGCGCCATCGATGAAGTACTGGTCCGGCTTGACGAACATCGCCGTGCCGGTGACGGCGACGAGGCGGCCGAGCACGCCGGAATCGACCACCTGTTTGGCCTTGGCCATGATCGGGCTGTGCGCGCGATGATGGCCGATGAGCAACTTGGCGTTTGCGTCTTCGGCCGCCTTGACCAGCACCTCGGCCTCGGCGACGGTTGGCGCGATCGGCTTTTCGAGCAGCATCGGCACCTGGGCCGCGATGCACGCCATCGCCTGCGGCACATGCAGCGCATTCGGCGTGGCCAGCACGACGCCGTCGGTCTTGTCCTTGGCGAACAGTTCGGCCAGCGAGCGGTACAGCGGCACGCCGGCCGCCTCAGCGGTGGCCTTCGCGGCAGGCGAGGGATCGACCACGGCCGACAGCGTGACGGTCGCGCTGTCTTGCGCGGCAGCCATGTGGGCCTGGCCGATGTAGCCGGCGCCGGCAACGGCGATTCGTGTCTTCGCGTTCATGTCAACGGCACCGTCAGCTTGTCGATCACGGCACGTGTGTCTGGCCGCACGTTGCGCCACCATACCCAGGCCTCGGCCGCCTGCTCGACCAGCATGCCCACGCCGTCGGCCAACCGTGGCACGCCGGCGTTCTGCGCCAGGCGCAGGAACGGTGTCAGGCCCTTGCCATAGGCCATCTCGTAAGCCAGCTTGGCTTGAGTGAACACGCTGGCATCGACCGGCGGCAACTCGCTGCGCATGCTGGCCGACGTGGCGTTGACGACCAGATCGAAGCGTTCGCTCGCGCCGATGTCACCGTAGCTGCAGCCGACGACCTTGCCGAGGGCGCCAAGTTGCCGTTCAAGCGCAACCGCCTTCCCGGCGTCGCGGTTGGCCACCACCACCTCGGCCGTGGCGCGGCCGAGGAAAGCCGCCAAGGCGCCGCGCGCCGCACCACCGGCGCCGAGCATCAACACGCGCTTGCCCTTCATCGCAAGACCGAGATTGCGCTCGATGTCGTTGGCCAGGCCCACGCCGTCGAACATCTCGGCCAGGATGCGGCCGTCGGGTTCGAACTTCAGGCAGTTGACAGCGCCGGATTGCCGCGCGCGCTCCAGCTTGTCGGTGGCCAGCGCATGGGCGTCGAGCTTGAACGGTGTGGTGATGTTGCAGCCCTTGCCGCCGCTGTCGCGAAAGGCAAGTGCCGCGGCGGCGAAGCCGCTGGGTGGCCCCATCGGGGCCTCGATCAGGCTGTACTCGACGTCGTGGCCGGTGACCTTGGCAAAGCCGTTGTGGATCAGCGGCGATTTGCTGTGGCCGAGGGGGTTGCCGAAGAGGGCGTAGCGGTCGGTCATGGCGATGCTCGTCGGCGCTCCCAGTCCAATGCCCCCTATTGTGGTCCCCCATTCACCGCATCGTCGCAGCGCCGCCGCATGGCGGGCGATACTGGGCTTCGTTTTTGCAAGGCCGTTTCCGATGAAGAAGATTGCATTGTTCGTTGCGAGTCTGCTGTCGATGTCGCTGTGGTCGGTTGCGGTGTCTCACGCTGCCGGGATCGAACTTGCCACTGTGCCGGCGCGGGTGAGTGCCCCCAACGATCAGTCGGCCTACCGCCGCTTCGTGCTGCCCAACGGCATGAAGGTGCTGCTGCTGTCGGACCCCAAGCTCAACGTGGCGTCGGCCTCGGTGGCGGTGGGCGTCGGCAGCCTGGCCGATCCGCCGCAGCGCCAGGGCCTGGCGCACTACCTCGAGCACATGCTGTTCCTCGGCACCGAGAAGTACCCGTCGGTCGAGGAGTTCGGCGAGTACCTGCAGCGCAACGGCGGCTACAACAACGCCTACACCGCGCCGCGACCGCACCAACTACCACCTGGAGGTCCGGCCCGGCGGCGTTCGACGGCGCGCTCGACCGCTTCGCGCAGTTCTTCATCGCGCCGCTGTTCACGCCCGAGTTCAACGAGCGCGAAGTCAACGCGGTCAACTCCGAGTTCCAGAAGAACCTCGAGAACGACGGCTGGCGCGAGTTTTCGCTGCGCAACACGGTCTACCGCGAGGGCCATCCGGCGCGCAGCTTCAACATCGGCAGCCGCGAGACGCTCAGACGGCACCACGCGCGACGAGCTGCTGGCCTTCCACGATCGCTACTACAGCGCCAACCGCATGACGCTGGCGCTGACCGGCCCGGAGAGCCTGGACCGGCTCGAGGCCTGGGCGCGCAGCTACTTCGCGCCCGGTGCCCGACCACCAGCGCGCCGAGCTGCACTACCCGGCCGACTACCTGCCGCCCAAGGCCGCGCTGCGCATGCTGCGCATGGAGCCGGTCAAGGACCTGCGCCGCATGACGCTGAGTTTTCCGCTGCCGGACCTGCGCGCCGCTGCGCTGGCAGCAAGCCGGCCGAGTTGATCGGCTTCGTGCTCGGCCACGAGGGCCCCGGCAGCCTGCTGGCGCCCTCAAGGCCGAGGGCCTGGCCACCGGACTGAGTGCCGGCGCCGAGGCCGACACGCCACGACTACGGCTCGTTCGACATCGCGGTCAGCCTGACCCCGCAGGGCCTGACGCAGTACCCGCGCGTGCTGTCGCTGGTCTTCGCTGCGATCGACCAGCTGCGGCGCCAGGGCGTGCCGGCACATGTGTTCGCCGAGCGGCGAACGATGGCCGCGCTCGACGAGCGTTATCGCGACAAGGGCGAGGGCGCCATCGCTGGCCGTCGGCGCTGGCCAATGCGGTGATGGACTACCCGATCGAGATCGCCGAGCGCGTGCCCTACCTGTGGCTGCAGGAAGACCCGGCGGCCGTGCAGGCCGGTGCTGGGCCATCTGCGGCCGGACAACCTGCTCGTCACGCTGGTCGCCAAGGGCCTGCCGGTCGGACAAGACGGAGCGCGTATTTCGGCACCCGCTACAGCTATGTCGAGGACAGCGGCGCGGCCTATGCCGCGCTGGCCAAGCCCGCCGGCGGTGGCAGCGCTCAGCCTGCCGCCGCCCAACGCCTACATCCCGCAACAGACCGCGGTGCTGCCGATCGAGCCGGCGCGCCTGATCGACGAGCCGACGCTGAGCCTGTACTACGCGCAGGACACGGATTTCCAGCGCCCGCTGGTGGCCCAGGTGCGCGTTCCGGCTGCCGCGCGACCGCGGCCTCGCTGCGCAGCGCCACGCTGCTGCGCTTCTACGAGGCCTGCGTCAGCGAGTCGCTCAACGAAGCGCACCTACGCGGCCGCCGAAGCCGGCCTGCGTTTCGAGTTCGAGCGCCTCGCTGGAAGGCGTGCAGCTCAGCGTCGACGGCTACGACGCATCGACCGGCACGCCTGCTCGACGAGGTGGTCGGCCGGCCTGCGCGACTGCGCCGCTGTCGCCCGAGCGCTTCGCCGCGCTGAAGGATCGGCAGCTGCGCGAGCTGGCGGCCTTCGAGCGCGTCGATGCCTACCTGACGCTGACCGAGTCGCGCCGCCGCATGGTGCGCGAGTTCCACTACCGGCCCGACGAGATGCTGCCGGTGGCGCGCGACGCTGACGCTGGCCGCACGTGCAGGCCTTCGCGCGCTGCGCTGTACGCGCGCGGCAAGCTCGAGGCGCTGAGCTACGGCAACATCGGCGCCGGCCGACGCCGCGGCGGCGGCGCGCCGCGTCGCCGCGACGCTGCAGCTGACGCCGGTGCCCGAAGCGCAGCTGCTGCGCCGGCGCCTGCTGGTCGAGCGCCGGGCCAGACCCTGCGCACGAGCGAGACGCTGAAGGTCAACAACTCGGCCTACCGGCGCGAGCTGGTGCTGGGCGGCGACACGCCCGCAGCTGCGCGCGGCCACGCTGACACTGGCAGCCTTCATCGGGCCGCCGATCTACACCGAGTTGCGCACGCGGCAGCAGCTGGGCTACATCGTCTTCGGTGGCGCCGGCAACGAAGGGCCGTTCGCAGTTCGCGTACTTCATCGTCCAGTCCGGCGACTATCCTGCCGACGTGTTGGAGTCGCGTGCCGACGCGGTGATTCGACGCTTGCCGGCACAGCTGCAGGCGCTGCGACGATGCGCAGTGGCAGACGATCGTCGCCGGCGTGCGCGCCAAGCTGGAGGAAAAGGACAAGTCGATCAGCGAACGCACAAGGCGCTTGTTCGAACTGGCCTATGAGTTCGACGCCGACTGGACTCGCCAGGGCGCAACGATCGAGGCGCTGGCCAAACTGACGCGGCAGCAAGCGGCGGACCTGCTGGCTTCGGCGCTCGCCGAGGACAAGGCACGCAACCGGGTCTTTCTCGGCTTTGCGCGAAATCACCAGCCAAAGACGCCGCCAGCGGTGAGCTTCAACGACGCCGGGGCGTGGAAGGCAGGCCAGCGCTTCGAGTGAGTGGCGTCACGCCGGGCCCGTGCGGCTCAGCGCTGGCGGTACTGCGTCGTGCCGAACAGCACTTCGCGTGCCTTGTCGTCGGTCAGCGCCTTGCGCGCCGAGGCCAGCACCTCGACGCCGCGCTTGACGGCAGGTCGTTGCAGCGATTTCGTCGAACCAGCCTTTGAGATGCGGGAAATCCGCCCAGTCGATGCCCTGGTTCTTCCACGAGCGCAACCACGGAAAGACGGCGATGTCGGCGATCGAGTAGTCCTTGCCGCCGAGGTACTTGCTCTTCGCCAGGCGCTCGTTCATGACGCCGTACAGGCGCTTGGCTTCGTTGGTGTAGCGGTCGATCGCGTAGTCGATCTTTTCCGGCGCATAGATGCGAAAGTGATGCGCCTGCCCCAGCATCGGACCGACGCCGCCCATCTGGAACATCAGCCACTGCAGAACATCGTATTTGCCGCGGGTGTCGCCGGGCAGAAAGCGGCCGGTCTTGCCGGCCAGGTAGAGCAGGATCGCACCTGATTCGAACAGCGAGATCGGCTTGCCATCCGGACCGTCGGGGTCGACGATCGCCGGAATCTTGTTGTTCGGGCTGATGGCGAGGAATTCGGGCGTGAATTGTTCGCCCGCTCCAATGTCTACGGCGTGCACGCGATACGGCAGCCACACTCTTCCAGCATGATGTGGACCTTGTGGCCGTTGGGCGTGGCCCACGAATAAACTTCGATCATCGGCGTTGCCTCTTCGTGGCCCGGCATGGGCCCGTCATGCAAGGACTCTAGCAGCGATGGCTGGTCTTCTCAGGCGTTGGTTCGGCGGCGATCAGGACGCGCAGTCCGGTCCGTGCCGAAGGTTCGCCATTGGGCCGACGGCGCGGGCATCGTTTCGCGCGCAGCCGCGACGGCAGCGGTTTCGTCGTCGAATCACAGGCCGGCGGCACCGAGCTGCCGCGTCGAGTGGGGCCCTTCGCAGCGCCACTACATCGTTGGCCAGGAGTTGCGCGTGCGCATCGGCGCCGGCCGGTCCACGGCGGCTGCAGATGCTGGTGGTCACCCGCGAGCTGATGACGGCGCCTCGAGCACGAGGTGTTCGAGCAGTTCACCGACGGCAACGAGACGCGCATCGACGACGAGACGCCCGAAGAGATGCGATGGGTGGTGCTGTATTCGCAGGCGCCGGCGAGCGTACTCGGGCCGTTGCGCGCACGTTTCGGCTTGCTGAGCAATCGGCCGCAGGCCAGCGCCCGTGGCTCAAGGAAGGGCTGGACGAGCCAGCTCGAGCCGACAGCCTGGGTTGGCACGACCCGGACGCAGCCCCTGGTGCTGGTGCGTGCAGCGCGGTCGATTCACACTGCGCCTGCGCCTTGCCCGAACCGCGCATTGCGGTGCTCACGGCGCTCTGGCCTTGGGCCGGGCGGCCGCGGCCGCGGCACAGCGCGTGTCCGAGGCAACGTCACACGGCTCGCCGAGCAGCCAGCAGCCGAGCACCTGGGGTGCGACGCCGGACACCCCGCCGCGCATCGAAAAAAGCGACCACTGAACCCGCACACGGCAGGCCCGCGGCCTGTCGGCGCGTTCAGGCCGCGTGCCGACCGAGCTCGATCTTGGCGAGGCGTTGCGGTGCACCTCGTCGGGGCCGTCGGCGAAGCGCAGCGTTCGCGCCACGGTGTAGAAGTAGGCCAGCGGGAAATCCTGGCTCATGCCCGCCGCCGCCGTGCGACCTGGATCGCCCAGTCGATGACGCGGCAGGCCATGTTCGGCGCCACGACCTTGATCATGGCGATCTCGGCCTTGCGCAGCCTTGTTGCCGGCCGTGTCCATCATCCACGCCGCCTTCAGCGTCAGCAGGCGCGCCTGCTCGATCTGGCAGCGCGCCTCGGCGATGCGCTCCTGCGTCACGCCCTGCTCGGCCACGGTCTTGCCGAAGGCCACGCGCGACGATGGCGCGCTGGCACATCAGCTCGAGCGCGCGCTCGGCCAGCCCGATCAGGCGCATGCAGTGGTGGATGCGGCCCGGGACCGAGCCGGCCCTTGCGCGATCTCGAAGCCGCGGCCCTCGCCGAGCAGGCATGTTCGACGCCGGCACGCGCACGTTGCTCGAAGTCGACCTCCATGTGGCCGTGCGGCGCGTCGTCGTAGCCGAACACGGTCAGCGGCCGCAGCACCTTGACGCCCGGCGTGTCCATCGGCACCAGGATCATCGACTGCTGCGAGTGGCGCGGCGCGTCCGGGTCGGTCTTGCCCATGAAGATCATGATCTTGCAGCGCGGGTCGCCGGCGCCGCAGGTCCACCACTTGCGGCCGTTGATGACGTAGTCGTCGCCGTCGCGCTCGATGCGCGCCTCGATGTTGGTGGCGTCGCTCGACGCCACGCCGGCTCGGTCATCGCGAAGGCGCTGCGGATCTCGCCGGCCAGCAGCGGCTCGAGCCAGCGCTCTCTGCTGCTCGGCGCTGCCGTAGCGCACCAGCACTTCCATGTTGCCGGTGTCGGGCGCGGAGCAGTTGAAGACCTCACTGGCCCAGGGCACGCGACCCATGATCTCGGCCAGCGGCGCGTACTCGAGGTTGGACAGGCCCGCGCCGCGCTCGCTGTCGGGCAGGAACAGGTTCCACAGGCCCGGCCGCGCGCGCCTTGGGCTTCAGGGTCTCGATCACCGCCAGCGGCGACCAGCGCTTGCCGGCCGCGGTGTTGGCCTCGAGTTCCTGCCAGAACGCCGGCTCGGCCGGATAGACATGCTCGGCCATGAAGGCGCTGACGCGCGCTTGCAGGCGGTCGTGCGCTCGGAGTAGGCGAAGTCCATGGAGTGTTTCCTTGTGTCAGGCTTGCTGGGCGAAGCGCCAACCCAGTTCGGCGAGCGGGCCGCGCACCGGCCGCGGCTTGTCCGCGCCTGGGCGCTCGCTGCGGTGCCGTCTTCGACGCGTTTGGCAATGCCTTGCAGGATCGCGGCCATGCGGAACAGGTTGTAGGCCAGGTAGAAGTTCCAGTCGCGGGCAAGTTCATCGGGTGTCGTGATCGGCCGGTGCGCTCGCAGTAGCGTGCAACGTACTCGGATTCGAGCGGAATGCCCAGCGCCGCGTGGTCAAGCCCGCCGATGCCGCGAAACGCACCGGGCGGAATGTGCCAGGCCATGCAGTGGTAGCTGAAGTCGGCCAACGGGTGGCCGATCGTCGAGAGTTCCCAATCGAGCACCGCCAGCACGCGCGGCTCGGTGGGGTGGAAGACCAGATTGTCGAGGCGGTAGTCGCCATGCACGACCGCGACTTTGGTCTCGTCGCGTGCACTGGCCGGCATGTGTTCGGGCAGCCATTGCATCAGACGGTCCATGGCATCGATCGGCTGCGGGCCTGATGTGCCGAGCGAGGCCAGGTATTGTTTGCCCCAGCGGCCGATCTGACGTTCGAAGTAGTTGCCGGGTTTGCCGTAGTCGGCCAGGCCCGCCGATTGAACATCGACCCTGTGCAACGCGGCAATGACGCGGTTCATCTCGTCGTAGACGGCGTGGCGTTCAGCGTTGGCGACATCGGGAAGGGCTTGATTCCACAGCACCCGCCCAGCGACAAAACCCATGACGTAGAAAGCACGGCCGATCACCGATTCGTCCTCGCACAGCGCCAGCATCTCCGGCACGGGCACGCCGTGTCCGCGCAACGCCGACATGACACGGTACTCGCGCTCGATGGCATGGGCCGAAGGCAGCAGTCTGGCCACCGGACCGGGCTTGGTTCGCAGGACGTAAGTCGCCGCGGGCGTGATGAGTTTGAAGGTCGGGTTGCTTTGGCCGCCTTTGAACTGCTCAACGTCCAAAGGGCCGGAAAACCCGGGCAAACGAGCCTCGAGCCATGCAGCGAGTTGAGCGATGTCGAACGCCTGACTGTCGGACACGGGGCGGGTGCCGGTGAACTGTTCCATCGTCAATCCAGGTTGAGGCCCATGACGGCGCGTGTGGCTTGTTCGGGTGCGACAGTATGGTCTGCCAAGTCCGGCCGCCGGCCGGTGCGCCGGTACACATCTACAGAATAGCCCCGGCCAGCGCGGCTGGCACGCTGTGGCAGATGACAGTCCACCGAGGCCGATCTGGCCTGGTCTTGCCGATCGCGCGTGCGCTGCTGGTAACAGACACGGCCTTCTTGGCGTGACGGTTGTGGCGTTGATGCCGTGTTGTTGGCTGCGCACGTGTCGTGGCAGCGCCACGCCGCATGCTAGAGTCATGAGTGACGGATAGTCACCAATCGGCGCGGTGTCAGTGCGCGATTCATAAGGCACGGCAAGCGGCGTAAAACGGCATGTTCATCGGCAAGACCCGGCTCACGATCACTCTCATCGCGCTCGGCATGGCGGGCCCCGCCGCCGCACTGGGCTATGGCGAATACCGCGCCAATGCCTTGCTCGGACAGCCGTTGAATCTGGCATTGCCAGTCACGCTGGCGCCGGGCGAGACCCTGACCAGTACCTGCGTCTCGGCCCAGGTGCAGGCCGGCGAATCGCGGCTGCCGCCAGGCACCGTGCGCGTACGCGTCACCCAGGGACGCGACAACAGCGAGGCCATCATTCGGGTCACGACCACTGTGGCCATCGACGAGCCGGTGATCAACCTGACGGTGGCCGCAGGGTGCCCGACGCTCATCACGCGCACCCTCGTTGTGTTTGCCGATCCACCGTTGGTCAATGTGGCTGCCGCGCCGGCTCCCGACAGCACCCAGCCCGCCAGCGTGGACCAGGCCGCGGCCCCGGGCAGTACCGTCAGCGAGACGCCCTTGCCGGTGACGCGCGCTGAGCGGCCGGCGGCACCGCGACGGGCCCCCCGCACCACGCCGCCGCGCCGGGCGACGCAGTCCGACGACGATGCGGCCGCGCAAACCGCCCGGGCCGCACCACGTCCGCGCACCCGGCCCAGTGCAACCGCCGCCGCGGCACCGCCTGCGCCGCCGGTCAGCGAGGGACGGCCGAGACTGCAACTCGATTCGGGCCAAGTGGCCTCGGCCTCGGCCGCTGTCTTGGCTGCCGAGGCGCAGGCGTCCGCAGCTCGCGAAGCGGCGCTCGTCGCCGAGGCGGCAGCGTCGGCCGCGCAGCAGCGTCTGCTGACCATGGAAGCAGAGGTGGCGCGCCTGCGTGCCGATGCCAAGGCGCAGACCGAGGCCTTGATCGAGTTGCGCAAGCAAATTGCCCTGGACCGCGATCGGCCGTCGGAGGCCGGTTGGCTGATGCCGGCGCTGATGGCGCTGGCGGGCATGCTCGGCGCCACGGCACTGTGGCTGGCTTGGCGTCTGCGTGAAAAACAGCAGGTCCGGGTGACGCAGCGCGACGCCTGGTACGAGCGCGCCGCGCCGGTCTCGGCGCAACCGTCCGTCAGCAGCCGCAGCGAGGATTCCGACTACGACACCGGCACGGCGTCTCGCATCCCGTCGACGCTGCCACCGCCGACGCCCCCGGCGCCGAGGCCGTCGATGAGCCCACCGTCGATGTTCGACACGCGGGCCAGCGGCCTGGATTCCATGATCTCGCCGCCGACGATGCCGGCGCACACCGCGGTCACGTTGCCGATCTCCGGCCAGGGCGCCGACGACGAGTCGTCGCGGGCCATGTCGGTCGATGAGCAGATCGACCTCGAGCAGCAGGCCGATTTCTTCATCGCCCTCGGCCATGACGAATCGGCGATCGATCTGCTGATGGCTCACCTGCGCAGCACCGGCGGCGGGACGCCGCTGCCGTTCCTGAAGCTGCTCGAGATCCATGGCCGTCGCGGCGACAGGGAAGCGTACGAGCGCACCCGTGTTCGTTTCAACCAGCGCTTCAACAGCGTCGCGCCCGAATGGCAGGCCGACCCGAAGGTGGGCCGCTCGCTCGAAGACTATCCGCTGGTCGTCGGCCGCATCCAGACCGCCTGGCCGACGCCGCTCGACGCCATGGCCGAGCTGGAGGCGCTGCTGTTCCGCCGCGGCGCCGGCTCGGAGATGTTCGAGTTGCCGGCCTATCAGGAAGTGCTGTTCCTCTACCAGCTGGCGCGCGACCTGCACCAAGCCTCGCAGCCTGACAACTCCAATGATGTCGATGTGCTGCTGCCGATCATGACCGAGCCGGCTCCCTTGGTCGATGGCGCGATCAGCTTGCGCCCGGAGTTCAACAGCGGCAAACCGGTGACGCTGGATTTCGACCTGTTGGCAGACAACACGACCGAGACCGACAAGCCGATGCTCGAACTTGATCTGGGCCCTGATGAAGACATGCCGTCCGAGGATGGCAAGACGGACCCGGGCAAACGTCCGACGTGACAGCGGCGCCGAGGCCTCGCTGAGCCGCGCTACAACTTCGACAGACGGTCCAGCGCCAGGCGCAACGTGTCGTCTCGCTTGGAAAAACACAATCGGGCGATCCGCTGGTCACGCCTGTCGGCGTAGAACGCGGACAGCGGGATGGCCGCCACGCCGATGTCGCTGGTCAGCCAGCGACAAAACGCCTCTTCACCCAGCGCACTGACGGCCGAATAGTCGACGCACTGGAAGTAGCTGCCCTCGCTGGGCAGCAGTCGCAGGCGCGTGCCCTCGAGTCCGGCGCGGAACAGATCGCGCTTGGCCTGATAGAACGCCGGCAGCCCGCGGTAGGGCGCGGGATCAGCCAGGTAGGCCGCCAGCGCATGCTGCATCGGCGTATTGACGGTGAAGACATTGAACTGATGCACCTTGCGAAACTCAGCGCTCAGCGGCGCCGGAGCCGCCACGGTGCCGACTTTCCAGCCGGTGACATGAAAAGTCTTGCCGAAGCTCGAGACGACGAAACTGCGCGCCGCCAGTTCGGGCAGCGATGAGGCGCTGACGTGTTCGGCGTCATCGAACACCATGTGCTCGTAGACCTCGTCGCTGATCAACAGCGTCTCGGTCGGCGCCAGCAGTGCGGCCAGGCGCTCCATCTCGCTGCGGGTCCACACGGTGGCGCTGGGGTTGTGCGGGCTGTTGACGATGATCGCGCGCGTGCTGGGGTTGAGCGCGGCGGCAATGGCATCGAAGTCGGGGCGGAAGCTGCCTGGCGTCAGCGCCACGCGCACCACGCGGCCGCCGGCCAGCTCGATGTTGGGGGCATAGCTGTCGTAGCAAGGTTCGAGGACGATGACCTCGTCGCCCGGGTGCACGACGGCGAGGACCGCCGTGATGATGGCCTGCGTGGCGCCGGCGGTGACGGTGATCTCGTTGCCGGCGTCGTACTGGGCGCCATACAGCGCGTCGATCTTGGCGGCCACGGCTTCACGCAGCGACGCGATGCCGGCCATCGGCGGGTACTGGTTGTGGCCGGCGCGCATGGCCGCGTTGACGGCATCGAGCAATGCCGGGTCGCATTCGAAGTCCGGAAAACCCTGGCCGAGGTTCACGGCCTCATGCGCTGCGGCCAATGCCGACATCACGGTGAAGATCGTCGTGCCCACGCTGGGCAAGCGGCTGGTCAGGGTCGGGGTGCGAACAGGCATGGTGGTCAAAGCGCTGGGTCGGAGACATCGCCGGTGCCTGTCAACGCCTTGATGATCAGGGCGCGCGTCAGCCGCTCGGACAGGAGTTCAGCAAAGGTGAAGACAAAGCTGCGCAGGTAGGCGCCGCGCTTGAAGGCCACACGCGATACGTTGTCGCCAAAGAGGTGGCCCACGGTCCGTGACACCAGGTCGCCGCCCGCGCGGTCGTCGCGCGTCGCCATCTCGGCGACGATGCCCACGCCCATTCCGCTGCGCACATAGGTCTTGATGACGTCGGAGTCGATGGCCTCGAGCACGATCTCGGGTTTGAGGTGCGCGCGCGCAAAGGCCGCATCGATGCGCGTGCGGCCGGTGAACGACGGGTGGTAGGTGATCAGGGGATACGCAGCAAGTTGTTCGAGCGTCGGCCGTTCCACCGCCGCCAGCGCGTGCGCTGGCGGCACCACCATGACGTGCTGCCAGCTGTAGCACGGCAACGTGATCAGCTCGTCGAAATTGGCCAGCGACTCGGTGGCCAGGCCGATGTCGGCCTGCTCTTCGATCAGCATCTGCGCCACCTGCTCGGGGTTGCCTTGGTGCAGCGCCACCTTGACTTTCGGAAATCGCCGCGCAACAGGGTCACCGATTCGGGCAACACGTAGCGGGCCTGCGTGTGCGTGGTGGCGATCGACAGGTGCCCGGCATCCTGCTTGCTGAACTCCTCGCCGATGCGTTTCAGGTTGCCGACCTCGCGCAGGATGATCTCGATGGATTTCAAGACCTGCTCGCCAGGCTCGGTGATCGCGTCGCAGTCGCTTGCCGTGACGCGCAAAGACGTCGATGCCCAGTTCTTCTTCGAGTTCGAGAATCGCCTTGCTGACGCCCGGTTGAGAGGTGTGCAATGCCTTCGCCGTTTCGGTGAGGTTCAAGCCGCGACGCACGGCCTCCTGGACAAAGCGGAACTGATGAAGGTTCATTGTCGAGTCAGCACCAGCGCATGATCGGCCATCGCCGCGATCAGTGCAGGCGCTTCGCCGGCGGCCGGATGCAGCCTGATGACGGCCGTGGTGTGACAGGCCTGGATGGCCTCCACCAGCCGCGGCAGATCGCGCCGCAAGTGACCACCTGTGCCGAGGAACAACGGCAGGATGTCGATGCGCGCGATGCCTTCGCCAACCATCGCGTCCGCAACGGCCGGCAGGTCGGGCGCCATCAGTTCGAGATACGCCAGGCGCACGTCGATCTGCGTCGCGCGCGCGCGCACGGCCGCGGCAACGGCCTCGAAGGGTTCGGCCCAGCGCGCATCGCGCGCGCCATGCGCGAACAGGATCAGGCCGCGTTTCATCGGTACCCCCGCCGGTCCGTCCCAAGGGCGGTGCACGCCTCCTCGGGGGGCAGCGAGCTTCTGCGAGCGTGGGGGCTCATCGATACCTCACGAGCCAGGTGAATGCCGCCATCGACAGCAGAAGGTAGAGCAGGCTCGGCGCTGCGGCCGCGACCCAGGGCGTCCACTCGCGCAGCACGCCGAGGTGGCCGGCAATGTTGTTGAGCAGCACGAAGCTGATGCCCAGCATGATGCCGCCGAAGACCTTGAAACTGATACCGTCACGGCGCGCTGAAAGGTAGGCAAACGGCAGCGCCAGGGCCACCATCACCAGGCACGCCAACGGATACAACGCCTTCTTCCAGAACTGGATCGAGTGGCGCTGCGAGGCCTGCTCCTGGCTCGCCAGGTGACGGCTGTAGCGCCAAAGCTCGATCGTCGACATGGTCGACACCGGCAGCACCGCCGCGGCGACGACGCCGGCGTCGAGCGACGTCGGCCAACGCGCCAGCACTTCGCGTCGTTCGCGCACGGGTGCCGTGGTTTCGCTGCCAGTCGTCGCGGGCCACTCGGTGATCAGGGCATCGTCGAGCGTCCATTGACCGTCGTCGATGCGGGCGCTGGCGTGCGGCCACGCGCGTGATCAGGCGGTTGTCGCGTCGAACTCGAAGATGCGCACGCCTTCGAGCCTGCCTTCGGGCGTGGTGCGCTTGACGTTGACGGAGACGTTGACCTCGCTGCCGTTGCCGGATTTGCGCGGTCCTTGAGCCAGGCGCCAGTGCGGCCCAGTTCGCGGCCGCCGCCGAAGCGGGCCTTGAGAGTGACCGCGGCTCGCGCTCGCTCAGCGGCGCACGATAGTCGCCGACGACGAAGTGAGCGAGCGCAAAGCCCACGACCATCAGGGTCAGCAAGCCGAGCGCCCGGCCCGGGCCGAGTCCGCCGGTGCGCAGGATCGTGAATTCGGAGCTCTGTGCCATGCGCGCCAGCGCAAAGATGGTGCCGATCAAGACGCGATCGGAAAGAGCTCGTAGAAGTGACCGGGCACCTCGAGAGGCGCAGGCCAGCACGCGTGCATCGACGCCGTAGCCGTTCTTGCCGACGTCGCCCAGCTCGTCGACGAAGTCGATGAAGAAGAACAACGACAGGAAGGCCAGCGTGACGAAGCCGACCGCGCCGACGATGTCGCGGTAGAGCAGACGGCGCACCGTCTTCATGCGTCAGCCGCCCGGCGTGGCCGCCAAGCGAGTGACCTGGCATGGTCGCGCCACCACAGCAGGGCCAGCGCCAGCCACAGCACGCCGCCGTGCATCAGCAGCAGGCGCCAAGCCCAGGCCGAGCTTGCCGCCCGCCACCCAGGCCGGCTCAGGTTGATCAGGTTGTAGTAGACGACGAAGCCGAGCAGCGCCAGCAACAGGTTCCAGTTGCTGGCGCGGCGCGGATTGGTAGCCGACAGGCCGACGCCCAACAGCACCAGGTTGGCCGCGCCGAGCAACAAGCCCGAGCCGCCAGACCAGTTCGGCCTGGTTCGTGGCCGTCGGCTGTTGCAGCAATTCGATCGTACGCATCGCCTTGGGCGGTTGCTGCTCGGCGCGTCGCAGCGAACGTTCGTCGGCCAGCACGCGGTAGCGCTCGAAGCTCGACAGCGTCTTGTCGCCGGTGGCTGCCGTCGGTTTCATTGCGCTGGCCGCGCTCGAGGACGAGCCAGCGATCGCCGTCGATGTTGTCCAGATGACCGCCCTTGGCCGAGGTCACCGATTCGCGAAGGCCGTCGGTGGAGAGGATGAAAACGTTGCGCGCATTGATCGACTCGGGGCTTTCGCGCTCGATGAAGAAGACGCTTTTGCCGTCACGCGAGGACTGGAACACGCCCGGCGCGACGCGCGACAGATCGGAGCGCTGCTCATAACGTTCGCGCAACTCGGTGCTTTGCCGGTTGCCCCAAGGCCAGACGAACAACACCAGCAGCGCCACGACCAGGAGCACCGGCCAACTCATCCGCAGCACGGGGCGCACGAAGCGATTGAGCGCGATGCCGCTGGCAAACCAGACCGCCATTTCGCTGTCGCGGTACATGCGGCCCAGGCACACCACGACCGCGATGAACAGCGACAGGGCAAGCATGGTCGGCAGGTGACCGAGCGCGGTGTAGCCGAGCAGCAGCACGACATCTTCTGGCGCGATGACCCCGCCCGCAGCCTGGCCGACGGTGCGGATCAGCATCATCGTCAGCACGATGGTCAGGATGACCACCAGCGTGCCGCCGAACGAGCGGGCGAGCTCTTTTCTCAGCGTGGTATCGAATAACATTGGGCAACCAAAGAACGGTGGGAATTATGGACTTTGAATTCAAGGCTCACGCAGCCGGTGGATTGGTTGCCGTGAGCGCGGATGCGCTGCTGCTGGTGGTCGGCGGCAGCACCGTGCCGAAGACGCTCGACAAGGCGTTGGCGACGCTGCTGTCGGACGCTCTCACGCATGGCGACTTCGAATTCAAGGCCAACCGCTGTCTGTACGTGCATCGGCCCGCCGGCGTGGCTGCGGCGCGACTGGCTGTCGTTGCGGTCGGCGATGCTTCGGCCAAGGCATTCAAATCGGCCGTTGCCGCCGGCATTGCGGCACTCAAGGCGATGGGCGTGTCAGACTTGGTGGTGGCCCGCGTGGGCGTCGATACCGCGCTGGACGAATCGCATGCCCGCGCCCTGACCGCGGCGTTGGGGGACGCCGTTTATGTCTATCGGCATACCAAGCCGAGCGCACCCGTCGCGCCGAAGTTGGCGCGGGTGACGCTGATGGGTGCCAAGAAAGAGCGCGCTGCACTGACGCGCGGACTGCAACGGGGCCGGGCCATCGTCTCCGGCGTGGAGCTTGCACGCGAGTGCGCCAACCGTCCCGGCAACCACGCCACGCCGAGCCACCTGGCGTCGGAGGCCAAGAAAATCGGCAAGGCGTTCGGCCTCAAGGTCGAGGTCTTCGACCGCAAGGACATCGAAAAGATCGGCATGGGCTCGTTCCTGGCCGTCGCGCAAGGCTCGGAGGAGCCACCGCGTTTCATCGTCATGCGCTACGACGGCGCAGCCGCGTCCAAGGCGCCGATCGTGCTCGTCGGCAAGGGCATCACCTTCGACTCCGGCGGCATCTCGCTCAAGCCCGGCAGCGAGATGGACGAGATGAAGTTCGACATGGGCGGGGCGGCGAGTGTGCTGGGCACGATGCGCGCGATCGGCGAGCTCAAGCCCAAGATCAACGTCGTCGGTCTGATCGTCTCCTGCGAGAACATGCCCAGCGGCCGGGCGATCAAGCCCGGCGATGTCGTGAAGAGCCTGTCCGGGCAGACGATCGAGATTCTCAACACCGATGCCGAAGGCCGATTGATCCTGTGCGACGCGCTGACCTATGCCGAGCGCTTCAAGCCGGCGGCGGTGATCGACATCGCCACGCTCACCGGCGCCTGCGTCGTCGCCCTCGGCCATCACCATTCCGGCCTGTTCACTGCCGACGACAAGCTGGCCGAGCAGCTGTTGGGGGCCAGCCGCAATGCGCTCGACCCGCTCTGGCGCATGCCGCTCGACGACGAGTACGACGAAGGCCTGAAGAGCAACTTCGCCGACATGGCCAACATCGGCGGCCGCGCCGGCGGCGCGATCACGGCGGCAATGTTCCTCAAGCGCTTCACGGCCAAGTACCCGTGGGCCCACCTGGACATCGCCGGCACGGCGTGGAAGAGCGGCGCGGCCAAGGGTGCGACCGGCCGGCCGGTGCCGCTGCTGACGCAGTTCGTGTTGTCGCGCGCCGGCTGAGCAGGGCAGGGCATCGGCCGTGAAGGTGGAGTTCCATTCCGGCGTGGTTGAACCGCTGGCTCACACCTGTCGCCTGCTGCGCAAGGCCTACGCCGCGGGCGCCCGCGTGGTCGTGCATGGGCCCGAGGCACTGCTCAACCAGCTCGACCAGGCGCTGTGGACTTTCGATGCGCTGTCCTTCGTGCCGCATGTGCGGTTGCGCGCCGGAGCGCGGCCGAGCGCGCATCAATCGCGCACACCGACCTGGTTGGTCGACGACGTGGCCGCCGTGACCGATCGCGACGTGCTCGTCAACTTGAGCCCGTCGATTGTCGACGGCTGGGAGGACTTTGCGCGGGTGATCGAGATCGTGCCGGCGGACGCGCCAGCCAAGGCAGCGGCGCGTCTGCGCTGGCGCCGCTACGCCGAGCGATCCGACGTCGAACTGGTCCATCACGCGGCCGAGAGCCATCAATGAGTTCCGCCCGCTCCGATCTTCCGACATTGACCGAGATCATCGACGTTCCAGCGTCGATCGACGACACCTACTCGCCGACCGCGCCGATGCCGCTGCAAAACGAGGCCGTGGCAATGGAGTCCGAACCGCTGGATATCCTGCGCTTGCGCGACCACGAGTTCGATGCGCCGTCAGTGCGTGAGACCGCGCCAGCCTCGTTCGACAAGACGTCTGCACTGGCGCACGACGAGGAGCTCGTGGCCCAGGTGCTGGCGCGTTTGCAGCCGCGCCTGGAGGCATGGGTCGAAGCCGAAGTCCGCCGTGCGCTGATGAATCTGCTGCCGGTGTGGACCGAGTCGGCAGCACTGTCGATCGCCCGTGACCTGCGCTCCGAGATGCCCGAGATGTTGAGCTTGGCGCTCGACGAAGTGCATCGTCTGCGCCGGCGTTGACGGCCTCTCAGCGCGCGGCGCGTTGCAAGCAGCGCCGAAAGCGTTCGTCGACTCGGCGGGCAAACCACTCGGTTGTGAGCCGCCGCGTGATCTTCGGGCTTTGCAGCACGATGTGCGGGATCACGGCGCGCGGCTGCGGCTGTCCGCTGCGCTGCTCGGCCAGCGCAAAGACCTTGGCCGGCAGCGGGCTGCGGTCGAAGTCGGCGTCGTTGCTGCGTTCGAGCTCGCGCCGGATCGCACGCTCGTCCATGCTCAGAGGCCCTGCCAGGCTGCGCAGCGCGGCCTCCGTCTGCCCGGGTTGGGCCGCGCCAGCCGGACCGGCGATGAACAGATCGCCGTCGAGGTCAATCTTGCGGCCGCTGGCCACCGCCAGCGCCTGCTGCACGGCAGCATTGCGGCTGGCGTAGCGGCCGGCATTGAAGTCGGCGAAGCGATAGATCATGCTTTCTCCGTAGGGCGCGGGATAGTCCAGGAGGTGCGCGGTGCCGAAATACAAGCCGCCGCGGCGGGTGAAGACCTCGTGGCGGATCGTGTCCTGCGCGGGGAAAGGGTAGGGCCGCGACTGCACATGGGCTTCGGCAAACGCAATGCTGACTTGCATCGGCCCGCCGGTATGCACGGGGTTCAGCCGGGCGAACAGACGCTGGCCGAGCGGCACTTCATCGATGAACTGTTCGTAGATCAGGCTCAGCTCGCGCTCGGTCCTCACCGCGTCCAGGCGGTCGCCATAACTGCGGCCGTCGGGCGAGCGAATCTGCAGCGCCAGGTTGACCGCCAGTTCGGGCACGCCCAGGCGCTCGGCGCGGCGCACGATTTCCGCCCGCGCCACCTTGGGCAGGTTCGGCACTGCCGGGTCGGCGCTGAAGGTGGACTCCTGCTCCGTGACGGCCAGAACCGCGCAGACATGGGATGGCGACGGATCGAGCCGCAGTGCGGCAAACACCAATTGCAAGTCCACCGCCCAGGCCGCGCGTTGGCCGACGCTGGACGGCATCAGCGCCTGGATGTCGGCCTGGATGCTCTCCGGCGTGCGCGCCGGCGCGCGGGGCGTAGAGTCGCCGGCGCAGCCTGCCAGCACGCCGACCGTGGCGATGACGAGCCAGCGGATCGAAGGCAAACGCATGCGCCAGACTGTAGCCTTTGAGCCGAGCAACCAGCGCGACGTGGTGCACTCGCGTAAGCCCCTAGACGGCAGGGGTCATCCCCGAGCGCCGACAGTGCGTTAGCGCCTTGTCTGCCAGGCCAAGGCGCATGGCGCTACCCGTAGGCAGATACCCGATGCGGGCTCGGGTGGCTTTTGCAGTATCGTGTCGCCCGCTGAGATGACTCAGGTTCCGTACTCAATATTCTTAACATCCTCACTGGAGGTTTCTCCTCATGCGAATCACATTGCTACCGATCGTCGCCGCCGCCTACCTTGTGGCCGGCACGGCCAGCGCCCAGGACTTGGTCATCAAGATTGGCCACGTCGGTCCCACCAGCGGCGCCATCGCTCACCTGGGCAAGGACAACGAAAACGGCGCCCGCATGGCCATTGACGAACTGAACGCCAAGGGCGTGATGATCGGCGGCAAGAAGGCCACGTTCGAGTTGCTCGCCGAAGACGACGCCGGCGACCCGAAGCAGGGCACCGCCGCCGCGCAGAAGCTGGTCGACAGCAAGGTCAACGGCGTCATCGGCCACCTCAATTCGGGCACGACGATTCCTGCGTCCAAGATCTACAGCGACGCCGGCATCCCGCAGATCAGCCCGTCGGCCACCAACCCGAAGTTCACACGCAACGGCTACAAGACCGCGTTCCGCGTGGTTGCCGACGACGTGCATCTCGGCGGCACGCTCGGCAAGTACGCCGTGCAACAGGTCAAGGGCAAGAACATTGCCGTCATCGACGACCGCACCGCCTACGGCCAGGGTGTGGCTGACGAGTTCGAGAAGGGCGTCAAGGGCGCCGGCGGCAAGACCGTCGCGCCGCGAGTTCACCAACGACAAGGCCACGGACTTCACCGCCATCCTGACCTCCATCAAGGCCAAGAAGCCCGACGTGGTGTTCTTCGGCGGCATGGACGCCGTGGCCGGCCCGATGATGCGCCAGATGAAGCAGCTCGGCATCAACGCCAAGTTCATGGGCGGCGACGGCATCTGCTCGGGCGAGCTGCCCAAGCTGGCTGCCGGCACCATGGCCGACGGCCAGGTGGTGTGCGCCGAAGCCGGTGGCGTCGAAGGCGAGTCGAAGAAGTCGCTGGATGACTTCAAGGCCGCCTTCAAGAAGAAGTTCAACGCCGACGTGCAGATCTATGCACCCTACGTCTACGACGCGCTCAATGTGATGGTGGCAGCGATGGTCAAGGCCGGTTCGGCCGAGCCGGCCAAGTACCTGCCGGTGCTGGCCAAGACCAGCGGCTACAAAGGCGTGACGGGCACCATCTCCTTCGACGAGAAGGGCGACATCAAGAACGGTGCGCTGACGCTGTTCACCTACAAGGGTGACAAGCGCGAGCAGATCGCCGTCGTGCGCTGATCGACCTTCCCGCGGCTTGCGCCGTGACCGCAAAAACGCCCGCAGCTGCGGGCGTTTTTTTGTCTCTGGATGGGCCGGTACTGGCGCACCCGCCGCCCGGCATGATCTGCCTGAAACTGACGTCGATGGGTGCGGCGCTGGCCGCGATGCGGCGTGCTACAGGTCGCTGGCCATCACGACCACAGGCAGCCGCGCGCCCGCCTGAACTTTGCGGCTGACGATCGCATCGAGCTGTTTTCGGTGGTCCTGGTAGAAACGCCCGAGCGACTGCTGGCCGTCGCGCCACTCTCCGTGGCTCTCGCAGGTGGACGTCGAGATGAAGGCGGTGACCTGACCGTCACCGACAGGCACAACGAAGCGCAGGATGTCCGCGCGGTCTTCGGAAGGCGAAGGTGTGAACATGGGCGTCTGGTGGTGCAGAAGGCTAGGGAAGACACTGACTGCAGCGCGCTGGCGATGGCGCCTGAGCGATGGTGTGCCAGAAACGCGCGCCGCGAATGCAACCAACCGCAACTATCGTTGCAACGAATGAGCCGCTGGGTCAGGGCGTGCTTTGTGCCGGCATCAACGGCTCAATTGACGCAGCCGTGCTTGGAGTGCTGGCGGAGGGAGCGGGATTCGAACCCGCGGGGGGCTGTTAACCCCCACACGCTTTCCAGGCGTGCGACTTAAACCGCTCATCCATCCCTCCGGACAGAGGGGCGGAATTCTAGCGTCCGGGCGCAGTGCTGCCTTGCCGCATCACGGCCATCGCGCTGGCGATCAACGCCGAGACCTCGGTCATGTTGCCGGGCACGATCATCGTGTTGTTCTTCTGCGCAAGCTCGCGGTAGGCCTCGACGGCTTTCTCGGCGACTTTGAGCTGCACCGCCTGCTCGCCGCCCGGTGACTGGATCGCCGCGGCGATCTTGCGGATGGCTTCGGCACTGGCTTCGGCGACGGCGAGGATGGCCGCCGCCTCGCCCTGCGCGGTATTGATCTCGGCCTGCTTCTCGCCTTCCGAGCGGGCGATGAAGGCCTCGCGCTCGCCGGTGGCGATGTTGATCTGCTCCTGTCGCCGGCCTTCGGAGGCCGCGATCAATGCGCGCTTTTCGCGCTCGGCGGTGATCTGGGCCTGCATCGCGTGCAGGATGGCCGCCGGCGGCGTGAGGTCCTTGATCTCATAGCGCAGCACCTTGACGCCCCAGTTCTGCGCCGCTTCGTCGAGCGCCTGCACCACCGAGGCGTTGATCACGTCGCGTTCCTCGAAGGTCTTGTCGAGTTCCATGCGGCCGATCACGCTGCGCAGCGTCGTTTGTGCAAGCTGCGTGATGGCGACGATGTAGTTCGACGAACCGTAGCTGGCGCGCATCGCGTCGGTGACCTGGAAATACAGGATGCCGTCCACGGTGAGTTGCGTGTTGTCCCTGGTGATGCAGACCTGGCTCGGCACATCGAGCGGAATCTCCTTGAGCGAGTGCCGGTAGGCGGCGCGATCGACGAAGGGCACCAGGAAGTTCAGCCCCGGCACCAGCGTGCGGTCGTACTTGCCCAGGCGCTCGACCACCCAGGCGTTCTGCTGCGGCACGACCTTGACGGCGCGCGCGACGAACATCACCGCGATGATGAGAATGATGACGAAGACGATTTCGGCGTTCATGGCTGGGCGAGTCTTTCAGGCGACGGGGCGGTCGACGAAACGTTCGACGAACAGGCGGCTGCCTTCGATGCGGCGGATGACGTGAACGCCTGGCCGCGGCAATCCGCTGCCGGCGTAGCGCACGCTCCAGCGTGCGCCGCGGTACTGCGTGCTGGCGTTGCTGTCGGCATCCCAGTCGGCAATGTGCACCTGCTCGCCGATGTCGAGAATCACATCGCGGTTTTCGGACGCCGGCACGCCCGCGGGCTGGCGGCCGCGCTTCCAATGCCAGAGCGCGACCGCGCCGCCACCGACTGCCGCCGCGGCCAGCAGCTGCGCGCTGAAGCCCAGTCCCAGATGCGCGGCCAGAGCCGCCGCGGACGCCCCCAGCGCCAGCATCAACAGGTAGAAGGTGCCGGTCGCCAGTTCGGCCGCGACCAGTACGCCGGTCACGATCCACCACCAGGTTGCAAGGCTCCAGCTCATGGCGTCCTTTCCAGTCGGCACGCAGTGTATCGGTCCTACACTGGCCGCCTTTTCCGGTTCCGGCCAAGGCGCGATCCCATGCACCGCTTTCATTTCCCGATCGTCATCATCGACGAGGACTACCGCAGCGAGAACAGCTCGGGGCTGGGTGTGCGCGCGCTGGCCAGCGCGATCGAGAAGGAAGGCGTCGAGGTCGTCGGCACCACCAGCTACGGCGACCTGGCGTCATTCGCGCAGCAGCAAAGCCGGGCCTCGGCGTTCATCCTGTCGATCGACGACGAGGAAATCGCCCATGGCCCCGAGCTCGGCCCGGCGCTGTTGAAGCTGCGCGAGTTCATCCGCGAGATCCGCTTTCGCAATGCCGACATTCCGATCTACCTGTACGGCGAGACGCGCACCAGCCAGCACATTCCCAATGACATCCTGCGCGAGCTGCACGGCTTCATCCACATGTTCGAGGACACGCCGGAGTTCGTCGCACGCCACATCATCCGCGAGGCCAAGAGCTACCTCGATGGCCTGGCACCGCCGTTCTTCAAGGCGCTGATGGGTTACGCCAACGACGGCTCCTACTCCTGGCATTGCCCGGGACACTCGGGCGGCGTGGCGTTCCTGAAGAGCCCGGTCGGCCACATGTTCCACCAGTTCTTCGGCGAGAACATGCTGCGCGCCGACGTCTGCAACTCGGTCGAGGAACTGGGCCAGTTGCTGGACCACACCGGGCCGGTGGCGCAGAGCGAGCGCAATTCGGCGCGCATCTTCAACGCCGACCATTGTTTCTTCGTCACCAACGGCACCAGCACCCGCAACAAGATGGTCTGGCACCACACGGTGGCGCCCGGCGACGTGGTCGTGGTCGATCGCAACTGCCACAAGATCGATCCTGCACTCGATCATCATGACCGGCTCGGTGCCGGTGTTCCTGACGCCGACGCGCAACCACCTCGGCATCATCGGGCCGATACCGGACAGCGAGTTCGATCCGGCGACCATCCGCCGCAAGATCGCCGCCAATCCGCTGCTGGCCGGTGTCGATGCCAGCAAGGTCAAGCCGCGCATCCTGACGATGACGCAGAGCACCTACGACGGCGTGCTCTACAACACCGAGACCATCAAGGCCAAGCTCGACGGCTGGATCGACAACATGCACTTCGACGAGGCCTGGCTGCCGCATGCGGCCTTCCACCCGTTCTACGCAGCAGTTCCACGCCATGGGCAAGTACGACCACGCGGCCCAAGGATGCGGTGGTGTATGCCACGCAGAGCACGCACAAGCTGTTGGCCGGCATCAGCCAGGCCTCGCAGGTCCTGGTGCAGGACTCGCAGCGCGTCAAGCTCGATCGCCACCTGTTCAACGAGGCCTACCTGATGCACACCAGTCGACGTCGCCGCAGTACGCGATCATCGCGTCGTGCGACGTTGCGGCAGCGATGATGGAGCCGCCCGGCGGCACGGCGCTGGTCGAGGAAAGCATCCGCGAGGCACTCGACTTCCGCCGCGCCATGCGCAAGGTCGACAAGGAGTTCGGCAAGCGACTGGTGGTTCAAGGTCTGGGGCCCCGAGAAGCTGGCCGCCGAGGGCATCGGCACTCGCGACGACTGGATGCTCGAGCGCCAACGACAAATGGCACGGCTTCGGCAATCTGGCGCCGGGCTTCAACATGCTCGACCCGATCAAGAGCACGATCGTCACGCCGGGCCTCGATGTGACCGGCAAGTTCGCCAAGACCGGCATCCCGGCGTCGATCGTCACCAAGTTCCTCGCCGAGCATGGCGTCGTGGTCGAGAAGACGGGCCTGTACTCGTTCTTCATCATGTTCACGATCGGCATCACCAAGGGCCGCTGGAACACGCTGCTGACCGCGCTGCAGCAGTTCAAGGACGACTACGACCGCAACGCGCCGCTGTGGCGCATCCTGCCCGAGTTCTGCGCCGCACATCCGATCTACGAGCGCATGGGCCTGCGCGACCTGAGCCAGAGCGATCCACGAGATGTACGCCAAGGGCGACATCGCGCGGCTGGTGACCGAGATGTACCTGCTCGGACCTGCACCCGGCGATGAAGCCGGCCGACGCCTATGCGCGCATCGCGCACCGCGAGACCGAGCGGGTGGACATCGAGCAGCTCGAAGGCCGCGATCACGACCTCGTTGCTGACGCCGTACCCGCCGGGCATTCCGCTGCTGATCCCGGGCGAGCGCTTCAACAAGAAGATCGTCGACTACCTGCGCTTCACGCGCGCCTTCAACGCAGCGCTTCCCGGGCTTCGACACCGATGTGCATGGCCTGGTGGAAGACGAGCATCCCGGTCCGGACGGAACCAAGCGCTACTACGTCGACTGCGTGCAGGGCTTGACGAGCTTGTGGCCTAATTCAGCGCTTCGCACACATTTCATTTACTGACAGAGAATCATCATGGCCAACAAGATCAAGACCGAAGCCGACCGCAAGGCCACGCCGCGCCCGACCGCACCGCCCGGCGTGACGTTCACCGCCGGGCATGGCCAGAAGGTCAGCCTCGAACGCGGCGCGCACACGCGCAGCAAGAAGAACCCCGGCAAGCGCCCCAAGAAGGGCGGCTGAACCAGCGTTCGCCGCGCAGCGCATGCTGCGAATCACCGAACTGCGGCTGCCGCTGGACCATGCCGAGGGCGCGCTGCGCCCGGCCGATCGTTGCGCGGCTCGGCGTGCGCGACGACGAGCTGACGGCCTACACCGTCTTCAAGCGTGCCTACGACGCGCGCAAGAAGACTGCGATCCAGCTCATCTACACCGTCGACTGCGACATCGCCGACGAGGCCGCCGTGCTGGCGCGTCTGGCCGACGACCCGCATGTGCGCCCGGCGCCGGACACGCGCTACCGGTTCGTCGGCCCATGCCCCGGCCGACTTCTACGCGCCGCGGCGTCCGCGCCCGCTCGTGGTCGGCTTCGGCCCCTGCGGCCTGTTCGCGGCGCTGGTCCTGGCGCAGATGGGCCTGCGCGCCGATCGTGCTCGAGCGCGGCAAGGCCGTGCGCGAGCGCACGCAGGACACCTGGGGTCTGTGGCGCCGGGGCGTGCTCGACCCGGAATCGAACGTGCAGTTCGGCGAGGGCGGGGCCGGCACGTTCTCCGACGGCAAGCTGTGGAGCCAGATCAGCGATCCGCGGCACCTGACGCGCAAGGTACTGGACGGAGTTCGTCAAGGCCGGTGCGCCGGAGGAGATTCTCTTCGTCAGCAAGCCGCACATCGGCACCTTTCGCCTGGTCGGCATGATCGAGAAGATGCGTGCCGAGATCGAAGCGCTGGGCGGCGAGATCCGCTTCCGGCAGCGCGTGACCGACGTGCTGATCGAAGGCGGCGCGATGCGCGGTGTGACGCTCGCATTCCGGCGAGCAGTTGCTCGCCGACCATGTCGTGCTCGCGCTCGGCCACAGCGCGCGCGACAGCTTCGAGATGCTGCACGCGCGCGGCGTGTTCATGGAGGCCAAGCCGTTCTCGATCGGCTTTCGCATCGAGCATCCGCAGGGCCTGATCGACCGTGCGCGCTTCGGTCCCAGCGGCCGGACATCCGATCCTCGGCGCGGCGGACTACCGCGTCGTCCACCACGCCGGCAACGGCCGTTCGGTCTACAGCTTTTGCATGTGTCCGGGCGGCACGGTGGTCGCGGCGACATCGGAAATCGAGCGCGTTGTCACCAACGGCATGAGCCAGTACTCGCGCAACGAGCGCAACGCCAACGCCGGCATCGTCGTCGGCATCTCGCCGCAGGACTATCGGCAGGACGGCAAGACCGACGGCCCGGTGAATCCGCTCGACGGCATGGCCTTCCAGCGCCATTGGGAGTCGCGCGCCTACGCACTCGGCGGCGGCGGCTATGTCGCACCGGGGCAATTGGTCGGCGATTTCGTCAAGCGCCAACGCAGCAGCGCGCTCGGCGGTGTCTTGCCGTCGTACCAGCCCGGCGTGCGATGACCGACCTGGACGAACCCGGCAACGCCAGCCTGCCCGACTACGCCATCGCCGCGATCCGCGAGGCGCTGCCGGCTTTCGAGCGCCACATCAGGGGCTTTGCGATGGCCGATGCGGTGCTGACGGGTGTCGAGACCCGCACCTCGTCGCCGTTGCGCATCACGCGCGGCGCCGACCGGCAGAGCCTGAACGTCAAGGGCCTGTACCCGGCCGGCGAGGGCGCGGGTTATGCCGGCGGCATCATGTCGGCGGCGGTCGACGGCATCGAGGTCGCCGAGGCGCTGGGCAAGGTCGTTGCTGGCCCGCCGTTGACCTCAGGCCGCGCTGCCGACCACCTGGCTGAAACCGCCGTCGACGTACATCATCTCCGCGCTGACGCCGCCGGCCAGATCGGACAACAGGAAGGCGGCGGCGTTGCCGACGTCGTCGATCGTCACGTTGCGCCGGATCGGCGCCATCGCGGCGAACTCGGCCAGCAGCTTGCCGAAGGTCCTTGATGCCCGAGGCGGCCAGGGTCTTGATCGGTCCGGCCGAAATGCCGTTGACGCGCACGCCCCTGCGCGCCCAGGCTCTGCGCCAGGAAGCGCACGCTGGACTCGAGCGAGGCCTTGGCCAGGCCCATGGGTTGTAGTTGGGCACGTAGCGCACGGCGCCGAGGTAGGACAGCGTCAGCAGCGCGGCGCCCGGCCGCAGCCGCGGCATAGCGGCCTTGGCCATCGCCGGGAAGCTGTAGGCCGATATCTCGTGGGCGATGCGGAAGCTCTCGCGGCTGAGGCCATCCAGGAAGTCGCCGGCTATGGCCTCGCGGGGCGCAAAGGCGATGGCGTGGACAAAGCCGTCGAACTGGTCCCAATGTCTCGCCGAGCTGCGCGAACAGGCGCTCGATCTGCGCGTCGTCGGCGACATCGCAGTCGAACGTCAGCCGGGAGCCGAACTCGGCCGCGATTTCGGCCATGCGCTCTTTGAAGCGCTCGCCCTGGTAGCTGAACGCCAGTTCGGCTCCTTCGCGGTGGCAGGCACGGGCAATGCCATAAGCCATGCGAGCGGTTGTTCAGCACACCGGTGATCAGCAGGCGCTTGCCGGCCAGAAATCCCATGGAAAGCTCCGTTCGGGGGACAAGCGACTCATTCTGTCATGGGTGACACGGGATATTGAAGGTATGCCTCTTGCAGAGTACAATCGCTGCCTTCGCTGAAAACCCCAGTACGAAAGTGGGCGGATTTCAACAATCCCGCCCATTTTTTATGGTCGATCGCTTTTTCAGACTACGACCGAACACGACGCATGAGTTGGCAGCAGGCCATTGACGGACCGTCACCGGACTCGGCTACGAGTTGGTTGATCTCGAACGTTCGGGAGGCGGGCTGCTGCGCGTGTATATCGATCGTGTTCAAGGCAGAGCTTACCCGACCGGCGAGTCGGAGTTCGTGACGGTCGAGGATTGCGAGGCGGTGACGCGCCAGTTGCAGTATGTGCTCGAAGTCGAGCAGCTGCGACTACGCGCGGCTCGAGGTCTCGTCGCCGGGCCTGGATCGTCCGCTGCAAGCGCGAGGCCGACTACGCGCGCTTTGCGGGTGCGGCGATCGCGCTGACGCTGAAGCTGCCGTTGGCCGGGCGCAAGAAGTTCGAGGGTGTGCTGGGTGCGCGCGATGGCGGCTGGCGTCTGGAGCTGGCGCCCGCCGCAGGCTCGAAGCCGGGGCCAGACGGCGCAGACGCTCGATTTCGTTTTCGACGAGGTGCGCGATGCGCAGCTCGTGCCGGTGATTGATTTCAAGGGTCGGCAAGGCTGGCGGCCAGGTGCCGATGGGCACCGGCGCAGACCATGGCTCGCACGACGGAGAGTGAGAGAAGAATGAATCGCGAAATGTTGATGCTGGTCGATGCGATCTCGCGCGAGAAGAGCGTGGAGCGCGAAGTCGTGTTCGGCGCGGTCGAGGCCGCGCTGGCGCGGCGACCAAGAAGCTGCACGGCGGCGAGGTCGATATCCGCGTGTCCGTCGATCGCGAGACCGGCAACTACGACACCTTCCGCCGCTGGCACGTCGTCGCCAACGAGGCCGGTTTGCAGATCCCCGACGCCGAGATCCTGCTCTTCGAAGCCCAGGAACAGATTTCCGACATCGAGGTCGACGACCACATCGAAGAGCCGATCGAATCGCTGACCATCGGCCGCATCGGCGCCCAGGCCGCCAAGCAGGTGATCCTGCAGAAGATCCGCGATGCCGAGCGCGAGCAATTGCTCAACGACTTTCATGTCGCGCGGCGAGAAGATCATGGTCGGCAGCGTCAAGCGCCTCGACAAGGGCGACATCATCGTCGAGAGCGGGCCGCGTCGAGGGGCGCCTGAAGCGCAGCGAGATGATCCCGAAGGAGAACCTGCGCTCGGGCGACCGCGTGCGCGCCTTCATCGCCGGCGTCGACGACACCATCCGCGGACCGCAGATCATGCTCTCGCGCTCGTCGCCCGGGCTTCATGAAGGAGCTGTTCGCGCAGGAAGTGCCGGAGATGGAGCAGGGACTGCTCGAGATCAAGAGCTGTGCTCGCGACCCGGGCTCACGCGCCAAGATCGCCGTGGTGTCGTACGACAAGCGGGTCGATCCGATCGGCACCTGCGTCGGCGTGCGCGGCTCGCGCGTCACGGCGGTGACCAACGAGCTGGCCGGCGAGCGCGTCGACATCGTGCTGTGGACCGAAGACCCGGCGCAGTTCGTGATCGGCGCGCTGGCGCCGGCCAACGTGCAGTCTCGATCGTCGTCGACGAGGAGCGCCATGCGATGGACGTCGTGGTCGACGAGGAAAACCTGGCGATCGCCATCGGCCGCGGCGGCCAGAACGTGCGCCTGGCCTCGGAGCTGACAGGCTGGCGCATCAACATCATGACGGCCGATGAGTCGCAGCGCCAAGCAGGCAAGGAGTCCGACTCGGTGCGCAAGCTGTTCATCGACAAGCTCGATGTCGACGTGGAAGTGGCCGACATCCTGATCGCCGAGGGCTTCACCAGCCTCGAAGAGGTGGCCTACGTGCCGATGCAGGAGATGCTCGAGATCGAGAGGCTTCGACGAGGACACGGTCAACGAATTGCGCACGCGCGCCAAGGATGCGCTGCTGACGATGGAGATCGCCAAGGAAGAGAGCGGTCGAAGAGGTGTCGCAGGACCTGCGCGACCTCGAACTCCACGGCCGCGGCCTCGCGGCCGAACTCATCGGCAAGCTCGCCGAAGGCGGCGTGCACACGCGCGACGACCTTGCCGACCTCGCGGTCGACGAATTGACCGAGATGACCGCCATGGACGAAGAAGACGCCAAGGCGCTGATCATGAAGGCGCGCGAACACTGGTTCAACGATTGATCTACTCGACAACCAACCGCACGACAAACCGGAAACCCAGGAACCTCTCCCATGGCAGTGACCACCGTCGCCCAACTTGCCGCCGAGCTGAACCGCCCGGCCGCCGCGCTGCTCGTCCAGCTCAGTGCTGCCGGCGTGGCCAAAGGCTCGGCCGACGAAAGCGCTGACCGAGGCCGACAAGGCCAGGCTGCTCGACCACTTGCGCACCGCGCATGGCAATGTCGCTCCGGCCGAGCGCAAGAAGATCAGCATCACGCGCAAGAGCACCACCGAGATCAAGCAGGCCGATGCCACCGGCAAGGCGCGCACCATCCAGGTCGAGGTGCGCAAGAAGCGCACCTTCGTCAAGCGTGACGAGACGCCCGCAGGCAGCGAAGACGTGCCGCCGCCACCGCCGCCGCCCGTGCTCGACGACGCCGAGCTCGAGCGCCGTGCCGATGAAGCACGCCGCCAAGCCGAGCTGCTGCGCCGCCAGGAAGAAGAGATGGCCGAGAAGCGCCGCGTGCGCGAGGAGCAAGAACAGCGCGAGCGCGAGGCTGCTGAAGCGCGTGCGCAAGCCGCTGCCGAGAAAGCCGCCGAGGAGTTGGCGTCGGGCGCGCCGTCGGTGGCCGCGCCGGCAGCGCCGGCCGTCGAAGCCGCCCAAGGCAGCGCCGGTGCGCGTGGTCAAGGTCACCGACGACAGCGCTGCAGAAAAGGCGCGGCTGGCCGATCTGACCAAGCGCCGCACGGCCGCGGAAAACGAAGCCGCGGCCATCCGCGCGATGATGAGTGCGCCCAAGAAGGTGCTCCTGGCCAAGAAGGCCGAGGAGGCCAAGCCCGACGCCAAGGCCGATGCGGCCGGCATCAAGGGCACCATCCACAAGGCAGCAGCGCGCCCGGGCGCGCCCGCATCGCCGGGTGCCAAGCCCGGCGACAAGAAGTCGATCAAGTCGCGAGAAACTGTCGTCGAGCTGGGCCGACGACGCCGCCAAGAAGCGCGCGCTCAAGACCCGTGGCGACACCGGCGGCTCACGCCCGGGCTGGCGCGCGCCGCGCGGGCGTGGCCGTGGCGACCGCGATTGCGGAACGGCGCCGATCATGCGTCGCGCCGATCGAAGCGGTGATCCAGGAAGTGCATGTGCCCGAGACGATCACCGTGGCCGACCTGGCGCACAAGATGAGCGTCAAGGCCGCCGAGGTCGTCAAGCAGCTGATGAAGCTCGGCCAGATGGTCACCATCAACCAGTCGCTCGACCAGGAGACGGCGATGATCCTGGTCGAGGAGATGGGCCACAAGGCCTATGCCGCCAAGCTCGACGACCCCGACGCCTTCACCGCCGAAGAAGAAGAAGCCGCGCAAACCGGCGAGATGCTGCCGCGCGCACCCGTGGTCACCGTGATGGGCCACGTCGACCACGGCAAGACCTCGCTGCTCGACTACATCCGCACCTCGCGTGTGGCCGCGGGCGAGGCCGGCGGCATCACGCAGCACATCGGCGCGTATCACGTGCGAGACGCCGCGCGGCATGATCACCTTCCTCGACACCCCGGGTCACGCCGCATTCACGGCGATGCGTGCACGCGGTGCCAAGGCCACCGACATCGTGATCCTGGTGGTGGCCGCCGACGACGGCGTGATGCCGCAGACCAAGGAGGCGATCCACCATGCCAAGGCGGCCGGCGTGCCGATCGTCGTGGCGATGAACAAGATCGACAAGCCCGAGGCCAACGTCGAGCGCGTGAAGAACGAACTCGTCGCCGAAGCAAGTGCGTGCCCGAGGAGTTCGGCGGCGAGTCGCCGTTCGTGCCGGTATCGGCCAAGACCGGGCAGGGCATCGACCACGCTGCTCGAGCAGGTGCTGCTGCAGGCCGAGGTGCTCGAATTGAGGGCGCCGACCGAGGCGATGGCCAAGGGCCTGGTCATCGAGGCCCAGCTCGACAAGGGCCGCGGCCCGGTGGCCACCGTGCTGGTGCAAAGCGGGCACGCTGAAGAAGGGCGACGTGGTGCTGGCCGGTTCGAGCTACGGCCGCGTGCGCGCGATGCTCGACGAAAACGGCAAGCCGATCGACGAAGCCGGCCCGTCGATCCCGGTCGAGATCCAGGGCCTGACCGAGGTGCCGCAGGCGGGCGACGATTTCATGGTGCTGGCCGACGAGCGGCGGGCGCGCGAGATCGCCACCTTCCGCTCCGGCAAGTACCGCGACGTCAAGCTGGCCAAGCAGCAGGCCGCCAAGCTCGAGAACATGTTCGAGCAATGGGCCAGGCGCGGCTCGCAGACGCTGTCGCTGATCGTCAAGGCCGACGTGCAGGGCTCGCAGGAAGCGCTGGCGCAGTCGCTGGTCAAGCTGTCGACCGCCGAGGTCAAGGTGCAGATCGTGCACGCTGCCGTCGGCGGCATCAGCGAGAGCGACATCAACCTGGCCATCGCGTCCAAGGCCGTTGATCGTCGGCTTCAACGTGCGCGCCGATGCCAATGCGCGCAAGCTGGCGGAAGGCAACGGTGTCGACATCCGCTACTACAACATCATCTACGACGCGGTCGACGAGATCAAGGCGGCCATGACAGGCATGCTGGCGCCGGAACAGAAGGAAGAAGTCATCGGCACGGCCGAGATCCGCACCGTCTTCGTGGCCAGCAAGATCGGCACCGTGGCCGGCTGCGATGGTCACGGCCGGGCGCGTGACGCGCAATGCACGCTTCCGCCTGCTGCGCGACCATGTCGTCATCTTCACCGGCGAGGTCGATTCGCTGAAGCGGATGAAAGACGATGTGCGCGAGGTGGCCGAGGGCTTCGAGTGCGGCATCAAGCTCAAGAACTATCACCGACATCAAAGAGGGCGACCAGCTGGAGTTCTTCGAAGTCAAGGAAGTCGCCCGAACTTTGTAGTCCCCACGCTCCCTCCCGGTCGCTGCCCCCCGAGGGGGCGCACTGCAGCGGATCGGCGGAGCCGGATCCGCGCATAGAGCTGGAAAGGATGCTCCTATGCGACACAAGAACGCTCGATCCCCAACCGCAGCTTTCGCGTCGCCGACCAGATCCAGCGCGATCTGGCCGAGCTGGTTCGCGAGCTGAAGGATCCGCGCATCGGCATGGTCACGATCACCGGCGTCGATGTGACGCCCGACTACGCGCACGCCACGGTTCGCTTCTCGCTGCTGGTCGGCGACACGGCCGAGTGCGAAACCGCGCTCAACGAGGCCGCCGGCTTCGTGCGCAACGGCCTGTTCAAGCGGCTGCGATCCACACCGTGCCGACCCTGCACTTCCAGTTCGATCGCACCACCGAACGCGCGGCCGAGTTGAATCGCGCTGATCCAGCAGCGCCAACGCGACGCGGGCCAAGGACGACTGATGAACCCGATGCGCCACGAGCGCTCGCTGCCGTCCACGGCGTGCTGCTGCTCGACAAGCCGCTCGGCCTGTCGAGCAACGATGCCTTGCAGAAGGCCAAGCGCCTGTTCAGTGCGCGAGAAGGCCGGCCACACCGGCACGCTCGATCCGCTGGCCTCGGGCCTGCTGCCGCTGTGCTTCGGCGCGGCCACCAAGTTCTCGCAGGTCAGCCTCGATGCCGACAAGCGCTACACCGCCACGCTGCACCTGGGCGCAGACCACGACCACGGGCGACCTCGAAGGCGAGGTGGTCGAGCGGCGTCAGGTGACCGTGGACCGCGCGGCCATCGACGCCGCCATGGCTGCGCTTCACCGGCGCGATCGACCAGATGCCCGCCGATGCACTCGGCGCTCAAGCACGAGGGCGCGCGCTCTACGAATACGCGCGTGCAGGGCATCGAGATCGAGCGCGAGCCGCGGCGCATCACGATCAGTCGCATCACCGTGACTCGAGTGGCAAGGGGCCGACGCTGGTGCTCGACGTGCGTGCAGCAAGGGCACCTATATGCGCACGCTGGCCGAAGACATCGGCGCGGCGCTCGGCTGCGGTGCGCATCTGGCAGCCCTGCGCCGCACCGGCCAGCGGGCCGCTCGCAATCGATGCGGCCATCACGCTGGATGCACTTGGCCGCGTTGCCGAGGCCGAGCGCGACGCTCGGCTGCTGCCGCCCGATGCCTTGCTTGCGCACTGGCCCGCAGTTCCGTTTGCCGGCGCGATGAAGCGGCGCGCTTTCTCACCGGGCTGCGCCGTCGCGTGCAGTCTGCCGATGCGCCGCATGTGCGCGTCTACGGGTCCGGACCGAGCGTGCGCTGCTGGGTTCGGCCCACATCACTGCCGGCGAATTGATCCCCGATCGCCTGCTCAGCCCGCTGGATGCAGGGCCTCCGATTCCTGAAAGCCTATGAACAGACCCGACGATCCGCAACATCGCCATCATCGCCCACGTCGACCACGGCAAGACCACGCTCGTCGACCAGCTGCTGCGCCAGAGCGGCACCTTCCGCGAGAACGAAAAGCTCACCGAACGCGTGATGGACAGCAATGACCTCGAGCGCGAGCGCGGCATCACGATCCTGTCCAAGAACTGCGCCGTCGACGTGGAAGGGCACCCACATCAACATCGTCGACACGCCGGGCCACGCCGACTTCGGCGGCGAGGTCGAACGCGTGCTGTCGATGGTCGACAGCGTGCTGCTGCTGGTCGATGCGGTCGAAGGCCCGATGCCGCAGACGCGCTTCGTCACCAGGAAGGCGCTGGCGCTCGGCCTGAAGCCGATCGTCGTCGTCAACAAGGTCGATCGCCCCGGCGCGCGCCCCGACTACGTGATCAACGCCACCTTCGACCTGTTCGACAAGCTCGGCGCCACCGAAGAGCAGCTCGACTTCCCGGTGATCTTCGCCTCGGGCCTGAACGGCTGGGCATCGCTGGACGCAGGGCGTGGTCGGCACCGACCTGGCGCCGCTGTTCGACGCCATGCTCGAGCATGTGCCGGCGCACGAGGGCAGCGCCGACGACGCCGCTGCAGCTGCAGATCTGCTCGCTCGACTATTCGACCTATGTCGGCCGCATCGGCATCGGCCGCGTGCAACCAGGGCACCCTGAAGCCGATGCAGGACGTGGCCGTGTACAGCGGCCCGGACAGCGACGCCGATCAAGGCGCGCGTCAACCAGGTCCTCAAGTTCGAGGGCCTGGAGCGCAAGCCGGCCGACGAGCGCCGGCCCGGGCGACATCGTGCTCGATCAACGGCATCGAGGACATCGGCATCGGCGTCACGCTGACCGACATCGAGAACCCGCGCGCCGCTGCCGATGCTGCACGATCGACGAGCCGACGCTGACGATGAACTTCTGCGTCAACAACTCGCCGCTGGCCGGCCGCGAAGGCAAGTTCGTCACCAGCCGCCAGATCTGCGGACCGCCTGCGAACGCGAGCTGCAGAGCAACGTCGCGCTGCGTGTGAAGGAAACCGACGAAGACGGCATCTTCGAGGTCTCCGGCCGCGGCGAACTGCACCTGACGATCCTGCTCGAGAACATGCGCCGCGAAGGCTATCGAGCTGGCCGTGAGCAAGCCGCGCGTCGTGTTCCACGACGTCGACGGCGAGAAGCACGAGCCGATCGAGCTCGTCACGGTCGACGTCGAGGACAGCCACCAGGGCGCGGTCATGCAGGCGCTGGGCGAACGCAAGGCCGAGCTGGTCAACATGGAATCCGATGGCATGGGCCGCGTGCGCCTGGAGTACCGCATCCCGGCGCGCGGCCTGATCGGCTTCTCAGAACGAGTTCATGAACCTGACGCGCGGCACCGGCCTCATCAGCAACATCTTCGACGGCTACGAGGCCTACAAGGGCGACATCGACGGGCGCAAGAACGGCGTGCTGATCAGCCAGGACGACGGCGAGATCGTCACCTATGCGCTGGGCAAGCTCGACGACCGCGGCCGCATGTTCGTCAAGGCGGGCGACCCGGTGTACGAGGGCATGATCGTCGGCATCCACAGCCGCGACAACGACCTCGTGGTCAACGCGGTGCGCGCCAAGCAGCTCACCAACTTCCGCGTCAGCGGCAAGGAAGATGCGATCAAGATCACGCCGCGCGATCGACCTGACGCTGGAGTACGCGGTGGAGTTCATCGAGGACGACGAGCTGGTCGAGATCACGCCGAAGCGCATCCGCCTGCGCAAGCGCACCTGAAGGAACACGACCGCAAGAGGGCGTAGCGCGAGGCGGCATGAAGCCGCTGTCGCATGGCCGCGCCGTCGCATGGATGGTGCTGGCCGCGCTGCTGTGGAGCATCGCCGGCGTTGTCACGCGCCAGCTCGACAGCGCACACAGCTTCGAGGTCACCTTCTGGCGCAGCCTGTTCAACGCGCTGGCGCTGGTCGTGCTGATCGGCGCGATGCGAGGGCCGGTGGCCTTGTGACGCGCGTCTGCGCAGCGGCGGCGCGGCGCTGTGGCTGTCGGGTCTGTGCTGGTCGGTGATGTTCACCGCCTTCATGGTGGCGATCACGCTGACCACGGTGGCCAATGTGCTGGTGACGATGGCGCTGGCGCCGCTGTTGACGGCACTCGTGGCGCGTGTCGTGCTGGGGCATCGCCTGGCGGCGCGGACCTGGGGCGCCGATCGGCCTGGCCGGTGCCGGCATCGTGCTGGATGTACGGCCATTCGCTGCGAGGTGGGCAGGACCTGCTGGGCACCGCAGTCGCATTGGCGGTGCCGGTGGCGGCCGCCATCAACTGGACCGTGATCCAGGGCCTGCGCGACAGGCGCGATGGGCCCGACATGCTGCCGGCGGTGCTGATCGGCGCGACACTGTCCGCGGCCGTCACGCTGCCGTTGGCCTGGCCGCTGCAGGCATCGACGCACGACATCGGCTGGCTGGCCCTGCTCGGCGTGTTCCAGTTGGCGCTGCCGTGCTGGCTGACGGTGGTCGCCGCACGCACGCTGTCGGCACCCGAGATCTCGCTGCTGGCGCTGCTCGAGGTGGTGTTCGGTGTCGCCTGGGCCTGGCTGGGTGCGAATGAAACGCCCACGCTGGCGACGCTCGGCGGTGGTGCGCTGGTGCTCGCTGCACTGGCGAGCAACGAGGTCTTGACACTGCGTTCCCGTTCGTCATGAGCCCGCTGCACGACGCAGCGGACTAGGGACAACACGCAAGGCGCGCTAGCATGAGCCCATGAAAAGACTCTCCGGCCTCGATGCCACCTTCCTGCACCTCGAGACGCCGGAGATGCCGATGCATGTCGGCGCGCTGCACGTCTTCGAGCTGCCGAAGGGCTTCAAGGGCAGGTTCGTCACCGCGTTGCGCAAGCACATGGCGGCTCGCCTGCCGTTGGCGCCGCCGTTGCGGCGGCGGCTGTGGATGATGCCGATGAACATCACCAACCCGGTTTGGGTCGATGCCGAGCCCGACATGGCCAGGCACGTCGTCGAGCACAAGCTGCCATCGCGTGTGCGCAATGACATGACGGCGCTGGAGAAGATGGTCGGCAAGCTGCATGTGCAATTGCTCGACCGCCGGCGGCCGCTGTGGAAGTTCCATGTCATCGAGGGCTTGTCGGCCGCGGCCGATGGCCACAGGCGCGTCGCCATGTACACCCAGCTGCACCACGCGGCCGTCGATGGCCAGGCTGCCGTCGCCCTGGCCAATGCCATCCTCGACCTGAGCCCCGAACCGCCGGCGCGTGACATCGTGGCCTCCAGCCGCGTCAAGCGCTTCAAGTTGTCGATGGTCGAAATGATCTCCGGTGCAATCACGAGCGAGGTCCAGCAGATCGCGCACCTGATCCGCTCGCTGCCCGAGACCGCGGGCTCGCTGGGCGGCGCTGCCAGCCGGATGGCGTCGCGCAGCGTCCTCGTCAGCGGCCGCCGGCGCGCCGGCAGCCTCGGTCTGGCGCCGCGCATGGCGCTCAATGCGCCGGTCACGGCAACGCGCGCCTTTGCGGCCGTGACGCTGCCGTTGCCCGAACTCAAGGCCCTCGGTAAGGCCCACGAGCGCCACGCTCAACGACGTCGTGCTCTGGCTCGTCAGCACCGCGATGCGCCGAGCATTACGCGCGCAAGGGCGAGCTGCCGAACAAGTCGATGGTGGCGGCGGTGCCGGTGTCGCTGCGCGTGAATGTTGGACGAGGAGGCGACACGGCAGCGGACAACCAGGCCTCGATGACGCTGCTCAGCCTGGGCACCAACGTGGCCGATGCGCGCAAGCGCATGGCGCATATCAAGGCCGCCACCCAGTCCATGAAGAGCACCTTGTCGAAGCGTGAAGAACGTGCTGCCGACCGACTTTCCGTCGATCGGCATGCTCGTGGCTCACCGAAGCGGCCTCGGCGGTCTATCGGCGGGCCACCGAATCGGACAAGATTCCGCTCGGTGGCCAACGTCGCGGTGTCCAACGTGCCGGGCCCGCCGGTGCCCCTGTACCTGGCCGGCGCACGCATGCTCACCAACTACCCCTGCTCGATCGTCACCCATGGCATGGCCTTGAACATCACCGTGCAGAGCTACGCGCAATCGCTCGACTTCGGCATGATGGCCGACGCCAAGGCAATGCCCGATGTGCGCAAGCTCGCCGAGGCGGTCCATGAAGCCTTCGATGACCTGCGCGCACTGGCCCTGCATGACGACGACATGCCGTTGCGACCTGCCCGCAAGGCCACCAGGCGCACCGCCGTCAAGCCGATGGCCCAGCCGGTGGCCAAGCGCAAAGCGTGATCTGCGCGAGTCAAATGTCGCGGCCCGTGTTGTTTCCTAGGGTTGCGGCTCCAGGTCGGCGCCGTGGCAGACCGATACATTCGGACCTCATGCCGTCGAAGCCAATCACTGTCAAGGCCCGCGCCAAGAAGGCTGCCCTGCCGCCGCTGTTCCACGAGGCCGACCTGCACGCGCCCAACGCGCTGATGCTGCTGCTCGAAGGCCGCGCGCCGTGGGAATACGCAGCCATGCTGGCGGCGCTGCCCTGGCTGAAGCGCCTGCCGCGCGGCGACGGCCATCCGGTGATCGTCTATCCCGGCCTCGGCGCGGCCGACATCACGACCGCACCGCTGCGCGGCTTGCTGCAGGACCTCGGCTACAGCGCCTACCCGTGGAAGCAGGGCTTCAACTTCGGGCCGCGGCGCGGCGTGCTCGACGCCGTGCGCGACCGTCTGCGGCGCACCGCCGATCGCCATGGCCAGACGGTCAGCCTGATCGGCTGGAGCCTGGGCGGCCTGTACGCGCGCGAATTGGCCAAGGAGATTTCCGAAGCTTGCACGCTGCGTCATCACGCTCGGCTCGCCGTTCACCGGCCATCCACGCGCCACCAACGCCTGGCGCTTCTACGAGATGGTCAGCGGCCAGAACGTGCACGACGCGGCGCTCGTCGAGCGGATCCGAGGCGCACCGCCAGTACCGACGACATCGATCTACTCGCGCACCGACGGTGTCGTCGCCTGGCAGTGCAGCCTCAACGAAGACGCGCCGTTGGCAGAGAACATCGAAGTCCATGCCAGCCACATCGGCATGGGCATGAACCCGCTGGCCCTGTTCGCCATCGCCGACCGGCTGCGCCAGGACCCCGAGAAGTGGCAGCGCTTCGATGCGCAGGGCGCTCGGCGCTGGTTCTACAAGACCACCGGCATGTTGCCTTTCGTCCCGGCCGCACGCTGAATGAATCCCTCCCGAAGCGGCTTCGCCACTCCCCTCCAGGGGGGCACCGCCAGCGGCCTGGCCAAGCCAGTTCCGCGGCGGCTGCTTGGCAAGGCCACGCTGATTCATGCGTCGCGGGCCGCGCGAAGCGCGGCGGGCCACTGAAATGCAGGTTCGAGCCAACGGCCTGCGCATCGAAGTCGATGAGCAAGGACCGCTCAACGCCGAGCCGCTGCTGCTGATCATGGGCCTGGGCATGCAACTCACCGGCTGGCCGGAGCCGCTGGTGCAGACGCTGGTGCGACGCGCGGACAGCGCGTCATCCGTCTCGACAACCGCGATGCCGGCCTGAGCCAGGGCTTCGATCACCTGGGCATGCCCAACGTGCCTTGGGCCGCGCTGCGCTATGCGTGCAGGCTGCCGGTGCGCGGCGCCTACACGTTGGCCGACATGGCCCGGCGACACCCTGGCCGTGCTCGATGCGCTGGGCATCGCGCAGGCCCACATCGTCGGCGCGTCGATGGGCGGCATGATCGCGCAGCACATCGCGGCCTCGCAGCCGCAACGCGTCTCGAAGCTGACGCTGATGATGACGACCTCCGGCGCGCGCCATCTGCCCAAGCCGAGCATGAAGGCGAGGGCGGCGATGATGGACCGGCGCGGCCTCGACCCGAGGAATGTGGATGCGGTTGTCGATCGCCTCGAGCATGTGTTCACCGTCATCGGCAGCCCGATGTACCGCCCCGAACGCGCGGCGTTTCGCGCCCGCCTGCGGGCCTCCGTCGAGCGTGCCTACCGCCCCGACCGGCGTGGCACGGCAACTGCTGGCGGTGGCGGCAGACGGCGACCGCTCGCCGACTGCTGGCCCGCATCACCGCACCCACGCACATCATTCACGGCGCGCAGGATCCCCTCGTGCCCGTGGCGGCAGCGCATGATCTGCACGCCAAGATCAAAGGCTCGACGCTCGAAGTCATCGACGGCATGGGCCACGACCTGCCGCCGCAACTGTGGCCGCGGTTGGCGGCGTCGATGGCGCGCGAGTGACGTTCAGCGCCAATGCGCTGGGCGCCACGAGCAACCGGCTTTCGTCAGCGTAGGATCGGCCAATGCGTAGACGCCGCATGCTCGCGCTTTCGAAAGACCGCAGAAGATGAACCCGACGCCGCAACCGCTTCACCTGCACGTGCCCGAACCGACCGGGCGGCCGGGGCAGGCGACCGATTTTTCGTACCTGCACCTGTCGCCGGCCGGCGCCGTGCGGCGGCCGGAACTGGACGCCTCGCCGGCCAGCACCGCCGACCTCGCCTTCACGCTGGTGCGCGTGCTCGACGACGAGGGCCACGCGGTCGGTCCCTGGGCGCCGCCGCACGACGCGCAGCTGCTGCGGCGCGGCCTGCGCGCGATGATGCGCACGCGCGCCTTCGACGCCAAGATGCAGATCGCGCAGCGCCAGAAGAAGATCTCGTTCTACATGCAGTGCCTGGGCGAGGAGGCGATCGCCTGCGCGCATGCGCTGGCCATCGCCGACGGCGACATGTGCTTCCCGACCTACCGCCAGCAGGGCCTGCTGCTGGCGCGCGACGACATCCCGATGGTCGAGCTGATGTGCCAGCTGATGAGCAACGCGCGCGACCCGATGAAGGGCCGCCAGCTGCCGGTGATGTATTCGTACAAGCGCGCCGGCTTCTTCACGATCAGCGGCAACCTGGCGACGCAGTTCATCCAGGCCGTCGGCTGGGCGATGGCCTCGGCGATCAAGGGCGACACCAAGATCGCCTCGGCCTGGATCGGCGACGGCGCCACCGCCGAGGCCGACTTCCACACCGCGCTGACCTTCGCCCACGTCTACCGCGCGCCGGTGATCCTCAACGTCGTCAACAACCAGTGGGCGATCTCGACCTTCCAGGCCATCGCCGGCGGCGAAGCCACCACCTTCGCCGCGCGCGGCGTCGGCTGCGGCATCGCCTCGCTGCGCGTCGACGGCAACGACTTCCTGGCCGTGCTGGCGGCGTCGCGCTGGGCCGCCGAGCGCGCGCGCAGCAACCTCGGGCCGACGCTGATCGAATGGCTCACCTACCGCGCCGGCGCGCATTCGACCTCGGACGATCCGTCGCGCTACCGCCCGGCCGACGACTGGCAGCACTTCCCGCTCGGCGACCCGATCGCGCGGCTGAAGCAGCACCTGATGGGCAGGGCGACTGGTCCGACGACGAGCACGACGCGCGTGAAGAAGGAACTCGACGCCGAGGTCGCCGCCGCGCAGAAGGAAGCCGAGCGCACGACGGCACGCTGCTCGACGGCCACATCCCGCCGCTGGAGACGATGTTCGAGGACGTCTACAAGGACATGCCGCCGCATCTGCACGAGCAGATGCGGCAGGCGCGGCTTGGAAAACTGACCATGGCCCGCATGACCATGATCCAGGCGCTGCGCTCGGCGATGGACGTGATGCTCGAGCGCGATCCGAACGTCGTCGTCTACGGCCAGGACGTCGGCTACTTCGGCGGCGTCTTCCGCTGCACCGAAGGCCTGCAGGCCAAGTACGGCCGCTCGCGCGTCTTCGACGCGCCGATCTCCGAAGGCGGCATCGTCGGCTCGGCGATCGGCATGGCCGCCTACGGCCTGCGGCCGGTGGTCGAGGTCCAGTTCGCCGACTACTTCTACCCGGCGTCGGACCAGATCGTGTCCGAGGCGGCGCGCCTGCGCTACCGCTCGGCGGGCGACTTCACCGCGCCGCTGACGATCCGCATGCCCTGCGGCGGCGGCATCTACGGCGGCCAGACGCACAGCCAGAGCCCGGAGGCGCTGTTCACCCATGTCTGCGGCCTGCGCACCGTGATGCCGTGCAACCCGTACGACGCCAAGGGCCTGCTGATCGCCTCGATCGAGAACGACGACCCGGTGATCTTCCTCGAGCCCAAGCGCCTCTACAACGGCCCCTTCGACGGCCACCACGACCGGCCGGTGGTGCCGTGGTCGCAGCACGCCCTGGGCGAGGTGCCCGAAGGCCACTACACGGTGCCGCTGGACAGCGCCGCGGTCTTCCGCGCCGGCGCCGACGCTGACGGTGCTGACCTACGGCACGATGGTCTTCGTCTCCGAGGCCGCCGCCGCCGAGAGCGGCATCGACGCCGAGATCATCGACCTGCGCAGCCTGTGGCCGCTCGATCTGGCCGCGATCGTCGCCTCGGTGAAGAAGACCGGCCGCTGCGTCATCGTGCACGAGGCCACGCGCACCAGCGGCTTCGGCGCCGAACTCGCGGCGCTGGTGCAGGAGCATTGCTTCTACCACCTCGAGGCGCCGATCGAGCGCGTCACCGGCTGGGACACGCCCTACCCGCATGCGCTGGAATGGGCCTACTTCCCGGGCCCGGCGCGCGTCGCCGCGGCGCTGCGGCGCGCGATGGAGGCATGACGAGATGGCCAGCAACATGCACGTGATCAAGGTGCCCGATGTCGGCGAAGGCATCGCCGAGGTCGAGCTCGTCGCCTGGCATGTCAAGCCCGGCGACACGGTCGCCGAAGACCAGGCCCTGGCCGACGTGATGACCGACAAGGCCAGCGTCGAGATCCCGTCGCCGGTGGCCGGCCGCGTGCTGGCCCTCGGCGGCGAGGTCGGGCAGATGCTGGCCGTCGGCGCCGAGCTGATCCGCATCGAGATTGCCGGCGTGGGCGATGCGCCGGCGCCAGGCGCCCGACGCCCGCGCCCGCGGCTGCGACCAGCGCCTGCACCAGCACCTGCAAGGCGCCTGCGCCAGCACCCGTGCCCGTCGCCGACGCCGGCGCCTGCAGCAACAAGCGCCGCACGGCGCCCGCGGCGGCGCAACAGCGAGCCGAACCGGCGCCGCAGCCTGCGCGCCGACGTCGAGCCGAGCGCCCGATCGCCTCGCCCGCGGTGCGCCGCCGCGCCTGGGAACTCGGCATCGACCTGCGCGAGGTGCGCCGCCAGCGGCCCCGGCGGCCGCATCCTGCAGGCCGACCTCGACGCCCATGTCGCCGACCCACGGCGCGCAGCGCAACGCCGCGGCCGCCGCGCGCGCAGCGGCGTCGAGCGCACCGATGACCGAGGACCGTGCAAGTCATCGGCCTGCGCCGCCGCATCGCCGTGCAGATGCAGGAGTCCAAGCGCCGCATCCCGCACTTCAGCTACGTCGAGGAGGTCGACGTCACCGAGGTCGAGGCGCTGCGCGCGGCGCTGAACGCCAAGTGGAGCGACGAGCGCGGCCGGCTGACGCTGCTGCCGCTGCTGATGCGCGCGATGGTGCTGGCGGTGCGCGAGTTCCCGCAGATCAACGCCCGCTTCGACGACGAGGCCGGCGTCGTCACCCGCCACGGCGCCGTGCACATCGGCATCGCCACCCAGACCCAGCACGGCCTGATGGTGCCGGTGGTGCGCCATGCCGAGGCGCGCAGCGTCTGGGCGATGGCCGCCGAGGTGGCGCGCCTGGCCGAGGCCGCGCGCACCGGCCGCGCCACGCGCGACGAGCTGAGCGGCTCGACGATCACCATCAGCAGCCTCGGCGCGCTCGGCGGCATCGTCTCGACGCCGGTGATCAACCGGCCCGAGGTCGCGATCGTCGCCGTCAACCGCATGGTCGAGCGGCCGATGCTGCGCGGCGGCGCCGTCGTGCCGCGGCAGATGATGAACCTGTCGTCGTCGTTCGACCACCGCGTGGTCGACGGCATCGACGCCGCGCAGTTCGTGCAGGCGCTGCGCGCGCTGCTCGAATCGCCGGCGCTGCTGTTCGTCGAATAGCAGGCCATGCGTCGCACCTGATGTAAGTCCTTGCGCGTAGAACGGACTCTACTGGCGCGGGCCGACACGCATGCACCACTTCTAGGGGCATCAAAGCATCGATGGTCATCACAGGGTGACCAAAGTGCAGAATGGCATGTCGTATGGGCGTCACCGCGATTCCGCTCGACGCACACGCCGACTCACTCTCATGCTTCGTAGGTTGAGTGCATGACAGCTGTTGCTGGACAAGGAGAAATATCGCTCCTGCGGCCTGAGGGGACCGATCCACGGTCGGTGCGGCCAAGACTCTTGGTTGTTACGCCTGCACGCAACGAGGCGGAACACCTCCTGGCGGTCATCTTGGCGATGGTCAATCAAACCGTGCTCCCTGATGAGTGGCGAATCGTTGACGATGGCTCGACCGATACCACGCGCGACATCGTGGTCAGGGCAGCAGCAGAACACTCCTGGATTCACTTGAGCGAGTTGCGCGGTGGCGAAGACCACGGGATAGACAAACTGGCGGCAGGCAGGCCACCACGGGCATTCGCCGCCGGGGTCCATGACGCGACAGTTAACTGGGATTTCGTGGCAAAAGTCGATGCCGACGTGGAATTACCACCGATGTACTTTGCCACTCTCCTCGAACGAATGCTGGCCAACGAGCGCTTGGGAATGGCTGGCGGCATTCTCGTCGAGCCCGACGCAAACGGAAAGGATCGAGTGATAGCCGTGCCGCGTCAGCATGTACCAGGGGCGCTGTCGATCTATCGTCGATCTTGTTTCGAGCAGATTGGCGGCGTCCGCGAGATCCTAGGCTGGGACACGATCGACGAAACGCTGGCTCGGATGCGGGGCTTCCAAACCCGCTCGTACACGGACATCGTGGCGAGGCACCGTCGCCAGACGGGCGCCGTTGCAGGAGTCGTTCGCGGGCGATCCAGGCATGGCGTGGTTGCGTGGATCGCGCACTACCCTTTGTACTTTGTGCTCCTGCGTGCGGCCAAGTTATCGCTTCTGCGGCCACGTGGCGTACTGGGCGCCGCATTCGTTTGGGGCTATCTGTGGGCCGCAGCACGCCGCGTGCCACGCGTCACGGACGAGGGATTTCGCTCGCACGTTCGACGCGAGATCCGTCAACGAGTGATGCGCGCCGACCAGGAGCAGTCGAAATGAAAAAGAGGCGCACCGCACTCGTAGTTGATCTGAACAGCTTCGCCCACTATCCGACACTTGCGGTCGGCTACCTCGTGGCCGCGCTAAGGGATGGCGGCTTCGACGTCAGCGTTCTATCGCCGCTTGCGTTTCGGCTCCCATCGATGCCGGAGAGACAGGAGACATGGTGGCAGTACGCGCAGCGTCGTCTCTTCTTTTCGTCCCACCCGGCAATCAATGGCTTACGAGACGCGCTGTCAGCGGGTCGCAAGAGGTGGATAAGCCGAGCCGACCCGCGCCTTACTGCAGATGTGTTGCGCGCGCTCGACGAGATCCATCCGGACGTGGTCTTGCTTTCCGCCTACCTTGACTTTGGTGCCGCTGTGCGCGAGATAGCGCAAGCGGCAAGCTCGCGGGGCGTACCAGTTCTTCTGGGCGGACCGGCATTCAACATGGACGAGGTTGCTCGCGAGTGGCTCGGCATCCCCGGCTTGACGGCGATCGTCGCAGCAGAGGTTGACAACTCGCTGCCGGAGCTGGTCGACGAGATACTCAGCGGGGCCGACATCTCGACCATGCCTGGCGTCTATCTACCTGACGGACGCCGAGGTCCTGCCGCAGGCCCACTTGCGAGCCTTGATCGGCTGCCCATTCCTGACCTTGTGGACTTTCCTTGGCATCTCTATCCGAACAAGATCATTCCGATCATGACGGGCAGAGGCTGCAATTGGGGCAAGTGCACATTTTGCAGTGACGTGAAGGTTGTGAACGGCCTCACGTTTCGCACCCGAGCTGTCGCAGCGGTTCTCGACGAACTCGATAAGCAATCGGCTCTGTACGGGACCAAGGATGTGATCTTCCTGGACATCAAACTCAATTCATCGCTTGCGATGTGGAGAGGCATCATCGATGGCTTCCAGCAGCGCCTGCCAGGCGGACGTTGGATCGGCACCGTACACGTGCAAGCGCATGGCGAAAACGGTCTGACGCGTGCTGAACTGGATGCAGCCGCAAAGTCCGGGTTGACACGGTTGAGCTTTGGCTTGGAGACCGGTAGCCAGCGATTGAACGATGCCATGGCGAAAGGAACAAGCATCGAGCGCACGTCGCGTTTCCTCGCCGATGCCCATGATGCGGGCATCAGCGTGCGCGCTACAGCGATCCTGGGTTATCCGGGCGAGACTGCAGCTGACATTGACCAGACCGTGCAGTTCCTCGAATCGCACATGCAATATCTCGATCGGATTCGCATGAATCGATTCACCCCTCTGCCGGGAACTCGGTTCCACAAACTTTACGAAAGGCGCCCAGAGCGTTTTCCGGGCTTGTCTGAGGTGACGTGGGACTACCGACTGCGACGTGGCGAGTACCGAAACAACTCGATGAGCGATCCCGCGTACTGCAAGGCGAAAGCGCGATTGCTCCGTGCCGTACACCAAATCAACAGTCGACCGTTGCGACCTGTCGCTGTGGTATTTGATGGATTGATGTAGTAGCGGGATAGGGCGGAGTCAACCTCTAGATGCTTGCAAGTCAGTTCCATCCCCCAGCCAGCGCCCGGTACACGCCCACCAACGCCGTCGCCGCCTGCGTCTGACCTTGCGCCAGCCGATCGCGCGCCAGCAGCAATTCGCGCTCGGCGTCGAGCACGGCCAGGAAGTCGCTCGATCCGGCGTCGAAGCGTGCGCGGGCGATCTTGGCGGCGCCCTCGGCGGCTTTCGCGGCGGCAAACAGATGGTCGGTGCGCTCTTGCGAGCGCGTGTAGCTGACCAGTGCGCCTTCGGTTTCTTCCAGCGCCGTCAGCACGGTCTGGTCGAACTGTGCCAGTGCGGCATCGCGCCGCGCATCGGCGGCGGAGATTTGCGCACGGCGCTGGCCGTTGTCGATCACCGCCCAGAGCAGGTTGGCGCCGAGGCTGGCGACGAACGAACCCGAGTCGCCGAGCTCGCTGATGCGCCCGGCGTTCAGGCCGAGGCTGCCGGACAGCGTCAGCGACGGCCACAGGCGGCTGCGTGCGATGCCGGATTGCGCATCGGCGGCATTGAGTTGCTGCTCCGCCGCCGCCACGTCCGGCCGGCGTTGCAGCAAGGTTTGCGGTGAACCGATGGCCGCCAGCGGCGTTGCCGGCAGGCCCGGCAGCGGCTTCTGCTCGGCCAGGCGCGCATCGAGCGCACTCGGTGCCGCACCGCTCAGCACGGCCAGGCGCATGCGCGTGCGCGCAAGCGCCATCTCGAGCGCCGGCAGCGACGCCGCCGTGCCTTCGACGAGCACGCGTGCGCGCTCGGTGTCGAGCGCGGTGCCGCGGCCGACCGACAGGCGCGCTTCGACCAGCTTCAGCGCCTCGCGCTGCGTCGACAAGTCGAGCGTCGTCACCCGCACCTGCTCCTGCAGACCGCGCAGCTCGAAGTAGTTGCGCGCCACCTCGGCGGCCACGCTGACCTGCACGCCGCGGCGCTGGGCCTCGGCAGCATCGGTACCGGCACGCGCCACGCGCTTCTCATTGGCCACGCGGTCGAGCAGATCGATCTCCCACGACGCGCCGAGCCCGACATCGAACGCATTGCGGGTGCCTGGACGACCGCTGTTTGCCGCCGAACGCGCGCGGCTGGCGCCGGCCGTCACATCCAGCGTCGGCCGGCCCAGGCCCTGCGTGCCGCCTTCGATGGCTTTGGCTTCGGCCACCCGCGCCGCGGCCACGCGCAGATCGCGATTGGCGTCCATCGCCTGCGTGATCAACGCGTCGAGCTCGGCGTCGCCGAAGGCGCGCCAGAATTCCGCCACCGGTTGCGACTCGGTGTTGGCGGCCTGCGCGAACGCTTCCGGCGCTGCCGCCTTGTCCGCCAATGGCGGCGCGGGCGATGCGCAGGCGGCCAGCATGGCGGCCAGCGCCAGCGGCCAAGGTGCGCGGCTCATCGCAGATCTCCCTGGGGCGGCACCGGCGCACCATCGACCGGGTGCGCCGAGGCATCGATCGCCTTGCGCAACTCAGCCGCCTTGGCGCGCCGCTGTTCGGTGCCCTTGCGCAGCAGCGCGTAGAACACCGGCGTCAGGAAGATGCCGAACGTGGTCACGCCGACCATGCCCGAGAACACCGCGATGCCCATGGCGCGGCGCATCTCGCTGCCGGCGCCGCTGCCGAGGATCAGCGGGATGACGCCGGCGCAGAACGCGATCGAGGTCATCAGGATCGGCCGCAGCCGCATGCGGCAGGCCTCGATCACCGATTCGAGCATCGAATGGCCTTGCTCCTCCAGGTCGCTTCGCGAACTCGACGATCAGGATCGCGTTCTTGCACGCCAGGCCCACCAGCACCACCAGCGCCACCTGCGTGAAGATGTTCAGGTCGCCCGGCTGCATGAAGGGCGGAAAGCTCGACAGCCAGACGCCGAACAGCGCCGACAGGATGCCCATCGGCACGATCAGGATGATCACCAGCGGCAGCGATCCAGCTTTCGTACTGCGCGGCCAGCACGAGGATGACGCAGCATCACCGACAGCAGCAGCACCGCGGCCAGCATCGGCACGCGCCAGTCGGTGCCCGGCACGGCGAGCGTCGCGCGTCAGCCGGTCCTGGTAGGTGAGCTCGGTCCACTCGTAGCTCATGCCGCGCGGCAATGTGCGCGCAGCAGCTGCTCGATCTCGCCTTCGGCCTGCGCGCCGGAGAAGCCCGGGTTCGGCGCGCCGTTGATGTCGGCCGACGGGTAGCCGTTGTAGCGCGTCACGCGCGTCGGGCCGAAGGTCGGCTCGACCGTCATCAGCGCCGCCAGCGGCACCATCTCGCCGCGCGCGTTGCGCGTCTTGAGTTGCGTGATCGATTCGGCGTCGCTGCGAAACGGCGCGTCGGCCTGCACGATCACCTGGTAGGTCTTGCCGAACTTGGTGAAGTCGTTGACGTACAGCGAGCCGAGGTTGATCTGCAGCGTGTCGTAGATGTCGCCGAGATTCACGCCCATCTGCTTGGCGCGCGTGCGGTCCACATCGGCGATCAGGCCGCGGCACATTGATGTCGTAGGTGGAGAACGGCGTGCCGATGCTCGTCTTGGGATTGCCGTAGACCTGGCCCAGCGTGCCCCAGACCGCGCCGAACAAGCGCCTGCTCGCCCAGGCCCGCGCGGTCCTGCACCTGCAGCTTGAAGCCGCCGGCGTTGCCCAGGCCGTCGACCGCCGGCGGCGGCACGACGAACATGCGCGCGCCCTGGATCTGCTGGATGGCGCCGTTGACCTGGCCGAGGATCGCGAACTTGCTCTTCTCGGGCGAGGTGCGTTTGTCGAACGACTCGAGGCCGAAGAAGACGATGCCTTCGTTCGGCGCTGCCGAAAAGCCGGCGATCGACAGGCCGGGGAAGGCCACCGAATCGACGATGCCCGGCACCTTGAGCGCGATCGCGCTCATCTCGCGGATCACGGCCTCGGTGCGGTCGAGCGACGCAGCCGGCCGGCAGTTGCGCGATGCCGATCAGGTACTGCTTGTCGGGCGCCGGCACGAAGCCGGCCGGCATGCGAGCGAACAGGAACAGCGTCGCGGCGATCAGCAGCACCGCTAGACGACCAGGGCGATGCGCCTTGCGCCGCAGCAGGCCGGTGACGCCGCGGCCGTAGGCGTCGCTGCTGCGGCTCGAAGAAGCGGTTGAACCAGCGGAAGAAGCCGCCGAACACGCTTGTCCATGCCGCGCGTCAGCCCGTCCTTCGGCGCGTCGTGCGGGCGCAGCAGGATCGCCGACAGGGCCGGGCGACAGGGTCAGCGAGTTGAAGGCCGAGATCACGGTGGAGATCGCGATCGTGACCGCGAACTGCTTGTAGAACTGGCCCGACAGGCCCGGGCACGAAGGCCAGCGGCACGAAGACCGCGCACAGCACCAGCGCGATCGCGATGATGGGGCCGCTGACCTCGCGCATGGCCTTCACGGTGGCGGCATGCGGCGTCAGGCCGCGCTCGATGTTGCGCTCGACGTTCTCGACCACGACGATGGCGTCGTCGACGACGATGCCGATGGCCAGCACCAGGCCGAACAGCGTCAGCGTGTTGATCGAATAGCCGAGCAGCCAGCAGCGACGGCGAAGGTGCCGACGATCGACACCGGCACCGCCAGCAGCGGAATGATCGACGCGCGCCAGGTCTGCAGGAAGACGATGACCACCAGCACCACCAGCAGCACCGCCTCGATCAGCGTGACGACGACCTTCTCGATCGAGGTCTGCACGAAGCGCGTCGGGTCGTAGACGATGCTGTAGTCCATGCCCGGCGGGAAGCCGGCTTCGAGCCGCTCCATCGTCTGCGCGCACGTCGTTGGACAGGGCCAGCGCGTTGCGAGCCCGGCGCCTGGAAGACGGCGATCGCCGCCGCCTCCTTGTTGTTGAGCAGGCTGCGCAGGGCGTAGGTGTTCGGCCGACAGCTCGACGCGGCCGACGTCGCGGATGCGCACCAGCGCGCCGGTGGCGCGGGTCGGCGCGCACGATGATGTCGGCGAACTCCGGCTTCCGTGCTCAGGCGGCCCTGGGTGTTGATCGGCGAGCTGGAACTCGGTGCCGCCTTGGCGCGCGCGGCGGCGCGCCCGACGACGCCGGCGGCGACCTGCGCGTTCTGCTCGCGGATGGCGGCGATCACGTCGGCCGCCGTCAGGTTGCGCGCGGCCAGCTTGCCGGGGTCGAGCCAGACGCGCATCGCATAGTCGCCGGCGCCGAACAGGATGACGCTGCCCATGCCGGGGATGCGCAGCAGCTCGTCGCGCACGTTGAGCTGGCCGTAGTTGCGCAGGTACAGCGCATCGCGGCTGTCGTCAGGGCTGACAGCAGGTGGACCACCATCGTCAGGTTGCGGGCTGCTCTTCTCGGTCGTCGACGCCGATCTGGCGCACGATGTCGGGCAGGCGCGGCAGGGCGCGGTTGATGCGGTTCTGCACCGCGGTCTCGGCCGCCTCCGGGTTGGTGCCGATCTTGAAGGTCACCGTCAGCGTCATGCCGCCGTCGGCGGTGGCCTGGCTGTCGAAGTACAGCAGGTTGTCGATGCCGTTGATCTGCTCTTCCAGCGGCGTCGCCACCGTCTCGCTGATGACGCGCGGATTGGCGCCGGGGAACTGCGCGCGCACGACGATCTGCGGCGGCGCCACCTCGGGGTACTCGGACACCGGCAGCTGGAAGATCGACCAGCGCGCCGATCAGGAAGATGAAGATCGACAGCACCGCCGCAAAGCGCGGCCGGTCGATGAAGAAGCGGGAGATGTCCATGAGCCTCGCGCCTCCTTCTTCGCCGCCGGCAGCGCCGGCATGCGGCGGTGGCGGCGCGATGGGCATGCCCCTCGTCGACCTTCAGCACCTGCGGCGTCACCGGCACGCCGGGAATGACGCGCTGCAGGCCGTCGACGATGATCTTCTCGCCGGCCTTCAGCGCCGGTGACCACGCGCATGCCGTCCCGCAGCGGACCCAGCTGCACCTCGCGCGGCGTGACGATGTTCTTCGCGCCGACCACGATCACGACCTTGCGCGTCTGGTCGGTGCCGATCGCGCGCTCGGGCACCAGCGTGGCCGGCGCGGCGGCACCGCTGGCCAGGCGCACGCGCGCCGACAGGCCGGGCATGAAGCGGCCGTCCTTGTTGTCGAGGATCGCGCGCACGCGGATGCTGCCGGTGGCCGGGTTCAGCCGGTTGTCGACGAAGTCGACCGTGCCGGTGTGCGGCAAGCCTTCTTCGTTGGCCAGGCCCACGGCCACCGTCGGCGCCGGGCCGCCGGCGCGCATCGCCTGCGAGCGCTTAGGAAGGTCGCTTCGCTGGCGTCGAACCAGACATGGACCGTGTCGCTGGCCACCAGTGTTGGTCAACACCGGCTCGCCGACACCGACCAGGTTGCCCGGCGTGACTTCGGCGCGCGACAGGCGGCCGGCGATCGGCGCGGTGATGCGCGTGTAGTCGAGAGGTTGCGCGCTGGCCAATGCCGCGCGCGCCGACTTCTCGGCGGCCTGCGCGTTGCGCTCGGCCGCACGCAGCTGATCGACCTCCTGCTTCGACACGGCCTGCGTCGGCAGCAGCTTCTCGGCACGCGCGCGTTCGGCCTTGGCCAGCGCGGCCGCGTGCGCGTGCTCGCCAGCTGCGCCTCGGCGCGCTCCACTTCGGCGGCGTAAGGCCGGGGATCGATGGTGAACAGCAACGCCCCCTTGCCCACCCGCTGGCCATCCTTGAAGTGCACCCGCTCGACGGTGCCGGCAACGCGCGAGCGCAGTTCCACGGTGGCCTGCGCTTCGATGCGGCCGCTGAACTCTTCGCTGGTTTGCACCGTGCGCTGCACCGCCGGCGCCACGGAGACCGGCGGCGGGCCGCCGGGCCGCCCTGCGCTTGCGAAGGGCCGCAGCCGCTGATGAGCCATACCGACAAAGCCACGCCGGCCAGCATGGCGAGATGCAAGCGAATGGAAAACATGCGAGATGACTCCTGGCCCGGTTTGATTTGTTTGGGGGCCGACAGCGCCGAAGCGCGTCGAAAGAGCGGCGATCCTAATTGCAGTGCCGGAGTTTTGCCATCGGCCGTCGGTGACTCCCCTGCAAGCGACAATGACAACGTCATGTCAGCAAACCCAATAAATTCCTGGCGATTGTCCGTCGCCCC
>CAVPMY010000014.1:0-86434 GCA_963706685.1 uncultured beta proteobacterium
AAGCTGCGCACCGTGCCGGTGACGGTGGCCTCGGCGGGCAGCACGTTGTGACTGCTGCCCCCGCTCACGCGCGTGACGGACAGCACCGCCGATTCGGCCGGGTCGATGCGCCGCGAGACAATGGTGTTGAGCTGCGCCACGAGCTGGCTCGCCGCGAGCAGCACGTCGGGCGTGCGGTGCGGCTGCGCGGCATGGCCGCCGCGGCCGCGCAGCACGATGTCGAAGCGGTCGGCTGCGGCCATGATCGGGCCCGGACGTGTCTGCGCGTGGCCGAGCGGCAGATCGGGCCAGTTGTGGATGCCGTAGATCTCCTCGCACGGAAAGCGCTCGAACAGGCCGTCGTTCATCATCGCGGTCGCGCCGCCGGGCGGCGCCTCCTCGGCGGGCTGGAAGATGAGCCGCACGCTGCCGGGCAGTTCCGCCCGTGCGCTGCACAGCTGCCGGGCCGCGCCGAGGAGCATCGCCATGTGGCCGTCGTGGCCGCAGGCGTGGATGACGCCGTCGTTGCGCGAGCGGTACTCCGCGTTGAGCGCGGTCTCGCTTCGGGGATGTGCAGGGCGTCCATGTCCGCGCGCAGGGCGACGGCCCGGCGGCCGCTGCCGTGGCGCAAGGTGCCATCTACGCCGCGGCTGGCGATCCCCTCGTGAACGTCGAGACCCAGCAGGCGCAGAGCGGCCGCTACGACGCCCGCGGTGCGTCGCTCCTCGAAGGCCAGTTCGGGATGCGCGTGCAGGTCCCGCCGCAGGGCAACCAGGGGGGGCAGGAGGTCGTCGATCAGCTCGTCGTGGCGCAGCGCCATGGGAGAACGGTGATTGGAATCGATGGTGCAGCTTAGGCGCTGTCGCGCAGCGCTTGGTGCCGTTCTGGCGCCGCAAATCGACAGCCTCGTCCGCCAGCGGGGCACAGACCGGCAGATGCCGCGGTCGATCGCGGCCGAGAATTTGTGTCCCGCCACGACACATGAGGCCCGCGATGAACCCTTCGTCGTCTCGTCAAGAACGCGACTTCCTCGGCGCGAGGAGCATCCCGGCCACCGCCTACTGGGGCGTGCACACGGTGCGTGCGGTCGAGAATTTTCCGATCTCGGGCCAGCCGCTGTCGGGCATGCCGGAGTTGGTGCGCGCGCTCGCCTTCGTCAAGCAGGCGGCCGCGCAGACCAACGCGACCTCGGCGTGCTCGACCGGGAGCGCGCAGGCTTCATCGTCGCCGCCTGCGACGACTCATCGACGGGCGATTGCACGAGCAGTTCGTCGTCGACGTGATCCAGGGCGGCGCCGGCACCTCGACCAACATGAACGCCAACGAGGTGATCGCCAACCGCGCGCTCGAGTTGCTGGGCCACCAGCGCGGCGAGCTACGACGCCTGCACCCGATCGACCACGTCAACATGTCGCAGAGCACGAACGACGTCTACCCGACCGCGCTTCGAATGTCGACCTGTTGCGGCTCGGCGCTCTGCTGCGACGCGATGGACGAGCTGCGGCAAGCTTTCGAGGCCAAGGGCGACGAGTTCGCGACGTGCTCAAGATCGGGCCGCACCCAATTGCAGGACGCGGTGCCGATGACGCTGGGCCAGGAGTTCACGGCCTTCGCGGTGATGCTGGGCGAGGACAGCGCGCCTGGGCGAGGCGCGCGCGCTGATCGGCGAGGTCAACCTCGGCGCCACCGCCATCGGCACCGGCATCAACACCACGTCGAGTACGTCGCGGTCGTGCCGTCCTGGCGCAGATCAGCGGCGTGCCGGTAGTGAGCGCGGCCCACCTGGTGGAGGCGACGCAGGATGTCGGCGCCTTCGTGCAGCTCTCGGGCGTGCTCAAGCGCGTCGCCGTCAAGCTCTCGAAGATCTGCAACGATCTGCGGCTGCTCTCGAGCGGGCCGCAGACGGGCTTCAACGAGATCCTGCTGCCGCCGCGCCAGGCCGGGTCGAGCATCATGCCCGGCAAGGTCAACCCGATCATCCCGGAGGTGGTCAACCAGATCGCCTTCGAGGTGATCGGCAACGACATGACGGTGACGATGGCGGCCGAAGCCGGCCAGCTGCAGCTCAACGCCTTCGAGCCGATCATTGCCTGGTCGCTGTTCAAGAGCGTGCGCCACCTGAGGCAGGCTGCCGCACGCTGCGCGCGAACTGCGTGACGGCATTACCGCCAACCGCGAGCTGCTGGCCGCCGGGTCGCCGACTCGGCGGGACTGGCGACGGCGCTCAACCCTCACATCGGTTACGAGAATGCGACGCGGGTGGCCAAGAAGCGCTCGCGAACGGCGCCACGATCGCCGACACCGCCCACGCGCTCGGCGTGATGAGCGCCGCCGACGTGCAGGCGCTGCTGGTGCCGGAGAAGCTGACGCGCCCCATGCGGCGGGAGGAATGAACACCGCGTCCCGCCGCGACAAGCAACGTCACCGCGTCGTCATCGTCGGCGGCGGCGCAGGCGGACTCGAGCTCGCGACGCGGCTCGGCGACAAGTTGGGGCGTCGCATCGACGTCACATTGATCGACCGCGAACGTGTGCACGTCTGGAAACCGCATCTGCATGAGATCGCCGCCGGCAGCATGGATATCGGCGTTTACGAAACCAACTACCTGGCGCAGTCGCATTGGCACCACTTCCGGTACCGCGTCGGTGAAATGATTGGCCTGGACCGCGAGCAACGCTCGGTAACGGTGGCGCCGTTTATCGACGAGGACGGCGACCAGGTCACGCCGCGGCGGGAATTCCCCTACGAAACGCTGATCGTTGCCGTCGGCAGCCTGACCAACGATTTCGGTACGCCGGGTGCGAAGGAACACGCGATATCGCTCGAGACGCCGGCACGAGGCGGAGCGCTTCCATCGGCGGCTGGTCAACGCGTACATCCGCGCCCATGCGCAGGCGGGGCCGCTGCGTCCGGAACAGCTGCAGGTGGCGATCATCGGCGCAGGCGCAACCGGAGTCGAGCTCGCCGCGGAGCTGCACCACACGAGCGCGAACCCTGGTGTCCTACGGCCTCGACCGCATCGATCCGGAAAAGGACATGAAGTTGATTCGTGATCGAGGCTGCCGACCGGATCCTGCCGGCGTTGCCACCGCGCCTGACCGTGCGGCGACGAAGCTGCTCGCGAACCTGAACGTAAACGTGCGCACCTCCGCGCGTGTGGCCGAAGTCCTGCCCGACGGTGTGCGGCTGGCCAATGGCGAGATGCATTCCCGCCGAACTGGTCGTCTGGGCCGCCGGGGTCAAGGCGCCCGATTTCCTGCAAGAACCTCGCCGGGCTGGAAACCAATCGCATCAATCAGCTCGTCGTGCTGCCGACGTTGCAGACGACGCGCGACCAGAATGTTTTCGCCATCGGCGATTGCGCAGCGTGTCCGTGGCTCGGCAGGAAGGCACGCTGGTACCGCCTCGAGCGCAGGCCGCTCATCAGCAAGCGTCGCACCTGTAGAAGCAGATTCGAAGACGGCTGGCCGGAAGCCGCTGACGCCATGCGTACCGCGACTTCGGCTCGCTCGTGTCGCTCGGCGAGTTCACACGGTCGCGGCAACCTGATGGGCGGTCTCATCGGGCGCAGTCTGCTGGGTCGAGGGTTCGTTCGCGCGCCTGATGTACCTGTCGCTGTACAAGATGCATGAGCTCGCGCTGCACGGTTCGGCGAAGGTGACGCTCGATACGCGGCGCGGCTCATCACGCGGCGCACCGAGCCGCACGTCAAGCTGCATTGACTCACCTCGGCGGGCTCGGAAACAAGCCCGGATTGCACGCGGGCTCGTGACGAGCCAGCATTCGTCGGCTGAATGCGTCCAAGAGCGGGCGTTCGATGCCCTCGAGTGAAAGGCCGCCCCTGGCCGGGAGTGCCAGTTCCGCCGTGACGGTGGCGATAGTCCGGCATCTGGCATGGCGCGTCACGTCGATCTACGAGAGGAGGCCAGGCCAGCGCAGCGCCGTCACCATCGCGATGGGCGCTTCGTCAATTCTCCATGCCAGCGCGACGGGCGGCGCGTCCGAACGACTCTTGCGCACGGAGTCGAGCCGTCGATGGCCGGCCTCGGTAAGGGTCTCTTCGCGCTGGTGGCGCAAGGCCAGCACGACGACTTTCGACGGGCTGACGATCTCGTGCAGCGCGACATACCCGGTGCCGCCGAATGGAATGATCAGTTCCCGCTGGGCTGGGTTCTGGGCTGCTTTGCGGAAGCTGAAAGGCGTGATCGCCAGCCTGTGCTGCGTCGTCGCGCTGATCGCGTCGATCGCAGCTTGGGCGCGATCAAGGTCTTCGGTCGTCTCAGCCCGGTCGAGCAAGAAGTCAAAGAGGCGTTCCAGATCAGCCTCGGCTGCAGGAGACAACTCAACGACAAAGCTCATCGGCCAAGCTTCTTGCGCTTGGCGTCAAGCTTCGACTGCAATCTTTCCAGGACCGTCTCAACGGGCACCGAAACGCCTGTCCGGTGGTACTCCTCGGACGCAGCCTGCGCTCGGGCGTGGAATGAGGTCTGGACGCGCCGGAAAGCGATAGCGCTTCGCACGGTCGCTTCGACGAAGTCGGTTAGGGTCTCGCCCTGCCGGAGGACTGACTCGAGTTCAGCACGCAACTCTGGCTCGACGCGGACCTGGGGTATGAGAGCAGATTTCATGAAGGAAGTGTATTGCGTTTGCGTTACGGCCACAACGGGCCTGGCCCGATCCGCGCCTACATTGACATCAGGCCCACCCGTTGCTGATGTCCACCATGCGCGCAGCCACCGTCTCCCTGTCAACGGCTCAATCGCCGCCGGCCGCTCGACGATCTACCGCTGGATCGCCGACGGCTCGTTCCCGGCGCCGGTGCGACTCGGGCCACGCGCCGTCGCTTGGCGCTGGTCCGACCTGGATCGCTGGACGCAATCTCGCGCCACCACGCACCACTGAACCGCGCCGCGCGCCGGGTCCAGGGCGGGCGCAGCCCGGCGCCAGCGCACCCTTGACGCGGCGCGCGGCGCAGCCACGCTCGGGTTCGCGGGCAGGCGGCTGTTCAGCCCCCTGCCCGGCGAGCCCGTCCGGCGGCGAGGACCACCTCGTCACCCTGGCTCAGCGCTCGATCATCGGGTCGATCTGCGCTGCACGGTTGGTGTCGGCGTGGTGCGGGCGACATCGCGCGTCCTTTCTCTGCCCCGCTCCATCGCGGCAACTCGCGCTGCGCCTGCTGCTCTGGCGGCTTGTATCGCACGCCCGGCAGGTGCCGCGCGTACTGGACGATCGACTGCGCGAGCTTGCGGTCCTCGGCATCGGCCGAAGAAGCAAGCGCCTTGGCGATTTCGCACCAGGCCTGCGCCGCATCGCGGCGCGAGCGTGTCAGCTTGACCGGCGCCTGCTCGCCCTCGCGCGGTGCCGCGGTCGCGCCCTTCGTCCCGGGCCTTGCGTTGCCACAGCCGCTCGGTGCGCCGGCTGCCGCCGCGCGTGATCTGCGGCGAGGCTTCGGCCTCGATGCCGCGCTCGCGCAGCTTCTCGGCGAAGGTCTCGCGCCAGCGCCGCAGGTCGGCCTTGCGCGGGTTGAGGCGCCGGCCATCCTTGCCCTCGGCGCGCACGGCCAGGTGGACGTGCGGGTTGGCCTGGTGCGTGTGCAGCACCATCACGTAGCGGTGGTTCGACAGTTCGATTCCGGCGAAGGCGCGGGCGGCATCCTTGAGCGCAGATGCCGGCGTGCCGGCCGGCATCGACAGCATGATGTTGAAGGCTTCGCGACGCGCGCTGCGCTCGGCGATGCGGGCGCCGGCATGGCGCCACTGCTCGACCAGGTCGTGCACGCCCTCCTTGCCTTCGTGCGACCACGCCGCGGTCGTCTTCGATCGCCAGCCGACCGTGCTTGCTGATGTAGCGAAAGTGCGCGGCGATGGCGGCCATGCCGCGGCCGCCGCCGGTGACCTTGACCATCACCTGCGGCGCGCCGCGCACGACGGTGGCGTGCAGGCGCGCCCGGACGGTGCGAGCGCGATCGTGGAGCGCGCCGCCGCTGAGAACCGCCGACGGCGAGCGGACGATTCGGTTGCCGGGGTAGAACAGGCGGTCACCCCACTGCACGAGCAGGCCGTCGAGGGTGGTGGGCGTTGTCATGGCGAGGTTCCTCGGTGACCGTCGGCCAGGAAGGCCGAGGCGCGACTGATGTGGGCACGCAGATCAACATCCACGGCCTGCAGCCGCTCGGCGTAGCGCGCCACGCCCTCCGATGAGCCGCGCCGCAGCAGCCGCATGAACTGCTGCAGGTCGACCGACAGGGTGGCGAGTTGCTCCGTCGAGGCGCGCAAGGCAGCGCGATCGGCGTCGCGCTCGATCGACCGCCGCGGCAGTTCGGCGCGTCGGATCAGCAGTGCGATGAGGCGCGCTTGCGACAGGCCGAGCAGCGCCGCCTGCGTGGCGAGCACGGCCGAGTCGTCTGGCGAGAGGCGCACGCTGAGCTTGATCGTGCCGCCGACCTCGCCGCGCGGTTCGGCCTGGCGGAAGGAGTGCGCCGACGTCGGAGGGCAATGCAGCGATGAGGGCCTGGCGAGCGAAGACCGCCAGCGCTGTGTCGCGCGCCTGCGCCGCGGCGCGCGCGGCATCGCCGATGCCGCACAGGTCGATGGTCACGCGATCACGCGAGCGCCGAGCCATGACCACGTGCCGCTGCACATCGCAGTGGCATCCCACCGGCGGCGTGCCGCCTATCCTGCCATCCGTCTCTTCGAACCTCTTCCACCATCTCCTCTTGCCGATCAGCGGTGCGTCGGGGCTTGGGGTCTGACGGTCCGACCCCCACAGCCAGCCGACTGCGTGAGGTCTCCGACGCGGATGCGCAGCGCCACCAGCTCGGGCAACGCGACGGTGCATGGCGGCGGCCTATCGATCCGAGCCAGACGCACGTTCGAGCCGGTCGCAGGCCGCGTGGGCATGCGCGAGCAGCGATCGGTTGTGCCGGGCGGCCTTGGACTTCGTCGCGAGCGCGGCGCGCTCGGCCTTGAGCTCGCGACCGCGGCGCGAGTGATCTCGGCGTCGCCGGCCACCAGCGCCTCGACCTGCTCGGGCTGCGCTTCGTGCAGCTTGCTCAGCTCGTGCAGCGTGCGCGGCGAGGTGCAGCGGCCCGACTTCAGCGCCTCGTCGAGCTCGGGCGGCAGGTCGAGCAGCGCCAGGTGATGCGCCACGGTCGTCAGGTCCATGCCCAGGCGCTTGGCGATCGTCGGCGTTCGACTCGCCTGCGTCGACCCGGCTCGGATGAAGCGCGCCAGGTCGAGCGGCGTCAGGCCGTGGCGCTTCTGGTTCTCGGCGACCTGGGCGTAGGGGTCGGCCGGCGCGTCGCGCACGACCACGGGCACTTCGCTCGAGTCCGGCCCGCATGCGCGGCACGCAATCGCTTGGCGCCGAAGTGGATGCGGTAGCGGCCCTGCGCGTCGGCGGGATGCACGACGATCGGCTGCAGGATGCCGCGCTGGCGGATGTCGTCGGCGAGTTCGTCGATCTCGGCGTCGGGGAACTCGGTGCGCGGGTTGTTCGGGTCTTCGGAAAGTTGGTCGACCGGCACCAGCAGCAGACGCCCGGCGCATGAAACGTCAGCTTCAGCCGCAGCTTTGGATGAGCGCGGCGACGCCAGTGATCGTGCGCGCCGCTCCGCTGAAGTACCGACGAATCGGGCGACAGCTCGGGATCGGAGTCGAGAAGCTCGAGCTGATCGGCCTTCGGTTTGCTCCACGGCAGTCGCATCGGGCGATCCTGCCGCTCCGACGTTTATTGCAGAGCAACGCCTCGAAACAGCGTGTTTGGCGCGTAGAAGTCTCGTGGCGTCTCGCTGAATGCCGAGCCCTCTCAAGAGGCGTTCACGAGCGTCACGCATGGTTTCAACCAACTGTCCACCGCGCACCTGCGCTCACGTGGGTGAGCCCGCTCAGGAGTGTGTCCCTGCGGCCCGGTTAACACGCGACGCTCAGTTTGGCCCACTTTTGGCCCACCAGACACGCGAGCGGCACCCGAAAGTGCCGCAAGTCGTTGATCCGCTTGGTGGGCGGTGCAGGGTTCGAACCTGCGACCCCTGCCGTGTGAAGGCAGTGCTCTACCGCTGAGCTAACCGCCCCAAAGCGTCGCAAATTATGCCATGCGACGCCACACGGTCTTGCCACCGCTGGCATTGTCGAGGTCGGCCAGCAGGGCTTCGTGTGCGGCGCGTTCTTCGTCGCTGATCGTCACCATGTGCAATGCACAGGCGTTGAAGGCAGCCAGGGCGTCGCAGGCCTCCGCGCTGTCGTCGGTCGACGCCGCGCCGGCATCGATGACCAGCGAGTCTTGGCCTCGTGTCAGGCGGACATAGACCTCGGCCAACAGCCCGGCGTCGAGCAATGCACCGTGGAGCGTGCGCTGCGTGTTGTCGACTTCGAGCCGGCGGCACAGTGCATCGAGTGAGTTCGACTTGCCGGGGAACATTTCGCGCGCCATCAACAGCGAGTCGGTGACCTTGGCCACATATTTGCGAAAGCCGTCGCGCCCGATCCGCTTCAATTCGGCATCGAGAAACCCGACGTCGAAGGCAGCGTTGTGGATGATGATTTCGGCTCCGGCCACGTAGGCCAGCAACTGCTCGGCCAACTCGCCGAAGCGCGGTTTGTCGGCGAGGAATTCGTCGCTGATGCCGTGCACCTTGATCGCGTCTTCGCTGCTCGGACGCTCGGGGTTCACATACAGGTGCAGGTGATTGCCGGTCAGTCGCCGGTTGACCATTTCCAGGCAGCCGACCTCGATCAATCGATCGCCGTTGTCCGGTGACAGGCCCGTGGTTTCGGTATCGAGAAAGATCTGTCGCATCAAGCCGCTCCCGATCGAGCCCCGCGCAGCCACAACCAGACACCGGCCAACACCATCGGCACGCACAGCCATTGGCCCATGCTCATGCCGAGCGCGAGCACGCCGAGGAAACGGTCGGGTTCGCGGAAGTATTCGACGATGAATCGCAGCACGCCGTAGCCGATGAGAAACGCCCCCGAGACCTGGCCGAGTCCGCGCGGTTTTCTGGCGTACAGCCACAGCACCACGAACAGCAGCAACCCTTCGAGCAGCAGCTGGTAGATCTGCGACGGATGGCGCGCGAACGTCTCGCCCGACTGCGGAAAGACCATCGCCCACGGCAGCGACGGGTCGGCCTGCCGGCCCCACAACTCGCCGTTGATGAAGTTGCCCAGCCGGCCCGCCGCCAGCCCAGTCGGCACACAGGGCGCCACAAGGTCGGTGACGGCCAGGAAGGCGCGGCCACGGCGCCTGGCAAACAGTGCCAATGCGCCGAGGACACCGAGCAGGCCGCCATGAAACGACATGCCGCCCTTCCACACCATCAGCGCTTCGAGCGGATGCGCGGCGTAGTAGCCGGGCTTGTAGAACAGCACATAGCCCAGTCGGCCGCCGATGATGACGCCGATGACGCCGAAGAACAGCAGATCCTCGACATCGCGCTTGCTCCAGCCGGCCTGCTGCCCATTGAGGCTGGCGCGTGCGCAGCGTGCCGAGCCAGAGGAACAGCACGAAGGCCAGGACATACATCAGGCCATACCAATGGATGCCGACCGGGCCGAGCTGGAGCGCGATCGGGTTGAACTGCGGGTGCGTGAGCATCGAAGGCGGTGCGTGGAGAGCCAAAACCAAGATTGTCGCCGCTATAGTGAACACTCCATCGAGGACCGATGCCATGACCGACGAAGCCAACCGCCGCTCGAAGAACATCACCCAAGGCGTCGCACGCGCGCCCAACCGTTCGATGTACTACGCGATGGGCTATCAGGCCGCGGACTTCGCCAAGCCGATGATCGGCGTGGCCAACGGCCATTCGACGATCACGCCGTGCAACTCGGGGTTGCAGAGACTCGCCGATGCCGCGGTCGACGCGATCAAGGCCGCGGGTGCGAACCCGCAGGTCTTCGGCACGCCGACCATCAGCGACGGCATGGCCATGGGCACTGAAGGCATGAAATACAGCCTGGTCTCGCGCGAGGTTATCGCCGATTGCGTCGAGACCTGCGTCGGTGGTCAATGGATGGACGGCGTGCTGGTGATCGGCGGCTGCGACAAGAACATGCCCGGCGGCATGATGGGTATGTTGCGCGCCAACGTGCCGGCCATCTATGTCTATGGCGGCACGATCCTGCCCGGCCGCTACAAAGGGCAGGACCTGAACATCGTCAGTGTCTTCGAGGCGGTGGGCCAGTTTTCCGCCGGCAAGATGAGCGAAGAAGACTTCTGCGAGATCGAGAAGCGCGCGATTCCGGGCAGCGGCTCGTGCGGCGGCATGTACACCGCCAACACGATGAGCTCGGCCTTCGAGGCGCTCGGCATGAGCCTGCCCTATTCGTCCACCGAGGCCAACGTGCACGACGAGAAAGTGGCGAGCACGGCGCGCGCGGCGCAGGTGCTGGTGGAAGCCGTGAAGCGCGATCTGAAGCCACGCGACATCGTCACCAGGAAGAGCATCGAGAACGCGGTCGCGGTGATCATGGCCACCGGCGGATCGACCAATGCGGTGCTGCATTTCCTGGCGATTGCGCATGCCGCAGAGGTCGACTGGACCATCGACGACTTCGAGCGCATGCGCAAGAAGGTGCCGGTGTTGTGCGACCTGAAGCCGAGCGGCCAATACCTTGCTGTCGATTTGCATCGAGCCGGCGGCATCCCAGCGGTGATGAAGGTCTTGTTGGATGCCAACCTGTTGCATGGCGACTGCATCACCATCACCGGCAAGACGGTGGCGGAGTTGCTCGCCGAAGTGCCGCCACTGCGCAAGGACCAACCTGTCATCCGGCCGATCGCCGAGCCGATGTATGCCGAGGGCCACCTGGCCATCCTGCGCGGCAACCTGAGCCCCGAGGGCTGCGTGGCCAAGATCACCGGCCTGAAGAACCCGGTGATCACCGGTCCGGCGCGCGTCTTCGATGACGAGCAAAGCGCGTTGACGGCCATCATGGCCAACCAGATCAAGGCCGGCGATGTGATGGTGCTGCGCTACCTGGGCCCCAAAGGTGGGCCCGGGATGCCAGAGATGCTGGCGCCGACCGGCGCGCTCATTGGCCAGGGCCTCGGCGAATCGGTCGGTCTGGTCACCGATGGCCGTTTTTCAGGCGGCACCTGGGGCATGGTGGTGGGTCATGTCGCGCCGGAAGCGTACGAAGGCGGCACGATTGCGCTGGTACACGAAGGCGATTCGATCACCATTGACGCGCATCGCCTGGTGCTGAGCTTGAACGTGAGCGATGAAGAACTGGCGCGGCGCCGCGCCCAGTGGACAGCGCCGCAGCCGCGCTACACACGCGGCGTGCTCGCCAAGTTCGCATTCAACGCGGCCAGCGCGAGCCAGGGTGCCGTGCTCGACCGTTTCGACTGACCGGGGTCCGGGCGGCGCAGGCTTCAGCGCTTTTTCTTCGGCGCTTTGTCCGTCGAGTCGCCGAACGTGCTGCTTTGCTGGCTGTCGAAGACGCTGTCGCGCACCACTTTCTCGTTCTTCTCGCGCGTTTCGGAACGCTGACCTTCGACTCGGTTGGCAGCCAGGCGACGCGCGCGGGCCGCGGCATCTTCACGCGTCTGGCGGGTGCGGTCGATGCCCAGCGCGTCCAATGCCTTGTTGCGGCGCTCCTTCTTCTTGTCCTCGACCTTGTCCATCTCCCGCCGTTTGGTGAGGCCGGAAGAATCTGCATAGGCCCACCATGCAGCCGCGAGCCCAAACGGCGACAGCACCCACCACCACGCCCAGCCGACCACCGGGGCAATGTCGGCCAGCTTGAGAGCAATCAGCAAAACGCCGATGATGATGAACCACATGGCCTGTCTCCTTGGAGCACCCTTGCCGGCAAGCGCGGTCAACGGGTTTGCCTAGAATCACGTTGCAGGAAACTGTAACGCAGCGCCTCGCGCTGTTCCCATCGGCTGACAGCCGCACAACGGAAGGAAGTCATGAAATCAGTACTGATCCTGGGTGCCACGATCGCGTCACTCGTCTCATTGCCGGCGCTGGCAAACCCCGAGCTGGCGCAAAAGAAGAACTGCATGGCCTGCCACGCGGTCGACAAGAAGCTCATCGGCCCGGGGTACAAAGATGTGGCGGCAAAGTATGCTGGCCAGAAAGACGCCGCCGACAAGCTGGCGCAAAAGATCGTCAAGGGTGGCTCTGGCACTTGGGGCGCCGTGCCGATGCCTGCCAATCCGCAGGTCACCGAAGCTGAAGCCAAGCAGCTCGCCGGCTGGGTCTTGTCGCTCAAGTAGTCGGCGTCGCACCGCGAACAAACGAAGGGCCCCGCAAAGCGGGGCCCTTTTTTTGATGAACTCGCTGACCGTCAACGCCACCAGCGGGAGGTGCCGAGCGTCGGCGTGACCCCGGCGGGTACGCGGCCGGCGATCCAGCCGACGCGGGCGATCAGCATCTCGGCCAGGCGGGCCAGCCAGGCAGTGGATGAGTGGTTGCCGACGGCAATGACTTTGGGCATGGCTCGCTCCCCGATGTGCGACGGTTGCGGTGATGTACGACGTACAGAATGAACCAGATGCATGACAAGCATTTTTCAGCCATGTGACGTGTCTTCGCATCCCCGCGAATAGGGAGTGATGTGTCGCGGCGCAACAGAAACTTCTTCAGCCAAAGCGCACGGCCACGGCCGGTGGCAGCGACGTGCTCACGGTCTGCCAATGGTCGCCACCGTCGGCGCTGGCCCACAGGCCGCCGCTGGTGCTGGTCATCAGCAGGCTCCGGCCGTCGTCAGCCACGGTCAGGCCATGCCGGTACACGAGGTCGTAGGCATGTGATTGCGGCAGGCCGTCACGCAGCGCCGCAAAGGTCTTGCCGCCGTCGCGCGTGCGGTTGACGACCATCGCCGCGCCCACCGGCACGCGCCGTTGGTCGGCTTCGGCAGGCGCGAACCACGCCGTATCCGGGTCGCGCGGATGCACGGCCACGGCGAAGCCGAAACTCGATACCGGTGCGGCGGTGATTTCATGCCAGCTCGCCGCGTTGTCGGTCGAGCGCCAGATGCCGCCATGGTGCTGGCACCAGAAGACGTCGGGCGCGGCCGCGCAGCGCACGATGCGGTGGGCGTCCTGGATGTTGGGGTCATCGGCCATTTCCGGTGGCATGAAGTTGGCGCGCATGCCCTTGGCCGTGATCTCCCAGTTCGCACCGCCGTCGCGGGTCGTCCAGGCGCCACCGCAACTGATGCCCAGCAGCATTTCGCCGTCACGCTGGGGATGGGGGCAGATCGAATGAATGCCCGGCACCGGGTAGCCGCCACCGAACCAGCCCAGGCGCTCCTTGCGCTGCCATAGCGACTCGACCAACTGCCACGAGGCACCGTTGTCGTCCGATCGGAACAGGCCGCCGGGCAGCGTGCCCGCCCAGACGCTGCCGTTGGCCCGCTCCAGCGCCCAGATCAGCACCAGCTTCCATTCGGGGCCTTCGGCGCCTGCGGGCTGCTCCGGGTACGTCGGCGCCGCGACCTCGGTCCAGGCGCGGCCGGCGTCGTCACTCGCCCACAGCTTGGTGCCGTAGTGGCCCGTGGTCAACGAGGCCAGCATGCGCGAGTCGCCATCGTCGGGCGGCACGAAGATGCTCACCGGCTCGCCGAGAAAGCTCACATGTTCGATGGCCCAGGCGTTGCCGCGGCAGCGCAACTCGAACAGGCCCTTCTTGGTCGCCACCCAGGCACGGTCATTGGTGCTCATCAAAGTCATCCTCCGGAAAGCGCTTGCAGCACGTAGATGCGGCTGTCGGGTTGAAGTGCGTCGGCAAGCGCCTTGCGCTCGGTACAGCGCCGACCGTCGATGAAGCAGACGACGTTGGCGCGCAGGTGGCCCTGGTCGTCCAGCACGTAGCCGCGCAACGTCGGGTTCAGGGCAAACGCGGCTTCGAGCGCCTGTCGCAGCGTCGCTGCCTCGCAGCGCACTTCGGGTGTGGCGGTGAAACGCTGCAACTGCGGCGTGAACGAGATCAGAGCCATGTCGTTTGCGTATCATCCCTTTCTCGACACCGCACTTCAAGGAGGAGTTGCCATGGCCCTGATGGACTTCATCAAGAAACAGTTCATCGACATCCTGGAATGGACCGAAAGCGGCAACGGCGTGCTCGCCTGGCGCTTTCCGATGGCCGGCAATGAGATCCAGTACGGCGGCTCGCTGACCGTGCGTGAAAGCCAGATGGCGGTCTTCGTCAACGAAGGCAAGGTGGCCGATGTCTTCGGACCCGGCATGTACAAGCTGACGACGCAGACCCTGCCGGTGCTGACTTACCTGAAGAACTGGGACAAGCTGTTCCAGAGCCCGTTCAAGAGCGACGTCTATTTCTTCGCCACGCGCCAGCAGATCGACCGCCGTTGGGGCACGACGCAGCCGGTGACGATCCGCGACAAGGACTTCGGCGCGGTGCGACTGCGCGCCTTCGGCAACTACGCCTACCGCATTGCCGACCCGAAGCTGTTCCACACGCAGATTTCCGGCACGCGCGACACCTACACCGTCGATGACCTCGACGGCCAACTGCGCGGCCTGATGCTGCAGCACATCAGCGACGCGGTGGCAGAAAGCGGCGTGCCCTTTCTCGACCTGGCGGCCAACCAGGTCGAGTTTGCCAAGCAGCTGCGCGACGTCACCAACGCCGAGTTCACCAAGCTCGGCCTGGCCCTCGAAACCGTGACGGTGCAAAACGTCAGCCTGCCCGAAGAGCTGCAGAAGATCCTCGACCAGAAGATCGGCATGGGCATGGTCGGTGGCGACATGGGCAAGTTCATGCAGTACCAGACCGGCCAGGCCATCCCCGAGTTCGCCAAAGGCGCCGCGGCCGGTGGCGGCGGCGTTGTCGGCGATGCGATGGGGCTGGGTGCCGGCGTCGCGCTGGGTCAGGTGATGGCGCAGCAGCTGAACCAGGGCTTGCAGGGCGGCGGCGCGGCTGCTGCTGCTGCTGCTGCTGCTGCGGCGGCGCCGGTCGGCGTCAAACCCGACGACGTGATGGCCACCATCGAAAAGCTCGGCGAACTCAAGGCCAAGGGCTTGCTCACCGACGACGAGTTCAACACCAAGAAGGCCGAGCTGCTGAAGAAGCTGGTCTAGGACCGGCTCTCACTTGGCCACCGAGGGCTCCTCACCGCAGCGCGCCTACCGCGCCGCGTGCCCGGGTTGCGGCGCGCCGGTCGAGTTCCGGTCGGCCGCGTCGGCCAGCGCGGTCTGCAGTTTTTGCCGCAGCACCCTGGTGCGCGACGGCGACGCGTTGCGGCGCATCGGTGTGTCGTCGGAGTTGTTCGATGATCACTCGCCGCTACAGCTCGGCGCGGCGGGCAAGTTGCAGGGCCTGGCGTTCACGATCGTCGGTCGGCTGCAATACACCTATGCCGACGGCACGTGGAACGAATGGCATGCGCTGTTCGACAACGGCCGCAGCGGCTGGCTGTCGGAGGACAACGGCGCCTACGTTTTCAGCTTCGATGCCGATCTGGCAGAAGCCACCCCGCTTGCGGAGGAACTGAGAGCCGGTCAGCGGCGCGTCGTCGCAGGCCGAGGCTGGGATGTGGCGTCGGTCACCAGCGCTCGCCTGGTCGCCGCGCAAGGCGAGCTGCCGTTCGCGCCGCGCTTGCAGGGTGCCTTCGTGGTCGCCGATCTGCGCAATCCGCAGGGTGAAGTCGGCACGCTCGACTACAGCACGCCGGGCACGGTGCATTGGTCGATGGGCCGCGGTGTGCTGCTGGCCGATCTGGCGCTGGCCGGCCTGCGCGAGACCACAGAGAAAACGCTCGGTGCGCGCAGCATCGAATGCCCGAGTTGCGGTGCGTCGCTCGAGATCAAACTCGCCACGACGCAATCGATCGCCTGCCACCAGTGCAAGTCGGTGGTCGACGTATCGCAGAAGGTCGGTGGCGCCCTCGCCCACTACCAGCAGAACAACGCGGGCCACGATGGCGCCGAACCGACGCTGCCGCTCGGTTCGACCGCCGCGCTCACGTTGGGTCGCGAAGGCCCGTTGCCATGGACCGTCGTCGGCATGGTCGAGCGCTGCGACATGCCGCAGGACAGCGACGACGAAACCACCTACTGGCGCGAGTACCTGCTCTACAACCAGACCGCCGGATTCGCCTTCATCGTCGACGCCGAAGACGGTTGGAGCTGGGTGCGCCCGCTCACCGGCGCGCCGCAGATTCGCGGCGGCCAGGCGCAGTGGCAGGGCGTCAGCTACGTCAAGCGCTACAGCTACGCCGCCAAGGTGACCTGGGTGCAAGGCGAGTTCTATTGGCGCGTGCAGCGCGACGAGCGCGCACAGGTCACCGACTACCACGGCGCCGGCGCGGCCGCGCGCAAACGAATGTCGCGCGAGCAGACCGGCAATGAAGTCACCTGGTCGGCCGGCGAAGCGCTCGATGCGGCGGTGCTGGCCAAGGCATTCGGCGTGCCGATCGCGTCGACGCCTGGTTTTTCCAGAGACAGCTCGCCGCTGTCGAACATCACCACGCGTTCGTTGAGCAAGGGCACGCCGATGATGGTCTGGATCGTCGTTGCCTTCTTCATCCTGCTGATGATCATGGATGCCTGCAGCGACGACAGCGGCGGTAGCGGCACGAGCAGAGGCGGCTCTTTCGGCGGTTACTCCAGCGGCGGCGGCCACAAGTAGCGCCGCATCAACTTTTTCAACAAGGAGATTCACCATGATGGGAATCGAGTGGCTCAAGCCCGGCGTGTTCTTCGGCTCGATGCTGTTCGCCGTGATCGGCGTGCTGGTGTTCTGGATCAGCTTCGTCATCATCGACAAGCTCACACCGTATGACTTGTGGGGCGAGATCGTTGAGAAGAAGAACGTGGCATTGGCGATCGTCGTCGGTGCGATGTGCATCGCGATCGGCCTGATCGTCTCTGCCGCCATTCACGGCTAGCCGGTTATGGCCCACCCCCGAAGCGGCTTCGCCGCTCCCCCTCGAGGGGGCACCGCCAGCGGCCGAGCAAAGCCCGATCCGCGGCGGTCCCTTGATGAGTCTGCGCGCTGTACCCATTGAGCTTCAACATGAATGCGGTTGTGCCGGGATCCCATTCAGTCGGTAGCAGCATCGCACCCGGCGAGGTCGCCCTGCTCGCGGCCGTGTTCGTCGTTGCCGCGTGCGGGCTGGTCTATGAGCTGGCGGCCGGCGCACTGGCGAGCTATCTGCTCGGCGACTCGGTCTTGCAGTTCTCGACCGTCATCGGCGTCTATCTGTTCGCCATGGGCATCGGCTCCTGGGCCAGCCGCTTGATCGAGCGCCAGCTCGTGGCGCAGTTCCTGACCATCGAGTTGCTGCTGGCAGTGGTCGGCGGCCTGCTGCCGGCAACGCTGTTCGTTGCCCATGGCAGCCTGCCGGCTTCCGGCACCGGTGCATTTCGCGTGCTGCTGTACTCGCTGGTGCTGATCGTCGGCATGCTGGTCGGGCTCGAAATTCCGCTCGTCATGCGCATTCTCAAACACCACTTCAGCGAACGCTATGCGCTCAAGGAGCTGGTCTCGCAGGTGCTGACCTTCGACTACCTGGGCGCGCTCGTCGTCGCGGTGGCCTTTCCGCTGCTGCTGGTGCCGCACCTGGGACTGCTGCGCACCGGCATGTTCTTCGGTTTGCTCAACGCGATCGTCGCCGCATGGACGCTGTTGATCTTTCGCGCCGAACTGCGACGCTGGCGCCTGCAGGCAATGGCGACAGTTGGCGTGATCGCGTTGCTCACCGCGTCGATGTTCGCCGCGGACCGGCTGACGACCTGGGCCGAGGACCGCTTCTACGGCGACAACGTGATCGTGCGCGAGTCGAGCGACTACCAGCGCATCGTGCTCACGGCCGGACCCGCCGGCATACGCCTGTTCCTGAACGGCAACCTGCAGTTCCACTCGCGCGACGAGTACCGCTATCACGAAGCGCTGGTGCACCCGGCGATGCTCGCGCACGGCGCGCCCAAGCGCGTGCTCGTGCTCGGCGGCGGCGACGGCATGGCAGTGCGCGAAGTACTCAAGTACCCCGGCGTCGAGACGGTGACGCTGGTCGAGCTCGATCCGCACATGACGCAGCTGTTCAAGGACAAACCGATGCTGGCAGCACTCAACGGCAATGCGCTCGCATCGCCGAAGCTGACGATCATCAACGCCGACGCCTTCACCTGGCTGGACACGCAGCGCGAGGTCTTCGACGTCATCGTCATCGACTTTCCCGACCCCACCAATTTCTCGATCGGCAAGCTCTACAGCACCACGTTCTACCGGCTCGTCGATCAACACCTCGCCGCCGGTGGTTTTGCCGTCGTCCAGACCACGTCGCCACTGCTCGCGCGGCGCAGCTTCTGGACGGTCGTGGCGACGATCGAAGATGTCGGCCTCACCACCACGCCCTATCACGCGCACGTGCCGAGCTTTGGCGAATGGGGCTTTGTGATCGCCTCGCGGCGACCGATGCGCACCGACGTTCAGCCACCGCCGGGACTGCGTTTCCTGACGCGCGAAGGGCTGCCCGCACTGTTCCAGTTTCCACCCGACATGGCGCGCGTGCCCGCGCCGCCGAATCGCTTGTCGGATCAACGTCTGGTGCACGTGTTCGAAGAGGAATGGGGTCGCGTGCACCAATGACGCAGCGCCTGACGCGTCGCGCCTTCATCGCATCGAGCGCACTGGCTGCGTGCAGCCCGAACGCCAAGGCGCAGTGGACAGGCGGCTGGGTCGGCGATGCGGCGGCACGAGGCCACCGACTGCGCGATGCGAGTGCACTGCCACCACCCACCGTGCAGCGAAGTACGGCCCTGCTCATCATCGGCGCCGGCATCGGCGGCCTGGCCGCGGCGCGTGCAGCCCTGCGTGCCGGCATCGATGATGTATCCCTGGTCGATCTGCACGACGCGCCTGGCGGCAACAGCCGCGGCCACACGCTGGCCGGCGTGCCCTGCCCGCTCGGCGCGCACTACCTGCCGCTGCCTGGCGATTCAGCGCACGAAGTCAGCGAGTGGCTTCACGAGATCGGTGTCGCGCGGCACGAACTGGGGCGCACGGTGTACGACGAACGCCAGCTCTGCCACAGTCCGCAGGAGCGGTTGTTCTTCGAAGGCGCCTGGCACGATGGGCTGTTGCCCCCTGCGGCCAGCGGATCGACCACGCTGGCGCAGTACCGCCGCTTTGCCGCGCTGGTGAGCGCCGCGCAACGCGATCTCGGCTTTGCAGTGCCGACACATCGCGCGCCCTGGACACCTGCCCACGTTGCGCTCGATGCAACGACGTTCACGCAGTGGCTGAACGACGCCGGCCTCGATGATCCACGCCTGGGTTGGTATCTCGACTATTGCTGCCGCGACGACTACGGCGCCGATGCCGGCACCGTCTCGGCCTGGGCCGGGTTGCACTACTTCGCCAGCCGCCATGGTTTTCATGCCGCGGACGAATCCGTCGTCGACCGCGACGGTGTCCTCACCTGGCCCGAAGGCAACGCGCGCCCAGTGCAACACCTGGCAGCGCCACTCGAGGAGCGCTGGCATGCGGATCGCGCAGCAACGCGCGTCACGGTCGAGCGTCACGGCGTTGTCGTCGATCTTTGGAACGAACGCGCACAGCATGCGGAGCGCTGGCGTGCCTCCCAGGTGGTGCTCGCCTTGCCGTTGTTCGTGGCCGCGCGTATCGTCGCCGAGCCACCGCAGGCGTTGACTCAAGCGGCAACCGACCTGCGCTACGCACCGTGGCTCGTCGCCAACCTGCACCTGGACCGCGCGCTGAGTCAACAGCCAGGCGCCGCGCTGTCATGGGACAACGTCAGCTACGGCAGTGCCGGCCTGGGTTATGTGAATGCGCAGCATCAGCGCCTGTCGCAGGCGCCTGCTGCGACCGTGCTCACCACCTACCGCGCCCTGCCCCCGGCACAGCGCGCGGCGTTGCTCGAACAACCCTGGCAACACTGGGCGCGGGTCGTGATCGACGATCTGGCAACGACGCACCCCGATCTGCCGGGCAAGGTCAAGCAGATCGACCTGACGCGTCACGGGCACGCCATGAGCACGCCCGTACCGGGTGTGCGCGGGCATGCCGCGTTGCGCGCGCTGCGAGACGGCCGGACGCCGCGCCTGCACTGGGCGCATGCCGATCTCGCCGGATACTCGGTGTTCGAAGAAGCATTCACCGCGGGTGACGCGGCGGGCCGCATGGCGGCGCGTGCCCTACACAGGCGCTGAGCGCTGCAGCTGCTGGCGGTCGATGCGCAGCGGCGCAAACGCATCGACGAGCCGATCCATCAACTGCTGCGCGCGCTGCGAGTTGTCGGCACTGAAGTTGCACACGTAGGCGTCGATCGTCACGCCGCCGATCTCTGGCCAGGTGTGCACCGCCAGGTGCGACTCGGCCAGCAGGACAACGCCGGTGATGCCGCTTTGCCGGTCGGCATGGGCATCGAAGCGGTGGAACAACTCGCTCACGGCCACCAGGCCTGCGTCGGCGACCGCCCCCAGGCACAGCGCGCGCAAGGTGATCGTGTCGGTCATCAATGAAGACGAACCAGCGCATTCGCGCAAATCGGCGGTGAGGTGAAGGCCCTGCATGCGGCGGATTATCCGGTGGCAGGCGAGAGCTCGGGGCGTGCCAGCGTGAACCGCGCCCACAGGGCCGCAGCGCCGAGTGCAAACGCCGAGATGACGAGCACCGTGCGCGCCGACAACGCGGTGCCGACGACGCCACCCAAGGCGGCGCCGGCCAGCGTCGCGCACTGGCCGACGCCGCGCAGCCCGGCATCGACGCGCGCCAGCCAGGCCGCGCCCACTGCGGTCTGCCGCAACGTGCGGTCATGGATGCCGTGCAGGGTCTCGCCGCCATCGCCGACAACCTGGTGCACGATCAGGAGTGCGACGGCGGGCCAGCCGGCACCCTGGGCCAGTGGAATGCAGGCTGCACCCGCGCATGTGAACGCGAGGCCGACGGTCATCGTGCGACCGGCACCGATGTGCGCGCCGAGCCGCGGCGCCAACGCCGCACCCGCCAGCGCGCCGACGCTGCCGAGCGCGAACACCATGCCTTGCCAACCCGTCGGCAACGCCAGGTCACGAGCCACATAGACCATGTAGCTGGTGGCGGCGAGGCCGAAGCCGAATTGGCGCAGCGCCTCGATCACCGAGAGCGCACGCAGGCGCGGCTGTTGCAGCAGCACGCGCCAGCCTTCGCGCTGCTCGCTCCACCAGACTCGCCAAAGCAAACCGGTCGAGGGCTGCGTCGGCACGCGCGGCGGCTCGCCGACGCGCCACAGCAGCATCGCCGAACCGAGATACGACAAAACATCGACCACCAGCGCGATGACGGCACCCACGGCCTGATACAGCCAACCGCCGAGCGCGAAAGCCGCGGTCTCCGCAATGCTGCCGACCATCGACAGGCGTGCATTGCACGAAGGCAACTCAGCGGCCTGAACGCGCATGGCGATCCACGCCGAGCGTGCGAGCTCGAAAGCCACGGTCAACACACCGCCCGCGGCGGCGGCGGCGACGAGCCAGGGCATCGACAGCCAGCCCCGCCAGGCGCCGAGCGCCACGGCGGCCAGCACCAAGGCTCGCAGCGCGTCGCAGCACAGCATCGCCAGACGCTTCGGTGCGCGGTCGATCAAGCTGCCGAGCAGCAATGAGCCGGTCGCAGCGGCCGCCACATCGGCCACCAGCAGACCGGCCATCGCCGCCGGTGTGGCACCGAGCATCAGCGTGGCCACCCAGGGGATCGCCAGGCGGCTCAACATCGAGCCGAAGTTGGAAACGCCTTCGGCGGCGATGACGCGAGACAGTTCGCGTGATGTGGGCATCGCCCGATTGTGCCGATGGGGTCCGGTGTCAGCTCACGCCACGGCGACGACCTGGACCGCAGCTACTCAATGACCTCCGGCCACTCGGTGTGAAAGAACTGCCCGGCCGGACTGTCGATGCGCTCGTAGGTGTGCGCACCGAAGAAATCGCGCTGCGCCTGCAACAGGTTGGCCGGCAGGCGGGCGCTGCGGTAGGCGTCGTAGTAGGCCAGTGACGCGCTCATCGCCGGCACCGGAATGCCGTGCGCGCACAGCCAGTGCGACCACCTCGCGCCAGTTTCTCTGGGCGGCGTTGAGCACGTCGCGGAAGAACGGCGCGAGCATCAGGTTGGCCAGCATCGGGTCTGCGCGGTAGGCCTCGGTGATGCGATTCAGAAAGCGCGCGCGGATGATGCAGCCGCCGCGCCAGATGCTGGCGATGCCGCCGAGGTCGAGCGCCCAGGCCTTCTTCTCGCTCATCGTGTGCATCAGGTCGAAGCCCTGCGCGTAGCTGACGATCTTGGAGGCATACAGCGCGTCGCGCACCTGTTCGACGAGCTTGTCGCTGCTGTCTCGATGCGCGCTGACGGACCTTGCGGCCCATGCAACTGCGAGCTCGCCGCCACGCGCGCTGTCTTCATCGACGACAGCACGCGCGCCTCGACGGCGGCGTTGATCGTGCTGACCACGACCGCATTCTCGGCGGCGTTCATCAGCGTCCACTGGCCGGTGCCCTTCTGCCCGGCCTTGTCGAGGATCACGTCGACGATCGGCTGGCCGGTCTCAGGGTCGCGCTGGCGCAGGATCTTGGCGGTGATCTGGATCAGGTAGCTCTGCAGTTCACCTTCGTTCCACTGTTCGAAGACCTCGGCCATCTCGTCGCTGCTCATGCCCGCGGCCGCGAACAGCGCGTAGGCCTCGCAGATCAGCTGCATGTCGCCGTACTCGATGCCGTTGTGCACCATCTTCACGTAGTGCCCGGCGCCGCCCTCGCCGATGTGCGTCACGCAGGGCTGGCCATCGACCTTGGCGGCGATGGCCTCGAAGATCGGCCGCAACACCTCCCAGGTACTGGCCGGGCCGCCCGGCATGATCGACGGCCCCTTGCGCGCGCCCTCCTCGCCGCCCGACACGCCGGCGCCGACGAAGCGCAATCCTCGAGCGGCGAGTGCGGCCGATCGGCGCTCGGTGTCGGTGTACAGGCTGTTGCCGCCGTCGATGACGATGTCGTCCTGCTCGAGCAGCGGCGCGAGTTGTTCGATCACCGCATCGACCGGCGCACCGGCCTTGACCATCAACATGACCTTGCGCGGGCGCTTCAGGCTGGCGACGAATTCAGGCAGCGACTTCGCGCCGACGAGTTGCTTGCCCGCCTCCGCGGCGACGAAGCGCTCCGTTGTCTCGACCGATCGATTGAATACGGCAACCCGAAAACCGCGGCTTTCGACATTGAGCGCCAGGTTCTGGCCCATCACGGCCAGGCCGATGAGACCGAAGTCGCAGAGGTCTTGCTGCGACACCACCGGCAGCACGGTCAACTCAAGTCACCGGCCAGGCTGGCGAGTGTCTCGGCGCTGATGCTGACATGCGCCGGATAGTTCTTGTGATCGCAGCCGATCTTCACCGCCGCGCCGGCGCGGATGGCCTGGCGTTGCGCGGCGTTGAACTCGAAGCGCACGAAGTGCACCGCCGACGTCTTCTCGTCGTTCTCGCGCTCGAGGTCTTCGTCGGCGATGGCATAGACACGTGCATGGCCTTCGACCTCGACGAACATGCGGTCTTCGACGCCGATCAGCCGCGCCAGTTCGCGCTTGCGCTCGTGCGGATCGGGATATTCGATCAACAGCGTCGCCTTCCAGTTGCTGCCGTCGGGTACCAACGGCGCGTAGGCCTCGATCTCGCTCTGGATGCCGTCTTCGTCGAAGATCTTTTCGATGTACAGCATCTCCTGGATCTGGCGGCGGACGGTCTGCTCGTCTTCGAATTGCAGATTGATGTGCTCGCCCAGGTGAACACTGCGCAGCCTGCGGTGAACGATGGCTTCGCTGCGGATCGCCGTGCGCTCCTTGGCATAGGCCTCGAGAGTCATCAGGCTCTCGCGTTTGATGGGGTCGATCGTCATGGTCATGCTCGCTCCGTACGCTACTCCAATCCGTAGGCCCGTCGTATCAGCGACAGCGGATGCTGCAGCGCCTTGGCCGGCGTGCCGGCCTGCTGCATGCCCTGCGCGATGTGGTGGCCGGCCAGCGCGCAATCGCTGCTGATGAAGTCGGGCTCGTCCTTGGCCATCGCCTTGAACACCGGCTTGCCGATCTTCATCGCCAGCGGGTGGTATGGCGTCTTCACGCCATAGGTGCCGGCATGGCCGGAACAGCGCTCGACGGTGTTCAGCTGCACCGCCACCTTGCTGCCGACGAGCTTGAACATCTCTTCGGTCTTCTTGCCGATGTTCTGCACGCGGCCATGGCAGGGGATGTGGTAGCTCACCTTGCCGAGCGCCGTCTTGAAGTCGGTCTTCAGCAAGCCGTCCTTGTGGCGCGCGATGAAGTATTCGAACGGGTCGAACATCGCCTCCTGGACCAGCTTCACGTCGGCGTCGTCGGGGAACAGCAGCGGCAGTTCCTGCTTGAACATCAGCGTGCAGCTCGGGATGGCGGTGAGGATCGCGAAGCCGTCCCTGGCATAGCGCGCCAGCACCGGGATGTTGGCGTTCTTGTGTTTCTCCACCGCGTCCAGATCGCCGAGTTCGAATTTGGGCATGCCGCAGCAGCTCTCCTTGTCGACGATGGTGTAGGCGATCTGGTTGTGTTCGAGCAGCTTGATCAGGTCATGGCCGATGCCGGGCTCGTTGTAGTTGACGTAGCAGGTCGAGAAGATCGCCACACGACCCGGCGTGCGTTCGCCGTTGGTCACGGTCGTCACGCTGCCGTGCTTGTTGGTGCTCCAGCGAAAACGCTGGGTCGCCAGCTTGGGCATCCACGCGTCCGGGTGCACGCCGAGCATGCTGTCCATCTGCCTGCGCGCGAACTTGGTCTTGTTGATCGCATTGACGGTCTGCACGACCACCGGGATGCCAGCCAAGCTGCCGTGCACGTCGGTCGAAGCGAGGAACTTCTCGCCGGCCTTGACGTGCCCCTGCCTGAACTTGATGGCCTTGGCGCGCAGCATCAGGTGCGGGAAGTCGAGGTTCCACGGATGCGGCGGCGTGTACGGGCACTTGGTCATGAAGCACAGATCGCACAGGTAGCACTGGTCGACGACCCGCCAGTACGCTTCTTTCTTGACGCCGTGCACCTCGCCGTCGTCGGTGGCGTCCACCAGGTCGAACAACGTCGGAAAGCTCTGGCACAGGCTGACGCAACGCCGGCAGCCGTGGCAGATGTCGAAAACGCGCTCCATCTCCTTCTGCGCATCGGCTTCGTCGTAGAAGAGCGGGTTCTTCCACTCGACAGGGTGGCGCGTCGGCGCCTGAAGGTTTCCCTCTTGCATCGGAAGAAAACAAGGGGCCTTGCAGCCCCTTGTCCGTATTGCTTTGAAAATTAACTCAATCCACGAGTGCGTCGAGCGCCTTCTGGTAGCGGTTGGCGTGCGAGCGCTCGGCCTTGGCCAGCGTCTCGAACCAGTCGGCGATCTCGTCGAAGCCTTCACTGCGCGCCGTCTTGGCCATGCCCGGGTACATGTCGGTGTACTCGTGCGTCTCGCCGGCGACGGCGGCCTTGAGGTTCAGACGGCTGTCGCCGATCGGCAGGCCGGTGGCGGGGTCGCCCGAGCCATGCTCGAGGAATTCGAGGTGGCCGTGGGCGTGACCGGTCTCGCCTTCGGCGGTGGAGCGGAACAGCGCAGCCACATCGTTCTGGCCTTCGACGTCAGCCTTGGTCGCAAAATACAGGTAGCGGCGGTTGGCCTGAGACTCGCCGGCGAAGGCGTCTTTCAGGTTTTGCTCGGTCTTCGAACCTTTCAGTGCCATGGTCTAGAGCTCCTTGGAGGTATCAACAACGGATCAGACGTTGCATCCGGGAGCCGAACCTTACTCCGTTCGCGCCGACTGCGGCCAATGCAATGCGTCAATGTGGTTCATAGCCTGAGCCAGCTCAATGCCGTCAGCGCAAGTCCAGCAGACGCAGCGCCAGATCATGCAGGCGGCCGCGCGGATCGACCAGGCTCTCCAGCACGGTGAAATGGTTGGTTCCCGGCACCGTCTCGCAGACCGGCACTGCGGTCGGCCCCCATTGGTCGCGGATCAGCTGGTTGTGACGGATGAACTCCTCGCTCTCGTCGGCGCCGACCGCTGCGTACAGCTTGCCCGCTTTGGGCCGTGGGAAAAACGCCGGCGACAGGCGGTTGACCTGCGTCGTGGTGAGTTGCAGATCGCCCTGCAGAAACTCGGTGCGGCGGATCGGCTCCAGGTCGTACAGGCCCGAGATGGCCAGTGCTCCGGCCAGCGGTTGCGTCGGCAGGGCCTCGTCGAGCTGCTTCCAGCGGCACGACAGCAGCATCGCCGCCAGGTGCGCACCCGCCGAGTGACCGACGATCGCCATGCGATCCGGGTTGCCGCCATGCGCCGCGGCATGGCGCCACGTCCACACCACGGCCTTGACCATTTGCAGCGCGATGTCCTCGATCGTCACCGCCGGGCACAGCGTGTAGTTCGGCACCACGACCATCGCACCGTCGGCGACGAACGACGGCGCGACAAACGAGAAATCACTCTTGTCGAGCGAGCGCCAATAACCGCCGTGGATGTAGATCAGCACCGGCGCATCCGGCACGGCAGCGGGAAAAATGTCGACGCTTTCGCTCGGCCCGTCGCCGTAGCGCAGATCGAGCACCTTGTTCGCGCTGGCCTCGCGGGCGAGCACCGAAGCCTCCGCCCATTTGGCCAGCAGCGTCATCGCATCGGCCACGCGGGCACGGTTGTTGTACTGGGCGTCGAGCCAGGCCGGGTCGTCGAGTCGGGGGGGCATCAACATCGCAGCAGCGCTCCTTTCATGTACAGGCATTGGGCGCCACCTGCCGCCCGAGCCAAGGAGCGCGATGGTAAACTCGCTTTGGTTTTGGGGGCGTAGCTCAGCTGGGAGAGCGTCGCGTTCGCAATGCGAAGGTCAGGAGTTCGATCCTCCTCGTCTCCACCAATTCGACATCCACGGATGTCCCAAGAAATCTCGTGAAGCCTGAAAGCCCTAGAGAAATCAACGCTCTAGGGCTTTCTTCTTGTCGCGGGACTTCCCATGCAGTCTCTCGGGCTCCGAGTTCACATTGAATGAACTTCTACAGGAACCGCAGTTTCTCTCGCGTTGTTGCTGCGGAGTTCCTGCACGGCCCATCACCTCATCCCTTCTAACGCAACGATCAAGTCGATCAAGGCTGCACACGAGCCGGCTTGCCATCGTGAACGCACGCCAACAGGAGAGGAGCACGAGAGCAGCGAGCGGCGACCGGGCTTACGTGTGTTCAACTTTGGCTGTCGTGGTCGGCCTGTGGGTCTGGGCCGTTCCAGTCACCGCGCGGGCCGAGGGCGATGCGCTGGCCGGGCTCGACGCCGGACAGCGGCGCGTGGTTGAGAAGTTCGTTGCCAAGCGGCCCGATGGCATCGAGTCGACAAATGCCGACGCCGCACGCGTGGTCGATCTCGACGGCGACGGCCAACCCGAGATCGTGCTGCTTTGGACGTCCTCCTTCGGCAACTCGACTGCGAGCTCTCTCAGCGTACTCGCCGTTTCTCGGGTCCAGCAGGGCCGGCGCCTGTGGCGCGAAGCCAGCCCGCGCCATCATCGTCGATTCGCTCACGCTCGGCCCCAAGGATGTGCGCTGCTGCCCCAGCGTCAAGCTGCATGGCGAGTGGCGCTACCGTGCGGGCAAGCTGGTCGCGCAGTGAGTCCGTGTGACCACAGGTGTTCTCGCCGCCCATATCGCTGCGGCGGTCGCTGGCCTCGCAGCCCCAGCGGGTCGCACCGGTCCAGCAGAAGGTGCGGCGCGCGCGGACGAACCAATCGCGGGACCAGGGTCAGCCTCTGACGCAGGATATGGAGAAGCGATGTTTGATCAAGTGAGCGTCAGCAAAGTCTCCGTTACCGACGCTCCGACTCTGTTGGCCCACAGTTCCCACCGCGTCGCTCGCCGACCTTGCTTTCCAATCGAATGAACGCTGTTTCGTATCAGGGGCCCGCGTGCAGCGCCGCGAAGCCCGGCGCCGGCAGGTCGTGCGGCGCGCACAGCGCCAGGCCATAGGGCTTGGCGCTGCGCTCGACCAGGCGCCAGATCCAGTCGGCGAAGCTGCGCCGGAACAGCAGCAGCACGCCATCGTCGTCGCCGCGCAGCACGGTGATGCCGGCCTTGGGAACGACGGTCGAGACGCAGCGGCCGACTTTCAGCGACTCGAAGTCGTAGGGGCTCAAGTGGCGCAGCAAGGTCACGTGCTGCGGCCCGGCGAGGTGCAGGCAGGCGAGGCCGCCGCTGTTGTCGGCGACTTGGGCGTGCTGGCCCGCGCTAGCCTGGCGCAGCGCGGTGACGAGGCCGTCGCGCGCGACGCGTGGGGCGAGCAGCCACCATTCGTCCGGAGAGATCCACAGCGCGACGGCGTTGGCGGTGGTGGCGTACGCGCCCGGTTGCGTCGGCAGCGCCACGCCGCAAGCGGCTTGCACGGCGCGCAGAAAGGCGGGATCGTCGCCGCGGCCGCGCAGCACGATGCAGGCGAGGTTCGGCCACTCGGCCGCGCGCACGCCGGCCTTGGCCTGCGCGTCGGGCGATGACAGCGCGGGCAGCAGGTCAGCCAGCGCGGAGCGCAGCGTCGGCGTGACCGCGTGATCAGGCACTCTGGCGCTCCGCTTGCGGATCGACGAACACGCTCTGCGGCCACCTTCACCGGCGTGCTCTTGCCGCGCGCCCAGGCGTAGAGCGTCTGGCCTTCGCGCTTCGTCCCGCCGGCGACGACCGCCATCGCGATCGAGCGGCCGAGGAAGGCGCTGTGGTAGCTGCTGGTGACGTGGCCGAGCATCGGCACCGGCGTCGTCGCATTGGTGCTCGGGCCGGGCTGCTCGATGACCTGCGCGCCTTCGGCGAGCACGGTGGCCGGGTCTTCGGTGAGCAGGCCGACGAGTTGCTTGCGGTCTTCGCGCGCCGTGTCCGAGCGCGCCAGCGAACGCTTGCCGAGGAAGGCGTAGGGCTTTTTCATCGACAGCGCCCAGGCCATGCCGAGATCGAGCGGCGTCATCGAGCCGTCGCTGTCCTGGCCGACGATGATGAAGCCCTTCTCGGCGCGCAGCACGTGCATCGTCTCGGTGCCGTAGGGCGTGATGTCGAACGGCGCGCCGGCGGCCATCACCGCGTCCCAGACATGGCGCCCGTAGCCCGACTCGACGTTGATCTCGTAGCTGACCTCGCCCGAGAAGCTGATGCGAAACACGCGCGCCGGCACGCCGGCCACGGTGCCGTCGCGCCAGTCCATGAACTTGAAGCGGTCGGGCGCGAAGTCGATGTCGCTGCACAGGGCCTTCAAGCACGTCGCGCGCCTTCGGGCCGACCACGGCGACGGTGGACCAGTGGTCGGTGACCGAGGTCAGCCAGACCTTCAGCTCGGGCCACTCGGTCTGGTGCCAGCGCTCGAGCCAGGTCATGACCCGCGCCGCGCCGCCGGTGGTCGTGGTCATGTGGAACTGCGTGTCGCTGATGCAGGCCGTGACGCCGTCGTCCATCACCATGCCGTTCTCGTCGAGCATCAGGCCGTAGCGGCATTTGCCGGGCGCGAGCTGCATCCAGGCGTTGCTGTAGACGCGGTTCAGGAACTCGCGCGCGTCGGCGCCGTCGATCTGGATCTTGCCCAGCGTCGAGGCGTCCATCACGGCGACGCCGTTGCGCGCCGCCAGGCATTCGCGCGCCACCGCGGCGTGCAGGTCTTCGCTGCCGCGCGCGAAGTACCAGGGCCGCAGCCACTGGCCGACGTTTTCGTACGCCGCGCCGGCGGCGTCGTGGCTGGCGTGGATCGCCGTCATGCGCCGCGGCTCGAAGGTGGCGCCGATCAGCGCGCCGGCCAGCGCGCCGAAGGCGACCGGCGTGTAGGCCGGGCGGTAGGTGGTGGTGCCGACCTCGGGCACCGGGCGGCCGAGCGCCTGCGCGGTCAGCAGCACGCCGTTGACGTTCGACAGCTTGCCCTGGTCGGTGCCGAAGCCGAGCGCGGTGTAGCGCTTGACGTGTTCGATCGAGTGGTAGTTCTCGCGTACCGCGAGCGCGATGTCGGCGGCGGTGACGTCGTTCTGGTAGTCGACGAAGGCCTTGGCGCCATGGCCTTCGGGCTTGCCGTCGGGCACGCGCACCATCGCCAGCGCGGCCTCGCGAACGAGCTTCGGGCACTTGGGTGCTTGCGGCGCGGTGGGCCGGGGAGCGTGCGCGAGGATTGGCGTCATCGCTTCGGTCGTCTGCGCCAGCGCATCACCGAGCTCGAACGCGCCCGTCACCGATCCGGCGCAAGCGATGCCATTGCGTCCCGTGCGCGGCAGCACGAAGGCCTGCACGTCGTCGCGCCATGCGGGGCGCCCGCCGTCATGGCAGAACAGGTGCACCGTCGGCGCATAGCCGGCGCTCGACAACACGAGGTCGGCGTCGATGCGCTGCGACGCGCCGCTCTGCAGCGCGCGCACGCGTGCACCGCGAACGCGCCCGCGGCCCAGCACTTCAGCCACGCCGTGGCCGCGCAGCACGGTCACGCCCTTGGCGGTGCGCGGCGCGCCGCCGTCGCGGCCGTCGACCACGGTGACGGCGGCGCCGGCGGCCGCAAAGTCGGCCGCGGCGTCGTACACGCCGTCATGGTTGCCGGCGATCAGCACCTTCTCGCCGGCCAGCACGCCGTAGCGGTTGAGGTAGGTCAGGCCCGCGGCCAGCGTCATCACGCCCGGCAGGTCGTTGTTGCCGAAGACCAGGGGCCGCTCGATGGTGCCGGTGGCCAGCACGATGTGGTGGGCGCGGATCTTGTGCTGGCGTTGGCGCGGCAGGTGGGCCTGGCGCTCGGCGATCGGCAGGTGGTCCTGCAGCAACTCCACCGCCAGCATCAGGTTCTGGTCGTACAGGCCGAAGGCCGTCGTGCGCGGCAGCAGCTGCACCTGCGGCATCGCGGCGAGCTCGCTGCGCGTCTCGGCCAGCCACTGCGGCGCTGTCGTCTGGTCGATCTGTGCGCCCGGGTCCGAGAGCAGCCAGCCGCCGAGTTCGGCCTGCTCGTCGATCAGCAGCGTCTTCAGCCCGGCCTGCCCGGCCAGCCTGGCGGCGAGCAGGCCGCAGGCGCCGCCGCCGACGACGAGCACATCGACATGGTGATGCAGGTGGTCGTACCACTCGGCGTCGGCGACGGCCGGTGCGTGGCCGAAGCCGGCCAAGCCGCGGATCATCGACTCGTAGCGCGGCCACCAGCTCGCCGGCCATTTGAAGGTCTTGCTGTAGAAGCCCGCCGGCATGAAGCGCGACGCCAAGCGCCCCATCAGCGCCTTGCGGTCCCAGCGCAGCGACGGCGTGCCCGAGGTGCGCGCCGCCGACCAGGCCGTCATACAGCTCGGCCTGTGTCGCCTTGACGTTGGGCGTGGTGTGGGCGCCGCTTTCCATCTGCACCAGCGCGTTCGGCTCCTCGGCGCCGAAGCCGACGATGCCGCGCGGCCGGCCGTACTTGAAGCTGCGCGCCAGCAGGCGCACGTTGTTGGCCAGCAGCGCCGAAGCCAGCGTGTCGCCGGGGTGGCCGCGCAGGCGCTGGCCGTCGAAGCTGAACTCGATCGTGCGCGAGGTGTCCACGCGCACGCCCGCGCGGGCGACCCGGCGCGCGCTCACGCCGATGCCTTCGCGCACTCGGCCATGAACAGCGGTTTGGCCTCGGCCAGGGTCCAGCTGCCCGCGACTTCATAGGTCGCCGTGTGGCGCTTGACGGCGAACACCTTGCGGCAGCCCGCGCTGTGTTGCCACTGCTCCCAGAACCAGCCCTTGGGGTTGCGGCGCATGAACAGATAGTCGCCCCAGACGGCGTCGTCTGACCTCGTCGGGCGCAGCCGGTCGGGCGATGAAGGCCTCGCCGGCGCAGGCGAACTCTTCTTCGTCGCGCAGTTCGTCGCAATAGGGGCAGTGCAGTTGCAGCATCGGCCGACCTCAATGCGCGACGCCGGCGGCGCCGTGTTCGTCGATCAGGTGGCCGCTGGTGAAACGCTCGAGCGCGAACGGCGCGGCCAGCGGATGCGGCTCGTCGTGGGCCATCGTGTGCGCAAAGACATGGCCCGAGCCGGGCGTGGCCTTGAAGCCGCCGGTACCCCAGCCGCAATTGAAGTACAGGCCGTCGACGGGCGTCTTGCCGATGATCGGGCAGGCGTCGGGCGCAGACGTCGACGATGCCGCCCCATTGCCGGTTCATGCGCACGCGCGAGAACATCGGGAACAGTTCGATGATCGCGGCGGCGGTGTGGTCGATGACATGCGGGCTGCCGCGCTGGCCGTAGCCGAGGTAGGAGTCGATGCCGGCGCCGATGACCAGTTCGCCCTTGTCGGACTGGCTCAGGTAGCCGTGCACCGCGTTGGACATGATCACGGTGTCGAGGCAGCGTTGCATGGATTCGGACACCATCGCCTGCAGCGGATGGCTTTCCAGCGGCATGCGAAAGCCCGCCATGCCCGCCAGCAGCGACGAATGCCCGGCGGCGACGCAGCCGACACGATCGGCCTTGACAGGGCCCTGGCTGGTCTGCAGGCCGCGGATGCGGCCGCCCTCGATGTCCATGGCGGTGACTTCGCAGTTCTCGATCAGCTCGACACCGAGGCGATTGGCCGCGCGTGCGAAGCCGCGCGCCAGCGCATCGTGGTGCGCGACGCCGGCGCGCGGCTGCCAGCTCGCGCCCAGCACCGGATAGCGCGCGCTCGGGCTGGCGTCGATCAGCGGAATTCTGGCCTTGACCTCGGCGGCGTCGAGCACGAAGGCGTCGATGCCGTTCAGGTTGTTGGCATTGACGCGGCGCTCGATGTCGCGCATGTCCTGCAGCGAGTGGCCGAGGTTGAAGACGCCGCGCTGGCTGAACATGACGTTGAAGTTGAGGTCTTCGGACAGGCCTTCCCACAGCTTCAAGGCATGCTCATAGAGCAGCGCGGCCTCGTCCCAGAGGTAGTTGGAGCGCACGATGGTGGTGTTGCGCGCGGTGTTGCCGCCGCCCAGCCAGCCCTTCTCGAGCACGGCGACGCGGCCGATCTTGTGCTCCTTGGCCAGGTAGTAGGCCGTGGCCAGGCCGTGGCCGCCGCCGCCGACGATGACGACGTCATAGGACGGCTGCAGCTTCGTGCGCTGCCAGGCCGGCTCCCAGTCGTCGTGGTGCTTCAAGCCATGCTTGAGCAGGCTCCACCAGGAGTAGTGCTCGCCGCGCATCGATGCAGGTGTCCTTGTCCTTGTCCTTAAGGCCTGGGCGTGATTGTGGGAAGCGCCGGCGCAGCACGTTGATTGCAACGGACGGGTTCTTGCCTGCGCGCGACAGGCGGCGCCGATGGGTCAGGTGAAGACGACGGTGCGGTGGGCGTCGAGCACGACACGGTGCTCGATGTGGTAGCGCACCGCGCGCGACAGTGCCATGCGCTCGGAGTCGCGGCCGACGGCGACCAGCGCCTCCGGCGTGTGGGAGTGGCTGACACGCTGCACCACCTGCTCGATGATCGGCCCCTCGTCGAGGTCGGCCGTCACGTAGTGCGCCGTGGCGCCGATCAGCTTGACGCCGCGTTCGTGCGCCTGGCGGTAGGGCTTGGCGCCCTTGAAGCCGGGCAGGAACGAGTGATGGATGTTGATGGCGCGGCCGCGCAGCGACTGGCACAGGCCGTCGGACAGGATTTGCATGTAGCGCGCCAGCACGACCAGGTCGCTGCCGGTCTCGGCGATCAGCGCCAGCAGTCGCTGTTCCTGCGCCTCTTTGGTCTGCGGCGTGACCGGCAGGTGTTCGTAGCGCAGGCCCTCGTGCTCGACGCTGCCGCGCAGATCGGGATGGTTGGACACGACCAGCGGGATGTCCATGCGCAGCTCGCCGATGCGCCAGCGGTACAGCAGGTCTTCCAGGCAATGGTCGTATTTCGAGACCATCAGCAACACGCGCATGCGCTCGCGCGTGTCGTGCATCGACCATTCCATGCGCTCGATCGCGACCACCTGCTCGAACTCGCGACGCAACACCTCCAACGGCGGCGCATGGCCGTCGTCCGGGCGGAAGGAGCAGCGCATGTGAAAGCGCTTCGTCAGCACGTCGTCGAACTGCTGCATCTCGTCGATGTAGCAGCGGCGCTCGGCCAGGAAGGTCGACAGGCGGGCAATCGTGCCCATGCGGCTGGCGCAACTGACCTTGAGGATGTACCGCCCCGGCTCCGACATCGCACGCTCCGAATGTTTCAAAGCCGCGATTGCAGCGCAGCTTGGGCGCAGCGGCGGTCCTTGGGGCGACATGAACGGCTGTCGGCGCGACGCCGCGTGGCCACGGATCTGACGGCCGACGACACCCTTTGAGCCAGGGACGACAGGCCCACACGCAGCCGCGTCACGCCGACCGCCTGCGGTGCACACTGCGCGACCTCTCTGCTGCGGGAATTGTCAGATGCCTGTTGGATTGAACCGTCACAGCCTCGGCCCGGGCGAACCCGCCTTGAGCGAATGGGCCGCCGCGGCACTGGCCCTACCCGACGCCGGGCGGCTGCGCCGCGGGCGCCTCGAACGTGTGCGCGCCCAGGCGCTGCAGCACGACGTGGCCGGGGTGCTGCTCTATGACCCGCTGAACCTGCGCTACGCCACCGACACCACCAACATGCAGGTCTGGCTGATGCACAACGCCAGCCGCTACGCCTGGGTGCCGGCCGACGGCCCGGTGGTGCTGTGGGAGCACGAGCATTGCGAGCACCTGAGCGCTCACAGCGACATCGTCAGCGAGATCCGCCCCTGCGTGCCCTGGTTCCACTTCGCCGCCGGGCAGCGCGTGGCCGAGATCGCCGAGCGCTGGGCCGGCGAGATCGCTGAGCTGGTGCATTCCCGCGGCGGCGGCAAGCGGCGCCTGGCCGTCGACCGCTGCAACCCCGAAGGCGTGGCGGCGCTGCGGGCGCGCGGCATCGAGGTCGTCAACGGCGAATCGCTGATGGAGCAGGCGCGTGCGATCAAGGGGCCCGAGGAAATCGCCGCCATGCGGTGCGCCATCCACGCCTGCGAGCGCGCCATGCAGCAGATGCGCGAACACCTGCGCCCCGGCATCAGCGAACAGCAGCTGTGGGCCCATCTGCACGCCGGCGTGATCGCGCGCGCCGGCGAGTGGCTCGAGACGCGGCTGCTGTCGTCGGGTCCGCGCTGCAACCCCTGGTACCAGGAGTGCAGCAGCCGCCTCGTCGAGGACGGTGACCTGGTTGCCTTCGACACCGACCTGGTGGGCGCCTACGGCTACATGTGCGACATGTCGCGCACCTGGCTGGCCGGTGACCGGCCGGCGAGTGCCGAACAGCGTGATCTGTACTGCCTCGCGCACGAGCAGGTGAGGGTCAACACCGAGCGCCTGCGGCCGGGCATCACCTTCCACGAGCTGACGCACGGCGCGCTGCAGCACGACGAGCGCCGGTTCCGCCGCTACAACCTGCTCTACCACGGCGTCGGCATGGGCGACGAGGCGCCGTCGATCTACTTCCCGCAGCACTGGAGCGCCTACGGCCACGACGGTGTCCTGGAGCCGGGCATGGTGCTGTGCGTCGAGAGCTATGTCGGCCGCATCGACGGCGGCCCGGGCGTCAAGCTCGAGGACCAGGTGCTGATCACCGCGCAGGGGCATGAGGTGCTGACGACGTTTCCCTACGAACGCGGGCTGCTGGCGTGAACGGGCGCGCCACGGCCACAAACCGGTGGCTGTCGCATTGCGGCCAGTTCGTGTCCAGTCGGCACAATCGAGTGACCGGCGGCGCTCGGACAATGCCTGCGATCCGAGGCCCTCGGTGAAGGAAGACTCATCGTGAAGTTCCACGGCATCTACACCCCGGCGATCACGCCCCTGGATCGCGACGGCAGCATCGATTTCGATGCCTTCGGCGCGGTGCTGGAGTCGCTGGTCGCCGCCGGCGTGCACGGCATCGTCGTCGGCGGCACGACCGGCGAGTACTACGCGCACAGCACCGAGGAGCGGCTGGCGACGATGCGTCGTGCCAAGGCGGTGGTCGGCTCACGCCTGCCGCTCGTCGGCGGCACGGGCGCGATCCGCACCGAGGATTCGATCGGTTATGCGCAAGCCGCGCGCGAGATCGGTTTCGACGCCATCCTGGTCTCGACGCCGCCCTACGCGCTGCCGACCGAGCACGAGAACGCGACGCACGCGCTGCGCGTCGAGCGCGCCGCCGGCCTGCCGGTGATGCTCTACAACTACCCGGGGCGCACCGGCGCGGGCATGGGCCGCGAGTTTCTCGACCGCGTCGGGGTGCGGCCGAACATCTGCGCCATCAAGGAGAGTTCGGGCGACGTGGCCCGCATCCACCTGCTGGCGCGCGACTACCCGCACCTGCAGATGGCCTGCGGCATGGACGACCAGGCGTTGGAATTCTTCGCCTGGGGTGCGCAATCCTGGGTCTGTGCGGCGTCGAACTTCGCGCCGCAGGCGCACCTGGCGCTGTGGCGCACCTGCGTCGTCGACGGCGACTTCACGCTCGGCCGCCGCATCATGAGCGCGATGCTGCCGCTGATGACCGAGCTCGAGCGCGGCGGCAAGTTCGTCCAGGCGATCAAGTACGGCATGGAACTGGCCGGCCTGCCGGGCGGGCTGCCGCGCGCACCGTTGCGGCCGCTCAACGATGGCGACCGGCGTTCGCTGCGCAGCGTCATCGCGACCATGAACACGACCATCGAGGCGCTGTCGGCGCCGCCGTCCGCGGCGGCTGAAACGTCGACGCAGGTTCGATCGGCCAAGGTCGAGACGCTGTCGTCGCACAAGGCACGTGGAGCCGGGCGATGAGCGGCTTGCTGACGCACGACGAGTACCGCGCCATCGCCCGCGGACTGCGCATCGAGGGCAACGCCTTCATCGACGGCACGTTCCGCCCGGCGCAATCGGGCCGGCAGTTCGCGACGCTGAACCCGGCCAGCGGCGAGCGCCTGGCCGACGTGGCGGCCTGCGACGGCAGCGACGTTGACCTCGCGGTGGCCCGTGCGCGCTCGACCTTCGACGAAGGACACTGGAGCCGCTGCCCGCCCGGCGAGCGCAAGGCGGTGCTGCTGCGGCTGGCGAAGTTGATGGAGCGTTCGCGCAACGAACTGGCGGTGCTCGAGAGCCTGGACTCGGGCAAGCCGATCCGCGACATCGTCCAGATCGACCTGCCCGACGCCATCCACACCCTGCGCTGGCATGCCGAGTCGATCGACAAGCTCTACGACCTGACGGCGCCGGCGCGCGACGATGCGATCGCGATGATCGTGCGCGAGCCGATCGGCGTCGTCGGCCTGGTGCTGCCGTGGAACTTCCCGCTGTTGATGCTGGCCTGGAAGATCGGCCCGGCGCTGGCCGCGGGCTGCTCGGTGGTGTGCAAGCCGGCCGAACAGACGCCGCTGTCGGCGCTGCGCGTGGCCGAACTCGCCATCGAGGCCGGCCTGCCACGCGGCGTGTTCCATGTCGTCACCGGCAGTGGCCCCGAGGTCGGCGAGCCGCTGGGGCGTCATCCCGATGTCGACATGGTGTCCTTCACCGGCTCGACCGAAACCGGCCGCCGCTTCCTGCGCTATGCGGCCGATTCGAACCTGAAGAAGGTGGTGCTCGAGTGCGGCGGCAAGAACCCGGCGCTGGTGCTCGACGATGCCGAGCCGCTGGACCGGGTGGCCGGCCAGATCGTCCAGGGCGCGTTCTGGAACATGGGCGAGAACTGCTCGGCCACCTCGCGCCTGATCGTCCAGCGCGGCGTCAAGGCGCGCCTGCTGGACCTGATCGCCACGCGCCTGCAGGAGTGGCCTGTCGGCGACCCGCTGGATCCGCGCACCCGCATCGGCGCGCTGGTCGATGCCGAGCACCACGCCAAGGTGTCACGCTATCTGCAACTGGCGCGGCCTGGTCAGATCGTCGCCGGCGGCACCACCACCGCCACCCATGTCGCGCCGACGGTGATCGACGGCGTGGCATCAAGCGATGCGCTGGCGCAGGAGGAGATCTTCGGGCCGGTGCTGTGCGTGATCACGGTCGACACCGTCGACCAGGCGCTGCAGGTGGCCAACGACACACCCTACGGCCTGGCCGCGTCGGTCTACGGCCGCGATGGCCGGACCACGCTGCGGCTGGCGCGGGCGATCCGGGCCGGCACGGTGACGATCAACAGCTTCGGCGAAGGCGACGCCACGACACCGTTCGGCGGCTACCGCCAGTCCGGGTTCGGCGGCCGCGACAAATCGGTGTTCGCGCATGACCAGTACACCGAACTGAAGACGATCTGGATCGATCTCGGTGACCCCGCAGGCGACGACACGCTGGCCTGAGCCGGTGCGCGGCGCGACGACAGCCCCGGCGCGCGCGTTGCGCGTGCGGCGGCAGCCGGCGAACCCGGGCGTGACCGGCTGGCGCGCCATCCTGCTGCCCGAGCAATTGCGCAGCTACCCGGCGCTGGCCGAGCCCATCAGCGCCGACGTCGTGATCATCGGCGGCGGTTTCGCCGGCCTGTTCGCCGCGCACCGGTTGCATGCATTGCAACCAAACTGGCGCATCGTGGTGCTCGAAGCACAGCGCATCGCCGAGGGGCCGAGCGGTCGCAACTCCGGCTTCATGATCGACCTGCCGCATGTGCTGACCGCGTCGTCGTACCACAAGGACGACGGCGCCGATCGCCAGCAGATCGAACTGAACCGGCAGGCGATCACGTACGCGGCGGCGCTCGTCGAATCGCTGGACATCGATCGCACGGCATTCCAGCGCTCCGGCAAGATCAACGCCGCGGCCGGTGAATCCGGCGAACGCGCCAACGCCGCCTACGCGCAGACGCTGAAGGCCCTGGGCGAGCCGCACGAGTGGCTCGACGCGCGCGCGATGCACGAGGTCACCGGCAGCCGCTACTACCGCAGCGGCCTGGCGACACCCGGCACGGTGCTGCTGCAGCCGGCGCAGTTCGTGCAGGCGTTGGCACGTGGCTTGTCGCGGCAGGTGGACATCCGCGAAGCCTCGCCGGTGCGGGCGCTGCATCGGCAGGGGTCGGCGTGGCATGTCGAATGCGCCGGCGGCAGCGTGTCGGCGCCGGCGGTGATCCTGGCGGTCAACGGCCATGTGCAATCGTTCGGCCTGTACCGCAACCGCCTGATGCATGTCTTCACGTTCGCGTCGATGACGCGGCCGCTCGATGCCGCCGAACAGCGCAACCTCGGCGGCGCGGCGACCTGGGCGATGACGCCGGCCGACCCGATGGGCACGACGCTGCGCCGCATCGACAGTGCGCAGGGCCCGCGCCTGCTGGTGCGCAACCGCTTTCACTTCGCGCCGTCGATGACGGTGGACGAGCACGTGCTCGCCGCCGCGCGCGCCGACCACCGGCGCAGTCTCGATGCACGGTTCCCGACGCTGACGGGCGTGCCGATGGAACACTTCTGGGGCGGCGCGCTGTGCCTCAGCCGCAACGACGTCAACGCCTTCGGCCGCATCGACGAGGGCCTGATCAGCGCCTGCTGCTGCAACGGCCTGGGCACCGTGCAGAGCACGCTGTCGGGCGTGCTCGCCGCCGACCTGCTGTGCGGCGTCGACAGCAAGGCCCTGCAATCGCGCCTGGCACAGCCGGCACCGAGTTTCGTCCTGCCCGGCCCGTGGACCACCTGGGCGGCCAACCGGGTGATCGCCCACCGCGAACGGCGCGCCGGCGCCGACAAGTGAATATTGCAACCCTTCGACCATGAACGACATGACCTTGCCTGCCTGCAGCAAGCAGCGACCATCGCGCTGCACCGACCTTTCGACCCGATGACCCTGATCCAGGCCCGGCGGCGCATGGGCATGCTGCCGCGCGAGGCCTATGTGGGTGCCGAGATGTATGCGGCCGATCTCGAGACGATCTGGTACCGCGAGTGGCTGTTCGTCGGCCACACGGTCGAGATTGCCGCGGACGGACAATTCTTCACCGTGCAGATCGGCGACTACCCGGTCCTCGTCGTGCGCGATGAACAGGGTGGCATCAACGCCTTCGTCAATCGCTGCCGCCACCGCGGCAGCCGGCTGTGCAGCCAGGCGCAGGGCGATGTCGGGCGCTTCGTCTGCCCCTACCACGGCTGGACCTATGGCCTGGACGGCCAGTTGCTGCATGCCGCCCACATGGGCGAGGGTTTCACGCGCGAGGACAAGGGGCTGCAGCGGGTGCACTGCCATGTCAGCGGCATCTACATCTTCGTCTGCCTGGCACCCACGCCGGCCAAGTCGCTGCAGGCGTTCGAGAGCGAACTCGGCCGCTTCCTGGCCCCTTACGCCCTGGCCGATGCCAAGGTTATTCACCAGACGACGACGGTGGAGGACGGCAACTGGAAGCTGGTCTGGGAAAACAACCGCGAGTGCTACCACTGCGATGCGAATCACCCGGAGCTGATGAACTCGTTCCAGGAGACGCTCAGCGTGGCCGCCGTCGACGACCCGGCGAACGAAGAGGAGCGGCGCTTTGGCGAGCGCTGCGAGGCCGCCGGATTCCCGTCGCGGCTGAGCGTGTCCGACGATGGTCAGCACCGCATCGTGCGCATCCCCCTGTCCGGCCAGGCCGTCAGCCAGACGCTCGATGGCCGGCTCGCCGTGACGAACCATCTGCTCACGGACACGCGCGGGCTCAACACCGGCAACCTGCTGTACTTCCACTATCCCAACACGTGGAACCACGTCATGCCGGACTACATGATCACGTTTCGTGTCCTGCCGATCGCGGCCGACAAGACCGAAGTGACGACCAAGTGGCTGCTGCACGGCCAGGCCCAGGAAGGGCGCGACTACCAACTGCGTGATGTCATCGCCGTTTGGGAGGCCACCAACGCCCAGGACGCGCGGCTGGTTGGAGAGTGCCATGCCGGCATCCGCGCTCCCGGCTTCGACGCCGGCAGCTTCTCACCGCTGGTGGAACACGGGCCCGCGCAGTGGGTCGACTGGTACTGCCGGCGCTTTGCCGAGAACTGGGCTCGCCGCGTCGGCTGAACCGCGGCCGATAGCCAGGGCCGGTGCGTACACCGGCAACTCGTGCTTGCGCGTTTGCCTCGGCGCATGGCCGAACAGCGTGCGGTAGGCCCGGCAGAAGTGCGACGACGACTGGAAGCCGCAGGCCAGCGCCACCTGCGTGACGGTCAGGCTGGTGTGGCGCACCAACTCGCGCGCCTGGTGCAGCCGCAGGCTCAGGTAGTACTGCGCCGGCGCGCTGTCCTTGTAGCGGCGGAACAGGCGCTCGAGCTGGCGCAGCGAGATGCCGAGCGCGCCGGCCAACTCGGTCAGCGGCATCGGGTCTTCGATGTTCGAGGCCATGATCTCGCAGGCGTCGGCCAGATGCTGGTAGCCCGGTCCGATGCACTCGGGCTGCGGCATGCGCTGGCGCTCGTCGCTGGCGCGCACTCGGTCGAGCACGAAGTGTTCGCAGATGGCCATCGCCAGGCGTCGGCCGTGTCGCAGCATGACCAGATGCACCATCATGTGCAGCGGCGCGATGCCGCCGGAAGCGGTGCAGCGATCGCGATCGAGCTGGTAGATGTCGTGGCCGAACTGCACCGTCGGGAAGGCTTCGCGCAGCGTTGCCATGTTCTGCCAGTGGATCGCACAGCGGTAACCGTCGAGCACGCCGGCGCTGGCCAGCACATAGGCGCCGGTGCACAGGCCGCCGAGCGCCTGGCCGCGCGCCGCGCGCCGTCGCAGATCCTCGCGTATCGGCGGCGTCGAGGCGGCCTCGACGTCCAGTCCGCCGCAGACGAACACCATCTCGCAGGCGTCGAGGTCGCGCACGCTCGCGTTGGCCTGCAACGCCAGTCCGTTGCTCGCCGCGGTATCGGCCTTGGCGTGGCATACCGACCAGCTGTACAGCGTGCGGTCGCTGACCCGGTTGGCCATGCGCAGCACCTCGACCGCGTTGACGAAGGCGATCATCGAGTACTGGCTCAGGAGAATGAAGCCGATGTGCGTCGGAGCGCCTTCGATCGTCGTCTTCATCTCGGTCTTTCGATTGCGTTCATCGATCCAGCACCACATTGGCCAGGGGCTTGCTGCAGCAGGGCAGGATCCAGCCCTGGTTGACTTCCCGCGGGCGCAGGCCGCCGCCTTGCTGCATGTCCACCTCACCGCTCGTCTTCAGGGTGCGGCAGGTGCCGCACACACCTTGTGCGCACGAGAACGGCACGCGAAGGCCGGCGGCGGTGGCGGCTTTGAGGATCGTCTGGTCGGCGGTGCAGCGGAAGGCGCGATCGCTGCGCGCAAAGCGTATTTCGAAGTCCGTGACGGCTGCCCCCGTCGCGGGCGACGCGGCCTGCTCGCCGGTTTCGGCGGCGACCGAGCGCGCCTCGAAGGCGAAGCTCTCTTCGTGATAGTGCGCCATCGCATAACCGGCGAGGCGCAACATCTCGCGCACGCCGGCCATCATCGGTGCCGGACCGCAGCAGTAGACGTCGCGCTGCATGAAGTCCGGCGCGACCGACTGCAGCAGCGGCAGGTTGAGGCGTCCGAGCAGGCCGGCATAGGCCGCCGCCTCGCCGCGCTGTTCGCAGACCAGCGCGTGCCGCCAGCGCGGCAGGTGGCGCGACATCAGCACCAGCTCGTCAGCGAAGATCACGTCCAGCGGCGTGCGCGCGGCGTGCACGAAGAGCACGTCGATGTCGCTGGCCAGGTCGTGCAAGGCGCGCGACATCGACATCAGCGGCGTGATGCCGCTGCCGCCTGACAAAAACAGCAGCGCTCGCCCCGGCGCCGCGCCGGGGCCAAAACAGCTGAACTCGCCGCCGGGCCCGCGCGCCGACAGTCGGATGCCGGGCCGCAGGTGGTCGTGCAGCCAGTTCGACACCGGACCGCCGGGCACGCGTTTGACGGTGATCGATACCGTGTCCGGGCGCGTCGGCGACGAAGCCATCGTGTAGCAGCGCTCGATGCGCTGGCCGTCGATGTCGAGGGCAAAGGTCAGGAACTGACCCGGGCGGTAGCGGAAGCTGCGCGGCGTTTCCGCCCGAAAGACGAAGCTGCGAACGTCGCGCGTCTCCTGGCGCGTCTGCACGCACAGCAGCCATTCGTCGTCGGCCGACCAGGGCTGTGCGGCGGCCCGCGCCAGATCGGTGGCCGGCAGCAATGGGCTCGTGTCCGTGTGGGGTCTCCTCGCCCGGCGAGGGGCAAGCCGGATTGGCCGCCATTGTCGGTCCCGGCGGCCGACCCGCATGCGCATGGCAGACACGAGATGTTCAAAATGCGACAGCGTGTCAGATGGCGACTTGCGCCCTGCCCGCTCAACACTCGACGATGTTCACCGCCAGTCCGCCGCGTGCGGTTTCCTTGTACTTGGTCATCATGTCGGCGCCGGTTTCGCGCATCGTCTTGATGACCTTGTCCAGGCTGACGTGATGCGTGCCGTCGCCGCGCAAGGCCATGCGCGCGGCATTGATCGCCTTCACCGACGCGATCGCATTGCGCTCGATGCAGGGAATCTGCACCAGCCCGCCGACCGGATCGCAGGTCAGCCCGAGGTGGTGCTCCATGCCGATCTCGGCCGCGTTCTCGGCCTGCTCCGGCGTGCCGCCCATGACCGCGCACAAGGCGCCGGCGGCCATCGAGCAGGCCACGCCGACCTCGCCCTGGCAGCCGACTTCGGCGCCGCTGATGCTGGCGTTTTCCTTGTAGAGGATGCCGATGGCCGCGGCGGTGAGCAGGAAGTCGATGACGCCGCGGTCGGTGGCGCCCCGGTCGGCGCCGGGCCGTCCCAAGCCGACCGCGCCCCCCTCGGCGGGGCCGACGCCTGGCGTCGCGGGGGCAGGATTCACGAAGCGGGTGTAGTAGTGCAGGACGGCAGGCACGATGCCGGCCGCGCCGTTGGTCGGCGCGGTGACGACACGGCCGCCGGCGGCGTTCTCTTCGTTGACCGCCAGCGCGTACAGGTTGATCCAGTCCATGACCTGCAGCGGGTCGCCCGGTCCGCCCCAAGGACGGGCCTGCGTCCCGTCCGTGGCAGCCTCGGGGTTGGCGGTCAGCGCGCGGTGCAGCCCCGCCGCGCGCCGCTTGACCTTGAAGCCGCCGGGCAGCACGCCGTCGGTGCGGCAGCCGCGGACCACGCAGTCCTGCATGACCTGCCAGATCTTGAGCAGGCCGGCGTCGATCTCGGCGTCGCTGCGCCAGGTCAGCTCGTTGCGGCGCATCACCTGGGCGATCGAAAGGCCGGTCTGGCGCGTGATCTCGAGCAGCCGCTCGCCACTGTTGTAGGGCAAGGGCAGCGCCGTGGTGTCGGGCACGATGGCCTTTTGCTTGCTGCCGTCGGCTGCGACCTCGTCGCTGACCACGAAGCCGCCGCCGACCGAGTAGTAGGCGCGGCTGGACAGCTCGGCGCCATCGCCATCGAACGCGCTGAAGCGCATGCCGTTGGCGTGGAAGGGCAACGTTTCGCGGCGGTGGAACTTCAGGTCGTCGCGCTCGTTGAAGGCGATGCCGTGGCGGCCGAGCAGTTCGAGCCGCTTGCCGTCACGGACGGCCTCGAGCAGCGCCGGCACTGCCTCCACGTCCACCGTGTCGGGCTCGTGCCCGGCCAGGCCCAGCAGCACGGCCTTGTCGCTGCCGTGGCCCTTGCCGGTGGCGCCGAGCGATCCGTAGAGCTGCGACTGCACGCGCGCCACGCGATCGAGCAGCCCCTCGTGCTCGAGGCGCAATGCGAACAGCCGCGCCGCTCGCATCGGCCCGACGGTGTGCGAGCTGCTCGGCCCGATGCCGATCTTGAAAAGGTCGAAGACGCTGACGGCCATGGTGGATTGTGGGTCCTGAAACCTGCGAGGCAGTGGCGTCGATCGTTGGCCTTGGCGGGGCCGATTGCCAGACGCACCGCGACGTCGGATTGACTGCAACCGACCGCGGGTCGCGATCAAGCGCTGAATGCAACAGTCGGAATTGAGCACGACGGCGTCGCAATCGCGTCGCCGCTGGCTGGCCGGCCTGCATAGCATGCCATCCATGACGGCCAACGGTTCGCGGTACGCCGCGCTGCAACGGGGGCGCTCAAGCCTGTCGCAGTTCGACCCGCTGACGGGCCGCTGGTCGCAGGACGCTGCGCTGCAGGTCGACTTGTCGGTGCCGGCGTTGCGGACCTGCGATCCGATGGCGGTGCGCGCCGCAGCGCGTCAGCGCGCTGCAGTGTGGTGCGACGCCGAAGCGGCGCGCTGGAGCATCGGCGGTGCGTCGATGCTGGCCCACGCCGCGCGGCGGTGTGGCTCCTGGGGCTGGGGGCATGTGCGCCTGCTGACGGTCGACACGCAGTGCGGCACGGCCGAGCTGGATGTGGCCCTGCCCTCGCGCTGCGACGCGCTGTCGCGGCGCGTGCTCGTCGGCGTGCTCGAAGGCTGGTTCGCCGGCACGATGGAGTGGATCGCCGCCAAGGAAGGCCAGGCTCACGCGACGCGGGCCCGGCTGCAGCCCGTTGCCGGCGGCCGCTGCGTGCTGTTGCTGCGCTAAGGGTTTTCGATCCCCGTGGCGCCCCTCGCCCTGGCGATATCCTGCTCATGCAAGTCGCGTCTGGACAACCCGGGCCGGACTTGCTGGCTACATTGCCGACACTTGTCGCCCGCAGGAAAGGAACCGCCGTGCAAGACGCCCCCGCAAAAGAACGGCTGGTGATCAAGAACCTGTACAAGATGTTCGGGCCCAACCCCGCGGAGGCCATGAAGCTCGTTCACGAGGGCGTCGACAAAGCGCAAGTCTTTGCGCGCACGGGCCACACCCTGGGCGTCAGCGATGCGTCGTTCGAAGTGCGCGAGGGTGAAATCTTTGTCGTCATGGGCCTGTCCGGCTCGGGCAAATCGACGTTGGTGCGGCTGCTCAACCGCCTGATCGACCCGACCGAAGGCCAGGTGCTGTTCGACGGCGTCGACATCGCGAAGATGAACGACAAGGAGCTGCGGGAGTTCCGCCGCAAGCACATCAGCATGGTGTTCCAGTCGTTTGCCTTGATGCCGCACCTGACGGTGCTGCAGAACACCGCGTTCGGCCTCGAGCTGGCGGGCGAACCCCGGTCGACGCGCGAAAAGAAGGCGATGGCCGCGTTGACGCAGGTCGAGCTGGCGGAGCGGGCCCACAGCTACCCGGGCGAACTCTCGGGCGGCATGCAGCAGCGCGTCGGCCTGGCACGCGCGCTGGCCAACAACCCGACCATCCTGTTGATGGACGAGGCTTTCTCGGCTCTCGATCCGCTGATCCGCATGGGCATGCAGGACGAGCTGATCAAGCTGCAGGAACGCGACAAGCGCACCATCGTCTTCATCTCGCACGACATCGACGAAGCGCTGCGCATCGGCGACCGCATCGCCATCATGGAAGGCGGCGTCGTGGTGCAGGTCGGCACGGCCGAAGAGATCGTCAAGAACCCGGCCACCGAATACGTGCGCGCCTTCTTCAAGAACGTCGACGTGTCGCATGTGTTCTCTGCCGGCGAGCTGGCCGACATGCCCAGCGAAACCACCTTCGTGCTCGGCAAGGTCAGCGCCGAGGGCGCGCTGGAGCGCCTGAGCACGTGCGGGCGCGAGCACGGCTTCGTCGTCGAGAAGGACCGCCGCTACTGCGGCGTCGTCTCGCGCACGAGTCTGCGCGCCGAAATCGCGCTGGACACCGAGTCCGATCTGGAGCACGCCTGCATCAACAACGTCGAGCCGTTGGCCGCAACGACACCGGTCTACCAGATCTACCGCCAGCTCGCGGCCTGCGAGCATGGCCTGCCGGTGGTGGATGACGACGGCCGCTTTCAAGGCGCCGTGACGCGCCGCCTCGTCGTCGAGTTCCTCGGCCAGCGGGCTGCAGCATGATCGCCGCCACGACGACGACACTACAGGAGTCTGCGATGTCCACGACGTCCACCGTACTTGCAGCAACCGTCGCCGAGCCCGCGGTGGTCGTGGCCCAGGCCGCATCGGCACCGGCGGCGGATCTGTGGGGGGCGCCGGCCGCCAGCAGCGCAGGCGGCTTCCTGTCGCAGGCCGCCCAACCGGCTGCGGCGGCGGCGTTCGACTTCTGGCACCCGTTTGCCCACTCGGTGATCCCGCTCGACCAGTGGGTCGTCACGGCGCTCGACTGGATCGTCACGCACTTCCGCCCGGCCTTCCAGGCCGTGCGCGTGCCCATCGACTCGACGCTCAATACGGTCGAGTCGTGGCTGTTGGCGGTGCCGCCGCCGCTCATGCTGATCATCATCGGCGTGCTCGCCTGGCGTGCCAGCGGCGTGAAACTCGCCGTCGGCAGCATTGCGTCGTTCCTCTTCATCGGCCTCATCGGCGCCTGGAACGAATCGATGATCACGCTGTCGCTGGTGCTGACCTCGGTATTCTTCTGCCTGATCATCGGCCTGCCGCTGGGCATTGCATCGGCGCGCAGCGACAAGTTGCAGTCGGTGCTGCGACCGGTGATGGACGCCATGCAGACGACACCGGCTTTTGTCTATCTGGTGCCGGTGGTGATGCTGTTCGGCATCGGCAACGTGCCGGGCGTGGTGACGACGATCATCTTTGCCCTGCCGCCGCTGATCCGCCTGACCAACCTGGGCATCCGGCAGGTGCGCCCCGATCTGGTCGAGGCCACGCGCTCCTTCGGTGCCTCGCCGTGGCAGATGCTGACCAAGGTGCAGGTGCCGCTGGCCATGCCGACCATCATGGCGGGCGTCAACCAGACGCTGATGCTGGCGTTGTCGATGGTGGTCATTGCTTCGATGATTGCCGTGGGCGGTCTGGGTCAGATGGTGCTGCGCGGCATCGGTCGGCTGGACATGGGTCTGGCCACCGTCGGCGGCGTCGGCATCGTGGTCATGGCGATCGTTCTCGATCGCATGACGCAGGCCATCAGTCAACGGAAGGATTCGCGTCGACGTACCAGCAAGGTCATGCAGCAGAGCAAGAAGGCCGACAGCGCCGTGGCTGCCCCTCAAAAGACTGCGACGGCATGACGACAGCACTGCACAAGCGCAGTTATCTCCCCCCAACCAATCCACTGTCAGATGAGGAGCATTGAATGAAGAGAATGATGAACAAACGCATTGGCGCGCTGGTGCTGATGTCTGCGGCTGCGGCGTTGGCCACAGCGCAAAACGCCATGCCGGGCAAAGGCGTGACGGTGCAACCGGTGCAAAGCTCGATCCAGGAAGAAACCTTCCAGACGCGCATCGTCATGCACGCGCTGAAAAGCCTCGGCTACGACGTCAAGCCGATCAAGGAGATCGAATACGCAACCGGCTTCCTCGCCATCGGCACCGGTGATGCAACCTTCCTGGCCGACGGCTGGAACCCGTTGCACAACGATTTCTACAAGAACGCCGGCGGCGACGACAAGCTCTCGCGCAAGGGTGTGTACTCCCGCGACGCGCTGCAGGGCTACCTGATCGACAAGAAGACCGCCGACAAGTACAAGATCACCAACCTCGGCCAGCTCAAGGATCCGAAGATCGCCAAGCTGTTCGACACCGACGGCGACGGCAAGGCCGACCTCGCCGGTTGCGTGCCGGGCTGGGGTTGCGAGAAGGTCATCGAGCATCAGCTCACGGCCTTCAAGCTGCGCGACACCGTGACCCACAGGCAGGGCGCCTACGCGGCCTTGATCGCCGACGTGATCGCGCGCAACAAGGCCGGCCAGCCGATCCTGTACTACACCTGGACCCCGTACTGGGTCAGCGGCGTGCTGGTCCCGGGCAAGGACGTGGTCTGGCTCGAGGTGCCGTTTTCGTCGCAGCCCGGCGAGAACAAGAACGTGAGCACCAAGCTGCCCAACGGCAAGGACTACGGCTTCCAGGTCAACAACCAGCAGATCGTCGCCAACAAGGCGTTCGTCCAGGCCCACCCGGATGCCGGCAAGCTGTTCGAGATCATGAAGCTCGACGTCAACGACATCAACGCCCAGAACACGCGCATGAACGACGGCGAGAAGTCGAGCGACGACATCGACCGCCACGTCGACGCCTGGGTCAAGGCCAACCAGAAGACCTACGACGGCTGGCTGGCACAGGCCCGGGCCGCCGCCAAGAAGTAGTCCGCGGACCCACCACGCTGTCGAGGCGCCCCGGCCGATGGTCGGGGCGCTTTTTTTCTTGCGTCGTCGAGGACAGCCCGTGCCCGTTCGCACTGAGCCTGTCGAAGTGCCTCGCCAGGGCTTCCTTCGACAAGCTCAGGATGATCGGAAATGCAAGCTCAGCCCGAACGGTTGCTATGCGATTGAACGCCTACTCGTATCAGACGTTGGAGTCGGGGAACGAGGCGCGCCGGCGGTCCATGTAGTCGACGATGGCCTCGTCGACCGCCGCGTCCAGCGGCGGCGCCTCGTATTCGGCCAGCAGCGCTTTCCAGCGCGCGTTGGCGCGCTGCGCCATGTCCTTGGCGCCCTCCTCTTGCCATTGCTCGACGCTGTTGTTGTCCATCAGCGGCGAGCGGTAGAAGGCGTTCTCGAAATTGAGCTGGGTGTGGCTGCAGCCGAGGAAATGCTTGCCGGGCCCGACTTCGCGGATGGCATCCAGGGCCTGGCCGTTTTCGGACAGGTCCACACCGGCCAGCAGCGTGTGCATCATGCCGGCCTGATCGGCGTCCATGACGAACTTCTCGTAGCCCATCGACAGGCCGCCCTCGAGCCAGCCCGCGGTGTGCAGCACGAAGTTCACGCCCGCCAGGCAGGTCGGCAGCAGCGTGGCGGCCGACTCGAACGCGGCCTGCGCATCGGCCACCTTCGACGCGCACAGGCTGCCGCCGGAGCGAAACGGCACGCCCAGGCGCCGCGCCAGCGCAGCCATGATGTAGAGCACGAGGGCCGGCTCGGGCGTGCCGAAGGTCGGTGCGCCCGACTGCATCGAGATGCTCGACGCGAAGCTGCCGAACACCACCGGCGCGCCCGGATTGACGAGCTGCACGAAGGCCATGCCGGCCAGCGCTTCGGCCAGCGTCTGCGCGGCCGTGCCGGCCACGGTGACCGGCGACATCGCGCCGGCCAGGATGAAGGGCGTGATGATCGTGGCCTGGTTGTTGCGCGCATAGACCTTGGCCGCGCCGAGCATCGTCTCGTCGAAGTTCATCGGCGAATTGGCGTTGATCAGGTTGACGATCACCGTCTTCGGCTTGCCCGTGGCCGGATCGATGTAATCGTCGCCGAACAGGCGCTTGGCCATCTCCACCGTGTCCTGCGCGCGCTCGGGGTGCGTGACCGAGCCCATGAAGGGCTTGTCGCTGCACTTCATGTGCGAGTACACCATCTCGAAGTGGCGCTTGTTGACCGGCAGGTCCACCGGCTCGCAGATCGTGCCGCCGGAGTGGTGGATCGACGGCGACACGTACGCGAGCTTGACGAAGTTGCGGAAGTCCTCGATCGTCGCGTAGCGGCGGCCCTTGTCGAGGCAGCGCACGAAGGGCGAGCCGTAGGCCGGGGCGAACACGGTGTGGGCGCCGCCGATCTGCACCGAGCGGGCCGGGTTGCGCGCATGCTGCGTGAACTCGCGCGGCGCGCTGGCCTGCACCAGCTGGCGCGCCAAGCCGCGCGGGAAATGCACGCGCTCGCCGTTGACGTCGCAACCGGCCTGGCGGAACAACGCCAGCGCTTCGGCGTCGTCGCGGAAATCGATGCCGATCTCTTCGAGGATGGTGTCGGCATTGCGCTCGAGCAGGGCCAGGCCCTCCTCGCCCAGCAATTCGTAGACCGGGATGTGGCGCGTGATGTAGGGCACCGAATGGGTGCTGCGCGCGCTGCGCGCGGCGCGCTTGGCTTCGCGGCCGCCGCCGCGACGTGCGCGAGGGGGGTCGGCCTGAGGTGCTGTATCCATCGCGGTCTCCGAGTCATTGCCGGCGGCCACGGCCGCAGATCACGCCAGTATCGACAGGCCGCATGCGTGCTCCTGCTCCGCAAGCGACATTGCCTGACATGGTGACGCCACCGAGCCGGCGGCACCGACAAATGGCGTAAATTGCCGCCATGCCGCCCTCCAAACCTGTCGCACCCGCGGTCCCCGAACCGCCGCCGCGGCAGCGCTATGCCTTCTTCACCCTGCCCCACTACACCTTCATCGCGCTCAGTGCGGCCATCGAGACCTTGCGCATGGCCAACCGGGTGCTCGGCCGCGAGGCCTACGAGTGGACGATCGTCAGCGAGAACGGCCAGCCCACGCCGGCCAGCAACGGCCTCAGCTTGTCACCGACACGGTCGGTGGAAGACATGGGCGCGCCCAACATCGTCTTCGTCTGCGGCGGCATCCATGTGCGGCGCTGTGCAACGCCCGCCGTGCTCGGCACGCTGCGGCGCCTGGCCCAGCACCATGTGCCGCTCGGCTCGCTGTGCACCGGCGGCTATGTGCTGGCCAAGGCCGGGCTGCTCGACAAGTGCAAGGCCGTGATCCACTGGGAAGACCAGCCGGCGCTGCGCGAGGAGTTTCCGGCGATCGACCTCTGCGAGCAGGTCTACAGCATCGACCGCGACCGCTACACCAGCTCGGGCGGCATCGCACCGATGGACCTGATGCTGCACATCATCGGCGACCAGTACGGCCAGGCGGTCACGGCGTCGATCTGCGAGCAGTTCATCGTCGATCGCCGGCGCGGCGTGCGCGATCGCCAGCGCGTGCCGCTGCAGGCCCAGGTCGGCGTCTTCCACCATCACCTGCTGCAGGCCGCCGAGTTGATGGAGGCCAACATCGAGGAGCCGCTGTCGCTGGACATCGTGGCCGACAAGGTGGGCGTGTCGCGGCGCCAGATCGAGCGCCTGTTCAAGCGCCACATGGGCACCGTGCCGTCCAAGTACTACCTCGAAGCGCGACTGCGCCGGGCACGCGCGCTGCTGCTGCAGACCGACCTGTCGATCATGGAAATCGCGGTGGCCTGCGGCTTCGAGTCGCCGCCGCACTTCTCGCGCTGCTACCGCAGCCAGTACGGCTGCACGCCGAGCGCAGAACGCCAGCGCAACGACTCGCGCAGCGCCACGGCGGTCTGAGGCGGCGCTGGGGGCAGGTCACTGGGGCTTGCGGGACTTGGGGGTGGAAGGGCGACCTTCTGGAGATTGAGGCCCGCCGCCAGAGCAACCGCTTAGCGGCGGTTGCCGTCCTTCGCCTACGGACCTCGAGCGACTTCAACCTGCGGGCAAAGCTGACGCCGTATGCCAAACAGGCTGTTGAGCCCGACTTGCTATGCCGCCAATGCGAGTAAGTCGTTGGCGCTGACGCCAGCGGCAACTTGGTTCACAAGCCTGGGCAACTGTGCCGCCACGTAGACCATGTGGTGATTCATGTCGACTTCAACCCACGTTCCTAGGTTTCCGCAACCGACCTCGCGATTCGCACAGCGCCACACGTATTCATCACCGTAGGAATGATCGCGGTCAATGTATACCGAGGACTCGACAACTCGCTGCGCCAAATCGTGGTATTGACCGTACTTCTGCCCTTGCTTTAGGTTATAGCCACGAAAAACGTGTTGGTGCAGGCCCTTCGTGTAGCGAATCTTCGCGTTCGCGTTCGTCGCAATGATCTTGTCGGAGAAGTTCGGATGGATGACGCCATAGTCGCCGAAGGCGATGAGTTCTGAGCGTGCGCCGGATGCCACGCTTAGCCAAAGCGGCATTTCCTTCCGATAGTAGGGCATGCAGCCATCCTTGGGCACTTCACCGACATCCTTAGGCATGCTCGACCCGATCACAGAAACGAGCCGGAAGTTCGCTGCGGAGAGCGTGGCGTCAACAAACTCCTGAGTTAGTCCCCGCAAGCCCACGAGGGCAACCGCATCGAGATTGCCGACCGATTCAAGGTCGATCAAGAGGTTCGTTTCTGCCGCAGGAACTTGGAAGTCTCGAAGCCTCTCGATCAAGTCGGCAATCGTGTCCTCGCCAGCCTCAACGTCATCGATCTTGAGCCGAAAGGTCAGACCGCGTCCTGCTCGGGCGGCAATCTTGCCGACACGCTCCCACAGCTCGGGTTCGTGGTCAAAGCCGAATACGGGCGTGAAGGGAATGCCCAACCCGCGAAGGTTCGAGCACAACGCTTCGAGCGCTGGACTCCCGTCATCCGTCGTGTGCGTCGGAGTAATCGAGTGCAAGTCAACGCTTACCTGCTGCAGCGGGCAGTGCTTGCGAAGTTGATGGGCGAATCGGACGCAGGATGCTTCGACGGTTTCTCCTTCGTTCGGCGATAAAAGCTCGACGAGTGGATGCACGTGCGGGGTCAGAGAACGCGGCAGTTTGCCCAGCGCCTTGAGGTCGTTTGCCTTCCCTTTCAGGATCGGCGTGTACAGAATCTTCGCGTTCACTTACTACCTCACTCGAATGAGATTTCGGGAAACTGGCTGCGGACTTCATTCGTCCCAAGTAAATCACTAAAAGAGCGGAAGTTGCCGCTCTCCCGACGTACGCGACCCGCGACGATCGCAGGATGAATCATTTGCTCGCCTGCGAACTGCAGAATCCGTTCTCGGCTAGGAGCCGAAACCACCTCACTTCGTCGCCACGCTGCTCGCGGGATCAAGGCGTCACGAGTAATGCGATTGGCCTCAATCTCCAGGGCTTCTGTCGCATCGCTGTCTTCGAGCCGATCCAAGAACGCATCACCTGGGTTGCTCAGGTGCTTCGCTACGTGCGCCAGTTCATGCAACAGGGTGAACCAGAAGTGATCCACGCGGTCGAATCGCAGCGTCACTCCGATGACAGGTGTGCCATCGTGATCGAGAAGCGCTGCCCCATCAAGCTGAGTACCAGCCAAATGGGGCTCGATCACTACCGGAACTCCCTTGCCCTCAATGAGTTCGCAGGCCAAGCGCATGCCATTCTTGTGCCAGCTCAAATGCACCACCTGCGTCAAGAAGGCAGGATTGATGGCATCCGGCGAGTACGAAGGCAAATGAAGGCTCGCCCTTCGCTTTCTCGCTACGTGCAGGACGCGAGCCTTCCACGCGAGTAGTCCATAGCGCGACTTCGGCGTGACTGCGTCGCCGCGCAATCCCTGTCGGGCAAGAACCGGGAAACCTTCGCCCTTAGGCAGGATGTTCGTCACAAAATCGCGAGCTAGTTCGCTCAGGCTTCGGCCTCTTTGCTTTGGGACGTCACTGAAATAGCCGTGCCGCTCCATTTCCTTGAACGGAAGGCGATCCCAATCGACATCGTTGGAGCTAGGCGCAGGTTCCGATTCGACAGGTGTCGATCCAGCGACGAGGACTTCTGCGGAGATTCCAAGCCCAGCTGACAACTCTCGGATCATTTGCACGGTGAGCGGTCGCTTGCCCGCAAGAACCTCAGACACGCGACTCCTTGACCCAAAGTACGGGACCAGGTCTGTCTGTCGAAGCCCTTGTTCGTGCATTCGAAACTGGATTGCTTCAATGGGGCTAGGCGTCTCGAACTTGAACCGTGCCTTCTCGTACTCTTCGACCAGAAGTGCCAGAACTTCGAGCCGCGCTCCTTCGGCAGAATCTGGAGACGGGTCAGCGAGCGCAAGCCGCTCCACCTCGCCAAGGTAGGAGCGATAGTCAGCTTTCGTCTTAATGATCTTCAGTTCCATCAGTATCTTTTCGAGTATTCGGCATGCGTGCCGATCCACTCAACGGCAACAACACTCACTTGGTACGCCACGACCGTCACCAACCGGTACTCGTTACCTCGTACGTTGAAAATGACCGTGTTCCTTTCGAGCATGCTGGCTGATGCGTACCTGTCCTTGATGTCCTGAGGAGTACGCCATCGCGCGTTTTCGACATCGGTGATCCAAGCAGCAATCCACTTGCGGCAGTCAGCGTGCTCAGTGCAGAACTGGTCAAGCTTGTCTCGTCCAACTAGTCGCATGGGGTCTCTTGACCTTGTTCATGAGGAAAGCATATCACGATGTTCCCGAATTGGGAACTATCGATATGTTACCGATCTGGGGATTGGCGTTGCTAGCTGTCCCAGGAACTTCCGTCGTCGAACGACCGGTCTACGAGATCGCGGTCACTAGGCGGTGGCGGACTGAACAACAGCAACCAGTCTGAAGCTGCTGCTCGTTTGCTTTAGCGGGCCGTCAGCAATGCGAAATGAGCAACCGTTCGACAGGACCAAATCATTCTCTCGTTCCCGTCCACTTGCAGACCCCCTCCCACACGCACGACCCCCGTCAGCCCTTCCCCCGCGCCTCCGCCAGCAACCAATCCCTCAACTTCACCGCCGCCGACCGCAGGTGGCCGCTGCGCGCCGCCACCAGGTAGAACGGTTGCTCGGTCGTCACGCGCTCGGCCACCGGTTGCACCAGGCGGCCGTCGGCGATCAGTGGCGCGACGATGTGGCGCCAGCCCAGCGCCACGCCCTGGCCCTTCGAGCGCGGCCTGCAGCACGATCGAATAGTCGTTGAAGCTCAACTGCCCGGCGCCGCGCGGTGCGCGCACGCCGAAGCGCGACAGCCAGCCGGCCCAGTCCAGGCGCGGCCGATAGCGCTCCTCCAAGTGCAGCAGCGTGCTGCGCGCCAGCGCCGGCGGCCCGGCGATCGGCCCGTGCCGCGCCAGGTAGCCGGGGCTGCACACCGGGAACACTTCTTCATCGACGAAGCGCCAGCGCCGGTTGCGGGGAAATTCGCCGGCACCTTGGGCAATCGCCAGGTCGATGCGCTCGCGCTCGATGTCGAGGTCGAGGTCGCTGGTGATGCAGCGCAGCTCGACTTCCGGATGGGCCTGCTTGAAACGCGCAATGCGCGGCAGCAGCCACCAGGTGGCCGTGGCGGTCGACGCCGAGAGCGTGACCTGGCTGTCGCCGCCCATCTGCCGCACCTCGCGCAGCGCCTGGTCGACGAGCGTCAGGCCGAGCGCGACCTGCTCGCGCAGATAGGCGCCGGCGTCGGTGGTCTGAACACCCTTGTGGCGGCGCTCGAACAGGGCCACGCCGAGCGCGCTTTCGAGGGCGCGGATGGCGTGGCTGATCGCCGGCTGGCTGATGTGCAGCTCCTCGGCCGCCCGCGTGAAGCTGCCGTGCCGCGCCGCCGCCTCGAAGGCGATCAGGCGGCCGAAGGAGGCGGTGTCATCGGACGCGGCCATAAGCTGGGCTCATGATAACGATGAACCCCGATGCCGGTCACAAGGCCCGATGTTCCTCCTAAGATCGCGCCGACCCGCGCTGTGCGCGCCGGGCAGGAAGGCCTTGCACATGAACGCACCTGATGACCACCGGCGCGGCCGCCGCGGCAACCGGGAGCGGCGTCAGCCGGGCGCGCCCATCATCGGCCCGGCCTACATCACGCGTGCCATCCCGCCCTACGAGGTGCTCGGCGAAGAATCGCTGCAGCGCATCGAGAAGACGGCCGAGCGCATCCTGGCCGAGGTCGGCGTGGACATTCGCGACGATGCCGAGGCGATCGAACTCATGCGCCGCGCCGGTGCGCAGATCGACGGCCTGCGCGTGCGCTTCGAGCCGGGCATGCTGCATCAGGTGCTGAAGACCGCGCCGCGCGAGTTCACGCAACACGCGCGCAACCCGGCGCGTTCGGTGCAGATCGGCGGCGCCAACGTCGTCTTCTCGCCGGCCTACGGATCACCGTTCGTCATGGACCTCGACAAGGGGCGGCGCTACGGCACGATCGAAGACTTCCGCAACTTCGTCAAGCTCGCGTATTCGAGCCCGTGGCTGCACCACAGCGGCGGCACGATCTGCGAGCCGGTGGACGTGCCGGTCAACAAGCGCCACCTCGACATGGTCTACGCGCACATCAAGTACTCGGACCGCGCGTTCATGGGTTCGATCACCGCCGAGGAGCGCGCCGAAGATTCCATCGAGATGAGCCGCATCGTCTTCGGCCGCGAGTTCGTCGACGCGAACTGCGTCATCCTCGGCAACGTCAACGTCAACTCGCCGCTGGTCTGGGACGGCTCGATGACCAAGGCGCTGCGCGCCTACGCGCGCGCCAACCAGTGCGCGGTGGTCGTGCCCTTCATCCTCGGCGGCGCGATGGGGCCGGTGACCAATGCCGGCGCGATTGCGCAGGCCCATGCCGAAACGATGGTCGGCTGCGCGCTGACGCAACTTGAGCGGCCTGGCGCGCCGGTGATCTACGGCAACTTCCTGTCGTCGATGTCGCTGCGCTCGGGCTCGCCCACCTTCGGCACGCCCGAGCCGGCCATCGGCTCGATGGTCATCGGCCAGCTGGCGCGGCGGCTCAACCTGCCGCTGCGCTGCGCCGGCTCGTTCACCACCTCCAAGCTGCCCGACGCGCAGGCCATGCAGGAGTCGGTGATGTCGATGCTGTCGGCGGTGCACTGCGGCGCCAACTTCATCCTGCACTCGGCCGGTTTCCTCGACGGCCTGCTGTCGATGAGCTACGAGAAGTTCATGCTCGATGCCGACTTCTGCGGTGCGCTGCACCGCTACCTGGCCGGCGTCGTCGTCGACGACAACGCGCTGGCCTTCGACGCCTACCGCCAGGTGCAGCCGGGCAGCCACTTCCTCGGCTGCGATCACACCCTGGCCAACTTCGAGCACGCCTTCTACGACGCCCGCAGCGCCGACAACAACCCCTGGGAAACCTGGTCCGAGGCGGGTTCGCTCGACGCCGCCCAGCGCGCCAACAAGCTGTGGAAAGATACGCTGGCCAACTACCAGCCGCCGCCGCTGGATGCGGCCATCGACGAAGCGCTGCTGGCCTTCATCCGGCAACGCAAGGACAGCATGCCGGACCAGTGGTACTGAGAGGCCGGGGCCTTCAAACACAACAAGGACGATTGCCATGAGCGAACAAGCCATACCGTTGCCCGAAGGCGCCACCGAGCGCATTGCCACCGATTACCAGATCGGCCAGCAAAACATCCAGCGCCAGATGGGGCCGTTCGCGCTCGACATCCACAACCCGGTGTTCATGGTGGCGGGTCTGACCATCGTCGCCTTCGTCATCCTGACGCTGGCCTTCCAGAACCAGGTCGAGCCGTTGTTCGGCGAACTGCGCAAGTTCCTGACCACCAAGTTCGATTGGTTCTTCCTGCTCGCCGGCAACATCTTCGTCCTGGTGTGCGTGGTCATCGCCTTCAGCCCGCTCGGCCGCATCCGCCTGGGCGGCCCCGCCGCCAAGCCCGACTTCAGCTACCCGGCCTGGTTCGCCATGCTCTTCACCGCGGGCATGGGCATCGGCCTGATGTTCTACGGCGTCTCCGAGCCGATGTCGCATTACGCCTCGGCCTTCGGCGGCACCACGGTCGAGAACGGCGTGCGCACCGACTGGGCGCCGCTCGGCGGCGCCAAGGACAACGTGGCGCTGGCCAAGGAGCTCGGCATGGCCGCCACCATCTTCCACTGGGGCCTGCACCCGTGGGCGATCTATGCGGTGGTGGCGCTGGCCCTGGCGCTGTTCTCGTTCAACAAGGGCTTGCCGCTGACGATGCGCTCGGTGTTCTATCCGATCCTCGGCGATCGCGTCTGGGGTTGGCCCGGCCACGTCATCGACGTGCTGGCGATCTTTGCGTCGCTGTTCGGCCTGGCGACCTCGCTGGGCATCGGCGCGCAACAGGCCGGCGCGGGACTGCACTTCCTGTTCGGTTGGAGCAACAGCGACACGACGCTGGTATTCCTGATCATCGTCATCACCGCAATGGCGATCACCTCGGTCGTTGCCGGCCTGGACAAAGGCGTCAAGATGCTGTCCGAGTTCAACATGTTTCTGGCGATCGCGCTGCTGCTGTTCATCATCGTCGCCGGGCCGACGCTGGCCATCTTGAGCGGCTTCGTCACCAACCTGGCGGCCTACGTCAAGCATCTGCCGGCGTTGTCGATGCCCTTCGGCCGCGAGGATGCCAACTTCTCGCAGGGCTGGACAGCGTTCTACTGGGCCTGGTGGGTGTCGTGGTCGCCCTTCGTCGGCATGTTCATCGCCCGCGTCAGCCGCGGCCGCACGGTGCGCGAGTTCCTGGTCTGCGTGCTGCTGATCCCGTCGCTGGTCTCGGTGTTGTGGATGACGGCGCTCGGCGGCACGGCGATCGAACAGCTCGTCGGCGGCTTTGCCGGCGTCAAGGACGCCGCGCTCGAGTTGAAGCTGTTCCAGATGCTGTCGCAGCTGCCGCTGACGGGCTGGCCTCGTTCGTCGGCATCGTGCTGGTGGTGGTGTTCTTCGTCACCTCGTCGGATTCGGGCTCGATCGTCATCGACGCCATCGCCGCCGGCGGCAAGGTCGACGCGCCGGTGCCGCAACGCGTCTTCTGGGCCTCCTTCGAGGGCCTGGTGGCGATCGCGCTGCTGCTCGGCGGCGGCCTCGTGGCGCTGCAGGCGATGGCGGTGTCCACCGGCTTTCCGTTCACCATCGTGCTGCTGGGCGCCTGCTATGCGATCTTCAAGGGCTTGATGAGCGAGTCGCGCTCGTTGAAGGCCGCTTGACGAGCGGTCCATCCAGGGCGATGAAGAACGATCCGCTGCTGCAGCCGTTCCAGCTGAAGCACCTGCGGTTGAAGAACCGCGTCATGCTGACCTCGCACGAGCCGGCGTACTCGGAAGACGGCCTGCCCAAGGACCGCTACCGCCTCTACCACGTCGAGCGCGCCAAGGGCGGCGTGGCGCTGACGATGACCGCCGGCTCGGCGATCGTTGCGCCCGATTCGCCGGCCGCCTTCGGCAACCTGCATGCCTACCGCGACGAGATCGTGCCGTGGTTGAAACGCCTGGCCGACGACTGCCACGAGCATGGCGCCGCGGTGATGATCCAGCTCACCCACCTCGGGCGGCGCACGCGCTGGAACACCGGCGACTGGCTGCCGGTGCTCGCACCCTCGCCGATCCGCGAGCCGGCGCACCGCAGTTTTCCCAAGCAGGCCGAAGACTGGGACCTCGACCGCATCTGTGCCGACTACGCCAGCGCCGCGCAACGCATGCAGGCCGCGGGGCTCGACGGCATCGAGCTCGAAGCCTATGGCCACCTGCTCGATGCCTTCTGGTCGCCGGCGACCAACCACCGCGACGACGAACACGGCGGCTCGATCGACAACCGCCTGCGCTTCACGCGCCGCGTGCTGGACGCGATCCGCAAGGCCGTCGGCGCCGAGTTCATCGTCGGCATCCGCCTGGTCGCCGATGAGGACTGGGACAAGGGCCTGTCGCGCGAAGAGGGCATGGGCATTGCGCAAGCACTGGTCGACGACGGCCAGATCGATTTTCTCAACATCATCCGCGGCCACATCGACACCGACGCGGCGTTGACGAAAGTGATCCCGATCCAGGGCATGGCGGCGTCGCCGCACCTCGACTTTGCCGGCGAGGTGCGCGCGGCGACGCGCTTTCCGGTCTTCCATGGCGCGCGCATCGCCGACGTGGCCACCGCGCGCCACGCCATCGCCGCGGGCAAGCTCGACATGGTGGGCATGACGCGTGCGCACATCGCCGATCCGCACATCGTGCTCAAGATCGAACAGGGCCGCGAGCACGAGATCCGGCCCTGCGTCGGCGCCACCTACTGCCTGGACCGCATCTACGAAAACGGCGAGGCGCTGTGCATCCACAACGCGTCCACCGGCCGCGAAGCGACGCTGCCGCACGAGGTGCCGCGCGCCGCCGGCGCCGCAGCGCAAGGTCGTCGATCGTCGGCGCCGGTCCGGCCGGGCTCGAAGCGGCACGCGTCTGCGGCGAGCGTGGCCACGAGGTGGTCGCTGTTCGAGGCCGCCGACGAACCCGGCGGCCAGGTCCGGCTGGCGGCGCGCACCCGGCGCCGTGCCGAGATGATCGGCATCGTCGACTGGCGCGTGGCGCGCTGCGAGGCCCTCGGCGTCGCCCTGCGCTGCAACGTCCTGGCCGATGCCGAGACGGTGCTCGCCGAGCAGCCCGACATCGTCGTCATCGCCAGCGGCGGCCTGCCCAACACCGAATTCCTCGAGACCGGCAACGAGCTCGTCACGCCGAGCTGGGACATCCTGTCGGGCGACGCCAAGATCGGCAAGAACGTGCTGCTGTTCGACGACAACGGCGGCTACCCCGGCATGCAGGCCGCCGAGGCGATCGCGCTGGCCGGCAGCCGGTTGGAAATCGTCTCGCCCGAGCGCTTCTTCGCCCCCGAGATGGGCGGCATGAACCATGTGCCCTACGCTCAGGTCTTCCAGCGCCATGGCGTGGTGACGACGATCAACCGCCGCCTGCTCGCGGTGCAGCGCGAAGGCCAGCCAGCTCGCCGCCATCATCGGCAGCGATTTCGGCCCCTGGCGCGAGACGCGCCTGGTCGACCAGGTGGTCGTCGAGCACGGCACGCTGCCGATGGACGGGCTGTACCTCGAACTCAAGGCCGGCTCGATCAACGGCGGCGAGATCGACCAGCGCGCGATGATCGCCCTGCAGCCGCAGGGCGTGGTCCGCAATGCGCAAGGCCGCTACCGCCTGCTGCGCATCGGCGACGCGGTGGCCTCGCGCAACGTCCACGCCGCGATCTACGACGCGTTGCGCCTGTGCCTGCCGCTGTAGGAGCCACTTTCCCACGGCTGTTCGAGCCGCTGCTCCTTGCGCCACCGCACGCTGCGCAACCGCATCGTCTTCGGCGCGCACACCGCCAACATGGCCGAGCAGGGCCTGCCCGGCGAGCGCCACCTCGGCTACTACCTCGAACGGGCGCGCGGTGGTGCGGCGATGATCGTCGTCGAACCGGTGCCGGTGCACCGCACGGCCGTGCTGACACGCGGCAACATGCGCGTCGCCGACGACGCCATCGTCGCGCCGCTGCGCCGCATCACCGAGGCCTGCCGGGCCGAAGGCGCGGTGATGATCCAGCAGCTCTATCACGTCGGCCAGCACGGCGACTTCGACAACTCCTACGCGCCGGCATGGTCGCCGTCGGGCCTGCCGTCGTACCACGACGCCGACGGCAGCCACGCCATGAGCGGCGCCGAGATCGAGGAGCTGATCGCCGGCTTCGTCGATGCGGCGTTGCGCGCGCAGCGTTGCGGCTTCGACGGCGTCGAAATCTTCGCTGCCTACAACGCGCTGGTCGACCAGTTCTGGCTGGCCTGGTCGAACCGGCGCGACGACGACTGGGGCGGCAGCTTCGACAAGCGCATGCGGTTCTCGCAGCTGCGTGCTGTCGCGCATCCGCGGCGCGGTCGGCGAGGACTTCATCATCGGCCTGGCGGTCAGCGTCGACGAGACCGTGGCTGCGGCGATGCAGATCGACGAGCTGTGCCGCATCGTCGCCTGGCACGACGAGCGCCGGCTGATGGACTACGTGAGCTGCGGCACCGGCAGTTATTTCAACTTCGGGCCGATCATTCCGACCTTCCAGTACGCCGACAAGCTCGGCGCGCCGTTCGCCGAAGCGCTGAAGCAGGTCGTGCGGCATGCGCGCGTGCAGGCCGAAAGCCAGATCCGCACGCCGGAAAACGCCGAGGCCGTGGTCGCCTCGGGCCAGGCCGACATGGTCAGCATCGTGCGCGGCCAGATCGCCGATCCGCACCTGGCCAACAAGGCGCGCGCCGGCCGTGCCGAGGACGTGCGCGGCTGCATCTCCTGCAATCAGATGTGCTGGGGCCGGCGCTCGCGCGACTACTGGATCTCCTGCCTGGTCAACCCGTCGGCGGGCCGTGAGTTCGAATGGGGCGGCGACCGCTTCGAGCGCAGCGCCGCACCACGCCATGTGCTCGTCGTCGGCGGCGGACCGGCGGGCCTCGAAGCGGCACGCGTGGCCGCCGAGCGCGGCCACCGCGTCACGCTGGCCGAAGCCACGCCCCGGCTCGGCGGTGCGTTCCGCCTCGCCGGCCTGCAGCCGCGGCGCTCGCAGATCCTCGAGCTGATCGATTGGTACGAGCGCCAGTTGGCGCGGCTCGAGGTCGATGTGCGCATGAACAGCGCGCTCGATGCCGGCGAGGCGCTGGCCGTCGGCGCCGAAGCGGTGATCATTGCCACCGGATCGCAGCCGGCGATGACCGGCTTTCAGCGCCAGCTGCCGCAGCAGGACGTCCTGCCCGGCGTGCAGCGGCCCAATGTGTTCAGCATCGAGGACGTGATGGGGCGCGCAGCCCGGCCGGGGCAGCGCGTGCTGTTGATCGACGACGTCGGCGACTGGCGCGGCGGCGGCACGGCCTGGCACCTCGCCGAGGCCGGGCATGCGGTCACCGTGGTCACGCCGTGGCCGATGCTCGGCTACTGGATCCAGCGCACGGCCGGCGATGCGCCCTTGCGCGCCCGGCTGGCGCAACTCGGCGCGCGGGTGCTCACCGAATCGGTGGTCACGGCCTGGCATGGCGACGGCGCAAGCGTGCGCAGCCTGCTCGATGGGCGCGAGGCGCATGTCGACGCCGATACGCTGGTCCTGGCCACCACCAACCTGGCCGAGACGTCGCTGGCCGACGAACTCGAATCGTCCGGCGTCGAACTGCACCGCATCGGCGACGCCGTGGCCGCGCGGCTGGCCGTGCACGCCATCTACGAAGGCCGCAAGACCGGCATGCAACTGTGAGTCCGCGCTGGGTCGGCGCGCCGGAGATCGCCCGCTGCCTGACGTGGCCGGCGCTGATCGAGCACCTGCGCCAGGCCCATCGGGCCGAGCCGGCGCTGGCGCAGCGCCTGTCGATGTCGCACAGGCCCGCGCCCGGCGTGGCCGAGCAGGCGCTGCTGCTGCTGCCCGCATGGCGCCCCGGACAGGCGCTGGGTGTCAAGCTGGTGAGCTCGTTTCCCGACAACCGGCACGCGCCCGCGGTGCAGGCGCTGTATGTGCTCTTCGACGGCCGCGACGGCGCGCCGCGACTGCTGCTCGACGGCACCGCGCTGACGTACTGGAAGACCGCGGCCGACTCGGCGCTGGCCGCCGACTATCTGGCGCGCCGCGACGCGGCCACGCTGCTGATGGTGGGCGCCGGCGCCCTGGCGCCGTACCTGGCCCAGGCGTACCGGGCCGTGCGGCCGTCGCTGCAACGCATCCGCCTGTGGAACCGCACGCCGTCGCGTTGCGCCGCATTGGCCGCGCAACTGGGCGCCGCCGGCCTCGCCCACCTCGACATTGCGACGGTCGACGATCTGCAAGCGGCGGTGGCGCAGGCCGACGTCGTCTGCTGCGCCACCGGCGCCCGCCAGCCGCTGGTCCGCGGCGCGTGGCTGCGCGAGGGCGCGCACCTCGATCTCGTCGGCGGCTTCACCCCCGACATGCGCGAGGCCGACGACGACGCCGTGCGCCGCGCGCGCGCCTTTGTCGATTGCCGGACCAGCACGATCGCAGTCGTCGGCGACCTGACGCAACCGATCGCGGCCGGCGTGCTGCGGCCCGAGGACATCGAAGGCGACCTGTTCGACCTGTGCAGCGGCCGCGTCGGCGGCCGCGGCAGCCGGCAGGAGAACACCTGGTTCAAGTCCGGTGGCGGCGCCCACCTGGATCTGATGACAGCGCAGTTCGTGGCCGAGCGGCTCGATGGGGCTCCCGCGACGCCGTGACGTGCCTGCCGCCTGTGCGCGTTGCTGCGCTCAGCCGCTGGTGCGCTCGATCCCCCGCATCGCCAGTGCACCGGCAACGGCCAGCGTCAGCAGGCCGAGCAGCGCCAGCGCGTCGGGCCGTTCGCCGAACAGCACGACACCCCAGGCCACCGAAAACCCCAGGTAGCTGTACTCGAAGACCGAGACCAAAGGCGGTGGCGCAATCTGGTAGGCCCGAATGACGCACAGGCTGGTGGTCAACATCAACGCGGCCAGCACGGCAACGGTGACCAGCGAACGCGCCGACGTGCCCGACCAGCCGGTCAGCAGGAAGGGCCAGCGCTGTGCGAGTTCGGCGGGCGGCGCAAACGCCATCACCGCCAAGGAACCGACCGTGCCCAGGGCGAGCAACAGCAAGCCGAGCGACAAGGCCATCACGGACGGATCGACCGTTGGGCACTTGCGGCTGGTCACGAGCGCGGCCAGTGCATAGAACAGTGCTGCGAGCATCGGCAGCAGTGCCAGCGGCGTGAACAGGCCGGAGCCGGGCCGCAGCACCAGCAGCACGCCGACAAAGCCCACGGCGACCGCGGCCCATTGCCTGGGGCTCACCGGCACGCGCAAGGCCAGCGCCGACAGCAGGGTCACGAACAGCGGCACGGTGTAGATGGCCGCCGCGAATGCCGCCAGCGGCATGGCCGGCAAGGCCACGTACATCGACAGGTACATCGCACAAAACAGGCCGCCGCGCACCAGCACCCAGCGCTCGAAGGCGCCGGCCAACGGCAGGCGTCGACGCGTCAGCACCACCGCCAGCACCACGATCACCAGCACCGATCGCAACACGAACATCTGCCACAGCGAGATCGAGTCGCTGGCGTGCTTGATCAGCGCATCGGCGCTGGCGGCGCTGAAGACGGCCAGCACCGCCAACGCCGCGCCCCGCGAAGGGTTGGCTCGGTGCGGCAGGCTGGGCGCCGTCGCGGCGGAACGGTTCATCAGGTGGGCGCGAGCCTGGCAACGATGGGCGATTGTGCTGCCGGGCGCGCTGCCGTCATGCATCGCAGCGACGCACCGTGACTGCGGCGCGACAGCGTTGCGCTGTCGCCGCCCGAGGCTCGTGTCGCGGCGCGGCAACCCCCGGTCGCTTCCCTGTCAGTGCCCGCAACGAGCCCCCCGTAGCATCTCGCGCAGCCACCTCCTGAGAGTCTTCCATGTCCGACGCCGACGACGATCTCGACCTCAACACGCTCGACGATGACGAGCTGGTCGAGCAGGTCCACGACGACCTGTACAACGGCTTGCGCGACGAGGTGCTCGAGGCCACCAACATTTTCCTCAAGCGCGGCTGGGGCCCCGACCGCGTGCTCAACGAGGCCCTGGTCGAAGGCATGCGCATCGTCGGCGTCGACTTCCGCGACGGCATCCTGTTCGTGCCCGAGGTGCTGCTGGCGGCCAATGCGATGAAGGGCGGCATGGAGATCCTGCGCCCGCTGCTGGCCGAAACCGGCGCCGAGCCGATCGGCAAGATGGTCATCGGCACCGTCAAGGGCGACATCCACGACATCGGCAAGAACCTGGTGTCGATGATGATGGAAGGCGCCGGCTTCGAAGTCATCGACATCGGCATCAACAACCCGGTCGAGAACTACCTTGCCGCGCTGGACAAGCACAAGCCCGACATCCTCGGCATGTCGGCGCTGCTGACCACCACCATGCCCTACATGAAGGTGGTCATCGACACGATGAAGGAAAAGGGCCTGCGCGACGACTACATCGTGCTGGTCGGCGGCGCGCCGCTGAACGAGGAGTTCGGCAAGGCCGTCGGCGCCGACGCCTACTGCCGCGACGCGGCGGTGGCCGTGGAGACCGCCAAGGCGCTGATCGCGGCGCGACGCGCCGCCCGCGCTGCGGCCTGAGCGCTGAGCGGGACGCGGTCGTGTCGCACGCGCCGCGCACCTTGCTCATTGCCTGTGGCGCCCTGGCCCGGGAGATCATCGCCTTGAAGACGGCACACCAGTGGCAGCACCTGGACGTGCAGTGCCTGCCGGCCGAACTGCACAACCGGCCGGAGACGATTCCTGCGGCCGTGCGCGCGCAGATCGCGGCCCACCGCCAGAGTACGCGCAGATGTATCGTCGTCTACGCCGATTGCGGCACCGGCGGCCTGCTCGACCGCGTGCTCGAAGAGGAACATGTCGAGCGCATCGGCGGCGCCCATTGCTACGACTTCTACGCCGGCGCGGCGGCCTTCGAACGCCTGCACGACGACGAGCCGGGCAGCTTCTACCTCACCGACTTCCTGCTGCGCCATTTCGATCGGCTGGTCATCCGCGCCCTCGGCATCGACCGCCATCCGCAACTGCGGGACCAGTACTTCGGCAACTACAAGCGCCTGGTCTACCTGGCGCAGACTGCCGCCCACCGACGAGGCGGTGCGCGCTGGCCCAGGCCGCGGCCGACCGATTGGGACTGGCGCTCGACGTGCGGCACACCGGCTATGGCGAGCTCGAGTCGAGCCTGGCGCCGCGTGCATCGAGCAGGCGATGACATGGCCTCACTGAGCGTGATCTCGTGGCGCGACATCCCGTCGCAGGTCGTGGCCAAGCGCGGCCGCGAGACGGCCAAGGCGATGCTGTCGCAGCGCTTCCAGGAAGCCGTCGACCGCGCCGCGATGCGCGCCGGCAAGACCAGTTCGGCGGCCTACATCGCCGATTGGACGCGCTCGGCGCCGCAAGCCTGCGGCGACGATCTGCAGGCCGCGGCGCAGGCCGAAGCGCAGCGCCTGGAAGCCACCTACAGCGACGACGATCTGCTGCGCCTGATCCGCGCCCACGGCGTCGACGAGACCAAGCCCGGCGCGGCGTCCGCTGCTCCGGGCGCCGAGGGCACAGGAAGCGACTGATGTACGCGGCACGCCAGTGGTCGGTGCGCCATGCCCGCGGCCTCGAACGCTTCTATGCCGCCTTCGAGCGCCTGGTCGTGGGCCTGCATCCGCTGTGGCGCCGCATCGGCTACGCCGCGTCTCGAAAAGCCGGTGGCCGCGGTCGAGAAGGCGGTCAAGGGCCTGCTGTTCGACTGCCAGATGTGCGGCCAGTGCGTGCTCAGCGCGACCGGCATGTCGTGCCCGATGAACTGCCCGAAGCAGATTGCGCAACGGCCCTTGCGGCGGCGTGCGCGCCAACGGCAACTGCGAGGTCAAGCCCGAGATGCGCTGCGTCTGGGTCGACGGCTTGCGCGGCAGCCAGCGCATGCACGACGGGCGGCAGGCGATCCACGTCGTGCAATGCGGCGGTCGACCGCCGGCTGCAGGGCCGCTCGGCCTGGCTCGCGGTGGCGCGGGAAAAGACCACGGGATCTTCGGCCATGGTCCAGGCCTCGCCATGAACTTCGAAGACGAGCCGGTCCCCGGCTATCCGCTGCCGATCCTGCCCGGCCACGTCTCGCCGGGCCGCCTCGAGCGCGTGCTGCGCGCCGGCGCGTTCGCCGTCACCGCCGAACTCGATCCGCCCGATTCGGCCGATCCGACCGAGGTCTACCAGCGCGCGCGCGTCTTCGACGGCTGTCGTCGACGCCATCAACGCCACCGACGGCAGCGGCGCCAACTGCCACATGTCGAGCCTGGCCGTCTGCGCGCTGCTGACACGCATCGGCTACGCGCCGGTGATGCAGATCTCCTGCCGCGACAGGAACCGCATCGCCATCCAGGGCGACATCCTCGGCGGCGCGGCGATGGGCGTGTGCCAACATGCTCTGCCTGACCGGCGACGGCGTGCAGGCCGGCGACCATCCGCAGGCCAAGCCGGTGTTCGACCTCGACTGCATGTCGCTGCTGCGACATCGCGCGCAGCTGCGCGACGATCACCGTTTCGAGAGCGGCCGCAAGATCACGCATGCGCCGCGCGTCTTCTTCGGCGCCGCCGCCAACCCCTTCGCGCCGCCCTTCGACTGGCGCGCCGCAGCGCACTCGCCAAGAAGATCGCCGCCGGCGCGCAGTTCGTGCAGACCCAGTACTGCTACGACGTGCCGCGGCTGCGCGAGTACATGCGCCAGCGTCGACGATCTCGGCCTGCTCGAGGACCGAAGGTCTTCATCCTGGTCGGCGTCGGGCCGCTGCGCTCGGCCAAGGCGGCCGAGTGGATGCGCAGCAACGTGCCCGGCGTGCACATCCCCGACAGCGTCATCGCGCGCATGAGCGGCGCCGACAACCCGGCGCAGCGAAGGGCGCCAGCTGTGCATCGAGCTGATCCAGGAGGTGCGCGAGATCAAGGGCGTGTCGCGGCGTGCACGTCATGGCCTACCGCCAGGAAGAGGCGGTGGCCGAAATCATCGAGCGCTCGGCCGTGCTCGGTGGGCGCGTGCCCTGGTTCCCCGATCGCGCAGTGCGTCAACGACAACCACAGCAAGTCGCCGCCTGAGGCAGCACAAGGAGACAACGACATGACCGACACCGTCATCAGCTCGGCCACCCGCGAGGTCGTCATCGGCTTCGACCGCCCTTTCGTCATCATCGGCGAGCGCATCAACCCGACCGGGCGCAAGATCCTCGCCGCCGAGATGACGGCCGGCGACTTCAGCCGCGTCGAGGCCGATGCGCTCGCGCAGGTCGCGGCCGGCGCGCAGATGCTCGACGTCAACGCCGGCATCCCGCTGGCCGACGAGCCGGCGCTTGCTGGCCCGCGCGATCCAGCTGGTGCAGTCGATCACCGACGTGCCGCTGTCGATCGACTCGTCGATCGTCGCCGCGCTCGAAGCGGGTCTGGCGGTCTACAAGGGCAAGGCGCTGGTCAACTCGGTCACCGGCGAGGAAGACCGGCTCGAGGTCGTGCTGCCGCTGGTCAAGAAGTACGGCGCGGCGGTGGTCGCGATCTCCAACGACGAGACCGGCATCTCCGAGGACCCGGACGTGCGCTTCGAGGTCGCCAAGAAGATCGTCGACCGCGCGGCCGACTACGGCATCCCGGCCTGCGACGTCGTGGTCGATCCGCTGGTCATGCCGATCGGCGCCGATCAACCGGCCGGCCGCGCAGGTCATGCACCTGGTGCAGCGCCTGCGCAACGAGCTGCAAGGTCAACACCACCTGCGGCGCCTCCAACATCAGCTTCGGCCTGCCCGAGCGCAACGGCATCAACGCCGCGTTCCTGACCATGGCCATCGGCGCCGGCATGACCTCGGCGATCACCAACCCGCTGCACGAGGAAGTGCATGCGCGCGGTGCATGGGTGCCGACGTGATGATGGGTCACGACCCGGATTGCATGCGCTGGATCCGCAAGATGCGCAGCGAGCCGCCGGCGGGCGCCGCCGGCGACGCCGCACGCGGCCGCCGCGAGTCGCTGCGCTCGCGGCGTGTCGCCGCAGCAGCCGACGCCGGCAAGACAGGCTGAGCGCAGCAGCGATGTCCGACGCGCTCGTCGTTTTCACGCCCACCGGCCGGCGCGGGCGCTTTCCCATCGGCACGCCGGTGCTGCAGGCGGCGCGCTCGCTCGGCGTCGATATCGATTCGGTCTGCGGCGGCCGCGGCCTCTGCGGGCGCTGCCAGGTGCTGGTGGCCGAGGGCGAATTCGCCAAGCACGGCATGCGCTCGGCGGCCGAGCACCTGTCGCCGTTCTGCGCCGTCGAGCGCGCATACTGCGAGCACGCATGCCGCTGCGAAGCCGGGCGCCGCCTGTCGTGCTCGGCGCTGCTGCAGGGCGATGTCGTCATCGACGTGCCGGCCGACCAGCCAGGTGCACCGCCAGGTCGTGCGCAAGGACGCCGAAGCGCGCGACATCGAGCTCGACCCGTCGATCCGCCTGCACTTCGTCGAGGTGCAGGAGCCCGACATGCACGACCCGTCGGGCGACCTGCGCCGGCTGGAGGACGCGCTCGAGTTCGAGTGGCGGCTGACCGGCCTGCAGTGCGATGTACGCATGCTGCAGCAGCTGCAGCAGGCCCTGCGCAAGGGGCAGTGGAAGGTCACCGTGGCGGTCCACGGCGGCACGCAGATCGTCGCCGTGTGGCCGGGCTTTCGCGAGCGCATCTACGGCCTGGCCGTCGACATCGGCTCGACCACCATCGCCGCCCACCTGTGCGATCTGGGCAGCGGCGAAGTGGTGGCCGCCGCCGGCCTGATGAACCCGCAGATCCGCTTCGGCGAAGACCTGATGAGCCGCGTCTCGTACGTCGATGATGAACCCGGGCGGCGACGAGGAGATGACGGCCGCGGTGCGCGCCGCGCTGAACGAGCTCGCCGCCGAGGTCAGCCAGCAGGCCGGCATCGACGCCGGCCGAGATCCTCGAGGCCACGCTTCGTCGGCAATCCGATCATGCACCACCTGCTGCTCGGCATCACCCGGTCGAGCTCGGCGGCGCGCCGTTCGCGCTGGCCACCGACCAGTCGATCACGCTGTGGGCGGTGGAAATCGACTTCGCAGATCCACCGCAACGCGCGCATCTATGTGCTGCCGTGCATCGCCGGCCATGTCGGCGCCGACGCGGCCGGCGTGGTGCTGGCCGAGCGCCCCGACCTCGGCGAGGAGATGACGCTGCTGGTGGACGTCGGCACCAATGCCGAGATCGTGCTCGGCAACAACCGCCGCCTGCTCGCCTGCTCCAGCCCCACCGGCCCGGCCTTCGAGGGCGCGCAGATCAGCTGCGGCCAGCGCGCCGCGCCCGGCGCCATCGAGCGGGTCCGCATCGACCGCGCCAGCGCTCGAGCCGCGCTTCAAGGTCATCGGCTGCGACCTGTGGTCCGACGAGCCGGGCTTCGAGGCCGCAATCGCGGTCACCGGCGTCACCGGCATCTGCGGCTCGGGGATCATCGAAGCGATCGCCGAGATGTACCTGGCCGGCGTCATCCGCCATGACGGCGTCGTCGTCAACGGCAGTGCCGGCGGCGACGGCGGTGACGACGGCACTGCGCGCTCGCCACGCGTCGTCAGCGACGGCCGCACCTTCGCCTACGTGCTGCGCGCGGCACGCGATGGACGGCCCGCCTTGCGCATCACGCAGAACGACGTGCGCGCGATCCAGCTCGCCAAGGCCGCGCTGTACGCCGGCGTGCGCCTGCTGATGGAGCGCATGGGCGTCGAGCAGGTCGACCGCATCCGCCTGGCCGGCGCCTTCGGCAGCCACATCGACGTCAAGTACGCGATGGTGCTCGGCATGATCCCCGACTGTGCGCTCGACAAGGTCAGCTCGGCCGGCAACGCCGCCGGCACCGGCGCGCGCATGGCCCTGCTCGACCGCCGCGCGCGGCCGACATCGAGCAACTGGTGCGCCGCGTCGAGAAGATCGAGACCGCGGTCGAACCGCGCTTCCAGGAATTCTTCGTCGAAGCGATGGCCATTCCGCACCTCAACGCACCCTGCGTGCACCTGCGGCAAGCCGTCGAACTGCCGGCGCGCGCCGCGGCGAGCAGCGACGCGCCGCGTGCACGCCGGGCCGCGCGGCGTGCGGCTGCCGTGGTGCCGCCGACGGTGACCGGCGCCGCAGGCTGAGTGCCGCGGCGCCAAGGCAATCGGTTCAAGCACCGAAACGCCACGCTCGAAGACGGGGCCCGCGCGATCGCCTGGGCCCGCGACGATTCAGGGTCGAGGTCGACGTGCAAACCGGATCACATGACTCAGACCGTTCTTGCCTTCCAGTACGGTGGGGGACGGCGTGACGTTGCTCGCCAGAATGACAAGACCCGACGACGACTCGAGGCGCCGCAGGAGATGGCTGATGTCGAGCTTTGCGTACCGGTCATGCGCATCGGTCACGTCGGTGCGATGGCCGAACAGCGCATCGGCCTCGTCCAGCAACAAGATCGCGCCGGACGCTTCGACCCGGCTGAAAACGGCATCGAGGTTCTTCTCGGTCTCGCCGATGAATTTGCCGACCACCTGGCCGAGTTCGACTCGCAGCAGTTCGCGCTCGAGCGACGCGGCCAAGGCATGCGCAGCCAAGGTCTTGCCTGTGCCCGCCGCGCCGCAGAACAGCGTGACGAGCGCGCGTGGGCCCGGCAGACCGGCCGCGTGCCCGTCGCCTGCAGCCGCGGCCTGAAGCCCCAGGATGCGCAGCAGGTCATCGGTGATGGTCCGAAGCTCGCGCGCTGATCTGGCAGGCGATGCCTGGCCGTCCGGCTTGGCCACGTCCTTGGCTGCATCATCATCATCAACAACGCCGCGCGACGCCAGCCATCGGTCCACCGCGTCGATCAAAGTTGAATCCGCAACTGCCGGACCGAAGGCCAGCGCCTTCGGCTTGTTCAACGCGTGCGCATGGTCTGCCAGCCACTGCAGCAGCGTGCTTCCGGCCACCGCGAGCTTGCGCTGGCGCGCCACGTCGACAGGCCGGCCCAACTGGGTTCTGGCGACCCGGTCGATCACCTCCCACATGTCGCGCGCAGCAAAGGCGCGCCGGATGTCGGCACTTTGCAGCAAGGCTCGGATCCGGTTCGCGTCGACAGCGAGCAACCGCGTTGCTTCGATCAGGCGGGCACCCTGCGCCGAGGCGTTTGCCGCCAACGCCCGCGCTGCTCTGCTGACGCGCGCACGCGACAAGGCCAGTGGCGCCATGTGGGCGACTGCGTTCTGCCGTCGCTCGAACAGCGCAATGCTGGCGATGAATCGCAGCCAGAGGCCGTGGAAATCACGATTGGGCTCGAGGTCAGGCGCTGTGCCCGCGGCCACACCCAATGCGCGCGCATACAAGCGGCTGCGATCCTGCGCCGACAGCCGGTTGCCCCGCTTCGCCATGGCGAGAAGCAATCGGCCGCCTTGGCCTCGACCCAGCGGCAGCTGCCCCGCCTGGAAGAGCTGCACCAGGCGCTCGGCCACCTGGAACACCTGCATGGTCTCCAGTTGGTAGGCGAAGTAGATCGCCTGCACGGCCCGGATGTTTTCGGCGACGATGTCGGCATTGCCATCCAACTCGAGATCTGGAAGCATGAATCCTCCTTCGGTGGTACGGCGCACCTGGCGCCGCAGCAAGCAAAACGGGTCAGCCCCTTGTCAGAGCTGACCCGTTGATGTCATTGGTCGGGGTGGCGGGATTCGAACTCGCGACCCCTTGCACCCCATGCAAGAAAAACAGGGTCTCACGCCGTCTCAGGGCATCCCAAGCAATCTAACAGAACTCTTTCAAATCAACAACTTGCAGCACTTTCTTGTCTTTTGGCGTCTCGCAAAATCTCGCCCAAGCGCGCAGAATTCTGTTGCCAATTCTGTTGCCAAACTCTCCCTGGAGGCGCTTGCGCCGGCTCAACATGGGACGCACTGCCAAGACTCAACGCCTGACCGCCCTCGCCTTGAGGAGGTACGCCGACGACGTGACGGCCACGGCGCCGCTGCATGACGGCGGCGGCCTGTATTTGCGCAAGCGGGGCTCGGCGCTGCATTGGGTGCTGCGCCTGAGCGAGCCTGCGAGCGGCGCGCAGCAGTGGCACCGGCTCTTCCCCGACGACCCGATGGGCGTCTATCCCCACAAATCTCTGGCCGACGCACGCGGCGAAGCGCGACGCTTGTGGTCCTCGCGCTCGGCCGGTATCGATCCGCGCGCCGAGCGTCGAAGGCGCATCGAAGCCGAGCAGGAGGCAAGGTATGAAGCACGCCTCGCATCGGAACGCCGGGTCACGATTCGCAAGCTGTTCGAGCGCTGGGCCGCAGTCGAGCTCGCGCCTCGAATCGCTGCCGACGGCCGACGCTTGGGGCGCAAGGATGCCGGGGCATACACCCTTGCCCAGTTCGAGCGCCGCATCTTCTCCCAACTGGGCGACATGGCCGCCGAGGATGTGCGGCGTGGTGATCTTCTCGCGCTGCTGGACGCAGTGAAGGCTGAAGGCAAGCTCAGGACAGCGAATGTGTTGCTCACCGACCTGAAACAGATGTTCCGCTTTGCCCTTGCTCGCGACCTCGTTCAGCGCAACCCACTCGACACCGTCACCAAGCGCGACATCGGTGGCACGCCGGCGGAGCGGGAGCGCGTTCTGTCGGCCGATGAACTGCGCATGCTGGCCAAGGTCCTGCCCGCCTCGGGCCTGCAGAGTCGATTCATCTGCGGCGTCTGGTTGATCCTTTCGACCGGGGTGCGGGTCGGCGAATTGCTCGGCGCGACCTGGGCGGATTCACCGCGGTCTCATGCAGAGCTTCGAGCCACCGCCAACGCCTGCGACCTGAAGCTCGGTTTCGTCGACCTCGAACGTCGGACCTGGCACCTGCCCGAGACGAAGAACCAGCGAGACCACACCGTTCATCTCAGTGCTTTTGCGTTGGAGCAGTTCCGGCAACTGCTCGCCCTGCGCGAATCCGAGCCGAATGTCCCGTGCCGGTCGGTGTCTTGGGTCTTCCCGAACCTGGCAGCCACTGGCCCCGTCGGCGTGAAGTCCTTGGGCAAGCAGTTGAGTGATCGGCAGCGCGAGCCGACGCAGCGGCTCCGGGGGCGCACGCGGTCAACGTCGGCGCTTGTCTTGCCTGGAGGCCGCTGGACGGCGCACGATCTGCGGCGAACCGCTGCGACGTTGATGGCAAGCCTCGGCATCAGCGGAGACGTGATCGATGAGTGCCTCAACCACATGATCGAGAGTCGCGTGCGGCGCACCTACATTCGTGATCGTCGCGGCGCGGCCCAGGCCAAGGCCTTCGATGCGCTCGGGTCACGTCTGAAGGCCTTGGCGTCGCCGCCTGCAGCGCCTGCAACCGAGGCGCCCCAGCGCCGGGTGGGCCGTATGCACAATGTCCACACATCTGCTAAAGTGAGCGCATGAATTCGCCCGCCTCCACCGTCATCAACCTGCGCACGCCGGTCTCGCAGCGTGAGCTGATCGACCGCGCAGCCCAGTTGCAGGGCAAGAGCCGCACGGAGTTCATGCTCGAGGCCTCGCGCGAGAAAGCGCAGCAGGTGTTGCTCGACCAGACGCTCTTCACTGTGACACCCACGCAGTACAAGGCATTCGTCGCCCTGATGGATGCACCGCTGGGCAAGAACGTCGCGCTGCAACGGCTGCTGGCCAAGCGTTCGCCTTGGGAGAAGTAAACGTCGCCGCGCTCGGGCCGCCGGTTCCGATCACCGCCGAGCACGACACTGCGTTGTTCCATTGCCGGCACGACTCGCTGAACGAGTGGCTGCGGCGGCGCGCACTGACCAACGCATCGAGCGGAGCCACACGCACATACGTCGTCTGCGCCGAGAACCACCGCGTGGTGGGCTACTACGCACTAGCCGCCGGCTCGCTGGATGTCGAACTGGCACCCCCACGCTTGCGGCGAAACATGCCCAATCCGCTGCCTGTGGTCGTACTCGGGCGGCTGGCAGTGGACGACACGTGGTCGGGGCGCGGCGTCGGTGGCGGGCTGCTCAAGGATGCCGTGCTGCGCTCGCTCCAGGCTGCGGAGCTCATTGGCGCCTGCGCCTTGATGTGCCATGCGATCGACGCCGGCGCCAGGGCGTTCTATGCAAGACACGGCTTCGTCGAATCACCGACGCAAGAGCTGACGATGATGATTGGGCTGCGCCGCTGACGCGGCACCGGTAATGTCGTGCCCCCGACAGACGACGATCTGCGCCCACCGATTGCGCGCAATGCCTGGCCAATGCCACCCGGGCTGCGGATGAGCACGTCGCGTGCTTGATTCGAGCCCTGAATCCAGCACGTGAAATGCGGCTCGGTCGTTCTACAGTTCTGCAAACCAGAACTGGGAAGCACATTGCGCGCCATCTTCGCGAAGGTTTTTCGACGTGAATCAGCGCATGACCTGGCCGCAACAGCAACTAGAGTTGGAAGCAGGCCACCAGATTCGATCGTGCAGATGAAGTCCACCGTCGCTCCCGTGCAGTCTCCTGGCAGTGCGCCGCCACGCGTATTCGCACGCCTGCCGACGGTGCTGGCAGCGACCGGCCTGGGCCGTTCCACCATCTACCGCTTGATCGCCGATGGTTCCTTTCCCGCGCCAGTGCGTTTGGGCCCGCGCGCAGTGGGCTGGCGCTGGTCGGACCTCGACCAATGGACCCGATCGCGCCCCGACACTCACTGAGTTGGCTGTCTCGCGCGCCGCGCCGGGTCCAGGGCGGGCGCAGCCCGGCGCCAGCGCACCCTTGACGCGGCGCGACGCGCCCCCACGCTGACGGCGCTCGGGCAGGTTGCATTGGCGGCCTGCCCCCGAGCCCGTCCGGCGGCGAGGACGCACTCGTCAGTCTGGCTGTGCTCTGCTTCAGCGTTCGATCTCGGGGCCGCGACGAACGTGCTCGGGTTGTGCATTCACGCGCGGCACCTCGCGCGTAGCCTCGACGCCCTTGCGCAGCATCGGCATGTTTTTCACGAAGTCGATGATCTGCCGGGCCAGCTTGCGGTCGTCGATGCTTTCGGAGTGGGCCAGCGCCAGGCCGATGCGTTTCCAGGCCTGAAGGGCCGCTTCGCGGCTGAGCCGCACGACATTGCCTGCCTTGGCACGCGGGCGCTGGGTATGCAAGCGGCCTGAGTCCTTGGCCCGGATGAGCCACAGCGCATCACGAGTACGAATTTCGCCCCGCGTGGCCTGCCGCGTCGCTTCGGCATCGATGCCCCGTTCTCGTAACTGTTCGGCGAAGGTCTCGCGCCAGCGTTGCAGATCGGCCTTGCGAGGATTGAGCCGCCGGCCATGTTTCGACTCGGCCTTGACGCTCAAGTGCACATGCGGGTTGGCCTGGTGCTCGTGCAGCACCATCACGTAGCAATGGTCGGTGAACTCCATCTTCGCGAATTCGCGCGCAGCGCGCTGCACGGTCAGCGCATCGGTGCCCCGCGGCATCGACAACATGACGTTGAAGGCCTCGCGACGCTGGCCCTCGCGCTCGATGCGGGCGCCGCCGTACTGCCACTGGCGCTCGATCGCGCGCACGGCGTCCTTGCCGCGCTCGACGACGCCTCGGTCGTCTTCGATGTCCAGGCGACCATTCTTCGTGATGTAGCGGAAGTGAGCCGCTATCGCGGCCATGCCGCGTCCGCCGCCGGTCACTTTCACCATGACCTGTGGCGCTCGTCTGACCGTGGCCTCGATGCGGATGCGGATGGCCGCAGCCCGGTCCTGCACCGCATGCAACCGCGGCGTGTGTGACTTGACGATGCGGTTGGGCGGGTAGAACAGGCGTTCGCCCCATTCGATGAGAACGCCGTCGAGGGCTGCATTCGAGGTCATGGTGAGTTCCTTGGCTTGAATGCGCCGGCCGACACACGGCCAGCGCCTACGCGCACCGACGACAAGTCCGCCAGCGTGAGAGCGGCCTTGTCGAGGTGGGCGCGAACGTCCGCATCCAGGTTGTCCAGGCGCACGCGGTACGGGCGCGCAGCGTCCACCGCACCACGCCGCAGAAGTTGCGTGAGGTGATTGATGTCTCGGCTGAGGACGGCGAGCTCGGCCGCAGAGGCGCTCAACGCGGTTGCCAATGCCGCGCGATCGGCAGAGGCGATGACTGGCGGTGCACCGTCGATCAGACAGCACAGGTACGCCCGGCGCGACAGGCCAGCCGCACGCGCCTGACGATTGAGACGCTGCGCGGCCATCCACGATAGGCGCATTGAGAGCTTGATCGTGACGCCGGCGAGTGCCAAGTCGTCCTCGTCGGGTGCATCGACGCAGGCGCTGCCGTCCGGGCTTCCCAGCGCCGCGGCCAGGGTGCTGCGCAGCACGTCCGATTCGGTCATGCCCTGCGAGGCCGCGCGCGCGGCCAGCGCCGCGCGCAGGCCACGCAGGTCGACGGTGAAGAACTCGCGCGCAGTGGCGACCATCGATCAGAGCTTGCGCGCCGACGGAGGAACACCACAGAACACGGCCACCGGCCTATCCTGCCATCTCTCTTTCTTGAGCCTCTTCATCTCGTTTCCTCAACAAGGTTCAGTTTGGACGAGAGGGGTCGGACAGTCCGACCCCTACACGATCAGACAGCTGAGACTCGCAACCCGCTGCTTCAACCACTCAAGGTCAGCCTCTGCGACGCGCGGCTCCGCTTTCGCGAGACGGTCTAGAACGCGTTCGAGGCGCCCGCATATGGCGTTTGCTTCTGCTAGCAACGAGGACCGAGCATGTCGATGGCTTGGTCCGCCGGCCTCCTTCGGTGGCTCGGCACGAATTGCATTAACGGCACAGCGCGTGATCTCCGCGTCGCCGTCGAGAAGCGCCCTCGCCCGTTCTGGTTCCTCTCGATGCAGCTTGCTCAGCTCATAGAGCGTGCGAGGCGAGGTGCAGCGACCCGTTTGCATCGCCTCGTTCAACTCGGTCGGCAGATCGAGCAGCGCGAGGTGGTGTGCCACGGTGGTCTGATCCATGCCCAGCCGCTTGGCGATCGTCGCGTTCGAGTCGCCGGCATCGGACCGTGTCCGTATGAAGCGCGCCAGGTCGAGCGGCGTCAGGCCGTGGCGCTTCTGATTCTCGGCAACCTGCACGTAGGGATCGGCAGGTGCCTCGCGCAGTACCACGGACACCTCGGTCAGCCCCGCACGGCGTGCTGCCCGCCAGCGCTTGGCGCCGAAGTGGATGCGGTGACGCCCTTGTGCGTCGGCGGGATGAACGACAAGCGGTTGCAGGATGCCGTGCTGGCGGATGTCTTCGGCGAGTTCGTCGATCTCCGCTTCGGGAAACTCGGTGCGTGGATTGTTCGGGTCTTCGTACAACCGATCCGAAGGCACGACCAGCGGACACCCTTCTTCGCCTACTGTGGCAGGTGTCGCTGGCAGAGTCGAATGCGCACGAGCACTCTTGTGCGACGGTCGCTGATCGCTAGGGGGCGCAACGTCAGGATCGGCTTCGAGAAGCTCGAGTTGATTGGCCTTAGATTTGGTCCACGGCAGTCGCATGAACCCATCGTGCCGTCAGTTCGCCCGGCGCGGTAGAGGCCGCGAAAGCCGGGCCTTGGAGCCTGCGTTGACTCAGGAGGTCGCACAAGATGCCGAGTCGTCCCAAGAGCATCGCACGTTCGTCACGCATGGTTTCACATTCGTTCTTGCTCACCTTTCAACGCGAACCAGATCTTTGACCAGAACTGGATCACAGCGCGAAGTCTTGCCCAGCGCGGCGAGGCGAGGCGATCACACGAAGGTGTCTTTCCAGCGACAGCCGCCAGATTGCAGCAGTCATCTTGGGCCTCGCGGCGCCATGTCTTGTCGAGTGGACGCACGAGAACTGGCACATTTGGACGCGCCCACTTCCGCAGTTGGGACCGCACGACACCAACCAGATGCGGGGACGCTGGCAGTCTTCATCGCCTCCGGATTGCCGTTTCTTGCCTTGCTGATCGTGGGATTGGCGTTCGGAGGGGCAATGAGCTCGGATGTGACGCCGATCGTGATGGGTCTGGATCTACGCACGGATCTGGATGGCCACGGCGAACGCGGGTGAGTTTGACGATGACATCGCGGCCGCTGAGTTGCTTTTTCATGATGAGGCGCGGATCGCGACTCTGGAGCAGCCTGTCGGTACGATCATTGGTTCAACCGACGCAGCCGCGGTGTTTGCCCTGCTCACGCGTTCGGGCGTGACGCTCACAGCGCGCCTGTGGCAGGCGATGTGGTTCGCCTCGGCGCGATCGCGCTCGTCGTGCGCGCGGTCAAAAGCGGAAGGACCTCGAGCATCGGCCACGGATTGAACGTCGCGGCACGAAGACCCCTCGGCACCGACGCAGCGCCCGCGCGGGTGCCGATCGTATCTGCTACAGCGCGGTGGCGATCAGGCCGGCACGCGGCCGTTGGTTCACCAGCACGATGCCGACCACCACGCCCACCAGCGCCAGCACCAGTTGCAACGTCAGCGGCTCACCCAGCAGCAGCACGCCGAAGACCAGCGCGAACACCGGCGTGAAAAACGAAAAGGTGGCCACCTGTGTGACGGGGTAGTGGCGCAGCATCCACATCCAGGCCAGGTAGGTGGCGAAGGCACCCGCGGCGGTCTGCAGGCCCAGCGAACTCCAGGCCAGCGCCGAATAGCTCAACGACCAGGCTTCGCCCAGGGCCAGCGACAGGGTAGGCGCCACCACAGCGGTCACGCCCACCTGATAGAACAAGGTCTTCTCGGCGCTGGCTTCGCTCAGCACCGTGGCGCGGATGGTGAGCGTGGTCAGGCCCCACAGGATGCCGGCGGCCAGGCCCAGCGCATCTCCGCGCCACTGGCCGGCCGCCGGTGAGGCCTGCCGGAACCCCTCGCTGAATGCCAGCGCCACGGCCAAGAAAGCCATCACCAGGCCGATCCATTGCATACGGCGCAGCCGCTCGCCCGGCAACACGCGCGGCAGTAGCAACGCCACCACGAAGGGGCTGGTGTACAGGAACACGGCCAGGCGCGAAGCACTGGTGTGCATCAGCCCCATATAGATGCAGGCGAACTCGCCCGCGAACAACAGCCCTGCCAGCAGGCCGGCCCGGAGCGTGCCGTCGCGCTTGAAAAGCGGCACACCGCGCGCCTTGCACCAAAGCCACAACAGCACGGTGGCACCCCAGAAACGCATCGCTGCCTGCCACAGCGGCGGGATTTCGGCGACCGCGAACTTGATCAGGATCTGCTGGAACCCCCAGAACGCGCAACACAGCAACAGCAGCGTGATGGCCAGGGTGTCGAGGTGGGACTTGCGCTCGTGCGCGGTAGCGGTAGCGGTAGCGGTAGCGGTAGCGGTAGCGGTAGCGGTAGCGGTAGTGGTGCTCATTGTCGGCGATTGTGTCCGTGACGGAATCTTGACCGGAAATCGGCTCAACAGCCTGGCCGTTCAGCGTTCCAAACTCGCGCGCCTCACTTGCGCGTCGCCCAGCGCCACGCGCGCAGGTCGCAATCGACATTCGCCTGCGCCTTGAAGTCGAAGGTCTTCTCGTCGGTCCAGCCATAGCCGGCATGGCAGGACGTGCAGCGCGGCTCGTTCGAGGCGACGTTGCGGCAGAACGAGTCGATCACCCGCTTCTTGCCCAGGACCTGGCCCGTCTTCGGATGGTGGTACTCCCAGGTCCAGTGAATCGATTGCTGCACCTGCGCCGCGGCTTCCGTATGGCAGCCCAGGCAGGCCCGGGTCAATTCCGGGCCGGTGGCGAACGGACCTTTCAACGCCTCGAACTTCGAGTGGTCAGCGGTGGACTTCGAGTCCTTGGGTTTGGCCGCGGCCTTGGTCTCAGGCGCGGCCGCTGTCGTCGCCGTATTCGCCGCAGCGGGCCACGGCAGCGCAACCAGTGCAGAAGCGACCGCAACGATCGCAGCGGCCAGTGACTTCATTTGCGGATCGTCCATCTCGTTGCCATCACCGAGATTCACGCCGCAGCCGCCACCAGGCCACGGCCGCGATCACTGTCCACACGGTCAAGCGCAAGGCCATCGCGATCGCCGTGCGTCGTTCATACGCGCCGCCGTTCGCCACATGCAAACCGAAGGCGGCGAACACCAATCCGGTGGCGGCGGCGATGATCACCGCCAGCCAGGCAGCCCAGCGCCGCTGCATGAACAGCCCGACGCCGGCCGCCACATAGGCGAACCCCGCCAGGAAGTTGAACCATAGGACGAAGGGGACGTAGTTACCCGCCGCCGCCACCGCTGCTGCATTGCCGGCCAGGGTCATGCCGCCCTCCTTGAGCGTCAGCAGGCCGAAGCCGATGGCAATCACAGCGAGAAGCCGCAGCCACCAGTCGCGCTGGCGATGACTGCCGCCATCGGACCCATCGGGTCTTGTGGTGAGGGATGAATCGTTGCTCGATGGTTTGCGCGTCATCATTCGGCGGTCTTTCGAAATCGAGTGGAAGCGAACCAGAGCAGTCCGACACCCATCGCCAGGAGATAGAGAAACTGCGGCCACAGGGCCTCGAAGCCAGCGCCCTTGAGAAAAACCGCGCGTACGATTTCGAGGTAGTGGCGCAGCGGGTTGGCCAGCGTCAGCCATTGGAAGAAGCGCGGCATGCTGGCCACTGGGAACATGAAACCCGACAGCAGCAGCAGCGGCATGAAGACGAGAAAACTCGTCATGAACGCCTCCTGCTGCGTCCTTGAGACGGTCGAGATGAGCAGTCCCGTGCCCAGCGTGCCGAGCAGGTAGAGCACGGTGGCCACCATCAGCGTGGGCAGACTGCCCACGAACGGCACCTTGAACCAGAACAAGGCCAGGGCGAAGACAAGCGCGAAGTCGACCAGACTGATGAAGGCAAACGGCAGGGTCTTGCCGATGATCAGCTCGCCGGCACTCAGCGGCGTCACCATCAATTGCTCGAGCGTGCCGATCTCGCGTTCGCGCACCACGGCGAGCGAGGTCAACAGCAAGGCCACGAGCAGGATGATCGCGCCGATGACCGCCGGGACGTTGTAGTCGCGGCTCGCCAGATCGGGGTTGAACCAGGCCCGCTCGCGCAGCTCCAGCGCCAGCACAGCGCCACCGCCGGCGTGGCGCACGCCGAACTCCTGCGCGATGCGTTCGGCATAGCCTCGCGCGACAGTGGCGGTATTGGAATCGCTGCCGTCCAGCAGCAACTGCACTCGCGCCTGGCCGGCAGCCAACTCGGCTGCGAAGCCGACCGGGATCACGAGCCCGGCCATCGCGTCAGCCCGGTCGAGCGACCTCACGAGGTCCGCGGTGCGCGCCGAAGCACCCGCCAAGCGGAAGTAGCCGGATGCGGTGAAGGCCTCGACGAGGTCGCGCGAGGCTTGCGACCGGTCATGGTCGACGACGAAGGTCGGTACATTGCGCACGTCGGTGGAGACGGCATAACCGAACAGCATGAGCTGGATCAGCGGTGCGAGCACGATGACGCGCACCAGGCGCGGGTCACGCAGCACCTGCAGGAACTCCTTGCGCACGATCTCGAACACGCGTTCGATGCTTGCCATCATTGCGGCAGCTCCTTGTGAAAGGCGCGGATGGCCAGCACCACGCCGATCACGGCGAAGGCCATCATCAGCAGCCCCTGCACGAAGAGTGCCTCGACTCCGACACCCTTGAGGAACAGGCCCCGCGTCACGACGACGAAGTAGCGCGCAGGCACGAGCAGCGTCGCGCCCTGCAGGGGAAGCGGCATGTTCTGGATGGCGTACAAAAAACCCGACAGCAGAAACGCCGGTAGGAAGGTCACCACCATTGCCACCTGCGTGGCAAGCAACTGCGATCGGGTGACCGCCGACAGATAGATGCCCAGGCCGAGCCCGCCGAAGAGGAATGCCGTGGAGGCCCCCAACAGCAGCAGGATGCTGCCGCGGAACGGCACACCGAACAGGAAGACGCCCAGCACGGTGCTCACCGCCACGTCGATCAGGCCGATCGCCAGGTAGGGCAGCAGCTTGCCCAGCACCACCTCGGCGCGTGACACCGGCGTCGCCGCCAGCTGCTCCATGGTGCCGCGTTCCCACTCGCGTGCGATCGTGAGCGATGTGAGCATCGCCGCGACGATCATCATGATCACGGCCACCAGGCCCGGCACGATCATGTTGCGCGACGTGAGTTCTTCATTGAACCACACGCGAGATTCCAGCGTGATCGGCGGTGCGCGCGACTCGCCTTTGAACTGTACGCGCAGCGAATAGGCCTGGGCGATGGCGCGCGTGTAGGCGAGCACGATGGTCGCGGTATTGGCGTCCGAGCCGTCGACGATCGCCTGCAGTTCGGCTGGCCGGCCGGCACCGAGATGGCGGCTGAAGTCGGGCGGGATCACGAGCACCAGCTGGGCCTCGCCGCGGTCGAGCAGCGGCCCGATCTCGCCGGGGCGCGCGAGATCGGCGCGGAAACTGAAGTAGCCCGAGGCACGGAAGGCGTCGATCAGCTCGCGCGATGCGGCACTGCGGTCTTCGTCGAGCACCGCGGTGCGGACATCGGCGACGTCGAAGCTGATGGCATAGCCGAACAGCACGAGCAGCACCAGCGGCAGTACGAAGGCGAGGATCAGGCTGCGGGTATCGCGCCGCAACTGGATGACCTCCTTGCGTGCCATCGCCCACAGGCGAGCGAGGTTCATCGCGCCGCCCTCAGCCCACCGGCGCGCCACCAGCGGCGCGTACGACGGACACGAAGGCATCCTCCAGCGACGGTGCAATCGGCTTCAACGCCTGCAGCGTCAGGCCTCGCTCGGCCAGTCGCGCCGTGATGGCTTCACGCGCACCAGCGAGCTCGCGCAACGCCACATGAACGGCACGCCCGAACATGGCGGTTTCGACGACGCCAGGCAGGTCTTTCAGTGCATCGACGGCGCGTGGGCCGTCATCGGTCTGCAGCTCCAGCAGCGGTTCCTTGACGCCGGAGCGCAGGCGCGCGGGTGTGTCGAGGGCCACCAGCGAACCGCGGTTCATCAGCGCGAGGCGGTGGCAGTACTCGGCCTCTTCCATGTAGTGGGTGCTGACGAAGACGGTCGTGCCCTGCTGCGTCAGGGCGTCGATGAGATCCCAGAACCCCCGTCGCGACAGCGGGTCAACGCCCGACGTCGGTTCGTCGAGGAACAGGATCTTCGGCTCGTGCAGCACCGCGCAGCCCAGTGCCAGGCGTTGCTTGAAACCGAGCGGCAAATCACCCGTCAGCCGCTTGCCCTGGTCGGCCAGACCGGCCATTTTCAGGGCCCAGTCCCGGCGTTCGGCGCGGCGTTCGCGCGGCACGCTGTACAGGCCGGCGAAGAAGGCGATGTTCTCGTCGACCGTCAAATCGGCGTAGAGCGAGAAGAGCTGCGACATGTAGCCGATGCGGCGCTTGATGGCCTCGCTCTGCGTCAGGATGTCGAGGCCGGCAACCGAGCCGCTGCCGGCGCTGGGCAGCAACAGGCCGGCCAACATCTTGATGGTCGTGGTCTTGCCGGCGCCATTGGGCCCGAGGAAGCCGAAGATCTCGCCCTCCTTGACTTCAAACGACACGTCGTTGACGGCCACGAAATCGCCGAACACGCGCCGCAGCCGATCGGCGACGACAGTCGGCGTGACTTGGGCGGCGGTCACGCCACCTCCGTCATGCGCTGGATGAAAACGTCTTCCATCGTCGGTGGTGCGGACTGCACCTCCTCGGGGGCCAGGCCACCTGCGCGCAGCGCTGCGTCGAGCAGGGGGCCGTCGGTTGCGGCCGAGTCCACTGTGACATGCAGCTTGTCGCCGAACAGCGCCGCGCGTCGCACGCTCGGATGGGCACGCAACAGGTCGCGGGCGACGCGTGCCGGTTCCACCTGGATCACGAGCATTTCGCCATGTAGGGCCTGCTGCAAGGCCTGTGGTGTGTCAAGCGCCAGCAGCCGGCCTTGATGCAGCAGCGCGACACGGTCGAAGCGCTCGGCTTCGTCCATATAGGCCGTGCTGACGACGACCGTGACGCCCTGTGCCACCATGTCGTGCACGATCAGCCACAGGTCACGGCGAGAAATCGGGTCGACGCCGAAAGTCGGCTCGTCGAGCAGCAGAATCCTGGGCTGATGGATCAGCGCACATGACAAGCCGAGCTTCTGCTTCATGCCACCTGACAGCTTGCCCGCCAGACGGTCCTTGAAGGGAGCGAGATTCGAAAAGTGGAACAGCCGCTCGAGCCGCGCTGGGCGTTCCTGTTTTGGCACCCGGTACAGATCGGCGTAGAAGTGCAGGTTCTCGAGCACCGTCATGTCCGCGTAGAGGCCGAAGCGCTGCGACATGTAGGCGATTTCGTGCTTCACGCCTTCCGGGTCGCCGGCGACGCTGATGCCGCCCAGGCGTGCATCGCCGGCGCTCGGGCGAAGCACGCCGGCGAGCATGCGCAGCGTGGTGGTCTTGCCCGCGCCGTCGGGCCCGACGAGGCCGAACAGCTCACCGCCTGTGACAGTGAAACTCAGGCTATCGACCGCGGTGGTTTCGCCGAACCGGCGTGTCAGACCGTCGACCTGGATCGTCGCGGACCTTGACGCGATCGGCGCAGCGCCGTTGGAGGCTGCATTCATTTCGGCGCGTCGTCCAGGCGCACGTCGGCCGGCATGCCCGGTTTGAGCTCGAGGCCCGGGTCGCTCGCGACTCGCACTTTGACCGCATAGACCAGCTTGACGCGCTCTTCGCTGGTCTGCACAGTCTTGGGTGTGAACTCCGCGACCGAGGCGATGAAGACCACCTCGCCGCCATAGGTCTTGCCCGCAAAGCTGTCGGATGTGATCGTCGCTTTGGCACCCAGGCGCACCTGGCCGATGCGGTTCTCGGGCACGTAGATGCGCACCCATCGGTCATCCGGGTTCATCAGCGTCAACACCGGAACACCGGGTGCCACGGTCTCGCCAGGCTCGCGGTGGCGCACCGTCACGATGCCGCCGAACGGCGCGTGAACCACCATGTTGGCCAGCGTCGCATCGATGGGCTTGACGGCCGACTCGGCCTGCGCCACCTGCGCGCGCTGCACATCGACCTT
>CAVPMY010000015.1:0-68507 GCA_963706685.1 uncultured beta proteobacterium
CCTATGCGGCTGCGACTGCCCAACCCGGGCTACAAGATTCCGTCGGGCATACGCTGCGAGGTGGCGTTCCGCCGATAGTGCGGCGTGCCTGCCGCGGGCCGATGCGGCGCCGGACATTGCGTCAGGTCAATGGCATCCACGACGCGTGCGAGGGCATGTAGCCGAGCGCGCGCAGGCTGTGCTAGAAATGAATGACTCTGGGCCACGCCCATGGCCAGCATCGTCATCCGATTATCGATGTCCAAGGACCACCGACCATGTCTATTCGCATCAACGATGTAGCGCCGGACTTCACGGTGGACTCCACTGCCGGCAAGCTCAGCCTCCACGACTGGATCGGCAGCGGCTACGCCATCCTGTTCTCGCACCCGAAGGACTTCACGCCGGTCTGCACGACCGAGTTCGGCGCCGTGGCCCAGCTCGCCCCCGAGTTCGCCAAGCGCAACACCAAGGTCCTGGGTGTCTCGGTGGACAACGTCGAGGAACACAAGAAGTGGAAGCGCGACATCGAGCCGTTGCCGGCACGCCCGCCGACTTCCCGATCATCGACGACACCTCGCTGAAGGTCTCGAAGCTCTACGACATGCTGCCGGCCGATGCATACCTGCCGGACGGCCGTACCCCGGCCGACAGCGCCACCGTGCGTACCGTGTTCATCATCGGCCCGGACAAGAAGGTCCGCCTCACCATGAGCTATCCGATGAGCGTGGGCCGCAACTTCGCGGAGATCCTGCGTGCGCTGGATGCCGTGCAGGCCACCGACGGCGTGCCGATCGCGACGCCCGCCAACTGGGTGCCCGGCCAGGACGTGATCGTGGCGCTGTCCCTGAACGATGCGCAGGCGAAGGAGAAGTTCGGGCGATCGACATCAAGCTGCCGTACCTTCGCTTTGCAAAGGCGCCGAAGGAATAAGCGACGGGGCCTGCGCCGCCGCGGCACAGGCGTGGTTCACGCGCTCGCATGAGTACCCTCCGCGCTGTGCGTTACGTGACCGGTCATTCGTGGGTCGTAGAGCGACCCCGACGCCGGCTGCTGCCGTGAGACCCAGGCACATGCGCATCCGCTGATGTGACACCCGTCGGCAAGGCCGACTGCGTGAGGCCATTCAGGATGCCGCAGTTCGCGGCATCCACCACCTGACCACACTGCTCGCGCAGCGCTTTGAGTTGCCTTTCCAGCCGACGCAACTCGCGGATGCGAGTGGCGACGTGGCCGATGTGTTCGTCGAGCAACGCGTTGACCTCGCAGCACTCAACCTGCGGTGCGTCTTTGAAACGCAGAAGCACACGGATCTCGACCAGCGTCATGTCCAGCGACCGGCAGTGGCGCACGAAGGCCAGCCGCTCGACCTGATCGGGCCCGTAGATGCGGTAGTTGCCTTCGCTGCGCGGCGGCCTCGGCAGCAGGCCCTCGCGCTCGTAGTAGCGGATGGTGTCGGGCTGAGTCTGCGTCGCGAGGGCCAGGTCACCGATCTTCATGGACTTGTCTCTTCAAACCTGCTGCCGCCCGCCGCCACCGGGGCAATGACCCCGCGCCGACGAAGGAGAGCGCAGCATAGCCGCTTGACTCTGCAGCCGCTACAGGGTTTCGAATACCGGCATCGACATCCGAAAGCCCGTCATGACCGACTCCTGCTGCCCCCACGGCTGCGCTGCTCCCACCACCGCCCAAAGCCCCCGCTACCGGCGCGTGCTGTGGGTGGCGCTGATCATCAACGCCGCCATGTTCGCCATCGAATCTGCCGGCGGTCTGCGCGCCGGGTCGGTGGCGCTGCTGGCCGATGCCGTGGACTTCTTCGGCGACGCGGCCAACTACGGCATCTCGCTGCTGGTGCTGGGCATGGCGCTGGGATGGCGCGCCCGGGCAGCTCTCGTCAAGGGCCTGAGCATGGGTGCTTTCGGCGTCTTCGTGCTCGGCCGGGCGGTCTGGTCGGCCGCCGCCGGCACCGTGCCCGAGCCGGTGACGATGGGCGCGATCGGCGCCCTGGCGCTGCTGGCCAACGTATCTGTGGCCGTGATGCTCTACGCCTGGCGCGAAGGCGACGCCAACATGCGCTCGGTGTGGCTGTGCAGCCGCAACGACGCGATCGGCAACCTGGCCGTGATGGCGGCGGCGCTGGGCGTCTTCGGCACCGGCAACGGCTGGCCCGACCTCGTTGTCGCCGCGGTCATGGCCGTGCTGGCACTGACCGCCGCGCGCTCCGTCATCCAGCAGGCCCGGACCGAACTGCGCCCCCTGCCAGCGCAGGTGTAAGAGGTCCGCAACCTGTTCGACGACATGCCCCCTGCGGACTGCCAGGCCGCTGCTGGATATCCGCCCCCTGGTTTTCGAGGACCCGGCCCGCACGAGACTCTCTCGGGCCTGAAGCGCGGGCTGTACGAGCGCGTCATCCGCCACGCGAGGTACCGTAATGTGGCGCGAGTTCGTGCACCGAAGTGGTGATGCGCGGCCAACATTGGCTATTGGCACCCTTGACCGGTTGGCGGTTGGCCGGGACCGCCGCCAGCGAACGACTGCTGACCGGCGTCACGAACTTGAACGACAGGTTTCAGGCGTCGAGTTCGGCGAATCGGTCGTCAAGCCGCGACCCAGAACAGTCAATCCAGAATACGAATTCGCGGCATCAAACCCTGACATTCGAAGCTTGGACATCCGAAACCGGTGCTCGCGGTCGTCTCAGGCGCTGCAGCGCTTAGCTGCCTTTGCCTGGCGGCCATCTCCGCGCTTCAAGGACGACTCCTGCGGGCTGTGGTCTCAGCAGCCGACCAACCGTCGCCTTGCCGCCGCCGCGCGTTTCGATCAGGCACGCACCGGCCTGCTGAATGGGCGAGGGCAAGACGCGTGGACCTTGATCTTGATCATGTTGGACCTGCTGATTCCGACGAACATGTTCCAGGCTCTTGGAGAACGTCATGATTCAAAACGTCGGAACCGTCGACCGTGTGATCCGAATCGTCGCTGGCGCGGCGCTGATCGCAGCAAGCGTTCTAGGCTATATCGGCGCCTGGGGCTGGATCGGCATCGTGCCGCTCGCAACGGGGCTGTTCCGAGTATGTCCCGCCTACCTGCCGTTCGGCCTCAGCACTTGCTCCGCGAAGAGTCCTGAAGCCAGTCCGTAAGTGCCCAGATAGAACACCATGTCTGATCGAACCGACAACTTTCGCGAGCTGACCAAGTCGGTTTCCGCAGGCCTCGCAACGCTGAGGGCGAGCACGCCCGAGGTCATGAAGAGCTTCCATGATCTCGGTCGCGCGGCCACGACCGACGGCGTGCTCGACAGGAAAACAAAGGAGCTGATCGCACTGGCCCTCAGCGTCGACTCCAGGTGCGATCCCTGCATCGGCTTTCACATGCAGACCCTGGTCAAGTTGGGCGTCACGCGTCAGGAGATCGACGAGACGCTGGGCGTCACGACCTATATGGGCGGTGGCCCATCCCTAATGTATGCGGCAAGTGCCGTCGCCGCCTTCGACGAGTTCTCTCGCACCCCCCCGGCGTGAGGGCCAGGGGGCATCGAGATGGAAATCAAGGTTCTGGGATCGGGCTGCAGCAAGTGCCACAGCACCATCGGCATCATCGAACGGGCCGCGCAGGCGGCGGGTCTCGATGTTGAGATCGTCAAGGTCGAGAACCCCGACGAGATCAAGCGCTCTGGTGTCAGAGCCACCCCGGCCGTCATGATCGACGGCAAGGTCGTGCACAGTGGCGGCATTCCCTCGCACGATGAAGTGCAAACCTGGCTGAAGCCGGGCCCCATCGGGTTTCTGAACCACCCGACCCGACACCTGTTCTTCACCGGCAAAGGCGGCGTCGGCAAGACGTCGCTGTCGACCGCCGCCGCGCTGACGCTTGCGGATGCAGGCAAGAAGGTTCTTCTGGTCAGCACCGATGCCGCGTCGAACCTCGACGAAATGCTCGGCATCGAGCTCCGCAACACACCTGTTCCCGTGCCAGGCGCGCCTGGCCTGTCGGTGCTGAACATCGACCCCGACAACGCGGCCGAGTCGTATCGCCAGCGCGTTCTGGCGCAGATGGGCGCAGGCGCCAGCGCAGAGGAACTCTCGACCGTTCGTGAGCAGCTGTCGGGCGCCTGCACCACGGAGATTGCCTCCTTCGACGAGTTCTCGTCGCTCCTGTCCGACGGTGCCGAAACCTACGACCACATCGTCTTCGACACGGCACCGACAGGGCACACCTTGCGTCTGCTCAGCCTGCCCAAGGCCTGGACCGGGTTCCTGGACGGCAACGATCGCGGCGCCTCCTGCCTGGGGCCGCACTCGGGTTTGAAGATGCAGGAGGTGCGCTTCAAGGCCGCGCTCGACGCCTTGAGCGATCCGGCGAAGACCACGGTGATCCTGGTGACGCGGCCCGACAAGGGAGCGATCGCCGAAGCGGCGCACACCTCGGGCGAGTTGCATGAACTGGGCTTGAACAACCAGCGGCTGGCGATCAACGGCGTCTTCCACGCCAGCGAGCGCACCGATGCGGTGGCCTGCGCCATCGAGGACCTGGGGCAGCAGGCGCTCGACGCGATGCCCCAGTCGCTGCGCGCACTGCCGCAGGACCGCGTGCCGCTGCGGGCCTTCGACACGGTCGGCCTGCCCGCCTTGCGCGCACTGCTGACCACCGGTGCCGGCCCGATCACCGGCACCTACGACTTCGATTGCCGATGGCCAGTGAACAGCTTCCATGGCCTGGACGCGCTGGCCGACGAGCTGGCCGCCGCCGGGCACGGGCTGATCATGGTGATGGGCAAGGGCGGTGTCGGCAAGACGACGGTTGCCGCCGCCCTGGCACTGGGGCTGATCCAGCGCGGCAAGACCGTGCACCTCAGCACCACCGATCCGGCAGCCCACCTGGCGGGAACGCTGAACGGTGACGTGCCGGGCTTGCAGGTGAGCCGCATCGACCCGAAGGTCGAGACGCAGCGCTACATCGACAAGATCATGGCGGCCAAGTCACCCAAGCTCGACGCGGCAGAGCAGGCGCTGCTGCTGGAAGACCTGCAATCGCCCTGTACCGAAGAGGTGGCGGTCTTCCATGCCTTCTCGCGCATCGTCAGCGAGGGCCGCAGTGCCTTCGTCGTGCTGGACACTGCACCGACCGGTCATTCGATGCTGCTGATGGACGCGACCGGCGCCTACCACCGGCAGATGACGCGTGAGTTCGAAGGACATGGCGCCGCGCGCGTCGTCACGCCCTTGATGCGGCTGCAGGACGCCGCGTACACCAAGATCATTCTGGTGACGCTGCCGGAGGTGACGCCGGTGTCGCAGGCGGCAGCGCTGCAGGAGGACCTGCGCCGCGCCAGCATCGAGCCCTACGCCTGGGTGCTCAACAAGAGCGTGCTGGCCGCGGGCACGCGCGATCCATTGCTGGCAGCGCGGCTGGCTGGCGAACGCAAGCAGATGGAACGCATGGCCTCCGGCCTGGCCAAACGCATCTTCACGCTTGCCTGGCTGACCGTGCCGCCGATCGGTTTCGCCGAGCTGTCCAAGCTGGTCAGCAAACCATCCACCGCTGCAGCAATTCATGCCTGAAGGCAACCATACACACCAGCGAGGTTCCCCATGTACGGATTCACCACCACACTCACTGGCACCACATTCGACCGGCTCTCGCCAAGACCATCGCCGCACTGAGAGCGGAGGGTTTCGGTGTGCTGGGCGAAATCGACGTGCAGCACGCCATGAAGGAAAAACTGGGCGCCGACATGCGGCCCTATCGCATCCTTGGCGCCTGCAACCCACCACTGGCGCACCAGGTACTGCAGGCGGCCCCGACATCGGCCTGCTCCTGCCCTGCGCCCTTCGCCCCTGGTGCGAACCGTAGCGCCGCGCGCGCAGGCGCCAGGGCCTTTCGCGGCATGAACGGACCGCTTCCCACGCGCGCTGCGCTGCGCTCCACGCGCGCGGGCCCCTTCCATTGATTCCACGCTGCCCTGGCACCCGCGCTTGTCCGCGGCGCTGTCGGTCTCGCACGGCGAAAGGCGGATGCGGGGCAGGAATCACTTCCACGCCGGCTTCAACGCCGCTCGAATTCCAAAGTTTGGAATATGAGAATGGAAAACGGGTCAGCACTTGCGCGCTAACCCGTTGAATTGTTTGGCGGAGCGGACGGGACTCGAACCCGCGACCCCCGGCGTGACAGGCCGGTATTCTAACCAACTGAACTACCGCTCCCCGCGGTGGCTGCGCTCCCGGACTAGCTCCGCGAGTGCAGCCGAACTTGGCGTCCCCTAGGGGATTCGAACCCCTGTTACAACCGTGAAAGGGTCGTGTCCTAGGCCTCTAGACGAAGGGGACAAATCCTTCACCACGACTTGAACTGCGCGCCTGCTTCGATTGGTGGAGGTAAGCGGGATCGAACCGCTGACCTCTTGCATGCCATGCAAGCGCTCTCCCAGCTGAGCTATACCCCCATCGAATGGTGGCCACGCCGTTCAAGCGAGAGCGGGATTATAGACAGGGAATTCAGCAGCGACCGACGGGCCGCATCAAGGTCTTGGCCGACCTCGTCGGCGAGTTCGCAACGGTGACCTCTCCGCGCCTCAAACATGCGAGAGCCGCTCCAACACCCGATCGCGTGAAAACAGCGCCAGCACCGCATCGATCGACGGCGTTTGCGTGCGGCCGCAGACCAGCACGCGCAACGCAGGCGCAAGTTGCGGCATCTTCAGGCCATGTGCGGCGAGCGTGCTCTTCAGCGCCGCCGCGATCGCAGGCGCGTTCCAGTCGAGCGTGGTGAATTGTTCGCGCAGCGAACGCAAGGCGGGTTTTGCGGCTTCGCCGACATGGGCCAGGACATCGGCCTCGGTGGGCCACACCGGCCGAAAGTACATCTGCACCCAGTCGGCGAGCTCGACGGTGGTGGTGCAGCGGTCCTTGAACAGGGCGCAGGCCCGCGCCAGGTGGCCGAGGTCGGCGGCGTCGATGTCGCGCGTGGCCAACTGCTGCTGCACGAGTCCGGCCAGCCGCGCATCGTCAGCCTGCTTGATGTAGTGCGCATTGACCCAGGCCAGCTTGGCCGGATCCCACTGCGCCGGGCTCTTGGCGAGGTGGCTGCCGTCGAACCACTGCACCATCTGCTCGCGCGTGAACAGCTCCTCGTCACCGTGGCTCCAGCCGAGTCGAGCCAGGTAGTTGCACATTGCTTCGGGCAGGAAACCCGCTTGCTCATAGGCGGTGACGCTGACCGCGCCACGGCGCTTGGACAATTTCAGGCCGTCCTCGCCAAGGATGATCGGGTGGTGGCCGAACTGCGGCAGCGGCACGCCGAGCGCAATGAAGAGGTTGATCTGCCACGGCGTGTTGTTGATGTGTTCGTCGCCACGGAAGACATGCGTGATGCCCATGTCCCAGTCATCGACCACGACCGCGAAGTTGTAGGTCGGCACGCCCGGCGCGCGGCTGTCGTTTGCGCCCTGTTGCGGCGGCCGGACGATGATCAGGTCATCGATCTCGGTGTTGCTGATCGTGATGTCGCCCTTGACCAGGTCGTGCCAATGCACGCTGCCGTCTCGTGGATTCTTGAAGCGGATCACCGGCGACACGCCGGGCGGCACCGGCGGCAAGGTCTTGCCTTGTTCGGGCCGCCAGCGGCCGTCGTAGTGCGTCTTCTGGCCTCGCTCGCGTTGGGCTTCGCGCATCGCGTCGAGCTCGTCGGGTGTGCAGTAGCAGCGGTAGGCGTGACCGGAGGCGATCAGTTGCTCGGCAACGGCCTGGTAGCGCGCCAGGCGCTGCATCTGGAAGATCGGTCCCTCGTTGTAGTCCAGGCCGAGCCAGTTCATCGACGCGACAATCTGCTCGACCGCGTCCTGCGTCGACCGAGCGACGTCGGTGTCTTCGATGCGGAGTACGAATTGTCCGCCGTGGTGACGCGCGTAGGCCCAGGAGTACAGCGCGGTGCGCGCGGTGCCCAGGTGCAGGAACCCGGTCGGCGACGGCGCTATGCGGGTCCGGACGATGCTCACAGTTGCGACAATCCGCGCAGCAGATCGCCCTTCAGATCCTCGATATCCTCGAGACCGACGGCCAATCGGATCATGCCCTGTGCGATGCCCGCCGCCTGGCGCTGGGCTTCGGTCAATCGGCCATGCGATGTCGACGACGGGTGTGTGAGCGTGGTCTTGGTGTCGCCGAGATTGGCGGTGATCGAGCAGATTCGGGTGGCATCGATCACCTTGAAGGCGCCTTCGCGTCCCCCCTTGACGACGAAGGAGGCGACGGCCCCGCCCTGCCCTGATTGCTGCGCCATCGCCAAGCGGTGTTGCGGATGCGATTCGAGACTGGGGTGATAGACACGCTCGACCTGCGGCTGCGCTTCGAGCCAGCGCGCCATCTGCAAGGCCCGCTCGCTTTGCGTGCGCACCCGGATCGACAGCGTCTCCAGGCCCTTCAAGACGACCCAGGCGTTGAACGGCGACAGGCTCATGCCGCCGCTGCGCATCATCGGCACCAGCTTGTCGTTGACCAACGCCTCGGTGCCGCACAGCGCGCCGGCAATGACGCGGCCCTGGCCGTCGAGGAACTTGGTGCCGGAGTGCATCACCACGTCGGCGCCGAGCTTGATCGGTTGCTGCAAGGCGGGCGAGCAGAAGCAGTTGTCGACGCACAGCAAGGCGCCGGCTTGTCTCGCGATGTCGGCCAGTGCGGCAATATCGCAGACCTCGGTCAGCGGATTGGTCGGTGTTTCTGCAAACAACAACCGGGTGTTCGGCCGCACCGCGGCGCGCCAATCGTCAACCCGCGACTGCGAGACGAAGGTGGTCTCGATGCCGAATTTGGCGAAGTCCTGGAACAGCTTGATCGTCGAGCCGAAGACCGACTGCGAACAGACGACATGCTCGCCGCCTTTCAAGGTGCCCAGGATCAGCAGCAGGATCGCGGCCATACCGCTGGCGGTGCCGATGGCCGCTTGGCTGCCCTCGAGTGCGGCCAGGCGCCGTTCCATCATCGTCACTGTCGGATTCGAGAAGCGCGAATAGACGAAGGCTTCTTCTTCGTTGGCAAAACGCGCCGCCGCGGTGGCTGCGTCCGGGTGCACGAACGAACTCGTGAGGTAGAGCGCCTCGGAGTTCTCGCCCCACTGCGAAGGCGGCAGACCTTCGCGCACGGCGCGCGTGTCCAGCCGCGCATCGGCGGGCAGGTTCGTCGTCGGCAGTTTCTTCACGTCCCCTCCGCACTTTGCAAGGCCAGGCGCGACCGCTCGCCGCCCTCTTCCTCGTCGAACTGCAGGCGCCGCTGGGCCTGCATCATGGCAAAGTCGGCGTCGGTGACGTCACCGGTGATGTAGCGGCCGTCGAAACAGCTGGCCTCGAAAGTGCCGACGCCGGGATTGAGCGCGCCGACGACGCGCTTCATCGCTTCGACATCCTGGTAGATCAGTGCATCGGCGCCGATGAACTCGCGGATCTCTTCGACGCTGCGCGTCGCCGCGATCAGCTCTTCGCTGGTCGGCATGTCGATGCCATAGACATTCGGAAAACGCACCGGCGGCGCGGCCGAGGCCATGAAGACCTTGCGTGCGCCGGCCTCGCGCGCCATCTGCACGATCTCCTTGCTCGTCGTGCCGCGCACGATCGAGTCGTCGACCAGCAGCACATTGCGGCCGCGAAACTCCTGCGGCATGGCGTTGAGCTTCTGCCGCACGCCTTTGCGGCGCACCGCCTGGCCGGGCATGATGAAGGTGCGGCCGACGTAGCGGTTCTTGACGAAGCCCTCGCGGTACGGCTTGCCGATCTTCTGCGCCAGTTGCATCGCACTCGGCCGGCTCGATTCGGGGATCGGGATGACGACGTCGATCTCCGACGGCGGCATGGTCGAGATCACGCGCTGCGCCAGCGTCTCGCCCATGTTCAGCCGCGCCTGGTAGACCGAGATGCCGTCCATCACCGAGTCGGGGCGGGCCAGATAGACGAACTCGAACATGCACGGATGCAGGCTCGGTTGCGCCGCGCATTGGCGCGTGTGCAACTGGCCCTCGAGATCGACAAACAAGGCCTCGCCGGGTGCCACGTCGCGCACCAGCTTGTGGCCGGTGCCTTCGAGGGCCACGCTTTCGCTGGCCACCATGATCTCGCCGTTGGCCGCCGCGCCATAGGCCAGCGGTCGGATGCCGAAGGGATCGCGAAAAGCCAGCAGGCCATGGCCGGCAATCAGCGCCACCACCGCGTACGAGCCCTTCAGCCGCCGGTGCACGGCGGCCACCGCCTTGAAGACTTCGTTGGCCGTCAGCGGCAGATCGCGCGCGGCCAGCTCCAGCTCGTGCGCCAGGATGTTGAGCAGAACTTCGGTGTCGCTGTCGGTGTTGATGTGCCGCCGGTCGATGTCGAACAGCTCGGCCTTGAGCGTATGGGCGTTGGTCAGGTTGCCGTTGTGCACGAGCACGACGCCGAACGGCGCATTGACGTAGAACGGTTGCGCCTCTTCTTCGTTGTAGGCATTGCCCGCCGTCGGATAGCGCACCTGGCCGAGGCCGACGTTGCCGGGCAGCGCGCGCATATTGCGCGTGCGAAAGACGTCGCGCACCATGCCGCGTGCCTTGTGCATGAAGCATCTGGTGCCCTGCATCGTGACGATGCCCGCAGCATCCTGCCCGCGGTGCTGCAGCAGCAGCAGCGCGTCGTAGATGAGTTGGTTGACCGGCTGCTTGGAGATGACGCCGACGATGCCGCACATGGGTCAGATGTCCTGGGTTGAGGTTGGCAACTGACGTGAGATGGCACTGGGCAGCACCGGCTTCAAGCCTTGCAAGACGGTGGCCAGCCACGCCGCGCCCTGCGAGCGCTGCCAGGCCTGCGAGCGCTGGGCGGGTGACAGCATCACGACCATGGCCACCGCCAGCAACAGCACCGCGCCACGCGCCAGGCCGAAGACACCGCCGAGCACACGGTCCACCGGTTGCAACGGCGTGGCGTGGATCAACACGCGCACGAGACGCGAGGCCATGGCCCACAGCACGAGCGCAATGACAAAGATGGCGAAGAAAGCCACGCCATGGTTGAGCGCGCTGCCCGGCACGCCGATGGGCACGACGGTGGCCACATGAGGCGCCAACGCCTGTGCGGCAATGAAAGCCACCACCCAGCCGACCAGCGACAGCACTTCGAAGACGAGGCCACGCCAAAGGCCGACGACGATGGAGATCAGCAGCACCGCCAACAGCGCCCAATCCACCCAGCCGAACGCCGGCAAAACAACGCTGCTCATAAGGTGAGCACCGAACCCGCCAAGCCGATCGACTTGGCCCGTGCCGCCGCCTTCTCGGCGTCCTCGCGCGAGGAAAAGGGCCCGATGCGCACACGCGTGCGCCGGCCGTCTGCCGTCTTGACCACTTGCGTGAAGGTGGACAAACCTGCCTTCTCGGCCTTGCTGCGCACATCGCGAACGGCAGAGTCTTCGGCGAACGCACCGATCTGGACGACGAAACGTCCGGCGCCGGCCGCCACCGGCTTGGGCGCCACGGGTTCAGGTTTCGGCTCGGGTTTCGGCTCCGCTTTCGCCACGGGCTTCGGTGCGGGCGGCGGCGCGGCAGTTACCGCGGGCTTCGGCGGCGCAGTGGGCTCCTTGCTTGTTGCCGCAGCGGGTGCGGCCACGGGCGCAGGGGACTCCGCCGGCTTCACTTCGGCCTGCATCGGTTCTGACGCGGCGGGCGTGTCCGTGACCGGCACGGACGCTGCAGGCCTCGTGGCCGGCTTGGGCGCCGGCAAGGCCAGCGGCGGCGAGCCGTCGCGCGGCGGAACGACGATCGGAATGTCCACCGGAATCGGCCGCGGCTGGGTCTCGAACAACAGCGGAAAGGCGATCACGCCGACGCCGAGCAGCACCACAGCCCCCATCAAACGCCGCTTGGCGCGCACCCGCGCTTGTTCTGCCTGCTCGCCGGTCATCACGTTCACAGTCGCCGCCGCAGGCGTGGCCCCTGCGCTGTCGCGCTTGGTGAAGATGTCGAGCAGTCCCATGCGTGGCGTGTTGGTGAGGCGGCTGGCACGGCGGCTGCGGCTCGCTAGCCCGAGCGCGACGCAGAATGAATGGCACCCAGCCGCGGCAGGCCTTCTTTCAGCACAGCGCCCACCGTGAGGAATGATCCGAAGACCAAAATTCTATCAGTGGGGTCTGCGCGCTCCAGTGCAGCGGCAAGCGCTTGCGAAGGCGACGCATGCGTGCTGACCGTTGCACGCGGCTGCTGCCGGCGAACGAGTGCGGCCAGCGTCTCGGCCGCCGCAGCGCGCTGCAGCGGCAGATCGGTGCAGTACCAATGTTCGACGATCGGCGCCAGGCGTTGCACCAATGCCTGCAGATCCTTGTCCTGCATGGCGCCGAACACCGCATGCGTGCGCGGAAAAAATCCCATCGCATCGAGGTTGACGGCCAGCGTGGCCACCGCGTGCGGGTTGTGCGCGACGTCGAGCACCAGCGTCGGCTGGCCGGGAATGATCTGAAAGCGTCCCGGCAACTCGACGCTGGCCAACCCCTGTCGGATCGCCTGTACAGGCATCGGCAAGACCGCGTGCAAGGCCTCGAGCGCTGCGAGCACGCCGGCGGCATTGAGCAGTTGATTGGCACCGCGCAGCGAGGGGTAGGCCAGGGCGTTGACGCGCTTGCCGCGCCCGGCCCAACTCCATTGCTGGCGGTCGCCACGGTGGTTGAAATCGCGGCCGACGAGCCAGAGGTCAGCGCCCATGGCCTGAGCATGCGCTGCAATCGACGCCGGCGGCATCGGGTCGCTGACGATGACGGGTTTGCCGGGACGCATGACGTGTGCCTTTTCGCGGCCGATACTCTCGCGGTCGGGGCCGAGGTACTCGGTGTGGTCGATGTCGATGCTGGTGATGATCGCGCAGTCGGCGTCGATGACATTGACGGCATCCAGCCGGCCGCCGAGACCGACTTCGAGGATCGCCAGGTCGAGCGGTTGCTCTGACAGGCAACGCAGGATCACCAGCGTCGTGAATTCGAAGTAGGTCAGCGCAACTTCGCCGCGCGCGGCCTCCACCGCTTCGAAGTGCGGCAGCAGCGCATTCGCATCGACCGGCCGCCCGCCGACGCGGCAGCGCTCCTCGAAATGCACCAGATGCGGCTTGATGTACAGGCCGACGCGGTAGCCTGCCGCCAAGGCGATCGACTCGAGCATGGCGCAGGTCGAGCCCTTGCCGTTGGTGCCGGCCACGATGATCACCGGGCAGTCGAAGCGCAGGCCGAGCTTGTCGCGCACGGCCAGCGTGCGCTCCAGCGTCATGTCGATCGTCTTCGGGTGCAGGCGCTCGCAGTGGGCGAGCCATTCGGCAAGGGTCACCGCGGCTGCCGACGGACCGCTCCCAAGGCGGCAGGCGTGGGGGCCGGCATCTACGCCACCGCGTCGGCGCTCTGCCGTTGCAGCATGGCGAGCATGCGCGCAATGGCGCCGCGCAGCTGACGCCGATCGACGATCATGTCGATGGCGCCCGTGCTCAGCAGGAACTCGCTGCGCTGAAAGCCTTCGGGCAGCTTCTCGCGCACGGTGTTCTCGATCACGCGCGGTCCGGCAAAGCCGATCAGCGCCTTGGGCTCGCCGATGACCACGTCGCCCATGAAGGCAAAACCTGCCGACACGCCGCCCATCGTCGGGTCAGTCAGCACGCTGATGTAGGGCAGGCGCGCCTTGGCCAGGCGCGTCAGCGAGGCGTTGGTCTTGGCCATCTGCATCAGCGACAGCAGGCCTTCCTGCATGCGCGCACCGCCGGTGGCGGTGAAGCAGACGAAAGGCACCTTCTGCTCGACCGCGGTCTCGACACCGCGCACGAAGCGTTCACCGACCACCGAGCCCATCGAGCCGCCCATGAAGTCGAACTCGAAGCAGGCCGTGACGAGCGGGATGGTGTGCACCGCGCCGCCGACGACGATCAGCGCGTCGGTTTCGCCGGTGGCTTCGAGGGCATCGCGCAGCCGCTCGGGGTATTTCTTGCTGTCCTTGAACTTCAGCGGATCGACCGGCAACACTTCCTGGCCGATTTCGTAGCGGCCTTCCGGGTCGAGGAAGGCGTCGAGCCGCGCCCGTGCGCCGATGCGGTGGTGGTGGTCGCACTTCGGACAGACATTGAGGTTCTGGTCGAGATCGGTCTTGTAGAGCACCGTCTCGCAAGACGGGCACTTGATCCACAGCCCCTCGGGCACCGTGCGGCGCTCGCTCGGGTCCGTCGGTTGCATCTTCGGCGGCAGCAGTTTTTCGAGCCAGCTCATGCGAGTGTCCCCTCAACGTTCTCAGGTCTTGTCCAGCGCCTGCCGGATCTCGGCCATGAAGGCCGCCGCTGCGCCTGCCACAGTATCGCGCGTTTGTGTTTCCATGATCTGTACCAGGCGCGATCCGATCACCACCGCGTCGGCCACACGGCCGATGGCCTTCGCGGTGGCGGCGTCGCGGATGCCGAAACCCACGCCCACCGGCACGCTCACGTGCTCGCGAATGCGCGGCAACACTTTCGCCACAGCGTCGGTGTCGAGGTGACCGGCACCGGTCACGCCCTTGAGCGATACGTAGTACACATAACCGCTGGCGATGCGGCCGACGCTGGCCATGCGCTCATCGGTGGACGTCGGCGCCAGCAGAAAGATCGGATCGAGCCCGACCTGCTTCAACTGCGCGGCAAAGGCCTCGGCCTCCTCGGGCGGGTAGTCCACGACCAGCACGCCGTCGACACCGGCCGCCTTGGCCTCGGCGATGAAGCGCTCGATGCCGAAACGCTCGATCGGATTGGCGTAGCCCATCAGCACCACCGGCGTGGTGGTGTCCGTGCCGCGAAATCCGCGCACGTAACCCAGCACGTTCGACAGGCCGACGCCCTTGGCCAGCGCACGCTCGGAGGCCTTCTGGATCACCGGCCCATCGGCCATCGGATCGGAAAACGGCACGCCGAGTTCGATCACGTCGGCGCCGGCGTTGGCCAACGCCAGCATCACATCGACCGTCGCTTCGGGATGCGGATCACCGGCGCAGACGTAGGGGATCAGCGCGGTGCGCTGGTCGCGCTTCAGGGCCGCGAACGTCGTTGCGATCCTGTTCATGCGTGCCCCCTACGGCGCTTCGCGCCGGCCCCCCCAAGGGGGGGCAAACGCCTTGGGAGCGGCCCGGCGGCGTTCATTGCTTCACCGCCTGACCCTTGCAAGACGGCCGGCAATAGAACTCGGCACCCGACAGATCGGCCACCGTGCCGATGTCCTTGTCGCCGCGCCCGGAGAGGTTGACCAGCAGGTGCTGATCGGGCCTCATCGTCGCTGCCAGCTTCATCGCATAGGCCACCGCGTGACTCGATTCGAGCGCCGGGATGATGCCCTCGGTGCGGCACAGGCGGTGAAACGCGGCCATTGCCTCGTCGTCGGTGATGCTCACGTACTCGGCGCGGCCGATGTCCTTCAGGTACGCATGTTCCGGGCCGACGCCGGGGTAGTCGAGGCCGGCCGACACCGAATGCGTCTCGGTGATCTGTCCGTTGGCGTCCTGCAGCAGGTAGGTGCGGTTGCCATGCAGCACGCCAGGCGAGCCGGCAGACAACGACGCCGCGTGCTTGCCGGTCGCCAACCCCTGCCCCGCCGCTTCGACACCGATCAGCCGCACCGACTCGTGTTCGATGTACGGATAGAAGATACCCATCGCATTGCTGCCGCCGCCGACACAGGCAATCACCGCATCGGGCTGCGCACCGGCGCGGCCGATCATCTCCGGCATCTGCACCAGGCACTCGTCGCCGATCACGCGCTGGAAGTCGCGCACCAGCATCGGGTAAGGATGCGGGCCGGCGACCGTGCCGATGATGTAGAACGTGTTCTCGACGTTGGTGACCCAGTCACGCAGCGCCTCGTTGAGCGCGTCCTTCAGCGTCCTGCTGCCCGACTCGACGGGCACGACCTTGGCACCGAGCAAGTGCATGCGATAGACATTCGGCGACTGGCGCTTGACGTCTTCGCTGCCCATGTAGACGACACATTCCATGCCGTAGCGCGCGGCGACGGTGGCGCTGGCCACACCGTGCTGGCCGGCGCCGGTCTCGGCAATCACCCGCGGCTTGCGCATGCGCCGCGCCAACAGGGCCTGGCCGATGGTGTTGTTGACCTTGTGCGCGCCGGTGTGGTTCAGGTCCTCGCGCTTGAGGTAGATCTGCGCCCCGCCGACCTCGCGCGACAGGCGCCCGGCGTGGTAGACCGGGACTCGGTCGGCCGACGAAGTGCTTGAGTTCGCGCTCGAATTCGGCGACGAACTCGGGGTCACGCCGGTAATGCTCGTAAGCGGCCTTGAGTTCGTCGAGGGCATGGATCAGCGTCTCGGCGACGAAGGTGCCGCCGTAAGGTCCGAAATGCCCGCGCGCGTCGGGCTGTTGGTAGTTCAGCATGTTGGGTCTCGATCAGGTCGCGAGGTCAGCGAGCCGCATATCGGCTTCGCGGACCGCTTCGCAGAACCGGCGTATCAGCGCGGCATCCTTGATGCCTTTGCTCTGTTCGACGCCGGAGCTCACGTCAACGGCATAGGGCCGGACGGCAAGCACCCCATCGATCACGTTTGCAGGACTCAACCCACCAGACAAAACGAGCGGACAGCGGACGTCGGCGGGGATGAGCGACCAATCGAACCTCTTGCCGCCACCGCCATAGCCCTCGACATGCGCATCGAGCAGCAAGGCAGCGGCCTTGGAAAAGCGATGCGCCCAGTCTAGCAAATCGACGTCTGCGGCCATGCGCACGGCGCGCAGATAGGCGCGGCCGGAGGCTGCACATTCGTCGGCTGTTTCGTCACCATGGAACTGCAGCAGCGCCTGCGGCAGCGCGCGGCAGGCGGCGTCGACCTCGGCGCCCGACGCATTGACGAAGACCAGCACCGGCGTGACGAACGGCGGCAGCGATTTCGCGAGAGCCAGCGCACGGTCGAGCGTGACGTGGCGCGGGCTCTTGGCGTACAGGTTCAAGCCGACCGCGTCGGCGCCCGCGTCCACAGCCGCCGCCACGTCGGCCTCGCGCGTCAGGCCGCAAATCTTGATGCGGGTGCGAGTGCTCATCTCAGGCCAGCGCCGGGCTGTCCCAAGCCGCCTGAGCGCCCCGCGGTGGGCACGAACGATGTGAGTTTGGTGCCGTCAGTTCGGCAACCAGTCGAATGGCGGCGTCTGCTCAGGAATGCCATGGGCCGCATCGTAGTACGGCCCGGCGAAGTACAACCCATCGGCCGCGAAGGTCGGCGCGGCGGCGTCGCGGCTCTTCGCCGCCAGCACGTCGGCCATCCAGTCCGGCGCGTGCAGGCCCTGCCCCACGGCCACCAGGCAGCCCATGATGTTGCGCACCATGTGGTGCAGGAAGGCGCTGCCATCGAAGTCGAATCGCCAGTAGGCGCCGCGCCGTCCGATGCCGATCGCGTGCAACATTTTCACCGGCGACAGGGCCTGGCACTCGGACGAGCGAAACGACGAGAAATCATGCTCGCCGGTCAGGTGAGCGGCCGCGGCGCGCATCGCCTCGCCCTCGAGCGGCCGGAACACCCAGCCGACCAAGCCACTGTCGAGCGCCGGGCGCACGGCAGATTCGAGCAGTACATAGACGTAGCGCCGGCCATGCGCGCTGTTGCGTGCATGGAAATCCGCCGCCACCGGCCTGCACCACTGCAGCGCGATGTCGGCCGGCAGGTAGCGGTTGGTGCCACGCACCCAGGACGGCGGATCACGCTCGACCGGCGCGTCGATGTGGACAACCTGGTTGAGCGCATGCACGCCGGCATCGGTGCGGCCAGCGCACCAGGTGCCCACCGGCACGGTCGCAAAGGTTGCCAGCGCCGCTTCGAGCTGGTCTTGGACGGTGCGCCCGCCAGGCTGGCTCTGCCAGCCCTGGTAGGCGCTGCCACGGTAGGCGACGCCGAGCGCCAGTCGCCCGGCGCCCGGCTTGGACGCCATCAAGCCATGCCGTCGAGCAAGCTCTGTGCGCGGGCCTTCAGCGACCCGGTGGCCTGCGCCAGCACCTCTTCGAGCAGATCGCGCGCACCTTCCTTGTCGCCGATCTGGCGGAACTCTTCGGCCAGTTCCAGTTTGCGAACCAGCGGATCGTTGGCTTGTGCGGCCGGCGGCTGCACGCTGTCAGGCCCCAGGCTGCCGTAGTCGAGCGCCGGCTCGGAGCCCTTGCTCGAGCTGGGCTTGCCCAGATCGAGCGAGATGCCGCTGAGGTCGAACGGCATCGACTTCGAGTCGGGGCCCGCGGCGGATGCGGCAGCTGCAGCGGACGGCAGCTCCGGCAACTCCGGCAATTCACCGATGCTCTGGGCCGCAGCGTTGGCCGCCAAGTGCTGCGTCTGATCGAGCATCGGCGCCGGCGCCGATGCGTTGAAAGCCAGATCGAGGTCGAGATCGACATTTTCGGCGCCGAGCTGTTCGAGTTCATCGGGCGACAAGCTCGGTGGCTCGGTCGGTATCACCGACAGCGGCAGCGTGCTCGCTCCCAGCGGCTCGACCACGGCCGCGCCGCCCAGGCCAGCCGCCGCGACAACGGGGCGGCCGCCCGGCTGGTACATCGGATTGTCCGGGTCGATCTGCTGACCGAGCTCTTGCGTCTTGATCCACTCTTCGCCATCACCGTTGGTCACGGCATACAGTTGCATCGCCAGGGCCTCGAAGCCCTTGGTGTCGCGGCGCTTGGCATAGACCTCGAGCAACTTGGTGCGGATCGCCAGGCGGTCCGGGTTGCTGCGCATCGCTTCCTTGAGGATTTCTTCGGCCTGCAGGTCGCGGCCATAGGCGAGGTACACGTCCGCTTCAGCCACCGGATCGACGTCGCCAATCGCGTCGAGCTGCGACAGCGAGTAGCTCATCGACGAAGCCGCACCGGAAGCATCGCGCGTATCGATACGCTGTCCGCCGCTGGCGCCGAAGAAGGAATCCGGCTGCAGGCGGCTTTCCAGGAAAGAGGTCTCGCCACTCTCGTTGCGTGCACGGCTGCGCCAACGGTAGACGCCCAGGCCGGCCAGCAGGGCCACGGCGGCGCCGGCGCCCCACGGCAGGAAGGGGCTGTTCAGCAGGCCGTCCAGGGGGCTCTCTTCGACGGCCGGCACGACAGGCGGCTTGACGGCAATCGTCGGAGCGGATGCAGCAGCAGCGGGTTCGGCCGCTGACGCTGCCATAGGGGCGGGTGCGGGCGCAGGTGCAGGTGCAGGTGCAGGTGCAGGCGCAGGCGCAGGCGCAGGCGCAGGTGCAGGTGCAGGCGCAGGTGCAGGAGGCGCAGCCTCGGGCGCTGGCGCCGGGGCAGGCGTCGGCGCGGCGGCAACCACGACCGGCGCCGCTGGTGCCGGCGCCGCTGCCTCGGGCTTGACTGCAGCGGCGGTGCCCTGTTGCAGGGCCTTCAATTCGTCGGCGGTCCGCTTCAATTCGGCGACACGCTGCTCCTGGGCCTTCTTTTCGGTCTCGGTCGAAAGCTTGGACTCGGCGGCCGAAGCGGCGCCCTTGACCGCACCTTGTGACAGCGTCAATCGATCAGGTGACGCCGCGGCGGCCTTCTTGTCCTCGACCTGGGCCTTGACGGTACCGGCGGCCTGGCGTGATGGCTTGGCCGCATCGACCGTGGGCACTCCACCGGCCAGGCGCTCGCGGTAGGCAGCGAAATCGGCACTCTGCGCCTGGATCACCTGCTTGGCGTCGGTCGCGCTGGTTTCCTGGGCCTTGTCTGCCGAAGGCACGGCCAGGTCAGCGCCAGCCTTCAGCAGGTTCATGTTCTCGGCGATGAAGGCATCCGGGTTGGCTCGGAACAACGCCACCAGCATCTGGTCGAGCGACACGCCCTGGCGTTGCGTTTTCTGGGCCACCCGGTAGAGCGTATCGCCGCGGCGGACGTGGTAGTCATCGACGCCGCCGGCTGCGCGCGGTGCAGGCGCGGGTGCGGCTGCGGCACGCGGCGCGGGCGCCGGTGTTGGCGCCGGTGTTGGCGCAGGACGCGGCGCGGGCGCTGCTCGGGGGCAGGTGCCGGGGCCGCGGCGACAGCGGGCGCGGGCGGCGCCGCCGCTGCCGGGCGCGGTGCCTCCGGGGCGGCAGCCGGCGGCCTCGGCGCGGCCGACATCGACGGCGAGATCGGCGCGGGTGCCGGTGCGGTGGCCAGGCGCGTGTTGCCCGGCGGATCGAGCAACAACGTGTACTCGCGCACCAGACGGCCGCTCGACCAGCTGATTTCGAGGATCAGGTCGACAAACGGTTCCTGGACAGAGCGGTCGCTGACGATGCGCAAGTAGGGCTTGCCATCGGCGCGCTTGGCCACCGTGATCTGGGTGCCCGGCATGGCGGCGTTGTAGTCGATGCCCGCTGCACGGTAGGCCTCGGGCGGCGCCACCTTGACGCGCAACGACGACGCCTCTTCGGCACTCAACGCGGTGATGTCGATTTCGGCGCGCAGTGTTTCACCGAGCGCAGACTGCACCGCCATGCGGCCCAGACCGAGGGCCAAGCTGGCCGTGGACGCCAAGGTCAGCGCGGCGGCTGCAACGGCTGACAGCGCATACCGCGCCGCTTTTTTTCGAGGGGTGGTCTTCAAAGCGTCTCCCAATGACGAACGGCGGACGGGACGACCGTCCGCCGCCAAATGGACTGGGCATGCCGAGCAAGCAATGCCGATGTCATACCGAGTTCAAAAGCCGCAAGGCCTCCAAATTCACAATAGCATCAAGCATATAGGGTGACAAGCTCATGCAAAGTCTGACCTCCGCCCGACAGCGGTTACGAATCGAAGCGCGGCGTGAACTTGTTGTCAATCGACGACGTGTTCTCCGACCGGTCAGGCCTCGAGCAGGATGCGCAACATGCGCCGCAGGGGTTCGGCGGCACCCCACAACAACTGATCGCCGATGGTGAACGCGCCCAGATACCGCGGGCCGAGTGCCAACTTGCGCAGGCGGCCGACGGCGATGTTCATCGTGCCCGTCACCGCCACCGGCGTCAGGCCGCGCACGGTGGCGTCGCGGTTGTTCGGCACGTAGCTGACCCATTCGTTGTCGTTGCGGATCATCTGCTCGACATCGGCCAGCGGCACGTCCTTCTTCAGCTTGAACGTCAGGCTCTGGCTGTGGCAGCGCATGGCGCCGACGCGCACGCATAGGCTGTCGATCGGCACTGCGGGGCGCGTCGAATCCCGGGCCCGCGGCCGAGGATCTTGTTGGTCTCGGCGCTGCCCTTCCACTCTTCGAGGCTGGTGCCGTCGCCGCGGTCGGCGTCGATCCAGGGAATCAGGCTGCCGGCCAGCGGCGCCATGAAGTTCTTCGTTTCCTCGGCAGACATGCCGCGCTGCGTCGTCGCAACCGTGGCGGTCGATCTCGAGGATGGCGCTGGCCGGGTCGTCGAGCATGGCCTTCACGCTGGCGTTGACCGTGCCGCATCTGCGTCAGCAGCTCGCGCATGTGCTGCGCGCCGCCGCCGCTGGCGGCCTGGTAGGTGGTGGCCGTCATCCACTCGACGAGGTCGGCCTTGAACAGCGCGCCCGACGCCCATCAGCATGCAGCTCACCGTGCAGTTGCCGCCGATGTAGTCCTTGACGCCCTTGGCCAGCGCGTCCTTGATCACCGGCATGTTGACCGGGTCGAGGATGATGACGGCGTCGTCGCTCATGCGCAGCGTCTTGGCGGCGTCGATCCAGTGGCCCTTCCAGCCCGCGGCGCGCAGCTGCGGGTGCACGGCCTTGGTGTACTCGCCACCCTGGGCGGTGATGACGATGTCGCAGCGCTTCAGCGCAGCGATGTCGTTGGCGTCGAGGAGCTTGGTTTCGTTCTTCGCGAATCTGGCCACGGCGGATGGCACCTGGCCACCCGCGTTCGATGTCGAGAAGAACACCGGCTCGATGAGCGCGAAGTCGCCTTCGGCGTGCATGCGGTCCATGAGCACCGAGCCCACCATGCCGCGCCAGCCGACCAATCCTACGAGTGCCATTTCAGTCTTCCTTGCGTCCCGGACCCCGGTTCATCCCGGCTCGTGTCGCCGGGTCCGATGGAGGGGCGAAACGATCCGGCGCGTCAGCGCTTGGTGATCGTCTTGGTGGTCAGAGCGGCCACGACCGCATCGCCCATGGCGCGTGTGCCCACCTTCTTCGTGCCCTCGCTCCAGATGTCGGCGGTGCGATAGCCCGCCGACAGCACGGCCTTGACCGCCGACTCGATCCGGTCGGCGGCCTCGGCTTGTTGGAGCGTGAAGCGAAGCATCATGGCAGCGGACAGGATTGTAGCCAGCGGATTGGCAATGTCCTTGCCGGCGATGTCCGGCGCGCTGCCGTGGCTCGGTTCGTACAGGCCCTTGTTGTTGGCGTCGAGCGAGGCCGACGGCAGCATGCCGATCGAGCCGGTCAGCATCGCGGCTTCGTCGGACAGGATGTCGCCGAACATGTTGCCGGTGACGACGACGTCGAAATTCTTCGGCGCCTTGACGAGCTGCATCGCTGCGTTGTCGACATACATGTGCTCGAGCTCGACGTCGGCATACTGCGCGTGGACCTCGGTGACCACGTCCTTCCAGAACTGGAAGGTCTCGAGCACGTTGGCCTTGTCGACGCTGGTCACCTTCCTGCTGCGTTTGCGCGCTGCCTGGAATGCGACATGCGCGATGCGCTCGATCTCCGGGCGCGAATAGCGCATCGTGTCGAAAGCCTCTTCGCTGCCCGGAAAGTGGCCATCGACCGCCTTGCGGCGACCACGCGGCTGACCAAAGTAGATGTCGCCCGTCAGCTCGCGGATGATCAGGATGTCCAGGCCCGCCACCAACTCCGGCTTCAGCGATGACGCATGCGTCAGCTGCTCGTAGCACAGCGCCGGGCGCAAGTTGGCGAACAGGCCGAGGTGCTTGCGCAGGCCGAGGATGGCCTGTTCGGGGCGCAGTGCACGTTCGAGCCGGTCGTACTTCCAGTCGCCGACGGCACCGAAGAGCACGGCATCGCTGTCCTTGGCCAACTGCAGCGTAGCCTCGGGCAGCGGATGGCCATGGGCTTCGTAGGCGGCGCCACCGACCGGCGCGGTCTGCATCTCGAGCGGCAGCTCGAGAACCTTCAACACGCGCAGCGCTTGATCGATGATTTCGGTGCCGATGCCGTCGCCCGGCAGGACGGCGATCTTCATCACGCGGTGCCTTTCGCAAGCCAGGGCTTTTGCATCAGCCGCTCGGCCTCGAAGGCGCGGATCTTGTCGGCATGGCGCAGCGTCAGGCCGATGTCGTCCCAGCCGTTGACCAGACATTGTTTTCGGAACGGCTGCACCTCGAACGGCAACTCGCTGCCGTCGGGCTTGACGATGACCTGACGCGGCAGGTCGATCGTCAGCGCGTAACCGACAAACGCCGCCACCTCGTCGAACAGCTTGGCCACCTGGCTGTCGGCCAGGACGATCGGCAGCAGGCCGTTCTTGAAGCAGTTGTTGAAGAAGATGTCGGCATAGCTCGGCGCGATCAAGGCGCGAAACCCGTACTGCTCGATCGCCCACGGCGCATGTTCGCGGCTCGATCCGCAGCCGAAGTTCTCACGCGCCAGCAGCACCGAGGCGCCCTGGTAGCGCGACTGGTTGAGCACGAAATCTGGGTTGCGCTTGCGCGTCGCCGGATCCTGCCCCGGCTCGCCCTTGTCGAGGTAGCGCCAGGCGTCGAACAGGTTGGGGCCGAAGCCCGAGCGTGCGATCGACTTCAAGAACTGCTTCGGGATGATGGCGTCGGTATCGACGTTGGCACGGTCCAACGGCGCGGCCAATCCCTTGTGAACGGTGAAAGCTCGCATGTTCAGTTGATCCTGCGCACGTCGACAAAATGCCCCTCGATCGCCGCTGCCGCTGCCATCGCCGGACTGACCAGATGCGTGCGGCCGCCGGCGCCTTGGCGGCCCTCGAAGTTACGGTTGCTCGTTGACGCGCAGCGCTCGCCCGGCTCCAGCCGATCGGCATTCATTGCCAGGCACATCGAGCAGCCGGGCTCGCGCCACTCGAAGCCCGCGGCCTTGAAGACCTCGTGCAGGCCTTCGCGTTCGGCCTGCGCTTTGACCAGGCCGGAACCGGGCACCACCATCGCCAAACTGACGTTGCCCGCCACACGCTTGCCCAGGCGCTTGACCACCGCCGCCGCCTCGCGCAGGTCTTCGATGCGGCTGTTGGTGCACGAGCCGATGAAAACCTTGTCGATGCGGATGTCGTCGATGCGCCGGTTCGGCTCCAGCCCCATATACGCCAGCGCACGCTCGATCGCGTCGCGACGGGTCGGATCCTTCTCGCGCTCGGGATCGGGCACGCGGTCGTCGATCGACAGCACCATCTCCGGCGACGTGCCCCAGGTGACTTGCGGCACCAAGCTGGCAGCATCGATCTCGACGACACGATCGAACGTCGCGCCGTCGTCGGACCGCAGCGTGCGCCAGTAAACCGCCGCCATGTCGAAGGCCGCGCCGGTCGGCGCGAAAGGACGGCCGCGCACGTACTCGATGGTCTTCTCGTCGACCGCCACCAGCCCGGCGCGTGCGCCGGCCTCGATGGCCATGTTGCACACCGTCATGCGCCCTTCCATCGACAGCGCGCGGATCGCGCTGCCGCCGAACTCGATCGTGTAGCCGGTACCGCCCGCCGTGCCGATCTTGCCGATGATGGCCAGCACGATGTCCTTGGCCGTGCAGCCGCGCGGCAACGTGCCATCGACGCGCACCAGCAGATTCTTGGCCTTCTTGGTCAGCAGCGTCTGCGTGGCCAGCACATGCTCGACTTCGCTGGTGCCGATGCCATGGGCCAGTGCGCCGAACGCGCCATGCGTGCTGGTGTGCGAATCGCCGCAAACGACAGTCATGCCCGGCAGCGTGGCGCCCTGCTCCGGGCCGATCACATGCACGATGCCCTGGCGCTTGTCGAGGAACGGAAAGTACGCCGCCGCGCCGAAGGCCTTGATGTTGGCGTCGAGCGTCACCACCTGCTGGCGCGACGTCGGGTCGGTGATGCCGTCGTAGCCGCGCTCCCAGCCCTGGGTCGGCGTGTTGTGGTCGGCGGTGGCGACGATCGAACTGGTGCGCCAGACCTTGCGGCCGGCCAGGCGCAGGCCCTCGAAGGCCTGCGGGCTGGTCACCTCGTGCACCAGGTGGCGGTCGATGTAGAGGATGGTCGTGCCGTCGTCCTCGGCGTGGACGGCGTGCTCGTCCCAGAGCTTGTCGTAGAGGGTGCGTGCAGTCATGCGGCAGATCCTGGATGCAGCCCGATTGTCGCCCGAAGCGGCTGGGCTCGCCCGCCGGAGCCCGGCGCAACCGTCAACGGGAATTGCGTCTCTGACGCCAGGCCAGCAGTTCGCCGACGAATCCCCGTGCGGAATGCCAGCACGCAGACGACGAAGATGACGCCGATGATGACGGTGACCCAGGAGCCGACACGATCGGCCAGGAAGTTCTGCAGGCCGATGATGAGTGAACGCACCGACCACCGGCCCGGCGAACGTGCCCATGCCGCCGAGCAGGGTCATCAGCACCACCTCGCCCGACAGCGACCAGTGCGCGTCGGACAGGGTCGCGAAGCCGAGCACCACGGTCTTCAGCGATCCGGCCAGCCCGGCCAATGCCGTCGACAGCACGAAGGCCAGCAGCTTGTAGCGGTCGACGTCGTAGCCGAGCGAGATGGCACGTGGCTCGTTCTCGCGGATCGCCTTCAGCACCTGGCCAAAAGGCGAATGCACGACGCGGACGATGAACAGGAAGACCGCCACGAACACCGCCAGCACGAAGTAGTACATCACCAGCGGTTTGGCGCAGCGGCAGCAAACCGAACAACGTGCCGCGCGGCACGCCCTGCAGGCCGTCTTCGCCGCCGGTGAACGGGCGCCTGCAGCCAGACGAAATAGACCATCTGCGCCATGGCCAGCGTGATCATCGCGAAATAGATGCCCTCGCGCCGGATCGCGATCAGGCCGACCACGCAGCCCGAGCAGCGGCGGCAAACACGATGCCGGCCAGGATGCCGAGCTCGGGCGGCCAGGCCGGCGCTGCGCACCAGCCAGCCGGTGACATAGGCCGCCGCGCCCAGGAAGGCGGCGTGACCGAAGGACAGCAGGCCGGTGAAACCCAGCAGCAGGTTGAAGGCGCAGGCGAAGATCGCGAAGCACAGCGCCTTCATCATGAAGACCGGGTACAGGCCGATGAAGGGCGCGACCAGCAGCAGCGCCAGTCCGGCGACCCAGGCCAAGCGTGCGCGCCGGCGTGTCGCGCGCAGCGAGCGTGTCGGTCGCGTGCTCATCATTTTTCCTTGCCGAACAGGCCGGCCGGGCGGACCATCAGCACGATGGCCATGATGACGAAGACGACGATGTTCGACGCCTCGGGGTAGAAGACCTTGGTCAGGCCCTCGATCAGGCCGAGCGCGAGGCCGGTGAGGATCGAGCCGAGGATCGAACCCATGCCGCCGATCACGACGACCGCGAAGACGACGATGATCAGGTTGCTGCCCATCAGCGGCGTGACCTGGATCACCGGCGCGGCCAGCACGCCGGCCAACGCCGCCAGCGCCGGCGCCGCCGCCGTAGGTCAGCGTCACCATCAGCGGCACGTTGATGCCGAAGGCCTGCACCAGCGACGGGTTCTCGGTGCCGGCGCGCAGGTAGGCGCCCAGGCGCGTGCGTCTCGATCACGAACCAGGTGCCCAGGCAGACCGTCAGCGACGCGAAGACGACCCAGGCCGCGGTAGTTGGGCAGGATCATGAAGCCGAGATTGGTGGCGCCCTGCAGCAGCCTCGGGCACCGGGTACTGACTGGCCCGAGACGCCGAACTGGTCGCGGAACACGCCTTCGGCGATCAGCGCCAGGCCGAAGGTCAGCAGCAGGCCGTAGATCGGATCGATCTTGTACAGCGGCTTGAGCAGCGTGCGCTCGATCAGCACGCCGAGCGCGCCCACCACCAGCGGCGCGATCAGCAGCGCCGCCCAGTAGTTGAGGCCGAAGCTGTCTCGAGGCCCATCCAGGCGACATAGGCGCCGATCATGTACAGCGCGCCATGGGCGAAGTTGACGATGCCCAGCAGGCCGAAGATGACCGCCAGGCCGAGGCTCAGCATGGCGTAGAACGAGCCGTTCACCAGGCCCAGCAGCAGCTGGCCGAGGAAGGCCTGGATCGGGATGCCGAAGATGTCCATGGCGCGCGGTCAGAGACTTCGGTCACCGTTCCCAAGCGGACGCCGCGGATCCGGCTCTGCCGGTCCGCCAGCGTCGCCCCCTTGAGGGGCAGCGGCGCAGCCGCTCCGGGGGTGGGTCATTTCCAGAGCGCGCACTTCGATTCGGCCTTGGTTGTCCAGGCGCTGTCGCCCTTGAAGGTCTCTGCCACCTTGTAGTAGTCCCAGGGCTCGGTCGACTCGGCCGGCGTCTTGACCTGCATCAGGTACATGTCGTGCACCATGCGGCCGTCGTCGCGCACGTAGCCGCCCTTGGCGAAGATGTCGTTGATCTTGGTCTTCTTCAATTGCGCCATCACCTTGTCGCCGTCGTCGCTGCCGATGGCCTTGACGGCCGTCAGGTACTGCAGCGCAGCCGAGTAGTCGCCGGCCTGGATCGACGACGGCATGCGCTTGATCTTCTCGAAGAACTTGCGGCTCCAGGCCCGCGCGTCGGCGTCGCGGTTCCAGTACCAGCTGTCGGTCAGGTACATGCCCTGCGTCGCCTTCAGCCCGAGCGAGTGGATGTCGTTGATGAACATCAGCAGGCCGGCCAGCTTCATCGTCTTGGTGACGCCGAACTCGTTGGCCGCCTTGATCGAGTTGATCGGTGTCGCCGCCGGCATTGGCCAGGCCCAGGATCTGCGCCTTGCTCGCACTGCGCCTGCAGCAGGAACGACGAGAAGTCGCTGGCCGACAGCGGGTGCTTGACCGAGCCGACGATCGTGCCGCCGGCCGCCTTGACGACGGCCGAGGTGTCGTCCTGCAGCTGCTGGCCGAAGGCGTAGTCGGCGGTCAGGAAGTACCAGCTCTTGCCGCCGGCCTTGACGACCGCGTTGCCGGTGCCCTTGGCCAGCGCCACGGTGTCGTAGGCCTAGTGCACGGTGTAGGGCGAGCACTGGTCGTTGGTCAGCGCCGACGTGGCCGCGCCGACCGAGATGAAGGGCTTCTTCTTCTGCGCGGCGATCTTGGCCATCGCCAGGTTGGTGCCGGAATTGGTGCCGCCGATCAGCATGTCCATGCCCTCGGTGTCGAACCATTCGCGCGCCTTGGTGGCGGCGATGTCGGCCTTGTTCTGGTGGTCGGCGACCAGCAGTTCGATCTTCTTGCCGTTGATCGCGCCGCCCATGTCGGCGATCGCCATCTTGATCGCTTCGGCGCCGGCCGGGCCGTCGATGTCGGCGTACAGGCCGGACATGTCGGTGATGAAGCCGATGCGGATCACGTCGCCCGAAATCTGCGCCTGGGCCGGCGCGCTGGCGCCGAGCAGGGCGAGCGCGCGCAGGCCGCACGCCGCAGTGAGTTTCTTGAGTTTCATTGGTTATCTCCTGGTGGGTTGGACAAGAAAGGCGCATTCAAACGCCGAGGTACTCGTGCAGGCGCTCCATGCGCGACGGCAATTCGGCCTGCGTGAACTCCTGGATCACCTGGCCGTGCTCCATCACCATGAAACGGTCGGCCAGCTTGGCGGCAAAGACGAAGTTCTGTTCGACCATGACGATGGTGTAGCCCTGCTTGCGCAGCGCGACGACCATCTCGGCCAGCTTCTGCACGATCACCGGGGCCAGGCCCTCGGAGATCTCGTCGAGCAGCAGCAGCCTGCGCGCCGGTGCGCAGGATGCGCGCCACGGCCAGCATCTGCTGTTCGCCGCCCGACAGCCGCGTGCCCTGGCTCGACGCGCGCTCGCGCAGGTTGGGAAACATCTCGTAGATCTGCGTCCACGGCTCATGCCGCCCGGTCGCCAGCGTCGGCGGCAGCATCAGGTTCTCCTCGGCCGACAGGCTGGAGAAGATGCCGCGCTCCTCCGGGCAGTAGCCGATGCCCAGGCGGGCGATGCGGTGCGTCGGCATGCCGATGGTTTCGCTGCCATGGACCTTGATCGAGCCCTTGCGGCTGCCGATCAGGCCCATGATCGCGCGCATCGTGCTGGTGCGGCCGGCGCCGTTGCGGCCGAGCAGCGTCACGACCTCGCCCTCGTTGACATGGAAGTCGACGCCGTGCAGCACATGCGACTCGCCGTACCAGCCGTGCAGATCCGAGATCTCGAGAAAGGGCGCGGCCATCAGTGCGCCCCTTGCAGCTCGGTGCTGGCGCTGCCCATGTAGGCCTCGATCACCGCCGGGTTCTTCGACACCTGTTCGTACGGTCCCTTCGGCCAGCGTGGCGCCGCGCTGCAGCACGGTGATGGTGTCGGCGATGCTCGCGACCACGCTCATGTTGTGCTCGACCATCAGCACCGTGCGGCTTGGCCGCCACCTTCTTGATCAGCTGCCGGATGCGGTCGACGTCTTCCAGGCCCATGCCCTGCGTCGGCTCGTCGAGCAGCATCAGCTCGGGGTCCATCGCCAGCGTGGTGGCGATCTCCAGCGCGCGCTTGCGGCCGTAGCTCAGCTCGACCGTCGGCGTGCCGGCGTAGCTGTCCAGGTCGACCGCGTGCAACAGCTCGATGCACCCGATCGTTCGAGCGGCTCGAGGCTGCGCTCGGCACGCCAGAAATGAAACGAGGTGCCGAGCTTGCGCTGCAGCGCGACGCGCACGTTCTCCAGCACCGACAGGTGCGGGAAGACCGCCGAAATCTGGAACGAGCGGATCGATGCCGCGGCGCGCGATGTGCGCCGGCGCTTCGCCGGTGATGTCGGTGCCCTCGAACAGGATCTGTCCGGTCGTCGGCTTGAGGAACTTGGTCAGCAGGTTGAAGCAGGTCGTCTTGCCGGCGCCGTTGGGCCCGATCAAGGCGTGGATGCTGCCGCGGCGCACCTGCAGGTTCACCTTGTCGACGGCGACGAACCCCTTGAATTCCTTGGTCAGGTCCTTCGTCTCGAGAATGATGTCCGTGGTCATGGCCGCGTCTTTCCCTCAAAACGCTGCAGTGCCAACGCGCGCGCCACAGCAGGCGCCAAGGCCGGCTGGCTGCGCGCGCGACGGTTGCTCCGTCGAACTGGTTTCACGCCATTGAACATCGAGCGAGTTTAGAGGCCGATGCGAGGCTATCCGGGCGTGCGCCTCGCAAATATTCACCGCGAGTGTTTTCCCGCGACCCGCAGACAACCCTGGTGCCGCTCGCTTGAGCGCCGATGGGCAGCACCTAAACTGCCCGGTTCGATGAAGGTCCCTGCCACGCAATCATCATTCCTCACGGACACGGCGCCGACTGACAACCCGGACCGCTCGCCGGTCTTCGACGCCTTGGCGTTCTCGCAAGTGCCGCTGACCGCCAACCAGCTGATCGACCTGCTCGCAGCGGCCGGCAGCCGCACCCGGCGCGGCAGCGGCTTTCACAACGCCGAGGTGCGCCGGCTGCTCGACGAACTGGCCGACATCGGCATGGCCTCGCGCGACGAACGGGGGCGCTGGAGCGCGGCGCGCGAGGCCGGCTGGCAGCGTTTTCGCGCGCTCGTGGAGGACGACAGCAGCCGCGAGTTCTGGTGGCAAGCCTGGCGCAGGCGGCACCACTTCGACAATGCCTGGCGGCTGGAGATGTTCGACAACGCCACCTGCGCCGCGGCAATGCGCGTCGTCATCCATTGCGGGCGCAGTGTCGAAACTTTCAACCGCTTCGCGACGCTCGTCGGGCCGAGCCAGTTTGTCGTGCAAGGGCTGCGCCAGGCGCTGCTCGACCCCTTCGACAGCGAGCTGCTCGGCCGCCTCGACACCGCCTTCGTCTGCGCATTGGCCAACACCCTGCTGGCCACGGTGGGCAACGATGCCGACACCGACATCGTCTCCCTGCTCGACTGGCTGCTCGCCCAGGCCCGAACCACGCCCAAGAAGGTGCCCGAGCACCTGCACTACCGGCTCGCCGAGATGCTGCTGTTTCGCGAACAGTTCTCCGCTGCGCGCGAATTGCTGGCGCCTCTGGCGACGCCGGAGTCGCAAGCGCTCGATGCCGGCATCGACATCGCCGAGGGCCGCTTCGCCGAGGGCAGCGCGCGCTTCGAAGCCGCGCTGAAAACGCTCGCCGCCGAGACCGGCAAGCGCAAGAACCTGTTGCCGCCGTCGCTCGCCTGGCTCTACACACTGGCGCTGCTGGCGCACTCCGAACCGGCGGCCTGGGTCAAGGCGCGCAAGTTCGCCGCCGCCGAAGCCGGCAAGCGCGAGGCGCAGCCGTTCACCTTCTGGGGCCTGTGGCAATCGGCGATCGATCAGCGACTGGGCGACTCGCCGGCCAACGCCAGGCACTTTCAGCTGGCGCGCGGCCCCAGCAACAGCCTCAGCGCGCTCGAACAACTGCACCACCTGCTGCTGGCCGCGTGGCTGCGCATCGACGTTGCGCCGCGCAGCGCGCAGGACCGCCTGCGCGAGCATGGCGCCTATCTCGAGACGCGGCTGCGCAACGCCGGCCTGCTGTGGCTGGCGCGCATGACGCGGCGCGCGACAGCGCAATTGCTGGGCGGCGCGCCCACGGCCGACGACGCGGCGATGCCGTTTTTCATCGGCGCCGCGCAAGACCGCTGGCGCGAAGCGCTGGCGTCGATCGTCGCGCTGGGCAGCGGCCCTTCAGGCAGACCCGAGTCCGGCGCCGCCGGCGACCGCCTCATCTGGACGGTGACGGTCGATGCGAAGACCTGTCGCATCACGGCCATCGAGCCGCTCGAACAAAAGGCCAGCACGCGCGGCCTGGGCAAGGCCAAGCCGGTGACGCTGGCCACGCTGATCAAGCGCAAGGACTTGCCGACGCACGATGCCGCCGTGCTGCGCGCCGTGCTGCGCGAGGACTACGGCAACCGGCCCTTCCTCGACACCGCGCTGGCCGCAGCGGCGCTGGTGCGCCATCCCCATGTGGCCTGGGCCAGCGAGCCGCAGCGCTTCATCGAAGTGGTCGAGGCGCTGCCCGCGCTCGAAGTCATGACGCGTGGCGAGCACATCGCCTTTCGCCTGCTGGACCCATTGCTCGCGCCGACCGGCAAGCGCGAGGACGACGAAAGCGACGATGACGATCGCTACGACTACGTGTCGCCGCGCGCACAAGCAGCCAAGGATCGCGCGCGCCAGACGCTGCTGATCGCCGACGGCAGCGACCGCGCGCGACTGGTGCGCACGACGCCGGCACAGTTGCGCGTGGCCGAACTGGTGACGCAGGGCTGGCAGGTGCCGGCCTCGGAGAAGGCCGAACTCGACGCCGCGCTGCGTGTGCTGGCCACGCACTTCCAGATCGCCAGCGACGCCGAAGCCGGCCACGAAGTGCCGGCCAGCGACACGCTGCGCGCCGAATTGACGCCACGCAGCAGCGGGCTCGACCTGACACTGCTGGCCGCGCCCTTCGGCGATTTCGGCCCGCGCCTGGCACCCGGCAGCGGCCGCGAGCGCGTGACCACCGTGCACCAGGGGGCGACGCTGTTCACGCGGCGCCGGCTCGACGCCGAGCGCGCGCACGTCGATGCGCTGCTGCAGGCCGCGGCGTTTCTCGACGACGGCATGCACGCCTGGCAGATCGACGAGCCCGAACAGGCGCTGGCGCTGGTCGAGGCGCTGGCGGCACGGGCGCCGGGCATCGTCAGCGAATGGCCCAAGGGCAAGCCGCTGCGCGTGCGGCAGGTCACTGCGCAGTCCGTGCAGCTCAACGTTGCCAGCCGCGGCGACTGGCTGGAGATCGATGGCGAACTCGCGGCGGGCGATGGCGACGTGCTGCGCCTGCGTTCGCTGCTCGACTTGGTGCAGGCCGGCAAGCGCCGCTACATCGCCCTCGGCGATGGCGACTTTCTGGCGCTCAGCGACGGCCTGCGCCAGCAGCTCGCCGACTTGAACGCCGTCGTCCAGCCGCACAAACAAGGCCAGCGCCTGGCCCCCATCGCCGCGCTGGCCTGGAGCCATCAAGCGGGCGAGCTGCAGCTCGAAGGCGACGCGGCGTGGAAAAAGCGCAGCGCCGCATGGGCAGAAGCGCAGGGCCGCGACTTCGAGCTGTCCAACAACCTGCAGGCCGAACTGCGCGACTACCAGCAGGCCGGCTACCGCTGGCTGATGCGCCTGGCCGCCGGCGGCTTCGGCGCCTGCCTGGCCGACGACATGGGTTTGGGCAAGACGTTGATGACGCTGGCCGTGCTGCTCGAACGTGCGGCCGGCGGCGCAGCGCTGGTGGTGGCGCCGACCTCGGTGTGCAGCAACTGGTTGAGTGAAGCCGCGCGCTTTGCGCCCTCGCTCGACATGCAGTTGTACGGCGATGTCGGCGAAGCGGCCGACGGCGAACTCGCTGACGATGAAACCAGCGCGGATTGCCTTGGCGAAGACGCCGCCCCCGACAACGCCCGCACCGTCGCACGCCGCCGCCAGCTGCGCAAGCTCGGCCCCGGCCAGGTGCTCGTCTGCTCCTACGCCCTGCTGCAACGCGACGCCGAGCTGCTCGCCGGCCGCGAGTGGCACAGCGCGGTGCTCGACGAAGCGCAGGCCATCAAGAACGCCGCCACGCGCCGCGCCAAGGCAGCGGCGCGCCTCGACGCCGGGTTTCGCCTGGCGCTCACCGGCACGCCGATCGAAAACCGGCTCGGCGAGCTGTGGTCGATCATGGGTTTTGCCAACCCCGGCCTGCTCGGCAGCGCCGAACAATTCACCCAGCGCTTCGCCTACCGATCGAGCGCGACGGCGACGCACCCGCCTCACGCCGCCTGCGCCGCCTGGTCGCGCCCTTCCTGTTGCGCCGAACCAAGGGCGAGGTGCTGACCGATCTGCCGCCGCGCACCGAGATCGTCCATGAGGTCGTGCCCGGCAAGCGCGAACGCGCGCTGCTCGAAGTGCTGCGCCAGCAGGCCGAAGAGAGCGTGAATCAAGCGATGGCCGGTGGCGCCGCCGATGGCAGATCGCAGATTCATCTGCTCGCCGCGCTGACCAAGCTGCGCCGCGCGGCCTGCGATCCGCGCCTCGTCGCGCCCGAGCTCGGCATCGTCGGCGCCAAGGTGCAGGAGTTCGAACGCCTGGCCATCGAGCTGGTGGCCGGCAAGCACAAGGCGCTGGTGTTCAGCCAGTTCACCGATTTCCTCGCGCTGCTGCGCGAGCGCCTCGATGCCGCCGGCCTGGCCTACCAGTACCTCGACGGCAGCACGCCGGCGGCCGAGCGCGGCAAACGCGTTGCCGCCTTCCAGCAAGGCAGCGGCGACTTCTTCCTCATCAGCCTGAAAGCCGGTGGCTTCGGCCTCAACCTCACCGCGGCCGACTACGTGATCATCGCCGACCCCTGGTGGAACCCCGCCGCCGAAGACCAGGCCACCGGCCGCGCCCACCGCATCGGCCAGCTGCGCCCGGTCACCGTCTATCGGCTGGTCACGCAAGGCTCGATCGAAGACCGCATCGTGCGCCTGCACCGCAGCAAGCGCGAGCTGGCCGAGGGCATTCTGAGCGGGCAGCACGGCGGCGCGGTGATGGATGCGGGGGCGCTGCTGGCGTTGTTGCGCGGCGATGGGGCACGTTCTGAGCCTCGATCGCAAATACCGCACTGACGGCAGACAGAGCGGTGGGCGTTGGCGCGCGACGGTTCCCTGCACTCTGATCGCGATCGCTCGAGCCGTTACAGGTGACGAACGAAATCGCCCCACAGCGGTCACTCGCGCAGCGTGACCATGGCCCGTAAGTTGCCGCCTACCAGAATCAGGTTGCGGCATTGCTCTGCTAGGGGATGTTGACAGGCACGACTGACCCCAGCTTCTTTTGCGTCAACGACACGCCGTTGCGCACAGCCACCACCTCGGCCAGGATCGACACGGCAATCTCGGCCGGCGTGCGGCTGCCCAGGTGCAGGCCGATCGGTCCGTGCAGGCGGTCGATCTCATCGGCGCTCAGATCGAACAGCGCCAATCGTTGTCGACGTTTCGTGGTGTTGCTGCGCGAGCCGAGTGCGCCCACGTAGAACGCCGGCGACTTCAAGGCCTCGAGCAATGCCATGTCGTCGAGCTTGGGATCGTGCGTCACTGCCACTACGGCGCTGTGCGGGTCGAGTTGCAGATCGATCACCAGGTCGTCGGGCATGCGCTTGCTGAAGGTCGTACCTTCGATGTCCCAGCTCAGGTGGTACTCCTCGCGCGGATCGCAGCAGATGACTTCGAAGTCCAGCGCCAATGCCATTTGCGCCAGCACGCGCGAGAGCTGGCCGGCGCCGATGATCAGCAGGCGCCAACGCGGGCCGAACAGGGCACGCAAGGCTTTGCCGTCGTATTCGAAGGCTTCGCCGCGCGACGCGGGCTCGATGCTGACGCGCCCGCTGGCGATGTCCAGCCGGCGCGCCACCAGTTGATGCGCGGCAGTGCGGCGCAACACTTCGTCGATCCAGGCCGCATCGAGCAGCGGCTCTTGCACCAGTTGCAGGTTGCCGCCGCACGGCAGGCCGAAGCGCGTCGCTTCGTCCTTAGTCACTCCGTAGGTGACGAGCGAGGGCGTGGTCACGCGCTCACCGTTGCGCACCCGGTCGATCAGATCGTCTTCGACGCAACCACCCGACACCGAGCCCACGACCAGCCCGTCGCCGCGCATCGCCAACAATGCGCCCGGCGGGCGCGGCGCGCTGCCCCAGGTTTCGATCACGGTGACGAGCCACACCGCGTGGCCATCGCGCTGCCAATCGCGCGCTTGCCTCAGCACTTGAAGATCGAGACTATCCATCGCACGCCCCTATGGTCGATCAATCGTGACCCATCTGAGCTATCTTGCCACCGACCGGCGTGCGGCCTCGCAGCGCGAGCGCGCCAGTTGCCTTTGCGCCGCAGCGCCATGCCGGCCAAGCCATTGCGAACCCGGCGATGCCACCTGGCCATCGAAGTGGGCTTGACCGACGACCCACAAATGACCGTCGAGAAGGCGCGGGCGAGTCATCGACGACGTTCCGGTCCATGGCGAAAAGACGCGTTCTGAGTGTGCCCATGTGCAGGCCTGGCACCGGGCAAGCAATCGGCATAGAGTCACTCGCGTCAAATAGGTGGATGCGATGGGCCCCAGGCAGCCAGTCGCCTGCACCTACCAGCGCAGTACACAGTCAGGACCAGGAGCATCGGATGACAACACTGCAGATCAATGGCAAAGCAACCACCGTTGCGGCACCGGACGACACCCCACTGCTGTGGGTGCTGCGCGACCACGTCGGCCTGACCGGCACCAAGTTCGGCTGCGGCATGGCGCTGTGCGGCGCGTGCACGGTGCACCTGGATGGCGTGCCGGTGCGTTCGTGCCAGACACCGCTGTCGGCCGCAGCGGGCAAGAAGGTCGATGACGATCGAAGGCGTGGGCGCGTCGAAGGCCGGCAAGGCCGTGCAGGCCGCCTGGCTGCGAGCTGGGCGTGCCGCAGTGCGGCTATTGCCAGTCCGGGCAGATCATGAGCGCGACCGCGTTGCTGCAAGCAAAACCCCAAGCCCAGCGACAGCGACATCGACGACGCGATGAGCGGCAATATCTGCCGCTGCGGCACCTATACGCGCATCCGCAGCGCGATCAAGGCGGCCGCCGGCATGAAGGGAGAAACGACATGAACATGCCCTTCAACATCGCGACATCGGTCAAGCCCACCGGCACCAGTCGCCGCGGTTTTCTCAAGTCAGTGCCGCTCGCCGGCCTGGTGCTGTACGTCGGCCTGCCCGTCAGGGGCTTGGCGGCCGACGAGCCCAAGAAGTACGGCGGCGACGCCATGCCGCAGGGTCTGCGCGACAGCCCGAAGGTGTTCGTCTCGATCGCCCCCGACGGCATCGTCAGCATCGTCGTCATCCGCTCGGAGATGGGCCAGGGCGTGCGCACCAGCCTGCCCATGATCGTCGCCGACGAACTCGAAGCCGACTGGAAGCGCGTGCGCGTGCGTGCAGGCGCCCGGCGACGAGGCCAAGTACGGCAACCAGGACACCGACGGCTCGCGCAGCACGCGCCACTGGCTTCGACGCCGATGCGCCGCTGCGGCGCCAGCGCACGCACCATGCTCGAGCAGGCCGCGGCCGACACATGGAAGGTGCCGCTCGACCAGGTGCAGGCCAAGAACCACGAGGTGGTGCACAAGCCGACCGGCCGCAAGCTCGGCTACGGTGCACTTGCGCTGGCTGCCGCGAAGCTTGACGTGCCCGCTGCCGCCAGCGTCAGGCTCAAGCAGCCGAGCGAGTTCCGCTACATCGGCAAGAACGACACCTTCCTCACCGACGGCCAGGCCATCGTCACCGGCAAGGCGCAGTACGGCATCGACACCCGCCTGCCCGGCATGCTGTACGCGGTGATCGCGCGCCCGCCGGTGCTCGGCGGCAAGGTGAAGAGCTTCGACGCCGCCGAGGCACTGAAGGTGCCGGGTGTCGTCAAGGTGTTCGCGCTGGAAGGGACGCCGCCGCCGTCGGAGTTCCAACCGATCGGCGGCATTGTCGTCGTGGCCAAGGACACCTGGGCGGCGATCAAGGGCCGCAGTCAGTTGAAGATCGAATGGGACGACGGTCCGCATGCGAGCTATGACTCGGCCGAGTTCCGCAACGAACTTGAAGCGGCAGTCCAGAAGACCGGCGGCAAAGCCGTACGCAACGAAGGTGATGCATATTCCGCGCTGGCCAAGGCAGCCAAGAAGGTCGAGGCCAACTACTACGTGCCGCACTTCGCGCACGCGTCGATGGAGTGCCCGGCCGCCACGGCGCGCATCGTCGGCGGCGCCTGCGAGGTCTGGGCCTGCACCCAGTCGCCGCAAGCTGCGCACGACCGCGTTGCCAAGCGGCTGAATCTGCCGCCCGAGAAAGTCACGGTCAACGTCACGTTGCTCGGCGGCGGATTCGGCCGCAAGTCGAAGGCCGACTTCGTGGTCGAGGCCGCGCTGGTGTCGCAGGCGATGGACGGCCAGCCTGTCAAGCTGACCTGGACGCGCGAAGACGATCTGCACCACGACTACTTCCACACCGTGTCGCGCGCAACACCTCGAAGCCGGGATCGATGCCAACGGCAAGATCACCGCCTGGCTGCACCGCACCGCAGAGCCGACGATCATCTCGATCTTCGCGCCCGACCCCAAACAGCTCGCGACGTTCGAACTCGGCCTGGGATTGACGGGCATGCCGTACGAGATCCCGAACGTGCGCATCGAGAATCCGCAAGCCGCGGCGCACGCGCGCATCGGCTGGCTGCGCTCGGTCAACAACATCCAGCATGCGTTCGCCGCGCAGTCGTTCGTCGCCGAGCTCGCACAGGCCCAGGGCAAGGACCACCGCGACTTCCTGCTCGAGTTGCTGGGCCCGGACCGGCTGATCGACCCGACCAAGATCAGCGAGCCGTGGAATCACGGCGAATCACCCGAGCGCTACCCGATCAACACCGGCCGCCTGCGCAAGGTGGTCGAACGGGTCACGCAGGAGGCGAAGCTGGGGCCGCAAGCTGCCGAGCGGGCAAGGGCTGGGCATGGCGGTGCACTACAGCTTCGTGACCTATGTCGCCGCGGTGATCGAGGTGGCCGTGAGCGCCAAGGGCGAGCTCGTGATCCCGCGCGTCGATGTGGCGGTGGACTGCGGGCCGACGGTCAACCCCGACCGCGTGCGCTCGCAGATCGAGGGCGCCTGTGTGATGGGGTTGAGCCAAGCCGTGCTGAGCCGCATCACGTTCAAGAACGGTCGCGCCGAGCAGGACAACTTCCACCAGTTCGAGGTCGCGCGCATGAACCTCGCACCGAAGACGATCGTTGTGCACATCATGCCGGCGGCCTACGACGTGCCGCTGGGCGGTGTCGGTGAACCGGGCGTGCCGGTGATCGCCCCGGCGCTGGCCAACGCGATCGCTGCCGCCACTGGCAAGCGGATTCGGGAGCTGCCGATGAAGGATCAATTGGCATTGGGGGCGTGATCGATCACCAGGCTGGTCTTGCCAGCCCGCTTGACAGCCGCATGCCTCGCGCCCCTCCTGATCGCCCTGGCCGTGCACGAGTCAGGCGCGCTCGACGGCAATCGGGCAGGCCACCAACTGTGGGCCTAATGCCACCAGCTGGGGTTCGGACTCGCGGCAGCGCGGCTCGGCCCACGGGCAGCGCGTGTGAAACGTGCAGCCCGGCGGCAGCGCCAGCGGCGACGGCAGTTCGCCCTGGAGCAGGATGCGCTCGCGGCGCAGCGCCGGATCGACGGTCGGCGTGGCCGACAGCAGTGCCTGCGTGTACGGATGGCGCGGCTGCGCGAAGACATCAGCGGCAGGGCCGTGTTCGACAACGCGGCCGAGGTACATCACCATTACTTCATCGGCCACATGGCGCACCACCGACAGGTCGTGCGAGATGAAGACGTAGGCGACGCCGAACTCCTGCTGCAGGTCGGCCAGCAGGTTAAGCACCTGGGCGCGGATCGATACGTCGAGCGCCGACACCGGCTCGTCGAGCACGAGCACGCGCGGCCTGAGCATCAGCGCGCGCGCGATGGCGATGCGCTGGCGCTGGCCGCCGGAAAACATGTGCGGATAGCGCTCGGCGAATTCCTCGCGCAGCCCCACTTTGCCCAGCATCTCGCGCGCCGCGGCGCGGCGTTGCTTGGCGTCGTCAATGCCGTGCACAAGCAGCGGCTCTTCGAGTGCGGCGGCCACCGTCTGCCGCGGGTTGAGCGAGCCGTACGGGTTCTGGAAGACGATCTGCACGGCGCGCCGCAGCTCGCGGCGCTGTGCTGCGCCCAGCGTCGTCACATCGACGCCGTCGATCGCCAGCGCGCCGGCGGTCGGCGTTTCGATCATCGTCAGCAACCGCGCCAGCGTCGATTTGCCGCAACCCGACTCGCCGACCACTGCCAACGTGCGGCCAGCGGCCAGCGAGAACGAGACACCGTTCAACGCGCTGACGACACCCGGCTTGGCGAAGAGGCCGCGGCGCACGCTGTAGTGGCGTGTCAGGTCTCGCGCTTCCATCACCGCGCTGGTCACGCCGCCTCCTGCGAAGGCAATGGCACGCCGCGCACCAGCGGCGTGTGGCACAACGCTCGGCCCAACTCGGCGCTTGCGTGAGCGGGCGGCTCGCGGCGACAACGTTCGTTGGCAAATTCGCAGCGCGGCGAGAACAAACAACCGGCGGGACGATCGAGTGGCCCCGGCACGACGCCGGGAATCGCCGCCAGGGCGGTCCCTTTCGCCTTTTCGGGCAGCGCGGCGAGCAAGGCCGCGGTGTACGGATGGTGCGGGTCGGCAAACAGATCGGCGGCGCGCGCCGACTCGACTTGCCGGCCGGCGTACTGCACGGTCACGCGGTCGGCCATCTCGGCGACGACGCCGAGGTCATGGGTGATCAGCACCAGCCCCATGCCGGTATCGCGCTGCAGCGCCAGCAGCAGATCGAGGATCTGCGCCTGGATCGTCACGTCGAGCGCCGTCGTCGGCTCGTCGGCGATCAGCAAGCGCGGCTTGCAGGCCAGCGCCATGGCGATCATCACGCGCTGGCACATGCCGCCGGAGAGCTGGTGCGGGAAGGAGCGTGCGCGGCGCGCGGCATCAGGGATGCCAACCAGATCGAGCAGCTCGATGACGCGTGCGCGGCGCGCATCGCGGTCCAGTTCCGGCAAGTGCGTCGCCAGCGCCTCGCCGATCTGGTAGGCCACCGTGAAGCAGGGGTTGAGCGACGACATCGGCTCCTGGAACACCATCGCCAGATCGCGCCCCACCAGATCGCGCCGCGCACGCGGCGTCAGCGTCATCAGATCCTGGCCGTCGAAGACCATGCGCCGCGCCTGCACGTTGGCCGTCCACGGCAGCAGGCCCATCACCGCCAGCATCGCCACCGACTTGCCCGAACCGGATTCGCCGACGATGCCCAGCACCTCGTTGCGATCGACCGCGATGTCGATGTCGTCGACCGCGGTGAACGGGCCCGGCGCGCGTGGCGAAGGTGACGCACAGGCCCTGGACATCGAGCAGCGCGGTCATGACCTTCTCATCTTCGGGTCGAGCGCATCGCGCAGTCCGTCACCGGCCAGATTGATCGAGACCACGGTGACGAGGATCGCCAGACCGGGCAGCGTGACCAGCCACGGGTTCGAGCGGATGAACTCGCGCGCGTCGGCGAGCATCGTGCCCCACTCGGCGATCGGCGGTTGCGCACCGAGGCCGAGAAAACCGAGCGCCGCGGCTTCGAGGATGGCGTCGGACACGCCGAGCGCGGCCTGCACGATCAGCGGCGCCAGGCAGTTCGGCAGCACGGTGACGAACATCAGCCGCAACGGCCGCACGCCGGCCACGCGCGCCGCGATCACGTAGTCCTTGCTCAACTCGGCCAGCGCCGACGCGCGCACCAGGCGCACGTAGCGCGGCAGGTAGACGATGGTCACGGCGATGATGGTGTTGGCCAGGCTGGGGCCGAGCACGGCAACGACGAGGATCGCCAGCACCAGGCTCGGCACCGCCATGATCAGGTCCATCACGCGCGTGATCGCCACATCGACCGCCGAGCCGAGCGCTGCGCAGGCCAGCCCCAGCAGCACGCCGATGATGAAGGACACGCTCATCACCGACAGGCCGATGAACAGCGAGATGCGCGTGCCGTGCATCAGGCGCGAGAGCATGTCGCGGCCCAGGCCGTCGGTGCCGAGCAGGAAACGTGTCGAGCCGCCTTCGGCCCACGCCGGCGCGGCGCGCACGGCCTCGCGGAACTGTTCGTTCGGCGGATGCGGCGCGATCACGTCGGCGAAGATGGCCACGAAGACGATCAGGCAGACAACCACCAGGCCGATCACCGCGCCGCGGTTTTCGCGGAAGGCGAGCCAGAAGCTGCGCAGCGGCGATGGTGCCGAGGTCCCAAGCGAACGCCGCGGATCCGGCTCCGCCGGTCCGCTGGCGTTGCCCCCTCGAGGGGGAGCGGCGGAGCCGCTCCGGGGGTGGGCCACATCAACCATGGCGAATTCTCGGGTTGATCAGGCCGTAGGTCACATCGACGAGCAGGTTGACGAGGATGACCAGTGCCGAGATCAGCATCACCCCACCCTGCAAGGCCGGGTAGTCGCGCCGCCCGATCGACTCGATCAGCCACTTGCCGACGCCCGGCCACGAGAAGATCGTCTCGGTGAGCACCGCGCCGGCCATCAGCGTGCCGACCTGCAGGCCGATCACCGTGACCACCGGGATCAGCGCATTGCGCAGCGCGTGCAGGCCGATGACGCGCCAGGCCGGCAGGCCCTTGGCGCGCGCGGTGCGCACATAGTCTTCGGACAGCACCTCGAGCATCGACGAGCGTGTCATGCGCGCGATCACGGCCAGCGGAATCGTGCCGAGCACGATGGCGGGCAGCACCAGGTGGTGCAGCGCATCCTTGACCGCGCCGGCCTGGCCCGACAGCCAGGCGTCGATGACCATGAAGCCGGTGACCGGCTGGATGTAGTGCTTGATCAGATCGATGCGTCCGGACACCGGCGTCAGCCCCCAGCGCTCGCCGACGAACATGATCAGCAGCAAGCCCCACCAGAAGATCGGCATCGAGTAGCCGGTGACCGACAGGCCCATCAGCGTCTGGTCGTAGAGCGTGCCGCGCCGCGCCGCGGCGATGGCGCCGGCCGGCAAGCCGATCGCGACGGCGAAGATCATCGCGAACAGCGACAACTCGAGCGTTGCCGGGAACAGCGTGAAGAACTCGTGCAGCACGGTCGCATTGGTGGCCAGCGAGGTGCCGAAGTCGCCCTGCAGCAACTGCCCCATGTAGTCGAGGAACTGCTTCCACACCGGCTGGTCGAGGCCGAGTTCATGACGGAACTGCGCCAGCCGTTCGGGCGAGATGCCGCGCTCGCCAACCCGCACCTCCACCGGATCGCCGGGCACCAGCCGGATCGCCACGAAGGTGACGAACATCAGCGCGATGAAGGTCGGGATGGTCAGCGCCAGGCGGCGCAGCAGGTAGCGGAACATTGCACAGGTGCTGAAAAAAAGCGCGCCGGCCGAACGGATCGACCAGCGCGCTTTGTGCTGCGGCGCTCGCCCTACTTCAGCTCGACACCATTGAACTGATGCGAGCCGAACGGGCTTTGTTTGTAGCCCGTCAGCTCCTTGCGCATGACCTCATAGACCACCGAGTGCGCGATCTTGAAGTCCGCCGCGTCTTCCTTCTCGATGACCTGCATTTCCTGGTAGAGCTTGGTGCGCTCCTTCACGTCGGCGAGGGTGCGCGCCTTGAGCAGGCGCTCGTCGAATTCCTTGTTGCACCATTTCGACACGTTCTGGCCACCCGCTCGCGCGCCCTCGCAACCGCGCAGGAAGAAGAAGTTGTCGGGGTCGCCGTTGTCGCCGGTCCAGCCGAGCATGCCGGTGATGTGTTCGCCCTGCTGCAGGCGCTTGCGGTATTCGCCCCACTCGAAGGTCACCAGCTTGGCGTTGACGCCGACCTTGGCCAGGTCGGCCTGCATCATCTCGGCGATGCGCTTGGCGTTCGGGTTGTACGGCCGCTGCACCGGCATGTACCAGAGGTCGATCTCGAGCGGCGTCTTCACGCCCGCCTTGGCCAGCATGTCCTTGGCCTTGGCCTGGTCGAACGGATAGTCCTTGACCGCATCGTTGTACGACCACATCGTCGGCGGGATCAGGTTCTTGGCCGGCTGGCCGGCACCGAGGTAGACGTCCCTGATGATCGCCGCCTTGTCGATCGCCATGCTCATCGCCTGGCGCACTTCCTTCTTGTCGAACGGCGGCTTCTGTACGTTGAAAGCCCAGTAGGCGATGTTCAGACCCGGCTGGTTGATGACGCGCAGGCTGGCGTCCTTCTGCATCTCGGGCAGGTCGGCCGGGCGCGGGAAGATCACGAAATGGCACTCGCCGGCCTTCAACTTGCTGTAGCGCGCGGTCGGGTCGGGGGTGATCGCATAGACCAGGTCGTCGACCAGCGCCTTCTCGCCCCAGTAGGCGGTATTGGCCTTGTAGCGGATCACCGCGTCCTTCTGGTAGGTGACGAAGGAGAACGGGCCGGTGCCGACCGGGAACTGGTCGAGCTGTTCCTTCTTGCCCGCCTTGTCGAGCATGTCGGCGTACTCGGCGGAGTGCACGGCCGCGAAGTCCATCGCCAGGTTGGCCAGCATCGTCACGTTGGGCTTCTTGAAGGTCATGCGCACGGTCATCGGATCGACCTTCTCGATCGACACCAGGTCTTCCTTCAGGCCCATGTCGGCAAAGTAGTCGTACTTGCCGCCCGAGACCTTGGCATAGGGGTTGGCCTCTTTCCACTGGCGCTCGAACGAGAAGATCACGTCGTCGGCATTGAAGTCGCGCGTCGGCTTGAAGCCGTTGACGCCGCTGTGGAACTTGACGCCCTGGCGCAACTTGAAGGTGAAGACCTTGCTGTCCGGCGACACCGTCCAGCTTTCGGCCAGCCCGGGCTCGACCTCGGTCGAGCCGCGCTTGAACTGCGTCAGCTTGTCGTAGATCGGCCGCGCGGCGTCGAAGCTGGTGCCGGTGGTGTTGATCGCCGGCGTGAAGTTCTCCGGCGAGCCTTCGGAGCAGTAGACGAGCGTCTTGGCCGCGGCGGGCGCGGCCAAGGCTGCGCCAACGGCCAGAGCGATCGCGGCAAGGGGTTTCGAGATCATGTCGAGCTTCTCCATCGCAGACATTGAAAGGCGGCCAATGTAAGCCCGTTCGGCACGCTTCAGGATCAGGGGTTTACGCCGTCAGCGCCGACCATCCGCATCGGCCAAGCGAACAAGTGGGTCTCAGGCCACGGCGCCGGATTCGATCAGTGCATCGATCTCGCCCTCGCTCGCGCCCAGGGCCTCGAGGACCTCGCGCGTGTGTTCGCCACGGCGCGGCGGGTTCAGCCGCACCCCAGGGCGATGGCCGTCGAGGGTGAACGGAAACAGCGTCGTCTTCACCGTTGCGCCGGCGCGCTCGCCGTCGGTGAGCTCGATGTCGGCCAGCCCGCCGGTGGCCAGCAGGTGCGGATCGTCGAGCAGCTCTTCGGGTTTGCGGATCGGTGCGAACGGCAGGCCGGCAGCTTCCATCTTGCGCGCCAGTTCGTCGGCGCCGAAGCCCTTCAGGCGCCGCGACAGTTCGGGCAGCAGCGTCGGCCGCGCGCGCACGCGGTCGTTGTTCGACGCCAGCGCCGGGTCGGCTTTCAGGTCGGCCAGGCCCAGCAGGTCGCAGAAAGTGGCCCATTGGCCGTCGCTGACCGCGGCCAGGAAGATCTGCTCGCCGTCCTTGACGGTAAAGACGTCGTAGATCGCCCACGGGCTGATGCGCGCCGGCATCGGCGCCGCCGGCGTGCCGGTGATCGCGTACTGCAGCATGTGCTGGCCGACGAGAAAGATGTTGTTCTCGTAGAGTGCCGATTGCACCTCCATGCCCCGGCCGCTGATGCCGCGCTGGATCAGCGCGCCGAGGATCGCGATGGCGCCGAACATGCCGCCCATGATGTCGTTGACCGAGCTGCCGGCGCGCAGCGGATCGCCCGGCCGGCCGGTCATGTAGGCCAGGCCGCCCATCATCTGCACCACCTCGTCGAGCGCGGTGCGGTGGTCGTACGGGCCGGGCAGGAAGCCCTTGAGGCTGGCATAGATCAGCCGCGGATTGGCTGTCGACAGTGCTGCGTAGTCGAGCCCGTACTTGGCCATCGAGCCCGGCTTGAAATTCTCGGCCACCACATCGGCGCCCGCTGCCAGCTTGCGCGCCACCGCCGCGCCGTCGGCCCGCGTCAAATCGATCTGGATGCTCTTCTTGTTGCGGTTGAAGAGCGGGAAAAAACCGATGCCCGCGCCGAGCAGCGAGCGCGTGCGGTCGCCATCGATCGGTTCGACCTTGACCACGTCGGCGCCGAGGTCGGCCAGCACCATGCCGCAGGTCGGGCCCATCACCATGTGGGTGAACTCGACGACCCGCAGACCGGCCAGGGGTTGGCCCAGCGGCCGCCGGCCAGAAGATTCAGCAGCATTCATGGCCGAACTGTAGCCATCTCACTCCCCTGCCATGGTCGGTTGCGAGCGCTGAACACGATGCGGCCAATGCATTTGTTACAATGTACTTTCCGCCGTCTCCCCACAGAAAGGGAACCACGATGAATTTCGATGCTTTTTCGGCTGCTCTACAGGAGTCTTTGGGCAGCCACATCCCGCAGATCCTCGGCGCCGTAGCGATCTTTGCCCTCGGCTGGCTGGTCGCGGTCGTCGCGCGCGCCGCGGTGCGCAGGCTGCTCGGTGCGCTGGCGGTGAATCGCAGGATCGAGGAAAGTACCGGTGCCAAGGTCGATGCCGAACATCCGGTGGCCATCGGCATCTTCTGGTTGATCATCCTCAGCGCCGTGATAGCGGCCCTGAACACGCTCGACCTCGCCGGCCTGTCGAATCCGTTCTCGGCGATGCTGACCGACATCCTGGCCTACCTGCCGCATCTGTTGGCGGGCCTGGTGCTGACCCTGGTGGCCTGGCTGCTGGCCACGGTGATCCGCGCGGCGGTCAGCAAGGGCCTGCAGATGACGGCGATGGACGACAAGCTCAGTGCTGCTGCCGGCATGTCGCCGATGAGCCGCACGGTCGGCAATGTGCTGTTCTGGCTCGTCATGCTGCTGTTCCTGCCGTCGATCCTGAGTTCGTTCCGCCTCGAAGGCACGCTCGGTCCGGTGCAGCAGATGCTGCAATCGTCGCTGGCGCTGGTGCCCAACGTCTTCGCGGCCCTGTTGATCGCCTTCGTCGGCTTCGTGGTCGCACGCGTGCTGCGCGGTCTCGTCACCAACCTGCTGGCCGCCGCCGGCGCGGACACCCTGAGCCAGCGCGTCGGGCTCGAAGACTCGGTCAAAGTGTCGCGTCTGGCCGGCACGCTGGTCTTCATTCTGGTGCTGGTGCCGTCGCTGATCGCGGCACTCGACGCGCTCAAGATCGAGGCCATCTCGCGCCCGGCCACGCAGATGCTGAGCACCATGCTCGATGCGGTGCCGCACCTGATCGCCGCTGCGGTGATCCTGCTGGTGACCTGGGTGGTGGCGCGATTTGCCGCCGGACTGCTGGCGCGCCTGTTGGAGAGCGCGGGCTTCGACAGCCTGCCCGAGCGCGTCGGCTTCGGCGCCGCGCTTTCGGGTGCCACGCGGCCGTCGCTGTTGGCGCAATGGGCGGTGATGTTCTTCGCCATGTTGTTTGCGGTGGTCGAGGCCGCCGACCAGCTCGGCTTCGGCCAGGTCCGCGATGTCGTCACGACCTTCATCAGCTTCTCGGGCGATATCGTGCTCGGTGCGCTGATCCTCATCGTCGGCTTCTGGCTGTCCAATCTGGCCTATGGCGCGATCGACAAGGCCAGCGGCGAGAAGTCCTCCGGTCTGGCCGTGGTGGCGCGCATCGCCATCCTCGGTGTCGTGATCGCGATGGGTCTGCGGGCCATGGGCATCGCCAACGAGATCGTGCAGCTCGCCTTCGGCCTGAGCTTCGGCGCCGTCGCCGTGGCCGTAGCGCTGTCGTTCGGCCTGGGCGGCCGCGAGGCGGCCGGCAAGACGATGGAACATTGGTTGTCGCGCTGGCGCCGCGATTGAATGGCAACGCGTCCGCCACCGCGGGCGCGCCCCATCCTGGTCCGCTGAATCATTGAAATGCCACCCGAGGGACGCCCGAGACGGGATGCGATGCAAGGCGCAAAGCACAGCGATGCCCATAGGCATCGCGAGCATTTGCAACGCCGCAGCGCGCCCGTATCGGGTGGACAGCGGGGGTGCTATTTCAGTGATTCAGTGGACTAGTGACATGAAAGCCGGCTCATGAGTTTCGGCATCGCCGATCTGCTCGGCCGCATCGAACGCCTCATCTGGAGCCCGCCCGGGTCGCCCCGGGCAACTTGGCAGGAGCGCTCCTGCGCTTCGTGCGCACGCTGTTGATCCTGGGCCGCGACCTGGCGCTCGGCCAGCTGACGTTGCGCGCGATGAGCCTGGTCTACACGACGCTGCTGTCGATCGTGCCGTTGTTCGCGTTGAGCTTCTCGGTGCTCAAGGCCTTTGGCGTCACCAACCAGATCCAGCCGCTGCTGTTGAATCTCCTCGAGCCCCTGGGCGACAAGGGCATCGAAGTGGCACAGCGCATCGGCGAGTTCATCGAGAACATGAACGTCGGCGTGCTCGGTGCGGTCGGCCTGGCGCTGCTGCTCTACACCGCGATCTCGCTGATGCAGAAGATCGAGGAGTCGCTCAACTTCATCTGGCACATTCCGCAGCCGCGGCGCCTGGGCGAGCGCGTCAGCCGCTATCTGAGCGTGTTGCTGGTCGGCCCGATCCTCGTCTTCTCTGCGCTCGGGCTGACGGCCACGGTGATGAACATCGACACCGTGCGCGAGCTGCTGGCGGTCGACCTGCTCGGCCAGTTGGTGCAAGCGGTCGGCCGCCTGATGCCCTACGTGCTGGTGATCGCGGCCTTCACCTTCGTCTACCTGTTCATCCCGAACGCGCGCGTGCGCTTCGTGCCGGCGCTGATCGGCGGCCTGGTCGGCGGCATCGCCTGGCAGACCAGCGGCTGGCTGTTCGCCGTCTTCGTGGCCTCGTCGGGCAAGTACGCCGCGATCTACTCGGGCTTCGCGATCCTGATCCTGTTCATGATCTGGCTGTACGTCAGCTGGCTGGTACTGCTGTTCGGAGCCAGCGTCGCCTTCTACGTCCAGCACCCGGAGTACCTGGTTCTCGGCGCCGGCGAGCCGCGCCTGAGCAACCGCGTGCGCGAGCGGCTCGCGCTGTCGGTGATGAACCTGATCGCGCAACGCTTCGTCGCCGGCGAGCGCGCGCCCTCGCAGCCGGAGTTCACGCGCTCGCTCGGCGTGCCGATGCATGTGCTGGTCACGGTGCTCGGCGCGCTCGAAAGCCGGGAACTCGTGGTGCAGAGTGCGGAAGAACCAGCGCAGTACCTGCTCGCCCGCGACCCGTCGCTGATCAGCGTCGCCCAGGTGCTCGACGCCGTGCGCAGCGCCGGCGAGGAGCGCTTCGTCTCGCCCGAAGCCATGCCCACCGCGCAGGCCGTCGAACAGGTGCTGGGCAAGATGCAGTCGGCCGTCGACGCGGCCGTCGGCGCCGTCAGTCTGCGTGAGATGGCGGCACAGGCAGCGCCAGGCTTGGCGACTGACACCCGGCCCGCGGCTTTCCTGGAGCCGACGCTCTGACCGGACCGTGACGACGCTGCCGCCGGCGTCATTGCGGCATGGCAGACGCCGTTCAGCCGGCCTTGGCCCTTGCTTCCAGATCGACCTTCAATGCCGGCGCCAGATCGAGCTGCCGCGCCAGTTCGTCGAGGTAGGCGCGCTCCATCATCGTCGTCTCGTCGGCCACGAGCACGCTGGCCAGGTAGATCTCGGCGGCCATCTCGGGGCTCGTGCTCTCACGCGCCACCTCGGCCGGCTCGACCGGCCGGCGCAATTCGTCTTCGACCCAGCGCCGCGTCGCCGGGTCGGCGTCCAGGCGTGTCAGTTCGGCTTCGACCACGCCGCGCTCGCGATCGTCCATATGCCCATCGGCCTTGGCGGCGGCGATCATCGCCTTGAGCATGGCCCGGCCGTGCAGTTCGAGCTGCGGCGCCGGCAGCGCGGCAAAGCCTGGCACCGTTGCCGAAGCCGTTGGCGCGCCGGCGGCGGCAGGCGGCGACTGCGCCGGCTGCCGGGCCTGGTGCTCCTGATAGACCTTCCACGCCAAGCCGCCGATCGCGGCCATGCTGCCGAGCCTGAGTGCGGCGCCGCCGATGCCGCGCCCGCGCCCGCTGCCCAGCAACAGCGCCAGCGCGCCGCCGGCCGCGGCGCCGGTGGCGTACTTGCCGAGATCGCCGGATTGTTTGGCGCTCTCGTATTGCTGCGTACCCGACCGCAGCAACTGCTCGAGGATGTTCTGGATGCTCATGGCGAGGGCTCCTGGGTTGGGCGATGGTGCTCACTGTAAGGCGATCACAATCGCCCCACCATGCTGCCCTTCGATGACCCCAGCCACGACCGCGAAGTCGGCGAGCGCCGCGCCACACGCGACACGACGCGCATCGACGACACGCGCATCGACGCCGTGCGTCCGCTGGTCACGCCGGCGCTGTTGATGGAAAAGCTGCCCGGCTCGCAGCGCGCGCTGTCGCTGGTCGAACGCAGCCGCCGCGAGCTGTCGCGCGTGCTGCAGGGCCAGGACACGCGGCTGATCGTCGTCGTCGGTCCGTGCTCGATCCACGACCACGCCCAGGCCATCGAGTACGCGAAGCTTCTCAAGGCTGCGGCCGATTCCCTGGCCGACGAGTTGCTGATCGTGATGCGCACCTACTTCGAGAAGCCGCGCACGACGGTGGGCTGGAAGGGCTACATCAACGATCCGCACCTCGACGGTTCCTTCGCGATGAACGAAGGCCTCGAACTGGCACGCCACCTGCTGCTGGACATCGTCGAGATCGGCCTGCCGGTGGGCACCGAATTCCTCGACCTGCTGAGTCCGCAGTTCATCTCGGACCTCGTGGCCTGGGGCGCCATCGGCGCACGCACCACCGAAAGCCAGAGCCACCGCCAGCTGGCTTCGGGCCTGTCGTGCCCGGTGGGCTTCAAGAACGGCACCGACGGCGGCGTGCAGGTCGCGGTCGACGCGATCGTCTCTGCCGCTGCGCCGCATGCCTTCATGGGCATGACCAAGATGGGCATGGCGGCGATCTTCGAGACGCGCGGCAATGCCGATTGCCACGTCATCCTGCGCGGCGGGCGCGAGCCCAACTACAGCGCCGCGCATGTGCAGGCCGCCTGCGAGGTGCTGCGCGCCGCCGGCCAGCGCGAGCAGGTGATGATCGATCTGTCGCATGCCAACAGCCGCAAACAACATCGCCGGCAGATCGAGATCGCGGCCGACATTGCTGCACGCATGGAAGCAGGAGAAGGGCGCATCAGCGGCGTCATGATCGAGAGCCATCTGCGAAGAAGGCCGGCAGGATCTGCGCCTGGATCAGGCGCTGCAGCACGGCGTGTCGATCACTGATGCCTGCCTGGGCTGGGCGCAGACCGAGCCGCTGTTGCACTCGCTGGCGCAGGCCGTGCGTGCGCAACGAGTCAAGTCTTCATCGCGCTGACGATCACGAACTCGCCCGGCACGCGATAGCCGTGCGGCGCCTGCCGCCATGGCTCGATCGCCTCCAGGTAGCGCGCGCTCACGCGTGCACGCGTGGCGGCATTGAAGCGTGACCAGGCCAGTGCCATCGGACCGCCGACGAATGCGGCGTCGCAAGCCTGCTCGGCGTCGGCATAGGCCAGCGCAACCGTCAGCCGCCGCTGCACGATCGCCTGCCATCCGGCCGCAGCGCACAAACGCGCCAGCGTGTCGCGCTGGCCGAGGCGAAAGAACAGCGGACAGACCTCGCTGGCCACTTCGGCGTCGACGATCGAAAACACCGGCGCCCAGCCGCAGCGCGCGCGTTCGCCCCACACCGCCAGCGCAACACGACCGCCGGGGCGCAGCACGCGCGCCATCTCGCCCAGCGCGCGCTCGGGGCTGGGCATGTACATGAGGCCGAGCGCGCACAGCACGGCGTCGACGCTGGCATCCGCAACGGTATCGAGAGTCTCACCGTCCATGCGCGAGAAATGCGACTGAGGGTACGGCGCCGCGCGCCGGCGCGCAGCGACAAGCATCTGTTCGGCAATGTCCACGCCCAGCACCTGTCCACGTGGGCCGACGGCGCGTGCCGCGGCCACGGTCACCAGCCCGGTGCCGCAGGCCACGTCGAGCACGCGCTCGCCCGGCGACAACGCTGCCGCTTCGAGCAGCGCTGCCTGCGCCGGCGCGAGTTGCGCCTGCCACAGCGAATCGTAGTCGGCAGCGGCCAGGTCCCAACCGCAACGCTGCACGCGGCGCTGCAGTCGGGGGTCCATGCCGCGGCCCCGTTCAACGGCGCGTGATCACCACTTCCAGATAGTCGCTCGGGGCCACGAACGACTTGGCGCCGGCGCGGTTGTGGCGGTCGAGCAGTTCGATCAGGTCGCGCTCCAACGCTGACGCTCCATCGGCCGGCAGCGCCGCAAAGGCCTTGTGCACCGGGCCGTACCAGGTGCGGAAGACGTCGACGAAATGTGCCGCTGAGCGATAGCGGAAGTTGAACTGGCGTGGCGTGCAGTCGATCGATGCCGCGCTGTCGCCGAACAGCGACTGCAGGTGGTTCTCCGTGCCCCACAGCGACGGCGGCTGCACACCGGCCGGTGGCGGCAGGTGGCGCCCCAGGACCTTGAACATCTGGCCGACCAGGCTCTCGGGCGTCCAATTGGCCAGGCCGATGCGGCCGCCGGCTTTGCACACACGCGCCAGTTCCGACGCGGCTTGGGCATGGTCGGGCGTGAACATCACGCCGAAGGTCGAAAGCACGGCGTCGAAGCTCGCGTCGGCATAGCCCAGCGCCTCGGCATCGGCGACTTCGAACTTGACCTTCAAGCCTTCGGCACGCGCGCGCTCGGCGCCGTGTTCGAGCAGGCTGCCCACATAGTCCGTCGAGGTGACGCTGCAACCGCGTCGGGCCGCGGCGAGCGTGGCGTTGCCATTGCCGGCCGCGACGTCGAGCACGGCTTCGTCGTAGCGCAGATCGCAGGCTTCGGCGAGTTGCTCGCCGACAATTTGCAGGGTCGTGCCGATGACGGCGTAGTCGCCGCTGGCCCAGGCCGCTTGCTGGCGGGTTTTCACGGCGTTGAGGTCGACGGGTGCGTTCATGGTGTCATGCTCCGAGCAGGAAAGTGGTTGATGGTGTCGAACTGTCGGGCAGTCGGGTGCGCCATGTCCTGTTCGAACGTCCCGATGTTCTGACCGATCGTCCACGGGTATCGAACTAGGGGTGCCGCTCCGCCGCAACGTGCCCACAATCGGCGTCATCGCATTCCTGATGAGCCTGACCATGGCAACACAAGACCTCGCAGCCGCCTTGCAGCGCGTGCATGCCGTGCTGCAACGGCGCCCTGAGACCGGCCTGCACGACGACGCACCGGCCACGGCACGCTGGACAGGTGGCACGCGCGTCGTCGCCAGCCACGCCAACGGTCAGCAGGTCGCCACCGACATGCCCACCGAACTCGGCGGCAGCGGCGACCAGGTCACCCCCGGGTGGCTGTTTCGCGCCGGCTTCGCATCGTGCGCGGCCACCAGCATCGTCATGGCGGCGGCGCGCGAAGGCATCGCATTGACAGCCCTCGAGTTGCGCGCCAGCAGCCGCTCCGATGCACGCGGCCTGCTCGGCATGGCCGATGTCAACGGCGAGCCGGTGGACGCGATGCCCTGCGATGTCCAGTTGCAGGTGCGCATTGCCGCCGCCGGCGTGGCAGCCGAGCGCTTGCGCGCGCTCGCCGAGCAAGGCATCGCCTGCTCGGCGATCCCGCAAGCGGTGCGCAACGCGGTGCCGTTCGACCTGCGCATCGAGATCGGCTGAGCGCTGCGAAGCGATGGATGCCCTGTCGCAAACGCTTCGCGTCGTGCGCCTGGCCAGCGCCATTTTCATCAACGCGCGCTTCACCGCGCCCTGGTGCTACCAATCGCCCCGCGCCGATTCGGTCGTGCACCTGCTCGAACCCGGCGCCGAGCGCCTGGTCATCTTCCACCTGATCACCGAGGGCGATTGCTTCGCGTTGCTCGGCAAACACGAACCGGTGCCGCTGTCGGCCGGCGACGTGGTGCTGTTCCCGCAAGGCGATGCGCACCGCATGTGTTCCGACGTCAGCCTGCCGCCGGCCAGCGGCGGTGCACCACTGGCTGAGGTGCTGTCACGCCGGCCCTGCCAGATTGCCTATGGCGGCGGCGGCGCTGCGACGCGTCTGGTCTGCGGCTACCTGGCCTGCGATGCCCGCCTGGCGCGCCTGCTGCTCGCCGGCCTGCCGCCCATCGTGCGCGTCAATGTGCGCGGTTCGAGCGCCGGCCTGTGGCTCGAAGCGTCGCTGCGCTACGCACTGACTGAAGCCCGTTCACCACGGCCCGGCGGCGAAGGCGTGCTGGCCAAGCTCTCCGAAGTGCTGTTCATCGAGGTGCTGCGCCTGTACATGAACGAGCAGGCCGAGGGCCGCACCGGCTGGCTTGCGGGCGTCGGTGACCGGATCGTCGGTGCGGCATTGAACGCGATGCACAAGGAACCGGCACGTACCTGGACGCTGGAGGATCTGGCACACACCGCCAACACCTCGCGCTCGGTGCTCGCCGAACGTTTCACGCAACTCGTCGGCAGCGCACCGATGCAGTACCTGACGCAGTGGCGCATGTTGTTGGCGTCGAACCTGTTGTGCCAAAGCCAGGCATCGCTGACCAGCATTGCGCATGACGTCGGCTACCAGACCGATGCCGCATTCAGCCGCGCTTTTCGGCGCGAATTCGGCTCGCCGCCTGCGGCCTGGCGGCGCCGCCAATCGGCACCGGCGCCGCCGGCGTGAAGGCCTGCGGGCGGCTGCTCATTGGTCAGCGCGCCCGAGTCCCTTGATCACCGCCGGCGGCGCCTGCACCAGCTCGATCAGCACACCTTCGCCGCCGAGCGGGAACTGCTCGTTGCCCTTGGGGTGGATGAAGCAGATGTCGTGGCCGGCCGCGCCCTTGCGGATGCCGCCCGGCGCAAAACGCACGCCGCGCCCAGTCAACCATTGCACGGCCATCGGCAGGTCATCGACCCACAGGCCGATGTGGTTGAGCGGCGTCGAGTGGACCGCGGGTTTCTTGTCGGGGTCGATCGGCTGCATCAGATCGACTTCGACCGCATGCACGCCGTGACCGAGCGCGCAGATATCTTCATCGACGTTCTCGCGTTCGCTGACGAAAGTGCTCTTGACGTCGAGGCCGAGCAGGTCGACCCACAGCGACTTCAGGCGCTGCTTGTCGGCGCCGCCGATGGCGACCTGCTGCAGGCCGAGGATGCGAAAAGGCTTGTCGTTCATCAGCTGTCAGGAGAACGACACGATCGGCTGGTCCACCGTCAGGCTTTCGCCCTTCTTGGCCAGCACGTCCTTGACCGTGCCGTCCTGCGTGGCCGTGAGGATGTTCTCCATCTTCATCGCCTCGATCACCGCGAGCTTTTCACCGGCCGACACCTTCTGCCCCGGCTGCACGGCAAGGTCGACCAGCAGGCCGGGCATCGGCGAGAGCAGGAATTTGCTCAGGTCCGGCGGCGCCTTGTGCGGCATCAGCTTGAACAACTCGGCCGCGCGCGGCAGCAGGACGAGGGTGTCGATCGCCATGCCGTCGTGCGAGACGCGTATCGCCAGCGGGTTCTTCGCGCCTGCACGCTCGACCTGTGCAATGAACGGCTTGCCGTTGCAGGTGCCCTGCATCAGCACGTCGCCGAGCCGGGTTTGCGACTGGATGGCGAAGTGGCGACCATCAATCACCACATCGGCCTTGCCCGCGCGCGGCTCGAACTCGTCGATGTGCACCGCGTGGTGCACATGCGCGCCGTGGGCACCCAGCACCACCACCACCAGGTCCGGCAGGTTGGTCGCGCCATGGCCGGCCACCTGGCCGCTGATGGCCATGGCCCGCTCGCGTGCCTTGCGCCGCACGAAAGCGGCCAGCGCGACGAGGAACAAGGGATCGTGATGCGTTACGTCGGCGTTGGAAAAACTGCTGCCGTAGTGCTCGGCGATGAAGCCGGTATTGAACGCCCCGCTGACGAACGACGGATGCGCCAGCAGCGCCGCCTGGAACGGCACATTGCTCGAGATGCCGCGGATGACGAAACCGTTGAGGGCCTCGCGCATCTTGGCGATGGCATCGCTGCGGTCGCGCCCATGCACGATGAGCTTGGCGATCATCGAGTCGTAGTACATCGGAATCTCGCCGCCTTCGTAGACGCCGGTGTCGACGCGTACGCCGCCGCTGCCGCCTCGGCGTTCGGCGTCGTCGCTGCGACTGTCCGACGGCGCCGCAGCCGCCGCGAACATCGTCTGCTGCGGCGGGCGGAAGGTGACGAGGCGCCCGGTGGACGGCAGGAAGTTGCGAAACGGGTCTTCGGCATTGATGCGGCATTCGATCGCCCAGCCCTTGCGCGCCACCTGCGCCTGCGTGAAGGGCAGCTTCTCGCCCGCCGCGACGCGGATCATCCACTCCACCAGGTCGAGGCCGGTGATGCACTCGGTGACCGGGTGCTCGACCTGCAGACGCGTGTTCATCTCCAGGAAGTAGAAGCTCTGGTCGGCACCGACGACAAACTCCACCGTGCCCGCGCTCTGGTAGTTCACCGCCTTGGCCAGGGCCACCGCCTGCGCGCCCATCTTCTGCCGCGTGTCGTCACTGATGAAGGGCGACGGCGCCTCCTCGATCACCTTCTGGTGCCGGCGCTGGATGCTGCACTCGCGCTCATTGAGGAAGACGATGTTGCCATGCGCATCGCCGAGCACCTGGATCTCGATGTGCCGCGGCTGCTCGACGAACTTCTCGATGAACACGCGGTCGTCGCCGAAGCTCGCCTTGGCTTCGTTGCGGCACGACGTGAAACCCTCGAACGCCTCCTTGTCGCTGAAGGCCACGCGCAAGCCCTTGCCGCCGCCGCCGGCGCTGGCCTTGATCATCACCGGGTAGCCGATGTCCTTGGCGATCTTGACGGCCTGATCGGGTGTCTCGATGGCGTCGTTCCAGCCGGGAATGGTGTTGACCTTGGCGCCCAAGGCCAGCTTCTTCGACGCGATCTTGTCGCCCATCGCGGCGATGCTCTGATGCTTGGGGCCGATGAAGACCAGGCCTTCTTCCTCGACACGGCGGGCGAAGTCTTCGTTCTCGGAAAGAAAGCCGTAGCCGGGGTGGATCGCCTGCGCGCCGGTCTGCTGGGCCGCCGCGATGATCTTGTCGGCGACGAGGTAACTCTCGCGGCTGGGCGCCGGGCCGATCAGCACCGATTCGTCGGCGAGCTCGACATGCAGCGCGTCGCGGTCGGCCTCGGAGTAGACGGCGACGGTGGCGATGCCCATCTTCTTGGCGGTCTTGAAGATGCGGCAGGCGATCTCGCCGCGGTTGGCGATCAGGATCTTGGTGAACATGCCCTGCCCCCTTACAACGGAATGTTGCCGTGCTTGCGCCACGGGTTCTCAATTCTCTTGTCCTGCAACATCGCCAGCGAGCGGCAGATGCGCTTGCGTGTTTCGTGCGGCTGGATCACGTCGTCGATGTAGCCGCGAGCACTGGCGACGAACGGGTTGGCGAAGCGGTCCTTGTACTCGGCCTCCTTGGCCGCGAGCTTGCCTGGGTCGCCCTTGTCTTCGCGAAAGATGATCTCGACTGCGCCCTTGGCGCCCATGACCGCGATCTCGGCATTGGGCCAGGCAAAGTTGACGTCGCCGCGCAGATGCTTGGAGGCCATGACGTCGTAGGCGCCGCCATAGGCCTTGCGCGTGATCACCGTCACCTTGGGCACGGTGCACTCGGCATAGGCATAGAGCAGCTTGGCGCCATGCTTGATGATGCCGCTCCACTCCTGCGACGTGCCCGGCATGAAGCCCGGCACATCGACGAAGGTGATGACGGGAATCGAGAACGCGTCGCAGAAGCGCACGAAGCGCGCCGCCTTGATGCTCGAGCGGATGTCCAGGCAGCCTGCCAGCACGAGCGGGTTGTTGGCGACGATGCCGACGCTGCGCCCCTGCATTCGCGCCATGCCGATGACGATGTTCTTGGCGTAGTCGGGTTGCAGCTCGAAGAAGTCGCCGTCGTCGACGACCTTCAGGATCAGCTCCTTGATGTCGTACGGCTTGTTCGGATGGTCGGGCACCAGCGTGTCGAGCGACAGGTCGCTGCGGTCGGCCGGGTCGGCGGTGGGGCGCACCGGCACGCCGCTGCGGTTGTTCAGCGGCAGGTAGTTGAAGAAGCGGCGCAGCATCAACAGCGCTTCGACGTCGTTGTCGAATGCGCGGTCGGCGACACCGCTCTTGCCGGTGTGCGTCAGCGCGCCGCCGAGTTCTTCGGCCGTGATCGCCTCGTGCGTCACCGTCTTCACGACCTCGGGGCCGGTGACGAACATGTACGAGCTGTCCTTGACCATGAAGATGAAGTCGGTCATCGCCGGCGAGTACACCGCACCGCCGGCGCACGGCCCCATGATCATGCTGATCTGCGGGATCACGCCCGAGGCCATGACGTTGCGCTGGAAGACCTCGGCATAGCCGCCGAGCGAGGCCACGCCTTCCTGGATGCGCGCGCCGCCCGAGTCGTTGAGGCCGATCACCGGCGCGCCGACCTTCATCGCCTGGTCCATGACCTTGCAGATCTTCTCGGCATGGGCTTCGGAGAGTGCGCCGCCGAAGACGGTGAAGTCCTGGCTGAAGACGAACACCAGGCGGCCATTGATCATGCCGTAGCCGGTGACGACACCGTCTCCGGGGATCTTGTTGTCGGCCATGCCGAAGTCGACGCAGCGGTGCTCGACGAACATGTCCCATTCTTCGAACGAACCCTCGTCGAGCAGCAGCGACAGGCGCTCGCGCGCGCTCAGCTTGCCCTTGGCGTGTTGCGCGGCGATGCGCTTCTCGCCGCCGCCCAGGCGCGCGGCAGCGCGTTTCTTCTCGAGTTGTTCGATGATGTCGTGCACTTGGGACTCTCCTCAGTGGTTCTCGAACAGGTTGAGCAAGGCACGCGCCGCGACGGTGGGTGCCGTGCGTGCAGCGTCGACATCGTCCAGCGCTCGCTGCAACGCAGCGCGCACGGCGGCATGGTGCTTGAAGTCGGCCAGCAGCCGGCCCTGCACGATGTCCCACAACCAAGCCTGGCGCTGCGCGCGCCGGCGGGCGTCGAAGGCGCCGCCGGTCTTGCGCTGCTGGATCGCCGATTGCACCGCCTGCCAGAAGGCCTCGATGCCCTCACCCTTGAGCGCACTCAGCTTCAGCACCGGCACCGCATGATGATCGGCGCGGCCATGAAAGCCGAAGACGCGCAAGGCGCTGCTGATCTGGGCCTGCGCGCGCGTGGCCGCGGACTCGTCGAGATCGGCCTTGTTGATGGCCACCAGGTCGGCCAGTTCCATGACGCCGCGCTTGATCGCCTGCAGGTCGTCGCCGGCGTTGGGCAGTTGCAGCAGCACGAACAGGTCGGTCATGCCGGCCACCGTGATCTCGCTCTGACCGACGCCGACGGTTTCGACGATGACAATGTCGAACCCCGCGGCCTCGCACAGCAACAGGGCCTCGCGCGTGTGCTCGGCAACGCCACCGAGCGCGCCGGAGGTCGGCGTCGGCCGGATGAACGCAGCCTCGTGCACGGACAGCCGCTCCATGCGCGTCTTGTCGCCGAGGATCGAGCCGCCGGACAGTGTCGACGACGGATCGACCGCCAGCACGGCGACGCGATGACCCTGTGAAATGAGGTGCAAGCCGACAGCTTCGATGAAGGTGCTCTTGCCCACGCCCGGCACGCCCGAGATGCCGATGCGCAGCGACTGCCCTGTGTGCGGCATCAGCGCGTCGAGCAAGGCGTCAGCCTGCTGGCGATGGTCGGCGCGCGTCGATTCGATCAGCGTGATGGCCTTGGCGAGCGCGCGGCGATCGCCTGCGACAAGCCGCGCCATGCGGTCCCGTTCGCCCTGAGCTTGTCGAAGGGCCCGTGCATCGTGAGCATGCCGAACGGCCTGAGCTTGTCGAAGGACAACGTCGGGTCGCAAGCGCGCTTCGACGGGCTCGGGGCGATCTGAATTATTCCGTTCGGACTGATCCCGTTCGGGCTGAGCTTGTCGAAGCCCCTCGTGCGAATGCCCTTCGACAAGCTCAGGGCGAACGGTGCTGGATTTCGCTCGGGCTGCGCATGTCGAAGACTTGGAGCGTGCAAGCACGCGAATCGCATCCCAATCACCAGCCACCAACGCCTCCTTCTTCGCGCGCGACCAGCCCTTGATCTGCATCTCTGCCGCCAATGCTTCCTCGCGCGTCGCCGTTTCCTGCGACCACACCAGCGTCACCGGTCTCTTGTCGCGTGTGTAGCCAGCAATCTCACCCGCCGCGTGCTGAGAAATGCGCCGCTCCAGATCGTCGGTGTGGCCCGTGTAGTACGAGCCATCGCAACAGCGCAGCAAATAGACGAAAAACGGATTCACTGCCAGCTGCCCTTCGACAAGCTCAGGGCTAGCGGGTCGATGGTTCTCACGCCCCGACCACCTTCCTGATCTGCTCCAGCACGTCCTTTGCACTGACAGGAATCGGCGTGCCGGGCCCATAGATGCCTTTGACGCCGGCTTCGACAAGGAACTCGTAGTCCTGCTTCGGCACCACGCCGCCGACGAAGACGATGATGTCGTCGGCGCCCTGCTTCTTCAACTCGGCAATGATCGCCGGCACCAGGGTCTTGTGGCCGGCGGCGAGCGTCGATACGCCGACCGCGTGCACGTCGTTCTCGATCGCCTGGCGCGCGCACTCCTCGGGCGTCTGGAACAGCGGGCCGATGTCGACGTCGAAGCCGAGGTCGGCGAATGCGGTGGCAACGACTTTCGCACCGCGGTCATGGCCGTCCTGGCCGAGCTTGGCAATCATCACACGCGGGCGGCGGCCCTTGTCTTGAGCGAACGCGGCAATCTCGCCCTTGAGTTGGTCCCAACCCTCGGCACTGTCATAAGCGGCTGCGTACACACCGGTCACCTTTTGCGTATCGGCGCGGTGGCGCCCCCAGACCTTCTCCAGCGCATCGCTGACCTCGCCCACCGTGGCCCGCGCGCGCATGGCCTGGATGCTGAGCTCGAGCAGGTTGCCTTGGCCGCTTTGCGCGCACGCGGTCAGCGCGTCGAGCGCGGCCTGCACTTTGGCCGCATCGCGGCCGGCGCGCAAGGCCTTCAACCGTGCCACCTGGTTGACGCGCACGGCATGGTTGTCGACCTCGCGGATCTGCACCGCATCCTCCTGCGCCAGCCGGTACTTGTTGACGCCGACGATGACGTCGGCGCCGCTGTCGATGCGGGCCTGCTTTTGCGCCGCACTGGCCTCGATCTTCAGCTTGGCCCAGCCGGAGTCGACGGCGCGCGTCATGCCGCCTTGCTGCTCGACCTCTTCGATGATGGCCCACGCTGCGTCGGCCATGTCCTGCGTCAGCTTTTCCATCAGGTAGCTGCCGGCCCATGGGTCGACGGCATGGGTGACGTGCGACTCCTCCTGGATGATGAGCTGCGTGTTGCGGGCGATGCGCGACGAGAACTCGGTGGGCAGCGCAATTGCTTCGTCGAACGAGTTGGTGTGCAGCGACTGCGTGCCGCCGAAGACCGCGGCCAGGGCCTCGATGGTCGTGCGCACGATGTTGTTGTAGGGGTCCTGCTCGGTCAGGCTCCAGCCCGAGGTCTGGCAATGCGTGCGCAGCATCAGGCTTTTCGGATTCTTGACATCGAAGCCTTGCATGATGCGGCACCAGAGCAGCCGCGCGGCGCGCATCTTGGCGATCTCGAGATAGAAGTTCATGCCGATCGCCCAGAAGAACGACAGGCGCGGCGCGAAGGCATCGACGTCCAGGCCCTTGGCGAGCGCCGTCTTCACATACTCCTTGCCGTCGGCCAGCGTGAACGCCAGTTCGAGCGCCTGGTTCGCACCCGCCTCCTGCATGTGATAACCCGAGATCGAAATCGAGTTGAACTTCGGCATCTTCGTGGCCGTGTACTCGATGATGTCCGCCACCACCCGCATGCTCGGCTCGGGCGGGTAGATGTAGGTGTTGCGGACCATGAACTCTTTGAGGATGTCGTTCTGGATCGTGCCGGAGAGCTGCGCTTGCGCCACGCCCTGCTCCTCGGCCGCGACCACGTATCCCGCCAGCACCGGCAGCACCGCGCCGTTCATCGTCATGCTGACGCTGACCTTGTCGAGCGCAATGCCGTCGAACAGGATCAACATGTCCTCGACGCTGTCGATGGCCACGCCGGCCTTGCCGACGTCGCCCGTCACCCGCGGGTGGTCGCTGTCGTAGCCGCGGTGCGTGGCCAGGTCGAAGGCCACGCTGACGCCTTGCCCGCCGGCGGCCAGCGATTGGCGGTAGAAGGCGTTGCTGTCTTCGGCCGTCGAGAAGCCCGCGTACTGGCGAATGGTCCACGGCCGCACCGCGTACATCGTCGCCTGCGGACCGCGCACATAGGGCGCGAAGCCGGGCAAGGTGTCGGCATGCGCCAGGCCCGCAACGTCGGCCGCCGTGTACAGCGGCTTGACGGTGATGCCCTCGGGCGTGATCCAGTTCAACCTCGACACGTCGCCGCCTGGCACGGAGTTGGCCGCGGCGCGTTGCCAATCCTTGAGGGTGGGGGGTTGATCGGCCATCGTTTGCTCCTCGAGTGGCGCCAGGTGCAGTGTGACGCGCCGGGCGGGTGCCGGCACAGCGTTCGGCAGGCTGCGCATCGCGCTTGCATTATCCATAATTATGAATTCAAATCCAACACGACGCTGACAACCACGATGGCCGCCACCGCAGCCCCCACGCCAACGCATTCCCTGTCTCGCCGCGCCCTCTACGAAGACGTGGCCGAGCGGCTGCGCGCGCAGATCTTCGCGCGCGAACTCGAACCCGGCGCCTGGATCGACGAACTCAAGCTGTCGGCCGCGTACGGCATCAGCCGCACCCCCCTGCGCGAGGCGCTCAAGGTGCTCGCCGCCGAGGGCCTGGTGACGATGAAGCCGCGCCGCGGCGCCTACGTGGCCGAGATGAATCGCGATGACGTGGCGCAGATCTACCACCTGCTGGCGCTGCTCGAAGCCGATGCCGCCGGCGAGGTGGCGCGCCATGCCAGCGAAGCGCAATTGCAGCGCCTGCAGCAGTTGCACGAGCGCCTGGAAAAGCAGGTCCGGCAGCGCGACGCCTTCTTTGCCGCCAACGAGCAGTTCCACATGAGCCTGCTCGACATCGCCGGCAACCGCTGGCGAACACAGATCGTCACCGACCTGCGCAAGGTCATGAAGCTGAACCGCCATCACTCGCTGTTCAAGCAGGGGCGGCTGGCCGATTCGCTGGCCGAGCACCGGGCACTGATGGCAGCCATCGCGGGCCGCGACAGTGCGAAGGCCGCCAGGCTGATGCGCGAGCATTTCGACAGCGGGCTCGAAGCCGCGGCCTGAGCCGCCGCCTGCGTCAGCGGTCACCCCTGGTCTCTGTGTAAGGCAATGCAATCGCCCGGCCGCGGCGCCGGGCGCTGCGATGCTGCGCCAGAAGCGCTGCCTGGTCAGGCCATGCTCGACTGCCGCACTTACGGCAGGACACGTCTCTAACAGCACTCATGTTGGCGCGCACGATCCGCGCCCACACCATCGCGGCCGTCTCAATCGTTGGTGATCCCGTTGCGCAGCGGCTTGCTTGCTGCGTGGACGATGGAAAAAAAGCTACATGGCTCTACACGCCCGCATGGCCTTGCGAAGCCATCGCATGCGCCTGTTGCACCTTGCCACCTGGCAATGCAACCACCTCAGCTCCCAAAACCCCTGGCCTCTCGGCCTGGCCACCGCGCTGTCCCTGCTCGTGGCGGGATGCGGCGGCAGCAGCGACGGCAGCGCAGCCGACGCACCCGCCGCGCGGGACGCGTCAGGCGCCATCGCCGTCGAGGATCGCAGGGAGGTCGCTCTGGCCACCAGCAGCGATACGTGGACCCGTTGCGCCAACGAAGGCCAGACCTGCAACGTGCCCGACACGCGGCTCGTGCGCTATGGCATCGACGGCGCCTATGTCTACAAGACCGTGACCAAGGCGATCGCCTGCGGCAATGCAACGTGGACCGATCCGGCGGTCGGACGCGTGAAGCAATGCGACTATGCGGCCAGCGGCGTGACCACGCCACCCGCGCCTGCGCCGGCACCGACCGGCTGGAGCGTTCTCGCCAACGAGAACGAGGCCTTTTCGGTCAGCGGCACGCGCATCGTGCGCTACGGCCTGGGCAGCAGCTGGGTGCAACGCAGCGTCAGTGGCTCGGCGACCTGCAGCAACCGCTTTTTCGCATCCGATCCGGCACCCGGCAAGGTCAAACGCTGCGAGGTCCAGGGCAGCAGCGCATCCGCGCCCGCGCCCGCCGGCTGGAGCTTCCTGGCCAACGAAAACGGCGCCTTCACGCTGGCGTCGACGCAGACCGTTCGCTATGGACTGGGCAGCACCTGGGTGCAACGCAGCGTCAGCGGCAAGGGCACCTGCTCCAACAGCTTCTTCGGTACCGACCCGGTGCCCGGTCAGATCAAGCGCTGCGAGGTCCAGGGTGCCGGTGTGGCCGCACCGGCACCCGCTCCAGCGCCGGCGCCGGCGCCGGCGCCGACGAGTTGGACCTTCCTTGCCAACGAGAACGAGGCGTTCTCGCTGGCCTCCACGCGCACGGTTCGCTATGGACTGGGCAGCACCTGGGTACAGCGCAGCGTCAGCGGCAAAGGCACGTGCAGCAACAGCTTCTTCGGCACCGACCCGGTGCGCAGTCAGGTCAAGCGCTGTGAGGTACTGGCCTCCGGTGCGACGACACCAGCCCCGGCTCCAGCGCCGGCTCCAGCACCGGCTCCAGCACCGGCTCCATCACCTGCTCCATCACCTGCTCCATCACCTGCGCCGCCCAGCGTCGGCACGGCAACCCTCGGCTGGAACGCATCGGCCGATGGGCGTGTGGTGGGCTACCGCATCTACTGGGGCAAGACGCCGGGCGCCTACCAACAGGCCCGCGGCGCGGGGGCGGCAACCGGCACCGCGACCAGCTACGTCGTGCGCGACCTGCCGGTGGGTCAGGCCTACTACTTCGCGGTCACCGCCTACGACGCGGCCGGCAATGAGAGCGCCTATTCGGCCGAGGCCTCGAAGACGATTCGCTGAGTTCTGTCGTCGTTGGATTTGGTTGCAAGGCCGCGTGTCCTGTTGCACCTGCGGCTGTTTTGTACGCTCGACAACGCCGCATGCAACCAGGCCTTACAACACGACACGCCTTCGCAGCTCGCGCGGCGCCACATCGGTAGGCGCGGCGCGCACCATGCGCGGCTCGTACCGTCGGCGGTGCTGAACTGGCATCGCGCAAGGCCGCACTCGACCCCCGCTCCGCTTTCGAGGATTTCCCTGATGACCCAACTTTCTGCCCGCGGCGCTCGCGCTGCTGCCCACGGTCGTGCCCAGCGCCTGCAGCGCTTGCATCAACTGGCGCTGTCGGTCTCGGCTGTGATCGGCGCCGGTTGCGCCAGCCTGCCTGCCGCGGCGGCCGAACCGACGTGGGTGACCTGCGCCAGCGAGGGCGGCGTGTGCAAGGTGCCCAACACCACCTCGGTGCGCTACGGCGCCAACGGCCGCTACTACATGAAGACGGTGACTGGATCGATTGCCTGCAACAACGGGACCTGGGGCGATCCGCTGTTCGGTGTGGTCAAGGCCTGCAGCTACGCGGTCACCGCATCCGCACCTGCGCCGGCACCGGCGCCGGCACCCGCGTCGGGCTGGGTCACCTGCGCCAACGAAGGCGGCACCTGCACCGTGCCGGGCACGCGTCCGGTGCGCTACGGCGCGCGCGACAAGTACCGCTACGGGACGGTCACCGGCTCGATCGCGTGCACCAATGCCGTCTGGGGGGACCCGATTGTCGGTGTGGCCAAGACCTGCGCCTATGTCCCCGCCGCCGGTGCGGCGCCAGCCCCCGCTCCGGCACCGACGCCAAGTCCCGCCCCGGCACCGGCGCCCGCACCGGGGGTATCGGGTCCGGCGCCGCTGGACGTGTCGTCACCGGCCACGGTGATCGGCAGCGGCAGCGCGGCGAGCTGCAACGAAACCGCCCTGCGCACCGCAGTGGCCAATGGCGGCGTGATCACCTTCAACTGCGGCGCGGGCACGGCGACGATCGCGCTGAACCAGCCCCTGGTGGCGCCGACCGACAAGGACACCACGATCGACGGCGGCAACCGCATCGTGCTCGACGGCCAGGGCAAGACGCAGATCCTGCGCGCCTGGCGCGGCGATTTCCGCACCAACGACCGGGTGCTCGCCGTGCAGCGCCTGACGATGACACGAGGCCGCGATGTCGGCGAGGACTACGTGGCACGCAACGGCAGCAGCAGCTGCGCCTGGGGCTACAAGCGCGGCGGCGGCGGCGCCATCTACACGCGAGACCTCAACGTGCGCATCTGGGGCGTCACCTTCGACGCCAACCGCGGACCCGATATCGGCCCGGACGTGGCCGGCGGCGCGGTCTACGTCTTCGGCGCCAAGAGGCTGATCGTCAACAACAGCACCTTCCGCAACAACACCGCTTCCAACGGCGGCGCCATCGGCGTCCTGCACGTGTCCACCGAGCTGCACAACACCGCCTTCGAGAGCAACAAGGCGCTCGGCCAGCTGGCCAACTTCGGCGGCGCCACGGGCTGTCCGGTCTTCAACCACGCCGAACAAGGCGGCGCCGGCGGCCTGGGTGGCGCCTTCTACTCCGACGGCTTCAACTCGGACGATCTGTTGAGCAATGTGCGCATGAGCGACAACACCTCCAACAGCCTGGGCGGCGCAGTCTTCCGCTCGGCGTACTGGGGCATGGGCTACGGCAAGCAGACCTTCACCTGGCAGAACTCGCGCTTCGAACGCAACCGCAGCGTCACCGGTGGCGGCGGTGCGGCCTATGTCAACAACTCGCTGTTCGTGATGCGCGGCGTCACCTTCGACGCCAACGACGCCGGCAGCGGCGACGGTGGCGGCATCAAGATCACCGGCGCCACGGTGCAGGTGTCCGATGTCGTCGCCACCAACAACCGCGCCCACTGGGGCGGCGGCATCGCCCATTGGGGCGCCGGCCCCGAGGGCGTCGGTACATCGACGCGAGTGACCGCGACCAACAACGCGCCCAACGACATCGTCGGCGATTTCCCCAGGTAGCCCTGGCGGCGTTTCAGACGCCTGACCCGCGAGCCCGGCAGCGCCCGGTTTGCGGATCAAGGCGCGACGTCGTATCGATGACGCAGCCGCCGTGCCTCGTCGTCCGTGGCAGGCATGACGAGACGCTCGGAATTGCTCTGGTGGGACGCGCAAGCCGTGACGGAACCGCGTGAACGACGAGGCCTGATCTAATCGGGCCAGATCGACAGCGGGGCCGCGGCTGCTCCGCGCCCACCAGGAGACCCCATGAATCTGCGTTCCCTCTTGCTTGCCCTTGCGTTGACGCTGATGGCCGCGTTTGCGGTGCTGAACTGGCCGGCCTTCACGGCGCCGACCGAGTTGACGCTGGGCTTTGCCACCGTGCAGGCGCCCCTCGGCCTGGTCATGCTGGTCGTCACCGCCCTGCTTTGCGGCCTGTTCATGGTCTACATCATTTTTCAGCAGGCCGGCGTCATCCTCGAGGCGCGGCGCTATGCCAAGGAAATCAAGGCCAACCGCGAGTTGGCGGACACGGCCGAGGCCTCGCGATTCACCGAGATGCGCAGCTTCATCGAAGCCGAGTTGCGCAAGCTCGAAGCGCAAAGCGCAGCCGGCACGCGCGAGGTCGGTGCCCGCATCGACAAGGTGCAGCAGCAGCTCCTGGACAAGCTCGCCGAATCCACGCTGAGCCTGTCGGCCATCATCGGCGAGGTCGAAGACAAGTTCGATCGCGCCGTGGGGCCGGCAGGCGGCACGCGCCTGTAGTCGGTGCGGCCGCTGCAGCGGGCGGCCCGCTGGCGCGCTCAGATGTAGTACAGCAGCAGGTAGCCGAGCAGCAGCACCAGCACCCACAACGCCATGCTGCGGGTGGCCCAGGTGCGGGCCAGGATCCGCTCGTCTCCATGGTGACGGTGAACCAGGTCGACCGCGCGACCCAGCCAGCGCAGCGTCATCCGATCGAAGGCCTGGCGCGTGCGGCCGACGATTCCGACCATCGCCATCACAGCGCCGGCACCGAAGCGGCGATAGGTCCAGTCGAAGTCGAGGTTGACCGAGGGCAATGCGGGTGGATAGAGGCGCATGCGCATCAGTACCGCGAAGGCCAGCGCCGAGAACAACAGCAGTTGCAGTTGCGCCAGGACATGGGAGACCGTGAAGGGTTGGTAGCTCACCGGATAAGGCAGCAGCGCATAGAGCGGCGCCGGATAGACACCGATGCCGATGCTCAGCGCCGCTGCCACGCCCATCGCCACCAGCATGTGCGTCGGCGCCTCGTCGCAGCGCTTGCCGCAGTCGCGGCCGAAGAAGGCGAAATAGGGCACCCGGATACCCGCGTAGAGCAGCGCGCAGGCCGAGGCGAACATCAGCAGGCCCCAGGCCCCCAGGTGGCCGCCGCTGCCCGTGGCCGACAGCAGCATCGACTTGCTGATGAAGCCGCTGAGCAGCGGCAAACCCGAGATCGATGCGGCGCCGACGATGCAGAACGCCGCGGTCCAGGGCATCGACTTGTACAGCCCGCCGAGTTCGGTGACCTTGACCGTGCCGACGCGGTACAGCACCGCGCCCATCGACATGAACAGCAGCGCCTTGTAGAGCACGTGGGTCACGGCATGTGCGGCGGTGCCGTTGAGTGCCAGCTCGGTGCCGATGCCGACTCCGACCACCATGAAGCCGAGCTGCACGTTCAGGCTGTAGGCCAGCACGCGGCGCAGGTCGTTCTCGATCAGTGCATAGAAGATCGGGAACACGGCCATCGTCGCGCCGATCGGGATCAGCAGCTCGGTGCCGGCGAAGCCGCGGGCCAGCGCATAGACCGCCAGCTTGGTCGTGAAGGCCGACAGGTACACGGTCGATGCCCAGGTT
>CAVPMY010000016.1:0-207535 GCA_963706685.1 uncultured beta proteobacterium
TCGACAAGTGAGCGCCCCCGCCCGGCCGCTCCCTGGGTCACGAAGTGGCCCCTGCGGGGCCAGGGGGCGCTGCGTCCCGCCTGGCGGGACCGCGCGAAGCGCGAGGGTGCACAAATGACCCCCTTCGGCATTGCCGGCGTGCAGATGGCGGTCTCGGCGTTCGACGACAACGTCGAGCGCATGGGCAACTACCTGCGCCACATCCGCAGCCGTTTTCCCTGGGTGCGCATGGTCATGTTCTCCGAACTGGCGCCGCTCGGCCCGCGCCGCGAAAAGGCCGAGCCGTTGCCGGGACCGACCGAGCAGCGCCTGTGCGCGCTCGCCCGCGAGACCGGCCTGTGGCTGATCCCGGGTTCGCTGTTCGAGAAAGTCTCCGGTCCGCAAGGCGACGTCGTCTACAACACGACCCCGGTGATCGACCCGCGGGGCGAGGTGATCCGGCGCTTTCGAAAGCTGTTTCCGTTCCAGCCCTACGAGAAGGGAGTCGCCGGCGGCAGCGAGTTCTGCGTCTTCGACGTGCCCGAGGTCGGCCGCTTCGGCGTCTCGATCTGCTACGACATGTGGTTTCCCGAGACCACGCGCACGCTGGTGGCGATGGGCGCCGAGGTCATCCTGCACCCGACGATGACCGACACCATCGACCGCGACGTCGAGTTGTCGATCGCGCGCGCCTCGGCGGTGACGAACCAGGTCTATTTCTTCGACGTCAACGGCGTCGGCGATGGCGGCAATGGCCGCTCGATCGTCTGCGACCCCTCGGGCTACGTGCTGCACCAATCGACCGCCGGCGTCGAGATCATTCCGATCGAGATCGATCTGGCCAAGGTGCGGCACGAACGCGAGCGCGGCCTGCGCAGCAACCTCGGCCAGCCGCTGAAGAGCTTTCGCGACCGCGCGGTCGAGTTTGACGTGTACCGTCGCGACAACGGCGCCGATGCCTATCTGCACACGCTCGGCCCGCTGACCAAACCAGAATGAGTCCGCGCAGTCGGCAGGGCTGGCCCTCCTGTGCCATCCCGCCCGGCCTCGGCGCATTGCCCGTGAAGGCACTGAAAGGATCACCATGAGCAAGAAGAAACAGCCCGCTGGCGCACTGGCAGCCGACTCGCTGAGCCGCCATCGCAGCGTCTGGGACCTGCGCGCCGACAGCTGGATCGGCATGGTCGATGACCTGAGCCGCCTGGCCGAGATGTCGCGCGAGCATGGCGACTGGGAGATCTGCGGCCAGCGCGTGCGGACGCTGGCCCAGGGCCTGGTCCCGATCGAGAGCTACTGGGCTTTTCCCGGCGGCCGGGCTTTCAACGACCTGGCCAGCTGGATCGAGCGTGGCGAGTATTCGCGGGCCCACCAGGCGGCGCGGCGCATCCACCGCATGCTCAACGCCCAGACCTACCGCCATGAGAGCGCCAACACGAGCGCCGACAGCGATGGCCCGTCGGAGACTCGAGGCCGACAACGAACGCGCGGCGCAACTCTCGCGGCCGTATTTCGAAGTGCTGATCGTCGACGAGATGACGGCCGCCGAAGAGGCCGGACTGCGGCGCCGCGTGCAGCGCAAGCGCAGTCCGGACGACGACTTCATCTTCGATATCGTCGTCGTGCCCAGCTTCGAAGACGCGCTGATCGCCACGCTGGTCAACTTCGACCTGCAGGCCGTGGTCGTGCGCCATGGCTTCCCGTTCCGATCGGTCTACCGCAACGACACGCTGCGCCGCTTCCTCGACAGCGTCGACGACGGCATCGAGTCGCTGGCCGAGTCCGAGCGCGCGCTGCTGCTCGGCCGGCAGATCGCACAGATGCGGCCCGAGCTCGACCTCTACCTGGTCACCGACATGAACGTCGAAGCCGTGGCGGCGCGCGTCGGCGAGACCTTCAAGCGCGTCTTCTTCCGCGAAGAAGACCACACCGAGCTCTACAGCTCGATCATGCGCGGCGTCCACGAGCGCCACGAAACGCCGTTCTTCAATGCGCTGCGCGAATATGCCAAGCAGCCGACAGGCGTGTTCCACGCCTTGCCGCTGGCGCGCGGCAAGTCGATCATGAATTCCAACTGGATCGGCGACCTGCTGCAGTTCTACGGCATGAACCTGTTCATGGCCGAGACTTCGGCGACGTCGGGCGGCCTGGACTCGCTGCTCGATCCGGTGGGGCCGCTGAAGGTGGCGCAGGAGCAGGCCGCGCGCGCCTACGGCTCCAAGCGCACCTTCTTCGTCACCAACGGCACCAGCACCGCCAACAAGATCGTCGTCCAGGCGCTGGTGCGGCCCGACGATATCGTGCTGGTCGATCGCAACTGCCACAAGTCGCACCACTACGGCCTGGTGCTGGCCGGCGCGCAGGTGGCCTACCTCGACTCCTATCCGCTCGACGAATATTCGATGTACGGCGCCGTGCCGATCCGCCACGTCAAGCAGACCCTGCTCGACTTCCGCAAGGCCGGTACGCTCAACCGCGTGCGCCTGGTGCTGCTGACCAACTGCACCTTCGACGGCATCGTCTATGACGTCGAACGCGTGATGATGGAGTGCCTGGCCATCAAGCCCGACCTGGTGTTCCTGTGGGACGAGGCCTGGTTCGCCTTCGCCTGCTGCCACCCGATCTACCGCCAGCGCACCGGCATGGCCACGGCCAGGCGCCTGCACGAAAGGCTGCAGACGCCCGAGTACGCCGAGCAGCTACGCCGCAGTTCCAGAAAGAGCTGCGCGGACGAGGCCTGGGACGACGACGAGCGCGTGCTGAAGACGCGCCTGATGCCCGACCCGGCCAAGGCGCGGGTGCGCGTCTATGCCACCCACTCGACGCACAAGACGCTGACCGCGCTGCGCCAGGGTTCGATGATCCACGTCTGGGACCAGGACTTCAAGGACAAGGCCGAAGAAGCCTTCCACGAGGCCTACATGACGCACACCTCGACCTCGCCGAACTACCAGATCCTGGCCTCGCTGGACGTCGGCCGGCGCCAGGTCGAGCTGGAAGGCTACGAGCTGGTGCAGCGCCAGCTGGAACTGGCGATGACCTTGCGCGAGCAGGTCATGAGGCACCCGCTGCTCAAGAAGTACATGCGCTTCCTGCGCGTCGACGACCTGGTGCCCAAGGCCTACCGCGAATCCGGCGTCGAGAGCTACTACAACGAAGACACCGGCTGGAACAACATGGAGACGGCCTGGCGCACCGACGAGTTCGCGCTCGATCCGTCGCGGGCCACGCTGTCCATCGGTGCCACGGGTGTCGACGGCGACACCTTCAAGAACAAGTACCTGATGGACAAGTACGGCATCCAGATCAACAAGACCTCGCGCAACACCGTGCTGTTCATGACCAACATCGGCAGCACGCGCTCGGCGGTGGCCTACCTGATCGAGGTGCTGGTCAAGATCGCCCGCGAAGTCGACCAGCCGCGTCAGCGACATGAGCGCCATCGAGCGCCGCATCCACGACAAGCGGGTGCGTTCGCTGACCCTCGAGCAACCGCCGCTGCCCGATTTCTCGGCGTTCCACGCCGCGTTTCGCGTCAGCAGCGGCGAAGGCCTGAAGCAGACGCGCGACGGCCACATCCGCAGCCGCCTTCTTCCTCAGCTACGACGACGACAACTGCGAGTACATCGACATGGCCGAGGCCGCGCAGGCCATCAAGGCCGGGCGCGAGCTGGTCTCGGCGCTGTTCGTCATTCCCTACCCGCCGGGATTCCCGATCCTGGTGCCCGGGCAGGTGATCAGCGCCGACATCCTGCAGTTCATGGCCGCGCTGGACGTGCGCGAGATCCACGGCTTCCGCCCCGAGCTGGGATTTCGCATCTTCAACGCCGCGGCCCTGGCGCGCGTCGGTGAGATAACCGCCGCCCGCGCTGCACTGGCCGAGGCCGGCCGCGCCGCGTACCCGGTCGAGCGCAGCGGCCAGACGCTGTCCACGCCGGCGGGCCAGCAGGTCGATGCCGACACCGCACCCGCCACTTCCAGGAGTCGAATCATGAGCACAACCACCGCGCCCAAGATCAAGGACGTTTCCGACCTGAAGCTGATGTTCCACCGCAACGAGCGGCCGATCTACTTCATCAGCGCCACCAACTTCAACCTGCTGGGCATGGACCGCTGGATCAACCGCTTCCGCTACATCAGCTACATCGACTGCTTCGACGGCCGCCACCCGAACGTGTTCGTGCCGCCCGAGTCGCCGCACGCCGAGTTCGAGTCGATCGAGGACATCAACAACTACCTGCTGCAGCACAAGGACGTGGTCGACATGATCGAGCGCCGCGGCGGCAAGCCGGTGGCGACCTTCCTGATGTTCGACGAGAAGACCGAGGCCCTGGCCAAGGAGATCGGCCTGGACATCTGGTTCCCGCCGGCCAAGCTGCGCCAGCGCTGCGACAACAAGATGGAAACGGTGCGCATCGGCAACAAGGCCGGCGTGCTGTCGGTGCCCAATGCGCTGGAGAAGGTCGAGAGCTGGCAGGGCCTGATGAAGATCTGCGAGCGCGCCAAGCTCGGCACACGACCTGGTGATCCAGTCGGCCTTCGGCGACTCGGGCCACACCACCTTCTTCATCGCCAACGAGGACGACTTCAACAAGCACAAGGACGAGATCGTCAACGACCCCGAAGTCAAGATCATGAAGCGCATCAACTGCCGCGGCGCCACGCTGGAAGCCTGCGCCACGCAGTCGGGCACCCTCGTCGGCCCGCTGCTGACCGAGGTCGTCGGCGCCAAGGAGCTGACGCCGTACAAGGGCGGCTGGTGCGGCAACGAGGTCTTCCCCGGCGCGTTCAGCGAAGGCGTGCGGCTGAAGGCGCGCGACATGGCCGAGCACTTCGGCAACCAGTTGCTGCAGGAGGGCTACCGCGGCTACTTCGACGTCGACTTCCTGATCGACCAGGACAACGGCGAGGTCTACCTCGGCGAGCTGAACCCGCGCATCTGCGGCGCCAGCCCGATGACCAACCATGCCGCGTTCGCCTATGCCGACGCGCCGCTGTTCTTGTTCCACCTGCTCGAGTTCTCGGGCGTGCCGTTCGACCTCAACGTGCGCGAGATCAACGATCGCTGGGCGCAGCCGCACTTCATCGACTCGTGGTCGCAGGTGGTCATCAAGTACACCGAAGACAAGGTCGACCAGGTCACGCACGCGCCGGCCACCGGCATCTACAAGATGAGCGATGACGGCACGGTCGGCTACCAGCGCTTCGACTACGAGCGCCGCGCCATCGACAGCGAGCGCGAGGCCTTCTTCATGCGCATCACCGGCCCCGGCGACTACCGCTACGAAGGCGCCGACCTCGGCATCCTGATCACGCGCGGCCGTTCGATGGACGACAACTTCAAGCTCAACATCCGCGCCCGCGACTGGATCCGCGGCATCAAGAAGCACTACGCCGGCAAGCCGATCGTGACCACCGAGCACGCGGCGGCGCCCGAGCCGGGCTCGTTCAAGATTCTTTGAACGCCGGGGAGCACGCCGGCATGGCCATCCAGATCAGCTTTCGCACGCTGATCGAAGACGCACCGGGTCCGCAGTGGCAGGCCCTGTTCGAGCAGATGTGGCCGGGCTACCGCTCCTGGTTCCTGCGCAGCGGCGGCGTCGCCCGGCCGAGCTTCCTCGAAAGCCGGCGCGCGCTGCGCAAGCACATGCCCGAACTGGTGCCGACCTGGGAGCGCTGGTCGAGCTGGCCGGCGGCGGCGATCTGGAATCGCGCTTCCTGTCGTCGTGGTGTCCGCCGCCCTACATCGTCGGTTGTTCGCAGGCGGTGTGGATCGATCCCGCCGGCGCCGACGAGCCGGCGCTGCTGCGCAACTACGATTTCGCACCGCTGCTGCTCGAAGGCAGCTGGCTGGCCACACGCTGGACGGGCCCGCGGGTGGCGGCGCTGGGCGACTGCATCTGGGGCGCGCTCGACGGCATCAACGAAGCCGGCCTCGCGGCCTCGCTGTCGTTCGGCGGACGCACGGTATCGGGCAACGGCTTCGGCATCCCGCTGGTGCTGCGCTATGTGCTCGAAGTGGCGCAGGACACGGCCGAAGCGATCACGCTGCTCGAGCGGGTGCCGGTCAGCATGTGCTACAGCATCACGTTGCTCGACCGCAAGGGCGCATGGGCGACGGTGTTCGTCGCCCCCGATCGGCCGACCGAAACCACGCGCGACAAGGTCGTCACCAACTTTCAGCATCAGGTCGACTGGCCCGAGCATGCCAGCGCCACCAACGCCGTGCTGCGGCGCGACCACCTGCAGGCGCAGATCGACGGGCCGGGCTCGCTGCAGGATGCGACCGCGGCCCTGCTGAGCGAGCCGCTGTTCCAGTCGGCCTACCTGCGCGGCTACGGCACGCTGTACAGCGCGGTCTACCGGCCGCGAAGCGGCAGCATCGAGTTGCTGTGGCCCGGCCAGCGTTGGCTGCAGTCGCTGTCGTCGTTCAGCGACGGCGAGCGCACGATCGTGTTCGCGCCGGCGAGCGCGGCCTGATCGCTCAGGCGGGCTTGCCCAGAAGCGAAACCAGCAGCAATAGCCACAGGCCGCACAACATCAGCAAGCCGAAGCCGTAGGCGAAGAAGCGATGGGTCACATTGTTGGTGCCCAGATGGATGGCCGAGTGAACGATGCGCGAAACGACGAACAGCCACGCGAACGCGATCGATGCCACGGCCGCTGACTGGGTGGCGTAGGTGAGCACCACGCCGACATGGAACAGCGGCGGCACTTCGAAATGGTTCTGGACATGCCGGGCCAGCAGATGAAGGCGTTTCGGCTGCGTCCCCTCGTCGTAGGTGCGGAAGAAGCTGATCCGCACCTCACGCTTGCGGATCGCCCGGTAGCGCGCAAACCCGAGCGAGAAGACGCATCCGATCGTGAGCGCAAACATGGCAATGGCGGGATACAGCACGTGCGCGGCATTCATAGGTGCTCCTGACCCAGTTGGCACAAGACGATTTTCGGTTCAGGCTGAGCTTGTCGAAGCCCACTTCTGAGTGCACCATCGAAGGGCGTGGTCCCTTGCTCAGTGCTTCGCCCGAGGATTGTCGCCAATCAGGGATGCAGGGATGTGATTCAGCACCGCGTTGTCCGACCCCTGACACTGCTGGTTTTCCTCGATGGAGGGGCGCAAGGGCTATGCCACGATGTTCTCTCGTTTCTCTTTCCAAGCGGGAGTCCCCATGCAATCAGTCAACGTACGCGGCAGCCTCGCCATCACCCTCGTTTGCCTGGCGGTTGCGCCGGCAATGGCGCAAGAACTGCGCGTGCAGTGTTATTCCGACGGCAACGAATGCGAAGTCACCGGCGAGATCGCCAAGCGCTTCGAAGCCGCCAACGCCGGCGCCAAGATCGTCATCGACAAGGTGCCGTACAAGGCGGTGCTGGAAACCTTGCCGGTGCAACTGGCCGCCGGCGAGGGCCCCGACATCGCCCGCGTCACCGATCTCGGCGGCCTCAACAAGTACTACCTCGACCTGAGCAAGCACCTGAGCCCGGCCAGCCAGAAAACCTTGAACACCAACTTCGCGACGACGTTGCCGTGGTTCCGCGCCGGTCCGGCCGACAAGGGCATCTATGGCGTGATGTCGCAGCTCACCGTCACCGGCGCCTATGTCAACAAGACGTTGTTCGAGCAAGCCAACGTGCCGATGCCCGGCGAGAAGGCGACCTGGGACGAGTGGATGGCCGCGGCCGGCAAGGTGGCCAAGGCCACGCAGACGCCGTTCGCGATGGCGATGGACCGCAGCGGCCACCGCTTCTCGGCGCTGGCGGTGGACTACGGGGCGAAGATCCTCGACGCCAAGGGGGCGCCGGTGATCGATGCCGGCTACCAGACCGCGGTCAAGAAGTTCATCGATTGGAACAAGACCGGGCTCATGCCCAAGGAGGTCTGGGGCGGCGTCGGCGGTTCGCAATACCGCGACGCCTTCGAGGAGTTCGCCAACGGCCGCGTGGTCGTGTACTACTCCGGCTCGTGGCAGATCAAGCGCATGGACGCCAACGTCACCAAGGCCTTCCACTGGGTCGTCGTGCCGCCGCCCTGCGGCCCGGCCGCCTGTTCGGCCATGCCGGGTGGCGCTGCGTTCGTCGCCTTCAAGCACACCAAGCAACCGGCACTGGCCGCCAAGTTCATCGACTTCCTGGCCCAGGACGCCAACTACACTGAATTGATGGCGCGCACCGAGAACATTCCGGCCAGCGTTTCGGTGGCCAAGGCCGGCGTTCCCTACAAGGTGTCGGCGCTGTCGGGCGCGGCGCTCGATGCCTTCGTCGCCGCCGTGCCCAAGATCGCGCAGCCCAACTACGCGCTGCAGGGCTATCGATTCAATCGCCCGATCTTCAACGCCACGCAGCAGCGCGTCGGTCAGGCCATCGCCGGCGAAATGAGCGCCGACGACGCGTTGAAGCGCATGGCGTCCGATATCGACGAGCAGGTGAAGGCGGCGAGCAAGTAGCGCGCGGGCGCGCCCTCGAGGAGGCCACGGCATGCAATCAAACCGCAGCACGCCGTGGTTTTTCCTGACGCCGAACCTGGTCATCTTCGGCGTCTTCACCTTCCTGCCGATCGCGATCAACTTCTACTACGCCTTCACCGGCGGGGTGGAGCTCTACCCCAGGGACCGGCCCTACGTCGGGCTCGAGAACCTGGCCACGCTGCTCGACTGCGGCAGCTATCTCGACCCCTCGACCTGCCGCCGCGACCTGTTCTGGCGCGCCGTCTGGAACACCGCCAAGTACTCGCTGTTCCAGGTCGCGCTGATGGTCCTGTTCAGCCTGATCACGGCGCTGGTGCTGAATCGCAAGATCATCGGCCGCGGCTTCTGGCGCGGCGTGTTCTTCTATCCGGTGCTGCTGTCGCCGGTCGTCGTGGCGCTGATCTGGAAGTGGATCCTGCAGCGCGACGGCGTGCTCAATGCCGGCATGGTGGCGCTCGGCGCCGAACCCACACTGTGGCTGGCCGAATCGGGGCCGGCGTTCTTCTGGGTCGTCTTCGTCAGCATCTGGGCCCACATGGGCTTTTACACGCTGATCCTGCTGGCCGGCCTGCAGGCCATCCCCGCCGACCTGTACGAGGCCGCGCGAAATCGACCGTGCGTCGCCCTGGCGCACGCTGTGGCGCATCACGCTGCCGCTGCTGATGCCCAACCTGCTGGTGGTGCTGGTCCTCGCCGCTGATCCGCGCGGTGCAGACCTTCGATGAGGTCTTCGTGCTCACCGGCGGCGGACCCGGCTCGGCGACAACGTTCATCGTGCAGTTCATCTACCAGACCGGCTTCCAGGAACAGGTGCGACTGTACGGGCTGGCGGCGGCGGCGTCGCTGTTGCTGGCCGTGGCGCTGATCATCCTGACGCTGGTGCAGCTGAAGGCCACCAGCGCCGGCTCTGCGGGTGAAAAGACGCGATGAGCACGAGTGCACGGCCGCTCCGAAGCGAGTGCTCCGTCCCTCTCGGAGGGACCGCGCGCAGCGCGAGGGTGCCGCAATGAACGCGGTCGCCTTCCTCACCAACACGCGTGGCAAGCGCAGCCTGCACTGGACCGACTGGCTGAGCTATGCCTATCTCGCGGTCGGCCTGTTCCTGATGTTCGGCCCGGTGCTGTGGCTGGTGATGTCGTCGTTCAAGACCGAGGCCGCGCTGACCGAGTTTCCGCCGACGCTTCTTGCCCTATGGCCAGAAGTCGGTGGCGGTGCCCGGCGAAGAGGGCCTGAAGCCGTCTACCGCGTCAAGCAGGCGGACGGCAGCGTGCGCGAGCTGGCCGCAGGTGCGCCGCATCGGCCTCATGGCCACGATGGTCGATCCCGCCAAGCCCGACGAGCCGATCCGCGGTCAACATCAAGGACCGCGAACCGGTCCGCGAATTCCACTTCGCGACCGAGAACTACACCGACCTCTTCGGCAAGTTCAGCTTCGGTCGCTACCTGTGGAATTCGCGTCTTCATCACCGTGGTGGCGACCATCCTCACGCTTGCTGTTCAACTCGATGGCCGCCTTCGCGCTGTCGAAGTACAAGTTCCGGGGCCGCACGACCGTGTTCCTGCTGATCATCGCCACGCTGATGATGCCGCCGACGATCATCCTGGTGCCGATCTTCCTGGTCGTCAGCGAACTGGGGCTGCTCAACAGCCTGTGGGGCGTGATCCTGGCCGGCGGTGGCCACGCCGACCGGCGTGTTCCTGCTGCGCCAGTACATGCTGACCATTCCCGACGAGCTGCTCGACGCCGCGCGCATGGACCATGCCAGCGAATGGCGCATCTACTGGCGCATCGTGCTGCCGCTGGCCGCGCCGGCGTTGGCGGTGCTGGCGATCTTCTCGGTGATGTGGCGCTGGAACGATTTCCTGCTGGCCGTTGATCGTGCTGTCGCAGCACGAGTACTTCACGCTGCAGCTGGCGCTCAACGCCTTCCAGGGCGACCTCGTCACGCAGTGGAACTACCTGCTGGCGATGACGGTGATCACGCTGCTGCCGATCACGTTCGTGTTCGCGTTCCTGCAGAAGTACATCACCACGGGCATCGCCTCCGCCGGAGTGAAATGACCACCCCGAAGCAGCTTCGCTGCTCCCCCTCGAGGGGGCACCGCCAGCGGCCTGGCAAAGCCAGTTCCGCGGCGGTTGCTTGGGAAGACGTCGGACCTGACGTCCAGGACTAGCTATGGCATCTCTTCACCTCAAACAACTGGTCAAGAACTTCGGCGCCGTGCGCGTCATCCACGGCGTCGACCTGGAAGTGCGACGACGGCGAGTTCGTCGTCTTCGTCGGGCCCTCGGGCTGCGGCAAGTCGCACGCTGCTGCGCATGATCTGCGGCCTCGAAGACGCCGACGAGCGGCGACATCCTGATCGACGGCCAGCGCGTCAACGACGTGCGCGCGGCCGATCGCGGCTGGCGATGGTGTTCCAGTCCTACGCGCTGTACCCGCACATGACGGTGCGGCAGAACATGGCCTTCGGACTGGAGAACATCGGCACCGCCAAGGCCGAGATCGACAAGCGCGTCGGCGACGCCGCCAAGCTGCTGCGCCTCGACGAGTTGCTGCAACGCAAGCCGACGCAGCTCTCGGGCGGGCAGCGCCAGCGTGTCGCCATCGGCCGCGTCGATCGTGCGCGAGCCGAAGATCTTTCTGTTCGACGAGCCGCTGTCCAACCTCGACGCCGAGCTGCGGGTGTCGATGCGCGGCGAGATCAGCGCGCTGCACCGCCGGCTCTGGCCGCCACCAGATCTACGTCACCCACGACCAGGTCGAGGCGATGACGATGGCCGACAAGATCGTCGTGCTGCGCGCTGGGCCGCATCGAGCAGGTCGGCACGCCGCTCGAGCTGTACAACCAGCCGGCCAACCAGTTCGTCGCCGGCTTCATCGGCTCGCCGCAGATGAATTTCGTCGCCGTCGCGGCGGCGGCCGGCGGCGCGGTGGCGCCGACGTTCGGCGGCTCGGTGGTCGTGCCCGGCGTGACCGGCGCCGCGGCCGGCATGGCGCTTGTGCTCGGCGTGCGGCCGGAGCACCTGCTGCTGCAGCCGCAGCCGGGCGCGCTCGCATTGCCGATCACCGTCGCCCAGGTCGAGCAGCTCGGCGGGTTGTCGCTGATCTACGGCACGCTGCCGGGCGACGAGACGCGCGTCACGGTGCAAAGCGCCGGACAGGTGCGCACGACCGTCGGCGACACGCTGACCGCGTATGCGCCCGCCGAGGCCTGCCACCTGTTTGCCGGCGACGAGGCCGGCAGGACCCTGCGGCCATGACGCCGCTGCGTCGCGCCGGACTGCTGTCGATGGCCGCCGGCTGCATCGAACTCGAGCTCGATCTCGGCTGGCGTGCGCGGATCATGCTGATGGCCGGCGGCATCGGCCGCTTCAGTCTGCTGCCGGCCGACGGCTGGCGCGAGCCGCGCACCTGGGCACTCGACCCGACCGGCGAGTTCCCGCTCGAAGGCCGGCGCCGCGACGCGCTGTTCGCGCCCGATGCCGGCGCCGCGGCGACGCAGGACGGCGATGCGCTGCTGCTCGCTGGCGAGCAACTGCGCGCCCGCATCGCCCTCGAACCGTTCGCCATCACCTGGGAGCAGCGCGACGGCGAGGGCCAGTGGCAGTTGTGCTGCGGCGACCGCAACGACAGCTACGCCTACGCCACGTCGGCGCGCAGCGGCACGCTGCACCACTGGCAGCGCCGCGACCCGGCACACGACCGCTACTTCGGCCTCGGCGACAAGACCGGGCCGGTCGACCTGCACGGCCGCCGACTGCGCACGCGCCAGCTCGACGCACTCGGCTACGACGCCCAGACCGGCGACCCGCTGTACAAGCATTGGCCGTTCTTTCTCAACCAGCATGCCGACAGCAGCACCGCCTGCGGCGTCTACTACGACACGCTGGCCGAATGCAGCTTCGACTTCGGCGCCGAGCACGACAACTACCACGGCCGCTACCGTGCTACCGAGATCGCCGACGGCGACCTCGACGCGTATGTGTTTGCCGGGCCGACGCTGCGCGAGGCCCTGGCGCGTTTCGTCGCCGCCATCGGCGGCACGGCGCTGCCGCCGCGCTGGTCGCTCGGCTTTGCCAACACCGCGATGGGCCTCGCTGACGCGCCCGACGCGCAACAGCAGATTCGCAACTTCCTCGGCCTGGCCGAGCACGACGGCTTTCCGCTGTCGAGCTTTCACTTCGGCTCGGGCTACACCAGCCGCGGCAAGCAGCGCTACGTCTTCACCTGGAATCACGACAAGTTTGCGCAGCCGCGCGAGTTGATGGCCGACTTTGCCCAGGCCGGCGTGCGCACCATCGCCAACCTCAAACCCTGCCTGCTCGACGACCATCCGGCCTACGCCGGCCTGGCCGCCGAGGGCGCCTTCGTGCGCGACGATCAAGGCCCCTGCCTCGAGCAGTTCTGGGACGGCTGGGGCGCGCACCTGGACTTCACGCGCGAGGGCGACCGCAGGTGGTGGCAGACGCAGCTGCAGGCGCAGGTGCTCGACATCGGCATCGACGTCGGCTGGAACGACAACAACGAGTACGAGATCTGGGACGAACGCGCCACGCTGCACGGCTTCGGCGAGGCCCTGCCGATGCCGCGCGCGCGGCCGCTGCAGGCGCTGCTGATGACACGCGCCACCTACGACCAGCAGGCGCGCAGCAAGCCCGGCGAGCGCGTCTACACCATCACCCGTGCCGGCCCGCCGGGGCTGCAGCGCTGGGCGCAGACGTGGAGCGGCGACAACAGCACGAGTTGGCACACGATGCGCTGGAACCAGCGCATGGCGCTGACGATGAGCTTGTCGGGCCTGTTCAACGTCGGCCACGACATCGGCGGCTTCGACGGCCCGGTGCCCGACGCCGAGATGCTGATTCGCTGGACGCAGGCCTGCTGCCTGCTGCCGCGCATGATCATGAACAGCTGGAAGGGCGACGGCAGCGTCAACTCGCCGTGGTTGCATGCCGAGGCCACGGCGCCGATCCGCGCTGCCGTGGTGCTGCGCCTGCGCCTGATGCCCTACCTGTACACGCAACTCTGGCGGGCCTCGCGCGAGCACCTGCCGCTGCTGCGGCCGACGTTCTTCGACTTTGGCGACGACGATCCGCAGACTTGGCACGACAACGACGAGATGATGGTCGGCCCCGACCTGCTGGTGGCGCCGGTGTTCGAGCCGCACGCCCGCACGCGCAAGCTCTACCTGCCGCGCACGGCGCATGGCTGGTTCGACTGGTGGAGCGGCGAGCATCACGCCGGCGGGCAGTGGATCGAGGTCGCGGCGCCGCTGAACCGGCTGCCATTGTTCGCCCGCGGTGGTGCACTGGTGCCGACCACCGACACGCCGCCCGATCGCGCGCGCACCGAAGAGCCGTCACGCGCCCTGCTCTGGTTTCCGGATGCGGAAAGCGACGCCACGGCGCTGCTCTACGAAGACGATGGCTTGCAGGCGACCCACACCGCCGAGCGCTACATGGTGCATCGCTTCAGCGCGCAGGCACGAGGCGCGACCCTGCACCTGACGATGACGAGCGAGGGCCATTGGCCGTTGCCGTATCGCCAGATCCGCGTCGTGCTGCCGCCCGACGAGAAGCGCAAGTGCGATTTCGCGGCGGCCGGCGGCGTGGCCTTGGTGGCTTGAGCCGCGTGTTCGCGTGGCTGGGCGACGAAGCAGCCACCGCACGGCGGCGCGAGGACCTCTGGCGCCTGCTCGGCCCGCGGCCGTGGCGCGACGGCGGCGTGGCCGGCGAGCGCCTCGGTGTGCAGGCCGGCGCCGAACACTGGCGTCTGCACCTGAACCGCGAACAGGCCGTGCCGGCGCTCTTGCTGCGCCCGCAAGCCAGCCCGCCGCGCGGCGTGGTGCTGTACTGCCACGCCCATGGCAACCGCTTCGAAACCGGCAAGGACGAGTTGCTCACCGGCCGGCCGGCGCTGCAGTCGCCACCCTATGGCGAGCTGCTGGCCGCACGCGGCTGGGCCGTGCTCGCCATCGACCACTGGGGCTTCGGCGAGCGCCAGGAACCCACCGAGCGCGCGCTCGTCAAGCGCCTGCTCTGGCAGGGCCGGACGCTGTGGGGCTGGCGCGTGCACGACACGCTGGCCGCGCTCGACTGGCTGCGCATGCAGCCCGGCTTCGCGACGCTGCCGGTGGTCACGCTGGGGCTGTCGATGGGCAGCACGATGGCGTTGTGGGCGGCGGCGCTGGACGAGCGCATCGCCGGCTGCGTCGATCTGTGCTGCGCCGCCGAGTACGACGCGCTGCTCGACAGCGGCGGTGTCGACGGCCACGGCGAATACTTCTTCGTGCCCGGCCTGCTGCGCGAATTCACGCTCGCCGAAATCGCCGCGCTGATCGCGCCGCGGCCGCATCTGTCGCTGGCCGGCAGCGCCGACCCGCTGACGCCGCCAGCCGGGCTGGCATCGCTCGACGCATCACTGCGCGTGGCCTATTCAGCGCTCGCTGCGGACGCCGCGTGGCAGCAGTGGGTCGAGCCGAGCGGCCATGCCGAGACGCCGCCGATGCGCGCTCGCGTGCTGGCTTGGCTCGATCGCATGGCCGCTGTCATCGAATTGAAAGGTGAATTGCCATGACGACATCGTCCCCCAAGCTCTGGGCCGGCGCCAGCGGCTACGCCTTCAAGGACTGGAAGGGCAGCTTCTACCCCGACAAGATCCAGCCCGAGGCCATGCTGGCGTACTACGCCGAGCGGCTGCCGACGGTGGAGATCAACAACACCTTCTATCAGATGCCCAAGACCACGGTGCTGGCGCACTGGGCCGAAGTGACGCCGGCGACGTTCCGCTTCGCGATCAAGGCCTCGCGCCGCATCACGCACATGGCGCGGTTGAAGGCCGACAGCGCGGCCGAACCGCTGGCCTACCTCTACAAGAACCTGGCCACGCTCGGCGGCAAACGCGGGCCGGTGCTGTTCCAGCTGCCGCCCAACCTGAAGAAAGATGTGCCGCGCCTGACCGAGTTCCTGCACCTGCTGCCTGATGGCCATGGTGCGGCCTTCGAATTCCGCGACGACAGCTGGTTCGACGACGCTGTGTACTCCGCGCTGCGCGGCGCCGGTGCCGCGCTGTGCCTGTCGGAACGCGAGGACCACGCGCCACCGCCACTGGTGGAAACGGCGCCGTGGGGCTACGTGCGCCTGCGCCTGGAGCAGTACTCGCCCGACGAGCTTGCGCAATGGGCACACCGCCTCGCGGCCACGCAATGGCGGGAGACCCACGTCTATTTCATGCACGAGCCGACGGCGCCGGCCTATGCGGCCATGCTGCTGAAGCTGAGTCGGGGTTGAAGAAGAACAAGCCGGGCCGATAGGCCTTGCCGCGACAGCAAGGCGTGCTCGGCTATGCTGCGAGACGACAACTTCGAGGAGCCCGCCATGACCCTGTGCCCGATTGCCATTGCCGTGGGCTGCAAGAAGTGCCCCGCGTTTTCAGTCTGCCCGTTGAAGGGTGTTATCGGCGACCAGAAGCCGGACGCGGCAGAGGGCGACAAGCACAGCTCGGACGCGGCGTCCAACGACAAGACGCGAAAGGCAGACCACCGCCGGACCAAGTGAGACCGAGGATTCAGGACGCGTCGCGCTTCCAGGCCTCGTAGCGCGCGCGGTTCGCGTCGTCCGGCGGGTACAGCCCCGGCAGGCGTGCGCCGGCCACGACCTCCTGCATGATCCAGGCCTCCTGCCGCTCCTGCTCGATGGCCGCCATCACCACCTCTTCGAGCAACGCCGCCGGAATCAGCACCGCACCGTCGTCGTCGGCGACGACGACATCGTTGGGAAACACCGCAACGCCACCGCAACCGATGGGCTGCTGCCAGCCGACAAAGGTCAGCCCGGCCACCGAGGGCGGCGCCGCCACGCCCTGGCACCATACCGGCAGGCCCGCGGCCAGCACGCCGGTGACGTCGCGCACGACACCGTCGGTGACCAGGCCGGCGACCTCGCGCCGCGCCATGCGTGCGCACAGGATGTCGCCGAAGATGCCGGCGTCGGTGACGCCGAGCGCGCCGACGACGGCGATCACGCCCGGCGGCATGGCTTCGATCGCAGCGCGGGTGGAAATCGGCGCAGCCCACGACGCCGGCGTGGCCAGGTCCTCGCGCGCCGGCACGAAGCGCAGCGTGAAGGCGCGGCCGATGCGCCGCCCCTGATTCGGCGCCAGCGGGCGTGTGCCGCGCATCCAGACGCTGCGCAGGCCCTTCTTCAGCAGCACCGTCGTCAGCGTGGCGGTGCAGACATGGCGCAGCGCGTCGACCAGACTCGCCTCCAGCGGCAGCACGGGCGTGTCGTTGTTCATGGCGGGTTCCTTTGAGGCGATGGCCCGATTCTGAACCCGGTTCCTGCGGCAACGCGCGCGGCCGAGCCAGCGCAGCCCGAGGGTCGCCATCGTGAGGCGTTCAGGGTGTACCCGCTACGGTCTGCAGGAGGCGCGGCCGTAGCATCGTTGCGCGGTGTGTGCGACCACAGGAGACGTGAGATGTCGGCTATGGGTGGCAGCAAGCTGATGGGCTGCGGCGGGGCATTCGCGATGGTCGCCTTCGGCGCGGTGTTCGTGGCCAATGCCTGGGGACAATGGCTGAGTCCGGACGATCCAAATTTTCTTGAACGCTGCAAGTCCTGGATCGAGCGCAAAGGCTACCCGGTGGACTACATCGAGCAGAAAGCCGGCAAGCGGCAGCCCGGCTTCGCCCCAAGCTGGAAGGGCAACGTCAAGCCGGAAGACGTGCGCGCCGGCGACGTGGTGATCCGCCGCAGCGTCGCCCGGGACGACGGGAGCTCGACCGTATCGGCAGGTTATGTCGAGTCGGTCGAGCCGGCCGCCGGCGGCTCGGGTGTCTTCGTCACGCTCAGCGCCATGGGCATCGGCGGCAAAACTTGGGTCGACCAGGAGTGTTGGGTGACCGACACCTTCGGCCAGATCAGCCAGGTTCGCGTCCCGCTCAGCGAGGTGGTCCGCGTCTGGCGGCCGAGCCTGCCGCTCGAGTGATCGTCGACAGCGGCGTGCAACTTGCTGGCAAAGCGAAGAACGTACCTTGACATCGCTGCGCGAGGTGAGCTTGCGACGCGAGGATCGTCGAGTTTCGCGATCAGGTCGGCGGCGCCATCTTCAGACGCGTTGTCCCAGCAGTACAGACGGAAGTCACTGGGATCGGCCAGCAGGTTCGCCAGCATCTTGGCCAGGTACTCACGCCGACTCCAGGTGATGAGCAGCAGATCAACGGGGTTCGCCGCTTGACGCGCTCGTCGCGGATCGACTCCTGCGGTTCCTTGAGAAGACGAAAGCGACTGTAGAACGGGAAACCTTCCGCCGGCTGATGCACCAGCGATGCTGGTTGCGACGACGACGCTCGAGCCTCGCCGTTCCCTACACGCCCCGACCGCTCAGTGGTTGTCCCGCGGCACGAACGCCCCGCGCCGGCCGCGCAGGAAGTCGAGGTCGGCGCCTTCGTCGGCCTGCAGCACATGGTCGATGTAGAGCTTCCAGTAGCCCGAGTCGAGCGCCGGTTTCGGCGGCTGCCACGCGGCGCGGCGCTTGGCGAGTTCGGCATCGTCGACATGCAGGTGCAACTTGCGCGCCGCCACGTCGAGCGTGATCAGGTCGCCGTTGTGTACCAGCGCCAGCGGGCCGCCGGCCGCGGCTTCGGGCGCGGTGTGCAGGACCACGGTGCCGTAGGCGGTGCCGCTCATGCGCGCGTCGCTGATGCGGACCATGTCGGTGATGCCTTTTCTCAGCACCTTCGGCGGCAGCGGCATGTTGCCGACCTCGGCCATGCCGGGGTAGCCCTTGGGGCCGCAGTTCTTCAGCACGAGGATGCAGGTTTCGTCGACGTCGAGCGCGTCGTCGTCGATGCGGGCGTGAAAGTCGTCGATGGTCTCGAAGACCACCGCGCGCCCGGTGTGCTGCATCAGCGCCGGTGTGGCCGCGCTCGGCTTGATGACGGCGCCGCGCGGCGCGAGGTTGCCTTTCAACACGGCGATGCCGGCATTCGCTTTGAACGGCGCCTCGACGCTCTTGATGACCTCGGCATTCCAGTTCTGCGCGTCGCCGACGTTCTCGGCCACCGTCTTGCCGTTGGCGGTGACGGACTGCCCATGCAGCAGCGGCAGGATGGCCTTCATCACCGCCGGCAGGCCGCCGGCGTAGCAAAAATCTTCCATCAGGTACTGGCCGCTCGGTTGCAGGTTGACCAGGCAGGGCAGCTCGCTGGCCAGGCGGTCGAAGTCTTCGATCGTCAGCGGCACGCCGATGCGCCCGGCGATGGCGATCAAGTGGATCACGGCATTGGTACTGCCGCCGATAGCGGCCAGCGTCCGATCAGCGTTCTCGAAGGCTTCGCGCGTGAGGATGCTCGACAGCTTCTGGTCCTCATGCACCATGTTGACCACGCGCCTCCCGGCCTCGCGCGCGATGACGTTGCGCCGGCCATCGACCGCCGGATAGGCCGCGTTGCCGGGCAGGCCGACGCCGAGCGCCTCGACCATGCTCGCCATCGTGCTCGCCGTGCCCATCGTCATGCAGTGGCCGTGGCTGCGGTGCATGCAGCTCTCGGCCTCGAAGAAGTCGGCCAACTTCAACGTGCCGGCGCGCACCTGCTCGCTCATGCTCCACACCCCCGTGCCCGAGCCGAGCTGCTGGTCGCGCCAGCGGCCGTTCAACATCGGCCCGCCGGAGACGCCGATCGTCGGCAGGTCGGCGCTGGCCGCGCCCATCAACAGCGAAGGCGTGGTCTTGTCGCAGCCCATCAGCAGCACCACGCCGTCGATCGGGTTGCCGCGGATGCTCTCTTCGACGTCCATGCTGGCCAGGTTGCGATACAGCATCGCCGTCGGCCGCAGCAGCGTCTCGCCGAGCGACATCACCGGGAACTCGAGCGGAAAACCGCCGGACTCGTAGACGCCGATCTTGACCTGCTCGGCCAGCGTGCGGAAATGCGAGTTGCACGGCGTCAGCTCGCTGAAGGTGTTGCAGATGCCGATGACAGGCCGGCCGTCGAACTGGTCGTGCGGCACGCCCTTGCCCTTGACCCACGATCGGTAGGCAAAACCGTCGCGGTCCTGGCGGCCGAACCACTGCTGGCTGCGCAACTCGTGCGCGGGCTTCTTCTTGCGGGGGGTGTTGTCGTTGCTCATGATTGGGTGTTGATGACGCTGGGATGACTCAGGGCTTCGAGCGAGCGCACCGGCTTGCCGGTGATCTTGCCGAGCATTTCGGCCGCTCGGGTAGCCTCTGAGAGCTTGCGCGAGCGGCCGACAAAGGCGCGCGACGAGCGGCCGAGATACAGGCTGACCGACCAATGCTCGGGCTTGCCGTCGCCATCGTTGCGCGGGTGGTGGACGACATCGACCGATTGCAGCGCATCGAACGTCGCCAGCTGCTTGTCACCGGCGTGCACGCTGCGCGTCGAACCGTCGGCCGTGACTTCGCGGCCTTCGCTGTTGATGACCACGCGCAAGCCGCCATGCTCCATGACTGCCATCCAGTAGCGCGGAAACAGCAATGCACTCACAGATTGGACGCAGCGTTGCCAGATCGTTTGTGTGGCCGGCATGCCGGCATTGTGAGCGCGTCGCCCGCATGCCGTCAGTGGATGTTTGAACCGCCGTGGATGTCGAGCTCGGTGCCGGTGACGTAGCTCGACAGGTCGCTAGCCAGGAAGAGGACGCAGCCGGCGACTTCGTGCGCATGGCCCGGGCGGCCCATCGGCACGCTGGCGACGATGCCGGCGAGCTTGTCGGGCGTCATCTGGCCGGCGGTGATGTCGGTGTCGATGAAGCTCGGGCAGATGGCGTTGACGCGGATGTTGTCGGGGCCGAGCTCGCGCGCCGCGGCCTTGGTGTAGCCGAGCACGGCCGCCTTGGCGGCGGAATAGTGGCTGCCGCCGAAGACGCCGCCGCCGCGCTGTGCGGACACGCTGCTCATGTTGACGATGCTGCCGCCTTTCTGCCGCCGCATCGCCGGCACCACCGACTGCGTCATGTACAGCGTGCCGCGCATGTTGATGTCCATGACCAGCGAGTACATCTCGGGCGTGACCTCGAGCAGGCGCTGCGGGCTGGTGATGCCGGCAATGTTGACCAGCACGTCGATGCGGCCGAAGTTCTGCATCGCCATCGCCACCGAGGCTTCGCATTCGCCCTTGTCGGTGACGTTGCAGCGCATGCCGAGGTGCTTGGTGCGCCGGCTGGCGTCGGCCGGCAAGGTCTTGGCGGCCGCTTCGGCGGCGGCGCCGTCGATATCGGTGATCAGCACCCGGGCGCCATGGGTGGCCAGCAGGCGGGCCGCCGCCAGGCCCAGGCCGCGCGGACTGGCGCCGCCGGTGACGATGGCCGTGCGGCCTTCGAGCAGTGCGCCGCTCAAGCGCAGCGATTCTTCAGTGGACATCGGAGGTCTCCAACAGTTGCCGGGCCGCGGCGACGACGGCCGCCGCGGTGATGCCGAAATGTTCGTACAGCGCCTCTGCCGGTGCCGAGGCACCGAAACCGGTCATGCCGACGAAGGCGCCTTGCGTGCCAATGTAGCGATCCCAGCCGAAGCGCAGCGCCGCCTCGACGGCCACGCGCACCGTGCCCGGCCCGAGCACCGACTCGCGGTAGGCGATGTCCTGGGCCTCGAACAGCTCCCAGCTCGGCATCGAGACGACGGCGGTGCCGATGCCTTGCGATTCCAGTTTGCGCTGCGCGGCGATGGCCAGCGCCACCTCCGAGCCGGTGGCCAGCAGCGTGATCCGCCGCGGACCTGCGCTCGCATCGGCGAGCACGTAGGCGCCGCGGCGCGACAGGTTCTCGTCGACCTGCTGCGCTCGCAGCGACGGCAACGGCTGGCGCGCAAAGACGAGGCCGGCCGGCCCCGCGCGGTGTTCGAGCGCGATCGCCCAGCACTCGGCCGCCTCCGCCGCATCGGCCGGGCGCATGACGAGCAGGTTGGGCATCGCCCGCAGCGATGCGAGGACTTCCACCGGCTGGTGCGTCGGCCCGTTCTTGCCGATGCCGATCGAGTCGTGGCTGAAGACGAAGGTCACCGGCAGGCCCATCAGTGCGGCCATGCGCAGCGCCGGACGCTCGTAGTCGGCGAAGGCGAGGTAGGTCACCGCGGCCGGCCTTACGCCGCCATGCGCGGCCATGCCGTTGGCCATCGCCGCCATCACATGCTCGCGCACGCCGCAGTGCACGTAAGCGCCGCCGCGATCCTCGGCGCTGAAGGCGCGCAGGCGCCGCTTGTGCGCCGTCGGCGCCTCGAGGTCGGCGCACAGCACCATGCGCTCGGGCAGCAGATCGGTCAGTGCGTCGTGGATGTCGGACGACAGGTTGATGCCGCCCTTGGCCTCGGACTCGGCCACGGCGCGGCGCTGCTGGGCGTGCAGCACGTCGGGCCAGCCGGCGGGCAAGTCACCGCGCAGCGTGCGCTCGAACTCGGCGCGATCGCCGGCCGGCAGGGCGTGCAGGCGGGTCTGCCATGCCGCATGCTGCGCGTCCGCGCGGCGGCCGGCGTCACGCCAGGCCTGCAAGACCGGCGCCGGCGTCTCGAACGGCGCGTGAGGCCAGTTCAGATCGCGGCGCGCAGCGTCGGCGTCTTCGTCGACCAGCCGCGCACTGTGGCCGCCGCGCTGGCCCTGCAGGCGGGCGATGCCGCGCGCAATGACGGTGCGGCAAGCGAGGAGCGACGGCCGCGGATCGCGCTTGGCCGCGTCGAGTGCCAGCGACACGGCCTCGATATCGTGCCCATCGACAGCCTGCACATGCCAGCCGGCGACGCGAAAGCGCTCGGCCACGTCTTCGCTGATCGACAGCGCCGTCGCGCCGTCGTCGGTGATGCGGTTGTCGTCCCACAGAAAGACCAGCTTGCCCAGGCGCAAATGCCCGGCCAGCGCGATCGTTTCCTGGCCGATGCCTTCCTGCAGGCAGCCATCGCCGACGAAGGCGTAGGTGAAGTGGTCGACGAGGGCGTTGCCGAAGCGCGCGTTGAGAAACGCTTCGGCCACCGCCATGCCGAGCGCGTTGGCGATGCCCTGGCCGAGCGGGCCGGTGGTGACTTCGATGCCGGCCGCGGGGTCGAACTCGGGGTGACCGGCGCAGTGCGAGCCGAGCTCGCGAAAGGTCTTGATCTGTTCGAGCGAAATCTTCTCGTAGCCGGCAAGGAAGTTCAGCGCATAGAGCAGCATCGAGCCGTGGCCGTTGGACAGCACGACCCGGTCGCGGTCCCACCAGGTCGGGTCGGCGGGGTTGAACTTGAGGTGGCGCGCATAGAGCGCGGTCGCGATCTCGGCCATGCCCAAGGGCACGCCCTGGTGGCCCTCCTGCGCACGCACGATGGCGTCGATCGCCAGGAAGCGGATGGCGTGCGCGAGGGGTTGCAATGCGTGTGCCACGCGTTCCCTCAGCGCGCGTAGCAGCCCCGCCTCGGGTCAAGCAGCCGCCGCAGGTCGGCTTGGAGCCGCGGGCCTCGGCCCCCTTGAGGGGGAGCGCCGAAGGCGCTTCGGGGGTGGGTCAAATCAGCCAAGACTTGATCGATGCGGTCATGGCAGCGGTCGAGATGCCGTAGCGATCGTGCAGCGTCGGCAGCGCGCCGGCATCGAGGAACGCGTCGGGCAGCGCGATGCGCTTGAAGCGCGGCGCCACGCCGGCGCCGCAGCAGCTCGGCAGCCACCGCCTCGCCGAGGCCGCCGATGACGAGTGGTTCTCGGCGACGACCACCAGGCGGCCGCTGCGGCCGCCTCGGCAGGATCGTCGGCATCGTCGAGCGGCTTGATCGTCGGCACGTGCAGCACCGCCGACATCGACGCTGTCGGCCTCGCAGCACGCTGGCGACTTCGAGCGCGCGCATCGTCATCAGGCCCTGGAGACGACGAGCACGTCGCGCGCCGTCGCGCAGCATCTTGCGCCTTGCCGAGCTCGAACTCTGTAGCCGTACTCGTCGAGCACCAGCGGCACGCTTGCCGCGCAGCAGGCGCATGTAGACCGGGCCCGGTGCTCGGCGATTGCCGGCACGGCCTGCTCGATGTCGAGCGCGTCGCAGGGGTCGATGATCGTCAGGCCGGGAATGCCGCGCATCATCGCCAGGTCCTCGGTCGCCTGGTGGCTGGGGCCGTAGCCGGTGGTCAGGCCCGGCAGCGCGCAGGCGATCTTGACGTTGAGGTTCTCCTCGGCGATCACCTGGTGGATGAAGTCGTAGGCGCGGCGCGATGGCGAACACGGCGTAGGTGGTGGCGAAGGGCAGTGCAGCCTTCCTTGGCCATGCCGGCCGGCGGCGCCGATCAGCAGCTGCTCGGCCATGCCCATCTGGAAGAAGCGCTCGGGATAGGCCTGCGCGAAGACATGCAGGTCGGTGTACTTGGCCAGGTCGGCCGTCATGCCGACGATCTCGGGCCGCTCGTCGGCCAGCTCGACGAGCGCCTTGCCGAACGGCGCGGCCGCGCGCGCGCTGGCCCTCGCCGGCGATCGAGGCGATCATCGCCGAGGTGGTGAGCCTGGGCTTCATCTCGGTCGCGGTGTTCATGCCGTGGCTCCTGCGGCTGCGGCAGTCGAGCGCTTGCGATCGCCAGCTGCCACTCGTGCGGCTCGACGCGGATGAAGTGGTTCTTCTCGCGCGCTTCGAGGAACGGCACGCCCAGCCCATCTGGTGTCGCAGATGATCACGCGCGGCCTGGGGTTCGCGATGGTGCGCGCGCGGCGTCGAAGGCGCCGACCACGGCGGCCAGGTCGTTGCCGTCGACGCGCTGCGGGTGCCAGCCGAAGGCTGTCCATCTTGTCGGCCAGCGGCTCGAAGGCCATGCACGCTGTGCTCGGGCCGTCGGCCTGCTGGTTGTTGACGTCGACGATGGCGATCAGGTTGTCGAGCCGGTGGTGGGCGGCCGACATCAGCGCCTCCCAGATCGCGCCCTCGTCGAGTTCGCCGTCGGACAACAGTTGTAGACGAAGGCCGGGATGCCCTTGCGCTTCAGCCCCAGCGCCATGCCGACGGCGATCGCCAGGCCCTGTCCGAGCGAGCCGCCGGAGATCTCCATGCCCGGCGTGTAGGTGGCCATGCCCGACATCGGCAGCCGGCTGTCGTCGCTGCCGTAGGTTTCGAGCTCGCTCTCCGGGATGATGCCGGCCTCGATCAGCGCCGCGTAGAGCGCGATCGCGTAGTGGCCGTTGCGACAGCAGGAAGCGGTCGCGGCCTTCCCAGTGCGGGTCGTCGGGCTGTCAGTTCATCGCATGAAAGTAGGCCACCGCCAGCACGTCGGCGATGCCCAGCGCCTGGCCGATGTAGCCCTGGCCCTGCACCTCGCCCATGCGCAGGGCGTAGGCGGCGGATGCGGTGTGCATGTTGCGCCAAGGTGTCGAGCGCCGTGGTCACGTCAGGTCTCCCGTTGTCAGGCGTGTCGGCTGCCGACGCGGCGCGTCAACGTCTTTCGTCGGCGGCCGGCGGCAGCCCGTTCACGTGGGCGATGAAGTCGGCCAGCATCGGCACGTAGCGCTCGTCCTCGCCGCCGGCTTCCATCGCTGCAAAGCTGTTCTTCACCAGCGTCTGCAGGGGGTTGACGGCGCCGATCTCGTTGGCCATCGAGGCCAGGTAGCGCATGTCCTTGTGGGCGTTGCGGATCGTGAACAGGTGCGCGTTCTCGTCGCCCTCGCAGCGTCCACTTCATGAAGGTGTCGTAGAAGCCGCAGCGCATGCGGCCGGAGCCGAGCACCGAGTGGAACTGCTCGACCGACAGGCCCGGCCTTGCGCGCGATGGCCAGCGCTTCGGCGTACAGGGCCGCATAGCCCATGGCGACGAAGTTGTTGACCAGCTTCATCTTGTGGCCCAGGCCGAGCGGGCCCAGGTGCACGACGTTGCCGGCCCAGCAGCGCAGCACCGGCTCGATGCGTCGCGAAGGTGGCGTCGTCGCGCCGACCATGGTGTCGAGCGTGCCGGCCTCGGCTTCGGCTCGGCGTGCGCGACAGCGGCGCGTCGACCAGCGTCATGCCCGCGGCCTGCAGTTCTTCGCCGAGGGCGAGCGTCGACACCGGGTTCGAGGTCGAGCAGTCGATGACGATCAGGCCCTTCCTGGCGCTGGCGAGCACGCCGTCGGGCCCGCGCAGGTTGGCTTCGACCTGCGGCGAGCCGGTGACGCACAGGTGCACGATGTCGCACTGCGCGGCCAGCTCGCGCGCTGTCTTCGCCTCCGTCGCACCGAGCGACTTGAGGTGCTCGACCGGCTCGCGGTTGCGGTGGCCGAGCACGACCAGCGGATGGCCCTTGGTGACGATGTTCTTCGCCATGCCGTGGCCCATCAGGCCGACGCCGATGAAGCCGACGATCGGGCTTGCCGTCGCTCATGTCTTCTTCACCCCGCACCATTGAGCGCCCGGTAGGCGCGAATCACCTGGCTGTCGTCGGCAGCGCCGTGGCCGAGGCCGCTGGCGGCCAGGAACATCTGCATCGCCGCGGACGACAGCGGCAGTCCGGCCTTCAGGGCGCGTGCTTCGCCGAGCACGATGCCGAGGTCCTTGACGAAGATGTCGACCGCGCTGGTCACTGCCGGGTCGCTCTGCATCATGCGCGGCCCGCGGTCGCCCCACATCCACGAGTTGCCGGCCGAGACGCTGATGATCTCGTGCATCGTTGCCGTCGACACGCCGGCGCGCTCGGCCAGGTGCATCGCCTCGGCAGCGGCGGCGATGTGCACGCCGCACAGCAGCTGGTTGATCATCTTGGCCGTCGAGCCCATGCCGGGCGCGCGGCCGCAATCGAAGACACGCGAGCCCATCGCGTCGAGCACCGGGCGCGCGCGTTGCAGCACGGCTTCGTCGCCCGAACACATGATCGTCAGTGCCGCCGCGTTGGCGCCCTTGGCGCCGCCGGACACCGGCGCGTCGAGCGTGTGCAGGCCCATCGTCGTGCAGGCGCTCGGCGGTGCGCGCAGCATGCGCGGGGGCTTGCGTGCAGCCGAGGCCGACGATCGCCCCTTTGGTCAACGCCGCGGCGGCACCGTGCTCGAACAGCACGGCTTCGGCCTGCTCGCCGGAGACGACCATCAACCACAGCAGTTCGGCATCGCGAGCCGCATCGGCGGCACTCGGTGCCGCCGCACCACCGGCAGCGACCAGTGCGTCGGTTGCCCCCGCGCGCACGTCGAACCCCTTCACGTCGTGGCCGGCCTTGACGAGATTGATCGCCATCGGCACGCCCATCGCGCCCAGGCCCACGAAACCGACGCGCATCGCGCTACTCCTTGACCGCACCCGTCATGGCGGACACGTAGTGCTCGACAAAAAACGCGTAGAGGATGACCAGCGGCAGCGAGCCGACGAGCGCGCCGGCCATCAGCGAGCCCCAACGGTATTGATCGCCATCGGTGAAGGCCGACAGGATGGCCACCGGCACGGTCTTCTTCTCGGTGCTGTTGATGAAGGTCAGCGCATAGATGAACTCGTTCCAGCACAGCGTCAGGCAGAAGATCGACGCCGAGATCAGACCGGGGATCGCCAGCGGCAGCACGATCTTGGTCAGGATCTGCCAGCGGTTGGCGCCGTCCATCAGCGCGCACTCTTCCAGCTCGTAGGGGATGGTCTTGAAGTAGCCCATCAGCAGCCAGGTCGAGAACGGGATCAGGATCGTCGGGTAGGTGAGGATGAGCGCGAACGGCGTGTCGAACAGGCCGTACTGGTAGACCACCGTCGACAGCGGAATGAACAGGATCGACGGCGGTACGAGGTAGGCCAGGAAGATCATGCCGCCCACCCACTGCGCGCCGCTGTAGCGGATGCGTGTGATGGCATAGGCCGCGAAGACGCTGGCGATCAGCGAGAGCACGGTAGACGCGACCGCTATGAACATGGTGTTCCACAGCCACAGCGGGTAGTCGGTCTTGAACAGCAGATCCTTGATGTGCTCCAGCGTCGGGCTGAGCGTATAGAAGGGGTTGTGGGCATCCAGGTCGAGCAGGTGTTCCTTCGGCTTGACCGCCGTGATCCCCATCCAGTAGAACGGGAACAACAGCACGAAGACGATCAGCGACAGCGGGATGTAGGTGCGCACGACCCGCTGCGGCAGGGTCGACAGGAAGCTCATGCCCTCGCTGTGGTCGCCCACATGCTCAATCGCCTTGGTGGTCTGCACGGCCGCGGCCTCGACCCGACGTTCACTCATTGTTGTCGCTCCCGGCCTGCAGACACGGCGCCCCTCGCTCGCGGAATACCGCGAACGGTCCCCCGAGGGGACCTCGCCCGGTTTCGGAACGGCCGTGCACCGGGCTCGCGCCGGCGACGCGCAACTCACTCATTGTTGTCACTCCCCGCCTGCCACTTGCGCCGCTGCAGGCCGAACCAGGAGACCATGATCGCCGCCAGCAGGAAGGGCACCATGGCCGTCGAGATGGCGGCACCTTCGCCGAGGCGCCCGCCGAGGATCGCGGTGTTGTAGCTCAAGGTGGCCATCAGCTCGGTGGCGCCGGCGGGCCCGCCGTTGGTCAACACCTTGATGAGCTGGAAGTCGGTGAACGTGAACAGCACCGAGAACGTCATCACCACGGCGATGATGGGCGTCAGCAACGGGTAGGTGATCTTGATGAACATCTGCCAGCGCGTGGCACCGTCGAGCACTGCCGCTTCATAGAGCGAGGCCGGCACCGTCTGCAGGCCGGCCAGCAGCGAGATCGCGATGAACGGCGTGCCGCGCCAGACGTTGGCGAAGATCACCGACCCACGTGAGTTCCAGACATCGCCGAGAAAGTTGATGTTGCCGTCGATCAGGCCCAGTTGGCGCAGCGACCACGAAATGACCGAGAACTGCGGATCGAAGATCCACCAGAACGCGATCGCCGAGAGCACCGTGGGCACGATGAAGGGAATCAGCACGAACGCGCGGATGATGGCCTTGAAAGGCATGTTCTCGTTGAGCAGGATGGCCAGGTACAGGCCGAGCGCAAACTTGATGGTGCTCGCGACCACGGTGTAGAAGATGGTGAAGAACACCGCCGTCTGGAACTTGGTGTCACCCATGATCCACGCGTAGTTGTCGAGCCCGACGAACTTGCCGGGTGACCCGATCTTGGCGTCGGTGAACGATTGCCAGATGCCCAGGCCCATCGGATAGACCAGAAACAGCAGCAGGAAGACTGCCGTCGGCAGCATGAACAAGAAGCCGAGAAAATTCCGGCTCTGCCAGAGTTGCTTCATGGTCAGTCGCAGCAACCCATACCGACCGAGCCTGCCGAGACGTTCGAGGCATGCGCTGGCGTTTGGCCAGGCTCGGTGCGGACGGGCATCGTGAATTACCGATAGATGCGCTGGGCCGTGCGCTCAGCCACCTTGATGGCATCCGGGATCGAGGCCTGTCCGGTGCACACCGAGGCCACCATGTCGAGCATGACGCTGTCGGCCAGCGCTGCGGCCGCTTTCTGGCCCACCGAGCCCAGGCCGCCGGCCGTGAGCGTGCGCTTGGCGGCGTCACGCAGCATCGACAGCTTCGGGTCGGTCTTCCAGACCTCGTTGTTGTCGTAGGCGTTCAGCGGGTGCGTGAGGTAGGCCACCGAGCCGACCAGCCACTTGTCGTAATTCTCGGCCTCGAGCAGGAACGAGATGAACGCCTTGCAGGCCATGGGCACCTTGGAGTACTTCATGATCATCATCGGGTAGGCAATGTGGAACTCGGTGGGGTGACCCACCGGCCCGACCGGCCACAGCGAATGAGTCATGTCGTCCATGATCTCCTTCATCTTCGCGTCGCCCTTGGCGGCGCCTGCCTTTGCAGCGGCGTAGATGGAGACGCCGTTGTTGGTCAGCGAAATCTCGCCCGAGAGGAAGGCCTTGTTGTTGAACGAATCGTCCCAGGAGGCCGTACCGGGAACAAAGGTTGCGTACAGCGCCTTCACATACTCGAGCGCCTTGACGGTCTGCGGCGAATCGATGATCACCTTGTCGTTCTTGTCGACCAGGTTGGCGCCCTGCGACCACAGCGCCCAGTGAACCCAGGCGTTGCCATCGCCGACCGCGGCGCGGCCGAGCGCCATGCCGCCGGCCGTGCTTTTTGAATTGAGCGCCTTCATCAACTCGAGGAAGCCGGCCGTGTCTTTCGGGATTTCCTTGAAGCCCGCCTTTTCGACCATGCTGATGCGGTAGTTGATGACATTGCCGTTGTAGGCGACCGGAATCGCGATCCACTTGCCTTTGTTCGTGCCATAGGTGACGGCCGTCGGCACCCAGCCACCATACTTCTTGCCCAGGTAGTCGGCGACGTCGGTGACATCGGCCACCTTGTCCGTGAAAAGGTGGGGCAGCGAATACAGGCCCCAGAACATGTCCGGGCCCTGGTTGGTGTTGGCGGCGACGCTGGCCTTGGGCTGCACGTCGGCGAGCGACTCGTTGACCACTTTCACTTCGACACCGGTGGCCTTGGTGAACGCCGCCACGATACCCATGAAAGCGTCTTCTTCGGACTGCACGAAGCGCTTCCAGCGCAGCAACTGGATCGACGCGCCCGCCTCCGGTTTGAACGGCGAGGCCTGCGCCCAGGCCTGTGCGAACAGCGCCAGGTTGGTGGCACTCGCCCCGGCCAGCACGGCACCGGTCTTCAAGACGTTACGGCGGGTGAAGTTGCTGTCGCTCATGTTCAGTGTCTCCTCAATGCGTGATGGATCGGTTCTGCGGAAGTCGAAGGCGGCCTAGATCCGTTGGCCGCTCGACGCGTCGAAAATGTGCGCGTTGTCGGCGCGCGGAAGGAATCGGACCTTCGCGCCAGGCGAGAAGGCATGGCGCTCGCGGAACACGGCATTGACTTCCTGCTTGCCGATGCGCGACAGCACCTGGGTTTCGCTGCCCGAAGGCTCGACGACGATCACCGTGGCATCGAAGCCGTCGTCGCCGCCATCGACGATGTCGAGGTGCTCGGGGCGGATGCCATAGACGACCGCCTTGCCGTGCGAATCGGCGGGCGCACGGCTGACCGGCAGGCGTGCGCCGCTGGCCGTGACGACATGCGGCACGCCGGAGCCCTTGCCGTCGAGGGTGCCGTTGAGGAAGTTCATTGCCGGCGAGCCGATGAAGCCGGCGACGAAGCGGTTGCCCGGCGCGTCGTAGAGGTCGAGCGGGCTGCCGATCTGTTCGATGCGGCCGTCGTGCATGACGACGATCTGGTCGGCCATCGTCATGGCCTCGATCTGGTCGTGGGTGACGTAGATCGACGTCGTCTTCAGGCGCTGGTGCAACTCCTTGATTTCGGCACGCATGGCCACGCGCAGCTTGGCGTCGAGGTTGGACAGCGGCTCGTCGAAGAGGAAGACCTGCGGGTCGCGCACGATGCAGCGCCCCATCGCCACGCGCTGGCGCTGGCCGCCCGAGAGCTGGCGCGGGAAGCGATCCAGCAACGGCGTCAGGCCGAGGATGTCGGCCGCCTTGGACACCTTCTCGTCGATGAAGGCCTTGTCTTTCTTCGCCAGCGTGTGCGAGAAGGCCATGTTGTCACGCACCGTCATGTGCGGGTAGAGCGCGTAGTTCTGGAACACCATCGCGATGTCGCGCTCCTTGGGCGGCACCTTGTTGACGACCCTGTCGCTGATCGCGACTTCGCCGCCGCTGATGTTCTCCAGCCCCGCCACCATGCGCAGCAGCGTGCTCTTGCCGCAGCCCGAAGGGCCCACCAGCACGGTGAACGAGCCATCGGGAATCTCGATCGAGACGCCGTGCAGAACGGCTGTCTCGCCGAAGCGCTTGATCACGTTGCGGATGCTGACGCTGGCCATCGTTTGCGGATCGTTTGTATTGCGGCTGCCGGGAAGCAAGTTGTATGATGACCCGATCACTATGTCAACCGCCCGCGTCACCGGGATCGCCCTGTCCGGCAAAACCCTTGCCCCACCGTCGATGCGGCTCGAAGCCTCGCGGCTGTCGGATCGCCTGGCCGCGCTGATCGAGGCGCAGATCGATGGCGGCAAGCTCGCCGCCGGCGACCGCCTGCCCACCGAACACCAGCTGGCGATGGCGCACGGCGTGTCGCGCACCGTGGTCCGCGAGGCGGTGCACCAGTTGAAGTCGCAGGGGCTGGTGCGCTCGCGCCAGGGCTCGGGGGTTTTCGTCACCCAACCGCCAGCGCACCGTGCCTTGGCTTTCGACCCCAAGCTGCTCGAGTCGATGGATGCCGTGGTGCAGATGGTCGAACTGCGGCGCGTCATCGAAGGCGAGATCGCGGCGCTGGCGGCGCAGCGCGCCACGCGGGCGCAGCAGGCGGCGCTGCAATCGCGCGCTGCTGGCCATCGACGCCGCCACCGAACGCGGTGAGCTCGGCGTCGAAGAAGATCTGGGCTTTCACCGCGCCATCGGCCAAGCCACCGGCAACCCACAGTTCGTGCACCTGCTCGGCATCCTCGAAGCGTACTTGCGCGACGCGATGACGGTGACCAAGGGCAATGAATCGCAAACGCGCCGACTTCATGGCGCAGGTGCGGCGCGAGCACCGCGCCATCGTCGCCGCCATCGTCGCCGGCGACCCCAAGGCGGCACGCGGCGGCGGCCATCGAGCACCACTTGAACGGCGAGCGACGGCTTGATCGTCAGCGGCGTCATCAAGCCCTCGCGCGTGAAGCGCGTGATCGTCAAGAAGCCCCGCGCGAAACCGCAGCGGCGCCGGGAGACCTCCTCATGAAACTTCTGATCACCGGCGGCGCCGGCTTCGTCGGCGCGCGGCTGGCGCGCACCTTGCTCGCCAAGGGCACGCTCGGCGGGCAGCGCATCGAGCAACTCGTGCTGGCCGACCAGTTCGCGCCGCCGGCCGATCTGACGGCCGATGCCGCGCGTGCGCGCGCTCACCGGGCCGCTGCTCGAGCAATGCGCGGGCTTTGCGGCCGAGCGCTTCGACGGCGTGTTCCACCTCGCCTCGGCGGTCATGCGGCGAGTGCGAACTCGACTTCGACCTCGGCATGCGCTCGAACCTCGACTCGACGCGCGCGCTGCTGGACTGCGTTGCGCAGCGCCGGCAACACACCGCGCGCTCGTCTTCTCCAGCTCGGTGGCCGTCTTCGGCCCCGACCCCGGCAGTGCCCTTGCCCGCCATCGTCGCCGACGACACATTGCCGACGCCGCAGACCTCGTACGGCACGCAGAAGCTGATGTGCGAGCACCTGATCGCCGACTACACGCGCAAGGGCTTCATCGACGGCCGCGCGGCGCGGCTGATGACGGTGACGGTGCGCCCGGGCCGGCCCAACGCCGCCGCGTCGTCGTTCTTCAGCGGCATCATCCGCGAGCCGCTGGCCGGCGTCGAGGCGATCTGCCCGGTCGATCGCCGAGCGTGTCGCACCCGGTGTCGTCGCCGGCAGCGCACGATCGACGGCCTGATCGCAGTCTACGAGGCCAGCCGCGACGGCCTTCGTACGGCCGCGCTGGCGCTCAACCTGCCGGCGCTCAACGTCACGGTGCAGCAGATGCTCGATGCGCTCGAAGCCGTGGCCGGCGCCGAGGTGCGTGCGCGGGTGCGCTTCGCAGCGCGACGAGCGCATCGCCGGCATCGTCGCCAACTGGCCCCAGGGTGCGAGCGCGCAGCGGGCGAATGCACTCGGTCTGCAGGCCGATGCCTCGTTCGAAGACATCATCCGTCAATACATCGCTGACGCGAGAAGGCTCGCAACGATGAACACCATCGACTTGAAGGGCCGCGTCGCCGTCATCACCGGCGGCGCGCAGGGCATCGGCTATGCCGTGGCCGAGCGCTTCGTTGCGCTCGGGCGCCAAGGCCGTGCTGTGGGACATCGACGCCGAGTCGCTGGCCAAGGCGCAGAGCGCACTCGGTGCCGCAGCCAGCACGGCACGGGTCGAGCTGACCGACGCCGCAGCCGTGGCCGCGGCCACCGCCAAGGCGCTGGCGCAGCACGAGCGCATCGACATCCTGGTCAACAACGCCGGCATCACCGGCGGCAACGCGCCAACCTGGGAACTCGAGCCGGCGACATGGCGGCGCACGATCGAAGTCAACCTCGTCGCGCCGTACCTGACCTGCCACGCCATCGTGCCGGCGATGATCAAGCAGGGCTACGGCCGCATCGTCAACGTGGCCTCGGTGGCCGGCAAGGAAGGCAACCCGAATGCGAGCCACTACAGCGCCAGCAAGGCCGGCCTGATCGCGCTGACGAAATCGCTGGCCAAGGAGCTGGCGACCAAGGGCATCCTCGTCAATGCGGTATCCCCTGCGGCCGCCAAGACGGCCATCTTCGATCAGATGAAGCCCGAGTTCATCGACTACATGCTGTCCAAGATCCCGATGGGCCGATTTGTCGAACCGCATGAGATTGCGGCGGCGATCGCCTGGCTGGCCAGCGAGGACTGCTCGTTCACGACCGGATCGGTGCTCGATCTGTCGGGTGGCCGAGCGACTTACTGAGCGCGGCCGCGCAGTCGATCACTCGCCCAGCGCGCGCCAGCGCTGCTGCAGTTCGCGGTACTCGTCCTGCGACTCGTCGTAGGCCGCTGCGAAGCCCGGCGTCTGGCAGCCCCCGCGTTCACGTACCAGTTGTGCGCCGGCCTTGGCGCCGAGTCGGCGCGACAGCGCGCGCAACTGCGGCGAGTAGGCCTGCTGCACCGCTTTGGCCAGCGTGCCGTGCCAGTCGGTGGCAGGGCCGCGTGGGCACAGACGGTCGAGCGCGATCAACAGATCGGCGTGGAAGACGAGTTCGCCGACCAAGGCCGCGACCGCGTCGTCCTCGGTCGGCGCGGCCGTTGACCTGGATGCGGCGGCGGCAGCGCCTCCGGCCGCACCAGCGAAGGCGAGGGCGATCAGTGCCGCGCGGGTCATCCGCCGGGCGGTCAGCATGAAGGTTGGGGCCATGTGCACAGTCTAGGCGCGGCTTGGCGCGCGCGCGAGGCCCCAGCCCCGGGGGCGCGTCATGCCGCTCAGCCGCTGCCGCGCGGCATGCTGGCTGCGCGGGCCTGCGTCACCGTCTGCCCGCCCACGCCCCAGTTGTCGGGATCGACCTCGTCGATGATCACGGTGACGCTGTCGCGGCGCTTGTCGAGCACGGCCTGCACGACGTCGGTCACGCCGGCAATCAGCCGGGCCTTCTGCTCTGGCGTGGTTGGCGCATCGCGGCGAGCAATGCGGATGGTGACGAGCGGCATGGCCCAGACCCGGCGCCGCGTTATTTCCGGGCCGCTTTGGCCTGGCCGACCACTTCGAGGCGGGCGTCGACGACGCCGGCCCGGGTCATGCCGATCTTGCGCGCCGCACCCGTGCTCAGGTCGCCGACGCGGTCGGGCGCCGTCGGGCCGCGGTCATTGACGCGCACGACGACGCTCTTCTTGTTGGCCAGGTTGGTCACCTTGACGCGCGTGCCGAAGGGCAGGGACTTGTGCGCCATCGTCATCGCGCTGGCGTTGAAGCGCTCGCCGCTGGCCGTCTTGCGGCCGTTGAACTTGGCGCCGTAATGGGCAACCCGACCTTCGCTGGCATCGCCGCTGGCGGCCGCAGCCGGTGGGTTGCTCGTCTTGGTTTCGGCCGCCGGCTCGGGCGCGGCCATCGGCGCGGGGGCCGGCGTCGCCGCGGGCATTTCCGGAGCCGATGCCTGCTGGGCGTGGGCCCCGCTGATCGCGGCAAACGCGGCAACGGCCGCCAACACCGTGGTACGCAAATTCATCGAGCAAGCTCTCCTGGTTGGTGGGTCAAATCGCCGTCGCCATGGCGATGTCGCCGCGACACGGGCGACGTCGTTGCCGCCGGCCGAAATCATCAGGGCCGGCGCGGACACACGCTCAGCGGTCGACGACGCCCAGTTTGTCGAGCAGCCCGCCGAGCTCGTCGAGCGAGCCGAAGGCGATGGCGATCTCGCCCTGTTCGCCGCGCCGGGTCTTGCGCAGGACGCGGATGTCCACCGACGCCGTGAGCTTGTCGGCCAGCGCTTCTTCCAGGCGCACGATATCGCGCGACTTTTCCTGCTTGGCGCGCGGCGGCGGCGCCTGGCGGCTGCCGTTGCTGCCAACCCACTTCGTGACCAGCGTTTCGGTTTCGCGCACCGAGAGTTTTTTCGCCGTGACCTCGTTGGCGCACAGGATCTGCTGCGCCGCATCGAGCGCCAGCAGCGCGCGCGCGTGGCCCATCTCGACATCGCCGGCCATCAGCATCTGCTGCACCGGCGCCGTCAGGTTGAGCAGGCGCAGCAGGTTCGACGCCGCGCTGCGCGAGCGGCCCACCGCCTGCGCGGCCTGCTCGTGCGTGAGCTGGAACTCGTCGACCAGGCGCTTCAGGCCCTGCGCTTCTTCGAGCGGGTTCAAGTCCTCGCGCTGGATGTTCTCGATCAGCGCCATCACCGCCGCGGCCTCGTCGGCAACGACCTTGACCAGCACCGGCACGTCGTCGAGGCCGGCCAGCTTGGCCGCCCGCACACGGCGCTCGCCGGCGATGATTTCGTAGACACCCTCGCCGGCCGGGCGGACGAGCACCGGCTGCATGACGCCCTGGCTCTTGATGCTCTCGGCCAATTCGTAGAGCGAACCCTCGTCCATCCGGGTGCGCGGCTGATAACGGCCGGGCCGCAGCGCGCTCAGCTTCAGCACACTCGGCTCACCACTCGGCGCCGCGGCGGCAGCAGGCGCGCTGCCTGCCGTCGGCCCGAGCAGCGCTTCGAGGCCCATGCCCAGGCCCTTGGGTCGGTTCTTCATTGCCATGTCAGTACCGCCCGGCCGTCGAAGGTACTGACAGCCTTGCAGGCCGCGGCATCGCGAGACGCGATGCCCCTCGTGTCGTCCAAGCCGCGCAGGCGGGCTTGGACCTGGCACTCTGCCCCTCGGGGGACGCGAACGCAGTGAGCTGGGGGCTGTTTCATCCGAGCGCCGTAGTGTCATTCGCGGATTGTCGTTCAGTCGCGCCACGGCTCAAGTAAGGAGCGGCCCTCGGGCCAGTCGCCCAAGCCCGACTCGCCGTTGATATGGCCGCGCGCGCCGATGCCGATGCACTCGGCGCCCCAGTCGCGCGCCATCTGCGCGCTGCGCTCGGGGTCGCAATACGGGTCGTCGCGGCTCGTCACCACGATCGCCGCAAACGGCAGCCGCCGGCGCACGATCGGCCGCCAGGGGTGCAGGTTGGGCGGCATGTCATCACGCTCGATGTCGGGCGGCGCCACCAGCAGCGCGCCCTTCACGCGCGCCGTGTGCTGCGAATGCGCGGCCCAGGCGGCAACGAGCTGGCAGCCCAGGCTGTGCGCGGCCAGCAGCGCCGGGCTGTCGTCTTCCAGCAGCACATCTTCGAGTCGGGCCATCCAGTCGCCGCGCTTCGGCCAGACCCAGTCGCTCTGCACCACGCGCACATCGCCATGCCGCGTCTCCCACAGCGTCTGCCAATGGCCGGGGCCGGAGTCGAGCCAGCCGGGCAAGAGCAAGACGCGCGTCGCAGCCTTCATTGACTTATCCTAGCTGCCATGAAACAGCACACCGTCTTTGTCGATGGCCAGGAAGGCACCACCGGCCTGCGCATCCACGACGTACCTGGCCGCGCGCAGCGACATCGAGCTGCTGAAGATCGACGCCGGCAAGCGCAAGGACGCGGCCGAGCGCGCGCGCCTGCTCAACGCCGCCGATGTCGCCTTCCTGTGCCTGCCCGACGCGGCGGCCAAGGAGGCGGTGGCGCTGGTCACCAACCCCAAGACCTGCGTCATCGACGCCAGCACCGCGCACCGCGTCGCGCCGGGTTGGGTGTTCGGCATCCCCGAGCTGGCGCCGGGCCAGCGCGAGGCGTTGAAAAGGGCCAAGCGCATTGCCAACCCAGGCTGCCACTCGACGGCCTTCATCGCGCTGTTGCGGCCGCTGGTCGATGCCGGCATCGTCGCCCGCGAGCAGCCGCTGACGGCGACGTCGATCACCGGCTACTCGGGCGGCGGCAAGAAGATGATCGAGGAGTACGAAGCCGCGGGCCGTGCTGCGCAGCTCGACGCGCCGCGGCCCTACGGCCTCAAGCTGAGCCACAAGCATGTGCCGGAAATGATGGCCTACAGCGGCCTCACGACCAAGCCGGTGTTCATGCCGATCGTCGGCCCGTTCTACAAGGGGCTGGCGGTCAGCGTGCCGCTGCAGTTGTCGCAGCTCAAGGCGGGCACCGACGGCGCAGCGCTGGTGCACGCCTTCGAGCGCCACTACGAGGGCGAGCGCTTCGTCCGCGTGATGCCGCTGAGCGACCCGGCCATCACCGAGCCGAGTTTCTTCGATGTGCAGGGCGCCAACGACAGCAACCGCATCGACATCTTCGTCTTTGCCGACGCCACGCAGGCGATCCTGATCGCGCGCGAAGACAACCTCGGCAAGGGTGCCAGCGGCGCCGCGGTGCAGTGCATGAACCTGCACCTGGGGGTTGACGAAGGCGCGGGCTTGTAGCCGAGCGTGGTCGAAGGCCCGGCCGTCGGCATGGACAGCGTCGATGCGCTGGTCATCGGCGCCGGCGTCGTCGGCCTGGCGATCGCGCGCGAACTGGCGCTGGCCGGCCATGAGGTGATCGTCATCGACCAGGCCGAAGGCATCGGCACCGGCACCAGCTCGCGCAACAGCGAAGTCATCCACGCCGGGCTTTACTACGCGCCGGGATCGCTGAAGGCGCAGCTCTGCTCGAGGGCCGCGAACGGCTCTACGCGTTCTGCGCCGGGCGCGGCATCGCGCACCGGCGCTGCGGCAAGCTCGTCGTCGCGGTGGAGGACAGCGAGGTGAGTGCGCTCGAAGCGCTGCACGCCCAGGCCCTGGCCAACGGCGTCGGCGACGCGCGGCTGATCAGCGGCGAAGACGCCCGCTCGATGGAGCCGGCGCTGGTGGCCGTGGCGGCGCTGCATTCGCCCTCGACCGGCATCATCGACAGCCACGCCTACATGCTGGCGTTGCAGGGCGAGGCCGAAGACCATGGCGCCGTGTTCGCGTTTCACAGCCCATTCGACGGTGCGACGGTGACGCCCTATGGCTTCGACGTGCGCGTCGGCGGCGCCGAGCCGATGCGCCTGGCCACGCGGATGCTGATCAACGCCGCCGGCCTGCATGCCGGCGCCGTCGCTTCGCGCATCGACGGCCTCGAAGCAACGCACGTGCCGCGCACGCGCTGGTGCAAGGGCCACTACTTCTCGCTCAGCGGCCGCGCGCCGTTCTCGCGCCTGGTCTACCCGATGCACAACCGCGCCGGCCTGGGCGTGCACTTCACGCTCGACCTCGGCGGCCAGGGTCGCTTCGGTCCGGATGTCGATTGGCTGCCCGAAGGCGCCGCGGAGGACTACGCCGTCGACGCGTCACGCGCCACCGGCTTCGCGCGCGAGATCCGCCGCTACTGGCCCGCATTGCGCGACGGCGCCCTCGCGCCGGCCTACAGCGGCCTGCGCCCGAAGATCGTCGGCCCCGGCGAGGCGGCAGGCGACTTCCGCATCGACGGCCCCGAGGTGCACGGCGTGCCCGGGCTGGTGAACCTCTTCGGCATCGAGTCGCCGGGGTTGACGGCGTCGCTGAGAATCGCCGCCAGGGTCAGCAACGCGCTTGACCTGCACCGTTCGAGCTGAGTTTTCAGCGCGCTTGCTCAGTGCTTTCGTCCGGTCGCATTCGCCAGCACATCGGCCCCCGTCATCCCCGCAAACAGCTGCGCCGCCTTCAGCTTGATCTCCAACAGCTCGTTGGCATTGACCGAGAACTGGCCGGTGGTCTTGTTGATCTCGACGCTGAACTCGACGTCCTTGCCGTTGTGCGTCAGTGTGCCGCTGGTGAATTCGTAGTCGGCGCTGTCCCAGGGCAGGCCGCGCTGGGCGACGTCCCAGTCCTTGTAGTCGACCTTGACGATGTCGCCGCTGGCCAGGTCGAGCAGGCCGCTGCCGTTGATGACCTCGTCGGTCTGCTCGACGCACAGCGCGATCGGCACTTTCAGTTCCATGGTCCGCCCCTCGTAGTCGTGGGCGCTGATTTTCGCACCGGTGGCCAACATTGATCGCGCGCAAGCATTTCGCCGGGTGCGCCGTGAGAATCCATCGATGGTTCGAGCGCTGCCCTGGATCGTGGTTCCCGCCTTGTGCCTGGCCATGGCTGCCGCCGCTGCCCAGCCGCAGCGCGAGGCGCCGTTGATGCCCGGCGAGTACCGCGTGGTCAAGGGCCGCGTCGATCGCGGCACCTACGCCGGCTGGCGCCTGTTCCACAGCACCTGCTACGCCTGTCACGGCGTCGACGCAGTCGGCACCAGCGTGGCGCCGAACCTGCTCGAACGCATCCCGACGATGACGCCACGTGATTTCGCGTCGAAGGTGCTGACCAGCTACCGCCTGGTCTCGCCGGCCGACGAAGACAGCGCGCAGGCCCGCGAAGCCACGCTCGAAGACATCCTGAAGCGCGACCGCCAGGCCGCGCGCGGCCGGGTGCTGATGCCGGCCTGGGGCGGCGATGCCGAGGTGCCGCCGCATGTGCTCGACCTGTATGCCTACCTGTCGGCGCGCGCCGCCGGCGATCTCGGCCCCGGCAAGCCTAAAGTGATGCCGAGCCCGCGGCGCTGAGGCGCCTCGGCGCAGGCTGTGTAATAACGGCGACCACGCAGCGACAGAAGGAACCCGGCCGCTGCCGCCGCGCAGGAGATCGCCATGCCCGAACGACACCAGGAGATCGACGCCATCGTCATCGGCGCCGGCCAGGCCGGCCCGGCGCTGGCCGTGCGCTGCGCCCGCGAAGGCTGGCAGACGGTGCTGATCGAGCGCGGCCCGCTCGGCGGCACCTGCGTCAACAACGGCTGCGTGCCGACGAAAACCTGGGTCGCCAGCGCGCGCGCGGCGCAGGTGGCGCGGCGCGCGGCCGAGTGGGGCGTGGTCCTCGACGCGCCGGTGCGTGTGGACATGGCCGCGGTGCGGGCGCGCAAGGACCGCATCATCGCCGCCTCGCACCAATCGCTGGCGTCCTGGCTGGGCAGCACGGACAAGCTCCGCGTCGTCCAGGGCGAGGCTGTTTTCACCGGGCCGCACACGGTGGCGGTGGGCGAGCAGGTGTTCACAGCGCCGCGCGTCTTCCTCAACGTCGGCGGCACGCCGCTGCGCCCGGCGATGCCGGGCCTGGCCGACGTGCACGCGCTCGACAACCGCGGCATCCTCGAGCTCGACCAGGTGCCCGAGCACCTGGTGGTGATCGGCGGCAGCTACATCGGCCTCGAGTTCGCGCAGATCTTCCGCCGCTTCGGCTCGAAGGTGACGGTCTGCGAGATGGGCCCGCGCCTGATCGCACGCGAGGACGAAGAAGTCTCGGCCGAGGTGCAGCGCATGCTCGAGGCCGAAGGCATCGTCATCCGCACTGGCGCGCAGTGCCTGTCGGTGGCCCGCGAGGGCACGGCCGGCGTGCGCGTGCACACCGCTTGTGAAAGCGGCGAGCCCGACGTCACCGGCTCGCACCTGCTGCTGGCCGTCGGCCGCACGCCCAACACGACAGAGCTGGGTCTCGAAACGGCGGGCGTCGCCACCGACGGCCGCGGCTACATCACGGTCGACGACCAGTTGCGCAGCACGAGCGCCCATGGCGTCTGGGCGCTGGGCGACTGCAACGGCCGCGGCGCCTTCACCCACACCTCGTACAACGACTTCGAGATCGTCGCCGCCAACCTGTTCGACAACGATCCGCGCCGGGTCAGCGACCGCATCGCCGTCTATGCGCTGTTCATCGATCCGCCGCTGGCGCGCATCGGCATGAGCGAAACCGAGGTCCGCGCCAGCGGCAAGCCGGCGCTGATCGCCCGCATGCCGATGAGCCGCGTCGGCCGCGCCCGCGAGGCCGGCGAGACGCAGGGCTTCATGAAGGTGCTGGTCGATGCGCAGACGCAGCACATCCTCGGCGCGACGATGATCGGCCTCAACGCCGACGAGGTCATCCACGGCCTGCTCGACGTCATGGCCGCCGGGCAGCCTTACACGACGATCCGGCGCACGATGCACATCCACCCGACGGTCTCGGAGCTGGTGCCGACGCTGCTCGAGGGCTTGAAGCCCCTGATATGAATCCCCCCCGAAGCGGCTTCGCCGCTCCCCCCCAGGGGGCGCCGCCAGCGGCCTGGCAGAGGCAGTTCCGCGGCGGCTGCCGGGGTGCATCAAGGCGCCACGCAAACTCGGTGGCGCCCGTCGCGCTTGGCCTCGTAGAGCGCCGCGTCGGCGCGCGCGATCGTCACATGCGGCGCCACGTCGCTGGCGCGCCACTCGGTCAGGCCCACCGACAGCGTCACCGCGAGCGGCTCGCCGGCGCCGTTCTCGCCGTACATCAGCGGCATGTGCAGCAGTTGCTCGGCACGCGCGCGCCCCACCTCGGGCGCGGCGCCGGGCATCGCGAAGATGAACTCTTCGCCGCCCAGGCGCGCGCACAGGTCGCCCTGGCGCAGGTGGTTCTTCAGCGCCCAGCCGAGCACGCGCAGCGCTTCGTCGCCGGCGGCGTGGCCATGGGTGTCGTTGACGCGCTTGAAGTGGTCGATGTCCATCACCATCAACGCCAGCGGCGTGCTGTCGCGCTGCGCGCGCTGCACCATGCGCCGCCAGGCGTCTTCGAAGGCGCGGCGGTTGGGCAGTCCGGTGAGGACGTCGGTGTTGGCCTGCGCGGCCACGCGCCGCAGCAGCTGGCCGACGTGCAGGCTGATGAAGCCATAGCCCTGCAGCAGGTGCGCCAGGCCGAAGGCCATCACGAACAGCACGTCTGCGCGTCTGTGCGTCCAGGAACCCGCCCTGGGCTGCCGAGGCGTCGGTGACCGTGATACGCAGCAGCGCCAGGCCGACCAGCAGCAGCTCGGCCACCAGGGCCATGACGCTGAGCACCGTGCCTTCGCGCCGGGCATGGCTGACGATCAGCCAGACGCAGGGCGCCGACAGCAGCGCGATCAGGGCCGAGAACACCATCACGCGCCGCCGCAAGTAAGCGGCCGTGTCGTCCACGCCGATGCTCAACCAGGCGATCGCCAGCAGCGCCGCCACGATGACCACCGCCAATGGCAACCACGGCACCGACCGCCGCATGAAGCGGCTCAGGCCGACAAAGAGGCCCGCACCGCCGAGGGCGGCCAGCGTGCTGCCGAAGAAGATCGAGGCCGCCGGCGGCACCGTGCCGCTCAAGCCGAGCATGGCCAGGCCGGCGACGACGAGAAAGAAGCTGGCCGCCCAATCGCGAAGGTAGGGCGAGCGTTCGCGCAGCGCCAGCAGGGTCATCGCCGACGCATTGACCAGGGCCACCATCGCCGTGAACAGCAGCGCGGTCGACATGTCGAGGTGCATGTCAGCCTCGACGGATTCGATAGTGGTAGCCGTAGCCGTCGGCAAAACCCAGGCGGGCGTAGACGGCGCGTGCGGCGTGGTTGTCGGCTTCGACCTGCAGGTAGGCGCTTCGGGCGCCGGCGTCGCGGGCGTGAGTCAGCAGCTGGGTGCACAACACGCTGCCCAGCCCCAGGCCGCGTGCGGCCTCGGTGACGAAGACGTCGTACAAGCCGACCAGATCGCCCTCGCTGGCACTCTGGCCGCAGGCCAGGAGCACGCCGTCCTCGGCGCGTTTGATGGCCAGGGCCTTGAACGGCACCGGCGCGATGGCCAGCCGTTCGGCATGCGCGGCGCGTTGCGACAGCGGCGAGCCGCGCAGGGCGCCGACGGCCTCGGCCATCGCCGCATGGCCGAGTGCGGCCCACTTCAGTCCGCCGGGCACTTTCGGCAGCCTCGGCGGCAACAGGTGCCCCAGGCGCGGCGCGATCATCACCCGCGTGTCGTCGATGGCAGCGAAACCGCGCGCCGCCAGTTCGCTGTCGAGGCCGGCCGGCCGCGTGAACGGTGTGATGCGCACCACCATCGGCAACTGCGCTTCGACGAATACGCCTTCAGCGCGCGCCAGCTTGTGGCCCACCGACAGCCGGCCCGTGGCCACCGCGTTGATGCAGCGCGCGCGCTTGGCCTTGCCGGGCGAGAAGCGCACCAGCCAGCCGTCGAGCCACAACTGCTGCGGCGGCGCGCTGGCGTTGAGCCCGGCGTCTTCGGCGCGAATCAACAGCTTGCGGTCGAAGTCCGGGTTGAGGCCGCGGTTGCCGGCCAATTCGGCGGCCAGCGGGGCGACAAGCTCCCCAGCCGAAAAGTTTGCCGCGCCCATCAGCCGAGCTGCTGAGACCTCGTGACCATCTCACTGGCAAACGCCACGTAAGCTTGCGCGCCACGCGAACTCGGATCGAAGACCACGCCGGCCTGGCCATAGCTCGGCGCTTCGGCCAGGCGCACGTTGCGCGGAATCACGGCGTCGAAGACCTTGTCGCCGAAGTGCGACTTGAGCTGCTCGCTGACCTGCTGCTGCAAGGTCATGCGGTTGTCGAACATCACGCGCAGCAGGCCGATGATCTGCAATTGCGGGTTCAGGTTGGCATGGACCTGGCGGATCGTGTTGACCAGATCGGTCAGGCCTTCGAGCGCGAAGTACTCGCACTGCATCGGCACGATGACGCCGTTGGCGCTGCACAGGCCGTTCAAGGTCAGCAGCGACAGCGACGGCGGGCAGTCGATGAGCACGAAGTCGTACTCGCTGTCGACCGCCAGCAGCGCGCCGCGCAGGCGCTCGCTGCGCCGCTCGACGCTGACCAGCTCGATCTCGGCGCCGGCCAGTTCACGGTTGGCACCGAGCACGTCGTAGCCGCCCTTGTCGGTGCGCCGGCGGGCCTCGGCGATCGTCGACGACTCGAGCAGCACGTCGTACACCGAGGCCTCGAGCGCGCGCTTGTCGATGCCCGAGCCCATGGTGGCGTTGCCCTGTGGGTCGAGATCGATGACCAGCACGCGCTGGCCGACCTTGGCCAGCCCGGCAGCGAGGTTGACTGTGGTGGTGGTCTTGCCGACCCCGCCTTTTTGATTGGCGATGCAGAAAACTTGAGCCATGCCGGCATTCTCGCCGAGCGCGCCGGCTCGCACCCGGCGAATGCCGACGGCGATCAGGAACATGCCGGCCGCAGGATGGCGCAACCGCGTTGGCGTGCACGACAATCGCCGCCGATGAACACCGAGCCCCACGAGCAGCCTCCAGAAGCTGACATCCCCGGCAGCCCTGCCGATGCCGCCGCCGCGCCAACGACCGGCGAGCCATCCACGGCCACGCCCGCGGCCAGTGCAGCCACCCCCAGCGGCGTCGTCTCGCCCGCCGAGTGTGGCGCGCGCCTGGCGGCGCTGTTCCCGGCGCTGTTCATCGCCCCGGGCGCCCCCGGACCGTTCAAGCCGATCAAGCTGCGCATCCATGCCGACATCCAGGCGCGCGCGCCGGGCGAGTTCAGCAAGCGCGTGCTCGGCATCTTCTTTTCGCGCTACACGACGACCAACGCCTACTTGAAGGCGCTGGCTGCGCCAGGTGCACAACGCTTCGATCTCGACGGCCAGCCGGCCGGCGAGATTGCCGATGAACACCGCAATGCGGCAGTCGACGAGCTGGCGCGGCGACACGCCATTGCCGCCGAGCGGCGCGCAGCGCAACAGCCGCGCCGTGCAACGCTGCCGCAGCACGACGAAGCGCTGCCGGTTGCGGGCGACGATGCGCCGCCGCGCCGCCCCCACCAGCCCGAGGCGCGCCGCCCGCCGCGCCAAGACCAGCCACGCCGCGAACCGCGACGCCGCGATGGCCCCGAGCCACGCGAGCACCGCGCACCGCGACCGCCGCAACCGCCACGGCGCGACGACGCGGTGCGTCCGCCGAATCAGGCGCCAGCGCCCACGCCCTTGCCGGCCGACCCGGCGCAGCGCGAGCGCGCGCTGTTGCTGCGCGCCTTTGAAGCCAGCACGATCAGCAAGGCCAACTTTTGCGTTTTGAAACGCATCAGTGAAGCCGAGCTCGACGCCGCGCTGGCCCAGGCGCGCGAAGAGCGGCGCTGATCCAGCGCGGCCGGGCTTGCGCCGGCACCGCCCGCAGGACTAGAGTCGCCCGACCCGGCGGCCGGGTTCGAGGCCGCGGCGAATTCAGATTGTCAGGAGACTCGCGATGACGGCAGCATCCCCCAGCGCCACGGTGCAGCAGTGGCTCGATGATTTCGGCGCGGCGCTCACGCAGGGCGACCACGCCGCCGCCGCCGCGATGTTCGGCGACGAGAGTTACTGGCGCGACCTGGTGTCGTTCACCTGGAACCTGAAGACCGCCGAGGGCCGCGATCAGATCCGCGAGATGCTCGCTGCCACGGCGCCGAATACCAGACCATCGAACTGGCAACTGCTCGGCGAGGCCAGCGAAGCCGGCGGCGTGACCGAAGGCTGGTTCACCTTCGAGACCGCGACGTGCACGCGGCAAGGGCCACCTGCGCCTGATCGACGGCAAGGCCTGGACGCTGCTGACGACGATGCCAGGAGCTGAAGGGCTTCGAGGAGAAGAAGCGCGAGGCGCGGCCCAAGGGCGTCGAGCACGGCGTGCATGCCGGCCGCAAGACCTGGCTCGAGGAAAGCAGGAGCGAGCACGCACGCTCGGCTTCAGCCGAGCAGCCCTACGCGCTGATCGCTCGGCGGCGGGCAGGCCGGCATCATCCTCGGCGCGCGGCTGAAGAAGCTCGGCGTGCCGACGGTCATCATCGAGAAGAATCCGCGCCCCGGCGACAGCTGGCGCAAGCGCTACAAGAGCCTGTGCCTGCACGACCCGGTCTGGTACGACCACCTGCCGTACCTGCCGTTCCCCGACGACTGGCCGGTGTTCTCGCCCAAGGACAAGATCGGCGACTGGCTCGAGATGTACACCAAGGTCATGGAGCTCAACTACTGGACCAGCACCGAGTGCAGACAAGCGCCAGTGGGACGAGACCAAGCAGGAGTGGGAAGTCACCGTCGAGCGCAAGGCCGACACGCCGAGCGGCAAGCCGGAAACGCTGACGCTGCGGCCCAAGCACCTGGTGTTCGCCACCGGCATGAGCGGCGTGCCCGAACCTGCCGAAATACCCGGGCATGGACAGCTTCAAGGGCCAGCAGGTGCATTCGAGCGCGTTTCGAACCGGCACCGAGCTGGAAGGGCAAGAACGTGCGTCGTCGTCGGCTCGAACAATTCGGCGCACGACATCTGCGCCGACCTGTGGGAGAACGGCGCCGACGTGACGATGGTGCAGCGCTCGTCGACGCACATCGCGCGCAGCGACACGCTGATGGACCTGGCGCTCGGCGGCCTGTACTCGGAGGCCGCGGTGAAGAACGGCATCGACACCGACACGGCCGACCTGATCTTCGCCTCGCTGCCGTACAAGGCGCTGCCGGCCTTGCAGGTGCCGGTCTACCAGCAGATGAAGGAGCGCGATGCCGATCTCTACCAGCGGCTGGAGAAGGCCGGCTTCATGCTCGACTTCGGCGAGGACGGCTCGGGCCTGTTCATGAAGTACCTGCGCCGCGGCTCGGGCTACTACATCGACGTCGGCGCCAGCGAGCTGGTGGCCGACGGCCGCGTGAAGCTGAAGACGGGCGCGCATCGAGCACGTCGAGGCCGAGCGGCATCGTGATGGCCGACGGCACGAAGCTGACAGCCGACCTCATCGTCTGGGCCACCGGCTACGGCTCGATGAACGGCTGGATCGCCAAGCTCGTCGAGCCAGGCCATGGCCGACAAGGTCGGCAAGTGCTGGGGCCTCGGCTCGGGCACGCAGAAAGACCCGGGCCCGTGGGAGGGCGAGCTGCGCAACATGTGGAAGCCGACGCAGCAGAAGAACCTGTGGATGCAGGGCGGCAACCTGCACCAGAACCGCCACTACTCGCTGCTCATGGCGCTGCAGTTGAAGGCGCGCATGGAAGGCGTGCCGACGCCGGTCTACGGGTTGGCGCCGGTGCATCACAAGGCATAGTGGGCCGCATCGAGCTCGATCACACGATCGTCGCCTCGCGAGACGCCCCCGCTGCGGCGAAGCGGCTCGCCGACCTGCTCGGCGTGCCGTGGGCAGAACGCTCCGCCTTCGGGCCGTTCTGCCCGGTCTACGTCAACGCGAGCCTGACGCTCGACTTCGACCAGCACGACGCGCCAATTGCCGTGCAGCACTTCTGTTTTCGCGTCAGTGAAGACGACTTCGATGCCTTGCTGGTGCGGCTGCGCTCGCGCGGCATCGCCATCCGCAGCACGCCGCATGGCGCGGTGGACGGGCAAGTCAACACGCAGCATGGCGGGCGCATCGTCTACTGGAGCGAGCCCGATGGCCATGTCTGGGAAGCGCTGACGGTGAGCTACGCGCGGCAGGCCGATATCACATAGTCCATCGCACGCCAATTGACCCAACGCAACAGCGGCTTGGCCGCGAGCCGCGCGACCTATCATGGTTGCATGGCTCCCGCGTCGTCCCTGCAGAGTGCGCTGACCGATCTGGTTCGCGCACTCGGTCGCTGGCTGCACAACTGGTGGCGCATCGTGCACCTGGGCGTGCAGCTGCTGGCGATGGCGCTGTCGCCATCGACCTACACGCCGGCCTACCGGCAGACGCTGCTGCGCCACGCCTACCTCGGCACCGCGCCGTCGCTGGTCTGGTTCACCGTGCTGACCACACTGCTCAGCCTGGTCGTGATCCGCATCGTGCTCGTCACATCGGTCAGCTACGGCCTGACGCAGTACGCGCTCGAGATGCAAGTCCGCGTGCTGGTGCTGGAGCTGATTCCGCTCACCGCCGCGCTGTTCGCCGCCCTGCGCTGCACGATTCCGCTGGCCGGCGAGGTCGCCACGCTGCGCGCGAGCGGGCAGTGGGAGGCGCTGCTGCGCGCCGGCACCGACCCGATGCGCAGCGAGGTGCTGCCGCGCGTCTCGGCCGGCGTCTTCTGCGCGCTGCTGCTGGCGGCGATCAGCTGTGCGGTGACGCTGCTGCTGGCCTATCTGGCGGTGTACGGCTTCACGCTGGCCGGCTTCGAGGCCTACACGCGCACCGTCGGCCATGTCTTCGGCCCGGGCGTCTCGCTCGTCTTCGGGCTCAAGATCGTCGGGCTGGCGCTCACGGTGGCGCTGCTGCCGCTGGCTTCGGTGCTGATCCAGCCGGCGCGCCTCATCGCCAGCGGCAGTGCAGCCGCCAGCGCCGAACTGCAAGGGCTGGTGCGCATGTTCTTCCTGATATTGGTGATCGAGGCGCTGTCGCTGGTCGGCAACTACTATTGATGCGATGAGCGGCGACAACAACACCACGTCCGCCCCGCGCGGCGTGCGTTACCTCGAGGTCAAGGCGGGCCTGTTGCTGGCGCTGCTGCTGGCCCTCGTCGGCGGCACAGCGCTGTACCTGCTCTATGCGCGCGGCGTCTTCGAGCAGACGCAGCGCCTGGTGCTGACGGTCGACAATTCCGAAGGCGTGCGCGTCGGCATGGACATGACCTTCTCGGGTTTTCCGATCGGCCGTGTGCGCAGCGTCGAGCTGTCGCCGCAGGGCGAGGCGCGCATCCTGATCGACGTGCCGAAGAAGGACGCCCATTGGCTGCGCACGTCGAGCATGTTCACGCTCGTGCGCGGCCTCGTCGGCGGGGCCACGCTGCGCGCCTACAGCGGCGTGCTCGACGACCCGCCGCTGCCCGACGGCGCCGAGCGCAAGGTGCTGGTCGGCGACACGGCCTCGGAACTGCCGATCCTGGTGGCGGCGGCCAAGGAGCTGATCGGCAACCTGAACCGCCTGACCGGGCAAGACTCGCCGCTGGCCACGACCCTGGCCAACCTGCAGACGTTGACGGCAAAGCTCAATGCGCCGCAAGGCGCGGCGGGCGCCTTGCTGGGCAAGGACATCGATACGCAGAAGATCGCCAGCGCAATCGACCGCGTGAACTCGCTGCTGGCGCGACTGGACGGCATGGCCGCGAAGGCCGACGCGCAAGTGCTCGGTCCCGATGGCCTGGTCAAGGAAAGCCGCGCTGCCTTGGCCGAGATCAGCCGATCGTTGACGGCGGTGCTCAATGACGCGCGCGACACGCTGAAAAAAGTCGACGCCGTGCTCGTCGAGGCGCAGGGCGCCGCCAGCAATGTGCGCGGCGCCACCACCGACCTCGACACGCTGCGCGGCGAGGTCGATGCCACGGTGCGCAAGGTCGAGTCGCTGGTCGACGAGGTCAACCGCAAGTGGCCTTTTGCCAAAGATGCGCGCGAGACCGAGTTGAAGTTGAAATGAAGATCACCTCGTTGTTGCTGACGGCGTCGGCCGCGCTGCTCGCAGCGTGCGCGGGCGGACCTGTGCCGCCGGCATGGCGCTCCGACGCCAAGGGCTCGATGGAGCGCGCAACGACGGCCTACCTCGAGGGCGAGACGAAGGCCAGCGACGCCGAGATGGCGCGCGCGCGCCGCGCGCTGTCGAGCACCGGCCGCGCCGAGTTGCTGGCGCGCGCCGAGCTGATGCGCTGCGCGGCCCGCGTCGCCAGCCTGGTCTTCGAGCCCTGCGAGCACTTCGAGGCCCTGCGCGCCGATGCAACACCTGTCGAGCGCGCCTATGCCGACCATCTGGCCGCACGCGCGCTCGCCAGCGACGACATCGCCCGCCTGCCGGCGGCGCAGCAGGCCGCGGCGGCGGCAGTGGCCGGCGGCGGCGAGGCGTCACTGGCCGGCGTGTCGTCGATCGAAGACCCGCAGGCGCGATTGATCGCGGTGGCCGTGCTGTTCCAGGCCGGCAAGGCCAGTCCGGCGCTGATCGATGCCGCTACCGAGACCGCGTCGGCGCAAGGCTGGCGCCGGCCGCTGCTGGCATGGTTGAAGGTGCAGGCGCTGCGTGCGGAGAAGGCGGCTGATGCGGGCGAGGCGCAGCGGCTGCAGCGGCGCATCGCGCTCGTCGAAGGCACGAAGTAGGGCTTCGCCGGCCGGCGCAGCGGGCTTGGGGCGGTCGGTCAGGCGGCGCATCAGCGGATCACACGCGAGCGCAACTGGCCGCAGCCCGCATCGACATCCTGCCCCGCCGACTGGCGCAGCCGCGTCAGCACGCCGCGCTGGTTGAGCGTGCGAAAGATCGCCGTGCAGCGTTCGACACTCGGCCGCTCGAACGGCTCGAAGGCCAAGCCATCGACGCGGTTGTACGGGATCATGTTCAGCAGCGCGTACTTGCCGCGCAGCCTGGCGACGATGGCATCGAGTTCATCGTCGCCGTCGTTGACGCCGGCCAGCAGCGTCCACTGGTACTGGATCGGGTAGCGCACGGCGCGCGCGTAGCGTTCGCCTTGTTCGATCAGCGCCTCGACCGTGATGCGCGGCGCACGCGGCAGCAGCCTGGCGCGCAACGTGTCGTCCATCGTGTGCAAGGACAGCGCGAGCGCCGGCTTGACCGCGCCGGACGGCAACGCAGCGAGGCGCTCGAACACACGCGCGTCGCCGACGGTGGACAAGACCAGGTTCTTGTGGCCGATGCCGCCGGCCGTGCCGAGCAACTCGATCGCCTCGAGCACGTTGTCCAGGTTGTGCGCCGGCTCGCCCATGCCCATGAACACCACCTTGTCGACCGGGCGATGCGCGCGCGCGAGCGCCACTTGCGCCACGATTTCGGCGCTGCCCAGCTGCCGCGCGAGGCCGCCCTCGCCGGTCTTGCAGAACACGCAACCGACCGCGCAGCCGACCTGCGTCGACACGCACAGGCCCTGCGACTTGCCGCCGCCAGGCGGCAGCAGCACCGCCTCGACCGTCTGGCCATCGCGCAGCGCCACCAGCAACCGCGACGCACCGTCGGCCGCGGGGTGTGCGGACTGCAGGCGCGCCAGTGCGGCGAGCTCGTCGGTGAGCGCCGGCAGCGCCTCGCGCAATGCACGTGGCAGGTAGTGCTCGATGCGCCGGCGGCCACAGTCCTGCGGCTTGGCTTGTGCCCAGCGCCGCACCACCTGCTGCTCGTGCGCGGGGTTGGCACCGAGGGTGCGCAGGCGGTGGCGGAGGTCGTGCAGGCGCATGGACCGGCTATTGCAAGACCCACTTGCCCTTGGGATCCCACTTGACGCCGATGCGTTCGCCCTGTTCCGACGGGTCACGGCCGTCTGCCTTCAAGCTGACCTTGATGATCAACGAGCATTCGTACCAGCCGGCCGGGCGCTGGGCAGTCCGCTTGCAGGATTGTTTTCTAACAGCGTAGAGCTTCGGGTGCAGCGTCAGTGACTTGCCGGTGGCCGTCACGGTAACGTGCAGTCCGCCTGCGCGCTCGATGGCTTCATATCGTCGAAACTCGAGTTCTCGCAGAACCTCTTCCGAGGGTTCTTCTGCGGGTACGGGAACGCCCGACGACTGTGTCTTGATGAGCGGCATGGCGGTCTCCGCTCGCACGGCCGCAATGGGAGGCGGGGCTTCCTTCTTTCCGCAACCGACGATCAAGAACAGCGCCGAAGCGGCGCTGACAACCCAAGCGTTTGTCACCGTTGTCCATGGCAGCGAAGTTGTCAATGCTGTCCCCGAAACACTGTGCGGCATGACAGCAGTGTATTCAGCTGACGAGGGCGGTTGCACGGGCTTCGGTGTTCGAGGCTTCCATGCGCGCCGTGACATCGGTCGCACACGTTGGCACTGGTGGGCTCAAGTCGGCGCATCGTCGGCCGATGGAGGACGCAGAGCCCCCATGAGCCCGATTGCCTCGATCGCCCTGTCCGGACTGAACGCCGCCTCGAGCCAGCTCGCGACGGCCGGGCACAACATCGCCAATGTGCAGACGCCGGGCTTTCGGCGGCAGCTCGCGCAGCAGTCGGCGCAGGCCGAAGGCGGCGGCGTCGTCGTCTCGATCGGCCAGGCTGCCGAAACCGGTGACGCGCTCGCCGAGGATGTGGTGACGCAGATCGCCGCGACCTACGCCTTCAAAGCCAATGTACTGACGCTGAAGGCGCACGACCGCATGCTCGGCAGCCTGCTCGACCTGAAGGCCTGAACTACTTTCAGCGGCCCGGCAGGTTCGAGCAGATGACGATAGGCGCTCAGTCGCTGCCGTCATCGAGCGCTTCGAGGTCAGCCAGGTCTTGGGTGCGGCCACTGGCGCGCTTGTTGGCCTTGAAGTCGGCCAGGCCGATGATCCAGAGGTCATGTCGCCAGGTCGGTGATACGAAACGTTCCCGCGCCACCGGCCGAGGGCAGGGTCGGCTCCATAGCGGTCGCGCGGCCAGGTAGGACGAGCGGTCCGAGCTGCAGCAGGCCGACGAAGACCTCGCCGACGATGCCGGCACCCACCGGGCCGAGCCGTTGACCGTCCTCCATCACCTCGGCTTCCTTGAGCACGTAGTACCAAAGCGGGGTGTGCTCGCTCAGGCCCGGGCGTGCCAGCTCGGGCAGCTGCGCGGCCGTCAGCGCGGGCAGGTTCATCCTGGCGGCGATGGCCTGGCCCGAGGGCAGGCCGAAATTGACATGGCGGATCAGGTTGCGCGACGCCAGCGACTGCACGCCGTCGGTCGGCAGACCCGGGTGACGGCGCGCAGCGATCCGGGCAGCGCCATCAAGATGCTCGAGATCTTGGTGTCGATCCGCTTGTTCGGCCTGACGTTGCCGTCGCCGAAGTCGAAGAAGGTCTGCCAGTCGACAAAGCGACGGGGCGCGCGAAAGCCGCCGCGCAGGTCTTCGGGTCGCCCGCCGTCGGGTCCTGCGAATCGTCGAACACGAAGGCGAAGAACTCGCCACCGCTGACGGGGCCGAAGTTCAGCCGGTAGCTCGGCCGGACCTGCGAGTGGCCGAAGCGGTAGGCCGCTGCCGAGAATTCGACCGGGATCATCGGCGCGGCGCGGCGCCCGGACGACCGTGGCGTGAGCGGCGCGAGTGCCGCCGCGTGCCCGTCGTACCCGCCGTCGTTCTCGCGCGCCGACTCGACGGCGTAGAACTTCGTGCCGTCGCGCAGCAGGGCGCGGACGCGGTCCTTGCCCACGGTCAACGGGAGGAACTCGTTGACGATGATCCACTGGTAGTGCCACTGCACCAGGCGCCGCGCCTGCTCGAACAGGGCGCAGGGGCGAAGCGCCGGCGTTTTCCGGCATCGCTCGCAGGTGATCGGTGACGGCATTGTGAAAGCGCAGCATCGCCAGGTGCAGCTGCGACAGGATGACGTTCTCGTCGTTGCGGCTGTCACCGATGAGGGCGGTGCCGGCCGAGTCGCGCGGCAGGTCGTAGCGTTGTGCGCCCAGCCGCGAGGCCGCCGGCGACCCCGGAATGGCCGCGACGACGAACTTGATGTCGCCCGAGCTCTGGTCGTAGAGCTCGGGCGACCGGTCCGGGCCGTCGGCGTAGACCATGTCGAGGTCGAACGCGGCGCTGCGGAAATTGACCGTGCGCTCCGGGCGCGCCCGATCGAGCAGCCGTGACCTCAGGTCGAGCGTGATGTCGTGATCGAGCATCTGACCGAAGAAGGTCATGCCGGCGGTCATCGTGGCGCTGTCGCGGTTGTTCTCGCTGCGCCTCGGATCGACGATCGACTGCACCGGGTCCGACAGGTCGTCCAAGGGGTCGAGCAGGCCGCCCTTCGCACCGAGCAGGCGCATGGCGTTGCGCACGCGGTCGGTCTGCGGCGCAAAGGGCGGCAGGTCGGGAAACATCCGCGTGTAGACCGTTGTGCAGGTCCCGCGCGGGATGCGGATGGTGCGAGTTCACCGTGTCCGACGACGCGGACGCGCACCACAGACCGAGCACCAACGCAGGAACGATCAACGGAATCGATGTCATGTCACCTCCTTGGCCATTCGCAAGTTCAGCCCACAGCAAGCACCCGTTGAAGCGGGCCCGGCTCGAGCCGCAGGCGCGTGGGTCCACGGCGGACCAGATGGCCGCACGTCAGGTCGTGCCTGGTTGACGAGGTCGACGCTCGTCGGGCGTGCAACCCCGGCCGGTGGGGCGCTGACCAGGGCCAGGTTCAAACCCAGACCCATGAACACGACGGCGGCCAGACGGCGCGACCCATCGGGCAAGACGAGCGCTGCGGCGCGAGCCGTGGCCCGAGCGAGCCGGCCAACAGCGCGTAGCCACCGTGGACCATCGTCGCCAGGGGTCCGCGCTTGCTGTACGCAGGCAGGTTGAGTCCGCGAACCACGCCGTTTACGAGAGCCCTGCGAACTCGTCGCCACCGCGCCCAGCCGCGGCGTCATGTCGACGAGGCGCCGCGCGACCAGATGCGTCGTACCGCCCTTGCTCTGCCACTGCCCGGCCAGCGCAAGCTGGAGCGAGCGCACGCGTCGTCTCCTGACAATGATGTCGAGAAGCCTTTCAAGGGTTTTGCAGCACCTGGTTTCCGCATCATTGGCACGATGATGGCCTGGCCCAGACAGGCGACCCATGCACCGAGTTCTCCAATTCGCGCAGAACAACCCGCTGAGCGCCGCGGCATGGTTGCTCTGTAGCGGATCAGATCGAAGGCCAACGCCGAAGACAGCACGAGGGCCGAGATGCCCAGCGACGCTGCGGCCACCTGAACCAGCATGCCGGCCTCAAGCCCCAGCACGCAGACCAGGCCGCCTTGCGCCCCTGGTTCAGGCTGCAGGCCACGGCGCACAAGACCGACGGGCCAGGCGTCAGCAGCACCAGCAGGCTGGCCGCCGAAAACAGGATCAGGATCGCAGGGTCGACCACGACTTACCTCGCGCGTTCACCGCGTTCACAAGAAGCGACAAGCCGAGGAGGATGGTCACGGATGCACTGGTGAGCGCGGTCAGTGCGGTGTTCGCAGCCCGGCGGCTGTCGGATGCAGTGAAGGCTAGGCGCGCGACCGTTGCACCGGCGTTGCACCGGCGTTCCTCGCTGCTCGTTCAGGCCTTCAGCCAGCGATGACGTGCGCGGCGATCGCGGCCAGCGCCGCGGCCGCCGGCGCCTGGGCCCAGCGCGGCCGCTAGCGGCTCGCCTTCAAAGGCCTGCAAGGCCAGGGGCAGGAGCGCCGCGCCGATGGCACGGTTGCCCGTGGCCAAGCTGGCGCGCACCGCCTCGGTCACGGCGTGGCGCGCCGCAACCCGATCGCCGAGCAGCAGGCCACGCGTGCTCGGGCTTCGCAGGCGCCGGCCAAGGCTGCGTTGTCGCCCGTGTCCTGCGCACGCGCGTACGCCATGGCGGCATGCTTCGGGCTTCGTCAGCTCGCCCCAGCGCCGCCAGCACGCGGGCCAGCTCGGCATGCAGGTACGGCGAGAAGAACGGAAACCCGCAGGACTGGCCGATCTCCAGCGCTGAGCGTGCCCAGGGCAAGGCCAGCTCGGCCTGACCGGCGCAGCGAGTGACTCTGCGACAGGTTGTAGTGGTTGTACATGCGCTGCACATCGTCGCCGACGGCATCGTTCAGCGCCAATGCCAGGTGCACGTTCTCGCGCGCGCGTTCGAACTCGGCGTTCTGGTTCAGCGCCATCGCCAGCGCGTCGAGCAGCGCGGCGCGCAGGTCGCCCGGGCCCGCGGGCTGGGGCAGGGCCAGCGCCTGTTCGAACAGCGCCACCGCGCGCGCGGGTCGCCAGCGCGGCGCGCGGCGTGGCCCAGCGTGCGCAGGCACATCGCGCTGCCGCTGGCGTGGCCGGCGGCTTGCAGCACGCCAAGTGCCACTGCGCCAGCGCGCGGGCGCGCTCGTCCTCGTCGAGCCACAACAGGATCCAGGCGAGATGGGCCTGCAGGTTGGCCCCGGCCGTGGTGTGCGGGCCGAAGTGCGCTGCGGCGGCCTCGAGCAGGGTCACGGCGTCCCTGCGCTGACCCATCATGACGGTGGACCACTGCAGGCGGGTCAGGGCCGCCTCGACCGCGGCGCCATCGCGGTGTTGCACCACGTGGTGCCAGGCGGCCAGCAGGTTCTCGTACTCGCTGGTCGGCACGGGCTCGCGCTGGTGCAGCAGCGCGAGGTACCAGTGCGCATGCTGGGTGGCCAGCGGAGCCGACTGGCTCGAGGTCGGCGAGCTTGCTGCGCGCATGATCGTGCACCAGCGGGTGCATATCCAGGCGCCCTTGGGGCTGGCACGCAGCATCGACTTGTCGACCAGCGCGGCCAGCAGCGACAGCGGCACGCCGGCCACCTGCGCGGCCGCTTCGCGACTGAAGCCCCCGCGGAAGACGGCCAGCGACGCATAGGCCTGGCGTTCGGCCGCGGTCAGCAGGCGCCAGGACGACTCGAACACCGCTGTCGGTCCGCCGTCCGCCCAGCGTTGCCGCGCCGGCGGCGATGTCGTGGGCCAGATCGGCGGCGGGCAAGACGCGCATCCAGGCCGCGGCCCATTCGATGGCCAGCGGCAGGCCCGCCGACGCGGCGGCAGATGTCGACCACCGCGGGCAGCGACTGCGCCAGATCGAAGTCGGTTGCACGGCGCGGGCGCGGCTGGCGAACAGGCTGCACGGCCGGGCTGTCCTGCGCGGTGCGCCGCAGGTCCGCCGAGGCCGGCACGTCCAGTCCTGCCAGCGGCAGCAGGCACTCGCCATCGACGTCGAGCCGTTCGCGCGAGGTGACCAACAGGCGCAACCCGGGCGCGCTGCGAGGAGTGCGGCGCCAGTCGGCGGCGTCGATGACCGCTTCGAACCCGTCCAGCACCAGCAACAGCGACTGTGATGACAGCGCGCGCGCCAGCGCCTGGCGGGTCTGGCGTGCGGGGCCAGCGTCAGCCCCAGCGCTGCTGGCCACTCGGTCCGGCACGGCGGCGGGCGTGCTCAGGTCGTCCAGTGTCACCAGCGCGCAGCCGTGCGCAAAGCGCGACGCACACGCATCGGCCGCGTGGCGCGCCAGGCGCGACTTGCCCACGCCGCCCGGCCCCAGCACCGTGACCAGGCGGTGCTGGTCCAGCAGCGTCAGCAGGGCCTGCAGCTCGTCCTCGCGCCCGACCATCGACGACAGCGGCGCCAGCTGCGGCGCGGCCTGGCGCTGCGCCATCGCACGCGCATCGGGTCTTGCGGGTCAGCCTGCAGCAGGGCCGCTGCCAGCTCGGCGGCTGCCTCGGGCGTAGCCGTGGACATGCGCCTGGACAACGGCGGAGCGCCAGCGTTGATGGTGGCGCTGGCGTTGATCCTGCAGCCAGGTCAGGAGCCCGCCGGCGGCCGCGTCGTCCTGACCTTGCATCGGCGTGCCCGCGCCCGAACGCGCGCGGAGGTCCCGCCGGCGCGCAGCTCGGCGAAACGTCGACGTCGCTGCCGGGCCGCCGAGCCCTCAATGAAAGTCGCGCGAGCTCGTCGCCACCGCGCCCAGCCACGGCGTCATGTCGACCAGCCGGCGCGCGATCAGGTGCGTCGTGCCGTCCTTGCTCTGCCACTGTCCGGCCACCGCGAGCAGGCGCGAGCGCAGCAGGGCCGGGCGCTGGCGTTCGCGCACATGGCGCCAGACGATGACGTTGACGCTGCCGGTTTCGTCTTCGAGGGTGACGAAGATGACGCCTTTGGCGGTTTCGGGTTGCTGGCGCATGGTGACGATGCCGCAGGCCCAGGCGCTGGCGCCGTCCTTGAGCTGTGCCAGTTGCGCTGAACTTTTCCAGCCGCGTTGCGCGAGCTTGCTGCGCAGCAGCGCCAGCGGATGGCGGCGCAGCGTCAGCCCCGTGGCCTGGTAGTCGAGGGCGATGGCTTCGCCTTCGGGCGCTTCGAACAGATCGGGCTGCTCGTTGGCGGGCTCGATGATCGGCGCGTCGGCGAGCAGCGATTTTTCCGGGCGGCCCTGTCCTGCCGCGCTCCAGAGCTGACGGCGGCGGTGGCCGGCCAGCGATTGCAGCGCGTCGGCATGGGCCAGGGTTTGCAGATCGCGCCCGTCGAGCTGGGCGCGGCGTGCCAGGTCGTCGACGTTGGCGAACGCACTGATGCGTCGCGCTTGCGTGATGCGTTCGGCGCTGGCTTGCGCGAAACCGCTGACCATGCGCAGACCCAGGCGAATCGCCGGTTGGGCACTGCCATCCGATCGACGCTCCAGCGAACAATCCCAATCGCTCGCGCTCACATCGACCGCCCGCACCTCGACGCCATGCCGCTTGGCGTCCTGCACCAGTTGCGACGGCGCATAAAAGCCCATCGGCTGCGAATTGAGCAGCGCGGCGACGAAGATCGCCGGCTCGTGGCACTTCAACCACGCGCTCACGTACGCCAGCAGCGCAAAGCTGTAGGCGTGGCTTTCCGGAAAACCGTATTCGCCGAAGCCGCAGATCTGCTTGAAGATGGCATCGGCAAACTCGGCGTCGTAGCCGCGCGCTTGCATGCCGTCCTTGATGCGCGTCTCGAACTTGTCGACATGGCCGTCGCGCCGCCACGCCGCCATCGCGCGGCGCAGCTGGTCGGCCTCGCCGGGCGTGAAGCCGGCGGCGATGCTGCAGATCTGCATCACCTGCTCCTGGAAGATCGGCACGCCGAGCGTGCGGCCGAGCGCGGCGTCGAGCGCCGGGTACTTCGACGGTTCGAGTTTTCCCGCCGCCTGGGCCTCACGCCGCTTCAGGTACGGGTGCACCATGCCGCCCTGGATCGGGCCCGGGCGCACGATGGCGACTTCGATCACCAGGTCGTACAGGCGGCGCGGCTTCAGGCGCGGCAGCATGCTCATCTGGGCGCGGCTTTCGATCTGGAAGGTGCCGACGGTGTCGGCCTGGCAGACCATGTCGTAGGTGGTCTTGTCTTCGCGCGGAATGTCCTGCATGCGCCACGGGCGGTCGTGCCACAGCGTCATGAAAGCCAGCGCGCGGCGGATGCAGCTCAGCATGCCGAGCGCCAGCACATCGACCTTGAGCAACCCCAGGGATTCGAGGTCGTCCTTGTCCCACTGGATGACGCGGCGATCGGCCATGGCCGCGTTTTCGATCGGCACCAGGCGCGAGAGTTGGTCGCGCGCGATGACGAAGCCGCCGACATGCTGCGACAGGTGGCGCGGAAAGCCATGCAGCGTGGTCACGAGCGCCATCCATTGCTGCACCACCATCGATTGCGGGTCGAGCCCGGCTTCGACGAGGCCGCGCTGCAGGCGTTCGCTGCTGTCGAACCAATGCACCGAGCGCGCCACGGCGTCGATCGGGCCTTCATCGAGGCCGAGCACCTTGCCGACGTCGCGCACCGCGCCGCGCGTGCGGTAGGTGGACAGCGCGGCGGCCAACGCGCAGCGGCCGATGCCGTAGCGGCCGTAGATGTACTGGATGACCTCTTCGCGCCGCTCGTGCTCGAAGTCGACATCGATGTCCGGCGGCTCGTTGCGCTCGCGGCTGATGAAGCGCTCGAACAGCAGCGTCGTTTGCGTCGGATCGACCTCGGTGATGCCCAGGCAGTAGCAGACCGCTGAATTCGCCGCCGAGCCGCGGCCCTGGCAGAGGATGCCCTGGCCGCGCGCAAAGCGCACGACATCGTGCACGGTGAGGAAGAAGGCTTCGTAGCGCAACTCCTCGACGAGTTTCAATTCGCGTTCGATCTGCGCCTGCACGCTCGCCGGCACGCCGTTCGGGTAGCGCTCCTCGCGCGCGCCGCGCTCGGTGAGCACGCGCAGCCAGGAGATCGGCGTGTGGCCCGGCGGCACCAGCTCGGCCGGGTATTCGTAGCGCAGCTCGTCGAGGCTGAAACGGCAACGCGCGGCGATGTCGACGCTGGCCTGCAACCACGCCGGGCGGTAGAGCTGCGCCAGGCGCAGGCGCGAGCGCAGGTGCTGTTCGGCGTTGCGCAAGAGGGCATAGCCGCAATCGGCCAGCGGCGTCTTCAGGCGGATCGCGGTCAGCGTGTCCTGCACCGCCTTGCGCGAGCGCTGGTGCATCAGCACGTCGCCGGCGGCCACCAGCGGCACGCCGGTCTGTTCGGCGATCGGTGCGAGGTGTTCGACCCGCACCGAGTCGTCGGCATGCATCAGCAGCTCGACAGCGATCGCCGCGCGCGCGCCGAAGGTGCGGGCCAGCCATTGCGCCTGGGCGAGCAGCGTTTCGGCCGTGTCGTCGCGGCGCGGGATCAGCAGCGCCGTGCAATCGGGCAGGCCGCCGGCCACGTCATCGGTGCTCGCCTGGTACGCGCCTTTTTCGCTGCGCAGCCGTGCGCGCGTGATCAGGTCGCACAGGTTGGCGTAGCCCTCGCGGTTGTGGGCGAGCAGGACGAGGCGGCAACCGGGTTCGCCCGGCGAACCTTCGAGCGCGAACTCGCTGCCGATGATGAGCCCGATCGTGCTGCCGGCCTCGGCCTGGCGTTTGGCTTCTTCATGCGCACGCACGACGCCGGCCACCGAACATTCGTCGGTGATCGCGATGGCCGTGTAGCCGAGCTGCGCCGCGCGCGCGACGAGCTCCTGCGGATGCGACGCGCCGGTGAGAAAGCTGAAGTTCGAACGGCAATGCAGCTCGGCATAGGCCGGCAGCGGGTTATCCGCTGTGAGCAGTGGTGCGAGGGCTGGGCGCGGGCGCGGCGCCTTGGGATGGGCGGGTTGCGGCACCACTCATCCAAAGATGCCGTGCAAAAACCAATGCGCTGTGTCGCCGCGCCGCTCGCGAAACACCCACAGCCAGCGCTGGTCCTGGGCCTGCGCGACGTGGTAATCCCGCGAGACCAGCGCGCCGTCGAACCAGCCGGCCTCGATGCGCTCGGCGCGGCTGGCCAGCACCAGCGGCGCGCCTTGATACAGCGGGCGGCCGAAGGCGGCGTCTTCGGGCAGGCGCTGTGGCTCGGGCAACAGCCAGGTGGGCCGCGCGGCGGACTCACGCCCACTCCCGTTCGCGCTGAGCTTGTCGAAGCGCTGCGCGAGGGCCATGAAATTCCGATCATCCTGAGCGGGAATGTTCTCCTGCACCGGCACGAACTTCAGCGCCCGCTCGGGCCGATGGTCGGCGACGAGCAGCGGCCGCGTCACGCGCTCGGGGCCGAGGCGCGCGGCCAGGCGGTCGAACAGCGCGCGCGCGGCTTCGCCGCTGCCGGCGCCGGCGTCGCGCCACAGCGCCGCTTCGCGCCCGGCATGGTTGACCGCGCTGTCCAGCCGCAGCACGAGCGCATACACCGGCGCCGCCAAGGCGGTGCGCTGCAGGCGCTCGCGCAGCAGCAGCAGGATCTGCGCGGCGTCTCGCGTCGGGTCGCCGAAGGCCAGCGTGATGTGCGTGTCGGGCAAGGCGCGGCGCACGCTGGTTTCATGGCGCAACAGCAGCGTCAGCTGCGTGGCGGCCAGCCACTGCTGCGCCAGCCAGCCGGCCAGCGGCTGCACCAGGCGCTGCGTGGCAAAGACGAGCATGGCTGCGTCATCGGCGCGGTGCAGCAGCTCGAGCCCCATCTCGAAGCGGCGCGGCGGCTCGAACCAGGGCTGCGGGTCGGGCGCCTGGCCATGCGCGCGCGCGATCGCTGCCAGCAAGGCTGCCGCGCCGCGCCGCTGCGCGCCGCTGCGCGGCAGCATGCGCACATCGCCCAGCGTGCGGCAGCCGATGCCGTGCAGCAGATCGATCAGGCGCGGCTCGATGTTCCACGTTTGCGCGGCCGCAGCGAGCGGCAGCGCATCGAGGCGCTGCGGCATCGGCACGCGCCGCAACGCCGGCGACGCCGGCTCGGCGCGCGCCAGCACCGCCGCCGCCGTGGCCGTGGGTGCCGCGGCCATGCGCAACGACTGCACACCGCCCGCGCGTGCGGCCTCGCGCACCGCACGCCACAACGCGCGCGCGCCGCCGAACAGGCGCAACGACGCCGAGACCTCGAGCAGCACGCCGTCGCTCGAGCCGGGCTGCAGCACCACCGCCGGCGTGAAGCGCGACAGCGACAGTGCCAGGCGCTGCAGCAGCGCGGCCTCGCGCGCGGCGCTGCGCGGCAAGACCTGCAGGCCGCCTTCGCCAGATACCAGCGAGGCCGCCGATGCGGCGCTCATGCCGACCTCGACACCCCGCGCCGCCGCTGCGGCATCGGCCAGCACCACGCACCGCGCTTCGACGACCACGCAGCCAGGCCGCGGGCCGCCGTCGTCAGCCGCGGTGGCCCGCCAGGCGTCAAGCGGCAACGCGGGCAGGTAGAGCGCAAACCACAGCATGGTCGGTGGCCTCTGGAGAGGCCGGCGCGGCGCGCGGCCGGCGGCGCGACAGCAGCGCCGGCCCCGGCAGCGTCAGCAGCAGCGGCGCGGCCATCGGCGGGCCGCGGCGCTTGAAGACGTCAATCGCCACGCGCTGCGGCCCTGTGGCCGCCACCGGCTCGATCGTCAGCCGCAGCGGCGCCGGCGACGATTGCCCGCGCACGGCGGCCGGCCGCAGCGCGAACAGCGGCGTGCGCCCTTCCATCGCCGCCAGGTGCAGCCGGCGCAGCGTCGCCGGCAAGGTGGCGGCCACGCGCGCCGGCTGCGCCTGCCACCACAGCACCGCTGACAGCGCGCCCGAGCGCAGCGCCTGTTCGGCGGCCCAGGCCGCGTCGGCGGCGCCCTCAGGGGTGGGCGTGGGCGTGACCACGGTCAGCCGCTCGAGCGTGATGCCCAACGCCGCCAGCGCCGGCGCATACGGCATGAACGGCGGTGCGATCCACAACAGCGAGCGCTCACGTAACACCGGTGCCAGCAACCGCAGTTCGCCCGCGCCGGGAGCGGCCAGCAGCAGCTCGGTCAGCCCGGCTGCCGGCCAGCCGCCGCCGGGCAGCTCGGCGTCGAGCGCGGCGTGGCCGGTGGAGCGCTGTGCCGCGCCATCGCCGCCGGGCACCGAGCGGTCGAGCTGATCGGCCCGCCAGACTGACGACAGTGCGGGCAGCTCAGGCTTGCGGTCCGCCGCATCGGCTGCAAGAGCAAGGAAAGCGGCGGCGGCGCTGCACATGGCGGCAGACAGTGGGGTGAGGTCAGGGGTGGTTTCAGGGCACCGCGAAGGGCTGTGTATTTATACAGTTGTTGCCGGCTTTGCGCCAGCCCTTTTGCCTGACTGATGGCCAAGCGGGTTATCGTTCACCGGCCGGACCGGCTTCACAACGAAGAGGACATCCCATGGCATGGCATCGACGCCTGCGGGCGTGGCGGCTCACCACGCCCTTCCTGCTGGCGTGGTGGCTGGCGAACTCAGGCGGCGCTGGCGGCGGACCGGCCCTTCCTGGCCACGGCCAGCGCGGCGGCCGAGGAGGATGACGACAAGGTCTGGTCGCTCGAATCGTCGCTCATGCGCCGCGGCGCGCTGCGTTCACTGTCGCTGGCCCCGGAGTACGCGTTCGAGCCGACGCTGTCGGTGCAGCTCGAACTGACCAGCAGCCGCGACCGCGACGCCCGCGAGAGCGAGCAGGAGGTCGAGCTCGAGTTCAAGTACCTGTTCAACCACATCGCGCGCGACGGTTATGGCGTCGGCATGGTCGCGGCGCTCGGCTGGGACAAGGCTGGTGGCGCGGGCTGGCGGCGCGGCAACGCGTCGTTGAACCTGCCGTTCACGTGGGCGCTGGCCGACATCGGCGCCGCGCTGCATGTCAATGGCGGCGTCGAGAAGGCCCGCGGCGAGCGCCGCGCGTGGACACGCTCGGCGGCGATCGAAGGCGAAGTCGCCCGCCGTACCACCTTGTTTGCCGAATTCGCCCGCAACGGCGGCGAGCGCCTCGCCAACGCCGGCGTGCGCTACTGGTTCCAGCGCGAAAAGCTGGCGTTCGATCTGTCTTGGCAGCGCGCCCGCTCGGCCGACGGCCGCGCCAGCGGCCTCGTCATCGGGCTGGGCTTCTACGACCTCTGAGACGCTTCAGCAGCGTGCGGCTGCAGCGCCCGACTCGCCGCTTCCGCACATTCGCTCGATCAACTGGCTCGTGGTTGCCAGATGTGGGGGCTTCGGAAGACATACTGATGAAGCGCGAACAAAAACGGCGCACCGAGCGCCAACGCTGGGATGCCGTATGCGATTGGCAACAGCGTGGCGCGGACAAAGGACACCTGGAGAACAATTGCGACGATGAGCACCACCGCTATGGCAGAAACGTAGAAGACCGCGAGCCAGAGCCACCGAGGATTGATCCGGCGTTGCCGGGTGTACCCAAATAGCGGCCAAAGCGCTAACCACTGCAAGCCTACGCCAACGATCTCGAGTGCAGAAGCGCCGCCAAAGACCTTGACGATGGAGAAAAGCGAGCCGATGAACGTGAGGGCGACGGACGCCACAAGGTACCAAAGCCAAAAGCGGGGGTATCGCGTTGGGTGATTCACTTTGAGGGCGCTCTACTAAAGTTCTGTCCGCGAATTCGCGGAGGCGGTCGTGCTTGACATCTCAGCCGCATCTCACCACAAGAAGAACAGCGGCAACACGCTCCTGGCAACTTCGCTGCGGCATACCGCCGAGGTATTGGAGACGCAAAGACCCGCGTCGTCCGATAGAGACACGCCGACGGACGCCGCACCTTTGTATCTCGTCGATCAACATCTCGATAAGGCCGTTTCCACCCGGTATCACTCGACGCACTGGGCATCGTCGCTATCATCGCGGTGACCCTCTGCCATCAGGCGCCTCCGTGAAGATCAGCCGCACCCTCGCCCTGCTGCCATTCATTGCCGCCGCGTTGTCGGCGCCCCCGGTTCTGGCTGGCCCCAAGGAAGCCGCCGAGTCTGCGGCTTCGGCAGCGTCGGGGGTGGCCGCGCGCACCGAGCGCGCCGTCAAGCGGGGTGCGAAGGCGGCCAACGATGCCATCGAGCGCGGCGCCGAGCGGGCCGGCACCGCGGTCACCAAGGTGACGCGCAAGGTGGGGCTGCCGGCGGGTCCGGCGTCGGCGCCTGCGCGGACGCCGGGTCACGAACGCTAGCCTGCGAAGGCCCAACCGCCCGGACAGTCCATCAACCCGGTTGCCGGGCGCGCCGCTTGCAGCACCTACAATTTGTGCTGCCGTACCGTGGCCCGCCACCGTCTTGCCTGGCGCTGAAACCGCGAGCCACCACCGAGCGCCCAACGGCGCCGACCCCAGGGGAACATTTTGTCCGCGTTGCCTTCCTCCTCCTCCAGTGTCCCCGCCGAAGCCCAGCGCGCGCTGGAGCTCGAGATGGCCCAGTTGTTCGTGACCTCGCTGAACCTCGAGATGGCCGCGGCCGACATCGACCCCGAGGCGCCGCTGTTCGGCGACGGCCTGGGCCTGGACTCGATCGACGTGCTCGAAGTCGCGCTCGAAATTTCGCACCGCTACGGCTTCCAGCTGCGCTCGGACGACGAGAACAACCAGCAGATCTTCCGCAACCTGCGCAGCCTGACGGCGCATGTGGCGCAGCACCGCAAGACCTGATCACGCGAAAGGCGGCGCTCGCATGACCGGTTGGCGCGTGGCCGCAGTCCTGGGCTTGGTGGCCGTCTACGCCGTGGCCTCTCACCTGTTGATGACGCACGCCAGCAACCACCCCTGGACGGTGGCCGCCCTGTTCGGGCCGCTGCTGGCGGCCGCGGCCTGGACGGGTTGGCAGGCGCGGCAGCCGCGCCTGCTGCTCGGCTGCGCGCTGGCGCTGGTGGTGCTGGTCGGCGTGGTCGCGCGCGGCGGCGTCGAAGACGTCAACCGGCTCTATGTGCTGCAGCACGCCGGCATTCACCTCGCGTTGGCGGCCACCTTCGGCATCACGCTGCGCGCCGACGCGACGCCGCTGATCGTCGCCATGGGCGAGAAGATCCACCGCGACTTCACGGCCGATATGCGCGCCTACGCGCGGCGGTTGACCGGCGCCTGGGTGATCTACTTCGTCGGCATGGTGATCGTCTCACTGGCTGTCTATCTACTTGCGCCGTGGCCTTGGTGGTCTTTCTTCTGCAACCTGCTGACGCCGCTGGCAGCGCTGGCCTTCTTCGTCGGCGAGCATGTCTATCGCCACTGGCGCCATCCGCATTTCGAGCCGGTGAGCCTGCGTGCGGCCTGGGACGCCTACCAGCGAAGGCCGACATGACCGCAGCGCTGCCCCTGCTGGCATCGCGTGACCTCGCCGCCCCGCTGGCGTGGCGCGATAGCCGGCCGATCAGCGCCGCACAGTTCCTGGCCGACGCCGCGGCGCTGGCCGAGCAGTTGCCTGCGCACGGCCAGGCGGTCAACCTGTGCCAGGACCGCTACCACTTCGCGCTCGCACTGGCCGCAGCGGCCTTGCGCGGCCGGGTGAGCCTGCTGCCGCCCAATGCGATGGCGGCCACCTTGCAGCAGCTGCCGGCGGCGCCCGACGGCATCTTGGCGATGGTCGACAGCGATGAGGCGCTGGCGCTGCCCCGCATCGACGTTCGCCTGCGGCCGGTGGCCTCACGACCGGCCACGGCCGTGCCCGAGATCGACAGCGAGCGCATGGCCGTGTGCCTGCTCACCAGCGGTTCCACCGGCGCGCCGCAGCCGCACGCCAAAAGCTGGCGCGCGCTGACAGTCAACATCGCGTCCGAGGCCGAGCGCCTGGCCGAGATGACGACGCGGCCGTCGCTGCACGGCCTGGCCATCGTGGCCACCGTGCCGGCGCAGCACAGCTACGGCTTCGAGTCGACGGTCATGCTGGCGCTGCTCGGTGGTGCCGCGTTCGACGCCGGCCGGCCGTTCTACCCGGCCGATGTCGTGCAGGCCTTGCACAGCGTGCCGCGCCCGAGGGCGTTGGTGACGACGCCGTTTCACCTGAAGACGCTGTTGCTGTCGGGCGTGGCGCTGCCGGCGGTGGACTTGCTGCTGTGCGCGACGGCACCGCTGACACCACAGCTCGCCGCGCTGGCCGAGCAGCAGATGGGCGGGCCCCTGGTCGAAATCTACGGCTGCACCGAGGCCGGCCAACTGGCCACACGCCGCACGACGCAGGGCCAGACCTGGACGACGCTGGGCGAGGTGCGCATCACGCAGGGCGCCGACGAAACCTATGTCGCCCACGGCGGCCATGTCTTCGAGCCGACGCCGCTGGCCGACATCCTGGCGCTGCACAACGATCGCCAGTTCGGCCTGCTCGGCCGCGCCAACGACCTGATCCACGTCGCCGGCAAGCGCAGCTCGCTGGCCCACCTGAACTTTCACTTGAACCGCATCGACGGCGTGCAGGACGGCGCGTTCTGGTTGCCCGACGAGGTGCCCGGCGCGGTCGTCCGCCCGGTGGCGTTTGTCGTCGCACCGACCTTGAGTGCCCATCAGATCACGCAGGCCCTGCGCGCGCACCTCGAGCCAGCCTTCGTGCCGCGGCGCGTGGTTCACGTCGACGCCCTGCCGCGCGAGGCCACCGGCAAGCTGACGCTGCGCGCGCTGCGCGAGTTGGCGTTGCAAACGCTGGACGCTGCAGCCGCCGCGCCGCCGGCCACGCTGCAGGTGCCGCACGACCACCCGAGTTTTGCCGGCCACTTTCCCGGCCAGCCGGTGCTGCCGGGCGTGGTGCTGCTGTCGATGGTGATCGAGGCGCTGCAGCCGCGCCTGGGCACGCCGACGCAGATCGACCAGGCCAAGTTCCTGGCTCCGGTGCTGCCCGGCGACACGCTCGCACTCACCGTCACGGCGCAAGGCAGCGCGCTGCAGTTCGAGTTGACGCGCCAAGGCAAGCCGGTTGCGCGCGGCCTGTTGTCGCCCCTGGCCGCAGCCGCGTGAAGACCGCGACCGCCATGGCCGACAGCCGCGCCCCCAAAGCCGCGTGGGCCGAGCGCCAGGAGCGAGGCAGCGTCGTCTTGCTGCGCTTCATGGCCTGGCTGGCGAGCACGCTCGGCCGGCGCGTGGCGCGGCTCGTGCTGCACCCGATCAGCGCCTACTTCGTGTTGTTCTCACCGACGGCGCGCCGCCATTCGATCCGCTACCTGCGGCGAGCACTCGGCCGCGAGCCGGGCTGGATCGACGGCTACCGCCATGTGCACACCTTTGCCGGGGTCGTGCTCGACCGCCTGTACTTCGCGCGCGGCGACGTCGCCCAGTTCGACCTGCAACACAGCGGCGGCCCGCTGCTCGACGACGCCCTGGCGCAGGGCCGCGGCGCGGTGCTGCTGGGCGCGCACCTGGGCAGCTTCGAGGCCCTGCAGGCGGTGGGCGAACAACATGCCGGCATGCGCGTGGCCATGGTCATGTACCCGGCCAACGCGCAGAACATCCAGCGCGTGCTCAGTGCCGTGGCGCCGGACCCATACGCTGAAGATCATCACCATCGGCCAGCCCGGCACGACGTTGGCCATCCGCGATTGGCTCGACGGCGGCGGCATGGTCGGCATGCTCGGCGACCGCTGTGCTGCAGGTCGGCAGAGAGCAGGGTGACGTGCAACGCCTGCCCTTCCTCGGCCAGGACGCACCGTTCGGCGTCGGCCCGTTGCGGCTGGCCATGCTGCTGCGCCAGCGCGTGTTTTTCATGACCGCACTGTTTCGCGGCGGCAACCGCTACGAGGTGCGGTTCGAGCCGCTGGCCGATTTCAGCCAGCGCGCCGGCGACGCGAACGAGCGCGATGCGCAACTGCACGCGGCGCTGGCAGCGTATGTCGCCAGGCTCGAAGCGCTTTGCGTCGAAGCGCCCTACAACTGGTTCAACTTTCACGATTTCTGGTCTGAGGATGCGCCGCACTGACCCCACTCGCCGCGCACTGCTCGTGATCGCCGGTGCTGCACTCATGGTGCGGCCCGCGCTCGCCGCCGACACGTTCGACCTGACCGCGCTGGCGGCATTGCTGGCGCAGCGCAAGAGCGGCCAAGCGCGCTTCGAGGAACAACGCCTGGTCTCGGGCATCGAAGGTCCGCTGTTTTCCAGCGGCACGCTGAGCTTCACCGCGCCCGACGGTTTTGCGCGCCACACCTTGCAGCCGCGCGCCGAGTCGATGGTGGTGCAAGGCAACATCATCACGTTGAAGCGCGGTGGCCGCAGCCGGCAGATGACGCTCGATGCGGTGCCCGAACTGTCGACGCTCGTCGCGGCGCTGCGCGGCACGCTGACCGGCGATGCGGTGGCGTTGCGCAAGCACTTCGACACCAAGGTGGCCGGCAGTGCTCAGGGCTGGAAGCTGACGCTGGTGCCGCGCGAGCGGACGCTGTCCGCGCAAGTGCGCGAGGTGGTCATCGAGGGCCAACGCGGCGACCTGCGCGTCGTCAGCCTGTGGCTGGCCGGCGGCGACAGCTCGCGCATGACGATCGAGCCCATCGAGCCCATCAACCCGACCGCGGCGACGAAGACGCCGTGACGGCGGGCACCGCGGACACCACGCCGCCGCGCGGCCGCGCCGTGGTGCTTGCACTGTGGTTGGCGGCGTCCCTGTTGTGTGTCTGGCAGATCACGCGCACGAGCTTCAACGCCGACCTGTCGGCCTTCCTGCCGGCCAAGCCCGACGCGCGCCAGCGGGTGCTGATCGAGCAGATCGAAAGCGGACTGGTGGCGCGCACGCTGCTGATCGGCATCGAAGGCGGCGACGTCGCCGCGCGCGCGTCGGCCTCGCGCCAGCTCGCCGCGGCGATGCGCGCCAGCCAGCGCTTCGAGCAGGTGCAGAACGGCCAGACCAACGACTGGGCCGGCGTCGGCCGATGGCTGTTCGAGCAGCGCTACCTGCTCAGCCCCGCCGTCGACGCGCAGCGCTTCACGGCCGCGGGCTTGCGCGAGGGCATCGCCGACAGCCTGTCGCTGCTCGGCACGCCTGCCGGCCAGCTCGTCAAGCCGCTGCTCGACCGCGACCCGACCGGCGAGACGCAACGCATCGGCGAAGCACTGATCCCGGCCAATGCGCCGAAGAGCGAAGGCGGCGTCTGGGTGGCGCGGCAGGGCGAGCGCGCGCTGCTGGTGGCGATCACGCGCGCGCCGGGCGCCGACATCGATGCGCAGGCGGCCACGCTGGCCGGCGTGCACGAGGCCTTCGCGCCGCTGGCCGCACGCGGCCTCGTCCTGCGCATCTCCGGCGCGCCGGTGTTTGCCGTGCACAGCCGCAGCAGCATCGAGGCCGAAGTCAAGCGCCTGGCCATCGTCGGCACCGTGCTGGCCAGCGCTTTGCTGTTGCTGGCGTTCGCGTCGCTGCGCGCGCTGGGCGTGGCGCTGCTGCCGGTGGTCAGCGGCGTGCTGGTCGGCATCGCGGCCGTCAGTGTGGGCTTTGGCAGCGTGCATGGCATGACGCTGGGCTTCGGCACGACGCTGATCGGCGAAGCGGTCGACTACGCGATCTACTACCTCGTGCAAGCGCGGGTCGTCGGCGATCAGGGCGGCTGGCGGCATTGGCAACGCAGCAGCTGGCCGACGGTGCGGCTCGGCTTGCTGACCTCGGTGTGCGGCTTTTCAGCGCTGGTGCTGTCGGGCTTTCCCGGGCTGGCGCAGCTCGGCGTGTTTTCGTTGGCGGGCCTCGTCGGCGCGGCGCTCGTCACCCGCTTCGTGCTGCCGATCCTGATGCCGCGCGGCACGCCTGGCGTCGGCTGGCGGCCGCTGCTCGGCCGTGCCACCGGCGCCGTGCTGCGCGCCATGCCGCCGTGGCGCTGGCCCCTGGTGGCGCTGGGTGTGGCCGCGGCATTGCTGCTGTGGCAACGCAGCGATCTGTGGCGTGCCGACCTCGGCTCGCTGAGCCCGATTGCCAAGGAGGCGCTGGCGCTGGACGCCAGCCTGCGCGCCGACCTGAGCGCGGGTGACGCGCGCACGCTGGTCGTCGTCCAGGGCGCCGACGCTGCAGGCCACGCTCGAAGCCACCGAAGCGGTCGCGCACACGCTCGACGCGCTGCAGGAGCGCGGTGTCATCGGCGGCTACGACAGCGTGACGCGCTGGCTGCCGAGCCTGGCCGTGCAGCGCACGCGCCAGGCCGCGCTGCCCGACGCGGCCGCCCTGAACGCCGCGCTGTCGCAAGCCACGAAGGACGGCCCCTTGAGCGCGCAGCGCCTGGCGCCGTTCGTCGCCGACGTGCAGGCCGCGCGCACGCTGCCGCCGGTCGAATTGCCGGCCTTGCGCGCGGCCGGCCTGAACACCATCGTCGATGCCCTGCTCTTGCAGCGTGCCGACGGCAGCGCGGCCAGCCTGTTGCCGCTGCAGCCGCTGCAGGGCGGTGTCGAGCCGGCACTGAATTCGGGCGAGGTCCAGCAGGCGCTGGCCTCGCGCAGCGACGTGCTGGTGCTCGACATCGGCCCCGAGCTGCGGCGCCTGTACCGCCACTACCTCGAAGAAGCGCAGGGCCAGGCGCTGCTCGGCGCTTTCGGCGTGATCGTGCTGATGGCCTTGTCGCTGCGCTCGTGGCGGCGCCTGCTCGCCGTCTGCCAACCGCTGTTGCTGGCGGTGCTGCTGACGATGGCCGGCCTGTCGCTGGCCGGCGTGCAGTTCGGCATCCTGCACCTGGTCGGCCTGCTGCTGGTGGTGGCGGTGGGCAGCAACTACGCGCTGTTCTTCGACATGCTGCAGCAACAGCGAACGGCAGGGCAGCCGGCCGAGAACAGCGAGATGCTGGCCTCGCTGCTGCTGGCCAACCTCACCACCGTGACCTCGTTCGGCCTGATCGCGCTGTCGAACATCCCGGCCTTGTCGGCCATCGGCGTCGTCGTCGCCCCCGGCGCGTTGCTGGCGCTGTTGCTGGCGGCGGCCTTCGTGCGCGTCAAGGTGCGCGCCGCGCCATGAGCTGGCCGATGCCGCCGTGGATCCGGGCCAGCGTCGGCGTGCATGGCGTTGCCGCGGCGGCCCTGCTCGTGCCCGGCGCCTGGCCGTGGGCGCTCGGTGCCGTCGCGCTCAACCATGCCGCGCTGACCGCGGCCGGCTTGTGGCCGCGCAGCACCGTGCTCGGGCCCAATCGCTTGCGTTTGCCCGAGGCCTCACGCGCGCGCAGTGAAGTCGCGATCACGATCGACGACGGCCCGGATGCCGAAGTCACGCCGGCGGTGCTCGACCTGCTGGCCGCCCAGGGCGAGCATGGCGTGAAGGCCACCTTCTTCTGCATCGCCGAGCGTGCACGCGCGCAGGCTGCGCTGACGCGGCGCATCGTCGCCGCCGGCCACAGCGTGCAGAACCACAGCCTGCACCACCGCCACCACTTTTCGCTGATGGGTCCGCGCGCATTGACGCGCGAGATCGGCGACGCGCAAGCGGTGCTGGCCGACCTCACCGGCACGGCGCCGCATTGCTTTCGTGCGCCGGCGGGCTTGCGCAATCCGCTGCTCGACCCGGTCCTGCACCGCCTGGGCCTGCACCTGGTGAGCTGGACGCGGCGCGGCTTCGACACCCGCGAGCGCGATCCGGCGCGTGTGCTGGCGCGACTGACACGCAACCTCGACGCCGGCGACATCCTGCTGCTGCACGACGGCCATGCGCAGCGCGCGGCCGACGGCAGGCCGGTCGTGCTGCACGTGCTGCCGCGGCTGCTGGAGGCCCTGCGGCAGCAGTCCTTGAAGCCGGTGACGCTGGCGGCAGCGCTGCCGCCGCGCGGCGACAATCGCCAGACATGAATTCACCGGCGCTCGTCAGCACCAATGTTTCGCCTCACACCGCGTGGCGCGCGCTGCTCGACGCCGCGCGCGCGCCCTACAAAGCCTCGGGCCGTTTCGCCTGGCACTGGGCGCGCGGCAAGCTCGGTCGCGATCCGGTGTTCCGCGGCATGCTCGAACGCGGCGACCTGCCCTCACAGGCGCGCGTGGTCGATATCGGTTGCGGCCAGGGTCTGATGGCCAGCCTGCTGCATGCCTGCGAGCAGGTCAGCCGCTCGGGCCGCTGGCCCGCTGCATGGGCCGCTGCACCCTCGGCGCGTGACTACACCGGCATCGAGCTGACACAGCGCGAAGTGGACCGCGGCGAGCGGGCGCTGCGCGCGCTGTCGTTCGGGCCCCGCCTGGTCTGCGCCGACATGCGCGAGGCCGCGCTGCCGGCCTGCGACCTCGTCGTCATCCTCGACGTGCTGCACTACGTCAGCATCGCCGAGCAAGACATCGTCCTGCTGCGCGTGCGTGATGCCCTGCGCGCCGGCGCTGCCGACAGCCACACACGCCGCGCGCCGCGCCTGCTGCTGCGCGTCGGCGACGCGGCGAACCGGCGCGCCTTCGTCATCAGCCAATGGGTCGATCGCGCGGTGACGTTTGTTCGCGGCTATGGCGCGGCGCCGACCTGGGGCCGGCCGCTCGACGCGTGGACCCTGCAGTTGCAAAGCCTGGGTTTCGCGGTCAGCAGCGTGCCGATGAGCCAGGGCACGCCGTTTGCGAATGTGCTGCTGATCGCGGACCTGAAGTGAGTCGCCTGCCCGTCGCCCACTACACGCTCGTCAGCGCGCTCGGCCACGGCCGCGAGGCCACGCTGGCGGCGCTGCAGGCCGGTCGCTCCGGCCTGGCGGCGCGGCCGTTCGAGACCGCGCGGCTGGCCACCTGGCTCGGCGTCGTCGATGCCGCCGACACGTTCGCGCTGACCGGCGCGCTGGCGAGCTTCGATTGCCGCAACAACCGCCTGGCCGAACTCGGCCTGCGCGCCGACGGCTTCGGCGACGCCGTGCGGCACGCGGCCGCACGCTGGGGCGCCGCGCGCGTCGGCGTCTTCCTCGGCACCAGCACAGCCGGCATCCTGCAGACCGAAGTCGCCTACCGCGAGCGCGATGCCGCGAGCGGCGCGCTGCCGGCGTGGCTGCACTACGGCCACACGCACAACACCTATTCGGTGTCGGGCTACGTGCGTGCCGCGCTTGGCCTGCAGGGTCCGGCGTACGTCGTCTCGACGGCCTGCTCGTCGAGCGCGAAGGTGTTTGCCGCCGCGGCACGAATGATCGATGCCGGCATCGTCGATGCCGCCGTCGTCGGCGGTGTCGACAGCCTGTGCATGACCACGCTCTACGGCTTTGCGTCGCTCGAGTTGCTCTCGCCGCAGATCTGCCGGCCCTGGGATGCCGAACGCAATGGCTTGTCGCTCGGCGAAGCCGCGGCCTTTGCATTGCTCGAACGCGACAGCGATGCACCGCAAGCCTGGTTGCTCGGCGCCGGCGAGAGCAGCGACGGCCACCACATGAGCAGCCCGCACCCCGAGGGCGCCGGCGCTGCGCAAGCGATGCGGGCGGCGCTGGCGCAGGCGCGACTGCAGCCGCACGACGTGGGCTACCTCAACCTGCACGGCACCGGCACGCCCGGCAACGACGCGGCGGAAGACCTGGCCGTGTGCGCTGTCTTCGGCAACACGCTGCCGTGCAGCAGCACCAAAGGCCACACCGGGCACACGCTCGGCGCAGCCGGCGGAGTCGAAGCGGCGATCAGCCTGCTCGCGCTGGCGCATGGCGTGCTGCCTGCCGGGCTCAATGGGCAGACGCCGGACCCGGCGCTGAAGGCGAACTACCTGCGCCAGACGCAGCACGGCGCGCTGCGCGTGGTGGCCAGCAACTCGTTCGGCTTCGGCGGCAGCAATGCCTGTCTGATCTTCGGCGCGGCGGCATGACGGCGGTCAAGGTCATCGCTGTCGGCGTGCTCGGCCCGGCGTTGCCCGATTGGGCGACGGCGCAAGTGGTGCTGCGCCAACCGAGCGCGTGGCAACGCCAGGCGACGGTGATTCCGGCGCCAATCCGATTGCCACCGGCCGAGCGGCGTCGCGCCGGCAACGTCATCAAGGCTTCGATCGCCGTCGCCGACGAAGCGCTCGAAGCCTGCGGTCTGCCCGCGACCGCGCTGCCGACAGTCTTCACCTCGTCGACCGGCGACCCGCTGAATTGCCACCTGCTGTGCGAAGCGCTGGCGACGAGCGAGCGTCTGGTCTCGCCGACACGCTTCACGAACTCGGTCCACAACGCCGCCGCCGGTTACTGGCATATCGCCGCGCAGAGCCGCCAGCCGTCGACGAGCCTGGCCGCGTTCGACGCCAGCTTTGCGGCCGGCCTGCTCGAAGCCGCCGTGCAGGTGCACAGCACGCAGGCGCCGGTGATGCTGGTGGCCTGCGACGTGCCGTACCCGCAGCCGCTGCACGCGCTGCGGCCGGTGGACGATGTGATGGCGCTGGCACTGGTACTGGCGCCTGCGTCATCGCAGGGCCGTGGACTGCACATTGAAATGATGCACGGCGACGCGCCAGCCACGCGCTGCGGCGACGCCGCCTTCGAAGCCCTGCGTCAAGGCATCCCCGCCGCGCGTGCGCTGCCGCTGCTGCACGCCCTGGCGGGCTACAACGCCGTGCAGCTCGTGCTCGAAGGGCCGCCCGGCTCGGCACTGGCCATCCATGTGAGTGCGGCATGAAGGCGCTGCTCGATGCCAGCGGCATCGCGGCGCGCGTACCGCACAGCGGCACGATGTGTTTGCTGCAGGCACTGCACGAGTCGTCGGCGACGCATGTGCTGTGCAGCACGATGAGCCATCATGACAACGACAACCCGCTGCGCAGCGCTGGTGGCTTGTTGGCCTGCAACGCCATCGAGTACGCCGCGCAGGCCATGGCCTTGCATGGCGCGATGACGGCCACTGCGGACGGCGCCCCGCCGCGCGGCGGTCGCCTGGCCAGCGTACGCGGCGTCAAGCTCCATGTGGCGCGGCTCGACACCATCGACGGCCCGCTGTTCGTACGGGCCAAGCGACTGGCCGGCGACGCAGCTCAGGCGATGTACCAATTCACATTGCACGACCAACAACAAAACCCCGTGGCCGAAGGCCGGGCGACGGTCCTGTTGAATCCGCCATGAGCACCGAAAAACCCCTCGCCGGCAAACGCGCCCTGGTCACCGGCGCCAGTGGTGCGCTCGGCAATGCAATTTCGCAGCGCCTGGCCGAGATGGGCGCGCACGTGTTGCTGCATGCGAATGCGGGCGCCGCCAAGGTCAGCGCGTTGGCCGAGTCACTGATGGCCGCAGGCCACAGCGCCGAGCCGATTCAGTTTGATATCACGAGCGACGACGCCACCGCCGCCGCCGTCGCCCAGATGCTGAAGTCGGGCCCGGTGCAGATCATCGTCAACAACGCCGGCATCCACGACGACGCCGTGTTCCCCGGCATGAAAGCCGCGCAATGGCACCGGGTGATCGATGTCTCGCTGCACGGATTTTTCCGCGTCACCCAGCCGCTGGTGCTGCCGATGCTGCGCACACGCTGGGGCCGCATCGTCAACATCTCGTCGGTAGCCGCGCTGGCCGGCAACCGCGGCCAGGTCAACTACGCCGCGGCCAAGGGCGCCCTCAACAGCGCCACCAAGGCCCTTGCACTCGAACTGGCCAGCCGCGGCGTCACGGTCAACGCGATCGCGCCGGGCATCATCGCCAGCCCGATGGCCGCCCATGCCTTCGACGCCGAGACGGTCAAGCGCCTGGTGCCGGCGCAGCGTGCAGGCACGCCTGAGGAAGTGGCTGCACTGGCCGGTTTTCTCGCCAGCCCCGAGGCCGGCTACATCACCGGCCAAGTGATCTCGATCAACGGCGGGCTGTACTAGCCCAGCGGTTTGGCCGCCGCCAACGCCGCGCCAGCAAACTGCGGCCCACGCAGCGCGTTGATGCCGTAGCCCCGATTCACATCGAGCCCGGTGACGAACCAATCGTGTGCCGGCAGGCGGATCGGGTGCACCACTTCTTCGTACGAGCGCATCGGCAGCAGCAGGTCGAAATGGCGCGCATGTTCGAAGGTATCGACCTCGGCAACGGCGCCTTGCGTGCCTGCGTAGCCTTCAAGCGTGAAGCGCAGGCGACGTGTGATGTGATCGTCGCGGTCGATCCACAGGCTCACGCGGTCAGTCGCTGCACGACCGAGGCCCGGACTCAGCCAGACTTGGACCACATCGCACAAGCGGCCGTGTACGCGCTCGGTGCCGGCGAGCTCGGACGGCACGGCTAGCCCCGCAGACTCTCGACTGGCCAGCCACAACGGGCCGAGCAGGAACAGGCCATAGCCTTCGGCCACCAGGGCTGCGGCGGCGAGCTCACTGGGACGCTCGCTGCGCTGGCCGTTGAACCACACCGCGACGTCGCCCTGAGCGCCGCTGGCCGGCGCCGATGCCGTGCCGCGCTGCCAGAACACCTGCTTGCTGCCCTTGTCGCCGCGATAGGCCTGCGCCACGACACCGGCTGCCGGCATCAATCGTTCCTGCGACGGACCCCGGAAGCCTTCATCGACGAGTTCGGGTTGCACGCGGTTGATCAACGGCCGCCACTGCCCACCGTAGCCGATGTTGATGTCGGTGATCCGGCGGTACGCGGCCAAGCCATGCGCGTCGGCGCTGGCGGCCAGGCGCTGCGCGGCCGCGGCTTGCGCCTTCGAGGGCGCTGGCGCCGTCAGCGGCAACGGTGTGGCACACGCGCCGAGACCACTGCCGACGGCGGGCAGCGCGGCCCACGTCAGCCAGTGGCGGCGACTGATGCGGGTTGAGGCATTGAATCGGTTCAGGGACTGCATGCGCTGCAGCGTAACGACAGATGCTCAGCCTGTGGTCGACTGGGGTCATGCAGGTTGCGATGCAGCACGGGCCCGGCCCTCGGATACGATGCAGCGCGTCTGACTCCCGGAGGTTGCATGTTCCAGCGCCGCGCCGCGTGCGCCCGAATCGGCGCTGTGGCATGTGCGGCCAGCGGCGCAGGCTGTACTGCCCTGACGGGCCTGATGCGCTCGAGCCCTTTGCCGATGGACATCATTCACGACCAACGCGCATGCGCCGGTTTTCGTGCGCAGACCTTGTTGGTGTTTCTGCCCGGCGCCTACATGACGCCCGACGAGCTGATGCGCCAAGGCTTTGCCAGCGCGGTGCGTGAACGCCGGTTGCCGGTGGACCTGTGGCTCGTGCAGACCGAGCTGGCGCAACTGGTCGACCGCACGGCGATGCAGCGCTTGCATGCAGAGATCATCGAGGTCGCGCGCGCGCAGGGCTATCACTCGATCTGGCTGGCGGGTATCTCGCTCGGCGCCTTTCTGGCGATGGGCTATGCGGCGCGCTGGCCGGGACGCATCGACGGCATCGTTGCCATCGGCGCCTACCCGGGGCGGCGCCAACTGCTGCTGGACGTGCAAGCCGCGGGCAGCCTGGAAGCGTGGCAACGCCACGCGCAGCCGCGCGAGGCCGATGACCTGGACCACGACATCTGGGCCTGGCTGGCCCGCAGCGGTCGGCGCGACGGTGCGCCCGCGCTGTACCTGGGCTACGGTGCCGAGGACCGGTTTGCCGACGGCCAGGCCCTGATGGCCAGCGTGCTGCCGCCAGCACAGCGAGACGTGGTGCCCGGTGGTCACGACTGGCCGCCGTGGCGAGCACTGTGGGCGCACTGGCTCGACAAGGGTTTGCTCAACCGCGGGCCGTGCAGCGTGTGAACACCGATGTGACGACGGCACGTATGCAGCCCGTGGCCATCAGCGCACACACGCTGGTCTGTGCGCTCGGCGCGGGACGCGACGCGTTGTCTCAGGCGCTGTTCGATGAGCGCAGTGGCCTGACGCCGGGCGCCGCGCCGGCAGCCTGGTGGGGCCGCGTGCCGGGCATCGACGACCTGTCCTGGCCCGCAGCGCTGGCGGCATGGGACAGCCGCGCCACACGGTTGGCGCTGCACGGCCTGCGCAGCGACGGCTTCGAAGCCGCCGTGGCCTGCGCCGTGTCGCGCTACGGCGCGGCGCGCATCGGCCTGGCGCTGGGTACCTCGGCGTCGACGATTGCCATTTCAGAGGCCGCTTACGCAAGAGGCCACTTCGAGCCGCCGCTGGCGCACGAGGCGCTGAACACGTTGCACGGCGTGACGCACTTCGTGCAACAGCAATTGGGCCTGCAAGGGCCTGCGCTGACCGTCTCCACCGCCTGCTCGTCGAGCGCCAAGGTGTTTGCCGTGGCCGAGCGCTGGCTGCGCCTGCAACTCGTCGATGCCGTCGTCGTCGCCGGCGTCGATGCCTTGAGCGACAGCCTGCGCTACGGCTTCAACGCCCTCGGGTTGCTGGCCGACGCGCCGTGCCGGCCGTTCGATGCCGAGCGTGCCGGCATCAGCCTCGGCGAAGCCGCGGGCTTTGCGCTGCTGCAACGCGCTGGCGATGCACCATCGGCGTTGCGCCTGCGCGGTTGGGGCGAGGCCAACGACGCGCACCACATGTCGAGCCCGCACCCTGAAGGCCTGGGCGCCGAACGTGCCTTGATCGATGCCCTGGCGCGCGCCGGTGTGATCGCCGACGACATTGACTACCTGAACCTGCACGGCACCGCGAGCGCGCGCAACGACGAGGTCGAGGCCGCGCTGGTCGCCCGCCACTTCGGCGAACCCACGCATGCCGGCGCCACCAAGGGCGTGACCGGTCACACCATGGGTGCGGCCGGCATCGTCGAATCGCTGATCTGCCTGCACGCCCTCCAGCACGGCCATTGCCCCGGCACGACACCGACCCCGGCAGCGGATGCGGCGCTGCCGGCCGCTTTCCACACCGTCTTTCATGCCCGCGCGGCAAAGCATCGCGTACGGCTGGCCGCCAACTTCTCGTTCGGCTTTGGCGGCAACAACTGCGTGTTGATCTTCGACGGAGGCGCCGCGCAATGAATGAACACGCCGCGTCGATTGACGCCGCGGCGCTGTGGGCGCGGCACGCGCCGGGCTGGCAGGCCTGGTGCGCAGCGTTGCGTGGTGAAACAGTGGCCGCCGCGATCAAACCGAACCCCAGCCTGCTCTCGGCCAACGAACGACGCCGCGCCAGCGACTCGGTGTTGTTGGCCATCGAAGTCGCCGATCAGGCCGTGCGCGCCAGCGGCCGCGACGCCTCGAAGCTGGCCAGCGTCTTCACGTCCGCGCACGGCGATCTGGCGATCACCGACGCGCTGTGCGCGCAACTGGCCAGCGCGCCGCTGCAAGTCTCGCCGACGCGCTTCCACCACTCGGTGCACAACGCGGCCTCGGGCTATTGGGCGATTGCCAGCGGCAGCCGCGCGACGAGCACCGCTTTGTCGGCGCACCGCCACAGCTTTGCCAGCGGACTGCTCGAAGCACTGGTGCATTGCGCCTGCGAGCGGCAGCCGGTGCTGCTGGTGGGCGTCGACACCGAGGCTGTCGGCTTGCTCGCCGACGTGAACGGCAGCCGCGGCTGGCTCGGCGTGGCCCTGTTGCTGTCGCCCGAGCACAGCAGCTCGTCCCTGAGCACGCTGCACTGGCAGCTTGGTGACGGCGACGTCGAGGACCCCGACTTGCGCAGCGACGCCGCGCGGGCGCTGCGATTCAATGCCATGGCAGCGGCCTTGCCGCTGTTCGAGAGCCTCGCGCTGGACGCCGAACAGGCCCTCGCGCTGCCCCTGCCGGGGAGTCGGCATCTGGCACTCAGGCATCATCGCGAACAGCAGTTGGAACAAGGCAGTACCCCATGACCGAATCGCCGCCCGTGCCGCACCATGATGTGATCGTTCTCGGCGGCGGCCTCGCGGGGCTGACGCTGGCGTTGCAGTTGCGCCGCCGCTTCGCCGAACTCGACGTGCTGGTGCTGGAGCGCCACGCACACCCGGTGCCAGAGGCCTGCCACAAGGTCGGCGAGTCGAGTGTCGAGATCGGCGCGCACTACTTCGAGAACGTGCTCGGCCTGCAATCGCACCTGATGGACAAGCAGCTGAAGAAGTTCGGCTTCCGCTTTTTCTTCAGCGACGGCCAGCGCGACCTGTCTGCCGTGACCGAACTCGGCGCCAGCCGGCCCCTGGCGGTGCCGAGCTGGCAAATCGACCGCGGCATCTTCGAGAATTTTCTCGGCCAGGAGGTGCAGCGCCAGGGCATGCGCTTTGTCGATCAAGCCATCGTGCGCGGGCTCGAACTGTCCGAAACCGACGCGCCGCATGAAGTCACCTGGCAGCGTCCCGGCGCCGACGTGCAATGCGCCAGCGCGCGCTGGGTGATCGACGCCAGTGGCCGCGCCGGCCTCATCAAACGCAAGCTCGGCTTGGGCATGGACAACGCGCACGAAGCGCATGCGGTGTGGTTTCGCATCAGCGACCGCTTGAACATCGACCAATGGTGCGACGACCCCGCGTGGCGGGCGCGCTGCGTGACGCCGACGCGCTGGTTGTCGACCAACCACCTGGTCGGCCCCGGCTATTGGCTGTGGCTGATTCCGCTGTCCTCGGGCTCACACTCGGTGGGCATCGTCGCCGACCCGCGCCTTCATCCGCTCGACGAAATGAAGACCTTCGAGCGGGCAATGCAGTGGATCGAGAAACACCAGCCGCGGGTCTTCGATGAACTCGATGTGCGCCGCGACAAGCTGCAGGATTTCGCCTTCTTTCGCCGCTTTTCGTACGACTGCAAACAAATCTTCTCTGCCCACCGTTGGGCGCTGGCCGGTGAGTCGGGGCGCTTTCTCGACCCGTTCTACTCGCCGGGCAGCGATTTCATTGCCATGGGCAACAGCTTCATCACCGAGCTGATCGCCCGCGACCGGGCCGGCAAGCCCCTGGCGGCGCACACGCAGATCTACGAGCAGATCTTCCGCAGCTACTACGACAGCGCGCTGGCGTTGTACGTCGACCAGTACGCCCTGTTCGGCGACCCGGAAGTGATGCCGGTCAAGGTGATCTGGGACTACAGCTACTACTGGGGCGTGCTGGCACAGCTGTTCATGCACGAGCGCATCGCCGACCTGCACTGTCTGTCGCGACTGCGCGGCGAACTCGCCGATTGCCAGCGGCTGAACGTGGCGGTGCAGATCTTTCTGCGCGCCTGGTCTGCGGCGAGCGAGAAGCGCAACGCCGCCGAGATGCTGGACCAGGCGGCCATGCCTTGGTTTGCCGAACTCAACCGCAGCCTGCGCGACACGCTCGATGGCCCTGGCTTCGTGTCGCGGCTGCAGCGCTCGCATCAAGTGCTGCGCGCGTTGGCCCAGCAAATTCTCGACAAGGCGCAGAACGATCACCCTTCACTTGATGCAAGCGCGTTGTGCAGCGCCATTGGCGACGGGCCTTTGATCGCGCACGAAGCGATGCTGTTCGAGCGCGCCTACGACGTTGAGCCGAGCTACGCCTGAAACGGTGGCCTTTTCGTCAGCCTGCGCCACAGCAGAAAGGGCAACCGCAGCACGAACTCCACCATCAGCCGCGTGTGCATCCACGTCAGCAGCAGGTTGTCGCGCCCGTAGCGGAAGTGCGATACACCGCCCTCGCCGGCGCTCAAGTACTTGACCGGCGCATCGACATTGATCGGCTTGATGCCACGCCAGGCCAGACGGACGACGGCTTCGGTATCGAAGTCGAAGCGGCGCATCCACGGCTGGCGCTGCATCACCGCGCGCAGTGGAGCGATCGGATAGACGCGAAAGCCGTACAGCGAGTCGGCGACGCCGGCGCCGAGCGTTTCGAGGTTGGTCCATGCGTTGCTGACGCGCCGGCCGCGCACGCGCAGCAGCGGCGCGCTGGCGTCGAACACCGGCCGGCCGAGGATCATCGCTTCGGGCCGCGCCTGCGAGCGCTGCATGAAGTCCGCGATCAGTTCGGCCGGGTGCTGGCCATCGGAATCCATCGTCAGCGCGTGGCTGTAGCCGGCCGCGGCTGCACGCTCCAGACCGTGCAGCACGGCCGCGCCCTTGCCGCTGTTGTGCGCCAGCACATGAACTTGCAGGCCGGCGTCCTTGGCCGCGAGTTCACGCAGACCTTCTGCCGTGCCATCACTGCTGCCATCGACGATCACCCAGACGGGTTCCCAGGCTCGGCGCGCCGCGGCCACGGTCTCGTAGACCTTGGGGCCGGGGTTGTAACTGGGGATCAGCACCAAGTGCGTTGACGACGACAAGCCGCGGCTCATTCGGTTTGTTGCGGCCCTCGCGCCATCGGGCCGCTGCGCAGACCCTGCATCAGGTGGGCCTGCACTTCAGCGACGAGCACGTGGTAGTCATCGCACGGCTCGAAGCGGCGACCCAGTCGCACGCTAAAGACGATCGGCAGCGGCGGCAGGCGCCAGATCGGCCAGCCCTTGCCGAGGTAAGGCGAGTCGGTGTCGATGAACACGGTTTGCACCGCTGCGCGGGCTCGCTTGGCAATGACGGCGAAGCTGCCGGTCAAGGGTGACAGTGGCCACTGCTGGGTGCGCGTGCCTTCGGGGAACAGCACCAGCTGGCCGCCTTCGTTGCAGCGCCGCCACCGCCAGGCGAATCATGCCGTGCGCTGAATCGTTGCGGATGTAGCGTGCCAGCCTCGCGCCCGGACCCAGGAAGGGGTTGCGCAACAGGTTGGCCTTCATGATGCAGGCGCTGCGCGGCAGTTCGGCCGCCAGCATCATCGCGTCGAGCATGCTCGGGTGGTTGGCGACCACGATCAGGCCCGGCTCGCCGCGCAACGGCCGCAGGGACTCGGCGTCCAGGCGCAACATGCCCGTGGCCGCGGCCAGCCGCCAGAAGCTGCCGTACACCCAGGCCACGCCTTGGCGGCCGAGCCTGCGGCCCACGCGTTCGGGCAACAGCCAGTACAGCGGCAAGGCACCCAGATTCCAGATCAGCGACGAAACGCCAAGCAACACCAGGTGCAATTGCAGCGCCACCCAGGCCACCGGCTTGGGCACCAGGCGCCAGAGCGAGCGCGGCAGGCGATTGTTCTCAGTCGTTGACGTCCACACGGCGGTCTGATTGTGCAAAGACCCAGCTCAGGGCGACACCGGCGCTGAGGTTGTGGTCTCGTTTGACGAGCGGGCTGGCATCGAAGGTCGCGCCGGCAACGGAATCGGCGCGCACGAAGGCGCCGAACCACCAGTTGCCGCTGCGGCGAGAAACGCCGCTGGTGAAGCGCCAGCCGGCCCCGCCGCCTGTGGCCTCATAGGCAGGACGCACGGCGGTGGCATAACGGCTGTCGACGCCATAGAAGTAGTCGTGATGGCGGCGTGTGCCCGCCAGTGCGCCGATTTGCGCACCGACATTCCAGTCGCGCAGACGCCAGTCGAGGTTGACATTGGGCTGCGCGGTCCAGCCGATGGCCCTGGGTTGACGTTGCAGGGTGAACACGGCGTGCACCGGCAAGCGCAGTTCGAGTTTCCAGTTGTGCTCCTTGACCAGGCGCCAGTTGACATTGGGGCCCACCTCGAGGGTGCCGGCCAGTTCGGGCATGCCGCGGCGCGCGACGTTGTCGTCGCCGCGCGTCGGCGCGGTGGCGCCGACGCTGAAGTCGACATCGAAGCGCTGGCTGTCGACCAAGACTGCGCGCGCGCCGTCACGGTCAGCACGCAAGATCTCGCCGCGGTAGACGAAGTAGGGCAGCGGCAACAGCCAGCGCCGGTTCTGATCACTGCCTCGATAGTGTGGCAGCGACAGCGCCGAAACCCCGATGCCGGCCTCCCACAGGGGCTGCGGCTCGGCCGCGGCAGGCAGGGCGGCAGCGCTCAGCAAGGCCAGCAAAACGATCCTCACAACAGCCTTCCCTCGGCGATGGCGTGGCCTTCGATTTCGACGTCGAGCTCGCGCCGGCAGATGTCGGCTTGCAGATAAACGAGCCGATCGGCCGCGCCGCCCAGCTCGGGTGCAACGCGAGCAAGTTCATCGACCACGGCTTCGTGGTGCCGGGCGTGACGCACATAGACCACGCCCTGCAGGTCGTGCAGCGACCAGGACGCCGTGCTCTTGGTGCTGGCTTTGTCGAGCACGGCCCGCAGATTGGCGACGGTTTCGCGCACTTGCGCCCGCACGTCGCCAGGGTGCACCGATTCGTGGCCGACGATGCTCGCGGTGCCGGAAACGAACAGCGCGATGTGGTCGTCGCCGGCCTGCGCGAGTGCCGCTCGCGAGAAGGTCGGGCTGCGTGGACCGTAGCGCTGCGGGTAGTGATAGGCAGAGACCTGGCGCGGGTTCTCGATGTGGCGCACGCGGTGGCGGCCGGCCAGAAAACGCACGCGCAACGGGCCGTTGGCGGTGCCGATCGCGCAGGCCGCCGGCGAGCCCTCGAAGGCGCGCTCGCGGGCATCGATGAAGGCCTGCTGGCGGCCGGCGTTGAACAGCTTGTAGCGCTCCATCGCCGTGCCCTCTTCATTGATGCGCGGCAGGTAGTTCCATACGCGCAACAAGTGCTTGAAGCCGGTGCTGCGCAGGACATCGAACACGCCGTCATAGGCCTGGCCGGCGGCAACGTCGATGCCGGCGTCGTCGTCGACGTCGACGACACCGAACAGCCAATCGTCATCGTGCTGCCAGCGCGCGCCGTGTCGGCTCGCACCGTGCTGAACGGCGCCTTGGCCCAGCCACGCGTCGAGCACGGGCAGCGTCGAACCCAGCAGCGGCGCGGGCACGCCGCCGATGACGGCAGGTTGTCTCTCGTCGGGCTCGGCGCCATAGAGCAGGCCGCCCAGGCAGGCCGGGCCACTGTCTGCAATGGCCGCGCGCCGCGGCGCCCAGGGCGATCGTCGCGAGCGCAGCGCTCGACGCTGCGCGTCGATCTCCAGGCTGTCGGTCATTGCGCCGGCTTCATCACGGTCTCGCCGTTGAGCGGACCACGATCGGCGATGAGCCGGCGGCGGCGCCGCCAGGCGGACCAGCTGCGAGGCAGGTTGCCCAGCGACGAGACCCAGTAGACGCATTTGAAGAACGCCAGCGAGGGGCGATAGGGCGTTGCGCTGAAGATGTCGCCGGCGAGCACGGACATCACCGCCTCCTTGGCGCGCAGGATGTTTCGCGGATGCATGAACAGCTCGCGCATCGCCGGGTTGGTCATGCGGTAGATGAACCATGAAAATTCGCGCGGGCCTTTGCGCATGTGGGCTTCGAAGCGGCGCCGCTCGGCCGCCGCCTGCTGCGGCTGCCGCAACGTGGCCCGGACCACGGGCAGGGCACGAAAGGCGCTTTCCATCGCCAGGTAGACGCCGGACGAGAACACCGGATCGACAAACGCAAAGGCATCGCCCAGCATCAGCCAGCGCGCGCCGCTGGCTTGCGTCGCACTGTAGGAGTAGTTGCCGGTGGCATGGACCTCGTCGTCAATCAGCGTCGCGTCAGCCAGCCGCTCCATCAGCATCGGCGCCAGGGCGAGCGTGTCGAGGAAGAAAGCCTTCAGCGGCTTGTCGCGCGTCTTCAGGTAGGACGGCCAGCAGGTGGCACCGACGCTCGTCGTGCCGTCGACCAGCGGAATGAACCAGCTCCAGCCGTGTTCAAACCAGAAGATACTGATGTTGCCTTCGAGCTTTTCGCCTTCGAGGCGCGTGGCATTGCGGAAGTGACCGAAGATCGCCGCGCTGTTGTGCTTCGGGTTTCGCGCCTTGGTCTGGAACTGACCGGCCAGCAGCGTGTCGCGGCCGGAGGCGTCAACCACATAAGCCGCGCGCCAGCGGCGTTCGGCGCCGTCGTCGAGCAACGCATGCACGGTGCCGCCAGCCTCGTCGAACTCGACACGGCGCACGCTGCAGCCTTCGACGGTCGCAGCGCCTTGTGCTCGTGCGTTGCGAAACAGCAGGTCGTCGAGCGCCGAGCGCCGCACTTGCCAGGCCATCGGCATGGTCTTGTCCCAGGCTTCGCTGAACTCGACGAATGCGGTGTGCGAGTGTTGCGGCGAGACAAACTGCACCCCCCATTTCGGCATGCCGATGGCCTCGACCTGGGCTCGCACGCCGAGCTGTTCGAACAGTTGAACATTGGCCGGCAGCAAGGACTCGCCGATGTGGAACCGGGGATGGTGTTCGCGCTCGAGCAGGCTGACGGCAAGGCCCTCGCGCGCCAGCAGCGCCGCCATGGTGGCGCCGGCGGGGCCACCGCCAATGACGACCACGTCGCAGATCACCTCGTTGGAAGGTGACGTTGCAATGGCCGCCGCCGTCGTCGATTGGGACAGTGTTTCGGTCATCGAAGGTTCAAGCGGCCTGCAGTCGCGTACGGCAATGCCGCCAATGGTACCGAAGGCCATTGCCAGGGGCGCCAGCCCACGGTCCGTCATCGCTTCGCACGGGGCGACAATGAGTGCCGCCAGCCATGAGCCCATCGTCTTTCACTGCACTGACCGCACGTCGCCTTGACACGACTTGGCAATCGGCGCTGGCGCAGCGCATGCGCCATCTTTGGTGGTTGAAGTTTGCCGCTGTGTGCGCGTTCATGTGGGTGTTCTTCATCGGCTACTTCCACACCCTGCGCCAGCCGCTGCACGAGATCAATGTCATGCCGCTGACGTGGTTGGACCAGTGGGTGGTCTTTCAGCCGGGCGCACTTTGGGTCTACGTCTCGCTGTGGGTCTATGTCGGCGTTGCGCCGGGCCTGCTCTCGTCGTTTCGCGAGCTGCTGGTGTACGGTCTGTGGATTGGGGCACTGTGCCTCGTCGGATTGACGATCTTTCACTTCTGGCCCACAGCGGTACCACGTCCGGCGATGGACTTGTCGACTTACCCGGGCTTCGCGTTGTTGCAGGGCGTCGATGCCGCGGGCAACGCCTGCCCGTCGTTGCATGTGGCCACCGCCGTGTTCACGGCGTGCTGGGTGCAACACCTGTTGCGCGCGTGCGGCGCGCCGCACTGGCTGCGCTGGAGCAATCTGCTGTGGGTCAGCGCCATCGTCTGGTCGACGATGGCGACCAAGCAGCACGTCGCATGGGACGTCGCTGCGGGTTTGCTGCTGGCGCTGTTTTTTGCGGCGCTGTCATTGGCCGGCCATCGCAGGCTCAACGCCGTGCGCGGCTTTTCAGCGCCCGTTTCGTAGGGGGCCCGCCGCTATCATTTGCCACTGACTCCACTGAATGTTTTGTTGGTCATCCGCTGGTAGGCGGGAACGATTTGTGGGATCGATATTCAACAGGGCCTCGCCGTGAGCAGCACACTGAAAGAACTCCAGGCACTGATCCAGGAGAAGTACGGCTTGGAGCCCAGTCAGGTGGACCCCCATGCGTCGTTGCGCGCCAGTGGCGTCGATTCATTGGCATTGGTCGAGTTCATCTTCGAGGTCGAGGATCGAATGGGCATCCGCGTCCCGGATGACAACCCGAACATGGACACCTTGGCCGAGTTGACTGAGGCCATCGACCGCGTGCGCCAGAAGAACCTGCCGCCGCTGCAAGAGCCGGCCTGAAGGCCCAGCGCATGCTGTTGAGCGACGTTGCCGTGACCGGCCTGGGTGTGGTGTCGCCACATGGCGACGATTCGCGGGCGATGTTTGCTGCGTTGATGCGTGGCGAGTCCGCGATCGGCCCGGTATTCCCCGAGTTGGCAACGGCTGCGGTGGCTGCCGTCGCGCCCTTCGACCCTTCACGCTGGTTTACCAAGCTGCAGTTGGTCGGCGTCGATCGTGTCAGCCAGATGGCGGTGGCCGCTGCTGACCTGGCGGTCAGGGACGCTGCCGGCCATGAGGGCCTCGATCCGGTGCGCTTGGGCGTCTATGCCGGCTGTGGCATGGGCGGCACCGCGTCTCTGGATGCGGCCTACCGCGCAGCGCTTCAGCATGGTGGCCGGGTACCGCCACTGACGATTCCGGCGTTCATGGCCAATGCGCCGGCGGCGCATGTAGCGATGCGACAGGGCGTCAAGGGCCCCGTGCTGACCTATTCGGTGGCTTGCGCTTCGTCAGCCGTGGCCCTTGCTGAAGCTGCCAAGAATGTGGCCTGCGGTGACATCGATATGGCCATCGCAGGCGGCAGCGAGGCGCTCATCGTGCCCGGCTCGATGATGGCTTGGCAGGCCATGCAAACACTGGCGCCTGCCGACCCTGCGCTGCCGAGCGCGGTCGTCAAGCCGTTTGATGCGCGTCGCAGCGGCTTCGCCCTCGGTGAGGGTGCGGCCTTCTTGGTTCTGGAGCGCGCCGATCAGGCCCGGGCACGCGGTGCGGGCATCTACGCGCTGCTGCGTGGCTGGGGCCTGAGCTGCGACGCGTCACATCTTACGAAGCCCGAAGCGGCCGGCCAGATGCGAGCGCTCGCTGTCGCGTTGCGCCGCGCTGGGCTTGCTCCGGCGGATGTCGGCTACGTCAACGCGCATGGCACGGCCACACGAATCGGCGACGTCGTCGAGTGCGAGGCCTTGGCCGACCTGTGGGGCGCCGATCTGCAAAGTCTGCGTATCAGCTCGACGAAGGCGTTGCACGGCCACCTGCTGGGTGGCTCGGGGGCGCTCGAGGCCGTGATCACGGTTCTGGCATTGCATCTGCAGCAGTTGCCACCGAATGCCCACTGCGCGCAGCCCGATCCGGCCTGCGCGGTGCCGCTGGTGCTGGCCAACGGCGTCGAGGTATCCGGCTTGAAGGCCGCGATCAGCAGTTCTTTTGCGTTTGGAGGCACGAACTCGGTGCTGTTGTTTGCACGCGAGTGAACTTCTAGGCGGGGACTGCCGATCGCAGTTAGTGTGCGCTCACATGATAGCCGATCTTAACCGGATCAGCGCTCGATCTGCGGGTGCATTTGCAGTACGGGCAACTTGGCACCCAGGCCTGCAACGAGGCACCGATCAATCGGTCTCGTCGAGAGTAAGTGCAGGCTTTCGGATTGGTGTTCCGGCGTCGATTAGCGAAACCCGGCGGGCGGCCGCGCGACACCGACGACGCTGTCGGTCATGCGGCACCGATTGATCACCTCGATCGGGCCATTCACTCCATGTTGCGGAAGTGGCACCGGTATCGGCGACACACTGATTCTGGACGCGATTCGGGAACCACAACACCTGGTTCCGCGCGGCCCGTGCACGCTATGTTGGCGCTGAGTGGTCGGTGGTTTGTCTTCGGCGCATCCAGACGAGGCAGCGCTCGGCATCCAGGCCAGGCACGGTGACAGATTCCACGTGAAACACGTCGACGTCGGCCGGGACGGCAGCAAGCTCGTCGTCGGGTCGCTTGCCCTTCATCGCCAACCAGACACCATCTTGGGCGAGCAGCCCGCCGGTCAGTTTGGTCAACTCGGCCAGTGACGCGAACGCACGCGCGGTAATCACGTCGAATGGAGCGCTTCGGAACGACTCCACGCGCCCGTGCACAGCATGCAGATTTCCCAATGCCAGTTCCCCTGCGACTTGGCGGACGAAGGCCGCCTTCTTGCCGACCGCATCAATACAGGTCACGTCCCAGGCAGGCTCTGCAATCGCCAGCACGGCGCCGGGCAGCCCACCTCCGCAGCCCACGTCAAGCACACGCGTTCGTTTGTTGCCATCGAGCTGACGGCGCAGCGGTCCAACGACCGCCAGACAGTCGTCAATATGCTGCCTTCGCATCTGCAAGGGCTCCCGCACGGCAGTCAGGTTGTAGGCCGCATTCCATTTCGCCAGTAAATCGAGATAACGATTCAGGCGGGGATCTTCGCGATGGCTCAAGCCGCCTCGTCTGCCAAACCTTGGGGTCGGCCGGGATTCTTGGCCGCGAATCCCCGGAAGCGCCCCTTCTTCAAGTGCACCAACATCAGGGAGATCGCTGCCGGTGTGACGCCGGAGATACGCGCGGCCTGCCCGAGCGTTGCAGGTCGATGTCGGTTGAGCTTCTGACGCACCTCATGGCTCAACGCGGAGACCTCGTCATAGTCAAGCTCGGCGGGCAGCACAAGGTGCTCGTAGGCCGCGGCACGTTCGACCTCCTCGATCTGTTTGTCGATATAGCCGGCGTACTTTGTTGTGATCTCCAACTGCTCGATGACCGCAAAGGCCAATGGCGTGCCCAGCTCGGCAACCAGCGTTTCACGTGAAACAGCTGCGCCCGAACTTGTTCCCGGCGGAGCCAGCATTGCCAATTCGGCCACAGCGTCAAATCCCACGCCGGGCCTGCGCAGCAGGTCAGCCAGGCTGTACTCACGCTCCAAGGCCTTGCCGATCAGCCGCTCGGCATCTGCCGCCGCGATCGACTGCGGATGGACCCAGGTCTCTTTCAATCTCCGGGTTTCACGTGAAACAGCATCACGCTTGCGATTGAACGCATCCCAGCGAGCGTCACCCACAAGGCCTAGATGCCGGCCGATCGCTGTCAGCCGCGCGTCGGCGTTATCCTCACGCAATTGAAGGCGAAACTCGGCGCGACTCGTGAACATCCGGTAGGGCTCACTGACCCCTTGGGTCACGAGATCGTCCACCAACACACCAAGGTAGGCCTGATCGCGGCGCGGAATCCAGGGTTCTTCGCCCCTGACTTGCAAAGCGGCGTTCACCCCGGCATACAGACCTTGCGCTGCGGCCTCTTCGTAGCCTGTCGTGCCATTGATCTGGCCGGCAAAGAACAGCCCTCGGATCGCTCGCGTCTCGAAACTCAGTTGCAGTTCCCGCGGATCGAAGAAGTCGTATTCGATCGCATAGCCGGGCCGCAGGATGTGCGCACGCTCCAAGCCGACAATCGACTGCACCGCTGCAACCTGCACGTCGAATGGCAGCGATGTCGAGATGCCATTCGGGTAGACCTCATGCGTCGTCAGCCCTTCGGGCTCAAGGAAGATCTGGTGCGAGTCTTTGTCCGCAAAGCGATTGACCTTGTCTTCGACGCTCGGACAGTAGCGTGGACCCACCCCTTCGATGGCACCCGCAAACATCGGACTGCGGTCAAACCCAGAGCGGATGATGTCGTGGGTGCGGGCGTTGGTGTGGGTGATCCAACAAGAAACCTGTAGTGGGTGCATACCCACTTCCCCCATGAAACTGAAGACCGGAACTGGATTCGAATCCCCCCGCTGCTCGACAAGCTTTGAGAAATCAATCGACCGCCCGTCGATGCGCGGCGGCGTACCGGTCTTCAGGCGGCCCTGCGGCAGGTTCAGTTCCTTGAGACGTGCCGACAGTCTGACGGCTGGCGGATCGCCGGCTCGGCCAGCGCTGTGATTCTCCAAGCCCACATGGATTCGGCCATCGAGGAACGTTCCCGCCGTCAGCACAAGCGCTCTACAACGAAAGCGAATGCCCACTTGCGTAACGGCACCCACAACACGATCGCCTTCCAACATCAGGTCGTCGACTGCCTGCTGGAACAACCACAGGTTCGGCTGATTCTCGAGCCGCTGCCGGATGGCCGCCTTGTACAGCAGCCGGTCCGCTTGTGCGCGCGTCGCTCGCACGGCCGGACCCTTGCTCGAATTGAGAGTGCGGAACTGGATTCCCGCCTCATCGGTCGCCAGCGCCATGGCCCCGCCAAGCGCATCGACTTCCTTGACCAGGTGTCCCTTACCGATCCCGCCGATGCTGGGGTTGCAGCTCATCTGCCCCAGCGTCTCAATGTTGTGAGTGAGTAATAACGTCGCACAACCCATGCGGGCGGTGGCCAGCGCCGCTTCGGTGCCGGCATGGCCGCCACCGACGACGATGACATCAAACTCTTGCGGGTGCAGCACGGGAGTGGCAGTGTTGAGAGAGGACAAGTGCTGCAATTTTAGGCGGCCGCCCGCGTTGCCGTCCGGCGGCCGCGCAAAGAACCCGTGGGCCCACCGCACGTCACCTGGGATGGACCAACGCGACTACGACACTGGCCGCCGTGCTCAGACCAATGGCTGTCCCAGGCTGGCGGCGATCGACCGGCGGCGGCGGCAACCCCCACCACCATCAACCGCCACCGCAGATGTATGCGCCCACTTGCGCCCTGTACCGCAGTCTCACAATCCGACGTGCCACAGAGCAATGACTGTCGACGCGCTGTGCGTTCAGACCCCACGCCCCGCGCCCGGCACCGAGCGCAGATCTTGCGTCACGCGGCCGTCGTTCAGCACCACGACACGCGACGCGGTGGCAATCGTTTCCGGCCGGTGGGCGACGATGACCCGCGTCAGGTTGAGCTTGCGGATGTTTTGATTGACGATGCGCTCGCGCTCGATGTCCAGCGCGCTGGTCGCTTCATCGAGCAGCAAGACCTGCGGCCGCTTGTATAGCGCGCGCGCCAGCAACAGGCGCTGCTTCTGTCCGCCGGACAGACTCGCCCCCATGTCGCCGATCAGCGTGTGGTAACCCATCGGCATGGCCTCGACCTCGTCATGCACGGCGGCCAGGCCCGCGCACTCCATCGCCCATTCGACATCGGGCGAGGCATCGAAGAAGCTGATGTTGTCGATCACCGACCCGGTGAGGAGGGCGTCATCTTGCATCACGGTACCGACCATGGCCCGCCATTGCGACAGCCCAAGCTGCGCCAGCGGCAGGCCGCCAACGCGCACCTCGCCACTCTGCGGCGTATGGATGCCGAGCATCAGCTTGAGCAGCGTTGTCTTGCCGCCGCCTGACGGCCCGACCACCGCCACTGACTCGCCCGGATCGATGTTCAGCGACACGCCTTGCAGCACGTCGGCCTCGTTGTCGGCATAGCGAAAAGTGACGCCGCGCACATCGATGCGAGCCTCGGGTGCACGCTCGGCCAGGCGCTGCAGGCCCATGTCTTCAGGCGCCGAGAGCACGATATCGGCCAGCCGTTCGCCCTGCAGGCGCAGCATGCGCAACTCCACTCCCTTGTCGATCAAGGCGCTGATGCGCTGCGCGAACTGTTCCTTGAAGGCGACGAATGCGAACAGCATGCCGACGGAAAACTTCTGGTCCATCACCAGCAGCGCACCGACCCAGACCACCGCCACGCGTTCCAGGCCAAACAGCAGGCGGTGCAGCACCGAGAACAACAGCTCCAGCTTGCGCGTCGCGATGCCCGCGTTCATGGCGTCGACAACCCGATTCATGAACCGCGCTTGGCGGTCGGCCTGGCGATTGAACAGCTTGATCGATTGCACCGCCCGCAGCGATTCCAGGAAGTGGCTGGCCTGCTGCGCTTCATGCACCAGCGTCTCTTCCGTGGCCTGGCGCAGAGGCCGGAAGAAGGCCCAGCGCAGCAACGCATACGCGCCCACTGCCGCCAGAACGATCGCCGTCAACGTGAGGCTGTAGAACGCCATCACCACCAGCGTCGCCACGACCAACAGGCCGTCGAGCAGCGCCTCGACAAAATGCGTCGTCAGCGTTTTCTGCATCGACTGCACAGCGGAAAAACGCGACCACACATCGCCTGCATGGCGCTTTTCGAACCAGGCCACCGGCAGGCGCATCACATGCGCAAACACGTTGCCCAGCCATTGCAGATTCAGCGTTGCCGACAAATGCAGCACCGCCCACGAGCGCAGCGCCGCAGCAACCACCTGCAGCAGCACCAGCAGGCCAAAGCCGATGCCCAGCGTGAGCAGCAAATCGCGGTCGTTGCTGACCACCACGTCGTCGACCACCCACTGCAGCAGGAACGGACTGCCGAGCACGAAGATCTCGAGCGCCAGCGCGAGCAGGACAATCTGTGCCATCGAGCGCTTGAAGCCGCGCACCGGCCCGATCAGGTGCTTCAACTTCACCGACTGGCGCTCGACCTTGGGCGCGAAGTCCGCCGACGGCGTGAGCTCCAGCGCCACGCCGGTGAAATGGTGCGACAGCTCGTGCAGCTTCAGGTGGCGCACGCCGCGCGCCGGATCATGCAGCGTGACCGTGTTGCCCTTGACCTCGGTCAGGACAACGAAGTGGTTCAAGTCCCAATGCAGTACGCACGGCAGCGCCAGCTGTTCCAGCTGTTGCGGCTCGACGCGCAGCGCGCGCGGGTTGAAGTGCAGCTCGCCGGCCATGCGCACCAGATCGGCCATCGTCGCGCCCTTGAGCGAGAGCGAAAAGCGCTGGCGCAGCGTCGGCAAATCGGTGCGGTGGCCGTGGGCTCCGACGACCATGGCCAGACAAGCGAGCGCACATTCCGCGGCTTCGGTCTGCAGCAGCATCGGCACGCGGCGCGAGCCGAATGGCGACAAGCGCAACGCGTCGGCGCGCAAGGCGCTACACCCGGTTTGCCACGCCGATGACGGGCGCGAACAGCCACTCGAACAATCGGCGGCGCTCGATCGGCACGTCGGCCTCGAGCTGCATGCCCGGCACCAAAGGCCGCACCTCAGCGCCGGTGGTGATGTCCTGGCGCGCCAGCGTCACCGCAATGCGGTACATCGGCTCGCGCGTGGCCGCCGCCAGCCCCGTCAGCTCGGCCATGCTCAGTGGCGCCAGCGAAACCTGCTCGATTCGGCCGCGCTGAGAACCGAACTTCTGGTACGGAAAGGCATCGTAGCGCAGCAACACCGGCTGCTCCGCGCGCAGGAAACCGACCGCGCTCGACGGCGCGTACAGATGCGCCTGCAGCTTGGCGTCACTGGGCACGAGACTGGCCAGCGCCACGGAGGGCGTCACCGTCTGCCCCGGCTGTGCGATCAGGCCGCTGACGACGCCGTCTTGTGGCGCGCGGACGACGAGGCTGCGGCGTGACTCGCTCTCAGCCCCCAATTGCGCGAGCTCGGCACGCTCACGCTCGATCTCCCCGAGCTTCCTGGCGTTGTCCAGCGGCAGATCACGCCGCTGCGCGTCCAACGCTGCCATCTCGCGCGCATGCGCGCCACGCTGGCGTTCCAAGGCCTGGCGCTGCGCCTGCAGACCCAGCAATTCCTCGGTTTTGGTCTGCACCTGCGCGTTGGACACGAAGTTGTCATTGCGCAGCGAGACGATGCGCGCGACGGCTTCTTCGGCGAGCTCGATGCGCTGCATGGCCAGCCTGACCTCGGCATCGAGCGACACCTGCTCGCGTTGCATGTCAGCCATGCGGCGCGACAACGCGGCCATCTGGCTGTCATGCAAGGATTGTTGCTGCGCCGCTGACCTGTCGAGACTCGTCTCACGCGCGACCAGGCTGCGTTGCACGGCAGCCTGCGTATTGCCAGCGACCGCTGCGCGGTCAAGCGAGAGCACGAACAGGACGTCGCCGGCACGCACGTGCGCACCTTCGATCACGCGGCGCTCCGTGAGCAGCGCTTCCTGCGGTGCAACCAGCCGGATGACGCCACGATCAGGCACCAGCACGCCGGTCACGCGCACCTTGCGCGTGTACTCGCCGAGCCAAAGAAAGGCGCCCAGCGCCAGCGCCGCGACCACCACGGCACCGGTCAGCACCGTCAGCGACAGCGGACGGGTCAGCTGGATCTCACCGACCCACGAGGTTCTGCGCGATTCGAGAACCTCGGGACGGAAGAGGTTTACCACCCGCCAACTTTGGGCAGCTGTGTGGCGGCCCCCAAACCGCCACCCACATGGCGCAGAAGCTCCGAATCAAGCTCCCGCGGCGCGGCGACGGCATTCTTTCGAGCGGCCTGGCTGATGCTCTTGGCACCCAGATTGGCCATCCAGCGAACGATGGTTTTTTGGCCGACTTTCATGTGAGCTCCTGACGAAGAGAGGGAGCGAAACAGCTCCATACCTCAATTCGATCAGGGTCGGCGACCGTGCGAAATTGTCAGTTCTTACTAGGCGTCATTGAATCAGGCCCAAACGTAACGCCTTCAAGACTGCTTGATGCTTCGAGTTGCAATCGAGCTTGCGCATCGCGTTCTGAAGGTGCTGGATCGCCGTGCGTTCGGTAATGCTCATCCGATCGCCTACTTCCCTGGCCGTCTTGCCATCCATCGTCCATCGCAGAACCTCCAGCTCGCGCGGCGTGATCGACGGCCGCTCCGGTTGGTGCTCACGTGAAATCAGGATACGCATCGCCGTGTCTTGCGCATGCACCGCAAACAACTGCAAGTCGGCCACCATGCGGGTCAGCTCTCCGTGGTCCATCGGCAAATCCAGATCGCGCTCGACGCCAATCGTGAAATGCCGGCCTTCCGGGAGATGCAGTGCCATCGCGATGCCGTTGCGGTAGCCAAACTGCGCTTGGGCATCCCACAGGTCGATAACACCGCCCTCGAGGTACGTTTTTTGCGTCCAGATGATCGGCATGGTGTTGCGCTTGCAATGCCGCAGAACCGGGTCGCGACGCGACAACTCGGCGTCCTGGATGATTTTCTCGAATGCCATGGGCGCGTTGTGGACGGACGTGAACTCAGGCGCGATGCCCGGCCGGTCCACAGCCACCATCGCCGCGACCCTGTCAAACCCCAGCTGCTGCGCAAAGCGAATCACGACCGACCGAAACTGGGCCTGGTCTCTCGCCTCCAACACAGATAGATAGTCGCCTTGCAGCATTTGTTAACGCTCGAACAGGGGGTCCTTGGCAGTTCTTACGGTAGTCGACGCGATCACGCTTGATCACACTGGGTGCCAGCGGAGCCACAGTGTCTCCGCAGTTGCCCAAAAGGAGTTGAGCATGAATACCACATCCTGGAGTGTGCGCGCTTGGACGCCACTATTGTGGCAGGCCAAAGGGGCCGCACACTTGCAGTTTGACCATGTCGGCACGCAGATTTTCCCAGTCTTGGGCAAGGATGACCCGGTCTGCGGACAGACGGTGTGGCGCACCGATGCCGCCGACGGCGAGGCCGGCGTGGCCTGGGACTGGGTGATGTTGTCAGACGACGTGGTTGCGATGGCCGATCCGATGTGCGTCGTGACCAACCTTCGCCTGCTCGGCGAGCGTGGCGAGGTGTTGACCTCCTGGGAAGCCGCGCGTCACCTCAGCAAGATCGTTTACGGACTGCCCTGGCAAGGGGTCGTGCAGCGCGAAGTGCAGCGGCACCTCAACGACTGAGCAGCGCGCAGCGCGGGGCGAATCCCGGCGCCGCGCCGTCAGCGCAGCGCGGCGGCCTGCAACTGTCGCGAGATATAGACGATGCACAGCACCGTGATGGCGGCGCACACCGCCAGCGGGATCAACATGTCCAGCGCTGCAAGGGCTTGACCCTTCAGGACGCGATTCATCAGCGCCACCTGACCCATCGCCGGCGTCCACAGGTACCACGGCGCTTCACCGCCCGGGTTGAACAGGGTCACCATCGGCAGCAGCGACACGCCGAGGACGACGACCGTGTTGTTGGCCTGCGCCTCCTTGAAGCTCTTGCAGCGGATCGCAATCGCCATCATCACAGCCGCGAGTGCAGCCGCCAGCGGCGCCAGCAGCGCGAGAAACAGCGCCACTTCGCGCCAGCCGAACTGGAACATCGCCGCCAGGGTTTCGCTGCGCAGGAAGCTCTGTGCCGGCAGAAATGACAGGCAACTCAACAGCGCGATCAACAGACCGACCGCGGCCACGGCGCCCCACTTGCCGATGACGATGTCGCGGCGCGAGGCCGGGTTCATCAGCAGCGGCTCGAGCGAGCCGCGCTCGCGCTCGCCGGCGGTTGTGTCCAGCGCGGCGTTGAGCGCGCCGTAGAGCACTGCCATCATGATGAAAAACGGCAGCATGCCGGTGAGTTGCGCAGCGCGGCTCTGCGGATTGGCCAGGTCGCGCTCCTGCACATCGATGACGTCCAGCGTTGCTGGTGCAACGCCGCGCCAGACCAGACGCAACACCGACTGCTCGCTCGAAAAGCCGCGCAGCAGGCGCGCCAGCCGGTTCACCGACTGGCTGGCGCGCTGGTTCGACGACGACGACACGATCTCCAGCAGCGGTGGCTCGCCGCGGGCCAATTCGGCTTCGAAGTCTGGCGTGACCACGAGGACCGGATCGCTGAGCTTTTGCGAGACGAGTTGCTTCTCAAAGTCCGGTGGCGCCGCATCGATGCGATAGGTCTGCCGTTCGAAGAAATTCTTCAGCGTCGGCGCATGTTCGATCCCCGCCACGACGATGGTGCGCTCCTCGGCGCGCTGCTCGATGCCGGCCACCAGCGCTGACAGCGCGATCAGCACAATCGGCCCGATGGCCACCGACGACAGCAGCACCACGAGCAGCGTGCGCCGATCACGCAAGGCGTCGATCAGCTCCTTGCTGAAGACAATCCATGCGCTGCTCATCGGTGACCCTCGTTGGCGTCAAAGGCCAGCTTGACAAACGTTTCTTCGAAGTCCCGTTCGCCGGTCTGCGCATTCAGTGCCGCTACAGTGCCCTCGGCCACCGTCCGGCCGTGCGAGACGACGATGACGTGGTCACACAGCCGCTCGACCTCCTGCATGATGTGCGTCGAGAAAATGATGCACTTGCCGGCCTCGTCGCGCAGCCGGCGCAGCGACTCGCGCAGGGCGCGGGTGGCCAGCACATCGAGACCGTTGGTCGGCTCGTCGAGGACCAGGTTCGGTGGGTCGTGCACCACCGCGCGCGCCAGCGCCGTCTTCATGCGTTCGCCCTGCGAGAAGCCTTCGGTGCGTCGATCGAGCAGCGGCGTCATCTCCAACATCCCGGCCAGTGCCTCGGCGCGCGCCGAGGCGGCATCGGCGGCCATGCCGTGCAGCCGGCCGTAGTAGACGATGTTCTCGCGCGCGGTCAGCCGCGGGTACAGGCCGCGCGCATCGGAGAGCACGCCCATGCGCGCCAGCGCCCTTCGCGGGTCCTGCGCGACATCGATGCCATCGACCGTGATGCGCCCGGCATCCGGCGCGATCAGCGCCGCGGCCATGCGCAGCGTCGTCGTCTTGCCGGCGCCATTCGGGCCGAGCAGGCCGGTGATGCAGCGGTCGCCGGCCTGGAAACTGACGTCGGCCACGGCCTGCACGGTGCGTGCCTTGCGGCCACTACCGTGCGTGAAGCGCTTGGCCACGTGGGCAACGTCGATCATTTCGCAGGCGCCGCCATCACCATCGGCGCAAACATCGGTGGCCGCGGGATCTTCGTCACGCAGCTTGCGTCGACCTGCAGCGCCTCCTCGTTCGTTGCCGCGTCGACAAATCGGTAGAGCACATCACGCATGCAGCCGATGCCCATCACGCCGTGGCCCGCATGGGGCACGACCACATGTTTGGCCTTGGCGCCCAAGACGGCGGCGACGCGCGCACCATGGCGCGGCGGCGTCACCGGGTCGAGCCCACCCGACAGCACCAACGTCGCCGCCGACGCCGGCGGCAGCGTGTAGAAGGCATCGGGCACGACGCCGCGCGCAATCCTCGGGCACGCGTCTTCGTACAGGCTCGCAAACGATTCCCCGAAATCGACACCCGGCTTGTCGGTGGTGCGGCCCAGGCGCGGGAAATCCTCGGCACAGACGACGGCGAAGTGCATGCCTGCGGCCATCTGCGTGCCGCGCCGGCCGCCAAAGGCCATCGCCGCGGCCGCCAGCGGCTCGAACCGGCCGTGCGTGGCCTCGCCGATCGCGCTCGGCAGTGCGGCAGCCAGCGCCGGCGCATACAGCGGCCCGCGCACCATGCCCAGCAGGGCCTCTCGGGTCAGTTCGATGGCTTCGCTCTTGCCCGTCAGCGGATGGGCCAGCGTCACGGCGCGCGGCAGTGATGCGAGCAGCGTGCGCCAGCGCTGCGCCAGTTGCGGCTCGCGCGTGCTGCAGCCACTGTCCTGCTCGCAGGCAGCGAACGTTGCATCGAGCACGGCCTGGTTGTCGGACGAAGACGATGCCGGCAACACCATGTCCGGCGGCGCCACGCCGTCGATCACCGCGCGCCTCACATGTTGCGGGAACCGGCGCATGTACTCGAGCACCGCACGCGTGCCGTACGAGCCGCCGATCAGATTGATCTGCTCGGCGCCGAGCGCGGCACGCACCGCATCGGCGTCCGCCATCGCGATCGTCGTCGTGTAGAAGCGCAGATCACCATGCGGCAGCCCCTTCAACCGATCGAAGCATTGCGCTTGCCGCTCGCGTTGGCGCTTCATGTCGAACTGTTCGGCGAGCGAGCGCGCCGGGTCGTCGGTCCCGCAGATCAACGGCGCGCTCTTGCCGACCCCGCGCTGGTCGATCAGCACGATGTCGCGGCGGTTGCTGAAGCGGCCCAGCATCGAGCCCACCTGCGCGGCGATCTCGATCGCGCTCTGGCCCGGCCCGCCGGCAAAGAAGAACACCGGATCAGGTTTCTTGTTGCGTGCCAGCGCCGGCAGCACGGCGTAGTGCAGGTCGATCTGCGTGCCCTGTGGCTGCGCTGGGTCGAGCGGGCGTTTGATGACACCGCACAAGGCCTCGTGTTCGACGCCGCGCAGCCGGCAATTCGTCAGTTCAGCGGCGTGCGCGGACAATGTGCCCGCCGCCAGCAGTGCCGCGCCGATGTGCAATGGGATTGGTGGCATGGCGCGCATTGTCGGGGCGCCGCGCGAACCCGCTGGCGGGCGGCCGACGACTGCGCCGCCGCCAGTCGCTGAAGTAGCTGCCGTACTCGAGACAGTGAAAGGCCGCGCCCGCCGCATCGAGCGCCCGGCGATCGCGGATGGCGGTGTGGATCCGTGTTGCATCGAGGATCGGACGTGTCATGGGCGGCTCTGCAGGGTTTCGGCAATCGGGCTATCGTCGCAGCCCTCACCCCGAAGGACTGTTCCATGAAGCTCTATTACAGCCCCGGCGCCTGTTCGCTGTCGCCGCACATCGTGCTGCGCGAGTCCGGCCTGCCGTTCGCTCCGGTATTGGCCAGCACCAAGACACACCAGCTGGCCGACGGCACCGACTACTACACGATCAACCCGAAGGGCTACGTGCCGCTGCTCGAACTCGACAACGGCGAGCGCCTGACCGAAGTTCCGGCGATCGTTCAGTACATCGCCGACCAGGTGCCCGACAAGGGGCTTGCACCGCCCGCCGGCACGATGGCGCGCTACCGATTGATGGAGTGGCTGAACTTCATCAGCAGCGAGCTGCACAAGGGCTTTTCGCCGCTGTTCGACAAGAATTTCCCCGACGGCGGCAAGAAGATCTACAGCAAGAAGCTCGGCGAGCGCTTTGCCTGGGTCGATGGTCAGCTCGCCGGCAAGCAATACCTGATGGGTGATCAGTTCACGGTGGCCGATGCTTACCTGTTCACCGTCGCCGGCTGGGGCCAGTACGTCGGTGTGGGCATCAAGCCCCTGGCCAACCTGTCGGCGTACATGGCGCGTGTGGCCGCGCGCCCGGCGGTGCAGGAGGCCATGAAGGTCGAAGGTCTTTTGAAGTAACCATGACTGCGACGCGGCGACTCGTCACCGTGGCCCTCGTGCCTTGGTGTTGGCTGCCTGCGTCGCACGCCGAGGACGCGGCGCTGCGGCAGGCGATGGGCCGCGCCCGCGCGCTGCGCGACGAGGCACTACGCAACGGCGATCAACCGTACGGCGCGGTCATCCTGCGTGGCGACAGCATCGTCGGCGAGGCCCCGAGTCGTGTCGTCATCAATCGTGACCCGACGGCGCACGCCGAGATGGAAGCCATCCGCGACGGCGCGCGCCGGCTGGGCACGCGCGATCTGTCGGGTTGCGTGCTCGTTTCGACCTCGCGGCCGTGTCGCATGTGCGAAGCCGCGGCCGGCTGGGCGCGCATCGAGCGCATGGTGCACGGCGAGTCGCTGATCGACGCCGGTCGCCCGTCGTGAGGCGACGCTTCGCCGCGCTGATGCTGCTGCTGCTGCCGCGTCTTGTTCTGGCACAAACCAGCACACCGCCATTGATCGTCGCTGCCGAACGCGGCGATGTCATGCAACTGCGCCGCCTGCTCGATGCCGGCGCCGCGATCAATGCCCGCGACGCGCGCGGACGCAACGCCGTGCTGGCCGCGACACAAGGCGGCCATGAAGCTGCCGCGCGCCTGCTGATCGAGCGCGGTGCCGATGTCAATGCGCAAGACGAGACAGAGGACAGCGCCTTCCTGCTCGCCGGCGCACGCGGGCACACCGCCATCGTGGGCGCGGCACTGGCGGCCACGCCGGCGCCGGATTTCAAGCGGGTCAACCGCTACGGCGGCAGCGCACTGATCCCGGCCTGCCACTACGGCCATGTCGAGACGGTGCGTCTGCTGCTGACGACAGACATCGACGTCAACCACGTCAACCGCCTCGGCTGGACGGCGCTGCTTGAAGCGATCGTGCTCGGCGATGGCGGTGCGGCGCACACCGAAATCGTGCGCCTGCTGCTGGCCCATCGCGCGGATCCGAACCTCGCCGACCGCCAGGGCACCACGCCGCTGGCGCATGCGCTGCAGCGGGGCCAACGAGACATCGCGCGGGCATTGCGCGCCGCCGGCGCACGCGCGACGCGTTGAAGGGCCCTTGCGGCAGCGCTGCGCGGCCTGGGCTCAGCCTTTGGACTTGAGCAGTGCCGAGCACATCTCGCGCTCCGGCGCGGCGGCCCTGGCGCACAGCGACGCCACCTTGGGTTGCAGGCGCTTGATCGTCGCGGCTTGTTTGCCGTCGGCGTTCCAGCTGGCGAGCTTCTTGCCGATGCGCTGCAGCGAGCGCGCGCTGCGATCGTGCAGGGCCCCGGCGTCCTTCGCTGCATCGGCGAAGACCAGCGTCGCGGCTTTTTCGATGCGCGCTGCGTCGTCGGGAGCCAGGTCGACGAGCGCGGCAACGTAGCTCGCGCCCCATTGCAGCCGCGTCGCCGGGCCGACGCTCTTCTCGTAGGCCTGCTGGTACCAGTTCAGCGCCTCGTCTTTCCTGCCCAGCTTGCGTGCGTTGCCGGCGAGCTGGCTCATCAGGTAGTACGGCGAATGGCTCTTGGCGAGGTTGGCCTTCAGCAGCGCATCGCTGTCCGCCCACAAGCCGGCTTCGCCCTGCAGATAGGCCACGGCGGTGATGACCGCCTGGCGCTCATAGCCGTCGCTGATCTCGCGGTCCAGGCGCGCCGCGGTCTCGCGCACGTCGCCCAACAGCAGCGCGGGCAGCACGGGCGTGGTCGTGTCCTTGCCCTGGCCCAGACGTGCCAGCGCCACGCGCTCGATCAGCGCGCCCAGGCGGTCGCCGCGCGACAGCGTGGCGTCGTTTTGCAAGCGCAGCAATGCAGCGTCGAACTGCGCCGCCCAGGGCGCACGCTCAGCGCTGTCCTCGGTGGCCAGCGCCTTGACCATGTCGGCAGCGCCGCCGGCGATGACGTCCATGTGCGTGCGTGTGGCCGCCGGATCGGCGAGCACGCGCGCCACGCGCTGGGCGAGCGCGGCGTCGGGCTTGACCCCCTTGCCTTCGTCGCTCGCGGCCAGCGCCTTGAGCCACAGCCGCGTCGTCGTTTCGCCGTCGCCGGGCGGTGACTTGGCAGCCAGTTCGGCCAGCACCGCGGGCCGCTCGGCCGCCGCGACGAGCCCGCTGTCGTCGATTTCCCAGGAGTGGAAGGCCAGCATGCGCCACTCATTGGCGCTGATCGACGTGCCGGCGCGCGCATCGGCCAATACCGCCGCCACCGGCCGCCCGCCGGCCAGCCCGGCCTCGAGCAGCGACAGCACCTGCGGCGCATCGGCCTCGCCCGGCAGCCGCGTGATTTCACTGCCCTCGGGCGTGAACAGCACCATCGTCGGGTAGCCGCTGACCTTGAAGCGTGCGCCGAGCTTTTGTGCCGCCGGCCGGTCGCCATCGACGAACACGGCGACGAAATGTTTGCTCTGCGCCGCAAAGTCCTGGCGGTTGAACAACGTCGCCTTGAGCTGATTGCACGGCGGGCACCAGCTCGCGCCCCAATAGAGCAACACGGGTTTCTTCTGCGCCTGGGCCTGTGTGAAAGCGCGCTCGATGTCGGCGTCGGCAGCGGCGACGAGCCAGGCCACGTTGTTCGACGGCAAGTCAGCGGGTGCGGCATGTGCCGAAGCCAACGCCGTCGCCAGGACAACCCCGCCGAGCAGGGACTTGAAAGTGATTGACGTCATGGCACGCGTCTCGAAACGAAAGGCTGGTCCGGATTGTGCGCCGCCTCGGCATCGGGCGTGTCGCCCGGCAGGGCGTCCGGCGGCTCGCCGAGCTGTCGCTGCCCGTCATCCTCGGCGGGCGACACGGGTGTCGCGCGCGCCAGCGCCATCCAGACTGCGAACGGCAGCCCGGCCTCGAACGGCATGGCGCGCGCCGGTGCGCTGCGCAGCACGTCCAGTACCTGGAAGTCCCGGCCGCGCGCCACCATCACGCCGCAGTCACCGGGGATCTCATCGGCATCGCCAATGCCTTCTGCCAACACGTACCAACAGGCGCCCGCCATGCCGAGATAGGCCGCGCGCTTGGCGGGTTGTCGAAGGTCGGACAGCAAATCGGCGCGCCGCACCTTGATCTCATGGACCTCGGGCTGCAGGTAGCCGGCGACGCTGGTGTGCCGCACCGAAAACACATCGGGCATCGCCATCGCCCAGCGGCCGCCTGCTTGCTCAGGGTCCGCAGGTTCGGCCTCGGCGATGCGCGCGCGCAGCGACAAGCCGCACCAGGCAATGCGCCCGGCGCGTTGCAGCTCCAGCGCCACACGCGCCACCAGCGCTTCATGGGCGTCGCGAACTGCGCGATTACGTGTCAGGGTGGCTGCGAGCACCATGATCCCGGCATCGGTGAGGCGCAGCGTCTCGCGGCCCTGGTCATCGCGAACGCGTTCGAGCAGGTCGGCGGCCAGCAACTCGACTTCCACCATGTCCTGGCACGGCCAGCCGGCCGAACGCCAGACCTCGCGCAGGCGGCGGCGATGGACAGCGGTCAGCGGCAGTGAAGTCGGCATGCAAGTAGGCTGAATGGCAATGCGCGCCGATGAGCCTACATTGAATACATGACCAACACCCTGACCCACCCGCGCTCTGTCGAGCGGCTGGTTGCCGGCACCCCGACCAGCGATGGCGCCGGCGTCAAGCTGACGCGTCTGCTGACGCAAGACCTGCAGCGCCGGCTCGATCCGTTCCTGATGCTCGACGTCTTCGGCAGCGACAGCGCCGACGACTACATCGCCGGTTTCCCCGACCACCCGCACCGCGGCTTCGAGACCGTGACCTACATGCTCGCCGGCCGCATGCGCCATCGCGACTCGGCCGGCAACGAAGGCCTGCTGCAAAGCGGTGGCGTGCAGTGGATGACCGCCGGCCGCGGCGTCATCCACAGCGAACTGCCCGAGCAGAATGAAGGCCGCATGGAAGGCTTTCAGTTGTGGCTCAACCTGCCGGCCAGTGACAAGATGCGCGCGCCCTGGTATCGCGACATCCAGAGCGCCGACCTGCCCGAGTGGCGCGGTGACGGCGTCGTGGCGCGCGTGATTGCCGGCTCGACCCATGGTGTGCAGGGCGCGGTGCAACGCGAAGGCACCGCGCCGCTCTATCTCGACCTGCAGCTCGACCCTGGCGCGGCTTTCGAGCAGGCACTGCCGGCCGCACACAACGCCTTCGTCTACGTCTATCGCGGATCACTGTCCCTCGGCGAGCGCGCGGTGCCTGAACAGCGCATGGCCATCCTCGGCAACGCGGGTGATGGGGTGCGCATCACGGCCGGCGCCAATGGCGCACGGGCCATCCTGATCGCCGGCCAACCGCTGAAGGAGTCCATCGTCCAGCACGGGCCTTTCGTGATGAACTCGCAGCAGCAGATCTTTGACGCCGTCGAGGATTTCCGCGCCGGACGATTGGTCAGCTGACGGTGACGCCTTTCCAGAACGCCATGCGGTCCTTGATGTTGGCCGCCGCCTCGCTCGGCTCGGCGTAGTACCAGACGGCGTCCGGGTTCATCTCGCCGTTGACCAGCAGGCTGTGATAGCGCGCCTGCCCTTTCCATGGGCAGCTCGTGCGGTGGTTCGAGAACGCGAGGTACTCGCGCTTGACACTCGATTCAGGGAAATAGTGGTTGCCTTCAACGACGACGGTGTCGTCGCTGTCGGCAATCACGACACCGTTCCAGACGGCTTTGACCATGGTGTGCTCCGGTGACAGGAGCGCCGATCATGCCGCCAGCCGATGTTGGTCGCCGGTGTTGTCATAGAACGCCGGCTGCGTGTCCGGGAATAGCGAAGCGCTGAGGGCTGCCGGCAGCTCGATCACTTCAACGCCCCGCGCCAGCACCCAGCTCGACTCGTGCCAGCCGCTCTGACCTGGTTCGGTGTCATCCGTGCGCTCGTCCGAAAGGGGCAGAGGCAGGCGGCGGGTCAAGCGGTTCAGTCGGTCTGCAATCAGCGTGAACATGGTCGTGTTTCCGATGAAGTGGCGAGAGCTTGCTGCCAAGCGATGACGCCATCATGAAAAGAGTGTGGCACCGTCTCAATCGCCCGGAAGGGGGAACGCACCCCTAGACTGGTCAACGCGTCTCGATGTACCAACACCTCTATGGCAAACCCTTACCCGAATCTGCTGGCACCGCTCGACCTTGGCTTCACGACGTTGAAGAACCGGGTGCTGATGGGCTCGATGCACACCGGCCTCGAAGACGGCCGCAAGCATTTCCCTGCCATGGCCGCGTTCTATGCCGAGCGCGCACGCGGCGGCGTCGGCCTGATCGTCACCGGCGGTTTTGCGCCGAACATCGAAGGCTGGGCCAAGCCGTTCGCCGGCACCTTGGCCACACCGGCCGCGGCGCGCCGGCACCAGGAAGTGACCGACGCGGTGCATGCCGAGGGAGGCAAGATCGCGCTGCAGATCCTGCATACCGGCCGCTACGCATACCAGCCCTTTGCCGTCGCGCCGTCGCGCATCCAGAGCCCGATCTCGCCATTCACGCCGCGCCAGCTGAGCGAGCGCGGCATCGAGCGCCAGATACGGGCCTTCGTGCGCTGCGCCAAGCTGGCGCGCGAGGCGGGCTACGACGGCGTCGAGGTGATGGGCAGCGAGGGCTACTTCATCAACCAGTTTCTCGTCTCGCACACCAACCACCGCCAGGACCGCTGGGGCGGTGACTACGCGAATCGCATGCGCCTGGCGATCGACGTCGTGCGGCGCGTCCGTGCCGCAGTAGGCACTGACTTCATCTTGATCTACCGGATCAGCCTGATCGACCTGATCCCCGACGGCAGCTCCTGGCCCGAGGTCATCGAGCTGGCCAAGGCGGTCACCGCGGCCGGGGCGACGATCCTCAACTCCGGCATCGGCTGGCACGAGGCGCGGGTGCCGACGATCGCCACCTCGGTGCCCCGTGCCGCCTTTGCCGGTGTCACCAAACGCCTGCGCGACGACTTGCGCGTCGCCGGTCTTGCCATCCCTGTCATCACCAGCAACCGCATCAACACACCGGAGATTGCAGAGTCAGTGCTTGCTGACGGATGTGCCGACATGGTCAGCTTGGCGCGTCCCTTTCTCGCCGACGCCGACTTCGTCGCCAAGGCTGCGGCCAACCGGGCCGATGAGATCAACACCTGTATCGCCTGCAACCAGGCCTGCCTCGACCACACCTTCAAGAACCAGTTGGCGAGTTGCCTCGTCAACCCGCGCGCCGGGCATGAAACCACCTTGATGGTCCGCCCGGCCGCCTCTCGGAAGCGCTTTGCGGTGATCGGCGCCGGACCGGCCGGCCTGGCAGCAGCGACGACGCTCGCCGAACGGGGCCACGAGGTCGATCTGTTCGACGCCGCCGACGAAATTGGCGGCCAGTTCAACCTGGCGCGGCGCATTCCCGGCAAGGAAGAGTTCAGCGAGACGTTGCGCTACTTCACCAAGCGCATCGAGCGCACAGGCGTCAGGTTGCACCTTGGTCAACGCGTGAGTGAGCACTTGCTGAAGGCAGCCCGGCACGATGCCGTGCTGCTCGCCACCGGGGTCACGCCACGCGATCCGAAGATCGCCGGCCAGGACCAGCCGGGCGTCATGAGCTACGTCGACGCCATCCTCGGCCGCCAGCCGGTCGGTCGGCGCGTGGTGCTGATCGGCGCCGGCGGCATCGGCTTCGACGTTGCGGAATTGCTGGTCCACGACGCGGCGCATCCGGCGCCGTCGCTCGACCTCGCCGCCTGGCAACGCGAATGGGGCGTCACCGACCCGGCGGCGACACGCGGCGGCGTTATCCGCGCCCAGCCCGCGCCGGCCGCCCGCGAAGTGACGCTGCTGCAGCGCAAGGCCGGCAAACTCGGCGCGGGCCTGGGCAAGACCACGGGCTGGATCCACCGCGCGGCGCTGAAGATGAAGAACGTGCAGATGGTGTCCGGCGTCAACTACGAGCGCATCGGCCGCCATGATGGCGCACTGGGCCTGTTCATCACCCATGGCGAGCAACGGCGCGATGGCGACGTCATCGCCTGCGACTCGATCGTGCTGTGTGCCGGCCAGGAGCCGCTGCGCGAGCTGCAGGCGCCGCTGCAGGCCGGTGGCATGACAGTGCACCTGATCGGCGGCGCGCATGAGGCGGGCGAGCTCGACGCCAAGCGGGCGATCGACCAGGGCACGCGGCTCGCGGCCACGCTGTGAAACGGCAAAGCCCGGCACAAGGCCGGGCTTGCAGGGTCTCGATGCCGCGGTCGGTTTCGCTCAGGCTGGCGAGCTCGCCACGGTACGCGCCATCAGCGCTGGCGTCGGCTCCTGCCTGGCCAGGCCGTCCACGCCGGCCAATGTCATCACTGTCAGGACGACAGCGAAGCTGAACGAGACGGCGCGAGAGACGAAGCTGGTGTTCATGGTGATGGTCCTTGTGGGGGGTTGCTCGGTGTCGATGACTGAACTCTAGGCAGGGCACCGAGCCGTCGCCAGCGGCGTGCGATGAACTGCGCCAGCGCGGCGATGAAGCGCGGGCGCGGCGGACCGAATGCGCGCCCTGCCTATGATCGACCCCCATGCCCCAGCGCTTCGGATCCAACGTCCCGCCGCAGGAGCGCGTGCCCGTGGCCTGGTATGCCCCTCCGGTGCTGCTGCAAGCCGGCGAGGAGCTGGTGCAGTCGAAGAGTTTTCAGCGCAACCTCGACCGGCGCGAGAGCTTTTCGCCAGCGCTGACGCCGATCGACCTGACGGGCCGCGACGCCGACGCGCTGTGGATCGACTTCGTCTCCGACACCGGCGACGGCGGCAATGCCACCTTCACCGTCGCCCAGGGCGTCTTGGCCGCCCAGTTGCCAGTGCACGACGGCAAGGGCGCAACGCTGGCCCTGCCCGAGGGCGATGTGCTGCTGTTCGGTGGCGACCTCGCCTACCCCGGCGCGAGCGGGCCGGTCTACCAGTACCGCTTCCTCGAGCCGTTCATGCTGGCACTCGACCCGGCGAGCCGGTTCCGCGCCGCCAAGGCGGCCGGGCCGCAGAAGATCGTCGCTGCGATCCCGCAAAACCACGATTGGTTCGACAGCGCCTCCACGTTCTGCCGCTACTTCGTGGCCCAGGACAAGGGCGATGTGCTGGGCGCAAGAACGCCGCAGCGCCAGACCTACTTCGCGCTCAAACTGCCACACCGCTTCTGGGTGCTCGGTTTCGATTGGGCGCTCGCCGGCGACCTCGACCGCCAGCAGTTCGAGGCCTTCAAGGCCCTGTTGCAGCCGACGCGCGACGACGGCATCCGCGCCGGTGACGACCTGCTGTTGATCTTCCCCGAGCCGTATTGGACACGCGAGCTCGGCGATGGCGCGCCCGAGGGCTACCCACGGCGCTACCAGCGCCTGGAATCACTGCTGGAATCGAGCGGCGCGCGCATTCGCCTGCGCCTGGCGGGTGATCTGCACCACTACCACCGCGAAACGCTCGAGGGCGGCGGCGACCTACAGACCCACATCGTCACCTGCGGCTCGGGCGGCGCCTTCCTGCACCCGACACACAGCCTGGACGTGGCGTCGCGCAAGGTGCTCGACCGCGCGCCCGAAGCCAGCGCCATCGATGCCGAACTGCGCCACCGCGTGCGCGTCGGCAGGAGCCGCGGCAGCAGCGCCGGTGCATTTGCACCGCAAGCCACCTGGCCGAGCCCCGCCATTACGCGCGCGCTGGCCTGGCGCAACCTGTGGGCGCTGTTCACGCTGCACTTCACACGAACGCCTTGGCGGCAAGGCCTGCACGACTCGCTGCTCGATCTGTGGCACAGCAACCTCGCCTTCGCGCTGGCCCTCGGCGCGCTCTACGGCATCAACGCCTACGTCAACTCCTTCGTCTTTTCGCTGTCATTCCAGCCCGACGGATTCCAGCCGATGCAGCAGTTGGCGTTTGGCGACGCCGCCACCCGATGGCTGAGTGCGATGGTGTTTTCGCCGCTGGCCACCGGCATCAACCTGGCCATGATGGCCGGCTGCCTGCGCATTGCCTGGGAGGGTCCGTCGCACTGGTTCTGGCGACTCGGCAGCGGCTTCCTGCACGCCATGGCGCATGGCTATTGCGTCTTTGCGCTGTACTGGCTGGCGGCGCATGGGCTCGCGCCGTGGCTGGCCTCACTCGGGCCGATGGCCACGCTGACCGGTGGCCTCGCCCTGTGGCTGGCCGTGGCCATTGCCGGCGTTGTGGTCGGTGGTGCGCTGTTCGGGCTGTACCTGGCCGTGATGTGCGGGGTCTTCGGCCAGCTGCCCAACAACGCCTTCGGCTCGCTGGCCATCGAAGACTACAAAGGCTTTCTTCGCATGCGGCTGTCGGCCGCCGGGCTCGAGGTCATGATGCTCGGCTGCGACCGCGTGCCGAAGCAGGCCACCGGCAAGCCCGCATGGCGCCTGGTGGACCGCTTCCTGATCGGCAAGACGCCGGGTTGAAGCTCAGCGGTCGCTGAGCGGGCCGGGAATGGTGACGTCGTCGGGCCATTCCGACTCGAAGATGTCCATGCCGGTCTTGAGTTCATAGCTCGATTCGTGGAAGCCGCCGGCACGCTTCTGTTTTTCTTCCTCGCTCAGCGGTGGCTCGTGCACGGGCGGCGCGGGCTTGTCCTGCCCTTCCGGCGGCTTGCGCGTCACGCTGCTGCCGCCGGGTGCTGACGGTTGAGGGCGCGTCGACGGCATGCGCGCCAGCAGCGGGTGATCGGGTCGGATCCACATGGAACTTCGAATATCGCGCAGATGCGGCCCAAGGTCCACACCACAGGTGCAGGCCACGGAGGGTCACGACCGCTGACGACGCGAAGATGAGGGGCTCAAGGCGGTCTTATCCGTGCACCTCTCCCCTGCGAACGGTCGATATAACTTGCATCAAGTTGCTACGGAGGCTCGAATGAGCGCCAGACACCCGATGAACCCCAGTGCCGCCTTGCGAGCCGGCGTCGCCAGCTTCGAGTGGGAAGAGCTGCCGTCGCTGTCCACCGAGCTGTTTCGCCGCCAGGTGCCGCAAGCCTCCTACGCCATCGCCAACGAGCTGGTCGAGCAGGCCCAGGCCCGGCTGCGCAGCGCACCGTCTGCAGCACCGGTCTGGGTCGAGACCCTACCGGCGGGCTTCGATCCGCTGCCGCCGTCGGCGCCACTGGCCGATACACGCATCAGCGGCCTGGCTTCACGCGAAATCATCGAGCCCGATGTCTTCAAGCACTTCTTCGGCGCGGGCAACACGCGCTGAGCCTCAGACGTCGAACTTGACGCCCTGCGCCAGCGGCAGCGCGTTGCTGTAGTTGACGGTGTTGGTGACGCGGCGCATGTATTGACGCCAGGCGTCGGAGCCCGATTCGCGGCCGCCGCCGGTCTCTTTCTCGCCACCGAAGGCGCCACCGATTTCGGCGCCCGAGGTGCCGATGTTGACGTTGGCGATGCCGCAATCGCTGCCCGCGGCGCTCATGAAGGCTTCGGCCTCGCGAAGGTCGGTGGTGAAGATCGCGCTCGACAAACCCTGCGGCACGGCGTTGTGCAGGGCGATCGCGTCGTCGAGCGTGTCGTACTCGAGCAGGTAGAGGATCGGCGCGAAGGTTTCGTGGCAGACGACTGCAGTCTGTGCGGGCATCGTCACCAGCGCCGGCTCGGCGTAGTACGCGTTGGGATGCTCGGTTGCCAACACACGCCCTCCGCCGCGCACGGTGCCCCCTTGCTGCCTGGCTTGTTCGAGCGCCGTCTGCATCGCATCGAATGCCGCCTTGTCCACCAGCGGGCCGACGAGCGTGCCCTCGCGCAAGGGATCGCCGATCTTGAGCTGCACACGCACCTTGTCCAGCCGCGCGACCAGCGCATCGTGCACGGCGGCCTGCGCAATGACGCGCCGCGTCGTCGTACAGCGCTGGCCGGCGGTGCCCCAGGCGCCAAAGGCGATCGCGCGCACGGCCAATTCGAGATCGGCCTTGTCGGAGACGATCAGCGCGTTGTTGCCGCCGAGTTCGAGCAAACAGCGGCCGAAGCGCGCGGCGACTTTCGGGCCGACGTGGCGGCCCATGCGCGTCGAGCCGGTGGCGGAGATCAGCGCCACGCGCGGATCGGTGACGAGCGCATCACCCGCGGCCGCGCCGCCGGTCACCACCTGGCTCAGCCCATCGGGGGCGCTGTGTCCGTCAGCGCAATACGCTGCGAGCGCCTTGTCGAACAAGGCCTGGGTGGCCAGTGCCGTCAGCGGCGTCTTCTCGCTCGGCTTCCAAACCACCGGGTCGCCGGAGACGATCGCCAATGATGCATTCCAGGCCCACACCGCGACCGGAAAGTTGAAGGCCGAGATCACGCCGACGACGCCCAGCGGCAGCCACTGCTCCATCATGCGGTGGCCGGGGCGCTCGCTGGCGATCGTCAGGCCATGCAGCTGACGCGACAGGCCGACGGCGAAGTCGCAGATGTCGATCATCTCCTGCACCTCGCCCGCACCTTCGCTGGCGATCTTGCCGGCTTCGAGCGACACCAGCGCCGCCAGATCGGTTTTGTGCGCACGCAGCACGTCGCCGAAACGCCGCACGAGCTCGCCGCGCTTGGGCGCCGGCACGTTGCGCCAGGCAAGAAACGCGGCATGTGCGCGGCCGATCGCCGCCTGCACATCGGCGGCGCTGGCGTCGGCCACGCGGCCGGTCTGCGCGCCGTCCACCGGCGAGTGCGCGATCAGCGTGCCCTCGGTGTAGAGCGCCTTGGCAACCCCCAATGATTGCAGCAGCGCATGGACTTGTTGCGTCGAGTGGCTCATGAGGCTCTCCGAGGGTCAGGCGATCGACTCTACTTGCCGCGATTGCTGGTAGGCCTTGCCGAAACGATTGGCCAGGAACTCCGGCAGCGCCACCTGTTCCTGGCGGATGAAGCCGGTTTTCGGCAGCTTGCCTTCGCGGAACAGATCGACCGCGGCGCAGATACCGGCGGCGGTCGTGATCTGAATCGCCGACAGCGGCGCCTTCGCGTCGCGATCGGCGAAGATCTTGCGCGCGAACACCTCCTGCAGCAGCACGCCGTTCTTCATGCCGCTGACGGTGACGAACACCAGCACGACGTCCTGCATCGTCGCCGGCATGCTCTTGCGCATGATGCTTTTCAGGTTCTCCTGGTCGGCCTTCAGGCCGAGGTCGCCGAGCAGGAACTTCATCAAGTTGCGGTGGCCGGGATAGCGCACGGTCTTGTAGTCGAGGTTGCGCACCTTGCCGGCCCAGGTCTCGCACAGCGTGCCCAGGCCGCCGGAGGTGTTGAAGGCCTCGTACTCGACGCCGTCGAGCGAAAAATGTTCGAGCCCTTCGAGCGGCAGCGCGCTGATCGACTCGCCGCCGTGGATCGCTTCGCACGGATGGCAGTACTCGTTGATCAGGCCGTCGACGCTCCACGTCAGGTTGTACTTCAGCGCGTTGGTCGGAAACGCCGGCAGCGCGCCGACACGCATCTGCACGTCCTGCACGCTGTCGAAGCCGCTGGCCAGGTGATGCGCGACGATGCCGATGAAGCCCGGCGCGAGGCCGCATTGCGGCATGAACGCGGTCCCGGCGGTTTTGCCCATTGCCATGATGGCCTTCGTGGCCGCGATGTCTTCGGTGAGGTCGAAATAGTGGCAGCCGTTTTCCAACGCGAGTTGCGCCGTCGTGATGGCCAGGTGGTACGGCAGTGCGTTGACCACCGCGTCCTTGCCGACCATCACGGCGGCGAGCGCCGCGCTGTCCTCGCTGTCGACGCACTGCGTGCTGATGCCCTCGTCGGCCAGCCTCTTCAGGTACTGCGCATTCTTGTCGTACACGCTGACCTGGTAGTCGCCGCTCGCATGCAGCAGGCGGGCAATGGTCTGGCCGATGTGGCCGGCGCCGAGCAGGGCGATCTTCATGGCGGGTCTTTCTCTGCGATGGGTCAGTCGCACTGTAGGCAGGGTGCCAGGCGAAATATAGGCTTGCTTCGTCGAAGACGCGCACAATCTCGCCGTTTCGTCAGCCTCTGTCGCCGATCTGATGTGCGGCGTGAACCATGCCTCTGTCTCTCGACGAACTCGACCGCCGCCTGATCGGCCGCCTGCAGGCCAACGCCCGCGCCTCGACGGCCGAGCTGGCACGCCGGCTCGGTGTTGCCCGCACCACGGTGGTGGCGCGCATCGCCCGCCTGGAAACCAGCGGGACGATCGTCGGCTACACCGTCCGCCTGGCGGCCACTGAAGGCGAGCAGGGCGTGCAAGCCTTCGTCAACCTGAGCGTCAGCCCCAAAGCTGCGCGCGCCGTCATCGAGCGCCTGTCGCTGTTGCCCGAGTTGCGCCAGCTCGCCGCAGTCAGCGGCGAGTTCGACTATCTGGCCGTACTGCGCGCCCCGAACACGCAGCGACTTGATGCGCTGCTCGACGAGATTGGCGCTATCGACGGCGTGCTGCGCACGACGACCTCGGTGCTGCTGGCAATGCGGGTCGATCGGGTGGCGTGACGCCGAGCGCGATTGCCGCCGACCTGCCGTCACGCGAGAAGCCTCAGACCGCGGTCTGCGCGGACCTTGAATGTATATTTGTATCGATATATAATGCCCTCATGACATCATCAAATCTCGACACCGCCTTTCACAAGAAACTCTCTGATCTCTCTGAATCGCTCGCCGGCTTCTCAGCCAGTGAGCTGACCGGTTATGCGCCCGAACAGGTGCGTCGCGCCGCTGAGGCCCTGGTCAAAGCCGGGCGTATCGTGCGATTCAAAGTCGCGCCGCGTCGAATTCGCTACTTCGCCAGCGAACAGGCCGCGCAAAATTACATTGCCAGTCAAAGCCGCGTCAGCCAGATGAAGCCCGCCGTCATCTCGCGAACGAAGGCACGCTGGAAGCCCGAAGATCCGCCAGTCATGACCGCAAAGACGAAGGTCTACGTTGCGCCGCCGCTGCCGCGCGACGTCTTGCGCACCAACACCTATCAGCTGTACTAGGCGACGCTCGAGGCGTCACGACGAAGTTCAGATGCCCACGAGCGCATCGCTCACGCGTCAATATTCGCCGCCCGCAACGCGTTGCTCTCAATGAACTCGCGCCGCGGCTCAACCTCGTCACCCATCAGCATCGTGAACACGCGGTCGGCTTCGATGGCGTCGTCGATCTGCACTTTGAGCAATCGACGCACGTTCGGGTCCATCGTCGTCTCCCACAACTGGATGGGGTTCATTTCGCCCAGGCCCTTGTAGCGCTGGCGACTGACGGCACCTTCGGCTTGTGTCATCAGCCAGGCCATCGCTGCGCGGAAATCGCTGGTCGGCGCCTCCTTGGTTTTCTCGCCCTCGCCGCGGCGCACGATGGCGTCGGCGCCGAGAAGGCCTTTGAATGTCAGGCCGGCAGTTGAAAGCGCTTCGTAGTCGGCGCCGTGCACGAAGTCGGCCGTGACCGCGCTGGACTTGACGTTGCCGTGATGGCGCCGGCTGATGCGCAGCAAATGCTTGTCGGTGCGCGCGTCGTACTCGGCGGCCACCTCGGCGTCGTGCAGCGCAGCTTGCATCGCCGCGGCGCTCTTCTCGGCCGCAGCAGCACTGTCGAGGTCGAGCACCAGGCCGTCGGCCATCGCCTTCAGGCCTTCGACGTCCATCCAGGCTGACAGGCGTTCAATAACGTTTTGCGCAACGACGTACTGCCTCGCCAGTTCTTCCAACGCACTGCCGGTGATCGCCGGTTTGCCGTCACCGGGCAGCACCTGCGCGCCGTCGAGTGCGACCTGCATCAGGTAGGCATCGAGCTCGTTGCCGTCTTTCAGATACTGCTCGTGCTTGCCGTGCTTGACCTTGTACAGCGGCGGTTGCGCGATGTAGATGTGGCCGCGCTCGACCAACTCCAGCATCTGCCGGTAGAAGAAGGTCAGCAGCAGCGTGCGGATGTGCGCGCCGTCCACGTCGGCGTCGGTCATGACGATGATGCGGTGGTAGCGCAGCTTGCCCGGGTTGAAATCGTCCTTGCCGATACTGGTGCCCAAGGCGGTGATCAGCGTCACGATTTCGTTGGAAGTCAGCAGCTTCTCGTAGCGCGCCTTTTCGACGTTGAGGATCTTGCCGCGCAGCGGCAGGATTGCCTGGAACTTGCGGTCGCGACCCTGCTTGGCCGAGCCGCCGGCCGAGTCGCCCTCGACGATGTAGATCTCGCACAGCGCCGGATCTTTTTCCTGGCAGTCAGCCAGCTTGCCCGGCAGGCCCATGCTGCCGAGCACGGTCTTGCGCGTCGCTTCGCGCGCCTTGCGTGCGGCTTCACGAGCGCGTGCGGCATCGACGATCTTTCCGCAGACTATCCTGGCGTCGCCCGGATTCTCGAGCAGCCACTCGGTGAGCTTGGCGGCGACGACTTCTTCAACCGGGCCGCGCACCTCGGAGGACACCAGCTTGTCCTTGGTCTGCGAGCTGAACTTCGGCTCGGGCACCTTGACGCTGATCACGCAGGCCAGGCCTTCGCGCATGTCGTCACCGGTGACCTCGACCTTGGCCTTCTTGGCGAACTCGTGTTCCTCGATGTACTTGTTGATGACACGCGTCATCGCCGCGCGCAGACCCGTCAGGTGCGTGCCGCCGTCGCGCTGCGGGATGTTGTTGGTAAAGCAGAGCACGTTCTCGCTGTAGCTGTCGTTCCACTGCATCGACACTTCGACGCCGACCGGCGTGTTCTGCTCGCTCATCTTCTCGCCGATGGCGTGGAAGATGTTGGGGTGCAGGACCTTCTTGCCCTGGTTGATGAACTCGACGAAGCCCTTGACGCCGCCGACGTAGGCGAAGTTGTCTTCCTTGGCATTGCGCTCATCGACGAGGCGGATCTTGACGCCGTTGTTGAGGAACGAGAGCTCGCGCAGGCGCTTGGCCAGCACGTCGTAGTGGAAGTCGATGTTCTGGAAGATCTCGTCGTCGGGCAGAAAATGCACCTCGGTGCCGCGCTTGTCGGTCTCGCCGGTGACCTTCATCGGGCTGACCTCGAAACCGTCACGCATCTCCAGCAAGCGGTCCTGCGGAATGCCTTTCTTGAACTCGAGCAGGTGCACCTTGCGGTCGCGGCGCACCGTCAGGCGCAACTGTTTGGACAGTGCGTTGACGCACGACACGCCGACGCCGTGCAGGCCGCCCGAGACCTTGTAGCTGTTCTGGTTGAACTTGCCGCCGGCGTGCAACTCGGTCAGCGCGATCTCCGCGGCCGAGCGCTTGGGCTCGTGCTTGTCGTCCATCTTGACGCCAGTCGGAATGCCGCGGCCGTTGTCGATGACGGAAATGCTGTTGTCGCTGTGGATGGTGACGATGATGTCGTCGCAATGGCCCGCCAGCGATTCGTCGATCGAGTTGTCGACGACTTCGAACACCAGGTGATGCAGGCCGGTACCGTCCGACGTGTCGCCGATGTACATGCCCGGGCGCTTGCGCACCGCCTCCAGGCCTTCGAGGATCTGGATCGAATCGGCGCCGTACCCGTCTTGCGGGGCGTTCGGGTCACTGGGCAGGAGCGGTTCGTTCATTGAGTTTCTAGGCCGCTTCGCGGCCGGGTATCAATCTGACTGGTACCCTCTCTCGGAGGGGCCAGGGGGAGCCCACGGAACGGCAAAGCCGATGCGCGTCTGAGGCAAGGCCTCAGATGCGCATCGGCATCACGACGTACTTGAAGCCCGGCTGGTCGGGCAGCGAGAACAGCGCGCTCGAACTGCCGTCCTGCAATTCGAGCTTGACCATCTCTGCGTTGCTGTTGGCCAGCGCATCGATCAGGTAAGTGACGTTGAAGCCGATCTCGATCGTGTCGCCGTTGTAGTCGACTTCGAGCTCTTCCTTGGCTTCTTCCTGCTCGGCGTTGCTGGCTGTCAGGCGCAGTGTGCCGGGTTCGACGTTGACGCGCACGGCCTTGAACTTCTCGCTGGTCAGGATGGCCGCTCGTTGCAGGCTCGACAGCAGCGGCGCGCGGCCCAGCGTCACCGAGTTCTTCAACGTCTTCGGGATCACGCGGTTGTAGTCGGGGAACTTGCCTTCGACGAGCTTGGTCACGAACTCCATGCCGGAGAAGGCGAACTTGGCCTGGTTGCCGGCAAAGCGCATCTCGATGGCAGTGTCTTCGTCTTTCAACAAACGCTGCAACTCGAGCACCGTCTTGCGCGGCAGGATCACGTCCTGCTTGGGAATGTCGACATCGAGCGTGGCCTGCGCCAGCGCCAGGCGATGACCATCGGTGGCCACCAGCGTCAGCACCTTGCCTTCGGCGACGAACAGGATGCCGTTCAAGTAGTAGCGGATGTCGTGCACCGCCATTGCAAAGTGAACCTGGTTGATCAGGCTCTTCAGCGTCTTCTGCGGCACCGAGAACGCCGGTCCGAAATCGACCGCTTCGTTGACCAGCGGAAAGTCATCGGCGCTCAAGGTCTGCAGCGTGAAGCGGCTCTTGCCGCCTTGCAGCGTCAGCTTGTTCTGGTTGGCGCTCATCGTCACGACCTGGTCGGGCGGCAGCGTGCGCAGGATGTCGATGAGCTTGCGCGCGCCGACCGTGGTTGCAAAGCTGCCGGCGTCGCCACCCAGCTCAGCCGCCGTGCGCACCTGGATTTCGAGGTCACTGGTCGTGAACTCGATGCGCCCGCCGTTCTTGCGCATCAGCACATTGGCCAGCACCGGCAACGTGTGCCGGCGTTCGACGATGCCGGCCACCGATTGCAAAGCACCCAGCACCTGTTCCTGCGCAGCCTTGAACACGATCATCTTGTTCTCAACCTTTCAGATCTTCTTTTATAGATTGGTGTTAGTAGTAGAGGCCAGTGCCATCTGTGGAGAACCGCATTTTCGCCTGAGTTATCAACGGCTTGACTACCGACTAGCCCTGTGCGTGAGCGGGTGCAGCGATCCGGGAGTCGCTGACAACAACTTCGCTGCAACAGCGGCGGCTGTGGATGACTGCAGGGTTGCCAGCCAACTGTCCACAGGGCCTGCAGGCGCTCAAGGTCATCCCTTGAGGGTCTGTTCCAGCACGTGCAGTTGCTGGTTCAGCTCGGTGTTCTTCGTCCGCTCGCCGCCGATCTTGCGCACCGCATGCAGCACCGTGGTGTGGTCGCGGCCACCGAAGCTGTCGCCGATCTCGGGCAGGCTTTTCTGCGTCATCTCCTTGGCCAGGTACATCGCGATCTGCCGCGGCCGGGCGATCGAGGCCGGGCGCTTCTTGCTGTACATGTCGGCGACCTTGATCTTGTAGAAGTCGGCCACCGTCTTCTGGATGTTCTCGATGCCGATCTGCCGGTTCTGGATCGACAGCAGGTCTCGAAGCGCCTCTCGCGCCAGGCCGATCGCCACTTCCTTCTGCGAAAAACGGGCGTAGGCAATCACCTTGCGCAGCGCACCTTCGAGTTCACGAACGTTGGCGCGTACGTTCTTGGCAATGAAAAAAGCCACGTCCTCGGGCATCTCCGAGCCTTCGGCCACGGCCTTGCGGATCAGGATGGCGACGCGCATTTCCAACTCCGGCGGTTCGATGGCCACCGTCAGCCCGGAGTCGAAGCGCGAGGTCAGGCGCTCGTCGATGTCGACCAGACCCTTGGGGTAGGTGTCACTGGTCATGATGATGTGGGCGCGTTTTGCCAGCAGCGCCTCGAAGGCATTGAAGAACTCCTCCTGCGTGCGGTCCTTGCCGGCGAAGAACTGCACGTCGTCGATCAGCAGCAGGTCGAGCGAGTGGTACTTGGCCTTGAGTTCATCGAAGGTCTTGCGCTGGTAGTTCTTGACGACGTCGCTGATGAACTGTTCGGCGTGCAGGTACAGCACGCGCGCATCCGGCCGGTCTTTGAGCAGCGCATTGCCCACGGCGTGGACCAGGTGCGTCTTGCCCAGGCCGACGCCACCGTAGATGAACAGCGGGTTGTACATATGGCCGGGGTTGCCGGCAACGTGCAGCGCTGCCGTCCGGGCCATCTGGTTGGCGCGACCTGCCACCAGCGAGTCGAACGTCAGCGCCGCATTGAGACGATGCATCGGCAGCGCTGCAGCCCGCGCACTCGACTCGGCGGCCCGTGCCAGGGCAGAAGGCAGCGCGGCCAGCGCGGGCGCACCGGCAATTGGCTTGGCCGTCGCGGGCACCAGATGCAGTTGCAACGACACCGGCTGCCCGGCCAGGCGCGTCAACACGTCCTCGATGCGGCCTGCATATTGCGAGCGGATCCAGTCGAGCTTGAAGCGGTTGGGCACGCGCAGCGACACCACCGCGGACTGCCCGTTGATGGCCACATCGGCCGGCGGCAGTGGGCGGATCCAGGTATTGAATTGCTGTTCGGGCAGTTCAGCGGCCAGTTGCTCGCAACCGCGCTGCCAGAGATCGTCGCTCATTGTGGACAAGTTCTTTTGGAGCGGCGCGAGTGTAGTCCAGCCAAGGCCTCCCGACGAGGTTTATCCACAGTTTTTTGACCTTCCAGCCAGGCGGCACTGAGGGCGCTGGAGGAGGCGCTCGTTGACCGGCTATCCTGTTCATGATGCAATCGCGGGTTTCGCCGAAGCGCCGCGCGCCCTTCCCAAACGCCAACCGGACGTCCCTCGGACACACATCGGATACAAGCCATGAAACGCACCTACCAAGCCTCGAAGACGCGACGCGCCCGTACCCACGGCTTTCTCGTGCGCATGAAGACCCGCGGCGGCCGCGCCGTCATCAACGCTCGTCGCGCCAAGGGCCGCAAGCGCCTCGCGGTCTGAAGGAGCGGCCGCCAGCGGCCGTGACGGATAAAGCGCCGGTGCTGCGAAGCAAGCCAGGGCCGCCCTGGCTTGCTCTCGGCGGCAACGCATTGAAAGCGCTGCTGACTGCCCCCACCGCCGCAAAGACCACGCACTTTGTCTTGCAGGTGGCTGCCGACCAGCAAGTATTGAAGAAGTTACCCACTGGCACCGCACCAGACCGGACTGAATCTGTGGATAACTCGCTTCCCACGGTCCCAGTGGCTGCTCAGCCGATCGGCCTGGCCTTGGTTGTGCCCAAGCGCCACGCCAGGCGAGCGGCCACACGCAATCTGGTCAAGCGCCAGATGCGCGAAGCCGTGCGCCGCCGAACGGCGGATTGGGCGGGTCGCCAACTGCTGATCCGCCAACGCGGGGCGTTCGACCCGAAGCAATTTCCGAGCGCCGCATCGGCAGCGCTGCGCGAGGCCGTGCGCGGTGAACTCGACGCGCTGTTTGCGATGGCGACCACAGGATGAGCGCGCACGAACCGGCCGTCTGGCCGCGGCGCCTGCTGGCCGCGCCTATCCGCGCCTACCGATACTTCCTCAGCCCGTGGCTCGGCAGCGCCTGCCGTTTCGAGCCCACGTGCTCGCGCTATGCCCTCGATGCGCTCGAGCAACATGGCGCAGCAGCAGGCGCTTACTTGGCTGCGCGACGTGTGCTGCGGTGCCACCCCTGGTGCGACGGCGGCCATGATCCTGTGCCGCCCGGCCCTGTTTCGTTGACCCACAAGAGCCCTTCCTCATGACCGATATCCGACGCACCCTCTTGTGGATGGTGTTCACCATGTCCCTCGTCTTCTTGTGGGACGCCTGGAACAAGCACACCGGCCAACCGTCTTGGTTCTCGCCGACACCGCCGCACACTGCGGCCAGTGCGCCGCCCGGCGCCGCACCAAGTGCGGCACCGGGTGGCGCCCCGCAGACCGGTATTCCCGCCGCGGCAGCCGTGCCCGGCAGCAGCACTGCAGCCGCGGCCGCGGCGACACCAGCGGCCGCGGCGACGAGCGGTGAACAAACCGTCATCACCACCGATCTGGTCAAGGCCACGTTCGACAGCGTCGGCGGCAGCCTCGTGCGGCTGGAACTGCTGCGGCACGGCGATGCCGAAGACCGCAAGCGCAAGGTCATCCTGTTCGACAACAGCACGGAGCGCGTGTACAGGACTCAAAGCGGCTTGGCTACCCAGCCTGGGCTGAGCTTGCCCAATCACGTCAGCCGCATGACGCGCACCGACGGGCCTACCGTCCTGGCTGCTGGAGATAAGGAAATCGCGGTCCGTTTCGAGGCGGTGGGTGAAAACGGCGTCAAGCTGATCAAGACCTACACCTTCGCACGCGGCAGCTACCTGATCGGCGTCAAACACGAGGTTGTCAACGGCACCGCCGCCAGCTTGGCGCCCTACCTTTACCTGGGACTCGAACGCGACGGCAACCCCGTGCGCGGCGAGTCGAAGTGGTACTTCACCTTCACTGGTCCGGCCCTCTACACCGAGGCGAAGAAGTACGAAAAAATCGACTTCGCGGACATCGAGAAGGGCAAGACCGGCCATGCGACAAGCGCCAACGACGGCTGGATCGCGATGGTTCAGCACTACTTCGTCTCGGCTTGGTTGGTGCCAGCGGGCACTCCCCGGTCGTTCAACTCTTTGAAGATGGACACCAATCTGTATGCCGTGCAGATGATGCTGCCATTGGGTGACATTGCACCGGGGACGACAAAGACTCACGATGCCAAACTCTTTGCCGGCCCGCAGGAAGAGCACAAGCTCGAAGCCATGGCGCCCGGCCTCGAACTGGTCAAGGACTATGGCTGGTTCACGGTGCTGTCCAAGCCCTTGTTCTGGGTGCTCGACCAGCTGCACAAGCTGCTAGAAAACTGGGGTTGGTCGATCGTCGCCTTGGTGGTGCTGCTCAAGATCGCGTTTTATTGGCTCAACGCCAGCGCCTACCGCTCGATGGGCAAGATGAAGGCGCTGGCGCCGCGCATCACCGACATGCGCGAGCGCTACAAGGACAAGCCGCAGCTGATGCAGCAGGAGATGATGCGCATCTACCGCGAGGAAAAGGTCAACCCGCTCGGCGGTTGCCTGCCGATCGTCGCCCAGATGCCGTTTTTCATCGCCCTGTACTGGGTGCTGCTGTCGTCGGTGGAAATGCGCGACGCGCCGTGGATCGGCTGGATCCACGACCTGTCCGTGCCCGACCCGTTCTTCGTGCTGCCACTGCTGATGACGGCGTCGTCGTTGTTCCAGGTCTGGTTGCAACCCGCGCCGGCCGACCCGATGCAGGCCAAGATGATGTGGATGATGCCGCTGATCTTCGGCATCATGTTCTTCTTCTTCCCGGCTGGCCTGGTGCTGTACTGGCTGACGAACAACATCCTGTCGATCGCACAGCAGTGGTGGATCAATCGCCAGCTTGGCGTGAAGTGAATGCGGGATTTCGTGTGGAAGACACAACCTAGGGGGGCATGACCCAAACGGGGGGTTGAGCCGCGTTCGGATCGCGACGACCATCGGCGCATGCGGGGATGACTCGGCGTGCGCTCGGTAAGAGGAGCACAGCGTCCGGCTCGGGAGCCAGAACTCAACTCCCCCCGCGCCATTCAACGAAGCAGGCACCGGGCGATGACAATCCCCCGGTGCCTGCTTCGTTTTCAGAGCCTCCGAACGACCCCATCGCGGCCATTGCCACCGCGCCCGGCCGCGGCGCGGTCGGCATCGTGCGGGTCTCGGGCCGTGACCTCGCGGCGCTCGGCCGGGCCATCACCGGCCGCGCGCTGACGCCGCGCGTCGCGCACTACGGCCCGCTGCGTGATGCCCAGGGCGCTGCCATCGACCAGGGCCTGGCGCTGTTCTTCCCGGCGCCGCATTCCTACACCGGCGAAGACGTGCTCGAGTTGCAGGCCCATGGCGGCCCGGTGGTGTTGCAGCTCTTGCTTGCGCGCTGCCTCGAAGCCGCCGCGACGCTTGACGCCGCGGCCGGCCGCGCTATCGCGCCGCGCCTGCGCCTGGCGCAGCCTGGAGAGTTCACGCTGCGTGCGTTCCTGAACGACAAGATCGACCTGGCTCAGGCTGAGGCGGTGGCCGACCTGATCGACGCCCACACCGAAGCCGCTGCACGATCGGCGTCGCGATCGCTGACCGGCGCACTGTCGCGCGAGGTCGAGGCGCTGGCCGATGCGCTCGTCGCGCTGCGCACACTGGTCGAAGCCACGCTCGATTTTCCGGACGAGGAGATCGACTTTCTCGAGAAGGCCGACGCGCGAGGCCGGCTGGACGCCATCGCCAACGAACTCGAACGGGTGATCGAGCGCACGCGCCAAGGCGCGCTCTTGTCCGAAGGCATGACGGTGGTGCTGGCCGGTCAACCCAACGTCGGCAAGAGCTCGCTGCTCAACGCCCTGGCCGGCGCCGAACTGGCCATCGTGACGCCGATTCCCGGCACGACGCGCGACAAGATCGGCCAGACGATCCAGATCGAAGGCGTGCCGGTGCATGTGGTCGACACGGCCGGGCTGCGCGATGCCGATGCCGCCGCACTCGACGAAGTGGAGCGCATCGGCATCGCGCGCAGTTGGGGCGAAATCGACGGCGCCGACGCGGTCGTCTTCCTGCATGACCTGACGCGCGCGGGCCAGGCCGACTACGAAGCCGGTGAACGCGCCGTGCAGGCCCGGCTTGGTGAGCCGGCGCGCGTGCTGCATGTCTTCAACAAGTGCGACGCCAGCTGCGCCGCGCCCGCAGGCCCCGGGCTGCGGATTTCTGCGCTGACCGGCGACGGCCTGGTCGAGTTGCGACGCGCGCTGCTCGAGCGGGCCGGCTGGCACGCCAGCCCGCCAGGCGATATCTACATCGCGCGCACGCGCCACGTGCAAGCGTTGCGGCGCACCCGCGAGCATGTGGCCGCGGCACAGGTACTGGCCGCGCGCGCCGATGCCGCGCTCGACCTGCTGGCCGAGGAAATGCGCCTGGCGCACCACGCCCTCGGCGAGATCACCGGCCGCTGGAGCGCCGACGATCTGCTGGGTGAAATTTTCGGCCGCTTTTGCATCGGCAAGTGATTGCCTATCCCGCGACTGCGCGGTTGTACCGGACGGGTTGCACTGCCAATAATCGGCCGCTCGATAATCCACGACCGCCATGTCCATCCAGACGCTCCACGAAGCGGTGCAATCGCTCAATGCGCCTGACGCATTCAAGCCACGTTTTACCCCGGAGCAATGGCGTATTTTCGAGGCCTTCCTGACGCGCCACGAGGTCCGCGGCGGCGACTTGCTGGTCAAGCAAGGCGACCACGACCGCACGATGTACCTGCTCGAAAGCGGCACGCTGCAGGTCTTCACGCAGCCGCCGAAGTCCGGCGGACGGCTGTCGATCCTGCGCCCAGGCTCGGTCGTCGGCGAGGCCGGCCTGTTCAGCGACCAGCCGCGCATGGCCAATGTCGAGGCCATGGGTCCGTGCATCGTCTGGGCGTTGCGAGGCACGCGCTATGAAGAGCTGGCGGCGCGCAACGCGCCGCTGGCGCTCGAAATGGTGCGCGCCGCCGCGGCGCTGATGGGGGTGCGCATGCGGGCCAACATCGAACATGGCCAGGCTGTTTCCTAGGCCGGGGCTGCGGCGGCGGCTGCTCAGTGGGCGGTGAAGTCAACCAGGGTGAAGATCGACAAGCCCGCCGCACGCAGTCGCTGTGATCCGCCGAGTTCCGGCAAATCCACGATCGCCGCGCCTTCGATCACCGTTGCGCCTAGGCGTTCGAGCAGACGGTGCCCGGCCATCATCGTGCCGCCCGTGGCAATGAGGTCATCGAGCAGCAGCACGCGCTCGCCGGCGCGCACTGCGTCGGAGTGCATCTCCACCGTTGCGCTGCCGTACTCGAGTTCGTAGGTTTCCTCGACGGTTGCGAACGGCAGCTTGCCTTTCTTGCGGATCGGGATGAAGCCGACATTGAGCTGGTGGGCGAGCACCGCGCCGAGGATGAAGCCGCGCGCGTCGAGCCCGGCCACGGCGTCAGGGTGCGAGTCGTAGTAGCGGTGCACGAACTGGTCGACGAGCACGCGGAACACTTTCGGGTCGGCGAGCAGCGGCGTGATGTCGCGAAACTGCACGCCGGGTGCGGGCCAGTCGGGCACGGTGCGAATGTGATCGCGGATGTAGGCCGAGGGGTCGGTGATGGCGCTGGGCTTGGGGTGCATGCGTGGGCTCCTCGCTCACTCGAACCGCACGGCCAGGATGCTGCCGTCGGCCTGGCGGCTGACCCACAAGGCCTGCCCCATCTGCACGCTGACGCCGGTCAACGCGGCAATGTTGACCTGGTGCGACACCCACACTTCGAACCCGCTGCCGCGCATCGCCGTCAGCCGCTCGCGCAACAGTGCGGTCTGCTGTGCTTCGCGCTCGCGGTAGTCGAAGAACGAGTCGAGCGCCGGCCACACTGCCGGCGCCACACCACTCGCGCCGAGGCCGTGGCGAATCTCCTCGGCGGTGTGCAGGCAGCGGCACCAGCGGCTCGACAGCATCGCCGTCGGCTGCAAGCCGAGCGACGCCAGCCGCGCGCCGAAGGCCTGAGCCTGCGCGCGGCCCTCGGCCGCCAAGTTGCGCTGCGTCGCGCAGCGCTCGAGCGTGAAGCCCGGCGGGTCGCCGATGCCTGGCGCCGTTTGCGCGTGGCGCACCAGCAGCACAGGCGCCATGGCCTTTTGGCCGCAGGCCGGCAGCGCGATTGCACCAGCGGCGGCCATCAGCGAACGACGGGTCAGCAGGAGCACGGCGATCTCTCAGGCATGCAACAACTTCTGTTCGGCCAGGGCCAGCGCTTCAGGCAGGCCGGACAGTACCAAAGTGTCGCCGGCTTCGAGCCGAAGGCTGTCCTCGGCTTCGCGCACCGGCCCCGTGGCGCGTCGCACCGACACCACCTGCACGCCCACCGCGTGCAGGGCCTGGTCGGCCAGCGGCCGGCCGATGCAGGGTGCGGCCGACGGCAGCGTCACGCTGGTCAGGCGCGCTTGCTGCAAGGCATCGACCGTGTCGTCGTCGGCGCCGTGGAAGTAGCCGCGCAACAGGCCATAGCGCGCATCGCGGGCGTCGCGGGCTATCCGCGTGACGCGGTGCATCGGCACGCCGACCAGCGCCAGGGCATGGCTGGCGAGCATCAGCGAGCCTTCGATCGCTTCGGGCACGACCTCCGTGGCCCCGGCGGCCTTGAGTTTGTCGAGGTCGGTGTCGTCGACCGTGCGCACGATCACCGGCACCTGCGGCGCGTGCGAATGCACCACCTGCAGGATCTTCAGCGCCGACGGCGTGTCGGGGTAGGTCACCACCACCGCGCTGGCACGGGCCAGGCCGGCGGCCATCAGGCTGCGCAGACGCGCCGCGTCGCCGAAGACCACACTCTGGCCGGCAGCGGCGGCCTGGCGCACACGGTCGGGGTCGAGGTCGAGCGCCATGTACGGAATGCGCTCGCCGTCGAGCAGGCGGGCCAGGTTCTGGCCGCTGCGGCCGTAGCCGCAAATGATGACGTGGGCCTCGGTGGCGATTGACTTCTTGGCGATCGACGTCAGCGCCACCGACTGCATCATCCAATCGGTCGAACTCAGCCGGGCGACGATGCGGTTGCTGTACATGATGATCACCGGCGTGGCGATCATCGACAGCACCATGCTCGCCAGTACCGGACTCAACCATTGCGGCGCCACCAGCGCGTTGTCGGCGCCGAGCGTCAGCAACACGAAGCCGAACTCGCCGGCCTGCGCCAGGTACAAGCCGGTGCGCAGCGCCGTGCCCGCGGGTGCGCGGAAGCCCCGCGCCAGCAGCGCAATGAGCATGAACTTGGCCACCACAGGCGCCAGCGACAGCAACAGCACCAGGAACCATTGATCGAGTACCGGCCGCCAGTCGAGCTTCATGCCGATGGTGATGAAGAACAGCCCCAGCAGCACATCATGGAACGGCCGGATGTCGGTCTCGACCTGGTGCTTGTATTCGGTCTCTGCCACCAGCATGCCGGCAACGAATGCACCCAGGGCGAGCGACAGACCGGCGTGCTCGGTCAGCCAGGCCAGGCCGAGCGTGATCAGCAGCAGGTTGAGCACGAACAGCTCTTCGCTCTTGCGCCGCGCCACCAGCGTCAGCCACCAGCGCATCGCCTGCTGGCCGCCGGTCAGCAACAAGGTCAGCAGGGCCACGGCTTTGAGCAGGGCCCAGCCGAGCGAGACCGCCATGTCGCCGCCGGACTGGCCGAGCGCCGGAATCAGCACCAGCAGCGGCACCACCGCCAGATCCTGGAACAGCAGCACGCCCATGACACGCTTGCCGTGATCGGACTCCAGTTCGAGCCGGTCGGCCATCAGCTTGACGACGATGGCCGTCGACGACATGGCAAAGGCGCTGCCGAGCACCAGCGCGCCGGCGTAGTCCAACTCCCACGGCCTTGCGGTGAACGAGAACAGCCAGATCAGCAGGCCGTTGCCGATCACCGCGCCGGCGATCGTCAGCGTGACTTGCGACAGGCCCAAGCCAAAGACCAGCGAGCGCATCGCCCGCAACTTGGGCAAGTTGAATTCGAGCCCGATGACGAACATCAGGAAGACAACGCCGAACTCGGCCAGATACCGTACCGCCGCCGAGTCCTTGGCCAGCGCCAGCGCGTTCGGGCCGATGAGCACGCCCACCACCAGGTAGCCGAGCATCGGCGGCAGTTTGAGCGAGCGGCAAACGACCACGCCGAGCACGGCGGCAACCAGGTACAGCAGGACGAGTTCCAGGGTGGTGGCCATCAGCGTCGATGAGTCGGGTCGATCAAGTAGCGCAAGCCTGAAGCCTAGAATCGCCGGCCAGTAGAACATGACTTCAGATGACCGAGCCCTCGCATTTCGACGCTGACCGTGCGCTGGCGCTGGCTGCGCGCACGCTCGACATCGAAGCGCAGGCCCTGGCCGGTGCCAAGGCCAGGCTGTCGGCGAGTTTCACGCAGGCCGTGCAGATCGTCCTGGCCAGCAGCGGCCGGGTGGTCGTCATGGGCATGGGCAAGAGCGGGCATGTCGGCCGCAAGATTGCCGCCACGCTGGCCTCGACCGGCACGCCGGCAATGTTCGTGCACCCGGCCGAAGCCAGCCATGGCGACCTGGGCATGGTGACGGCCGCCGACGTCGTCATCGCCATTTCCAACTCCGGCGAGAGCGATGAGTTGAATCTGCTGCTGCCGGTGTTCAAGCGCGCCCATGTGCCGTTGATTGCCATCACCGGAAAACTGGCGTCCACGCTCGGCGAGCATGCCGATGCCGTGTTGTTGAGCACGGTCGAGCAGGAGGCGTGCCCGCTCAACCTGGCGCCGACGGCGAGCACGGCCGCACAGATGGCGCTCGGCGATGCGCTGGCCGTGGCCCTGCTCGACGCCCGTGGTTTCGAAGAAGGCGACTTCGCGCGCTCGCATCCCGGAGGCGCACTGGGCCGCAAGCTCCTCGTGCATGTGCGCGACCTGATGCGCCAGGGCGAACGGGTGCCGCGTGTCGCGCCCGACACTGCGTTCACCGAGATGCTGCGCGAAATGGGCGGCAAGGGCATGGGTGCGACCGCGGTCATCGACGCCGAGGGCCGGCCCATCGGCGTCTTCACCGACGGTGATCTGCGCCGCCTGATCGAGCGCGGCATCGATTTGAGGACCGTCAAGGCCGGCGAGGTGATGCATGCCAACCCGCGCGCCATCTGCGACGACCGCCTGGCCGCTGAAGCGGCGGATCTGATGGAAACCCACAAGATCAACTGCATGCTGGTCGTCGACGGCGGCGGCATGCTCGTCGGCGCGTTCAACTCGAACGATCTGATGCGTGCGAAGGTGATATGACCCCAATGGCGGCGATGACCTTCCCACCCGAGTTGCTGCTCAAGGCCCAGGGCCGCGGTCTCGGACTGAAGGCCGCGATCTTCGACGTCGACGGCGTGCTGACGGATGGCAGCCTCTACATCGGCGAGCAGGGCGAGGCCTTCAAGGCCTTTCATGTGCTCGACGGCCATGGCCTGAAGCTGCTCGCGCAAGGCGACATCGCACCGATCGTCATCACCGGCCGCGATTCGCTGGCCGTGCGCCGCCGCGTCGGCGATCTTGGCCTGCAGCACATGCGCTTTGGCGTTGCCGACAAGCTGGCTGCCGCCAATGAGCTGCTGCAGTCGCTCGGCATCGACTGGGCCGACGTCGCCGTGATGGGCGATGACTGGCCCGACCTGCCGCTGTTCGCTCAGGCCGCATTCGCCTGCGCGCCGCCCAATGCCCATGTCGAGGTGCGCGCCTTGGCGCACCATGTGACGATCGCTCGCGGCGGGCAGGGCGCGGCACGCGAGTGTTGTGATCTGCTGTTGATGGCCAGTGGTCGTTACGCCGCCTTGCTGCAGGGCCAGGCGACAACCTTGGACGCGAGGTAGCGAGCGCGCGTGGCCCTCGATCTCGAAAGCCTGCTGCAACCGCTCGACCCGCTGCCCGCAGCGGGTCCGCAGAATCCTCCGCGCCGGCCGCGCCAGCCCTTCTGGTGGCGGGTTGGACAATTTGTCTCGGCCTACCTGCCGCTGATCCTGATGGCGCTGCTGGCGCTGGCAACATGGTGGTTGGTGCGCAACACGCCGCGGCCCGACGAGCCGCGCGAGGCCGCGCCGATGCGCCACGAGCCCGATTACTCGATGCAGGACTTCACGCTGCAGCGTTACGCCGCCGACGGCGCCTTGCGCATCCAGGTCCGGGGCGCGCAGATGCGCCATTTTCCCGATACCGACACCCTGGAGATCGACGACGCGGTGATCCGCGCCACCGGGCCTGACGGTGGCGTCACCGTGGCCAGTGCGCGCCGGGCGATCAGCAACGGCGACGGCACGCAGGTGCAACTGCAAGGCGGCGCGCGGGTGGTGCGCGAGGCCACGGCAACGGCCGCGGCGATCGAGTTCGAAAGCGAGTTCCTGCACGCCTTTCTCGACACCGAGCGCGTCAAGTCGCACCTGCCGGTGCAGATGCGCCAAGGTTCGAGCGAGCTTCGCGTGGCCTGGCTCGAATACGACAACCTGTCACGCACGGCCAATCTCGGCGGGCCGATGCGCGCCCGATTCAACATCCCCAGCCGGCGATGATGGCGCCGCTGGCCTTCATCACTGGCGCGTCCAGCGGCATCGGCCAGGCCCTGGCCGCGCGCTATGCACAGGCCGGCTGGCGACTTGCGCTGGCCGCTCGCCGCGTCGGCGAGATCGAGCACTGGGCCAAGTCACAAGGCTTCGGCCGTGATCGTTGCGTTGCCTACAGCGCCGACGTGCAGCAAATCGACAGCATCATCGGCGCAGCCGAGCGTTGCATCGAAGAACAGGGCCTGCCCGATGTGGTGATTGCCAATGCCGGCATCAGCGTCGGCATCGACACCGCGATCCGCGATGACCTGGACGTGCTGGCCGACACGCTGTCGATCAACAACGTGGGTCTGGCGGCAACCTTCCATCCGTTCCTCAAAGGCATGCGCCAACGCGGCGCCGGCACGCTGGTCGGCATGGCCAGCGTGGCCGCCATCCGCGGCCTGCCCGGCCACGCTGCGTATTGCGCGAGCAAGGCTGCCGTCGTTGCCTATTGCGAAAGCCTGCGCGGCGAATGCCGTGGCTCGGGCGTGCGCGTGGTGACGATCCTGCCCGGCTATGTGGCCACGCCATTGACCGCCGGCAACACCTACGGCATGCCGTTCCTGATGCAGGCCCCGGACTTTGCCGAGCGCGCCTTTCGCGCCATCGAGGCCGGCGCCAGCTACCGCGTGATCCCGTGGCAGATGGGCGTCGTCGCCAAGCTGATGCGACTGCTGCCCAATCCGCTGTTCGATCGGCTGCTGGCCGGGCGCGGGCGCAAGAGGCGTCGCGGCGAATAGACGACATCGGGCTTGTCGAGCGCCCGCCACACCGCTACAGTGCGCGCCTTCCCATCGCGAGCGCATGGCGCTGCAAGGAGGTTCCCATGACACAGAAGGACATCCTCGGCTAGCGGCATCACGCGCCGCCCCCGATGCGCCCCACGCCACGGCGTGCGAGGCCGCCACTGCCAGTCAACGCGCCGCGTGCCGCAGCAGGCACGCCGGCGCATGGGAATCTTCAAATGCATCCGATCTGGACGCTATTGCGATGCGCCGTTGTCGCCTCGCTGGTCTTCTTTCTCGCGGCCTGGGCGATGACGGCATTTGCGCAGCCCAAGGCGCTGGGGCCGGCGGCGGGTGAGCGGCTGACGCTCGATGGCCGGCTCGACGAGTCCGTGTGCGCGCGCGCCATCAGAGCCTGATCCTGTTGCGCCCCGAACTGCGTGGCACGCGTGAGCTTCAAGGATGCCGCGGCGATATCGTGCCCGATGCAACTCACGCCGCGTGACGCCCAGGGCAATCGGAAATGAAACAGGGCGCCGAAGCGCCCTGCTGTCATGTTGGCTTTGGGCCTCAGTAGCCTTGGCCACCACCACCGCCGTAACCGCCGCCGCCACGGCCACCACCACCGCCGCCGTACGGGCTGCGACCACCGCCGCCGCCACCACCACTGCGGCCGCCACCACCACCGCCGTAGCCGCCGCCACCACCGCCGCCACCGTAGCCACCGCCACCACCGCCGTAGCCGCCGCGGCCACCCCCGCCGCCGCCGAAGCCGCCCGGGCGCTCTTCGCGCGGTCGGGCTTCGTTGACCACGATCGGGCGGCCTTCGAGCGGTTGCCCGTTCATGCCATTGATCGCGGCTTGCGCCTCGGCATCGTTGCCCATCTCGACAAAGCCGAAGCCTTTCGAGCGGCCGGTTTCACGATCCATCATGACCTTGGCGGACGTGACGGTTCCAAATTGCCCGAAGGCAGATTGCAGCGATTCGTCGCGCACGCTGTAGGCCAGATTGCCTACATACAGCTTGTTGCCCATTCGGCAAGCTCCTTATCCAAACACAAAGATACCTAGGTGGAGCTTTGAGCCGGCTCGAAGAAACTCAAGCAAGTGCGCCGCCTCCAGACAGGGGAGGTTGATTATTCAGGAATGACAAGCCCGCGTGCGCATGGGGCGAAAAAAACTGTTGTTTTCTAAACAGCCGCGCGCCATGACCAGGGACCATGGAGAGGTCCGGATTCGGGTTCACCCGTAGCATTCGCCGCACCATGACCGTGCGCATTGCCAGCCTCGTGCCGAGCCTGACCGAACTGCTGTTCGCGCTCGGCCTGGGACCGTGGCTGGTCGCGCGCACGGGCTACTGCACGCATCCTGCCGATGCGGTGGCAGGCGTGCCCAAGGTCGGCGGCACGAAGGACGTCAACCTGGACAAGTTGCGGCGGCTGGCGCCCACGCATGTCCTCGTCAACATCGATGAGAACCGTGCCGAGACCGCGCTGGCGCTGCGAGAGTTCGTGCCGCAGGTGATCGTGACCCATCCGTGCGCGCCGCAAGACGTTGCGGCGCTGATCGTGCAGGTGGCCGACGCCTTCGCCACGCTGCCCGGCGTGGCCGGGCGGGCCGCCGCGCTGCGAGCCGAGTTGCAAACCGAGTTGGCAGCGACACACGGCCTCGCGTCCGTGCCCGTGCTCTACCTGATCTGGCGCGAGCCCTGGATGACCGTCGCCCGCGACACCTACATCTCGCGCCTGCTCGCTTGCGCTGGCTGGCACACACAGCCGGCAGTCGATGGCGGTCCTCAAGGCGCCGCGCGTTATCCAGTGCTGCATGGCGACGAACCGTGGCTGGGCACTGTGCGCGAGGTCTTGTTGTCGAGCGAGCCCTATGCCTTCACACAAGCGCATGTGGCGCCGGCGCAGGAACTTTGTCCACGCGCGCGCGTCAGGCTGGTCGATGGACAGGCGCTGTCGTGGTACGGCGCGCGCACGGCACCGGGCCTGCGTTACCTGCGCAGCCTCGCAGGATAGAACGATGGACCTTCTCAAACCGCTGATCGCGATGCTGGCCATCGCACTGATGAGCGATAGCACCACAGCGCTGCGATCTTGTAAGACCTGACGATGCGGCGGGGCATGCGCCCCGCCTAAACTCGTTACATGTCCGAACCTGACGCGCCGGCCGCGCGCAAGGCATCAGAACAACAACATGACAGCGGCCTCGCGACGGCGGCCGGGGTGTCGCCGCGTGTGGGGTCGAGTCACGGTGCGTTGAGCCAGCGGCGTGGCGCTGTCGCGGCGGTGCTGGCCGTGGTGCTCCTGGTTGTCGTTGCGCTGCTGCTGGCGGTCCGCGCTGCGATGACCAGCCCGTGGCTGGCCGGCGTGTCTGCGGCGGCCACGCTGCTGTCCGGCGCCGCGGCATTGTTGTTGCTGCGACGCCAAAGCCGGCGGTCACGCCAGGAGTCGCAGGCCCTTGGCGCCTTTGCCGACCACTTGCGCCAAGGCGACGTGGTCGGCGCATTGCGCGCCGTCAACGCCGAATCGGCCAACGCCGTCTCGGTTTGGGGCCAGCACAGTCAGTTCGATGGCGCCGAGGCTGGCGGCCCGCGGTCTGCTGCGCCGCCGGCATCTCAGTTCGACCAGCAGGCGCGCGAAGTGGAACTGGCGCTCGGCGAGCGCGAGCGGCGCTGGCAGGCGCGCATGCGCTTGTCGGCCGACTGGCATTGGGAGACCGATCGCGATCTTCATGTCACCTGGGTCTCGCAGGACCTGGCCTCGCTGGTCAAGCTCGGCGTGCAACCGGCCGACCTGATCGGCCGCCGGCTCGATGCGGTGCCGGTGTTCCAGGCCCCCGAAGGCGGCTGGGAGCCACTGCTCGAACGGTCCAGGCAGCGCAAGTCGTTGCGCGACATCATCATCGAAGTCCATCGCCGTGGCCGCTCGCCGGTCTGGGTCGCGCTCAACGGCCGCGCGCACTTCGACGACGAAGGCCAGTACACAGGCTACGAAGGCGTCGGCCGCGATGTCACCGACGAGCGCCTGGCCTACCTGCGCCTGGCCGACAGCGAGCGTCGCCACGCCATGATGGCCGACCTGGCGGCGGACTGGTATTGGCAGACCGATGCCCAGCACCACATCGTCGAGCTGGGGCCGATGGCGCGGCAGATCATCGGCCGGCACATCGACCAGGTCATCGGCCACAGCCACTGGCAGGCCTACCCCGACGGCGCGAGTGCCGCCGAATGGGCTGCCCACCGCGCCGATCTGGAGGCCAATCGGCCGTTCCGCGGCTTTGAGTTCGCACTGCAAAACGCCGGCCAGACGCTGCGCTGGGTGGCCATCAGCGGCGTGCCGAGGTTCGATGCCAAGCAGCAGTTCATCGGCTACCACGGCGTCGGCCGCGACATCACGCTCAAGAAGCGCGCCGAGCATCTGCTGCTGACGCGCAACGAGCAACTGGAGCACCTGGTGGCCGCGCGCACCGCCGAGCTGGAGCAGAACAACCGCGACCTCGAGGCCTTTTCGCGCCAGCTCGCGCACGAGTTGCGAACGCCGCTCAGTCAGGTCGTCGGCCTCACCGACCTGCTCAAGAGTGCCTCCTGGGAGCGCCTCGATGACCGCGAGCGCGAGTGGCTGCGCCTGGCCGGCCACTCGGCGCGCGAGATGTCGCACACGGTGACGGCGCTGCTCGAGCTGGCGCGATCGGCATCGACGGCGCTTCTGCTCGAGCCGGTGGACCTGAGTGCCCTCGCCGAATCGGTGATCGCCGAGTTGCCCTGGGTCGAGCGCGCGGCGCCGGTGCAATGGCAGGTGGAGCCAGGGTTGGTTGCGCATTGCAGTGCACCGCTGGCGCGCGTGGTGCTGACCAACCTGCTCGGCAACGCAGCCAAGTTCACGCGCGACGTCGCCGCGCCGCGGGTCGCGTTGGCGCGCGACGCCGCGCGGGCGGGTGCTTTTGTCGTGCAGGACAACGGCGCTGGTTTCGACGCGGCGCAGGCCGACACCCTGTTCCATCCTTTCGTGCGTCTGCACCGCAGCGAGCAATTTCAAGGCACCGGCCTGGGCCTGTCGATCGTGCGTCGCATCGTCGAGCGCCATGGCGGCAACATCAGTGCCCAAGGCGAAGTCGGACACGGTGCGCGCGTCGTCTTCCGTTTTGCACCAACGCCGGCTGCAGACCGCAGCGCGACACCCATCGACGTGGCGGCCTGAGCCAGGGGCGTGCACTGACGCGGCGAGAATCGCCGCATGCCCGAAATGCCTGATTGCTGCTGCGCCGGAACCGAGCATCGTCGGCGCCGCGCTCGCTGGGCTGCGACTTCCTGCATGCGAGCGCCGGCGCCGAGCCGCGGACGACGCATTGTTCGCGGCGGGTAGAGTCATGTCCAAACACCAATGGAGCGCAGCGTGAACAAGCGCGAGTTTTTCAACGTGCTCGGCGCGGCTGCAGCCGCCGGCTTTGCACTCGGCCGCAGCAGCGACGTCCAGGCGGCGTCGCCCTATGACCTGCGGCTGGCCTTCAAGCGCAGCGACAGCGTCAGCCTGCTGCACATGACCGACTGTCACGCGCAGTTGCTGCCGCTGTATTTCCGCGAACCGAGCGCCAACCTGGGCATCGCCAACCAACGCGGCAAGACGCCCCACCTGGTGGGCCAGGCGCTGCTGAAGGAGGCGCGCATCGCTGCCGGCTCGCCCGAGGCCTATGCGTTCTCCGCCCTCGATTTCGAGCGTGCGGCCAAGCGTTTCGGCAAGGTCGGCGGCTTTGCCCACCTGGCCACGCTGGTCAAGCGCATGAAGGCCTCGCGTCCGGGCGCGCTGCTGCTCGACGGCGGCGACAGCTGGCAGGGCTCGGCGACCGCGCTGTGGACACGCGGCCAGGACATGGTCGAAGCGTGCAAGCTGCTCGGCGTCAACATGATGACCGGCCACTGGGAGTTCACGCACGGTGCCGAGCGCGTGCAGGAGGTGGTCGAGAAGGACTTCAAGCCGGCCGGCATCGAGTTTCTGGCGCACAACGTGCGCACCACCGACTTCAACGACGAGGTCTTCAAGCCCTACGTCATGCGCACGATCAACGGCCACCCGGTGGCGGTGATCGGCCAGGCCTTTCCATACACGCCGATCGCCAACCCGCGCTACTTCACGCCGGCGTGGAGCTTCGGCATTCGCGAGGAGGAGCTGCAAAAGACGGTGGACGCCGCGCGCGCCAAGGGCGCGCATGCGGTGATCCTGCTGTCGCACAACGGCATGGACGTGGATTTGAAACTGGCCACGCGCGTGACGGGCATCGACGCCATCCTCGGCGGCCACACGCACGATGGCGTGCCGCGCCCGGTCATCGTGCGCAAAGGGCCGTGGCGGACCATCGTCAGCAATGCCGGCAGCAATGGCAAGTTCCTCGGCGTGCTCGACCTGCAGATCCGCCGCCAGCGCGTCGTTGATTTCCGCTACACGCTGCTGCCGGTGTTCTCGCAACTGCTGCGCGCCGACCGCGAGATGAGCGCGTTGATCACCAAGCTGCGTGCGCCGCACGAGGCGCAGTTGCGCGAGGTGCTGGCCATGACCGACGGCCCGCTGTGGCGGCGCGGCAATTTCAACGGCAGCTGGGACCAACTGCTGCTCGATGCGTTGATGGCCACGCAGGACGCGCCGATCGCCTTCTCGCCGGGCTTTCGCTGGGGCACCAGCCTGTTGCCGGGTGCGGCGATCACGCGCGAGCACCTGATGGACCAGACCGCCACCACGTATTCGTACGCCACGCTCAACGACATGAGCGGCGCGATGATCAAGACCGTGCTCGAAGACGTGGCCGACAACCTGTTCAACCCCGATCCCTACTACCAGCAGGGCGGCGACATGGTGCGCGTCGGCGGCCTGACTTACGCCATCGAGCCCGGCGCCGCCATGGGCTCGCGAATCAGCGATCTGCGCCTGAAGGGCCAGCCGCTCGAGGCCGGCAAGCTCTACCGCGTGGCCGGCTGGGCGCCGGTGGCCGAAAGCGCGCGCACGTCGGGCCTGAAGCCGGTGTGGGAACTCGTCGAGCCGTGGCTCAAAGCGCAAAAGACCGTGGCGCCGCGTGCGCTGAACACGCCGCGGCTGATCGGCATGCAGGGCAATCCCGGATTGTCGTAGCGGCTTCCGTTGGCTGTTCAGGCGCAGCTGCCTCGCTGCGCGCAGCCCGTGGGAAAGCCCGCGGCGTGACCAGCGCTGCAACGCGTTAGGCTGCGTGCTGGATGCCATTGCCACCAACGGAGACAAACCCATGACTCAAGTGGAGCCTTCAGCGCTTGCGCTGCAACGCCTGTACCACTGGGAAAAGACCACGCCTGACAAGGTGGTGTTCACGCAGCCCTACGAGGGCGCAGCAAAAGGCAGCGGCCCGGTCCGCACCTGGACCTGGAAGCAGGCGATCGAGGACACGCGCCGCATGGCGGCGTACCTGAAGAGCCTGAAGCTGCCGCCCAAGAGCAATATCGCGCTGATCTCGAAGAACACCGCGCACTGGCTGATGACCGACTGGGCGATCTGGATGGCCGGCCATGTCTCGGTACCGCTGTATCCCACGCTGGCCGCCGAGACGGTCCGCCAGATCCTCGAGCACAGCGAATCGAAGCTGCTGTTCGTCGGCAAGCTCGACGGCTGGGACGGCATGAAGGCCGGCGTGCCCGAGGGACTGCCCTGCGTCACGCATCCGCTGGCGCCCGCCAACGCCATGTCCGGCGCACCCGCCTGGGACGACCTGATCAAGAAGCACGAACCCCTTGCCGACAGCCCCGTGCGGCCGGGCGACGAGATGTGCACGATCATGTACACCTCGGGCACCACCGGCATGCCCAAGGGCGTGATGCACAGCTTCGGCACCTTGGCCTGGAACATCAGCTCCGGCCTCAAGCGCGTGCCGCTGGACGGCAGCGCGCGCATGCTGTCGTACCTGCCGCTGTCGCACATCGTCGAGCGGGTGCTGGTCGAGCATGGCTGCCTGGCCGTGGGCATGCAGATCTTCTTCGCCGAGTCGCTCGACACCTTCACGCACGACCTGCAGCGCGCGCGACCGACGGTGTTCTTCTCGGTGCCGCGGCTGTGGGTCAAGTTCCAGCAGGGCATCAACGCCAAGATGCCACCGGCCAAGCTCGACCGTCTGCTCAAGCTGCCGATCATCGGCGGCCTGGTGCGCAAGAAGGTGCTCAAGGCGCTGGGCCTGGACCAGTGCACGTTTGCCGCCGGCGGCGCGGCGCCGATGCCGCCCGAGCTGCTGCGCTGGTATGTCAAGCTCGGACTCGACCTGGTCGAGGGCTACGGCATGACCGAAAACGGCGCCATCTCGCACGCCACCCTGCCCGGCAAATCGCGACCGGGCACGGTGGGCCTGCCCTACGACGGGGTGCAAAGCCGACTCGATCAGGCCAGCGGCGAGATCCAGATGAAAAGCCCCGGGGTGATGCTCGGCTACTTCAAGGAGCCCGAGCTGACCAAGGCCGCGTTCAGCGACGACGGCTGGTTGAAGACCGGCGACAAGGGCGCGCTCGACGCCGAGGGCAACCTGAAGATCACCGGCCGCGTGAAGGACCTGTTCAAGACAAGCAAGGGCAAGTACGTCGCACCGGCGCCGATCGAAGATCGCCTGGTGATGAACGAGTACATCGAGGCCTGCGCCGTCACCGGTGCCAACCTCGGCCAGCCGCTGGGCATCGTCATGTTGAACCTCGAAGGCATCAGCAAGGCCAAGAGTGCCGAAGGCCGCGCGGCCATCGAAGGCGTGCTGGTGCAGCACCTGGCCACGATCAACGACAAGCTCGACCCGCATGAGCAGATGGATTGCCTGGTCGTCATCACCGAGCCGTGGAGCGTCGACAACGGCTTCATCACGCCGACCTTCAAGGTCAAGCGCAATCACATTGAAGAGGTCTACGGGCCCAACTACGACAAGTGGGTGGGCGCGCGCAAGAAGGTGATCTGGCAGGGCCCATGAGGTCTCTTGGTGTCGAGGTGCCAACGCCGCTGCGATGGCGCATCACGGGGCTCGGCGTTCGGCGCCGCCGCTGGGGACGGCGGGATTGATCGGTCGTCGGCTCGAGGACTGTTTCAGATCTCTTACGAAGTTGTCAGCGCCAGCGCAGGGTTCGCTGGGTACGCTGCGCGCCGGCTCGTCGATGGGCGTGGCGCTCAACCGGTGGCCGCTTCAGTTCGGTTGATATCAAACTTCATGATGGAGAAAGACATGCACAAGTCATTGACCCTGGCCGCGGCCGCCTTGGCGCTGGCCGTCGCCAGTCTGTCCGCGGTTGCCGCCGGTGAATACGGCAGCGCCGCCGAAGCGCGGGCCATGCTCGACAAGGCTGTGGCGGCCGTCAAGGCAGACAAGGCCGGCGCGCTGGCGAAATTCGCCAAAGGCGAAGGCGGCTTCAAGGACCGCGACCTGTATCCGTTTTGCGGCGGTGCGGACGGCAATTTCAGCGCCCACCCCAGCCTCACCGGCAAGAACATGAAGGAACTCAAGGACAAGGCCGGCCAGCCGATCGGTACCAAGTTCTATGAAATGGCCAAGGAAGGCAACGTCGCCGAGGTGATCTACATGTGGCCGCGCCCGGGGTCGGAGACACCGGTCAAGAAGGTCAGCCTGGTCACCAAGGTCGGCGACCAGGTCTGCGCGGTGGGCTACTACCAGTAGCGCTGAGAAACCCGTCGGCCCTGCGCAGGCGCGGGGCCCGACGAGACCGCTCAAATCAAGCACAGGCGGGCCGACAGTCGCCGTCAGCTGCATCGGCGATTGCTGCCAACACGCATCGATCCGCAACGCAGACGCGATAGGCGAGGGCTGCACTAGTCCAACGTCACCTCGCCCTTGACGGCCCCCGCCCGATCCGCGCGCGCCGTGAGCCCGATGCGCGTGCCCTGCGGCGCCTTGACCACCCACTCCGCCACGGCCCGGTCCGCGGTGATCTCGCGCGACGGCAGAAACGCCTGCTGGCTCGTCGTCGGCGCGTGGCCTTCGAGTTGCGGGCCTTCGATGCGGTGCTTGCCCTGGATCAACAGCACGTCATGGTGCTCGGGCAGGTGGATTTCGAAGATCACGCCGCGCACGACCTTGCGCTCCAGCGCGAGCTGGGTCACGTAGGCCGGCAGCCAGCCGGTATTGGCGACGGCGAAGCGCACACGCCAGGTGTCGTTGCCGAGTGCTCTGACTTCGGTGCGCAGCATCTCGAGCTTGGGCAAAGACAGGGCGATCTGCGTCATCCACGCCGGAAAGCGCGCCGCCTCGCGCTCGCGCAGCGGCGGCGGCGGGTTGCGCCAATAGTTCATCTTGTCCCAGCCGCCGATCTCCACCGCGCCGAGCTGCGGGTGCTGGAACGGTTTCCAGTCGACATAGGCCTGGCCCTGGCAGTGCTTGTCGCTCCAGGCCAGCAGCTTCAGGTCGTCCTCGACCGGATGCTCGCGGTACCACTCGATCCACTTGTAGTCGGTGATGCCGGCTTCCTTGTTCGGCGACCAGATCTCGACCACCCAGAACAGCGCGCCGAGGTGTTCGTACAACCAGTCCTGGGTGCCGGAGATGACATCCTTGGGGTGGTACTTGAAGTCGTGCCAGATGCTGATGGCCGGGTAGCCGCTGAGTTTTTCGCCGAGCGCGGAAAAACGCTTGATCGTCCACAGGTCCTCGGGCGTCATCTCGTCGTCGCTCTTGCTGCCCATCGGCCGCAGGATGACGCCGCTGTGCGTGTGGTAGCTGATGGCCGCGCCGATGTTCGGGTGTTTGACGATGAAGTCCACCATCGCCCGCACTTCGGGCTCGCTCGTCGGGTACGGACCGGCACCGACTTGTTCGTGCTCGCCGCGCCAGTGGGTCGGGAAGTTGCGATTCAGGTCCAGCCCTTCGACGTCGCGATTCACGTTCACCGTCAGCCCGTCCCAGTTGGTCAGCGTGCCTTCGGGAATCAGGCGGTAGTACTCGCCGCCGAACTCGCCGGGCTCGCGCGCCACCATCAGCCTCGGCTCCGCGGGGTATTTCTTGTAAGCACCATGCGGGTCGGGCACACGCATCGTCAGCATGCGGCCGTCGCCGTCGATGTCTTCCATCGTCAGGCCCTCGACCGTGTCTTCGTCGAACGGATAGGGTCGTGTCGACGAGCGGATGTGGCGCGGCTTGTCGGCCAGCGCCAACTCGGCGCCGTCGGGGTTCAAGCGCGGGCACAGGTAGACGACACGCGTGTCGAGCAGTTGCGTGATGTCGCGGTCACTGCCGAACTTGACGATGAGTTCGTGCAAGTAGTACAGGCACGCCGTGCTGGCGGTGAGTTCTGCGGCATGGATGTTGCCGTCGGCCCAGAAGGCGGGCTTGTCTTCGGCATCGCCGGTCGAGAAATTGGTGACGGTGGCCAGCCAGATGTCGCGGCCCTCGTGGCTCTTGCCGATCGAGGCCACCCGCACCAGGCCCGGCGCCGCCGCGGCGTAATCGTGCAGCAGTTGCGAGAGTTCTTCGTAGCGGTAGAAGGTGTCGAAACGCGGAACGGGCAGGGTGGACATGGGGGCGGTGGGCAGCGTCGGACGGCGCCATTGTCTCGTCTGCCTTGCGCGGCGCCTATCGGGGTTGCTCAGGCCCCCTGTTGCGCGAACGACAAGGGTTCGAGGCCTCAGTTCAAACCGGCAGCGCGCCCCGCCACGAACACGCGCAGTTCACCCGGCGCCATGGCGGTCCAGCGCTCGTTGGCCGTCATGGGCTCGGTGGCGACCACGGCCACGCGGTCGTCGGGCGTCGTCTGCGCGCCGAAGTCCACGGTCACGTCGTCATCGGCCAGCGTCGCCTGACCGAATGGATGCGCGCGCTCGATGTAATGCAGCTTGGTGCTGCTATGCGCCCACAGCGCCTGGCCGTTGGACAGCAGCAGGTTGAACGAGCCATGCGCCGCCGCGTGCGGCAGCAGCTCGGCGAGCGTGAGGCTGAGTTCATCGATCGTCGGCACGCTGGCGTGTGACTTCGCCAGCTCCTGCATCAGCCAGCAGAACGCGCGCTCGCTGTCGGTGTCGCCCACCGGACGGAACGCCGCATGCAGGCGCGGCCGAAAGTCTTTCAGGTCGCCGTTGTGCGCGAACACCCAGTAACGGCCCCACAGCTCGCGCACGAACGGGTGCGTGTTCTCCAGCGCCACGCGGCCTTGCGTAGCCTTGCGGATGTGGGCAATGACGTTGTCGCTCTTGATCGGGTAGCGCCGCACCACTTCGGCCAGCGGCGACTCACGGGCGCTCTTGGGGTCGACAAAGGTGCGCAAGCCCTTGTCCTCGAAGAACGAAATGCCGAAGCCGTCCTTGTGCTCATCGGCGCGCCGCGCCAGGCCCTCGAAGCTGAAGCACACGTCCGTGGGGACGTTGGCGTTCATGCCCAGGAGCTGGCACATCGACGCTAGCCGATCGGCAGGAACAGTTTCATGATGCCGCGCACGCTGAGCAGATTGCCGGGGTTGCCCGTTTCCTCCAGCACGGCGCTCATGCGGCGCAGCACGCGCGGGCTGGTGCGGGCACGCGAGACCACCAGGTCGGACAGCCAGGGGTGGGCGTTGACGTTGCTGGCGTGCTCGTACATGTCAAAGCGCGGCTTGAGCTCCATCAGGTGCGCCTCGTAGTGCGCGCGTGTCTGTGCGTCGGTCTGCATCGTGTCGCGCGCTGCGGTGAGGGTCTCGGCGGCGAGGATGCCGGTCTCCAGGGCCTTGCCGATGCCCTCGCCGGTCAAGGCATAGGTGCTGCCGGCGGCCTCACCGGTGACCAGCAGGCCAGGGCGCGAGAAGCGCGCGCCCTCGAGCGAGCAGCGCAGCGGCGCGCCCTTGAGCGGGCCCAGCTGCTCGCCGCTGGACACCAGCTCCTGGGCCGGGGGATGGATCGCGCAGAAGCGCTCGAACATATCGCGCAAATTTGCGTCGGCCGCGCTGTCGCTGCTGTCGTCGCCCTTGGCGTGGGTACTGAGCAGGCCGACGCCGATGTTGAAGATGCCCCCGGGGCAGGGAAAGATCCAGCCGTAGCCTTTGGACAGGCGCTTGTGCCACACCATCTCCAAGGCGGTGATGCGCTGGGCCATCGCGGCGTTGCGCACGTAGGTTCGCATGGCCACGCCGCTGGGCACTCGGCGCTCGCACAGGCCGGCCGCCATCAGCGCGGTCGGGACCGCGCCGGTGGCCAGAACCACCCAAGTGGCCTGCACGTCGTGCGACTGCTCGCCGACCCTCAATCGCGCGCCGTAGACGCGCTGGTGGCCATCGACCAGCGGCGCTTCAAATCGCGCCGGGGCGCACCACTGTGCGCCGTCGTCGATGGCCGCGCGGCGCAGGATGTCGTCGAGCTGCGCTCGCGGCAGCACGGCCAGGCGGCCCGGCACGTCGACACGGCCACCGCGCGGCGCGATGCAGGCCACATGCGGCACGAGCAGCGCATGCCGCATGACCGCCTGATGTACGCCCATGCGGCCGAAGGCCGTGTGAGCGTCGGGAATCAGCGCGTCGCCGCAGACCTTGTCGCGCGGGAACGCATGTTGATCGACCAGCAGCGGCTTGAAGCCGGCTCGCGCCAATTGCTGCGCGCAGGCGCTGCCCGCCGGGCCGGCGCCGACGACGAGCACATCGCATGAGGAAGGGATCGTTGACATCGGGCGGCGATTGTAGGCAGCCGCCCGCGCTCACTCCCTGCGACTCAAGAAAACGCCGGGCCGCCCCAAGTCTTCTTGCTCCCTCTGGGGGGCGGACGCCGCGAGGCGGCGGCCTTGGCGGCGCTCAGTTGGCGCGGGCCGGTTGAATGACACGCAGGCGCCACGCGTGCAGCAGCGGTTCGGTGTAGCCGTTTGGCTGTTCCTTGCCCTTGAAGACCAGGTCGCACGCCGCACGGTATGCGGCCGAGCGGTTGAAGTTACCGGCCATGTTCTGGTAGGCCGCATCGCCGGCGTTCTGCTGGTCCACCACCGCTGCCATGCGCTCGAAGGTCGTGCGCACCTGGGCCTCGGTGACGATGCCGTGCAGCAGCCAGTTGGCGATGTGCTGCGAGCTGATGCGCAGCGTCGCCCGATCTTCCATCAGGCCGACGTTGTGGATGTCCGGCACCTTGGAGCAACCCACGCCCTGGTCGATCCAGCGCACGACGTAGCCGAGGATGCCCTGGGCGTTGTTGTCGAGTTCCTGCTGGATCTCTTTCGCGTTCCACATCGGCTTGGCCATCACCGGCACGGTCAGCAGGCTGTCGAGCAGCGCATCGTGCTGCGCCGCGGCGTCGATCTTTTCCATCTGTTTCTGCAGCGCGGTCACGTCGACCTGGTGATAGTGCAATGCATGCAGCGTCGCCGCCGTCGGGCTCGGTACCCAGGCGGTGTTGGCGCCGGCGCGGGGATGGACGATCTTTTGCTCCAGCATCGCGGCCATCAGGTCCGGCATCGCCCACATGCCTTTGCCGATCTGCGCCTTGCCGCGCAGCCCGCATTGCAGGCCGACGAGGACGTTGCTCTTCTCGTAAGCAGCGATCCAAGCACTCGTCTTCATGTCGCCCTTGCGGCACATCGGGCCGGCGAGCATCGCGGTGTGAATCTCGTCGCCGGTGCGGTCGAGAAAACCGGTGTTGATGAAAGCCACGCGCTGCCTGGCAGCGGCAATGCAGGCTTTGAGGTTGAGGCTGGTACGCCGCTCCTCGTCCATGATGCCGAGCTTGACCGTGTGCTCGGCGATGCCGACCAGCGTTTCGACGCGGCTGAACAGCTCGCAGGCAAAGGCCACTTCCGCCGGGCCGTGCATCTTCGGCTTGACGATGTAGATCGAGCCGCTGCGGCTGTTGTGCTTGTTCGTCAGGTCGCGTTTGGCGATCGCCGTTGTCACCACCGCATCGAGGATGCCTTCGGGAATCTCGCGGCCATCGGCCAGCAGGATGGCCGGGCTCGACATCAGGTGGCCGACATTGCGCAGGAACAACAGCGAGCGGCCGTGCAGCACCACCTCGCCCGCGCCCTGTGCCGCGCTGTAGCGACGGTCGGCATTGAGGCGGCGGGTGATGGTCTTGCCGCCTTTTTGCACGGCCTCGGTGAGCGTGCCGTCGACCAGGCCGACCCAGTTGCCATAGGCTTGCACCTTGTCGTCGGCATCGACCACGGCCACCGAGTCTTCGAGATCGAGAATCGTCGTCACTGCCGACTCGATCGCCAGGTCGGCGACGCCGGCCGCGTCGGCCCGGCCGATCGGTGTGCTGCGGTCGATGCGGATGTCGAGGTGCAGGCCGTGGTGGCGCAGCAGCACGGCGCTCGGCGCGCCGACATCGCCTTGATAGCCGACGAACTGCCGGTTGTCTTCGAGGCCGCTGCGTTGGCCGCCCTTGAGCGCGACAACGAGCAAGCCGTCCTCGACGAGGTAGGCCGTCGAGTCGATGTGCGAGCCGGACTTCAAAGGCGCCGTGCGGTCGAGCACATGACGCGCGTACTCGATGACCTTGGCGCCGCGCAGCGGGTTGTAGGCGCCGGCGCGCGTGGCGCCGCCGGACTCCGGCAAGGCATCGGTGCCGTACAGCGCGTCGTACAGCGAACCCCAGCGCGCATTCGCGGCGTTCAACGCGTAACGCGCATTGGTGATCGGCACCACGAGCTGCGGGCCGGCCTGGCTGGCGATTTCGCTGTCGACGTTGGCCGTGCTTGCCGTGACTTGTTTGGGCACTGGCACCAGGTAGCCGATTCGTTCGAGGAATGCACGGTACGCCGCCTTGTCGGCAATCGGCCCGGGGTGCGCGCGGTGCCAGGCATCGAGTTCGCTCTGCAGACGCTCGCGCTCGGCCAGCAACGCGGCGTTTTTCGGCGCCAGCTCGTGCGCCAGCGCATCGAAGCCCCGCCAGAACGCCGCGGAGTCCAGACCGCTGCCGGGCAGCACGCGGTCTTCGATGAATCGGTACAGGCAGTTGGCCACTTGGAGGCGGCCGGCGGCGGTGCGGTTGCTCATGTTTCGAAGTCAAAAGTCAGGTTGGAAAGAATGAAAGCACTTCGCGCAGGCTGGCGCCGCTGCGCGTCGGCTCGACGCCGAGCTGCTCCAGCGGCACGCCGGTGCGGTTCACCCACAGCGTGGTGTAGCCGAACCAGGCGGCGCCGACGGCGTCCCAGCAGTTGCTCGAGACAAACAGGATGTCGCGCGCCGCCAGCCCGAGCGCCTTCGGCCCCAGCGCGTAGGCGGCCGGGTCGGTCTTGAAGCGGCGCACAGTGTCGGTCGACAAGATCGGGTCGAGCAGGGCTGCGAAGCCGGCGCTCTGCACTGCAGCTTCGAGCATCGGCGGATCGCCATTGGACAGGATACCGGCCCGGATGCCACGTTTCTTCAACTGCGTCAGCACCGCCTGATTCTCGGGAAACGGCTTGAGCGTGCGGTACTGCGCCAGCAGCTTGGCTTCGCTGGCCGGGTCCACGGGCAACTCGAAGCGCAGCACCGCAAAGCGCAGTGCGTTGCAGGTCAGGTCCCAGAACGAGGCATAGCGGTTGCTCATCGTCAACAGCCGCGAGTATTCGATCTGCTTGTCGCGCCACAGCAGGACCAGCTTGTGGCCTCGCCCTGGAAACAGCTGTTCGGCCACGTCAATCAGGCTGTGGACGTCGAACAGCGTTCCGTAGGCGTCGAAAAGGACGGCCTTGGGTTGGGGCGAGGTGTCGGGATCGGTCATCTACGCGGATACTTTATTCGGAACCGAAGCAGTGATTAAGCGCCACAAAGGGCAAGCGTCACTGTCGTGCAGTGCAGAATCAAGGCTGTTGGACAAACTCAAGCAGATCGAATCCTTTGTCGGTGTGGCGATCAAGGGCAGCCTGACAGCGGCCGCCAAGGCCGAGGGCGTGGCCCCGGCGGTGATCGGTCGGCGCATCGACGCGCTCGAACAACGCCTGGGCGTGAAGCTCATGCTGCGGACCACGCGGCGCATCACGCTGACCCATGAGGGCAGTGCGTTTCTCGATGACTGCCAACGTGTCTTGGTGGAGCTGGCGAGCGCCGAGGCCAGCGTCAGTGCGGGTGGCGCGAAAGCCAGTGGTTACTTACGAGTAACCGCGCCGGCCGGCTTCGGGCGCCGACATGTGGCGCCGATGGTGCCCAAGTTCATTGCGTTGCACCCGGACGTGCACCTGTCGTTGAACCTGTCGGACCGGGTGATCGACGTCGTCAGCGAGAACTTCGACTGCGCGCTGCACGTTGGCGACATGCCCGACTCGAATCTGGTCAGTGTCAGGCTGGCCGACAACCGTCGCCAATGCGTGGCCAGCCCGGCTTACCTGAATCGCGCCGGCACGCCGGCAGCGCCCGCTGATCTGCACCGCCATCAATGCCTGACGTTGTCCTCCGACGCCAGCCAAACACGCGGCTGGGCCTTTGTTGTCGATGGCGCGCTGACGCATCTGCGCCCCGGCGGCCGGCTCGATTGCAGCGACGGCCAAGTGCTGCACGAGTGGTGCCTGCTTGGGCTCGGCATCGCGTGGCGCAGTACCTGGGAGGTTGATGCCGACATCGCTGCAGGCCGGCTGGTCAGCGTGCTCGACGAGTTTGCCGCGCCACCCAACGGCATCTTCGCCGTGTTTGCGCATGCCAAGCACCTGCCGCTGCGTGTGCGGCTGTGGATCGATTTCCTCAAACAGGCCTGGGGCGACCCCAAGTACTGGAAAGCCGGAGCCTGAAAACGGACAACCCGGCTGGCTGCCGGGTTGTCAAGGTCGAAGCGACTGCTGACAAGAGCTCGCCTCGGGGCGAGGTGAGCGCAGCGAGCTTGGGGCCGTCAGCCCTTCAAGCTTTCTTGCTGAGGCACTCCTTCATGAAGGCCTTGCGCTCGTCGCCCTTCTTGCCGTCAGCGTCCTTGTTGCACATTTTCATCTTGTCCTTCTGGTCGCCGGCCGCCGGCTTGGCGCCGAGGCAACTCTTCATGAAGGTCTTGCGCTCGTCGCCCTTCTTGCCTTCAGCATCCTTGTTGCACATGGCCATCTTCTCTTGTTGCGGCGTTTTCATCTTTTCTGCGGGCGCGGCCGCAGCGTGGCTGGCAGCAAACGCGCCGCCGGCAGCACAAACAAGGGCCAGCGCAGTGATCAGGTTCTTCATCGGGGTTGTCCTTCATCCTCGGTCGTGGTGACCATGTCGGCAAGATTGCCGCGCGGGATTGAAGCAGACTGCTGTGCTCTCGGCAAGCACCCGGTCAGAGGATGCGACGCGGGTGGTCCAGCGCTTCGTGGGCGGCGTGCAGTCGTCGCACCAGCACCTTGATGAAGGCGTCGTCGAAACGGTGCCGGGTGCCCGCCGAGAGCTGCGACATCGCCTCGGGGTTGAAGGAGATGGTGGTGCACGTCTGCGCGACGATCACGTCGGCCTGGTGCACGCGCAGCTCGGGGCTCGGCGCCAGGTAGGCCATCTCGCCGACCGAGGCGCCTTTGCCAAGCATGGCCACCTTGTTGCCGTCGCGAAACACCTCCATGCCGCCTTGTGCGATCAGATAAAAGTTGCGTCCTTCCTGGCCCTTCTTGTACAGCGCGTGGCCGAAATTGAAGCGCTGCCATTTGGCGCGGTGTACCACTTCCCACAGCTCGACATCGCCGAAGGCGTTGAAGAAGTCGAGTGCGCGCAGCAGGTTGAAGCGCTCGGAGTCGAGCACGCCCTGCAGCTTGCCGCGCGGCACTTCGCGCCGCGCAATCACGCCGGCCAGGCTTTGCGCAAAGTCGTCCCAGTTGCTCGGCCGGTCGGCCGGGTTCTTTTCCAGCGCGCGTTGCAGCAGCGCTTCCAGGCTCGCCGGCACGCCGTCGCGCAGGCTCGCCAGCGGGGTCGGCAACTCGTTGAAGACCTGATGCATCAGCGCGGCCTGCGTCGGGCCCTCGAAGGGCGGCCGGCCGGCGATCAAGTGGTACAGCACGGCAGCCAGCGAGTACATGTCGGCGCGGGCGTCGATTTGTGCGCCGTCGAGCTGCTCGGGCGAGATGTAGGCCAGCGAGCCGACGCGGTGCACCGCGGTGCGTTCGGCGTCGAGCTGCAGCACGCTGCCGAAGTCGGTCAGCTTCACGTCGATGACGCTGTCGCGGTCCATCAATGCGAGCACGTTGGCCGGCTTGACGTCGCGGTGGATCAGTCCTTGGCGCGACACATAGCCCAGCGCCATGGCGCACTTGAAGCCGATTTCCACCACCTGCTCGAGCGACAACAGCGAATCGGGCCGGCAGAACTTCTTCAGCGTCGTGCCCGGCACGTATTCCATCACCACATACGGCAGCTCCGGGTCGGCGACGGCGTCGAAGATCTGGACGACGTTGGGGTGCTCGAGGCGGCCGACGAGATCGGCTTCGGCGGCGAAGAAGCGCGCGAAAAAATGGCTGTCGTCGTCACCATTGCTGCTGCGCTGTGGCACGCGGATGCACTTGATGGCGACGTCACGGCCGTGGAAGTCGTCGCGGGCGTGGAAGACCTCGCTGGTGGCGCCTTCGCCCAAACGACCCAGTACCTTGTACTTGCCGATCTGGCGGGGCAAACGGCTCGCGACCGCTGTATCTGCAGACATGGTCGCCAAGCATAGTGGTGACCCGCAGTCAGTGCTGCATGTGCTTACAAGTCGACGTGACCTTCGCCACGGATCAGGACTCGGCGCGACGGTCCCTAAAATGTCCGGATGCAACAACCCCCAGCGCGCTTCGACTGCGGCCTCTCGGACCTGCAGGAAACAAGGCGTCGCTATTGGGCGCGTCAGACCTGACATGTTGCAGGCCCAGCAAGAACTTCTCGCGGCCCTGGCTCAGGCGCTCGACGAGACCGCGCCGGGCCACGGACTCGTGCCTGCATTCGAGTCGCCGAAGCAGGCCGCGCATGGCGACCTGGCGATCACCGCGGCGATGCCCCTGGCCAAGAAGTCCAAGAGCGCGCCGCGCGAACTGGCGCAACGGCTGGTCGCCGCGCTGGGCAAGCAGCCGGCCATCGAGCGCTGGGTCAGTGCGCTCGAGATCGCGGGGCCGGGCTTCATCAACCTGCGCTTGGCGCCGGCGGCCAAGCAGGCCGTCATCGCCGAGGTGTTGGCCGCCGGCGCACGTTACGGCGCGCAGACCAGCAATGGCCAGCGCGTCATGGTCGAGTTCGTCTCGGCCAACCCGACCGGACCGCTGCACCTGGGCCACGCGCGCCAGGCCGCGCTCGGCGATGCGCTCTGCAATCTGTTTGCCACGCAAGGCTGGAGCGTCACGCGCGAGTTCTATTACAACGACGCCGGGGCGCAGATCGCCACACTGGCGGCGTCTGTCAAGGCCCGGCTCGATGGCTGGAAGCCCGGCGACGCCGAATGGCCCGAAGCGGCCTACAACGGCGAATACATCGCCGATATCGCGGCCGATTTCGCGGCGCGCAAGACCGTCAAAGCCGACGACCGCGAGTTCACGGCGTCCGGCGACAGGAACGATCTGGACAGCATTCGCCAGTTCGCCGTGGCCTACCTGCGCCATGAGCAGGATCTCGATCTGCAGGCCTTTGGCCTGCGCTTCGACAACTACTTCCTCGAGTCCAGCCTGTACAGCGGCGGCAAGCTCGACAGCGCCGTGCAGCGCCTGATCGCCTCAGGCAAGACCTACGAGCAAGACGGCGCGCTGTGGCTTCGGACCACCGACTACGGCGACGACAAAGACCGCGTGATGCGAAAGTCCGACGGCAGCTACACCTATTTCGTGCCCGACGTCGCCTACCACATCGACAAATGGGGCCGCGGCTTCACCAAGTGCATCAACTACCAAGGCACCGACCACCACGGCACGATCGCCCGCGTGCGCGCTGGCCTGCAGGCCGCGGACATGGGGGTGCCGCAGGGCTTCCCCGACTACGTACTGCACAAGATGGTCACCGTGATGCGCGGCGGCCAGGAGGTCAAAATCTCCAAGCGCGCCGGCAGCTATGTCACGCTGCGCGACCTCATCGACTGGACCAGCCGCGACGCGGTGCGCTTTTTCCTCATCAGCCGCAAGGCCGATACCGAGTACACCTTCGACGTCGATCTGGCCCTTGCGCAGAACGACGAGAACCCGGTCTTCTATGTGCAATATGCGCATGCGCGCATCTGCTCGGTGCTGGCAATGTGGCGCCAGCGCGAAAGCTCACGCGACGGTGATACCGCGTCGCTTGCACAGGCCGATCTGTCGCTGCTCACGGCGCCCACCGAAGCCACGCTGATGTTGACGCTGGCCGATTACCCGGCCATGCTGGGCCGCGCGGCCGCCAGCTTGGGGCCACACGATGTGGCCTTCTACGCCCGAGCGCTGGCGGCCGCCTTCCACAGTTGCTACGCGGCCGAGCGGTTTCTGGTCGATGATGCGGCCCTGGCGCGCGCGCGCATGGCCCTGCTGGCAGCGACCGCTCAGGTGCTGGAAAACGCGCTGGCGGTGCTCGGCGTCAGCGCGCCCGAACGCATGGAACGCGGCCTGGACCGCGAAACCCTCTCAGTAGAAAAAACGGCCATCACATGATTTTTCAGCAGCGCGGCGGCTTCGCCCTCGGATTGATCGTCGGCCTGTTGGTCGGCTTGGCGCTGGCCATCGGCGTGGCGCTGTATGTGACCAAGGTGCCGGTGCCCTTTGTCAACAAGGTGCCGCAACGCACCGCCGAGCAGGACGCGGCGGAAACCGAGCGCAACAAGAACTGGGACCCCAACGGGCCGCTGTCCAGCAAGCCCGTAGCGCCGCTGAAACCGCCGGGCACGGCGACGCCGGGCGCGCTGCCACCTGGCATCGCGCCTGCACCACCGGCAACCGCGGCCACGCCCCCGAGAAGCACGCCGGCGCCGGCCCCGGTGACGGTGGCAAAACCCACGCTGGCCGCTCCCGCAGCGGCCACGCCGGCCTCGGCGCCCGCACCCCGGTCCACCAAACCCGGCGCCGACCCGTTCACGTACTTCGTGCAAGTGGGCGCTTATGGCAAGGCTGAAGATGCCGAGCAACAGCGCGCTCGCGTCGGCCTGATGGGCATGAGCGCGAAGGTGAGTGAACGAGAGCAGTCCGGCCGCACGGTGTACCGCGTGCGTCTGGGCCCGTACCAACGCAAGGAAGATGCCGACGCCATCCAGGAACGCCTGTCCGGCAACGGTGTCGAAGCGGCGCTGGTGCGCGTTGAGCGCTGACGATATTTTGAAGACTGAAGGGAAACTGCAGACCATGATCAATCGACGCGAACTGACCTGCACCGGTGTGGCCGCGGCCCTGTGGGCTGCCAGCGGGGCTCGCGCCCAAGGCGGGCCGACGCCCGTCGAGGGCAAGGACTATGTGCGCCTGCCCTCGCCGGCGCCGGTGGCCGCGCCGGCCGGCAAGTTCGAGGTGGTGGAGTTCTTCTCCTACGGCTGTCCGCATTGCTACGCCTTCGAGCCGCTGCTCGAGCCGTGGATCAAGAAGCTGCCGGCCGATGTGGCGTTTCGCCGTGTGCCGGCCGCCTTCAACGCCGCCTGGGAGGGGTTGGCCAAGATCTTCTACGCGCTCGAAGCCACGGACCAGGTCGAGGCCATGCACAAGCGCGTCTTTGCAGCCATCCACGTGCAGCGCCAGCGGCTCGACAAGGAAGCCGACATCGCGGCATTCATCAAAAGTGGCGGTGGCGACGAGGCCAAATTCCTCGACGCCTACAAGTCGTTCAGCGTCGCCACCAAGTTGCGCCAGGGCAAGCAACTCGCCGAGGCCTACAAGATCGACGGTGTACCGACGATCGGCGTTCACGGCCGCTGGTTCACCTCAGGATCGCTGGCAGGCTCTCACGAACGCGCCCTGGCCGTCGTCGATCAGCTGCTTCAACGAGCCCGCAAACCGAACTGATCTGGCCAAAGCCGAGCCGCGCGGAGCGCGTGTCGGCAAGATGTCGCAACTGCGGCCCAAGGGGAGACCCCTCTGGGCCGCATTGCCATGGCTAGAATGGTCTGCAAGTTTTGTGCCTTCATGAAGACAGTTCTCGCACTCACGCTGCTGGCCGCCCTCGCGCTGCCCTGGGCACATGCCGAACGGGCCGATCGCAGCAAGCCGTTGACGATCGAGGCCGACCAGCCGGGCACGCTCGACCTGGTCAAGCAGGTCGTGGTGTTCAACGGCAACGTCGTCCTCACGCAGGGCACGATGGTCATTCACGCCGAGCGCGTCGAAGTGCGCGAGCGCGCCGACGGCCACCGCAGCGCCACGGCCCTGGGCAATGGCGGCAAGCCGGCCAGCTTCAGGCAGAAGCGCGACGGTGTCGATGAAACCATCGAAGGCGTGGCCGACCGCATCGAATACGACAGCCGCGGCGACGTGGTCCGCTTTGCCGGCAATGCACAGGTGCGGCGCCTGCGCAGCGGCACGGCGGCAGACGAAGTCAGCGGCGGCGTCATCACCTACGACAACGGCAACGAGACGTTCAGCGTGCAGGGTGCGCCGAATGCCGTGGCCGGAGCGGCTTCGGGCCCGGGCGATGGGCGTGTGCGCGTCACCCTCACGCCCAGGCCCGAGCCGTCGGACGCCGCTGCTTCGGCGCCCAAATGAGCGCCGTACCGATCGATGTGCCGATCTCGGCGCTGCCCAGTACGCTGGGCAACAGCCGCCTCGAAGCGCGCGGCCTGAAGAAGACCTATGGCGCGCGCACGGTGGTCAAGGACATTCACCTGGCCGTGGGCGCCGGCGAAGTCGTCGGCCTGCTCGGGCCCAATGGTGCCGGCAAGACGACGGTCTTCTACATGGTCGTCGGACTGGTGCGCGCCGATGCCGGCGAGATCACGATCGACGGCGCCCCGGTCCACGGCAAGCCGATCCATCAGCGCTCGCGACTCGGTCTGTCCTACCTGCCGCAGGAGGCGTCGATCTTTCGCAAGCTCAGCGTCGAAGAGAACATCCGCGCCGTGCTCGAGTTGCAGCACGGCCCCAATGGCCGTGGCCTGCCGTCCGGGCAGATCGACAAGCTGTTGAACGGCCTGCTGGTCGACTTGTCGATCGACAAGCTGCGCACCAGCCCGGCGCCGGCGCTGTCGGGCGGCGAGCGGCGCCGCGTCGAGATTGCGCGCGCGCTGGCCACACAGCCGCGATTCATCCTGCTCGACGAACCATTCGCCGGCGTCGATCCGATTGCCGTGATCGAGATCCAGCGCATCATCGGTTTTCTCAAGGCCCGTGGCATCGGCGTGCTGATCACCGACCACAACGTGCGCGAAACGCTGGGCATCTGCGACCGCGCCTACATCATCAGCGAAGGCAATGTGCTGGCCGAAGGCACGCCTGAAGAGATCGTTGCCAATCCCGACGTTCGCAAGGTCTATCTCGGCGAACATTTCCGCATGTAGGGCAGGATCGACGTGAAGCCCTCATTGCAGGTCCGCCTGTCGCAGCACCTCGCGCTGACGCCGCAACTCCAGCAGTCGATCCGGCTCTTGCAGCTTTCCACCCTGGAGCTGCACCAGGAAGTCGAGCAGATGCTCGAGCAGAACCCGTTCCTGGAAGCCGAGGAAGAGACGCCGACGATCGACGAGCCGCCGCCGCCCGAGCTTGCGCCGCCGCAACGAGACGACTACGTGGCCTCCGACGAAGGTCGCGAGGAAACGCAGTCGCCGATCGATGCGGCCGAGTTCGGCGCCGCCGATCGCGATGAGTGGGTCAACGGTACCGAAGGCGATGACTTCGACGGCATCCGCGAACTGCCTTCCCTGAACGCCGGCGGCGCCGCCAGCAGCAGCAATGGCGACGACGACTTCGAGCCGCAGGAGCGCGATACACACGGGCCGACGCTGGCTGATCACCTGTTGCAACAGCTGGCCGGCATGCGCCTGGCGGCCGAGGAGCGCGCGGCGATCCATGTGCTGATCGAGTCCCTGAACGAGGACGGCTACCTTGCCGACGCGCTCGAAGACATCGTCGCTGCCATGCTGCCCGACGACGCCGACGAAGAGCAGCGTGAACTGATGCACGAACGGCTGCAGGTAGCGCTCAAATGGCTGCAAAGCCTGGAGCCGATCGGCGTCGGCGCGCGCGACCTGGCCGAATGCCTGACGCTGCAACTGCGCGCGAAGGTGCGCTGCGAAGCCCAGGCGGTGGCCATCATCGTCTGCAAGCAGCACCTGGACCTGCTGGCGCGGCGCGACTTCAAGCGGCTCGCGGCGGCTACGGGCGCCGACGACGAATTGTTGAGGGCCGCGCAGGCCATGATCGTGCGCTGCGAACCCAAACCCGGCCGGCCGTTCGGCCGCTCCGAAGGCGCGCCGGTGGTGCCCGACGTGATCGTGCAAAAGGCCGGCCGCGGCTGGCGCGTCGTCCTCAATCCGGACGTCATGCCCAAGCTGCGCATCAACGACCTCTACGCGCAGGCCATCAAGGGCGGCCGCGGCAACAGCGGCTCACCGCTGGCCGCACGGTTGCAGGAAGCGCGCTGGTTCGTCAAGAACGTGCAGCAGCGCTTCGACACCATCGCCCGCGTCTCGCAAGCCATCGTCGAGCGCCAGAAGGGCTTCTTCACGCACGGCGAGATCGCGATGCGACCGCTGGTGCTGCGCGAGATCGCCGATGAGCTGGGCCTGCACGAAAGCACGATCTCGCGCGTCACCACCGCCAAGTACATGGCCACGCCGCTCGGCACCTTCGAGCTGAAGTATTTCTTCGGCTCCGGCCTGGCCACCGAGGCCGGCGGCAATGCCTCGTCGACCGCGGTGCGGGCGCTGATCAAGCAGCTGGTCGCGCAGGAGGCGAGCCGACAGACCACTGTCGGACAACCAGTTGTCGGCGATGCTCGGCGAACAGGGCATCACGGTGGCGCGGCGCACGGTGGCCAAGTACCGCGAGGCGCTGAAGATTGCGCCCGCCAACCTCCGGCGGGCGCTGTGACGGCGGTCAATCTCTTTCTGCCCTGCCCACAGGGTGTCGAGGCGTTGCTTGCCGATGAGTGCACGCGCCTGCTCGGTGCGCAGGCAACGGTGGCCCAACAGCGCGGCGGCGTGCAGGTCAGTGGCGATGAAGTCACGGCGATGCGACTCAATCTCGAAAGCCGCCTCGCACAGCGCGTGCTCTGGCCGCTGGCCCACGGGCCCTACCGCAACGAGGTCGACCTCTATCAACTTGCGCGCACAGTGGATTGGCAGCGCTGGATGACGCCGCGGCAAACGCTGCGCGTGGACACGACGGCGCAACGCTCGCCGCTGCAAAGCCTGAATTTCGCGTCGCTGCGCATCAAGGACGCGGTCTGCGACGCGCTGCGCGAGGCCACCGGCGAGCGGCCGAGCGTCGACACGCGCCATCCCGACTTGCCGCTGTCGCTGCACGTGACGGCCACGCATGCCACGTTGTATGCCGACACGTCCGGCGAAGCCCTGTTCAAACGCGGCTGGCGCGACGCCGGTGCCCTCAAAGGCGAGGCGCCGCTGAAGGAAACACTTGCGGCGGCGATGCTCGCCGCCGCCGGCTGGCAGGGCCGCGCCGATGACGGGCCGCTGTTCGATCCGTTCTGCGGCGCCGGCACGATCGCGATCGAAGCCGCGCAGATCGCCTGCGGCATCGCGCCCGGTTCAAACCGCCGCTTCGCGTTCGAAGGCCTCGCGCCATGGCGCGCGCACCAAGCCGCCTGGCGCACGATGCGCGAGGCTGCGACAAGCCGAGTGCATGCGAGTGCGGTGCCGATCTATGCCGGCGACGTCAGTTTTCGCATGACGGACTTTGCGACGCGCAACGCCGAACGCGCGGGTGTATTTGGCGCCATCGATTTCAAGACGGCCGACGCGCTGCAACGTTTGCCGCCGGGAGCGCAGGGCACGATGGTGCTGAACCCGCCGTATGGTGAGCGCATCGACGCCAAGGGCCAAGGATCAGGCGCCGGTCGTCAGGCCATCGAAGGCGTGAAAGATGCGGCGGGCCAAGCGGGCAACCCGGCCGAATTCTTCGCCGCCCTGGCTGCGCACTGGAAGCGTCATTACGCCGGCTGGACGGCCTGGGTGCTGACACCCGAGATGAAACTGCCGACGCTGATGCGTCTCAAGGAAAGCCGGCGCGTGCCGCTGTGGAACGGGCCGATCGAATGCCGGCTGTTCCGTTTCGACATGGTCGCCGGGTCGGCGCGCGGCGCCCCTGCTGGTCAGGCGGTGGCGCGTGAGTGACCGCACGCCCCAGGAACACCGGCGGCTGACTCAGCCAAACTTGCCCAGGATGGCCCCGATGTCACCCAGCCCGCCGGCGGGCAGGGCGCCTTCCGGCGTGGCCTTGTCGACCATCTGCGGCAGCAGTTGCGACAGCTGGCCGAGCAGGTCGCTCTGGCCCATGCCGGTTTGCCGCGTCAGCTGGCTCAGCAGATCGCCGCCGAGCACATTGCCCAGTTGATCGGGCGCGATCGGCAGATTCTCGCCCTTGCCGACCCACGAATTCATGACATCGCCCAGGCCGCCCTGCTGGAACTGCTCCGCCAAGCCGGCCAGGCCGCCACCCCCGCCGCCCTGGTTGGCCAACATGCCGGCGACGATGTTGATCAGCGCGCCCGCGCCGCCTTGTTGCTGCTGCCCGCCACCGAGCATGCCGCCCAGCACTGAATCGAGAAGACCCATCGTGAACTCCAGTCCGTCTTTTGTGAGGAGCGTTCATTGTCGGCGCATGCCCTGGCAGCGCCAAGCCTGGGGCGGGAAACCACTCGGATGGCGGCTGTAGGCGGTTCCTACACTTTTGTCACCCGGAACCCACCATCGAAGGCACGCTCATGTCCATGCATCGCGGCATCAAGAGGCTTTTGACTGCAATGGCCGTGCTGGCAGCGCTGGCGGCAGTGAGCACGCAAGCCACCAACTACTCGGTGTGGATCAACGGCCGCACCGGCGGCGGCCAGCTCGGCAACCACAATGACTTCACCTACTTCGGGCCCGGATCTGTCAATGCCGGCGTCAACAAGCGTTCAGCCAACTGGGACGGCTACAACCGCATCGCCGACCAGAACCAACTGATCCGCGACGCCCTCGACTGTTACTGCACCGGAGCCAACTGGTGCTACGTCGCCGCGCACAGTGCGGGCAACCTTCAGATCGGCTACGCGCTCGATTTCTTCGGCGGCTCGCAGCGCTACAAGAAGATGCCAACGCCGAACGCGCAAGGCCAATGCACAAACAGCGACGGCGGCACGCAGACCGGCTGGAACATCAAATGGGTCAACGTGGCCGGCGGCGCGGCCGGCGGCAGCGAACTGGCCAACGCCGGCGAATGGGCGCTCAGCGAGCCGCTGGTCTCGGACCTGAAGACCAGCACCGCACGCGCGCTGTACAACCACAACAACACGCGCGGCAGCATGTTCTACATGTTTGCCGGCGCCAAGGGCACGCTCTACTCCTTCCTGCTGCCGGGCCAAGACGACGAGGTGGTGGCCTACCACTCCGCAGGCGGCGTGTCGGGCAGCTCGGGTGCGTCGTTCTGCAACCCGGGCGACTGGTTCTGCAATGACCTCACGCTCGGCAGCGGCGCCAACCAGGGCGGCCGCGCCAAATGGGCCAACCACTCGGTGAAGTTCCGCGACGGCGGCGAACGCGTCAACCACTACAACCAGGGCAACTGGGCCGGCATCGTCGGCAAGGTTCGCGAGGACATGGAGGCCAATGCCCGTTAACCGCATCAGCCCTGTTCTCTTCTTGCGGCGTCGCTGGCGCTGGCTGCTCTGGGGCGTGCCGGTCGCGGCGCTGATCGGCGGTCTGTTCGGCTGGTGGGTCGTGGCCTGGCAGGCCGATGCCCAGGGCGAGCCAGCGCTGGCCACCGCGCCGCCGGCGCGCGCTGTTGCTGCGGCGAGTTCGGCCGCGCGCGACACGACTGCGCCGTACAGCGCCGCCGGGCAACAGGCTCGCCTGGCGCAACTCGCGTTGTGGCAACAGCGCCTCGAGCGCGCGCACGAGGCGCTGCAAAACTACAGCAAACACAGCCGCTATCCGCACACGTCGCGCCCGGCCGAAGAGCAGGCCGACCAGATGTTTCCCAACGAGCCGGTGCAGGAAGAACATCCACTGCGCGAGCCCCGGGGCCAGGCCGCCAGCGGCGTGCGGCTGCGCACGACGCAGGAGCGTGTCTTCGTGCAAGGTGACGAGAGCGTGTACTTCACCGTCTCACTGGTCGACGATCAGGGCCAGGCGCTGCCGCTGCGGGTGCTCAATGCCGCCGCGCGCGAAGTCACGCCGCCGACCGTGGCCTCGCTCTACCCGGTGCTGCCGATGGTGTTCAACGACGACGGCAGCGATGGCGACAACGCCGCCGGCGACCTCGAGTTCACGGCGCAACTGCGCCCGGCCGCGCAGGGTTTTGCCGCGCTGGCCGGACAGATCCGGGTCGAAGTCTTCATGGAGTACCGCGGCCAGCGCGGCTTCACCTACTTCGACATCTACGTCACCCCGGACGCGCCGGCAACGTGGAGCGGGCGGGTGCGCGACGGGATGGAGAACGGCTCGCTGAACTTCTACCTCGGTGCCACGGTGCGTCAGCCCGGCCGCTATGTCGTCACCGGCCGCATCGACGACGCCACGGGCTTGCCGCTGGCGCTGCTGACCTTCAACGACGAAGTCGGCCGCGGTGATACCGAGTTCCGCCTGTCGCTGTTCGGCAAACTCGTTCGCGAGGCCAAGCCGGTGCTGCCGCTGACGCTGCGCGACGTGGTGGCTTTCCGGCTGCGCGATGAGGGCCATCCCGACCGCGCGCTGATGCCGCGATTGAACGGCACGGTGCATGTGAGCGGCAAGCATGCGCTGGCATCGTTTTCGGACGCCGAATGGTCCGACGAGCAGCGTGCACGCTACCTCGCCGAGCTGACGCGCGATGTCGACGAGGCGCAGAAGAAGGTCAACCAGCTCAACGCGGCAGAGCAGAAACCGTAGCGCTGTCGAGCGCCACCACGCGGTCGCCCGCGGCGGGCACGCAGCCGTCATCGATCGGCGTCCAGCCGCGGCGGATGACCACGCGCCGTGAGTCATGGCAGAGTTCGATGCGCTCGGCTGCCGGCACCTGCGCGCGCACGAAGGCTTCGATCGCCGCCGGCAGGCTGGTGCGAAAGCGCATGGCCTGCAGATCGTCGCGCGGATGGTCGTCCATGCGCAGCCAGGGCACGAAGCCGGCGGCGAACATCAGCGCACGCGAGTTGACCTCCACCGGCGGCGGCGCATAGCCTTGTTCGGCGAGCCAGCGTTGCGCGCTGTCGCGATCGGCACTGCCGCCTCCCCAGGCGCCGGCCAGCAATTCGGCGAGCCACTGGTTGCAGTTCTGGTAGCGCGTCGAGAACGCGTAGGCGTTGGCGCTGTAGTCGGCGCCGAGCAGCGACAACGCGCGCGCGCTGTCGAGCGCTGCGCGTTCGAGCCCGCTCGCCGACGGTTCGGGCAACAGCACGATCGACAGGTAACCGAGCGATGGGTCTTCGGTGCCGAACAGAAAACCGGCCAAGCCCTGGTCGTACAGCCGCGGTTGGCCCTCGTCACAGGCATAGTAGAGCTGGCGCACCGACCACGGGCCGTTGGCGTTGGCCTTCAGGCTGACACCGGCATGCGAATAGCGGATGCCAAAACGCGCCAACTTCAGGCCCGAACGTGAGACCAGCGCCAGGCGGTGGCCCGAAGCTTCAAGTGCGGCCTTGGCGACGGCGGCAAAGCCCAACAAGCGGTCTTGCTGTGTTGCCGACAGCGGCGTCTGCACATCGCAAAAGCGGCCCGAAGCGGCGCTGGCCTGGGCGCCGCTGGCAGCCAGAAGCCACAGCCCGGCACAACACCAGGTGCAAGTGCGCGCGCTCAGAGCCGTGTCGGATTCACCGGCCGCGCATCGAGCTCGTGGTGCCAGGCATCGGCCAGGACCAGAAAGAACGCCTGCCCGGTTTGGGCGCGTGCGAACTCGAAACCGTAGGCGCGCTCGCGTACGCTCAGCGTGTCGCCGCGCACGAGCGCCTGCTCATCGACCGTGCGTTGCGGCAACACGAGCACGAAACCTTCACGCGGCGTACCCTGTCCCTCCCCGACAGGTTGCAGCGCCAATCGCACCATACCGGGCCGGTCGGCCGCCACCGCGAGCGTCTCGATGCGGTAGTCGCCCGCCGTCGGCGCCGGGTTTTGCGACGAACTGTTGCTCGACCCCTGGAGCGAGTTCGACGCACTGCCCGCGGCCGACGAGGTCGCACTCGACGCGCTCGACGCTGATCCCTCGGCGAACGCAGGCGCTGCCGACAGCGCGCCGAGCAGCCACGCAACGCTCAGGGAACGAAAAGCCAAGGCAAGAGGATTCATTGGGAGGCTCCGAGATGGCCGCGGTCAGCGGCAGCTTGCTTGGGCCCGAGGATAACGCGCGTGGTTGCGACCAGCGTTTCTATCGGTGCTGCGCCGTCTGTCCGGCCCCCAGCGACAGCGCCGCCATCACCGCCAGCGGTGCGGTGTCGGCGCGCAGCACACGGGGCCCGAGGCTCACGGCGACAAAGCCGCACGCTGTCGCGAGCGCTTCTTCATCCGCGGTGAAGCCCCCTTCGGGGCCGCTGAGGGTGACGATCGACAGCGCGCTGTGGACATCGGCCGCGGCCACGGGCCACGGACTTGCGTCGCGCCAGCCGAGCAGCCAGCGGCGCTCGACGGCGCCGCACGCGTCGAGCGCGCCGAGCCAGTGGGCCAGGGTCTGCGGGGCGCGCACCTCGGGCACACGGTTGCGGCCACATTGTTCGCAGGCCGCCACCGCGATGGCCTGCCAGTGGGCGCGGCGCTTGTCGGCGCGTTCGCCCGCCAGGCGCAGCACCGAGCGCTCGGACAGCAGCGGCGCAATCGCCGACGCGCCGAGTTCGGTGGCCTTTTCGACAACGAAGTCCATGCGCTCGGCGCTGGGCATGGCCAGCGCCAGGGTCACGGCCATCGGCAGCTCGCGCTCGATGGCGCGCTGCGAGATCACGCTGGCGCTGACCTCGCGCCGGGCCATCGTATCGATGCGCGCCGACCACTCGCCGCCGCGGCCATCGAACAGCGTCAGTTCGCTGCCAGGCTGCAGGCGCAGCACCTGGGCGTGGCGCGCGGCGGCAGCAGGCAGCGCGAGCGTGGTGCCGGCTTGCAGGGCGCTGTCGACGTACAGGCGGTGCAGCACTACGCCGTCCTGTCGCCGAGCGCCGCGCCGATGATCCTGCGCGTCAGGCCACTGGCCACCTCGGCGACGAAGCGCGAGAAGTCGACGTGGGCGCTGTCGTCTGCGCGGTCGGAGATCGTGCGCATCACCGCGAACGGCCGCGCGAAGTCGTGGCAGACCTGGGCCACCGCGGCGCCTTCCATCTCGACGGCCAGGGCATCGGGCAGGTCGGCGCGCAGCGCAGCGCATTCCAGCGAGGTCGAGACGAAGCGGTCGCCGCTGACGACGAGCCCGCGGTGGACGGTGTGGCCGCTGGATTGCGCGGCGCGGGCGAGCCTGTCGCTCCAGGGCGCATCGGCGGCAAAGCGCGCCTTGCCGGTGCGCGGCACCTCCCAGCGTGGAAAGATCGGCGAGGCGTCGAGGTCGTGCTGCAGCAGCAGGTCACCAATGACCACGTCGCCGACCTGCACCCCGTCGCCCAGGCCGCCGGCCACGCCGGTGAAGAGCACCGCGTCGACGTCGAAGCGGTCGAGCAGCAGCGCGCTGGTCGTGGCGGCGGCGACCTTGCCGATGCCGCACAGCACGAGCACCGCCTCATGGCCGTGCAAGCTGCCGTGGTGGAAATCGCGGCCGGCCACGCGCACGATGCGCGCGCCGTGCAGGTCGGCGTGCAGCGCCTGCAGCTCTTCGTGCATCGCGCTGACGACAGCCACCCGCGCCGTCATGCCCAGGCGATGCGTTGGGTCTTCATGCGCAGAGCCTACTTCGAGGCCGCGTCCCGCAGTTCGCGGCGCAGGATCTTGCCGACCGGCGACTTCGGCAGCTCGGCGCGGAACTCGACGCTGCGCGGCCGCTTGTAGCCGGTGAGGTTGGCCTCGCAATAGGCCTTGACGTCGGCCGCGGTGATCTTGTCGTCCTTCTTGACGATGACCACCTTGACCGCTTCGCCGGCCTTGTCGTCGGGCACGCCGACCGCGGCGCATTCGAGTACGCCGGGCATCTGCGTGATCACTTCCTCGACTTCGTTCGGATAGACGTTGAACCCGGAGACGAGGATCATGTCCTTCTTGCGATCGACGATCTTGAAGTAGCCGCGCTCATCGACGACGCCGATGTCGCCGCTGCGAAAAAAGCCGTTGGCGGTCATCACCTTGGCCGTCTCGTCGGGCCGCTGCCAGTAGCCGGCCATGACCTGCGCGCCGCGGATCGCGATCTCGCCCGGCGTGCCCATCGGCACCTCGTTGCCATCGTCGTCGAGCAACGCCAGCTCGGTGCCGGGCATCGGCAGCCCGATGTTGCCGCTGTAGGTGGTGCTGTCGACCGGATTGCAGGTCGCTGACGGAGAGGTTTCGGACAGGCCGTAGCCCTCGACGATCGGGCAGCCGGTCTTTTCCAGCCACAGCTTGGCGGTCGCACTCTGCACCGCCATGCCGCCGCCGACACTGATCTTCAGCGACGACCAGTCGACTTTCGAGAAGTCCGGGTGATGGGCCATCGCGTTGAACAGCGTGTTCACTGCCGGGAAGCTGTGGAACTTGTGCTTCGACAGCTCGCCCAGCATGCCCGCGATGTCGCGCGGGTTGGCGATCAGGATGTTGCAGCCGCCCATGCGCAGGCCCAGCATCATGTTCGAGTTGAAGCCGAAGATGTGATAGAGCGGCAGTGCGCAGACGGTGACGATCTGCTCGCCGGGCGGAATCTTCTTCAGTGCCGGCTGGTACCAGGCCTCGGCCTGCAGCATGTTGGCCATCAGGTTGCGGTGCAGCAGCACCGCGCCCTTGCTGACGCCGGTGGTGCCGCCGGTGTACTGCAGCACCGCAATGTCGTCGGGCCCGATCGACGGCGCCGTGTAAGGCTTGTTGCGGCCTTGCGCAAGGGCATCGCCAAAGCGCACCGCACCCGGCAGGTTGAAGGCCGGCACCATCTTCTTCACGTTGCGCACGACATGGTTGACGATCGTGCCCTTGATCAGGCCCAGCATGTCGCCCATCGCGGCGATGACGACCTTCTGGGTCGGCACCGCGCCGATGACCTGCTGCAAGGTGCCGGCGAAGTTCTCGAGGATGACGATCGCCTTGGCGCCCGAGTCCTTGAGCTGGTGCTCCAGCTCGCGCGGCGTGTACAGCGGGTTGACGTTGACGACGACGTAGCCGGCGCGCAGGATGCCGGCCACGGCCACCGGGTATTGCGGCACGTTGGGCATCATGATGGCCACGCGGTCGCCACGTACCAGGCCCAGGCCCTGCAGGTAGGCCGCGAAGGCTCGCGAGACATCATCGACCTGGCCGAAGCTGATCGACTTGCCCATGAACTTGTAGGCCGGCAGGTCGCGGTACTTGCGAAAGCTTTCTTCGAGCAGCGCGATCAACGACGGATAGACATCTGTCTTCACCTCTGCCGGCACGCCGGCAGGGTATTGCTTGAGCCAGATCTTTTCCATCGCGCGTTCCCTGGGGCTTGACGGAGGATTGTCGGCAGTGCGCTGCACAGCGGCATCAGGGGATTCGATAGCGATGCGGCCTCAGCGGCAGACCTTCGCCGCCACCATCACGCAGCAACGGCCGCCGCAGGTTTCAGAAGCTGGCCTTGAATTGCACGCCCCAGGTCCGCGGCTCGTTGATGAAGCCGGTGTTGTTGTTGAAGTCGATGCCGCCGACGACGCGAATCTGGTCGGTGATGTTGCGGCCGAACAGCGCCGCCTCGTATTTGCCGTTGCCCCAGATGTAGCCGACGCGCAGTCCGCCTTCGGTCAGCGCCTTGCCGGTGAACTCCTTCGATTCATAGAGGAAGAAGTTGATCTTGCTGCGGTAGACCCAGTCGGTCAGCACATACCACTCGCCGTTGGGCGTGGGCTGCGAATAACGCAGGCTGAAGTTGACGGTGGTCTTGGGCGCCTGCGGCAGCGGGTTGCCGTCGATGAAGGCCGCCGTGCCCGGGCCGCCGGGCTGCGGGTCGGTGACCGTGCACTGCGCGCAGACGGCAACGCTGAGGTTCTTGTCCCTGATCTTGGTGTCGTTGTAGCCCACGCCCAGAGACGCCAGCAGGTTGTTGGTGATCAGCGCCTGCATGTCGAGCTCGAAGCCCGAGCCGGTGGCCTTCTTCACCGGCAGCAGGATGTTGGCATTGTTGGCGCCGCCGACGGCCGTGACCTGCAGGTCCTTGACACGCGTAGCTGAAGACGCCGAAGTTGACGCGCGCGCGCCGGTCCAGCAGATCGGCCTTGACGCCGACCTCGAACGAGGTGTTGTTTTCCGGCCCGGTTACCGACTGACCGTTGAACGGGCCCGCACCCTGGATGCTCGAGCCGCGGAATCCCGTGGCGGCGCGCGCGTAGAGGTTGACGTCCTTGTTGAGCGCATAGGTGCCGCTCAAGTCCCAGTTGGTCTTCTTGTCGTCGGTGCTGGCGCTGATCGGACCTTGAGCGGCCAACTCGGCCAGCGTGCACTTGAGCGAGAGCACACAGGGCACGAAGGCGCTGAACTCATAGGCTTCGACGTTGAAGTCCTTCTTGTCCTGCGTGTAGCGCAGGCCGCCGCGCAGCTTCAATTGCGGCGTCACGGTGTAGTTGATGGCACCGAACAGGGCCCAGGCCTTGTTCTTCTGGCGCACGCGTTCGAACCCGTCCTGTGCACTGGCGTTGGGCGTGTCGTAGCTGAAGCTGTCGATGCGGTAGTCCTCGTCGAAGTAGAAGACGCCGGCCTGCCAGTCCAGAGGGCCCTTGCTGTCGGATTCGAGGCGCAGCTCCTGCGTCAGCTGACGGTGCTTGGGCATCCCGTCGGCGGTTTCGGAGGAGAACGGAATGAAGCCCGGTCCGCTCACGGGCGTGAACTGGTTGCCGAAGCCGCCGTCGATGTCGCCGCGGCTGAGCGTCTTGACCGTCTCGTAGCCGGTGATCGAGTACAGCGCCAGGCCTGGCGCGAGGCCCCAGCGCAGGCGCAGGTTGGCGCCGTAGTTCTGCAGCTCCGCCTCATTCTTGCCGTCGGTCGAGATCTTCTTCGGATCGAAGCCGCTGACCAGTTCGTTGCTGCCGGTGCGGATGATGTTGGCGCGAAACAGCCGCGCCGAGCCGTTGTAGTCGCGCCCATGCACATTGGCCAGGATGCTCAGGTCCTTGCTCGGTTCGACGAGCCACTGCACGCGCACGGCCGAGTCGCGGTAGCCTTCCAGGTCCTGCGTCAGGCCGTCTGTGAACGTGTTCTCGACCCAGTCGCTGCGCGTCTGGTTCATCAGCGAAATGCGCAGTGCGCGAGTCGGAACTCGTCGGCACGTTGAGCGCGCCTTCGAGGTTGACCGTCGAGAAGGTGCCGGCCGAGAGGCTGCCGTAACCCTCGAACTTGCCCTGCACCGGCCGGTTCGACTCGAACTTGACCACGCCCGCCGGCGTGTTGCGGCCGAACAGGGAGCCCTGCGGGCCGCGCAGCACTTCCACGCGCGCCAGATCGAAGGCCGGGAAGCCCTTCAAGATCGGGTTTTCCTGCACCACATCGTCATAGACCAGCGACACCGGCTGCGAGGCGTTGAGTCGGAAATCGGTGTTGCCGTAGCCGCGGATGTAGAAGCGCGGGAAGGCGCGGCCGAACGATGACTCGATGTTCAGGCTCGGCACGCGGCCGGAGAGCATGCGCACGTCCTGACCGCTGGTGTTGAGCACGTCGAGCAGTTCGGAGGGCAGCACGCTGACCGAATTCGGCACCTGCTGCGCGTTCTCGGTGCGGCGCTCGGCCGTCACCGTGATCGTCTGCAACTGACCGGGCTCGGGGGCCGTCGACGGGCCTGCGGTCTGCGCCAGGGCAGCGCCGCTGACCGTGCCAAGGGCGGCGAGCGCGGCGGCGGCCATCACAGAATGGTGCGAGGGCAAATGACGGGCGATCGAACGGTGCATGACTCCTCCAAGGGGTGCGTGACGAACAAGACTGCACACCATCGCGCCGATCGGCGCGATGATCCAGCCCTTTGCAGCATCGTCGTTTTGCAACGCTTGTGCCAACCGTATTGACCCGCGATCAGCTCGACACCTGGCGCCGCGACGGCGTGCTGGTCTGGCCCGGCTTTGCCGCGCCGGACGCCCTCGACACGCTCAAACAGCGCGCCCACGAAATCGTCGCGGCCTTCGAGCCGGGCCCGGCCGATGTACCCGTTTTCTCGTCGCGCGACCGCGCGCGCTCGAGCCAGCGTGCGCTGGTCGAATCCGCTGGCCAGGTGCGCTGCTTCTTCGAGGAGGAGGCCTTCGACGCCGAGGGCCGCCTCGTCGTCGACAAGGCGCGCGCCATCAACAAGATCGGCCACGCGCTGCACGACCGTGACGACGCTCTTCAGCCGCTTCTCGCGCGACCCGCGCCTGGCCGCGCTGGCAGACGACCTCGGTGTGGCCGAGCCGCTGCTGGTGCAGTCGATGTTGATCTTCAAGCAGCCGCGCATCGGCGGCGAGGTGGTCTGGCACCAGGACGCCAGCTTCCTGATGACCGAGCCGACGAGCGTCATCGGGCTGTGGTGGGCGCTCGAAGACGCCACGCTCGACAACGGTTGCCTTTGCGTTGCACCGGGCGGGCAGCGCGGGCCGTTGCGCGAGCGTTTCGTGCGCCGCGGCGACGGCTTCGATGACCGAGCCGCTCGACGACACGCCCTGGCCGAGCGGCGAGGCCACGCGCGCGCTCGACGGTCAAGGCCGGCACGCTGGTGGTCTTCGACGGCTTGCTGCCGCACTGCCAGCGCGCCGAACCGCTCGGCGGCATCGCGCATGGCCTACTCGCTGCACATCGTCAGCGGCCGCGCCGCCTGGTCGCCGCTGAACTGGCTTGCAGCGCAGCGCCGACGATCCGGCGCGCGGCTTCGTCGCCTGAGTATGGGTGTCCACGCCGAACAGGGACAGCGCGTGTGACGCTACGCCACCGCCCCGACCCCGCCGACCAGAGTCACTCGACGGCCTTGACCATGTCCTCGACCACCTTCTTGGCGTCGCCGAAGACCATCATCGTCTTGTCCATGTAGAACAGTTCGTTGTCCAGGCCGGCGTAGCCGGCGGCCATCGAGCGCTTGTTGACGATCACCGTCTTGGCCTTGTAGGCCTCGAGGATCGGCATGCCGTAGATGGCGCTGCCCTTGGTCATGGCGGCCGGGTTCACGACGTCGTTGGCGCCGAGGATGATGGCCACGTCGGCCTGGCCGAATTCGCCGTTGATGTCTTCCATCTCGAAGACCTGGTCGTACGGCACTTCGGCTTCGGCCAGCAGCACGTTCATGTGGCCGGGCATGCGGCCGGCCACCGGGTGAATGGCGTACTTGACCGTCACGCCCTTGTGGATCAGTTTTTCTGCCAGTTCCTTGACCGCATGCTGCGCACGCGCGACCGCCAGGCCGTAGCCGGGCACGATGATCACCGTCTCGGCGTTGCCGAGCACGAAGGCCGCGTCGTCGGCGCTGCCGCTCTTGACGTTGCGCTGAGCACCGCCGCCGGCCACCGCGGCGGCGGTTTCACCGCCAAAGCCGCCGAGGATGACGTTGAAGAACGAGCGGTTCATCGCCTTGCACATGATGTAGGACAGGATCGCGCCCGAGCTGCCGACCAGCGAGCCGGCGATGATCAGCATCGAGTTGTTCAGCGAGAAGCCGATGCCCGCCGCCGCCCAGCCCGAGTAGCTGTTGAGCATCGACACCACCACCGGCATGTCGGCGCCGCCGATCGGGATGATGATCGTCACGCCGATGACGAAGGCCAGTGCCAGCAGCAGCGCGAAGTCCATCTTCGACTCGCTGTGGGTGTAGCCGACGATGAAGAACAGCATCGACAGACCGAGCACCGCATTGAGGATGTGCTGGCCCTTGAACTGCACCGGCGCGCCTTGGAAGAGCCGGAACTTGTAGGTGCCCGAGAGCTTGCCGAAGGCGATCACCGAGCCCGAAAACGTGATCGCGCCGATGGCCGCGCCGAGGGCGAGTTCGAGCCGGTTGCCGGGCGGGATCGCACCGCCGACGCCATCGACGGGCTTGCCGGTGATGCCAAAGGCCCACGGCTCGACGACCGCGGCAATGGCGATGAACACCGCGGCCAGGCCGATCATGCTGTGGAAGAAGGCCACCAGCTCGGGCATCTTGGTCATCTCGACGGTGCGCGCGCGCCAGGCCCCATAGGCGCCGCCGGCGACCAGGCCGAGGATCACCCAGCCCAGGCCGAGCGGCGAGCCCGCGGCGAGTTTGACGATCAGCGCCGCGGTGGTGAACATGGCAATCGCCATGCCGGCCATGCCGAACAGGTTGCCGCGGATCGAGGTCGTCGGGTGCGACAGGCCCTTGAGTGCCTGGATGAAGCAGACGCTGGCGACGAGGTAGAGCAGCGTGACGACGTTGAGACTCATTTCTTGTCTCCCGCCGGCTTCTTCTCTTTCTTCTTGAACATCTCCAGCATGCGCCGCGTCACCAGGAAGCCGCCGAAGATGTTCACCGACGCCAGTGCGACCGCCAGCACGCCCATGCCCTTGCCGAGCCAGGTTTCGGTGAGCGCCGCGGCGAGCATCGCGCCGACGACGACGATCGCGGAGATGGCGTTGGTCACCGCCATCAGCGGTGTGTGCAGCGCCGGCGTGACCGTCCAGACGACGTGGTAGCCGACGTAGATGGCCAGCACGAAGATGATCAGGTTGAGGATGGTGGGGGAAACGGCGTCCATTTGTTGTTGCTCCTAGCTTCGCAGCACGTTGCCGCCCTGCGTGACCATGCACGCGGTGACGATGTCATCGTCGGTCGGAATCGACAAAGCGCCTTCCTTGGTGACGATCAGCTTCAGGAAGTCGAGCACGTTGCGTGCGTACAGCGCCGACGAGTCCGTGGCCACCAGCGCCGGCAGGTTGGTCTCGCCGACGATGATCACACCGTGCTTGACCACCGTCTTGCCGGCCTCGGTGAGCGGGCAGTTGCCGCTGGGATGACCGGACGGCCCTGGCGGGCCGTGTGGCGCGGCCATGTCGACGATCACCGAGCCCGGTTTCATCGACTTGACCATCTCTTCGGTGATCAGCGTCGGCGCCGCGCGGCCCGGGATCAGCGCCGTCGAGATCACGATGTCAGCCTGCGCGACGCGCTTGGCGACTTCGACCTTCTGCCGCTCCAGCCACGAGGGCGGCATCGGCTTGGCGTAGCCGCCGACGCCCTCCGCGGCCTGCTTTTCTTCGGCGGTCTCGTACGGCACGTCGATGAACTTGCCACCCAGCGATTCGATCTGCTCCTTCACCGACGGCCGCACGTCCGACGCTTCGATCACCGCGCCGAGGCGCTTGGCCGTGGCTATGGCCTGCAGGCCGGCCACGCCGACGCCGAGGATGACGACCCGAGCGGCCTTGATCGTGCCGGCGGCGGTCATCATCATCGGGAACAGGCGCTGATATTTGTCGGCGCCGATCATCACTGCCTTGTAGCCGCCGATGTTGGCCTGGCTGCTCAGCACGTCCATGCTCTGCGCGCGCGTCGTGCGCGGCGCCGCTTCGAGCGCAAAGGCGGTCACGCCGGCGCCGGCCAGGCGCGCCAGGTTGCCCTTGTCGAACGGGTTGAGCATGCCCACCAGCACGGCGCTGGTCTTCATCCGAGGCAACTCGTCGAGCGACGGGCTGCGCACCTTCAGGACCAGGTCCGCACCAAAGGCGCCGGCGCGGTCGGTGATCTCCGCGCCCGCGGCTGTGTAGGCCTGGTCGGTGAAGTGCGCCGCGGTGCCAGCGCCGGATTGCACATGGACCGTGTGGCCCAGTGACTTGAGTTTTTTGGCCGTCTCCGGGGTGACGGCCACGCGGGTCTCGCCCGGCGCCGTTTCGAGCGGTACGCCGATCAGCATGATGAAGGCCTCCTCACTGTGTTCCTCGCGCGACGTGTTGGCGGCAAGCGCCTGCAGGGCTTACAGCTTAACCGCCTTGTCGGGGGGATCGGCAACGTGGCATCAGCTGAGTTCGATCTCCATAATTCGCCCGCTGTTGTGAGGGCAGGCATTGCGGAGGGGCTATGGGATCGAACGTGCAGATGGTGTTCAGAGGCGAGGTGCTCGATGGTTTCCAGGCCGACGAGGTGCGACGCCGCCTCGCCCAGGCACTCAAGCTCGATGACCATCGCGTTGCGCAGTTGTTCTCGGGAACACGCACGGTCCTCAAGCGCTCGGTCGAACCGAATCTCGCGCGTGGCTATGTCGACAAGCTGGCCCAGCTGGGTGCGCGGGTGCACCTCGAACCCAGCGACGCACCGCCAACGACCGGATTTGCGCCCTTGCCCGAGCTGCCGGAGCTGCCCGCAGCGCATGTGCCAGCGCCGCCGCCATGGGCTGCACCGCGTCAGTCCTCGCCGCCGGCGACTGCCGCACCTGTGCCCGCCCCGGCGCCGATCCCCGCCGCCAATGCAGCGCTGACGCTCGAGCCGATCGACGAAGTCACCTGCCCGAACTGCGGCGAACGCCAGTCCAAGCGGCTGTTGTGTCGTCAATGCACGACGGACATTCCGATGGCCATTGCGGCCAGGGAGGAAGCTCGAGACCAGGCGCGTGCGGCGCGGGTGCAGGCGATGCCGTCGCTGCAGAACCGCCGCAGGGCACTTGCAGACGAGGCCAGCGCGGTCGGCATCTTCGGGCTTGGTTTCGAGGGCCGAATGGGGCGCTTGAAGTACGCCACGGCCAATGCAGCGACGATGGCGCTGTTCTACATGCCGCTGATCATGGTGCTGCAACGGCCGACGCTGGGACGGCTGGCGTTGCTGGCGATTGCAGGCTTGGCGCTGACCTTCTTCGGCATGCGCCTGGCGGTGTTGCGCTGCCACGATTGCGACAAGTCCGGCTGGTGGAGCATGCTGCTCTGGTTGCCGACGGTGAACTTCATCGTCACTGTGGTCCTGGCATGCGCCCCAGGCACCGAGGGCAGCAACGAGTACGGCGAGCCGCCGCCGCCATCGAGTTGGTGGGGCTTCGCGGCGGCCTCGCTGTGCTTTGTGCTGCTCATCGCCTTGACCTTCTCGCACCTGGTGCGCGCCTACGAACGTGCCAGTGAATCCAGCGCCGACAACGACGATGCTGCGATGACCTTCGAATACGACCCCCGCGCTGCCACGCTGCCCAATCTTCAAGCGCAGGCTGGATTCAACGAGGCCTACTTGCCGGCCAAGGGCCACAAGGCATTCGCCGTGTCGCCTGCAGGGGCCTGGGGCTGGACTGGTGGACGCAGCTCGCAGGGCGACGCTGTGCGAGGCGCGTTGCAGGAGTGTGAAGGGCGGCGGCCGGCCTATACGGCGCAATGCGCGCTGGTCAATCTGGATGGCCTTTGGGCCAGTCCCCGGTGAGCCGCGACGCCGGCCCTCAGCAACCGTCGCCCGCTGTGCCCGATGGCGGGTCCGCTGGTGCCGACAACCGCTGGAAGCCCAACGTCACCGTCGCCGCCGTGGTCGAGCACGACGGGCGCTACCTGCTGGTCGAGGAACGCGCGGCCGACGGCCGGTTGGTGCTCAACAACCCGGCCGGCCACCTCGACCCGGGCGAGTCGCTGATCGGGGCCGTGGTGCGCGAGGTGCTCGAAGAAACGGCCTGCCGCTTCACGCCGACGCACCTGCTGGGCGTCTACCTTGCACGCTCGGGCGGCCGCGATGCGAGCGAGAGCGGGCCCATCACGTACCTGCGCTTTGCCTTCACCGGCAGCGTCGGCGAGCCCGAGCCGGGCCGCGCGCTCGACGACGGCATCGTGCGCGCGCTCTGGCTCCTGCCCGCCGAGATCGAGGCCGAGCGCGCCCGCCACCGCAGCCCGTTGCTGCAGCGTTGTCTGGCCGACCATCGCGCCGGCAGGCGTTATCCGCTCGAGCTGTTGCAGGCCGACGAGTCGGTCTACGCCGCGCTCGCCCTCGATCCGCGGCGCAAAACGCCGTGAGCGCGCCTGCAGTCACCGACGAGGCGCCGCTTCGGCCCGATGATGGCGTTGCAAACCTCGCCATTCGACAGGGCCCCTGTTGCCGGCCGCGATAATTGCGCCATGGCCCAGAAGCAGCGCGTCGTCGTCGGTCTGAGCGGCGGTGTGGACTCCGCGGTCAGTGCGTGGCTGCTCAAGCGTCAGGGCTACGACGTGATCGGCCTGTTCATGAAGAACTGGGAAGATGACGACCGACCCGCAGGGTCGAGTGACGACGGCCCCGAGTACTGCTCGAGCAATGCCGATTTCGTCGACGCAGCGGCGGTGGCCGACGTCATCGGCATCGAGATCGAGCATGTCAACTTTGCCGCCGAATACAAGGACCGCGTCTTTGCCGAGTTCCTGCGCGAGTACCGGGCCGGCCGCACGCCCAATCCGGATGTGCTGTGCAATGCCGAGATCAAGTTCAGGGCCTTTCTCGATCACGCGATGCGCCTGGGGGCCGCGAAGATCGCCACCGGCCACTATGCCCGCGTGCGCCGGGTGCCCGCGGATCATTGCACCGGCGATGCCGCGCTGCGCGAGCGCAACGGCACCTTCGAGCTGCTCAAGGGGCTCGACCCGGCCAAGGACCAGAGCTACTTTCTGCACCGGCTGAACCAGACGCAGCTGTCGCACACGCTGTTTCCGGTCGGCGAGCTGAAGAAGACCGAGGTGCGCCGCATCGCCGCCGAGATCGGCCTGCCGAACGCGGCCAAGAAAGACTCGACCGGCATCTGCTTCATCGGCGAGCGGCCCTTTCGCGAGTTTCTCAACCGCTACCTGAGCCACGCGCCGGGTCTGATCGAAGACGAGCGCGGCAAGCCGCTCGGCAAGCACGTCGGCCTGTCGTTCTACACGCTCGGCCAGCGGCAGGGGCTGGGTATCGGCGGCATCAAGGGACGCGGCGATGCGCAGGGTGAACATGCGCCCTGGTTCGTCGCGCGCAAGGACCTGGACCGCAATGTGCTGGTCGTCGTGCAGGGCCACGAGCACCCGGCCTTGCAGTACGCAGCGCTGGTAGCCGACGACGTCAGCTGGACGGCCGGCATGCCGCCGGCGCCCGGCCGCTATGCCGCCAAGACGCGCTACCGACAGGCCGATGCGGCCTGTCTGCTCAAACTGCAAGACCGCGCTTTTGAGTTGACGTTCGACGACGCGCAATGGGCTGTCACGCCCGGGCAGAGCGCGGTGCTCTATGACGGCGATGTCTGCCTGGGCGGCGGCGTGATTGCCTCAGCGCAGCGCATCGGTCGCGCGGCTCGGGCCGAGGCCACGCTGTGACCGCGGTCGGCTGCGGGCCGGGCGGCGATCCCGGTTCAGGACCCGATGCCGCCGTCAGCGCGGCACCAGCACCTTGTCGAGGACGTGGATGACGCCGTTGCTGGCGTAGAAATCGACGTCGGTCACATTGCCCGGCGTGGTGGTGGCGTCGGTCAGCGTGGCCAGCACGCTTTGCCCGGCAGAATTGCTCAGGGGCGGCGTTCGGCCACGCGCGATACGGACCGTCTGACTGTTGTTGAGCGTCGCGAAGTTTGCGCCAGCCGGGAAGCTGTTGTCGCCCAGTTCCTGCCCCAGCACGTGATAACGCACCACGTTGCTCGCCAGCGCGCTGTTGATGGCATTGTTGGTCGGCACGAACACCGTGTAGGGTCCGGCGCCCTGCAACTCGTCGCTGAAGCCGGCGGCCGTCACGGCGGCGCTGTAGCCTGAGAACGAGTCGATGTTGGCGCGCAGCATCTGCGACACCGTCAACACGCCGCGCGGCAGCAGCACGTCGCTGACGACGTGCAGCACGCTATTGCCGGCCGCGAGGTCAAACTGCTGAACCGTGATCGACGTGCGGCCGATGCCATCCCAAATGGTGAGCTGACCCCCTTCGGCGATAAAGATGAGCTGCGCCGCAACGCCGCGAAAATCGTACAGCGTGCCAGGCCGTTGCCCGCCCGGTTGGCCAAACGAATCGAGGTCGGCCGAGTACAGCGACTGCGGCACCACGTGAAAGCCCAGGATGCCGGCCAGTTGATCCACCGTCAGGGCGCCGATCATGCTGCCGGCATCGCCGAAGCCGATGCGCTGGGCCAGGGCCTCGAAGGCATCATTGGTCGGCGCAAACAGCGTCTGGCTGGCGCCGGCTTGGTCGAGTTGGGCGGTGAGCCCGGCCCGGTTTGCGGCAGCCAGCAGGTTGCTGAACCTGGACTCCTGTTGCAGGCGCTGCAACAGCGTCGCAGTGCCCGCCGGGGGCGGTGGTGGCGGCGTTGGCGCCGGCGCATCGTTGCTGTTGCCACCGCCGCCGCAGGCCTTGAGCAGCGTGGCCGCGACGGCGATGCCGCTGGCCTTGAGAAACAGTCGTTTCGCGAACCGGGTCTTCATACAACGGGCTGCGCCCTCAATGGCGCCAAAGAGTCGAACATGGTCAGGGTCAACCCTACACGAGCGCTGTTGGATGACCGTGTGCAGGTGTACACAGAAACAGCCCCGGCGGCATGCCGGGCATGCCGCCGGGGCTGTTGCGGGTGATGGCCTTCAATTGGGCGCAGGCAGCGTAGGCATCAGCACCTTGTTGACGAGGTGAACCACACCGTTGCTGGCAATGATGTCGACACCGATGACGCCGCCGTCCGTGGCCGAGGTGTCGTCGATCGTCGCCAGCACCGGCGCCACGCCGGCATTGATCGTGAACGGCTGGCCAGCCAGGGTCTGCACCGGCGCGCCGAAGACAAAGGCCGACGACAACACGCGCGCGCCGAGCACGTGGTACTTCAACACGGCGTCGACCTGATTGCTGGCAAGAGTCGTCAGCACGGGCGATGCCGCCTGGAATGCCTCGTCGGTGGGCGCGAACAGCGTGAGCGGACCGGCGCCGTTGAGCGTGGTCACCAGCGCCGGGTCGCCGATGGCGCCGGCCAGTGACGAGAAGCGTTCGGGATTGCTGCGCACCGTTTGCAACACGGTCAACAGCCCCGGTGGCAGCAGCACGCGGTCGATGACATGGAACACGCCATTGTCGTTGGGGACGTCGGCGAGGCCGACGATGCCCACACGCCCGATCGAGTCGGTGACGCGGATGCCGTTGGTCGTGGTCAGGGCCAGGGTCTGCGTGTTACCGCCTTGCACCAGCGACGTGTCCAGGCTGGCGGAGCCTCCGGCCAGGAGGTCGGCGCTGGTGATCTTGCCCGGCAGCACGTGATAGAGCAGGATTGCTTGCAGCGTCTCAGGGGGCAGACCGTCCGCCATGGCCTGGATCGTCGGGAAACCCAATTGGCCGGCCAACAAGGCAAAGGCATCGTTGCTCGGTGCCAACAGCGTCAGATCGGCGTTGGGAGCCCTCAGCGTGTCGGCCAAGCCGGCTTTGGTCACGGCATAGACCAATCCCGAAAAGCCGCCGCGCGAGGCCACGTCGATCAGCGTGCCGGAGGTCTTGTCGTCGCCACTGTCGTTGCCGCCGCAGGCGCCAACGATCGCACCAGCAAGCGCGACCGCGGCCATTTTCAAGAACAAGCGTTTCATCACGGGTCTCCTGGTTTGAATCTGGGCACTGGCATGAATGGCTGGAGAACCGTCAGCACCCCATCGCAGGCTCACAGTATCGCCTGAGCCGGGCTGTGTCCGTGACAGGCCTGTCAACGTTGGACTCGACAAAGAAGGCCGCGCTTGCTTTCTGCAAGCGAGGCCTGGGGTCGTCGTTGCGTCAGCGAGGGCTCAACCTGGAACAGCCAGCGATGGGATCGAGCTCCGTGTCGATGACGTGGACACACCATTGCGGTTGAGCCCGTCCACTGCCGTCATCACAAAGCAAGCAGCGCGCTGTCGGTCGCAAGCTGGGCGGCGGTGCCCGGCTCGTTGCCGTGATCGTCACCGTCGCCGCAAGCACTTACTATCGTGACAACCGGCCACAAATGAAAACACCCCCCGCTTGGCGGCACGTCGTCCGTGAGCCGGCACGGTCGGCCGTCAGAACGGGATGTCGTCGTCCATGTCGTCGAAGCCGGTCGACGACTTCTGCGCCGCGGGCTTGGCGCCGCCTGACAGCGGCGCCGGTCGCGATGCCGGCGCGCCACCGCCGCCCCGCGAGTCGCCGTCGCCCATGCCTTCGCGGCTGCCGAGCATCTGCATTTCGTAGGCGGTGATCTCGGTGATGAACTTCTCGACGCCGTCCTTGTCGGTGTACTTGCGCGTCTTCAGGCGCCCCTCGACATAGACCTGCTTGCCCTTGCGCAGGTACTCGCCGGCAATCTCGGCCAGCCGGTCGCGGAACACCACGCGGTGCCACTCGGTTTCTTCCTGGCGTTCACCGCTGGTCTTGTCCTTCCATTGGCGTGAGGTCGCAACGGTGATGTTGCAGATCGTGCCGCCGTCCGGAAAGGTGCGGACCTCGGGATCCTTGCCGAGGTTGCCGACGATGATGACTTTGTTGACCGAGGCCATGGGGCGCTCCTGAGAAAGTAAGGCTGAAATGATAGTGGCCGGCCCGCAGGCCTGCGCTCAGGGTTCGCCATCCCAGTAGTCGAGCGCCTGCCCGCGGCGCTGCACCATGCGGTGCTCCGGTGCGAACGTGCCGAGCTTGTCCGAGTCCGGGTAGCAGCAGACTTCGGGCGTTTCCTGGGTGCTGATCGACAGGTACTTCATCGGCACGCTGCCGCTGTTGATCAGCTGGTGCGGGTACTCGGGGCCGGGCGGGATGAAGATCACGTCGCCGGCGCGCACCGCCACGTGCTCGCCGGCCACACGCAGCGTGCCCTGGCCTTCGAGGATCACGAACATCTCTTCCTGCGCCAGGTGGTAGTGGTACGGGCAGGCGATCTTGCCGGGCTCGAGGATGTCGAAGCCCGCGCCGAGCTTGCGCGCCGCGGTGCCGTCGGACAGGCCGCCGGTGCGCGTGTCGTACAGCGGCGCGCGCTCGAAGCGCTCGAGCTTGACGTCGTCGATGTTGCGCACGAGGCGCGTGCGCAAGGCGGCGGCTGTGTCAATCATTGCGGTTGCATCGCGCGGGCGCGCTGGGTGTAGTCCTGGTAGGCCGGCAACGCGATCGCGGCAACGATGCCCAGCACGAACAGGGCCACCGTGATCCCGACCAGCCAGGCCATGCTGCGCGGCGTCGGCGGCGGCGGCGCGCCGAAGCGGTTGCGCCCGGGCGAACCGGCCTTGAACCAGAAGATCAGGCCGACCAGCGGGATCAGCACGATCAGTGCGGCCCAGCCCGTCCAGTCCATGTCGTGGCAGCGCTGAATCGTCAGCAGGGCAAAGAACACTGCGTAGGCGATGTAGGCCACACCCAACAAAGCGTAGGTCACGCTCTCGGAGCCCAATGCCGCGCCGAGCAGGCCACCGAGGAAGGCCGCCGGCATGATCGCCAACGTGCCCAGCATCTGCCATGCGATGTAGCGCAGCCGCCCGATGCGGCCCTGAGCTGACCACAGTCTGACCGGCTGCGTTGCGCCATCGGCGGGCACGTCGTTGACGCGCGCCATGGGCGGCGCATAAGGATTGCTTGTTGTCGATTCCGCCATGCTGCTCACCTCCCCCGCTTGCAGGCCATGAGTACGGGTGGGTAGCCTACACCGGCGCGGCGACAATCCGCACCGTGACCGACCCGAGTACGCCGTCCCCGCTGCTGTCGATTCTGAGCGAAGTCTTCGGCTACGACAGTTTCCGCGGCCTGCAAGTCGACATCGTCGATCACGTCGTCGACGGCGGCGACGCCCTGGTGCTGATGCCCACCGGCGGCGGCAAGAGCCTGACCTACCAGGTGCCGGCGATCGCGCGCCACCGCGCCGGCCGCGGTGTGGCGCTGGTCGTCAGCCCGCTGATCGCGCTGATGCAAGACCAGGTCGGTGCGCTCGAAGAGGTCGGCGTGCACGCCTCGTTTCTCAACAGCACGCTGGACAGCGGTGAGGCGCGCGACATCGAGCGCGAGTTGCTGTCGGGCCGGCTGGTGCTGCTGTATGCGGCGCCGGAGCGCATCCTGACGCCGCGTTTCCTGGCCATGCTCGACTCGCTGCACGAGCGTGGCCTGTTGTCGCTGGTGGCCATCGACGAAGCGCATTGCGTCAGCCAGTGGGGCCATGATTTTCGCGAGGAGTACCTGGGCCTGACGGTCTTTGCCGAGCGCTATGCCGGTGTGCCGCGCATGGCGCTGACCGCCACCGCCGATGCGATCACGCGCCAGGACATCGTCACCCGACTCTCGCTGGGCAACGCGCGCACCTTCATCGAGAGCTTCGACCGGCCGAACATCCGCTACACCATCGTCGAAAAGGACGAACCCAAGCGCCAGTTGCTGCGCCTGCTGCAGGACGAGCACGACGGCGAGGCCGGCATCGTCTACTGCGGCACGCGCAAGAAAGTCGAAGAAACCGCGACCTGGCTGGGCAGCGCGGGCATCGCGGCGCTGCCGTACCACGCCGGCCTCGATGCCGGCCGTGCGCGAGAAGCACCAGAATCGTTTCCTGCGCGAGGATGGCCTGGTCATGGTGGCCACCATCGCCTTCGGCATGGGCATCGACAAACCCGATGTGCGTTTCGTGGCCCACCTCGACCTGCCGAAGAACATCGAGGCCTACTACCAGGAAACCGGCCGCGCCGGCCGCGATGGGCAGCCCGCCGAGGCGTGGATGGCCTATGGCCTGCAGGACGTGGTCAACCAGCGCCGCATGATCGACGACAGCAGCGGCGGCGACGAATTCAAGCGCGTGCAGCGCGGCAAGCTCGAAGCGCTGCTTGCGCTGTGCGAGGCCCACGACTGTCGGCGCGTGCGGCTGCTCGGCTACTTCGGTGAGACCAGTCGCCCCTGCGGCAACTGCGACAACTGCCTCGCCCCGCCCGAGACCTGGGACGGCACCGAAGCCGCGCGCAAGCTGCTGTCGTGCATCTATCGCATGCAGCAAGCCAGCGGCCTCGGCTATGGCGCCGGCCACCTGCTCGACGTGCTGCGCGGCAAGGTCACCGACAAGGTCTCGCAGCACGGCCACGCCCGCCTGTCCACCTTCGGCATCGGCGCCGACCTCGACGAGTCTCGATGGCGCGGCGTGCTGCGCCAACTGGTCGCGCTCGGCCATGTCGTCACGCAGGGCGACTACAACGTGCTGGCGCTGACCGACAGCGCACGCGCGGTCTTGAAGGGCGAGGCCGCGATCGTCCTGCGCGTGCCGCGCGAAGTGCAGCCACGAAGCCGCTCGCGCCGCGACCGCAAAGAGGCGGCGCCCGGCAGGGCCAGCAATGCCGGCATCGTCGCCACGCTCGACGCCGACGCACAGTTGCGCTTCACCGAGCTCAAGACCTGGCGCGCCGCCGTCGCCCGCGAACACAACCTGCCCGCCTACGTCGTCTTCCACGACGCCACCCTGGCGACGATGGCGCAGCAACAGCCGGCCACGCTCGACGCGCTGGCCACAATCAGCGGCGTGGGGGCGAAGAAGCTGGAGGCGTACGGGCGGGAGATTCTGCGGGTGCTCAGCGCGCCCTAGCGCTATCGAACCGTGACCACGACTTCCTGGCTGTCCGCCTCCTGCCCCGCATCGTCCACCGCGCGCGCGAAGTAGCGCACCTGGCTGGTCGTGCTGGCGGGCAGGGTGGTTTCGATGGCGTAGGGCGCGCTGCTGTCGCGGCCGATGAGGACATCGCCGCTGCCGTCGATGCGGAAAAACAGCACCTCGCGCACCACGTAGTCGTCGTTGGCCGCCGCCACCAGGCCGATGCGCTCGCCGGCTGCGGCCTCTTGCGGTGCGGCGGCCAGGCTGACGCTCGGCGGGTCGTCGCCGAGGCCGTAGCCCAGCGAGATGCCGACGCCGCAGGCGGCGAGGCTGGCGCACAGCGACACTGCAGCCATGACGGGCCATGCTTTCATGACGCCATCATGAGCCTGCGGCGTCAACAGTTCAATGCGGGGGCGCAAGCCCCCACGTAACCCCTTTCAAGCGGCTGCTGCGTACAAAGCCCGTAACGACCGACACTTCTGCCGCCATGCCCGAAAGCGCCCTCGACGATGACGACGACGCCCTGATGCGCGCCTTTGCACAAGGCGACGCGCGCGCCTTCGAGCGCTTGTACGCGCGCCACCATGCGCCGCTGTACCGCTTCGTGCGCCGGCTGCTCGGGCGCGAGGCCGGCACGCAGTGCGACGAGGTGTTTCAGGACACCTGGCTGCGCGTGGTCCACTCGCGGGAGCGCTGGTCGCCGCAGGGGGCGACGTTTCGCACCTGGCTGTTCACGCTGGCGCACCACCGCGCGATCGACGTGTTGCGCAAGAGCGGGCGCGAAATCAGCAGCAGCGGCGACGGCGACGAGGAGCGCCCGCCCTGGCAGCCGGCTGCGGCCGACGAGGCGTGGCGCGAGTGGCCCGCGGCGGCATCGAGTGTCGAAGACCAGGCGTTCTGGCGCTCGGCCGGCCAGCGCCTGCTCGACTGCCTGGATACCCTGCCGGCGGCGCAGCGCAGCGTCTTCCTGCTGCACCATGAAGATGGCCTGGCGCTCGATGAGTTGGCGCGTGCGCTCGAAGTCGGATTCGAGACCGCCAAGAGTCGGCTGCGCTATGCGATGTCCAAACTGCGCACCTGCATGGGCGCGTTCCTGCCGGCGGGCCAACGTTCATGAACCAGCCACCCGACCACGACAACCCGCGCGATGCGCACCTGCTGGCTGCGCTGCGCCATGCGCCCGACCGCGACGCATTGCCGCCACGGCAGGTCAGCGAGCGCATCCTCGCCGCCGCGCATGCGGCCGTTCGGCCAAGGACCGCCGCGCCTGCGCCCTGGTGGCAGCGTGTGGCCGGCTGGCTGACCCAGCCGCAGGTGGCAGCGTCCTTCGGCACCCTGGTCGCGGCAGTGCTGGTTGGCGTGATGTGGAGCACGCGCGAGCCGCCGTTGCCCGAGCCGTCGCCGCCGCTCGATCGCGCTGAGCAGGGGGCACGTGTCGATGAAGGGGCGATCGTCGAGGCTGACAAGCCGCCGCCGTTGTCCGACGCCGCCGAGCCGAAAGCCAGCGCCGACGAGACCGCGCCGTCTGCCTTCGGCCAGGCGCGCCGCAAGGCGGCCTCGCCTGAGGCCGTGGCGCGGCAGAACAACAACCCTTCAGCGCCGCGCGCGGAGGCGGGCGCGGGCGCTGTCGCCGAGTCGCGTGCCGTCGCCGCAGCCGTTGCCGAGGCGCCCTCTGCGGCGCCCTCAGCCGCGCCACCGCCGGCAACGGCCGCACCTGCGCCGATGGCGACCGATGCCCCAGTGGGCGCTGCTGCGGCCGCTGCCGGGCGCTCAGCGGCCGACGCCGACGAGCGGCAGCTCCTGGAACGTCGCGATGCGGCACCCGACGCAGCCCTGCGTTCGCGCCTGATCGCCAAAGAAGGCGTGGTCGTTGACCCCCTCGCGCGCTGGGATGCAGCATTGGGTGCCGGCCCGTCAGCGGCGGCGCATTGGCGCCTCGGCAACAAACCCGATGCCCTGCCGGTGGCCCATGGCGCGGCGCAAGTCTTGTGGTGGGCGCAGTTGCGGCAGGCGACGGCCGGCCGATGGGCACGGCGGGCGCACGCGGGCACGCCCCAGCCGCCGTGGTTGTCGCTGGAAGTCTCGGCCGCCGCCGCCGCTGCCATCGACTTCGACAGCGACGGCGTGCTGGTCTGCCTGCCCAACAGCACCGGATGCTGGCACGCGCCGATCACATCCGCCCAACGGGAGGCCTGGTTGGCCGAAGTGGCGCGCTGGTAGTGCGCTGTCGATAATGCCCGGTTGACCTCACGGGACCGGCCATGCCGCCAGACGCCACAGCCGCGCTGCTCAAGGTGCGCGGCGCTCGCACCCACAACCTGAAGAACATCGACCTCGACATCCCCAAGCACGCCCTGGTCGTGATCACCGGCCTGTCGGGTTCGGGCAAATCGAGCCTGGCTTTCGACACGCTGTATGCCGAAGGCCAGCGGCGCTATGTCGAGAGCCTGTCGGCCTATGCGCGCCAGTTCCTGCAGCTGATGGACAAACCCGATGTCGATGTCATCGAGGGCCTGTCGCCGGCGATCAGCATCGAGCAGAAGGCGACCTCGCACAATCCGCGCTCCACCGTCGGCACCATCACCGAGATCCACGATTACCTGCGCCTGCTCTACGCGCGCGCCGGCACGCCCTACTGCCCCGACCATGACCTGCCGCTGGCGGCGCAAAGCGTCGCGCAGATGGTCGATGCGGTGCTGGCGCTGCCCGAGGACACCCGGCTGGCCGTGCTGGCGCCGGCGGTGCGCGATCGCAAGGGTGAATTCATGGACCTGCTGGCGGCCATGCAGGCCCAGGGCTACGTGCGCTTTCGCGTCGACGGTGCGGTGGTCGAAGCCGATGCGCTGCCCACCTTGAAGAAAACCGAGAAGCACGACATCGACGTCGTCATCGACCGCGTGAAAACGCGTGCCGACCTGACGCAACGCCTGGCCGAAAGCTTCGAGGCTGCGATGCGCATCGCCGACGGCCGCGCGATCGCGCTGGAGCTCGATTCCGGCAAGGAGCATCTCTTTTCGAGCAAGTTCGGCTGCCCGGTATGCAGCTACTCGCTGCCCGAACTCGAGCCGCGGCTGTTCTCGTTCAACTCGCCGGTCGGCGCCTGCCCGAGTTGCGACGGCCTGGGGCAGGTCACGGTCTTCGATGCCGAGCGTGTGGTCGCTTTCCCGACGCTGAGCCTGGCCAGCGGCGCCGTCAAGGGCTGGGACAAGCGCAACAGCTACAGCTTCGGCCTGCTGGAGTCGGTGGCCAAGCACTATGGCTTCGACCTGGACACGCCGTTCGAGCAACTGAGCCACGTGCACCAGCAGGTGCTGCTGCATGGCAGCGGCAAGACCGAGATGGCCTTCGTCTACAGCGCCGAAGGCGCCGGCGGCAAGCGGCGCACGATCAAGCGCTGGCATCCGTTCGAAGGCATCCTGCCGAACTTCGAGCGGCGCTGGCGCGAGACCGATTCGGCGGCGGTGCGCGAGGACCTGGCGCGCTATCAGTCCGCCAAGCCCTGCCCGGCGTGCAATGGCACCCGGCTGCGGCGCGAGGCCCGCCATGTGTTTCTGCAAGGCCAGGATGAGCGCGTGCGCGGCCTGCCGATCTACGCCGCCGAGCAGCTCACGCTGGCCCAATGCCAGGCCCATTTCGAAGACCTGCACCTGATCGGCAACAAGGCCGACATCGGCGAGAAGGTGATGCGCGAGATCCGCTCGCGGCTGAAGTTCCTGAACGATGTCGGCCTCTCCTACCTCAGCCTCGAGCGCAGCGCCGACTCGCTGTCGCGGCGGCGAGGCGCAGCGCATCCGGCTGGCGTCGCAGATCGGCTCGGGACTGACCGGCGTCATGTACGTGCTCGACGAGCCGAGCATCGGCCTGCACCAGCGCGACAACGAGCGCCTGATCGCCACGCTGCGCCGCCTGCGCGACCTCGGCAACAGCGTGCTCGTCGTCGAGCATGACGAAGACATGATCCGCGCCGCCGACCATGTGGTCGACCTCGGCCCCGGCGCCGGCGTGCACGGCGGGCGCGTGATGGCCCAGGGCACGCCCGGCGACGTGGCGGCCAACACCGAGTCGCTGACCGGGCGCTACCTCGGCGGCGCCTTGCGCATTCCGGTGCCGAAGACGCGCACCACGCTGGAAGCGAGCACCGACCCGCAGTTGCTCACCATCAGCGGTGCCCGCGGCAACAACCTGCAGAACGTGACGGTCGAGATCCCGGTCGGCCTGTTGACCTGCGTCACCGGCGTCTCGGGATCGGGCAAGAGCACGCTGGTCAACGACACGCTGTATGCAGCGGTGGCCAGGAAGCTCTACCAGAGCCATGCCGAGCCGGCGCCGCACGACAGCATCGAGGGCCTGGATGCATTCGACAAGGTCATCAACGTCGACCAGAGCCCGATCGGCCGCACGCCGCGCAGCAACCCGGCCACCTACACCGGCCTGTTCACACCGATCCGCGAACTCTTTGCCGACGTGCCGGCGGCGCGCGAGCGCGGCTACGGCCCGGGGCGCTTCTCGTTCAACGTCGCCGGCGGGCGCTGCGAAGCCTGCCAGGGCGACGGCGTGATCAAGGTCGAGATGCACTTCCTGCCCGACGTCTACGTGCCCTGCGACACCTGCCACGGCAGCCGCTACAACCGCGAGACGCTGGAGATCCTCTACAAGGGCAAGCACATCACCGAGGTGCTGGCGCTGACGGTCGAAGTGGCGCACGCGTTTTTCGCCGCCGTGCCCAATATCGCGCGCAAGCTGCAGACCCTGCTCGATGTCGGCCTGGGCTACATCACGCTCGGCCAGAGCGCGACCACGCTGTCGGGCGGCGAAGCGCAGCGCGTCAAGCTGGCGCTGGAGCTGTCCAAGCGCGACACCGGCCGCACGCTCTACATCCTCGACGAGCCGACCACCGGGCTGCACTTTGCCGACATCGAATTGCTGCTCAAGGTGCTGCACCAACTGCGCGACGCCGGCAACACGATCGTCGTCATCGAGCACAACCTGGACGTCATCAAGACCGCCGACTGGGTGATCGACATGGGCCCCGAAGGCGGCGGCGGCGGCGGCCAGGTGGTGGTGACCGGTACGCCCGAGCAGGTCGCGGCGCAGGAGAAAAGTCACACCGGACGCTTTCTCGCGCCGCTGTTGGCGCGCGCCGGCTGACGCGTGATGCGTCCGCTCAGAGACCGGCGAGGGCGGGCCAGTTCACACGTCGGTCACGTTCGACACATGCCGATACTTGCAGCGAAGCCCGAACGTGAATTGCATCGTTCCTGCGCCGCGGCTCGCGTTTCGACAATCGAGGCATGCCGTTCGTGCACGTCTTCACCCCCCGCCGCCGGCGTCTGCGCGCGCTGGTTGCCGCTGCGGCGCTGTGGGCCGGCGCGGCTGCTGCAGTGCAGCCCGAGATCGACGCGCTGCAGCCCTGCATCGACGATGTGCAGATGCACAAAGCGGTCGAACAACTCAACGCCCTGCGCCTGCAGCCGGCGTCGTGCGCGGCCAGCGGCGCCTCAATGCAGCACTTGGCGTGGGACAGCAAATTGGCCGCCAGCGCCCAGGAACAGGCGGTGGACCTGGCGCTGCGGGACCGGCTGTCGCATGTCGATTCGCGCAACCGCGGCCTGGGCATGCGCCTGCGCAGCGTCGGTTATGCGTCAGCGGGCGCCGGTGAAAACCTGGCCGCAGGCCAGGCCGATATCGAAGACACGCTGCAGGCCTGGCTGGCCAGCCCATCGCATTGCGCCAACCTGATGCAGCCCGAGTTCCGCGACGTCGGCCTGGCCTGCGTGATGCGACGCGGCTCGCGCTATGAGCGCTTCTGGGTCGCGCACTTCGCCGTGCCGGCGACCGCCGTGCGGCGCTGACGCCGCACCAGCCACCCCAGCAGCGCCAGACCGCTGAGCAGGCTGGCCCAGGTGGCCGGCTCGGGGATCGGCGTCACGGCAGGCGGCGTGCCCGGGTCGGTAGGCACACCGCCGCCACCTCCACCGCCCCCACCCCCGCCGCCGGGATCACCGCCGCCGCCGCCGGGGTCACCGCCGCCACCACCGCCGGGGTCGGGCGTGCCGCCTCCGGGTGTCGTGCCACCGCCAGGAAACAGGATCGGGCCCGCACCGCCACCACCGGGCACAAAGAGAATCGGCGGAAAGGATTGGCCGCCGGGGACGGCATCGCTGCTGTCGGCGCTCGGCGTACCGGCACCCGGCGGGGCCTCCCCAGCCGGAGTGAACAACGGTACTGCGGCGCCGGCCACGGCCTCGGAGAACGAGGACGTCACAGGCGGCGCCGCTGCGCCCGCTGCGCCTTCGCGGCCATCGCCGGGCAGCGGCGTTGCCGGCGGCATGCCCGGTGGCGGCTCGAGCACGCCGCCGGCCACCAAGGCCGGCTTGCGATCGATGCGGCTGACGTTGCGGCACACGGTCGGCACCAGGATGCAGTGTTCGCTTTCGCAATAGACCATGCCGCGCTCATGCGTCTTTGACGTCCAGCGCTTGCGCGTGACTTGCCGACACACCCGGTCGGCACCGAAGTGCATGTCGCGGATCGTGCTGGCGTACTCGAACTTGCCTTTGATCGAATCGCGGCGGATATCGACCATGTCGTCGTATTCGCGAGCCTGCATGCGCTCTTTCAGGCGCATGCGAACAGGCGTCGGGATGTCGCTGTAGCGGTCGATGGCGGCGACGACGTCGCCGGTAAAGGCATCGCGGCCAGGCCGATCCCAGCTGCACTGCGCCAGCGTGTCATTGCGCGGCACACGTTTGGCTGCGTTGGCTTGGGCGCCCGCGGCCGGCAGTGCGATCACACAGCACAGCAAGGGCAAGAGGATTGGATACGGCAGGTTCATGAGTCGACACACTTCCGTGGAGCACGGGTGTGAGTGTGATTTTCGTCACACCTTACTATGTTCCGACACTCCTGCCCATCGCTGTTGCAAAGCGGCTGTCGGGCCAGCGTCGTTGGAGCGCGGCAGCGCCGCAAATCGGCTACCGTGCGCGCATCGCCAGGAACGCAGGAGCGCGCTGATGGCCACCGATGTCCAGTACTACTTCGCCCCGCAGTCGCCGTGGACCTATCTCGGTCATCTGCGTTTCTGGGACGTTGCGCGCAAGCATGGCGCGCACATCGATGTCCTGCCGGTCGATTTGGGCGGCAAGGTGTTCCCGGTGTCGGGCGGCCTGCCGCTGGGCAAGCGATCGCCGCAGCGCCAGGCCTACCGGCTGGTCGAGATGAAGCGCTTTGCTGAGTACCTGCATGCACCGCTGAACCCGGCGCCGAAGTACTTCCCGGTGGCCGGCGACGATGCCGCCAAGCTCATCATCGCCGTGGACCAGCACGACGGCACCGATGCCGCGATGCGCATCACCGACGCGGTGCTGCGCGCGGTCTGGGTCGACGAGCGCAACATCGCCGACGAGGCCACGCTGGCGCTGCTGCTCGAGGAGCGCGAACTGCCGGCACGGCGGATCGAAGATGCGCATTCGCAGGCAGTGGCGGAGCGCTACGAGGCCAACACGCAGCGTGCCATTGACGCCGGCGTCTTCGGCGCGCCCAGCTATGTGCTGGACGGCGAGCTCTTCTGGGGCCAGGACCGGCTGGACTTCCTCGAGCGGGCGCTGGCCAGGCGCTGATGCCCGGCACAGTGCCGGCATGAAGAAAGCCGGCTGACACAGGAGGGAGCCGGCAAGAAAAAAGCCGGCTCGGGAGCCGGCTTTCGGGGACCAGAAACGCGCCGCTTACTTCAGGTGCGCGTTGATCATCTTGGTCATCTCGAACATCGACGCTTGCGCCTTCTTGAAGATCTCCTTCAGCTTGGCGTCGGCGTTGATCATCCGGCGATTGACCGCGTCTTGCAGCTTGTTCTTCTTGATGTACTCCCAGACCTTCTTGGTCACTTCCGTGCGCGGCAGCGGCTTGTCGCCGATGATCGCGGCCAGAGCGGCCGAAGGCGTCATCGCCCTCATGAAGGCAGCGTTCGGAACTCGCTTTTTCGCGGGAGCCTTGGCTTTCTTGGCCGGGGCCTTCTTTGCAGCGGCCTTCTTGGCCGGGGCCTTCTTCGCCGGCGCCTTCTTGGCCGGGGCCTTCTTTGCAGCGGCCTTTTTCATCGGCGGCTTCTTGGTCGTGGCTTTTTTGGCCGGGGCCTTCTTGGCAGCTTTCTTCGCCGCCTTTTTCGCAGTTGCCATTTCGATTCACTCCATCAAAGTGTTGTTGATGTGCCGGGGTCCGGAGACAGCCACATGGACTGTCTTTCTCATCTACCTCCGTGCGGCGCGAATGGTAATGCGTGTTCAGAGGGAAATAAAGCGCTTTTCCCTCTGCGCGAACACATTCTTCCCTCTGTAGCGCTGCTTTTGTCGCTCTGCTGCGTCACTCTGAGTGCAATGCGCTGCGTGCAGTGTGCTGACGATGCACTGCGCGCAAGCGTGTGCGCTCGATCGTCGGTGCGGCCTTCAGGCATGCGGAAGAGGTTGACCGACACCGGCGACGACTGACGAAAACGCGCGCGCTCAGCGACGCCGCCGCGCATCACACGACTCTGATTGCCACTCAGGCGGCCTGCGGCACCACGATGCGCCGCGAGCTTCCCAACTCCTCGCTGGCTTCCGCCACGCGCCCGCGCTGGTATCCTGCCGCCATGGTCAAAGTGCTCGTCAGGTGGCTGCTGCTGGCCGCTGCCCTGCTGCTGGTGGCGTACCTCTACCCCGGCGTTACCGTGTCGAGCTTTGGCGCGGCGATGATCGCGGCCTTCGTGCTCGGCCTGCTCAACACCATCGTGCGTCCGTTGCTGGTGCTGCTCACACTGCCGGTGACGCTGATCACTCTCGGCCTGTTCCTGTTCGTGATCAATGCGCTGATGTTCTGGGCGGCCGCCGGTGTGCTCGCCGGCTTCAACGTCACCGGGTTTGCCGCGGCGCTGATCGGCTCGCTGATCTACAGCCTGTGCGGCATGGTGATCGACGTCGCGGTGGAGCGGCTCTTTGCCCAGGACACGGCCAACGCCTGAGGGCGGGGTCGGGGCGGCTGCGGCCCAGCGAAGCTAGCGCTCTCGCTCCCGGTCCGGGTTGCGGTCGCCGCGCGCTTCGGCCAGTTGCGCCCGCCTTTGCGCCGACAAATCGCGCAGTCGCGAGTCGATGATCGAGGCCTCGAAGAAGTCCGGCGCACTGCCGCTGCGCGCCTGGCGCTGGGCGGCGCGCAGGCGGTCGATCGCGCCGATGAGATCGCCTCGCGCGGCCGCCGCTTCGCCGTCGGCGCGCATCGAGCGCAGCTTCAGGCCCAGCAAATCGGCGCCCTGGGCCAGCAGCGACCACGCCGTGGCATCGAGCTTGTGTTCGGCGACCCAGGTTTGCAGCGCTTCGGTGCTGTTGCGCAGCGCCGAATTGGCGCTGCCTGGGCCGCCAGCGCCGCGCGCCACGTCGATCGCGGCCTGCGCGCGCAGCAATATCAGTGGCCGTGCCGCCGGGCCGGCCGCCGGCGCGCGCTGAGCGTCGAACCATGCCAGCGCGCGCGGCGCCTGGCCGCTGGCCTGCCAGACCTGGGCCTGCAGGGCGCCGAGCGCGAAGGCGGCGCGCGGGTTGTCACTGTCCTTGGGGGCCAGCGCGGCGGCGCTGTCGAGCGTGGCCTGCGCACGCGCGGGCTCACGCAGCTCCAGCGAAGCCAACGCACTCGCGTACAGCGCCGCCAGCCGTTCGCCACCTTGGAGCGCATTGGCGTCGGGTGCTTGCCAGCGCCGCAGCGATTGCACGGTGGGGTCCATCAGCACGCGGGCGCGGGCCTGCATCAGTTGGTGGTCCAGCGTCGGCCGCAGCGGCGGTCGCGCGGCCGCCACCGACTCGACGCGCGAGCGCGCCTCGCCGATGCGGTCCACCGTCAGCGGGTGCGAGCGCAGATAGGGGTACGCGCCGTTGTCGCTGAGGCGGTTGGCGTTTTCGAGGCGCTCGAACATCGCGGCCATGCCCTGCGGCGCAAATTCCGCCGACTGGAACACGCCCCAGCCGATGCGGTCGGCTTCGCGCTCCATGTCGCGCGAAAAGTTGAGCTGGCCCTGCACCACCGCGGCCTGGCTGCCGACGATCACCGCCTGCGTGGCGTCGCCGCTGCCGTTGCCGGCGCGGCTGGCGGCCAAAACGCCCAACAGCATCGCTGCCATGCCCACCAGCGACTGGCGGCTCGCGTTGGCAATGCTGCGCGCGATATGGCGCTGAGTGATGTGCGACAACTCGTGCGCCAGCACCGAGGCCAACTCGTCGCGCGTGGCCGTGACCGCGATCAGTCCGAGGTGCACGCCGACATAGCCGCCGGGCAGCGCAAAGGCATTGATCGACCGGTCACGCACCAGGAAGGCTTCCCATGCAAACGACGAGTCCAGATCGGCGCTGATGTTGCCGCGCGAGCGCGCCGCGGCCACCAGCGGCAGCCACATCGACTGCAAGTGGTCGAGCAGCAGGGCGTCGTCCAGGTAGGCCGGGTCGCGACGCACCTCGGCCATGATCTGCTCGCCCAGGCGGCGCTCGGTACCCACCGAAAAGTCGTCGCCTGCCGATTCGCCCAGTGACGGCAGGCGGACGTCGCCGGATTCACTGCGTGTGGAAGGCTGCGCCAGCAGCGGCGGCGCGGGCAGGGCCGTGGCCATCGCTGCGGCCAGCAGCAGGCGGGAGGGAAGTCTGTGTTTCATTCGCGTGGCTATCATGCACCTGCCAGTTTGCTGCAACGTAAACGCCCATGACATCGCCGACGCCAGGCCCGGGTCTTACCCACTTCGACGCGCAAGGCCATGCCCACATGGTGGACGTGGCCGCCAAGCCGGCCACGCACCGCGTGGCCGTGGCCGGCGGCTGCATCCGCATGCACAGCGCGACACTGGCACTGATTGCGCAAGGCACGGCGAAGAAGGGCGATGTGATCGGCGTCGCCCGCGTCGCCGCGATCCAGGGCGCCAAGCGCACGCCGGAGCTGATTCCGCTGTGCCACCCGATCGCGCTGACGCGGGTGGCGGTGGAGTTCGAACTCGATGCCGCCCTGCCCGGCGTGCGCTGCACCGCCACCACCGAAACCGTCGGCGCCACCGGCGTCGAGATGGAAGCGCTGACCGCGGTCCAGATCGGCCTGCTGACGATCTACGACATGTGCAAGGCCGCCGACCGCGGCATGGTGATCGGCGAGGTGCGGTTGCTCGAGAAGCGCGGCGGGAAGTCGGGGGCGTGGAAGGCGCCGTGAGCGCCGCTACTGAAAATCACGCCAGGTGAAGCTGCGCGCCGGCGGCGTGCATTGATACGGCTTGTCCACCACCGCCGCGTCGTCGCAGGGCGCAAAGAACTCATTCGAGTTCGGGTTGTGGAACTCGCGCAGCCGCGCCGCAATGTGGCGGGCCCGCTCCACGTCGCCCTGCGCCGCGAGCCCGTTGGCCCAGGCGATCATCAGCCGCGTATCGAGCAGGAAATGCGTTGAGCGCTCGAACACGCCGGGCAATGTGCCGGCGCCGTCGATCGTGGTGACGAGCGCGTAGTCCGCATGGTGCGCGAAGAACCAGCTGTGGCGGCCGTCGACGATGCGCTCGGCGAGCGATTCGGTGTTGTCGATGGACGGCGCAAAGATGGCGACGACACGCCTGTAGTCCCAGACCGTGACGACGGCCGCCAGCATCATCGCCAGCCCTGCCCCAGCCAGCCAGCGACCACGCGGCAGCGCCGGCGCAACTGGCGGCGCACGATCAGTGCCCAGGCACAGGCCCCATGCAAATGCCGTCGGCAGCAGGAAGTAGGCATACCACAGCGGGTACTCGAGCTGGCTGTGCAGCGCCATCAGCAACACCATGACGAAGGCCGCGCGGCGGGCAACGCCCTGCGGGCCCTCGACGGCCGAGCTGCGCTCGCCGGCCTGCCAGAGCCCCCATGCCAACAGCCCCAGTACCAGCAACGCCAGCGGAATGCCCAGTTCCACCGCCAGGTGCAGCGGCAGGTTGTGCGTGTGATCGAAAAAAGCGCTGTGACGATGCGGAAAGGGCGACAGCGACCAGGCGAAGTTGAACTCGCCGAAGCCGACGCCGAACCACGGGTTCTGCACGATCAGCGCCAGCGTGTCGCGCCAGATGGGAAAACGCGCGCCCGAGATCTCGTCGCCGTGGCCGACCCGTGTCTCGACACCGAGCGCGCCCGTGCTGAGTACTGACGACAACCAGCCGAGTGCCAGCCAGGCGGCCAGGCAGATCAGCGGCGAGGCGATCAGCAGGCCGCGGGCGCTGCGTGACAGGCGACGATCCAGCACCCCCCAGCCCACGAGCCCGAGCACGCCTACCAGACCTGTGCGAGACCCCGACAGCACCACGCCGGCAAGCATTGCCGCGAAGAGCAGGACGAGCAATGCCTTGGCGGAGGGCGCTGGGCGCAGCGTCCGCATTTCCAGCAAAGGCAGTACTGCCACCGCCGACCACAGGAGCAAGGTGCTCAGGTGATTGGGCTGGCGCAGGTTGCCCACCGCGCGGCCGGCAATGCTGCCGCGGGCGAGCCAGCGGCCATCGATCGCGTCGGGCATGAACACCTGGGCCAGGCCAATACCCAGGCTGGCCACGCCGGCCAGAAGCCAGGCGGCGAAGAATGCGGTCCACAGCAGCGGCGACACGGCCACGGCGGCACCGGCCGAAACCATCACGATCGCGATGGCGGCCATGCCGGCCGCGGACAGCGCCAGGCCGGCGGGCAGGTGGCCCCACGCGCCTGACAGCAGCGCCGCCGCCACGACCGTGGCCAGTGCAGCCAGGGGCGCCCAGGTGTCGGCCAATGCGCCGAGCACGGGTTGCTTGTTGGCGCGCGCCGCCGACAACAACAGAACCACAAGCCCCCACCCGCCGACGGCGGCGGCCTGGTTCAGCAATGTGGGTGACGGTGGGAGGTTGAAGGCCAGCAGCGTTGGCAGGCCGGCGGCGACGCACAGAACTATTACCAGCGCGATACCGGGCCCGTCAATGTCGGCCGTGCCGGCGAGTACAGGCCTCCCCGTCACATGCAAGTTCTAGAAACCGTCGATGGGCACGTAGCCGACGATGCTTCCACTTTTGAGGTCCACCAGCGCCGACCAGTTCGTCAAGCGGGCCAATATTGGCACGAATCCGAGTTCCTCGGCAGTGCGCCCAGTGGCCTTTATCGCGCGCTGTATTTCCTCGCCTCGCCGGGGAAAGCGTCGCGTCAACGGACTACGAGGGTAGAGGCGTGCGCTGTACCAAGGAACTCGCCATCAGTTGCTAAGAATGTCGCTCGCTGCTGCAGCGCACGAGCGTTCTATTGCGAAAAACACCGGCTGAATGCCGATAAGCTCACATCTTTCGCCCGCGTCGGAGAGGTCGCACCGGCGCAACATCGCAACCCGGAATAGCGTTGCAGCTATGTCGGCGTGCCGACGCATCACGTAGCCGTGGCGGTGGACAGGTCGGACTCCGCGCAAACTGTGCAAGCTGCACGTTCCTGGCCGGGTCAGGCCGCAACGAGGATTTGCTTGAGATGGGATTGATAGGAAACGCGTTGCGCAGTATCACAGGCGGCAGTGCCTCGTCCAAGCGCTGGACACCGGCAGAGGTGCGGGAAATGATCACCCACGGCAAACTGGCGGAAGCATCCGCGGCCGCGAAGATGCTGCGCGATGACACCCCGGACCGCCAGGTGCAGACGCTGTGTCTCCAGGGTGAGATCGCATTTCACGAGCGCCGCGACGAGGAGGCGCTCAAGCTATTCAGAGCCGCGGCGGCCGAGGCCCCCGGGTTCAGCGAAGCGCACTACGGACTCTCGCTGGTGCTGTACGCGCAAAAGCAGTTTGAGACGGCGCTGAGCCACGCGCAGTTCGCCGTGAACAACGGCACGCAGTCCGCGCTGTATGCGCAGCTCGGCTTGTGCCAACTCCAACTGGGCAACTACGTACAGGCCGACGACGCGCTGTCGCGCGCGACGCGACTCGATCCTTCGAACAAGTACGCCTGGAACAATCTTGGCATCGTGCTGCAGGTAATGGGAGAACCGCAAAGCGCCCGGGCTGCGTTCGAGCGTGCGGCCGTGCTGGACCCGCAGTTCGAGCACGCCAAGGAGAACGCACGGCTGCTGGCGGGTGACCACCAATCGGTGGAACCCGAATCGCCGAACAAGCCACGCAAGCGCCTGGCTGTTGACGAACTGGCTGCGTGCGATGACTTGCTGCACGTCCGTGCTCTTACCGATCGGGGGCAATTTCCTGCCGCTATCGACGCCTGCGAAAACTTACTTGCCGAGCGCCCCGATGATGTGGCGGTCGCCGTCGAAATGTACGAGCTGTACCGCGACAGCGGTGATACGCAAAGCGGCCTGGATGTGCTGGAAGCCTTTCGCGTCCGGCATCCGGACGACTTGCAGATCATGGCACTGCTTGGACGGGCCCTGGTGCATGTGCAGGAGTTCAAACTGGCCAAGCCGCTCGTTGCGGAAGCCCTGGAGCGCCTACCTGGAGACGTACCTTTGCTGCTTGCGATGGCGGAAATACGCTCGGAACAGCGCCGATATGTCGACGCAGGCGCTCTTTACGAGCGCGCGTACAAGCTGCAGCCGACCATCCAAACCAAGGGCCTCCTGGCCGACGCGTGGGTCAATGGATGCCGTTATGAGGAAGCGCATGCACTGATCGAAGAGATCATCGCAGAGGAACCCGAGTCCGCAAAGCAGTTGGTCGGGCCGCGCGTCCACGCGCTGACCTACCTGGGCCGCCATGACGAGGTGTTGCCGATGCTCAACGACGCGATCGACAAGCATCCGAACGAGCCGGCGCGGCGCTTTCCTCGGGCGATGATCCATCTGCTGAATGAGCGTTTCGCTGAGGGGTGGGACGACTACGCGTTTCGGCAACTTGCGTCCACACCCCATCTCAGGGTGCTTCCTTTCCCGCGATGGGGCGGCGAGCCGCTGGCCGGCAAGACCATCCTCGTGCTCGCGGAGCAAGGCCTGGGCGACCAGGTAATGTTTGCGTCCTGCCTGCCGGACTTGCTTGCCCTGGAACCATCACGGACGATCGTTGAAGTCGTTGAACGCGTCGCCCCGACCGTTATGCGATCGTTCCCCACATGCCAGGTCATTGCAACCAACCAGGGCAACGACTTCACCTGGGTCACTCAGCTTGGCGACGTCGATTACTTCGCGGCGATGGGTGACTTGCCGCGCTACTTTCGCCGCGAGCGGGCCGCGTTTCCTGAACACCGGGGCTACCTGCAGGCGTCTGTTGAACGGGTCGCGCACTGGACAAGGCAGATGTCTGCTCTGGGCCCGCAGCCGAAGATCGGCATCTCATGGCGTGGTGGCACCGAGATCACGCGCCAGAGCGTGCGAACGATGGCCCTCAACGATCTGATGCCGCTCGCGCAGGCGTGTGACGCCGCGTTCGTGTGCCTCCAGTATGGGGATGTCGGCAGTGATGTGGCCGACGCAGCGGCCGCGGGGCTCAAGGCGCATTACTGGCCCGAGGCAATCAAGGATCTGGACGATTTCGCGGCCCTTATTTCGACGCTCGACCTCGTGATTACCGTATGCAACACAACCGTCCACTACGCCGGCGCGCTGGGCCGTCCGGTATGGGTGATGGCGCCCCACGTCCCGGAATGGCGCTATGGGCTGCACTTTGACAGCATGCCCTGGTACCCGAGTTCACGCATGTTTCGTCAGCCTCGCGCCGGCGACTGGCCCGCCGTCATTCGGCGCGTGAGCCAGGAAATGTCGTCTTGGGTTGCCGCGCGAGCGTCGTCGCCTGCCGCCTCGCCGTGATCCGTGTCACACAGTGTCAATCCAATCTGACGCGAATCGTCACTTCGGGGCGGCCCGGGGCTTGCTGCCACTAATGTGTCTTCCACAACTACCCGGGACGTCATCACATGAAAAGATCCATGCAACGCGGCTTCACGCTCATCGAATTGATGATCGTTGTGGCCATCATCGGCATCCTGGCTGCGATCGCGCTGCCGGCCTACCAGGACTACACCATCCGCTCGCGCGTGTCCGAACTGATCCTCGGCGCGTCGGCCGTCCGCACGTCGATCACTGAAGGGTGTCAGCTTACCGGCGCGTGCGCCGGCCTGGCGATCCTCAGTATCGAGCCGACGCGGATGATCGCCGGCGGCTCTTCGAGCGCCACCGGCTTGATCAACGTGAATGGCACGGCGGCGCTCGGCACCACCGGCATTTCGCTCAACTTGACCCCGAGCTGGAACGGAACGACGGCGGAATGGAGCTGCACCGGCACTCCGCTGAAGTACATGCCGTCAAGTTGCCGCGGTTGACACGCCGCTTCGTTTGTCCAAGGGGTGCCGCGCGGCGCCCCTTTTCGCTTGTCACGGCTCGGCCTTTGCCAACCGCATGAAGGTGTCGCAAGAGAGCGGTGACGCAAGTTGTCAAAAAGGCCTGGCCCGCGCTTTGCAGGACGCTGGTCCCGTGCCATTTAATCTCCAGGAGAGGAACTGAACACCATGAAGAGAACCATGCAACGCGGCTTCACCCTCATCGAATTGATGATCGTGGTGGCCATCATCGGTATCCTGGCGGCCATCGCGCTGCCGGCCTACCAGGACTACACCATCCGCTCGCGCGTGTCCGAACTGATCCTCGGCGCGTCGGCCCTCCGCACATCGATCACTGAAGCATGTCAGCTTACCGGCGCGTGCACCGGCTTGGCGATCCTCAGCATCGAGCCGACGCGGTTGATCGCCGGCGGCTCTTCGAGCGCCACCGGCGTGATCAACGTGAATGGCACGGCGGCGCTCGGCACCACCGGCATTTCGCTCAACTTGACCCCGAGCTGGAACGGAACGACGGCGGAATGGAGCTGCACCGGCACTCCGCTGAAGTACATGCCGTCAAGCTGCCGCGGGTGATCCCACCGCTGCTCTGACCAGAGGCGCTGCGGCGCCTCTTTGTATTTTTTGTCTCATTTCTTGGCAGTAAGTCGGCTCGTGGGCTAAAGAAACCACCCGCGCGTTGAAGTAAGCTTTGCCATTCGATCAGCCGCTAGGCACGGCACTTTTAACAACGCCGACAAAACAGATATGAGCTTTCTAAGCAGTTGGTTTGGTCGCGCGCCTGTCGAGGCATTCGCGAAAGCGCTGGCCGAGGACATCGCCAAGCGATATCCACCGGCGCTTGATCAGCAGCCCGGCAAGCGCCCGTCGGTGAACAGGTTGACTCGCATCATCGAGGACGTCTGCAAGAAGGCTGTCGAATTTCAATCCGAGCACAGACTTGGCGTTGTCGGAAAAGCCAAGCTCGGCAATGAGTTCCGCTGGCAGCTCTCGTCGCTCGGTTATCAGAAGGACTTCGTGGACCTTGCCACAGAGGCCGTGGTCGTTCACCTGAGTGCGAAGCGCGCGAAATGAGTGCAACGCTGCTCGAATTGCACAAGGGCAAGTCGGGCAAGGTGTCGGACAAGTGGGAAGCGTATTTCTCCGTTTATGAACGTCTGTTTGCGCCCCTCCGACCAGAGCCGCTGGCCTTGCTGGAAATCGGCGTCCAGAATGGCGGATCGCTCGACGTGTGGGCCGAATACTTCCCGAAGGCGACTCACATCCTGGGCTGCGATATCGACGAGAAGTGCGACGAACTCTGGTACGAGGACACGCGCATCAACATCGTGGTGGGTAACGCTTGTGCGCCCCAAACGCGCGATCGACTCTTGGCCTATACGCCCTCGTTCGACGTGGTCATCGATGATGGGTCGCATGTTTCGGCCGATATCGTCAATGCGTTCCTGGTGTACTTTCCTGTCCTCAGGCCTGGCGGGCTGTTCATCGTTGAGGACACGCACGCCGTCTATCGGCAAGTGCCAGGCGGTGGTGTGTTGTCGCAGACATCAGCGCAGGAATTCTTCAAGCGCATCGCGGAACTGACGAACCTCGAGCATTGGCAAGGTGAGCTTCACCCGCAGACGTTGCTGTCAACTTTCCTGCCGTCGCGCAAAGTATTTCCGGCCTGGCTGCTTGAGGGCCATATCCTTGGCGTCGAGTTCCTGAACTCGATGATCGTCGTTCGCAAGAGCATGAAGCCAGCGTTGCTGGGCCAACGAATCGTTGTTGGCGATGAAGCGTCGGTCTTCCCGGGCGTGCTTGCGCACAAACTGAAGACCTCATAGATACGCTCAGTGAGCACGATTGAGTTACCTGCGTCAGAGCGGCTTTTCAGCCACGATGCGCATGTCTCGAGGCTCACGCAATTTGAACTGCGCCGGTTCTTGGCGCGGATCCTGGAGCCCTACGGACTCCATCAGTGCCGACAGGCTGGCGGGCGTGTATCCCCAGCGATGCACCATCAGTGGATCTTTCCAGCTTGGGTCGCCGTAGAACACCCACATTGTGCGTTGCCCCGCGTTGCCGCCGCCGGAGGCGCTGGTCGGATTGGCCAAGAACGCCTCACAGGCTGACTGTAGGTTGGGACACTCCAGGACCATGCGACCGCCGGGCTTCAAGACTCGAATCCACTCGCGCAGAATTGCCTCTACTTCCCATCGCCAGAAATGCTCCACGACATGGACCGCAAGAATTTCGTCAGCGTGGTTGTTTGGGAACGGTGTGAGCTGATGCAAATCGCAAATCACGTCAGGTGATTTACCTGCTCTGGACTCAACCACATCGACGTTGACGTACCCCGGAAGGATCTTGTCGCCGCAGCCAAGATTGAGCTTGATCACCGAAGCATCAGGTTGAGTAGCAGCCGGCTGTGATCGGATTGTTGCTCGTCCGCTTGAGTTGACATTCGTTGCAAGGGCTGAAAGCCACGCCACAGCGACGTTTGCCGGCGACGCAGCCTTGACGGCTGCCATCTGGCCAGCACGCACGTGTCGCAGGGCATCGTCTGGGTAGCTGGCGTACTTGCGCACCGCGGCCAAGGGATCGGCGGTAGTTGCGGCAAATTCTGCAAATGGCATATAGGACGGCACGGGCGACGCAACGACGAATCTCCCCATGTGTAGCGCGTCCGTGATTCGATTTGCGGTCTTGGCGCGCTTGGCAGCTTTTGAGACATCGGAGGGGATCAGCACAAGGTCTGCATTGTCAATTTCCGTCCACTGAGCTTCCTCAGTCCAAGGCACCAATTCCATGACGGCCTTGCCAGCGTGTGTTGAATTGAACTGCGCGATGCTCGACTCGATTTGCGGCAATGGGTCGGTCACGACACTCAACCACCAAGGTTGTTCGATGGCCAATGGCGCAAGCGCGGCCGCCCATTTGAAAAGAGGCTCAACATTGACAGCGTTACCGTACCAAACCATGCGCAGACGTTGCCTGAAGTTTGTTCCACCCAACCAATTCTGGACTCTTGAGTGGACGCGAGACTGCTTGCGGAAAACGCGAGGCTGCCCCAGCGGCGATGCGATGGGGTCACCAATCACTTGAACCGGAGAGGTACTGTGCATCTGCACCGTCTCTCGCAATTCGTCCGAGCCAGCCACGCAAGTGTCCGCCATCGACGCCAGATCGCGCCAGAACGGTCCGAGCATCGCATCGTTGAAGTGGTCATCGCAGAAGTCCACGGCGACGCGGCGGCCGTCCGCAACTGCAGCCCGCAACCCTTCGCGCACGCGAGACGCTACTGCATTGAACCGAACCGCATCATTGCCGCCGAGCACCTTGGCAACAACGACGACATCGGGATTGATGCTGCGGATCCGCTCCACGACGCCGGCTTCCGACATCGGTACAAAATGCACTTCATGCTGCATACGGCGCATCTCACCGCCGGGAATGATGGCGCGATACCGGTTCGACGCGAGCTTGGATTTGTACCCGCGATTCCAGTCGCCGGTGATGCCATCTGCGAGCCAAACGATGTTCACGTCAGGACAGCGCCGCCACCAGTGGCTTGCAGTCGACGAAGATGTCAGCGTCGGCGGAACGCACACCCGACGGCAAATGAGAGGACTCGCATGACTCGACGATTGCCATGTGCCCACAGGCTTTGGCCAGGGCTTCGAACGCAACGTCGCTTCCGCCGTCAATCAAGTGTCGGGCCAACAGCACGGTGATTTTTGCGCCCGCGGGCGCAAAGACCATGTTTGCCAGCGCCCCTCCGCTGGGGGCGACGATGTGGCTGGCTTGCGAGAACAGCGCAACTTGCTCTCCCATCGACAAGGATTCAGGGCGCACGCATTCGAAACCCAAAGGCTCTAGGGCCTGGATCACATCGGCTTCGTTCTCGACGCGGCGCCGAGTCGTACTGCTTCGCGCCAGGTAGAGCTTGCGGCGAGGCGCGTCATTGACCATTAATGATCCCAACCGTTGCCGATACCACGCGGATAGCAAGGGATCGAACCAGCGCCCCCCGGTGGTCAGTCGTGTTGGCATCAATAGATTGTCAACCCGAACTGGAGCCTCCGAATCGCACGGCAAGAGGCGCTCCGCCGAAATACCCAACAGGTCAAACAACTCAAGCTGATGGGGTGCGAGGTTGGCGTTGACCAGAATCTTGTGGTTGGCACCAAGCCCAAGCGACTCGGCAATTGCCAACGAGCTGGTGTACTCGATCAGGTCTTCATAGTAGCGCCCTGTGCCGCCCATGAGCAGTACCGGCTCATGCACACGGCCAATTTCGATCGGTAGCCGCAGTAAGCCTTGCCGTGGCCCAGACAGCAACAATCGACTCCGCGGATCTCTGCAGCGTGTGCGGGGCACATTGGCGGCAACGTGCGACAACATCACACGGCCATCGTCCAACAACGGCAGCCACTGCAAACTCGGCACGACGATCGCGTCGCTGACTTCGACCAGCATGGGCCGCATGCCCGGGATACCGGCTGCACTGATGCGATGAAGCGGTGCAGAACGCTCGGCACACCAGGCTTGCGCGGTGCACCAACGAGCCAGAACGTCGCGCTGGCCATCGGGCACCGGCGAAGCCGAAGCGTGGATCGACAAGGCTTCTTTGGTTAGCGAAGGAATACCAAACACCGACTGCGCCGCTTCGATGCGAAGCGCGGGGGCAAGATCGGTCGCCGCCTTGACTCGCGCCAATGCCAGTCGAATCTCCGCGAGAGGCGGATGTCGATTTGCCGGCGCGTTCCTGACCACAGCCGAGATCAGCCGCACGAACGCAGCGGCCGGAGCGTCTGTTGTGGTGAACGCGGCGCGTCGACGGTAATGGAGCTCTTCGACTCGGCGACCAAGTTGGTTGAATAGTTCCGCCATGAAATGGATGACCTTGGGGTCAGCCGGATCGATGGCCTCGGCGCGCACAAGGTGATCGAGCGCCAGATCGACGTGACCTTGCATTGAGTAGATGCGAGATAGGGTGGTCAGCGTGCGCGTGTCCCGCGCCGAAGGCACCAACGGCTCGAGCAGGCTGCGAGCTGCATGGAGGTTGCCCTCGGCCAAGAATTCAAATGCGGCTTCCAATGCAGTATGTTCTTTCGCCAGGTGCGCCTGCACCTCATCAGGGCTGAGCACTCGCACGGCTGCGCGCGGCGGTGCGCTGGACTCAGGGCCGAGCGATTCCATCAGCCTATTTTGCCGGGCCATCAGACGATCCAACACCCTCTTCATCGAGCAGATCCGTCGTTAGTCACTTGCTTCCTTCACTCGCTGATCAGCGCGTTGTAAGTTCGTGAACTCGTCAAGCCAAGCCCGCGCATGTTCGCAGCCTCGGTACTCGTCAAAATACGGCCCGCCCAGCGTGTAATGCACGTTCGCCGCATCGGCCATCGGCGGCGCATAGCCGACCAGGTGATTCCACTCTGCCGGAATCGCGCCGATCAGCTCATCACCTCCCAGCCACTTGAACTGATGCAGCTGCAACCCGGTGGCCGTGTTCACGAACTCCGGCGTCAGCGCCTTGCACTTGGCGTTGTTGAACAGCATCACGCTGCTCCAGTTCTTCTTGCCGTACGGCGTCTGCGGCTGGTCGAGAAACTTCACTGCTTCCCGCGGCTGGTGATCGTGCTTGACGCACATCACCGCATAGCGCTCGTCGCGCAGCGCCCAGAGCTCGGCGATGTCGCGGCGCATGAGCATGTCGCAGTCCATGAACAGCGACCAGCCTTCGTAGCCGCTGAGGAAGGGCGTGAGGAAGCGCGAGAAACTGAAATCGGTGGATTGCAGTGCTTCGCGCCGGCGCGTGAAGACGCCCTCGAGGTTGTTCAACGCCAGCGGCGTGAAGGCCACGGGCAACGACGATCGGGCCAGGATGCTGTGCGTGAGCACATGCCAGGCCACGGTCTCGCGCTCGTCAAAGCCGATGAAGATGCGGATCATTGCGCCTGTCTCGCTTTCGGGTCTTCCGGCGGCGCCGGGAACTCGCTGAACAACTGGGCAAAGAACCTGTCGCGCCACATCGCCAGGGCGATGGCCAGGTCGATCAGCACAAAACTGGCCAACAGCAACTCGGGCCACGGCGCCCATTCGTCCGACAGCCACAGCAGCCGAGCCGTCCACGCCAGGTTGAGCAGCGCGGTCAGCGTGACGATCTGGCGGCCGTTGCGCCACAGCACGCGGGCCCAGCGGCCGGCGGTGGGCACGCGCTGGAAGCCGGCGGTCATCAGCAGCACGATCGGCAACTGCATGGCCAGCCAGGCCCAGGGGATGCCGTCGTGGCCCAGCAGCAGCACCGATTCCTTGGATCGACGCACGCTCACGGCCACCACCAGCAACAGGATCCAGTAGCGCGCCATCAATACGAAGCCCAGCCACAGCGGCCCGGGCACGCGCAGCACGCCGTGCTGGTTGACGTCGAGGTAGGCGCTGTCTTGCACGGCGGCGATGATAGGACAGGGGGTGCGTGGCGCAGGCCTGCTCGCGGCGCGCAATGGGCGCTAAAGCGTGAACACCTGCCCGCTGTGCAGCGCGCTGGCGCTGTGGCGCATGGTCTGGGCTTCGATCTGCCGCATCACCGCGTTCACCTCGCCGGGCTTGATGTGGGTGATGTGGACCTGCACCTCGCCTTCCAGCTGCGCCAGCTCGCGGGCCAGCGTGGTCGGGCAGAGGTGAGAGCTGATGCGGGCCAGTTGCTGTTCGTCGTCGCTGAACGCGGTTTCGATCACCAGGTGGGCGATGCGCATGCCGGTCAAGTGGCGCCACAAGGCCGGGTTGGGCCCGGTGTCGCCCGTGAAGACCCAGGCGCCGCTCTCGCCGCCGCCCTCCGGGCTGACGGCAAAGCCGACCGCCGGCACGGTATGTTCGGCGGGCAGCACTTCGATGCGCCGCCCGCCGAGCTGCAGGGTCTGGCCGATCGTGAAGGGCTCGAACTTCATCAGCGGGTGTTCGGGGCTGGGCAGGCGGGTGAAGTCAGGCCAGATGACGCCGTTGAAGATGTGGGCTCGCAGCGCCTCCAGCGTCTGCGGCAGCGCATGCACGCGGATCGGGCCGCGGCGGACATGGTGCCGCGACAGGCGCCGCCGCGCCACGCTGTCGGCCAGCAGGCCGATGCCCAGCACATGGTCGAGGTGCGAGTGGGTGATGAGGATGTGGTCGACGGCCGCGAGCTCGTCGAGCGTGAGGTCGCCGACGCCGGTGCCGGCGTCGATGAGCACATCGTCGTCGAGAAGGAAGGAGGTAGTGCGGTCGCCGGCGGCGATGGAGCCGGAGCAACCGAGCACGCGGATTTTCATTCGCCGATTTTCCTGTGCGGGGAGCGCCCGCGGCGGCAATGCCCCTTCGCAGCGTGACCTACTGCACGCCAGGGCCGCCGAGAAATCAGATCTGGATGAATTGCATCTGCGTGCCGGCGAGTTCGATCACGTCGCCGTTGCGCAGGTGCGCCGAATCGCCGGCCAGTTGCGAGCCGTTGACCGTGGGCTTGGAGGCGCCTTCGACATGCGCGAGAACGTAACCACCGGGCCGCTTGGTGATCGAGGCCACCTGCACGCCCGGTTTGCCGACCGTGGTGACGACCTTGGTCAGCGGCACCTCGCGCCCCGCGGCAGCGCCGTTGAGCACCTTGATGGCGGCGCTGCCCGGCGAGCTGGCCAAGCCGCCGAAGCCCGAATTGCTGCTCGCCGGCATGGTGTGAGAGAAGGTGGCCCGATCGGCCTGCGCGATGGTGGTGGCGCCCGGGCCGGCCATCGTGCCCGGCTTCATGATCATCGTCTTTTCGTAGTCGACGCCGTCTTCGACCAGGTACTTGATCTTGTACTTGCCGATCTCGACCGTATCGTTGTGCGCCAGCAGCTGTTTCTTGACGGCCTTGCCGTTGATGTACGTGCCATTGGTGCTGTTCAGGTCTTCGATGAAGACATCGGCGCCAACCATCTGCAGCACGGCGTGTTCGCCGCTGACCGCGAGGTTGTCGATGACGATGTCGTTGTAGGGCCGACGGCCGAGCGTGGTCTTGTCCTTGGTGACCTGCACTTCCTTGATCACCACACCGTCGAGCGACACCACCAGCTTGCCCATTGTCAAAGCCTCTACTGCCCCGTGTTAGGCGGGCACGGGCGTTGGGGAAACGCTTCGTGCCGCGGCTGGCCGCGCTCTAAGGTCAGCGCCGGAAGGGAGCCCACCATGATTTGGTAGCGGCAGCCGGGCTGCCCGGCGCGCGCGCCAGGATGACCGCAATATTATCCTTGCCGCCCGCGTCATTGGCCGCCGCGATCAGTGCGGCGCCCATCTCGTCGAGCGAATCGTAACCCTGCAACAGCTGAGACAAGGTTTCATCGTCGAGCATGTCAGACAGGCCGTCGGAGCACAAGAGCAGCAAGTCTCCGGGATGCACTTCATGCTGATGAATTTCCAGCAGCACCGTGTCTTCCACACCCACAGCGCGCGTCACCAGGTTCTTGTTGGCCGAAAAGCTGGCCTGCTCCGGCGTGATCAGGCCGGCGTCGATCTGCTCCTGCAGCAGCGAATGGTCGCGCGTGAGCTGCATCAGCCGGCCGCCGCGCAGGCGGTAGGCACGCGAGTCGCCGACATGGCCGACCAGCACCCGCGTGCCGCGAAACGCCAGCACCACCAGCGTTGTGCCCATGCCCGAGTACTGCGGGTTGGCATTGGCGGCATTGAAGATCGCCCGGTTGGCGTTGTCGACGCAGATGTCCATGGCCCGGCGCACCTCGGGGTCGGTGGCCGAGTCGCCGACTTCATCGAGCCAGCGCCCGAGTTCGGTCTGGATGAAGGACGTGGCCATGCCGCTGGCCACTTCGCCCGCGTTGTAGCCGCCCATGCCGTCGGCCAGGATGGCCAAGGCGTTGTGAGCATCAACGGCGACCGAGTCTTCGTTGTTGGTGCGAGCGCGGCCCGTGTCGGTGGCGCCGAAGAACTCGATGGGCATGGGGGTCTGCGGCACGGAAGTAGGGTATAGCGGCGCCTCGGCCCGGCGCCAAGTCAGGTCAAATGGTGGGTCAGCATTGTGCCTCGGCTGGCCGCCGCGACTGCATCGGCGCCCGCCGGTGGCTTCACGGTTCGATCGGCGTTCGTGGCGTATGCCGCGGTTGGATTGCGCCGCGCAGGGGCCTCACCCTGCGGGCGTCTGCAGCTGCCGCGCCAATTGACGTGCCCGCTCGGCCCAGGCGTCGCCGTCGGCGCAGCGCTGCGCTGGGTCTTTTGTCAGCAGTGGTGACAGCAGCTCGTCGAGGCTGCTGCCCAGTGCGCCAGCCAGGGCCGGTCGCACACTGGCCATCGGCGGCGGCGGCTGCCGCGCCACGGCGCGCAGCAGGCTGCCCATGGAGCTCGCCGCGAAGGGCGGCCGGCCGGCCAGCAGCTCATAGACCGTCACGCCCAGCGCATAGAGGTCACTGCGCGCGTCGGCTGCGGCGCCGCCGAGCAGCTCAGGCGCCATGTACACCGGCGAGCCGAGGAACATGCCGCTGCGTGAGGCCTGCGCGTCGGGCGCACGGGCCAGTCCAAAGTCCGTCAGCGCGGCGCGGCGCGTGGCCGGGTCGAACAGCGCGTTCGACGGCTTGACGTCGCGGTGCAGGACGCCCTGGCGGTGCGCATGGGCCAGCGCCGCGCCCAGTTGAGCGGCGATGTCGAGCACCAGGGCTTCGGGCAGGCGGTGCTCGGCGGTGGCATGGCGCGCCAGGTTGCTGCCGGCCAGCAGCTCCATGATGACGAAGGCCAGGCCGGCTTGCGAGCCGCCGCCAAAGACACGGACGATGCCGGGATGCTCGAGGCGCAGGCTGTGTTGCGCCTCCTGCAGAAAACGCTCGCGGGCGGCTGCCGGGTCATCACCGATGCCGGTGCGCGGGCACCAGACCTTGACGGCACGCGGCGCGTGGCTGGCGATGTCCTGGCCGCTGTAAACGATGGCGCTGGCGCCGCGCCCGATCGCCTGGGCATTCATT
>CAVPMY010000017.1:0-595048 GCA_963706685.1 uncultured beta proteobacterium
ATCGCGCAGTAGGCGTCGGCTTCGTAGCCATTGCCGGCCTTCGCGCACTTTGGGCTGACGATCGCTTGGGCTCGGAATCACCCGCTCGACGTCGGCTTTCTGGCGCGGCCCTGGCCGACGGATCCTGGCCGCGAGCGTGAGTTCGAGGAATCGCCAGGAAGCTGACCTCCGGCCCAGGCTGCTGCCAGCTTGACCGGTGGCAAGGGCCACCTCGTCGCGCAGGCGCATCTTCGTTGGCCCTCAACTTGATGGGAGTCCATCATGGGATCCGAAGCCAACGCTGTTCATCGCGAGCCATGGAACAAGGGCAAGATCGTCGGCCAGAAGGCGCCGTTCAAGCTCAAGGACATCTGGGCGCTCCGAGTCCGCCTCCAGATGGAGAACCGGGTGCGCGAGCTGGCACTCTTCAACCTGGGAATCGACAGCAAGCTCCGCGGCTGCGACCTGGTCGGCCTGAAGGTCCGGGACATCTGCCACGGCGACCAGGTGGCATCGCGCGCGATGGTCATGCAGCACAAGACCCAGCGCCCGGTGCAGTTCGAGATCACGCCGGCGACCCGAGACGCTGTTCAGAAGTGGATCAAGCAGGCCGAACTGAAGTCGGACGACTTTGTGTTTCCGAGCCGCATTCACGACTCGCCGCATCTGGGAACCAGGCAGTACGCCCGAATCCTTGAACACTGGGTCGAGGAACTCGGTCTTGATCCAGCAGACTACGGCACGCACTCGATGCGGCGAACCAAGGCGACGCTGATCTATCGACGGACGAAGAACCTGCGGGCCGTGCAACTGCTGCTCGGTCACCGCAAACTTGAGTCGACGGTGCGCTACCTTGGCATCGAGGTGGACGATGCCTTGGAGATCTCCGAGCAGACTGAGATCTGATCGCTGCGCAGTACTTGCCGCCTGACAGGCGAGATCTGCGTGTCGGGCGGTACAGCCGCCATGCGGCGGACCGGGCCTCGTCCGGCACACGGGCATGTCGGCTGGGCGACCGTCAGCTTCCTGGCACTTCTTCGGATTCACGCTCGCGGCCATGACGGAACCGTGGAGCGCCGCTTCGCAAACGTCAGCAAACGTCTACTGAACCGGTCATCGATGTCGCCGAATCGTTCGAAAGCCCTCGACCCTCAGGATAAATTCGATTCAGGCGCATCCGGTGTCAGCAATGCGCATTGCGATCGTTCACCCGACGATTGCTTTGGAAAGACCCGGCCATGGCCCGACGTTCTCGACGCCACCCTGGCCGCCGCGCGCAACTCGCCCGCTCGGGCTTCGGTGATGCGCTCGAGGTCGGCAACGTCTGCTCCTTTGTCTCGTTGTTCAGCCCTTCAGCGGCCCGACACCTGGCCAGCTACCACAGCGTCTGGTGACTTCTGCGTCGTCACGCCCGGCGTTGCCGCCGCGCGCGCTGTGCGTTCGATGGTGGTTGTTGCCGATTCTTCGCACGCAGCGGGCAGCTCACCGCGGTGCCACGTTGTTGGGAACCCGGTGTCAACCATCCAGGACTCGCCACCATCGACACGCACCGCTCGTGTTGTAGATCTCACCAGGTAAGAACGCGAACTGTCGGTGTACAAGCGCCGCATTAACCGTAGGCGGTGCGAACCGGTGCGCATTTCCTCGCGGGTCAATGAGCGTCGCATCCGACTTGATGCATCGACGCGCCCACCGGGTGATAGACCCCGTAGCGGCTGATGAACTCTTGTTGCACCGCGTACGCCTGTCGCTCGAGTTCGATCGCCTTGGCGCACGAGAACTCGGTGTCTGGGGGGGCCGCGAGGAACTGCAGGTAGTGCACCATCTCATGTACGACGATCGAGGCAGCAAGGAGGTTGTATTGCGGATCGAGTCGGCTGTCGAGATAGATCGTGTCGCCGGGAGGAAACCATCCCCAGACCTTGCATTCGCGTCCGCCGCAGGCGTTGCTGACGAAGAACGCATGCGCCATCTTCAGCACGCGCGGCTGCCGGGCCGGCGCCGGCAGGCCTGACAAACTGATGGCCCAGGACATCAATGCTTGGTGCAGGTCCGAGAGTTTGGCGTCAACTGACACAACGCCCGGGACGCTCATGGTGTCAGGGGCGGGTTGCCCGAAAGCCGCGCTGCTGCCGACAGTTCCGGCGAGCCAAACCGTCGCGACGACGGCGAGCCGCACGGCAGCCACGACAACACCCGCGGCACTGAACGCGGCGGCTTTCTTGTGGTGATGGTGGATGCTACTTGTGAATTCGTGGATCGTGTGCGTGGCTTTCATGAGTTGCTCCTGGTCGGGTCACTGGCTCAACGCGGCCCCAATGCGTTACCCAAGATCATCATCAGTGGAGCGAAATTAATGGGCACTCGTTTGTTCATGCATGACGGTCTCCTTGTGGTCCACGTCGAGCATGGGCGGGTCCGACGGAGAGGCAAGAGCGAGTCGGGGTTTGAAAGCTGGGGGTCGCTGCGGCACTTGTCCTGCAAACTGGTTATGTGATTTCCTTGTTGCGAGAGGAAAATAACAAGCGGGCCTCGAATTGCCCATCAGGGCCGCGGCCTGATTCTTGGGATGGGAGAATCCCCCACCGGGGCCTAGAAGCGCCAGTTCGGCCATCAGCCCGACGCCATGATGCTGCGTCGACGCACCGTGGAGCACGTCTTCGCCACGCTGAAACACTGGATAGGCAGCGCGCACCTCCTCCCCCGAACGCTCGAGCACGTCGGCATCAAAATGAGCCTGCACGTGCTGGCATACAAACTCAAACGGGTGTTGCGGGTTCTGGGTACTGCCAAAACGATGAAGGCGACAAAGTTGGCGGGCGCGTAAGCGCTTTTCTATTCCCGCAGCGGGGCTTCAAAGCCAATTGATCTGCGCTGAGCGGCATATCGCGGACTCGAGCAGTTTGGATGCTCAAATAGCTCGAAAGACTCCCGAACGCGACCCTGCACCTTTGCGCGCGCGTGTCGAAACTGTTCTCACGAGCGCATCGGTACTCGCCCGCCAGAGGTCAGGCCGGCGCATCCCGCCACCGAGCGATGCCGGCGCGGCACCGCATGGTTCCAACGACGTCGGGGACATCACCGTCCAGTACAGGGGTCAGCGACAGCGGCCCGTTTCCACCCACTGAGTGGCGCGTTGCGCCAGTTCGGCGGAAGTCGCGATAGCCAGCTTTCGCTTGATGTGCTCGCGGTGAGATTCGATCGTCTTGATACTCCGGTTCATGCTCTCGGCAATCTGGCGCGTGGTGCAGCCTCGACCGATCAACTCAAACACCCGCTGCTCGCGGTCGCTCAACACCTCCAGCGGCGAGTCCGTGTCAAGCGTTTCCCCACCAAGATAGCGCGCGGCAAGCCGCGCTGCGAGCGCCTGACTCAAATACGTCTTGCCGTGGAGAACACAATGGATCGCGACCAGCAGCGTCTCGTCCAGATTCTGCTTGCTGACATAGCCCCTGGCGCCGGCGCGCAGGCAACGCTCGGCATACAACGATTCGTCGTACATCGAGAACACCAATGACGGGATGCGCGGATGGCGCGTCTTGATCTCCTTGACCAGTTCCAGGCCGTCATCGTCCCCGAGCGCGAGATCGACGATCACCAGGGCGGGGCAGTTGCTGCAGATCGCCTTGAGCGCGTGGGCGCGCGACGCAGCCTGCGCGCAGACGCCGAGGTCGGGGTCGGACTCGATGAGGGCGACGAGCCCGCGGCGCAGCATGGGGTGATCGTCAACGATGAGGATCGCCGGCCGGCCCGGTCGCCCCTGCTCAAGCGGCGGCGCTGACATGGTGCGGGCTCGCGCGGTCGCCGACGCCTGCGGCCAGCGCAAAACTGCAAGTGACTACGGTGCCGCCGTGCTGACTTTGCCGCCGCACCTCCAGCATGCCCGCGATCAAGCGCGAGCGCTGGCGCATGGTGTGCAGCCCGGCCCCGAATTGCCCGCGCGTGTCATCGGAGATGCCAATGCCGTCGTCGCGCACGCTCAACAGGCCCTGCCCGTCCTCGCGCCGCAAACTGATTTCGATGTGCTCGGCCCGGCCGTGGGTAATGCCGTTCTGAACAGCCTGCTGCACAAGGCGGAAGAGATGCCGCTCGACCTCGGGGCGGAGCCCGGGAAAGGAGCGCTCGCACTCGAATGTGCAGGAGACACGAAACTGGTGCTCGATATTGAGCGCCAGGGACTCAAGCGCCGCGACCAGACCAAGCTGCGTCAGTCCGATTGGGCCGCGCGCCAAGTTGCGGGCCTCGTCTATGGCCTCGTTCAGCAGCTTTGCAATATCGGTGGCTACCCCGGACGAGGTCAAGTCCGAGCGCGCTGCCAGCGTTCGGGCCAGAGTCGCGCTCAGCGCCGAAATGCCAGCCAGTGTCTGGCACAAGCCGTCGTGCAACTCACGCCCCAGATTCTCTCTTTCTCGATCGGCGATCTCGACGATCTCGCGCTCAAGCCATTTTTGCCGTGTGACGTCGCGTGCGACGGCATAGACCAGCGGCTGTCCCGCCACAGGCCGCGCGTTCCATTGGAGCCACCGATACGAGCCGTCTTGGTGGCGGTAGCGGTTCTCGAACATGATCGTCTCGGCACCCGCGGCCAGCTTGGCCAATTCCGCGCGTGTGACCCTGATGTCATCCGGGTGCACGAAGTCGAAGAATTCGCCAGCCAGCAGCTCCTGCGGTGTCCACCCCAACTCGCTGGTCCACGCGGAGTTCAGTCGCTTGAAGCAGCCGTCGAATCCGGCAACGCAGAGCAAGTCGGGCGAGTGCTGGAAGAAACTGACAGACTCTTGTTCGATTTGCGCAGCGCCTGCGACCGGAGCCTGCGAGCTAACGCCACGACGGCGGCCGGTGAGGCCCAGCGTGTGCTTCTTAGTTGACGGGGTCGACGGCATCGAGAGGCGAATTCAATAGAGCCCGTTGAACTGCCACAACAATGATCTCACGGTTGCGACGCGCAGACCAAGCACGCCCGCTGCGCGCTTCGTCACGCCGGTCTTGGCAGGTGCGTCGAGGGCCAGCTTGCTGCACCGCGTCATGATGCATCCGCATGGAAAATTCAGCAGCGCAATTGGCGCGAACGCCGCGCATTGGCGAAGACCAGCGCGAAGTAAGCGGCCGACATTGCGTTCGTGAATGGCCCGCGAAGCGCGGCAAACGGCTGAATTGTCGAGTCGAATCAACGACTTGCAGCCGCACAAGTCAAAAGCGAATACGGGCGCGCCGACGGCGAGCGCCCGGTCGACACAAGCACTCCATCGGCGCCACCGACATGCCATCCTTGAAAGTGGCTACGCGACGGGTCCCGCCGGCCCGCGGCAGTTAGGATGCCCGGAATCGGTCACTGCTTCCGCTCAATTGCCAGGCCCCAGATCCGGCTGGTGGCAGACGCCGCCCCGCCGATTCCCGAGCGCGAACGACTCTTACTCGCTGCTTTGCCGACGCCGTGAAAGACAGCCGCGACGGTCAGTTCAGGGTCGACACCGCCAATCCAGGTGAAGGCAAAGCGGTCGGTGGCGTGTTGCCCTCCGAATCGCCGGAGGCCTACGACTGCACCATCTCGTATAGCGGCCGTTCGGGCCAGCACAGTCCACACGTTCCAGTGACCGCTTGATGCCAGCCAGCGTGAGTACGCCCGCCAGCGGCCAGCGTCAGCAATCGCTGCAAAGCGGTTGCTTGGGCGGCGGGCCTCAGTGTGCGGAGAGTCGCCTGTGCCGACCCTCGATTCCTGAAGACTCGATGAACCCATCTGGGTCGCATGCAGTCGAGGAGCTTGGCGCGATTGCTGACCGGTTGCAACCCTGTCACTGGCATTCAACGCGGCGCTGACGCCACGGCAGCTGGACGCCGCCATGGAACCACCGCACCCGCCTCCTCACCCCGCGTGATGCCCTTCCCACGCCGGCGTCGTGCGCAGCACCTCTTCGAGCGTGGTCACGCCCTCGGCCACTTTCATCACGCCGGCTGCACGCAGCGGGTGCATGCCGTCGGCCAGGGCCTGGCGGCGCAGCGCGTCGGCGTCGAGCGTCGGGTGGATGTGCAGGCGCGCCGCTTCGCTCATGTGCAGCAGTTCGTAGAAGCCGACGCGGCCGCGAAAGCCGGTCATGCGGCATTCGAGGCAACCCACCGGCTTGTAGGCGCGCGGGTTGCCCTTCAGCTTCCACGGCGAGATCGCCGCGTCGAGCAGCGCACGGTCGGTGTTGTCTTCCGGTTGTTTGCAGGCATTGCACAGCGTGCGCGCCAGGCGCTGCGCGAGCACGCCGATCACCGTGGCCGAGATCAGGTAGGGCGGCACGCCGAGGTCGACCAGGCGCGTGATGGCGGCCGCCGCGTCGTTGGTGTGCAGCGTGCTGAAGACGAGGTGGCCGGTCAGCGCGGCCTGGATCGCCATCTCGGCGGTTTCCAGGTCGCGGATTTCGCCGACCATGATGATGTCCGGGTCCTGGCGCATCAGCGCCCGCACGCCTTCGGCAAAGCCGAGGTCGAGCGCCGGCTGGACCTGCGTCTGGTTCAGCGCCGGCTCGATCATCTCGATCGGGTCTTCGACGGTGCAGACATTGACCTCGTCGGTGGCCAGTTGCTTCAACGTCGCGTAGAGCGTCGTCGTCTTGCCGCTGCCGGTGGGGCCGGTGACAAGAATGATGCCGTGCGGCTTGGCGACCAGCGCATTCCAGCGCTGCGCATCGGTGGCCGAAAAGCCCAGCGCATCGACGCCTTTGCCCACCGTCTGCGGATCGAAGATGCGCATCACCAGCTTCTCGCCGAAGGCGGTGGGCAGCGTGGCCAGGCGCATTTCGACTTCGCCGCCGGGCTGGCCGCTCATCTCCGGGCGGATGGTCTTGATGCGGCCGTCCTGCGGCCGGCGGCGCTCGACCACGTCCATGCGGCCGAGCAGCTTGATGCGCGCCGTCATCGCATTCATGACCGTGATCGGCGCCTGGTAGACGGTGTGCAGCACGCCGTCGATGCGAAAGCGGATCGCCCCCATCTCGCGCCGTGGTTCCAGGTGAATATCGCTGGCGCGCTGGTCGAAGGCGTACTGCCACAGCCAATCGACGACCTGCACGACGCCCTGGTCGTTGGCGTCGAGCGCCTTGTTGTTCTTGCCGAGTTCGACCAGTTGCTCGAAGCTGGCCAGCGCATTGGTCTCGCCGGCCTTCGACGCGTTCTTGACCGAGCGCGCCAGCGTGAAGAACTCGGTCGTGTAGCGGGTGATCTCGGCCGGGTGCGCGACCACCAGGCGCAGCTTCTTCTTGGTGTGGCCCTCGATCTCCTTGACCCAGGCCGTGTCCAGCGGCTCGCAGGTGGCCACCGTGACTTCGGTCAATGCGACCGACACCGGCAGCGCGCGCTTCGACTCGGCGTAGGCCACCGACATCACGTCGGCGACGCGGCCGACATCGACCTTGAGCGGGTCGATGCGCAAGTACGGCAAGCCGATGTGCGCCGCCAGCCATTCGGTCAGGGCCTCGGAGTCGAGCGCGCGGCCGCTGCGCGCATCGACCAGACTCGCGTTGCCCAGCCGCAGCAGCGGATGCTGGCTCGAGTCGCCGGCGCCGAAGCGCGTGCGCACGCGGTTGGCATCGGCCGTGCTGATCAGGCCATCTTCCTGCAGGCCGTTGAGCAGAAAGCGCCAGTCGAGCCGGCCCTGGGGGAAGGTTTTCTTCATGGAGCTTTGTATGGTCGCACCATCTTCAGCCACTTGCGGGCCGGCAGCCCGCAGGCGCGCTCGATGGCCGCCGCCCGCTTGAGCAGTTCCTCACGATCGGGCACGACAACGCCGCGCGCGGCGATGACCACGGTGTTGCCTTCGCGCGTCGGCGTCAGGCTCCACACCTGGCCGCTGCCGAACGCTGCGGCAATGCGCGCGGCACTGGCGGCAAAGCTCGACGCGCGGCCAAACAGGTTGACGCTCATCAGGCCGCCATCGGCCAGCACGTCGCGGCATTGCGCGTAGAACGCATCGCTGTCGAGCACCGGCGCTGCAGCGTCGTGGTCGTACAGATCGACATTGAGCACCTGCACGGTGCCGTGATGTGACGTGTCGGCAACCCACTGCCCGGCATCGGCCTGCACCACCGTCAGGCGCGGGTCGTCGTCCGGCAGCCGGAAACCATGCCGGCAGGCCGCGATCACCGCCGGATTGAGCTCGACCGCGGTCACCCGTGGCATGCGCAGCACCGAGTGGCAAAAACGCGTGATCGACGCCGCACCGAGGCCGAGCTGCACCGCATGCCCGGCCGCGACTTCGGCGCTCGGCCGCCACAACATCCACGCCATCATGCGCTGCACATATTCGAGCACGATGACGCGCGGCTCGCCGATCAGCATCGCACCCTGCACCCAGGGCGTGTCGAGGTGCAGAAAGCGCACGCCGTCGTGCTCGGAAATGGTGGCGAATGGCAGGTCGGCGGTGTGGTCGCACATGGCTGCACGATACCCGCTTTGCCCCGCCGTCACGGTTTCGAATCGATCATCCAGCGACGCGGCCCCGGACCGTCGCGGCCCAGCGTGTCGCCCGGATTGCGCAGGGCGCAGCGCTTGATCGACAGGCAGCCGCAGCCGATGCACTCGTCTAGCGTGTCGCGCAGTTTCTCCAGCTGCGCGATGCGCTGGTTCAGTTCGTCGCGCCATTGCCGCGACAGACGCGACCAGTCGGCGCGCGTCGGTGCCTGGCGTTGCGGCAAGGTGTCCAGTGCGGCGGAGATACGGTCCAGCGCGATGCCGACGCGCTGTGCGGTGCGGATCACCGCCACCCGGCGCAGCACATCGCGTGCATAGCGCCGCTGGTTGCCGGCCGAACGCTGGCTGCGAATCAGGCCCTTGGCTTCGTAGAAGTGCAGGGTCGACACAGCAACCCCACTGCGGCGCGCGACCTCGCCCACGGTCAGGGTCCATGGGGTCGCGCCGGTGCTTTCCTGGAGTCGAGGGTTCATTTCGTGGGGGTCGGGCTTGACCTCGAGCTTAGTTGAGGTTCTATGGTTACGACAGCCTTTCATCCCCATTGGAGACTGCCATGACCGCCCTGCCCGCTACAGCCACAGCCCACCCTCTGTTCTACGTCGAACATGTCAACGCCACCGTGCAGGACATCGACCTCGCCGTGCAGTTCATCACCACCGCCATCCCCGGCTGGCGAGTGCGCGGCGGCGGCACGATGGACTGGTTCGGCAAGCCGATCCGCTGGCTTCACGTCGGCGACGACGAGCAGTACATCGCGCTGCAAAGCGGCGGCGACGGCCCGGCACCGCACTGGCGCTCGCACCACAGCGGCGTCAAGCATGTGGGCATCGTTGTGCCGTCGTTGCAAGCGGTGGTCGATCGTCTGCAGTCGGCCGGATACGCGCTCGACCATTGGGGCGGCCAGACGCCGCACCGGCGCAGCGTGTACTTCATGCAGGGCGACGACGTGCAGTTCGAGTTCGTCGAGTACGACACACGCGACGCCGCGCTGCGGAATGCCTACGGCTGACCGCGCGACCCCGCGTCCAGCAGGCCATGCTGCGCAAACACCTCGCGCCACGCCGCCAGCTTGCGCTCGAAGGTCCAGCTCGCGTTGGCCGGGCTCGTCGACGGCAGCCGGTGCACCGGCATGCCGAGTTCGCGCGTGATGTGCATCGAGCGCGCCGATTCGCCGCCGTTGTGCGCGATGGCGGCCAATGTCGGCAGCCGCGCGACGAGCCCGGTCAGATCGTTGGGCTGCGCATCCTCGATGGCGCTGTCGAGGCTGCCCTCGCGGCGGCAGGCGGCGTAGACGTCCCAGATCGCCAGGCCATGGCGCAGGGCATGCGAGACGCGTTGCGCATAGGGCAACGCCACCAGGTCCACGTCCCACAGCGCCGACAGGATCGGCCAGAACAGGTTGCGCGGATGGGCGTAGTACTGCTGCGACTGCAACGAGGCCACGCCGGGAAAGCTGCCGAGCACGAGCAGGCGGGCGTCGCGGCGTGCGATGGGCGCCAGGCCCGACAATGGAGTGCTGCTCATTGCAAGCGCGGCAAGGCCGCTCTCGCGTTGGCGCTGGTGCGCAAGGCCGTCTCGTCCAGCGTCCAGCCACGCAGCGTTGCCAATGTGTTCGCAATGCGTGGCAACTGTGACGGCTCGTTGCGCGCCGGCGGTTGTGAAGCGCGATCTTCAGCGCGCACGTACAACCACTGAGGCGGCATGTCCGGCGCGTCGGTTTCGAGCACCGGCACGTCGTCAGCCACGACCGCGGCCAGGCGGCGAATCTGCAACGCACGCTCGAAGGTCATCGCGCCGCCGAAGCCGAGCTTGAAGCCGCGCGCCGCGAACTGCTGCGCCTGCTCGTCGCTGCCGTTGAAGGCATGCGCAATGCCGCCGACAACCTCGATGCGGCGCAGCTGTTTGAGCAGTCCGTCGGCCGATCGACGTACATGCAGGATCACCGGCAGGCCATGGGCGCGGGCCAGCTTCAACTGCGCCATGTAAAAGCGCTCCTGGCGCTCGCGATCACCTCCCGGCACGAAGTGGTCGAGTCCGATCTCGCCCACGGCCACCAGCCGCGGGTCGTCTTTGCAGGCTTGCAGCGCCTGCGACAGCTTGTCCAGGTCGTCATCGGCCGCCCGGTCGACATAGAGCGGGTGGATGCCCAGCGCGTAGGCGAGGCCCGCCTCATGGGCCAGGCAGCGCACGCGCACGAACGAGGCCGCGTTGACTGCGGGAATGACCAGCCTGGCTACACCGGCCGCCCGGGCGCGTTCGATCACGGCATCGCGGTCACCCTCGAATTCGGTGGCGTCGAGGTGGCAATGGCTGTCGATCCACATCTGCGGGGGATTGTCGTCGTGCAGGGGCATCCACACCGTGCTACTGTCCCACCTGTGCAGGCCCGAACCCCTCTCGGCCCGTCGCGCAGCAGGAGCCGAACGGCATGAAGCGAACCCCGCTCTACAGCGCCCCCCGGCGGTCGGCCGCACCGTTGCCGGCCGATCCCCAGGTCGTGTCAACGCCCAGCGTGGCACCTGCGCCGGCAGCGGACGCCGCCACACCGCGGCGCCGGCACTGGCGCTTCGCCATGCTGGCCTCGCTGGCGCTGCTGATCGTGCTGGCCGCCGGCTGGCAGTACGGCCCGAAGCTGCCCAGAGCATTGACACAACGCGATATCGATCGCGCGGTCTTGCACACATTGACCAAGACACCGCTGCCCGCGCCCGCGGCCAAGGCCTTTGCCGCAATACGCGGCTCGGTGGTCAAGGTGGTGGCCCTGTCCAAGCCCGAAGACAAGGAAGGGGCCGCCAAACCACCGGCAAAAAACAGCAAGGCCAAACCGTTCGTGGGCCCCGAGTACGAAGAGCCCGACGAGCGCGGCCTGGGCACCGGCGTCGTCATCGTCGACAACGGCACCATCCTGACCAACCTGCACGTGGTCTACGGCGCGCGCCGCATCAAGGTGATCTTCGCCGATGGCCTGGAGTCGGATGCCGACATCGCCGGCCTGCAACCGGAAAACGACCTTGCCGTGCTCAAGGCGCGCAAGATTCCGGACGATCTGCAGGCCGCGACGATGCGCAGCACCGGCGACCTCTCGCCCGGCGACCGTGTCACCGCCGTCGGCTTCCCGTTCGGCATCGGTCCGTCCGTGTCCCACGGCGTGATTTCGGGCCTGAAGCGGGAGTTCCGTTCGCCAGAGGGTCAGCGCATCCTGACCAACCTGATCCAGTTCGATGCCGCCGCCAATCCCGGGAACTCCGGCGGCCCGTTGGTGACTGACGACGGAGAAGTCGTCGGCATCGTCACGGCCATCTACAACCCGACCAGCGAGCGCTTCTTTGTTGGCATCGGATTTGCGGTGCCCATTGAAAATGCGGCGCAGGCCGCAGGAATGCCACCGTTTTAGGAGACATGAATGTCAGAGCGCATGAATGCGAGCGAGTCCGGCACCCTGATGGAGCAATTGCTCTATGAGGTCAAGCGCATCGTCGTTGGCCAGGACCAGTTCCTGGAACGTGTGCTGGTGGCCATGCTGGCCCAGGGACACCTGCTCGTCGAAGGCGTGCCCGGCCTGGCCAAGACGCTGACGGTGAAGACATTGGCGCGCTCGTTCTCCGGTCAATTCAAGCGCATCCAGTTCACGCCCGACCTGGTGCCGGCCGATCTGGTGGGCACGCGTGTCTACAACCAGAAGAGCAGCGAGTTCTCGACCACGCTCGGGCCGGTGTTCACCAACCTGCTGCTGGCCGACGAGATCAACCGTGCGCCGGCCAAGGTGCAGAGCGCGCTGCTCGAAGTGATGCAGGAGCGTCAGGTGACGATCGCCGGCGAGACACATCGCGTGCCCGAGCCCTTCCTGGTCATGGCCACGCAAAACCCGATCGAAACCGAAGGCACCTACCCGCTGCCCGAGGCGCAGGTCGATCGCTTCATGATGAAGGTGCTGGTCGGCTACCCGAGCGAGGAAGAAGAATTCGTGATCGTCGAGCGGGTGATCGGGCCGGCCATCGAGATCGGCGCAGTCATCACCACCGAACAGTTGGCGCAACTGCAGCGCGAGTGCCGTCAGGCCTATGTCGATCCGTCGCTGATCAACTATGCCGTCAAACTCGTGGCGGCGACGCGTGAGCCCGCGAAAGTCGGCCAAGGCGAGTTGGCCAAGTACGTGGCCTTCGGCGCCAGCCCGCGGGCCACGATCTGGCTGATCGAGGGCGCGCGTGCGCTGGCCTTCCTGCGCGGACGCAACTACGCGCTGCCCGAAGATGTGCAGGACCTCGTGCCCGACGTGCTGCGCCACCGCATCACGCTGACCTACGAAGCGATGGCCGACGGCGTCACGGCCGACACGTTCGTCGAGCGCATCGCCAAGTCGGTGCCGGCACCCGCGAAGCCGCTGAGGGCGGCCAATGGCTGAGACCTTGTCGCCCCAGCGCCTGCTGCAGAAGCTGGAGTGGACGGTGTTGAAGCGCCTGGACGGCACCTTGCAGGGCGACTACCGCACGCTGTTCCGCGGCCACGGCGTCGATCTGGCCGATCTGCGCGAGTACCAATTGCACGACGACGTGCGCCACATCGATTGGAACGTCACTGCGCGCCTGTCGATCCCTTACGTTCGCCAGTTCACCGAGGAGCGTGACCTCACGGCCTGGTTCCTGCTCGACCTGTCGCCGTCGGTCGACTTCGGCTCGCAGCGCCGCAAGCGCGAAGTCTCCGAAGACTTCGTGGCGGTGATGGCCAGCCTGGTGCTGCGCCATGGCAACCGCGCCGGCGCGGTGCTTTACGGTTCGTCGCTCGACACGGTGCTGCCGCCCAAGAGCGGGCGCATGCACCTGCTGCACCTGATGCAGCGCATGCGCGCGCGGCCTTCGGCCTCGGCCACCGGCACGACGCGGCTGTCCGATCTGATTGAGCGGGCGCGGCCGTCGATCAAGCGCCGCTCGTCGATTTTTGTCGTCTCCGATTTCATCAGCGAGTCGGGCTGGGAAGCGCCGATGGCTCGCCTGGCGCAGCGCCACGACGTCGTCGCCGTGCGCCTGTACGACCCGCTGGAGATGACGCTGCCCGAACTCGGCATGGTGCTGATGCAGGACGCTGAAACGGGCGAGCAGGTTTTTGTCGACACAGGAGCGCGAGGTTTTCGCCAGCGCTTCGAGGCCGCGGCAGCGCGCCGTGAGCAGGAATTGCGCACCTCGCTGGTCCGCGCCGGTGTCGACACGCTGGAGTTGCCGACCGACGCCGATCTCGGCGATTCGATCCTGTCCTTTGTCGATGCGCGACGCCAGCGCAACCGGTTGGCGGCCGGCGCAACGGCCCTGCACAATCCAGCAAGGAGGCGTGCATGAATTTCCTCTGGCTCGAGGCACTCTGGCTGCTGTTGTTGCTGCCGCTGCTGGTGCTGGTGTATTTTTGGCTGCTCAAGCGCCGCAAGAAGACGACCGTTTCCTGGTCGAGCCTGGCGGTGGTCAAGGAGGCCATGGGCTCGCAGCGCCTGTGGCGGCGCCATGTGCCGCCAGCGCTGCTGCTGCTGGCGCTGGCCTCGCTGATCATCGCCAGCTCGCGGCCCATGGCTGTGCTGACGCTGCCGCTGGTCGAGCAGACGGTCATCCTGGCGATGGATGTGTCCGGCTCGATGCGCGCCACCGATGTCGAGCCCAACCGGCTCGTCGCCTCGCAAAACGCCGCCAAGGCCTTCATCGCCGAGTTGCCGCGTTCGGTGCGTGTCGGCGTGGTCTCGTTTGCCGGCACCGCCGCCATCGTGCAGCCCCCGACGCTGTCGCGCGAAGACGTGGTCGCGTCGATCGACCGCTTCCAGTTGCAACGCGCCACGGCCATCGGCAGCGGCCTCATCCTCAGCCTGGCCGCGATCTTCCCGGATGCCGGCATCGACCTGTCGCAGGTCACCGGCGCGCGCATGATGCCGCAGGCGCTCGGCGACAGTAAACCGGAGAAGGTCAAGGACTTCACCCCCGTCGAGCCCGGCAGCTACAACTCGGCCGCGATCATCCTGCTCACCGACGGCCAGCGCACCACCGGCCCCGACTCGATGGACGCCGCGCGCATGGCGGCCGACCGCGGTGTCAAGGTCTATACCGTGGGCATCGGCACCAAGGAGGGCGACACGATCGGCTTCGAGGGTTGGAGCATGCGCGTGCGCCTGGACGAAGAAACGCTCAAGCAAGTGGCCAGCGCCACACGCGCCGAGTATTTCTATGCCGGCACCGCGCTCGACCTGAAGAAGGTCTATCAATCGCTCGGCACGCGGCTGTCTTCTCACAAGAAGGAGACGGAGATCAGCGCGCTGTTCGCGGCGCTCGGGGCACTGCTCACGCTGCTGGCGGCAGGGCTGTCGGTCTGGTGGTTCGGCCGGGTGGCATGAGCTGCCCAGAAGCGGCTTGCGGTTGATCGACCCCGTGCTGGCTTGGCTCGGTGATGACGACGGCACGCCGTTTCCCGCCACGACGCAAGCGCTCGGGCCCGACAGTGACGCTCCCGGCCTGCTGGCCGCCGGCGGCGCGCTGACCACGCGGCGGCTCGAAGCTGCATACCGCCGCGGCATCTTCCCCTGGTACAGCCCCGGTCAGCCAGTGCTGTGGTGGTCGCCCGATCCGCGCATGGTGTTGCCGACCGCCGAGTTCAGATTGCACCGCTCGCTGAAGAAGAAATTGCGCTCGTTTCTGGCCACGCCCGGCTGCGAGATTCGCTTCGACAGCGCATTCGAACGTGTCATTGCCCACTGCGCCAACACGCCGCGCAGCGGCCAGCGCGGCACCTGGATCGTGCCGGCGCTGCGGCACACCTATGCCGAGTGGCACCAGGCCGGTGCGGCGCACTGCGTCGAGACCTGGGTTGACGGCCGGCTGGTCGGCGGGCTGTATGGCGTGGGCATCGGCCGCATGTTCTTCGGCGAGTCGATGTTCGCCCAGGCCAGCGACGCCTCGAAGATCGCGTTGGCCGCGCTGGTCGCCTTTTGCCGCGGCCACGGTATCGAGCTCATCGACTGCCAGCAGGCCACGGCGCATCTGGCCAGCTTCGGTGCGCGCGAAATACCGCGCCGTGCCTTCGAGCACCACCTGGCACTGACCTTGGGGCAGCCCGGTCCACCCGCTTGGACCTATGATCCGTTGCACTGGGCGCTGTTGATGCCCGCCACTGCGAAATGACCGCCCTCAAGGAACTACCGCTCGCGTCGCTGCAGTTCTACGCCACGGCGCCCTATCCCTGCAGCTACCTGCCGGGGCGGTTGGCGCGCTCGCAAGTGGCCACGCCGAGCCACCTGATCAATGCCGACGCGTATTCAGGCCTCGTGGCCGCAGGTTTTCGCCGCAGCGGCATGTTCACCTACCGCCCGCACTGCGACGGCTGCCGGGCCTGCGTGCCGCTGCGCGTGCCGGTGGCAAGGTTCGAGGCCACGCGCAGCCAGCGCCGGGCGTGGAAGCGTCACCATCACCTGGTGGCACGCGTGCTGCGCCTGGGCTTCATGCCCGAGCACTACCAGCTCTACCTGCGCTACCAGAGCGGCCGCCATGCCGGCGGCGGCATGGACCACGACAGCATCGACCAGTACACGCAATTCCTGCTGCAAAGCCGCGTCAACTCGCGGCTGGTCGAATTCCGAGAACCGGCCAGCGAGGGCCCAAACGGCGAGGTCCGGCTCGGTGCGCTGAAGATGGTCTCCATCCTCGACGTGCTCGATGACGGCTTGTCCGCCGTCTACACCTTCTACGAGCCCGATGCCGGCGCCAGCTTCGGCACCTACAGCGTGCTTTGGCAGATCGAGCAGACCCGCGTGCTGCAACTGCCGCATCTCTATCTAGGCTACTGGATCGCCGACAGCCCGAAGATGGCCTACAAGGCGCAATTCGGGCCCGCCGAGGTTCTGGTGGACGGCCAATGGCTGCCTGATGGCAGCGGGCCACGGTGAAGAACCTGCTGGACAACATTGTCTGACGAGCGCTCTCCGGTCCTCAGCGGCCGTTCTCGTCGGGGACCGGTCGGGCGCACACGCCCGTTACGGCATTTACAGCTGGTACCGGAAGATCGTGCCGGCGCTTGTGCTGCAATTGACGCAGCGTTCATCGTCCGCTAGATGCATCTCGCCGTCCTTCGTCACCGCCTTTACTTCGGCCTGGTCGAACGTGTGTCGCGTTGGGCGCGTCGGCGTCGCATGCAGCAGATGACGCGTCGCCTGCCGATCAGGCAGGGGGCGTCCGTCCTGGACTTGGGTGGACAGGCATCGATCTGGCGCGATACGCCGGGCCCGCTGCGAATCACCGTGCTCAACCTGCCCGGCACCGAGATGACGCCCGAAACAGGTGAACACTCGTTCTCCTACGTCGAAGGCGACGCCTGCAATGTCAGCGGCATGCGCGACCAGAGCTACGACATCGTCTTCAGCAACAGCGTCATCGAACATGTCGGCGCCGAAGACAGGCAGGACGCCTTCGCACACGAAGTGCGCCGGCTCGGCAAAGCCTATTGGGTGCAGACGCCGGCCCGCTGGTTCCCGATCGAGGCCCACACCGGCATGCCATTCTGGTGGTTCTACCCGGAGGCGATGCGCGAGCGCATCGTTTCCCGCTGGCACGAGACGCTGCCCGAGTGGGCCGACTCGGTCAGCGACACGCGCCTGCTGACGCGCGAGCGCATGCAGGCCCTGTTCCCTGAAGCGCAGATCTTTGTCGAGACCGTGCTGGGCATTCCGAAGTCGTACGTCGCGTGGTGCCCCGCGCCAGAACCGGACAGCCGGCGCGCCCACTGACCCCGCAGCGCTCTGTTCGGCGCTCCGCTCGGCGATCGAGGCGGCACGCTCGCCAACGAGTTAGGGAGTTCATCCCAAGAACAGCAGGGGATGAGCGTGGTGCAAGGCCCGCATTCCAACCTTTGGGGGATATCGCGCGCGGCTGAGATTCGCATCATGCGCACCATGACCCGCGCCGATCATCGCGACCCACGACCAGCCGACGCCGCATTCAGCCGCGGCACGATGGCCGACGAGACCGAGACCATCCGCATCGTGCCGCCGACACGGCTCGGCGCTCCCTCCGTGGTCACACCGCTGATCGAAGCGGCGCCGAACCCCTGCCCGCCCGCAGTACTGTCAGTCATCGAGCAAGACCTGGCGCGCTTTGTCGGCCCGCTGGCGCAAACGCTGGTGCGACGCGCAGCGCAGCGGCACGGCACGGTCGAGGCCCTCGTGCTCGCGTTGCTGCCGTCGATCGAAAGCGCACAGGATCGCGAATCGTTTTCGCGCAGCTGTGCCCGTCGAGGCGCGATGCGCACAGAGGAGGCGACAGCCGCCCGCGCCCTGACGCCGACGCCGAGACGCCTGCGCCTGCCGCTGTGCCCAACGCCTTGCCGTTGCCCGTACCGGCACGGCGCCATCAGGACAGGCAGCCCGGCAGCGCGCTGCTGCGTGCCGCCGATTCGCTGCTCGAAGCGTTGCCGCGCCTGCGCGCCGCCAGCGGCCTCGCCACGCCGGCCGTGCTGCAAGCGCAGTTGCTCGAACACCTGTCGGCCTTCGCCGCCGATGCCACGGCCCGCGGTGTGGTTCCAGCCCATATCACCGCGGCGCGCAGGCTGTTGTGCAGCTTTGTCGACGAGATCATCGCCAGTACGGCGTGGGGTGCACAGGGCCAGTGGGCCCGGCACAGCCTGCTGCACGCGCTCGACAACGGACACCACGCCGGCCACGACCCGTTCGACCTGCTGCCGGGCCTGATCAAGGACCCCATCACCCACGCGCCGTTGATCGAGCTGTACTACGTCTGCATCGCTCTTGGTTTCGAGGGTCGTCTGCGCAACACGCCTCATGCGCAGGCGCAGCTCGACGCGCTGGCCGCGCGCCTGCGCGAGCTGTTGCCCCGGCAGCGAGCCAATGCAGCAACGGCGCAGGCCCTGTCGCCGCGTTGGCAAGGCCGGGCCAGCCATCGCCGTCGCGCTGTCACCGTGCTGCCGCTGTGGGTCGTGACCAGCGTCGGCGGCGCACTGCTGCTGGCGCTGTGGTTTGCGCTCAACGCGCGGCTCGATGTGCTGGCCCGCCCGGTGCATTCGAGCATCGCATCGCTGCCTGCGGCCTTGCAGGGCGCGCCAGCCCGGGCAGCGGCCAGACCGCGACTGGCGAGCGAGCTGCAGGCCGACGCCGCGGCGGCAAGGCTCGAAGTGCGCGACGAAGCGCAGCGCTCGCTGGTCACACTGCCGGCCGATGCCTTGTTCGTCGACGGCAGTGCGCGGCTCACGCCGCTGGCCAGCGACCTGCTGTCGCGCGTCGCGCAAGCGCTGCGCGGCGTCATGGGCGCACCAGGCGCAGGCGGCGAGGTGGCGGTGGTCGGCCATGGCGACGACGAGGCACTGAACTCCCTGCAGTACCCGTCGAACTGGCACTTCACGCGGGCCCGTGCGCAAGCCGTGGCCGACGCCCTGATGGCCCAGCGCGTGGCCCCGGCGCGTGCCGAGGGCCGGGCCGAGTTCGAACCCCGCGCACCCAACACCACGGCGGCCGGCCGTGCACTCAACCGCCGCATCGACATCGAGCTGCGGCTGCCGCGTCCCGACGAGGCAACACCGTGAGCAAGACCCCGATGTCCGCTGGCACGAGCCGATTCGCAGCATGATCCGCGCCCTGTCCCGTCAACTCGACCGCGCCGACTGGCGCGTGCTGGCCAGCGCCATGGGCGTCTGCGCCGCAGCCGTCCTGGCCTGGTTCCTGGCACCCCTGGTCGAGGTCGCTGGCCAGGCGCCGCTGACCACACCCGCCGCACGACTGCTGGCCGTGGCCGCGGTGCTGTGGCTGGCCGTGGCCACGCTGCTGGCGCGACGCCTGCTGTCGGCGCGCCGCAATCGCGCGTTCCTCGCGCAACTCGCGCGGGGCGCACCGGCGCAGTTCGAAGGCGCCGAGCGCGGACGCCGCGAAGTGGCCGTGCTCGGCCAGCGCTTCGAGCAAGCGCTGGCGCAATTGCGCAGCCTGCGCCTGGCCCGCCCTGGCCAGCGTACCCGCTGGCTCGGCGCCTTGCTCGGCCGGCCCTTCGTTCATGAGCTGCCGTGGTACGTGGTGATCGGTGCGCCGGGCGCAGGCAAGACCACCGTGCTCATCAATTCCGGCCTGCACTTTCCGTTGTCGGACGGCTCAGGCAACGAAGCCATGCGCGGCATCGGCGGCACGCGAAACTGCGATTGGTGGTTTGCGTCCGAAGCCGTGTTGATCGACACCGCCGGGCGCTACACGACGCAAGACAGCGACCGCGATGCCGACAGCGCCGCATGGCAGGGGTTCCTCTCGCTGTTGAAGCGCCACCGGCCGCGCCAGCCGATCAATGGTGTGCTGCTGGCCGTGAGCGCGAGCGATCTGTTGCGTGCCAGGCCCGAACACGTGGCCGCACATGCGCGCGAACTGCGGGCGCGGCTGGACGAACTGGCCGAGCGGTTGGCCATCGACGTGCCGGTCTATCTGCTGGTGACCAAGACCGATCTGCTGCCGGGTTTTGCGGAGTTCTTTGCGCACCTGGACGACAACGCGCGCGCGCAGGTCTGGGGTGTGACCGTGCCGCCAGGCGCCGATCCTTCGCAATGGCGCCATGACCTGGCCGAGCTCGACGGGCGGCTGCACGAGCAGATGCTCGACCGCCTCGGCATCGAAGCCCACCGCGAGCACCGCGCTGCGCTGCACGCCTTTCCCCAGCAGTGGCGTGTCCTCAACCGCGCCGCCGGCGAACTGCTGCACGCCGTGCTGGCCGCAGAGTCGGCCAAGTCACGCGCAGGCCGTCCGATGTTGCGTGGTCTGTATTTCACGAGCGCCGCGCAGGCCGCCCTGCCGATGGACGCCACCACCGGCATGGCCCGTGTCCTCGACCTGCCGGCGACGTCCATCGCGCCCGACAAAGACCACGCCGGCAGCCGCTCGTTCTTCGTCACGCGCTTGCTGCGCGATGTCGTCTTCGCCGAAAGCGGCCTGGCGGGCACCACCATGCGCGGCGCCCAGTCTCGCCGTCTCGTCGCGCGGGCCGCAGTCGCCGCCATGGCGGCCGTGTTGCTGCTCGCAGCCGGCGCCGTCTGGCGCAGCTTCGAGCGCCAATCGAGCGCGATCGATGTCTACGCCGGGCAGCTGCCGTCACTTGAGGCCGCGGTGGCGCGCGCACGGCGCGCCAATGATCTGACAGCGCTGCTGCCGGCGCTCGATGCGCTGGCCGCTGCCGAGGCCGACCGCTCGGACGACGGCGGCGTTGCCGATCGCCTGCTGGAGCGGCGCGACATGCTTGCCACGGCCGCCGCCGACAGCTACCGGCGTCTGCTCAGGCAAGCCTTCCTGCCGCGCATCGCGGCGCGTCTGGAAGACAAGCTGCGCAATGCCGGCGACGAACCCGTGGTGCGCACCTACGAGACGCTGCGCGCCTACCTGATGCTCTTCGGCGGCAAGCACTTCGACAGCACCGCACTGCGCGAGTACCTCGCCAACGACTGGCATGTGAGCCTGCCGGAGACGGTGAGCGCATCCGAACGTGCCGCACTTCTGCGTCACCTCGACCAGTTGCTGGCCGGCGGCGAGGTCGGCGCGCCGTCGCGAGCCGATGCGCAACTGATCGCCGGCGCGCGCACGCGCGTGCAGCGCGTGCCGCTCGCACAGCGCGCCGCCACGCGCCTGCAGCAGATCAATGCGAACGCGCCGCGGCTGGTACTCCATGCCGCTGGCGTGCTGGTTCGCGTCAGCGGCGCCCCGCTGGCCGATGCCCCGGCACCGCGTGTCGAGGCGGGCCTGCCGCGCGAACGCCTGCGCGAGCGCACCAATCGCGTGCTGGCGCAACTGGCGCAGGAACAGATCTGGGTCCTTGGCGAGGCGCCCGCAGCAGCCGCAGCGCCGGGGCTGGCCGAGGAGGTCGAGCGCCTGTTCTCGATCGACAACGCCGTCCATTGGCAGACGCTGCTCGACGATCTGCGCCTGGCGCCCACCGACGATCTGAAAGACAGCGCAGGTCTGGCGCGCGCGCTGTCGCAAGCCGACATGCCCTTGCTCGCGCTGCTGCGCGCGGCCGTGCGCGAGACCAGCGCCGGTTCGGCGCAGACCTGGTTTGCAGCGCTGCGCAACCATGTCGACGGTGCAACGCCTGCGATCGTCAAGACCCAGGCCTTGCTGGGTAAGTTGGCCACGCTTGTCGGCGCCGTGGCCGAAGCCACGCAACGCAAGGCACTGCCGCCGCCCAGCGACGGGCTGCGCGAGCTGATGCGCGAGTTGGCACAGGCCGCGCAGGACGCGCCGGGGCCCCTCAACGGCTTGCTGACGCAACTGCACACCACCCTGGCCGGCCAGTTGCTGGCGGCGGTGCGGGAGCCCTTGTCGCGCGAGATGGCGCGCGAGATCACGCCGGCCTGCTCGCGTGCGGTGGCCAATCACTACCCGTTCGTGCGCGACGCCGTCGACGAGATGACGCGCGACGAGTTCGCTCGCACCTTCGGTGCCGGCGGGCTCATCGACGGCTTCTTCCAGACCCATCTGGCGTCCTACCCGGAGAGCGCGCGCACCGACATGGCCGCGCCGTTCCAGCGTGCGCAGTCGATCCGTGACGCGTTCTTCCGCGACGGTGGCCGTGCGCTGGGCACGCGGCTCGAGTTCCGCCTGCTCGAACTCGATGCCGGTGCCGCAGAATTCTCGCTCGATGTCGATGGACAGAAGCTGCGCTTCCGGCGTGACACCAAGCAGCCACAGAGCATCGACTGGCTGGCCACGGGAACCGTGGCCGACGGTGTGCATGTGCTGCTCACGCCCACCACGGGCAGCGGCTACACCTTCAAGGGACCGTGGGCGCTGCTGCGCCTGCTCGACCGCGCACGCGTGGAGCGCGGCGCGTCAGCCGATCGCGTGTTGATCAGCTTCGACGTCGAAGGCCGCAAGGCGCGCTTCGAGGTGCGAAGCACCAGCGCGCGCAACCCGCTGCTGCGCCAGGACCTGGAGCCGTTCCAATGCCCGAACCGGTTGTGAATCTGATCAACCCCACCCAGGCCGCCGGCTGGTACGGCAAGCTGCCGGGGCTGGGCGACTTTGCGATGCGCCGCCTGCCGGCGGGTTTTGTCGGCCGCTGGGACGATTGGCTGCAGCGCGGCCTGCTGCTGATGCGCGACGAGTCCGGCACGAGCCGCAGCCATGACGCCGCCGCGTTGGCGCCGGTGCGCCGCTTCTGGATCGGCGCAGGCGTGGTCGATCCACTCGCCTGGGCCGGGCTGTTGATGCACAGCACCGATCGCGCAGGCCGCCGTTTTCCGCTCACCGTGGCCCAGCCGATGGCCACGCTGGCGCAGTCGCTGGCGGCACGACCGTGGCTGTCGAGCGTCGTCGCCGCCATGCGCTTCACGCTCGACAATCAACACACGCTCGACGATTTCGAGGAATGTCTGTCGGCACTGCCGCCACCGGCGACCGTGACCTCGGCGCGACAGGCGTCACGCGCCGACGAGGCCCTGGCCGCTGCGGTGCTGCGGACGTTCGAAGGCCGCGGCGCGCACAGCATCTGGTGGTGCCACGGCGCGGCTGCAGCGAAGGACTTCCTGGTCTTCGATGGCCTGCCGCCGCCCGCGGCCCTGGCCTGCCTGCTGGAGTGCCCGCGGTGAGGCGCCCGGCGTTGATCCTCGCACTCTGGCTGTTCTGCGCGCTGGCGTGGGCCGACGAGCAGCGCGTTGCGCTGGTCATCGGCAACGCCAGCTATCGCGTCGATCCGCTCGACAACCCGGTCAACGATGCCCGCCTGGTCGCAGCCTCGCTGCAGCAGGCGGCCTTCGACGTGACACTGGCCGAGAACCTCGACCGCCGCGGCCTGCTCGGCGCGCTGCGCGCCTTCGGCGAGCGCCTGAATGAGAACTCGGTGGCGGTGCTCTACTACGCCGGGCATGGCCTGCAGCTGCGCGATCGCAACTACCTGATCCCGATCGACGCCGACATTCGCAGCGAAGACGAGATCGCCTTGGCCGGCATCGACCTGTCGTTCATCCTGTCGCGGATGTCCGCAGCCAAGAGCCGCGTCAACATCGTCGTCCTCGATGCCTGCCGCAACAATCCGTTCGCCGCGGCATCGGCCAGGAGCGGACGCACCACGCAGGGCCTGGCGCAGATGGACGCCCCCGTCGGTACTTTGCTCGCCTATGCCACCGCACCGGGCAAGCTCGCCGCCGACGGCCTGGGCGGACCCAACGACAAGAACGGCCTGTATGCGCAACAGTTTGCGCGCCAGTTGCTGACGCCCGGGCTGCCGGTGGAGCATGTGTTCAAGCGCGTGCGCGAAGCCATGGTGCGGGCCTCGCGCGAAGCGCAGGTGCCGTGGGAGAGCTCGTCGCTGCAAGGCGAGTTCGCCTTCGTACGCGCGGCAGCGCCTGCTCGCGACGGCGCGGCCGATGTGGACGCCGCGACCGAACTCGCCTTCTGGAACAGCGTGCAGGACAGTGGCCGCGCCGTCGATCTGCGTGCCTATCTGCACCAGTACCCGCGGGGGCGCTTCGCCGCGCTTGCGCAATCGCGCCTCGATGCGCTCGTGCCCGCTGCCGCACCGGCTGTGCTGGCGGCCAACAACCGGCTGCCGCAGGTTGGCGACAGCTGGCGCTACCGCGTGCAAGACCAGTTCCGGCTCGGTGAGCTGATCGTCACGGCCCGGGTTGAAGAGGTCGGCCCACTGGCCATCGCCGAAAGCCGCACGACCAGCATCGACGCCAAGCCGCGCATGGCGCGCGTGGCCCTCGCCGCGGCTTTTGCGAACGGCTCCGATGCCAGTGTGACGCCGGCGGAGTTCGCGCCGTACCTGCAGGCCGCGGGCTTGATCGGCCCGGCGCTGCAGGGCGCCGACCTGTCGCAACAGGTGGAGCAGGCCACCGTACCGCTGCGCGCGAGCATCGAGGGCGAAGAGGACGTGCAAGTCGCCGCAGGCAGGTTCCACGCGCAGAAGGTCGTGCTGCGCGGCCAGGCGCAAGCCCGTGGCGCGGGGCGCTCCGGCGTCGTCGTCACCGAACACCGCATCTGGTACGCGAGCAAGGCCAAGCGCATCGTCAAGCACGAGATCACCACCACCGTCGGCGGCACGCTGCGGCAATCGACGAACGTCGAGCTCGTGGAGTTCAGCGTGCAGTGAACCAGGCAGCGAACCTAGGGGGTCGTTCGGCGTGTTTGCGTTGAACCGCCACGCACATCACAGCAACTGATGGACCGGCAACGCGCTTATGCAAGCCACCACCCTCAACCACCCCAATGGAGTGAAATCATGAAAGCAGTCAAGTCCCTCATCGTTCTGGCTTCCTTCGCAGCCGCCGGCGCCGCCATGGCCCAAAGCTCGACCGTGAACCTGAACAACGCCAACCAGTCCCAGTCGGGCAGCCGCAACACGCAAGAGATGGAAGTCGGCACCGCCGAGTCCAGCGCCTTCTCGGGCGGCACGGCACGCGTGAACGCGAGCAACCTGCGCCAGACGCAGTCGGGCAGCCGCAACACGCAAAAGATGATCATCGGCAAGGCCGGCGCCCGTGCATTCGGTGCGGGCACCTCGAACGTCACCGCGACCAACGTGGCGCAGACGCAATCGGGCAGCCGCAACGAGCAGTCGATCAAGGTCGGCGTCGCTGACTGAGCCTGGTGCTTGTCCCTGGCCCGCGGCGGCGCCTGCGCCGCCGCGGTCCTTTTTCTTTCCCCGTTGTCAACTGAAAACCCAGCCGCAAGGCCCGCGCCTTTCGCCTGTGTTTTCTCTACCTTCTTCGAGGACCACGCCATGAACTCACCGACATCGTCGCACCGGATGACGCCATGGCTGGGCGCCGCATTGGCGCTGCATTGCGCGATTGCCTTCGCCGTGCCGACCACGGAGCCGCTGGACATCGATCCCGACATGGCCGCCGACATCGCCAAGCAGAAGGCGCGCGCCAACTCGATGAAGGACGCCAGGCTCAAGCAGCAAGGCGGCGACAAGAACGGCACGGACCCGACTCAGGAATGCGGCAGCGTCAACATCGGCAACCTGGTCGCCGACCGTCGCATCGGCTTCGCGCCGGTCGATATCAACGTCGTCGTGCTGGGCGACATCCTCAACATCAACAACAAGTGCAAATAGCGCGGAGCGATGCGATGAAACTGCCTTTGCATCCGTCGACCCGCTGGCTGCCGCTGGCGCTGGCCGTGGCCCTGGCCGGCTGCGCCTCGATGGAGTCCGCGACCCAGACCCGCCAGCAGGTGCTCGAGCACGCGCAGACGCTCAAGGTAGGGCCTGCACAGACACCCTACAAATCGATCACCAGCTTTGCCGATGGCCTGCGCTGCATGGACAACACATTGCTCGACTACGGCGTGCGTGACGTGTCGGTAATCGTCGAAGACATCCTCGACGAGACCAAGAAGGTCAACGCCGGCACCAAAGACATGCTGATCTCGGCGCTGTCGGACATGACCAAGCGCAGCCGCGCCATCCGGCCCATCGCCTATGGCAAGGACTCGGGCAACACCATCGGCTTCCTGTTCCAGGCCCAGCAGCGCGAACCGTACGCGGTGATCCCGCCGTTCGGCGTGCGCGGCTCGATCTCGCAGTTCGACGACGCCATCGTGCGCAAGAACATCGATGGCGGCATCTCGATCGAGCCCTACCTCAGCGTCGGTGCCGCCAAGAGTGCGCAGGCCACAGTGATCGGACTGGACCTGAGCATGATGTCGACCGCCGACCTGGCCGTGGTCTCGGGCGTGTCGTCGCGCAACTCGGTGATCGTCATCAAGGAAGGCAAGGGCATCGACGGCGACGTCTCGATCAAGAAGTTCGGCATCAGCTTCTCCGTCGCCGTGGCGCGCCAGGAAGGCAATTCGCAGGCCCTGCGCACGCTGGTCGAGCTGGCAGCCATCGAGCTCGTCGGCCGGCTGGCACGCGTGCCGTACTGGAGCTGCCTGGGGGCCAATGACAGCGACCAGGCTGTGAGCAATGAAATCCGCGACTGGTACGACGCCATGGCCGCCAACCCGGCTGAGTTGATCGAGTATTTCCAGCGCCAGATGCGTGCGCGCCGCGTCTACAACGGCCCGGTCGATGGCCTGGTCAACGACGACTTCAAGGAAGCGATCTCGCGCTATCGCGAAGCATTGGGCCACTCGCGCGAGCCGCTGCTGACGATCGAGTTCTTCCGCGACTACCTGCGCTCGGACCATCGCGCGATGTACGGCAAGGTGGCCGCGGTGACGTCGCAAGTGCCGCCGCCCGCTGCCGCCACCGCCAACACGGCCGCGAACGCAGCTGCAGCGCAAGGCTCGCCCGCAGCAGCAACCACATCAGCGCTGTCGCTCACACTCGGCTCGATCAACGGCACGACGAGCTTTGCGCCCGGCGCGATGGTGCAACTGGCGCTGCAGACCAGCCGGGATGCCCATGTCTACTGCTACCTGCGCGACGAGAACGCGGTGGTCCAGCGCATCTTCCCCAACCGCTTTGCCAAGGACGCCTTGGTCAGCGCCTCGAGCAGGCTCGAGTTGCCGGGCAAACAGCGCTTCCAGATCATCGCCAACACCAAGGGCGTGCGCGAGACGGTGGCCTGCTACGCCGCCGAGCGTGACGTCATGACCGAGCTGCCACCGGCGGTCAGCGGCACCGACTTCGCGCCGCTGGCAGTGACCTCGCTCGATCAGGTCCGCGATGCCTTCGCCGCAACCACCCACAACGGCTTCGCCGAGGACACCTTCCATGTCGACACGAAATAGAGTCACGGCGCTCGCCGCGCTGTTGTCGGTCTTGCCGTTGATGGCAGCAGCCGGCGTCGTCGCCGACAAGTCAAAGCGTCCGGCGCCACGCCCGGCTGACAGCGGCGGTTATGTGTTGCGCTGTTGGCAGGACGGCCGGCTGATCCTCGAAGAGCAGCATGTCAGCGCGCCGGCCGCACTGGAGACAGGCACGACCCGGCTGCAATTGCAGGACCGCAACCGACAGCCGCTGTACGTGGCCGAGACACACAATGCGACCTGCCTGGTGCGCGCGCTGCCGCAGGCCCGGCCCAGGAGCACGCGGCCATGAAGCGCGCCACCTGGACTTGTGGCGGCGCATTGGCCGCGGCACTGCTCGGCAGCATCGCCCTCACGGCAATGGCGCCCGCGGTCGGCGGCAGCACGACGCAGCGCGAGGTTCGCGCGGTTGCGCCGTTCGACAGCGTGGCGCTCGATGTGCCGGGCGAGCTGCTGATCACGCAAGGCGACGCCGAGTCGCTCGTTGTCGAAGCCGAACCGCGTCTGCTGCCCCAACTGCGCACGCGTGTGGAGAGCGGCACGCTGGTGATCGGCGTCATGGGCTCGATGCAGACCAGCGCGCCGATCCGCTTTCACGTCACGCTGCGCACGCTGGCCTTGCTGCGCGCCGATGGCGCCGCCGAGGTGCAGATCGGACCGTTGCGCACGCCGGCACTGGCGATGCAACTGGCCGGCAGCAGCCGTGCGCGCGTGGCCGAGCTGGCCGCCGATCGCATCGAGTTGCTGCTCGAAGGCTCCAGCGAGCTGCAGGTGCAGCACGGCCAGGTGCGGCGACAGCAGGTGCAGATCGATGACGCCGCACGCTACGACGCCGCCGGGCTGCGCAGCGACGAGGCCCAGGTCGAGGTCCGCGGCAGTGGCCAGGCGAAGCTGCACGCCGCGCAGCGTCTCGACGCCCGGATCAGCGACAGCGGCCAGCTGCGCTACGCCGGATCGCCGCGCCTGACCAAGCGCCTCAGCGACGCCGCCGAACTGGTCGCCATTCGCCCGGGAAAATATTGAACCGCCGGCAGCCGGCACGCAACACAGCAGCAACCCTTCCCGGAGACCACCATGACACCCCGCCGTCTTCTTGCCACCTCGCTGCTCACGCTGGCCCTGGGCCCGGCCTTCGCCGGTGACGACGTCAAGCTCTATCGCCAGGGCGAAACCGTCGATCCGCAGGAAGCGGCGGCGATTCTTGGCGCCTCACAACCCGCGGCCAGGATCAAGTTCCGCTCGCTGCGCCTGCTCGACGACGGTGTGCCCGAAGCCAAGGTTGCGTCGGCGCAGGCGGCCGTCGCGGCCGGCAAGCCCAAGGCGCTGGCGCTGCCCGTGCAGTTCGCGTTCGACTCGCACGACATCCTGCCGGCCGCACGCGCGCAGCTCGACGCGCTGGCCGAAGGCATCCGCATGCTGCCCGACGAGTCGATCATCGCCGTCGAGGGCCATACCGATGCGCTGGGCAGCGAGGAGTACAACGCGCGCCTGTCGATGCGCCGGGCGCTGTCGGTCAAGCGCTACCTGGTCGCGCAACACAGCATCGAGCCGGCCCGCCTGCGCGCAATCGGCATGGGCAAGTACGGCACCTTGCCCGGGCTCGACCCGCTGGCCCCGGAAAACCGGCGCGTGCAGTTCCGCGGCGAGTTGGCGCCGCAGTAGCGGCCCAGGACCACAGGTTCAGCCCTGGGTATTGACCACACACCGTGACGGCGATCTACCATGCGCTCCCTCTCACTGCACCGGGTCGCCCTGCGCCCGGCTCGGCCGGCACGATGGACAACGACGAAGTGCTGCGTTTGCTGGCGCTCATTGCGCAAGGCGACGAGTCCGCGTTCAAGGCGCTTTATCGCGCCTTCTCGCGCCGGCTCTACGCCTACGTGCTGAAGCAGCTCGGCGACCCGGCACAAGCGGAGGAAATCGTGGCCGATACCCTGTACGAAGTCTGGCGCGCCCCGACGCGCTTTCGCGGCGACGCACAGTTCAGCACCTGGCTGATCGGCATCGCGCGCAACAAGGTGCTGATGGCCTGGCGCGCGCGCAAGCCCGATGCCAAGCATGAAGACATCGACGACTTTGCCGAGCTCATCGCCGGCGACGACCACAGCGGCTTCGACTCGCTGGCCGATCGACAGCGCCGCGATGGCGTGGCGCATTGCGTCAAGCGCCTGTCCGACGAGCACCGCGAATGCATTCACCTCGTCTTCTACGAGGGCATGGCGCTGGCCGACGTGGCGCTGGTGCAGGCCTGCCCCGAGAACACCGTGAAGACGCGGCTGTTCCATGCGCGCAAGAAGCTCGAACACTGCCTGCGCGCGATGCTGTCGCGTGAAGGCCATGGCCAGGTCAGCGAGGGCCTGTCATGAAATCGCGCTTCGACGAACTGCTGCCCTTCTACGTCAACGGCACGCTGGGCGATGCCGATCGGGCGTTGGTCGAAAACTACCTGCGCCAACACCCGCAGGCCGAGGACGAGTTGCGCTGGCTGCGCTCGGTGCAGACGACGGTGCAGGCCGAGGCGGTGCCGGCATCGAGCGAAGTCGGCCTCGATCGGGTGATGGAGCGCATCCGCGCCGAACGGCGGGCGGCGGCACATCAACCGCTTCCGACTTCGGCCGTGCAACGCGTGCGCGACTGGATGTCGCGCCTGGTGCCGTCGCCGCTGCTCAAGCCCGCACTGGCCGGCGCGCTGGCCGTGATCGCCTTGCAGGCCGTGGTGATTTCGTCGCTGGTCGGCGAGCGCGACGAGACGAGCCTGATTCGCGCCGCGCCGGGCAGCGTCGTCGAGCAGGGCCCCTATGTGAAGCTCAACTTCAAGCCCGATGCGCGCGAGGCCGACATCCGCATGCTGCTGGTTGACGTGCAGGCCACCCTGGCCGCGGGTCCCGGGCAGTTGGGCGACTACTACCTGCGCGTGCCGGAAGCCAGGATTGCCGAAGTCAGGGCCCGGCTCGGCCTGAGTCCGATCGTCGAAGGCGTGGCCGAGGTCGATGCACTGCCGCCATGGCCATGAACGCGAGACGCCGCCAACTGTGCATCGCCAGCCTGCTGGCGGCCGGCGGCGTGCGCGCGCAAAACGAGCGCCGCGTGGCCCTGGTCATCGGCAACGGCGCCTACCGCGTCGGTCCGCTGAAGAACCCGGTCAACGACGCGCAGGCCATCGCCGCGCAGTTGCGAAGCCTCGGCTTCGACGTCATGCAGCGCGAGAACGTCGGCCTGCGCGACATGATCGAATCCTTTCGCCAGTTTTCGTTTGCCGCGCGCTCGGCGGCGGTGCGCCTGGTCTTCTATGCCGGCCATGGCGTGCAGGTCAAGGGCCGCAACTACCTGCTGCCGGTGGACACCGAGATCCGCGGCGAAGACGAGATGCCCGCCAAGAGCGCCGATCTGAACGAGTTGCTCGACCGCCTGGGCGCGATCAAGCAGGGCATCAACATCTTCATCCTCGATGCCTGTCGCAACAACCCATTCTCCGGCCAAGTGATCACGGGCCCCGACGGCCGGCGCCTGAAGTTCCGCGGCATCGCGGCACCCGGACTGGCGCGCGTCGACGCGCCGCTGGGCTCGATGGTGGCGTTTTCCACCTCGCCCGACGGCGTGGCGCTGGACAACCCGGACGAGCGCAACAGCCTGTACACCAAACACCTGCTGGCATCGATGCAGGCTCCGGGCCTGCCGATCGAATTGGTGTTCAAGCAGGTCCGCCTGAGCGTTGCCCGCGAAACCGGCCGCGCGCAGGTGCCGTGGGAAAGCTCGAGCTTGACCGGTGACTTCTGCTTCCAGCCGGGCGCCGACGGCACCTGCACGGTCCAGCGCTGATGCGATGAAGCCGTGTCTCCCTAATCCAAGGGAGAAGATCGATAGAACGGTTGGGCGCGTTGGCGCCACTCAAGGGGTAAGGCAACCACCACCCCTGGAGTCCCGCGATGAACACGATGCAGAACCCTCAAGCGCAGGCACCCGCACACTACGAACTGCGCTTCCAATCCCTCTTCGACGGCGGTCGCGCTTACGCCTTCTCGTGCGACGAAGCAGGGCATGTCGATATCGACGCCCTGCCCTCACGGGCCCGCCTGAACTACTTCTACGCCCGCACGGTGATCGGCCGCGAGGTGGCGATGCCGGCGGTGCAGTTGGCGAGCTGAACTTGTCGCGCCCGGCGCCGACACAGCGGCGCCCGTTCAGGCCCCGGTCTCACTCCCCAGTTCCTAGATTGATGCAATCGTTCGCTGAATACTTTGACGTGCTCAGCTCCTCGATGAGGCGTGTCCATTCCGTCGCGCCGGGCGACGGGTGCAGCCGTTTCAGTTCGTTGAGCAAGTCCGCGGTGCGAGACCCGTTCTTTTCTCCTGTCCAGTACTGATCTGCGATCGATGACCAGCAGTACAGGCGCTTGACGTTGTCCAGGTCGGCGAGGCCCTTCGCTTTGAAGTGCAGTTCAAGCGCCCCGGTGCCGTGCGAGTACTCCCGACGATGCGCCTCGAAGGACTGGGCCAATCCCTCGGCAACGTCCCTCTGATACCCATCGGTGCCCCGCAGTAGACGGCCACCACGCGCGAGTAGACACTCCGGGTGACCAAGGCGGGCACCTTCGTCGAGCCACCTCATATAGGTATCTTGATACGGTCGCCAGTCTTGCTTGATGGCGGCCTGAGTGACGAGGCGGACCATTAGGCACATCGCACCGACGTCGCCTTTCTGAGCGAGATGCTCCAATCGCTTCATCGGTCCGCGCAGCGAGTATGTCGTACCGTTGCTAGGCTGCAGGACACGAAGGGTGATATGAGCAAGCTCAAATCCGTCCGCGGCCATTTCCTTCCAACGTGCCTCGCGGCGCGCGATTCCGTCGGCATCGGGATAGTGCTTGCTGCCCATGTTCCAAAGATTGATCTGACTGAACAGCTCCTGTTCATACGCAGCTCGCTTCTCGGGGGACAGCTGAGCAGCCTTGTGCTCGTCGAACACGGGCACGTCGAGGCGTGGAAACCAGTGACTCCGCGCCGCATAGAGAACCAGAAAGACAAGAGCAAGCGCCACCGTCAGCACGGTTCCGATTGCGACGCGGGCGAGAACCGAGATTGCCTTCGGCCGGATCACGGCTTGGCCTTTGCGTAGGGCGCTGGCTGCGCTCCAGCTGTTGCCCGGTGCCATGTCGGCCTCGATGCAAAGCCATCAGCCAGGGCCTCCGAGGTCATTGCATCCTTGGTGCCAGTTTGTCCGTACACGACTGCAACGACTCTGCCGCTTCTTCGACCCACGCTGACAGCTCTGCAGTAGCTCGCGGCTCCAGATCGGAAGTCAAAGGCTCTTTGAAGTACCGCAGGCCCGCGAGCTCGATACGATCACGGCCATGAACGAACAGCCGGTGCACTGACAGGGAGGCGAGAGGCGCATCGGCCCGAGGATCGATAGACCGGACGAACGGAAACGGAGCCTCCTTGCCGCCCTCTTTTGCGTTGCGCACGGTCAGGATCAGCGAAGACCCCAACCTGCCTTGTACCTTTGACTGACTGAAGTTTCTTGGGTGCTGATCAATCGCTTGCTGATTGAGTGCGGCGAGATTTCCGATCTCGAGCTCTACCGACCTGCCTGCGGGCACTAACGACGCCACCACATAGAGTGCCGTCAGGTCTGCGTATGCCGCTCTGCTGAAGTACAGAGAATTGTTGTTGTACATCGCTTGTGCCAGTGAGCTGACGTCACTCGCGCGCGGGAAGGAAAGGCACAGGACGTTGCCAAACTGATGCTGCCCAGCCCACTGTTTGCCAACCAAGGACGCTTCCAAGAATTTGCTGGAAAGCTGAAAAGGCTGCTGCGCCGACAGCGGACTGGTGAGAAGCGAGCCAATAATGCAGAGCAGTGCGAGAGCTTTGGGTGATGACATGATGTGGGTGCGGAGTGCGCGGGCAGTTGGTGGCTATCAACGCCACCAACGGTTGATGTGCATTAGCGGTTCTCGAGCCGAGCACGTGCGCGCTCGTGCGACCCGAAATTCTGGGTCTCAACCCGGACGTTGGGACATCGGCCACTCGCGCCCTTTGTGCAAGGTTGACGCTTTCGCCGGGGCGCTGAAACGACTCCGACGAGGATAAGTCGCGCGCTGTGTGCAACTTTCACGACGTCGGCCCTGCACGCCGCAAACTGCGGCAACGCTTCAGCGCTTGAACGGATTCGACGAATCGTGAGCGCCTCGACGACCTGGCCATGCTGCAGGTCTTCGGTCAACAAGGTGTCACACCCGGCGGCAAGCGCTGAGGCAACGATCAGGGAGTCGTAGAAGCCGAAACGCCAGCGCGACTGAATGTCGAGGGCGCGCTGATAGAGCGCCGCACTTGCGCCCACCTTCAGCAACGGCAGCAGGACGGTGTCGAGATAGGCGCGAGCACGCTGTGCATCGAGGCGAACTTCGGCCTTGCGCAACACCGTGTTCAGGCACTCCTGCACCACCTGATAACTGATGCAGGCCCGTTCGCCTTCCAGCGCATCTCTGACCAGGCGCTCGGCGAGCTTGTGCTTGCGCGCGTCGCTGCTGTCGAGCTGGTAGATGAAGACGTTGGTGTCGAGAAAGACCTTAGCGCTCATTGCGCTGCTCGCGCGCCAGCTTGCGTCCGACCTTGACGCTGCCGCGCAGCGACGACATCACCTCGTCGTAGCGCTGCATGCGCTCACGCTGATGCGCGTACTCGGCCAGCCAGCGTCGAAAGGCTTCGTTGAGCGTCGTGTGATCCTGCTGCGCGCGCTGGCGCGCCGCCTCGATCAAGGCTTCGTCGGCGCTGAGGGTGATGTTCTTCATGGCGTCGCCAGTGTACACGAGTCTCGTGTACACGGCCGCCGTGTCACAGCAGCACGATGTCGTACTGCTCCGGCGTCAGGCTCGGCTCGACCGCCAGCGAGATCGGCTTGCCGATGAATTCGGAGAGGCCGGCCAGGTGCTGGCTCTCTTCGTCGAGCAGCATTTCGACCACCGAGGCGCTGGCGATGACGCGAAACTCCTTGGGATCGAACTGGCGTGCCTCGCGCAGGACTTCGCGCAGGATGTCGTAGCACACGCTGCGCGCGGTCTTCAACTGGCCGCGGCCTTCGCAGGTCGGGCAGACCTCGCACAGCATGTGCGCCAGGCTCTCGCGGGTGCGCTTGCGCGTCATCTCCACCAGGCCGAGCTGCGTGAAGCCGCTGACCGTGGTGCGCACGCGGTCGCGGGCGAGTTGTTTGCGGAACTCGGCGAGCACGCTGTCCTGGTGATCGGCGCGCGTCATGTCGATGAAATCGGCAATGACGATGCCGCCCAGGTTGCGCAGGCGCAGCTGGCGCGCGATCGCACCGGCGGCTTCGAGGTTGGTCTTGAAGATCGTGTCGTCGAAGTTGCGCACGCCGACATAACCGCCGGTGTTGACATCGATCGTCGTCAGCGCCTCGGTCTGGTCGATGATCAGGTAGCCGCCGCTTTTCAGATCGACCCGTCGTGCCAGCGCGCGGCGGATCTCTTCGTCGATGTTGAACAGGTCGAAGATCGGCCGCTCGCCGCCGTAATGCTCCAGCTTGCGCAGCGCGCCGGGCGTGTAGACGGCGCCGAATTCGCGCAGGTGCTCGAACTGCAGCTTGGAGTCGATGCGGATCGTGGCCGTCTCGTCGTTGGCCAGGTCGCGCAGCACGCGTTCGGCCAGCGTCAGATCCTGGTGCAGCAGCGTGCCCGGCGGCGACGAAAAGGCACGCTCGCGGATACCGGACCAGGTCTTGCGCAGGTAGGCAATGTCGTCGGCCACTTCCACATCGGTCGCCTCCTCTGCATTGGTGCGCAGGATGAAACCACCACCCGCGTACAACTCGTCGGTCTTGCCCGCCAGGGTGGCCAGGCGCTGGCGCAACTGCTCACGCAGCTCCGGCGAGCCGATCTTCTGGCTGACGCCCAGGTGGTTGTCCTGCGGCAGGTGCACCAGCATGCGCCCGGCAATGCTGACCTGCGTCGACAGGCGCGCGCCCTTGGTGCCGATGGCGTCCTTGACGACCTGCACCGTCAGCGCCTGGCCCTCGAACAGTTGGCGCTCGATCGGCACCAGCGGTGCACTGTCCGTCGCGTCGCTGCGCCCGTTGCCGTTGTGTCCGTTGTGCAGGTCGGCCACATGCAGGAACGCAGCGCGCTCGAGCCCGATGTCGATGAACGCGCTCTGCATGCCCGGCAGCACACGCGCCACCTTGCCTTGATAGATGTTGCCGACGAGGCCGCGCTCCAAGGCGCGCTCGAGGTGCAGTTCCTGGACCGAGCCGTTTTCGACCATGGCGACGCGGGTTTCGTGCGGCGTCCAGTTGATGAGGATGTCTTGCAAGGCCATGTCGAGAAGTCTATGCGGACAGCGCGTGACTCACCTGGGCCTGCCGCAGCAGCGCTGCCGTTTCGGCCAGCGGCAAACCCATGATGCCGCTGTAGCTGCCGTCGATGTGGTCGATCCAGCCGGCGAGCGCACTCTGGATGGCATAGGCGCCGGCCTTGCCGAAAGGCTCGCCGCTGCCGATGTAGGCGTCGATGACCTGCGCCGGCAACTCGGCGAAGTGCACGCGCGATACGCAGAGGGCCTCGATGCGCTGCCTGCCGGTCCAGACCGCCACCGCGCTCAGCACCCGGTGCGTGTGTCCGGACAAGGCTTGCAGCATCGAGCGTGCGTCATCGGCATCGGCCGGCTTGCCGAGGATGCGCCGGCCAAGGGCAACCGTGGTGTCGGCGCACAGGATCGGCGCCGCGCGCAGGCCGCGCAACTTCAGGCGCTGGCGCGCGGCGCCGAGCTTGGCCCGCGTCACGCGCTGCACGTAGGCCGCGGGCGTTTCGCCGCGGCGTTCGGCCTCGAGCGATTCGACGTCTTCACCTGCATCGGCCAGCAACAGCTCATAGCGCACGGCGAGTTGATCCAGCAGTTGCCGCCGGCGCGGGCTTTGCGAGGCAAGGTAGAGACGTTCGTGCATGCGGCTATTGACGGTGGTACGGATGCCCCGCCGTCACCGACCAGGCGCGGTACAGCACTTCGACGAGCAGCACGCGCGCGATGGCGTGCGGCAGCGTCAGATCACTCAAGCGCAGCGTCTCGTCGGCACTTGCCTTGAGTCTGGCGTCCAGGCCATCAGGCCCGCCGATGATGAGCGCCACATCACGCCCGTCACCAAGCCAGAACCGCAGGCGTTCGGCCAACTGCACCGTCGTGCGGCGCTCGCCGCGCTCATCGAGCATGACGCGGCGCGCGCCTTTGGCGGCACCGGCAAGGGCAGCCTCGATGCGCTCGGCCTCGGCGCGCATCATGGCCTCGACCGTCTTGCCGCTGCTGCGCGGCTCGGCCTTGACTGCCGTCAGCTCGAGCCGGCACTCGGCCGGGAAACGCTTGGCGAAGTCGTCGAAGGCAGCGTCGGCCCAGGCCGGTTGACGCTGGCCGACAGCGACCAGCACGAGCTTCATGGCCTGCGGCGCGGGGTCGCCTTCTTGGCCGCCGTCTTCTTGGCCGGCGCTTTCTTGCCCGGCGCCTTGCGTGCTGCGGGCTTCTTTGCTGCGGCCGACTGTCTCGATGGCGACTGGTGGACCACCGCTTTCCGGGTCGTCGCCTTGTGCTCAGGCGACGCCTTGGGCAGCAGCGCGGGGCCGGCGCCGAATTTCATCTTGACCGACTTTTCGCCCCACAGCTCCTCGAGGTTGTAGTACTGGCGTATCGCCGGCTGCATCACGTGCACGACCGCGGCGCCGCAATCGACGATGATCCACTCGCCGTTGTCTTCGCCTTCGGTGCGCATGACCTGCATGTCGCGCGACTTGACGCTGTCGCGCACGCTGGCCGCCAGGGCCTTGGTCTGCCGGTTGCTGGTCCCCGAGGCAACGATCACGCGCTCGAACAGCGGCGACAGATGCTCGGTGTTGAAAACGCGAATGTCCTGCGCCTTCACGTCTTCCAGGCCATCGACGATGGCACGTTGCAGTTTGCGGATGTCCATCACCGCTGCCCGGCCGTCCGAAACCGGTGATGCGACCCCTCGGGGGGCAGCGAGCGAAGCGAGCTGGGGGGCAGATTCATCCTGGTTCCTGTACAAAGCGTGCGAATAAATGTAGCGCGCCACCGCTGGCGGCACCAGCGCGTCGATCGCCTGGCCGCGGGCGACGCGCTCGCGGATGTCGGTGGACGAAATGTCGAGCATCGGCAGCGGCACGACCTGGTGCGGCGTGCGCAGCACCTCCATGTTCACCGGTGGCATCAGCCCCGGTCGATTGGCCACAGCGAGAGTGACCAGGCCGAGCAATTGTTGCCAGCCGCGCCAGGTGTGCAAGCCGGCGTACTGGTCGGCGCCGATGATCAGGAACCACTGTGCATCGGTGTCGGCGGCCCGCAGTGACTTCACGGTGTCGAGCGTATAGCTCGGGCCAGCGCGTTCGAGTTCGATGCGGTCGAGCACGAAACGCGGCTCGCCGTCGATGGCGGCGTGCAGCATCGCCTCGCGATGCCCGGCCTCGGTAATCTTGCGCGCCTTCTGCCACGGCTGAGCGGCGGCAATCCAGTGCACGGCATCGAGCTGCAGCTCCTGCAGCGCCGAGCGTGCCAGCGCCAGATGTGCGTTGTGAGGCGGATCGAAGGTGCCGCCAAAAATGCCGAGGCGCCTGGCGCCTGTTGTCACACCCATTCGCGCGGCTTCAGGAAGTCGCTGTAGAGCCTGGCCTCAGGCGTTCCCGCCGCGGGCTGCCAGTCATAGCGCCACTTGACGAGCGGCGGCAGGCTCATCAGGATGCTCTCGGTGCGTCCGCCCGATTGCAGACCGAACAGCGTGCCGCGGTCCCAGACCAGGTTGAACTCGACATAGCGGCCCCGGCGGTAGGCCTGGAAGTCGCGCTCGCGTTCGCCATAGGCCATGTCGCGGCGCCGATGCACGATCGGCAGGTAGGCCTCGACAAACGCATCGCCGACCGCGCGCTGCAGGGCAAAGCACTGCTCGAAGCCGGGTTCGGAAACGTCGTCGAAGAACACGCCGCCGATGCCGCGCGGCTCGTTGCGATGCTTGAGGAAGAAGTACTCGTCGCACCAGGCCTTGAAGCGCGGGTACTTGTCGGCGCCAAAGGGCGCCAGCGCGTCGCGGTTGGTGCGGTGGAAATGCGCCGCGTCGTCCTCGAAGCCGTAGTACGGCGTCAGGTCCATGCCGCCGCCGAACCAGGTCACGGCTGGCTGCCCCGCATGCGCCGCGGCCAGCATGCGCACGTTCATGTGCACCGTCGGCACATACGGGTTGCGTGGATGCAAGACCAGCGAGACGCCGATCGCTTCGAACGGCGCGCCGGCGAGTTCGGGCCGGTGCTGCGTGGCCGACGGCGGCAGCGCCGGCCCGCGCACATGCGAAAAACCGACGCCGCCGCGTTCGAGCAAGGCACCCTCTTCCATCAGCCGCGTGATGCCTTCGCCCTGCAGTTTTTCGCCGCGCGGTTTGGTCCATTCGTCGCGGATGAAGCTGCCCTGCCCATCGGCGGCTTCGAGCGCATCGACGATGCGCTGCTGCAGGCCGAGCAGGTACTCGCGCACGCGGCCAACCAGATCACTCATGACTTCGCGCCCTTTTCTCTGGCGGCGAACAGATCGGCTCGGCCGGCTGCGGCTGCTTGCCGCGCCGCCGGCGGAGCTTCTCGGCGATCACCGCCATCTTGGCAGCCACGTCGATCACGCAACGCTCACTCCCGGGCCTTCAGCGCCCGATGACCGATGTCACGCCGCAACTGCATGCCGTCGAAGCGGATCGATGCCAGCGCTGCGTAGGCGCGCTGCTGGGCCACGCGCAACGGCTCACCGAGCGCGGTCACGGTCAGCACGCGGCCACCGCTGGTGACGAGCGCGCCATCAGCACGCCGCGTTGTGGCGGCGTGGAAGACCTGCATGTCTTCGCTGCCCGCCGGCAAGCCTTCGATGACGTCACCCTTGCGCGGGCTGGCCGGGTAGCCGGCCGCAGCCATGACCACCCCGAGCGCACTGCGGCGGTCCCATTGCAATTCGATGTCGCGCACGCCGCTGCCATGGCTGTCGGTGGCGGCCATCAGCAACTCATGCAGATCGCTCCTCAGGCGCATCAACAACACCTGTGCTTCCGGGTCGCCGAGACGGGCGTTGAACTCGACCACACGGGCCTTGCCCTCGCCGTCGATCATCAGGCCGGCATAGAGGAAACCGCTGAACGGGTGACCGTCTTCGGCCATGCCTGCGACCGTGCGCATGATGACCTCGCGCATCACCCGCGCATGGACCGCGGGCGTGACCAGCGGCGCCGGCGAATACGCGCCCATGCCGCCGGTATTGGGCCCGGTGTCGCCGTCGCCGATGCGCTTGTGGTCCTGGCTGGTGGCCAGCGCGACCGCATGCTTGCCGTCGGCGACGACGATGAAGCTGGCTTCCTCGCCGGCCATGAACTCCTCGATCACCACCTGGGCCTGTCCAACGCCGTGCGTCAGGCCCGCGCTGTCGCTGAGCATGAAGTCGATCGCGGCATGCGCTTCCTGCGCGGTCGTCGCGACGACCACGCCCTTGCCTGCCGCCAGCCCATCGGCCTTGACCACGATCGGCGCGCCGTAGCGCTCGACATAGGCATGCGCGGCCGTGGCGTCGTCGAAGACGGCGTAGCGCGCGGTCGGGATGCCGTGGCGCTGCATGAAGTCCTTGGCGAAGGCCTTCGAGCTCTCGAGCTGCGCCGCAGCGCGCGTGGGGCCGAAGATGCGCAGCCCGCGGCTGCGAAACAGATCGGTGACGCCGGCAGCCAACGGCGCTTCGGCGCCGACGACGGTCAGGCCGATCGACTCCTTGGCCGCGAAGTCGGCCAGGTCCACCAGGTCGGTGATCGGCACATTGAGCAATTGCGGGTCGCTCGCCGTACCGCCATTGCCGGGCGCGATGTACACGCGCTGCACCTTCGGCGACTGGGCGAGCTTCCAGGCCAGCGCATGCTCGCGCGCGCCGCTGCCGATGACGAGGACCTTCATCCGGCTCTCCGCCGAGCCGCCTCAAGCAGGCCGGGCACCCCATCGGCGAGCAGCGAGCGAAAACGAGCGTGGCAGCTCATACATCGAGCTCTGCGTTGTGATAAACCGCTTGCACGTCGTCGAGGTCTTCGAGCACGTCGAGCAGTTTTTGCATGCGCTGCGCGTCGTCGCCGGCCAGTTCGATGGGCGTCTCGGCGCGCATCGTCACCTCGGCGACCTCCGGCTTCAAGCCGCCCTTGTCGAGCGCGTTCTTCACCGCTTCGAACTCGGTGGGCGGTGTCAGCACCTCGATCGACCCGTCCTCGCCGGCGATCACGTCTTCAGCGCCGGCGTCCAACGCCGCTTCCATGACCTTGTCTTCGCTCGTGCCCGGCGCAAAGACCAGCTGGCCGCAATGCTTGAACTGAAACGCCACCGAACCTTCGGTGCCCAGGTTGCCGCCGTACTTCGAAAACGCATGCCGCACTTCGGCCACGGTGCGCACGCGGTTGTCGGTCATCGTGTCGACGATGATCGCCGCGCCGCCGATGCCATAGCCCTCGTAGCGGATTTCCTCGTAAGACACGCCTTCGAGGTTGCCAGTGGCCTTGTCGATGTTGCGCTTGATGGTGTCGGCCGGCATGTTGGCCGCCTTGGCCTTGTCGATGGCCAGGCGCAGGCGCGGGTTCATGTTGGCGTCGCCGCCGCCCTGTCGCGCCGCGACCATGATCTCGCGGATGACGCGCGTCCAGACCTTGCCGCGCTTTTCGTCCTGGCGGCCTTTGCGGTGCTGAATGTTCGCCCATTTGGAATGACCGGCCATCGAAGAATTTCTTGCGGGAGTTGGACAGGCGCTGATTTTACCGGCCACTGTTGACGCTGCCCTTGCGTCTTCGCACACTGGGACATGCCCAGCCCACGCCGCGGCGCCAGTCCACGCAAGCGACCGATCGACGAGGCCGAACTCGCGGCGATCGCGCCGACGCTGTTCACGCGCGCCAGCCTGTGGCCCGGTCTGGTGCTGGCCGACGACGCCGCCGACCACGCCGAGCGCTCGCCGTGGTCGGCGTATTGGGCGCTGCGCCTGGGCAGCCTGAGCGACCCTGCGGCCGATCGCGCGCGGCTCGAAGCGGCCTACGCCGCCTTCAGCGCGCGCGGCGAACGCCTGGGTGCGTTGCTTGCCGTGGCCGCCGCGATCGAAACCTACTACTACGACGAAACGCCGCTCGAGCCGCTCGACACCTGGATCGAGCGCCTCGAACAAGCTCTTGCGGTGGCGGAGCCGCCATGGCCGAATGCCGAATGCGGCGCCGAGATCATGGCCTGCGGCTCGGGCGTCCTGCTGCGTCAGCCCGCGCACGCACTGCTCGCGCAATGGGCTGCCCAGGCGCCGCGGGCCCTGGCACGCGCGGCGCAAGGTCCGTCGCGCATCAAGTACGCGGCCTTCGTCGTCCAGCACCACCTGTGGCGCGGCGAGTTCGGCACCTGCGCGACGGTGATCGACGCCCTGCCGGGTGTGGATCTGTCGCTGCTGCGGCCACCGGAAGCCTTGCTGTGGCTGCACGGCGTGGCGGCGTACTCGCGCTTCACGGCCGAGTTCGCACGCGGGCAGGCCGCGGTGCAAGAGGCGATGGCGCTGATCGAGCGCCACGGCCTGGCCGCGCACGCTTACCACGCCCATGCCCATGGCGCCGCGCTCGCCTTGGCTGCGCAACAGCCGCCTGCGGCCGCGGCTCACCTCGAAGCGATGCGCTCGATGCTGGGTGCGCGCTCGCTGGCCGACCAGACGCTGTACTGGCACCTCAGCACCGGCCATGCGCTGCTGCGTGGCCGCGCTCAGGACGCCGTGGCGCTGGCGCGCAGCACCATCGAGCATTCGCGTGCGCTCGGCGGCGCCTACCACAGCGTGATTCACCGGCTGAGCCTGGCCAGCACGCTGCTGGTGGCCGGCGATGCGGGCGCGGCCGCGACCGAAGCGCAGACCGCCCTCGAGGCGGCACGGTCGGTAGACGCGACGCTGAACATTTTCTCGGCGGGCCTGGTGCTTTCACACGCGCTGGCGCGCGAGGGGCGGCATGCCGAGGCCGACGCTGCGTTGACCGATGCGCTGCGGGTGGCGGCGGTGCACGATTTCCCGACCAGCGCAGGGTGGTGGCTGCCCGAGGTCGTCGCCGATCGGCTGGCGCGCGCCTTCGAACTCGGCATCGAGCCCGCCTATACGCGACGACTGGCGCAGCGCAACCGCCTGCGCTGCCCGCAGCCGACGCTGGAGTCCTGGCCCTGGCCGCTGATGCTGCGCGGATTCGGCGAACTCGCGGTGCGCGTCGATGGCCAGGTACTGACAGCGCGTGGCTCGCGCGTGGCGCAGCGCCCGCTCGACCTGCTGCGCGCGTTGCTGGCCCATGGCGGCACGGCGCTGCCGGTGACGACGGCGTTGGAGTGGCTGTGGCCCGATGCCGATCACGAACAGCAGCGCAAGGCCTTCGACGCTGCCTTGCTGCGCCTGCGCCGGCTGCTCGGTGACGACAGCCTGCTGCTGCTCGACGGCGGCCAGCTGCTGCTCGACCGCGAACGCTGCTGGAGCGACGTTGCCGCCTTGGCGCAGACCGACTGGTCGCCTGCCGTGCACGGCGACGATCGCGAGGCGTTGCTGGGCCTGGCCGAGCGCCTGCTGAGCCTGGTGCGTGCGCCGCTGCTCGACGGCCAGGACGCGCCGTGGGTGCTGGGCGCACGCGAGCGCGCGCGGCGCCGCTTCGTGCTCGCCCTGGTGCCGATGGCCGAGCAGCTTTCGCTCGTCGCCCCGGCCGATGCCTGCCGGCTCTACGAGCGTGCATTGCAGGTCGATCCGCTGGCTGAATCGCTGTCGCGACGGTTGATGGCGGCACAGTTGGCGCGCGGCGAGCGCTCCGAAGCGCTGCGCGCCTGGCATCACTGCAAGACCATGCTCAGCCTGCATGGCGCCTGGCCGTCGGCGGCGACGCTGACGCTGGCCCGGCAGGCGTCGTTCCCGGTGTGAAGAATCCCCCCCGAAGCGGCTTCGCCGCTCCCCCCAGGGGGGGCACCGCCAGCGGCCTGGCAAAGCCAGTTCCGCGGCGGCCGCTTGGCAAGGCCGCCCTGGGGAGTACGTCCGGATCTCCCCAGTTTGAAGGATGGCGGCCGGATTGCGGTAGGACGCGCGTAGGACGCGGCGGCGCACCTTGTCGGCGGCACACAACCGTGCCGCAACGACCAAGGCACACCGCCATGAAAACCTCGAACCCGTTCGCCGGCCTGGCCCTGTCGGCCGCCTTGTCGCTGACCGCCCTGGCCCTGGTTGCCGTGCTGGCAGCCTGCGGCAGCCCGAGCGATGTGACGTCGAGCGTCGCCGCAGGCGACGCCGCGATGCGACCCAACACGGCCGTCGTCGGTGCCGCCACCGATCGCCCGATCGAGCTCGATCTGCCACGCCGCGTGCGTGCTCGCCAGGCGATGGTCTCGATATCGCCTTTCGGCGCCGTCGCACCTGCGCCGCCTGAAGCCGTACCCGTCGATCCGGGCGCGCGCAGCCGTGCCGGCCTGTATGCAACGCGGGCGCAGGCCGACGTCATCGCGCGAGAACTCGACGGCGACGTGGCCTGGGTCACGGTGACCTGCTGCGACGACACAGCGCTCGATCTCGCGCGCGGCCTGGTCTACGGCCAGATGGCCGCCCAGGACCTGCCGGGCGACGCGCCGGTGTTCGTCTCGGGTGACGACGCACGGGCGGCGGCACGGCTGGCCGACCTGCTGAGCGACGAGGGCCTGACACGCGTCTACCTCGTCAGCCGCTGAAGCGCTGGTCATGAGCACCGTTGCCCATCGACAAAACGGCCGCCGCGCCGTCCTGCGCGCAGCGCTCGGGATGGCCTGCGCGCCGCTGCTGGCCGGCTGCGGCGGCGCTGGGCGCGTGCTCGAGCGCAACGACTGGCCGCGCCCAGCCGCCGCGTCGTCGGCGCGCTGGGCGCTCGTGCTGTCGGGTGGTGGGCTGCGCGGCTTTGCCCACCTGGGGGTGCTGCAAGCGATCGCGCGGCTCGGCATCGAGCCGGACCTCATCGTCGGCTGCAGCGCCGGCGCCGTGGCCGGCGGGCTGTTCGCCTCGGGTGCGCCACTCGACGCGTTCGAGCAGATGGCGATGGCGCCCGAGATGGACCCGTGGAGCAGCCTGTTCGTCTCGCCAGACTCGCGCAGTGCCTGCCTCGAGGCTTTCCTGCGCACGGCGCTCGACTGCAAACGCATCGAGGACTTTCCACGCCGCTTCGTCGCCGTGGCAACCGACCGCGACAGCGGCGCCGCCACGGCATTCGGCGCCGGCGACGCGGCGTGCGCGATCCTGGCATCGGCGGCCATGCCCGGCGCCCTGGCGCCGGTGCAGCTCGGCGAGCACGCCTACGTCGATGGCGGGCTGTCGCAGCCGCTGCCGGTGCGCGTGGCGCGCGCGCTCGGCGCCGTGCGTGTGGTCGCGGTCGATGTCAGTTTTCACCCGGAAGTGCCGCCACCCAGCGGGCGCATCGACTCGGTCTTTCACGCCGGCTTTCTGATGGCGCGCAACCTGACCGAACCCGACCGCGCCCTGGCCGACCTGCTCATCGAGCCCGTGCTGCCGCCGGTGCCCCAGATCACGCTCGATCGACGCGCACGACTCGTGGCCTGCGGCGAAGCCGCGGTGCGAGCCGTCGCCCCCCAGTTGCACGCGCTGGCTTCGGCCAGCGTGCGCCTCACGCCAGGCGCGCCAGCGCATGGCGCTTTCTCCCACCCCCACTCCCAACCCACCGAGGAACCGACATGAACCTGAAGACACTGCAACCCATCGCCCGCGCCGCTGCTGCTGCTCTGTGCCTGATCGGCACCGTACAGGCTGGCGCGCAGGTTGACTCGAACCTTGCACTGAGCCCGCTGCAATCGGACGACGCGGCGATCGAGCGCGCGTTCTGGGACTGCGACGTGCAGGCCACGCAAATGAGCATGCCGCTGGACATGGGCGCGCAATGCGCCGCGCTGACCGACGAGCTCAAGCGCCGCCGCTTCGGCGGCGACTTCGCGCAATTGCTCGCCTGGTGGCAGGCCAACAAGGACGCTGAACACGCGCGTCGGTCGCCGGTGGCGGCGCACTGCGATACGGAGTGCCCTGCCGTCGACTACGACCCATCGTTGGAAACCCCTTGATCTGTGCGCAATGTTGTCGCTCAATTCAGGGGCGTGGCGGGCTGCTTCGTGGCGGCGGCCCGCAGCGACCTACCCAACCTGCCACGAGGAGCATGACGATGCGCAAATCTCAACGACAGGAGGCGGCGCGCCACGCCACCGCGGCCGCGCGTGGCAGTGCACCGAAACCCAAGCCGGCACCCGTCGGCGCAAAGACGCCCGCGGGACCCGTGCGCCCGACGACGCTCGCGGCGTCGGCCAAAGTCGCGGCCGGACCGGTGCGGCCAACGAAGAAATCGAGCGGCTGACGCGCCCAAGATAGACTGGGCTCCGTTCGCAGCTGCCGACGGAGCCCTTTTTTCATGGCCGACCCCATACTGATCGCCAAGCACGGCGATATCGAGTGCCACCTGCTGCCGGCGCTGGCCAACCGCCACGGGCTGATCACCGGCGCCACCGGCACCGGCAAGACGATCACGCTGCAGAAGATCGCCGAGAGCTTTTCTTCGATCGGCATTCCGGTGTTCATGGCCGACGTCAAGGGCGACCTGACCGGCATCAGCCAGACCGGGCAGTTGCCCGACAAGGTGGCCAAGATCCTGAAGGACCGCGGCCTCGATGCACCCGAGCCGACCCGATGCCCGACCGCCTTGTGGGATGTCTTCGGCGAACAAGGTCATCCGGTGCGAGCCACTGTCTCCGACATGGGGCCGCTGCTGCTGTCGCGCATGCTCGATCTGAACGACACGCAGGCCGGCGTGTTGAACCTGGTCTTCAAGATCGCCGATGACAACGGACTGCTGCTGCTCGACCTGAAAGACCTGCGCGCCATGCTGCAGTACTGCGGCGAGAACGCCAAGCAGTTCACCACCGAGTACGGCAACATCAGCGCCGCCTCGGTCGGCGCCATCCAGCGCGGCCTGCTGCAGATCGAGGAACAGGGCGGCGACAAGTTCTTCAGCGAGCCGATGCTCAACATTGCGGACTTCATGCAGACCGACAAGGGCAAGGGTGTCATCAACATCCTGGCTGCCGACAAGCTGCTGAACGCGCCGCGCCTTTACGCCACGTTTCTGTTGTGGATGCTCTCGGAACTGTACGAGGCCTTGCCCGAGGTCGGCGACCTCGACAAGCCGAAGATGACCTTCTTCTTCGACGAGGCGCACCTGCTGTTCAACGATGCGCCGAAAGTGCTGCTCGAGCGCATCGAGCTCGTCGTGCGCCTGGTGCGCAGCAAAGGCGTCGGCGTCTATTTCGTGACGCAGAACCCGCTCGACATCCCTGACAGCGTACTCGGCCAGCTCGGCAACCGCGTACAGCATGCGCTGCGCGCGTTCACGCCGCGCGATCAGAAAGCCGTGCAGTCGGCCGCGAGCACGATGCGCGCCAATCCCAAGCTCGACGTGCAAGCCGCGATCACCGAACTCGGCGTCGGCGAAGCGCTGGTCAGCTTCCTCGACGACAAGGGCCGGCCGTCGATCACCGAACGTGTCTTCGTGATGCCGCCGGGCAGCCGCATCGGGCCGATCAATGCCGACGAACGCAAGGTGCTGATCGGCTCGTCGCTGGTGGCCGGCGTGTATGAAAAGACGGTCGACCGCGAATCGGCGTTCGAGAAATTGAAGAACCGTGCAGTGGCGTCGGCCGACGCTGCCGCCGGCAGTGCAGCGCCTGCAGGCGGCGCGCCAGCCACCGCCAAGCAAGACGCCGACGGCGGCTGGCTTGGCGGCTTGAAGGACGCCGTGTTCGGCAGCACCGGCCCGCGCGGCGGCAAGCACGAAGGACTGGCTGAATCGGCGGCGCGCAGCGCGGTACGCAGCGTCGGCTCGGCGGTGGGCCGCGAAATCATCCGCGGCGTGCTCGGCTCTTTGATGGGTGGCAGTCGGCGCCGGTGAGGCAATCGAGCGTGGCCATGCAAGCCGTGATCTGGATTGCAGTGGCCGTCGTCGCCGTGCTGTTGGCGGCGCGTTTCGGCGCCTTCTCGGGCAAGCGGCCCGACAACCTCGGCGTCCAAGCCGGCAAGTTGAAGCCACCCGCCAGAACACCCAACAGCGTCAGCAGCCAGGCCGACCTGTGGCCTGAGGCGGCGCAGAAAGACTACGCGCGCATTGCGCCCATCGCGGTGGCGGGTGACGGCAAGGCGACGATCGAGCGCATCGCCCAGGTGATCGAGGATCTGCCGGGCTCGCAGCTGGTCGAGCAGCGAGACGACTACTTGTACGCCACGTTCACCACGCCGCTGATGCGTTTCGTCGACGACGTCGAGTTCTGGTTCGACCCCGCGGACGGCGTGGTGCAAGTACGCTCGGCCTCGCGCATCGGGCGCAGGGATCTGGGCGTCAACCGGACGCGCGTCGAAAACATCCGATCGCGCCTCGGCGGCACGTGACGACGCAAAGTCGTCCTGCTGCGCGTGACGGTCGTGGTTGTCGTCCTGCTCTCGTTGCGGGTTACCCGCTCGATAGAATCATTCGCATGTCATCGAAGCTGCCCGAGACCGACGCCAAGCCGACGAACTTCCTGCGCCAGATCATCGAGCGCGATCTGGCGCAGGGCGGCAACGACGGTCGGCGCTTCGCCGGTTCGCCCGGCGACGCGGCCCACCACGCAGCCGGCCCGCCCGATCCGGCCAAGATCCGCACCCGCTTCCCGCCCGAGCCCAACGGCTACCTGCACATCGGACACGCCAAGAGCATCTGCCTGAATTTCGGCCTGGCCGCCGATTACGGCGGCATCTGCCACCTGCGCTTCGACGACACCAACCCGGAGAAGGAAGAGCAGGAATATGTCGACGCGATCATCGAAGCCGTGCACTGGCTCGGCTTCGACTGGATTGCCGGCAACGTCTCGCACCTCTATTACGCCAGCAGCTATTTCGACTTCATGGCGCGCGCGGCCGAGGCGCTGATCGACGATGGCCTGGCCTATGTCGATGAACAAAGCGCGGAGCAGATGCGCGCCACGCGTGGCGACTTCAACACGCCCGGCGCCGACAGCCCGTTTCGAAACCGCAGCGCTGCCGAGAACCGCGCGCGTTGGGCCGAGATGAGAGGCGGCCGCATGGACGACGGCAGCGCCGTGCTGCGCGCCAGGATCGACATGGCGTCGCCCAACATCAACCTGCGCGACCCGGCGATCTATCGCATCAAGCACGCCACGCACCACGCCACCGGCGACGCCTGGTGCGTCTATCCGATGTACACCTTCGCGCATCCGATCGAGGACGCGCTGGAGTGCATCACGCACAGCTTCTGCACGCTCGAGTTCGAGGACCAGCGGCCGTTCTACGACTGGCTGCTCGAACACCTGGCGCGCCTGGGATTGCTCGCCACGCCGCTGCCCAAGCAGTATGAATTCGGCCGCCTGAACATCAAGGGCGTGATGACGAGCAAGCGCAAGTTGAAGGCGCTGGTCGACGAACAACATGTCAGCGGCTGGGACGACCCGCGCATGCCGACGATCTTCGGCCTGCGCCGCCGCGGCTACACGCCGGCGTCGTTGCGGTTGATGGCCGAGCGCACGGGCGCCTCCAAGACCAACATCTGGGTCGACATGTCGGTGCTCGATGGCGCGCTGCGTGAAGACCTCGAGGGCCAGGCAATGCGGGCGATGGTGGTCGTCGAGCCACTGCGCTTGAAGCTGACCAACTGGGCGCAGGTTTTTGGCAATGCGCTGCATCGCGAGCCGTGCAGCGCACCGGCCCATCCACAGCGGCCCGAGCTCGGACAAAGAAGCTTCAGCCTCGGCCCCGACGTCTGGATCGAGCGCGATGACTTCGCCGAAATGCCGCCCAAGGGCTTCTTCAGGCTGTATCCACCGAAGACGCAGCCTGACGGCAGCGTCGTGCCGGGCAACAAGGTACGCCTGAAGTACGGCATGGTGATCGAATGCACCGGTTGCGAGAAAGACGCTGACGGCAAGCTCACCGCGGTCCTGGCGGCGGTGGTGCCGGACACCAAGAGCGGCACGCCCGGCGCCGACGCGGTCAAGGTCAAGGGCGCGATCACCTGGATCGGCGCGCACGATGCCGTGCCTGCGGAACTGCGCCTGTTCGAGCGCTTGTTCAGCGAAGACCAGCCCGACGCCGACGGCCGTGATTTCCGCAGCGTCCTGAACCCGGCCAGCCGGCGCGTGGTGCACGGTTATGTCGAGCCGAGCGTCGCCTCGTGCGCGGCCGAGACGCGGCTGCAGTTCGAGCGCCATGGCTACTTCGTTGCCGACCGCGTGGATCATCGCGCCGGTCTTCCCGTTTTCAACCGCATCACAGGACTCAAGGATGGCTACAAATAGCTTGCTCAACATCGCCGCGGCCGCATGCTTGGCGACATCGATGGCATCGTCTGCTGTCTGGGCACAAGCCTCTGCACCCGCTGCGGGCAATGGCCTGGTCTACAAATCCCTCAAGGACGGCAGCGGCCCGTCGCCGGCAGCCACCGATGTCGTGCGCGTGCACTACCGCGGCACGCTGCAAGACGGCAAGGAGTTCGACAGCTCGCACTCGCGTGGCAAGCCGGCGGAGTTTCCGCTCGACCGCGTCATCAAGTGCTGGACCGAAGGCGTGCAGATGATGAAGGTCGGCGGCAAGGCCCAACTCACCTGCCCGCCGGGCATCGCCTATGGCGCGAAAGGCACGCCGGGTGGCCCGATTCCGCCGAATGCGACGCTGAACTTCGAGGTCGAGCTGCTCGGTATCGTCTCGAAGTAGTCGCTATTTCGGTGGTGCGGTATAGGGCGCGCCGCCGACGGTCAGCCCGGCTGCGCTGAGCTGGGTGGCCTTGGCATTTCGGATGCCGCGCACTCGTGCCATCAGGTCAGCCCAGTTCTTGAACACGCCGTCTTTGTTGCGCGCGACAAGGATGGCGTCGGCCAATGGCGGGCCGACATGACGCAACTGTTCGAGCTGGGCGCGGTTGGCGGTGTTGGCCTCGACAGCCCACGCACTGGCTGCGAAGCACAGCAGCAACGTGAGCAGCAGCCTGTTCACGCCGCCACCACCGGTCGCCTGAACACTTTCTTGGCCAGTACCACGACCGTCAGCACGATGGCCCCGGCAACGATTCCGACCGCGGCGTTGCCGAGCATCTCGGCCAGCGGCTGCACCGTGCTGCCCGTGGACTTGGCCAAGGCCTCCACGGCGTGACGCAGCAGCGGCACGCCGTGCACGACGATGCCGCCACCGACCAGGAACATCGCCGCGGTGCCCGCCACAGACAAGGCCTTCATCAGCCACGGCGCCGCACGGACGATGCCGCGCCCCAGCGCCGCCCGCGCGCCGCCACGTTGGCACAGGTACAGGCCCAGGTCATCGAGTTTGACGATGCCGGCCACGAGGCCGTACACGCCCACGGTCATCAGCAGCGCGATGCCGACCAGGACTGCGACCTGGATGCCCAGCGGCTGGCTGGCGACGGTGCCGAGTGCGATGACGATGATCTCGGCCGAGAGAATGAAATCGGTGCGGATCGCGCCCTTGATCTTGTCGCGTTCCAAAGCCGCCAGATCGGCCGTCGGGTCGGCCAGCGCACTCGTCAACTTGGCATGGTGCGCGTCGTCTTCTTCTTTGCTGTGCAGCAGCTTGTGGGCCAGCTTTTCCACGCCTTCGAAACACAGGAACAAGCCGCCGACGATCAACAGCGGCGTAATCAGCCACGGCACGAAGGCACTGATGGCCAGCGCCGCCGGCACCAGGATGGCCTTGTTGACGAGCGAGCCCTTGGCCACCGCCCAGACCACCGGCAGTTCGCGCTCGGCGCGCACGCCACTGACCTGCTGCGCGTTGAGCGCCAGATCGTCGCCGAGCACGCCCGCTGTCTTCTTGGTCGCGACCTTGGTCAGCAACGCCACGTCATCGAGGATCGTGGCGATGTCATCGAGCAGAGCGAGCAGACTTCCGGCGGCCATGGCCCAGTCAGCTTAGCGCAGGCCCTTGGCTGCATCGGCCTGAAGCTTGGGTGCCAACACATTCCACCGGCGAAACATCCCCTTACCAATCTATCGCATGGCATCTGCGCACGATTTGTCGCTTCGTGCCGCGGCGCGCCGCTGCCGCCTTGTCCGAGGGGGCGTCGAAGCCTAGCCTTGGCCATAATTTTCTTCAACGCCCCCTCGCCCTACGCCCATGGAATTCCTGGAACAACCGCTTTGGATTGCCGCTGCCTCGGCTGCGGTGGCCGCCCTGTTGACGTGGGCCGTGTTGCGGCGCCAGACCCCGCAGGCAGCCGCGCCGCAGCGCGAAGAGGGCCTGGACACCATCCAGGCCTGGCCGCCGCAGGCAGTGCGCGTGATGACGCTGGGCGAACGCCAAGCTTATGAAGTGCTCAAACGTGCGCTGCCCGGTCACGTGATCCTGTCGCAAGTGCCCTTGTCGCGGTTCATCAGCGTGCCCACGCGCAACCCCTACCAGCTTTGGCTGCAGCGAGCCGGCCGCCTGGCCGTGGATCTGCTGGTCTGCGATTACAGCTCGCGTGCCGTGGCGGCCGTCGAGGTGCGCACCGCGGATGAGTCCAAGCGCAGCGCCAAGCGCCACCAGCGTCTGGTGCAGGTGCTGCGCGCCGCCGGAGTGCAGGTCCTCGAGTGGGACGAAGACGCCCTGCCCGATGTCGCCGTGGCGCGCGAGAATTTCATCCCGAAGAGCGACGCCAAGGAAGCGCCATCGAAGATCGATGCCGGCGGTCGCCGGCTGTTGCCGGTGCCCGAGATCAACGAGGTCCTCGCTCAAGGCGATGCCACGGATTACGGCCAGCTCGAGCCGGTACCCTCGGCGTTCTACGACGATCTGGACGAGCCGCGTTCAACGCTCCAGGCAGCGTGACAGCACCACCCCCGTAGCGGCTGCGCCGCTCCCCCCCAAGGGGCACCGCCAGCGGCCGGGCGGAGCCCGATCGGCGACGGTCGCGCGGGCCCTGGCACGTGACTCGATCCGCGTGGCGATCAGACCGGCAACACTTCCGGCAGCGCGAAGTCGCGCCCGACGAGGGCGCGGGCGTACAGGTAGCTCTGGCGCGCACGATCGTTCAAATGATCGAGGTCGATGCGGCCATCGGCATCACAGGCAAAGGCGATGGCCCGGCCTTGATGAAACAGCGAACGAAACCGCAACTCGAAGCGGTCTCGGGCCGGGCTGGTGGCATGCAGGGCATCGTTGGCGTTCATGGCACAAGACTCCTTGTCCGACAGCAGATAGACCACTCTAAGGAACCCGGCTGCAAATATCGATCGGTGCGATTCGCTGCCGCGTGTCAGTCACTCGTCAACGCGGCTGTCGGAATTGCGCCTACAGGCGGCGGAACCTGGGTACCCATACTTACGTCACACTGTGGCGCGTGGATGCGCCTGTAAGGCAAAACCCTGTGCGGCGACTGACACCTGTCGAACCCAAGATGGAGATTTCACCCATGACACGTCGTGACTGGCTCGGATTGCTGTCCAGCCTCGGTTTTGCCTCTGGCGCTGCGGCGCAAGCCAACAAGCCCAGCGCTGCCGCGCCGAAGATCGAACCCCTGTTGCTGACCGATGCCGAGTGGAAAAAGCGGCTCGCCCCGGCGCAATACGCAGTGTTGCGCCAGGAAGGCACCGAGCGCGCCTTCACCAGCCCGCTCAACGACGAAAAGCGCAAGGGCGCGTTCCACTGCGCCGGTTGCGACCTGGCGCTGTTTGCGAGCGACATGAAGTTCGACAGCGGCACCGGTTGGCCGAGCTTTTTCACGACGCTGCCGGGCACGGTCGGCACCAAGCGCGATTTCAAGCTCGTGTTGCCGCGCACCGAGTACCACTGCGCGCGCTGCGGCGGCCATCAGGGCCACGTCTTTGACGACGGCCCGAAGCCCACCGGCTTGCGCTACTGCAACAACGGCGTCGCATTGAAGTTCGTGCCCGCGGCGGCATGAAGACGCCGCTCGTCAGACCCGCGGCATGAAGACGCCGCTCGCAAGACCCGCGGCATGAAGACGCCGCTCGCAAGACCCGCGGCATGAAGACGCCGCTCGCAAGACCCGCGGCATGAAGACGCCGCTCGCAAGACCCGCGGCATGAAGACGCCGCTCGTCAACCCTCGCGGCATGAACGCTCGATTTTTCAAGGACCAAGGCAACATGAAACGCTTCTTGATGGCGACGGCCACGACGCTGCTGCTGGCATCGGCCAGCGCCCAGACCACCGTCACCGGGCCGGCGCCGGCAGGACTGGCCAAAGCCACATTTGCCGGCGGCTGCTTCTGGTGCGTTGAGGCCGACTTCGACAAGGTGCCCGGCGTCAAGTCCACGGTCTCAGGCTACACCGGCGGCAAGGTTGCCAACCCCAGCTACCAGGAGGTCTCGTCGCACACCACGGGCCATGCCGAGGCGGTGGAAGTGGTCTACGACCCGAAGGTCGTCAGCTACGAGCAACTGGTCGAGTACTTCTGGCGCACCATCGATCCGACGACCAAGGACCGCCAGTTCTGCGATGTCGGCACGCCCTATCGCACGGCCATCTACGTGCACGATGCACAGCAGCTTGCCGTGGCGCAGGCCTCGAAAGCCGCGCTCGAAAAGAACAAGCCGTTCAAGGCGCCGGTGGTCACTGAAGTCGCGCTGGCCAACCCGTTCTATGCGGCCGAGGATTACCACCAGGACTACTACAAGAAGAATCCGATCCGCTACAAGTACTACCGCACGGGTTGCGGCCGGGAGCAGCGCATCGCCCAGCTCTGGGGCGGCCTGCCGATGCCGCCCGGCGTGACGGACGGCACACCCACCAAATAGGCGCTGCGCAGCAGCCCGGGGGCGGCCTACACTGTGCCCATGAAGCCCATCGCCGCCGCTGTGAGTCTGGTCCTTCTGGTTCCCCTGGCCGCCGAGACGGCGTTCGCGCAGGCAGCAGCGGCCGATCCTGCCGCCTCGGCCCCCGCAACGTCGGCAACCTCGCCAGCGACTACGCCAGCGCCGTCTACCGACGGCATGCCGTCGGCGAGCGCGGTGCAAGCCTGTGAACAGGCCGTACGGGCGACGCTGCGCAATACCCGCGGCGCGGCCGCCGAAGTGAGTTTCAACGCGCCACCGGCAGCATCGCCCGGCAGCATCAGCGGCGCTGACGTGCTGCTGCGCGGTGCCGGCCGCGCCCGATCGGGCGGCAGCGCCCGCACCTTCACCTACAGCTGCACCTACGACACCCGCGCCGACACCGTGGCCGGCGTGGTGTTGCGTGACGCCAGCCCAGGCGGCGATCGCGCACCCGCATCGGTGGCGCCGGTGCGCACCGTGGAGCCCGACCTGAGCCGGATTTCACCAGCCGCCTGCGAATCGGCCGCCGCCTCGGCGTTGAAGCGCCGTTGGCCGAACGTGGGCCGCATCGCCTTCAATACCGACACGCGCTCCCTGGTTCAGGACAGCGCGGGCACCGCCAAGCTCGAGGGCCAGGGGACGGCACAGCCGGAGCCCAGCAACGAGCTCAGCGCGCATTTCAGGTACCAGTGCGCGATCGACGCGGCCAGCGGCCGCGTGCTGGCGCTGCGTCTCGTCAACTGATTCGACGGTGCCGCGCTTCTTGCCGGCACTGCCGTAACACCGTCGGCTTCAGCGCTGTATCAGTTCGTGGCGAAGCAGTAGAACAGCCCGGCACCGCCGGTCGACACCAGCGCCTCCTGGCTGCAGCCCCGCGTCTGGTGCGACGAGTTCCAGGACAGCGCCCACGGGTCAGTGACGAGGCCAGTACGGTCATGGTGGCCGATCACCGCGCTGCCTTCGCCGCTTTGCGTCCAGTTGCCACAGGTGAAGTTGCCGGGGCCGCCAAAGGACGTGCCATCCGGTCGCGAGCCGGTCAGGATGTCATGCTGGTTGGGTGTGTCGCCGCGGCCCTTGACCGGATTGCCCTTCTCGTCGAGCGCCGTGGCCTTGGTCAGTTTGTTGCCGTTGTGCAGATGGGCGACGTCGCTGGCGATCATCTCGCCCTTGGCGTTGAACCACGGCCCCTTGCCGATGCGGTCACGCGCATGGACGGCGGCCACGGCGGGCGCCGGCGCCGGCGGCGTGACCGATGTGGCGCTCAGGTAGGCGCGCCATGCCTTGCCCCCCGCCCCGGCCGCAGCCGCCAGCGACTGGCAATGCGCATCGGCACCAGACAAGCCGCCCAGGTCAGCACCCTTGCCGCTGCCCGTGCTGGTGACGAAAAAACTCATCGGGCCCGTGGACTTGGCCATCATCGGTGAGCCTCCTTGCATCGCGCACCCCGTGAGCAACGTGGCAACGGTGGCGGACTTGAACAAGACGAGAGCAGCGATTCGCATGGGTGTTCTCCTGGGTTTGGGACAAGTTGACTACGCTTACGCGCCAAAGGCGCCAATCCTTGCCTATGTCGCGAGATCAGGCAACTGAAAAGCCGGCGTCTAGGTATTGCCCCTGCCCGACTTCGGCCGCGTCCCGGGTCGGGGTGGCAGGCCGGTGTGCTGAGTGAGCAGGCTGCCGCGGCGCGGCGCGCCAGACGGCGTGGAGTTCTTGCGTCGTGGGCTCTGGTAGCTGCCATCGGTGGCCGGCTGGTAGGTCGGGATCAGGTGCTGCTTGCCGTTGCCGATCAGGTCGGCGCGGCCCAGTGTTTTCAGCGCCTCGCGCAACAACGGCCAGTTGGCGGGGTCGTGCCAGCGCAGGAAGGCCTTGTGCAAACGGCGGCGCCGCTCGCCGCGCACGACATCGACCTTGTCCGCCCGGCCCTCGATGCGGCTGATGCCTTTGAGCGGGTTCAGGTCGGTGTGGTACATCGCGGTGGCGGTGGCCATCGGCGACGGGTAGAAGGTCTGCACCTGGTCGGCCTTGAAGCCGTTCTTCTTCAGCCACAGGGCGAGGTTCATCATGTCTTCGTCGCTCGTGCCCGGGTGTGCGGCGATGAAGTACGGGATCAGGTACTGCTTTTTGCCGGCCTCGGCGCTGAACTTGTCGAACAGCTCCTTGAAGCGGTCGTAGCTGCCGATGCCGGGCTTCATCATCTTGGCGAGCGGTCCGCCCTCGGTGTGCTCAGGCGCGATCTTCAGGTAGCCGCCGACGTGGTGCGTGACCAGCTCCTTTACATAGTCGGGCGACTGCAGCGCCAGGTCGTAGCGCAGCCCGCTGCCGATGAGGACCTTCTTCACGCCACGCAATTGGCGTGCGCGGCGGTAGAGCTTGATCAGCGGGCCGTGGTCGGTGTTCAGATTCGAGCAGATACCCGGGTAGACACAACTCGGCCTGCGGCACGCCGCTTCGATCTCGCGGCTCTTGCAGCCGATGCGCCACATGTTGGCCGTCGGCCCGCCGAGATCGCTGACGACGCCGGTGAAGCCCTTGACCTTGTCGCGGATGTCCTCGATCTCGCGAATGATCGAGTCTTCGCTGCGGCTCTGGATGATGCGGCCCTCGTGCTCGGTGATCGAGCAGAAGGTGCAGCCGCCGAAGCAGCCGCGCATGATGTTGACCGAAAAGCGGATCATCTCCCAGGCCGGGATCTTGGTCGGGCCGTCGTGGCCGCCGGTGTCGTCGGCATAGCGCGGGTGCGGGCTGCGCGCATACGGCAGGTCGAAGACATGGTCCATCTCTTGGGTGGACAGCGGGATCGGCGGCGGGTTGATCCAGACGTCGCGCGCGCCGTGGCGCTGCACGAGCGCACGCGCGTTGCCCGGGTTCGTCTCGAGGTGCAGCACGCGGTTGGCGTGCGCGTAGAGCACGGCGTCGGACTTGACCTGCTCGTAGGACGGGATGCGGACGACGCTCTTGTCGCGTGGCGGCAGCTTGACGGCGCCGGTCTTGCGCGACGCCGGCATGGCCACCACCGCCGCAACCGGAGCGGCTGCCGTGACGCATTCGGCGCCCTTGCCGGTGGCCACTTCTTCGGTCGTCAGGTACGGGATTGATGTGCTCGTCGATGCGCCCGGGCATGTCAACCTGCGTTGAATCGATCTCCATGAAGCCCTGCGGCGCATGGGCGTCGCGCACCCTGAACGCGGTGCCGCGCACATCGGTGATCGTCTCGATCGGCTGCTTCCTGGCCAGGCGGTGGGCGATCTCGACGATCGCGCGTTCGGCATTGCCGTAGAGCAGCAGATCGGCCTTGCTGTCGGCCAGGATCGAGCGCCGCACCTTGTCCTGCCAGTAGTCGTAATGCGCGATTCGGCGCAGGCTGGCCTCGATGCCGCCGATGATCACCGGCACGTTCTTGAAAGCCTCCTGGCAACGCTGCGTGTAGACCAGCGTCGCGCGATCCGGCCGCTGGCCGGCCGCGCCGCCCGGCGTGTAGGCATCGTCGCTGCGAATCTTGCGATCGGCCGTGTAGTGGTTGATCATCGAATCCATGTTGCCGGCGGCGACGCCGAAGAACAGCGTCGGCGCCCCGAGCGCGCGAAACGATTCGACGTCGTTCCAGTCGGGCTGCGCGATGATGCCGACGCGAAAGCCCTGCGCTTCGAGCACGCGCCCGATCACGGCCATGCCGAAACTGGGGTGATCGACATAGGCGTCACCGCTGACGATGATGACGTCGCACGCATCCCAGCCGAGCGCGTCCATTTCGGCGCGGCTCATCGGCAGATAGGGCGCCGGCCCGAAGCGTTTGGCCCAGTACGGCCGGTATGCGGTCAGGGTGCGGGCAGGCGCGGGAGGCGACGAAACAGCGGTGTTCACCGGCGCATTGTCCCCTCTACACTGCGCGCTTGCTCAAGACCCCACACCATCATGGCCGAGGACAGCACCAAGAAGCCCGAAGACGAGGCGAAGAAGGAGCGCGAGAAAAAGGCCGTTGAAGAGCGGCTGAAGCAATCGCCGATCGTCAGCAAGGGCAGCGTCAAGACAGTCCAGGGCGACAAACTCGACTACCTCGCCACCTGCGAGTACCTGCCGATCGTCAAGCATGCGTTCGGCAACGAGCGCGGCGAGCCCGAGGCGGCGCTGTTCACCACCGCGTACGAGATCGTTGGCGTCAGCGCGGCCACGCGCCCGCTGTGTTTTGCCTTCAACGGCGGGCCGGGCTCGTCGTCGGTGTGGCTGCACCTCGGTGCGCTGGGGCCCAAGCGCATCGTCGTGCCCGAAGACGGGCGCATGCCGACGCCGCCGTATGCGGTCAGCGACAACCCGCTGACCTGGCTGGCGCACTTCGACCTGGTCTTCATCGATCCGCCGCACACCGGCTGGTCGATCACCGCGGGCGACGAGGCGCGCAAGACGCTGCTCTCGGTGGATGGCGACGTGGCGGCGCTGACCGAAGCCATGCGCGGCTGGCTGACGCGCCACAAGCGCTGGGGCTCGAAGGTCTATCTGGCCGGCGAAAGCTATGGCACGACCCGCGGCGCGGCGCTGGCCGATTCGCTGCTCAACGCGAACGTGGCGCTGGCCGGGGCGATCCTCGTTTCCTGCGCGATGGACCTGCAGAGCCTGGACTTTGCACCCGCCAACGACCTGCCGTACACGACCTTCCTGCCCGCCATGGCCAACGTCGCCCAATACCACGGCAAGTTGAAGGGCGCGCTGGCCGCTTCGCCGCAGGCCGCACGCCAGGCCGCCGAAGACTTCGCCCAGGATGATTACCTGCGCGCGCTGCACGCCGGTGCGCGGCTCGGCAACACCGATCGCAAGCGCGTCGGCAAACGCATCGCCGAACTCACCGGCCTGTCGCCGGCGCTGGTGGAACGAACAAAACCTGCGCATCAGCGACCACTGCTTCTTCTTCGAACTGCTGCGCGATCAAGGCAAGCAGGTCGGCCGTCTCGACGCCCGCGTCACCGGGCCGATGGCCGCGCAGCGTGGCCGCGAGTTCGAGTTCGATCCGGGCATCGAAGCCATCGCCGCGCCCTACGGCATGGCCACCCTGGCCTACTTCGGCGAGACGCTCGGATTGACCGAGCCGCAGCGCTACGAGCTGCTCAACTTCGAGACCCACAAGGCCTGGAACTGGAACCGCGGCGAGTCGCGAGGCAACGGCTATTGCTCGACCAGTGCCGACCTGTCGCGTGCGCTGCGCCGCAATCCGCATCTGCGCGTCTTTGCCGCCAGTGGCCGCTATGACCTGGGCACGCCCTACAGTGCCAGCGATTGGTCGCTGGCGCAGCTCGACGCGCCGCCCGAGGTGCTGCAGCGCGTCGAGCACCATTACTACGATGCCGGCCACATGATGTACACGCGCCAGGCCGACCTGGAAAAACTCGAGCGCGATCTGGCGGCCTGGTTGATGAAAGGTCAATGACCGCACGGCCCATGGGCTGACACATTGGCCGCGCACAGCGCAGGCACTATGCTGAGTTCTCTTCGAAAGACAACTCACCGATGCTCGACACACTCTGGCCGCTGATCACGGCCCCCTGGACGCTGCAACCCGACACGCTGCTCGGCGCAGCGCTGCTGGGCGTGATCGCGGCGCTGGCCGGCGAGGCGGTGTGGCGCGTGCTGCACTGGCCGCGCGTGATCGGCTATGTGATCGTCGGCACCGCACTGGCTCTGTCAGGCCGCGGCGCCACCGGCGACGAGCCGGCATTGCGGCTGGTGATCGACGGCGCACTGGCGCTGCTGCTGTTCGAGATCGGCGCACGGCTGCGTTTGCGCTGGCTGGCACGCAACCCCTGGCTGCTGGCCACCAGCATTGCTGAATCGCTGCTGACCGGTATCGTTGTCTTTGCGGTGCTGTCGATGGCCGGTCTGCCCACCGCCGTGGCCACGCCGCTGGCCATCGTGGCGGTGTGCGTGTCTCCGGCGGTGCTGCAGCGCGTGGTCGGCGAATTGCATTCCGCCGGGCAAGTGACCGAACGCCTGCTGACCTTGGCCGCATTGAACACGCTGTACGCGGTGCTGGCGATGAAGCTCCTTTCGGCAGGCTTGCTGCTGTCGGACCCGAGCACCTGGCTCGAGGCGGTATCGCCGGTGATGTTCACCTTCTTCGGCTCGATCCTGCTCGGCGCAGCGCTCGGCGAGGGCCTGGCCCTGATCGCGCGGCACTTCGATCTGCGCGAAAACAACTCGATCGTGCTCTTGCTGTCGGCCGTGATGCTCGCCCTGGTGATCGCCAAGACGCTGCAACTGTCCGCGCTGCTCGTGCCGCTGTTGGCCGGCATGTGGCTGGCCAACCGCAGCGAGCGGCCGTGGGTCTGGCCGCGCCACTTCGGCAGCGCCGGCAGCGCACTCGTGCTGGTGATGTTCGTTGCCGTGGCATCGGCATGGACTGTCGACGCCCTCGCCGCCGCGGCAGGTGTTGCCTCGGCGCTCGTGGTCGCGCGCGCATTGGCCAAGAGCCTGGTGGTGTTGGCGCTGGCCAGGCCGAGCGGGCTGGGCATGGGCCAGGCGGCCTGCCTGGCGATCGGCTTGACACCCATGTCGGCCACGGCCTGGGTGCTGTCGCTGGACTTCGTGGCGCGCCATCCGACCGTCGGCGCGCAGATGATGCCGGTGCTGCTGGCCTCGCTGGCGATGCTTGAGCTCGCAGCACCGCTGGCGGTCATGGCCGGCTTGCGCGCCGCCGGCGAAGTCGATGCCCGGCCGTCGCGTGTGGCAAGACTGACGTGACGCAATTGCTGCCAGGGCGCGCGCCGCGGTGCGTTCGCGGGCCGAGCGCGCGGCCGCTCCTGAGCCGGCCCGCATCCCCTCGGGGGATCGGTCGCGGTACTCCGCGAACGAGGGACTCCAATGCCGTTGGGTGAATTCTCCGCCAGCCGGGCGTTCACGCTCGGTGTCGAGCTCGAGCTGCAGATCGTCAACCGGCATGACTATGACCTGGCGCCCGGCGCCGGCGACTTGCTGCGCATGCTGGCCAAGCGCAAGAAAAAAACCGTCGCCGACGTCAAGCCCGAAATCACGAGCTCCATGATCGAGCTGTCGACCGGCATCTGCGAGCGCCACCGCGACATCATCGACCAACTGCTCGAAGTGCGCGACGCGCTGGTCGAAGACGCCGGCAAACTCAATCTGCGCCTGGCCGGCGGCGGCACGCATGCGTTCCAGGACTGGAGCCGCCGCCGCATCTTCGACACGCCACGCTTTCAGCAGGTCTCCAAGCTCTACGGCTACCTGTCCAAGCAGTTCACCGTCTTCGGCCAGCATGTGCACATCGGCGTGCCGAGCCCGGACGAAGCGTTGTGGCTGCTGCATGCGATGTGCCGCTTCGTGCCGCATGTGATCGCACTGTCGGCGTCGTCGCCCTTCGTGCAGGGCACAGACACCGGATTCCAGTCGGCGCGCCTGAACTCGGTGTTCGCGTTTCCGCTCTCGGGCCGCGCTCCGTTTCACCTCAGCTGGGAGTCGTTCGTCGTCTACTTCGAGAAGATGCGCCACACCGGCGTCGTCGAGTCGATGAAAGACTTCTACTGGGACATCCGCCCCAAGCCCGAGTTCGGCACGATCGAGGTGCGTGTGATGGACACACCGCTGACGGTCGAACGCGCCGCGGCGATTGCCGCCTACCTGCAATGCGTGGCCCGCTGGCTGATGCGCGAACGGCCGTTCGAGCCGCGCGAGGACGATTACCTCGCGTACACCTACAACCGCTTCCAGGCCTGCCGCTTCGGCCTCGACGGCGAAGTCGTCGATGCGGCGACCGCGGTGCACCGCCCGATCCGCGAGTTGATCCTGGAGACGATCGATGCGGTGGAGATGCACGCCATCGAGCTCCACGCCGAGCGCGGCCTGATGCTGATCAGGCAAGCCCTGGCGCAAGAGCCGAGCACCGATGCCGCCTGGCTGCGCGCGGCGCAGGACAAGGAGCAGTTTCTGCCGGAGGTGGTGAGGCAGCAGTGCGTGCGGTTCGAAGGCGGGTCATGAACCGCCGCGAAGCAACCTCACCGCCGCCCAGGCGGCTCAAGCATCCCGCACATCGGCCACCGGATTGCTGCCGTAGTCGGCACGGCGCAGGTAGCCGATCACCTTCGCTGCCGCCGCTTGCGCGCTGTCGAGCCTGCCGCCGTTCTTCATTTCCACGAAGGCATCGCGATCGGGGAAAGCTTTAGCATCGGCGCCGCGCAGTTGCACCTGCATGTCGGTGTCGATGATGCCGGGTGCCAGCGAGCAGACGCGTGCGCCGTTGGGCTGCAATTCTTCTTCGAGCACCTGCGCACGGGCCAGGTTGTCGAGTCCGGCCTTGACGGCGCAGTACGGGCCCGACGACGCCATGCCGCGGCGGCCCAGCCCCGACGAGACATGCAGGACACGGCGCTGACCGGTCCACGACCGCGTGGCGCGCAGGAACGCAGCCGTCAGCACCAACGGCGCTTCGAGGCCGACACGTGTGGCCTGCGACAGCGCGCTGAGGTCGACGTCGGCCAGCGGCGCGGGTTCGGTCAGCAGCGCCGCGTTGTTGATCAGGTTCGCACTGGCGAAGCGCGAGGCGTCGAAGCCACCGAGCCAGGACAGCAGCCGCTCGGCGACGGGCACCGGATCGGCCAGGTCGCAGGGCCACTGCTCGAGCCCGTCAAGGCCTGCAGGCGCCTGGCGCGACAGACCGAGCACAGTATGGCCCGGCTGCAGCAATTGCTCGGCCATGGCCCGGCCCAGGCCGCGCGAGGCGCCGGTGATGATGTAGAGGTGTTGGTCCATCGCGCGAGCATAGCCCGCGCGAATCAGGCCGCAATGACCAGCGCGTAGCGCGCCGTCAAACCGTCGCTGCCAGCCACGAAGGGCGACGTGATGGCGGCCCGGTCGTCGGCCGACAGCCGCCGCCACAGGCCATCGCGTGCGTTGCCCGGATCGTCCTGCACATAGAACTGCGTCGTCAGCAGCTCGGTCGTGCCGAGCTTGACCTTGGCGTGGATGTGCGGTGCACGGCCGCTGTAGGCCACCGGTCGCATCGTGCGAAAGCGCCAGCGGCCCTGGGCGTCGACCGCAACGCGGCCAAAGCCCTGGAATGCCGGGTCGGCCTGGTCGCCGTCGCGCGGGTGGTGGTAGTGGCCGTCGTGGTCGCACTGCCAGATCTCGATCGACGCGCCGCTCATCGCGCGGCCATCGACATCCGTCAACGTGCCCTCGACCCAGGCGGCCTGGCCTTTGCCGTAGCGCTGGCTGCCGTTGGCCAGCAGGTCGGCATCATTGTCGGCAGGCAGTTGCCGCGGATAGAAAGGGCCCTCGGTTTGCGCGGGCGTCGGTCGGCGAGCCGGGGCGCCGTTGTCGCCGCGCGCAGGTGCAGCGCAGGCAAGGCGATCAGTGCTGCAGAGGCCACGAGGCGAAGGCTGCGGCGGCGGTTGAGCATCGTGTTCATTGGCATGGGAGTCGAATCGGTGTCGCGGGGTTCACGTCGCAACGGTGTCAGAACGGCAACGGACTTGCGATCACCAGTGTGCACCCGTCGGCGGGGTGCGGCAAGCGCAGCTCGCAGGCATGCAGCAACAGCCGCGGCGCGTCGCCAGGCGGCGCATACAGCGTGTCACCGACGATCGCATGGCCGATCGCCGCCAGGTGGACGCGCAACTGGTGCGAGCGCCCGGTCACCGGCTCGAGCTGCAGGCGCGTCGTCTCGGCTGCAATGTCGCGCGACAGCACAAGCCAGCGCGTCAGCGATGGCTTGCCGCGCTCGTGATCGACTTTCTGCCGCGGCCGATTCGGCCAATCGGTCGCCAGCGGCAGATCGATTTCTCCGGCGCTGCCGCTGACGAGCCCCTGCACGACGGCCTCGTAGCGCTTGGCCACGCGGCGTTCGGCAAAGGCAATCGACAGCGCACGCTGTGCCGGCGCGCCGCGGCCGAACAGCATCACGCCCGAAGTGGCCTGATCGAGCCGGTGCACGATCAGCGCGTCGGCGGTCTCGGCCTGCAGCCGGGCCGCAACGCAGTCGCGGTTGGCTTCGCCGCGGCCGGGCACGGCCAGCAAGCCAGCGGGCTTGTCCACCGCCAGCAGCGTGTCGTCCTCGTACAAGCGTCTCAGTGCAGCCACGCCGCGATTGTCGAACCCAAAGCGCTTCACACGCCCCTGAGGCGCCGCGCTGACAATGGCCGGTCATGAGTGGATGGTCTTGGCGCCGCTGCGCGCTGTCGTTTGCGTGCGCGGGCACCGTGGCCGGGTTGGCACGCGCGCAACCTGCCGAGCCGGCATCGCCCCCGCCCGCGCCGGACGCACCCTCGCCCGCGCCGGACGCGCAACGCATCGAAATCACCGGCGGCCGCGGCAGCGACAGCGAGCAGCGCCGCCAATCGACTGCCGCCAAGATCGTCATCGGCCGCGAGGAGATCGAGCGCTTCGGTGACAGCAACACGCTCGAAGTCTTGAAGCGCCTGCCCGGCGTGACGGTCCCCGGCGCACCCGGGCGCGGCGGCGCGCCGCGGCTGCGCGGCATGGGCGGCGGATTCACGCAGATCCTGGTCGATGGCGAGCGTATCGCCCGCGGCTTCTCGCTCGAATCGATCCCGCCCGAGCAGATCGAGCGCATCGAGATCCTGCGCGCACCGACCGCGGAGACCGGCGCACGCGCGATCGCCGGCACGATCAACATCGTGCTGCGCGAAGGCTTCCGCAAACGGGTCAACGACGTCAATGCCTACTTGCAGAACGAAAACGGCAAGACCTCGGGCGGCGTGTCGTGGACGCGCAATGACGCCTTGAGCAGCCAATGGATCGTCAACAGCTCGCTGTCGCTGTTCCAGCGTGCCTTCGTCAACGAGTCCACGTCTGACCGCACCGATGTCGATCGCAACAGCGGCGCGACCGTGCTCGCGACCCGAAGCATCGATCGCACGGCAACTGAACGTCCCGGCTTGCATGCGCGGGCGCGCTTGCAGTGGCGCGGCGAGGCCGGCGAGAGTTTCACGCTCACCCCGATGCTGATCGCCAGCAATGCCAATACACGCAGCAGCAGCACGCTCACCGGCGCGCCGCTCGACTACGCGAGCAGCGACACGCTCAGCGACGGCAGTTTTTCGATGCAGCGCCTCAACCTCAACTTCAACCACCGCCTCGGCAGTGACGGCCCGCGGCTGGAATGGCGCGCCGGCCTGCGCCATGGGCATTGGCGAACCGATCTCGACCGGCGCGAGTTCGACGACGCCGGCGGCCTGCTGCGCAACATCGATGAGTCGAGCGACAACCGCGAGCGCAGCGGCACGCTGGGCCTGAAGGCGTCGCTGCTGGCCGGCCAAGGCCACCAGCTCGTCGGTGGCATCGAGTGGGAACGCGAACGCCGCGACGACGGCAAGCGCACGCTGATCGATGGCGTGGTGCAACTCACCGAGTTCGGCGAGAACCTCGAAGCCTCATCGCGCCGCTACGCGGCCTATGGGCAAGACGAGTGGTCGATCAACCCGCAGTGGGCCGTGCACGCCGGGCTGCGCATTGAAGGCGTCCGCACCGAGGGCGAAGGCGCGAACCACCGCATCGACGTCAACCACAGCCGCGTCGCCACGCCGCTGCTGCACGCGGTATGGAAGTTCGACGAGGCATCGCGTGACCAGGTGCGCGCCAGCCTGACGCGCAGCTACCGCTCGCCTGAACTCAGCCAGTTGATCGGCCGGCCCTCGGTCAGCCGTATCGATCCCGCGCCCGGCCCCAACACTGCGCTGAGCGCGGACAGCGCCGGCAATCCGGCGCTGCGGCCCGAAGTGGCGATCGGGCTCGACGTGGCGGTCGAGCGCTATCTGGCCGACGGCGGCGTGCTTTCGGTCAACCTGTTTCATCGCCGCATCCGCGATCTGATCCGCACGGTCATTGGGCCTGAAGACGTGAGCTGGTCGCCGGGTCAGCCGCGCTTTGTGTCGCGGCCACAGAACATCGGCATGGCGACCACGCAAGGCATCGAGCTCGAAGCCAAGTTCCGTCTGGATCAGTTGATCGACGACGGCCCGCGCACCGAGGTGCGCGCCAACGCATCGATTTTCCGCTCGCGCGTCGATGCCGTGCCCGGCCCCGACAACCGCCTGGCCGAGCAGCCCGGCGGCACGCTCAACCTCGGCATCGACCATCGATTTCGCGGCGCGGCGCTGGCCCAACTGACGATCGGCGGCAACCTCAACCACACGCCGGGCTACAGCACGCGGCTCGAAGCCGATCGATTCATCGTGCAGTCGCGCAAGAACGTGCTCGACGCCTATGTGTTGTGGGCCGTCAGCCCCGATCTGAAGCTGCGGTTTTCCGTCTCCAACGCGCTGGCGCCGGACACATCGGCGACAACCATTGTCGACAGCACGGCACTCACGGCAACCAACCGCACGACGACACGTTCGTTCGTCAACACGCAGTTGCGGCTGGAGATGAAGCTGTCGGAAAAAGAAAAGGCCACTTGCGGTGGCCTTGGCACTTCGGCGACGGTGACGGGTTCCGCGTTCCGCCCAGTATTGCGGTCGATTGCTCGCCAGAAGTGCTTCGCAGTATGCCCGCCAGCCGGTGACAGGAGCGTGACAACTGCGCCCGATTGGCGCCCCATCTGCGTTACCCTTGCGCCCTTTTTCACGCATTTGCGCTGTGTCAGTTTTTGCCTACTTCGAACGCCAGATTGCGGCCTACCCGGACGACGAGCCCAAGCCCTCGCCGACCCGGCTGGTGTCGTTCCTGTGGGCCTGCACACAAGGGTTGCGGCCCCATCTGTTCCTGATGGTGTTGCTGGCGGCGAGCATCGGCGCCTTCGAGGGCCTGCTGTTCGCGTTTCTCGGCCGCATGGTCGATTGGCTGGGCGCGGTGCCGCCGGCCGAACTGTGGCAGCGACACGGCACGACGCTGAGCTGGCTGGCGGTCGCACTCGGCGCCAGCCTGGTTTTTACCTGCCTGTGGGCGCTGGTGCGCTTCAACACCATGGCCGGCAACTTCCCGATGCGGCTGCGCTGGAACTTCCACCGCCTGCTGCTCGGGCAGAGCATGAGCTTCTACCAGGACGAGTTCGCGGGCCGCATCGCCACCAAGCTGATGCAGACCTCGCTCGCCGTGCGCGACGTGTGGATGATCACCGCCGACATCCTGGTCTATGTCATCGTCTATTTCGTCACCTTGATCGGCGTGCTCGCCGGTTTCGATGCCTGGCTGCTGGCGCCCTTCCTGACCTGGCTGGTGCTCTACCTGACGGCGCTGCGCTACTTCGTGCCGCGGCTGGCCAAGGTGGCGCAGTCGCAGGCCGATGCGCGCTCGCTGATGACCGGGCGCATCACCGACGCCTACACCAACATCGCCACCGTCAAGCTGTTCTCGCACACGCGCGGCGAAGCGGCGTACGCGCGCACGGCGATGGGCGAGTTCCTGGGCACGGTGCAGGCGCAGATGCGCCTGGTGACATGGATCGATCAGATCAACCAGTTGTTGTCGGTGCTGCTGATCGGCTCGATCACCGCGCTGTCGCTGTGGCTGTGGTCACACGGCCAGGTCGGCGTCGGCGCGCTGGCCGCGGCCACGGCGATGGCGCTGCGCCTGAACGGCATCGCGCACTGGATCATGTGGGAGCTGTCGTCGCTGTTCGAGCACATCGGCACCGTGGCCGACGGCATCGGCATCCTGTCCAAGCACCACAGCGTGGTCGATCGAGCGGACGCCAAGGCGCTCGTCGTGACACGCGGTGAAGTGACCTTCGATGCAGTGACGTTCCACTACGGCAAGGCCGAGGACAAGCATGTCATCGAGGAGCTGTCGCTGAGCATCAAGCCGGGCGAGAAGATCGGTCTCGTCGGCCGCTCGGGCGCGGGCAAGAGCACCGTCGTCAACCTGCTGCTGCGCTTCTACGACATCCAGCACGGCCGCATCCTGATCGATGGCCAGGACATTGCCGGCGTCACGCAGGAAAGCCTGCGCGCCAACATCGGCATGGTGACGCAGGACACCTCGCTGCTGCACCGTTCGGTGCGCGACAACATCGTCTACGGACGCCCCGACGCCACGCAAGAACAAGCGCGCGCAGCGGCCAGGAAGGCCGAGGCGCATGAGTTCATCGAATCCCTGGTCGACCCGAAAGGCCGCAGAGGCTACGAGGCCCATGTCGGCGAGCGCGGCGTCAAGCTGTCCGGCGGCCAGCGCCAGCGCATCGCCATCGCCCGCGTCATGCTCAAGGACGCGCCGATCCTGTTGCTCGACGAGGCCACCAGCGCACTCGACAGCGAGGTCGAGGCCGCGATCCAGCAAAGCCTGTACCGCTTGATGGAGGGCAAGACCGTGGTTGCCATCGCCCACCGGCTGTCCACCATCGCCGCGATGGACCGCCTGATCGTGATGGACAGAGGCCGCATCGTCGAACAGGGCAGCCACCGTGAGCTGCTGGCCAGCGGCGGCATCTATGCGCGGCTGTGGGAACACCAGAGCGGCGGTTTCCTCGGCGAGGAGGTCGACGAGCAGGTCAAGCAGGAAGCACGCGACGTCACCGCCCTGGCCGCCCGGTGATCGCTGCGGGCGCGTCGAGCCGCAGCGCTCACGGCCCTTGAAACGCCCCGGCGCGCAGCGTGATGACCAGCGTGTCGCGGTGGCCGACGCGGCTGGCCTCGGTCGGCTGGATCGGCGTCGTCTCATGGATGACGCGGCTGTCGTCGAGCAGCAGCATTTGTCCGGGCTCGCTCATCGTGAAGCGCTGGCCGGCCGGGCCGTCGGCGTCGAAGACACGCGTCTCGCCGCCCTTGACGCCCGTGCGCGAGACCAGCATCACGGCAACGAGGTCGACGCCATCACGGTGTGCACCTTCGGGCGTGGGCCGGCCGATACCCCCGGCGGTGTCGATGCGGAACTGGTGTGCTTCGCAGTACCAGGTTTGCCTTTTGCGCAACGCGCTCGCGCGCTGGCCCAGCATCAGCAGCAGGCGCTGCCACAACGGCTCGGCGACAAAGCTCGTGTCCAGCGGCTGGAACCAGCGCTCGATGCCGCCGTGCAATGCGTTGTATTGCACCGGCTGCCAATGCGCGCGATGCGGTGCCGGCGTGGCCGTCGCGCCTTCGACAACGAAGGAGCCATGTCGGCGCTGCCGGTAGCGCCCGCCGTCGCGCAGATACTGATCGGGCGCCAAGCGGCTCCAGTAGGTGGCCCAGTGCGCAATCGCCCGCTCGGCCACCCCGGGCATCACGTCGAGCAGCGCTTGCAGCTGTGTCGCATCGATGACCGCGAATCCACGCTCTGCCAGCGCGCTGTCCACATCCTCGGCCGCCGTCAGCGGTGGCGCCATTGTTGTCGTGCTCATGCCCCGATGGTGCCATGGGCAGCTCGCGGCCCGTCAAAGCCGCCTCGGGTCGCGGCGACGGTTCTGTTCGCACATCGGTGCGAACGGGGACAGCGTCCTCAGGCCGGGAAATTTGCGTCGATCTGCGCCGCCATCGTCGTCGACCAGTCGGCCGGTTGCGTGGCGGCAGGGCCGAGCGACTCGTCGAGCAGCAGGCGGTCGCGCATCACGTCGGCCGCCATCGGCCGCGCAAACAGGAAGCCCTGCATCGAATCGCAGCCCAGCGCACGCAACGCCACATGCTGCTCCTCGGTTTCCACGCCTTCGGCGGTGACGTGCAGGTCCAGCGCGTGCGCCAGCTCGACGAAGGCGCGCACGATGGCCGTGTCCTGGCGTTGATGGGGCAAGTCACGCACGAACATGCGGTCGATCTTCAGCGAATGCAGGCGGAACCGCTTCAGATAGGCCATCGACGAGTAGCCCATGCCGAAGTCATCCACCGCCAAGCGCACGCCGGCATCGACCAGCGCGTCCATCTTGCGCAGGCTCTCGACCGTGGGGTCGAGCAGCAGGCCCTCGGTGACCTCGAGTTGCAGCTGATGCGCCGAGAAGCCTGTGGCCTCGACCGCGGTCAGCACATGGCGCACGAAATCGGGTTCGGCAAACTGCATCGGTGACACGTTCACCGACAGCGTGACCGGCGCGGCACCGTGCGAGACCCAGTTCTGCATGCGCTTGCAGGCCTCGCGCAACACCCATTGCCCCACCGGCACGATCAACCCGTTTTGCTCCAGCACCGGAATGAATTCGCCCGGCGACACCATGCCGCGGGTCGGGTGATTCCAGCGCAACAGCGCCTCGATGGCGCTGATCGACGTGCCGGCCGCATCCATGATCGGCTGGTAGACGAGTTCGAATTCACCGGCCTGCAAGGCACGCCGCAGCGCCATGTCGAGCTCGAGCTGCTTTTGCGTGTTGACCAGCATCGAGGCTTCGAAGACGCGGTGGCGGCCACCGCCGCCCGACTTGGCGGCGCGCATCGCCGCGTCGGCGTGAGCCAGCAATTGATCGGGTGAAGCGTTGTTGGCCTGGGCCGGGGTGCCGGCCAGCGCAATGCCGATCGAGACGCTGACCTGGGTCTGGCGCTGCGCGATCGTCAGCGCCGGCTCGATGGCACGCAGCAGGTTGCGCGCCATCACCGCCGCGGCCTGCGAGCCGGCCAGTGTCGGCGTATAGACAACGAACTGGTCGCCGCCCAGCCTTGCCGCGGCGTCGCCGCCGCGCAGCACACCGCGGATGCGTTCGGCCACGGCGCGCAGCAGTTGATCGCCGGCGCGCTGGCCCAGCGACTCGTTGATGAGACGAAAACGGTCCAGATCGATCAACAGCACGCCGACGCGACGCGTTGCCGCGTTCTGCTCGGCATCGAGCCCACGCTGCAGGCGCTGGCGCAGTCCGGCGCGGTTGAGCAGGCCCGTCAGCGGATCGATCACCGAAACCGAGCGCAGGCGACCCTCGGCCTTGCGAATGGCGCCCACGGAGCGGCGCACGAAAAACTTCCAGGTCAACAGCGATGCGCAGAACGACAGCACAGCCACGAGCGCTGTCGCTTGCATGACCTCGAGCAGCGACTCGTGCACCCGAACCGCGGCCACCGGCCCCGGCGTCGCCACCGGCGCAGTGACCGAGATGCTGGTCAACGGACTGTGCGACGTCTCGCCGCGGCCGGCCTCGGCCAATACGGAGCCGTCGGCAGCAAGCGCCTCGCGCCATTGGTAGGCGCGCGCGGCGCCGCTGGTCAACAGCGACTCCAGCTCCGCGCGCTGTGCGCCACCGTGTTGGCGGCCGATCGTCCAGGCCAACGAGCCGGCCACGGCGCGTGCCTCATGTCGTTCGAGGAGCACGCCGGCGATAAGCGTGAACAGCGGTGGCAGCAAAGCCATCATCACCAGCCCGATCAGCAGCAGGCGCGTCGTCGCGCGGGCCATTGAGTGCGCAGCATGTGCCGGCATGGTCGCGTCATCGCGGTCCGCTGCGGCGACGTTGTCCATCGGGCGGTGCACGCTGCTCATGGCTGCGAGTCCTCGCGTGCCGCCGCATCCGAAGCCGCACGCGCACTGGAGAACAGGGCGACGGCGTTGCCGCCGCTGCGGCGAACGCGGTTCATCGCCTGCTCGGCGCGCTCGCCCAACGTGGCGGCACCCGGCGCCGTCGCCGGCAAGGCGTCGACGCCAATGCTGATGTGCAGGCTGCGTGCGTCAACGCCGTTCAGGCCATCGGCCAGTTGCTCCTCGGCGCGGCTTCGCAACTGCTCGGCCAGTGCCTGGCATTCCTCGATGCCCGTGCCGGGCAACAGCATCACCACGCGCTTGTCGTCCAGTCGCGCCACCGCCGCAGCCATCGGCGCCGCCTCATGGGCCCAGCGTGCCAGGCTGACCGAGGCCTGGTGCAACGCGGCTGCCCCATGGCGCTGCTGCAGCGCCTGATGGCCGTCGATGCCGGCCATCAGGCAACCGAGGACACGATCGTCGGCGCGGGCGGCGTCGCGCAGGCTGCGCAGTGCTGCGATATAGCCGGTTTCGTTGAGGCAGCCGCTGGCGGCATCGAGATGGGCTGGCGGCACCTCGATGCGAGCGCCATCGGTGGTCGGCATGGCGACGCGATTGCGGCCGCTGCGCTTGGCACGGTACAAAGCCTGGTCGGCGTGTTCGATCAGGCTCGCCACATTGTCGATCGCGCGCGACAGCATCTCGACACCGAAGCTCGCCGTCACGCGCAGGCCCGCGACCTCGCGCACGCCGGCACCGCATTCACGCTCGATGCGCATGCGCGTGCGATCGGCAAACTCGGCCGACTCGGCAGCGCCGAGGCCGCAGACGACGACGCAGAATTCTTCGCCGCCCCAGCGGCACACCAGGTCGGTGCCGCGCACCGAGTCCTGCAGCTTGCGCGCCACTTCCTGGATCACGCGGTCGCCGACGCCGTGGCCATGCGTGTCGTTGATGCGCTTGAAGTGGTCGATGTCGACCATCATGCAGGTCAGCGCCTTGCCGCTGCGCCTGGCCTCGAGCAGGGCCGCGTCGAACGCGGCATGGAAAGCGCGGCGATTGAGCGCGCCGGTCAGCGGGTCGCGCGTGGCCAGGCGCTCCAGTTCCAGGTTCTTCTGCTCCACCACCTGCTTGGACACCGCCAGTTCGCTCATCGCATCACGCAGCGCCTCGTTGGCCCGGTGCAGCGCCGACAGGTCATTGACCGTGACCATGCAGCCGCGCACGGCACCGCCGGTATCGCTGATCGGCGCGGCGTTGAGCACGAGTTGGCGCTTGTCGGCGCCCTCGCCGGCTTCGAGCGCAGTGCCGGCATTGGGTGTGCGCTCGGACATCGCGCGCGACCAGGGATGCTGCGCCGCATCTTCGGGCAGGCACTGCGACAGCCACGGCAGGGCCGCCAGGTTGCTGCCCGTGGGCACCTGCGACAACTCCGGATGCAGCGCGCGGAAGGCCTTGTTCGACAACATCACGCGGCCACGCGAGTCGAGCACGACGACGCCCTCGGCCATGGCATCGAACGCGCCCTGGACGCGCTCCGGCACCACCGACGCCGGATCGAGATGCTGCAGTGCGCGCCGCATGTACAGGCCGAAGACGATCCAGCCGGCCACGCCGAGGAAAAGCAGCATCTGCACCAGCGGCTCTTTGAAGAAGGCGACCACCGGGTGCGTGTGGTCGGCTGTAAACGCCAGCTCGACACGGCCCCAGCGCTGCCCCTGCGCGTTCAGCGGCACCGAAATCTGCTCGGGCCGCGATTGCTCCTGCTCGCCGAGATGCCAGTTCGTCTCGTGCGCACCGGTGTGCAGCACCAACGTGCCGTCGGCGCGACGCACGCCCACCGAACGCAGGCCGTCGGTGCGGGCGACGATGGTGGTCATCGTCTTTTCGATCGTCAGCGGATCGTCGCGCCGCAGCATCTCGGCCATCTGCACGGCCAGCGCCTCGCCGATGGCCTTGCGCACGGCGCGCTCCTCGGCCTTGCGGTCGGGCATGGTGTCGAGGAACAGCGAGCCGAGGATCACCAAGGTGCTGCACAGCGCCACCAGCGCCATCGTCATCTGTATGAGTGGGCTGGGGCGTTTCATCTGAGCACCGAATGTGAACGAGGCGGCCTGTTCATGGCGTGAATCGAGATTCGTCGAGAAAGCGGCTGGTGTTGGAGAACATCCCATCGACGACGCTGTCGGTCTCGTCGTCGCGGCGATCGGCATCGTCGCGGCCGCCGCCCAGGCCGTCATCGTCTTCGTCGTCGCGCGCCGGCGCCAACACCGGCAGCAGGTCGACATGGCGCCACGCCGGAATGCCCATCAGGATGCTGGTCAGCAGACCGCCGCTGCGCGTCAGCCACCAGACGAAGCCGGCCGTGAGCGTCGCACTGGCCACGCGCACCGGATCCTGCACGGCGGCGGCCAGCGCCTGCTCTGGGCTGCGGTTGCGGGCCGCCGAGCCATCATCGATCGGATCGGTATCGACGGCCGATCCGCGCAGCGAGAACAGGCCGAAGCGCTGGCCCTGGCCGTCGCCCTGCAGTCGCGACAACAGCTCGTCGAACTCAAACGACACACTGGCCACGATCACCGGCGCGTCGCCGCGTTGCCGCCTGCCGTCGCGCGTCTGCGCGGCGTGGTCTTCGTCGGCCTGCAGCTCGGCACCACCGCGCGCAAAGTCGACGAGCTCGCCCAGCGCCACCAACGCCGAGGTGCGACGGCTGTTGGCGCTCTCACGATCGTGCTCCTCGGCCGCAGCAGGCGGCTGCGGCAGCGCCTCGGGTGCAGGCGCGGGGGCAGGTCCAAGTGCCGGTGCCGGTGTCGGCGTCGCACCGGGCGCCACCGCCACGGGCGGCGGTTCGTAGACGTCGTTCAAGGTGACGACGATCGACTGCTCGGTGCGCAGACCTTGCGCATCGGTCACGCGCAGCAACAGGGTCTGGCTGGGCTCGGTCTCGAAGTCCAGTACGGCCCCTGGCGCCACCGTCAGCCGGCCGCTCGACGGATCGATGACGAAGCGGCCGTTGCCGTCATTGACCAGCGTGAAGGTGAACAGGTCACCCGCATCGGGATCGCTGGCGGTGACGATCGCCACCACGGTACCGGCGCTGGCGTTCTCGGCCAAGGTCGCCGCCGCCGGCGCGATGTTGCCGGGCGCCTCGTTGACGTTGGTGACGGCCACGGCAATCACTTGCGTGTCGATGCCGCCGTTGCCGTCGGCCACGCCGACCACGAGGTCATAGACGTTGTCGCGGTTGACGTCGGTGGGGGCCTCGAAGTCGGGCGCGGTGACGAACCGCAGCGCGCCACTGGCCGCGTCGATGGCAAACCGCGCGGCGTCGGCGCCGCCGACGATGCTGTAGCGCACCACGTCGCCGTCCACATCCCTCGCCGCGACCACCGTCACCGCAAACTGGTTCTCGGCGACATTGACGCTCGCCACCGCCCCGCCGCCGTTGCTGGTGATCACCGGCGCCTCGTTGACGTTGGTGACGGTGATGGCGATGGCCTGCGTGTCGAAACCACCGTTGCCGTCGGCGACTTGCACCGTCACGTCGTAGACATTGTTGCCACCGGCATCGGCCGGCGACTCGAAGTCGGGCGCGGTGACGAATGTCAGGACGCCGGTCGCACTGTCGATCGTGAACAACGCCGCGTCGGCGCCGCCGATGATGCTGTAGACGGCCGTGCCGCCATCGACATCCGTGCTCGTGACGGTGGTGACCGCCGTCTGATTCTCGGCCGCCGTGATGTTGGCCGAGGCGCCACCGCCGTTGCTGGTGAGGACCGGCGCATCGTTGACGTTGGCTACCGGGCCGACTGCGGCGCTGGTCAGGCTCTCGGCGGTGCCCTGGCCGTCGATGTAGGAGACGATGACGCGAATGTTCGTGCCGACGTCGGCGTCGTCGAGCGTGTAGGTGCTGCCCGTGGCACCGACGATGTTGACGCCATCGCGCTGCCACTGGTAGCTGAAGGCGCCCAGGCCGTCGGCGTCGGCGATCGCGCTCGTGTCGGCTGTGAGGGTCTGGTCTTCGGTCGCCGTGCCGGTGACCAGCGGCGCGCCGGTCGGCGCATCGTTGACGTTGGCGATCGGGCCGACTGCGGCGCTGCTCAGGCTCTCTGCCGTGCCGTTGCCGTCGGTGTACGACACGACGACGCGGATGTTCGTGCCGACGTCGGCGTCGCCGAGCGTGTACGTTGAACCGGTGGCGCCGGCGATGTTGACGCCGTTGCGCTGCCACTGGTAGCTGAAGGCGCCCAGGCCGTCGGCGTCGGCGATCGTCGTTGTGTCGGCTGTCAGCGTCTGGTCTTCGGTCGGCGTGCCTGTCACGACCGGCGCGCCGGTCGGTGCGTCGTTGACATTGGCCACCGGGCCGACGGTTGCGCTGGTCAGGCTCTCGGCGGTGCCGTTGCCGTCGGTGTAGGAGACGACGACGCGGATGTTCGTGCCGACATCGGCGTCGCCCAGCGTGTAGGTCGACCCGTGGCACCGACGATGTTGGCGCCGTTGCGCTGCCACTGGTAGCTGAAGGCGCCCAGGCCGTCGGCATCGGCGATCGTGCTGGTGTCGGCATTCAGGGTCTGGTCTTCGGTGGCGGTTCCAGTCACCAGCGGCGCACCGGTCGGCGCATCGTTGACGTTGGCCACCGGACCGACGCTCGCACTGGTCAGGCTCTCGGCGGTGCCTTGGCCGTCGGTGTAGCAGACGACGACGCGGATGTTCGTGCCGACATCGACATCGCCGAGCGTGTACGTCGAGCCGTGGCGCCGACGATGTTGACGCCATTGCGCTGCCACTGGTAGCTGAAGGCACCCAGGCCGTCGGCGTCGGCGATGCTGCTGGTGTCGGCATTCAGGGTCTGGTCTTCGGTGGCCGTTCCAGTCATCACCGGCGCACCGGTCGGCGCATCGTTGACGTTGGCCACCGGACCGACGGCCGCACTGGTCAGGCTCTCGGCCGTGCCGTTGCCGTCTGTATACGACACGACGACGCCGATGTTGGTGCCGACATCGGCGTCACCCAGCGTGTAGGTGCTGCCCGTGGCGCCGACGATGTTGACGCCGTTGCGCTGCCACTGGTAGCTGAAGGCACCCAGGCCGTCGGCGTCGGCGATCGCGCTGGTGTCGGCAGTGAGGGTCTGGTCTTCGGTCGCCGTGCCGGTGATCAACGGCGCACCCGTCGGCGCATCGTTGACGTTGGCCACCGGACCGACGGCCGCACTGGTCAGGCTCTCGGCGGTGCCTTGGCCGTCGGTGTAGGTGACGACGACGCCGATGTTGGTGCCGACATCGGCGTCACCCAGCGTGTAGGTGCTGCCCGTGGCGCCGACGATATTGACGCCGTTGCGCTGCCACTGGTAGCTGAAGGCACCCAGGCCGTCGGCGTCGGCGATCGCGCTCGTGTCGGCGGTGAGGGTCTGGTCTTCGGTCGCCGTGCCGGTGACCAGCGGCGCGCCGGTCGGCGCATCGTTGACGTTGGCCACCGGACCGATCGCTGCGCTGGTCAGGCTCTCTGCGTGCCGTGGCCGTCGGTGTACGACACGACGACGCGGATGTTCGCGCCGACATCGGCATCGCCGAGCGTGTAGGTGCTGAACCGGTCGCGCCGACGATGTTGACGCCGTCGCGCTGCCACTGGTAGCTGAAGGCGCCCAGGCCGTCGGCGTCGGCAATGCTCGACGTGTCGGCGCTGAGGGTCTGGTCTTCGGTCGCCGTGCCGGTGACCACCGGCGCGCCGGTCGGCGCATCGTTGACGTTGGCCACCGGACCGACGGCCGCACTGGTCAGGCTCTCGGCGGTGCCGTTGCCGTCGGTGTAGCTGACGACGACGCGGATGTTGGTGCCGACATCGGCATCGCCGAGCGTGTAGGTGCTGCCCGTGGCACCGACGATGTCGACGCCGTTGCGCTGCCACTGGTAGCTGAAGGCGCCCAGGCCGTCGGCGTCGGCGATCGTGGTGGTGTCTGCAGTGAGGGTCTGGTCTTCGGTCGCCGTGCCGGTGATCACCGGCGCGCCGGTCGGTGCATCGTTGACGTTGGCGATCGGGCCGACGCTCGCACTGGTCAGGCTCTCGGCGGTGCCGTTGCCGTCGGTGTAGCAGACGACGACGCGGATGTTGGTGCCGACATCGGCATCGCCGAGTGTGTAGGTGCTGCCCGTCGCGCCGACGATGTTGACGCCGTTGCGCTGCCACTGGTAGCTGAACGAACCCAGGCCGTCGGCGTCGGTGATGGACGAGGTGTCGGTGCCGAGCGTCTGGTCTTCGGTCGCCGTGCCGGTGATCACCGGGGCACCGGTCGGCCCATCGTTGACGTTGGCCACCGGGCCGACGGCCGCGCTGGTCAGGCTCTCTGCCGTGCCGTTGCCGTCGGTGTACGACACCACAACGCGAATGTTCGTGCCGACGTCGGCATCGTCCAGCGTGTAGGTGCTGCCCGTCGCACCGACGATGTCGATGCCGTTGCGCTGCCATTGGTAGCTGAAGGCGCCCAGGCCGTCGGCGTCGGCGATCGTTGAGGTGTCTGCTGTGAGCGTCTGGTCTTCGGTCGCCGTGCCGGTGATCACCGGCGCGCCGGTCGGCGCATCGTTGACGTTGGCCACCGGGCCGACGCTCGCACTGGTCAGGCTTTCCGCCGTGCCGTGGCCGTCGGTGTAGGACACCACCACGCGGATGTTGGTGCCGACATCGGCATCGCCGAGCGTGTAGGTCGATGCAACGGCACCGACGATGTCGATGCCGTTGCGCTGCCACTGGTAGCTGAAGGCGCCCAGGCCGTCGGCGTCGGCGATCGTTGAGGTGTCGGCTGTGAGCGTCTGATCCTCGGTCGCCGTGCCGGTGACCAGCGGCGCCCCCGTCGGGGCGTCGTTGACATTGGCCACCGGGCCGACCGCGGCGCTGGTCAGGCTCTCGGCCGTGCCTTGGCCATCGGTGTAGGAGACGACGACGCGGATGTTGGTGCCGACATCGGCATCGTCCAGCGAGTAGGTACTGCCCGTGGCACCGACGATATTGACGCCGTTGCGTTGCCACTGGTAGGAGAACGCACCGAGTCCGTCGATGTCGGCGATGGTCGAGGTGTCGGCCGTCAGGGTCTGGTCTTCGGTGGCCGTGCCGGTGACCAGCGGCGCGCCGGTCGGCGCATCGTTCACATTGGCCACCGGGCCGACCGTGGCACTGGTCAGGCTCTCGGCCGTGCCGTCACCATCGGTGTAGGAGACGATGACGCGGATGTTGGTGCCGACATCGGCATCGCCGAGCACATAGGTGCTGCCGGTGGCGCCGCCGATGTTGGCGCCGTTGCGCTGCCACTGGTACGAGAACGCACCGAGGCCGTCGCCATCGGCGATGCCACTGGTGTCGGCGCTGAGCGTCTGGTCCTCGGTCGGCGTGCCGGTGATCACCGGCGCACCCGTCGGCGCATCGCTGACCGAGTTGACGACGATGGTGACGGTGGCGACATTGCTGTAGACGCTGCCGTCGAAGGCCCGGTAGGTGAAGCTGTCGGTGCCGTGCCAGTTGGCGTTGGGCGTGTAGACGAAGCTGCCGTTGGCGTTCAGCGTCAGGCTGCCGTTGGCCGGGCCCGACACCAGCACGGCGGTCAGCGTGTCGCCGTCGACGTCGAAGTCGTTGCCCAACACGCCGGGCGCCGCCGCGTTGAGCACGGTGTCTTCATCGATGCGCCAGCCGGACCACATGGCGCCATTGACCAGGGTGCCGTTGTTGCCGTTGGCGGTCTTGTCGTTGGCGGTGAGGCCGGCGTTGTCGTCCAATGGCAGGTACGCAGCCAGCCCGGTCTCGCTGCCGGTCAAGGTGCTGTTCATCGCGCCGGCGATCTCGGCCCCGCTGCGGGCGACGTTCCAGACCCGCACCTCGGCGATGCGGCCGTCGAAGTACTGGCCGGCCGGCAAGTTGCTGCGGCCGCCGATGCGCAGCTCGTTCAGACCCGGGTAGACATCGTCGATCGTCGTCGTGGCCATCGACTGGCTGTTCACCGACACGCCGTTGACGTAGGTCGTGACCACGCCGGCGTCGTAGGTGACGGCGACATGGGTCCAGGCGTTGCGCTCGATCGTGGCACCGGTGTTGTGCCAGCTCCAGACCCCACCCTCTGCAAAGGCGAAGTTGCAGCGAGCCGTCGGCAAAGATCGCACAGCTCGTACTCGCCTTCCTTGTTGGCGATGATCTGTACTCGTGCTGCTCGACAGATCCGGGTTGATCCAGGCTTCCAGCGTCATCGTCGAGCCCATGGTCAGCGACGCGCTGTTGGGCACCGACACATAGTCGTCGATGCCGTCGAAGTTCAGCGACGGGCGATCGTCCGCGGCCACCGGTGCGTCGTTGATGTTGACCACCGGGCCGACGGCGGCGCTGGTCACGCTCTCCGTGGTGCCACCGCCGTCGGTGTAGGAGACGATGACGCGGAGGTTGGTGCCGACATCGGCGTCGCCGAGCGTGTAGGTCGACGCCGTCGCGCCGGCGATGTTGACGCCGTTGCGCTGCCACTGGTAGCTGAACGCGCCCAGGCCGTCGGCGTCGGCGATGCCGGTGGTGTCGACGCTGAGCAACTGATCTTCGGTCGCTGTTCCAGTCACCACCGGCGCGCCGGTCGGCGCGCTGTTGACCGCGGTCACCGGCCCGACGGCGGCACTGGCCAGGCTCTCGGCCGTACCCTGGCCGTCGGTGTAGGACACCACCACACGGATGTTCGTGCCGACGTCGGCAACCCCAAGCGTGTGGGTCGAGGTGGTGGCGCCGACGATATCGACGCCGTCGCGCTGCCACTGGTAGCTGAACGCGCCCAGGCCGTCGGCGTCGGCGATGGTCGCCGTGTCGGCTGCGAGAACCTGGCCCTGCGACGGTGTACCGGTGGCGACGGGCGAACCCGTGGGCGCATCGTTGACATTGGCCACCGGACCGACGGCAGCACTGCTCAGGCTCTCTGCCGTGCCATAGCCGTCGGTGTAGGAGACGACGACGCGGATGTTGGTGCCGACATCGGCATCACCCAGCGTGTAGGTCGAACCTGTGGCGCCGGCGATGTTGGCGCCATTGCGCTGCCACTGGTAGCTGAAGGTGCCCAGGCCGTCGGCGTCGGCAATGCTCGACGTGTTCGCGGCGAGCGTCTGGTCTTCGGTCGGCGTCCCCGTCACCACGGGCGCGCCCGTCGGTGCATCGTTGACGTTGACCACCGGGCCGACGGCAGCGCTGGTCAGGCTCTCGGCCGTGCCACCGCCATCGGTGTACGAAACCACCACGCGGATGTTCCTGCCGACGTCGGCGTCGCCGAGGAGGTAGGTGCTGCCCGTGGCGCCGACGATGTTGACGCCGTTGCGCTGCCATTGGTAGCTGAAGGCGCCCAGGCCGTCGGCATCGGCGATCGCTGCTGTGTTGACGCTCAGCGTCTGGTCTTCGGTGGCGGTGCCGGTCACCACGGGCGTGCCGGTCGGCGCGTCGTTGACCGCCGTCACGTTGATGGACTTGGTCGCCGCCGTGCTGTTCAGCGCGCCGTCGTTGACCGACGAACGACACCGTGCGTGCCAGCGTGCTCGGGTTGTCGCTCGAGTTGAAGTAGGTGATCGATGCGCAGCGCGGTCTGGTAGTTGGCCAGCGTGGCGCTGCCGCTCAGCGTCAGCACGCCGGTGCCGGCGTTCCAGCTGCCGGTGATGCCGAACTGGTTGGCGAAGGCCAGCACGTCCTGGCCGCTGGCGTAGTTGGCGCTGATGCTGACCGTGGCGCCGGTCAGGTTGGTGTTGTCGACGTCGCTGACGGTCAGGCCGGCGTCGATCGCGGTGGCGGCCTGGTTCTCGGTGTAGGCCAGCGCGCCGCCGATGGTCGTGACCACCGGCGCGTCGTTGACCGCCGTCGACGTTGATGGTCTCGGTGCCGCGTTGCTGTTGGCGGTGCCGTCGTTGACGACGAAGCGTCACCGTGCGCGCCAGCGTGCTCGGGTTGTCGCTGCGTGTTGAAGTAGGTGACGCTGCGCAGCGCCGTCTGGTAGTTGGCCACGCGTGGCGCTGCCGCGAGAGCGTCAGCACGCCGGTGCCGGCGTTCCAGCTGCCGGTGATGCCGTTCTGGTTGGTGAAGGCCAGCACGTCCTGGCCGCTGGCGTAGTTGGCGGTGATGCTGACCGTGGCGCCGGTCAGGTTGGTGTTGTCGACGTCGCTGACCGTCAGGCCGGCGTCGATGGCTGTGGCCGCGTGCGTTCTCGGTGTAGGCCAGCGCGCCGCCGGTGGTCGTGACCACCGGCGCGTCGTTGACCGCGGTGACGTTGATGGTCTGGTGCCGGCGTTGCTGTTCGGCGCGCCGTCGTTGACGACGAAGCGACACGGTGCGCGCCAGCGTGCTCGGATCGTCGCTGCGTGTTGATGTAGGTGATCGCAGCGCAGCGCGGTCTGGTAGTTGGCCACGCGTGGCGCTGCCGGTCAGAGCGTCAGCACGCCGGTGCCGGCGTTCCAGCTGCCGGTGATGCCGTTCTGGTTGGTGAAGGCCAGCACGTCCTGGCCGCTGGCGTAGTTGGCCCTGATGCTGACCGTGGCGCCGGTCAGGTTGGTGTTGTCGACGTCGCTGACCGTCAGGCCGGCGTCGATCGCGGTGGCCGCCTCGTTCTCGGTGTAGGCCAGCGCGCCGCCCGATGGTCGTGACCACCGGCGCGTCGTTGACCGCGGTCACGTTGATGGTCTCGCGTGCCGGCGTTGCTGTTCAGCGCGCCGTCGTTGACCGACGAAGCGACACCGTGCGCGCCAGCGTGCTCGGGTCGTCGCTGCGTGTTGAAGTAGGTGATCGCTGCGCAGCGCGGTCTGGTAGTTGGCCACGCGTGGCGCTGCCGCTCAGCGTCAGCACGCCGGTGCCGGCGTTCCAGCTGCCGGTGATGCCGTTCTGGTTGGTGAAGGCCAGCACGTCCTGGCCGCTGGCGTAGTTGGCGCTGATGCTGACCGTGGCGCCGGTCAGGTTGGTGTTGTCGACGTCGCTGACCGTCAGGCCGGCGTCGATCGCGGTGGCGGCCTCGTTCTCGGTGTAGGCCAGCGCGCCGCCGGTGGTCGTGACCACCGGCGCGTCGTTGACGGCGGTCACCGTGATCGCCACCGCGTCGGTGTCGGTCATCGACAGGTCGTTGGCCAGCGTGAAGATCTCGGCGGCGGTTAGCGCGCGGCTGTAGACCCGCGCGTCGTCGATCTTGCCGGTGAAATCGAAAGTCGAATCACCGTTGCCATGCTTGCCGATGAAACTGTTGGCGCCCAGCGCGTAGCTGATCGACGACGTGGTACCACTCGAAGCCACGGCCACACCGTCCAGATACAGCGTGGCCGCGTCGCCGGCGTCGTTGACGCTGTAGGCCACATGGTGCCAGCCGGTACCGGCCAAGGTGACGGCGTAGTTGGTCACGACCCATCCGCTGCCGTTGTAGAACGATCCCAGCAGGCCCCAACCGCTGTAGGTCGTGTCCAGCCGCAGGGTCACGTTGTCGCCCAGCGAAAGGACTTCGGCGCCGTTGCTGTCCGCGCTGCTCAGGTTGACCCAGGCCGCCAGCGTGACGTTGGCCGGATTGCCGAAGTGGCCGCTGGTCTGCACATAGCCCGCGCCGGCCAGACCCAGCACATTGCCGCGCGTGCCGTCGACCACCGCAGTGGCGCCCGCCGACCGAGCCCGTCGTAGCCCGCCGCCGGGCTGGTGTCGGTGCCCAGCGCACCGGCATTCTCGAAGGCGTAGCGGCCCTGCAGGCTGGTGTCGATGTCCAGGCTCAGCAGCGACCGAGTCCTTGGTGGCCAGCGTCAGCGTCGCGCCGCCGTTGTAGTCGGCTCGTCGGGTTGTAGCTCAGTCCATTGAGCGCGGTGTTGATGGCCGCGGCGGTGCCGCGGAACGTCATCGTGGCGTCTGCCGTGCCATCGCCTGCGGTGAAGCTGAGGCCGGCAACCCCCGACAGCGTCATGCTGCCGTTGGTCACGCTCAGCGTGACCTGGTTGTTCGCGCCACCGGCGTCGATGTCGGCAATCGAGATCTGGTTGCCATTGCCTGACGAGAAGACCTTTGCCGTGTCTTCATTGGTGGTCTGCGCACCCGGCACGGTGTTCACCGGTGCATCGTTGACCGCGAAGACGGTGATCGTCACGGTGGCGACGTTCGAGTTCGCGCTACCGTCGTTGGCGCGGTAGGTGAAGCTGTCGACGCCGAAGAAGTTGGCGTTCGGCGTGTAGACGAACGAGCCGTCGAGCGAGCGACAGCGTGCCGTTGGCCGGCCCGCTGACGAGCGGCGGCGTTGACGGCCATTGCGCATGTCGGCGTCGGTGTCGTTGCCCAGCACGCCGGCTTGCGCCACGGTCCTGCACCTGCGCGGCCGTCAGCTCGTTGTCGTAGATGCGCACCTCGTCGATCTTGCCGTCGAACGAGCGCGTGCCGTTGCCGGTGGCGCCGATGCGCAGCGTGCCCCAGACCGAGCGGTCGTTCTCGCTGCCGGTGTCGGTGCCTTCGAGCTTGCCGTCGACGTACAGCGATGCGTGCATCACGCCGCCGCCGATGTCGGCCACGGTCACCGCCACGTGGTGCCAGCCGCCGGTGTCGGTGAAGTCGGACGCCGAGACGATGAAGATCGAGTCGGCCGCCGTTGGCCGGCACGTCGTAGCCGAGGAAGAAGACGATCTTGTTGTCGTCCGACGTTGTAGCTGCCGATCGACAGGCTCATCTCGGAGGTCGCCGGGGTCGTTCGAGCCGCCGTCGCCGTAGCCGTTGCCGCCCGGGTAGCCCTGCCACAGCAGGTGGTGCGCGCCGGTCGTCGTGTCGGCCTGGAACCAGGCCGACAGCGTGAACTGGTCGGCCGTCTTCAGGTCGGTGCTGGTCGGTCGCGACGTAGTCGCCGGCGCCGTCGAACGACAGCGCGCCGGCGCCGCAGGTAGCCGGTCGTCCAGGTCGGGTCGTTGGCATCGGCGCCGGCGGTGCTGCCGAGCGTGCCGTTGATCGGCGACGAGCCCGAATCGGCGGCAGTCTGGCCGCTGCCATCGTTGAAACCCCATTGGTGGGTCGGTGTGATCGGTGAGGCGGCGACGACCAGCGTCGAATCTTCATTGACGCTGTAGCTGTCGTTGACGGCCACCGGCGGCGTGTTGGTCGGCGCAACGGCGGCCGAGAATTCCGATGTATCGCTGAACGTCGTGTAGCCGGAAACGCTCTTCGTCGCCGTGGCGGACACGACCTCTCCAGTCGCCAGGTGCGCCGTGAGTGTCGTGTTGATCGTGCCGTTGCCGGTGCCGCTGGTGGGCACGTTGACGAACCCGAGGTAGCGCTGGCCCTCGCCGTAGCCGCTCGCGTCGGCAACACCGCTGGCGAAGAACTCGACGCGGTAGAAGCCGTTCGCGGCGGAGTTCAACGTGCCGGTGATCGTGACCTGCGTGCCGGTGGTGCGTCACCGTGGCGATCACCGGGAAGTTCTGCAGGTTGTTGGCGCCGGTGTCGGCGTCGCCGGCGTCGTTGGCCGTCACGCCGTTCGTTGCCAAGGTCGATGCCCAGGCCGCCGTTGCCGTAGATCGGGTTGCGCGAGGAATCGCGTTGCCCGTGCCCGTGCCGCTCGACGCCGATGCCGTACGCGGTGCTGTTGGTGATCCGATTGCCGGCGTTCGCCGGCCGTGCCGCCAATGGTGTTGTACGACGCCGTTCCGGCGACCTCGATACCGCGCCGTTGTCCCTGCCGTCGTGCCGCCGGCATTGGTGCCGAGGATGTTGCCTCGCACGACGTTGAGATTGGTGCCGGCACCGGACAACTGGATGCCCGCGCCGCCGCTGCCACCGATGACGTTGCCAGCCCCCGCTGCCGTGCCGCCAACGGTGTTCGACTGTGCTCCCAGTCCAACCCACACGCCCTGCGCACCGTTGCCGATCACGCCGGTGGCTGCGGCGTTGAAGCCGATCAGATTTCCTTGCACGATGTTGCCGGTGGTGCCGGTGTCGGCGATCGTGATGGCGTCGCCGTCGTTGCCCGAAATCAGGTTGCCGTCGCCGGCCGCCGAGCCGCCGATCGTGTTGTTCGTCGCCGTGCTCCAGATGACCACTCCGCTGTTGGCGTTGCCCTTGTCCAGCGTGCCCAGCGCATCGGTACCGATGTAGTTGCCGCGCACCACTGCGCCGCTGGTGCCGCTGCCGGAAATGACGACGCCGTATGCATTGCCGCTGACGATGTTGCGCGCGGCGGCGGTCGCGCCACCGATCGTCGTGCCGGTCGACCCACCTTCGACCGTGATGCCGTACTCGCCGTTGCCGACGAGCGTCGACGCCGTCCGCGCCAACGCCGATCATGTTGCCCTGGATCGTCGCGCCGGTCGATCCGTTGCCGACCAGCACGCCGCGGCGAAGTTGCCGGAGATCACGTTGCCCGCGCCGGCCGCCGCCGCCGCCGAAGACGTTGCCGGTGCCGGCGCCCCAGAACGACGCTCCGCCGTTGGTGTTGCCCAGCGCGACCAGACCGCTGGCGTCGGTGCCGATGTAGTTGCCCTGCAGCAGGTTGTTCTGCGACGTGCGTCGAGGACCTCGAAGCCGTAGTGGTTGTTGCCCGAGATCACGTTGCGCGCGCCAGCGCTCGTGCCGCCGATGATGTTGCCGCTGGAACCGTTGGTCAGGAAGATGCCGGACTGCGCAGTGTTCGTGCCCGTGCCGGTGACATCGCCGGTGCCGGCGGCATTGGTGCCGACGTAGTTGCCCGAGATCGTGCTGTTGTCGACGTTGTCGAAGTAGATGCCCTGCTGCGTGTTGCCGGAGATGACGTTGCGCTCGGCCGCCGTCGTGCCGCCGATCAGGTTGCCGGTGCTGTTCAGGCCATAGATGCCCTTGCACGCCGTTCGCCGACGCAGTGCGTGCCGGTGTTGTTCAGGCCGATCCAGTTGCCCTGGATGGTGTGGTTGTTCGAGCCGCTGATCTCGATGCCGGTGCCGGCGAAGCGGTTGATGATCAGGCCACGGATCGTGCTGCCGTCGCTGCCGGCACCCAGGACCAGGCCCTTGTTGGCGCCGGCGCCGCTGCCGTTGAGTTCGATCACCGGCGTGCCGGCGTAGTTGGGTGAACTCCAGCCGTCGATGACCACCGCACCGGTGATGGTCGGCAGCCCCCCGGCACCGACGTTGATCGTCTGCACGCCGCTGCCGGCGATGTTGAAAACGATGTAGTCCGTGCCGCCGGTGTTGTTCGTCGCGAAGATTGCCTCGCGCAGCGAGATGCCGTCGCCGCCGTCGTTCGCGATCAGGTTCGCGATCGACGTCACCGTGCCGTTGCTGAGGTCGTTCGTATTCGTGACGACGATCGCGCCGACGTGGATGTTGAGCGAGTCGGTATCACTCAACGCGCCGCCGCTGCCGGTATTGCCTTGGTCGTTGGTAGCCAGCGTGAGTTGCGCCAGGCCGCGGAAGCCGCTGGTCGGCGTGAAGCTCAGGCCGGTATTCAGCGCCGTATTGATCGCGCTCAGCGTGCCGCTGTAGGTGAACGTCGTGCTGCCGTTCGCGCCGCCAGTCAATGTCAGCCCGGTCGTGCTGGCCAGCGTCAACGTGCCCTGAGTTGCGCTCAGCGTCACGCTCATCGCGCCGCTCGCGGCATCGACGTCGGAGATCTGCAGCGCGTTGCCGTTGGCGCTGGAAAACACCTTGGTCGTGTTCAACGCCGTGTACTGATTCGCCGGCATCAGGTTTGCCGGTGCGACGTTGGCCGGCGGTGCGGCGGTGTAGGTTACGACAAGCTGAGCCGCCGTTGACGGGTCGCTGTCATAAGCCTGAGAGGCACGGTGGCCCGTCCCGGTGATGATGATCGCGAGACTGTTCCCCGATGCCCAGGTGCCCTGATTGACGATTTCCTGCACCACGGAAGAAATGTCCGGCGAGTTGTAGTCCGAGCCAGACGTCCAGGCGGTTGGTGTCCAGGCGGTGGAAGCGCTGGTCAACGCCCGACTGCTGATATTGCCACTGGTGGTCGTGAAAGTCGGTGCATTGCCGATCAATTGCCCCTTCAAAGTCAGGCTGGTCGCGATCACTGTTCGTCATTCCAGAGTCCGCGGGGATGGCTCGAAAGACGAGGTACGCATTGGTAATCGTTGCACCGACGGGGATGTTCATTCCCGTAAAGCGCAGCCCGACCTTCTGCACACCGGTAGTTGGTGACTGGAAGTCGCTGACAAGCTCGATATCACTGCTGGTCAGCCACATCCTGTTAGGGGTAGTGCCAGTTGGTCCTTCTTCTTCGGCATCATCACTGGCCGCCGCGACTCTTTTCGTCAAGGTGGTGAGCGTGTGCGCCCAGGTGTTCTGCGACTCGACCCCGACGGCAAGGCCGGCTTCGATGCGACCGGTGGAGGCTTCGAGGATCCAGTTGCCGCCCACGCTCGCCGTACCGGTCAGGTCGGTGCTGGCCGCGACGTCGGCGCCGGTGACGCTGGCCAGGTGCGCGACGAAGGCCTGGCCTGCCGCGCCTTCGGCGACGTTGCAGCCGTAGAGCAGGATGTCGGCATCTTCGCTCAACGCACCGCGCCATGCCGCAAACAGGTCGCCGTGATCGCGCAGCGCCTGCGCATCGATCGTGCCGTTGCCGAGCGTCAACTGCCCCGAGTCACCATGCGAAATGATGTGGATTGCGTCCAGGTGATGCTCACCGGACAGCACGTTCGTCATCTGCGCCAGGCCGTCGGCGTCGGCGCGCAGTTGCACGACCTCGATGTCCACGCCCGCGCCGCGCTGGGCGAGCAATCCGTCGATCAGCTTCTGTGCATCCGGCACCGCGGCATCGACGAAAACGATCTCGCGGCGGCGCTGCTGCTGTTGGCCATCGACCGTTTGCGCCGATTGCTGGGCCTGGCCCGTGTCGACGGCACCGACGATTGCCGAGGCGTTCGGGTCCTGGCCGGCCCACAGCAAGGGGTTGGCATCGGCCGAGTACAGGATGCGCTGCTCGAGTTCCTCCACGACCGGCTTGCGCACAGCGGTGCGGCGTTCGAAGATGAACGCCAGGAGTCGGTTCAGCCAGCGCATCATGGTTGCTTGCCCGTCAGCCTTGGTTTCAGTTGCGTGCCAGCACCGGCGTCACCGCGCGCGGCAACACCGCCGCAGCCGCCGGTGGCGGTGTTGTCGGCGCTGCGCCGGGCAGCTTGAGACCGAGATCGACCTTGCAGCGCAGGCCGGCCGGCAGCCTGCCGCCGGGGTTGGGCAGTTCGAGGCGGACGCGGAAGGTGTTGGTGGCCGCATCGATGACGCGGTCGACCGTTTTCACCACGGCGACATGTTCACGCTTTTGCAGCAGCTCGGGCATCACCGCGCCCTTCATGCCGGGCTCGACCTGGCCGAACGCCGTGGCGGGCACGAGCACGTCGACGCGCAGCGGGTCGATGGCGGCGATGCGCAGGATCGGCTTCTGGTCGACGAACTCGCCGGGCGACATGAAACGCTCGATCACCACGCCGTCGATCGGCGCGCCGATGCTGCGCTGCGCGAGCTGCGCCGCGGCCAGGTCGACCTCGCGCTGCGCCAGCTTGCGGCGTTCGCTGGCCTGGTCGGTGCGGCCGCCGGCCACCGCGGCTTCAGCGCGCTGCTTGTCGAGGTAGGTTTGCGAGACGAAGTTCTGCGCGTGCAGCTCCTGGGCGCGCTTGAGTTCGCGCTGCGCCAGGTCAGCCGATCCGGACGCCACGGTCATGTCGCCCTGCTGCTGCGCACGCTCGCGGGCCACCGCCAGCGCGGCACGCTCGACGCCAGCCTGCAGGCGGACGATGGTCTGGCCGCGCGTGACGAGGTCGCCGCGATCGACCAGGATGTCGTCGATCACGCCCGCAGCGGCACTGCCGACCTGCACGATCTGGTGCGGCTGGATCATGCAATCCAGGCCGCGCGCCGGGCTCGCACCGCTGCTTTGTGCAAAGGCCGCAGTCGCGGAGAACGCTGCGGCCAACAAGGTCAAGGTTGTTTTCATGAGACGTTTCACAGAACTAGGCGAATCGGTGCTTGGCCGCAATGTGCGGGAGGATGCGTATCCCAGCGAACGCCGCGGATCCGGCTTTGCCGGTCCGCTGGCGTGCGCCCTCGAGGGGGTGCGGCGTCAGCCGCTCCGGGGGTGGTCGTAAATTCATTCGGTGCCTCCGGCAAAGGCATAGGTTTCGTCGGCTCGGCTCTCGCTGCGGCGCAGGTGTGCGCGCAGCGCGCGTTCGCTCCATTCGGCGCGGCGCTGTGCCAGTGCCGTCAGCGGACGCGCCAGCCAGGCCGGCACGACACCCTTGCGCGCCATAGCCCGCGCGGCACGGCGCCAGGCCTTGGGCCAGCGTTCGGTGAACAGCGCATCGTCGAGCGCGAGCAGGCGCTCGGCGGAGCCGGGGTCGCCGTGGCGCGCGGCGCGGCCGATCAACTGGCGGTCGATGCGGCGCGAACGGTTGCGCATGGTGGCGATGACATGCAGGCCGCCGGCGGCGCGCGCGGCCGCGTCGAGCTCGATGTCGGTGCCGCGGCCGGCGATGTTGGTGGCCACGGTGACCACGCCGGCGTGGCCGGCGCGCGCGATGTGTGCCGCCTCGTTGGCGTCCTGCACCGCATTGAGCAATTGGTTGTCGATGCCGGCGGACAGCAGTCGAGCCGAGACACGCATCGACGCGGCCACGCTGTCGGTGCCGATCAGCACCGGGCGGCCGAGGCTGACCATGCGCCGCACGCCATCGACCAGGGCCTGGTCGCGCGCGGCGACGTCGGCAAAGAGTTGTTCGCCCAGCCACTGCCGGCGGTCCGGCTGGGCCAGCGGCACGCGGCGCACACGGCCGTCGTAGAGCACGCGCAGCTCGCGCCGCGCTTCGGCCAGCGTGCCGCTCATGCCGCCCATGCGCAGGTAGCGCGGAAAGAAGCGCTGGTAGGTGATCTGCGCCGAGACGCGCGTCGCCGGACTCGGCGGCAGGCCTTCCTTGAGCTCGACCATGGCCTGCAGCGGCCCGGTCCACTGGCGGCCGTCGGCGATGCGGCCGGTGATTTCGTCGATCAGCTGCAGCTTGGCGTCGTGCACGGTGTAGTCGCGGTCGCGTTGCAGCGCGTGGCGTGCCGACAGCGCCGCGGCCACCAGCTCGTGCGCCCGGCGGGCCGGGCGCAGCAGGCCCTTGTTGCCGGGCAAGGCCTGCACGGCGGCGGTGACGGCCGCACGGCCTTCGTCGCTGAGTTCGGCGCGGCGCTGGCTGGCGTCGATCGCATAGTCGCGGCCGCGGCGCAAGTCGCGCGCGATCTCCATCGCACGCTGGTACGACTCGGTCTCCACCGCATCGGCCGGCGCGGCCAGGATCAGCGGCACCGTGGCTTCATCGAGCAGGATGCTGTCGGCCTCGTCGATCAGCGCCAGGCACAGGCCGGGCAACACCGGCGACGGCCCGCTGAATGCGGAGTGGGCACTCGACACCGAACCGGCCTCGCTCATCACGTCCAGGCTGGCGGCGCGCGTGCTGGCCTCGAACATCGTGCTCAAGGCGCCGAAGTCGGTGCTGTCGGTGCCGGGTTGCGGTTGTGCGATGGCCAGCGCGCGCAGCAGACGCGGGTCGCGCACGCCGCTGAGCACCAGGTGATCGCGCAGGTAGTCGAAGGCCAGCTCGCTCGCGGTCAGGTAGACGATGTCGCTGCGGTAGGCGGCCTCGCGCTCGGCGCGGGTCATCGACGGCAGCACGCAGGCACTGGACAGGCCGAGCGCGTGGAACAGCGGCGCGAGCTTTTCGCGATCGCGCTGCACCAGGTAGACGTTGGCCGTGAGCAGGTGCACCGGCACGCCGGCCAGCGCCGCTGCCGCGGCCGCCAGGCCGGCGGCGAGCGTCTTGCCTTCGCCGGTGGCCATCTCGGCAAGCTGGCCTTCGAGCATCAACCAGGCGGCGAGCAGCTGCGTCGGGTAGGGCTTGAGTCCGAGGCAGCGCTGCGCCATCTCGGCCACCACGGCCAAGGCGTAGCCGGCGCTGTCGCCCTTCGGCCGGCACGGCGCAATTGCGCGCGCAGCTTGGGCAGCAGGGCCAGCAGGTGGGCATCGTCGAGCCGCATCAAGCGCGCTTGCGCCTTGCCGAGCGCCCTGGCCACGCGCTCGGGCAGCCGCGCCTGGGGGCGGTGGCGCAGGGCCGCACGCAGCCAGCGCCAGGCGTCGCGCAGCGCCGGCCAGGTGGTGTCGGTCTCGCGCTGCGGGTAGCCCTCAAACGCGAGGTCGCGCGTGGGCAGGATGTTGGAGGAGGCGCCCATCGTCAGCGTTTGAAGTGGCGCAGGAACGAGCGGCGCACGAACTGCGAGGCCAGTTCGGCCAGCGTGGCCTCGCCGTGACGGAAGCTCGACCCAGGCCCGCGCGCCGACATGCGCGCTGACGCCATCGGGCAGGCGCAGTTCGATCTCGAACCGCGGCTCGCGCGCCTGGCGGCCGTCGCGGTCGCCCGGATCGAGCGCGATCGGCCCGCCGGCACGCTCGCCGAGCGCCGGCGTGATCAGTTCGGTGGACGCGCGCGGCACGCTGCGCAGCCACTGTGCCGCGACCGCCTGGCCTTCGGCGTGGGCCAGCGTGACGTTGATCCGGCCCGGCTGCTCGCGCACCTGTGCGATGTCCTCGTTGGCGCACCAGGCGCGCACCATCGCTGCGCCGGCGCGGCAGCACATGCGCCGCGACCTGGCCTTGCGTCAGGTACTGCCCGGTCACGACGCGCCGCGTGTCGATGGCCACGCGGCCCGCTCGTGCCGGCACGCACGTCGAGCGCGGCCACGCGCGCCGACAGGCGATCGCGCTCGGCGGCGAGTGCGGCCATGCGGTCGGCGGCCATGCGCGGCGCGCAGGGCATCGCTGTCGATGGCGCTCAGCTGCTCGACCTGCTGCTGCTGCAGTTCAGCCTGCACACTGGCCAGTGACTGCAGCAAGGGTTCGTTGCGCAAGCGCAGCAGCGGCGTGCCGGCCTGCACCTGCTGGCCATCAGCCACCAGCAACTGCGCGATGAAACCGTCGCTGTCCGGCCGCACCAGCGCCTCGTCCGGCAGCCAGACCACGCCCGGGGCCAGCGTGCGGTGCGGCAGCGGCAGCGCGAACGCCATCACTGCGCAGGCCGCCATCGCCGACGAGCCGAGCGCCAGCGCGCGCGCGCGCCGGCCGTGCAATTCGCGCGAGCCGAAGAACCAGCGCAGCGCCGCCCACAGCGGGCTGGCCAGGCCATCCACCAGGCCGACAGCGCCAGCAGCGCCATGCCAAGCCAGACATTCCACTCTGCAAACGCCAAGGCCAGCGTGAGCGTCAGCATGCCGCGATACAGCCAGGACAGCGGTGCATAGGCGACCAGCCAGGCACGCTCGCCGCCCGTGCGTTTTCGGCCGTCTCGGGCGCGCGGCCGAGCGCGGCGCGCTTCCAGACGGCTTGCCAGCAGCGCTGGCTGCGCTGCGCCAGGTTGGGCAGCTCGAACATGTCGCACAGCACGTGGTAGCCGTCGAAGCGCAGCAGCGGATTGCCGTTGACGAGCAGGGTCGACACGCCGCCGATGAAGACCACGGCCAAGGCGGCGTCGCGCGCCAGCCCCGGCTCGAGCAGCAACCACAGCGCCAGTGCGATCGCTGGCCAGCAGCAGCTCGACGGCGATACCCGCCAGGCCGACGACCGCGCGCTGGCGCTTGTCCTCGAAGGCGATCGACGCCGATGCATCGACATAGGGCACCGGCGTCAGCATCAGCAGCGTGACGCCGATCTCGTGGACCTCGCCGCCGTAGGCCTTGACCGCAAAGGCATGCGCCATCTCGTGCAGCGGCCTTGACCAGCGGGTAGGCGATCCAGAGCAGGATCAGCATGCGGCCATGGCCGAGCTGCGTGGCCGTGGCACGCGAGAAGTCGGCAAAGTTCCAGGCCAGCAGCAGTCCGCCGAGCAGCGTCAGCGCCAGCATCGCGAGCAGCCATGCGGGACTGAAGCACCAGCGCACGCGATTCACATGCGCATCGAGAAAGCGATCGGGATCCCACAGCGGCAACCTGAATGCCAGCGGGTTGAGCGCCGCGCGCTGGCGGTGCGCGCGGCGCTTGCCCTGGGCCCGCATCACCGCGCCGGCATCGGGCGCCACGTCGCCGCCGAGCAGGTTGGCGCTGAAGGCTTGCGCGAAGACCTCGATGGCCTGGGCCTGCGTCGGCGCGTCGTCACCTTCGGCGTCGACACGCTGCGGCCCACACGTCGTCGATCGTGCGTTGGCCGTTGCAGCCGGCAATCAGACGCGTAGGCCAGGCCGTTGAAGCGGTGGTGGCGGCCCGAGACCGGGTCGGTCAGCACGTACCAGGTGTGGCCGCGCACCTGCTGGCGCGAAATGCGCACGCCGCTGCGCAGGCGCGGCTTCAGATACGCGACGCGGTACCAGTGCGGCGAGAGCAGCGAGGCGCTGCTCATGTGTTTGCCGGAGCCGCCGGGCCGCCCCAAGGCGACGGCGCTCCCCTCGGGGGACGCGAATGCAGTGAGCTAGGGGCACCCATGATCTAGCCGAGCAGTTGCCAGGCCAGGCGCCGCCATGCATGCTGCGCTCGCTGCCACCAGATGGCGCCGAGCCGGCTTTCGCCGACGTCGATGCGGGCCACGCCGCGCATGCCCGGGCGCAGGCCCGACGCTGCGGCTTGCGGCGTGCCTTCGACCTCGAAGACGTTGCGGCCGTCGGCCTGCGTGGCCACCGGCGCGATGCGGCTCACCGGAAACTGCAACGGCCTCTTGCCCGCTCATGGCCGGCGAACAGCACTTGCGCCTGCTGGCCTTCGCGCAACGCGGCGACGTCCTGTTCTTCGACTTCGGCGACGATGCGCCAGCCCTTGTCGGGCGCGATCGTCATCAGCTCCTGGCCGCGCTTGAGCGGCATGCCGACGGCCTGCGTGAAGTCACCGCTCAGCACCACGCCGTCCATCGGCGCGCGCAGCGTCGAGCGCTCGAGCTGGCGCACGGCCAGGTCGTATTGGCTTTGCGCCTGCTCGAGTTTGGCGCGGGCAATGACGATCGGCGAGGCCTCGTCCTTGGACAGCGCCTCGCGGTACTGCTTGTCGAGCTGCGAGGTTTCTGCGGCCCACTTGTCGCGCTCGAGCTCGAGCTCGCGCATGTCCAGGCTCATCAGCACCTGGCCGGCCTTGACCATTTCGCCCGGGCGCACCGCCACGGTGCCGACGAAGCCATCGACCGGCGCTGCAATCACCTGCTGCACCGCCCCTTCGACACGCGCCGGCGCCACCACACGGTGCGTGGCCGGCAGCAGTGCCAGCACGGTGGCGCCCAGCAGCGATGCCGCCACGACCACCGTGGCAACCGACATCCGGGCGCCGCCGAAAGGCCGGCGCAATGCGGGACGAAAGACCTGCGCCACGCGCTGGCCCATGCCGTCGTCGGCACGCTGCTTGAGGGCCAGCATCGGGCCGGCAAACATGGCAGCGTCCTTGGCCGCTTCGAGGGCATGCGAGTCGAAACCGTCGCGGCGCTCGAACAGCAGCGCGCCGAGCATTTCGTGGCGCGTGGCCACGGGCACGGTGTAGATCGCAGCGTGGCCGTTGGATTGCGAGAGTTCCTGGTGCGCCAGCGTGATCGCCGGCGACGCGCCCGAGGGCAATGGGTGGACGATGGCCAAGCGCTGGTCGAGCGCCTCGGTCATCGCGGCTGTGATGCGGCCGACCGCGTTGTGCTTTTCGCGCACGTCGGCAGCGCCCGAGATCGCAACCATGCGCAAGCGCCCGCCGATGTACAGACCCAGGCTGACGCGCTCGCAGGGCAGCGCCAGCACCAGTTGGTTGACCACCGCTGCTGCGGCGGCATCGATGCGCGCGTGCGCAAGTGCCACCGCCTGCAGCGCCAGCACTGCCGCGCTGCGCGATGGCCGCACGACGCGCGCCGGGCCAGGCGCGGGCAACGGCCCGGCGCTGGCCTGGCGGGGCGGGGCTGCGGGGGGTGTTGTCGTGGTCACGTGTTGAAGGGTCGTTCGATTCAATGCCTGCTGGCGCACCACCGTGCAGCGCACGACCGAACCCCGACTGGCCTGTTGTTGCCATTGGAAATCGAGCACGCTGCCGGCAATCGCCGGAACAAGCGCTTACCTAGCCGCTTGATGTTCTCATCGCCACGCCTGCGCTCCCGCGCAGGTATTTCGCGGTGCGTACTTGTGCACGGCAATACGCACGAAACGCGCGCTGTTACGCGCGAATGGGGGATGGACGCCGGCTGGACGCCGGGTCAGCGCTGCGGCGCGGCCAGCGCCGCGCCGCGCGCCAGAACGGCCAGCTTGGCCTCGGCGATGGTGCGCTTCATCGGCGCCATGCCGCAGTTGGTGCAGGCAATGAGCTTGTCGCGGGCCACGAACTGCAGCGCGCGGCCGATGGTGTCGGCAACTTCGTCAGGCGTCTCCACGGCATCGCTGGCCACGTCGATCACGCCGACCATGACCTCCTTGCCTTCGAGCAGGCCGATCAGTTCCAGCGGCACATGCGAATGCATGCACTCCAGGCTCACCTGGTCGATGCGGCTTGCGGCCAGCGCCGGGAAGACCTGTTCGTACTGTCGCCATTCCTGGCCGAGCGTGTCCTTCCACTGCCGGTTGGCGTCGATGCCATAGCCGTAGCAGATGTGCACGGCGGTCTTGCACGTCAGGCCTTGCGTGGCCCGTTCGAGCGCTGCCACGCCCCAATCGGCGGCTTCGGCCATGAAGACGTTGAACGCCGGCTCGTCGAACTGCACGATGTCGATGCCGTCGGCTTCGAGCGCCCTCGCCTCTTCGTTGAGCAGTTCGGCAAAGGCAAATGCCAGCTTGACGCGGTCGCCGTAGTGGCGGTCGGCGACGGTGTCGACGATGGTCATCGGCCCGGGCAGCGTGAACTTGGTCACACGCTGCGTGTGCGCGCGCAGCAGCCGCGCTTCGGTCTGGTGCACACGGCCGGCGAGGCGCAACGGAGCGATGACTTGCGGCACCATCGCCTTGTAGCGGTCCTTGCGGATGCCCATCTCGACCTTGTGCGCGAAGTCGATGCCCTCGACGCGCTCGACAAAGCCGTGCACGAAATGCTGGCGCGACTGTTCACCGTCGCCGATCGTCGACAGGCCCGCATCCTCCTGCGTCTTGATCCACAGCAGCGTGGCGTCGCGCTTGGCGTCGTCGAGCGCCGCGCCGCTTTCCCGCCACTGCGGCCAGAGCTTGTCGGGCTCGGCGAGCCAGGCGGGTTTGGGCAGGCTGCCGGCAATGGCGGTGCGCAACATGGCGTTCTCCTCGACGTGCCGGCGAGCATAGACGCCGTCGACGCCGACGTTCAATCGGCGCGCCAGCGGTCCTGCGGGCCCAGCGCGGGCGGCGAGCGCAACGCAGCGACGGCCGCGGCGTCGCCTTGCAGGTGGGCACGCCACCATGCGCTGCTGACGGCGGCAACGCGCTCGTGGTGCTGCGCTTCGCGCTCGATGGCGATCGGCTCGCGCCTGAGCGGCCCGGAGCGCGCGCGCAGGCGCTGCCCGGCATTGCCGCCGAAGGTCATGTGGTCGGCGCCGTCGAGCCAGAGCAGGGCTCGTTGGCCGCCGGGCAAATCGTCGTAGACACCGGCCCGGTCGGCGCCGGACAGGCCGCGGCCGAGCGGATCGGCGTCGTTCGATCCGGTGACCAGCAGCATCGGCCGCTGCACATCGGCATAGGCATCGCGCACATGGCCCTGTGGCGGCGACGGGCTGAACGCGACAAAGGCCTTGAAGCGCGGTTCGGCCACGCCCTGACTGCTGACAGCAAAGCGTTGCCCCGCCAGTGCCATGACGGTGACGGCACCGAAGGAATGACCGGATGCACCCAAGGCGTCCAGGCGCACGCGTGACCAGCCGGGCTCGCCGCGCCGCGCACGACGCGTGATCTCGTCGACGGCAAAGTGCATGTCGGCGACGCGGGCGCGCAACTGCTCCCCACTGGCCGCGGCACGCAAGGCGCGCAGGCCATCGCGCAACACCTCCGCATCGCTGCCCGGGTGTTGCAGGTGCAGCACCGCAAAGCCGGCCTGCTGCCACGCCCGGCCCCAGACGTCGCCGCCGGTGCGGCTGCCGCCCAGGCCGTGGGAGTGCACGACCAGCCCACAGGGCGCGTTGCCCTCGGGCCAGCGCAGGAGCAGGGGCAGCGAACGGCCGCGTGCGTCGTCGATCCAGACCTGATCTTCAGCAGTGGCGCGTGCCGGCGCGGCGACGGCGGCCCAGGCGCTGCTCAGTACAAAGTGGCGTCTATGCATGGCGCGATCGTCGCCTCGGCATGTGAAGCCAATGTTGCTGCGAGCTACTGCACGCGGACTGGCGTCAGCGGCGCGCGGCCGTTGAGCAGCTCGATCAGGTTGTCGGCGGCGAGCGTGGCCATCTTCATGCGCGTGGCCACCGTGGCGCTGGCGATGTGCGGCGTCAGCACGACGTTGGGCAGGTCCAGCAACGCGGGATGCACGGCCGGCTCGCCTTCGAAGACATCGAGCGCTGCCGCGGCAATGCGCCTGTCGGCCAGCGCCTGCGCCAGTGCCGCGTCATCGACGACGCCACCGCGCGCGACATTGGTCAGCGTCGCCGTGGGTTTCATCAACGCGATCTCGGCCGCACCGATCGCGTGGTGGCTGGCCTTCGAATACGGCACGACGATGATCAGGTGATCGGCCTGGCGCAACAGCGTGTCCTTGTCGACCCAGCGCGCACCGAGCGGCGCCTCGATGTCCTCAGCCAGCCGCGAGCGGTTGTGATAGATCACCGGCATGCCGAAGCCCAACGCACCGCGCCGCGCAATCGCCTGGCCGATGCGGCCCATGCCGAAGATGCCGAGCGTGGCGCCGTGCACGTCGGCGCCGCAGAAGAAGTCGTGCGACCAGCGCTGCCAGCGGCCGGCGCGCAGAAAGTGTTCGCTCTCGGTGATGCGGCGCGCCGCCGCCAGCAGCAATGAAAATCCGAAGTCTGCGGTGGTTTCGGTCAGCACATCGGGTGCGTTGGTGACGACGATGCCGCGCGCGGTGCACGCGGCCACGTCGATGTTGTTGTAGCCCACGGCCATGCTGCACACGGCTTTCAGCTCGGGGCAGGCAGCGACCAGCGTGGCGTCGATCGGCTCGGTCGCGGCAACGAACACGCCCTGCTGGCCTTGCAGCTTGGCGATCAACTGTTCGCGCGGCCAATCGACGGCTGCGTCGTTGGCCGTGACCTCGAAGTGCTGGCGCAGCCGCTCGGCGATCTCGGGAAAGATCTGGCGCGCGATCAGCACTTTCGGCCGTGTCATGACTGGATTCCTTGTCGCTTGGCTTGCATTCGATTCTAGGCAGCAGCCGACGATGGCTTGCCGAGCAAGGCGCGCTCGCGCTCGTCGATGCCGACCCAGCGCCATTGACGCGGCTCGGCCAGGCCGGCGAGCGTGAGCGCGCCCAACGCGCTGCGGTGCAGCCCCTCGACGCGGTTGCCCACGGCCGCCACCATGCGCTTGACCTGGTGGTACTTGCCCTCGGTGAGGGTCAGGTGCAGGTGCGTCGGCGAGCGCAGTTCGGCCGCGGCCGCGCGCACCGGCGCCGGGTCGTCATCGAGCACGACACCGCGCAGCAGTTGCTCGACTTGCGCGGCCTGCATCGCGTGCTTGCACGTCACCTCGTAGACCTTCGGCACGTGATGCTTGGGCGAGGTCAGGCGATGGATCAGCGTGCCGTCATCGGTGAGCAGCAGCACGCCCGTAGTGTCGGCATCGAGCCGCCCGATCGTCTGCACGCCGCGGCGTCGCAACGGCGGCGGCAGCAGTGTCAAGACGCTGGGATGGTGACGCGGCTTTTGCGAGCATTCGTAGCCGGCGGGTTTGTGCAGCAGCACCAGCGCGCTGGCGTGATAGGACCATGGCTGGCCGTCGACGTCGTAGCGCAGACCATCGACGGCATCGACCTCGTCGTCTTCTTCGATGACCTGCCCCGCCGCGCAGAGGCGTCGCGCCGCTATCAGCCCGGCACAGTCACGCCGTGTGCCGAAACCCTGCGAGAACAGCAGCTGCGACCACCACATCAATGCGGGGCTATTCAAGGAAGCGCGTGAAGCCCGCCACCGGCTCGCGCACGGTGACGAGTTGGTTCTCCGGCGCCGATTCGTCGGCGTAGCCCAGCGACATGCCGCAGACGACCATCTCGCCGGCGGGCAGCGACAACTGTTCGGCGATGATCTGGTAGAAGCCGATGAAAGCCGCTTGCGGGCAGGTATCGAGCCCGCGTCCGCGGGCCGCCGTCATGATGTTCTGCAAGAACATACCGAAGTCGAGCCACGAGCCTTGGCGCAGGATGCGGTCGATGGTGAAGATCATGCCGACCGGCGCGTCGAAGAACTTGTAGTTGCGGCCGTGCTGGGCGTGCATGCGCGCCTTGTCGCCCTTGGTGATGCCGAGCAGGCCATACAGGTCCCAGCCGATCTTGCGCCGCCGGTCGATGTAGGGCGGCGCCCATTCGGTCGGGTAGTAGTCGTATTCGCCGACATCGGCGCCGGTGGAGCCCGCGGCTGCATTGGCGTCGTGTGCGGCGAGGATCTTGCGCGACAGCGCTTGTTTGGCCTGGCCGGTGAGCACCGTCACCTTCCACGGTTGCGTGTTCACGCCCGACGGTGCACGCGAGGCCACGGCCAGGATGTCTTCGATCGTTTGCCGCGGCACCGGCGTCGGCAGGAAGGCGCGCACCGAGCGGCGCGACGTGATGGCGGCATCGACGGCCGCCGTGGATTGAGCTGTGATGTTGGTCATGCGACTTTGGGTTGCCGGCAGGCTTGCCAGGATGCGTAGGCGGTCTGCAGCGTGCGCAGGTGCACGCCGACGGTGATGTCGATGTCGCGGCCGTAGCCGCCGGCCATGCTCACGGCCACCGCGATGCCGCGCTGGCGGCAGGCCTCGAAGACGCGGCGATCGCGCTCGGCCAGGCCCTCGCTGCGTGAGCTTCAGGCGGCCGAGGCGATCGCCCTCGTGCGGATCGGCGCCGGCCAGGTAGAACACCAGCGCCGGCGGCGCGCCGGTGTGGCGGCGCCACAGCGCGTCGAGCGCAGCGTCCAGCGCTTCGAGGTAGGCGCCATCGCCGCAATTGTCTGGCAGCTCGACGTCGACGTCGCCGGCCTGCTTGCGAAACGGAAAATTCTTGGCACCGTGCAGCGACAGCGTGAACACAGTGTCGTCGTCCTGAAATATCGCTGCCGTACCGTTGCCCTGGTGCACATCGAGATCGATCACCGCCACGCGCAGCAGCTCGCGGTGCCTGCGGTGCCACTCGGCCTGCATCAGGCGCGCGGCGACTGCGGCGTCATTGAAGACGCAATAGCCGCTGCCCTTGTCAGATTGCGCATGGTGCGTACCGCCGGCCAGATTGGCGGCAACGCCCTCGCCGTCGAGCAGCGCCGCACGCGCCGCGGAAATCGTTGCGCCCACCGAGCGGCGCGCTCGCTCGGCCATGCGAAGCGACCACGGGAAACCGATCTCGCGCTGCTCGGCCGCGCTCAACGAGCCGTGCGCCACCGCTTCGACGTAGTTCGGCGTGTGGGCCAGCGCCAGTTCGCCGTCGGACGCCGGCAGCGCCGGCGCCATGCGCATGCCGGGACACTCGGCGACGACACGCGCTCGCAACTTCTCGTACTTGCCCATCGGGAACGGATGACCCTCGGGCAGCGGCAAGACGAAGTGGTCGGCATAGAAGACCTGCATGGGAGGCGATTGTCGCCATTGGTGAAGATCATCTAATTTGTTGCAGCGCAGCAAAAAAGGCTTGCCATTTGCGGGTAGACCCCTATACTTCAGTCCATGTTGCAGTGCAGCAAACGAGTTCCGAAGTTGTCTCCCAACCCGTTCCACTCCCTATAAAGGAAATCACCATCATGTTGACCGCTGAACAAGTCATGGCCGCCCAAAAAGCCAACGTCCAAACCCTCTTCGGCCTGACCGGCAAGGCTTTCGAAGGCATGGAAAAGCTCATCGAGCTGAACATGCAAGTCGCCAAGACGGCCTTCGAAGAGGCCAGCGAAGCCACCACGGCCGCGCTGTCGGTCAAGGACGCGCAAGAGCTGATGAGCCTGCAAGCCAGCTTCCTGCAGCCGACCGCTGAGAAGGTTGCCGCCTACAGCCGCCATGTCTATGACATCACCGCCTCGACCAACGCCGACGTGACCAAGGCCGCCGAAGCCCAGATGGCCGAAGCCCAGCGCAAGTTCCTGAACCTGGTCGACAGCGCCGCCAAGAATGCGCCGGCAGGTACCGAAAACGCCGTCGCCCTGGTGCGCTCGGCAGTTGCCGCTGCCAACAACGCCTTCGAGAGCGTGCAGAAGGCGAGCAAGCAAGCTGTCGACGTGGCCGATGCCAACATCCAGGCGATGACCAACACGGCGGTCAAGGCTACCCAGCAGACCGGCAGCCGCAGCAAGCGCGCCTGATTTGGACCACCCCCGGAGCGGCTTCGCCGCTCCCCCTCGAGGGGGCACCGCTGGCGGACCGGCAGAGCCGGATCCGCGGCGGTTGCTGGGGAAGGTCGCGGCGCATAGCCGACACGGCCCGCGAATTGCATACCAACAACTCAACATTGGATGACGCACTTGGATTGAGCAGGGCCTGCGGCGCATAGCCTAAGGCGCAGCTGAAACGGTTGTCTCCTCGGTACCAGGTCTGACGGTACCTTTCACGGCCCGGTGGCGACACCGGGCCGTTTTTCATGTCTTTAATGCTTTTTTGGATATTAGCTTCGGATTTATATGTTCTTCTCAAACATATAGACCATTCATAAAGTCCCGGCATGGACGGGATAGCCATCGTTTCGGGATTTGCCGTGGGCGCCATCGTCGGCATGACGGGTGTCGGCGGCGGCTCGCTGATGACGCCGTTGTTGATCGGGGTCTTCAAGCTCCACCCCGCCGCTGGCGATCGGCACCGATCTGTGGTTTGCGGCACTCACCAAGACCGGCGGCGCCGTCGCCCATGCCCGACACGGCCATGTGGACTGGCGCATGACGCGGCTGCTGCTGGCAGGCAGCGTGCCGTCGGCCGTGGCCACGATCGCGCTGATGCACACCACCGGCATCACCAGGGGCTGGGCCGGCATGCTGACCTTCGCCTTGGGCATCGGCCTGTTGTTGACGGCGGCAGTCATCGCCTTCAAGCAGACCTGGCTGACGCTGGGCCTGAAACTCGAGCGCTGGCTGCCCGAATCGCGCCGAGCGCCGCTGACCGTCGCCAGCGGCGCCGCGCTCGGCGTGCTGGTCACGCTGTCGTCGATCGGCGCCGGCGCGCTCGGCGCGACGCTGATCCTGCTGCTCTACCCGCGGCTGCCGGCGCATCGGCTGGTCGGCACCGATATCGCCCACGCCGTGCCGCTGACGCTGGTCGCCGGCATCGGCCACGCCACGCTCGGCCATGTCGACTGGTCGCTGCTGGCCGCGCTGCTGGTCGGCTCGCTGCCCGGCATCTGGCTCGGCGCACAACTGACGCGCCGCATGCCCGAGCGCGTGATCCGCGGGCTGCTCTGTGTTTCGCTGGTGACGGCCGGCGTGAAAGTGATTTGACGATGTACAGCTACACCGACTTCGACCGCCACTTCGTGCACGCACGCGCGGCGCAGTTTCGCGACCAGCTGCGAGCGCCATCTGCGCGGCGAGCTTGCCCGACGAGGACTTCAGGCCGCTGCGGCTGCAGAACGGCTGGTATGTGCAGCGCCATGCACCGATGCTGCGCGTGGCGATTCCTTATGGCGCGGCTGTGCGTCGGTGCAGATGCGCACGCTGGCGACCATCGCCAGGCGAGTTCGACCGCGGCTACGGCCACTTCACGACCCGCCAGAACCTGCAGTACAACTGGATCCCGCTGGACGCGCGCGGCCGACGTCATGGACGCGCTGGCCGCGGTCGACATGCACGGCATCCAGACCAGCGGCAACTGCATCCGCAACATCACCAGCGACGCCTATGCCGGCGTGGCGCCCGACGAGATCGTCGATCCGCGGCCCTACTGCGAAATCCTGCGCCAGTGGAGCACGCTGCACCCGGAGTTCGCCTTCCTGCCGCGCAAGTTCAAGATCGCCGTCAGCGGCGCCACGGGAAGACCGTGCGGCGATCGGCTGGCACGACATCGGTCTGCAGTTGCTGAAAAACGAGCGCGGCGACGTCGGCTTTGCGGTCTCGTCGGCGGCGGCATGGGCCGCACGCCGATCATCGGCACGCTGGCCAACGGCTTCGTGCCGTGGCAGCAGCTGCTGGTCTTCATCGAGGCCATCGTGCGCGTCTACAACCGCTATGGCCGGCGCGACAACGTGTACAAGGCGCGCATCAAGATCCTGGTCAAGGCCGAAGGCGCCAGGTTCTTCGAGGCGGTGAACGCCGAGTTCGCGAACATCCTCGAACGCGACGTCGACGGCGCCGCGCACCTGATCACGCAGGCCGAACTCGATCGCGTGTCGGCCTCGTTCACGACACCCGCCGGCGTGCGCGCGCAGTCCGAGCCCGGGCCCGATGCAAAGTACAGCGGCGACGACTCGCGCGCCTTCACGCGCTGGCTGGAGCGCAACGTGCACGCGCACCGCGTCAGCGGCTACCGCGCGGTCGACGCTGTCGCTCAAGCGCGCCGGGCAGGCGCCGGGCGACACCACCGACGAGCAGATGGACGCCGCGGCCGACCTGGCCGATCGCTTCAGCCACGGCGAACTGCGCGTCACGCATCGAGCAGAACCTGGTGCTGCCGTGGGTGCAGGCCAGCGAGCTGTTCGCGCTCTGGCAAGCGGCCCGCGGCGGCGGCTTTGCCACGCCCAACATCGGCCTGCTGACCGACATGATCGCCTGCCCCGGCGGCGACTTCTGCGCGCTGGCCAATGCGCGCTCGATCCCGGTCGCGCGGCGCAGATCACCGAGCGCTTCGACGACCTCGACGAGCTGCACGACATCGGCGACATCGACCTGCACATCAGCGGCTGCATCAACAGCTGCGGCCACCACCACAGCGGCCACATCGGCATCCTCGGCGTCGACAAGGACGGCGCCGAGTGGTACCAGGTGACGCTCGGCGGCGCAGACGGCAGCACTGCCAGCGGCACGGCCGTGCCCGGCAAGGTGATCGGCCCGTCGTTCGCCGCCGACGAAGTGCGCCGACGTGGTCGAGGCCGTGATCGACACCTACCGCGAGCAGCGTGCGCCGCAGGAGCGCTTCATCGACACCGTGCGCCGCATCGGCGTCGAGCCGTTCAAGGCGCCGACGCAAGCCGTGCGCCGCAGCACCGCGCAAGCGCATTGAGACCATGAAATTCATCGACCTGCATCGCGACCCCTGGCATCCGCTGGCCGGCGACGACGGCCCGCCCGTCACCGTCACGCCGACGCCGCACCTGTTGCTCGAACTCGCCCAGTGGCACGCCGTGCGCGCCTCGTGGCCGGCCGACATGCCGGTGGGCGTGCTGCTGGCCAACGATCAGGACGTCGAAGGCATTGCCGACGACTTGCCGCGCCTGATGCTGGTGGCGCTGCAGTTCCCGAAGTGGATCGACGGCCGCGCCTATTCGCAGGCGCGGCTGCTGCGCGCCCGCTATCGCTTCGCCGGCGAGATGCGCGCCACCGGCGACGTCCTGGCCGACATGTTGCCGCTGCTCGAGCGCACCGGCTTCGACGCCGTGGTCCTGCGCCACGACCAGTCGATCGACGTCGCCGAGCGCGCGCTCGGCTACTTCCCCGGCCACTACCAGGGTGACGTGCACGACAACCGGCCCTTGTTCGCGATGCCGCCGGGCACGGCCGACGCACTGGCACGCAAACCCGCGCGCGAGTTCGTCAACGACGGAGCGGCCATATGAACGCTGTCGAGTTGCACGCCCGCGCCACGCCAGGCTTCGACGAACGTCTGGCGCAGACGCTGGCGCTGTTGCGCAAGGCCGCCGCGCGTGCATCACGGCCGCATCGTGCAGGCGACCAGCCTGGGCGCCGAAGACATGGTGATCACCGACCTGATCGCGCGCCACAGCCTGCCGATCCCGCTGGCCACGCTCGACACCGGCAAGCTGCACGCCGAAACGCTGGCCCTGATTCCGCGCATCGAGCAGCGCTACGGGCTGACGGTGCAGCGCTTTCGCCCGGTCGAGGCAGCGGTCGTGCACTTCGTGGCCGTCAACGGCGAACGCGCCATGTTCGACAGCGTCGAGCTGCGCAAGGCCTGCTGCGCCCTGCGCAAGCTCGAGCCGCTGTCGCGCCTGCTCGACAGGCATCGGCGCCTGGGTCACCGGACTGCGCCGCGAGCAATCGCAGCAGCGCGGCCGAGGTGCCGCTGTACGAGGTCGAGGCCACCGGCCGCGTCAAGTTCAATCCGCTCGCCGACTGGAGCTGGGCCGACGTCTGGCATTACATCGGCAGCCACGACGTGCCCTACAACGCGCTGCACGACCAGTTCTTTCCCAGCATCGGCTGCGAGCCCTGCACGCGCGCCGTCGCGCTCGGCGAGGACTTTCGCGCCGGGCGCTGGTGGTGGGAGGACGATTCGGCCAAGGAGTGCGGGTTGCACGTCAACAGAAGAGGAAGAACCGCATGAATGCACGCACCTCGATCGAGCAGCTGCTGCCCGCGCTCGACCACACCCACCTCGACCGTCTCGAAGAAGAAGCGATCTTCATCCTGCGCGAGGTCGCGGCCAGCTTCGAGCGGCCGGCGCTGCTGTTTTCCGGCGGCAAGGATTCCTGCGTCGTGCTGCGCCTGGCCGAAAAGGCCTTCAAGCACGCGTAACGCGAGCGGCCATTGCGAAGGCCGGCTGCCCTTTCCGCTGCTGCACGTCGACACCGGCCACAACTTCCCCGAGGTCATCGCCTTTCGCGACCAGCGCGTCGCCGAGATGGGCGAGCGCCTGGTCGTCGGCCACCTCGAAGACTCGATCGCGCGCGGCAGCGTGCGCCTGGCGCATGCGCTCGAATCGCGCAACGGCCACCAGACGCGTGACGCTGCTCGAAGCGATCGATGAGCACCGCTTCGACGCGCTGATCGGCGGCGCGCGCCGCGACGAGGAAAAGGCGCGCGCCAAGGAGCGCATCTTCAGCCACCGCGACAGCTTCGGCCAGTGGCAGCCGAAGGACCAGCGGCCCGAGTTGTGGACGCTGTTCAACACGCGGCATCGCCCCGGCGAGCATTTCCGCGCCTTCCCGATCAGCAACTGGACCGAACTCGACGTCTGGCTGTACATCGCACGCGAGAACATCCCGCTGCCTGGTCTGTACTACGCGCACGAGCGCAGCGTGATCCGCCGCAAGGGCCTGCTGGTGCCGCTGACCGACGTCACGCCGCCGCAGCCAGGTGAGCAGGTCGAGCACAGCCAGCGTGCGCTTTCGCACCGTCGGCGACATGACCTGCACCTGCCCGGTGGAAAGCATTGCCGCCAATGCCGCCGAGATCGTGGCCGAGACGCTGACGGTGACCGTCAGCGAGCGCGGCGCAACGCGCATGGACGACCGCACCAGCGAGTCGTCGATGGAGCGGCGCAAGAAAGAGGGCTATTTCTGATGCATGCTGACCACCCCCAATCCCGACGTCGTTTGCGGCTCCGCAGCCGGGCGCGTCGGGCTCGACCTCTCGGGCCTTGCGCTTCCTCACCGCCGGCAGCGTCGACGACGGCAAGAGCACGCTGATCGGCCGTCTGCTGTACGACAGCCAGGCCATCCTGGCCGACCAGCTGGACGCGCTGGAAACGCGCGCCGGCGGCAAGCCGATCGACCTGTCGCTGCTCACCGACGGACTCGAAGCCGAGCGCGAACAAGGCATCACCATCGACGTCGCCTACCGCTACTTCGCCACGCCGCACGCGCAAGTTCATCATCGCCGACGCGCCGGGCCACGAGCAGTACACGCGCAACATGGTCACCGCCGCCGCCGGCAGCGACGCGGCGGTGGTGCTGGTCGATATCACCAAGCTCGAATGGCGCCAGCGGCCGCTGGCGCTGCTGCCGCAGACGCGCCGCCATGCGCTGCTGGCCCAGCTGCTGCGCGTGCCCAGCATCGTCTTTGCCGTCAACAAGCTCGATGCGGTCAGCGAGCCCGGCGCCGCGTTTGCCGCCGTGCGCGAAGCGCTGCGAAGCCTTTGTCGCCGAGGCCGGCATCGACGCCGTCGCGATCGTGCCGGTGTCGGCGCTGCGCGGCGACAACGTCACGCGCCCGCTCGGCGCGCCTTGGTATGACGGAGCGACCTTGCTGCAGGTGCTCGAAGGCCTGCCGACCGCCAACGAAGCGCGCGACGGCGCACTGGCCTGCCGGTGCAGTTCGTCTCCCGCGAAGGCAACGGCAGCGGCCACATGCCGCGTGTCTTCTGGGGCCGCATCGCCCAAGGCCATGTTCGAGCCGGCGACGCTGTGCAGGTGTTCCCGGGCGGCGCGACGGCGACGGTGCTCGAAGTGCGCCGCGCCGGCAGCGCGGTTGCACGCGCGACGGCCGGCGAGATCGGCCGGTCTGGTGCTCGACCGGCAGCTCGACGTCTCGCGCGGCGACTGGATCGGCGCACCCGCCACGCTGCAGCCCACGCAGCGCTTCGCCGCCACCCTGGCCTGGCTCGACACCGAGCCGCGCGGCCATCGGCCGCAAGTACCTGGCTGCGCCATGGCAACCGCTGGGTGCAGGCGCGCATCGTGTCGATCGAGCAGCGTGCTGGACATCCACACGCTCGCAGCCGGGTGCTGCGCACACGCTGGCCGTCAACGAGATCGGCCGCGTGACGATCGAGCTGCAGCAGCCGCTGCCGCTGCGGCGCTACGCCGACAACCGCGTCGGCGGCGCGCTGATCGTCGTCGATCCGGCGAGCCACCGCACCAGTGGCGCGCTGCTGGTCGGACGGCAGAGCGCCTGCATGACGCCGGTCGTCTTCATCGGCGCCGGCCCCGGTGCGCCGACCTGATCACGCTGCGCGGCGCCGAGCGCCTGGCGCATGCGCCGAGGTCGTGCTGTTCGATGCCCTCACCGACCCGGCGCTGCGCGACGCTGGCGCCACAGGCGAGCTGGGTCGACGTCGGCAAGCGCGGCTTTTGCGATTCAACCGGCCAGGCCCGCATCAACGCCCTGCTGGTTCGCCATGCGCAGCAAGGCCTGGCCGTGGTGCGCCTGAAAGGCGGCGATCCGAGCGTCTTCGGCCGCCTCGAAGAGGAGCTCGAGGCGCTCGCGCAAGCCGGCATCGAGTGCGAAGTCGTGCCCGGCGTCACCGCGGCCATCGCTGCCGCTGCGGCGACGCAACGCCCGCTGACACGGCGCGGCAGCGGGCGCAGCGTTGCACTGACGACGGCGATGACCCGCAGTGGTGACCTGCGCGCCAGCCGCAACGCCGACACCGAGGTCTTCTACATGGCGGGCCGCCAGCTCGGTGCGCTGTCGCGCCGCCTGGTGCAAGCCGGCTGGCCCGCCGAGACGCCGGCGTTGGTGGTTTCGCGTGCCGGCTGGCCAGACCAGATGGCCAGCGATCACAAAGTGGCGTCGCTGGCCGAAGCTGCGCTGCTGCACAGCGGCCGGCCGACGGTGGTGACGGTGGGCGTGGGCGCAGCACCGCTGGCATCAACGCGCCGGCAACGGCCCCAGGCTGCGCCGGCGACCCTGGCTGAAACAAGCACATCGGCCCGGCCGTAAAATCGCCGGCTCACGGGCCCGCTTGAACGCGGGCCCTTCAATGTTCACCGCCGCTGCGTCATGACCCACGTCGTCCTCGAATCCTGCATCCGCTGCAAATACACCGATTGCGTCGATGTCTGCCCCGTCGATTGTTTTCGCGAGGGGCCGAACATGCTCGTCATCGACCCCGATGAGTGCATCGACTGCGCGGTCTGCATTCCCGAATGCCCGGTCAACGCCATCCTGCCGGAAGAGGACGTGTCGCAGGAGCAGATGAAGTTCATCCGATCAACGCCGAGCTGGCCAAGAAGTGGCCGAGCATCACCAAGCGCAAGCCTGCGCCGCCCGATGCCGACGAATGGAAAGACAAGACGGACAAGCTCGATCAACTGATTCGTTGATTTCGCCTGGTTTGACATGACGCAACCTATCGAGACCGACGCAGTCATCGTCGGCGCCGGCCCCGTGGGCCTGTTCCAGGTGTTCGAGCTCGGTCTGCTCGAGATCAAGGCCCATGTGATCGACTCGCTGGCCTATCCCGGCGGCCAGTGCATCGAGCTCTACCCCGACAAGCCGATCTACGACATCCCGGCGGTGCCGGTGTGCACCGGCAAGGAGCTGACCGACAACCTGTTGAAGCAGATCGAACCCTTCGGCGCGGCATTGCACCTCGGCCAGGAGGTCAGCGTCGTCGAAAAGAAGGACGACGGCCGCTTTTTCGTCGAGACCAGCAAGGGCACGCGTTTTCTCACCAAGACGATCTTCATCGCCGCCGGCGTCGGCGCGTTCCAGCCGCGGTTGTTGAAAGTCGATGGCCTCGACAAGTTCGACGGCACGCAACTGCATTACCGCGTTCGAGATCCGGCGCTGTTTGCCGGCAAGAACCTCGTCATCGTCGGCGGCGGCGACTCGGCCCTCGACTGGACGCTGAACTTCGTGCAGGAGGGCCCGCACCAGGCCGAGAGCGTGATCCTGCTCCACCGCCGCGACGGCTTCAAGGCCGCGCCGGCCAGCGTGGCCAGGATGAAGGAGCTGTGCGAGGCCTTCGAAATGCAGTTCATCGTCGGCCAGATCACGGGCATCGAAGAGCGCGACAACAAGCTCGCCGCGATCAAGGTCACCGGCGGCGACGCGGTGACACGCGTCGTGCCGCTGGACATGCTGCTCGTCTTCTTCGGCTTGTCGCCCAAGCTCGGGCCGATTGCCCACTGGGGATTGGCAATCGAGCGCAAGCAGCTGCTGGTGGACACCGAACGGTTCAGCACCAACGTGCCTGGCATCTTTGCCGTCGGCGACATCAACACCTATCCGGGCAAGAAGAAGCTGATCCTCTCGGGCTTCCATGAAGCCGCGCTGGCCGCCTTTGGCGCAGCGCCGATCATCTTTCCGGACAAGCGCATCCACCTGCAGTACACGACGACGAGTCCGAAGCTGCACAAAGTGCTCGGCGTGGAGACGCCGACCTTCGACGACTAGAATCCACACATCGCAGCATTCGGCTGCGGTGCTCGCTAGGGGTGCTGGGTCATGTCATCACGACGTGATCCGGCTGAGATCAAACCCTCCGAACCTGACCGGGGTAATGCCCGCGCAAGGGAAGCCACATGAACTCTCACCGTCTCCGCCGCCGCGCACTTGTTGTGCTGGCTCTGCTGTCACTGACGGCACAGGCCCAGCAAACGCAGCGCATCACGATCACCGGCAACGCCACGCCGCGGGCACCCAGCGTCGAGCGGCTTCGGCGATACCGCATTGCTGCGCGCGCCCTTCTCGGCCACCGTGATCGACCAGCAAGCGCTGCAGGACGCCGGCATCTCGAGCCTGGGCGACATCACGCGGCTCGACGCCAGTTTCACCGACGCCTACAACGCGCCGGGCTACTGGAACCAGGTGGCGGTGCGCGGCTACACGCTCGACAACCGCTTCAACTACCGCCGCGACGGCCTGCCGATCAACGCCGAAACGGTGATCGGCCAGGCCAACAAACAAAGCCTCGAAGTGCTCAAGGGCACGAGCGGCCTGCAGGCCGGCACCAGCGCGCCGGGCGGCCTGTTGAACCTCGTCGTCAAGCGGCCGCGCGTTGGTGTGCGCGAGGCGAGTCTGGCGTGGACACAGGACGGAACGGTCGAAGCCGCGCTCGACGTCGGCGATCGCACCGGCGCGGGTATCGGCTGGCGCTCAACCTCGACGGCGCGCGGCTCGACCCGCAGACCCGCAGCAGCCGCGGCCAGCGCTGGCTGGCCGCTGCGGCACTCGACGCGCGCCTGGGCAGCCGCACATTGGTTGAAGCCGAGGTCGAACAGAGCCGCCAGAGCCAACCCAGCACGCCGGGCTTGAGCCTGCTCGGCACGCAACTGCCCGACGCGCGCAAGATCGACCCCCGCACCAACCTCAACAACCAGGCGTGGAGCCTGCCGGTGGTGCTGCAGGGCCGCACCGGCTCGCTGCGCGTGACGCACACGCTGATCGACAACGCCGAACAGCAGATCGACCTGGTCGCGCACGCCATGCGCCAGAGCCTGACAGCGACGACCGCATTGCCTTCCCCTTCGGCTGCAGCGCCGAAAACGCCTACGACCGCTACTGCACCGACGGCAGCTTCGACTACTACGACTACCGCAGCGACAACGAGCGCCGCACCAGCGACGCCCTCGATCTGGCACTCAAGGGCCGCGCGACTCGGCGGCACCACGCACCGGTTCAACGCCGGCGTGCTGTTCACGCGCTACGTCGCGCGCTTCGGCGGGCAGGCCTTCAACTTCGTCGGCACCGGCACCATCGACGGCCGCGCCGTCGTTGCGCCCGACCCGTTGCTGACCGATCTGAACACCAACCGCGACGAGCGAAGCACCGAAGTTGCATCTTCAGGACATGGTGGCGCTCGGTGCGCAATGGAGCTTGTGGGCCGGCGCACGCCACACCCGGCTCGATCGCAGCAGCGCACTCACCGACGGTTCGATCGCGACGCACTACAGCCAGTCGTTCACCACGCCTTGGCTGGCGCTCAGCCGTGCACTAAGCACTGACACGCACGCGTATGCCAGCGTCGGCGAAGGCATCGAGTCCGAGGTCGTGCCCAATCGCAAGCTCTATCGTCAACGCGGGCCAGGCCCTGCCGGCGTTGAAGAGCCGCCAGATCGAGCTCGGGGTCAAGCACGAGAGCGACGCGTTCGATTGGCGGCTCGCTGCCTTCGACATCGACCGCCCGGCCAGCGGCGACTTCCACGCCGACGACGGCACTCCCGCACGCGGCGATTGCACCGACACCGAACCTTGTGTACGTCGCAGCGACGGCACTGCGCGGCATCGCGGCATCGAGGCCGAAGCCGAATGGCGCAGCGGTGCGCTGTCGCTGCGCGGCAGCGCGATGTTGCTGCGCGCGCGCCGAAGCGGTTCGGGCGATGCGGCGGTCAATGGACTGCAACCCACCAACGTGCCCGCACGCAGCGTGAAGCTGCAAGCGGCTTACAACGTCGCCGCCGTGCCCGGCCTCGCGCTCGTTGGCTTCCTCACCCACGAAGGGCGGCGCATGGTCCTGCCCGACAACAGCGTGGCCACTCCGGGCTGGACGCGCATCGACATCGGCGCCCGGCTGACGCAGCGCAGCGGCGCACAAACGCTCGTCTGGCGCTTGGGACTGGACAACGTGGCCGACCGCCGCGCCTGGCAGGAAGCGCCCTACCAGTTCGGCCACGCCTACGTCTATCCCCTGCAGCCGCGCACCGTGCGCGCCTCGCTCGGCCTGCGCTTCTAGACCCGCCGCTATAATCCCGCGCTCTTTTCCCCGATAGCTCAGTTGGTAGAGCGCCGGACTGTTAATCCGTAGGTCCCTGGTTCGAGCCCAGGTCGGGGAGCCAAGAAACACCAAGAGTCAGCCGGTTAGCGCCTGCTGACTTTTTTGTTTTCTGGGGAACGCTGGTGCCAGTCTGGTGCCAGTTTGAGAGCGGTTGCGTTTCGAGGCGCTGATACACGGCGTGTTGTGCGCGCGCCTCGGCACGCACGTCTCGACATCGATCGCAAGCCGGGGCAGCAAAGGCGATCGCGCCCGGCATTGCGATGACTCTTCACCTGAAGTCATCGCGCTCCTCTGCCGCGCGGAGGCCTAGAGTGGTGCAGGCTCAAGCTCACGGAGTTGCTCGATGGACGGACGCAAGCGAGACCAGTCTGCAGCGGCCGACGATGTATCGGCACTGCTGTTGCGCATCGGGATGGTTGTTCGCGTCACCGGCCTGGGGCGCTCGACGATTTACCGGCTCATCGCGTGTGAAGAGTTCCCGCCGCCCGTTCGGCTGACGGGACGGGCCGTTGCGTGGCGACGCACTGACCTGGAACGATGGACGGATGCGCGACAAAGCGCCGCTCACTGATCACGTTGACGATGCAATGCAGGTGCGGACGGGCAAGAAGCTGCTGGTGTCGATGGGGCTGTGCGGGATCGGGCTGCTCGTCGTCCTACCCGGCGCACTGTTCGCCGCCGCACGCCCCCGTCGGCCGCTGCACGGCAACGCGCGCTTCGCTAGCCTCTCCGAAGTACGCCGCGCGGGCCTGCTCGGTGACTCGGACGCAGCAGGCCCAGGCATCCTCGTCGGCCGCTACGGCAGGCACTTCCTGGCCCTGCCGGGCCAGCTCTCGGTGATGCTGTCGGCGCCCACGCGCAGCGGCAAGGGCGTGGGCGTGGTGATCCCGAACCTGCTCAACTGGCCGGACTCGGTCGTTGTGCTCGACATCAAGGGCGAGAACTTCGCCGTGACGGCCGGCTACCGGGCAGCGCACGGCCATGCCGTGTATGCCTTCTCGCCCTTCGACGAGGGCGCGTGCAGCCATCGCTGGAACCCGCTCTCCGCCGTGCATACGAGCCCGCTGCACCGGGTGGGCGATCTGCTAACCATCGGACAGGTGTTCTTCCCAAACGACGGCAGTGGCACCTCATCCGAAGCATTCTTCAACGACCAGGCGCGCAACCTGTTCCTCGGGCTCGGTCTTCTGCTGCTGGAGACGCCCGAACTGCCTCGCACCGTCGGCGAGATGCTGCGACAGTCGTCCGGCAAGGGACGTTCGCTGAAGGATCACCTGAGCGGCCTGATCGCCCACCGGCGCGACGCTGGCAAGCCGCTGTCTGACGAGTGCACCGATGCGCTGCAACGTTTGTTGTCGAACTCGGAGAACACGCTTTCCAGCGTGGTCGCGACCTTCAACGCACCGCTGACGATCTTCGCGGATGCCGTGGTCGATGCCGCGACCAGCACCGACGACTTCCGGCTCGTGGACGTGCGGCGGCGACGCATGTCGATCTACGTACGCATCCCGCCGAACCGGCTGGCGAACGCGCGGCCGTTGCTGGCGCTGTTCTTCTCGCAACTGGTCAGCCTGAACACCCAGGCCCTGCCCGAGCACGACCCATCGCTCAAGGTGCAGTGCCTGCTCGTCAACGACGAGTTCACGGCGATGGGTCGTGTCGGCGTGATCACGTCGGCCACGGCCTTCCTCGCCGGCTACAACCTTCGGCTGCTGACCGTCGTGCAGGCCATGTCGCAGCTCGACGCCGTCTATGGCGACAAGGAAGCGCGCACCTTCGCGACGAACCACGGCCTGCAGATCCTCTACGCGCCGCGCGAGCAGCGCGACGCCGACGAGTACAGCGCCATGCTCGGGCACTTCACCGAGCGCGCCACCTCGCGCGGGCGCAGCCGTTCCTTCAGCCAGCACGGCCACAGCTCGGTCAGCCGCAACGAGAGCGAGCAACGCCGCGCCTTGCTGCTGCCGCAGGAGTTCAAGGAACTGGGCAGCGAGCGGCTCGTCGTCATCTGCGAGAACTGCAAGCCGATCCTCGGCGAGAAGATTCGCTACCACCGCGAGAAGGTCTTCAAGGCCCGGCTGCGGGCCGGACCTGCGGTGCCCCGCATGGACATGGACCTGCACCTGGCGCGTGTGCAGCAACGCTGGCGCTATGCCGACGACGAGCTGGCCGATGGCGAAGGGCTGAGCGTCGAGGCGCTGGCGCATGACCTGACGCTGCTACCCGACAACTTCGAGGACCCGCCCGACAAGACAGCCGACGTGCTGCTTGACTTCTTCGGCCAGGGGCAGCCCGAGCAAGGCGGCGGCGCAATCGAGCCCGCGGCCGACGATGACGGCGTGCTGATCGCTCGCGAGGCCGAAGCGGTGACGACGCAGGTCGAGCACGCCAATGCGGCATGAACCGACTCAACCGGAGACCTGCAATGAACACGGCTCCTGCCTTCGCTCCGCTGCTGATCCCGTGGCTTCTGCTGCTCGGGTCTTGCAGCTCGCCACCGAAGCCGCCGACCGTGGACGAATCGCAGAAGCGGCCTGTCGGCGCCGATTCAAATCTGAGCCACCGTGCCTGTTACCCCTAAAGTTACCCCAACTCGCGGTCAGATTCAAGGAGACGACATGGGACCATCCGGGGCAAGAAAAACCTCCAAGTGATTGATTCACCAAGAGATTTTAAGACTTCCCGGGACGTCCTTGGACGCCATGAGAGTTGCAAATGGTGGAGCCGGGGGGAATCGAACCCCCGTCCGCAAGCCATCACCGGACAGTTCTACATGCGTAGTGCTCTGATTTGGTTCTCACCTCGCCGCCGCGCAGGCACACGCTGCGGACAAGGCCAGTCACCTTGATCTCGCGTTGCACCAAGTGACCCGATGCAACGCCAGCCGATGTGAATGACCTCTCAGCCTGGGGTCTTGCGACCTTCGACCCGGCCCATCGGCCTGCCGTTGAGAGGCTCACCGGTTTTAAGCGGCGAGTGCGTACGTTTGATCGTTCGCAGTTACTTTGTTTCCAGTGGATTTACGAGCGAACTGGTGCTCGGCATGCCCTGCGTCGGATCCGTACCCGCGTCGAAACCAGGTCGGCCCCAAGTCAGCACGTAGTTTAGGCCAGATCGAGCCAATTCAAGAGCGCGGCCGGCTCGGGCAACACGGCGTCGGCACCCCAGGCTTCGATCGGTTCGCCCTGGCCCAGATAGCCCCAGGCAGCGGCCAGCGTCGCCATGCCGGCGGCACGGCCGGCCTGCACGTCGCGGTGATCGTCGCCGACGTACACACATTCACCGGCCATCGCACCGGCGCGCCGTGCCGCTTCGAGCAGGGGTGCCGGGTGCGGCTTGCTGTGCGGCGTGGTGTCGCCACAGATGACCACCGCAGCGCGGCGATGCAGGCCAAGGCCCTCGACGATGTGATGCGTGAAGCGCTCGGCCTTGTTGGTGACGATGCCCCAGCGCATTTGACGCGCATCGAGATCGTCGAGGATGGGACGCACGGCGTCGAAGACAGCGGTATGCACGAGCGACGCATGCTGATATCGGTCGAGAAACTCGCTGCGCAACGCCTCGTAGTCCGCGTCGCCGGGATGCACGCCGAATGCCAGGCGCACCATGCCGCGCGCGCCCGCCCCCACCATCGGCCGCAGTGCCGCAATGGGCAGGGCTTCCATGTCACGGGCCAGGCGCATCGCGTTGGCCGCGCCCGCCAGGTCGGGCGCGCTGTCGATCAAGGTGCCGTCGAGATCGAACAGCACCAGCGCACGCGGCGTGTTCATGCAGGCCGCTGACAGGCAAACATGTAGTTCACGCTGGTGTCGTCGCTCAGCCAGTAGCGCTCGGTCAACGGGTTGTATTCCATGCCGCGCGTCTGCCGCACGGCCAGGTCGGCTTCACGGCAGGCCCTCGCCAACTCGCTCGGGCGGACAAATTTGGCGTACTCGTGCGTGCCCTTGGGCAGCAGCTTGAGCACATGTTCGGCTCCGACAATGGCGAACAAGAACGCCTTGGCGTTGCGGTTGATCGTCGAGAAGAACACCTGGCCACCCGGGCGTACCAGGCGCGCGCAGGCGTGAACCACCGATGCCGGCAGCGGCACATGCTCGAGCATTTCCATGCAGGTGACGACGTCGAAGGCCCCAGGTTGCTCTGCGGCAAGCGCCTCGGCAGCGATCTCTCGGTAGTCGATGTTCTCGACACCCGACTCCATGGCGTGCAACTGCGCCACTCGCAGCGGCTTGAGCGCCAGGTCGATGCCCAGCACCTGGACTGCGCCACGGCGCGCCACCGACTCGGCCAGGATGCCGCCGCCGCAACCCACATCGAGCACCGACTTGCCGGCAAATCCACCGACAACACGCTCGATCCACTCGAGACGCAGCGGGTTGATCTGGTGCAGCGGCTTGAACTCGCTGTTCGTGTCCCACCAGCGGTGGGCCAGTTCGCTGAATTTGGCCAGCTCTTGCGGATCGGCGTTGATCATCCGCCAATGGTACGAACAAAAAAGACAAACCCCGCCGCGGCGGGGTTTGTCGATTGAGCCGATCGCGTTATTTGCGAGTGCGCGTACCGACGACCTCGATCTCGACGCGGCGGTTCTTGGCCTTGCCTTCTCGAGTCTTGTTGTCGGCCACAGGCTGTTTCTCGCCCTTGCCCTCGGTGTAGACGCGGTTCTTCTCCACGCCCTTGCTCACCAGGTAGGTCTTGACGGCCTCGGAGCGGGCCACCGACAACCGTTGGTTGTAGCTGTCGGAGCCGTCGCTGTCGGTGTGGCCGACGGCGATGATGACCTCGAGGTTGATGTCCTTGGTCTTGCCGACCAAGTCGTCCAGCTTCGCACGGGCCTCAGGCTTCAACACCGATTTGCCGGTATCGAAGAACGCATCAGCAGCAAACGTCACCTTTTCGGCCACCGGCGGGGGCGGTGGGGGCGGCGGCGGCGGCGGCGGGGGCGGCGGAGCTGCCGGCGGAGGCGGCGGCGGCGGCGGAGGTGGCGGGGGCGGCGGCTTGGCAGCACCATCGCAGAACGGATGCGCCGTGGCAGGCGTCCAGCCCGAATCACGCCAGCAATGTTCGTTGGTGCCGTTTTTCCATTGCAGCGTGCCGTCGCCATTACGCCAGTTGTCAGCAGCGTTGGCTGCCTTCAACTCCTCGGCTGTCGGCACCTTCGGTGCCATGCCGGTGTGCGCGGCGGCCAACGCTGCTATGGGCGCAGCGAGTGCAGCAGACGCGAAAAGCATCGCCACCTTGTTAAGTTTCTTCATTGAATCTCCTCTCGAGGAAGGCCGCAGTGGCGGCGCGGAACGTCCAAATCGGAAGCGAGAAAACCTGGCAAACACCCGGTTCGACGAGCGCTCACCGCCGATCAATTCATTGTGCCAGAGCTTCTTCGGACGACTGCATTTTGGGCGCGCTGCGCAAGGACGGAAGCCGCAATGTTGCGCAGGAGCGACAAGCGGCGCCGAATAGAATTGCCGCTTTCCCGCGCTGACGTCGATGTCGTTGCCCCTGTCAACGGCCATAAACCGCGCGCCCTGCGGCCCGCTCTGCCCCTGCCCGAATGACCTCCTTTGCCAAGGAAACCCTGCCCATCAGCCTCGAAGAGGAGATGCGCAGGTCGTACCTCGACTACGCCATGAGCGTGATCGTCGGACGCGCCCTGCCCGATGCCCGGGATGGCTTGAAGCCCGTGCACCGGCGCGTGTTGTTCGCCATGCATGAGTTGAACAACGACTGGAACCGGCCTTACAAGAAGAGCGCGCGCATCGTCGGCGATGTCATCGGCAAGTACCACCCGCATGGCGACACCGCCGTCTACGACACCATCGTGCGCATGGCACAGGACTTCTCGCTGCGCCACATGCTGGTCGACGGCCAGGGCAACTTCGGCTCGGTCGACGGCGACAACGCCGCGGCGATGCGCTACACGGAAATCCGGCTGTCGAAGATCGCCCACGAGATGCTGGCCGACATCGACAAGGAGACCGTCGATTTCGGGCCCAACTACGACGGCAGCGAGAAAGAACCGTTGGTGCTGCCGACGCGCTTGCCCAACCTGCTGATCAACGGCAGCGCCGGCATCGCAGTCGGCATGGCGACCAACATCCCGCCGCACAACCTGAACGAAGTGGTCGATGCCTGCCTGCATTTGCTCAAAGCACCGCAAGCGAGTATCGAGGAGCTGATGGAGATCATCCCGGCGCCGGACTTTCCGACCGCCGGCATCATCTACGGCATCGAGGGCGTGCGCGACGGCTACCGCAGCGGCCGCGGCAGGCTGATCATGCGCGCCAAATGCCACTTCGAAGACATCGACAAGGGCGCGCGCCAGTCGATCATCGTCGATGAGATTCCCTACCAGGTGAACAAGAAGACGCTGCTCGAGCGCATTGCCGAGCTGGTCAACGACAAGAAGATCGAAGGCATCAGCCATATCCAGGACGAGAGCGACAAGTCCGGCATGCGCGTGGTCATCGAGTTGAAGCGCGGCGAAGTGCCCGAGGTCGTGCTCAACAACTTGTACAAGCAGACGCAGCTGCAGGACACGTTCGGTATCAATATGGTGGCGCTGATCGATGGTCAGCCCAAGCTGTGCAACCTCAAGCAGTTGATCGACATCTTCCTCGAGCACCGTCGCGAGGTCGTGACCCGGCGCACGGTGTTCGAACTGAAGAAAGCGCGCGAGCGCGGCCACGTGCTCGAGGGCCTGGCCGTGGCGCTGGCCAACATCGACGAGTTCATCGAGACCATCAAGACCTCGCCGACGCCGCCGGTGGCCAAAGCGGCGCTGATGAGCAAGAGCTGGGACTCCTCGCTCGTGCGCGAGATGCTGCAGCGTGCCGAGCAAGACACACCCGGCGGCCGCGCCGCGTACCGGCCCGACGATCTGGCGCCGCAATACGGCATGCAGCCCGACGGCCTGTACCGCTTGTCCGACAACCAGGCGCAGGAAATCCTGCAAATGCGCTTGCAACGCCTGACGGGCCTGGAGCAGGACAAGATCGTCAGCGAGTACAAGCAGGTGATGACCGAGATCGCCGACCTGCTCGACGTGCTGGCCACCCCGGCGCGCGTGACAACGATCATTGCCGACGAGCTCGTGGCGTTGAAGAACGAGTTCGGCGGCAGCAAGCTCGCCGCGCGCCGCAGCCACATCGAGCGCAATGCCCAGGATCTCGGCACCGAAGACCTGATCACGCCCACCGACATGGTGGTGACGCTCTCGCATACCGGCTACATCAAGAGCCAGCCGCTGGCCGAGTACCGCGCGCAGCGGCGCGGTGGCCGAGGCAAGCAGGCCGCACAAACCAAAGAGGACGACTGGATCGACCAGCTCTTCATCGCCAACACGCATGACTGGATCCTGTGCTTTTCCGATCGCGGACGCGTCTACTGGATCAAGGTCTGGGAAGTGCCGCAGGGCGCACGCGCCAGCCGCGGCAAGCCGATCGTCAACATGTTCCCGCTGCAGCCGAACGAAAAGATCACCGTCGTGCTGCCGCTGACCGGCGAGTTCCGCAGTTTCCCGGCCGATCACTACATCTTCATGGGCACCACGCTCGGCACGGTCAAGAAGACCGCGCTCGACGAATTCAGCAACCCGCGCAAGGCCGGCATCATTGCCGTCGACCTCGACCCGGGCGACCAGCTGGTCGGTGCCGCGCTCACCGACGGCAAGCATGACGTCATGCTGTTTTCCGACGGCGGCAAGGCGGTGCGCTTCGATGAAGACGATGTGCGCGCGATGGGCCGCACTGCGCGCGGCGTGCGCGGCATGATGCTCGAGCCCGGGCAGAACGTGATCGCCATGCTGGTCGCCGAGGACGAGTCGCAGAGCGTGCTGACCGCCACCGAAAACGGCTACGGCAAACGGACCTCGATCGCCGAGTACACGCGCCATGGCCGCGGCACCAAGGGCATGATCGCCATCCAGCAAAGCGAGCGCAACGGCCGCGTCGTCGGGGCCACGCTGGTGCGACCGGAAGACGAAATCATGCTGATCACCGACCGCGGCGTGCTGGTGCGCACCCGCGTCAGTGAAATCCGCGAACTCGGCCGCGCCACCCAGGGCGTGACGCTGATCGCGCTCGACGACGGCGCCAAGCTGTCGGGCCTGCAACGCATCGTCGAGAGCGACGCCGATGACGCCGGTACCGGCAACGGCGGCGTCAACGGCAACAACGGAGACACACCCACATGATCCGGCAACTGGCCCCCCTTGCTGTGCTTGCCCTGGCGCTGGCCGCCGCGCCCGTCCAGGCGCAGAACAAGAAAGAACTCGTCGCCAAGGTGCTGCAGTTGCACCAGCAAGGCATCGAAAACGTCGGCCGTGTCATCGCCGGCCAGACCTCGCAGCAGATGCTGCAGGCCGCCGGACAGGCCTTGCCGGGCGTGCCTGCCGACAAACGCGAAGCCGTGGGCAAGGAGATCCAGGACGACGTGAAGAAGTTCTATGACGACGTCGAGCCGCTGTTGACAAAGCGCGCCATCGAAATGGCGCCGGCGATGGTCGGCGCCGCCTATGAAGAGAAGTTCAGCGAAGACGAGCTCAAGGCGGTCATTGCCTGGCTCGAGTCGCCGGTGTCGAAGAAGTACGCGCAGATGGATCGAGACCAGGGCAATGCGCTGGCCGAAAAAGTGGTGGCCGACACGCGGCCGACGATCGAGCCCAAGCTCAAGGCGCTCGAAGCCACGTTGGCCAAGCGCCTCGGCGTACCGTCTGCCGAGTCCGGCGCTTCGGCACCGGCGAAGGCAGCAGGCCCCAAGAAGAAGCCATGACCGACCCTGCGCCAGAGCTGCTCTCGCTGCGCGCACAGATCGATGCCCTCGACCGTGAGTTGCTGGCGTTGCTGAATCGGCGCGCTGGACTGGCGCTGCAGGTTGGCGAGATCAAGAAGCGCGAGGGCTCCGTGGTGTTTCGCCCCGAGCGCGAGGCCCAGGTCATCGACAGCCTCAAGGCTGCCAACAGCGGGCCGCTGGCCACCGAAAGCGTGGCGCCGATCTGGCGCGAAATCATGTCGGCCTGCCGCGCGCTGGAAACGCCGTTGCGCATCGCCTATCTCGGGCCTGCGGGCACGTTCAGCGAACTCGCAGCGCTCGGCTATTTCGGTGCCTCGATCGTGCATGTGCCTTGCGGCAGCATCGACGAGGTCTTTCGCGCCGCCAGCGGCGGCGCGGCGAACTTCGGCGTCGTGCCGGTCGAAAACTCCACCGAAGGCGTGGTCGCGCGTTCGCTCGATCTGTTCCTGACCACGCCGCTGTCCATCGTCGGCGAGACCAGCCTGTATGTGCGCCACAACCTGCTGCGCAAGGTGGAAGGAATGGCCGGCATCGAGGCCGTGTGTGCACATCCGCAGGCCCTGGCGCAATGTCACGCCTGGCTGAGCCAGCACCTGCCCCACATCGAACGGCGCCCGGTGGCCAGCAATGCCGAAGGCGCACGCATGGCTTCTCGAGATGACAAGCTGGCGGCGATTGCCAGCGAGCGCGCGAGCAGTGAATACGGGCTGCATGTGCTGTCGCCGGCGATCCAGGACGACCCGCACAACCGGACGCGCTTTGCAGTGGTGGCCTTGCCGAGCCAGATTCCGCAACCGGGTTCGTCGGGGCATGACTGCACCAGCCTGGTGGTCTCGGTGCCCAACAAGCCCGGCGCGGTGCACGACATGCTGGTGCCGTTGAAGAACCACGGCGTGTCGATGACGCGATTCGAGTCGCGCCCCGCACGCTCGGGGCAATGGGAGTACTACTTCTACATCGACATCGACGGCCACCCGGACCAGCCGCAAGTGGCCACGGCGCTGGCCGAGTTGCGCAATGCCTGCGCCTTCTTCAAGCTGCTCGGCACCTACCCGCTGGACACGCATTAGGATGATGTTCAAACAACTCGGAGTCGTCGGCTGCGGTCTGATGGGCGGATCGTTCGCGCTGGCGCTCAAGCGCGCCGGGCTGGTGGAGCGCGTCATCGGCTACTCCAAATCGCCGTCGACGACGGAGCGCGCCAAGAAGCTCGGCGTCATCGACGACGCAGCCGAATCGGCGCTGCTCGCCGTGTCCGGCTCGGACATCGTGCTGATCGCGGTGCCGGTGGCGGCCACCGAAGCCACGTTCAGGGCGATCCGGCACCTCGTCGAGCCCGGCTGCCTGTTCATGGATGTGGGCTCGACCAAGCGCGATGTGGTCGACGCCGCGCGCCGTGTGCTCAAGGAACGGGTGTCGAGTTTCGTGCCGGCGCATCCGATTGCCGGCAAGGAGGCCGGCGGTGTGCAGCATGCCGACGCCGCGCTCTACCAAGGCCGCCAGGTGATCCTGACACCTTTGACTTCGACCGATGCCGCGCTCGTGCAGAAGGCGGCCGACGTCTGGGGCGCCATCGGCTGCCAGGTCTTGAAGATGACGCCGGATGACCACGACGCCGCGTTCGCCGCCGTGAGCCACCTGCCGCACCTGCTGGCGTTTGCGTATTTCAGTGCGGTCGCGCGCCAACCTGCCGGCAGCGACTACCTCACGCTGGCCGGCCCCGGCTTTCGCGATTTCACGCGCATTGCGGCGAGCGATCCCGCGGTGTGGCGCGACATCCTGATGGCCAATCGCGAGGAACTACTCAAGCAGTCGCTGCGTTTTCGCCACACGCTCGATGCCTTCGAGCATGTGATGCGCTCGGGCAATGGCGAAGCGCTCGAAGACCTGATCCGGCAGTCGGCCGATGCGCGCGCGAATTGGCAGATGACGTCGACCAACAAGACCCCCGGATCACGCTGAGCGCGCATCGCCGATGTTCGCGCTGCCGTTTCTGGACTTGCCGCCGTTGTCGCGCGCTGGTGGCACGGTACGCCTGCCGGGCTCGAAGAGCATTTCCAATCGTGTGTTGCTGCTGGCCGGGCTGGCCGATGGCGTGACGCGCGTCCATGACGTGCTCGATTCCGATGACACACAGGTCATGCTCGAAGCCCTGCATGTGCTCGGTTGCGCGGTCACGCACGACGGCGCCGTGTGTGTCGTGCGCGGCATCGGCGGCAAGCTGGATGTGCGCGAGGCGAAGCTGTTTGTCGGCAACGCGGGCACGGCGATGCGCCCCCTCACGGCCGTATTGGCGCTGCTGGCCGCGCGCGACGGCGGCCGCTTCGAACTCTCGGGTGTCGCGCGCATGCACGAGCGGCCGATCGGCGACCTCACCGACGCGCTGCGCCAACTCGGCTGCCGCATCGATCATCTGGCCGCCGCGGGCTACCCGCCGCTGGCCGTCCACGGACCGGGCGCACTGGCGCTGTCGCAGCCGATCCGCGTGCGTGGCGATGTCTCCAGCCAGTTCCTGACCGCCTTGCTGCTCGCCCTGCCCTTGGTCTCGGACGCCGGCCCGATCGCGATCGAGGTCGAAGGCGAACTCATCTCCAAGCCCTATGTCGAGATCACGCTGGCGCTGCTGGCGCGATTCGGCATCGCGGTGCAGCGCGAAGGCTGGCAGCGCTTTGTCGTGCCGGCCAAGAGCGCCTACCGCTCGCCCGGCGTGGTTCACGTCGAGGGCGACGCCTCGTCGGCCTCGTATTTCATCGCCCTGGGGGCGATCGCGGGCGTCAACAAGGCGCTGCGCATCGAGGGCGTGGGCGACGCTTCGATCCAGGGCGACATTCGCTTCATCGACGCAGCGCGCGCGATGGGCGCCGACATTCGCACCGAGCCCAACGCCTTGGAGGTGCGGCGTGGCGCGTGGCCCCTCAAGGCCATCACGCTCGACTGCAATCACATTCCCGATGCCGCGATGACGCTGGCAGTGATGGCGCTGTATGCCGACGGGCCGACGACGCTGACCAACATCGCCAGCTGGCGCGTCAAGGAGACGGACCGCATCACCGCCATGGCCACCGAACTGCGCAAATTCGGCGCAGCGGTCGACGAGGGCGCCGATTGGCTGCGCGTGGCGCCACCCGCCGACTGGCACGCCGCGACGATCCGAACCTACGACGACCACCGCATGGCCATGTGCGCCTCGCTGGGCGCATTTGGCGGCAAGCCGGTGCGCATCCTCGACCCGAAGTGCGTGGCCAAGACTTTTCCCGACTACTTCGAAACCCTGTTCAAGGTCGCCAGCGCCAACCCGAAGGACGTGCCGGTGATCACGATCGACGGCCCCACGGCCGGCGGCAAGGGCACGCTGGCCGCTGCGGTGGCCGAGCGCCTGGGCTACCGCCTGCTCGATTCGGGCTCGCTGTATCGCGTTGCCGCCCTCGCGGCAATGCGGGCCGGCCTGCTGGCCAGCGAACCGCTCGACGAAGACGCCATTGCCGCGCTGGCGGCCAGCCTGCCGCTGTCGTTCAAGCCCGGCCGCATTCGCCTGGGAACCGAAGAGGTGACCGAGGCGCTGCGGGAAGAAGCCGTCGGCGTGGCGGCGTCGCGGGTGTCCGCCCTGCCCGCCGTGCGCCGCGCACTGCACGAGCTGCAGCTGTCGTTTCGCCGCGTACCGGGACTGGTGGCCGATGGCCGCGACATGGGCACCGTGGTCTTCTTCGACGCCCCGCTCAAGGTCTTCCTCACGGCGAGTGCCGCACAACGCGCCGAGCGGCGCCATAAGCAATTGATTTCAAAGGGAATTGCAGCTAACATTGACGGTCTTCGCGCTGAACTGGAAGCGCGCGACCTGCGGGACACCACCCGCGCCGTCGCGCCTTTGAAGCCGGCGCAAGATGCGCTGTTGCTCGACAACTCCGCCCTCACGATCGAAGCGTCGGTCGACAAGGTGCTGGAAATCTGGGAACAACGCAGGCCGTTCCTGTAGAAACAGTCACGGCAACAGGTCCGACGCTTCCCCTGTGCTGCGTTGGTTCGGCAACTAACCGCCACGCCAGTGGCACTGCAACCCCCCTCCTCCATGTCACAAACCCAAACCGCCACCACCGGCGGCGGCGAGTCGTTCGCCGCCCTCTTCGAAGAAAGCCTGAAGCGCAGCGAGATGCGCGCCGGCGAAGTCATCACCGCCGAGGTGGTGCGCGTCGAACACAGCTTCGTGGTGGTGAACGCAGGCCTCAAGAGCGAGGCCTATGTTCCGATCGAAGAATTCAAGAACGACCAGGGCGAACTCGAAGTCCAGGTCGGTGACTTTGTCTCGGTGGCCATCGACGCCATCGAAAACGGCTACGGCGACACCATCCTGTCGCGCGACAAGGCCAAGCGTCTGGCGTCGTGGCTGTCGCTCGAGACCTCGCTCGAATCGGGCGACTTCGTCTCCGGCACCGTCAACGGCAAGGTCAAGGGCGGCCTCACGGTGCTCGTCAACGGCATCCGCGCCTTCCTGCCCGGCTCGCTGATCGACACGCGCCCGGTCAAGGATCTGAGCCCGTTCGAGGGCAAGACGATGGAGTTCAAGGTCATCAAGCTTGACCGCAAGCGCAACAACGTCGTCTTGTCGCGCCGCGCCGTCGTCGAGGCCTCGATGGGCGAAGAGCGCGCCAAGCTGATGGAAACGCTGCACGAAGGTGCCATCGTCCACGGCGTGGTCAAGAACATCACCGAGTACGGCGCCTTCGTCGACTTGGGCGGCATCGACGGCCTGCTGCACATCACCGACATGGCCTGGCGCCGCGTGCGCCACCCCAGCGAGGTGGTGCAGGTCGGCCAGGAACTCTCAGCCAAGGTGCTGAAGTTCGATTCAGAGAAGAACCGCGTCTCGCTGGGTATCAAGCAGCTCGGCGACGACCCGTGGATGGGCGTGTCGCGCCGCTACCCGCAGGGCACTCGCCTGTTCGGCAAGGTCACCAACATCGCCGACTACGGCGCCTTCGTCGAGATCGAACCGGGCATCGAGGGCCTGGTGCACGTCTCGGAAATGGACTGGACCAACAAGAACGTGTCGCCGGCCAAGGTGGTCACGCTCGGCGAAGAGACCGAAGTCATGGTGCTCGAGATCGACGAAGAAAAGCGCCGCATCAGCCTGGGCATGAAGCAATGCAAGGCCAACCCGTGGGAAGAGTTCTCGTCCACCGTCAAGCGTGGCGACAAGGTCAAGGGCCCCGTCAAGTCGATCACCGACTTTGGCGTCTTTGTCGGCCTGACCGCCGGCATCGACGGCCTGGTGCACCTGTCCGACCTGTCGTGGAACGAGCCGGGCGAGAGCGCGGTGCGCAACTACAAGAAGGGCCAGGAAGTCGAGGCCCTCGTGCTGGCCGTGGACGTCGAGCGCGAGCGCATCAGCCTGGGCATCAAGCAACTGGATGGCGACCCGTTTGCCACCTACACGACGCTCAACGACCGCGGTGCACTCGTCACCGGCAAGGTCAAGAGTGTTGATCCGCGCGGCGCCGAGATTGCGTTGACCGATGACATCGTCGGCTACCTGCGGGCCTCCGAGATCAGCCGCGACCGTGTCGAAGACGCACGCAACGTGTTGAAGGAAGGCGACGAGGTCAACGCGATGATCGTCAACGTCGACCGCAAGACACGCAACATCCAGCTCTCGATCAAGGCCAAGGACAGCGTCGACCAGCAGGAAGCGATGCAGCGCCTGTCGCAAAACAACGAGCGCGAGAGCGCCGGCACGACCAGCCTGGGCGCGTTGCTGCGCGCCAAGATGGACGGCGGAAAACAAGAATAGCCGTGACCCGTTCCGACCTCGTCGCGGCGCTGGCCGACAAGTTCAGCCAGCTCACGCAACGCGACACCGAGTTCGCGGTGAAGACCATCCTCGACGCGATGTCCGACGCGCTGTCGCGCGGGCACCGCATCGAGATCCGCGGCTTCGGCAGTTTTTCGATCAATCGCCGCCCGCCGCGTGTCGGCCGCAACCCGCGCAGCGGCGTGCAGGTGACGATTCCCGAGAAGCTGGTGCCGCACTTCAAGCCTGGGAAGGCCTTGCGCGAAGCGGTCGATGCCCGGGTGTCTGTCGGTGATCCTCCGGCCACACCCTAGGAAAATCCAGCGCGCCCAGTCCGGGCGCGTTTTCACTTCTAAACTGCGGCCATGCGATTTTTCGTGTGGGTCCTGCGTGGCCTCGTCTTCCTGGCCCTGTTCGCGCTGGCGCTGAACAATCAGCATGCGGTCACGCTGCACTCGTTCTTCGGCTTCGAATGGCAAACCCGCATGATCTATGTCGTGCTGGCCGCATTCATCGCCGGTTGCGCGGTCGGCGTGCTGGCCATGGTGCCGCGCTGGTGGCGCGGACGGCGGCAGGCCACTGCCACGCCGCCGGTCACACCCGAGGCCGTTGCGCAGCGCATCCAAGGGGCGCCCTCATCGCCTGACTCGCCGTCATCGCAACTCGGCGCCGAAGCCGCACTGCCGCCGCAACGCGAGAACTATTGATGATTGAGTTCGACATCCAATGGCTGCTCATCGGCTTGCCGCTGGCCTTCGCGCTCGGCTGGATCGGCTCGCGCGTCGATCTTCGGCAGTGGCGGCGCGAACAGCGCGCACAGCCCAAGGCCGTGTTCAACGGCCTGAACCTGCTGCTCAACGAGCAGCCCGACAAGGCGATCGATGCTTTCATCGAAGCCGTACAGAACGACCCCGACGCCACCGAACTGCACTTTGCGCTGGGCAACCTGTTTCGCCGCCGTGGCGAGTTCGAGCGTGCGATCCGCGTGCACGAGCATCTTCTGCAGCGCGCCGACCTGCCCAGCGCCGACCGTCAACGCGCGCAACATGCGCTGGCGCAGGACTTCATGAAGGCTGGCGTCTTCGACCGCGCCGAGCTGGCCTTCCGCTCGCTGGCCGGCAGCCCCTTCGACACCGATGCCCGGCTGTCGCTGCTGCAATTGCACGAGCGCGCGCGCGATTGGCGGGCCGCCGCCGACGACGCCGCGCGCCTAGAGAAGGCCGGCGCCGGCTCGTTTGCCTCGCGCATCGCACATCACTGGTGCGAAATCGCGCTCGACACCGAGGCCCGCGGCGACGATGAAGCCACCGAGGCCGCACTCGCCCATGCGCGTGAAGTCGCACCGTCGGCAGCACGACCGTGGGTGCAGGCCGGGCAACGCCATGCGCGCGCCGGCCGCCATGCCGAGGCCCTGGCGGCGTGGAACCACCTGCGCCAGCATCACCCGGCGGCGTTCCCGCTGGTGGCGATCGACTACGCGGCCAGCGCCAAGGCGGTGGCGCAATCCGGCGAAGCGCTGGCGGCGCTGCAAGCCCTGCATGCGCAGCAGCCGGCGTCCGATCTCATGGCAGCCATCCTCGCCCTTGAAGGCGATGCCGCCCAGGCCCGCGCCCGCCACGCCGAACAGCTGGTGCGCCAACCGAGCCTGGCCGCAGCGGCGGCCGTGCTGCGCGACCGCGCCGAGGACGACACCAGCCGCACGCTGGCCGCCATCGTCGAGCGCGCAGCCGCGCCGCTGGCACGCTACCGCTGCGCCGCCTGCGGCTTCGAAGCACAGCGTTATTTCTGGCAATGCCCCGGCTGCATGAGCTGGGACAGCTTTCCGCCGCAGCGGCTGGAGGATCTGTGAGCACGCCGGGCGCGGGGCCTGCGCGCACGGTGCTGTGCATGAAGTGGGGCACCAAGTACGGGGCCGACTATGTGAACCGCTTGTACGGCATGGTGCGGCGCCACCTGCGCGGCGACTTCCAGCTCGTCTGCCTGACCGATCGCAGCGAGGGTGTGCGCACCGAAGTGAAATGCCTGCCGATCCCCGAGCTGGCGCTGCCCGACGGCATCCCCGAGCGCGGCTGGAAGAAACTGACCACCTTTGCCGCCGACCTGCACGGACTGAAAGGCACGGCGCTGTTCCTCGACCTTGACGTCGTGATCGTCGATGACATCACGCCGTTCTTCGAGGTGCCGGGCGACTTTCTGATCATCCACGACTGGAAGCGGCCGCGGCGCATCACCGGCAACTCGTCGGTCTATCGCTTCGAGCTTGGAACACACCCTGAGGTGCTGGAGCGCTTTCGCGCCGAGCACGAGACCATTCGCGCGCGGCTGCGCAACGAGCAGGCCTGGTTGTCCGAAGTGCTGCATCAGCAGGGCCAGCTCGGCTATTGGCCGGCCGCGTGGTGTGCGAGCTGGAAGTACCACTGCATTCCACGCTTCCCGCTCAACTTCTTCACAGCACCCGCGGTGCCGCAAGGCGCTCGCATCATCATCTTCCACGGTGTCGTCAACCCGCCCGATGCGATCGCCGGACGCAGCATGGGCAACTGGCGGCGCACGCCGGCAGCGCCGTGGCTGGATGAACATTGGCGGGCCTGAGCCGGCTCAACCCGATCGGGCAAGCAGGCCCCGAATGGCCGACAGCACACGTGTGCGCGCGTAGTGCGCGCCCATGATCTGGCGGTTGCCCGCCCGCTCCTGCGCCGTCAACGGCTGCAATACGCCGGCAGCGTCGTCGATCTGCCTCAGGCAAACGCCCAGACCCGCATAGAAGTCGAACATCGGGTTCTCGCGGCGCAGGTACACCGTGGCCCCCTTGTACAACGCACTGGCCACATTGCCGACGGCCTGCTGTCGCCGATGGTTCATGACCACGAAGCCGCAGCGCCGGATGCGCTCGTTGTAGTCGGCCAGTGTCATCCATCCCGTGAGGGCGTCGAAACGCTGCCCGAAGCGCTCCTGCCCGAGTTCGATGATGCGCTGGCCGTACGCCATGTCACCATAGGACAAGGGCACGACCAGCCTGGCATCGCCGGCTCGCCGGCGCAACCAATCGAGCGCCTCGAGGTGGTTGTTGCTCGAAGTCGCCGAGTTGCCGAGCAGCACGTCCGGTCCCACCATGTCTGACGGACCTTTCTGGAAGACGTCCTCGGCAGTGAACAGCGGCACCTCGTGCGCTTCGCCCTGCAACTGCGGCAGTGCGCGGCGCAGCAAGGTCACTTCAGTCGGCAGGACGGCGAAGGCGTTGAGGCGCGAGGCCACGTCGCTCAGTGCCGTGCGCCTCGGGCCCGGAACATCGTCCTTGGCACCGGCCGGAAACAGGCGCGCCCACCACCGCCGCGCAGCGCTGTGCTGGCCCAGCGCTGCGGTCAGCGCCCGCGTCGCCGGCAACAACGGATCGCCGAGCTGCGCTTCGAGCAGAGGATAGTAGTCGTAGCCCCAACCGAGCCAGACCACGCGCGCGTCGGGCCGCACATGGCGCAGAGCGCTCGCAAATATCGACGTCATGCTGTGGGCGACGACGCAATCGGCATCGGCGACCTCGCGGGCGATCAGCGGCGTGCGGAATCGCCATTCGGGTCGGAACGACACGTTGTCGCCGGCCTGCACGAAACGCTGCTTGCGGCGCCGGCGGCGCGCGATCACATAGTGGTTGGCCTGCGGAAGCGCGGCGTCGAACAGCGACTGCATCAGCGGAATGAATTTTTCATCCCGCGCCAGGTGCACCACCCTCATCGTGCAGCGCAGACCGCTTCGCAGGCTTCGAGGAACGTGCTCACCACGCGTTCGCCGTCAACGCCGATCCACAACGGCAGGCGCAGCAAGCGGCTCGACAGATCATCAGTGCGCGCCATCGATCCGGCGACGCGGCCAAAGCGCTGCCCGGCCGGCGACGAGTGCAGGGGCACGTAGTGAAACACCGGCATCACCGACTGCTCGCGCATGCGGCGTATGACTTCCGTTCGCGCCGCCAGCGAGGGCAGCAGCACGTAGTACATGTGCGCGTTGTGCACGCAGTCCGCGGGAACGATCGGGCGGCGCAACAGGCCCCGCTGCTCGGCGTCGGCCAGGGCGGCATGGTAGTGATGCCAGATCTCGAGGCGGCGCCGGGTGATGTCGTCGCCCTGCTGCAACTGCGCCCATAGAAAGGCCGCAATCAGCTCACCCGGCAGGAATGACGAACCCAGGTCGACCCAGGTGTATTTGTCCACGTCGCCGCGGAAGAACGCACTGCGGTTGGTGCCCTTCTCGCGGATGATTTCTGCACGTTCCGCCAGGTGCGCATCGTTGATCAGCAGCGCGCCGCCCTCGCCGGAGATGATGTTCTTGGTCTCATGAAAACTGAGGCATCCCAAGGCGCCGATGGAGCCGAGCGGGCGGCCGCGGTAGGTGGATGCGAAGCCCTGGGCCGCATCCTCGATGACCATCAATCCGTGGCGCTTGGCGATCACCACGATGGCGTCCATCTCACAGCTGACGCCTGCATAGTGCACCGGCACGATGGCTTTGGTGCGCGGCGTGATGGCAGCCTCGATCAGGCTTTCGTCGATGTTGAGCGTGTCGGCGCGAATGTCGACGAACACCGGCACACCACCGCGCAGCACGAAGGCCTTGGCCGTGGACGTGAAGGTGTACGAGGGCATGATGACCTCGTCACCCGGCTCGATGTCGGCCAGCAGCGCGCTCATCTCCAGGGCCGCGGTGCATGAGTGCGTCAGCAGGGCCTTGGTGCAGCCGATGCGTTGTTCGAGCCGCTCATGACAGCGCTTGGTGAACGGCCCGTCGCCCGCCAAGATGCCGTTGGCGTGGGCCTCGGCGATGTACTCGAACTCGCTGCCCGTCATGTACGGGCGGTTGAATGGTTGCATGGCGACCGGCACTCCTTGCGTGAAGTATCGCAGCGAGCCGCCCGGGCTCAGCAATTCACCGCATGTCACCCGTGCGTCGCGTCGATTCGACCCGGTAAACGCCCCAGGGCTCGCAGTCGTCGACGATCCAGGCGCCGGCGCCGATGCGGCAGCCTTCACCGATGCGGATGCGGTCGCGGATGGTGGCGTTGGCGCCGATGAAGCACAACTCGCCGATATCGACGGCGCCGGCGATCACCGCGGCCGGTGCGATGAAGCAATGCGCGCCGACGCGCGAGTGGTGATTGATGCTGACCTGCGGGCAGATCATCAGGTCATCGCCCAGCTGGACAAACGGCGACACCATGGCCTGCTCCTGGATCAGCGTGTTGGCGCCAACCCGCACGTTGTCGGCGACGCAAGCGCTCGGATGCACATAGCTCGGCAGCGTGTAGCCGCGCCCGCGCGCGGCCAGGAACTTGTCCTTTCGCGCCTCGGTGGCGGTAAAGCCGATGGCCAGAAACAACTCGTGCGTCGCTGCCGGGTAGCGGCGCAGGGCCTCTTCGAACTCCAGCACCGGCCTGCCGCAAAAACTGTCTTCGCGCCGATACTTGGCGTCCACCGCGAAGGCTTCGACCACCCGCTGCGCCTGGTGGGTGAAGTAGTAGTGCACTTGCTCGGCCAACATCGCCGTGCCGACAATGACGATCGGTTTGTCCATGCTCGAGCCTACTCCCGCCAATGCTCCTCGATCCAGCGTACCGGCAGCACAAAGCGCTGCAGATGCCGCCGACGCTTGTCGTCCACACGCGATTCGCCGAAGGTCGCGCGCAGGTGCTGCCATACCGATGGCAGCGCTGGCACGCGCTTGTTCCAGCGCCCCAGCATGACATCGTCTGGATTGGGTCCACCGGGAAAGGTGACGATACGCGCGCCCGCCGGCAGCCTGGCAGGTACGAAAAAACGCAGCGGAAATGGCGGCAGGCAATGCAGCCGGAAATGTCGAGTCCACGCCTCGGGCCAGAACCTGACGCCACCCGTGACGGCCGCCGTCACATAGTGCTGTTCGAACTTGTACTTGTCGGCAATGCCTTGCGGGTCGGCGCGAAAGCCGTCGAGGATATGGGCATTGCTGCCCACCGAAAAGCGAAACACGGAAGTCTGGCCCAGCATCTGCAGCGGACGCGCCCAATTGCGTGCGACGTAGACATCGCTGGGCGTGCCGATGCTGAAATAGTCGTCGAGCGAGCCGACGATCACCGAGTCGAGATCGATGAACAATGCCACGCCTTCGAGGCCGGGCAGCGTGCGGCCCCACAGAATCTGCTTGCGCCACTTGCCCATCGTGCGCTGGGGCTGTGGCACGCCGAGCTCAGGCAGATCGAAGCACTCGACTTCGGGGCGAATGCCGTCGCGCTCGTCGGTCAGGCAAACCAGGCGAAACGGCGGCGTGAGATGGCGCGAGATCATGCCGTAGAGCCGGTTCACATACTCGGGACCGTACGCCGTGCCCCACTTGACGCAGACGACCTGCCTGGATGTCAATCGCCGCTCCAGGCCTCGCGCAGCCAGTCCACATTGCCGATGCGCCGGTACCACTTGTGGCCGCCGCCAGCCAGCACCTCGGACATCTTCGGTTCGCCGGCAAAAACGACGATCCGCGCGCCCGGCGGCATTGCAGGGTCGCGCGCGTAGCTGGCCAGGTGGCGCGGCACGCAGGCGTTCTTGAAGCTGACGCACCACTCGGAGGGCCAGTAGTGCAGATCGCCATGCGATGCGAGTTGCGCGCTCTGGAACTGCTGCGAGATCTCGTAGGACGCGGCTGCGGCGACGGGGTCGGCGACATAGGCATCGAGGATGTAGCGGTGCGCACCGATCTCGAAGCGGAACACCGACGAATTGCCCACGCTGTGCAGGAAACGGTCGCGCTCGGCATTGATGCGGCGCAGCGGCTTGTGGCGAAACAGGTCGTCGTCGCGAATGATGAAGAAGCGCCCCGGCAAGTCGAAGAAGGCATCGAGGGCGTCGACGATGACGAGATCGAGATCGAGAAACAGCGTCGGCCCGGCGAGGTCACCCAGGCTGTCGCGGAACACGGCGAGCTTGCGCCAGCGACGGTCGCGCTGACCGGCCGGCAGGCCGAGTTCCGGCAGCGGCAAGGCCTCGACGTCGGCCGACAAGCCGCCGGCGTCATCGGTGAAGCACACGAAGCGGTGCGGCCGCGCCAGATGACGCGCCACGCCGGCGCGCAGATGGTTCACGTACTCCGGCCCGTAGAGCGAGCCCCATTTCATGCAGATGATGTTGACCGGATCGCTCATCCGTACACCACCACGGGTCGCCCCAGGCACCAGGGTGCAGGTTGCACGAGAGTGACGTTCACGGTGCGCCTGCAGGCAACTGCGCGATGCGCTCGCGCAGCCCTGCACCCTCACGCACCATCGTCGCCAACAGCCCCACCAGGCGCGCGATGTCGTCCGGCGAGACCGCCGTGCCGGTCGGCAGGATCAGCAGCTTTCCGGCCACGGCATCGGTTTTCGGCAGGCGGGCGGCGGCGCGGGGATACAGCGTGCGGTAGGGCTCCATGCGGTGGCAGCCGGGCCAGAAGTACTTGCGCGCCACGACGTTTTCGGCCCACAGCGCGCGGACGAGGTCATCGCGCGTCGCCCCGCCCTCGGCCGCCGTGTATTCGACGACGATGTACTGGAAGTTGCAGCGTTCGTCCTCGTCGTAGGCCAACAGCTTCATGCCCGGTATCTCGGCGAGCCGTTGGCGGTAGGCGCCATAGTTGCGCCGGTTCGCGGCGACGAAGTCATCGATCGAGCGCAACGAGGTCAGGCCCATGGCGCCGGACATCTCGTTCATCTTGCCGTTGGTGCCGATGTGCGCAACGTCGTCGTAGCCGGCAAAGCCGAAGTTGCTCATCAGCCGGATCTTCGCTGCCAGGTCGTCGTCGTTGGTGGCGATCGCCCCGCCTTCGAAGGAATTGAAGAACTTGGTGGCGTGGAAGCTGAAGACCTCGGCGCGGCCGAAGTTGCCGATCATGCGACCGCGGTGCGAGCAGCCCAGGGCGTGCGCGGCGTCGAAGATCAGGTGCAGGCCGTGGCGCTGCGCAATATCGGTCAGGGCATCGATCTCGCAGGGCCGGCCCCAGACGTGCACGCCGAGGATGCCCGTCGTGCGGTCGGTGATCAGGCGCTCGACTTCGACAGGATCGAGCACATGGGTCGCGGGATCGATGTCGCAGAACACCGGCGTGATCTGCTGCCACTGCAAGGCGTGGGCGGTGGCCACGAAGGTCAACGCCGGCACGATCACTTCGCCGCTCATGGGCAGCGCGCGGATCGCGACCTCGAGGCCGATCGTGCCGTTGCACACCGCAATGACATGGCGCACGCCGAGATAGGACGCCAACGCGGTTTCCAGCTCGCACACGCACTCGCCGTTGTTGGTGAACCAGCGCGAGTCGAGGATGCGCTCGACCCGGCTCATGAAGTAAGCCCTGTCGCCGAGATTGGGCTGGCCGACGTGCAACTTGCGGTCGAACGCAGGCGCGCCGCCGAACAAGGCCAGGGCGTCAAGCCCGGTTCGTGTCATGGGGTCGCCTTTCGGATCGCGTGTGCGCTGCCGGTGTTCGGTTCATTCATAGACGACGCTGGCCTGTCCCTGGTGGGCCAGCGTGCGCCAGCGCGCGAGGGCTTCGTCGCTCGGCCAGAAGCGGGCCTGTTCACCGAGGTCGATCGTGCCCTGTGCATGCTCACGGTTCAGTTGCAAGCGGATGGCCAGACCCTGTTGTGTTTCGCCGTGCTCCGACTCCACCTTGCGTGGCGGCCAGGTCTTGATCACATCGGCCACCGGCGGTGTCTTGCCGTTGACAGCCACGCTCAGGTAGCGGCCAAAGCGCGCCCGCGCGCAGGGCAAGTCCCAGACCGCGTTGGCCTGCAAGCGCAGCCCGCCGCTGAAGCGGTCGTTCTGGACCCTGCCCTGGATGATCACCAGTTCGTCCTCACGCAATCGCTCGCGGTTGGCGTCGTAGAGTTCTTCGGCGGCCACGGCTTCGATGTATTCGCTGCCGTCGTCGAGGCGAAAGATGGCCGTGCGGCCACGTGCGCCGTTGACGACGCGCATGTCGCTGACGATGCCGGCCAACAACTGCGGCTCGCGGCCGCTGTCCACCAGATCGGCGATGCGCCGCTTGGCGAAATGGCGCACTTCCGGCGCGTACTCTTCGAACAGGTGCCCGGAAAGGTAGAACCCGAGCGCGCTCTTCTCAGCCGTCAGCCGCTCCTTGATGCTCCACGGCTCGGCCTTCACCAAGGCCGGTTCCTGCGTGCTGGCCGCATGCGAGTCGTCGAAGTCGAACAGGCCGCTCTGGTGTTGGTTGACATCCTGCGTGTCGGCCCAATCGAAAGCCAGGCCGACACTGGCCAACGCGCAAGCGCGGTCGGCGTGCAGCGCATCGAAAGCGCCGGCCTTGATCAGCGCTTCGACGACGCGCTTGTTGACACGCTGGCGATCGATGCGCGCGGCAAAGTCGAACAGGCTGCGGAACGGCCCGCCACCCTCGCCTTCGTGCTCCCCACTGCCGTCGCGGGCCGCGATGATGGCTTCGATCGCGCCCTGTCCCGTGCCCTTGATCGCGCCCAGGCCATAACGCACCACGGTGTCGCTCACCGGCTCGAAACGGTAGCGGCCGCGGTTGATGTCCGGCGGTTCGAAAGACACATTGAACTGCTTGGCGTCGGCCAGCAGCGTCTTCAACTTGTCGGTGTCGTCGAGTTCGACCGTCATGTTGGCGGCGTAGAACTCGGCGGTGCAATGCGCTTTCAGCCAGCCGGTGTGGTACGCGAGCAAGACGTAGGCCGCGGCATGGCATTTGTTGAACCCATAGCCAGCGAACTTTTCCATCAGGTCGAACACTTCATCGGCCTGCTGCTGTGTCACGCCGTTCTTCGCTGAGCCGGCGCGGAACAGTTCGCGTTGCTTCGCCATCTCCTCCGGCTTCTTCTTGCCCATCGCACGGCGCAGCAGATCTGCACCCCCCAGCGAATAGCCGGCCATGATCTGCGCACCTTGCATCACATGCTCCTGGTACACGATGACACCGTAGGTCTCGCGCAGCAGGTCTTCGAGCAGTGGGTGCGGGTAGGTGATCGGCTCGCGCCCATGCTTGCGTGCGCAGAAACTCGGGATGCTGTCCATCGGGCCCGGCCGGTACAGGGCGTTGAGCGCGATCAGGTCCTCGAACTTCGTCGGACGCGCATCACGCAACATGCCCACCATGCCTCGCGATTCAAACTGGAACACGGCCTCGGTCTTGCCCTCGGCAAAGATGCGGTAAGTGGCCGCGTCATCGAGCGGCAATTGTGCGTAGTCGAAGTCCTCGCGGCCCTTGCGCCGCGCACGCACCATCTCCTTGGCGAGTTCGAGGATCGTCAGCGTGGCCAGGCCGAGAAAGTCGAACTTGACCAGGCCGATCGCCTCGACATCGTCCTTGTCGAACTGGCTGATCGCGCTGTCGCTGCCGGGCTGCTGGTAGAGCGGACAGAAGTCGGTGATCTTGCCCGGCGCGATCAGCACGCCGCCGGCATGCATGCCGACATTGCGCACGATGCCTTCGACGCGCGTGGCCAGCGCGAGCAGCTCTGCGACTTCTTCTTCCGCGGCTTCGCGGCGGTTGATCTCCGGCTCTTCCTTGCGCGCGTAGATGATGCCTTCTTCAGGCTCGTCGGGCACCTTGGCCAGCGTCACCGTCTTGCCGGGCGGCGCCACGACCAGCTTGGCGATCGAATCGACATGGCCGTAGCCCATGCCGAGCACGCGGCCGACGTCGCGCAGCGCGGCTTTCGACGCCATGGTGCCGAAGGTCGCGATCTGGCTGACGGCGTCACGGCCGTACTTGGCCTTCACGTAGTCGATCACGCGCTCGCGATTGGCCTGGCAGAAATCGATGTCGAAATCGGGCATCGAGACCCGTTCGGGGTTGAGGAAGCGCTCGAACAGCAGGTTGTATTGCAGCGGGTCGAGGTCGGTGATCAGCAGCGCATAGGCCACCAGCGAGCCCGCGCCCGAGCCGCGCCCCGGCCCGACGGGGCAGCCATGCGACTTCGCCCACTGGATGAAGTCGGCGACGATCAGGAAGTAGCCGGGAAAGCCCATCTTGATGATGGTCTGCAACTCGAACTCGAGCCGCTGCACATAGCGTGTGCGCTCGGCCTCGCGCTTCGCGACGTCCGGGTAGATCTGGGCCAGACGTGCTTCGAGTCCGGCATGCGAAGCCTCGCGGAAGTGCTGCTCGATCGGCACCGCGACGCCGTCAACCAGCGGCGTCGGAAAGGCCGGCAATTGCGGCTTGCCGAGCGTGAGCATCAGGTTGCAGCGCTGCGCGATCGCCAGCGTGTTGGCCAGCGCGATCGGCAGGTCGGCAAACAGCGCTTGCATTTGCACTTGGGTCTTGAAGTACTGCTCGCGCGAGAAGCGCTTGACCCGCTTCGGATTGGCCAGGGTTTCGCCTTCGGCCACGCAGACACGCGCCTCGTGGGCCTCGAAGTCGTCCGGCTGCAGGAATTGCACCGGGTGCGTGGCCACCACCGGCAGGCCCAGCTTGGACGCCAAGGGCACCGCCGCGCGCACATGGCGCTCGTTGCTGGCCAGGCCGGCGCGCTGCAATTCGATGAAGAAGCGCTGCGGGAACAACGCCGCGAGCCGCTGCGCCAGGGCTTCGGCGCGCTCCAAGTCCCGGGCCAGCAGGGCCTGGCCGACCGGGCCGCCGTCAGCGCCCGACAACACCAGCAAGCCCTCGCCATGGGTCTCGAACCACTGCCATTTGACGAAGGCGTGCGAGCGCTGCGTGTTGCCGCTCCAGGCCCGCGCCAGCAATTCGCACAGGTTCAGGTAGCCCTGATGGTTCTGCACCAGCACCAGCAAGCGGCTGCCTTGCCTGTCGCTGCCGCCTGGCTGCGGCGCGTCAGGCTCCAACCACAGATCGCAACCGATGATCGGCTTGACGCCCTTCTTGCGCGCGGCGGTGTAGAACTTGACCGCGCCGAACAGGTTGCTCAGATCGGTGATCGCGCACGCCGCCTGGCCGTCGCGCACTGCGGCAGCGATGGCGTCGTCGATGCGCAGCGTGCCGTCGACGACCGAATACTCGGTGTGCGTGCGCAGGTGCACGAAAGCGGACAACCTGGTCATCCCTTCCACGTAAAGGGAAACTTCACCTGCGGCCAGAACCCATTGGGCACGTAGTCGCCGACCACACCATAACGGTCCGGCCACTGGCGATCGGACTGCACGGCGGTGCCGAACAGGTGGTCGAGGAAAGCGAAGTGCGCCGCGTAGTTCTTGTCGATGGCCTCGTCGTCTTGCGAGTGGTGCCAGTGGTGGAAGTTGGGCGTGACGATCAGGTAGCGCAGCGGGCCGAGTCGCACGCTGACGTTGGCGTGGTTGAACACGGCCTGGAAGCCGACGATGACGATGTAGGCGTCGATCACGTTCTTCGAAAACCCGAGCACGAAGATCGGTGCCAGCACCAGCGTGCGCGTCAGGATCAGCTCGACGATGTGCTGGCGCGAGCCGGCCAGCCAATCCATGTGCTTGGCGCTGTGGTGAACGGCATGCAGGCGCCACAGCGCCGGCACCTCGTGATAGGCGCGGTGCGTCCAGTACTGCACCAGATCGGCAACGAGGATGATCAGGAACAGTGCGATCGGCAATGGCAGGTCGCGCACCCAGGCTTGCACGCCGTCCTTGGCGGCCCAGCCGAACAACTTGTGCACCAGCAGGTTCACCGCCAGCAGCACAAAGCCCACCATCATGTGGTTGACGATGAAATGATGAAAGTCGGTCTGCCACTCCGGCCGGAATACCGGCTGCTCCTTGCGCAGCGCAAACAGCTTCTCGACGAAGACGAAGATCAGGGTCGAGCCCAGCAGATCGAGGATGAACCAGTCCAGGCCGATGTAGGGCGTGTTGTCCGGAAAGTTCGGATTGACCTCGACCTTGTGCGCTCCGAGCAGCAGCGTCAGCGCGATCAGCACGAAGGCGCCGACCGACAGCCAGCGCACGCGGCCGAAGACGATGTTGAACAGGCTGATGCCGCCGGCGATGACGAGCGACCAGTACATCAACTGGCGCATCACGTCGACGTTGTAGTTCTTGCGCAGTTCCGGCGTCGTCAGGTACTCGGGCCAGTGAAACGCCAGCACGCCGAGAAAGCACAGGATCGCCAGCGACAGCGCGATGACGCCGGAGACCATGCCCCGGCCGGGCTTGCAGTTCGCCGTGCGATTCAGTGAGTTGATTGAGCTTGTCCAGCATCGGTGAAGAGTCTCCCGATGCGGATTATCGACCGGCCCGCTGGGTGGGCCCTCGGTTCAGGTCGGCAGCACCAGTTCACTCCACGCGGTGGGCGACGGATCACGCTCGGCGACGTCCTGCGCCTGCAGCGGCCAGTCGAAAAACGCCAGAACATCGTCGCGCCGCGCCATCGTGTCGCGCATGCCCAGGCGCATCAGCTCGCGCGTGAACCCGGTTTCGAACAACAGGTAGCTGGCGAGCGCCGCGCCGCCGCGCCGGTCGGCGCCGTTACCCTCCACCCCGATGCCACGCAGCAGTGCGCGCACCGCCTTGGGCAGGCAATGCACGTGGCGGGCCGCGATGTCATCCAGGCGCTCGCTCGGCGAGATCACGAGCACATCGACCGGACGCAGCGGCGAGCGCGAACGCACGTCCGGGTCCAACAACGACAGCGTTTGGTTTATGCGTTGCAGCCGCTCGGTGTCCACTGCCAGCGCGTCGAGAAAGATGTTGGACAGGGCATGGCCGGCAATCTGCGCCAGGCTCGGGTAGCCCGCGAGCTGGCGTTGCTCGCCGGCCGGCTCGCTCGTCCGTCCGGCGCCGACGACGAGCACACGCTCGGCGCCGAGGTGGATCGCCGGCGAGACGGGCGCCGACTGGCGCATCGAGCCATCGCCGAACCACTCGGCCGTGCCGGCGATGGCGAGCGACTGCGCCGGAAAAACGAACGGAATCGCCGACGAGGCCAGCAGGTGATCGGCGCCGATGACGGCCGGCACCGCGATGCGCTGCGAGCGCAGCCACGGCTCGAACGGCCGCGCCGTCTGACAGAAGGTGACGTGCTGGCCGCTCGAGTAGCTCGATGCCGTCACTGCCAGCGCGTCGATGTGGCCCTCGGCCAGCAGCGACGGCAAGCGATCGAAGGCCACGACCTGCGACAACAGTTCGGCCAACGGCGAGTTGTCGAGCAACGAGCGCGGGTCCGAACGCCGCCAGCGCCGGAGCGCCCATCCCAGCGACAGCATCGACAGCCAACGCGCGCCGGTGCGCACCACGCCAAAGGCATCGGCGCAATAGACATGGTCGGCATGAAAATCGTGCCAGACCTTGGCCACCGCAGCCACCGCCTCGTCGAAGCGATCGGCCTGGCAGGCCAGCGCTGCGGCATTGATGGCGCCGGCCGACGTGCCGACGATGATGCCGAACGGATTGCGGCGCGGCGCACCGACCTCGCGGCGCAACCGCGCCACCGCACGCAACACGCCGACCTGATAGGCCGCACGGGCACCGCCGCCCATCAGCAGCAGGCCGGTCTTGGATGCGCGCGAGGCAGACAGGGACATGGATTTCAGTGTTCGTTCGCAGGAACCGACGGATCATTCAACAGTTCGTAGAATTTCGTCGTGCCGCAGCGCTTCTTGAACCTTAGTGCCTATCGTTTCGTCGAATTGCCCGATGCGGCGGCATTGTGCGAACCACTTCACGGCTGGGCGAGGGCTGAAGGGCTGCGCGGCACGGTGATTCTGGCCCGCGAAGGCATCAACCTGCTCCTGGCCGGCGAGGAAGGGGCGGTGCGCAGCTGGCTGGCGCGGCTGTGTGACGACACTCGCTTTGCCGGGCTCGATGTCAAGGAAAGCTGGAGCGAGCAGCAACCCTTTGCCCATCTGCGCGTGAAGCTCAAGCACGAAATCATCCGCATGAACCAGCCGCAGATACGGCCGGCCACGCAGCGCGCACCGGCCGTCGATGCGGCCACGCTCGTGCGCTGGCTCGACCAGGGTCATGACGACGCCGGCCGCGAGCTGTTGATGCTCGACACGCGCAACGCCTTCGAACTCGAGCATGGCGCCTTCGCTGGCGCGCTCGACTGGCAGCTGGGCAAGTTCTCGGACTTCCCGGCGGCGCTCGAGGCGCGCCGTGCCGAGTTGAGGAATCGCACCGTCGTCACCTACTGCACCGGCGGCATCCGCTGCGAGAAGGCGGCGCTGGCGATGCAGGCGGCGGGTGTCGAGCATGTCTGGCAGCTCGACGGCGGCATCCTGCGCTACCTGGAAACGATGCCCGGTGCGCCGCATTGGCATGGTCGCTGTTTTGTCTTTGACGAGCGAGAGTCCCTGGACGCGCAGCTGCAAGGACGTGCACAGTGAAAGCGCGGCTGCTCAAACTGATCGGACTGCTGCTGATGTTGACCGCGCTGGCGGTGCCGCTGATGCGCGCACCCGATCGGCCCGTGCAGTCGCTGGTGGCGCGCTGGGCGCCGCCGCCGTCGGACTTCATCGACGTCAAGGGCCAGATCGTCCATGTTCGCGACGAAGGTCCGCGCGGCAACGCCGCATCGGCCGCGCCGGCGATCGTGCTGCTGCACGGCACCAGCGCCAGCCTGCACACCTGGGAAGGCTGGGTACGCACGCTGAAGAAGACGCGCCGCGTCATCACCTTCGACCTGCCCGGCTTCGGCCTCACCGGCCCGTTCAGCGGCCAATACGCTGCCGAGGACTACCGCGGCGACGCCTATGCGCGCTTCGTGCTCGACGTGCTCGATGCGTTGAAGGTCAGCACGGCCGTCATCGGCGGCAACTCGCTCGGCGGCGAAGCGGCCTGGCGCGCCGTCACCTTGGCGCCCGCGCGCTTCACGCAGTTGCTGTTGGTCGACGCTTCGGGATATGCCTTCACGCCCGGCTCGGTCCCGCTGGCTTTTCATCTCGCGCGCATGCCGCTTCTCAGCACCATCAGCGAGCACCTCCTGCCGCGTGTGCTGGTCGCGGCGAGCGTGACCAGCGTCTATGCCGACAATTCGCGCGTCACGCCAGAGCTGGTCGATCGCTACTACGAGCTGACATTGCGCGAAGGCAACCGCCACGCGCTCGGCCTGCGCATGCAACAGTTGGAGCCGGGCGCGGCAATCGATCGGCTGAAGTCGATCACGATACCCACGCTCGTGCTCTGGGGTGGCGCAGACCAACTCATTCCCGTCGTCAACGCGCGGCAATTCGCGAGCGACATCAAGGGTGCTCGGGTCATCGTGCTCGACGGCCTGGGCCATGTGCCGCAGGAAGAAGACCCGGCGCGCAGCCTGCAGCCGGTGCTCGAGTTTCTGGAGATCGCACCATGAGTGTCAGTCACCGATACGGCGCCAAGTTGCATTGGCAGCGCGACGCCAGCGAAACCTTCACCGACCAGCGCTACAGCCGCCGCCATGAAGTGCGCTTCGATGGCGGCGCCGTGATGCCGGCTTCATCGGCGGTGTCGTCGGTGCCGCTGCCCTGGTCCGACCCGAGCGCGGTCGACCCCGAAGAGATGCTTGTCGCCTCGATCGCGTCGTGCCACATGCTGTGGTTCCTGTCGCTGGCTGCCAAGTCCGGCCATGTCGTGGACAGCTACAGCGATGCCGCCGAGGGCGTGATGACGAAGAACGCTGCCGGCAAGCTCTGGGTGTCGCAGGTCATGCTGCGACCGCATGTCGACTTCGCCGCCGGCCGCTGCCCGTCGCCCGAAGCGCTCGCTGCGCTGCACCACCGAGCGCACGAGGAGTGCTTCATTGCCAACTCCGTGAAGTCCGAAGTGATTGTCGTCAAGCAGAACGTCTGAGCAGCGCTTGGCGTGCGACGGCTTCAGTGTCCAGTGGCATGCCGCCGTGCCAGAGTCGTTTTGCCCGCCCGCGTGCATCGCGCTCGATGCGCACCGGCTCGCCATGCTGGGCAAAGCCGCCGCCCTGCGTGACGCGGCCGTGATCGACGGCGGCGACTTCGACCTCGCTGGCATCGAGCACCGGATTGGCCAGGCCCGGATTGGCGATCAGCACCCGCGAGCCGCCCATCGGCAGCAGATCGAACGCGCCCCACAGGTTCCAGAAGCGGCCCTGCCAACGCGCCGTGCGACGCGACGGCGCGCCATTTTTTTCGAAGACCTGCATCAGTTGCAGCACGCCGTCGAACCATTGGTGCGACAGGCCGTCAGCCGCGTTGGTCAGCACCGACACGGCGAGTTGCTGCGCTGGCACGCATGCCGTGCGCGTGATGACGCCGGGAAAGCTCCCGCTGTGACCGACATGCTCCCAGGCGCCGGTGGTGCCAGCGACGATGCCCAGACCGTACCAGCGGCCCGTGCTGTCGTGCTCGCTGCGCCATTGGCGGCGCGTCATCTCGCGTCGGCTCGCCGCCGAGAGCACGCTGGCGCGAGCGTCGGGGGCCAGGCTGGCATAGAAACGAGCCAGATCGGCCGCGGTGCTGACAAAACCCGTCGCCGCTGCCAGGGCGCGCGTGCCCATGCCGACATCGATCGCCACGCGCCGGCCGAGCGGGTGCTTGGCGCAGTGGCCTTTCGCGAGTTTCGCCAGTTTCTCCGACTTGGCGCGTGCCGGCGTGACGTGCACATCGGGCGCGGTGTCGTTCAGTCCGGCTGCAGCGACGATCTCGCGCCCCACCCAATCGGCATACGGCTCGCCAGTGATCTGCTCGATGGCCAGCCCGAGCAGACCGTAGCCATGGTTCGAATACTTGAAGCGCGTGTTGGCGTCGAGCGTCGGCGGCAGCGCGAGGTCTTCGCGCAGCGCCGCCTCGTCGAGGAACGGGCGCCGCAGCGACCACTGCGACGCGTCGATGCCGTCGCGCACCAGCCCCGCACTGTGGCTGGCGAGTTGCGTCAGCGTCAGCGCGGCCACGTCGGATCGCAGGCCGCTGACATGCCGGCCGACCGCATCGTCGAGCTGCAACCTGCGCTGCTCGCGCAGCTTCATCAAGGCCGCAGCGGTAAAGGTCTTGGAATGCGAGGCCACCCGAAAGCGATGGCGCGGCGTCAGCAGCGTCGCCCTCGACAGGTCAGCATGACCGAACGCCGCTTCGAAGATCAGCTTGCCCTTGTGCGCGACCGCCACCGCACAGCCCGGCTGCTCGGTGATGCGCATCTGGTGCTCGAGCCAGCGCGGCAGGTAGTCGATCGCTGCCGCCAGCCACGTCATCGGTGCCCCTCGTCCGATGCGTACATCGTCCGCTCCCCCATCGGGACAGCCGCCTGCTTGGCGCGGCCCGGCGCAGCGCGGTTCATTCGACGACGACCTTGCCGGCCTCGATGCGAATCTGCCGCTTGCACCGCTCCGCGATCGCGCGATCGTGCGTCACCAGCACCAGCGTCGTGCCGGCTTCGCGGTTCATGTCGAACATCAGCTCCATCACGCGCTCGCCGGTGGCGAAGTCGAGGCTGCCGGTCGGCTCGTCGGCGAGCAGCACGGCAGGCTTGACGACGAAGGCGCGCGCCAGCGCCACGCGCTGCTGCTCGCCGCCCGAGAGCACCTTGGGGTAATGCGTCAACCGTTCGCCCAGGCCGACACGTTCCAGCATCTCGGTGGCATGCGAGCGCGCATCGCGCCGCCCCAGCAATTCGAGCGGCAGCATCACGTTCTCGACGGCATTGAGGTTGCCCAGCAGTTGAAAGCTCTGGAACACGAAGCCCAGGCGCTTGGCACGCACCGCGGCGCGTTCGTCTTCGTCGAGCTTGAAAAGATCCTTGCCGGCCAGACGTACCGTACCGGTGGTCGGCACATCGAGGCCGGCGATGATCGACAGCAGCGTGCTCTTGCCCGAACCCGAGGCGCCGACAATGGCCACGGATTCCCGGCTCGGCAGCGAGAAATGGATGTCGTCGAGAATCGTCAGCGTGCCGGTCGAGTCGCTGACTTGTTTGGTGACATGTTCGACTTCAATCAGAGGTGACGACGAGCTCATGAGTGATGTTGTTTTGAGGTCCCGCAGGACTTGGCTCGTGCACTGTAGCCGCATCGTGTCGTTGGCCGCGGCCGCTGCCCTCTTGCCCTCACAGGCCGTGGGTCAGTCCAAGAGACCGGCGAGCAGCCCGGTGATCCTCGTCGTCGGCGACAGCCTGTCGGCCGAATATGGTCTGGCGCGCGGCAAGGGTTGGGTGGCGCTGCTCGAACAGCGGCTGGCGCGCGAAAAGATCAGCGCCCGCGTGATCAACGCCAGCATCAGCGGCGACACCACCTCCGGCGGCCGCTCGCGCCTGCCGCCGCTGCTGGCGCAACACAAACCCACGCACGTCATCATCGAACTCGGCGGCAACGACGCCCTGCGCGGCCTGCCGCTGGCGATGACGCAGGACAACCTGAGCGTGATGGTGCAGGCCGCCCAGGCCATCGGCGCGCGTGTCGTCATTGCTGGCATGCAGATGCCGCCGAACTACGGCCGCAAGTACGGCGAAGACTTCTTCGCCCTGTTCGCCACCGTCGCCAAGACCGAAGGCGCCGCCCTCGTGCCCTTCCTGCTCAAGGGCGTGGCCGACATCGCCGACAGCGAACAGATGTTCCAGGCCGACCGCATCCACCCGAAGGAAGAAGCGCACCCGATCATGCTCGGCAACGTGTGGCCGGTGCTGCTGCCGCTGCTGAAGAAATAGACGCACCCATTTCGCGGCGCAGTCGTCCCGGCTCCATGCCGTGCGCAGGAAGAACGCCCAGCGACCGCCGTGGATCTGGCTTCGCCAGGCCACTGGCAGGGGGTGCGGCGTCAGCCGCTCCGGGGGTGGGTCAATTACCGCGCCTGCTGGTCGCGCGGGTCGCGCATGCGACGCGGCACCTCCATGCGGCGGTCGTCGGCGCGATCTTCGGCCAGTTCGCGCGCACGCTGCCTGGCCTGCGCAGCATTGCCGGATTGGTCAGGCGGCTGCACCACTGCCGGCGGTCTCACGGTCGGACGCGCGGGCCGAACCACGGACGGCGCTGCCTGCGTCGTGTTGGGCGCCACGTCCGGCAACGCCACCGGCGGCACCACTCGGCGCTCGCCCCGCTCTTCGCGCCGGTTGCGCGGCTCTTGAACAGTTCGTTCGCGCGGCTCTTGAACAGTACGATCGCGCAGCTCTTGAACAGTTCGGTCGCGCGGCTGCACGGTACCGCGCGGCGCAGGCGCCTGCTGCACGGTCGTCGGCGGATTCGCCGCGCCGCCGCCCAACACGCCAGGGCGCTGCGCGCCGGGTACACCGTTAGGCTGTCGAGCACCAGGCGCGATGCGATCACTGCGCCTTGCTTGTCCGCCATCGCCCTGCGCCGCACCGACCCGTGAATCAGCACCCGTCCAGCGCGGCGTGCGCACTGCGCCCGGCGCCGTCGGCACAGCGCCGCCCGGCGTGGCGACAACGCGTGACGTGGGCGGTGCCGGCGGCACGAAGCCACTGCGCTGCAAGCCTGGCTCTGCGCGCGGCGCCTCGGCCTGCCAGCGCGCCACGGTGCGGCCGTCCACCGGCACGGCCACACGCGAGCTGATCGGCTGGCGGCTTTGCATCACGCCCTGCGGCACCACGGTCACGCCACCGGCCACGCCCTGGTTGGTGTACATGATCGGCCCGGTCGGCACGGCACGCTCGCCGCGCCGGTCATAGCGTGGGTTGGGGCCGTACCAACGCTGGTGCGAGACATTGACGTTGCGCACATAGATGTTGGTCACGTTGTAGCTCGGGTAGTAGATCTCGCGCGGCGCCAGCGGCACCCAGCCCACGGCCGGGCCACCGATGTTGATGCCCACGCTGACGTGCGGGCCGCCGAACCAGGCCACGAGCGCCGGCGCGTAGACCGGGCGCGCCACGTACTGGCCCGGGCACCAGCCCCAGCGGCCCCCGTAGCTGACCCATCGGCCATAGTGAAATGGCGCAAAGCCCCACGGTGCATCGTCAACCCAGGTCCAGCCCCAGGGGCGCAGGTGCGCCCAATGACCGTAGCGGTACGGCGCCCAGCCGGCGACCACGGTGGTCGGGTACCAGACCGCGCCGTACTCGGGGTGAGTGTCCCAGCGGCCATAGCGGTCCAGGTCTTCGGCACCTGTCATTTCGGGCGAGACGTAGCGGTTGCTTTGGCGCGTGTCTTCGCGGTCCTGGCGCGCCACCCAGTCGCCGAAGCGGTCACTGCTCGGTGTGGACCAGGCGTAATGCGTGACGCCGTTGTCCTGCCAGAACTCGGCGCGCTGACCATCGTCCAGATTGAGCACGCTGTCGCTGGCTTCGAATTGCATCGCACCGGCCAGGGTCTCGCCGATGCTGCTGTTCTGCTGCACGTCGACCCGGTAGTGACCGGGGCGCAGCGGCTCGTAGCGGCCTTCGCTGGTTTCGATGGCGAACTCGCGCGCCGACCGGTCGCCACGCACTCGCAGCGCCACGTTGCCGCCATGCACCCGGACCACCACGCGCGTGTCATCGAGTTGCGTGAATTCGACGTCGGTGGCGCCGTCCAGCCGCAGCGTGGCCGAGCCGACCTCCACCTCGGCGCGCGCATCCTGTTCGGCGGACAGCCGGTCGCCTTCGGCAACGGGCCGGTTGCGACGGGCCTGGATCCATTCGGCCTGCTCATCGTCATACAGCCAGACGTTGCCGTCGGTCTCGGCGATGCGGCCGACGCGCCCCGGCGGATCGGCCCAGGCCGGGCTGCTGGCGGCCAGCGCCAGGAAGGCCAGGGCCAGCGCCGCCAGGGACTGCAGCGTGCGCTGGATCAAGGGGGTCGAGACGACGGCGGATTTCATATCGGCTCCTGTTGCGGTACCGGGGCAACCCCCGCCCATGGTCAGGACAACGCCCTGAGCCTGAGCGTCGCTGACGAACTTGACGTTGCTTTACGTTTCAGTCGTCGGATGACGCATCGAGCTCCGGGAACAGCACGCTGGTGTAACCCAGTTTCGTGAGATCGGTCATCCGCGTCGGGTACAGGCGGCCGATCAGGTGGTCGCACTCATGCTGCACGACGCGGGCGTGGAAGCCCTCGGCGTCGCGCTCGATCGGCCGCCCGGTCGGGTCCAGCCCGCGGTAGCGGATGTGGGCCCACCGCGGCACGACGCCACGCAGGCCGGGCACCGACAAACAGCCTTCCCAGCCCTCTTCGGTGGCATCGTCCAAGGGATCGATGTGCGGATTGCACAGCACCGTCAGCGGCACTGGCGGCGCCTCCGGGTAGCGCTCGTTCTTGCTGAAACCAAAGACGACCACTTGCAAATCGACACCGATCTGCGGCGCGGCCAGGCCGGCGCCGTTGGCGGCCTCCATGGTGTCGAACAAATCATTCACCAGGCCCTGCAACTCGCTCGTGTTGAACGCGGTGACGGGCGGGGCCACGCGCAGCAGGCGCGGGTCGCCCATCTTCAGGATCTCGCGGATGGTCATTTCCATTGCCCCTTCATCGCCACAACCACGCCGCACCACGCACGCCCGATGAATCGCCGTGCAGGGCGCGCTGCAGCGGCGTGTTGACAGTATCGGAGAAGACATGCCGCGCCCAGTGTTGCGGCACGTCACGGTAGAGCGACTCGATGTTGCTCATGCCGCCGCCGAGCACGATGGCCGAGGGGTCGAGCACGTTGATGATCTGCGCCAGCGCGCGCGCCAGTCGGTCACCATAACGGTCGAGCGAAGCACGCGCTGCCGCATCGCCCGCAGCCGCCGCCGCCACGATGGCCGGCGCGTCGATCGCCGCGTGGCCGTGTCGGGCGTGGTCGGCCGCCAGCCCGGGGCCGGACAGCAACGTCTCGTTGCACTCGCCGCGGCCGCACCAGCAGTGCAGGCGCGGCACCTGCTCGTCGCCGTCGACCCGCGGCGCCGGGTTGTGGCCCCACTCGCCGGCGACACCTTGTCGCCCCGTCCACGCCAGGCCGTCGATCGCCACGCCGGCGCCGACGCCGGTGCCGAGAATCACGGCGAAGACCACGCGCTCGCCCGCGCCCGCGCCATCGACCGCTTCGCTGACCGCCAGGCAGTTGGCGTCGTTTTCGATGCGCACCGGTCGCTGCAGACATTGCTCCATGTCCTGGAGCAGCGTGTGGCCGTTGAGCGCTGTCGAGTTCGCGCCCTTGACGCGCCCGCTGGCCGGCGAAATGCAACCCGGGATGCCGACGCCCAGCGGCACGCCGTTGACGCCGAGCTGCGCCTCTGCATTGCGTACGAGCGCCGCGATGGCGTTCAGCACCGCGTCATAGCCGCCGCGCGGCGTGGCCACGCGCTCGCGCAACAGCATGCGGCCATCGTCGCGGGCCAGCGCAGCAATCTCGATCTTGGTGCCGCCGAGATCGACGCCGAGGAGCGGCGCCTCGACTTTCTCGATCAGCGGCGTGTTCATGTCGCCCCCAGCAGCGCCCGCAGGGCAGCTTCGTCGATCACCTCCACACCCAGATCGCGCGCCTTGTCGAGCTTGCTGCCCGCGGCCTCGCCGGCGACCACATAGTGCGTCTTCTTCGACACCGAGCCGGACACCTTGCCGCCGGCCGCCTCGATCAACGCTTTGGCCTGTTCGCGCTCCAGGCTCGGCAGCGAGCCGGTGAGCACGAAGGTCTTGCCGGCCAGCGGCTTGGGCGACGTATCGGCCTCGCCGTCATGTTCTGCCCAGGTCACGCCCGCGGCGCGCAACTGTTCGACGACCTCGCGGTTGTGCGGCTGCTCGAAGAAGGTGCGCAGGCTTTGTGCGACGACCGGACCGACGTCCGGGGCCTCCTGCAGTTGTTCGACGCTGGCCTCCATCAAGCGATCGAGCGCGCCGAAGTGCCGCGCCAGGTCCTTGGCCGTGGTCTCGCCGACATGGCGGATGCCCAGTGCATAGACAAACCGAGCCAGCGTGGTCTGCTTGCTCTTGTCGATCGCTGCCATGAGGTTGGCCGCGCTCTTGTCGGCCATGCGTTCGAGCTGGGCCAGCGAGGCCACGCCGAGCTTGTACAGGTCGGGCAGCGTCTTGATGACGCCGCCGTCGACCAACTGCTCGACGAGCTTGTCGCCCAGCCCTTCGATGTCGAGGGCACGGCGCTGCGCAAAATGCAGGATGGCCTGCTTGCGCTGCGCCGGGCACGAGATGCCGCCGCTGCAGCGCCAATCGACCTCGCCTTCCTCGCGCACGATCGCACTGCCGCAGACCGGGCACTTGCCGCCGAGTTTCTTGCGCAGATCGAACGGCTCGCCGACATCGTCCGGCCGCTTGCCCGGCACGACACCCACCACTTCGGGGATCACGTCGCCGGCGCGGCGCACGATCACCGTGTCGCCGATGCGCACATCCTTGCGCCGTGCTTCGTCTTCGTTGTGCAGCGTCGCGTTGCTGACCGTGGTGCCGCCGACGAACACCGGCTCCAGCTTGGCCACCGGCGTCAGCTTGCCGGTGCGGCCGACCTGGATGTCGATGCCGCGCAGCAGCGTCATCTGCTCCTGCGCCGGGTACTTGTGCGCCACCGCCCAGCGCGGCTCGCGCGAGACGAAACCGAGCTGCTGCTGCAGCGCGCGGCTGTTGACCTTGTAGACCACGCCGTCGATGTCGAACGGCAGCGCGTCGCGCAGCGCTGGCAATCTGGGCATGGAAGGCCACCAGCCCGTCGGCGCCGCTGACGACACGCCGCCGCGCATCGACCGGCATGCCCATCGCCGCCAGGGCGTCGAGCAAGGCCGCGTGGGTCGGCGGCACCGTCCAGCCCTGCACATCGCCGAGCCCATAGGCGAAGAACGACAGCCTGCGCGACGCCGTGATCGACGAATCGAGCTGCCGCACCGCGCCGGCGGCGGTGTTGCGCGGGTTGACATAGGTCTTCTCGCCCTTGCTGCGCTGCGCTTCGTTGAGGCGCTTCGAAATCGTCGCGGCGCATGTAGACCTCGCCGCGCACTTCGAGCACCGGCGCATCGACGCCGATCAGGCGCAGCGGAATCTGCCCGATCGTGCGGATGTTGCCGGTCACGTCTTCGCCGGTCTCGCCGTCGCCGCGCGTCGCCGCCTGCACCAGCACGCCGTGCTCGTAGCGCAGGTTGATCGCCAGGCCGTCGAACTTCAGTTCGCAGGCGTATTCGATCGGCGGCGCGTCATCGGCGAGCTTGAGGTCGCGGCGCACGCGCTCGTCGAACTCGCGCGCACCGCCTGCCGTGGTGTCGGTCTCGGTGCGGATCGACAGCATCGGCACGGCGTGGCGCACCGGCTCGAAGCCGTCGAGCACGCGGCCGATGACGCGCTGCGTCGGCGAGTCGGCGGTCTGCAGCTCGGGATGTTCGGCTTCGATCGCCTGCAGCTCCTGGAACAGCTTGTCGTATTCGGCGTCCGGAATCTGCGGCGCGTCGAGCACGTAGTACAGGTGAGCGTGGCGGTTCAGCAGCGCGCGCAGCGCGGCGGCGCGGGCACGGGATTCAGCGGTCGAGGCCGTCTTCACTGGAACAGTCGCCGCGCCACCGCACTGCCGGCGGCCATGTCGCGCGACTCGAGGGCACCGTAAAGCGTCTTCAGCTCCGACGCGATCGTCGTGTAGTGCTGCAAGGTGATCGGGCGGTTGTCGTCATCGACGGGTGTGGCATCCATTTCGATCGCCAGCGCGCGGATCGCGGCCTGCCAGGCGCCGAACGGATCGGCCGCTTCGTGGGTCTGCGCGACATCGAGCGAGAGCGTGACGCGCCGCACCGCGGACTGCTGCGGATCCTCCGACAGCGCGGCCTGGGCGTCGAACGACAGCACCAGCACCGGCGGCGCCGTGGCCGCCTCACCGACCGCATCCTGGGCGGCGCCCGGCAAGACCAGGCGCCCCGGCATCGTGCCGGGCACGAAGCCATGGCGCTCGGCGCACTGGCGCAGGTAGCCCACGCTCCATGCCGCCGCGTTGGCCTGCAGGTGAATGGCCAGATGCGCGTCGTGCGCGCTGGCAAAGACATCGAGTTCGCGCGCCCGCGCACGCACGTCGAGCATGTCGGGGAAATCAGGCACGGCGCCGAGCGCGTCGGCAAACGCCTGGATCTTCTGCACGAACTCGGAATACTCGATCTCGTTCAACGCGCCGCTGCGGTTGGCCAGTTGCACGCCGGCCTGCAGCTCGCCATAGCGCGCATCCGGTTGCGGCGCCTCCCACTGCGAGGTTTCGGTGTTCAGGCCCTCGATGAAGAACGGCTTGCCGCCGGCGCGGCGCGAGGCCGGCAGGTGCGCGATCACGGCGGCGCCCGGCACCGGCACTTCGAGTCCGAGCGTGGCGATGGCGTCGATCAGCGCATCGACGCGCGTGCTGAGGCGCCGCGCCGCGGCCGCGGCAGCGCTGGTCGGTGGTGCCGCCAATGCCGGCGCGTCACCCAGCGTCGGATCGACGCGCTGCGCCAAAGGCTCGGCCGGCATGACGGTGCCATCAGCCTTGCGCGGCATGGCGCGGCGGGCGCTCCACCAGCCATGCCCGACCAGCGCGAAGAGCACGGCAACGGCAGCCAGGATCAAGGCAATGGTGAGGGTCATGCCAACATCAAGGCGCGATCGGTTGGCACGAAGTGATATGCCCAGCAACCGCCGCGGATCTGGCTCTGCCAGGCCGCTGGCGGTGCCCCCTTGAGGGGGTGCGCCGAAGGCGCTCCGGGGGTGGGGGACATCATGCCGCTTCTGCCATCGACACTGCCGCATCCATATCGACGGCAACGATGCGCGACACGCCCTGCTCCTGCATCGTCACGCCGATCAGCTGTTGCGCCATTTCCATGGCGATCTTGTTGTGGCTGATGTAGAGGAACTGCGTGGCCTGCGCCATCTCGGTGACGAGCTTGCAGTAACGCTCGGTGTTGGCGTCGTCGAGCGGCGCGTCGACCTCGTCGAGCAGGCAGAACGGCGCCGGGTTCAACTGGAAGATCGCGAACACCAGCGCGATCGCCGTCAGCGCCTTCTCGCCGCCCGACAGCAGGTGGATCGTGCTGTTCTTCTTGCCCGGCGGCTGCGCCATCACCTGCACGCCGGCATCGAGGATCTCGTCGCCGGTCATCACCAGCCTGGCGGTGCCGCCGCCGAACAACGTCGGGAACATGCGCCCGAACTGCTCGTTGACCTGGTTGAAGGTCTGCGCCAGCAACTCGCGCGTTTCGGCATCGATGGTCTTGATCGCGCCTTCGAGCGTGGCCATGGCCTCGCGCAGGTCGGCGTCCTGCGCATCGAGGAAGGTCTTGCGCTCGCGCGACGTCGTCAGCTCTTCGAGCGCGGCCAGGTTGACCGCGCCCAGCGCCTCGACCTCGCGGTGGATGCGATCGATCTCGCCTTGCAGGCCCTGCAGCCTCACGCCGCTGCCTTCGATGCCCTGGGCCAAGGCGTCGAGATCGACCGCTGCCGCGCCGAGCTGCTCGAGGTACTGCGCGCCGCCGAGCGATGCGGCCTGCTCTTCGAGCTGCAGCTTGGTGATCTTCTCGCGCAACGGATCGAGCCCGCGCTCGAGCCCCATGCGCTGCTCGTCGAAGCTGCGCAGCTTGGCCGACAGGTCGTCGTACTGGCTGCGCTGCGCGGCCAGCGCCGATTCGCGTTCGAGCTTCAACGCCAGCGCGGTTTGCAGGCCGGCCTGCGCCGCAGCGTCGTCGAGCGTGCCCAGCTCGTCGCGCAGCTGCGATACCGCCTGCACATTGGCCGCCACTTGTTGTGCGGCGGTATCGATCGAGCGCTGCAACTCCTCGCGGCGCGACACCAGCGTGCGCGACTGGAACTGCGCCTCCTGCGCGCGCAGCGCCAACGCACGGCCCTGCTCGCGCGCCTCGGCCAGCTGGCGTTCGGCCTCGATCACGGCTTCATCGAGCTCGGCATGGCGCTCCTGCGTGGTCGCCAACTGCAGGTCGAGCTCTTCGAAGCGCGCCTGGCTCGTGACTTGGCGGTCGGCCAGTGCCGCCAGTTGCGTGTCGATTTCGGCCAGTTCGCCGTCAAGCTGCGTGCCGCGTGCGCTGGCCGCCTCGGCGAGCTGCGTCAGCCGCAGCAGCTCGACCTGGAACTGGTGCGCGCGCGTCTGCGCCTCGGCCGCGTCGCGGCGCACGCTGGCGAGCTTGAGCGAGGCTTCGGTGTAGGCGGCTTCGCAGCGCACCAGGGCCGAGCGCGCTTCCTCCGCGATCAGGCTTTGCGCGCGCTGCTGGCGCTCGAGGTTCTCGATCTCCTGCGCCCGTGCCAGCAGGCCGGCGCGCTCGTCGTCGGGTGCGTAGAAGCTGGCCGCAAACTGCGTCACCGCATGGCCGTCGCGGGTCATGATCACTTCGCCATGCGTCAACCTGGCGCGGTTGGCCAGGGCTTCGTCGAAGCTGCTTGCCGTGTAGACGCCTTCGAGCCAATCGCCGAGCAAGGCCTTCAGCCCCGCATCGCCCAGGCGCAACAGCTCGGACAAGCGCGGCAGCGTGTTGTGCGTGCTCGGCAGCGCCGCGGCGGGCCGCGTGTAGAAGGCGAGCTTGGACGGCGGCGCGTCGTTGGCAAAGGCGCGCACGGTGTCGATGCGGCCGACCTCGAGCGCATTGAGCTTTTCGCGCAGCGCCGCTTCGAGCGCCGTTTCCCAGCCGGACTCGATGTGGATCTGCGTCCACAGGCCCTGCAGCGACTCCAGACCGTGCTGCGCCAGCCAGGGCTTCAACTTGCCCTCGGTCTGCACCTTCTCCTGCATGGCCTTGAGCGCGTCGGCCCTGGCCGACAGCTCGGCGAGCTTGGCTGCTTCGGTGTTCGCCCGGCCCTGCAAGCCGCGGCGCTGCTCGTCGAGGGCCGGCACTTCATCGGTCAACGCCGTCAGCCGGGTTTCGACCTGCGATTGCGCCAGTGCGGAAGCCGAACTCTTGTTCGTCAACTCGTCCAGCCGCACTTCATCCGGCGCCGACAGCCCCTGGCGCTCGCCGGCCAGCTTGTCGCGGCGTGCCCTCAGCTGCCGCGTCTGCTCTTCGAGGTTGCGGCTGTCGGCGGCGAGCACCTGGATCTGCTGCTGCACCTCGGCCACCTTGCCGCGCTGCTCGTTGCTGCGGGCCAGCGCCGCGCGCACGGCTTCTTCGACACTCGGCAACTGCTGGCCATGGTCTTCGACCTGGGTCGCCAGCGCGGCGGCCTCGTCGTCGGCGCCGCCGAGCTTGGCGCTGATGGACTCGATTTCGCCCTGCGCCTGGCTGCTGCGCTGCTGCCAGGTGGTGTCTTGCGCGCCCAGTTCGGCGATGCGTTGCTCGACGCGCTGCCGCGTGTCGAGCACGTAGCGGATGCGCTCTTCGAGGCGGCTGGCGTCGAGTGCGGCTTCGGCCAGCAGGCCCTGCGCGCCATGCAGCGCGTCGCCGGCCGCGTAGTGTGCCTGGCGCACGGTGTCGAGCTCGGCCTCGACGTGACGCAGCTGGGCGATCTTTTCCTCGAGCGCCGAGTGCGCCTCGGCGACGGCTTTCTTGACGCGCTCTTCTTCCTTGGACGCATCGCGGTGCTTGAGGAACCAGAGCTGATGCTGCTTGAGCGTGCCCTCGTCCTGCAGCGCGCGGTAGGTCTGCGCCACCTCGGCCTGCATTTCGAGCTTGTCGAGGTTCGCATTCAACTCACGCAGGATGTCTTCGACGCGCACCAGGTTCTCGCGCGTGTCCTTGAGCCGGTTCTCGGTCTCGCGGCGGCGCTCCTTGTACTTGGAAACGCCGGCCGCTTCTTCGAGAAACATGCGCAGCTCTTCGGGCTTGCTCTCGATGATGCGGCTGATGGTGCCCTGGCCGATGATGGCGTAGGCGCGCGGCCCGAGGCCGGTGCCGAGGAACACGTCCTGGACGTCGCGGCGGCGCACCGGCTGGTTGTTGATGTAGTAGCTGCTGTTGCCGTCGCGCGTCAGCACGCGCTTGACGGCGATGTCGCTGAACTGGTTCCACTGGCCGCCGGCGCGTGCCAGCGTGTTGTCGAACACCAGCTCGACGCTGGAACGGCTGGCCGGTTTGCGCTGGCCGCTGCCGTTGAAGATGACGTCCTGCATCGACTCGCCGCGCAGCTCGCTGGCCTTGGACTCGCCGAGCACCCAGCGCACGGCATCGATGATGTTGGACTTGCCGCAGCCGTTGGGGCCGACGACGCCGACCAGCTGACCGGGCATCTGGAACGTGGTCGGTTCGGCGAAGGACTTGAAGCCCGAGAGCTTGATCGAGGTGAGGCGCATTGAGGGGAAGCTTTGCAGCCTTTGAAACGGGCAACGCCGACGGAGCGCGTCGGCGTTGCCGGATGATTGATTCGTAAGCGAAAACTTGCTGCTCACCGAGCGACAAGCGGGCCAAATGATAGCATCGCGCCCCCTCGGACCAGGCCGTTGCGAGCCCCTGTTGCCCATGCCCAAGATCGCCGTCGGCGCGCGCGCCAAACCTGCTCTGCCCCCCTCTGCACCGAGCCGCCGCCTGGACGTGTTTGCCAACCCGGCGCCCGAGCGCGACTACGTCATCCGCTTCGACGTGCCCGAGTTCACCTGCCTGTGCCCGCTGACCGGCCAGCCCGACTTCGCGCACTTCACGATCGAATACATCGCCGACAAACATTGCGTCGAAACGAAGAGCCTGAAGTCGTACTTCTGGAGCTTTCGCAACGAAGGCGCGTTCCATGAGAAGGTCACCAACACGATCCTCGATGACCTGGTGGCCGCGATGAAGCCGCGCTTCGTGCGCATCCACGCCGACTGGTTCGTGCGCGGCGGCATCCGTACCTTCGTCACCGCCGAGCATCGCGCCCGGGGCTGGAAGCCGGCGCCGCGGTTCGACCTGCCGAACGCCGAACCGTGAGTCCCGAGGTCGGACGCCCCACCTACCAGCGCTTTGTCGTCACCGTCGCAGCTGAGCGCGATCGATGGCCACGGCGTCTTCGCCGCACAGCCGATCCCTGCAAAGCGCAAGATCGGCGAGATCCGCGGCGAGGCCGTCAGCCTCGAAGAGGCGCGCATCCGCGCGACGCGGCACGAGCGCATCATGATCGTCGAGCTGTCACCGCGGCGCGCCATCGACTTCTCCAAGTCCAGCGACCCGATGCGCTTCACCAACCACAGCTGCCAGCCCAACGCGCGGTTGTGCATCGACAACGGGCGCGTCGAGTTCTATGCGCTGCGTGCGATCGAAACTGGCGAGGAACTGACCGTGGACTATGGCGAAACCCACCATGGCGGCAAGCTCGCCTGCCGCTGCGGCGCGGCGGGGTGCCGCGGGGCGTTGTAGGCCTCGCCATTGCGAGGGAAGAAACGTATCTCGTTTGCGCGCAAGATCGTCGGCGCGGCCTTAAGATACTACTGTGAAAGCGCATGACCTTCGAGTCGTTTCTGACTCAGTCGTGATGTTGGCGTTGCTGATCGCCGGCAACAGCGCGCTGGCGCAGGCGCCCTATCAGTTGACCGTCTTCGACAGCGGCAACGCCTCCAACGTCACCGTCGCGGACATCAACAACGCCGGCCAGGTGGTCATGTCAGTCGACCTGTTGAGGCGCGTCATGGTCTGGGATGGCTTTGGGTTCACCGAGGTCGGCCCAGGAAGCGCCACTGGGATCAATGACCGCGGCGAGATGGTTGGCACCCTTGGATCGATCCCCGTGTTGTGGACGGGGGGCACGGTCATACCACTGCCGGGTGCCGGCGCAGCCGGGGCGCCGACATTGCGCGGTGAGGCATTGGACATCAACAACCGCGGCCAGATCGTCGGCTACGACGTCGCCAACTCCGTTGCGCGCGCCACGGTATGGGAAAACGGCTCGTTTGCGCAACTGAGCATCGGCTCTGAACTGGGCGTGGGAGTCGCTTACGCGATCAACGAACTGGGACACGTCGTCGGCTCCTGGCAGGCCGAGTCCCTCCCGACGGCTCCCCAGGCGGCCGTGTGGGACGACCGCGGCGGGCGCCTCCTCGAAGGCCCGGTCAGCTATGCGCACGACATAAACGATCGCGGCCAGATTGTCGGTATGGTTGAAGGGAAGGCGAGGTTGTGGAGTGATGCGGGCACGCTGGACCTGGGCGCGGTGTTTGGCGCCGAGTTCAGCAGCGCCAACGCGATCAACGAGGCCGGCCTCGTGGTTGGGTATCGCACCGACGGCGGACTGGCGGACAAATGGCATGCGGTACTGTGGAACGAGAGCGGCGCCGTCGAACTCAACACCTTGGTACGACCTGGGAGCGCGCAGGCAGGTTGGTGGCTGACCGAGGCCTACGCCGTCAACGACAACAGCGACATCGTCGGCCGCGCAGTCAATCGCCTGCAGTGCACGACATTGGGCACCTGCCAGAGCTACGGCTTTCTGCTCTCGCCTTCCGACCTGCCCGACCGGGTGCTCGACATCTCGGCCCCGATCCCCGAACCCTCGACCTACGCGCTGATGCTCGCCGGCCTCGGTTGCATCGTCCTGGTGATGCGTCGGCGCCGTCTCTGACCGCCGCCACCGTCAGCGCAGCCGCGCCGCCAGCGCGTCCAGATATTGCGGAAACTGCTGCAGGTCGTTATGCCCTGCGCCACGGATCAGCACGCGCTCGGCGTGCGGCGCGAAGCGCAGCAACCGCTCGCTGTGCCATGGCGCGATCAGATCGTCCTGCTCGCCGTGCAACAGCAGCAGCGGTGACTTCACGCGCGACAAGGCGACATCGGTGCGCAGCGGGTAGCGCAGCAGGGCCTCGGGCACCCAGCGGTAATGCTCCGCGGCCAGCGCGGCCATGCTCTCGTAAGGACTGACGAGCACGGTCAGGTCGGGCTGCAACTCGGCGGCCAGGCCGGCGGCGAGCGCGCTGCCCAGTGAGCGGCCCATGATCACGCGGCGCAGGCCCGCGTAGCGAGGCGCGATGCTCGCCCAGGCCACGCGCACATCGGCTTCGAGCTGGGCCTGGCTGTCGACGCGGCCGCTGCTCTTGCCGTAGCCGCGGTAGTCGAGCATGAACAGGTCGAGATTCAATCGACGGTAGAAGTCGGCGTTGGTGAACCAGCTGTCGAGGTTGCCGGCGTTGCCGTGCAGGAAGAAGACGACGCCGCGCGGTTGCGGGTTGCGCAGGTGCAGTGCGTGCAAGCGCGCGCCGGGCACGTCGATCCAGGCTTCGTGCACATCGGCGCCGAAGTCGAAGCGGTGATCTTGCGACAGCGCGCTCGGCAGGAAGATCAGACGCTCCTGCTGCCACCAGACGAGCGCGAGCACGGCGGCATACAGCAGCGCGATCGCCAGCGCCGCGCCGAGCAGCGTTTTCAACGCGCGGGCGACCACGAGGCCAGTGCTGCGCCCAGCCGCTCGGCTTCGCGCTCGCGCAATGCTGCGCGCACGTCGATCGCCGCGGCCACGGTCTCAGCCGGCGCGGCGCCGGTCGGTCCGGCCAGGCGGCGCTGGTCTGCGCGCAATCGGCTTGCGGCGGCGCGCTCGCTGAGGCCCTCGGCGGCGCCGGGCAGCAGCCAGGCGCGCGCGCCGAAGACACCGCTGCCGGCCAGCGTGGCCAGCCGCTGCCAATGGCCGGCAACGAAGTCATAGGCCTGGGCGGCATGAGCCGGCTCATCGGCCACCATGCTGGGCACGTTGGTGGCCACGTTCGGCGGCAGCCAGCCGGCCAGCGAGGCCTCTAGCAATTGCCGGACGCGCGCGGGGTCCGGATCGACCGACAACGCGCGGACATAGAGCCAGCGGTCCTCCTGGCTGTTGCTGGCGCGCAGCGCCGCCCACAGCGCTTTCGATTCTTCAGCGCTGGCCTGGCGCGCCACCGCGGTGATGACGGCGCCGCGCAATGAACCGGGCAGCGCCGATGCGCCCGGCTGCCCTGCAGGTGACAGCGCCGCCGCCCAGCGCGTCCGCGCGCGCGCCACCACATCTGCATCGCTCAACTGCGCCAGCGCGCCGATCAAGGCGCCGCGCAACCGACGCACTTCAGCATCCTCGCCCGGCTGTTCGTCCCAGCCCAGACGCGCCAGCTCGGGCGCGAGCAGCGATCTCGCGGCCGTGCGCAAGCGCTCCTGCGCCGGCGTGCCGTGCAGCGCACTATCGAGCTGCGTCAACTGCGACGCTGCCAGCGCGAACAGCGGCGCGCGGCCATCGCCGCTGGCAAGCGGTGCCTGCGCCAGCCACGCGAAATGCTCCGACAGTGCTTGCTGGCCGGCAAAGGTGAGCGCCATGCTGTCGGACAGCAGGGCCATCCGGTCGGCCGCCGAGAACCCGGCAAAGCCGCGCAGCAGCCGTTGCTGCAACTCGCTGCTGTAGCGCACGCGGTAGAAGCCCCGGGCACCGGCATTGACGACGATCGGCGTCGCGTCGCAGCCCGGCAACTCGAAACGGGCCTGCGGTTTGTCGAGCATCCAGGTCTGCAACTGAGCGCCGCCGGCCACGCGCACCGGCACGCGCCACTGGGCGGGCGACGCCGTGTCGGCCGACGACATGAAGCGCGTCTGGCTCAAGCTGACCACGGTGCGTCCGGCCTCGCAGGCCGCGCTGGCATCGATCAAGGGGAATCCCGGCTGGTCGGTCCAGCTCGCCGCAACCCGGCTCACCGCCCGCTCGGCAGCGCGGCCGATGTGGTGCCAGAGATCGCCCGCGGTGGCCGGCGCCAGGCGGCGCTCCTGCATGTAGGCGGCCAGCCCGCGCTGAAACGCGTCTTCGCCGATCCATTGCTCGAGCATCGACAGCACGGCGCCACCCTTGCTGTAGGTGATGCCGTCGAAGACGTCGAAGACCCGCGCTTCGTCCACCGGGCCGGAACGGATGGCGCGCGTCGCTGCGGTGGCGTCGCGCGCCATCGCGCGCTCCAGCCACTCGCGCGACGAGACTTGCGGCTGCCACTCGGGGTGGAAGCGCTCGGTCGCCTTTTCAGCCATCCAGGTCGCAAAGGCCTCGTTGAGCCAGATCTCGTCCCACAGCGCCACCGAGACCAGGTTGCCGAACCACTGGTGCGCGATCTCGTGGGCCACGGTGTTGAAGACGCCGCGCTCGGTGCGCGGAGAGCTGCGCGCCGGGTCGAAGAGCAACGCATCCTCGACATAGGAAATCAGGCCCCAGTCTTCCATTGCCCCTTCGCGCGTGCCCGGCACTGCCAGTTGGTCGAGCTTGGGCAGTGCGTAAGGGGTGCCGAAGTAGCCGCCGAAGTAAGGCAGCACCTGCTGCGTCACAGCCATCGCATGACGCGCCTGCTCGCGCTTGTGCGGCGCCGTGAAGATGCGCAGCGGCACGCCGGCCGATTCGCCTTCGAGCACATCGAACCGGCCGACGGCGAGCGCGACCAGGTAGCTCGGCATCGACGGCGTGGTCGCAAAGCGATGGCGCACACCGCCGCGCACCGCTTGGCGGTTCTCGAGCGGCAGGTTCGATAGCACCTGAAAGCCCTTGGGCGCGGTGACTTCAATGTCGAACGACGCTCGAAACAGCGGCTCGTCCCAGCCCGGAAACAGCATGCGTGCGTTGACCGCTTGCAACTGCGTGGCCAGCATGCGGGCTGGCCGACCGTCCGCGCGGTAATCGGCGCGGTACAGGCCCTCGCCACTGCGGTTGACGCGCCCGCGGTAGGTGACGACCAGGCGATGCTCGCCGGCCGCGATCGGCCGTCCGTCGGTGGGGGCGAGGCGCCAGGTCTGCCGGCGCGAGTCGGCGACGACGCTCAGCGTGCGGCGCATGCGAACCGCTGTGCAGTTGCACCTGGCGCGCGGTCAAGTCGCGCGCGTGCAGCACGATCGATCGCACAGGCTGGCGCGCTGTCAGTTGCACCTCGGCGCGGCCGTCGAACTGCTCGCGCTGAGGATCGAGTTGCAGGGCCAGCGTGTAGTGCGAGGGCACCACGGTCTTGGGCAGGACCGTGCGCGTGTCGTCGAAGGCAAAGCGCGACTGCGCTGATGCATTCGCAACCAGGCCGGCGAGCAGCAGTGCAAGGCAAGTCTGTCGTCTCACGTGGCACCTCGAAGCGTTGCGATGCGCGCATGCATGGCCTTGAACCACAGCGGCGGCACCGTCGCCAGGAACAGGCAGCCCGCATAGCCGGTGGGCAGTTGCGGACCGGACAGCGCGTCGAGCATGGCATAGGGCTTCCAGGCGTGCAAATGGTGGTCGCTGTGGCGTTGCAGGTTGGCGATCAGGCAATTGGTCAGCGCGTGATCGGCGTTCCACGCATGCTGCACCCCGAAAGGTTCGCGCCGGCCGTTGGTTTCACCGCGGACGAGGCCGTAATGTTCGATGTAGTTGATGGCTTCGAGCAGGAACACGGCGTAGGCGGCTTGCACCAGCCAGAACAGCAGCGCCTGGGCACCGAAGACCTGTGCGAGCAGCAGCAGGCCAGCGACTTGGACCAGCGTGGCCCACAGCAAGGGGCTGTGCGACCAGCCTTGATGCCAACGCGCCAGCTGCAGTGCTTCGAGCCGCCAGGCGCTTGCAGCGCTGCCCGCCACCGTGCGTGGCAGGAAGCGCCACAGGCTCTCGCCGAATCGCGCGCTGGCGGGGTCCTCTTGCGTGGCCGCTCGCGGGTGGTGGCCGCGGTAGTGCTCGACCATGAAATGCGCATAGAGCACGCTGCTCATCAACAGCCAGGCGCACAGGCGATCGACACGCGACCTGGAATGCCCCAGTTCGTGGGCAAACGTGATGCCCTGGCTGCCGCTGATGCCGCCGACGCCGATGCCCAGCGCCACCACCGCCGGCCACGACGCGTCCTGGGCCAGCATCACGCCCAGGCCCAGCAGCGCCGCCTGCCAAAGCACATGCGCGCGCAAGCACCACGTGAACCAGGGCCGCGACGTCGTCTCGGCCGCCGGCGAATGCCAGCCCGGCGCTGCCCGCTCGACCAGCGCCAGCGCCAACTGCACACCGAACATCACCGCCCAGGCCGCCCACGGCGACCGCCAGGCCGCCACGCCGACGGCCAACGGCAAGGTCCAGGCGAGTGCGAAACGGTAGTCCCTCAGCGCAGGCATGCCCCGCATTTTGCGCCGCGGGCTCCCCTATCATCGACTGCATGAACCCTTTGCTGGCGCGGCTTCATCCCTACCCTTTCGAGAGGCTGCGCAAGCTGATGGCCGATGTGGCGCCATCGCACGATCACCGGCCGATCTCATTGGGCATCGGCGAGCCCCGGCACGCCACGCCGGCGCTGGTGGAAGACGCCATTCGCACCTCGCTCGGCGGCCTGTCAACCTATCCCGCGACTGCCGGCACGCCAGCGCTGCGCGAGGCCTGCGCCGCCTGGGTACAGCGCCGCTACGGCGTCACGCTCGATGCCGCCACCCAGGTGCTGCCCGTCAATGGGTCGCGCGAGGCGCTGTTCGCGTTGGCGCAGACCGTCGTCGATGCGTCGCAGCCGGGGGCCACCGTGGTCTGCCCGAACCCGTTCTATCAAATCTACGAAGGTGCGGCGCTGCTGGCGGGAGCGCAGACGGCTTTTGCGAACAGCGACGCCCGCCGCAACTTCGCCGCCAACTGGTCGCAGGTCAGCAGCGCCACCTGGGCCCGCACCCAGTTGCTGTACGTCTGCTCGCCCGGCAACCCGACCGGTGCGGTGATGCCGCAGGACGAGTGGGCCGCCTTGTTCGAACTGAGCGACCGCCACGGCTTTGTGATCGCCAGCGACGAGTGCTACAGCGAGATCTACTTTCGCGACGAGGCGCCGCTGGGCGCGCTGCAGGCGGCCAAGGCGCTCGGACGCGACGGCTTCGAGCGCCTGATCGTGCTGACGAGCCTGTCCAAGCGCAGCAACGTGCCGGGCCTGCGCTCGGGCTTCGCGGCCGGCGATGCCTCGATCCTGAAGAACTTCCTGCTCTACCGCACCTACCACGGCAGCGCGATGAGCCCGCTGGTCCAGGCCGCCAGCATCGCGGCCTGGAACGACGAAGCCCATGTGGTGGCCAACCGCGCCCTCTACCGACAGAAGTTCGCACGCGTGACGCCGATGCTTCAGCCAGGGCTCGACGTCGGCCTGCCCGACGCCGGCTTCTACCTCTGGGCCGGTGTCCGAGGCAGCGACATCGAGTACGCGCGCGGCCTGCTCGCTCAATACAATGTCGCCGTCCTGCCCGGCAGCCTGCTCGCACGTGACGCGCACGGCGTCAACCCCGGCGCCGGGCGCATCCGCATGGCGCTGGTGGCCGGAGTCGATGAATGCATCGAAGCCGCCGAGCGCATCACCGCCTACTCGAGAAGCCTTCCATGAACCTCAAAGAACTCCAAGCCACCATCGACATCGCCTGGCAGCACCGCGCCAAGCTCGATCCGACCAACTCGCCCGAACTGCGGGCTTCGGTCGAGCAGGTCGTCCGCGAATTGAACGCCGGCCGCATCCGCGTTGCCGAGCGCCAGGGTGTCGGCCAGTGGACGGTCAACCAGTGGGTCAAGAAGGCCGTGCTGCTGTCGTTCCGGCTCAGCGACAACCAGATCGTGCGTGCCGGCGACCTCGGTTTCTACGACAAGGTGCCGACCAAGTTCGCCCACCTGAACGAGGAGGAGATGCGCGCCACCGGCGTGCGCGTGGTGCCGCCGGCGGTGGCGCGGCGCGGCAGCTACATCGCCAGCAACGTGGTGCTGATGCCGTGCTACGTCAACATCGGCGCCTATGTCGACGAAGGCGCGATGGTCGACACCTGGGCCACCGTCGGTTCGTGCGCGCAGATCGGCAAGAACGTGCACCTGTCGGGCGGCGTGGGCATCGGCGGCGTGCTGGAGCCCCTGCAGGCCAGCCCGACGATCATCGAGGACAACTGCTTCATCGGCGCCCGCAGCGAGGTCGTCGAGGGTGTCATCGTCGAGGAAAACTCGGTCATCAGCATGGGCGTTTTCATCGGCCAGAGCACCAAGATCTATGACCGCGCGACCGGTGAAGTGACCTACGGCCGGGTGCCGGCCGGCTCAGTGGTCGTTTCCGGTAATTTGCCCGCTGCCGACGGCAGCCACTCGTTGTACTGTGCCGTGATTGTCAAGAAGGTCGACGCAGGGACGCGCGCCAAGACAAGCATCAACGAGCTCTTGAGGTTATGAAATGAACGTCGCTAGACGATCGCGGGCCGAAGCGCCGGGCCGCTCCCAAGCCGGCCCGCACCCCCTCGGGGGGTCGTGCGGTGTACTCACCGCACGGGGCGCACCATGAGTGGCGCTGGCGGCGGCAACATGGAGCGCGTGCTCCGGCTGATGTCGGAGAAGAACGCATCGGACGTCTATCTGTCGGCCAACACGCCGATCCTGATCAAGATCAATGGCCAGATCCTGCAGTTGTCGGATCAGCCACTGTCGCATACGCAGCCGCGCCAGTTGCTCTCGGAACTGCTGACGCCGCAACAGCTCGAGGAGCTGGACGACACCGGCGAGCTCAACGTCGGCGTCGGCATTGCCAAGGTGGGCAGCTTTCGCCTGTCGGCGTTTCGCCAGCGCGGCTCGATCGCCGCGGTGTTTCGCTGCATTCCGTTCAACATCCCCAAGATGGAAGCGCTGGGCGTGCCCACGATCCTCAGCCAGCTGGTGCTCGAAAAGCGTGGCCTGATCCTGATGGTGGGCGCCACCGGCACCGGCAAGAGCACCACGCTGGCGTCGATGCTCGAGCACCGCAACCAGCTGCTGACCGGCCACATCCTGACGATCGAAGACCCGATCGAGTTCCTGTTCTCGAACAAGAAGTCGGTGGTCAACCAGCGCGAAGTCGGCCGCGACACCAACAGCCTGCAGATCGCGCTGAAGAACGCGCTGCGCCAGGCGCCGGATTGCATCCTGATCGGCGAAATCCGCGACCGCGAAACCATGACCTCGGCGATTTCGTACTCGCTTTCGGGCCACCTCGTGCTGGCCACCATGCACGCCAACAACAGCTATCACGCGCTCGGCCGCATCCTGTCGTTCTACACGCCCGAGTCGCGTCCCGCGCTGCTGTCGGACCTGGCTGCGGGCCTGCGCGCCATCATCTGCCAGCGCTTGGTGCGAGCCACGGCCGGCGGGCGTCGCCCGACCGCCGAGGTGATGATCAACTCCAAGCTCGTCGCCGAGATGATCGAGCAGGGCGACATCTCCGGCGTCAAGGAAGCGATGGAGAAATCGCTCGCCGAAGGTTCGCAGACCTTCGAGGAAGACCTGGCGCGCCTGATCAACGAAGGCGCCATCACCCGCGAAGAGGGCCTGGCCTTTGCCGACTCGCCGACCAACCTGCTCTGGCGCATGGCCAACCAGCAGGACAAGACCGTCTCGCGCCAGCCGCCCAAACCCGAAGAGCCCGACCCGGCGAGCTTCTCCGAGATCATTCTCGATGTGCGGCCGGAAGAAGTGAAGCTGTCGACGAACTTCGGACGACTGGTTTAGGCCCACCCCCGAAGCGGCTTCGCCGCACTGGGTTTGCGCCTAGCCGTGCAGTGCCCCCGCAGTGCAGAATGAGTTGCTGACATGAATACTGCACTGCGACTCGCCGAGGCCCTGATCGCCCGGCCCTCGGTGACGCCGAACGACGCCGGCTGCCAGGCACTGATCGCGCAACGTCTGCAGCCGCTCGGCTTCGCGTGCGAAAGCATCGCCGGCGGCCCGGAGAGTTTCCGTGTCAGCAACCTGTGGGCCTTGCGCCGCGGCGGCCAACCCGGACCGACCCTGGTCTTTGCCGGCCACACCGACGTCGTGCCCACCGGGCCGCTGGCGCAATGGACGAGCGACCCGTTCGTGCCCACGCACCGCGGCGGTTTGCTGTACGGCCGCGGCGCGGCCGACATGAAGGGATCGATCGCAGCCATGGTCGTCGCCGTCGAATCTTTCGTGCAGGCGCACCCGCGGCACGCCGGCGCGATCGGCTTGCTGATCACCAGCGATGAAGAAGGCCCGGCCGTCGACGGCACCGTGCGCGTCGTCGAAGCGCTGAAGACCCGTGCCCAAGCCATCGACCTGTGCATCGTCGGCGAGCCGACCTCGGTGGATGTGCTCGGCGACACGATCAAGAACGGCCGCCGCGGCACGCTCTCGGGCAAGCTCGCCATCAAGGGCATCCAGGGCCATGTGGCCTACCCGCAATTGGCGCGCAATCCGATCCACCAGGTCGCGCCGGCGCTGGCCGAGCTGGCAGCCACCGAATGGGACCGCGGCAACGCGTTTTTCCCACCGACCACGTTCCAGGTTTCCAACATCCACGCCGGCACCGGCGTCGGCAACGTGATCCCGGGCGAGGTGGTGATCGATTTCAACTTCCGCTTCTCGACCGAAAGCACGGCCGACGGATTGAAGCAGCGCGTGAGCGCCCTGCTCGATCGCCACGGCCTCGAATACACGCTGTCGTGGACGCTGGGCGGCGAGACCTTCCTCACCGCACCGGGCCCATTGACCGACGCGGTGCGCGCCGCCATCCAGGCTGAGTGCGGCGTGACGACGCAACTGTCGACAACAGGCGGCACCAGCGACGGCCGCTTCATCGCCACGATCTGCCCGCAGGTTGTCGAGCTCGGCCCACGCAACCACAGCATCCACAAGATCGACGAGTGCGTCGAAGCGGCCGACATCGACCGCCTGGCCAACATCTATCGGCGGGTGATGGAGAATCTATTGCTATGACGCTTGTTGAGTGCATCGAACTGCAAAGCGCCCGCCTCTCCCAGGCGGGCGTTTCGTTTGGGCATGGCACGACCAATGCCTTCGACGAAGCGGTCTGGCTCGCCCTCTGGCAACTGGGTCTGCCGCTCGATGAACTCGATGCGGTGGCGCAGCGCGAGCTGACGCCGCGTGAAGAACAAGCCATCGCCGCATTGATCGATCGGCGCATCGCCACGCGCCAACCCGCCGCCTATCTGACCGGCGAGGCCTGGCTGCAAGGTGTGCCATTCACCGTCGATCCACGCGTCATCGTGCCGCGCTCGTTGGTTGCCGAGCTGATCGCAGACGACAGCCTCGACGCCTGGCTGCCGGCGCGCTCGCAGCGTGTGCTCGACCTGTGCACCGGCAGCGGCAGCCTGGCGGTGCTGGCGGCAATGTCCTGGCCCGAGGTGCATGTGGACGCCGCCGACCTGTCGGCCGACGCGCTCGCCGTCGCCCGCATCAACATCGACCGCCATGAACTCGCCGAGCGCATCACGCTGCTGCAGGGCGATGGCCTGGCCGCCGTGGCCGGCCGGCGCTACGACCTGATCCTGTGCAACCCGCCGTATGTCAACCGCGCGTCGATGGCGGCGCTGCCGGCCGAGTACCGGGCCGAGCCCGCGCTGGCGCTGGACGGCAATTTCGCCGGCGGCGCCGACGGCATGGACTTCATCCGCACGCTGCTCGACAACGCCGCGCAGCACATGAACGAACACGCCGTGCTCGTGCTCGAGATCGGCCGTGAGGCGGCGCACTTCGAGGCCGCCTTCCCGCACCTCGAGTTCGCCTACCTGCCCACGCACGAGACCGAGAACCAGGTCGTGCTCATCACCGAAGAGGCTTTGCGGTGACGGCGCGGCGCCTGGCGATGCTGACGCTGGTCGTGCGCGACTACGACGAAGCGATCGACTTCTACACCCGTGTGATGCGCTTTCGGCTGGTCGAAGACACGCCGCTGTCGCCGACCAAGCGCTGGGTCGTTGTCGCACCGGGCGACGATGGACACAAAGGCAGCGGCGCCTCGCTGTTGCTCGCCCAGGCCGCCTCGCCCGAACAGCAAGCGGCGATCGGCCAGCAAAGCGGCGGCCGCGTCTTCTTGTTCCTGCACACCGATGACCTCGACGGCGACATCGCCCACCTGCGCGCGCACGGCGTGAGCTTTGCCGAAGACGCGCCACGCCACGAAACGTATGGCCGCGTGATCGTGTTCCACGATCTCTATGGCAACCCGTGGGACTTGATCGAGCCGCAAGAAAAACCAGAAACATGATCACCGTTCGCAACGTCACCCTGCGCCGCGGCGCGAAAGTTGTGCTGCAGGGCGCGACCTTCACGCTCAACCCAGGCGAAAACGCCGGCCTGGTCGGCCGCAACGGCGCCGGCAAGTCGAGCTTGTTCGCGCTGATGGCGGGCCGCCTGCATGCCGATGGCGGCGACATCGAAATGCCACCGCGCTGGCGCCTCGGCGAAGTGGCTCAGCAGATGCCCGAGACCGATCAAGGCGCCACCGACTACGTGCTCGAAGGCGATGTGCCGCTGGCCGCTGCGATGGCTGCCTTGGCTGCGGCCGAAAACGCACACGACGGCCACGCGATGGCCGAGGCCCACATGGCCATCGACGAGGCCGGCGGCTTCGATGCCCGCTCGCGGGCACAAGCGATGCTGCTCGGCCTGGGCTTTGAGCAAGCGAAGCTCGACGCGCCGGTGAACAGTTTTTCCGGCGGCTGGCGCATGCGATTGCAGCTTGCGCGCGCGCTGATGAGCCCGGCCGACTTGCTGCTGCTCGACGAGCCGACGAACCACCTCGACCTCGACGCGCTGGTCTGGCTCGAAGCCTGGCTGCTGCGATTCACCGGTACGCTGATCATCATCAGCCACGACCGCGAGTTCCTCGATGCGGTAACCAAGGTGACGCTGCACGTCGACGAAGGCACGGTGACGCGCTACGGCGCCAACTACTCGGGTTTCGAAGAGATGCGCGCCGAGCGCATGAGCCAGCAGCAGGCCGCGTTCGGCAAGCAGCAGGAACGCATCGCCCACCTGCAACGCTTCATCGACCGCTTCAAGGCCAAGGCCAGCAAGGCCAAGCAGGCGCAAAGCCGCGTCAAGGCGCTGGCGCGCATGGAGCGCATCGCGCCGGTGCTGACGGCCAGCGATTTCGCCTTCGAGTTCCGCGAACCGCAGAACCTGCCGAACCCGATGCTGGCGATGCGCGATCTGGTCTGCGGTTACGGCAAGATCGAGATTGTTCGCGACGTCAACCGCACTGTGATGGCAGGGCAGCGGATCGGCATCCTCGGCGCCAACGGCCAGGGCAAGTCGACGCTGGTGAAGACCATCGCGCGCGCATTGCAACCCCTCGCCGGCACGATGACCGAAGGCAAGGGCCTGGCGATCGGCTACTTCGCGCAGCAGGAGATGGACCTGCTGAGCGAAGACGACACGCCGCTGCAACGCATGACCCGACTGGCGCGCGAGCTCAATGTGCCGGGCCAGGACGCGCGCGAACAAGGCCTGCGCAACTTCCTCGGCCAGTTCAACTTCGGTGGCGACATGGTCAAGCAGACCGTCGGCACGCTCTCGGGCGGCGAACGCGCGCGCCTCGTGCTGGCCGGTATCGTCTGGCAGCGCCCCAACCTGCTGCTGCTCGACGAGCCGACGAATCACCTCGACCTGACGACACGCGAAGCGCTGTCGATGGCGCTCAACGAGTTCGAAGGCACCGTGATGCTGGTCAGCCACGACCGCGCGATGCTGCGCGAAGTCTGCGACGAGTTCTGGCTGGTCACGCGCGGTGGCGTGCTGCCGTTCGACGGCGACCTGGACGACTACCAGAAGTGGCTGCTCGACGTCTCGCGCGCCACGGCGCGCGGGCAGCCGGCGCCGCCAGTTCCCGGCGCGGCAGAGGCGGCAGCGTCCGCGGTGCCCGAAAAGCCCAACAACACAAAGCCCGCCCTCTCACCGACACCACCCGGCGGGCCAAGAGACGACCGCAAGGCCAAGGGCCAGGCGCGCTCGAAGCTCGCCGACCAGACGCGACCGCTGCGCAACGAGCTGGCACAGATCGATCAGCGGCTGGCCAAACTCGGCGCCGAGCGTGCGCAAACCGAAGCCTCGCTCGCAGACGGCACCTTGGCGCCCGCCGCGATGGCCGACGCGGGGCGGCAGCTCGCCCACATCGCCGCCGAAGTGGCGATGCTCGAAGAGCGCTGGCTCGAGTTGCAGCAGCAACTCGAGGTCATGGCGGCAGCCGCGGCGCGCTGAGTGGACAAGGGTGCGAGGCCGGTACGCCCGGTCCGCAGCCCGAGCGATCAGATCTTCAGCATCTTCATCGCCTCGCCCAGCAGCTTGACCGCTTCGTCATGTTTGCCCGCCTTGTGTGCGGCTTCACCGTCGGCGCGCAGTTGCTTGACCTTGGCCATCTCGGCGTCCGAGAGTTTCGCATCGGCAGCCAGCTTGGCGTCGATGGCCTTCATGTCCGCCGGGCAGTGAAATGCCATCGCGGAACCGGCAGCGAGGGCCAGCAACAGGGTGAACAGGAATTTCATCTGGAGTCTCCATGAAAGGAAGTCGAGATTCGGTATACGCCGTGGCGCGGCAGTAGTTTCCATCGCACTGCCATTGGGCGCCAGCGGCAACCCCTAGAAACTCTGGCACCTGCGCCCCTGCCGGCGGCCGTCGTGAATACCGGTTGACGGTTGACCCTGAGCGTAAGACAAGCGGTGTGCGATGTCTGCATAGGCGACAGAGGGAGCGTTGACCGACGGCGAACGACCGCTGAGGTCAGGATCGCGATCTTTCAAATGGCCGCATTGGCTGGGCGAGATCGACCGTTGCTTCCGCTGCCGCGAACCGGAAAGTCCGCCGGGTCGGCGCGTCGATGATCCCTCTGCGCTGCGGCTCGGGCTACTGAGGGAACGCTCGAGCTCAGCCCACCAATGCGCGCTGTCGACCATGGCAGACGCATCACGCAGATGCAAAGTCAGCGTCCTCGTTGAGGTCCGTCGCTACAAGGTTGATGCGTTGATCGAGCGTTTGCAGGTCATCCACTGCGCGAAAAGTCGGGCTGCTCGACGCCCTTGTCGGTGCGCACTCACCTCTCTCTGGCAAACTCGCGGCGTCGTTGTGCACCCGCGAAGCTTCTTGGTGCGGCCGGCAACATCCAGGCCCGCACTCTTCCAGCTCAGGCGATGGCGCATGAAGCCCTGCTTCGGGTCAGCGCACAGGAACAACTGGCCGCCGGGAGCAAGCGACAGCTTGACGCCGCGACCCCGACGCGCGCCAAGAACTGCTTCGACGTATTCATGTCGGCTCTCGTGCGCGAGGAGAAGGTGCGCTTCGATCGAATCCCACTGGCGAGCGGTAGAAAGCCTCGCCACGAGGCTTAGCAGCCCGGAAGCGCTTCCATTGCTTCACCGGCCTGCACACGCCCGGCCACAAGCGCTTCCAGCATTTCCTCGTCATGGATCCGCAGAAAGATCATGAAGACCGCAATGATCGGGTCGAGATAGCCGTTCTCCGGTGTCTGCCGCAGGACAAGCATCAGTCTGGAGACCATGCGCTGGACTACTCGAGGTGACAGCTCGAAGTGCAGGGCAAGGTCCTGCAGGACGCTCACAGTCCACTTGCGGTCCTCTCGCACCTCGGGATACTTCTGCCGCGCCGCGAAGAACGCATCTGCGCCGCAGTTGGACAGCATTGCGTCGACCATTTGACCGACTCGTACGCGCGGTAGCCGCAACTCCAGGTCGATAAACCGTCGCAAGTACTCGGCGGCGTCCAGGTCGGCGCCATACACCTTACGCGTGCTCGCCTTCAGTTGTTCAAGGTCACAGGAAAGTACAAACACAAGCCCAGGCACGTCGAAGAAGTGTTTGATGCGCTCGAGCATCGCGACAGCAAATGTCGGTCGGCAACGATCCAGCTCGTCGATGATCAACACTAAGGGCCGTGAGCCACTGCCGTCCTCAGCTGCAGTCCGAACGTGGGCGACTAACTCCCGCAACAGAGCATGGAACTGTTGGGCTGCAAGCCTATCGCGTTTGAAGGCGTCAATTAAATCTCCCGCGAGATCCTCCCCGGCTTTTCGGCAGCCTCGCTCGCAGCCTTGGCGATGCCGTCCGCGGCTGCACCCAAGTCAAGCAATCCGGCGGTAGCGACCTTCACTGCAGCGACCGTCCCGTGCTTAACGATCGCACTGCCCAACGTCTTTAAGCGATTGACCTTGGCGTGATCAACGCCGGGCCCGTACCCCTTGACTTTAAGGAGCCGATCATGAAGCGTGGCTACGAGTGGCACCAGTGGATCGGTCACGTCGTCGACCTCCCAAGCGTTGAAGCTCACTGCGGTGACCCCAGCCGCCGCCAGATTCGGTTCGAGCATCCGCAGCGTCGTCGTCTTGCCGCTGCCCCACGGCGCATTGAGGGCAACCACGAACGGCTCGCGAATCACCTTAAGCAGCTGGGTGATCGCCTCTACGAATGGCTCTCGGTCGAGCCGGTCGTTGGCGAACGGATTTTTAGCGGCGACCAGAATCTCTTCAGACCGGTATCGCAGAAGTAGTGGCTCAGAGGTCTTCTGTATGGTCATGGCGAGTTGCAAAAGGGTGCGTGGAGAAGCGAGTTTCGCCGACGAGCGCGTTGCATCTCCCCCGGCAGGCACTGTGTCCTGCCGTTCGCGATCGGCGCCCGTGACGACACCTACGAGTCGAGGTGTTCGATCGCCGTCTGTGTGCGCTCCCTTAGGCACGGACTTGCGACCATGACCGCGCGGCAGCCGGCGTCGCCTATGCGGTAATTGCGGCCGATTGCCAAGACTCCGCCGAGCGTTGGCCCCGGCTGCGAGCCGCCTCGCCATCTCTCGTCCACAAAGTTGCCGCGCAGCAACCAACCGTCATCGTCCTCGGCCTCCAGCAGGAGGCCGCGCGCAAGCATGTCGTCAATCGGATGCCCCGTGTGCAGCACCAGCAGGTCGCCTTCGCGAAAACGCGAATGGCCCTCGTCGAGTTGCGCCCGCAACAGTCCCGGCTCATTGGCGCGCTCGATCCACGTCAGCTTCTGCGACCAACCGGCGTGCAGCTTTTCCTCCAGCGGACGGTTCCAGACTTCGAGCAGCTTGTGCAGCGCCACGTCCCGCCGTCGGCACAACCCGCGTCTGCCAACCCCGCGCCTCACACCGTCAAGGCCACGTTGCGCGGCTTTGGCGGATACAGCCGCCCCAGCACCGCAGCGCACGCCGTCTCGATCACGCTCTGCGCTCGCACTTCCAAGGCCTCGCCGGTTTGATCTTCACCACGGTGCTGCCACAGCGCCGTCAGCGCTTCTCGCTGCTCTGCGACCGCCGCATCCACCGCCGCCACCCAGGTCGGCGGCGGCTCCTGCGCCACCCAGGCACCACGGCCGCGGCCGTGGTGGGCGACGGCGAGGTAGCCGAGCAGCGCGCTGGCGAACAGCGCGTCGAGCACTTTCGAGTCCCAACGCAATTCCGGTTGCGAGACGCCGCGCACGAGGTTGACGCCGCGTGCCGCGCCGGCTGCCGTCAGGGCGCCGATCACGCCGCCGGCGAGCAGGCCGCCGCCGAGCGTGAGGCCGCCGCTGGCGATGTCGGCCTTGAGCCCCGCCAGCGCGCCGGTGACGACGCCGCCCCAGATCGCCGCCTTGCCTTCGTCGATCGGGTTTCGCGCGGCGTAGTGGCGGGCGAGTTTGGCGAAGACTTCGTTGCCGGCGCGGCCGTCGAGGCCATGCAGCGTAATCAGCGTGTCGGTGGAGCGCTTGACGTCTTCGTCCAGGCGCTCGGCCAGTTGAGCCATCGCGCGCTGTTGCGGCGCGCTGACGTTGTTGTCGTCATCGCGCAGGCCGAGCGCCTTGCCGAGGCGGCCGCCGACGGACTTCATCGAGCCGCGCCAGCCATCGGAATCGACGCGCTGCGTGTCGAGCGCGGCGCGTGCCAGGCGCCGCGACAGTTCGGCCATCGACTCGCGCCAGAGGCCGAGTTGGCGCACGCGCCAGGCGGCTTGCAGGCGCTCGAAGGCATCGCGTTGGGTCTCGGCCAACAGCGGCGTCACCGCCTGCCAGAGCACGCCCTCCTGGACCCAGCAGCGCGAGAAGGCGTCGAGCGGCAGCACGGCGTGGATGCCCTTGGCGCCTTCGAGACGCTTGCGCCAACGCGCTTCGAGTTCGGCTTCGCCGGCCTGGCCGGGCGCGCCGAGCTGGTTGAGCAACGCGATGGCCGGCTTGCCGGTCAGCGCCAGCACCTGCAGCTCGGCATCGAGGTACCCCGCGTCCTCCGGCGCTTCGCTGGCATTGACCAGGTAGAGCACGACGTCGCATTGCTCCCAGACATGCTTCAACGCGCGCTGGCTCGACCAGAATGCGCGGTCGCGCCAGCGGTCCCAGACTTCGGTCATCAACCAGCCGATCGGGTTGCCGGACTGCGCCAGGCGCTTGGCCAGGCGCAGCGTGTCGCCAAAGCCCGGCGTGTCCCACAGCATCAGGCGGTCGCCTTGCGCCGACTCGATCAGCAATTGAGATTCCGCGGTCTCTGTGACATGGGCTTCGTCGCGGATCTCGCCGATGTCGCGCGCCAGCAGCGTGCGCGCCAGCGTCGTCTTGCCGACGTTGGTGTGGGAGACGAGCGACAGCGAGATGGTTTGCGCGGCGTCGCTCATCACGACAGATTCACGAAGCGCGGCGCCGGCAGCGACAGGTCATGCAGCATGCGCTGCCAGGCCGCGCGGCGCTGGGTGAGGCGCAGCTCGGCGTCGCTGGCCGTGCCGGTGCGCTGGCGCAGGCCGGATTCATCGATCAACACGCTGACGGTGGCGCGGCCCTTGACGGCGTTGGCCAGCGCGCGCACGAACGCGCCATGGGTCTCGCGCTCGGGCGTGGCGGTGGCGGCGAACAGCGCGGCCACATCGGCATCGGCATCCTCGAGCGCCGTGGCCGGCAGCGCATCTTCGGCGCCGAGGGGCAGCATCGGTTTGACGCGCGGCTGCGCGCCGGGGCCGATGGCATCGAGCAGGGCCTTGGGCATGGCCTTGACCTGCGCTGCGCTCAGCGTGTAGCTGTAGGGCAGCACGGTCACCGGCCGCGCCGTGGCCGGACCGTCACGCAGCAAGGTGCGAAAGTACGGCTCGTCGAGCGGCAGCGACAGCGCCGCCGCCGCGCGGCGCACGCGCCACGCCGACCCTGCGGCCAGCGCCAGGCGCGGCAAGACGATGAACATGCCGAGCGTGATCGCGTACAGGTGAATCCAGCGTGCCGCGCGCTCGCCGGCGCTGCCTTCGGCGAAGCGCAACTGGGCCATCTCGTCGATGCCGGGCACGGCCAGGCCGCTCAGCGCGCTGGCCGGCGCGAACACCAGCGCCAGCGTGCGCTGCACCTGCTCGGCATCGAGCCAGGTGCTGTCCCAGCCGGCGCGGTAGTCGAAGGCCAGGCCGAAGACGTACATCGAGGCGATCACCATCAGGGCGAGCAGCGCCGCGGTCGCATGCATCACGCCGGCGACGCGCGCCTGCTGCACGCCGCCCGTGGCGACCATCCACTCGGCCGCAAATCGCGCCCGCGCCGCCACCAGCGGCGCCGCCTTGCCGCGCGCGGAAAAACGCGTGCGCGCGTCTTCGATCGCGTGCGCCAGCCAACCCGACGGACCGCGCCCGGACGCGAACAGCAACAACACGTAGACGATCAGGTTCCACAGCAACAGCGCCAGCACCGGCGGCGCGAGCAGGTTGATGCGGTGAGAGCCGCCGAGCACATCGCCGACGATGTAGGCCGCCACCGCCACCGCCAGCAGCAACAACAGCCAGCGCCAGGCGCGCGGGCCTTTGTTGTCTTGCAGCGGTGCGCGCCACGCCGCATCGCGCGCGGCCAGGCGCTTTTGCGCCAGTTGGGCGCGCTTGATGACAAAGCCCTGTGCCTTGGCCCGCTCGCCGCCCTCGCCGATCGCGCGCCGCGCCTCGCCGCTGGCCCAGGCGGCGTCGGCGGCGTCCCACGGCACGGCTGAGCCTGCGCCCACGGCCGCGCCCTGCCCGGCGGCCATGGGGGCGCCCTGTTCGACCGCGCGGATCCAGCACACGCTGGCCAGTTCGCTGTCGGTCATGTTGTGAAATGGTCTTCTATCGGCATGGATGCGATTCTGCGCGAGGACTGGCACACTGCGCGCCCACCCACACAACAGGAGCCCCGCATGGCCATCGATACCGCGCTGTACACCGCACAAGCCACCTCCACCGGCGGCCGCACCGGCACCACCAAATCATCCGACGGGCGCATCAGCCTGGATCTGTCCACGCCCAAGGGCCTGGGCGGCGACGACGGCCCAGGCACCAACCCCGAGCAGCTTTTCGCCGCCGGCTATTCGGCCTGTTTCATCGGTGCGATGAAAGCCGTGGCCGCCAAGCAGAAGATCAATCTGCCGGCCGAGATCAGCAACACGGCCGAGGTGTCGGTCGGTCCGATGACCGGCAAGGCCGGCGCGTTTTCGATCATGGTGTCGATGAATGTGTCGGTTCCGGGTATGGACAAGGCAGCCGCCGAAGCACTGGTCAAGGCCGCGCACGAGGTCTGCCCGTATTCCAATGCGACGCGCGGCAACGTCGACGTGAAGTTCATCGTGGATTGACGCACGCGTAGACCTCGGCCGGCATGCCGGCCTGCACCTTGACTTCAGTGGCATTGCCGAGCGAGGCCGCGTCGGCCTCGACCATGGCCACGTAGTAAGGCTGGTTGGTGGCGCAATCGACCAGGCGGTCGGGCGAGACGTAGAACACCTTGCCCGCGACCATATGCGTTGTGCGGTACTTGAACGCGCTGAAGCGGATCTCGGCCGGCGGGCGGCTGGTGGATTTCTTCGACGCCGCCGCGATCGCGCAGACGACGCTCGAAGCCTTGGAAGCCCGCGCCGTGAGCGTTGCGCTCGCGGCGCAGGCGCGCAGCGATGCGCAGCGTTACAGCCGGAATCTGGGGCTGGACGGGTATGAGGAATTGTTGAAGCCGCCGAGCGCAATGCCCGGGAGTGCGTGATTGCCCTCAGGCAAGCAACTCGAGCAGCAACTCGACCCGCGCCTGCGGCGGCGAGAGTGCACCCGCAGAGCGCAGCAGCGTTTGCCCGATCACCGATCCGGCAGCGCAGCGCGTGCTGCGCAGCACCTGCACGCCGGCGGCTTGCGCGCGCAACAGCGCGGCTTCCAGATCGCGGTGCAGGGTGCCGTTGCCGGTGCCGGCAGCCACGATGCCGTGCACGCCCTGCGCCACCAGGGCATCGACCAGCTGGCTTGTCGCACCGGTATGGCTCATGACGATCTCGATGCGCGGCCACTGCGCCGCATCGCGCGCGAGTTGTTCCAGGCCGAGCGCCTCGGCACGTGGCGCCTCGCCGAACCAGCGCAGCGTGCCTTCTTCGAGCACGGCCAGCGGGCCGGCATCGCCGGCCCAGAACGCATCGATTCGGTAGCTGTGCATCTTGCGCAATTGCGCGCCCGCCCAGACGCGACCGCCGATGGCCACGAGCACGCCGTGCGCGTTGGCGTCGCGTGCCGTGGTTACGGCGTCGAGCAGGTTCTGCGGCCCGTCGGCGGCGATCGACGTCGCCGGTCGGATGGCGGCGGTGAGAACCAGCGGTTTGAACGGCGCCAGCACACGGTGCAGCAGATAGGCGGTTTCTTCCAGCGTGTCGGTGCCGTGGGTGACGACGACTCCGGCCACGTCGGCGCGCGACAGGTGAAACGCAGCGCGTGCGGCCAGGGCCTGCCAGGTCGTGTAGTCCATGTCCTTGCTGTCGAGCTGCGCGATCTGCTCGCACTCGAGCTCGAGTTCGCTCAAGCCCGGCACGGCGGCCACGAGGTGGCCCACGCCGAGCTGGGCTGCCGCATAGCCGACGGCATCGGCGGCGCTGGCGGCAGTGCCGGCGATGGTGCCGCCGGTGCCGAGGATGACCACTTTGCTGGCGAGAGTGCTTGCCATGATTTGCTATCTGGATAAAAATACAGTCACTGGACAAACTCCCAGGCTGCCACCCGAGCGGCCCCAAGCCATGGAAGAACGCGCCAAGCTTACCGACCGCCAGCAGCAGATTCTCGATCTGGTGCAAAGCGCCATCGCGCGCACCGGCGCCCCGCCGACCCGCGCCGAGATCGCCGCCGAGCTCGGCTTTCGCTCGCCCAACGCCGCCGAGGAGCATCTGCAGGCGCTGGCGCGCAAGGGCGTGATCGAACTCATCGGCGGCACCTCGCGCGGCATCCGGCTGCGGCCCGACGCCCTGAAAAGGTTGAACCAGATGCGCGGCAAGCAGTTCATGCTGCCGCTGCCCAGCCTGTCGCAGCTCAACCTGCCGCTGGTCGGCCGCGTGGCGGCCGGCAGCCCGATCCTGGCCCAGGAACACATCGACCAGACCTACGTCGTCGAAGCCACGATGTTCCCGCGCCGCCCCGACTACCTGCTGCGCGTGCGCGGCATGAGCATGCGCGACGCTGGCATCATGGACGGCGACCTGCTGGCGGTGAAACAAAGCAAGGACGCTACCAATGGCCAGATCATCGTTGCCCGCATCGGCGACGAGGTCACCGTCAAACGCTTCAAGCGCGTGCGCAACCATATCGAGCTGCATGCCGAGAACCCGGATTTCGAGCCGATCATCGTCAAGCTCAGCGATGCCGAAGTATTCGCCATCGAGGGCATCGCGGTCGGACTCATCCGCAACACGATGCTGATGTGACGTGACAAAGACGGCGCGCGAGTACGTGCTCTACGGCAGCCGCAATTCCGGCTCGGCGGCCGTGGAATGCGCACTCGAGCTGGCGCGTGCACCGTACCGCATCGTCAGCGCCGCCACGTGGGACAAGACCGCGGCCTTCGACGAGCTGAAGCGCGTCAACCCGCTGCACCAGATTCCGACGCTGGTCTGCCCGGACGGCACGGTGCTCAGCGAGAGCGCGGCCATCCTGATCCACCTCGGCCTGGCGCATCCGACGTCAAGGCTGCTGCCGGCCAAGGCCTCGCAGCGCGCACAGGCCGTTCGCGCCATGGTCTTCATCGCGGCCAACTGCTACGCCGCCATCGGCGTCATCGACTACCCCGAGCGCTGGAACGGCAAGGGCGACAAGGCTGCCAACGAGCGCTTGCGCAAAGGCGCGCGGCGCCGCTTGCACCAGCTCTGGACGGTGTTTGCGGACACCTGCGGCGATGCCTTGGTCAACGAACCGCCGTCGCGCTTTCTCTTCGGCGCGCAGCCCGGTGCCACCGACATCCTGGCCGCCGTGGTCTCGCGCTGGTCCGGCGCGCGCAAGCACCTGGCCAAACACCGGCCGGCGCTTCACGCGATGCTCGAGCGCGTCGAAGCGCCACCCCAGGCTGGCGCCGGTGTTCGATCGGCACTGGGGCAGCGGGCCGCTGGTGATCGGCTCATGAACGCCGCGCGCATCAAGTCGCCCAAGGCTGCCCGTGCCGAGGACTGCGTGGTGCTCGAAGACCTGCCCAACATCGGTCCCTCGATCGCCACGGATCTGCGCCTGATCGGCGTCAGCACGCCGCACCAGCTCAAAGGCCGCGATGCCTTCGTGCTCTACCAGCAACTCAATGCCGCCACCGGCACGCGGCAAGACCCCTGCGTGCTCGACACCTTCATGGCCGCTGTGGATTTCATGAACGGCGCCGCGGCGGCACCCTGGTGGGCCTATACCGCGCAACGCAAGGCGCTGTTCGGCGCAGTCTGAGGAGCCGCTGATGCATCCAACCGGTCACAGCAATCCACAACGCGCCGTGGGCACTTTCACCGTGCAAATCAAACCGCTGGGCGAACCGTCCGCGGTGCCGGCCGGCGCCACGCCGCTGGCGCATCTGTCACTCGACAAGGTGTTCAGCGGCGACATGAGCGGCAGCAGCCACGGCGACATGCTCACCGCCGTTACGCCCACGCGCGGCTCTGCAGGCTATGTGGCGCTGGAGCGCTTTGCCGGCGCGCTGCACGGCCGCCAAGGCAGCTTCGTGCTGCAACACAGCGGCACGATGAGCGCGATCGGCGGCCAGCAGTTGTCGATCACGATCGTGCCCGACTCAGGTACCGACGGGCTTGAAGGCATCAGTGGCCGCTTCTCGCTCAAGATCGAGGACGGCCTGCACCACTACGCGTTGGCCTATGAACTGCCGGCGTGAGCGCGGCGGTTCACGCTCACAGCGCCGCTCTTCGAACGCTCATTGGGACCGCGCATCGATCGTCATCAACGCACGATCGGCGCTGCTGCGATGCCACTCACGTTCGCGCCGTTCCAGGTCGGCCAGGCTCTGCGATTGGGCGAGATAGGCCTCCAGTCCGCCCTGCTCGCTGCGAGTCAGTGACGAGAGGAAGGAACGGAAGGCAAGCAATGCGGTTTTCATTTGAATCCTAGGGTTAACCCGTATTCTAGGCCTTCGAATCCCGCAATGAACCTGCTTTCTTTCGCCATCCGGAATCTAGAGGACAGACCCTCGATTCAGTCAGCGGCGCTGTGCCGAAGTGGGCGACGTCCGGCAGCCAACGCTGTCGCGCCCCGACCAGCGACTCAAGGCAGCAGCCGCAGCGCGTGCGCATGGGGGGTCTGCGGGCTCCACAGGCTCACGTACTCCACCCGCGCCCATGGCGCCACAAAGGAGCGGAACTGCGCTGTCCACGGCAGCCCCGACTGCCCGGTCGAGTGCATGACACGCGAGCGCGACGGATCGCCGAGGTCGTAGATCGCACGCAGCGACGGCGCGTGCTCGTTCAAGTAGAGCTCGCCGGTGTCGGCATCGGGCTTGACGCCGACACGGCCGACATTCAGGGTGTAGGTGTCGCCGCCGGTCGGTACGCGCAATTCGAACAACGGCGCCAGCAGCCTGACGCGAGACAAGGGCCGGTGCTCGCTGCGTGCCACATGGGCGTCGCCCCAGCGCCAGCGCGACACGTCGGCACCGAAGCGCTGCTGCAACTCGTCGAGCGCTCGCGTCAGCGCCAGGCCGCTCTGCTGCTCGCAGGTCTCGGCCTGGTCGGCCGTGGTCTTGTCGTCGCACCACCAGGCGTCGTTGCGCTCGAGAACGCCTTCGAGCGCATCGCGAAAGCTGCGCGCGCCGAGCACGCGCTCGTAGACCACCGGGCCGCCGAGTTCGTCGATGAACAGCGCGCGCACGAGCTGGCGCGACCAGGCCCAGAAGATCAGCGGCGCCGCCGCATCGGCCTTCATCTCGCCGTTGAAGTGCTTCAGCGCCGCTTGCGCGGCCGCAGCGAGCCGGTGATCCGACTGCGCGCGCTGCAGCCACGGCAGGATGCGCGGCGTGGCCAGCGACAGCACGTCGGCCTGCATCGCCGCCATGTCGTCGATCGAATGTTTCGCGCGCGAACGCAGCAGTTGTTCGATGCGCTGCTGGCGGTACGGCGGCGCCCACTCGCTGCTCAGATAGTGGGGGTAGTCGGGCCCGTGGATGCGATGGTTGGCGGTGGCGATCCAGCCGCGCGCCGGTTGCGCTTCGCGCGGCGTCTGCGCAGCGGGCACAAAACCGTCCCAGTCGTAGCGCGCGTCCCAGCCCGGCGCCGGCACCAGGCCCTTCAAGTCGTTGTCGGGCTTGCGCACCGGCACCCGGCCGGGTGAGACCTCGGCGATCTGCCCATCGCGGTCGGCCACCACCATGTTCTGCATCGGCGCCATCCACAGGCGGGTGACGGCGTCGACAAACGCTGCGGCCGATCGCGCCCGGTTGATCGCCAGCCCGGCCGCGATCGGATCGGCGTCGGCATCGAGCGCGGTCCAGCGCATCGCGATGCCGTAGCTCGCGTTGCCGTCCGTGCCCACGACCTCGCCGGTCGCTCCACCGGCGTCGGAAATGATCGGCCCATGGCGCGACTGGCGAACGACCAGGTTCTCGCTCTTCGCACCCTTGATGTGGATGTCCTCGGCCACGCTGCCCGCGCGCTGCCAGCCGCGCGGCGTTTGCACCTGCATCGGATCGTCGGGCTTGAAGCGTTCGAGGTACAGGTCCTGCACGTCGGGGCCGGTGTTGGTGAAGCCCCAGGCGATGTGCTGGTTCTGGCCGAGCACCACCATCGGCAGGCCGGGCATGGTGGCGCCGGCCGACTGGAAACCGCCTTCGCCGGCGACCTCGATGCGCGCGAAGTACCAGAGCGCCGGTGTCGTGATCTTCAGGTGCGGGTCATTGGCCAGCAACGGCTTGCCGCTGTCGGTGTGCGTGCCGGCGACCACCCAGTTGTTAGAACCCACGCCTTCAACGCCCGACGGCGGCGCGATGGCTTGCAGGTGATCGATCTGCTGCGCCGACAACGCCGTCAGCCCGCCCATCAGCTTGAACGAGCGCAGCAGCGCCGCGTAGTCGGCCGTGGGCAGCGGCAACTCGCCTGGGTACGGCGGCAGCAATTGGTTGATGCGCTCGACGGGCAGCGTCAGCGCCAGGCGCGCGCGCAGCAGCTCGGTGTTCCAGTTGCCGCCCAGATCCCAGGCCATCATGATCGACCAGGCCAGGCTGTCGACAGGCGTCCAATCCTGCACCGGCACGCCCAGCAGCAGCATCTCCGGTGGCCGCGCCTTCAGGTGATTTCGCTGCCAGGCGTTGATGCCGGCCGCGTAGGCGCTGAGCACGCGCTTCGATTCGTCGCCGAGCTGCGCCCATTGCGCCTCGGCTGCACGGCGCACGCCGAGGGCGCGCAGGAACTTGTCGGTGCCCTGCGCCGCCGGCCCCAGGGCCTCGGACAGCCGGCCGCTGCCGATGCGGCGATGCGTCTCGAGCTGCCACAGCCTGTCCTGCGCATGCACCAGGCCGAGGCCGAACGCGGCGTCTTCGACACTCGCCGCACGGATCGTCGGGATGCCGTGCTCGTCGCGATCGATGGTGACGGCGGCGCCGATGCCGCTGATGCGCAACTCGCCATCATGCTGCGGCGTGGCCCGCCACAGGTAGATCACCAACGCTGCCGATGCCAGCAGCAGCAGCGCCGCCAACGCAACGACGAAGCGCCGCAGCCAGCGAATCATGGCCGCGGCAACGGCACTACCGGCCGAGGTAGTCGCCCTTGCCCACCTCGACGCCGGCATGCCGCAGCAGCGCGTAAGCCGTCGTCGCGTGGAAGAAGAAGTTGGGCAGCGCGAAGTGCTTCAGGTAGACCTCACCCGGGTACTTCAGCGCCTCGCCGCTGCGCATCGGGATCGTGATCTCGCGTTCTTCGCTGCCGTCGACCTGCGCTGCGGCGAAGGTCTGCACATAGTCGATCGTCTTTTTTACGCGTGCGCGCAGATCAACGATCGAGGCTTCGTTGTCCTCCCACTTCGGGACATCAACGCCGGACAGCCGCGCCATCGTGCCTTTGGCAAAGTCGCAGGCAACCTGGACCTGGCGGCCGAACGTCAGCATGTCCGGCGCCAGGCGCAGTCCCAGGTAATTGACGGCGTCGAACTTGCGCGCAGCGGCGTGGGCCTCGGCCTTGTCGAGCCAGGCCAGCATGTTGCCGAGCATCTTGACAAAGACCGGCGCGCTGGCCGAGTGCATGGAAATGGTCATGGGAGACTCTCGCTTCTTCGGGTGAGGCAGAGCATCCTACAGGCCAGTGCAGAATCGCACCCGTTGGGTGCCCGTTTCCCACAATGAACATCATCATCCTCGACGACTATCAGGACGCCGTGCGCAAGCTCAAGTGCGCGGCCCGGCTCGAGCACCTGCACGCCAAGGTGTTCACCAACAACGTCAAGGGCATTGGCCAACTCTCGGTGCGCCTGCGCGACGCCGAAGTGCTGGTGCTGATCCGCGAGCGCACCGCTTTTCCGCGCCAACTGCTCGAAAAGCTGCCGAAGTTGAAGCTGCTCGCGCAGACCGGCCGCGTCGGCCCGCACATCGACCTCGAGGCCTGCACCAAGCTCGGCATCGCGGTGGCCGAAGGCGTCGGCGACCCGACAGCGCCTGCCGAGCTGACCTGGGCGCTGATCATGGCAGCGATGCGGCGCGTGCCGCAGTACATCGGCAACTTGAAGCATGGCGCATGGCAGCAGTCGGGCCTGAAGTCCGCGGCCATGCCGGCCAACTTTGCCCTCGGCATGCGCCTGTCAGGCAAGACGCTGGGCGTGTGGGGCTACGGGCGCATCGGCCAGCGCGTGGCGGCGTACGGCCGCGCCTTTGGCATGAAGGTCACGATCTGGGGCAGCGAGGCCTCGCGCAAGAAGGCCGCCGGCGATGGCCACAACGCAGCGGCCAGCCGCGAGTCGTTCTTCGAGCAATGCGACGTGCTGTCATTGCACTTGCGCCTGGTGCCGGAGACGCGCGGCATCGTCACGCTCGAAGACCTGGTGCGCATGAAATCGACGGCACTGTTCGTCAACACCTCGCGCGCCGAGCTGTTGGTGGAAAACGCGCTCGTCTCGGCGCTCAACCGCAGCCGCCCGGGCATGGCGGCCGTGGACGTGTTCGAGAGCGAACCCATCCTGCAGGGCCACCCGCTGCTGCGCCTGGAAAACGCCGTCTGCACGCCGCACATCGGCTATGTGGAAATCGACACCTACGAGCAGTACTTCGGCGCCGCGTTCGACAACGTCATCGCGTTCGTCAACCAGCAGCCGACCAACATCGTCAATCCGGAGGCCTTGAAGGTGATGCGTTGAGGGTCTGGACGAGCGCGTTGCAAAGTTTCGGCGGCCTGTTGCCGTCGGCGCAGCGCGAACGCGTCGACAAACGCCGCCGGCCGGCGCTTGACGGCGCCCGTGATCGTCATGCGCAAGTCACTGACCTGATCGGCGCGTCGTCGCCCTCCGGCGCCAGCAGAACGGGCAGTACCTGCGCCGCGGTACCGCGCAACACCGCACTGGCCTCATGGTCGATCTCGCTGTCGCTCGGGTTGACGATCGCCACCCAGGCCCCGGCACGCCGCGCCGCCCCCGCCAGGCCCGCAGCGGGCCACACGGCGCCTGACGTGCCGACGACGAGCAGAACCCGGCAGACCGACACGGCGCGCTCGGCGGCCTCGAGCGCGCGCTCGGGCAGCTGCTCGCCGAACCAGACCACGCCCGGGCGCACCAGGTTGTCGCAATCGGCGCAATGCGGCGGACGGCCAGCAGCGGCGCTCGCCGCCGCGCGCCCGCAGCGCCGGCGGCACGGCTCCAGCCAACGGTCCTCGAGAATGTCGCCGTGCAGCCGGATCGCGTCGGCATGGCCTGCACGCTGGTGCAAGTCATCGACGTTCTGCGTGATGACCGTCAGCACGTGCGGATGGCGGGCTGCAAAGGCGGCGAGCGCGCGATGCCCGGCATTGGGCAGCGCAGCGCGCACACCCTGACGGCGCTCGGCGTACCAATCCCACACCCGCTGCGGGTCGGCGCGAAAGCCCGCCTCGCTGGCGAGTTGCGCGGCATCGAAGCGCGACCATAGCCCCGTCATTGCGTCACGAAACGTCGGGATGCCCGACTCGGCGCTCATGCCGGCACCGGTGAGCACGGCAATGCCCGAAGGCACGCAGGCGGCGCGCAGGCGCTTGCGCGCTTCGTCGATCAGTGGCGGGTTCATGGGAACAGTCCCTAGACCTGCCTTGTCGTACTCATGAACTGCGCCTGGTGCCGCAACCGAAGGCGTCGCAGTAGCGCACGCTGCACACGCGGCACAAGCGTTTTCGGTTCGGTCAACGGCAGGCACGGATCGACCACCGCCGACAACGCCGGCAGTTGCGTGCGCAGCCGCTCGGCGAAGATGCCGCTGAACTCCGGCATGCGCAAGCTGCCGTGCCAGTGCAGCAGCACCGCGTCGCCGTAGCGCTGCGGCGAATACAGCGTCTCGTACATCGGCTCGGCATGAAAGTTGTAGTTCGGATCGAGCAGCTTGAAGCGGCCGGGCCACGACGCCGCGGCCACCGAGAAGATGATCTGCTCGTGCAGGAAGATCGACGGGTCGTCCTTGGGCACGACACGCAGCGCGAGCAGCTTGTCGAAGTATTCGCGATAGCGCTGCGCAAAACCGGAGCCGCGGCGAAATCGGAACACGCCTGAGTTGAACTGCAGGCGCATGCGCTTGCCGCTCGGCCCAGCGCTCACGAAAGGCACTTCGTCGAGGCCCGCACCCTGCGCCAGCGCTGCCCAGAACGGCTCGAAGCGGTCGCCCGGGCCGGTACTGACGGGGCCGAGCTCTTCAACGCAGCCGAGCACTTCGGCGTCTTCGTTCTCGCCGGCGTCGAGCGCGCTCGGCTCGCGGACGACCAAGACATCGCCATCGAGCCAGGCGACGTTCCCGGTCGTCGCCATGGCATCGGCGATCTCCGCAGCCAAGGGCTTGCAGGTGAAGCCGAGCCAATCGAAACGGTGCGGCACCGGCTTGCGCACGTACGTGACCTGCAGCTCGTCGAGCGCGCGCCGCGTCGACTTGTCGATGTCCGGGCCCGCGCGCGGCTGGATGGCCAGCATCGGGCAGTTCGCGAAGCGCCCGCCGAATGCGCGCAGCGTGCGCACCATCAACACCACTTCCGGTTCGAGGCGGCCGGATTCGATGCAGGTGTAGAACGTGGTGTCGCTGGTCACTGGTGCGTCTTCAGCCGCTGCCGCATCACCTCATACAGACAGACGCCAGCCGCCACCGAGACATTGAGGCTTTCCACGGCGCCGGCCATCGGAATCTTCACCAGCGTGTCGCAGGTGTTGCGCGTCAGCTGGCGCAGGCCTTTGCCTTCGGCGCCGAGCACGAGGGCCAGCGGGCCGGCGATATCGATGTCGTAGAGCGTCTGCTCGGCATCGTCGGCCAAGCCGATGACCTTGACGTCGCGCTCCTTCAACTCGGTCAACGCGCGCGCGAGGTTGGTGACCATGATGTAGGGCACGGTCTCGGCCGCGCCGCTGGCGACCTTGGCGACGGTGGCGTTGAGGCCGACCGCGTGGTCCTTCGGCGCGATCACCGCCTGCACGCCGGCACCATCGGCCACGCGCAGGCAGGCGCCCAGGTTGTGCGGGTCGGTCACGCCATCGAGTGCGAGCACGAGCGGCGGGCTGCCGGCTTCGTCGAGGATGTCGTCGAGCGAATGGCGCGCCGGCAGCGGCTTGACCAGTGCGACCACGCCCTGGTGGCGATCGTTGCCGGCGAGCTGGGTCAGGCGCGCATCGTCGCTGTCGACGACCTTGGCGCCGGCCTCGATCGCGCGTTGAGCGAAGCTGCGCATGCGTGCGTCGCGGCGCTGCGTGTCGAGGTGGACTTCGACCACACTGTCGGGCGCGGTCTTGAGCCGAACGGTGACGGCGTGAAATCCATAGAGCACATGGCGGGTCATGCCGCGATGGTAGGTCCTTCGCAGCGCGACGCTTGTCGACCGCCGGCCCTGGCTCAGGCTTTCACATCGATCTCGGCGCTTTGGGTCACAGGTGCCACCGCCTTGGCCAGGCGCTGCGCGCGCTCGGCCACGACGTCGCGCAGACGCTCGAGCTGTCTGTCGTCGATCTCATCGCCCCTGGCTTGCAGGCCCATCGCACGCTGCAACGACGCCACGGCTTCGAGGACGCGCGAGCTGGGCACCTGCATCAGGTGCACCGCGGCCGTGGCGGGTGTCACCGGCCTGGGCAGGTCGGGCGCCGCCGCTGCCACCGCCGGCGGACGATGCTCGGCAACATGCGATGCAATGGCATGGACGGGGCTGACGGCGGTGATGGACATGGGCCGATCCTTCGATAAACGGGCCTGCGCTAAAGCGCCTGCATCCGTTGCCGTCTTAGATCGGATGGTGCGATCGCGACTTGAGCGCCGGCATCGTGCGCAATGTCACGGCGCAGTCAACGCGTCCGTGCAAGCCAGGCCAGGATGGCGCCGATCAACAGCGGCTGGTGCAGCATGTAAATGCTCAGCGACCAGCGGCCGAGCGCTGCCAGCGGCTGCAGCAGCGCCGGCAGCGCGCCGCTCACCAACGCCCGCTGACGCACCAACAGCCATTGCCCGGCGGCCAGGCCCCACAACATGACACCGAGCCACGGCATCAACGGCGCATAGTCCTCGGTCACCGGCTTGCGCGTCACCAGCCCGACCCAGTTGGTCAGCCGCGTGTCGAAAAAGGGGTGTTGCACCCACTGCGGCAACACGATCAACAGCAGGCCCAGCGGCCACAGCCAGAGGCGCAACGGCGCGGCCACGCGAGCCAGGATCAGCATCACGGCAAAGCCATGCAGCACGCCGAAGCTGATCCAGCTCTTGGGAAACATCAGCGCCGAGCCCGCAGAGACGAGCACGGCACAGCCGGCAATCTGCAACCAGCGCTTCCAGAAGCGCGGCCAGGGCTGGCCGGCATCATGTGCCACTGCTTGGGACAGTCCCGCCGCGACCATGAACAGCGTGACGATCACGGCGCGCTGCACCGTCCAGAACGGATCGGCATAGAAGTTCTGCACCGGGCTCAGCAAGCGGTAGTAGTTGAGGTCGAAGCAGAAATGAAAGACCACCATCCAGACGATGGCTGCGCCGCGCAGCGCATCCAGGCGAGCAAAACGTGCGCTGTTCATGGCGCCACTTTTTCATAGATGTCGGTGAACGTCTCGCCGTTCCATGCATACAGCAGCACGGCGGCCTGCAGGCAGGCCTTGGCGCCGCGCGGCTTGAACAGGCCGACGCAGTGGCCGGTCGAACGGCGCACGCTGCGATAGACCACGCCGGCCGAGTCGCGGCCACGCAGCGCGCGGCCCAGCGCGCGCGAGGCGCCGTAGTCACCGGGGTCGAACACGGCGGTCGGCACGGTGTCGGCGGCGCGCAGGTCATGCAAGCGCGCATCGATGGCCAGGTGGTAGAGCCGCATCGGCAAATGCATCGGTCCCTCTCGCGTCGCCGCCAGGAAACGTGCGTGGTGGAAGGCGGTCTCGGCGACCGCGGTGGCACGCTCGCGGGCGGCGTAGAACATGCCGTAGGCACCGTCGGAGAAGCGGCTGCCGGACGGATTGACATGCGTGAACGCGGCCATGATCGGCCCACTGCCGGCGCCGAAGACACGGTCTTGCGGCGCCACCAATTGCACGACGCCGCTTTCGTCGCGCAGGCGATCGTTGGTCAACGCTTCGAGGGCATACAGGGCGTCGAAATCAGCGGCGTCGGCAACGCGGTCGTAGAGGTAGACGCTGGGGTGTCGAGTCGGCACGATGCGGCAGGCTTGGTGCCATTGCACCCGCTTGACGGCGATGGCATCGGCAACGCGCTCAACGGACCTCAAGACCAGCCGCCACCGCGGGCCGCATCCAGCCAGCGGCGCACGTGCAGCAGGTCGCTGATATTGCCGCCGAGCATCAGGGCCAGCGCGCTGTTGCCGCCAAAGGCGGTGTTGGGTTTCTTCACCCAGGCGTCGGCGGCGTCAGGGTCCGGCAACAGGATTTGCAGCGACTTGTAGATGCCCAGCAGCAGCGACAGGCGTTCGAGCGTGTCGCGCGTCAGCGCGGCCTGCGCCGGCGCCTTGCGCCATGCAAAGTAGGTCGACCGTGGCGGCTCACCGAGCAGGCGGCGCTGCTCGTCAGTGGACAGGCCCCAGTGTTCGGCGATGCGGGCAAAGGCGCGCAAGCCGGCAGCGGCCATCTGGCTGGCGTCCGGCGGCAGGCGAGAAGGTTCGAGGACGGCACTCATGATGGATCCTATTCTGGACTATTCTTGTTCCTCAGTCCAGTTCAGGATCAACCGCCGCCGTTTCCAACAGTCCGGCAGCTTGCGGCGCGGCGGCGACCGCTACGATTCGCTGCATGACCACCCACCCCAGTGCCGCGCCGCGCCGCAGCAAGGAAGAACAGAGCCGCCTCGATGCGGCGCTGACCGACCTGTTCGAGCGCCACATCACCTTCAACCAGACTTTGGGCCTGATCGTCGAATCGGCGCAGTCGCCCGAGCCGCGCATCCGCATTGCGATGCGCCCGGAACTGATCGGCCACTTCCTGCACGGTCGGCTGCATGGCGGCGTGATCTCGGCAACGCTCGACGCGATGGGCGGCTTTGCGCTGATGGTGGCCATCGGCGAAAAACACGCCGACGAGACCGCCGCGCAGGTGCTGCACCGCTTCGCCAAGATGGGCACGATCGATCTGCGCGTGGACTATCTGCGCCCCGGTGTGGGCGAGCATTTCATCGCCAGCGCCGAAGTCACCCGCCTGGGCGGTCGCATCGGCTCGACGCAGATGCGACTGGCCAATGACCAGGGTACGCTGATCGCCACCGGCTCGGCGGCTTATGTCATCAGCTAGCTGGAGCGCTTGCGAACTGCGTCTTGAACCACTCGGCCAGCATGCGCCGCTCGTAGACCAGCGGCGTGCCGGCCAGCGGCGGCGCAATCCGCTGCAGGTACGCCATGTCTTGAACCACGGCCTCTCCGCTGCGCGGCGCCGCGCCGGCACCTTCGAGAGTCCAACGCAGCGTGATGCGCGGCCAGTCGGCGCCGCCACGCAGCACGCGGCGGTCGAACGGGCGCAAACCGGGCCGCACCTCGCCGGCCAGGTCGACATCGAGCACCTCGACCTTCAGGGTCTGGCCGTCGGCCACATGGAGTGCAGCGACGCTGGTGAAGACCTGCTGCAAGGCCTTGAGATTTTGCTCGCGGGAATAGGTCGCATCGCGAATGTCCGTGAACTGCTCGGGATTGACGAAGCTGACTTGCACGGCACCAGCCGCCTGGGCTGCAGCGCTGGCAAGCAAAGTGGCAAAAGTGGCAACGAGAATTGACTTCATGGCACCTCCGCAAAGGTTGGTGCCATGAATGCTACGCCGCTCAGAGGCTCTGCGCCAATTGCTCGAGGATGGCCGGGTTTTCCAAGGTGGAGGTGTCCTGGGTGATGGCCTCGCCCTTGGCAATCGAACGCAACAGGCGCCGCATGATCTTGCCGCTGCGCGTCTTGGGCAGGTTGTCGCCGAAGCGAATATCTTTGGGCTTGGCGATCGGGCCGATTTCCTTGCCCACCCAGTTGCGCAGTTCGGTGGCGATCTTCTTGGCCTCGTCGCCGGTCGGACGCGGGCGCTTGAGCACGACGAAAGCGCAGATCGCTTCGCCAGTGGTCTCGTCGGGGCGCCCCACTACCGCCGCTTCGGCGACCAGTTCGGTGTGGGCGACCAGAGCCGATTCGATCTCCATCGTGCCCATGCGGTGACCGCTGACGTTGAGCACGTCGTCGATGCGGCCGGTGATGGTGAAGTAGCCGGTCTCGGCGTCGCGGATCGAGCCGTCACCGGCCAGGTAATAGCCCTTCAGTTCTGGTGGGAAATAGCTTGTCTTGAAACGCTCGGGGTCGCCCCAGATGGTGCGGATCATGCTGGGCCAGGGCTTCTTCACCACCAGGATGCCGCCCTGACCGTTGGGCACGTCGTTGCCGGTCTCGTCGACGATCGCCGCCGTGATGCCCGGAAACGGCAGCGTGCAGGAGCCCGGCACCAGCGTCGTCACGCCGGGCAGCGGCGTGATCATGTGGCCGCCGCTTTCGGTCTGCCAGAAGGTGTCGACGATCGGGCAGCGCCCGCCGCCGACATGTTTGTGGTACCACTCCCAGGCGGCGGGGTTGATCGGCTCGCCGACCGTACCGAGGATGCGCAGGCTCGTCAGGTCGTAGCTCTTGGGATGCACCTTGTCATTGGCCTCGGCAGACTTGATCAGCGAGCGGATCGCCGTCGGCGCGGTGTAGAAGATGCTGACCTTGTGCTTCTCGATCGTCTTCCAGAAGCGGCCGGCGTCGGGATAGGTCGGCACACCCTCGAACACGATCTCGGTGCCGCCGAGCGCCAGGGGCCCATAGGCGATGTAGGTGTGGCCGGTGACCCAGCCGATGTCGGCGGTGCACCAGAAGATGTCGTCGTCCTTGAGATCGAAGGTCCACTTGGTGGTCAGTGCCGCGTGCAGCAGGTAGCCGCCGGTGCTGTGCTGCACGCCCTTGGGCTTGCCGGTCGAGCCCGAGGTGTAGAGCAGGAACAGCGGGTGCTCGGCGCCGACCCACTCGGGCTCGCAGCTTGTCGGCTTGCCGGTCAGCTCGTCGTGCAACCAGCGGTCGCGCGACGCGTCCCAGGCGATCTTGCCGCCGGTGCGCTGGTAGACGATCACGTTCTTGACCGATTCGCAGCCGCCCAGCGCAATCGCCTCGTCGACGATGGCTTTCAGCGGCAGCTGCTTGCCGCCGCGCAATTGCTCGTCGGCGGTGATCACCATCACGGCACCGGCATCCTGCACGCGGTCGCGCACCGATTGCGCCGAAAATCCGCCGAAGACCACCGAGTGGATCGCGCCGATGCGCGCACAGGCCTGCATCGCGGCCACACCCTCGACGCTCATCGACATGTAGATCAGGACACGATCGCCCTTCTTGATGCCGCGCGCCCTCAGCGCATTGGCGAACTGGCAGACCTTGGCCAGCAACTCCTTGTAGTTGACCTTGGTCACCGCGCCGTCATCGGCCTCGAAGATGATCGCCGTCTTGTCGCCCAGGCCCTTGTCGACATTGCGGTCCAGGCAGTTGTAGGAGACGTTGAGCGTGCCGTCCTCGAACCATTTGAAGAACGGCGCCTTGCTGTCGTCGAGCCCCTTGGTGAAGGGTTTTTTCCAGCTCACGAACTCGCGCGCCAGGCGCGACCAGTAGCCGTCGTAGTCGCGCTCGGCCTCGGCGACCAGCTTGTCGTAGGCCGCGGGGCCGGCCACATGGGCCGACTGGACCAACTCAGCCGGGGGGGCGTAGGTGTGCTGCTCGGTGCTCATCGTGTCGTCTCCTGGATTGAATCGATCGCTGGTCCGAAGGTAGGCCGAAGCTCTTACCAACGCCTTACTCTGCATCAAACACGGCCGCCCCAGGTGCCCTGCCTACAATCCGCGACACCCGGATTTGCCCTTAAACATGCCCAACAACAGCAAAACCTTCATCTCCCCGATGGGCCCCCTGCCGCGCCTGATCTTCATGAGCCGCTGGCTGCAGTTGCCGCTGTACCTGGGCCTGATCGCCGCCCAGGGCGTCTACGTCTGGCATTTTCTGCTCGAGCTGTGGCACCTGATCGAGGCTGCGTTCGGCAGCCAGACCGCCATTTCAGCGCTGGTCAAGAGCATCGGCTACACCGGCGAGGCCGTGGCCCTGAACGAAACCATCATCATGCTGGTGGTGCTGGCGCTGATCGACGTGGTGATGATCAGCAACCTGCTGATCATGGTCATCGTCGGCGGTTACGAAACCTTCGTCTCGCGCATGAACCTCCAAGGCCACCCCGATCAGCCCGAATGGCTGAGCCATGTCAATGCCTCGGTGCTCAAGGTCAAGCTGGCCACCGCGATCATCGGCATCAGCTCGATCCACCTGCTCAAGACCTTCATCAATGCCGCCAATTACACCGACAAGGTTCTGATCGCGCAGACGGCGATCCACATCACCTTCCTGCTGTCGGCCATGGCCATCGCCTACACCGACAGGCTGATGTCGCATTCGGACGCGGCGATGCGCAAGCTCAGCAGCCGCGAGAAAGACCACTGACGGCAGATTCAGTGCCTTGACGCGCCGATCCAGGCGCCAAAGCCCCAATCAGTCTGGGCCGATCGCGCTGCCACTACAGTGCCGCTTTTTTGAGCGCAAGGCTGCGGCGGCATGAACCTGTTGTTTTTTCTGGCCGGGCTCGCCGCCTTGGTGGTGGGCGCCAATCTGCTGGTGCGCGGCGCATCGAAGCTGGCACTGTCGTTCGGCATCTCGCCGCTGGTCGTTGGCTTGACCGTAGTGGCGTTGGGCACCAGCGCGCCGGAGGTGGCAGTGTCGGTGGGCGCGGTGCTCCGTGGGCAGACCGACATCGCACTCGGCAACGTCGTCGGCAGCAACGTCTTCAACGTGCTGTTCATCCTCGGCGCGAGTGCGCTGATCACGCCGCTGGTGGTCAACGTGCAGCTGATCCGGCAGGAGGTGCCGATCATGATCGGCGTCTCGTTGCTGCTGCTGGTCCTGTGCCTGGACGGCCGCCTGGGCCTGTTCGACGGTGCGCTGCTGTTCGGCCTGCTGATCGCCTACACCGTCTTCCTCGTCGTCCAGTCGCGCCGTGAGACTCAGGCCGCACACGACGAATACGCGCGCGAGAACCGGCCCGCCGAAGCCGGCGCCTGGGATGCCAGTCTGCCGGTTCAGATGGGTCTGATCGTCGCCGGCCTGGCGGCGCTGGTGCTGGGCTCCGAGTGGCTGGTCAGCGCCTCGGTAGTGTTCGCCAAGGCCTTGGGCGTGAGCGATGTCGTCATCGGCCTGACCATCGTGGCGGCGGGCACGTCGATGCCCGAGGTGGCCGCATCGATCACCGCGGCCCTCAAGGGCGAGCGCGACATGGCGGTCGGCAACGTCATCGGCAGCAGCACCTTCAACATCCTCGGCTGTCTCGGCCTGTCGAGCCTGGTGGCCGGCACCGTCGGCCTGGGCGTGCCGCCTTCGATCCTGGCCTTCGACATCTGGGTCATGCTGGCCGTGGCGCTGGCCTGCCTGCCGGTCTTCATGACCGGCCGCGAGATCGCGCGCTGGGAGGGTGGCGTCTTCCTCGTTTACTACGTGGCCTACGTGGCCTACCTGATCCTCGCCGCGCAACAGCATGACGCGCTGCAGGCCTTCTCGGCAGCAATGCTGAGCTTCGTCCTGCCGATCACCGTCGTCACGCTGGTCGTCGTCATGTTGCGCAAGTCGGCGTCATGACACTGCAAGCCGAGCGCTGGGCCGATCCCAAGCCGGCTCGTATCCCCTCGGGGGATCGGCTGGCTTGTTCGACAGCCGAGGGGCAACCATGATTCTCTGGCTGGCCCTGCTGCCCTGGATGGCTGCGGCCGGGGTCGCGTGCCTGCCGGCGGCGTCGCGGCGCGGCGCTGCCGCCGTGGCCGGTCTTGCGGCGCTTGCGGTGACGGGTCTGGGCCTCGACAGTGCGAGCGCCATTTTCGCCGGGCAGGTGCTGAAGTGGTCTGTGCCCTGGCTGCCCGCACTCGGCATCGACTTCGGTTTTCGCATGGACGGCCTGGCCTGGCTGTTCACGCTGCTGATCGGCGGCATCGGCGCGCTGGTGGTGCTCTACGCGGCCTGGTACCTCGACCCGAACGATCCGGCGCGGCGCTTCTTCGTTTTCTTTCTGCTGTTCATGGGCGCGATGCTCGGCGTCGTGCTGGCCGACAACCTGGTGCTGCTGGTCGTCTTCTGGGAACTGACCAGCCTGTCGTCGTTCCTGCTCATCGGCTACTGGCACCGGCGCGAGGACGCACGCGAAGGCGCGCGCATGGCCCTGGCCATCACAGGCGCCGGCGGCCTGTGCCTGCTCGCCGGGCTGCTGCTCGTCGGCCACATCGCCGGCTCGTTCAAGCTCGACGCGGTGCTGGCCTCGGGCCCGGTGATCCGCGAGCACCCGCTGTACCTGACCGCGCTGGTGCTGGTGCTGCTCGGCGCGTTCAGCAAGAGCGCGCAGGCGCCGTTTCACTTCTGGCTGCCGCACGCGATGGCTGCGCCGACGCCGGTGTCGGCGTATCTGCACTCGGCCACGATGGTCAAGGCCGGCGTGTTCCTGCTGGCGCGGCTTTACCCGGCGCTCGGCAACTCCGAACCGTGGTTCTGGATCGTCTCGTCGGTCGGGCTGGTCACGCTCGTGCTCGGCGCCTACATCGCGATCTTCCAGCATGACCTCAAGGGCCTGCTGGCGTATTCGACGATCAGCCACCTCGGGCTGATCACGCTGCTGTTCGGGCTCGACAAGCCGCTGGCCATCGTCGCCGGTGTCTTTCACATCATCAACCACGCCACCTTCAAGGCCGGGCTGTTCATGAGCGCCGGCATCATCGATCACGAATGCGGCTCGCGCGACATGCGCAAGTTGAACGGCCTGATGAAGTACATGCCGTTCACCGCCACGCTCGGCATGGTGGCCGCGGCATCGATGGCCGGCGTGCCGCTGGCCAACGGCTTCCTGTCCAAGGAGATGTTCTTCGCCGAGACCGTGGCGGTGCAGCCGCAGGCACCGATGAACTGGCTGCTGCCCGTGGGCGCCACCATCGCCGGCGTCTTCAGCGTGGCCTACTCGATCCGCTTTGTGCACGACGTCTTCTACAACGGCGAGCCGGTCGGCCTGCCGAAGACGCCGCACGAGGCGCCGTTCTTCATGCGCCTGCCGGTGCTGCTGCTGGTGGTGCTGTGCATCGTCGTCGGTCTGCTGCCGGCCATCACCGTCGGGCCCACGCTGGCCGTGGCGGCGCAGGCTGCGCTGCACGGCGCGCCGGGCGCACCGCTGCCCGAATACACGCTCGCCATCTGGCACGGCCTGAACCTGCCGCTGCTGATGAGCGTGGCAGCGGTTGTCGGCGGCACGCTGCTGTACTTTGGCCTGCAGCGCTTCCTCAACCTGCACCGCCTGATCGATCTGCCGCTGCTGTGGAAACGCGGCGGGCGTGATGTCTTTTCAGCTGCGCTCGCCGCCGGCCTGGCCGGCGCGCGCGGCATCACGGCGGCGCTGCAAACCGGTAGCCTGCAGCGCTACTTGGCGCTGCTCGTTGTCATGGCGCTGGCTGCAGGCGCCTGGCCGTTTCTGCGCGCCGGCGCAGCGCCGTCGGACGCAGCCGCGTTGCACTTCGATGGCCTGACCCCGGCGGCCGCGGGCATCGCTGCGATCGGCATTGCCTCGGCGCTGGGCGTGGTCTGGCTGCACCGTCAGCGCATGCCGGCGCTGCTGCTGCTGGCAGCGGCAGGCTTGGTGGTCTGCCTGGCCTTCGTGTACCTGTCGGCGCCGGACCTGGCGTTGACGCAATTGCTGGTCGAGATGGTGACGACGGTTTTGATGGTGCTCGCGCTGGCCTGGCTGCCCGCGCACTGCGACATTGAACCGTCACGCTGGAAGCGCTGGCGCGATCTCGTCATCGCCAGCGCCGCGGGCCTCGGCATGGCGGCGCTGGTCTGGCTCGTTCTCGGCCGTCCGTTCGATTCGATCTCGCCGTACTTTCTGTCGCATGCGTTGCCCGACGGCGGCGGCGCCAATGTCGTCAACGTCATCATTGTCGATTTCCGCGGTTTCGACACGCTCGGTGAAATCACCGTAATGGCCATCGCCGCACTGATCGTTCACGCCTTGTTGTCCACGTTCGCACCGCAGCCAGGCCAGGCGCTTGCGCCGGCCGGCTCGGCGCCGTTGATGCTGCGCCTGGTCTCGAGCCTGGTGCTGCCGTTTGCGGTGCTGGTCTCGTTGTACTTCTACCTGCGCGGCCACAACCTGCCGGGAGGCGGTTTCATTGCCGGCCTCGTGTTGGCCTTGGCGCTGATGCTGCAGGTCGTGGCCCAGGGCCTGAGTTGGGTCGACGCACGCATGCGCATCGACTACCGGTCTTGCATGGTCTGGGGGTTGCTCGTCGCCACTGCGACCGGACTGGCGTCGTGGGCGTTTGGTGCACCATTGTTGACGAGCACCTATGACTACCCGTGGCTGCCCAGCGTTGGCGGCGTGCCGCTGTCGAGCGCAGCCGTGCTCGACAGCGGCGTCTTTCTCGTCGTCACCGGCGCGACGATGGTGATGTTGCTGTCGATTGCACGGCTGGGACGGCAAGGGGCGGCGTTGTGAGCTTGCTGTTGGCGCTCGGCATCGGCACGCTCACCGGCTGCGGCGTCTGGCTGCTGTTGCGTGCGCGCACCTTCGACGTGGTGCTCGGCCTGACGCTGCTGTCTTACGCCGTCAACCTGTTTCTCTTCGTCATGGGGCGCTGGAAGACGGGCGCGCCCGCGGTCGTCGCCCCTGGCCAGTACGCCACACTGGCCGACAGCGCCGACCCGTTAACGCAGGCCCTGGTGCTGACAGCCATCGTCATCGGCTTTGCCATGACCGCGCTGCTGCTCGCGCTGGCGCTGCGCACGCATGCCGCCACCGGCAGCGACCATGTCGATGGCGATGAGCCGCGCGACCCGGGGCCGGCGCGATGAACCATCTTGTCGTCGCGCCGATCGTGCTGCCGCTTGTTGCTGGCGCGGTGTGCGCACTCATCGGCACGCGCGCGCCGCGGGTCACGGCCGCGCTGTCGATGCTGGCCACGCTCGGCCTCATCGTCATCGCGGTTTCATTGATGCGACAAGCCGACGGCGGCGCGGTGCAAGCCTACCTGCTCGGCAACTGGTCCGCGCCCTTCGGCATCGCGCTCGCGCTCGATCGCCTCTCGGCCCTGATGGTCGTGCTGACCTCGCTCGTCGCCTTGGTCAGCCTGCTCTACGCCCTGGCTGGAGATCATCGGCGTGGCGCCCATTTCCATGCGCTGTTCCAGTTCCAGCTGATGGGTCTGTGCGGCGCCTTCCTCACTGCTGACCTGTTCAACCTGTTTGTTTTCTTCGAGGTCTTGCTGTCGGCCAGCTACGGCCTGCTGCTGCACGGCCAGGGCGCGGGACAGCGCGAACGGCTGAAGGCCACGGTGCACTACGTGATCTTCAACCTCGCCGGCTCGGCGCTGTTCCTGATCGCCGTGGGCCTGCTCTACGGCCTGACCGGCACGCTGAACATGGCCGACCTGGCAATCCGACTGGCCGCGTTGCCGACCGAGAGCGCTGCACTTGCCCAGGCCGCGGCGCTGCTGCTGCTGGTGGTGTTCGCGGTCAAGGCCGCGCTGTTGCCCTTGTATTTCTGGCTGCCGGACGCCTATGCCAGCGCTGTCGCGCCGGTAGCCGCGCTGTTCGCGATCATGACCAAGGTCGGCGTGTATGCGATTGCGCGGACGACAACGCTGATCTTTCCTGCTGGCACCGACGGCATGGCCAGTGCAGCGTCGCTCGTCTTTTCGCCGATGCTGCCGCTGCTGTCGCTGGCCACGCTCGTACTGGCCGCATTCGGTGCGTTGGCCGCCACGCGCCTGCGCGGCCTGATCGCCTACCTCGTCGTCGCGTCGGCCGGCACGCTGCTGCTCTGCCTGGGCCTGGCCACGCGCGACAGCGTGGCTGCGGGCCTGTACTACCTGGTCAACAGCACGCTCGTCGCCGCGTCGTGGTTTCTCATTGCCGATCGCGTGGCCGGCGCCCGAGGCAGTAACGACGCCTTGATGCAACCGACCACGCTGGTGCGCGGCACATGGGCGCCGCTCGGCGTGGCCTTTTTCATCGCCGCGGTGTCAGTCGCCGGCATGCCGCCGCTGGCGGGCTTTTTCGGCAAGGCCTTATTGCTGCAGGCCGCCGGCACGACGCCGTGGGCCGCTTGGACAGTCGCGCTCGTGCTCGGCTCGAGCCTGGCCATCATCGTCGCGCTGGCGCGCGCAGGCAGCAGCATCTTCTGGAAGCCGGGCACAGCGTCAGCCGCCGCGCCGTCGCCCACGCCACCGCAGTTCCATGCGCTGCACACCACCGCCATCGTGCTCGGCCTGTCGCTGGTCGCCGCCTCATCGGTGTTCGCAAATTCCTTGTCGGCGTTCACCAATGCGGCGGCCTCGCAACTGTTTGACCGCCGCGCCTACATCGAGGCCGTGCTCGGCGCCGAGCCCGTGCCAGCGGCGTATGACGTGCGGCGTGAGATGCGCCAACGGGGCGAGCTGAAATGATGCGCCGCGTCCTGCCCTCGCCGTGGCTCTCGCTGGCCTTGTTCATCACCTGGCTGATGCTCAACGAGTCCGCATCGACGGGCCATATGCTGCTCGGCGCGGCACTGGCACTCATGGTGCCGTGGATCACCGAGCGCCTTCGCCCCGCCCATCCGCGCCTGCCGCGACTGGACAGCATGCTGATACTGGCCGGCGTCGTGCTGGTCGACATCGTCAGATCCAATCTCGCCGTAGCCCGGCTGATCCTCGGCAACGAGCGCAAGATCCAGCCGCGTTATGTCTGGGTGCCGCTGACGCTGCGCGATCAACGCGGCATCGTCACCCTGGCCGGTGTGGTCACGATGACCCCCGGTACGCTGTCGGCCGACCTGTCCGACGACCGCCGCCACCTGCTGGTGCATGCCTTCGATGTCGACGACGAGGCGGCGCAGGCCGCGTTGATCGCCGACATCCAGACGCGCTATGAACTGCCGATGATCCGCATCTTTGAAGGAGAGCGCACATGACCGTGTTGCCCATCGTCCTGCCCATCGCAATTGGAGCGCTGGCGCTCGCCCTGGCACTGTCGGCCTGGCGCCTGTTCAAGGGGCCGTCCGCAGCCGACCGCGTGCTGGCGCTGGACACCCTGTACATCAACGCGCTGGCGCTGCTGGTCGCACTCGGCGTGTGGCTCGACACCACGCTGTATTTCGAAGTGGCGATGCTGATAGGCCTGCTCGGCTTTTTCGGCACCGTCGTCGTCGCCACCTTCTTGTTGCGCGGCAGGATCGTTCCATGACGGCCGCTGTTGCGCTGTGGGCCGAACTGCTCATCGCCGTGCTGGCGCTGTTCGGCGCCGGCTTCACACTGATCGGCTCCTGGGGCCTGGCCAAGCTCGGTGACTTCGGCAAGCGCCTGCACGGTCCGACCAAGGCGACGACACTCGGCGTCGGCTGCGTGCTGCTGGCGTCGATGCTTTGGTTCGGCCTGACCGGCACGCCCAGCCTGCATGAGTTGCTGATTGCGGTCTTCCTGTTCTTCACCGCGCCGGTTTCGGCCCAGCTGATGATCAAGGCGGCGATGAAGCTCGACCCGGCGATGCGCCCGCCGCAGCCGCCTCGGTGATGCCCGCCTCTGCCGTGTGGGCATGATGGGTGCACGAATTCGCCCGAACGCCACGCGCCGCTGAGCACCGTGGCCGTGGTGCTGCTGTTCCGCGCTGCGTTGGCGCTTTGGCTCGAGGGCGCGACGAGGCGCTGACGTCGAGGAAGCCCCGCCGGTGTCGCGGCGTAAACCCCGTAGGGCTTCCGCCGGAGGTCCATTGACGAGGAGCCTCGCATGTTGACCTTGCCCAACTCACGCGTGATGCTGACCTACTGTGCCGCTGCCGCGCTCGGCCTGCTCTGCAGCACCTCGCTGGCCGACGATTGGCGCGACCATTCACGTCGAGGCGAGCGCATCGACGCGCGCCTGAAGGGATTCCAGGAAGTGCCCGCGGTGTCGTCAGCCGCCAGCGGCCGCTTCAGGGCGCGCATCGACAACGCGTCGCAGAGCCTGAGCTACGAGCTGAGCTACGGCGGTCTCGAAGGCGATGTGCTCATGTCACACATCCACTTCGGCCAGCACGGCGTCAACGGCGGCATCATGGTCTGGTTGTGCCAGACCGCAGCCCGGCCGTCGCCAGTGGCCTCGACGCCGCTGTGCCCACAGTGGGGCAGCGTCAATGGCGTGGTCTCGGCGGCCGACGTCGTCGGCCCCGCGGGCCAAGGCATCGACGCCGCAGAGTTCGCAGAAATGGCCAGGGCGATCAACGCCGGCGTGGCCTACGCCAACGTGCACTCGAGCAAGTTCCCGGGCGGCGAAATTCGCGGGCAGCTGCGCGACGACGATTGATGTATGTCAAACAATTGGCCGCTACAACCGCTGCGCATCAAACGTATTGCACTGCTGCACGCTGCCCGACTCGAGCCCGCGGCGAAACCACGTTGTGCGCTGCTGGCTCGAGCCGTGGGTGAAGCTCTCGGGCACCACGGTGCCTTGCGACTTGCGCTGCAGGTTGTCGTCGCCGATCTGGCTGGCGGCATTCATCGCTTCTTCCAGGTCGCCGCGCTCGAGCCAGCCCTTGCTTTTTTGCGAGTGATTCGCCCAGACGCCGGCAAAACAATCGGCCTGCAATTCGACGCGCACCGACAGCGCGTTCATCTGCTGCTCCGAGACGCGGCCGCGCATGCCGTCGACCTTGCCGGTGATGCCGAGCTGGTTCTGCACATGGTGGCCGATCTCGTGCGCAATCACATAGGCCTGCGCAAAGTCACCGGGCGCGCCCATGCGTGCGCGCAGCGTGTCGAAGAACGACATGTCGAGGTACACCTTCTGGTCACCCGGACAGTAGAACGGGCCCATGGCCGATTGCCCGGTGCCGCAGGCCGTGCCGACGGCGCCGCGGAAGAGCACGAGCTTGGGCGCGCTGTAGCGTGCGCCGCCGTTCTGCATGATCCGGCCCCAGATGTCTTCGGTGTCCGCGAGCACGGTCGAGACGAACGCCGCCGCTTCGTCATTGGCCGGTGGCCTGGCAGCCGGGCCTTGGGCTTGTGGCGCCTCCATCGGACCACCGCCGCCGAGCACACCCAGCACGGTCAGCGGGTTGATGCCGAAGATCCAGCTGGCGAGCACGGCAATGACGATCGTGCCGATGCCGATGCCGCGCCCGCCGCCCATGCGAAATCCGCCACCGCCTCCACTGCCGCGGCGGTCTTCGACATTCTCACTTTGGCGTTGGCCTTGCCACTTCATGCGTGTCTCCTGGAGGTGAACCCGGGTTGTACCGCAAGTTGCAGATCGGTCACCTAGGGTGAACAGCGCATGTCGTTGCTTGCGGGCGCCGCCGGCACCGCGGTTTCGGCGAGCAATCGCCGCGCGCGCGTCCTTCGATACCTCAGGACCAGCGCCGATACCTTCGGCTATGAATCGCTGCGCTCGAAGACGGCGAACAACTCGACCGCGAGCGCGCGCAGGTTGTCGTCGTTGCAGACATGGGCCCGGGCCAGGCAATCGAAAGCGTACAGCCGGTCGTAACCCAGGCGTGCCGACTGCACGCCGATGCCCTGAGCGGCCATGGCGCGCACGAAGGCGCGCAGCGTGGCCGGCTTGACACAGCCGCCGATGGGCAAATCAACCGGCGCAGCCACGTCGTTCGCGTGGAGAAACTCCGGCGGAGCGTGAAAGTGGTCGGCGGACTTCGGCGCGCGGTACATGGCGTCATGATCGCGCGTGCCCGCGCGGTGAGAGCGGCGAAATCGCACACCGCGGCGCACCTCGGGGTCGGGCCGTGTGGATTACTTCGCGAGGACCAGCAAGGCAGAGTTGTCCGACAATGCTCAGGTCTTCGGCAGCGTCACCCCGCGTTGGCCCTGGTACTTGCCGCCACGGTCCTTGTAGCTGGTCTCGCAGACCTCGTCGCTTTCGAAGAACAGAACCTGCGCGCAGCCCTCACCAGCGTAAATCTTGGCCGGCAGCGGCGTCGTGTTGGAAAACTCCAGCGTCACGAAGCCTTCCCACTCCGGTTCGAACGGTGTCACGTTGACGATGATGCCGCAGCGCGCGTAGGTGCTCTTGCCCAGGCAGATGGTGAGCACGTTGCGCGGGATGCGGAAGTATTCGAGCGTGCGCGCCAAGGCAAAACTGTTGGGCGGGATCACGCAGACATCGGCGTTGATGTCGACGAAGCTCTTCTCGTCGAAATTCTTCGGGTCCACCACCGTCGAATAGATGTTGGTGAAGACCTTGAATTCCGGCGCGCAACGGATGTCGTAGCCATAACTGGATGTTCCGTAGCTGACGATCTTGTGGCCGTCGGCCGATTGACGCACCTGGCCCGGCTCGAAGGGCTCGATCATGCCGTGCTCGGCCGCCATGCGGCGGATCCATTTGTCGCTTTTTATGGTCATGATGCTGTTGCCCCGAGCCGCTCAGGCCATTGTAGGCAACGCCCCCCACGCACAGGTGACGCTGGCTGTCACGCCAGCGTAATATGGCAGCACTGACCTGTGGAGAAGATCATGTCCGCCGCGACCGACCTGATGGCCCAGTACGCCGCCTATCACCGTGACCGCCGCAACATTGCCACGCATTTTGTCGGCATTCCGTTGATCGTCTTCGCAGTCGGCGCGCTGCTGGCGCGGCCCACGATTGACGTCGGCGGCTGGGCCCTGACACCGGCGGCGATCGCCTGGGGCCTGACCGCGCTGTGGTACCTGACGCGCGGCAACCTGGTACTCGGCCTGGCGACGAGCATCGTCAATCTGCTGCTGATTGCCGCGGCGCTGCCACTGGGCCAGTTGGAGATCACGCCGTGGTTGGCGTGGAGCCTGGGCACGTTCTTTGTCGGCTGGGTGCTTCAGTTCATCGGTCACTATTACGAGGGCCGCAAGCCGGCCTTCGTGGATGACCTGCGGGGCCTGTTGATCGGCCCCATGTTCGTCGTCGGCGAGGCGCTGTTCGCGCTCGGCTGGGGAAAAAAGTTGCTGGCCGAGATCGAGGCCCGCGTCGGTCCGACGCAGTTGCGCGACTTGCACGCTCCGTCTACCCGCTGATGCGCCTGCCCACATGACCCTTGGCGGGCTGTTGGTCATGGGCGCAGGCAGCGTGGGTTGCTTCATCGGTGGATCGCTGCAAGCCGCTGGCGCGACGGTGCACTACGTGGGCCGACGGCGCGTCTTCGACGCCCTGCGTATCAACGGCCTGACGCTGACCGATCTGAACGGCCAGCGCAAACACCTGCCGCCGAACGCGCTGGCGCTCAGCGAGTCGGTGCCGGAGATGCTGCGGCCGGCACTGGTGTTGCTGAGCGTCAAAAGCAACGCGACGCGGCAGGCCGCAGCCGAGCTGGCCCGCGTGTTGCCGGCTGGCACGCCAGTGCTGTCTTTGCAGAACGGCATCGGCAACGCGGCCGCGGCGCAAGATGCCGCACCCGCACTGGAGGTGATTGCCGGCATGGTGCCATTCAACGTGGCCGAGCTGGCGCCGGGCATGTTTCATCGCGGAACCAGCGGCGAGCTGGCCGCCGCCAACAGCGAATCGCTGCACGATTGGCGGCCCCTGTTTCAGCGCGCCGACCTGCCGCTGACACTGCACCCGGACATGCGCGGCCTGCAATGGGGCAAGCTGCTGCTCAACCTGAACAACCCGGTCAACGCCCTGTCGGAACTGCCGCTGCGCGAGGAGTTGCTGTCACGAAGCTACCGCAAGGCACTGGCGGCCTTGCAAAGCGAAGCGCTGCAGGTGTTGCAAGCTGCACGTATCAAACCGTCTCGATTGACACTGCTGCCGCCGAGCTGGATGCCGGCCGTGCTGCGCCTGCCGACGCCATTGTTTCGGCTGCTGGCCGCCAGGATGCTGAAGATTGACAGCAAGGCCCGCTCGAGCATGGCCGATGACCTGGCGCACGGCCGGGCCACTGAAATCGACGCGCTGTGCGGCGAGGTGGTGCGCATGGCACGCGGCCTGAACATGGATGCGCCAGTCAATGCACGCATGGCCAAGCTGGTGCAAGAACAGGCCCTGTTGCCGCAACGTTATGACCCGGCGCGTCTGCTTGCCGCGCTGGGCCTGGCGCGCTGACAAGCTCCAGCGCCCAGTTCAGCTGCCGCTCACCACCCGCACGGCCGACCCCGACATCACACGTTCGGGCTCGGGCTCGGCGTCGAAGCGGTCGAAACCGCAGTAGCAGATGAAGTGGCGCTGGCTGGCACGGCCGAACAGCGTCATGCCGAGCTTGGTGGCAAGTTCGTAGCCCATTTGCGTGACGCCATTGCGAGAGATGACGATGGGCACGCCAAGCTGCGCCGCCTTGGTGACCATCTCGCTCGTCAGCCTGCCTGTCGTATAGAACACCTTGTCGCTGCCTTGGCCCAGCGGCGCGTCGCCATGCATCCACATCCAGCCGGCGATCGTGTCGATGGCGTTGTGGCGGCCGACGTCCTCGACGAAGGTCAGCATCTCGGAGCCGCGAAACAGCGCGCAGCCATGGACCGAGCCGGCGCGCCGGTGCACGCTGTCGACCTTGCGCATGGCGTCGTTGAGTGTTTGCAGCGTGGACTGCCGGATGCGAGCGGCCGCAGCCGACGGCAGCTTGACGCCGTCGATCTGCTCCATCAGGCTGCCGAACATCGTGCCCTGGCCGCATCCCGTGGTGACGATGCGATGCGCCGTTCGGTTCTCGATGTCGGTGCTGCAGGATCTCGTTTTCACCGCGGCCGCGCCGACGTCCCAATCCACGGTTACCGAATCGATGTCATCCAGCGATGCGATGAGCCGCTGGTTGCGCAAGTAGCCGAGGGCAAGCAGTTCGGGCGCAGCGCCGAGCGTCATCAGCGTGACGAGCTCACGCTTGTCGACATACAACGTGAGCGCGCGCTCGGCCGGAATCTGAACCGTGCGGCGCTGGCCGAACTCGTCCTGCACCTCGACCTCGCGCGTCAGCGGCGCGGCCGCATTCGTCAGGTGCGGCAGGTCGTGGCGCGTCGTCGGCAACGGAAGCATGGACGAAGTCTATGCGCGCGGCGCCGCTCGCGCTGAGACGGCCCCGCGCCGTCTCAAACCGACCGAACTCGTCTCTGGGGGCGCCAGGGCAGCGCGACCGAAGCCCTCAAACCCTCTTGCGCCATCAGGGTTTCTTGGCGGCGGGCGCTGCCGCGGTCGCCGCCGGTGGAAAGGCAAACGGGCCGGGATCGACGCAGTCCGGTGTCGCCGTCGGCGCTTTGAGCTCCTTGCTCATTTTCTTGGCATCGGCTTGGTAGTACGCCGCGGTGCGGTTCATCGCCTTGCACAACTGAAAGGCCGCCACGCTGCTGCTGTGCGCGGCCTTGGCTGCCGTCTCCGCGGCCTTGGGGTCCGCTGGCGCGGGCGGCAGTTTGGCCAATGCCAGGCCGCCGGCCAGGGAACAAAGGACTGCCAGGGCAATGCACTTCATCTTGCGGAACTCCGTCGAACTCAGATCGGCTTGGGCAATGGTGACGTCGGCTGCGCCGAGCGCTGTGTCGGAATCTTGCCGGCGCGGATGTCGTCGGCCCAATACTCGTGGTGCTCGCGCGCCCAGGCTTCATCGACATAGCCGGTGCGCATGGCGCTGTACGCGCCCTTCATGCCGAGCGTGCCCATGTAGATGTGGCCGAGGAAAACCGTCATCATGAGCAGGGTCGCCACAGAGTGCACCATGTGCGCAATCTGCATTTCGCCGCGCGTGAAGTCAAAGCCCGGCACCAGTTTGTTCAGGAACAGGCCCGAACCAACGGCGGCCAGACCGAGCAAGAACACGCCCATCCAGAACAAACCCTTCTCACCGGCGTTGAAGCGGTGCGACGGCACGTCCTTGCCACCGAACATGCCACCCCCCTTGCTCAGCCACATCAGGTCGCCGCGCTGCGGGACATTGTCCTTGATGAAGGTCAGGATGACGATGACCAGCGATACGGCGAACACGGGCCCGGCAAAGTTGTGCGCCGTCTTGAGGGCATAGGTCAGCCAACCAAATAGCGTCGAACCGATCACCGGCAGCAGGAAGAACTTGCCGAAGGCCATCACGATGCCCGAGACAGCCAGGATGACGAACGTGATGGCGTTGCTCCAGTGCGCCGCGCGCTCGAAGGGCGTGAAGCGTTCGATCTTTCGCCCCGTGTTGGCCACATGGCCGCCCAGTGTGCCGCGCGTGAAATAGAAAATCGCGATGGCCAGCAACATGATCAAAACCAGTGCGCCGCCGTACGGGATGATCCGGTTGTTGCGCACCTGACGCCAAGCCTCGCCGGCCGTCGTCAAGCGTGAGCCCGGGTATTGCACGAAGGGCTGGATCAAGACACCCTGCTCGGCACCAGGCAAGCTGGTGTATCCAGGCTTGATGCCGGAATCGCGCACGGCGCGCCACATCGGCGCGTTGTTGCCGGGCTGGCTCTTGCCGCGCTCGGCATTGGTTTCGTCGGGCCCGGGCAATGCCGGCGCGGCGAGATCGGGCGGCAGCACCGCCGCCGGCTTGGCCGCATCGGCCGGTGCCGCCTGTTGCGCCTGCAATGCCAACGGCACGGCCAGTGCGACTGCGGCCACGAATACGCGTATCAGCCGTTGCACGATGGCAACTCCCTGCAGGCGCCTCATTTCGAAGCGGTCGGCACCGCAGCGATGCGCGAGTTTTCGTTCTGGCTCTGGGCACGGGCGCGCATCTGAGCTTCCCAGCTCGCCTTGTCGCCAGGCTTCCAACCCGACGCCAGAAAGTCGCTTTGCGCCGTGTCCCAGGTGTTGCCGACTTGTTTCTTCGCGCCTGACTGACCGATGGTCTGCGGCTTTTCGCCACAAGCGGCCAGCGCCAACACCATCGCCACGGCGGTTGCGCTGCGCATCATGACTTGGTCCCTTGCGTCGGTTTGCCGTAGGCCGTGCCCCAACCCCAGACCTCGCTGCCCTTGCCGCGCTGCAGGACGCGATTGCGGAAGATATCGGCAATCACGTCGCCATCGCCGCCGAGCAGTGCCTTGGTGGCGCACATCTCGGCGCAAGCGGGCAACTTGCCTTCAGACAAGCGGTTGCGGCCGTACTTCTCGAACTCGGCCTCACTGCCGTTGGCCTCAGGTCCGCCGGCGCAGAAGGTGCACTTGTCCATCTTGCCGCGCAGACCAAAGGTGCCGTTGGTCGGAAACTGCGGTGCGCCAAATGGGCAGGCGTAGGAGCAGTAACCGCAGCCGATGCACACGTCTTTGTCGTGGAGGACCACGCCTTCGTCGGTGCGGTAGAAACAATCGACCGGGCAGACCGCCATGCACGGTGCATCGCTGCAATGCATGCACGCCACCGAAACGCTTTTTTCGCCCGGCACGCCGTCATTGAGCGTGACCACGCGGCGGCGGTTCACGCCCCAGGGCACGTCGTGTTCTGCCTTGCACGCAGTGACACACCCATTGCACTCGATGCAGCGCTCGGCATCGCAAATGAACTTCATTCTTGCCATGGCGTCGTCTCCCTAGGCCCGTTCGATCTGGCAGACCGTGGTTTTGGTTTCTTGCATCATCGTCACGCTGTCGTAACCGTAGGTCGTGGCGGCATTGACCGACTCGCCACGGACCACCGGCACCGCGCCCTGCGGGTAGTACGGCGCCATGTCGACGCCACCCCATTGGCCGGCAAAGTGGAACGGCAGGAACACGGTCTCGGCGTTCACCCGCTCGGTCACCAGGGCCTTGACACGCAGTCCCTTGAACGCGGGCACGGCGGCCATCGGCGGCGTCTTGACCCAGACGTACTCGCCATTGCGGATGCCGCGGTCGTTGGCCGCCTTCGGATTGATCTCGACGAACATGTCCTGCTGCAGCTCCGCGAGATACGGGTTGGAGCGTGTCTCGTCACCACCGCCCTCGAATTCGGTCAGGCGGCCGCTGGTCATGACCAGCGGGAAGGTCTTGCCGATATCCTTGTTTTTCTCCTGCACGGTCTTGTAAAGGGTGGGCAGGCGCCAGAAGGCCTTCTTGTCGTCGTGTGTCGGGTACTTGGCCACCAGATCCGCCCGGTTGCTGTACAGCGGCTCGCGGTGTTGCGGAACCGGATCGGGGAAGTTCCAGACCAGCGCCCGCGCCTTGGCGTTGCCGAACGGGTGGCAACCGTGGTTCTTGATGGCCACGCGGATGATGCCGCCCGACGAATCGGTTTTCCAGTTCTTGCCCTCGGCGGCCGTCTTCTCGGCAGCGCTGAGTTCGTCCCACCAGCCGAGCTTCTTCAGCAGCAGGTGATCGAACTCGGGGTAGCCGGTGGTCAGATCGGCCCCCTTGCTGTGCGAGCCGTCGCCGGCCAGCAAGTTGACACCATCACGCTCGACACCGAAGTTGGCGCGGAAGTTGCCGCCGCCATCCATCATGTGGATGCTGGTGTCGTACAGATTGGGTGAACCCGGGTGCTTCAGCTCCGGCGTGCCGCAACACGGCCAGGGCAGGCCGAAGTAGTCGCCGTCGAGGTTGTAGCCGGTCTCCTTGTCGATGCCACCCTTGGCCCGCAGCGACTTGACGTCAAAGACGTTCATGTTGCGCATGTGCGCCTTCAGCCGTTCCGGACTCTGCCCCGTGTAGCCGATGGTCCAGACGCACTTGTTGATCTCGCGCAGGATGTCTTCGGGCACCGGCTCGTCCATGCCCTTGACCTTCTGCATCTTGTAGTTCTTGGTCAGTTCCTTGTCGAAGCCGAGCTTTTGCGCCAGCTGGTACATGATCATGTGATCGCTGCGCGACTCGAACAGCGGGTCGATGACCTTCTCGCGCCATTGGATCGAGCGGTTGCTCGCCGTCACCGAGCCGCTGGTCTCGAACTGCGTGCAGGCCGGCAACAGGTAGACCGTGCGGTTCGGATTCTTGTCCTCGGCGCTGCCCGGCATCGCCGCCATCGCGGCGGTGGCGCTCGGGAACGGATCGATCACGACCAACAGGTCGAGCTTGTCCATCGCCCTCTTCATCTCGAGCCCGCGACTCTGCGAGTTCGGCGCATGACCCCAGAAGAAAAGTCCGCGCAGGTTGCTGTCCTGGTCGATCAGTTCGTTCTTCTCGAGGACGCCGTCGATCCAGCGCGAGACGGTCATGCCGGCCTTGGTCATCATGCCCGGCGCGTAGCGGCCCTTGATCCATTCGAAATCGACATCCCAGGTCTTGGCGAAATGCTTGAACGAGCCTTCGGCCAGGCCGTAGTAGCCCGGCAGCGAGTCGGGGTTCGGGCCGACGTCGGTCGCGCCTTGAACGTTGTCGTGGCCGCGGAAGATGTTGGCACCGCCACCGCTGACACCGATGTTGCCCAGCGCCAGTTGCAGGATGCATGACGCGCGCACCATCGCGTTGCCGATGGTGTGCTGGGTCTGTCCCATGCACCAGACGATGGTGCTCGGACGATTCTTGGCCATGATCTCGGCCACCTTGGCGCAGGTGGCCTCATCGACGCCGCAGACCTCTTCGACCTTTTCAGGGGTCCATTTGGCCATCACGTCTTCGCGCACCTTTTCCATGCCATAGACACGGTCTTCAACGTACTTCTTGTCTTCCCAGCCGTTCTTGAAGATGTGGTACAGCACGCCGAACAGGAACGGGATGTCGGTGCCCGAGCGCAGGCGAACGAACTCGTCAGCCTTGGCCGCTGTGCGCGTGAAGCGCGGGTCGACCACGATCATCTTGCAGCCGGCTTCCTTGGAGTGAAGCATGTGCAGCAGCGACACCGGGTGCGCCTCGGCGGCGTTGCTGCCGATGTACAGCGCCGCTTTCGAATTCTGCATGTCGTTGTACGAATTGGTCATGGCGCCGTAGCCCCATGTGTTCGCAACGCCGGCGACCGTGGTCGAGTGGCAGATCCGCGCCTGGTGATCGGTGTTGTTGGTGCCCCAGAGGCTCATCCACTTGCGCAGCAGGTACGACTGTTCGTTGTTGTGCTTGGACGAACCGACGACAAAGATCGAATCGGGACCGCTTTGCTTGCGCAACTCGAGCATCTTGGCGCTGATCTCGTCGAGCGCCTGGTCCCAGGTGATCTTCTGATACTTGCCGTCGACCAACTTCATCGGCGCCTTCAGGCGAAAATCGCCGCGGCCGTTTTCGCGCACCGCGGCACCCTTGGCGCAATGCGCACCCATGTTGATCGGCGAATCGAAGACCGGCTCCTGTCGCGTCCAGACACCGTTTTCGACCACGGCGTCGATCGCGCAGCCGACCGAGCAATGGCCGCAGACCGTGCGCTTGACTTCGACCTTGGTCTCGCCGGTCTTGGCTGCCTCGCCGGCAGCCTCGGCCTTGCGCACCAGCGTCAACTGGCTGGCCGCAATGCCTGCGCCGACACCTAGGCCGGAGCGACGCAGGAACTTGCGCCGGTCCATCGTGGGGATCGCGCGCGAAATGCCGCGCGCCAGGCTGTCAACGAGCGCGCCGGATGGCGCTGCTGCCCCCGCGCCGCCTGCTGACCTTCTTGTCAACAACATGATGCAAGCCTCCAGGTTGAACTGAGCATTCAGACTCGGGCGGTGGCGTAGTAGCGCTTCACATGCTCGGTGAGGCGATAGCCGGCCGCCGTGTCCGGCGCGGGTTGGGCGGCCGCCTGCGGCTGCTGCAAGGCGGACTGCGCAACGGGCAGTGCCGCCGCCGCTGCAGCCAAAGCCCCCACGGTGCCAGCACCCGCCAGCACGGTACGACGGTCCAACGATTTCTTGGGATCTCGCATCTCGGATCTCCTGGTTGACGCTGTACAGACTGACAGCCCATTTTGCTCACATTAGAGTGAACTGCATTGAACGACACGCCGCAACCTGGGTTGTACCTAGTCGACGCGCCATCGAAGAATCGGATTGAACAGTCAAAGCACTACCATCACACGCCCATCACCGCAGCGCGCCTCACATTGATCATCGGCACCGCAGGTCATTGACCACGGAAAAACCTCACTCGTCAAAGTGCTGACCGGCATCGACACCGACCGGCTGCAAGAAGAAAAGGCGCGTGGCATCACGATCGATCTGGGGTTTGCCTACAAGCCTTCGACAGACGGCAGCGTGCTGGGTTTCGTCGACGTGCCGGGCATGAGAAGCTGATTCGCAACATGCTGGCCGGTGCCACCGGCATTGACCACGTCATGCTCGTGGTTGCTGCCGACGATGGGCCGATGCCGCAAACCCGCGAGCACCTCGCCATCCTGGATTTGTCGGGCTTGTCCAGCGGCGTGGTCGCGCTGACCAAGGCCGACCTGGTGCCTGCGACGCGTCTGGCCGAGGTCAGCGCCGAAGTTCGCGCGCTGCTCGCACCCACGGCGCTGGCAGATGCGCCACTGCTCGCGGTGTCGAGTGTGACCGGACAGGGCATCGACGCACTTGCAGACCACCTCGTGCGTGCCGGCGCTGCGCTGCCCGCGACGCGCGAACGCGGCCGCTTCCGCCTGGTGGTCGACCGCTGCTTCTCGTTGGCCGGCATCGGCACCGTCGTCACCGGCACGGCCTTGTCGGGCGCCGTCGCGGTCAGGGACAATGCGCTCGTCTCGCCCAGCGCTGACCCGGCCGCAGGCCGAGATTCGATCGGTCGCCGAACGTGTTGCGCCTGCCATCGCCAAGGCGCTCGGCGCAAGCGCCCAGGTGCAGGTGCTGCCATGCAAGAGCCAGATCGGCAGCGGCTCGCTGCCGGTGGAGCGGCTGGACAGAGTCTGCGTTGCTGTTGGCCCGCCGCAAGGCGCCAAGCGGCCGGGAAGCTTCCCCGACCGGCTGGCGACGGCGCTTCGTGGTTTGCCGCTACCGGTGATCGGCCGTGTTGTCGAAGGTGAGTTGCGCCTCGACATGCGCTGTCTGGACGGCCTGTCGCAGGAGCGCGCCTTTATCGAGCAGTTGGTGCAGCCGCCGCCGGGATCGGTTTAACGCTCGAGGCTGGCGCGCCGTTGCGCGGCTTCGTCGTCGCGCAGGCGAACGCAGATCGGGTCGCCGCGTTGCTCTGACTGGGCACATTCGCGCGCATAGCAAAACTGCCGACTGATGTAGCCGCCTGCGGCGGCACATGTCTTGTCGACGCTGCGGCGGCTGTCGACGGCGATCTGCGCCGCCTGAGCTCGCGCCAGCTCCGCGGCAGCAAGTTTTCGGGCCTGTTCGGCCTGCTGCTGTTGCTGCACGCGCTCGACATCGCGCCGCTCCTGCGCCAGCAAAAGGCGTTGCGTCTCCTGTGCCAGGGCGGCCTCCTGAGCCGCCTTGCGACGCGCCTCGGCCAGCTTCCTGGCGCGCACCTTGCGTGCATCGGCGGCCGCAGCCAGCGCCGCCGCCTCGGCGTCCGGCGCCACGGTGGCCTGGGCCGCCGGCTCTGGCTGCGGTAGTGAAACGATCGCGGCGGCGGGCGGCGGCACATCGACCGCGGTTGGCGAGACCTCCTGCGCCGCGGCCACCGTTGCCACCGCCGCGACGGTGGCGGCCGGAGCAACTGCAGGCACCGTCAGCAGCGGCGCCTCGGCGATTGGCGCACCGCTCTCGGCGACGGCGGCCGTGGGCATGCTGGAGGCCTCGTCAGCCGCGTTCCACATCGACGCCGCGCCCACCAGCACCAGCCCGCCGACGATGGCCAACAGCGTCGCTGAAAGGCCCAAGCCCCGGCTGGGCGAACGCAGATTCTGCGCGGCGATCAAGTCCAGCTGGGACACCGCAGCCGCGTCCTGCGGGCGTCCGGATTGAGCTTCACCGTTGTGCGGCGGAAACGGCGTGTTCAGCGTCAACTGCATGGCGTAGATGAGAGTCTGTTCGGTTGCGTGTTGCTGGCCAGTGACCAGATCGTTTGCAGAGGATAGCGGCCGCAGCCATCGTGGGTATCCCCCGATCGCACGTGAATCCGTGTTTCCACCCAAACCGGAGGGTTCGAACGACTGACGCCGCCCCTACTCGATCATGTCGAAACCCTGCGTCTCGACCTGCACGAAGGCCCGTGTGAACGCCGCGAGAGCCGCGTAGAGACCGGCCCGCGGGTGCTGCTCGACGGCGTCGCACAACGAATGGGCCACCCAGGGCTGGATATGGCTGCGAAAGAAGCGCCGCTGCCGTTCCAGGTTGCACACCGCGACGTCGTCGCCGGCGATCAGGTAGCGCATGACTTCGAACAGGAAGGAAATGTGGTCTTCGGTCTCGCCGATCGCGCTGTCGCGCGCCAGGCCGAGCTCGGCCAGGTCAGTGCGCAGCACGACCAGCGGCTTCTCGTTCAACGCGCCGGCAAGGTGGTGCGAGCCATACAGCAGGATGTCGGGTTTGCCGATGCCGATGAAAAGCGCCTCGTATTCCTCGTCGATCACCGCCTCGCTGCCGGCCCGCATGGCAGCCACCAGCGCTTGCCACGGCGCCTCCAGGAACGCGCCGCGTTGCGGCGCTTCGGTGACGGCGACCGCGAACTGCTCGAACAGCGCGGCGTCGGGCGGCGCGAACCACAGGCGGGCCAGCAGGCCATAGATCTCGGCGCGCTGCAGCTCCTCGCCTTCTTCGCGGTCGATGAGGCGGATTTCAGTCATCGATCGGTGATCCTGACTTCATCCGGATGGGTGTGGATGTCGATGACACGGCAGTCGCCGCACATCTTCAGCCGCTCGGCGGCGGCGCCCTGGAACATCGAGTGGCCGGCCAGCTTGCCGATCATCGACTCGATGCCTTTCAAGGTACCGAACGGCTTGCCGCACTTGATGCACAGGTAGGGCTGCGCCTCGTTGAGCACGCGCATCTGCTTGCGCGCCTTGCCGCCGTCGGCCAGCCACAGCCGCGGCTCAAGCGTGATCGCGTCTTCGGGGCAGGTCTTGACGCACAACCCGCATTGCACGCAGTTCTTTTCGATGAAGCGCAGCTGCGGCGCTTCCGGGTTGTCGGCCAACGCGGCTTCCGGGCAGGCGCCGACGCACGACAGGCACATCGTGCACTTGTCCTTGTCCACCGCGAGCGAGCCCCAGGGCGAGCCGGTCTCGGGCAAGGCGATCGACAACGGCGCGGTTTGCGGCGCATGGGCCGTCAGGTGATCGATCGCCAGGTCGAGCGTGGCCCGCTTGTCGGCCTGCGGCGACAGCGTGGCTGCTTGGCTGACCGTCTGCGCCGGCGGCGCCTGCAGCGCGGCATCGAGTGCGCGAACGTCCTGCGCTTCGATCACTCGCAAATGCGTGCCGGCGTAGCCGAGGCCCGCGAGCACGGCCTGCGCCACCGCCATCTGCACGGCGAGCGCTTGGCGGTACTCGGGCGCTTCTTCGTCGGTGAGCAGCACCCAGACATCGCTCGCCCCGAGCGCGAAGGCCGACAACCAGAGATCGATGCCGACGCTGGCCGTGTGCCAGACCGCCAGCGGCATCACGCGTGCGGGAATGCCGCGCACCGTCTTGTCGGTTCTTGCGGCGCGGCCGAGGTCATCGATGAAGCGCGCCCCGGCGCCTTGGCTGTGGATGAGCAGGGCCGCCGCGCCAGCCAATCCCGGTCCACCAGCCTTGGCATAGGTGGACAGCAGCGTGCGCATCACTCTGCCCTGATCGACCGTGTTCGGCGTCGCATAGGCCAGCGCGCCGCTCGGGCAGACAGTGGTGCAGGCGCCGCAGCCGACGCACAGGTACGGGTTGACGACGATGCCGCCGCCCTGGCCGCCGGCCAGCGGTGCGATCGGCGTGGCGCGATTGCGGCCCGCCGCCGGCACCGACTTGCCCTTGAGCGTCGCGTCGCTGCCGATCGCGCGCGCCGAGCAGACATCGATGCACGCCGTGCAGCCGATCTGTTCGTTGCGGCTGTGCGCGCACAACTTGGGCTTGTAGTGAAAGAACTTCGGCTTGTCGAACTCGCCGACCAGATCGCGCAGCGCGAGCACGGCATCGAAGAGTTTCTTTTCGTCGTTGCCGGTGTGCCAGTAGCCCTGGGGCAGCGCGTGCTGCGCAAAGGCCGGTGCCGCGCGCAGATCGAGCACGAGGTCGAACGTCTCACGGACCTCTTGCGCTGCGCGCTGGAAGTCGATGGCGCCGGCGGCCTCGCAGACGCGCACGCATTCGCGGTGCGATCGGCAAAGCGACATGTCGATCTGGTAGCTGAAGTCGATCGCCCGCTCGGGGCAGGCATCGATGCATGCATTGCAACGCGTGCACAGGTCGAGGTCGATCGGGTTCGATGACGTCCAGCTGGCCTGGAACGCACCCAGCCAACCCTCGAGCTGGGTCAATTGGCCCGCATGCACGGCAACCTCGCGGCGTTGCGCCAGCACGCCCCCCGAGGTGACGAGCAGGCTCGCCTGCAGGCCGGTGCCGAGCAAGCCGGCTGCACGCTCGGCCCCGGTTGCGTCACCAATGACCAGACAGCGCCCGGCGCTCTTGTAGGTCACGGTGGGCACGGGCTCGGCATCGGGCAATTGCGCTGCAGCGATCAGCGCGGCGATCTTCGGCGTGGCCTTTGCCGCATCCTTCGACCAGCCGCCGGTTTCGCGGATGTTGACGAAGCGGATCGGCCGCTCGGCCACGCTCGGTGCGCCGACCGTCTGCTCGTTCAACTCGAGGAAGAGGCGACTTTCCTGCGTACAGGCGACCAGCAGGTCATCGCCGGCCTTCGCGGCGCGCTGGAACTCAGGTGCCTCGCGGCGGCACAGGGTCGTGTGGACAGGTGTCGTCTCGCCCAACGCCTTGGCCAGCGACGCGCTGTCCAGGGGCATCGTCCGGTTGCAGTTGCAGATCAGCGTTTTCATTGGCGGGCGTCAGGGCGGCAGAGGCATTATCGGCGTCGGGGTACTCGCTGTCGGGCACGGGGCGTTTCTCGGCTTCATCGTCGAACAGGCCCAGCGCACGCGCGCCTGCCATCAGCCGCAGGTTTGCCTTGGTCAGGGGCTCGAACTGGTTGTAGTCGTCGATGTAGGTGTCCAACCCGTCCATGACGTTGAATTGCGGATCGGCGAAGAGTTTCTTCAGCGCAGCGTTCCGAACCTCGGGCGTCGCATCGGCTGCAACAAAACGGCGAAAGTCGGAGCCGGGCGTGAGTTGGGCGACCTCGTCGAGCGTCGGCGCGGGCGGCTTGTCTTCGACCACGGCGGCGGCCGGCGGAGAGGCAACGGGCTCAGGCTCAACCATTGGCGGCAAGGCCGCAGGCGCGGGCTTCGCTTCGGGTGGCACCTCGCCCTTGCGCACCAAGGCCTTGCGTTGCGACCAACGCGACAGAAAACCATCGGGGGCGTCGCGCGCGTCCTTCATCGACGGTCCTCGGGCCGCTGGAACGATGCCGGCCGCCTGCGCTTCTTGGGCTCGGGCTTGTAGTGCGTGGCAGTGAACTCGCCGAGCCAAGCCGCCAGCGGCGGCGGCAGCGGCACGTTGTCGACCCGTTCCTGCGCATCGAGCAGGCGCCCGGCCTCGTTGTACGACAGCGTGACCCGTTCAGGCCATGCCTGCGCGGGGTCGTCCTCGGCCACGCGCCACATCACGAACCACACTGGCGCACCGCTGCTCAGGTTGAGGTAGTAGCCCTCGGCTTCGTCGGTGAACAACGTCACCGCCAGGCCCGGGTGCAGGAACTGCGCCGTCCTGCCGTCGTCGCGCAACAGGCGCGGGCCGTCGCCGAAGCCGGCTTCATCGGGCACCACGTCGGTGATGCGAAAACGCCAGTCCTCCCATTGATTGGGCGAGCGCTCGCGCTCGATCAGCACAGCCACTTGGATGCCCGGCCTGTCCATGGCGCATCAATTCATGTGGTTTTCGAGATCGAGATCGTCGGGAACTTCGAGCTGAAGTCCTTGGCCTTGGCGGCGATCTTCACCGCCACCTGCCGCGCCACCGCCTTGTAGATGGCGGCGACCTCGCCGTCGGCATCGCTGACCACCGTCGGCCGGCCGGCATCGGCCTGTTCGCGGATCGACAGCGCAAGCGGCAACGCGCCCAGGTAGTCGACGCCGTACTCGGCGGCCATCTTCCTGCCGCCATCGGCGCCGAAGATGTGCTCGGCGTGGCCGCACTGCGGGCAGATGTGAACGGCCATGTTCTCTACCAGGCCGAGGATCGGCACGCCGACCTTCTCGAACATCTTCAAGCCCTTCTTGGCATCGATCAGCGCAATGTCCTGCGGCGTCGTCACGATCACCGCACCGGTCAGCGGCACGCGCTGCGACAGCGTCAATTGAATGTCGCCGGTGCCCGGCGGCATGTCGACGATCAGGTAGTCGAGTTCGCCCCAGTTCGTCTGGCGCAACAGCTGCTCCAGCGCCTGCGTGACCATCGGGCCGCGCCAGATCATCGGGTTGTCGGTATCGACCAGAAAGCCGATCGACATGACCTGCACGCCGTAGTTTTCCAGCGGCTCCATCGTCTTGCCGTCGGCGCTCTCGGGCCGGCCCTCGATGCCCATCATCATCGGCTGGCTGGGGCCATAGATGTCGGCGTCGAGGATGCCGACGCGGGCGCCTTCGGCAGCCAGCGCGAGGGCGATATTGCACGCCGTCGTGCTCTTGCCGACACCGCCCTTGCCCGAGGCCACCGCGATCACGTTCTTGATCGTCGGCAGCAATTGCACGCCGCGCTGCGCCGCATGGGCAACGATCTTGCTCGACAGGTTGACGCTGACGTTGTCGACGCCCGGCAGCGTGCGCACCGCGCCGATCAGCGCCTTGCGCAGCGCCGGCAACTGGCTCTTGGCCGGATAGCCGAGCTCGACGTCGAAAAACACATCGCCGCCCTCGACCTTGAGGTTCTTGACCTGGCGCGTCGACACCATGTCCTTGCCGGTGTTCGGATCGACGACGGATTTCAGCGCTTCGGTGACGGTCTGCTCGTTCAGGGACATGTGATGGGTGCTCGCAACGGAAGCGGACAGTCTAGCGTTCCCCTCGCGGCATCCTGACTGCAGGGACACCGCATGGGGCAGCGCAGGCCCGTAAAAACCCTTGGCAGCAAGCCTCGAAACGGTGCCAACACGACCGAGCAAGGTCGTAGTTCCCACAACGCCGCAACGCGCCACGCGCGGTACATTCGCCTTCACTCTTTCAACCCTCGCACGACAAGGAGACACTGATGTCATTGCGACTATTGGCCCTCGCGGCCACCTTGACCCTGGCCTGCACCGTCAGCGCGGCGCAGCCGATCGTCATCAAGTACAGCCACGTCGTGGCCGACCAGACGCCCAAGGGCCAGGCCGCGCTGAAGTTCAAGGAACTCGCCGAGAAGGCGCTGCCCGGCAAGGTCGAGATCCAGGTCTTCCCCAACAGCCAGCTCTTCGGCGACGGCAAGGAGATGGAAGCGCTGCTGCTCGGCGACGTGCAGATCATTGCGCCGTCGCTGGCCAAGTTCAGCAAGTACACGCCCAAGCTGCAGGTTTTCGACCTGCCCTTCCTGTTCGACGATATCGAGGCCGTTGACCGTTTCCAGGACGGCCCGAAAGGCCAGGAGCTTCTCAATTCGATGACCAAGAAGGGCATCAAGGGGCTGGGCTACCTGCACAACGGCATGAAGCAGCTCTCGGCCAACAAGCCGCTGAAGACACCCGCCGACGCCAAGGGCCTGAAGTTCCGCATCCAGACCTCTGACGTGCTCGAGGAGCAGTTCAAGGCCGTTGGCGGCAACCCGCAGAAGCTGGCCTTCGCCGAGGTCTATCAGGCGCTGCAGACCGGCGTCGTCGACGGCACCGAAAACCCCTGGTCGAACATCTACACCAAGAAGTTCCACGAGGTGCAGAAGTACATCATGGACTCGAACCACGGCGTGCTCGACTACATGGTCATCGCCAACGCCGGCTGGTGGGACAAGCTGCCCGCCGACGTGCGCACCGCGCTGAACAAGGCCATGGTCGAGTCGATCAAATACGGCAACAAGGTCGCCTTCGACGAGGATGACAACTACCGCAAGAAAGTCATCGAAGACAAGAAGGCCGAGGTGCTGCCGATGAGCAAGGACGAACAGGCCAAGTGGCGTGCGGCCATGAAGCCGGTGTGGACCAAGTTCGAAGGCGAGATCGGCAAGGACATCCTGCAGGCCGCGCTGGCCGCCAACAAGAAGTAAGTCCGTCCCGTCGGCCGCAGCCCGCCGCGCTCGTTGCCGCGCGGCGCTGCGGCCGATTTCAAAGGAACACTGCCATGCGCTGGTTGGATCGTCTCGAGGAGTGGATCGTCGTGCTGATGCTGGCGGCGATGACCGGGCTCACCTTCGTGCAGGTCGTCCTGCGCTATGTCTTCAACTCCGGCTTCACCTGGGCGCTGGAGCTGACGACGATCTTCTTCGCGGTGATGATCTTTGTCGGCATGTCGTACGGTGTGCGCGTCGGCGCGCACATTGGTATCGACGCGCTGGCCCGGCTGATGCCGCCGCCGCTGCGCCGCGCGGTGTCGATCGGCGTCGTGCTGCTGTGCCTGGTCTACTGCGGCATCGTGCTCGTCGGCTCCTACGACTACGTCAGCAAGATGCGCATGGTCGGCGTCGAACTCGAGGACCTGCCGATCCCGGTCTGGATGGCGCGCTCGATCATGCCGCTGGGCTACGCGCTGATGACGTTCCGCTTTGTGCAGGTGCTGTGGCTGCTCGTCACCGGCAAGTCCGACAGCCTGCACCTGGCCGACGAGGTCGCCGATGCCATGAAGCTCAAGGCCGAGGAGAGCGCGCAATGAACACCGCCATCCTCTTCGTCACCCTGTTCGTGCTGATGGGCCTGGGCATGCCGGTGGCGATCTCGCTCGGCCTGGCCAGCCTGCTGACGATCATGCTCGTCGGCACCGACTCGCTGGCCAGCCTGACCATCAAGATCTTCGAGACCAGCGAGCACTACACGCTGCTGTCGATTCCGTTCTTCGTGCTCGCCGGCGCCCTGATGAGCACCGGCGGCGTGGCCAAGCGCATGGTGGCCTTCGCCGTCGCTGCGGTCGGCCACATGCGTGGCGGCCTGGCGATCGCCAGTGTCATGGCCTGCACGCTGTTCGCCGCCGTCTCGGGCTCGAGCCCGGCCACCGTGGTCGCGGTGGGCTCGATCGTCATCGCCGGCATGGTCAAGAGCGGCTACCCCAAGGAGTTCGGCGCCGGCGTCATCTGCAATGCCGGCACGCTGGGCATCCTGATCCCGCCGTCGATCGTGATGGTGGTCTATGCCGCCGTCACCGAAGTCTCGGTGGGCCGCATGTTCATGGCCGGTGTGATCCCGGGCCTGCTGCTGGCCTTCCTGCTCGCCTTGGCGGTCTGGTGGCGCGCCGGCAAGCTCACGCTGACCAAGACCGAGCGCGCCAGCGGCGGCGAAATCTGGCGCACCTTCCGCGAGTCGGTGTGGGGCCTGCTGCTGCTGGTCATCATCATGGGCGGCATCTACGGCGGCATCTTCACGCCCACCGAGGCCGCGGCGGTGTCGGCGGTCTACGCCGTCTTCGTGGCCGTGGCGATCTATCGCGACATCAGCCCGCGCCGCCTGCCCGAGGTCTTCCTCGATGCGGGCAAGACCACGGTGATGCTGATGTTCATCATCGCCAACGCCTTGCTGTTCGCGCATGTGCTGACCACCGAGCGCATTCCGCAGACCATCGCCGAGCACATCCTGGCGGCCGGCATGCAGCCGTGGATGTTCCTGCTGGTGGTCAACATCATCCTGCTGGTGGCCGGCAACTTCATGGAGCCGACCGGCATCATCCTGATCCTGGCGCCGATCTTCTTTCCGATCGCCACGCAGCTCGGCATCGATCCGATCCACCTCGGCATCATCATGGTCGTCAACATGGAGATCGGCATGATCACGCCGCCCGTCGGGCTGAACCTGTTCGTCACCAGCGGCATCACCGGCATGAGCATCGTGCAGGTGACGCGTGCAGCGCTGCCCTGGCTGTCGATCCTGCTCGCCTTCCTGTTGCTCGTCACCTACATCCCGCAGATCAGCCTGTTCCTGCCGCAACTGATGTTCGACTAGCCGGCCCCTCCAGACCGAGCAGCGGCAGCAGCTGTCGCCGGCCGGTGGGCGTGATCTCGAGCACGCGGTGGCCGCCCGCCGTGGCGCCGCTGCGTCGCTGGCGCAGCCAGCCCTGCGCCACGAAATGCGCGAACAACTGCCGCGCCAGGCTGCCGGCCATGTGGTCGCGGCGCTCGGACCAGTCGAGGCAGCCGTAGGCAAGTCGTTGTGCCGAGCGTGCCGGCGGCGCAACGAAGTCCATCGTGGCGAGCCAGGCGCGGCCGGTGTCGGTCAGCTCGTTGCCGCTGTCGGTCTCCCGCAAGCGCCCGTCACGCTGCAGTTGCTCCCACAGCGCCACGCCGAGCCGCCCGGCCACATGCCCGTAGCAGCAGCGCGCCTCGCGCAGGCGCTGGCGCTCCGGGTGCGCCCAGGCGCGGTCGTGCGATCCGCGCTCGGCCACCAGCGCCAGCGCCTGCAGGGCCTGCGCCACCTCGGCGTCGGCGAGCTTGAAGTAACGATGGCGTCCGCGCGGCTCGCACACCACCAGGTCGGCGCGCGTCAACTTGTGAAGGTGCGAACTGGCGGTGGAGGGCTGCACGCCGGCGGCCCGGGCCAACTCGCCGGCGCTGGCGTACTGGCCATCGAGCAGATAGGCCAGCATGCACGAACGCGCCGGGTCGGCGATCATCGCCGCGACGCGGGCCAGGCGCGGTTCGTGTGCCTTTGCGTTCACAGGCCGTGGTTCAGCGGGTCGGCCGGCGCCTGTGCACGCTCACGCAGACCGTAGTCGCGCAGGACGGCAGCCACACGGATGCGGTAGTCGTCGAACACGACTGCGCGGCCCTCGCGCTGGCCCTCGCGGTGCAGCGCGTGGTTGCGCCACGCTCGCACCGCGTCCTCATCGCGCCAGTACGACAGCGACAGGAAGCACCCCGGCCGCGACAGGCTCTCGAAGCGCTCCACCGAAACGAAGCCGTCGATGCCGTCGAGCATCGGCTTGAGCGCCGCGGCGATGTCGAAGTAGCGCTGCGCATGACCCGGCTTGGGCTGCACTTCGAAGATGACGGCGATCACGCCACGTTCTCCAGGAACGAGCGCTCCTCGCGCAGGATGAAGCGCTCGCGCTCGGCCCACTCGAAGTTGGCGCGGCCTTCCGGGTCGGCCTTCAGCGTCGCGCGGTAGGCCTCGTAGGCAGCCAGGCTGTCGAATCCGATGAGCCCCCAGGCGATATCGTTGCTGCCCTCGTGCGGCAGGAAGTAGCCGAGCAGCCGGCCGCCACAGCGCGGAATGATGCGGCCCCAGTTTTCGGCATAGCGGGCGAAGGCCTGGCGCTGGAAGGGGTCGATCTGGTAGCGGATGAAGCAGGTCAGGGGCATGGTCTGGTCCTCGTGGTCGAGACCCGCAGTGTGCGAGTGTTTGGGCCGTCGATGCTTCGCTCGGCATCGAAAGGTCGCCGCCTAGAATCGACGCCATGCCGCGCAAGCTCTTCGTCACCACCGCCCTGCCCTACGCCAACGCGCCGTTTCATATCGGGCACATGATGGAGTACATCCAGGCCGACATCTGGGTGCGTTTCCAGCGCATGCAGGGCCACGAGGTGCACTTCGTCTGCGCCGACGATGCGCATGGCGCCGCGATCATGATCGCGGCCGAAAAGGCCGGCAAGACGCCGCAGCAGTTCATTGCCGAGATCGCGGCCGGCCGCCAGCAGTACCTCGACGGCTTCCACATCCATTTCGACAACTGGCATTCGACCGATGCCCCCGAGAACCATGAACTGGCCGGCGACATCTACTGCGCGCTGCGCAAGCAGGGCCTGATCGCCGAGCGCACGATCGAGCAGTTCTTCGACCCGGTGAAGTCGATGTTCCTGCCCGACCGGTACATCAAGGGCGAGTGTCCGAACTGCGGCGCCGCGGACCAGTACGGCGACAACTGCGACAACTGCGGCGCGGTCTACGCGCCCACCGATGTCAAGAATCCGGTGTCGGCATTGTCGGGCGCAACGCCGGTGATGAAGTCGAGCGCGCACTACTTCTTCCAGCTCAGCTCGCCGCGCTGCATCGAATTCCTGCAGCAGTGGACGGCCACGCCGGGCCGGCTGCAGCCCGAGGTGCTGAACAAGATCCGCGAGTGGTTCGCCGCCGACGGCGACGGCCATGTCACGCTGTCGGACTGGGACATCAGCCGCGACGCGCCGTACTTCGGCATCCGCATTCCGGACACCCAGGACAAGTACTTCTATGTCTGGCTCGATGCGCCGGTGGGCTACCTGGCCTCGTTGAAGAACCACCTCGGCGATGCCTATGACGCCTTCATGGCCGATCCGGCCGTCGAGCAGATTCATTTCATCGGCAAGGACATCAGCTACTTCCACACCCTGTTCTGGCCGGCGATGCTGCACTTCTCCGGCCGCAGGACACCGGACAAGATCTACGTGCACGGCTTCATCACGCTCGGCGGCGACAAGATGAGCAAGAGCCGCGGCACCGGCCTGTCGCCGTTGAAGTATCTGCAAGTGGGCCTGAACGCCGAATGGCTGCGCTACTACATCGCGGCGAAGTTGAACGCCAGGGTCGAGGACATCGAGTTCAACCCGGACGATTTCATCGCCCGCGTCAACAGCGATCTGATCGGCAAGTACATCAACATCGCCAGCCGCGCAGCAGGGTTTCTCGCCAAGCGTTTCCACGGCCGGCTGTCGGCCGATCTCGGTGTCGAGGGCCGCGCGTTGCTCGACGGCCTGCGTGCCCACAGCGACGCGGTGCGCGAGCTGTACGAGGAGCGCGAGTTCGGCAAGGCCTTGCGCGAAGTCATGCTGCTGGCCGACCGCGTCAATGAATATGTCGACCAGCACAAGCCGTGGGAGCTGGCAAAACAAGCCGGCATGGAGGCCGCGCTGCATGACGTGTGCAGCGTCTGCATCGAGGCCTTCCGCGTGCTGACCGTCTACCTCAAGCCGGTCATGCCGGCGCTGGCGGCGCAGGTCGAGGCCTTCCTGAAGGTCAAGCCGCTCGACTGGCACGACGCGACGCGTTCGCTGGGTTCGCACGAGATCGGCGAATACAAGCACCTGATGCAGCGTGTCGACGCCAGGCAGGTCGATGCGCTGCTCGAAGCCCCGGCAGCGCCGGCCGCATTGCCCGGCGGCGAAGCGCTTGCCGCCGAAATCACGATCGACGATTTCACCAGGATCGACCTGCGCCTGGCCCGCATCGTCAATGCCGAAGCCGTCGACGGCAGCGACAAGCTGCTGCGCCTGACGCTCGACGTCGGCGAAGGCAAGACGCGCACCGTCTTCTCCGGCATCAAGAGCGCCTACCGACCCGAAGACCTGATCGGCAAGATGACCGTAGTGGTCGCCAACCTGGCGCCGCGCAAGATGAAGTTCGGCTTGAGCGAAGGCATGGTGTTGGCCGCCAGCCACGCCGACGAGAAGGTGCATCGCGGGCTCTACGTTCTCGAACCGTGGCCCGGCGCGGTGCCGGGCCTGCGCGTGCGCTGAACTGTCCTGAACACGTGCTCCGTTCGATGCCGCTGCGCTGGCCCTGACCGATGACCCTGCTAGCGAATGTCAGTCCGTTCCGCCCGCGAATCGTCTCTGCGCTGAAGGGTTATGACCGGCAGCGTGCGTTGGCCGACATCGGCGCCGGCATCACGGTCGGCATCGTCGCCCTGCCGCTGGCCATGGCATTTGCCATTGCCAGCGGCCTCAAGCCCGAACAAGGAATCATCACCGCGATCGTCGGCGGCTTGCTGGTCTCGGCGCTCGGCGGCTCGAACGTGCAGATCGGCGGACCGGCCGGTGCCTTCATCGTCATCATCTTCGGCATCGTCGATCGCTATGGGCTGACCAACCTGCTGATCTCGACCGCGCTGGCCGGCGCGTTGCTGTTCGCACTCGGCCTGTTCAAGCTCGGCGCCCTGGTGCGCTACATCCCCGTGCCCATCGTCATCGGCTTCACCAACGGCATTGCCGTCTTGATCGCCCTGTCGCAGCTCAAGGACCTGCTGGGCCTGCGCATCGACAAGATGCCGGCCGACTTCTTTTCCCAGATCGGCGCCGTGTGGGCGAACCTGGGCAGCGTGAACCCATTGGCCCTGGCCATCGGCGTGTCCTCGTTCGGCCTGCTGTGGTTGTGGCCGAAGCTGTTTGCGGGCACCGCGCTGAAGCAAAGGCCGGTGGCGGAGCGCTCGCTGTCGGCCCTGTCGCGGGTCCCCGCGCCGGTGGTGGCGCTGGTGTCGATGACGCTGCTGAACTGGTACCTGACGCTGCCGGTGGAAACCATCGGCACGCGCTTCGGCGGCATTCCACGTTCGCTGCCCGATCTGGCGCTGCCGCCGTTTTCATGGGAGAGCGCCAAACAGCTGCTGATCCCGACCCTGACCATTGCGCTGCTCGGCGCCATCGAGTCGCTGCTCTGCGCACGCATCGCCGACAACGTCAGCAACACGGCCAAACATGACCCCAACCAGGAACTGATGGCGCAGGGCGTGGCCAACATGGTGACGCCGATCTTCGGCGGCATGCCCGTCACCGGCACGATCGCACGCACCGTGACCAACGTGCGCGCCGGCGGCACGACGCCGGTGGCCGGCATCGTGCACGCGCTGACATTGTTGACCGTCGTGCTGGTCGCTGCGCCGCTGGCCGTTCACGTGCCGCTGGCGGCGTTGGCCGGCATCCTGCTGTTCGTGGCCCGCAACATGGGCGAATGGCGCGAGTTCATTCGGCTGCGGCAGTTCAGCCTGCCCTACCGCACCATCCTGCTCGGCACGTTCCTGCTGACGGTGATCTTCGACCTCACCGTGGCCGTGCAAGTCGGCCTGGTGCTGGCCTGCGTGTTCTTCATCTACCGCATGAGCACGCTGTTCAAGGTGCAGCCGTACGACGCCGGGCCGCTGCCCGAGGGCGTGGTCTGCTTCGAGCTCGTCGGCTCGCTGTTCTTCGGCGCGGTGGGCAAGATCGAGGCCCTGCCCGCGCAGTTGCCTGCCGGTACACGGGCCGTGGTGCTGGAGATGCACCGGCTGATCATGCTCGACACCTCGGGCCTGGAGGCGCTCGGCCACCTGCACAAGACCTTGCGCAAGGCCGGCACGGCGCTCGTCCTGGCCAACGTCAACGAGCAGCCGCTGTCGCTGATGCGGCGCTCGGGTTTTGCCGCCGACCTGGGCGAGGAGTCGATCGTGCCGACGGCGGCGGCGGCCTTCGGCGGCAAGGGCCAATGACGCCGGCGCGCCACGGTCCGAAGCTGCAAGGGCTACCATTGCCCGCATCGTTGACGAGATGGAGCTTGCCATGAGCTGGATTGATTCGCGACGCGTCGGCGCAGTGGCCGTGGTGTCGGCCCTCTTCATGGCCGGCGCGGTCCATGCACAGGCCGTGCGCGTCGGCTCGAAGATCGACACCGAAGGCTCGCTGCTCGGCAACCTGATCGTGCAAGTGCTCGAAGGCGGCGGCATCAAGACCGAAAACAAGCTGCAGCTCGGCAACACCAAGATCGTGCGCGCGGCGCTCGTCGCCGGCGAGATCGACCTCTACCCCGAGTACACCGGCAATGGCGCGTTCTTCCACAGCGACGAAAAGAATCCGGCGTGGAAGAAACTCGACGCCGGCTACCAGCGCGTGAAGGCGCTCGACGCCGAAAAATACAAGCTGGTCTGGCTGACACCGGCGCCGGCCAACAACACCTGGGCGATCGCGCTGCGCAAGGATGTGGCCAGCACCAACAAACTCAAGACGATGGCCGACTTCGGCAAGTGGGTGGCCGGCGGCGGCAAGGTCAAGCTCGCGGCGTCGGCCGAGTTTGCCGAACGCCCGGATGCCTTGCCGGCCTTCCAGTCCGCCTACGGCTTCAAGCTGACCCAGGACCAGTTGCTGCTGCTGGCCGGCGGCGACACCGCGGTGACGATCAAGGCCGCTGCCGAGCAGACCTCGGGCGTCAACGCGGCCATGGCCTACGGCACCGACGGACCGGTGGCCGCGCTCGGGCTGGTCGTGCTCGACGACAACCTCGGCGTGCAGCCGGTGTACGCGCCGGCCGCGGTCGTCCGCGCGGCGGTGCTCGACAAGCAGCCGAAGATCGCCACGCTGCTGGCGCCGCTGTTCAAGACGCTCGACACGGCGACGCTGCAACGCCTGAATGCCCAGATCGCGCTCGAAGGTCAGGACGCCAAGAAGGTGGCCGCCAACCACCTGAAGGCCGTCGGTCTGGCCAAGTGAACGGATCGCCAGTGGCGGCACTGGCGATCCCACAAAACGCGCGCCGCGCGCCGTTGATCCGCAACCGCGTCCTGGGCGTGCTGGTGCTGGCAGCGCTGGCCGTGGCGCTGACCATGCCCCTGGTCAGCGTCGCGGCAAACCGGCTGGTTTCGGGCAACGGCGTGGCGCTGCATGACTTGACGGCCGGCGGCGGCGCGCCGCTGTGGCTGCCCGCGGCGCTGCTGGTGCTGGCGGTGTTTGCGCCGGCCAGGCGAGCCACGCACATCGCCGTTGTCGTGGCCGCGTCGCTGCTGATCGCCGGCCTGGCGTGGCTGGCCGGGCGCGAGGCCAGCGGCCAGGCGTTGCAGCTGTCGAGCCTGGCCCGCGTCTCGCTGAGTGGTGGCTTCTGGTTGTTGGCCTTGCTGGCCTGGTTGGCCGCCGCCGACGCGCTGCAGCGCCTGGCGTTGCCACCGCGGTGGCGCGGCGCCGCACATGCGGCCCTCTGGTTGCCGCTGGCGACGCTGCTGTTGTCGGGCGGCCTCGACGCGTTGTCGCTGCTCAAGGAATACGGCAACCGCGAGGAGGTGTTCCGCGCTGCCGGATGGCGCCATCTGCAGATCGTCGGTGCAACGCTGTTGCCGTCGCTCGTCATCGGCGTGCCGCTGGGCGTGGCCGCGGCGCGGGATGAACGCGTCGCGCGGCCGCTGTTTGCCGCGCTCAACATCGTGCAGACGGTGCCGTCGATTGCGCTGTTCGCCTTGCTGATCGCGCCGCTGTCGAGCCTGGCCGCAGCGCTGCCGGGTTGGGGCATCCGCGGCATCGGGCTGCTGCCCGCGGTGATCGCGCTGACGCTGTATGCGCTGCTGCCGATCGTGCACGGCACCTCGTCGGGCCTGCGCCAGGTGCCGGCGGCCGCGGTCGAAGCGGCCACCGGCATGGGCATGACCCGGCAGCAGGTGTTCTGGCGCGTCGAGGTGCCGCTGGCTCTGCCGGTGCTGCTGTCGGGCCTGCGCGTGACCACGGTGCAGGTCATCGGCCTGGCGGTGGTGGCGGCATTGATCGGCGCCGGCGGCTTCGGCGCACTGGTGTTCCAGGGCCTGGCCAGCACCGCCCTCGATCTGGTGCTGCTCGGTGTATTGCCGGTGGTCGGTCTGGCGCTGGTGGCCGATGGCGCGTTGGCCGCACTCGGTGGCGCGATGCAGGAGCGCGCCCGATGATCGAATTGCGCCATGTCGGCAAGACGTTCGGCGCCACGCGTGCGGTCGACGATGTATCGCTGGCCATCGGCCGTGGCGAGCTGGTGGTGCTGATCGGCCCCTCGGGCTCGGGCAAATCGACGCTGCTGAAGATGATCAACCGCCTGGTCGAGCACGACAGCGGTCTGATCCTGTTCCAGGGCGAAGAGATCCGCTCGTTCCGGCCCGAGGACATCCGCCGCCGCATGGGCTATGCGATCCAGTCGATCGGCCTGTTCCCGCACTGGAGCGTGGCGCGCAACATCGCCACCGTGCCGGACCTGCTCGGCTGGCCGCCGCAGCGCATCGCAGCGCGTGTCGACGAACTGCTGGCGCTGCTCGGGCTCGAACCGGCGTCCTATCGCGAGCGCTACCCGTCGCAGTTGTCGGGCGGCCAGCAGCAGCGCGTGGGTGTGGCCCGCGCGCTGGCCGCCGACCCCGATGTGCTGTTGATGGACGAACCCTTCGGCGCCCTCGACCCGCTGACGCGCGAATCGCTGCAGCACGAACTGGCGCGCATCCACCAGGCCTCGGCCAAGACCATCGTCCTGGTCACGCACGATATCGCCGAGGCCCTTCGACTGGCCACGCGCATCGTGCTGCTCGACAACGGCCGCATCGTGCAGGACGGCACGGCAGCGCAGCTGCTGGCCGACCCCGCCAACGACTTCGTCCGCGACTACATCGGCGGCAGCGACCTGGGCCTCAAGCTGCTCGGCCTGCAGCGCGTGGCCGAGCGCGTGCGGACCGGCGAAGCTGTCGAAGGCGCTGACGGCGACGCCCTGCCCGCGACGATGAGCCTGCGCGATGCGCTGTCGATCTTCGTCGAGCGCCATGCCGAGCGGCTGCCGGTGGTCGATGCCGACGGCCGGCCGCTGGGTGCGCTTCACTTCACCGATCTGCTCAACGGCAAGCCATGACCCCGCCGGCCCGGACCGAGAGCCTGCTGCGCGACCCGCTGCCGTGGGCCGCGGCGGCGTTGCTGCTGCTCGCGATCGGCATGCCGGGGCTCGAGCCGCTGTTCGCCGCAGCGTTTCCGGCACTCGACCGGCCGCTCTATGCGCAGAGCAGTTTCCTCTCGCTGCTCGCCGCGCATGTGGCGCTGGTCGCTGCGTCGAGCGCGCTGTCGCTGCTGGTGGGGGTGTCGGCGGGCATCTTCGTCAGCCGTCGCAGCGGGCGCGAGTTCCGGCCGCTCGTCGAATCCCTGGTCGCCGTCGGCCAGACCGTGCCGCCGGTGGCGGTGCTGGCCATTGCGGTGCCGCTGATCGGTTTCGGCGCGCTGCCGGCGCTGATCGCGCTGGCGCTCTACGGCCTGTTGCCGATCACGCGGGCGACGATTGCCGGGCTCGAGGCGGTGCCGCAGGCTGCGCTCGACGCCGCTGACGGTGCCGGCATGACCGGGCGGCAACGCCTGCTGCGCATCGAGCTGCCGCTGGCGCTGCCGGTGCTGCTGGCCGGTGTGCGCAGCTCGGTGGTCATCAACATCGGCACCGCGGCCATCGCCTCGACGGTCGGCGCCAGCACGCTGGGCTCGCCGATCATCGTCGGCCTGTCGGGCTTCAACACCGCCTACGTGATCCAGGGCGCGCTGCTGGTCGGCTGGCTGGCGATCGTCGTCGACCTGGCGATGCAGCGCGTCGGCCGCCATGTCGAGCGCTGGCGCGCGCCGGCGCGTTGAGGCGGCCCACTCGCTCGGCCGCGCTCATCGCCCGCGACGCCGGCTCAGGGCTTGGTCTGGTTCTGGCGCGGATCGTCGCTGACCGCACTCGTCATGACCTTGCCGTCGCGGTCGAAGGTGACGCTGAAGATCATCGACACCTGGCCGTCGAGCCAGCGCCAGTCCCAGTGTTCTTCATCGGGCTTGAGGTCGAACTTGGCGGTCTTGGCCGGCTTGCCGAGCACGCGCCGCACTTCGGCCTTGTCCATGCCGGGCCTGATCTTGGCGAACTCGCTCGTCTTGAGCACCTGGCGCAGCGCGCTCATCTTGCCGTCGGCGCCGATGGTGATCATGTAGGCCACCTGGCCCTCGGGCTGGCGGCTGTACTCGAAGGTCTTGCTGCCGTCGGCCTCGTTGTAGGTGGCATGCGGTTCGCCGAACTGCGTGCGCACATCGGCCTCGGTGGCCACGCCCTCCTCGAGCTTGGCGATCTTCTGCGGGTCACAACCCAGCAGCGCAAGCAGCGCACCGAACAACGATGCCATGACCATCCCCTTGAACAACAGCCGCATGAAGCGCCCCCGTTAAACTGGTGCAAACGCCGGATTCTGCCCTCTGCCCTCGAACCTCCTGTCAGGTCCTCGCCATGCCGCTGTTCTGGAAACCGTACCGCTCTGAAGCCACGCAATTCATCGAAGCGCTGAAAGAGCGCAAGCCGACGCTCGAAGCGGAGCAACGTGCCGGCCGCGCGCGCCTGTGGGACCGGGCGCAGGACCGCGAGGCCCTGGCCAAGTGGCAGCAGGCCGAGGTGCCGCAGCAGCCCTACGTCTACCAGACAAAGACTTGAACACGACGATCGACATCCTGCCGCCGCCGGCCGACCCGGTGGCGGTGGCTGAACTGCCGCCCAAGGACATCGACGCCGTGGCCGTGGCGCGCCTGTACGGCGAGCCGCTGTTCGCGATGCCGCAGGACCTGTACATCCCGCCGGACGCGCTCGAAGTATTTCTCGAAGCCTTCGAGGGCCCGCTCGACTTGCTGCTCTACCTGATCCGCAAGCAGAACTTCAATATCCTCGACATTCCGCTGGCCGAAGTGACGCGCCAGTACCTGCGCTATGTCGACGAGATCCGCGTGCGCAACCTGGAACTCGCTGCCGAATACCTGCTGATGGCGGCAATGCTGATCGAGATCAAGAGCCGCATGCTGCTGCCGGCAAGGAAGACCGACGACGGCAGCGAGCCCGAAGACCCACGCGCCGAGCTGGTGCGCCGCCTGCTCGAGTACGAGCAGATGAAGCTGGCCGCAGCACGCATTGACGCCCTGCCGGTACTCGGCCGCGATTTCCTGCGCGCGCAGGTCGCCATCGAGCAGAGCCTGGAGCCGCGCTTTCCCGACGTCATCGCGCTCGACCTGCGCGACGCCTGGCGCGACATCCTGCATCGCGCGCGCCTGGTGCAGCATCACCACATCACGCGCGAACAGCTGTCGGTGCGCGAACACATGAGCATCGTCCTGCGGCATCTGCAAGGCCGGCGCTTTGCGGTCTTCGAAGACCTGTTCGACACGGCCCGCGGCGTGCCGGTCGTCGTCGTGACCTTCATCGCCTTGCTCGAACTGTCCCGGGAACGTCTGGTCGAAGTCACGCAGGCCGAAGCCTTTGCACCGATCTACGTGCGCCTGGCCTATCAACCTTCCTGAGCATGCGCGCGCACGAAGCGCGCAAACTCGGCCGCCGGCAGCGGCCTGCTGAGCAGGTAGCCCTGCATCGCGTTGCAGCCGCGCTGGCGCAGGAAGGCCAGTTGCTCCTCGGTCTCCACGCCTTCGGCCACGGTGCGCATGCCCAGGCTCGCGGCCATGCGGATGATGGCTTCGACGATCGCGCGATCACCGGCGTCGCAGCCGATGTCACTGACGAAGCTGCGATCGATCTTCAGTTTGCCGACCGGAAAGCGCTTCAGATAGGCCAGCGATGAATAGCCGGTGCCGAAGTCGTCGATCGACAACTCGGTGCCGTTCTCGTAGAGCGCGTTCATGATCGCGATGGCGGCCTGCGGATCCTGCATGGCCGCGCCCTCGGTGAGCTCGACTTCGAGCCGCTCGACACCGACGCCGGCTGCTTGCAGCGTGCGCCGCACCAGCGCCGGCAGGTCGGGCTGCCGCAATTGCACCGACGACACGTTCACCGCCACGGTCAGCGGCGTCAAGCCGTCGCGGTCCCAGGCCGCCAGTTGCCATGCGGCCTGCTCCAGCACCCACTGGCCGATCGGCAGGATCAAACCCGTGGACTCGGCAATCGGGATGAACTCGGCAGGCGAGACGATGCCGAAGTCTGCGTGTTGCCAACGCAGCAGCGCCTCGGCGCCGAAGATGCGCCCGCTGGCCAGGTCCATCTGCGGCTGATAGACCAGCGACAGCTGATCGCGCTCGATGGCGCGGCGCAGCGCGTTGGACAACTGCAGCGTGCGATCGGTCTGCGCCTTCAACTCGGCCGAGAAGAAGCACCAGGTGTTGCGTCCCGAGGCCTTGGCGCGGTACATCGCTGCGTCGGCCGCGCGCGACAGCTCGTCGAGATCGGCACCGTCGCGCGGCGCCATGGCGATGCCGAGCGAAGGCGTCACCGTCAGCTCCTGGCCGTCGATGCGAAAGGGCTCCTGTGCAGAGGCCAGCACGCGCTCGGCGGCCTGACGCGCACCGACGACATCGGCATCGGCCAGCAGCAGTACGAACTCATCACCACCCAGGCGCGCAACGGTGTCGTTCGCTCGCACGCAACGCACGAGCCGCCGCGCCAGCTCGGCCAGCACCGCATCGCCGAAGCGGTGTCCGAGCGAGTCATTGACGGTCTTGAAGTGGTCGAGATCGAGGAAGAGCAGCGCCGCGCTCGACTGACAGCGCAGGGCCTCGGCCAACGCAGTGCGGCAGCGTTCGTCGAGCAGCGCGCGGTTGGGCAGGCCCGTCAGAGTGTCATAGTGCGCCATGCGCGCGATGCGGGCTTCGGCCTGCCGCTGTTCGGTGACCTTCTGCTCGAGCTCCCGCACCGTGCGGTTCAGCGCCTCGGTGCGCTCACGCACCTGGCGCTCGAGGTCGGCCTGCGTGTCGCGCAGCGCGCACTCGGCGGCCTTGCGCGCGGTGATGTCCAGGGTGATCCAGATCGAGCCCAGCGCCGGTCGCTCGGGGTCGATCGCCTTGGCCCGCACCTCGCACTCGATGGCGCGGCCATCGCGGTGGCGCAACACCATCTCGCCCTCGAAGGCGCGGCCCTGCCGGAACGGTTCATCGCAGCGCTGTCCTGCAGCCTCCCAGTCGGCGTCGCTCAGGTACCACTCGCGCGACGATCGGCCCGACAGTTCACCCGGCTCCCAGCCCAACAATTGCTCGAATGCGCGATTGCACTGTGTCACGCAGCGGTCGCGCAGGAAGCTGACGCCGACGAGCACGTTGTCGAGGATCAGGTGGTGCTGCTCGCGCACGCTGGCCAGCGCCGCCTCTGCGGACTTGCGGGCATCGATGTCATCGACCATCCAGACCGAGCCGCGTGCGCTGTCCTGCGGATCGAGCAGCGTGCCGGTCAAGCGCGCCCAGAAAACCTGCCCGTCACGCCGGCGCTGGGGCAATTCGATCTTGAACGGCCGGCCCTCGGCCATCACCGGGTAGGCCATCTGGCCCAGCGCATGGAAGTCGTCGGCGTTGGCATACAAGTCGCGTGTGTACGAACCGATCAGGTCCAACGGTTCGCCGCAGCCGTAGAGCTCGGCGAAACGCTGGTTGCAGCTGGCGACGCGCCGCTGCTGCACGAGTGCAATGCCCAGGCCGGCCTGCTCGAGCACGCGCAATGCCCCCGGCGCCGCCTCGTCGACGGCAATGCTCGGCAGCGGTGAATGCGCGACAGGGCGCAGCGGCAGGATCGTGGCGGACATGGTGACGGCGATGGGCCATCACGAGTTCGGCAGGACTGCGCCCGGGCTGAAGGTGGCCGCATGGCGGGTGCGACATCTCGCACGGCACTTGTTGGCAACCGCGCCTAGCGTTGTCCCAGCTTGAAGCCGATCATCGCCCGCAGCTTGTTCGGCAGCACCGGTTTGATCAGCAGATGAAAATCGTGCTTGGCCGACTCGTCTTCGTGGCCGCCGAGGCTGCTGCCGGTGACGACGATGGCGGGCAGCGTCAGGCCGGGCCAGCGGGCGCGGAGCGCGGCCAGGGCCTGAATGCCGGTGGCGCCGTCGGGCAGGCGGTAGTCGACGATCAGCAGATCGGGCGGTTCGCGCTCGGGGTCGGCGCGCCAGGCCTGCACCGCGGGTAGATCGGCCAGCGCCTCGACCTGCGCGCCCCAGGACTGCAGCAGCACGAGCAGGCCCTCGCGCACCGCCGGCTCGTCTTCGACGACGACGATGCGCCGGCCGTCGAGCGTCAGGCCGAGGTGCGCGGCGCTGGACGGCGGCGGCGGCGAGATGGTGCGCGGTTCGCGGCCCACCGGCACTTCGAACGTGAACACGCTGCCGCGGCCGGCGACCGAGCGCACGGTCAGCGGCGCCTCGAGCAGATCGGCGAGCTTCCTGACAATGGAAAGGCCGAGGCCCAGGCCCTTCTTCTGGTGCGCGGCCAGCGGCGTATTGCCGTGCACCTGGTAGAACTCGTCGAAGACATGCGGCAGGTTCGCTTGCGAGATGCCAACGCCGCTGTCCCAGACCTGCAGCAACAGCTTGCCATGGCGCGGCCGGCAGGCCACGAGCACGCCGCCGTCTTCGGTGTAGCGGATGGCGTTGCTGACCAGGTTGCGCAGGATGCGCTCGACGAGCAGGCCGTCGCTGTGGGCCACGCGCTGCGCACCGTGGAACGACAGCGCCAGGCCTTTCTCGAACGCCACCGGTTCGAAGTTCAGGCGCAGCCGCGAGAACAGGTCCTTGATGCGCACCGGCGCCGGCTGCACATCGACGCCGCCGCTGTCGATGCGCGTCATGTCGAGCAACTCGCCGAACAGTCCTTCGAGCGCATCGACGCTCTGGTTGATGCTGTTGACCAGCGACACGACCTCGGGGTCGGTCTGCTGTTTTTCGCTGCGTTGCCGCAGGGCCTCGGCGAACAGCCCCATGGCGTGCAGCGGCTGGCGCAGGTCATGGCTGGCGGCGGCGAAGAACTGCGTCTTGGCGCGATTGGCCGCTTCGGCGGCGCGGCGGGCTTCGTCGGCCAGTGCCTTTTCGTGCTTCAACTGCTCGGCCAGGTGCTCGGTCTGCTGCTTGAGCACGATGGCCTGCGACAACGCGTCGCGATACGTTCGCCCCATCAGCAGCGTGATGCCGAAGATCAGGCCGAGAACCAGCGCCAGCTGCAGATTCCAGGGCCGCGAGGCGTCGCTGGCCACGCGCGCGATGATCGGCAGCAGCACGATCGAGACGAAGGCGACGAACAGTGCCGGCTGCGGCGACAGCAGCTGCACCGACGCGAACATGTAGCTCATGGCGATCAGGATCAGCGCCAGCGTGTGATAGGTCGACCCCAGACCCCAGAACAACCAGGCGGCGAGCGGCCACACCAGGCCCTGCATCAGCACCAGCACGCGCCAACTGGTGCGCCAGCGCAGCACGGTGTCGACATCGGCATCGCGGCGCCGGCGGTAGCGCAGGTGGTGGGCCAGGCGCGCGGCCCAGAGCAGCAGCGCCAGCAGCAGCCAACCGCCGATGCGCGGCCACGGCGCCAGCGGCCAGAACGCGGACACGACCAGCGCGATGCCGATGGCATTGCCGACCAGCACGGCCGGCATCTGCTCGAACAGCGCGCGCACATGGTCGGCGCGTTCGGCGTCGTTCTGGCTGTGGATCGGGCCGCGCTTGACTGCGGTCGTCATGCCATGCGCGGCGTCATTTCGACGATCTCCAGCCCTGCCCGGTGGCACCGCGCCGCGTCATCTGGCTGACCGCCAGCACGGCCTGGGTACGCGACGACACGTTGAGTGCGCGCAGCACCGCGGCGACGTGATCTTTCACTGTTTCAATCGAGATGCCCATCTCGCGCGCGATCAGCTTGTTGGGCATGCCTTTGAGCAGGTGGGCCAGGACGTCGGACTGGCGCCTGGACAGGCCGAGCGATTCGAAACTCGGCGCCTCTTCCTGGCGCCGCGCAATGCCGGCGCTGCGCCCGATCTCGTCGAGAACGGCGTCGGCCAGTCGCGGGCGCATCACGTCGGGCACCGTGTCGCCTTCGGGCGCCGGCTCCGGCGCGCGCTGCATGCCCAGCGTCATCGGCGGCACATAGATGCCACCGCTCATGACCAGGGTCAGGGCCTCGAACAGCGTCTCGTTGCTGGCGCGCTTGGGCACGAAGCCCATGGCACCGGCATCGATGGCACGAATGACATCGCTGGCGCGGTCCGACGCCGAGACAACGACGATCGGCAGCGCCGGATAGGCCTTGCGCAGGTCGGCCAGCAGGTCGAAGCCGTCGCTGGCGCCGAGCTGCAGGTCGAGCAGCACCAGGTCATAGTCGGGATCGCGCTTCAACGCCGCGCGCGCTTCGCGCTCCGTGCCGACACCGACCACCGTGACATCGTCACCCAGGCCGCGGATCACGCTTTGCAGCGCCGCCAGGATCAGCGGGTGGTCATCGACGAGCAGGACCTTCATCGAGCACCTCAATCACTGTGTGTATTGCCGCACAACCTGTTCGACCACGCACACCGGCTTGGCATGACCGAGGCGCTCGATCGTCGCTTCGATCGTCAGCTGGGCGCCGCCGTCGATCGGCTCGAAGGCCAGCAGCTTGAAGCGCGCCTGCACGCGGCTGCCGGTGGGCACCGGCGCCGGAAAGCGCACCCGGTTGAGGCCATAGTTGACGCCCATGCGCACATCGTCGATGGCAAACGAGGATTGCATCAGCGTGGGCAGCAGGGCGAGCGTGAGAAACCCATGCGCAATGGTCGCACCAAACGGGCCACTGGCGGCACGCTGCGGGTCGACGTGGATCCATTGCCGGTCGCCGGTGGCATGTGCAAAGGCGTCGATGCGCGCCTGGTCGATCACGACCGGATCGCTGTGCGCGAACTCATGGCCGACCAGCGCAGACAAGTCGGCCAGACGGGCGAAGTGCTTCATGGCGCCGCCCGCACGGCTGCGCGGCGCGCTGCTGCCGGCGCGGTCGCCACCGTGCCCTTGCTCATACGCCGCCCAGGTTGGACCGCGACGATCACCACCATGCAGACTCCTCCGCGATTGCAGGTATGGTAACGAACGCATACAGCGTGCCCACCGAGGCAACCCGCAACGTCTTGACGCAAATCCTCGTTCTCGCCGCGCATCCGCATCTCGAACATTCGCGCGTCAATGCGTCGATGATGCGCGCTGCCGCTGCATCGGCACTGGCCGACCGTGTACGGGTGCGCGATCTCTACGCGCTCTACCCCGACTACCTGATCGACGTCGCCGCCGAGCAGCGCGCGCTCGCTGCCGCGCAGCTCGTGGTCTGGCTGCAGCCGCTGCATTGGTACGGCCTGACGCCGCTGTTGAAGCTCTGGCTCGACGATGTCTTCGCCTTCGGCTGGGCCTATGGTCCGGGCGGACGCGCCCTGGCCGGCAAGGACCTCTGGCTGGTCGCCTCCACCGGCGGCGGCGAAGACAGCTACCGTCCGCAGGGCACCAACCGCCACTTCATCGATGCCTTCCTGCCGCCCTACGAGCAAACCGCCGCCCTGGCCGGCATGCGCTTTCTGCCGCCGCTGCTGCTGCATGGCGCGCACCGGGTCAGCGAGGCCGCGCTGGCGGCGCATGCACAGGTCTTCAGCGAGCGGCTCGGCAGCTACCCCGATTGGCCCGAGATAGAAGACATGCCGGCCTGTGAGGTGCTCGAAGTGGGCGCGCAGGAGCGCCCAGCATGAGCGTGCCCCGCTCATCACACCATTGACGCGCATGGAACATACCAGCTGGCTGACCACAAGCCTGATCTACCTGGCCGCCGCCGTGATCGCCGTGCCGCTGGCGCGCGCGCTCGGCCTCGGCTCGATCATCGGCTACCTGGCCGCGGGCATCGCGATCGGCCCTTGGGGCCTGAAGCTCGTCACCGATGCGCAGACGATCCTGTCGTTCGCCGAGTTCGGCGTCGTCCTGATGCTGTTCCTGGTCGGACTCGAACTCGAGCCGCGGCGCCTGTGGGCCATGCGACGGCCGATCTTCGGCTGGGGCACGGCGCAGGTGGCGACCAGTGCGGCCTTGATGTGCGGGGTCGCCCTGCTGTTCGAGGTGCCGTGGCCGCTCGCCCTGGCAGCGGCACTCGGGCTGGCACTGTCGTCGACGGCGATCGGCCTGGCCGTGCTCGGCGAGCGCAACGCAATGCCCACCAATGCCGGCCAGGGGGTGCTGGCGATCGCGCTGTTCCAGGACGTGGCGGCGATTCCGATCCTGGCGCTGCTGCCGCTGCTCGCCTCACAGGCCGGCCAGGCTGCGGGCAGTGGCTGGTGGGGCGCGGCCAAGGCGGCGGCGGTGATCGCCGCGCTGCTGCTCGGCGGCCGCCTGCTGCTGCGCCCGCTGTTGCGTTGGATCGCCGGCAGCAAGACGCCGGAGATCTTCACCGCGGCGTCGCTGCTGCTGGTCGTCGCCACCGCGGCGCTGATGCATGCGGTCGGCCTGTCGATGGCGCTCGGCGCTTTCCTGGCCGGTGTGCTGCTGGCCGAAAGCGAGTACCGCCGCGAGTTGGAGACCGATCTCGAGCCGTTCAAGGGCCTGCTGCTCGGCCTGTTCTTCATCGCCGTGGGCATGAGCATCGACTTTGCCGTGGTCCTCACGCAGCCCGCGCTGGTGGCGGCCATCGTGCTCGGTTTTCTGGTCATCAAGGTCATCGTCATGCTCGTCATCGCGCGCTCGATGCCGATCCCGATCGCCGAACGGCCGGTGTTCGTGATCCTGCTCGCACAAGGCGGCGAGTTCGGTTTCGTCGTCTTCCAGGCGGCTCAGCAGGCCACGGTGATCGATGCGCCGACCGCATCGCTGCTCGTCGCCGCGGTGGCGGTGTCGATGCTGATGTCGCCGCTGGCGCTGGTGCTGGCCGACAAATGGCTGGTGCCGCGGTTGACGCGACAAGGCGCGGCGACGATGGACGAACTCGACCAGCCGCAGAACGAGCAGGTCATCATTGCCGGGTTCGGCCGCTATGGTCAGATCGTCGGCCGGCTGCTGATGGCCAACGGCCTGACGCCGACCATCCTCGACTACGACAGCGAGGCGATCGAAGGCATCCGCCGCTTCGGCCTGAAGGTGTTCTACGGCGACGCGACGCGGCTGGACCTGCTGCGCATGGCCGGCGCCGGCCAAGCGCGCGTGCTCGTCGTGGCCATCGACAACGTCGATCGGAGCCTGGCCCTGGTCGACATGGCGCGCGAGCACTTCCCGCAACTGCAGATCGTGGCCCGGGCACGCAACGTCCAGCACTGGTACCAGCTGCGCGACCGCGGCGTCACCTTCATCGAGCGCGAAACCTTCGACGCCGCCTTGATGAGCGCGCGCGGCGTTCTCGAAGCCCTGGGCTTCGAGCGCCACCAGGCGCGCAATCTGGCGCTGCGCTTTCGCCGCCACAACGTCGAGCAACTCGAAGAGGCGGCGCCGCACTTCAAGGACGAGTCCAAACTGATCGCCATGTCCAAGATCGGCCGCGCGCAGATGGAGCAGTTCATGACCGAGGAGCGGCAGCGCAGGGACAGCCGCTCGGCCGGCGCAGGGTGGGTGGCCGGCGAAGATTGACGGGAGCCGGGTGTGCGCGCGCTCGCTACAGTACGACCGCATCCGTATCCGTGATCCGGGAGCGTGGGTCACTGCAGCCGGGACCAACCCGTGAACCGGGCCGATCCGCACTCATCTCAGCAGACACTCTCGATCCGACATTGACCATGACCACGAAGGAATCGTCCCACCGTGCCAACCACTCTCTCGGCGCCCGCCAGTCGTTCTGACACGGCGGATCTGCCCACCTTGGCAGCGGTCGACCTGGCGTGCCGCCGCGGCAACCGGCGGCTGTTCAGCGGCGTGAATTTCAGCGTCGGTGCCGGCCAGGCGACCTGGCTGCGCGGGCGCAACGGGCGCGGCAAGACCAGCCTGCTGCGTCTGGCCGCGGGGCTGGCGGTTCCCGAATCGGGCAGCATCACCTGGGGTGGCGTGCCGGTGCGTCAGGCAGCGGACATGGCGCGGCGCCGCCTCTACATCGCGCATGCCAGCGCCATGAAAGACGACCTGAACGTCACCGAGTCGTTGCGTTTCCTGGCCCGGCTGCATGGTCGCGATGACGATATCGCCGCGCTGGACCAGGCACTCGAGCGCGTCGGCATGGGCTCGCGGCGCGATGCGCTGGTGCGCACGCTGTCGCAGGGCCAGCGCCGGCGGGCGACGCTGGCGCGGTTGGCGCTGGAACGCCGGGCGTCTCTCTGGATCCTCGACGAGCCTTACGACGCGCTCGACAGCGACGGCATCGACAGCGTCAACGCCCTGCTCAACGAACACCTGGCGCGCGGCGGCAGCGTGCTGCTGACCAGCCACCAGGCTGCAGGCGCCGGGGCGCCGCCGATGACCACCTTCGACCTCGACGCGTTCGCCGCGGCGCGCTGAATTCGCACAACGCATGGCTTCCGTCTTTGCCACCATCTACAGCCGCGACGTGCGCGTGGCCTCGCGGCGCCGTGTCGAGGCGCTGCTGCCGGTGGTCTTCTTCATCGTCGCGGTCAGCCTGTTTCCGCTCGGCGTCGGCCCCGAGCCGCAGATGCTGCGCCAGATCGCCGCCGGGCGTCGTCTGGGTCTGCGCGCTGCTGGCATCGATGCTGTCGGTGGCCAACCTGTACGCCGGCGACCATGCCGACGGCTCGCTCGAGCAGATGCTGCTGTCGCGGCCACCCCGGCAGCCTGATCGCCGGCGCCAAGGCGGCCGCGCACTGGCTGCTGACCGGCGCTGCCGCTGCTGCTGGCGGCGCCGCTGATCGGCCTGCTGTTCGGCATGAGCAGCCCGATCGCTGGCGGCGCTGGTGGCCTCGCTGCTGCTCGGCACGCCGATCCTGTCAGCCTGCTCGGCGGCATGGGTGCGGCGCTGACGCTGGGCCTGCGCAGCGGCGGCGTGCTGCTGATCCTGCTGATCGTGCCGCTGTCGATCCCGGCGCTGATCTTCGGCGCCGGCGCGGTCAGCGCGGTCGAAGCCGGGCTGTCCGCCGACAGGCCACTTTTCGCTGCTGGGCGCGCTGCTGATCTTCACCGTGTTGTGCGCGCCGCTGGCGACCTGCGCGTTGCACTGCGCATTGCGCATGGAGTGACCCGCATGAAGCCACCGCACCTCCTGGTTCACCTTTGCCGCGCCGTCGCGCTTCTACGCGCTGGCCCGGGCGGTCGACGCCCTGGTTGTGGGCGATCGCCATCGCGCTGTCGGTCGTCGGCCTGTACATCGGCTTCTTCGTCGCGCCCACCGATGCCACGCAGGGCGAGTCCTACCGCATCATCTTCATCCACGTGCCGGCGGCCTGGATGTCGATGGTGCTGTACCTGGTGATGGCCTTCTGGGCGGCCATCGGCTGGGCCTTCAATGCGCGGCTGGCGTCGATGCTGGCGCGGGCGATCGCGCCCACCGGCGCGCTGTTCACCTTCATCGCGCTGTGGACCGGCGCCTTCTGGGGCAAGCCGACCTGGGGCACCTGGTGGGTCTGGGACGCGCGGCTGACCTCGGAACTGATCCTGCTGTTTCTGTATCTCGGCTACATCGCGCTGGTCAACGCCATCGACGACCCGCGCGCGCGCCGACCAGGCCGGCGCACTGCTGGCGCTCGTCGGCTGCGATCAACGTGCCGATCATCTATTTCTCGGTGCAGCTGGTGGAACACGCTGCACCAGGGTGCCACGGTCAGCCTGACCGCGGCACCCAAGATGGCCAGCACCATGCTGACTGGCCATGCTGATGATGACCCTGGCCTTCTGGGCCTATGCTTTCGCGGCGGTGTTCACGCGCGCGCGGGCGATGGTGCTCGAGCGCGAGCACGACGCCGACTGGGTCGCGAAGACAGTTCGACGAAGGAAAAGCACATGAACTGGGGCAGCTGGTCGGAGTTCCTGCGATGGGCGGCTACGGCTTGTACGTCTGGGGCTCGTACGGCGTCACCGCGGCGCTGTTGCTGGCCGAGCCCTGGCTCGTGCGGCGCCACCTGCAGCGCGCGCCGCCGCGGCGCCGCCGACCCCGACACGAGGAACACTGAACCATGAAACCGCGCCACAAACGCCTGGCCCTGATCGGCGGCGTCGTCGGTCGCCGTCGCCGTGGCCGCCGCGCTGGTGCTCAACGCCTTCCAGAGCAACCTGGTGTTCTTCTATCTCGCCGTCGCAGGTGGTGGCCAAGGAGGCGCCGCAGGCCGCACCTTCCGCATCGGCGGCCTGGTCGAGGAAGGCAGCGTCAAGCGCGACGGCACCGAGGTCGAGCTTCGTCGTCACCGACACCGCCCAGACCATCACCGGTCGCTACAGCGGCATCCTGCCCGACCTGTTCAAGGAGGGCAAAGGCGTGGTCGCGCAGGGCCAGTTGCAGGCGACGGCGTGTTCGTCGCGCGCGAGGTGCTGGCCAAGCACGACGAGAACTACATGCCGCCCGAGGCCGCCGAGGCCTTGAAACGCGCCGGCGAGTCCAACGCGCAAGATCGCCAACACGGTCGTGCCGAGGAGCCGCGACAATGATTCCCGAACTCGGCCATTTCGCGCTGATGCTGGCGCTCGGCGTCGCCCTGGTCGCAGGGCAGCGCTGCCGCTGGTCGGCGCGGCGCGCGGCCGCGCCGACTGGATGGCCCTGGCGCGACCGGCCGCGCAGGCGCAGTGCCTGTTCGTCTGCGTGGCCTTCGCCTGCCTGACGGCCTCGTTCGTAGCCAACGACTTTTCGGTGCTCTACGTCGCCTCGAACACGCAACATCGGCGCTGCCGCTGCACTACCGCATCGCCGGCGTCTGGGGCAGCCACGAAGGCTCGCTGCTGCTGTGGGTGTTGATGCTCAATCGTGCTGGACGCTGGCGGTGGCGCACGTTCAGCCGCCACCTGCCGCCGCGCGGTGGTGGCGCGCATCCTGGCCGTGATGGGGCTGATCAGCGTCGGCTTCCTGCTCTTCACGCTGATCACGTCGAACCCGTTCGAGCGTCTGCTGCCGGCGCCGCCTGACGGGCGCGACCTGAACCCGCTGCTGCAGGACCCGGGCATGGTGATCCACCCGCCGATGCTCTACATGGGCTACGTCGGCTTCTCGGTCGCCTTCGCGTTTGCGATTGCGGCGCTGATCGGCGGCAACCTCGACGCCACCTGGGCGCGCTGGACGCGGCCCTGGACCACTGCGGCCTGGATGTTCCTGACCGTCGGCATCGCGCTCGGCAGCTGGTGGGCCTACTACGAACTCGGCTGGGGCGGCTGGTGGTTCTGGGATCCGGTGGAAAACGCCTCGTTCATGCCCTGGCTGGTCGGCACGGCGCTGATCCATTCGCTGGCCGTCACCGAAAAGCGCGGCGCCTTCAAGTCGTGGACGGTGCTGCTGGCGATCATGGCCTTCTCGCTGTCGCTGCTCGGCACCTTCCTCGTCCGCTCGGGCGTGCTGTCGTCGGTGCATGCCTTCGCCACCGATCCGGCGCGCGGCCTGTTCATCCTGGCCTTTCTCGTCGTCGTCATCGGCGGCTCGCTGGCGCTGTACGCCTGGCGCGCGCCGCAGGTCGGCCTGGGGGCGCGCTTCGAACTGGTGTCGCGCGAGACCATGCTGCTCGGCAACAACGTGATGCTGGTGGTGGCGATGAGCACCGTGTTGCTGGGCACGCTGTACCCGCTGGCGCTCGACGCGCTGGGACTGGGCAAGATCTCGGTCGGTCCGCCGTACTTCGATGCCGTGTTCGTGCCGCTGATGGCGCCGCTGGTCTTCCTGATGGGTATCGGGCCGCTGGCGCGCTGGAAGGCCGCCGAGCTGCCCAGCCTGGCGCGGCGACTGCGCTGGGCGGCGGTGTTGACCGTGATCATGGCGCTCGTCACCGGCTGGCTGGCGGGCCGCATCTCGGCGCTGGCCACGCTCGGTTTCCTGATGAGCTGGTGGATCGTCTTCGCGGTGGCCACCGACCTGCTCGAGCGCGTGCGGCCGGCCAGCGTTGCCGCGTCGAACCTGTGGGCGCGGCTGAAGCTGGTGCCGCGCACGATGTGGGGCATGTGGCTGGCGCACCTGGGTGTGGCGGCGTTCATCTTCGGCGTCACGCATGGTCAACACCTACGGCATCGAGCGCGACGTCAAGATGGCGTTGGGCGATACGGTCGAGGTCGAGCGGCTATGTCTTCACCTGGCGCGGCGTGCGCGATGTCGAAGGGCCCAACTACACGGCGGCGCGCGGCCTCGTCGAGGTCACACGCGGCGGCAAGCCGGTGGCGACGATGCACCCGGAAAAACGCCTCTACCGCGTGCAGCAGAACCCGATGACCGAGGCCGCGATCGACACCGGCTTCACGCGCGACCTCTACGTGTCGCTCGGTGAGCCGGTGGGCGACAACGCCTGGGTCGTGCGTGTGTACTTCAAGCCCTTCGTCGACTGGATCTGGGGCGGCTGCCTGCTGATGGCGCTCGGCGGCGGCCTGGCCGCCACCGACCGGCGTTATCGCGCGACCAGCCGCGAGCGCATCGCCACCGCCGACGGCCGCGGGCGTGGTGCCATGAAGAGCCTGCGCTTCATCATCCCGCTGGCGATCTTCGTCGTGCTCGTCGGCTTTCTCGCGATGGGCCTCAAGCTCGACCCACGCGAAGTGCCGTCGCCGCTGATCGGCAAGCCCGCGCCGGCGTTTGCGCTGACGCGCCTGGACGACGCCAACCAGACGATCCGCCGCGAAGACATGCTGGGCAAGGTCTGGATGCTCAACGTCTGGGCCTCGTGGTGCGCGGTCTGCCGCGACGAGCATCCGCACCTGATGGCACTGGCGCGCACCAAGCAGATGCCGATGATCGGCTTGAACTACAAGGACAAGCGCGAAGACGGCCTCGGCTGGCTGGCGCGCTTCGGCAACCCCTACGACGCGTCGCTGTGGGACGGCGACGGCCGCATCGGCATCGAGTTCGGCGTCTACGGCGTGCCCGAGACCTTCGTCATCGACAAGCAAGGCGTGATCCGCTTCAAGCAGATCGGCGCGGTGACGCCGGAAGTGATTCGAAAGCGCATCGTGCCGCTGGTGAAAGAACTCAATGGGTGATGTGGCCCCCCCCCGCAGCGGCTTCGCCGCTCCCCCCCAGGGGGGCCGAAGCCCGCGGCTCCAAGCCGACCTGCGTCGGCTTGGACAGGCTGAGGAATGGCCGCGTCTGGCGGCCATGCGGCCTGCCAGGCCCGCTGGCGGCCTGGCAAAGCCAGATCCGCGGCGGCTGCTTAGCCGCGCGCATCGGCATGTGTTTTGGTGTTCCGTGTTGCTTTGCTTGGCGCTGTGGTCCGCAGGCTCCGCGTCCGCTGCGCAGGCTGTGCCGGCGGCGGCCGACCCTGCGCTCGAAGCGCGCATGGTGCGCATCGCCGCCGAGCTGCGCTGCCTGGTGTGCCAGAACCAGACCATCGCCGATTCGAATTCGGGTCTGGCCGAAGACCTGCGCAACCAGGTGCGCGAACAATTGCAGCGCGGCGCCAGCGACGAGCAGGTGGTGCAGTTCATGACCGACCGCTACGGCGACTTCGTGCGCTACCGGCCCCCATTCAAAGCCACCACGGCGCTGCTGTGGATCGGCCCGGCGACGCTGCTGGTGATCGGCCTGGGCGGGCTGGCGCTGGTGTTGTGGCGGCGTTCGAAACTCGCGCCGGACCGGTTCGAACCCGATGCCGACGACGAACTCCTGCAGCCCGACACATCGGCCGCAGCCCCTCCTGGAGATCTCACCCGATGACCCAGTTTGTCGTGATCGGCGCGCTGCTCGCGCTGCTCAGCGTGGCGCTGTTGACGCGGCCGTTGTGGCGGCGCGGGCGCGGCGGCACTGCACTGCCGGTCGACTCGAAGTCTGTGGTCTCGTTGCGTCAGCAGCTCGAGCAACTGACGGCGCTGAAGCAATCGGGCGCGCTCGGCGATGCGCCGTACAACGAAGCCCGCCAGGCGCTCGAAAAGCGCATCGTCGACGCGCTGGTCAATCTGCCGACGCCTGCCGCCCACGCGGCGACAGCGACCCCCAAGGGCTTGCTGGTCGGTCTGGCGGGCTTCGTCTGCGCGGTCGCGGTGGCCGGATATGCCTGGTTGGGCACGCCTGGCGCGTTGAACGGTGAGTTGGCCGCTGCTGCCGACACGCCGAGAGGCGACAGCCACTCGGTGACGGCCGAACAGATCGAGGCCATGATCGACCAACTGGCCGCGCGGCTGAAGGACAACCCCCAGGACGCCGACGGCTGGGCCATGCTCGGCCGCTCGCATGCCGTGCTCGGCCGCCATGCGCAGGCGGTGCCGGCATTGAAGCAAGCGGTGGCGTTGCGCGGCGATGACGCCGTGCTGCTGGCCGACTATGCCGACGCGCTGGCCGTGGTCAACGGCCGCAGCCTCGAGGGCGAGCCCAAGCGCCTGATCGACCAGGCCCTCAAGATCGACCCGAACAACCTCAAGGCCCTGTTCCTGGCAGGCACCCATGCCTTCAATCACCAGGACTACACGCTGGCCCTGCAGCACTGGGACAAGATCGTCCAGTTGGCGCCGAACAACGAGATGGTGCAAGTGGTGCAAGGCGGTATCGACGAGGCTCGCAAGCGCATGGGCGGCGCTGTCGCCACCGCCAGCCCGCCGCCCAAGCCGGCTGCGGCCACCCCGACGCCGTCGGTGGCCACATCGATCAGCGGCACCGTGACCCTGGCCCCGGCGTTGGCTGCGAAGGCAAGGCCCGAGGACACGCTGTTTGTCTTCGCCCGTGCCGCCGAAGGGCCCCGCATGCCGCTGGCCATTGTGCGCAAGCAGGTCAAGGATCTGCCGCTTGCCTTCACGCTCGACGACAGCATGGCCATGACGCCGGCAGCCAAGCTGTCATCGGCGCCGCGTGTCGTGGTCGGCGCACGCATCAGCGCGCGCGGCGAGGCCACGCCGCAGCCGGGTGACCTCCAGGGCTTCTCCGCGGCCGTGGCGCCGGGTGCCACGGCGCTCGAGATCCAGATCTCCGACGTCGTGTCAAAACCCTGAGCGTGGGCGCCGCGCGCGCCGAGCACGCAGACGCAAAACCTGTTTGTCCACGCGATTGGCCAGGGCGGGGTGCAGTTGCTCTGCGTGCGCCGACAGCGGCGTACTCAGAGTGCATCAACGCAGCCCGTCGTAGAGCAGCTTCGCGCCCGTGATCGCCATGCCGGTGTAGGCGATGCGGTAGAACCAGGTGGCCGGGATGTGCCGGGTCGCCCAGACGCCGGCCCAGACGCCGAGCGGCGCCAGCGGCACCAGCACGAGCGAGGTGGCGAGATTGCGCGCGTCGAGCAGGCCCAGCCACGCATAGGGAATCCACTTCGACAGGTTCAGTGCGCCGAAGAACACCGCCATCGTCGCCGCAAAGCGCAGCGGCTCCATTTTCAACGGCAGCACATAGGCCGAAATCGGTGGGCTGCCGGCATGGGCCACGAAGCTGGTGAAGCCGCTGGCCACCGCGAGCACGAAGCCGGCAGCGCGCGGCGGCGGCGGCGCATCTCGCTGCGGCGGAAACAGCAGTCGCTGGGCGAGAAACAGCAGCGTGATCGCGCCGACAACACCCGACACGGCCGCCGACGAGAAGACGCCGAACAGCAGCGTGCCGACCAGCGTGCCCAGCAGACCGGCCGGTAACAGCAATCGCAACAGCGCAACATCGCGCTGCCGCCACAGTTGCTGGATGCCGGTGACATCCATCACCAGCAACAACGGCAGCATGATCGCTGCGGCCTGAGGCACCGGCACGGCCAATGCCATCAAGGGCGTGGCCATGGAGCCGAAGCCGATCAGGAAACCGCTCTTGGACAGGCCCATCATCAACACCGCGGGAATCGCCACGGCATAGAACCAGGGGTCCGTGAGGACGGTCACACCAGGCTGCAGGCTTGCGCGAACGGCAAGCGCGGGTTGCGCTGCAGGACCTTGGCCGGATCGCCTTCGCCGAGCGTGCAGATGAAGTTCGTCTTGACCCGGGTGCCGGCCCAGAACGCAGCGTCGAGCTTGGCCGCATCGAAGCCGCTCATCGGCCCGCAATCCAGGCCAAGCGCCCTGGCCGCGATGATGAAGTAGCCGCCCTGCAGCGACGAGTTGCGAAACGCCGTCTCGGCGATCTTGGCCTGGTTGCCGGCGAACCAGGCGCGCGCGTCGGTGTGCGGAAACAGAAACGGCAGCTGGTCGTGAAACGCCATGTCCATGCCGATGATGGCCGTCACCGGCGCTTGCCGGATCTTCTGCACATTGCCCGGCGAAACGCAGGCCATGAGCTTGTCCTTGGCCGGCGCGCTGCGCACGAACTGAAAACGCGCCGGCGAGCTGTTGGCCGAGGTCGGAGCCCATTTGAGCAGGTCGTACAGCGCGCGCAGCTGATCGTCGGGGACCGCCGTGGGCTTGTAGCCGTTTTGGGTGCGGGCCTGGGTGAAGAGCTGTTCGGTGGTGACCTGCATGCACTGCCTCTCTTTGAAGAACGACAATTGTCAGGCCATGTTCCAACCTTCACAGGACGATGTCCGCCGATTCTTCTGCCAGGCCTGGCGCAAGGCCCGCGAGGGCATGGCCATGCAAGCGATGGAAGTGCTGGCCGCGCAATGGACCGACGAGCACCCCGAGTACCACGCCGACCTGGCCGACGTGCAGGCGGCCCTGGTCGCCAGCTACACGGTGGAGGACGGCCGCAGCAACCCGTTCCTGCATTTGTCGATGCACCTGACGATCAGCGAGCAGTGCTCGATCGACCAGCCGCGGGGCATCCGCCAGGCCGTCGAGCTGCTGGCGGCAAAGCGCGGCTCGCTGCACGAGGCGCACCACGAGGTCATGGACTGTCTGGGCGAGATGGTGTGGGCGTCGCAGCGCTCGGGCCTGCCGCCCGATGGGCAGGCCTACCTGGAGGCCATCCGGCGGCGAGCAACCGCGTGATGGCCCTGCACACGCCGCGGCGCGTGCAGGGCCATGGTCGGGCTTGTCAAGGAAACCAATAGCCGCTGTCGCCGGCGCCGTAGTAGAAGGGGTTGGCCTGCGACTGCTGCGCATAGCGGGCGACACAACCGGTCGCCAGGCCGGCGTTGCCGATGTAGTTGGCGTAGGCCACACACACCTGGTCGCGCATCGCCGCCTGGCACTGATCCATGCTCGGCGTGGCGGCGCTGTTGTAGTAGTTCGAGACCGATTGCCAAGCCACGTTCTGCAACGCGCTGGCCTGCTCGGCGCTGACGCTGGACGGCGCCCAGGCGCCCACCGGCGAGCGCCGGTACACCGAGGCGTAGTTGACCAGCGACAGGAAGTACTGGCCCAGCGCCGACGGGTGCAGGCTGTCGGTGAACAGGCGGTCGACGACCTGTGCCGCGCTGCCACCGCTGACACCCGGCACGCTGCCGCGAAGCGCCTGCTCGACGAGGTCCGTCAGGGCCAGGCCGGCCGGCAGGTAGGTCACGCGATCGCCGCGCCCGGCTGCCGCAAGCGACACGTTGACGCGCGCCGCCGTGCACTGCCAGGCCTTGGCGACCGTGCGCTCGTAGGCCACCCACGGCGCCGGATTGTTCTTGTCGGCGATCGCCAGCCACGAGTGATAGAGATAAGTGTTGGCCGCCGCATTGCCCGCCACCAGACGATCCTGGAAGTGCCGCGTGTAGCGCACCGTGTCTTCCCACATCAGCGTGCTGACGATGTCGTGGCGCTCGGTCAATATCAGCGTGTCGTAGCGCTGGCCGCCCAGGGTCTGCGGACTGCGCAACTCGGCCGCGATGTCCATGTTCGAGCCATTGCGGTTTTCGCCCATGCGGTAGCCCGAGAACGAGGGATCGGCCAGATCGGCGCCTCGGGTGCGAAAGCGTGTCGGTGAGCCGTTGACGATCTGCTGGTTCCACGCCATCGGCGTGCCCTTGCTGTTGGCCACCGCTTCCATGTTGACGAAGATGCCCGCGTTGGTGAGGCTGTGGCCGGAGACCATGATGGCAGCGTTGCCCCTGGGCTGGGACAGCGCCGGACTCGGTGACGGCGCTGGTGCAGGTGCAGGTGCAGGTGCAGGTGCAGGTGCAGGTGCAGGTGCTGGTGCAGGTGCTGGTGCAGGTGCAGGGGCAGGTGCAGGTGCAGGCGCAGGTGCGGGTGCAGGTGCAGGGGCAGGCGTTGGCGCAGGTGATGCAGCATCGCTCCAGACTTCACAGCGCTTGACGACGCCGAACGCCGGATCGGCTCCGAAAAATCCATTGGTGCAGGCGCCGGCACTGCTGACGCTGCGCTGCCGCCAGGCGTTGCCTGCACCGAAGCGAACGGTCCGCGTGCCCGAGACTGCAAACGACGCGCCCTCGTTGGCGACAACAGACCAGCCACCGCTCACCGGTGCGGGCACCGGCGCCGCGTCGTTCCAGACCTCGCAGCGCTTGACGACGCCAAACGCCGGATCGGCGCCGAAGTATCCGTTGGTGCAAGCACCGGCATTGCTGACGCTGCGCTGCCGCCATGCATTGCCGGCGCCGAAGCGAATGGTGCGCGTGCCTGAAACCGCAAACGACTCGCCCTCGCTGGCGACCACGGTCCAGCCACTGTTGTCTGATGCAATCGCACTGCTCGCTTCGATCTCGCAGCGCTTGACCACCATGGGCGCCGGGTCGGCGCCAAAGAACGCGTTGCTGCACAGCGCGCTGCCGGTGATGGTCTTCTGAACCCACGCGTTGCCGGCGCCGTAGCGAACGGTACTCGTGGCAGCGACATTGAAGGCCTGGTTCTCGTTGGCGACGAGGGTCCAGGTGGTGGCGGCCTGCGCGTGGGCGCGGTCCGGCGATGCTTCAGGAGTGGCCGACACCGACTCGCCGTCGGGCGCCGCGCCCCCACAAGCAGCCAACACAACAGCGACCGAGCAATACAGGGCAAGGGACTTCATGGAGCGATTTCATCTTTGCAGTGACAACAGCAAAGAATGCTATCGAGAGCACCTGCCCTGATCGGCCTGTGCATTGCAATGAACGGTAAGAGCCTGCGCGCGGCGCTGACAGTGCAAATCGCGAAACCGGTGATATGTCTCTATTCGCCGACCAATCCATTGCGGATCGCATAAACAGTGAGTGCCGAGTTGTTGGTCAACCCCAATTTCTCGAGCACGCGTGCGCGGTACACCGACACCGTCTTCGGTGACAGCGTCAGCTCGGTGGCGATGTCCGACAGCCGCTTGCCCGAAGCGATCATGACCAACGTCTGCAGTTCACGATCGGAGAGTTTCTGGTGCGGCAGTTCGGGCGTCGGTGTCTGCAGGCTCTCGACGAGCATCTGCGCGATTTCCGGCGTCACGTATTTGCGGCCCTGGGCGACGGTGCGCACTGCCTGCACGATCAACTGCGGATCGCCGCCCTTGTTGACGTAGCCGAAGGCGCCACCGCGCAGGGCGCGCAAGGCGTACTGGTCTTCGGGGTACATGCTGACGACGAGCGCCTTGACGGTACTGGCTTCCTCCTTCAATGCATGCAACACGTCGAGGCCGCTGCGCCCGGGCATGTTGATGTCGAGCACCAGCACGTCGCAGCGTGTGTTGCGCATCAGCGCGCGCAGCTCGCCGTAGTCGCTGGCCTCGCCGACAACGCGGATGTCGACGGCATCGGTCAGCGTGTCGCGGATGCCGCGGCGAATCAGCGCATGGTCGTCGCAGATGATCACGTCAATCACAGGTCGTCGCCCCAGGTCGATGGATCGTGGTGCTGGTGGTCGTCGTCGTCGTCTTCCTGCGCGCGCGCCGCGGCACGTGCGCGCTGTGATTGCGATACCGGCACCGACAGGATGATCGTCGTGCCCGACGCGCTGCTCGACAGATCGACCCAGCCGCTGACCGTCTCTGCACGTTCACGCAGGCCGCGGATGCCGAAGCTGCCGGCCTTGGCCAGTGCGCCGGCACGCAGGCCCTGGCCGTCGTCGCTGACTTCGATCGACAGCGTGCCGCGGGTCAGCGAGAGATCGATCGTCACGCGCTTGGCATGCGCGTGCTTGCTGACATTGGTCAGCGCCTCCTGCACCGCGCGATAGGCCACCAGCGGTACGCTGGGCGGCAATTCCAGGTGCTCATGGCTGGTGCGAAACGAACAGGCAATGCCCGTGCGCTTCTCGAAACGCTGCGCCATCCATTGCAGCGCCGCGACCAGCCCCTGCTCGAGGATCGCCGGACGCAGGTTGTGCATGATGCGCTGGCTGGCTTCGATGGCATGGCCGGTCATTTCCAGCGCCGAGGTGATGCGCGCCTGCAATTCGGCATCCTTGGCGTGACGCGCCAGCCAGGCCAGATCGAACTTCAGCGCCGCCAGCGCGCCGCCCACGTCGTCGTGGATTTCGCGCGCAATCGCCGCGCGTTCGCGCTCGATGCGGGTTTGCAGGTGACGAGCCAGTTCGGCCAAGCGCTGCTTGGAGGCGGCGAGTTCGCGGTTGGCGGCGTCACGCGCGCGGCGCGTCTGATTGGCCTCGATCGCACGCTCGAGCGCCGGCGCCAGGCGTGTCTGGTTGCTCTTGAGCAGGTAGTCGCTGGCGCCGGCGCGCATGGCTTGCACGGCCAGGTCTTCGCCAATCTCGCCGGACAGGATGACGAAAGGCAGCAGCCGGCCGCTGTCCTTGAGGATCTCGAGCGCCGCCAGGCCGGAAAAACCGGGCAGGTTGTAGTCGGACAGCACGACGTCCCAGTCATCCTCGAGCGCAGCGCGGAATGCCGGTTCGCTGTCGACGCGCAGCATCGTCAGTGCACGGCCGTCGCGCGCGAGCAAGGCCGTCGCCAGATCGTGGTCGATTTCCGAGTCTTCGAGGTGCAGCACCCGCAGGCTGCGCTGGCGTTCCGGAGAGGGCATCGCAGCCGACTGTAGCGGCTCCGAGCGCAACACAGATCGGACACTGGCCCCAAGCGCCCGATCCGCACCGCGGCGCGCCGCGTTACTCGCTGGTTGCGCGGCGCAAGGTTTCCACGACTGGCGTGCGCAGCACGTCGCGCAGGCCCCACCAGCCTGCGGCCAACGCCAGCACGGCGCCGGCCACGCCGCCGGCCAACGGTACCCAGGGCGACGCGGTCCACTGGAATTCAAACGCATAGCGCGCCAGTGCCCAGCCGACGATGATCGCTGCCACCGACGCCAGCACGCCGGCCAACGCGCCCACACCGGCCAGTTCGGCGCGCTGCACGCGCGACAACAGCGTGCGTCCGGCGCCCAGGGCGCGCATCACCGCGAACTCCTTGGCGCGCGCTTCGCGTGTTGCCGTCACCGCAGCGAACAAGACCACCAGCCCGGTGGCGAGCGTGAAAGCAAACAGGAACTCGACCGCACGCACGACCTGGCCGAGCACGCGCTGCACCTGGTCGATCTGCGCCGACACATCGACCGCCGTGATGTTCGGAAAGTCGCGCGACAGCATGTTGTCGAAGCCGGCCTGTTGCGGGGCGCGAAACGCCGTGATCACGGTCGACGGCAGGTTGGGCATCTCGGCGAGCGGGAACATGACGAAGAAGTTGACGCGCATCGAACCCCAATCGACCTTGCGCAGGCTGGTGATGCGTGACTCGTACGGCGCGCCGCCGATGTCGAAGGTGATCCGGTCGCCGAGCTTCAGGCCGAGCTCCTGTGCCAGCCCGTCCTCGACGCTGGCCGCGCCGCTTTCATTGTCGATCCACTGGCCGGCCGACACGGTGTTGTGGCCCGGCAATTGCGCGGCATGGCTGAGGTTGAACTCGCGCTCGACGAGGCGCTTGGCGCGCTCGGACTCGAAGGACTCGGCCGCCAGCGTCTTGCCGTTGACGGCCACCAGCCGGCCACGGATCATCGGGTACCAGTCGTAGCGCTGCACGCCGGCGTCGTCAAGTTCCTTGCGAAATGCGGCGGCCTGTTCGGGCTGGATGTTGATGACAAATCGGTTCGGCGCATCGGCCGGCGTGGCGGCGCGCCAGCTCGCCACGAGGTCGGTGCGCAGCAGCACCAGCAGCACCAGCGCCAGCAGCCCCACCGACAGCGACGACACCTGCAGCACCGCAAACGCCGGGCGCGCAGCGATCTGGCGCGTCGCCAGCACCAGCCAGCGCGGCGCGTTGGACTCGGGCACAGCGCGCTTGAGCGCCAGCACCGCCAGCCAGGCGAGCAGGGCGAACACAGCCACCGCCGCGGCGAAACCGCCGACCGCGATCAGGCCCAGCTTCAAGTCCGACGACACCGCCAGCAGCAATGCAGCAAAGCCGACGGCGCCGGCCGCGAGCACGGCCAGCGAGGCCGGCTTCAAGCCACCGACGTCGCGCCGGATGACGCGCAGCGGCGGCACGCGTGCCAGTTGCAGCACCGGCGGCAGGCCGAAGCCGATCAACAGCGTCAGGCCGACGCCGAGGCCGAACAGCGCCGGCCAGATGCCGACCGGCGGCAGGTCGGCCTGCACCAGACCGGCGAGCAGCCAGACAAAGACGTTGTGCACGGCCAGGCCGAGCAGCACGCCGGCGACGCTGGCGATCAGGCCCACGGCGCCGAACTCGAGCCCGTAGGCGCCGGCGATCGAGCGCTGCGGCTGGCCGAGCACACGCAACATCGCGCAGTCGTTCAGATGTCGCTCGGCGAACTCGCGCGAGGCGATCGCCACGGCCACCGCGGCCAGCAGAGCGGCCAGCAAGGCGACGAGGTTCAAGAACTTCTTGGCCCGGTCGAGGGTTTGCTTCATCTCCGGACGGCCGGACTCCATCGACTCGACTCGCACGCCGCGCAGGGCCTGCTTGCCGATCTGCTCTTCGGCCCAGCGCACGAAGGCCGAGACATCGGCGTCGCGGCTGGCAGGTGACGCCACCGCCAGCCGGTAGTTGACGCGGCTGGCCGGCTGCACCAGGCCGCTGGCCGCCAGGTCGCCATGGCCGACCATGACACGCGGCGCAAAACTCATGAAGCCAGTGCCGCGGTCGGGTTCGACGGCGATGATGCGCGCGATCTTCAGCGCCGCGTCGCCGAGCAGCAGCGTGTCGCCCATCTTCAATTGCAGCGCGTCGAGCAGCGCGGCATCGACCCACACCGTGCCCGGCTGCGGCGCCCCCGCACCGTCGAGTTCGGCGGCAGCGGGCGCGTTGCGCAGCTTCAAGCGCCCGCGCAGCGGATAACCGTCGCTGACCGCCTTGACGGCGACGAGCTTGGTCGCGCCGCCCCTGTCGTCGCCGGCGCGGCCCATGCTCGGAAAACTCGTCGTCGTCGCCACCTGCAGGCCGCGAGCGCGCGCCTCGTCGAGGAAGGCCTGCGGTGTCGGCCGATCGCTGGAGACGATGGCGTCGCCGCCGAGCAACTGGCGCGCATCGCGCGCCAGGCTGCGCTCGAGACGATCGGCGAAGAAACCCACCGCCGTCAAAGCGCCCACCGCCAACGTCACCGCCACCAGCAGCAAGCGCAGCTCGCCGGCGCGAAAATCGCGCAGCGTCTGTCGCCAGGCCAGCGCCCAGGCAGACGGGGGATGGATTCGCTCTTGCGGATCGGTCACGGTGAATGCAGTCCAGTCCTGAAGGAGCAGGAACCATACTCCAGGCTCGCGAGACACGCCGCGCGCAGGACATTGATGCCGGGCGGCCCTGCAACGGTGACGGCAAGCGAAAGCGGCATTCAACGCCACTCAACACCGCAAGGCTGCGTCGGGTTTCCAATCAGGCCATGAACAAACCACTGCCTGCCCTATTCATCTCCCACGGCTCGCCGATGATCGCGCTCGAACCGGGCGCGGCCGGCGCCTTCCTGCGCCGCCTCGGCCCGGCCATCGACGCCGCCTTCGGGCGGCCGAAAGCGATCCTCGTGCTGTCGGCGCACACATTGGCGCGCGAACCGACGCTGCTGGCCGCGCCGCAGCATGCGGCGGTGCATGACTTCGGCAATTTCGACCAGCGACTTTTTTCGCTGCGCTACGACGCGCCGGGTGCGCCGGCGCTGGCCGAACGTGTCGCCGAGCTCGTGCCGCTGCACGTCGCCGCGCAAGGCGGTCTCGATCACGGCATCTGGACGGCGTTGATGTACCTGGTGCCGCAGGCCGATGTGCCGGTGCTGCCGCTGGCCTGGTCGCCGCACGAGAGCCCGGCGGCGCTGTTCGCGTTGGGGCAGGCGCTGGCGCCGCTGGCCGACGAAGGCGTGTTGATCATCGGCACCGGCAGCATGACGCACAACCTGCGCCGCGCCTTCGCCAACGGTTTGCACGACGCCGGTCAGCCCGAACTGGCAGGCAGCAAGGCGTTTCGCGACTGGATGCAGGAGCGCAGCCAGGCGCGCGACTGGCAAGCCCTGTTCGACTACCGCCGTCTTGCGCCGCATGCGATCGACATGCATCCGAGCGACGAGCACCTGCTGCCGTGGTACGCAGCAGCCGGCGCCGGCGGAAGCAAGGCGACGCCGTATCGCCTGCACGACAGCGTGACCTTCGGCGCCATCGGCATGGACACCTACGCCTTCGGGCCGAACGCCGCCCTGTTGACGGGCTGACGCCAACACCAGCCATGGCACCGCTGTCCTTCATCACCACCGAGCGCTTGCGGCTCGATGCCACGTCCCCCGCACTGGCCGCGGCGGTGGCGGCCCACCAGGTGCGCAACCGCACGGCCCATGGCCCCTGGAGCCCGCCGATGCCCGAGGCCCTGTTCACAGCCGAAGGCCAGCAAGAACGCCTGGCGGCGGCCGCCCAGGCTGAGGCCGAAGGCACGCAGATCGGCTGGTGGCTCAGTCTTCGCGGCGAGCCGATGCAGATCATCGGCCATGCACGCTTCAGTCAGATCGCGCGCGGCCCGTTTCAAAGCGCGATCCTCGGTTACGCCATCGACTCAACGCACGAGGGCCGCGGCCTGATGCGCGAGGCCCTCCAGGCCGCACTGGCCGATGCCTTCGGACCGCGCGTGGCGCTGCACCGCGTGCAGGCCAACGCGCGTCTGGAGAACACGCGCAGCCTGAACCTGTTGGCGCGCCTGGGTTTTGTTCGCGAGGGCGTTGCAAAGGAGTACCTCTTCATCGACGGCGCCTGGCGCGACCATGTGCTCACGGCATTGCGCGCACCGGATTGGCCGGCGTCGCGCGCACCGTGATCGGGCGCCCGGCCCAGTCTTCCGGGCACCGGAACGATCTGCCTAGCGCATCGTCACCCAGCGCAGTTCCAGCACATCGTTCGGCCAGTGCACTGCGTCCACGTTCGGACGCATCACCCAGTTCTGTTGGCGCCGGTACAGCGGGATCATCGGCAGCTCCGCGTTGATGATGCGCAGCGCATCACCGACTTTCTGTCGCCGCCTGGCGAGGTCGGGGTCGACGCGGATGGCATCGATCAGCGCGTCGAGTTTCGGGTTGCTGTAGCGCCCGGCGTTGAACGCGCCCGCTGCCATGCCGTCATTCGTGCGCACCAGCGAATGCAGGGTGTTCCATGGATCGGGCGTGGGTGTCCAGCCGTACTCGACCAGAGAGCCGGTGCCCTGGCTGAGCTTGGGGAAGAAGACCGAACTCGGCGAGGTGGCGAGGTTGGCGCGGATGCCCACTTTTTCCAGCATCGACGCCGCGGCCTGGCAGACCGCAGCCCGCCAGGCCACATTGACGCAATCCATCTGCACCGAAAAACCGTTGTCGTAGCCGGCCTTCTTGAGCAGCGCGCGCGCCGCCGCGGCATCGGCCCTGGGCCGCTGCTCGAATTCGCTCAGGTAGCCATCGACCAGCGGCGAGACGAAGGAGCCGGTGACGGTGCCCTGCCCGCGCAGCACCTTGTCGACGATCAGCTCGGTATCGATGGCGAGCTGCACGGCGCGGCGAACCCGCAAGTCCTTGAACGGATTCCTGCCCTTGACGTCGCTGCCCGCCAGCTCGACGCTGTGCTGGTCGAGCGCGAAGTACTGCGTGCCGATGTCGTCGACGCGGCTGACCTTCAGGCTGTTGTCGGAGGCGAGCCGCGCCAGATCCTGAAACGGCGGGTCGATGACGAAATCGACCTGCCCCGATTGCAGCGCCGCCAGCCGTGTTGCATCGGACTGGATGACCTGGTAGTGCACCTCGTCGAGGTTGCCGCCGCCGAACCGGCCCGCAAGCTCGGCCGTGCCCCTGCCCCACCAGTCGGGATTGGCCTTGAGCGTGGTCCGCACATCGGCCTCGTAGCGCACGAGCATGAAGGGGCCGGTGCCGTTGGCGTTGCGCACGGCAAAGGTTTCCTGCTTGGCGTTGTAGTTCTGCGGCTTGGCGACGTTGTTCTTGTCGGCCCAGGCCTTGCTCATCATGCCGACGAGATAGAACTTTTCGGGCAGCACCGCATCGGGCTGCGTGGTGACGACGTCGATGGTCAAGGCGTCGATCTTGCGGGCGCCGCTGATGCCGAGCATCTGGTTCTTGCGTTGCGATGCCGAATCCAGTGCACGTTCGATCGAGAACACCGCATCGTCGGCGGAAAACGGCGCGCCGTCGTGGAACTTGACGCCGGGGCGCAGCTTGAAGCGCCAGGTCGTCGGGTCGATCATCTGCCACGACGTGGCCAGCGACGGCTCGAGCTTGAAGGCCTTGTCGCGGTTGACCAGGCCCTCATAGATCTGCGTGACGACGCGCGTCTGGTAGAGCAGCGCCAGCGCATGCGGATCCATGGTCTGCGGATCGAACGCGCTGGTAAAGCGCAAGGTCCTGTTTTGCGCGAACGCACCGCCGGCCAATATCAGCAGGGCCAGGGCAAGGGTCAGGACCTTCAACAAGCGTTGCATCGTCGTCTCCGGGTCACTTGGGCAGGCTGCCGACGACACCTTGCACGAACCAATCCATCTGCGCAATCGCATCGTCACCAAGCACACCACGCTGCTGGCGCACGCGGCCGTGCTGATCGACCAGTCGGCCCATGAACGGGCCTGCCGTGCCGGCCATCAGCGCCGTTTCGCGTGCAGACAGTTCGCGCCTCACCTCGGCAGGCAGCGTTGCATGCACGGCCGACAGCCGCACCATGCCGTCCTTCATGCCGCCCCAGGTGGGTTGCGGCTTCCAGGCGCCGCTGATGACCGACTTCGCGACCATCGTGTAATAGGCGCTCCAATCGGCGGTCACCGCGGCGAGCTGCGCGTCCGCTGCAAAGCGGCTCATGTCGCTCTGGTAGCCGATGACCTTGACGCCGCGCTCCTGGGCCGTCTGCGGCACGGCGGGCGAGCCGCTGTGGTTGGCCAGCACGTCGGCGCCGCCGCCGATCAGGGCCAGCGCCGCTTCGCGCTCCTTGGGCGGGTCGAACCAGGTGCCGAGCCAGGCCACGTGCACCGTGGCCTGCGGCCTGGCCGCGCGCATGCCGAGCGTGAAGGCGTTGATGCCCTGGATGACTTCGGGCAGCGCAAAACCGGCAACGTAGCCGGCCACGCCGCTCTTGCTGGTCTTGCCGGCCAGCCAGCCGGCGAGCCAGCGGCCTTCGTAGAAGCGCGCGTTGTAGGTGTTGAGGTTGGCCGCGCTCTTGTAGCCGCCGGCCTGCTCGAACTTCACGTCCTTGAAATCGGCGGCCACACGCAGTGCCGGCTCGAGGTAGCCGAAGCTGGTGGCAAAGATCAGCGTCGTGCCATCGGCGGCCATCTCGCGCATCACGCGTTCGGCGTCGGCGCCCTCGGGCACGGCCTCCACAAAGTGCGTTTGCACCTGCGCGCCGAGTGTGCGTTGCATCGCCTGGCGTGCCTGCTCGTGCTGGAAAGTCCAGCCGGCCTGGCCGATCGGGCTGACGTAGATGAAGCCCACCTTCAACGGTGGAGCGGCGTGCACGGTGCAGGCGCAACAGGCGAGCGCGAGCGCACGCATGAGGTTTTTGAGCATGGTTGTCCTCGACATGGCCACCGGGTTGGGAACGACAGTCGAGCGGCGGGTGGCACGCAGCACGCTATGGAGCGAGGGATTGTAAGGACCACAAATGACGGCAGCCATGTTCCAATGCGGCAGCTGCAAGGGGCGCATCGACGACATGCACATCGCCATCTGGATCTTCACCCTCATCGGCCTGACGCTGTGGTCGCTGCTCGCCTGGGGACTGCACGCGGTGTTGTCGATCGATCCGCAGTGGCTCGATGATGCCGCCCTGCTGATCAAGAATGTGCCCTACGCCGATGTCATCGAGCGCTGGTTTCCGGGTTGGGAACAGTTGCTGCAACTGGCCGTGGACCTGGCGCAATCAGCGCTCGGCTGGGTCGGCAGCAACGCGCCCCTGGTGGCGTGGATCGTCTGGGGCATCGGCGCGCTGGTGCTGCTGGGTTTGGGTGGCGTGCTGTCGCTGCTGGTCTGCCTGCTCAGCGAGAAGAAAAAGCCGCAGGGTACCGCCGCGGCTTGAGGCGCGGCGCAAGCGAATTCGAGCAAGTCAAGGCGGCTTCGGTCATCGCGCAACGCCTCGAGATTGATCCACCGATTCGAGAAACGACGCGACCGCGACATTGAATCCGTTCGGGTTCTCGTTGGGCAGGCCGTGGCCGGCACACGGAATCTCGACGCGCCGGGCACCCCGCAGCACATGGTCCAGTTCGTCCATCACGAGCCGATGCAACGCGCTCGTGTGCGCGCCCTGCAACAGCAGTGTGGGCACCGTCAAGCCGGCAACGGCGGATCGATCGAACTCGGGGAACGGGTCCTGCGATCTTGCCAGTGCATGCATCGCGGCGGCATTGCGCATTGCGCCGTCGATGCGATCGTCCGGCCACGTCTCGAACATCGGTTGGCCCCACATGCCATCGGTCAACAACTGCATGGCGCGCCGCTGCTGGCCGTGGCCGAAGGCGTCGGCGGCCGGGCGCCAGACGGCGTCGATGAACTCGCCGTACAGCCGCCGGCCGGCGTCGGTTGCGCAAGCCCAGCGATGCAGTGGCGGCTCCGCGAGCACCAGGCTGGCAACCTGGGCCGGTGCGCGCAGTGCCGCGGCGAGTGCAAGCAGCGCACCGTAGGACGTGCCGATCAGATGCGCCGGACGTGCACACAGCTCGCTTTGCAACGCGAGCAGGTCATCGATGTCATCGTCGACGCAGTCAGCGAAGCGGGCGCGTTGAACCTCGCCGTTTCGGTTCGGGTGGCTGAGCCGGCGGCTGTAGGTGACGACCCGGTGTCGCTCTGCCAGCGCTCGGATCTGATGTGTCCACGATCCGAGATCGCCCATGCCGCCGTGCAGCAGGATAGCCGCCGCACCGCCGAGTGTGCCGGTGCTGGTGTCGATGTAGTGCAGCGCGACGCCGTTGACTCGGGCCACGCCTACCGGCGCGGCAGGACAGGATCGCGTCACGGGTGGCGCGGCGTTCAGGCCAGTCATTCGAGTCGCAGTCCGGCTTCGCGGATTACCGCGGACCACTTCGTGTGCTCGTCGCGAATCAGCTCGCGGAACGCCTCGGGCGTGGAGATCAATGTGCGGAAGCTGAGCCGGGCCATCATCGCGCTCATCTCGCTCGTTGCCAGGATGACGCCGATCTCGCGGTTGAGGCGTTGCACCACCGCCGCCGGCGTGCCGCGTGGCGCCACCAGGCCGATCCAGGCTTCGCCCTGCACGTCGAACCCCGCTTCGTTCGCAGTCGGCGTGTCGGGCAATGCGGGATCGCGCTGACGTCCGGTGACGGCCAGCGCCTTGAGCTTGCCCGCCCGAACCTGGCTCGAGATGATCGTCGGCGCATCGAACAGCAACGCAATTTCACCTGAGACGACGGCATTGACCGCATCGGCGCCGGACTTGTGAGGCACCATCGTGACCTCAATGCCGGCGGCGCGGTTCAACAGCAGCGCGACGATGTGCGGCGGCGAACCCGACTGCGGAATCGCAACGAAGTACTTGCCCGGCTGCGCCTTGGCCAGCGTTACGAACTCGCCCAACGTGCCTGCGCCGGCAACGAGGGATGCGCGGCCAGCGCCATGGCGCCGGTGACGAGCGGCGCGATCGGTTCCAGGTCGCGCAGCGGGTCGTACGGCAGCTTCGCGAACAGGTAGGGGTTGAACACCGCCTGTGACATCGTCGCCAATGCCAGCGTCTGGCCGTCCGCGGGCGCTCTGCAACAAGGCCGACATCGCGACGCTGCCCGCAGCGCCGGGCCGGTTCTCGACGACGACCGGCTGCCCGAGCGCCGCTGCCAGCCGCTGCGCGATCGGCCGGATCATGATGTCGGGGACGCTGCCGGGTGCGCCACCCACCAGCAACGTAGTCGGCCGGCTCGGATACGACTGGGGCCGCGCGCGGAAAACCGAGCAGGCCAGTGCGCCGAGCAAGAGGGTATGCAGTGCGTCGCGTCGAATCATGATCGGCTCCTTTCGGGCTGGCTGGCCAAGAACGATTCACGTAGGCTAGTGGCTGCGGTGACGTCGAAAAAGACGCCTTCTGGAACATCACTCGTTCCGCTACGGAACCGGTCGGCGGACAAGAATGCAGGCGCGAGGCAGCGATGGACAAACTTCGGGCAATGACATTCTTCTGCCGGACGGTCGAGGCGAAGAGTTTCGCGGCCGCGGCGCAATCGCTGGACGTTGTGCCGTCGGCGCTCAGCAAGGTCATCTCGGCGCTTGAGCGTGAACTCGGCTTCTCGCTGCTGAGCCGCTCGACGCGCAGCTTGTCGCTGACCGACGAGGGCGCTGAGTACTACGAGCAGTGTCGACAGCTCCTGGCGGACATCGACGACGCCGAAAGCATGGGCCGGCGCGGCGCAGCGCAAGCGCGCGGGACCTTGCGCATCGGCATGCACCCCGGCCTGCGCTACGCGATGATGACCACGCTCCAGCCGTTCCTCGACGAGCACCCCGACCTGAAGGTGGAGACGCTGATCACGAATGCCGCAACTGCGGTGGTCGACGAGGGCCTGGACCTGGTGCTGCACATCGGCGCGCTGTCCGACTCCAGCATGATCGCGCGCACGCTCAGCTGGACGCGACCCATCGTCTGCGCCGCACCCTCGTATCTCGCCTCGCGCGGCGAGCCGCGTCACCCGGCCGAGCTGACCCGGCATCGGGGCGTGATCTACGCACGCCGCGATGAGGCGCCGAACACGCGATGGCGCTTTGCGAAGGGCGGCGAGACCTGCGAGGTCGACGTGCCGGTGCACGTCGTCTCGCGTGATGGCGTGGGTCTGGTTGATGTCGCATCGAGCGGCTGTGGCGTCGCGCGGCCGCTGGAGATCGCTGCGCGCCACCTTGTCGCCGCCGGCCAACTGCGCGAAGTGCTGAACGACTGGACCGGCGAGCGGCAGGCCATCGCTGCGGTGCTGCCGCCGCAGGGACGAACCGCGCCCGCGAAGGTAAAGCTGTATGTCGAGTACGTGGCTGCCATGCTCGCCGGCGAACGTCCGCCCGGCGAGACTGGCTGCGGACCGTGACCTCAACCGGCATGCACCATGTCTGCGTCGGGTCGAAAGTGCGGCAACAGCCTACCCATTGCGCTCAGGCGCCGCGTCGATGATTGGGATCTTCGAGCTTTCTCCAACATTGCCCGGACTCAAGGGCAGCTGCCGATGACAAAAAAGTTGCTGCCCGTCTGCTTGAGCGTGGTCGTGACGAAGATGTTCCACAGCCCCATGTTCTGGTTGGAGCCGTTGGCCAGGGCATACCAGCCACCCAAATGGGCGCGGGCTGCGCTGACATGAGCGTAGTTGGACGCCGTCGTGCACGTGACCGCCGTGCCGGCGGTGGTTGCTGAGGCTGCGGGCGACATCGTGCCCTGAGCGCCGGCCGCGTCGAGCGCGGCCACGGTCCATGCATAGGTGGTGGCGGCGGCCAGGCCGCTGTCGGTGTACGCCGTGCCCGCCACGGCCGCGCTGTTGACTTTGCCGCCGTTGCGATAGACGTTGTATGCGACCGCGCCCGCGACCGCCTGCCAGCTGACGACCATGCTGTTGGTGGTGGCGCCTGACGCAGCCACGCCCGTTGGCGCCGGCAGCGTGCCACCGCCACCGCCGCCCACGCCCGATGACAGCTGGTCCACCATCGCCTTGATCGCCGCCACCTGGCTGCCCGCGCGCTGCGCAAAGTTGCGGCCGTACCAGCCAATCCAGTCCCAGCAGCCGTTGGGGTTGGCCAGGCTGCCGCTGGCCGATGTGCTGCGGCTCGTGCTGTCCACCTTGGCCTGCGGAAACAGCACCACGATGCTGTTGGTGTCGGCCCAGCGCGCATAGCCGGTGTTCTTGATGAATTTGTCGCCGATGGTGGCGTAGGTCTGCTGGCAACCATGCAGCGCCACGTGAACGCGGCACGTCGCGCCCGCGGCGCAGTTGGCCGGCACGTAGACCCAGCCGGTGGCCGCCAGGCCGGGGTTGGTGCTGAACGCGGTCTGGTCGAACTCCGTGTAGTTGGCGGCCGCGGGCGCGTTGTTGCGGGCGTTGAGCGCGCCGTAGAACTGGCTCAGCGCGGCCTGTGCACCGTCGTAGCCGCAGTTGCTGATGTAGGGGCTGACGGCGCTGCCGCAGGCGTTGTTGCCGCTGCTGTCGAAATCGGTGGGGAAGGTGTGCGCGGTGCCATTGCGCTTGACGTACTGCAGGTTCGCCGCCGGCACACCGTTGTTGCCGTACTGTGCTTGCACCGCGTTCATGGGGTTGGGGCCCACGGTGGTGTCGCTATTGCCCACGAAGAGAAAGATCTTCTGCGCCGACACGCCCGCCTTGTCGTCGATGGCGGTGCCGCTCCAGTTGTTGATGTCGCCCTGCATCGTGGCCAGCAGGCTGCTGCTGATGCTGGCGTTGTACATGCAGGCCGTGTAGTTGCCGTGGCCGGCACACATGTACGGGCCGCCGGCAAACACGCCCACACCCTTGAACGTACCGGACAAGGCATAGCCCAGCTGGTTGGCCATGAAACCGCCAGACGACAGACCGGACACCGTGGTCTGGGTCGTGTCGATGTGCAAGCGCGGCAGCGGTGCCGCAGCATGGGTGGCGCTGGAGGCGGCCAGCACAAGCGTGGCCACGCCACACAGAAGCGAACAGTGGTTCATCGGTTTGTCTCCGTGTCGGCCTCTGCCCGGCCGCTGGTGAATAAGATTCACGCGCTGGCTTTGCGCTGCTCCTTGAGCCTTTCAATTTCAGCCAGCTGGGCCTTGAAGGCGTAGATCTTCATGCGGTCGTCTTCGCTGAGCTTTTCGGGCTGCACATGCTTGAGCAGCACACCCAGCACGTCGCCGATGCGGCCCAACTGGCGACCGTAGCTGCCCACTTCGTTCAGGATCTCTTCCTCCAGATCGGGGTCGGCACTGCGGCCGAGGTTGATGTTGACCAGGCCCACCTGGCCGGCTTTCAAGAACCAGTTCCAGGGGTTGATGTTCTGAAGCACATCGCCGGACAGTGGCAGACGGACGTTGGGCACGCGGGGCTCCTGGGGTTGATGTCAACATGAGTGTGGCACCAAGCCGCCACGGCAGGGCAGCGCGCCGGCGATATTGACCGTGCCCGATGCGATCTGATACCACCGCTCGTGTCATGGGCCGGCATGTCGCAGCTCGGTTCCACCGCGGTGCTGTGCACGAGGCGCGTCGAACTCGACGCTCTCGTTACGATGCGCGCCCGGCGGCCGTGAAATGCGCGTCGAGCTCGCCGATCCAGCGCGCCTTGTCTTGCGCGCTGGCAAAGCTGGCTTCGAAGCTGTTGTGCGCCAGCGTGTAGGCCTCGCGCGCGCCGAGCGCCGGCAGGGCCTCGAAGGTGTCGATGAAGTTCTGGTTCAGGTAGCCGCCGAAGTAGGCCGGGTCGTCGCTGTTGACGGTGGCGCACAGGCCGGCTTGCAGCAGCGCCGGCAGGTTGTGATCGGACAGCGACGGGTACACACACAGCTTGACGTTGGACAGCGGGCACACCGTCAGCGGCATGCGTTCGCGCAGCAGGCGCTGCACCAGCGCCGGCGACTCGACACAGCGCACGCCATGGTCGATGCGCTCGACATGCAGCACGTCGAGTGCCGATTCGATGTAGGCCGGCGGCCCCTCCTCGCCGGCATGCGCCACCAGATGCAGCCCGAGCGCGCGTGCATGGGCGAAGACGCGGGCGAATTTTTCCGGCGGGTGGTCACGTTCGCTGCTGTCCAGGCCGACGCCGATGAATTGGTCTCGCCATGGCAGCGCGGCGTCGAGCGTGGCCATGGCCTCGTCTTCGCTCAAGTGACGCAGGAAGCACAGGATCAGGCGCGCGTGCAAGCCCCATTCGGCTTGCGCCCGATGACAGGCATGCGACAGGCCGAGGATGACGTTTTTCATCGCCACGCCGCGGGCGGTGTGGGTCTGCGGGTCGAAGAAGATCTCGGCACAGCGCACGTTCTCGGCGGCGGCTTTTTCGAGGTAGGCAAAACCGAGATCGAAGAAATCGCGCTCGGTCAGCAGCACGCTGGCGCCGGCGTAGTAGATGTCGAGAAAACTCTGCAGATCCGAAAACGCATAGGCGGACCGCAGCGCCTCGATGTTCGGGTAGGCCAGCGGCACGCCGTTGCGCGCCGCCAGCGCAAAGATCATCTCGGGCTCGAGCGAACCCTCGATGTGGATGTGCAGTTCGGCCTTGGGCATCGTGCGCAACAGCGCCGGCAGGTGCGCGCGGGGGATACGTTCAAAATCGATGTTCGCGTTCATGGGTCCACCCAAAGAAGAAGGCCGCCGGAGTTGCCCACGGCGGCCTCGATCATCGCCGCTTCAGCGACTCACTTCTTGTCGCCTGAGGGCACCTTGCCGTCGACGCCCTTGACGTAGAAGTTGATGCCGAGCATGAACTTGTCGTCCGGCGTCACGTCCTTCTCGACCACGTTCTTGCCGTCCTGGCCGACGATCGGGCCTTTCCACGGGTGGAAGCTGCCGTCCTTCAGGCCGGAACGTGCCGCATCGACCTTGGCCTTGATTTCGGCCGGCACCTTGTCGCTGATGGCCACCAGATCGATCGCGCCTTCCTTGACGCCCCACCACTCCTGCGTCGTCTTCCAGCTGCCGTCGATGGCGTCCTTGACCGCCTTCTTGTAGTACGGGCCCCAGTTGATGACGGCCGAGGCGAGGTGGGAGTCCTTGGCAAAGCTCGACATGTCGCTGTCCCAGCCGAAGGCCATCTTCTTGTTCTTCTCGGCGGTCTGCAGCACGGCCGTGGAGTCGGTGTTCTGGAACAGCACATCGGCGCCACCGTTGATCAGGCTCTGCGCGGCCTCGCCTTCCTTGGGCGGGTCGAACCACTTGCCGATCCAGACCACCTTGGTCTTGATCTTCGGGTTCACGCTCTGCGCGCCGAGGGTGAAGCTGTTGATGTTGCGGATGACCTCGGGGATCGGGATCGAGCCGACCACGCCCAGCGTGTCGGTCTTGGTCATGCCACCGGCGACGATGCCGGCCAGGTAGGCGCCCTCATAGGTGCGGCTGTCGTAGGTGCGCATGTTGTCCGAGGTCTTGAAGCCGGTGGCATGCTCGAACTTGACGCCCTTCTCGTCACCGGCAACCTTCAACATCGGGTCCATGTAGCCGAAGGTGGTGCCGAAGACGAGCTTGTTGCCGTCGCTGACCATCTGCCGGAACACGCGCTCGGCATCCGCCGCCTCGGGCACGTTCTCGACATAGCTGGTCTTGACCTTGTCGCCGAACTCGGCTTCCACGGCCTTGCGGCCGAGGTCGTGGGCATGGGTCCAGCCGGCATCGCCGACCGGGCCGACGTAGGCGAAAGCGATCTTCAACGGCTCGGCCTTGGCCGGTTCGGCTGCGCTGGCAGGCGCTGCCGCCGCGGGCGCGGGCGCGGGCGCGGGTTCTTCCTTCTTGCCGCAACCCACCAGGGCGGCGCCGGCGGCCAGGGCGGCGAGCGCCACCAGCCGCAGGGCCATTCGTTTCTTGCTGTCGATCATGGGGTCTCCTCGAATAGTTCGGTTGTTCGAACCAGCAATTATCGGGCCAGAAGCAGGTTTCAGCGGCGCATCAAGGCCAGGGCCTCGGAGTGGAATTCGCGCTGGTAGAGCACCCACACCACACCGGCACTGGCGACCGCAAAAGCGATCGGCGAGACCAGCCACGCCGCCGCCGCAAAGGCGAAGTAGTAGCCGCGCAATCCGTCATTGAAGCTCGGGCTGGCGGACAGGCTCTGCACGACGATGCCGTCGATCACGCGCACTTCGCGCTTGGTCGATTGCAGCATCCACAGCCGCCGTTCATGATTGCCCGCTGCCAGCAGCGACGGATGGGTCGTCGAGCGTTGCCTGGCGAAACGTGCATAGCCGATCCAGCAGACAAACAGCCAGAGCAGCGCCAGCCATTCCCACCACGGCAGGGCCGTCCAGATCAGTCGCCAGAAGTTCGTCACGCGCGCACTGTAGCGCGCAGCATTCAGCGCTGCGACGCCGCCAGCTTGAGCACGGCACGCACCACGCCATCGAGCGTGGCTGCGGCCTTCGGGTCGGCCAGCGCACCATCGGCCGCAAAGGCATCGCCGGCGCGGCTCACGGCCTGCTGCTGCGGCACGACGAGCATCGCGAACGTCATCTGCAGGTATTGCCGCAGGAAGTTCATCGCCCGCAATCCGCCCAGCGCGCCGGGCGAGCTGGCCAGCAGCGCCACCGGCTTGTCGGCCGTCGTCTTCAGGCCATCGGGCAGGCGCGACAGCCAGTCGAACGCATTGATGAACAACGGCGTCGGAAAGCCGTTGTACTCGGGCGTGACGATGACCAGCGCGTCATGAGTTGCAATCGCCTCGCGCAGGGCGGCCGCGCCTGCGGGCACGCCCTGGGTGGCTTCGATGTCACCGTCGTACAGCGGCAGCGACAGCGCGCGCAGGTCGAGCGTGCTGGTTTGCGCGCCGGCATTCTCGGCCACGCGCCGCGCGGCATCGCGCAGCTTGACGCTGAACGCGCCGCGGCGCGCGCTGCCGGCGACCAACAGGATCCTGAGTGCAGGTGTGCTCACGCTGCGGGCCTCAGGCGCCTGCCCGGCGCGCGTCCAGGCTCAGCGTGCCGGCGCCATAGGCAAAGACGAACAGCAGACCGCCGGTGACCGAGAGATTCTTCATGAACATCAGCTGCTGCATGAAGGCCTTGTCGGCCGGCATGGCCCAGAAGTTGTGGAAGAGCACGCTGGCCAGCACGGTGAAGGCAGCCAGTGCGAGCGCCGCCCACCGCGCCTGCCAGCCGACGATCAGCAGCACGCCGGCGCCGAGTTCGAGCGCCGCGGCGCCAAGGGCCAGCAGCTGCGGCAGCGGCAGGCCGACGCTGCCGATGTAGCCGGCGGTGCCGCCGATGTCGGTGAACTTGGAGATGCCACCCATCACGAACATCAGTGCGAGCAGGATGCGGGCAATCACAAGAGGGAGAGCTTGGCGGTTCATGGTCGGGGTTTCCTTTGCGGTTGAATGGTGATCGGTTTTTCAAGGCGCGAGGTCGAAGACCAGGACTTCGGCATCACGGCCCTGATCGACGACGAGGCGGCTTTCGCCGGACAGCTTGGCCGCGTCGCCCGCAGCCAGCGATTGGCCATTGATGCGGACATCGCCGCGCACGACATGGACATAGGTCAGTCGTTTCGTGTCGAGCGCGAGCTCGGCGCGCTCGGCGTCATTGAACAGGCCGGCGCGGATCGACGCGTCGGCGTGGATCGTCACCGAACCTTCGCGGCTGTCGGCCGATGCGACGAGTTTCAACCTGCCGCGCTTGTCGGCTGCAGGAAACGCTTTCTGCTCGTAGCCGGGCGCGATGCCCTGGCGGTCCGGCAGGATCCAGATCTGCAGGAAGTGCGTCGTCTTGCCGGCGGCATGGTTGAACTCGCTGTGCGCGATGCCGCTGCCCGCACTCATGCGCTGCACTTCGCCGGGCACGATGCTCGCGGCCTGTCCGATGCTGTCTTTGTGGCCGAGTGCGCCGTCGAGCACGTAGCTGACGATTTCCATGTCGCGGTGGCTGTGCGTGCCGAAGCCGGTGCCCGGCGCGATGCGGTCCTCGTTGATGACGCGCAGGTTGCCGAAGCCCATGTGTGCCGGGTCGTGGTAGTCGGCAAACGAGAAGCTGTGAAAGCTCTTCAGCCAGCCATGGTCGGCGAAGCCGCGATCCTGTGATTTGCGAAGTTCAATCATCGTGCGATCAATGTAGTCGGGCATCCTTCGACCTGCAGCCAGCCAGCGTTGAAGTCCCCGTTCAAATAAACTGAAGCATGACCGAGCGCCGCAACGCCCTCACCCCCGACGCTTTGCTGATGATGGACACCATCGCCCGTGCCGGCAGCTTTGCCGCCGCGGCGCGCGAACTCGGCAAGGTGCCGTCGGCGCTGACCTACAGCGTGCGCCAGCTCGAAGAGGCGCTCGACGTCTTGTTGTTCGATCGCCGCTCGGGCCAGGCCGTGCTCACCGCCGCCGGCGACGAGTTGCTGCGCGAGGGCCGCCGCCTGCTCGCCGAGATGGATGCGGTGGCCAACCGCGTGCGCCGCGTGGCCTGCGGCTGGGAGACGCAGCTCACCGTGGCCGCGGATGGCGTGATCTCGCGCATCACGCTGTTCGAGTTGTGCGAAGCGTTCTATGCGGTGCGTCCATCGGACAACCGTGACGAAGGCCCCGCCACGAGATTGCGCTTGCGCACCGAGGTCATGGCCGGCACCTGGGAAGCGCTGCTCTCGGGCGAGGCCGATCTGGCCATCGGCGTCAACCTCGATGCGGCCAGCGCACCGTCCGGTATCGAGCAGCGGGTGCTCGGGCAGGTCGACTTCGTCTTCGCGGTCGCCCCGCACCATGCGCTGGCTGCGCACGATGGCCCGATCGGCGATGACGAGTTGCTGCGTCATCGCGCTGTGGCCGTGGCCGACTCGGCGCGCCGCAACGAGCCGCTGACCTTGCACCTGCTGCCGGGCCAGGAGGTCTTCACCGTGGCCACCATGCAGGCCAAGGTGGAAGCGCTGCTGCGCTGCCTGGGCAGCGGCTTCGTGCCCGAGCCGATCGCGCGCGAACACATCCGCGCCGGTCGCCTGGTGGTCAAGGACGTGCAACGCGGCGACCCCAGCGCACGCATGGGATATGCGTGGCGTGCGGGTGCGGCGCCGGATCCGAAGAAGCCGCCGCAAGGCCTGGCGCTGGGCTGGTGGCTGCAGCAACTCGACAGCGAGACCACGCGGCGCGCACTGCTGGAGCGGCACGCGGGGCTGCCGACCGCCGTCGATTGATGGCAGGCTACTGCGGCCGCTTCGCACCGAGCCCGAGCGGCCCGCTGCACGCCGGCTCACTGGTGGCCGCGCTGGCCAGCTGGCTCGATGCGCGCGCCCACGGCGGCCGCTGGCTGGTGCGCATCGAAGATGTCGATGGCCCGCGCACCGCGCCGGGCGCTGAGGCCGAGATCCTGCGCCAGCTGCACGCCCTGGGCTTGATCGCCGACGAGCCGCCGCTGCGCCAGAGCGAACGCGGCGCCCGCTATGCGAGCGCACTGCAGCGTCTGCGCAGCGCGGAGCTTGCCTACCCTTGCGGCTGCACGCGCCGCGAGATCGAGGCCGAACTCGCGGCGCTCGGAGCGCCCGCACAGCGCGGCGCCGAAGTGGTCTACCCCGGCACCTGCCGCAACGGCCTCAACGGCAAACCGGCACGCGCCTGGCGCCTGCGCTGCGGCGACGGCGTGCACATCGCCTGGCACGACCGCCGACTCGGCGCACAGACACAGGACGTGACGAAGACCGTCGGCGACTTCGTGCTGCAACGCGCCGATGGTCCGTGGGCCTATCAGCTGGCGGTGGTGGTCGACGATGCCGAACAAGGCATCACCGATGTCGTGCGCGGCGAAGACCTGGCCGACAACACGGCGCGCCAGATCCACCTGCAACACCTGTTGGGACTGCCCACGCCGCGCTACCTGCACACGCCGCTGCTGTGCGACGCGCGTGGCGAGAAACTCAGCAAGAGCAACGGTGCAGTGGCGCTCGATGTGCGCGACCCCCTGGCGGCGCTGAACGAGGGCGCGCGTGTGCTCGGCGTCGATGTCAGCGCGGCCCCGACGGTCAGCGCCTGGCTCGACAAGGCCACGGCCGCCTGGCGCGAGCGTTGGATCAGGGCCTGTTGACGCTCCCGCAGGCGCGGCATGCGCGGACAGCGAACGGCAATGCCGCTCTTGTGGCGACGGCTCTTCTGGATGACCTCGAAGCCGGGTTCGATGGCCAGCGTCGGCATGTGCATGCGTCAGCACCGCGCGCGAAACCTGCCGCCACGGGTCGATGTGAAAATCACCCGCCGGGCAAGAAAGGCCCTCGGCTCGCCACACGATCAGATCGGCGTTGTCAGCAGCCCTCGGCGCGAGTGTGTCGCATCGTCATCAACCCTTCATCACCAGGAGCCCCCATGCCCACGACCCCCAGCGGCCTGCAATACGAAGACAGCACCGTCGGCAGCGGCGCCACCGCCAAGGCCGGCAGCGAAGTCACCGTGCACTACACCGGCTGGCTGCACGACCCGACGGCCAAGAACAAGCGCGGCAGCAAGTTCGATTCGAGCAAGGACCGCAACGCACCCTTCAAGTTCGACCTCGGCGCCGGCATGGTGATTGCCGGCTGGGATGAAGGCGTGCAAGGCATGCAGATCGGCGGCACGCGCGTGCTGACGATCCCGCCGCAACTGGGCTACGGTGCACGAGGCGCCGGCGGCGTGATCCCGCCGAACGCGACGCTGGTGTTCGAGGTCGAGTTGCTGGGGGTGTGAACGTCGGTCGGGCGTGGCGATCGATGGATGGATGGATTTTCTGCCATACGATGTCAGGGCGCTCGCAGGATTGATACGCATATTGAAAGGCCGACAGAGACCCGAGAAACTCATGCACCGCTCGCTGCTTCGACCACCTTCGGCTCGGCGTCAGATAAACGCTATTCGTTAGGCGGCACACAATGACACCGCGCGCTCGATTGCCAGTGACCCGAGGAACCCAAAGGTGATACACGGAAGCTGTCTCTGCGGTGCTGTGCAGCTTGAAATCCAAGAGCCGCTCGAGCACTCTCCGGAAGCCTGCCACTGTTCGCAGTGCAGAAAGCAGACCGGCAACTACTGGACAGGCATCAACGTACGGCGGACTGCGCTTCAAGTACGGGGCGCAGAGTCAGTCAGGTGGCACCAGTCGTCCGAGAAGGTTCAGCGCGGCTTCTGCTCGATCTGCGGCTCGACGCTGTTCTGGAATCCGACCATCGAGGGGTACAAGTGGACAGCCGTCGCGATGGGATGCATCGACACTCCACTGAGTCTTAAGATCGCGAAGCACACCTTCGTTGGCGACAAAGGAGGCTACTACGAGATCACCGACGACGCGCCTCAAAGTCAGGGGTTCTGAGCACGTGTACCACCAATGCCGTCCCGCTGCTGAGCGATAGTGCCGCCTCTCAAGAAACTCCTCCCAAGTAGTTGATCTACCGGCTGCTTTTCAAGCCGCGGCAATCGGCACGACCTGCAGCCCCAACTGCTGCGCACGTCGGTTGAGGTTGGCCACGACGCGTTGGCGATAGCGCTCCTCGTAGTAGGCCTGCCCGCGATGGGTGTACTCCTCGCCGCGAGTCAGCATCGCGTAGATCAACCGCGCAAGCTTGTGCGCAGCAGCGGTCACAGCTTTGGGCTTGTCCATCCGAGCGCACAGCCGGCGGTAGTACGCGCCGAGAGCCGACCGGCTCGTGCGCAGCGCCGCGGCCGCCAGCTTGAGCGCCTGCGAGGCGCGGTTGGCCACGCGCGCGCTTCTGCCGCTCATGACCTTGCCGCCGGTGATCTTGGTGCCCGGGCACAACCCGAGCCATGAGGCGAAGTGCTTGTCATCGGGGAACTTGCGCATGTCGGCGCCGACCTCGCTGACCTTGCCGTGTTCATCAACGCCGTGGACCGCGAAGACGTTCTTGGCGAGATCGACGCCGACGTGGACAATGCTCATGGACTTCCCCTTGTCGAGTGAGTTGATGAGAGAACTGCACTTCCCATCGTGGCACTCGTTGCCGCTCGCCGCTTCGCGGCTAGCTCGGGACGGGGAAGTCCCTTTCATTCGTTAGGCAGCAAGAACACCCATGTCGCACTTCGCTGACGCCCTTCGCGCAACGTTGCCAGTTCCCTGCTTTGGTCGGCCATTCGTGTGCGACGGTTCACCAGAGAGCTGCCCGGTCGTAGTGATCGGCGAAAACCCAGCGACAGAAATGGGCGCGGACTGGTGGTCCTTCTGGGACGACACGCAAGGCTTCAACTATCCCGCCTGGGCAGCGGCATATGAGGAATCGAGGCTGCAGCAAGGGAAGGCGCGAGTGTCGAACACTCGCGCCCGCCTGAACCGACTACGGAAGAGCGGTGTCCGTTGTTTGGAGACCAATGTGTTCTTTAACGAGCGAGCAGGTGGTCCGGGTCGCGGCATAGCGAACAAGGATCTCTTGGACCTCGCTTTCGAGACACTTCCGAATGTTCGCTTTGTTATCGCGCACGGGAAGACTGCCGAGCATTACATTGGCTCTCGAGATATGCCAACCAGCATTGCCGCAGTCTTTCAGACCCGGCACTTCCGTTCAGAGTCCTATGCAGTTCTTGATCGTATCGCAGCGAAAATCCTTGCTGCCTAATCGGGTAGCCAGGGGTTTCTAGCCCCCGGCCCCCACACCACCCACCGTGCGGGTCCGCAGTGGGCGGTTCAACAAGTCGGCGCGCTCGACGAAGTTTGCTCTCACGTGGTGTAGCCCTGGGCCTTGCACCACTGCGCTTTCACGCTGACCAAGCCCTGCGCTTTCAACCACGCGTTGGACAGCGCCTGCTGCAGTGCCGGGGTTCGCGCCATGTGCCAGCAGCTTTTGCTGCTGACGCCATGCTGGATGGCTGTCTTCAGGCTCACGCCCAAGGCCAGCAAGTGCTTGATCTTCGCGCGCACCCAGCGCCACTGTTTCCAGCAGCACATGCGCATGTGCCGTCTGATCCAGACGTCCAGCTCGGGCACCGGTCGCCATCCTGCACGCTACGCACGCCTCCAGCCTCCGCTCATTTCCATCAATAGCCGTCGCGGCTCACCCCTGGGGAACGTCCTCGTGAATGCAAAGGTAGTTCCCCTCCGAATCCTTGAACCAGGCCGCCTTTTCGGCGCCCAGCACGCAGACGTGGTCCACGGTCTTGAGGCCGGGGAAGTCGTAGTCTTCGAAGCGCACACCGGCTTTCTTCAACTGGGCGATGCTGGCGACAATGTCGGGCACTTTGAAGCTGATCGCAGTGTGGTCCGCCTTCGTACCCTCTGGCTTCGGAAACAAGGCCAGGGTGCTACCACCCACGGAGTAGACGAACTTGCCGTCGGGCTTGAATCCTTCAGGCTTCAGCCCTAGGCTGCTTTCATAGAACGCGCGTGCTCGCGCCATGTCGATAACAGGCAACATCGTCGTGACGGCGGCGTTGGTCAACATGATGAAGTCCTTTCGCTCCTACCGGCAACGGCCGCACCGAATCGGCGTGTGCTCGTGGGGCCGGGCAACGAGCATAGACCTGCGGGGGTTGAAACGCCAGATCGAAACGGCAGCACAAATCACTGAGCAACCAGCCATGAATCAGAAGCAGCAAGCTCTACGCGCCGGCTACGCTCCCGTCAACGGCCTGCGAATCTATTTCGAGGTTCACGGCGTCGCGAACGACGCCACGCAACCGCCGCTCGTGCTGCTGCATGGCGGCGGCGACACCCTCCAGACGTCTTTCGGCCGGATCCTGCCGGCGCTGGCGGGCGGGCGGCAGGTCATCGCCTTCGAGCAGCAGGGCTACGGGCACACGGCGGATATCGCCGAGCGGCCGTTCAGCTTCGAGCAGTCGGCGGACGACACGGCGGCGCTGTTGGACCACCTGCACATCGACAAGGCCGATCTCTTCGGTTTCAGCAATGGCGGCACGATCGCGTTGCAGGTGGCGATCCGCCATCCGAAAGTCGTGCGCAAGCTCGTCTTGGCATCGGCGCTGTCCAGGCGCGACGGTGCCTATCCATGGCTGTGGGAGGCGATGGCCAAGGCCCAACTGGAAAACATGCCCAAGGAATTGCAAGAGGCGTATCTCGAGGTTGCGCCGCAGCCCGAAAACTTGCGCCTGTTTCACGACAAGGCCGCCCAGCGCATGCGCGACTTCAAGGACATCCCGGCTGACGCCCTGCGTGGCATCAGCGCGCCGGCGCTCGTTGTCGTCGGCGACGCCGACGTCATCCGCCCCGAGCATGCCGTCGAGATGTTGCGCACCCTGCCGCAGGCGCAGCTTGCCGTGCTCCCCGGCACCGATCACCTGCAGGTGACCGCGCGCACCGGGTGGCTGGTGCCGATGATCGGCGGCTTTCTCGATGCGCCGGCGGCGAAGTAACGGCCACGGCTCATCGGCTTGCAATAGCCGTGCCTCGTTGGCAGACTTCGCGGAATGGCTTTCCTACTCCCTCGTCAGAGCGCATCAACGCACGCGTCAGAGGTCTACCCCATGAACCCGCCCAACACCGATCGGTCGTTTGCAGGTTCGATTCCGCAGTTCTATGAGCGCTGTCTCGTACCGCTCATCTTCGAGCCCTATGCGAAGGAGATGGCCACGCGCGTGGCCACGCTCTGCCCGTCCAACGTGCTCGAGGTCGCGGCGGGCACCGGCGTCGTCACGCGCGAACTTGCAGCCACGTTGTCCACCGCCACGCCGATCATCGCCACCGATCTCAACCAGCCGATGCTCGACCACGCCGCCGCGATCGGTACCGCCCGGGCGGTTGAATGGCAGCAAGCCGATGCGATGAGGCTGCCGTTTCCCGACAAGGTCTTCGACGTCGTCGTTTGCCAGTTCGGGGTCATGTTCTTCCCCGACAAGGCCGTCGCCATGGCGGAAGCACGCCGTGTACTTCGCCCGGGCGGAACGTTCGTCTTCAACGTATGGGATCGGATCGAGCAGAACGAGTTTGCCGATGCGGTGACCGCCGCCCTGGCCGACGTGTTCCCGGGCGAGCCACCCCGGTTCCTGGCCCGCACGCCCCATGGCTACCATGACCAAGCGGCCATCGGCAGCGACCTTGCGCAGGCTGGCTTCACGACGCCGGCAACCTTCGATACCGTCGCAAGAAGCAGCGTCGCGGACTCGCCGCGCATGCCCGCAATTGCGTACTGCCAGGGCACGCCGCTGCGCAATGAGATCGAGGCCCGTGACGCCACCCGCCTCGAAGAGGCAACGGACAAAGCCGCAGCGGCGCTATCAAGGCTGTTCGGTTCCGGCAGCGTCGAAGGCCGAATCCAGGCGCATGTGGTGTCGGTGGCTCGCTAGCTGGCGTTGTATAGCGCGGCGAAGACGCGCTCACCGAGAGCCTGCGGTCACCGACGACTGCGCCATCCAGGGCGCCTTGCCAAAAAACGCTTTCACTTCGTCGTGGTGTGGTTCCGCGAAATGCAGCTTCTGGCCGCACGGATCGGCGACGTAGGTGATCAACCAGCCCCATGCGGTCACGACAGGCGGTGTGATGACGACGCTGGGGTAGCGGGTTTGCAGCGCCAGCGAAGTCAAGTGGTCGTACCACGCCTGTGCGCTTTCGACCCAGAAATGGAGCATGGCGTTTTTGGGCGGCTCGATGCCGTGGTGCAGTGTGACCAGAAAGCGCTGGCTGCCGTAGCCGGTAGCGAACTCGCTGGCGCTGCTGCCGTCGTCCCAAAGCTTGCTGAACCCGATCGCCGAGTAGAACGATTTCGTGTCTTCGTAGTTGTCGGGCGTGCAGATGACAAAGGGTCGAAAGTCCTTGATCGCTGGTGTGATCGGGTTCTCGCTCATGGGTGGCTCGACTCGGCGCTGGTAGCGCAGACTACTATGTTCTCCGGGCGCCACAGAAGAATCATGCCGGCCATGACGCAAGACAAAGACCCGTTCCCCACCGAAGGCGGCTGCGACTGCCGCGCCGTTCGCTACCGCCTGCAAACCGCACCGCTGTTCGTCCACTGCTGCCATTGCCGCTGGTGCCAGCGCGAGACGGGCACTGCGTTCGCGTTGAACGCGATGATCGAAGCCGATCGCGTGGTCAACCTCGGTGTCGATCCCGACGTGATCGATACGCCGTCGCAAAGCGGCCTCGGCCAGAGGATCGCGCGATGCCCGACCTGCCGCGTCGCGGTCTGGAGCCACTACGCCGGTTCGGGACCGGCGGTGCTGTTCGTGCGCGTGGGCACGCTCGACAATCCCGACCTGCTGCCGCCCGACGTGCACATCTTCACCGCGTCGAAGCAGCCGTGGGTGGTGTTGCCGGAGGGCACGCCTGCCGTGCCCGAGTACTACCAGCGCGAGCAATTGTGGCCGGCCGAGAGCCTGGCGCGGCGGCAGGCGATCCTGCCGTTGATCAAGGCCTATCAGGCGTCGCGAGGCCCATGAGCGCACCTCGTCTGCCGGCTGGCTGCGCTGTATGTCAGCGCAACATGGTGCGCAGGTTGTCCAGCATCGCATCGACCATCGCGCCCAGGTCGTAGCGCGCGCGCCAGCCCCAGTCGCGCTGCGCGGCGCTGTCGTCGATCGAGCGCGGCCAGCTGGCGGCGATGGCCTGGCGGAAGTCGGGCACGCACGCCATCGTGAAGGCCGGGATGCGCTCGCGGATGGCCGCAGCGATCTGCAGCGGCGTGAAGCTGATGCCGGCCAGGTTGTACGAGGTGCGCTCGACCACCTGCTCGGCTGGCGCGGCCATCAGTTCGAGCGTGGCCCGGATGGCGTCGTCCATGTACATCATCGGCAACGCCTGGTCGTCTTGCAGGAAGCAGCTGTAGCGGCCGTCCTTCAACGCGGCGTGGAAGATCTCGACGGCGTAGTCGGTGGTGCCGCCGCCGGGTGGCGTCTTCCAGCTGATGAGGCCCGGGTAGCGCAGGCTGCGCACATCGACGCCGTGGTGCTGGTGGTACCAGGCGCACCAGCCTTCGCCGGCGAGTTTGCTGATGCCGTAGACCGTGCTCGGGTCCATCACCGTCTTCTGCGGCGTGCGCTCACGGGGTGTGCTCGGCCCGAAGGCCGCAATCGAGCTCGGCCAGAAGATGCGTTCGAGCTTGTGCGAGCGCGCCACCTCGAGCACGCCCAGCAGGCCCTTCATATTCAGGTCCCAGGCCCACATCGGATGCTTCTCGCCGCGCGCCGACAGCGCAGCCGCCAGGTGGTAGACCTGCGTGATGCCGTGGCGCTCGACGATCTGCGTCAGGCCGCCGATGTCGGTGCAGTCGAGCGCTTCGTGCGCCAAGCCCGGCACCTTGCCCTGAGGCGCGAGGTCGCTGGTGACGATGGCGTCGCCGCCGTGGCGCTCGGCCAGCGCGACCGCGAGTTCGGTGCCGATCTGGCCATTGGCGCCGATGATGAGAATCTTCACTTCACCAAGCCCAGCTCACGGCCTGCTTGCGTGAACGCAGCCACCGCCGTTTCCAGGTGATGGCGCTCGTGCACCGCGCTCATCTGCACCCGGATCCGCGCCTGGCCCTTGGGTACCACCGGGAAGAAGAAGCCGACGACATAGACACCGAGTTCGAGCAGGCGCGCCGCCAACTGCTGCGCCTTGTCCGCGTCATAGACCATGATCGGCACGATCGGGTGCTCGCCCGGCTTGATCTCGAAACCGGCTTCGGTAATGGCGCGGCGAAAATAGATCGTGTTGGCTTCGAGCTTGTCGCGCAGCGCGGTGCTGGCTTCGAGCAGGTCGAGCACGGCAATCGACGCGCCGGCAATCGCCGGCATCAGCGTGTTGGAAAACAGGTAGGGCCGCGAGCGCTGGCGCAGCAATTCCACCACGTCCTTGCGCGCCGCGGTGAAGCCGCCTGAAGCGCCGCCGAGCGCCTTGCCGAAGGTGCCGGTGACGATGTCGATCTTGCCGAACACATTGCGGTGTTCGTGCGTGCCGCGTCCGCTGCGGCCGATGAAACCCGTGGCGTGACATTCGTCGATGCCGAGCAGCGCGTCGTGGCGATCGCACAGCGCGCGCATGGCATCCAGCTGCGCGATCGTGCCGTCCATCGAGAACACGCCGTCGGTGAAGACCATCGTGAAGCGCACGCCCTTGGCCTGGGCTTCCTGCAGACAACGCTCGAGGTCGGCCATGTCGTTGTGCTTGTAGCGCCAGCGCTGGGCCTTGCAAAGGCGGATGCCGTCGATGATCGAGGCGTGGTTGAGCTCGTCGCTGATGATCGCGTCTTGCTCGGACAGCAGCGGCTCGAACAGGCCGCCGTTGGCGTCGAACGCCGCCGCGTAGAGGATGGCGTCTTCGCAGCCGACAAAGCGGGCGATGCGCGCTTCGAGCGACTTGTGCAGATCCTGCGTGCCGCAGATGAAACGCACGCTGCTCATGCCGTAACCGTGGCTGCGCAGCGCCTCGTGCGCGGCTTCAATGACCTTCGGGTGCGACGACAGGCCGAGGTAGTTGTTGGCGCACAGGTTGATGACGTCCCGGCCATCGCCGGTTCTCACCGTCGCGCCCTGTGGCGTCGTGATCACCCGCTCGCCCTTGAACAGGCCGGCGGCGCGCAGGGCGTCGAGTTCGCTTTGCAGATGGGCGGTGAAGCTGGTACTCATGGCGGTACACTCGTTTTGCTGTTGTGCAGTATATCGAACAAACATTCAATGGCAATCAGAAAAACCGCCGCACCCCCTGCGCAGCCGCCCCGCGTCGGCGCCGCGCTGGCGGGTCTGCGCCGGCAGCGCCACCTGTCGCTGGACGACGTGTCGCGCCAGGCGGGCGTGAGCAAGTCGATGTTGTCGCAGATCGAGCGCGGCCAGGCCAACCCGACGGTGGCGGTGGTCTGGCGCCTGGCCACCGCGTTGGGGGTGGCGCTGGCCGATCTGCTGGGCGAAGAGCGGCCGGCCGAGCCCTTGCTGAGTACGGTGGCGGCCCACGACACACCGCTGCTGGCCAGCCCGGACGGCAAGTGCGAGCTGCGCATCCTCGGGCCGATCGATCTGGCCGGGCGCTTCGAGTGGTATCAGCTCACCGTGCAAGCCGGCGGCGCACTCGACTCGCGGGCGCACGAACCGGGTTCGCGCGAACACCTGACGGTGCACAGCGGTGCGCTCGAAGTGCGCGCCGGCGCCGAGAGTACGCGGCTGCGTGCGGGAGAGACCGCGCGCTACGCGGTCGATGTGCCGCACCGCATCCACAATCCGGGCAAGACGGCGGCACAGGCCTTGCTGGTGGTGATTCACCCGGGATAACCCGCCGTGGCGAGCCTCTAACACACCCCCTTTGGGGTGAATGACAGGGCGACGCTGTCAATGCGAACATGTGGACGCGATGAAGCTCAATGACACTCCCGCCCGCGCCTTGTACGCCAATCCGGCCGAGCGCCTGGTGGATGCGATCGACCTGCCCATCGGCCGTTGGGGACGCGACGCCCGCCTGCTGTTCTGCAATGTCCCCTACACGCGCTGGGCCGGCCGCGCGAGCAGCGAGCTGGTCGGCCAAACGGTGTGCGAGCTCTACGGCGCGGCGGCGTGGGCCGCCGCCAGCAGCGCCTTCGCCGCAGCGTTCAACGGCCGCACCGTCAGCTACGAGCGGCACCTCACGCACCAGGGCACCTCGGCGCGCTGGACACGCGTGCAGGTCTGCCCGGATCGCAACGAAGACGGTGAGGTCGAAGCGGTGTACACGATTGCCTTCGACATCCACGAGGACGTGACCGAGCGCGAGCAGGCGATCGATGCGCGGCAGCGACTGGACCGCTTCACCGAGCACATCCCCTACCCGCTGACCTATGTGGATCGCGAGTACCGGTTGCGCTTCGTCAACCTGGCCTACCAGCAGGCCGTGGGCATGCCGGCCACCGCGCTGATCGGCCGCCCGATCGGCGAAGCGCGCGGACCGGCGCGCTGGGCGGAACACAAACCCTATTTCGACCGCGCGCTGGCGGGCGAGTCGGTGCAGTACACCCGCCTGGTGCAGAACCTGAACAGCTTGGCCCACGGTGCGCGCTGGATGCGCACCAGCTATGAGCCCGACCACGACGACACCGGCGCCGTGCAGGGCGTCTACACGGTGACGATCGACGTGCACGAACTGACCGAAGCGCAACAGCGCCTGGCCCGCACGGCACAGTGCGACGCGCTGACCGATGCGCTGTCCCGCCGCACGATGATGGAGCGGCTCGAAGATGCCGTGGCGCGATGCGCTGCGCAGCCGGTGGCCCTGTTCTTCATCGACCTCGACGCCTTCAAGGCCCTCAACGACAGCCACGGCCATGCCGCCGGCGATGTGCTGCTGGTCTCGCTGGCGCAGGCGCTGCAGCAGGCCGTGCGCCTCGAAGACGCGGTCGGCCGCTTTGGCGGCGACGAGTTCCTGGTCTTGGCGTCGGTGCGCGACGCTGCGGGCGCGGCCGCACTGGCCGACCACCTGCTCAATGCGGTGCGCGCCTGTGCGGCGCAGTGCCCCGGGGCGGCAGACGTGTCGGCCAGCATCGGCTACGCGCTGGCGCCGCATGATTCGACACAGGCGCTGCGCTTGCTGCAGCTGGCCGACGCGGCGATGTACGAGGCCAAGCGCGCGGGCAAGGACCGCGTCATGCACTGCGCGGGCTGAGCAAACGCGTCAGATCAAGTCGGCAACGCGCAGTTTCTCGAGGCCGATGCGCTCGCTGAAGGCGCGCGTGGCCGGTGTCGATTCCAGCAGCAGCGCATGGACCAGCGCACGTGCCGGCGTGGCGGCCGGGTCGATCAGCAGCACCAGGCGCTGCCCGCCCTGCTCGTCCAGGCGCGCCACCCAATCCATCTCCACCAACAGGTCGGCCTCCGGCTCCACTTGCAGCGGGTCGGTGCCCAATGCGGCGCCGAGTTCGTGGATCGACAGGCCCCGCTTGTCGCTGCTGCGCGCTTGCGCCAGCGCGCGCAGCACCGACAAGGCCAAGGCAAAGCGGTGCCCGGGCGCCGACGACAACCGCGCAATGTGCATCGACAGGCTCGGTGCGTAGGCCGCGATCACGGCGCCCCAGAGCACGATCACCCAGGCCACATAGATCCACAGCAGCAGGATCGGCACCGCCGCGAAGGCGCCGTAGACCGCCGAGATCGAAGGGATCGTGCCCACGTACCAGGCCAGGCCGCGCTTGGCCACCTCGAGGCCCAGCGCAACGAAGACACCGCCGGCCAGCGCGTGGCGCCAGCGCACATGCGTGTTGGGCACATAGTGGAAGAGCGCCGCCATGCCGCCAGCCACCAGCGCCAGTTCCACCAGGTTGAGCAGCGCGCTGACGCCGCCCGGCAGCGTGCCGAAGACGCCGCTGCTCGCGGTCAGTGCCCATGAGGTCAGCGACAGGCTGATGCCGAGCAGCAAGGGTCCGAGCGTCAGGCCGGCCCAATAGACGAGCACGCGTTGTGCGATCGGGCGCGGCCGGCGCACGCGCCAGATGGCGCTCAGGGCGCGGTCGATCGTCAGCATCAGCGCCAGCGCCGTGAAGACGAGCAAGGCCAGACCGACGCCGCCGAGCCGCGCCGCCTTGGCGGCGAACTGCGTCAACGCCGACAGCACCGGCTTGGCGATGCCGTCGGGCACCAGGCTCTGCAGGAAATACTTCTCCAGCGCCGCCTGAAAACTCGAGAACATCGGGAAGGCGCTGAACACGGCGAGCATCACCGTCACCAGCGGCACCAGCGCGATCAGCGTGGTGAAGGTCAGGCTGCTTGCCGTCAGGCCCAGGCGGTCTTCGCGAAAACGCTCGCGCAGCGTGCGCGCGGTGTCGAGCCAGGGCCAGCGCTGCAGCGTTTGCGCCAGCTCGTTGAGGCGGGCGCGCCATTCGTCGAATGCCAGGGACATGGCCATCATCCTATGATGCCAGCGATGAGCACCGGCACCGTATCGACCGCGCCCGACGCCGTCTTGCTGCGTCTGCGCGCCGCCGCGCTGGCCTGCGTGATCGCGATCATCGCGCTCGGCCTGGCGTGGGAGTTGTGGCTGGCGCCGACCGGTGCGCGCACCTGGGCCCTCAAGGTGCTGCCGCTGGCCTTCGCGGTGCCGGGGCTGCTGCGCTTTCGCATGCTCACCTACCGCTGGTTGAGTCTGCTGCTGTGGTTGTATGCGGCCGAGGGCCTGGTGCGCGGCGTTACCGAACGCGGCATCGTGGCGCCGCTGGCCTGGCTGCAGGTGCTGCTGTGCCTGCTGCTGTTTGCGGCCTGCGCGACCCATGTGCGCTGGCGGCTGCGCAAGTCATGACGATCGACATCGCCAGCGCGCTTGCCGACGCGGTCGGGCCAGCCCATGTGCTGACCGACGGCGACCGCTCGGCGTGGGAAGTCGATTGGCGCAAGCGCTGGCGCGGCAAGGCCTTGGCAGTCGTTCGCCCGGCATCGACCGAGGAGGTCGCCGCCGTAGTGCGCACCTGCGCCAACCTGGGCGTGCCGATCGTGGCGCAGGGCGGCAACACGGGGTTGGTTGGCGGCGGCGTGCCCGATGCGAGCGGTACGCAGGTGCTGCTGTCGCTGACGCGTTTGAACCGCATCCGGGAACTCGACCGCGCCAACCTCACGCTCGTTGCCGAAGCCGGCTGCATCTTGCAAGCCGTGCAGCAGGCTGCCGACGATGCGGGCCTGCTGTTTGCGCTGTCGCTGGCCGCCGAGGGCAGCTGCACCATCGGCGGCAACCTGGCCACCAATGCCGGCGGCACGCAGGTGCTGCGCTATGGCAACGCACGCGCGCTGTGCCTGGGGCTCGAAGTGGTCACGGCCACGGGCGACGTCTGGCACGGCTTGAGCGGCCTGCGCAAGGACAACACCGGCTACGACCTGCGCGACCTGTTGATCGGCAGCGAAGGCACGCTGGGCATCATCACCGCGGCCACGCTGGCGCTGCACGCCAGGCCGGCAGCGACGATGACGGCGCTGGCCTCGTGCCGCACGCTGAACGATTGCGTGGCGCTGCTCGGCCTGGCGCAACAGCAACTCGGCCCAGGGCTGACCGGCTTCGAGGCGATGAATGCGTTTTCGCTCGCGCTCGTCGCCACGCACATGCCGCAGTTGCGCCAGCCGTTGCCGGCCGCGCCGTGGACGGTGCTGCTCGAACTGTCCGACAACGAAAGCGAGGCCCACGCGCGCGAGCGCTTCGAAGGCCTGCTCGGCCAGGCGCTCGAACGCGGCACGATCGGCGACGCGGCCATCGCCGAGAGCCTGGCCCAGTCACGAACGATGTGGCATCTGCGCGAATCGATCCCGCTGGCGCAAGCCGAAGAGGGCCTGAACATCAAGCACGACATCTCGCTGCCGGTGTCGCGCATTCCCGCCTTCTGCGCGGCCACGCAAGCTGCGCTCGAGCGCATGGTGCCGGGCATGCGCCTGGTCAACTTCGGCCACCTCGGCGACGGCAACCTGCACTACAACGTGCAGGCGCCGCCGGGCGTGGATGCCGCCCTGTTCCTCAGCCAGAGCGAGCATGACGTGAATGGAGTCGTCTACGACGCCGTGGCCGCGCATGGCGGATCGATCTCGGCCGAACATGGTGTCGGCACTTTGAAACGCGATGAACTGGTCAAGTTCAAGGACCCGACGGCTCTGGCGATGATGCGCAGCGTGAAGGCGGCGCTGGATCCGCAGGGGTTGATGAACCCGGGGCGGTTGTTGTAGGCAGGCGCTGGCGTGCTGTTCCGCGCCCACTTGCCGGGCCCGGCCCGGCCCGGCCCGGCCCGGCCCGGCAAGTAGGTTAGAAAAAACTGCCGCGAGAGCGTTACTGCAACGTGTCCTTGAACACCAACGGCACCGGCAGTGGGTGCACCTCGATACCCTCTTCCCGCAACGCCTCGCGCTCCTCGGCGCTGGCCTTGCCGCGGATGGCGCGTTCTTCGGTTTCGCCGTAATGGATGCGGCGCGCTTCGTCGGCAAAGTGCTCGCCGACGTCTTCGGTGTTGTCGATGACGTGGCGCACCATTTCCATCCAGCGCGCTTGCATCGCCGCACCTTCGTCGGCGGCGGCGGGCGGGGCCGTGGTGGCCGGCGGCTGCGCACCCGACAGGTTCAGGCGCGGCGCGCTGGGCAGGCGCACGATGACCTTGTCCGCGCACAGCGGGCATTCGATCAAGCCCCGGCCGTTCTGGTCGAGGAAATCGTCGTCGCCGGCAAACCAGCCCTCGAAGCGGTGGCCGCTCTGGCAGCGCAGGTCGATGACTTTCATGCTGTCGTCGCCGCCGGGCCGCCCCAAGGCGACGACGCTCCCCTCGGGGGACGCGAATGCAGTGAGCTGGGGGCTGTCATGTCGCCGCCGGGCCGCCCCAAGGCGACGACGCTCCCCTCGGGGGACGCGAACGCAGTGAGCTGGGGGCTGTCATGACCCGAATGGTAGTCGTGCGAAGGTCACGGCGCCGGCTGCCACGACAACGGCCACAAGCCGGCGCGGTACTTTTGCAGCCAGAGCAGGCCGATCAGCGTCTTGGCGTCGGTGATGCCGCCGCTGACGGCCAGCGCCTCGATCTCGGCTTCGCTGTGGGTGACGATCTCGAGGAACTCCTCGGCATCGAGCCGCGCGGCTCCAAGCTCGAGGCCGCGGGCGAACCAGATCTCGATGCCTTCGTCGCAGTAGCCGATGGCGTTGTGCAAAATGCCGGCGCGCGCCCACTCGCGTGCGCGGTAGCCCGTTTCTTCGGCCAGTTCGCGCACCGCGCAGCGGAACGGCGGCTCGCCGGCGTCGATCTTGCCCGCGGGAAACTCGAGCATCACGCGGCCCATCGGATAGCGGAACTGGCGCTCCATCACCAGACGGCCATCGTCGAGCAGGGGCACCATCATCACCGCGCCCGGGTGCCGAAGGTATTCGCGTGTGGTCTGCGTGCCGTCGGGCAGCGATACCGTGTCGAAGCGAACGTCGAGGAAGCGGCCCTGCCAGACCTGCTCGCTGGTGACGGTGTGCTCGCGCAGATGCGCGTCCTTGTCCTCTGTGGTCACGTTACCAGAGTGCGCAGGATCGCCATGCTGCACAGTGTCATCAAGCCCCCCGGCAGGATGCCCAGCAGCAGCACGGCGCCGCCGTTGGCCGCGAGCAAGGCGTGCACGCCGGGACGCTCCTGCGAAGGCGCGGCCGCGTCGGGCGTGGGCTCGTCGAAGTACATGAGCTTGACGACGCGCAAGTAGTAGAACGCGCCGACCAACGAGATCAGCACCGCGAACACCGCCAGCCACAGGTGGTGCGGCTGGTTGGTGGTGAGCAGCGCTTGCAGCACGGACAGCTTGGCGTAGAAACCGGCCGTCGGAGGAATGCCGGCCAGCGAGAACATGAACACTGCCATCACGCCGGCCATCCAGGGGCTGCGCCGGTTCAGTCCGGCGAGGTCGGAGATCTCGTCGCACTCGAAGCCCTGGCGTGCCAGCAGCATGATCAGACCGAACGAGCCAAGCGTGGTCAGCACATAGACCACCATGTAGAACAGCGCCGAGCTGTAGGCGTTGCCGGCCGACAGCGTGTTGCCGCTGACCACACCGGCGGTGAGCGCCAGCAGCATGAAGCCGATCTGCGCGATGGCCGAGTAGGCGAGCATGCGTTTCAGATTGGTCTGCGCGATGGCAGCAAGATTGCCGATGAGCAGCGACATCACCGCGAGCACTGACAGCATCTGCTGCCAGTCGGTGGCCAGGCCGAGCATGCCTTCGACGAGCAGGCGCATCGTCATGCCGAAGGCCGCCAGCTTGGGCGCGCCGGCAATGAGCAACGTCACTGCCGTCGGCGCACCGTGGTAGACATCGGGCACCCACATGTGGAACGGCGCGGCGCCGAACTTGAAGGCCAGGCCGGCGACGACGAAGACCAGTCCGAAGACGAGAACGCTCTGGTTGGCCTGACCCTTGCCGATGACTTCGAAGACGGTCGAGATGTCGAGGCTGCCGGTGGCACCGTACATCATCGACAGGCCGTAGAGCAGGAAGCCCGAGGCCAGCGCGCCGAGCACGAAGTACTTCATCGCCGCTTCGGTGGACGTGGCATGGTCTCGCCGCAGGGCGACGAGCGCGTACAGCGACAAGCTCATCAACTCCAGGCCCAGGTAGACGACGAGGAAGTTGTTGGCCGCCACCATCACGCACACGCCGAGCAGCGAGAACAGCGACAAGGTGAAGAACTCGCCTTTCTGCATCTCTCGCGCGCCGATGTAGGGCCGCGCATAGGCCACCGTGATCATCACCGCCACGGTGGCAAACAGGGCGAGCAGGTGGCCGAGCGGGTCGGAGACGAACATGGCCTGCATTGCATATACGGACTGCGAGCTGTCGAGCCGCGCCAGGTGCAGCAGCGCCACCGCCAGCAGTGATGCTTGCGTCAACCAGAAGGTGGCGCCGCGCTGCTCGTCCTCGACGAAAAGATCGACCAGCGCGATCACGCACGCCATCGTCAGCAGGACGATCTCGGGGGTGACGGCAGCCCAGTTCATTGAATCGTTCATGTCAATTGTTCCACCGCGCATCGCTCTCAACCCACGACGCATGACTCAGAGCGGTCCTGTCAAGCGGCCGCCGCGGAACTGGCTTTGCCAGGCCGCTGGCGGCACCCCCCTGGGGGGGGTGAGCGTGGACGTGAGGGTCTGCCTGCGCAGACCCGAACGCCTCGCGAACCGCCCGAGCTCTGCGAGGGCGTGGACCGGCGAAGCTGCTTCGGGGGGGGATCATCTAGTTCACCTTGCTCTGACCCACATGCTGGATCAGGTTGGTGACGCTGTGGTGCATCACGTCGGTGAAGGGTTTGGGGTACACGCCCATCCACAACACGGCGGCGGCCAACAGCGCCAGCATCGTGAACTCGCGCGGGTTGAGGTCGGCCAGCGCCTTGACCTCGGCATTGGCCACCTCGCCGAAATACACGCGCTTGACCATCCACAGCGTGTAGGCAGCACCGAAGACCAGCGTGGTGGCCGCCAACAGGCCGAGCCAGAAATTGAACTTGACCGCGCCCAGGATCACCATCCACTCGCCGACGAAGCCGCTGGTGCCCGGCAGGCCGCAGTTGGCCATGGCAAAGAAGACGGCGAAAGCGGTGAAGGTCGGCATGGTGTTGACGACGCCACCGTAGGACGCGATCTCGCGACTGTGCACGCGGTCGTAGAGCACGCCGATACAGAGGAACATCGCGCCCGAGATGAAGCCGTGGCTGATCATCTGCACGACACCGCCCGAGATGCCGAGCTCGCTGAAGATGAAAAAGCCGAGCGTGACAAAGCCCATGTGCGCAACCGAGGAGTAGGCGACGAGCTTTTTCATGTCCTGCTGCACGAGCGCGACCAGGCCGATGTAGAGCACCGCGATCAGCGACAGCGCAATGATCAACCACGCCCACTCGCGCGATCCATCGGGCGCGATCGGCAGCGAGAAACGCAGGAAACCGTAGGCGCCGAGCTTGAGCATGATGGCCGCCAGCACTACCGAGCCGCCGGTCGGCGCCTCGACGTGCGCATCCGGCAGCCAGGTGTGCACCGGCCACATCGGCACCTTGACCGAAAACGCCGCAAAGAAGGCGAAGAACAGCAGGCTCTGCGCCGACAGCGGCAGCGGCAGCTGGTGCCAATCGAGAATCTCGAAGCTGCCGCCGGACTTGTAGTACAGGTAGAGCAGCGCCACCAGCATCAGCAACGAGCCGAGCAGCGTGTAGAGGAAGAACTTGAACGCGGCATAGACGCGGCGCGGGCCACCCCACATGCCGATGATGAGGTACATCGGGATCAGCGTGGCCTCGAAGAAGACGTAGAACAACAGGCCGTCGAGCGCGCTGAACACGCCGACCATCAATCCCGACAGGATCAGGAAGGCGCCCATGTACTGGTGCACGCGCTCGGTGATGACTTCCCATGCCGAGACGATGACGATGATGGTGATGAAGGCGGTGAGCAGCACGAACCAGACCGAGATGCCGTCGACGCCGAGGTGGTAGTTGACCTTGAAGCGCTCGATCCACGGCAGGTTCTCTTCGAACTGCATCGTCGCGCTGGCGACGTCGAAGCCGCTGACCAGCGGAATGGTCACCAGGAAACTCGCGATCGCGGCCAGCAGCGCCATCCAGCGCACGGCCTGGGCGTTCTCGTCGCGGCCGCTGGCGAGCAGCAGCGCACCCGCCAGGATCGGCAACCAGATCGAAACGCTCAGCAGTCCCATGCAGTTCCTCTTGTTGTTATGGCTGTCGTCGTCACAAACCGAACAAGGTCTTCACCTGCGGCCACAACTGCCAGGTCATCAGCGCGAAGATGCCGAGCAGCATGACCAGCGCGTAGAAGTAGAGGTGGCCGGTCTGGAGGAGTCGTGTCAGTTGCGCGATGGCGCCCACCGCACGCGCCGAGCCGTTGATCACCACGCCATCGATCAGGCCGACATCGCCGCCCTTCCACAGCCCCGTGCCGAGCAGGCGCGCACCGGCGGCCAATACATGCTCGTTGAACCAGTCCATGTAGTACTTGTTGTCGAGCAGCTGGTAGAGCCACTCGAAGCGGGCCTTGATGGCCGCTGGAATCGACGGTTGCATCAGGTAGAACCACCAGGACACAACGACGCCGCCGAGCGCGAGCCAGAACGGCAGCGACGTCAACGCATGCGTTGCCATGGCCAGCGCGCCGTGGAACTCCTTGCCGATCTCTTCCATCGCCGGGTGCGCGGCGGCGTTGACGATGATCGAGTCGGCGAAGAACTCGCCATGCAGCATCGGGCCGATCGTCCAGTAGCCGATGAAGACCGACGGCAGCGCCAGCAGGATCAGCGGCGCGGTCACCACCCAGGGCGATTCGTGCGGCTTCGCTGTGCGCCGTGATGGTCGTCTGGCCATGACCGTCATCGTCATGATGCTGCGGCGCATGGCGCCGAAGCGCTCCTCGCCGTGGAAGACGAGGAAGTACATGCGGAACGAATAGAAGGCGGTGACGAAGACGCCGGCGACGACGGCAAAGTAGGCGAATCCCGTGCCGTAAAGCGGGCGGCATGCACCGCCTCGATGATCGAATCCTTGCTGAGTAGAAGCCCGAGAACAGCGGCGTGCCGATCAACGCCAGCGAGCCGACCAGCGAGGTGATCCAGGTGATCGGCATGTACTTGCGCAGGCCGCCCATGTTGCGGATGTCCTGGTCGTGGTGCATGCCGATGATCACGCTGCCGGCGCCGAGGAACAGCAGCGCCTTGAAGAAGGCGTGCGTCATCAGGTGGAACACGCCCACCGAGTACGCCGAGACGCCGAGCGCCACCGTCATGTAGCCGAGCTGCGCTGAGCGTCGAGTAGGCGACGACGCGCTTGATGTCGTTCTGGATGATGCCCAGAAGGCCCATGAACAAGGCCGTGATCGAGCCGATGATGAGCACGAACGACAGCGCGGTGTCCGACAACTCGAACAGCGGCGACATGCGCGCCACCATGAAGATGCCGGCAGTGACCATCGTCGCGGCGTGGATCAGCGCCGAGATCGGCGTCGGGCCTTCCATCGAGTCGGGCAGCCAGACATGCAGCGGGAACTGCGCGCTCTTGCCCATGGCGCCGATGAACAGGCAGATGCAGGCCACCGTGATCAGCATCCAGTCGGTGCCGGGGAAGCGGATGCGCGCCAGATCGCTGCCCATGGCAAAGACCTCGGCGTAGTTCAGCGAGCCGGCATAGGCGACGAGCAGGCTGATGCCGAGGATGAAGCCGAAGTCGCCGACGCGGTTGACGATGAAGGCCTTCATGTTGGCGAAGATCGCCGTCGGCCGCGTGAACCAGAAGCCGATCAGCAGGTAGCTGACCAGGCCCACCGCCTCCCAGCCGAAGAACAGCTGCAGGAAGTTGTTGCTCATGACGAGCATCAGCATGCTGAAGGTGAACAGCGAGATGTAGGCGAAGAAGCGCTGGTAGCCCGGGTCTTCTTCCATGTAGCCGATGGTGTAGATGTGCACCATCAGACTGACAAAGGTGACGACGGCCATCATCATTGCCGTCAGGCCATCGACCAGGAAGCCGATTTCCATCTTCAGGTTGCCGAGCACCATCCATTCGTAGACGGTGGCGTTGAAGCGCGCGCCGGCGAGCACGTCCTTGAGCACGATGCACGAGCAGACGAACGAGATGAAGACGCCGAGGATGGTGACGACGTGCGAACCGCGGCGGCCGATGGTCTTGCCGAAGAACCCGGCGACGACGGCGCCGACCAACGGTGCGAGGGCGACAGTGAGCAGGAGGTTTTGCGAGATCGCCATGCACTCAGCCCTTCAGGGTGTCCAGTTCCTGCACGTTGATCGACGCGCGGTTGCGGAACAGCACGACGAGGATTGCCAGTCCGATCGCCGATTCGGCAGCCGCCACGGTGAGGATGAAGAACACGAACACCTGGCCGTCCATGTCGCTGAGGAAGTACGAGAAGGCGATGAAGTTCGTGTTCACCGCCAGCAGCATCAGCTCGATGGCCATCAGCAGCACGATCAGGTTGCGGCGATTGAGAAAGATGCCGATCACCGACAGCGCGAACAGGATGGCGCCGAGCGACAGGAAATGAGACAAGGTCAGCGTTCCCATCACGCGCCCTCCTTCGGTTTTTCGGGCGCAGGCGCCGGCGGCGATTCGACAACCGGCGCCATCTTGACGAGGCGCACGCGGTCGGCCTTCTTGGCGCGCACCTGCTGCGACGGGTCCATCTGCTTGCTGTCCTTGCGCTCGCGCAGCGTCAGCGCAATGGCCGCGATGATGGCCACCAGCAGCAGCACGGCCGCAAGCTGCAGCGGATAGAGGTAGTTGGTGTAGATCTCGATGCCGAGCAGTTTGGTGTTGGCGATGTCTGCCATGTCAGCCGGCAGCGGCTTGGGCAGGCGCAGATCGAAGCCGCTGCGCAGCACCAGCGTCATCTCCAGCGCGATCAGCGCGCCGACGATCGCCGCCAGCGGGAAGTGCCGCCAGAAGTTCTGCGCGGAAGGCGTCGATGTTGATGTCGAGCATCATCACCACGAACAGGAACAGCACCATCACCGCGCCGACGTAGACGAGCACGAGCACGATGGCCAGGAACTCGGCCTGCAGCAGCATCCACACGCAGGCGGCGGAGAAAAACGCCAGCACGAGATACAGCGACCGCATGCACCGGGTTGCGCGCGTGATGACGCCGAAGCCGCGCCAGCAGCACGCCGGAGAAGATCAGGAAGAGCATGGTGGTGTCCAATCGAGGTCGGATCGTCGTGTGTTGCCTTATCGGTAGGTGGCGTCGGCCTCGCGTGCAGCCGCGATGTCCTTTTCGTAGCGGTCGCCGACGGCCAGCAGCATGTCCTTGGTGAAGTACAGGTCGCCGCGCTTCTCGCCGTGGTACTCGGGATGTGGGTTTCGACGATCGAGTCGACCGGGCAGCTTTCTTCGCAGAAGCCGCAGAAGATGCACTTGGCCAGATCGATGTCGTAGCGCGTCGTGCGGCGCGTGCCGTCGGCGCGCACATCGGACTCGATGGAGATGGCCAGCGCCGGGCAGACCGCTTCGCACAACTTGCAGGCAATGCAGCGCTCCTCGCCGTTCTCATAGCGGCGCAGCGCGTGCAGGCCGCGAAAACGCGGCGACAGGGGCGTCTTTTCTTCCGGAAATTGCACCGTGATCTTGCGCGCGAAGAAGTGCTTTCCGGTGACGGCCATGCCTTTGAGCAACTCGGTCAGGAGAAAGCTGTTGGCGAAGTCTTTGACAGCGGTAAACATGGTGTCAGTCCTGCAGGGCCGTCCCAAGGGACTGACGCTCCCCTCGGGGGACGCGAACGAAGTGAGCCAGGGGCGTCATTCTCAGCCCCAAATATTCCAGGGGGTCTGCATCCACAGACCGATGACGACCAGCCACACCAGCGTCACCGGGATGAAGATCTTCCAGCCCAGACGCATGATCTGGTCGTAGCGAAAGCGCGGGAAGGTGGCGCGCACCCAGAGGAACAGGGTGACGACGACGAAGACCTTGATCGCCAGCCAGATCCAGCCGGGAATCCAGTTGAACAGCGCCGAATCCACCGGCGCCAGCCAGCCGCCGAGGAACATGAGCACGCACAGCATGCTGACCAGGAGCATGTTGGCGTACTCGGCGAGGAAGAACATGGCGAAGCTCATGCCCGAGTACTCGATCATGTGGCCGGCAACGATTTCGCTCTCGCCTTCGACCACGTCGAACGGGTGGCGGTTGGTCTCGGCCAGGCCGGCGATGAAGTAGACGACGAAGATCGGCAGCAACGGCAGCCAGTTCCACGACAGGAACGTCAGACCCTTGTCGGCCGCCATGCCCCGGCCCTGCTGCATGACGATATCCGTCATGTTCATGCTGCCAGAGACCATGAGTACGACGACGAGCGCAAAGCCCATTGCGATCTCGTAGCTGACCATCTGTGCCGAGGCCCGCAGCGCGCCGAGGAAGGCGTACTTTGAGTTCGACGCCCAGCCGGCAATGATCACGCCATAGACCTCCATCGAGGTGATGGCCATCAGGAACAGCAGGCCGGCATTGACGTTGGCCAGCGCCACCTCGGGGCCGAAGGGGACGACGGCCCAGGCCGCGAGCGCCGGCATGATGGTCATCACCGGGCCGAGGAAGAACAGCGGCTTGTTGGCCGCGGTCGGCCGCACGATCTCCTTGAAGACCAGCTTGATGGCATCGGCAATCGGCGTCAGCAGACCCCAGGGGCCGACGCGGTTCGGGCCCGGGCGGATCTGCGTCCAGCCGATGGCCTTGCGCTCCCACAGCGTGAGGTAGGCGACGCAGCCCATCAACGGCACCACGACGGCGATGATCTTGACGAGGCTCCAGACAACGAGCCACAGGGTGGGCCCGAGCAGTTGCGTGCCGCCCGCGGTGATCTGCTCGATCATGCGGCTGCCCCCGTGGCGCGATCCACCGAGATCGGGCCGAACATCGCCGCGCCGTGCGGCGCCGGCATGCGCACCGTGTTGGCGGCCAGCGTGGCGTCCTCGCGTGCCGGCAACGTGATGCTGGCGTTGCCTTGTGTCACCACCACCCTGTCGCCGAGTTGTTGCCACAGGGCGCTCGGCAGACTGACGAAGGACGCCGCCGCATCGGCCGTGGCCTGCAGCGATGGCGCGCGGCGCACGATGGCGTCGGTGGCGTAGATCGGCACGTCGGTGATGCGCTCCAGGCCGGACGCCGAGACCGGCACGGCGATGGCTTCGGGCGCGGCGTTGTCCAGTCGCGAGGCCAGCGTGGCCACGTCGCCCAGCGCTTCTCCGCGCACCTCCTCGACCGTCTCCTGCTCGAAGCCCTGCAACCCGAGCAGATTGCCGAGCACGCGCAGCACCTTCCATGCCGGGCGTGTGTCGCCCAGCGGCTTGACGACGCCGTAGAAACTCTGCAGCCGCCCCTCGGCATTGACCAGGGCGCCACCGGTCTCGGTGAACGGCGCCACCGGCAGCAGCACATCGGCGATGTCGGCGTTGGCGTCCTTGAACGGCGACATCGAAACGACAAGACCGGCCGTCTTCAGCGCCTGGCTGGCGGCAACCGGGTTGGCGGCGTCGAATGCAGGCTCCACGCCGAGCAGGAACAGGGCCTTCATCGGCCGACTCAGCAATTGGCCGGCGTCGAAGCCACCGGCGCGCGGCAAGGCGCCGACGAGTTGCGCGCCCACGCTGTTGCCCGACTCGCACAGGTAGCCCACCGTGGCGCCGACCTGCGCGCCGATCCAATGCGCCAGCGCGAGCAACTGCGAGGCTTGCGGATGTTGCGCCGCCGTGTTGCCGAGCAGCAGCGCCTTGCGCTCACCGCTGAGCAGCGAGGCTGCGATCGCCTTGGCGGCCTCGTTGGCGTCGGCTGGCGCCGGCGCCGCCACGCCCTTGGCGGCAGCCACCGCAGCAGCCACCTGCGCCAGTGCATCGGGCCACAGGCTGGGCGCGGCCGTCATGCGATGCGCCACCGGCATCGCCCAATCGTCGTGCACCGCGCTCAGGCTCGACAACTGCGCGCCATGGCGCACGGCCTGGCGCAACCGCTGCGCGAAAAGCGGATGGTCCTTGCGCAGGAACGAGCCGATCACGAACGCACGCCTCAATTTGGACAGCGAGGCAATGCTGGTGCCGAGCCAGCGTGCACGGCCGGGTGGTGCGGCATTGGCGAAATCGGCATGGCGCGTGCGCACGTCGATGTTCTCGCTGCCCAGGCCGCGAATCAACTTGGCCAGCAGGTGCAGCTCTTCGACCGTGGCGTGCTGCGCGCCGAGTGCGCCGACGCTGGCAGCGCCGAATTCACCGATGACGCGCTTGACGCCGTCGGCGACATAGTTCAGCGCCGTCGTCCAATCAACGGCTTGCCACGTACCGCCCTGCTTGATCATCGGCTGCGTCAGCCGGCGCTCGCTGTTCAGCGCTTCGTACGAGAAACGGTCGCGGTCGGCGATCCAGCACTCGTTGACGTCCTCGTTCTCGAGCGGCACCACGCGCATGACCTGGTTGCCCTTGACCTGCACGATCAGGTTGGCGCCGACCGAATCGTGCGGGCTCACGCTCTTGCGGCGCGACAGCTCCCAGGTGCGCGCGCTGTAGCGAAACGGTTTGCTGGTCAACGCACCGACCGGACAGATGTCGATCATGTTGCCCGAGAGCTCGCTGTCGATCGTGCCGCCGCTGATGGTCGTGATCTCGCTGTGCTCGCCGCGATGGATCATGCCGAGTTCCATCACGCCCGCCACTTCCTGGCCGAAGCGCACGCAGCGCGTGCAATGGATGCAGCGCGTCATCTCTTCCATCGCCACCAGCGGACCGACATCCTTGTGAAAGACGACGCGTTTTTCTTCGTGGTAGCGCGAGGCGCTGGCGCCGTAGCCGACGGCCAGGTCCTGCAACTGGCACTCGCCGCCCTGGTCGCAGATCGGGCAGTCGAGCGGGTGGTTGATGAGCAGGAACTCCATCACCGACTGCTGCGCCTTGACTGCCTTGTCGCTCTTGGTGCGCACGATCATGCCGTTGGTCACCGGCGTGGCGCAGGCCGGCATCGGCTTGGGCGCCTTTTCGATCTCGACCAGGCACATGCGGCAGTTGGCCGCGATCGAGAGTTTCTTGTGATAGCAGAAATGCGGGATGTACACGCCCGCCGCGTCTGCGGCATGCATGACCATGCTGCCGTCGGGCACGGTGACTGGTTTGCCGTCGAGGGTGATTTCAGCCATCTCGTTCGCTCAGACGTACTGCGCCACGGCGCAGGTCTTGTGGTCGATGTGGTGCACGAACTCGTCGCGGAAGTGCTTCAGCATGCCTTGCACCGGCATCGCCGCCGCGTCGCCGAGCGCGCAGATCGTGCGGCCCTTGATGTTGTCGGCCACCGAATCGAGCAGCGTCAGGTCATCCATCTTGCCCTGGCCATGCTCGATGCGGTTGACCATGCGCCACAGCCAGCCGGTGCCTTCGCGGCACGGCGTGCACTGGCCACAACTTTCGTGTTGATAGAAGTAGGACAGGCGCAGCAGGCTCTTGACCATGCAGCGCCGCTCGTCCATCACGATGACCGCGCCGGAACCGAGCATCGAGCCGGCCTTGGCGATGGCGTCGTAGTCCATCGTCGTCTCCATCATGATCCTGGCCGGCAGCACCGGCGCCGACGAGCCGCCGGGGATCACCGCCTTCAAGGCGCGGCCGCCGCTGACGCCACCGGCCAGTTCGAGCAGCTTCGCAAACGTCGTGCCGAGCGGGATCTCGTAGTTGCCGGGACGCTCGACATCGCCGACCACCGAGAAGATTTTCGTGCCGCCGTTGTTCGGCTTGCCGACGTCGAGGTAGGCGCCACCGCCGTTGACGATGATCCACGGCACCGCGGCAAAGGTCTCGGTGTTGTTGATCGTCGTCGGCTTGCCGTACAGGCCGAAGCTCGCCGGGAACGGCGGCTTGAAGCGCGGCTGGCCCTTCTTGCCTTCGAGCGATTCGAGCAGCGCCGTTTCTTCGCCGCAAATGTAGGCGCCGAAACCGTGGAAGGCGTGCAGCTGGAAGCTGAATCCGCTGCCGGCGATCTTTTCGCCGAGCATGCCGGCGGCGCGCGCTTCGTCGAGCGCCTGTTCGAAACGCTCGTAGACCTCGAAGATTTCGCCGTGGATGTAGTTGTAGCCGACCTTCACGCCCATCGCGTAGGCAGCAATCGCCATGCCTTCGATGACCATGTGCGGGTTGAACGCCAGCAGGTCGCGGTCCTTGCAGGTGCCCGGCTCGCCCTCGTCGGAATTGCAGACCAGGTACTTGGCGCCGGGGAACGCGCGCGGCATGAAGCTCCACTTCAGGCCGGTCGGGAAGCCCGCGCCGCCGCGGCCGCGCAGCGCGCTGGTCTTCAGCTCGGCGACGACCTGATCGGGCGTCATCCCCGCACCACCGTCCTGGCCGAGGATCTTGCGCAAGGCCTTGTAGCCGCCGCGCGCCTCGTAGTCCTTCAAGCGCCAGTTGCTGCCATCGAGGCCGGCATAGATCTGCGCATCGATGTGCCGGCCGTGAAAGCAGGTCTCGCGGCCGCTGGCCTTGAACTTGGACAGGTCCACCGTGTTTCTCATTTGGCGTGGGCCTTCAGCGTATCGACCAACTCATCGAGCCGCGTCTCGTCCATGAAACTCAGCATCTCGCGGTCGTTGACGAGCATCACCGGCGCGTCGGCGCAGGCGCCGAGGCATTCGCTCGGCTGCACGGTGAACACACCATCGTCGGTCGTGCCGTAGGGCTCGACACCGAGCTTGCTGCACAGGTGGGCTAGCGCACCCTCGCCGTTGCGCAGCGCGCAAGGCAGGTTGGTGCAGACGTTGAGCTTGAACTGCCCCACCGGCTGCTGGTTGTACATGTTGTAGAAGGTCGTCACCTCGTGCACCGCGATCGGCGGCATGTCCAGGTGCGCGGCCACAGCGGCCTCGGCCTCCTGCGACAAATGACCCTGCTCCTGCTGCACGATCGCCAGGCAGGCCATCACTGCCGATTGCTTCTGGTCGGGCGGGTACTTGGCAACTTCGCGGTCGAAGCGGGAAAGTGTCTGAGGGCTGAGTTTCATGTGCTTTGCCGAGCGACCGCCACGGAACCGGCTTTGCCGGGCCGTAGGCGTTGCCCCTTGAGGGGAGGCGGCCGAAGGCCGCTTCGGGGTGGTTGGTTCACCGATCGATCTCCCCGAACACAATGTCCATCGTGCCGATGATCGCCACCGCGTCGGCAATCATGTGGCCGCGCGCCATTTCGTCGAGCGCTGCCAGGTGTGGAAAGCCGGGAGGGCGGATCTTCAGACGGTAAGGCTTGTTGGCGCCGTCACTGGACAGATAGATGCCGAACTCGCCTTTGGGGTGTTCGACCGCGGCATAGGCTTCGCCCTCGGGCACATGGAAGCCTTCGGTGAAGAGCTTGAAGTGATGGATCAGCTCTTCCATGCTGCTTTTCATTTCCACGCGCGACGGCGGCGCCACCTTGTGGTTGCTGGTGATCACCGGCCCCGGGTTCGCGCGCAGCCAGGCGATGCATTGCTTGACGATGCGGTTGGCCTGGCGCATCTCTTCGATGCGAACCAGGTAGCGGTCGTAGGTGTCGCCGTTGACGCCGACCGGGATGTCGAAGTCCATGTGCTCGTAAACGTCGTAGGGCTGCGTTTTGCGCAGATCCCACTCGATGCCCGAGCCGCGCAGCATCGGACCGGTGAAACCGAGGTTCAACGCACGCTCGGGCGTGACGACGCCAATGCCGACCGTGCGCTGCTTCCAGATCCGGTTGTCGGTGAGCAGGGTTTCGTACTCTTCGACGTTGGCGGGAAAACGGTCGCAGAAATCCTCGATGAAGTCGAGCATCGAACCCTGGCGGTTCTCGTTGAGCGCATTGATCGCCTTTTGATTCTTGATGCGCGAGACCTTGTACTGCGGCATCTGCTCGGGCAGGTCGCGGTAGACGCCACCGGGGCGGAAGTAGGCGGCGTGCATGCGTGCGCCGGAGACGGCCTCGTACATGTCGAAGATGTCTTCTCGTTCTCGAAAGCAGTAGATGAGGATATTCATCGCCCCGCAGTCGAGGCCGTGCGCGCCGAGCCAGAGCAGGTGATTCAGGATGCGCGTCAGTTCGGCGAACATGACGCGGATGTACTGCGCGCGCTCCGGCACGTCGACGCCCAGCAGGCGCTCGATGGCCAGGCAGTACGCATGCTCATTGGCCATCATCGACACGTAGTCGAGACGGTCCATGTAGGGCAGGTTCTGGATGTAGGTCCTGCTCTCGGCGAGCTTTTCGGTCGCGCGGTGCAAGAGGCCGATGTGCGGATCGGCGCGCTGAATGACCTCGCCGTCCAGTTCAAGGACGAGCCGCAGAACACCGTGCGCAGCGGGGTGTTGCGGCCCGAAGTTCAAGGTGTAGTTCTTGATCTCGGCCATCAGTGCAAGCCACCGTAGTTGTCTTCGCGCACGATGCGCGGCACGATCTCGCGCGGCTCGATCGTCACCGGCTGGTAGATCACGCGCTTCTGTTCGGCGTCGTAGCGCATCTCGACATGGCCCGTGGTCGGGAAGTCCTTGCGCATCGGATGGCCGATGAATCCGTAGTCGGTGAGGATGCGGCGCAGGTCGGTATGGCCTTCGAAGAGGATGCCGTAGAGGTCGAAGGCTTCGCGCTCGAACCAGTTGGCACTGCTCCAGACCTCGTTGACAGAGGCCACCACCGGCAGATCGTCATCGGGGCAGAAGACTTTCAGGCGCACCCGCCAGTTGTTCGACACCGACAGCAGGTGCGAGACGACGAGAAAGCGCGGGCCTTCCCATGCCCGGTCTTTCCAGCTCGACATGTCCATGCCGCACAGGTCGATCAGCTGCTCGAAGGCCAGTGAGCGGTCGTCTCGCAGCTGCGTCGCCACCTCGAGATAGTCCGCGGCCTTGACATGCACGGTGATCTCGCCGCGATCGCGCACGAGCTTGCTGATCTTCGGGCCCAGCGCCGCTTCGAGCGCCGCGGCAAGCTGATCGAGTTTGGTTGTCATTGAGCCCCCAAGGCGCTGCGCGCCGGCCCCCCGAGGGGGCGCGAACGACTTGGGAGCGGCCCGGCGTCATTCATCGCGCGATCGTATTTTCTCGGCGAATCTTCGCCTGCAGTTGCAGCACGCCGTAGAGCAACGCTTCGGCGGTCGGCGGGCAGCCGGGCACGTACACGTCCACCGGCACGATGCGGTCGCAGCCGCGCACAACCGAGTAGCTGTAGTGGTAATAGCCGCCGCCGTTGGCGCACGAGCCCATGCTGATCACCCAGCGCGGCTCGGCCATCTGGTCATAGACCTTGCGCAGCGCCGGCGCCATCTTGTTGCACAGCGTGCCGGCGACGATCATCAGATCGCTCTGCCGCGGACTCGGCCGGAACAGCATGCCGAAGCGGTCGATGTCGTAGCGGGCGGCACCGGCATGCATCATCTCGACGGCACAGCAGGCCAGGCCGAAGGTCATCGGCCACAGCGAGCCGGTCTTCGACCAGTTGACGACGGCGTCAACCGTCGTCGTGACGACGCCTTCCTTGAGGATGCCTTCAATGCCCATGGCTGTGCCTTACTCCCAATCGAGGGCGCCTTTTTTCCACTCGTAGACGAAACCGACGACGAGGATGCCCAGGAAAACCATCATGGCCCAGAAGCCCGCGGGGCCGATTTCCTTGAGCGTCACCGCCCAGGGGAAGAGAAAGGCGATCTCGAGGTCGAACAGGATGAACAGGATCGCCACCAGGTAGTAGCGCACGTCGAACTTCATGCGTGCGTCTTCGAAGGCCTCGAAACCGCATTCGTAGGGGCTGTTCTTCTCGGCGTCGGGCCGGTTCGGGCCGAAGACGAAGCCGATGAGCTGTGGCGCCACGCCCACCGCCACACCGACGAGGATGAACAGGATGACGGGCAGGTACTGTTGAAGATCCATCGCGTCGGTTTCGTCACTGCGCGGTCTGCTGATGGCGGGCCCGCGCTCGAATTCATTGTGGTTGGTGCCGACGGCGAGACTCGAACTCGCACAGCTTTCGCCACTACCCCCTCAAGATAGCGTGTCTACCAATTTCACCACGTCGGCGTCCCAGCGTTCTATTCCGGTCTGCTGTTCAGATGGCGTGAGGCTCGCACTCCGAACAGCTTTGAATTCTATGCGGAAAGACTAGGGTTTCTGAGGGGCCGACGCCGCAGGTTGCGCTGGCGCAGATGCCGAGGCGACCGGCGCCGACGCGGCCGGTGCGGAGGCCGCGGTTGGTGCCGTGGGAATCTGCGCCAGCGGCGGCGCGGACGAAGCCGCCGGCGCACTGGCAGCGCGCGCGCTTTCGAACACGCTCGTGCCTTCGGGGCGCGTCGTCGACCGGCCATTGGTGCCCAGGTAGGCCAGGCCCAGCGTGGTCGCAAAGAAGACGGCAGCGCAAGCTGATGTGGAGCGCGAGAGGAAGTTCGCGCTGCCCGAGGCGCCGAACAGGCTGCCTGAGGCGCCGCTGCCGAAGGACGCACCCATGTCGGCGCCCTTGCCATGCTGTATGAGCACCAGGCCGATCATCACGAGGGCCGAGATGATCTGCAGTGCGAGAACGAGATTCCAGAAGATCTGCATAAGGCTGTGTCGATGAGATATCAGGCTGCGGCGCGACAGATGGCGACGAAGTCGGCGGCTTTGAGCGACGCGCCGCCGATGAGGCCGCCGTCGATGTCGGGTTGCGCAAACAGGGTGACAGCGTTGTCGGGTTTGACGCTGCCGCCGTAGAGGATCTTCATTGCTGCGGCTCGCGGCGTGGCCGCGGCGAGCTGCGCGCGCAGCAGCGCATGCACGGCTTGCGCCTGCGCGGGCGAGGCGGTCTTGCCGGTGCCGATGGCCCACACCGGCTCATAGGCGACGACCATTTCAGCGGCGCAATGGGCCAGCGTGTGGATCACTGCCGAGAGTTGGCGCTTGACCACGGCCTCGGTCTCGTTGGCATCACGTTGCGCCAGCGTCTCGCCGACGCAGACGATCGGCGTGACGCCGTGGGCCAGCGCCGCCTTGGCCTTGTCGGCGACCAGTTGGTCGCTCTCGGCGTGGTACTGGCGACGCTCGCTGTGGCCGACGATGACATAGCGGCAGCCGAACTCCCGCAACATCGCCGACGAGACCTCGCCGGTGTAGGCGCCCTGCTCGTGTGGCGAACAATCCTGCGCGCCCCAGCGGATGTCCGTGTCGGCCAGGGCCGACGCGGTCGCCGCGAGGTACGGGAACGGCACGCACACCGCCACGTCGGCAACCAAGGGCCGCGCACCGACGATGCCCGCCAGCAGTTCCGCATTGGCCGCGTGGCTGCCGTGCATCTTCCAGTTGCCGGCGATGAGCTTGCGTCTACTCATGATGTCCAGTCCAGAACGATCTTGCCGACATGCGTGCTCGACTCCATCAACGCATGGGCCTGTGCGGCCTGTGCGGCCGGGAATACCTGGTGGATCACCGGCTTGATGCGGCCGGTTTCGAGCAGCGGCCAGACCTTGTCGCGCAAGGCCTGAGCAATCCGGCCTTTGTAGTCGGCGCTGCGCGGACGCAGTGTCGAGCCGGTGATGGCGAGCCGCTTGCGCAACACGGCGCCGACGTCGATCGTGCTCTTGGTGCCGCCTTGCACGGCGATGATGGCCAGACGCCCGTCGTTGGCCAGGCATTGCACTTCGCGGGCAACGTAGTCGCCGGCCACCATGTCGAGCACGACATCGACGCCACGACGCTGGGTGATGCGCTCGACCTCGGTCACGAAATCCTGCGTCTTGTAGTTCACCGCATGGTCGGCGCCGAGGGCGATGCAGGCCGCGACCTTGTCGTCGCTGCCCGCGGTGACGATGACCTGGGCGCCCATCGCTTTGGCCAACTGGATCGCCGTCACGCCGATGCCGCTCGAGCCGCCCTGCACCAGCAACCACTCACCGGCCTTCAACCCGGCAATGTGAAAGACGTTCTGCCAGACGGTGAACAAGGTCTCGGGCAGGCTGGCCGCTTCGATGTCGGTCATGCCGCGCGGCACCGGCAAGGTCTGCGCGATCGGCGCCACACACAGCTCGGCATAACCGCCACCGGCCAGCAGTGCGCAGACGCGATCGCCCGGCATCAACCCGGACGAGGCGTCGCCGCTGACGACCGTGCCTGCGACCTCCAGGCCAGGCAAGTCCGACACGCCCGGCGGCATCGGGTAGAGCCCCTTGCGCTGCAGCACGTCGGGCCGGTTGACGCCCGACGCGGCGACGCGGATCAGCACCTCGCCCGGCCCTGCAACAGGGTCGGGGCGGCTGGTGGGCTGCAGCACCTCGGGGGCGCCGTAGCTGCTGATCTCGATGGCGCGCATCGGCAGTTCGCGCTTATTCGGGTTGCGGCGGCGGCCGGTCATCAGCCGTCGTCGCCGGCTCCTCGCGACGCTCGCCGCTCGGCTCTGCGCGCGGCGGACGGTCGCCTCGATCGCGGCGCGGGCCCCGATCGCGGTCACCACCGCGGCCACCGCGATCGCGGTCACCGTAGTCGCGGCGCGGACGCTCTTCCTCGACATAGCCCTCCGGCTTGTCGAGCAGCGCCTTCAGCGACAGCTTGATGCGGCCCTTCTCGTCGGTCTCCAGCACCTTGACCTTGACGATCTGGCCTTCCTTGAGGAAGTCCTCGACGCGCTCGACGCGCTGGTGCGCGATCTGGCTGATGTGCAGCAGGCCGTCCTTGCCCGGCAGGATCTGCACGAGCGCGCCGAAGTCGAGGATCTTGGTGATCGGGCCCTCGTAGATCTCGCCCGGAATCGCTTCGGCCGTGATGTCCTCGATGCGCTTGCGGGCAAACGCCGCCTTGTCGGCATCGACCGATGCGATCGTGATCGTGCCGTCTTCGCCGATGTCGATGGTGCAACCCGTTTCTTCGGTCAGCGCGCGGATCACCGCGCCGCCCTTGCCGATCACGTCGCGAATCTTCTCCGGGTTGATCTTCATCGTGTACAGGCGCGGCGCGAACTGGCTGACCTCGTGCTTGGCCTCACCCACCGCCTCCTGCATCTTGCCCAGGATGTGCATGCGCGCTTCCTTGGCCTGGTCCAAAGCGACCTTCATGATCTCCTTGGTGATGCCCTGGATCTTGATGTCCATCTGCAGCGCGGTCACGCCGCCGGTGGTGCCGGCGACCTTGAAGTCCATGTCGCCGAGGTGATCTTCGTCGCCGAGGATGTCGGTCAGCACCGCAAATCGGTTGGCATCCTTGATCAGGCCCATCGCGATACCGGCCACATGCGACTTCATCGGTACGCCGGCATCCATCAGCGCCAGGCAGCCACCGCAGACCGAGGCCATCGACGACGAGCCATTGGACTCGGTGATCTCCGAGACGACGCGGATCGAATACGGAAACTCTTCCTTGCTCGGCAGGCAGGCAATCAGCGCCCGCTTGGCCAGCCGGCCGTGGCCGATCTCGCGCCGCTTGGGCGTGCCGACGCGGCCGGTCTCGCCGGTGGCGAACGGCGGCATGTTGTAGTGCAGCATGAAGCGGTCTTCGAACTCGCCGGCCAACGCATCGATGCGCTGGGCGTCGCGGTCGGTGCCGAGCGTGGCCACGACCACGGCCTGCGTCTCGCCGCGCGTGAACAGCGCCGAGCCGTGGGTGCGCGGCAGGATGCCGGTGCGGATCTCGATCGGGCGCACGGTGCGCGTGTCGCGGCCGTCGATGCGCGGCTCGCCGGCGAGGATCTGGCCACGCACGATCTTGGCTTCCATGTCGAACAGCAGGCCTTCGACCTTGACGCTGTCGAACTCGACGCCTTCGGCCTTGAGTGCGGCCATCGTCTCGGCGTAGGCGCTGCGGCAGGCCTGCGTGCGAGCCTGCTTGCTGCGGATCTGGTAGGCCGCTTGCAGCTTGGCATCGGCCAGCGCGGTCACCTTGGCGATGAAGTCTTCGTCGCGGGCCGGAGCGGCCCATTGCCATTCGGGCTTGCCGGCGTCGCGCACCAGGTCGTTGATGGCGGCAACTGCGACGTTGCCTTGCTCATGGCCAAAGACGACCGCGCCGAGCATCACTTCCTCGGACAACTGCTGCGCTTCAGACTCGACCATCAGCACGGCGGCTTCGGTGCCGGCGACGACGAGGTTCAACTGGCTGCCCGCCAGTTCGGTCTGGCCCGGGTTGAGCACGTACTGGCCATTGATGTAGCCGACGCGGGCCGCACCGATGGGGCCGTTGAACGGGATGCCGGAAATCGACAGCGCGGCGCTGGTGCCGATCAGCGCGGCAATGTCGGCCTGCACCTCCGGGTTCAGCGACAGCACGTGCACGACGACCTGCACTTCATTGAAGAAACCTTCCGGAAACAGCGGCCGGATCGGCCGGTCGATCAGGCGCGAGGTCAGCGTCTCGAGTTCGCTCGGCCGACCTTCGCGCTTGAAGAAGCTGCCCGGAATCTTGCCGGCGGCATAGGTCTTTTCGATGTAGTCGACGGTCAGCGGAAAGAAGTCTTGCCCCGACTTGGCCTCGGTGCGCGCAACCACGGTGGCCAGCACGACGGTGCCTTCGATGTCGACGACCACGGCGCCGCTGGATTGGCGGGCGATCTCGCCGGTTTCCATCGTGACCTTGTGTTGGCCCCACTGGAAGCTCTTGGTGACCTTGTTGAATATGCTCATGGTCTGTCTCCTGTTTGTGCAATGAAGGAGAAGCGAGCCGTCGGCGGGATGCCATTCCAGAGCCGCTCTTGCGCTCGAGCGGCGTTGGAATGACATGAGCAGCGCGTCGGGTGTGCCTCTTCGAGGGGAGGGAAACGGGGCGCCGAGTTTTCGATTCAGGCCCCGACCTCGTCTTACTTTCTCAGACCCAGCTGCTGGATCAGCGCGGTATAGCGGCCGGCGTCCTTGTCCTTCAGGTAGGACAGCAGGCGCTTGCGCTGGTTGACCATCTTCAGCAGACCGCGGCGGCCATGGTGGTCCTTGGCATGGGTCTTGAAGTGGGGCATGAGTTCGTTGATGCGCGCGGTCAGCAACGCAACCTGGACCTCGGGGCTGCCGGTATCTGCGGCGCCGCGGGCGTTGGCCTTGACGATTTCGGCCTTTTGAACGGTGTCTAGCGACATGATGGACGCGATTTCCTGAGTTCGTGGAAACCGCCCGGGGCTCCACTTTGCATGGAGCGTCGCCGAGTGCGGTTTCCGGTTCTGACTTGCGGTCGCGGGTGAAACCGACCCACGCCGTGCTGTTGCCGTCTTGCGAAAGCCCGCTGATTATAGACGCAGCGCGCCTTGCAGCCTGGCCAGGCCCTCAGTGAGCCGCGCCGGGTCGCGCGACGCAAAGCACCAGCGCAGCCAGCCCTGCGCTTCGTCACCAAACGCCACGCCCGGCGCGAGGCCCAGGCCGTGAGCTGTGACCAGGTGCTTGGCAAAGGCCAGCGAGTCGTCTGAGCGGCCTGGCACGCGGAAGAAGGCGTACATGCCGCCGCGGGGCCGGGACACTTGCACGTCCGGCAGGCGCTGCAGGCCGTCGATCAGCATGTCGCGGCAGACCCGCATGCGCCGCGCCAGCGCCGGCACCGTGTGCTCGGCGGTCTGCAATCCGGCCAGCCCGGCGCGCTGCACGAACACGGGCGCGCACGAGGTGTTGAACTCGATCAGCTTGCCGATGGCATCGAGATGGCCCGTGGGCAGGACCATCCAGCCCAGGCGCCAGCCGGTCATCAGGAACGATTTGGAGAAGCTGTGGACGACGATCAGGCGGTCATCGGCCTCGGTGATGTCGAGAAAGCTCGGCGCGGCGGCTTCTTCGCCAAACCACAGGCGCTCATAGACTTCGTCGGCAACGATCCAGGTACCGGTACGGCGGCAATGGTCGAGGATCGCCTGCTGTTCGCTGCGCTCGAGCGCCCAGCCGGTCGGGTTGTTCGGCGCGTTGACGAGCAGCATGCGCGTGTCCGGTGTCACCGTGTCGAGCAGCTTTCGCAGGTCGAGCGTCCACGCGCCATCGCGAGGCACCAGCGACACGCGCTTGACGTTCGCGCCCATGATCGCCGGTTGCGCCGTGAGGTTGGGCCACACCGGCACCACGGCCGCCACCTCGTCGCCGGCGCCGGCGAGCATCTGCGTGGCCAGCATCAAGGCCGACACGCCGGACGATGTGACCGCAATACGGTCCTCGCTGACGGGTCGGTGCAATCCGCTCATGTAGGCAGCCAGCGCCTGGCGCAACTCGATCAGGCCGAGATTGTGCGAATAGAAGGTTTCGCCGCGCGCCAAGGACTGCGCAGCGGCGTCACGCACCGCATCGGGCGTGACCTCGTCGCTCTCGCCGAACCAGAACGCGAGCACATCGTCGCGGCCGATGCCGGCGTTGGCGACTTCGCGGATGCGTGAGGCGGGCAAGTGGTGGATGGCGTCACGCATCGACAGCGGGTCCTCAATCGATCGTCGACATCTTGCAGGTCGTCGGCATCTCGACCTCGCTGGCTTCGAAGCGGCGCACGGTGCGAAAGCCGAAGCCCGAACCTTCGACATCGTGCGTGACGCCGGGCTCGCCGACACGGTCCATGACGCTGACCAGCAACGGCTGCTGCAGCTGATGATCGGCGGCGCGCATCGTTGCGTCGTGAAAGCCACCGACATGGCGCGCGTCGAAATTCGCTCCGGACAGCGCACGCGACACCGCCCCGGCTTCTGCACTGCCTGCACGCTCGACCGCGGCGGCCAGCATCTCGACCAGCGCTTGCATGCGCAGGTGCACGTAGTCCTCACGCGGCTCGGCAAAGCGCTTGCGAAAGCCAGCGTAGAACGCATCCGACGCGGCGCCACCGACGTTCGGGTGCCACTCGGCCACGGCATACACCGCACCGACACCCGCTTGGCCGATGGCCGCCGGCGCGCCGAGCGCATTGCCGTAGAAGGTGAAGAACTTGACGCCGGCACTCACCTCACGCGCAGCCTTCACCAGCAGCGTCAGGTCGTTGCCCCAGTTGCCGGTCAATACCGCCTGCGCGCCGCTGGCCTGGATCTTCGACGCATAAGGCAGGAAGTCCTTGACGCGGCCCAGCGGGTGAAGCTCGTCGCCGACGATCTCGATATCCGGCCGCTTGGCGGCGAGCAGCGCGCGCGCCTGTTTCGCCACATGCTGGCCAAAGCTGTAGTCCTGGCCGATCAGGTAGACCTTTTTCAACGAGGTGTCGGTGCGCATGACCTCGACCAAGGCTGCCAGCCGCATGTCGGCATGCGCATCGAAGCGGAAATGCCAGGGACTGCAGCGCTCATTGGTCAGCAGTGGATCGACTGCCGAGTAGTTCAGCAGCAGCGCGCGCCGCAGTGGCTCGCGCTGGTTGTGCTTGTCCAGCGCCTCGATCAATGCAGCCGCCGTCGCCGAGCTGTTGCCCTGGGCAATGAAGGCGATGCCTTGGCCGGTGGCCGAGTGCAGCAACGACAACGCCTTCTCGGTGTTGCCCTCGCTGTCGAAGCGCACGATCTCGAGCGCGTGCGGCACCTTGCCGACGCGAACGCCGCCGCGTTGGTTGATGCGCTCGGTGGCCCACAGCAGGTTGCGAAACACTGCTTCGCCCGCATTTGCAAACGGGCCGGACAAGCCCTCGATCAGGGCAATGCGCAGCGGCGCGGGCGTGCCCTGCGCCGCTGCGCCGGCGCAGGCTGCCGCGGCTGCCAGAACCAGCGTGCGGCGACTGAGCAAAAGTTGATGCATGTCAATTCAGGAGGTCTTGAAAACAAAAAAGCCGCTCCAAGTTTCAGCGGCATGAGGGCCGGATTCAGAGATGGCAATCAACGCCGGCGCTCCCAACCCATTGTAGGAGGTCACTCCATGTTCCTCGTTCCTGTTGCCCGTTCTTCCTCCGATCTGTCACGGTCTTTCGATCGCTTGTTCGACGACACCTTCGACCGCTTCTTCGGCACGCCCGCTGCGGCTGAATCCGCCGAGACGGCGCTGCGCAGGCCGTCGCTCGATGTGGCCGAAACCGAAGCTGGCTACAACGTCGCCATCGATCTGCCCGGCGTGGCCAAGGACGACGTGAAGATCACGATCGATGGCCGCCGTGTCAGCGTCAGTGCGCAGACCCAGCGCGAAGAGAGCAAGAAAGACGGCGAGCGCGTCATCTACCGCGAGCGTTCATCGTCGAGCTTCGCGCGCAACTTCACGCTGCCCGAAGAAGTCGATCAAGACGCCTCGCAAGCCAAGCTCGACAACGGTGTGCTGACGCTGTCGCTGGCCAAGAAGCGCGCTGCAGCCGTCAAGCAGTTGACGATCAACTGACAGCCCCTCGCCCGCTACGCGGGCACTCCCCCGAGGGGAGGCTCAGGCCGGACGCTTGGGAGCGGCCCGGCGCTGGCCTGAGCTGACAGCCCCTCGCCCGCTACGCGGGCACTCCCCCGAGGGGAGGCTCAGGCCGGACGCTTGGGAGCGGCCCGGCGCTGGCCTGAGCTGACAGCCCCTCGCCCGCTACGCGGGCACTCCCCCGAGGGGAGGCTCAGGCCGGACGCTTGGGAGCGGCCCGGCGCTGGCCTGAGCTGACAGCCCCTCGCCCTCTGCGCGGGCTCTCCCCCAAGGGGAGGCTCAGGCCGGACGCTTGGGAGCGGCCCGGCTGGCCTGAGCAATTGATCTGATCCAGCGCCCAGCGCGGCTTCACGTCGAACGTGAGGTCGCGCTGCGGCTGGGTGCGGCCGGCTTGAATGCGCATCGCCGCGGCCAGCGCGATCATGGCGCCGTTGTCGCTGCACAGGTGCAGTTCCGGATAATGCACTTGCGCGTGCACCTTCGCGCATGCGGCATTTAATTGCTCGCGCAGTCGCGTGTTGGCGCCGACGCCGCCGGCAACGACCAGCCGCGACAACCCTGTGTCGCGCAGCGCGCGCAGCGACTTCTTCACCAGCACCTCGACGATCGCCGCTTCGGTGGCCGCTGCCACGTCGGCGCGCCATGATGCGGCGGGCGAGGTCGCTTCACACTTGCGCACCAGCGTCAGCACCGCGGTCTTCAGGCCGGCGAAAGAGAAATCCAGATCGCCGCTGTGCAGCAATGGACGCGGCAGATGGAACGCTGCCGCCCGGCCCTGCTGCGCCAGCCGCGCCAACGCCGGCCCGCCGGGGTAGCCCAGGCCGAGCAGCTTGGCGCTCTTGTCGAAGGCCTCTCCGGCGGCGTCGTCGATCGTTTCGCCGAGCAGCTCATAGTCACCGACGCCCTGCGCGCGCATCAACTGGGTGTGCCCGCCCGACACCAGCAAGGCCACGAAGGGAAAGCTTGGCGGATTGGCCGAGAGGAACGGCGACAGCAAATGCCCTTCGAGATGGTGCACGCCCAGCAGCGGCTTGCCGAGCGCCGCCGCAAGCGCGGCGGCAACACCGGCGCCGACCAGCAGCGCGCCGGCCAGGCCCGGACCGCGCGTGTAGGCCACGACATCGAGTTCGGCCAGCGTACAGCCGGCCTGCCCCAAGACCTGCCTCGTCAATGGCAACACGCGGCGAATGTGATCGCGCGACGCCAACTCGGGGACCACGCCGCCGAAGGCCTCGTGCATGTCGGCCTGGCTGTGCAATGCATGCGCCAGCAGCTGCGGCGTGCCGCTGCCCACCGCCTGCACCAGCGCGACGCCGGTTTCGTCGCAGGACGACTCGATGCCCAGAACCTTCATGTGGCGGTTACAAACGGGGAGCGCATGTCGTGAACTTCATCGCGGCGCTTGCAAACCGACACAACTGCGCATCGGAACAAACCCTGTGAATCCCCATAAGTCCTTGGTTGGCGACACCGGACGAATGTAACCTCGGCGCCAAGGAGTCCTGTGGATCCGCTGCGTTCGCGGCCGATCCAACCGAACATGAAGCAATACAAGCTGGCGGCCTGGCCCGAACTGCCTGCGGCGTACCACCGCACGGTGTACCGGCGCATGCTCAGCGACCTGTCGCACCGCTACATGAGCCTGTCGAGCTTGGTGCTGTCCAGCGGCGGCACCAAGCACGAAGTGCGCCAGTTCCTGCAGATGCTCGACAGCATGGGCGTGCTGGTCGATCGCCAGGACGAAACCGATTCGTTCTTCGACACGACCATCCGCCCCGTCGGCGATTGGCTGCGCACCGTATTCGGCGCCGACCACAAGATCTAGTGCTTTTCTTTGGCGTGGTTGATCGAGTACTTCGGAATCTCGATCGTCACGTCCTGATTCGACACGATGGCCTGGCATGACAGGCGCGATGTCGGCTCCAGCCCCCAGGCGCGATCGAGCAAGTCCTCTTCGCTCTCGTCCATCTCACCCAGCGAGTTGAAACCTTCGCGCACGATGACGTGGCAGGTCGTGCAGGCACAGCTCATCTCGCAGGCATGTTCGATATCGATGCCATGCTCGAGCAGGGCTTCGCACAGCGACGTGCCGCTGGCCGCCTCGATGGACTTGCCATCCGGCGCGTACTCGGCGTGAGGAAGGATGCGGATCACGGGCATCAGATTTCTTCCACGCTGCGACCGGCAAGCGCAGCACGGATGCCGCGGTTCATGCGCATCGCCGCGAAGGCCTCGGTGCCGTCGGCCAGCGCCTTGACGGCATCGTCGATCGCATGGTGGTTGTTGCCGCGCGCGATGTCGTCGGTGCTCGCGATCAATGCGGCGATCGCCTCGCGCTCGTCGGCTGACAGCAGTGCACCGTCGGCAGCCAGCGCCGAGCGCGTGGCCAGCACCATGCGTTCGGCCTCGACACGGGCCTCGCGCAATGCGCGCGCCGACGCATCGACCTCGGCGGCGCCGAAGCCCTCCTTGAGCATGCGCGCGATGTCGTCGTCGACCAGGCCGTAGCTCGGCTTGACGCTGACGTTGGCCTCGACGCCGCTTGTCAGCTCGCGCGCTGCCACGGACAGCAGGCCGTCAGCATCGACTTCGAAGGTGACGCGGATGCGCGCTGCACCGGCCACCATCGGTGGAAAGCCGCGCAGTTCGAAGCGCGCCAGCGAACGGCAATCGGCCACCAGTTCGCGTTCGCCCTGCACGACATGCAACGCCAAGGCCGTCTGGCCATCCTTGAAGGTCGTGAAGTCCTGCGCCTTGGCCACGGGGATGGTGCTGTTGCGCTCGACGATGCGCTCGACCAGCCCGCCCATCGTCTCCAGGCCGAGCGACAGCGGAATCACGTCGAGCAGCAGGATCTCGCCGTCGCGTGAATTGCCGGCCAGCGCGTTGGCTTGGATCGCCGCGCCGATGGCGACCACTTCATCGGGGTTCAGGTTGGTCAGCGGCGCGCGGCCGAAAAGTTCGCCCACCGCCGTTCGCACCGCCGGCATGCGCGTCGAGCCGCCGACCATGACGACGCCCTGGACCTCATCGCGGGTCACCCCGCCATCGCGCAAGACGCGCTTGACGGCCGCCAACGTGCGATCGATCAGCGGCTTGCACAGCGTGTCGAGCTGCAAGCGGGTGATGGATTGCCTCAGCGTGCCATCGCCCAGCTTGGCCTCGAGCGTCACGGCATCGGCATCGCTCAACGCTTCCTTGACCGCACGAGCCGCGACGAGCACTGCGCGCTGCTCGTGTGGTGTCTTGGTTTGCAGGCCCGCTTGCGCCAGCGCCCCATCGGCCAGTGCCGCATCGAAGTCGTCACCGCCGAGTGCCGCATCGCCGCCGGTGGCCACGACCTCGAAGACGCCTTGCGTCAAGCGCAGCAGCGAGATGTCGAAGGTGCCACCGCCGAGATCGTAGACTGCATACAGGCCTTCGGACGCGTTGTCCAGGCCGTAGGCCAGCGCAGCCGCTGTGGGCTCGTTGATCAGGCGCAGCACGTTCAAGCCGGCGAGCTTGGCGGCATCTTTCGTCGCCTGACGCTGCGCATCGTCGAAGTACGCCGGCACGGTGATCACCGCGCCGAACAGCTCATCGCTGTCGAAACTGTCCTCGGCGCGCTGTCGGAGCGCGGCGAGGATCTCGGCGGAGACCTCGACCGGCGACTTCACGCCGTCGCGCGTCTCGATGCTCACCATGCCGGGCTTGTCGACAAAGTGGTAGGGCAGCCGCTCATTCCCCGCGACATCGACCAAGGCACGTCCCATCAGGCGCTTGGCCGAAACGACGGTGTTCAGCGGATCGTCGGCGAGCGCATCGAGTGCGTGCTGTCCGATCTGCCGGCGGCCGCCTTCGAGGTAGCGCACTGCAGAGGGCAGGATCGCGCGGCCCTGTGCATCCGGCAAGCATTCGGCCACGCCGTGGCGGACCGCGGCGACGAGCGAATGCGTCGTGCCCAGGTCGATGCCGACCGCGATGCGCCGCGTGTGCGGATCGGGCGACTGGCCGGGCTCGGAGATCTGCAGCAGGGCCATATCAATCGGCGATTTTTTCGAGCCGCTGCGACACGTCGCGACGGAACTTCCGGATGAACATCAGTGCGCGCACACGCTCGGCGGCTTGGGCCGGGGCACCCTCGTCGTCGAGAAGGCGACCGATCTGGCCCAGCAAGTCTTGTTCGGTGCGGCGAACGTGGGTGTCGAGGTCGGCCAATGCATCGGCGTCGTCGTGCGCATCGTCGAGCGCCTCGCGCCACGCCATCTGCTGCGTCAGGAACGCTGCCGGCATGGCGGTATTGCGCTCGGCGTCGATCGGCGCGCCACGCAACTCGCACAGGTACGCTGCTCGCGACAGCGGCTCGCGCAGTCGGCGGTAGGCCTCGTTGATGCGCACCGACCATTGCATCGCCACGCGCTGTGCAGCCGCGCCCTCGGTCGCAAACTTGTCGGGATGCGCCGAGGCTTGCAATGTGCGCCAGCGCGCGTCGAGATCGGCACGATCCAAGGCAAAGCGCTCGGGCAGGCCGAAGACGGCGAAGTCGTTGTCGTGCAAGTTCACGGCAGTGCCTTGGCCATGAACAAGGACAGACCGTTGTCAGGGTAGCCACCAAAGGCGCCGCGGCGCGTGTAGCCGCAACGCTCGTACAAGCGCACCGCCTCTCGCTGATCGCTGCCGGTTTCGAGCAGCGAGTGCGCAATACCCTGCTGGCGCAACGAGTCCTCGAGCGTTTGCAGCAACCGCTCGCCAATGCGCTGGCCGCGCATCGCGGGATCGACGAACATGCGCTTGACTTCGCCGTAGGCCTGTCCGCGGGTTTCGGCCTGGCCGGGCATGCGACGCACGGCACCCGTGCCGACGATCGTGTCGCCGAGCCGGGCGACAAAGAAGCTGACCTCGGGCGCCAACAACTCGCTCACCGACAGGATGTGGTTCGCTTCGGGCTTGTAGAGTTCGCCGAGATATCGATCGAGCGCGTCAAGCAACACGACGACCTGAGGATGATCGGCGCGTTCTTTTTGGACTCGAATGGCGGCAATCACACCCGGAATGACTCGCCGCAGCCGCAGCGGTCCTTCTCACGCGGGTTGTGGAACTTGAAGCCCTCGTTCAGTCCGTCGCGCACGAAGTCGAGCTCGGTGCCGTCGATGTAGGGCATGCTCTTCGGATCGACCAGCACCTTGACGCCATGGCCCTCGAAGACCATGTCTTCAGGTGCCACCTCGTCGGCGTACTCGAGCTTGTAGGCCAGGCCCGAGCAGCCGGTCGTCTTGACGCCCAGGCGCACGCCCACGCCCTTGCCGCGCCGCGACAAGTAGCGGCTGACGTGGCGCGCGGCGGCTTCAGTTAGCGTGACTGACATGAGCATGACTGCCGTGTTTGGTCTTGTAGTCGTCGACCGCCGCCTTGATCGCGTCTTCGGCCAGAATCGAGCAGTGGATCTTCACCGGCGGCAACGCCAGCTCGTGGGCGATCTTGTCGTTCTTGATCGTCAGTGCTTCGTCGAGCGATTTGCCCTTGACCCATTCGGTGACGAGCGACGACGAGGCAATCGCCGAGCCGCAGCCATAGGTCTTGAAGCGCGCATCCTCGATCAGGCCCGTCGCCGGGTTGACCTTGATCTGCAGTTTCATGACGTCGCCGCAGGCCGGCGCGCCAACCATGCCGGTACCCACCGTGTCGTCGCCCTTGTCGAAGGAGCCGACGTTGCGCGGATTCTCGTAATGATCGATGACTTTTTCGCTGTAGGCCATGGTGGTCTCCTTGGTGCGTTGCTCAGTGCGCTGTCCATTGAATCGTCGAGATGTCGATGCCGTCCTTGTACATCTCCCAAAGCGGCGACAGGTCCCTCAACTTGGCCACGCGCTCGCGGATCAGGCTCGCCGCGTGGTCGATCTCTTCGTCGGTCGAGAAGCGTCCGATCGTCATCCGCAAGCTCGAATGCGCAAGCTCGTCGCTGCGGCCCAGGGCGCGCAGCACATAGCTCGGTTCCAGGCTCGCGCTCGTGCACGCCGACCCCGAGGACACCGCGATGCCCTTGCAGCCCATGATCAGCGACTCGCCTTCGACGAAATTGAAGCTCATGTTCAGGTTGTGCGGCACGCGTTTTTCGAGGTGGCCATTGACGAAGACCTGCTCGACGTCGGACAGGCCACGCAGCAGACGCTGCTGCAGCGCGCGGATGCGCTCGCCCTCGCTGCCCATCTCCGCCCGCGCGATGGCGAACGCCTCGCCCATGCCGACGCACTGGTGCGTCGGCAGGGTGCCGCTGCGCATGCCGCGTTCGTGGCCACCGCCGTGCATCTGCGCTTCGATGCGCACACGCGGCTTGCGGCGCACGTAGAGTGCGCCGATGCCCTTGGGCCCGTAGGTCTTGTGCGAAGCCAGGCTCATCAGATCAACTGGCAGCGTGGCCAGATCGATCTGCACCTTGCCGGTGGCCTGCGCGGCGTCGACATGGAAGACGATGTTGCGTTCGCGGCAGATCGCGCCGATGGCCGCGATGTCCTGGATGACGCCGATCTCGTTGTTGACGAGCATCACCGCGGCCAGGATGGTGTCGGGCCGAAGCGCCTCCTTGAAGCGGTTCAGGTCGACCAGACCGTCTTCCTGCACATCGAGGTAGGTGACCTCGAAGCCCTGGCGCTCCAGCTCACGCATCGTGTCGAGCACCGCCTTGTGCTCGGTCTTCACGGTGACGAGGTGCTTGCCTCGCGTCTTGTAGAAATGCGCCGCACCCTTGAGCGCCAGGTTGATGCTCTCGGTCGCCCCTGAGGTCCAGATGATTTCGCGCGGGTCGGCGCCGACCAGCGCAGCCACCTGCTCGCGTGCCTTTTCCACCGCGGCCTCGGCCTCCCAGCCCCAGGCGTGGCTGCGCGATGCCGGGTTGCCGAAGTGCTCGCGCAGCCACGGCACCATCGCATCGACGACACGCGGGTCGCACGGCGTGGTCGCGCTGTAGTCGAGGTAGATCGGGAAATGGGGCGTCATGTCCATCGGTTCAATCTCTGCCGCTGCGTCACTTGGCAAGCGTTGCGCCGAGCGCAAACACCGAATTCGGGCCGGTCACGCGGATCGGCTTGACCACCGGCGCCGACGAGATGGCGCGCTTCATCGGTGACTGTTCGGACACCGACACGCCCTTGGCGATCTGCTCGTCGACCAGCTTTTTCAGCGTCACCGAGCTCAGGAACTCGATCATCTTGTTGTTCAGCGCCGTCCACAGGTCATGCGTCATGCACTTGCCCGTGTCCTCGCCCATGCAGTGTTCCTTGCCGCCGCAACCGGTGGCGTCCAGCGGCTCGTCGACCGCAAGGATGATGTCGGCCACAGTGATGTCGCCCGCGCCACGGCCGAGCGAATAGCCGCCGCCAGGGCCGCGGGTACTCTCGACGAGGTCGTGGCGACGCAACTTGCCGAACAACTGTTCTAGGTAGGACAGCGAAATCTGCTGGCGTTGGCTGATGGCGGCCAGTGCCACCGGCCCATTGGTGGATCGAAGACCGAGATCGATCATCGCGGTGACGGCAAAACGGCCTTTGGTGGTCAAGCGCATGGGGAACTCCTTTTGGGTGTTAACCCGAGCAGATTGCTCAAGTTTAGCGGAAGCCGACTAATTTGGTCGGATACCGGTCAGGAAGTTCCCAGGCGAGTGACAAGGTTTTTGACCCAGATCAGGCTCGCCGCCTCGACCAGGTCGAGCACCTGCTCGAAGCCGGCCGCGCCACCACTGTACGGGTCAGGCACGTCATCGTCGGCGAACAGGCGGACTTCAGCACGCAACTTGCCGTCTGGGGCCAAGCGCTGCAAGTCGGCCAGATTGTCACCGTCCATCGCCAGGATGAAGTCGAAGCGGTGAAAGTCGGCCTCCGTGACCTGCCGTCCGCGCAACGCCGACAGGTCGTAGCCGCGCTTGGCAGCGTGTCGCTGCGAGCGGGAATCGGGGGGGCTGCCGATATGCCAGGAGCCGGTGCCGGCAGAGTCGACGATGACGCGGTCGGCCAGCCCGGCCGCGTCGAGCTTGGCGCGCAGCACCGCCTCGGCGGTCGGCGAGCGGCAGATGTTGCCCAGACACACCACCAGAATCTGCAGTTCGCTCACGCCTTGCCCCCCGCCAGCGACACGACATTGCTGTCATGCCCGCCGGCGCCGAAGGCCTGCTCGCGCAGCAACGCCAGTTGATCGCGCACCCGCGCCGCCTTCTCGAACTCGAGGTTCTTGGCATGTTCGAGCATCTGCTTTTCGAGCTGCTTGATGCGCCTGCTCAAGTCCTTCTCGTCGAAGGCGCCGACCTCGGCGGCGAGTTGCGCCTTGGCCAAGTCTTCCTTGGCCGTCTTGTCGGAGATCACGCCGTCGATCATCTCGCGCACCTGCTTGACGACGCTGCGCGGCGTGATGCCGTGCTCGGCGTTGAAGGACACCTGCTTGACGCGGCGGCGATCGGTCTCGTCGATGGCCTTTTTCATCGAGTCGGTGACACGATCGGCATAGAGGATCGCCATGCCGCTGATGTGGCGTGCCGCGCGGCCGATGGTCTGGATCAGTGAGCGTTCGGCGCGCAGAAAACCTTCCTTGTCGGCATCGAGGATGGCCACCAAAGACACCTCGGGGATGTCCAGCCCCTCGCGCAGCAGGTTGATGCCGACCAGCACGTCGAACACGCCCAGCCGCAGGTCGCGGATGATCTCGACGCGCTCAACCGTGTCGATGTCGCTGTGCAGGTAGCGCACCTTGACGCCGTTGTCGGCCAGGTAGTCGGTGAGCTGCTCGGCCATGCGCTTGGTCAGCGTCGTGATCAGCACGCGCTCGCCGACCTTCACCCGCTCGTGAATCTCCTGCAGCACGTCATCGACCTGGTGGGTGGCCGGACGCACCTCGACCACCGGGTCGATCAGCCCGGTCGGCCGCACCACCTGCTCGACCACCTGGCCGGCGTGGCGCTGCTCGTAGTCGGCCGGCGTCGCCGAGACGAAGATCGCCTGGCGCATGCGGCGCTCGAACTCCTCGAACTTGAGCGGCCGGTTGTCGAGCGCCGAAGGCAGGCGGAAACCGTACTCGACGAGCGTGGTCTTGCGCGCCCGGTCGCCGTTGTACATGCCACCGAACTGGCCGATCAGCACGTGGCTCTCGTCGAGGAACATCAGCGCGTCGCCGGGCATGTAGTCCACCATCGTCGACGGCGGCTCGCCGGGCGCGGCGCCCGACAGATGGCGCGTGTAGTTCTCGATGCCCTTGCAGTGGCCAACCTCGTTCATCATTTCGAGGTCGAAGCGCGTGCGTTGCTCCAGCCGCTGTGCTTCGACCAGCTTGCCGGCCTTGACGAATTCATCGAGGCGCTCGCGCAGCTCGGCCTTGATCGTTTCCACTGCCGCCAAGACGCGGTCGCGCGGCGTCACGTAGTGGCTCGACGGGTAGATCACGAAGCGCGGCACCTTCTGCCGGATGCGGCCGGTCAGCGGGTCGAGCAGCGACAGGCCTTCGATCTCGTCGTCGAACAGTTCGATGCGGATTGCCAGTTCGCTGTGCTCGGCCGGGAAGATGTCGATCACGTCGCCGCGCACGCGAAAGCTGCCGCGCGAAAAATCGGTTTCGTTGCGCGTGTACTGCATGCGCACGAGTTGCTGGATCACGTCGCGCTGGCCGATCTTGTCGCCCGTGCGGACGATGAAGCGCATCTGCGAATAGTCCTCGGGCTTGCCGATGCCGTAGATCGCGCTGACCGAGGCGACGATGATCGTGTCGCGGCGTTCGAGCACGCTCTTGGTCGCGCTCAGTCGCATCTGTTCGATGTGCTCGTTGATCGCGCTGTCCTTCTCGATGAACAGGTCGCGCTGCGGCACATAGGCCTCGGGCTGGTAATAGTCGTAGTAGCTGACGAAGTACTCGACCGCGTTCTTCGGAAAGAACTCGCGGAACTCGCTGTACAGCTGCGCCGCCAGCGTCTTGTTCGGCGCAAAGACGATCGCCGGCCGGCCCAGGCGCGCAATCACATTGGCCATGGTGAAGGTCTTGCCCGAACCGGTGACGCCGAGCAGCGTCTGGAAGGTCAGGCCGTCGTTGACGCCTTCGACCAGCTTGTCGATCGCCTGCGGCTGGTCACCGGCGGGCGGATAGGGCATGAACAACTGGAAGGGCGAGTTGGGGAAGCTGACAAACTCGCCCACCGGCGCGGGCTCCGGCATCGCTTCAGGACGATTCGGCATCGGTGACGACACGGCTTGGCTCATAAAATCAATCGAACCCGCCAGCCTACTCCAACGGCCAGCGCCCCTCACCCACTACTGCCACAGCCCTGTCATGAGCCTCTTTACAAACGTCGAAATGGCCCCGCGCGACCCGATCCTGGGCCTCAACGAGCAGTTCGCCAACGATCCGAATCCCAACAAAGTCAACCTTGGCGTCGGTGTGTACTACGACGAGAACGGCAGGCTGCCGCTGCTCAAGTGCGTGGCGGCTGCCGAGCAGGCCATGGTGGAAGCGGCCAAACCGCGCGGCTACCTGCCGATCGACGGCATCGCAGCCTACGACACGGCCGTGCAGGGCCTGGTCTTCGGCGCCGACAGCGATGTCCTCAAGGCCAAGCGCGTCGCCACCGTGCAGGCCCTCGGCGGCACCGGTGGTTTGAAGGTGGGCGCGGACTTACTCAAGCAGTTCAACCCAAAAGCCCGTGTGCTGATCAGTGCCCCGAGCTGGGAGAACCACCGCGCGCTGTTCAGCCGCGCCGGCTTTGAAGTCGCCGAGTACCCGTACTACGACGCTGACGCGCAAGGCATCGACTTCGAGGCCATGCGCGGCGCGTTGCAGACGGCGCCTGAGGGCACCATCGTCGTACTGCACGCCTGCTGCCACAACCCGACCGGTTATGACCTCACCCCCACGCAGTGGGACGAGGTGGTGGCCATCGTCAAGGCGCGCGGTCTGGTGCCGTTCCTCGACATGGCCTACCAGGGTTTCGGCCAAGGCATCGTCGACGACGGCGCGGCGGTGGCCAAGTTCGTCGCCAGCGGCGTCGACCTGTTCATCGCCACCTCGTTCTCGAAGAGCTTTTCACTCTACGGCGAGCGCGTCGGCGCCCTCTCGGTGGTCTGCGCCGACGCGGGCGAAGTGGCGCGCGTGCTGTCGCAGCTCAAGATCGTCATCCGTACCAACTACTCCACCCCGCCGACGCATGGCGCGCAGATCGTCGCCACCGTGCTGTCCACGCCGGCCCTGCGCGCGCAGTGGGAGGAAGAACTCGCCGGCATGCGCACACGCATCAAGGCCATGCGCACGGCGCTGGTCGACAAGCTCGCCGCTGCCGGCGTCAAGCGCGACATGGGATTCATCGCCCGCCAGCAGGGCATGTTCAGCTACTCGGGCCTCTCCGCAGCGCAGATGCAACGCCTGCGCAGTGAGTTCGGCATCTACGGCGTGGATTCGGGGCGCATCTGCGTGGCTGCGCTCAACGGCAAGAACATCGACGCGGTCGTCGCGGCAATCGCCCGCGTGATGTAAGCCTGGAGACAGCCAGCGCGGCTGAAAAACGCCACTTTCATACGTATTTACGCGCTACCCGGCGCTTGACGGGTGCGTAACGATTGTTGCATTGCAACATCCGGTGCACACTCGGACAACCATGCTCTATCAGCTTTACGAAACCCACCGCGCCCTGCTTTCGCCTTTCTCGGAATTTGCGAGCGCCACGGCCAAGCTGTACAACCACCCGTTGTCGCCCTTTGCGCATGCACCCAACTCGCAGCGCGTATCAGCCGGCTTCGATCTGCTGCACCGGCTGTCCAAGGAGTACGAGAAGCCCGAGTTCGGCATCACCAGCGCCGTCGTCGATGACGTGCAGGTGGCTGTCCAGGAACAGGTGGTGATTGAAAAGCCGTTCTGCCGCCTGCTGCGCTTCAAGCGCTTCACCGACGATCCGATCGCGCTGGGCGACATGAAGCAGCAGCCGCCGGTGCTGGTGGTGGCGCCGCTGTCGGGCCACCACTCGACGCTGCTGCGCGACACGGTGACGAGCCTGCTGCAGCACCACAAGGTCTTCATCACCGACTGGACCGACGCGCGCATGGTGCCGGCCGCGGTCGGCCCCTTCCACCTCGACGACTACGTGGCCTACATGGAAGAGTTCATCCGCCACATCGGCCCGGAAGTCAATGTCATCTCGGTGTGCCAGCCGACGGTGCCGGTGCTGGCGGCCGTGTCATTGATGGCCAGCCGCGGCGAGTTCACGCCGCGCACGCTGACGATGATGGGCGGGCCGATCGACGCCCGCAAGTCGGCCACCGCCGTCAACAACCTGGCGATGAACAAGAGCCACGAATGGTTCGAGCACAACGTGATCTACCGCGTGCCGCCCAACTTCCCGGGTGCGACGCGGCGCGTCTATCCCGGCTTCCTGCAGCACAGCGGCTTCGTGGCGATGAACCCGGATCGCCACCTCAGCTCGCACTACGACTACTTTCTCGACCTGATTCGCGGCGACGACGACAGCGCCGAGGGCCACCGCCAGTTCTACGACGAGTACAACGCGGTGCTCGACATGCCGGCCGAGTACTACCTCGACACGATCAAGATCGTGTTCCAGGACTTCGCGCTCGTCAACGGCACCTGGCGCGTCAAGGGCGAACTCGTCAAGCCGCAGGACATCACCAGCAGTGCGGTGCTGACCATCGAAGGCGAACTCGACGACATCTCCGGCGCCGGCCAGACCGAGGCGGCGCACGAACTGTGCACCGGCGTGCCGAAGGCGCGCCAGTTCCACTACGACGCCATGGGCGCCGGCCACTACGGCATCTTCTCCGGCCGCCGCTGGCGCGAGCAGGTCTACCCGACGGTGCGCGAGTTCATCGCCAAGTACGGCAGCGGACCCTTGCCGAAAGCCGGCCGCAACGCAAAGGCTGCGGCGAAGAAGGCCACCGTGGCCCGGAAGACCAAGCAGCCGGCCGCCAAGACGCGCCGCCGATAATCGGCGCGTGAGCGCCTTCACATTCGCCCAATCACTGGCCGAGCGTATCGACGCCGCGTTGCCGCAGACGCAATGCACGCGTTGCGGCTACCCGGATTGCCGCGCCTACGCCGCCGCCATCGCCGGTGGCGAGGCCGGCATCAACCAATGCCCACCGGGAGGTGCCGAGGGCATCGAGCGGCTGGCAGCGATCACCGGTCGCCCGGTCATCGCGCTGAATCCTGCGCACGGTGCCGAAGGGCCGCGCAAGGTGATGTTCGTCGACGAAGACTGGTGCATCGGCTGCACGTTGTGCATCAAGGCCTGCCCGGTCGATTGCATCGTCGGCGCGCCCAAGCTCATGCACACCATCATCGAAGCCTCGTGCACCGGCTGCGAGCTGTGCTTGCCGGCCTGCCCGGTCGATTGCATCGCGGTCGTCGATGCCACGCCGGGCCAAAGCGGTTGGGACGCGTGGACCACGACCGCAAGCCGACAGCGCACGCGCGCGTTACGCCGCGCACCGCCAGCGCATGCAACGCGAGGCCACGGACAACGAGGCCCGCCGGGCCGCCAAGGCGCGGCACAAGCTCGCCGACCTGGCCGCGGCCAGCACGATCACCGACGGCGCAACGCTCGAACGCAAACGGGCGGCCATCGATGCGGCCATGCAACGCGCGCGCGAACGCGCCGGCAAAGCGGCATGAAGCCGCAAGAGGTCGAGACCTTCTTCGCCACGCTGCGTGCCGCCAACCCGCAGCCCGCGTCCGAACTCGACTACAGCAGCGTCTTCGAGCTCGTCGCCGCGGTGCTGCTGTCGGCACAGGCCACCGACGTCGGCGTCAACAAGGCCACCAGGCGCTTGTTCGCCGTGGCGCCGACGCCGCGCAAGATGCTGGCCCTCGGCGTGGCCGGCATCGAAGAGCACATCAAGAGCATCGGCCTGTACCGCAACAAGGCCAGACACCTTCACGAGGCCTGCCGCATCCTCGTCGAGCAACACGGTGGCCAGGTGCCGAAATCGCGCAGCGCACTCGAAGCCTTGCCGGGCGTCGGCCGCAAGACCGCCAACGTCGTCCTCAACGTCGCCTTCGGCGAGCCGACCTGTGCCGTCGACACGCACATTTTCCGCGTCGGCAACCGCACCGGCCTGGCGCCTGGCAAGACGCCGCTACGACGTCGAGATGAAGCTGATGAAGGTCGTCCCCGAGGCCTACCGCGTCGATGCGCACCATTGGCTGATCCTGCACGGCCGCTATGTGTGCCTGGCGCGCAAGCCGCTGTGCTGGCAATGCCAGGTCGCCGCGCAATGTGCGTTCGAGCCGAAGACACCGGCGCCGTGAGACGCAGGATGCGTCTGCTGATCGCGCTGCTGGTCGCCTTCGCGTCGTTGCACACCCAAGCCGAGGTGCGCGTGACCGACGACGCCGGCCACAGCGTGGTCCTCGCCGCACCGGCCCGGCGCGTCATCAGCCTCGGCCCGCACCTGACCGAACTCGCATTTGCGGCCGGTGGCGGTGCGGCGCTGGTCGGTGTGATCCGCTACAGCGACTTTCCCGAAGCGGCGCGCTCGCTGCCCGTCGTCGGCGATGCGCATGCCATCGATTTCGAACGCATCGCGCAACTCAAGCCCGACCTCGTGCTGGTCTGGGGCAGCGGCATGAACGAACGCCACAAGGCGCGCCTGCGCTCGCTTGGCCTGACGGTGTTCGAGAGCGAAATCCGCCACGCGCAAGGCATTGCCGACACGCTGCGCCGCCTCGGCAACTTGATCGGCCACGCCGACAGCGCCGAGGCCGCCGCACGCCGCTTCGAGATGCAATGGCAATCGCTGGCCCGACGTTTCCGCGACCGGCCGCCGGTTCGTGTGTTCTGGCAGCTTTGGCACGAGCCGCTGATGACCATCAACCGCGAGCACCTGATCAGCGAAGCCATGCGCATCTGCGGCGGCGTCAACGTCTTCGCCGACCTGCCGCTGCTCACGCCCGCGGTGAGCTGGGAGGCCGCCGTCGCCGCCGACCCGCAATTGATTGCCGCCGCCGGCCGCGAGCAAGATGCCGAGCGCGACTTCGCACCATGGCGGCGTTTTGCGAATGTCGACGCGGTCAAGCAGCAGAGGTTTGCTTCGATCGATGGCGACCTGATCGGCCGCATGGGGCCCAGGTTCGTCGACGGGGCGGCGACGTTGTGCGAAGCCATCGAGCACACACGTTGAAGGCGCTGTGAGCCTCAGCGCGCGCTGATGGCCGGCACCTTGAATCCGGCGCAGGGGTCGGAGCGCTTGGCCGCTTCAGTGCGCAGCGTGGCGTCGAAGGCATCGGCCGGCGTGTGCGCGTCGCCGCGCTCGAGCAGGCCGACGCTGAACAGCCGCGACGCTTGGTCGCCGAGCCAGCGCGGCACGCCCAGGTCGCGCCGAACGTGACCATTGCCCGCCAACAGCACGATGCCGCGCTCGCCATGGCGTCTGAGCAGATCGGCCATGACGGCATCGCGCGCGAACTGGGCCTGCGCCATGCGCGGCCACAGCGTCGCCGGCAGCGCGCCGCAATGCCCGCGGTCGATTTCGCGCTCCTGGGCCTGCTGCCAGTCGCTCGCGATCGCACGGTCGAGCCCCAGCGACGACACACGCTCGGCGGCGAAGGCCGCAGTGAAACCATCGCGCACGATGCGGCGCGTGTCCGCGTTGGACAGGTTGGCGGCCAACAGCGGCACGTCGTACGCCAGTGCCAGGTCCACATAGGGCCGATAGAAGTCCCAGTTCCAGCCGGCCGACGGTCGCGCCGGACGCACCGTCGCCTGATCGATCACATGCCCGGCGTCGCGCGGCCGCTCGCGGCGCGCGCGCTCGATGTCGGCCTGCCGTTCGACGTCGAACTGCTCCATCGCGATAGCCGGTCGCCAACCGGCGGCAAAGGCCCGCCGCAGCAACTCCAGCCGCAGCCGGTGCTGCGCGGCGTTGTCGTGGACCTCGCCGAGCAGCACGATGGCGTCGCCGGCGAGGTGCGACTCCCAGGGCTGTGGCGGCGCAGGGGCTGCACAGGCGAGCAACATCGCCGCCATGCAGGCCGCAGCGAGATGACGGGCGCCATAGGTCAGCAGCTTTCGACAGCGGATCATCATGACCGGTGCTTCCTCCGTGGTGCGGAAGTATCGACGCAACGCAAGGTGCCGTTCGTCGGCTCGACCGACAACGGCTCGGTCAATCAGCCACCCACACACCGCCCACGTCCCGCCATCCGCAGCCATACACAAGGCCCAGCAATTGCGGTTCGAGCATCGCCGCCGCAGCGGCCCGCTCGCACTGGCCATCCGGCAACAACGCCAGCACATGCGTCGCCGTGCGCGCGATCCAGTTGACATCGTGCGCCGAGATCACGAGCGCCTGGTCGCTCGGCAGCGACGTCGACAACCAACGCGCGACAAGCGCCTGGTGCGCCGGATCCTGGAACGCCACCGGCTCGTCGAGCAGCAACAGCGGCGCGCCTTGCAGCACACCTTGCGCCAGCGCGACACGCTGGCGTTCGCCGCCCGAGAGCTCGAGCACCGGGCGATTTGCGAGTGCGTCGAGATCGAGCGCGGCCAGCACGGCGCGCATGTCATGGCGCGGGCGCACGACGCTCAGTTCGAGCAGGCGAGCCACGGTGATCGGGAAACGATCGACGACGTGCTGCGGCATGAAGGCACGCAGCGACGCGGCATCGATCGCCGGCCAGTCGCGCTGCGGCCGGCCTTGCCAGTGCACATGGCCGCGTTGGCTGATGCCGACGTCACTGACGCCCGCCAGCGCGCGCAGCAGCGAGCTCTTGCCCGCAGCATTGCGGCCGATGACGCACCAGCGTTGGCCAGGTTCGATCCGCCAGTCGAGGCCGCGCACGAGGTCGCGGCCGGCGGCGGCGAGCGTCAGGTCGCGGGTCTCGAGCAGCGGCGTGGCCATCATCAGCGCCCACCCCGCGCCAGGAACCACACGAACACCGGGGCACCGACGAGCGCCATGACCGCGCCGACGGGCAGCTCGATCGGCTGCGCCACGGTACGCGCCAGCAGGTCGGCTGCCACCAGCAGCGCCGCGCCGCCCAGCGGCGCCAGCAGCGCCAGGTCGCGCGTGCGCTGCACGCCGGCCAGGCGCAGTGCGTGCGGCACGACCAGGCCGACAAAACCGATCGCGCCGGCGCTGGCCACCGCCAATGCGGCAGCCAGCGAGGCGCCGAGCAGCAACTCGAAGCGCAGGCGCCTGACCGGCTCGCCGAGCAGGTGCGCGGCGACGCTGCCGAGCAGCAGGCGGTCGAGCGCACGTTCGCGCCAGACGAACCAGGCGGTCAAGGTAATCGCGGCGACGATGCTGCGGCCTGCATCGTCGGCACCCGAGAGATCGCCGACCAGCCAGAAGATCGCGCCGCGCAGGCGTTGATCCGGCGTCAGCGCCAGCAGCAGCGAGGCCATGGCACCGAACAGCGCAGCCAGCATCGCGCCGGCCAGGATGAGGCGCGGCGACGCATCGTCGCTCGTCGCCAGTGCACGACGCGCCAGCCACAACAGCAGTGCGCCCGCCGCCAATGCGCCGGCCGCGGCGCCGAATGTCATCGCGACGCCGAACATCAGCGCCAGCAAGGCCCCCACCGCGGCGCCGCCCGAGGTGCCGAGCACGTACGGATCGGCGAGCGGGTTGCGCAACAGCGACTGCATCGCCAGGCCCGACAGCGCCAGCAGCGCGCCGACGCCGGCTGCGGCGGCGACGCGCGGCGCACGCAGCGTGCGGATCATCTCGACGTCGAAGCCCGCGCTGCCGATGGCCAGCGCCGCCGCGAGCACCAGCAGCGTGGCCATCGCCAGCGCGATGGCCAGGGTAACGAGGCGGGCGCCGGTCAGCGGCATGGCCTCAGCTCATTGCCATGTGCCCTGCAAGGACACGAGCAGCGCGCGCGGCGGCGCGGTGTAGCCCAGCACTTCGGGCCGCTTCTCAGCAGTGATGTTGTCGAGTTTCATCGCCAGACGCCACTGCGGCGTCAGCGCGCGCGAGGCACTGATGTCGAGCGTCGTGCGCGACGGGTTGGTCGCATCGGCGAAGGTCACCGGATCGGTGTCGAGGCGCTTGCCGGTGTAGCGCAGCGCAGTAAGGAACTGCCAGCCGACGACGCGCGTGCTGTAGTTCAAGGCCAGCGACCGCTTGGCGCGGCGCTTCAGCGGCTGGTCGGTGGCCGCATCGCGCGGGTCCTGCAGCGTCAGGTCGATGCCGAGCACACCGCCGTTGCCGATGGCCAGCGGCCATTGCGCCATCAGTTCCAGGCCGCGGTTGTTCGCGCGCGCGATGTTCAGCGTCTCGAAAGTCACCGGATCAAAGGCGATGCGGTCGCGCTGGCGTTGCCAGAACAGACCGGCGCGCAGCAGCGCCGCGCCCTCGGACCATTGCAGAGCCGCTTCGGCTTGCCTGGAGCGTTCCGGCCGCAGCGGCGTGGCTGGATTCGCAAAGATCTGGTCGAGGAACGACGGCGCAGAAAACCCACTGGACCATTGCGCGCTGAACTTCAACGCCGGGGTCCACTGCCACGCCGCGGCAAGCAGGCCGGTGGTGGCGCGGCCAAAATCATTGCTGTCGTCGCTGCGCAGCGCGGCCTGCGTCTGCCAGCCTGCCAGTGCGCGGCCGAGCCAGGCCGCGCGCACGCTGTCGGTGCTTCGCGTGCGTGCAGGCGTGGTGCTGTCGCCGAAGCGCTCGCGTCGCGTCTCGACGCCGAACTGCAAGTCGTGCTGCTCGTTCAGCGCATGGCCGATCTGCACGCCGGCGATGCGCACGCGGTTGCTGCCGCTGCTGGCAAAGCCGGTCGGATCATCGAACTGCTCGCGCGTCTGGCCGAGTTCGATCGTCGCTGTGGTCTGGGCGCCGACGGCGTGGCGGCTCTTCAAGCCCGCCGCTTCGACGCGCGTGGTCAGCACATCGTCGAGGCCAGGCGTGAAGCCGTCGTAGTCGCTGCGCGTGCGGCCGACCAGCAGATTGACCTCTGTCTGCTGGCCTTCGGCCCAGCGCTGTTCGAGGCGTGCGCTGCCGCCCACCTGGCGCGCTGCATCGCGGTCGGCGTTGGCACCAGGGTCGACGTTCGCATCGCGTGCCGAGTAGCCGTCGGTGCGCCTGGCCGACAGCGAGGCCGAGACTCGCATGCCCTCGCCGATGCGCGCACCACCGGCCAGCGATGCGTGCTGCGTGCCTTGCGTGCCGAGCGCCACGCTGGCCTGCGGTGCGTCGGCGCGGCGGGTGACGATCTGCACCACGCCGCCGACGGCCTGCGCGCCGTACAGCGCCGACAGGTTGCCGCGCACGATCTCGACGCGTTCAATCTGATCGAGCGGCAGGTGCTGCCATGACGCGGTGCCGAAGTCGGCACGCAACAGCGGCACGCCATCGACCAGGACCAGGGTCTGCCGGCTGTCGGCGCCGCGCAGGAACAACGACGCCTGCGAGCCCAGCGGCCCGGTCTGTGCGACGTCGATCGAGGTCAGCATGCGCAACAGGCCCGGCAGATCGCTGGCCTGCGCGGCCTCGATCTCGGCGCGGGTGATGACACGTGTGGAAGGCAGCGCGTCGGGCAAGGGCTGCTCGGCGCGCGCCGCGGTGATGACGATGCGTGAAGTAGCGTCGGCAACGCCGCTGGCAGTGGAACTGGTCTGGGCGTGCGCGAACGAGGCGATGCACAGCAGCGCTGCATGAGCGCCAAGGTTTCGAGAAATCATGGTTGCTGAAGCGGTCCGGCCGAGGTGCGCGCCGGCTTCCCCGCCTGCACGCACGATCCAGCGCAGGTTCATCAAGACGAACCTGCACCCCCTGCTGGCCGGTATCCGGGCTGGCGCAACTACCCGTGTGACCTTCCCAGAGCGACGACATTGCTCCAGTGGCCGATGAACACGAGCGGGACGTCGTCAAACGTCCGTGCGCTTACCGTTGCGGGGGCAGCTCGGGTTGGCCTTGCCGCGTCGCAGCTTGGCTTCCCGATTCCCGTTTACCCCGCACCGCCGAGAACGACGGCGCAGGCACCAACGATGCAGATGGTATCAGCGCCAGCCGGGCCGACTGAACGCTTTATGATTGGCCGCACATCACGCGCTGCACATCGACATGGCCACGCTGCAAGACCTCGCCACGCGCATCGACCGCCTGCTGCTGCGGCATGAAGAACTGGCGCGCACCAACAAACTGCTGCTCGATCAAGTGGCCTCGCTGACGGGCGAGCGCGACAGCCTCAGATCGCGCCTGGCGGCAGCGCGCACGCGCATCGATACGCTGCTCGAGCGTTTGCCCGCCGACGGTGACAGCAAGGAATCCTGACCGTGAAACAAATGGAAGTGACGATCCTCGGCCAGAGTTACATCCTGGCCTGCCCGGAAGGCGGCGAAGGCTCGCTGCTGGCCGCCGTGGCGCAGGTCGACAGTGAAATGAGCGCGATCCGCGATGCCGGGAAAGTCAAGGCACGCGAACGCATGGCGGTGCTGGCGGCGCTGAACCTGGCCTACCAATTGGCCGATCGGCCGGCGACGACGCCAGCAGGCAAGGCATCCTTGCCAGCCGCACCGCGCAACGCTGCCGATGATGTGCAGATCGGCACATTGATTGAACGTATCGACGCTGCAATGGGTAGCGACGGCCACCTGTTGTAGTGCTAGAGTGTGTTCGTCCACCGCGTTCGCGCGGGTTTTTATTTCCTTGAACCGATGCTCTAAGAGCTAGGGCTTGGAACATTGCAGGGTGGGCGTGATCGTCTCGCGTCAGATGAACCCGAAGCCCTGCTGACCTCGCCCACCTGAACTTCACCTGGGTTCAGGAATGCGGCCCGCGGCTCGCGGTGGACACTTTCCCTGGCCCACCCCCGGAGCGGCTGCGCCGCTCCCCCTCGAGGGGGCACCGCTGGCGGCCTGGCAGAGCCAGTTCCGCGGCGGTTGCTTGAAAATACACGCATTGTTCAACCGATGAAATAACAAGCTGATGGCCTACTGGCTGATGAAAAGCGAACCGTCCGACGTGTCGGTCGACGACTTGGCTGGCATGCCGAAGAAAACCGTGCCGTGGTACGGCGTGCGCAACTACCAGGCGCGCAACTTCATGCGCGACGAGATGCGCGTCGGCGACGGCGTGTTGTTCTATCACTCGTCGTGCCCCGAGCCCGGCATCGTTGGACTCGCGGAAGTGGCGTCCGCAGCCTACCCCGACGCGACGCAGTTCGACAAGAAGAGCCCGTACTTCGACGCCAAGTCGACGCGCGACGAGCCGCGCTGGATGAACGTCGACGTCAAGTTGATCAAGAAGACACGCCTGCTGTCGCTCGACGAGATGCGCGCCACGCCGTCGTTGGCGACGATGCGCGTGCTGCAACGCGGCAACCGGCTGTCGATCACGCCGGTCACTGCTGCGGAGTGGCGCGCAGTCTCCCAATTGCTCGCGGCTTGACACTCAGGCTTGGACGGCCACCATCGACCCGCTGCTGGTTGCTGAACTGCTGCTGATGGGCACCGTGACCGGCTACCTTGCCGGCTTGCTGGGCATCGGCGGCGGCATGATCCAGGTGCCCTTTCTCACCACCCTGTTGGCGCAGCGCGGCGTGCCCAGCGAACTGGCATTGAAGACCGCCATCGCCACCGCCATGGCCAGCATCGCCTTCACGTCGCTGTCGAGCGTGCGCGCGCACCATGCGCGCGCGGCCGTGCGCTGGGACATCGCGCGGGCGATGGCGCCGGGCATCGTTGTCGGGGGATTGGTGGCCGGCGCGGGCGCCTTTGCGCTCCTCAAGGGGCAGGCGCTCGGCCTCGTCTTCGCGCTGTTTGTCGGTTACTCGGCCACGCAGATGCTGATCGATCGCAAACCGAAACCCGCGCGCCGGCTGCCCGGCGCGGCGGCACAGGCCGCGGTCGGCAGCGCCATCGGCGCCTTGTCGAGCCTGGTCGGCGCCGGTGGCGCGTTCATGTCGGTGCCGTTCATGACCTGGTGCAATGTGCCGATCCACCATGCCGTGGGCACGGCCGCAGCGCTCGGCTTTCCGATCGCCCTGGCGAGCACGCTCGGCTACGTGATCGCCGGCTGGGGACTGCCGGTGACCTTGCCCGGCGCCATGGGTTTCCTGTACCTGCCGGCGCTGGCCGTCGTCGCCGCCGCCAGCGTGCTGATGGCGCCGCTGGGCGCGCGCACCGCGCATGCGATGGACGTGCGCAGCTTCAAGCGCCTGTTCGCGCTGCTGCTCTACGGCGTGGCCGGCTATATGGTTTGGCGGACGTAGGATCGACGCGCCAGCGCGGTCAGGTAGGCCAGAATTGACCTATCGAACGACGCATCAGGAGGCGACATCACCATGAGCAAGGCACTCGACGGTTATCGAATCCTCGACTTCACGCATGTGCAATCGGGCCCGACCTGCACACAACTCCTGGCCTGGTTCGGCGCCGACGTGATCAAGGTCGAGCGCGCCGGCGAGGGTGATGCGACGCGAGGCCAATTGCGCGACATCGCCAACGCCGACAGCCTGTACTTCACGATGCTCAACCACAACAAGCGTTCGATCACGATCGACACCAAGAAGCCGCAGGGCAAGCAGGTGCTCGAGAAGCTGATCAGGCAATGCGACGTGCTGGTCGAGAACTTCGCGCCCGGCGCGCTCGACCGCATGGGTTTCACCTGGGAGCGTATCCACGAGCTCAACCCGAAGATGGTGGTGGCCTCGATCAAGGGCTTCGGCCCAGGCAAGTACGAAGACTGCAAGGTCTACGAAAACGTCGCGCAATGCGCCGGCGGCTCGGCTTCGACGACCGGCTTCGACGACGGCCCGCCGATGGTCACCGGCGCACAGATCGGCGACAGCGGCACCGGCGTGCATCTGGCACTCGGCATCCTGGCCGCGCTGCTGCAGCGCCAGAACACCGGCCGCGGCCAGAAGGTGCTGGCACCGATGCAGGACGCGGTGTTGAACCTGTGCCGCGTCAAGCTGCGCGACCAGCAGCGGCTGGAGCGCACGCACACGCTGCACGAGTTCCCGCAGTACCCCGACGGCAAGTTCGGCACTGCCGTGCCGCGCGCCGGCAACGCGTCGGGCGGCGGCCAGCCGGGTTCGGTGCTGAAGTGCAAGGGCTGGGAGACCGACCCCAACGCCTACATCTACTTCATCACGCAATCCAACGCCTGGCCGGCGATCTGCAAGGTCATCGGCGAGCCCGACTGGATCGACGACGAGGCCTTCGCCACGCCGCAGGCACGGCTGCTGCACCTGAAGCCGATCTTCCGCCGCATCGAACAATGGACGATGAGCAAGGACAAGTTCGAGGCGATGGACATCCTCAACCAATACGACATCCCCTGCGGGCCGATCCTGTCGATGAAGGAAATCGCCGAAGACCCTGCGCTGCGTGCCAGCGGCACGGTTGTCGAGGTCGACCACCCGGTGCGCGGCAAGTACCTGACCGTCGGCAACCCGATCAAGATGTCGGACAGCCCGACCGAAGTGACTCGATCACCGCTGCTGGGCGAGCACACCGAAGAAGTGCTCGGGCAGTTGGGCTACACGCAGTCGCAGATCGCGGCGTTGCGCGAAGAGCGCGTGATCTGACGCGGTGCCCCTTAATATGCCGGCCGTGACCGGATCGACCGCAGCGGACGACGAGTTCGCCCCCTACATCGGGCACGACGAGTTCCGCAGCGGTGCGCCTCACGGTCGATTCCGCATCGTCGTCAACCCGTCGCTCGCCCGGCCCTACGTGCTGCGTCGCACGCGCGTCAACATGCTGGCGCCGATCGTGATCGGCGTCGGCGCCGTGCTCGCGATGGCAGGCCAGGCGCTGCCCGGCATCATGCTGGTGGCGCTGGGCATCATCGCCAACCGCATGGTCCGGCAGCAGACGGCCAAGATCGTGCTGCATCTGGCGGTGAGGGACGCGGCAGTCTACGCAGAGGTCACCCGCAACGGCATCATGGAAGTGCGGCGCGCTACTTGACCAGCATCACCGGGATGTCGGACTCCTCGATCGTGCTCTGCGCCACCGAGCCGAGCAGCGCCGCCGCAGCGCCCTGACCGCGGGTGCCCATGACGATCAGGTCGCACGACCGCGCCTTGGCTTCCTTGGCAATGGTCGCACCGGGTGTGCCGACACACTGGTGCGGCTGGTAGCTCACGCCGGCGTCATCGAGCAGCTTGCGCGCCGGTGCCAGCGCCTGCTCGCCGAGTTCCTGGTAGTACTCCTCGAGCGACTTGCTGGCCACGAAGGACGATACGTCGCCGGACACCGGGCGCTGCACGTTGACCAGGTGCAGGTCCAGCGCCGCCGGGTCGGCCAGGTCAAGGCGCATGTCGACAATCCGCTGCGTGGCGCGCTCCGATGCCGGTGAACCATCGACAGCGAGCAGAATCCGACGCAGCCGCCCGCCACCGGTCGGCGCAGCCGCCACCACGGCCGGCACAGCGCGACCGGAACGACGCGCGCTCACCCACTTGCCAACGGCAAATACCAGCAGCGCGCCAGCCACGCCCGCACCATAGCGGATGAAGTCAGTCGCCTCGATCTTGGGCAGGCTGGGCAGCACCTGCGGATTGATCAGCACCGGATCGGTGACGATCATCGTGCCGGCGATCCAGCCGAGCAACATGCCGCCGAGCGTGATGATGATGGGAAAGCGGTCCATCAGCTTGATCACCATCTGGCTGCCCCAGACGATGATCGGGATGCTGACCAGCACGCCGAAGATCACCAGCGCCATCCCATGGCCGGTGCCCGAGGCCTCGGCTGCGCCGGCGATTGCGATCACGTTGTCGACGCTCATCACGAAGTCGGCCACGATCACTGTCTTGACGGCACCCCACAGCTTGTCGCTGCCAGCGATGTTGGCGTGCCCGTCCTCATGCTCGGGCACCAGCAGCTTGACGCCGATCCATAACAGCAGCAGCGCGCCGACAATCTTCAGGAACGGGATCGCCAGCAGCGTCAGCGCAAAGAAGATCAGGATGATGCGCAGCACGATGGCGCCGGCCGTGCCCCACAAGATGCCCTGGGTGCGCTGCTTCGGCGGCAGCTTTCGGCAAGCCAGCGCGATGACGACGGCGTTGTCGCCGCCAAGCAGGATGTCGATCAGGATGATCTGGCCGACGGCGACCCAGAACTCCGGAGTGGCAAGGAATTCCATCTGGCTTCGTGGTCACCGAACCTGGCCGATGGCGGCTCAGGCGCCGGCCGCGACCAGCAGCTGCCCACCGCCGAAGCTGCTTTGGCTGGGCGGCTCGCCACCGGGCTGGACACGGACCGCGCAGTACTTGAACTCGGGGATCTTCGCGAACGGGTCGAGCGCCGGGTTGGTCAGCTTGTTGATCGCGGCCTCGTAGTAGCAGAACGGCACGAAGACCGCGCCGCGCGGTGTGCCGTCGTCGGCGCGTGCGTACAGCGACACGGCACCGCGCCGCGACTGAATCGTCACCACTTCGCCGGCCGTGGCGCCCATCGCGTCGAGGTCGAGCGGATTCAGCAGCGCCGTCGGGTCGGGCTCGAGCGCGTCGAGCACGCTGGCCCGTCGCGTCATGCTGCCGGTGTGCCAATGCTCGAGCTGACGGCCGGTGATCAGCACCATCGGGTACTCGGCATCGGGTCGCTCGTTGGCCGGAATGATGTCGGCCGGCACGAAACGCGCCTTGCCGTCTTCGCGCGGGAAGTCGTCGGTGAAGACCACCGACTGGCCCGGGTCGCCTTCCTTCTCGCACGGGTAGGTCACGGCATGCTCGCGCTCCAGGCGATCCCAGGTGATGCCGCCGATGCTCGGCATGGTGTGGCGCATCTCGTCGAAGACCTCGGAGACGTCGGCGTAGTTCCAGCCGCAGCCGAGCTGGTTGGCGATCTGCTCGATGATCCACAGGTCCTGGCGCGCATCGCCCGGCGGATCGATCGCCTGGCGGCCGAGTTGCACCAGGCGGTCGGTGTTGGTGAAGGTGCCGGTCTTCTCGGGGAAGGCGCCGGCGGGCAGGATGACGTCGGCGAGGTAGGCGGTTTCGGTGAGGAAGATGTCCTGCACCACCAGGTGCTCGAGCGCCGCCAGCGATTCGCGTGCGTGGTTGGCGTCGGGGTCGGACATCGCCGGGTTCTCGCCCTGCACATACATGCCGCGGATCGTGCCCTCCTTGATCGCGTGCATCACTTCGACCACGGTCAGGCCGACCTGGTCGTCGAGCGTGCCGGGCGCAAGCTGCCACGCCTTTTCGAACGACGCGCGTACTTCGGGCTTGGTCACATGCTGGTAGTCGGGCAGCATCATCGGGATCAAGCCCGCATCGGATGCACCCTGGACGTTGTTCTGGCCGCGCAGCGGATGCAGCCCGGTGCCCGGGCGGCCGATCTGCCCGGTCATCAGCGACAGCGCGATCAGGCAGCGCGCGTTGTCGGTGCCGTGCACATGCTGGCTGATGCCCATGCCCCACAGGATCATCGAGGCCTTGCTCTTGGCATACAACCGCGCCACGTAGCGCAGCGTGTCCGCGTCGATGCCGCAGATCGGCGCCATCGCCTCGGGCGTGTAGGCCTCGACGTTCCTGCGCAGCTCCTCGTAGCCGATGGTGCGGCTGGCGATGAACTTCTCGTCGACCAGGCCCTCGCTGACGATGACGTTCATCATCGCGTTCAACATCGCCACGTCGGTGTCGGGCTTGAACTGCAGGAAGCGGTGGGCCACGCGCGACAGGTCGGAGCGCCGCGGGTCGAGCACGATCAGCTTGGTGCCGGCCTTGGCGGCGTTCTTGATGAAGGTCGCGGCCACGGGGTGATTGACTGTCGGGTTGGCGCCGATCAGGAACACGACCTCGGCCTCGGTGACGTCCATCACCGGGTTGCTGACCGCGCCGGAGCCGATACCTTCCAACAGCGCCACCACCGACGAGGCATGGCACAGCCGCGTGCAGTGGTCGACGTTGTTGCTGCCGAATCCCGTGCGCACCAGCTTCTGGAACAGGTAGGCCTCTTCGTTGCTGCCCTTGGCCGAGCCGAAGCCGGCCAGCGCCTTCTTGCCGTGCTGGTCGCGGATGGCCTTCAGGCCGCCGCCGGCAAATGCAATCGCTTCGTCCCAGCTCGCTTCGCGGAACACGTCCAAGACCCGCGTCGGGTCCATGACGAAATCGCCCGACTTCGGCGGCGCATCCTGGCGGCGGATCAGCGGCTTCGTCAATCGCTGCGGGTGGTGCGCATAGTCGAAGCCGTAGCGGCCCTTGACGCACAGCCGGCTCTGGTTGGCCGGGCCGTCGCGGCCTTCGACATAAAGGATCTTGTTGTCCTTGACGTTGTAGGTGAGCTGACAGCCGACACCGCAGAACGGACACAGCGACTCGACCTGCTTGTCGGGCACCGCGAGCGCGACATCGCGCGCCGGCATCAACGCGCCGGTCGGGCAGGCCTGCACGCATTCACCGCAAGCGACGCAGGTCGACGCACCCATCGGATCGTCCATGTCGAAGACGATCTTGGCGTGCTCACCACGGAAGGCCAGGCCGATGACGTCATTGACCTGCTCGTCGCGGCAGGCGCGCAGGCAGCGCGTGCACTGGATGCAGGCATCGAGGTTGACCGCGATCGCCGGGTGCGAGATGTCGCTCGCGTGTTGCGCGCGCGCGGCAAAGCGCGGCTTGCCGACGCCGAGCTTGGCCGACCAGATATCGACCTCGTTGTGGCGCGTGGTAGTCGCGCTCGGGCATGTCGGACTGCAGCAGTTCGAGCACCAGCTTCTGCGACTTGACGGCGCGCTCGCTGTCGCTGCGCACCTTCATGCCCTTGCTGGGCGAGCGGCAGCACGACGGCGCCAGCACGCGTTCGCCGTCGATCTCGACCATGCACGAGCGGCAGTTGCCGACTTCTTCCAAGCCCGGCTTGTAGCAAAGGTGCGGGATCTCGACACCCTCGCGCTTGGCGATCTCGATGATCAACTCGTCGGTGCGGCCCGACACGGTGCGGCCGTTGAGCTCGAACTCGACGGTGGGCGCCTGCAGCGCTGCCGCTTCCTTGCGCGTGGTCGCGTTCATGCCAGTTCCTGAGGGAAATACTTGACCACGCAGTCGATCGGGTTCGGTGCCGCCTGGCCCAGCCCACAGATCGATGCATCGCGCATCACGGTCGACAGATCGGCCAGCAGTCCGAGATCCCACTTCGGCTGCTCCATCAGCGCCGAGGCCTTGGCGGTGCCGTTGCGGCAGGGCGTGCACTGGCCGCAGGACTCGTGGGCGAAGAAGCGCATCATGTTGCGCGCCGCCGCCGACCGCCGTGTCCTGGTCTGACAGCACGATCACCGCCGCCGAGCCGATGAAGCAGTCATAAGGCTGCAGCGTATCGAAGTCGAGCGGCACATCGCCCAGCGACGCCGGCAGGATGCCGCCCGATGCGCCGCCGGGCAGGTAGCCGTAGAACTCGTGGCCGTCCTGCATGCCGCCGCAATGTTCTTCGATCAGCTCGCGCACCGTGATGCCGGCCGGTGCGAGCTTCATGCCCGGGTTCTTGACGCGGCCCGAGACCGAGAACGACCGCAGGCCCTTGCGGCCGTTGCGGCCCTGCGATGCAAACCAGGCGCCGCCCTTCTCGAGGATCTCGCGCACCCAGTACAGGGTCTCGAAGTTGTGCTCCAGCGTCGGCCGGCCGAACAGGCCGACCTGCGCCACATACGGCGGGCGCAGGCGCGGCATGCCGCGCTTGCCTTCGATCGATTCGATCATCGCCGACTCTTCGCCGCAGATGTAGGCGCCGGCGCCACGGCGCAGGATGATTTCAGGCATGCCCGGGTACGGCGGCTGCGCGCGCAGCGCGGCCAGTTCGGATTCGAGCATGGCGCGGCAGCCGTGGTACTCGTCGCGCAGGTAGACGTAGATCCTGGCGATGCCCACCGCCCAGGCGGCGATCAGCATGCCTTCGAGAAAACGGTGCGGATCGCGCTCGAGGTAGACACGATCCTTGAACGTGCCGGGCTCTCCCTCGTCGATGTTGACCGCCATCAGCCGCGGCGCCGCCTCGTTGCGCACGATGCGCCATTTGCGCCCGGCCGGAAAGCCCGCGCCGCCGAGGCCGCGCAGGCCCGAGTCTTCGAGCGCCTTGATGACGTCGTCGACCTCGCGCTCGCCGCCGATGCAGGCTTTCAGCAGCGTATAACCGCCCTGTGCCTTGTAGGCCTTGAGGTCGATGAAGCCCTCGAGCTGATGCGTCGTGTGGCCGGCTTTGACGGCGGCTTGCACCGACTCGGCGCTGGCGCCAGCAATCGGATGCTGGCCGACCGCCACGGCAGGCGCCTGCTCGCAGCGTCCGATGCACGGCGCGGCGATGACGCGCACCTGTTTGCCCAGCATCGCCGGCAGCCGCGCCAGCAGGTCCTGCGCGCCGGCCATCTCGCACGACAGGCCATCGCAGACACGCACCGTCAGCGCCTGCGGTGCAGTGCCACCTTCCTTGACGATGTCGAAGTGGTGATAAAAGCTCGCGACCTCGAATACCTCCGTCTGCGCCAGGCCCATCTCGCGCGCCAGCGCCGCCAGATGGCGCGCGCTGAGGTGGCCGAAATGGTCCTGCAGCTTGTGCAGATGTTCGATCAGCAGGTCGGGCGCGCGCGGTGCCGTACCCAGCAGTTGCTTCACCTGCGCCAGCGCCGCCGCATCGACCGCGCGGCCCTTGGGCAAGGCACGCTTGCGCTGACGGGCCTCGGGCGCGGCGACGATGGGGATGACTCTGGCGTTCGAGATCGTGTCGTTCATAAGGCGTCCCTGCTGCGCCGGGCTGAGTTCAGGCCGACGGCGGTGAGGTCCGTTCCGCCCGCGGGTTGAGCGGCCTCGGCCGCCATGGCCCCGGCTCGCATCATCGGTTGTCCTTGCCCATCGCGGCCACCTGGGCCTCCAGCTCACCGAGGCGCTTGCGCAAGGCGCGGTCTTCGTTGAATCGGTCGGTGTCATCGCGAATGATCGACGCAATGGCGCTCACCTTGCCGTCGGGCGTGTACAGCATCGCCACGGTGAAGGCGATCGACAGCGTATGGCCGTCCTTGTGAAGCGCCGGCACGCGCAGCACATCGTGGCCGTACTTGGTGATGCCGGTGGCCATCGTCTTCTCGTAACCTTCCCAGTGGCGCTTGCGCAGCCGCTCCGGGATGATCATGTCCATGGTCTTGCCGAGCACGTCAGTCTCGGCGTAGCCGAACATGCGTTCGCAAGCCGGGTTCCACAGCGTGATGGCGCCCCGTGCGTCGCAGACCATGATCGCATCGCCCAGCGCTGCCACCAATGCGGCCAGATCGACTTGGTTGTGCATGATGCAAAGCTCCTCTCAGCGTGAAAAGGCTGCCTGCGACGGCAAGACGGCGCCCGCTCGGGGCGCCGCCGTCGACAATTCAGCCGCCCGGCGGCTGGTACATCACGATCGTCAGACGGCCTTGACCTCGTGCATCGCGGCGATCTGCTGCGGCGTGTAGCCCAGTTCGGCCAGCACCTCATCGGTGTGTTCGCCGAGCAGCGGCGAGGCGGTGACCTCGGGCTTCAAGTCCGAGAACTTGATCGGGCTGCCGATCGTCCAGTATGAGCCGCGCACCTTGTGCGGCACTTCGACGATCGAGCCGCTCTTGCGCAGCGACTCGTCGCGCAGCAGTTCCTTCATCGACAGCACCGGGGCGCAGGGGATGTCGAACTTGCGGAAGATGTCGACCGCTTCGTACTTGGTCTTGTCCTTGATGAAGTCCTCGATGGTCGCGAAGATCTTCTCGATGTGCGGCTGGCGCGCCTTGGCCGTGGTGTACGCCGGGTCGGTCTTCCACTCCGGCTTGCCGAGCGCGTCGCAGATCGGCTCCCAGGCATGGCCCTGGACCGTGAAGTAGATGTAGGCGTTCGGGTCGGTCTGCCAGCCCTTGCACTTCAGGATCCAGCCCGGCTGGCCGCCGCCGCCGGCGTTGCCGCCGCGTGGCGTCACCTTGTCCTTGAAAGCGTCCATCTCGTGCGGGTACTGCGGGTACTCCTCGAGGTAGCCCACCTTCTCCAGGCGCTGCTGGTCGCGCATCTTGACGCGGCACAGGTTGAGCACGGCGTCCTGCATCGACGCGGCGACTTTCTGGCCCTTGCCGGTCTTCTGCTTGCCGATGTAGGCGGTCAGGATGCCGATCGCGAGATGCATGCCGGTGTTGGAGTCGCCCAGCGCTGCCGCAGAGATCGTCGGCTCCGAGTTCTCGCCCTTCCACCAGCCGGTGGTCGAAGCCGCGCCGCCGGCGCACTGAGCGACGTTCTCGTAGACCTTCAGGTCTTCGTAGTGGTGGCCTTCGGAGAAGCCCTTGACGGAGGCCAGGATCATCCCCGGGTTGAGCTTCTGGATGTATTCCCACGTGAAGCCCATGCGGTCGAGCGCGCCGGGGCCGAAGTTCTCGACCATCACGTCCGATTCCTTGATCAGCTTCTCGAGCACCGCCTTGCCTTCGGCCTTCTTGGTGTCGAGCGTCAACGAGCGCTTGTTGCTGTTGAGCATCGTGAAGTACAGCGCATCGGCGTCCGGCACGTCACGCAGTTGGCTGCGTGTGACGTCACCCGAGCCGGGGCGCTCGACCTTGATCACGTCGGCGCCGAACCAGGCCAGCATCTGGGTGCAGGCCGGGCCCGCCTGGACATGGGTGAAGTCGATGATCTTGATGCCCTTGAGGGGGAGTTGCCCAGACATGTGCATGTCTCCTTGAGTTGCTGCTAGTGGAAAATCGGATTACTTCTTCTTGGCCGCGGCCGGATTCAGACTGGTGATGCGACCGCTCTCGGTGCCGGCAGTCTCGTCGATGATGGCATTGATCAGCGTCGGCTTGCCCGACGTGATGGCTTCCTGCATCGCCTTGGACAACTCGGCCGGTGTGCTGGCCATGACACCAACGCCGCCGAAGGCCTGCATCATCAGCTCATAGCGCGCATTCTTGACGAAGACGGTGGGCGCAACATCGGTGCCGCCGCTCTGGTTGACATCGGTGCCCTTGTAGACACCGTTGTTGTTGAAGACGACGACGCACACCGGCAGGTTGTAGCGGCAGATCGTCTCGACTTCCATGCCGGAGAATCCGAAGGCGCTGTCACCCTCGATCGCGATCACCGGCTTGCCGGTGGTGACCGCGGCCGCGACAGCGAAGCCCATGCCGATGCCCATGATGCCCCAGGTGCCGACGTCCAGTCGCTTGCGCGGCTCATACATGTCGACGATCGAGCGCGTGAAGTCCAGGGTGTTGGCGCCCTCGTTGACGAGCATGACGTCGGGCCGCTCCTTTATGAGGTTGCGCACCGCGCCGAGCGCGCTGTGGAAGTTCATCGGCGACGGGTTCTTGGCCAGCGTCTCAGCCATCTTCGACAGGTTCTTGTCCTTGCGCTCGGCGATCGCGCCGGTCCAATCGGCCGGTGGCTTGCTCCAGTTCGAGCCGATGCCCGCCAGCAGTGCGGCGACGCAGGAGCCGATGTCGCCGACCAGCGGCGCGGCGATGGCCACGTTGCTGTCGGCCTCGACGGGCGAGATGTCGATCTGGATGAACTGCTTGGGTCCGTTGCCGGCGCCCCAGGTCTTGCCCTTGCCGTGCGAGAGCAGCCAGTTCAGGCGCGCGCCGACCAGCATCACCACGTCGGCCTGCTCGAGCACGTAGCTGCGCGCGGCCGACGCCGACTGTGCGTGCGTGTCGGGCAGCAGGCCCTTGGCCATCGACATCGGCAGGTACGGGATGCCGGTCTTCTCGACCAGGGCGCGGATGTCGGCGTCGCATTGCGCGTAGGCAGCGCCTTTCCCTAACACTATGAGCGGGCGCTTTGCGCCCTGTAAGGTGGCGATCGCGCGCTTGACGGCGTCGGGCGCGGGGATCTGGCGCGGCGCCGGATCGACCACCTTGACCAGCGAGTTCTTGCCGGCCACAGCGTCCATCGTCTGCGCGAACAGCTTGGCCGGCAGGTCGAGGTAGACGCCGCCGGGCCGGCCGGACACGGCCGAGCGGATCGCGCGCGCGATGCCGATGCCGATGTCCTGCGCGTGCAGCACACGATAGGCCGCCTTGCACAGCGGCTTGGCGATCGCCAGCTGGTCCATTTCCTCGTAGTCGCCCTGCTGCAGGTCGACGATTTCGCGCTCCGACGAGCCGCTGATGAGGATCATCGGGAAGCAGTTGGTGGTCGCATTGGCCAGCGCGGTCAGGCCGTTGAGGAAGCCCGGCGCCGACACGGTCAGGCAGATGCCGGGCTTGCCGGTCAAAAAGCCTGCCGCCGCGGCCGCGTTGCCGGCATGCTGCTCGTGGCGAAACGAGATCACGCGCAGACCCTCGGCCTGCGCCATGCGGGTCAGGTCGGTGATCGGAATGCCCGGAAGGCCGTAGATGGTGTCGATGCCGTTCAACTTGAGCGCATCGATCACCAGATGAAAACCATCAGTGGTGGCGGCAGTTGCCTGCGCGGAAGGGGTGGCGGTGGACAGAACAGCCGACATGAGCGTCTCCTGGGAGTCAGTGCTGCCCGCAATAGTAGAAAATCGCTGACCCCTTCACCGTTGACCGCGGTCAACTTTCGGCAAACCATGACCCTGCTGGCCCAGCATCCCGAGCGCAACGTGATCCGCGTTCAGCTCAAGCAGAACGTCGTGCTGCAGTCGCTGACCGACGAGGACCGGCGCGAGCTCGAGGAACAGCTCGTCATCGTCGATTGCTGCAAGGGCGATTTCCTGCTGCACCAGGGCGTGCATGAGATGGAGCAGTACTTCGTGCTCGACGGGCTGCTCAAGCGCCTGGTGTCCAACGCCGACGCCAAGGAGATGATCCTGCGTTTTGCCGACGAGCGCGACATCGAGACCAGCTATGCGGCGTGGCGCCTGAACACGCCGACGCCCTACGCCATTGCCTGCGTCACCAAGTCGCGCGTGGCCAAGCTGGCAATGCCGCAATGGGTGAGCTTCCTGGAGCGCCACCCGCGGCTCAAGGCCGATTTCGAGTACCACGTCATGCGGCTGATGAGCGATGTCATGGCGCATACGATCACGCTGCACCTGCTCGACGCGCCGGGCCGCGTGCACCGCTTCATGCGCAAGCATCCGGAGCTGGTCGAGCGCATTCCGAAGAAGGAACTCGCGACCTACCTCAACCTGTCTGCCGAGACGCTCAGCCGATTGAAGCAGCGCGGCAAGATCTGAGGCAACGCTGAAGAAGTCCCTCGCGGCGCGCGCATCCGCGGGGACTTCTTCAGCGCTGCCCCAAGGTCAGTTCTTCGATGACGTGAACAGGCGAGACTTGGTCATCAGGTGCAGCTTGTTGTCGACCGCAGCCACGCCGGGCACCGCGGCCACGACCTTCTCGACCGCCGCGCGCTCCGCGGCGCTGACGACGATGCCCTGCAGCTCGACGCGATCGCCGCTGCCTTCGATGCTGATGTTGACTTCGCGTGTCGACTCATTGGCGCGCAAGGCAGCACGTACGTGGGCATGCAGGGCCATGCTGAGCAGCAACGCACGCGAGGCGTCGGTCTCGGCAAATTCAGGCCGCGTCAACAGCGACTTGATCTGCTGCACGCAGGTGTCGACCGACATGCGTTCGGTATTGAGCACCATGTCGAACAGCACCGGGTCGCCCCAGTGGACGCCGAACTGCTCGTGCATGCGCGCCGCGTTGGACTCGTCGCTGCGCTTGATCTCGGCCTCGGCGAGATCGGCGTCGTCGGTGTCGAGGGCTTTCATCAGCCATGCAACGCGTTGGGCCATTGGCCGCATGATGCGCACGCAGGGCACATGCGGCACCGGCCGCAGGAGCGCCGTGGCGCCCCAGCCGCGCAACACGACATTGCCGCGCGCCGCGGCTTCGAGCACTTCTTCGGCGCTGTAGATTGCCATCGCGCCACGGTCGGCCGTGAAGCGCTCGATGGTTCCTGCCTTGCCCGCGCGCAGCCGGCTGATCAGGCTCTTGGACACATGCATCTTGCTGGCCACGCGGTCGGCCACTTCGTGCTGCAGTGTCGCCAGCTTCAGCTCGGCAGCCAGTTGCTCGGCAATGTCCTGGGCCAGCGAGCCCATTCCCTGGGTCAATGCGATGACGGGCATGTTGCCTCCGTATTCAGCAAATCAATCGACTGGCCGCTGCGCAGCGAACTCGTCTGCCTTAGGCGCACGGATCAATCGCAGCGCCTTCGAAATCAGCGGCCAGAACAGCAGCACGAGCGCCAGCGTGGTGATCGAGCCGACCAGCCAGTTGGACCACATGATCGTCACGTCGCCCTGCGAGACCAGCATCGACTGCCGGAACGCATTCTCGGCCTTGTCGCCGAGCACCAGGGCCAGCACCAGCGGCGCCAGCGGGTAGTCGAGCTTCTTGAAGATGTAGCCGATGACGCCGAAGCCGAGCATGAACCAGACATCGAGCATCGCGCGTGCTCACCGTGTAGGCGCCGATGGCGCAGATGACGATGATGATCGGCGCGATGATCGAGAACGGGATGCGCAGGATCGACGCGAACAGCGGCACCGTGGACAGCACCACGATCAGGCCGACGACGTTGCCGAGGTACATGCTGGCGATCAGCCCCCAGACGAAATCCTTCTGCTCGACGAACAGCAGCGGCCCGGGCTGCAGACCCCAGATCAGCAGGCCGCCGAGCAGCACGGCAGCCGTCGGCGAGCCCGGGATGCCGAGCGCCAGCATCGGCAGCAGGGCGCTGGTGCCGGCGGCGTGCGCGGCCGTCTCCGGCGCCACGACGCCTTCGATCTCGCCGGTGCCGAACTTGTCGCCGGTCCGGGACATCTTCTTGGCCAGGCCGTAGCTCATGAACGAGGCCGGCGTGGCGCCGCCCGGGGTGATGCCCATCCAGATGCCGACCAGCGAGCTGCGCAGCGACGTGACCCAGAACTTGGGCAGTTGCTTCCAGGTCTGCCAGACGACCGTGGGATTGATCTTGGCCGACTTGCCGGAAAACTCCAGCCCCTCTTCCATCGACAGCAGGATCTCGCCGATGCCGAACAGGCCGATGACGGCGATCAGGAAATCGAAGCCGCGCATCAGATCGTGGAAACCGAAGGTCAGGCGCAGCTGGCCGGTGACCGTGTCCATGCCCACCGAGGCGAGCGCGAAGCCGAGCGCCATCGACACCAGGATCTTGAACGGCGAACCCTTGCCCATGCCGACGAAGCTGCAGAAGGTCAGCAGGTAGACCGAGAAGAACTCGGGAGAGCCGAACTTGAGCGCGAACTGGGCCACCAGCGGCGCCAGGAAGGTGATCATCAGCACGGCGATGAAGGCGCCGACGAACGACGACGTGAAGGCCGCCGTCAGCGCCTGCGCCCGCCTGGCCTTTTTGCGCCATCGGATAGCCGTCGAAGGTGGTGGCCACCGACCACGGCTCGCCCGGAATGTTGAACAGGATCGAGGTGATCGCGCCGCCGAACAGCGCCCCCCAGTAGATGCACGACAGCATGACGATGGCCGAGGTCGGCGACATCGAGAAGGTCAGCGGCAGCAGGATCGCCACGCCGTTGGCGCCGCCCAGTCCGGGCAGCACGCCGATCAGCACGCCGAGGATGATGCCGACGAACATCAGCCCGATGTTCGCCGGCGTCAGGATGACGGCGAATCCACCGATCAGTGAACTGAGTGCTTCCATGGTGTGGAACTCCGCTTGGGTGTCTTCAGTAACCGAGGAAGCTCAGGGGTTCGAACTTGCCCTTGTACAGCGGCACCTTGAACCAGACCTCGAACATGAGGAAGAAGAAGGCACTCACGGCGAGTCCCAGCATCACACCCTTGGCCGGGTGGTACTTGCCGAGCACGATCATGAACAGCGCTGATGTAGATGGCCGAGGCGACGTAGATGCCGAAGAACACGATTCCCAGCACGAACACGCCGGCGGGCAACAGCACCGACATGACGCGGCCGAGCTGGACTCGATCAACGAAGACGCCGGTGTCTCGCGACTTGCTGAACACCGCCTGGTAGAAGATGCCCAGCGCCGAAATGCAAACGATGAGACCGATGTAGAACGGAAAGTAGCCTGAACCCGGGCCCTCGTCCGTCCAGCCGGCACCCAGGCGCCGCGACTCGACGACGACAACCACACCGACCACAAAGATGATGGTCGCGACGATCGCATCCATCGTGTTGTTGTTGATCACGGCGGGCGAATCGCCAGCGCCCGAGGAATGGGGGTCTGCCATGGTCTGCTCCTCGAATGAGCCAAGCTTGAAATTTGCAGTTGCCGATGCCCCGGCAATGCACTGCGCAGGGCTCCCCTGAACCGCGCTGCAGTTGGCCAGCACGACTCACGAAAGCATCACCACCTCGCAGCCGCTGGGGCTGCCGCGTGTACAGCCGCCACTTCGGCGGCCGCACACCTCGGACTTGCGATTACTTCGCCAGGAAGCCCGCCTCGGTCATCAGTTGCTTGTGCGTGGCTTCCGCCGCCGTCAGCCACTTGACGAATTCCGGGCCGGTCAGCGCGGTCGTGTTGAAGGCGCCCTTCTCCATGAAGTCCTTCCAGTCCGGCGTTTCGCGGACCTTCTTCATCAGGTCGTTGTAGAACGCCACCTGGTCGGGGGTCGCTCCCGGCGCCATGAAGATGCCGCGCAGCATCAGGTAGTCGGTCGGGATGCCGGACTCCTTGCAGGTCGGGATGTCACCCCACGCCATCGTGTCGGTCACCTTTTCTTTGTAGGGCATGCGCGTGTCGTCGAACACGCACAGCGGGCGCAATGCGCCGGCACGCCACTGCGCCACCGCCTCGATCGGGTTGTTGACCGACGAGTCGATATGCTTGCCCACCAGCTGCACGGCCACGTCGCCGCCGCCCTTGAACGGCACGTAGATGAACTTGATGCCGGTGGCCTTTTCGAGGCCGACGGTGATGATCTGGTCTTCCTGCTTGGAGCCGGTGCCGCCCATCTTCATCTTGCTCGCGCCGGCCGTTTTCACCGCATCGACATAGTCCTTGGCCGTCTTGTACGGCGTTGCGGTATTGACCCAGAGCACGAACTGGTCGAGCGCCATCATCGTCACCGGCGTCATGTCCTTCCAGCTGAAAGGCACGCCGGTGGCCATCGGCGTGGTGAACAGGTTGGACAGCGTGATGATGATCTTGTGCGGGTCGCCCTTGGCTTCCTTGACGTCGAGAAAGCCCTCGGCGCCGGCGCCGCCCGACTTGTTGACGACGATCATCGACTCCTTCATCAGCTTGTTCTTGACGATGATGCCCTGGATCAGGCGGGCCATCTGGTCGGCGCCGCCGCCGGTGCCGGCTGGCACGACAAACTCGACCGGCTTGGTCGGCTCCCAAGCCGCGTGCGCGAAACTGGCAACGCCCAGCGCCGCAAGCACTACAGCCGCATGGCGAAACGAGCGGGCAAATCGCAGCGGCGAGGCATGCGGGCGGAAGTCGGTTGCACGGACCATGGTGTTGTCTCCAGTTTGTCGTCGAAGAGACAGTATGGTCGTGCAGCCCACAACGACATTCCATTGACCGCAGTCAAGAACGTCAGGGGCGAACCCCCGTGGTAATGCGGAGAAGAGTCAACTCAATATTGCGCTACTCGCGGCGCGGTCGACTCAGCACAGACCGATGCGCGACGCCTGCCGGCGCAGCTGCGCTGACGCAGACCTGCCGGCAAGGGCTGGCGGTCGGTGGCCACGGTGGCGGCATTGAGCGTGGAACTGGTGGACATGCAAATTTGTAGCGTTTACCCTAGGTTCGATTACCCGGTTTCACCATGCGCCACACTGCACAACACCCTTGAACCGCCGCGACCATGACGACCTGGATCTATACCCATGAAGCGTGCCTGGGTCACCGCCCAGGGCCCCACCATCCCGAGGCGCCGCAACGGCTCGAAGCCGTGCTGGCCGCCCTGCGGGCCGAGGAATTCGCCGCCCTCCAATGGGCACAAGCGCCCATGGGCACACGCAGCCAACTCGAGCGGGTCCACGACAGCGACTACATCGACGCCGTCGAACGTGCCGCGCCCACGCAGGGCTTGCGACTGCTCGATGGCGGCGACACCATCCTGTCGCCCGGCAGCTGGGACGCGGTGATGCGGTGCGTCGGCGCTGCCTGCGCGGCGGTCGACGCGGTGATCGAGCAACGCGCGCGCAATGTGTTCTGTGCCACGCGGCCCTGTGGCCACCATGCGGAGGCCGACCGCGCAATGGGCTTTTGCGTCTTCAACCAGGCAGCCATCGCCGCCCTGCACGCGCGCCACGCGCATGGCTTGCAGCGCATCGCGGTGGTTGATTTCGATGTCCATCACGGCAACGGCACGCAACACTGCTTCGAGAACGACCCGGACCTGTTCTTCGGCTCCAGCCACCAGGCGCCGTTCTATCCGGGCACCGGCGCTCGAAGCGAACGCGGTATTGCCGGCAATGTGATCAACATCCCGCTGGAGCGCGGCAGCGGTTCGCCGGTTTTTCGCCGCGCCATGCGAGACGAGTTGTTGCCGGCGCTGCAGCGTTTCAAACCGCAATTGCTGATCATTTCTGCCGGGTTCGACGCTCACCACCTGGACCCGCTGGGCGGCCTGGCCTTTACCGACGAAGACTATGCGTGGATCACGCGCGAATTGATGGCGGTGGCGCAGGACAGCGCGTCATCGCGGATCGTCTCGACGCTGGAGGGCGGCTACAGCCTGGAAGGCCTGGCCACAGGCTCGGCCGCTCACGTTCGCGCCCTGATGCAGTCGTGAGCCGTCGCACGCGCCGGCTTGCGTGCTGATCGCGAATCGTCGTGCTCAGGCTTCGGTGAACCGAATGCTGGCCAATGTCACGCGGTTTCCGCCACGCTGGCGCGACTCTGCCAAGGCGCCTTCACAGGCGCTGCGCAATTCGTCCTGCGTCGATGCGGTGTGGGGAAAACTGGCTACACCCATCGCGACGGTGAAGCCGATTTCACGACCGTCGTGGACCACGATCTGCGTTGCGCATTGCCGGCGTAGCCCTTCCATGCGCGAATGCGCCGTGGCCAAGCCAACGCCCGACAGCAGGACCGAGAAGCAGTTTTCCTCGTAGCGGCATGATGCGTCCATGGCCCGCGTGTTGCTGCGCAACAGTCTGCCCAGTGCTTCGAGCACGCGCAGCCGTGGTGCGGCGCCGATGGCAAGTACGTCATCGGTCAGCGGATCGATTTCGATCGAGACGAGTGCGAATTCGCGGTGCTCACGGGTTGAGAGATCGACTTCGCGGCGCAGCTGGTCTTCAAAGTGGCCGCGGTTGTGCAGCCCGGTGGCACCATCGCGCGCCGATTGGCCCTGTGCCGACTCCTTGCGCAACGCCTCATTGGCCTGCTGTTGCTGCTCCAGCTGCTCGAGCGCGACACGCAGTTGCGCATCGCGGCGCTTTTCTGCACCAAGGTCGTGCCACACCGCGGCGATCAGCCACTGGCCATCGGCGCCCTGCAGCCGCTGGCGCAGCACTCGAAACTCGCGGCGAGTGCCCTGCAATTCCACCTTGTGCTCGGCCACTGACGCTTCGGCCTGCGCTGCCGCGCCCTGCTCGGCCACCCGCAGGGCCGCACTCGATTCGCCGAAAAATTCGCTGTCGCTGCGACCGTTGAGTTCGGCCACGGGCCGACCCAGCCACTGTGCCATCACGTCATTGACCTGCACCCAGGCGCCGGAGGAGGCATCCTTGACGACCAGCCCGTCCTGGGCATGGGCGATCAGCGCGGACAGCAAAGCCGCCAGGCTGGAGGGCGACAACGCGGGAAGGTTCATGGGCCGATGTTAGCCACGGTCGGCCACCGGCCGGCGCTGCCAGCTCTGGGGGGTCCTGCCGCGCATGTTGTGGCTATAATCTGCGGCTTTGCTGAACACCCCTGGCCCGGGTGGGTTGCGTTGGCACACAGTGCTGCGCCGATCCATGCGATCCACCCACCCGCGCCGAAACAAGGATTTCCTGTTTCATGACCACGATCCGCGTCAAAGAAAACGAGCCGTTCGATGTGGCCCTGCGCCGCTTCAAGCGCACGATCGAAAAGCTGGGCCTGCTGACCGATCTGCGCGCTCGCGAGTTCTATGAGAAGCCCACCGCCGAGCGCAAGCGCAAGAAGGCGGCTGCGGTGAAGCGCCACTACAAGCGCGTGCGCTCGATGCAGTTGCCCAAGAAGCTGTACTGAAAGCGGCACCCTCGTTGAATCCGAGCCCGTGCGGAATCCCGCAGCGGGCTCGTTTCGTTTCTGGAGTACCTGATGACCCTTGGTTCATTGCATTCGCGTCCTCCGGGGGAGCGTCAGCTCCTCGGGGCGGCCCTGAGGAGCTGACATGACAACCCTCAAAGAGCGCATCACCGAAGACATGAAGACCGCCATGCGCGCCAAGGACGCCGAGCGCCTGGGCACAATCCGCTTTGCGCTGGCGGCGATCAAGCAACGCGAAGTCGACGAGCGCATCGTGCTCGACGACGCCCAGGTCATCGGCGTGATCGACAAGCTGGTCAAGCAGCGCAAGGACTCGATTGCCGCGTTTGCACAGGCCGGGCGCACCGACTTGGTGAACAAGGAAACGGCCGAGATGAAATTGCTGGAGGCCTACTTGCCGCAGAGACTGTCGGCCGATGAAGTCGCCATCGAAGTCGCACGCATCGTCAAGGAACTCGGTGCCGCCGGTCCTGGCGACATGGGCAAGGTCATGGGCGCCGTGAAGTCGCAACTCGCCGGCAAGGCCGACATGGGCATGGTATCGGCGACCGTCAAGGCAGTGCTGAAATGAACGCGCCGCCGCTGCCCTTGCGCCAGGTCGCCGTCGACGTGTGCGTCGCCCCGCAACTGACCCCCGAAGCGATGGCCGAAGCCGCACGCGCCGGCTTTCGCAGCGTGGTCAACAACCGGCCTGACTTCGAGCATGGTCCCGATCAGCCGACCAACGCCGCCATCGAGGCAGCGGCGCGCGCCGCAGGGCTCGAATACCGATTCCTGCCGGTTGCCGGTGGATTTCAGACGCCGGAACAGATCGCTGCGTTTGCGCGTCTGCTCGAAGAACTGCCACGTCCCCTGCTCGCGTTCTGCCGCAGCGGTGCGCGCTCGACAAAACTGTACATGCAGGCCAGCGCCCTGGGTTAGACCCTTCCAACACGGGACGACATCGCTGCCACAATCCTGCGGTCGCACAAGCGGAGGGTCCAACCGTGGGCTCATTACTCAAGCTGTCTCGCCTGATCGATTTCGTCAACGAGTGGATCGGCAAAGTCGCGATGTGGTTGGTGCTGGCCACCGTGGTGATCAGCGCCGGCAACGCCATCATGCGCAAGGCGTTCAACATCGGCTCGAACGCCTACCTCGAGATCCAGTGGTACCTGTTCGCGGCGGTGTTCATGCTCGCCGCCGGCTACGTCTTCCTGCACAACGGCCATGTGCGCATCGACTTCATCTCGTCACGCCTGTCCAAGCGCACCAACGCGATCATCGACGCATTGGGCATCGTCGATCTTCCTGATCCCGTTGTGCGTGATCCTGATCGACCTGGCATGGCCGCTTGTTCATGCGCACCTACCTGTCGGGCGAGATGAGCGAGAACGCCGGTGGCCTGATCCGCTGGCCGGTGATCCTGCTGATCCCGCTGGGCTTCGCGGTCCTGATGACGCAGGGCGTCTCGGAGCTGATCAAGCGCGTGGCCTTTCTGGTCGGCGCTCGGGATGAGCCGTTCAGCTACGGGCACGAGAAGACCGCCGAGGAGTTGCTGGCCGAGGAGATGGCGGCGGCCAACCAGGAGCCCCGTCCATGACCGCGTTCATCGCCCAAAACTTCGTCCCGCTGATGTTCGCGGGGCTGCTGTTCTTCCTGCTCACCGGCATACCGGTGGCGTTCGGGCTGGCGGCCACGGGCTTGTTCTTCGGCTTCATCGGCATGGAGATCGGGTTGTTCCCGACCAACCTGTTCGGCGCCTTGCCGCTGCGCGTGTTCGGCATCATGAAGAACGACACGCTGCTGGCGATCCCGTTCTTCACCTTCATGGGCATCATCCTCGAGCGCTCGGGCATGGCCGAGGATCTGCTCGAGACGGTGGGCCAGGTGTTCGGCCCGGTGCGCGGCGGCCTGGCGATCGCGGTCGTGCTGGTCGGCGCCCTGTTGGCCGCGACGACAGGCGTGGTGGCCGCCGCCGTCATCTCGATGGGCCTGATCTCGCTTGCCCATCATGCTGCGCAACGGCTACAACCGAACCATTGCCACCGGCACCATCACCGCGTCGGGTACGCTGGCCCAGGCGATTCCGCCGTCACTGGTGCTGATCGTGCTGGCCGACCAGTTGGGCCGCTCGGTGGGCGACATGTACGCCGGCGCGTTGATCCCGGGTCTGTTGCTGGTCGGCCTGTACCTGCTGTTCGTCGTCGTCGTCGCGGTCGTGCGACCCAAGTGGGTGCCGCCCTTGCCGGCCGCAGCACGCATCTACCGCGAGACCAACGGTGCCAGCGGCCACGTCTCACTGGGCGTTCTGCTGGCAATCTGCGCAGCCGCAGGCTGGGGCTGGTCGCAGATCCACGAATCGGTGATGAACCCCTGGCTCGGCCGCGTGCTGCCGGCGCCGAGCGACGAGATCTTCATCCTGTCGATGACGGTGGCGGCGTTTCTGGCGCTGGCGCTGGCGGGGCTCAACAGGCTGCTCAAGCTGGGCCTGATGTCCAAGCTGGCCGAGCGCGTGACCTTCGTGTTGATCCCGCCGCTGGTGCTGATCTTCCTCGTGCTGGGCACGATCTTCCTGGGCGTGGCCACGCCGACCGAAGGCGGCGCGATGGGCGCATTGGGCGCGCTGATCATGGCGGTCAGCCGCGGCAAGCTCAAGCTGGGCCTGCTGCGCCAGGCCCTCGAAAACACGATGAAGCTCGCCACCTTCGTCATGTTCATCCTGGTCGGCTCGACGGTGTTCAGCTTCACCTTCAACGCCGCCGACGGCCATGTCTGGGTCGAGCACTTGTTCAAGCAACTGCCCGGCGGGCAGATCGGCTTCCTGATCGTCGTCAACCTGCTGGTCTTCGTTCTCGGCATGTTCATCGACTTCTTCGAGATCGCATTCATCGTCATCCCGATGCTGGCGCCGGTGGCCGACAAGATGGGCATCGACCTGATCTGGTTCGGCGTCATCCTGGCGATGAACCTGCAGACCTCGTTCCTGACGCCGCCGTTCGGCTTTGCGTTGTTCTACCTGCGCAGCGTCGCCGCCAGGGAAGACTACAACGACCGCATCACCGGCGCGCGCATCAAGGCGGTGACCACGGCGCAGATCTACAAAGGCTCGATCGCCTTCATCGTGCTGCAGTTGATCATGGTCGCGGCTGATCGTGTTCAATCCCGGCCCTGGTGTCGGGCAACATCGAGAAAGTCAAATCCTTCAATGCCGAAGATGCGCTGCAGGAAATGCGCGACCAAGGGCGCGACGCGATGGAGCAGCGGCAGGGCGACGCGACTGGCGCTGAAGGCGCCGCCTCGGAGCCCGAGGAATACGATCCGATGAAGGGCCTGATGGACGCCATCAAGGAAGACAAGAAGAAATAGCCCGGCTGCCCGTGCTCGAAAACAAAGAACCCCGCCAAGGCGGGGTTCTTTCATTGGCGACCGCGTTGCTTACAGGCGCTGCTGCTGCATGAAGTTGTCGAAGCCGGCTTCGGTGAAGCGGAACCAGAGGTTCGAATCGCGGCGGAAGTTCGAATAGTCTTCGTAGATCTTCTTCCAGGCAGGATTGCTCTTCGACAGGTCGTCGTAGATCGCCGATCGCGGCCTTGAACGCGCCGTCCATCACGTCCTTCGGGAAACGGAACAGCTTGACCTTGTTGCCGACCAGGCGCTTGAGCGCCGCCGGGTTGCGCGCGTCGTACTTGGCCAGCATCCGCACAGCGGCGTAGTTGCACGCCGATTCGAGGATCGCCTTGTACTCTGCGCTCAGCGCCTCATAGGCCTTGTTGTTGACGAAGAAGTCGAGCTGCGGGCCGCCTTCCCACCAGCCCGGGTAGGCGTAGAACGGCGCGACCTTGTAGAAGCCGAGCTTCTCGTCGTCGTACGGGCCCACCCACTCGGCAGCGTCGATCGTGCCCTTTTCCAGCGCCTGGTAGATCTCGCCGCCGGGGATGTTCTGCGGCACGCCGCCGATGGCCTCGAAGATCTTGCCACCGAAACCACCGACGCGGAACTTGGCGCCCTTGACATCGGCCATCGACTTGATTTCCTTGCGCCACCAGCCGCCCATCTGCGCGCCGGTGTTGCCGCCGACGAAGTTGACGATGTTGAAGCCGGCATAGAACTCGCGCATCAGCTTCATGCCGTTGCCTTCGAGCATCCAGGCCGTCATCTGCCGGGCGTTGAGGCCAAAGGGGATGGCACAGCCCAGCGCAAAGGTCGGATCCTTGCCGAAGAAGTAATACGGTGCCGTGTGAGCCATCTCGACGGTCGCGGCCTGAACGCCGTCGACAACGCCGAACGCGGGCATCAACTCGCCCGCTGCGGCGACCGAGATCTCGAACTTGCCGCCGGTGGCGGCTTTGACGTAACCGGCCATTTCTTCGGCCGCACCGAAAATGGTGTCGAGTGATTTCGGAAAGCTCGACGCCAAACGCCAGCGGATCTGAGTGCCGGTGGTGGCGGGGGCCGCGGTGGCTGCTGGTGCCGGCGCCGCTGCCGGTGCCGCCGCGGCGGGCGCTGCCTCCTCCTTCTTGCCGCAAGCGGCCATCATTGCCGCGCCGGCAGCAGCAGCGCCGGCTAGACCGGCGCCGCGAATCAGGGAACGACGTTCCATTGAGACTCTCCTGACATGGTGTGAAAAAAAACAGCCAATTCTAGGCAGGTTGCCCAGTGCGCCGCAGGGGGTTTCCCCCCTGTCAACGACCGTGGATTTGCTCAGGCGCCGGCGACCTTCATGCGCTCGATCAACACCGAGCCGGTGGTCTTGCTGCCGGAACTGTACGCATCAGCGCCCACGGCAGCGACGTCCTTGAGCATGTCGCGCAGGTTGCCGGCGATCGTGATCTCATGCACCGGGTGAACAATGTGCCCGCCTTCGACCCAGAAGCCGGCCGCGCCGCGCGAATAGTCGCCCGTGACACCGTTGACGCCCTGCCCGATCAGCTCGATGACGAACAGGCCGCGGTGCAGCTTGTCCAGCATCGCGTCGAGGTTGTCCGAGGGTTGCGTGAGGCGGCTCGACAGGGTCAGGTTGTGGGCGCCGCCAGCATTGCCGGTCGTGCGCATGCCGAGCTTGCGCGCCGAATAGCTGGACAGGAAATAGCCCTGCACGACGCCGCCATCGACGACGCGGCGCGCATGCGTCGTCACGCCCTCGTCGTCGAACGGTGCACTGCCCTTGCCCTTGCGCACATGCGGAAACTCGTGCAGGTCCAGGTGTGCAGCCATTGCGCTCTGGCCAAGGCAGCCTTCGAGAAAGCTCGCCTTGCGGTACAGCGAGCCGCCCGACGTGGCTTGCACGAACGCCCCGACCAGGCCGGCGGCCAGAGTCGATTCGAACAGCACCGGCACCTCGCGGGTGCTGATCTTGCGTGCCTGCAGGCGCGACAGCGCGCGCTCGGCCGCGTAGCGGCCCACGGCCTCCGGCGCGGCCAGCTCACTGGCGTCGCGCATCGAGGTGTACCAGTAGTCGCGTTGCATGTCGTCGCTGTTGCCGGGTGACATGACGATCGGTGAGACCGAAATGCCGTGGCGCGAACTTGCATAGCCGCCACGAAAGCCGCGCGTGTTGCCCATGTAGAAGTGCGACTGCTGGGCCGACACGCCAGCGCCCTCGGAGTTGGTGACGCGCCGGTCGGTCGCAAACGCTGCCGCTTCGCAGCGCAGTGCCAGATCGGCAGCGCCTTGGGCGTCGATCGCCCAGGGGTGGCACAGATCGAGGTCGCGCCGCGTCGCTTCGGGTGGCGCCAGATCGGTCTCGTCGGGCAGGCCGGCCACCGGATCTTCAGCGGTGAAGCGCGCGATGTCGTAGGCCGCACGCACGGTTTGTTCGAGCGCCGTGCGCGAAAAGTCCGACGTGCTCGCGTTGCCGCGGCGCTGGCCCAGGTAGACGGTGACGCCGATCGACTTGTCGCGGTTGCGCTCGACGTTTTCGAGCGCGCCTTTTCGCACCGACACCGACAGGCCGGCGCCTTCGGAGACTTCCACTGCCGCGTCGCTCGCGCCAGTCGTGCGGGCGATCTGCAACGCGTCCTCCACCAGTTGCTCGAACTGCTCGCGGCTGTAGGCGAATCCTTGGGCTTTCGTCATGCGAACTATCATAACGAGCAGTGATGAGAAACGACGACGAATCCACAGCCGGCGCCGCTGAGCGCTCAGGCGAGCGCCCGAGCAAGAGCGCGAAGAAGCGTGAAGCGCATGAGCAACAGGCACTGGGCGTCGCGCTGACGACGCTGCCTGAGGGCGCGCTGGCGGCCACGCCGATGCCGGAACCCTTGCGCGACGCGCTCGCACAGTGGCGCCGCACGCGTTCGCATGAAGGCAAGCGCCGGCAGATGCAATACATCGGCAAGCTGATGCGCGACGCCGAGATCGAGCCGATCCGCGAAGCCGTCGCTGCGGCCAGGCTCGGCAACGCGCATGATGCGTTGGCCCTGCATCAGGCCGAGCTCTGGCGCACCGAGCTGGTGGCCAGCGACGAGTCACTCACGCGCTGGATGGGCGAGCATCCGCAGACTGACCTGCAGCAACTGCGGACGCTGATCCGCAATGCGCGCAAGGACGTCGCGCTGCCGCCGGAGCAGCGCCATGGCCGCGCGTGGCGCGAACTGTTCCAGTTCATCAAGGCATCGTTGAAATGACTGACTTTGATCGCGTGAAGATCGGATTGCTCTCGGTGAGCGACCGTGCCTCGGCCGGCATCTACGAAGACAAGGGCGTCCCGGCCTTGAAAGCGTGGCTCACGCGTGCGTTGAACAACCCGATCGACTGGGACGCACGCGTGATAGCCGACGAGCAGGACGGCATCATGCGCGCGCTGGTGGAACTGGTGGACATCAAGCAATGCGACCTGGTGCTGACCACCGGCGGCACCGGGCCCGCGGCGCGCGACGTCACGCCGGAAGCCACGCTCGCGGTGGCCGACAAGCCGATGCCGGGCTTTGGCGAGCAGATGCGGCAGATCAGTCTGCACTTCGTGCCGACGGCCATCCTGTCGCGACAGGTCGCGGTGATTCGCAGATCGACGCTGATCATCAACCTGCCAGGGCAGCCGAAGTCGATTGCCGAGACGCTCGAAGGCTTGCCCGCAGCGTCGCCACCGGTGGCTGGCATCTTTGCTGCCGTGCCGTACTGCATCGACCTGATCGGCGGGCCCTACCTGGAAACGGACGAAGCGGTGTGCAAGGCTTTCCGGCCGAAGTCGGCGCAACGTTGACCCCTCGCGCGCTGCGCGCGCCCTCCCCGAGGGGAGGATCCAGGCCGACGCTTGGGCGCGGACCGGCGCTGGCCTGGGTCAAACGATCACGGGTTCCGGCTCCAGACGGATGCCAAAGCGCCCGTACACGCTTTCCTGGATTGCCCGCGCCAACGTCACCACTTCGGCGCCCGACGCGCCGCCGCGATTGACCAGCACCAGCGCCTGCCGGTCGTGCACACCGGCGCGGCCAATGGATTTGCCCTTCCATCCGCAGGCATCGATCAGCCAGCCCGCGGCCAGCTTCATGCTGCCGTCGGGCAGCGGGTAGTGAACCACTTCCGGGTCGCGGCCGATGATGTCGCGGCACTGTTCCAACGTGACCACCGGATTCTTGAAAAAGCTGCCGACATTGCCCATGACAGCGGGGTCGGGTAGCTTGGCGCGGCGGATCGCGCAGACCCAGTCGAAGATGGTCTGCGGGTCAGGCTGGTCAATGCCCGTGTCGTGCACGCGGCGCTCGAGTTCGAGGTAGCCCAGCACCGGTCGCCACGGCTTGGGCAGGCGAAAGCGCACGCGCATGATCACGCTCTTACCGGCCAGCGCCTGCTTGAAGACACTGTCTCGATAGGCGAAGTGGCAGGCATCGAGACCGAGCGTCGCGCTGCGGCCGGTGATCAGGTCGACGACATCGAGCGACTCGAAGCGTTCGCGCAGTTCGACACCATAGGCGCCGATGTTCTGCACCGGCGTGGCACCAACGGTGCCGGGTATCAACGCCAGGTTCTCCAGACCCGGCCAACCCTGTGCCAGGGTCCAGGCCACGAAGGCGTGCCAATTCTCGCCGGCGCCGGCTTCGACGATCCATGCATCGGCGCGCTCCTGCACCAGGCGACATCCCGTCACTTCGACCTTGACGACGAGCGATTGCGGGTCGCGCGTGAAGACGATGTTGCTGCCGCCGCCGAGAACGAGCTTGGGCGCGCGCCCGAGGTCAGCGTGATCGATCACACGGCGCAGCGCGGCGTCGCTGTCGATGCGGACCAAGGTCGCAGCTTGCGCCGGCAACGCAAACGCGTTCATCGTGCGCAGGTTCACGTTGCGCTCGATGTGCACAGGTGTTGCTGCAGGTACTTGCATGTCAGAATTTTCGTCGAAGAATCTTCTACGGTACTCGTTAACATGCGCAGCTCCAAGATCAACATGCAAAAGTGCATCGCTGCCTTGGCGATGCTGCTGGCAGTGTCGGGTGCTGCGGCCGCGCAATCGGTCACGCTCAATGGCAGCCTCGGTTCGCGGCAAGCGCTGCTGGTGATCGATGGCGAGCCTCACGCCGTGGCCGTCGGCCGGACAGTCAAGGGCGTGCGTTTGTTGTCCGTGTCGGGCCCGCAGGCTGAAGTCATGGTGGGCAGTGAGCGGCGAACGTTGGTCCGAGGCGCCGGTCCGGTCAAGGTCAGCGACGCCGAATCAGCACGCAGCAGCAGCGCGATCGTGTTGACGGCCGGCAGCGGCGGGCACTTTCATACGGTCGGTCAGATCAACGGCAAGGCAGCCGCCTTTCTCGTCGATACCGGCGCCACCAAGGTGAGCATGAGTCAGTCAGAGGCCGAGCGTCTGGGCGTGAACTACAAGGCCGGCACGCTCGGCCTGGCCGACACGGCCAATGGCCGGGTGCCGGTCTATGCCGTGGTGCTGAACTCGGTTCGCGTCGGCGACGTTGACGTTGCCAACGTCGAAGCGCTGGTGCTGCCAGCGGCCATGCCGCACATCCTGCTCGGCAACAGTTTTCTCACGCGCTTTCAGATGCGGCGCGACAACGAGGTCATGCGCCTGGAGAAGAGACCCAACTAGGGGCCTGGCTGGGCCGCGCTCACGCCGGCTGCAACAACCCCTTCTTCTCCAGCATCGCCTCGATGCGCGCGGCACGGCCGCGAAAGGCTTCATAGGTCGCGCCCGGCTCGACGCTGTCGCCGGCCGAGTAGATGTGCTCGAGCAGTTTTTGCGCCACGCCTGCGTCGAACGCGCTGCCCGCTTCCGTGAAGGCACCGAACGCGTCGGCGTCTAGCACCTCAGCCCACAGGTAAACGTAGTAGCCCGCCGCGTACCCTGAGCCGTAAAACAGGTGCTGGAAGTGCGTGAAGCGATGGTTCACGCCGACGCCCAGCGGCAGGCCGCGCTCGCGCAGCACCTGTTCTTCAAAGGCCAGCGGATCGGCCGGCACCTGGTTTCTCGGCAGCGCGTGCACCGCGATGTCGGTCAGGGCGCTGGCGGTGTAGCGCACGGTCTCGAAGGCCTGGCCGAAGCGGCGCGCGCGCTTGAGCCGCTCGATCAGCGCGTCGGGAATCGGCTCGCCAGTGCCGACATGGCGCGCATGGCGGCGCAGCACGTCCGGCTCGCTGCTCCAGTGTTCGAACAGCTGCGACGGCAACTCGACGAAGTCGCGCAGCACGTTGGTGCCCGACAGACGCTCGTAGCGCACGTTGGACAGCAGGCCATGCAGTCCGTGGCCGAACTCGTGGAACAGCGTGCGCACATCGTCGAACGACAACAGTGTGGGCTGGCCCGGCGCCGACTTGGAGAAGTTGTTGTTGTTGACGACGATCGGCGTCACCGCGCCGCCGTTCTTCGTTTGCTGCCGGTACAGGCTCATCCAGGCGCCGCTGCGCTTGGATGGCCGTGCGAAGTTGTCGTGAAGGAACACGCCGACCAGCCGGTCGTCGGCTGCGCGAACTTCGTAGGCCTGCACATCCGGGTGGTAGAGCTTCAAGCCTTCGCGTTTGACAAAGCGCACGCCGAACAGTCGCTCGGCGCAATCGAACGCTGCGGCCACCATGCGTTCGAGTGGGAAGTAGGGTTTGACCTCGGCATCGTCGATCGCGTACTGGCGCTGGCGAACCTGCTCAGCCCAGTAACGCCAGTCCCAGGGTTCGATCGTGTGGGTGACGCCCTGCTCTTTCATCTGCGCCATCAGTTCGGCGCGTTCGCGCTCCAGCGCCGGCACGGCGCGCGCCCACACGTTGTCGAGCAATCGCATCACATCGGCATGCGTGCGTGCCATCGAGTTGGCCAGCGCATAGTCGGCGTAGCTCGCATGGCCGAGCAACGCGGCCTGCTCGGCGCGCAGTTCGAGGATTTCGCGGATCACGGCGCGGTTGTCGGCCGGGCCGTCGTGTTCGCCGCGGCTGGTCCAGGCGCGCCACGCGGCTTCGCGCAGGTCACGCCGCTGGCTGAAGGTGAGGAAGGGCACGACCAGCGAGCGCGACAGCGTGATGACCGCGCCGGACAATCCACGATCGGCCGCGGCCTGCCCCGCCGCGTCGCGCACGAAATCCGGCAAGCCCGCCATGTCGGCCTCGGTGGCCAAGGTCAGGCGGTATGCAGCCTCGTCGGCAAGCACGTTCTGGCCGAAGCTCGTCATCAGCGCGGCCAGGCGCTCGTTGAGCTGTGCGAACCGCTCGCGATCAGCGCCCTTCAGCCGAGCCCCGGCGCGTACGAAATCGCTGTGCAGCTGTTCGAGCAGGCGTTGTTGCTCGGCATCGATGTCCAAGGCGGTGCGGCGCGCGTGCAGCGCGTCGAGCCGCGCGAAGAGCTTTTCGTTGAGATAGATCGCATTGCTGTGCGCTGCCATCGGCTGCGCCAGCGCGCGCTGCGCCGCCTGCAGCGCGTCCGACGTTTCGGACGCACACAGGTTGTGAAACACACCGTCCACGCGCGCCATCAGGCGCCCGCTCGCATCGAGCCGGGCAACGGTGTTGTCGAAGCTTGGCGCATCGGCCTGCGCGGCGATGGCCTCGAGTTCGGCGCGGTGTTCGCGCATGGCCACCGCGAAAGCCGGCTCGAAATGCTCGGGCCGGATGGCGTCGAACGGCGGCAGGCCGTGCGGCGCGTTCCAGGGTTGCAACAGCGGGTTGGCGAGTGTCTTGTCGGGAGCATTCATCGTTGCCTCACTTGCCTTTCTTGATCGCGATCTCGTCGTCCTCACGGTACGGTCGATCCGCGCATTCGGTGAGCCACGACGCACGCTCTTCGTCATGCTTGACGCTCGACTCGTTCAAGGCCTTGTTGCGCTCGTTCCAGTCGCCAACCAGCGCATCGCGCGCCCGCGCATTGTCGTTGTAGCTCTTGACGGCATTCTGGTAGACAGGCACGACGCGCGCCTCCTCTTCACCCAACGGCATACGGGCCTGGTTCAGGCGTTCGCGCTCGGCATCGAGTTCCTTGGCCATCTCGTCACGCTTGTCGCGCGGGCCTTCGTCGGCGGCCTTCAGGCGTTGATTGAAGGCCTCGATTTCGGTGCCATGAGCGCGCATGCGACCTTCCCACTCGCGCACCGCGGCAAGCTTGGTCTCGACGCCCGCTTTCTCGGCCTGGAGCACGTCGCCACTCTTGACCAGGTCTGCCTTTTCCTTGTCCAGCGCGGCGCGGCGTTGACCGAGATCCTTGGTCGCGCTGTTGACGCCTTCGAGTCGATTCAAGCAGGCGCGCAACTCGTCGCGGCTCAGCATCTTGCCCGCGGGTGCCTTGCCGCCCAGGGTCTTGGCGGGCGCCTTGGCAGGCGGCGCCGCCGGCATCACGATCGTCGGCGGCGTGACCGCCGGCTTGGCGGGCGCCGTCTGTGCCATGCCGTGCTGCGAAATCAATGCCAACACGGCCAAGGTGACGATGGAACGGATCGGAGTCATGCTGCTGTCCTCGCAACGGTGCACCGCGCACTCGATGGGACGAGATGATGCCACCCTTGCCGCGCCGGGCAGGTCGGCGCAGACTTTGGCCCCGACACAGACCAGGAGGCGGCGGCCATGCTGAAAGTGCTGAAGTGGATATTGATCGTGTTGATGGCGCTGATCGCCCTGCTGTTTGCCGGCGGCTATGCGCTGTCGCCGGAGTTCAAGGCAGTGCGCAGCACGAGCATCAATGCGCCGGCCGACAAGGTCTATGGGCTGCTGGCCGATCCGCGCGAGTGGAAGCGCTGGTCGGTGTGGAACCAGCGCGATCCGGCCATGGCCATCACGTACAGCGGCCCACCGTCAGGCGCCGGCGCGGCCTGGGAGTGGAAGAGCAAGTCGCAAGGCGACGGCAAGATGACCTTCACCGCGGCCGAGCCCGGCAAACGTGTCGCCTACGAACTGTACTTTCCCGACTTCGGCACCACCTCCGCGGGCGATTTGCTGCTCATGCCCGAAGGCAGCGGCACCAAGGTCACCTGGACCATGAACGGCAACATGGGCAGCAACCCGTTGTTCCGCTGGATGGCGCTGTTCGGCGACAAGATGGTCGGCGGTGACTTCGAGGCCGGGCTGGCAAACCTCAAGGCACTGGCTGAGAAACCGTGAGTCCCGTTCGCAACCTCACTCCCCCAGGTACGCCGCCCGCACCCGCGGGTCCGCGAGAAGGGTCTTGGCCTCGCCGTCCATCGTGATCTCGCCCGACTCCATCACGTAGCCGCGGTTGGCCAGGCCGAGCGCGCGGCTGGCGTTCTGTTCAACCAGCAGCACGGTGGTGCCGCGCTGGTGAATGTCGTTGACGACCTCGAAGATCGTGTCGACGAGAATCGGCGACAAGCCCATCGACGGCTCGTCGAGCAGCAGCACCTTGGGTCGCGCCATCAGCGCGCGGCCCATCGCCAGCATCTGCTGCTCGCCGCCGCTCATCGTGCCGGCGAGTTGCGCGGCGCGCTCCTTCAGGCGAGGGAAGATGCCGAACACCTTGTCGATGTCGGCGTCGATCTCCTTGTCGTTGCGCACGAAGGCGCCCATCTGCAGGTTCTCGACGATCGTCATGCGAGCAAACACGCCGCGGCCCTCGGGCACCATCACCAGGCCCTGCTTGACCAGGTTCCAGGCCCCCTGGCCCTTGATCGGCTTGCCCAGGTATTCGATGTCGCCGGCGGCCACCGGCTGCAGGCCGGTGATGGCCTTGAGCGTCGTCGTCTTGCCAGCGCCATTCGCGCCGATGAGACTGACCAACTCGCCTTCGCGAACCTCGAAGCTGACGCCTTTGACGGCCTGGATACCGCCGTAAGCGACTTTCAGGTCGGTGACTCTGAGAAGCGTTGTGGCTGCCATGTCAGTGTTTGGCGTGGTCGGCGCCAAGATATGCCTCGATCACCTTCGGATCGCGCTGCACATCGTGCGGCGTGCCTTCGGCAATCTGTTTGCCGTAGTCCAGCACCGTGACGCGGTCGCACAGGCCCATCACCAGCTTGACGTCGTGCTCGATCAACAGGATCGTGCGGTTGTCTTTGCGGATGCGATCGATCAGTTCGCGCAGCACCACCTTTTCCGTGGCGTTCATGCCCGCGGCCGGTTCGTCGAGCGCGATCAACTTCGGATCGGTGGCCAGCGCGCGGGCGATCTCCAGGCGCCGCTGGTCGCCATAGCTCAGCGTGCGCGCCTTGTACTCGGTGAACTTGCCGATGCCCACATAGTCCAGCAACTCTTGTGCACGATCGGCGATCTGGCGCTCTTCTTTCTTGAAGCCGCCGGTGCGAAACACGGCGCCGATGAGGCCCGAATGCGTGCGCACATGGCGACCGACCATGACGTTTTCCAGCGCCGTCATCTCGGCAAACAGGCGGATGTTCTGGAAGGTGCGCGCGATGCCCGCCTTGGCCACCTGATGTACCGCCTCGGGCTTGTACGGCGTGCCACCGAGCTCGAACGTGCCCGAGTCGGGCGTGTACAGACCCGTCAAGACGTTGAAGAACGTCGTCTTGCCGGCACCGTTGGGCCCGATCAAGCCATAGACCTGGCCTTCGGCGATCGTCACGCCCACGTCCGACAGCGCCTGCAGGCCACCGAAGCGCTTGGAGACACCCGCGACCTTGAGAACGGTGTTGCTCATCTTTCCCCCTGGACGCTGCGCGTCGTCCCCCCAAGGGGGAGCGAGCACTTTCGGAACGGCCGTGCAGCGCTCATCTTGCCCCCTGGACGCTGCGCGTCGCCCCTTCAAGGGTGGGCGGGCACTCTCGGAACTGCCTTGCAATGCTCATGCCGCCCTCCTCACTTGGTCAACGGCGCCGGCGCGGCCTTGCCATGCTCGGGCGAAGGCCACAGGCCACGCGGCCGCAGCAGCATCACGACCACCATCGCCAGCGCGATCAGCAGCTGGCGCAGGATCGAGGCATCGATGCGGCCGCCGGTGAGGCTTTGCACATCGCCGGCCACATAGCGCAGCGCCTCGGGCAGGATGGCCAGCAGCAACGCGCCGATGATGACGCCGGGCAAGTGACCGATGCCACCGACAACGACCATGGCCACGATCATGATCGACTCCATCAGGCTGAAAGACTCAGGCGAGACAAAGCCCTGGAAGGACGCGAACATGGCGCCGGCGACGCCGCCGAAGGTGGCGCCCATGCCGAAAGCCAGCAGCTTCATGTTGCGCGTGTTGATGCCCATCGCCTTGGCGGCGATTTCGTCTTCGCGAATCGCCATCCAGGCGCGACCGATGCGCGACAGCTCGAGACGGTGGCAGACGACGACACTCAAAACCACCAGGCCCAGAAAGGTGTAGTAGTACAGGGTCACCGAAGAGATCGGGTAGCCGCCGATCTCAATGCCCTTGCCGACGTTGAAGCCGAGGATGTGCATCGAGTCGATGCGGTCGATGCCTCGCGGGCCATTGGTGATGTTGAGCGGATGCTCGAGGTTGTTCAAGAACACGCGGATGATCTCGCCGAAGCCGAGCGTGACGATCGCCAGATAGTCGCCGCGCAGCTTGAGCACCGGCATGCCCAGCAAGACGCCGGCCGTGGCGGCCAATAGGGCGGCCATAGGCACCACCATCAGGAACGGCGCATGCATCCCGTTCGGCAACAAACTGGCGATCCAGGCGAAGTTTTCCGACAGGTGCGGCGATGCCAGCAGTGCGTACATGTAGGCGCCAACCGCGTAGAAGGCGACAAAGCCCAGGTCGAGCAGGCCGGCGTAGCCGACGACGATGTTCAGGCCGAGCGCCAGCAGCACGTAGAGCATGGCCAGCGCCAGGATGCGCACCGGGCCCTGGCCGTACTGAGCGGCGAACAGCGGCAGCGCGATCAGCGCCGCCGCCGCGAGCAGGAAGACGATCAGTTGTTTTTGCTTGGTCATGGTGGCCTCGGCATCAAGCGCGATCGGCCACGCGCTCGCCGAGCAGGCCCGACGGCCGCAGCGTGAGCACGAGGATCAACGCAACGAAGGCAAAGATGTCGGCGTAGTGGCTGCCGAGCACGCCGCCGGTGAGCTCACCGAGATAGCCCGCGCCGATGGCCTCCACCAGCCCGAGCAGGATGCCGCCGACGACCGCGCCGGCCAGATTGCCGATGCCGCCCAGCACCGCCGCGGTGAAGGCCTTGAGCCCCGGCAGGAAGCCCATCGAGTGTTGTACGGTGCCGTAATTCGCTGCCCACATGATGCCCGCCACCGCGGCCAGCGTGGCGCCGATGACGAAGGCCGCGGAGATGACGAAGTCGGGCCGCACGCCCATCAGCGAGGCCACGCGGGGGTTCTCGGCGGTGGCGCGCATGGCACGGCCGAGCTTGGTCTTGTTGACCAGGTACATCAGCCCCGCGAGGATGACCACGGTCAGGCCGAGGATCAGGATCTGCACGACGCCGATGACCGGCCCGCCGAGGTCGATCGGCTCGTTGGGCAGCAGGATCGGGAATGATTTTGGATTGGGCTTCCAGATGATCATGGCCAGCGTCTGCAGCAGCAGGCTCATGCCGATGGCGGTGATCAAGGGCGCCAGGCGCGGCGCGTTGCGCAATGGGCGATAGGCCACTTTCTCGATGGTGAAGTTCAGCGTCGCGCAAACGACGATCGACACCGGCACCGACACCAGCAGCCGCAGCCACCCCGGCATGCCCGAGTTCTCGAGTGCGCCGATGACCGTCCAACTCGTCAGCGCGCCGACCATCAAGACCTCGCCATGCGCGAAATTGATCAGGTTGACGATGCCGTACACCATCGTGTAGCCCAGGGCCACGAGCGCATACATACTGCCCAACACGAGGCCGTTGATGACTTGTTGGAAGAAGATGTCCACCCGTTTGCTCCAAAGTCCCGCCCGCAGGCGATGGCGATTCTATGCAAGCAAGGAAAGTGCCTCGCGCAAGGATTACCCTTGCGCGCGGCGCGCTCGAGGGCCGTCAGCGCAGCAGTTCTGCCGCCGGCGTGAACGTCATCCCCAAGCCGCGCGCCACCGCCTCGTGCGTGATCGCGCCTTCGTGCACGGTCAGGCCGGCGGCTAGGTGAGGGTCCTCGGCGCAGGCACGCTGCCAGCCCAGACTCGCAAGCGCCAGCGTGAACGGCAATGTGGCGTTGTTGAGCGCAAAGGTCGACGTGCGCGGCACGGCGCCGGGCATGTTGGCCACGCAGTAGTGGACGATGCCATCGACGACGTAGGTCGGCTCGTCGTGCGTCGTCGCGCGCGACGTCTCGAAGCAGCCGCCCTGGTCGATGGCCACGTCGACGATCACGGCCCCTGCCTGCATGCGCGACAACTGGGCACGCTTGATCAGTTTCGGCGCCGCCGCACCGGGCACGAGCACCGCGCCGACGACGAGGTCGGCCTCGAGCACCGCCGCCTCGGTGGCGTCGATCGTTGCCGCCTGCGTGCGGATGCGGCCATCGAAGGCCTCGTCGATCTGGCGCAGGCGCGGCAGCGATTTGTCGAGGATCGTCACGTCGGCACCGAGTCCGATGGCCATGCGCGCCGCATGCGTGCCGACGACGCCGCCGCCGATCACCACCACCCGGCCCGGCGCCACGCCCGGCACGCCGCCGAGCAGCACGCCCAATCCCCCATGGGCCTTTTGCAGCGCCACCGCGCCGACCTGGATGGCCATGCGGCCGGCCACTTCGCTCATCGGCGCGAGCAGCGGCAAGCCGCCGCGCTCGTCGGTGATGGTTTCGTAGGCGATCGCCGTGCAGCCGCTCTTCAACAGGCCTTCGGCCTGCAGCGGATCGGGCGCAAGGTGCAGGTAGGTGAACAGCAACTGGCCCTGGCGCAACATCGCGCACTCCGCGGCCTGCGGCTCCTTGACCTTGACGATCATCTGCGCGCGCTCGAACACGGCGGCCGCGGTCGGCAGCACCTGCGCACCGGCAGCGCTGTAGGCCGCATCGTTGCAACCGATGCCGGCGCCCGCACCGGCCTGCACCACGACTTCGTGGCCGTGATGCACCGCTTCGCGCACGGCCGACGGCGTCATGCCGACGCGGTACTCGTGGTTCTTGATTTCCTTGGGGACGCCGATGCGCATGGGATGCCGCCGTGGTTGCCGAGGCGCTCATGGTGGCCGCAACGACGGCGAAACAAGTTGCCAATCCACCCATCGCAAACCCTGCGATGACGCAATATCCTGCGGCGTGAAGCAGAATTCGCACATGATCCTTGACGCTATCGACAAGAAGCTGCTGCGCCTGCTCCAAGACGACGGCCGGCTGTCCAATGCCGAGCTGGCCCAGCACATCGGCCTTTCGCCCTCGGCATGCCTGCGCCGTCTGCAGCGCCTCGAAGAACAAGGCGTGATCGACGGCTACAGCGCCACGCTGAACGGCGAGGCCATCGGCAAACCGACCACGGTGTTCATCGAGGTCACGCTCGACAGCCAGGTCGGCACCGCGCTCGATGCCTTCGAGCGTGCCGTGGCGGCGTGCGAAGACATCCTCGAATGCCACCTGATGAGCGGCGACTTCGACTACCTGCTGCGCGTGGCCGTGGCCGACATGCGCGACTACGAACGCGTGCACCGCCAGCGCGTCGCCATGTTTCCCCATGTGGCGCGCATCCGCACCGCGTTTGCCATGCGTGCCGTGGTGGCGCGGCGAGGCTACGTCCTCTAGCCGGACTTCTTGGCGTTCGCGTCGCGCAGTTGCGCGAGCTTGTCGGCGATCTGGCGTTCCAGACCGCGGTCGGTCGGGCGATAGAAGCGCGGCGGCTGGTCGATGTTGTCGGGAAAGTAGCGCTCGCCGGCCGCGAAGCCGTCGTCTTCGTCATGCGTGTAGCGATAGCCCGCACCGTAGTCGAGTTGCTTCATCAACTTCGTCGGCGCATTGCGCAGCCGCAGCGGCACCGGCCGCGTGCCGTCGTTGTGCACGAAGGCGCGGGCCTCGTTGTAGGCGACGTAGGCGGCGTTGCTCTTCGGCGCCGCGGCCAGGAACAGCACCGCCTGCGCAATCGCCAACTCACCTTCGGGCGAACCCAGGCGCTCGTAGACCTCGGCGGCATCGAGGGCCATGCGCAGACCGCGCGGATCGGCCAGGCCGATGTCTTCGCTGGCCATGCGGATCACGCGCCGCGTCACGTAGCGCGGATCGACGCCGCCGTCGAGCATGCGCACCAGCCAGTACAGCGATGCATCCGGGTCGCTGCCGCGCACCGCCTTGTGCAGCGCCGAGATGGTGTCGTAGAACTGCTCGCCGCCCTTGTCGTAGCGGCGCAGTTGATCGCCCAGTGCCTTCTCGAGCAGCGATTCGTCGATCTGCGCTGCATCAGCCATGACGACGGCGACGTTCTCGACCACGTTGAGCATGCGCCGCGCATCGCCGTCGGCATAGCCGATCAGGCGCTCGCGCGCCGCATCGGTGAATGCGGGTGCATCGACCGCCGCGCGCGCACGCTCGAGCAACTCGGCCAACTCATCGTCGCCCAACGGCTGCAGCACATGCACCGTGGCCCGCGACAACAGCGCCGAATTGACTTCGAACGACGGGTTTTCCGTCGTTGCGCCGATGAAGGTGAACAGGCCGCCTTCGACATGCGGCAGGAAGGCGTCCTGCTGCGCCTTGTTGAAGCGGTGGACCTCGTCGACGAAGACGATGCTGGCCCGGCCGATGCGGCGCGCGGTCTGCGCCCGCTCGACTGCTTCGCGAATGTCCTTCACGCCGCCGAGCACGGCCGAGATCTGGATGAATTCGGCGTCGAAGGCTTGCGCCACCAGCCGCGCCAGCGTCGTCTTGCCGACGCCGGGCGGGCCCCAGAGGATCATCGAGTGCAAGCGGCCGGCATCGAAAGCGGCACGCAGCGGCTTGCCGGGCGCGAGCAGCTGCCGCTGGCCGATCACCTCATCCAAGGTGCGCGGTCGCAGCCGTTCGGCCAGCGGCGCGTTGGCGGCAACAGCGCTCGCGGCCGCGGCTTGCGAGCGAGGAATGCCGAAGAGGTCGTCGTCCACGCGCGCATTGTCGCCGCGGCGACCGGCCTCACTTCAGCCCTTCGATCGGGGCCAGGAGATCCTCCAGGAAAAAGGCCGACAGCGCAGCGCGGCCGGTGAGGCCGGCCTTCGAATAGATCGCCCGCGCGTGCTCGCGCACCGTGCGCTCGCTGCTGGCGCGCACCGCGGCGATCTCCTTGGTGGACAGGCCCTTGAGCAACAACAGCGCGACTTCGCGCTCGGCGTCGGTCAGGTTCCAACGCGCGAATTGGGCGTCGATCGCCTCGCCCAGGCCATTGAGCAGCGTCCGCGACTCGGTGCGCCAGCGCTGGCCCTGAAGGCGCGCCACTTCGAGGTCACGAATCACCTGCAGATGTTCGTCGCGCTGCTGATGCGTGACCCGAAACAGCAGCGCGACGCCGACGCTGGTGACAACCACCGGCGCCACCTTCAGCACCTCCAAGAACGTCTCCAACGGCGTCGCGCCGGGCTCTTCGAACAACTCGATGCCGACAAACAGGGCGATGCCGACGACCACGGCCACGATCGCCCACCACCGCGTCCGGGGGTCGAGCAGCTCGTTGCTCATCGTCCCGTCCTGGCCAACGCAAGCTCACGGCGCAGGCAGAGCCACGCAGCGCGCATCGAAACTGCATTCGACAAGTTGCAGGCGAACGCCTTCAAGGGGTTTGGTCTCCAGGAAGAAACCGATGCCGCGTGCATAGTACTTGAGAGCGTAGACACCGGGCTCGAGCAGCGAGTAGTTCTTCGTCACCACGCAGTCGCGGTGGCCGCACAGGCGTAGCGCCAGGTCGCGCGGCACCAGGTGGTCGAGCGCGCCGCCTGCACCGTAGGCGTAGGTCACCGACAGGATTTCCGAAACGTCCTCCGCATTGCCGAGCGAAAACTCCTCCAGATAGACCTGCCCGGCGCGCGGCCGCGCCGGCATGATGAGACCGGCCTTGTCGCCGTCGACACCATGCTTGAACGAGCCGTCGCGGCTGATCAGTTCGGGCCGCCGCGGCATGTCGCCTTCGAAGCTGTCGTAGTCCTTGACCTCCTCGCCGCAGTACCAGGTGCTGCCGTCGCGCCCGGCGGCGAACCAGTCGTCGGTGGCTTCCTTGAGCCGGCCGTCCTGATAGACCAGGTCGCGCAGCACGACGCAGGTGACACCCTCGACGAGCTTGGTCTCGTTGACGACCGCGACCACATTGCGTTCGCCTTCGCCGAGATAGACCCAGCGGTTGCCGATGCCCAGCGGGAAGTACGGGTTCGGGTTGGACAACTGGTGGAAGTTGTTGTCGAAACGATCCGGCGTAAACGGCGGGTCGTAGCGCGCCTCGCCGAGAACGCCGCAGGCAGCGAGGCGCCCCTCGAGCTGCGCCCGGCATGTTCCGGAGGCCTCCCGTCGCGCCTCGCGCGCGTCGGCCAGGCACTGCGCGCGGTCACGCCCATCGCCAATGTTGACGCATTTGGCCTTGGCGACCAGGCGGTCGTCGCGGGCCTCGAAACCACAGGCATTGAACATCAATCTGGCCGTGGTCGTGCAATAGCCGCGGTCGCGCGGCTCATCATCGTCGTCGTCGTCGCGGGCTTGTGCTGAGGGCGCGGCAAGGACAAGGGCGGCCAGGGTTGCAGCCAGCGCGCCGCATGTCCATCGGCGTCGGGACTGCCCGCCCTTGGAAAGACTGTGCAGGTTCATCATGTGCTCCTTGTTGAACAGTTGCAGGTTGCTGCCGGCTGCGCCTGGCGGGCGAGCTGGCAGAGCAAACTTCGGCGACAACGGGCACGATGTCGATTGGCGCTTTGACGTACGCGGTGGTGCAGACCCATGGCTCGCCCTGGTGCAGGGCCTGTCCGAAACAGCCGCTGTGCGAGGCACTGACAGGTTCGACAAAATGCGCGCCAGAATGGTGCCAACAATGTCGCTGTGCGAGTGCTCGATGATCCCAATGCGCTGTGTGCTCGTTGCCTGGGCCTGCGTCGCCGCCTGCCCGTCGGTCCACGCCGAACGCTCGAGCCTGAGTGCCGAGTCCGATGTCGCCGAGGCGGGAGATTGCGAGTCGGAGCTGGCGGGCGAGCGCTCGAGCATCCGCGGCGAGGCGACGCAGCGCGAGCGGACGCTGCGCCTGGCCTGCGGTGTCGGCGCCAACACCGAGATCGAAGTCGCCCATGCACGACTGCGCGAGGGCTCGGCGCGCGGCGAAGCCGTGACGCTCGAAGCCAAGACCACTTTGCGCGACCGCGGCGACGGCGGCATCGGCTGGGCGGTCACGCTGGCCGTTGGCGCCGACCGCGTCAACGGCACGTGGCAACGCGGCGTCCAGGCGTTTGGTGTGGAAGCAACGCGTCAGTTCGGTGAAAAGTGGCTGGTCGAAGCCAAGCTCGGCGCGGCGCGCGATGTGCTCGCGCGCCGCGACAGCACGGTCTGGGGCGTGGCCGCCGAGTACCTGTTGCACGAACGCCTCGAATTGCGCGCAGAGCTGGAAGGCGAGGATGGCCATCGGCCGCTGGCCGTGATCGGCATGCGCTACCTGCTGGTGCCGGATCAGCTGCAGCTCAAGTGGGCCTACGGCGCGCGCAATGGAGCGCAACGTGAGCGCCGCACCACCTTGGGTGTGCAGGTCGAGTTCTGAACTGCGGTCTCGTCGCGGTGTCCGCTCTCGACAATGCGATGATCGATCGATGAACCGGCAACTGCTTCTGCTAGCGCTCTGCCAGGGCTTGTTCCTTACCAACAATGTCGTCTTCATCGCCATCAACGGTCTTGTCGGATTGCAGCTCGCGCCGCTGGCTTGGATGGCGACGTTGCCGGTCACCGGCTACGTAGTCGGCAGCGCGCTGTCGGCAGGACTGGTGGCGAAGACGCAGTCCCATTTCGGCCGCAAGCGCTCGTTCCAGTTCGGCCTGGTGATCGCGGCGCTGTCGGCCATGCTGTGCGCGTATGCGGCGGTGACAAGAAACTTCTGGCTGCTGGTCGCTGCCACCGTGATCGCCGGCTACTACAACGCCAACGCCGCGCTGTACCGCTTTGCGGGCCCGGAACTCGCGGCGCCCGAGTTCAAGGAGCGCGCGATCTCGCTGGTGCTGGCCGGCGGCATCATCGGTGCATTCGCGGGGCCGAACCTGGCCAATGCCACACGCTCAATGCTGGAAGTGCCGTTTGCGGCGGCCTACCTGTCCTTGGTGCTGGTGGCGCTGGTCTCGCTGGCCGTGCTGTCGCTGATCCGCTTTCCCGAGCACAAGGCGCCTGTGCGCGGCGCGAGTTCAGGCCGGCCGCTGTCGCAGATCGTGCGCCAGCCGGTGTTCATCGTCGCCGTCACTGCGGGCGCGCTCGGCTACGGCGTGATGAACCTGCTGATGGCGGCGACACCGATCGCCATGGCCAAGTGCGGCCTGCCGTTTTCTGACGCTGCGCTGGTGCTCGAATGGCATGTGCTCGGCATGTTCGTGCCGGGCTTTTTCACCGGCCACTTGATCAAGCGTTTCGGTGCGCTGCCGGTGATGGGTGCCGGCGCGGCGTTGAACCTGGTGTGCATCGCCGTCGCGCTTTCGGGCATCGAACTGATGCAGTTCCTGGTTGCGCTGTTCACGCTCGGCGTCGGTTGGAACTTCCTTTTCGTCGGCGGCTCGACCTTGCTCACCGAAGCCTACAAGCCGGAAGAAAAGATCAAGGCACAGGGTGCCATGGATTTTTGCGTCTTCACGACGATGGCGGTCACGTCGTTTGCCTCCGGCGCTCTGGTGACGACGCGCGGCTGGGCGTGGCTCAACTACGGCTCGCTGCCGGTCGTCGTGCTGATCGCCATCGCGCTGCTGTGGCTGGCGGCAAAGCGGCGCCAAGTCATCGCTACTGCTTGAGCACTTCCACGCCTTTGGGCGGCGTGAAGCTGAAAGCGTCCGTCGCCGGCGTCACGTTGGTCGCAAGCTCAGTGAAGGTCAGCATCGAGCGTTGCCCGAAGTTGTCGACCAGTTCGATCGCCGCCAGCGTCGTGCCCCTGAAGCCGACTCGCAAGGACTGAAAGCTCGCCGCCTCGCCCTTCACGCGCGGTGTGGCCTGCACCCACTCGAGCCCTTGCGCGCTCGGCTGTGCCGTCAGCTCGAAGTCCTGGTCGACATTGGCGCCGGCCAGCAGCGCCGCCGGCGTCGCGCCGAGCGCCTGGTCCACAGCACGCACGGTGACCTGCTGCAGATCGACGTCGTAGAGCCAAACGCTCTGGCCGTCGCCGACGATCAGCTGCTCATAGGGCTTGGCATAGGCAAAGCGAAAGCGGTTCGGCCGCGAGAATTCGAAGCTGCCGCTCGATGTTTTCTTCCTGGCGTTGTCGGCCGAGGTGACGACCTGCGTGAACGCCGCGCGGCCGGTCTTGGCCTCACGGGTGAACTCACGCAAGGCATCGACGGCGTCGGCATGCGCCGCGGCGACGAACAGCGCCAGGAGCCCAGCCAGCGGCTTCATTCGTCTCGTTTCGGCACGAGCAGATCGCGGTTGCCGTTGGTGGCCATCGACGATACGAGTCCGGAGCGCTCCATTTGTTCCAGCAACCGCGCTGCGCGGTTGTAGCCGATGCGCAAATGGCGTTGCACCAGCGAGATCGACGCCCTCTTGTGCTGCAGCACGATGGCCACTGCCTGGTCGTACATCGGATCGGCCTCGGCATCGCCGGCACCGGCGGCGCCTGCGTCACCCGATTCACCGTCGCCGTCGAGGGTGCCGCCTTCGAGAATGCCCTCGATGTAGTTCGGCGCGCCCTGGGACTTCAGGTACTCGACGACGCGGTGCACCTCGTCGTCGCTGACATAGGCGCCGTGCACGCGCATCGGCGTCGTGATCTGCGCCGGCGCCGACAGGTACAGCATGTCGCCCATGCCGAGCAGCGCCTCGGCGCCCATCTGGTCGAGGATGGTGCGGCTGTCGATCTTCGACGACACCTGGAAGGCAATGCGCGTCGGGATGTTGGCCTTGATCAGGCCGGTGATCACGTCCACGCTCGGCCGCTGCGTGGCCAGGATCAGGTGCACGCCCGAGGCCCGGGCCTTTTGCGCCAGGCGTGCGATCAACTCCTCGATCTTCTTGCCGACGACCATCATCAGGTCGGCCAGCTCGTCGATGACGACGACGATCTGCGGCAGGCGCTCGAGCGGCTCGGGCTGCTCAGGCGTGAGCGAGAACGGGTTGCCGAGGGTCTCGCCGTTCGCGGCCGCGTCCTCGATCTTCTTGTTGTAGCCCGAGAGCTGGCGCACACCGAGCTTGCTCATCAGCTTGTAGCGCCGCTCCATTTCGCCGACACACCAGTTCAGTGCATTGGCGGCCTGCTTCATGTCGGTGACCACCGGGCACAGCAAATGCGGAATGCCCTCGTACACCGAGAGTTCGAGCATCTTCGGATCGATCAGTATCAAACGCACGTCGCGCGCCTCGGCCTTGTAGAGCAGCGACAGGATCATCGCGTTGATGCCCACGCTCTTGCCCGAGCCCGTGGTGCCAGCCACCAGCGCATGCGGCGTTCGCGCCAGATCGATCACCACCGGCGCACCGACGATGTCCTTGCCCAGGCCGATCGTCAGCATCGACGCGGCATCGTTGTAGGCGGTCGAGCCGAGGATTTCGGCCAACTTGATGGTCTGCCGCTTGGCGTTCGGCAGCTCGAGCGCCATCGTCGTGCGGCCCGGAATCGTCTCGACGACGCGGATGCTGACCAGCGACAACGAGCGCGCCAGGTCCTTGGCCAGATTGACGACCTGCGCGCCCTTGACGCCGGTCGCAGGCTCGATCTCATAGCGAGTGATCACCGGGCCGGGCGACGCCGCGACGACGCGCACCTCGACACCGAAGTCCCTCAGCTTCTTCTCGATCAGGCGCGACGTCATCTCGAGCGACTCGTTGGTCACCGTGGACTCGATGCGGCCCGGTGCCGCGTCGAGCAGATCGACCTGCGGCAACTTGGTGTCCGACAGTTCGGCAAACAGCGGCTTCTGACGCTCCTTGGCCACGCGGTCGGATTTCGGCACGTCGATCACCGGCTTCTCAATCAGCACCGGGATGTACTCGTCGATCACGTCGCGCTCGATGGCCACCACCTTGTCGCGCTCGCGTTGCGCGGCCAAGCCCAGCCGCACGTCTTCGGCCCTCTCGCGCTGGGCCTCGCGCTTGTGCATGAAAGAGTCGAACCAGGTGCCGATGCGCTCGGCCAACAGCAGCCAGTTGAAGTGCAACGCCATCGCGATGCCGGCCACCAGTGCTGAAATCCAGAACACACCCGAGCCCGCAAAACCCAGCCATGTCACCGTGGAGGGCCCCAGCGCGTAGCCGAGCACGCCCCCGGCATGGCCGGGCAGGAACCCTTCGAAGCGGTACAGGCGCGTCGCTTCGAGCGCACAACTGCCGGCCATCAGCAGCACCAGTCCAGCCCAGAACATCGTGCGGCTCGGCGATGGCACGGCAGCGCTGCGCAGGCTGCGTGACAATGCCGACAACCACGCCCGCGCCGCCACGAACGGCAGCCACCAGACGCTGTAGCCGAACAGGAAGTAGGCAAAGTCGGAGAGCCAGGCGCCAGCCAAACCGGCTTTGTTGGAGGTCGCCGTGCCGCCACCCGAGGTTGAAAAGCCTGGGTCGGCGCTCGAATGCGTGACCAGCGCCAGCATCGCCAGCAACCACAGCACAGCGCCGGCAAACAACCACAGCTGTCGACGCAGTGGCACGGCAGTCGAATTGGCGCCGCCGGCGACCGCCACGCCAGCCTCGCCGTGCAGCGAACCGAGGGGAAACGTCATGGCCGAATTGTGGCCGAAGGCCCTTCAGCCTTCGTGCAACACAAGGTCAGTCGTTGTACAGGCGCTGCTTGATGTGCACCGAGCCGTTTTCCTGCGTCTCGATCACGCCGCGCTGCTCCAGGTCCTTCATGACCCGGCTGACCATCTCGCGTGAAGCGCCAACGACCTTGGCCATGTCCTGGCGCGACACCTTGTTACGGATGACCAGGATCTCGTTGACCTCCTCGGCCATGTCGAGCAGCGTGCGCGCCACACGGCCGTAGACATCGAGCAGCGCCAGCGATTCAATCTGCCGGTCGGCCGCGCGCAGGCGCTGCACCAGACCGCGCAGGATGCCGTAGGCCAGGCTGGTCGTCTCGGGCAGGCAACGCGAGAACTCGGCGCGGCCGAGCACCAGCATGTCGGTCTGCACCTCGGCACGTACGGTCGCCGAATGCGGCTCGTTGTCGATCAAGCTCATCTCGCCCACGTAATCGCCGGCTTCGAGCACCGCCAGGATGACCTCGCGACCCCGCGGGTCGGCCGTCAGGACGCGCGCCCTGCCGTTGAGCAGGATGAACAGCGCATTGCTCTTGCGGCCCTGCTCGACCACCAGTTCGCCACGCCGGAAGCGCCGCTTGACGACGCTGTCGGCCACCTGTTGCGCGTGCTCGTTGCTCAGCATCGAGAACAACGGAACGCGGCGGATCAGGTCGAGATTGGAAAGCATCGACATTGCGCAAACTCCTTGTGGTGGTCTTATTACGGCATACCGCGCCGCACCCAGGACCAGATGGACCTGGGGGCCATACGGCGCGAATGCCTACAATTTCACGGCCCGACTATTGTGCCCATTGGCAGGCTTGAAGGCATGAGGACCGCACCTCATGTACCTTGGCCTGTTGGCGCACCGCGACGCTGCCCCTGTTTCCGAACCCCACCATGACCACCACCAACCACGCCAAGGTCCTCATCCTCGGCTCCGGCCCCGCCGGCTACACCGCGGCCGTCTATGCCGCCCGCGCCAACCTGAAGCCGATGCTGATCACCGGCCTGGCCCAGGGAGGCCAGTTGATGACCACCACCGACGTCGACAACTGGCCCGCCGACGCCCAGGGCGTTCAGGGCCCGGACCTGATGCAGCGCTTCCTCGAGCATGCCGAGCGATTTCAGACGCAGGTCGTCTTCGACCACATCCACTCGGTTGATCTGTCCAAGCGCCCGTTCACGGTCGTCGGCGACTCGGGCAGCTACAGCGGCGATGCGCTGGTCATTGCCACCGGCGCCTCGGCCAAATACCTCGGCCTGCCCAGCGAACAGGCCTTCATGGGCCGCGGCGTCAGCGGCTGCGCCACCTGCGACGGCTTTTTCTACAAGAACCAGGAGGTCTGCGTGGTCGGCGGCGGCAATACTGCGGTCGAGGAAGCGCTGTACCTGTCCAATATCGCCAGCAAGGTGCACCTGATCCACCGCCGCGACAAGTTCCGCGCCGAGGCGATCCTGGTGGACAAGCTGATGGGCAAGGTCAGCGAGGGCAAGATGCAGTTGCATACCTTCCAGACGCTCGACGAAGTGCTGGGTGATGCGTCGGGCGTGACCGGCGTGCGCATCAAGAGCACGGCAGACGGCAAGACGACCGAGCTGACACTCAAAGGCTGCTTCATCGCCATCGGCCACCAGCCCAACACAGACATCTTCAAGGGCCACCTGGAGATGAACAACGGCTACATCATCACCAAGACCGGCTTGACCGGCATGGCGACGATGACCAGCGTGCCCGGCGTGTTTGCCGCCGGCGATGTGCAGGACCATGTCTACCGGCAGGCCATCACCTCGGCCGGCACCGGCTGCATGGCGGCGCTGGATGCGCAGCGCTTCCTCGAGCAGCAGGACTAGCCCCCTTCGCCGGCAGCGCTGGATTCCCCGTTATACTCACGGGCTGCGCCGAAGACCGGCAAATTTGATCTCATCTCGGAGCCGCCACATGGCACGCGTCTGTCAAGTCACGGGTAAGCGCCCAATGGTGGGAAACCATGTTTCCCACGCCAACAACAAGACCAAACGCCGTTTTCTGCCCAACCTGCAGTACCGCCGCTTTTGGCTCGAAGCCGAAAACCGCTGGGTGCGGTTGCGCGTGAGCACGGCCGCGCTGCGCCTGATCGACAAGGTCGGCATCGAGAAGGTCGTCGCCGATCTGCGCGCCAAAGGCGAAATCTGATCTTCTAGGAGACCATGAACATGGCAAGCAAAGGCGGACGCGAAAAGATCAAGCTGGAGTCCACTGCGGGCACCGGCCACTTCTACACCACGGCCAAGAACAAGAAGACCACGCCCGACAAGCTCGAATTCATGAAGTTCGATCCGAAGGCACGCAAGCACGTCTTGTACAAAGAGACGAAGCTGAAGTAGGCCCACGACAAAGCCCGAAGAAGGCAAACAAAAAGCCCGCCAATGGCGGGCTTTTTGTTGGGCGGTGCTTTGTTCTTGCCTAAGCGTGGGCCGCGCGCAGCCTCAACGAGAACTCCTGCAACGCTGCAATACCGCTGTCCTCGGCATGTTTGCACCAAGCCTGGAGGTCGACCACCAATTGGGTCGGTGAGACATTGGTGCGGGTCCACAACTGGCGCAACTCCTCGCGCATGGCCACCAGCTTGGCCAGCGCCGGGCTCTGCGCCACGGCCTGCTCCATGTGCGGCCTCACGTTGCCGGGGATCTTGTCGTCGTCGCGGTGCAGCCAACGCTGGGCCAAGCGCATCTCTGCCCAACGGGCGCTGCCCTTGGCGCCCTGTGCCTTGAGCTTGGTCATCTCGCTGCCCACGGCGCCCCTGAGTGCCTTGGCGTAGCTGGCCATGACTTCGTAGCGGTTGGCGATGATCGCTTCCAGCGTCTTGCCATCGGCCACGCGCACGGCACCCAGCTCCAACTTTGGCGGCGTCTTGCGCACCTTCGCCCAGCCCAGCGCCTCGAACAGGCGGATGTACATCCAGCCGATGTCGAACTCGTAGGGTTTGACCGAGAACTTGGCGCTCGTCGGATAGGTGTGGTGGTTGTTGTGCAACTCCTCGCCGCCGATCAGCACGCCCCACGGCGAGACGTTGCGTGATGCGTCCGGCGCCTCGAAGTTGCGGTAGCCCCAGTAGTGGCCGACGCCATTGATGATGCCCGTGGCCCACCATGGAATCCAGACCATCTGCACCGCCCAGACCAGCAAGCCGATGGCGCCGAACAAGAACAAGTTGAGCAGCAGCATCAGGCCCACGCCCTGCCAGCTGAAGCGGCTGTAGAGATTGCGCTCGAGCCAATCATCGGGTGTGCCGACGCCGTACTTAGTCAGCGTCTCGGGATTTGCCGCCTCGGCCTTGTACAGCTCCACACCGGTCAACAGCAGCGCCTTCAGACCACGGGTCTGCGGGCTGTGCGGGTCTTCCTCGGTTTCGCATTTGGCGTGGTGCTTGCGGTGGACGGCGACAAATTCCTTGGTCAGCATGCCCGTGCCGAGCCACAGCCAGAAGCGAAAGAAGTGCGACGGGATGGGCCCGAGGTCGACCGCGCGATGGGCCTGCGCCCGGTGCAGGAAGATCGTTACCGCGGCAATGGTGACGTGCGTCGTCAGCAGCGTATAGATAACGATTTGCCACCACGAAGCGTCGAAGGCGCCCTGGGCGAGCCACTGCACGAGGGAGTCAAGAACCGCCGTCAGAGCATCCATTTGATTTGTTGCCTTTTGTGAGTCGAGGCTGAAAAGAGGTGTCGATTGTAGAGGGCCACACCCTTGCGTGCCGGAAATACTGTCAGCGCAGACCCAAAGGACGTCGCTCAGCGCTACTGCTTGTGCCAGATTGCGGCAAAAAAGCCGTCAGTTGAATGCAGATGAGGCCACAAACGCAAATTTCCAGCCACCGCGAGCTGTTGGGCGCCGGCCACCCCCAAGCCGTCAAGAAGTGCCGAAGCGTCCAGTTTTTCATAATCCGGACGCGAAGCCGAAAAAGCATCGGCAACCGACTCGTTCTCCTGGGCCAACAGGCTGCAGGTGGCGTAAACCAAGCGGCCGCCCGGCTTGAGCAACCGCGCTGCGCTGGCCAGGATGGCGGACTGGGTCACGGCCAGCGTCGCGATCGACTGCGGCGACTGGCGCCACTTGAGGTCCGGATTGCGGCGCAACGTTCCCAGACCCGAGCACGGCGCGTCGACGAGCACGCGATCGATCTTGCCGGCCAGGCGCTTGATGCGGTCGTCACGCTCATGCGCAATCTGGACCGGGTGCACATTCGACAGGCCGCTGCGTGCCAGCCTGGGTTTTAGCGAATCCAGCCGATGCCCCGAAATATCGAAGGCATACAGACGACCGGTGTTCTTCATCGCCGCACCGAGCGCGAGCGTCTTGCCGCCGGCGCCGGCGCAGAAGTCAACCACCATCTCGCCGCGCTTGGCGTCGGTGAGCAGCGCCAGCAACTGGCTGCCTTCGTCCTGCACTTCGATCTCGCCGGCTGTGAACACCTCGAGCTTGTTCAGCGCCGGCTTGCCCGCCACGCGCAGGCCCCACGGCGAGTACGGCATGGGTCGGGCGTCGATGCCCGCCTCGGCCAATGCGGCCTGTGCAGCTTCACGCTTGGTCTTCTGCACATTCACGCGCAGGTCGAGCGGCGCGATCTGATCCAAGGTGCCCACCAACGCCCAGAAGCCGTCGTCACCAAGCTGTGTCTGCAAGGGTTGCGCCAGCCAGTCGGGCAGGTTGTGGCGCAGCTTCGGCGCCAGCGTGCTGCGGTCGATCGCGCGCGCCTTGGCGAGCCAGGCCTGCTCCTCGGGCGCCAGCGCAGCCTTCAGGAACGACGCGTCACCCGTCCAGCCCAACATCGCGAAGCGCCGCTCCAACGTGCCGCCACCGCCCTGCGCCAGATGCTGGTACAGCAAGCGCCGGCGCAGCACCTCGTAGACCGTATCGGTCAGCGTGTGGCGCTCGCGCGCACCCAGCGCCTTTTGCTTGCGAAAGAAAGCCGAGATCACGCCGTCGGCCGGCGCATCGAACCGGAGCACCTCGCGCAGCAGCGTGGTGCAGGCGTCGAGCAGCAGGCGTGGCGTCACAAGACGAACTGCGGCTCGCCGCCCCGGTGGGTGACTACGCCGCGCTCGATGTGCAATTGCCCTTCGACAAACCAGCGCACCGCACGGGGGTAGATCAGATGCTCCTGCCCGAGCACGCGTGCAGCCAGCGTGCTGTCGTCGTCGCCCGGCAGCACCGGCACGGCGGCCTGCAGGACGATCGGCCCATGGTCGAGCTCAGCGGTCACGAAGTGCACCGTTGCGCCGGCAAGCTTGCAGCCGGCCTCGATCGCGCGGCGGTGGGTGTGCAGCCCCGGGAAAGTCGGCAGCAGCGACGGATGGACATTCATCATGCGGCCCTCGTAGCGGCGCACGCAGTCGGCGCCGAGGATGCGCATGAAGCCGGCAAGCACGACGAGGTCAGGCGCATGCGCGTCGATGGCTTGCGACAGCGCGGCGTCGAAAGCTTCACGCCTCGCAAACGCCTGATGATCGACCACCGCGGTGGCGATGCCATGCTGCGCCGCGAACGCGATGCCGGCCGCATCAGGACGGTTCGAAATCACTGCCGCCACTTGTGCCGGCCAGTGTTCTTTCTCGCACGCCTCGACGATCGAACGCATGTTCGAGCCGCGGCCGGAGATCAGGATGACGATGCGCTGGTGCTGCGGCATGGAGGGCCGGCAGTGTATCGCCCGCCTAGAATTGCCCGATGAAATCCAGAGTTCTCTCCGGCATGCGTCCCACCGGCGCGATGCACCTCGGCCACTACCACGGTGCACTCAAGAACTGGGTGCGCCTGCAGGAGGAACACGACTGCTTCTTCTTCGTTGCCGACTGGCACGCCTTGACCACGCACTACGAGGAGCGCGAGGTCATGGAACGATATGTCTACGATATGGTCACCGACTGGTTGGCCGCGGGGCTCGACCCCGACAAGTGCACGATCTTCATCCAGAGCCGCCTGCCCGAGCACGCCGAACTGTTCACGTTGCTGGCCATGGGCACGCCGCTCGGCTGGCTCGAACGCGTGCCGACCTACAAGGACCAGATCGAGAAGTTGAAGGACCGCGACCTTGCAACCTACGGCTTTCTCGGCTACCCCTTGCTGCAGGCGGCCGACATCCTGATCTACAAGGCCGACTTCGTTCCCGTCGGCGAAGACCAGAGTTCCCATGTCGAATTGACGCGCGAGGTGGCGCGGCGCTTCAACCACCTCTACGGCCGCGCCTCGAATTTCGACGCCCTGGTCACGCAGACGGTGGCCAAGCTGGCCAAGGACGACGCGCGCTACTTCGACAAGCAGCGCAAGGCCTATGGCGAAACCGGCAGCGCCGAGGCGCTGACCAAAGGCGAAGGCATGATCACCAAGGCCGCGGCCACCATCGCCGGCTGGAGCGGCGACGACAGCGAACTGTTGCGCGGCCACCTGAAGGGCAGCGGCAAGACGATCCTCGTCGAGCCGGGTGCATTGCACACCGAGGTCAAGAAGCTGCCAGGCCTCGACGGCGAAAAGATGAGCAAGAGCTACGGCAACGCCATTGCGATGCGCGAAGAACCGGACTCCGTGCGCAGGAAAATCCAGACCATGCCGACCGACCCCGCGCGCGTGCGCCGCAACGATCCGGGCGACCCGAACAAGTGCCCGGTGTGGCCCTTGCATCAGGTCTACTCGAACGCCGAGATCCAGGCCTGGGTGGTCAAGGGCTGCACCACGGCCGGCATCGGCTGCCTGGAATGCAAGCAGCCGCTGATCGAAGCCATCCTTGCCGAGCAACAACCGTGGCGCGAACGCGCTGCGGCCTACCTTGCCGACCCGAAAAAAGTGCATTGGATCGTCGAGATGGGCACCGAGCGCGCACGCACGGTCGCGCGGCAAACGATGAAAGACGTGCGAAGCGCCATGGGATTGAGCTACTGATGAACCTGCAAACCATCGAAGTCCATCCCGCGGGCGAGGCTGCGGCCAGTGTCATCGTGTTGCACGGCCTGGGCGCCGACGGCACCGACTTCCTGCCCTTTGCCGACGAGATCGACCTCGGCGCCATCGGGCCGGTGCGCTGGCTGCTGCCGCGCGCGCCGGTGCGGCCGGTCACTGTCAACAACGGCTACCGCATGCGGGCCTGGTACGACATCTTCGAGTTCGGCGCGCAAGCCAGGAGCCCGCGTGAAGACGACGCCGGCCTGCGCGACAGTTTTGCCGCCGTGCAGGCCTTGATCGAGCGCGAGGTTGCCCGCGGCGTGCCGGCCGGGCGCATCGTGCTCGCCGGCTTCAGCCAGGGCTGCGCCATCACGCTCGGCGCCGGCTTGCGCTATGGCCAGCGACTCGCGGGCCTGGTCGGCATGTCAGGCTACCTGCCGCTGGCGTCGCTGACGGCCGACGAACGCAAGGACGCCAACGCATTGACACCGATCTTCCTGGCCCACGGCCAGCGCGACCCGGTGATCGCGCTCGACCGCGCCACCGCCTCGCGCGACGCCCTCAAGTCGCTCGGCTACGGCGTCGAGTGGCATGAGTATCCGATGGAGCATTCGGTCAGCGCCGAAGAGATCGCCGACTTGCAGCGCTTCTTGCTGCGTGTGCTGAGCTGACCACGGACGGGACCGCGCGCACGTTGATCTCCGGCCGCGCCATGCGCGGCTTTGTCGACGGCTCGGTGGCCGTGTTGTTGCCGGCCTACCTGCTCGCACTCGGCCACACGCCGCTCGAAGTCGGCGTGCTCGGCACCACCACGCTCGCCGGGTCGGCGCTGGCCACCCTGGCGGTCGGCACCTGGGGCCACCGCGCGGCGCCGCGCACGCTGCTGCTCGGCGCCGCATTGTTGATGGCAGCGACAGGCCTGGCCTTCGCGAGCCTGTCTGCCTTCGTGCCGTTGCTCGTGGTGGCCTTCATCGGCACGCTCAACCCGGGCCAGGGCGATGTCAGCGTGTTCCTGCCGCTCGAGCATTCGCGGCTGGCCAGCAGTGGCGGCAACAGCCACGAGCGCACGACGCTGTTCGCCCGCTACAGCCTGGCCGGTGTGCTGGCGGCGGCAGTTGGCGCGCTGGCGGCGGGCGCGCCGGAATGGTTGACCGCGCAGTTCGGCGTCACGCACCTCGATGCCCTGCGCGCGATGTTCGTGCTCTACGCCGCGATCGGCCTGGCGATCTGGATGCTCTATCGCCGGCTGCCGATGCCCTCCGCGACGACAGCGCAAACCAGACCCGCGCCGCTCGGACCGTCGCGCGCCATCGTCGTCAAGCTGGCCGCGCTGTTCGCTGTCGATTCGTTCGCCGGCGGCCTGGTGCTGGCCAGCCTGATGTCGCTGTGGCTGATGCAGCGCTTCGGCCTGTCGCTCGCCGACGCGGGCCTGTTCTTCTTCGCGAGCGGCCTGCTCGGCGCCGCATCGCAACTCGCCGCACCCTGGTTGGCGCGCCGCATCGGCCTGATCAACACGATGGTCTTCACGCACCTGCCGGCCAACGTCTGCCTCGTCCTCGCCGCGCTCGCGCCGACCCTGCCGCTGGCGCTCGCGCTGCTGGCTGTGCGTGCACTGTTGTCGCAGATGGACGTGCCCACGCGCACCGCCTATCGTGATGAGCGTGGTCACGCCGCCCGAACGCGCCGCGGCCGCCAGCTTCACCGCCGTGCCGCGCAGCCTGGCCTCGGCGGCCAGCCCGGCCCTGGCCGGTGCGCTGTTCGCCGCCGGATGGCTGGCCGCACCGATGGTGCTGTGCGGCGTGCTGAAGATCGGCTACGACCTGACGCTGTGGTGGGCCTGCCGCAGGCAGCCGCTGCAGGGCGAGGACTAGGCGCGCGTGCCGAGCCAGGCCTCGGGCTCGCTCAGCGCGGCCTCGAAGTCCTGCACATAGCGCCCCACATGCACACCGTCCATCAAGGCGTGGTGCACCTCCACCGACATCGGCAGCCACAGGTGCGCGCCTTCGGCCTGCGCGCGGCCGAAGGCGAAACGAGGAATGGAATCCTCGCGCTGCCAGTTCCTGGCATGGCTGAAGCTCGTGAAGTGCAGCCACGGCAGCGACGTGAAATACACGCGCGCCACGTCATCGGTCTTCGGCTCGAACGATGCGCGCATCGTGCGCGCGGCGTCGATGGCAGCGCTCGATGTGTCGACGAACGCCGCAAAGTCCAGCGTGTGTTCCAGGTCGGCAAAGAAGAAACTCTCGCCATCGGCGCGCAACACCGTCGTGCTGCCCTGCACCTGGTCATGGACGCGCACGCGGCCGCCTTCCAGCCGCAAGCGAAAGGGTTGGTGCAGATTGGCCAGGCGCAGCGCGATGAAGTAGCAGGCCAGCGACAGCCCGCCGGCATCGCGCGCCGTCAGCGCCGCCTTCAGCCGCGCCACGTCGAGCCGCACGCAGACGTTGAAATACGGCTTGTCGAAGCCGCGGAAGAACTCGAACGCATCTCGGCGCGCCCAGGTCGCGGTGTCGATGTAGTCAGCCATGCCGCCATGCTACTTTCAACGCCGCAGATCATGGAAAACACCGCACCTGGCGCCGATGCCCGGCTGTTCATCGCCCTGTGGCCGACGCCGGCCGTTCGCCGCGCGCTGTGCGCCGAGCAATCACGGTGGCGGTGGCCCGCGGACGCCACCATCACGGCGCCGGACAAGCTGCACCTGACGCTGCACTTCATCGGCAACGTGCCCACGCTGCGCGTGGCCGAAGTGATACAGGGCCTGCGCGTCGCGGTGCCGCGCCTGACGTTGACGCTGGACACCACCGCGTGCTGGCCCAACCGCTGCGCCGTCTTCAGCCCGAGCCAATGGCCTGCGTCGTTGGCCACATTGCACGACGCCTTGGCGCAGGCACTGGGCGTGCTGGAACTGCCGCTTGAGCCGCGCCCCTGGCGCCCGCACGTCACGCTGGCGCGTCGCGCCGCCGGCGCCACACCACCGGCCCGGCCGCTGTCGCTGCGCTGGCCGGTGCATGGCTATGCACTCGTGCAATCGAGTGCCGGCCGCTACGCGCCGATCGCACACTACAAATGAACCTGCCTAGGGTGTGTCGACGCGCGGCGCCGCAAGCAGGCCGACCCGGGCCGGCTCGGGATAACCGTAGATCGTGTCGTTGAGGTAGCGCGCCACCTGCTCGACATCGGCCTCGGTCCAATCCAGCCGGGCCACGCCCTGCCAGCGCCGCACCTGCGCCTTGAGCGAGTCCCAATCGGTGGCCCGCTTGTTGTCGCGCCAATGCATCTGCGTGCTGTGGCAGGCGCCGCAATGCGTGCTGTAGAGCAACTCGCCTCGGCCGGCAGACGCGGCCGGCGCTGCGGGGTTCGAGGATTGCGCCAGCGCCTGGCCCGCCATCGGTACGCAGGCGATGCTCAGCACGGCGCCAGCAAAAGCAAGATCGATCTTCATCGTGCACTTCTACCGTGCGCCGATCGATCCGAGGACGATCCAGATCAATTCCGGGCCACGCCGTGCTGCAGCCGATGGCCGCCACGACCGTTGTACCCTTGCACACCCTTCAAGCCCCGTGACACTACGACCCCATGTTCGGCAAATCCAAACCCGTCGTCATCAGCTATAGCCGGCGCCGCGGCGGCGGGCGTCCGCCGCGTTGGTTGGTGCTGTTGCTCGTCGGCATCGCCATCGGTGCCGGCGGCCTGTGGCTGCTGCAGCAGGAGTTCCTGCCGCCGCGGCTCACCGTCGAAGCCTCGCGCGAGCTGCGCAGCGCCTATGAACTGGCCGACGCCGAACGCAAGAGCCTGAAGGCCCAGCTGGCCACCACCGCCCAGCAACTCGCAACTGCGCAGGCCGCGATGAAGCGCCAAAGTGACGAGCTCGCCGCGCCGCGCACCGAGGCGCAGAAACTGCGTGAGGACATGGCGGCGTTGATCGACGCACTGCCCGCCGATCCGCGCGGCGGCGCGGTCGAAGTACGCACCGCGAGCTTCACCGCCAAAGACAATGCGCTGGCCTACGACATCGTACTGACGCGCGACGGCGCGACCGCCCAGCCCTTGGCGGCCGTGATGCAGCTCAACGTACTCGGCCTGACCGCGCGCGGCGCCCAGACGCGACTCGCGCTCGATCCGGTGAACATATCCGTCGGCGCCTTCGCCATCGTGCGCGGCAACCTGCCACTGCCTGCCGGCGTGCGAGCGCGCCAGGTCACCGTGCAGGTGCTCGACGGCCCCGACGGCAAGGCGCTGGGCATGCGCGTGCTGCCGGTCCGCTAGCCGACGCGCGGCAATCGCCGCATCTTGATTCAGAGATTCACGGATGGCCCGGCGTCGATTCTTCAGCGCTGGCCGAACGCCGCGCCCTTGAACAAGTCCTTGAACTCGCGCGGCTGCGAGCGCCAGTACTGCGGCGGCACGGTGACCTGCGCGCCGAGCTTGGCCGCGGCATGCCAGGGCCAGCGCGGGTCGTAGAGCATGGCGCGGGCCAGCGCGATCGCATCGGCCTCGCCGCAAGCGATGATGGCCTCGGCCTGCTCGGGCTCGGTGATCAGGCCCACGGCGATCGTCGGCAGGCCGACTTCGTCCTTGACGCGGTGCGCAAACGGCACCTGGTAACCCGGCCCGAGCTTGATCGCCTGTTGCGCCGAGACGCCGCCGCTCGAGACATGGATGGCCGCGCAGCCGCGCGCCTTGAGCGCGTGCGACAGCGCCAGCGTGCCCTCGATGTCCCAACCGTCGGCCACCCAATCGGTGGCCGAGATGCGCGCCCACACCGGCTTGTCGGGCGCAAAGGCGTCGCGCACCGCGTCGAATACTTCGAGCGGAAAGCGCAGGCGGTTGTCGAGGCTGCCGCCGTACTCGTCGCTGCGCCGGTTGGCCAGCGGCGACAGGAACTGGTGCATCAGGTAGCCGTGCGCGGCGTGAATCTCCAGCCCATCGAGGCCGAGTCGCGTGGCCCGCCGCGCCGCATCGGCAAAGGCCTGACGCACGGCTTGGAGACCCTCGCGATCGAGCGCCATGGGTGCATCTTCCGTCGGCAGGTGCGGCAGCGCCGACGGTGCCACCGCCGGCCAGGCGCCGGGTTCGCCGGCACGGATCTGCTGCCCGCCATGCCAGGGCACATGACTCGAGGCCTTGCGCCCGGCGTGCGCCAGCTGCATGCCGATCTTGATCGGCGAATGGGCGCGCATCGATGCCAGCACGCTCACCAGTGCAGCTTCGTTGGCATCGCTGTACAGGCCCAGACAACCCGGTGTGATGCGGCCCTGGGCCGTCACCGCCGTGGCCTCGAGGATCAACAGCCCCGCCCCCGACAGCGCCAGATGACCGAGGTGGATCAGGTGCCAATCGCTCGCCGTGCCGTCGACCGCCGAGTATTGGCACATCGGCGCGACGATGATGCGGTTGTCGAGTTCAAGGTTGCCGATGCGCAGCGGTTCGAACAGTTTGCTCATGCATCGACTGTAGTCGCGCCCTCACAATGCCGCGATGGACAGACTGTTCTTTGCCCTCGGCAGCGCCAGCGCCGGCATCGCGGTCGCGCTCGGTGCGTTCGGCGCACATGCGCTCAAGGCGCGGCTCGCGCCGGAGATGCTGGCCGTCTACGAAACCGGCGTGCGCTACCAGATGTTCCATGCGCTGGCGCTGCTGGCCGTGGCCTGGGCCGCGACGCGCTGGCCCGGCGCGGCTGTCACGACCAGCGGTTGGCTGTTCGTGGCCGGCACGCTGCTGTTCTCGGGCAGCTTGTATGGGCTCGCCCTCGGCGGTGTGCGCTGGCTGGGCGCCGTGACGCCGCTCGGCGGCGTGGCGTGGCTCGCGGCCTGGGCCTGCCTGGCCTGGGCCGCGTGGCAGGTGGCTAGCGCACAATGAAGTCATCCACAACCACACCGCACGGGAGGTGATCATGGACAACGGCGCAGTGGCTACCACGACGGTCGAAGCGCGCACGATCGACGCCGGCCGCGGCGTCGCCTGGTGGAGCGAGGCCTGGGCGCTGTTCATGCGCAGCGCGCTGCTGTGGGTGGTGCTGGCCGTGATCCTGATCATCGGCTTCCTGTTGATCAGCATGGTGCCGTTTCTCGGCACCTTGGCGACCTCGCTGTTGATGCCCGTATTCGTCGCCAGCTGGATGGTGGCTGCGCGCAAGGTCGAAGGCGGCGGCGCGCTCGAACTGGCCGACCTCTTTGCCTGCTTCAAGAGCGAGCGGCTGACGCCATTGATCGTGCTCGGCGCGCTGCTTGCCGGTGTCACGATCGTCATGTTCCTGGTCGCCGGCCTGCTCGGCGCCGGCGCCCTGTTCGGCATGCACGCCGGCGCCATGCAGCGCGGCAACATGGGCGACCTGGGCGCCTTGTTGCCCGCCATGGGCGCCGGCATGCTGGCGATGCTGGTGATCCTGCTGGTCGGCCTGCTGGCCACCGCAGCGCTGTGGTTTGCCCCGGCACTGGTGGTCTTTCGCAACGTGCCGCCGGTGGAGGCGGCGATGGCCAGCCTGCGCGGCGTGATCCGCAACTGGCTGGCCTTCCTGGTCTACGGCGTGATCCAGATCGTGCTGTCGATCGTCGCCTCGATCCCGCTCGCGCTGGGTTGGTTGGTCCTGTTGCCGGTGATGCTGTTGACGGTGTATGTGTCGTACAGGGATGTGTTTGGGGAGCCGGTGACCGGTTGAACGTGGAGATTCGAGTTGGTTAGACGCCGCGGTAAACCTCGCCTCGGTGGCCCACCTTCACCACTTCCACGATCACCCGCAGGTCATCGATCGAGTAGACGATGCGATAGACGCCCTGTCGCACGCGATAGAGTTCGGCGTTGCCGGCCAACTTTTCGCAACCTGGCCCGCGCGGGTTCTCGCGCAAGGCCTGCATACGACTCAGTACACGCTTGACATCCGCCTTGGGGATGCCGCGGAGGTCTTTCGCCACCGACGGCTTGACCTGCAGTTCATAGCGTGCCATTCGCTTTGAGCTTGGCGAGGAAGTCTTCGTAGCTCAGCGACTTCTCCTTGGCACGCGAACGCACGGCTGCAAGGTCAGCTTCGTCTTCGCGCAGTGCTTGACGCAACGCCTCGTTGACGATCTCGGACATGCTGCGCCGGCTGTGCGCCGACTTCAAGCGCAACGCCTGGTGCAGGTCAGGTTCCAAGTAGACCGTGGAGCGGACAGGTTCGAGTGCGCTGGACATGATGGTTGGATTCAAAGATGCGACATTATAGCATTGTGACGTCATGACGTCACAGTGTTTCGGCATCGTGACGATCCGTCTCCTCCTCATTCAATGGCTCGAGTGCCTCTGCAATCTGGGTACGTTGCACAGCCCCAGAAGTATGACCCGGTATTTGAACCACGCTTGGCCAGACGGCGTGACATGCCGCTACCGCAACGTGGGCACAAAGGCTGATCGGCTACGTGCACAACCGGCGCTGTCGCGGCCGGCGTTGTCGCTCTCTTCGTTGTTTGCGCAGCACCCAGCATCTGATTCAACTTCGCGCCATCGATCAGTTGCACGTTGCGGCCCTCGGCAAAGCGCCGGCTCTCGTCCGTGTACGTGCCCGACGTGACCACGAACCCGCCGGCCGCGCCGTGCGCCGACATCAAACCGTACAACTCACGCACAACCTCCACGCCCACCTTGTGGGCCTTCCACTGCTTGCACTGCACGAGGTACTTCTCGCGGCTTCGGGTCAGCACAAGGTCCACGCCGCCGTCCGCGCCGCCGCCACCGGTCTCGACTGCCTGGTAGCCCTGAATGCGAAAGGCTTCGGCCACCAACACTTCGAACTCGCGCCAGGACATCTCGTTGACGGCTCGCGCGTCATTGCGCTGGCGGACGTTTGCCACCAGCTCGGAGGCGCGTCGACGCCGAACGGCGGACATTGCCGCTCCCGCCAGAAAAATGATCGGCAGAAAGTACTGACCTCCGGTAGCCAGCCCCTTGAACAAAATACCGACGAACGACGGCGCCTTGGGGTCGATCGTTATGGGTTGTGTCGCGACCACGTGCAGCAGGAAGTACGACAGCATGGCCAGCAACACACCTACCCACCACGGCACCATTGCTGTGAGATCGACGATGTCGTCAGCGGTGGAGTTGCGTCGTCTACCCATGCTCACCTCCTGCCTCAGTTGGATGCCGTTCCTAAATCCGCCGCAATCAACCTGAACTGTTCCAGCGCCGCTTCCAGCAAGCCCTGCGCATAACGTGCGGACTGGATTTCCACGCCGCTGAGCGTGGCACCCCGCTTCTTGGCTTCGATGACGCCGCAGGCTTTGCCGTCCACGTAGAGCAGGTAGTCGGCTTCGCCATGGCCGGCAACGAGCGGGAATTCGCGCAGCGCAACACCGCGCGAAGCATGCAGGTTGGCCTGCTTGAAGTCCTGCACCGCCCAGCCGGCGGCGGCCAGCAGGCGGTCAGTCTCTGCGCGGGCAAGCTGCTCGGGTGTGCTCACGCCCCCCCATGTGTCTACAGTGTTCATTGGAGCGAGACGATAGCCGACGCCCGCCAAGGCACCAACTGCAAGTTCCTCCAATGTGGCCCGTTCAAGGAATCTGCCCCACCCGGGCGTTGACCGGTTGCGTGCCGCCGGCCAACCACACACCGGCAACCTCACCGCCGCGCACATGGGGTATCGTCGGCGACGCATCACCCACCAACCCACAGGGACACACCGAGTGGCAAAACCCAACTACCAGTTCGAGAAGCGCCAGCGCGAGCTGGCCAAGAAGCGCAAGAAGGAAGAAAAGGCCCAGCGCAAGACGACGGGCACCGAGTCGGCGCCGGAGCCGGCGCAGGGCGACGCGGCGCCCCAGCCCGCGCCTGCAGACAAGACGCCCTAAGCGCACGCGCTGCGCGCCGCCGCCGCCCGGGCGCGCCGCGGGCGCTATGCTTTGCGCCCCTTTTTTTGTTGACAGCGACAGCGCCATTCGCAGGGCAGCGCAAGGCACATGGCCGGCATCCACATCACCGACATCGAACGCGCCATCAACTGGTGGCGCGAACGGCGGCCGTCGCCGGACGGCATCACCGCCTGCGCCGAGGTGCGCGCGCTCGCCGAGGTCTATGCGCTGATGGTCTATTACCGCGAGCACGACTGCGACGAAGACTCGATGCCGGCCAAGGCCAAGGCGGCCTGGCTCGATTGGTATGCGAGCACGCCCGATGCGCCGTGCATTGCCATCTGCTCCACCGCGCAGGGCGACGCGGTGTGCAAGGGCTGCGGCCGCACCGAAGATGAAGTGCAGCATTGGCCGGTGATGACGCCGAGCGAAAAACGCGTCGTCTGGCGCCGCATCACGATGGACGCCACCGCGTGGCGCTTCAACCGCTATGCCGAGCGCGCGCGCACGGCCAGCGGCGTCGATCATCCGGACGCGGCATCGTTTGCCGATCCAACTCCGACCGCGGCGCGGAGCCGCGCTTGAGCGCGGGCCGCCGGCAGGCATCGCAGGCCTGGCGCGGCAGCGTCGCGCGCATCGTGCCGCTGGCCTGGCCGGTGTTCGCCGGCCAGGTGGCGATGGTGCTGTTCGCCACGGTCGACACGGTGCTGGTGGCGCGCTACACGGCCACCGACCTGGCGGCGCTGGCGGTCGGCTCAGCGGCCTACATCACGGTCTTCATCGGCCTGATGGGCGTGGTGCTGGCGGTGGGCCCGATCGTCGGCCAGCTCTACGGCGCCAAGCGCTACGAGGCGGCGGGCGATCAACTGCACCAGGCGGTGTGGCTGGCGCTGGGGCTGGCCCTGTTCGGCAGCGCCCTGCTCGCCTTTCCGCAGCCTTTCATCGCCCTGGCACGGGCCACGCCGGAAGTGGCCGCCCGACTGAAAAGCTACCTGCTCGCCCTGGCGCTGGCCCTGCCGGCGGGGCTGCTGTTTGCGGCCTTTCGCGGCTTCAACATCGCCGTGTCGCGGCCCAAGGCAGTGATGGTGCTGCAGCTGTCGGGGTTGATGTTGAAGGTGCCGCTGGCTGCATTGCTGGTCCATGGCGCGGGGCCCCTGCCGGCGCTGGGCGTGACGGGCTGCGGGCTGTCGACCGCGATCACGATGTGGTGCGTCGTCCTGGTGTCCTGGCTCGTCTTGCGGCGCGATGCGTTCTATGCACGCTTTGCGATCTTCGGCCGCGGCCTGCGGCCACCGCACTGGGCGGCGCTCGCGGCGCAACTGAAGCTCGGCATCCCGATGGGCGGCTCGGTGCTGATCGAGGTCACCGGATTTGCATCGATGGCGTTCTTCATCTCGCGCTTCGGCGCCACGCCGGTGGCCGGGCACCAGATTGCGGCCAACCTGGTCTCGCTGTTGTTCATGGTGCCGCTGGCGTTCGGCAACGCCACCGGCACGCTGGCCGCGCAGAGCATCGGCGCCGGTGCGCTGCACGACGCGCGGCGCGTCGCCTGGCACGGCATCGAGTTTGCGGCACTGGTGGCGCTGCTGCTGGGCACGGCGGTCTTCTTCACGCGCGAGGCCATCGTGCGCACCTACACCGACAACGAGATCATCGTCGCGGCGGCGTTGCCGCTGCTGGCCTGGGTGGCGCTGTTCCACTTTGTCGATGCGATGCAGATCACGGCCTCGTTCACGCTGCGCGCCTGGCGCATTGCCACGGTGCCGCTGCTGATCTACGCCACGTCGATCTGGGGCCTGGGCGTGGGTGGTGGTTATGCGCTGGCGTTCAACGTCGGCGGCAACGTGCCCGCAGCGCTGCATGGTGCACGAGGCTTCTGGATCGCGTCGACCGCCGGCCTGGCCACGGCGGCGCTCGGTCTGGTGTGGTTCCTGGCCTGGGTGCTGCGGCGGCAGGACCAGCAAGCCGATGCGGCTAACCCGCCGGCAGGCTGAGCACGAAGCAGCTGCCTCCGCCGGGATTCGCCTCGCAGCGCACCGTGCCGCCGTGGCGCAGCGCGATCTGCTTGACCAGCGCCAGACCGAGCCCGACCCCGCCCTCGCGTTCGGCATGGCCGGGCAGGCGAAAGAAGGGCTCGAAGATGCGTTCACGCAGCGCGTCGGGCACGCCGGCGCCGCGGTCGCAGACGCGCAGTTCGACGCCAGCGCCCTTGCTCATGCCGGTGCGCGCGGCGTGCAAGGTGATCTCGCCGCCGCCGTAGCGCTTGGCGTTTTCGAGCAGGTTGCGCAGCGCGCGGCGCAGCAGGCGCTCGTCGCCGGGCACGCTGAGTTGTGCCTCCACCGCCTGCAACTCGGCGCCGACCTGGGCCGCAGCTTCGGCAGCCAGCGCGATCACGTCCACCGGCTGCGGCGTGAAGAGCGCGGCCTGGGTGTCGAGACGGCTGGCCAGCAGCACCTCTTCGACCAAGGCGTCGAGCTCGCCGATGTTGGTGCGCAACTCGCTGGCGAGACGTTCGCGCTGGACGGCGTCGCTGCTGCTGTCCTCCATCAGCGACAGCGCCATCTTCATGCGCGCCAGCGGCGAACGCAGTTCGTGACTGGCGTTGGCCAGCAGATTCTTGTGCGAGTTGACGAGCAGTTCGATGCGCTCGGCCGCCTGGTTGAAGCTCGCCGCCACCGCAGCCACCTCGTCGCGGCCCGAATCATCGACGCGCTGACTCAGCGCCCCGGCGCCGAAGCGCTCGACGCCCTGCTTGAGCCCTTCGAGGCGGCGCGTCAGGCGGCGCACCACCGGATACGCACCCGCGGCCACGCCCAGGAACAGCAACACCAGCAGAGCCGCCAGCCCGGCACCGCGCAACCACGGCGGCGCCATAGGCCCGGGGCCCCGGCCCGGCCGCGACACCGACGGCGGCGCGCGCAGCACCCACAGCACGCGCCCGTCTTCCAGCCGCACCGGGTAGCCGCGCACTGCGCCGGTGTCGGCGGTGCGCCGCGCATAGGAGTCGCTCTCGGCCAGGCGATCGCCGCCCGCACCATCGAGCGCCATCGGCAACCGCAAGCGCTGCGACCAATCACGCAAGGCACTCGCCTGTTCTTCCGGCGGCGCGTCGGCCGGCGGCAGCGAGCGCTGGATCAGATCGGCCCACGCGCTCAGGCGCTCGCCGCTTTGCGTCTCGAAGCGCGCGCGCTCGCGTTCCACCTGTTGCTGGAACAACCACCCCGAGCCGATGGCGAACAGCGCCAGCACGGCGACCACCGTCAGGTAGATACGCAGATAAAGTGATTTCAAGACTCGCTGTCCGCGTCTTGACGCTTGGTGAAGATGTAGCCCGCGCCGCGCACCGTGAGCACGCGCTTGGGCGCCTTCGGATCGTCTTCGATGGCGGCGCGGATGCGCGACACGTGCACGTCGATCGAGCGGTCGAAGGCGTCCATCGGGTGGCCGCGCAGCGCGTCCATGATCTGGTCGCGCGAGAGCACGCGGCCGGCGCTTTGCGCCAGCACGGCGAGCAGGTCGAACTGGTGGCTGGTCAGGTCGCAGCGCTGGCCGTCGAGCCGCGCCTCGCGCGCGCCGAGGTCGATCTCCAGGCGGCCGAAGATCAGCACCTCATCGGCCGCCGCCGTGGGTTGCGCGCGCCGCAGCAGCGCCTTGACGCGTGCCAGCAGCTCGCGCGGCTCGAAAGGCTTGCCGAGGTAGTCATCCGCGCCGAGTTCGAGGCCGACGATGCGGTCCATCGGCTCGCCGCGTGCGGTCAGCATCAACAGCGGCAGGCGGCGCGTGCGCGCGTCGGCGCGCAGGCTGCGTGTGAAGTCCAGGCCGTCGCCGTCGGGCAGCATCAGGTCGAGCAGCAGCGCGTCGTAGGCCTCGGCCTGCAATCGCGTGCGGCCCTCGGCCAGGGTCAGCGCCGTATCGACGCGAAAGCCCGCATTGCGCAGGTAGTCGCCCACCATCGCGGTCAGGCGGGCGTCGTCGTCGATCAGCAGCAGGCGTTGCGATGGGGTTGTCATGACTTGAAAAAGCCCCGGACGCTGCATGCGCCGGGGCAGGCTCGCAGAAAGCGAGAATAGATCAACGTGGTGCGCTGGCACCTTCGAGCGATTTGCGCTCGTCCTTGTGGCGCTCCATCATCGAGCGGCGCTGCGCAGCGCGCTCGGCGAGTTGCTTGCGCTGCTCGGGCGTCAGCAGGCGGCTGACATCGAGCAAGGCCTGCGTCATGACGCGCGAGGCCTGGTCATGCTGCTGCATCATCTGCGCGCGCTGCGCTTCGACCGCGGCGGCATCGACCACCGGCTGCGCAAGCAGACTCATCATCTGCCCGCGTTGGCCTTTGCCGGCTTCGCGCCGGGCTTGCATGTCGGCCTTGGCGCGCTCGGCGATGGCCTGGATCTGGCTGCGCTGCTCGGCTGTCGCGTTGACGCTGTCGAGCATGCGCTCGAGGCCGCGGCCGCCCATCATCATGCCCATGCCGGCACCGTCGTGGCCGCCGTGACGACCAGGGCCGCCGGGTTGGGCCCAGGCCGAAAGGGTGACCGTGCCGAGCACGGCCACCAGCAGTGCCGTGCCGGCCAGGCGCGCCCCAGGGACTGAGGCAGAGCGAATCTTGGAAAGTGCGAATGACATGGAGAACTCCTTGAAGGGTGAAAGCGGATGATCAGTGGAGCAAGAATGCGCCAGCCCTGTGAGGGGCCGACGTACGCGGCGTAAAGCTGCGTAAAGCGATGCGCTGCACAGCGCGCGGCAGCGGCGGCACAACAAGTCTTGCAGCTGCCCTGTAATACGCCGCTGCCCGCATCGACTGACGACGGCGAGCCCGCTTCAACGACCAAAGGGGGGCTCGAACGCCTCGATGGCGGTTGGAGTTCCCGCAAACGAAGCGGCTTGCCGATTGGCAAGCCGTGGGATGCGTTCGCCCCAGAAAAGGCCATCGGGTGTCATCCACCGAACCAACCCCTACGGAGAAGACTGATGAAAAAACTCGGATTGGCTGCCAGCGCGCTGGCTCTTTCCTTTGCTCTTGCACCATTTTCGGCGTCCGCGCTGGACTACAACTGCTGCGACAGGAACAAGGACGGCATGATCTCGAAGGCCGAATACCTCGACGAGATGGGCAAGCAGTTCGACATGGCGATGGAAAAGATGAAGAAGATGCCTGCGGCCGAACGCGACAAGATGATGAAGGGCGACCTGATGACGCCGGCTGGCTTCGCGCAGTTCCTGAAGGACAACCCCGGGCACAACCGCTGACCAGACGGCGCATGTGCGCCAAGCGTTCACCGGAGTCTTGCTGGGCGAGGCAGCGAGCCTTTTCACCGCGCCTGCCTGCCAAATGCAAGCGCCCGCTATCGCGGGCGTTTTTTCTTGGCGGATTGAACCTCCGCCAACAGCGGCGATCGGCTCGGCGTTCGCGTAGCGGAATTCGCCCCGAACGCGCGTGAGTAGCCTGCCCGACCCGGTCACGCTGGTTGCGCTGATCGTCGCGTTCGGCCTGGCATCGTTTGCCGCGCTGATGCTGACCAGCTACACCAAGCTGGTCATCGTTTTCGGGCTGTTGCGCGCAGCGCTGGGCCTGCAGCAGACACCGCCGAACATGGTGCTCAACGGCATCGCCGTGATCCTCAGCATCTACATCATGGCGCCGGTGGGTATGGCCATCGACGAGGGCCTGCGCGGGCGCACGCTTGGTGCGCCTGGTGCTGCGGCGAACGACGTAGCGACGGTGCTGGAAGCGGCGCGAACTCCGGTGAAGGCGTTTCTGACCCAACATACCCGCGAGCGCGAGCGTCAGTTCTTTCTCAAGTCGGCCTCGCAGATCTGGCCCAAGCCTCGCGCCGACAACCTGACCTCCGACGATCTGCTAGTGCTCGTACCAAGCTTCGTGTTGAGTGAGTTGACACGCGCGTTCCAGATAGGTTTCATCATGGCGCGAACAGGCCGTGCACGGAAGACGATTGCGAGACGCGTTCGCGAAGTGAACCTCGAACTTCGGGTCCCGACCCGTCTGCACTGAAACTGCGTTTTCAGCTTCAGCGTCGGCGTCAGCCGGAAGTGCCAGCGCCCGACTCGTCCCTGCCGACGAAGAGCTGCTGATGCTGCAGCACACGCTGCGGCTGCTCGATAGCTAGACTGCTTGACTGGCCGATTGCCCACAGTCGACGAGGAAACCGCATGAGCGCACCAAGGCCTTGGAGCGCACGCGCAGCGGCAGCTCGAGTCGCGTCGCCTGCGGGTCTTCATCGACATCGGTGGCGATCAGCGTCACCAAGTGGCTGCCGGCGTCGGCGGCCTGCGCATGGACCTCGATCGTCGCGCTGCCGTCGCCGTTGTCGCGCAGCCGCGCGAACGGCGGCAGGTTCTCGGCGCTGAATCGCACCGCATCGCCGTCGGGGTCGGTGGCGCGGCCTTTCTCGCCATCTCGCCGCAACATGACGGCTCATGACGGCGCCTGCCAGAACACTTCGGCGCCGTCGGTGATGACCACATGGCGAAGGCGGCCCACCGATCGAAGAATTCACAGTTCAGCGTTGCCTTGCGAAAGCGCGGCCGCGCCTCCGCCGGGTCGAAGGCGCGACAGTGGCCAGAAACCATGCGTTGAAGAAGCACGCGTTCGTCAGGTTGGCCAGCGTGAAGTCGTTCGGGAAGCCGGCCTTGCTGCCGAGGAACGTCGCGCCGCTGAAGTTGGCACCCAGCAGGTCTGCACCGACGAACACGACGCCGTCGAGCGTGGCACCGGAGAAGTCGGCGTTGACGAGGCTGCGGCGGTTGAAGTTTGCGTTGACGAGCGACTGGCCTTTGTAGTTCGTCGCGGCCACGTTATGCACGCCGGACGGGCACGGCAGATCGTCGCTCGTCGCCAGTCGGCGTTCGAGCGGCGGTGCGAGCCGCTGCGCGCGGCCCGACGCCGCAACGGCGGACGTATCGGGGGCGTCGTGCAGAGCAGCAGCGCCAACGCCGCGATGATGGCGGGCCGCGCCCACGCGACGACGAGATGGAACGCCCGGTCAGCCGACATGTTCGTTGCCCGCCTGATCAAGCATGACTCGCTGTTCGTGTGGCGCCGCCCTACCAGTTCACATACTGCGCAAACAACTGCTTGGTCAGCAGCAGGAACAACTCGGTCGATTGGCTGTGGTCGTCGGCATCAAGCCGGTTGACGTTGACGACGATCACCGCATCCTTGGCCGGTAGGTAGAACATCTCGCTGCTGAAGCCGAGGATCGTGCCGTTGTGGCCGCAGAACTGGCCGAGCTGCAACACACCGGCGCCGTACTTGATGAAGTCGGGCCCCCCCTGCAACGCCGTGCCCTGCAGACGCGCACGCTGCAACTGTTGCGACGACAGCAGGCTGCCAGTGCACATTGCGCGCGCATACAGCGCGAGGTCGCGCAAGCTCGAGATGATCGCGCCGGCGCCACCGGCAACGGTCGGGTTCAGCACCGTCTTGTCGACGAACTGCAGCGTCGTCTCGTCCAGGCTGTAGCCGCGCGTGCCGCCGGGCAGCGCGGTGTCGCTCGGGTAGATCGAATCGCGCATGCCGAGCGGCCGGAACACCCGCTCGTCGAGCTGGGCCTGCATCGGCCGGCCATCGACCTGGGTGGCGATGCGTTCGAGCAGCACGTAGTTCAGGTTGTTGTAGCGCGTCACCGTGTCGGGCGGCTCGAATTGCGCGCCCAGCGCTGCCGCGCGTGCGATCGCCTCGTCGGGCTCGAGTTGCATCAGCGGGTCGGCGTAGTACGCACGCAGGAAGGCCCCGTCGAACGGATCGACGATGCCGCTGCGCATGCGCAGCAGGTGGTCGACGGTGATCTGCTCGCCGTTCGGAAAACCCGGGTACCACTTGGATACCGTATCGGTCAGCGCGAGCTTGCCGGAGCCCACGAGCTGCAACACCGCCGTCGCGGTGAAGGTCTTGGTGATGCTGGCGATGCGAAACGGGTCGGTGGTGGTGCGCGGCGCCTGCGTCTGCAGGTTGGCCTTGCCGTAGGCCTTCACCATCTCGCCCTCGCCGGGGATCGAGATCAGCACCACCGCGCCCGGCAGGTTGCCGGCGGCGAGTTGCGTCTCGACGATGCTGTCAATCGCAGCCTGCGTCGCGGCCGGCAGCGCTGTCGGTGCATCGTCTTCGCCGCCGCAAGCGCACAGCGCCATCAGCAGGCTCGTGCACAGCAAGAGCGTGTTCATGGCCGGTCCTCCACGATGGCGTCGCGCAGCATCGTGAAGATGCGCTTGCAAGTCGCGGTGAACGGGCCCTGCACGTCGGCGACCTCGCCACCTTGCGCATCGGTCCAGTTGATCATCAGGCTGTAATAGGCCCAGCGCCGCGGTGGAATGAACATGCCGCCGGCGATCGACAGCGCGTGTTCGCCGCCGAAGTCGATGCTGCCGCCCTTCATGAACGCGTTGACGCCGAGCGGCATCGTCAGCGGGATCGCATCGGCCAGCGCGAGCACCGAACGGAAGCGTTCCAGTGTCTCTCGCTTGTTGAAGAACACGCCCTGCAGCGCGCGCGAATAGAACGACACGAAGTCGTGCGGCGACACCGCCATCGTCTGCACGTTGTTGATGATGCGGTCGGCCGGTGGAGAGTTGCTCTGCGCCAGCGCCAGGAGGTCGGACCAGGACGCCGTCGGCCAGTTCTGCGCGCCGCCGACGTAGGCGAAGAATTGCCGCGTGCTGTTGGGGATGCGCGCCTGGGTGAGGCCTGCGGAGGCAATGAACGCACGCACGTTCTCGACACCGACCCGCTTCAGCGCCATGTCGGTGGCGGTGTTGTCGCTGCGCGAGATCATCGCCTCCAGGGTCGACAACGCCTGGTACTGACCGCTCATCGTGCCCGGCAGCGGCGTCAGCACCGGTGCGCCGAACGACCACACGCTGTCGTCCACCGGCAGCAGCTCGCCGAGCGAGGTGTCGCCGGTTTCGGTGCGGCGCAGGTACTCGGCCAGCACGAAAGCCTTGAACGAGCTGGCGCAGAACAACGGCGTGTCCGGCGCGATGGTGGCGAGGAACTCGCGCCCGCCGCCGCGGCCCTCGCCGCCGGGCACCCATATCTTCAGGCCCTTGACGCCGGGCAGACGGTTGAAGTCTTCGAGGATGCGGCGCACGAGACCGTGCTGCCTGGGCGGCCCTGCGGTTGTTGCCGTTGCGGCAGTGGCCGTCAGCGATGCGGCGGCCGAAAGAAAAACACGGCGCGATGAACCCATGTGGCATCTCCTAGGCGTGGTCAGTACGGGACCCTTTCCAACGTCGATCACAGCGCACCGCTACGGCAACGTCTGCGTCGCCGACACGATGCGCAGCTTCCAGTTCTCAATCGCGGTGCCGGCGACTTCGAGGTTCTGGCGGAAGAACTTCAGCCGATCGGTGTCGGTGCCGGTGGCGTCGGTCGCGCGCTGCTGCAGGAAGTACGGCGGGATCGACTGGTAGTACAGCGTCGCGCGCACGCTCGCCGCCGTGGCGACCTTGGGGTCGGTGATGGCGTAGGCCACCACGCTGGCGCCGCTGCCGTTGCTGTAGCTCGAATCGCAGCTGTCGGCGGCCACGCACACGCCCACCGCGGTGTAGCCGTACCAGCCGCCGGTGCAGCCGATGCGCAGGCCGAAGCGCACACCGGCAATGCCGGTATCGACGCATTGCAGCCTGGCCGCCTGCGTGGCCGCGCTGTTGGTCGTGCCGGCGACATAGGCTTCGACCCAGCGCCGCATGTCGCCGACATCGGACACCATCACGCCGGCGCTGCCGATCGCGCCCGGCGGCAGCAGCACGGTTTCGTCGAGCCAGCTGCCGTCGGCCTGCAGGCTGTAGCCGTGCGCATGGACATTTTCAGTGGATCCTTACCTATTCTTCCCTGGCAGCTTGCTTGCAATCCGGGAGGCGCTTCATGCGGCCAGGGTCTGCGGATCGTACTGGGGCAGCGATAAACGAGAGGTCGGCAACGCGGGCAACTCCGCCCAGTGCACGAGACCGTGTCTCCTCAGTTCCAGGGCCTCGTCAACCACGTCGGATTCTTCAACGCCGATGTCTGCAGCAATCTGCCGAATCGTCAGAGCTCCGGTCGCGCGGTCGAACAGTTGCAGGCGAATCCCCTCAACGCGCTGCCGCCTGCCACCGGTGGGAGCGACGACCGCTACCGTGTGCGCAATGCTGTCGAGCAACCGCTGCCGCATCTGCGCGTCTCGAACGATGACGTGCACATCCGCAGGCGAGCGCAGCGGCGTGATCGCGGCCAGGTCGGGCGCCTCGATCTCGTAGTTGCCCAGGAACAGCCGATCGAGGCGGGAGCCGTAGAGACAGTCGACAGCTTCTTCAGGAAATTCCACGATGGGCGAACCACGAAGGTTGAACGATGTGTTGAGCACCATTGGCAGGCCCGTTGCGTCTTCGAACGCCTCCAACAACTCGCGAAACGGACCTGGAAGGTCGTCGTTGACCGTTTGTATTCGGCAGGTGCCGTCTGCGTGCACCACTTCGCTGATCATGTCGGCCTGGGGGGCCAACACCGGGCAGACGAGCAGCATGAACGGGCTGTCGTCTGCGGGCAGGTCGAACCACTTTGCAGCGTGTTCAGCAAGAACGGACGCGGCGAACGGTCGGAACGCCTCGCGGAACTTCACGCGGGCATTGAGTCTGTCCTTCATGCCCTTGATGCCAGGGTGGCACAGGATCGACCGCGCGCCGAGGGACCGCGGACCGAATTCCGCGCGGTCCTGGAACCAGCCCACGATCTCGCCTCGGGCGATGGCCGCGGCCGCAGCTTCAGCCACTGCACCCTTGGTGGTGTGTCGGCGCGAGCGCAGGCGCCACCGATCAGCCAGCGCCGCCACATCGCAGTCTGCCAGCCGTGGCGGGCCGAGAAACACATGTGGCAACCGACGGTCGGGCTTGACTTGTACCCGCCCTGCCCCGAGCAGCACATGGTGCGCGTAGAGCGCCGCACCCACCGCATTGCCGTCGTCAGTCGCGGCCGGGAAGATGTACAGCCGCTCGACGCCGGTCTCGCGCAGGATCCGGGCGTTGACCGCCGAGTTGAGGAAGCATCCACCGGCCAATACCAAGTAGCGGCAACTCGTGCGGGTTAGTACGTCTCGGGTCAGGTGCAGGCAGGCGTCCTCGAACTCCGCCTGGACCTGGGCAGCCAGATTGCGGTGAAACTGCTGCAGCGGCGCGCCGCTGGGACGAGGAAGCAAGCGCAGGCCGTCGTTGTGCCGGACTGCCAGCCCGAGTTCGACCATTGCGTCGGCCGCCCCATCGAACGACAGTCCGGCCGGCCCGACCTTGATAAACAGATTCTCGGAGGACAACCGCTGCCCGTAGGCGGCCAGTCCCATCGTCTTGCCGGCGTCGTCGTAGGTCGTTCCGGACTCGTTGAAGCCGAGCGCGAGCGTGACGACCCGGTAAATCTCGCCGATGCCGCTGAGTGTTTCAGGCGCCCACAGCAGCCCGTCTCGCGCGCGCCCGGCAATGCGTTCATGGTCGCGCACGTTCTGGACGAGAGTGCGGGGCGGGCCGGAGCAGGTGAACTCGAATGCAGTCTCCCGCTCGCGCCGGGAGCCTATCAGAGAACCGTAGGCATCGATGACGATCGCTGCGGCTGCGTCAAAGCCTGACGTGTAGAAGGCCGAACTGGCGTGCGCCAGATGATGTCCGGGATGTGGCAACGCCAGGCAGCGGTCCGGCGGCATCAGCAGACCGATCGTGCTGGCGAGCCGGCGCTCATCGTCGTCGTCCCGGGACTCGGTGGAGGTTGCGATCCAGTAGTCGATGTCCGCGTGGCCGACCTGTGCGCCAACCAGCAGTTGCCGGGTGAGATCGGCCATTGCAGACGCGTAGGCGTGCACGGGGACGACGCCCCGCTTGACCCGGCACGTCCGTTCCAACGCCAGGGCGGCGCGCACCTGGCCGTCCTCAACCAGACATGCGCTGCTGTCGTGGCTCAGGTTGAAGCCAACAATCCGAAGAGTCATCGTCGGTACTCCCAATCTGCAGGGGCAATTGCACAGGCGATCTCGCGGCACGAACGAGCAACTCGTGTCCGTCCGCAATCAAATTGACAGCAGCCGATATCAGAGCATGAGAGTGCGGCGAGCGAAACTCGCCTGAGCAATGTCCAACCGATCGCTGCAACCGGTTGCGGTGGTGGTCACCTTACGCGGCCACGCTTGCTTGGTCAACGCTTTGCTTGCCGGCCCGGCGTCGCAATGCGATTTCGAGGATTCACGCCCGGTCCGCGCTTCACGCTGCCGCCTCATGCAGCGCGGACGGACGCACGTGCAGCCAGTGCCCCGGCCAACGGCACGCGGTCCGATTGATTCGCGTCCGCGCTCGCCGAGCAGCGTGTGTCGAAGCGCTTGCATGAATTGAACGCTCAGGTATGCTGCCGCGCTCTGCACGACCCGAAGGGCAGCGCGTCGCGATGCGCAACCAGGTCAATCAAGAACAAGCAGGTTTGTCTTCAGCCCAGCTGGGTGTCTGGCTCGCGCAGATGCTTGCGCCCCAGGCGCCGCATTTCAACCTTGCAGAGGCTATCGAGCTGCGCGGACCGCTTCGCGTCGGCCATTTTCGAGACGCGGTCCGGCTGACGTTGATCGAGATGCGAGCGCTGCATTTGCGGTTCGTCGTCACCCAGGGCGCTCCGGCGCAAGTCGAAGGCGAGCCAGGCAAGGTCGAGCTTGCGCTGATCGACCTGGTACACGAAGGCGATGCCGCGCAGCGCGCGCGCGATTGGATGCGCGACGCGGTTCGACGCAGCTTCGACCTGTTCAATGGCCCGCTGTACGAAGTGGCATTGCTGCGTCTGGCACCGGAGCATCACGTCTACTACTTCTGCGTGCACCACCTGGTTGCCGACGGCAGCAGCGGCCATCTCATCGCATCGCGCGTGGCGGCACGCTATTCGGCCCTTGTGCAAGGCGTCCCCGCCGCGCTGCCGCCGGCGGGCGCGTGGCGCCGCATCGTCGACGAAGAGCAGCGCTACCGCAACTCGGAGCGCTTTCGGCGCGACCGCGATTTCTGGTCCACCGCGTTGCCGTCACGCTCGCCGCCGGCTACCGTGTCGGGTAGCGAGCCTGGCACGCTGGCCGGTTTCATTCAGAGCCGCGTCATCCTGCCGGCACACTTCATTGCGTCGCTGCGCACCTTCGGCGCGAAGTCGGGCGGTGTCACGCTTGCGCAATTGATGACTGCTGCCGCGGCGATCTACCTGCATCGCCTGAGTGGCAGCCGCGAGCCGACCCTCGGCATCCCGGTCACCGCGCGCGCGGGCACCGGACTGCGCGACACCTTCGGCATGTGCTCGAACGTGCTGCCGCTGCGCATCGCGCTGCAGCCGGGTGATGGCGTCGGCGCGGCGATCGCGAAGGTCGCCAAGGGCTTGCGCGAATTGATGCGCCACCAGCGCTACCCGAGCCACGACCTGCGCCGCGATCTCGGGCTGCGACCGGAGGATCCGGATCCGTGGGGTCTGGTCGTCAACGCGCTCAGCTTCGACTACGACCTGCGCTTCGCCGGGCTCGACGCGCGCATCGACAACGTCGGCAACTGGCCGGTCGCCGATCTCGCGATCACGCTGTACGACCGGCTCGACGGCCGCGACCTCACGGTCGAATTCAACGCGCATCCGGCGCACTACGCGGTCCGCGACCTGCAGGCGCACGCGCAGCGCTGGGCGTGTCTGCTCGGGGGGCTCCTGCAGGCGCGCGCCGAGTTGCCGATCGGCCGCCTCGACCTGCTGTCGCCGCATGAAAAGCAGCCGCGGGTCGGCGCGCCGGCGCAGATCGAGCGCTCTGCGCTACCGACATTGGCGGCGGCCTTCGCGTCGCAGGCGGCGCTGCGCGCGACGGCGACCGCGCTGCGTTTCGGCGACGAGCGGGTCAGCTATGCAACGCTGAACACGCGCGCGAATCGGCTCGCGCATCTGCTCATTGCACGCGGCGTCGGCCCGGAGCGGCGCGTCGGACTCGCGCTGGAGCGCTCGCCGGAGCTGTTGGTGTCGCTGCTGGCCGCGCTGAAGGCGGGCGCCGGCTACGTTGCGCTCGATCCCGCGTACCCGGCGGCGCGGCGCGAGCAGATGCTCGCCGATGCACAGCCCACGGTAGTCGTGACGACGCGCGAGCTGCAGCCGGCCGGCGTGGCGACCCTCTTGCTCGACAGCGATGCAACGCAGGCCGCGTTGGCCGCCGCGCCGACGCACGACCCGGTCGTGTCGCTGCTGCCCGACCACATCGCCTACGTTATCTACACCTCCGGCTCGACCGGTCGGCCGAAGGGGGTCGAGGTTTCGCATCGCAACGTGCTGCGGCTGTTCGATGCCGCGCGCCGTGGGATAGATTTCGGCCCGGACGATGTCTGGAGCGTGTTCCACTCGATGGCCTTCGACTTCTCGGTCTGGGAGCTCTGGGGCGCGTGGCTGCATGGCGGCGAAGCGGTGATCGTGCCGGCGGCGGCCGCCCGCTCGGCGCAGGACACGCTGGCGTTGCTCGCACGTTGCCGCGTCACCATCTTCAGCCAGACGCCGTCGGCCTTCTACGCGTGGATGCGTGCCGAGCGCGAGCACCCGGAGCTGGCGTCGCAACTGGCACTGCGCGCCGTCGTGTTCGGCGGCGAGGCGCTCGAGTTCGCGCGGCTCGCGCCATGGTTCGAGCGCCATGCGGCCGACGCGCCGCGGCTCGTCAACATGTACGGCATCACCGAGACAACAGTGCACGTCACGCATCTGGACGTGACACGAGCGATGGCCCTGGCCCCATCGGCCAGCCCGATCGGTCAGGGTCTGGCGGACCTGCAGGTGCACGTGCTCGATGCCGCGTTGCATGCGCAGCCGCCGAACGTGACGGGCGAGCTGTACATCGCCGGTGCCGGGCTGGCGCGTGGCTATCTGGGCCGCCCGGGGCTGAGCGCCGAACGCTTCGTCGCCGATCCGTTCGGCGCGCCCGGCTCGCGGATGTACCGCTCCGGCGACCTCGCGCGCCGCCGGCCCGACGGGTCGCTGGAGTTCGTCGGCCGCGCCGACCAGCAGCTCAAGCTGCGCGGCTTTCGCATCGAGCCCGGCGAGATCGAGGCGGTGCTGCGCGAGCACGCGCAAGTGCACGATGCGCGCGTCGTGCTGCACGCCGAGCCGGGTGCGTCCGCGCAGCTGCTGGGCTACGTGCTGGCGCGGCGTGACGAGACCGCCGAGCAGCGCGCGCGAGACAAGCGCCTGGGTCATTGGCAGCAGCTGTATGACGCGACCCCCTACGCCGACTCGGCGGCGCAGCCCGAGTTCAATCTCGCCGGCTGGAACGACAGCTACTCGGGCGCGCCGATCCCCACCGGGCAGATGCGCGAGTGGGTCGAGCTGACGGTGGCGCGCATCGCCGCGCGCGGCGCTCGCCGCGTGCTCGAGATCGGCTGCGGCACCGGGCTGCTGCTGACACGGCTGGCCGCCCGCTGCGAGTGTTACATCGGCGTCGACTTCTCCGAGCGCGTACTCGAGCAACTCGGCGCGTACCTGGGCACGCGCGCCGACCTGGCGCACGTGCGACTGCAGCGCGCGCTCGCGCACGAGCTGCAGTTCATCGAGCCGCACAGCGTCGAGCTGGTGATCCTGAACTCGGTGGTGCAGTACTTCCCCGATGCAGCCTATTTGCAGCGCGTGCTCGGCGAGGTGCGCCGCGTGCTGCGCGCCGACGGCGCGGTGTTCGTCGGCGACGTGCGCAACCTCGCGCTGCTCGGGGCCTATCACGCGTCGGTGCAGCTGCAGCGCTGTGATGCGCAGACCTCGCCTGCGCGGCTGCGTCAGCGCGTCGCGCAGGCGCTGCGGCATGAAGAGGAGCTTCTGCTCGACACCGAGTTCTTCGCCGCGTTTGCGGCCCGCCACGAAGGTTGGCGGCGTGCCGAACTGTGCCCCAAGGCTGGCCGCTACGACAACGAGCTCAGCCGCTTTCGCTACGACGTGTGGCTCAGCGCGGCCGAGGCCGGCGAGCCGGCGTTGCGGCTCCAAGCCGCACAGCGCGTGATCGAATGGGACGCCGAGGGCCGCTGGCGCGCCGCGCTGCAGTGCGCGCTGGGCGAGGACGCCGAGGACACGCAGCGCGCTGCCGGGCTTGCGCAGCCGGTGGCGCTGCGCGGCGTGCCCGATCAACGTGCCGCGCCGGCGCTGGCGCTGTGGCAGGCGCTGCAGGCCGAGGGCGCCGAGGAAGGCGTCGACGCTCGCGCGCTGCGGCTGCGGTCCGAGGCTGCACGCGGCGAGGATCTCGACGCGCTGCTGCGCCTGGCCGATGCGCGCGGCATCGCATTGGCCTGGAGCTGTGGCGACGATGGTCGCTGGAGTGCGCTGTTCGCGCCGCGCTGGCAAAGCGTCGAGCGCACCCCGCCGCTCGACGCTGCGCCGCTGGCCAACACGCCGGCGCTGGCGCAGGCCGAAACCGAGCTCGGCGCGGCGTTGCTCGTGCACCTGCGCGAGCGGCTGCCCGCGCACATGGTGCCCGCCGCAATCAGCGTGCTGCCGCGCTGGCCACTGACCCCCAACGGCAAACTCGACCGCCGCGCGCTGCCGCTGCCGGGGCGTGTCGAGCGCGTCGGTCTCGCATACGTCGAGCCGCGCACCGAAACGGAACGCCGCGTCGCGGCGCTGTGGGGCGGCCTGCTCGGCGTCGAGTGCGTCGGCGCGAACGACGACTTCTTCGCCCTCGGCGGCAATTCGTTGATGGCGATGCAGGTGATGAGTCGACTGCGTGATCAGTTCGACGTCGAGCTGCCGGTGCGCACGCTGTTCGACGCGCCGAAGCTGGCCGAACTGGCGCGTGCGCTCGACGCCGCAATTGCGCCGCCCATGAACTCGGACACGCCCGGCCTGACGGTGCAAGCGCGCCCGGAGCGCCCGCCGTTGTCGTACGCGCAGACGCGGCTGTGGTTTTTGCACCGGCTCGAAGGGCCGAGCGCGACGTACAACATAGCACTGGCGCTGCGGCTGCAGGGCCGGCTCGACGTGGAGGCGCTGCATGCGGCATTGGCCGACGTGCTGGCACGCCACGAGAGCCTGCGCACCGTGTACGCCGAGCACGAAGGCCAGCCGTGGCAGCGCGTGCTGCCTGCCCAGGAAGCGGCCTTGGCGCTGCCGCTGCACGAGTTGGACGAAGCGCGGCTCGATGCGGCGTTGAGCGCTGCCGCGCACGACGTGTTCGACCTGGCCTGCGAGATCCCGCTGCGCACCCGGCTGTGGCGGCTGGGCCCGCGCACGCACGTGCTGCTGGTGCTGCTGCACCACATTGCCGGCGACGGCTGGTCGGCCGGCCCGCTGGCGCGCGAGCTGGCGCAGGCGTATGCGGCGCGGCGCGGCGGTGGCGCGCCGGCCTGGCGCGCGCTGGCGCTGCAGTACGTCGACTATGCGATCTGGCAGCGCGCAAGGCTGGGCAGCGAAGACGATCCGGCCAGCCCGATGGCGCGCCAGCTCGCGTACTGGCGCAGCGCGCTGGCCGATGCGCCGCAAGAGCTCGCGCTGCCGGCCGACTTTGCCCGCCCGGCGCAGCCCAGCTGGCGCGGCGCCAGCATCGAGCTGCGGCTCGATGCGGCGCTGCACGCGCGCGCACTGGCGCTCGCGCAAGGAGCATCGGCCAGCCTGTTCATGCTGCTGCACGCTGCGCTGGCCGGGCTGCTCGCGCGGCTCGGTGCGGGCGACGACATCGTCATCGGCACGCCCATCGCCGGGCGCGCCGAGCAGGCGCTCGAAGGCCTGATCGGCTTTTTCGTCAACACGCTGGTGCTGCGCTGCGACACCAGCGGGCGCCCCAGTCTGCGCGAGCTGCTCGCGCGCGTGCGCCGCTTCGACCTCGACGCCTACGCGCACCAGGAGCTGCCCTTCGAGCGGCTGGTCGATGCGCTGGCGCCGCCGCGCGTGCCCGGGCGCAACCCGCTGTTCCAGGTGCTGCTGGCGCTGCAAAACACACCGCCGGCCAACCTGGCGCTGCCGGGCCTGGAGGTGACACTGCAGCCGCTGCAAGCCACGGTGGCCAAGTTCGACCTGGCGATCAACCTGCTCGAACACTATCGCGACGGCCAGCCCGCGGGCATCACCGGCACGCTGGACTACAGCGTCGAGCGCTTCAGCGCGGCCAGCGCGCGCGCGCTGGCCGAGCGCTGGCAGCAGTGGCTGCAGGCTGCGTGCGCCGAGCCCGATCGGCCGCTGGGCGAGTTGGCGCTGCTGAGCGTGGCCGAACAAGCGCAGCTGCGCGGCTGCAACGACACCGCGCAGCCCCTGCCCACCGCGACGCTGCTCGACCTGTTCGACGCGCAGGCCGCGCGCACGCCCGGCGCGACGGCACTGGTGTTCGAAGGCCAGAGCCTGAGCTACGGCCAACTCGAGCGGCGCGCCAACCGCCTCGCGCACGGCCTGATCGGCCTGGGCATCGGGCCGGAGGACCTGGTGGGCATCGCGCTGCAGCGCTCGCTCGAGCTGCCCATCGCGCTGCTGGGCGTGCTCAAGGCCGGCGCGGCGTACCTGCCGCTCGATCCGCACGAGCCGCCGGCGCGGCGCGCGCAGATGCTCGACGAGGCGCGACCGCGCTACACGCTGGACGACCAGCGGCCGTGGCCCGAGGGTGCCGAGCACGGCCTCAGCGACGCCCATCGCCGCGCCCCGCTGCGAGCCCAGCATGCAGCCTACGTGCTCTACACCTCGGGCTCGACCGGACGGCCCAAGGGCGCGCCGAACACCCATGCCGGGCTGCTCAACCGGCTGCTGTGGATGCAGCACGCCTATCGGCTCGAGGCGCACGACGCGGTGCTGCACAAGACGCCGCTCAGCTTCGACGTCTCGGTGTGGGAGCTGCTGTGGCCGCTGCTGTATGGCGCGCGGCTGGTGCTGGCCGCGCCCGAGGCACATCGCGAGCCGCATGCGCTGGCCGCGACGATCGTGCGCGAGCGCATCACGCTGCTGCACTTCGTGCCCTCGATGCTGCAGGCCTTCCTCGACGAGCCGGCGGCCAGCGGCTGCACCAGCGTGCGCGCAATCGTGTGCAGCGGCGAGGCGCTGCCGGCAGCCGCCGTGCGCCAGGCGCGGCGCGTCTTGCCGCAGGCCGCGCTGCACAACCTGTACGGGCCCACCGAGGCGGCGATCGACGTGTCGGCGTGGACCTGCGGCAGCGACGACGAGACCCACGCCCCGCCGATCGGACAGCCCGTGTGGAACACCCGGCTGCTCGTGCTCGATCGCCAGCTCGAGCCGTGCCCGCCGGGCGTCGCCGGTGAGCTCTACATCGGCGGCGTGGGGCTGGCGCGCGGCTATGTGCAACGCCCGGCCCTCACCGCCGAGCGTTTCGTGGCCGATCCGCACGGCCCGCCCGGCGCGCGGCTGTACCGCTCGGGCGACCTGGCGCGCCGGCGCGCCGACGGCGCGCTGCAGTTCCTCGGCCGCGCCGACCAGCAAATCAAGCTGCACGGCCAGCGCATCGAACCCGGCGAGATCGAGGCGCTGCTGCTGCTGCAGCACGCCGTCGCCCAGGCCGCCGTCGTCGCATCCAACGACGCCACGGGCTCGCGGCTGGTCGCGTATGTCGTGCCGGACAAGCTCGCCGCTCCCGCGCTATCGCGCTGTCTGGCGCTGCAAGCCGATGGCGAGTTGCAAGCCGACGCGCTGCACAGCCTGCCGAACGGGCTCGCGATCGTGCTGCTGAATCGCACCGAAACCATCTTCCTGTACGGCGAGATCTTCGAGCAGCGCGGCTATCTGCGGCACGGCATCGTGTTGCCGCCGTCGGCCTGCGTCGTCGACGTCGGCGCCAACATTGGCCTGTTCACGCTGTTCGTCGCGGAGCAGGTCGGCGATGCGACGATCCTGGCGTTCGAGCCGGTGCCGGCGATCCACGACAAGCTCGCGCTGAACGCACGCATGCATGCGCCGAACGCACACGTGTACCGCTGCGGCCTCGCCGAAAGCGCGCGGCAGGCCCGCTTCACGTGGTACCCGCATGCGTCGCTGATCTCGGGCGAGTTCGCCGACGCCGAAACCGAGCGGCGCACGCTGTCGGCGTACCTGAGCAACCGCGGCGACGACATGACCCTCGCCGCCGATCAAGTGCAGAGCTTGCTGGCGCAGCGCCTCGAAGGTGTCGAGGTCGAGGTCGAATTGCGTCGCCTGTCGGACGTGATCGACGAGGCCGGGCTCGAGCGCATCGATCTTCTGAAGATCGATGTCGAGAAGGGCGAGGCGAACGTGCTGCAAGGCATCGACGATCGACACTGGCCGCTGATCGGCCAGATCGTCGTCGAAGTGCACGACCTCGTCGGTCGGTTGGCGAGCGTCACGCGCGATCTCGGCGCGCGCGGCTTCGACGTGCACGTCGAGCAAGACGACTTGCTGCGCGGCACCGACATTCACAGCGTCTACGCGCGCCGTGCCGGGCTCGTGGCCGGGCCGCCGGCCGCTGCCTCGGAGCAGCCGCGCGATCCCGAACGCTGGCGCGGCGCGTTGGTCGCCGTGCTGAAGGAAAACTTGCCCGAGGCGATGCAGCCTGCCGATTGGGTGCTGCTGCCGGCGTTGCCGTTGACGTTGAGCGGCAAGCTCGACCGACGCGCACTGCCGGCGCCCCAGCGGCACGCGGCACGCGCTGCGCGAGCGCCACGCAACGAGCGCGAGGCGGTGCTCGTGCGCCTGTACGCCGACATCCTGCGGCTCGACCGGGTCGGCATCGACGACCACTTCTTTGCGCTCGGCGGCCATTCGTTGCTTGCGATGCGCACTCGTCGCGCGGATACGGGCGCGGCTCGGGCTCGATTGCCCGGTGCGGCTGGTGTTCGAGGCGCCGACGGTGGCCGAGTTGGGCGCCGCTCTCGACGCGAGCGACGCAGCCGAACTGGCTTGGGCGCCGCTGCTGAACTTGCGCGGCGCCGGCACCCTGCCTGCGCTGGTCTGCACCGCGCCGTCCGGCGGCCTCGGCTGGGGCTATGCCGGGCTGCTGCCCGAGCTCGAAGCCGAGCGCCCGCTGCTCGCGTTGCAGGCCGACTACCGCGATCTGCGCGCGCCGCTTCCCGACAGCGTGCTCGCGCTCGCGCACGAAGGCCTCGCCGAGCTGCGCCGCGTGCAGTCCAAGGGGCCGTATCACCTGCTCGGCTACTCGCTCGGCGGCCTGGTCGCGCACGCAATCGCGGTGCTGCTGCAGCAAGCAGGCGAGACAGTGGCGTTGTTGGCGCTGCTCGACAGTGTGCCCGCGGCCGCAGACGATCTGGTCGATGCGCCGATCGACGCGGCGCGCTTCGAGGCCGAGTGGGTCGGCAGCGACACCGCGCCCGGGATCAACATGCTGCTTGCCGCCGCGCGCCGACGCGGGCTCTCGCTGGCGGCCCTCGATGCTGCGCACGCGCTGCGCTTCCGCGAGCTGGCGTTGCGTGGAGGCGCGCTGCGGCGCGCTGACTGCCCCGAGCGCTATGACGGCGCGGCGCTGTTGTTCGTCTCATCTCGGGGCCACGTCGACATCGAAGTGGCCGCGGCGCGCTGGTCGCCGTATATTGCCGGGCCGATCGCGACCTGGGCCATCGAAGGCGACCACGAGCAGATGCTCGACCCGCAGGCGCTCGCAACGGTCGCGCGCCGTGTCGAAGACGCATTGCGCCTCACCACCTCAGAAGGGATCCCATGACCAATCCGTTCGAAGACGACGAAGCCGACTACCGCGTGCTGGTCAACGACGAGGGGCAGTACTCGTTGTGGCCCGACTTCAGGGAAGTGCCCGCTGGCTGGCGCGAGACCGGCCCGCGTGGCAAGCGCAAGACATGCCTCGACTGGATCGACGAACACTGGACCGACATGCGCCCGACCAGCCTGGTGCGGGCGATGGAAGCCGACGAGGCCGAACGCAGGAGAGCGTCGGACTGAGACAGCGCCCCCAGGCCGACGACATACGTCGTCCGCCCCTCGAGGGGGTGAGAAAACTCGGAAGTGGCCCTTCGTTTTCTCAGGAGTATGAGACGAGCGCCAGCCGGCGCTTGCTCAGCGATTGCCGCCGAAGCCGGGCTTCGGCTCGCCGGCGCTGTCGGGTGCCGTGGCGCCGCTCGGCAGCGCGGAACCGGCACGGGTCGTCGGCAGCATGCTGCGATCGAAAGGGCTGTGGGGCAACGCCACGCCGCCGCTCATCGTCGAGGCGTTGGACGACATCGGGCCGCGCCGCGCCGCTAAAGGCGACGCCGGCGCCGGCGCCGGCGCCGGCGTCGCCATCTTGGCGAACTCGTCGCCGAGAATGATCGGCAAGCCACTTTGGCCGCCGATGATCACCACCTTCGCGTTCGGCGACTCGGCCAGCTTGAGGGTCGCATCGATGCCTTTCCAGCTGAGATACTGCGGCGTGATCGAGTTGTTGACGATGCTTTGGAAATCCTTAACGCCTTGCGCCTCGATGCGCTTGCGCTCGGCCTCCTGACGCTCCTGGCTGAGGATCGATACGTACTGGCGGTCACGCTGTGCCTGGATCATCTTCAGCTCGATCGAGGCCTGCACGTCGGGCGGCAGCCGTACGCCGCGGATCAGCAGATCGTGCACCTGCACCAGCGATTCTTCCGCGTCTGTGCCATCGTCAACGAGCGCCAGGCGCCTTCGCAGGCTCTCAAGGATCTCCTGCTGCGCCTCGATGCGCTTCTGCGTGAACAGCTCTTCCGGCGTGAATTTCGACATGCGTTCGCGCGTGCTGGCGCCAACCTGCGGCCCGATCAGCCGCTCGATGTACTGCGGCCCGACGAAACGGTGCAGCGCAGCGATGCGCTGGGCGTTCGGCCGGAACCGCACGAGCACGTCGACCTCGATACGCAGGCCGTCCAGCGCGAGGATATCGTAGTGGTCGGCGTAGTTGCTGAGCCGCAGGTCGTACAGCGTGACGACGTCCCATGGGAAGTAGAGGTTCAAACCTTCGTGGGCGCGGTGGCGCAGGTCGGTGCCGCCGAAGAAGCGCGACCACAGCACCGCAGTGTGGCCCGACGGCACGGAGATGAAGGTGCGCGGCGCGGCCAGCACCAGCGCGAACGCGGCGACCAGAAAGGTGGTCGTGGCGCCGAGGTAGTGGCGGCGCCACCAGAGGCGCAGCGCTTTACGCATGGTCGCTTGCTCCCGAGGCGTTGACGATGCGGCCTGCCTCCATCACCAGCCGCCGGTCGCAGCGATCGAAGTAGCGCTCGTCGCGTGTCACCGCGATCACCGTCTTGCCAGCTCGTTTGAGTTGCGGCAGGATCTCCTCGTAGTAACGCTGCCGGAACTCCGGATCCTGGTCGGCGGCGATCTCGTCAAAAATGCAGATCGGCCGCTCTTCGAGCAAGCTAACGACCAGCGCGAGGCGGCGCTTCTGGCCGGTCGACAGATCGATCGTATCGAATCCTCCATCGATGAGCCGGGTCTTCTTGGTCAGACCCATCTGTTCAATCAGCGCTGCCAACCGCTCTGGCGCCGCGCCGCGCAGGCCGTACAAGCGCTGGAACAGATGGAAGTCGGAGAACACGACCGAGAACAACGATTGGTAGGCGGCGATGTTTGCGTCGTCGACGACGACGCCGTCGAACGAGATCGTGCCGACAGCCGGGCGGTAGAGTGCGGTGAGCACCTTCAGCAGGCTCGACTTGCCGGAACCATTGCCGCCGGAAATAAAGATCAGCTCACCGGGTGCGATCGACAGATCCAGCGGTCCGACGCGAAACACCGGCTGACCCGATGGATCGAGGTAATGAAACTGCATCCCTCGCAGGTCGATGCGCTGGAACTCCTGCAAGTCGCTCGGCGCAGCACCCGTGGGCGCGCAGGCACTGCGAAGGCTGAGTTCGTCTTCGAGTCGGTCGATGTTGCGGCACGCCTGATTCGTCGCCGCGAACGCGTTGGCCGAGCCGACGACAGTTGAAATCGGCCCGATCAGGAACAGCACCACCGTCGTCGTCTTCAGCAGGACCTCGGGGTACGCCTGGTTGAACCCTGGCAGCAGGAACACCATCGCGGCGGCCAGCAGGTAGAAGGAACTTTGCGTGAACACGAAGGCCGATGCGAAATGGCCGTCCGCGTGTGCCTTCAGCTGAGTGACACTGCCTGAACTGGCTGCGATGTCGGCACCGAGATCGGCGCTGCGCGCGCGGTTCAGCTGCACTTCCTTAAAGCCGTCGAGCAGGTCAGTCAGCCGGTCGAAGAGCAGGCGTTCGTGGCGCGACGCCTCGAGGTAGTCGCGCTCGGTCTGGGCGGCGCGGCGCACGTACATGTACACCGCGACGCCTGCGATCACCAGCGTCAGGACCAGCCCGGCAACGGTCAGCGTCGCCAGGTAGATGAGCGTGAAGACGATCAGCACCACGGCCTGCGATGCCATCACCAGCAGGCCGGCGTTTTGCGAGATGACCATCGCCTCGCTCGTGACCGCCGCGTAGATACGGGCGCGCCCCAGGCGCTCGACGGTCGCGAGATCGCAGCGCCGGATCATCTCACTGATGCGGCGTCGGTGCGTGTCGATCAGCCGCTCGACCTCAACCGTGCTGGTGCGCATCGCATGCCGCTGCGTCACGTTGTACAGCGCCAGGGCGGTCGCGAACAACGCGAGGTACCAGTACGCGGTTTCACCCTGCCTCGTGTGCTCGGCCGCGGTGTTCAGGATGGTAAGGATCGCCGCGTTCGAAAGGCCGGCGAGTGCGGCAATGCCCGCCAGCGACTTCAACCCGACCGAGCTGTCGCGGGCGAAGAACTGAAGCAGCACCTCAGCCGGTAGGAGCCCGCGGATGGCGGGCTCCCAACAGCAGGAGCAGCACGCCAACGGGCGGCGTGAACAGCAGCGACAGCAAAAGGTACCCGGTGAAACCAATGCTCTTGTTGCGACCGAAAAACGCAACAATCAGGCAGGCCACGAAATACAGCAGGTACGGCACGGCTCAGGCTGCTGCGCTGGTCTCGCTCTTGGCTTCGTTCTGCGCGCGCTGGAACTCGGCCTTGAAGTACTCGCGCACCTTCACCGGGTCGAAATCGAGGAACGTGCCACCTGACTCGAAGTGCTGCACGAACACACGACCGATCGCCCAGGTTGCTGCCGACGAGAAAGCTGGCATGACCAGCGCGCCGAGCAGTGGGCCGACGACTGGCACCGAGCGCAACACATAACCGGTCGCACCGTGGGCAAACCCGCTCGGCAGCAAGCTGCCGAGCAACGCACTGACGATGTTCTTGGCCGCGTTGGCGGAGAACGGCACGCCATACAGCTTTGACAACTCGTTCAACATCTTGAGCTGAATGCCGGAGACGACCAACATGTCGACGACCGGGATCGGCAGGATGCCGCCGCCAAAGGCCCAGCCAGCATTGCGGCGGATAACGTGGCCGGCTTGATCGAGACGGGTGGCGAACATCGGGACAGCGGCATCAGGCGCCGCCCCCGGGCCGGGCGAATGCGCGCTGCTGGCTTCTGAATCGGTAGCTTTCGAACCGCCTCGCACTGATGCTGATGCTGATGCTGAGGTCATCGTAGTCTCCTCTTCAAGCGAATTCGCGACTATAGGCCGGCGAGCTTCGTCCAGACTTGGCCTCGTGTCAAGCACAGTCGCCCGCCGCGGCAATGGAAAGATGAACCCCAGATCGGTCCCGGCTGTCCGAGGCACAAAGTACCCGTCACGGATCAGGTTTCGCGGACACCGACCACGGCAGAGTAGTGACCCAAAAGCGGATGGATCCTGATACTGGAGAACCCAACCTCGCGCAACAGCGAGACAAGTTCACTTCCGCGGAATTGCCGGCCCTGCATCCCGAGCGCCATCGTGACGGAAAAGTTTGCGGTCCAAAGCGGCCCCGGCCGCTCGTCATGCAACAAGGCCTCCTGCAGGATGATCTTTCCACCGCGACCCAACGTGCCGAAGGCCTTCCTGGCGAGCAGGTGGCATCTCTCGTCGTCCCAATCGTGGAAGATGTTGGTGAACAACACGACATCGGTGCCTCCCGGCCACTGCTCCTGAAACATGTCCGCGACCCTGCACTGGACACGCCCGCAGAGCTGGTATTGGGAAATCAGCCTTTCGGCGACCTTCACACTGCCTGCCAACTCCAACATATGCAAGTGCAACGACGGGTTCTTCAGCGCCAGCGCAATGCATACCGAGCCTGCACCGCCAGCGACGTCGAGAACCTTGCCCGTGTCCGGCACCAGCCCGGTTCGGTGCAGTGCGAATCCGAGCGGGAACGAAATCCTGTGCATCCCAATCGCCCATCGTCGCTGCATATGACCCTTGCCGGCCGACCATTTTTCGGAGGACCTGCGGGGAAGTCGGGACTTGATGTTTGCCAACGTTCGGCGACCGGGCGCCAGCGGTGGCAGCCAAAAATCAAACAGAGGGCTTTCCTTGAGCAGATAGTGGCGCGCTGCCGGGGTTAACTCGTAGCGCTCCTCCTTGACTTGCAGAACGCCGGCTGCCAGCAACACCTCGATGCTTGCCTGGACAAGCCGAACCGGGAGATCGATGAAACTGGCCAACTGTTCGGCGTCCGCGTCCGAGTTACTTTGCAGGAACTCGAACAGGCCGACCTCGACACATAGAGAAAGCGCTTGTATCGTGCCCTTCGCGGCCCAAAGATCTTCGACAAGGCCCAGCGGAACAGGCAGCGTGTCGGCCTCGAGTATTCGCGAGGTCTCGAGCGATTCCAGGGTCTGGCTACGCCAGAAGTCGGCTATGAACTGCCTCTCGCGAAAAACCGCGCGAACGTAACGCCAAGCCCAAAAAAGGACAAGAGGAGCAAGCGCTGCTGCCAAGTGAGTAAAAATCAGGCTCATTACCGTTCCAGGTCTGCGCTTGCACCTTCGCAAACAGCTACCGCGCTGGCGCGAGGGCAGCGCCGGCTGCCTAACACCTTCATGGCAATGGCCTCCAAAGTAAATTCTTGATCACTCGAAGAGTCATCTGCGAATGATTGAAGTCACGGGCCGTACGGCTGATTCTAGGTTCTCGCACTACGGCAGCAGGAACCGACGCGAGCGCAAACCTGTGGTCGCTTGCCCAGTAATCCCGTCGTCGAGCACGCCTCGAGCGCAATGAGTTTCGATGTCTTGGATCAGGATTCGCTGGCCGGTCGCGTTGCCGAACATCGCATGAATCCGGATCCCGAACTGTTGGTACGACTGGGTTTCCGACGCCGGATGGATCGCCGTTGTCTGGCCGTCGTAGCAACGACGCAAGACATCATCGGTCTGGGCAGGCAAGCCGTTGTCTCGCATCTGACCGCCGCGGAGATTGGAAGGGGCGAAGCGCTCCAGAGCATCGCCGCGCGCGACGCGTTCATCGCATCACATGTCCTGGCCCGCTACGTCGCCAGCGCCCTGGCCGGCGTCGATGTGGCTCGCCTGATCCTGGTTCAGCGCTGCGACATTTGCGGCGGCCCGCATGGCGCTGCCTTCTTTCGCGATCATCCGAACCTGCGCGTGTCGCTTAGCCACAGCGCCGGCATTGTTGCCGCAGCAGCGGCCGACGCGCCCGTCGGCATTGATGTCGAAACCTGGGACCATGCGCGCTGCTTTGAGGAGTTGCAGCATTGCGGCGCATTCGGCCCAAACGAAGTTCGTCTTCTCGCCGCGCGCCCGCGACAACGCGACGGCCCGAGCGCAATCAGCCGTTTTGAGGCCGACGCACTGCAGCTTTGGCTGAGGAAGGAGTGCCTTGTCAAGCTTGGGCGGTTGAGCCTCGATTCACTGGGGTCCTGCGATCTTTCGTATCTGCCGTTGCCAGCCGCTTGGCACGCGTCTACTTCGCCGGTGGCATACGGCGCGCTGCAGTTCACGGACTGGTCCGAGCCCCAGCACCGCGTGAGCGGTGCGGTGGTTTCGAGCCATCCCGCCGAGATCGTGTTCTTCGACGGAGTTCGACGTACCTGAGCGGCCAATGTTGGGGGGCAGGTCACATGCCCAACACGTGCATGGAGGATTCCCATGCGGAGAAGCACCGAAACCCGGTTGATCGACGATCTCAGGGAAATTGCTCTGGATCACCCCGCCGAGATCGAGTGCGCCTGCGCCGCCGAGACGATGCGCAGCTTCCAGTTGTCGACGCGGTTCCGGCCACTCTCAGGTTCTGCGCTGCCCACCGAGATCGCGTCCGACATCTACCACTCGCGCGCCATGACGGCGTCGAGCATCCAGCCAGCGACCACGATCACGATGCCTGGTCGAACCTCGACGTGGACTACTTCGCCGTTGGCGCGCTGCTCGCTGTATTCGCGCCTGACGCGCCGCCCATGCAGCGGGTGCCAGCGATAGAAGACTTCAACTTCGCGCCCGACATGGGCAGAATGACCCGGTGATCGCCATCGGACGCAACAACTGGCTGTTCGCTGGCAGCTTGCGCGCGGGCAAGCGCGCCGCGGCGGTGATGTGCCTGGTGCACTCGGCGCGGCTCAACGGGCTCGAGCCCTATGCGTACCTGCGCGATGTGCTCGAGCGGTTGCCGACGCAGCCAAACAGCCGGATCGCGGAGTTGCTGCCGCATCGCTGGCAGGCGCCGTGATCAACGCCTTGAGCAACATCGCTGCACTGATCGAGGGCGGCGGCGAGATCACGATCGGCCACCTGGCAATGCTCGTGCGCCCCGAACGGCCGCTGCGCTTCACATCGAGGGCATTCTGGAATATGTAGTCATGCGCTCCCTGTCGGTCGGGTGTAGCCCCACGACCTCAACTGCCGAGTGACGGTGTACGTTGGTGAGCAGACGCACATCGAACGCAGTTCGAGCTGACCCTTGTGGCCGAAAGTGAAGCTCGAGTGTTCGCTTTCTGCCCACGGCGAACCGCCCTCCTCGGCAAGCAAGCCAATCTGCCGACTACGAACCGGTCCTTCGCACCCGCCTCGGTCTCGATTTCCATGACGGCCTCGGATGAACGTTACCGAGTGGCGCGAACGGGCCATGCTCGGAAGGCGATCTCGAGACGCGTTCGCAAAGTGAACCTCGAACTTCGGGTCCCGACCCGTCTGCACTGAAACTGCGTTTTCAGCTTCAGCGTCGGCCAGAAGTGCCAGCATCTGGCTCGTCTCTGCCGACGAAGAGCTGCCGAAGGCGCGTCGTGTTTCGTCAACCCGCTGACCGCGCTGGGCATGATCGAAACCATGAAGCGCGAGGGTCACAAGGCGCTGGCGCACACCGCGGCCGCGTCGAACCTGGGGGCAGATGCTCAACCGCATCTGCCTGATTGCAGCATCGCCTCGCCCGACTTCATGGCCGAGCTCACCGACGCCTGGCGCAGCTTCGGCATGGCCTGGGGCATGGGCAGCTTGGCTGCTGTTCCCGTTCCTGCAGAAGATCGGCCCGGCCGCTGCGCGCAAGCTGCGCGAGCGCGTCGCCGCCGAGTTGAAGACCCCCTTCGCCAGCCACTACACGCGCACGGTGTCGCTGGCCGAGGCCTTGACGCCCGAGGCCATTGCGATCTACGGCCAGCGTTCGACCGGTGCCAAGGTGCTGATCGACCCGAGCAAGAGTCTGCCGGTGTAGCGGGTACTCGGTTGCCGGCGCTGCTTGGCAGGCTCAAGACGTGTCCGCGGAGCCGACGTTCAACGTGTCAAGTCGACCCGTTGCCGACCTTCGCCAATCTCGATTGAAAGCGGCAAAGCTGCCGGTCATCCAACCGCTTTCCGGCCGTGGCGCCGTGTTGTGCCGCTGCGCGCGCTTGTCGAATCGGTGGCGGGGAGAACACCCGGATCGGTCAGCGGCGCGTGGTGTACCGTTGCGCATGCAATTGCCCATCACCTTGGAAGCAAACTCAGGCGCAGGCCTGCAGGAGCAGATCTTCGAGCGGGTCGTCGCCCTCATACGGTCCGGACGGCTGATCGCGGGCATGCAGATGCCCGCCACACGCCAGCTGGCGGACGACCTGTCGGTCTCGCGAAACACCGTTCTGATGGCGTACGAACGGCTGATGTCCGAAGGTTTTATCGAAATGCGCCCGCCGCTCGGGACCTTCGTTTCGCCATTGGGCGTCAGCGCCGCGATGTCTACCATTCAATCCGCCGGCGCCAGCGCCGCGGCCGATGAGCGTCTGACGCCGCCACGCATGCCCACGCAGTTCCGCAGTGAGATGCATGCCATGCATTCGCCCCTGGCGGACTCGCTTGCCTATGACTTCTGGGTGGGTCGGCCCGACCCACGGCTCTTTCCGGCTCAAACCTGGCGCAAGCTCATCGAGCACGCCTTCGACTCGATGCAGCACAGCGAGGGTGGGTACGGCGACGCTGCGGGTTTGGAATCGTTGCGAGGGGCAATTGCAGATCACGTCGGAGCCAGCCGCGGCGTTGCATGCGGGCCAGGCGACGTGATCGTCACGAATGGTATTCAAGAGGGGCTGAACGTTGTCAGCCGCCTGCTGGTGACGACGGGAACATGGGTCGGCATGGAGAACCCCGGGTACCTCGGTGCGGCAAACGTGTTCACAAGTTATGGCGCAGCGCTCGCGCCGGTCGAGGTTGACGAGCACGGCGCCGTGTCCGGCGCCCTGCCAGCCGAATGCCGGCTGATGTATGTCACGCCAGCGCACCAGTATCCGACCGGTGCCACGATGACGCCGTCCCGCCGTGAATCCTGGTTGCGCTGGGCAGAACAATGCGGTGGCTACCTGATCGAAGACGACTACGACAGTGACTTCTACTACGACGGGGCACCGATGCCGGCATTGAAGTCGGCGGACGCAAGCGGCTCGGTGATCTACCTCGGCACGTTCTCGAAGAGTCTGGCTGCCGGCATGCGCATGGGCTACATGATCGTGCCCAGTCAACTGCGCTCCGCCGCGGTCGCCATCAAGGGCCTGATGACGAACGGATCGCCATGGCTCCTCCAGGCGGCGCTGGCGGAGTTCTTACACGGTGGGGAATTCGCCCATCACCTGCGGCGACTTCGGAAAATCTACGCAAGTCGACGTGACATGCTGTGTTCCAGTCTGTCCCATCACTTCGGGCCGTGTGGACTGCTGGGAACTCAAGCAGGAATGCACGTACTTTGGACTACGCCTGACTCCATGCCCGCGGCGAACCAAGTGGAGCACGCGGCAGCGGCGGTTGGCGTGGGTGCCTATGGACTGGAAAGCTGCAACGCATGGCTTCACGGAGACCTCGTGCGCGCTCGTTGGCGCCGTGGCGTGTTGCTGGGCTATGCAGCCCTCAGCAGCGATGAGATCGGCGTGAGCGTTTCGAAGCTCGCCGCCGTGTTGTCGTCGAGCACCACCGCAGTCAATCGCTAAGGCCCCCGGGGAAACCCGGGATCTGCCGGCATTTCGGCTATGGACCTACTGCCTTCCGGGTGCATGGCACTTTCCCTCGTCAGTTGAAGCATCGACGATAAACATCACGACACAAACGCTATCGAAGCGTGATCCGTGGCCATGCCGACGATTGGTGAGGCATGTGTTGTCGAAGGAGACCGTGATGTTCAAGTTGCTTGCTCGGGGATTGATGGCCGTTTGTATTGCGGCGTTGACCGCAACGGGCAATGCCAAGATCTGGGACACCGTTCCCGATGAAACGCTGAAGGCGCTGAATATTTCGCGCGACGCTTCCACCAAGGAGTTGTATGACGCTTTGGCAGTGCGCTACAAGGCCAACCTTACCAAGGGCAAGCTGGCGAAATGGTGGGAACCGGCACCGATGGACCAGTACTTTGCGCCGTCCTTGTTCTACAAACCGCCGGCCCTCGACATCGACGTCACCCGAGCGCAATGCGTCGAATGCCATCAGAGCGTGACACACGGTTGGGTAAAGTCATGGCAGAAGAGCGTGCATGCCAACCTCGACCAGATCCGCGGTCTTCCCGCCAGCGACTCGCGAGCGTACAAGAAGGACATCATCGCGGAGGTTGAAGCGGGGTTGAGGGAGCAACAGCTTCTGCCAGCCGGCCAAGATCTGAAGGAGGTGGCGTGCGTGGACTGCCACATGGGGGTAGGCAAGGCGGGGGGCAACCATCAGCGTGACCTGGTCCTGCCCAGCCGTGCCGTGTGCGGCACCTGCCACGTCAAGCAGTTTGCAGAAGCCGAGTCGGAGCGTGACACACAGGTCTGGCCGCAGAAGCAATGGGCACAGGGGCATCCTTCGCATGCGGTCGACTACACCGCGAACGTCGAAACAGCGACCTGGGCCGCGCTCCAGCAACGAGAGGTTGCGGCTGGATGCACGATGTGCCACTACAACCAGGCCAAGTGCGACGGCTGCCACACACGCCACGAGTTCTCGACCGTTGAGGCGCGCAAGCCGGAAGCCTGTGCGACCTGCCACAACGGAGTGGATCACAACGAGTTCGAGCAGTACATGCTGTCCAAGCACGGCACGGCCTACCAGACGCTTGGCGACAAGTGGGACTGGAACGCCCGGCTTTCAGACGCCTATGCCAAGGGTGGCGTCGGTGCGCCGACTTGCCAGACCTGCCATATGGAATACAAGGGCCAATACAGCCACAACGTGACACGCAAGGTGCGATGGGGGTTCCTTCCCTTCAAGAGCATCGCCGACAACCTGGAGCACCCCTGGTTCAAGGAACGAAAGGACGCCTGGGTGCAAACATGTACGCAGTGCCACAGCGCCCGCTTCGCCACGACCTACCTGGACATGTCCGACTCGGGCATCAAGGAGGGCGTCAAATTGGTGGAGGAGACGCGCAAGGTCGTGCAGAAGCTCTACGACGACAAGTTGCTGGTTGGCCAGAAGACCAACCGTCCTGCTTTTCCTGAACCGGAGAAGGACGAGCCGGGCGCATTCAGCTCGTTCTTCTTCAGCAAGGGAAACAACGCGACGCTCGTCGACCGTACCTTTGCCGAGATGTGGGAACAGCACGCCGCCCGCTACATGAAGGGTCTGCAGCATGTGAATCCAGGCGGCTGGACGTATTCGCACGGCTGGTCCGACCTGATCAAGGACCAAACTCTCATCAATGAGCATGACACCCTGCTGCGTGAGAAGGCACGCATGGAGCAGCGCCTGCAGAAGCTCGAAGCTGGGCCCGCCAAGCGCAAGACCTCGTCCTGGTTCAATCGTGATGCCGACGAGTCGTTGACAACGGCGGTTCTGGATACGGTCAACGAGAGTCCGCTGCTTGCTGCCGGTGCGTTTGCCGTTCTTGGCGGTGGGCTTGTGTTCGGAGGGCGACGCAGAAGCCGCAAACCGGCCGATGATGATCGGCCGTGAGACGCCATCGATCGCACGCCCCCCGCCGAACGGCAACAACGCCTGACCGAGGATGCTCTCCGCCTTGAAGAAGGGTTCGACCGGTGATGAAGACGGGCGCCGGTTTCGGGTTTGGCTGACCGCCCTGGGCATGGCATCGCTTGCCGCGGCCGCGGTGGTGCTGTTCAAACATGCTGCAGTTGACTTGCCGTACCGCTACGAGACTCTCGCCGCGCCGGCCCCAGCGTCCGGCGCAGCGCCCGGCGGGGCATCCCAAGAGCTCAGCCGCGTGCAAGTCGTGCGCACGGCCGACGATCAGGTTCTGGCGCAGGCAGACATAGCCCAGTCCGCGCGAGGTCCCGTGCTTGTTGCCTGGCGAGCGCAGGTTGACGATCCCTTTTTGCACATGACTGTCGATCCCGCTGAAGCACAGGCAATTGCCGCCGTGTTGGCGCGCTACCGCGGCAGCGACACGCCGGTACTGGCTTGGTGGGACACGTCGCGTCAGCTGCGCCACTTTGGCGCTGGTGAGGTGTCCTTTGGCAGCCATTTTGGGCTACCGCTGTTTGTGCCCGCGCAATGGCAAGACTTGCGAAGCAAAGTTTCCAATGCGGAAGCAGCGTTCTGGAAGACATCTCGTGACGCCGCGCAGGAGGTGGAGTTCCGCGAGTTCGTCGGAGCACTTGTTTCTGACGAGTCGGAGGGTGTGAAGACGCTGCGCAAACTCGCGCAGGGTCGAAAGGCCGTGCTGGTCCTTCACGTACGCGACATTCTCCTGCTCGGTCAGATGGAGCCGAAGAAAGTAGGCGTCTCTTTCAGGGACTTCTCCGATCCAGGCGACGTACATCGCTCCGTGCGTGGCGTGCAAGATTGGCTTCGGGAAGACAAGGGCGCGGCCTACACGGTGTTGAAGCGGCCCAACAACATGTTGCGCGCCGTGGCGCTGACCGATGAAGCCACCGGGAACACGCTTGCCGCCAGGTTGCTGCCATTCGTCGGCAATCGGCAAGAAGATGTTGTAGGGCTCACGCTTGTGTACCGCGCCGGCGGATTCTCAGTGTTTGAGTTGAACCCAGTCGGTGAACGCTGAATAGCCCTGTTCATGACGGACGGCACCCAGTCTCAAGCAGCAGTCCAAGTCGGCAGGTCGAATGCCCGCTGATGGCCTATTCGGTTGAAAAACTCGATTCAGGCGCGCGGCCGTCGGAAGTGCATTTACAAGTCGCAAGTCGTGCGCGTCGCATCGATGGTCTTCACAGCCACGTAAAGGCTCGCTGCCGCGATTTCGATCGCAGTTAGTCCCGTGGGACGCCGAGTGAAGCACCGACGCCGCATAGACGATTTGCTTGGGTAGCGCATGCAGATTCAAGTTCTTCAACACAACGGGGCCGAATGTGAACGACCATGACGGTCCGCGGTCAGGCTCATATCGGAGAGCTGTCCGCGCAATCCGGGGAACACAACGTCGGCAGGCGCGCCCTTCGGCAGTGACTGCAGCAACTTCACGGCCGACTTAGACAACGGGACTCGGTATTCGCGACCGGACTTCATCCGCTCTGCCGGTACTGTCCACACGGCTTCAGCCAAGTCAAGTTCCGACCAAACGGCAAACGGCGCCACGGACCTCGCCTGAACGTGCGGCAGTGAGAAGTACGAACTCCAGCGCTCTGGCGCCCATGCCTGGTTGGTTTCGCAGTCGTGCCATGAACGATGCGATGTCGTCGACAGCGACGGCAGCGTGGTGCCGAACCTTTGCAATCTTGTTTCGCTTGGGCAGCGCGGCATCAAGGTTGCCTCGCCAGCGCGCGGGGTTTGGTCCCTCGCGAAGACCCCGTGCCGCTGCGAAGTCGAGGACCAGTTCCATGCGGGACCTGACACGCGTCGCCGTTTCAGTCGTCGATGTCCAGATCGGCTCGAGCACCTTGAGCACTTGCGCCGTGACAATCTGCGGACCTCGAGCGGTGAGAGTTCTCTCGCCTTGCGTGGCACTCGTGTACCCCTTACCTACCCTCAATAAACAGTGCAATGGTATGAGATGCCGCTGGATCGATTGAGACACGCTTTTCGGTGATTCGCCTATGAAGAAGGCCCCTTGCGGGGCCTTCTCATGGGGTCAGCTGGCGGAGAGGGAGGGATTCGAACCCTCGTTACTGCATAACAGTAAACCGGATTTCGAGTCCGGCGCGATCGACCACTCTGCCACCTCTCCTGCTTTTCGGCTCCGGGGGTCATCCGGACGGCTGGCATTCTAGCGTCAGCCCTGACAGCCGCGCATCGGACAGGCGTGTCTCGAAGCGCATGCCGTCGCTCATCGGCCAGGCGTCGGTAATGGTGCCGGTGGTGACCACGTCGCCGGGGCTGATGGGCCAGGGTGTCGCTTGCGCGTCCATCGCGTCGACCCACTGGCGCAGCGCGTCGACCGGGCCGTCGAGCACGATGCTGCCTTCACCGCGGTCGATGGTCTGGCCGTCGCGCAGCAGCTCGACCTTCAGCGCACGCAGTTGCGCCGGCGCGTCGCTGAACTGCCCGATCGCCACGCGCGGCCCGACGTACAGGCGCCCATGCAAGGCCTCGTCGACAAAGCAGTCGGCCAATCTGAATCTCCAGTCGGCGAAGTGCGTGTGCACGATCTCGAAGCCATGCGCCACCCACTCGATGCAACCGACCAGCTCGTCATTGCGCATGCCGGCGCGCGGCACTGACTTCAGGCCGAAGACGATCTCGGGTTCGAGCCGCGGTTGCGACAGGCCTGCCAGCGAGACCTGCACCGACGTGCCGTCAAGCAGCGTCGTCGTGTGCCGCCACACCGGCGCCCAGATCGGCGCGAACACGCCGTACAGCGGCCAGATGCGGCGGTTGGTGAAGCCGATCTTGTAGCCGCACGGCACTTCCCCGCGCGCGATGCGCAGCGAGCGCACGCGGTCGCCGACGGCCAGGCCCTGCGCGGCGTCGAACTGCGCGTCGGTGTCGGTCGGCAAGGGCAGCAGCGTCGCGTTGTCGCTGGCCTGCAGCTGCTCGCGCGCCAAGCGATCAGGGTCGATCACGGCCTGAGCGCCTCGGCGCCGCCGAGGTAAGGCCGCAGCGCAGCCGGCACCGCGATGCTGCCGTCGGCCTGCTGGTGGTTCTCGATCACCGCCACCATGCGCGCGGCCCACGGCCAGCCCCGAGCCGTTGAGCGTGTGCACGAGTTCGGTCTTGCCCTGGGCGTTACGGAACCGCGCCTGCATGCGCCGCGCCTGGAAGGCCTCGCAGTTGCTGCACGAGCTGATCTCGCGGTACGTGTTCTGCGCCGGCAGCCAGACTTCGAGGTCGTAGGTCTTGGCGGCGCCGAAGCCCATGTCGCCGCGTGCACAGCAGGACGACGCGGTACGGCAGCTCGAGTTGCTGCAGGATCGCTTCGGCGTGGCCGACCATCTGCTCCAATGCGTCGTAACTCTGCTCGGGCGTGGTGATTTGCACCATCTCGACCTTGTCGAACTGGTGCTGGCGGATCATGCCGCGTGTGTCGCGGCCGGCGCTGCCGGCTTCCGAACGGAAGCACGGGCTGTGCGCGGTGAGCTTGATCGGCAGTCGCGCGGCGTCGAGGATCTGCTCGCGCACGGTGTTGGTCAGCGAGATCTCGCTGGTGCTGATCAGAGTATTGCTCGGCGCGCTCATCGTCACCGCCACCCGCGACGGCTCGTCCGTCGCCTCCACGGTAGACCCAGAACATGTCGTCCTTGAACTTCGGCAACTGACCTGTGCCTTCGAGAATTTCACGGTTGACGATGTAGGGCGTGTAGCACTCGGTGTAGCCATGCTGCTGCGTCTGCACGTCGAGCATGAACTGCGCCAGTGCCCGATGCAGGCGTGCTGCCGTGCCGCGCAGGAAGGTGAAGCGCGAGCCGCTCAACTTGGCGCCGGTGTCGAAGTCGATGCCGAGCGCGGGGCCGATGTCGGCATGGTCGCGCGGCGCGAAGTCGAAGGCCCGCGGCGTGCCGTGCTTGCGGATTTCGGCATTGGCGGCCTCGTCGGCGCCCACCGGCACGCTGTCGTGCGGCAGGTTGGGCAGGCCCATCAGCAGGCCGGCGATCTCGGCCTGCACCGCCTCGTTGCGTGCCGCCGAGGTGGCAAGCTCGTCGCCGAGGCCGCTGACTTCGGCCATGACCGTGGCCACGTCGCCACCCTTGGCCTTGAGCTGGCCGATCTGCTTGCTCAAGGCATTGCGCCTGGCCTGCAGTTCTTCGGTGCGCGTCTGGATGTGCTTGCGCTCGGCTTCGAGCGCAGCGTAGCTCGTCGCGGTCGAGAAAGGGTTGCGGCGACTTGCGCTTTTCGAGTTGCGCGATCACGCCGTCGAGGTCACGGCGCAGCAGGGTGATGTCGAGCATGGTCAGTGGTGGTCCGAGGTCGTGTGCAGCACGGATTTGTCGAGCGCGTCGTTGGAACCCTTCAAGCCCTTGGGCAGCGGAAAGCGCACCGTCTCGCGCACGCCGTCGAGGTGGCGCACCGCGAGCGCGCCGAACTCGCGCAGGCGCGCGATCACCTGCTGCACCAGCACGTCGGGCGCCGACGCGCCGGCGGTCAGGCCGACGCGCTGCGCGCCCTCGAACCATTCGGCGCGCAGGTCGGCGGCATCGTCGACCATGTAGGCCGGCGGTGCCCAGGCGCCCGGCGAGTTCTCGCAGCCGGTTGCTGTTGCTGCTGGTCGGGCTGCCGACGACGATCACCACGTCGACCTGCGGCGCCAGCACCTTCACCGCGTCCTGGCGGTTCTGCGTGGCGTAGCAGATGTCCTGCTTCTTCGGCTCGCGCACGCTGGGAAAGCGGCGCTTGACGGCGGCGAGGATCTCGGCGGCGTCGTCGACCGAGAGCGTGGTCTGCGTCACCACGGCCAGCTTGTCGGGATCTGTTGACCGGCGCACGTGGCCACGTCGGCCACGTCTTCGACCAGGTGGATGCCGTCGTCGAGCTGGCCCATCGTGCCTTCGACTTCGGGGTGGCCCTTGTGGCCGATCATGATGAATTCGTAGCCTTCCTTGTGCAGCTTGGCCACCTCGACGTGCACCTTGGTCACCAGCGGACAGGTGGCATCGAAGACCGAGAAGCCGCGCTGCTCGGCCTCCTTGCGCACCGCCTGGCTCACGCCGTGCGCGCTGAAGACCAGCGTCGCGCCGGGCGGCACGTCGGCCAGGTCTTCGATGAAGATCGCGCCCTTGGCCTTGAGGTCGTTGACGACATAGGTGTTGTGCACGATCTCGTGGCGCACATAGATCGGCGCGCCGAACTTGTCCAGCGCGCGCTCGACGATCTCGATGGCGCGGTCGACACCGGCACAAAAGCCGCGCGGCTCGGCCAGGATGACTTCGTCGGATGACTCACAGCACCCCGATCACTTGAACTTCGAAGCTCACCGGCTGGCCGGCCAGCGGATGGTTGAAGTCGAACAGCAGCCAGTCGTGCCGACCTCGCGCACCGACGCCGGCGTAGCGCGCCCTGCCCGTCGGGCGTCGGGAACTGGACCACGTCGCCGATGGCGTAGCTGGCGTCGGGGTCGCCGATTTCGCAGCAAGGCCAGCTTGCACGCACCACTGCAGCATCTCGAGGTTGCGCTCGCCGAAGGCCTCGCCGGCCGCCAGCTCGAAGGTCTGGTTCGCGCCTTCGGCCAGACCGATCAGGCGCTGCTCCACCGCCGGCGCCAGCTCGCCGGTGCCCAGCGACAGCGTGGCCGGCTTGTCGGGGAAGGTGTTGATCATGTCGGCCCGTCGGGGCCGCCCAGCCGGTAATGCAGGGTCAGGAATGAGCCGGGCTGGATGGCGTTCAAGCGTTGGCGGTGCCGATAGACTGAAACAATATTTTAGGGAGGCGGCCTCGCCGTTGCGCCGTGACGATTGAAGAACCTGCCCGCCGACGCGCGGCCGCGCGAAAAGCTGCTGTCGCGCGGCGCCGGCGCGTTGGCCGATACCGAGTTGCTGGCCATGATCCTGCGCACCGGCCTCGCCGGGCAAGGCGTGCTGCAGCTGTCGCAATAGTTGCTCGACCGCTTCGGCGGCTTGTCGGGCCTGTTGCATGCGCAGCCCGGACGACCTCAAGCCGATCAAGGGCCTGGGCGCCGGCCAAGCGCGCCGAGCTGGCGGCCGTGCTCGAGATGGCACGCCGCGCCCTGGCCGAGCAACTCAAGGAGCGCCCCGTGTTCGACGCGCCCAGGCCGTCACGCACTACCTGTAGCTGCATCTGGCGCGCCCGGCCGCACGAGGTGTTCGCCGCGCTCTTCCTCGACGCCCAGCAGCGCCTGATCGCCTTCGAGGAGCTGTTCCGCGGAACGCTGACGCAGACCAGCGTGTACCCGCGCGAGGTCGTCACGCGCGCGCTGGCGCTCAACGCCGGCGCCGTGGTGCTGGCGCACAACCACCCGAGCGGCGTGGCCGAACCCTCGCGCGCCGACGAGTTGATCACCCAGGCCCTGAGGCAGGCCCTGGCACTGGTCGACGTGCGGGTGATCGACCACGTGATCGTCGGCCGCGGTGGCAGCGCTGTCGTTTGCCGAACGGGGGCTGTTGTGAGGGCCGCGCCGGGCCGCCCAGGCAAGCGAGCATCCCCTTGGGGATCGGCCCGCACTCGCCGGGCGAGGGGCGTAGACCCGCAAGGCCTGGCCGAACAACTCGACGCGCTGAAGCCCACGCTCGCACAGCGCGCGCGCGACGATGCCGCCGAGCGTGAACGAGCGGCCGAAGCGGCGCGCCGCGAGCAGGCCGAGCAGGAGCAGTTCGCGCGCGGATTGCAGGACGATGGGTCAGGCGCAGCGCCTGCCCGACAGCGGCCGCGCGGCGCCGGTGCCCGTGGCGGTCGAGCCGATACCGCGTCAGCGCATCGCCGACGAAGCGCAAGCGCTGGCCTCGTCGCTGTCCGATGAGTTCGACGTGAGCACGCTGCTCGACACCGATGCCGACCTGGCGTTTCGCCGCGAGGGCATCGGCAGCGATGTGCTGTCGCGGTTGCGCCGCGGCCATTGGAGCGTGCAGCGCCACCTCGACCTGCATGGCATGACACGCGACGTGGCGCGCGAGGCGCTGGCGCAGTTCATCCGCCACGCCGAGCGCGACGGCCTGCGCTGCGTGCGCGTGGTGCACGGCAAGGGCAACGGTTCGCCCGGCCGCGAGCCGGTGCTCAAGGGCAAGGTGCGCTCGCTGGCTGGTGCAGAAGAGCGAGGTGATCGCCTTCGCGCAGGCGCCGGCCGCCCGACGGCGGGCATGGCGCGGTGCTGGTGCTGCTCAGAGGCTAGGAGCCTCCTTGTTGCGCATCCAGTCGGCGGTGTTGAAGAAAGGCCGCCGACAAGCGTTCCTGCAAGGTCGCATCGAGACCAGATTCGCGCATCGCCTGCTGCATGCACGCCATCCACTGATCACGCTCGGCAATGCCGATGGCGTAGGCAGGTGCCGTGCGCGCAAACGCGGATGGCCGAACTCTCTGCACATACAGATCGGGGCCGCCGAGCCAGCCGCTGAGAAACCAGTAGAGCTTGTCGCGCGTGCCATCGAGGGTGCTCGGGTGCAGCGCGCGCAGTCCGGCGTAGGCCGGCTCGAGGTCCATCAGGTCGTAGAAGCGGTCGACCAGTGCACGCACGGCGTCGGCGCCGCCGATGGCGTCAAACGCCGCAACGTCGGTCATGTCAGAGATTCGACGTGCAGCACGCACGACCAAGCAACTGCCGCGGATCTGGCTTTGCCAGGCCGCTGGCAGTGCCCCCTTGAGGGGGAGCGGCGTAGCCGCTTCGGGGGTGGTTCATCTCTCACGAACGCGGCCCATCTTGACGGCGATGGCGGCCACCGCCTTGGCCGCGGGCGAGCCCGGGAAGCAGTCGACCAGCAATTGGCGGCGACGCACGGCATCGCGCACCGACGCATCGTTGGGCACATCGCCGATCAGCTCCAGCGTCACGGGCTTGTCGAGACCGGGGCTGACGTAGCGGTCGATGACCTGCTGCAACTGCGCGGTGACATTGCGCGCGTCGGTGCCGTCGACGCGCTGGTTGACGACGATGCGGATCGCCCGCCGGCGTTGAATCGAGGCCAGGACCTTGATCGTCGCGTAGGCGTCGGTCATCGACGTCGGCTCCGGCGTGACGACGATGATGACTTCGTCGGCGAGCGAGACGGTGTAGAGCACGACGTCGGAGATGCCGGCACCGGTGTCGAGCAGCACGCGGTCGAAGCGTGGCGCCACCGCATTGAGCGTCTCGATCAGTTTGTCGCGCACTTCGGGCGTGAGGCGCGAGTACTCGACCATGCCCGAGCCGGCCAACAGCACGGTGACGCCGCTGCTGACTTCGATCAGCGCTTCGTCGAGCGTGTGCTTGCCGGTGAACACATCGTGCAGGGTCACCTTGGGCGTGAGGTTGAGGACCACGTCGAGGTTGGCCAGGCCGAGATCGGCATCGAGCACGAGCACGCGCTCGCCGCGCGCTGCCAATGCCGCGGCGAGGTTTGCCGAGACGAATGTCTTGCCGACACCGCCCTTGCCGCTGCTGACGGCAGTGATGCGGCCCCGGGGCGACGCGGTGATGGCTGTGTTCTCGGCGTCGCTCATGTTGATGGCCTGGTAGAGACTGATCCGGGAGCGGCGAACAACAGGCCCTTTTCTTCGGCGCTGACCTGGGATACGGCCGCGGGCTCGAACTCGGCGCGGTTGCGGCCGCTGGTCTTGGCGCGGTAGAGCTGTTTGTCGGCACGTTCCATCCACAGCGCCAGGTTGGATCGCACCCATTGCGGCGCGAAGGCGCCACCGACGCTGAGGGTGACGCGAACCGGTGGCTCGCCCAAACCCACATCGACAGCGCAGCGCTCGACACAGGCGCGCACGCGTTCGGCCACCATCGGACCGAAGGCCGGCGGGCAATTGGGCAGCGCGATGGCGAACTCTTCGCCGCCGACGCGGGCCACGGTGTCCATCGGCCGCACGCATTGCATCAGTGCCTGAGCCACGGCCTTGATGACGAGATCGCCGGCGACATGGCCGCGGCTGTCGTTGACCCGCTTGAAATGGTCGATGTCGAGCATCAGCAGCAAGGCCGGTTCGCCGGCGCGGGCCACGCGGTCGAGCTCGCGGGCGAGCACCGACTCGAAATGGCGGCGGTTGGCCAGGCCGGTCAGCGCGTCGCGGCTGGACAAGGCGCACAAGCCGTCGATCAGCGCCTGCAGCCATTGGGCGTCGTGCGCGTCGCCGGCCGGCAGCGCCTGCCCGGATTGCGCGAGCAAGGCCAATGCCGACTCCAGCCGCAGCGCGGTGGCAGTGTCGGCGGCGGGCGGCGCGGCAGAGGACTTCACGATTGACTCAGTCTATCGCCGGCACTGCCGGCCCGAGCCGCCGAAAAGGCTCAGGAATACGTGCCAGTTTGCGCAGTATCAAGCGCCGGCCGCGCCGCCTCGGTGCTCTACCAACCCCGCGAGCGCAGCGTGCGGTCGAGCTCCCACTGTCGCTGCTCGTCCTGCCAGCGGCGCTGGCCGATCAGTCCTTGCGGCGCGCCGATGTCGGCCAGCGTGCGCGGATCGAGCGCTCGCAGTTCGCGCTCGGCTGCCCACGCCAATTCGACCGCGCGCCGCTGCGCCCGGCGTTCGAGCCAGCGGGACAGCAGGTCTCGTGCGCCGGCGAGCAGACTGTCGGCGAGTGAACGCCACGGCGTGCGCTGCAGACGCAGCGTCCGGGGCAGTGTGCTGGTGTTCATGATGGGCTCCTGTTGAGGGTGTATGGGTAAGAATAGTGACCAGCACCGCCAAGAGGAAGCGACTTGTTCTGGCCACATTGGTTAGCTATCCTTACCAGATGCCCACCCACACCGCCCGCCTGCCCTTGCAGACCCTGCCGGCGTTTCGCGTCGTCGCGCGCCTGGCCAACCTGCGTGCGGCGGCCGAGGAGTTGCACCTGACGCACAGCGCGATCAGCCAGCAGATCAAACTGCTCGAGCAGCAGATCGGCTTCACGCTGTTCGACCGCCGCGGCCGGCGCCTGGTGCTCAACGCCGCGGGCGCGGCGCTGCTGCGCTCGGTCGAGCCGGCGCTGGTTCAGCTCGACGATGGCTTGCGCGCGGCTGCCGCGGCCTCGGGCAACGAAGCACAACGCCTGCGCATCACGCTGCTGCCGTCGTTCGCGCACCGCTGGTTGTTGCCGCGCATGGGCCGTTGGCGCGAGCGCCATCCGGACATCGGCATCGAGCTGCACACCTCGCCGAATGTCATGGATTTGCAGCGCGAAGGCTTCCACGCGGCGCTGCGTCAGGGCGCCGGGCACTGGCCGGGGCTCGAAGCGGTGTGCCTGACCGACTCGCCGCTGATCGTCGTCGGTTCGCCCGATGCGGCGCGGCGCCTGTTCGGCCGCGACACCTCGGCGCTGATCGACGAGCCGCTGCTGGGCGATGCGCCCTTGTGGCAGCGCTGGTTCGCGCTGGCCGGCGTGCGCGCGCGTGTCAACCCGGTGGCCTCGTTCAACGATGCCGGCCTGATGCTGCAGGCGGCCGAGCAGAACATCGGCCTGGCGCTGGCGCGCGAGATCCTGGCCGCCGATGCACTGCGCGACGGCCGGTTGCTGCGCCTGTCGTCGGTGTCGATGCAGGAGGAGCAGTTGTACAGCTACTGGCTCGCCTTTGCGCCGTCGATGCAGAACTGGCCGCCGCTGCGTGCGCTGCAGGAGTGGCTGTTCGACGAACTGGCGCTGTCGCAGCGCGAGTTGCAAGGGCCTACAGAAACAAAGCCTGCAGGTCGCTCAGGAAGTCGAAGCCGCGCGCCGTCGGCCGCACCCGGGAAGCGTCGCGTTCGATGAGGCCGCGCTGCTCGGCACGCGCCAGTGCCGCGTCGAGCGCCGTCAGCGGCTGCCCGGTGCGTTCGGCAAAACGCACCAGCTCGAAACCCTCGACCAGGCGCAATGCATTGAGTGCGAATTCGAACGGCAGCTCAGCGCCACCGACGTTGTGTTCGTTGGACAGCGCCTGCCCGGTCAGCGCCTTGTCCATGTACATCGCCGGCTCACGCCAGCGTACCTGGCGCACGATGCGATCGGCGAAGCTGATCTTGCCGTGTGCGCCGGCGCCGATGCCCAGGTAGTCGCCGAACTGCCAGTAGTTGAGGTTGTGCCGACAGCGATGCCCAGCGCGCGCGAAGGCCGAGACTTCGTAGCGCGACAGCCCTGCTGCCGCCATGCGCGCGCTGATGGCATCGAGCATGTCGCTGGCCAGGTCGGCGTCGGGCAGGCCAGGCGGCGGCGCGTTGGCGAACGCGGTGTTCGGCTCGATCGTCAGGTGGTAGATCGACAGGTGCGGCGATTCGAAGGCGAGTGCCGCATCGAGATCGGCCTGCAACTGGGCCAGCGTCTGGCCCGGCAGCGCGTACATCAGGTCGATGTTGAAGGTGTCGAAGGCTACTCGAGCCTCCTGCACCGCGGCGCGGGCCTGCGCACTGTCGTGCACGCGGCCGAGTGCCGCCAGGTGCTGGTCGTTGAAGCTCTGCACGCCGACCGACAGGCGCGTCACGCCCGCGGCGCGAAAGGATCGGAAGCGCTCGCGCTCGAAGGTGCCGGGATTGGCTTCGAGCGTGATCTCGCAGCCCGGTTCGAGCGGCAAGCGCGCCCGCACACCGGCAATCAGGCGCTCGATCGCGTCGGGCGAAAACAGGCTCGGCGTGCCGCCGCCGATGAACACGCTGACGACGCGCCGGCCCCAGACCTGCGGCAACGCCGATTCGAGATCCGCGAACAGTGCGTCGATGTAGCGCGTCTCGTCGAAAGCCGTGCCCTTCTCGTGGGAGTTGAAGTCGCAGTAGGGACATTTCTTCAGGCACCACGGCAGATGCACATACAGCGCCAGCGGCGGCAGCGTGCCGAGCGACACCGCGCCGGAGCGATGGATGCGGATCGGTACGCTGCTCATGACCACAGCGTGTGCATCAGCTCGCGCATCTGTGCTGCGGCCAGCGCGCGGTGGCTGCAGCGGTTCTTCTCGTCGGCCGTCAACTCGGCCACGCTGGCGCCAAGGGCATCGATCCAGACCAGCGGGTCGTAGCCGAAGCCGCCGTCGCCGCGCGGCGATTCGAGCAGGCGCGCTTCCCAGCGGCCGAACGCGATCAGCGGTTGCGGATCGGCGGCGCTGCGCAGGGCGACCAGCGTGCTGACGAAACGGCAGCGGCGGTCGGCCACGTCGCGCATCCTGTCGAGCAACAACGCATTGTTGGCGGCGTCCTGCGCGCGGCGCTGCGTTTCGCGCTCGCCCGACATCGGTGGCACGGTCGCGAACACCGCGGACTGCACGCCCGGCGCGCCGCCCAGCGCATCGACGCACAGGCCCGAGTCGTCGGCAAGCGCCGCCATGCCGGTCGCTTGCGCGGCGTGTCGCGCCTTGGCCAGCGCGTTTTCGATGAAGGTGGGGTGCGGCTCGTCGGCTTCACCGACGCCGAGCGCGCCTTGTGAGACCCACTCGATCGGCAGACCCGACAGCAACTGCTGCAACTCGGCGAGCTTCTTGGCGTTGTTCGACGCCAGAACGAGTTTCACGACCGTCGCTGCGCCAGCGCCGCTCTTTGCGCCGCCACCAGTTCGGCGACGCCCTGGGCCGCCAGGCCGAGCAGCGCATCCATCTGCAAGCGCGTGAAAGCGGCACCTTCGGCCGTGCCCTGCACCTCGACGAAGTGGCCGGCGCCGGTCATGACGACGTTCATGTCGGTGTCGCAAGCCGAGTCCTCGGTGTATTCGAGGTCGAGCAGCGCCGTGCCTTCGACCAGCCCGACCGAGATCGCGGCCACATGATCGCGGATCGGGCTGGCGGCGAGCTTGCCCTGGGCGATCAGCCAGCTCACGGCATCGTGCGCGGCCACAAAAGCACCGGTGATGGCGGCGGTGCGGGTGCCGCCGTCGGCCTGGATGACATCGCAATCGAGCGTGATCGTGCGCTCGCCGAGCGCTGCCAGATCGAACACGGCGCGCAACGAGCGGCCGATCAGCCGCTGAATCTCCTGTGTGCGTCCGCTCTGCTTGCCCCGCGCCGCTTCGCGGTCGCCGCGCGTGTGGGTGGCCCGCGGCAGCATGCCGTACTCGGCGGTGACCCAGCCCTGGCCGCTGCCGCGCTTGTGCGGCGGCACCTTGTCTTCCACCGACGCGGTGCACAGCACTTGCGTGTGGCCGAAAGCAATCAGCACCGAGCCTTCGGCGTGTCTGGTGAAGCTGCGCTGGATGGTCAGCGACCGCAATTTATCGGCAGCGCGGCCGGCGCTGCGTTCGAAACTCATGACGACCGTTTCTCGTTCGAGCGCCGGATCGCGTCGTTGATTTCCTTGATCGAACGCTCGATCTCGGCCTCGTCCAGTTCGTCGGTCGGCATGTCGCCGACGACCACGCCGGCCTGGATGGTCGAGGCAAAGACTTCTTCACCCAGGCTTTGCGTTGACACGCCGGACTTGCTGTCGGCGTCTTCGGCACCTTCCCACTCGGCGGCGATGATGGTGACGTTGTCGCTCTTCGCGCCGGCATGGCGCAGCGCCTGTTCGACCAACTCGGGCACCGCGTCGGCGAGCGCGTGCTGTCCGAGCTGGCTGACGATCTCGGCATCGGACACGCTGCCCCACAGGCCGTCGGAGCACAGCAGCACGCGGTCGCCGGCGTGCATCTGTATCGGGCCCGCGGTGTCGACCACCGGTTTGCCAGGGCTGCCCAGGCAGGTGAAGAGCACGTTGCGATTGAACTTCTCGCCCATCGGAACGACGTGCGACAGCGTTTCCTGGAGTTCCGTGTAGCTGTGGTCGCGCGTGCGCGCAATCAACTTGCCTCCGCGCACCAGGTACAGGCGCGAGTCCCCGCAGTGCGCCCAGTAGGCCGAGTTGCCCTGCAGCACGCAGGCCACGATGGTCGTGCGCGGCGTGTCCATCAGCGCCTTCTCGGTCGCATAGCGCAGCAGTTGGTGGTGGCCGGCGACGATGGCGTCGTGCAGGAAGCGCAGCGGATCCTTCAGCGTCGGTTTGGCGTCGCGCTGGAACAGCGCGGCCATGGTCTGCAGCGCAAGCTGTGACGCCACCTCGCCTTCCGGGTGCCCGCCCATGCCGTCGGCCAGCGCGAACAGGCCTGAATCCCGCGTGTAGCAGTAGCCCATGCGGTCTTCGTTCTTCTCGCGGCCGCCCTTGCGGCTGATCTGGTAGACACTGAACTGCATGTCAACGCCCGCCGGGCCGCCCCAAGGGCGTTGCGCCCCCGCGGACGGCCGCGAACGAAGTGAGCTGGGGGGCCAACATCCGTCAGGCCTTGGCGCCGGTCTTGAGGTTTTCGAGCTGCAGCTTCAAGCGCTCGCTGAAGCTCAGCTTGGTGTAGCGCCGTTCGGTTTCGCGCGCCAGTTCCTTCTGCAACGCGAACACCGACTGCGGACGCGACAGCGGATCGAGCGACATGCACCACTCGGTGACTTCGATCAGGTTGTCGGAGTACACATTGCGCAGCCGCGACAGGCTCAGCGCCAGGCGGTCCTTCTCGATGCGCTGCGGCGCGTCGTTGGGCGGGTAGCCCTGCATGCAGGCGTAGATGCAGGCGCCGATGGCATAGATGTCGGTCCACGGCCCGAGCGAGCCGTCGCGGCGGTACATCTCCGGGGCCGCGAAGCCCGGCGTGTACATCGGGCGGATGAAGTTGCCTTCCTTGCTCAGCACCTCGCGCGCGGCGCCGAAGTCGAGCAGCACGGCCTTGTTGTCGTTGGTGATGAAGATGTTGGCCGGCTTGATGTCCAGGTGCAGCATCTTGTGCTGGTGGACGATGCGCAAGCCGCGCAGGATCTCGTCGAACAGGCTGCGGATGGTGCTCTCGCGGAACACCTTGTCACGCTTCAGGTCGCGTGCGGTGACGATGAAATCCTGCAAGGTATCGCCCTGCAGGTAGTTCATCACCATGTAGACGGTTTCGTTCTCGCGGAAGAAGTTCAGCACCGAGACCACGCTCGGGTGACTGATCTGCGCCAGCGAGCGCCCCTCTTCGAAGAAGCTCTTCAGGCCCAGCCGGTACAGCGGCAGCTTGTCGGGCTTGACACGCGGCGTCAGCTCGCCCGGCGATCGTTCGGCCAGCGACGCCGGCAGGTATTCCTTCAGGGCAACGAGGCGGCGGTCCGGGTCTTCGCAGAGATAGACCACGCCGAATCCGCCAGCGGCGACCTTCTTGACGATCGAGTAGCCACCGACCACGGTGCCAGCGGGCAACGGGGCAGGTTTTGGCTTTGACATAATCGTTGGATTGCCTGTGCGCGGAGTGCCATGTCAGTCTACAGCATGACCGGATACGCCAGCGCCACGGCGAGCGCCAGCGCTGGTGCGGCTTTGCGGGCAGATTCACGGCCTGAGGGCCGCACCGAAGGCAGTGCCGGCCCGAGCGCCGTCGTCAGCGCCGAAGTGCGCTCGGTCAACGGCCGCTTTCTCGACCTGTCGCTCAAATTGCCCGACGACATGCGAGGCCTCGAGCCGGCCTTGCGCGAATTGGTGGCGGCCAGCGTCAAGCGCGGCAAGGTCGAGTTGCGACTGGCCGGCCCGCGCGAATCCGCCGGCAGCGTGCCGATGCCCGGCGCCGAGGCGCTGATGACGCTGGCCCGCGTCGAGTCGATGGTGCAGGGCTGGATGCCGAAGGCCGCGCCGTTGACGGTGCACGAGACCTTGCAGTGGTGCAGCAAGTCAGTCGCCGTCGAGGCCATCGACCAGCCGGCGCTGCAGGCGGCGCGCGAAGCGCTCGAAGGGCTGCGCAGCGCCCGCGCGCGCGAAGGCGCGCGCCTGGCCGCCGTGCTCCTGGAGCGCTTGCAGCATATGCGTGCGCTGGCCAAACAGGCCGAGCCGCTGTTGCCGGCGGTCGTGCAGCGCCAGCGTGAACGATTTCTCGAACGATGGAACGAAGCGCTGGCCGCGAGCGGCGCAACCAACAGCGTGCCCTCGCAGGCGCTGCAGGAGCGCGCGCTCAACGAAGCCGCGGCGTTTGCGATCCGCATCGACGTGGCCGAAGAGCTGGCACGGCTGGCTTCGCACCTCGACGAGATCGAGCGCCTGCTGGCGGCCGGCGGCGAGGTCGGCAAACGGCTCGACTTCCTGATCCAGGAGTTGCATCGCGAAGCCAACACGCTGGGCTCGAAATCGGCCGCACTGGAATTGACGGCGATCTCGGTGGAAATGAAAGTGGCCATCGAGCAGATGCGCGAGCAGGTGCAGAACCTCGAGTGACGCGCTGGCGGCGCTCGCGCTGCCGCGAGCGGCCGAAAAGACGATGGGATCGCGTCGCTTTTCACGCCCGGGACCAATCCACATTCGGGCGGCCGACAGTAGGGCGCTAGTCTGCTGATCGGACCCCCGCGGCCCCGACACATCGTGGGGTTCGCGGCGCGTGCAGATCTTGATCAGGTTGCAGGTGGCCACCGGCGGGGCCTTCGAATCGTTCGCACCCCGCTCTCGCAGACCTTGTCAGCCCTTCAACACACCGACTTTCGCGTCGCCACGCCGCCCTCGCTCGAAATCGCAGACCAGCCCACTGCGACCGCCGGCGATGAGGCGCCGCGGCCGCATGACAGCGCCGCGCCGATGGCGCTGTACGCTGCCCTGCTCGACGCCGCGACGTTCGAACTCGGCGCGCACCGACTGGCGGCCGCGCTGGCCCGCGAAGGCGGCTTCGAGCGGGTCAGCATCGGTTTGCACCAAGCCGGTCGCACTCGACTGGTGGCCAGCTCACAGGTCGATCCGCAGCAATGGTCCACCGACTTGCGGCAGTCGATGCAGGGCGCGATGGACGAGGCACTCGAGCAGGGTGTGTCGCTGTGCTGGCCGGCCGTCGACAACGATCCCGGCCGCATCCTGATCGAACACCAGTTGCTGCAGCGCCCGCTCGGCGGCGCCGTGGCCACGGTGCCGCTGGGCGTACCGGGCGCGCACTTCGCAGCGCTGTGCGTCGAGCGGCGCCGTGGCGAGTCGGGTCCGCCGCTCACGGCGGCCGAGTTGCTGCGACTGGAACAAATGCTCGTCCTCGCCGCGCCTGCATTGCGCTGGCTGCATGTGGCCAGCCAGCCGTGGTACCGCCGCGCCTGGCGCGACGCACAACAGCATTGGGCAGCGCTGCGCCAGCCCGAGCGCCGCGGCAAGCGGCGGCTGCTGATGGCCGCCACGGCTCTGGTCGCATTGCTCGCCCTGGCGCCCCTCGAAGACACCGTCGGCGGCCGGGCGCGCATCGAAGGCGCACAGCAGCGCGTGCTCGCGGCGCCGACCGACGGCTTCGTCAAGAACGCCCATGTGCGCCCGGGCGATCGCGTCAAGGCCGGCGATCCGCTGATCGATCTGCTCGAAGCCGACCTGAAGCTCGAACGCGAACGCTGGAGCAGCCAGCTCGCCCAGCACGAAAACGCCTACGCCGCGGCGATGGCGCGCTCCGACCGCGTCAGCGCCGCCACCAGCTGGCTCGCGGGCCAGCGAGGCGCAGGCGCAGCTGGCATTGATCGACGAGCAGCTGTCACGCGGCCGCATCACCGCGCCCTTCGACGCCGTCGTCATCCAGGGCGACCTGAGCCAGCAGATCGGCGCGCCGGTGCGCCAGGGCGACGCCCTGCTGACCCTGGCCACCAGCGGCCACCACCGCGTCATCGTCGAGGTCGACGAGGTCGACATCGCGCGCGTGCAGCCCGGCCAGCACGGGCAGCTGTCGCTGTCGTCGCTGCCCTGGGATCGCGACGAGATCATCGTCGAGCGCATCGCGCCGCTGGCCAAGGCCGTCGACGGGCGCAATGTGTTCGAGGTCGAGGCCCGTCTGGACGCCCCGCGCGCCGACCTGCGACCCGGCCTGCTCGGCCGCGCCGACGTCGTCGCCGGCCGCATCGCCGCCGCTGTGGGCGTGGACGCGCCACGCCGTGTTGCGCATGCGCGTGGCGCTGTGGACCTGGCTCGACTAGGGCGGTTGGCATGACCGCCGTGCACAGCCCGCGCTGGTACCGTGTGGCGAGCCTGAAACCGCGCTTGACCGCGCATTTGCAACTGCGCCGTCAGCAAGTGCGTGGCGCAGACCTGGTACCTGCTGCGCCGAGCGCGGCGGCGGCCGCAGCGTGCGCTTGAACGCCGCCGCCTACGCGATGGCCGGACGCCTCGACGGTGAGCGCACCGTGCAGCAGCTGTGGGACTCGCTGCTCGCCGGGCAGCAAGACCCACCGACCCAGGACGAAGTCATCGACCTGCTGGCGCAGTTGCGCGAGGCCGCGCTGGTGCAGTTCGACAACGCCGCCGATCTCGCGGCGCAGCTGGCCCACTTCGACAACACCGTGCGGCCGCAGCGCCAGAACAGCCTGATGGCCTGGCGCATTCCGCCTGGCCGACCCCTCGGCGCTGCTCGACCGGCTGGAGCCGCTGCCGCGGTTGCTGTTCAACCGCTGGACGCTGGCGCTGTGGGCGCTGGCGATGGTCTGCCTGCTGGTGCTGGCGGCTGCAACATGGTCCGACGCTGCTGGCCCATGGCCGGCAGTGGCTGGCGACGCCGCGCTACGCGCTGCTGGCGCTGCTGCTGTACGCTGCCGATCAAGGCTGCTGCATGAAGCTGGCGCACGGGCTGGCGGTGCGGCGTTGGGGCGGCGATGTGCGCCAGGCCGGCGTGACGCTGATGCTCGGCCTGCCGGTGCCCTGGGTCGACGCCTCGGCAGCCACGGCCTTCGAGCGCGGCGCCAGCGCATCGTCGTCGGCGCCGCCGGCATGATGGCCGAGCTGGCGCTGGCCGCATCGCGCCTTGCCGCTGTGGCTGGCCTTGCCTGACGGTCTGCCGCGCGAGGTGGCTTTCGTCACGCTCGCTCATCACCGGCGTGTCGACCCTGCTGTTCAACGCCAACCCGCTGCAGCGGCTCGACGGCTACTACATCGCCAGCGACGCGCTGGCGCTGCCCAACCTGGCCACGCGCAGCCGACAGTGGTGGCTCGATCGGTTGCGCCGCCGCCTGCTGCGTTTGCCCGGCAGCGATCCGATGCCGGTCGCACCCGGCGAAGCGCGCGTGGCTCGCCGGCTATGCGCCGCTGGCCTGGGCTTACTCGATCCTGATCGCCAGCGTTGGCCGTGCTCTGGCTGGGTCACCTGTCGCTGGCGCTGGGCTTCATCGGCGGCGCGCTGCTCGGCTGGCAGATGGTGCTGCGGCCGATGGTCACGCTGTTGACCACGCTGCACCGCAGCGCGCAGGCGCAGCGGCGACGGCGCGGCGCTGGCAGCGTTTGGCCGGCAGCTGCCAGCATGGCGCTGCTGGCACTGCTGCTGTTGCCGCTGCCGCAGCGCATGCGCGTGCAGGGCGTGGTCTGGCCGCCCGACCAGGCCCAGTTGCGCGCCGATGAAGACGGCTTCGTCCACGCGCTGCATGTGGCCGACGGCCAGGCCGTGCGCGCCGGCGACGTCGTGCTGCGAGCTGGCCAACCCGGCGTTGCAGACCCAGCTGGAGCGCCAGACCGCGCGCGTCGCGGCGCTCGAAGCCGAGCTGGTGCAGGCCCTGCCCGGCGGCGCCGGCGCACCAGCGACGCCAGACAACGGCGACGCGCGCGCCGGCGACGCGCAGGCCGAGCTGGCGCAGCGCACAGGCCGAACTCGAGCGCTTGCACGAACGCGTGGCCGCGCTGACGGTGCGCGCCCAGGTGCGCCGGCCGCGTGGCGCTGCCGCAGGCCGCCGATCTGCCCGGCCACTACCTGCGGCGCGGCAGCCTGTTCGGCCAGGTGCTGGGCGACGCGCCGCCGACGCGTGCGCGTGGCCCTGCCCGAGTCCGATGCCGGCGAGCTGGCGTCGCGCCGCACGCGCGTCAGCGTGCGCCTGGCGGCGTCGCCCGCGCCAGGCGCATGCCGCGCAGTGCCTGCGGCGCACGGCGCCGGCGCCGTGCGCCAGCTGCCCAGCGCGGCGCTCAGCCAGCGCCACGGCGGACCGGTGCCGACCGATCCGCAGGACAAGGACGACCTGAAGCCGGTGCAGCCGGTGGTGCTGCTCGACGTGCAGCTGGCCGCGGCAGGCCCGACCACGCGCCGCGCCTGGGCGAACGGGCCTGGGTGCGGCTGGACGCCGGCTTCTCGCCGCTGGCCTGGCAGCTGCGCGCAGGCGCTGCGGCGCGAACTGCGCGCCGCCACTTCAACCCGCAGTTCTGAACGCCGCCATTCGCTCGCCGCCCCGAGCCACACCACCGGCCGCACCATGGCCACGCTCACCGACCAGGCCCATCTGCTGCCCTGCCCGGCCCGCTCTGGGGCGCCTACCCGCTGCGCGCCGCCGACGACGCCGCACCGCCCTGGCGCCGGCCGCACCGGGCCGGCCTGTTGCGGTCGCCGCTGTCGCAGGCGCGCCGCGCGGCGCGCCTGGCGCGCCGACAGTGCCAACGCCTGGCCGGATCTGCATGAGCCGCAACGCCAGCACGCCTTGCAGGCCGTGCGCCAGCGCCTGCGCCGCGACGGTCTGGCAGCGGCTGCGGTCGCGCAGGCGTTGGGCGCTGGTGGCGGCCTGTGCCGCGCAGACGCTGGGCCTGACCCCGCGACCGACACAGTTGATCGCCGCCGCCGCCTTGCTCGACCAGCGCATGGCCGAGATGGCCACCGGCGAAGGCAAGACGCTGGCCCTGGCCCTGGCCGCCGCGGTGGCCGGCCTGGCCGGCATGCCGGTGCACGTGGTCACCGCCAACGACTACCTGGCCGCGCGCGACGCCGCAGAAGCTGGCGCCGCTGTACGCCGGCGCTCGGCCTGCGCGTGGTGGCGCTGCCGGCCAACAGCGCCGGCGCGGACGACGCCGCGCGGCGCGACGCCTACGGCGCACGACATCGTCTACGCCACCGCACGCGAACTGGCCTTCGACTTCCTGCGCGACCGCCTGGCCCTGGCGCGCACCAGCCCGCCGAGCATGTGGCCGCCGCGCTGGCCGGCGCACGCCCGCGCCGCAGCCGCTGCTGCGCGGCCTGTGCATGGCGCTGCTCGACGAGGCCGACAGCATCCTGCTCGACGAGGCCGACGTGCCGCTGATCCTGTCGCGCAGCGTGCCGCAGGCGGCGCGCCGCGCCTTCCTCTGGCAGGCCCTGGCGCTGGCGCGCCAGCTCGAGCCGAGCGCGACTTCACGGTGCGACGATGCCGAGCGCCAGGCGCGCGCTGACCGCCGGCCGGCGAGCACGAGCTGGACCGCGCTGGCGGCGCCGCTGGGCGGCCCCTGGCAGCGGCCGCGCTACCGGCGCGAGGCCGTCGAACTGGCGCTGACCGCGCTGCACGCCTGCCGCCGCGACCTGCACTACGTGGTGCGCGATGGCGCGATCGAACTGCTCGACGAGGTCACCGGCCGCATCGCCGAGCGGCCGCGTCTGGTCGCGCGGCCTGCACACCGTGGTCGCCCTGAAGGAGGGCCTGGCGCCGCCGGCCGAAACCGACACCGTGGCCCAGATCACCTTCCAGCGCTTCTTCCAGCGCTACTGGCGCGTGGCGGGACTCAGCGGCACGCTGCTCGAGGCGCGCGGCGAACTGCGCGACGTGCTACGGCGCGCGCGTGGTGCGCGATCCCGCTGCACGCGCCGCTGCCGGCGCCAGGCGCTGCCGCCGCGCTGTCTTCGACAGCGCCGGCGCCCGCTGGACGCGCCGTCTGCGAACGCGTCGGCCGCGCTGCAGCGCCGCCGGCCGGCCGGTGCTGGTCGGCACCGACAGCGTCGCCGATTCGCAGGCCCTGTCCGCGCTGCCTGCACGCCGCCGGCATCGCGCACCGGGTGCTCAACGCGCTGCACGATGCCGACGAGGCGGCGATCGTCGCCGACGCCGGCCGCGCCGGCCAGGTCACCGTGGCCACGCGCATGGCCGGGCGCGGCACCGACATCGCGCTGGACGACGCCGCCCGCAGCCGCCGGCGGCCTGCATGTGCTGTCCTGCCAGGACAACCCGTCGCGCCGGCTCGACCGCCAGCTCGCCGGCCGCGCCGCCCGCCATGGCGAGCCGGCAGCGCAGAAGCATGGCTTCTGTGGCGCATTTCCGGATTCAGACACCCGCGGCCGGTGCCGATAGCGCTCTCGGTCATGGACATCCGACCTTCGACAACCCGTCGCGCGCCGACTGGGCACTGGCGATGCATGCGCTGGTCGCAATGGCGCGAGGAGCGGCGGCGCGCCGCGCTGCGGCGCGAACTGCTGCGCCAGGACCGGCACTGGGAGCGGCGCCTGGCCTTCGCCGGGCCGCCGGCCTGAGCCTGGCCACGCTGACTGCTGCCCGTGGCATGCTGGCGCGCTGCCGGCGCTGCGCGGCGCCACCGGCAACGACCGCCGCCGGCCAAGCCCTTCGGCTGCCTGATCGAGCCCGACCGCGTGGCCGATGTCGGCTCGCAGGTGGTCGGCCTGGTCGAGAGGCTGAACGTCGAGCGCGGCGACCGCGTCGCGCCGGCCAGCCCCTGGTGACGCTGCGCGCCGACGTCGAACGCGCCAACGCCGGCGTCGGCCGACACGCGCGCCCGCGTCGACGCCGACGTGCGTGGCCGCCCAGGCCAGCCTGGACGCTGGCCGAGCAGAAGGTGCACCGCGCCGAGACGCTGCAGGCCGCAGAACTTCGTCTCTGACCAGGCGGTCGAGCAGGCCGCGCGCTGAACTCGAACTGGCGCGGCAGAAGCTGGCGCAGACGCGCGGCCAGCAGCGCATCTGGGGCGAGGAACGCCGCGTCGCCGAGGCCCAGCTGGCGCTGCGCACGGTGCGCAGCCCGTTCGCCGGCGTCGTCGTCGAGCGCTTCGTCAACGTCGGCGAGCGCGTCGAGGAAAAGCCGCTGCTGCGCGTGGCGGTGATCGATCCGCTGCGCGTCGAGTTGATGGTGCCGACCGACCAGTACGGCAGCATCGGCCGTCGGCGACAAGATCACCGTGCGCCCGGAACTGCCGGGCGTCGCGCCGGTGGTGGCCACCGTGCGCCAGGTCGACGGCGTGCTCGACGCCGCCAGCAACAGCTTCCGCGTGCGCCTGTCGCTGCCCAACCCGCAACCGCTTGCCGGCCGGGCTGCGCTGCAAGGCCGACCTGCCGGCCGCACCGGCGGCGGCCGCAGCGCCCGCCGCGGCCGCGACCGTGCCTGTCGCCCGCGGCCCGTACTGAGTTCGGCACGGCCCGATCCGCTGTCGCCATGGCACCGCGCCCTGCATGCGTCATTGCTGCGTCCGGTCGCCGAGGCCATGGAAGAGCGCGTCCTGCATTCAGCCGACCTCGGGCCGCTGCTGCTCGGCAGCGAAGTCAACGACAGCCGCGCGCTGGTTGCCAACGATGCGGCGGCGCAGACGCCAGGGCCACGAGATCGCCTTCATCGACGCGGCGCTGCCCGACGCCGGCGAACTGCGCGCCGACCTGCTGGCGCAGCAGGCCGCCGGGCGGCCGATCGAGATCGTCACCATCGACGGCGGCAGCGACGGCCTGGCGCTGATCACGCAGACGCTGGCCGACCGCCACGACATCAGCGCCGTGCATGTGCTGGCGCACGGCAGCGACGGCGTCCTGCAACTCGGCAGCGTGACGCTGGACGCCAAGGCGCTGCTGCAGCGGGCCGCTGAAGTGGCCGGCTGGGGAGCAGCGCTGACGGCCGACGCCGACCTGCTGCTTGTACGGCTGCGACGTCGCACAGACTGCGTTCGGTCGCCACTTCGTGCAAGACCTCGCGGCGCTGACCGGCGCCGACGTGGCGGCCAGCAGCGACCTCACGGGTGCCGCGGTGGCCGGCGGCAATTGGGCATTGGAACGAACCACCGGTGCCATCGAAGCGCAGCTTGCACCCAGCACCACCGCACAGCAGCAGTGGCAGGGCACGATGGCGCTGATCGGCAGCGATTCATTCACCAACAATGGCGACCTGAACGGTCAAGGCGGCGGCACCGGCTGGTCCAACAGTTGGTCCAACGGCAGCTCGCAGTTCCAGGTCGTCGGCGGAGGCCTCAGCGACCCGAGCGGATTGCTGCCCGCCAGTGGCGGTGCCGTGCAACTGACGGTCAGCGGCAATCTGTCGACGGCCAGTGCGGTGCGCAATCTTTCGACGACCGTCGGCGCCGACGGCACGAGCACCTGGATCAGCTTCCTGGTCCAGCCCAACCGCGTGGGCTTCGCCGACTACGCGGGCGTCGAGTTCGGCAGCACGTCGGCAACGGTCGGTTTTGCCGGCTACAACGGCAGCAATTTCATACTCGGCGTGGCCGGCTCGGTGAGCCCGGCCACGGTCAGCGGCATCACCCCCGTGGCGGGCACCACTTACCTGCTGGTGGTCCAGATCACCCATGCCGCCGGCAACGATGCGATCACGTTGTATGTCAACCCGACCCCGGGCCAGGCCATGCCGACCTCGACCTACACGGCCAGCGCGAGCATGGACCTGGGCAGTTTCACGCGTATCGCGCTGTCGGGCGGCAATGGCTTTGGTGTCAACAACGCCAAGCTCGACGAGATCAGCATCGGCCAGACCTTTGCCGATGTGGCGTCCAGTGTGGCGGTCAACGCCGCGCCGGTGTTGACCACCACCGGCACGCCGCTGGCCTACTCCGAGAACCAGGCCGCGACGCGCGATCGACGCCGGCTTGACCGTGACCGACGCCGACAGCACCAACCTGACCGGCGCCACCGTCGCTATCTCGGCCAACTACGCCAACGGCCAGGACGTCCTGGCCTTTACGAACCAGCTCGGCATCAGCGGCAGCTGGAACGCCGGCTGCCGGCGTGTTGACGCTGAGCGGCAGCGCGCCGGTCGCCGACTACCAGACCGCGCTGCGCTCGGTCACCTACGCCAACACCAGCGACGACCCGAGCACGACGGCCCGCACGTTTCACTTCGTCGTCAACGATGGCGTCGCGGCCAGCGTCGCGGCCACCCGGGCCGTGAATGTCGCCGCGGTGGTCGACCATCTGCGTCACGGTCGACACGGCCAGCGACACGGCCGACGGCGTCACGACCAGCATCGACGCGCTGCTGGCCAACAAGGGCGCCGACGGTTTCATCTCGCTGCGCGAGGCGATCATCGCGGCCAACAATACCGGCGGGCTCGACACGATCCGCTTCAACATCGGCGGCGGCGGCCTGCAGACCATCAGCCTGCTGAGCGCGCTGCCGACGATCAGCGGCGCGGTCGTGATCGACGGCAGCACCCAGGGCGGCTTCGCCGGCGTGCCGCTGATCGAGCTGAAGGGCAACGGCCTCAACGCCGACGGCCTGGCCCTCCAGGGCGGCGGCTCGACGGTGCGCGGGCTGATCATCAACGGCTTCGACCAGTACGGCATCTCGTTGACGGGCGCGGGCGGCAACGTCATCCAGGGCAACTACATCGGCACCAACGCCGCGGGCACCGCGGCCGTGCTCAACAAGAACGGCGGCATCGAGATCAGGACCGCCAACAACCTGATCGGCGGCACCTCGGCCGCCGACCGCAACGTCATCTCGGGCAACGGCAGCGGCGACGTGCCGGGCATCGTCGTCCGCACGCCGTCGGCCATCGGCAACGTCATCCAGGGCAACTACATCGGCCTGAACGCGGCCGGCACCGCCGGCATCGCCAACTCCGGCAGCGGCATCGACATCTACGGCGGCGCCGGCGGCACGATCATCGGCGGCACCGTGGCCGGCGCCGGCAACGTGATCTCCGGCAACGACACCGGCAGCGACGGCATCTGGATCAGCGGCGGCTCGGGCAACGTCATCCAGGGCAACCTGATGGGCACCGACGCCGCCGGCGTGGCCGCCGTGCCCAACGACTACAGCGGCATCTACATCACCAGCTCGACCGACAACCTGATCGGCGGCACCGCGGCCGGCGCCGGCAACGTGATCGCCTATGCCAGCAATTCCGGCGTCATCGTCATCGGCAACAGTTCGGTGCGCAACGCCATCCTCGGCAACTCGATCCACGGCAACGGCCTGCTGGGCATCGACCTGAGGGAGGACGGCGTCAGCATCAACGACGGCATCAAGGAGTCGCGGCCGAACGAGAGCATGGACTCGCCGGTCTTCACACTGACCTCGCTCGCCGGGTCGACCCTGACGCTGGCCGGCTACGTGGGCAGCGCCGCCGGCCAGAGCGTTTTTGCCGGCGCGCGGGTCGAAGTGTTCGTCGCCGACGACGACGCCAGCGGCTTCGGCGAAGGGCGGACCTACCTCGGCTTCCTGACGACGGATGCCAGCGGCAACTTCAGCGGCGATCTCACCGTCTCCGGGGTCAACGTGGGCCACAAGCTGACCGCGACGGCCACCGACGCGGCCGGCAATACTTCGGAGTTCGGCGCCAACCGGGTCGCGCTCGGCGCGGGCAACGTCGCGCCGTCGGCCACCAACCTGAGTGCAGGCCAGACCTACACCGAAGACACGCCGCTGGCACTGACGCCGATCGTCGTCAGCGATGCCGACAGCGCCGAACGTCACCGCGACGCTGACGCTGTCGGCGCCGGGTGCGGGCAGCTTGAATATCGGCACTGCCGGCGCGGTGACCTCGACCTACAACGCCGGCACCGGCGTGTGGGACGCGAGCGGCGCGATCGCCGATGTGAACACCCTGCTGGCAGCGCTGACCTTCACGCCGACGACCAACTACAACGCCAACTTCACATTGCCACCAGCGTAAGCGACGGGGCGGCCGCGCCGGTCACCGGAACGAAGGCCTTCACCGGCGTGGCGGTCAACGACCCGCCGGTCATCACCAGCAACGGCGGCGCTGCCAACGCCAACGTGAGCGTGCCCGAGAACACGAGCGCCGTCACGACGGTCACCGCCACCGATGTCGAAGGCAGCCCGCTCGTCTACAGCATCCTCCCCGGCGCCGACGCGGCCCGCTTCGCGATCGACGGCTCGACGGGCGTGCTGCGCTTCATCGTGCCGCCGAATTTCGAGGCGCCGACCGATGCCGGCGGCAACAACGTCTACGACGTGACCGTGCGGGCCAGCGACGGCAGCCTGACCGCCAGCCAGGCGATCGCAGTCACGGTCACGCAACGTGACCGAAGCCCTGCGACGACCGGCGAGCAGCGCGTCAACACCATCGCCGCCGGCACGCAGGAAACCTCGAGCGGACGATCGCGGCAGCCCGCGCGCCGTGGCGATGTCGCCGGCCGGCGACTATGTCGTGGTCTGGTCGAGCCAGAGCCAGGACGGCAGCGGCTGGGGCGTCTACGGCCAGCGCTACGACAAGACCGGCATGACGGTCGGCGGCGAGTTCGCCGTCAACCAGGTGATCGCCGGCGACCAGGTCTGGGCGACGGTGGCGATCGACGTCAGCGGCCGCTTCGTCGTCTCGTGGACCAGCACCGGCCAGGACGGCACCGGGCAAAGCGTCTATGCCCGCCTGTACAACGCCGACGGCAGCAACAACGGCGGCGAGTTCCGCGTCAACACCACCAATACCGGCAACCAGTACAACAGCACGGTGGCGATGGATGCCAATGGCAACTTCGTCGTCGTCTGGCAGGGCGAGGGCCCCGGGGACACCGACGGCATCTTCGGGCGGCGCTTCAACGCCGACGGCAGCGCCGAAAGACGCGGCCGAGTTCCGCGTCAATACCGACCTGTTGCGACCGCATTACGACGCCAGCGTGTCGATGAACGCCAGCGGCGCGTTCGCGGTGATGTGGGACAACAACGCCGGCGTGCAACTGCGCCGCTACGACAGCAGTGGCGCGGCGCAGGGCGGCGAGATCAACGTCGACAACGGCATGAGCGCCGGCAACGGCTCGATTGCGCTGGCCGACGACGGCAGCCTGGTCGTCGTGTGGCGCGAAACGCAACCTCGACGAGGGCGTTTTCCTGCAGCGCTACAACACCCTGGGCGCGCCCATCGGCGGCGCCGTGCAGCGTCAACGCGACCACCGTGTTCGACCAGACCAGCCCGTCGATCGCGATGGACGGCGCCGGCAACTTCATCGTCGCCTGGGAGGGCAACGGCCCGGGCGACACCAGTGGTGTGTTCGCGCAGAAGTACAACGCCGCGGGTGCCGCGGTCGGCGGCGAGTTCCGCATCAATTCGACGACGCTCGGAACCCAGGCGCAAGGTCTCGCTGGCGATGCTCGACCTGAACAACTTCGTCGCCGTCTGGTCGGGCCAGGGTCCCGGCGACACCGCCGGCGTGTTTGCCCGCCAGTACGGCACGCTCAGCTTCGCGCCGGTGATCACCAGCAATGGCGGCGGCGAGACCGCGGCGCATCGACGTCGCCGAGAACAGCACCGCGGTCACCACCGTCACCGCCACCGATGCCGACCTGCCGGCGCAGACGCTCAGCTACTCGATCGTCGGCGGCGACGATGCCGCCCGATTCAGCATCGATCCCTGGCACCGGCGTGCTGCGCTTCGTCGCAGCGCCCGACTTCGAGTCGCCGAACGACGTCGGCGCCGACAACGTCTACGACGTGATCGTGCAGGCCAGCGACGGCACGCTGACCACCACCCAGGCCATCGCGGTCACGCGTCACCAATGTCAACGACAACGCGCCGGTGTCCACCCCGGCCAGCGCCACGCGGCCCCGAGGACACCCTGCTCACCGTGGCGCTCAGCGCCAGCGATGCCGACAGCAGCGTCGCCAGCTTCACCGTGCAGGCGCTGCCGGCCAACGGCACGCTCTACATCGACGCCGCGCGCACCACGGCCGTGGTCGCCGGCACCGCCTACCCTGCCAGCGGCGATGCGTTGACGTTGTATTTCTCGCCCGCGGCCAACTGGAATGGCGGCACCAGCTTCACCTTCTTTGCCACCGACGACCTTGGACTGGCTGGCACGGCAGCCACGGCGAGCCTGACCATCACCGCGGTCAACGACGCCCCCGTGGCGGCAGACGCCAACGCTTCCACAGACGAGAACGCAGTGCTCAGCGCCAATGTGCCGGCGGCCAGCGACGTCGACGGCACCGTGGCCAGCTATGCGCTGGCCAGCGGCGTCGGTGCGGGCAACGGCAGCCTCGTCTTCAACGCCGACGGCTCGTATGTCTTCAACCCGGGCAGCGACTTCGAAGCGCTGGCCGCGGGCGCCAGCCGCGACGTCAGCTTCACCTACACCGCGATAGACAACCTCGGTCAAGCCTCGGCGCCGGCCAACTTGACCATCACCGTCAATGGCATCAACAACGCCGCCCTGCTCAGCGCTGACGTGGTCAACTTGACCGAAGCCGACAGCGCCGCAGCGATCAGCACCACGGGCGTGTTGAGCATCAGCGACATCGACAGCCCGTCGACCTTCGTCGCGCAGACCGCCACCGCGGGCAGCCACGGCAGCTTCTCGATCGACGCCGCCGGCGCCTGGACCTACACCGCCAGTTCGGCGCACAACGAGTTCGTTGCCGGCAACAACTACACCGACAGCTTCACGGTGAGCAGCGCCGACGGCACGACGACCAGCGTGACGATCAACATCGCCGGCAGCAACGACGCGGCCGTGTTTGGCCCCGCCGTGGTCAATCTGACCGAGGGCAACAGCGCCGCCGCGATCAGCACCGGCGGCACGCTGACAATCAGCGACGTCGACAGCCCGGCGACCTTCGTCGCGCAGACCGGCACCGCCGGCAGCTACGGCAGCTTCGCGATCGACGCCGCCGGCGCCTGGGCCTACACCGCTGCTTCCGCGCACAACGAGTTCGTTGCCGGCACGACCTACACCGACACGTTCGCGGTAGCCAGCGCCGACGGCACGACCAGCAGCGTAACGATCAACATCGTCGGCAGCAACGACGCGCCGCTGGCCAGTGCGGCCTCGGTCTCTACCGGTGAAAACGCCGTGCTCAACGCCAGCGTGCCAGCGGCCAGCGACGTCGACGGCACCGTGGCCAGCTACGCGCTGGTCAGCAGCGTCGGTACGGGCAACGGCAGCCTGACGTTCAACGCCGACGGCACATACACCTTCAACCCGGGCAGCGACTTCGAGGCGCTGGCGGCGGGCGCCAGCCGCGATGTCAGCTTCGCCTACGCCGCAATCGACAACCTTGGCCAGGCCTCGGCTGCGGCCACGGTGACCGTGACCGTCAACGGCAGCAACGATGCACCGGTGCTGGTCACGCCGATCACCAACCAGAGCGCCACCGAAAATGTGGCATTCAGCTTCACGCTGCCGGCGGGCACCTTCGGCGATGCCGACGCCGGTGACACGCTGAGCTACAACGCGCGCCTGTCCTCCGGCGCAGCGCTGCCGTCGTGGCTGAGCTTCGACGCCGCGACACGCAACTTCAGCGGCACGCCGGCCAATGCCGACGTGGGTTCGCTGACGGTCCGCGTCACCGCCACCGACAGCGCCAACGCAACGGCATTCGGCGACTTCACGTTGGCCGTGGCCAACACCAACGATGCACCACTGCTCAACGGCCCGATTGCCGACCAGAGCGCCACCGAAGATGTGGCCTTCAACTTCACGCTGCCGGCGGGCACCTTCGGCGATGTCGACGCCGGAGACACGCTGAGCTACAGCGCGCGCCTGTCGTCGGGCGCAGCGCTGCCGCCGTGGCTGACCTTCGACGCCGCGACGCGCACCTTCAGCGGCACGCCGGCCAATGCCGACGTGGGCTCGCTGACAGTCCGCGTCACCGCCACCGACAGCGCCAACGCAACGGCCATCGGCGACTTTGCGCTGGCGGTCGCCAATGTCAACGATGCACCGCTGCTGGCACAGCCGATTGCCGGCCAGGCCGCCGCGCACGACGCGCCATTCAGCTTTACCGTGCCCGCGGCCACGTTCATCGATATCGATGTCGGCGACACACTGACCTACAGCGCTGCACTCGCCTCGGGCGACCCGCTGCCGAGCTGGCTCGTGTTCGACGGCGCTGCCCTGTCGTTCAACGGCACGCCGCAGACCAGTGATGCGGGACAACTCATCGTGCGCGTGACGGCAACCGACAGCAGCGGCGCCGGCGCACAGGCACTGTTCGTGATCAGGGTGGCGAGCCCGCTGGTGGTGGCACCCGCGGCTGCCGGCTGCGGCCGCTCCACCGCCGGCGGACGTCGCTGTCGTCGACGCGACGCCGAGCTGCCGCCACCGTACGACCGCCAGGCAAAACCCCTGTATCCGTGTCGCCCGGCCGCACCGTCGCCGAGCTGGCGTTCGATTTCGGCGGCGGCAACAGCGAGTCGAGCGCCATCGTCGCGCCGCGCCAGCACCGACGGCGTGAGCGCATTGCGCACGGCCAGCCGCTACGACGCCGTGCTGGCCGATGCCGTGGCGCTCCCCTTCGCCGAGCTGGCGTCGAGCCCGCTGTCGCAGCTGCTGCGCAACGACGACCTGCAGCGCAAGTTCGACGAGATGCTGCGCCAGATGAATGAGACCAGCGACGCGCGGCGACTGCTCGCCGAGACGGGGATGGTGCTGTCGGCCGGCCTGTCGATCGGCTACGTGGTCTGGCTGGTGCGCGGCGGCGTGCTGATCAGCTCGATGATGTCGGCCCTGCCGGCATGGCAGATGATCGATCCGATGCCGATCCTGGCCGCCGCGCGCAAGTCCAGTCGCAAGACCACGCTCGAAGCCGAAGAGCCGGAGGTCGAGCGCCTGTTCGACGATGCGCCGAGCAGCCGTGACGGTGCGCGCGTCGCCACGCCGGCCACAAAGCCCAGCCGCATTGCGACACCCTCACCAGCGCCGGCACCACAGGGTTCTGCCGATCGCCAACCGGCGACGGAGGTCAGCCCATGAATCCCCTCCACCTGCTGCGCCGCATCTCGGCGCGCATGCACCTGGCGCTGGGCCTGGCGGCGATGACGATCGGCGTCGTCTGTGCCGCCACCTTTGCCGGACTGGTGCCCGATGCCGAGGCGCTGACGCGCCAGCACCGCGCAGCGCTGGCCGAAACCTTGGCCATCACGACATCGACCCTGATCGACGAAGAGCAGCCCGAGGCGCTGCGCGACACGCTGGCCTTCATGGCCAGCCGCAACCCCGGCCTGCTGTCGCTCGGCGTGCGCGCGGATGACGGCACGCTGCTGGTCGATGTCGGGCAGCATGCCGCGAACTGGATGCCGGGCGCGAGGGCACGTTCGACCGACAGCGAAGTCTTCGTGCCCGTGTACCTGGCCGACCGGCCCTGGGGCCAGGTCGAGTTGCGTTTTGCGCCGCTGCGCGCCAGCGGCTGGCGCGGCTATGCACAGGACCCGGGGCTGCAACTGGCCGGCTTTGTCTTTCTGGGCTGCATTCCGTTGTTCGCCATCTACCTGCGGCGCATGCTGCGCGAGCTCGATCCGTCGCGTGCCGTGCCGGCGCGCGTGCGCGCGGCCTACGACACGCTGACCGAAGGGCTGCTCGTGCTCGACCACAAGGGCGCGATCGTGCTGGCCAACAAGTCCACCGCGCTGATGCTCGGCGTCGACGAGGCGCGCCTGGTCGGCCGCTCACCCAACCAGTTCGCGTGGAGCGATGCGTCCGGTGCCGAACTCGATCACGCAGCACTGCCGTGGGCGATGGCCTTGGCCAGCCGCCAGCTGCAGCGCGACGTGCACCTGCATGTGCGCAGCGCCAACGGCACCCACTTTGCGCTGCGCGCCAACTGCTCGCCGCTCGGCACCGACAACGGCAATGTGCAGGCGGTGGTGATCAGCTTTCAGGACGTGACCGAGCTCGAGCAACGTGGCGTGGCACTGCGGGTGGCCAAGGAGCAGGCCGACGCCGCCAACGAGGCCAAGAGCCGCTTCCTGGCCAACATGAGCCACGAGATCCGCACGCCGATGAATGCGATCCTGGGCTTCACCGAGGTCTTGCGCCGCGGTGGGCTGCGCGATCCGGGAGAAGCCACCAAGCACTTGGAAACCATCCATTCGAGCGGACGGCATCTGCTCAACCTCATCAACGACATCCTCGACCTGTCGAAGGTCGAGGCCGGCCGGATGTCGATCGAGCAGGTGCCGGTGGCGCCGCACGAAGTGGCCCGCGAGGTGGTTCGCACGCTGGCCGAGCGCGCGGCCGAAAAGGGGCTGCTGCTGGACTTCGAATGGCCGCAGCCGCTGCCGGCGACGATCGTTGGCGATCCCGCCCGGCTGCGCCAGATCCTGACCAACCTGGTCGGCAACGCCATCAAGTTCACCGAGCACGGTGCGGTCACGGTGCGATTGAGGCTCTCGACCGAGGCCGATCGCGCGCGCTACTGCATCGACGTGCAGGACAGCGGTATCGGCATCGCCGCAGACAAGCTCGAATCGGTGTTCGAGCCCTTCGTGCAGGCCGAATCGTCGACCACGCGCCGCTTCGGCGGCACGGGGCTGGGGTTGACGATCAGCCGTGGTTTTGCGCGCGCCATGGGCGGCGACATCACCGTGTCCAGCGTGCAGGGCCAGGGCACACGATTCAGCCTCTGGCTCGACGCCGGCGACATCCGCGCCGCAAGAATGCTCGATGCGGCCGCGCTGTCGGTCGACACCAGCCCGTCGCCGCTCGCCAGCGGCGTGCGCTGGCAGTTCCCGCCCAAGCGTGTGCTGGTGGTCGACGACGCGGTGGAAAACCGCCGCCTCGTGCGCGTGCTGCTCGAAGAAGTGGGCCTGCTGGTGGCCGAAGCCGAGAACGGCCAGGTGGCACTGGAGAGCGTCGCCGCCAGCCACTTCGACATCGTGTTGATGGACATGCAGATGCCGGTGATGGACGGCCAGACCGCCACGCGACGCCTGCGTGAACGAGGCTGCACGCTGCCCATCATCGCCTTGACGGCCAACGCCATGAAGGGCTTCGAGCGCGAACTCGAGGAGGCCGGGTTCTCCGGTTTCCAGACCAAGCCGATCGACGTCGATGCACTGCTGGGCGAGTTGGCGCAGCGCCTGGGCGGACAGGCGCTGGCCGAGACTGACACGCAAACCGCCGCGGGCCCGGCGGTCGGTGCGGCGCCCGCGACGGCTGCCGTTTCAACGGCGACGACGGCCGCTGCACCGCTGGTGTCCCGCCTGGCTGGGCATGCCAAGCTCGGCCGCATCGTCGATCGCTTCGTCGCACAGCTGCCCGACAAATTGGGCCAGATGGAATCTGCGACGCAGCGCGGCGACTTCGCCGAACTGTCTGCGCTGGCGCACTGGCTCAAAGGTGCGGGTGGCAGCATGGGCTACGACGACCTGTTCGAGCCCGCCAAGGCGCTGGAAGTCGCCGCTCAAGGCAAGGACAACGCCGTCGTCGACGCCTTGTTGTCGGAACTGCGCGAGCTCGCCCGCCGCATCGAACGTGGCACCACCACGCCGCAAGAAATTCCAACCGAGGTCGCATGATGAACAACGATATCTGGAGCGGATCGCTGCATCCCGGTCTCGACGAAGACGGTGCGATTCCGGCGCGATCGCCTTTGCTCGATGCCAAGGTGATGATGGTCGACGACGAACCGTTGATGACCGATCTGATCCAGACCCACCTCGAGGACGAGGGCTACACCAATTTCGTCGTCACCAACGACCCGTGCCAGGCACTCGAGCTGCTGAAACGCGAGAAGCCCGGCGTGCTGCTGCTCGACCTGATGATGCCGCAGGTCTCCGGCTTCGATTTGCTGGCGGCGATGCGCGCCAGCAGCGAACTGCGCTACACGCCGGTGATCGTTCTGACCGCAGCCACCGGCGCCGATTCCAAGTTGCGGGCGTTGCGACTCGGCGCGACCGATTTCCTGGGCAAACCGGTCGATGCCAGCGAGTTGGTGCTGCGCGTGCGCAACACGCTGGCGTTCCAGCAGTACCGAGAGCGCCAGGTCAATTTCGACCAGGTCACCGGCCTGCCCAACGAACGCTTGTTCGAGCGCGCCATCGACAAGCTGCTGGCGCAGCCGGAGCTGCGCAACGGATTGCTGGCGCTGTTCAGCATCACCGTGCCCGAGTGCCAGCAATTGCGCGAGAGCGTCGATCGACCGACGGCCAACGCGCTGGCGGCGGTGGTGGCCAGACGGCTCGAGCGGCTGTCCGGGCTCGGCGCCGATGCCGCCACGGGGTTGCGCGCGCCGGATTCGTCGCCGCGGGTGGCACGGCTGGGCGAACAGATGTTCGGCCTGGTGGTCGATGATCTTCGCGACAGCAACGCCGTCGTGACCTGTGCCAAGCGCGTGCTGGCTGCGCTGTCCGAGCCGGTGCTGCTGGATCGGCACGAAGTCGTCCCGGTGCCCTGGCTGGGCGTGGCGGTCGCGCCGGGCGACGGCAACAGTGCCGGCACGCTGCGCCAGAGCGCCGATCTTGCTGCCACGCACGGGCGCCGGCAAGCCACAGCCCAGATCACCTTCGCGTCACCCGAACTCAACGCCCAGTCCTACCAGCGGCTGATGCTGGGCTCGCAACTGCGTGGCGCAGCACAGCGCGACGAGTTGCGTCTGCACTACCAGCCCAAGGTCAACGTGGCCAATGGACACATCGTCGGCGTCGAGGCGCTGGTGCGCTGGCAGCACCCCGAACATGGCCTGCTGCCGCCTGGCCGATTCATCCCGCTGTCCGAGGAACTCGGGCTGACCTCCATCATTGGCGAATGGGTGCTCGAACAGGCCTGCCGAGAAGTCGCCGGCTGGGCGCGAAATGGCCTGCGCGAGATCTCGGTGGCCGTCAACGTGTCGAAGCTGCAGGTTGTCGCGGGCGACCTCGGTCAAGTCGTGCGGCGCGCCCTGTTCGACAGCGGCTTGCCAGCCCGGCAACTGGTGATCGAGCTGACGGAAAGCATGCTGATGGACGACGTGCCGCACTGCCTGGCGCTGATGAACGACCTGAAGTCGATCGGCGTGACGCTGGCGATCGACGATTTTGGAACCGGCTATTCGTCGCTGTCGTACCTGAAGAAGTTTCCGCTCGACGAGCTCAAGATCGACCGCTCCTTCATCGCCGACCTGCCGGGCCGCGCCACCGACACGGCGCTGGTGCGCACCGTGATCGAGCTCGGCCACAGCCTGGGCATGACAGTCACTGCAGAGGGTGTGGAGACCGATGCCCAGCTGGCCTGCGTGACGCAGTTGGGCTGCGACACCTTCCAGGGCTTCCTGTTCGAGCGGCCCGTGCCGCCGCAGCGTTGCCTCGAACTGATCAGCTCGCAGGCGGCCGTTGCCTGCTGATGCGGCGCGGTGGCGCTGATAGCATCCGCAGCCATGGAAACCCCGGGCAACCTGTTCGTCGTCGCAGCGCCGAGCGGCGCCGGCAAATCCAGCCTCGTCAAGGCGCTGCTCGAACTCGACTCGCACCTGGTGGTGTCGGTGTCGCACACCACCCGTGCGCCGCGCGGCCAGGAACAGCATGGACGCGAGTACTGGTTCGTCGATGAACCCGAGTTCCGCGCCATGGCCGATCGCGGCGAGTTCTTCGAATGGGCCCAGGTCCACGGCAAGCTCTACGGCACCTCGCGCCTGGCCATCGCCGACCGGCTGGCCCACGGCGAAGACGTGGTGCTCGAAATCGACTGGCAAGGCGCGCTGCAGATCAAGCGCCTGTTCGAGCACACGGTGCTGATTTTCGTGCTGCCGCCGTCGTGGGACGAGCTGCGGCAGCGCCTGCTGCGCCGCGGCGAGGACAACGACGACACGATCGAGCAGCGCATGGCCAATGCACGAGAGGAAGTGGCCCACGCCCGCGATTTCGACTTTGTTATCATCAATGCCCTGTTCGAGACGGCGCTTTTCGATCTGAAGACCGTTGTCCACTCCCAGCGATTGAAGTACGCCGCCCAACGGCGCAACAAGTCTGCCGTGTTCACGGCCTTGAATCTCGATTGAAAGACCCGCACACCATGGCCCGTATCACCGTCGAAGACTGCCTGGACAAGATCCCCAACCGCTTCCAGCTCGTGCTCGCGGCCACCTACCGCGCGCGCATGCTCAGCCAGGGCCACGCGCCCAAGGTCGAGTCGCGGGGCAACAAGCCGGGCGTGACTGCGCTGCGCGAGATCGCAGCCGGTGCCGTCGGCATCGAAATGCTGCGCAAAGTGCCGCTCTGAGCCGGGTCGCGCCGGCACTCGACAAAGGCGCTCTTCGGAGCGCCTTTGTCGTTTATGGGAGTATTCGGCTGTGGGCATCCGATCTTTCGCCGCCGACCTGCTTCCGAGCGCGCTGCTGCAATCCGCACGCGAGCGCCCGGCCGTTGCCGCGCCGCGCGCCGAGGCCAACGACTTTGCGGCGTTGTCGACCAAGCTCGGCTACCTCTCCAAAAGCGAGCTCAAGCTGGTTCGCGAGGCCTACAAGTTCGCCGACGAGGCGCATCTGGGCCAGTTCCGGGCCAGCGGCGAGCCCTACATCACACACCCGATCGCCGTCGCCGGCCTGGTTGCCGACTGGAAACTCGATGTGCAGGCCGTCATGGCCGCGCTCATGCACGACGCGATGGAAGATTGCGGCGTCACCAAGTCCGAGCTGATCCAGCGCTTCGGCGCGCCGACGGCCGAGCTGGTCGATGGTCTGACCAAGCTCGACAAGCTGCACTTCTCGACGCGCGAGGAGTCGCAGGCCGAGTCGTTCCGCAAGATGCTGCTGGCGATGGCGCGCGACGTGCGCGTCATCCTGGTCAAGCTCGCCGACCGCCTGCACAACATGCGCACGCTCTCGGCCATGGCCGCCGACAAGCGCGGGCGCATCGCCCAGGACACGCTCGACATCTATGCGCCGATCGCCCACCGCCTCGGCCTGAACCAGATCTACCGCGAGTTGCAGGAGCTGTCGTTTGCGCAGGTCTATCCCTGGCGGCACGCCGCACTGGCCAAGGCCCTGGCGCGGGCACGCGGCACGCGCCGCGACATCGTCGAGCGGGTGCAAAAGGAGGTGGAACGGTCCTTCGGCGCGGCCAAACTGAGGGCGCAGGTCTTCGGCCGCGAGAAGACCGTCTATTCGATCTTCCGCAAGATGCGCGACAAGCACCAGCCGTTTGCCAGCGTCAACGACCTGTTCGGCTTTCGCGTCGTCGTGCCGCAGGTCTCGGATTGTTATCTGGCGCTGGGCGTGCTGCACCAGCTCTACAAGCCGGTGCCGGGCCGCTTCAAGGACTACATCGCCATCCCCAAGGCCAATGGTTACCAGTCGCTGCACACCACCCTGGTCAGTCCGCTGGGCACGGCGGTGGAGTTCCAGATTCGCACCGAGCCGATGAACGCGGTGGCCGAGGCCGGCATTGCCGCACACTGGATGTACAAGGCCAAGGGCAGCAACGGCCATGGCGCCGATGCACAACGCCTGGGCGCGACCGTGCTCAAGAGCCTGATCGACATCCAGGACGACACCCGCGACGCCGCCGAGTTCCTCGAACACGTGAAGATCGACCTCTACCCCGAGGCCGTCTATGTGTTCACGCCGAAGTCGCAGATCCTGTCGCTGCCGCGCGGCGCCACGCCGGTGGACTTCGCCTATGCGATCCACTCCGATGTCGGCGACCATTGCGTGGCCGCCTCGGTCAACGGCGAAGCGGTGGCGCTGCGCAGCGAGTTGAAGAGCGGCGACGTCGTGGCCATCACCACCGCACCCGGCGCCCGGCCGAACCCGGCGTGGCTCAATTTCGTGCGCACCGGCCGTGCGCGCTCCAAGATCCGCCATCACCTGAAGACGATGGAACATGAGGAGTCGCGGGCCTTGGGCGAGCGGCTGCTGGCGCAGAGCCTGCGCAGCGAAGGCCTGCTGATGCCCTCTTCCGACCCCGGCGACGACATCGCGGCCCAGATCTGGCAACACCTCACGCGCTGGAGCGGCAACCGCAACCGCGGCGAATTGATGGTCGACATCGGTGTCGGCCGCAAGATCGCGTCGATCGTCGCCAAGCGCCTGGCCCACCTGATGGCCGAGCGCGGCGGCGACCGGCCCGACGCGGTGACGTTGTCGATGCGCCACTTCGGCACCGACGCCGACGCCGTGCCGCACCAGGGACAGGTGGTCATCGACGGCAGCGAAGCGGCGTCGATCCAGCTCGCCGCCTGCTGCCACCCGATCCCCGGCGACGAGATCGTCGGCTACCTCGGCCGCGGCGAGGGGCTCACCGTGCACAGCGCCGAATGCTCGGTGGCCAAGCGCCTGTTCGAGCGCGACAGCGAGCGCTGGTTGCCGGTGGAATGGGCGGAGCAGACGGTGCGTCCGTTCGAGGCCGAAGTCAACGTGCTGGTGCAAAACGGCAAGGGCGTGCTGGCCCGCGTGGCCACCGCCGTCAGTGCCACCGAGACCGACATCACCCACATCGACATGGGCACAGAGCGCGCGGCCGAGACCACCGAGCTCAAGCTGACGCTGGCCGTGCGTGACCGCCAACACCTGGCGGACGCGCTGCGCACGCTGCGCCGCGCGCCCGCGGTGCTGCGCGTGGCGCGGGTGAAGGGCTGAGCGGCGCGCAGCGAGCGGCCCGGCTCAGTTCACGAACTCGATGCGCGTCGCGATCGCGCGCGTGCGGTCTTGCGACAGCAGACCGCGCACGCGCACGCGCCTGCCGTTGGCCAGATCACTGACCGTGCCGTTGTCAAAGCGCGGACCATTGCCGTAGTACACGGTGATGCCGCGCACCCGAAACGTCTGCGCGGCGGTGTTCAGGTCGGTGATCACCTCGCGCAGGTCCACACCGTCGTTGAACGCGTCGTCGTCGCTGCGCAGATCGACCGACGTGGCGATCAACTCGCCGCCCGCACTGCGGCCGCGCACCTTGACGCGGGCGCCGAGCAGGATGCCGCTGCTGCCGTCGACGAAGTTGGCGCCGCTGGCATCGACGTCGATGCCGTTGACGGCAAATCGCGTGATGCTGGTCAACGCGGTGATCAAGCCTTCGACTTCGGCGTCATCACGGTCCAGCACCCGGCGCGGTTCGACGGCGATTGCCGTCACCGGCCAGCGGCCGGCCACCTGGGCGGTGCCGACGGTCATGCGCACCAACTGGCCGTTGGCCAGGCCCGCAGGCACGCCGGTCGCTGCGAGATCGAAGCCCTGTGCGCCGACACGCAGGCTGGGCGGCGACGTGGTCAGTTCGCGCACCAGGCCGCGCACGCGGTAGGCGGCAGGCGTGGCGCTGCGGCGTTCGATGCGCGTGGCCACATAGCGATCGATCAGGGCCCCGGGGTCGATGAAGCCATGCACCTCGACGATGTCGCCGGCAACCAGCGACGCCGCGCCGCCGGGCACGCCATCGACGACAGTGGCCGAGGTCACGCGCACGACCTGGCCGAGCACCGCAATCAACAAGCCTCGCGCATCGGTGTTGGTGACCGGGCCGAGCAGGTCGCTCGCAAAGCGCACGCGTGACGCCGTGGCCGAGCGGCCGCCGCTGCCGTCGTCGGCGATGGTGCCGCTGTCGACCTCGACGCGCATGCCGAGCAGCAGCGCGTCGCGCCCGCGCACACTGCCGTCGGCGTCTTCGATGCGCGCACTGCTGTCGTCGAAATGCACGCCGGCAACGACGATCGAGCCGAAGCCGGTGATCGGCCCCTCGACATAAGCGCCGCCGGTGGCGCCGGTGCCGCCGGTCTCGACGCCGCCGCCACAGCCGGCCAGCCACAACAACACGCCGGCGGCCAGCGCACGCCAACGATTCGACAACGGGTGGATGCGCATCATGTCTTGATCCTTCTCGAGGGCTTACGCCCAGCATGCGTGGTCTCTTCGCTGCCGGCGTCTGGGTTTGGTGAGTCGTCGTAACCGTAGAGGCCCAGGCGCACGCGGTGCGCGTTGGGTCGTGCAGGGCCGGCGCGGGCGGCGTCGTCCTCGATCAACTGTTCGAGCAGCGGCACCATCTCATCGGTCAGGCGCTGCCAATGGGCCTGCAGCAGCGGTCGCACACGCGCCACCGATTCCGCCGACAAGCCGCTGGCGGCAATCGCCTGCTCGAAGTGCTCGGGTTGATGGCCCAAGGTGTTGTTCACGGCGGCCTGCAGGTGGTCACCGACGTTGGCGCCCAGCCAATGCGCCATGCGCTCGGCATCGCCCCGCGGCACGAAGGCCTGCCTGGCCAGGGCCACGGTGTCGCGCACGACATCGTGCGTGGCCAGGCGCAGGCGCAACAGTTCTTCGAGCAAGGCGCGTGGGTGCACGTCGCGAGTGACTTCCTGGGCCAGCGACTCGAAGCTCGGCGCCGGCCCCGTGCGCGGCAACACGCGCGGCGCACCCCGCGTGCCGCCCTTGCGGTAGGCCGGGCTGCTGCGCCAATGGGCGAACACCATCGCGGCCGGCGAGCGCGCCGGCGCTGCCGGTGCTTGTCTTGCCGCGGCCTCCGACTGCTGCGCCAACAGGCGATTGACCTCGCGCCGGTTCAAACCCGTGGCCGCGCTGACGCGGCTGGCGCGCCGGTGCTCGGGCAGGCCGGGGTGCGCGGCGTGCGCCGTCGACACCACAGCAGTGCGCAGCAACTCGTCGAGCGCCGAGAACGGCACGCCGCGCGCCACCGCCAGCTGCGCCAGCGGCGCCAGCAGACGCGCCAACGCGGCCTGCAAGGCCGCGTTGGCGTTGGGATCATCGGCTGCCGGATCGGCCATGCGCGAATGCTAGATCACTCGAACTCGATGACCACGGCGAACATGACGCTGCGGTCCTCGGCCCACAGGCCCTTGACCTCGACGGCCTTGCCGTCGGCGAGATCGGAGGGTCCGCCGTCCTTCCACTCGACGACACGCGAATAGTTGACCCTGATCTCGCGCAGCATGAAGGTCTGCGCCGCCGTGTCGAGCGCGCCGACCTCGCCATGCAGCTCGAAGCGCTTGATGTCGTCGCCCAGACGGTCGATGACCTTGACGCGCGAGGCCATCAGCGTGCCGTTGCTGACCCGGCCGCGCACATCGACCAGCGCGCCCTCGCGCACCGTGCCGTCGATGCGCGCGCCCGTGGCGTCGACAGCGATGCCGTTGACCTCGAACTGCGTCGCTGACACGAACGCATTGATGAAGCCGCGGATGCGCGCGTCGTTGATGTCGTCGACACGGCGCACGCCGCTGCGCACCGTGATCGCGACCCACTGCCCGCCCTGCTGCGTTGTTTGCAGGCGCACCCGCACACGCTGGCCGTCGGCCAGGTTGGCCGGCAGCTCGCCGGTGGGCACGCCGGCGAAGTTGATCACCGCGTCGCCGATGTTGAAGGTGCCGTTGGCGCTGTCCAGCGCACTGACGACGCCGCGCAGCCGGTAGTTGTCGGCGTTGTCTTCGAGCTCGATGCGTGTCGCCAGGTAGTGGCCGGTGGTGCTGTCGAACAGGGCGTGAATCTCGAGGATCTGTCCCGCCGCGAGCGCCGAAAAGCCGCCCGACAACTGCGCGTCGAACACCGTCTCGGCACGCACTTCGACCGTCTGGTCGAGCATGCGGATGGTCTGCGCCGTCGCGTCGACCGAGGCCACCGGCCCTTTCAGTTCACTGCCGAAGCGCACCCGCACTGCGACACCACGACCCAGGTTGTCGTCGATCGACGACGACTCGACCTCGACCATCATGCCGAGCTTCAGATCGCTGCGGTTGCGCGAGTTGCCGTCTTCGTCTTCGACGCGGGCGCTGTTGTCTTCGAAGCGCACGCCGCCGACGATGATCGATCCCAGGCCGCTGATCGGGCCGCTGGTGTAGCCGCTGGCGCCGCCAATGCCGCCGCTGCCCGTGCCGCCGCCACCACCGCCGCCACAGGCACTGAGCAAGGCGGGACCGAGCACGCCGGCCAGCAGCGCCGCGGCGGGCGCGGCCAGGGCGCGACGCCGGCTCAGGACCAGGGATTGTCTTGGGGTCTTCGGATTCATGGGCTTCTCCTGCGCCACCGGCCGGGCGTCTGGGCTGCGGGCCTCGGGTTGAGGCCGTTGCGATGAGTGCAGTGTAAATGGGCAATACGCCCATTTGCAAGCGCTCCCGTGCGTCGAGATGTGAAAAGTCGCAACGTCAGCTGCGCGCCTGTGGCACGCCGCTGTCGGCAGCGCCCCCGCAAAATCGCCCCATGCCCACCCCGCGCCGCTGGATCGCCCACCTCGACATGGACGCTTTCTATGCGTCGGTCGAGCTGCTGCGCTACCCGGAGTTGCTCGGCGAGGCGGTGGTCATCGGCGGCGGTCGCCGCCACCAGCCTGCCCTGCTGGCCGACGGCAGCCGTCGCTTTGCCACCCTGGCCCAATACAAGGGCCGCGGTGTCATCACCACCGCCACCTATGCGGCGCGCGACCTCGGCGTGCACTCGGGCATGGGGCTGATGAAAGCGGCGCTGCGGGCGCCGCAGGCGGTGCTGCTGCCGACCGACTTCGAGCGCTACCGCCTGTACTCGCGGCGCTTCAAGGCCGCGGTGGCCGAGGTCGCGCCGCTGATCGAGGACCGCGGCATCGACGAGATCTACATCGACCTCACCGACGTGCCCGGCGCCCAGGACAGCATCGGCCATGACCCCTTCGGCGGCGTGCGCGCGGTGGTGCAGGACATCCGCAACAACGTCAGGAGCGCCACCGGACTGACCTGCTCGGTGGGTGTGACGCCGAACAAACTGCTGTCCAAGATCGCCAGCGAGCTCGACAAACCCGACGGCCTGACCGTGCTCACGCACGACGACCTGCCGCGCCGCATCTGGCCGCTGCCGGTGCGGCGCATCAACGGCATCGGACCCAAGGCCGGCGCCAGGCTGGCCACGCTCGGCATCGTCACCATTGCCGACCTGGCCGCCGCCGACCGCATGCTGCTCGCCGAGCACTTCGGCAAGAGCTACGCGCGCTGGCTGCACGACGCCGCGCATGGCCGCGACGAGCGCACGCTGTCGACGTCCAGCGAGCCGGTGTCGATGAGCCGCGAAACCACCTTCGACCGCGATCTCTCGGCCAGCGCCGACCGCGCCGAGCTCGGCGCCATCCTCGACGAGCTGGTGCAGGAACTGGCGCACGACCTGCAGAAAAAAGGCTACCTCGGCAAGACGGTGGGCATCAAGCTGCGCTTCGATGATTTCAAGACCGTGACGCGCGATCTGACGCTCGACGTCGCCACCGCCGAAGCCGAAACGATCCGCCGCGCCGCAAGCTTGTGCCTGAAGCGCGTCGATTTTTCACGCCGCATCCGTTTGATGGGTGTGCGCATGGCTTCACTTCGTCATGCCGGCCGGTGACACTGGCGGCATGACCGGTAAAGACCGCCAACGCCTGCGCAACCGCCTCACGCCGCACGGCCGCATGCCGAACTGGGTGCTCGCCGTCGTGGCCGGCGTGTTGAGCGTCCTCGCCGCCGTCATCGCGCGCGCGCTCGGCTGATAAGGCGCGGCGACCGAGAGCTCGACTCAGCCTGGCGCACGCAGTGCGCCCAACCGGTCAGACGACCCGGCCGCGAAGTTTGAACACCCCTCCTCGCGCGTTTTCAGATTGCCGCCCCAGTGTGCCAATGGGTACGATGGACCTCCACGAGGAGACCACCCAAATGGCCAACGTCATCACCTGCATCGAGGACCTGCGTGTCCTCGCCGAGAAGCGCGTGCCGCGCATGTTCTACGACTACGCCGACAGCGGCTCGTGGACTGAGGGCACCTACCGCGCCAACGAGGCCGACTTCCAGTCCATCCAGCTGCGCCAGCGGGTGGCGGTGAACATGGAAAACCGCAGCACCGCGGTGACAATGGTCGGGCAGGCAGCGAAGATGCCGGTGGCGATCGCGCCGGTGGGTCTGACGGGCATGCAGCATGCCGACGGCGAGATCCACGCCGCGCGCGCCGCCGAAAAGTTCGGCATTCCGTTCACGCTGTCGACGATGAGCATCTGCTCGATCGAGGACATTGCCGAAAGCACCAGCGCGCCGTTCTGGTTTCAGCTCTACATGATGCGCGACCGCGAGGCGATGGCGCGCATGATCGAGCGCTGCCAGGCCGCCAAATGCAGCGCGCTGGTGCTGACGCTGGACTTGCAGGTCATCGGCCAGCGCCACAAGGATCTGAAGAACGGCCTGACCGCGCCGCCGCGGCCGACGATTGCCAACCTCATCAACCTGGCGACCAAGCCGCGCTGGTGCCTGGGCATGCTCGGCACGCGGCGCCACACGTTCCGCAACCTGGTCGGGCATGTCAAGGGCGTCAGCGACATGAAGTCGCTCGCCGCCTGGACCAACGAGCAGTTCGACCCACGCCTGTCATGGGCCGATGTCGATTGGGTGCGCGAACGCTGGGGCGGCAAGTTCATCTTGAAGGGCATCATGGAAGTCGAGGACGCATTGCTGGCAGCGCAGCATGGCGCCGACGCGATCGTGGTCAGCAACCACGGTGGCCGCCAACTCGACGGCGCACCGTCGTCGATCCGTGCGCTGCCGGCGATCGTCGAGGCGGTGGGCGACAAGACCGAGGTCTGGATGGACAGCGGCATCCGCAGCGGACAGGATGTGCTCAAGGCCTGGGCGCTCGGCGCACGCGGCACGATGATCGGCCGCGCCATGGCCTATGGCCTGGGCGCGATGGGCGAGGCCGGCGTGACGCGCGCGCTGGAGGTCATCCACAAGGAGCTCGACGTAACGATGGCCTTCTGCGGCCACACCCAGCTCGGCAACGTCGGCAGGGACATCCTGCGCCCGGGCACCTATTGACCGGTAGGGCGACGTTTGGCCTGGCGCAAACAGGCACTCGGTGCACAGCGCCACAATGCCGCCATGGCAGACATTCATGCCCCCTCCGCGGCTCGCCTGCAGGCTCTGCTGAGCGCGCTGTGCCACGGATTGCTGGAGCGCGAAGCGCCCGTCCGCCTGGCGCTGCTGGCGGCGCTGGCCGGCGAGCATGTGCTGCTGATCGGCCCGCCGGGCACGGCCAAGAGCGCGCTGGCGCGCCGCCTGCACAGTGCCTTTGCGCACACGCGCTATTTCGAGCGCCTGTTGACGCGCTTCTCGACGCCCGAGGAACTCTTCGGTCCGCTGTCGTTGAAGGCCCTGGAGGATGACCGCTACGAGCGCCTGACCGAGGGCTTCCTGCCGACAGCGGGCATTGCCTTTCTCGACGAGGTCTTCAAGGCCAATTCGGCGATCCTCAATGCCTTGCTGACGCTGCTCAACGAGCGCGAGTTCGACAACGGCACGCAACGCCTGGCCACGCCGCTGATCTCGGTCGTCGCGGCAAGCAACGAGGTGCCGGCCGACGAGGCCTTGCAGGCCTTCTACGATCGCTTTCTGCTGCGCGTGCCGGTGAGCGCGGTCGGTGACGACAGCTTTGCAGCGCTGCTGGCGCTCGAAGACGCGGTGTCCGTCATCGACACACCGTTGTTGCCGGCTGAGTGCGAGGCCTTGGCCGCGGCGGCGACGCAGGTCACGCTCGGTGAGAGTTTCATCGGCGCCTGCGCTGCGTTGCGCCAGTGGCTGGCATCGCGCAACGAGGGTGCGTTGTCCGACCGCCGCTGGCGCCAGTTCGTGGCCCTGGCGCGCACGGCGGCGGCCAGCGAGGGCCGCAGCGAAGTCGACGCCTATGACCTCTGGCTGGCCCCCTATGTGGCCAGCGCCGTGCCTGAGAAGGTGCCGGCCTTGCAGCATTGGTTCGAGCAGGAGTTGCTGGCCACGCCGCCCAGCCATGCGCCCTGGCTCGAACGCGCGCTGCAGGCCTTCGACAAGCAGCTCGGCATCGAAGAGTCGGCACCGGCCGCAGCCGAGGGGGACGACGGCGCCGGCAAGGTGGCCCTGGCGCGGGCGATCGGCAGGCACGACGATCTTGGCGAGCGCGATGACGATGCGCAGCCGAATGCACAACGCATCGTCTCGGCGCGTCTCGAAGCGCGGTTGCGCCGGCGCTGGAGCCCGGTGCACATCCGCTGCCGCGTCGATCAGGTGCGGGAGATCGAAGCCCAGGTCGCGGTGGCCCGTGCCGAGGTCGGTGCCCGCGCCCAGGCGCAGGCCGGCGCGCTGGCGCCGCGCGTGTGGATGCCGCCCGCCCTGCGCGCGCAGCTGGCGGATGCACACACGAAAGCACTGCGCATGCTCGATGACCTGGCGCTGCGGCTGGCCAGCGTGCGGCAAGGCTTTGCCGCCCTGCCCTGCGATGAACAGGCCAGTGCCGCGCCTGAGCCGAGCCGCATCGAGATTGCGGAAACGGTCGGGTGACGAGCTTCGATGCACCCTACGACCGGCTGCAAGCGCTGCCGCAGCCAGTCTGGTTGCCGACACTGATTGCCGCGGTCGGCGCCCGTGAGCAGCGGCTCGACAGCACACGCGCCTGGCTGGCGGCGCTCAACGCCGGCGCGCTGCCCGACGCTGAAGCCGACTTCGGCGATGCGCACGCCAGCGCCGCGCTGCGCCGCGTCGTCGGCGAGCTGCGGCTGCCTGCCTTCACGCGCGGCACGCCGGCGCTGGCCGAGCAGGTGTTGCGCACGATGCTGTGGCACCTCGACAGCGCGCTGGACCTGCAGCCGCGCCTGAGCCGCGACGGTGCCATCGAGCAGATCACGCAAGAGTTTCGCCAAGCCTGGCAGCATGAAACCGTGGGCCTCGAAGCCGATCTCGCGCTGTTGCGCGACCTGTCCGGCGGCACCCACCTGCAATGGGGCGAGCTGCGCGGCCGCTTGCGCTCGCGTGAGTGGCAAGGCGCGCGGCGCGCGGCCGAGCGCCTGGCCTCGATGCCCGAGCTGACGGCGCTGCTGCAGCGCCTGGGGCGGCGCGAGTGGTCGGCGCGCGCCGCGCCTGCGCCGGCCCATCACACGGCGCTGCAGCGCGTGCCGCTGCGCGCCGTGCCGACGCGGCTGACGGGCGCGCCGGGCGAGATCACCGGCATCCGTTTCGACTCACGGCTCGAACACATGCTGCCCAGCGAAGCGATCCTGCTGCGCCACCCGGTCGGCAAGCGCCTGTGGCGCGCGCGCCAGGCCGAAGGCCGCTTGCTGGCCCACGAGACCGAGGCGCTGGTGATCGATTGGCGCGCCGACCCGCAAGGCCGCGTGCACGACAACGCCGCGCCTGCTGGGCACGCACAGGCCCTCGAACGCGGCCCCTTCGTGCTCTGCCTGGACACCTCGGGCTCGATGGCCGGGGCGCCGGAGAACATTGCCAAGGCCGTCGCCATTGCCGCACTGCGCACCGCGCACGCCGCCGGCCGCGCTTGCAGGCTGATCGCCTTCGGCGGCCCGGGCGAGTTGATCGAGCGCGACCTCAGCCACACCGAGCAGGGCCTGGCAGCGACGCTCGAACTCATGGCCCAGGCCTTCGACGGCGGCACCGATGTGCAGACGCCGATCGAGCGCGCGATCGATTGCGTGCACCAGGCCGGATGGCAAGGCGCCGACCTGCTGATCGTCAGCGACGGCGAGTTCGGCTGCGTGCGCACCACGCTCGACAAGCTGGACCGCGTGCGCGAGCATCTCGGTGTGCATGTGCAGGGCGTGCTCGTCGGCGACCGCGAAACGATGGGCCTGCTCGAAGTCTGCGACGCCATCCATTGGGTGCGCGATTGGCGGCGCCACGCCGACGACGACGCCCAGGCGCGTGCGCCGAGCCCGGTGCACAGCAAGAGTCTGACGGCCTTGTACTTCCCGAATGCGCTGTCGACCCACGCCGCGCGCCACAGCGCGCCGGCGTCAGAGGTTAAGCGGCGCTGAAGCGGGTGACACCGAGCGTGTGGCGGTCAACACCAGGCCGGCAAAGACGCACAGCAGCCCGGCGACGAAGCCGATACCGAGCGGCTCGCCGAGGGCGAACGTGCCGATCAGCGCCGCAGTGGCCGGGCTCAGCGCCAGGAACGTCGTCGCCTTGGTCGGTGCGGTGTGCTTGAGCACCCACAACCACAACCAATAGCCGGCGCCACTGGACAAACCGATGGCACCCAAGGCCGCCCACTGCTGCCGCGACAGCGCCGGCGCCTGCGTGAACAGGCCCTCGGCCCAGGCGGCCGGTGCGAGCGCGGCCACCGCCGCCGCCATGGCGAGGGTGCCCAGCGGCAACATGGCGTGGCGCTCGAGCAGCGGCCGGTACAGCACCGTGCAGGCTGCGCCGCAGAGCGCGGCAGCGAGCACGCAGACGGCGCCGAGAGCGACGCCGGCGCCGCCGATCGCTGACGCATGCACGCCGAGGGCAACGCCGACGCCGAGAATCGACAGCAGTACCCCGGCGGCCAGCGGCAGATCGAAACGCTCGTAGCCGGCCGCTGTGGCAATGGCCAGGGTCATCAGCGGGAAGGTCGCAAACAGCAACGCACCCAGGCCCGCATCGACATGCTTGAGGCCGAGGTTGAGCAAGGCGATCAGCACGCCGAACTGCGTGATGCCCAACAGGACGACACGCATGACATCAGCCGTCGTCAGGCGCGCCAACGACGCGCGCGTACCGCGGACGAAGGCCAGCAGCAGCATCAGCGTGGCCAGCGCGATGGCATAGCGCACGAAGGTCAGCGACAGCGGGCCCAGCGCTTGAACCAACCAGCGGCTGCCGGCAATGCAGGCACCAACCTGGACGCCGACCAGCGCAGCGGCGCCGAGTGCCCAGCGTTCCTTGGTCACAGGGCCAGCGTCCAGTACTGCCCGACCATGGACTTGCCGAACGAACGGTGGCGCTCCTGTTTCTGCAGCACGAAGCCGCGCGCCTCGTAGATATGCCGTGCGGCCTTGAGCACGTCGTTGGTCCACAGCATCAGCGACTTGTACTGTTTGTCGCGCGCAAAGCGGATGCACTCGTCGACCAGGCGCGCGCCCAGCCCCTGCCCACGCGCCGACGGCTCCACATAGAGCAGGCGCAACTGCGCCACGCGCGCCGACTTGCGGACAACGAACACGGCGCCGACGATGCGCCCGCCCTGCTCGGCGATCCAGCAGCGTTCATGCCGGGCATCGAACTCGCGCACGAATTTGGCGCCGATTTCGGCCACCAGGGCCTCGAAGGTCTCGTCCCATCCGTACTCCTGCGCATACAGCGTGCCATGGCGGTGCACGATCCAGCCGATGTCGCCGCTGTGCTGCGCTCGCAGCACGATCGGCTCGGGCAGGCCGCGCGGGTTGGGCGTCAGCAAGCGCTCGACGGTGCCCATGGCGGCGCGCAGTTCGTCGGCCGTGGCCGCGTCGAGATGCGACAGCAGCGCGGCGGCCTGCGCTGCCGCGGCCTGCTCGAGCGGCGCCAGCACCTTGTTGCCCTTTGCACTCAGCGCCAGCTGGCTGCTTCGCGCATCGCTGGCGTGCATGCTGCGCACGACCAGGCCCTGCGCAACGAAGCGGCGCAGGATGCGGCTCAGGTAACCGGCGTCGATGGCCAGCACGCGCACCAGATCGGCCGCACTCGGCACCGGGTTGGTGCGCGATCTCGTAGAGCACGCGCACTTCGGTGAGACTCAAGCCGCTGTCGAGCAGGTGCTCGTCGAGCAGGCCGAGCTGTCGCGTGAAGAAACGGCCGAAGCGGCGCAGCGCTGCAACGGGGGGCGAGTCGTTCAGCAACGGCACGCACGCATCTTGGCAACAATACTTGACCGAGTCAACGGTTTGCTTGCCGGCGTCACCTGAACTGCATCAACTGCGCCACTACCGCGGCGGCGATCACCTCGGGCTCCTTGCCGAGCACACCGGGCACGCCGATCGGGCAGGTGATGCGCGCCATCTCGGCGGCCGCAAAGCCGCGCGCCTCGAGCCGGTGCGTGAACGCGGCCCACTTGCTCTTGCTGCCGATCAGGCCGATGAACGGCAGGTCGTCGCGCTCGCGCAGGCGCTTCAGGCACGCGGCCACCACTTCCAGATCCTCGGCGTGGGAAAAACTCATGACCAGCACGCGCGAGCGCGGTTCGAGATCGCGCACGGCCGCTTCCACCGGCGCCGAATGCTCAGCCCGCACCGAAGGCGGCAGGTTGTCCGGAAAGACCTCGTCGCGGCTGTCGATCCATTGCACGCCCACCGGCAGCGGCGCCAGCGCGCGCACGATCGCGCGGCCGACATGGCCACCACCGAACAGCGCCACCGGCATGCGGCGAGCTTCCAGCTCGCCTTGCAGCCGCAGAACCAACGCCGCAGCGCCTGCAGGCTGCACGCGCTCGAAGCCCAGGTGCACCACACCACCGCAACATTGGCCCAGCGACGGGCCGAGCGCAAAGCGCCGCTGCGCGGCGAGCTCGGCGCCGGCCAGGGCCGCACGCGCCTGGGCGATCGCCTCGAACTCCAGGTGCCCGCCACCGATGGTGCCGAGCACACGATCCGCGAACACGGCCATCCACGTGCCCGACTCTCGCGGCACCGAGCCGCGGGTCTCGAAGACCGTCACCAGGACCGCCGGCTCGGCGGCCAGCCCGGCGCGCAAGGTGTCGAGTGTGGGATCGATCAGGGTGGCCACGCGCCAAGTTTAGACACTGATCGAGATGAACATAGAGCAGGTCCGCCGGTACGTCCTCGCCCTGCCCGAGGCCACCGCGGCGCGCGTGCCCGCACCCTCGCAGCCGGCCGAGATAGAGACACCAAAGACTCAGGCATGCTCGGCCAATTCGCCAACTGCAACCACGGGAGAGCTTCATGGGACCCGCCCACCCCCATCACGGCCACATCGACGGTGCCGTCGTCATCATCGGCTTCGGCTCCATCGGCCGCGGCGTGCTGCCGCTGATCGAGCGCCATTTCACCTACGACCAGCGCAAGCTGCACGTCATCGAGCCCTCGGCCGAGCATGCGACCTTCCTTGCCCAGCGCGGCGTGCGCCATCTGCAGACCGCGATCACGCGCGACAACTACCGCGAGCGTGCTGGCGCCGCTGCTGTCCGGCGGCGGCTTCTGCGTGCACCTGTCGGTGGACACCTCGTCGCTGGACATCATGCGCCTGTGCCGCGAACTCGGCGCGCTGTACATCGACACCGTGGTCGAGCCCTGGGCGGGCTTCTACTTCGACCTCTCGCAGCCAGCGCACGCGCGCAGCAACTACGCGCTGCGCGAAGCCGTGCGCACCGAGGCACGGGCCCGCCCCGGCGGGCCGACGGCCGTGAGCTGCTGCGGCGCCAACCCGGGCATGGTCTCCTGGCTGCTCAAGGAGGCGCTGCTGAAGCTGGCCGAGGACCTAGGGCAACCCGTGGCTGCCGCGCCGGTGCAGCGCGAGGCGTGGGCGCGCCTGATGCAGTCGCTCGGCGTCAGGGGCGTGCACATCGCCGAACGCGACACCCAGGCCAGCCACCAGGCCAGACCCATCGGCAGCTTCGTCAACACCTGGTCGGTCGAGGGCTTCGTCGCCGAGGCCTTTCAGCCGGCCGAACTCGGCTGGGGCACGCACGAGCGCTGGTTCCCGCCCAACGGCCACCGCCACGAGAACGGTTGCCGCGCCGCGATCTACCTCGACACGCCCGGGCTGCTGACCAAGGTGCACACCTGGACGCCGGCGGCCGGGCCGCAGTACGGCTTCCTGGTGACCCACAACGAAGCGATCTCGATCGCCGACTACTACACCGTCGGCAGCGGTGACGCGCCCGAGTTCCGCCCGACCTGCCACTATGCCTACCACCCTTGCGACGATGCCGTATTGAGCCTGCACGAGACCCTGGGCAGCGGACGCGTTCAGGCGCGCATGCAGATCCTGGACGAGTTCCAGATCGACCGCGGCGCCGACCACCTCGGCGTGCTGCTGTACGGCCACGCAAGGAATGCGCTGTGGTACGGCTCGCGGCTGTCGATCCAGGAGACTCGCGCCTTGGCGCCGTTCCAGAACGCCACCGGACTGCAGGTCACCTCCGCGGTGGTTGCGGGCATGGCCTGGGCGCTGCGCCATCCGCAAGCCGGTATCGTCGAGACCGACGAGATGGACCATGACGACTGCCTGCGCATCCAGCGCCCGTACCTCGGCCCGGTCGAGGCCCACTACACGGAATGGACACCGATCGCCACGCGCTGGCCGCAGTTCGAGGAAGACATCGACGACAGCGACCCCTGGCAGTTCAAGAACGTGCTGGCCACCTGAGCGGCCGGGTCGTTGCGCACGCCGTCGACAATCAGACTTCGACCCATGAGCACACACCCCGTTCTCGGCCTGGACCTGGGCACCTCCGAACTGAAGGCGCTGATCATGGGCGCCGACGGTGCCGTGCTGGCCACGGCGCATGCGCCACTGCAATGGCGGCAGCCGCAGCCCGGCTGGGCCGAGCAGGACGCCGAGGATTGGTGGCACGCCACGCTGGCGGCCTGCGCGCACTTGAAGCGCTCCGTGCCCGAGGCGATGGCCGCCGTGCAGGCGATCGGCCTGTCGGGCCAGATGCATGGCGCGACCCTGCTCGATGCGGCCGACAAGCTGTTGCGACCTTGCATCCTGTGGAACGACACGCGCAGCGCCGCGCAATGCGAGCGCCTGACGCGCGAGTGCCCGCGGCTGCACGAGATCGCCGGCAACCTGGCGATGCCCGGCTTCACTGCGCCCAAGCTGGCCTGGGTGCGCGAGCACGAAGCCGAGATCTTCCAGCGCGTGGCCACGGTGCTGCTGCCCAAGGACTGGCTACGGCTGCGCCTGACGGGCAGCAAGGTGTCCGAGATGTCCGATGCCGCCGGCACGCTGTGGCTCGACGTCGCCCGGCGCGACTGGTCCGACGACTTGCTGGCGGCCACCGGCCTGACGCGGGCGCACATGCCCGCGCTCGTCGAAGGCTACCAGGTCAGTGGCCGCCTGACGGCCGCGGCGGCGCGCGAACTCGGCTTGACGCCCGGCATCGCCGTCGTTGGCGGCGCGGGCGACAACGCGGCCAGTGCGGTGGGCATCGGCGCCGTCCAGGCCGGTGACAGTTTTGTCTCGCTGGGCACCAGCGGCGTGCTGTTCTCGGTGACCGATCGCCACCGCCCCAACGTCGGCGACGCGGTGCATGCGTTCTGCCACGCCCTGCCCGGACTGTGGCACCAGATGGCGGTGATGTTGTCGGCAGCGAGCGCGCTGGCCTGGGTGACCCGGCTCACCGGCCACGCCAACGAAGGCGCGCTGCTGGCCCAGTCGGCGGCACTCAGCGGCAATGAACGCGCCGGCGGGCCGATCTTCCTGCCCTACCTGTCCGGCGAACGCACGCCGCACAACGACGCTGCGGCCAGCGGCGTCTTCATCGGCCTGCGCCATGCGCACGAGGCGCCGCACCTGGCATGGAGCGTGATCGAAGGCGTGAGCTTCGGCCTGCGCGACGGCCTGGATGCGATGCGCCGCGCCGGCAGCCGCGTCGACGAAGTGCAGCTCGTCGGCGGCGGCTCGCGCAGCACCCTGTGGGCGCAACTGCTGGCCGACGTGCTCGGCGTGCGCGTGCTGATCGGTGAAGACAGCAGCGTTGGCGCGGCGCTCGGCGCGGCGCGCCTGGCGGCGCTCAGCCTGGGAGACGTCGATGCAGCGCGCATCGCCGACATCTGCCGCCCGCCGAAAACGCTGCACCGCTTCGAGCCCCAGGACTCGGACGTCCTGGAACGACGCCTGGCCCTCTACCGCAGCGCCTACCCCGCACTGCGCCCCGTGTTCTCGTCTTCGTAGACGCCCTCAGCATGAAGTTTGGAAGCGATGCGGTCAAAGTCTTGGTCGTGACCGCAGAAGTCGAGCAGGCCATCCAGGGTTCTCTCGATGTGCGCGGCGTCACGGCTGCCAGTGCGCAGGATCTGATCGACCACCGGCCGTTATTGCCACCAAGCCTGTTGCTGAAGTTCGCGCACGCCTCGCGCGAGGGAGGTGATCGCCTGGAACTTGGTCTCCTCCGGCTTCACTCGCGTCGCTCCGGGTTGAGCGGCCTCCGGGCCGCCTGTTCCCTGGCGTGCTCGATCGCCTGGTGCAGGCACTGGCGCAGGAGCGGTAAGGGCGGCAAGGCCGTGAGGTCCTCGCTGACATGGATGGACTTCGCATCGAGCTGCAGCAACTCCACCTGCTCGGCGTCGGCGGACGCGCACAGGATGAGTCCGATGGGAGCTTCCTCGCCCGGCGCACGCTCGTGTTTGTCCAGCCAGCGCAGGTACAGCTCCATCTGGCCGACGTGAGCGGCCCAAACGACTCGAGCTTCAGTTCCACAGCGATCAGCCGGCGCAGGTGGCGGTGAAAGAACAGCAGGTCGAGGTTATGCCGAGGTCGGCATAAGATCGATTGTTCCGATCTGCGGATTATTCCGATGCGTTGGCGCCTGCCGCTTGATCTACGGGGACGGCATGCTGGTCGGGGGCGTCGGAATCGGGATAGTGCGGCCATCTAGTGGAGTCCGCAGAGTCGTTGAATGATGTCCTGCCGGTCGTGCCAGATCGGAAGCGGTGACGGGCGCACGTTGTGGCCTTGGGTGGCCTTCTCCAATGCCGCTCGTTTCATCTCCGTGTCTGCGTGGGCGTATATGAGAGTCGTCTCGGGGTCGGCGTGACCGAGCCACTCGGTGAGGATCGGCAGAGGCATGCCCGCCTGGTAGAGATGCATCGCGCGGGAGTGGCGCAGCATGTGAGGGTGGACCGTCCTGGGCATTTCTGGGCAGGCCTTCCGGGCTGTGTCGGCGTGCTGGCGCAGGAACCGGGCGACGTTGTCGTCAGACATAGGCGTCTTGCGGTGGCCGTGGATCGTGTAGAACAACGGCTGGCCCAGGGCCGTGTCGGGGTGGAACGCGTCAACGTAGCGGCGGAAGTGTGCGGCGGTGTCGGCGGTGATCGGCAGCCTTCGCGGCTTGGAGCCCTTTCCGATCAATTCCGCACTGCGCCGATGGGTATCGATGTCGCCGACGGACAGGGCGAGCATCTCGGCGTCGCGAGCGGCGAGGTCATACATGAGGATCATGAAGAACTGGTCGCGCAGCCCGGTCCTGGTAGCTGGGTCGGGGGCAGCGAGCAGGGCCGTCACCGCAGCAGTGCTCATGTGGCGCACGGGCGGGTTGGCCGGTCTCTTCTTCTGCGGAATGCCGGCGATGTCAGCCAAGTGCATAGCCAGGGTGGGCTCAGCGGTGGCGGCGTAGTGGAAGAACGAGCGGATACACGCCAAGCGCTGGTTGTAGGTGGTGACCGCCCAACCACGCGTCGTGGTCATGTGCTCGAGGAACCCGGCGATGAGTGCCCTGTTGAGGACGGCGAAGGTCACCTTCTCCAGCCGGATTCCCCGGGTGTCGTCGATGTAGCCCAAGAGCAGATTCCAGACCTGACGGCAGGCGGCGACCGTATGGGGGCTGGCGGCGCGCTGGCGGGGAAGGAATACGGTAAACCATTCCCGCAGGTGCCGGAAGAAGGTGTCGGTTCGCGTGTTCACGGGGTTACCTCCGGGATGATCCCCGCCGCGCTGCTCAGGCCGGTCGCGGCGAGGCGCTCGGGCAGCAGGTGCACGTAGTAGGCGGTCGCGGCGTAGGTGTCGTGGCCCATGTATGCCGATAGGTACGGTAGCCAGGCGTTCAGGTCGCGCCCCTCCTCGACCCACCGCGCCAGGGTGCGGCTCGCGTAGTTGTGGCGCAGCGTGTAGGGTGTCGAGCCCGGTGCGATGTCGCCGGCCATTGCGCAGCACCGGTGGTAGGACGCCGTGACCCAGCGCGCCGGGTAGGGCTGGTCTGGGTGATCCTCGAAGAAGAACGCCCGTCCGGGGCGGCGCAACTCGGCGAGATCGTCGAATCGGGCAAGCAGACCAGCCAGGGGTTCGTCCACGGGGACGCGGCGATCCTTCTTCCGTTTCGATCGCTCGATCGTCAGGACAGCCGATCCTGCGTCGACGTCGCGGCGCCGCAGCAGCCGGGCCTCCTGGGGCCGTAGTCCGCATCCCAGCATGAGACGGAACAGCACCGGGATCGTGTACTCGCGGAATGGGCTGGCCGCGCACGGTGTGATCCGATCAGCCGCAGCAAAGAACGCCGCCAGATCGGCGTCGGTGAACAGATGCGGCAAGCTGCGAGCGCGCGAGCGGATCCACGCGGCGGGCAGCACGAACGCATCCTCACCAAGCAGACGCAGATACTTGCCGAACGCCCGGACCGCATGCGCCTTGTGAGCGGGCCAATCGACCCGCGTGCCCTCCTGACACCAAGCCGTGGCCAACTCGCGGTTCAGGACCATCTCGCCGGGACGGCACCTGGCGCAGAACCGATCGAAGCTCAGCAACTGATAGGCCAGAGACCTGCGGGAGTATCCGAGCGCTTCGTGCCAGTCGAGCATCGCCTCGATGTGGGAAGCGAATGCGCTGGTGAACGTGATCATCGCAAGCCCTCCCTCGTGCAGACCAGACTGTCCAGCGGCAGGCAGCAATCCCGCAGCGACGCGTAGGCCAGCGCGATGTAGCGGCGGGACGATTCGACGCTGGCATGGCCAAGAACCTGTGCGGTCAGCGCGAGTTCGGCACCAGACTCGACCAGCCGAGTTCCCGCTGTGCGACGCAGCGCATGGAAGGTCTTGCCATCTCCTGCGTGGTGGGCCACGCCGGCCTTGTCGAGCCAGCGCCCCATCAGCAACGCGCCCGTCGGGCCGATCAGCTTCACGAACGGGGCCTTGAGGCGCACAAACACTTCGGGCGCCTCGCACTCGGGCCGGCCGTTGAGTAGCCAGTCCGCGATCGCGTTGCCCACCTGTGCCAACAACGGCAGCGTCACAGGTGCGGACGTCTTGTGCTGGAGCATGCGGATCTCGTCGCGCCGCCAGTCGATCTCGTCCAGTCGCAGCGCGGTGATGTCGCCCCCGCGTAGCCCCGTCGATAGCGCCAGCATGACCATCGCGTAATCCCGCTTCCCATGCGGGAGAGCGGTCTCGATTGCTCCCACGATGCGCGCAGTCTCCTCCGCGGTGAAGCACGGCAGCGCTCGCACCCGTCGCGGCCCCACCCGGGCCAGCAGACCCTCGACCCGCAGCACAGTCAGCCCGTGCTGGTTGGCGAATGCGAAGAACCGCTTGATCGCCCAGACCGTGTTCCCCATACCCGCGTTGTGACGCGGCCGGGCATCGACCAGATACTTCCTGACATCCTCGATGTTCACCGCGGCAAGGTCGCGACCGAGCGCGTCGAGGTGACGCAGAAACTGGCTGACTTCGACCCTGAGTAGCTGCACCGAACCGTCTGACAGATCGCCGCGAGCCGACTGCGCGAATGCATCCAGCGCCATCGCGGACGCGCCGCGCAGACCAGACGCCGGTCTACGCCGCCGCCAGTTCACGGCGCCGGTCCGCGCGAACTCCAGCAGCATCAAGGCCGACTTCTCCAGATTCGACCGCATCACCGCACCGATCTCCCCGCGGCGCCGACGGTCGTCCATCGCCGCCAGGAACTCCACGAGGATCGCGTCAGTCAACCGCGCACTCCCGCGCGCCTGACAGAATCGGACCACGGCTCGGCAACACGTGCGGTAGTACTTCAAGGTGGCGGCGGTCATGCCGATCCGAGCCCCCTCGGACATCACCCCCTCGACAAGGACAGAAAGTTCGTTCTCGCTCTTCATGACGCAGACCTCCATCGGATAGGCGCGCCCACTCACGGTAGGTCACGCACTCATCACGATGCGCCGGTCAGCCGCGCCGCACCACCTCGCCCCTCGAGCGCTGCAAGGAGCCGCCCGGTTATCCCGATCCGTCGGAGTGAAAACCCCTCGCCACAACCGCCCTCACGAAGTCATCGGAATAATCTGAAGATCGGAACAATCGAGGTAGAAGTCGTGCTGGATGATGTCGCGCGCGCGCTCCAAAGCCGTCTCGGGTGCAAGCACCTGCACGACACCCGCGCGCAGCGCGGCGATCTCGCGATCGAGGCGGTCACGCTCTGCCTGCAGGGCGGCCACGCGCCGCGTCGCGTCGGCATCGGTTTCGTCGGCCAGCCGCGTGAGCTGCGTGATGACCGTGGCCAAGCGGCTTTCGGTCGCGGCAACGCGCGGCGCCGTCAAGCCGCCGATGAAGCGCAGCGCCGACGCTGCATCGAGGCTCAGCTCGTAGGTTTCCTCGGTCGCACCCTCGGGCAGGCGGCGCACGAACCAGCCCTGGCGCAGCCAGTCGGCGACGTACTGCTGCGCGGACTGCGGCATGTCTTCGCCGGCGTCGGCCAAAGCGCGAAGGCCCTGCGCCACCCGTTCGTGAAGGACCGACGAAACCAAGACCGGCTCGCCCTCGACGAACGAGACGCGCAGCAGCGTCATCACCGCGCTCGACTTGTCGGCCGCCAGCAGTTGCCAGAGCGGCTGACCACGCAGTGCCCGCAGGGCGGCGAACGAATGTGCAATTCTCATCGGGCGACTTGATCAGCAACCCATTCCAGACCAGCCTCGCACCGCTTACCCGAGGGCAATGCTCACGTCCGCGTGAAGCGCGGCCAGACCCCGATCGAATGTTGCCAGACGACCGCCGTGATGCCGGGCCAGCGCTGCCAAGTACGCATCCGTGACCTGTCGGTGCCCCATCACGCTGCGCGACGCGATGTCGCCATAGGACAGCACGTCAGGCCAGAACCTGTGCAGCGGATGCCGGATCAGTTGCGCAAGCACGGCAAAGGCCGACGGTGCATCAAGTTTGCCCAGGTTCATGAGCATGCGGATCAGGGTGCCTTGAGTAATCGGGCACGTCGCGAACCGCAGTGGCTCGGCCGCAAACCATTCCTCCGCCGCCTGATGGTGGACGTGCGAAGGCGTCACCAGCGCGACGAGCAGGTTGCCGTCCAGCAGCACCACCGGAGATGCCGAGGGCTCGGCCGGGCGGCGGCCACCGCCTTTCGCCTCAGCCCTCGTCTTCGAGGGCACGAACGTCCTCCGGCGTCACGACGCGTTGCAGGCGCACCAGCGGCAGGCCGGTGCGCTTGCTTTGCGACGGCGCTCTGCCCCTGACGCCTGCGGGTTGCACACGCAAGCCCCGTTCCAACAGGTCGACTGCCGTCTGGCTCAAGGTCCTGCTGTGGGTCGCCGCCAGTGACGCAAGGACGCGATGCAACTCCGGGGGGAGATCGATGGTGGTGCGCATGCTGCATCATGATGCGCAGACATCTTGATGTCAACCCAGGCGGAAGTCGGCTGGACGGATCGAAGAGCCAGGGGCGGAACTCATTGTCAGCCCTGTAGGCACCCGCTCATTTGCTTCATCCACAGTCATCCGACCTCGCTTCGCCATTGATACGGCGTATCAACGCATCTCACCGGTCGATGAGAAGGGATGAGATCAGATGAGTTCCAGCGAGAAGCGGCTGCTATGATTTTGGGCATCCCTCCCATTGTCGCCGCCGTAGTTCAATGGATAGAACGAGCGCCTCCTAAGCGCTAGATGCAGGTTCGATTCCTGCCGGGGGCGCCACGACGGTCACTGCTTCATGGCCCGCGTCAGCAGCAGCACCGGCAGCAGTCCGACCGCGACGATGGCCATCGACGGCAGCGCGGCTTCGGCCAGTCGCTCGTCGCGGGCCAGGTTGTAGGCCACGACGGCCAGCGTGTCGCTGTTGAAGGGCCGCAGTACGAGCGTGGCCGGCAGTTCCTTCATCACGTCGACGAAGACCAGCAACATCGCCACGAACAGCGAGCGGCTTGAGCAGCGGCGCGTGAATCTGCGCGAGCAGGCGGCCGCGCGACGCGCCGAGGATGCGCGCGCTGTCGTCCAGGCTTTGCGGCAGGCGCGTGTAGCCCGCCGCCACCGTTTGCAGCGCGACGGCCGAGAAGCGGACCAGATAGGCAAACAGCAGGCCGGCCACCGTGCCGGTGACCAGTGCGGTCAGCGGCAGGCCGGGCCATCGCGACTGCAGCGTGCCGAGCGGCAACAGGATGCCGATCGCGATCACGGCGCCGGGCACGGCATAGCCGAGCGAGACGAGCGTGACGCCCGCCTCGAGCGCGCGCGTTCGCGGGTCGCGTTGCGAGGTCACGCGCGCCACGAAGACCAGCACCAAGGCCAGCGCCACGGCCAGCAACGCGGCGAGTGGCGGCGAGCTGGAAGCTGGTTGGCGCACCACTGCGCGAAGCGCGCCCAGGGCAGGCCGCACTTCGCCGAACATCGCCTCGCGCCATAGCAGGCGCGCCAGCAGCAGCACCGGCAGGACGAAGCCGAGCGCCACCGGCAGCGCGCACAGCAGCCAGGCCAGCAGTGCGAGCCGGCCGCGCAGCACCACCGGCCGGCGCTTCGCGACCGTCGGTCGCGGCAATGCGCGTGGCCGCAAAACGCAGCGAGCTGCGGGCGCGCCGCTCGACGCGAGCAGCAAGCCGGCCACCGCGATCAGCAGCACCGAAGCGAGTCTGCGCGGCGGCCACGCGGTCGTTCATCACCAGCCAGGCCTTGTAGATGCCGGTGGACAGGGTGGTCAGGCCGAAGTACGCGCCGACGCCATAGTCGGCCAGCGTCTCCATCAGCGCCAGCGCCACGCCGGCCACCAGCGCCGGTCGCGACAGCGGCAGCGCGACTTCGCGCACGCGGCGCCAGAAACCGGCGCCGAGCAGTCGCGCCGCTTCCATCAGATGAATGCCGCGCTCGGCCAGCGAGGTGCGCACGAGCAGATAGACATAGGGATACAGCGCACAGCACGAAGAGCACGGTCGCGCCCGGCAGGCTGCGCACGTCGGGCCACAAGGCGCCTTCGACGCCCGTCAACGCGCGCAACGCACTCTGCAGCGGGCCGCTGAACTGCAGGAAGTCGGTATAGACGTAGGCCAGCACGTAGGCCGGCATCGCCAGCGGCAGCAGCAGCGCCCACTCGAAGCCAGCGCCGACCGGGAAACTCGAACAGCGCCACCGCCGCCGCAGCGCCGGCCGCCGACCATCGCCACACCGGCCCCCACACCGAGGGCGAGCAGCAGCGACTGCATCGCGTAGCCGCCGAGCACGGTCTGCGCCTGATGGGTGAGTACAGTCCACGCCGCGGCGTCGAAGCTCAACCAGGCGCCGAGCACGCCGAGCACCGGCAGCGCGAGCAGCAGGCAGATCAGGGTCAGCAGGATGCGCATCGTCGAGGGTCGGCCGACCGCATTCCAGTTGAATGCGAATTCGCATTCTTATGTTTGGCTATGATACGGCCATGTTCCTCGACCTGCGCGATGTCGGCGTGCGCTATGCCCGCCCGCCCGCCAGCCGCGGCGAAACGGCCCCCCTGGCGGCCGTGACCGGCCTGGGGCGGCTCGGCGCCAGCCACGACGCCGTGGCCGGCGTCTCGCTGTCGCTGGCCAAGGGACAGATCGGCGTGCTGATCGGCCCCTCGGGCTGCGGCAAGACCTCGCTGCTGCGCGCAGTGGCCGGGCTCGAGAGGCTGGCCGCAGGCAGCGTGCGCATGGACGGCCGCGCTGCTGGCCGACGCGCAGACCCACGTCCGAGCCCGAAGCGCGGCGCATCGGCATGGTGTTCCAGGACTACGCCCTGTTCCCGCACCTCAACGTGCGCGACAACGTGGCCTTCGGCATCCGCCACCTGCCCAAGCCCGCTCGCGAGGCACGCGTGCAGGACGTGCTGGAACGTGGTCGGCCTGGCCCATGCCGTCGCGGCGGGCGCCGCACCAGCTTTCCGGGGGCCAGCAGCAGCGCGTGGCGCTGGCCCGGGCCCTGGCGCCGCAACCCGCAGCTGCTGCTGCTCGACGAGCCGTTTTCGAACCTCGACGCCGACCTGCGCGAGCGCCTGGCGCACGACATCCGCGCCATCCTGCAATCAGGCCGGCACGACGGCGCTGTTCGTCACGCACGACCAGATGGAGGCCTTTGCCATCGGCGACGTGATCGGCGTCATGAACCGCGGCCGACTCGAGCAATGGGACGACGCCTACACGCTGTACCACCGCCCGGCCACGCGCTTCGTCGCCGACTTCATCGGCCACGGCGTGTTCACGCCGGCGCACAGGTCGTCGTCACGACGCAAGGCCCGCGCGTGAGACGCCACTGGGCGCCCTGGCCGATGCCGCCGAATGCCCGCTGCCCGGCGCCTACCCGAACGACGAATGCGACGTGCTGCTGCGCGCCGACGACATCGTGCACGACGATGACGCGCCGGTGCAGGCCTGCATCGAACGCAAGGCCTTTCGCGGCTCCGAGTTCCTGTACACGCTGCGCCTGGCCACCGGCGAACAGGTGCTGGCCCATGTGCCGAGCCACCATGACCACCATGTCGGCGAATGGATCGGCATCCGGCCGCTGGTCGACCATGTCGTGACCTTCGACCGGCGAGCCGCACCCCCCTCGAACCGGGCAGTTGAACTTTGCCCTTGTTCACGCGCTCTGAATAGCGGTCGCGGCGTATAGTGCTCCGCAGGTTTGTCGAGGAGTGTACGCATGGGCGCCAAGTTGAAAGTTGCCGGCTTTGTCGCGCTCGGCGCGGTGGCCGGCGCATTGACGACGATGCAGTTGCAGGCCGTTGCACGGGCAGTTTCGCGCCGCTGCCGCTGGAAGAGATGCAGCAACTCGCCGCCGTGTTCGGCATGATCAAGAGCGACTACGTCGAACCGGTGGATGAGAAGAAGCTCGTCACCGATGCGATCTGCGGCATGGTGTCGGGGCTCGACCCGCACAGCCAGTACTTCGACAAGAAGAGCTTCCGCGAATTCCGCGAGGGCACGACCGGCAAGTTCGTCGGCATCGGCATCGAGATCGCGATGGAAGACGGCTTGGTCAAGGTCGTGTCGCCGATCGAAGGCTCGCCCGCCTTTCGCGCCGGCCTGAAGAGCGGCGACCTGATCACGCGCATCGACGACACGCCGGTCAAGGGCCTGACGATCGACCAGGCCGTCAAGCGCATGCGCGGCGAGCCGCAAGACCAAGGTCTCGCTGACCGTGTTCCGCAAGGACGAGTCGCGCAGCTTCCCGGTCTCGCTGGTCCGTGAAGAGATCCGCCAGCAGAGCGTGCGCTCGAAGATGGTCGAGCCGGGCTATGCGTGGGTACGCCGTCGCGTGTTCCAGGAGCGCACGCTCGACGACTTCGCGAAGAAGCTCGAGGAGTCGTACAAGGCCGATCCGAACCTGAAGGGTGTCGTGCTCGACCTGCGCAACGATCCGGGCGGCCTGCTCGATGGTGCGGTCGGTGTCTCCGCTGCGTTCCTGCCGGGCAACGTCGTCGTGACGACGACCAACGGCCAGGTCGCCGACTCGAAGCAATCGTTCAACGCCGCGCCCGAGTACTACGCGCGCCGCGGCGCCGATCCGCTGCGCCGCCTGCCCGAGGCGATCAAGAAGGTGCCGCTGGTGGTGCTGGTCAACGAAGGCTCGGCCTCTGCCAGCGAGATCGTGGCCGGCGCGTTGCAAGACCACAAGCGCGCCATCGTCATGGGCGCGCAGACTTTCGGCAAGGGCTCGGTGCAGACCTGGCGCCCGCTGACGGCGGACACGGCGCTCAAGATCACCACCGCACGCTACTACACACCCAGCGGCCGCTCGATCCAGGGCATCGGCATCGTGCCCGACGTCTGGCTCGACGAAACAGCCGAAGGCAATGTGTTTTCCGCACTGCGTCTGCGCGAGGCCGACCTCGACAAGCACCTGGTCGGCCAGGACGAGAAGAAGGACGAAGCCCGTGCCAAGGCGCGCGACGAGGCGCGCAAGAAGCTCGAGGAGCAACTGGCCAAGAGCAAGGATCAGCAGCCCAAGCCGCTGCCCGAGTTCGGCAGCACGGAAGATTGGCCGTTGCGCCAGGCGCTGAACCAGCTGCAGGGCAAGACCGTCGTAGCATCGAAGGCAGCGATCGAGCGCAAGGCCGAAGCAAAGACCGAATAGGCATCTTTCAAGAGCGCGAGCAAGGCCCGCACCCGCGGGCCTTGTTTCATGTTGGCATCCTCGGGCCTTGTTTCATGTCGGCATCCGCATCCCCGAAGCCCATGGACGACACCCAACTCCTGCGCTACTCGCGCCATATCCTGCTCGACGAGATCGGCATCGAGGGCCAGCAGCGGCTGCTGGCCTCGCACGCGCTGGTCATCGGCGCCGGCGGCCTCGGCTCACCGGTGGCGCTGTACCTGGGCACGGCGGGTGTCGGGCGGATCACGATCGTCGATCACGACACGGTCGATCTGACCAACCTGCAACGCCAGATCGCGCACAACCTGGCCCGCGTCGGCACGCCCAAGGCCACGTCGGCACAGGCGTCGATCGCGGCCATCAACCCGGATGCGCAGGTCACGCCGCTGATCGAGCGCGCCGATGCGCAGCGCCTGGATGTGCTGGTCGCACAAGCCGACGTGGTGCTCGATTGCAGCGACAACTTCAAGACCCGCCACGCCGTCAATGCCGCCTGCGTCAAGCATCGCAAGCCGCTGGTCTCGGGTGCCGCGATCGGCTTCGACGGCCAGATCTCCGTGTACGACACCCGCAACGCGGATGCGCCCTGCTACGCCTGCATCTTCCCGCCCGAAGCGACGTTCGAAGAAGTGCAATGCTCGACGATGGGTGTGTTTGCGCCGCTGGTCGGCATCATCGGCACGATGCAGGCCGCCGAGGCGCTGAAGCTGCTCATCGGCGTCGGCTCGTCGCTGGCCGGTCGCTTGCAGATGCTCGATGCGCGTTCGATGGAGTGGAACGAAATCCGCATGCCGCGCCAGCCGGCATGCGCTGTCTGCGCCGCATTGCGCGGTTGAACACGCCGCTTCATCGCGCGCGCGCGAACTGGCCTTCGCCGTCGACCGCCGGCATCCAAGGCTCGGGCTGCCAGGCTCGGCCGCGCGACTGCATCAATGCGCGCCAGCGCCGCAGCCGAGGCAAACCAACTTCGGTCAGATGGGCACGCATGGCCTGCGGGTCGGGCCACAGCGCCAGGGCGTCGGCCCACAAGGCGCGTCCGGCCAGGAAGCCGGCCGCGCCGGCATCGGCGGCATAGCCGAGCACGCGTTCGAAATCGTCCGCCGAGGCGCCGGCCGACAGCATGACCCACGGCCGCTGCCCACACGCCGCATCGAGTTGGGCAAAGGCACGTGCGCAGGCATCGGCGCCCGCGTGGCCAGCCGAAGGCACTTGCGGCGCAGGCAGCGGGCTTTCGAGCTTGAACAGGTCGACGCGATAGCGCGGCGCAGCGAAGGTCTCGACGCTCTGCACCACCTCGTCGATGCGTTTGGCACTGTCCTCGCGATAGGCGTCGGCATCGTCCTCGTGCAGCGGATAGAGCAGCAGTTCGAGCACGAAAGGCAGGTCGCAGCGCGCGCAATCCTCGCCGACACGCTGCACGAACGCCTGCTGGTGCTCGCGCACCGCGGGCGCAGCTCGCGGGTGGTACCAGGCCAGCAGCTTGACCGCATCGCCGCCGAGCGCGCGGATCTTGTCGACGCTCCAGTCGGCGATGCACGACGAGCGCCGGTCCGGCGTGGTGCGGTGGTCCTCGAGCGTCAGCAGCAGGCCGCGCGACGGATCGAGCACGTCGGCCACGCCCGGATAGCCCCAGTTGGGGTCGACCAGCAGCGCACTGGCTTGCGACGCGAACGCAGCGCCGAGCAGGCGCTTGGCGGCGACGACGTCGGCAAAGGGCACGTCGTCGGCCGACACGCCGCGGGCTCGCGCGAGCGCGGCAAAGATCGGCGGCCGCTGGTCGATGGCGACCATCGCGAAGCCGCCCTCGCTGTCAGCGAGGCGGCGCAGGCGCCAGCGCTTTCCGGCGCCTTCGAGGCTGCTGTTCATGTCAAGACCACCTGTGCATGAAAAGGGTCGCTGGACTGCGCTTCAAGCCGCGCCGCGCATCAAGGGCTTGATGCGCTCGCCGGCCATGAAGCGCGCGAACTCGACCGGCATGGCGTCGAGCTCGAACGTGTGATCGACAAGGCGCCGGTAGCGCTGCGCATGCCGGCGCAGCAATTCGATGTTGGCTGCATGGTCGGCTTTCGGAAAGTAGAACGAGCGCACGAGAAAGAAATCCTTGCGCCGCACGGGCTTGGTCTCGTGCAACGTCCACGGCGCGTCGTTCTCGCCGATCCACAGCATCACGCCCTGCGCCGCCACGACCTCCAGGCCCTGGTCGCGTGCAGCGAGGCTGCCGCTGGTTTCGAGCACGAGGTCGAAACGCTGGCTGCGATCACCCACCGCAATCGCTCGCGCGCCAAGCCCTTGCGCCAGCGCGATGCGCTGTGGCCGCGGGTCGGATACGCAGACATGGCGCGCGCCCATGTCCTGCAAGGCGATCAGGCCGCCCAGTCCGACCGGCCCGGCACCGGTGATGAGCACGTGCAGGTTCGGCAGATTCGCGCAACAGCGGCTGCACCAGGCGCAGCGCATGCGCGGCGGTGCCGATGGTGTCGAGCAGCAGCGGCGCCAGATCGTCGTCGATGTCGTCGGGCACCGGCAGCAGGCACGGCTCGGGCACGGCCAGGGCCTCGGCGTAGCCGCCGTCGCGGTTCCAGCCGATGAGCGTCGATTCGCGCTCGCAGGTGTGCGTCTGCCCGCCGCGACAGCGCTCGCAAAGACCGCAATGCACGGGGATGTAGACGACGCAGCGCTCGCCATGCAGCACGTGGCCGGGCTGCTCGACGAGGCCGAAGATCTCGTGGCCCGGAACGTGTGAAGACCCGTTGCGCCACAGCTTGCCGTCGCTGCCGCACAGCGCGGTGCGCTTGACGCGAATCAGCACCTCGCCTGCAGCCGCCGTCGGCCAAGGCAGATCGATCACCTCCACACGCTGCCCGCCGGAGAAGCGCACAGCACGCATGGAAGCCGTCATCCCGCCGGCTCGAGCACCACCTTGGCCGATGCCAGCCGGCCGCAGTGCAAGTCGTCGAAGGCCTGCGCGCCCGACGACATCGCGCGCCGCTCGACCCACGACAGATCGCCGAACACGCCGCGGGCCAGTGCCGCCACGGTGGCGCGCAGGTCGGCCATGCTGTAGGTGTACGTGCCCAGCAGCGTGATCTCGGCGAGTGTGAGCTTGCGCATGTCGATCTCGCTGGCCCAGTCCTGCAAGCCGATGTGCATGACCACGCCGCCAGGCCGCACGGCCGTCAGCGCGGCCTGGCGCGTCGCCGCGCTGCCGACAGCATCGATGACGAACTCGTAGGCGTTGTCTTCGGCAGCCTGTTGGCGCGGGTCGTAGGTGCCGCATCGCGCATGTTGCGCCAGCGACGCGCGACGCAGCGGGTTGGTTTCGGCGACTTCCAATCGATCGGCACCCTGGTGGCGCAGCAGCAGCGCCGCCAGCATGCCGATGGCGCCGCCGCCCAGCACCAGCACGCGGCCTTCGTGGATCGGGCGCGACAGCGCGCGTGCCGACAGGTTGATGGCGTGCAGCGCCGTCGCCGCCGGTTCGGTCAGCGCGGCGGCCACCGGGTCGAGCGTGTCGGGCAGCTCGATCAGGCAGGTGCCGGGAATGCTCATGCGCTCGGCAAAGGCGCCGGGCCGCGTCATGCCGACCATGGTGCGGTTGGCGCAAAGGTTGTCGCGCCCTTGCAGGCAGTAGTCGCAATGGCCGCAGGTGATCAACGGATTGCCGGTGACGCGCCGGCCCACTGTCCAGTGCGCGCTGGCGCTTTCAACGACGGTGCCGGCGAATTCGTGACCAAGCACCAGGCCCGGTTTGCGCCGCGGGTCGTGTCCATGGTAGGCGTGGAGATCGGAGCCGCAGATGCCGACCGCATCGACGCGCAGAACGACCTCGCCGGGCGCCAGCGTCGGCGCGTCGCGATCGAGCCACTGCACCTCGTTCGGTTGCGTGTAGACCAGGGCTTTCATCGGTGATTCCTCAATCGTGGTGTCGTTGATGGCGCAACGCTCATCGTGCGGTGTAGCCGCCATCGACCATCAGGGTCTGACCGGTGATGTAGGCGCTGGCGTTGCTGGCCAGGAAGACGGTGACGCCGTGCAGGTCGGCCAGTTCGCCGTTGCGGCCGAGGCAGGTTTGCTGTGCGTTGCGTTCGGCCAGTGCGGCATCGGCAAACACCGGCGCCGTGAGCGCGGTCGGAAAGAAGCCCGGGCCGATGGCGTTGCAGGTGATGCCATGAGGCCCCCACTCCTGGGCGATGGCGCGCGTCAACTGCACGACGCCGCCCTTGCCGGCGCCGTACGGCGCGCTGTTGGCAAAGGCGCGCCAGCTCTGCAGCGAGGCGATGTTGATGATGCGCCCCCAGCCGCGTGCGGCCATGCCGGGGCGCCAGCGCTTGCGTGAGGAAAAACGGCGCCCCCAGGTGCAGCGCGAGCTGCGCCTGCCAGGCCTCGGGCGTGACGTCCGAAAACGGCTGGCGCAGGTTGACGCCGGCCGCATTGACGAGGATGTCGATGCTGCCGAGTCGTTCTTCGGCCGCCCGCGCTGCGCTGCGCGTGGCGGGCACGTCGGCGAGGTCGGCGCACAGTGTGTCGGCTTCGATGCCCTCGCCGCGCAGTTGCCGCGCCACCGCGTTCAACTCGGCCTCGCGCCGCGCCACCAGCAGCACATGCGCACCGGCCAGGCCGAGCGCGCGTGCCATCGCCGCGCCGATGCCCGAATTGCCGCCGGTGATCAGCGCACGCCGGCCATCGAGCTCGAACAGCGGTGCGAGCCGACTCATACCTTCACCGGCTCGCCCAGATCGAAGCGCTGATCGGGGAAGTACTTGGCCAGGCGATCGTCGGCGGTGCGGGCATGGCCCTCCATGCCTTCCAGGCGCGAGATGCGCGCGGTGACTTCGCCGATGTCACGCGCAGCTTCGCGCGTCATGCGCTGCCAGGTCAGCGTCTTCATGAACTTGTGCACCGACAGGCCGCCCGAGTAGCGGGCCGCGCCCTTGGTCGGCAGCACATGGTTGGGCCCGCTGGCCTTGTCGCCATAGGCCACCGTGGTTTCTTCGCCGAGGAACAGCGAGCCGTAGTTGGTCAGCCGGCCGAGCCACCAGTCGAGGTCGGCGGCATGCACCTCGAGGTGCTCGCTGGCGTATTTGTCGGAAATTTGCGCCACCTCCTCGCGCGTCTCGCAGACGATGACCTCGCCGTAGTCGCGCCAGGCGGCGCCCGCGGCGTCGCGCGCGGTCGGCGGCAAGGCATCGACGAGCGCCGGAATGCGCTTCATCACGTCCTCGGCGAGCGTCTTCGAATCGGTGAACAACCAGGCCGGCGACTCGTGGCCATGCTCGGCCTGGCCGACGAGGTCGCTGGCGACGATGGCTGCGTCGGCGGTGGCATCGGCAATCACCGCGACTTCCGACGGGCCGGCAAAGACATCGATGCCGACCTTGCCGAACAGCGTGCGCTTGGCCTCGGCGACGAACTTGTTGCCCGGCCCGACGACCACGTCGGCCGGTTGGCCGGTGAACAGGCCGTAGGCCAGCGTCGCGATGGCCTGCACGCCGCCGAGCGTCATGATGACGTCGGCGCCGGCGGCCTGGAAGGCATACAGCACATACGGGTGCATGCCGCCGCCGCGAAACGGCGACGAGCAGGCGATGACGGTCTTCACGCCCGCGGCCTTGGCGGTGGCCACCGTCATGTAGGCCGAGGCGATGTGCGCGTAGCGGCCGGCCGGCGCGTAGCAACCGACGACGTTGACCGGCAGCACCTTCTGCCCCGCCGTGACGCCGGCGTGCAGCGGCACCGAGACGTCGCTGATCGAGGCCTTCTGCGCCAGCGCGAAATCGGTGATCTGCTTGACGGCGAAGTCGATGTCGGCACGCACCTGCGGCGGCACGTCGGCAATGGCGGCATTGATCTGGGCCGCGCTCATGACGATGTCGCCGCTCCATTTGTCGAGCTTTTGCGCATAGTCGCGCACCGCCTGCTCGCCGCCGGTCTCGATGGCGGCCAGCATGTCGGTGACGACCTTCTGCGCGGTGGCGGTTTCGGTGTCCGGGGTCTTGGTGGCTTTCTTGAGGTAGGTGATGGTCATGAAGAACTCCGTTGATGGTGAAGGGTCAGCGGCCGAGCGCAATCAGCGAGATCGAAGGCACGAAACCGATCAGTGCCGACACGCCCAGCATGACGAGCGCGAACGGCGCCGCGCGGGCGGCGATCGAGGCCACCGGCACGCGCGTCAGCCCCGACATGACGAACAGGTTGAGGCCGAACGGCGGCGTGATGAAGCCCATGCCGAGCGTGGTGATCATGAAGACGCAGAAGTGGATCTGGTCCATGCCCACCGCCTTGGCCAGCGGCCACAGCAAGGGGCCGAAGACGAGGATGTTCGGGCCCGTCTCCATGAACATGCCGGCCACCGCGAAGATGGCCAGGAACAGCAGCACCACCGCCACGCGCCCGGTGCCGAAGCTCATCACCCAACCGACGAACTGCTGCGGCACGTTGAGCACCGTCAGCGCCTGCGAGAACAGCAGCGCCACGGCGATGATCGGCAGCACGACACCGCACACCCGCGCCGAGGTGCCGAGCATGGCCGGGCAATCGGCCAGCGTCAGCCGCTTCTGGATCATGCCGGTGCCCACCGCCACCGATACCGCGACGGCCGCCGATTCGGTGGGCGTGAAGACGCCCGAGTAGATGCCGCCGAGGATGATGAACGGAATCGCCAGCGCGTACTTGGCGTCCCACAGCGCATGCAGCCAGCGCTGAAAGTCGAAACGGCCACTGGCCTGCTCGTAGCCGCGGATGCGGTTGATGACGGCGTTGGTGACCATGATCGAGACCAGCACCAGCACGCCGGGGATGAAGGCGGCGAGGAACAGCGTCGACGCCGAGACGCCGAGCACGAGGCCGATGATGATGTAGGCGATCGACGGCGGGATCAGGATGCCGGTGCAGGCGCCCGAGGCCACCAGCGCGCAGGCATAGGGCTTGGGGTAGCCGCGCTCGACCAGGCGGTCCATCGTCAGCCGGCCGACAGCCGCGGCATCGGCCGCGTCCGAGCCCGAGATGCAGGCGAACAGGCCGCAGCCCATGACGGTGGAGGTGCCGAAGCCCGAGCGCATCGAGCCGAACGTGGCCTCGGCAAAGTTGAGCAGCTTCTCGCCCAGGCCGGTGCGCACCATGGCGTCGCCGGTCAACACGAACAGCGGAATGGCGATCAGCGCAAACGAATCGACACCCTCGAACAGCGCCTCGCCGACGAGTGTCAGCGGCAGGGCCTGCGTGGCCATCAGCATGGCCACCGTGCCCAGGCCCATCGAGACCCAGAACGGCACGCCGATCAGGAGCAGCGCGATCAGGCCGACGACGGACCAGACGACGGGGTTCATGGGCACGCCTCGCCGGGCCGCCTCGATATGGGCTCAGAGGCGCGCACTCCCCTCGGGGGGCGACACCGGAGGTGTCTTGGGGCCGTCATTCCTCGAACATCGCCTTGCCGACATACGGTTCGCGCCCCGCACGCAGGTCGCCCCAGTCGCGCCACATGCCCTGCAGGCTGCGAAAAATGACAAGCGCGAAGCCGATCGGCACGGCGGCCTCGAACCAGGCCTTGTTGATGCGCAGCACCGGTGCCTGGCCGTCGAACTGGATCAACGTGCGGATGGTGTGCAGGCTCCAGTACAGCGCCACGCAGGCGAAGACAATGGTCGCGACTTCGGCAACGATGAAGACCACGGCCTTGCCGCGCGGCCCCAGGCGCTGCAGCAGGATGTCGAAGCGGATGTGCGCGCGCTCGCGCACAGCATAGGCTGCGCCGATCCAGCCCAGGTAGATGAAGGCATAACGCGCCGCCTCCTCGCCCCAGGCCGACGAGTAGTTGAGGACGAAACGCCGCACCACCTCCTGCACGATGACGATGCAGCAGAAGGTGTAGAAGACGAGCATCGCCCAGCGCTCGCCGTCGCGGTTCAGGGCCTGCAGAGCCGATTTCATATTGCCCTTGCACGGTCCGTCGCGAAGCGACAGACCGTGTACTCCGTCTAGAGTTTGAAATCAGCCACGGTGATCGGGCCTTTGGTGTTGGCGGCCGTCTTGAAACTGTCGAAGGCCGCCATCGAGCCGGCGAACTGGAGCTTGAACTCGTCGTACTCCTTGCGCTGCTCGCCGCAAGTCTCCATCCACTGCTTCATCTCGGCGTCGGTCGGGTTGTAGAACTCGCAACCGCCGGCGCGCAGTATGCGCATCGACTCGGTGCGCGCCTTCTCGATCTGCGCGAAGGTCTCGACCTGCGTCTGCTCGTTGGCGGCATCGAAGGCCGAGCGCAACTCGGGCGCGAGTTCCTGGTACCAGGCGGCGTTGGCGGCAAACATCTGCGCATCGGGCACCGAGCGGATGTAGGAGATGTTGCCCAGCAGGTCGTGGAAACCGAAGGTGGCCAGCGCCGAGATCGCCGGATCCAGCCCGTCGGCCACGCCCTGCTTGATGGCGGTGGCTGTCTCGCCCCAGGGCACCACGGTCGGGTTGGCGCCGGCCAGGCGGTAGAAGGTCTGCAGCAGCTTGCTCGGCGGCACGCGCATCTTCATGCCCTGCATGTCCGACGGCGTCTTCACGGCCTTGAAGCCCTTGCGCGTGGCGATGGTGCGCGGGTCGACCGTGAAATAGAACAGCGGCTTGTAGCCCTTGGCCATGACCTTGGGCGTGATCTCGTCGTTCCAGGTCTTGCTCGTCACCAGGTTGGCGAAGCGCTGGTTGTCACCGCACCAGTACGGGATGTTGATCAGGTCCACCACCGGCGTGTAGGGCGAGAAGTTGGACAGCGACACCGCGCCGCCCTGCACCGTGCCGGCCTGGATCTTCTGCGCCAGCGCGGCGCCGACGCCGAGCTGACCGGCCGGGTGCAGCTTGGTGTAGATCTGGCCCTTGGACTGGGCCTCGATGTTGTCCTTGTACTTGGCCTGCATGATCGGGTACTTCACGTAGTCCTCGATCTTGTATTCGGTGGCGAAGATCATCGTCACCTTGGCCGCCTTCTGCTTCTTCTCCTCGTCGGCCATGGTCTGCGCCATCGCCTGACGGTCGGTGAGGAAGCCGCCGGCCAAGCCGAGCACGGCCACCGTGAATCCATAGCGGCGCGCGGCCAGCAGGAATTGGCGGCGCTCGTCGTCGCCACGGGTCAGCATCTCGGTCTTGTGCATGGTGGGTCTCCTTGGGGTGGGCATGGGGTGCAAGGCGATACCTGGCGGCACCGTCTCAGCGCGGGTCCTGTCTTCGCGATGCCTCGTCGGCGAACAGGCCGACGGACAGCAACGTGACGCTGGCCAGCACGAGGCCGAACTCGCCGAGTTCGCCGAGCGGCCCGGTGGTGACGCGCTGCGACAGCTTCATGGCGATCACGTACAGCACATAGGCCAGGGCGAGCACGGCGGACAGCCGGTACGACCAGCGGCGCAAGGTCAGGGCATTCATGGGAGGTCGGTCGTCCTTCTGTAAGCGCTTACAGATGATTCCCTTCGGAGGCCTCGGTGTCAAGACCATGAAGGGACTCCACCGTGGGTATTTTCCCTATGAAGCGTTGACGTTGATCCGAGGCCCTAGAATGAATGTAAGCGCTCATCAGAACATGAACCGCCCCACACCCACCGTTGCCGATGTCGCACGCCTTGCCGGGGTTTCCACGGCCACCGTGTCGCGGGCACTGAACCTGCCGCAAACGGTCCGGCCCGTGCTGCGCGGCAAGGTGCTCGCCGCCGTCGAACGCCTGGGCTATGTCGCCCATGCCGGCGCGCGCGCATTGACGCTGCGCCGCAGCGGCACGGTCGGCGTCATCGTGCCGACGATCGACAACGCCATCTTCGCCAGCGGCCTGCAGGCCTTTCAGGGCCGCATGGCCGAAGCCGGCCAGGTGGTGCTGCTGGCCGTCAGCGACTATGACCCGGCACAGGAAAGTGCGCAGGCGCAGACGCTGCTGGCGCGCGGTGTCGATGCGATCGCGCTGACCGGCATCAGCCAGCAGCCCGAGCTGCTCGAGCGGCTGGCGCGCCGCGGTGTGCCCTGGGTGCACACCGGTTCGTTTCCGGCCGCGCGCGGCGCCGCGTGCGTGGGTTTTCGCAATCGCGAAGCGATCATGCAGGCCGTGCGCTATCTGCTCGACCTGGGCCATCGACAGATCGCCATGCTGGCCGGCGTGACGGCCGACAACGACCGCGCAGCCGCGCGCGTGGCCGGCGTTCGCGCCGCGCTCGCCGCTGCCGGGCTGCGCCTGCCCGCAACGAGGCTGGTGGAAGCCGAGTACACCGTGCAGGCAGCGCGTGAAGCGGCCCGCGCCCTGCTGGCCAGCCAGCCGGCGCCGACGGCGATGCTGTGCGGCAACGACGTGCTGGCCTTCGGCGCCCTGCTCGAGTGCCAGTCGCAGGGCATCGAGGTACCGCAGCAGATGTCGGTGATCGGCTTCGACGATCTCGATCTGGCGCGCCATTGGCAGCCGGCGCTGACCACGGTCCACGTGCCGACCGAGCGCATGTGGACCGTGGCCGCCGAGTACTTGCTGGGCCGCCTCGACGGCACCATCGATACACCGCTGCAGCGCGAGATCGAGGTGGCGTTGATCGTGCGTCAATCGACCGCGCGTGCGCCCGGCAAACGGCGTTGACGGCGGCACTCGCGCTTATCGGCCGGCGCGCTTGCCGCCGAGGAAGGCTCGCACCTGATGGCGTGTCGGTGCGCCCAAGGCGCCGGCGCCGTTGCGGCATTTGAGCGCTGCCGCAGCGCCGGCAAATCGCACGCCCTCTTGCACCGTCATGCCTTCGGCCAAGGCCACCGCCAAGGCGCCGTGAAAGACGTCGCCCGCACCGGTGGTATCGACAGCGGCGACGCGCGGCACCGCAGCTTCGTGCAGGCGGCCGTCGCGGCAGTGCCAGAGCACGCTGCGCGCGCCGCGCGTGACCATCGCGGTCTCGCATCCGCGGCGCAGGGCCTGCGCCAAGCCGTCACGCTCGTTGAGCGCGGGGGCGAACGCGGCCAGCCCTGGCGCCGAGAACACCACCCACTGCGCCAGGGCCACCAGGCGGCGCAGGTCGTCGGGCGGCGCGACATCGGCGTCCAGGATGGAGGGCACACGATGCTCGCGCGCCCAGCGCAGCGCGCTGAGCGCCCCGGCCGGCCAGCGCGGATCGGCCAGCACGATGTCGGCACCGTGCAGTTGCGCTGTGTCCAGTGCATGGGCCATGGCCAGCGCGCTGCCGCGGTGGTTGTAGATCTGGCGCTCGCCGTCGGGCACGACGATGATGGCCGAGACCGATGTCGATGCGCCGCCGACGGTTTCGAGACCGCGCGCCTCAACGCCCTCGTCGCCCAGATGCTGGCGCAGGAAAGCAGCGGCCGCATCGTCGCCGACCCGGCCGAGCATGCGCACCGACGCGCCCAGGCGTGACGCCGCCACCGCGGCGTTGTGCGCCATGCCGCCGGCCTGCATGCGGTAGCCGTGCGCCGGCGTCTTCACGGGCTGGGTGGCAAAAGCGTCGACCTCGAACACATGATCGATCGCCGCGTGGCCGACGCAGGCCACGCGAACCGATGCACGCCATTGACGCAAGTCGGGCCGCGCCGTTGTCACGCCCGGGGCTGCAGCGACGCCAGCACAGCCTCGGCGACCTCGATGCCTTCGGCCTCGGCACGGCGGCGCAGGGCCTCGCGCCGCGCGCCGGGCAGGCGCACGCCGTCGTCCTTCAGCATTTCGGCCACCAGGACGTCGATGCGCTCGAGGTAGGCATCGCTGCCGGCGAGCGCCGCCGGGTCGATGACGATGAAGGCCTGGCCGATGCGCGGCCGGTTGCCTTCGTCGACAAAAAAGCTCGAAGCTTCGAAACCGAATTGCGCGCCGATCAGCGCCGTGACCAGCAGCTCGACGATCAGCGCCAGCATTGCACCCTTGGTCGAACTCACTGCGCCCAGCGGCAGCATCGAACCTTCGAGCGCAGCCTGGGCGTCGGTCGTCGGCTGGCCGCTGGCATCGAGCGCCCAGCCGAGCGGAATCGGCTCGCCCTTCTTCGCAGCGACCATGACCTTGCCGCGCGCGACCTCGGACAGGCTGAGGTCGATCAACAGCGCATCGCACGTGCCCACGGGCGCGTCCGCGATCTGGCGGCGCGGGAAGGCAGCGGCCACCGGGTTGGTGCCGAAGACGGGGTGCTTGCCGCCGGCGGCCGGCATCGCCGAAGGTGAATTGGCAAAGCCGAGCGCCACCATGCCGGCGTCGGCCGCCGCGCGCAGGTGATCGACGATGACACCGGCGTGATGGCTGTTCATGACACCGACAAAGGACACGCCGTGTTCGCGTGCCCGCGTGATGGCGGTGCGCACCGCGAGTTCGCAAGCGGCGAAGGCCAGGCCGCAACCGGCGTCGATCTGCACCGCGGCGCCGCGCTGTCGGGCCACCCGCGGCACCGCCGCGCCATCGACCCGGCCGTTGCGCAGATGCGTCGTGTACTGCATCACGCGCGACAGGCCGTGCGACCCAAGGCCCTGCGACTCGGCCAGCACGAGCGAGCGCGCAGTGGCGGCGGCCATGGCCTCGTTGGCGCCGGCGCTTTGCAGCGCGCGTTGCACCAACATGCGCAGTTCGTCGACCGGGATATTCATGTCGGATGCCCCTTGGCGCCTCGCTCAACGCGAGGCGCATGAGTCTGAATGGTCTTGCCAAGCAGCCGCCGCGGAACTGGCTTTGCCAGGCCGCTGGCGGCGCCCCCCTGGGGGGAGCGGCGAAGCCGCTTCGGGGGGGAGTCAATTCAAGGCCTCCAACACCTTGTCGGCAATCAGCTCGCTGACGCGCTGGTTGCTCTCGGCCGACACGCCGGCGATGTGCGGCGTCAGCAGCAGGTTCGGGCAGTCCTTGAAGGCCTCGGAGGCCGGCAAGGGCTCGACGCCGAAGACGTCGATGGCCGCACCGCCGAGCGCCCCGCTTTTCAGCGCCGCCGCCAGCGCCGCCTCATCGACGATGCCGCCGCGGGCGCTGTTGACGAGCACCGCGCCGGGCTTCATCGACGCCAGGCGGTCGGCGTCGAACAGATCGCGCGTCGAATCGACCAGCGGCACATGCAGACTGACGACGTCGGCCGCGCTGATCACCTCGTCGAGGCCGGCGGCGCGCACGCCACTGGCCGCATACGCCGGGTGGTCCGCATCCATCATCGCGTCGAAGGCGATGACGCGCATGCCCACCCCTTGGGCGAGCCGGGCCGTCAACTGGCCGATCGAGCCGAAGCCGATCAGGCCGAGCGTCTTGCCGTTGATCTCGCGGCCGTTGGACAGTGCATTGCGCGGCCACTGGCCCGCCGCCACCGCAGCGGTGTGCTGGTAAGCGCCGCGCAGCAGCAGCATGGCTGCGCCGATCACGTACTCGGCCACCGACAGCGCGTTGGCTCCCGTGGCCGGGATGACCTGCATGCCACGCGCCTCGCAAGCCGGCACGTCGATGTTGTCCAGGCCGACGCCGAGGCGGCCGATGACCCGGCAACGCGCCAACGCCGCCAGCAACTCGCCGCGGACTTGCGTTCGGTTGCGCACGATCAGCGCGTCGGCGCCGGCGGCTTCGAGTGTCAATCGCGGCGCATCGTCGACGAGCTTCGGGTCGTAGAGCACCTCGTGCGCGCTGCGCAGCCGCTCGACGGCGGGCAGGTCCATGAATTCGGCAATGATGATACGCATAGATTGGTCAGGGTAAGGGCACAAGAAGGATCAGTTTGAACAAACCATACAGCGCGGCGAGCACGCCGAGGCTGGCGCCACCGTACAACAACGCGGTACGCAGCGTCCAGCGCTGGTGGTTGGCGAACAGCAGCAGTGCAGCCATGGCTGCCGCGCTGCTCGGCAGGAAGCCGAGCGGGCCGAGCGCGAAGCCCCAGGCCAGCATGACCAGGGCGACGCCGGCGCGGCGCAGCGTTCGAGCCTTGCGGCAGGGTCGCGCGGCGCGTGCGACCGAGCGCCACCAGCACCAGGTAGACGACGCCGAGCGCGACCAGCAAGGCGCCGACGCTGCGCGGGAACACGGAGCCCAGCGGCGAGTACTCGGCCGCGGCCCAGAACGCCGCCGCACCGACGCCGATCAACAGCACGCTGCCGACCGCACCGGGAATGTCGGCGCGGGCCTCAGTCATCACGCGCCTGCACCTTGCGTGCGCGCCGCGCCGACCACCAGGGCCAGAGCAGTCCCAGCACGATGAAGGCGATGATCGCCATCGAGATCGGCCGGCTGAAGAATTCGGCCAGTACGTTGCCGCGAGCGCCGCCGATCAGGTGGCCCTGCACGAAGCCGCGCTCGGCGATCGAGCCGAGGATCAGGCCGAGCACGATCGGCGATGCCGAAAACCCGATCTGCCCGAGGCCCCAGGCCAGCACGCCGAGCACCACCATCTGCTGCACCTCGTGCACGTTGTTGTGCACCGCAAAGCTGCCGAGCACCGTGAGCAGCGCCACCGACGGCACCAGCACGGCCTTCGGGATGGCGATGATCGACCGGAAGGCGAAGCGGCCGATCAGCAGACCGACCGGCAGCATGATGAGCGTGGCCAGGATCAGGCCCCAGATGAAGGTGTAGACGATCGGCGCCTGCTGCGTGAACAGCGTCGGCCCGGTGCGGATGCCCTGCACCAGCAGCGCGCCGAGGATGATCGCGTCCGGCGGCGTGCCGGGGATGCCGAGCACCAGCGTCGGGATGAAGCCGCCGCCGACGGTGGCGTTGTTCGCCGATTCGGTGGCCAGGATGCCGTCGGGCTCGCCCTTGCCGAACTGCTCGCGCCGCGGCGATGCGCGCTTGGCTTCGGAGTACGCCACCAGCGAGGCGATCGAACCGCCGGCGCCGGGCAGGATGCCGACCACGGTGCCGATGACGGAACTGCGGGCGAGATTGAACTTCGAGTGCTTCAGGATGCGGCCCGGCTTCGCGCAGCCGGAATCCGGCCACGCGTTGCGCCGACTCGAGGTGCGCTACCGGTGTGGCGACAAGATCGATCAGCACCGGCACGCAGTACAGGCCGATCAGCGCCGAGACGACGTCGAGTGCCGCCGAGCAGCGCCTTGAAGTCGCCGACATAGCGAATGTCGCCGCCGACCTCGGCCACGCCGACCATCGACAGCAACAGGCCGATGCAGCCGCCGATCAACCCCTTGATCGTGCTGCCCTCGCCGAGCGAGGCGATCAGCGTCAGGCCGAACAACGCCAGCCAGAAGTACTCGACCGGGCCGAACTTCAGGGCCACCGTGGCCATCGGCGGTGCCAGCAACAGCAGGAAGGCCGCGCCGACCAGGCCGCCGACGACCGAGGCCAGGCAGGCCAGCGTCAGCGCCAGATCGCCGCGCCCGCCGCGTGCCATCGGGTAGCCGTCGAAGGTGGTGGCGATCGACGACGGTGTGCCCGGCGTGTTGAGCAGGATCGCGGCATAGGCGCCGCCGTAGATGGCGCCGGTGTAGATCGCGCCGAGGGCGATCAGCGCCGCCGCCGGCTCCATGCCGAAGGTGAAAGGCACCAGCACCGCCACCGCCATCGTCGCCGTGAGCCCTGGCAGCGCGCCAATGACGGTGCCGGCCACGACGCCGGCGAGCGCGAGCAGCACGTTCAGCGGCGTCAGTGCCGCCAGCAGGTAATCCAGACTACCCATGCGACGGCAACCGCGCGCTGTTTACTTCTTGACGATGCCCATGTCCTTGGCCAGCGCTTCGTAGCGTGCCTTGACCTCGGCCATGAAGGCCGCCGTCTTGTCCGGACCGACGTTGAGCATCGCAAAGCCGCCCTCTTCCATCTTGCGGATGAACTCCGGGTCGGCATTGATCTTGGCCAGAACATCGGCCAGCTTGGCCTGCACATCGGGCGGCGTCGACTTGGGCACGGCCACGCCGCGGTAGGCGCCACCGACGAGGTTGAAGCCCTGCTCCTTGAAGGTCGGGCAATCAGGCAGCTTCGGATGGCGCTGCTCCATCGCCACAGCCAGGCAACGCACTTGCTCGCCGAGCTGCATCTGCACCGTCGTGTAGCCCCAGCTGCCGCCAACCTGCTTGCCGAGCAGCGCGGTATTCGACGGCCCGGTGCCGCCGAATGGCACGTAGGTGGTCTTGATGCCGGCCAGCTTGTCGAACTGCTGCTGCGCCAGATGGTTGGCCGAGTTGGTGCCCGAGCCCGAGAGCGTGGTCGCACCCGGCGCTTTTTTTGCGGCCTCGACAAAATCCTTCAGCGTCTTGTGCGGGCTGTCGGCGGTGACCATCAGCGCGTCGGGCGTGTAGTGGAACCAGTAGACGGTGGTGATGTCGTCGGTCTTGTAGCCGACATCTTTTTCCAGCGGCTGCAGCACGATGTGCGGCAGGTTGGTGCCCATCACCGTGTAGCCGTCGCCGGCCATGCCGTTCAACTGCGACCAGCCGGCAGCGCCGCCGGCGCCGGCCTTGTACTGGATGGCCACGGTCTGGCCGGTGAGTTTCTTGAACACCGGCTCCTGCAGACGAGCCGAGATGTCGGATTCGCCGCCGGGGCCGAATGGAATGATGTAGTTGACCGTCTTTTCGGGGTAGCCGGCCGCAAAGGCAATGCTCGCGGCAGCGGCCAGGGTCGTCGCAGTCAGGTACATGCGTAGGTTCATGGGATGTCTCCAGGTTCGATCAGGGCAACAGTCGAGCCGGGCGGCTCGCAGTCGCCTGTTCTAACCGCGCTCGCGGGTTGCGGCCAATAGGCCGCAACCCGAAGCCGGCTCACGCGCTTTCGTACAGCCGCGTCATCACGAACTCGCGATGCCCCAAGGCCTCGGCGGCGGTGAAACGGCCATTGGCCGTGCGCAGCATGCATTCGAGCAGCTTGTCGCCCGCCTGATCGAGTGTGATCTCGCGTTGCAGCAGGCCGCTCACATCGACGTCGATATGCTCGCTCATGGTGCGTACCGTACGCGGGTTGGCGCAGAGCTTGATGACCGGCACGATCGCATTGCCGATCACGTTGCCCTGGCCCGTCGGGAACAGGTGCACCGCGTAGCCCGATGCGGCGCACAGGGTCACCATCTCGGCGGCAGCCGACGAAGAGTCCATGAACCACAGGCCCGGATGGGTCGGCATCTCGGCCTTGTCGATCACGCCGTCGACCGTGCATTGCTTGCCGATCTTCTGGATGTTGCCCAGGGCCTTCTCCTCGATCGTCGTCAGGCCGCCGGCGATATTGCCCTTGGTCGGCTGGCTGTCGGCCAGGTCGCTGGTCTTGTGGCGGTTGATCACGTCCTGGTAGCGGTCGAACATGAACATGAACTTTTCGCGCACCTTGTCGTTCGCGCAGCGCGCGGCGACGATCTGCTCGCCGCCGGTGAGTTCGGTGGTCTCGCCGAAACACAGATAGTTGCCCAGCGGATGCAGTTTGTCGAAGGCGTTGCCGACCGCCGGGTTGGCGCCGCAACCGCTGGTCGTGTCGCTCTCTCCGCACTTCGTGGACACCCACAGATCGGCGATCGGGCAGTCCTCGCGCTGTTTTTCGCTGGCCCACTGCACGTAGTCGCGCGCTGCCTTGCTGGCGCGCAGGATCGTGTCGTGGTCGCCGTGCAGTTCGATGCCGAAGCCGACCACCGGCTTGCCGGTGGACTTGATGCCGTCGACCACCTTCTGCGTCCAGCCGTCTTCGATGCCGATGACGACCACCGCCGCGACGTTGGGGTTGCAACCGGCACCGATCAAGGTGCGGAAGTGCAGCTCCAGGTCGGCGCCGAATTGCAGCCGGCCATAGGGATGCGGAATGGCCAGCGCGCCCTTGATGTTGTGCGCCACCGCCTCGGCCGCGGCGTTCGACAGGTCGTCGAGCGGCAGGATGATGACGTGGTTGCGCACGCCGACGCGGCCGTTCTCGCGCCGGTAACCGAGGAAGGTGGTGTTCTTGCTGATAACGCTCATCACGATTGCTCCTAAGTACGGTTCTTTCCAAGCAACCGCCGGGGATCCGGCTCTGCCGGGCCACTGGCGGTGCCCCCTTGAGGGGGAGCGGCGTCAGCCGCTCCGGGGGTGGGTCAAATCACCACCTTTTCGTCTTGATGTTCTGAACGTGAGCATGTTCGCCGGCCTTGATCGGCGCGACCACCTTGCCCATGTCGATGCCGTACTTCCACACCGTGTCGCCGACGGACATGTCCTTCAGCGCCACCTTGTGGCCGATCGGGATGTCGGACTTGGCGACGACGTTGGTCATCTTGTCCTCGTCCATGATCCAGCCCGACAGTTCCATGCCGGCCTTGACGTTTTCCACCACCACCACGGCCACCGTGTCCTTGGTGTCGTGTAGCACGAAATGAATCACGCGCGCTCCTTGTGTTGTTCAGGGATGAACTCAGTTTAGTGACGCTGCACGCCACGTCAAGCATGTCATTCAGATGACTTGAATGACTGGGCCGACGGCGCTAGCATCGGCTGCCGATGGATGCTCACCTTTCCGCACCCCACGTTCTTGCACGCCTGACGCCGGGTGCGGCCGGTGCGCCGCTGTACCGCCAGGCCAAGCGCGCCTTGCTCGCCGCCATCGAGTCGGGCCGCTACCCGGCGGCCAGTGCGCTGCCCAACGAAACCGCATTGGCCGCCGCGTTGGGCGTGTCGATCGGCACGCTGCGCCACGCCGTTGACGAACTGGTGGCCGAGCGCATCCTCGTGCGCCGCCAGGGCCGCGGCACCTACGTGGCCATGCACACCACCGAGCGCTTCGTCTTTCAGTTCTTCCACGTCGAACGCAGCGACGGCATGCGCGACGCGCCGGCCGTGGAACTGCTGTCGTTCGAGCGCGGCAAGCTCGACGACGAGGCCGCCGACGCGCTTTCGCGTCGCGCTGGCGATGCCGCGATCCTGATCGAGAACCGCCTGTCGCTGCAGGGCCGGCCGGTCGTGGTGGACCGCATCGCACTGCCCGCCGCCCTCTTCCGCGGCCTGACCGAAAAGCGCCTGCGCGAGCGGCCGAGCACGATCTACCACCTCTACCAGACCGAGTTCGCGATCACCGTCCTGCGCGCCACCGAACGCGTGCGCGCCGTCGCCGCAGACCGCATGGCCGCGCGCGTGCTCGGCGTCGCACCGGGCAGCGCCGTGCTGCAGGTGCAGCGCACCGCGCTGACCTTCAACGACAAGCCGGTCGAATACCGCGTCTCGACCGTGTCCACCGCGCAGCACGACTACGTAAGCAACCTGGCGGCACAGGCGTAAGCTCGAAGGCTGTCAAAAAAACAGCCTTGCCATGTCTCCCAAGCACCCCGACCTCAGCGTGCGCAACTTCCCCAGCGCCGAGGAAGAAGCGCATGCGCTCAAACCGACCTCGCGCTACGACGGCGCCGACAGCAGCTACCGCCTGGCCTTCACCGACGAGCGTTTCCTGTTGCGCGACGATCTGCGCCCGGTGCGCATGCAGCTCGAACTGCTCAAGCCCGAGCTGATCCTGCGCGAAGAGCGCATCGTCGCCACCATCGTCATCTTCGGCAGCGCCCGGCTGGTGCCGGCCTCCGTGGCCCAGGAGCGCTTGTCCGATGCCGAGGCCGGCGACGACGGCGCCGCCGTTACCCGCGCGCGGATGACGCTGCACATGTCGCGCTACTACGAAGAAGCGCGAACGTTGTCGATGCTGATCACCAGGGCGAGCAACCTGCTCGACGAGAAGATCGTTGTCGTCACCGGCGGCGGCCCCGGCATCATGGAAGCCGGCAACCGCGGTGCCAGCGAAGCCGGGGGCCCCAGCATCGGCCTGAACATCGTGTTGCCGCACGAGCAGGAGCCGAACCCGTACATCACGCCGCGGCTGTGCTTCCAGTTCCACTACTTCGCGCTGCGCAAGATGCATTTCCTGATGCGCTCGGCGGGCCTGGTCTGCTTTCCCGGCGGCTTCGGCACGCTCGACGAGATGTTCGAGGTGCTGACGCTGACGCAAACCGGCAAGGTGCGCAAGCGCCCGATCGTGCTCGTCGGCCGCGAGTTCTGGAGCCGGCTGATCGACTTCGAGTGGCTGGTCGAGACCGGCATGATCGCCGCCGACGACCTGAGGCTGTTCCACCTCGTCGAAACAGCCGAAGAAGCCTGGGCCGTGCTCGAATCGGCACTCGGCCTGGACGCACCCGACACGATGACGGGCGAATTCGCAGACGACGTGTGAGTCGGTCGTGGACGCAGGCGACCGACCGCTTGGCGCGCCACGTCAGCGCCCGGGCAACACCACCTCGACGGTGCGCCCGCCATAACCATGCTTCTGGTCGCGTGCCTGCACGACAACGACCTTGACGCCGGCTGGAATCGCCACGCCATGCAAATCGCGCGTGAACGGCTGTTCGTCCGCATGGTCATGGAGCAGCTTGCGTTCGCCGTAAATCGCCGCGTCCTTGCCCTGAACGCGAAAGGCGTCCGCGTAGCGACGCGCCGTGTCATAGGGCGACGACACCGTGACATCGAAGTCGAACACGCCCGGCCCGCGAGACTGCACCTTGACGCTGACGACATCAGGGAACTTCTGGTCTGGGTTCGGCGCGGACTGGGCCTGTGCAATGCCGCCGGCGGCAAGTGCGCACGCCAGCAAGACAAGGCTAAATCTGCGATCCATGGGTCGACGGTGCCTTTCGTCAGCAACGGGTTCGGAGGTGTCGCACGAGGCGGCCACCGTGCCAGTGTGCATCAAGCGTACTCAACCTTCGAGCATGCGCACCTTCACCGCCCGCCCCTTGACCTTGGCCGCCGAGAGCTTCTTCAGCACCTGTTCGGCAATGCCGCGCTCGACCGCGACGTAGGTCGAAAACTCGTTGACATTGATCTTGCCGATCTGCGCGGCGGCAAAACCGAGATCCTTGGTCAATGCGCCCAGCACGTCGCCGGGTCTTATCTTTTCCTTGCGTCCGCCGAGGATCTGCAGCGTGCGCATCGGCGGTCGCAGCGGCTCGCTGCTGGCCGGCGTCAGCGCCGCCAGCGGCTGCCACTCCGACTTGAAGCCGAGCACATGCTCGATCTGCCCGACGCGCCCCATCTCGTCCAACGTCGCCAGGCTGAACGCCCAGCCCTCGGCATCGACACGGCCGGTGCGGCCGATGCGGTGCGTGTGCGTCGCCGGCTCGGGCGTCACATCGACGTTGATCACGGCTTCGAGTTGATCGATGTCGAGGCCGCGCGCGGCGATGTCGGTGGCGACGAGCACGCTGCAACTGCGGTTGGCAAACTGCACCAGCACCTGATCGCGGTCGCGCTGGTCGAGGTCACCGTGCAATTCGAGTGCCGCAAAGCCCTGTGCGCGCAGCACGTCGACCAGGTTGCGGCACTGCTGCTTGGTATTGCAGAAGGCCAGCGTGCTCACCGGCCGGTAATGGTTGAGCAGCAGCGACACCGCGTGCAGGCGCTCGTCTTCGCGCACCTCGAAGAACAACTGGCGGATCTTGGTCGCGCTGTGCTGTTCGGCCACCGTCACCGTCTGCGGCTCGCGCATGAAGGCCGCGCTCAATTTGGCGATGCCCTCCGGGTAGGTGGCCGAGAACAGCAGCGTCTGTCGTTGCTTCGGGCATTGGCGGGCGACGGTCGCGATGTCGTCATGGAAGCCCATGTCGAGCATGCGGTCGGCTTCGTCGAGCACCAGCGTGTTCAGCGCAGCGAGCTCGAGGCTGCCGCGCTCCAAGTGGTCCATGATTCGCCCCGGCGTGCCGACGACGATGTGCGCGCCGTGCTCCAGGCTGGCCAGTTGCGGGCGCATCGTGCTGCCGCCGCACAGCGTCAGCACCTTGATATGGTCTTCGGCGCGCGCCAGGCGCCGCACCTCCTGCGTCACCTGCTCGGCGAGTTCTCGCGTCGGGCACAGCACCAGCGCCTGCACCGCAAAGTGGCGCGGGTTCAGGTTGGCCAGCAGCGCCAACGCAAACGCCGCCGTCTTGCCGCTGCCGGTCTTGGCCTGCGCGATCAGGTCCTTGCCCGCCAGCGCCAGCGGCAGGCTCGCCGCCTGGATCGGCGTCATGCTCGCGTAGCCCAGGCGCTGCAGGTTGTCCAGCGTGGGCGGCGCCAGCGGCAGGCTGGAAAAGGAGCCTGCTTTTTCGGCCGTCGGTGTCGCGATGGGATTCATGGGTGATTATCGGGGCCATGCCGCAGAGCCTCTCCCCGACCCCCGCCACGCTCGCCGCCTGCCGCCGCACATCACCCAGGAGCAGCTGGCGCGCATCCGCCGCGCGGTGCACTACCTGCCGCAGGTGGTGAAGCCGGCCGACTACCTGGCCGAGACGCATGCGGACTTCGAGAGCCACCTCGATGCGCTGGGCCTGGTGCAGCTGCAAGCGGCCGTGCCCGGCCAGCGCCCGAGCCGCTGGATCGACCCGGCGCTGATGGACGCCGCACTGACGCACCTCGACGCCGTCGGCAGCGGGCCGAAGGCGCGGCCGCTGATGCAGGAGCGCACGGCGGCACTGGAGCAGATGGCGGTGTCGCGCCGTGCCGGCGTGTGGACGCGGCTGATCCGCCACACGCTCACGTTGTCGGAACCCGGCTGGAGCGTGCCGGTGCTGTTTCGCGTCGCCGTCGATGCCGACGCCGTGTGGGCCTTCTACCGCAGCGGCGATGCCACCGCGTTGCAGGCTGCACTCGGCGCAGCGCCGCAGCACCCGGACGCAGCGGCGATCCGGGCGCACCTGGAATCGCTCGTCGCGCGCAGCCGCGCGTTGACACCGCGGCACCTGACGTCGTTGCTGCCGCGGCTGCAGGCCGAATGCGCCACGCCGTTGCCGCTGGCCGAACTGAAAGCCGCCTGCTCGCGCGCGCAGGACCGTTGGGAACACCAGGTCAACGAGCTGGACACGTTGGCCGGCCTGAACGCGTCGCTGGCCTTCCAGGGCTACCCCGACACGTTCGGCAAGGCGCGCCAGCTGCAGCGCCAGGTCACGCTCTACGTGGGTCCACCCAACAGCGGCAAGACGCACGCCGCGTTCGAGCGCCTGGCGCAGGCCCAGGGTGGTGCGTATCTGGCGCCGCTGCGCCTCTTGGCACTCGAAGGCCGCGACCGCCTGGTGGCGCGCGGCGTGCCCTGCTCGCTGCTCACCGGCGAGGAGAACGTGCCGGCCGCCGGCGCGCGCGTGGTCAGCAGCACGATCGAGATGGTCGGCACCAACACGCCGATCGACGTGGCGGTGATCGACGAAGCGCAGATGATCTTCGACAACTCGCGCGGCTGGGCCTGGACGCAGGCCATCGTCGCCGTGCCGGCCAGCGAGGTCATCATCATCTGCTCGGCCTACGCGGTGCCGGCCATCGAAAACCTGCTCGGCCTGTGCGGCGAACGCTGCAGCGTGCGCCACTTCGAGCGCAAGCAGCATGTGCAGCTGCTGCCCAACCCGGTGCCGGTGTCGTCGTTGATGCTCGGCGACGCGGTGGTGGCTTTCAGCCGCCGTGACGTGCTGATGCTGCGCGACCAGATCGCCGCCGCCGGCCACCCGGTGAGCGTGATCTACGGCGCGTTGCCGCCCGAGGTGCGGCGCCGTGAAGCGGAACGCTTCGCCGAAGGCGCTTCGCACATCCTGGTGGCCACCGACGCCATCGGCATGGGCCTGAACCTGCCGATCCGCCGCGTGCTGTTTTCCACCATGACCAAGTTCGACGGCATCGACGACCGGCCGCTGGGTGAGTCCGAGGTGCACCAGATCGCCGGCCGCGCCGGCCGCTTCGGCATCCACGAAGAAGGTTTCGTCGGCGTGCTCAAGGAGGCCGAGCCCGGCGCGTTGAGCTTGTTGACCGACCTGCTGCCGAAAGCGCCGCGCGCGCCGCGCGACTTCAAGGCTCCGGTGGCGCCCAACAACTGGCATGTGCAGACCATCGCCTCGCGGCTGCACCTCACCCGGCTGCGCGACGTGCTCGGCGTGTTCGTCGAACAACTCAAGCTCGACGACGCGCACTTCGCCGTCGCCGAATTGGAGCAGATGCTCGACCTGGCCGAGATGCTCGACACCAGCGCCGAGAAGCTCACGTTGAAGGAGCGCTTCATCTACGCCCAGGCGCCCGTGGACACGCGCACCGAAAACCAGCTGCAGGCCTTCCTCGACTGGGCCAGCGCCCACGCCGCCACCGGCCAGGCCGGCTCACCCTGGTTCCTGGACCAGGTGGACGGCCACAGCCGCCTCGATGCCATGGAGCAGGCGCTGCGCGCGTGCACGCTGTGGCTGTGGCTCGACCTGCGCTTCCCCGGCGCCTACGGCCACGTCGACAACGTGCTGGCACTGCGCAGCCAGCTCAACGACGGCATCGAGCGGCAGTTGAAGGGCAAGCGGCCGCTGGCGCAGATGAGGCATCGGCAGCGGCATCGGGTCTCAGCAAGGGGACGCTGAGCGGGCTGTCGCTCGGTGCGGCACTGACATCATCGAATCGCGGCCCGTCGACGCGAGCAAGGCCGTCGGCGCCGACGCGATGGATTCCGGCTTCGGTGACGATGAAGTCCATCGGCACGTCATGCGGCTGCGGATGGATGGTTTGCAGCCGAGACAGCTCGAAGCCAACGCCGATCTTCAGCGGCTGCGGATCCATCGCGGCCAGTGTGCGGTCGAAATAGCCTCCACCCAGGCCGAGCCGATAGCCCATCGCGTCGAAACCCAGAGGCGGGATGAGCAGGGCCTGTGGCGTCAGACGCTGCGTGCCGTCAGGCACTGGCAGGCCCAACACGCCTGGGCGCATCGGCGCGCCGGGCCACCACTCGCGGAACTGCAGCGGCGCGTCCTTTTCCACAACCTCGGGCAGGGCCAGCGTTGCGCCGGATCGCCGCAGGCAGTGCATTGCCGGTCGTGGATCAAACTCCGCCTTGAACGGCCAGTAGCCACCGACGACCATGCCTTGCAGGCACGGCAAGCCGTCGAGCAGCAGGCGGGTGATCGCCCGCTGAGCACCGAGGCGTTGCTCGAGCGGAATGGCCATGCGCCGGCCCACCAGTTCGGCACGTCGCGCTTTGCGCCATTGCCGGATGTCCAGCGGCGGTGAATCGGTCAATGCGGAACGAAATCGCACGCACGTCGACCCGCTGGTGCTTGCAGGACAGCGGCGTGAAGGTCCATCACGCCAGGGCCTGCCATTCGAGCTGGACATCAAGGGGCGGAGCGAGGGTGTTCGAGGGCATGTTGCGGCTCCTGGCGAGGATTCATTGGATTCATCTTCGGACAGGCCATGGATGGTGTAAAGCGACATTTATTGCCATATAAGAGCAGAATATTTGCACTGAATTCGTTTCGGCCCGCGCATGGACGTCACCCTCGAACGCACCTTCCTCGAAATCGTCGGCAGCGGCAGCTTCCTGCGCGCCTCCGAGCGACTGCACGTCACGCAGACGGCGGTCAGCGCGCGGGTCAAGGCGCTCGAGGCGATGCTCGGCCGCCAGCTGTTCGTGCGCAACAAGTCGGGCGCGGCGCTGACACCGGCCGGTCAGCAGTTCGTGCGCCATGCGTCGGCGTTGATCCAGGCGTGGGAGCGTGCGCGCCAGCAGGTCGCCCTGCCGCCGGGCCGCTCGGCCATGCTCACCGTCGGCTGCGAGGCCAGCCTGTGGGATCCGATGATGCTCAACTGGCTGTTGTGGATGCGCAGCCGCGCTGCACGCCTGGCCTTGCGGACCGAAGTCGGCCTGCCCGCCGATCTGCTCGCGCGGGTGAGCAATGGCACGCTCGACATTGCCGTGCTGTACGCGCCGCAGCAGCGGCCGGGCATCCGAATCGACCTGCTGCTCGACGAGCAGCTGGTCTTCGTGACGTCATCGCCCCAGGGCCGAAAACCGACGCCGGACACCTATGTTCACATCGACTGGGGACCCGAGTTCGCGGCGCAGTTCAGCCTCGCTTTCCCTGAACTCTCAGGCGCTGCGGTGTCGGCCAGTCTGGGGCCGCTGGGGCTGGGCTATGTGCTCTCAGCCGGCGGCGCCGGGTACTTCCGCATGGCCGTGTTGCACGAACATCTGCGAGCCGGCCGTCTGCACCGCGTCAAGGGTGCGCCGGCGTTCTCCTACCCTGCCTACGCCGTTTACTCGGCCCACGCCGATGCCAAGGCACTGACGCTTGCCCTGGGCGGCTTGCATGAGGTGATCGGCGATGCGGCGCCCGCCGTGCCGACGGGCCTGCCAAGGCGCAAGCGCTGATCGTGGGCGCGTCCACCCGATGGCGGATTCAGACCCGATCGATGCCGCGCCGCTCACGCATCGCTCGGCCAACGCGGTCGAGCGCATCGTCGTCGAGCAGCCTGGCGGCCATCGGCAGCAACTCGCTCTCCTCGCGCGCGATGTGGCGCAGGTACAAGCCCAACCAAGGCATCGACGTCGGCGGCGGCGAGCGGATGCGCGGCGCCGGCCGCGACCTGCGCCGAGTGCGCCCCGTACCTTGCGCCAATGGGTTTCGAGTTCGCGGTGCTCCGATACCAGGCCCGCCACCAGCTCGCGCAGGCAGACCGCATCGGAGCCGGCCATGGCCTCGATCAGTGCCGGGAACAGGTCCTGTTCTTCGTCGGCATGGTGATGCACCGCTGCAGTGTCGAAATAGCGCATGACCGCAGCGGCGGCGCTGCGCGCCTGCTCGTCCGCGCCCCGGCGCGCCAGATGCGGCACCAGCCGTTGCAAGGTCGCGCATTGCTGCTCGATGCGTGCGTGACAGGCCGACAGCATCGCCAACGGCACTTCGAAGCTCGCGGCGGGTGAATGGTGGCCCGGCAGTTCGAGGTTCATCGCGACCACCTCAGCGTGCGCCGATCGACGGCGCGTCGGCGGCCAGTCCCGGCACCATGAAGCTGCCCGCCACCGACAACAGTTCTTCGCGGTGCAGGCGCGCCAGTTGTTCCACGCGGCGCAATCCGGCCGCGGTCAGGCGGACTTCGACACGGCGCTGGTCGCGCTCGCTGGCGCTGCGCGTCACCCACCCAGCCGCCTCGCAGCGCGTCACCAACGCGACGACACCATGGTGCTTGGCTTGCAGGCGCTCGGCCAGCTCGCTCACGGTGGCCCAATCGCGGCCGGGGAAGCCCTTGATCTGCAACATCAACTGGTACTGCAGCGGCGTGATGCCGTGGCGTCGCGTCACCTGCTCGCTGAAGCGCAGAAAGCGGCGCAACTGGTAGCGAAATCCCGCCAGGGTTTCGAAATCGTCCTTCGACAGCTTGCGTGGGGGCATCGGTGCTGACCCTTCGGGCAGTATACATATCACGCCATGATATTTTAGGCGCCATGAAAGTCCATGTCCTGTCCGATCTGCATCTGGGCATCTGCGAATTGGAGCGCCCGCTGACCGACGCCGATGTGGTCGTGCTGGCGGGCGACATCGGGCCGCCTCGCCAGGCGGCGGCCTGGGCGATGCGCTTCGAGCGGCCGGTGCTCTACGTGCTCGGCAACCACGAGCACTACGGCGGCTGCATCGACCAGACCGCCGACGAGCTGAAGCGGCTCTGCGCCGGCACGTCGGTCCACGTGCTCGACGATGACCAGTTAGTCATCGGCAGCGTGCGGTTTCTCGGCAGCACGCTGTGGACCGATTTCATGCTGCTGGGCGATGGAGGACCGAAGCAGGTCGCGGTCGAAGCCGCACAGCGCTTCATGCGCGACTTCAGCCGCATCCGCAGCGACGACGACGCGGGGATGTTCACGCCCGCCGCTGCGGCAGCGCGATTCGCCCGCCACAGCGACTGGCTCGACAGCATGCTCGACGCGCCGCACGCCGGGCCGACCGTCGTCATCACCCACCACGCGCCGTCGCCGCGCAGCATCCACCCGCGTTTTGCCGGCTCGGCACTGAATGCCTGTTTCGTCTCGGATGCCGAGCACCTGGTCAGCGCCGCACGCGTTGAATGCTGGATTCACGGCCACACCCATGACAGTTTCGACTACCGCCTTGACGGCACGCGCGTGGTCTGCAACCCGCGGGGCTATGCGAAGAACGGCGTCAACGAGAACCCGCTCTTCGACCCGAACTTCACGCTCGAGATCTGAGGCGTCGCGACAGGGCCCTGCGCAAGGGCACCATCACAAGGAGAACCAAATGACGAGTCACACGACAAAGTTGCGCGCAACACAGTCGGTCGCGCATGACACGATGGCCTTTCGATTCGACAAGCCCACCGGCTTTCGGTTCGAACCCGGCCAGGCGATCGATGTCGTGCTGCCTGCAGCGCCCGGCGGCGACGCGCAGAGCGCGCGCCACACGTTCTCGATTGTCAGCGCGCCGTTCGAGAACGAATTGACGATCGCCACGCGAATGCGCGACAGTGCCTACAAGCGTGCGCTCGGCGCACTGGCCGTCGGCACTGACGTCTCGATCGACGGACCGTTCGGATCGCTGACGCTGCACGAGGACCGCCTACGCGCGGCGGTGTTCATCGCCGGTGGCATCGGCATCACGCCGTTCATGAGCATGCTGCGCCAGGCCGGCCACGACCGCCTGGCGCAGCACCTGGTCCTGCTCTATTCGAACCACCGGCCCGAGGACGCCGCCTTCCTGGCCGAGTTGACGGCACTCGAACAGCAGCACGAGGATTTCCGGCTGGTCGCGACGATGACGGCGATGAGCCGGTCGAGCGAACCCTGGCGCGGACGCATCGGCCCGATCGACGAGGTGCTGTTGAAGGAGGTCGCCGCGTCGCTGGCACGGCCCATCTACTACGTCGTCGGACCACCGGCGATGGCTGAAGGCTTGCGCCTGGTGCTCGACGACGCCGGCGTGACCGACGCGGATATCCGCAGCGAAGAGTTTTACGGCTATTGAGTTGAACGGCGAAGGGCGGCAACGCCCCGCGCCGCCGGGCGACGACGATGCGCCTCCTGATGGTGCGTTAAGACGGCGATAAGGCCGAGCGACCAGCATGGGAGTGAAGGAGTCATTCCCATGCGATCGAAACCATCAACCTGGCGCTGCACGCTGATCGTCCTGCTCGCCGCCGGCCTGAACGCCGCCGCGGGCGCAGTGCAGGCTGCCGCGTCGGCCAATCTGCTGGCCGACTATCGCGCCGCGTCAGGCAATGCGGCGGCGGCCGCAGTCCGCGGCCAGCAGCTCTTCACGACAGCGCATGGCCGCGAATGGAGTTGCGCCTCGTGCCACGGCGCGCTGCCGACACAGGCCGGCAAACACGCCGGCACCGGCAAGCCGATCGCGCCATTGGCGCCGGCGTTCAACCCCGAACGCTTCACCGATGCGACCAAGTCCGAGAAGTGGTTTCGGCGCAATTGCAACGACGTGATGGGCCGCGAGTGCACAGCCGCCGAGAAGGCCGATGTGCTGACCTGGCTGCTGTCGCTCAAGCCCTGAACGGCGCCCTGGGAGATGTTCATGAACTCATTGGCCTTCAAACACTTGCGGCACCTGGGCCTGGCGGCCGCGTTCGCGCTGGCCGCGCTGCACGCCGCCACGCCGGCCCATGCGGACGACCGAGACACCACCCAAGGCGTACCGCTGTTGCCGAAGTACCAGCAGGAATGCGCGGCCTGCCATCTCGCCTACCCGCCCGGCATGCTGCCCGCGCCGTCGTGGCTGCGCCTGATGAACACGCTGCCGCAGCACTTCGGCAGCGACGCCTCGCTCGACGCGGCCAGCGCCAAGCAGATCGGCGATTGGCTGCAGGCCCATGCCGCGAGCGGCCGTCGCTCTCAGCGCGAGGCTGCAACGCCGCCCGAAGACCGCATCACCCGCAGTGAATGGTTCCTGCGCGAGCACCGCGAGATCAGCGCGGCCACCTGGGTGCGGCCCGGCGTCAAGGGTCCATCGAATTGCGCTGCCTGCCATACCCGCGCCGACCAAGGAGACTTCAGTGAACGCAACATCCGCATCCCGCGTTGAGGGCCGGTCTTCCGTGCCCAGCGCACAACGCATCCTCGTCTGGGACGCGCCGGTGCGCGTGTTTCACTGGTTGATGGTGTTGTGTTTTGCCGGCGCCTGGATCACCGCCGAGAGCGAGCGCTGGCGCCTGCTGCACGTGACGCTGGGCTACACGATGGCCGGCTTGATCGTGTTCCGATTGTTGTGGGGCCTCGTCGGCACGCGGCATGCGCGCTTTGGCAACTTCGTGCGCGGGCCCAAGGCGGTGTGGCACTACCTGGGCAGCCTGCTGCGTGGCCAGCCCGAGCACCACACCGGCCACAACCCGGCAGGTGCGCTGGCGATCGTCGGCATTCTCGGGCTGGCCGCTGCCGTCACGTTCACCGGTTGGGCCACGGTCAACGAGGTCTGGGCGGGCTGGCCCGAAGACCTGCACGAGGGCACTGCCAACGCCATGCTGGCCCTGGCCGGCCTGCACGTGGCCGGCGTGATTGTCGCCAGCTGGGCACACCGCGAGAACCTCGTCGGGGCGATGATCAGCGGCCGCAAACCCGGCGCGCCCGCCGAGGCGCTGCGGCGCGCCTGGCATGGCGTGGCCGCGTTGATGATCGCCGCGGTCTTGGCCTTCTGGTGGTGGCAATGGCAGGCGCCGATCGGCGGAGCAGCGGCCGGTGACCGGTTCGAGGCCACTGCTCCACAGCCAGCGATGGGCACGCAGGCACGGGCTCGCCGACGACGACGACGACTGAGCACGCGCGTCCTTGCGTCCTACCATCGCTGCATGCGCATCCTGTTGGCCGAAGACGATCCGCTGCTGGGCGACGGCCTGCGCGCGGGCCTGCGTCAGCAGGGCTTCCAGGTCGACTGGGTGCGCGACGGTGCAGCCGCCGAGCGCGAACTGCGCGCCGAGCCTTATGCAGCCGCGGTCCTCGACCTGGGCCTGCCGCTCAAGGACGGCCTGGACGTGCTGACTGCGCTGCGCCGCGGCGGTGCCACGCTGCCGGTGCTGGTGCTCACCGCACGCGACGCCATCGCCGATCGCGTGCGCGGCCTGGACACCGGCGCCGACGACTATGTCGTCAAGCCGGTCGACCTGGACGAGCTGGCCGCGCGGCTGCGTGCGCTGGTGCGGCGCGCGCATGGCCAGCCGCAGGAAGTGCTGAAGGCCCGGCAGGTGGTCCTCGACCCGGCAGCGCGCCGCGTCACGCGCGACGGCCAGGAGGTTGCGCTGGCGGGGCGCGAGTTCGACCTGCTGCACGCGCTGATGCTCAACGCCGAGCGCGTGATGAGTCGCGAGCAACTCGAGCAGCATCTCTACAGTTGGGGACAGGAGGTCGAGAGCAACGCCATCGAGGTTCACGTTCACCACTTGCGGCGCAAACTCGGTGCGGCGTTGATCCAGACCGTGCGCGGCGTCGGCTACGTGCTGCGGCGCGAACCGGGCGAGGCCTGATGCACCGGCCGCGATCGATTCAGGGCCGGCTGCTCGCGCTGTTGCTCGGTGGTGTCGCGGCGGTGTGGCTGGCTGCAGCGGCCATCACCGGGTTCGACGTGCGACACGAGCTCGACGAACTGCTCGACGCGCACCTGGCCCAGGCCGCTGCCTTGCTGGTGGTCCAGCAATCGGGTGAGATCGAACACGATGACGACCGCACTGTCGATGCACCCTCGCTGCATCGCTACGCGCCGCGCGCGGTGTTCCAGGTCTTCCACGAGGGGCACCTCGTCTTGCGCTCGGCCGATGCGCCGCAACGGCCGTTGGTCGCCGAGGGGCCAACGGCGAGCCCCGGTTTTACGACCGTGACGGCGAACGGCGTGGTCTGGCGTGTCTTCTCGACCCGCGGCGGCGAGAACGACGTGCAGGTCTTCGTCGGCGAGCGCCTCGATGCGCGCGAGCACATCGTGCGCGTGGCCCTGTGGGGCACGCTGTGGCCGTTGGCATTGGCGCTGCCGCTGCTGGCCCTGCTGGCATGGTGGGCGATCCGGCGCGGCCTGCAGCCGCTGCGCTCGCTCGGCGAGCAACTGGCGGCGCGCACGGCGAACACGTTGCAGCCGGTCGGCATCGACGACCCGCCCGCCGAGGTCGCGCCGCTGGTGCAGGCCTTGAACGGCTTGTTCAGCCGCATCGAGGGCATGCTGCACAGCGAGCGGCGCTTCACCGCCGACGCGGCCCACGAGTTGCGCACGCCCATCGCCGCCATCCGCGCGCAGGCCCAGGTGGCGCTGGCCGAGGCTGACGATGCGCGTCGCCAGCATGCCCTGCGCGCCACGCTGCAGGGCTGCGACCGCGCGGCCCGCCTGGTCGATCAATTGCTCACGCTCTCACGCCTCGAAGCGGGGGCCGCAGTGCCGATGAAGCCCGTCGACTTGAATGCCTTGGTGCAGCAGGTGGTTCGCGATCTGACGCCCCAGGCCCTGCGCAAGCAGCAGGACCTTGGCGTCGAGAGTTCGAGTGCCTGCGTCATCGATGGTGACGAGATGCTGTTGGGAGCGCTGCTGCGCAATCTCGTCGACAACGCCGTGCGCTACGGCCCTGCCGGCGCCCGCATCAACGTCACCACCGCCGCGCAGCACGGGCAGGCCGTGCTCGTCGTCGAAGACAGCGGCCCGGGCCTGTCTGAACACGACATTGCACGACTCGGCGAGCGCTTTGCGCGGGGATCGGGCCACGAGGAAAGCGGCAGCGGTCTGGGCTGGTCGATCGTGCGCCGCATCGCGCAAGTCCATGGATTCACGACAGCAGTGACGCGGTCCTTGCGCTTGGGAGGCTTGGCAGTGACGATCACCGGCCGCGCTTGCGCACGTGACTAAAGTTCATCGACCATGCCGACGCTGCGGTCGAACTCCTGCTCGATTCGATCAAGGGCGACATCGTGCATGCCGGCGCGCATTCGCCGGGGCTGGTGCGCATGGCCGTGAAGAGCCCGTTGGAGGGCAGGCAAGCCCCTCACGTCGACCTCGGCCGGCCGGGTCTTACAGACGCTCACAGCTTCAGGGACTTGTTCATCCGCAGGCTGTTTGCCGGCAATCTGTAGCAGCCGTTGCGTGTTGATCGCGTCGCAGCGGCATTGATTGCCGTAAGCTGCCCGCCATGAGTCAGCACAGTGCCGTTCCCACCTTTCGCCGTTCCTTCATCCAAGCCGCGATCACGTTGCTTGCCGTCACCGCCCTCGGCATTGCCGCTTGCGGTGGTGGAGGCGGCAGCGGCAGCGGCATGCTGGGCAATGAGCCGCCGCTCGACAGCAGTCAGGCAGCGTCGACGCTCGGCCGCACGACGCTGCTCGGCGCCCAGCTCAATGCCCCGTGGGGCCTGGCGTTCCTGCCGGACGGCCGCATGCTCGTCAGCGAAAAAGGCGGCGCGCTGGCAGTGGTCAGCGCCGACGGCGCGCTCGTGCAGACACGCCTGCCCGGCCCGCCCAACATCGACACGACGGGCCAGGGCGGCCTGCTCGACGTGGCCGTCGATGCCGACTTCGGCAGCACACGCTGGGTCTTTCTCACCTTCGCCGAGTTCGGGGCCGGCGGCGCCGGCACCGCGTTGGCGCGCGGCACGCTGAACGCTGCCTACAACGGTTGGGAGCAAAGCCCGCAGGTGATATGGCGGCAGACACCGAAGGTGGCCGCCGGTCTGCACTACGGCGCCCGCATGGCTTTTCGAAGCGACAACACACTGTATGTGGCGGTCGGCGAGCGCGGCGTCGAAAGCAACAGCGGCAGCGCGCGCAGCGATGCCACCGGGGTGCAAAACGCCGCCAACACGATCGGCAAGGTGGTGCGGCTGAACCGCGACGGCACACCCGCCGACGGCAGCACCTTCGGCATATACAGCACCGGCCATCGCAATCCGCAGGGCGCGGCGGTGCGGCCGGGCAGCAACGAGCTCTGGATCACCGAGCACGGTCCGCAAGGCGGCGACGAGCTCAATCGGGTGTCTCAGGGCGCCAACTACGGCTGGCCCATCAAGAGCTACGGCTGCGACTACGGTGCGCCGCCCCAGGTCGTTGCCTGCCGCATCGGCGGCGGCATGCACGCGCCGGACTACACCGAGCCAGCGTCGATCTGGGTTCCCACGTCCACAGCGCCATCGGGCCTGATGTTCTACAGCGGCAGCGCCTTTGCCGAGTGGCAAGGCAATCTGTTCAGCGGCGCGTTGGCCGGCAGCACGTTGTGGCGCATCGTCGTCGACAACAATGGCGACGCCGTGTCTCGACAGGAGATCGCGGCCGTCAAGGCACTCGGTGCGCGCATCCGCGATGTGCGCCAAGGACCCGACGGCAACATCTACCTGCTGACCGACGGCAGCGGCAACAACGCCAACCGGATCGTGCGCCTCGCACCTTAGGGCAACGCTGAAGAAGTCCCCGTGGATGCGCGCGCCCTGGTTTGGGATGGGCTGCAAGGCGCAAACCGCAGCCATAGCCCCAGCTATGGCGAGGATTTGCAACGCCGCGGACCGCCCAAAGCAGGGATGCGCGCGCCGCGAGGGACTTTTTCAGCGTTGCCTTAGGGTTATTCGTGCTGCGGCACGATCGTCGTCTCAGCATTCAGCGAGGATCGATGATCGTGAGACACCTGCTGGTCTTTCTTGCCGCCGTCTTTGTCAGCGGCTGTGCGCCGGCGCAAGCACTCAAGCCCGTCGTCGTCGCCAAAGGCCTCGAGCATCCCTGGGGCCTGGCCTTCTTGCCCGATGGCCGCCTGCTCGTCACCGAGCGCGCGGGGCGCATGCGCATCGTCGAGCGCGATGGCCGGCTGAACGAGCCGCTGGCCGGATTGCCGCCGGTGGTGGCGGCCGGCCAGGGCGGCCTGCTCGATGTCGTGCTGCATCCGCAGTTCGCTCAGAACCAGCTCGTCTACTGGACCTTCAGCGAAGCCGGCGATGGCGGCGCGGCCACGGCCGTGGCCCGCGGCAAGCTCGAAGGCAATGCGCTGACCGGCGTGCAGGTGATCTTCCGCCAACTGCCCAAGGTCGGCGGCGGCAACCACTTCGGCTCGCGCCTGGTGTGGGCGCGCGACGGCCGGCTGTTCGTCGGCCTGGGCGACCGCTTCAGTCGCAAGGACGATGCGCAGACGCTCGACAACCACATGGGCAAGCTGGTGCGCATCGAGGCCGACGGCCAGGTACCGGCGGACAACCCGTTCGCGCAACGCAACGGTGCCAGGCCCGAGATCTGGAGCTACGGCCACCGCAACATCCAGGGCGCCGCGCAGCATCCGGCCACGGGCGAGTTGTGGATCGTCGAGCACGGCCCACAAGGCGGTGATGAACTGAACGTGCCGGCGGCCGGCGCCAACCACGGCTGGCCGGTCATCACCTACGGCCGCAACTACGGCATCGGCACCCAGATCGGCGAAGGCACCGAACGCGCCGATGTCGCGCCGCCGCTGCGCCATTGGGTGCCGACGTCGATCGCGCCCTCGGGCATGGCGTTCCTGACCAGCGAGCGCTACCCCGGTTGGAAGGGCAACCTGTTCATCGGCACGCTGCGCGGCGCGCACCTGGTGCGCCTCGAACTCGACGGCCGCAAGGTGGTCAAGGAAGAGCGGCTGCTGACCGAGCGCAACGCCCGCATCCGCGACGTTCGCCAGGGCCCCGACGGCTGGCTCTATGTGCTCACCGACAGCCCGGATGGGCAGGTCTGGCGGCTGGAGCGCTGAGCTACAGGCCGGGCGATTGCGCACGCAGCGCGATCGTCACCAAAGCCGACGAATCTTCGAGCGCGACCACGCCGTGCACGACATCGCCCGGCAGGTGCAGCAGATGCCCGGCACGAAGGACATGGCTGTGGCCGTCGGCGGTGACGTCGATGGCACCTTCGATGCACTGCACGACGATCCCGCCTGCCACTTTGTGCGGCGGCAGTGACTTGCCCGCCAGCAGCACCAGACGGATGACTTCCAGATCCTGCGACTTGAAGATGGCCAGCGTCGTTTCGCTGGCCAGGCGCGGGCCGAGCGGCCGCACATCGACAGCGAGGCCCGGCGGCGCGTGCGAAAGGGCCATGGCTTGTCTGAGCGCTGGGCAGTGGCGGTGGCGGTACGCCGTCGTCTGCCGCCCGGCGCGCGCGCCATGGGCGAGCAGAAACGGCCGCTCAGGCGTCGCTGGCGTTGCCCTTGCCGTGGTGGCAGCCGTCGCCGCTGTCCTTCTTCATGTCGACCGGCGTCGAGCGTTGACTGGCCGCATCCTCCGCCTTGGCCTTGTTGACGTCCTTGACCGACGGCACGCCCTGCGCTGCAGCCTTGGCGGCCGCCGATGGCTTGTTCTTGGCTGGCGCGTTGGGCTTTGCACTCTCGGCCGATTGCGCAAAGCCTGCGTGTGAAGCCAGCAGCGCGGTTGCGGCAGCCAGCGTGAAGAACAGAGAGGAAACTCGCATGGCGATCTCCGTGGGTGGGCGGCGGATCGACTCTACTCCGGCGTTGCTGCCAAGCCAACCACCACGAGAAGTACAGGGGCACCGATGCCGTCGGCTGTCCGGGCGGGGCGACGCTCAGCTTGTCGGGCAGGCGCTGTCAAAGCCCGGTGCCGGTGCAGCCGGTGCGGCATCCGGCGCGGCAAAGGCGTGACGAAAGTTGAAGGCCCGGGGGTTCGGACCCTGGGTGCGCAGACATTCGAGCCGGGCAATGGCTTCGGCCACGCTCGGCCGATGGCCCTTGGGCACCCACCACAGCACGAGGAAGGCCTCGTCCATGCGCGCGAACCATTCGCGGCGGCGGCGCATCAGCTCGACATGGGCCGACGCATACACATACCGGTTGAGCGACTCGACATCGCGCCAGACCGACATGTTGACCAGCATGTTCTCGTTGTCGGCGAACGGGCGGATCGCCGTGGCGTCGCCCTGCTCCGACTGCAGCCGCCACACGAAACCCGGCGTTGATTCCGCCAGGGCGTTGATGCGCTCCAGGTTGTTGGCGAAATCGGCCATCAGCGGCGACTCCATCGGCGCCTTGATGATGCCGATGTTCAGCTGTGCCAGCTCGAACGCCGACATGCCGGCGCCTGGGCGTGTGCTCAAGCCGTTGCCGTCTGCGGCGACCGCGCCACGCGACGCTCGACCAGGCCGCGCATCAAGCCCAGCGAGAACTGGTGCGCGTAGATCATCGCCAGCACGCCGCTCTTGTGCAGTTGCGACACGGCGGCTTCCGGCAATTCGCTGAACTTGTTCTCGTCGACGGTGAAAAAGCCTTCCACCGTCAGCTGCTTGCCGTCGGGCAGCGAGGCTTCGAATCGCATCGGCTGCAGCAGCTCGAGCTCGAGCAGGTTGCGGCCGAGCAGGCGTGTGCGCTGGGCCTCGTTTTCCAGTTGCTCGAGGAACTTGCGTCGATCTTCGAGCATCGGCGTCGGCTGACCGTTGTCGTCGAACAGCGGCTCGCCATCACTGGTCGACAACGCGTCGGCGTGGCTGTCGATGACGACGACATAGCTTTGCGCTTCGGTGCGTGCCAGGCCGAGCGGATAGCCGCGCAGCAGCGCCGGCACATAGCGTGCGGCCCACGAGCCGTCGGCCTGGAGCATCAGGTTCTCGCCTTGCGTCAGGCCGAGCACGGCCACCGGCGCGACTTCGCGCTGGCCGTCGTCGCCCTGGCCGGCCTCGATGAAGACGATCGGGTAGTCGCGCGCGGCGTCGATGAACTCCACCGCAGCGACGAACAGCGAGTTCATGCCGGCCGTGCGGTCGAAACGCACCGCCGGCGAATTCAGGCGCTGCGCGCGGTGTTGCACCCGGTCGAGTGCGACCGGCGAGGCGAAGAGGACAGGATCGATCATGCGGCGGTACTCGCTTCCGGGGGTTCGACGATTGGTGAAACAAGCACCTTGTCGATGCGCTTGCCGTCCATGTCGACGACTTCGAATCGCCAGTCCTGCCAGTCCACGCGGTCGGTGACGACGGGCAGGCGGCCGAGCAAGAGCATGATCATGCCAGCCAGTGTGTTGTAGCGGCCACGTTCTTCTTCGGGCAGCACCTTCAGGCCGAGACGGTCTTTCATTTCCGGCACCGGGATCAGGCCGTCGAGCAGCCAGCTGCCGTCGCCGCGCTCGACGGCCCAGGCATCGTCGTCGGCCGGCGCGCTGAACTCGCCGGTGATGGCTTCGAGCACATCGCGCACGGTGATCACGCCCTGCACCTCGCCGTATTCGTCGACGACGAACACGAGCTCGGCATCCGAGCCGCGGAAATGCTCGAGCAACTCCATGCCGGTCAGTGTTTCGGGCACGAACACCGGCGCGCTGACCAGGTCGACGATCGAAGGCGTTTCGCCGCGCGCCAGCGCCGGCAGCAGCGACTGCGCGGCCAGCACGCCGACCACATCGGACAGATCGCCGCGGCACACCGGGTAGCGCGTGCGCTGATGCTCGGCCATCAGCGCCAGTGTTGCGGGCAGCGGCGCGGCCGCGTCGAGCCAGGTGATCTCGGCGCGCGGAATCATCATCGAGCCGATCTGGCGCTCGTCGAGGCGAAAGACATTGCGCACCATCTGGTGCTCATGCATTTCGATGACGCCGGACTCGACGCCCTCTTCCAGGCTGGCCGCGATCTCCTCCTCGGTGACGCTGCGGTTGCTGTTGCCGCGGATGCCGAGCAGGCGCAGCGTGGCTACGGTGCACATCGACAACAGCGCGACGAACGGCCGCGCCGCGGTAGACAGCCAGTTCATCGGCGTGGCCACCAGGCGCGCAATGACTTCGGGGAACATCTGCCCCAGGCGCTTGGGCACCAGTTCGCCGAAGATGATGGTCAGGAACGTAATGCTGACCACCACCAGCGCCGTGGCCGTGACCGCGGCGCCGGTGGCCGGCAGTGCGTCAAACGTCCGCTCGAGCCATGCCGCCAGCGGCTGCGAGAAGGCAGCGTCACCGACGATGCCGTTCAGGATGCCGATCGATGTGATGCCGATCTGCACCGTGGACAAGAACTTGGTCGGGTTGTCGTGCAGCTCGATCGCTGTCTGCGCGCCACGCTCACCGGCCTCGATCATGACCTGCAGCCGCGCCTTGCGGCTGGCGGTGAGCGCCATTTCCGACATGGCGAAGACGCCGTTGAGCAGGATCAGGAAAACAAGAAGCGCAACGTCCATGCCCGCGGCAGGGGGTGAAGGGCTGTGCAGCGTAGCAGAATGAACCCATGCATTGGCTGATCGGCGATTTGCAAGGCTGCGGCGACGCTTTCGACAGGCTGCTCGCGCAGGTCGGCTTTTCGCCGTCGCGCGACGGCCTGACCGTGCTCGGCGACCTGGTCAACCGCGGGCCGCAGTCACTGCAGGTGCTGCAGCGCATGCGTGCGCTCGGCGCATCGGCGGAGGCGTTGCTGGGCAACCATGACCTGCACCTGCTGGCGGTGGCGTATGGCGTGCGGCCGGCGCATGCCAGCGATACCCTGAATGAGATCCTCGAGTCGCCCGAGCGCCAGGCCTGGCTCGAATGGCTGCGCGCGCGCCCACTGGCGCTCGAGCGCCACGGCTGGTTGTGTGTGCATGCCGGCGTCAATCCGGCATGGACGGCGCTGCAAACACTGACGCTGGCCGCTGAAGTGCAGGCGCTGCTGAGCGGCCCCGACCTGGCGGACTTCCTGCCCCGCATGTACGGCAACGAGCCGGCGCGCTGGGACGACGCGCTGCAGGGTGCGGAGCGTTGGCGCCACGTCATCAACGTGCTGACGCGCATCCGGTTCGTGCACGCCGACGGCGCGCTCGACTTCAAGGCCAAGGAAGGCGCAGCTGCAGCGCCGCCGGGCCTCGTGCCCTGGTTCGACGCACCGCGGCGGGCCAGCGCCGGCACACCGATCGCGTTCGGACATTGGTCAACCCTGGGCCTCGTCAACCAGGCGACCCTGCTCGGCCTGGACACCGGTTGTGTCTGGGGTGGATCGCTGACCGCGGTGCGGGTCGACGGCGGACGGCGCGAGGTCGTGCAGGTGCGCTGCGAGCCAGCCCAGCGGCCCGGCGCCTGAGCGGCGGCGCCGATTCGGCACGCTACAGTTGCAGCCTGCGAGCGTCGGGAAGCGTGGCCGAGTGGTTTAAGGCACTGGTCTTGAAAACCAGCGACGGGCAACCGTCCGTGAGTTCGAATCTCACCGCTTCCGCCACCCGGCGCCAGGCCGCGCGGCAGCAAAAGCCGATCATCCCAAGCAGGTGCGGTTCTTGCCGTTGCGCTTGGCGTCGTACAGGGCGCTGTCGGCGCGTTCGAGGGCGCTGCCCAGGAGTTCGCCGGTGCGCCAGACGGTCACGCCGGCCGAGAAGGTGACGAAGACATCGCGGCCCTCGTGCATGAACAGGCCCATGGTGAGTCCACGCTGCACGCGCGTCAGCACCTCTTGCGCCTCGGCCGGGTCGGTGCCCGGCAGCAGCACGACAAATTCCTCGCCACCGAAGCGCGCCACATGGTCCACCGGCCGCAGCGCGTCCCGAACCTGCGTGGCCAGGGCCTTGAGCGCGGAGTCGCCGGCGGCGTGGCCGAGAGAGTCATTGAGCTTCTTGAAGTTGTCGATGTCGATCAGGCCGATGGCGAGCGGGCTGCCGTCGCGCTCGCTGCGCGCAGATTCGACCTCGAACATCTGCGCCAGGCCACGGCGATTGGCGACCTGCGTCAAGGCGTCGGTGGACACTTCTTCGGACAGGCGACGCAGTTCGCCTTCGAGTTCGCGCACGCGGCTGTTCAACGTCTCCGCCTGCTCGCGGCTGGCGCTGATGCGCGCGCTGGCATCGGCGACTTCGCTCTGCACGGAGCGGCTGGACTGGAGCATGCGGTGCAGCACGCTGCTCATCTGCTCGCGCGAATCGGCCTGCTCGAGGTCGTCGGTGCAGCGCACGAGATCTTCGCTGAAGCGCCCGGTCTGGCCGCCAAGAGCTTGCAACTCCGCTGACAGGCTTTCCACAAGGGCCCTCAGCGACGCTCGTGCACGGTCGCGTTCGGCACGCAGGCGCTGCTGTTGAATGCGCGTCTGCGTCAGCATGTCGGCCGCCGCACGCACGCCGCGCACGCTCAGCACTTCGCCATCGAGGCTGGCGCGTAGCGCGTCGGCCTGGCCACGCGCCCAGCTGTCTTCCTCGGCCAGATCGGGCAGGCCCTCGCCGAGTGCGCGCACCAGCTTGCCGAGTTCATCGACCAGATGGTGGCGCTGCAGGAACACGCGCCGTGCCTGCTCGCAAGTGGCTTCGATCTGCGCTGCCAAGCCGTCATCGACGCTGCCACTGCGCCAGCGCTGCGCCTGGCTGCCGAGTTCTCTGGCCAGCGCCGTGGCGTTGGCATCGTCGGCGGGCAGGGCCACGCGCAACGCCTGCTCGAAGCTGTCCGCCACCTGGGGCCAAGCACCGGCCGTCGACGCGCTGCTGGGGATCTCTGGCGCCTGCTCGCCATGGGGCGCCGACTGGCCGTCATCGGCTGCGTCGTGTTGCCAGGCGCCGACGAGTTGCGTCAGCCGCTCGCGCATGCGCAGCGAATGGCTGCGGCTGCTGGCCAGCACATGCTTGATGCTTTCTTTCTTGCGCGCGGCGGTCCATTGGCGTGAGCCTTGCTCGAGACCGCGCACGAGTTGATCGACCAGTTGCGCCCACAGCGCGCCATCGTCGGGCTGCTGAGGCGTCGGCGACGCCGGCGCCGGCTGCAGACGTGGCGCCGAACCGCCGCACTCGATCCAGGCGCGCGCGTAGTTGTCCGGCGTCGGTTCGAGCCTGCTTTGCGCCAGGCGCATCAACGTCGCCTTGGCAATCTGCGCCGACGACAGCGCCTCGCGCCGCTTGACCCCATCCGTCATGGCAGCAGGCCGGTTGGCGCCGGCAGCCGGCAGGCTGGTGTCACGGGCTTGCTCATGCACCGATTCGCGGCCGTTCATGTGACTCGACCGAGCACGCGCGGTGCCGCACCATCGATGTCCGAGACGGCGCCGATCCACGGCGCCTTGCGCGGCAGCACGGTCTGTTGCAACCACGATTCCAGGTCGTCGGGCGGCAGCGCCTTGGCGAACAGGAAACCCTGCATCAGGCCGCAACCCAGGCGGTGCAACACTTCCATCTGGCGCAGGTTCTCGACGCCTTCGGCAATCACCCGCAAGCCCAAGCGACCGGGCCAGCGCAATGATCGCGCTGACCACCGCCGAGCTCTGCGGCGTGATGCCCAGGTCGCGGACGAAGCTGCGGTCGATCTTGAGCTCCGAAATCGGCAGCGTCGTCAGGTAGGCCAGCGACGAATAGCCGGTGCCGAAGTCGTCGATCGAGATCTCGACGCCGATCTCGTTCAGGCGGTGCAAGGACAGCGACACATTGTGCAGGTCCTTCATCAGGTTGTTCTCGGTGATCTCGAGCTGGATCGCCTTGTGCGGCACGCCGTAGGCCGACACCGCCTGGTGGATGTTCTCGACCAGGTCGCTGCGCTCGAACAGGCGCGACGGCAGGTTGACGGCGATCGAATCGGCAAAGCCGAAGTTCTGCTGCCAGGCCCGCACCTGGCGCGCCGCTTCACGCACCGCCCACTCCGACAGCGGCACGATGAGGCCGGTCTCCTCGGCCAGCGGAATGAAGTCGCCCGGCGGCACCAGTTGGCCGTTGCGGTTCCAGCGCATCAGCGCCTCGGCGCCGACCATCTTGGCGCCTCGCACGTCGATCTTGGGCTGGTAGTGCAACACCAGCTCGCCGCGCTCGATGGCCTTGTGCAGATGGCTCTCGAGCTCGATCTTTTCGCGCCCACGTCCGCCCAGGTGCGGGCTGTAGGAGGTGGCCGAGTTGCGCCCGGCCGTCTTGGCGGCGTACATGGCAACGTCGGAGTTGCGCATCAGATCGACCAGGTTCAGGCCGTCGCGCGGGAACAGCGCGATGCCGACACTGGCGGTGACAAAACACTCCTGGCCAGCAACGAAGATCGGGTCGCGCAGGCTGTCGAGGATGCGCGTGGCCACGCGCTGCGCATCGGCATCGTCGGTGACCTCGGGCAACAGGGCCACGAATTCGTCGCCGCCGAGGCGCCCGACGGCTTCGAGCGTGCGGTGCGATCGCGCGCCGGCGGCCTCCAGCGCGCCTTCCATGACCTGCTCGCTGTGGCGCACGCAGGCCCGCAAGCGCCGCGAGACTTCCATCAGCAACTCGTCGCCGGCAGCATGGCCGAGCGTGTCGTTGACGTTCTTGAAGCGGTCGAGGTCGATCAGCAGCAGGGCCGCGTTGTGGTTCAGTCGCCGCGCCTGCTCGAGCGCACGTTCGGTGCGCCAGATCAACTGGCGGCGGTTCGGCAATCCGGTCAGCGCGTCGAAGTTGGCGAGGTGGCGGATACGGTCTTCGGCAATTCGCCGGTCGGTCACGTCCTGGAAGACGCCGGTGTAGCCGACGCCCTGGCCATGTTCGAACTCGGCTTCGGCCTCGACGTGGATGATGCGCTCGCGTCCGTCGTACAGCTTGACCGAGACGTCGGTGGCCAGCACCGCGTTGTGCGCCACGACGTCGGTGAGCATGCGGATCAGGCCCCGACGCTGGGCCATGCCGACCATGCGCAGCAGCGCGCGCACGTCGATGCGCTCGCCGATGTTGCGGCCGAGTACGCGCAGCGCCTCGGGCGAGAGCCACAAGTGGCCCAACCCGCCCTCGTCGGCGTGGCCGCGCTTCCAGTCGAAGCTGCCCATGCGCGCCAGATCCTGCGCGCGGGCGAGCTTGAACTTGCTGCGCTCGAGTTCGATGCGCGTGCGCGAGGCGCGCAGCATGTATCGCAGACGGCCGGCGAGCAGGCTCCATTGCGTGCTCTTGACGAAGAAGTCGGTGGCGCCGGCACGGTAGGCGCGCTCGATCGACGCGTCGTCGTCGAGCCCGGTCAGCATCAGCACCGGCATCTGCGCATAGCCGCTGCGCAGGCGCAGCGCCTGACAGGTTTCGAAACCGTCCATGCCGGGCATCAGCGCGTCGAGCACGATCATGTCCGGCGCCACGGCATCCAGCCGTTCCAGCGCCAGTTCGCCGTTGCCGACCTCGATCACTTCGAAGCCGCGCTCGCGCAGCGCGATTGCGGTCAGCATCAGGTTGACTTCGTCGTCATCGACCAGCAGCACGCGCGCGGCCACACCGGGTATCGCGCTGGCGTCGTCTGGTTGCTCGTTCATGAGGGCCTCAGGCGAGAGGATAAGCCGGCCAGCACGCGTTCGCCTTCGGCGACCAAGTTGTCGAGTTGCGACGACAGGCCCTGCAGACCTTCATCGCGCAGGCGGGCCTCGACGTCGGCGCACAGTGACGACAGGTCGAGTGCGCCGACGCTGGCCGACGACGACTTGAGCGTGTGGGCCACATGGCGAATCGCCGCCGCGTCGCTGGCTGCACGGGCGGCTCGAAGCTGCAACAGCAGGCGCTCCAGCGACTGCGCATAGGTGTCGAGGACGCGGCTCAACAAGCCGGCCTTGCCGCTGGGGTCGAGTTCACGCAGCCGCCCCAGGGCCGCGGCGTCGAGCACGGCCAGTTCATCGCCTGCGCCGCCACCCGACCCCATGGCAGCGTCCGCCTGTGCGGCAGGCCCGCGGTGATGGGGATAGCGGAGGTACGGCATCGACGGTTCGGACAGGGTTGGATTCAGGGCCGGCGGCGCCGTGGCGCCAGACCCTCTCGGATTTTCTCGCTAGTCGCAATGTAACCCCCGGCCCTGCGCCGTGCGCCGCATCTGGCGGCTGCGTCATGGGGGGTCTCGTCAAAAAAGCACGCCGCGCGGCTCATTGAAGCTGGGCGGCGCTGGCCAGGGCGCGCAGGGTGGCCCGATTGATGGCCGCGCCACTCAACAGCAGGCGCTCGGCGCTTTCGCGAATGTCGTAGATCGACTCATTCTCGACGGCGCGAACCACGTCGAGCAGCGGCGAAAACGGCCCCTGGCCTTCAACCAGCGCCGAGCGCACCGTTTCGGGCACGGGCACTGACTTGAGCAGTTCGGCAAACGATTGGCTGAGCATGCGGTCGAGCAGCGAAAAAACACCGCAGATGAAGGCCTCGTTGCGCAATTGCTCGTCCGTGCCGCCGTCGCTGGCGCGCACCAGTTCTTCCATCAGCAGGCCGCGGCGCAGCGCGGCGAACATCACCGGCCTCATGTCGCGCTCTTTGCTGGCCGACGCCAGCAGCAGCGCCAGCCAGCGCTTCAGGCGCTGATAGCCGAGCAGCATCAAGGCGTGCCGGAACGAGGACACCTCGACGCGCAAGCCGAAGGCCGGCGAGTTGATGTAGCGCAGCAGCTTGAACGCCAGCGTCGGATCGAGCGTGATCGCCTCCTCGAGCTTTTCGAGCGGCGCTTCCTTGTCGATGCGCCGCATCAGCTCGAGGATGATGTTGAAGTCGGGCGCGCGCGCCTTGCCGTTGGCCTGGATGGCGTCGTCGATCGGCCAGCCGAGCACGGCCACCGCGCCGCGCTGGAAACTCGCGTTCAGGTCGGCCATCGTGCGCACGCCGGCCTGGATGTGCGTGATCTGGCGCGTCACGCCCGGCGGCGGTGGTGCGTCACTGCGGCGCTCGTCCTGCAGATCGATGATCGAGTGCTTGAAGCAGGGCAACACCGTGCGTGGCAGCTCAGCCAGTGGCCGGCCCTTGAGCAGCAGCGTGTTGCCGCGGCCGAACAATGTATTGATGGCCTCGCCATGGGCGATGTCGCCGGCCATGAAGGCCGGCACTTCGAGCATCAGGTTGGCGCTGGGCCGGGCCAGCATCAGGTCGTGCAGCAGGCTCTCGCTGACGACGTTGAGCGAAACCTTTCCCGCACCTTCGGGCCAGACCTCGGCCACTGCGGCCAGCAACGCGGCCGCGTCGAGCGGCAGGTCGGGGCGCGCCGGGAACACCGTCAACCGCGTCGCGGCGATCGCGCGTTCGCGGTCGATCATCGGCGAGTAGCCGAGGACGACGTGGTTGAGGATCGGGTGGTCTTGCATGAGTCCGGAATGCTCAGGTGTTCAGGTACTGGAACAACGACAGGCGCTGCACCGTGGCATAGGCCTGCAGTGCCGCCTGGTAGCCGCTCTGGCGATTCTGGAACAGCGAGATCGCTTCGACCATGTCCAAGTCCTCGGCTTGCGAGCGTTCGGTCTGCGCCGTGACTTTCTGCTCGCGGATTCGACCCTCCACCGTGTCGGCACGGTTGAGGTTTTCGCCGACACGCGAGCGCAGGCCTTGCAGCGCGCCCATCGACGCATCGACTTGCACCAGCGCTTGCTGGACGCCCTGGCTGATCGCGGCGCTGCTGCGCGCGGGCGCGCGCAGCTCGGCCATCGCACGGTCGAGGGTGTCGAACACGGATTGCGAGTTCGATGACAGGCGCAGCTCGAACTCGTCGGCTGGCGTCGGCGTACCGGTGACGCTGAAGGCCATGCCGTCGATCTCGATCGATTGCCCGCTGACAAAGGGCACGTTGGTGAGCGCGGTCGGCGCGCCGTCCTTCTCGACGCTGAAGGTGACGGCACCCGGCGCGCCGGCGAAGCGGATGCGGTAGTCGAGGTTGGCCGGATCGGCCACCGCGGGTGGCGACGTGGCGGCAAAGAAGGTTGTCGGGTCGACGATGCGCCCGGCATCGATCCAGGCCCCGGCCTGTCCGGGTACGGCCGATACCGTGCGCGTTTCGAACAGGCCGTTGCCGCTCGGTGCGGCCAGCCATTCGCGCGAGCCATCGACCGACTGCGGCAGCGCTTCGTCGATCGCCACCGTGTTCTCGCCGCGGGTGCCGCGAAACACCACACCGCCCGTCGTGTCGATGAACGGCGGCGCGGCCGAGCCCTGGCCGCCGAACAGGAACGCGCCGGTGCCGTCGCCGCGGTTGGCAGTCAGCAGCAGCTGGCTGCGCAGCGCCTGCAGGCGGTCGGCCAGTGCCCCGCGTTCGCTGTCGCTGTAGCTGCCGTTGCCCGCCGCGACCAGTGTCTCGCGCACCTGCTGCATCAGCTCGCCGGCCTGGCCGAGCGCGCTTTCGGTGAGAGCCAGCACATTGCGGCTGGCATCGAGTGCGCGCTGGCTGGCGTCATGGCGCGACATGGCGGCCAGCGCGCGTTCAGCGCGCGCCGCCGCGGCCGGATCGTCGCTGGCGCGCGAGACGCGCTTGCCGCTGGTCAGGCGCTCCTGCGAATCGGTCAGCTCGCGTTGGCGCTGCTGCAAGCGCTCGAGACCGCTGTCGAACGCTTGGCTAGAGGACAGACGTAGCATCTCGATCACCTCGATGTGGTTTGCAGCAGCGTGTCGAACACGCTCTGCGCGACCTGCAGCACCTTGGCTGCGGCTTGATAACTCTGCTGGAACTGGATCAATCGCGCCGCCTCTTCATCGAGGTTGACCCCGGTCTCGGCCGATACCCGCTCGCGGGCCTGCATCGCCACCGCGCCCGAGACATTGGCCGCCGTGCGCGCACCCTGCACGCTGACGCCGACGCCGGCCATCACGCTGGCATAGGCATCGGTCACCGACTCGCCGCCGATGAAGGCCTGGTCGCGCAGGGCCGCGAACGCCAGCGCGTTGCCGTTGCTGACGCCCGGGTAGGCCGTCTTCGAGACCGTGAACTGGTCGCCGCTGGCGGGCACGCCGTCCAGGCTCAGCTCGAAACCGTTGAGCGCGATGGCCTGCCCCGGCTGCCAGGCGCCGCTGCCGCTGGACAGCAGCGCATTGCTGGTGCGGTCGCGCAGCTCCCAGTTGTAGGCGCCGGTGGCGGAGGTGAACGTGATCGACGCCGTCTGTTGCGGGTCGGCCAGCGGATCGACGACACGCAGGCTGGCGATCGTGGCGCTGCCGCTGTTGGCGATGCTGCGCTCGGCCTGCAGGGGCGAAGCCGCCGCCAGGCCCCGCGGGTCATCGAGCACGCGGCGCATGTTGACCGCGGCGCGCGAGACCGGCTGCAGCAGGAAGCGGTCGGCGGGCGCTGCGGCGCTGACACTGATCGTCAGGCCATCGACCGTGTCGCCGCTGGCGATGCTGCGCACCAGGCCGTCGGACAAGCGGGTCAACCGGTACTGGCCGGGAGTCGCCGGGTCGGTCGCCAGCGTGTACTCGCTGGCTTGCAACGCGGCTTCGTCGGCCACGGTCATCGACACGCTGCCGATGAAGTTGCCGGCGACATCGCGCGCATTGCTCTGGGCGGCGAGCGCCAGCGGCGCGCCAACGGCGAACAACGCGGCGCCGGCGCCCGGCGGCGTGCGTGCATCCAGCCCCAGCGCCTGCTGCTCGTTGAGGCGCATCGAGAACGCCGCCGCCATGCGCCCCAGCGCGGTCCGCGCGTCGGCCAGATCTTCGTTCTGGAATCGCAGCAAGCCGCCGATCGAGCCGCTGCCCAGCAGCGATGACGGCAAGGTGCGCAGCGTGCTGCTGTCCTGCACGGCGATCGCGGCGCGCGTGGTGTCGAATTCATCGCTGACCAGCGCCAGCGGCGTGACCTGTGTGCCGAGCACCAGGCGCTGCCCTCCGGCGACGAAGACCGCCAAGGTACCGTCGTCGGCCGGCAGCGTGCTGACCTGCACCAGCTGGCTCAGCTCGGAGATCAACTGGTCGCGCTGGTCGAGCAGATCGTTGGGTGTCTGGCCGCTGCCGATGACCCGCGCGATCTGCTCATTGACCGTGGCGATGCCCTGCGACAAGCGGTTGACGCTGGCCACGGCGACCTTCAGGTCCTGGACCACGCCGTCTTGCAGCGTGTCGATCTGCGCGCCGGCCGCGGCATAACGCTGCGCCATCTCCTGCGCGCGCGCCAGCACCACCTGGCGCGTCGACGTGTCCTGCGGGCTGTTGGCCAGATCGACCATGGCGTTGAGAAAAGCGCCCGCCACATAACCCAACCCGGCTTCGCCCGGCGGGAAGATGGTTTCCAGGCGCTGCAGTTGTTCCAGCCGCGCACTGTCGGCCGCGGCCTGCGACGACGCCGTGGCCGCTTCGCGGGTCAGGAAGGCGTTGTGCGAGCGCGTCACTGCGGCCACATCCACGCCCTTGCCGAAGAAACCGGCGCCGGTGAACTGGCCCTGCGCCGTCGCGAACTCGACCTGCTGGCGCGAGTAGCCCTCGGTGTTGGCGTTGGCAATGTTGTGGCCGATCGTCTGCAACGCCGCGTAGTTGGCGAACATCGCGCGCGTGCCGATCGACAGCAGAGGCGTTGAACTCATGTCAAGCTCCGTTGCAGGCGCAAGGTGGTGTTGATGACGCGGCCGAGCTTGTCCGCGTAGGCAGGATCGGTGGCATAGCCGGCGCGCTGCAGTCCTTGCGCGAAGCCGGTCGCATCACTCGCCTGGGCCACCACGTCGCGGTAGCGCGGGCTCGTCTTCATCAGCCGTGCGTAGTCGGCGAACGATTCTTCGTAGCTCGAATAGGCGCGGAAGGCCTGCACCAGTTTCTTCGGCTGGCCGTCGATGTACTCGGTCGTCGTGACCTTGGCCACCGGACCCTTCCAGTCCGCATTGGCCTTGATGCCGAACAAGTTGAAGCTGTTCGAGCCGTCGGCCATGGCGATCGACTTCTTTCCCCAGCCGGTTTCGTGCGCCGCCTGCGCCACCATGAAGGCCGCGGGGATGCCGGTCTTGGCTTGCGCCCTCTTCGCCGACTCGGTGTGCGCGGCGACGAATTCTCCGGCGCTGGTCGGCGCGCGCAGCGGCGTCGTCTGCGAGACGCGGTTGATCTGCGGCTTGGCCTTTGCAGCTTCGACCGCCAGACCCATCTGGCGCTCGAGCTGGCGGGCGATCGCATCGGCCAGGCCGCCCTTGACGCCGCTCATCTTGCCGGCGTATTCGGTGTCCATCATCTCGGTGCCGAGCTTCGTGCCTTCGTTGTCGAGCATGCCCGAGCTCATCGTCGCCTGGCGCATCGACTTCATCAGCTCCTGCATGAACAGCGACTCGAACTGCTTGGACACTTCCTTGATGGCGTGCTTCGGGTCTTGCGTGGCCAGGTTGCGCAGGCCGGCGAGTTGATCGACGTTCATATGACCTCGATCTCGGCGTTCAGCGCGCCCGCCGACTTCATCGCTTGGAGAATGGCCAGCAGATCTTGTGGCGTGGCCCCCAGCGCATTCAGCGCCTTGACCACATCGGCGAGCTTGGTGCCGGCGGGCATCTGCACCAGCGAGCCGCCTTGCTGCGTGATCGCGATGTCGGCCTTGTTGGCCTGCGCCGTCTGGCCGCCGGACAGCGGGCCCGGCTGGCTGATCAGCGGCGTGTTGCTGATCGTCACCGACAGGCTGCCATGCGCCACCGCGCAGGCCGCCAGCGTGACGGCGTCGTTCATCACCACCGAGCCGGTGCGCGCGTTGAGCACGATGCGCGCCGCCGGCTTGGCGAGTTCGAGCGACAGGTTCTCGACATCGGCCAGGAAGGCCACGCGGGCATTCATGTCCTGCGGTGCGCGCATGCGGACCACGCGGCCGTCGATCGCGAAGGCCGTGCCCTCGCCCTTGGCGGCGTTGATGGCCTTGGCCACGTTGCGTGCGGTCGAGAAGTCATCGCTCATCACATCGAGCTGCAAAAACTCGCCCTGCGCCAGCGGCGTCGGCACGCTGCGCTCTACCGTCGCGCCCTGCGGCACGCGGCCGGCAGACAGGTGGTTGATCTGCACCTTGGAACCCGCGGCCGAGGCCCCGGCGCCGCCGACGATCAGGTTGCCCTGCGCCAGCGCATAGACCTGGCCATCGGCACCCTTGAGCGGCGTGACCACCAGCAAGCCGCCGCGCAGGCTCTTGGCATTGCCGAGCGAGGAGACGTTGACATCGATCGCCTGCCCCGGTTGAGCGAAGGCCGGCAGCGTGGCCGTGACCATCACCGCAGCCACGTTCTTGGACTGCAACTGCACGCCCGGCGGCACCGCGACACCCATCTGCGACAGCATCGCGGCCAGGCTTTGTGACGTGAACGGCGCACCCTGGCTCTGGTCGCCGCTGCCGTCGAGGCCGACGACCAGGCCGTAGCCGACAAGCTGGTTGGAGCGCACGCCCTGAACCGACGCCACTTCCTTGATGCGCGTCGCCGCATGCGCCGGCCACCAGATTGCGGCACTGGCGGCGAAGACCGTGAACGTGATCGCGGCGCGGATGAAAAACCTCAGCCGGCGCGGAGCGATGCCTGCCGCCGGGCCGCCCCAAGGCAGGCGCGCCCCCTCGGGGGGCAGCGAACGAAGTGAGCTTGGGGGCTTCATATCGGCATCACCGACAAGAAGACGCGCGACAACCAGCCCATCACCTGCGCGTCCGCTTGTTGCCCGCGGCTGCGATGCTCGACCCGCACGTTGGCGATTTGCGCCGACGGCACGCTGTTGCCGGGCTGGATCGCCCGCGGGTCGACCTGCCCGGAGAAGCGCAGCACATCGACATTGGCATTGACGCCGATCTGCTTTTCGCCCTGGATCAGCAGGTGGCCGTTGGGCAGCACGCCGGTGACGAGCACGGTGATCGTGCCGCTGAAGTCGTTGCTGCTCTCGGTGGCGCCCTTGCCGCCGAAGGTGTTGCCGGCCGTGCCGCCGATGCCGGCGCGGCCGAACGAGTTGGGTGCGATGCCTGGCAGCGCCGTGATGGCGCCGCTCAAGCTGCCGCTCTTGTCGACCGAAGACGTCGACTTCTGACTGGCGCTGACCTTCTCGACGATGGTCACGGTCAGCGTGTCGCCCGGCAGGCGCGCGCGGTGGTCTTCGAACAGCGGCCGGTAGGCGGCGGCCTGGTAGATCGCGCCGTTGACTGCCGGCGCGACCACCACGGGTTGGACCGCGACCGGTGGCGGCGCACCGATGTCCACCGGCGGCGCGCGATAGTTGTCGACGCTGGCGCAGCCGGCCAGCGAGCACAGCAGCGCGACGACCACACCACGCGGCGTGCGATGGCTGCGCGAAGCGGGCACCTTGCTGAGGCGACGACGCGGCACCGCGAAGCTGCAGGGCGGATGGTTCATAGCTGCCCCAGCCGCTGCAGCATCTGATCCGATGTCTGGATGGCCTTCGAGTTCAGCTCGTAGGCGCGCTGCGTGGCGATCATCGCCACCAGTTCTTCGACCACGTTGACATTGCTGGTCTCGACATAGCCCTGTTGCAGGTCGCCCAGGCCGTTGCTGCCCGGTGCGCCGGCTTGCGGCGTGCCCGACGCTGCCGTTTCGCCCCACAGGTTCTGGCCTTTCGGATCGAGCCCCGCCGGGTTGACGAACGTGGCGATCGTCAACTGGCCGATCGCCTGCGCCGTGGCCTGCCCGGGCAAGGACGCCGACACGGTGCCGTCGGGCGCGATCGTCACGCTTTGCGCGTTGGCCGGGATCGTGATGCCCGGCTGCACCAGGTAGCCGCTGTTGGTGACGAGCTGGCCGCTGGCATCGACCTGGAACGAGCCGTCGCGCGTGTAGGCCGACGTGCCGTCGGGTTGCTGGATCTGAAAAAAGCCCTGGCCCTTGATCGCCACGTCGAGGTTGTTCGACGTCTGCTGCAGATTGCCCTGCGTGAAGATGCGCGACGTGGCCACCGGCCGCACGCCGAGGCCGACCTGCAGGCCGGTCGGCAACTGCGTCGCATCGCTGCTCGCCGCGCCGGCCTGGCGCAGGTTCTGGTAGATCAGATCCTCGAACACCACATGGCCGCGCTTGAAGCCGTTGGTGCCGACGTTGGCCAGGTTGTGCGAAATGTTGTCCAGCTGCGTCTGCTGGGCTTCCATGCCGGTCTTGGCGATCCAGAGGGATCGGATCATGAGGACGCTCCTTGGGTGCTTGGAGCGATCTTGCGGCGGACTTGAGGCCGCAGACGCCTCGATAAAAGGCGCAATCAACGGCCAGTTATCGGCCTGAGGGCGCTCTCGCGAAGCGTTGCCAGACTCGAAAAGTAACATCGCGACCAAGGACTGCTGGGTCAGTGTTGGGTGCCGTTGGCAAACGAATCGTGTGCCGGCTCTTGGGCGCTGGAAGTTGCGGCTTTTTTGTTCTTGGATCTGGCAAGACTTGCTGCAATCTGACCGCAAATCACTGCAGATGGCGAAAGCCAGGCATGAACACGCTGGGCAGGTAACTGACGGACGCATCGATCGTCGGTTGACAGGCCACCGATCTGCGCTTCAGCCAGGCGCGGCATTCAGGACTTCTTAAGGCATGACGCCTAAACTTCGCTCGTCCGAGTAGGTCGGGTTCGTGCAATGAACGTATTGCTGGTGGAAGATGACATTGCACTGGCCAATGCGGTCGCTTCCTACCTCAGCGTCAAAGGCATTGCCGTTGACTGCGCGGTATCGTTGCAACAGGCCTGGGCCCTGTCGACCGAGTTGCACTGGGACGCCATGCTGCTCGATCTGCACCTGCCTGACGGTGACGGCCTGTGCCTGATCCCTGCGGTGCGGGCGTGGTTTCCTGCCGCCTCCATCATCATCATCACGGCATGCGATCACGTCACTGACCGCATCCGCGGACTCGACACGGGAGCCGACGACTATCTGGTAAAACCCTTCGATCCTGATGAACTCCTGGCGCGGCTGGGCGCTGTCACGCGTTGCCGCAACAGACGCACGAGTTCGCTGGTGAAAGTTGGCGCACTGATGATCGACCTGGCCGGCCTGTCGGTCACTCGCAACGGTCAGCGGATCGACCTGACCACCACGGAGTGGAGCCTGATGCGTGTCATGGCCGCGGGCGTTGGCCGGGTCCAGATCAAGGACTCGTTGCTCAAGGCCATCTACGGTTTCGACAGCCAAGCCACCAGCAACGCGCTCGAGGTCTTCATCTGCAATCTGCGACGCAAGCTCGGCCCCGACAGCATCCAGACGGTACCGGGAACTGGCTATCGACTGACGGGGGGCAAGGCATGAGCCGCCGTCGCAGCCTGTCGACGCAGCTGACTCGCACGCTGATCGTCACCATCGGCTGCGTGTGGCTGTTGATGGCGGCCGCGAGCGCATGGCAGGCCCGTGGCGAATTGAGCGAAGCCATGGACAGCACGTTGGTCGACAGTTCGCATCGTCTGTTGCATTTGGCCATGCACGACATCGCGGTCAACGACCTGGCTCAGCCCGCCCGCCGCGCTTCACTGCCCGTGGGCATGGGGGCGGGCATGGGCGAACCCCTCCAGGAGCACGACCACCTGATCTATCAAATCGTCAATGACGCCGGGCAGGTGCTGATGCGCTCCAAGGATGCGCCCGAGCTTGCGCTGGACGTGACGCGGTCGATCGGTTTTGCAGACTTGCCGGACTGGAGGGTCTATACCTACAAGCACCCGGAGCGCCCGATCTACATCCACGTTGCCGAACAAGCCTCGCACCGCACCGACGCCGTACTGCAAACCGTGCTCTGGCTGGCGTTGCCCATGCTCGCCGCGCTGCCGTTGTTGGGGTTGCTGATTCACGCCCTGACCCGTCGAGCAATGTGGCCGCTGCACAGGTTCGCCGATGAAATCCAGCAGCGCGGTGGGCAGAATCTGAGTCCCATCACCGTGCCGGCGCAATCGACCGAGATCGAGGTCATCACCCACAGCACGAACCACCTGTTGCAACGGCTGACCGAGGCGCTCCATGTTGAAAGGGCGTTGACGGCCAATGCCGCGCACGAACTGCGCACGCCGCTGGCTGCGGCCCTGCTGCGCATGCACACGTTGCTGAGCATGCCCCTGGGGTCGCGCGCGCACGACGAGGCGAAACAGGCTCTGGCATCCATGCTGACGCTGAATCGACGTTCCGAGAAGTTGCTGCAGTTCTCGCGTGCGGAATCGAGCATGGTACTGACGGACGCTGCGGTCGATCTGGGTGAACTGGCAACCGTCCTGGCTGAAGAGTTCTGGGCTCTGAGCGACATGCGCGAACGTTTGCATCTGCGCTGCGCTGCCAACGAAAACGCCGTCGTCCTCGGCGATTTCGATACCCTGGCGATCGCGCTGCGCAACTTGATCGAGAACGCCGTCAGGCATTGCAAAGAAGGGTCCATCGAGGTCATCGTCGCAGCGCCCGGCACGATGCTCGTGCGTGACGCAGGGTCCGGCGTGGCGCCCGAGGCGCTGGCACGCATTCGACAGCGCCATGTGACGCACTCGCGCGATCCAGCGGGTTTCGGACTTGGGCTGTCGATCGTGGCCTCGATCGTCGAACGACACGGCGGCCAGTTGGTGCTGTCGTCGCCACCCGCCGGCATGTCACATGGTTTCGAGGCCACCATTCACCTGCCGACGGCCGATGCCCCGTTGCCCCATGCGAACGTATCGACTGCCGCACACACGCGCGACACGCCGCTGCATTGACTACATCCCGTTCGGCGACAGCAGCTTGGCCGCCGTCTGCTCCTGGCGCTCGGCCGTCTGCAGCAGCTTCATCTGGTGCTCGAACTGGCGTGCTGCGGAGATCATCGCGATCATCGTTTCGACGGCGCTGACGTTCGAGCCTTCGAGCGCGCCGTCTTGCAGTCGCGCATTGGCGTCGCGCTGCCAGGTCGCCCTCGGCGGCGCGGAACAGGCCGTCGTCGCTGCGCGTCAAGGCGGCCGGGTTCTCGGGCGTGACGAGCTTCAGGCGGCCGACGGTGCTGGAGCCGCCGTTGGCGCGCTGGCACTGACCGTGCCGTCGCCGGCGATGCTGACTTCGGCGTTCGCCGGCACGTTGATCGGCCCGCCGTCGCCGAGCACGGTCAAGCCGTTCCGGGTGACGAGTTGGCCCTCGGCATCGACATCGAGCGCGCCGGCGCGCGTGTAGGCCTCGGTGCCGTCGAGTCCCTGCACGGTCAACCAGGCGTTGCCCTTCATCGCCACGTCGAGGCGGCCGGCCGGTGGCGTGTGACCGTGCCGGGCTCGTGGTTGGCGCCGACCGTCGACTCGAGCGCGTAGACGCGCGTGCTGGCGCCGCTGCCCTGCACCGGCACGGCGCGAAACGCGGCCAGTTCGGCGCGAAAGCCATTGGTCGAGACGTTGGCCAGGTTGTTGGCCAGCACCTCCTGGCGCTGCATCGCCGCCTTGGCGCCGGACATGCTCAGGTAGATCATGCGGTCCATGGCGGCTCGTCGCTCCTAAGCCGTGGAATCAACGCAGCTGGACCAGCGTTTGCAAGACCTGATCCTGCGTGCGGATCGTCTGCGCGTTGGCCTGGTAGATGCGTTGCGCCGTCATCATGTTGACCAGCTCGGCGGTCAGGTCGACGTTGCTCTCTTCGAGCGCACCCGACTTGCAGCACGCCCAGGTTGCCCTGGCCGGGCACACCGACGATCGGGTCGCCGGTGGTGAAGCTGCGCGCCCAGACGTTGCCGCCCAGCGCCTGCAGGCCTTGCGGGTTGCGGAAGGTGGCCAGCTCGATCTGTCCGGCCGGCTTGTTCTGGCCGTTGCTGTAGCGCGCCATCAGCGACGCCGTCGTCTTCGATCGACGACGCCGGTGATCTGGCCGGCGGCATAGCCGTCCTGCGACAGGTTGGTGACGCCGAACGGTGCACCGTACTGTCGTGCACCGTCCATGTCGAGTTGCACGCCGAGGATCGGCCCGTGTCTGCGCGCCGGCCGGGTTGGTGGTCGGCGGAATGTCGATCGACACCGGACCCACCGGCGCGGTCGGTGCGCCGCCGTTGGCGGGAAAGTTGAGCGTTGCGCTGGCCACCGGCGCGGCGACGGTGCCGTTGATCGGCGTGCCGTTGGCGGTGACGAAGACGTTCCAGGTGTCGGTGGCGGCCTTCTGGAAGTAGTAGGTCAGCGCCACGTCCTGGCCCAGCACGTCGTACACCGTCAGCGAGGTCGCGTTGTTGTAGGTGGTCGGGTCGGTGAAGTCGATCGCCGGGCCGGCGATCGGCGCGGTCACTGCGGTGCGCGCAGTCGAGGTTCATCTCCATCTGGATCTCGCTCGTCGGCGCCGGCTCGATGCCGGAGGTGGGCAGGCGCAGCGCGCTCGACATTGCCGGGCTGAATCACGCCGGTGGCGTCGGCCGGATAGCCGATCAGGCGCAGGCCGTCGTTGTTGACGATGTAGCCGTTGCGGTCGACCTTGAACTGGCCGTTGCGGAGTACAGCGCCGGGTTGGCGCCGTCGGTGACCTGGAAGAAGCCGCCGCCGTTGATGGCCAGATCCATCGGGTTTCGCGTCGCCGTGATGTTGCCCTGCGTGAACTGCTGCGACACCGACCGCCAGCTGCACGCCGATGCCGACCTGGTTGGCGCCCGCGCCGTTGAGCGCATTGGCGTACATGTCGGCGAACTCGGCGCGCGAGGCCTTGGCGCCGAAGGTGTTGGCATTGGCGATGTTGTTGCCGATGACCTCGAGGTTCTTGCTCGTCGCGTTGAGGCCCGACAGGCCTTGCTGGAAGCTCATGGCTTGCTCCTGAAGAAAACTCAGTTGAAGGCGCGGATCTGGTCGTACGGCACGCTGCCGCTGTTGCGCAGTTCGAGCGTGAGGGTGTCGCCGCCGGCGATCACCGCATCGACGCGGTCGCGCATCAGCGGCGTGAAGCCGACGCTGGCGGCGCCGTTCTTGGCGACGACGCGGAAGGTATCGCCGATCGCCGGGTCGACGCCGGCCGGCGGCGTCCATTCGAAGCCGTGGCGGCCGGCGCCCTTGTGCGCTCAGGTCGATGGTGTCGATGACACGGCCACCGGCGTTGAGCACCTCGACCTTGACGCTGTCGGCCGGGCCATCGAGCTCGAAGCCGCCCTGCACCAGACCCAGGTCGTTGGTGACCAGGCGGTTGCCGGGCACGACGACATCGCGGCCGACCAGGCTGGCACCCTGCAGCGCCGACATCTGCGCAAACTGCGAGCCCAGACCTTCGACGCTGCGGTTGAGTTTTTCGAGGCCGTTGACCGACTGGATCTGCGCCATCTGGCTCGTTACCTGCGCGTTGTCCATCGGATTCAACGGATCCTGGTTCTGCATCTGCGCCACCAGGAGTTTGAGAAAGCGGTCTTCGGCGCCGGCCTCGTTCTGCGTCTTGACGCTGTTGCTGCCCGAAAGTCGTTCGGTTCAGCGTGCTGCATGGTCGACGTTGGTGGCCATCGATCAGCTGGCCCAGCTGCAGCGTCTTCTGCAGCAGGGTCTTGGCCGTGTTCATGACTTCGACGTTGTTCTGGTACGAGCGCGAGGCCGAGATCATGTTGACCATCTCTTCGACCGCGTTGACGTTGCTGTAGGTGACGTAGCCCTCGGCGTCGGCCGCCGGGTGCTTGGGGTCGTGCACGCGGCGGCCGACGGCGTCGGTCTTCGCTGATGGTGCTGACGCGCACGCCGGCGGCGCCGACCGCACCCATCATCTCGGTCTGGAAGACGACCTGGCGCGCCTTGTAGGCGCTGCCGTCGGGCCCGGCCACCGTGTCGGCGTTGGCGAGGTTGCTCGCCACGACGTTCAGGCGCTGGCTTTGCGCCGAGACCGCGCTGCCGGAGACGTTGAAGATCTGGAACATCGACATCGCGTCTACTCCTGTGACTCGCAGTCCACCTCTTCCCAAGCAACCGCCGCGGATCCGTGCTCTGCCGGTCCGCTGGCGGTGCCCCCTCGAGGGGGAGCGCCGAAGGCGCTACGGGGGTGGGTCATGACTGTCCCTTGATGGCCTCGAGCATCGTGCGCACGCTGCCGTTGATGAAACGCAGCGTGGCTTCGTACTTCACGCTGTTGTCGGCAAAGCTCGCCCGCTCGCGGTCCATGTCGACGCTGTTGCTGTCGAGGTTGGTCTGCGACGCCGTGGCGTAGCGCAGGCCAGCCTCGCCGCGGGCGCCGGCCGGCGGCTGCATGTGGCCGGCCGTGCGTCACGGTCAGCTGGCCCGGCGTGGCGGCCTGGCCGGTGGCCTCGCGCAGCGCGGTGGCGAAGTCCATCTCCTTGGCCACATAGCCCGGCGTGTCGGCGTTGGCGATGTTGCTGGCGATCAGGCGCTGGCGCTCCGAGCGCAGCACGAGGGCTTCGGACTGGAAGTTCAGCGCGTCGGTGAGGCGGTTGATCATGCGGTCAATGGTGGCAGCGCCGCCGCAAAACATGAGCCGGATAAAGACGCGGATTGCCGTTCATTTCGAACCCTCGGCGCGCACCGGCGCGCCTACAGTGCCATCCGTGAACAAGGCTCTTTCCGCCCTCGTCGTGCTGTCGCATGCTCGCGCCCCTCGGCGCAGCCGCCGCCGTGCTCGACGAGGCGTTGACGCAGCGGGTGCAGTCCCTGGCCAGCGAAGCCTCGAAACAATCCACGGCCGGGCTGCGCATCGAGGTGCGGGTCGGCCAGCTCAACCCGCGGCTGCGGCTCGCACCCTGCGCCGAGGTGCAGCCCTACCTGCCGGCAGGCGTGAAGTTGTGGGGCAATGCCCGCATCGGCCTGCGTTGCGCCGACGCCGGCGTGCGCTGGAACGTCTTCCTGCCGATCACGGTGGATGTCTATGGCCCCGGTCCTGGTCGCCACCACCGCGTGGTTGCCGGCAGCGGCTGGTCGGCGCCGCCGACGTGCAAGCCGCCACGGTCAATTTGTCCGCGTCGCGCTCGGCCGCACTCGGCACGGCCGAACTCGCCGTCGGCCGCATCGTCAGCCGGCCGCTGTCGCCCGGCGATACGCTGCGCGACAGCGATCTGCGGGCCCGTCAGTGGTTTGCCGCGGGTGACCAGGTGCGCATCGTCGCCGGTGGCCCGGGCTGGCGCATCCATGGCGAAGGCCAGGCGCTGAACCCCGGCCTCGAAGGCCAGACGGTGCGCGTGCGCACCGATTCCGGACGGATCGTCAGCGGACTGGCGGCGGGTGACAAATTGGTCGAGGTGCCGTTGTGAGCCCGATGGACCCCCCGCAGCGTGAAAAAAGTACTCAAGTCAATCACCCGGGCTCCGATACCCTGAGGACTGAGCACATCAGGGGGACTCCTTCACCGTCCCCAGGAGCATCGTCATCATGAAGATCGGTCAACTCGACAACAGCCACAAGCTCGCTGCCACCCCGGCGGTGGACACGCGCAAAGCCGGCGCCACGCCGTCTGGCGACGAGCACAAGGCCCAGCCGGTGGAAGCCAGCGCCAAGGTCGCGTTCTCGGCCGCGGCCTCGCTGCTGGCCGCCGAAGGCAACACTGCCGACTTCGACGCCGACAAGGTGGCGCGCATCGCGCAGGCCATCCGCGACGGCAACTTCGAGGTCAACGCCGGCGCCATCGCCGACAAGCTGCTGGGCAATACGCGTGAGCTGATCGGCCCGCGCGGACATTGATGACTCCACAGACACCGGCAACGGCCGGCAACGGCGCGCTCGAAGCCGCCGTGGCCCGCATCGAAGCGCGGCTGGCCGCACTCGGCTGCGCACTGCGCAACGCTGACGCGCTGGCCGTCGAGACCGAATCGCAGGCCCTGCAATGCGAGTTGGCTTCGGCCGCGCAGCGCATGTCTGCCGCAGTCCGCCACGCCGGCGGCATCGCCCTGCCGCTGCGCCGCCGCCTGGCCGCCGTGCGCGGCGAAGTGCTGGCGCAGCGCGTCACCGTGCTGCGCGCCCAGGCGTCGTTCGACCGCGCCATCGACATCCTGATGCCGCCCGAATGGCCGGCCCCGGCCTACGCGGCCGACGGTGCGCGCACGCGGCAGAGCAGCAGCGGCGCCATCGGCGCCTGAGTGAACTCTCTCAAGCTCTGCGCCGCACAGGGTTCCCGCGCAGTGGCTCGCTGATGGCTTCTGCAGTAGTGACTGGCAGCGAAGGGCGGCAACTCACGTATTCGATACGCGTTGTCCTGTTCGGAATGCATCGAGCCACCTGATTGGTAATGAATCTCAGCACCGTTGGCCCTGAGCAGGGGACTGAGCCTGTATCTCCGATCGTCCTGAGCTTGTCGAAGGAAGGCCCCGTGTCGAAGGGTCTATCACCGCGAGCTCTTCGCCGGGCTCAGGCGGGGGCTTCGACAAGCTCAGCCCGAACGGGTGCGCGTGGCGCATGCTGAGGTTCGTCGCTAATCAGGTCGCGCCAAGTGCTTGTCGCCGCCGGATCTTCTGTGATCTGATGCGGGGCATGAATGCAAATCGTTGTCTTGCGGACGCCGCAGAATGCAGCGCGAGAACGGGTCATGCACCATGAAACGTCCCCATCGAGTTCACGAGTACAAGCCGCGCTGGAACGAAGCGCTCAGGGTTCCTGGCCTTGGACCGCACGAGTGGGTAGCCAACGTCGTGTTTGGTCTTGAGTGGAAATTGGGCAAGCCATTCTGCGATTTCCATGAGAACGCGTTCGCGGTCGGTTTCGTCGTCGGAGCCGCGCGTGCGTTCTTGCTGCATGGGCCGTCAAGGCGGGCTCCGCCCGACATGATTCAACATGCACAGTCGACAGCGCTGCACACGGTCTTTGCGGCGTCGAAGAAGTCTGCATACGAGTGGCAGGAATTGTTGAAGCGCATATCAAGGACCGTGGAGCGCCGAGCAGGCATCCGAGCGGGCGAGGCCGTTACCGCCGCTGCATTCGGAAACGACGTTTCGTCGGCCCTTGTGGCTTCGGCCCAGCAGTGGCTAGCAAATCAGCCTCACGTTTGGGTATGTTGCGTGTGCGGAGAGTCAACGGACGAGCAACTTGCCTATGCACTACGCGAGGTCTTGCTTGTCCAGCCACTTGCCGCCGAGCACGCACAATGACGCAACGCCCCTTCACGGACGGTAGACCTGCCAAGGGCAACGCATCATGGGACTAACTCTTGCACTGGCATTGCTCGGACTGGTGACGGCCGTCGTTGCCGCTCACGGCCTTGCCACGGGCAATGTGTACTGCAAAGGCGGTCCCTACTCCCGCGCAACCCAGCCGGTCGCATTTTGGGCGTCCATCGCCGTCTATGTTCTCTGGACCTTGATGATGGGGTACTTCGTCTTGTCAAGCGCTGGGAGGTAGCGTCGCGAGAACCACGTTCCACATGTCAGCGCGAGGCCCTTCGCGTTGACATCGACGGATCGATCTGACCTGCGCACAATGGAAGGGATGCCGCCGCGAGTGCGGCCCACCTTCACGTCAGCGCCATGGCTTCCCTTCCCAAGCCCATTCCCATCCGCGACATCGACCACCTCGTGCTGCGGGTCGCCGACCTCGACACCATGCTGCGTTTCTACTGCGACGTCCTGGGCTGCGCGATCGAGCGCCGCCGGGACGACATCGGGCTGCTGCAATTGCGCGCCGGCCGGTCGTTGATCGACCTGGTGACGGTCGACGGCAAACTGGGCCGCGCCGGCGGTGCGGCGCCGGGGCCGCAGGGCCGCAACCTGGACCATTTCTGCCTGCGTGTCGAACCGTTCGACGACGCCGCCATCCGTGCGCAGCTGGCCCGCCATGGCGTTGCGGCGGGTGCGCTCGAATCACGCTATGGCGCCGAGGGCGAAGGGCCGTCGATCTACCTCAGCGATCCCGAAGGCAACACCGTCGAACTCAAGGGCCCGCCCGATGCCCGAGCCTGAGCGGACGCCGGGCGCTGCCCAGCTCCACGGCATCGAGACCGCGCCGCCGAGCCTGCGCACTGCGCGCCTGCACTTGCGGCCGCTGACGCTCGCCGATGCCGCGTTCATTGTCGAGTTGTTGAACGATCCGGGCTGGCTGCGTTACATCGGTGACCGCCAGGTGCGAACCGAGCACGAGGCTTGCGCCTACCTGCGCAACGGCCCCATTGCGGCACAGGCCGAGCACGGCTTCGCCTTGTGGGCGGTGCGGCGCCAGGTCGACGCGCCCGATGCCGCACCGATCGGCATCTGCGGCCTGATCAAGCGCGAAGGCTTGGCCGATGTCGACCTGGGCTACGCCCTGCTGCCGGCATACCGCGGCCAGGGCTATGCGCGCGAGGCCGCCGCCGCGTGGCTGGCCTGGGGCTTCGATCATTTTGGTTTGAAACGCATCGTCGCCATCACCAGCGTCGACAACGTGGACTCAGGCAAGGTGCTGTCGTCGATCGGCATGCGCTTCGAAAAGCGGCTGCGGGTGGCGGGTCATGACGAGGACTCGAACCTCTACGCCGCAGAGCGGCCGGCGTAGCCCTCAGCTCACCAGGCGCGCAATTTGGAGCGCAGGCGCGCGATGCTCTGGCTGTGCAACTGACAGACGCGCGACTCGGTGACCTTGAGCACGGCAGCGATCTCCTTCAGGTTCATGTCGTGCTCGTAGTACATGCTCATCACGTACTGCTCGCGTTCGGGCAGCAACTTGATGGCGTCGACCAGGGCCTCGCGCATGCGATGGTCGTTGAGCATCGCCAGCGGGTCGGACGCCGTATCGGCAACATGGCGGTCGAGAAAGTCCTGGTCGCCGTCGTCGCCAGTCATGTCCTCGAGGTAGACGAGTTGCGTGCCGCGGACCTTGGTCAGCACATCCTGGTAGTCGTCGAGAGACAGGCCCATCTCCTTGGCGATGTCGCTCTCGGCCGGCGCGCGGCCGTACTGCTGTTCGAGCTTGTGCACCGCGGCCTCGATCTGGCGCTGCTGCTTGCGGTCGCCGCGGCTCATCCAGTCGCTGCTGCGCAGCTCGTCGAGCATGGCACCGCGGATGCGCTGCGTGGCAAAGGTTTCGAACTGCACGTTCTGTGCGGCGTCGAAGCGGCTCATCGCGTCGTGCAGGCCGATCATGCCGACCTGGATCAGGTCATCGATCTGCACGTTGGCCGGCAGCCTGGCGATCATCTGGTGCGCCAGGCGGCGCACCAGCGGCGTGTACTGCTTGAGCGCAGCGTTGATCTGGGCGGCCGAGGCGTTGGCGCTGGTGTCGGGACGTCCGGTGGCGGTGTACATGGCAGGGGCTCCGGGGGTGGGGCTCGGGTCAACGGTTTCGATGTCGGGGCTTTGGTCGCGCTTCATCGCACCCCCTGAAGCGCAGCAAGTTCAGGTGTCGGCAAGCCCGCTGTGGGCCTGTCGGCGAGCTGTCCTTGCGCCAGTCGCATCAACGCGCGCGGCCAGTCGCCGACGGCCGCCGGGTCGATGGCGGCCCAGTCGTGCAGCACGGCGCCGGCAAAGCGCTCGGCGGTGAGGGCGAGTTGTTCGGCGATGCGCGGCGTGCGCGGCGAGTTCGCGGCGGCGACGAGCAGCAGGTCGAAGGCCATCAGGCCATGGCGTTGCGCCAGCAGTTTCATGTTGGCGTAGGCACTGGTCACGCTGGCCGGGTGGTCGGCCGCCAGCAGCAAGGGGCGCAGCGCGCGGCGCGCAAACATCCGGCCCAATTCCAGGGCGTCGGCATGCACGATCACCACCGCTGCCTCGGGCGCGGCCTGGTTGACAGCGTCGAGGAATGATTCGCACGAGCCGCGGGTGCTGACGTAGCGCACCGGCAGGCCGCGCGCGGCCAGGTACGACAGGTTGTCGCCGAGCGGTTCGATGCACGCCGCCAGGTCGACCGCAGCCAACTCGTGCGGCGCGCCACGCGCGGCGTCGACAACCAGCACCTTGCGTTCGGGCGAAGCGCACACGCTGGCCAGGCGTTCGAGGGCCAGGCCGGCAAAGGCCACATCGGGATTGGCAGCCACGGCAATGAAGCGCGTGCGCGCACCGGCGAACAGGCGTCGCAAGCCGTGCGCCTGGTCGGGCAACGGGGCCGCGTCGCTGTCCAGAAAATCACTCATCGCGGTCATGCGTGCAGGGCCGCGCCGGGCGTGCGCGGTGCGCCGCTGAATCCGGCAAAGACCAGGTTCACTTCATGCGCCTGCAGCTTCCAGCTCGAGTTGGGCATCGGGCGCAGCGCGCGCTGCACGAGGGCCCGTGCCGACAGGCGGTGCCAGTCTTCGGGCACGCGCTGGCCGTTGGCGACGCCGACGATGCGCATCTTGTGGCGGATGATCGCGTCGAGCGCCGGCCCGAGCTTCACCGCCTCGTCGATCTTGCTGACGACGACGCCGCGGCAGGCCGCGGCACGGTAGGAGATCATCACGTCTTCGATCGTCTCGCCCTGCGCCGAGGCATTGACGACGAGCAGTTTCTGGATCGAACGGTGCGAGAGCATCTCCAGCAGCTCGCGGGTGCGCGTGTCGCGCTGGCCCATGCCGGCGGTGTCGATCAGCACCATCTTCTTGGCCGACAGCAACTCGAGCAGGTCTTCGAGCGACGCGCGGTCGTGCGCGGTGTGCACCGGCACGCCGAGGATGCGGCCGTAGGTGCGCAGTTGTTCCTGCGCGCCGACGCGGTAGGCGTCGAGCGTGATCAGGCCGAGGTTGGCCGAGCCGTGCTGGGTGGCGAAGGCGGCGGCGATCTTGGCGGTGCTGGTGGTCTTGCCGACGCCGGTGGCACCGATCAACGCGAACACGCCGCCGTTGTCTTCGAGTGCCGCTTCATGCTCCGAGGCCATCAGGTTGCGCTCCAGCACACCGGCTGCCCACAGGCTCTCGTCATCGCAATCGGCTTGCAGGCCTTCGGCCAGCTTGCGGATCAGGGCCGGCGAGAAGCCGGCATCGAGCAGGCGCTGCGTCAGCGCGGCGCGGCGCGGGCTGGTCTGGAGTTTTTCCATGAAAGCGAGCGCGCCGAAGCGGTCTTCGATCAGGCCCTTCATCGAACGCAGCTCGGCCAGCATGGCGTGCTCGCGGCGCGAGGCGTCGCCGTCCGCCAGGGATTCGGCCAGCACCGGGATCGGGCTCGGGCGGCGAGACTCCTCGCGCACCGGCGCCGGGGCGGCCGGTTTGGCTGCCTGTCTTTGCGACTGCGCCATCGGCGGCCGCTCCGCCGACCTGGGGCGGCGCTGCGGCGGCAGACGGCTGTGCATTCGGCTCGTCCATCGCCGCCAGATCGCGCTGCGCCTGGCGGCGCTTCAGCATGCGCTCGCGCACATAGTCCTGGAACGACAGCGTGCTCATCGCCAGCTGCTCGACATCGCGGCCGACCTCGGCGGCAGCCGTGGACGCGGTGGCGGCCTTGGCGGGCTTGGCCGCCGGCGCACGCGCCGGCGGCGCGTTGACCACGGGCGCGGCCTGGCTGGCCGACTCGAGGTGGCTTACGCCCTCGGGGCCCATCGCCAGCATCTCGACACCGCCGTTGGCCGATGGCTTGGTCGACAAGACCACAGCATCGTCACCGAAGGCCTTCTTGACCAGGTTCAAGGCCTCGCGCGCCGTGCGGGCGGTGAAGCGGGTGACGTTGGGTTTCATACGGTAGCTCCGATGACGGATGCGATGCGGATCGAATGGGTTTCAGGAATCTCGCTGTGGCCGAGCACTTTCAGCCGCGGCGCGGCGCGCTTGAGCAGGCGGGCCATCGGGGCGCGGATCAGGTCGGGCACGAGCAGGCAGGCCGGCACACCGACGTCTTCCTGCGAGCGCGCGGAATCGGCGGCACTCCTGGTCAGCGATTCGGTCACGCCGGGGTCGAGTGCGGCGCCATGCGGACTGGTCAGCGCCTGGGTAACGAGGCGCTCGAGGCCGGGGTCGAGCGCGATCACGTCGAGCTCCTTGGCCGGGCCGTAGATCTGCTGCACGATGGCCGGCGCCAGGTGCGTGCGCACGAGCGCGGCAAGCTGCTGCGCATCGTTGGCGGCCGCCGGGTGTTCGGCCAGGCACTCGATGATCGAGCGCACGTCGCGGATGTGCACACCCTCGTCGAGCAGCAATTGCAGCAGCTTTTGCAGCGTCGAAATGCCAACCATCTTGGGGATCACGTCTTCGATCAACTTGGGTGCCAACTTCGTCACATGCTCCACGAGCGATTGGGTCTCGACGCGGCCGAGCAATCGGGCCGCATTCACTTGCATCAAGTGTGAGAGGTGGGTGGCAATCACGGTCGAACAATCAACGACGGTAAATCCGCTCATTTGAGCCAGTTCGCGCTGGCGCTCGTCGATCCACACCGCCGGCAGACCGAAAGCCGGGTCGCTGGTCTTGGTGCCGATCAGTTGCTGCGTCGCGCCGCCGGGGTTGATGGCCAGGTGCATGCCGGGGAAGGCTTCGCCCTCGCCGACCACCGCGCCGCGCAGCGACACGCGGTACATGCTCGGCTTGAGATCGAGGTTGTCGCGGATGTGCACCGGCGGTGGCAGGAAGCCGACGTCCTGCGCAAACTTCTTGCGCACGCCCTTGATGCGCGTCAGCAGGTCGCCGCCGCGCTGCGCGTCGACCAGCGTGATCAGGCGGTAGCCGACCTCGAGGCCCAGCGTGTCGATCGGGATCAGGTCGTCCCAGCTCGCTTCCGGATTGGCCTCGCGCTTTTCTTCCCTGCTCATCGTCTTGGCGGCCTCGGCGGCCTGCTCGCGCTGGCGCAGCGTCCAGGCGCCATAACCGATGGCCGAGGCGATGCTGATGAAGACCACGTTGGGCATGCCCGGGATCACGCCGAGCAGGCCGACGATGCCAGCCACCGCGGCCAGCGACTTCGACGAGTTGAAGACCTGGCGGCCGATCTGGCTGCCGACGTCGTGTTCCTTGCCGACCCGCGAGACCACCATCGCCGCCGAGACGGAAATCAGCAGCGCCGGGATCTGCGCCACCAGCGCGTCGCCGACGGCCAGCAGGATGTACGAGTTGGCGGCTTGCGCTGCCGAGAGGTCGTGCTGCGCGACGCCGATGATGAAGCCGCCGATGATGTTGATGAACAGGATCAGCAAGCCCGCCATCGCATCGCCGCGCACGTACTTCGAGGCGCCGTCCATCGAGCCGAAGAACTCGGCCTCCTCGCTGACCTCCAGGCGGCGGCGCTTGGCTTCCTTCTCGTCGATCAGGCCGGCGTTGAGGTCGGCATCGATCGCCATCTGCTTGCCGGGCATCGCATCGAGCGTGAAGCGCGCACCGACCTCGGCAATGCGCTCGGCGCCCTTGGTGACGACGATGAAGTTGATCACCACCAGGATCGCGAAGACGATCAGGCCGACGGCAAAGTTGCCGCCGATCAGGAAGTGGCCGAACGACTCGATCACCTGGCCGGCCGCGCCCGGTCCGGTGTGGCCGTCGAGCAGGACGACGCGCGAGGAAGCCACGTTGAGCGACAGGCGCATCAGCGTGGTCACCAGCAGCACCGCCGGAAAGGCCGCGAAGTCGAGCGGGCGGATCATGTTGGCCGCGACCATCATCACCAGCAGCGCGGTGGCGATGTTGACGGTGAAGATCATGTCGAGCAGCAATGGCGGCATCGGCAAAACCATCATCGCCAGCACGATGACGATGAACATCGGCGCGGCCAGGTTCTTGATGACACCGGCCTGCGGGCCGAGCACCGCATTCAAACGCTGTGCCAGGTTCATGCGTCAACTCCATCGGGCTTGTGGTGCGGGTCCAGCGCCTCGGGCACCGGCAACGACGCAATCTCGAGCGGCATGGCACCCTGGCCCGCCATCGCGGCGCGCAGCTGGTACACCCAGGCCAGCACCTGGGCCACGGCGGCAAACAGCGCCTGCGGCACTTCCTGATCGACTTCGGCATGCGCATACAACGCACGCGCCAGCGGCGGCGCCTGCAGCACCGGCACCTTCGCCTCCTTGGCGATGTCGCGGATCTTCAGCGCCAGCAGGTCGGCGCCCTTGGCGACGACACGCGGCGCGGCCATCGCCCTCTCGTCGTACTTCAGCGCCACCGCGTAGTGCGTCGGGTTCATGACGATGATGTCGGCCTTGGGCACCGCGGCCAGCATGCGGCGGTTGCCCATCTCGCGCATCCTCGCGCGCACCTTGCTCTTGACTTCCTGGTTGCCTTCGAGCTGCTTGTACTCTTCCTTCATTTCCTGGTGGCTCATCTTCAGGCGGTCGAGCAGGCGCTTGCGCTGCAACGGCACGTCGACGATCGCGAAAGCGGCCAGTGCCAGAGCCAGCAGCAACAGGCCGGCTTGCAGCACCGCGCCGGCCTGCGACAGCGCCGCAGGCAGCGGCAGCGACAGCGTCAGCACGAAATCGGTGGTGTGCGCGCGCAACCACAAGGCGCCGGTCGTGCCGAGCACAAGGGCGAGCGAGCAGGTCTTCAGCGTCTCGCCGAGTTGTTGTTTGGAGAACACGCGGCCCAAGCCCGTGAGCGGATTGAACTTGTCGAACTTGGGTGAGATCGGTTTGAGTGTCCAGTTCCAGCCGCCGCACAGCACGCCGGCCAGCAGCGCCATGGCGGCCAGGGCCACGCCGAGCGGAATCACCAGCGCCAGCATGCGCAGCGTCGATTCTCTCAAGTGTTCGGCCATCGGCGCAGTGCCGGCCAGGCTGGCGTTGTTGAACGTCAGGCCGCGCGCGATCAGCTCGCGCAACCAGCCGATGAATGCAGGGGCCAGCACCACCAGCAGCGCGCCGCCGCCGGCCACCGCGACAAAGTGCCCGAGATCGCGCGAGCGTGCGACCTGGCCGTCTTCGCGCGCCTTCTTGATCTTGCGCTGCGAAGCGGGCAGGTGACGGTCTTGTGCACTCTGATCCATGGTCTAGCCATGGTGCCGGGTGCGCGCAAAAACTTAAGCGCGATAAGCGGGTTGTTTACCGTGCTTGTTTCGCCGGCTCGGTGCGTGAGACGAGCGGCGGCATCGGCGAGACGACCGTGGGCGCAGATTCGTCGACCACCGCTTCTGGCATTTCCGGCGCCGTGCGGAACATGCGGTCTTCGGCTTCGCGGTTCATGACGATGATGCTGATGCGCCGGTTGCTGGCCGCTGCGCGGGTCGGCAACGTCGAACGGCTGACTCGACGCCAGGCCCTGCACCCGCAGCACGCGATCATCGGCCAGGCCACCCGCCACCAACTCGCGGCGCGAGGCATTGGCGCGATCGGACGACAGCTCCCAGTTGCTGTAGCCGCGATCGCCGCCGACGAAGGCCTGGGCGTCGGTGTGGCCTTCGAGCGTCAGGCGGTTGGGAACGTCGCTCAGCATCTGGCCGAGTCTCGCGCAGCAACTCGCGCATGTGCGGCTGCACGACAGCCGAGCCGCTGTCGAACATCGGCCGGTTCTGCTCATCGACGATCTGGATGCGCAGGCCGTCGCGCGTCATGTCCAGGCGAATCTGCGACGACATCTGCGACAGGCGCGCACTGGCGGCGATCCTTTGCTCGACTTTTCGCTTCAGGTCTTCGAGGCGCGCGATTTCGGCGCGCACCTGCTCCTGCTTGAGCGCATGCAGGTTGACCGTGTCGCGTTTGGCCTCGACATCGCCGCGCTTGACCTGGCCGGTGGTGCGCGTCAGGTCCTGGCCACCGCCCTTGAGGACATGCGATGAATCGCCCGACCCCGAGCCGCCGGCCATGGCGACCTTGCAGCGGCGACTGGAAGTAGTCGGCAATGCCCTTCTTGTCGCCCTCGGTCGTCGAGCCCAGCAGCCACATCAGCAGGAAGAAGGCCATCATCGCGGTCACGAAGTCGGCATAGGCGATCTTCCAGGCGCCGCCATGGTGGCCGTGGCCGCCCTTCTTGATCTTCTTGACGATGATCGGCTGCAGCTTTTTCGCGTCACCGGCCATCTTGGCCCCCCCCCGGAGCGCCTTCGGCGCTCCCCCCCAGGGGGGCGCCGCCAGTGGCCTGGCAAAGCCAGATCCACGGCGGCCGCTTGACTGCGATCGCGCTGCGCACGCTCACTTCTTGCCTTTGACGTGACCTTCGAGTTCGGCGAAGGTGGGTCGCTCGGTCGAATAGAGCACCTTGCGCCCGAACTCGACGGCCACCTGCGGCGCGTAGCCCTGCATCGAGGCCAGCAGCGTGGTCTTGATGCATTGCAGTTCCTTGCCGCTCTCGTCGACCTTCTGCTCGAGCAAACCTGCCAGCGGCTCGGCGAAGGCGTAGGCCAACAAGATGCCCAGGAACGTGCCGACCAGTGCCGAGCCGATCATGCCGCCGAGCACCGCCGGCGGCTGGCCGACCGATCCCATGGTGTTGACGACACCGAGCACCGCGGCCACGATGCCGAAGGCCGGCAGCCCGCCGGCCAGCCGCTGCAGCGCGCCGACGGCTGCATGGGCTTCGTGGTGATGGGTCTCGATCTCGCTGTCCATCAGCGACTCGATCTCGTGCGAATTCAGGTTGCCCGAGACCATCATGCGCAGGTAGTCGGTGACGAACTCGACCACATGGTGGTCGCTGCCGACGACAGGGTACTTCTTGAACAGCGGCGACTCCTCGGGCTTCTCGACGTCGGCCTCGATCGCCATCAGGCCTTCCTTGCGCGCTTTCTGCAGGATGTCGTAGAGCAGCGCCATCAGCTCCATGTAGCGCGCCTTGTTGTACTTGCTGCCCTTGAAGCACAGCGCCAGGCCGGCCATCGTCGACTTGAGCACCTTGGTCTGGTTGTTGGCGATGAAAGCGCCGATGGCCGCGCCCATGATGGTGATCATCTCGAACGGCAAGGCCTTCAGCACGACGCCGATGTTGCCGCCGTGGACGATGAACACACCAAAGATGCAGCCGAGCGCAACGAGCCAGCCGACGATGACGAACATGGTGACCTAGATGAAATCTGCCGAGGGACCTGCGCTTTATCGGCTTGGCGACGCCGCGCTTGAGACCCAGTGTCGCTGTGGTGGCCGGCGGCCGATCGATGCATCAGGCCTGTTTTGACCGCGCAAACAGCATTCCGGGACGGCCAACGCGCAGGCAGCGGCCAAAGAAAAGCGGCTCCTTTCACGAAGAAGGGAGCCGCTGCAAAGCACAGCAAACTGTGCCAGGAGGAGACAAGCAAACTAACCGTGCCGGCAGCGCTCAGTGGTTGGCCGCGACGGATTGCATCCGCAGCGAGCCGGCCGCATTGCCTTTGCCAGCACGAGCCGGAGGGTTACACAGGCCGCAGACGAAGTGTTTGGCAATCTCATGCGGATGCGTGACGAAATGCCCACCACACGAGGAACATTTGGTCATCGTCAGCATGCCGTTGTCGACGAACTTGACCAGACGCCAGGCCCGCGTCACCGACAGCATCGGCTCGAGCTCCTGCATGGCCACCTGCTCCATGTAGAGCTGGTAGGCCTTGATGACGATGTCGATCTCATCGAGCGCCGAAGTCTTGTTCAGGTACTCGTGGATGTTGAGGTACAGGCTGGCATGGATGTTGGGCTGCCAGGTCATGAACCAATCGGTGGAAAACGGCAACTGGCCCTTGCTCGGGCTCTTGCCGGCCACTTCCTTGTACAAGCGCAGCAGGCGCTCGTAGCTCATGTCGGTCTCGCTTTCCAGGACCTGCAGCCGGGCGCCGAGCTGAATCAGCGTCACCGCACGCTCGATCTGCCTGGCTTCGGTGACGATGCTCTTGACGCGGGGCATGGCCGTGGTCCCTCGTTCAGGCGGCTTCCTGATGGCGGCCGGCCATCAGGATCGCGGCATGCAGGCGGCCGACATGGTCGTTGGCCGAAGACTTGCCATGGCTGGTCAGCAGGTTCCAGACGATGTCGTCATCCATGCGGAAGCGGCACAGCAGTGTGTTGGTCTGCGCGATCTTCATGATCTGCGCCGGCGTCAGACCGCCGATCATGGTGGCGGTCTCCTCGCTGACGCCCAGGCGGTACAGCGCCTGCTCGCGATCGGCGCGGATCAGGCTTTGCGCCAACATCAGGTAAGACAGGTTGGCTTCACGAATCTCGGCAAGGATCTGGTCGGTGGTCATTGGTTCCTACTCCCGTTCAATCAATCGATGACGAGACTGTAGGGATCGCGACGCCAAGCGGCCAGACACTGCATGCCATGACTTGAGTCCACTTTCTTCTGTGGGTCGTGTCAGGCAACTTCCTACACGGCTCGACCCGAAAGTGAACGATGTCACGGCCCGCATGGCCGACGCGCTGCATCGTGCAATCGCGGCGCGCGCTTCGCGCACGGCAAGCCCTCAGGTGTTGGCCGTGGCCCTCACCTCGGCCATCGAGGTCACGCCGGCCAGCACCTTGTCGATGCCGTCCTGGCGCAAGGTTCGCATGCCTTCGGCCAATGCCTGCTGCAGCAATTGCTCGGCGCGCGCGGCCGTCTGGATCAGGCGGCGCAGCTCACGCGTCACGGTCATCAGCTCGTGCAGCGCGGCGCGGCCGCGCAGGCCCGTGCCCTCGCACGTCGCGCAGCCTTTGGCCTCCCAGTGCATCAACTGCGGGCCATGCTGCATGCGCCAATCGGCCAGCACCTGATCGGCTGACGGCGCGGCGCCTTCGGGGAAGACGTGCAGCCAGTCGTGCAGCAGCTCGTCGGCCTCCTCGCTGTTGGCGTTGCGTGCGCTGCGGCAGTGCGGACACAGCTTGCGCACCAGTCGCTGCGCCAGCACGGCCAACAGCGAATCACCGAAATTGAACGGGTCCATGCCCATGTCGAGCAGGCGCGTCACCGTCTCCGGTGCACTGTTGGTGTGCAGCGTGCTCATCACCAGGTGGCCGGTGAGCGAGGCTTCGACCGCGGTCTGTGCCGTCTCCTTGTCGCGAATTTCGCCGACCATGATCACGTCCGGATCGGCGCGCAGGAACGAGCGCAAGGCCTTGGCAAAGGTCCACTCGATCTTCGGATTGATCTGCACCTGGCGCAGACCGGCCTGGGTGATTTCGACCGGATCTTCGGCCGTCCAGATCTTGCGTTCGGCGGTGTTCAGGTGCCCCAGCGCCGAGTGCAGCGTGGTGGTCTTGCCGCTGCCGGTGGGGCCGACACACAGCACCATGCCGTAGGGCCGTTCGATGGCGCTTTTCAGGCGCTGGTAGTTGCCGGCCGACAGGCCGATCTGCTCCATCGGCAACGCGCGTGCGTTGGCCAGCAGGCGCATCACCACGTCCTCGAGGCCGTTGGCGGTAGGGATGGTGGCCACGCGCAGCTCCAGGCGGTGCTGCGACGAGTACTTGGCGAAGTTGATCTTGCCGTCCTGCGGCTTGCGGCGCTCGCTGATGTCGAGATCGCACATGATCTTGATCCGCGCCACGATGGCGGCGCGATAGGTGTGCGGCAGCTCCAGATACGGTTTGAGCACGCCGTCTTTCCTGAATCGGATGCGCACCTTCTCGCGGCCCGGCAGCGTTTCGACGTGGATGTCGGAGATGCCCTGCGCATGCGCATCGACGATCATCGTGTGCACCAGGCGCACCAGCGAATTGTCGGACTGCTCGATCAGCGGCTCATCGTCGCTGTCGCGCTGTGCACTGTGGTGTTGCTGCTCGAGTGATTCGAGCAACTTGTTGGCGTCGCCGGTCTCGAAGGGAATGCCCTCTTCGAGCATCAGCGGCACCTGGGCGGCCCATGGGTCGTCACCGAAGCGCTGGTAGGTCGTGGCGATGGCCGCAGGCAAGGTGTCGGCCGGCGCGAGGGCTGGCACGAGCTTGAGTTGCGTGACGAATTCGATCTCGTCGACGTCGGCACGCCGTGACGGGTCGGCCATGGCGACCACGAGCTGGCCCGGGCGCAGCAGCAACGGCAGCACCTGCAAGCGGCGCGCGATGGTGTAGGGCAGCGCGCGTACGGCATCGGGCTCGATCGGAAAGACGCTCGAATCGACAACCGGATAGCCCATCTTGCGCGCCAGGGCATGCTGCAGATCGTGGCGGGAGACATGACCGGCGCGCACCAACAGCTCGCCCAGCGGGATCGAGCGTTCGCTCTTCTGTTGCTCGAGGGCACTCTCCAATTGCGCGGCAGAGATCAGGTTGAGCGCGACCAGGGCTTCGCCGATGCGCACCACCGGCATGCGCGCCTGCTGATCGATGGCCTCGAGCAACTGTGCCGGCTCGACGATGCGCTTGGCCAGCAGCAGCTCGCCGAGCTTGCGCGCGCGCAGCGTGGCCTGCTCGGCCACGGCCTGCGCCACCTGCTCTCGCGTCACGGCCTGCTGGTCGACCAGCACCTCGCCGATGCGCGGACCGATCTCGAAGTCGGCATAGGTACTCTTGGGCACGAAGATGCGCTGCACACGTCCCGCATCGTCGAGCGGCGGAAACAGGAACACGCCGTGTTCGGTGGCGACATGGCCGACGCTCTTGCCCGAGAGCGCGCCGCCGCCTTGGGCCAGGCGCAGGCGGTACTCCGCGGCTTGCGGCGGCGCCAGCAGGCCGGCGTGCGGATCACCGGCCGCCGGTGGTTGAGCGGCAATCGGCGTCGACAGCGTGATGCGCCGCAGCTGCGCCAATCGCAGGTTCATGTCCGTGCGTGTGGCGTGCACATGCACGCGGATCAACCCGGCGGCAAAGTCCAGCGCCAGCAAGGTGGCACTGATGGCCGCGCTGGTCAGGCCTTCGATCTCACACGCAGCGCCCAGAGGCGACACGGCGGCCGGGTAGCCAGCATACGGTGGCGTCGGCCACCGCCACGGCGCCGCCGCGGCTTTAACAGCGCTTGCAGGCAGTTCGGAGAGATCGGACATCGCGGCAACACGGACGAGAACGCAGGTTGCCCATGCTAGGCCGCCAGACTGCTGAGTGATGCTCGAAAAAGCACGCCGATCACCAATCAGTTCAAGCCGTGACTGCATTGCCGGTGCAAGAGCTCGCCCCAGCAAACGCCGCGGATCCGGCTCCGCCGGCGTGCCCCGCTAGAGGGGAGCGGCGAAGCCGCTCTAGTACGCCGTGATGTTGCTGGCCCAGACGTCGCTGCTCTTGATATGTGCGGCCAGGGCGACGCTCAATCGGCCGCGCGGCGCAATCACCGGCACCACCTCGAGCCCGGCCACCGATTGCAGCGACTTCAGCGTGGCCACGCTGCCCAGCGAGTCAACGGCAACGAAGAGTCGGTTGCCGTCTTGCATCAGCGGCAGCGCGCGGTGCTCGTGCATGGCCGCGGCCGACAAGCGCTTGATTGCTTTTGGATCGACCGGAAAGCGCAGCAAGTCCACCACCGGATAGCCCATCTTGTGGGCCAGCGCCGTTTGCAGATCGGCCGTGGTGATGTGACCGGCGCTGACCAGCGCCTCGCCCAGGGGTTGTTCTGAATTGCTTTGCGCCTGCGCGCGCACGGTGCGGTCGAGTTCTTGTTGCGTCACCAGCCCGAGCTCGCGCAGCGATTCACCGAGCGGCCGGATCGTGGCCTTGAGTTGGGCCAGCACCGCGGCGCGCAGTTGCTCGGGCGTCGAAACCCAGCGCTCGGCAGCCATTTCTTCGGCCGACTTGCCCAGGCTGACGCCGGTACTGGTGGCCGTGGGCACGAACTGACGCAGCACGGCGCGCCCGCCATCAGCGGGTGAATACAGGAACCAGCCGCAACGCTGGCGCACATGGCCGAGCGTTCGTCCGGCGACATGGCCGCCCGCCGACAGCTCGGCGGTGTAGTCACGCTCCTGTGCGGCCGCGGGCATGCGTTCGGCCGGGGCGCCGGGCGCCTGGCGCGCCAGCGTCCAAGGGCTCAGGATGGTCAGGCGACGCATGCGCGAAAACGGCAACCACAGCGGATCGCCGTCGCGGCCCACACGCACCCGCATGCGCTCGCGACCGACGTCGAATTCCACCAGTTCGCCTTCGAAGGTGACCCCGCCGGCCGATTCGACGCGGCAAGGCAGAGCGCCCGTCGGCAGCGAACTCATCGACTGTGCGTGTGCAAACGGTGGCTGCGGCCAGGCCCAATCGTCTTCGATATTCAACGTGATCGTCGGCAGCGGCGTGGAAATGTCATTGCTCATCTGGGAACCTCTGTGTCATCTCGCTGCCGGCCAAGGGCTTTGAAGGCCGGCATTGTTCGAGTGACCAAGCGTATCCAGTGGCGCGCAAGAGCCGCGTGAGGAATGCACGCGCGAAGGCGCAGCGCAACGGACCCCACTCAGGCGCGGGGGCCGGCTGTGAAACGCTCGGCGCCAGCGGTTTGCTTCAGGCCATGCAGTCAAGGATGTCGGCAATGCCGGCAACTGAGCGCTGATGCCGGCGCCGCTGCGCCACGCCGTCGAGATCCGGACCCTCAGAGCACCTCGTCGCGGTAGGTGCGCCAACGTGGCATCGCCTCGCGCATCAGCACCACCTGACGGTGGAACGTCGGACAGACCTTGCAGGCCTTGAGGTGCGCCCGCACCGCCCAGCGCTCGAAAAAGCCGAGCGCACGGTCTTCGCCGGCGAGTGTCAGTTCGGTGACCTGGCGGCAGTTGCGTTGCAGAAATTTCATGGCACGTCCGTCAAGTGGCCGCCGGCTTGTGGCCGAACCAGCGCTCCTGCAAACACATCTGCAGGCGCAAGCGGGCTCGGTGCAGCAGCACCCAGGCGTTGGTCGAAGTGATCCCCAGTTCCTTGCAGATCTCTCCCGTTTCCATCTCCAGCCATTCGCGCATCATGAAAATTCGCCCCTGCACGCCCGGCAGTTGGTCGACGCAGACTTCGAGCACCTCGAAGAACTCCCGTTGGCCGAGCGTTGCCGCCGGGTCACCCCACTCGGCCGGTTCGTCGCGCCACATGCCGCCCTCGTTGAACAACTGCGCGTCGATATCCTCGCCGTCTTCAGCCGTCATCACAGAAACTTCGCGGCTGTGACGGCGGATCTGGTCGATCAACTTGTGCTTGAGGATGCCGATCAGCCAGGTCTTCAGTTGCGACTGCCCGGCAAAGGCCTGCGGCTTGGCCAGCGCGGCCAACACCGTTTCGCTGACGGCGTCTTCGGCCCAGGCCTGATTGCGCAACTGGGCGTGCGCAAAGCGCATCAACTGCGGGCGCAGGGATTGGACAGCCAAGGCAAATTCGGACATTGGGAAACACGAAAATCGCGGCGCAGTGTAAGTTAGGCTCCGCGATCACGACCACTGCTCGCGGCGTGCCCGTCCGGGCCCGTGCAACCACCGTCCTTCCAGGAGTTTGACCCATGAACCACCGTCTCGTCGTTTCTTCGGCCCTCGCCTCGGTGATGGCCCTGGGCCTGATCGGCTCCGTTGCTGCGCAGGACAAGACCAAGGAAAAGTGCTACGGCATCGCCAAGTCCGGCCAGAACGATTGCGCCAACCTCTCGGGCTCGCACTCCTGCGCCGGGCAGAGCAAGGTCGACAACGGCGCCGACGAATGGAAATACGTTGCCGCCGGCACCTGCAAGGAGATGAAGGGCATGACCGCCGACGAAGCCAAGGCCAAGATGAAGAAGTGATCGGCGCGGCCGATCGGCTTGTTCCCGCACGCCACGCAAATGCTGACCGCCCCGTTGTCCGGCATCGGCTGGCGCCATGAACACGAACGCGCTTTGCTTGAAAGCCGACCCGCGTTGCCGTTCATCGAGGTGCATTCGGAAAACTTCTTTGCCGACGGCGGCGCATCGTTGGCGCTGCTGCGCCAGGCCCGGCAGCACTATCAGGTCAGCCTGCACGCCGTCGGCTTGTCGCTCGGCTCGGCCGCCGGGCTAGACGCCTGGCATCTCGACAAGCTCGCCTCGCTGGTAGAGCGCATCGAGCCGCTGCGGGTCTCGGATCACGCCTGCTTTGCGCGCGCGCCGCGCCGCTCCGGCCAGGCGCCGCTGCATGCCAGCGACCTGCTGCCGATCGCTTTCACCACCGACAGCCTGGACCTGCTGGCCGCCAACGTGCAGCGCGTCCAGGACAGACTGGCGCGGCCGATCGGCGTTGAAAACCTGTCGGCGTATCTCGGCTGGGCCGACGACACGCTGGCCGAGGCCGAGTTCTTCAACCAGTTGGCCGAGCGCAGCGGCTGCTGGCTGCTGCTCGATGTCAACAACCTCGTCGTCAACGCCCTGAATGCCGGTGCCGCCGATCCGGTGGCCACGGCCAAGCTGTTTGTCGACGCCATCGACACGCGCCACGTCGGCCAGATTCACCTGGCCGGCTATTGCGAGACTGAAACGCTGGTCATCGACGACCACGGCAGCCGCGTCCACGCGCCGGTTTGGCAAGTCTATGCACACGCCATCGCGCGCCTCGGTGCCAAGCCGACGCTGGTCGAATGGGACACCGCGCTGCCGGCGTTCGAGGTGCTGCTGGGCGAGGCGCGCGAGGCCGATCGTGTGGCCAGGGCGAGCCTGCAATGAGCCGTGAAGCGCTGCGCCAGCAGATGTTGATGCGTGCCCTGTGGCGCGACGACGCGGCGCTGCAAGGCTGGGTGCGCGCACCCGCGCGCGCCACGGCGTCGCAAGGCCTGGCGGTGTACCGCAGCAATGCCGGGGCGCTGGCCGAACGTGCGCTCGGCAGCGCCTACCCGACACTGGCCGCGCTGATCGGCGCCGAGTCGTTCGCAGTGCTGGCGCGCCACCACTGGCATGAGCACCCGCCCGTGCGCGGCGATGTCGGCGCGTGGGGCGACGAATTGCCGGCGTTCATCGCCGCCAGCGCTCAGCTGGCCGAGGAGCCTTATCTCGCCGACAGCGCGCGGCTCGACTGGGCGATGCACGTTTGCACGCGCGCTGCGGACGTGAACGGCGCCTGGCCGCCTGCGCTGGAGGCGCTGTCGACCACCGATCCGTCGCTGTTGCGAATTCAGCTCGCGGCCGGCGCCGCGGTGGTGGCCAGCCGCTGGCCGATCGTCACCCTCTGGCAGGCGCACCACGGCGCGCGGTCGATGGACGACGTGCGAGCAGCGTTCGAAGCCGGGCGTGAAGAGTCCGCCTTCGTGTGGCGCGACGACGGCTTTGCCGTCCATGTCGAAGTGCTCGAGGCCGCGGACGCCGCATTCACCGCCGCGCTGATCCAGGGCGCCACGCTGGCCGCTGCGCTCGACGCGGCCGGCGAGTTGCTGTCCTTCGAGCGCTGGCTCGAACGCGCATTGCGCTCGCGCTGGCTGGTCGCCATTGCCTCGCCCGCCCCCTACACTCGCGCCGCCTGACCGGACAAGCCATGCCTCTGATTCAACGTCGCCACTTCGTCGCCGCTGCCGCCGCAGCGCCGTTCGCGCACCATGCGATCGGCCAGACAGCGTCCGCCTGGTCCCGCATCGAAGCCGCGGCCAAAGGGCAGACGGTCTACATGAACGCCTGGGCCGGCAGCGAACGCACCAACGCCTACCTGCAATGGGTGGCCGTCGAGTTGGCGCAGCGCTCCGATGTCAAGCTCGAACACGTCAAGATCAGCGACACGGCTGAGGCCGTCAAGCGCGTGCGCACCGAGAAGGCCGCCGGCCGCAGCAGCGACGGCTCGGTCGACCTGGTCTGGATCAACGGCGAAAACTTCCTGACGATGAAGCGCGAGGGCCTGCTGTTCGGCCCGTGGAGCGAGCAGTTGCCGAGCTACGCCGCGGTCGACGTCGTCGGCAAGCCGACGACGCGCATCGATTTTTCGGAACCGGTGGACGGCATGGAAGCGCCCTGGGGCATGGCCCAGCTGACCTTCTATGCCGACAGCACGCGCGTGCCCAACGCCGCCAGCAAGCCTTGCCGAGTTGATCGCGTGGGCGAAGAACAACCCCGGCCGCTTCACCTACCCCAAGCCGCCGGTGTTTCACGGCACGACCTTCCTCAAGCAGGTGCTGATCGAGACCGCGGCCGAGCGCAAACCGTTCTACGCCCCGTACCAGGCCGATGCATTCGCCGCCGCCACCGCGCCGCTGTGGGCCGCGCTCGATGCGCTGCATCCGCACCTGTGGAAACAGGGCAAGCAGTTCCCGGCCAGCAACACGGTGATGCGGCAGATGCTGGCTGACGGCGAACTCGCCATCTCGCTGACCTTCAACCCCAACGAGATCGCCAACCAGATCGCCGCCAAGACGCTGCCGGCCACGGTGTTGCCGTACCAGCATGCCAAGGGCACGGTCGGCAACACGCATTTCCTGGCCATTGCGTTCAACGCCCGCGCCAAGGAAGGCGCACAGGTGGCGGCCAACTTCATGCTCTCGCCGCTCGCACAGGCGCGCAAGGCCGACATCAAGCACTGGGGCGATCCGACGGTGTTGGCGCTGGACAAGTTGTCGGCGGCCGAGCGCGCCTTGTTCACCGCCGGTGCGGCGCCAGGCCAGTTGAAGGCCAGCGCACCGACCCTTGCCGAGCCGCACGGCTCCTGGGTCGATCCGATCGAGCGCGAGTGGACGCGGCGCTACGGCCAGGGCTGACGCGCCGCGCGGCGGGCCTGACACCGCCGCTGTTGCTGTTTGCGCTGCCGATTGCGGCAGCCCTGCCGATGGCCGTGTGGCAAGGCGCGTCGGGCAGTGCGTGGTCGGCGCTGGCGGTGGACACGCAATTGCCGCGCGCGCTGCTGCTGTCGGTGGGCACCGCCGTGGTCTCCACGCTGGCCTCGCTGGCGCTGACGCTGTGGCTGGTCACACACCTTTATGGCAGGCGTGCCTGGGCCCTGCTCTCGCGCGCGCTCGGGCCGTTGCTGGCGATGCCGCATGCTGCATTCGCGATCGGCCTGGCCTTGCTCGTCATGCCGGCCGGCGTGATCGCGCGCCTGCTGGCAACGCCCCTGGGTTGGTCGGCGCCGCCCGACTGGCCGACGGTCAACGACGCCAACGGCATCGGCCTGACGCTGGTGCTGATCTTCAAGGAAACGCCGTTCCTGCTCTGGAACGCGGTGGCGCTGCTGGCCCGTCCCGAACTGGCGCTGCAGTTGCGTGGCTGGCTGGCCAGCGGCCGCACGCTCGGCTACAGCGACGGCGCGCTGTGGTGGCGGGTGCTCTGGCCGCTGTTGCTGCCGCGCCTGGCGTGGCCGCTGCTGGCGGTGCTGGCCTATGCGCTGACCGTGGTCGATCTGGCGCTGATCGTCGGCCCGGCCTCGCCGCCGACGCTGGCGGTAGTCGCCTGGCAGTCGCTGCAGGACGCCAATGCGGCGCGCAACGCCGAAGGTGCGGCCATGGCGCTGCTGCTGGCCGCGGTCTTGCCGGCGTGTGTGTTGCTCTTTGCGCTGGCGGCGGCAGTGCTGCGGCGTGTGTGGCGACGGCGTGCCACCAGCGGGCAGCGCGATCACGCGATGGGCAGCGGCACGGGCCTGGCCCGCGCCATGCTCTGGGCGCTGCTGGCGCTGTATGCCACCGTCACCGTGTTGCTGGCGCTGTCGTCGTTCACCGGTGTCTGGAGCTTCCCGTCGCTGCTGCCGCAGTCGTGGACCGCAGGCGCGTGGCAGCAGGTGCAATCGAGCCTGGACACGATCGGATTGAGCGCCGGGCTGGCCGTCTTCGCCACGCTGGCGGCGCTGATGCTCGTGCTGCTCTGGTTCGAGTCCACGCCGTCGACGTGGGACCAGCGCGCGATGCCGCTGGTGCTGGCGCCGCTGGTCGTGCCGTCCTTGCTGCTGTTGGTGGGCCTGTACCGGCTGGCGCTGCCGTGGCGGCTCGACGGCAGCCTGACCGGCCTGGCCTGGGTCCACACGCTGGTTGCACTGCCCTATGTGTTCGTCGCGCTGGCCCCGGCGTGGCGCCATTTCGATCGGCGCTACGAGCACACGGCGCTGGCGCTCGGTCGCTCGCCTGCGGCGTTCTGGTGGCGCGTCAAGGCACCGATGCTGGCCGCGCCGGTGGCCGCCGCGCTGGCCGTCGGTTTCGCGGTCAGCGTGGCGCAATTCCTGCCCACCCAGTTCATCGGCGCCGGCCGCCACGCCACGCTGACCACCGAAGCCGTCACGCTGGCGGCCGGCGGACAGCGCCACACCGCAGCCGCCTTCGCGCTGCTGCAAGCATTGCTGCCGGTGGCGGGATTTGCGCTCGCTGCCGCCGTCGGCCGGCGAGCGCACGTGAGAATCGCGGGCCATGGCACTCGAGTTGGATAGGGTCACGATCAGCGTCGGCGGCCGCACGCTGCTGCGCGGCTTGAGTGCGCGCATCGCGCCCGGCAACGTGCTGGCCGTCATGGGCGCGAGCGGCTCGGGCAAGTCGAGCCTGCTGGCCTGGATGGCCGGCACGCTCGAGGCGCCGTTCGTGGCCAGCGGCGACTTGCGCCTCGGCGGCACGAGCCTGGTCGGCTTGCCGATCCAGCAGCGGCGCATCGGCCTGCTGTTCCAGGACGATCTGTTGTTCCCGCACATGACGGTGCGTGACAACCTGCTGTTTGCGCTGCCGGCGCACATCGAACCCGCGGCGCGTTCCGCAGCCGGCGGACGCGCCCAGCGCAAGGCCGCGGCCGAGGCCGCGCTGGCCGAAGCCGGGCTGGCCGGATTCGGCCAGCGCCTGCCGTCGAGCCTGTCGGGCGGACAGCGCTCGCGCGTCTCGCTGCTGCGCTCACTGCTGGCCCAGCCGCGCGCGCTGCTGCTCGACGAGCCGTTCTCCAAACTCGACGCCGCACTGCGCGCGCAGATGCGCGAGTTCACGTTCACGACGCTGCACGAGCGACGCGTGCCGGTGGTGCTGGTGACGCACGACGAAGCCGACATCCCGCCGGGGGCGCATGTCATCGACCTGGGTCATGAGCGCCCCTAGCTCGCGTTGCTCGCATCCCCCAAGGGGAGCGCAGGCCGCTTGGGAGCGGCCCGGCGCTGGCCTGCACCATGCTTGACCGCGCCGCCAATGCCGCGTTGATGCCCCTGCTGCGAGCTCGGTGCACGCGGCCTGGTGCGCGCGGGCGTGGGAGCCGATGCCGTCAGCGTCACCGGCTTTGCCATCGGCATTGCCGCCGCCGTCGCGATCGCAATGCAGGCCTATCTGCTCGGGACTGGCGCTGCTGCTCGCCAGCCGCCTGGCCGACGGCCTCGACGGCGCCGGTCGCGCGCTTGACGCAATCCACCGACCGCGGCGCCTTTCTCGACATCACGCTCGACTTCCTCTTCTACGCCAGCATCCCGCTGGCCTTTGCGATCGCCGACCCCGCCGCCAACGCGCTGCCGGCGGCCGTGCTGCTGGCTGCCTTCATCGGCACCGGCTCGAGCTTCCTGGCCTTTGCCGTGCTCGCGCGAGAAGCGCGGCATTGCCAGCAGCGACTATCCGCAACAAGGGCATCTACTACCTCGGCGGCCTGACCGAAGCCACCGAGACACTGATCTGCTTCGGCCTGATGTGCCTGTGGCCCGAGACAGTTCGCCTGGTGGGCCTACGGCTTCGCGGCGCTGTGCGCGCTGACGATCGCCACGCGCATCGTCGGTGGCGCCAAGGCTGTTGTCGCGCACGGTGTAAGTGTCGGGCGGTCGTTTGCCGACTGGAGGAAACATGTCCAAGAAGAAGCTGCTCATCCTGGCAGTCGTGGTCGCGCTGATCGTGGCCTTCTTCGCCTTCGATCTCGGCCGCTTCCTGAGCCTGGACTACATCAAGTCGCGGCAGGCGGAGTTCACAACGCTGGCCGGCGAGAAGCCCTTGCTCGTCGGTGGCGCGTTCTTCGCCATCTACGTCGCGGTGACGGCGCTGTCGCTGCCCGGCGCGGCGATCATGACGCTGGCCGCCGGCGCGATCTTCGGCCTCGTCACCGGCACGGTGATCGTCTCCTTCGCCTCGAGCCATCGGCGCCACGCTGGCGTTGCTGGCCTCGCGCTATGTGCTGCGCGACAGCGTGCAATCGCGCTTCGGCGCCCGGCTGGCCGACATCGACAAGGGCATCGAGCGCGAGGGCGCGTTCTACCTGTTCACGCTGCGCCTGGTGCCGGTGTTCCCGTTCTTCGTCATCAACCTGTTGATGGGCCTGACGAAGATGAAGGCCTGGACCTTCTACTGGGTCAGCCAGATCGGCATGCTCGCCGGCACGATCGTCTACGTCAACGCCGGCACGCAGCTGGCGAAGATCGAATCGTTGAAGGGCATCCTGTCGCCGGGGCTGATCGGCTCGTTCGTGCTGCTCGGCGTCTTTCCGCTGATCGCCAAGAAGATCGTCGACGCGATCAAGGCGCGCAAGGTCTATGCGCGCTGGGCCGACAGGCAAGCCGAACAACTTCGACCGCAACCTGGTCGTCATCGGCGCCGGCGCGGCCGGTCTGGTCACGAGCTACATCGCCGCCGCCGTCAAGGCCAAGGTGACGCTGGTCGAGTCGCACAAGATGGGCGGCGACTGCCTGAACTACGGCTGCGTGCCGAGCAAGGCGCTGATCAAGACCGCGACGCTGGCGCGGCAGATCCGCCATTCGCAGGACTACGGCATCGCGAAGGCGTCGGCCGAGATCGACTTCGCGCAGGTGATGGAGCGTGTGGCGGGCAGTCGTGCGAGCGGTCGAGCCGCATGACTCGGTCGAACGCTACACCGTCGCTCGGCGTCGACGTCGTCATCGGCCAGCGCCAGGATCATCAACCCCTGGCCGTCGAGATCACGCCAGGACGACGGCAGCACACAGACGCTGACCACGCGCAGCATCGTCATCGCCACCGGCGCCGCGCCGTTCGTGCCGCCGCTGCCGGGGCTGGACGACGTCGGCTACCTGACCAGCGACACGCTGTGGGGCCTGCGCGAGCTGCCGCAGCGCCTGGTGGTGCTCGGCGGCGGGCCGATCGGCTGCGAGCTGGCGCAGAGCTTCGCGCGCCTGGGCTCGCAGGTGACGCAGATCGAGATGCTGCCGCGCATCATGATCCGCGAGGACGAGGAGGTGTCGGCCTATGCACGCAGAGGCGCTCGAAGCCGACGGCGTGGACGTGCTGACCGGGCACAAGGCGCTGCGCTGCGAGAAGCGCGGCGACGCGAAGTTCATCGTCGTCGAGGCCGGCGGCGCGGAGCAGCGCATCGACTTCGATGTGCTGCTGTGCGCGGTCGGCCGCAGCGCGCGACTGAAGGGCTTCGGCCTCGAAGAGCTCGGCATCCCGGTCAAGCGCACGGTGCAGGTCAACGAGTACCTGCGAGACGAACTACCCGAACATCCTCGCCGCCGGCGACGTCGCCGGCCCCTACCAGTTCACGCACACCGCCGGCGCACCAGGCCTGGTACGCCAGCGTCAACGCGCTGTTCGGCACCTTCAAGAAATTCAAGGCCGACTACTCGGTGATCCCGTGGGCGACCTTCATCGACCCCGAGGTCGCGCGCGTCGGCCTCAACGAGCAGGAGGCCAAGGAGAAGGGCATCGCCTACGAGGTCACGCGCTACGGCATCGACGACCTCGACCGCGCGATCGCCGACTCGGCCGCGCACGGCTGGGTCAAGGTGCTGACCGTGCCCGGCAAGGACAGGATCCTCGGCGTCACGATCGTCGGCGTGCATGCCGGCGACCTGCTCGCCGAGTACGTGCTGGCGATGAAGCATGGCCTGGGCCTGAACAAGATCCTGGGAACCATTCACACCTACCCGACTCTGGCAGAGGCCAACAAGTACGCCGCCGGCGAATGGAAACGCGCGCACCAGCCCGTGGCTCTGCTCGAATGGGTGGCGAAGTTCCATACTTGGAGACGTGCATGAAAAGGTTGTTGGCCCTTGTGTTGTTCCTGGCGGCCGCCCTCGCCCACGCGCAAGGCTTCGACCACAGCTACACGGCCTGGGACTCGCTGGTGAAAAAGCATGTCCAGTGGTCGCCCGACAACAAGCAGAGCCATGTCGACTACGCCGCCTTCGCCAAGGACCGTGCCGAGCTGAAGAAGGCGCTCGATGCGATGTCGGCGGTGCCCCAGGCCGAATTCGACGCCTGGTCCAAGGACCAGCGCATGGCCTTTCTGATCAACGCCTACAACGCCTTCACGGTCGAGCTGATCCTCACCAAGTACCCGAACCTGAAGTCGATCAAGGACCTCGGCTCGTTCATCAAGAGCCCCTGGAAGATCGAGTTCTTCACGCTGCTCGGCGAGAAGCGCACCCTCGACTGGATCGAGCACGAGCAGCTGCGCCCCAAGTACGGTGACCCGCGCGTGCACGCGGCGGTCAACTGCGCGTCGATCGGCTGCCCGGCGCTGCGCAACGAGGCCTATACAGCGGCCAAACTCGACGCCCAGCTGGAAGACGGCATGATGCGCTTCCTCGGTGACCGCACGCGCAACCGTGTGGCCGACGGCAAGCTGCAAGTCAGTTCGATCTTCAAATGGTTCAGCGAAGACTTCGAAAAAGGCCTCAAGGGCTTCTCCAAGGTCGAAGACGTGTTCGCCAGGTACGCGACACAGCTCACCGACAAGGCCGACGAGCAGGCGGCGTTGAAGGCCGCATCGCTGCCGGTGACCTACCTCGACTACGACTGGTCGCTCAACGTCGTCGGGCGTTGAGGGTCGCCCTGACCGCGGCTGCTCGCGCATGCCTGACGGCATGCAGCGCCGCGTTTGCGGCCGACCTGGCGTCACCCATCGGCCCGGGCGCCGAGCCGCCGCCGCCATGGCGGGTGGTCGGCCTGCCGCAGCAGGCCAAGGCACTGACCCGCTTCTCGCTGGTGGCGCTGGACGGCCAGCGTGTGCTGCGCGTCGAGGCTGACGACGCCTACGGCAACCTCGTGCATCCACTGCAAGGCGTGCGCCGCCGGCACGCTGGCCTGGCGCTGGCGCGTCGATCGGCCCCTCGCCGGCGCCGACCTGCGGCGCAAGAGCGGCGACGACGTGGCGCTCAAGGTCTGTGCCTTCTTCGACTTGCCGATCGGGCAGAGTGCCCTTCTTCGAGCGCCAGTTGCTGCGCTTCGCGTCCTCGCGCGCGGGCTACAAGCTGCCGACGGCCACCCTGTGCTACGTCTGGGACCACATGCTGGCGCCGGGCACGCTGCTCGACAACGCCTACACGCGGCGCGTGCGCTACATCGCTGCAGGCGGCCAGTGCCCGGGCAATGGAGCGATCAGTCGGCACGACCTTGCCGCCGACTTCCGGCGCGCCTTCGGCGACGAGACGCGCGAGCTGCCGCCGCTGACGGCCGTGGTCATCGGCGCCGACACCGACAACACCGGTTCGAACAGCGTCGGCTACGTGCGCGACCTGCGGCTCGAACCTGCGGTTCAATAGCGCCCCATGAAGCAAGTGCTCCTGCTCGGCGCCGGCCACGCCCAGCTGTCCGTGCTGTCGGCGCTGGCGCAGCAGCGCATGCCCAGCGCCGACGTGCTGCTGCGTGTCGCCGGCTACACGCGGCAGATCTATTCGGGCATGGTGCCGGGCCTGATCGCCGGCCGCTACGCCGAAGACGACTGCGCCATCGACGTCGTGCCGCTGGCCGCGGCCGCCGGCGTGCACCTGCGCATCGGCCAGGCCGCGGTCGCTCGACGCCGCGGCGCGCAAGGTGCACGCTGGCCGATGGCGAGGTCATCGACTACGACGTGCTGAGCTGAATACCGGCCCGGTCGCAGGACCGCGAGCGCATCCCCGGCGCGCGCGAGACACGCGCTGTTCGTGCGGCCGATCGAGGCTTTCGTGCAGCTGTGGCAGCGCACGCGCGCGCTGGCCGACGAGGACGCGCTGCACGTGGTCGTGTCATCGGCAACGGCGCGGCCGGCGTCGAGATGGCGCTCGCCGTGCGCGCGCGCGCTCGGTGCACGCGCACGAGCTGTCGTTCGTCTCCGACGGCGCGCTGCTGCCGACCTACAGCGACGGTGTGCGCCAAGCGGCAGGCCGCGCTCAGGCGCGCCAAGGTGCAGTTGCTGCCGGGCCGTTGCACGGCCATCGAGCGCGAGCATGTCATGCGTGGGCATCGATGCGCGTCGTCTGCGACGTGCCGATCGTGGCCATCGGCAGCGATGCGCCGGCCTGGCTGGCCGACAGCGGCCTGGCGTCGACGAACAAGGCTTTGTGCGCGTCGGCGCCACGCTGCAGAGCGCGAGCCACGCCAACGTCTTCGCTGCCGGCGACGTGATCGTGCGCGACGACGCGTCGCACCCGCGCAGCGGCGTCTATGCCGTGCGCGCCGGTCCGGTGCTGGCCGACCAACCTGCGCGCGCTTCGTCGCCGGCGCGACGCTCACGCCGTACGATGCCGCAGCGCCGTTCGCTGAACCTGCTGGCCACCGGCGACGGCCGCGCCATCGCCAGCTGGGGCGGCTGGTCCGCGCAGGGCCGGCTGATGGGCTGGTGGAAGGACCGCATCGACCGGGCCTTCATCGCGCGTTTCGATCGCCGAGCGCGAGCATCAGCGTCGAAGAAGTAGCGCTTCAGGCCGGCCAGGATCATTTCGACCGCAATCGCCGTCAGCACCAGGCCCATCAGCTTTTCGATCGCGCTGACCATCGATGGCCGATCCACTGGCGGATGCGGTCGGCACCGAGCAGCACCACGGCGCTGACCGCCATCGCCACCGTCAGCGCCGCGATCCAGTCGAGCAGGCGCTCGGGTTGGCGCGACGCGAGCAGCAGCACGGTGGCCATCGCCGACGGGCCCGCCAGCAGCGGCACGGCCAGCGGAAAGATCAGCGGCTCGCGCGCGTGGCCGTCGCCCGCGTAGAGCTCGCCGCCCGCTGGCAAAGATCATGCGCATCGCGATGATCAGCAGGATCACGCCGCCGGCCACTTCGAGCGAGCGCTCCGACAGGTGCATCAGCGACAGGAAGGCCTGGCCGGTGAACATGAAGGCCAGCAGCACGGCGAAGGCCAGCGCCGACTCGCGCAGCGCCACCGCGCGTACGCCGCTCGGGCGCCACGTTGCGCATCACCGAAATGAAGATCGGCAGGCTGCCGAAGCGGGTCGAGCACCAGCAGCAGCAGGACAAGCGCGGACAGGAAGGTGTGGTCCATCGCGGCGGCGATTGTCTGTCATCGTCCGCCGACGGCCGGTGGCGTCAGCTCAGCCTCTCGGATGGTGCTGCGCGTGCAGCGCGCGCAGGCGTTCGCGCGCGACGTGGGTGTAGATCGTCGTCGTCGAGATGTCGGCATGGCCGAGCAGCATCTGCACGGCGCGCAGGTCGGCACCATGGTTGAGCAGGTGCGTGGCGAAGGCGTGGCGCAGCGTGTGCGGCGACAGCGGCGCGTCGATGCCGGCACGCAGTGCGTGCGCCTTGATGAGTTTCCAGAACATCTGCCGCGTCATGCCCCGCCGCGCGCGGTGACGAACAGCGCGTCGCTCGCTTGGCCGTCGAGAATCGTCGCGCGCGCCTCGGCCAGGTAGCGCGTCATCCAGCCATGCGCCTCTTCGCCGAACGGCACCAGGCGTTCCTTGCTGCCCTTGCCGGTGACGCGCAGCGCGCCTTCGGCCAGTCCGAGCTGCACCGTCTTGAGTCGTCACCAGTTCGGAGACACGCAGGCCGCTGGCGTACAGCAGTTCGAGCATCGCCCGGTCGCGCAGGCCCAGCGGCTTGTCCACGTCGGGCGCAGTCGAGCAGCGCCTCGACCTGCGCCTCGCGACAGGGACTTGGGCATGCGCAGCGGCTGCCTGGCATTGCGCAGCTTGAGCGTCGGGTCGGTCTCGGTGAGGCGCTCGCGCAGCGCCCAGCGGAAGAAACGCTTGAACACCGTGAGCCGCCGGTTGGCGCTCGTCGCCCGCGAGCCGGCATGGCGCGCTGCCATGTAGGCCAGCAGGTCGCTTTCGCGCGAGCGCTCGATCGCCGAGCCGGTGCCTTCTCGCTGCAGCCAGGTCGCGTAGAGCGTCAGGTCGCGCCGGTACGCCGCCAGCGTATTGGCTGCCAGCCCGTCCTCGATCCACAAGGGCTTCGAGGAAGCGGTCGACGACCGCCCTGCGTCATCCCACTGGCCCGCCGAGCAGGCCGATCTTCATCTCGCGATCGACCGGCCTGTCGCCGATGAAGATGCGCAGCAACGCCGCGTAGATGTCGTCGCCCGCGACAGCGGCACCGCGCGGCGCGCCGTTGAGTGTCAGCACGAGGCCACGGCTGCGGGGAACCAGTCGAGGTCGATCACGTCCTGCTTCTTCAGCTTGCCGAGGCACGCGCAAGGGTGTTGAAATGCGCCATGCGCTCTCGGGCCAGACGCACGGCACTCGGCGCGACGTGTTGCGCGTGACGCCCTTGTCGAAGGCCTTGATGAATTCTTCGGTATCGACATCGAGCAGCATGTGCATGCTGCAGGCGCTTGGCGCCGGAGCCGCGACCACCTTCGGCGTGCGCGGCCGCGCGGCAGGTACAGGCCGGCGGCGTAGCCCTTGAGCCAGGCCACCGCACGCAGGCCGACGCCGTTGAGTTCCAGCGCCGTACCGTGCACCGTGATGTCGCCCGCGAAGGTCATGCCCTCGATGGTGATCGGCGCCGCCGCCCACGCAGACGCAGCACCGGCCAGCGGTACAGATCAGGAACGTTCGGCGCGGGAAGGTCATCGTGCAGGCGGTTCAAGTGGACGGAGCGATGGTCACAACGCGCAGCCTGCCGCGTTGGACGACCTGCAAGCTGCGGATGGTACGCATCGCCGCCGGGTGCCAGCAGGCACACTGAGGCCATGAGCACCGCCTGGTTGTTGCTGCCCGACTTCGTGCTGATCGCGCTCGGCTACCTGCTGGTGCGCTGGACCGCGTTCGACCGCCCGCTGTGGGATGACGCCGAGCGCCTGGTCTATTACCTGCTGTTTCCCGTGCTGCTGTTCGTGGCCATCGTGCGCCAGCCGATCTCGCTCGGACACGCTGGCCGGCCTGGGACTGGTCGGCCTGACGCTCACCGCCTGCGGCATCGGCTTGGCCTTCGCGCTGGCCCCTGGCCGGGCGTCGATGCGCGCGCCCATGCCTCGGTGCGCAGGTGGCATTTCGCTTCAACTCCTACATCGCGCTGGCGCTGGCCGAACGCCTGGGTGGCACCGCCGGCGTGGCTGCGATCGCGGTGCTGATCGTGGTCGTCGTGCCGCTGTGCAACGTGGCGGCGGTGTGGCCGCTGGCGCGTGCCGGTGGCACAGCATTACGGTCGCGAGTTGCTGCGCAATCCGCTGATCATCGGCACGATGGCCGGGCTGGCGGCCAACCTGGTCGGCCTGCAATTGCCCGACATCGCATCGATCACGCTGCAGCGCCTGGGCTCGGCCGCGCTGCCGATCGGCCTGATGGCCGTCGGCGCCGGCCTGCGCGTGGGCGCGCTGCGCGATTCGCCGGGGCTGGCCGCAGCGCTGCTGTCGATTCGCCACGCGGCGCTGCCGCCGCGGCGCTGGTGCTGGTGCGCTGGGTGCCGCTCGAGCCGCAGCAACAGCAGGTCGTGGTCGTGTTCGCGGCGCTGCCCACCGCCGCCAGCGCCTATGTGCTGGCGTCGCGCATGGGCGGGCGCGCCGAATACGTCGCCGGCCTGGTCACGGTGTCGACGTTGCTCGGCATGCTCAGCGTGCCGGTGGCGCTGGCGATCCACCAATTCATCGGCTGAGCGCCCAGTCGATGTGTTCGCCGACCAGGTCATCGGCTTTCGCGCGCGCCGCGTCAGCAGATCAGCGGTGTCTCGTCGCCGCTGGCGCGCAACGCGTTGCCCAGCGCCACGGCGAGGTTGCGGTGCCAGCGCTCCCAGCCGATGCGCCGGATCGCACTGCCTTCGCTGCGCTGCAGGAAATCGGCCTCGCTCCAGGACCACAGTTCGATCAGCGAGGCCCGGTCCAGTCCCTGGCGGGCGTCGAAGTCCGCCAACGCGCTGCGCTGCGCATACTTGTTCCACGGGCAGACGAGCTGGCAGTCGTCGCAGCCATAGATGCGGTTGCCGATCAGCGGCCGCAGTTCAACGGGAATCGGCCCTCGTGCTCGATCGTCAGGTACGAGATGCAGCGCCGCGCATCGAGCCGGTACGGCGCGATGATGGCGCCTGGTCGGGCAGACATCGATGCAGGCGCTGCAGCTGCCGCAATGCGCTTGCGACTGCCGGTGTCTGCGGCAACGCCAGATCGACGAAGAGCTCGCCGAGAAAGTACATCGACCCGGCGTCGCGCGATAGGGCCAGGGTGTGCTTGCCGCGCCAGCCGAGGCCGCTGCGGGCAGCCAGCTCGACTTCGAGCACCGGCGCCGAATCGGTGAAGACGCGGTGGCCGAAGGGCCCGATGTGCTGCGCGATGCGCTCGGCCAGCGCCTGCAGCCGCGTCCGCAGGACCTTGTGGTAGTCGCGCCCTCGCGCATACAGCGACAGCGTGGCCGCGTGCCCATCGCCGATGCGCTGCCACTCGATCGCCTGCCAGCCGTCACCCAGCGCGCGCGGCAGGTAGTCCATGCGCGCCGTGATCACGCTCACCGTGCCCGGCACCAGCGCTGCCGGCCGCGCGCGTTTCATGCCGTGACGCGCCATGTAGTGCATCGAGCCGTGAAAGCCGGCCTCGAGCCAGGCGCTCAGTCCGGGCTCGGCTGCAGACAGATCGACGCCGGCCACACCAATCTGCGAAAATCCAAGCTCCTTCGCCCACGTGCGCACCTGTTCGAGCAGTTGCGCACCGTTCACCGAAGCATGCTGTTGACCGATCACGCGCCGATTCTAGAAACCCGCACCCTGTCCTGGCCCGACGAGCCGGCCTGCGCTGCCTTTGCAGCGCGGTTGGCCGAGGCGCCGACGCTGTTTCCCTCCACCTTCATCGCGCTGGCCGGCCCGCTGGGCGCGGGCAAGACCACCTTCGCGCGCCACCTGCTGCGCGCGCTCGGCGTGCAAGGGCGCATCAAGAGCCCGACCTATGCGGTGCTGGAGCCCTATGAGATCGACGGACGCGTGATCTCGCATTTCGACTTCTACCGCTTCGACGATCCGCGCGAATGGGCCGACGCCGGCTTTCGCGATGTCTTCGCCGCGCCCGGTCTGAAGCTGGCCGAGTGGCCCGACAAGGCGGCGCCGATGCTGCCGGTACCTGACTTGCGCTTGCAGATCGAACCCGTTGACGCCGACCTGCGGCAGGTCACGGTGCACGCATTGACCGTTCACGGCGTTGAGCTGCTCGCCGCATGAAAACCTCGCGCCGCCACACGCTCAAGTTCGGCTCGCTGGTCCTGTTGCTGCAGGCGCCGCAGATCGCCTGGGGCGCCGAGATCGTTGCCGTGCGCGTCTGGCCCGCGGCCGACTACACGCGCGTGACCATCGAGTCCGACGCTGCGCTGGCCGCCAAGCATTCGCTGTTCGACGCCCCGGACCGCCTGGTCATCGATATCGACGGCCTGCAGCTCAGCCCGCAGTTGAAGGAGCTGCTCGGCAAGATTCGCCCCGATGACCCGTACATCGCCGGCGTGCGCGTCGGCCAGTTCCAGCCGACTGTGGTCCGCCTGGTGATTGACCTGAAGCAGGTCACTGCGCCGCAGGTCTTCACGCTCGACCCGGTGGCGGCCTACAAACACCGCCTGGTCTTCGACCTCTACCCCAACGAAGCGCGCGACCCGCTGCTGCAGTTGATACGCGACAAGGAAGCCGCAGAGCGCGAAGCCGCGCGCGCAGTCAACGACGCCCTGGGCGAATTCATCGGCAAGGTCGAGCGCGGCGAACCGATGAAACCACCGCCACTGGCCAGCGCCAATCCGCCGCCGGCCGGCCAGACGCCGGCGCCCACGGCCAAGGCTCCCTCGGCCGAAGCGATCAGGAAGATCGAGCGCCTGGTGATCGTGGCGCTCGACCCCGGCCACGGCGGCGAAGACCCGGGCGCCATCGGCCCCAAGGGCCTGCGCGAGAAAGACGTGGTGCTGTCGGTCGCGCTGGCGCTGCGCGACAAGCTCAACGCACAACCCAACATGCGCGCCTTCCTGACGCGCGACGCCGACTTCTTCGTGCCGCTGGCCGACCGCGTGCGCAAGGCGCGCCGCGTGCAGGCCGACCTGTTCATCTCCATCCATGCCGACGCCTTCACCAACCCGTCGGCGCGCGGTGCCAGCGTGTTTGCGCTGTCCGACCGCGGCGCCACCAGCACCGCCGCGCGCTGGCTGGCCAAGAAGGAAAACGCCGCCGACGCCGTCGGCGGCGTCAACCTGCGCGCCGCCAACGCCGACGCGCACGTCATGCGCACGCTGCTCGACATGAGCACCACCGCGCAGGTCAAGGACAGCCTGCGCGTCGGCAGCGAAGTGCTGGGCCAGCTCGACCGCGTGGCCCATCTGCACAAGCCGCAAGTCGAGCAGGCCGGGTTTGCCGTGCTCAAGGCGCCCGACATCCCGAGCATCCTGGTCGAAACCGCCTTCATCTCCAACCCGGAAGAAGAACGCAAGCTCGCCAGCGCCGCTTACCGCAAGCAACTCGTCGAGGCGCTGCTCTCGGGCATCAAGCGCTACTTTGCGAAGAACCCGCCCCTGGCGAGAAATCGCCAGTTGTAGAGGGTCTCGAGAAATCGCCAGTTGTAGAGGGTCTCGAGAAATCGCCAGTTGTAGAGGGTCTCGAGAAATCCCCAGTTGTAGGGGGTCTCGAGGAATCGCCAGTCGTGGACCGTGACCAACGCCCGGCCTCATGGCGCGCCTGCACTTCGAACGGGTTGTCCTGATACGCATGGCGCCCGCGCAGCCGCTGCCAGGCGCCGGCCAGCAGGTACGCCGGGATGAACGCCGGGCCCCAGCGTTCGTACTGACGCACATGCACCCGCTCATGGCCTCGGCATCGCATCATCGTGCGCGGATCGCTGGCCAGCACGACATGGCCGAGGGTGATGGCAGCAAACGGCAAGCGTCGCACCCTTGCCCATCGGCCGCGCGCACGCGCCGGGCCGCTGACCTCGACCACGCCCCGCACGACACGCGCCCTGGCGCCGCACAGCACCGCCAGCACGGCCGGCAGCACGCCCAACAAGGACCCGGGCGCAGCCCACAGGTAGCGCAGCACGCTCACCGTCGGCCCCTGGCCGGGTCCTTGTCGTAGGCCACCACGCCCGGCGGCAATCGAACCCAGGGGTGACGGCGACATCACAACCACCGCCTGACGCGTGCCGCGTAGTTCGAAAACGCCTCGCCGAAGATGCGCTTCAGAACACGCTCCTCGGGCTGGATCTGAAAGCGCGTGATGTACAGGACAAAGACCAGGGGGCCGGCGAGCGGCAGCAGCGCCGACAGGTAGACCGCCCAGGCGCACAGCAGCAACGCCAGGCCGACGTACATGGGGTTGCGCGTGACGCGATAGACACCGCCGGTGACCAGCACAGACGAACGCTCGGGTTTGAGTGGGTTGATGGTGGTGCGAGACGCGCGAAAGGCCATCAGGCCCAGCAGGTCGAAGCCGACGCCCACGACCATCAGCGCGCCAACCACGATCGTCCGTGCAGGTGCCGGCAGCGCCATCTGCGGCCCTGCGTCCGCGATGACCCACATGCCGAAGGCGACAAGCGCGCCAACGACAGGCGGTGGAATTCGGAGGTCGAGCCCACGCGCGGTTGTCATCCAACGCTTCCCGACGCGTCAAACGGCGGCCTGCAACGGGCGGCGTTCATCGACGCGCACCGCGCGCCGCATCGGGCACACCGTCGTGCGGACCCAGTTCGCGCCGCGGCACATCGTGCCACCAGTTCGACGCCTCCATGTCCGCGCGGCGAGTCGGATTCACCGGATAGAAGATGCGGCTGCCCGGCTTGGGGGCCTCGCCGCCGACCAACAGCAACACCTCTCGATCGCTGTTGTTCACAAAGCAGTGCGCGATGCCCGACCCCGCCGGAAAGGCGGCCAGATCGCCGGCCACCATGCGGTGAATGTCACCGTCGATCCAGGCATCGACCACGCCCTCGATCACATAGACGAATTCTTCCTCGTTCTCCTCGGCATGGGGCCAGGACGAACGGGTTGCGGGCGGCAAGCGTTGGATGTTGACGCCGATGCGCTGCAGTCCCGCTTCCTTGCCCAGACGCCGCACGGGCCCCATGGCTTCGGTGCTCTGCGGGTACACATGCGCGTGCTCGGCAATCTCGCTGGTCGAGCGGATGAAGGGCGGGCGAGTGTTCATGGTTGCGATGCTTTCGGCGCGAAGAAGGGCGTGATGCGCATGGCGCGGAGTGGTTTGGGCCGCGTCGGCACTAACGACATGTGAGGCCTCACAGTGTGGGCCATTGAAGGACAGTTCCGTAGACATGCAAGCCACCGATGGCCATGCAGATCGCCGAGGACACAAGCCAGAAGGTCTGAGTATTTTCTGGGAATGCAGGCTTCAGGAGGGGGAACCCGATTGCGCGCCCAAGGTAGGCGGCCGAGATTCCAGGCAAGGCAACCTTCAGCAAGGGCAGTGGTTCGATGATGCCCGCACCTGAGAACGCATAGAGTGACCACAGACCAAGCAGCAACGCGATGGCCAGTGTGATGACTGCCGGTCGAAGCTTGCGGGCTTCTGCGGCGCGTGCCATACGTTCACCGGTCGAGCGCAGCGCGGCCAGCTCGTGGCCGTCCACCCGATGGAAGGCCGAACTTTGCGCGCCCGGCGGCACCTGGTCATTGGGACAGCACGTGGCTGGTCGTTACGTCGGCAATGAGCTTGCCATCCGCACCCGAGACGACCGTGCGGACAACACTCACAGACCTGCCCTTCTTGACGAAGGAAGATACGGACCGGAAGCTGCCTTCCTTCTGGTTGCCCAAAAGGTTCGCGTTCAGCGAGATGGCAAGCGGAAAGCCCTTCATGCCTTCCGAAGCCGTGGCCGAGTTCATCGCCAGTACCGTAGCCGCCACATCAGCGAACCAGAGAATGGCGCCCGCGTGAACCGTTCCGAACGGATTCTTGATGCCGCTGACGATGGGCATTTCAGCGACAACGCGCTCATCGGTCCGTTCGGTGATGGTGAAGTCAATCTGACCCTGTACACGCATGATCGTCCTTGTGCCGGCGTGATCGTCGATCTGACAGCGATCTGATGCGACGAGTTTCCTCGTCGATCATGGCCACTGCGTCACGGCGATATTGTGCACAGTCTCGACGTCAACGCGCAGGCAGCACAGCTCGGACAGGCGCAGCCCGCTGGCGTAGGCCAGCTCGAGGAAGGTGCGGCTCTTGGCGTGGCAGGCTGCGGCGAACAGGCGTGCGAGTTCGTTGCGCGAGAGGATCTCGGGCAGGCGCTGCGGTGCGCGCGCCAGCGGAATCTGGAAGGCCGCGCCCTCGCGCCCGAGCACGGTGGCGTACAGAAATCGAAACGCGCAGCCGTACTGGTTGAGCGACGAGCACGACAGGCCGCGCTCGCGCCGCAGGTGCAGCAGGTAACTCTGCACCTCGTCGGCGCTGAGCACGTCGGGCGCGCGCCGGTAGTGCCGCGCCAGCCGAGCCACGGCGTCGATGTAGGCCTGTTGGGTGCGTACCGCCATGCCGCGCACTTGCAGCGCGTCGATCATGCGTTGTCGAAGTGGTGTCATTGCCGTTCTCCTTGATCGCTCGCGGGCACATGCCCGCATCGATCAAGGTACGGCGTTCGCCGACTGGCCTTCTCGCCGAAGACCACCACCGCGTCAGCGGTTTAGTTCAACGTCGGCGATGAACGGCAACTGTAGGCGCACGAAGTGCGCCGGAAGTTGTCCGCTCGATCAACGGGTTGGGCGTCACGTTTCCAGCGCGCGCAATAGCTTCGGATGCTTGACAGCAACCTTCAGCAGCGTGCGCGCGGCACCCGTTGGCTCCCTGCGCCCCTGTTCCCAGTCTTGAAGAGTCCGCGCCGACACGCCAAGCAAGTGCGCAAACTCTTGCTGCGACAGGCCGACACTGGCTCTTGCTTCGGCTGCGGCTGGCAGCTTGACCTTCGTGACGCGCGCGGCCCGGCCGCGCCGCATTTGCTTGACCGAAGCCAGCAGATCGTCTTGAAACTTCTGAACTTCAGATCGCATCTTCAACCCCCTTCTTCAACTGCGCGAGGAACGACGCGGGCAAGTTGTCGAACTTCGCTTTGACGTAAACGATCAACAGCCACACCGTGCCGTCCGACGCGAGGAAGTAGATGACGCGCGCACCACCGCGCTTGCCCGTACCCGACCTCGACCACCTGACCTTGCGACAACCGCCAGACTCACGAATGATGTCTCCGGATTCTGGATTCGCAGCGATGAAGTTGATGAACTCTTGGCGCTTGGTGTCAGACCAGACTTCGGCGGCGTACCGAACGAAGACTGGTGTTTCGGCAACCGTGCGCATGCCACAGTGTACGGCATTGCCGTATTAAGCGCAAGCCGGCACCGGGACGTGCTTTCGTGACGCTCAACGAATGAAAGGGACTTCCCCGTCCCGAGCTAGCCGCGAAGCGGCGACCGGCAACGAGTGCCACGATGGGAAGTGCAGAAGTTCTCTCATCAACTCACTCGACAAGGGGAAGTCCATGAGCATTGTCCACGTCGGCATCGATCTCGCCAAGAACGTCTTCGCGGTCCACGGCGTTGATGAACACGGCAAGCCCGCACTGGTGCGGCCTGCCGTGCCGCGCGCCAGGCTGCACGAGCTGATCGCGTCCTTGCCGCCCTGTACCGTGGCCATGGAGGCCTGCTCGGGCGGCCATCACTGGGCCCGGCTGTTCGCCTCGCACGGCCACAGCGTGCGCCTGATGGCGCCCAAGTTCGTGGCCGCCGTACCGCATGAGCGGTGCGCGCGGCAAGAACGACGCGGCCGATGCGGCCGCGATCTGCGAAGCGGTGCAACGGCCTGCGATGCGCTTCGTGCCGGTGAAGACCATCGACCAGCAGGCCCGGTTGATGGTGCACCGCGCCCGCCAAGGTTTTGTCGAAGCGCGCACTGCCACGATCAACCGGCTGCGCGGCCTGCTCAGCGAGCTGGGCATCGTGCTGCCGCTTGAAGGCCGCCACGGTGCGGCGCGAGGCCGGTGCGTGCTTGGAGGATCTGCCCGGCTGGGCCAACACCGTCGTCGGCGATCTGCTGAGCGAGCTGCACCGGCTCGATGAGCGCATCGCGCAGTACGACGCGCACATCCAGACGATCGCGCGCCAGGACGAGCGGGCCAAGGCCTTGATGCGCTTGTCGGGCGTTGGCCCGACGACGGCCACGGCAATCCTGGCGATGATCGGCAACGGCCACGAGTTCCGGTGCGGCCGCCAGTTCGCGGCCTGGCTGGGCTTGACGCCGGGGCAGTACAGCTCGGGCGGCAAGACGCGACTGGGGCGCATCACCAAGGCCGGCGATGCGTACCTGCGCACGATGCTGATCCTGGGCGCCCGGGCGGTGCTCGCCGCGGCCAAGAACAAGACCGACTCGTTGAGCCGCTGGGCGATCGCGCTGGAGCAGCGGCGCGGCTACTGGAAGGCCGTCGTCGCCATCGCGGCCAAGAACGCGCGCATGGCCTGGGCCATGCTCGCGCGCGGCGAGCAGTTCAAGCTGCCGGCGTGAGCGTCATGAAGCCAGACCCACGCTCGACCCATCCCCCCGCCCTTCCCGGTCCCGGGAAGGGGGCCCCAACGACGTCGGGTCCTTGACGTCGAAGACTTCCACCGCGTGATGCGACTGCGTTGATGAGCAAGGTTGGACCTGCGCGGGGTGTGCCTGTTTAGCTCGAGGAGGCGGTCGTCCAGACGTCCTCGGCTAACGAATGAGGCCCCCGCGCGCGTCTTTCATCAGGGTCCGCAGCCACGCTCGGCAACGAGCAACGCTGCATCGATGACCGGTTGTAGTTTGTCCGTCCGCACCTTGGCTCGACAGATCGACGCGATGCGCAGCAGCGCGGTGAAGCTGTAGATCGACGACAAGAAAAGTCAGAAGTGAATCGAGCCGCTGCGCGGCTCGAGGAGTTCATTCGCTTGACAAAGGGGGAAGCCCTTGTAGTTGGAGTTCAGCGGCGGCCGTAGGCCGTCCGCTGGAACGACGGGTGTGCGCCCAGCATGGGCGCGAGCTTATGGGGTGCAAGTCCCCTGTGGGAGTACCGCTTTGGACTCATCGTGAGCGAAGGATAACCACGAGCCGAAGGCAAGGGCAGACCCGCGAGGGAATGTTCGGAGGAAGCCGGAGTGCAGGAGGTGCGAGGCGAGGAACACGAACCGCATACAAGGCCGAGGGCGGCGAGGCGAGCTGGCACATGACAGCAAAGCCCACCGGTACGCAGCCTACGGTAAATGCGGCGCCTGTGCACCGACAGTTCGCGTTCTTACCTGGGGAGATCTGCGCCGCGAGCGGTGCGTGTTGATGGCGGTAAACCCCGGAAGGTTCACACCGGTGTTGGCGCCGACCGAAAACTGAGCCACTTTTGAGGGTTGTGCCGACCCAAAACTGAGCCAGGTGTTCAACCTACCCTGCTGCTTTTTTGTGCAGCAGAGGACGAGGAGTGATCACCATGGACATGATTGGCAGGATTCGGCGTTTGCATAGCCGGAAGAACAAAGCGGAGCGCGAGATCGCGCGCATCACGGGGCTGTCGCGCAACACGGTTGCGAAGTGGCTGCATGGCCAGGTCGACGGCCCGCCAAAGTACCGGCGCGGCGAGCAACCGAGCAAGCTCAGCGCGTTCGACGACGCGCTCAAGCAGGCCCTGAAGGCCGACGCCCGGAGAGCTCGACACGAGCGCCGCACGGCCAAGGCGCTGTACGCCGAGATCAAGGGCGCGGGCTACGACGGCGGCTACACCCGGGTGACCGACTTCATCCGCGCGTGGCGCCAGGCCGACGGCCAAGGGGCATCGGCCAAGGCCTTCGTGCCGCTGGCCTTCGAGCTGGGCGAGGCGTACCAGTTCGACTGGAGCGAGGAAGGCCTCGTGGTCGGCGGTATCTACTACCGCGCGCAGGTCTCGCACATGAAGCTGTGCGCCAGCCGGGCGTTCTGGCTGGTGGCCTACCCGAGCCAGGGCCACGAGATGCTGTTCGACGCCCACACCCGATCGTTCGCGGCGCTGGGCGGCGTTGCCCGGCGCGGCATCTACGACAACATGAAGACGGCGGTGGACAAGGTCAAGAAGGGCAAGGGCCGCATCGTCAACGAGCGCTTCGCCACCATGTGCGCGCACTACCTGGTCGACCCCGACTTCTGCAACGTCGCCACCGGCTGGGAGAAGGGCGTCGTCGAGAAGAACGTGCAGGACAGCCGTCGGCGCATCTGGATCGACGCGGCCAAGCAGCGCTGGGGCAGCTTCGCCGAACTCAACGCCTGGCTGGGCCAGCGCTGCCGAGCACTGTGGGACGAGGTTCGCCACCCCGAGCACGAGCAGTTCAGCGTGGCCGAGATGCTCGAGCACGAGCGGCCGCACCTGATGCCCATGCCCGCGCCGTTCGACGGCTACGTCGAGAAGCCGGCCCGGGTATCGAGCACCTGCCTGGTGTCGGTGGCGCGCAACCGCTACTCGGTGCCGTGCGAGCTGGTCGGGCAGATGGTCAGCACGCGGCTGTACCCGGCCCGCGTCGTCGTGGTGGCCGACGACAACGTCGTCGCCCGTCACGACCGCCTGAGCAACGCCGGCGAGACCCGCTACGACTGGCAGCACTACATCCCGCTGCTGCAGAGGAAGCCCGGCGCACTGCGCAACGGCGCGCCGTTCGCCGACATGCCCGAGCCGCTGCAGCGGTTGCGCCGAGGGCTGCTGCGCAACCCGGGCGGCGACCGGGTGATGGCGCAGGTGCTGGCCATCGTGCTCACGGCCGGGCTGGACGCGGTGCTGGTGGCGGTGGAATTGGCGCTGGAGACCGGGCCACCGGGCAAGGTCAGCGTGGAGCATGTGGTCAACGTGCTCGGGCGGCTGAATGCGGCGCCGCCGCCGCCAGACGGCCGCGACGCAGTTGCAGACGTCGACGCCGCCGCTGGCCAACACGGCGCGCTACGACCGCCTGCGCGCGGGCGGTACCGACAACGCCGCCGAGGACAGCGCCAACGACAGCACCGAGGAGGCCGACCATGACGCAGCGTGACGTGATGGTCGAACTCAAGCAGCTGCGCCTGCACGGCATGGCCGGCGCCTGGGCCGATCTGGTCGAGCAAGGCGGCAACGCCGGCATCGAGTCCTCGCGCTGGCTGATCGAGCACCTGCTGCAGGCCGAGGGCACCGACCGGGCCATGCGCTCGGTGAGCCACCAGATGCACGCGGCGAGGTTCCCGGTGCACCGCGACCTGGCGGGCTTCGACTTCGAGGTCTCGCCGGTGGATCGCAAGCTCGTGGGCACGCTGGCCACGGCGGCCTTCACCGACGACGCGCACAACGTCGTGCTGGTCGGCGGGCCCGGCACGGGCAAGACGCACCTGGCCACGGCCATCGGCGTGTCGGCCATCACGCGGCATGGCAAGCGGGTGCGCTTCTACTCGACGGTCGATCTGGTCAATGCGCTGGAGCAGGAGAAGGCGCAGGGCAAGGCCGGGCGCATCGCCGTGAGCCTGCTGCGCATGGATCTCGTCATCCTCGACGAACTGGGCTACCTGCCGTTCAGCCAGGCCGGCGGGGCGCTGCTGTTCCATCTGCTCAGCCGAGCTGTACGAGCACACCAGCGTGATGATCACGACCAACCTGGACTTCGCCGAATGGTCCAGCGTGTTCGGCGACGCGAAGATGACGACGGCGCTGCTGGACCGGCTCACGCACCACTGCCACATCGTGGAGACGGGCAACGAGTCGATCCGCTTCAGCCGCAGCACGGCCCAGGCCAAGAAGCGCATCAAGGCACGCGAGCAGGCGCGCAAAGGCGCCAAGCAAGAACCGCGCAGACGACAACATCTGAAGCCGGCGCCGCGCGGGGAAAGCCGCTACGGGCTACGCCCTGCGCGTCTTCCCCCGCGCGATCAACCCAGCACCGAGGAGATCAACGAACCAGGCAAAGACCTACACTTATCCACAGCCGACCATCTCAACGTCGGCTTCCACCCCTGGCTCAATATTGGTCGGCACGGTGGCTCAGATTTGAATCGGCGC
>CAVPMY010000018.1:0-11223 GCA_963706685.1 uncultured beta proteobacterium
CGGTCAGCAGTCACCCGATCGGTGCTGTCCCGGTACTGGCCGGAACGACCGGTACTGCTTGGCTCGGCCGGCTCTTCGCGACCCAGGCCGTGTGAGAACGCAATTTGGATGAGCATTGCCCGGAACGGGGAAGTGACCGACGCATTGATGCCGGCGTCGGTGCACAGTGGTGCGCTGTTCGCGGCAATACCTTTTCTTGCTTGCGAGGCCGACGAAGGGCAGTTTTCGATGCGCAAGAAGGCTCAGGCCCCCGTCAACCGCATCGCCTTCATCGTTTCCGCTATGCCGAGTACGCTCATCACGCGCTTGAGGTTGTATGCGAGCACATGAAGGCTCATTTCGGTACTCACGCGCCCGATCGTCTTGGTCAGGAAGTGCGTCGAACCCATCCAGTGCTTGATGGTTCCGAACGGGTGCTCGACCGTCTGCCTTCGCTGTCGCATCCTCTCAGGCTCACGGTCGAGTCGTCGCTGCATCGCATCGATCACGTCCTCGTGCTCCCAGCGCCGCACGCGCCGGTATGAGAGCTTGGTGCACTGCGACTTGATCGAGCACTGCTGGCAGCTCGAGGTCCAGTACGCATGGGTGGTCAGGCCGGCCTCGAGGTTCGTGTACCGATAGATCAGGCTCTGGCCCGCAGGACATCGGTATTCGTTCTTCTCCGGCAGGTAGACGAAGTCCTGCTTGCCGAAGCGTCCGTCCGCTTTGCTGTTCGAGGTCAACGGCTTCGGGACATAGGCGGTGATGCCCACCTGCTCGCACTTGAGGATCTCGTCACCTTTGAAGTAGCCGCGATCGGCAACGACCGTGAGGCTGTCGATGCCCGTGGCATCACGGGCCTGCTGCGCCATCGACGCCAGCTGGGTCCTGTCGTTGCCGACGTTGGTGACCTCGTGCGCGACGATCAGGTGATGCTTGTCATCGACCGCGGTCTGGACGTTGTAGCCAACGACGCCGGTGCCCCGGCCGCTGGTGGCCATGGAGCGGGCATCCGGGTCGGTCAACGAGACCTGGCCGTCGGGCGCGTCGCGCAGGCGTTGCTCCATCTGCTTCAGACCTTGCATCTGCGCCTTGAGCTTCTCGATCTTGTCCTTCAGCCGCACAGCCTTGGGTTCGGCGACTTCGGACTGCGTGCGGTCGGCCGTGTCCATCGCTGCCAGGTAGCGATCAATGCTTTGTTCGATCTGCTCAATGCGCCGCTTGATCTTGGCGTCGGTGAAGTTGCGGTCGCGGTTGTTCACCGCCTTGAACTTGCTGCCGTCGATGGCCACGATGGACTGCGAGAACAGATCGAGCTTGCGACACAGGACGACGAATTGGCGGCACGCGTTGCGTATCGCTCGGCCGTTGTCGCGGCGGAAGTCGGCGATGGTCTTGAAGTCTGGCGTCAGTCGTTGGGCCAACCACATGAGTTCGACATTGCGCTGGCTCTCGCGCTCCAGGCGGCGGCTGGACTGGATGCGATTGAGGTAGCCGTAGATGTAGATCTTCAGCAGCACCGACGGGTGATAGGCCGGCCGCCCAGTGGCCGCCGGATCAACACCTTCGAAGCCGAGACCTCCGAGGTCGAGCTCGTCGACGAAGACCTCCACGACGCGAACGGGATTGTCCTCAGCAACGTAGTCGTCCAGGCACTCCGGTAGCAGCGTGATCTGTGTTCGATCCTCGCCTTCGACAAATCGCTTCATGTCCGCGCCCCGACGTCGCGATGCGATCAATATAGGCGGCGGGTTGGGTTTTCACACAGTCTGGACCCATTGCGGCCCTTGCAAGTCGCGAACTGATTGCCCGAAAGCCGCCGTTCCGCTGCGCAGGGCGACGCGACGCAGCTCGCCCGACTTGCCTTGCTGCTTTGCGTCGCCGAGCAGTCGAATTCCGATCCGGCTGCGCGATTGCGCTCACGACACAGAGGCGACTTTTCGCCAGTCTCTGCCGGGGCGCGGCGCGATCGACGGTCGCCAGCCCGCTTCTGCTACAGTGCAGGCAGGAAAGCATAAATGTGGGTGACCGCAATGCGAACGACACTCGATCTGCCCGACGACATTCTCCGGCGCGCGAAAATCGAAGCCGTCGAGAGAGGCTCGACACTGCGCCAGCTGGTGATCGATGCCTTGCAGCGGGAGGTGGCGAGCACGGAGCGCCCGCGCAAGCGCCTTGCTCGGCCGCCAATCAAGCTCGCCGCCGATGCCCCGCTGCGCCGCCTGACCCCGCAGGCCGTCAAGCGCCTGGACGCCGAAGAACTCCAACGTTCCGAAGTGAGCAAGGCGCGTGCGCTGCATCGCTGACGCAAACGTCCTCCTGCCCTTGATCACCGAAGGGCATGCGCACCAGGCGCCAGCCGCCGATTGGTGGGACTCATGCGACAACGGCGACGTCGGCGTGAGCCTTCCGGTGCGCATGGCCCTGCTGCGGCTGCTGTCCAACACCAAGGTCATGGGCTCCTCCGTACTCCGACCGGCGGCGGCTTGGACCGCGGTCCAGAGCCTGATCGACGATCCACGGATCGAGGTGCTCGATCAGGTCCCGGCAGCGCACGACAAGCTCTGGTACGACAACGTGGCTCGGCGCGAGCCTTCGCCCGACCTGTGGACCGACGCCTGGCTGGCGGCGCTTGCACAGGCGCACGACTGCGAGATGGTGACCTTCGACCGCGGTTTCCGCTCGTTCTCGAAGTTGAATCTGCACCTACTCGAACTCGCACGTTGACTCGACTCGTCGCGCGCGCGTGCCGCCGTGGCGCTGGACTTGCATTGCGAGTCCAGCAGCACAGTCCGAATGACAATATGCGGGCGTCGAGTTCAGCAGCGTGGAGGGCGGCCCTCGACCCACAGCAGACAGACAAAATGCCTTTCAAGCTGCCACCACACGGTCCTTCCCCCAAAAATGACGAGCATCGACTTTGGTGTGCGGCCGCCTCGGATCGAGGCCTGTGGCCGAGCGATGTTGGCTCAAGAGTGATGTGCGCGAGGGCAGGCGCCTTCGCGCAACATACACCCGCGCGACCTACGGCAGGTTCTCGCGCAGCACGATGCTTATGCGCATCGGCTCGACACCTGCCGTGGGGCTGCGACCGTCGCGCAGGTTGGTAAAGATGCGCACCGTGTTCAGGATCATCGTCTGCGGATGTTGGTTGAGCACGGCGTCGAGCGTGCCGTCGATCAGCAGCGCGCGCGTGTCGGGCGTCAGACCGTGGGCCACGAAGACGACGCGCTCGCCGCCGCGGCGCTCTTGCAGCGCGCGGCCCACGCCTTCGGCACCGCCGCCGATGTTGTACAGGCCGACGAGGTCGGGGTGCTGGCGCAGCAGCGCGCAGACCTGGCGGTAGTTGGTCTGCGCGTCGTCGCGGCCTTCGCGCACGCCAACGACGTGCAGTTGCGGAAACTGCTCCTGCATCAGGCCCATGAATCCCATCTCGCGCTCTTCGTGGCCGCGATAGGAGAGCGACCCGGCGATCATCGCGACGGACCCATGGCGCGGACCGACAAGGCGGCCGATCAAGTGGGCGGCGGTGCGACCGGCAGCACGGTTGTCCAGGCCGACAGTGGCCACGCGACGCGAGGGCGACAGGTCTGAGATCAGGGTTACCACCGGCACTCCCTGCTCGGCCAGGTCGTCCACCGCCTGGCGCACGCGCGGGTGCTCCAGCGCCATGAAGGCCAGGCCCTGCGCCTTGCGCGCCATGGCGGCGCAGCGCCGCCGCCACCCGCGCCGGATCGAAGCTGTCGATGAAGTGCGCGCGGCAGCGAACGTTGTAGGGCGTCAGCGCTGGCGCCGCGGCGCCGACACTGTCGCCGAGCATGCGCAGATAGCGGTTGGTTCCTGCGGGCAGCAGGAAGGCCAGTTCCATCGGCGGCGGTTGCAGTGCCCGCCACAGTTCGGCCTCCGGCAGGTACTCCAGGTCGGCCGCAGCGCGCAGCACGCGCTGCGCCGTGGCCGCGCGCACGTTGCTGCGGCCGTGCAGCACGCGGTCGACCGTCGCGGTGGAGACACCGGCGATGCGCGCGAGGTCGGCGATGCGGCTGCGAGAGGATCCCATCAAAAACCATCACGGTGGGCGATTGCGACGAGCCGCATTGGACCTTAAGGTGCGGATTCGACGCAAGCCGGGCGCGACACCGGTGCCTGATGCCACAACTCCGGAGACAAGCCATGACCATCAATTTCACGATCCTGCCTCGCCGTGCGTTGCTGGGCCTCGCCACCGCAGCTGCGCTTGCCTGGCTGAGCGCGCCTGCGCAGGCGCAGAAGGTGATGGAGTTTCGCTACGGCCATATGAACCCGCCAACCAGCGCGGCGGGCATGCAGGCCGCCTGGTTCGCCGAAGCCGTGGCCAAGCACAGCAACGGCCAGATCAAGTTGACGGTCTATCCGTCGTCGCAACTGGGCAAGTTGCAGGAGCTGGCCGAGGCGGTGTCCACCGGCACGATCGCGCTGTCGCACAACACCGCCGCGGGCATCGGCTCGCTGTATGCGCCCTTCGCCGCGCTCGACACGCCCTATCTGTACCGCGATGTCGACCACTTGATGAAGGTCGTCGATACGAACTCACCGGTGATGAAGAAATTGAACGACGGCTTGATCAAGGCCGCCGGCGTGCGTGTGCTCTACGGCTACTACTTCGGCACGCGCCAGCTCACTGCCAAGAAGGCCGCCTACCAGCCGAGCGATCTGCAGGGTGTGAAGATCCGCGCCATCCCGTTCCCGATCTACACCACCGCCGTGGCCGGGCTGGGCGCGGTGCCGGTGCCGGTCGACTGGAGCGAAGTGCCCACCGCGCTGGCCACCGGCGTGGTCAGCGGACAGGAGAACCCGGTCAACGTGGTGCTGTCGTCGAAGTTGTACGAAGCGCAGTCGCACATGATGCTGACCAGCCACATCATGAACGCGCAGTTGATCGTCATCAACGAGAAGTCCTGGCAGGGGCTGTCGCCGGAGATGAAAGCCGCGGTCAGCAAGGCGGCCGACGAGGTCCGCCAGCGCGCGACGGACATGGTGCGCAACTCCGAGGCCGACGAGACCGCGAAGCTGAAGGAACTGAAGATGACCGTCATCGGCCCAGCCGACGGTCTGAAGCTCGACGCCTTCAAGGCTTCGGTGAACAAGGCGGTGAACGAGAAGGTCGGCGCCACCTATGGCGACCTCTACAAGGAGATTGCGGCCGTCAAGTGAGGCCCGCAGCCGTCCTGCGCTCGCGCCGAGCCCGTTGATGAACAGCGCCCAAGCGGCCCCGGCCGGGCTCCTGGCCTCGCTTTGCCGGATGTTCGAGCGCGTGGCGATGTTGCTGCTGGCGGTGATGACCGCCTTCATCATCGTGCAGGTGACGGCACGCAACGTCTTCGCGCTCGGCTTGCCCTGGGCCGAGGAACTGGCGCGCTACGCCGGTCTGGGCGTGGTCTACCTGGCGGTGCCGCTGCTGCTGCTGCAGGACAAGCACATCAAGGTCGAGCTGCTGCTGCACCGTCTTCGTGGCCGCGCCGCTCGAGTGCTGAACGTGCTCAACGAGGTCATCGTGCTCGGCTTTGCGCTGGTTTTCCTCTGGGGCGGCTGGCTGTTCCTGAAGCGTGCCGCCAGCTTCGGCACCGCCGCGCTGGGCATTCCGAACTGGCTGTACTACCTGCCGGCGGCGCTGGGCATGGCGCTGTTCGCGCTGGTGGCATTGCAGCGCGTGCTGCGCGCCGCGCGGGGCAAGCAAGGAGTCGCGCCATGATGAGCCTGCTGGTGCTGGGCATCTTCCTCGTCACGATGATGATGGGCGTGCCGATCGCGGTGGCCATGGGCGTGGCCGCGGCGACGGTGATCGGCTTCAACGACATGCCGCTGGCCGTGGTCGCGCAGCGTACGATCAACGCACTCGATTCGGTGCCGCTGCTGGCGGTGCCGATGTTCATCCTGGCCGCGGCGCTGTTCGGCGCCTCGGGCATCACCAAGCATCTGTTCGTGCTGATTCGGCTGGTGGTGGGCGGCATCCGCGGTGGCCTGGGCCATGTGACGGTGCTCGCCAACCTGGTGTTCTCAGGCATATCCGGTGCGGCGCTGGCCGACATCGGCGCGCTCGGTGGCACGCAGATCAAGCTGATGCGCGAGCAGGGCTACCGCGACGAGTTCGCCGCCGGCATCACGATGGCCGCGGCGACCATCGGACCGATTTTTCCGCCGAGCATCCCGCTCATCATTTTCGCGGCCGCGGCCGAAGTCAGCGCCGTGAAGGTGCTGCTGGCCGGGGCGATTCCCGCGTTGGTGATCGCCGCGATGCTGATGCTGCAGATCGGCATCATGGCGCGGCGCCAGAACCTGCCGCGCGACGTGCGCAGCAGCCAAGACCCGACGCTCGGCCAGGCCTTCGTCAAGGCCTTTCCGGCACTGCTGGCGCCGGTGATCCTGATCGGCGGCCTGGTCAGCGGTTTGTTCGGGCCAACCGAGGTGGCCGGCATCACCGTGCTCTACGCGCTGCTGCTCGGCACCGTCGTCTACCGCGAGTTGACGTGGGCCAGCGTGGTGGCGGCTGCGCGCGAGACCGTGCACTCGACGGCCAGCGTGCTGTTCATCGTCGGCTCGGCAGCCTTGTTCGCCTGGGTGCTGACGATCGACCAGGTGCCCACGCACGTCAGCGAGTTCATGCTCGGCCTGAGCAAGAACCCATGGTTGTTGCTGCTGCTGGTCAACGGCATTCTGCTCGTGGTCGGAATGGTGATGGAGTCGATCGCGGCGATCCTGATCCTGGCGCCAATCTTCACGCCGGCGCTGATGGCCGCCGGCGTGGACCCGGTGCACCTGGCGGTGGTGGTGGTGCTGAACCTGATGATCGGCCTGCTGACGCCGCCGGTCGGCATGAGCCTGTACATGGTGGCGCAGGTGGCGCGGCTGCCGCTGCAGCGTGTGGTGGCGGGTGCGCTGCCCTTCCTGTGGCCGCTGGTGGCGGCGCTGCTGATCGTGACCTTCGTGCCGGGGCTTTCGCACCTGGCTGCCCAACCTGATCGTGAAGTGAGTCGAGATGAGTCGTTTTTTCGGTGAGATCCGCCAGGTCGCCTACATCGTGCCCGACATCGAGGCCGCGATGGCGCACTGGTCGTCGGTGATGGGCGTCGGCCCCTGGTACTACAACCCGCGCGTGCCGATCAAGAACTATCACTACCGCGGCCAGCGCTACGAGCCGCACAACTCGGTGGCGCTGGCCAACGCCGGTGCGCTGCAGATCGAGCTGCTGCAGACGCGCAACGACGTGCCGTCGATGTACCGCGACTTCAGCGCAGGCCGGGTTTCGCGGCGTGCAGCACGTGGCCTACTGGACCGAAGCCTTCGACCAGGACCTGGCGCGCGCCGAGGCGGCCGGCTTCGTCGTCTGCATGGGCGGCGAGGTCGGCGAGAACGGCCGCTTCGTCTACTTCGAAGACGCGTCGGGCATGCCCGGCACGACGATCGAGCTGTCGGAAGTCGCCGGCCCCAAGGGCCGGCTGTTCAAGCTGATCCGCGAAGCGGCTGTCGACTGGGATGGCCAGCATCCGGTGCGTGCCTTCCCCGATCTGAACACCTTGTGATCCCGCAAGCCCGACACGCTGCAGGCCACCTACCTGATCGAGACGCCGCTCGAGCCGCGCGCCGTGGCCGAGGTGCTGGCCGGCGAGCAGAGCAGCGGCACCTTCGTGCGCGTGGCCGGCGAGAGCGACGCGCTGCGCGCGCGCAGCCGCGCCACCGTCGACGCGGTCGACGAGCTCGAAGCGCTGGCCGCGCCCGAGCCTGCCCAGCAGCTGGCTGCAGCGCCATCATCCGCAGGGGCCCTGGCGTCGGGCGCGCGTGACGGTGTCGTTCCCGCTGGCCAACATCGGCGCACAACCTGCACGGCACTGGCCGCCACCGTCGCCGGCAATCTGTACGACCTGGGTGAAAGCACCGGTCTGCGCTTGCAGCACTTGCGCATTCCCGCCGACTTCCGCGACCGCTTCGAACGCCCGCGCCAAGGGGTGGCCGGCACGCGCGCGGCGACCGGCGTGCGCGAAGGCCCGCTGGTGGGCACGATCATCAAGCCCAACGTGGGTCTTTCGGCCGACGAGACCGCTGCGCTGGTCGGCCGAGCTGTGCCGCGCCGGCATCGACTTCATCAAGGACGACGAGTGCTGCGCCGACCCGGTGCACGCACCGGTGGCCGAACGCATCCGCGCGGTGATGGCCGTGGTGCGCCGGCATCGCGACGCCACCGGCAAGCAGGTGATGGTGGCCTTCCACATCAGCGACGAACACGACGCGATGCTGCGCCACGCCGAGCTGGTGCAGCGCGAAGAAGGCAGCTGCGTGATGGTCAGCCTGAACTGGGTCGGCCTGTCGTCGCTGCAGGCGCTTGCGCCGGCACACCGACCTGGCGATTCACGGTCACCGCAACGGCTACGGCATGTGGTCGCGCCACCCGGCGCTGGGCATCGACTTCCAGCCCTACTCGATGCTGTGGCGGCTGGCCGGTGTCGACCACATGCATGTGCACGGCCTGGCCGGCAAGTTCGCGCAGGACGACGACGAGGTGGTGCATTCGGCACGCGACTGCCTGACGCCGCTGGCCGATGCGGCCGACGCGGCCGACGTGGTGATGCCGGCCTTTTCGTCCGGCCAGTGGGCCGGCACGCTGGCGCCGACCTTGGACGCCGTGCCCAGCGCCGACCTGATGTTCATGTGCGGCGGCGGCATCCTGGCGCATCCGATGGGCCCGGCCGCGGGCGTGACCAGCGTGCGCCAGGCCTGGGCGCGCCTGGCAACAAGGCCAGCGGCCTGGACGCTGCCGCCGCGACACAACCCGAACTGCGCGCGGCGATCGACAAGTTCGGGCCGGTCCGGCACTGACGGCGATGGCACCGCGCTACGCGTGGTACGGCGACGACTTCACCGGCGCCTCGGACACGCTGGCCACGCTGGCTGCGGCCGGCGCAGCGCACGTTGCTGTTCCTGCGCCGTGCCGACTCCCGCGCAGCTCGAGGCCGCCGGGCCGCTGGATGCCTTGGGCATCGCCGGCATCGCGCGCGCACTGGCGCCCGATGCGATGCGTGCCGAACTGGCGCCGGTGGCCGCGCTGCTTCGCCGAGCTGGCACCGGCGATCACGCACTACAAGTGCTGCTCGACTTTCGACAGCGCGCCGGCGGTCGGCAATCTGGCCATCGGCGCGGCGGCGCTGCGGCGGCCCGACCATGACCCGGTGCTGGCGCGTCTTCGGCGGCCAGCCCTCTCTCGGCCGCTACTGCGCATTCGGCAAGCTGTACGCCACCGCACAAGCCGGCGGCGATGTGCACCGCATCGATCGCCACCCAACGATGAGCCGCCACCCGGTGACACCGATGCACGAGGCCGATCTGCGTCGCCACCTCGGCTCGCTGGGCATGCCGCGCGTTGGCCTGATCGATCTGCGCACCTTGGAAGCCGCTGTGCAGCAGGCCGACGTGCTGGATAGCGCCGTGGCGGCGGTCTTTGCGAACGCCCCGACGCAGTGCTCTTCGACAGCACCAGCGACACGCACCTGCACACGCTCGGCCGCTGGTTGTGGCAGCGCGCCACGATGCGGCCGCAACTCGTGCTCGGCGCCAGCGGCGTGGCGCAGGCGGCGTTGGCGCATTGGCCGGGTGAAGCCGGTGGATCGGCTCGAGCGGCCGGTGGCAGCGTCACGCTCACCGGTGTTCCTGCTCGTCGGCTAGCCTGTCGCCCGTGACGGCCGCACAGGTGCAGCACTCGCAAGACCTGTTCGAGGCGATGGCGATCGATCCGGCCTTGCTGCAAGGTGATGAAGCAGCGCTCGAGGCGCTGGCGCGCCGCTGCATTGACGCGCTGGCGCAGGGCCGCTCGGTGATGGCGCGCACCACGCCGCCCGCCGCGGATGGTCCGCCGCCATTGGCCGTCGCGCAGCTCTGCGGCGAACTGCTGGTCAGGGTGCTCAGGCGCAGCCCGCAGGTGCGCCGTGTCGGTGTGGCGGGAGGTGATACATCCAGCATCGCGCTGCGCGCCGTGGGCGCGTGGGCGCTGAGTTGGTCGGGCACGTTGAGCGCCGGAGTCTCGCTGACGCGTGTGCACGCGCACGACAAGGCGCTGAACGGGCTCGAGCTGATGCTCAAGGGCGGGCAGATGGGACCGCCCGATCTGTTTCGGCGCTTGCTGGTCGGAAGCAATTGACGCGCGCAAGCCGCCAACGCACCTGGATGAACTCGGCACTCAGGATGTCTGCCGCCAGTTGTGCGGCATGAAAGGTCCTCGATGATCAAGTTCGATCCGCAGCATTGCGGCCCCCTGGCCGTCGTGCACGTGCTGGATCTGTCCCGTCTGGTGGCGGGCAACATGCTCAGCCTGTACCTCGCCGACTTCGGCGCCGACGTGATTAAGGTCGAACGCAAGGAGGGTGACGATCTGCGCCGTTGGCGCGAAGGTGCCACGAGATCTACTGGAAGGTCTACGGGCGCAGCAAGCGTTCGCTGGTGCTGGACCTGAAATCAGCTGACGGACTCGCGCAGCTCAAGAAGCTCGTGCGGCGCTCGCATGGGGTCCTGAAGGATCGGGAAGGGTCGACGGATGCATCTCAGCCAGATTGATGCCGCACCGGCTCTCGCGCCAGCGCCCTGGGCGGCGGTTGGGCATCTAGTGCAGGGTGCATCAGGATCTTCTCGATCAACGGCCACTCGAGAATGGCCGCGATGGTGCGTCATGAAGCAAAGGCAAGGCTGAACTCGCAGGGGAGAGGTTGTGCTGCTGCCTACGGCGCAGGATGCCGTGTTTTAGGAAGGCGTCTAGCTCATCCTTGATGAACCGGGACAGCTCGGCACCGGTGCACGCTTCGGCTCGGGCGATGAAGCTGGCCGCGTGCTGCTGCACCAGCAGTTGCAACGTGGTCTGCTGGGGCGCTGACGTTCGTAGTGGACCGGGGCGCCCTCGGGTGCCTTCTGGGGCTGTCGGCCGACGGCTTGCAAGCATGACGCCCGAGGTCGTGACCTCGGACGGTCTTAAGCCGCGCACGGCGTCGCAATCGCCCTGTCGGGCGCCTACGTTCGATTGACTACGCTTGGGTCGCCAGGGGCGAGCGCACTAGCAGGTGAGATGCCAGGAAGCTGCCGGCGGCCACCGTCGGCTGATGGCCGGGAAGGATCTTTCCAAGTCGCTCCAGTAAGCCGACGCTCGGCACTTCACCACCGAACCGCTGCCGCGCAATGCCCTATGCCGCCGCCCTGTGCTCACCCGCGGCTGCAAAGACCTCCAAGTCGATT
>CAVPMY010000019.1:0-159292 GCA_963706685.1 uncultured beta proteobacterium
AGCGATGCGGCCTGCTCCCTGGTCTCGGAGCGCACGTCATACGCCTTGACCGCGCCCGACCAGGCGCACCTCGGGGTCGGTGGCCGAGTCGCCGACTTCATCGAGCCAGCGCCCGAGTTCGGTCTGGATGAAGGACGTGGCCATGCCGCTGGCCACTTCGCCCGCGTTGTAGCCGCCCATGCCGTCGGCCAGGATGGCCAAGGCGTTGTGAGCATCAACGGCGACCGAGTCTTCGTTGTTGGTGCGAGCGCGGCCCGTGTCGGTGGCGCCGAAGAACTCGATGGGCATGGGGGTCTGCGGCACGGAAGTAGGGTATAGCGGCGCCTCGGCCCGGCGCCAAGTCAGGTCAAATGGTGGGTCAGCATTGTGCCTCGGCTGGCCGCCGCGACTGCATCGGCGCCCGCCGGTGGCTTCACGGTTCGATCGGCGTTCGTGGCGTATGCCGCGGTTGGATTGCGCCGCGCAGGGGCCTCACCCTGCGGGCGTCTGCAGCTGCCGCGCCAATTGACGTGCCCGCTCGGCCCAGGCGTCGCCGTCGGCGCAGCGCTGCGCTGGGTCTTTTGTCAGCAGTGGTGACAGCAGCTCGTCGAGGCTGCTGCCCAGTGCGCCAGCCAGGGCCGGTCGCACACTGGCCATCGGCGGCGGCGGCTGCCGCGCCACGGCGCGCAGCAGGCTGCCCATGGAGCTCGCCGCGAAGGGCGGCCGGCCGGCCAGCAGCTCATAGACCGTCACGCCCAGCGCATAGAGGTCACTGCGCGCGTCGGCTGCGGCGCCGCCGAGCAGCTCAGGCGCCATGTACACCGGCGAGCCGAGGAACATGCCGCTGCGTGAGGCCTGCGCGTCGGGCGCACGGGCCAGTCCAAAGTCCGTCAGCGCGGCGCGGCGCGTGGCCGGGTCGAACAGCGCGTTCGACGGCTTGACGTCGCGGTGCAGGACGCCCTGGCGGTGCGCATGGGCCAGCGCCGCGCCCAGTTGAGCGGCGATGTCGAGCACCAGGGCTTCGGGCAGGCGGTGCTCGGCGGTGGCATGGCGCGCCAGGTTGCTGCCGGCCAGCAGCTCCATGATGACGAAGGCCAGGCCGGCTTGCGAGCCGCCGCCAAAGACACGGACGATGCCGGGATGCTCGAGGCGCAGGCTGTGTTGCGCCTCCTGCAGAAAACGCTCGCGGGCGGCTGCCGGGTCATCACCGATGCCGGTGCGCGGGCACCAGACCTTGACGGCACGCGGCGCGTGGCTGGCGATGTCCTGGCCGCTGTAAACGATGGCGCTGGCGCCGCGCCCGATCGCCTGCGCGATCGACACGCCGGCCAGCACTGTCCCCGGTGCCAGCGACTCGGCGGTCAGCGTCACTTCGGCGCCGGCCGCAGCGCTGGACTTGGCAGACGACAAGCGTTCAAACAGGCGGGCGAAGGGGTTCATCGGGCGCCCATGTTGCCGCAATGCGCTGGAGCCGCCGTCGCCGCGGCGAACCGGTGCATGGCCGCGGCAACGGTGCAGGCGAGGCTCAGATCAGCGCTTTGAGCAGCTTGCCCATTTCCGACGGATTGCGCGTCACCGTGAAGCCGCATTCCTCCATGATGGCCAGCTTGGCGTCGGCAGTATCGGCGCCGCCCGAGATCAGCGCGCCGGCGTGGCCCATGCGCTTGCCCGCAGGCGCAGTGACGCCGGCGATGAAGCCGACGATCGGTTTTTTCATGTTCGCCTTGCACCAGCGCGCGGCGTCGGCCTCGTCGGGGCCACCGATCTCGCCGATCATGATCACCGCGTCGGTGTCCGGGTCGTCGTTGAAGAGTTGCATCACGTCGATGTGCTTCAGGCCGTTGATCGGGTCGCCGCCGATGCCGACGGCGCTCGACTGGCCGAGGCCGATCTCGGTCAACTGCGCCACGGCTTCATAGGTCAGCGTGCCGGAGCGCGAGACCACACCGATGCGGCCCTTGCGGTGGATGTGGCCGGGCATGATGCCGATCTTGATCTCGTCGGGCGTGATCGTGCCGGGGCAATTGGGCCCCAGCAGCAGCGTTTTCTTGCCGCCGGCCGCTTCCTTGGCCTTCATGCGGTTGCGCACCTCGAGCATGTCGCGAATCGGGATGCCCTCGGTGATGCAGATCACGAGGTCGAGGTCGGCTTGCGCCGCCTCCCAGATCGCAGCCGCGGCGCCCGCCGGCGGTACGTAGATCACGCTCACCGTGGCGCCGGTGGCTGCCTTGGCGTCCTTGACCGAGGCATGAATCGGAATGCCCTCGAAATCCTCGCCGGCCTTCTTCGGGTTGACGCCGGCGACGAAACAGCTCTTGCCGTTGGCGTAGTCGCGGCACATGCGGGTGTGGAACTGCCCCGTCTTGCCGGTGATGCCCTGGGTGATGACCCGGGTGTCCTTGTTGATCAGGATGGACATGCGATCTCCCTCATTTCACCGCGGCAACGATCTGGGTGGCTGCTTCTGCCATCGTGTCGGCGCTGATGATCGGCAGGCCGGACTCCTTGAGCAGCTTCTTGCCGATATCTTCGTTGGTGCCTTTCATGCGCACGACCAGTGGCACCGACAGGTTGACGGCCTTGCACGCCGCGATCACGCCCTCGGCGATGGTGTCGCACTTCATGATGCCGCCGAAGATGTTGACCAGGATGCCCTTGACTCCTCTGTTCTTGAGCATGATCTTGAAGGCCTCGGTGACCTTTTCCGCCGTCGCGCCGCCGCCGACATCGAGGAAGTTCGCCGGCTCGCCGCCGAACAGCTTGATCGTGTCCATCGTCGCCATCGCCAGGCCGGCGCCATTGACCAGGCAGCCGATGTTGCCGTCGAGGCTGATGTAGGACAGGTCGAACTTGCTGGCTTCGACTTCGGCCGGGTCTTCTTCATCGAGGTCGCGGTAGGCCACGATCTCGGGGTGGCGGAACAGCGCGTTGGCGTCGAAGTTGAACTTGGCGTCGAGGGCCTTGATGTTGCCCGGCTTGCCATTCACGGAGCCTTCGAGGATCAGCGGGTTGATCTCGGCCAGGCTGGCATCGGTGTCCATGTAGCAGCGGTAGAGATTCTTCAGCACATCGACGGCTTGTGCCTTGCTCGCGGCCGGCACGCCGATGCCATCGGCCAGCTGACCCGCCTGGGCGTCGGTGAGCCCCGTGGCCGGGTCGACGAAGACCTTGATGATCTTCTCCGGCGTCTTGTGCGCCACCTCTTCGATGTCCATGCCGCCTTCGGAGCTGGCCATCATGGCGACCTTCTGCGTCGCGCGGTCGGTGAGCGCCGCAACGTAATACTCCTTCTTGATGTCGGCACCTTCTTCGATCAGCAGCCGGCGCACCTTCTGGCCGGCCGGGCCGGTCTGGTGCGTCTTCAACTGCATGCCGAGGATCTCGCCGGCCAAGGCTTCAACCTCGGGCATCGAGCGCGCGAGCTTCACGCCGCCGCCTTTGCCGCGGCCGCCGGCATGGATCTGGGCCTTGACGACCCAGACGCTGCCGCCGAGCTTTTGCGCCGCCTCGCTGGCTTCGCGGACCGAGAAGGCCGGGTAGCCGCGCGGAACGGGCACGGCGAACTGGCGCAGGAGTTCCTTGCCTTGGTATTCGTGGATTTTCATGGGGATGTCGCGGCAACAGGCATGCCGCAAAGTCGGGCGGGTTTCAGGGGCGCGACGAATTTAGCATGGGGCGCTGCACCAGAACTGACGCACTCAGTCCGAGTCGCCGCCCTTGACGACGCGGCGGATGACGTGGCTGTCAAAGCCGCGGCCGGCGAGAAAGCGCATTTGCTTGGCCCGCATGGCGGCGTTTGCAGCCGGCTCGGTGCCGAAGCGGCGCGCCCAGACGGCTTTGGCGCGCTCGAACTCACTGGCCTGAAGGCGCTTCGCCGTTTCGGGGTCGAGCACGGCACCATGCTGGCCAAGCTCCTGTGCGATGCGACGCTGGCCAAAGCGGGCGGCGCGGGCATGGATGCGAGATTCGACGAAGCGGGCCTCGCTCAGGTAGCGGTGCTCGGCGAGCCAGTCGAGCAGGGCATCGACTTCGGCCACGCGGTCTGCCGCCTCTGCTGGCGTGGCTTCGCCCGTCTCTGCAGCAGCAGCGTCGTCGCGCAGCCGCGCCGCACGCATCAGCTTGCGCCGCAATTCCAGGCGGCTGTGTTCACGCTGCGACAGCCACTGCAGCGCGCGGCCCTTGAGCGACGGGGGCGGCCGGGCCGCCATCACAGGCTCAGGCTTCGGAGGCTGCCGGCAGCAGCGGAATGCCCATCGACTCGCGCACCTTGTTCTCGATCTCGATGGCCACATCGGCGTTCTCGCGCAGGAACTCGCGCGCGTTGTCCTTGCCCTGGCCGATCTTTTCGCCGTTGTAGGCGTACCAGGAGCCGGATTTTTCGAGGATGTTGGCGGCGACGCCCATGTCGATGATCTCGCCCTCGCGGCTGATGCCCTCGCCGTAGAGGATGTCGAACTCGGCGGTCTTGAACGGCGGGCTGACCTTGTTCTTGACGACCTTGACCTTGGTTTCACTGCCGATGACTTCGTCGCCCTTCTTGATGCTGCCGGTGCGGCGGATGTCCAGGCGCACCGAGGCATAGAACTTGAGCGCGTTGCCGCCGGTGGTGGTTTCGGGGTTGCCGAACATGACGCCGATCTTCATGCGGATCTGGTTGATGAAGATGACCATGGTGTTGGACTTCTTGATGTTGGCCGTGAGCTTGCGCAGGGCTTGGCTCATCAGGCGCGCTTGCAGGCCGGGCAGGCTGTCGCCCATTTCGCCCTCGAGTTCGGCCTTGGGCGTGAGCGCGGCCACCGAGTCGATGACGATCAGGTCGACCGAGCCGGAGCGCACCAGCGCATCGACGATTTCGAGCGCCTGCTCGCCGGTGTCGGGCTGGCTGATCAGCAGCTCCTGCAGGTTGACGCCGAGCTTTTGCGCGTACTGCGCGTCCAGGGCGTGCTCGGCGTCGATGAAGGCGCAGGTGCCGGCGAGCTTCTGCATTTCGGCAATGACCTGCAGCGTCAGCGTGGTCTTGCCGCTCGACTCCGGGCCGTAGATCTCGATCACCCGGCCACGCGGCAGGCCGCCGATGCCCAGCGCGATGTCCAGGCCGAGCGAGCCGGTGGACACCGCCTCGATGGCCTCGACCACTTCGCCGTCGCCCAGGCGCATGATCGAGCCCTTGCCGAATTGCTTGTCGATCTGCGCCAGCGCCGCTTGCAGGGCCTTGGCTTTTTCGGTGTTGAGGGCTTTGACGGGGGCGTCCATGCGGGTCTCCGGATGAGTGGCGTTGGGGTTCGCGGATTGTGCGCGATAACTGGATATTCGTACAGGGTTTGTATTCCGTCAAGCGGGTGAAAGCCTAGGCTTGCCTGAATCTGCTCAAAGGGAGAATCGAGCCATGCGAGTCCTCGTTGCCGAAGACGATCAGGTGCTGGCCGACGGCCTGCTGCGCTCGCTGCGCGCCGCGGGCTACGCAGCCGACCATGTGGCGTCGGGCAGCGAGGCCGAGGCGGCGTTGGCGTCGCACGAATTCGACCTGGTGATCCTCGACCTGGGGCTGCCCAAGGTGCACGGCCTGGATGTGCTGCGCAAATTCCGCGCTCGCGGCTCGGCCACGCCGGTGCTGATCCTGACCGCGGCCGACAGCATCGAGCAGCGGGTCAAGGGGCTCGACCTGGGCGCCGACGACTACATGGCCAAGCCGTTCTCGCTGCAGGAACTCGAAGCGCGTGTGCGGGCGTTGATGCGCCGTGGCCTGGGCACGGCCAGCAACCTGCTCAAGCACGGGCCCCTGACTTTCGATGCCACCGGCCGCGTGTGCTACATCGACGAGCAGATGATCGAGCTGTCGGCGCGTGAGATCTCGCTGCTCGAAGTGCTGCTGCAGCGAGCCGGCCGGCTGGTCAGCAAGGATCAGCTCGTCGAGCGCCTGTGCGAGTGGGGCGAGGAGGTCAGCAACAACGCCATCGAGGTCTACATCCACCGTCTGCGCAAGAAGATCGAACGCGGCCCGATCCGTATTGCGACGGTGCGCGGCCTGGGCTACTGCCTGGAGAAAATCTCCGCCTGATGGTGCTCCGGCGCGGGCACGATTGAATGCCAACACAACCTGGCGACCGCCCTCAGCGCTCGCTGTTCGGCGACATCCTCGATTGGTTGCTGGTACCGCTGCTGCTGCTGTGGCCGTTGTCGGTGGTCATCATCTGGGTGGCGGCGCAGGGCATTGCCAACCGGCCGTTCGACCGCGACCTGTCGGAGACCGCACGCACGCTGGCGCGGCGCGTCAGCGTGCCGGCCGCCACGGCGCCGCAAGCGCGCTTCAATCTGCCCGAGGTCTCGGTGGCCTTGATGCGCGGCGAAGACTCGGACAGCTTTTACTACCAGGTGCTGGGCACGCGCGGCGAGCGTGTGGCCGGTGACCCCGCCGTGCCCGTGCCTGACGAAACCCCGCGCGCCGACGGCGACGTGCGGCTGCGCGACGATGAGCTCGGGGGCCGCCCGGTGCGCGTGGCCTACCTGTGGGTGCCGGTGGGCGCCCTGCCCGGCGACAACCTGGCGCCGCCGCTGGTGCAGGTGGCCGAGACGCTCGACAAGCGCTCGCAACTGGCCGCCGAGATCGCGCGCGGCGTGATGTTGTCGCAGTTCGCCATCCTGCCGCTGGCGGTGGTGCTGATCTGGTTTGCGCTGTCGCGCGGCCTGCGCCCGCTCGACGAGTTGCAGCGCCGCATCCGCCAGCGCGCCATCGGCGATCTGTCGCCGATCGACGAACGCGCCGCACCGGAGGAAGTGAGCCCGCTGGTCGACGCGATCAACGGCCTGCTGGCGCGGCTGGACCGGTCGATCAGCGCGCAGAAGCATTTTCTGGCCGATGCGGCGCACCAGTTGAAGACGCCGCTGGCCGGCTTGCGCATGCAGGCTGAGCTGGCGCAGCGCGAAGCCGAAGGCGGTGAGGCCAAGGCGGTCATGCGCTCGTTGCAGCAGATCGCGCGTTCGTCGCAGCAGGCCGCGCACATGGTCAACCAGCTGCTGGCCATGGCGCGCGCCGAGGACGCCAACGAAGCGCGTCGCGTGCAGCCTTTCAACCTGGCGGCGCTGGCCACCGAGGTCGTTCACGACTTCGTGCCGCGGGCGCTGGCCAAGGGCATCGACCTCGGCTTCGAGGGCCCCGGCGCCAAGGACGCCGAGGCCCCGCGCGTCGTCGGCGAGGCGGTGCTGGTGCGCGAGCTGATGCGCAACCTGGTCGACAACGCCGTGCAATACACGCCCGGCGGCGGCACGGTCACGGTGCGCCTGTTGCCCGACCCCTTTGGCCAGATGGCGGTGCTGCAGGTCGAGGACAACGGCCCCGGCATTGCCGAGGCCGAGCGCGAACTCGTCTTTCAGCCCTTCTACCGCGGGCTCGGCACCGAAGTCGACGGCTCGGGGCTGGGCCTGGCCATCGTGCATGAGATCGTGCAGCGCCATGGCGGAACGGTGAGCGTCGAGGCCATGAATGCGCGTGCGCTGTCGCCGGGGACCCGGATCACGGTGCGTCTGCCCACAGCGGCGACGTGACCGTGCGCCCCGTCAGCTCTGCATCAGGCGCCGGCTGCGCGATATCGACATCAACATGCCGATCGCCAGCCCCAGCGTCACCATTGCCGTGCCGCCGTAGCTGACGAATGGCAGTGGAATGCCCACCACCGGCAGGATGCCGCTGACCATGCCCATGTTGACGAACACGTAGGTGAAGATCGACAAGGTGATCGAGCCGGCGAGCAGGCGAGTGAACAGCGTCGGCGCCAGCGCAGCGATGAACAGGCCGCGAAAGATCAGGAAGGTGAAGGCCAGCAGCAAACCGATCGTGCCGATGAGGCCGAACTCTTCGGAAAACGCGGCGAAGATGAAGTCGGTGGTGCGCTCGGGAATGAACTCGAGATGCGTCTGCGTGCCCTGCATGAAGCCCTTGCCGTAGACGCCGCCCGAACCGATGGCGATCATGCCCTGCAGAATGTGAAAACCCCTGCCCAGCGGGTCCTTGGTCGGGTCGAGCAAAGTGCAGATGCGCGTCTGCTGGTATTCCTTGAGCAGCGGCCAATCCACGCCCGGTTGGCAGATGCGGGGCTCGAAGGCGATCAAGGCGGCGATGGCCACGCCGGCAGCCAGCATCACCGGCACGATCAGCTTCCATGACAGGCCGGCGAAGAACAGCACGTACAGGCCGGCCGACAGGATCAGCACCGCGGTGCCGAGGTCGGGCTGCTTGGCCACCATCAGGAAAGGCACGAGCAGGATCACGCTGGCGATCACCCATTCGGCCATGCGCATGCGGCCCTCGCAGGTCTGGAACCACCAGGCCAGCATCAACGGCGTCGCCAGCTTGAGGATTTCGCTGGGCTGGATGATGGTCACGCCGATGTCGAGCCAGCGCGTGGCGCCCTTCTTGGTGATGCCGAACACGGCGGTGGTGATCAGCAGGGCGATGCCGATGGTGTAGATCGGCACGGCCAGCGCCATCAGTCGCTGCGGCGGCACCTGCGACACCGCCCACATGATCAGCAGTGCAATCAGCATGTTGCGGCCGTGATCGACAAAACGCGTGCCATGGTCGAAGCCCGCCGAGTACATCGTCATCAGGCCGAAGGCGGCGAGCAGCAGTGCGGCGGTCAACAGCAGGCCGTCAAAACCGAACAGGATCGGCTTGATGCGCTGCCAAAACGAGGGCTGCTCGTAGACGCTGCTCATTTTTTCTCGTTCAATGCCACCGGCCCCGGCGCCGAGGTCACCGTCTGCGCCAGGCCACCGCCCACCAGGCCCGGCAGCAGCACGTCCTTGGCGTCGCGTGGCTTGCCGATCGGCGCGCTCGACTTGCCGATCTGCGTGGCCGCCATGTCTTCGTCGTTGGGCCACAGGCCGGCAATCCAGTAGTCGAAGACGCGGCGCGCGATCGGCGCGGCAGCTTCGGAGCCGAAGCCGGCGTTTTCCACCACCACGGCCATGGCGATCGTCGGTTGATCGAGCGGCGCGAAGGCGATGTAGAGCGAATGGTCGCGCTGATGCTCGGCCAGCTTTTCCGCCTTATACTTCTCGTTGGCCTTGATGCCGACGGCCTGCGCGGTGCCGGTCTTGCCGCCGCTCTGGTACGGAGCGCCCATGAAGACGCGTGTCGAGGTGCCTTCCTGCGTCACGCCATGCAGGGCGCGCTTGATGATGGCGACATGGTCCGCCGCAAAGGGCAGCGGCTCGAGCGCCTGCCGCTCGGGCTGGTTGCGCATGCCCTTGACAGCCGCTTCGATCTCGCGCACCAGACGCGGCTCGAAGCGCTGGCCACCGGCCACCAGCGTTGAGGTGGCGCTGGCCAGCTGCAGCATCGTGAAGTTGTTGTAGCCCTGGCCGATGCCCAGCGAGATCGTCTCGCCCGCATACCAGCGCTGCTGCTCGGCCTTGCGGTAGGCCTTCTTCTTCCACGCCGTCGACGGCAGCAGGCCGCTGACCTCGCCGTCGACGTCGATGCCGGTCTTGCGGCCGAAGCCCATCGGCGAGAGCTGCTCGTGCATCAGGTCGACGCCCATCTCGTTGGCCAGCGAGTAGTAGTAGACGTTGCTCGACTTGACGATCGAGCGGTACATGTCCACCGGGCCCAGACCGCGATCACCGTGGCTGCGGAAGGTGTGGCCACCGAAGACGAAGGTGCCGGCGTCGTTGATGATGGTGCTCGGTGAGCGCTTGCCGGTGTTGAGTGCGGCCATCGCCATGAAGGGCTTGAAGGTCGAGCCGGGCGGGTAGGTGCCCCTGAGGGCGCGGTTGAGCAGCGGCTTGTCGATGCTATCGTTGAGTTCGCGCCAGTTGTCGACATCGATGCCGTCGACGAACAGGTTGGGATCGAAGGTCGGCTTGCTGACAAACGCCAGCACCTCGCCGTTGCGCGGATCGATCGCCACCAGCGCACCGCGACGCTCGCCGAACATCTGCTCGACCAGGGCCTGCAGCTTGATGTCGATCGAAAGATAAATCTGATCCCCCGGTGTTGCCGCCTTGTGGTCGAGACGGCGCACCGCACGGCCGCCGGCGCTGGTTTCCACTTCCTCGATGCCGGTCTTGCCATGCAGCTGCTGCTCGTAGCGTTGCTCGATGCCGAGCTTGCCGATGTACTCGGTGCCGCGGTAGTTGGCCGTCAGCTCGTCTTCCCAGTCGTCGATGATTTCCTTTTCGGCCTGGTTGATGCGGCCGATGTAGCCCAGCAGGTGGGCGCCGGTTTCGCCGAGCGGGTAGTTGCGGAACAGCCGCGCCTGGACATCGACGCCGGAGAAGCGGAAGCGCTGGGCGACAAAGCGCGCCACCTCGTCGTCGGTGAGCTTGGTGCGGATCGGCAGCGACTCGAAGTTCTTGCTGTCGGCCTGCTGGCGCTTGAAGCGGCGGCGGTCACGCGGCGTGATCTCGACCAGTTCGGCCAAGGCGTCGATCGTCTCGTCCAGCGGCCGCTCGAGCCGAGAGGGCATGATCTCGAGCGTGTAGGCCGAGTAGTTGTTGGCCAGCACGATGCCGTTGCGATCGACGATCAGGCCGCGATTGGGCACCACCGGCAACACCGCGATGCGGTTGTTCTCGGCCTGCGTCGACAAATCGACGTGGCGATAAACCTGCAGGTACACCAGCCGCGCCGCCAGCAGGCCGAAGCAAAAAAGCACGAAAAAAGCTGCGGCCAACAGGCGGCCGCGAAAGCCGCCCAGTTCGCGTTCGATATCGCGCAACTCTGTCATCGGCAAGCACGTGCACTACCAAGCGAACGCCGCGGATCTGGTTTTGCCAGGCCGCTGGCGTTGCCCCCTTGAGGGGGAGCGGCGCAGCCGCTTCGGGGGTGGGTCATAACGGTCGATTTTCGTCCGGATCGGGGGCCCTGCGTTGCGGTGCGAGAAAGACGAATGAGACGATCGGCCAAAGTACCGCTTCGAAGCACGGCGCGATGAAGTAGCTCCAGCCGGGGAACAGGTCGCCGGCCAGCATGCGCACCAGCAGCGAAACCAGGTGCGCGGCAATGAACAGCGGCAGCACCTGCGCGGCCTGCTGCAGCACCGGGAACCACAGCAGCCGGCGGTGCAGCGCAATCGCCGCAAACGCGAGCAGCGTGTAGGCCAACCCATGTTGACCGAGGATCGAGCCCTGCTGCACGTCCATCAGCAAGCCGAAGAAGAAGGACACGCCGACACCGACACGGCGCGGCTGATGCACCACCCAGAACGCCAGCGTCAGCGCCAGCATGTCGGGCAACCACGGGCTGCGTCCCAGCGGCAGCATGTTGAAGGCCAACGCGAGCAGCAGCGTGATGACGATGAACAGCGGGTTGGCGGGCAGCAGCAGCTGGTCGCCGCGCGGCATGATGCTCATTGGGCCCCCAAGACGCCGCGGGCCGGCATGGGAGGGGTCTGGCGCTCGACCGGCGGACATGCAGCCTGCGTCATCGCTTGCCCTTGCCGCGCTTTGGCACTGACGCAGCTTCGTCCACCGGGGGCGGCGGCAGCTGGTTCTTCAGCGGCTCCAGCACCAGCACATGGCGCACGCGGTCGACGCTGGCCAGGGGGGCCAGCTCGACGCGCGTGAAGCCGCCGTCGGCCTGCTTTTCGACCAGCGTCACCTTGGCCACCGGCAGCCCCGGCGGGTAGATGCCGTCGACCCCCGAGGTGTGCAGCACGTCGCCAACCTGCACATCGGTGTTGGCCGAGACGAACCGCAGCTCCAGTGCACTGCCCTGGGCCACGCCGCCGAAGGCCGCCGCGCGCAACTGCGTGCGCGTGTTCAGCAGCGGGATTGCGGCGTCGCGGTCGGTCAGCAGCGTGATTTCGGAAGACAGCGGATAGACGCGCGTCACCTGTCCGATGACGCCGCCCTCGGTGACCACCGGCGAGCTGGGCACGATGCCGTGGGCCAGTCCGCGGTCGATGTAGAACTTGCGTGAAAACGGGTCGGCCGCCTCGTACATCACTTCGGCGGCGACCGAGCGCACCGTCAGCGCCGGCCTGAGCGAGAGCAGCGCGCGCAGCTGCCCGTTCTCGTAAGCGAGCCGCTCGGCGGACATCGCCAGCTCGGCCTGCGTCACCAGCTGCCGGCGCGCCGCGTCCTCGTTGGCCAGGGCCTTGGTCAAGCCCTGCAGGTAGTCGTTGCCGCCCAGCGTCAGATCGACCGGCACCAGCAGCGCGCGCTGCACCGGCGCCAACGCGGCAGCAATGCCCGAGCGCAGCGGCGCCACGATGGCAAAGCGCGTGTCGGCCACCATCATGAACACCGACAGCGCAGTGAAGAAAATCAGCTTCGTGAGCGCCGAGTAGCCCTGGCGAAAAAAGGGCGGTGGCGTGCGGTCGATGGTGCCGAGCTGCAACTTCGGCCTCTATCAGGTTTCGCGGTTCAGCCAGCCGAGCCGCGGCGGATCATTCCGACGTGAAGATCGAGCCCAGCCGCTCCATGCGCTCGAGCGCCATGCCGCAGCCGCGCACGACGCAGGTCAGCGGGTCTTCGGCGACGAGCACCGGCAGGCCGGTCTCTTCGATCAGCAGGCGGTCCAGATCGCGCAGCAGCGCGCCGCCACCGGTGAGCATCATGCCGCGCTCGGCGATGTCGGCGCCGAGTTCCGGCGGCGTCTGCTCGAGCGCGATTTTCACCGACGAGACGATCTGGTTGAGCGGATCGGTCAGCGCTTCGAGGATCTCGTTGGACGAGATCGTGAAGCTGCGCGGCATGCCTTCGGAGAGGTTGCGGCCCTTGACCTCCATCTCGCGCACTTCGCTGCCGGGAAAGGCGGAGCCGATCTCCTTCTTGATCGCTCTCGGCGGTCGGCTCGCCGATCAGCATGCCGTAGTTGCGGCGGATGTAGTTGATGATCGCCTCGTCGAACTTGTCGCCGCCGACGCGCACGCTGCCCGTGTAGACCATGCCGCCGAGCGAGATGACGCCGACTTCGGTCGTGCCGCCGCCGATATCGACCACCATCGAGCCGGAGGCTTCGGCCACCGGCAGACCGGCGCCGATCGCCGCGGCCATCGGCTCTTCGATCAGGTAGACCTCGCTGGCGCCGGCGCCGAGCGCGACTCTCGCGAATCGCGCGCCGCTCGACCTGCGTGCGAGCCGCAGGGCACGCAGATGATGATGCGCGGGCTCGGCTTGAACAGCGAGCGCGGGTGCACCATCTTGATGAACTGCTTGAGCATCTGCTCGGTGACGGTGAAGTCGGCGATCACGCCGTCCTTCATCGGCCGGATGGCCTCGATGTTGCCCGGCACCTTGCCCAGCATCTCCTTGGCTTCGGCGCCGACGGCCTGGATGGTCTTCTTGCCGTTGGGCCCGCCTTCCTGGCGGATGGCCACCACCGACGGCTCGTCGAGCACGATGCCCTTGCCGCGCACGTAGATCAGCGTGTTGGCCGTGCCGAGGTCGATGGCCAGGTCGGTGGAGAACGTAACGGCGCAGGAAAGCGAACATGTCAGTAGCGCCCGGCCGTCCGAAGCCACTGACGCGCCCCCTCGGGGGGCAGCGAACGAAGTGAGCGTGGGGGTCGAGTCATGTTTTGAGCCGGTGGTGCGGTTTTGCGTGACGGCTGCGAAAACACCCTCGCGCAAGCGCTTTTTTGCAAGAAAACCCCCCGCGGCCGGGGCACCGGGGGGTTCCAATTTGGGGCGCGATAATACCCCAAGCCCCCTCGCAAGCCGCCGTCACCAAAGCCGCCAAAACGCCCAAAATCCACGGCCCGGCCGGCAGTTGCATCCACTTTCGAATCCACTTCTCGAAGTCCGTCCCGACCACCATGCCCCTCGCCCCGGCCGACGTCAGCCGCATTGCCCACCTCGCGCGGCTCGAACTCCAACCCGCCGAGGAGCACGCCATGCTCAAGCAGCTCAACGGCTTTTTCGCCATCGTCGAGCAGATGAGCGCGGTCGAAACCACGGGCGTCGAGCCGCTGTACACGCCGCTGGCGGCAATCCAGACCGCGGCGCTGCGGCTGCGCGATGACGTCGTCACCGAGCGCGACGAGCGAGCCGCCAATCAGGCGAGTGCGCCGGCGGTGGAGGATGGGTTGTATCTCGTGCCGAAGGTGATTGAGTGACGGCGTTGCAAGAGTGGGGCGTGGCCGCGCTCGGCCGTGCACTGGCGGCGCGCGAGGTCAGCAGCGTCGAGGTCGTGAAGCATCTGCTGTCGCGCATCGAGGCAGAGCGCGCAATCGGCGCTTTCTTGCATGTTGATGGACAGCGCGCGATCGACGACGCGCACTCGATCGATGCGCGCCGTGCCAAAGGCGAGCCTCTGGGCGCCCTGGCTGGCGTGCCGATCGCGCACAAGGACATCTTCGTCACCCGCGACGCGCCGACCACCGCGGGCTCGAAGATGCTTGGCGGCTACCGCAGCCCATTCGATGCCACGGTGGTGGCGCGTCTGGGGCCCGGGGAGCCGGGTGGTCGCCCGGGGGCCGGCGCGATCAGCCTGGGCAAGCTGAACTGCGACGAGTTCGCCATGGGCTCGTCCAATGAAAACTCTGCCTTCGGCGTCGTCCGCAATCCCTGGGACATCGAGCGCGTGCCCGGTGGCTCGTCCGGCGGCTCGGCAGCGGCAGTTGCCGCGCGTTTGCTGCCGGCCGCCACCGGCACCGACACCGGTGGTTCGATCCGCCAGCCGGCCAGTTTTGCCGGCATCACCGGCATCAAGCCGACCTATGGCGTGTGCTCGCGCTGGGGCATGGTGGCGTTTGCGTCGAGCCTCGACCAGGCCGGGCCGCTGGCGCGGTCGGCCGAAGACTGCGCCTTGCTGCTGTCGGCGATGAGCGGCTTCGACGAGCGCGATTCGACGAGCGCCGAACGTCCACCGCAGGATTTTCACGCGCAGATGCTGCGCGCGCGCGAGGGCGCGAGCGCCGGCAAACCGCTGGCCGGCTTGCGCATCGGCTTGCCCAGGGAATTCTTTCCGGCGGCACTGTCGACCGACGTCAACAACGCCGTGCGCGCCGCGCTGGCCGAGTTCGAGACGCTCGGCGCGACGCTGGCCAGCGTCAGCCTGCCGCGCACCGAACTGTCGATTCCGGTGTACTACATCATCGCGCCGGCCGAAGCCAGCTCGAACCTGTCGCGCTTCGACGGCGTGCGCTACGGCCACCGTGCCGAGAAGTACGCCGACCTGATGGACCTGTACAAGAAATCGCGCGCGCAAGGTTTCGGCGCTGAAGTCAAGCGCCGCATCATGATCGGCGCCTACGTGCTCTCGCACGGCTATTACGATGCCTACTACCTGCAAGCGCAGAAGCTGCGGCGCATGATCGCCGACGACTTTCAGCAATGCTTCAAGCAATGCGACTTGATTGCAGGGCCGGTCGCACCGACCGTGGCCTGGAAGATCGGCGCGCAGGACGATGACCCGGTCAAGGCCTACCTGGCCGACATCTTCACGCTGCCGGCCAGTCTGGCCGGATTGCCCGGCATGAGCGTGCCGGCGGGCTTCGGCGAGGGCGGCATGCCGGTGGGGCTGCAGCTCATCGGCAACTACTTCGCCGAAGGACAACTGCTGCATGCGGCGCACGCGTTCCAGCAGGCCACTGACTTCCATATGCAGGTGCCGGAGGCATTCCGGTGAGTGCATTGGTGCGCGGCTACGAAGTCGTCATCGGGCTGGAGTCGCACACGCAGCTGTCCACTGCCAGCAAGATCTTCAGCGGCTCGTCCACTGCCTTCGGTGCGGCGCCGAACACGCAGGCCAGCGCGCTCGACCTCGCCTTGCCGGGCACGCTGCCGGTGCTGAACAAGGGCGCGGTCGAGCGTGCGATCCGCTTCGGCCTGGCCGTGGGCGCCAAGATCGCGCCGCTGTCGATCTTCGCGCGCAAGAACTATTTCTATCCCGATCTGCCCAAGGGCTACCAGATCAGCCAGTACGAGATTCCTGTGGTGCAGGGCGGCAAGGTCGATATCGTCGTCGGTAACGAGAAGAAGACCGTACACCTGACGCGCGCGCACCTGGAAGAAGACGCCGGCAAGAGCTTGCACGAGGACTATCACGGCCAAAGCGGCATCGACTTGAACCGCGCCGGCACGCCGCTGCTGGAAATCGTCTCCGAGCCCGACATGCGCTCGTCGGCCGAGGCGGTGGCCTATGCCAAGGCGCTGCACACGCTGGTCGTCTGGCTCGGCATCTGCGACGGCAACATGCAGGAGGGCAGCTTTCGCTGTGACGCCAACGTCTCGGTGCGCAGGCCCGGCGCGCCGTTCGGTACGCGGCGCGAGATCAAGAACCTGAACAGCTTCAAGTTCATGCAGCAGGCGATCGACTTCGAAGTGCAGTGGCAGATCGATCGCATCGAAGACGGCTTGAAGATCGAGCAGGCCACCGTGCTCTTCGACCCCGCCAACGGCGAGACGCGCGCCATGCGCAGCAAGGAAGACGCGCAGGACTACCGTTACTTCCCGGACCCCGACCTGCCGCCGCTGATGATCGCAGCCGATTGGGTCGAACGCGTGAAGGCCACGATGCCCGAGTTGCCCGGCGCGATGGCCGCTCGCTTCGAGCGCGACGATGGTCTGAGTGCCTACGACGCGGCGATGATGGTGCAGAGCCTGCCGTTCGCGCAGTTCTACGAGGCCGCGCGCGATGCCTGCCGGCAACCCAAACTCGTCGCCAACTGGATGATGGGTGAGGTGAGCAAGCGGCTCAACGTCGAGGGACGCGAGATCGGCGCTGCGCCGATCGACGCCATGACACTGGCCACGCTGATCGGACGCGTGGCCGACAGCACGCTGTCGAACAATGGCGCTCGGCAGGTCTTTGACGCCTTGTGGAGCGGCGCGGGCAGCGACGTCGACGCACTGATTGCCGCCAAAGGCCTCAAGCAGATGAACGACAGCAGCGCCCTCGAAAAGATCGTCGACGACGTGCTCGCCGCCAACACCAAGTCCGTCGAAGAATTCCGCGCCGGCAAGGACAAGGCGTTCAATGCGCTGGTCGGCCAGGTGATGAAGGCATCCAAAGGCCAGGCCAACCCGGCCCAGGCCAGCGATCTGCTGAAGAGAAAGCTCGGCGGCTGAGCGCCGGGCAGCGCGACGGCGCTAGTTCGTTCCGTGGTTGCGCGCCACGGGCTTGACGACTTCCTCGCTCGCGTCTGCCGGTGCGCGCAAGGACCCCGCCGGCGCGCCGGCCCAAAGCTTCTTCAAGTGAACGAGCTCGATGTCGTAGATCTTCGAGGCCCGTTCTAGCTCGGCCTTCTGCGTTGCCAGCAGCTGTTTTTGCGCTGCGGTCGCGGCGTCGACAGCGTCCAACTGGCCTTTGAGCTTGCCGGGCAAGGCCTTGCCCTTGTAGAACTCGGTTTCGTCCAGCAACGGCTTGCGCTCGCGCTCCAGATCGGCCAGGCGGGCCTCGGATTGGGCGATGGCGTACTGGGTGACTTCCAGCGCCTGCTCGCGCGCCTTGTGGTGCGCCGCCACATTCGGAAAGCGTTGCATCAGGTTGCGGTCGCGCCGAATCGCTTCCATCCTGGCCTCGCGCTCGGCGGCGACCTTGCGATCACGCGCTTCCTTCTCCGCGCGCTCGTCGGCGGTCAGCGACGGCGGCACGATGCGGATCAGCGTGCCGTCGCGCGACAGCACGCGCTGCTCGCGGTCCATGCAATCGCCGATCAGGCGGTCCGACGTCAGCGAGCGGCCGGCCGCATTGACGCAGGTGAAAACCTGGGTGGCAGAAGGCGTGTTGGCTTGCGCGCAGGTGGCGCTGGCCAGGCCGAGCAGGACCCAGCCGATCAGGCAGATGCGGGGAGTGGCGACGGCGGTCATTCATGGCGATTGAGCTGGTGAACCCGACGACGGTCGTATAGATGACTAAACGCCGTAACGAGCCCGGTAGGCCGACACGGCAGGAAGAAAAGTTGCCAACGAAGGGTCACGATGTAACGCTCAGATAGTGCAACAGGTCGGCCAAGCTCGCAATCGCCGCCACCTGCAAGCCGAGTTCCGTCGTGACGTACTGCACTGCCGAATATCGCAGATCGACGCCGTTCTCGACTCCTCTTTTCCTGACGATCGAGTGCGATGACCACCGCCGGCCGGCGTGGCGCCGCCGGCGGCGCTGATGAGGGCAAGCGATTCGCGCACCGACGTGCCGGCCGAGATGACATCGTCGACGATCACCACACGCCCACGCAACGGCGCGCCGACCATCACACCACCTTCGCCATGGTCTTTGGCCTCCTTGCGGTTGAACGCAAACGGCACGTTGCGCCCCAGGCGCGCCAGCTCGATGGCCACCGCCGCGGCCAGCGTGATGCCTTTGTAGGCTGGGCCGAAGAGCATGTCGAACTCGATGCCCGAGGCAAGCAAGCGCCGTGCATAGAATTCCGCAACGCGGCCGAGCTTGGCGCCGTCGTCAAAACCGCCGGCATTGAAGAAGTAGGGCGACAGGCGCCCGGCCTTGGTCTTGAACTCGCCAAAACGCAACACGCCGGCGCCGAGCGCGAACTTCACGAAATCCTGCGCCAGCAGATCGGTTGCATCGACATCGGATTCATCACCTCAGGAGCGCCATGTTTCGCCTCGTCACGCTCAACCTCAACGGCATCCGCTCGGCTGCGGACAAGGGTTTCGTTCAATGGGCCGAACAGGCGGGCGCCGATTGTATTGGCGTGCAGGAAGTCAAGGCCCAGGCCGCCGACGTGGCCGGCCGCTTTGAATCGGTCGGCGGCCTGCCTGGCCACTACCACTTTGCGCAGAAGAAGGGCTATTCCGGCGTCGGCCTGTTCACCAAGAAGGCGCCGAGCGACGTCAGGACAGGCTTCGGCTCCAGGGAGTTCGACGCCGAGGGCCGCTGGGTCGAAACGCGCTACGACACGGCGAAGAAAAAGTTCAGCCTCATCAGCTGCTACTTCCCCAGCGGCACTTCGGGCGAGGAACGACAAGAAGCCAAGTTCCGCTTCCTGGCCCGGATGTACCCGCACCTGGTCAAGCTCAAGGCCGAGCGCGAATTCATCCTGATGGGCGACATCAACATCGCGCACAAGGAGATCGACCTCAAGAACTGGAAGGGCAACCTGAAGAACAGCGGCTTCCTGCCCGAGGAGCGCGCGTGGCTGAGCAAACTCTTCGACAAGGCCGGGCTGGTCGACGTGTTCCGCACGCTCAACGACAAGCCTGAGCAATACACCTGGTGGAGCCAGCGCGGCCAGGCGCGGGCCAACAACGTCGGCTGGCGGCTGGACTACCACCTCGCCACGCCGGCGATCGCGGCCACGGCCAAGCGCGAGGAGATCTACCTGGCGCAGCGCTTCTCGGACCATGCGCCGCTGGTGTTGGATTACGACTGGAAGCTGTGAACTCCTCGCGCTGGCGAGGTGAATAAGTCACAAGTCCGGTAGCGCAGATTCACCGCCCGCGAAGGCCTCGGGTGCCTAGCCTTCTTGCATGCGCTGAATGGTTCGGCGCACCACCAGAAGGAAGCGCCATGTTCGACCCGATCGCTCCCGCCGCAGCCCGCGCCTTTCCGCTGCCCCGCCCGCACAACGGTGCCGGCATCGCGGATACGCCGCCTGCGCTGCCGCATTGGTTCGCGTTGATGCTCGATGAAATCGACTACGGCATGCTGCTCATTGCCGATGACCAGGTCGTGCTGCATGCCAACCACACGGCGCGCGCCGAGCTCGATTCGACGCACCCGCTGCAATTGCTGGGCGCCGAGTTGCGTGTTCGCCACTCGCAGGATGTGGCGCCGTTGCGCGAGGCCATCGCCGCGGCGCGCCAACGCGGTCTGCGCCGCCTGCTCAGCCTGGGCCAGGGCGCGCAGCGCCTGTCGGTGGCGGTGGTGCCGTTGCCCACGGCAGCCGGCGACGAAGCGCTGACGCTGCTGATGTTCAGCAAGCGCCGCGTCTGCGAAGCGCTGTCCACGCATTGGTTTGCGCGCGAGCACGGCCTCACGCCAGCCGAGGCGCGCGTGCTCGCCGGCCTGTGCGAGGGCCTGCCGCCGATCCATATTGCCAGGCAGCAGGGCGTGGCGATCTCGACGGTGCGCGCGCAGATCGGCGCCATCCGCACCAAGACCGGCACGTCCAGCATATCGGCGCTGGTGCGCCAGTTGGCGGTGCTGCCGCCGCTGGTGAGTGCGTTGCGCGCCAGCACGATGAATTGACGCGCGGCGCTTGGCTACCATGGCGGCACGCGCCGGGCCTTTCGGCAGGCGCGTGCGCGATGGCACCACAAAACAAGCCCGATCCCCAAGAACTCACCAACGCGTTGCCGCCGGCGCTGCAGGCGCTGGCCGCGCGCGGCACGCAGCGCAGCTATCGCAAGGGCACGCTCATCATCGAAGAAGGCACGCAGGGCGACACGCTGTACGTGCTGTTGGCCGGACGTGTCAAGGCCTTTTCCAGCGACGCGCGCGGGCGCGAGGTGGTCTATGGGGTGTACGGGCCCGGCGACTACTTTGGCGAGATGAGCCTGGACGGCGGTCCGCGTTCGGCCAGCGTGATCGCCGACACGGCATGCACCTGCGCCGTGCTGACGCGGCAGACGCTGCGCGAACACATTCAGGCCGAACCGGAATTTGCCTTCGAGCTGATCGCCCGCGTCGCGCGCCGCGCCCGGCTGGCCACGCAAAGCGCGCGCAGCATGGCGCTGCTGGACGTCTACGGGCGTGTCGTTCAGCTGCTCGAAGCGTTGGCCGTGTCGCAGTCCGACGGCACGCGGCTGATCGCCGAGCGCTTGACGCATGCCGAGATCGCGTCGCGCGTGGGCTGTTCGCGAGAAATGGTCAGCCGCTTGATGAAGGACCTCGAGGCCGGTGGCTATCTGCAAGCCGATAGTGGGTTGCGGCTGCTGCGCAATCTGCCGGCGCGGTGGTAGGCCTTCATGCGATGAATCCGCTGCCGCGACGTCTGTCGTCGTTGACGTGCACAGGGTCGCGCACCGGACGCGTACGCGCTTGCGCAAGCAATGCAGCTCTGATCTGTTCCAACGACTGGCCTAGGGTCTGCTCTGACAGCCAGCGCGCGATCCAGCGCGTCACCTGTGGCGCGGCCACGCTGGTTCCTCGCATGCGAAAGGTGTAGGCGCTGCGCGTGCCAGCCGCACAAATCCCGGGTAGCCATGCCGTCTCGTCTCCCAGCGCGACGACGTCCGGACCCCGGCGTGTGCCAAATGTAGGTCCGCTGCCGCTGTAGTCGCACATGGTGGGATTCGAGGCATCGAGGCATGCTCCTACCACGATCGGGCATGGCCCGTTGGCGATGCTGTTGAGCGTGGCGGTGCGATCGTTCGGCCGCGCATCCGACCCCAGCACGTCGACGAACATCGCTTGCCAGGCCTGCGGGTGGCCGGAACCGCGTACTGGCTCGTCGCGTTCGATCCATGCATCGATGCGCAATGGCCCTGCAGCGGGCGCGCGGTTTTCAGCGAACAGCCTCCAGCGACCGACGAGTGCTCGGTGCGCGCCGCCATCACTCTTGACAACAGGCTTGATGCAAAGCTGGGCCTGCGACCGCGATCCGCCATTGCGTGTCGGAATCACCAATTCGGCCAGCAGCTCACCGGACGCACTTTTGAGCCTTGGCTCGTTTTGGTCCAGCAACGCACCGTCTGGCGCCCACACCCGGAAGCTCGCGTCGGCATCCGTCGCGGTCCACAGGTCGACGAAGCTGTGAGTCGGATCATCGCCACGCACGTCAACGATGAACTCAGCGGGCGCGCCAGGAGAGGCGCTCGCGCTGGCGTGGCAAGCGGCCTCGAAGCCGTTGCCTGCCGGCAAGACGATGGCAAAGTTCCTCGGCCGCAGTGCGTGCAGGTGCTCGATGAACTGCTCGATCGCCTGTGTGCCATCGTGCGGCCCGGCCAGCGCGCCGTAGCTCAGATTGACTACGAGATTGGCGTCGAGCTCGACGCGCTCATGCACATAGCGCAGTGCGTCGACGACATTCACGGCCAACCAATGCCCGCTGGTATCTCCGACCATTTCCTCGGGCAATTGAACGAAGACGATTTGCGGCTCTCTCGGCGTCTGTTCGGCATGCGGATCGGCGCCGGCCGCGAGGTCGAGCACATGGGTGCCATGTGCGTCGAGTCGTTCCATGTCGCGATGGTCCGCCAGACGGTATAGCTGGTCCTCGTCGATTGCGCCCCCGCTGCGAATGCCTTCGAACAGCTGTCGCAATCCAGCGGCGTCGATCTCGCGGCCATACCCGAACTCCGGCACGTGTTGCCACAACGGCAGCGCAACCCGGTCGTCACCGCGACCCTGGTCCCACAGCATCTTGATGCGGGGCTGCCAGGCGCCGCTTGCGTCGCGAAAGCGGAATCGTTCGTGCGCGAAGGCGCAGCAGTCGTCGATCACCGCGACGACGGTCCCTCGCAACTTCGGGCGCGGAGCGCTTTTGGACACGCTCCGAAACGGCACTGATGGCGCCGAGCGTGCGCGTCCTGAGGCGATGCGCTCGACCCACGCGCTCGACGCGCCACGCTGCAACTCGCTCATCTCGTCGAGCGAGCGCACGCGTACCGTTGCAAAAAGCTCACTCGTCTGGTACGCCGCGGGCGCGATCTGGTCGAGCAGCGATCCCGGTTGCCGCCAGCCGGACTTCAAGCCAAGCAACAGCGGCAATGGATGTTGCGCAGTGGGCGCGGGAGCGCTGTGCAGGTCCCACTCGACGACCGCGTCGAGCGTCGGCACGGGTGTAGCGGCATCGTTGGCGCGATTCACGACGGGCTTTCGACATCAGGCATGCAACCACTCCGCCTGCGCGAGTCTCCACAGCTCGGCCAACAGCGGCTCCGCCTTGAACTGACCAGTTCCGCCAGTCACCGGCGACAACGTCGCGGTATCGTCGAATCTGGCGTCCTGCGGATGTTGTGGTGGCATGTAGCGTCGTTCGGCCCAGTCGTCCGATCCCCCCGTGGCGCGGGCGATGAAGTACTCGGCCAGCGTTGTACCCAGCAGTCGGCCGGCCTGCGAATCGACAGGAAAGTGGACGCCAGCAATCTCTCGATTGCGCGCAATGTTGCTGGCCACCTTGTTGAGGTACAGCGCGACCGTGCTGTCATCGCCCTGCCCTGCGATCTCGCGCAGGATGCGCGTGACGAGGTAGGACTCCGTTGCGTGGCCGCTCGGGAAGCTGGCGTGCCCGGGCGTGTCGATGATCGGCAGTACCAGCGGCGAGTAGGCGGCCGGCCGTGGGCAGGCAAACTCGTGCTTGAGCCGGTAGTACATCGCCGAGGCCATCTGAAGCGCGCAGCCGATCAACTCAACCGTGCGCGGATGCCGCTCGGGCTGCAGGCTCACTGGCGCAGCCCAGAGCTGCCACGGCAGCCCGGTCTGCGAAAGAATCTCTTCGAAACGCGCGTCGCGAATCTTGGTGTCGTCCAGGACCAGCCGCGTCTGCTGAGCGAACGCCGCTTCGCCCGGCCGCGTGATCGATAGCAGCGACATTGCGGCGGCTTCGGCAGCGCTGCGATGGCTGATCGTCACGGTCTCGCCTGCCGGGGCGACATGCATCGAGGACAACAGCACCTGCGTGAGCGTGGCGGCTCGAACATGTGGCGCCCAGCGCATCAGTGCCGACGCTTCGCCGGTCGCGGGGTAGCGCGTGCGCAGCGCTGGCCCGCCCGACACGCCTGCCTTGCCTTGCGCCCACGCCGGCCTGTCCTCCCAGGCAGGCATGACTTGGCCGCCGCGAGTCTTGATCTGCACACGCGCCATCAACGCAGCGTCCGGCGCCGCCGCAAAGTTGCCGCCCGACGATCCAGACCACCCCGACCAGCCGCTCCATCCGGACCAACCGCTCCAGCCGGACCAGCCCGACCAACCACTCCAGCCCGACCAACCGCTGAAAGCGCTCATGCTCGGCTCCTTGATGCTGCCGGCCACGATCCGGCGTGCGTGTTGAAGGTCATTCGGGAACGCCCGCTTCTCGCAGTGCCTGCGCGAAGCGTCGGCCGACGTCGAAGTCAGCGCCAGGTGCGCGCGCGAGGAAATGCCGCACCGTGAAATCGGGCTCCAGAGCAAGCAGCCGAGCTACCGTGGAACGGGCAGTATCGACTTGCCCGGACAGGGTCTGGGAGATCGCCAATGTGCGCAGCGTTGATGTGTGGAGGCAGTTGACGCTGAGCGACCGCTCGGCGAGTTCGATCGCACGGTCATAACGGCCTGCCGTCGCCGCCGCCCCAGCGCCGAGAGAGTCGTAGTAATACTTCATCGGATCCAGCGGCGACAACGCCAACGCTCGTTCCGTATCGGCCACTCCGGCCTCGGCTTGCCCACGAAAGGCGTGCAGCATGCCCTTGTGCAGCCAGGCCAGCGAGTCGTTAGGGTTCGCCGCGACCGCTTGCTCGTAGAGGCTGGCGGCTTCATCGAGCCGGCGCAGGAAGTGCACGTGGACCAGTGCGTCCATGGTCAAGGCCAGCGAATCCTGCGGGTCGGCATCGAGTGCGCGCTGCGCACAATCGCGGGCGCGACCGGCGGTCTCGAGGACGTTCGACACCCAGCCTTGCTGCGCTCTCAGCACGTGCCACTTCGCAAGCCAGGCCTGTGGACTCGGGTGGCGCGGCGCGCGTTCGGCGCTTGCCTGAAGCAAGTCGTGCGCCCGGTCGAAGTCGCGCCGGCCCATGCGATGCAGCAGCGTGATGCCACCAAAAAGCAAGGCGTAGGTTTCCAGCGAAGGCAGTTCGCTGCCACGTACGCGCTGCATCACATGAGACAAGATGGCTTGTGTCGTGGTCTCGATCAACGCGCCCACCAGAGGACATTGCCAGGCCAACAGGCCACTGATCGAGGCCATGCCGCTGTGTGCCCAGATCACTGCGCCGGAGTGAGCGTCGGCAAGTTCGGCCACTGCGGTGAATCGCTCGCCGTCATGGACCACGCGGCCTGACAGCACGTAGTCGGCGTGCAGCTTGCTGCGGGCGACGTGCAGCGCGTCGGCGCGGCCGCGCAACGCCAAGCTCGACAGCCGGGAGATGACGTTCAGTGCCGTGGAATGAGCCAGACCTGCTGTCACGGCTTCGGTGAACAGGTCGGCACAGACCGCAGCCTCGGCGGTGGCATCAAAGGGCAGGACGGCGATCGTCGGCCGCAGATCGCCGGCTGCCGGGAACGACGCCGGTTCGGCATCGCCGTCGGGCGCGGCAACACGAAACGCGCGTACCGGCTCGGGCAGGTGCTTGACATAGCACTCGCCCAAATCATGCACGCGCACGTCCACGCCTGGCACAAGGCCCTCGCGAATGTCAGCGGAAACGACGATTTCACCCGGCCGAGCCAGCGTAGTCAGTCGCGCGGCAAGATTGACGCCAGCGCCATAGACGTCGAATTCATCGACAACGACATCGCCGACGTTGGCACCGATTCGCAACGGCAATGGGTCGTGATCGCGAACCATGTGCAGCAGTTGCAGCGCCGCCGCCATCGCCTGCGGTGCACCACTGAACTCCAGCAACATGCCGTCCCCCAGACTCTTCACCATCCGCCCCCCATGTTTGGGCAGCACCTCGGTGCGCACTTCGTGGACGAATCGCCGCCAGCGGTCGATGAAGCCGGCCTCGTCTTCCTGCATCAGCCGCACCGACTCGACCACGTCCACGACGAGGATCGCGCGTCGAGCCCGGGTCAGTTCGGGCAGCGGCCAAGGGTCCGTCGGCGTGGGTGAGGACATGTTCGAGATGTTTCAGGATGTGCGCATCCTCATTCTGGTGGACGCGTGCGCCCATCAGCAAGCACGAAGCCCCGTCGGGGCGGGGCTTCGTGGTTTGTCGAACTAGGGGTGTGGGTCGGACAGCGGATCGCCGCGCGCCTACGACTTCGCCGGCGGCCCGAACGTCCTGTCCGGCTTGTCCGCCCTGGCGTAGATCGACCTGACCTTGGGCAGCTTGCGCTCGATGTCCTTGATGCGCGTCGCACCCGCCGGGTGCGTGGACAGGAATTGCGGCGGCGCGCCCTTGGCCGCGGCCATCATCTTCTGCCACAGCGACACGCCGGCGGCGGGGTCGAAGCCGGCGCGGGCGGCGAGGTCCATGCCGACGATGTCGGCTTCGCTCTCGTCCTCGCGGGAAAAACGCAGCGTCAGCAGTTGCGCGCCCATGTTCAACGCGGCGTCGCCGACGTTGCCCAGGCCGAGCAGGGCCGACAGGGCGCCGGCGCCCAGGCGCGTGGCCGCGGTCTTGCCCATGCGCTCGCGGGCATGCTCGCGCAGCGCATGCGCCATCTCGTGGCCCATGATGGTGGCCACTTCGTCGTCGGTCAGTTGCAGCTGCGACAGGATGCCGGCGAAGAACGCGATCTTGCCGCCGGGCATGCAGAACGCATTCAGGTCCTTGCTGCCGAGCAGGTTGACCTCCCATTTCCACTGTTTCGCGCGTGCGTTCCAGCCGTTGGCAAACGGGATCAGGCGCTGCGCGATGTAGCGCAGGCGCTGCACCTGAGGGTTGTTGTCGGGCGCGAGGGCGCGTTTTTGCTGCGCCTCTTTGAGCATCTGCGCGTACTGCTGCTGCGCCGCGGCTTCGACCTGCTCGGCCGGCACGAGCTTGGCGAATTTGCTTTCCTTGCCGACGTCGCGCCGCACGCCTTCGTCGGCGGCGTTGGCTGCGCCTTGCTGTGCCCACGCCGGCAGCGCGGCCGTGGCCAGCAGGCCGGTGAAGAGGCGGCGCGAGCGCAGCAGGTGCATCGGGCACGAGCAGGCCACGCTGTGCGGCACGGTCAATGCCGCATCGGTGCGGAACAACGAAACATCAGCCGTCATGCTCACGATCCCTCTGCCGGAATGGTCGATGGATTGTGGTCCAGCGCGCGCACGCTTGCCCGCAGCCACCACAACAGCACCAACGCCGGCAGGGCGGCCAGGGTGGACACGATGAAAAAGCTCGGCCAGCCGATGCTCTCGGCCAGCACGCCGGCCAGCGGCCCGACCCAGACGCGGCCGATCGACGCAAACGCCGACAGCAGCGCGAACTGCGTGGCCGTGAAGCGCTGGTTGGTCAGGCTCATCAGGAAGGCGACGAAGGCCGCCGTGCCCATGCCGCCGGTGAGGTTTTCCACCGCCACCGCCATCAGCAGCGCGCCGTCCACCGGTGTCGGCGCGGCCAGTTGCACGAAGCCCCAGTCGAAGGCCGGGATGGTCAGCGCGCCGAGCGTGCCCTTGCCGCCCACGGCGAGCCACCAGAAGGCCAGGTTGCTCAGCAGTTGGCCAACGCCGAAGAGCATCAGCGAGCGCCACAGGCCGAGCTTGATCATCAGCGCGCCGCCGATCAGCGCGCCGGCGATCGTCAGCCACAGGCCGAGCACCTTGTTGACCACGCCGACTTCGGCCGGCGAATAGGCCATCGCCTTGAGCAGGAACGGCGTCAGCAGCGAGCCGGCAAATGCATCGCCCAACTTGTAGAACACGATCAGCACCAGGAACGCCGCCGCGCCCTGGGTGCTGAAGTAGTTCGACAGCCCCGACAGCAGCGTCTCGAACTTGGCGCGCCGTGCGGCGAAAGCCGCCAGCGGCAGCGTGATCGCGATGCCGGCCAGCAGCGCGGCCAGATCGGCCCAGCGGCCCTGCAGGCTGTCGCTCAGCGTGCTGCCCTGCCACAGCGGTGCCAGCAGCGAATGCATCGCCGGCGCGACGAGGCGGTCGGTGACGAGGTAGCCCAGTGCCACTGCGGCAATCACGGCGACGAAGCCGATCAGGTCGTTTCTGGCGCTGCTCGGCGGCGCGCTGTGCGGCGCCGCTGCGTACCTGAGCCGGGGCAGCACGGTCGCTGAAAGCACCGCCGCGCCGACCATCAGCCAGGCCATGAAGCGGTAAACCTCGGGCCAGCTCCAGCCGCTGCCCTGTTGTGCATCGGTCCAGATCAGCGCGATGCCGCCCGACAGGATCATCGCCAGGCGGTAGCCGGCGATGTTCAGCGACGCGCCGATGCCGCGCTCGGCGGCAGGCAGCATGTCGGTGCGGTAGGCGTCGATGACCACGTCTTGCGATGCCGAGATGAAGGCCACCGCCACGGCCATCAGCGCAAAGGCCTGCGTCGCGCCCGTCGGCGACACGCCGGACATCGCCAACAGCGCCACGGCCAAGGCGAGTTGCGTCAGCACCAGCCAGCCGCGCCGCCGGCCGAGCCACGGCAGGTCGAAGCGGTCCATCAGCGGCGCCCACAGGAACTTGAAGGTGTAGGGCAGGCCGACCAGCGAGAGAAATCCGATGGTGGCCACGTCGAGCCCTTCCATCGACAGCCAGGCCTGCATCGCCTGACCGGTCAGCGCCAGCGGCAGACCGGACGCGAAGCCGAGCACGACGACGACGAAGGCGCGGTGCCAGACGGCAAAGCGGTGCGTGCTCGCCAGCGCGGCGGTTTCCATCGAGGGCATCGAGGCATTCTAGGCAGCGCATCCGCGCACAAGGTGCGACACACTGCGCACCCATGCACACGCTGCACACGCCGCGCCTGACGCTCGAACCGCTGGTGGTTGCGCATGCCGATGCGCTGCATCCGCTGCTGTGCGATCCGTGCCAGCTCGAGTACCTCGACGAAGGCCCGCCGGCGTCGCTCGAGGCCTTGCGCGAGCGCTACCGCCTGCTCGAGTCACGCCGTTCGGCCGACGGCCGCGAACATTGGCTCAACTGGGCGCTGCTGCCGCTGGGCGGCGATGGCCATGCCATCGGCTTCGTCCAGGCCACGGTGCAGGAAGACCGACGTGCCTGGGTGGCGTACCAAGTGGCCACGGCGCGCTGGGGCCAAGGCCTTGCCACCGAGGCCACGCGCGCGATGGTCGAACACCTGATCGCGCACTACCGCGTCACGCAGTGCATGGCCACGGTGGACCAGCGAAATGAACGCTCCTGGCGGCTGCTCGAACGACTGGGTTTTTCCTGCGCCGACGCCACGCAGGCCGCGGCGATGGACGTGCAAGCCGGTGACTGGCTGTACCTGCGCTAACGCGAAGCCGCAGACGCTGCCGGCGCAATGCCCTGCCGATAGATCGCCTGCGCCAGCGCCAGCAAGCGCTCCTTCGGCAGCGGCCCGACCAGCGCATAACCGGCGCCGGCCTCGACCCAATAGAAAGTGCCGAGCTCGCCCTGCTGCAGATAGCGGAAGGCGGTCGGCGCATCGGCATCGGGCCTGCGCAGGTAGACGGTGACGCGCTCCTTGGTCTGCGCGTTTTCGTACATCAGCTGCGCGCTCTTGCCGCCGGCGTCGGGCAGCAGGCGGCCGCCCATCAGCTCGAAGCCCTCGTCGTGCAGGTCGAACAGTTTCACCGGCACGTCGATGCGCCGCGTCAGCCAGCGCGACAGGTGTTCTTCTTGCGCCCGCACTTCCACCGGGTGCCGCGGCTCGGCCGTGAAGACGCTGTGCGCGTAGGCGGCGCGCTGTACCCAGCCGGCCGCGGTGCCGGCCTGCGCGGCTTGCACCAGGCGCTCGGCGCGTTGGCCTTGCCATTGCCACGTCAGCGCAGAGCCGATGGCGCCGCCCGCCACGAGCAGGCCGACGACGACGGCGGCTTGTGACCATCCTTGCCCCAACAGGCTGCGCGCGCGCTTGCCATTGACGACGGTGGCGACCAGGGTCTCTGGAACGGCCTCGCCGCGCACGGGGTCGAAGCGCGAGCGCAGCGCATCGCGGTCGGCCGCCCACAGCCGCACCTTGGCCGCGGCGTCGGCGTTGTCGCGCAGGTGCGATTCGATGCGTGCGCGGTCGTCGGCGCTGCCTTCGCCGTCGAGCCAGGAGGACAACTCGCTGTCGGAGAAATCGGCGCGTGGATTCGTCATCAGATCACCCGCCGCAGGTCAGGCTTGCCGTGAGCCGCCGGCCGCACACTGCCGTCGAGCCAGCCGCGCAGCAGCGAGCGGGCGCGGCTGACGCGCGACATCACCGTGCCCTCGGGTATCTGCAGCACGTCGGCGGCTTCGGCATAGCTGAGTTGCTCGACGATGATCAGCATCAAGGCGCTGCGCTGGTCGGGCACGAGTCGCGCCAGGGCCCGGCTGAGGTCCATCTGCAAGCCGATGTCGGGTTCATGGCGGCGCTCGCGGTCGAGCGTTTCGGCGATGCGCTCGGGGGAGATCACATCGAGATGCTTGTCGCGGCGCAGGCTGTCGAGGTAGGCGTTGTGTGCAATGGCCAGCAGCCACAACACGAGATCACGCTTGGGATCGAACTGCCGCCAGTGATTGAGCGCACGTTCGAGCGCGTTTTGCACCAGGTCGTCGGCGGTGGCGGCATCGAAGACCAGGGAGCGCGCATAGCGGCGCAGTCGCGGGATGGCGGCGAGCAGTTGCTGGCGGAAGGCGGGCGGCGCGCTCATGCGGAACTCATCAGAAGCATACGCGCAGCAGGCGCCTAGGCTTCCTTGGTCAGGGTCGTCGTTACCCGGCGAGCGCGCCGTTGAGGTCCGTGAAATGCCACCACGTAGCCTTGAACGGGTGGCGGATCAGGTGCCGCACCGGCGCATGCGACAGGTCGGTCTCGATCGGATGCACATGGGCGATGTAGGGCACGTAGGCGAGCATCAACTTCTGCGCCTCGCGCATCACGGCCAGGCGCTCGGGGCCGTTGGGCATGACGGTTTGTTTTTCGTACAGGCGGTCGAACGCCGGCAGCTTGAAGCGTGCGTCGTTGCTCTGGTCGGCGTTGGGACCGTAGGCCAGGCCGAGGAAGAAATCACCGTCGGGGCCGTTGCTCCAGGAAAAACCCCACATCTGCAACTGCCCGGCGAGTGCGCGCTTGATCAACTCGCCGAACGGCGCGGCCTCGAAACGCATGCGCAGGCCAACCGCGGTCATGCGCTTGTCCCAGAGCTCGTTCAACTGGCGGCTGCGCTGGTCAGGCGGCGAGGCCAGGCGCAATTCGAGCGCCTTGCCGTCGGGGTGGCGGCGCCAGCCGTCGCTGCCGCGCGCATAGCCGTAGAGGTCGAGCAGCGCATTGGCGCGCACCGGGCTGTGCTCGCTCATCTCGCTTGTCAGGCTCGGGTCGTAGCCGTAGTTGTGCGGCGCGATCATCGACTGCGCCGGCAGCGCCAGGCCGTTGTAGATCAGCCGGATGTCGGCCGCGTTGTCGTAGGCCAGCGCAATCGCGCGGCGCAGCGCCACCTTCTCGGGCGTGTAGCCGCCGACCTGCGAGTCGTCGAAGTTGAAGAAGGTGTGCGTGATGCTGGCCGACAGCGTCTGGCGCATCTGCACGCCGCGCTTGGCCAGGTAGGGCGCGAGCTTGCCGTTGGGCACGGCGATCGGGGCGAACGACGGTGGCATGCGGATCGTGTCGTGGTCGCCGCCGAGAAAAGCCAGCCAGCGCGGCTGCGACTCCTCGATCGCGCTGGCTTCGATGCGGTCGAGCAGCGGCAGGCGCACGCCGGCCAGGGCACGCGCGGTGGCCTGCGCCTGGGCGTCGCCTGCGGGCGCTTGGGCGCTGAAACGCACGTCGCGGTAGCCGGGGTTGCGTTCGAGCACGACGCGCGAGCTGCGCCGCCACTGCACGAGCCGGAAGGGCCCGGTGCCCACCGGGTGCGCCATCAAGTCGGCGGCGTAGGCCTCGACGGCCTCGCGTGCCATGCCGGGTACGTTCTGCGGCGCGGCAAAGTTGTCGGCAAAGCGCGGCGAGGGTTCGGCCAGCCGCACTTCGAAGCGGTAACGGTCGAGGGTGCGCAGGCCCGCGACTTCCACGTCGTACGGAAACGGCGTGCGTGCGGCCAGCACCTTCTTGCGCAGCTCGCTCAGGCCGAGAACCTTGGCGTTCTCGAACAGGTACAGCCGCTCGGTCTTCACCGACGGGTCGTAGAAGCGCTTGACGACGTAGACGTAGTCGGCGGCGGTCAACTCGCGGCGCTGGCCCTTGAACACCGGATCGTCGGCAAAGAAGATGCCCGGGCGGATCGTGAAGACGAAATGCCTGAAGTCCGCAGACACCTCGGGCAGCGCCACCGCGGTCTGCGCCACCAGCCGCGGCGGCGAGGCCAGCGGATCGAACGTCAGCGGCGACTCGAAGATGAGGTCGCAGATGATCAGCGACGAGTTGTCGGCGATCTGCACCGGGTCGAAGCCGACCTCGGCGGTGTTGAACGCGGCGCGCAGGACTTTGCGCGTCGGCGCGGAAGGCGACTGCGCCAGCACGGCGGCGGGTGCGATGCCGGCGGCGGCAAGAAGGTCACGCCGCTTCATCGCTGGGGCTCAGGGCGCAGGCTTCTGCGCCGGGTCGATATCGACCATGTGGAGCCACTCCTGCCAAAACTGCGGGCGGCGAAAGCCGATCACCCACGGGTGCCACATGTCGGTCGACTTGCGGTGGCCGAGCGCCTTGTAGGGCATATAGGCGACGCCGATCTCCTTGGCTTCAGTGAACAGGGCCAGGCGTTCCGGCCCATTGGGCAACGCCGACATCTGCTTGTAGATCTCGTCCATGCGCGCATTCTTGAATCGCGCCTGGTTCTGGCCGCCGATCTGCGTGCCGTCCATGCGCTGCAGCGAGCTCTGGCCATCCGGGTCGGCGGCCGAACCTGCCAGCGACCAGACCTGCAGCTTGCCGGTGCGGGCCTGCTTCAAGCTCTCGGCGAACTTCTGCACGCTGAACACGGTGCGGATGCCGATGGCGTCCATGTTCTTCTTCCACAGCGTGTCGAACTCGCGGTAGATCTGTTCGGGCAATGTCGAGCGCGTGATCAGCAGCGGCTTGCCGTCGGGCAGCTCGCGCCAGCCGTCGCCGTCGACGTCCCTGTAGCCGTACAGGTCGAGCAGGGCCTTGGCGCGCGCGGGGTCGTGGTCGCCCATTTCGCTCTTGAACGCCGGGTCGTAGCCATAGGTGTGCGGGACGAACGATCGACTGCGCCGGAATGGCCTGCCCACGGCGGATCGTGCGAATCTCGCGCTCGACGTCGTAGGCCAGGCCGATGGCGCGGCGCAGCGCCACTTTCTCGGGCGTGTAGCCGCCGACGACGGGGTCTTCCATGTTGAAGTAGACATAGCCGACATCGGAGTTGACCTGCTGCCGGCCGACGATGCCTCTTTTGGCCAGGTTGGGCGCCACCTTGCCGTTGGGCATGGCCTGGGTGACGAACTCGCCGGGCACCGCGCCGGCGCTGGTGACCAGCGCGTCGAGCTGCGTGTTCAGGAACGACAGCCACAGCGGCTGGGTTTCGGGAATGATGGCGATGTTCACTTCATCGACCATCGGAATCCTGCGACCTTTCAATCGCGCGAGGATTTGCTGGCCCGGCCCGTCATCGGCGGCGGGCTGTTCGTCATACCGCCTCTCGCGGTAGTCGGGATTGCGCTCGAGCACGATCAGCGAACTGCGCCGCCACTGCTTGAGTCTGAACGGCCCGGTGCCGACAGGGTGTTCGTCGATCTTGTTACCGTAGAACTCGACGACCTCGCGCGCCTGCGCACCGGTGAGGTCGGAGCCGGTCAGGATGGCGGTGATCAGGCGCGGCCGCGGATCCTTCAACTTGTACTGGATCGTGTAGCGGTCGAGCGCCTTCAGGCCCTCGATCGGCGCGTCGTAGTCGAACGGCTTCTTGCCCTCCAGCGCCGCCAGCCGCTGTTCGGCCAGGCCCAGCAGCTGAAAGGTCTCGATCCAACTCCACAGCGTGCTCGTGTTGGCCGGGTCGGCAATGCGCTGAAACGGATAGATGAAGTCCTGCGCCGTGACTTCGCGCTTGCGGCCCTTGAAGACCGGATCGTCCTGGAAGTAGATGCCGCGTTTGATCTTGACGGTCCAGGTGCGGAAGTCTTCGGACGGCACCGGCATGCCGTCGGCGATCAGCGGCTTGGGTGTTGCCGGCCGCGCCAGGTGGTCGTAGGTGTAGAGCGCCTCGAAGATGTGGGCGGTGACGGTGCGCGAGTACAGGTCGCTGGTCTTGGCCGGGTCGATCGTTGTTTCGGCGTTGGCGAAGGCGATGTTGAGCACTTTCCTGTCCTGCGCCTGAGGCGACGAACACAATGCCAGACCGATCATCAGGCCGGCACCTGCATGCCGCGCCCTGGCAAACAAGTCATTCATGACGACTTGGGCTCTCACTGTGAAAGTCCATGTCGGCGCGCCAGTTCGGAAGTGTCGACATCCACATACTTCCAGAACTCGCGAACGGCGATGTTGCGGTGGTAGCCGAGCACCCATGGTTGCGCCAGGTCGGTCCAGATGCGGTGCACATGCGTCTTGTAGGGCATGTAGGCAATCATCAACTTCTTCGCGTCGGTCATCAGCGCCAAGCGTTCGTCGTTGTCAGGCAATTGACGCTGCCGCGCGTAGATCTCGTTGAAGGCGGGCAGGTCGAAACGCGCGTGATTGGCCCCGCCCTTGTTCGGGCCATAGCCCAGGGCCAGAAAAGTGTCGCCGTCGGGTAGCGTCGTGCTCCAGCCCACGCCCCACATCATCAGCTTGCCGGCGCGGGAACTCTTCAGGTTCTCCGGCCACTTGGCGATCTTGAACACCATGCGCACGCCCAGCGCATCCATGTTCTTGTTCCACAACTCGATCTGCTGACGGCTCTGCTGATCGGGCTGACTGGCGTACTCGATCACCAGCGGCGAGCCGTCGGGCTGCTCGCGCCAGCCGTCGTTGTTCCTGTCGACATAGCCGTGCAAGTCGAGCAGCGACTTGGCACGCGCGAGGTCGAAGTCGCTCATCTCGCTCTTGAACGCCGGCTCGTAGCCGAATGTCTCCGGTCCGATCGGCGATTGCGCCGGAATCGCCTGGCCGCGCCGCGCGACGATGATCTCCTTGTCGATGTCCACGGCCAGCGAGATCGCGCGGCGCAGCGCCACCTTGTGCGGCTCGTAGCCGCCGACCACGGGATCTTCCATCGCGAAGTAGGAGACCGACACTTCGGCGCGGGGGTAGCGCACCATTTGCATGCCCTGCTTGGCCAGGTGCGGTGCAAGCTTGGCATTGGGTGCTGCAATGCTGACGAACTCCGGCGGCACTTCTTCGAGCACGTCATGCTCGCCATTGAGAAATGCCAGCCAACGTGGCTGGTTCTCTTCGATGATCGAAATCTCGACGCGGTCCACCATGGGCAGTCGGCGCCCCTTGAAGCGCGACGCAATGCCTTGCAGGCGCGCATCGGCATCGGCCGGGCGTTCGTCGTAGAGCACCTCCCGGTAGCTGGCGTTGCGCTCGAGCACGATGCGCGAGCTGCGCTTCCACTGGGTGAGGCGAAACGGCCCGGTGCCCACGGGGTGCTCGCCGATCTTGTCGCCGTAGTGCTCCACCACCTCGCGCGCCATGGCGCCGAGGAACGAGGCGTCGGCGAACTGCTGCAGCAGTCGCGGGTTGGGCACGGCGGTCCTGATCTGGAAGGTGTAGCGGTCGAGCGCCTTGACGCCCTCGACCTCGCGGTCGTAGTCGAAGGGCTTGCCGCCATCGATCAACGACTTGCGCAACTCGCTCAGACCGATGATCTTGACGTTCTCCAGCAGGTACAGGTTGCCGCTCTTCCAGCGTGGGTCGTAGTGACGCTTGATCGAATAGACATAGTCCTGCGCCGTCAGTTCACGCCGCTGGCCGTTGAACGCGGGATCGTCGGCAAAGTAGATGCCGTTCTTGATGCGAAAGGTGAAGGTCTTGAAATCGGCGCTCACCTCCGGCATGGCGGCTGCGGTGTTGGGCCGCATGCGCGACGGCTTGGCCAGAAACTCGAACTCCAGCGGCGCCTCGAAGATGCTGGCAACGACGGTGCGCGAATACAGATCGGTGATCTGTGCGGGGTCGAAGCTCGACTCGGCGACGCGAAACGCATAACGCAGCACCTTCAGGGGCTGCGCCGCCTGATTCGAAAGCCCCTTGGCGGGCTCGGCCGCAACACTGCCGCAGGCCAGCGCGAGGCTCGTGGCCAACACCAGCAGCGGGGAGGTATTCATGGCTCAGGCGTGCGAGCGAAGGAAACACACAGTCTATCGACAGCGAAAGCCCGCGAACGACAGGGGCAAATGCGGGGGAACCTTCTCGCGCCATCGCCCTACACTCGCCCGTCCCCAAAAAGACCTCTGAGACATGGCTGCCTACCTCATCAGGCGCCTGTGGCAAATGGTGCCGACGCTGTTCGGCGCGGTGCTGCTGGTGTTCTTTCTCTTCAAGTATTTCGGCGGCGATCCTGCGCAGATCCTCGGTGGCCTGAACGCGACGCCCGAGCAGATCGCGGCGATCCGGCAAACGCTCGGCCTCGACCAGCCTTGGTGGACGCAGCTCGGCATCTACCTGAAGAGCATCGTCAGCTTCGATTGGGGCAAGAGCTGGGCCACCAACGAATCGGTCGCCAGCCTGTTCGCGACGCGGCTGCCGGCGACGCTGACGGTGATGATCCCGATCCTCATCCTCGACGTGCTGCTGGCGTTGCCGGTGGCGATGTGGGTCGCCTACCGCCGCGGCTCGCTCGTCGACCGCACGATCATGATCATCACGACGATCGCGCTGTCGATCAGCTTTCTGGTCTACATCATCGTCGGCCAGTACCTGTTCGGTTTCCAGCTCGGCTGGTTCCCGGTGCAGGGCTGGAGCGACAGCGTGTGGACCAACCTGCTCACCTACGCGCCGCTGCCGGTGCTGCTGGCGGTGATGGTCGGCCTGGCGCCGCAGACGCGGCTGTACCGCACCTTCTTTCTCGACGAACTCGGCCACGACTATGTGCGCACCGCGCGCGCCAAGGGCCTGACCGAGAACACGATCCTGTTCAAGCATGTGCTGCGCAACGCGATGATCCCGATCCTGACCAATGTCGGCCTGCAGCTGCCGAGCATCTTCGTCGGTGCGTTCCTGATCGAGATCTTCTTCTCGATCCCGGGCCTCGGCCGCGAGATCTTCCTGGCCGTCAACCGCAGCGACTACCCGGTGATCCAGGCCGTGACGGTGTACCTGGCGGCCATCACGATGCTGATCAACCTGATCGTCGATGTGCTCTTCAAGCTCGTCGATCCGCGGGTGACGCTGAAATGACCGCCGCCGTTCTCGCCACTGACGCGACATCCGAAGAACGCAGCGAAGGCGTCTGGCACGCGGCCTGGGTGCGCTTCAGGCGCGACCGCGTCGGCATGGTGTCGGCGCTCATCGTCATTGCCTTCCTGCTGCTGATCGTGCTTGCCGCAGCGGGCCTGGTGGCCGCGAACTGGCAAAAGGAGGTCGGCGTGGCCAACGCGCCACCGACCGTGCTCGGCCCGCGGCCGGCCGAGGCGATCGGCGCCATCGAAGTGCCGAAAGGCCCCAACGTCGATCTGTCGGCGATCGATCCGTTGGCGCCAAAGTACAAGGAGTGGGAAGAGCGCGCCGCCCAGTACAAGACGGTGGACGTCGTCAAGGCCGAGACGCTGCCGATGGGCGGCGACCGCTTCGGCCGCGATGTGGGGTCGAAGGCGGTCAAGGGCACGCAGGTCTCGGTCTTCGTCGGCGTGATGGCGGCCGTCGTGGCGACGCTGATCGGCACGCTGCTCGGCGCGTTGTCGGGTTTCTTCGGCGGCAAGGTCGGCGACTTTCTGGAGTGGCTCTACAACGTCTTCGAAGCCATCCCCGGCATCCTGCTGATCTTTGCCTTTGCCGCGGTGTTCGGTCGCGGCATCGGCAACGTGGTGCTGATCCTCGGCCTCACCGGCTGGTCGGGCGTCTACCGCCAGGTGCGCTCGGAGTTCATCAAACACCGCAGCCGCGAGTACGTGCGCGCCGCCGAAGCCATCGGCGCCTCGGTGTGGAGCCGCATCTTCACGCACATCCTGCCCAACGTCAGCCACGTCGTGCTGGTGCGCATGAGCATCCTCGTCGTCGGCTTCATCAAGGCCGAGGTCATCCTGTCGTACCTCGGCCTGGGTGTCGGCGTCGACGACGTGTCCTGGGGCACGATGCTGGCCGAAGCGCAGAGCGAGCTGATCCTCGGCCACTGGTGGCAGTTGGCCGCGGCGACACTGTTCATGGCGATCTTCGTCACCGCGTTCTCGCTGATGACCGATGCGCTGCGCGATGCGCTCGATCCCAAACTGCGTGGGCTGGAGTGACGCTTTGACATTGCTTTCCATCCAGGACCTGCGCGTCGCCTTCCGCATGGGCAAGGCCGACGGCGTGATGCAGCGCACCGAAGCCGTTGGACGTGGAAACATCGGCGTGACGTTCGACATCGAAGAGAACACGACGGTGGCGCTGGTCGGCGAATCCGGCTCCGGCAAGAGCGTGACGGCAATGTCGATCCTCAACCTGCTGCCCGACAACGCCGAGCGCAGCGGCAAGATCCTCTGGCAGGGCAAGGACCTGCTGCAAACACCGTTGCAGGAGCTGCAGCATCTGCGCGGCAAGGAGATCGCCTGCGTCTTCCAGGATCCGATGCAGTCGCTGAATCCGGTGTTCACTGTCGGCGATCAACTCATCGAGCCGCTGATCAAGCACATGAAGATGGGCAAGCGCGCCGCGCTGGAGCGCGCCGAGCAATGCCTGGTCGAAGTCGGCATGCCCGAACCGAAGCGGCGTCTCGTTGCCTACCCGCATGAGCTGTCCGGTGGCCAGCAGCAGCGCGTGATGATCGCGATGGCCTTGGCCTGCGAGCCCAAGCTGCTGATCGCCGACGAGCCGACGACCGCGCTCGACGTGACGATCCAGCGCCAGATCCTCGAGCTGATCGCCGACGTCCAGCGCCAGCACCGCATGAGCGTGCTCTTCATCAGCCATGACCTCGGCCTGGTCGGCGAGATCGCCGACGAGGTGCTGGTGATGCGCCACGGCATCCTGCGCGAGCAGGGTCCGGTGGCGGCGATCTTCGGCGCGCCGCAGGACGCCTACACCCAGGCCCTGCTCGCCTGCCGGCCCAGCCTGACCGACAACCCGGTGCGGCTGGCGGTGATCGATGACCACATGGCCGGCCGCCCGTCGCAAGCCGTGGCCAAGGCCAAGGATGCAAGCGCGCCGGTCGTGCTCGAGGTCAAGGGACTCAGCAAGAGCTTCTGGATCAAGCAGGGCCTGTTCGGCCGCCGTGAATTCAAGGCCGTGCAGAACGTCACGTTCGAGCTGCGCAAGGGCCACACCCTCGGTGTCGTCGGCGAATCGGGTTCGGGCAAGACGACGATGGGGCTGTCGCTGCTGCACCTGCATGAGAGCAACAGCGGCCCGCTGTCGGGCCAGGCCCTCTTCGGCGGCAAGAACCTGCTGGCGCTGTCGGACAGCGAGCGCCAGCCGATGCGGCGCCGCATCCAGGTCGTGTTCCAGAATCCCTACGCGAGCCTGAACCCGCGCTTCAAGGTCGGCCAGACCCTGCTCGAGCCGATGCAGATCCACGGCATCGGCGAATCGACCGCCGCGCGAGAGGAAAAAGTGCGCGTGCTGCTCGGCAAGGTGGGCCTGGACGGCAGTGCCTTTGCCAAGTATCCGCACGAGTTCTCCGGCGGCCAGCGCCAGCGCATTGCGATCGCGCGCGCGCTGACGCTGAGCCCGGAAGTGCTGGTGCTCGACGAAGCGGTCTCTGCGCTCGATGTCTCGGTGCAGGCCCAGGTGCTCAACCTGCTCAAGGATCTGCAGGACGAACTCGGCCTGGCCTATGTCTTCATCAGCCACGACCTGGCCGTGGTGCGCTTCATCAGCGACGAAGTGCTGGTGATGAAGGACGGTGTCGTGGTCGAACAGGCCAGCGTGGCGCAGATCCTGGCGGCGCCGCGCGAGGCCTACACGCAGCGCCTGCTGGCGGCGATCCCGAGGGGCTACCGGGCCGCTGCGTAACCCATACGTTCGGTCCGAGCGGCCCGCTCGTGCAGCGTCCAAACGCCGCCGAGGATTGATCGCGTTGTATCGCGATGTTGTATGCCGTACACGATGCGTTGGCGCGATGGCTGCGCTTCGTGATCGGCGTCACGCGGCATCGCTTTGCACGTCATGGCACGAAATCTGCAACTTGTCGCCTGCCCGCAAGGCACCGTGCTCTCCACGGCCACAAGCTGTCATCACCGAAAGCCGAAAGACCGAACATGCGCCAGTCCCGCGTCCGCCCCATGCGCCAACCGCAACGCCTTCGCGCTGCGGCCGTGCCCATGCCGCGCGGCGCCTCATCGCTGTTGCGTCTGTCGACGGGGGCCGCGCGCCTGCCGTCGGTCAGCGCCCTGTCGCAGTGGATCGGTCGCGCCACGAGCGCATGGCAACGCGCCGATGCGCGCCCGCTTGCCGTCAATTGATCGCCGAGGAGCACACCATGGTTCTGCAATCACGCCCGATCGGAAAAACCGCCGCTGCCGCCATGGCCGTGGCCGCTGCTGCAGCGGCAGCCGGCACACAAAAGCCGACCGCTGCGAAATCGGTCACGCCACCGCGCGTGCTGCAGTCGGCACACTCGCCGGCGCAACTTTGCTTTTTCTTCAAGCGCGGCTGAGCAAGACAAACAAATACAAGCCCGCGATGTCAGCCAGGTTTCGGACCCAAGGTTGACGTCCAAGGGGAGCGGGCGAGGCACCGGTGAGGAGAGCGCATCGGCGCCAATCAACGTCCCGCTCCCCGTCTTTTTTGCTGCGCGCTGTGAAGCGTTGGCAGCGACTCCCACTGCACGATGATGGCCCACCGGCTCAGGCATGCCCGGCCTGGCCGCTCCCGTCTTCGCTTGCATACATGCGCGCAATTCGCCGAACTCGCTTGACGATCGACGCGCGCAGCGCGGGCGGCGCAATCACTTCGACATCGGGCGCCAGGCGCAAGAACTGGCCGGTTGCTTGGTCGATCGACTCGATCGGCACGCGCAGCCGCGTGCGCCCGTCCTGACGCTCTGAGGCCGTGGCGGCGGCCACGGTTCTGGCCACCGCGCTGCTCACATGGCAGAGCTGCTTGAGGCCCGCGGCGGTGGCGAGTACGGTGGCCTCGCCCTGGTACAGCTCGCGCTCGAAGCGCCGTATCGACTCGCGCCAATGTGCGGCCAGATCGAACCGCTTCGGACGTCGCACGCGTTCGGGCAGCGGCTTGGCTTCGCGCACATGGGAGACGCGAAACGTGCGCGGTTCGTCGGCGATGCTGGCAACGAGGTACCAGGTCCCGGCCTTGAGCACGAGCCCGAGGGGACTGACGATGCGTGTCGTGGTCGCCTTCCAGCTTTCATAGCGCATGGCCAGCTGCCGTTCGCTCCACACCGCTTCGGCCACCGTGGCCAGTTGCGGCACCGGCTCGCTGTCGCGGTACCAATCCACGGGGTCGAGATGCAGCCGCGAGCTGATGCGCTGCGCGTCGTCGCGCCAGGCCGCCGGCAGCGCGGACAACAGCTTCAGCCGCGCGGTCTGCACCTGCGCGCCCAGGCCGAGCTGCGCCGCCGGTCCCGGCAGGCCGCTCAGGAACACGGCCTGCGACTCGGACGCCGTCAGCCCGCTGAGCGTCGTCTTCCAGCCCTCCATCAGCTCGAAGCCGCCCGCTCGGCCGCGCTCGGCGTAGATCGGCACACCCGCGGCACTGAGCTGATCGACATCGCGGTACAGCGTGCGCACCGAGACCTCGAGCGCCGCAGCCAGCGCCGGCGCGCTCATGCGGCCACGCGACTGCAGCAGCATCTGGATCGACAACAACCGGCTCGCACGCATGGATCGATCTTCGCAGCAATACCTGCCATACCTTGGCAAGTATTGTCCGACAGACTCGCGACATCCATCGGCTCGAGCAACGACATGTCACCCACGGACACCTCCAGCACCGACTTCGATTTCTTTGCCGGCCGCTGGCGCGTGCAGCATCGCCGGCTCAAGGCGCGCCTGGCCGGCTGCGTCGAGTGGGAAACGTTCGGCGGCACGGCGGAGATGCGATTGCTGATGAACGGCCAGGCGACGGTCGACGACAACCTGATCGAGCTGCCCGCCGGCACCTACCGCGCCCTGACGCTGCGCGCCTACGACCCGACGACACGGCAATGGGCGATCTGGTGGCTTGACGGCCGCGATCCGCATCGGCTCGACGCACCGATGCACGGCAGCTTCGACGACGGTATCGGCCGCTTCTATGCCGATGAAGACTTCAACGGCCGGCCGATCCGCGTTCGATTTCTGTGGAGCGACATCACGCCGACGTCGTGTCGTTGGCAGCAGGCGTTCTGCGCCGACGGCGGTGCGAGCTGGGAAACCAACTGGATCATGGACTTCACGCGCACTGTGTAGACGCAGCTGCCCAGACGCCGCTATTGCGGGTGGCCTATGCTGATGGGCTGATGAAGCTCGACGTCAACGACAAGACACATGAACTCGACGCTGATCCGCAAATGCCTCTGCTGTGGGTCTTGCGCGACGAGTTGAACCTCACCGGCACCAAGTTCGGCTGCGGCGTTGCCGCCTGCGGTGCGTGCACGGTGCTGGTGGATGGCCGCGCCGTGCGCTCGTGTGTGACGCCGCTCTCGGCCGTGCAAGGCAAGGCCGTGCGCACGATCGAGTCGTTAAGCACCGACGCCGCGCCGCATCCGCTGCAGCAGGCCTGGGCGCAGCACCAGGTGCCGCAGTGCGGCTATTGCCAGAGCGGCATGCTGATGGCCGCGGCGGCGCTGCTGGCCGCCAAACGCAACCCGAGCGACGCCGACATCGACGCGGCGATCACCAACCTGTGCCGCTGCGGCACCTACCCGCGCGTGCGCGAGGCGATCAAGAGTGCGGCTCGCAGCATGACCGCAAGGAAGTGAAACGCCGAACCCTGCTGCTCTCGGGCGCCGGTTTTGCCGGCGCGCTCGTCGTCGGCTGGGGCCTGTTGCCGCCGCGCAGCCGGCTCGGCACGGCAGCCCTGCTCGAAGGCCGTGGCGACGGTGTGGCGCTCAATGGCTGGCTGCGCGTCACCGCCGACGGCGGCGTGCAGCTGGCCATGCCGAAGAGCGAGATGGGCCAGGGCGTGCACACGGCGCTGGCGATGCTGGTCGCCGAGGAGCTCGACGTGCCGTTGGCCGGCGTGCAATTGATCGAAGCCGGCCACGACGCCATCTACGGCAACGTGGCCCTGTTCGTCGGTTCGCTGCCGCTGCAGCCCGAAGACAGCGAGCCGGGCGCCGAAACGCGCATGGTGCGCGCCAGCCGCTGGCTGGTCAGCAAGGTCGCGCGTGAACTCGGCATCAACGCCACCGGCGGCTCGTCGTCGATTGCCGATCTGTGGGAGCCCTTGCGCTGGGCTGCGGCCACCGCGCGTGGCCGCTTGCTCGGCGCCGCTTCGCTGCAATGGAAGCTGCCGGTCGCTGAACTCGATGTCGGCGACGGCGTGGTCAGCCACGAGGGCGGCGAAAGCGCGCACTACGGACAGTTCGCCAAGGCAGCGGCCAATACGCCGCCGGGCGAGGTGCAGCTCAAGCCGCGCCGTGACTGGAAGCTGATCGGCACCGCCGCGCCGCGCACCGATATCGCCGCCAAGGCCAACGGCACGGCGCGCTTCGGCCTCGACGTTCGCCTGCCCGGGATGGTCTATGCGGTGGTCCGGCACGCGCCGGCGCTCGGCGGCAGCCCGGGTGCCGTCGACGATCGTGCGGCGATGGCGCTGCCCGGCGTCGAACGTGTCGTGCGCCTGGGCTCGTACGCCGGCTCGACGGCGGCGCTGGCGGTGGTCGGCCGCAGCACCTGGCACGCCCGGCGCGGTGCCGAGGCCTTGCAAGTCGACTGGCAGGCGCGGCCGGCGGGCGCACTGGACTCGCGCGCCATCCTGGCGTCGCTGGAGACGACAGCAAAAACCGAAGACGGCCTGGCCTTCCACAGCCGCGGCGATGCGCGCTCGGCGCTCGCCAGCTCGCCGCGGGTCATCGAAGCGCTGTACCGCGCGCCGTACCTGGCCCACGCGACGATGGAGCCGATCAATGCCACTGCGCGCGTGGCCAGCGGCAAGGTCGAGGTCTGGGCGCCGACGCAGGTGCCCGGCATGGCACGCTCGCTGGCGGCGCGGGTGGCCGGCGTGAAAGACGATGACGTCACGGTGCACGTGACCTATCTCGGCGGCGGCTTCGGGCGGCGGCTCGACGTCGACTTCGTCGGCCAGGCTGTGCGCGTGGCCATGGAAACCAACGGCCGCCCGGTGCAGCTGGTCTGGCCGCGCGAGGAAGACATCACGCACGATTTCTACCGGCCGGCCGCCGTTGCGGTGTTGCGCGCCGCGCTGGGCGCCGACGGCCGACTCGAGGCGCTGGCCATCACCAGCGCCGGCGATGCGGTCACGCCGCGCTGGCTGGAGCGCGGCTTGCCGTCACTCGCCGGGCCGATCGACCTGCCCGACAGGACCGCCAGCGAAGGCCTGTTCGATCTGCCCTACGACATCGCCCACCAGCGCATCGCGCATGTGGCCACGCACCATGGCGTGCCGGTCGGCTTCTGGCGTTCGGTGGGCCACTCGCACAACGCGTTTTTCAGCGAGTGCTTCATCGACGAACTGGCACACGAGGCCAAACAGGATCCAGTGGCGTTTCGTCTGGCGATGTTGAAGACGATGCCGCGCCATGCTGCAGTGCTCGAGCTGGCGGCCGAGAAGGCCGGTTGGACCGCCAAGATCGCGCCGGACCGGGCGCGCGGCGTGGCCCTGCACGAGAGCTTCGACAGCATCGTCGCCCAAGTCGTCGAGGTCTCGCTCGACAAGAACCAGCCGCGCGTGCACCGCGTGGTCTGCGCGATCGACTGCGGCACGGTGGTCAACCCGGGCATCGTCGCCCAGCAGATGGAGTCGGGCATCGTCTTCGGGCTGACAGCGGCGTTGTACGGTCGCATCGACATCGAGGACGGCGTTGTCCGGCAGCGCAATTTCCCCAATCACCCACTGCTCGCGCTCAAGGACACACCGCGCATCGAGACGCACATCGTGGCCAGCCAACGGCCGCCTGGCGGCGTCGGCGAGCCCGGCACGCCGCCCATCGCGCCGGCGCTGGCCAACGCCCTGTTCGTGCTCACGGGCAAGCGCCTGCGCGAGTTGCCGCTGGCGCTCTGAGCCACACGGTCAGGGACAGGCCGCCATGACCTGGGCCACGCTGGCGGTGAGCTTCTTGCCGTAGGGCACATGCAGGAACTCGTTGGGGCCATGGGCGTTGCTCTTCGGCCCGAGGACGCCGCAGACCATCATCTGCGCCTTCGGAAAGCCCTTGGCCAGCATGCTCATCAGCGGGATCGTGCCGCCCTGGCCGATGAAGCCCACCGGTGCGCCGAACTGCGCGGTCGACGCAGCGTCGAGCGCATCGTGCAGCCACGGCGCAATCTCGGGCGCGCTCCAGCCGGTGGCGCCGAGCTGGCCGGCGCGGCCGTCCGGGTGGAAGGTGACCTTGGCGTTGTAGGGTGCGTTGTCTTCGAGCAGCTGCTTCAACTTCATCGACGCTTCGTGGCCATCGACCAGCGGCGGCAGGCGCAGGCTCAACTTGAACGCGGTGTAGGGCCGCAGCACGTTGCCGGCGCTGCCCATGTCCGGCAAGCCGTCGACGCCGGTCACCGACAGCGTCGGTTTCCAGGTGCGGTTGATCAGCGCCTGCGCCGGGTCGGTGGTGGTCGGCAGGGCAAACGCGCCGTCGGCGCCGCAGGCCCAGGGGAACCGCTTGTAGACCTCGCCCTGCAGGATCGCGCCGGCGGCCTGCGCTTCCTTCAAGCGGCTGGCCGGCACATCGCAATGAAAACTCTGCGGCAGCAGCTCGCCGGTCCGGCTGTCCTCCAGGCGGTCGAGGACCTGGCGCAGGATGCGGAACGACGAGGGCACAAGGCCGCTGGCGTCGCCCGAATGAACGCCCTCGGTGAGGACCTCGACCTTGAGCACGCCGCTGACCATGCCGCGCAGGCTGGTGGTGAGCCACAACTGGTCATAGTTGCCGGCACCCGAATCGAGGCAGACGACGAGGCTGACGTTGCCCAGGCGGGGTTTGAGCGCCTGCAGGTAATGCGGCAGGTCGAACGAGCCGCTTTCTTCGCAGGACTCGATCAGGCCGACGCAGCGCGGCCGCGGGATGTTCTGGGCGTCCAGGGCCATGATCGCGGCCAGCGACGCGTAGACCGCGTAGCCGTCGTCGGCGCCGCCGCGGCCATAAAGCTTGCCGTCTTCGTACTTCGGTGTCCACGGGCCGAGGTCGTTGCGCCAGCCGTTGAACTCGGGCTGCTTGTCGAGGTGACCGTAGAGCAGCACGGTGTCGATGCTGCCGGCTTTGGTGGCTGGGATCTCGAACAGGATCACCGGCGTGCGGCCTTCGAGGCGGATCACCTCGAGCTTGAGCCCGCTCAATTTCTTGCCCTCGACCCAGGCCGCGGCGTCGCGCACGACGCGGTCGACATAGCCGTTGTTCGACCAGTCGGCATCGAACATCGGGCTCTTGGCCGGGACCTCGATGTATCGATGCAAGGCGGGCACGATTTCTTCGTCCCACAGGCGGTCGGTGAAGGCGGACAGCGTCTGGGTGTTGAGAGACGAGTGCATGGCCGGTTCTCGCACGAAGTGACGGTGCAGTGTAGGTCGCAAAGTTTTACCATCGAGCCATGGCGATGACCCGTTGGTTCTCAGTCTGGGCAGCGCTGCTGCTGGCAGCCGCCTGCGCCACGCCCGCGCCGCCCGAGCCCATCAGGCCGCCGCCGGGCCTGTTCGAAGACGCTGCGTTCGGCGCGCCGCAGCATGTGCCCGACGCCAACGCCGTGTTCGCGCTCAGCCCGGCGATGCGACGCTACCTCGAGCGCGACATCGCGTCGCTGATCCGCCAGCTCGGTCCGCAGCGAGCGCTGGTCGATGCGCTGCACACCAAGGCGCAGTTGCGGCTGGAGTACGACGCCGAGCGGACACGCGATGCCGCCGAAGCCTTCGACGCCCGTGCCGGCAATTGCCTGTCGCTGGTGGTCATGACGGCGGCGCTGGCCAAGCAGCTGCAGTTGCCGATCGCCTACCAGGCGCTGACCGGCTATGAGTCCTGGAGCCGCAGCGGTGACCTGTCGTTCGTCAACGGCCACGTCAACATCACGGTGGCCAAGCGCCTGGTCGATCGCCTGACCGGCTATGACGCCGACACGCAACTGCGCATCGAGTTCGGCTCGATCCCGATCGGCCGCGGCCAGGCGCTGCATGTCATCAGCGAGGCGACGATCGTCTCGATGTTCATGAACAACCGCGCCGCCGAGTACCTGGTGCGCGGCGCCGTGGACGATGCCTACGCGCATGCCCGCGAGGCCGTACGCCAGGACCCGAGCTATGCCGGCGCCTACAACACCCTGGGCGTCATCTACCAGCGGCGCGGCCTGACCACCGCCGCCGAGCGCGCCTACCGTGAAGCGCTGGTGCGCGACGACAAACACAAGCCGGCGTTGCAGAACATGGCCGGCCTGCTGCTGCCGCAAGGGCGCGTGGCCGAAGCGACGGTCTTCCAGCAGCGCCTGGCTGCGCTCGAGCGCGACCCGCCGTTTGCCCATTTCGACAAGGGCGTCGCGGCGGCCAAGGCCGGCCAGTACGCTGTCGCGCGTGATCACCTGCTGCGCGAGATGCAGCGCGACCCGGACTACCACGAGTTCCACTTCTGGCTGGCGGTGTCGCTGTACGGCCTCGGCGACGTCGAGCAGGCGCGCCAACACCTCGACGTGGCCATGCGCAACAGCACGACCACGCGCGAACGAGACATCTACGCCTCCAAGCTGCGCGGCCTGACGACCAACGAGCGCGGCGAGTCAACCCGCAGGAACTAGGGTGCTTGGCAAGGCGGCTAGCGCCTCTCGAACTTGAAGACCGCCACGCTGGCGCGCCAGTTGGCGCCCGAGCGCACCGGCTTGCCGTTGCGCAGACCAAAGCTGTCGAGGATCGACAGGCCGTTCTTGCGCGCCAGCACGTCGAAATCGGCCAGCGTGCCGACGCGGATGTTGGGTGTGTCGTACCACTGGTAGGGCAGCGTCTTGGTCACCGGCATGCGCCCGCGCAGGACCGACAGCCGGTTCGGCCAATGCGCAAAGTTCGGAAAGCTGACGATGCCGATGCGGCCGACGCGCGCGGTCTCGACGAGCATCTTCTCGGCATTGCGTAGATGCTGCAGCGTGTCGAGTTGCAGCACGACGTCGAAGCTGGCGTCGCCGAACATCGCCAGGCCCTCTTCGAGGTTCAACTGCAGCACGTCGATGCCGCGGCCCAGTGCGGCTTTCAGGTTCGCGTCATCGATCTCGACACCGTAGCCGCTGCAGCCTTTGTGCTGGACCAGGTGGGCCAGCAATTCGCCGCTGGCGCAGCCGAGGTCGAGCACGCGCGCGCCGGCCGGCACCAGATCGGCAATGACGGCGAGGTCGCTTCGCTCGCTCATCGACGCGGCGTTTCGGTGAACTCGGCCGCGATGCGGTCGAAGGTGGCGGCGAGCACGCCGTGGTAGCGCGCATCGTCGAGCAGGAACGCGTCGTGGCCGTGCGGCGCATCGATCTCGGCGTAGCTGACGCGATGCCGGTTGGTGACCAGCGCCTTGACCAGTTCGCGCGAGCGCGCCGGCGAGAAACGCCAGTCGGTGGTGAAGCTGACCAGCAGGTACTGCGCCTTCACGTCGGCAAAGGTGCGCGCCAGGTCGCCGCCCTGCGCCGCTGCCGGGTCGAAGTAGTCGAGCGCCCGCGTGATCAGCAAATAGGTGTTGGCGTCGAAGTAGTCGCTGAACTTGTCGCCCTGGTAGCGCAAATAGCTTTCGATCTCGAAGTCGACGTCGTAGCCGAAGCTGAAGGCGCCGCTGCGCAGCTTGCGGCCGAACTTGCTGCCCATGACGTCGTCGGACAGGTAGGTGACATGGCCGATCATCCGTGCAATGGTCAGGCCGCGGCGCGGCACCACGCCGTGTTCGTAGTAGTGGCCGCCATGGAAGTCCGGGTCGGTGATGATGGCGCGGCGCGCGATCTCGTTGAAGGCGATGTTCTCGGCCGACAGGTTCGGCGCGGTGGCGACGCCGATGCAGTGGCGCACGCGGGCGGGGTAGCGCAACGTCCACGACAGGGCCTGCATGCCGCCCAGGCTGCCGCCGAGCACGGCGGCCAGCTGCGTGATGCCCAGTTGGTCCATCAAGCGCGCCTGCGCGTCCACCCAATCCTCGACGGTGATGACCGGAAAGTCGGCGCCGTAGGGCTTGCCGGTCGACGCATTGACATGCGTCGGACCGGTGGAGCCGAAACACGATCCCGGGTTGTTGACGCCGATGACGAAGAAGCGCTCGGTGTCGAGCGGCTTGCCGGGGCCGACGAGGTTGTCCCACCAGCCCTCGCGTCCGGCTTCGTCGATGCCGGCCACATGGTGCGAGGCGTTGAGCGCGTGGCACACCAGCACCGCGTTGCTCTTGTCGGCATTGAGCGCGCCGTAGGTCTCGTAGGTGAGCTGGTAGCCGGCCAGCCGCGCGCCACTGGCGAGCGACAGCGGCTCGCTGAAAGACATCTGTAGTGCAGTGACGGAACCGAGCGTGCTCATGGCCTGTTTAGCGGAATTTCTTGAGCGCCCGCAAGCTGGTGCAAATCGGCGCTGACGGGCGCGAGTATAGCCACGCGACGCCGTCATTGACTATTATTGGTCATGTGACCAATAATGCGCCATGGCCCGTCCCTCGCAGCAAATCGACCAGGCGTTGCTGGCCAGTGGCCGGGCGCTGTTTGCGGCCGGTGGCTGCGCCGGTTTGTCGGTGCGCGCCTTGGCCGAGCATGCCGGCGTGGCGCCGGGCATGTTTCATTACCACTTCGGCAGCAAGGAGCGTTTCCTGCGCGCGCTGCTGGCCGATCTGTACGAAGGCATGTTTGCATCGCTGTCGCAGCAGGCCGCGTTGCCGGTGGCACCGGTCGAGCGCCTGCACGCTGCGTTGCGCCTGTTTGCCCAGTTCGCGCGCGCCAACCGGCAGCTGCTGGCGCGGCTGTGGCTCGACGCCGTCTCGGGCGAGACGGTGGCGGGCGACTTCTTTCGCGACAACGCGCCGCGCCACATCGGCCTGTTGCTGCAGTTGCTGGGCCAGGCCCAGGCCGCGGGCGTCTTGCGCACGATGCCGCCGCTGCAAGCCTTCGCCTTTCTGATGGGCACGGTGCCGATGCCGATGATCTTTGCCGCGGGCCTGATCGATGTCGGCCTGACGCCGCCGGGCGGCAAAGCGGCCTTCGACGCGCAGGTGATGAGCGACGAAGCGATCGAGGCCCGCATCGAGTTGGCGCTGGCCGCACTCGCCGCACCGAAGCCGACCAGGAGAAAGAGACTATGAGGCACAAGCGTTGGGTCTTGTTCGCGGGCGTGCTCTTGCTGGCTGGTTGTCAGCGCACCGCCGAGCGCCTGTGGTCGGGTTATGTCGAAGGCGACTATGTCTATGTCGCCTCGCCGATCGGCGGTGCGTTGACGACGCTGGCCGTCAAGCGCGGCGAAAACGTGGTTCGCGGCGCGGCGCTGTTCGCGCTCGACAGCGCCAGCGAGCGCGCAGCGCGCGAAGAAGCGCAGGCCCGCGCCCAGAGCGCACAGGCGCAGGCCGACAATGCCGACAAGGGGCGGCGCAAGGAAGAGATCGCGGTCACGCAGGCGCAACTCGTGCAGGCACGCGCGCAGGCGGTGCTGGCGGCCAGCGAGCTGCAACGTGCACAACAACTGGTGAAACAGGGCTTCATCTCGCAGTCACGACTGGACGACGCCCGCACGGCGGCGCGTCAGGCGCAGGCCCATGTGGACGAACTCGAAGCCGCGCTGCGCGTGGCGCGGTTGCCGGCGCGCGCCGACGAACGCGCTGCGGCCGACGCGCTGTCTGACGCCGCGCGTTCGGCACTTGCGCAATCGCAGTGGCGCGAGCAGCAGAAGCAGCAGCGTGCACCCGACGACGCCCTCGTTGCCGACACGCTGTTTCGCATCGGCGAATGGGTCAACCCCGGCCAGCCGGTGGTCGCGCTGCTGCCGCCGGGCGCGGTGCGGGCGCGCTTCTTCGTGCCCGAGGCCGAACTCGGCACGCTGCGCCTGGGCCAGGCCGTCGAAGTGCGCTGCGACGGCTGCGGCGCGCCGATCGCGGCGAAGATCGACTTCATCGCCACGCGCGCCGAGTACACGCCGCCGGTGATCTACTCGAACTCGCAGCGCTCGCGGCTGGTCTTCATGGTCGAGGCGCGTCCGGATGCGAAGGACGGGGCGCGCCTGAAGCCGGGGCAACCGGTGGACGTCAAACCCCTCGCCGCAGCGGCAACGTGAGCAGCAGCCTTGCCATCGACGTGCGCGGCCTGACCAAGCGCTACGACGGCCGCGCCGTCGTCGACGACGTGACGCTGCAAGTCGCTGCCGGCCGCATCTGCGGCTTCCTCGGCCCCAATGGCAGCGGCAAGACGACGACGATCCGCATGCTCTGCGGACTGCTGACGCCCGATGCCGGCGAGGGCCAATGCCTGGGCATGGACTTGCGTCGCCAGGCACCGCAGATCCGCCGCGAGGTCGGCTACATGACGCAGCGCTTCGGCCTCTACGAAGACCTGTCGATCCGCGAGAACCTCGACTTCATCGCACGGCTGTACGAATTGCCGCGGCGGCGCGACGCGGTCGACCGCACGCTCGAACGCCTGGGCCTGGCGTCACGCCAGAAGCAACTGGCCGGCTCGTTGTCGGGCGGCTGGAAGCAGCGACTCGCGCTCGCCGCCTGCCTGATGCACGAGCCGAAGCTGTTGCTGCTCGATGAGCCGACGGCTGGCGTCGACCCGAAAGCGCGGCGCGAGTTCTGGGACCAGATCCACGCCCTGGCCGCCGACGGCATCACGGTGCTGGTGTCGACGCACTACATGGACGAAGCCGAGCGTTGCCACGAACTCATGTACATCGCCTATGGCAAGCTGCTGGCGCGCGGCACCGAACGCGAAATCGTGCGCGACGCCGCGCTGACGGTGTGGGCCGTGCAGGCAGAGCACAGCGAGGCGCTGACGCCGCTGGTCGCGCCGCTGAAGGAAGCGCCGGGCGTGCTGTCGGTGGCGGCGTTCGGCAATGCACTGCATGTGGCGGGCCGCGATGCCGCGGCGCTCGAGGCCGCCATCGCGCCTTGGCGCAATGCGTCGGGCCTGACCTGGAAGCGCACCGACGCCAACCTCGAAGACGTCTTCATCAGCCTGCTCGCCGACGCGCCGGACAACTTCAAGGTGGCGGCGTGAGCGCCGCCGGGCCGTTCCCAAGGCGCTCGCTCCCTCTCGGGGGGACTGGCCCGACGGGCCATCGGGGGCAACAGTGAAGTCGTTCTCATTGCAGAGGATGCTGGCGATCTTCATCAAGGAGTTCCAGCAGATGCTGCGCGACCGGCTGACCTTCGCGATGGCGCTGGGCGTGCCGATCATGCAGCTCGTCCTGTTCGGCTACGCGATCAACACCGACCCCAAGGGCCTGCCGACGGCGATCGTCTCGGCCGACAGCGGCCCGCTGGCGCGCAGCCTGTCGGCGGCGCTGCAGAACACCGGCTACTTCAAGGTCATCCATGTCGGCACCAGCGAGCGAGAGGCCGAGGCGCTGGTCGAAGAGGGCGACGCGCAGTTCATGGTCGTGATTCCGAACGACTTCACGCAACGCGTGCTGCGCGGCGAACAGCCCGCGGTGCTGGTGTCGGTCGATGCCACCGATCCTTCGGCGTCCGGCAACGCGATCGCGGCGCTCGGCAACGTCGCCGGGCAGGCCCTGGCCAATGACTTGAAAGGCCCGCTGGCATCGCTCAACCCGGGCGCGGCGCCGTTCGAGCTGCGCGTGCACCGCCGCTACAACCCGGAAGGCCTGTCGCGCTACAACATCGTGCCCGGCCTCATCGGCACCATCCTGACGATGACGATGGTCATGCTGACCGGCCTGGCGATGACGCGCGAGCGCGAGCGCGGCACGATGGAAAACCTGCTGGCCACGCCGGTGCGGCCGTTCGAGGTCATGGTCGGCAAGATCGCGCCCTACATCGTCATCGGCTACATCCAGCTCGGCGTCATCCTGACTGCGGCCGCCTTGCTGTTCGAGGTGCCGATGGAGGGCAGCCTGGTGCTGCTGCTGGCGATGATCGGCGTCTTCATGCTCGCCAACCTGGCGGTCGGCTTCACCTTCAGGACGCTGGCCCGCAACCAGTTGCAGGCGATGCAGATGACGTTCTTCTTCTTCCTGCCGTCGATGCTGCTGTCGGGCTTCATGTTCCCGTTCCGCGGCATGCCGGTCTGGGCGCAGTGGCTCGGCGAGGTGCTGCCGCTGACGCATTTCCTGCGCATCGTGCGCGGCATCATGCTCAAGGGCAACGACGTGGCGCACGCGCTGCCCGAACTGTGGCCGCTGCTGGCCTTCCTGCTCGTCGCCGGCGCGGTGGCGCTGAAGCGTTATCGGCAGACGCTGGATTGAGCTCGGCGGTCACGCGCCGCGCCCAAGATCACAAACGCTGATTTGCTCGATCTGAATGTCGGGCCGGTGACGAGCTTCGTCGGTCCGTGGTGTCTCCTTGCCTGAGCGCGCCGTGACACGGCTACCATCGCGCCCCGATGAGATACCGCGATGCACGACTGGCTGACCCGACTCGACACGCAATTCCCTGTGCGTTACGCCGCCTGGTTTCTCAGTGCGGTGCTGTGCCTGTTGGCGGCGTTCACCTGGGTCGCGTTCGGCTTCGGCGGCTTCTGGGCGCTGTTGTTCCTGTTTCTCGTCGGCCTGGGCTTTCGCGACACGCGGCAGACGCGGCATTCGGTGCTGCGCAACTACCCGGTGATCGGACATTGGCGCTTCCTGCTCGAGTTCGTGCGCCCGGAGATCCGCCAGTACTTCATCGAGAGCGACCGCGAGGCGGCACCGTTCTCGCGCCAGCAGCGCTCGCTGGTCTATCAGCGCAGCAAGGGCCAGCAGGACAAGCGGCCATTCGGCACGCAGCTCGACGTCGGCCAGCCGGGCTACGAATGGATCAACCATTCGATCGCGCCGACCACATTGGCCAGCGCCGATTTCCGCGTCAGCGTCGGCGGCATGCAATGCACGCAGCCCTACAGCGCCAGCGTGTTCAACATCTCGGCAATGAGCTTCGGCGCGCTGTCGGCCAATGCCATCCTGGCCTTGAACGAAGGCGCCAAGCACGGCGGCTTTGCGCACGACACCGGCGAAGGTTCGATCAGCGTGCACCACCGTGCCAAGGGCGGTGACCTGATCTGGGAGATCGGCTCGGGCTATTTCGGCTGCCGCAATGCCGATGGCACGTTCAACGCCGACAAGTTTGCCGAGAACGCGCGCGATCCGCAGGTCAAGATGATCGAGCTGAAGCTGTCGCAAGGCGCCAAGCCGGGACACGGCGGCGTGTTGCCGGGCGCCAAGGTGAGCGCGGAAATCGCCGCAGCGCGCGGCGTGCCCGAGGGCCAGGACTGCATCAGTCCGCCGCGCCACAGCGCGTTTTCAACGCCGATCGAGATGCTGCAGTTCATCGCCCGGCTGCGCGAGCTGTCGGGCGGCAAGCCGGTGGGCTTCAAGCTGTGCATCGGCCATCCCTGGGAGTGGTTCGCGCTGGCCAAGGCGATGCTGGAGACGCAACTGCTGCCCGACTTCATCGTCGTCGATGGCGGCGAGGGCGGCACCGGCGCGGCGCCGCTCGAGTTCACCGACCATGTCGGGGCGCCGCTGCAGGAAGGCTTGCTGCTCGTGCACAACACGCTGGTCGGACTGAACCTGCGCCAGCGGATCAAGCTCGGCGCGGCCGGCAAGGTCATCAGCTCGTTCGACATCGCCCGCCTGATGGCGCTCGGCGCCGACTGGTGCAATGCGGCGCGCGGCTTCATGTTCGCACTCGGCTGCATTCAGGCGCAGGCCTGCCACACCGGCCATTGCCCGACGGGGGTGACGACGCAGGACCCGCAGCGCCAGAAGGCGCTGGTCGTTCACACCAAAGCCGAGCGCGTCTGGCGCTTTCACGAGCAGACGCTGGACGCTCTGAAGGAACTCGTGCAGGCCGCCGGGTTGAAGCATCCGGGCGAGATCACGGCGCGCCACATCGTGCGCCGCACCGGCGAGCAGGAGGTCAAGCTGCTGATCAACCTGCTGCCGTTCGTGCGGCCGGGTTCGCTGCTGGCTGCGATGCAGGGCGAGGCCGATTGGCCGCACAACGTCTATCGCATCTACTGGCCGCAATCGAGCAGCGCCACATGGCGATTTGTGAGCCCCTAGCTCGCGCTGCGCTCGCGTCCCCCGAGGGCAGCGCTGGCCGCTTGTGAGCGGCCAGGCGCTGGCCAGCGCGTGTCGTCAAGCGCTTTACGACGGCGGTGGCGCCGAGTCGATGAAACTCTGCCGCTGCGACAGCTTGTCGGACAAGCCGGCCAGGGACAGATGGCGCCGCCGCCACTCGATCTTCGGAAAGCGGAAGTCCAGGTAGCCGAGCGCGCAGCCGACGGCGATGTCGGCCAGCGACAGATGCACGCCGGCGCAAAACGGCTTGTCGCCGAGGCCCTTGGTCATCGCTGCCAGGGCGGCGTCGATCTTGCCCATCTGGCGGTCGATCCAGGCTTGCGAGCGCTGTTCATCGCTGCGCCCGGGCCAGGTTTGTTCGAGCCGGGCCAGGATCGCGGCGTCCATCAAGCCGTCGGCCAGCGCTTCCCAGGTGCGCACCTCGGCGCGCTCGCGGCCCGAACTCGGAATCAGCTTGCCCACCGGCGACAGGGTATCGAGGTACTCGACGATGACGCGCGAGTCGAATACCGCCTCGCCGCCCTCCATGATCAGGCAGGGCACCTTGCCCAGCGGGTTGGAAGCGACGATCGCGTCATTGGCCCACACGTCTTCGAGCACGAACTGGTAGTCGAGCTTCTTTTCCGCCATGACGACGCGGACCTTGCGCACGTAGGGGCTGGTGACGGCGCCGATCAACTTCATGGGTTTCTTCTTCGCTGTGAGGGGGAGCGGCGGATTCTAGTGACGTGCGCCCGTAACGGCACTCCCGCTATCGGGTGCCGAAGATGCGGTCACCGGCGTCGCCCAGGCCCGGCAGGATGTAGCCGTGGTCGTTCAGGCAACGGTCGACGGCGCAGGTGGTCAGCGGCACGTCGGGGTGCTGCCCGTGAAAGTGCGCGATGCCTTCGGGGGCGGCCAGCAGGCAGGCAATGCGGATCGAGCGCGGCTGCGTCGCCTTCAGGCGGGCGACCGCGGCCGCGGCCGAGTGGCCGGTGGCCAGCATCGGGTCGAGCACGATGGCGTCGCGCTCGGTCATGTGCTCCGGCATCTTGAAGTAGTACTCCACGGCGGCCAGCGTCTTCGGGTCGCGGTACAGGCCGATGTGGCCGACGCGCGCCCCCGGCACCACTTCGAGCATGCCCTCGACGAGGCCCAGGCCGGCGCGCAGGATCGGCACCAGCACGGTCTTCTTGCCGTCGATCATCTGGCCGCGCATTTTCTCCAGCGGCGTCTCGATCTCGACCTCTTGCGTCGGCATGTCGCGCGTCAGCTCGTAGGCCATCAACAACGCGATCTCGCGCACCAGCGTGCGAAAACCGCTGGTGCTGCGCGTCTTGTCTCGCAGCAACGTCAGCTTGTGTTGAATCAGCGGGTGTCTGAGCTCATGAACCACGCCCATCGCGGCCTCCTGAAGTCCGCGGCCAGCATACGCCGGGTGCCGGCGTCAGCGCATGTAGCGGCGCACGGCGGCGACGATGCCCTTTTCGATCAGCGCTTCGCGCGTGCCGGCTGGCTTCCAACCCAGGGCCTCGCGCGTCGAGGCGCTGTCGTAGCGCGCGACGTGGCGCCGGCAGGCCCAATCGTGATAGCTCGGGCGTTTGCGATTGGGGTGGTGGATGACATGCTTGACCAGTTCCTTGGCCGCGTCGAGCATCGCAAAGCGCCAGATCGGCCGCGCCGATGCGCGCATGCGTGTCTTCGAGTGCTCGGAGACGGCATCGACATACTCGCGCGCGCTCAACAGCGGCTCGTCGGTGAGCAGGAAGCTGCGGCCCTCGATGGCCGGCGCATCCAGCGCCAGCAGCAGCGCTTGCGCCACATCATCGACCAGCACCAGCGGCAGCTTGTTGTTGCCGTCGCCCCAGTACTGCACCCGGCTGTCGGAGTGGAACATGCCCACGCCCCAGTGCGCCGGCGGCGAGCCTTCGCCGATGACGATGCCGGGCCGGAAGATCACCAGCGGCAGGCCCTTGCCGCTGTGCATCTGCGTCAGCAATTTCTCGCAGACCGCCTTCGAGTGCGCGTAGTGGTTGCGGCTGTCGATGCGCGGGTCCAGCGGCGTGTTGCCGTCGATCACCGAGCCCTCGCGCGCCGAGTCGTAGGAATCGATGGTGCCGGTGTAGATGAAGCGGCGCACGCCGGCATCGAGAGCACATTGCGCAACCACCCGCGTCGGCTCGACATCCTGCTCGAGATAGTCCTGCCAGCGCTGGCCGGTGGCCTTGCCCAGGTGATAGACGACGTCGATGCCCTGCATCGCCGCGGCCACCGCCTTGGCGTCGTGCAGACCGCCTTCGGCCACATCCACCGGCAGGCCCTCGAGTTCATAGGCCGCCGTGGCGCGGCTGCGCGACAACACGCGCACGCCATGGCCTGCGCCCAGCAAGGCGCGCACCAGGCGCTTGCCGATGAAGCCGGTGCCGCCGATGACCAACACCTTGGGCGGTTGGGGCGTCGACGGTGCAGCGGGTGCGGCCAGCACGCTCTGTGACGCCGCCGGCGCGATCGAGACACCGGCGCTTTGCATGATCTGCTCGCACACGCCGATGACACGTGCGCCGAAGCGTGCATCCAGGCGCGGGTCGAGTTTGCCGGCATCGATGCCGCGATAGAACGCCGCCACGGCGTTGGCCACGCTGTCGTAGAACGGGTTGGCCTGCGAGCCCTTGCGCAAGGTGCCGGCGAACTGGCGGCGGAAGTTCGACCAGGCCTGCCTGCGCATGGCGGCGCCGCTGGCGCGGCCCTGGCGCAAGGCGTCGAACAAGCCGCTGTTGACCAGCGCTTCTTCGACCAGCAGCGTATTGCGCTCGAAATCCATGCGTGCACAGGCCGCATAGCCGCGCACGCTGACGCTGCGGTCGACCTGGCCGGGTGTGGCCGAGAGCTCGAGGCTGACGCCTGTCGGTCCATTGCGGGCCAGCACGCTCCAGTGGCGGTAGACACGCTGCGCACCGGGCAGGTCGATCGGGTTCGACGCGATGGCGTGCAGCTCTTCAGGAATGCCCACCAGATCGACCATGAACGCGGCCAGGTGCGAGCCGAGTTCAAGCAGCACATTCGGCTCGGCGCGCAGGATCCAGTTGTTGAACGGCCCGAACTGCACCAGACCGAGCGGGTACAGCCAGCGCAGCGAGACATGGTCGAGACGGCCGATCGTGCCGTCGCGCAGGTGCGCGCGCAGCCGCTCATAGGCCCGCATGAACAGGAAATTGTGGCTGACGCCCAGGCGCAGGCCACGTGCTTCGGCCAGATCGGCCAGCGCGTGGCAGGCCAATGACGAGGTGCCCATCGGCTTTTCGATCAACACATGGGCGCCGCCTTCGAGCACTTGGCGCGCCAGGTCGGTGTGCAACTGCGGTGGCACCAGCACATGCACCGCGTCGATGCCCGAGCGCAGCATCTCGTCGACCGAGGTGAAGGACGAGGCAATGCCGTAGGTGGCCGCGGCGGCTTCGGCGCGGCTGCGCGAGACGTCACAGACGGCTTGCAGCGTGACGTTGGGCAGCGCGCGCACGGCCTTGACGTGCGCTTCGACGATGTAGCCCGCTCCCAGCAGGCCGACGCGGTGATTCTTTTGGGTCATGTTGGCGATGAACGAGCGGTTGACTGCCGCCGCCCTCGGACTATTTGTATTCGATGATGCGCACGCGGCCACGCAGTCGGTTGAAGTGGTACTTCAGCAATCCCAGCCCGTTGGCGTACTTGCCCAACACTGTGAAGGCGGCGTACAGGCGTGCCTCGCGCTGGTCGTCGCCCACGCTCAAGCGAAACTTCGCAACTCGCCACGCGAGTGTAAGGTAGGCCATCAGCAGCAGCAGCAGCGACAGTCCCTTCGTCGCCGGAGCCGCCAGCACCACCGCCAGCGGCAGCATCAGGCCCCAGAACCACGTGCTGCGCCGCTCCTTGGCGCAGTCTCGCGAAGCGTCGTCGGCATGCAGTTGCGCGCGCTGGCCGATGGCGTGCCCGGCACGCACCGCGCGCGTCCACCACTGCGAGAAGCGGTGGATGTCGGCGTCGTGACTGGCCATCGGCGCATCGAGCTTGCGCGCGCCCTGGCCCGCCAGGCCAACGCGCACGCCAAACTCCGAGTCTTCGCCGGCAATCACGTCCGGGTTGAAGCCACCCAACGACTCGAACACCGAACGCCGCACCATCATGATGCCGCCCAAATGACCGAAGTTGGCCACCGGGCCGCTCGGCGAGCGCCATTCGAGCGCGCACAGCAGGTTGTAGATCGAGGCCTGCGGGTGCTTTTCCTCGAGTTGCCCGAAGACGATGGCGCAATGCTCGTCGGCGCGCAGGGCAGCCTCGGCGGCGCCGAGCCAGCCCGGCGCGATGATGCAGTCGCCGTCGAGGAACTGCACAAACTGCAGCCCCGGGTGTTGTTGCAGCAGCGCTTGCGCGCCTTCATTGCGCGCTCGCGCAGCAGTGAAGGGCCGGGAAGGATCGAGCGGCAGCACCACCACGCCGAGGGCACGAGCGGCGTCGGTGCTGCCATCGCTGGAACCCGAGTCGACGTACAACAGCGGGCGTTGTTGCAGCAGCAACTCGCGCAGGCAGGCCATGAGGCGGCTGCCTTCGTTGCGGCCAATGACAACCACGCCGGCCCCGACGGCAGCGGATGTGGGGTCGGCAGGGTTGGTGTCGAGTGGAGGCATCGGGGATGGCAAGGGCGGCCCGGCGGCAGGCGGTACGCCGCAGCGTGCGCCTGAGGCGCGCCGCCGATTATCAAGGGCGTGCGCCGCGCGGTGTCGTCGCCAAGTGTTGCCGGCGCCGGTTGCGAGGGACATGCCCCCGGCTTGCGCGTGGCGAGGGTGCGACAAGAAACGCGACTTCACAATGCAACCCGGCGCGGGCCACGGCTTCGCGGGGGCCAAGGTTGACCAGGCGCCGCTTTGACATTGGTTGGCCGAAGCGCACCCGTCGCCCTGGCTGCATACAATCTTTGGCCCCATGCCTGTCGAACCTTTGTCTGCCCTGACCGCGCTGTCGCCGCTCGATGGCCGCTATGCCGCCAAGCTCGACGTGTTGCGTCCGCTGTTGTCGGAATACGGCCTGATGCAGCGCCGCGTGCAGGTCGAAGTGGAATGGTTCATCGCGCTGTCGGACGCCGGTTTCGCCGAGTTCCCACCCTTGAGCGCCGCCGCTCGCGAGCTGCTGCGCGGGCTGGTTGCGCATTTCTCGACCGCCGATGCACAGGCCATCAAGGACATCGAAAAGACCACCAATCACGATGTGAAGGCGGTCGAATACTGGCTCAAGCAGCGCTTCGGCGATGGCGCCGAGCTGAAGGCCGCCGGCGAGTTCGTGCACTTCGCCTGTACCAGCGAAGACATCAACAACACCAGCCACGCGCTGATGCTCGCGGCCGCGCGCGGCGAGGTGCTGTTGCCGGCCTTGGACGGCCTGATCGCCACGTTGACGCAATGGGCGCATGCACAGGCCCAGCAGCCGATGCTCTCGCGCACCCATGGCCAGACGGCCAGCCCGACGACGGTGGGCAAGGAAGTGGCCAACGTCGCCGCGCGGCTGGCGCGCGCACGCGCCGCGATTGCCGCCGTGCAGCCGCTGGCCAAGATGAACGGCGCCGTCGGCAACTACAACGCGCATCTGGCGGCCTATCCGGCCTTCGACTGGGAGGCGTTCTCGCGCAGCGTCGTCGTCGACCGCCTGGGCCTGGCGTTCAACGCCTACACGATCCAGATCGAGCCGCACGACTGGATGGCCGAGCTGTTCGACGCCATCGCCCGCGCCAACAGCGTGCTCATCGACTGGTCGCGCGATGTCTGGGGCTACATCGGCCTGGGCTATTTCACGCAGAAGACCCTGGCCGGCGAGATCGGCAGCTCGACGATGCCGCACAAGGTCAACCCGATCGACTTCGAGAACGCCGAAGGCAACTTCGGCCTGGCCAACGCGCTGCTCGATCACATGGCGCGCAAGCTGCCGTTGAGCCGCTGGCAGCGCGACCTGACCGACTCGACGGTGCTGCGCAACATGGGCGTGGCTTGCGGCTACACGCTGCTCGGCATCGACGGCCTGGCGCGCGGCATGGCCAAGTTGAATGTCAACGCCGCCGCGCTCGATGCCGACCTCGACGCCGCCTGGGAGGTCCTGGCCGAGCCGATCCAGACCGTGATGCGCCGCTACGGCGCGGCCCATCCCTATGAACGGCTGAAGGCGCTGACGCGCGGACGCACGATCACGCGCGAAGCGATCCTGGCCTTCATCGACACGCTGGCCGAGGTGCCGCCCGCCGAACGCGAGCGCTTGAAGGCGATGACGCCGGGCTCGTACACCGGCCTGGCGCCGGCGCTGGCCCGGCGCTTCGAATCCGGCCGCTGAAGCCCTGCCGTCCGACGGGCTTTCCTAGAATGCCTGTCCATGCACTTCCTCGATCGCCTGACCGCGGCTCAACAACGCCACGGCTCGCTGCTGTGCGTCGGCCTGGACCCGGAGCCGGCCAAGTTTCCCGCCCGGTGGCGCGGTGACGCACAGCACCTCTTCGACTTCTGCGCGCGCATCGTCGATGCCACCAAGGATCTGGTCTGCGCCTTCAAGCCGCAGATCGCCTACTTCGCCGCCGCGCGCGCCGAGGACCAGCTCGAGCGGCTGATGGCGCACATCCGCCGCGTCGCGCCCGACGTGCCGGTGATCCTCGACGCCAAGCGCGGCGACATCGGCGCCACCGCCGAGCAGTACGCGCGCGAGGCCTTCGTGCGCTACCAGGCCGACGCGGTCACGCTGTCGCCGTACATGGGCCTGGATTCGATCGAGCCATACCTCAGGCACGATGGCCGGGGTCTGTTCCTGCTCTGCCGCACGTCCAACCCCGGCGGCGCGGACTTGCAGTCGCTGCCGCTGGCCTCGGGCGACCGGCTCTACGAGCATGTGGCCGCGCTGGCCGCCGGCGCATGGAGCCGCGGTGCCGCGAGCGCGCGACTGGGCCTGGTGGTCGGCGCCACCGTGCCTGCGGAAATCGCTCGCGTGCGCGAACTCGCGCCGACCTTGCCGCTGCTGATTCCCGGCATCGGCGCGCAAGGCGGCGATGAACAGGCCGCGGTACGCGCCGGCTGGCGGACGGGCGCGCCGATCATCGTCAACTCGTCGCGCGCCGTGCTCTACGCCGGCGCCGGCGAAGACTTTGCCGAGGCCGCGCGCGGCGTGGCGCGGGCCAGCCGTGACCGCCTGGCCGCCGCGCAGGCGGCCTGCGGGTAGCGAGACAGCATGCATCGCGCCTCGACCACCCTCGATCAGCGCGTCGACCTGGCCGAACTGCGCATGGTGCGCATGCTCACCATCGCCGGCATGGTGCTGGCGGCCGGCTTTTCGCTGATGTACCTGTGGTGGCCGGCAGACTCCGCCTTGGTCGGCGCGCGCATCGCGGGCTTGGCCTGCGCCGCGTTGGCGCTGGTCTTTGCACTGCTGGCATTGCTGCCAACGATGGTGACGCTGGCGCAGACGGTCGTGCTGGCGGTGCTGGCCACCTGTGCCACGGCCGGTGTGATCGCGGCCATCGGCGGCGATGGCCTGCTGTCGCCCGGCCTGGCTTTCGTGCCGCTGCTGTTGTGCGCCGCGGCAACGCTGATCCGCCCGGCCGCGACCCTCATGCTGGCGCTGATCCACGGCGCCTTGCTGGCCGGCTTGAGCGTGGCCGTGCTGCGGGGCTCGATTGCGGCGCAGCACGGCGTCTCGACGCTGGGCCCGGCGGTGTTTGCGCAGGTTGCACTGCTGGTGGCCGGCGTCGTCGTCGGACTGCTGAGCCGGCGTGCCATCAAAGGCGCGATCGCACGCGCGCGATCGCGCGAGCAGCGTTTTATCGGCCTGCTGTCGGTGGCTGCCGATTGGTATTGGGAAACCGACGCCGAAATGCGCTACACCCACGTCGCGCGCCACGGCGATGGCCAGGCGGCATTGGCGCTGGAAGGCCGGCTCGGCAAGGCGCCCTGGGAGATCAGCGACTTCGGCCTCGATGACGAGGCCATGGACGTCTTCCGCTCCGATCTCGAACTGCGTCGCCCTTTCACCGATCTGCGCGTGCTGCAGCGCGCGGTCGACGGCGTCGAGCGCTGCATGTCGATCAGTGGCCGGCCGCGCTTCGATGCGCGCGGCGTCTTCCTCGGCTACTGGGGCGTCGGCCGCGACATCACTGACGATGCCGCCGCCGAAACCAAGCGCCGCGCCACCGAGCTGCGCTACCGCGAACTGTTCGCGCGCTCGCCGTCGCCGCTGGTGCTGCACCGTGGCGGCCACGTGCTCGACGCCAACGTCGCCGCGCTGGCGTTGTTCGGCGCCTGGGAGCAGAAAGACCTGATCGGCCAGTCGCTGCTCGGTTTTTACGATGCCGAGGACGGCTCGCGCGAAATGGCGTCGCAGCGCATTGCGCGTCTGGCCGCGGTGCCCGTCGGCGAAGCCGCGCCGCCGCAGCAATTCTCGATCCGGACCACGGCCGGTCGGCGCCTGACGGTTCAGGTCACCAGCGTCAAGGTCGAATCCGAAGGCGGCGAGGCCCTGTTGTCGATCTACCGCGACGAAACCGACCGTCAACGCGCCGAAGGCGCGCTGGCGCGCTCGGAGGCGCTGCTGTCGCATGTGGTGGCCACCAACCCGGACATCATCACGCTGATCGACCTCAGCACCGAGCGCTATGTCATGGTCAACGACGCCTTCGCAGCCTTGAGCGGCTACCAGCGCGACGAGGCCATCGGCCGCACCGCCACCGAGCTCGGCCTGTGGGGCAGCGACGAGGACCATGACCGCTTCTATTCGGACATGTTGAGCCACAACACCGTGCGCGACCGCACGATCATGTTTCGCCGCCGCGACGGCCGCGATGTTCAGTTGCTGGTGTCGGCAGCCCGCTTCGTGATGGAAGGGCGTGACTACCTTGTCCTCAATGGCCGTGACATCACGCAAACCGAGCGCGCGCGCCTGGAGCGCGAAGCCCTGCTGACCAATGCCTCGATCGGCATCGCGATGACGCGCGACCGCATATTCCATCTCGCCAACCCGAGCTTCGAGCAGATGTTCCGCTGGCCGCAGGGCGAACTCGTCGGCCAGCCCGGCGATGTGATCTCGGTGGATCGTGCGGCCTACGACGAGCTGGGGCGGCTGTGCGGCCCACCGCTGTCGCGCGGCGAGGCGGTGGAGCTCGAGCGCACCATGAAGCGCCACGACGGCAGCACTTTCCTCTGCCGGCTGCTGGCGCGGCCGATCGACCCGACACGTCCGACCAAGGGCGGCACGATCTGGATCGCCGAAGACGTGACCGAGCGCCGGGCGGTCGAGCAGGCCTTGGCGCGTGCGCGCGACGAGGCCGAAGCCGCCAACCATGCCAAGAGCGCCTTCCTGGCCAACACCAGCCACGAGATCCGCACGCCGCTCAACGGCCTGGTCGGCCTGGCGCGCCTGGCCCGCCAGCCCGGGCTCGACGGCGCGCGGCGCGAGCAGTACCTGGCGCAGATCGACGACAGTGCGCAGGCGCTGGCCGGCGTCATCAGCGACATCCTCGACCTGTCGAAGATCGAGGCCGGCAAGCTGCGCCTGGAGCAGACCGATTTCGACCTGCACGCGCTGCTCGAATCGGTCGAGCATGGCTACGCGGCGCTGGCCGAAGGCCATGCGCTGGCGCTGACGATGCATGTCAGCAGCGGCGTACCGCGGCGCGTGCGCGGCGACCCGGTGCGGCTGCGGCAGATCCTGTCCAACTTTCTCAGCAACGCGCTCAAGTTCACGGCGGCCGGTGCGGTTCGCGTGCACGTGCGCTTGCTCGAATCGCAGACGGTGCGCTTCGAAGTCGAAGACAGCGGCCCGGGCATTTCGCCCGAGGTGCAGGCGCGGTTGTTCCAGCCGTTCACGCAAGGCGATGTCTCGACCACGCGGCGCTTCGGCGGCACCGGCCTGGGCCTGTCGATCTGCCGCGAGCTGGCCGAGCTGATGGGTGGCACGGTCGGCGTGCGCAGCGAGGTCGGCCACGGCAGCCGCTTCTGGGCCGAGCTGCCCTTGCCGGCCAGCGAGCAAGCGGCGCCAGCGTCGGCCTTCGCGCCGCTCGATGATGCGAACGGTCCCTTGGCCGGGCTCGACCTGCTGATCGTCGAAGACAACCCGGTCAACATGATGATTGCCACGACCATCCTGCGGCAGTGGGGCGTCACGGTGGCCGAAGCCGTCAACGGCGCCGACGCGGTGCTCGCCATCAACGCCCGCGCCGATGCCGGCCGGCCGTTCGACCTGGTACTGATGGATGTGCAGATGCCGGTGCAAGGCGGCCATGAGGCCACACGCGTGCTGCGCCGGCGCTTTGCCGCCGACGAGTTGCCGATCATTGCGCTGACCGCCGCCGCGCTGACTTCCGAGCGCGACCAGGCGCTGGCCGCCGGCATGAACGATTTCCTGACCAAGCCGCTCGATGCGCAGCGCCTGCACGACGCGCTGCTGCGCTGGGGAATGTTCAGGCAGGCAGCGGCGGGCGCCACAGCGGCCAGACCAGCCAGGCCGCCAGTGTCCACATCGTGAGGCCGATCAGTCCATCGAGCAGGCGCCAGGCTGCGGGGCGCTCGAACCACGGCGCGAGTTGGCGCGCGCCATAGGCCAGGCCGAAGAACCAGACAAAGCTGGCCGTACAGGCGCCGGCGAGAAACGCTGCGCGCAGCAGCGGCGGCTGTTGCCCGCCGACGCTGCCGACGAGCAGCACCGTGTCCAGGTAGACATGCGGGTTGAGGAAGGTGAAGGCCGCGGCCTGTGCCAACACCTGACCGCGTGAGCGCCGCGGTGCATCCGCCGCGGCGTGCAAGGCCTGCGGCCGCCACGCGCGGCGCAGCGCCAGCAGACCGTAGACGGCGAGAAACAGCGCACCGACCGCCGCCATCGCATTGGCCAGCGCCGGCATGGCGGCAATCGCCTGGCCCATGCCGAGCACACCCGCGCTCATCAGCAGGGCATCGCTCAGACCACAGAACAAGGCCACGGCGCCGACATGTTCGTGCGCCAGCCCCTGCCGCAGCACGAACGCGTTTTGCGCGCCGATGGCAATGATCAGCGAGGCCGAGAGCCCAACACCGGTGGTAAACGGGGGCAGCAGGGAGGACAACAGAGCGGCCGACATCGGCGCGCATTGTGGCCGCGAGGCGGTGCCTCGCCTTCGTGCCCGGCTCAGGCCGATTGGCGCGGCAGCAGTGCCCAGGGCAGGCGCAATCCGGCCGCCGGTGCCTTGCCGTCGAGGGCGGCCAGCAGCGCGCGTGCGGCGGCGGCACCGATCTCCAGCCGCGGCACTTGCACGGTGGACAGCGCCGGCGCGAGCTGGCGGCCGAGCGCAAAGTCGCCGAAGCCGAGCAGCGCCATGTCGCGCGGCACATTCAGGCCTGCCGCCTGCGCGGCCAGCATGGCGCCGCAGGCCAGGTGGTCGTTGGCAAAGGCCACGGCCGTGAAGGCCGGCCGGCCATGGGCATCGAGCAGCAAAGGCAGCGACTGGCGGCCGGCCTGCATCGCCTCCCCGGCCAGCGGCGCCACCAGGCGCCGCGCTGCGACACGGCGCCGCCGGGCCTCGGCGAGGAAGCCCTGGCCGCGCTCGTGGGCGCGGAAGTCTTCGGCCACGCCACTGTCCAGGTAGGCCAGCGACTGGTGGCCGCGCTCGATCAGGTGCACCGCCATCGCCCGGCCGACCTCGGCATGGTCAAAGCCGATCTGCGTGAACCCCGTGTCTTGGCGGTGGTGATCCCAGATCTCGATCACCGGTGCGCCACGCTCGCGAGCCTGCCGCAGCAGCGCCAGTGCACCGTCGCTGTGGCGGCGTCCGGTGACGACGATGGCGCTCGGGTACCAGCCCATCAATGCGCGCAGCTGCTCCTCTTCGCGCTGCGTCGAGTAGTTGGTTGCGGCCAGCAGCAGCTCGCAGCCCGAGCCTTGCAGCGCATCGGCCAGGCCCTGCACGGTCTCGGCAAAGATCGAATTGGCAATGCTCGGAATCAGCGCTGCGACCATGCGCGAGTTGCCGGCGCCGGCGCTGGCCAATGCGCCGGCCTGCTTGTTGGGCACATAGCCGGTGGCGGACAGCGCGCGCGCGATCGCCGCCGCGGTCTGGTCGGCCACGCGCTGCGGCTGGCGCAGGTAGCGCGAGACCGTGATGGCAGTGACGCCGGCGGCCGCGGCCACGTCGGCCAGCGTCGTGCGGCCGTGGCTGCGCCGCGGGGCTCGGGTTTTCAGGGATGGTCGCGGGCTCACGATTTGGCTAATGTTAGCGGTAACACCAGGAAACGCGATCCGCTCGAACCCTAGATCCCGATGGCCGTCCGATGACCAAGACACTCGCCGATCTGCGCAGCCGCCGCTGGTTTGATGCCGGCGGCATGCGTGCCTTTGCGCACCGCCAGCGCATGCAGCAGCAGGGCCTGCGGCGCGAGGATGTGATGCAGCGGCCGTGCATCGCCATCGTCAACACCTGGAGCGATCTCTCGCCGTGCCACGCGCACCTGCGCGAACGCGCCGAGGCCGTCAAGCGCGGCGTGCTGATGGCCGGCGGTTTGCCGTTCGAGCTGCCGGCGCTGTCGCTCGGCGAGGTCATCGTCAAGCCGACGACGATGCTGTATCGCAACCTGCTGGCGATGGAAGTCGAGGAGCTGTTGCGCTCGCACCCGGTGGACGGCGTCGTGCTGCTCGCCGGCTGCGACAAGACGACGCCGGGCACCGTGATGGGGGCCATCAGCATGGGCCTGCCGACGATCTTCTGCAGCGCCGGTCCGATGCTCAACGACCGCTATCTCAAACCCGGCGAGCCCGAACGCAAGGTCGGTGCCGGCACGCACACCCGCATGTTCTGGGACGAGCTCCAGGCCGGCCGTGTCAGCGACGCCGAGTGGGTGCAGCTCGAAACGCACATGACGCGCAGCCCCGGCACCTGCAACACGATGGGCACGGCCAGCACGATGACCTCGATCGTCGAGGCCCTGGGCCTGGCACTGCCGGGATCGACGGCCATTCCGGCCATGGACGCCGCCCACACGCGCATGGCGACGAGCTGCGGAGAGCGCATCGTGCAGATGGTGTGGGAGGACTTGACTCCGCGGCAGATCCTGACGCAGGGCGCGTTCAAGAATGCGGCGGCGGTGCAGATGGCGCTCGGCGGTTCGACCAACGCTGCGATCCACCTCATCGCGATGGCGCGCCGGGCCGGTGTCGACCTGACCCTCGACCACCTCGACGCCATCGGCCGCGCGGTACCGGTGCTGGCCAACCTGTTCCCGAGCGGCGACCGGCTGATGGAGGATTTTCACTTCGCCGGCGGCTTGCCGGCGCTGATGTCGCGCATTGTCGAGCACCTCTTCCTCGACCAGCGCAACGTCAACGGCAAGACCCTCGGCGAGAATCTGGAGGGCATACAGGTGCTTGATGACGCAGTGATCCGGCCGCTCGCCAACCCAGTCAGCGCCAACGGTGCGCTGGCCGTGCTGCGCGGCAACCTGGCGCCCGAAGGCGCGGTGATGAAGGCCAGCGCGGCCAGCCCGACGTTCTTCAAACACCGCGGCCGTGCCATCGTCTTCGATGACCCAGCGGCCATGAACAAGGCCTGCGCCGACCCGGCCCTGGACTGCGACGAGACGAGCGTGCTCGTGTTGCGCAACGCCGGCCCGGTGGGCGCGCCGGGCATGCCCGAATGGGGCGGTTTGCCGATACCGACCAAACTGTTGGCGCGCGGCGTGCGCGACATGGTGCGCATCTCCGATGCGCGCATGAGCGGCACCCACTATGGCACCTGCGTCCTCCATGTCAGCCCGGAGAGCGCCATCGGCGGACCGCTGGCGCTGGTGAACACGGGCGACTGGATCGAGGTCGATGTCGCCGCGCGCCGCCTGCACCTGGATGTGGGCGACGAAGAGCTGGCGCGCCGCCGCGCCGCGTGGCAGCCCGCACCCGAACCCTACGCGCGCGGCTTTGCCAAGCTGTACCGGGCGCATGTCACGCAGGCCCATGAGGGTTGCGACTTCGATTTCCTGCAAGGCCCGGACGCGACGCCCGAGCCTGTCATCTACTAAGACCGAGGCCCCGCCATGAATCCCTTGTGCCAACTCCTCAAATCGTCCGGCTCGCAGGCTCCGCTGGGGACCTGGCTGATGGCGGCCAGCCCGTTGGTCACCGAGGCCATGGGCCACGCCGGTTTCCAGTGGGGCGTGATCGACATGGAGCACACGCCGCTCGACATGATGGAAGTGATCCAGCTGCTGCAGGCCGCCGGCAACACCAAGATGGTGCCGATCGTTCGTGTGCCGTGGAACGACGCAGTGACGATCAAGCGCGTGCTCGATGCCGGCGCGCAGACGCTGCTGATCCCCTTCGTGCAAAACGCCGAAGAGGCTGCGCGCGCCGTGGCTGCCACGCGCTACCCGCCCGAAGGCATCCGTGGCCTGGCCGGCATGAGCCGGGGCTCGAAATTCGGCACCGTGCCGGACTACGCCAAGACCGCCAACAAGACCGTCGGCGCGGTGCTGCAACTCGAGACGCCGGCGGCAGTGGCGCAACTCGAGGCCATCGCCGCGGTGCCGGGTGTCGATTCGCTGTTCATGGGCCCGGGCGACCTGTCGGCCGCGCTCGGCCATCCGGGCAACACCACGCACGCCGACGTCATGGCTGTGATGGCCGATGCCGCACGACGCTGCAATGCGGTGAAGATGCCGGTGGGCACCGTCGGTGGCACGCCCGAACTGGTCGTGCAGTACCGCGCGATGGGCTTCAACTACGTGGCCATCGCCAGCGACCTCGGCCTGCTGATGCGCGGCGCACAGGCGGCGGTGAAGGCGCTGACGACACCCGACGGCGAGACGCATGTGCACACCCTGTCCGGCGGTACGCAGACGGGAGGTTATTGATGGCGGCGGTCGACCTCAAGGGCATCATCAAAACCTACGACGGCAAGACCAACGTCATCCACGGCATCGATCTCGACGTCCAGCACGGCGAGTTCGTCGTCTTCGTCGGCCCCTCGGGCTGCGGCAAGAGCACGCTGCTGCGAATGATCGCCGGCCTGGAGACCATCACCGGCGGCGAGATCCGCATCGGCGAGCAGGTCGTCAACGACCTGCCGCCGCGCGCCCGCGACATCGCCATGGTGTTCCAGGACTATGCGCTGTACCCGCACAAGAACCTCTACGACAACATGGCCTTCGGCCTGCGCCTGCGCGGCACCGCCGAGGCCGAGATCAAGTCGCGGGTGATGGACGCGGCCACGCTGCTGCGCATCGACCACATGCTCGATCGCCGCCCGGGGCAACTCTCCGGCGGCCAGCGCCAGCGCGTGGCGATCGGCCGCGCCATCGTGCGCAAACCCAAGGTGTTCCTGTTCGACGAGCCGCTGTCCAACCTCGACGCGCAGCTGCGCGGCGAGATGAGGAGCGAGATCAAGCGCCTGCACCAGCGCCTGGGCGCGACCATCATCTACGTCACCCACGACCAGGTCGAGGCGATGACGATGGCCGACCGCATCGCGGTGCTCTCGGCCGGGCGCAAGATGCAGTACGACACGCCCGATGCGATCTACAACCAGCCGGCGGCGCTGTTCGTCGCCGGCTTCACCGGCGCACCGGCGATGAACCTGGTCGATTGCACGCTGAGTGCAGCGCGCATCGACCTCGGCGCCGGCACGCAGATCAGCGTGCCGAGCGAATTGGCATCGCGGGCCCACGGCACGGCCAAGCTCAAGTTCGGCGTGCGCCCGGAAAACCTGACGCTGGCGGCGCAGTCGAGCGACGACATCGCGTTGTCGGCCGAGGTTTCGCTGCTCGAGCCGCTCGGCGCCGAGACGCTGGCCACGCTGAAGGTCGGTGCCTCGGAAATGATCGCCCGCTGCCCGGCTTCGTTTCGCGAAGCGCCGGGTTCGCGTTTGTCCGTGCACATGAACCCGCAACACATGCGCTTGTTCGACGCCGCCACGGGCGCGGCGATCTGATCCTTTTCTCTTCCACCCCCGATGACACCCAGGAGACACACCCCATGAAGCGCCGTACCACGTTCACTGCATTGGCCACCGCCGCGGCCTGCGTCACGCTCACGCTCGGCCTGGCGGCCTCGGCCTACGCGCAACAGACCACGCTGCGCGTGTTCTCGGGCGGCGCCAACCAGCGCCCCGACCTGATGCGCAAGTTGTTCGACCAGTACCAGGCCAAGAACTCCAACGTCAAGATCGACATCGAAACCGGCGGCGCGACCAGTGAATTGCAGCGCCAGTACCTGAGCACCGTGCTCAATGCCAAGGACTCGGCGATCGACATCTACCTGATCGACATCGTCAACCCGGCGCAGTACTACGGCGCCGGCTGGCTCGAGCCGCTCGACGCCCACATCGGCAAGCCGGCCGAGGTGCTGAAGCCCTACCTGCCGGTGTACTCCACCGCCGACGTCGTCGACGGCAAGCTGGCCGCGATGCCGGCCTTTGCCGATGCGATGTTCATGTACTACCGCAAGGATCTGCTCGAAAAGCACGGCCTCAAGGAGCCCAAGACCTGGGACGAACTCAGCGCCGCCGCGACCAAGATCCAGAAGGCCGAGGGCGACGCCAACCTGCAAGGCCTGTCGATCCAGGGTGCGCCGATCGAAGGTGCGGTCTGCACCTTCCTGCTGCCTTACTGGAGCCAGGGCAAGGACTTCAACGATGCGGCCGGCAAGATGACGCTCGACAAGGCGGCGGCGACCAAGGGCCTGGCGACGTGGTTGTCGATGGTCGATGCCGGTGTCATCAAGAAGAACGTCGCCGAGGTCAAGACGCCCGACACCGTCAACGAGTTCAAGGCCGGCCAGGTCGTGTTCGCGATCAACTGGGGCTTCGCCTGGGACCGCTTCCAGAGCGACAAGGACTCGACCGTGCAGGGCAAGGTCGGCGTGATGCCGTTGCCGGCGATGGCCGGCGGCAAGAGCGCGACCTGCATCGGCGGCTGGCAATGGGCGGTGAGCGCCTTCAGCAAGAGCAAGGCCGAGGCGGCCAAGCTGGTCAAGTTCATGTCGAGCCCTGAATCGAGCAAGTTCCTGGCTGCCGAAGGCTCGTTGCTGCCGGTCTACCAGAGCGTCTACACCGATGCCGACGTGGTCAAGGCCGTGCCTTGGTTCAAGGACGCCGCCAACGTCGTCGTCGCCGGCAAGAGCCGCCCGTTGTCGAAGGACTACGGTCAGGTCAGCGACGTCATCCGCACGACGACCAGCGCCGTGCTGGCCCGCACCAAGACGCCGGCCGAGGGCGTGGGTGAGATCGAGAGCCGCCTGGCCCGCGTCATGCGTTAACGCTTCGCAAGAAGGAAACACGCCGCGGGCAAAGCCCGCGACGTGTCCGTGAAGGGGATACTCATGACGGCCACGAATACCTTCGACCGTTTCCGCGACCCGAGCGAAAAAACGCTCGGCGTCCTGCTGCTCGCGCCGGCCTTCCTGCTGCTGGCGTTGATCGTCGTCTATCCGATCGGCAAGCTGATCTGGAACAGCTTCTACGATCTGCGCCTGTCCGGCGGCAGTGGCTTCAAGTTCGTCGGCTTCGAGAACTACGCGCTGGTCTTCAAGGACGCCGATTTCTGGAACGCGACCAAGAACACGGTGCTGATCACGCTCATCACCGTGCCCGGCGCGCTGGTCATCGGTCTCGGACTGGCGATGCTGGCCAACCTGCCGTTCAAGCGCAAGTGGCCGGTGCGCCTGGCGCTGCTGCTGCCCTGGGCATTGCCGCTGGCGTTTGCCGGCCTGATCTTCGCGTGGTTCTTCCACACCGAGTACGGCGTCGTCAACGACGTCGTGCGGCGCCTGACGGGCGGTGCGCCGGGATCCGAGCAGACGATGTGGCTGCTGCGGCCGAACTGGGCCTTCGCCGCGATCTGCCTGACGATCATCTGGAAGACCAGTTCGTTCATGGCGCTGATTCTGCTGGCGGGTTTGCAGATGATCCCGAAGTCGCTCTACGAAGCGGCCGAGGTCGACGGCGCGAGCCGATGGCAGCAGTTCTGGCAGATCACGATCCCGATGCTGATGCCGTCGATCATCGTGGCGCTGATCTTTCGCACCATCACCGCGCTGCAGACCTTCGACATTCCGTACACGATGACCAAGGGCGGCCCGGGCAACAGCACCGAGACGCTGGCGATGCTGATCCACAAGACGACGATCGACTACCTCGACGTCGGCTATGGCTCGACGCTGGCGGTATGCATGTTCGTGCTGTCGATGATCGTGACCGCGTTCTATCTGAAACGCATCGGCAGGAACGCTTGATGAAAAGCATCTGGGACGCGAAGAGCCTGCGCCTGATCGCCGCCGGCCTGGTCGTGATCAACGGTTTCTTTCCCGCGGTATGGATCCTGCTCACGTCGCTGAAGTCGGAAACCGAGCTGGTCAGCAAGCCCATCACCTACTGGCCGCACACGCCGACGCTGGGCAACTACGTGCAGGCCTTTACCGACCAGCCGCTGCTCAGGTACCTGGGCAACAGCCTGGCGGTGGCGCTGTCGGCGACCGTGTTCTCGTTGCTCGTCTCGGCGTTGGCAGCCTATGCGATCGCGCGCCTGAACCTCAAGCGCCGCCAGCTGATCCTGACCTGCATCGTCGCCTCGAGCATGTTCCCGCTGGTGACGCTGCTGGTGCCGATCTTCGAGACCATGCGCACCTTCGGCCTGCTCAACAGCTACACGGCGTTGGTGCTGCCCTACATCGTGCTCAACCTGCCGGTGTGCACGCTGGTGCTGGTGAGCTTCTTCCAGAGCATTCCGAAGGATCTGGAGAACGCCGCGATGATCGACGGCTGCACGCGCCTGGGCGCGCTGGTGCGGGTGGTGGTGCCGCTGGCCGCGCCCGGCGTGTTCACCGCCGGCATCCTGGCCTTCGTCAATTCTTGGGACGAATTCCTGCTGGCGCTGTCCCTGAACAGCAGCCCCGCCTTCCGCACATTGCCGGTCGGCATTACGCTCTACCAGGGCGAGTTCACGTTCCCGTGGCCGATCATTTCGGCCGCACTCATCGTCGCCATCGTGCCGATTGCCGTGCTGATCGCCGTGTTCCAGGAACGCGTCGTCGGCGGGCTGACGCAGGGTGGGTTGAAAGGCTGACATGGACAAGATTCGTTTCGGCATCATCGGCTGCGGCAGCATGGGCCGCGAGCACATCGAGAACCTGCGCGCGCTCGGCGGCAGCGACGTCACCGCGGTCGCCGACCCGACGGCGGCCAGCCGCGACGCGGCGGCGGCGCTGCTCGACGGCCAGGTGCAACTCTTCGACGACCACCAGGACCTGCTCAAGAGCGGCCTGTGCGACGCCCTCGTCGTCGCCAGCCCGAACTTCACCCATATCCAGGTCATGCGCGATGCGCTCGCCACCGACTTGCACATCCTCTGCGAGAAGCCGCTGGCAACGACGATGGCCGATGGCGCCGAGATGATCGAGCGCGCCAAGGCCAAGAAGACGGGCATCGTCTGGGTGGCGCAGGAGTACCGCTACATGCCGCCAGTGGCCGAGATGATCCGCATCGCGCATGCCGGCGGCGTCGGCCGGCTGCACCAGGTGGCGATCCGCGAGCACCGCGAGCCGTTCTATCCGAAGGTCGGCGACTGGAACCGCTTTTCCGCCAACACCGGCGGCACGCTGGTCGAGAAATGCTGTCACTACTTCAACCTGATGGACTTCATCCTCAAGGAAAGGCCGACGCGCGTCTTCGCGTCCGGTGGCCAGCGTGTCAACCACCTCGACGAAACGTACGACGGCAAGGTGCCCGACATCCTCGACAGCGCCTATGTCATCGTCGAGTACCCGAGCGGCGCCCGCGCCAGCCTCGACCTGTGCATGTTTGCCGAGAACTCGATCGACAACGAGCAGGTGACGATCGTCGGCGCCGACGGCAAGCTCGAATCGCTGCTGCCCTCGGGCGTGCTGCGCTACGGCCGGCGTGAAGACTGGGGCCGGCGCGAGGTCTGGGGCCAGCCCTCGGGCACCGCCAAGGGCGTGGCGGTGCGCCAGATCCGCGACACCAACATCAAATACCTCGGCCAGCATTTCGGCGCCAGCTACATCGAGCACCAGAAGTTCGCGCATGCGCTGCGCAACGGCCTGCCGCCGGAGATCGGCCTCGAAGAAGGCCTGCGCTCGGTGGCCACCGGCCTGGCGGCGCACAAGAGCATCGACGAAGGGCGGGTCGTCGCGCTGTCGGAAGTGTTGCCCGCGGGATGGTGAGATCCTGCCGCCGAGTCGTTAGGATGCTCGGGTTGTTTGCACTTGCATGGGCCTTGGCATGACCGACAAGAATACTGCGCTCGAACTGCGCGCCGGAGCGCTGCGGCTGGCGCTGCGAGCCGACCTCGGCGGCGCGATTGCCGGGCTGTGGCACGACGGCACGCCGGTGTTGCGCAGTGTCGAGCCGGCCGCGCTCGCCGCGCCGCGCCAGTCGGCCTGCTTTCCACTCGTTCCGTACTCGAACCGCCTGGGCTACAAACGCTTTCGCTGGCTCGGCCGCGAGCACACGACGGTGGCCAATTTTGGTGACGACTACCCGCACTCGTTGCATGGCAGCGCCTGGACGCAGCCCTGGCGCGTCACGCACAGCGACGCCCACAGCGCCGAGCTGATGGTCACGCAACGCAGCGACGCGCACTGGCCCTTCACCTTCGACGTCACGCAGCGCTTCGAGCTGGCCGACAACGCGCTGACGGTCAGCCTGCAGTTCACCAACATCGACGCCCGCACGCAACCGGTGGGCCTGGGCTGGCATCCCTACTTTCCCAAGCGCAGCCGCAGCCGCGTGCACGCCGAGTGCAGCGGCCGCTGGGAGTCCGATGCCGCGACCCACCTGCCGACGCGCCGCGTGGCGCAAAACGGCATCGATGGTGAAGTGCGACACCTCAACTTCGACAACTGCTTCGACGGCTGGCGCGGCGCTGCGCGCGTGCGCGACGAGGCCCTGTCGGTGTCGCTGAGCTCGTCGCTGCCCTACCTGGTGGTCTACACGCCGCCTGACAAGGACTACTTCTGCGTCGAGCCGGTCAGCCATGTCAGCAACGCCATCCACATGGCCGATCCGGCTGCGCATGGCCTGGTGGCGCTGGGCGCCGCAGAAACGATGGAGGCCTGGATGAAGATCGAGGTGGCAGCAGCATGAGCGCGATCGCCATGTTGCCGGGCGTGCCGCCGAGCCTGCTCGGTGAGTCGCCCCTTTGGCATCCGACCGAGCAGGTGCTGTACTGGTGCGACATTCCCGGCCATGCGCTGAACCGATTCGATCCGGCAACGGGCGAGCACACCTTGTGGCCGTTCGAGACCGACGTGGCCTGCTGCGCACCACTGATGGAAGGCGGCCTGCTGCTCGCCCTGCGCAGCGGCCTGGTGCGTTTCGACACCGCCACCGGCAGCACCGAACCGCTGCTCGACGAGCCGCCCTACGACCCGAACAAGGAGCGCTTCAACGACGGCAAGGCCGATGTGCAGGGGCGGCTGTGGGTCGGCACGATCTATGAACCGCGAGATGTGCCGAATGCGGCGCTGTACCGCTATGCCGACGGCAAGCTCGACAAGGTGGCCGACCAGATCACAGTCAGCAATGGCCTGGCGTGGAGCGCCGACGCACGCACGATGTACTGGGCCGACACCCAGGCGCATACCGTGTACGCCTTCGACTTCGAGCGCGCCGGCGGCGCCATCACCCACCGGCGCGTGTTCGCGCAGTTCCCGGTCAAGAAAGCGACGGCCCGCCCCGAGCTTTCTGGCTCCCCCTTGGGGGGACGGGCGCCGCTAAGCGGCGACCTTGGGGGCTCAATCGACCCTGCGGATCAGGACTTGAGCACCTACGGCGGCCGCCCCGACGGCGCCGCGGTCGATGTCGAAGGCCACTATTGGGTCGCCATGTTCGAAGGCGCGCGTGTGCTGCGCTTTGCACCCGACGGCACGCTCGTGCAGGAGATCCGATTGCCGGTGCGCTGCCCGACGATGCCATGTTTTGGCGGCGCCGACCTGAAGACGCTCTACATCACCACCGCACGCGAGAAACGCCCGGCCGATGAGCTGGCGCGCGAACCGCTGGCGGGATGTGTGCTGCAGTTGCGTGTTGACGTGCCGGGGTTGCCGGCGAATTTCGCGCGGCTCTGAGACCAGCTTGATGAGCTACACCCGCTACGCCTCGCTGAAAGATCGCGTCGTCTTTATTTCCGGCGGCAGCTCGGGCATCGGCGCCGAACTCGTGCGCACGTTCGCGGCGCAGGGATCGAAGGTCGCGTTCTGCGGCACCAAGCCCGAGGGCGGCAAGCCGCTCATCGACGAAACGATCGCCGCGGGTCATCCAGCGCCGTGGTACGGCGCCTGCGACGTGCGCGACGTGGCCGCCTACCAGTCGCTGCTCGCCCGCGTGGCCAGCGAGGTCGGCCCGATCCGCGTGCTGGTCAACAACGCCGGTCGCGACGACCGGCACAAGATGGAAGAGGTGACCAGCGAGTTCTGGGACGACCGCATCGCGCTGAATCTGAAGCACTACTTCTTTGCCATCCAGGCGGTCGCGCCCGGCATGGAGAAGGCCGGCGGCGGCAGCGTCGTCAACATGGGCTCGGTGAGCTGGATGCGCGGCCGGCCGAACCTGGTCGGCTACACCACGGCCAAGGCCGGCATCCTGGGCCTGACGCGCACGCTGGCGCGCGAGCTCGGCGCGCGCAACATCCGCGTCAACGCGCTGGTGCCCGGCGCCATCGTCACCGATCGCCAGACGACGCTGCACCGCGACCCGGCGGCCGACAAGGAGTTCCTGGACGCCCAATGTTTGAAGATTCGCCTCGACCCCGGCCATGTTGCGCGGGCGACGCTGTTCCTCGCCGCCGATGACAGCGACGGCATGACCGGGCAGCATGTGCTGGTCGATGGCGGGATCGCGCAGCAGTCTGTGATCTCGTGACGCGATGACGCTCTCGCGTTCCCAGGCGCTGGCTGCGCTCGCGCAGCCGAAGACCTTCGATCTCGCCGTCATCGGCGGCGGCGCCACCGGCTGCGGCGTCGCGCTCGATGCCGCCGCACGCGGCTTTACCGTCGTGTTGCTCGAAGCCGAAGACTTTGCCAAGGGCACGAGTTCGCGCGCCACCAAGCTGGTGCATGGCGGCGTGCGCTACCTCGCGCAGGGCAACGTGTCGCTGGTCCGCGAGGCGCTGCACGAGCGTGCGACGCTGCTCGCCAACGCGCCGCACCTGGCGCAGCCGCTGGCCTTCGTGATGCCGACCTACAAGATCTGGGAAGCGCCGTTCTATGGCGTTGGCCTGAAGATGTACGACGCGCTGGCCGGCTCGCGCGGCCTCGGCAGCACGGAGTTCCTGTCGGCCGCGCGCACCCGCGAACTGCTGCCGACGGTGCAGATGCGCGGCCTGTCGGGAGGCGTCAAGTACTGGGACGGGCAGTTCGACGATGCGCGGCTGGCGGTGGCGCTGGCGCGCACCGCGGCCGGCAAGGGCGCGATCGTGCTCAACCATTGCCCGGTGACGTCGCTCGTGCGCGAAGGGGGAAAGGTCACGGGGCTCGTGGCCCGCGACGCCATCGGTGGTGCCGATCTGCGCATCGCTGCCAAGTGCGTCGTCAATGCCACCGGTGTCTGGGTCGATGACATCCGCGACATGGACAGCGACGCCGGCGCAGCCCGCAAGCCCGGCATCGTCGCGCCGAGCCAGGGCGTGCACCTGGTGGTCGACCGGTCGTTCCTGCCCGGCACGCATGCGTTGCTGGTGCCCAAGACCGAAGACGGGCGCGTGCTGTTCGCGGTGCCGTGGCTGGGCAAGACCATCCTCGGCACGACCGACACGCCGCGCGACGATGTCGTTCGCGAGCCGGCGCCGTTCAAGGAAGAAGTCGCCTTCATCCTGCGCGAGTCGGGGCGCTATTTGTCCAAGGCGCCGACGCGACCCGACGTGCGCTCGGTCTGGGTCGGCTTGCGGCCGTTGGTCAAACCGGGCGGCGACGACGGTGACAACACCAAGCAGCTGTCGCGCGAGCACACGGTGCTGGTCGGCCGCTCGGGCCTGGTCACCGTCACCGGCGGCAAGTGGACGACCTACCGCGCGATGGCCGAAGACGTGCTCGACCGTTGCTTCGACCGCCAGTTGCTGCCGCGCCGTGCCGGTGGCGTCACGGTCAACCTGCCGCTGGTCGGCGCACTCGCCACCGCCAGCGTGTCGATGACCGCCTCACCCGGCGAGCATGGGTATGGCAGTGAAGTCGACCTGTTGCGGGGCTTGCCGGGCGCCGAGCGCTGGCTGTGGCGAGAAGGCGATGGCGGCCTGTCCGAAGCGATGGTGCGCTTTGCCGTGCGACACGAGATGGCGCAGAGCGTCGAAGACGTGCTCGCGCGGCGCTGCCGCCTGCTGTTCCTCGATGCCGTCGAAGCGCAGCGTCAGGCCGCGGCGGTGGCGACGATCCTCGCCGAAGAGCTCGGCGCCGGCTTCGACGCGGCGGCGTCGCAAGCGGCCTTCGAGACCTTGGCCGCGCAGTACCAGCGCTTGCCCTGAACGCCTCCGCCCCCTTGACGGCGGAAGGAGGCGTTCAGCCGTCCGAGTACTTCACCGAGCAGCCATACGGCCGCGTCACCGGCTGCTGCACCGGCTTGCCGGCGAGCACGTCGCCCAGCGCGGCATTGACGTAATTCTTCGCCGTCTTCACGTCGGCCGGATTGCTGCTCGGCTTGTCGTCGATGCCGCCGGCATAAGCCAGTGTGCCCTTGGCGTCGATGACGTACATGTGCGGCGTCGTGCGCGCACCGTAGGCCCTGCCGACCGTGCCGTCGCCGTCCATCAGCGTGGCCGTGGCGCTGGCTTTCTGGCCGCCCATCCACGCCGCCATGGCGGCCGGCGGCTTGTAGTCGCCGTGGCTCGGCGCCGTGGAATTGACGGCCAGCCAGACCACGCCCTGGTCGGTCGCGCCCTTCTGCGTGGCCTGCATGTTGGCGCTGTCGTAGTGCTTGCGAACGTACGGGCAGCCCGGGTTGACCCATTCGAGGACGACGGTCTTGCCCTTGAAGTCGGCCAGCGACACCGCCTTGCCGCTGGTGTCGGTGAGCGAGAACGCGGGCGCGGGTTGACCGACGACGGCGCTGGCCGCGAACGCCGGCGCGGCGGCGAACATCAGGGTGGTCAGGGTGGAGAGCAGGAACTTCATTGCGGCGACTCCTTGTTGAGAGGCGATGCAGGCGACAACGCCAACGCGTCGCGCACGATCTGAACGCTGAGCAGTTCGGGCAACAGCGTCGGCTGCGCCTGACCCGGCCGGTAGATCGCATACACCGGCACGCCGTTGCGGCCCAGGCGTAAGAGTTCGTTGCTGATGGTGGCATCGCGCCGCGTCCAGTCGGCGCGCAACACCGCCACGCGCGCGCTGTCCATTTCGGCCATCAACTTCGCGTCGTTCAGCGTCGAGCGCTTGTTGACTTGGCAAGTCACGCACCAGGCGGCAGTGAAATCGACGAACACCGTGCGCCCTTCGGCATTCAGCGCAGCCACGCGCTCGGGGCTCCACGGCTGCCAGCGCTCAGTCGAAATCGCCGGCGTTGCCGACGCGGCCTGAGCTTCGCGCCACAGGGGCAGGGCCCAGGCGATCGACATGCCCAGCAGCGCCACGCCGACCGTGCCCCAGGCCGCGCGCGCCAGCCGCGTGCTGTCGACGCGGCCCCAGGCCCAGAGCGCAAACGCCAGGGCCAGCAGCACGGCCAGCAGCGCCGCCGCGCCGTCGATGCTGGTCTGCTGGCCGAGCACCCAGACCAGCCAGACCACGGTGGCCAGCATCGGGAAGGCCATCACGGTCTTGAAGGTCGCCATCCACACGCCGGGCTTGGGCATCGCGCGCGCGACCGCCGGCCAGGCGCTCATCACCAGGTAGGGCAGTGCCATGCCGGCACCGAGGACGGCGAACAGCAGCAGCGATTGCGCCGCCGGCAGCGTGAACGCAAAGCCCAGCGCCGCACCCATGAACGGCGCGGTGCATGGCGAGGCGACCGCCACTGCGAGCACGCCGGTCAGGAAGCTGTCGCCCAACGGATGACGCAGCCGCATCGATGCCAGGCTGCTCGGCAAGACCGTGCTGAACTCGAACAGGCCGGCCAGGTTGAGCGCAATCAAGGTGAACAACACCGCCAGCGCGGCCACGAAACCCGGCGACTGCAACTGGAAGCCCCAGCCGATCTGCTCGCCGCCGGCACGCAGCGCGATCAGCAACGCCGCGAGGGCGACAAACGACAACACCACCCCCGCGCTGTAGGCCATGCCGCCGCCGAGCAGGGCGCGCCGGCTGTGCGCATGGCCGGCAAAGCCGAGCACCTTGAGCGACAGGATCGGGAACACGCAGGGCATCAGGTTCAACAGCGCACCACCAATGAAGGCGAACAGCAGCGCCACGGCGAAGCCCAAGGCAGGCGGCGGCGGCGCGACAGCCGCGGCCGGCGTCTCGAGCACGGCCGGCGGCGCGGGCGGCGTCAGCGCCGGCCAGGCGCCGGCAATCGCAAAACCGACACGCGTGCCGGCGACCTGGCCGGGCGTCGTCAGCACGGCGTGCATGCGCGACGGGCTCTCGAAGCGCTGTGGCGAGATCGGCACGTCGGCGCGCCAGGAGCCGCCTTCCCACGCCCCCGTGACCTTGGCGGCATGATCGATGACGCCGGCGGTCTCGGCAAAGAAGGTCAGCGCCTTGCCCTGCAAGGCTGGCGGCAAGCCGCCGATGCTCATGCGCAGCGCCTTCGCGCCGTCCACCAGATCGGCGCTGACCTGGGCGTCGGCGGCCTCCTTCGGCTGGGCCGCCCAGGCGGCGTTGAACAATGCCGCATGGGCAGCGGTGGTGGCGGTGGCCGGCACGCGCAGTGCGAACTCGCCTTGCTGCGGGATGCACACATCCTTGCAGACCAGCCACTGCGCCGACAGCTTGATGTCCAGGGCCTCGTCCTTGAAGTCGCCGGCCACCGTCACCGGCACCGGCAGCAGCAGCTGGCCCTCGTATCCGTAGTTGACCAGCGGACCGATCGGCAAGGCCTTCGGCGTCGGCCACGCAATCTCGCCGGCGGCAATGCCGGCTGGCAGTTGCCAGTTGAGCGTTGTCGGCAACCCGGAGTCGCCAGGGTTCCTCCAATAGGTGTGCCAATGCGGCGCGTGCTCGATCAACAAGCCGAGCCACACCGCATTGCCGGCCGACACGCCCTGCGGCGCATGCGCGACCAACTCGGCGCGCACTTCATCGGTCTTGACGACGGCCGACTGCGCGTGGGCGCCGAGCGCGAAGGTCGCGGCAACAACGGCAAGAATCCAGCGCTTCATGGCCTGCACAGTGTCACACGCGCGCCGCGCGCTGTCGCGTTGCGCGCCGGCGCATCCGCCACGCCAGGCTGGCCCGGGAGAACAGCTTCACGCCCAGGTAGCCGAGCGCGGCACCGGCCACGGCAAAGATCGCCATGCCGACGAGGGTCGGCAAGCCCAAGGTCTGCAGCGTGCCGAGCCAGCCTGCGGCCGCCGGCATGGTGGCATTGGGGGCGACGAATACCGAGCCCACCTGGTAAGCCAGCCACAGCCAGCCGCCGACCGTGAACGGGTTGGTGATGAAGGTCAGTCCGGCTGCCACCGGAATGTTGGCGCGCCACCAGACGCAGTGCACCGCGGCAAAGACGATCTGCGCGACCGGCACGAGAAACGCCCAGAACATGCCGATGGCCACGCCGCGCGCCACCGATTCGGTCTTGGCGTGCCACAGGTCGTGTTCGGTCAGACGGTGCGCCAGCGGGCCCAGCCAGCGGTGCTTGGCGAGGTCATGGGGCTTGGGCAGCTCACTGTGGACGCGCACGCGCAGCCGCTGCCAGAAACCAGGTTGCTTCATGACGCCATCATGGCTTCTTTTCTCCGCCCACGCGCATTGTCAGGGTGTCAGTCCGTTGGTCAATCGGGCCCCGCGGCACTCCCCGTATAATCCCGCGGCTTTGCCGGATGCATTCGTGAACGCGTGGAAATACGAAGACACAGATGATGACGGCGAAGTTCCGTTCAAGGCCCTGACGCGGGAACAAGCCCGTGAATTGGCCGCAAGAGACCCGCATGCGGTGAACCCGTGGCGGGTGATCGCGGTGCAAGCCGCGGTCGGCTTGGGGGTGGCGCTGATTGCAGGCGTCGCCACAGGGCGGATGGAAATTGTCTGGTCGGCGCTGTATGGCGCCGGCGTGGTGGTGGTGCCGGGCGCCTTGATGGCGCGCGGCATGACCAGCAAGCTCAGCAGCGTGTCGCCTGGCGCCAGCGCCGTAAGCGTCATGTTGTGGAGCATGGTGAAAATTGGGGTATCGATTGCCATGCTGATGCTGGCAGCCAAACTGGTCCAGCCCTTGAGCTGGCCGGCGCTGCTGGCGACGATGGTGCTGTGCATGCTGGTGTATTGGTTTGCGCTTTTGATGCGAAAGCGCTGAGAACAACGCTCAGAACAAGATCGGACAGGACTGAAAACTGATGGCTGCCGAAGCTCATGCGCCCACCGCCGGTGAATACATCATTCACCACCTGACCCATCTGGGCACGGGCAAGCCCAAGGGCCTGGTCGACTTTTCGGTCGTCAATTTCGACTCGGTGTTCTTCACCATCGCGCTTGGCGTGCTCAGCTGCTTCCTGCTCTGGAAGGCGGCCAGCAAGGCCAGCTCGGGCGTGCCCGGGCGCTTCCAGGCGGCGGTGGAAATCCTCGTCGAGATGGTCGAAAGCCAGGCCAAGGGCATCGTCCACAACGCCCACAGCCGCAAGCTGGTGGCGCCGCTGGCGCTGACCGTGTTCGTCTGGATCTTCCTGCTCAATGCAATGGACCTGCTGCCGGTGGACCTGCTGCCCTTGATCTGGCAAACGGTCTATGGCGCGCTCGGCCATGATCCGGAACATGCCTATCTGCGTGTCGTGCCCACAGCCGACCTGTCGATCACGATGGGTCTGTCGGTCGGCGTGCTCATCACCTGCCTGGTCTACAACGTCAAGATCAAGGGCTGGGGCGGCTGGATTCACGAACTCTTCGCCGCGCCGTTCGGCAACCACTGGGCGCTGTACCCGTTCAACTTCGCGATGCAGATGGTCGAGTTCATCGCCAAGACGGTCTCGCACGGCATGCGGCTGTTCGGCAACATGTACGCCGGCGAGTTGATCTTCCTGCTGATTGCGCTGCTCGGCGGCGCCTTCACGCTGACCCTCGGCGGCTTTGCGCTGGCCGGGCTGCACATCGTTGCCGGCACCGTGTGGGCCATCTTCCACATCCTGATCATCACGCTGCAGGCGTTCGTGTTCATGATGCTGACGCTGGTCTATGTGGGCCAGGCGCACGACTCGCACTGAACTTTTTTTCCTCTCACCAACAGTTTTTCCTCTACCTACAACAGGAGTCACCATGGAACTCATCGGATTCGTCGCGCTGGCCGCTGGTCTCATCATCGGCCTGGGCGCCATGGGTGCTTGCATCGGCATCGGCGTCATGGGCAGCAAATACCTCGAATCGGCGGCGCGCCAGCCCGAATTGATGGGCGAGCTGCAGACCAAGATGTTCCTGCTCGTCGGCCTGATCGATGCCTCGTTCATCATCGGCACCGGCATCGCGCTGTGGTTCACGACGGCCAACCCGTTCATCGCGCAGCTGGCCAACCTGCCCAAGTAATCCACGAGCCGCCACGGCCGCCGACTGCGGCGGCTTTCGTCATCTGCGGAAATCTGCCAAGGGCACCCATGAGCATCACCGCGACATTCATCATTCAGATGATCGTGTTCCTGATCCTGGTCGGGTTCACGATGAAATACATCTGGCCGCCGATCACTGCAGCGCTCGACGCGCGCGCCAAGAAGATCGCCGAAGGCCTGTCGGCCGCCGACAAGGCCAAGGCCGAACTGGCTGCCGCCAACCAGCGGGTCGAACAGCAGCTGGGCGAAGCGCGCAACGACGCTGCCAAACGCCTGGCCGACGCCGAGCGCATGGCGCAATCGATGATCGAAGAGGCCAAGAGCCGCGCCAGCGCCGAGGGCGCCAAGATCGTCGCCGCCGCCAAGGCCGAGGCCGAGCAAGAGGCCAACAAGGCACGCGAGCAACTTCGCGAGCAAGTGGCTGCGCTGGCGGTCAAGGGCGCCGAGCAGATCCTGCGCAAGGAAGTGAACCCGGCGGTTCACAGCGACTTGCTCGGCCGTCTCAAAGCAGAACTATGAACAACCCCCAAGCTCACATTCGTTCGCTGCCCCCCGAGGGGGCGCGGGCGGCCCGGCGGGAGGCCTGACATGGCCGAACTCGCCACCATCGCGCGGCCCTACGCCGAAGCCCTGTACAAGGCCGGTGCAAGCGAGGCGGACGCCGAGCAGATGAGCGCGCTGGCTGCCGTGGCCGCCGACGGGCAACTGCGCCGCTTCGCCGACAACCCGAAGGTGGCCGCCCAGCAAGTGTTCGACCTCGTCAGCAGCATCGTCAAGACGCCGCTGACACCGAAGGTGCAGAGCCTGCTGCGCACCGTCATCGACAACGGCCGCGTGGCCGCGCTGCCCGACATCGCGGCGCAATTCCATGCGCTGGTCAACGCCCAGTCGGGCGTGTCCGACGCTGTCGTCGAATCGGCGTACCCGATCGACGCGGCGCAGCTTGCCGACGTCAAGTCTGCGCTCGAAAAGCGCTTTGCGCGCAAGCTCAACGCCAGCGTCGTCGTCAAGCCCGAGCTGATCGGCGGCATCCGCGTGGTGGTGGGCGACGAGGTGCTCGACACCTCGGTGGCCGCCCGCCTGCAACAAATGAAGGCCGCGCTCATTGCTTGAGTGAGGTCAGGAGAAAAGCATGCAACTCAATCCCGCTGAAATTTCCGAACTGATCAAGAGCCGCATCGAGGGCCTGGCGGCCACGGCCGACATCAAGAACCAAGGCACCGTCGTCTCGGTGACTGACGGCATCTGCCGCGTGCATGGCCTGTCGGACGTGATGGCCGGCGAGATGCTCGAGTTCCCGCCCAATGAGGAGGGCGTGCCGACCTTCGGCCTGGCGCTCAACCTCGAGCGCGACTCGGTCGGCGCGGTGATTCTCGGCGAGTACGAGCACATCTCCGAGGGCGACACCGTCAAGTGCACCGGCAACATCCTCTCGGTACCCGTGGGGCCCGAGCTGATCGGTCGCGTCGTCAACGCGCTCGGCCAGCCGATCGATGGCAAGGGCCCGATCGACGCCAAGATGACCGACGTCATCGAGAAGGTGGCGCCGGGCGTGATTGCGCGCCAGTCGGTGAGCCAGCCGGTGCAGACCGGCCTGAAGTCGATCGACTCGATGGTGCCGATCGGCCGCGGCCAGCGCGAGCTGATCATCGGCGACCGCCAGACCGGCAAGACGGCGGTGGCGGTCGACACGATCATCAACCAGAAGGGTCAGGACATGACCTGCGTCTACGTGGCGATCGGCCAGAAGGCCAGTTCGATCAAGAACGTGGTGCGCGCGCTCGAAGCCAACGGCGCGATGGAGTACACGATCGTCGTCGCCGCGTCGGCGTCCGAGTCCGCCGCGATGCAGTACGTGTCGGCCTACTCGGGCTGCACGATGGGCGAGTACTTCCGTGATCGCGGGCAGGACGCGCTGATCATCTACGACGACCTCTCGAAGCAGGCCGTCGCCTACCGCCAGGTCTCGCTGCTGCTGCGCCGCCCGCCGGGCCGCGAGGCCTTCCCCGGCGATGTGTTCTATCTCCACAGCCGCCTGCTCGAGCGCGCCGCGCGCGTCAATGCCGACTATGTCGAGAAGTTCACCGAGGGCAAGGTCAAGGGCAAGACCGGATCGCTGACCGCATTGCCGATCATCGAAACGCAGGCCGGCGACGTCTCGGCCTTCGTGCCGACCAACGTCATCTCGATCACCGACGGCCAGATCTTCCTCGAAACCTCGCTCTTCAACGCCGGCATCCGCCCCGCCATCAACGCCGGTATCTCGGTGAGCCGCGTCGGTGGCGCCGCGCAGACCAAGCTCGTCAAGGGCCTGTCGGGCGGCATCCGTACCGACCTGGCGCAGTACCGCGAACTCGCCGCGTTTGCGCAATTCGCGTCCGACCTCGACGCCGCGACGCGCAAGCAGCTCGACCGCGGCGCGCGCGTCACCGAGCTGTTGAAGCAGGCCCAGTACTCGCCGCTGCCGATCAGCGCGATGGCAGCGACGCTGTTCGCCGTCAACAAGGGCTTCATGGACGACATCGACGTGAAGAAGGTGCTGGCCTTCGAGCACGGCCTGCACCAGCACCTGAAGTCGAGCCATGCCGAGCTGATGAAGAAGCTCGAGAAAGACAAGGCGATGGACAAGGCGGCCGAAGAAGAGATGACCAACGCCGTCACGGCGTTCAAGAAGTCGTTCGCTTGACGAGGATCTGAGCCATGGCCGTCGGCAAAGAAATCCGCACCAAGATCAAGTCGGTGGAGAACACCAGGAAGATCACCAAGGCCATGGAGATGGTCGCGGCGAGCAAGATGCGCAAGGCGCAGGAGCGCATGCGCCAGGCGCGGCCGTACAGCGACAAGGTGCGCAACATCGCGGCCAACCTGGCGCAGGCCAACCCGGAGTACAAGTCACCGTACATGCGCACGACGGGTGACGCGAAGGCGCTGGGTTTCATCGTCATCACCACCGACAAGGGCCTGTGCGGCGGCCTCAACACCAACATGCTGCGCGCCGTGACCAACAAGATGCGCGAGGCCAAGGAGGCCGGCAACGCGATCAAGGTGGTGGCGATCGGCAACAAGGGCTTCGGCTTCATGAACCGCATCAAAGCCGATGTGTTGAGCCACGCCGTGCAGCTCGGCGACAAGCCGCTGCTCGACAAGCTGATCGGCCCGGTCAAGGTCATGCTCGACCAGTTCGTCGAGGGCAAGCTCGATGCCGTGTTCCTGTGCTACACGCAGTTCATCAACACGATGAAGCAGGAGCCGCAGGTGCAGACGCTGCTGCCATTGGGCGCTGAGCGCCTGGAGCAGTCGGCGGACGAGAAGAAGGCCTACGGCTGGGACTACATCTACGAGCCCGACGCGCCGAGCGTGATCGACGAGTTGCTCAAGCGCTACCTCGAAGCGCTGGTCTACCAGGGCGTGGCCGACAACATGGCCAGCGAACAGTCGGCACGCATGGTGGCGATGAAGTCGGCCACCGACAATGCCGGCAACCTGATCGATGAGTTGAAGCTCATCTACAACAAGACGCGCCAGGCGGCGATCACGAAGGAACTTTCGGAGATCGTCGGCGGCGCCGCAGCGGTTTGAATTTGCAGAAGGAAAAGCACATGTCTGAAGGCAAGATCGTCCAGTGCATCGGCGCCGTCGTCGACGTCGAGTTCCCGCGCGAGCACATGCCGCACATCTATGACGCGCTCAAGCTCGACGGCTCGGCGCTGACGCTCGAAGTGCAGCAGCAGCTCGGCGACGGCGTCGTGCGCACCATTGCGCTCGGCTCGTCCGACGGCCTGAAGCGCGGCCTGATGGTGCGCAATACCGGCGCCGCGATCTCGGTGCCGGTGGGCCCGGCCACGCTCGGCCGCATCATGGACGTGCTCGGCAACCCGATCGACGAACGCGGCCCGGTCGATCAGACGCAGACGATGAGCATCCACCGCAAGGCCCCGGCGTACGACGAGCTGAGCCCGTCGCAGGAACTGCTCGAAACCGGCATCAAGGTGATCGACCTGATCTGCCCGTTTGCCAAGGGCGGCAAGGTCGGACTGTTCGGCGGCGCCGGCGTCGGCAAGACCGTGAACATGATGGAGCTGATCAACAACATCGCCAAGGCGCACTCGGGCCTGAGCGTGTTTGCCGGCGTCGGCGAGCGCACGCGCGAGGGCAACGACTTCTATCACGAGATGGCGGAGTCGGGCGTCGTCAACCTCGAGAACCTGGGCGAGTCGAAGGTGGCGATGGTCTATGGCCAGATGAACGAGCCGCCGGGCAACCGCCTGCGCGTCGGGCTGACGGGTCTGACGATCGCCGAAAGCTTCCGCGACGACGGCCGCGACGTGCTGTTCTTCGTCGACAACATCTACCGCTACACGCTGGCCGGCACCGAAGTCTCGGCGCTGCTCGGCCGCATGCCGTCGGCTGTGGGCTACCAGCCGACGCTGGCCGAAGAGATGGGCCGCCTGCAAGAGCGCATCACCTCGACCAAGGTCGGCTCGATCACCTCGATCCAGGCCGTTTACGTGCCGGCGGACGACCTGACCGACCCCAGCCCGGCGACCACCTTCGCCCACCTCGACGCCACGGTCGTGCTGAGCCGCGACATCGCCTCGCTGGGCATCTACCCCGCCGTCGATCCGCTGGACAGCAACAGCCGCCAGGTCGACCCGCATGTGGTCGGCGAAGAGCACTACACGACCACGCGCGCCGTGCAGGCGACGCTGCAGCGCTACAAGGAGTTGCGCGACATCATCGCCATCCTCGGCATGGACGAACTATCGCCCGAGGACAAGCTGGCCGTGGCGCGCGCGCGCAAGATCCAGCGCTTCCTCTCCCAGCCCTTCCACGTCGCCGAGGTCTTCACCGGCACCAAGGGCGAGTACGTGCCGCTGAAGGAAACCATCCGCGGCTTCAAGATGATCGTCAACGGCGAATGCGACCACATGCCGGAGCAGGCCTTCTACATGGTCGGCACCATCGATCAGGCAATGGAAAAGGCGAAGAAACTGCAATAACAACCCCGTTCGGGTTGAGCCTGTCGAAGCCCTTCGACAGGCTCAGGGCGAGCGGTTGACCGGGACACCCTCATGGCCACCACCATCCACGTCGACGTCGTCTCCGCCGAAGAAAGCATCTTCAGCGGCGAGGCCAGGTTCGTCGCGCTGCCCGGCGAGATGGGCGAACTCGGCATCTTCCCGCGCCACACGCCGCTGATCACCCGCATCAAACCGGGGGCGGTGCGCATCGAACGTGCCGACACCGGCGAAGAAGAGTTCGTTTTCGTCGCCGGTGGCATTCTCGAGATCCAGCCCCACTCGGTGACCGTGCTCGCCGACACCGCGATCCGCGGCCACGACCTCGACGAGGCCAAGGCGCTCGAGGCCAAGAAGCTGGCCGAACAGGCGATGCAAAACGCCAAGAGCGACATCGACCTCGCCGCCGCGACCAGCGAGTTCGCGACGATGGCCGCGCAACTGGCGGCGATCCAGAAGCTGCGCAAGAAGTAGTCGGGATCCGGCGCCCGTGCCCGCGTCGGAACGCGGGGATTGGACATGCGTCGCCGCGCATCAACTGCTGCCGCGTTGGGCCAGCTTCACCAGATCGTCGGCGCTGATCTCATCGGCCTGCAGCACGCTGCCGTCGGCCAGCACAAGTTTGGCGCCCTTGATGCCCTTGCGCTGAATCAGATCGACCACCTGCTTGATGACGGCGACCGCGGCGCCCGCCGTCGTGATCGCCGAGCCCGCCAGCGTCACCCACATCGTCAGCGTGGCCGGGTCGAGCGAGCGTGTGGTGCTGCGGCCGCATTGGTCCACGCCTGGTGTCTGCGCCAGGTCCTGCGCCAGGGCCGCCAGCGACGACGGGCCTGCTTCCTGGGGCAAGGTGATCTCGAAGGCGTCAAGCAGGTGAGTCATGGTTGAGTCCTGTCGGTGATGCAGGCAACGATGGTGCGCTAATCGGGTGTGCCCGTCATGTCGGGAACCCGGCCAGTTGCCAGTTGGCCCAGAAGCCGTAGCGCCCGCGCAGCTGCGCCAGGCAGGCTTGTCGGTGGGCATGTGCGGCCGACTGGCCTTGTGCCAACGCGCCGTGAAAGTCGCGCATGAACTCGCGCGCCACGGCCGAGTTGGCTTGCCAGAGGCTGCTCAACAAGTGCCGCGCGCCGGCCTGGAACAACGGCAACGCCAGCCCGAGCCACTCGCCGCTCGTCAGTGCAATGCCGTCGATCGTTTCACCGTGCTGGCCGACATCGCACGCGCTCAGGCTGACCACGTCGGCGCGCAGGCGCAGCGCAAAGAACTCGCTCGCACGCAGCGCTTCGGCGCCGAGGTAGAGCGTTGCATCGAGCGGACTGCCGGCGACGAAGCGGCCGTGGCAGGCCAGGTGGATCAGGTCGAAACTCGGCCACTGCGCCAGTGGCATGTGCTCAGCCAAGCGCGCGCCCGGCGCCATGTCATGCCGCTCGACCTGCCCGCCGGCGCCCGACCAGAGAGCCGCCAGCTCGTTCAGCTCAGGCGACACGTCGTCCAGGCGCGGGTTGAAGAAGCCGTCCTGGGTGCCGCCCATCAGCAGCACGCGCTTGCGTTCGGCCCCAGGCGTCGGCGCCGGCGCCGGCAGGGCCAAGGTCGGCAGCACTTCGATGGCAAAGCGCTCGATCAGCCGTTCACTCTCGCCCCCGGCCTTGCCGTCGCACGGCAGTTGCATTGCGTGCAGCGGCAGTTGCTGCAGGTGGCGGTGTGGCGTGAGCAGCAGCGTGTGGCAGCCGGACAATGCGTCCAGCACACTCGGGGGCAGCGCCTGCTGGCCCAATGCGGCAGGCAAAGCCGTTTGCAGGTGCAACAGGTTGGTGGTGCTTTGCGCCTTGCGGGCAAGCTCCAGTGCCTGCACGTCGGCCTCGCTCCAGGCCACAGACGTGTGTCGTGCCGTGCGATCGGCGCCGGCGTGAAAGACGTGCAGCCGCCACCCGTGGTGTTCGCGCAGCCAGTACCAGGACACCACGCCCACGCCCTCGGGCAGCGCACGCAGCCGCGCGTGCAGGTCCAGCGGCGGCGGCACTTGCGTGTGCTGCAGCACGGGGCTGCGCTGCATCGCGCTTTGCAGCAGTTGCTGGCGCTGCACCGCGAGCTCGGCCTGGCGTGCCAGCAGCGCAGCGTTGTACTCGGCCTGCGCCTCCACCGCTTCGAGCTGTCGATCGAGCGCTTCCAGCGCCGCGGCAGTGGCAGGGTCGAGCGCACGCAGCCAACCGCCTTGTGTCATCGCCTGGCGCAGCGAAAAGCTCTTGGCGCGTTCGGCGACCTGCCAGGCGCGCAACACGGCGTGCTCGCGCTTCGCGCCGCAGGGTGACTCGGCGGCAAGCGTCAACGCAAGCTGCAACGCATCTTCGAAGACCTGCATCTTCTCGACCAGAAAGCGCTGCTGGTCGAAGACGCTGCGTTGCGCGCGCGTCAGGCGTTCCACCGTCGTCAGCGCCTCTTCGGCCAGCGGCCATGCGGCTGCGTCGCCGCGGGATCGCGCCAGCGCCAGCGTCGCCTGCGCGGCGATGTCCGGTGGCCCTTCGGCAGCGAAGAACGCGTGCGCCTGCTGTGCCGGCTCGAGCGCGCGCTGCGGCTGGTCCAGATTCAACCAGGCGCGCGCCGCCACGGCGTTGAGGGCCTGCACGCCGCGCACGAGGCCACGCTGCTGCAACAGCGGTTGCAGGCGAGCCACCAGTTCGGCCACGCGCGACCAGTCCTGTTCGTTGCGCGCGAGATGCAGCTCGACGGCGTCCGTGATCCAGGCATCGCGCAGGTCGCCGACCTCGCGCCGCAGATCCGCCAGCGCCTGCCGCGCGGCGGCCACATCGTGAACCGGCAGGTGGGGCGCGCTGCGCAGGCGCGCCAGCGTGTCGAGCCGGTTGATGTGCAGCTGCTGGCGGTTGATCGGCTTGAGCCTGTCGATCAGCGGCGCGGCGCGGTCCAGATCCTGCAGCGCCTCGGCCGGCCGCACCGCCCAGGCGCGGACCCTGGCGCGATCGAGCAGGCAACAGCACAACTCGTAGGCGATGCGCCCATCGTTCGGCGAGGGCCCGCTCTGGCGCTCGATCCGATCGATCATGTCGGTCAGGCTGTCGTCGGCCTCCTGCAGATCGCCGTCTTCAGCCGCCAGCGTCGCCAGGTCGCGCTCGGCCTTGAAGTTCATTTCTTCGCGCGCGCCGCGACCGCCAGCTTGAGTTGCTTGCGTTCCTCGCTACGTTGATTGTCTTTGGCTGCGGCGCGCGCCAGGCCCTCATGGCTGCGCGCGATGAGCTCGGGCACATCGAGCTGGCGCGCGCGCTCGAGGCACTCGAGGTAGATCGTCCGCGCTTGCGCAGGCTGGCCTTCGAGCACGGCGTGGCTGCCTTCGAGCAGGCGGCGCGAGAATTCGCCCCACAGCACCGAAAACTGCGTCGGCCGGTCGAGTTCCTCGAAGGGCAGCGGCAGCGGAAATTCGATCGGCCAGCGCAGCGTGTACAGGCGGCCGTCGCCGGGCTTGTAGTGGTCGCTGATGTTGAGCTGCGCATCGCCACCTTCGCTGCCGCCCGCAGCCTCGAGGATGGCCATCACCTCCTCGTCACCGTTGAGGGTGAGCTCGGTGACGTCGGCCTTGAGCTTGTCCAGGCCGCCCGGGTACTGGCCGGTGCGTGTGAACTCGCGCATGGCCTGTTTGATCGCGGCGCTGTCATGGCTCGGTGCGCAAGCGGGCGATGGTGCTGGCGGTTCTGGCTTCATGGTGGTGTCCTCTTGCTTCAATCGTTCGGCCCAGACGCGCTGGCTTGCCGCGTGCACCCACTCGGCACACGCCTTCTCGCTCTGCAGGTTCTGCAATTGGCGCAGGAAAGCGGGATCGCGCTGGCCGGTGCGCAGTCGAGCCATCTGGTAGGCGATGCGGTCCTCCATGAATCCGCCCCAGGCACTGTTCTCGTTGGCCTCGTGAAGTCGGATCCCCTCGGCGCAGTTGTCCACCATCGTCGCCACGTGCTGCAGAAATTGCTCGTAGGCCGGCGGTGAGAGATGGAATACATGCTCGACCAGTGCCGAACGGCGCTGGTCGTCATCGAGCTTGTGATGCCAGTGCCAGAACAGCTTGACGTCGGCGTCGAAATCGTTGATTGCAGTTGCTCGGGCAAGCAGGGATTTCGGCGCAGCGGCCATTGGCGCCGCATCGCCGCGCCGCGCCGCATCCGCGCTGTCCAGCAGTTGCTTGAGCGCGGCACGGCGCGTGCCGTCTTGTTCGTTGCCGACCAGCATCGCCAGCGTGACCTTGAAGCCGGCGAAACTGGCATCGCTCAGGCCTTGGCTGTACTGCACCAGCATGCTCGCGCGCTGGCGCGGCGCCGCGGCAACAGCCTGTTGTGCGAAGTTCGAATGCTGCAGGTAGGCCGCGCCCGCATTGAGCATCTTGCCCAGACCCGCCAGAAGACCACTCGCCATGTCCGACCCCCAGGGTCCGCCCAGGGGCGGACGCGTTGACACGCAGGCATCGTAGGCAGCAACGGACGGCGACGACAGCTTCAACCTGGGGAGGTGCGGCGCCACAAATTGGGGGGCACGGCGATCGTCGGGCCCGCGGCAGCGGCGCCCGTGGGACCAACACCCCCGCGCTGTGCCGGCCATGGTCATGCATGGCACCATGCGACGGTGAGTCCTTCGCCGCCCCAACGGCTGTCCATCGTCATGCCCGTGCTCGACGAGGTCGAGCACATCAGCGCTGCGCTGGCGGCACTGGCGCCGCTGCGCACGCAGGGTGTCGAGCTGATCGTCGTCGATGGCGGTAGCCGCGATGGCACCGCCGAGCGCTGCGCGGGCCTTGCCGACGTCGTGCTGACCGCGCCGCGCGGTCGCGCGCGACAGATGAATGCGGGGGCGGCGGCCGCCAGCGGCGCGGCGCTGCTGTTCCTGCACGCCGACACCACGCTGCCAGCCGACGCGATCACTCGAGTGGCCGATGCGCTGGCGCATCACACCTGGGGCCGCTTCGATGTGCGCATTGCCGGCCGCTCGCGCCTGCTGCCGGTCGTCGCTGCCTTCATGAACGCACGCTCGCGCGCCACCGGCATCGCCACCGGCGATCAGGCGCTGTTCATGCGCCGCGACGCGTTCGATACGGTGGGTGGCTTTCCTGACCAGGCCTTGATGGAAGACATCGAGATCTGCAAACGCCTGCGTCGTCGCGCCGGGCCGCCGGCCTGCCTGCGCGCCAAGGTCGTCACCTCCGGACGGCGCTGGGACCAGCGCGGCGCCTGGCGCACGATCGTGCTGATGTGGCGGCTGCGCTGGTTGTACTGGATTGGTGTCAGCGCCGAGCGCTTGTCGGCCGCCTACCGGTGACGACGCGCCGGCAACTGATCGTCATGGCCAAGGCACCCGTGCCGGGCTTTGCGAAGACGCGGCTCATCCCGGCGCTCGGCGCAGCCGGTGCCGCGCAGCTGGCCGCGCGCCTGCTCGATCACACGATGCAGCAAGCACGCGACGCCAGGTTCGATGCCCTCACGCTGGCCTGTGCGCCCGACACCACGCATGCCGCCTTCGCTGCCCAGGTGCAGCAGGGCGGCGTTGCGCTGACCGCGCAAGGCGAAGGCGACCTCGGCGCGCGCATGCAGCGCCAGTTCGAGCGCGCATTCGACAGCGGCGCCGAGGCCGTCATCGTCATCGGCACCGACGCGCCGGCGATCGATGCCGCCCTGCTGGACCGTGCTGCCGATGCGCTTGCCGGCGTCGGACGCCGTTTTCGTGCCGGCCGCCGACGGCGGTTACGCGCTGATCGGCCTGCGCCGCATGCTGCCGGCGCTGTTCGAAGCCATGCCCTGGAGCACCCACACGGTCATGGCCGTAACGCGGCAGCGCCTGGCGCAGGCAGCGTGGCGCCATAGCGAGTTGCCGGGGGTGCACGACATCGACGAGCCCGCCGACCTGGTGCACCTGCCGGGGCCATTTCGCCTCGGGCTGTAAGCCACAGCCTCCTCACGCGCCTAACTGTCATGTCCCTTGCTGCAGTTCACTCCCCGCCAACGTTGCTGAGCCGCCTGCGCCAGGCCTTGCGCGAGGCCCGATCACCGCTGGCCGACGCGGTGCTGGAGCCGCTCGGCGACAAGGGCTTGGCGCACCACCATGTGCGCCTGGTCGGCAGCGGCCTGCTGGCGCGCCTGCCCAAACAAAGCCAGATGGGCCTGGACGCCGTGGCCAATCTGGCTTACGAGGCAGCGTGTTACCAGCGCGCTGCCGCCAGCGGCCATGTGCCGCGCGTCGAGGGCACGCTGCCGGTGAGCGCGGCCCTGCCGCGTGGCGGCCTGCTGGTCGAGGAAATCGTCGGCCGCAACGCGCGCCTGCCGGGCGACCTGCCGGCGCTGGCCGAGGCCTTCGCGGCCATCCACAGCCTGCCGCTGCCTCAGCCGAGTGCGCGCGCGCCGCTGGTCGATGCCGCCGACCCCTTGGCCGCGTTGCGTGCGGAGATCGACACCCAGGCCGCGTATCTCGATGCCGCCGCGCTGGCGCCGGGCGCACGCGCATTGATCGATCAGGCGCGCGCCCAGTTCGCGCGCTTGTGCGTGCAAGCCGCTCGTCCGCCGCGCCGCCTGATCGCCTTCGATGGCCACCCCGGCAACTTCCTGATCCGCGACGACGGCCGCGCCGTGCTGGTCGATCTGGAAAAAGCGCGCTACAGCCACCCGCCACTCGATCTGGCGCATGCCACGCTCTACACCTCGACGACCTGGGACGTGGACAGCTCGGCAGAGTTGACGCCCGCCGAGGTGCAGGCTTTCTACGACGCCTGGCAACAGCGTTGCGACGTGGGGATCGAGTTGCGACCGTGGTTCGTGCCGCTGCGTGCCGCGATGTGGCTGTGGTCGGTCACCTGGTGTGCCAAATGGCGCGTGCTCTCGCCGCGGCAGGCACAGCTGCAAGCCGACGGCGAAGACTGGTCGCGCGAGCACAGCAGCGAGGCGCTGATCGCGCATGTGCGCGACCGCGTCGATGGTTACCTCGCGCGTCCGGCCGTCGAGCGCGTGGTCCACGAGCTCGACGTGTTGCGTGCAGCGTTCGCTGCGTAGCCGCCCCGGGACTGGGCGAGACGATCCGGGCACGCGGCAACGTGGCCGCTGGCGCCGCGCCCGAACGGGTGGCTGACGTTCGAGCGCCTTTTGCGACTCGTCGCCGACGGCCGGCTGACCGTTGTTCACGATCGGTCCTTCGACCTGTCCGACATCGTGCTTGCGCATCGACTCGTCGACAGCGGCCACAAGCGCGGCAACGTCGTCATCCGACCCTAGGAACAGCACCCCGCAGCGCGCAGATGCGCTCGACGCGGCAGGGCAATAGTAGGATCGAGTCCGACACCATGAACGATGACTACGAGCGCTTGCGGTCGGCTGTCGATGCGCTGGAGGCCCAGCGCGCGCTGCTGGGCGACTCGGTCGTCGGGCCGTTGCTCGAAGCGGCGCGCGCGAAATTGGCGGCGTTGGACTCGGCGACCGAGCCTGAACAGATTCGGCGCCAGGTCAGCGTCCTGTTCCTCGACGTCACCGGCTCGACGGACTTGAGTCGCCACCTCGATCCCGAAGAGGTCCATGCCGTGATGGACGGCCTGCTCTCACGATGCGCCGAGGTCGTGCACGGCAGCGGCGGCGAAGTCCTGCAATACGCGGGCGACAGCCTGCTGGCGGCGTTCGGCGCGCGGCACGCCCATGATGACGACGCCGAGCGCGCGGTGCGCTGCGGCCTGGGCCTGCTCGAAGAGGGCCGCGCCCTGCGCCGGCACGTGCTGTCGGCGCATGGTCACGACGGCTGCGACGTGCGCGTCGGCATCCACACCGGGCCGGTGCTGCTCGGCGGCGGCGTCGACAAGGAAGGCACCATCCGCGGCCTCACGGTCAACATCGCGGCGCGCATGGAGCAGGCGGCGCCGGCCGGCGGCCTGCGCATCAGCCACGCCACCTGGCTGCTGGTGCGCGGGCTGTTCGTCGCGCAGGCGCAGCCGCCGTTGGCGGTGAAGGGTCATGACGGGCCCCTGCAGACGTACCTGGTCCACTCGGCGCTGCCACGCGGTTTTGCGGGCGCCGCGCGCGGCGTCGACGGCGTGGACTCGCCGATGATCGGTCGCGAGGACGACCTGGCTCGCCTCGGCGCGCTGGTCCACGCCGTGCACGACGAGCCGGCGCGTGCGCGCATGGCGACCCTCATTGGTGATCCGGGCATCGGCAAGAGCCGTCTGGTGCGCGAGCTGCGGGCGCACCTGCAGGCCGGCCGGCATGGTCGGCTTTGCGTGCTGACCGCTCGCGCCCATCCACAAAGCGCGCTGCAGCCGTACGGGTTGTTGCGCAACCTGCTGGCGTGGCACTTGCAGATTGCCGACAGCGATGACGCCGAGACCGCCAAACGCAAGCTCGAGACGGGCCTGCTGGCCACGGTTGCCGATCTCGGCGAGGCGCAGACCCACCGTATCGGGCAGTTGATCGGGCTGGACTTCTCTGCCAGTCCGCATGTGCGCGGCCTGGACCCTCATTCGGTGCGTGCGTTGGGCTTTTCGGCGCTGACGGCGTTCCTGCGCGGCCTGACCCAGCGGGCCACACCGGCCGTGCTGCTGCTCGAAGACCTGCACTGGGCCGACGACGCGTCGCTCGACTTCATCGACGAGGTCTTGCGCGACCGCAGCGGCGTCGCGCTCGGCATCGTGGCCACGGCGCGACCGCTGCTGCTCGAACGTCGTGCCGACTGGGCAAATGACGACGAGCGGCGCCTGCGCGTGATGCTGTCCCCGCTCGACGGCCGCTGGGCCGACGCGCTGGCCCGCGAACTGACCGCGAACATCTCGGACGGCGCCGAGCCCATCCGACAACTGCTGACCCAGCAGGCGGAGGGCAATCCGTTCTACATGGAAGAGCTGCTGCGCATGCTGATCGACGATGGCGTCATCGATCAGACCACCAAGCCATGGCGCGTGCTTCCCGAGAGACTGCAGGCCTTCCGGCTGCCGAGCGACGCTGGTCGACCTGTTGCAGGCCAGGTTGGCGACGCTTGCCGGCGGCGAGCGCCGCGCCATCCAGCACGCCAGCGTGGTCGGGCATGTCTTCTGGGACGATGCGCTGGCGGCTCTCAGCGCGCCGGCGCCCGCTGAACTGCAGGCGCTGCAGGCCAAGTCCCTGGTGCTCAGCCATCGCGACAGTGCCTTCGACGGCACCGTCGAGCGCGCTTTCCAGCACCACCTGCTGCATCAGGTCACCTACGACAGCGTGCTGAAGGCGACGCGCCGCGCCGGCCATGCCGCCGTGGCGCGCTGGCTGTCGCAACGCGTGTCCGGGCGGACCGCGGAATATCTGGCCACCACGGCCGAGCACTACGATCGTGCCGGCGACCATGAGACGGCGCTCGCCTATTTCGAGCGCGCCGCCGACAATGCCGCCAAGCGCTACGCGAACAGCGCGGCGCTGGAATATGTTCGCAAGGCGCTGCAAAGCCCTGCCCTGCGCGACCCCCGACAGCGCGAACGCCTGCTGAGCCTGCAATGCTCGGTGGCCGATCTCGCCGGCCAGCGAGACCTTCAGGATGCGGCGATGGCGGCGCGGATGCAGATTGCCGACGAACTGCAGGACGACCACCTGAGGGCCGATGTGCTCTCGCTCAGAGCCTTGCGCGCCTCGCGCCGCGGCGACGAAGCGGCCGCGCTGGAACTGGCCGCGCAGACGCTGCCGGTGGCCACCCGTGCTGGCAACGTGCTGGCGGCCTCCATGTGCCTGGGCCAGATGGCGTTCAGCTCCTATTCCCGCGGTGACGCCGAGGCCTCACGACGCCATGCGCAGCAGGCCATCGACCTCGTTCGTCGCGCCGCGGCCGCCGACCCGCAGCCCGATCTGCTGTCCCGGGAAATGCAGCTGATGGTCTGTCTGGCCCAGGCCGAGCACCTTGGCGGACGTCTCGGCGCCGCCGGCGACATCCTGGTGCAGGCCTTGGCGCGTGCGAAGTCCATGGCCAATCGGCGCACGCAGGCGCATGTGCTGCTGCAGATGGCCTTCATCGCCAGCGACGCCGGCCGCCCGCAGCAGGTCATCGAGCGGCTGACGCCGGCGCTGGACCTGGCCAAGGACATCGGCATGACGGCGACGATCGCCGAGATTCACGAACAATGGGCGCGCGCGGCGCTGGAACTCGACGACCTTCAGGCGGCTGCCGAACGAGCGGCGTGGGGCAACGAAACAGCGCACAGCTGCGGCGCGTTCAATGTTCAAAGTCGATGCTGCCTGATCCAGGGCCATCTGCGCGCGGCGGCCGAAGATCGCCCAGGTGCGCTCGCCGCCTACGAGAAGGCGCTGGCCGGCTTCGAATCGCTGCAGGACGCGTCGCACGCCTGCCTTGTCAAGAGCTGCATGGCGATGCAGCTGACTCTGGCCGGCGACGCGCGCCGGGCCCTGCAACTGATCGACGAAGTGGCCGCCGCGTTGGCGCGCGGCCTGGCCATTGCCGTCCTGCCGCGGCCGGTCGAGCCCTGGTGGAACTGCTACAGCGTGTGGAAGCGCGAGGGCGACCCTCGTGCCCAAGATGCGCTCGATACAGCCCATCGGGTGATCCAGGCCGGCATCGACAGCTGCGACGACGCCGACCTGCGAGCCAGCATGGCGCAGGGCGTGGCACTGCATCGGCTCGTCGAGCGCTGTTGGCATGAGGCGGCGCCCAAGACGGGCAACGGCGCGCGGCAGTGAAGGGTGGCGGCGTGAAGGCGCTCAGAACGTAGCAATCGGCTCGTCGGGCAGCACGTTGCTGTCGTTGCGCGCCGCGGGCACGCTCGTGTCGCCGAAGGGCGTCGTCGTCTGCACGACCGCGGTGGCAACCGGCGCCGTGGCTGCCGAGGCCTTCGGGGCCGCAGGTTGCCCGGCCAGCATGAGGCAGGCGAATAGCGCCGACAGTCCTGCTGCGACGCCGAGCGTGCGGCCAGCAGGCTTGACGACGAGGGTGCTTTCGGCGGCTTGGGCGGTGATCTCGAGGGTGGTGGTCATGGTGGGCTCCTGGCGGTTGGCCTGCATCGATGGATGCAGTGAACCCAGTGTCTTCACCGTGGGCCGGCGCCGCCATGAACCGCTGCACACGCCCGCTGTGACCTATTCACACAGCGCTCACCGCCGCCGACAATCTGCGCCCATGACAGCCGTCCCCGCCGTCGAAGACGCCCTGCCCCCGGCCCTGCTCGAACGCCTGGCCGGGCATGGCAACGTGCGTGCCTTCCCGGCGCACGCGATTCTGATCAACGAGGGTGACCAGACCGACACCCTCTACATCCTGCTCGCCGGTCGCGTGAAGCTGTATTCGAGCGCCGACAACGGGCGCGAGATCGTCCTCACCGTGCTGACGCCCGGGCAGTATTTCGGCGAGCTGTCGCTCGACGGCGCGCCGCGTTCGCTGTCGGCGCAGGCGCTGGAGTCCAGCCGCTGCTGCATCGTCGCGGGTCGCGAGCTGCGTCAGTTTCTGGCCGCCGAGCCGGACTTCGCGCTCCACCTGACGCACAAGCTGATGCGCATGGTGCGCCGGCTGACCGAGCAGGTGAAGAGCCTGGCCCTGCAGGATGTCTACGGCCGCGTCTCGCGGCTGCTGATGGACTTGTCCGTCGAAGCCGGGCAGGCCGGCACTGAGCGGGTGCTGCGCGACAAGCTGACCCAGCAGGACATCGCCGACCGCGTCGGCTCGTCGCGCGAGATGGTCAACCGCATCATGAAGGAACTGGTCGCCGGGGGTTATGTCGCTACCGACGACAAGCAACGGCTCGTCATCCGGCGCAAGCTGCCCGCGGCCTGGTGATTTTCAGGCTGCGCAGCCACGAGATGCCGCCGAGGACGCGAAGGCTCTTCGGGGCGGCGGCCAGGCTGGCCACGCCGAGCGCCGCGCCCAGCGGCATGTCGATCAGGTGATGCTGGTAGGTCGTCAGCACCGAGACAGCGATCAGCCAGAACCAGGCCGCGAGCAGCGCGCGGCGCCAGGGCCGGCAGCGTCGGCGCCAGGCGCGCCCAGAGGATGACGAGGAGTGCGACGTGCAGCGACGGCGCCCGGTTGTAGGGCAGGTCGGTGGCCGTGAGTGCGCCGAACAACAGCCCGAGCGGGCCTTCGGTCAGCGGTCGCTCGAAGGCCGTGCGCAGCGGCACCAGCAGATAACACAGCGAGGCCACGGCCACGGCGATCAGCACCGCGGCGGCGTGTCGATCCAGGCGTTCGCGCTGGCGATCGACGAAGAACGACGCAACGAAGAACAGGACGATGGACAGATAGGGCACGATGGTCCACGGCACGAAAGGGATCGAACGCTCCCACTCGAAGACCCCTTCGGCCCAGCCGCCGCGCCAGTGCGAGAGCTGGTTGCACAAGCCATACACCGTGGCGAAGCTCAAGCTGGTCGCGCCCATGCGCAGCACGGCGTCACGATGCGACAGCGGGGTCCCGTCGGTCCGTGTGGAGACCGCCTCCATGCGGCGGTTCGTGGTGAATGTGATGATCGTGTTCATGGTGGGCCTTGGCGTCGTGTCGTCGATGCCCGAAAACGTCAACGCCGGGCAGCCGCGACGCCACCGATCACGCTGCGCTGCACCTGCTCGACATCCGCTGCGCGGACGGGGGCGGTGAACAGCGAGAGCGCGGCACCGAGCGTGATGGCGCTGGCGATGGCAGCGGCGAAGCCGGTGGTCATGCGGTGGATGATCGTGTTCATGGGCTGCTCCTGGGTCGGTCGGGTTGAGGGCTTGGGGGACAGTCACTCGGTGCGCTGGCCTGGAATGAACTCTAGGTTTGCTCACGCCCGCTGCCGAGTCAGCAAGCCACTCGGGGCGAGTGACTTAGTGCCAGGGGCAAACGTCAGCTCGAGGCCTCGCGCAACGCCAGCGTCACGTGGCGCAAGCGGCCAGCCAGGTGTCGCGCCATGTTGAGCATGAAGCGGCCGTACAGGTCGGGGGCCTGCGCGCGCATGCGTTCGAGCGTGCCGCCATCTAGCGCATACAACACGCATGCCGATGCGGCGAAGGCGTCGGCCGAGCGCGCCGTGCCCTCGATCGCCGCCATCTCGCCCAGCATCACGCCGGGTGAGAAGGTGCCGAGCCGGCGGCTGCGCTCGGCCCCGTCGGCAAGCTTCACGCTCACCGTGATCGCGCCGCGCGCCAGCAGGTAGAGACGGCCTCCCGGATCGCCCTCATGGAACAGCGCCGCGCCCGCGGGCACGACCAGGCGCTGCAGGAACGGCTCGAGGCCGGCGACCTCGGCGGCCGACATGCCGCGGCAGATGTCCATCGCCGACAGCGGCAGCTCGGCGCCCGCCTCCAGGTCGGGCCAGCGCGCTTTCAGCTCGAAATCTTCGGCCTGTTCGAGCGCGCGATCCGCATCCTCGAACCAGCATTGCCGCGGCACCACCTTGTCGAGCCCGGCGCCGACCATCACCGTGCCGCGCCGGTCATCGACCGCCACCGCGGCGATGGCGGCGCGAATGCCCTGCTCGCCCAGGCGGCGCATCGTCTGCGTCAGCACCAGCGCCCCGCTGGCGTCGACCTCGTGCACGCGCTGCAGGTCGAGGATCACATGCCGGCAACCCGCCGCGATGGCCTCGACCGCACGGCCGAAACGGTGCGCCGTGCCGAAGAACAGCGAGCCCTGCGCCTCGATGACGCGGATGGCCGGGCCGAGGCTGCGCAGGTGCAGCGCCTGCTCCTCGGTGCGGATGCGTGCCGACGGGCGCGCGGCGCCGTCGTAGTGGCCGCGCAGCGGCGCACGGCTGGTGTTGCGCACGTACAGCAGCATCGCGCCGACGACGCCGAGCAACACGGCCGGCACGGTGCCCAGCCACAGGGTGACCCCGCCGACGAGAACGCCGACGGCGATGTCGGCTTTCGGACACGTCATGAGGCGACGGCGCCAGGCCGTCACGACGTCCCATCCGACGACGAGCAACACGCCGGCAAACACGGCGATCGGCACCACGAGCAGCAGCGGCAGAGCGAACAGCAGCAGCGGCATCGCCAGCACGGCGTGCAGCGTGCCCGACAGCCGCGTGCGGCCGCCGGCCTGGTAGTTGGCGATGCCGCGAAACGGCGCACCGCAGCTCACGGCGCCACCGGCCGCCGCCACGGCCATGTTGGACAGCCCCTGGGCGATCAATTCACGATGACTTCGAAAGTGCGTCTGCGTGGCAATGCTGAGCACGGACGAGGACAGCAAGGACTCCATGGAGCCGATGAAGGCGATCGTCACGACGGCCGGCAGCACGGCAAACACCACCTCCAGCGTCGGGCGATCGATCGACAGCGCCGGCAGGTCCCACGGGCGCGGTGGGTACTGGCCGTTGGTCAGCGAATCGAGTCCGGTCAGCCCGACCGCCTCGCGTCCGAAGAGGGCCAGCAGAAGATAGTGGACCGCGGTACCGGCGAGCATGCCCACCAGCGGCGCCGGCGCGCGCGCAAAGGCCTTGCGGCAGCTGACGATGACGGCGACGGTGGCGAGGCCGACCACCATCGCGCCCCAGTGCAGGCCCGCACCGCGCAGCAACTCGTCCCAGCGCAGTGGCGTGTCCAGGCCGAGCAGCGGCGGCAGTTGCGGCCACATCACGAGCAGGCCCAGCGCGACCATGAAGCCCGAAACCACCGGGTAGGGCAGGAAGCGGATGCCCGCACCGAAGCGCAGCAGCCCGAACGCCACCTGCAGCAGGCCCGCCAGCGCGGTGCAGAGCAGGGCAATGCCCAGGATGCGCGGAACGCTCGGAGGTTGGCCCGTGTTGAGCGCCGGGTGGACTGCAATGGCCGTGATCAGCCCCGCCATCAGCACCGCGACCGAGCCGCGCGGGCCGTTGATCTGGCACGGGGTGCCGCCGGCCAGTGCGCTGACGATGCCCGCCACCGCCGAGGACGCCAGACCGGCCACCATCCCGCTGGCCACGTAGTTCGGGCCGAGCGGTGCAAAGGCGAGCATGCCGGCCGTGACCGAGTACGGCAGGCCGACCAGCATGCTGGCGAAGGCGCCGCGCAGGTCGCCAGCCAGATGGGGAAATCGCGCGCGAAGGTCCACGAGTTTTTCGGCTCCGGGGGCCGCGCGACATCCCTGACCGGTTCTTCGTCAGGCTCGAGTCCCTGCGCCTCGTCGGCAAACAGATCGCGCCGCGGATCAATCGTTGTTCAAGTGCACGGTTTTTCCGAGACGATAGAGTGACCGGGCGCGTCTGTCGAGGCTTCGATCGCGGCCGCGATGGTGGGTCTGCTTGTCGGACCGGCCGGCCTGTCGTGGCTGAACCTGAAGTGCCATCCTGAACATGGCGACGCCGAGCAGCGCCCGCGCTGGAACAAACTGCGTTGCCAAAGGGTCACCGAACCGGTGGCTTGCATGAAAAGGCAGACGACATGACCTCAGACACCGACCTGACTGCGTGGATCGGCCGCAGCGAGACCGTCAGCGATTCGATCGGCGCGACGCCGGTGAAGGCGTTGACCGCCACGCTCGATCACCCGGCCGCGCCGGTCGTTGAGGGCACGGTGTTGCCGCCGCTGTGGCATTGGCTGTATTTCCTGCCGATTCACCGCCAAAGCGAGATCGGCCCCGACGGCCACGCCAGGCGCGGCGGCTTCCTGCCGCCGGTGCCGCTGCCGCGACGCATGTGGGCCGGCAGCCAGTTCGAGTTCCGCTCGCCGATCCGCGTCGGCGACAAGGTCGAGCGCACCTCGACGATCGACGGTGTCACCACCAAGCAAGGCCGCAGCGGCAAGCTGGTGTTCGTCAAGGTGCGCCATGAGCTGCGCTGCAATGATGCAACGGACGCCGCATTGGTCGAGTACCACGACATCGTCTACCGCGAGGCGCAAGAAGCCGACGGACATGGAGCCGCCGCCGCAGAAGGCGAACGGCGGCGCCGCCTGGCAGCGCGAGATCGTTCCCGACGACTGTGCTGCTGTTCCGCTACTCGGCGCTGACCTTCAACGGCCACCGCATCCACTACGACCGCAAGTACGTCACCGAGGTCGAAGGCTATCCGGGCCTGATCGTGCACGGCCCGCTGATCGCCACGCTGCTGATGGACCTGTTGCGCCGCCAGGCGCCCAAGCCGATGTCGCGAGCTTTCGCTTCAAGGCCGTGCGGCCGACCTTCGACCTGCACCCCTTCCGCGTCAATGGCCAACCGGCCGCCGACGGCCAGAGCGTCAAGCTGTGGGCCAGGACCATGAAGGCTGGCTGACGATGGACGCCGAGGCGACGCTGCGCTGAATGCAATGACACGAGGAATCACCCTGCAGCCGCTCGAGGGGCACACGGGGGTGCCACTTCACTGACGCAGCGGACTAGGCCGGCGCGCGCTTCAAGGTCTCGAAGAAATCGCCGAAGACTGCGTCGCGCGCGACCGCATAGGCCTCGCGCATCGGCAGCGGCTCCTCGCCGCGTGCCATCCAGCGCCGGTCGTCAGTCAGGATCGGCGTCGGCACCAGGTGGCTCGGTACCCAGTCCGGATTCAGCAGCCAGGCGATGTTGATCAGGTCCCAGATCACCCACGAATACCCTGGTGCCTGCACGTCGAAGCCCGCGAAGTCGCGCAACGGGTTGTGCACGTACAGCTCATGCAGGTAGGCGCCGATCGCGCCGCGCGGCTGCACATGCAACGTCATCTCCGGCAGCGACAGCCGCAGCTGCGCGCCGACATGAAAGCCCGGCAGGTAGACCAGCGGCACGGCGCTGTCGAACAGCACGCGCGACGCGGCCATGTCCTGCTCGAGGTTGAGCGAGAAGTTGATGTGCGGCGCGTGAGAGGGGTAGCCGCTGGTCCAGACGACGACGATGCGGCGGGCGATGTCCGGCGCGGCCAACAACGCGTTGGCGATGTTGGTCACGCAGCCGATGGCGACGACGTAGAGCGGCTCGCCGTCAGCCGGCGTCGCGCGCGCGGCAGCAATCAGGTGCTGGACGGCGTCGCTCATCTGCGGCGTGTGATCGTCGGCGAGGTAGGCCACGCTGCCGCGAAACACGCGCCCCGTATGCAGCAGCCTCAGCAACCCGAACACGCGCACGATCTCGTCGTAGCTGCGCGCCATGCCCTCGCCCGGTGGACAGAACACCGGCCAGTGGCCGATGGCATCGAGCGACAGGCCTTGCCGTGCCAGGCGATCGAGCGTCGCGCCGTGCTGCTGCAGCAAGGCGCGCTCGAATGGCGATGCCTGTTGCGGTTGTGCACGCACGGCGAGCGCGCGCTGCATCTCCTGGCGCCGGTGTTCGAACGAAAAAGGCGCTGCGTACACCGCCAGCACGTCCAGCCGCTCGGGGGACAACAGCGCCCAGGCCAGCGCGAACTGATCGTCGATCTCGTTGGCGGCGTCGGTGTCGATGACGACGCGCGGACGGGCGCGCGGCGGCGCCAGGCGCTGGGCGTGCGAGATCATGCGCTGCGCGGCGGAATGTTCAGGCCCTTGTCCACCGCCGGCCGCGCCTCGAACGCCTTCAGCACACGCTGCACCTGCGCGAACGCTGAAAAACCGACGAGTTCGCCGGCCCCGTAGAAGCCGACCAGGTTGCGCACCCACGGAAAGATCGCGATGTCGGCGATCGTGTACTGGTCGCCCATCACCCATGCACGACTCGGCCAGCCGTTGCTCGAGCACGCCGAGCAGGCGCTTCGATTCGGCGACGTAGCGGTCGCGCGGCCGTTTGTCTTCGATAGTCCTTGCCGGCAAACTTGTGGAAGAAGCCGAGCTGGCCGAACATCGGGCCGATGCCGCCCATCTGGAACATCACCCACTGCAGCGTCTCGTAGCGCAGCGCCGTGTCGCTGCGGCATCAGCTGGCCGGTCTTGTCGGCGAGGTAGAGCAGGATCGCGCCTGATTCGAACAGCGCCAGCGGCTCGCCGTCCGGGCCGTCCGGATCGATGATCGCCGGGATCTTGTTGTTCGGGTTGAGCGACAGGAACTCGGGCGAGCGTCTGATCGTTGGTGTCGAAGCTCACCAGATGCGGCCTCGTAGGGCAGGCCGGTTTCCTCGAGCAGCGATCGACACCTTGACGCCGTTGGGCGTCGGCAGCGAGTAGAGCTGCAGGCGCTGCGGGTGGCGCGCGGGCCATTTGCGGGTGATCGGGAAGTCGGCAAGCGTGGTCATGGTGTCCCCGGCGTTGTTTCGATGCGGCTGGCGATTCTGACCGCGCGATACTGCGCGCGCCCGCCCGGCTGCCAATGGCCCTACCTGAGTTCGCCGAATGCCCGATGAATTGATCAATGCCCTGCGGGCGTCCTTCGCCGCGCATGCCGATCCGGCGCGGGCCGCGCCGATGCAGGCCTACATGAAGTCGACGCTGCCCTTTTATGGCATTGCCGCGCCGCTGCGCCGCCGGCTCACCGCCGAGTCGGTGCTGTCACATCCGGCAGCCGACACCGCCGCACTCGCGCGCACGATGCGCGATCTGTGGCGCGGCGCGCGATTTCGCGAAGAGCGCTATGCGGCGGTCGAACTGCCGCGGCTCGGGCGCGTCCACCCCAGACTGGTCAACCTCGATCTGTTGCCACTGGTGCAGGAGATGATCACCCGCGGCGCCTGGTGGGACCTCGTCGACGACCTCTCAGGCAACGTGCTGGCGCGGCTGCTCGAACGCCATCCGGCGCGCGATGAAGCCGCTGCTGCGCCGCTGGGCGACGGCCGATGACCTGTGGCTGCGCCGCGCGGCAATGCTGGTGCAGCGCAGCGTCGATCGATGTTCGTTCGATGCCGTGCTGCTTTATGACACGATCCTGCCGTCGATCGGCACCGGACAGTTCGCGGATGAATTCTTCATCCGCAAAGGCATCGGCTGGGCGCTGCGCGAACGCTCGTACGCGGCGCCCGAAGAAGTCCAAGCCTTCTGCCGGGAGTACGCTGCGCAACTGTCCGCGCTGACAGTGCGCGAGGCGCTGAAGGTCATCCACAAGAGGAGCAACGACGATGGCTGACAAGAAGGGCAAGTCCGGCATCTCGAAGAAGGACTATTTCGATCAACTCGAGCCGCTGCAGCTCGAACTCAACCAGATGGCGCGCTGGCTGCAAGCCAAGGGCCAGCGGCTGCTGGTGCTCGTCGAAGGGCGCGACACGGCCGGCAAGGGCGGCGTCATCGCCGCGATCGCCGACACGCTCAATCCGCGCCAATGCCATGTCGTCGCACTGCAGCAAACCGAGCGACCGCGAGCGCACGCAGTGGTACTTCCAGCGCTACGTGCCCCACTTGCCGGCGGCCGGCGAGATCGTGCTCTTCGACCGCAGTTGGTACAACCGCGCTGGCGTGGAGCTGGTGATGGGCTTTTGCACGGCGCAGGAAACCGCCGCGTTCCTGAAGCAGGCGCCGCTGTTCGAGAAGCTGCTCACCGATGACGGCGTACTGCTCTTCAAGTACTGGCTCACCGTCGATCAGGCGCTGCAGGAAGAGCGCTTTGCCGAACGGCTCGAAGACCCGATGAAGCGCTGGAAACTCTCGCCGATCGACCTCAAGTCGCGCGAGCAGTACACCGACTACACGAAGGCACGCGACGGTCATGCTCGAAGCCACGCACACGCAAGCATGCGCCGTGGACGCTGGTCGACTTCAACGATCAGAAACGCGGCCGGCTGGCGCTGATCCGGCACCTGCTCGACCACCTGCCGGACACGAAGGTGCCGGCCGACAAGATCGAGTTTCCGCCGCTGGCGGGCAAGCCGGCCAAGGAAGTCTTCCGCGGCAAGTTGAAGCCGATCTGACGGCCGCGTGCAGGCCCGTCGCAGGGTCTCTGGCGCACGGCTACGATCGTCGGCAAGGAGCGGCTTCATGAACAGCGTCGACGTCGACGTCATCCGCAGCGCCATCGACTGGCTGGGCCGCGGCCACCGTGTCATGCTGGGCACGGTGGTGCGGACCTGGGGTTCGGCGCCGCGCCCGCCCGGCTCGTTGATGGTCATCCGCGACGACGGCCAGGTGGCCGGCTCGCTGTCGGGCGGCTGCATCGAGGACGACCTGATCGGGCGCGTGTCGCGCGGCGAACTCGCCGCCGCGCCTGCCGAAGCCACCACCTATGGCGCCACCGCCGAGGAGGCGCAGCGCTTCGGCCTGCCCTGCGGCGGCACGGTGCAGGTCGTGCTCGAACCGCTGTCGGCGCAGTCGCTGCTGCGCGAACTGCTGGCCGCCATCGAGAGCCACCGCGTGGTGCGCCGGCGCCTGGACCTGGCCACCGGCCTGGTGCCACTCGGAGACTGCGGAGGACGGCGACACGCTGCGCTTCGACGGCGCGACGCTGCAGCACCGTGCACGGCCCGCGCCTGCGCCTGCTCATCATCGGCGGCGGCCAGCTCTCGCGCTACCTGGCCAGCATGGCCGTCATGCTCGACTACCACGTCACCGTCTGCGAGCCGCGCCAGGAGTACGACGAGGGCTGGGCAGGCGCTCGGGGCGTGACGCTGTCGCCCAGCATGCCCGACGACCTGGTGCTGGCGATGAACCTCGACGCCAACAGCGCCGTGGTCGCGCTGACGCACGATCCCAAGCTCGACGACCTGGCCTTGATGGAGGCGCTGCGCACGCCGGCCTTCTATGTCGGCGCCGCTCGGCTCGCGGCGCAACAACGACAAGCGCCGCGAGCGCCTGCTGCGAGTTCGACGTCAGCCGCGAGGAGACGGCGCGATTGCACGGGCCGGTGGGCCTGAACCTGGGTGGCCTGACGCCGCCCGAGATCGCGATGTCCATCGTCGCCGAGATGACCGCGGTGCGCCGCGGCATCGACCTGAAGGAGCCGCTGGCCGACTGGCGCGCCTCGGTCACGGCCTGTCCCGCCGCGGCCGGCCCGTGACGAGGCGCTGAGGCCGGCGCGCTTCGGCGCCGGCCATGACCGGGCCCATCACCCCACCCAGGGCTTGTTGCTCAGCTCGTCCGGGTTGGCGGCATCCGGATCGGCCGCAAAGTGCTGTTCGAGCAACGCCTCGACGGCGTCAACGGCGAGGTTCAGACCGTCTTCGAACTTGCCTGCACGCAGCGGCTCGCGCATCGTGCCGATGATGCGTTGCCACTCGGTGTCGCTGACGCGCGCCTTGAGCCCGCGGTCGGCGACGATCTCGATCTTGTGTTCGGCGAACAGCAGGTAGATCAGCACACCGTTGTTGGCTTCGGTGTCCCAGACACGCAGCTTGCCGAACATCGCCAGCGCGCGGTCGCGCACCGACAGGCGCTTCCACAGGTACGAGGTCGGCAGCCCGGCCTCGACGCACAGGCGGATTTCGCCGCTGTGTTTCTTCTCGCTGCTGTGAACACGCGCTTCGAGGCGCGACAGCGCAGCGTCGTCGAGCACGCGGCGCACATCGGCTTCGTCGTACGAGCGGTGCTTGAGGATGCGCATCAGGCGTGAGGCCATCACCAGTCTCCCCCTGCGCCGCCGCCGCCGAAATCGCCGCCGCCGCCCGAGCTGAAGCCGCCGCCGCCGCCGCCAAAGCCGCCGCCGCCCATGCCGCCGGTCCAGCCGCTGCCGCCGGCCCAGCCGCCGTGATGGCGGCTGCTGGTGCGGGCGAAGCGCGAGCCCAGGCCGCCGAGCAGGGCGAGCACGAAACCGATGACGCCGCCGACGCCGGCAATCAACAGGCTTTGCGTGACGAACCAGGCGATGCCGCCACCGGCCGCGCCGGCGGCCAGCGAGCCCAGGCCGCGGCCGAAGATGCCGCGCAACACGGTGGCCAGGATCGGCAACGCGACAAAAGCAAAGATCAGCAGTTCGAGCGGCGCGATGCCGAAGTCGCCGGCGCCGCGCGAGCGCTCGCCCGCGGTCGGTGCCGGCAGGTTCTCGCCCTTGATGCGCGAGATCAGCCGGTCGATGCCGGCATCGATGCCGCCGGCGAAGTCACCGGTCTTGAAGCGCGGGCTGATCGTTTCGGTGACGATCTTGCGCGCTGCCAGATCGGGCACCGCGCCCTCGAGCGCCTTGGCCGGCGCGATCCACAGCTTGCGGTCGTTCTTGGCGACGATGAGCAAGAGGCCGTCGCCGACATCGCGCCGGCCGATCTTCCACGTCTCGCCGACACGCTGCGCAAACGAGGCGATGTCTTCGGGCTGCGTCGTCGGCACCATCAGCACGACGATCTGCGGCCCGGCCTCGGCCTCGAAGGCGGCCAGCTTGGCGATCAACTGTTGCGACTGCTCGGCGCTGAGCGTGTCGGTCTGATCGATGACACGCTCCGACAGCGGCGGTACTGCCACCAGCGGCTGGGCCACGGCCGACAGCACAAACAGTGCCGTGACCGCGAGAAGCAGCAGCAGCGCGAGCTGCCGCAAGGTGCGCATATCGGTTTACTTGGAGGCCGGTTTCTCGAAGCTCACCGCCGGCGGCGTCGATATCTGCGCTTCGTTCTGCACCGTGAAGCTCGGTTTGACCGAGTAGCCGAACACCATCGCCGTCAGGTTGCTCGGGAACTGGCGCGCCAGCGTGTTGTAGTCGGCCACCGTCTTGATGTATTTGTTGCGGGCGACGGTGATGCGGTTCTCGCTGCCTTCCAACTGCACGCGCAGATCCTGATAACCCTGGTTGGCCTTCAGCGTCGGGTACTGCTCAACAGTGACCAGCAGGCGGCTCAACGCGCCGGACAGTTCACCCTGCGCGGCCTGGAACTTGTTGAAGGCCTCGGGGTTGTTGATCAGCTCCGGCGTGGCCTGGATCGATGTCGCCTTGGCGCGCGCTTCGATCACTTTCGTCAACGTTTCCTGCTCGAAATTGGCTTCGCCCTTGACGGTGGCAACGATGTTGGGAATCAGGTCCGCACGGCGCTGGTACTGATTCAGCACCTCGGCCCAGGAGCCCTTGACCGCTTCGTCGAGCGTTTGAAACTGGTTGTAGCCGCAGCCGGAAAGGGTGAAGGCCGCAGCAATTGCAGCGAGCCAGGACAGAGCGCGACGGGTCAGGGTCATGGACGGGACCTCCGTTCGTTGTTGAGGACTGACAGGGTGGCGAATGCTAACCGTGACCTCAAGGTGCGGCCAGAACGCACCCGATCAAGTGGTGCCGTCGACAATGAGCCGCCGCCTCACGCCGCAGGAGCGCCGATGAACCATGCTGTCGCCTGGAATCTGTCCCATGTCCTGGTGGCGATCGAAGCGATCGCCACCATCGCCTTCGCCCTGTCGGGACTGATCGAAGCGGCGCGCAAGCGTCTCGATGCGGTGGGCGTGTGCGTGGTCGCCGGCCTGGCGGCATTCGGCGGCGGCACGCTGCGCGATGTCCTCCTCGACCGCCGGCCGTTCTTCTGGGTGCAACATGCGGGTTGGCTGTGGGTGCTGCTCGCGCTGTGCGTCGGCGCGATGTTGTTCATGCGTGCGCGCCATCTGCAGCCCACGCAGCGCGCGATGCAATGGCCCGACGCGCTCGGCCTGGGTCTGTTCACGGCGGGCGGCACGCAGATCGCGCTCGATGTCGGCATGCCGGCGATCGTCGCCGTGCTGATGGGCATGGTGACCGCGGTCTTCGGTGGCGTGCTGCGCGACATCGTCTGCAACGAGATCCCGAGTGCGTTCCGCGACCACCGGCCCTATGCCATCTGCTCGTTTGCCGGCGGCTGGGTGCTGGTGGCTGCGCAGGCACTGGCCTCGCCACCGTGGGTTGCGCTGCTGGTCGCGGCGGCCGCAACCAGCCTGCTGCGTGCGGCGGCGCTGTGGCGCGGCTGGCAACTGCCGGCATGGGCCGTGGGCGAACGCAGCAGCGACTAGAATCGGCGCTGTTTCGAGGAGCGTTGCGACGGTGCGTGGCCACCGCCAGGCTCGGGACATCTGCAAGCAACGGCGCTCGTCGATTTTCGGGAAGCCCACGACGATGAATGCCGCCAACACCACACCGCCGCTGCGCCTGTCCGGCCTCGAGCCGATCGCCATCGGCCAGGACTCCCTGTTCGTCAACATCGGCGAGCGCACCAACGTCACCGGATCGAAGGCCTTCGCGCGCATGATCCTCGGCGGCCAGTTCGAAGAGGCGTTGGCCGTGGCGCGGCAGCAGGTCGAGAACGGCGCGCAGATCATCGACGTCAACATGGACGAAGCGATGCTGGACTCGAAAGCGGCGATGGTGCGCTTTCTCAACCTGATGGCCGGCGAGCCCGAGATCGCGCGTGTGCCGGTGATGATCGACAGCTCGAAGTGGAACGTCATCGAGGCCGGGCTGCAATGCATCCAGGGCAAGGGCATCGTCAACTCGATCTCGATGAAGGAAGGCGAGGCCGAGTTCCGCCGCCAGGCCACGCTGGTGCGCCGCTACGGCGCGGCCACCGTCGTCATGGCCTTCGACGAGAAGGGCCAGGCCGACACGTTCAAGCGCAAGACCGAGATCTGCGCGCGCGCCTACAAGATCCTGGTCGACGAGGTCGGCTTCCCGCCCGAAGACATCATCTTCGACCCCAACATCTTTGCCATCGCCACCGGCATAGAGGAGCACGACAACTACGCGGTCGACTTCATCAACGCCACGCGCTGGATCAAGCAGCACCTGCCCGGCGCCAAGGTCAGCGGCGGCGTGAGCAACGTCAGCTTCTCGTTCCGTGGCAACGAACCGGTGCGCGAAGCGATCCACACCGTGTTTCTCTACCACGCCATCCAGGCCGGCATGGACATGGGCATCGTCAACGCCGGCATGGTCGGCGTCTACGACGATCTCGACGCCGAGTTGAAGGAGCGGGTCGAAGATGTCGTGCTCAACCGGCGCCCTCGCCTTCGCGAAGGCGAACCCCAAGCCACTGCCGGCGAGCGCCTGATCGAAATCGCCGACCGCGCCAAGAGCGCCGGCAAGGACGACAGCGCGCGCCTGGCCTGGCGTGCCCACCCGGTCAACGAACGGCTGTCGCACGCGCTGGTGCATGGCATCACCGACTTCATCGTCGAAGACACCGAGCAGTCGTGGCAGGCGATCGCCGCCACCGGCGGCCGGCCGCTGCATGTCATCGAAGGGCCGTTGATGGCCGGCATGAACATCGTCGGCGACCTGTTCGGCGCCGGCAAGATGTTCCTGCCGCAGGTCGTGAAGTCGGCGCGCGTCATGAAGCAGGCCGTCGCCCACCTCTTGCCCTACATCGAAGCCGAAAAGAAAGCGCTGGTCGATGCCGGCGGGCAAGCCAAGGCCAAGGGCAAGATCGTCATCGCCACGGTCAAGGGCGACGTGCACGACATCGGCAAGAACATCGTCACCGTCGTCCTCCAGTGCAACAACTTCGAAGTCATCAACATGGGCGTGATGGTGCCGTGCCAGGACATCCTGGCCAAGGCCAGGGTCGAGGGCGCCGACATCATCGGCCTGTCGGGCCTGATCACGCCCAGCCTCGAAGAGATGCAGCATGTCGCCGCCGAAATGCAGCGCGATGAGTGGTTCCGCGCCAAGAAGACGCCGCTGCTGATCGGTGGCGCCACGACCAGCCGCGTGCACACCGCCGTCAAGATCGCGCCGCACTACGACGGTCCGGTGGTCTATGTGCCCGATGCCTCGCGCAGTGTCGGCGTGTGCAGCGAGCTGCTGTCCGACGATCGGGCGGCCAAGTTCCTCGCCGAGATGACGGCCGACTACCAGCGTGTGCGCGAGCAGCATGCGAACAAGAAGGCTGCGAAGATCGTGCCGCTGGCCCAGGCGCGCAAGAACAAGACGCCGATCGACTGGGCCGCATACACGCCGACGAAACCGACGTTTCTCGGCCGACGCGTCTTCCGCAACTACGACCTCGTCGAAATCGCGGCCTGCATCGACTGGACGCCGTTCTTCCAGACCTGGGATCTGGCCGGCAAGTTTCCGCAGATCCTGCGCGACGAGGTCGTCGGCGCCGAAGCGACACGTGTCCTGTCCGACGGCAAGCGCCTGCTGCAACGCGTCATCGAAGGCCGCTGGCTGCAGGCCCATGGCGCCATCGGCCTGTACGCCGCGCAGCAGGTGGGCGACGACGACATCGCGTTCTTCAGCGACGAGTACCGCAACAGCACGCCGCTGATGACCTGGCACGGCCTGCGCCTGCAGACCGAGCGGCCGGTCATCGACGGCGTGGCCAGGCCCAACCGCTGTCTCGCCGACTTCGTCAGCCCGCAAGACAACGACTATGCCGGCATGTTCGCCGTCAGCATCCATGGCGTCGAGAAAAAGGAAGCGCAGTTCCTCGCCGACCACGACGACTACTCGGCGATCATGTTGAAAGCCCTCGCCGACCGCCTGGCCGAAGCTTTCGCCGAGCGCCTGCACCAGCGCGTGCGCACCGAGTTCTGGGGCTATGCGGCCGACGAAGTGCTGGCCAATGAAGATCTGATTGCAGAGAAGTACAGCGGCATCCGCCCGGCGCCCGGCTACCCGGCCTGCCCCGACCACACGCCCAAGCGCAATCTGTTCCGCGTCCTCGGCGTCGCCGAGCTCGGCATGGGCCTGACCGAAACCCTGGCCATGTCGCCGGCGTCCAGCGTCAGCGGCTTCTACATCGCGCACCCCGAGGCGACCTATTTCAACGTCGGCCCGATCGGTCCGGATCAAGTGGCTGATTGGGCTCAACGAAATGCGATGGACATGCCGTCAGCCGAACGTGCGCTGGCGCCGTTGCTGGGTTGACGCGCGTACGACTGCCGCGTCATCCACCCAGGATCACCACGGTGACGATGAAAGACGGCAGCCAGCGCAAGTTCGAGGCTGCCAACGATCCGCATTGGGCGGCCGGCGCCGTCGTCGAGGTCGGTGCCGACGGGCATTTGAAGAAGCACTGAACGGCCGCCGTTGCCGTGCAGTCGCCCGCTGCAACGGCCTGCGCATGCAGACGACGACGGTTGATCAGGCCTTCTTCAACGCCGCCGCATCGATCGGCAATGAGCGCAGGCGTTTGCCGGTGGCTGCATAGATCGCATTGACCACCGCCGGCGCGATCGGCGGCGTGCCCGGCTCGCCGATGCCGCCCGGTTTTTCGCTGCTGGACAGGATGTGCACCTCGACCTTGGGCATCTCGCTCATGCGCAGCATCTGGTAGTCGTGGAAGTTGCTCTGCTCGACGCGGCCGTCCTTGAGCGTGATCTTGCCGTACAGCGCTGCAGTCAGGCCGAAGACGATGGCGCTTTCGATCTGGCGCCGGATGATCTGCGGGTTGACCGTCATGCCGCAGTCGACGGCAGCGACCACGCGGTGCACCTTCGGCATGCCGTCGGCGCCGACCGAGACCTCGGCGACCTCGGCCACGTAGCTGCCGAAGCTCTGCGCCACGGCGATGCCGCGGTGCACGCCGGCCGGCAGCGGCTTGCCCCAGCCGGCCTTGTCGGCCGCCAGTTCGAGCACGCCCTTGTAGCGCGGCTGCTTGCTCATCAAGGCGCGCCGGAACTCGAACGGGTCTTGCTTCGGCGGCAACGGCCAGTTCGTCGATGAAGCCTTCCATGAAGAAGATGTTCTGCGAATGCCCCACCGAGCGCCAGAACCACACCGACGGCCCCGGCTCGCGCCGGCCATAGGCGATGTGCTGGTTGGCGATGTCGTACGGGTGGTCCGCGATGCCCTCCAGCGCGAACTCGTCGACACCGCTGTCCGGAATCTTCATGAAGCCCGAGGCGGCCATGATCGACGGCGAGCCGACGCCGACCTTGAGCGAGGTCGGCTTGCCCTGCGCGTCGAGCGCGCCTGCGAAGCGCGCCACCGAGGCGGGCCGGTAGAAGCCGGCCGCCATGTCGTCTTCGCGGCTGTAGATCAGCTTCACCGGCTTGCCGCTGATCTTGCTCAGCAGCGTCGCATCGATCGTGAAGTCCGGTGCGAAGCGGCGCCCGAATCCGCCGCCGAGCATCATCGTGTTGACCTTCACCTTGGCCGGCGTGGCCTGCGCAACCTGCGACAGGATGCCCTGCGCCGGGCCCTGGCTTTGCGTGCCGGCCCAGATCTCGACCGTCGCGTCGTCGCCTTTGCCCTGGACCCACGCCGTGCAGTTCATCGGCTCCATGCAGGCGTGCGCCAGGTACGGCACTTCGTAGAGCGCGTCGACGGTCGCGGCGCCTTTGCCTGCGGCGTCCTTGACGTTGCCCTGATCGGTGGCCACCGCGGCGGCGCTGTCGGCGCCCTCGGTCAGCATGGCGCTGACCTTCGCGGACGTGAGGCCGGCGTTCGCGCCCTGGTCCCACTGGATGTCGAGCGCGTCGCGCCCTTTCTTGGCCGCCCAGTAGCCGTTGGCCAGCACAGCCACGCCGCTGTCGATCGTGATCACCTGCTGCACGCCCTTGACCGCCTTGGCCTTGCTGTCGTCGACGCCGTCGGCTTGGCGCCGGGCAGCGGCGCGCGCGCCATCACCGCCACCAGCAGGCCCGGCAGTTGCGCGTCGATGCCGTACTTGGCCGAGCCGTTGACCTTGGCCGGCGTGTCCAGGCGCTTGAGCGGCTGGCCCAGGAGCTTGAAGTCCTTGCTGTCCTTGAGCTTCGGCTCGGTCGGCACCTTCTGCTTCGACGCGGCCGCCACCAGCGCGCCATAACCCAGCGTCTTGCCGTTGGGCGCGATCACCTGGCTGTTGGCGGTGCGCAGCGACGACGCGTCGAGCTTCCATTGCGCCGCCGCGGCCGCGACGAGCATTTCGCGCGCCGCGGCGCCGGCCTTGCGCAGCGGCTCCCAATGCGCGCGCACCGTGGTGCTGCCGCCGGTGGCTTGCATGCCGAACATCGGGTTGTTGTAGGCCTTGTCGACCGGCGCCTGCTCGACGCGGACTCGGCTCCAGTCGGCGTCGAGTTCTTCGGCCAGCAGCATCGGGATCGCGGTCAGCACGCCCTGGCCCATCTCGGCCGAGCCGCAGATCACGGTGATGCGGTTGTCGGGCGTGATGCGCAGATAGGCATTGGGCGCAAAGACCGGCGCTGCGGCGGCGGCGAGCGCGCGCCCCGAAACCGCGGGCAGGGCGAATCCGATCACCAGCGCCGTTGCGCCGCTGGTCTTGAGGAAGTCGCGGCGCGCTTCGTTGCCCGGTGCGCCGATATCGACGTTGAGACGGTTCATGATCAGGCCCCCTTGGCCAGGGACACCGCTGCGTCCTTGATGGCCGCGCGGATCTGGTTGTAGGTGCCGCAGCGGCACACGTTGCCGCTCATGGCCGCGTCGATGTCGGCATCGCTCGGGTTCTTGTTTTCGGCCAGCAGCGCGCAGGCGCTCATGATCTGGCCCGACTGGCAATAGCCGCATTGCGGCACATCGTGGTCGGTCCAGGCGGCCTGCACCGCCTTGCCGGTGCGCGTGTTGCCGATGGCTTCGATGGTGGTGACCTTCTTGCCGGCGGCGGCCGACAGCGGCGTCGTGCAGGAGCGAACCGGCTTGCCCTCCAGATGCACCGTGCACGCACCGCACAGCGCCATGCCGCAACCGAATTTGGTGCCGGTGAGCTGCAACTGCTCGCGCAGCGCCCACAGCAGCGGCATGTCGGCCTCGGCGTCGATCGAGACCGCCTTGCCGTTGACGGAGAGTTTGATCATGGAAGGCCTTTCATGAACCTCGGCCGAACGGGCGAGCAATGATGATGAACTACGGCGCTGTAAATCGGCAACCCTAGCGCAACCACTCATGTCTTGTGCAAGTTGCTGCGCCGATGCCATCGTCGGCATGACGGGTTTATCCGCCCGAGCGCAAACGACAGTCAGGACCTCAGTTCGACGGCAACGCCCGCCGCCACTGCATCGCCTCGGCAATGTGTGTCGCGTGGACGCTCTCGCTGCCGGCCAGATCGGCGATCGTGCGCGAGATCTTCAGCACGCGGTGCAGGCCGCGGCCGGTCCAGCCCAGGCGTTGCGCAGCCCGTTGCAGCAGCGCGCGGCTGCTGTCGTCGAGGGCGCAGTGCATGTCGATACCGGCCGCACTGAGTTCGGCGTTGGCCGCGCCTTGGCGTCGCAGCGCGCGCTCGCGCGCAATGAGCACACGCGCGGCAACGACGGCGCTGGCTTCGCCGTCGCGCGCGCCCAGCAGCTCGTCGGGGTCGACGGCGGGCACTTCGACCTGCAGGTCGATGCGGTCGATCAGCGGCCCCGACAGGCGGCCCTGGTAGCGCGCCACCTGGTCCGGTGTGCAGCGGCAGTGGCGGCCACTGGACGTGCTGGCGCCCAGCCAGCCGCAGGGGCAGGGGTTCATCGCGGCGACGAGTTGGAAGCGCGCCGGGAACGACGCCTTGCGCGCGGCGCGCGAGATCGTGATGCGGCCGGTCTCCAGCGGTTCGCGCAAGGCTTCGAGCGCCGTGCGCGGCATCTCGGGCATTTCGTCGAGGAAGAGCACGCCCCCGCTGGCCAGTGAAATCTCGCCGGGCCGCGGCGGCGAACCGCCACCGACGATGGCCGCTGCAGTAGCGCTGTGGTGCGGTGCGCGGAAGGGCCGCACTTTCCACTGCGCGATGTCGAACGCGCCGGCCAGGCTGGCGATGGCTGCACTGGCCAGCGCGTCGGCTTCGCTCATCGGCGGCAGCAAGCCGGGCAGGCGCTGTGCCAGCATCGACTTGCCGGCACCGGGCGGGCCGACCATCAACAGGCTGTGCGCGCCGGCCGCGGCAATCTCGAGCGCACGCTTGGCGGCGGCCTGGCCGCGCACGTCGGCGAGGTCGAACATGCTGACTGGAGATTCGCCAGCGCTCGGCGGCAACGCGCGCGGCAGGGGCACGGTGGCGTCGCCGGCTTGCAGTGCGGCCACCACGTCGAGCAGGTGCCTGGCGCTGCACACCGGCACGGACGCCGCGAGTGCGGCTTCGCGCGCGCTGGCTTCGGGCAGGACCAGTGTGCGCGCGCCGGCGGCTTGTCCCATGGCCAGGGCCAGCGCCAACGCGCCGCGCACCGGTCGCAGCTCGCCGGCCAGGCTCAACTCACCGGCGAATTCGAAAGCCTGCAGCGCTGAGGCATCGATCTGCCCATCGGCGGCGAGGATGCCGAGCGCGATCGGCAGATCGAAGCGCCCGGAGTCTTTCGGCAGTTCGGCCGGCGCCAGGTTGACGGTGATGCGCTTGTTCGATGGAAACGCCAGGCCGCTTTGCAGCAGCGCCGCGCGCACGCGCTCGCGGGCTTCCTTGACCTCGGTATCGGCCAGGCCGACGAGCGTGAAGCTCGGCAGGCCGTTGGCCAGATGCACCTCCACCTGCACCGGCGGCGCGTCCATGCCGTCGAGTGCGCGGCTCATCACCACGGCCAATGTCATCGCGGGCTCCTCGTCCTCGGTCCTTGTTGTGCAGCGATTCTGGTCAGCGTGCGGCAGGCCGTCGTTCCCTCCAAAGGGGGAGGCACCCGCTTGGTGCGACGGGTGTCGATTCACCGTTGTGGTGCGTCGGTGGCGCCGAGCACGGCCGCGATCTGCCCCCACCTGGGGCACGCAAGCGGTCGGTGCCGCGGCACGGAAGCTGCAAAAAGCACGCAATCGTTTCGATCAACCGTTGGAGAAGGACCCTCATGAAAAAGTCAACGCTCGTCGCACTGGCTGCCATCGCAGCAGCCAGCGCCGCCGTCATGGCCCCGACGGCCGTACAGGCCCAGGTGGCCTACAACGTCGGCGCCGTCACGGACTATCGCTTCCGCGGCATCTCGCAGACGCGGCTCAAGCCGGCGCTGCAAGGCGGCGTCGACTATTCGATGGGCGGCTTCTATGTCGGCGCCTGGGCGTCGACGATCAAGTGGATCAAGGACGGCGGCGGCGACGCCAATGTCGAGATCGATGTCTACGGCGGCTACAAGGGCGAGATCAGCAAGGACTTCAGCTATGACGTCGGTGTGCTGACCTACCAGTACCCGAGCAACAAACTGAACCCGAGCGCCAACACGACCGAGATCTACGGTGGCCTGACCTACGGCCCGGCGACCCTGAAGTACTCGCACAGCGTCAGCAACCTGTTCGGCTTTGCCGACAGCAAGAACAGCGGCTACATCGACTTGAGCGGCACCTTCGAGATCACCGACGGCTGGATGCTGACGCCGCATATCGGCCGCCAGACAGTCAAGAACACCAGCGCCGCGTCGTACACGGATGGTTCGCTGACGGTGTCCAAGGACTTCAGCGGGTTGGTGGTCAGCCTGGCTGCGGTCGATGCGCGGACCAACGTGTATGTCGGTCCGAACAACAAGGACCTCGGCAAGCGCAGCCTCGTGCTCGGCGTGAAGTACAACTTCTAAGGAGAACAGTCATGAAGATGGTCACTGCCATCATCAAGCCGTTCAAGCTCGACGAGGTGCGCGAAGCCTTGTCGGCTGTGGGCGTGCAGGGCATCACGGTCACCGAGGTCAAGGGATTCGGCAGGCAAAAGGGTCACACCGAGCTCTACCGCGGCGCCGAGTACGTGGTCGACTTCCTGCCCAAGGTGCGCATCGACGCCGCCGTCGACGACGCAGTGGTCGACCGTGTGATCGAAGCCATCGAAGTGTCGGCGCGCACCGGCAAGATCGGCGACGGCAAGATTTTTGTCATGCCGATCGAGCAGGTCTTTCGCATCCGCACCGGCGAGAGCGGCAACAACGCGCTCTGAAGCCCACACCCCTCCCCAAGAAACCAACGAGAAGATGCCATCATGCTGATGAAGAAAATGATTGCCTGCGCGGCATTGGGCTTGGCCGTGCTCGGCTTGACCGATACCGCGTTCGCCCAGGCCGCGTCGGCCCCCGTCGCCGAAGCCGCCTCGATGCCCGCCGCCGAGGCCGCCGCACCGGCCGAAGCGGCTTCGGCGCCTGCGGCCGCACCCACCGTCGACAAGGGTGATGTGGCCTGGATGATGACCTCGACGCTGCTCGTCATCTTCATGGCCGTGCCTGGCCTGGCGCTGTTCTATGGCGGCCTGGTGCGCAGCAAGAACATGCTCTCGGTGCTGATGCAGGTGCTGGTCGTGTTCTCGCTGATCGGCGTGCTGTGGTCCGTCTATGGCTACAGCCTGGCCTTCGGTGGCGAGGGACTGATCATCGCCGACCTGGGCAAGCTGTTCCTCAAAGGGGTGACGATCGACAGCCTGGCCGACACCTTCACCGCCAGCGCCAAGATTCCCGAATACGTCTTCATTGCCTTCCAGGCCACGTTTGCGGGCATCACCTGCGCGCTGATCGTCGGCTCGTTTGCCGAACGCATGAAGTTCTCGGCCGTGCTGCTGTTCTCGACGCTCTGGTTCACGTTCTGCTACCTGCCGATTGCCCACATGGTGTGGGGCGCCGGCGGCTACCTGTTGAACAAGGGTGCGCTCGACTTCGCCGGCGGCACCGTGGTCCACATCAATGCCGGCGTGGCCGGTCTGGTGGGCGCCTACGTGCTGGGCAAGCGCATCGGTTACGGCCGCGAGTCGATGGCGCCGCATTCGCTGACGCTGACGATGGTCGGCGCGTGCATGCTCTGGGTCGGCTGGTTCGGCTTCAACGCCGGCTCCAACCTCGAGGCCACCAGCGGCGCGGCACTGGCCTTCATCAACACCTTGCTGGCCACAGCGGCGGCCGTGTTGTCATGGTCCATCGGTGAATCGTTGACCAAGGGCAAGGCTTCGATGCTGGGTGCAGCCTCCGGCGCCGTCGCCGGCCTGGTGGCGATCACGCCGGCCTGCGGCTCGGTCGGCCCGATGGGCGGCCTCATCATCGGCTTCGCCGCCGGACTGGTCTGCCTGTGGGGCGTCAATGGCCTGAAGCGCCTGCTCGGCGCCGACGATTCACTCGACGTCTTCGGCGTGCATGGCCTGGGCGGCATCCTCGGCGCGCTGCTGACCGGCGTGTTCTCGTCGGCCTCGCTGGGCGGCATCAAGGGCGGCGACTATTCGATCGCCAGCCAGTTGCTGATCCAGGCCGAGGGCGTGCTGATCACGATCGTCTGGTCGGCCGTCGTGGCCTTCATCGCCTACAAGATCGTCGACATGACCGTCGGCCTGCGCGTCACCGAGGAAGACGAGCGCGAGGGCCTGGACATCTCGGCACACGGCGAGACGGCCTACACCTAGTCGCGCGCCGCTTCGGGCACAACAACAGGCCGCCTCGACGTCATCGTCAGGCGGCTTGTCGTGTTTGCTGTGCTGCCGCAGCGACGCGCAGGTGGCGCAGCCGTCGCCGCATCACTGGCTGGCGTTGGGAAAGAACAGCTGCTCGCCGTCGATCTTGTAGGCGGCGATCGTCTCCTGCCCCTTCGGCGAGACGAGCCAATCGATGAAGGCCTGCCCCGGCGCCTGCTTGACATGCGGGTGCCTGGCCGGGTTGACCAGCATCACGCCGTACTGGTTGAACAGCCGCTTGTCGCCTTGCACGACGATGGCCAGGTCGGCGCGGTTCTTGAACGCCAGCCAGGTGCCGCGGTCGGCGAGCGCGTAGGCGTTGCTCTGTGCGGCCAGGTTCAGCGCCGGGCCCATGCCGCAGCCGCAGGCCTTGTAGCCCGCGGGCTGGGCGGCGGCGATGTCGATGCCGGCGGCCTTCCAGTAGCGCAACTCGGCAGCGTGGGTGCCGCTCTTGTCGCCGCGCGAGACGAAGGCCTGCTGCGAAGCGCCGAGCTTGGCCAGTGCGGCCACGATGTCGTTGCCCTTGAGGCCTGCCGGGTCGGCCTTCGGGCCGATGAGCACGAAGTCGTTGTACATCACCGGCGAGCGCTTGATGCCGAAGCCGTCGGCGACGAACTTCTCTTCGGCCACCTGGTCGTGCACGAAGACCACGTCGGCGTCGCCGCGGCGGCCCATGTCGAGCGCCTGGCCGGTGCCGACCGCGACCACGCGCGCTTCGATGCCGCTGTCCTTCGTGAACTGCGGCAGCAGGTGGCCGAACAGTCCCGATTGTTCGGTCGAGGTAGTCGAGGCGACGACGATCGACGTGCCTTGGGTTTGTGCCAGCGCCGGCGCGGCGAGCGCCCATGAGGCGAAAACAAGACAGGCGGTGCGGCGAAGTGACATAGGGGTCATGATGGTTGCTGCTTTGTCGGCGGGCTTGCATTGTTGCCAGTGCGGCCGCCAAAGCGCGATATGAAGACGCAGGCATAGGGCGGACGCAGGGGCGCGGACGGCATCGCGACCTCTTGCCTTCCGGGGCAGCCACCCCAAGTTCCTAGAATCGTTCTTCGACCCCTGCCAAAGGCTGCTCATGGTCCCGCACCTCATCACCGCCCTCACGGGGCCGATCAACGAGCTCGAGGCGCGCATGCTCGAATCCATGCCGGCGATCGAGCGCTGGTTTCGCCTCGAGTGGATGGAGCACACACCGCCGTTCTACAGCTCGGTGGACGTGCGCAATGCCGGCTTCAAGCTGGCGCCGGTGGACACCAATCTGTTTCCTGGCGGCTGGAACAACTTGACGCCCGAGATGCTGCCGCTGGCCGTGCAGGCCGCGATGGCGGCGATCGAGAAGATCTGCCCTGAAGCGAAGAACCTGTTGCTGATTCCCGAGAGGCACACGCGCAACACGTTCTACCTGGCCAATGTGCTGCGCTTGACGCGGATCTTTCACCAGGCGGGCCTGAACGTGCACCTGGGCACGCTCGACCCGGAGATCAAGGAGCCGACGGTGCTGTCCATGCCCGACGGCGAGACGCTGACGATCGAGCCGCTGCTGCGCACCAAGCACCGCCTGGGCACGAAGAACTTCGACCCGTGCACGATCCTGCTCAACAACGATCTGTCGTCCGGCATCCCGCCGGTGCTCGAAAACCTGCACGAGCAGTACCTGCTGCCGCCGCTGCACGCCGGCTGGGCGGTGCGGCGCAAGTCCAATCACTTCCAGAGCTACGAAGAAATCGCCAAGAAGTTCGCCAAGCTGCTCGGCATGGACCCGTGGCTGATCAACCCGCTGTTCGGCCAGTGCGGTGAAGTCGACTTTGCCGAGGAAGCCGGCATCGAATGCGTCAAGAGCAATGCCGACGCGCTGCTGACCAAGGTCCGCCGCAAGTACAAGGAATACGGCATCAACGAGAAACCCTTTGTCATCGTCAAGGCCGACAACGGCACCTACGGCATGGGCATCATGACCGTGCGCGACGCCAAGGAGCTCGACGCCGTCAATCGCAAGACCAAGAACAAGATGAGCGTGGTCAAGGAGGGCCAGCAGCTCTCGCAGGTCATCATCCAGGAAGGCGTGCCGACCTACGAGCGCGTCAACGACGCTGTGGCCGAGCCGGTGGTCTACATGCTCGACCGCTATGTGGTCGGAGGTTTCTACCGCGTGCATGCCGAGCGCGGCATCGACGAGAACCTGAACGCGCCGGGTGCCGCCTTCGTGCCGCTGGCCTTCGACGAGAGCACGCATCTGCCCAAGCCGGGGGCCCGGCCCGGTGCCAGCGCGCCGAACCGCTTCTACATGTACGGTGTGATCGGCCGCCTGGCGATGCTCGCCGCCTCCTATGAACTCGAGGCCACCGACCCGGACGCGGAGATCTACGAGTAGGGCGTCGCCAGCCGCTGCAGGAAGGCCTCGCAGACGCGCCAACTGGTCCAGGCTGACGAACTCGTCGGCCTGATGCGCCTGGGCGATGGAGCCGGGGCCGCAGACCACGGTGGAGATGCCGGCGCGCTGGAACAGGCCGGCTTCGGTGCCGAAGGCCACCAGCGTCGTGCGCGGCTCGCCGGCCAAGCGCTGCGCCAGTTGCACCGCCGGGCTCGTCGGCGCGGGCCAGGAAGGCCGGCACCGCGGCAAAGGGTCTCGAAGCGAAAGCCGGTGTCCGGCGTCCACCGCTTGCATCGCCGGCTCCAGCGCGCGCGCCTCGTCGAGCACGCGCTGCTGCATCGCCTCGGCGTCGCGTGCCCGGCAGGTTGCGGAACTCGTAGTGGAAGCGCGCAGTCCTCGGGCACCACGTTGTCGGCAATGCCGCCGTGCGATGACGCCGACGCCGGACGTCGTGTAGGGCACGTCGAAGCCGTCGTGGCGCTCGGGCCCATCGCCGCCAGTCGTCTCGCCATGCGCGGCGATGTGCGCCACCACGCGCGCCGCGGCCTCGATCGCGTTGACCGCCTGCGGCGTCAGCGACGAATGCGCCGGCCTGCCCTTGACGCAGCAGCGCCAGCGGTACACGCCCTTGTGCGCGATCGCCGGCACCATGCCCGTCGGTTCGCCGACGATGCACAGGCGTGGCGCGAACTGCGCCTCGCTGCAGGTCGGCGATCAGATGCGTGACGCCGAAGCAGCCGACTTCCTCGTCGTAGCTGAAGGCGTAGTGCATGGCGTGCGGCAGGTCGGCCGGCAAGGAAGCGCTCGGTCTGCGCGACGACCAGGCCGATGAAGCTCTTCATGTCGGCGCTGCCGCGACCATAGAGCTGTCGCCTTCGAGCGCCGCGCCGAGCGGATCGACGCGTCCAGGCCTGGCCGTCCCAGGGCACGGTGTCGGTGTGGCCGGACAGGATGACGCCGTCGGGCTTGCCCTCGCCGATGGTCGCGAACAGGTTGGCCTTGCGCCGCTCGTCGTCGTAGGTCAGGCGCAGCGGCACCTTCAAGCGTGCGCAGATGGTCGGCGATGCACTCGATCAGCGGCAGGTTGGACTCGCGGCTGACGGTGTTGATGCGCACCAGCCGCTGCGCCCAGTCGCGTGCCGCAGTTGTCACTTCCATGGGCGCAATGTAGCGCCCTGCTATACTTTTTTCCCTTCGCGGCTGTAGCTCAGTTGGATAGAGTACTTGGCTACGAACCAAGGGGTCGTGGGTTCGAATCCTGCCAGCCGCGCCAGATGAGATCAACGGGTTAGCTACGCAAGGGGCTGGCCCGTTTGTCTTGGTGGAGCGCCAGGGGTCCACTGAGGGGTCCACCGGCAGTGGGACAGCATGGCATTGCTTGAGGCTGCGTTGGACGTACGCCGCCGCCCCGAAGAACGTGTGGACAGACAGCTGCCGTTCTTGACCAGCCTCCGTGCTGCCAATCGCTTGCGCAGGCGCGCCCACGCACCGAAGCGAGTTGATGTCCCAGGAAGTGGTGCAAGTCCAACCACTGCGTAGCGGCTTGCCGCGAAGCTGTGGCGGCCACCCCGTACCGGGTGGCCATCGCGAGCCCGGATAAGGTTGAGGTGCGATCCATCCACCTTGATCCGAAGGAACACCCGATGACCACCGCCACTATGGCACTTGCCGAACTTGCCGAGAAGGGAGCCGACGTCGACGTGTTGCGCCAGATGGTGCAGTTCATGGCCCAGCGCCTGATTGAGCTTGATGTTGAGGGGCGCTGCGGCGCCGGCTACGACGAGAAGACGCCCGAGCGGCTGAACAGCCGCAACGGCTACCGCGAGCGCACCTGGGACACGCGCGCCGGCAGCGTCGAGCTGAAGATCTTCAAGCTGCGCCAGGGCAGCTACTTCCCCGAGTTCCTCGAGCCTCGGCGCACCGCCGAGAAGGCACTCACCGCGGTCATCCAGGAAGCCTACGTGTAGGGCATCTCCACGCGCTCGGTGGACGATCTGGGTCAAGGCGCTGGGCATGAGCGGCGTGTCCATGAGCCAAGTGTCGCGCCTGTGCGGTGAGCGCGATGAACGCGTAGGCGCGTTCCTGAACCGCCAGATCGAGGGCGACTGGCCGTACCTGTGGATCGATGCCACCTACGTCAAGACGCGCGAGGCCGGGCGCATCGTGAGCGTGGCCCTAGTAGTCGCTGTGGGTGTGAACACCGAGGGCCAGCGCGAGGTGCTGGGCCTGAAGGTCGGAGCATCCGAGGCCGAGCCGTTTTGGACCGAGTTCTTGCGAACCTGCACAAAGACGACTGTCCGACATGGGCCCAGTTCGGCAAACAGCCGAACTGGGCCCGGTTAGGTGCGCTCGTTGTAGACCAGCAAGCCCGTGTCGACACCGTGGCTCACACCGGCCAGCGTCACGTCGACCGTGTTCGCGTGGCCGCCGAAATGGGAGGCGGCCTCGAACAGGACGACGCGACGCGACACCGGCGCTCGCTCCAGCTCGCGCGCCGCGATCAAATCTGCGACGCCCGAACCGATGACAGCGATGCGCTCCATGTCGTTCCTGGTGGAATGGTTACTGCGGGATCACGACGGTGTCGATGACGTGGATGACGCCGTTGTCGGCCACGATGTCGGTGGCGGTGACCTTGGCATTGTCGACCATCACGCCGCCCGTCGTGGCGATCGTCAGGCTCGGCACCCTGCACGGTCTTGACGTTGCCGGCCTTCACGTCCTTGGCCATCACCTTGCCGGGCACGACGTGGTAGGTCAGCACGGCGGTGAGCTTGGCCTTGTCGGCCAGCAGCGCGTCCAGGTCAGCCTTCGGGAATCTTGGCGAATGCCGCATCGGTGGGCGCAAAGACGGTGAACGGCCCCTTGCCCTTGAGCGTGTCGATCAGGCCCGCCGCCGTCAATGCGGTGGCCAGCGTCTTGAAGTTGCCGGCGGCAACGGCGGTGTCGACGATGTCCTTGGCCTGCGCCGAGAGCGCAACGAAGGACAGAACGGCGATGGCGAGAGTCTTCTTCATGGTCAGATTCCTTGAGTGAATGCCACGGAGGTGGCGGGAGAGGTACAGGGAGAGATCGGGCCGGATGGCCCGGGCGGGAAAGTCAAGGCGCCACGGGCGGCAGCAGCACCCGGTCGATCACGTGGATGACACCGTTGCTGGCGATCACGTCGGTGGCGACGAGGCTGGCGCTGCGCATGCGACCGTCGGTGATGCCCAGGGTCGTGCCGACCGTGAAGGCCGAGCCTTGGCAGCGTGGTGACGCTCGCCGGCTTGGGCAGCGCGACCACGTCAGCGGCGCGCACATTGCCCGAGACCACGTGATAGGTCAGGATGCCCGCCAGGTCGGGGCTGGCCAGCAGCTGCGCCTTGGTGAGGTTGAGCTCGCCGAGCGCGGCGGTGAACGCCGCATTGGTCGGCGCGAACACGGTGAACGGGCCGCCGGTCGCTCAACGGCGTCGGCCAGGTTCGCGGCCACCACGGCCTCGACCAGCACCGAGAAGGTCGGATTGAGTTGGGCCATCTGCACGACGTTGAGCACGCCGGGCGGCACCAGGACCTTGTCGATGACGTGGATCACGCCGTTGCTGGCGGCCACGTCGGCGGTCGTCACGGTCGCGACGGTCAACACCTCGTCGGTGATCGTCACGCCGGTGGTCGTGTTCAACGCCAGCGTCTGTGCGGCGCCTTCGAAGTTGTACAGCGTCGCCTGCGTCGCCGCGCCAGCAATCAATGCGGCCGCCGACTGCCGCGTCGGCAGCACGTGGTACTGCAGGATCTTGGCCAGGGTCGGGCCGTCGAGTGCGGTGACCATGGCGGTCGCACTCGGGAAGCCCAGCGTCGTGGCCAGCGAGGTGAATGCGGCGTCGGTGGGTGCGAACACCGTCAGGTTGGACGTGCCGGAACTCAGCGCGGGGACGAGGCCGGCCTTGTCGGCCGCGGCCACCAGCGCGCTGAATCCGCGCGATGTGGCCTCTTGAGCCAGCGTGCCGGGCGGGGGATCGTCACTGCCGCCGCAGGCGGCGACGAGGGCGACCGTGCATACGGCGGCCCACTTCTTGAATGAACGCATCATTGTCTTGCTCCTGTTGAGAGAGGGTGGGGTCGGTGCAGGGGCGCGGCCCTGCTCTGTCTGTGATCAAGTGCCTGAACTGCACAGGCGACTAATGTGAACTCATCAGTTCACGTAGTCAACTCATCAGTCTCTTTGTTACTCATTAGGTACTTTTCAATACCATGCAGTACAACTATCAGCCCGATGCGTCTACAATCGGTCATGGCCAAGCTTTCCTTCAAGGCGCAGGTGCTTCAGGCACGTGAAGCACGCCATCGTTGCGTCCGTGAATCGCCTGCTCGCCGAGAAGGGCTTCGACGGCATGACCGTCGACGAAGTCGCCGCCGATGTGGGCATTGCCAAGGCGAGCCTGTACAAGCACTTCAGCTCCAAGGAAGAGCTGGCGGCGGCGGCGATGATCTACATGCTGGACCGCGCACTGGAGTTCCTGGCCGACGCGCGAGGCCGAGCCCGAGACCACCGCGATCGACCGACTGAAGGCGGTGGCACGCTGGACCATGCAGGTGCAGCTGGCCGGGGAAATGCCGGCGCTGCCGGCGCAGAATTCGTCGCTGCGCGCCGCGCTGATGCGCAACAAGGTCTATCTCGACCGACTGATGGTCGTGAGCGACAAGCTCGGCGAGTGGATCACCGCCGCGCAGGAAGCCGGCACGCTCGACCCCAAGCTGCCCCCTGAACTGATTCTCTACACGCTGTTTGCGCGTGCGTGCGACCCCGTGCTCGGCGTGTTGAAGGCATCAGGCCAGCACGCCAACGAGCAGATCGTCGAATGGCTGGTCGGTACCACCTTCGACGGCATCGGTGAGCAGGCCCCGAGCCAAGCCCAGCGCACGCCAGGCCGGGCGGCCATCGTAGCAGCGCGCGTGCGCATGAAGAGCTTGCACGCTTGACGGCCACAGGCCGCGCGCAGTTCGGTTCACCAGTGCGGCGCAGGGAGTGAACGCTTCGAGGCGTACGTCGCCTCGATCACCGTGCAGCCGAGCAATCGACCCAAGCCGGGTCTGCAAAACCGAATTCCGAGTTCGAAATCGCCGTTTGACGGCCCACCTTCTTCATACCTCTGCCATGACTATGCGCCGAATCTTGCTTCTCCTCACACTCGCCGCCATGCCGTTGTTCAGCCACGCCATTGAAGAGCCCGACTACGAGGTCATCAGGAAGTTCGACAACGTGGAATTGCGCCAGTACGCGCCCTACGTCGTTGCCGAAGTGGTGCTGGACAGCCCGGCCGAAGATGCCGGCAATCGGGCCTTTCCGATCCTGGCGGGCTACATCTTCGGCAAGAACAAGGGCGAGCAGAAGTTCGCAATGACCGCACCGGTGACGCAGACCGCTGCGCCAGTGCGCATGGACATGACCGCGCCCGTGACTCAGAACGCCGTCACCGGCGGCACGCTTGTGCAGTTCGTCCTGCCCAAGGGCGTGACGTTGACCACGGCGCCCGAGCCGATCGACCCGCGCGTGCAACTGCGCCTGGTGCCGGCCGCCACCTGGGCGGTCATCCGCTACTCGGGCACGTGGTCGCAGGCCAACTACCTCGAACACTTGGGCGAGCTGACGACAGCGCTCCAGGCGGCGGGCGTGGCCACGCAGGGCGAGCCCGTGCTGGCGCGCTACAACCCGCCGTTCACGCCGTGGTTCATGCGGCGCAACGAGATCTGGTTGGCGCTGAACTGATTGCGCTGCTGGGGGTGGGCGCTGCCAGCTTCTTCGGACACTGAGCCCTCCTGGCCTTCCACCGACGCAAGCCCCCCCCGCCTGATCGTTCACTACGCGCACATCGCGAACGTTCGCCAGAACCCGTCGAGCTTTCCTTCTTGGCCGTCAGTGTGAGTACGAAGCTGCGCGAGGAAGTCGACCTTCGATGCGTGGGCATGGCTGCCAAGGTCCGCATTCCGTAAAGCCCGGGAACTCAAACTGACGGTTATTTGTGGGTGCTCCTGACCGTCCGGTATAGGCGCCCACGTCGCAAGTCGCCGACCAGTTCGACGTTTAAGGACTCCGCCCCTGGCGCAAGGGCCGGTTCGCTACGTAGGTACCCGCCCCCGACTGCGGCAGACCTTGGCTGTTGTTCTGGAGTCTTAGCTCTCTTGCGCCAGGCTGTGCGGAAAGTTGCGGCGGCCAGGCAGGCTGCGGTGAACGGGCCACGTTGAACCAACGACTCTTGCGATGAGCCACAGGATTCCGCACTTGCTTGGCTTCACGATGGGGCTGCACTAGGTCAATAGTTTTTGACGATTGACATAATTTTCTCAATTAACCCACGCAATGCTGCATCACAGCAATACTGCATTTCGTTGAGATTCCTTCACCCCCTTTTCCTTCACCTCACGGAGCCGTTCATGTCCCTCATCAACACCCATGTCCAGCCGTTCAAGACCCAAGCGTTCCACAACGGCAAGTTCGTCGAAGTCACCGACCAAAGCCTCAAGGGCAAGTGGTCCGTGCTGATCTTCATGCCGGCTGCCTTCACCTTCAACTGCCCGACCGAAGTGGAAGACGCCGCCGACAACTACGCCATGTTCAAGGACATGGGCACCGAGGTCTACATCGTCACCACCGACACCCATTTCTCGCACAAGGTGTGGCACGAGACCAGCCCGGCCGTGGGCAAGGCGCGGTTCCCGCTCGTCGGTGACCCGACCCACACGCTGACCCGCATGTTCGGTGTGCACATCGACGCCGAAGGCCTGGCGCTGCGGGGCACCTTCGTGATCAACCCCGACGGCATCATCAAGACCGCCGAGGTTCACGACAACGCCATCGCCCGCGACGTCAAGGAAACCCTGCGCAAGGTGCAGGCGGCCCAGTACGTGGCCAAGAACCCCGGCCAGGTGTGCCCGGCCAAGTGGCAGGAAGGCGCCAAGACGCTAACCCCGTCGCTGGATCTGGTCGGCAAGCTCTAAGCATTCTCTCTTCGACAGGACCAACGGGTCCTGTCGACAGCCCGCCCGGTGATTGGGCGCGGGCTGTCGACCGGGCCGGAACCCGCACGCCCCAAAAGCCACGTACAAGGATTTCCATCATGTTGGACGACAAGCTCAAGACCCAGCTCAAGGCCTACCTCGAGCGCGTGACGCAACCGGTGGAACTGGTGGCCTCCCTCGACGACCGCCCGGCCTCGCAGGAAATGCGCGAACTGCTCGACGAGATCGGCGCGCTCAGCGAAAAGATCACTGTGCGCCACGACGGCAACGATGCGCGCCGGCCATCGTTTTCGATCAGCCGGGCCGGGCGCAGACATGGGCGTGCGCTTCGCCGCCATCCCGATGGGCCACGAGTTCACTTCGCTGGTGCTGGCGCTGCTGCAGGCCGGCGGGCACCCGCCGAAGGTGGAGGCCGATGTCATCGAGCAGATCCAGGCGCTGGAGGGCGATTTCGTCTTCGAGACCTACATGTCTCTGAGCTGCCACAACTGCCCGGACGTGGTGCAGGCGCTCAACCTGATGGCGGTGTTGAACCCGCGCATCCGCCACGTCGCCATCGACGGCAGCCTGTTCCAGGGCGAGGTCGAGGCGCGCCAGATCATGGCCGTGCCGATGGTGTTCCTGAACGGCCAGATGTTCTATTCGGGCCGCATCGAACTCGCCGATATCCTGGCCAAGATCGACACCAGCGCCGCGGCGCGCGATGCCGCCAAGCTGGGCGCGAAGGAAGCTTTCGACATGCTCATCGTCGGCGGCGGCCCCGCCGGTGCCGCGGCAGCGGTCTACGCCGCGCGCAAGGGCATCCGAACCGGTGTGGTGGCCGAGCGCTTCGGCGGGCAGACGCTCGACACCATGGGCATCGAGAACTTCATCTCGGTGCAGGAGACGCAGGGCCCGAAGTTCGCCGCCGCGCTGGAGTCGCAGGTACGCAGCTATGGCGTGGACATCATGAACAGCCAGCGGGTCACGGCCATCGAGCCCGCACCCAAACCGGGCGGCGAGATCACGGTGACGCTGTCCAACGGGGCGGCGCTGAAAAGCCGCTGCGGTGGTGCTGGCCACCGGTGCGCGCTGGCGCAATGTCAACGTGCCCGGCGAGCAGGAGTATCGGAACAAGGGCGTGGCCTATTGCCCGCACTGCGACGGGCCGTTGTTCAAGGGCAAGCGCGTGGCCGTGATCGGCGGTGGCAACTCGGGCGTCGAGGCCGCGATCGACCTGGCCGGCGTGGTGGCCCACGTGACGCTGATCGAGTTTGCCGACCAGCTCAAGGCCGACGCGGTGCTGGTGAACAAGCTCAACAGCCTGCCGAACGTGGAGATTCACACTGGCGCGCAGACAACCGAGATCACCGGTGCCGATGGCCGCGTCAACGGCCTGGCCTACAAGGACCGCACGAGTGGCGCAAGCACACAATGTAGCGCTCGAAGGCGTGTTCGTGCAGATCGGCCTGGTGCCCAACACCGAATGGCTGCGCGGCACGGTGGAGCTGTCGAAGTACGGTGAGATCCTGATCGACGAGAAGTGCGCCACCAGCCTGCCCGGCGTGTTCGCCGCGGGCGACGTGACGACGGTGCCGTACAAGCAGATCATCATCGCCAGCGGTGAAGGCTCGAAGGCGGCGCTCTCGGCCTTCGATCACCTGATCCGCAGCCCGGTGCTGTAGGTTCGCCGGCCAAAGGCGCCCGCAACGCAGCAACATGTGCCGCGCTGCGGCGACCCTGGTCACTTCTCCCCAGATTGAGCTTGGCGCAGCCTGGCGAGGATGCGCAAGGTGTAGCCGTCGTCCAGCGTGCGCAGGCCGGCGAGGCCGTCGCGGATCAACTGCTGCGCGGCCACTTCGTCGCGCAGCGCGGCGTCGTGTTTTAGCCGCTCGAGCAGCGTGGTCAGCTCTGTGGCGGTCAGGTCGCCGTCAAGCAGGCGCGAGGCTTCGTTCATTGAGTGTCTCCTACCAGCGCCGGTCGCGCGTCGGCGCGAGCAACGGACGTGCGCGGCTGGCAATCGCCTCGCGCGCTCGAAAGATGTGTGACTTGACGGTATTGACGGGCTGCTCCAGCGCCGCCGCGATGGCCTTGTAGTCCAGCCCCTCGACTTCGCGCATCAAGAGCGCACGGCGCTGCACCTCGGGCAGTGCCGCCACTTCGGTGTCGATGCGTGCAAACAGCTGGCGCGCCATGGCTTCCTCCTCCGGGCTCGGTGCGATGCCGAAGCGCTCGCTCTCGCCGGCTTCTTCAGCCAGCTCAAGAGGACGGTCGTCCTGCCGGTTCTGCGCGCTGCGCAAGTAGCTCCGCGCCGCGTTGCGGGCAATCGTGAACAGCCACGCCGCGAAATCGCCGTCTGGTTTGAAGTTTGCCAATGCAAGGAAAACACTCAAGAAAACGTCCTGCGTCAGTTCTTCGACGATGCGGTCATCGCGCACGAGGCGCCGCACCGTCGCCGCCACCCGACGCTGGTACTTCACCACCAGCACCTCGAACGCAACCATCTCGCCCTGCTGCGCCCGCGCAACCAGCGCCGCATCGATGCCACCCTCGAGTTGAGCTTCGCTCAACGGAGCCTCCTGCCCACCAGCCAGCCACGCCCCGCCCGAACGTCGTTCAGGCAGGCCTGCGGTGAATGCAATGAACAGGGAACGCGACAGCAAAGACAAAGTTGCATCAGCCGCCGACAAAGCCTCGGCGCGACAAAAATCAAGCGCTGGCATGCAACTCTTTCGCCTTTCTGACGTATGCATGAGGTGAGCAGGGCGCAACGAACCGAATGAAAGTTCCAACAAGCCGCTGCGGGCAGTGCTGCCGCCGCAGTGTACTGAGCCGTCGCGCCGCAGAGCGTGGAACAAACGCTTCGAGCACGCTACCCAGTCCATCGGCCCGAGGCGCCTGTTCGCCATCGCTCGCTTTGTTGCGACACGATGAGCCGCCCGCAGCCAAGCTGGCATCTGCTGGCTGAACGTCTTCCCTCGAAGGCTTGTGCCTTTTCAACCAGACCCACTCCGCATGACTTCGCGCACTGCTTCTTTCGACGACAACGGCGCCGCGCAGGACGCCACGACACCCTTGCAAGCGCTGGCAACCGACATCCACCGTGCGATCAACCTGCCGATGCGCGCGCTGCGATCGGATCTGCGCAGCGACCACGCTGGCGAGAGAGGCGCGGTGATGATCTACCGCGGAATCCTCGCCGTCACGCGCGACGCTCGCGTGCGCCACTTTGCGCAACAGCACCTCGCCACCGAAGCAGGCCACCTCGCGCAGATCGAGCCGCTGCTGGCGCCGCAGAACCGCAGCCGGCTGCTGCCGCTCTGGCACATTGCCGGCTGGCTGACCGGCGCGCTGCCCGGGCCGCGAGCGGTGTACGCCACCATCGAGGCGGTCGAGACCTTCGTTGACCACCACTATGCCGAGCAGATCGAAGCGATCGACCGGCGCGACCCGGGCCGCAAAGACCCGCCCTTGCAGGCGCTGCGCGATCTGCTGCAAGCCTGCCGCAGTGATGAAATCGCGCATCGCGACGAAGCCGCGGATCGCTTCGCTGCGGCCGGGTGGCCCCCTTCGCTGGCCTTGCGCGCGTGGGTCTGGTCGGTTGGCGCGGGGTCGCGCGTGGCCGTGAAGCTTTGCCGTCGGGTTTGAACCATGACCACCCCCAAGCCTTCGCCGATACCGGCCAGCACCATTCGCAGCGACGAAATCGAGCGCTTCAATCGCCTCGCGGCAACCTGGTGGAACAGCGCCGGGCCGATGCGCCCTTTGCACGTTATCAACAACTTGCGCCTGGGCTATGTGCTCGAACAGATCGCCCACCGCTTCGGGCGGTCGAAGAGCGACTTGACCGGGCTGCGCATTGCCGACATCGGCTGCGGCGCCGGCCTGATGTGCGAGCCATTGGCCACCCGCGGAGCGCAGGTGGTGGGCGTGGATGCTGCGGCGAAGAACATCGCCGCCGCGCGACTGCACGCGAACGTGGGCCGCTTGAGCATCGACTACAGGGTTGGCGAACCCGACCTTGCGTCGCACGACGATGATTCGTTCGACGTGTTGCTGTTGCTCGAAGTGGTGGAGCATGTCGACAACCTGCAGGCGTTCGTGCGCCAGGCAGCCAGCCATCTCAAGCCCGGCGGCCTGCTGCTGGTCTCGACGATCAACCGCACGCCGCAGAGCTTCGTGACCGCCATCGTTGGCGCCGAATACGTCTTTCGGGTGTTGCCGCGGGGTACCCACCATTGGGCGCAGTTGGTTCGGCCCGCCGAGCTGGAGCAGGCCGCCGCGGCTTGCGGGCTCGCGCAACTTGACCTGCGCGGCATGGCCTATCTGCCCGTGGTTCATCGCGCTTGGTGGACGCGCAGCGTGGCTGTGAACTACATCGCCAGCTTTGCCAAGGCGCCGGTGTAGGCCGTTCAGCGTACGCTGCGCCCGGGCACCGCCGCCTCAATACTCGAGTGCCGTTGCCTTGCCCTGGAACACCCGGTAGCTGAACACCGTGTAGCCCACGATCACCGGCAACACGACGCACGCGCCGACGAAGATGATCCACAACGACTCGGTGCTGCTCGCGGCCTGCCAGATCGTCAGCCGGTCGACCACCAGCCACGGGAAGAGGCTGTAGGCCAGGCCGTAGAAGGCCAGCATCACGATGCCCACCGTGCCGGCGAACGGCACCCAGTCGCCGTAGGCGTTGCCCTGCGCCAGGCGGGTCGGCAGCCGCCGCAGCGAACGCTCGACGATGAAGAACAGCAGCAGCGTGGCCAGCGGCACCGGCGCCAGCAGCACCACGTAGGGCAAGGCTGAACCAGCGCGTCGAAGATGGCCGGGCTGATCAGCGGCGTGGCGGCCGAGATCGCCGCCACGCCCACGGCCGTCAGCCCCAGGCAGCGGCGCGCCCAGCGCACCGCGGCGAGTTGCAGCGCGCCGTCGGTCTTCATGATCAACCAGCCAGCGCCGAGCAGCATGTAGGTGCCCAGCAGGCACACCGCGATCAAGCGCCGAAAACAGCGTGGCCCAGCCGTCGCTGCGAAAGCCGGTGACCCACCGGCCCAGCATGTAGCCTTGCGCCAGGCTGGCCAGCACCGAGCCGGCGTTGAAGGCCGCGGTTCCACAGCGCCTTGCGGTCGGCGCCGCGCCTTGGTGCGGAAGTCGAACGCGACGCCGCGCAGCGTCAGGCCCACCAGCATCAGCGCCACCGGCAGGTACAGCGCGCCCAGGATCAGCACCGTGTGCCGGCGGGAAGGCCACCAGCAGGATGCCCACGCCCAGCACGAGCCAGGTTTCGTTGGCGTCCCAGAACGGGCCGATCGACGCGACCATGGTGTCCTTGTCGGCGTCGGCTGGCAGCGCGCAACAACATGCCGACGCCCAGGTCGTAGCCGTCGAGGATGACGTAGGCCAGCATCGCCAGGCCCATGATGGCAAGGAAGGCCAGCGGCAGCCAGCCCCCGGGCGCACGCAGCGCGGCATCGATCCCTGCGATGTCCATGCTCGTGTCCGCATGTTCATCGGCAAGCTCGGCCGCGTTCAACGGCGCCGGCGGCCGGCGCACCCGCGGCTTCGCGCGGCGGCTCGACCGCAGCGCCCTTGCGCGCCAGGCGGAACACCGCAGTCGACGTAGGCCACGATCAGCGCCAGGTACAGCGCGACGTAGATTGCCAGCGTCGAGCGCGATCGTCGGGGCCGGCACCGGCCCGGCGGCCTGCGCCGTGGGGAGCACGCCGTAGACCAGCCACGGCTGGCGGCCGATTTCGGTGGTGTACCAGCCGGCGAGCACGGCCACCCAGCCCGAGAACGTCATCGCCAACAGCGCCCAGGTCAGCGCCGGCGCAGGCTCCGTGCGGCGGCTGCTCGCGCGCAGCTGCCACCACGCCGACCCAGCTGACCGCCAGCATCAGCAGGCCGACGCCGACCATGATGCGGAAGCTGAAGAACACCGGCGCCACGGGCGGGTGCTTGCCGTCGAACGCATCCAGCCCCTTCACCTCACCGTCGAGCTCGTGGGTGAGGATCAGCGAGGCCAGCTTGGGCACTTCGATCGCGTAGCGTGTTCCTTCGTGGCCGCTCGTCGGGCAGACCGAACAGCACCATCGGCGCGCCCTTCTGGGTTTGCCAGATGGCCTTCCATGGCAGCGATCTTCGCCGGCTGGTGTTGCAGCGTGTTCAGGCCGTGCAGGTCGCCGACCACGATCTGCAGCGGGATCAGCAGCGCCGCCACGGTGACGCCGGTGCGCATCGTCAGCTTGACATCGCCGCCACGGTCACCACGCCGCCAGCGGTAGGCGCTGACGCCGGCGATCAGGAACGCCACCGTGAGGCCCGAGGCGATCATCATGTGCGACAGGCGGTAGGGCATCGACGGGTTGAAGACGATGGCCCACCAGTCGGTGGCGTGCGCCACGCCGTCGCGCATCTCGAAACCGACCGGCGTGTGCATCCACGAATTGAGCACGATGATCCAGAACGCCGACAGCGTGGTGCCGCCCGCCACCAGCACCGTGGCCAGCGTGTGCACACGGTTGCCGACGCGGCTGTGGCCGTAGAGCATGACGCCCAGGAACGTGGCCTCGAGGAAGAAGGCCGTCAGCACCTCGTAGGCCAGCAGCGGCCCGGCGATGTTGCCCACGGTCTGCATGAAGCCCGGCCAGTTGGTGCCGAACTGGAAACTCATCGTGATGCCGCTGACCACGCCGAGCGCGAAGGTCAGCGCGAACACCTTGACCCACAGGCGATAGGCCTGCAGCCACGGCGTGACCGCGGTGAACGCCAGCCCCTGGCTGCGCGCCAGGCGGTTGTGTCGCAGCTTGAAGTACAGCAGCGCCCAGCCGAGCGCGATGCTGATCGTCGGGAACAGGATGTGGAAAGTGATGTTGGCCGCGAACTGGATGCGGGCGAGCAGGAGCGGGTCCATGGGGAGGCGTCGTTCTGAAGTCTCTACCTACGGGTTAACGCGAAGCCGTAGGGAAAGTTGCGACATCCAGCCCGATCGTCACGCCGTGGCGCTCGACTTGCTATCCTGCGTTGGCCGATGGCTTGCAGCCCAGCCTGCAGTCACGTTGCGACCACGCTCGGCATTCAAGAGAACACCTGAACCATGCTGATCCGGCTGATCTACGTGAGCAAAGCGGTGGACCCGCAGACCGCGACGCTGACCAATTCGATTCTGCGCAAGGCCCACGCCTGGAACACGCAGAACGACATCACCGGCGTGCTCTGCGAGGGGCAAGGTGTGTTCCTGCAGGCGCTCGAAGGCGAGCGCGGCACGGTGACGCGCCTGTACGCACGCATCTTTGCCGACCCGCGCCACAAGGACCTGGAGTTGATCCATTGCGAAAGCATCACCGAGCGGCGCTACGGTGAATGGTCCATGGCGAGCGTCAGCCTGTCGGATGTGGACCCGCAGACGAAGATCGCTTGGCCGGAGTTCGATCCCTACTCGGCAAACGGCCTGCTGGTCATGGCGCGCATCGACGCGCTCATCGCTCAGGGCCGCGTCATGGACGCACCCTTGTGATCTGGCAATGGGTAGGCGTCGGCCACGTACGCGGGCCCCTTCATCACCCTGACGACGAAGCACCCCAGGGCGACCGTCAGTACCAGCGTCCAGTGCAGCACGAGGACGCCGGCCATCGTGTAGTCAAACAGCAGCAGTGAGGCATTGCTGGCGCCGAACTCGGCCACGGCCGGCGCCAGAGCGCGGTTCACGCCCGCAAGTGCCAGCGGTAGCAGCGTGCCCCACAGCAGGATGGCCGCGGCAGGCGCCGCCAGATGTGCTGCTCCCAACCCGGCGCCGAGCGCACGGAGCCGGGGAGTTTGTTGAACAGGTTCACGATGACTTCGTCATGGTTGAGCGGTGGAAGCTTGATCCGTATAGTGGGCTCCGAGTTCCGGAGATCTTGGGCGCCTACATAGCCCGCGGCACCCGGATCGAACTCATGCTCCCGCCACCCCGGAATGAGTGCGAGCGATGCCGTGGTCGTCATCTTGATTGCCTGAACCGGTCCCTTCAACGCATAGCCCTTAGACCCGCTGGCGACCCTTTGCGGCTGTTGAACTCTTGCTCGTGCCGACATTCGCAGGCCGAGTACAGCGCCCACGCCAGGCACCGATAGTAGGCAAGGCATGGCCATCGGCAGCAGCAGGGTGCCGTGTGACGCAGGCCCGTGTGCACGCACCAGGGCTTGCATCGACGCCCGCTCGGCGGTCAAGGCGCGGCTGCGTCGCGCAGCCGCTGCACGGTGGGCGCCGTCATATGGGCGCCACAGTGGCGGCCTGGCCGCGCGTCTTCCACAGCGACACCAGCACACCACCGGCGATCAGACCGAAGGTCACGCTGAGCGAGATCGTTGGCGGAACCTTGCCGATGATGCCGACCAGGAAGATCTTCGTGCCGATGAACACCAGCACCAGGGCCAGCGCGTATTTCAGGTACTTGAAGCGATGGATCATCGCCGCCAGCGCGAAGTACAGCGCGCGCAGACCGAGGATGGCGAAGATGTTGCTCGTGTAGACGATGAACGGGTCGGTGGTGATGGCGAAGATCGCCGGCACCGAATCGACTGCGAACACCAGGTCGACGAACTCGACCAGCACCAGCGCCAGCAACAGCGGCGTCGCAGAGCGCACCACCTTGCCGCTGGCAGGATCGGGCTCGCGCACCCAGAAGGCGTTGCCGCGCAGCCCGTCGGTCACGCGCATGTGCCGCTTCAGGAACTTCAGCAGCGGGTTGTTGGCGATGTCGGGCACGTGGTCGGCAATGATCCACATCTTGATGCCCGTGAAGATCAGGAAAGCGCCGAACAGGTACAGGACCCAGCTGAACTGGCTGACCAGCGTGGCACCCAGCCCGATCATGACGGCACGCAGCACGATCACGCCCAGGATGCCCCAGAACAGCACCCGGTGCTGGTACTGCCGCGGGATCGCGAAGAAGCTGAAGATCAGCGCGATGACGAAGACGTTGTCCATCGACAGCGACTTCTCGATCATGAAACCGGTGTAGTAGTCCATTCCGCTCTGCGCGCCCAGGTACCACCAGACCCAGGCCCCGAAGATCAGCGCGGCGCTGATGTAGCCAGCCGAGAGCAGCAGGCTCTCGCGCACGCCGATCTCCTTGTCGTCCTTGTGCAGCACACCAAGGTCGAAGGCCAGCAGCGCGACGACGATGCCGACGAAGGTGAGCCAGACCCAGGCGGGCTTGCCCAGGAAGTCGGCCGAAAGGAATGGGAGCAGGCTGTCCATGTGCTTGGTTGCTGAGGAAGAGATGGGGGATGTTCGGCAGTTCCGGGTTGCGGATGAAGAAGCACCGGCGTGAGCCCAGCTTCGTAATTCCCGAAGTACGCCCAGGACCCGTTCAGCGCTCGGCCACCGGGCTCCCGGAGGGTGTCGCAGGCACGGACAACCGACGGCGCAGCACGGCGATCAGTCCGGTGGCCAAGAGCCCCAGCACGACGAGGAAGACGCTGCCGATGCCCCAGATCACCCAGACCGCGATCGACAGCCCGCCCGCCAACGCGGGTGCCCATGCCAGCCCGGCTTCGATGGCGGGCGTGACGGCCGCGGCCAGCGAATCCAGCGCGCGAGCGAGTTCGGGCGGCACCCAGGGCGCGAGCCAGTCCGGCAGGCGCAAGCCTTTGCTCGCCACGGCATCGCCCCCTGCCAGGACGCCCGCATTCGAGACCGTCCATGCCGTGATCGAGTGAAACGCCCAGGCCACAAGCGACCAAAGCGCCAGAAGGCTGAACACAGCAAACCAGCTGAGTGCGTAGAACATGATCGTTTCCTCTTTGATGAACAGCAGCAGGTGGGAGTCTTGCGCTGTTCGAGATTCGAAGAAACCAGTGCCAGGCAGACATAGACTTCTGCTTTTCCGATGTGAGATCGACATGCTCAATTACCGCCACCTGTACTACTTCTGGGTCGTCACCAAGGAGGGTGGCTTCGCCCGCGCGGCCGAGCGGCTGGACATGGCGGTGCAGACCATCAGCGCCCAGGTGCGGGAACTCGAGAAGGCGCTCGGCCACCAGTTGCTCAAGCCGGCCGGCCGCGGTGTGGCGATGACCGAGGCAGGCCAGGCCGCATTCGCCCGCGCCGAGGAGATCTTCCAGATCGGCCAGCTGATTCCCGACGAAGTGCGCGAGGCGGCCAGTGGCAAGGTCGCCCGATTGGCCGTCGGCATGTCGGACGGCATTTCCAAGCTGGCCGCGCATGCGCTGCTCGAGCCCGTGCTGGCCACGCCATCGCTGCGGCTGGTATGCCACGAAGGCGAATTCGAGCAACTGCTGGCCGAACTGGCGCTGCATCACCTGGACCTGGTACTGGCCGGGCAGCCGGCACCGCGCAACCCGAACCTTCGTCTGACGAGCGAACGGCTGGTCGAATCGACGGTGGAGTGGTACGGGCCCGCCGCGCATGTGCACAAGGCCGATGTGGACCAGTTTCCGCAATCGCTGAACCGGTCTGCCCGTGCTGCTGCCGACCGGCCACTCGGCGCTGCGCCCGACCCTGGATCGCTGGTTCGAGGCCCAGGGCTTGCGGCCGCACATCGTCGGCGAATTCGAAGACAGCGCGCTGCTGGCGGTGTTCGCCGCGCGCGGACTGGGGGTGTTCCCGGTCAGCCGCCTTGGCGCCAGTGACGTGGGCTTGATGCGCGGGCTGCGCTTGCTCGGCCGCTGCGATGACGTGAAGGAGGAGATCCACGCCATCCGCTCGCGCCGCGGGCAGCATCACCCGCTGGTGCTGCAGGTCATCGCCGCGGCGCGTTCCTGAGCGCTGTCGCTCACGCCGACTGCGGTGTGTCAGCGAGCAGGCTTCCAGCGCCTGTTTCCGCACCCAGGCCCCAATGACGGCGAGCAGCCGCCAGGACCAGAGTTTCCCCGTCGGCAAGGTGCCGGTCGGCGCGCGCGGCGGCGACCGCTAGCCGAAGCACCTTGCGCTGAAGCGCCGGCTCGTCGACCTCGGCCATCAACGCGGCCATGGCGCTGTCGTCCACGGCGCCCAGCATCGAACCACTGGCATGGTCGCCCATCAGCAGGTCTTCGCATAGGGTCTGAACGACGCGTGGCAAGCCGTCGGGCGCCAGCCCCAGTTCGCGCGGTCCATCCAGCTGCTCAAACACATCGAACTCCGAGCGGCACACGTGGCCGTCGGCGATGAGGACGAGCGCCACGATGCGTGCGGCGGCTTCGGGGCTGTTGCGGCGGTAAGAGCGCATGGCGGTTTTCTTTCGTGAATGAGTGGGAGTGGGGGTGTTGCGCGAAGCGTGTGGGAGCGGAGTTTCAGACGGCGGCGGGAGTGCACCGGCGCTGTCAATCGCGCCAGGTGCGTCTGCACCGCTGGCGGGTGACATGCGGCTGTACGGCCCGGATCGGGATCAACGAAAGCGCCTCGGGTGGGCCGCCCCCGGTCAGCAGCCGCTGCAGGTGCCGCAATGCCTGGCGCAGGCGTTCGATGCCGAGCAGCTTGCCTCGAACGAACTTGGAGCACTTGGAACGGAAAGGGACCTTCATGGTCGAGTCTCGAAGTAGTTTGAACACAGCGGAATGTGAACTCGATGAGTCGTAGGAAAAAGCATACCTTCCGTGAGTTGAGATTCGGAAAACGCGAACCGCCCGGCATGCCAGCGCCACCGCTTGCACAACGCCCGGGTGATCTGCAACCCCTTAGCCGGATCCAACGCCTCGGAAGCGCCATGGCGACGTGCGCTTCATGTCCTGGTTGGCCGGACTTCGGTGAGATCGGCGCAAACAAAGGCGCGGTTGGCAGCCGAGAAGCTCCATTGCTCGATGCCGCAGCCGCCGAACACCCGAGTCTGCGGCAGAAGCACCAACTTGTGTTCAGGTTTGTCCGATGCTGACGTTCTTGAAAAGCTGCTTTTTCAGAATCGCCAAGAGCCCCACATTCCGGCTGTCCCTCAAAGGTTGGAGATCCGTGATGCAAGTGCTTTTCAAGTCCCGCCATCCGCACGCCACCGAACTGCGCGACCTGACGGAGCGCCGCGTTCGCTTTGTCCTTCGGCGACTCGGCTGGCTGGTGCCGCGCGCCGAGGTGCGAATGTCGGACGTGAACGGCCCCCGTGGTGGCATCGACAAACGCTGCCAGGTGGAACTCAGGACCGATGGTGCAGGGTCGGTGGTCGTCGCCACCGTGGCCAACGACTGGCGCACCGCGCTGGACAACGCGCTGGCGCGCGCCGCACGGTTCCTGATGCGCCTGTGGCGCCGCGGCAGTTATTCCCGGCGTCAGCGCCAGCGTTCCATCAGCCTCGAACGCTCGGTGGCTTGGTGCACGCAGCGGATCGAGATCGTGCCGAAGGCCAGATGCGCGCTCAGCCGGCTGCACGCCGCTCAAGATAATTGTCGCCCGCCGGTGCGAGCCGGTTTGAAGCACGAGCAGAGGTCAGTGCCCCTACCCCGGCTTGGGTTGCGGGCCATTTTTGTGTCATCGCGCGGGCCAGGCGCTGTATGAGTTTCACGGTGAGCGCAGCATGCTCATGGCGTGCGCGAAGATCGGCGCGCTGGGCCAGTTCGATGCCAGGTACAGCCGGATGCGCCGCGTGTTGCGCGTGATCACCGCGGCGAGCTTGAGCAGCTTGATGCGCAGCGTGTCGACCTGCGCGTGGGCCAGCTCGGTGCCCTGCAGCGCCAGCGCGCGCAGCCGCTCGATGAGCACGTAGCCCAGCGCGGCCAGCAGCACGCGCAACTGGTTGCTGGCGAAGACATGACAACTGGTGCGCGTGGCAAACAGGCCGACCTGTGCTTCCTTGATGCGGTTCTCGGCCTCGCCGCGCTGGCAGTACACGTCGTCGTACAGCGCCTCGGGATCGCCCGTCAGGTTGGTCACCACGTAGCGCGGGTTGTTGCCCTGCTCGCCGCACTCCAGCCGCGTGATCACCCGGCGCTCGTGCGCCCAGCTCTTGGCGGCGTAGATGAACTCGTCGACCGAGCGCTGCTTGACGCCGGTGCGCTCGTACTCGTCCTTCATGGCCAGTTCCACGAACTGCGGTCATCGCTTCGAGCCGCGGGTTGCGCGCCAGGCCGATCGATGTAGTGCACGCCGGCGCGCTCGCACTAGTTGATGATGCGCTGACGGCAAAAGCCCGAGTCGCCGCGAAAGACGATGCGCACCTGGGCCAGTTCTGGCGCAGCCGCGTGACCAGCAGCTTCAGGATGGCCGCGGCGTGCTTGGCCCCATCGATGCGGCTGGGGCGCAGGTAGGCGCACAGCAGTTGCTGGCCGCAGAACACGTACAGCGGCAAGTAGCAGTAGCAGTCGTAGTAGCCGTGGAAGAAGCGTCTCTCCTGCTGACCGTGCAGCGGGTTGTCGGTGGCATCGAAGTCCAGCACCAGTTCCTCGGGCGCCGTCTTGAAGCTGGCGATGAACTGCTCGACCAGCAACTCGGTGCAGGCGCCAGCGCGGTGGCGCGATCGGCCCACTTCTCCAGCCGGCACAGCGTGGGGGCGCTGGCGACCTCGCGGTCCACACCCACGGCCGTTTGCATCGCCACGTCGCAGCGCAGCGCCTGGTGGTCGTTCAAGTCCTCCCAGCCCAGCGCCAGGCCGTACACGCGCTGGCGCAGCATGTCGCGCACGGCGTGCGTGATCAGCAACGGGTTGCGCGGATCGGCAATGCAGCGCGCCGCCGCCGCGGTCAGCCCGAGCTTGCGATCGGCCGCCGACAGCAGCATCACGCCGCCGTCGCTGGTCATGCTGCCGCCGTCGAAGCAGCCTTGCACTTCGCGTCGCCCGACGCGACCAAAGTCCACCACGCCAAGATCGAGTTCACTCTGTCCGGTACAGTTTGGTTTCGGCATCGCCCGCTCGTTCATCTGGTCTCGACAACTCGATCAACGGGCATCAACAGGGCAATGCCGTCCTCGCTTCTACGGAGGTACGGTGAAATATCCGGGCTAGCGCAAGAGCGCCAGTGCCCCGGCCAGGCAGCTGATGCTGGCCACCAGCGTCAGCCTCAGGCGCATGGGCAGCCAGGCTTGCAGCTGGTGGCGCGGATACAGCACCCGGTCCACCACAAAGCAGACCCACAGCAAAGCCGCCATCAGCAACAGCCCCGGCGGCATGGCCCAGCAGCAAGGCCACCCAGCCCAGCAGGCTCGGGCACCACGCCCCAAAGCAGCGACGGCAGCTGGCTGAGCCGAGCCCGTCGCGCATCGCCAAGCCCCAATGGATGGCCCCCAAGAAGCTGGCGATGGTTGCGCCGTACCCCAGCAGCGCCACAGCTTGCCAGCGGCCAGTCACCTGGCCGCGCCACCCAAAGCGCAGCCGCCAGGCCCACAAACGGAATCAGCCCGCCGAAGCCCAGTCGCCGGGCCCAAAGCGATGGGCCTGCGTCGTCCTCGTCATCGGTCCGCCGTCCTCGTCCTCGACCTCCGAAACCGGCGCCGTCGCTTCGGACGGGTGCGCCGGAGCCGGGCGAAACACATCTTTTCGCCGTCCCACTGCTGGCCACACCAGCAGCGGCCTTCGGTGTCGATGATGCAGGTGCCGCTGCCGCAGCAGCGCGGGTCTTCGCTCATTCGGAACTCCTCGAGTGTCCTGCTAATTCGCAGCCATCAGCTATTTCACGAGCGGCCGCACGGTGGTGAAGCCACCGTCCACCGCAATCACCTGCCCCGTCAGGCGCGCCGCGCCGTCGCCGAGCAGCCAGGCCATCACGTCGGCCACCTGCTCGGCCGTCTGCACGCCGCCCAGCGGGTACTGGCGCGCGGCGCCCTCGCGCATGGCGGGCATCTTCAGCATGCCGGCCGTCATCGGCGTGTCGGTCATGCCCGGGGCGACGGCATTGATGCGCAGGCCCTGCGCCGCGTAGGTGGCCGCGGCGCTGCGCACCAGCGCTTCGACGCCGCCCTTGGCCGCGGCGATGGCTTCGTGATTGGCCACACCGATGCGCGCCACCACCGAACTGGCGAAGACGGCGGCGCCGGGCCCGCCCTGCAGCGCCGCGATCCAGGCCTGCAGCATGAACACCGCGCTGTCGAGGTTGACGCGCATCACCTCGCGGTAGGCCTCCGGCCGGGTGCGGTGCAGCGGCGCGATCAGCGTGCTGCCCACGCAGTGCGCCAGCAGCGTCGGTGCGGCGCCGAGGGCCTCCTGGCAGGCGGCGACGGCCAGCGCGGCGCCTTCGGGCGTGGTGGTGTCGGCGGCGATGCGCACGGCGGCCTCCACGTCGGCCAGGCGGTCGGCATCGCGCCCCACTGCGGCGACGCGGCAGCCTTGGGCGTGCAGCTGGCGCGCCAGGGCGCGGCCGATGCCGCCGCTGGCGCCGGTGATGAGGGCGATCGAAGTCATGGTGTGGTGTTCCAAGGTTGAAGGGGGTGGGATCAGCGGGGCGCGTTGTCGTGAGGTTCGGCCGGTCCAGGCCGGGCCGGTCCAGGCGCGACGCCCAGCGCTGCAGCGTCGGCCGCCAGCGCAGGAAGAGTCGGTAGCTGCGCTCCATCACCCAGGCCGCGCCCGGCAGGCGGCCGGCCAGGGCCAGCCAGCGCCAGCCCGGCAACGCGGCCCACAGCGCCAGGAAGGCCTGCGCGCCGCTGAGCAGTTCACCGTCGCGGCCGCGCACGTGAAAGCGCGCCAGCAGTTGCTCGCGCGTGGTGCCCGGCGGCAGCGGCAAAGCGGCGTCGCTGACATCGGCAAAACACACCGGCGCTCCGGCTGCAGCGGCTGCAGGCCGCGATAGACGCCGATCTCGCGCCGGCACAGCGGGCACGCGCCGTCGTACAGCACGGTCAGCGGCGACGCTTGACGGTTCGTTCGACGGGTTCGGTCACCATGCAGGCACCTCGTTGACGGCCAGCAGGTCCGCGGCCGAGTCCAGGCCGCGCGAGGCGCGGGCCCACCATTGCGAGAAGGAATCGCAGCGCCGATCGACCGGCGGAAACAGCGCCGGCGCGCGCCTCGCACTCGGCCCAGCGTGCCAGCCACGGCGCGAGGTGGGGCTCGTCGATGCTGCGCACGCTGCGCGCGCCTTTCAATGCGGCGCCGATGGCGGCGGCGTCGCCGTGCCAGCGCTGCGGCGGCGAGTTCGGCCATGCGGCTGCCGACGAAGCGCCAGCGCCGTTCGCTCCACGGCCAGGCGCGGTGGAAGTCGGCCACGAAGACACCGATCACCAGCGTGTCGGCCGGCAACCCGGCCGGCAGTTCGCCCAGGCTCCAGGGGTGCACGAGCCAGACGTCGCGGCCGGCGACGGCGGCGGCGTCGGGGGCCGTCAAGCCGAGTTCGTCCGGCGGCTCGGCAGCGAAGCGGTGGCTCGACCGGCGGCGGGCTGCCGGAGTCGGCGTCGCGGTCGCCTGGCGGCTGCTGCAGCGCGGCTGGCGCGCCATGCGGTCGAGCGCCTCGTAGGACGTGTCGATCACGCTGCCGGGGCTGTGCCACGGCGCGGGGGCGTAGCGCGCCACGTTGTCGGCGTTGAACAGGTAGGGCTTGCGGCTGCCGGTGCCGGCCACCCATTGCCAGCTGAGGTGGTTGCTGGCCAGGTCGCCGTCGAGCAGGTGGCCATACAGCCAGTCGGCGCCGGCGCGCCAGTGCACCTTGCGCACATGCACCACGTAGCTGGCCAGCCACATGCGCGCGTGGTTGTGCAGCGTGCCGGTGGCGTACAGCGCGCGCACCGCCTCGTCGACCACCGGCACGCCGGTGCAGCCCTGGCGGATGTCGGCCGGCAGCTCGCGGGCGTAGGCATCGTCGGGCAGCGGGCCTTCGTGCAGCGACTGCAGGATGCCGTCGCCGCGGTGCTGCCAGACATGGCGGAAGTAGGCGCGCCAGCCGAGCTCGAAGACGAACTTGTGCTGCACGTCGAGCGCATGGCGCGCGGCCACGCCGGCCAGCACGTCGGCCAGCGTGACGAAGCCATGCGTGATGTACGGCGACAGGCCGCTGACGGCGCCGTCGAGCGCGTTGCGTGTGCGCGCGTAGGCGGCCGGCCGCACGGCGGCGATGCGGGCCTGCGCCGCGGCCAGCGTGGGCGCGAAGGTCTCAGCGATCATGCAGCAACGTCGGCCCCGACCTCGCCGCGGCGGATGGCCGCCGCGCGTTCGCTCACGGCCTGCTTCTGCGCGTCGGTCAGCCGCGCCACGTTCTTCACCTGCAGCGCCATGCGCGGGTTCTTCGCCAGCGCCGCTTCATGGCGCATCAGGAAGTCCCAGTACAGCGTGGTGAACGGGCAGGCGCTGTCGCCGCTGCGCTGCGCCGGGTCGTAGCGGCAGCCCTTGCAGTGCGGGCTCATGCGCTGGATGTACTTGCCGGTGGCGACGTAGGGCTTGCTGCCCATCACGCCGCCGTCGGCGTACTGGCTCATGCCCAGGGTGTTGGGCAGCTCGACCCACTCGACCGCGTCGACGTAGACCGCCAGGTACCAGGCGTGCACCTGCTTCGGCTGCACGCCCAGCATCAGCGCGTACAGGCCGGTGACCATCAGGCGCTGGATGTGGTGGGCGTAGCCGTGCGCCAGCGTCTGCGCCGAGCGCGTCGCGCAGGCAGGCCATGTCGGTGGCGCCGGTCCAGTACCAGGCGGGCAGGTCCTCGCTGGCGCGTCGAGCGCGTTGCGCTCCAGGTAGCCGGCATCTGCGTCCAGTAGATGCCGCGCACGTACTCGCGCCAGCCGAGGATCTGGCGGACGAAGCCTTCGACGCTGGCCAGCGGCGCATGCCCGTCGCGGTAGGCCGCCTCGGCCGCGGCCACCACCTCGCGCGGGTTCAGCAGCTTCAGGTTGAGCGCGGCCGACAGGTGCGCGTGGTACAGCCACGGGTCGCCCGGCCACATCGCGTCCTGGTAGCGGCCGAACAGCGGCAGCCGCTCGCTCGATGAAGGCCTGCAGCGACTGCAGCGCCTGCGCGCGCGTGACCGGCCAGGCGAAGCTGTCGAGCCGGCCGGGGTGGTCGGCGAAGCGGCGTGTCGACGAGCGCGATCACCTCGCGCGTGACGGCATCGGGCTCGAAGGCGCGTGCGCGGCGGCACCGCGCCCGGGCCCGTCGGCGCCGAAGGCCTCGCGGTTGTCGGCGTCGAAGTTCCACTGGCCGCCGACGGGCTCGTCGCCGTCCATCAGCACGCCGATGGCGCTTGCGCTGCTCGCGGTAGAAGTACTCCATGCGCAGCGACTTGCGGCCCTTGGCATGCGCCGCGAACTCGCGCACGCTGACGAAGAAGTGGCGGTCTTCGCGGATGTCCAGCGGCAGGCCGCTGGCTTCGGCCACGCGCCTTGATCGCCTGCAGCACGCGCCAGTCGCCCGGGCGCGGTCATCACCAGCCGGGCCGGCCGCAGGCGCTCGATGTCGGCCTGCAACTGCGCCGCCAGGCTGCCGCGCGTTGCCGGGTGCATCCAGCCGCGTGTAGTGCAGCGGGCGGCCGGCGGCCTGCAGGGCCAGCGCGAAGTGGCGCATCGCCGCCAGGAACATCACCGTGCGCGGCTTGCTCGACCAGACATGGGTCGACTCTTCGGCCACCTCGGCCATCCAGACGGCGTCGACGCGCCGCATCGAAGCCGTCGAAGGCGGCGGCATCGAGGTCGAGCTGGTCGCCCAGCACGACGATCAGGGAGCGCAGCTCAGCCACGCGCCGCCTTGTTGCGCCGGCAGGCGTCGGAGCAGTACTTCACCTCGGCCCAGTTCTTCGCCCAGCGACGCGCGCCAGCTCATCGGCCAGGCCGCAGGCCACGCAGGGCTTGCTCGGCAACGCGGCCTTGTTGCCGCGAAAGCCGGCGCTGCGCAGCGTCACCGCGACACCTCGCGGCCGGCCAGTGCGTTCACGCCTTCTTCGCCCAGGCGCTGCACCAGCCCGCGCCCGCCACCTGCTTGCCGGCGAACAGCGGGCAGCCGCCGGCCTTGTCGGTGGCCTTGCCCTGGTAGAGCGCGCAGTTGGTGCAGTTCTGGCCGGCAGCGAACTTCGGGAACTTCTTGACGTCGACGCGCTTGGCGTCGGCCACGTAGCCGAGCGCGACGGCCTGGGCGTCCTTTTCGTCGACCAGGGCCTGGGCCCGTGCGCCGGTGGCGAGCGCCGCGCCGGAAGCGGCCAGCGTCATCAGGAACACGCGACGGGGAAGAGGCTGATTCATTTGAGACTCCTTCAGTGGGTGGTGAGGAAAGATCAACGAGAGGGTCAGGCGGCGAAGCGCCGGGGCGCCTGTTGATCTGCCGCAGCCGAGCCGCTGCAGCGTCGGCGCGAGCGGTGGACGCACCAGCCCCATCGGATGCCGACTGCAGCAGCGCCGCAGACAGCGCCTGCGCCGACAACCAGGCGCCTTCGACACCGCCGAGCCGCCGAGAAAGTCGCCGCAGACACCCAGGCCTTGCGCCGCGTCCCACCAGCACCGATGCGGCGCGGCGCTGTTCCATGCGCCTGCGGCAACGCGTAGCGCCAGCGGTGCACCGCGCAGTGCTGCCATTCGACGGGCCGACCCAGGCACTCGGCCAGCGCGGCCTGCATCTGCTGCTGCACCCAGGCGGCCGGTTGTTCCAGGTGCCGACGGCTCCAGCCCGTTCGGGCATGCGCGACCCAATGCGCCTGCCCGGGCACGCGCGGCCCGGCCCGGACGCGCGTCGTTGCGCAGCACCCAGGCCAGCGGGCCGGCGGGCGGCCGAGCCAGGTCCCAGCCGCGACGCGGGTGTCCGGGTCATCGGCGATGCCCATCAATGTCCAGCACGGCTGCATCAGGGCCGTGGACGCGTGCCGTGCCCAGTCGGGCCGGTGCGGGTTGAGCAGTGGTGCAGCCTGCGCAGGCGGCAGCGCCAACACGACCGCATCGAACGTCGACGCGTGGCGCACGCCGCCGGCCTGCACCTGCCAGCCGCGTGCGTCCCTGTGCAGACCATCGACGGCGAAGGACAAGCTGACGGGCACGCCGTCCAAGCAGATGACGACACAGCGCGGGCATGTCGGGCGCGGGCACGTACAGCATCGCGCCGCCCTCGAGCGGCAAACTGCCGGGCGCCAGCCTGGGCTTCCACTCGACCAGCCAACCCGCCTGCTGGGCAAGGTCCGACAAAGGTCTGGAAGGCCGGATCGCTGGCCGTGAAGCCCAAGGCGCCGTGGTCGAGCCGCGTTGTGCACGGCATGCCCCTGGCGATCGACCCATTCGACCCGGCGGGTGGCCAGGCGACCCCCCGGCCCACGGGCCTTGTCGAACACGTGTACCGAATGTCCGGCTCGCGCCAGCGCGCGCGCCACGGTGGCCCCGGCGATGCCCGCACCGATTACCGCAACCGAACGACTTTTGCTGATCATCATGGCAACAGAGTGTACGTCATTATCGATTCATACTGAGTTCACAAGTGAACATATACGCGCGATAAGTGTCATACAATCGAAGTCAAAGCAGCGTCAATTCAGGAGACTGCATGAAAACACCGAAGTCATCGGTGCCGCCGCCCAGCCCGCCCGCGACGAGCACGGCGGACTCCGTCGCTTCACCGGAGCGGCGCCGTGGCGCGCATGTTGCGCATGCCGGTGGCGACGCTGCGCGTGTGGGAGCGCCGCTACGGGTTGACCCAGCCAGAGCTGACGCCGAGCGGTCAGCGCCTGTACTCGGCCGACGACGTTCGGCGGCTGGCGTTGATCAAACAGCTGACGGACCTGGGTCACGCCATCGGCAGCCTGGCACCGCTGGACATGCCGCAACTGCAGCGCGTGGCCTCCACGCATGCACAGGCGTCGGCGGCCACCCAGAGCAACGAGCGCTCGGATGGGGCCCACGCGCCGCCCGTGCGGGCCTGGCGGCTGGCAGTGATTGGCGCGGCGCTGGGCACCCGCTTGCAGCGACCCGCGCTGCTGCGTCGGCTGGGCCGGCCCGTGGTGCTGCTGGGGCCGTTCGACGATGTCGCGCAGGCCGCCGCCGCATTGCAGGGCTCGCACGCTCGATGCCTTGCTCTTCCATGAGCCGCAGCTGCACGGTGGCTGGCTGGCGGCCGTCGACGCGGCTGCGCCGGCGCTTTGCGGGCGTGCCGAAAGCCGTGCTGTACAGCTTTGCTGCCGACCCCGTGTGCGAGGCATTGGCGACGGCCGGCACGGCCTTGCTGCGCGAGCCGCAGCCCGACGTGGTGGTGGCGCAATGGCTGAACAGCTTGTCTGCCCAGGCGGCCACGGCGCCGCAGCCCACAGCAGACCTGCCCGACGCCTGGGGCCGAACCCGTGCCGCCGCGCCGCTGGGACGACGCGGCCCTGGCTGACTTCGCGAACCTGTCGCCGACGATTGCCTGCGAGTGCCCGCGCCATGTGGCCGAACTGCTGATGCAGCTCTCGCACTTCGAGGCCTACAGCGCCGAGTGCGAGCACCGCAACGCGGCCGACGCCGAACTGCACGCCTACTTGCGGCGGGTTGCCACGACCTCGCGTGCCCGTTTCGAGGCTGCGCTCGAGCATGTGGCCCTGCACGAAGGCCTGCTGCTGCCTTCATCACTTCTGCGCAATGACGACGCTGCGGCGCCGAAGGCGCGTCGCCGCAAGGCCTCTGCTGCCGCGGCGCCGCGCCTTCGTCCCTGAGCGGATTCCGCAACACGCCGTCGCGACTTTGCGTAGCTAAACACTTGGCTGGAATCCTGCAGGCTGAGCGAAAAGCCTTCGGACTGAAGAATCGGATGTTCTTGATATCTATACCCGTTTTGGTATAGTCTTGATATGCCACACAGACAAGAGAAGCCGCTGGAGTGGCTTGGCAGCAGCAAGAAGGACTTGATCGCGCTACCGGAAGACGTGCGCAGATTCTTCGGACATGCATTGCACTTCGCTCAGAACGGAGAGAGGCACGATGCGGCCAAGCCGCTCAAGGGCTTCGGTGGTGCTGGGGTGCTGGAAGTCGTTGAAAACGATGCGGGTGGCACCTACCGCGCCGTCTACACGGTGAGGTACGAGGAAGTTGTGTTCGTGCTGCACTGCTTCCAGAAGAAGAGCAAGTCCGGGATCGCCATGCCCAAGGAGGACAGGGCGGTCATCGAGACCAGGCTGAAGGCCGCTGCAGAAAGGATCAAGGAGATTCGAGATGACAAAGCGAGTTGTTGAAAGCGTCAAGATCGAGCGCGAGCTCGGGCAACGTGTTCGCCGATCTGGGTTGCCGTATGCCAACAAGCTGAAGATCAAGTCCGGCCTGGTCATCGAGATCACCAAGGCCATCCGGCGCCTGGGGCTCACTCAGCATCAGGCCGCCGAGCGCATGGGCATCTCGCAGCCGAAGGTGTCGGGACTGCTCAAGGGCGATTTCGCGAACTTCTCTGAGCGCAAGCTGATGGACTGCCTCAATCGCCTGGGCTATGACATCCAGATCAGGGTGAAGCCGACGAAGGCCGAGGTCGGCGCATTGACGTTGGCCGTTGCGTGACGGCCATCGGGCCGCGTGCGGCTTAGGACTTCCGCCGTCCGATAGGCACTACCGGCGCGCCGCGACGCAGCTTGTCCAGGTAGTCGGCCCAGGTCTGCAGCATCTCGCGCCGCTGCTCGACGAACTCGGTGCGGTTGTAGGCACGGCCCAGGTTGTCGCGCACCGAGTGCGCCAGCTGCGCCTCGATCACGTCCGGGCTGAAGCCCAGTCGCTCGTGCAGCATCGTGCGCGCCGTCGCGCGGAAGCCGTGGCCGGTGACCTCGTCGGCCGGGAAACCCATCGCGCGCAGCGCGGCGTTGATCGTGTTCTCGCTCATCGCGCGGTCGTGGTGCCGCTCGCCGCGGAAGACCATCGTGCCGCTGCCCGGTCAGCGTGTGCAGGTCGCGCAGCACGGCCACGGCCTGCTTCGGCAGCGGCACCAGGTGCGGCGCGCCGTGCAGCTTCTGCGCGCAGTTCGCGCTTCATGCGCGCGGCCGGCACGGTCCACATCGCCGCATCGAGGTCGATCTCGGACCACTCGGCGAAGCGCAGTTCGCCCGGCCGCAGCAGCAGCATCGGCGCCAGCTTCAGCGCCGCGCGCACGACCGGCGTGGCCGCGTAGCCGTCGCAGGCGCGCAGCAAGTTCGCCGAAGCGCTTGGGATCGATGATGGCCGGGAAGTGCTTCGGGTCGGGGCTGCGCAGCGCGTCCTTCAGGTCGCGCGCCGGATTGGTCGCCGCCTTGCCCGTGGCGACGGCGTAGCGAAACACCTGGCTGCAGTTCTCCAGCGCGCGGTGCGCCGTTTCGATCACGCCGCGCGCCTCGATGCGCCGCAGCACCTCCAGCAACTGCGGCGGCGTGACGCTGGCCACAGGCTGCTTGCCGATCTACGGGAAGACGTCGGCCTCCAGGCGGGCGATGATCTTGTCGGCGTAGCTGGCGGCCCAGCCGTCGCGTTTGACGGCGAACCACTCGCGCGCGACCGCCTCGAACGACTCCACTGGCGGCAAGCCCCGTGGCCTCGCGCTCGTCGGCCTCCCGGGCCTTCGCGAACGACTCCCGCTCGGCCTTGCGCTTCTGGCTCGGGTCGAAGCCCTCGGCGAGCAGTTGCCGCGCCGCGTCGGCCTTGCGCCGCGCGATGGCCAGCGTCGTGTCCGGATAGGTGCCGAGCGAGAGCATGTTGCGCTTGCCGCCGAAGCGGTAGTCGAAGCGCCAGCCATGCGAGCCGCCCTTGACGAACAGCAGCAGTACCAGGCCGTCGCCGTCGCTCAGGCGCTTGCGCGGATCGCCCGGCTTGATGGCGCGGATCGTCGCGTCGGAAGAAATGAGGTGCGCGCCATTGGAGTAACTGCTGCTTTTTCAGGCAGCCGGCAGTCGAGTTACTGCCAAAGTTACTCCATCAGGCATGGAAGAACTCCAGGGCTTTTGTGCAACCGCGCTGAGACAAGAAAAAAGCCCTAGAGCGTTGATTCTCTAGGGCTTTCTGGACTTCTTGGGACTTCCTGGGATTCCCTGGGACAGTAACTTGGTGGCCTGGGGCGGAATCGAACCACCGACACGCGGATTTTCAATCCGCTGCTCTACCAACTGAGCTACCAGGCCGTGAGGGAGCGCGATTATATCGAGGTGGCCTACAGGCCGCCGCCGCGCTTGTTGCGCGTCAGGTCGACGCCCAGTTGCTTGAGCTTGCGGTACAGGTGGGTGCGCTCCAGGCCGGTCTTCTCGGCCACGCGGGTCATCGAGCCGTTTTCCTTGGCCAGGTGGAACTCGAAGTAGCTCTTCTCGAACGCGTCGCGCGCTTCGCGCAGTGGACGGTCGAGGTCGAAGCTCTGCTTCGCCTGCGGGCCCGTGGGCGTCGAGCGCCACGTGCAGGTGCGAGACCATCGGCGCCGGCATCGTGCGCATAGGCGCGTCGGCGCGCAACGGCGCCAGCGTTGCGGCCGTCGAGACCGCGGCAGCCATCGCCGGCGCCCCTGCGCCGCGGCGTGCGCAACACGCGGCGCGGGCTTGGCCAGGGCCTGCTCGACCGCGCGCAGCAGCTTCTGCAGCGTGATCGGCTTTTCCAGGAAGGCGATGGCGCCGAACTTGGTGGCCTCGACGGCGGTGTCGATGGTGCCGTGGCCGCTCATCATGATCACCGGCATCGTCAGCAGACCGCCGGCGCCCCACTCCTTGAGCAGCGTGATGCCGTCGACGTCGGGCATCCAGATGTCCAGCAGCACCAGGTCGGGCCGCAGCCGCTCGCGCACGGCCGCGGGCCTGCGCGGCGTTCTCGGCCAGTTCGACCGTGTGACCTTCGTCGGTCAGGATTTCCGACAGCAGGGCACGGATGCCCAGTTCGTCGTCAACTACAAGAATGGTTGCCATGCAAACTCAATCTGCCTGCTGCGCGCAGGCTGGGTGGGGTCTGCGCTCGGCGCGGCGGCGAAACTCGAAAATGATAACGAAACTTGCGCGCCTGCCGGCTGTTGCCCCTCGCCGCCCGCAAGGTTGCCGATGCGCACGCGGGCGCCATGTTCGTCGGCAATCTTCTTCACCACCGCCAGGCCCAGGCCGGTGCCCTTGGTCTTGGTCGTGACATAGGGTTCGAACGCGCGCTTCAGCACCTTGTCGGCGAAACCGGGGCCATTGTCCTGCACGGCAAGGCGAACCGCGCGCAAGTCGCCGATTTCGTTTCGCACCGGCTCGTGGAGATGCAGACCCGGCCCTCGGGTTGCTCGGCAACCGCGTCCAGCCCGTTCTGCACCAGGTTGTGGATCACCTGGCGCAATTGGGTCGCGTCGCCGACGATCCAGGGCAGATTGGGCGCGCAGCTCGAAACCAGCCGACCGCTGTCGGCGGCCTCTCCGTAGAGCGCCAGCACCTCGGCCACCAGTGCGTTCAGATCCAGGGTGCTCCAGCTTGGCCGCGGGCAGGCGCGCGTAGTCACGGAACTCGTTGACCAGCTGTTTCATGGCCTGCACCTGGGCCACGATGGTGGTCACCGAGCGGTTCAGCAGGCTGGCGTCATCGGGCTGCAGCTTGGCCGCGAGCTTGTGCTGGATGCGCTCGGCCGAGAGCTGGATCGGCGTCAGCGGGTTCTTGATTTCGTGCGCCAGGCGCCGCGCCACCTCGCTCCAGGCAGCCGAGCGCTGGGCCGAGACGACTTCGGTGATGTCGTCGAAGACCAGCAGCCGGGCGTCCTGCGGCAGCGCGGCGCCACGCAGCAACAGGCTCAATGTGTCGGCGCCCGGCAATTGCAGTTCGAACGAATCCTGCCAATGGTCGCGCTCGCCCGCCTCCGGGCTGGCGCGGTGCAGTTCGAAGCGCTGCCATACCGTCAGGGCCAGGGCCTCGAGCCCAGGCACGTCGGCCAGCGTACGGCCGCGGTAGGCCGACAGCGGCAGCTTCAGGATGCGCGTGGCGCCGGGGTTGACGATGTCGATGTTGCGCTGCTGGTCGAACACGATCACGCCGGCGCTCAGGCTGTCGAGGATGGTTTGCAGATGGGTGCGCGCGCTCTCGAGCTGGGCCACGCCGCGCTGCACCTGCTCCCTGGCGTGGCCGAGTTGTTCGGTCATGTCGGCGAAGCTGCGTGTCAGGCCGCCGATCTCGTCGCGCGAGGTCGAGACCGGCTTGGCGGTCAGGTCGCCGGCGGCCACCTGCTTCACGCCTTCGGCCAGCAGCAGGAGTGGCCGCGCCAGCTGTGTGCCGAGGACGGCCGCCAACAAGACCGCACCGAACACGGCCAGGATCAGCGCCAGCGTCAGCGTGCCGATGTACATGCGGCGCAAGCCATCGCGGGCCAGTGCGCGCTGCTGGTATTCGCGGTAGGCGCTCTGCACCGCCAGCGCATTGCGGGCCACCGCGGTGGGCACCGGCTGCGAAACGAGCAGGAAGCGCTCCTCGCTGCCGAGAAAGATGTCGTTCGACAGCAGCCTGGCCAGAGCGCGCGCGCGCGCTCGCGGCTCGACGCCAGCCACCGGTTCGTCGTCCAGGCCCTCGATCTGGCTCACCACGCGCTGGTTGCGCGCCTGGCGAATCATGGTGGCGCCGGGGCGTTCGGGCAGGATGGCACTGCCGGTGCGGCTGGCCGTGACCAGAAACTGCCCGCTCGCGCCGACGATGGCCACGTCCTCGGCCGCGAGTTGCTCGCGCAGACGCTCCAGCGCCAGCGGCGCCGGCAGGCCGCGGTTCTCACCCAGTCGGTCGGCGGCGACCCGCGTCTTGGCGCCCAGGTCGGCAACCAGGGCCTCGAGCGTGCCGCGGCCGAGGTCGAGCCCAGCGTCGAGCGCACCCTG
>CAVPMY010000020.1:0-12426 GCA_963706685.1 uncultured beta proteobacterium
TCGTTGGTTCGAGTCCAATCGCGCCTACCAGATTCGGTAGGCAACACAAGCACCTCGCGGCAACGCCGGGTGCTTTTTTGTTGCCGGTACAAAGGCGAGCAGAAAGGCGAGTGTCGGTGGAAGGGCTCGCCCATCCACGGGAGGGTGCCCACAGCGCCCATTGCGCTTCTGATACCACTCGCGGGCCACCGCCTCGAACGACCCCGGGATCCGCTGACCCGCCGCCACGAGCTTGTTTGTCGGGAGCCGCCGACCGCAGGCTTCGCGACACGGCTTGCATTCAGCGTTCGGGTCGGGCTCCAGCCGCAGCAGACGCCACGTTTTTGACCAGAACGATGGTCAGCGGCATGCGCATGTTCAAGGGCGAGCTGCGGCGCTGAGCACAGCGACACCAGAAGATGGCGAGCGCCTGCTCATGCATTGATGCCGGCGCGAGTCCACCCCCCGCTGGGCGCTGTCCACCGCGCCCGCCACGCGGTTCTTGCGGACATCCGCGGCGGCTGCATTCCCGCGTTATTGATCCAGGTTAAGTGCTGATCGTGAGCATCCGGAGATGATCTCGCCGCACCGGCCTGCCCCGTGCGCGAACCTGCCCGCAGCTCTCATGGACTAGACGACTCGACATGTACCCCATCATCCGCCGCTTGGCCTTGTCCGAGACGACCTTCCTGTGGGAGGTCCTGGCACCCGACGTTGCCCGCGCCGCCGAACCCGGCCACTTCGTGATGCTGCGCCTGCACGAGAACGGCGAGCGCATCCCGCTCACGGTCGCCGACTACGACCGCGAAAAGGGCACCATCACGATGGTGATCCAGGCCCTGGGCAAGACGACGCTGGAGATGCGCGACCAGTACAAGGCTGGCGACAGCATCGTCGACTTCGTCGGCCCGCTGGGCATGCCGCAGCATGTCAGCCGGGCCGGGCACGTGGTGCTGGTCGGCGGCGGCCTCGGCGTGGCCCCGGTGTACCCGCAACTGCGCGCGTTCAAGGAGGCCGGAAACCGCACCACCGGCATCATCGGCTTTCGCAACAAGGACCTGGTGTTCTGGGAAGAAGAGTTTGGCCGCCATTGCGACAACCTGATCGTCTGCACCGACGACGGCAGCTGGGGCAAACCGGGTTTCGTGACCTCGGCCTTGCAGGAGGTGTGCCAGAACGAGCGGCCCGACCTTGTCGTCGCCATCGGGCCGCTGCCGATGATGAACGCCTGCGTGGAAACGACGCGGCCTTTCGGCGTCCAGACCATGGTGTCGTTGAACGCGATCATGGTCGACGGCACCGGCATGTGCGGATCCTGCCGCGTCACGGTTGGCGACGAGATCAAGTTCGCCTGCGTCGACGGCCCCGACTTCGACGGCCACCAGGTCGACTTCAAGGAACTGCTGCTGCGCCAGAACCGCTTCAAGGTCGAGGAGGCCGCGGCGAACACCGACTACGCGCGTGTCTGCAACGTCGACAAGCTGCTCTTCGAGCAGGGCAAGACCAATTACAAGAAGTACAAGGACCTGGCGCCTCTGGCAACCAAGATGCCCGAACGCGATCCGCTGGAGCGCTCGCGCAACTTCAAGGAGGTCAACCTCGGTTACTCGATGGCTGACGCGTTGAACGAGGCCGAGCGTTGCATCATGTGCAGCAAGCCGGCCTGCATCGAAGGCTGTCCGGTGTCGATCGACATCCCGCGTTTCATCAAACATCTGCTGGTGCGCGATGTCGACGGCGCGCTGGCGGTGATCAACGAATCCAATCTGTTCCCGTCGGTCTGTGGCCGCGTCTGCCCGCAGGAGTCGCAGTGCGAAGCGCAATGTGTCGTCGGCCGCAAGCTCGAGCCGGTGGCCATCGGCCGCCTGGAGCGTTTCATCGGCGACAGCGCACGGCCGAAAAAGGCCGAGCCGGCGCGCTTCGAGCGCAGTCTGGGCAAGGTGGCCGTGGTCGGCTCCGGACCGTCCGGGCTGGCGGTGGCGGCCGACCTCGCCCGCTACGGCTGCGACGTCACGGTCTACGAGGCGCTGCACGTGGTGGGCGGTGTGCTGCAGTACGGCATCCCGGCATTCCGCCTGCCGCGCGAGATCATCAGCCGCGAGGTCGATACGCTCAAGTCCATGGGCGTCAAGTTCGAAACCAACAAGGTCATCGGCAAGACCTTCTCGGTCCTGCAGCTGACGGGCGAGAAGGGATTCGACGCGGTCTTCGTCGGCGTGGGCGCCGGCGCGCCGGCCTTCCTGGGCATCCCGGGTGAATTTGCCGGCCAGGTCTATTCGGCCAACGAGTTCCTGACCCGCGTCAACCTGATGGGGGGAGACAAGTTCCCCTACCTGGACACCCCGGTCACGCTGGGCAAGAGCTTGGTCGTGATCGGTGCCGGCAACACCGCGATGGACTGCCTGCGCGTGGCCAAACGCCTGGGCATACCGACCGTGCGCTGCGTCTACCGGCGTTCCGAGGCCGAGGCGCCGGCACGCATCGAGGAACTGCGCCACGCCAAGGAAGAAGGCATCGAATTTTTCTTCCTGCACGGGCCGGTGGAGATCCACACCAGCGACGACGGCAACGTGCGCGGCATGAAGGTGGAGAAGATGGAACTGGGCGAGCCCGACGAAAAAGGCCGCCGCAAACCGATGCCGACCGGCGAAACCCTCGATCTTGAGTGCGACACCGTGATCTACGCGCTGGGCACCAAGGCCAACCCGATCGTCACCAAGTCGACACCGGGCATGCAGCTCAACAAGTGGGGCTACATCGTTGCCGACGCGGCCACGCAGGCGACCAGCGTCCCGGGCGTGTTCGCAGGCGGCGACATCGTCACCGGCGCGGCCACCGTGATCCTGGCCATGGGTGCCGGCCGGCGTGCCGCGCGCGCCATCGGCGCCTACCTGGCCGGCGGCAAGGCCACCTGGCCGATCAGCCAGGCCGACGTCGACGCCTTCGTGCCACCCACCGCCCTCGGCGCCTTGCCCTTCGCGGCCTTCAGCGAGATCCCATCATGAGCATCTGCCCACGCTGCCAACGCCCGCTCGAAGACGATGAGCCCTACATCTGCTGTGCCGGCGTCGAACTGCGCTGGCGCTGCACCGACTGCCACAAGGTCAGCGAGGGTTTCGCCTTCCCCTACGGCATGTGCCCGTTCTGCAAGGGCAAGCTCGAACTGCTCGACCGCGGCGCGATCGAGGACGACCTGGCGATGGAGGCCGTGCGCAAGGCCTTCGAGATCGAACTCGGTGGCCATGCCTTCTACGAGCGCGCATCGCGCGAGGCCAAGGATCCCGTGCTACAGGAGCTTTTTTCTCGCTTCGCCGGCATGGAAAAGGAGCACATGGACACCTTGTCCAGCCGTTACCACGCCGCGCTGCCGGCGCCCTGCGCGGACTACCAACTCGACCGCGCCGCCATCTTCGCGGGTGTCGACCGCAGGCCCGAGGACCCGGCCAACCTGTTCCGCATCGCCATTGCCTGTGAACAACGGGCGGTGGACTTCTTCACTCGCGAGGGTGAACGAGCGCCGGCCGGCTCGGTCGAAAGTGAGCTCTACAAGGAACTTGCCGCCGAGGAACGTGAGCATGTTGCGCTGCTGACCACGGAGTTCCGGCGTTGGGAGTCCGGCAAGGCCGGCATCCTGTAGGCGTGGTCATCGCCCGCTTGCCGGGTTGCCGCCATCGCGACAGCCTTTGACACAGCGCCGCCCACCCTCGGGTCGCTTGGAAGAGCTCGACGATGCCGCCGCCCTGCGGCCGTCCCCTGGCGCCTTCTCTCGCCCTTCGGAGGCTGAATGATGAACGGATTCACCGCTGTACCGGTCGAAGCGCTGCGACGCCTGCGATGGCCTGCATCGCAGGGCTGGAGCGTCAACGCTGTTCACAAACGGCAGACGGCGCGGTGCACCGCCGCTCCACCCGCGGGAGACGCGCGATGACCGAACGCAAGCCGATCACGCTGCATCGCCTTCGCGCGATGCATGCCGCGGGCGAAAAGATCACGATGCTGACCTGCTACGACGCCTGCTTCGCGCGCCTGCTGGACGACGCTGCCGTCGACATCCTGCTCGTCGGCGACTCGCTTGGCATGGTGCTGCAAGGGCGGGACAGCACCTTGCCGGTCAGCGTCGACGAGATGGCGTATCACACGGCATGCGTGCAGCGCGGCAACCGCGGCGCCTGGATCGTCGCGGATCTGCCTTTCGCCAGCTACCATGCCTCGAACGACCAGGCCTTGCGCAACGCCGCCGTGTTGATGCAAGCCGGCGCGCAGATGGTCAAACTCGAAGGCGGCGGTTGGACGGCGGACACCGTGCGATTCCTCGTCGAGCGCGGCATCCCCGTGTGTGCTCATCTCGGCCTGACGCCGCAGTCGGTGCATGCGCTGGGCGGATGGCGCGTGCAGGGGCGCGACGAGGAGGGTGCGTCGGTGCTGCGCCGGCACGCCTTTGAGCTGGCCGATGCGGGCGCGGCGATGATCGTGCTCGAACTGGTGCCGGCAGCGCTGGCGCGCACTCTGCAGGCCGAGTTGAAGGTGCCGTTGATCGGCATTGGCGCCGGCGCCGCTTGTGCCGGACAAGTCCTGGTGCTGCACGACATGCTCGGCCTCACATCGGGGCCCAGGCCGCGCTTCGTGCGCGACTTCATGGCAGAAGGCGGGCGCATCGAGGACGCAGTGGGCCGCTACGTGCGGGCCGTCAAGGACGGCAGCTTTCCCGACGACAAGGTCCACAGCCACTGACGAGGGTCACTTGGAAGTCATTCACAGCATCGCCGAGTTGCGCCAGGCCTTGTCCGGCGCCAAGCGCACGGCCTTCGTGCCGACCATGGGCAACCTGCACGACGGACACCTGTCGCTGGTCAGGCTGGCGCGCGAGCATGGCGGCCCCGTGGTGGCGAGCGTCTTCGTCAATCGCCTGCAGTTCGCGCCGCATGAGGACTTCGAGACCTATCCGCGCACGCTCGAGCGCGATTGCGAATTGCTGCGCGGCGCGGGATGCCATTTCGTGTTCGCGCCCAGCGAGGCTGAGCTTTACCCGCAAGCGCAGGGCTACCAGATGCAGCCGCCGCGTGAGCTGGCTGACATCCTCGAAGGTCAGTTTCGGCCGGGCTTCTTCACCGGCGTGTGCACCGTCGTGCTCAAGCTGTTCTGCATCGTGCAACCGCAGGTCGCAGTGTTCGGCAAGAAGGACTATCAGCAGCTGATGATCATTCGAAACATGGTGCGCCAGCTCGCGTTGCCGATGGAGATCATCGGCGGCGAGACGACGCGGGCTGAAGATGGCCTCGCGCTGTCGTCACGCAACGGGTATCTGAGCGCCAGTGAGCGCGAAGCAGCGGTCGGGTTGTCGCGCGAACTGCGCGGCATTGCGTCGGCGTTGGACGCGGGCCAGTTGACGTTCGGACGGCTCGAGCAAGCCGCCATGGAGCGCCTTCGGTCGCGCGGCTGGATGCCCGACTACGTGGCGATTCGTCGGCAGCGGGACCTCGGTCAACCCAGGTCGAATGAACCGCTGGTCGTGTTGGCGGCGGCTCGTTTGGGCACGACCAGGCTCATTGACAACGTCGAGTGCATGGGCTGATCCTGAGGGCTCGCGCCTTCGGACGCGTCCACTGCCGGCCTGCATTGCCGCGCGGCATTCGGACCACGCCGTGAGCGCACCACAGTTCGGAGCGCAGAGCCGTTCGCATCGGCCGCAGGCAGGCTTGCACATCCGCTCTCCCGATGGGTGTGCGGCTCAGGCACCCACGACGACAGTCACGGCCAACCGAGCGGCCTCCAGCCGCGACACCCTCGCCCCGGTCCGGCCGGCCCAGCGCCGCGTCGCGTAGACGTTCAGGCCGAGCACCACCACGGCCAGGACGACGACGGCCCGTCCAGGCCACTTGATCCAGACCCTGCTCACCCCCCGAGACTCGACGTCCTGACCAGCTTGACGATCTCGGCGCGCACCGCCTCGTCATGCTCGACCAGCAGATGCCCGCCGTCGTCGAAACCGATGAAGCGCGCGCCAGCGATGCGGCTGGCGGTGTACTGCGCGGCGGCAAAGGTGCCGAAGCCGTCGTCGCGCGCGCTGACCACCAGCGTGGGCGCACGGATGGACTCCAGCGCGTAAGGCCCAAGCCGCTTGCCCAGACCGGTGTCGTCGCGCAGCCCGGCGACGCGGGATGACACCGGGAGGATGCGGTCGGCCAGATCGTTCACCCGCGCCCGCTCGGCGGGGCTGGCCGCGGCGACCTGCTCGGGTGGCGTCGCCAGCACATGGCGGATGAGCGGGTCCCGCGCCACCTTCAGTGCGGTCCAGAACAGGAAGTCCGAACCGAGCAGACGCATCAGCATCGCGTCCTTGTCGTCGGACACCGGCGGCGCGGAGTCGGCTACGGCGCCCGGCTTGTAGGCGATGGGGACGACGAGCACCAGCGCGCTGACGCGACCCGGGTGGCGGATGGCCGTCTGCATCGCGGACGGGCCGCCTGCGGAGACACCCATCACCGCGGCCTTGTGAATGTCCAGTGTGTCGAGCAGGCAGATGTGTGCATCAGCCTGGGCCTCGGGCGAGGCATCGGCCGGCCGCGGCGTGCGCAGGTAGCCGAAGCGCGACATCGCGATCACGCGCACGCCCTGCCGCACCAGCGGCCGCGCCCAGGCCATGCCCTGATCGTGGCCGCCACCACTGCCGTGGATCATCAGCAGCGGGATGCCGCTGCCCGCCTGCTGCACCTCGATCGGGCCGCAGCGGGTGTCGACCACGGTGCTGTCCTCGGCGGCCCGCGCGATGGCCGCTTGCAGGTCGCGCTGGAAGCGCAACCGGATCGTTAGCGCGGCAGCGGCCAGGGCCAGGAAGGCCATGCTGAGGACGGCGAGGCGGATGGCAGATTTCATGTCGAGCTACGCCGCATGGTGCTCCGGTCGCGGGCATGCCCGACCGACATGGACCGGAGTTCGCCATGTCGCCGACTCCCACTTCTATCCTTCACGCTGTCGGTGCGCGATGTCGACGCTCAGTATCGTCCCGCAGCGTGCCGAGGAACTGGCGTCCCAGGCGCTGTGCGACCGGCCGGCGCTCAGCGACTGAAGGGAAAGAAGATCGGCAGCGCGATCAGGGCCACCGCCTGGAACACCAGCGCCAGCGGCAGCCCGGCGCGCACGTAGTCGCGCAGCGTGTAGCGGCCCGGCGACATCACCATCAGGTTGGTCTGGTAGCCATAGGGCGTCAGGAAGCTGCAGCTGGCGCCGTAGATCACCGCCATCACGAAGGGCGTCGGGTCCAGGCCGGCCTGCTGCGCCACGCCGACGGCCACCGGAAAGGCGAGGGCGGCGGCGGCGTTGTTGCGTCATCAGCTCGGTCAGGATCCAGGTGACGCAGCAGGACCATCGGCCAGCGCGGCGTAGGGGCCGAACGTTGGATCGATCCGCAGCATCGCGCTGGCGAGCAGGCTGGCCGAGCCGGTCTGCACCATCACCTGCGAGATCACGAGCGACGAGCCGATGATGACGATGATCGCGTACGGCACGTTGCGCCGCAGTTCGTTCGGCCGTGTGAAGCCGAGCGCGAGGAAGGCCACCAGCAGCAGCAGCAGGGCCTTCAGGAAATCCACCACGCCCAGCGCCGCCAGCGCAACCACGACGACGAAGCCGGCGGTGGCCGCCAGGCCCTTGCGCGGGTCGGTGAACTTCTGCACCTCGTGGCGGGTGACGATGACGAAGTTGCGCTGCAGGTTGTTGCGCTTCTCGAAGTCGCTGCCGACCACCAGCACCAGGGTGTCGCCAACGTCCAGCGGCAGGTCGGCGATCGGCCCGCGCAGGCGTTCGCTGCCGCGCCGGACCGCGATCACCGCCGCGTCGAAGCGCGAGCGGAAGTCGGTCTGCTTGAGCGTGCGCCGCGCGAGCGGCGAGTCGGCGGCGATCACCACCTCGACCAGGTTGTCCAGCGGCAGCCGGTAATGCTGGCCGCTCGTCTCCAGGCCGTCGAAGCGCAGCAGCAGGTCCAGCCGCGTCAGGTCGCCGGTGAAGACCAGCACGATCGCCGGGGCGGATGATCTCGTCGGGCTCCACCGGCGCGACGACATGCCTGTCGCGCACGATCTCGGCCAGGAACAGATGCGCCAGCTGGCGCAGACCGCCGGTTTCGACGCTGCGGCCGACCAGCGACGAATCCTGACGGACCCTGCGCCTCGAGAAAGTAGTCCGACAGCCTGTTCCTCGCCCACGGGCTGCGCCGCGCATCAGTCGCGGGTAGAGCAGGACCATCGTCGCGCCGCAGGCGACAACGATCAGGATGCCGACCGGGAACAGGTCGAAGATGTGCAGCGGCGGCATGCCGCTGGCCGATCAGCAGCGAATTGACGAGCAGGTTGGTGGAGCGTGCCGACCAGGGTCAGGATGCCGCCCAGCGAGGCGGCATAGCACATCGGCAGCAGCAGCCGCGACGGCGGCGTGCGTGGCGCAGCGTGCGCAGCGGCCCGATCAGCGACGCGACGACGGCGGTGTTGTTGAGAAAGGCCGAGTAGAGCGCCGTGGCCGCGATACAGCTTGGGCAGGGCCCAGCGGTAGGGCGCCGCGCACCAGCCCGTCGGCCATCGCTCCAGCAGGCGCGACTTGTCGAGCACCACCGACAGCAGCAGCAGCACGACCACCGTGACCAGGCCCGGATTGGCGAACTGCGCCAGGCGCCTGCGTCACGCTGACGAAGTCCAGCAGCATGAAGGCGAAGGCGACCATGCCGCGAAGACCACGGCCGGCGGCCGCCGGCCGCGCAGCAGCAGCCACCACGCAGCACCGCCAACCCGAGGACATGACCGGTGCACCTGCTGCAGGCGTCATGTCGCCGATCAGGCCGCGTTCGCGCAGCAGCGCGATCACCCGGTCGGCCGCCTCGTCGGCGCTCATGGTCGCTGGTGTCGACGCGCAGCTCCGGGTGCCTCCGGCGCCTCGTAGGGCGAGTCGATGCCGGTGAAGTTCTTCAGCTCGCCGCGGCGCGCCTTCCTGTACAGGCCCTTGACGTCGCGCTGTTCGGCCACCTCGAGCGGCGTGTCGACGTGGATCTCGATGAACTCGCCCTCGCCCAGCAGGCTGCGCGCCATGCGCGCGCTCGGCGCGGAAGGGCGAGATGAAGGCGGTCAGCACGATCAGGCCGGCATCGACCATCAGCCTGGCGACCTCGGCCGACGCGGCGGATGTTCTCGACGCGGTCGGCCTCGGTGAAGCCCAGGTCCTTGTTCAGGCCGTGGCGCACGTTGTCGCCGTCGAGCAGGTAGGTGTGGCGGCCCGAGCGCCGTGCAGCTTCTTCTCCACGCAGGTTGGCGATCGTCGACTTGCCGCGACCCGGACAGGCCGGTGAACCACAGCACGCACGGCTTCTGGCCCTTGAGCGCGCGCGCGCGGCCTTGTCGACGTCGACGTGCTGCAGGTGGATGTTGTGCGCGCGGCGCAGCGCGAAGTGCAGCATGCCGGCGCCGACCGTGTCGTTGCTCAGCCGGTCGATCAGGATGAAGCCGCCGGTGTCGCGGTTGTCCGCGTAGGGGTCGAAGGCCACCGGCGCGGTCGAGCGCGAGGTTGCACACGCCGATCTCGTTGAGCTCGAGCGTCTTGGCCGCCAGGTGCTCCAGCGTGTTGACGTTGACCTTGTACTTGGGCTCGGTGACGGTGGCGCCGACCGTGCGCGTGCCGATCTTGCAGCAGGTAGGGGCGGCCGGGCAGCATCGGCTCGTCGGCCATCCAGACCATCGTGGCCTCGAACTGGTCGGCCACCTCGGCCGGGGCGTCGGCGGCGGAGATCACGTCGCCGCGCGAGATGTCGATCTCGTCGGCCAGCGTCAGCGTCACCGACTGGCCGGCCACGGCCAGCGGCAGGTCGCCGTCGGCGGTGACGATGCGCGCGACGCGTGCTCTCGCGGCCCGAGGGCAGCACGCGCACGCGGTCGCCCGGGCGCACGCTGCCGCTGGCGATCAGTGCCGCAGAAGCCGCGGAAGTCGAGGTTCGGCCGGTTGACCCACTGCACCGGCAGGCGGAACGGGCCGGCCTGCAGGCGCGTCTCGTCGATCTCGACCGGTCTCCAGGAAGGCCATCAGCGTCGGGCCGTGGTACCAGGGCGTGCGCGCGCTGCGCGTCGACGATGTTGTCGCCGCGCAGGCCCGACAGCGGGATCGGCGTGATGTCGTCCAGGCCGATCTGCGCGGCGAAGGCGCGGTACTCGCTCGTCGATGCGGCGGATAGCCGGCCTCGTCGTAGTCGACCAGGTCCATCTTGTTGATCGCCAGCACCACCTTGCGGATGCCGATCAGCGACACCAGGTAGCTGTGGCGGCGCGTCTGCGTCAGCACGCCCTTGCGCGCGTCGATCAGGATCACGGCGACGTCGGCGGTCGAGGCGCCGGTGACCATGTTGCGCGTGTACTGCTCGTGGCCGGGCGTGTCGGCGACGATGAACTTGCGCCGGTCGGTGCTGAAGAAGCGGTAGGCGACGTCGATCGTGATGCCCTGCTCGCGCTCGGCGGCCAGGCCGTCGACGAGCAGCGCGAAGTCGATCTCGCCGCCCTGCGTGCCCCACTTCTTGCGAGTCGGCCTCGAGCGCGGCGAGCTGGTCGTCGAAGAGCATCTTCGACTCGTACAGCAGGCGGCCGATCAGCGTGCTCTTGCCGTCGTCGACGCTGCCGCAGGTGATGAAGCGCAGCAGGCTCTTGTGTCTCGTGCTGCTGCCAGGTAGGCCTGCGATGTCGGTGGCGATGAGGTCGGAGACGTGTGCCATGTCAGAAGTACCCCTCCTGCTTCTTCTTCTCCATCGACGCCGCGGCGTCGTGGTCGATCATGCGGCCCTGGCGCTCGCTGGTGCGCGTGAGCAGCATCTCCTGGATGATCGTCGGTCAGCGTGTCGGCCTCGACTCCGACCGCGCCGGACAGCGGGTAGCAGCCCAGGGTGCGGAAGCGCACCTTGCTGCATCATCGGCACCTCGCCCGGGCGCAGCGGCATGCGCTCGTCGTCGACCATGATCAGCGTGCCGTCGCGCTCGACCACCGGCCGCTCCGCCGCGAAGTACAGCGGCACGATCGGGATCTCCTCGAGGTGGATGTACTGCCAGACGTCGAGCTCGGTCCAGTTGCAGATCGGGAACACGCGGATCGACTCGCCCTTGTGCTTGCGCGCGTTGTACAGGTGCCAGAGCTCGGGGCGCTGCGCCTTCGGGTCCCAGCGGTGCTGCGCGCTGCGGAAGGAGAAGATGCGCTCCTTGGCGCGGCTCTTCTCCTCGTCGCGGCGCGCGCCGCCGAAGGCGGCGTCGAAGCCGTGCTGGTCCAGCGCCTGCTTCAGGCCCTGCGTCTTCCACATGTCGGTGTGGATCTGCGAGCCGTGGTCGAAGGGGTTGATGCCCAGCGCCTTGGCCTCGGGGTTCTGGTACACGAGCAGCTCCATGCCGAGCTCGCGCGCCATGCGCTCGCGCATCGCGTACATGTCGCGGAACTTCCAGGTCGTGTCGACGTGCAGCAGCGGGAACGGCGGCGGCGCCGGGTAGAAGGCCTTCTTGCGCCAGGTGCAGCATGCACGGCGCTGTCCTTGCCGATCGAGTACAGCATCACCGGGCGCTCGGCCTCGGCGACGACCTCGCGCAGGATGTGGATGCTCTCGGCTTCGAGGCGTTGCAGGTGGGTCAGGCGCACCGGCGCCAGGGATTCGCTCATGGGGCGGTTCATGGTTAGGGCAGTTCACAGCGGCTGACAAGCTTCATGCCAGCCGGCGAGCCGCCGCGCGATGGACGGAAAGGTCAGACGGGAGTATCCCGCAGGCGGGCAGGGCGTCTGGGTCGTCCGGGCCCCTAGAACCGACGATGCCTGAGGCCCGACGTGGTCTGCGCGCGGTGTTTATCACGCTTTGGCCGCTCCCACCCCTTCTGAACAAGGTGTGCACATGCTGCACTGCGGCAGTTACAGTCGGCCACGAACGGCGACGACCGTCGGAGGAGTGAACTTGATCGATTGGGAAAGCCGCCGCGAGCCGTGGCTCGCCGCGCTGGAGGGCATCACGCGGGATGCCGGGGCCTTGATCCTCGACATCTACGGCACCGACTTCGAGGTGCGCGGCAAGGACGATCGTTCTCCGGTCACCGAGGCCGACGAGCGTGCCGAACGGCTCATCCTGCCGGCCTTGCAGGCGCTGGCGCCCGACGTCCCCATCGTCGCCGAGGAGTCGGTTGCCGCCGGCCGTGTGCCCGAGGTCGGCGAACTGTTCTGGCTCGTCGACCCGCTGGACGGCACCAAGGAGTTCATCAGCCGCAACGGTGAGTTCACCGTCAACATTGCACTCGTTCATCGCGGCCGACCCGTGCTCGGGGCCGTGCTCGCGCCGGCGCTCGACCGCCTGTTCCTGGGCGATGCCGGACGCGGTGCCTGGATCCACGATGCCGGCGGCCGACGCGAGATCAGTTGCCGGCCGACGCCCGCCGAAGGCCTGACGGTGGTGGCCAG